>BNCN01000007.1:0-313890 GCA_014656495.1 Comamonas sp. KCTC 72670
TTGGCCGAACCCGCGCGGCCCACTCCGTCGCGATTCCTGGGCGCTTCACGTCCGGACCTGGTTGGCCGAACCGAACAGCGACCTGATTGGCCGAGCCTTGACACTTAACGTGATGGAGAAAAGCGGAGCAGAATCAAGGACCTGAGTGCAGCCGAGCAGGCAGGTCCGCCGAAACAGGGTGGCCAGGAACATTCTTCCGGCATGAGGAAGAGCACGCCGAGGACGAAGGTGGCTGAGGGACTGCGAGCGCTGGTGTCGGCCGAGGACATCCTGGAGGCGGCGCGGCGGTTGGGCGCGTTGCAGCGCCAGCGCAAGGTGGACCTGGTGGCCTTGGTGGAGTCCACGGTGGCCGCGGTGACGCCGCTGCCCGGCACACAGACAACGGCCTTCGCCAACTACATCGCGCTCACCGGACAGAAGGTGTCGCCCAGCGCCTTCTTCGAGCGATTCAACCATGCCTTCGGGCAGTTGATGCGTGAGGTGGCCGGCCGGGCTGTCCAGGCCGTGCGAGAGGCAGTCGGCGAGGATAAGCCCTTCAATGAGTTGGGGGCACTGCTGGAAGAATTCTCAGACGTGCAGGTGGCAGACTCTACCTGCCAGTTGCTGCGGCGACTGGCGGCTGACTGGGCCCCCTCTACCAGCCAGGCACGGCCAGCGGCCTTCAAATGGCACGCGCTGGTGTCACTGCGAGACGAGTTGCCGGTGGCGGACGGCGTGACGCCCCAGCGCACCCAGGACACACGCGCCTTGCCCGAAGAAGCGCTGGCGCCCGGCACGCTCACCTTCATGGACCTGGGGTACACGGACACCGGCCGCTTCCTCGATGCGATTGAGGCCGGAGCCCATTTCCTGGTGAGACTGAAGGCCCAGCATGACCCGAAGGTGCTGCGTGTGCACGTGGGCAAGGGCGAGCGCGTGCGGGCACGTGGCATGCGACTGACGGATGCGCTGCTGCAGGGCGTGCTGCGAGAGGATGGCGGAGTCATCGATGTGGACGTGCAGATAGAGAAGCAGGGGCGCACGGCCTCGGCGCGGGTGGTGGCCGTGCAAGGGCCCGAGGGCGAGCGGCGCTGGTATTTGACGACGGTAGGCCGTGACGTGTTGACAGCCCTGGAGGTGGCCGAGGCCTACCGCCTGCGCTGGAGGGTGGAGCTTCTCTTCAAAGCCCTCAAGTCTGGTGTGGGACTGACGGCGCTGCGCGCCACGAGGCCTGGTGCGGTGCTCTCGTTGGTGTACGCCAAGGTGATTGCCCTGGCCCTCTCGCGCCTGCTGGAATTCTCGATGCGGCAGAAGGCAGGCGAGCCGGGCCAACAGCAGGAGACGGGGCGGCTCGCGCTGGTGCTGGCGTTGACCCGCTGCGCTCCACTGCTGCTGTCCCATGCGATGATGAGCCGGGGCGTGACGCTGGAGCAATTGGAGGAGCGTATCCTCCTCATCGCGGAGGTGACCGCCCGTTCACGACAGCAACGGCGCGAGCGTGAACGACGCAGGCGCGAAGCTTCCCTCGGGAGCGGCCGCTAAACCGGAAGCGGATGGACACAGCCAGAAGCCCTGCCCGTCATAGACGAGCAGCTTCACCGCCGTCCGCTGCCGGTTTCGGAAGACGAATACCGCGCCGCTGAAGGGGTTCTCCGAGAGGGCCGCCCGGCACTGCCGCGCCAGTCCATCAACGCCCTGGCGGAAGTCCACCGGCTCAATGGCTACCAGCACCCTCATTTGAGGCGTAATTTGAATCATGGGCCCCGCAGCGCGGCCACCAGGGCTGGCACGTCGAAGCCCTCACACGAGGCGGGCACGGTGAGCGTCAGCCGGCCGCCCTCCCGGGCCACGTACTCAATGACGAGGTTGGCGGCGGAGACGGGGGCCAGCAGTTGCGCGGCGCTCACCTCGACGAAGCCATCCGGCCGCCCCGCCGCGCCGGCCTGACGCCTCGGCGGGGGCGCCGCCGACGTCCGGGCCTTCAGCCCGGCATGGCCCACCCCCAACGCGCGCGACTTGGGACACCCCGTAGCGCTGCGCCGCCGACACCGCCTCCGTCCACAGCGCCTCCGGCATCCGTCCCTGCCGGGCACGCGTCAGCCGCCACTGCTGCAAGCGCTCGCGCAACACCTCCAACTCTTCCCCTGCGATACTGCCTCTGGCCACCGTGTCTCTCCCGGTCCGCTCCAATGGGCCGAGGACGGTACCGGGGGGGCCCTGGGCCCTTCACGCACGTCTGCCGGAAGGACACTCTCTCGCAGCAGTCAGGTGATGGAGTGAAGGCGAGAGCTCCAGCTTCGGGCGGCAAAAGAAAGGGGCTGGTTGCGTGAAGAAAACCAGCCCTTTCAATTCTTGGAGCCGACACCCTGGCTTGAAATGGGGACCTGCTGATTACGACGATAGATAGCGGACGAGTCTCGCTCCCCGCTAACATTGCGGAGCCCCACCGAAACGCGGTGGCACCCAGGGGGTCCGGCATGGCGTTGTGGCAGTTCGGCGCGAACACGGGAACGCATGCATTGGTGGTAGGTGTCGGGCACTACCCGCATCTGCCGGGAGGCGGCGGAGCACTATATCCACTACATGGCGGAATGGGCCAGCTCACCTCAGCCCCCGTGTCAGCAAAGGCAGTCGCCGATTGGCTCGCCACCTCGTACCAGAGCACGCCGGGAGCAACGCACCCCTTGAGTTCGCTCGAGGTGTTGATCTCCGACACCTCACCGGTCACCTACGAGCCCCGGCCTGGAGTCGGTGCACAGCCTGTCGCGCGGGCTACCTTCTCCAACTTCGAGAAGGCCGTTCTCGGCTGGTACCAGCGGCTGAATCAGTCCCCGGACAACCGGGCCGTCTTCTTCTTCTGTGGCCACGGCATCGCGGCCGGAATACAGACCACCCTTCTCTTGGAAGACTTTGGGAGCGTGCCCCACGCGGCGCTGCGTCACGCGCTCGACTTCAACAAGTTCCATCTAGGAATGGACCAGTGCGCCGCACGCACCCAGTGCTTCTTCGTCGACAGCTGCCGGGTGGCCTCCACAACGCTCCTGAACGCCTTCCAGAGCTATGGCGAGTCCATCCTGACGCCGCCCAACCGGTTCTCGACGCCCCATAGAAAGGCCCCTTCCTTTTTCTCCACTGTCCCTGGGGCTTTTGCGCATGGACGCCCGGACCAGACGAGCTTCTTCACTGAGGCGCTCCTCCAGGCCCTCCAGGGCCCCGGCTCTGCAAAGGATGGCGGCGTGTGGACCATCGTCCCCAGCGTCCTGTACCGCGCGCTGGAGCGACTCATGGCGCGCGTAGCCCAGGGGAGCGGCGCCACCCAGTCGTGCAGTGTGGAGCACTTGGCGGACTTTCCACTCCACGTCCTGCCCCGACCGCCCACTATCCCGGTGTCCGTGGACTGCAACAACCCCATCGACCTCGCCACGGCGGTGCTCCGCGTCACGGGCACGCTCGGCAACCGTGAGCAATTGCCCCCGGTGCCCAAGCCATGGGACCTCGACCTCCCAACAGGCCAGTACCGCTTCCTGGCCACCCCTCCATCGGGCACACCGCACGTTCTGGATGAGATTGTCTTTCCCCCGTACACCGACGTGGTGCTCCCATGAAGGCAGAGCTTCGGCTCTGGATCGAGAGCAACGCTCCCGGGGGCAAGGTTCCCGCCATCATCCGCAGCCTGGATGGCGAAGAAGAGCAGAAAGTCCTCATCCCCATTGGCATGCCGGCCACGGCCGTGCAGCTCGCCCCTGGAAGCTACTTCGTGGAGGCTTACCTCCCCTCCGGAGAGCTGTTGCGGCGATTCGTGGACCTCAGTGCCGCCAGGCCAGAGGGAGTTGCTGTCGGGCTCTCCCCCTCACGATCTCCTCACGAGTGGCTTGAGTTCCAGCACCTTATCCTGCCACCCGAGCGGCTGCGCGAATCTCTCACCGGACCAAAGGTCTACTATCTCGACGACTACCGCGAACCGGACATCCAGCTACTGTCGCCGTTCGGAGGCCCGCTGGGCCAGCCCGGAGAGAAGTTGCTCAATGCGCTCATTCCCGAGCGCATCACGTATAGGGCCCCCTCCCCGGACCTGTTCCGGCTGGTCGCCAATGATGACACCCTCTTCCGCTACGAGTTCACCCAGCACCGCACGCCCCAGGGCGTTCCCGCTGCGCTGCTGATCACTCCGCAGTGGGAGCACGTCTTCGTCCCAGTTCCATTCCAGTGGTTGACGATCGACCACAAGCCGGTCCCCATCGAACTCGTCGTCAACCGGGTGACGGAGTCCGTCTCGGTAACGGTGGCCGATCCAGATTTTGCGCCCGTCCTCGGCTATCTCGCCTCCGGCCACTCGGAGCTGGCGGCTCGCGCATTGAAGGACGTGTCCCTCGGGCTGCTCTTCAGCAAGTTGGAGAATCCCTTCGCCGCTGCCGCTGGAGGCTATGTGCTCGTCCAGTCCTGGACCTCGGGACAAGAGGACGAACACTCCTGGAGCTGGCGTCGGTGGATCCATAACCTGGCGGACAGGTTTCCCTTCCTGCCCGACGGCGCCATCCTGGAGGGGCGGGTCCTCCTGTCCCTGGACTCATCGGTTGCGCGCGAGCAGGCCGCACTCAGGTTCCTTGAGGCATTCAGCCGCGGCGTGCCGTACTTCTCCGCAGGGCTTCGCATGCTCTTAGAAGGGCTGCTCGCAATCGATAACGCCCCCCTGCCCGCCGAGATCCGCCAGCGGTTCAAGGTGGCCAGGCACCACGTCCGCAAATGGGCGACTTGGATGGACCCGCGAGAGCCGTTCACCACGCTCCACATCCCTGAGAGGGAATGGTCATGAGCATCTACCGCATCCACATGCTTCCCGCGACCCACGGGGACTGCATGTTGCTTGAGTACGGCCCGGCCACCCGGCCCCACAGGGTGTTGATCGACGGCGGCCCCCCCGGTACATGGAAGCACCTGGAGCCAGTGCTCCAGGGCATCCCCAAGCAGGAGCGCCGGTTCGACCTGCTGGTCGTGTCGCATGTGGATGCCGACCACATCGGCGGAGTACTCGAACTCTTTGAGAAGGGCGTCGATGGGCTCTCTTTCGATGACATCTGGTTCAATGGCTACCACAACCTGAAGAGCACGGAGAAGTTTGGTCCGGTGCAGGGAGAGAGGCTCACCACTCACCTGTGGCGGCAGCCGTCCTGGAACAAGGCCTTTGGTGGTGGGGCCGTCGTCGTGCCGGAGACAGGCACGCTCCCGGTGGTGAAGCTTCCGGGAGGCATGCAGCTGACCCTGCTCTCCCCCACGCGAAAGGAGCTGCTGGACCTACTACCGAAGTGGGAGCAGTCCTGCGTGAAGGCCGGGCTGGCGCCTCGGCAAGAGCCACCGGAAGAACCTCCAGCCGGGCTGGAGCTCATGGGGCCCATTGATGTCGTGGCCCTGGCGAAGGAGGAATTCTCTGAGGATGGCTCGGAGGCGAACGGAAGTTCGATAGCCTTCTTAGCCGAGTTCGAGGGCCGCCAAGTGCTGTTCGGGGCGGATGCGCACCCGAGCGTTTTGGTGCGATCCATCCTCCGCCTGCCAGGAGGCCGCGCCCGGGTGGATGCATTGAAGCTGCCGCACCATGGGAGCAAGAAGAACCTCAGCCCCGGGCTGCTCGGAGCAGTCGACACGACCAGGTACCTGTTCTCCTCGAATGGAAGCCAGTTCCGGCACCCGGACCGGCAAACCGTGGCGCGCATCCTGTCGCGTCAGCAGCCCTGCGCGCTCTGGTTCAACTACCGCAGCGCGTATACGCAGACATGGGACGAGGACGGTTTGCGTGAGAAATGGCAGTACACCACTGTATTCCCGAAGGATGGCGCAAATGGAGTCGTTCTCGAAATTTAGCGAGGAAATCAAATACAGTGTAGACCTTGAGTCGACCGCCTGGGGCCGGCGCTCATCCCAGCTCAGGCAGCAGGCCTTTCGTCACAAGCAGGAGGGCCGACTTGCCGCGGCGCATGAGGTGTTCCTCGAGGCCGCCCGTCTCCACCCGGACGACGATCCGAGCACTGCTGCTGCTGGAGCATGGCACGACCTTGCCAAGTCCTTCATGGACCTGTCCGGCCGTTTGCCCGAGGAGCGGTACCTTCAGGCCGAGCATCTTCTGCGGCGCGCGGCCCAATCTCCCGGCAGGCGCAAGTACCCCGGACGGCTCGCGGTGACCCTGACCATGCTCGCCAGTTGCCTGCGCTACCGGGCCGATGCGCTCCCCAGGGGGAATGCTGCAGAGGCACTGCTCGACGAGGCGGTGCTGCACTCGAACGAGGCCGTACGCCTGACGGAGGGGCTCGGGCCATCGGGCCGCCCGGGCTGTATCGACGCGCTGTACAACCTGGGCAACCTGCACGAGCAGCGTCGCGACTGGGAAGAAGCCATCCATGCTTATGACAAGGCCCTCACGCTCCAGCAGGCGGTGAGTGTGGCCACCGGCGCCAAGCCCGACTACTCCGTCCGCCTTGAACTCTCCAAGGTCCTCCCTCGCCGCAGCGGGCCGGGAGACCGTGAGCGGGCGCTCCAACTCCTGGTGGAGGTCGCCGACAGGGAGCCGGATCATGTTGATGAGGCCTGGCTCTGGCGCGCAACCCTGCTGATGGATGAGCCCACGCACCGGGACGAGGCCGCCAGGGCGCTGGAGCGAATCAATCCGCTGCGACTGAAGACGGACCGGGTCTCCCTGATGGCAGAGCTGCACCAGCGCCTGGACCCCACGTCCCAGCGCGCCCTGGAACTGTTCCGGCTCCTCGCGCAGCAGGCCATGCACCGGCGGAAGGCTGTCCTCACCGACCTGGATGCCGACCACTCGGCCTGCGAGGCCCAAGAGGCCGCGAGCTCGGCGGCCCGCGTCCTCGCCCAGCGGGGAGAAGCGGTCGCCGCCTTCATCGAGTTGGAGAACGTGAGCGGGCTGCGCTACCTCGAAGCGCTGCACCCGTACCACTACCGTCCAGCGGACCCGGTGCTGAACGAACTCTGGCAGCACCGTCTCAAGCTGGCGACCCAGGCCAGCTATCTCGCCACCTTCGCCGGCAACCTCAGGCTGATGACAGTAGATGCGCAGCGGGAGGCCGCCGGGGGCCTGGCGACCGCGTTCGAGGACAAGGTCGCAAAGGACCCGAGCTTTCCTCATATGGGAATCGGGGACCCTTGGCTCACCTCCGTGCTGCGAGGAGCGGTCTCCGCCTCCCATCCGGCGGAGTACGTGCAGGCGCTTGCCGAGGACCGGGCCGAGGAGGCGTATCAGGTCATTGCGCTGCTGCTAGAGCGATGCCCGGAGGCCGAGCGCGAACGAATGATGGGAAGTCCCTTCCTCGACGTGGCCGCCCTTGAGCGCATTCTGGCCGAGCAGCCCGGCACCGTACTGGTGAGGCTTCACCAGGGGCAGGACCTGCTCGCCGTCGCCGTATGGCTTAAGGACGGCCGGGTCGTAGGCAACGCCAGCCGGGCAAATGTTCCGTTGAATGGGTGGGACTTGGTGGCCCAGGCCGCGCGGACTCCCGAGCGTGCTGATCCCGAGAACTGGAACGCGCTGCTGGCCTCAATCGACATCTCCAGCGCGTTCCTGCCCGCTCCCCGGCAGCGGATAATCCTCCTGCCCTCGTATCTGGCGGCATTCCTGCCCCTCGCCGCGCTCGGTCCCGAGGGACGGCGCCCACTGGACCTCTTTGCGTCCATCCTCTGGCTTCCCAGCCTTGCGCCGCTCATGGGCCGGCAGGTGGCCCACCCGCCCCGGCGGGGCACCCTCACCGTGCTCCCCGGCACCACGCGCTTCCACGCGCTCGCAACCGGGCTCCTGCTCCCAGACGAGAGGAGCATTGAGGGAGCAGCCGCGCTTCCTGAAGAGGTGGCCAGCCAAGCCCGGACGGCGGATGTCATCTGCTTTTACACCCATGGGTTCCACTCAGCTGCGGAAGAGCCGTATCTCAAGCTCCACGGCAAACATCAACTCGACAGAAGCGTCCTCGTGAACCAGTGGGAGGGGGCCGAGCGCGTTGAGCTTTGGGCCTGCCAGTCGGGGGTAAATGCGCCCCTGGACCCACGCAACCCCATCGTCGACGAAGCCTTCGGTCTCGACTTCGAGTTCCTGCGCGTCGGTGTCCGGAGCGCCATTGGAACCCTCTGGAAGGTTCCGGACTTCGTGACGGCCTGCATCGTCCACCGCTTCCGGAAGGAGCTACTCGCGGGGCGTGATGCCGCCGAGGCACTGGCCCAGGCCCAGCGCTGGTGGACTGGCGACGGGCTCCGAGCCCTGACTCAGCACATGAGCGGGGCCCCCCGGAAGGAAGGGTACAGAAACTTCATCGCCAGCCTGGGCGCGGACCTCGCCGAAGAGGACCTGCAGGACATGCTCTCCAGCGTGCCTGCTGCCCGTGCCTCCACTGACGTTATGTCCAAAGCTGAGCTTGCGTTGCTCCACACGGTTTTCGCGAGTCCCCTCTCCTGGGCCGGCTTCCGGTTCGTCGGGGTTCCCGAGTGGCGCCCGCTAGAGGCCTGGACTGAAGAGCATGAGCGCCCCGCGAGCGACGAGGTGAAGAGCAAAGTAGAGCGCCTGCTCTCCAGCGTCGAGCGTGCGGGGGATCCAGCTCCTTCCGTCCAAGACTGGCTGGAGTCTGCGCTGAGTAGCGCCCTCGCCGCATGCGAGGGACGGCAGCCCTCTGCCGAAGAAGCGCTAGCGATTGCCCGCATCTATAGCGCCCGCCAGGTGAGCGCCCGTCCCCACAACCTGCTACTAGCGCTGGAATGGCTGCACGAAAGGCTGGCCTCCACTGGACTGGCGCCGGAGGAGGATGCCCGCCTTCGCACCGAGGCGGCGCACCTCTGGCTCGACCTCGCCATGGGGGAACTGCCGGACCTTTGCCTCTCCTCCCTCCACCCACCGCTGCCGGGGCCCCTGCTCCGGGCAGCCCGGCTCCTGTCAGGCGACGCCCCTTACGAGGGCCCCGTGCTGGCCAGCTTTATTGCGGCGAAGTCCCGGCTCGTGATGGTCCAGGAGTTGGGGCACGAGCGTAGGAAGCCACAGGTGGAGCCCGCACTTCGAAAGGCATGGCAGCAGTTAACCCCCTTCCTCAGGGGACATCGGGAGCCCGGGCCAGAGACTCTGCGTGTGCTACTGACAGGCTGCGAGATGCTCCTTCCCATGGCCGAGGTTGATCCGAAGACTGGACGGGAACTTCTGCGACAGTGCCTCGCCACGCTGAAGCGCTCCGAGGACGCGCCCTTCACGGACGTTCAGAAGGCGCCCTTCCTAGCGCGGCTTTGGGAGGCTTCCGGCCTCCTCGCTAGGGCACTGGGACGTGGCACGGAAGGCCCCGTCGATGCGATGCGGTGGTTGCCGCCCCATGAGCTGGTGCGTAGCACGCTTTCCCGCCTCTTCCCGCGGATCGACGACTCGGTTGGAGACGTGACTTGGTTTTGGGGCAATGTCCTCGCCCAGATGGAGAGCGCGCTTTGGGGAGCACCGTCGGACGACCGGACCGTCTTGGTGCGCAGCAGTGGAAGCCCTGGTTTCGCCTACCGTTGGGCGCTCTCCTTCTACTTCTCCCAGATGTGCTTACAGGGACGTCCGCGCGACCCGTATCACTTCATCGCGTGCCTTCAGTTGGCCTGCAACCTGCGAGTGACATTCCTCCACCGACTCGCCCGACACACCTCACACCCTCAGCTCGGAATGCAGTGCGGCAAACTCTGGAACACGCTTCGCAAGCACGAGGACTTGCTCGACCAACTCCGCGATGAGGCTAATGCCACCAGGGAGCCGCCCCCCAACCGCGACACCGCGCCGCACGCGGCCCGCGAGGCCGAGACCCTCAGAGAGGAGGCCGCCAGCCTTTGGCGCGGCATCTCCAAATCACTGCCGAGACAGCGAGACCAGCAGCGCAAGCGGGTTCCCCTCCTTGAGCTGAACACGAAGCTGGAGGTCCTTGAGGAGGACTTGGCACGGCTTCCCCGTGGCCACGGGCTTCTGGCCATCACCCTGGGACCTGGGGCATCTCCGCTCGTGTCCGTGCTCTGGCACGGTCGACAGGGGAGGCAGGGACGCGTCCTGCACGGGCAGGTTCCGGGACTGGGAGGGGCCCTGGCTGCCGTACTCCAACCCTACCCCGAGGATGAGGGCCCTCGCGCTGGAAGCTCGGCGCCGCGCAACCGCGCCTGGGAGCGGCTCGAGAAGCACCTCAGCGCATTCCTCGAGCAGTCACTGCGGGCGGCCCTCAATGAGCCGCTGCACTGGGCGGTCCTCGCCCCCGGCGCCATGCGCTCGCTTCCGTGGCTGGGATTGCCCGTGGGCGGCAAGCACCGCCTCTACCAGAGGGTGGCCAGTCTCCGGCATCTGCCCTGCCTCGGCTTCGACGAGCCGCTTCCGGCCCCCACCCCAGCGGCCCGGCGGGTGTACCTGTTCGTCCCCAGCGAGGAAGGGGACGGCGCCTCCTTCGGCGCGACCGCAATCAAGACCCTGTGCGGCCTCACGCCTCCCAAACTTACCCTCGAGCCCGCATGGATTGAAGGGCGCTCGGTGAGCGAGTGGGAGCGCCTCCAAGCTGTCTCACACGACGTGCGATCCCTCCGGCTTTATGCCGCCAACGCCCCCCACTTCAACCTCCCGCTACCCGGCTGTGAAGAGGTCGAGCTGTGGGCCGCGAATCCGAGCTGGAAGGATGCTTGGCACGCGGGGCTCGATGATGCCGACCGGATTCCAGGCCCTGCTGGTGACTTCCTTGCATCAGGCGCAAGAGCGGTGCTCGACCTGGCCTGGCCAGTTCACGACGTCGTCAAAGCGCTGGTCTGCGAGCAGCACGGAGGCGCCCGCGCGGAAGGCAACCCGGGGCCCGCCGCGCTCTGCCTAGCCATCCAGCGGACACGCTCCATGCTCTCGCATTGGGCCAGACACGCCCGGCGATCAAGGTCCCTGAGGGAGGCCCTTGCACTGCTGGACGAGCGCCGTGGGGCCTCGCTGGCAGCGCATCTTCCTCCAAGCGGCGTCTTCCCATTCGCGGACCGGCACACCGCACCGGCCCTGGAGGGACTGACCGTGGATGACCTCATCACAGAGTTGCTCCACCCCTCTCACTTGGCGGCCTTCCGTTGGTGGGGAAACTGAGGCCGGGCGACTCACATCTTCGAGTCACTCATTGAGCGTCACCCGCTGCAGTGGGCAGGTTCATTATGCTGCCAGATTCTTGGTCTCGGCTATCCGCGAGTACTGCGCTGGACAGACGTAGCCCAAGACTTAGAGGCGCCGCTTCGGGTGGAAGCAGGGCCTGTGGCTATTGAACCTATTTGCGTGCACTACAACCGTACGCAGAGCAACTGGCTCAACCAGGCGGAAATTGAGATGAACCTCGTCTCTCGCCAACTTCTGTTGCATTTATTGGCACCGGAGCGCCTCCGCCTCCGTGGAGGTGCGCTAGAAAAGGCCTCGTGCCCGGGCGTGCGACGCCAACCGCAACCGCATCCCCATTCGCGGGGCCTTGACGTTCGCAAAGGCCCGCAGAACCGTCCGCTATCAATCGGCAGACTTCATCCGAAGCGAGGACGAGTTCGAGGAGCGCGTTCTTGAGGTTGTCGACCCCGGTCGAGACCTTGTAACGGCGGCCGTTCGCCCTCTTGGAAACGGAGTTCGTCGGCCTGCTCGGACTCTTGGGCTTCCGGCCTCGCATGCCATTGCTTCCAGCGGTACCGCTGTCCGCCTCCGGCCAAGCCGCGTCCATTAGAGCCTCGGGCGCCGCCAGGTCCGTCCAGCGGATCTCGACGCCGACCCAGGCTCCCCTGAACTCGCCTCAACGCTTCGCCTTCAAGACGTACTCTTGAGGGACGAGGCGGGCAGCGATACCCAACAGGCCCAAAAGAAAAAGGGCTGGTTGCCAGAAGCAACCAGCCCTTCGATTCTTGGAGCCGACACCCAGGCTTGAACTGGGGACCTACTGATTACGAATCAGTTGCTCTACCGCTGAGCTATGTCGGCGCGACAGGTGGGCGGGGAGTACCATGGGGTCGCATGTCCGGCAAGCAGAATTGAAGTGAGCCCCGGATCAATTCGTGTGGCCGCATCAATCCACTCGCGCCGCCATCGTTGGGTTTCCAACCATCTTCGAGGTTGGCCACCCTGACATGGATGACACACCGCGTCTGTCGCCGCTGACACATCGCGTTGCGATAAGTGCCCGTTATCTTTCTGGATTCTGTAGAGCGGACGGGTGCTTGGCGCGGTTGAACTCTCGTACCGCATATGCACATAAGGGCGCCGCTACCCCCACGTGCCTCGCCCACACCCGGCGACGCGACAAGGAGCATCTTCCGTCATGGCCAGCGAAGAGAATTTCATGCGCGCCCCGGCCCCCACGCCCAAGCGCACCGTCTACACCGAGGCGATGGAGATCTTCCATCGGGCCTCGGACCTCATCGCGCTGGACAAGCGCGTCCGGCTCGAGCTCGAGGAGCCGGACTACGAGCACATCTTCTACGTCACGGCCAAGCTCAAGGACCGCCTGGTCCCCCTGCCGGAGGACAAGGCGCGCGGCTTCGCGAACCTGCCCGAGACGCAGGTGCGCAACAAGGAAGGCCTGGAGCTGCTGGCCAACGGCAACATCATCCTCAACGGCCGCGCCCTGCTCGGCTCGGACGTGGACATCCGCCAGGGCCACCTGCGCCTGCCCGACGGCAAGGTGTACCAGCTGGTCCCCGGTGAGTCGCAGCGCTTCAAGGCCTACCGCGTGCAGCACAACCAGGCGCGCGGCCCCTACAAGGGCGGCCTGCGCTACCACCGCGAAGTCTCCCTGGACCTCTTCAAGGCCCTGGCCGCGGAGATGACCTGGAAGACGGCCATCGCGGAGGTCCCCTTCGGCGGCGGCAAGGGCGGCATCCAGATTGACCCGCGCGAGTACGGCCGCGAGGAGATCGAGGCCATCACCCTGCGCTTCATGTACCGGCTCAAGAGCATGATTGGCCCGGACATCGACATCCCGGCGCCGGACGTGGGCACCAACCCCGGCATCATGGCCCTGCTCTACCGCCAGTACTCGGACGGCGAGCGCGAGCGCCACAACCTGCGCGGCATCGTCACCGGCAAGGACGTGCGCATCGGCGGCTCCGAGGGCCGCAACAAGGCCACCGGCCAGGGCGTCGCCTTCTGCATCGAGGACTACTACGCCGACCGCGGCGAGTCCGTGAAGGGCAAGACGTTCATCCTCCAGGGCTTCGGCAACGTGGGCAGCCACGCCGCCATCATCCTGGCGCAGATGGGCGCCCGCCTCCTGGCGGTGAACGACGCCGACGGCACCATCTTCAACGGCGACGGCATCGACGTGACGGCGCTGTCCTCCTACGTCCAGGACTCGAAGAATCTCAAGCACAGCGTGCTCGGCTTCCCCGGCGCGCAGCGCATCGAGAAGAAGGACCTCTGGGACGTCCAGGCCGACATCCTCATCCCCGCGGCCCTGGGCGGCGAGATCACCGCCGACGTGGCCGAGCGCCTCCGCGTGAAGCTGGTGGCCGAGGGCGCCAACGGCCCCACCACCCCGGAAGCCGACCGCATCCTGGAGAAGCGCGGCATCGAGCTCATCCCGGACATCATCGCCAACGCCGGCGGCGTGACGGTGAGCTACTACGAGTGGATCCAGAACAAGCGCATGGAGCGCTGGAGCGAGGCCGAGGTCGATCAGCGCCTCGAGCGCGCCATGAAGCGCAACTACCGCATCATCCGCGACATCTCGCGCAACCAGCCGCGCAAGACGGAGATGCATGACAGCCGCCAGTACTGCATTGGCCAGACGGTGGACACCCGCTGCGCCGCGATGATCCTCGCGCTCAAGCGCATCGAGGCGCACTACCTCCTCGAGGGCTTCTCGCAGTAACGCCGCTCGGCGCGCGCCGGAAACACGAAGGGCACGGTCCTCCATTCGGAAGGCCGTGCCCTTTGTCATTCGCGGGCCCGACAGGGTGGCTCGGCGGCCCCCGCTGTGTCCGGGAGCGCCAGGCCGCGCAAGCCCCTCACGGGACCGGGGACAACCCTCAGTGCATCACCCGCTCGCGGTCCACCAGGAGCAAGGGCGCGTCGTCCTGCGTCTCATAGGCCACGATGCGCAGCCCCACGCCGCGGCTGCTGCCCTCGCGCCCGTCCTTGCGCCCGAAGGCCAGGGCCACCTGGTAGCGGACCTCGCACAGGCACGTCATCTCCGTCCCGTCCTCGCCCGCGAACGTCACCTTGAGCTTCTCGCCCAGGCCCACCTGATCCCGGACCTCCACGAACATGCCGCGGGCGCTGATGTTGCGGCCCACCCCACGCAGCATCCCGTCCTGGGTGGTGAGGTACACGGTGAAGACCTTGTCGAAACGGAGGTGGGACCGGCGCTCGTGGGGACGTTCGAACATGGGGGGTGGCTCCCGGAACAGGTGGTGACAGGGGCAAACTACACGGTAGCCAGATGTAGGCAACTTCTTCACCTACATCCACCCCCACACACCCATGTAACGGCTGCCGAGCAGGCGCCCGGCGTGGCACCATTCCTGGCTGAACCCCTGTTCCCCGGAGACCCCGCCCGTGAACCGCATCCTCCTTGCCGCCGCCTTCCTCCTGCCCGCGCTCGCCTTCGCGGACGCAGACCCTCGCTTCGCCAAGCTGCGCGACGAGGCCGAGCCGCTCGGCGGACTGGGGACCTTCCTGGAGAAGTACATTGGCGCCTGCGAAGGCCCGTTCGTGGACGCGCAGTGCAAGGCCAACGCGGAGGCGTTCCGGAAGAAGTACCAGGGCAAGCGGCTGTACATGATCGTCACCGAGGACGACGCGTCCATGCTCAGCCCGGGGCCGTACTCGCCGGGGACGGGGGAGTACACCATCAACATCACCCCGTTCTTCCCGGGCGGCAGCTCGGCGCTCACCCACGGCGCGCCCAAGAAGACGGACGCCAACGGCAACCCGGTCCTCCCCTACCTCACCGTCACCGGGGAGCTGCCGGAGGGCTGGAACCTGCAGATGTTCACCCGCATGTTCTCCATGCGCGCGGTGCGGGCCCAGGTCGTCTTCACCCCGCAGAGCGTGTGGAGCCTGCCCAAGAAGAATGGCGGGAAGAACCACGGCGTGACGGCCCGCATCGAGGCCATCCTCCTCACGGAGGGCCGCAGCGGTCAGCCCATGGGCCTGTGGCTCAACGGCAAGGACGCCAAGAAGCGCTAGGCGCGCCTCACCGGGCGACGGCGATGTACTGGAGCGCGTCGCCCCGCTTCACCCGCAGCAGGATGCTGGCGCCGGCGCTGCCCTTGGACAGCGCCGCCCGCACCCCCGCGGCGTCCTTCACCCGGCGGCGGTTCACCTCCGTCACCACGTCCCCCGCCCGCAGGCCGGCCGACTCCGCCGGGCTGCGCGGGGTGACGCCGGAGACCAGGGCCCCCGACCAGGCCGTCTCGCCCAGGGGCGCGGCCACCTCGGGCGTGAGGTCGCGGAGCACCAGCCCCACCTCCTCCTCGCTGGTGGTGCGCTGGATGAGGCCCTCGGTGGCCTCCTGCGCGGGGCGCGCCACCAGCCGCACCGTGACTTCCTGCGTGGTGTCCCCGCGCATCAGCGACAGGCGCGCCTCCGTGCCCGGCGCCAGCAGCGCCACCTTGCGCAGCAGCTGCAGGTAGGAGCCGATGGGCCGCCCGTTGACGGCCACCAGCCGGTCCCCGGAGCGGATGCCCGCGGCGGCGGCGGGGCTGCCCTTGTAGACGTCCTTCACCAGGGGCGCCCGGCGCTCGCCGCCGTTGACGCCGTCGTCGTTGATGACGACGCCCAGCCAGCCGCGCTCCAGCTTCCCGTTCTCCCGGAGGTTGGGCAGCAGCTCCTTCACCAGGTTGATGGGCACCGCGAAGCCAATGCCCTGCCCCTGGCTGATGATGGCGGTGTTCACCCCCACCACCTCGCCCTTCATGTTGAAGAGCGGCCCGCCGGAGTTGCCGGGGTTGATGAGCGCGTCCGTCTGGATGAAGTCGTCGAACTGGCCCACGCCCAGCACGCGCTCCTTGGCGGAGATCATGCCGTGCGACACCGAGTGGTCCAGGCCGAAGGGGTTGCCAATGGCCACCACCCAGTCCCCCACCGCCATCCGGTCCGAGTCCCCCAGGTACACCGCGGGCAGGCGCCCCAGGTCCACGCCGCTCAGCCGCAGCAGCGCCACGTCCGTGGAGGCGTCGCGGCCCACCACGGAGGCGGCGAACTCGCGGCCATCCGACAGCCGCACGGCGATCTGCTGGGCGTTGGCCACCACGTGGTTGTTGGTGACGACGTGCCCGTCGGACGTCAGCACGAAGCCGGAGCCCGTCGCCCGCTTCATGCCCTCCAGCCCGTTACTGCGCGGCCCCACGGTGGTGATGTTGACGACGCCCGCCTCCACCGCGCGAATCAGCGGCGCCAGCGAGGACGGCGGGACGAAGTCGGGGATGCCCGGGTCGCCCTCGCCGCGCTCCTGCCACAGGCCCAGCTCGGCCGTCTGGCCCTCCGCTCCGGCGGCCCGCGCCGCGAACCAGGCGGCGTGCTCACGCGCTCGCGCGGGCAGCCAGGTGTCGAGAGGACTCGCGGCGCTCGCCGCCCCAGGGATGAGCGCCAGCGCCAGACAGACGGACAGAAATCGGGAAGACACGGGGAGGCAGCTTACACGGCGGGCCATGGTCGAGCGGACTCAACAACAGGGCCCGGCGCCCCCTTCCCGTGTCGGGGGGCGCCGACAAGCGCCGCGTCAGGCCTGGGCGGGGGCGATGTACTTCGCCACCTTCACCCGGGCCGGGCGGATGACGCGGTCCTTCAGCCGGTAGCCCGCACGCAGCTCGGCGACGATGCGCTGGTCCTCGTCCGGGGTGGTGGTGATTTCCATGTCCGCGGCCTCGGCCACGTTCGGGTCGAACGTCTGGCCCACCACCTGGAGGCGCTCGATGCCGGTGCCCTGGACCTTGGTGAGCAGCACCTCGCGAATCATCCGCACGCCCTCGGCCAGCGGCGAGGTGTCGTTCGCGGAGGCGGAGAGGCAGCGGTCCAGCTCGTCGATGGCCTCCAGCAGCGTGACGGCCACGTTGCCGCGCTCCACGTCCAGCATGCGCTCCCGCTCACGGGTGAGCCGCTGCTTGAACTCCTCGCGGTCCTTCTCACCGGCCTGCACGGCGCGCACGGCGGTGTCGTACTTCTTGCGAAGCGTGTCCAGCTCCGCCACCAGCCGCTCCCGCTCCGGGTCCTTGGCGGAGGCGGCGCGCTCGTCGGCGTCCACTTCCGGGGCCTGCTGCTGCGAGGAGGTCCCTCCGGCGGCGGAGACAGGGGCCTCGCCGTTGGCGGACGAGGGCTGCTGCGAGGCTTCGGAGGCTGCGTCGGTGGGGGTGTTACCGGCCATGTCGAACCTGAGGCGTTGGTGGGTGCGCGGTCTCGCGCGAAAGGTTGGGAGGCACTGCTGCTGCCCGGAACCTAACCGCGAGACGGCACCTGTCAACGCAGGAGCGAGCTAGTGCTCCTGGGGCGCGGCGGGAGACTCGGCCATGAAGCCGTGGTCCACCTGCCCCGTCACCTCGTCGATGATTTCCACCTGCGCGGCTCGCAGTGAGTAGTAGAGGAGCCACCGCTCCGCCGCGGTCAGCGTGCCCGCGGGCAGGGCTTCCTCAATCTCCTGAACCGTGAGCCGCCCTTCCTTGAGCCCCTTCGCGAAGAGGGCCTTCCGGGCCATGTAGCTCTTGCCGATCCTGTTCTCCACGGCGACGCCTCCTTTCTTCCGAAGATAATTTCGCCCACCAGCCACCGCAGGGCCTCGCGGTGGCGGTGGGCGTCGGGACGGCCGGAGGGCAGGCGCCCTGCCGGCCCTTGCCTCAGGAATCGAGCTTTTCCGCGTGCTGCGTGGGGGGCGCCTGGTCGTCACCGCCGCCAACGTCCACCGGGTGCGCGGAGATGACCTGCCGGGCCTCGGGGTGAAGGAGGCCGCGCTGCGCCAGCACCTTGGGTCCCAGGATCGTCACCATGGTGTCCTCCTCCACCACCTCCACGGCCAGGAGCCGGGCCGCCAGTCCCTGCACCTTGTCCTTGTGGGTGGTGAGCACCTCGCGGGCCCGGTCGAGCGCCTCGCTGACGAGCTTGCGCACCTCCTCGTCAATCATCCGCGCCGTCTGTTCGGAGTAGCTGCGCGTCTCCGGCATGCCGGCCGAGCGCAGGAAGCCCGGTCCGTGTTCCGCGCTCAGGGCCACGGGGCCCAGCGTGCTCATGCCGTAGTCCCGCACCATCATCCGGGCCATCTCGGTGGCCTGGCGGATGTCGTTGGAGGCACCGGTGGAGACCTCCCCGATGAAGATCTCCTCCGCGGCGCGTCCGCCCATCATCCCCGCCATCTTGTCGCGCAGCTCGTCTTGCGACATGAGGTAGCGGTCCTCCAGCGGCAGCGACATGGTGTAGCCCAGCGCCGCCAGGCCGCGCGGGATGATGGAGACCTTGGTCACCCGCTCCGCGTGCGGGAGCATCCACCCCACCACCGCGTGGCCCGCCTCGTGGTGCGCGACGATCTCCTTCTCGCGCTCGTTCATCCGGCGGTTCTTCTTCTCCAGACCGGCGACGACGCGCTCGATGGCCTCCTCGAAGTCCGCCCGCATCACCGCGTCGCGGTTGCGGCGCGCGGCCAGCAGCGCGGCCTCGTTGACGACGTTGGCCAGGTCGGCGCCCGCGAAGCCCGGCGTGCGGGAGGCGATGGCCTTGAGGTCCACGTCCGAGCCCAGCTTCACGCCCTTGGCGTGAATCTCCAGCACCCGCTCGCGGCCCCGCTTGTCCGGACGGTCCACCAGCACCTGCCGGTCGAAGCGGCCCGGACGCATCAGCGCGCTGTCCAGGATCTCCGGGCGGTTCGTGGCCGCCAGGATGATGAGGCCCGCGCGGCTGTCGAAGCCGTCCATCTCCGCGAGGAGCTGGTTGAGCGTCTGCTCGCGCTCGTCATGGCCACCCGCCACGCCCGAGTTGCGGCTCTTGCCAATGGCGTCCAGCTCGTCGATGAAGATGATGCACGGCGCCTTGGAGGTGGCCTGCGCGAACAAGTCACGAACGCGCGCCGCGCCCACGCCGACGAACATCTCCACGAACTCCGAACCGGACAGGCTGAAGAAGGGCACGCCCGCCTCGCCGGCCACGGCCCGCGCCAGCAGCGTCTTGCCCGTGCCCGGAGGCCCCACCAGCAACACGCCCTTCGGGATGCGCCCGCCCAGACGGCGGAACTTCTCCGGCGTCTTGAGGAACTCGACGATTTCGCGCAGCTCGTCCACGGCCTCGTCGACGCCGGCCACGTCCTTGAAGCCCACGCCGGTGTCGGCCTCGGCCTGCACCTTGGCGCGCGTCTTCCCGAAGCTCATGACGCTCTGCGGACCCTGGCCCATGCCGCCGGCCACCCGCCGCATCATGAAGCTCCAGAAGAGGAAGAACAGGCCCAGGGGCAGCAGCCAGATCCAGAGCGCCTCGCCCAGGCCGGACTGCGGAACCGCCTCGAACTGGATGCCCTTCTGCTCCAGCAGCGGCACCAGGCCCTCGTCTCCGGCGACCCGGTACGCCATCCACGGCAGGGCGCTGGGCTCACCTCGCAGCGTGCGCTCTCCGTCCTGCTGAGGCGGCGGCTGCGCGGTGTCCTTGAGGAAGCCCTTCACCCACTCGTTGGAGATCTGGACCCGGCTGAAGTTGCCGGCTTCCACCCCGTCCCGGAACTGGCTGTAGCTGACGCGGCGCACGCCCGCGTCCTGGAAGACGTTGCGGAACAGCAGGAAGCCCAGGACGAGCAACAGGATGTAGCCCAACGGTGAACCGAACTTGAAACCCTTCCCCGTTGGCGTTGGCTTGTCTGTCTTCTTTCCGCGTGGGCCCATCCCAGGCGGCAAATCCTGTGGCTTCATTGTCGGCACGCTCGACCCTCCCCCTCCCCCGCACACGCGGACACCGTGACCGCGAGGCGTCTTCCCTAGCGGGCCAAAGATGTTCACCGTTGCCATACCGTCAACCCGCCAGGCGGGCTTCACGGCAGGTACGAGCGTCTGAGGCAGATCACCGACATCTGATCAACCACAGAGGTTGACCAGTGAACTCCGTGCCCAACAAATAGCCGTTGCCGTCTTGCAGATAGGTGATGGCCTCCGCCTGGGCCTGACTCCCGCTGGGCACCTCGACGAGCTGTCCCCCCAGCAGGTCCTCCAGCCGCGAGGCCCCGGCGCGGCGCAGTTCGTAGGCGCGCGAATACGTCCGCACCAGGAGCCGCTCCCCCGAAGGATGCAGCGACGCCGCCGTGGTGGCCCGGTCCATCCCCTGGGGCGCCGTCAGCGTGCCCAGCTTCTTCGCCTGGATGGGCGCGCCCGCGTGCAAGCCGTCCAGGGCGAAGACGTCTCCCAGCGAGTCCAGCGACTTGGAGATGACGGCCAGCCGGCCCGAGCGCGCGTCGATGACGACCGACTCCGCGTCGCGCGGGCCGCCCGGGTACGTGAAGGGCAGCACCTCCACCGGCACCGTGGCGTCCTCGAGCGCCTCCGGCTCCGGGAACCGGTACAACCGCACCTGCGCGCGGCGCGCGAAGTTGTCGCCAATGTCCGCCAGGTACACGCAGGTGCGCGACTCGCCCGGGGCACAGGGCCCCACGGTGACGTCCTCCATGTCCCGGGGCTCGGCCCCCGTGAGCACGAGCCGGGCGAGGACGGCGCCCTTCGCGTCCAGCGCGAACACCTCGAAGGCGTTGCCGGAGTCGTTGTGGGCCCAGAAGGCCCCGGGGTGGCGCTGGCTGGCGGCCAGGCCGGACAGCTCGGGCAGCACGTCCGGGACCTCGCCGGACCGCGCGGGCGCGCCGTACAACGTGCACCCCGGTACGCCCTGCGCCGGGACCTGGTTCGTCGCCTCGGGCGGAGGGGCCGCGGGCTGCGCGGGCTTGGAGCGCGAGCACCCGCCCAGGCCCCCCACCAGCAGCGCCAGCAGGAGGTGTCCCCGCACGTCAGCTGTCCAGGTCGAGCAGCTTGGCCAGCGTCTTCGCATCCGCGTCCGGGAAGCGGTAGTTCGACATCTCCTCCAGCGTCACCCACCGGTGGTCATGCACGCGCAGGTGCTGGATGTCGTCTCCGGGGCGCGACAGGCGGCAGTGGAAGACGCGGAAGTCGATGTCGTAATTGGGATACTCGTGGTGTGTGTGCATGGCCTGCGCCAGCACGTCCACGTCCACGCCCATCTCTTCCTGGATTTCCCGGGCGAGGGCCTCGGCGTCCTCCTCGCCCTCCTCCACCCGGCCGCCGGGGAATTCCCACAACAGGGGCAGTGACGCGGTGGGAGGTCGCTGGGTGATGAGGTAGCGCCCCTGCTCGTTCTGGAGCATCGCACCGACGACACGGACCTGACGGCGGGCCATTCGCTTCTCCTCTTTCTGGCGGGACACCGGGGGGAGGGGCGAACTAACACAGCCCTTGCCCGGCGCCAATGCCGCAACCCCTGCCGACCAGCCTGCTCACGTCGGGACGGCCCGGCCACCCTCCCCCCAGGCCACACACGGCCCGCCGGCGCACCGGGGGCCCGCCCCTGGACACTGTTCGAGGCCGTGCTCCGGCGCGCCGGGATGTGGTGAATTGGATGACGGGAGCGCAAGAAGGCGTCATGCTCCGCCCATGACGACGAGTCGCAGGGAAAGGGCCGAGGTGCTCGGAGCGGCACTGAAGGCCGCCCGCCAGGAGGCGGGGCTCGGCATGGAGGAGGTCGCCGAGCAACTGGAAATCCCCGTGGAGGTGCTGGCCCGGGTGGAGCGGGGGGTCATGGTCCCGACCATTCCCACCCTGACGCGGCTGTGCGTGATTCTGAAGTTGGATCCGGACGCGCTCCCCGAGCTGCCGGAGATGAGCGACTGACGCTCAGGGGTGCCGCTGGCACCCCTCCCTGGCATGTGTCCAGGCTGGCGACCTGGGAGCGCCTTCCGTCCGCGCCGCGGACCCGCGATGCTTCCATCGCAGAACGCGCTCTGGACGGCCCATCCCGACACCCATGCGTTGCCCTCTCTGCCATCGACGCGTGGCCCCTGGTTGTCCGCGCCACCCCGAGGCCGTGATTCCCGGACCGGGACTGCCTCCCGCGCCGCCGGACGTGCGCGGGTACGTCGTGGGCGAGCCCCTGGGCCGAGGGGGCTTTGGCCGGGTCTTCGCCGCCCGGCGCGAGGCCGACGGACAGGAGGTGGCGCTCAAGGTGCTCGAGCCCCTGGCCGGAGAGCGGCTGGCCCGGGAGCTGGAGGCGCTGCGCCGGCTGGGCCCCCCCGAGGCCCCAGCCCTGCTGGGCGAAGCCACGACTCGCGCGGGCGAGCGCGTGGTCATCATGGAGCGCGTCGAGGGCGTGACGCTGGCCCGGCATCTGGCGGAGCAGCCGGACGCGGGGGCCCTGCCCTGGGCCGAGGCGCTCCCGCGGCTGCGCGCGCTGGCGGAGGCGGTGGCGCGGGCCCATGCCGTGGACGTCATCCACCGGGACCTCAAGCCGGAGAACCTCATGCTCGCCGGAGCCCGGGTGGTGCTCCTGGACTTCGGGCTGGCGCGCCTGTCGGCGCAGGATGACGCGGAGGCGCCCGCGCCCAGCCTCACGCGCACGGGGCAGCGACTGGGGACCCATGAGTACATGTCCCCCGAGCAGTGCCGGGATGCGCGGCACATCGATGCCCGGTCGGACCTGTACAGCCTGGGGGTCGTCGCGTTCGAGATGCTGTGCGGCCGGCCGCCGTTCGTCGGAGAGAGCGCCGCCGTGCTCCAGGCGCACGTGTCGCGCAGGCCGCCAGCGTTGGGCACCCTGGCGCCGTGGCCGGTGCCCGCGGCGCTGGAGGCGGTGGTGCAACGGCTGCTGGCGAAGGCGCCCGAGGACCGGATTGGGAGTGCTCGGGAGCTGGCGCAGGCGCTGGGCGCGCTCCAGGCTGAGGCCAAGGCGCCGGAGCCAACGATTCGGAGGGGGCTCGGCGGCGGGCAGGAGACAACGGGCACGGTCCGCCCCCTGAGCATCGAGGTGAACGCGAACAGTCGACCGCCCACCACGGCACCAGGGAGCCCGTTCGAACCTGAGGCAACCGGCACGCACACGCCAACGCCCGGCTCCGTATCCGTAAAGGACGGGGCGCAGGCGGAGTCGCCGTCCACCACCACACCGGGCCGCGCGGTCGACCCGGCGGCAGCGGACGCCCCTCCACGACTCCCCGAGGTGGCGCTGCTGGGCATTCGTGGTTCGGTTTCGGCGCCGGCCCTCCTCGTCCATCTCGGGAGCAGTGGCGCCACGCTCGCGCGCGTGGAGGCGGGCCTTGCCCTCTTCGCGTTTCCGGATGAGTCCTCCGTGGACGCCGGGCTGCGCGCCGCGCGCAAGGCCGTGGAGCTGCTGAGGCCCCACCTCCCCGCGGATGCTGCCTTTGCCATCCACTGTGCGCCCCTGCGAATCCGCGAACGCCAGGGCCGCCTGACACTGGGAGGTTCCGCGCTGGAACGCCCCGAGCGCTGGTGGCCCGCTTCCACCGCCGCTCCCCCCCTGCAGCACGTCCAGTTGACCGCCGAGGCCCGCGCCCACGAGGGCGCGCTGTCCACCGGCGCCACGCCCATCCCGGACGTGCCGCCCCCCGAGGCGCTCCTCGGCCGCGAGGTGGAGCTGGCGTGGCTGCGAGAAGGACTGACGCGGCTCACGGCGCACGGCGAGCCGGTGCTGCGAACGCTGCTGGGTGACGAGGGCCTCGGGAAGACGCGCCTCCTCTCCACCTGGCGGAAGGAGCTGGAGTCCAGCGCCGCCGTGGCGGTCCTCGTCGTGGAGTCCCTCTGCGACGAAGGCAGCGCGAGTGAGAGCGGGTTGCGAAGCCTCATCTGCACCGTCCTGGGCCTTCCGCATCAAACGGCCTCGGACGAGGCGCTCCGCCAATTGCTGGCCGGCGCTCGACCTCCCGTCGACGTCGCGGCGGTGCATCCCGCGGCCCGGCGACAACAGGTTGCCCGGGCCATCGCCGCGCGGCTGAGGCAGTTGGCGAGCACCCGGCCCCTCGTGTTGCTCGTGGACGACGCCCACGCGCTGGACCCCACCGCCCTCGATGCGCTGGAGCTTGCGACGCTCGCCGGAGAGACGGCCCCGCTCTATGTGGTGCTCACCGGCCGCCATCGGCTGTCGGGGATGCGCCCCTACCTGGGGGAACGGGCGCGAGACGCCGAGCAGCGTGAGCTTCCGCCGCTCTCGGAGCGCGCTGCTCGCGAGGTGCTGCGTCAACTCCTTCGGCCCGTGGACCTCATTGCCGAAGGCGTGCTCCGCGAGCTCGTGGACCGGTGTGGTGGCTCCCCGCTGCGCATGCTGGAGACGGTGCGTGCCCTCCGCGGCGCGGGCGCCGTCCGCAGCCGCCCCGATGGCGGCAGCTACCTGGCGGCCGATGCGCTACACACGCTGGAGTCGGACCGGCCCGGCACGGATGAGCGGCTCGCGGAGCGCAGCCTCGCGGCGCTGCCCTCCGGACTGCGCGCGATGCTCCAGGTCGCGGCGCTGCTGGGCGACGACGTGCGGCTGGAGGAGCTGTCCGCCACGCTCACGCACCTGGCCCCCCACACCGCGCTGGACCTGTCCATGGACGCGGGCGTCGCGATGGAGCGGCTGGCCCGGGCTGGAATGCTCGAACCCCGGGGCGCGCGACGCTGGCGCTTCGAACACACCACGCTTCGCGAAGCCTATGCCGCGCTGCTGCCCACGCCGGTGAAACGCGGCGTCTGCACCGCGGCCCTGCGAGCGCTGCCCGAAACGCCGACCGCACGACGCGCGAGGCTCGCGGAAGCCTCGGGCGACCTGCGTCAGGCGGCGTCACTCCACGCGGTCCTCGCCGAATCCGCCCGCCGCGCCCACCGGCTGCTCGAGGCCGAGCGCCACTACTCCGCCGCCCTGGCCCTGGTCTCCCATGAGGACGAACTCATCCGCATGGAGCTGCTCGCCGGCCGAGGACGCGTCCGCTACCGGCTCCAGCGCATCGAGGATGCCGTCGAGGACCTGCGCGCCGCCAGGGTGTTGGCCGTGCGCCACCGGAACGTGGTGCGTGAAGCCGACCTGCTGTTGGAGGAGGCCACCGCCCTGGACTGGCAGGATGACGCCGCGGGCTCCACCGCGCTGTTGGAGCAGGCCCTGCGCTGCCTGCAGGACGCCGTCCCACCCGCGCTGGAGGCACGCCATGCCCTGGCGAAGGCGCGCGTCTTCGTCCGGCGAGAAGACATCACCGGCGCCGTGCCCGCGCTGGCGCACGCGGTGGATGCGGCGCGAGCCGGGGCCGACACAGAGACCCAGGCCATTGCCCTGTCCATGCTGGGCGCGATGCTCGCGTGGACGGACCGCCTGGAAGAGGCCTCGAACCGCTTCGATGAAGCCATCGCC
Source organism: Comamonas sp. KCTC 72670 (assembly GCA_014656495.1). Taxonomy (GTDB): domain Bacteria; phylum Myxococcota; class Myxococcia; order Myxococcales; family Myxococcaceae; genus Myxococcus. The sequence goes on from BNCN01000007.1 coordinate 25,319, forward strand.
CTCTGCGAACAGACCGGCGACACGCTGCACCTGGGCGTCGCGCTCAACAACCGGATGGTGCTGCACGTCCAGCGCCGGGACCCCTCCGGGGCTCGCGCGGACCTGGAGCGCGCGGTGTCCCTGGGCCGGGAGCTCGGCAACGTGCAGATCGAACGGACCTCCGCCTTCAACCTCGCGCTGCTCCTCGGCTACCAAGGGCGCGCGGGGGAAGCGCTGCCCCTGGCCCGGCGCGCCGGGGTGCTCAGTCAGCGCTTCTTTCCACGCTCCATGGCGCAGGACGCCCTGCTGGTGGCCCGTTTGTGCTGCGAGCTGGGGGACCTGGCGGAAGTCTCACGCCAGCTCGAATGGCTGGAGGAGCCCGCGACGCGCGCGCAGCTGTCCCCCCCCGACAACCTGATGTGCTCGGTGGTCCGGCGCGTGGTGGATGAAGCCCGAGGCGCCCTGCCCTACGCCGGAGACGTCTGGGCCCGGCTGGTCGAGGAATCGACGCAGGTGGCGACCCCCGACGAGCGGCTGGAGATTCTCGTCTGGGCGGCGCGCGCGGCACGCGCGGCGGGAGACGGGGCGACGCTGCGAGCCCGGGTGGAAGAGGTCGAAGCCACCGCGAAGGAAGCCCCGCTCTGGACGGACCGCGTCCGGGCCCTGGTGGAGGCGTCCTGACAGGCGTGGTAGCAGGAGGAGAGCGCCGCACGCAGTCTTCACGGAGGCACGTCCCATGGCCGGTGGGTCCCCTCGCAACCCCGAAGTATCCCTGTACGGAGACGCGCTGGAGCCCGGAGCGCTGGTGGGCGACTGGGTCATCGAATCCCGCGTCCATGCGGGCGTGACTGCGTGGCTCTATCGCGCATCGCACCTCGCAACCCGAACCCCCGCCGCGGTCAAGGTCGTCCGCGCCGAGTTCAACCACGTGCCCGGCGTCCTCCGGCGCTTCAAGCAGGAAGCGGACACGCTCCAGGCCCTGCGCCATCCCCACATCGTGGAGGTGCTCGAATACGGGGAGCTTCGCGACGGGCGCCCCTGGCTGGCGATGGCGTGGTTGGCCGGAGAGAGCGTGGACCAGTGGCTCGCGCGAAAGGGGCCCTTCTCCCTGGCGGAGACCCTCACGGTGATGGAGGAACTGGGCGCCGCGCTCCACTTCGCCCACGAGCGCGGCGTCCTGCACCGGGACCTCAAGGCCCAGAACGTGATGCTCCTCCCACGCGCCGAGGGCTTCACGGTGAAGCTGGTGGACTTCGGCATCGCCCGTGTCGACCCGCCGGAGGGGCTCACCGGGCTGACGACGGGCGGCGCGGTGCTCGGGACGCCCGTGTCCATGGCGCCCGAACAGATTCGCGGGCTCGACGTGGACCCCCGCACGGACCTGTACGCGATGGGCGTGCTCCTCTACCAGCTCCTCACGGGCGTGCTCCCGTTCCAGGGCACCAGCGCGGTGGAGCTAGAAGAGCAACACCTCCACGCCCCCCCGCCGCGCCTCACGGGCCAGGTGCATGCCCCACCGGCCCTGGACGGGGTGCTTCAACGGTGTCTCGCGAAGTCGCGCGAAGAGCGCTGGGCGGATGTACCTGCCTTCCTGGCGGCCCTCCGCGCGGCGCTCACCCCGGATGAGCAGGCGCACTGGGCCGCCGCCCTCTACGTGGAGGTCCGGCTCCCCGAGGCCATGGACGAGCCGGCCGACGCGGATCTGGATGCCCGGGACGCCGCGATGGACACCGTCCTCACGGTGTTGGAGTCGCAGGGCTGGGGGCTCGCGATGGAGAGCGGCAACGCCGTGCTCGCCTGGCGACCCCTACCCTCGACGCCAGGGCGCCGCGAGCTGGAACACACGCGGGAGCTGGCGGACGCGGTGCTTCAAGAGGCTCGCGAGGCCGCGGGGCCCGCCGTGGAGGTCCGCGTCTACGTCCACGCGGCGCCCAGCGAGCTCGGCGCCGATGCGGACGGCCAGGCGCGGCTCGTCGGCGGTGAGCTGCTGCGGGTGGAGCGATGGGCGGTGGAGGGCGCGCCGGGGGAGCTCCGAGCGTCAGCGGCGTTCCCCCCGCGCTGACTACGTCCGCACCCCGTGCCGGCGCAGCAGCCGGTACAGGTACACGCGGTCGATGTCCGCCGCGGTGGCGGCTTGTGACACCTTGCCCCCATGAAGCTTGAGGAGCGCGTCCAGGTATTCGCGCTCGAACACCTCGATCGCGCGGCGGCGGGCCTCGGCGTAGGGCTGCTTGGGGTCCACGAGGCTGCGGAGCACCCCCTGCGCGCTCACCTCGTCGGCGTCCGGGGGCATCGTGTCCTGGAAGACGAGGCAGCGCTCCAGGTGGTTGCGCAGCTCACGCACGTTCCCAGGCCAGGCGGCCCGCTGGAGCTGGGTGATGAACTCGGGGGCGGCGAAGACGGAGGACTGCTCGGCGCCCGCCCCCAGCCTCGCCAGGATGCGCTCGGCGATGAGCGGGATGTCCTCGGGCCGCTCGCGCAGCGCGGGGATGATGATGCGCACCACCGCGAGCCGGAAGAACAGGTCGGACCGAAAACGGGCGGCGTTGACCTCGGCGCGCAGGTCGCGATGCGTGGCGGCGATGACGCGCACGTTGACGGGCTGATAGCCGTTGGCGCCCAGCCTGCGGATCTCCTTGTTCTCCAGCACGCGCAGCAGCTTGGGCTGGAGCTCGGGCGGCAGCTCACCGATTTCGTCCAGGAAGATGGTGCCGCCGTCGGCCTCCTCGAAGACGCCGACGCGCCGCTGCAGGGCACCGGTGAAGGCCCCCTTCTCGTGGCCGAACAGCTCGCTCTCCAGCAGGTTGCCGGGAATGGCGCCGCAGTCCACCGTCAGGAACGGCCCTGAGGCGCGAGCGCTGGCCTGGTGGATGGCGTAGGCCGCGCGGCTCTTGCCCGTCCCCGTCTCCCCTTCCAGCAGCACCGTGGCGTCGCTCGCGGCGGCGCGCTCCATCAACGCGAAGCTGCCTCGCGCGACGGCGGAGGAGCCCACAAGGTCACCGAACGTCGTGCGGTCGGAGATGAGGAGGCGGTTGCTCTCCGGGCTGAAGTCGAACCGGACGCTGACGCGTCCCAGCCGCAGGATGCTGCCACCGCGCAGGTAGGCGTCCCGCACGTGGACGCCGTCGAGGACCGTGCCGTTGCGGCTGTCCAGGTCCTTCAGCCGGGCGCCGTCCTGGTCGACCTTCACCTCGCAGTGAAAGCGCGAAACGGTCGGCTCCTCGATGACGAAGTCATTGAGCCCGTGAGAGCCGATGGAACACGAATCCACGTTGGACTCTTTGGACTGTCCGGGCTGCGGGCCCTCGAGGACGGTGAGCCGGAAGCGGCGGACAGCGCCTCCCGCTCCCGGCCGTGACGTTCCCGTGGGTCGGGTCTGCTGAACGCCCTCAGCCCCCTCGGCATTCGGGCCACTTCCCTGCGGTCGCTCGGAGTGACTCATCAAAGGCTGACGCTACCACCGTGCGCTAGCCAAGGCGCCATTCGGCGATGAAGTCTGGGCCGATGGCCGCGTCCGCCAGCCGGGCGTGGGCCTCGGGCCGCTCGTCTCCCGTCCACAGGCCCACCAGGTCCCCCAGCAGCCAGTGAGACAGCGGACGTGCGACGCGCTGAATCGCCTCTCGCGTCACGCCCGACAGCGAGCGCTGCGACTCCATCAGGGCGCGCACCGTCCGCGAGGGCGCCACCCAGCACTCCGCCCGTGGGAACGGCGGGGTGAGGAACAGGCAGAACGCGGAGTCGGTCCGCAGCAATTGTGCATCCAGAAGCTCACGTCCGAGCTTGAACGCCGGGAGCCATTGGCCCTCGCCGCGCTGCTCCAGCTTCACGACTTGCAGCGAGACGACACGCCGCGTGCGGAGGAAGTCCCCCACGGCGACATCGACGACGAAGGCCACCTCCACCCCGGTGCGGACGGGCCCCGGCGCGGGTTCGGCCATCTCGGGTGGCGGTGCCGCGACATGAAGTACAGAGGGGGCGACTGCCACGGCGCTGTGTTCCGGGATGTCCGGCGCGGACACAGCGGGCGCCAGGGCTCCCGGCGCCTGAGCGCTGGACTCCGAAACGGCGGGTTCGAGAACCGCGGCAACGGGAGCAGCCATCCGACGCCGAACCGAAAGCGTCAGCTCGCGAGGCGCAGCCTGTCCCTGCGACATCAACGCGGACAGGTCCGCCTTCACGCGCTCCAGCTCCGAGGCCAGCCCCTCCAGCAGCCCCGCCGCCAGTGCATCCGCATCCTCACGGAAGCGCGCGGGATACCCCGACGAGAACTCGGCCTCGACGCGGCTGAGCGCCCCGAGCAGCGCCTCCTCCAGGTCCCTGTCGCGGAGCCACGTCCGGCCGCCCAGCGGCACCGCCCGCGTCACGTGCAGATGTCGCAGCGCCTCCGTCAACGTCGCGGGCCCCGCGCCGGGTGTGGGCTCCCGCTGCGCGCCCGGCTTCTCCTTCGCGCCCTCCCCCTGCAGCCAGGACTGCAGCGTCCGCACACGCAGCCGGACCCGCGAGGAGGGATGGTCCTTCAACTTCCGAACCTGACGCCGGTCCGTCGCGGTACGGACCAGCGCCAACACGGTGAGCTCCGCCTCGGAGGACGCGGCATCCGGTGCACACCACAGGAAGAACTCGATGGCCGCCTTGCGCAGCATGGGCTTCTTGCCCACGCGCTCGGAGACCTCATGCCGCCACGCGGCCAGCTCATCCAGCCCCGGCCGAACACCGCCCGGCAGGAAGCGCGGCCAGAGCTCGGCGCACTCCTCGGCGAGCCACTGCAGATGCTCGAAGCCGGGAGCCCCTGGGCGCAGCTTCGACAGCGCGCGCTTCCGCCGCTCGAACGCATCCGGCGCGCCCTGGCGCACCGCCGCGCGGAACAGCCGCTCCTCCAGCCACAGCAACGTGAGCACGAGCCCCGGCTCGCCCTTGCGGAGCGTGGCCTGGCAGTGGTCGAGCACGAAGCGCACGGGCCGCAGGTCCGCCGCGCTCTCGAAGCTCCCGCCCACGAGCGCCCCCAACGCCCCACGCAGCCCGTCCACCGGCGGCGCATCGAAGCGCGCCAGCAGCTCGCAGAGGTTCTCCACGACCTCGGGAGGCCCGCCCACTTCGAGCGTCCGCGACAGCAGGAGCCCCGCCCTCGCGCACCAGTCGGGCTCCTTGCGCCCCGCCGGGTAACACGCCAGGAAGCCGCTCATCCCGCCGCGCCCGTCAGGCGAGGTCGCCAGCGTGAAGAGCCGCTCGGCCAGCACCTCCGAGGCTTCCTTCCACGGCAGCCGAGCGGCCCGGGTCCGGATGAACTCCGCCAGCCGGTCCCTGCCCTCCGCCGCCGTCGCGGGCATCAGCGCGCGCAGCTGCTCCAGCAAGGCCACGGACCGCGCCCCTGTCCCCAACACCTGCCGGAGGTCCACCTCCACCGCGCCGTGGAAGCGAAGCGCCCGTCCGTCGAACGTGCAGGGCGCGTCTCCCACCAGCGCGCGCAGCGACTCCGGGTGGCGCTTGAGGATGCGCGTCAGCACCGTGGTGACCGTGGCCTCCGTCTCACGCCGCACGCGCGCGACCGCCTCGGCGTCGCCCGCCTCGAGCAGCGCGGCCAGCATCACCTCCTGCCGCCACATCAACCGAGGCAGCAACCCCTGCGGCGGCGCGGCATAGGGCCACAGCAGCTCGCTGCACGAGGACAACAGGAACAGCAGCTCGGCGGGGGTGCGTTCGCCAGCGTCCATGCGGCTCCACGCCGCCGCCTGCGCCAGGGTGCGCTCCTCCAACGTGGCACCGCGCACCCAGCCCGCGAAGGATTCGCGCCACTGCGTGGACGCCGCCAGGGCCTCCGCCACGGGCGTGCCCGTCACCGTTTCGTAGAGCGGGCGGAGCGACTCCGGCCACCCCGTCTCACTGAGCGGCTGCATGTTCCCTCACGCGCCTCACGCCACCGCGCCCCCGGACAGGGAGCGTGTCTCTCCCGCGGGCGTGATGCTGATGACCACCGACTTGGAGGTCGGCGTGCGGCTCTTCTCCGCGAAGCTGTTCACGGGAACCAGCACGTTGGCCTCGGGGAAATACGTGGCCGCGCAGCCTTTCGGGATGTTGTACGGCACCACGCGGAAGGACCTCGCCAGCCGCGTCGTGCCCTCGAAGTGGCTGCGCAGGTCCACGAGCTGGTCCGCGGAGAGCCCCAGCGCCTTCATGTCCGAGGGATGCAGCAGCACCACGCGCCGGCCGTTGCGGATGCCCCGGTAGCGGTCATCCAGGCCGTACACCGTGGTGTTGAACTGGTCATGCGTCCGAATCGTCATCATCAGGAGCTGTCCGGGCTCCAGGTGGATTCGCGGGAGCGCGTGCACCGTGAAGTGCGCCTTGCCGCTGGCGGTGGTGAAGCGGCCCTCGCGCGGACCGTTCGGCAAGGCGAAGCCCCCCGGCTCGCGCACGCGGCGGTTGAAGTCGTCGAAGCCTGGAATCACGCGCGCAATGCGCTCGCGGATGCGGTCGTAGTCCTCCGTCAGCAGCAGCCACGGCACGCTCGAGCGCGCCCCGAGCACCGCCGAGGCGAGCCGCGCGACGATGACGGGCTCGCTGAGCAGGTGCTCCGACGCGGGCGCCACCGAGCCCCGCGAGGCCGACACCACGCCCATGGAATTCTCCACCGTGACGAACTGGGTCCCCGCGGCCTGCACGTCGTGCTCGGTGCGGCCCAGGCACGGCAGGATGAGGGCCCGCCGCCCGTGCACCAAGTGCGCGCGGTTGAGCTTGGTGGACACGTGCACGGTGAGGCGCGTGCGGCGCAGGGCCTCGGCGGTGAACTCCGTGTCCGGCGTGGCGGAGAGGAAGTTCCCTCCGAGCGCGAAGAACACCTTCACGCGCCCGTCATGCATCGCCAGCAGCGTCTCCACCACGTCCATGCCGTGGTGCTGCGGCGGCTTGAAGCCGAACTCGCGCTCCAAGGATGCCAGGAGCGCCGCGGGCGGCTTCTCCCAGATGCCCATGGTGCGGTCACCTTGCACGTTGCTGTGGCCGCGGACCGGGCACAGCCCCGCGCCCGGCTTGCCGATGCCGCCGCGCAGGAGCGCCAGGTTGACGATCTCCTGGATGCACGCCACGCCATTGCGGTGCTGCGTCAGCCCCATGGCCCAGCAGAAGATGGTGCGCTCGGAACGCGCGAGCAGCTCCGCCGCCTCGACAATCCTCGCGCGGGGCACGCCGCTGCCCGCCTCCACGTCCTCCCAATCCACCGCGCGCATGTGGGCCGCGTAGGCGTCGAAGCCCAGCGTCTTGTCCTCGATGAAGGAGCGGGCCACCACCGTTCCAGGACGGGCGTCCTCCAGCTCGAACAGCGCCTTGCCCAGGCCCTGGAGCAGCGCCGCGTCGCCGTTGATGCGCACCTGGAGGAACAGCGTGTTCAACGCCGTGCCGGGACCGATGAGGTGCAACACGTCCTGAGGGTGCTTGAAGCGATTGAGCCCCGTCTCCGGCAACGGGTTGACGCTGACAATCTGGCAGCCCCGACGCGCGGCGGCCTCCAGCGACGACAGCATGCGCGGGTGGTTGGTGCCCGGGTTCTGGCCGATGACGAAGATGGCGTCGGCCTTGTCGAAGTCCTCCAGCGTGACGGTGCCCTTGCCAATGCCCACCGTCTCGTTGAGGGCGGAGCCACTGGACTCGTGGCACATGTTGGAGCAGTCCGGCAGGTTGTTGGTGCCGTACTGCCGCACGAAGAGCTGGTACAGGAACGCGGCTTCGTTGCTGGTGCGGCCGGACGTGTAGAAGCTCGCGGCGTGCGGCGAGTCGAGCGCGTTCAGCTCCTCGGCCACCAGCGAGAAGGCGTCATCCCAGGAGAGGGGCTCGTAGTGTGTGGCGCCCTCGCGGAGCACCATCGGATGCGTGAGCCGGCCCTGCTTGCCCAGCCAGTGGTCCGTCTGCTGGGACAGCTCCGCCACGCTCCACTGACGGAAGAACGCCGGCGTCACGCGCGCGGACATCGCCTCTTCCGCCACGGCCTTGGCGCCGTTCTCACAGAACTCCGCCATGGAGCGGTGTCCCGGGTCCGGCCACGCGCAGCCGGGGCAGTCGAAGCCCTCCTTCTGGTTGACCTTGAGCAACAGCCGCGTGCCGCGCGCCACGCCCATCTCCCCGTAGACGTGCCGCAGGGCCGAGATGACGGCCGGAATGCCCCCGGCCACGGTCGCGATGGGCCCGACAGACGGGCCGCGCGCCTCTTCCGGAGGCTGGGCGCCGGGCGTCACCTTTGCGAGGCCGGAAGCCGCTCCAGCCTCGGTTCCCTCCGCGTTCCGGCTCCCGTCACCCATGGCACATCCTCCTGGCGGCTGGCGGCCGGCTGAACGGCCGTTCGCGACGCCCGGACTCTACCGCGCTCCGGGCGCGCGGGAACGCCCATGGAACGCCTGGCGCCTCGTTGGAGGTCCACCCGGGGTGCCTGCCCCGCCAGACGCCTCCGTGCCCGGCCGGCCCCCAGGCGGCAGCGGGTCGCGTTGCCGAGTCCGCACGCGGTCCCGAACGTCCAGGGACGAGCCTGAAGCGCCAGGGCACACACCCGGCGAGAGGAGGCCATCCGATGAGCAGCAGACGCGACGACGACGCGCGGTGGGCAGACAGGGAGCGGTCCAGGTCCTCCGACTGGGAGGCGCGCCAGGCCGGGCCGGACGCGGAGGACGGCTGGCGGCCCCGTGGCTTCGACAGCGAGCGGTACTTCCACGCCGCGGCCCGGGAGCGTGACGGACGCGACTTCCAACGCGACCTCGACTACGGCCGCGCCGCGCGAGCGCTCGACCACGCCCGGGAGTACGGCCGTGACTTCGACCTGGACCGGGAGCTCGACCGCCGCGCCCGCGAGCTCGACCCGGAGCGCATCGCCCGGCGGCCTGGCTACAGCCCCAGCGGCACGTTCCGCGAGGTGGGTGAAGGCGGGCTCGGGGACGACCGCCCGGCAGGCGGCCACCGAGGCGGCCCCGGGCACGGGTGGCACGGCCGGAGGGAGGAGGCGGGAGGCCCCGACGCCCCTGCCCGGAGCCCCCGGGGTGGCCCGCCGGAGGTCCGGGGGGCAGACGCGCCCCGGGGACACCACGGCCGGGACGAACGCGTCCTGGACCGGGGCCGGCCGTGGCGCGGCGCCGGGCGCATGGCTGAAACGGATGTGCGCTACGGCGGCACCCAGCCCGCGGGACACGGGCCCGGCGTGGAGAACATGGCGCCGCCGTGGGACGGGTACGCCACCAGCCGCACGCGGCCCGAGGACCATGAGGCAGGGCACGGGGGCTTCACGGCGGGTGGACTGCAGCGGCGTGGGGAGCGCCGCCGCGGCAAGGCGCCCCGGGGCTACCAACGCTCCAGCGAGCGCATCCTCGCGGACCTGTGTGACGGGCTGCTGCGGAGCTGGGTGGACGCCGAGGACGTGGACATCCGCGTGCGCGACGGCGTGGTGCTGCTCAGCGGCGTGGTGCGCAGCGCGGACGAGCGGCAGGCCACCGAGGCCCTGGCGCATGAGGTGCTCGGCGTGAAGGAGGTCATCAACGACATTCGCGTCCACCGCGACGAGGGCATCATGGCCCCACCCGCCTCCCGCAGGCCGGTCCAGGGCTTCCGGGAGGACGGGGACGACGACGACACACTGCATTCGTGAGACGACGAACGCGACGCGGCGCGACGGAGCGAACGCGGTGGCCCGGAAGCACGCGGGTTCAGGTAGTGTGCCGGGCCTTTCCGTCCGCCACACCCTAGGAGTCCGTTCATGTCCCGCGTCATCCGCGCCCCCCGTGGTTCCACCCTGTCCTGCAAGGGCTGGGTCCAGGAAGCCGCGCTCCGGATGTTGATGAACAACCTCGATCCGGACGTCGCCGAGCGTCCCGAGGACCTCGTCGTCTACGGCGGTACCGGCAAGGCCGCCCGCGACTGGCCCTCGTTCGACCGCATCGTCGCGAGCCTCCAGGACCTGAGCGACGACGAGACGCTGCTCGTCCAGTCCGGCAAGCCGGTGGGCATCTTCCGCACGCACCCGGACGCGCCGCGCGTGCTCATCGCCAACTCCAACCTCGTGGGCCGCTGGGCCAACTGGGAGCACTTCCACGAGCTGGAGAAGAAGGGCCTGATGATGTACGGCCAGATGACCGCGGGCTCGTGGATCTACATCGGCACGCAGGGCATCCTCCAGGGCACCTACGAGACGTTCGCCGCCGCCGGCCGCTTCCACTACGGCACGGACGACCTCGCGGGCCGGCTCATCCTCTCCGGCGGCCTGGGTGGCATGGGCGGCGCGCAGCCGCTGGCGGCCACCATGAACAACGCGGTGTTCCTCGGCGTGGAGATCGACCCCACCCGCGCCCGCCGCCGCGTGGAGACGCGCTACCTGGACGTCGTCGCCAAGGACCTCGACGAGGCGCTGGCGCTGGTGAAGGAGGCCCAGCAGAAGCGCGTGGGCCGCTCCATCGCCGTCATCGGCAACGCGGCGTCGGTGTTCCGCGAGCTGTACCGCCGCGGCATCAAGCCGGACCTCGTCACGGACCAGACGAGCGCGCACGACCCGCTCAACGGCTACATCCCCACGGACCTGTCGCTGGAGGCCGCCGCCGAGCTGCGCCAGCGCGACCCGGAGACGTACGTGCGCCGCGCGCGTGAGTCGATGATCATGCACGTCCAGGCGATGAACGACTTCAAGGCCGCCGGCAGCCACGTCTTCGACTACGGCAACAACCTGCGCGGCCAGGCGGAGCTGGGCGGCATGACGAACGCCTTCGAGTTCCCGGGCTTCGTGCCGGCCTACATCCGACCCCTCTTCTGCGAGGGCATGGGGCCCTTCCGCTGGGTGGCCCTCTCCGGAGACCCGGAGGACATCCGCGTCACGGACCGCGTGGTGCGCGAGCTGTTCCCCCAGAAGGCGTCGCTCCAGCGCTGGCTCAACATGGCCGAGGAGCGCGTGGCGTTCCAGGGCCTGCCCTCGCGCATCTGCTGGCTGGGCTACGGCGAGCGCGCCAAGGCGGGCCTCGCGTTCAACGAGCTGGTGCGCAAGGGCGAGGTGAAGGCGCCCATCGTCATCGGCCGTGACCACCTGGACTGCGGCTCGGTGGCGTCGCCCAACCGCGAGACGGAGGCGATGAAGGACGGCACGGACGCGGTGGCGGACTGGCCCATCCTCAACGCGCTGGTGAACGCGGTGAACGGCGCCTCGTGGGTGTCCTTCCACCACGGCGGCGGCGTGGGCATGGGCTACTCGCTGCACGCCGGTCAGGTCATCGTCGCGGACGGGACGCCCGAGGCCGCGCGCCGCATCGAGCGCGTGCTCACCAGCGACCCCGGCATGGGCGTGCTGCGCCACGCGGACGCGGGCTACCCCGAGGCCATCGACGTGGCGAAGCAGCGCGGCGTGAAGATTCCCGGCATCACCACCTGAGAACGGAGTCCTCTGTGACGCGCCTGCGCGGTGCAGTCGTCGGGCTGTGGAGCGTCGCCGTCACGGCGGGGATGGGGTGTGCCCCCACGGCCATGGGCCCCATGGTGATGCGCCTGGGGCCCGGGCGTCCGGACCAGAACGTCCTGCAGATGGGCATGCGCTCCGGCCCCCGGCTGAGCGCGCCCGTCGTGGGTTCGCAGCCGAACCTCCCCCCCGGCGACCGGTTCCGCGGCGACGAGTCGAGCTTCTTCCCGCAGCAGTGGGGCATGGCGTTCGACGCGGCGCTGACGGTTCCACTGTCGGAGCGGCTGCACCTGCACACCGGCATGCAGGGGGAGATGTTCCTGCCCGTGCCCCTCCCCGCGTACGGCCTGTACGCCGGCGCGTCGTACTACGTGGGCTCGGAGCAGTGGGGCCTGGCTCCGGCCATGGCGGTTCGCGGCGCGTCCGACTTCGGGTTGGTCACCTCACGGGGCGGCCCGGGCAGCATCTTCGGCGCGGAGGTCTCCTGCGCGTTGACGATGCAGCCCGAGAAGAATGTCTCCCTGGGCCTGGTTCCCTTCGCGTCGTGGCACTCGGTGGTCGCGGGAGGCCGCACGGAGCAGGCGCTGTACTACGGCGGCGTGGTGGCGGCGCGCGTCTCCTGGGGCGGGTTGAATGACCTGGAAGTGTCGGGCGGCTTCGGCCGCGCGAAGGTCGGCAAGGGGGTGAGCTGGAACGTCCCCATCATGGGTGCTCGCGGAGGTCGTTGAGACATGGACGTGCTCGAGTTGCTGGTTCGAAACACCTCCGAGGTGCTCACGGTGGAAGGCTCGCACCGGGAGCGCGCGGAGGAGGCGCTCACCCCTCGCCCGGGCGCGGTGGTGGGTGTGAGTGGTGGCCGCGTCACCTACGTGGGCCCGGAGTCGGGCTTGCCCGCGGGCGCGGTGGGCCCGAAGACGGAGGTGGTGGACGCTCAGGGCGGCTTCGTGGGTCCGGGCTTCGTGGACCCGCACACGCACCTCGTCTTCGCGGGGGAGCGGTCGGCGGAGTTCGACCTGCGCAACCAGGGCGCCACCTATCTGGAGATCGCCAAGGCGGGCGGTGGTATCGCGGGCACGGTGCGGGCCACGCGCGCCGCCAGTGAGGAGGAGCTGGTGCAGCTCGCCCTGCCCCGCACGAAGCGCCTGATGGCCCAGGGCGTGACGACGGCGGAGGTGAAGAGCGGCTACGGCCTGAATCTGGAGACCGAGCTGAAGATGCTGCGCGCGGTGCGGACGCTCGGCACGCTCACACCGCTGGAGCTGGTGCCCACGCTGCTGTGCGCGCACGCGCTCCCCGAGGAGTACAAGGGCCGCCGCGAGGACTACGTGCGGCTGTGCATCGAGGAGATTCTCCCCGCAGTGGCCGCCGAGGGACTGGCGCGCTTCTGCGACGTCTTCGTCGAGGACAGCGCCTTCACGGTGGACGAGGCCCGCCGCATCCTCAGCGCGGGCATGTCGCTGGGCATGCAGCCCCGGCTGCACGCGGACCAGCTCACCGCCTTCGGCGCCTCCGAGCTCGCGGCGGAGCTTGGGGCCGCAACGGCCGACCACCTGGAACAGGTGACGGACGCGGGACTGCAGGCGCTGGCGGCGGCCAACGTCACCGCCGTACTCGTGCCGACATCCACGCTGTTCCTGCGCATGCGGCCCTACGCTCCGGGACGCCGCATCCGGGACGCGGGGCTCAACATCGCGCTGGGCACCAATGTGAACCCCGGCTCCGCCATGAGTGAAAACACGGCGTTGGCGCTGGGACTTGCGTGCCTGGAAAACGGACTTACGGCCGCCGAGGCGTATTGGGGAGCCACCCGGGGCGCCGCGTTGTCCTTGGGGTTGCAACAGCACGGCAGGCTGTCCGTGGGTGACCCGGCCGACCTGGTGGTCTTCAGCTGTGCTTCGTACCGTCATCTGCCCTACCATCTAGGAATCACCCACGCGCGTGTCGTGGTGAAGGCCGGGCGCATCCATGTCCGCCAGCCGATGGACGGCTGCAGGTGAACCGGCGTCGCAGAGACACGACGGCCCCACGTGGGTAAGAACGGGACGACATCCGTCAGGGCCGGACGTTAGGAGTCATCGTCACCCGCCATGTGCCGACTATTTGGATTCCGTTCCGCCATTCCCGCCGCAGTCCACCCCGCCCTGGTGACGGAGAAGAACTCGCTCCTCATCCAGTCCCGCGAGCACAAGGACGGATGGGGAATCGCCGCGTACGGCGTCGAGCAGTCGCCCGTGGTGGCCCACGGCGTGGGCCCCGCGCACAGCGACCCGGACTTCGAGCGCGTGAGCAGCCGGGTGTCTTCCCACACGGTGGTGGCGCACATCCGGCTCGCGTCCGTGGGCGCGGTGGAGCTGCGCAACTCCCACCCCTTCCTGCACGGCCGCTGGGCGTTCGTGCACAACGGCACGCTGCGCGAGTTCGCCACCCACCGGGCAGCCGTGGAGGCGCTCATCTGCCCGCGGCTGAAGGCGAACATCAAGGGCACCACGGACAGCGAGCGCTGCTTCTACCTCTTCCTCACCCGCCTGGCCGCTCGGCACTCGATCGACCGCGAGGTCACCGTGGAGGCCGTGGCGCGCGCGCTGGCGGAGACGATGTCGCTGGTGGCCACGATTACGGACGAGCCCGGGCAGGACGCGCGCTCGGCGATGAACTTCCTGGTCTCCGACGGCAACGTCATGGTGGCCACGCGGCGCAACCGGACGCTGTTCGTGTCCACGAATGGCGTGCGCAACGAGGAGCCCTCGCTGCCGTCGCCGGGGACGAAGCTGGAGCAGCTCGTCGTCGCCAGTGAGTCGCTCTGCGGCGGGCCCTACTGGGCGCCCGTGGCGGAGGAGGACGTCATCGGCGTGGACGCGAACCTCGTGTTCCACCGCTGGCGGGTGCCGGAGCTCGCGGGCCCGGACCTCTTCGCGACGGCGAAGCAGGACGCCTCGCGCAGCGTCGCGTAGGGCCCAGGGTGCGCGCCGCGCATCCATCGGTCGCTGTTCCAAAATGTCGGGACATTTTCGACGCCCAAACCCCCGACATTTCCGAACAGCGAGCTGCGCGGCGGCTCCGGAACGAGCCCTTTCGCGTCAGGGCATCCAGGCGGCGAGCAGCGCCGTGGGCCGTGCACCAAACGCCTCGGCCAGCAGCTCGCGTGCATCGCCGCCGGTGTGCTTCAGCGTGACGCGCAGGTAGTCGCGGGGCGCGGCCTGCGGAATCTTGTCCAGCCACTCGACAAGCATGGCGCTCTCGGTGCCTTCCAGGTCCAGGAAGCCCGTCGCGTACAGGTCGTCGTAGTCCGTCAGGCGGTACAGGTCCGCGTGGTACAGCGGGATGCGCCCAGCGTACGGATAGACGATGGCGAACGTGGGGCTCGCCACCTCCGAGCGAGGCACCTTCGCGCCCTCCGCCACGCCGCGCACCAGGTGCGTCTTGCCCGCGCCCAGGTCGCCAATCAGCCCCACGAAGTCACCGGGCTCCAGCAGCTCGCCCAGCCGGACACCCAACTGGTGGGTCGCGTCGGGGGACTCCAGCCGCACCGTCCGCACCGCTGACGTCTCCGCGCTCATCGGTCCCACCGCAGCCACACTTCACACAGCCCTTGTTCCACGATGTCTCCCGCGACCAGCCCGAGCTGCCCGCGCTTCGCCGCCGCCAGATTCCCGGCGAGTCCATGTGCGTACACCGCCGTCCAGATGGCCGCGGGCATCGGCAGCGACTGCGCCAGGAACGCTCCACAGACTCCCGAAAGCACGTCCCCCGAGCCCCCCGTGGCCATGCCCGGGTTGCCCGTGGTGTTGAGGTACACGCGCCCGTCCGGGTCGCTCGTCAGCGTCCGGTCCCCCTTGAGGACCAGCGTCACCTTCAGCCCGGACGAGAACTGACGGGCCACCTCCAACCGGTGCGCCTGGACTTCCTTCGTGGACTTGCCCGTCAGCCGCGCCATCTCGCCCGGGTGCGGCGTCATCACCACGGGGCCCTTCGCCCGGCGCAGCACCGACAGGTCCGTGGCCACCGCGTTGAGCGCGTCCGCGTCCAGCACCGCCGGAAGCTCCACGCGCGACAGCAGCTCGCCAATCAACGCCCCCGTGTCGTCGCCCCGAGGAATCCCCGGCCCGATGACGAGCGCGTCCTTGCCCTCCGCCGCCGCCACCAGCGCGTCCAAATCCCCAAGCCCGAGCGGGCCCGCGCCCTCCAGCGGAATGCCCATGATCTCCGCCGAGTGCGCCTGGATGGTGTCCAGCGCATCCGAGCGCGCCGCCACCGTCACGAGCCCCGCGCCGGAGCGCAGCGCCGACTTGGCGACCAGGGCCGCGGCCCCCGTCTTCCCTCGGCTGCCCGCGACCACCAGCACGTGGCCAAACGTCCCCTTGTGCGAGTCCGCCTTGCGCACCGGCAACGTGCGCCGAGCGTCTGACTCCTCCACCACGAAGAGCTCGGGCCCGGAGACCTCGTTCGAGGACTCGCCTCCCATCCCGATGTCCACCCGGTGCACGTGCCCGCACAACGTGGCCCCGGGCTCCAACACCTGCCCCGGCTTGAGGAAGCCGAACGCCACCGTGGCATCCGCCTCCACGCACGGAGAGAAGGGCTCGCCCGAGTCGCTCTGGAGGCCCGACGGCACGTCCGCCGCCACCACCTTCGCCCCCGCCGCCCGCCAGCCCCGGATGGCCGCCACGGCGTCCGCGAAGGCCCCCGCGGGCGCACGGCTCAACCCGGTGCCGAAGAGCGCGTCCACCACCACGTCGCCACGACCGGGAGCGTCCACGTCCGTCAGCGCCCGGGGCGTCACCCCGAAGCCCTTCAGCGCCTCCACGTTGCGCCGCGACTCCGGCGTCCGCTTCGCCGCGTCGCCCACCATCACCACCGACACCCGGGCGCCGCGCTCCTGGAGGAACCGCGCCGCCACCAGCCCGTCCCCGCCGTTGTTGCCCGGTCCGCACACCACCACGAAGCGGCCCCCGGGGCTGCCCAGGCTCCGAGCCACGTCCGCGAGGCCGCGCCCCGCGTTCTCCATCAGCAGCGCGGAGGGCATGCCGTGGCGCGCTTCGGCGGCCTGCTCGGCCTGACGCATCTGGGCGGCGGTGAGGACTCGCAGCATGGCTTCAATCCCCTCGGTTCTGGAGCACCACCGTGGCGGCGGCGACGTCCGCATCGTGGGTCAGCGCGAGGAAGGCCTCCAGCCCTCGCGACTCCATGACCTCCCGAGCCACGCCGGACAGTGCGAAATAAGGCGCTCCCCCGTCCCGGCGGACCTCCATGTCCTTCCACCGGATGCCCTTCGGCGCGCCCAACGCCTTCACCAGCGCCTCCTTGGCCGCGAAGCGCGCGGCGTAGGCGCTGGCGGAGTCACTGCGCTGGCCGCACAGGGCCCGCTCCGCCTCCGTGTAGACGCGGTGGAGGAAGGGCTCCGCGCGAGGCCCGTCCAGGATGCGTTGGATGCGGGAGATGGAGCAGATGTCCAGGCCCAAGCCCCGGATTCCCATGGCGCCCTACCCCGGGTTGCGCATGAGGTCGAGCATCTCGCGGACGGCCCGCTCGAAGCCCACCAGCACCGCGCGCCCGACGATGGCGTGCCCGATGTTCAGCTCGTCGATTTCGCTGATGCGGGCGATGGGCTGCACGTTGTCGTAGTTGAGCCCGTGGCCCGCCGCGACGCCCATGCCCAGCTTGGTGCCCGCCTTGGCCGCGTCGACGATGCGCGCCAGCTCCCGGGCCCGCTCCTTCTCGTTGCGCGCCTCGCAGTAGCGGCCGGTGTGCAGCTCGATGCGGTCCGCGTTCACCTTGTGCGCCGCGCGCACCTGGTCCAGGTCCGGGTCGATGAACAGCGAGACGGCGATCTCCCCGTCCTTGAGGTTCTTGATGATCTTCGCGATGTGCTCGCGCTGGTTGGCGACCTCGAGGCCGCCCTCCGTGGTGAGCTCCTCGCGGCGCTCGGGCACCAGCGTCACCACGTCCGGCTTGTGCTCGTAGGCGATCTTCACCATCTCCGCGGTGGCGGCCATCTCCAGGTTCAGGAGCGACTGCACCGTCTCGCGGAGGATGCGCAGGTCCCGGTCCTGGATATGCCGCCGGTCCTCGCGCAGGTGGATGGTGATCTGCTGCGCGCCGGCGAGCTCCGCCAGCGCCGCGGCCGTCACCGGATCCGGATACGTGGTGCGCCGCGCCTGACGCAGCGTCGCCACATGGTCCACGTTGACACCCAGTCGCTGTCCCATCGACCGCACCTCGCTTGAGCGCGGCCGTGGGATTGTCGAGGGCCCCGGTGCGCGCCGGCCCTTCTTCACGCCGCCGGCGTCCGGAAGTCAACCGCCGAGCGCAGCCAGCCTCAGCTGCTCAGGGCCTTGGACAGCGCGTCCGCGATTTCCTTCGCGTAGGCCTGGTTGCGGGCGGCGTCCTCGCCCTCGATGAGGACGCGGGCCTTGGGCTCGGTGCCGGAGAAGCGCACCAGCACGCGGCCGGAGTTGCCCAGGCGCTGCTCCACGCTCTTGATGACCTTCATCACCGTGGGCAGCTCGCCCAGCTCCTTCTTCTGCTTCACGACGACGTTGAGCAGCGTCTGGGGCACGGGCTCGAAGATGGAGGCCAGCTCGCTCAGGGGCTTGCCGGCGCGGCACATCACCGCCAGCAGTTGGAGCGCGGCCAGGGTGCCGTCACCCGTGGTGGTGTGGTCCAGGAAGATGAGGTGGCCGCTCTGCTCGCCGCCGAGGTTGTAGCCGTTGCGGCGCATCTCATCGACGACGTAGCGGTCACCCACGCGCGTGCGAGCCACCTTCACGCCCCAGCGCGCCACCGCGCGCTCCAGGCCGATGTTGCTCATCACCGTGGAGACCAGCATCTTCTTCTTGAGCTGCTTGCGGGCCACCAGCTCGCCGGTGCAGATGGCCATGATGGCGTCGCCATCCACGACCTTGCCCTTCTCGTCCACGACGATGAGGCGGTCGGCGTCACCGTCCAGGGCGATGCCCAGGTGCGCGCCGTGCTTCACCACCGCCTTGGCGAGGTTCTCCGGGTAGAGCGCGCCACACTTGTGGTTGATGTTCTTGCCGTCCGGCGACACGCCGAGCGCGATCACCTTGGCGCCCAGCTCCTCCAGCACCGCGGGCGCCGTCTTGTAGGCCGCGCCATTGGCGCAGTCGACGACGATGGTCATCCCCTCCAGCGTCAGCTCGCGAGGGAAGGTCGCCTTGAGGAACACGATGTAGCGGCCGCGCGCGTCCTCCATGCGGAAGGCGCGGCCAATCTTGGTGGCCGTGGGGCGGATGGAGTCGATGGAGCCGCTGGACACCAGCTCCTCGATCTTGCCTTCCGTCTCGTCCGGCAGCTTGAAGCCGTCGCGCCAGAAGAACTTGATGCCGTTGTCCTCGTAGGGGTTGTGCGACGCGGAGATGACCGCGCCCGCGTCCGCCCGCATGGAGGTGGTGATGTTGGAGATGCCCGGCGTCGGCAGCGGACCGACGAGCTCCACGTCCACGCCCATGGAGGTGAGGCCCGCGGCGAGCGCCTGCTCCAGCATGTAGCCGGACAGCCGCGTGTCCTTGCCCACGATGACGCGGTGACGGTGCGGACCGTTGCGGATGAGGAACGCGAGCGCTCGCCCGAGCTGCATCGCGACCTCGGCAGTCATGGGATAGACGTTCGCCTTACCGCGAACACCATCCGTGCCGAACAGCTTCTGGGAAGCCTGCGCCTCCTTGGGAGGCATGTTCATCCTGTACGCCATGTGTGCCGCTCCGCCTTTCCCACGCCGGGCCTGCGCCGGCCTCTCGACGTCGGGGCTTATACCCCGCCCTCTACGCGGGACCGAAGTTAGGAACCCACTGCTCCCTGGGCAACCTCCCAGGCATGCAGGCCGTCGCAGACTAGAGGAGGTTGCGAAATCAGTACCAACCGATTCGCCCGCGTCCATACACGGCGGCTCGGGGAGCGGCCAGAGGGAAGATGGCGGCGGAGGCACGAAGGCGGCCCCCGCCGGGCCACAACTTGAGGGCTGAAAGCCACACCTTGTTACCGGGTATAGAGTTCGCCGCCGTCCTCGCCGCGCCGGATGGCGTCCGCGACCGCGAGCGCGTCCCGGGCCTCGCTCACGTCATGGACCCGGACCACGTCCGCGCCGCCCATCGCGGCCATGGCCGCCACGGAGCCCAGGGTCGCCGCGAGCCGCTCGGAGGCGGGCTTTCCGCCCACCAGCCGGCCGAGGAAGCCCTTTCTGCTGGTTCCGACGAGAAGCGGCAGCCCCAGGACGCGCAGCTCCTCGAGGCGGCGCAGCAGGAAGAGGTTGTGCTCGAAGGTCTTTCCGAAGCCGATGCCGGGGTCCAGGAGGATGCGTCCCCGGGGGACACCGGCGGACTCGGCCCGAGCGACGGCGGCCTCCAGGAACGCCAGCACGTCTTCGACGAGGTCGTCGTAACGCGGCGCCTGCTGCATGGTCGCGGGCGTGCCCTGGATGTGCATCAGGCAACAGGTGGCGCCGGCCTCCGCGACCACGCGCGCCAGCTCGGCGTCGGCGCTGAAGCCCGTCACGTCATTGATGAGGTGCGCGCCGGCGCGGAGCGCCTCACGGGCCACCGCGGCCTTGGTGGTGTCCACCGAGAGCGGCACGGAGGTCCGCGCCCGCAGGCCCTCGATGACGGGCACGACGCGGGCGAGCTCCTGCTCGACGCTCACGGGCAGCGAGCCAGGCCGGGTGGACTCCCCGCCCACGTCGAGCAGGTCGGCCCCTGCTTCCGCCAGGGCGAGCCCGTGGGCGATGGCTGCCTCCGTGGAGGCGAACCGCCCCCCGTCCGAGAAGCTGTCCGGCGTCACGTTCACCACGCCCATGACATAGGTGCGGGCGCCCCAGTCGAAGCGCCGGTCGCCCAGGGTCAGCGCCGGATAGGGGACGCCCGCGGCCAGCGCGGCCGCCACCGCCGAAGCCAGCGCCGACAGCCCTAGGCCCGCCGCGCGAGCCGCCGCGACGAGGTGTTGGAACTGCTCGGCGCGCCCGGACAGCAGGCCGGTGCCGGGCCGGGTCCGGGCGTCTCCAGCGAGCCACGCGGGCAGCGCCTCCGAAACGTCGTGTGTGGCCCGCGACGACTGGAGGAAGGCGACTTCCTGCGGGCCCAGCCCTGTGACGAGCAGCCGGAGGTGCGGCTCGGACTCCCGCAGCCGCGCCTGCGCCGCGGCGGCCAGCCCCATCCGACGGTAGGCGAGCACCAGGTCCTCCGGGTGCTCAGCGGTGACGGGGCGGGCGCGAATCATGGAGGGCTCCGGAGAGGAAGATGCGCACCGCCGCCAGGACGGGACGCACCTCCCTACCCTACCTCCATCGTGAGAGCTTGGGCGCTCAGCACCGCTGCCCCACCGTGCTGCCGCATTGGCGCAGCGTGAGGGCTCAAGCGGACAGAGCCGCCGCCCGTAGAGGCACCGTGAGGGCTCGGGGTTCCATGACCGCCAGCGGCGGCCACGCAGGCTCACGCCTCCAGCGGCTCCGTGGCGATCTCCACCGTGGCCGTCGTCATCAGCTTGTGGATGGGGCACTGCGCGACGGCGGTGTACAGCCGCTGCGTGTCCTCGGGCGACAGCGCCCCGTGGAACGCCAGCTTCACCTTCAGCGCGTACGTCCCCTGCCGCTCCCGCGAGTCATCGCGCTCCACCTGGGTCTCCACGCGCTCCAGCGCGAGCCCATGGCGCTTCGCGTACCACGTGGCCGTCAGCGCCTTGCAGGCCGCCAGCGCGGCGTCGAAGTAGTCATGCGGGCCGGGCGCGGAGTCCTGCCCACCGAGCGCCGGGGCCACGTCCGCGTGCAACGTATGAGCGCCCGTCGAAAGGACCTGGCGGAACACTCCGGGCTTCTCGGTCTGGCTGTGAATCGTCATGGCGATTTCCAAGGATGAGCGTGGGGGCGAAGCGGGACCGGAGGCCCGGTGCGGGCGCCTCCGGAGGGGTCCTCGGGGACAGCTCAGGCGGCCTGCTCGCCCTGCGCCTTCACGGCCTGGACCTCGATGGCGATCTCAATCTTCTCGCCCACCAGCACGCCGCCCGCCTCCAGCGCCTGGTTCCACGTCAGGCCGAAGTCACGGCGGTCCACCGACGTCTTGGCCTCGAACGCGGCCCGGGCATTGCCCCAGGGGTCCTTGCCCACGCCGAGCTGCTCCGCCTCCAGCACCACCTCGCGGGTGATGTCGCGGATGGTCAGGTTGCCCGTCACCTTCAGCCCGTTGCCGGACGTCTTTTCCACCTTCGTGCTCTGGAAGGTGATGCTCGGGAACTTCTCCACGTCGAAGAAGTCCGGCGAGCGCAGGTGGGTGTCGCGCTGCTCGACACCCGTGTCGATGCTGCCCGTCTCGATGGTGACGGCGACGGACGAGGCGGAGACGTTCTGCTCGTCCAGCGACACCGCGCCGCTGAACTTGCGGAAGCTGCCGCGCACCTTCGAGATGACCATGTGGCGGACGGAGAAGTGGACGCCGGAGTGGGTGGTATCGAGGTTCCAGGTCGTGGTGGCCATGTCGTGCCTTCCTTTTTCGTGAAGCGATGTGTTCGACGAGGAGGAAGGTAGCGGCGGCCCCCGGCCTTGATTAGATGGGCCAAATTGGAAGAACTGTTCCACCCACGGAACAAACGCCTCGGGAAGGAAGGGCGATGGACCTCAACGAGCTGGTCATCTTCGCGCGCGTGGTGCAGGCCGGCAGCTTCACCGCGGCGGCCCAGGGGCTGCGGATGCCCAAGTCCACGGTGAGCCGGAAGGTGTCGGAGCTGGAGACGCGCGTGGGCGCGCAGCTGCTCCAACGCACCACGCGCAAGCTGCGCCTCACCGACGTCGGCCGGACGTACTACGAGCACTGCGCGCGCATCGTCGCGGAGGCCGAGCAGGCCGAGCTCGCGGTGACGCGGATGCAAGCGGCCCCTCACGGGCTGCTGCGCGTGACGACGCCCCTGACGTTCAGCTTCATCGGGCCGCTGCTCGCCCGGTTCCTGGAGCAGTACCCCGAAGTCCAGCTCGAGCTGGTGTGCAGTGACCGGACCGTGGACCTGATGGCGGAGGGCTTCGACGTGGCGGTGCGCGCCGGCCGGCTCGCGGACTCCTCACTCATGGCCCGGCGGCTGGGCAGTGTGGAGCGCGTCGTCATCGCGTCGCCCGACTACCTCAAGGCCCGGGGGACTCCCAAGACGCCCAAGGACCTGGAGAAGCACGACTGCCTCCTCTTCGGAAACGGCCTGGAGAACAACGTCTGGACGCTCTTCTCCGGCAACCGCTCCGTGGACATCAAGGTGCCCGCGCGGCTGGTCGTGAATGAACCCGACATGGTCTACGCGGTGGCGCGAGCGGGCGCCGGCATCGCCCTCTTGCCCAACCTCCACTTCTCCTCGGAGCTGACCTCCGGGCGCCTGCAGCGCATCCTGCCGGACTGGCACTCCTCGGAGACGCCCGTGAACGCCGTCTACCCGAGCACGCGCCACCACTCCCCCAAGGTGATGGCCTTCGTGGAGTGCCTGCGAGAGCACTGGCCCAAGCTCGCGTGACCGTCGGACTGTTCCACTCATGGAACGATGCTTCCCATTGTCCACGCCTAGTACCGAAAGACCTCCGCGCACATCATGATTCTCGAAACAGCGGCCGCCATCCAGGCGCTGCCGCGGAAAGGACCATCATGATTGCCATTCGCCCCTCGGAAGCGCGCGGCCACGCCAACCACGGCTGGCTCGACTCGCACCACACCTTCTCCTTCGCGAGCTACTACGACCCGGACTTCATGGGCTTCCGTGCCCTGCGCGTCATCAACGAGGACCGTGTCGCCCCCCACGAAGGCTTCGACACGCACCCGCACCGGGACATGGAAATCATCACCTACCCGCTCAGCGGGGCCATTGCCCACCGCGACAGCACGGGCGGCGAGGGCCTGCTGCGCGCCGGTGAGGTGCAGCGGATGACGGCTGGGACGGGCGTGCTGCACAGCGAGATGAACGGCGCGAACGAGAACCTGCACTTCCTGCAGATCTGGATCATCCCCGACCGCCGGGGCCTGACGCCCGGCTACGAGCAGAAGGCCTTCACGGAGGCCGAGCGCCAGGGCCGCTGGCGGGTGGTGGCCAGCCCGGACGCCCGTGACGGCAGCCTCACGGTGCACCAGGATGTGGTGCTTCACGCGACGCTGCTGGGCACGGGCGAGCAGGCGGAATACACGCTGGCGCCGGGCCGCCACGCCTGGCTCCAGGTGGCGCGCGGCAAGGGCACCTTCAACGGCGTGGAGGTGAAGGCGGGTGACGGCGTCGCGGTGACGGAGGAGTCGAAGCTGGTGCTCTCCGCCACCGAGCCGATGGAAGCGCTGCTGTTCGACCTGGCCTGACCTGAATCGCTGAACGAAAGAGAGCAAGACGATGAGCCGGGATGACATGAACGCGGAGCAGCTGCCCCCTTCGATGGAGACACTCATCGTCGCGCCCTCGCGAGACTTGGGCGACGGGTTCGAGGTGCGGCGTGCGCTGCCCTCGGCCCGCCGCCGGATGGTGGGGCCCTTCATCTTCCTCGACCAGATGGGCCCCGCCGGCTTCGCGCCCGGCATCGGGCTGGATGTGCGGCCGCATCCGCACATCGGCCTGGCCACCGTCACCTACCTCTTCGACGGGGAGATCATGCACCGGGACAGCCTGGGCACCGTGCAGCCCATCCGTCCCGGCGCGGTGAACTGGATGACGGCGGGCAACGGCATCGTCCACTCGGAGCGCACCGGCCCCGACCACCGCGCCGCGGGCAGCAAGCTCTTCGGCATGCAAGCGTGGGTGGCGCTCCCCAAGCACCATGAGGAGACCGCGCCGGCCTTCGTCCACCACCCCGAGGACACCATGCCCTTCCACGAGGGCGAAGGTGTCCGGCTGCGCGTCATCACGGGCGGCATGCACGGGCAGCGCTCGCCGGTGCAGACGCTGTCGGACATGTTCTACGCGGACGTGGCCATGGACGCCGGCGCGCGCTTCGTGATTCCCGCCGAGCACGAGGAGCGGGCGGCGTACCTCGTCGAGGGCGCGGTGGAGGTGGACGGCGTCGCATTCCAGCCGGGGGAGCTGCTCGTCTTCCGTCCGGGCCAGGCCGTCACCCTGCGCGCCACCGCGGGCGCGCGGCTCTTGGCGCTCGGCGGCGAGCCCATGGACGGGCCGCGGTACATGTTCTGGAACTTCGTCTCCAGCTCGAAGGAGCGGCTGGAGCAGGCCAAGGCGGACTGGCAGGCCCAGCGCTTCGCCCGCGTCCCGGAGGAGACGGAGTTCATCCCCCTGCCCGAGGCGCCCCTCCCCGTCCGCTACCCCTGAGCAAAACGCCCAGGCCCCGCACAGCAGAAGGCCCTTCCCAGCAGCCGCCTGGGAAGGGCCTTCTTCATTTCAGCGCGACCGAAGCGAAGCGGCTCAGGCCTTCTTCGGCTCCATCGCCGGCAGGCCCTCGAGCGCGTCGAGGATCTTCCGCTTGTCCTTCTTCTCCGTCGCCTTCGGGGGCGCGTTCACCCGCGGGGGCGGACGCTCACGGGTGAGCTGGCCACCCTGGAGGAGGATGTTCACGTCCTCGGCGTCCAGCGTCTCGTACTCCACCAGCGCGTCCGTCACGCGGCGCAGCGCCTCGATGTTCTCCGTGAGGAGGTTCTTGCCGCGCTCGTAGCAGCCCACGACGATGCTGCGGACCTCGGCGTCGATCTGCCGGGCGGTGTCCTCGGAGTAGTCCTTGGACGAGTTGAAGTCGCGGCCCAGGAACACCTCACCGTCGCTCTTGCCGAACGCCAGCGGGCCCATCTTCTCGCTCATGCCCCAGCGGCACACCATGGCGCGCGCCGTCTCGGTGGCGCGCTCGATGTCGTTGGCGGCGCCGCTGCTCATCTCGTTGAACATGAGCTCTTCGGCGATGCGGCCGCCCATGGCCATGGAGATCTGGTCGAGCATCTGCTTCTTGTAGCCGTTGACCTTGTCCTCGGTGGGCAGGCTCCAGGTGACGCCCAGGGCCTGGCCGCGCGGGATGATGGTGACCTTGTGGAGGGGGTCGCAGCCCGGCAGCAGCTTGGCCAGCAGGGCGTGACCCGCCTCGTGCGTCGCGGTGTTCCGCTTCTCCTTCTCGGTCATGATCATGGAGCGCCGCTCGGGGCCCATGAACACCTTGTCCTTGGCGGCCTCGAAGTCGCTCAGGTCCACGCGCTCCTTGTTCTGCCGCGCGGCCATCAGCGCCGACTCGTTGACGAGGTTCTCCAGGTCCGCGCCCGTCATGCCCGGCGTACCGCGGGCGATGACCTCCAGGTCCACTTCCGGCGCCAGCGGCACGCGGCGGGTGTGCACCTTCAGCACGCCCAGGCGGCCCTTCAGGTCGGGACGCGGCACCACGATGCGGCGGTCGAAGCGGCCGGGGCGCTGCAGCGCGGGATCCAACACGTCCGGACGGTTGGTGGCGGCAATCAGGATGACGCCGTCGTTGGACTCGAAGCCGTCCATCTCCACCAGGAGCTGGTTGAGCGTCTGCTCGCGCTCGTCGTGTCCACCGCCCAGGCCCGCGCCACGGTGGCGGCCCACGGCGTCGATCTCGTCGATGAAGATGATGCAGGGGGCGTTCTTCTTGCCCTGCTCGAACAGGTCACGGACGCGGCTGGCGCCCACGCCCACGAACATCTCCACGAAGTCCGAGCCGGAGATGGAGAAGAACGGCACGCCGGCCTCGCCGGCCACCGCGCGGGCGAGCAGCGTCTTGCCCGTACCCGGCGAGCCCATCATCAGCACGCCCTTGGGGATGCGGCCACCCAGCTTGGTGAACTTCTTCGGATCCTTGAGGAAGGCGACGATCTCCTCGAGCTCTTCCTTGCACTCGTCCGCGCCGGCCACGTCCGCGAAGGTGACCTTGTTGTGGCTCTCGCTGAGGAGCTTGGCCTTCGACTTGCCGAAGGTCATCGCCTTGCCGCTGCCACCCTGCAGCTGGCGCATGAAGAAGATGAAGAACAGGAAGAGGAAGACGACGGGCATCCACTGACCGAGGATGGTCAGCCAGAGGCTGTTCTGCTCCTCCCGCTCGTACTTCACGTCGACGCCGTTGTTGCGGAGCTGGTTCAGCATCGCCGCATCCGGCGCCGGCCCGGTGGTCCGGAACTTCTCCGACGTGTCGGTGAACTTGCCGGAGTAGGTGTTGCCCTTGACGGCAACCTCCTTGACCTTCTTCTCCTCCACCTTCGTCAGCAACTGGGTGAAGGACGGTTCCTGGACCTGGTCGTTGCCCTGGGAGAAGAAGTTGTAGAAGGCGACGAAGAGGACGATCAGGATGACCCAGAGCCCGATGGTCTTGTAAGTCGAACGCACGTGTCAGCTGCCCTTTCGGAACTCGGCGGGATGAGGGCCGCGCTGGGAATATCCCCAGCTTTATCCATCACTTGGCCGACACCAGGCGAGCTACCCAGCGGCGGACCGTATCAGCAACAGCAAAAAGCCCTCAACTATTTAGGGGGCCGCGCCCATCCCCCGAACTGCGACTCTGCCACTCTATAACGCCGCGGTCCGCTGAATGCTCGAACCGGGGGGAACCGCCCAGAGGAACTCCCTGAAGGCCCCTTGTGATGCCGCGGGTGGCCAGAGGCCGGGGAGCCACAACACCTGCCCCTCGGCGTCCGTCACCACGGGCCGCGTGGCCCGCACCTCCGCGGGCACCCGAAGATCCACCAACACGTCTTGGAGTTTTCGTTGTCCCCCAGGCATGCGCACCCGGTCTCCGGGGCGGCGCGTCCGGACGGTCAGCGGCCAGCGTGTCCCCTCCCCGAGCCCCAGCCCGAACACCCCCGCGGGTGGCCGCGAGGGCTCGATGGAAAATTCCCAGCCCGTCCCCTCGAGCGCGCCGCGCGCGCCCGCACACGTCAATCGCAACGCCGCTGGGGCGGGCGCGGATTCCTGGCGCACGCAGCGCACCCGTCCGCTCGTCGCACGCAGCAGGTAGCCTCGCCCCAACGTCGCCGTCGCCCCCTCCGCCACCGCGCGCTGCACCCGCGCGAGCGTCGCCTCGTCCACCGCCGCGTCCACGCCGGCAACCAGCCGCGCGAGCACCCGACGCCGCAGGGCGGGCTCCAGCGCGCGCACGCCCACCGCGTCCAGCGCGCCATCCTCCAGGCGCAGCCGGTCGAAGGCCGCGTCCGCCAGGGACGACAGCAGCGCGTCATCCTCCGCCGCGACGCGCGCGAACGCCGCCAGGCGCGGCGCCACCGCGAAGCCCGCGGCGCGGGACAGGGCGGGCAGCACGTCCGTGCGGACGCGCGTTCGGAAGTGAACAGGGTCGGCGTTCATTGGGTCTGTCACATAAGCAACACCCTGCTCCGCCAGAAATGCCTCCACCTCCGCGCGGGTGCGCTCCAGCAGCGGCCGGACCAGTCCCTCCCGGACCTCCTGGATGCCCGCGGCCCCGCGCAGCGCGGTGCCCCGCGACAGGCGCATCAACAGGGTCTCCGCCTGGTCCGACGCGGTATGCGCGGTCGCCACCACGTCCAGGCCCCGCTCGCGCCGGAGCGCCTCCAGCGCCGCGTAGCGGGCCTCACGCGCTCGCGCCTCGACGCCCGGCCCCGCCCGCAGGCCCAGCGCCCGGACGTGGCAGGGCAGCCCCCTCGCGGCCGCCAGGAGGCACACCGAGCGGGCCTCCGAGGCCGCCGCTGGCCGCAGCCCGTGGTCCAGCGTGGCCACCTCCACGTGCAGCCGCAGCGCCTCGGCGACGAGCGAGGTGCCCACCAGCAGCGCCACCGAGTCCGCGCCGCCCGAGACGGCGAGCAGCACGGAGCCTCCCTCCCGTCCCAGGCGCGTGTACGCCGCGCGAAGCGTCGCCTTCAGCAGCTGCGTTGCGGAGTCGTGACGGGGCATCGGACGGCGGGGGAATGGAGTGTCGAGTGGGCCGGTTACAGGGACATGCGCGGTTGATGGCAGGGGGGCTGATTCTTATGATCGTCACAACATCGAATCGGCGTGCGGGCGGTAGCGGAAATACACGCGACCCCGCACGTTGTTCTGGGGACGGTCGAATTTTGAGCTGTTGGACCTAGGGGTCCCCCCCCTCCCCCTCTGGGTCCACGGGTCCGCCCGGAGTTCTCTCCTGGCGGTCCCTCTTTCCGAAACGCCCCGGCCTCCCTCGTGGAGTCCGGGGCGTTTCCTTTTTCGCGCACGGTTGCACAGCTTACGTGCAACTGGACGAGCCTGGGCACGGACCGTGCGGCCGCGGAATGAGTCCTTGGAAACCGTTGACCCTCTTGGGAGTCTGTCGGATAACGGCCCAGGTGTGTTCAGGTCGTCACCCCGAATCCGCCCCGGAGACCCAAGTATGGCAGGCACCGACAAGCGCAAGCAGTCGCTGTACTTCCCCGAGGAGATGCTGAAGGAGATCCAGGAAGAGGCGACTCGGCAGGACCGCTCTCTTTCGTGGGTCGTTCAGCAAGCGTGGAAGATCGCCCGCGAGCGAATCAAGTCGTTCCCCGCCGTCAACGATGTGACTGGCGACGAGCGCCAGGACCCTCGGGAGGAGTAACGACGGATGGCAACGACGGACCATCGTAAGCAGAGTCTCTACTTCCCCGAGGACATGCTGGAGGAGATCCAGCGCGAAGCGACCCGTCAGGACCGCTCGCTGTCCTGGATTGTCCAGCAGGCGTGGAAGGTCGCGCGCGGGGACATCCGGAAGATGCCCTCGGTCAATGACGTGCTCAGCCCGCCGCCGCGCCCTGTCGCGGCGCCGGCACCCGCGCCCGCCCAGCCCGCGACGGCCGTTGCAGTGGCCGCGCCCTCGGACGAGCAGCCCAAGTAGTCAACGGGAGCCGGGCCTTCATCGGCCGGACTCCCGCCCTCACCTGCCCGCGGGCCGCGCGGGCAGCTCGCAGTTCAGGAAGACGATGCGCTGCTCTTCCATCAGCGCCTGCACGGGCGTGGGGTGCTTCGCCTTCATGTACGCCGAGGTGATGTTGGCCTCGGTGCCGCCGAGCATCCGCGCCTGCACCGGGTTGCGGTCCGGATTCTTTCCCGCGTTGCCCAGCACCGCGCCGTAGCCGTCCCCTCCGTCGAGGAGGTACGCGTTCATCGCGACGCGGTAGCGGAGCGTGGAGTTCGAGTTCACCGCCGGGTCCAGCGCCACGTCCCGCGTCCCGACCCTCAGGGCGACGACGCGAGCGCCGCGCGGGCGGTCGCAGTCGACCGTCATCGAGGTGCCCTCCGACACATGCAGGAAGGCGCCAGACGGCGACGCGATGCTGTCCCCCGCCTTGTAGAGCGCCCCCACGGAGTGCTCCATCAGGTTCACGAGCTCCTGCTCAGTGAGGTCCACCGTCACCACCAGGTTCTCGAAGAGGATGAGCTCGTGCAGCACGCCGTCCGTCAACGGCCCCCGGCGCAGGGACGTGCGCGTGACGCAGATGCCCTCCTGACGCAGCGAGCCTCCGTTGACGATGCCCAGCTGCGCCGGCGTCTGCGAGTCGTCCTCCGCGTGCAGCAAGGCGTCCGCGACGAGCTGGCCCAGCGCGTTGTTGTCGTGCCGGGTGAACACCTTGTCGAGCAGCACGTCGTGCCCCAGGTAGCCCACGACGGCGTCGGGGTCGTCTACGAGCGGCTGGCACGAGTCGTTGTAGGCGATGCAGCCGCCGTGGAGGGCCCCCACGGCGAGGGCGAACGAGGCGAGAACGGAGCGGGAGCGCGGCATCAGTACTGAGCCCTCACGGTCAGGAATCCGGACATGCCCTCGCGCGGCAACAGCCCCGGCACGCGGTCCGGGCGGGGCACGTCGTCGCGGAGGTCGTTGTCGAACAGGTTGTGCGCCACCAGGGCCACCTCGAAGTGGTCCAGGATGGGCTCGGTGCGCAGCTGCGCGGTGATGAGGCTGTACGACGGAATCTTGTAACGGCGGATGAGCTCCAGCACGGAGCGGCTGTTGTTGCGCCGCTCGGCGCCCGTGCGCACCACCACGTCGAAATTCACGTACGCGCCAATGGGCATGGACACGCCCGCGTTGAAGCGCGCCTGCGGCGTGTCCGTGAGGAGGCGGGACTGCGCCGGCAGCTCCAGGTCTTCCGCGCGGGAGATGCTGGCGTTGAGCCACGCGTAGGCGCGCTTGGACGCCTCCAGCCGGGCCTCGCCCTCCACGCCGTAGACTCGCACGCCCAGCTCGCGGTTGCGCAGCGGGACGATGTTGCCGGACGTGTCCACGGGGACGATGGGCGAGCCGAAGAAGGCCACGTAGGCGTTGGCGCGCAGCCGCACGCGCGCGTCACCGGCGGCCTGGACGAGGTCCGCGCCCAGCTCGAAGGTGTCCACCGTGGCGGGCTGCAGCCGCGGGTTCCCCTCGAAGCGGCCCTGGTTGTACTCGGTGTCGGGGATGCGCTCGACCAGCTCCTGCAGCGTGGGCGCGCGGAAGGCGCGACCGTACAGGGCCTTGAGCACCAGCGCGTCCGTGGCGGCGAACACCAGGCCGACGCGCGGGTTGAGCGTGGGCACGAAGCGCGTGCCGTTGATGACGCCCGAGGCGTCCACCGTGGGCAGTTGGGTGGCGTCCATGCGCACACCGAACGTGAGCGTCAGCGCGTCGACGACGGTCCACTGGTCCTGCGCGAAGAGGCCGACGTTGAGCCGGCGGGACGCGGGACCGCCCACCAGGTCCACCAGTCCCTCCGGCCGCGTCAGCCCCTCGGGGCGGACCTGGGCGTCCAACGTGTAGTTCGTCTCGTACGCGTAGGTGCCCAGCGTCTGCTGCTCCACCACCGCGCCCAGCGACAGGCGGTTGTAGGCGCTCAGCGCCACGTCCGCGTCCAGGCTGCCGGTGAGCGAGCGCACGGAGACGCGCGTCTGCTCCTGCATCCCCTCCGCGAACAGCCGGCTCGAGCCCGTGCCCGTGGTGAAGTTGCGCGGCGTGATCTGGAAGAAGCGGTCGGTGGACTGCTGGTCGTACGCGGCCCGGGCCCGCAGCGTCACGTCGGGCCCGAAGGAGCGCTCCCACGTCAGGTCCGCGAGGAACACGTCCCAGCCCAGCTCCGAGTCCTCGCCCACGGCGTCGAAGAGGCCCAGCAGGGCGCTGCGGCGCTCGGTGAGATACCGCGCGGAGGCGCCCAGGCGGCCCGCGCTTCCCAGCGCGTAGGAGGCGCCCGCGCCCACGTTGAAGAGGAAGCGGTCGTCACGGGTGCGGCCGGCCGGGTCCGCCACGTCGCGCAGCCCTTGCGAGATCGACTCGTCGTCGAGCCCGTCGTTCTCGATGACCGTCGAGTCGCCCGCCTGACTCCACACGTCCACGTCCGCGAAGAGGCGCAGGTCACCCACGGTGTGGCCCGCGGAGAGGTGGCCGTTGCCCGTGACGGCCACGCGGTCCTCCTGCCCGGGGAAGCCCCCGACGGAGACGGCCGAGCGGACCCCATCCGTGCGGTCCGTCACGATGTTGACCACGCCCAGGAAGGCGCCGGCGCCGTGCAGCGCGGAGCCCGGACCGCGGATGACCTCCACGCGCTCCAGGTTCTCCACCGGCAGGTTCATCAGCGCCTTGCCGTCGAAGAAGTTGTTGAGGCGGTGGCCGTTGAGGAGGAACAGCACCTCCGCGTCGTTGCGCAGGCCGCGGATGGCGGTGCGGTGGAAGCCCTGCACGTCGCGGCTCACGGAGAGGCCCGGCACCACGTCCAGCACGTCCGCCACGGTGCGCGCGCCCAGGGAGCGGAGCTGCTGGCGGCCGAACGAAGCGCCAATGGCGGGCACCGTGCGCACCGTCGCCTCGTGGCGCGTGGCCAGCGCCAGCGTGTCCTCGGCGCTGTAGAGGGCCAGGTCCTCCTCCAGCTCCGAACGGGCCGGCGCGGCGGCCCGGGGCGCGGGCGTCGCCACGGTGGACGCGGCGGCGCGGGGCGCGCGGGTGGGCTCGGCGGGGACATCCGAGGGCAGGTCCGCGGTGAGCGCCGCCATCGAGTCGTCCACCTTCCGGGGCGCATCCGAACGAGGCGCCGCGGCCTGCGCTTCGGCGCGGGGGCGCTCGGGCGGGGGGGCGCGCTCGGGCGTCGCGGCGCGCGGCGTCCGGCCCGTCGCGGGGCGGCGCTCGGGCGGCGGCGATGGCGGGGGTCGCGCGACGGAGGCGCTGGCCGGCGTCTCTCCGCCCACGAGCACCCGGGCGGGCCGCGACGCGGACTGGAAGAGCGGCACGCGCTCGCCGTCCGCGGTGAGGCCCTCGATGTAGTACTCGAAGCCCGGCGGCACGACGTGCTCGGCGGGAATCATGGCGCGGTACAGGTCGCCGTACTCGCGCTCCATGGGCCGGCGGGCGTAGGGCTCACCGGGGCCGCGGTAGCGGACGTACAGCTCGAGGACGCGGCGGCCTTCCACGAGCGTGGCGTCCAGCGGGAGCGCGACACGGGGTTCGGCGCGCTCCGGTGGGGAATGCAGCAGCCCCGGCTCCTCGGCGCGGCCGGGCACCGCCATGATGAGGACCAGGCTGAGAAGGGTCGCGCGCGCGTGTGCAGTCTTCAAGGCTGGGGCCCATGGTCCTTTGCCCGTCACGCGCAGTCAAGGAACGCACCCGGCACCCGGGGCCGCCGTTTTTTTGCCGCGCCCGCGGTGCCGTGCGAGGGATCGCCGCACTCCATGCGCGCTTCGCTCGCCTTGCACCTCGCCCTGTTCCGACGCCAGCGCGCGCAGATTGCCCGAGTGGTCGACGGACAGACGGCATCCTTCCGGACCTACGAGGCCCGCTTCCGGCGGCGCACCACGGCCTATCGGAACCTCACCACCCTGCCCGCCGTGCACCAGCAGGTGCAGGCCGCGGACGTGGTCTACGTCGGCGACTACCACACGCTCCCGCTCGCGCAGGAGACGTACCTCGCGCTGGTGGAGCGGGCCATCGCCTCGGGCCGCCGCGTCGTCATGGCGCTCGAGTGCGTGGAGGGCCGGCACCAGGCCACGGTGGACGCGTGGCGCGCGGGCCGGGTGACGGAGCGCTCGCTGCTGGCGAAGCTGGGGCCGGGCACCGGCGCCGGTTCACGCGCCCTGCTCGCCTTCGCGCGCAAGCACAAGCTCGAGGTGGTGGGCATCGACCGCCGCGCCCAGGGTGAGCGCTCGCTGGAACTCCGGGATGCGTACGCGGCCGAGCGCATCGCCCGCGCCGCCCGCGCCGCCGACCGGCCGCTCGTCATGGTGCTGGTGGGCCAGTACCACGTCGCGCCCTGCCACCTCCCCGCGCAGGTGGAGCGCGCGCTGGGCGCGGAGACGCGCAAGGGCCTGGTCGTGTACCAGAACGCCGAAGGCATCTGGTGGCGGCTCGCCCGCGAAGGCCGCGCGGGCGCGGTGGAGGCCGTGGAGCTGGCGGACGGCGCCCTGTGCCTGATGAACGCCTCGCCCGTCGTGTGTCAGCAGAGCTTCCTGGACTACCTGGAGGCGGAGGCCGGCGACGCGCCCCTGCTCGACCGCGGCGCCGCGGAGCGCTTCCGCGAGATGTCCGCGCTGATTGGCCGCCTCGCTGGCGTGTCCGTGGGCCGGGCGCTGGACACGGTGGACGTGGTGACCGCCGCGGACGGCGACGTCCTGGCGCGCATCCAGCGGCGCGGTCGCTTCACCCAGACGGAGCTCGCCCAGCTCCGCCGGCACATCCTGTCGCGCGAGAGCAGCTACATCCCCCGCGCGCGCATGGCGTACCTCGCGTCGCTGTCGCTGAACCACGCGGCGGAGGAGGCGGCGCACTTCGTCCGTCACTGCGCCGTGGGTGATGCCATGGACGCGCCCCGTGGCGCGTCCGAGGCCTTCTACGCGCGCTGCCTGGAAGAGGCGCTGGGCTTCTTCGGCTCGAAGCTGGTCAACCCCCGGCGCACGTGCCTGGGCGTCGCCGAGTGGGCGAAGCGCTTCGGTGAGAGCCGCGGCGTGGACCGGCAGATCGCCGCCTTCGTCCTGGCGCACAAGGCCACCGAAGCCGAAGCGCCGGAGGAGGCCGTGAAGCTCCTCCCCCTGCGCAAGGACCGCCTGTTCCATGGCGTCAGCCACGCGCTGGGCTACCTGCTCGGAGACCGGCTGTACCAGGCCTTCGACGCGGGCCAGGTGGACAAGGCGGAGGTCCAGGCGCTGTTCCGGGACCCCTTCGTGGACCCTCGGGCCGCGTACTTCAGCTGGGCGGAGCGCCTGGGCGTCTGAGGCAGGCTAGGTGTCGCTGTCGATGGGCGCGAACGTCCCGTCCGGCTGCAGCACCCTTCGCTGAGCGGGCGCCTGGGTCAGCACCCGGATGGTCCCGTTGGGAGCGAGGACATACACCACGGGGTGTGAGGGGTGGCCCACCGCCACCACCCCCAGCTCCGGGTAGAGCATGACCATCGCCAGCTCCGTCTCCAGGGGCCCTCCGAAGAGGAGGTGTTCGTGCACCGAGCCCGCGTGCAGCTCGCCCGTCTTCTGATCGGGCCGGGTGTCGATGTCGAAGACATTCGAATGCAGCTTCACCGCCTCCCGCAGCGTGAGCCCGTCCGGGCCGTAGCGGAAGCGCATGTCACCGCCCAGAGCGAAGCGCGTCACGTCCACGGAGCCCTGGAGCACGTACACGGTGATGTCCCCGTCGTCCTCCAGGACCACCACGGGGCTGATGGTGGCCCGCTGGAAGACCTCCACGCTCGCCGTCATCGAGGCCTGGACGGCGCGGGCCTCGGGGCTGAAGTCCCGCGGGAGCGCGTCGAGCGACAGCGGCTCCACCTGCTCGGCATCTTCCAGCGGCGCCTTGAAGGCCTGCGCCGGGATGAAGGTCCCCGCGCGGTCCAGTTCGCCAAAGAGTGAATACCAGCCGTCCTCGAGCGGCACGGTGAGGAACCACGCCCCCGGGTCGGCGCCCCCCTGGAGGCGCATCTGTTCTGTGGCGAAGGACGCCGCGCGCACCGTGTCGTAGATGGACATCGCGCGCGACTGGACCCGGATCAGCTCCGCGTCATCCGGGAGGGGCACGGCGTTCTGCATCTGCGCACGGCCCGCGTGCGCTCCGCACCCCATGAAGAGTACGGCGAATGTCATGACCAGGGCTGCGCGCATGGGGGACCTCATCCAAGACGTCGGGTCCGCCCATTCTGCGCCAGCCGCCCCACCCGTCGCCATGTTTCGCGATGGTGGGGCCGCGCGGCGTGGGTCGGGGACTACGTCTTCTGCGGCGCGTTGGCGTGCAGGGCCTGCTTCACCTTCGCGCGGAAGGCGCGCATCTTCGCCCGCGCCTCGTCCCTCTGCGCATCGGAGAGCTTGCCGCCCGCGGCCTCGCGCTGGGCCTGGAGCTCCTCGCGGAGCTGCTGGCCCTCCGCCTTGAACTGGTCCGCCTGCGCCTGGGTCAGCCGCCCCTCGGCCACGGCCTTGTCCATCCGCTCTGCCATGCGGGCCATCTTGTCGCCGTGCTTCTTGCCCTTGTGGTGGCGGTGGTGGCCACCGTGCCGCTTGCCCTCGGAGGCGGGGGGATTGGCGGACTCGGGCGTGGCCGTCTGGGCCAGCACGGGGGCGGCGAGGAACAGCGAAGCAACGGCGACGGAACGCAGCGAGGTCATGAGCTTCATGGTGGTGGGGCTCCTCAGGGTGACGGAGGCGCCGGAGACCGGCCTTCCCGGCGCCTCATGCCCTGAAAAACCCCGCGCGGCGCGGAAGGTTAAATCCGCTGAGGCGAATGCCCTGCCGCGCCTGCTCCCCTGCCCCACGCCCTAGCGCGTGGGCAGCTTCACCGCGCGGGTGGCGATGAAGCCGCTGTAGTACCGCGACAAGGCGTCTTCCGGACCGTACGAGTCCTCGAAGAAGCCGACGACGGCGAGCCCCGCGTCCGTCTGGCCACCAATCTGGTCCTCCAGGGAGTGCCCCACGCACAGCGGCTCGTTCGCGTCCGTGAAGCGGCGGCGCTCCTCGTCGGACAGGCTGGTGAAGTCCGAGTAGGGCATCCGGTACTTCAACGTGAAGATGCCCTGCTTCTCCAAGGCCAGGTCGAACAGGTAGTTCACCGGGTTGGTGAAGCCGGACAGCAGCACACCGCCAGGACGCAGCACGCGCGCCGCTTCACGCCACACGGGGCGCACCGCGTCCACGAAGCCGTTGGAGCACGGGTGGAAGATGAGGTCGAAGCTCGCGTCCTCGAAGGCGGAGAGGTCGCGCATGTCGCCCTCGACCAGCCGCAGCTCCAGGCCCTCTCGCTCCGCGACCCGCCGATCCTGGCCGAGCTGCGCGGGGGAGAGGTCCAGCACGGAGACCCGGGCGCCCGCCGCCGCGAGCACCGGCGCCTGCTGTCCACCGGAGCCCGCGAGGCACAGGACGTCCTTGCCCCGGATGTCACCGAACCACTCGCGCGGCACGGGCTTCGTCGGGGTGAGGACCACGCTCCAGTCGCCCTTGCGCGCGGCGGCGATGACCTCCGGGCTCACGGGGAGCGTCCACTTGTTGCCCGAGGCCACCTGGTGGTTCCACGCCTCGCGGTTGTACTGCTGCAGCTTCGAATCAGTCGTCATGCAACACCCTTCCTTCCATGCCACCGGCCACCGTGACGACCTCACCCGTCACATGTCCGGAGATGCGGTCCGACGCGAGCGACACCACCATTCGCGCCACATCCACGGGCTCGGCCACCTTGCGCAGCGGCATCGTCCGCGTGACGCGCTCGACGAAGCCCGGCTGCGCCAGCTTGGCGCGGCTGCGGTCCACCGCCGTCCAGCCCGGGCACACGACGTTGACGCGGCCCAGGGGCGCGATGCGGCCCAGCTCGTTCTTGAGGCTCTTGAGGAACCCGCTCGCCAGCGCGCCCTTGGCGGCGGCGTAGTCGGCATGCCCGGCTTCACCCAAGAGCCCCGCGGTGGAGCTGATGATGACGATGTTGCCCGTCTTCGTGGTGGCCACGTGCCGGAGGAAGGCGCGGCAGCACAGGAAGACGCTGTCCAGGTTCTCCGCCAGCGTGCGGCGCCAGCGCGTCAGCGACATCTCCCAGAGGGGCTCATCCGGGGCGGGCCAGACGCCCGCGTTGCACACCAGCACATCCAGCCGTCCCAGCGCGTCCACCGCGGCGGGGACGAGCGCGTCCACGTCTGACTCCACCGTCAGGTCCGCGCGCACCGAGGCGCCGCCGACCTCGCGCGCCAGCGCCTGGGCCTTCTCGAGACTGGAGTGGTAGTGCACCGCGACCTTCGCGCCTTCTTCCGCGAAGGTGTGGACCAGGGCGGTGCCGATGCCTCCAGCGCCGCCCGTGACCAGGACGCCTCTGCCTTGCAGCTCCGTGTCCATCCGGGTGTTCTCCTCGGTCGTGCTTTCACGGGGCCGCTCTTCGCGGAGTCCCGGGCACACCGGTGGCGTCCGGCGGCTCACGACGAGAAAAGGCCCCGACTCCTGACAAGAGCCCGTCCCCCGGCACGAAGGCCAGCGGAAAAATCCTGCCTGGCCCCCCCGCGGCGGAGCCCGCTTCCTCTCCAGGCCCGATTGGTGATTATCTACCACTAATCCTCTCAGGTTTACCTCCAGGAGCCACCCTTGGCCTCTCGACACCTCACGACCACCACCCGGGCCACCCCTTCCATCGTCACGTTCGAACGGCGGCATGTGCTCTTCTCGGTGGAGCACACGCGGTTCGAGTTCATCCGCACGCTGGAGCGCCGGGCCAACGGGGAGGAGCTGCTCCTGGCCCACCGTTACCAGCGGCACGGGCTGGCGGGCCTCGTCATCATCAAGCGCGTGCGCAGCCCCGCGAGCTCCGCGCGCCGCCACCGGCTGGTGGAGGAAGTGCAACTGGCCTACCGCCTGCACCATCCCACCATCGCCCAGGTGCACTACTTCAAGATCCACCGGGGCAAGCCGTACATCATCATGGAGCACGTGGACGGCCCCTCACTGGAGACCGTCCTGGACCTGATGGCCATGCGCGGGAAACCGGTGTCCCTGGCCTTCGCGCTCCATGTCGCCGCGGAGCTGGCGGACGCCCTGCATCACGCCCACTCGCTCGAGGATGAGCAGGGCCGGTCCCTGGGGCTGATTCACCGCGACGTCAGCCCGCGAAACGTGCGCATCGCCCGGACGGGCGAGGTGAAGCTGACGCACTTTGGCGTGGCGTATTCGCACCTGATTGGCAGGGAGGAGACCGCCGGGGCCTTGCTCAAGGGCGACGTGGCCTATGCCTCGCCGGAGTACCTCGCGGGCACGACGCTGACCTCCGCCTCGGACCTCTTCTCGCTGGGGCTGGTGCTGCTGGAGCTGGCCACGGGGCGGCACCTGTTCGCGGCCGCGGCCGATGCGCTGGAGCCCCCGCGCGCGAAGTCACGGGAGCTGCGACTGGAGGAGCCCCCTTCCCTGCCGCTCACCCAGATGCTGATGCTGCTGGAGGACCATGGCCCTCAGGACGTGGAGCGCGCCGCCGCGAGCCTGCCTCGCGAGGTGCGGGGCGTTCTTCAAGGCATGCTGCACAAGGACGTGTCGAAGCGTTTCGGCTCGGCGGGCGCGGTGTGCCTCGCGCTCCGGGAGTGCCTCGTCCAGGAAATCCGCCGCGCCGGCCACCCCTTCGGGCGGGCCGACATGGCCGATGAGCTGACGCGGCTCATCAGCGACGCCAGCGCGGTGCGCGATGAGGTCGAGCTGCTCGACGAGAGCCTCTTCCCCTCGGGCCTCGAAGCCCACGAGCTGGCTGGGCGCGGCCCCAAGAACACCTGAGGCCCGCCCCCGACGCTAGCGAGACAAGGCGCTCGCCATCACCACTAGCGCCTTGAGCTTCTCTTCGTCCAGCCCCTCCGAGAGCGTCGCCAACCTCCGCAGCAGTGAAGACTGCTTCCTGGCGCCCGGACGGCCCTCCCGGGCGAGCCCCAGCAGCTCATCCGTGGAGGTGCGCAGCACCATGGCCACCTTCCGGAGCGTGGACACCCGAGGCAGCATCTTTCCTCGCTCCATCCGGCTGTAGACCATGGGGTGCATGTCCAGCAGCGCCGCCACTTCGACCTGCGTCAACCCCAGCCGCGCTCGCGCCTCGCGCACGGCCTTTCCAAAAGTCGCTCCCAGTTCTTCGTCCATGGCTCGGCTGGGAGCCTAGCCCAAAGCCCAGTGGCCGCGGGTGGCATCACCTGGGCCTAAACCTCCTGGGTCCATTCGTGGGGAATCATTTTGACCTTCCCCGTCATCCACGGGGACGGCATCCTCCCGGCAGGGTCCTGCTCGCGGCGAGTGACATTTCAGGTGGGACCCGCCGGGCGGGAGGCTCCTGGGAGACGGCATGGCGGAAGCGCAGAGGCGAGAAGCTTCGCCGGGGACACGCATCGCGGGCTTCACCCTGGGCAAGCGGCTGGGCAGCGGGGCGTGCGGGGACGTGTACCTCGCGACGCGTGACGG
Organism: Comamonas sp. KCTC 72670; assembly: GCA_014656495.1. Classification (GTDB taxonomy): domain Bacteria; phylum Myxococcota; class Myxococcia; order Myxococcales; family Myxococcaceae; genus Myxococcus. The sequence goes on from BNCN01000007.1 coordinate 64,950, forward strand.
CGAGGAGGTCGCGCTCAAGCTCCAGGACCTCCACAAGATGGCGGGATGGCCGGAGCGCGAGTGCGCCATCCTCCTGCGGCTGCGCCACCCCAACGTCGTGGGCTTTCGCGCCTGCGGCAAATTCCCGGGCGAAGCGCCGCGGCTGTTCTACCTCGCGATGGAGTGCGTTCGAGGACGGACGCTGCACCAGTGGGTGGACGAGGAGAATCCCAGCGCGCGACAGGCGGCACGGCTGCTGCGCGGCATGGCCCGGGGCCTGGAGGCCACGCACGCGGCGGGCGTCGTGCACCGCGACCTCAAGGAGTCCAACGTCATGGTGCGGGAGTCGGACGGGGAGCCCGTCCTGGTCGACTTCGGCGTGGGTGACTTCGCGGGAGCGCCCCGCCTCACCCAGGGCGTCCTGCCTCCGGGCACCTTGAGATACCGCAGCCCGGAGGCGCTGGCGTTTCGCAGAGGCAGCAGCAGCTCCGCGGGCCCGAAGTACCGGTGTGGTCCCTCGGATGACGTCTACGCGCTGGGGGTCGTCCTCTACTGGATGCTCACCGGCCGGCCTCCCTTCCTGGACGTGGTCACCCCGTCCGAAGTCGAGGCCGTCATTTCCGAGACGCCTCGCGCTCCGCACGCAGTGAACCCGCGAGTGCCCGTGGCACTGAGCGAGCTGTGCCTGAGGCTGCTGGCCAAGGCTCCCGAAGCCCGAGGGAGCGCGGCGGCGCTGACGGTGGAGGTGGCGCAAGCACTCGCGGCCGCTGACGCGACGTGGGACGCGCCCTTGTGCGAGTGGCGACAGGGTGCGGAGGCGCCCACGCTCGGCGACAGGTCCGAGGACGACGACGATGCCGCGCTGGTGATGTGGGTCGAGGCCGGTGACGCCCACTGGGCCGCTCCCAGGCGAGGGCCCCTGCCACGGAAGGCGCCACTCGAGTTGTGTGCCTCCGACGCCGCGCCGCCACGGGCGCCGGTGCGTGGACACGCTGCGCGGTGGGCCGCGCTGTTCGCGGGGCTGGCGTGCGCGGTGGGCATGTGGCTCTGGGCGGCGGCACACACACCTGACGAGATGCCCCAGGTCATCCGGGAAGTGGCTTTGCCCGGTGGCCCGCCGGAAAGTGACCAGGCCGCGAACCTGCCCAGCCCTGGGTCCACCCTCGCGGCCGTCACCGCCGAGGTGGCGCCCCCGAAGAAGGAAGAGCTCCCCGTGAAGCAGATGCCCGACAGCGTGACGACTCCCCAGCAGCCCGCCTCCAGCGCGCGGGCCCTCAAGGCCGCGGCCCGGACAATGGTGGCCGTCGCCGCCTGCGCGGGATTGGGCTGCCCCAGCGGCCCGCAGGTGCGCACGGCACCTCCTGGAGAGCCGTGCCCGCCCGGTGCGGTGGAGGCCATGAGGAAGGCCGGAATCCGAATCGGAGACCGCACCGGCCTCATATTCGTAGACGCCAAGGACTTTGGAGAGCCGGTCCCCGTCCGGGAGGGCCGCGTCCAGGTCGAACTCAGCACAAACTTCGGTGCCCTCACTTCAGGGAAAGCCGTGGGCGAACTGATCTTCGCGGACCGCGTCTATGGCCGCTTCACCCAAGGCTACACCCGTGGAGGGGACTCCATCCCAGTCTGCCTGGAGATGGTCGAGCAGTATGGGGTGCGCGGCATTCGGCGAAAAGGCCGCGACCCGGGCCCTGGCACCGCCACGGTCAGCAACACCGCCGTGGTCTACGCCGTGAGTCGCTTCGAATAGGGGCCTCCACCATCGGCCCGTTCCACATGACAGGGAAGTGATTGTCCGTGTTCACGCCACTGCCCATCCTGATTGCCCTTGCCTTCGCGGCCCTGCCCGCGGAGCCCGCGTACGCTCAGCCCACCTCCTGCCGTGAGTCAACGGAACGCCCCATTGCGTTGGGCGATGCGTGGTGCGGCCAGCCGCCTGAAATCAGGGTTGGAGAAGGCGTCGTCACGGTGTTGCGCTTCGACACGCCCCTGGTACGCGCCGAGACGACCGGCCCAGGGCGCTTCCGCCGGGTCGTGGACGGCGAACTCCTCATCTTGGTGCCAGAGGAGCCCGTGGCTGACGAGTCCCGCGCCACGCTCACGGCGTACTTCGCGGACGGAGCAGTCCCTACCCAAGCCACGCTCCAACTCGTCGTGGCGACGCCCGCACGTGCGGAGCGACAAGTGGAGATCTTCCGCCGAGCGCGCACTGCGGCCTCGCTCCAACGGGAACTGCGCGAGACGCAGCGGACGCTTCAGGAACTGCGTGAGGAGAATGCGCGGCTGCACGCGGCGCAGGCGCGCCCTGGTGGCTTGATGGGGCTGTGGGTGAGTGGAGTCATGAGCGGCGCTGGCGTCGCCACACGAGAGCTTCTGGACGTCCGGAGACACGCGAGGAACAGTCTGGTGCTTCGAACCGGGATGACCTTCCGGGCCCGGAGCATGTTGGTGGTCGTGGGCCTGAAGAACCCGCTGGGCGCGAAGCCCTGGCAGGCCACCGGTGCGGCACTGGTCGGACCCGACGGCGCGGGATTGAAAGTCGCGCAGGTGTGGGCGCCCGCCGTCCTCAACCCCGGCGACGAAATGGACATCCTGGTGGAGACCGAGCCCGTGGAAGACGCACCACGTGGCCCCTTCACCCTGACGCTGTGGGGAGAGGACGGCAAGCGCCCCATCATCCTCGGCAACATCGAGTTCCCGTAAGCAAACGGGGCGTCGAGGCGCCGCACTCCGGTGCTGGTGTCCGCGGGATAAGGCAGGGCCAGCAGTCTCCCTGACCCGAGCTTCTTCAACCACCGAACTCACCGTTCCCGGCTGGGCCGCCCTGCACACCCAACTGCCAAATATGACCTGTCTCACTCACGATGACAGCGAGAGAGCACTAATGCATACTCAGCCTGCTTATCATGCAAAAATGGAACAAAACACATTGCCTGTCATGCATCCTGCTCGTCGCGTCGTTGGGGTGCTCCAGCAGTGCAACTGGCAAAGCGAGCCGCCGCGACGCCTACGCTCTGGCAACCTGCACTGACACGGTGTCGTGCTGCATTCAGCGCAACCCGGGTATGCCTGAAATGTGCGGCCTCACTGCGAGTGAAGCCGCTTCGCACATGGCAGGCGTCAAGATGGCCGTGGAGGCAGCCGAAGGCGCACCTGCGGAATGGGACGACTCCCACAACGAGGCACTGCCCGAATGGAAACGCCGCTGCATTCGGGACTATGCCGCATGCAAGGACGGTGGATGGAAGGGCCCATGTTACGATTGCCTTCGCTACTGCGAAGGCCAGCAGGAATGGCCTACAGACCAGTGCTTCCCCTCCAAGAAGAGGAAATAGTCATGTCCGATGACCTTGATTGGACACCGGTGCGAGCGCTCGCACGTCGCATTCGCGAGGGCGAGCACCTGACGCTCACGAACGACGTGCGGGGTCTTCTGGAGCGGACTGCATCCGAAGTCGGCATCAGCCAGACTGACGCAGCGCCCGCCCTCGCGGGTGTCGAAACAGCCGAAGCTCTCCTGCTGGAATGCGCCAAGCGCATCAAGGAAGGCTCAGACAGGCTCATGGACGCGCTCTATCGGGCGAAGCGCTACCGCCTGGCCGGAGACTTCGACAATGCCCGGCAGGAAATGCGCGATGTGCTCGCTGTCGAAGTAGTTCCTCACTACCGCGAAATCGCCGAAAGCCAACTTGAAGACATGGCCGACGAGCCGTAATAACCGGAGGCGCGGCATCACTCACGCCCTCGTTGTCTTTCAAGAGTCGTCGTCCACTGCTCGAAGATAGGTGTTCAGGATGTTCACGTGTGGGGCACCACTTCAACTGCCAGAACATCGTAGAGAAGTTGGCGAGTGACATCTACGTCGCCAGCATCGCGACGGCGGTCCACGTCAACCAACTTTCGGGACAGGCGACGCGCCCCATTGGTGATTCGGGACGCAATCTCCCTCACGAGGACGGCTGCGCTTTCGTCGTCCTGGAGAGCCCCTGTCGCCTCGCCCTGTGGAATTCCTACGTCGTCCGCGGTGGCATCAATGAGCGCGCGCGTTTCGGGAGTGCGAAAGGGTTGAACCGGGTCGGAGAGGCTGCGGCTTCCCGTCTGGCACTCCGCCGCTGTCATCCTCGCGACGCAACTGTCCTATGCTGAACGGTGTCATCCTCGCGGCGCAACAGGACCCTCCCACATGAGCCCAGAACCCACGCCTCCCGGTCCGCTCGGACCGCTCGCCTTGTCTCTGTCAGGGGGTGGCTACCGCGCGGCGGCCTTCCACCTGGGGGCGCTGCGCCTCCTGGACACCGTGGGGCTGCTCCCCGACGTGGTCGGGCTGTCCACCGTGTCCGGCGGCACGCTCACGGGTCTGGCCTGGGTGACGAGCCAGTTGGAAGGCACGTCGTTCCGCGAGTTCCATGCCGGCTACTCCGGCTATCTCCAGCGCACCAACGTCATCGCCGAGGCCCTCACCGGACTCACGTCGAACCGCGACCACGGCAGCCACGCGTGGGCCAGCCTCATCCGCTCCGCCGCGGACATCTACGCGCGGCCCGACTTCCTGGGCGACCGGCGACTGGGCGCGGTCCTGGACTCGGACCGCGTGCAGTTGAAGGAGGCCATCTTCAACACCACGGAGTTCCACACCGGCCTGGACTTCCGCTTCCGCCGCAGCGACAGGCCCGGCGCGCTGCTGGGCAACAACGGCTACCGGGTGCCCCGCTCCGTGGGCCAGCACGTGCGGCTGGCGGACATCGCCGCCGCGTCGTCCTGCTTCCCCGGCGGCTTCGAACCCCTCGTCTTCCCCCAGCAGTTCCACTGGCCCCAGGACTACCCGCTCGAGACGGCGAAGCAGGAGCTGGGTCCGAAGTTCGAGGGCGGGCTGCCCCTGATGGATGGCGGCATCTATGACAACCAGGGCATCGACAGCCTGATGCTGGCGTATGGCGCGTCCGAACCGCCGCCCACGTTGATCATCTCCGACGTGAGCACCCAGAGCCCGCGCATGTACGACGTCCCGGAGAACCCCACCAAGCGAGGCTGGGTGACGCTCGATGGCGTCTCCTGGATGGCCTATGGCCTGTTCGCGCTGACGGTGGCCTCCGCCGCCATCCTCGCGTGGCGCGGCTTCGAGGCCGCGAGCCAGGGTGACTGGTCCCCGAGCGATTACTTCCTGTATCTGATTCCCAGCCTGATGAGCGCGGCGGCGGCCACCGCGCTGGTCTGGGCGCGCGCGCGGCTCAACGACGTCATGGCGCTCCTCAAGCGGCAGATGGACCTGGACGTCTGGCCCTCGTTCAAGAAGCTCACGGTGTTGGAGTTCGCGCAGATGCTCGTCCTGCGCACCACGTCGATGCTGGCGATGACGTCGCAGGTGTTCATGAAGCGCGTGCGCGGCCTCGTCTTCGGTCAGCTGTACCAGGACCGCCGCTTCAAGGACCGGCGCGTGTCCAACCTCATCACCGCGCTCACCGTGGACCGCCCCCACCTGTTCGCGAGGCACCCGTGGCTCAAGCCCGGCCCGCACCTGGTCTCGCTGGGCACCCAGGCGTGCCAGATGCCCACCACGCTCTGGTTCACGCAGGCCAGTCAATTCACCGCCGTGGAGTCCGCCGGCGCGGCCACCCTCTGCTTCGTGCTGCTGCGCCACCTCATCGACCACCACACCGGCCAGTTCGAGGCCCCGGGCCAGCCCCTCAATCCACTCTATGAGCGGCTGCGCCAGGAATGGGCCGTGCTCAACCCGCAGCGCCCCCAGCCCCAGGTCCAACAACCTGTGGCCGCCTGAAGGCCGGGGCGCGAGCCACGAGCGCGCCCTGGCAGCGCCTCATCATCCGCACGGGCGGCATCAGCCCCCCTGGCCCGGCCCCTCCGACCGGCGCATCACTCAGGATACGAGTCTTGCGCCGCTTTCCTGCGAGCAGGCTCCGCGGCCCGTCGCTCCTGAAACTCGCGGTCAGCCGCGAGCTTCTCATCGACGGCTCGGGCCAGCTTCGAGGGAACCTCCTCGGCCATAAAGGGCGCGAGCTGCGTGAGTGCCCGTTCCAGCTCCGGAAATGGAACCTGATCCTTTTCGACCAGGATCTTCCAGGGCTCGGAGACGGAGCTTCGCTCCAGATTGAAGGCGACTCGCTCCACCTGCCGCTCGGTGGGGACAGCGATGCGGGCGAACCCGAAGCCGTCATTCTCGCACGCGGTGACGATGACCTCCGTGTGCGAACCCGTCCTCCCTCGCCTCCCCCGCTCACCGTATTGGGCGCTGCACGCCCGCAGGGGACGCAGTTGCGCCTGAATGCCAGCCAGCGCCTGCAGGCCCCCGACGTCGGTCTTACCGATCATCCCGATGTCGGTCGGTTTCCGGTTCAGCAGGAACGTCGCCGAGGCCATGCCGCCCACCACTGCGACCGCGGCGATGACGACGATCGCGCTCTTGCCGGACGTCCGCGCCGGCTCTGTAGGCAGTGTCTTCATGTCCAGTGACTCACTCGGTATAGGAGTTCTTCGCCGCTTCCTTGCGAGAACGCTCGGCGTCCTTGTACTCGTGCTGCTTGCGCTCGCTCTCTGCCCGGCGCTGGATCGCATTGGCAAGCTCCTCGGGATACTTCTCCACGAGAAGGGGCGCGAGCTGCTGGAGCGACTGCTTGAGATCCGGGAGCGAGGTCTCCTCCTTGTCGACGAGAATCCGCCAAGCCGCGGACCTGGAGCTCCGCTTCATGTCGAAGGCGACATGGCGCGACTGCAACGCCTCCGGAACAGAGACGACGACAGTGGATGCCGACGGCCCTTCGCAGGGCGAGACGGAGGCGAACTGGGCGGAGCCCAGCCAGCGGTGCCTCGCCACGCCTCGTCGCGCGCCGTATTCAATGATGCAGGCATTCAACGACTGTAGCTGCGCCTGAAACGGGGCCAGTTCTGGATTGCCGCCGACATCGGAATGCAAGCCGCCGCCCATTCCGCCGCCATTGAGCAGCATCACCCCGCCACCCATGAGGCCGACCAACCCAGCGACCGCCACCAAGCGGATGACGGTGGGGTTGCCGGACTTCCGCGCCGGCTGCGTCGCTCTTTGGTTCATAGGGGCACGAACCTAAATGCAACGCGCGCACGCCGAAAACCCCTGATTTGAGGGCACGTGAAACAGGCGGAAGATTCACTCCGGATAAGAACTCTCAGCGTCCTCTTTGAGAGCGCGTTCAGCGTCCTTCCGCGCCTGGCGCTCGCGCGCCCACTGCGCATCCCGGTCGGCATCACGTTGACGCTCGATGGGGTACTGCGTGAGGAGGTGGGGGGCGAGCTGTTCGAGCGACTGCTTGAGCGCCGGGAATGAGGTCTGCTTCTTCTCGACCAGGATCTTCCAGGGCGCCTTCACGGAGCCGCGCCGCATGTCGAAGGTGACGTCGCTCGCCTGCAGCTCCGGCGGGACCGGGACGGAGATCCCCACGGAGTAGGAGGTCCCGCAGGGAACGACCTTGACCCTCGACTTGGAGCCCGTCCAGCGAGCCCTGTTCGGACTCTTTCGACTCCCGTACTCCATTTCGCACGCGTCCAGGGCCGACAACTGCGCCTGGACTGCGGCCAGCTCCGGGAGCTGTCCCACATCCGTGGTCCACATCCAGCCCATGGGCGCGGTTCCCGACGCAACCGCCACCGCGCCCCCCGCGACGAGCGCCAGTCCCCCGACAGCGGCGAGGGCGATGGTGAGCTTCTTGACCTGTGACAACGGCTCGGGCGGCGTCGACGGTGGTCGCATGGCCGCAGCAAGCTAGCGAAACCCGCGCATCGCGGGCAATCGGGCAGCGGGCGCCGCCGGACAGGATTCGGGTGAGCGAGTTGAATCCTCGTGGACGGAAGACCCGTGCTCTCCGCGCATAAGAAGAGGTGGTGACACATGTCCGAGAAGATTGATTGGGCCCCCATCCGCGCGCTGGCGCGCCGGGTCATTCGCGAAGGGGCGCCACTCGTCCTTGACGATGAAGTGCGCGCGCTCCTTCAGCGCACGGCGCGCGAAGCGGGCATCAGCGATGCGGATTCCGCGCACGCGCTCACGACAGAGGCAGGCGCCTTGGACCTCATCAACGAGTCCTCGCGGCGCATCACGGACGGATCCAACAGGTTGATGGACGCGTTACACAGAATGTACCGCCACCAAAAGGCCGGAGACTTCGACAGCGCCCGCCAGGAAATGCGGGATGTGCTCGCCGTCGAAGTCGTGCCGCGCTATCGCGAAACGGCACAGGGCCAGATCGAAGACATGGCCGACGAGCCGTAACGACCCAAGGGGCGCGGCTGACGCCGCGCGCTCCGGTGCCCGTCGAGCGCATTACGGCTCGTCATCAAGCGACTCCACATACGCGTGCAGACTGTCGCGATAGAGCGGCACCACTTCGACGGCCAAGGCTTCATGGAGGATGTGGCGAGAACCATCAACATCCCCCGCATCCCTTCGACGCACGGCTTCGCTGATGGCGCGAGACAGGCGCAGCGACCCGTGACGAATGCGGTCGGATATCTCTCTCACACCCAACTGGCGTTCAAGGCTCGTCCTCTAGCACCTCCAGGTAGGCATGCACGATATCCTGGTAGTGAGGCACGACCTCGACAGCCAACACCTCTTTCAGGAGCTGGCGAGCGCCATCCAAGTCCCCTGCCGACCTTCGCTCGCGCAGTTCTGTGATGGTGCGTGACAAACGGCGCGACCCGTTGCTGAGCCGTCCCGCGATCTCCTTCACCAGCGCGGCGGCGCTCGCGTCGTTCATCAAGGCGCTCGCGGTGTCCGTTGGCGAGATTGCCACATCCTGTGCGGTAGTCCGGATGAGAGCGCGGACCTCGTCCGACAGAAAGGGCTGTATGGGCTCTGTGAGCTCGCGGGCCAAAGCGCGAATCGCATCCCAGTCGCGTTGGTCAGGCATCAGTCCATCTCCTAGCGGCGGCGTGGGTGGCAGGTGGCAAACGGCCATTCGTGCTGCCCCTCGCAATTGCGGAAGCAGGCGTAGCAGTCCCCCGCCCAACCGGGCTTCTTCTCATCGCGACACTCGACGTAGGTGTTGATGCAGTTCTTCTTCCATTCAGGCAGCGCCGCGTTGTGAGCGTCCTCCGGTACGGCGGGCGCATCGTCCGTCGCCTCCATGGCCATCTTGACGCCAGCCAGATGCGACGCAGCCTCGCTCGCAGTGAGGCCGCATGTCTCGGGGACACCCGGGTTGCGCTGGAGGCAGCACGACACCGTGTCGGTGCAGGACGCCAGGGCATAGGCATCGCGTTGGAGAGTCGTGCTCGTGGCGCTGCTGCTGGCACAGCCCAGCGACATGACGGCAAAGAGGCACGATAGGCCAAGTCCTGCGCTCCGCTTATCCATGGAAAGCGAACCTAGCCGACAACTTGGCGCCGAGCGTCAGCACTCCGGTGAAGGGCGCCGCCCGGCAGGACGCGGGCGGCGGCCATCACACGGCTCTCAGCGGTGCTACGACAACCGCAACAGCTTCCGCGCCTGCTCCGGCGTGGCCGGCTCCCGGCCGTGGGCCCGCGCGCGCTTCACCGCCTCGGCGACGAGCTCCCAGTTGCCCTTCGCGAGCACGCCCTTGGACACGTAGATGTTGTCCTCCAGGCCCACGCGCGCGTTGCCGCCCCGCTTCGCCGCCTCGTCCACGTAGGCCAGCTGGTGCCGCCCCACGCCCGCCACCGTCCAGGTGGAGCCCTCCGGCAGCGAGGCGATCATGAAGTCCAGCACCTCCGGACGCGGCTGCAACGTACCCGGCACCCCGAGCACGAAGTCGAAGTGCGCCGGCAGGTCCACCAGCCCCTCCTTCGCCAGGTAGCGGGCCTCGTCGATCATGCCCACGTCGAAGCACTCCAGCTCCGGCCGCAGCCCGGCCTCCCGGATGCGCCGGGCGATGTCCCGCACCAGCGGCCGGGGATTCCAGAAGACCTCCTCGCCGAAGTTCACCGTGCCCGTCGTCAAGGTGGCCATGTCCGGCCGGTCCTCGCCCGTGAGCGTCAGCGGCCCACAGCGCTGGTCCACCGTCATGCCCACCGCGCCGCCCGTGGACGTCTGGATGAGCACGTCCGTGCGCTTGCGGATGGCGCGGATGGCCGCGCGGAACAGCTCCGCGTCCTGGGACGGCTTGCCGTCCGCCGTGCGCACGTGCAGGTGCACCATCGCCGCGCCGGCCTCACGGCAGCGCACGGCGTCCTCGGCGATCTCCTCCGCGGTGATGGGCAGGTGCGGCGTCTGCTCGCGCGTCGTCTCCGCGCCCACCATGGCCGCGGTGATGACCATGGGCGCGCTCATTTCGGCCCCCGCTGCTTGTCCTTGGGCACCACGCAGGTCCCCGAGGCCCGACACACCACCACCGACTCCGGCAGGACGTCCGCCGCCGAGTCATTCACGTCCGGACGCGGCTGGATGACCTTGCGCGCCTCGAAGCGCATCTTCCGCGACGTGTTGCCCGCGCTGACGATCTCGCCCTCGGCCTCGATGAAGTCCCCCGCGTGCACCGGGGCCAGGAACTCCACGGAGTCATAGGCGCGGAACAGGCCCTCGTCGCCGTCGCTGCGGATGCACAGCTCCGTGGCCACGTCCCCGAAGAGCCCCAGCATGCGCGCGCCGTCCACCAGATTGCCGCCGTAGTGCGCGTCGTGGCTGCTCATGCGCAGCCGGATGACCACCTTCGTTCCCGTGCTCACTGGGGCTCCCCCTGGTAGTGCGCGTCCTGCGGCTCCTTGCCTTCCTTCTTGAGGAGCGCATGGACGATGTAGTTGGCCACGTCGGACGGCTTGGTGCCGGGCCCGAAGCCGGCGTCGAAGCCCAGCTCCAGCGCCAGCTTGTGGTCCACGCGGGGCCCGCCCAGCAGCAGCTGGACCTTGCCGTGGATGCCCGCGGCCTTCGCCGCCTCGATGAAGTGCCGCGAGTTGTCCTTGTGCACGTCGCGCTGGGTGACGACCTGGCTGACCAGGATGGCGTCCGCGTTGCGCGCCATGGCCTTCTTGATGAGGTCCTCGTTCGGCACCTGGCTGCCCAGGTTGAAGGCCTCGAACCACGCGTAGCGCTCCAGGCCGTAGTCGCCCGCGTAGCCCTTCATGTTGAGGATGGCGTCGATGCCCACCGTGTGCGTGTCCGTGCCCGTGCAGGCGCCGAACACCACGATGCGCCGCTTCACCTTCTCCTTGATGAAGGCGTTGAGGTCGTCGAAGGACATCTTCTTCACGACGACTTCGGGCACGTCGATTTCGGAGTAGTCCAGCGCCACGGAGGACCGGGCGTAGACGACGAAGAAGGTGTAGCTGTCCGCGGCGCGCTCGGCGGCGGCCACCTTCACGTCGGAGAACCCCATCTTCTTCGTGAAGACGGCGGCGGCCTCCTTGGCCTTCTCGGACAACGGCACCGGCAGGGTGAACGACAGCTGCACCACGCCGTCGTCCCGCCGGTCGCCGTAGGGACGGATGATCTGCTTGCTCGGCTTCACCATCGGCTCACTTCCCCCGGGCCCGCTGAATCTTGACGCTGGTGCCCACCTTCTGGGCCAGCGGCGCGAACCGCTCCTGCTTCGTCTGCTCCAGATAGAAGATGACCGACCACGTCGTCTTCCCGTCGCAGCCCACATACGTCACGGAATCCACCGCGCCACTGCCATCCGGCGCCACGTCCGTCTCCTGACGCTTCGCCGCCGGCTGCGCGCCCACCTTCAAGCGCTCCCAGCCCTTTCCGCCAATGGACGCGACAATCTTGTCCACGCACGTCTGGGCCTTCATGCCGGCCGTCTGCACGGCGCCCACGTCCACCAGGAAGTAGGCGTCGCCGCTGGGCGCCTGGAACTTGAGCGTCCCCTCGTCCTCGGAGCGGTTCCACGAGGCGGGGACGCTGATGGAGATGTTCTTCACCTGGACCTGCGCCAGCGCGTCCGCGGAGCCACCCGCGGAGAGAACCATGGCAAGCACTGAACCGAGCATCACTGCGCCTCCAGGAGATCCAGGAACGGGTTGAAGTAGTCCGGCGCCTTCTCCAGCACGCCGTCGAGGCCCTTGCCGCCGGTCTCCTCGCGCTTCACGTCACCGAAGTGGCCCCGGCCGATGGCGGTCACCATGCCCTCGTCGCGGCACTCCTGGAGCAGTTGCTCCGCCCGGGCGAACACCTCGCGCGCGCGGTTGGCGATCTTCCCGTCCTCGCGGACGGTGAACTCCTCGTCGATGCCCCGCGCCGCGCGGTGGATGTAGGCCGCGGACTTGAGCGCCACGTAGCGGTCCGCGAGCAGCGGCGTGTGCATGGCCTCGGTCATCATGCCCAGCAGCTGGATGCCCTGCCGCGTCCACATGGCCACCAGGTTCGCCATCACGTCGTACGCGTGGCTGAAGAAGATGTCCGTCTCCTTGTGCTTGGTGGGCGGCATGTACTTCAGCGGCGCGTCCGGGAAGCAGCGGCGCACCAGCATGGCCTGCGACAGCTCCAAGAGGAGCGTGTCCTCGCGGTACGGGTCGATCTCGTACGCGTGGCCGATGCCCAGCTGCCAGTCCTTGAGGCCCGCGCGCTTGGCGAAGCACTCGTTGATGAACTGGCTGGCGATGACGGTGTGGGCCGCGTCGTACGCGTCCGCCGTGGTGATGTAGTTGTCCTCGCCGGTGTTGATGATGATGCCGGCCAGGGCGCAGATGCGGCGGCTGAAGTACTGGTCGATGAACGTGCGCCGCATGTTGATGTCACGGAAGAGGATTCCGTACATCGCGTCGTTGAGCAGCATGTCCAGCTTCTCGTAGGCCGCGCAGAACGCGATCTCCGACATGCAGAGGCCGGACGAGTAGTTGGTCAACTGGATGTAGCGCTTGAGCTTGCGGCTCTCGTCATCCAGGGCCTCGCGCATGATGCGGAAGTTCTCCTGGGTGGCGTAGGTGCCGCCGTAGCCCTCCGTCGTCGCGCCGTGGGGCACGTAATCCAGCAGCGACTGGGCCGTGGAGCGAATGACGGCGATGACGTCCGCGCCCGCCTGGGCCGCCGCGCGGGCCTGGTCCACGTCGTCGTAGATGTTGCCCGTGGCCACGATGACGTACTTGTGCGGCGCGGGCGGCATGGGGAACTGCTTCTGCAACGCGTCCCGCTGCGCGATGCGGGCCTTCAAGTCCTCCATCGCGGCGCGCGCCTCGGCGCGGACCTCCTCGCGGAGGTTGTGCTCCTTCTCGGCGGACAGGGGCGCGAGCTTCTCGGTGGGGAGCGCCGTCAGCCGCTCCACGGCCTCCAGCGGGCTCTTCGCGCCGAGCTCCAGCGCGCGGCCGTACCAATAGGCGGCGCCCTTGTTGAGCACCCCGGCGGCCTTCAGCTTGTCCACCATCAGGTTGGCAAGCGGCACGCCTCGCGCGCCAGCTCCGGAGATTCCAAAGAAGCGCAACACGGTGCGCTCGGTCGAAACAGTGGTGTTACGGCGGATGAGGTCGAAGATCGGGTTGACGATTTCGTCCGCCAGCTTGCGCGCATGATCGATTCGCGCATCTTCAATGAACGGGCCTGGCATGAGCGCACCTTACCCGCCCGGACGGAAGCCGGTAGCGCCGATACACACCCCGGAAACGTTGCCGCACCGCATTACCGGTTCCAGCTCGCCGCACCGACTGGCCGGTGAAAACCGCCACCGACGGGACGGTGCACCCACCGCCATTTCGGTGACACGTCCTCAAGATGACACTTAAAGCACTGATTTCATTGAGCAGCTGTGCGCGGCATGAGGACTGCTTAAGCACGGGTCGCCTCATCCCCCAAGACTCGGAGAATCCCATGCAGACCCGCTCGCTGCTGCTGTCGGCCCTGCTTCTTGGCGGCTCGTCCGCCTTTGCCGCGACGCCCCCTCCCCTCACGACGGATACGGGCTCGCCCGTGGGGAGCAACCAGAACTCCAAGACGGCCGGCCCGCGCGGCGGCATCCTCCTGGAGGACTTCCACCTCATCGAAAAGCTGGCCCGCTTTGACCGCGAGCGCATCCCCGAGCGCGTGGTGCATGCGCGCGGCACCGGTGCGTACGGCACCTTCGAGAGCTACGGTGACTTCTCCAAGCTGACGCGCGCGTCCGTCTTCTCCGCGAAGGGGAAGAAGACGCCGATGTTCGTGCGCTTCTCCACGGTCATCCACCCGTCCGGCTCGCCGGAGACGCTGCGGGACCCGCGCGGCTTCGCGCTCAAGTTCTACACGGACGAGGGCAACTGGGACCTGGTGGGCAACAACCTGCCCGTCTTCTTCATCCGCGACGCCATCAAGTTCCCGGACATGGTGCACTCGCTGAAGCCGTCGCCCATCACCAACAAGCAGGAGCCGCAGCGCTTCTTCGACTTCTTCTCGCACCAGCCCGAATCGACGCACATGCTGACCCAGCTGTACTCGGACATCGGCATCCCGGCGAACTACCGCCAGATGAACGGGCACGGCGTCCACTCCTTCAAGTTCGTCAACGCGAAGGGTGAGTACAAGTACGTGAAGTTCAACTGGACCTCGCAGCAGGGCGTGAAGAGCCTCAGCGCCGAGGAGGCCACGCGCGTGGTGGGCCAGGACCACCAGCACGCCACCACGGACCTCTACGCCTCGATTGGCGCGGGCAAGTTCCCGTCGTGGGAGCTGAGCGTGCAGGTGCTAGACCCCAAGGACCTGGACACGTTCAGCTTCGACCCGCTGGACGCGACGAAGATCTGGCCCGAGGCCCAGGTGCCGTCCATCAAGCTGGGCAAGTTCACCCTCAACAAGATGCCGGACAACTTCTTCGAGGAGACGGAGCAGTCCGCCTTCTCCCCGGGCGTGCAGCCGCCGGGCATCGAGCCCTCCGAGGACCGGCTCCTGCAGGGCCGCCTGTTCTCCTACGCGGACACCCAGCGCTACCGCATTGGCGCCAACTACCAGTCGCTACCCATCAACAAGGCGCGCGCGGCGGTGAACAACAACAGCCAGGCGGGCAGCATGAACTCCGCCAACACGAAGTCGGACGTGAACTACGAGCCCAGCGTCACCCGTGAGACGCAGGACGCGCCGCAGTACCTCTTCTCCAACGCGCCGCTCAACGGCACCACGCAGCAGCGCGGCATCGAGAAGACGGACAACTTCGCCCAGGCGGGCGCCTTCTACGCCGCGCTCGACGCGGGCGGGAAGGACCGCCTCATCAAGAACCTGGCCGCCGACCTCAACCAGGTGCGTGACGCGAAGATCAAGGCGCGCATGGTGGGCCACTTCTTCATGGCCAACGCCGAGTACGGCACCCGCCTGGCCAAGGCGGTCAACGTGAAGGTGGACGACGCCAAGGCCGCCGTGGCCCCGCTCGCCGCCCGCTGAGCCGAGTCCCTGTGATTCCGGGCCCTGGCATGCCGTCCGCCAGGGCCCGGCCCCTCCTCCGCCGCTCTCCCTGGGAGAAGGCCGGGGCGCGAGGTCTCCGGGTGGCGACGCTCCCCCTCTCGCCGCCGTCTTCGCCTCCCGGTCTTCTCTCAGCGGGAGCCGCCGCTTCAACTCTGGAGTCCGACATGATTCGCAAACTGCTGTTGGGAACCCTCGCGCTGATGATGCTGGGAGGCGGCGTGCTGACGGCCGCGTGGATGTCCCTGCGCGCCACGCCCGCGCCCCAGGGACGGCTGCTGGCGACCAGCGACGCCGAGCGCTACCTGCTGGCCGCCGCTCGCGCGGGCGAGACGGACCTGGTGGCAGGGCTCGTCCAGGCGGGCACGCCCGTGGAGGCGCGGGATGCGCGCGGGTTCTCCCCGCTCATCCTCGCCGCGTACCACGGCCACACGGAGACGGTGCGCGCGCTGCTCGCCGCGGGCGCGGATGCCTGCGCCGGGGACAACAACGGCAACACCGCGCTGATGGGCGCCGCCTTCAAGGGCTACGCGGACATCGTGGGCCTGCTGAACCAGCAGCCCTGCGCGGTGGACCAGGGCAACCGCTTCGGCCAGACGGCGCTGATGTTCGCGTCCCTGTTCGGCCGCGAGGACGTGGTGGAGCAGCTCCGTGAGAAGGGCGCGTCGTCCGAGGTCCGCGACGGCAGCGGCCGCAGCGCCCAGGACTGGGCGCGGACGCAGGAGCCGCGGGCCCCGGTGCCGGAAGCGCCCTCGGCGCCGGAGCCCTCCGCCGCGGCGCACTGAAGCCAGGACGACACGGGCACGGACCACCGCCAGACGTCCCGCCTCCGCGGGTGGGACTGGCGGCGGCGCTCGGGCCAGCTACACGTAGCGCGTGGCGAAGAGCTGGAGCAGCTCCGGCTCGGTGCGCAGCAGGTCGAGCGTCAACGCCGCGTGGCCGGGCACGTAGCCGTTGCCCACCACCATGGTGACGTCCTTGCCCACGCCCTCGGCGCCCAGGGCCGCCGCCGTGAAGCTGGTGGCCATGGAGAAGAAGATGGCCGTGCCGCCGTCCTTCACCGACAGGATGGTGGCCATCTCCGTGTTGCCCACGCTGGCGCAGTTGACCACCAGGTCGCAGAGCTGACCGCCCGTGGCCTGGCTCACCGCCTCCATCACGTCCACGCCCTGCGTGGCATCCACCTTCAGCGCGACGTCACACAGGCCGATGCCCGACAGCAGGTCGAGCGCGCCTTGCGACACGTCCAGCGCGAGCAGCTTGCCCCGGCTCTCCAGGTTTCGCCGCGCCTGCGCGAGGCACAGGGCGCCGCTCTTCCCCGCGCCCAGCACCGCCACCGTCATGCCCGGACGCACGTGACGGGCCACCAGCGCCGGCGCGCCGCAGACGTCCAGCGCCGCCAGGGCCAGCGTGTCCGGCATGTCCGTGGGCAGCTTGGCGTAGATGCCGCTGGCGAACAGCAGCGCGTGGCCGCGGATGTCCACGCGGTCGATGTCGGCGTGCACCGCCTTCACTTCCTCGATGACCAGCGGCGTCAGCGTGAGGCTCACCAGCGTCGCGATGCGGTCTCCCACCTTGAGGAGGTCGCGCGCGGGGTGCTTCGCGCCCAACTCCTTCACGCGGCCAATCAACATGCCGCCCGAGCCCGTGACGGGGTTCTGCATCTTCCCGCGCTCGCGGACGATTTCCTGGATGCGCTCGCCAATGCGCTTCGCGTCGCCGCCCACCTCGCCCTTGATCTGCTTGAAGGACGCGGCGTCGATGTTGAGGCTCTCCACGTCGATGAGCAGCTCGGACTCGCGGCACGGCAGCGTCGGGTCCAGTTGCTTCGCGCGCTGGGGCAGCACGCCCTTCTCGCCGACGACGCGGGACAGCCCGTAGAGGTCGTTGCTCATGTTCCCGTCTCCCTGAGGTGTGGCGGGCGCCCGGCCCACACGCGGCGGGGCGCACCCAGGGAGGCGTCTACCCGCTCCGGCGGGGCAATGGCCAGCGCCACGTCACGGAAGCGGCGCCGGGGCGTCCCACAGCGGGCATCCGGCCCGCGCGAAGCGCCCCGGTGTCCGGCTGCGTCACTCCTGCGCCAGGTTCGGCGCCAGGACGGACAACGAGCGCTCGAAGCGGTAGGACACGCCGGAGTGGCCGTCCTCGAACTCCTCGTGGACGCGCTCCACGCCCGCGTTCTTGAAGTCCTCGGCGAGCATCCGCGTGCCCCAGCGGATGTTGAACTCGTCGCGCGTTCCACAGTCGAGATACACCGTCTTGAGCTTCCGGAACGCGTCCATGAACTTGGGCACGAAGCGCACCGGGTCGTGCACCAGCCAGCGGTTCCACACGTCCAGGCGCAGCCGGCCCGTGTTCGCGTCGAAGGGCAGCTCCAGGTTGAGCGGCTCGCCCTTCTTCGGGGAGTACGCGGCGGCCATCGCCAGCACGTTCACCACCGGAAAGTCGTCTCCGCGCATCTTCGTCTCACGCACGCGCGTGCGGAAGTCCGCGTGCCACGCCTCCACCCCACCCGCCTTGAGCAGCGCCGCCGCGGCCTTCGGCAGGTCCGGCAGGTAGCAGTACTCGAAGTAGGCGTCCGCCGCGTGCATGCCGATGTGCGAGAAGAGGTCCGGGTGGTAGCGCCCCATCACCAGCGCGCCATAACCGCCGGAGCTGTGCCCCACCACCGCGCGCGACGCGGCCTTGGGCAGCGTGCGGAAGGTGCGGTCCACGTACCCCACCACGTCCTTGGTCAGGTAGTCGCGGTAGCGGCCAATCGCGTCGCTGTTCACCCACTGGCTGCCGCCCAGCGACGTCCAGCCGTCGGGGAACACGCCGATGACGGGCGGGATCGCGCCGGACTCGATGAGCGCGTCCAGGCGCTGCGGGACGGTGGGCGCGAACCCCGAGGCGTTCGTCCACGAGCCGCCGCTGTTGCCGAACGCATGCAGGAAATAGACGACCGGGTAGCGCCGCTCTCCCGCGCCATAGCCGGGCGGCAGGTACACGGTGAGCTTGCGGCGAGCCGGATCTCCCAGCGGGTTCGACTCCAACGCGGGTGAGAGCAGCTCACTCGACTCCAGCAGTCCATTCATCCGTGCGTTCCCTTCCTCGGGCCCGCGCCTACGCGCGCGAACCAGGTTGCTTGCCCAGGACCTTCATCACCGCTTGCAGGTCCTCCCACGCCTTGCGCTTCTCCGCGGGGCTGCGCAGGAGGTACGCCGGGTGGAAGGTGGGCATGAGCTGGATGCCCTCGTAGGTGCGCCAGTTGCCGCGCAGGCGGGTGATGGCCGTGCTGTCGCGCAGCAGCGTCTGCGCCGCGAACTTGCCCAGCGCCACCACCACCTTGGGCTGGATGGCCGCCAGTTGCGCGCGCAGGAACGGCTCACACGCGGCGATTTCATCCGGCTCCGGGTTGCGGTTCCCCGGCGGCCGGCACTTCACGACGTTGCAGATGTAGACGTCGTCCCGGCGGTAGCCCATGGCGCCAATCATCTTGGTCAGCAGCTCGCCGGCCGCGCCCACGAAGGGGACGCCTTGCAGGTCCTCGTTCTCGCCTGGGCCCTCGCCCACGAACACCAGCTCCGCCCGCGGGTTGCCCGAGCCGAACACGAGGTTCTTGCGCCCCGTGCACAGCTTGCAGCGGCGGCAGTCACCCAGGTCACGGCGAATCTCATCCAGCGTGGGCCTCGCCCCGCTCGCCGCCCCAGGCAGGGGAACGGAGGCCGGTGGCGCCTGCCGAGGCACCTCCGTGGGCGCACCCGCAGCCAGGGGACGGGACATCGGCGGCCGTGTTTCCGCCGGGGGCATGGCGCGAGGCGGCGCGGCGGGTGGAGGCATTCTCGCGGGCGCCGTGGTGCCCTGCCCCGCCGGACCTGTCGCCGCGGGCCGCTCCCAGCCGCCGGGGCGAGCGTCCGGCGGCGGGCTCGCCGGGGGCGTCCGGGCCGGAGGCTCGGCACGCGGCGCTTGGGGCGCCGAAGGGGCGTCTGGCGCACCGTGGGTCCGGGCGAAGCGCTCACGGAGCGACGGCCCCGACCGCTGTAGCTCCAGCGCCGCCTTGGCGTCGATCATCAGCACCCGGCCGGCGGCCTCCTCCTGCCAGAGGAGATGGCGGCGCACATCGTCCAGCAGGGCGCTCAGGTCCTGCGAGGCATCGGGCGTGTTTTCATTCACGGTCCTGGATCGGTATCGGACGTGGCGCCCGGGCGCAAGGAAGCGGACGCCCCAGACGGCTGTTCGCCCCCCGTCAGAGGCGGTCCGGGCACCTCCCGGAGGCCTGGCTCGCCAGTTGGCACGCGATGTTGCCGCGCGAACCGGTGGCATGCCCCCAGGAGCCCCACGCCATGGAACCCCAGAACCCGGATTACCTCCAGGACACGGAGGCCGTGTTCACGTCGGCCCGCTTCGTCCGCCTCGTGTCGAAGACCACCGTCACCCTCGCGGTGATGGAGCCGCGCTAGCCGCCCGTCCGTGACGGCGAGGACACCAGCAGGAACTCGAGGAGGGCGCGCGCCACCTCGTGCTTGGAGCCCTGGAGCTCCCGCTGGGCCCCGGCGCGCGTGAGCACCGTCACCCGGTTGGTGTCCGTGCCAAACCCCGCGCCCGGCGCCGTCACGTCGTTGGCGACGATGGCGTCCAGGGCCTTGCGCTCCAGCTTGTCGCGCGCGTGCTCCAGCACCCGCTCCGTCTCCGCCGCGAAGCCCACCAGCATGGGCCGCCTGGCCTGGCCCGCGACCTTCCGAGAGGCCTCGGCGAGCACGTCCGGCGTGCGCACGAGCGTCAACGCCTCGGGCGTTCCGGCCGCGCCCTTCTTCACCTTCTGCGGCGCCCGCGTCTCCGGCCGCCAGTCGCTCACCGCGGCCGTGGCGATGAACGCATCCGCGTGGCTCACGCGCGCCAGCACTTCGCGCGCCATGTCGTCCGCGCTCACCACGTCCACGACGTCCAGCCCGCCGCGGTCCACGGGGCCCACGGGGCCGAGCACCACCGTCACCTCCGCGCCCAGGCTCCGCGCCGCGTGCGCCAGGGCCATGCCCATCTTCCCCGTGGAAGGATTGGAGATGAACCGCACCGGGTCCAGGAACTCGCGCGTGGGGCCCGCCGTCAGCAGCACCCGCTTTCCGGCCAGGGGCCCGGCCTCGAAGCGCGCCGCGACCGCATCCACGATTGCGGGCACGTCCGCCAGCCGGCCTTCGCCCACGTCGCCACACGCCAGCAGGCCCGCGCCCGGCCCCACCCGCGTGAAGCGGGGGTAGCGCAGGAGCGCCGCCAGGTTCTCCTGCGTCATCGGGTTGTCCCACATGGCCACGTTCATCGCGGGGGCCAGCACCACCGGGCCGCGGAAGGCGAGCAGCGACGTGGTCACCGCGTCGTTCCCCATGCCCGCGCGGATGCGCGCCAGCAGGTCCGCCGTGGCCGGAGCGACGACGAAGGCCTCGCCCCAGCGCGCCAGGTCCAGGTGACCGAAGTTCCCCTCCTGGGCGGGGTCGAAATAGTCGGTGAGCACCGGGTGGCCGCTGAGCGCCTGGAAGGTCAGCGGGGTGACGAACTGGCCCGCGGCCTCCGTCATGGCCACCCGGACCTCGGCCCCGGCGCGAGACAGCTCGCGCACCAGCTCGCAGGCCTTGTATGCCGCGATGCCACCGCCCACGCCGACGACCACTCGGCGGCCTCTCAGTGCCGTCCCGTCCATGCGGCTTCCTAATGCGCAGGGCCGTGGACTCGCAACCCTCCCGGGCGCCCTCAGCGGCCCATCACCACTTCGCTGCTCGCGGGCACGTCCACCACGCGCACCTCCGGTCCTCCCGGGGTCTCCACGTGGAAGTTCCCCCACACCAGCGTGTAGCGCCCGGGCGTCAGCCCTTGGAGCCGGACCTGATCCGTCCGGGGCTGGTAGACGAGCTGCGCCCACCGCGAGCGCATCAACGCCACGGACGGCGGGTTGCCCACCGCGCCCAGCTCCCCCGCCACGACCCACAGGGCCCGTCCGCGCTCGGGCTTCACCTGCACGGTGAGCGACGCGCTGCCGGGCCCCGGCCCCAGGTCCAGGTGCATGTCCGAGCCGCCCACCTGCACCACCAGCGCGGGCTCGCCAGAGAACTCGCGCTGCGCTCCCAACGCGAAGCGGTAGTTGCCCGGCGACACCTCCACGCTGTAGCCGCCGTCCGGACCGGTGACGATGGAGAGCGTCTCGCTGCGGTCCGCGTTGACGGCCTCGACCTCGAAGCCCGCCGCCGGACTGCCATCCTGGCGGTACACCTTGCCGCTCAGGCGCGTCGCCTGCCGCAGCTTCAGCTCCACGGGCCCTCGCGCGTCGCGCTCCAGGGTCTGCGAGGCGCTCAGCCGGCCCTTCCGGGCGGAGACCGTGTAGCGCGTCACATACGGAGGACTGGCCAGGGTGAAGGTTCCATCCGGCCCCGACAGCACGGAGCCGTCACAGACGTCGCACGTCACCACGGCGTCCGGGACGGGGCCGCCCCCATCGCTGACCACCTGCCCCGAGACGCTGGGCAGCTTCTCCAGCACCAGGTCGCCCAGGTCGGGCGAGACGGGCTTGTCCACCATCAGCGGCTCGTAGCCGGCCGCGTCCACCGAGGCGATGACGCGGTTGCCGGCGGAGGGCAGCGGGAGCTCGAACCGGCCGTCCGGGGCATTCACGTCGTGCTCGTCCACGCGGAAGCGGCGCACCGGCGCGCCGTCATCACCGACGACCCGGCCCCGGAAGACGTCGCGCTTCTTGAGCACCACGCGCACCGGAGGCCCCCCCGCCGTGCCCTCCGCGCGCTCCACCTGGTCGTACCCCGTATGCCGGACTTCCAGGCGGTAGCCACGGCCCGGGCGCAGCGAGCGGAACTCGAAGCGGCCGCTGGCGTCGGACTGCACCGGGTCCGCGCCGCGTGGCACCACCACCAACGTGGCGCCCGCCACCGGCGCGTTCTGCCCATCCACCACCTCGCCGCGCAGCGGCGCTCCGGGCTTCAGCTCCGCCTCCAGCTTCAGCGTCTGCCCGTCCGAGATGGTCACCTCCCGGCGCTCCGACGGCTGGTAGTCCGGGTGCGAGGCCATCATCGAATACGTGCCCGCGGGCATGCCTCGCATGGGCACCATGCCGTCCGAGCCCGACGGCCGGTCGCTGCGGAAGATGCCTTCCTGCTCCACCCACAGCACCACGTCCGCGCCTTCCACGCGCCGGCCCTCGGCGGAGACCGTCACCTCCACGGAGGCGCGAGGCTCCAGCGCCAACTCCACGCCGGTGGCGGGCGCCGTCACCGGAAGCTGGCCACCGCCCCACTCCGAATGGTGCGCGTGCAGTTCGTACAACCCGGGCGTGGGCACCTGCGCCGTGAAGCGGCCCTCGCCATCCGCGAGCACGGAGGCGCCGGTGGGTTGGACGAGCACGGACACGCCCGGCGCGGGCCGGCCATACACGTCCAGCACCCGACCGCTGATGACCGTGGCGCGCTCCATCTCCAGCTCGAGCTGCGTCTCCCCGGGCTTCACGCGCGCGGGGAGCTGCGTCGCCCGAAAGCCCTCCGCCTGCCCCGCGAGCACGTAGTCGCCCACCGCCAGCGGCCCGAAGGTCATCAGCGCGCCCGTCCCGCCGCGCTCATTGCGGATGAGCTCGCCCGACGGCATGCGCAGGTGCAGCTCCGGCTGCGGCACCGGCTGGCCTTCCTCGTCCACCACCGTGACGAGGAGCGTGCCCGCCTCCTCCAGCTCCAGCGTGACCTGGGTGACCGAGTCCTCCAACAGGACGGTGCGCGGCACGGACGCCAGGTTCTTCGCCTCGGCCGTCACCACCAGCGAGTCCGGGTACAAGCCGGTGAAGCGCAGCGGCGTGCCATCCGTGCGCAGCTCGCGCGACAGGTGGTCGGCGCGCAGGCGCACCAGGGCGGACGCGGGGGCACCGTCACGCGTGACGCGGACCTCCAGCGTGCGCGCGGGCGTCAGCCTCAGCCGTACGGGCTGCGGCCCGGCCTCCACCTGGGACTCCACCGCGGGCAGATACCCCTTCGCCGTGGCCAGCACGTAGAAGGGCCCTTCCCCCAGGCCCGACAGGTTGAACACGCCGTCCGGCCCGCTCGTGGTTTCAAAGGGCAACGGGATGCGACGCGACATCACGTGGACGCGAGCGCCAACCAGGGGGCGACCGGCCTCGTCCACCACCTGCCCGCCGATGCTGCGCAGCGGTGGCAGGTACAGCTCCACCGGGTCTCCCGGCGCGGCGCGCTCCCGCAGCGCGACGCCCAGCCCCGGAGCACGGGCCCACACGTTGAACGACACGCCCACCAAGCGCTCGAAGCGGAAGCGCCCGTCCGCGTCCGTGGTGACAGTGGCCCGCGGGGTCAGGAAGCCTTGTTGCTGTTCGAAGAACGCCAGCGTGTGCAGCGCCGTTTCGCGCGCCGGGCAGGACAGGAGCGCCTGGCCACATTCGTCGCAGCGCAAACCGAGCAGCGTCCGCTCGGCGCTGGCGGCCAGGAAGACCTCGGCCCCCGACACCGGCCGGCCCGACGCATCCAGGACCCGGCCCGTGAGCGCGAGCCCTTCCCCCTCGGAGGAGACCTCCACCGCGGAGAAGTCAGGCAGCTCCCTGGCGCTGACAGCGTGGGTGGTTGGCCCGCCCGGCGTCGCACCCGCGCCGAGCAATAGCCACACCGCCCCCGCCACCAGCAGGGCCGCCATGACGCCTATGACTGTCCATTTGCGCATGCGCACGCGACGCGGACCTTAGCCCGGAGCGGAGCGCCGAACGGCCGATTCCCCCCGGAAATTCCAGTCGCGTCCGCTCCCGGACCCACGAACGCCCCAGGCAGGCGGCCAGGCGAGGGGCGCTACTCGCGCGACGCCTTGTCCTCGAGCGCGTCCAGCCGCTTCTCGACCTGCTCGAAGCGAGCCTGAGTCGAATCCGCGACGGAGCCCACCAGCCGGGCCAGGCGCCCCGCATGAGCGTCCATCCGGTTCATCCGTCCGGCCATGGCGCTCAGTCCTTCCGACATGGACTCCAGGGTCGGCATCATCGTTTCCATGGTCGATGCCATGGAGTCCATGTTCGTCATCATGGCCTCCATGTGGGTGTGCATGACGGCCATGTTCGAGCGCATCATCCCCATGCTCGACCGCATGACGCCCATGCCCACCAGGATGCCTTCGACATCCCCCTGCGTCGCGCGGAGCTCGTGACGCAGCGCCGTGACTTCGCCCAGGAACTTCATCACCACGTCGCCGCCCACCGCCCTCGCCATGCGCCCTCCCGCAACGGTACGGCGCGACCGTACCTGGGAGGTCTGACGTGAATCGGACAGTGGGCGCGGGCGACGGGGAGCCATGGTGGGTTCCTCTCTCCTACTCCTCGGCGAAGGGCGCGATGGCTTGCGCCACGGCCAGCTCCTGCCGCGCCTCGCTCAGCTCGGAGTTGGTGGCGCGCAGCCGGTCGCTGAGCACCTGCACGAAGCTCCAGAGCATCTTCACCGCGAGGATGGACTCGCGCTTCATCAACCCCATCAGGTCGGGACGGGAGATGACCATGGTGCGCGTGGGCTCCGTGGCCCGCACCGTCGCCGAGCGCGGCGCGTTGTCGATGAGGCCCATCTCACCGAAGTGACCGCCCGCGCGCAGCTCCGCGATCTCCACGCCGTTCTTCTCGATGGCCACGCGGCCCCGGATGACGACGAAGAGCTCCTCGCCCGGCTGCCCCTCCACCACGATTTCGCGGCCCGCGGGGTACGTGCGCGTGGTGGCGATGGACAACACCGCCGTCTGCTCCTTGTACGTGAGGTGGCGGAAGAGCGGGATCTTGCGCAGCGCCTCCATGCGCGACTGCGCCTCGCTCGACTCCTCGCTGACGGACGCGCCTTCACCCGCGACCTTCACCACCACCGCGGTGATGTTGTCCTTGCCGCCGCGCTCGTTGGCGATGTCGATGAAGCGCTTGGGCAGGTCCGCGGGCGCGATGCCCGCGATGACCGACAGGACCTCCTCGTCCTCGACGTAGCCGTGCAGGCCGTCCGAGCAGAGGATGAACATGTCGCCGGGCACCAGGTCCACGATGAGCGTGTCGACCTGGACGGACTCCTGGATGCCCACCGCGCGCGTGATGACGTTGCGGTACTGCGAGTTGGCGGCCTGGTCCTTGGTGATGGTGCCGGCCTTGAGCTGCGCGGCGACCAGCGTGTGGTCCTCGGTCAGCCGGTGGCACTGGCCATGCCGCACCAGATAGACGCGGCTGTCCCCCACGTGGCCGATGACGCCCTTGTTGCCACCCACGGCGAGGCACACGAACGTGGTGCCCATGCCGCGCTTGGTCGCGTCCGACATCGCCGTCCGGTAGATGTCCGCGCACGCGCGCTGGACGGCGACCTCGATGAGCGCCGCCGCGGCGGAGCGGCTGTCCGGCGTCGGGTTGTTGCCCAGGTCCTTCAGCAGGTGACGGTTGGCGGAGATGTGCTGCTTGACCACCTCCGTCGCGCGATTGCTCGCGACCTCGCCGGCCGCGTGCCCGCCCATTCCATCCGCCACCACGTAAAGCCCGAGCGACGCGTCCACCAACATCGCGTCTTCGTTGTGCTGCCGCCTGCGGCCGACGTCGGTCAGTCCAAAAGCTTCTGTGGTCAAGGCCACCGCGAACACTCCCATGTGTGACAGAGGGCGACTCCGCACGTTACGCAGGCCCACGAAGACGTGGCAAGGCTCAGGGAGACATCCTCACGGCCAGCATCCGCAGAAAACCGCTGGCCGTGTAGAAGGCGACCTCCACCTGGCCGAAGCGGAGCCGGGCCCCATCCGCCACCGGGACGGCCCGCCGTGGGACCAGCCGGACCCCACCCGCCCAGGAGCCGTTCTTCGAACCGGCGTCCGTCAGCAAGAATCCGGCCTGCCCTTCCTCCCGGCTGAACCAGGCGTGGAAACGGGAGACGCTCCCGTCGTCCAACACCACGTCGTTGTTGCCCGTCCGCCCCACGGTGATACCCCGCGCGAAGGCGTTGGGACGTGACTTCACGACGGGAAACACCACCGGCCCGCTGGCCCCCAGCGTGGGGGCCCCGGCATTCGTCACCGTCTTGAGACGGTACTCCTCCGACTCCTCGCCGCCCGCGACCTCCGAGGCCGGAGTGAAGACGAGCAACGCGGACGGGAGGCTCCGCTCGAAGGCTTCTCGATTGCGGAGGTACCGCGAGACGTGGGCGCTGAGCGGCTCGGACATACGTGGGGTGCGAACAGGGTGCTCTCTGGTCGCACTCTACGCAAACCCTAGCGCCAATCCATGAACAACCCGACCATCGGGCCACCGACGAAAAACCGGCCGAGGCTGCGGCGCTTGTAGCCAAAAGCCTCCGCGTAACCCACCGCGAGCCCACCGGCGACGGCGCCGAACTGGTAGCCCAGGTGGATGCGCCCCTCGATGATGCCCGCGACGCGCCGGTCCGGCTCCAGCCCACCGTCGAAGTCCGCGCCATAGAAGACGGGCCCACCCGTCACCTGGAAGCCCCAGTGCACCTGGCCCGGCAGGTGGTTCCGGTAGCCCACGCCCAGCTGCGGGCTGTACTGGTAGAACCGGTTCACTACGTTCTGAGGCTTGTCGGGCGTGGCGGACGGGAACGCGACGCCCCAGGACGCGCTGCCTTCCAGCAGGAGCGCCATGGCGTCCTTGCGGTCCTGGTAGAAGGTGAACTGCCACTGGACCTTCGCCGTCGGGGACAGCACGCCGTCCTGAAGGCTGGCGCCCAGCAGCACGCCGCGCGGCGCCCATGCGGGCGTGGGCGAGCGGTGCTCCGGATGCCGCTTGGCCGACTGCGCGCTCGCGGAAGAAGCCAGACCCAGGACGACAACCAGCAGAACGGGGAGCTTGCGGTGCATGGGACCCACTTCCCGCCACGCCACGCCCCGCTTGTCAACGGACTGTTCGTTTCGCTATGACACACCGCATGCCAGTCGTGACAGTCCGGGCCGGAAGCAAACAGCACCCGGGTAGGTTCGACGTACTCGTCCGCAAAGCCACGGAGAAGGCCTCCAACCTGCTGGAGGAGAATGACCGTGTGCTCGTCGTCTATGAGAAGGGATGCGCGAGCCTCTATTACGAGCGCGACGACGCGGCCCCCACGCCCTCCCCCGCGAACCGCCCCTCCTGAAGCCCCAACGGCGCCGGCCTACTCCGCGCGCCGCC
The DNA here is from genome assembly GCA_014656495.1 of Comamonas sp. KCTC 72670. GTDB lineage: Bacteria > Myxococcota > Myxococcia > Myxococcales > Myxococcaceae > Myxococcus. The sequence continues at coordinate 92,366 of BNCN01000007.1, forward strand.
GCAGCGGCATGGTGAGGCAGCGCACGCTGCCGTTGCCCCGCTCCAGGGCCTCGATGTCCACGCTGGCCACCTCGATGCCGCACGCCTTCGCCAACGGGCGCAGCCCGGGCGCGGCGCTCTCCGAGGCCAGGATGAGGTCCGGCCCCACGTAGATGAAGTTGGACAGGAAGCCCTGCGCGCCCTTCGGCTCGAAGGGGATGACGCGGCGGCCGCGCTGCTCGAAGTAGCCGTCGAACGGCTCCCAGTGCGGGGCACGGCCCTGCTGGAACACCTGAATGGGGGTGTGCCGCAGGAAGGCGCGCGCCACCACCGCGTGCGGGCCCAGCACGTTGAAGGCCAGGTCCAGGTGGATGATGCCCAGGCTTTCGGGGATGCGCACCACCGCGGCCTCGCGGAAGCCCGAGCGCCACGCCAGCTCCAGGAACGGCGGTAGCGCCTCCGCGTCGCTGCGCAGGCCCACGTTGACGAGCAGCCGCTCGGCGTCGAGCACGAAGACGTCTCCGAACTCGATGCGCGCGGAGGATGCGGGCGCGTCCCCGGCACGCGGCGGCTGCAGCTGAGACAGCGCGCGGTGGGCCACGTCGAACTCCGCCAGCCGCACCGGGAAGGCCGCCGTGCCCGTCACGAGCTGACGCCCGAGCACCGCCGCCGTGTCCCGCACGAACACCCGGTTCACCGTGGTGTCGCTCACCGCGCGCTCCGGTGCGGGCAGCAACTCCCACAAGTCAATCGCCTGGCAACCCTGGCGGACCAGCGCGTCGCGCAGCCGTCCGAAGGCATCCTCCGCCTCGGAGCGCGTGACGGGCTGGTTGAAGCCCACGGCCGCGGCCTCCTCGGCGGAGGTGACGTCCAGAACGGCGGGGCGAAACACCGCGACGCAATCCAACTGGCCTGACTCCGACCAGCACTCGAACTCGCTGAACGCCATCTGAGACCCCCTGTCGTCACAGCGGGGAGTCGGCCCGGACACCATCATCCCCAGTCCCCACGCACCCCGTGCCCCGCCCGCTTTGAGCGCTGGCACCAGAAATTTACCTCGGAACGCCTTCGACACTAGTCGGATTCAGAACGATTTCATAATAATCCCGAAGTCCTCGGTTACACCTCTGTTCCTTCAGTTTCCATGAAACCATTTACCGGTGTCTCTCAGGCCCCTGTGGATTCCCCTCGGGCTTCAGGTGCGCCTGAGGCCCGGAGCCGCGACGAAATCGCGGCGTGGTTGCGGGCCTACGTGGCGGAGGCCGCGGGGCTCGAGCTGGACGAAGTCGACCCGCTGCAACCGTTCGTTCGTTACGGGCTGACGTCGAAGGACGCGGTGTTCCTGTCGGGCGAGCTCGCGGACTGGCTGGGGCGCGACGTGTCGCCCACCATCGTCTGGGAACACCCGCACATCGACGCGCTCAGTGAAGCGCTCGGTCGCGCGGAGACGCCGGCCCCGGGCCCCGCGCCCGTGCCCGCAGTCAGCGAGGCGCACGACGACGTCATCGCCGTGACGGCCCTGGGGTGCCGGTTTCCTGGAGCGCCTTCGCCCGAGGCCTTCTGGTCCCTGCTCCAGCGCGGCGGCGACGCCATCACCGAGGTCCCCGCGAGCCGCTGGGACGTGTCGAGCGTCTACTCACCGGACGCCTCCACGCCCGCGACGATGAACACGCGGTGGGGCGGGTTCCTCGACGACGTCGACGCGTTCGACCCGCTCTTCTTCGGCATCTCGCCTCGCGAGGCCGTGCGGATGGATCCGCAGCAGCGCCTGCTGCTCGAGGTGGCGTGGGAGGCCCTGGAGCGCGCGGGACAGGCGCCGTCGTCGCTGCAGGGCAGCCGCACGGGTGTCTTCGTCGGCATCAGCACCAGCGACTATGCCCAACGGCAGTTCGGCAACCGCGCCCTGCTGGACGCCTACGCGGGCACCGGCAACGCGCACAGCATCGCGGCCAACCGGCTGTCCTACGTGCTGGGCCTGCGCGGTCCCAGCATGGCGGTGGACACGGCGTGCTCGTCGTCGCTCGTCGCCGTGCACCTCGCGTGTCAGAGCCTCCGAGGCCGCGAGTGCGACCTGGCGCTCGCGGGTGGCGTCAACCTCATCCTGTCGCCCGAGCTGACCATCGCCTTCTCGCAAGCGGGGATGATGGCGGCGGACGGACGCTGCAAGACGTTCGACGCCGCCGCGGATGGCTACGTGCGCTCCGAGGGGTGCGGCATCATCGTGCTCCAGCGCCTGTCCGACGCGCTGGCGTCGGGCGCGCCCATCCTCGCCGTCATCCGCGGCTCGGCGGTGAATCACGACGGGCTCAGCAACGGCCTCACCGCGCCCAGCGGCTCGGCGCAGCAGGACGTCATCCAGCAGGCGCTGCGCCAGGCGCGGCTGACGCCCGAGCAGATTGGCTACGTCGAAGCCCACGGCACCGGCACGCCGCTGGGCGACCCCATCGAGCTGTCCGCGTTGAAGGCCGTGCTGTCCACGGGCCGGGCGCCGGGCCAGCGCTGCCTCATCGGGTCGGCGAAGAGCAACATCGGCCACCTGGAAGCGGCGGCGGGCATCGCGGGGTTGATGAAGACGGTGCTGGCCCTGGGCCACGGCGAAGTGCCGCCGCAAGTCCACCTGCGCGAGCTCAACCCGCACATCGTGTTGGACGCGGACCGCTTCCAGATTCCCACCGCCCCCCTGCCCTGGCCGCAGGCGCCCGGTACGCGGCTCGCGGGCGTAAGCGCCTTTGGCTTCGGCGGCACCAACGCGCACGTCATCCTGGGCGAGGCGCCGCCGCGCCCCGAGGCCACGCCGAATCCCGCCGAGCGCGGCACCCACGTCCTGACGCTGTCCGCCCGGAGCGAGGCCGCCCTGCGCGTCATGGCGCGGCAGTACCAGGAGCACCTGGCGCGGCCGGATGCGCCTGCGTTGGCGGACGTCTGCTTCACCGCGAACACCGGGCGCAATCCCTGGCCGCACCGGCTCGCGGTCACCGCAGGCAGCAGCGCCGAGCTGGCCGCACGGCTGGAGTCCTTCGCGCAAGGCCGCACCGCTCCCGGCGTGCACCAAGGCGAGGTCCAGCGGAGCGCGGCGCCGCGAATCGTCTTCTTGTATCCCGGACAGGGAACGCAGTACCCGGGCATGGGGCGGCAGCTCTTCGACAGCGCGCCCGTCTTCCGCGAGGCGCTGGAGCGCTGCGACGCCCTGCTTCGTCCCCACCTCGACGTTCCGCTGCGGTCCGTCCTCTTCCCGTCGTCGGATGCGGACGCCGCGCTCATCCACCAGACGCGCTACACGCAACCGGCGCTGTTCGCGCTGGGGCATGCGCTGACGGAGCTGTGGCGCTCCTGGGGCGTCACCCCCGACGCGGTGATGGGGCACAGCGTGGGAGAGTTCACCGCGGCGCACACGGCGGGTGTGCTCGGGCTGGAGGAAGCCCTGGGCCTGCTCGCCGCGCGCGGCCGGCTCATCCAGGCGCTGCCCCAGAACGGCGACATGGCGGCCGTCCTGGCGGACGAGGAGACGGTGCGCGAAGCGCTGCGCGGCGAGCCGCGCGTGGACGTCGCCGCCATCAACGGCCCTCGGCACGTCGTCATCTCCGGTGAGCGTGAGGCGGTCCAGCGCATCATCACGGCGCTCCAGGCCCGAGGTGTGGATTCGAGGCCGCTCACCGTCTCGCACGCGTTCCACTCGCCCCTGCTGGAGCCGATGCTCGATGGCTTCGAGCAGATCGCGCGGATGATGCCGTCGCAGGCGCCGCGCATCCCGCTCATCTCCAACCTCACCGGTGAGCAGGTGCTCCAGTCACCGGACGCCGCCTACTGGCGCCAGCACGCGCGCGCGCCGGTGCAGTTCCTCAAGAGCATCCAGACGCTGACGCGCAACGGCCCCGCGCTGTTCATCGAGCTGGGGGCGCACGACACGCTGCTGAACATGGCCCGGCGGTGTGCCCCCGGTGACACGAGCCTGTGGCTGCCCAGTCTCCGCCGCCAGCAGGACGCCTGGGAGACGCTGCTCAGCGGTGTCGGCGCGCTGCATACGCGCGGCGTCTCCGTTTCCTGGAGCGCCCTGGACGCGGCGCACGCAAGACGGCGCGTCACGCTGCCCACCTATCCGTTCGAGCGTCAGAGGTACTTGCTGGACTCGGCGCTCCCCTCTCCTGCCCCTACTCCGACGATGATGACCCAGACCTCCGTCGCAGCGCCCGTTCTGTCTCGCAAGGAGCGCATCCTCGCCGAAATCAGAACGGTGGTGGCTTTGCTGCTCCAGGCGCCGCCCGAGAAGCTCGACCCGCGGATGTCCTTCCTGGAGATGGGGGCGGACTCGCTGGTGCTGATGGACGCCATCCGCAACGTGGAGAAGCGCTTTGGCGTGAAGCTGGCCATCCGCCAGCTCTTCGAGGAGCTGACGTCCATGGACGCCCTCGCGGCGCACCTGGACCAGACGCTGCCCGCGCACGTCACGGTGGAGAGCGCTCCCGCGCCTCAGCCCGCGCCCGTTGCGGCCCCGAGCGTGCCCGCCCTGCCCGCGGTGAACACCGTCGTCGCCCAACCCGGCGGGGCCATCGAGCAGCTCATCCAGCAGCAGCTCCAGTTGATGGCGCAGCAGCTCGCGCTCCTGGGCGGCCGCCCCGCCGTTGCCCCCGTGCTTCCCGTTCCCGAGACGCCCGCGCTCAAGGTCGCGCCCGCACCCGCCAAAGCGGGGGGCGCCTCGCCGTTCGGCGCGGGTCCGAAGTCCGGCGTCCCCGAGCGCGCGCTCCCCGAAGCGCAACAGCGGCACGTGGACGCGCTCATCGCGCGGCACACGGACCGCACGAAGCAGTCCAAGGAAGCGGCCATCCGCTACCGCTCGAAGTGGAGCGACGTGCGCTGGCTGATGAACTTCCGGCCCGAGCTGAAGGAGGTCTGCTACCCCATCGTCAGCGCGCGCTCGAAGGGCTCGCGCATCTGGGATGTCGACGGCAACGAGTACATCGACTTCTCCATGGGCTTCGGGGTGCACCTGTTCGGGCACAACCCGCCCTTCATCCTGGAGGCGCTGCAACAGCGCCTGGCGGAGGGCATGGAGCTGGGCCCCCAGTCGGACCTGGGGGGACGGGCCGCCGAGCTGGTCTGCGAGCTGACGGGCATGAAGCGCGTCACCTTCTGCAACTCCGGCACGGAGGCGGTGATGACGGCGCTGCGGCTTGCGCGCGCCGCCACGGGCCGCTCGAAGATCGTGATGTTCACCGGCTCCTACCACGGGCACTCGGACGGGACGCTCGTGGTGGGGCGCATGGTCGATGGCCAACCGCAGTCGCTGCCCATGGCGGCGGGCGTGACGTCGAAGGTCGTCGAGGACGTCCTCGTGCTCCCCTACGGTGAGGACCGCACGCTGGAGCTCATCCGCGAGCATCTGCACGAGCTGGCGGGCGTGCTCGTCGAGCCCGTGCAGAGCCGCCGCCCGAACCTCCAACCCAAGGCCTTCCTCCAGGCGCTGCGGACGATGACGCGCGAAGCGGGCGTGCCGCTCATCTTCGACGAGGTCATCACCGGCTTCCGCCTGCACCCTGGCGGTGCGCAGGCCTGGTACGGCATCGAGGCGGACCTCGTGACGTACGGCAAGGTGCTCGGTGGCGGCATGGCCATTGGCGCCGTCGCGGACCGGGGCGGCTTCGTGGACCGCATCGACGGAGGTGACTGGAACTACGGCGACGCGTCCTACCCCGCGGTCGAGACGACCTTCTCCGCGGGCACGTTCTGCAAGCATCCGCTGACCATGGCGACCACGGTGGCCACGCTGAGCCACCTCAAGGCCCAGGGCCCCGCGCTTCAGGAAGCGCTGGGCCAACGCGCCGCGAGCCTGGCCGCGCGCCTCAACGCGGTGTTCCAGCGCGAGCACGCGCCCATCGAAGTCGTCCACTGCGGCTCGGTGCTGCGCTTCTCCGCCGCAGGCAACTTCAGCTACCTGTACCAGTCGCTGGAGATGGACCTGTTCTTCTGCCACCTCGTCCACCGCGGCATCTACATCTGGGAGGGGCGCACGTGCATGCTCTCCACCGCGCACACGGACGAGGACCTCGACACCATCGTGCGCTCGGTCGCTGAGACCGTCACCGACATGCGCGCGGGCGGCTTCTGGCCCCGCCCCTCTTCACCGGAGCCCACCCTCCCCGAGCCCCGCACATTCCCCACGACGGAGGCCCAACGCCAGCTCTGGGTGCTCTCGCAGATGAGCCCCGGCGGCTCCATCTCCTACAACCTGTCGATGAGCCTGCGGCTCGAAGGTGTGCTCGACGCGGGGCTCCTCCAGCGCGCCGTCCAGCACGTCGTCGAGCGACACGAAGCGCTGCGCCTCCACCTCCACGCCTCGGGCGAGCAGCAGACGGCCGCCGCGCACCTCACCCTGCCGCTGCCGTCGCACGACCTGTCCACGCTGCCGGAGAAGGAGCGGGCCGAGCACCTCGCGGGCTGGTACGCGAAGGAGAGCAGCGCCCCCTTCGACCTGCACCAGGCGCCGCCGTTCCGTGTCCACCTGCTGAAGCTGGGCGCGCAGGAGCATCTCTTCGTCCTCACGGCGCACCACGTCGCCGTGGACGGCTGGTCCCTGGCGGTCATCGTCCGTGAAGTCGCCGCGCAGTACACGGCGCTGCAAGGGGGCGCCACCGCCGCGCTTCCTCCCGCGTTGCAGTGGAGCGAATACGCGAGGTGGCTGGAGCAGCAGGGCGGCACCAAGGAACAGACGTCCCACGAGCGCTTCTGGTTGAGCCGGCGCGTGGAGACGCTACCCGCGCTGGAGCTGCCCACCGACCTGGGCCGGCCCGCGCAGCGCAGCTACCAGGGGGCTCGTGAGACGCTCCACCTGGACCGCGCCACCACGCAGGCGCTGCGCGAGGCGGCGGCGCAGCAGCAGTCCACGCTCTTCATGCTGCTGCTGTCCGTCTACACCTCGTTCCTCCACCGGCTGACGGGCCAGGACGATGTGCTGGTTGGCATCCCCACCGCGGGCCGGGGCATGGAGAACAGCGAGGGGCTGGTGGGCTACTGCTCCCACCTACTGCCCATCGCCAGCCACCTCCAGGATGGGCAGACCTTCACGGACTACCTCCAGGGCCTCAAGCAGGTCCTCTGGGAGGCCTACGAGCACCAGGACTACCCCTTCGCGCTGCTCATCAAGCGCCTGGGCCTGCCGCGCAGCACGAGCCACAACCCGCTGGTCAGCGTCACCTTCAACCTGGAGCGGCCGCTGGGCCAGCTCCAGATGGGAGGGCTGCGCACGCGCTTCATGCCGCAGCCGGTGCGCTTCTCGGCCTTCGACCTGAGCCTGAACGTCATCGACGCGGATGACGGACTGGTGCTGGACTTCGACTACAACACCGACCTGTTCCTGCCCGCGACGCTGACGCGCTGGGCACAGGGCTTCCGCACGCTGCTCTCGGGCGTGCTCGCGAAGCCGGACTCGCTCGTGTCCGCCCTGCCGGTGCTCACGCCCGCGGAGCGGCGCAAGGTCCTGGTGGCGTGGAACCAGAACCAGGTGGGCTACCGGGAGGACCTGCTCACCCACCAGTTCATCGAACAGCAAGCGGCGACCCGTCCTGGGGTGAACGCGGTGGAGCTGGACGGGCAGTGCCTCACCTACGCGGACCTCAACCGGCGGGCGAATCAGCTCGCGCATCACCTGCGCGGACTGGGCGTCGGGCCTGGCGCCCTGGTGGGAGCCTTCATCGACCGTTCCCCGGAGATGCTGGTGACGCTGCTGGCCATCCTCAAGGCCGGTGGTGCCTATGTGCCGTTGGATCCGGGACATCCGCCGGAGCGGCTGCGCTTCCTGCTCGAGGACGCCCGCGTGGGCGTGCTGGTGACGAAGCAGGCGCTCGCGGAGCGACTGCCGCCGCACACCGCGAAGGTCGTCCAGTTGGACACGGACGCCGTGACGCTGGCGAGCCGCCCCACGGAGAACCCGGTCAACACCGCGACGGCGACCTCCCCCGCGTACGTCATCTACACCTCCGGCTCCACGGGCGAGCCCAAGGGCGTCGTCATCGCCCACGGGCAGATGGCGGTGCACTTCCAGGACATGCAGCTCCACTTCGAGCTGAGCCCGCGCGACCGGGTGCTGCAGTTCGCCTCGTTCAACTTCGACGCGTCCCTGGAGCAGATGCTGCCCACGCTCATGACGGGCGCCACGCTCGTCCTTCGCGGCAACCAGGTCTGGACGCCCGAGGAGCTGGCCCGCCGCGTCGTCGAGCAGCGCCTGTCCGTGATGAACTTCCCCACGGCGTACTGGCAGCAGCTCACGCAGAGCTGGGCGGAATCACCGCCGGCCATCGGCGCGCATGACCTGCGGCTGGTCATCATCGGCGGCGACACGGTGCTGCCGAAGGTGTTGGAGCTGTGGCAGCAAGGCCCGCTGGGCAACGTGCGGACGCTCAATGCGTACGGCCCCACCGAGACGCTCATCACCGCGACCACGTTCGACATCCCGAAGGGCTGGAGCGCGCCGCGCGTTCCCATTGGCCGGCCGCTGGCGAACCGCCCCTGCTACGTGTTGGACCGCCACGGACAGCCTGTGCCCATCGGCGTCGCGGGCGAGCTGCACATCGGAGGACCGCTGGTCGCCGCGGGCTACCTCAACCGCCCGGAGCTCACCGCCCAGCGCTTCGTGCCGGACCCGTTCAGCGACGACCCGGCGGCGCGCCTGTACCGGACGGGCGACCTGGTGCGCCACCGGCCCGACGGCTCGCTGGAGTTCCTGGGCCGCACCGACCACCAGGTGAAGGTGCGCGGCTTCCGCATCGAGCTGGGTGAAATCGAGTCCGCGCTGAGCGCGCACGAGCAGGTGCAGGAAGTGGTCGTCACCGTTCGCGAGGAGCCGGGCGCGCTGGCGGGCCATGACAAGCGGCTGGTGGCCTACGTCGTCCCATCCTCGCGAGGCGCGGTGACGCCCGCGGACCTGCGGCAGTTCCTGCTGGAGCGGCTGCCAGACTACATGGCCCCCGCCTTCTTCGTCCTCCTGGACGCACTGCCGCTCACGGCCAGCGGAAAGCTGGACCGCAAGGCCCTGCCCGCGCCCGATCCGGAGTCCAGCGCGCCCACGCGTCCGTTCGTCGCGCCCCGCACGGCGACCGAGCAGGCGCTGGCGGACGTGTGGATGAAGGCCCTGCGGCTGCAACGCGTGAGCGTGCACGACGACTTCTTCGAACTGGGCGGCGATTCGCTGCTCGCCACGCAGGTGGCATCGCGGCTCCGCGACGCGCTCAAGGTGGAGCTGCCGCTGGACCGGCTTTTCAAGCAGACGACCATCGCGGGCCTCGCCGAGCACGTGGACACCCTGCTGTGGGCGTCCAAGGCCGCCGAGGACGCGAACGTCAACGGCGCGAGCCGTGAAGAGGGGGAACTGTGAACGGCATCGATGGACTGCTGACCCGGCTGCGCAAGCACGACGTGCGGCTCTGGATGGAAGGCGAGCGGCTTCGCTTCAATGCCCCTCCGGGCGTCATGACGCCCGACCTGCTGGGCGAGATGAAGTCCCACAAGGAGGAGCTGGTCTCCTTCCTCCAGCAGGTGGGCCAGTCACTTCAGGGCGCCGCGGAGGTCATCCCCGTTGGGAACCGTGACGGCGCGTTGCCGCTGTCCTCCGGCCAGCAGCGCATGTGGTTCCTGGAGCAGTTCCAAGGCCCGAGCGGCGCCTACAACATGCCCGCGGCGCTCCGCCTGGAGGGCGAGCTGGACGTGAAGGCGCTCCAGCGGAGCCTCGAGGAGATCGTCCGGCGCCACGAGGTCCTGCGCACCCAGTACGGCCAGGAGCAAGGGCGGCCCTTCCAGCGCGTCCTGCCCCCCGCCGCCGTCCCCATGCCCGAGGTCGACCTGGGCCACGTTCCGGCAGAGGCGCGGCGGGCCGAGGTCCGCCGGCGGGCCACGGAGGAAGCAGGCCGGCCGTTCAATCTGGCGGCGGAGCTGCCCCTGCGCGTGTCACTGCTCCGCCTGGACGCGCGCGAGCACGTGCTGCTGCTCACGCTGCACCACATCGCCAGTGACGGCTGGTCGCTGGGCGTCCTCGTCCGTGAGCTGGCCGCGCTCTACCGGGCGTCCAGCACGGGCGAGGCCTCGCCGCTTCCCGAGCCGACGCTTCAGTACGGCGACTTCGCGCGTTGGCAGCAGGAGCGCGTGGGCAGCGACACCCAGAAGGCGAGCCTCGCCTGGTGGCGCGAGCACCTCACCGGGGCTCCCGCGTTGCTGGAGCTGCCCACGGACAGGGCCCGCCCCGCGAACCAGCGGTTCCTCGGCGCGACCCACCGCTTCACCCTCTCCGCGGAGCTGACCGCGCGGCTCAAGCAGCGGAGCCGTGAAGCCGAGTCCACCTTGTTCATGACGCTGCTGGCGTCGTTCGGCGTGCTGCTGTCGCGCGCCAGCCGGCAGGCGGACGTGGTCATCGGCACGCCCATCGCGAACCGCGTGCCGCAGACGGAGCCGCTCATCGGCCTCTTCGTCAACACGCTGCCGCTGCGCCTTCAGGTGGAGGGCGCGCGGCCCTTCTCCGAGCTGCTCGCGCGGGTGAGGCAGGACACGCTGAGCGCCTACGCCCACCAGACGCTGCCGTTCGAGCAGATGGTCGAGGCCCTCCAACCCACGAGAGATCCGAGCTACTCGCCGCTGTTCCAGGTGTTGTTCACGCTCCAGAACACCCCGTCCGAGGTCCTCTCGCTGTCCGGGCTCACGCTGGAGCAGTTGGAGTTCGAAAGCGGCACCACGCAGTTCGACCTGTCCCTCTCCATGGCGGAGACGGCCCAGGGGCTCGCCAGCGAGCTGACGTACAACACGGACCTGTTCGACGCGGCCACCATCGAGCGGATGGCCGGGCACCTCACCCAGCTGCTCACGGCCGTGGCGGAGAACCCCGCCCAGCCCGTGGCCCAACTGCCCCTGCTCACGGAGCCCGAGCGCACGCGGCTGCTGCGCGAGTGGAATGACACCGCGCTCGACCTCCCCCTGTCCGACAACCTGCACGGCCTCTTCGAGGCGCAGGCGGCCCGGCGGCCCGAGGCTATCGCCGCGCGCTTCGAGACCCAGGCGCTGACGTACGGCGAACTGGACGCCCGCGCGAACCAGGTCGCGAACCACCTGCGGCAGTTGGGGATTGAGCCAGGGGACCGCGTGGGCCTCTTCCTGGAGCGCTCGTTGGAGCTGCTCGTGGGGATGCTCGGCATCTTGAAGGCGGGCGCCGCGTACGTGCCGCTGGACCCCGTGTATCCGGCGGACCGGCTGGCGCACATCCTGGACGACAGCGGCGTGTCACTGCTGCTGACCGAGCCCGGCCTGGCCGCGCTCGTCCCCGGATACACGGGCAAGCAACTGCGGCTGGCCGACGTCTCCGGTGCGCCCACCACGCCGCCGGGTGCCGCGGTCTCCGGGTCCCACGTGGCCTACGTGCTCTACACGTCTGGCTCCACCGGACGTCCCAAGGGCGTCGCCGTCCCCCACTCCGCCGTCGTGAACTTCCTGGCGTCCATGAGGCACGCGCCCGGCATCACGGAGCAGGACACGCTCTTCGCCGTGACGACGGTGGCTTTCGACATCTCCGTGCTGGAGCTGTTCCTCCCGCTGAGCGTTGGCGGCGGCGTCGTCATCGCCAGCCGAGAGGCAGCCGCCGACGGCACGCGCCTCATGCGCGCGCTGGCGGAGAGCCAGGCCACGGTGATGCAAGCCACGCCGTCCACGTGGCGGATGCTGCTGACGCTCGGGTGGATGGGGAGCCCCACGCTCAAGGTGCTGTGCGGCGGTGAAGCCCTCCCGGCGGACCTCGTGGAGCCCCTGCTGGCCCGCAGCGCCTCGCTGTGGAACATGTACGGCCCCACGGAGACGACCGTGTGGTCGACCACCACGCGCCTGGAGGCGGGCGGCCGCATCACCCTGGGCCGCCCCATTGGCAACACGCAGGTGTACGTGCTGGATGACGCCCTGCAACCCGTGCCCCAGGGGGTGACGGGCGCGCTGTACATCGGCGGGCGCGGCGTCGCGCACGGCTATCTCCACCGGCCGGACCTGACGGCGGAGCGCTTCGTGCCAGATGCCTTCGGGCAGGTACCCGGAGGACGGCTCTACAACACGGGCGACCTGGTGCGCGCGCTGCCGAACGGCACCCTGGAGTACCTGGGCCGCGGCGACGGGCAGGTGAAGCTGCGCGGCTTCCGCATCGAGCTGGGTGAGATTGAAGCGCGGCTGGCGCAAGTGCCGGGCATCCAGGAAGCCGCCGTGAAGCTCTGGGAAGTGTCGGGCCATGCGGAGCTGGTCGCCTATGTGCGCGGCGCCTCGGTTCCCGAGCCGCTGTCGATTCGCCAGCAGCTCCAGTCCCACCTGCCCGCGTACATGGTGCCGTCGCACTTCGTGACGCTGGAGTCGTTCCCCCGCACGGCGAACGGCAAGCTGGACCGCAAGGCCCTTCCGGCGCCGTCCGCCGCCCCGCGTGCCTCCGCGGCCTACGAAGCGCCTCGCACGCCCACCGAGACGCAGCTCGCCACCATCTGGCGCGACGTGCTTTCGGTGGAGCAGGTGGGCGCGCGCGACAACTTCTTCGACCTGGGAGGCCAGTCGATGAAGGCCGTCCAGGTGGTGGCCCGCATCCAGGAGGCGTGGCGCGTGGAGGTGTCCCTGCGCGTCCTCTTCGAGCACCCCACGCTCGAGGCCCTCGCGAAGCACCTGGAATCGCTCCAGCAGCCCGGCAAGCCGGCCGCGCCGCCTCCGTTGGTGGCCCGTCCACGGCAGGCCCGCCGCGTCCAGGCCGCGACGCACGCGGAGCTCAACCTGCCCGACTCGACTTCGAAGAAGCCGTAGCGCACCGGGCCCGCGCCATTCCGGCGCGGGCCGCGCCGCCACGAACGCCCCTTCGCTTCAAAATCCCCGCACAGCCGGTTCGTCATCCATCATGACCGCTGAATCCTTCGTCTTTCCTGTCTCCTTCGCGCAGCAGCGGCTGTGGTTCCTCCACTTGATGCAGCCGGAGAACCCCAGCTACCACATCGCTGGCGCGGTCCGGCTCGCGGGCACTCTGGAGGCCTCCGCGCTCCAGCGCGCGTTCGATGCGCTGGTGGAGCGCCACGAGTCGCTCCGCACCACGTTCGCGCAGGAAGCGGGACAGCCCGTCCAGGTCGTAGCGCCCGAAGGCACCGCGTCCTTCGTCGTGACGGACCTGGGCGCCCTGCCCCAGGCCGCACGCGAGGCGGAGGCCCGGCGGCTTGCGACGGAGGAGATTCGCCAGCCCTTCGACCTGATGAAGGGGCCGCTGCTGCGCACGCGGCTGCTCAGGCTGGGCGAAACGGACCACGTCCTGGTGCTGACGATGCACCACATCATCTCGGATGGCGCGTCGCTGGGCATCCTCATCCACGAGATGTCGCAGCTCTACGGCGCGTTCATCGCCCAGCGTGAGCCGGAGCTGCCCGAGCTCCCCATCCAGTACGCGGACTACACCGAGTGGCAGCGCGAGTGGATGGCGACGGAGGGCGCGCTCGACGCGCACGTGGCGTACTGGAAGCAGCAGCTCGCGGGCGCGCCCGTGCTGCAACTGCCCACCGACCGGCCGCGGCCTGCCGTCCAGACGCAGCGGGGTGACGCGGTTTCCCTGCACCTGCCCGCGGCGCTGGTGGCGGAGCTCCAGAAGGTGGGGCAGCGGGAGAACGCCACCCTCTTCATGACGATCCTGGCCGCGTTCCAGGCCCTGCTGTCGCGGTACACGCACCAGACGGACATCCTCGTCGGCGCGCCGCAGAACAGCCGCAGCCGCGTGCAGACCGAAGGGCTCATCGGCTTCTTCGTCAACACGCTGGTGCTGCGCGCGGACCTCTCTGGCAACCCGACCTTCCGCGAGCTGCTGAAGCGCGTCCGTGAAGCGACGCTGGGCGCCTACGCACACCAGGACATCCCGTTCGAGAAGCTGGTGGAGGCCGTGCAGCCCACTCGCAACCTGGCCTACACGCCGCTGTTCCAGGCCGCGTTCAACTTCCAGGGCATGGCGGGCCCCGGGTTGACGCTGCCGGGCGTCACCCTGCAGCAGCTCGACCTGCCCCCGGGCACGTCGAAGTTCGACGTGACGCTGGACCTCCAGGAGACGGCGGACGGCCTGCGCGGCTTCATCGAGTACAACAGCGACCTGTTCGACCGCGAGACGCTGGAGCGCTTCACGGGGCACTTCCAGACGCTGCTCGCGGGCGTGGCCGCCAACGCGGAGCTTCGGCTGGACGCGCTGCCGCTGCTCACGCAACCCGAGCGGCGCCAGCTCCTCGACGTCTGGCCGGCGCTGAAGGCCTTCCCCGGCGAGGACACCCTGCATGGCCGCTTCGAGGCCCAGGTGCGCCAGCACCCGGACGCCATCGCCGTGGTCGCCGACGGCGAGCGCCTCACCTACGCGGAGCTGGACCGCCGGGCCAATCAGCTCGCCCATGCGCTGCTCGCGCGCGGCGTCCACCGCGAGGCCCTGGTGGGCCTGTGCGTGGAGCGCTCCCTGGCCACGGTGGTGGGCATCCTCGGCATCTTGAAGGCGGGCGCGGCGTACGTGCCGTTGGACCCGACCTATCCCGCGGACCGCCTGGCCTTCATGGTGTCCGACAGCCGGATGCCGCTGGTGGTGACGCAGCGGCACCTGCTGGAGCGGCTGCCCTCCGAAGGCGCGGCGCTGATGGTCCTGGATGACGTGGCGGACGAGCTGGCGCGCCAGCCCTCGCATACGCCCGGGCTTTCAGCGACGCGCGAACAGCTCGCCTACGTCATCTACACGTCGGGCTCGACGGGGCTCCCCAAGGGCTCGCTGTTGCCGCACGGCAACGTGATGCGGCTGTTCGACGCGACCGAGCACTGGTTCCACTTCGACGCGAACGACGCCTGGACGCTGTTCCATTCGTACGCGTTCGACTTCTCCGTCTGGGAGCTGTGGGGCGCGCTGCTCCACGGCGGCAAGCTGGTGGTGGTGCCCTACCTCGTCTCGCGCTCGCCGGAGGCCTTCTTCCGGCTGCTGAGCGACGAGCGCGTCACCGTGCTGAACCAGACGCCCGCGGCCTTCCGGCAGCTCATCCAGGCCGAGGAGCGCCTGGGCGCGGAGGCCCCGCCGCTGTCGCTGCGCTACGTCGTCTTCGGGGGCGAGGCGCTGGAGCCGGCCACGCTGGTTCCCTGGTTCCGGAAGCACGGCGACACCCAGCCTCGCCTCATCAACATGTACGGCATCACCGAGACGACGGTGCACGTCACCTACCGTCCCATGGACGCCGCCGAGGCGGAGCGCACGCAGCAGAGCCCCATTGGCGTCGCGATTCCCGACCTCCAACTGTACGTGCTCGACGCGCGGATGGAGCCCGCGCCCATCGGCGTCGCGGGTGAAATCTTCGTGGGTGGCGCGGGCCTGGCGCGCGGCTACCTGGGCCGCCCCGGCCTCACCGCCGAGCGCTTCGTCCCGCACCCCTTCAGCCATGAGCCCGGCGCCCGGCTGTACCGGACGGGTGACCTCGCGCGCTTCACGAAGGACGGACAGCTCGAGTACCTGGGCCGCATCGACCACCAGGTGAAGATCCGCGGCTTCCGCATCGAGCTGGGCGAAATCCAGACGGTGCTCAGCCTGCACCCCTCCGTGCGCGAGGCCCTGGTCCTGGTGCGAGAGAGCGCACCCGGCAACAAGTCCCTGGTCGCCTACGTCGCGACGGCCGAGCAGCCCGCGCCGAGCGTCAATGACCTGCGCCAGCACCTGCTGTCCAAGCTGCCCGACTACATGGTGCCGAGCGCGTTCGTGATGATGGAGCGCTTCCCGCTCACCGCGAACGGCAAGGTGGACCGCAAGGCGCTGCCGGAGCCGGAGAGCGCTCGCGCCGACCTGGCGGACGCGTACGTCGCGCCCCGGACGAAGGTCGAGGAGGCGCTCTGCGCCATCTGGTCCGAGGTGCTGGAAGTCCCGCGCGTGGGCATCCACGACAACTTCTTCGCGCTGGGCGGCGACTCCATCCTGAGCATCCAGGTGCTCACGCTCGCGCAGAAGCAGGACATCCGCTTCTCGCTCCAGCAGCTCTTCCAGCACCAGACGGTGGCGGAGCTCGCGGCGGCGGCAGGAGAGGCGCAGCCCCCGCGTGAGGTGTTCCCGCGCACCGAGCCGTTCAGCCTCATCTCCACCGAGGACCGGGCGAAGCTGCCCGAGGGCATCGAGGACGCCTACCCGCTGGCCCGCATCCAGGCCGGCATGCTCTTCCACATGGAGCTGGCGCCCACCTCGAACATCTACCACAACACCGACAGCTTCCATCTGCGCCTGAAGACGCCGTTCAACGCCGCGCACTTCGATGAAGCCGTCCAGGTCGTCACCGCGCGCCAGCCCGTGCTGCGCACGGCGTTCGACATGACGTCGTACAGCGAGCCGCTGCAGCTCGTGCATCGGCACGCGCACCTGTCGCTCGAGGTCACCGACGTCCGCCACCTGTCCACCGAGGCGCAGGACGCGACCATTCGCCAGTTGCTGGAGGACGAGAAGCGGCAGCACTTCGACCTCGCGTGCCCTCCGCTCCTGCGCTTCTTCGTGCACATCCGGGGCGAGCGGGACTTCCAGTTCACGCTCACGGAGTGCCACGCCATCATCGACGGCTGGAGCCTCCACTCCACGCTGGTGGAGATCTTCAACCACTACTACGCGCTGGTGAACCACCAGGAGCCGCCGCGCTTCGAGCCGCTGAGTATCACCTACCGCGACTTCGTGGCCATGGAGCGGCAGGCGCTGGCGTCGGAGGCGCACCAGCGCTACTGGAGTGAGTTCCTGGCGGACGGTCAGGTCATGCGCGTGCCCCGCTGGCGCCGCGCGCTGGCCGAGGGCGAGCCGCGCATCGCTACCTTCAAGGTGCCCATCCCTCCCGCGCTGACCGAGGGCTTGAATGCCCTGACGCGCACGGCGGGCGTGCCGCTCAAGAGCATCCTGCTCGCCTCGCACCTCAAGGTGATGAGCGTGCTGAGCGGCCAGGAAGACGTCATCACCGGCACGGGCGTCAACAGCCGGCCCGAGGAAGGCGATGGCGCGAAGCTGCGCGGCATCTTCCTCAACACGGTGCCCTTCCGCATGAAGCTGGCGCCGGGGAGCTGGCTGTCGCTGGTCCGCACCGCCTTCGACACGGAGCGCGCGCTGTACCCGTTCCGCCGCTACCCCATGGCGGACATCCAGCGGCAGTGGGGCCGCGAGACGCTCTACGAAGTCATGTTCAACTACATGCACTTCCACGTGCTCCACGACCTCGCGGGCACGCTCGCGGAGATGGAGGCGCTGAGCACCATCCGCTCGGAGGGCACCAACGTCACCCTCGCCGTCCACTTCCAGACCGAGCCGCACACGCAGGAAATCACCCTGGAGCTGGACTACAACGCCGTCGAGCTCGAAGCCGCGCAGGTGGAGCAGATTGGCGCGTGCTTCTCGCGCGTGCTCCACGCGCTGGCCTTCGAGTCCGACGCCCCGCACCACACGTCCAGCCCACTGCCCGCCGACGTTCAGCACCAGCTGCTGACGGAGTGGAACGCCACCGCCGCGGCGCTGCCCGCGGAACCGACGTTCCAGGCGCTCTTCGAGGCCCGGGCCGCGTCGACGCCGGAGGCCATCGCGGTGGTGGATGGCGAGCGGACGCTGACGTACCGGGAGCTGGACGCGAGCGCCAACCGCCTCGCCCACCACCTGTTGTCACTGGGCGCGGGGCCGGAGCGAGTGGTGGCGCTGGGCCTGGACCGCTCCATCGAGCTGGTCACCGGCCTGCTGGCCACGCTCAAGGCCGGCGCGGCGTACCTGCCGCTGGACCCGAGCTACCCCGCCGAGCGACTGGCGTACATGCTGTCCGACTCGCGCGCCGTGGTGCTGGTCACCACCCAGGCCCATGAGGCCACCTTCGCGGCATCGGCTGCGCCTCGCTTCCTGCTGGACCAGGAAGCCCCACGGCTGGAAGCGCTCCCGTCGCGGCCGCTGACCTCCTCCGCGACGCGCGACTCGCTGGCGTACGTCATCTACACCTCCGGCTCCACGGGCCTGCCCAAGGGCACGCTGCTCACGCAGCGCGGGCTGCTCAACTACCTCTCGTG
Organism: Comamonas sp. KCTC 72670; assembly: GCA_014656495.1. Lineage (GTDB taxonomy): Bacteria > Myxococcota > Myxococcia > Myxococcales > Myxococcaceae > Myxococcus. Next base: position 110,384 of record BNCN01000007.1, read on the forward strand.
GGCCCAGGCCGCTTACGCCGTAAAGCCGGGTCAGGGCTCGCTGGTCCACACCTCCATCGCGTTCGACGCCACCATCACCAGCCTGCTCACGCCGCTGCTCGCGGGCGGGACGGTCCACCTGGTGCCGGCGGGCCGCGAAGTGGAGGCGCTCGCGCTCGCGCTCCAGCAGCCGAGCGGCCATGAGCTGGTGAAGCTCACGCCGGCGCACCTCCAGGTGCTGTCCGGCTTGATTCCGCCGGAGGCGCTGTCCCGGTTGACGGGCACCTTCGTCGTCGGTGGCGAGGCCCTGCCTCCCGCCACCGTGGCCTTCTGGAGGCAGCACGCGCCCCAGGTCCGGCTCATCAACGAGTACGGCCCCACGGAGACGGTCGTCGGATGCTCCGTGTTCGACGTCAGCGCGGGCGAGTTGCCCGACGGCATCGTCCCCATCGGCCGGCCCATCGCGAACACGGCGCTCTACGTGCTGGACGCGCGCATGCAGCCGGTGCCCGTGGGCGTCACGGGTGAGCTCTACATCGGCGGCACCGGCGTGGCGCGAGGCTACCTGGGCCGCCCCGCGCTCTCCGCCGAGCGCTTCGTGCCGAACCCGTTCAGCCAGCACCCGGGAAAGCGCCTCTACCGCACTGGAGACCACGCCCGCTTCCTGCCGGACGGCAACCTGGAGTTCCTCGGCCGCCGCGACGGACAGGTGAAGCTGCGCGGCTACCGCATCGAGCTGGGCGAAGTCGAAGCCACCGTGCGCCAGCACGCGGCCGTGAGCGACGCCGTCGTCATCGTTCGTGAGGACGTGCCCGGCGACCAGCGGCTGGCCGCCTACGTCGTCCCGCACGCGGAGGCGGCGGTGGACACAGCCAGCCTGCGCGCCTTCCTCCAGCAGCGGCTGCCCGAGCACATGGTGCCTTCGGCCCTGGTGGCGATGGAGGCCCTGCCCCTCACGCCGAACGGCAAGGTGGACCGCAAGGCGCTGCCCGTGCCCGACGGGCTGCTGTCCGCCGAGGCGCGCGCGGCGCCGCGGAACGGCACCGAGGAGTTGATCGCCAGCATCTGGGTGGACGTGCTGCGCACGAACCACGCCGGAATCCATGACCACTTCTTCGACCTGGGTGGGCACTCGCTGCTGGCCACCCGCGTGGTGTCGCGGATTCGCGAGGCCTTCGGCGTCGAGCTCCCCATCGCCGCCCTCTTCGAAGCGCCCACCATCGCCACCTTGGCCGAGCGGGTCCAGGCACTCCAGGCGCAGCAAGCCGGCGAGCCCCCCGCGCCGCCGCTGCGGGCCTTCCCGCGAGATGGCGAGCTGCCGCTGTCCTTCGCGCAGCAGCGGCTCTGGTTCCTCTACCAGATGGAGCCGGACAGTCCCTTCTACAACATGCCCGCCGTCATCCGGCTCACGGGCGTGTTGAATGTGGACGCCGTGCAGCGGTGCCTCGAAGCCCTCATCCATCGGCACGAGTCGCTGCGCACGACGTTCCGGATGAACGGCCAGACGCCCGTGCAGGTCATCCAGTCGCCCTCCACGCCGAAGGTGGACATCGCCGACCTGCGGAGCCTGGCGCCCGAGCTGCGCGAGGCCGAAGCCCGGCGCCTGTCGGACGAAGAGGCACGCCGCCCCTTCGACCTGACGCGAGGGCCGCTGTGCCGCATGGGGCTCATCCAGCTCGCGGACCAGGAGCACCTGCTGCTGCTGACCCTGCACCACATCATCGCGGACGGGTGGTCGCTGTCCGTGCTGGTGCGCGAGGTCGCTGAAGTCTACGGCGCGCTGTCCGCGGGCCAGCCGTCGCCGCTGTCCGCCCTGCCCGTCCAGTACGCGGATTACGCGCGGTGGCAGCGCGAGTGGCTCGCGGGCCCTGTGCTCGAACGGCAGCTCGACTACTGGAAGCAGCGCCTCACCGGGGCTCCGTCCCACCTGGACCTCCCCACCGACCGTCCGCGTCCGCCCGTGCAGAGCTTCCGCGGCGCCACGCACCAGGGGCTGCTGCTGCCCGCCGACGCCGCCAAGGCGTTGCAGGCACTCTGCCGCCGCGAGAGCGTGACGCCGTTCATGGCGGTGATGGCGGCCTTCCAGGCGCTGATGCACCGCTACACCGGAGAGACGGACATCGTCGTCGGCACGGACATCGCCAACCGCAACCGCGCTGGCACCGAGGGGCTCATCGGCTTCTTCGTCAACCAGCTCGTCATGCGGGGTGACTTGAGCGGGGACCCTTCGTTCCGTTCGCTGCTGTCGCAGACCCGGCGGGTGGCGCTCGACGCGTACGCGCATCAGGACCTGCCGTTCGAGGAGCTGGTGAAGGCGCTCAACCCGGAGCGTGACCTCAGCTACTCGCCGCTGTTCCAGGTGAAGCTCATCCTCCAGAACGCGCCGTCCTCCGACCTCCAACTGGAGGGGCTGACGCTGAGCGAGGAGACCAGCACCACTGGCGCCGCCAAGTTCGACATGACGTGGGTGGCCACGGAGACCGAACGCGGAATGGAGTGCCTGTGCGAGTACAGCACCGACCTCTTCGACGCGGCCACCATCGACCGGATGATGGGGAACCTGCGTGAGCTGCTCCTCGCGGCCATCGCCCAGCCGGAGCTGTGCGTCTCGCGGCTCGCCCTGCTCTCCACGGCCGAGCGTGAGCAGACGCTCGTGGCCTGGAACGACACGGCCACGCCGCGCGCCGGGAACCCCTGCGCGCACCACCTCTTCGAGCAGCAAGCCGCGCGCACGCCGGACGCGGTGGCGGTCTCCTTCGAGGGCGAGCAGCTCACCTACCGGGAGCTGGACGCCCGTGCGAACCAGCTCGCCTGGCACCTGAAGGCGTCCGGTGTGGGGCCCGAGGTCCGCGTGGGCCTGTGCGTGGACCGCTCGCTGGAGCTGGTGGTGGGCATCCTCGGCATCCTCAAGGCCGGCGGCGCCTGGCTGCCGCTGGACCCGAGCTACCCCGTGGAGCGGCTGACGCTGATGATGCGCGACGCAGCCATCCCGGTGCTCGTCACCCAGGAGCATCTGGCGGACGAGCTGCCCGCGCTCGGGCTGCTGGTCTGCCTGGACGCGGACTGGCCGATGATCGCCCGCCAGCCCCAGACGCCGCCCACGGTGGAGATGTCCGAGGACCACCTCGCGTACATCATCTTCACGTCCGGCTCGACGGGCCGGCCCAAGGGCACGCTGTTGACGCACCGGGGCCTGTGCAACACGGCGCTGGCCGCCATCCAGGCGCACCGCGTCCATGCCCAGAGCCGCGTGCTTCAGTTCGCCGCGCTCGGCTTCGACGCGTCGGTGTGCGAGGTCTTCTCCACGCTGCTCGCGGGCGCCCAGCTGTGCCTCGCGCCCCGTGACGCCATCATGCCCGGCGCGCCGCTCCAGGGGCTGCTGGCCTCCCAGCGGATTACCGGCGTCACCCTGACGCCGTCCGTGCTCGCGCAGTTGGAGCCGGAGGCCCTGCCCCTGCTGGAGAGCGTCGTGTCCGCGGGCGAGGCGTGCTCGCCAGAGCTGGCGCGCCGGTGGCTGAAGGCGACCCGGTTCATCAACGCCTACGGCCCCACGGAGACGACCATCTGCGCCTCCGTGGACGAGGCCGTGAACCCCGACCGGCTGAGCATCGGACGCGCCTGGGCGAACGTCCGGCTCTACGTGCTCGATGCCGGGATGCAGCCGCTGCCCGTGGGCGTCCCCGGCGAGCTGTTCATCGGCGGCGTCGGTGTCGCGCGTGGCTACCTGGGCCGCCCGGACCTGAGCGCCGAGCGCTTCGTGCCGGACCCGTTCTCCGCCACGCCAGGCGAACGGCTGTACCGGACGGGGGACCGCGTGCGCTGGCTGCCCGAGGGCCGGCTGGAGTTCCTCGGACGCCTGGACCACCAGGTGAAGCTGCGCGGCTTCCGCATCGAGCTGGGCGAAATCGAGGCCGCGCTGGCGGCGCACCCGGAGGTCCAGGACGCGGCGGTGCTCGTGCGCGAGGAGGCCCCGGGTCGCAAGCAACTGGTGGCCTACGTCGTCCCCGATGACGACGATCAGCCCGTTGAAGCGGACGCCCTGCGCAAGGCCCTGGAGGGCCGGCTGCCGGACTACATGGTCCCCTCCGCCTTCGTCATGCTGAAGGCGATGCCGCTGACGACCAGCGGCAAGGTGGACCGCAAGGCCCTGCCCTCCCTGGCGCAGCAGCAGGCGAAGCCCGAGCACGTCCACGTCGCCCCGCGCAACCCGGTGGAGCAGACGCTGGCGGACATCTGGTCGAAGGTGCTCTCCCGCGAGCGCGTCAGCATCCACGACAACTTCTTCGAGCTGGGCGGCGACTCCATCGTCAGCATCCAGGTCATCGCGCGGGCGCTGGAGGCGGGGTTGCACATCAGCCCGCGTCAGTTCTTCCAGTACCAGACCATCGCCGCGCTGGCCCCGCACGTGGGTCAGGCGCAGGTGGTGGAGAGCGAGCAGGGACCCGTGACGGGCGCCGTGCCCCTCACGCCCATCCAGCACTGGTTCTTCGAGTGGGACCTGCCGCAGCTCCACCACTACAACCAGGCCCTGCTCCTGGGACTGCGGCAGCCCATCACGGCGGCGGTGCTTCAGGACGCGCTGCGCGCCCTGGTCGCGCACCATGACGCGCTCCGCCTGCGCTTCGAGCGGACGGCGGACGGCTGGCGCCAGGAGAGCCTCGGCCCCGACAGCACCGTGACGCTGCGCGAGGTGGACCTCTCGACGTTGGATGAGGCCGCACAGCGCGCCGCGCTGGAGCAAGAGGCGCAACGCGCTCAGGCGGGCTTCAAGCTGGACGAGGCGCCGCTGGTCTCGGCCGTGCGCTTCCACCTGGGGCCGCAGCGAGGAGACCGGTTGCTCTTCGCCATCCACCACCTCGCGGTGGACGCCGTGTCCTGGCGTGTCCTGCTCGCGGACCTGGAGACGGCCTGCCAGCAGCTCCTCCAGGGGCAGCCCGTGGCGCTGCCTCCCAAGACGACGTCCTTCCAGGCCTGGGCCCGCCGGTTGGAGGAGTACGCCGCCAGCCCGGCCCTGGACATCGAAGCCGACCATTGGTTCCAGGCGGGCGAGGACACCGCGCCGCTCCCCGTGGACGCGCAGGGCGGAGAGAACACACTGGAGTCCGCGCGCACGTTGACGGTGGCGCTGGAGGCCGAGGAGACGCGGCTGCTGCTCCAGGAGGCCCCCACCGCCTGGCGTGCCCGCATCGACGAGGTGCTGCTCACCGCCCTGGCCCAGGCCCTGTCCACCTGGACGGGGCAGCGCCGCCTGCGCGTCCAGTTGGAAGGACACGGCCGCGAGGACCTCTTCGACGGCGTGGACTTGAGCCGCACCGTGGGCTGGTTCACGAGCACGTACCCGGTGACGCTGGCGCTGCCGAAGGATGGCAGCGTGGGTGACGAGCTCCGCGCCGTGCGCGACGGGCTGCGGCGCGTGCCCAACAAGGGCGTGGGCTACGGCATCGTCCGCTACCTGCGCCAGGATGAGCGAGGGGCACGGCTGCGCACGCAGGCCGAGGCGCCCGTGTCCTTCAACTATCTGGGACAGCTCGACTCGGCCCTGCCCACGTCGTCGCTGCTGGCGCCCGCGGATGAGCCCTTCGGCGCGCAGCAGGGCACCCAGGGCCGGCGGCGGCAGGTGCTGGAGGTCAACGCGCACGTGTTCGGCGGCAAGCTGGAGGTGTCCTTCACCTACAGCGAGGCGCTGCACCAGCGCACCACGGTGGGCGCGCTGGCCCAGGGCTACCTGCACGCGCTCCGAGGCCTGGTGGAGCAGCGGCGCGGCGCGGAAGCGGCGCGGTTCTCCCCGGCGGACTTCCCGCTCGCGAAGGTGTCGCAGGCCACGCTGAACGGCCTGATGCAGTCGCACCCGGACATGGAGGACCTCTACCCGCTGTCGCCCATGCAGCAGGGCATGCTGTTCCATGCGCTGCTCGACCCGAACTCGGGGATGTACTTCGAGCGCGCGGCGTGGACGCTGGACACGGACCTGAACCGCGAGGCGCTGCGCGAGGCGTGGCAACAGGTGATGGCGCGCTACCCCATCCTCCGCACCAGCTTCGTGGGCGAGGAGCTGGAAGCGCCGCTCCAACTGGTGAACCGCACGGCCACCCTGCCGTGGGATGAGCAGGACTGGAGCCACCTGCCGGAGGCCGAGCAGCAGTCGCGCCTGTCGGCCTGGATGGACGCGGACCGCGCGAAGGGCTTCGACCTGAAGCAGGCGCCGCTGATGCGCGTGGGCGCGCTGAAGCTGGGAGCGAAGACGTGGCGCGTGGTGTGGAGCTTCCACCACCTGCTGCTCGACGGCTGGAGCGTGGGCCGCGTCCTCAACGAGATGCTGGCGATGTACGACGCCCAGGTGCGCAAGCAGCCGCTGCGGCTGGAGCCGCCGCCCGTGTACCGCGACTACATCGCGTGGCTCGAAGGCCGGGGCATCGCGCAAGCGGAGACGTGGTGGAAGCAGGCGCTCCGGGGCTTCGGTGAGCCCACGCCGCTGCCCGGCGAGACGGGAGGCCAGGCGCGCAACGCCGCCCAGGTGATGGGCGAGCGCAAGGTGCACCTGTCCGCCGAAACCACCGAGCAGCTCCGCGCCTTCTCGCGGCGGCACCAGGTGACGCTCAGCACGTTGGTCCAGGCGGCCTGGGCGCTGGTGCTCGGACGTCACGCGGGCCTGGAGGACGTCGTCTTCGGCGTCACCGTGGCGGGCCGTCCGCCCGAGCTGCCCGGCGTGGAGCAGATGGTGGGCCTGTTCATCAACACGTTGCCGGCCCGGGTGTCGCTGCCCGCCCAGCGCAAGGTGGTGGACTGGCTGAAGGAGCTCCAGGCGTGGCAGGTGGACCGTGCGCCGTTCGAGTACGCGCCGCTGGTCAAGGTCCAGGGCTGGAGCCCGGTGCCGCGCGGCACGCCGCTGTTCGAGAGCCTCGTCGTCTTCGAGAACTACCCCGTCGAGGACTCGGTGCGGCAGGGCGCGGGCGTGCTGGAGGTCCGTGACGTCACCGCCCAGGAGCGCACCAACTACCCGCTGACGCTCTCCGCGCACGCGGACAAGCAGTTGATGCTGAACCTGGACTTCGAGTCCCCACGCCTCGGCGTGGAGGCCATGGAGCGGGTCCTGGAGCAGCTCCAGACGGTCCTGGTCGGCATCCTCGACGCCGAGGACAAACACCTGTGGGAGCTGTCCCTGCTCACGAAGGAGGGCCTCCGCGAGGTCGTGTACGACTGGAACGACACGCACGTGCCCGCCCAGGGTGCGTGCCTCCACGAGCTCTTCGAGGCCCAGGCGAAGCGCACGCCCGACGCGGTGGCCGTCACCGCCCCCGAGGCGGGCTCGCTCACCTACGCCCAGCTCGATGCACGGGCGAACCAGCTCGCGCACCACCTGCGCGCGCGGGGCATTGGACCCGAGCTGCTGGTGGGCGTGTGCCTGGAACGGACGCCGGATCTGCTGGTGGCGCTGATGGGCATCCTCAAGGCGGGGGGCGCCTACGTGCCGCTCGACCCCACCTACCCCGCCGAGCGCCTGGCGCGCATGGCCACCGAGGCCCGGCTCTCCCTGCTGCTCACGCAGCAGTCCCTGGTGGAGACCTTCGCCAACCCCGAGGTGGCGCTGTACCTGCTGGACACGGAAGCGCCCGCGCGTGCCGACCTGCCCACGCAGGCGCCGTCGCGGCTCACCTCACCCGACGGGCTGGCCTACGTCGTCTTCACCTCAGGCTCCACGGGGACGCCCAAGGGCGTGATGATTTCCCACCGGAGCTGGTCCAACGCCTACCTCGGCTGGGCGCGAAGCTACGGCCTGCGCGACCACTGCCAGAGCCACTTGCAGATGGCGAGCTTCTCCTTCGACGTGTTCGCGGGCGACCTGTCCCGCGCGCTCTGCTCGGGTGGGAAGCTGGTGCTCTGCCCGCGCGAGTGGCTGCTCGAACCGCCGCGACTGCTCGCCCTGATGCGCGAGGAGCGCGTGGACTGCGCCGAGTTCGTCCCCGCGGTGCTGCGCGGCCTCCTCCAGCACCTGGAGGAGACGGGCCAGTCGCTCGACTTCATGCGCGTCCTCGTGGCCGGCTCCGACGCCTGGTACGTGAACGAGTACCACCGGCTCCAGGCCGTCATTGGCGATGACACCCGGCTCATCAACTCGTACGGCGTCAGCGAAGCCACCATCGACAGCACGTGGTTCGAGAGCGGCGAGCTGGGCCCGGGTGACACGCAGCTGGTCCCCATTGGCCGGCCCTTCGCGAACAACCGCCTCCATGTGCTGGACGCGCACGGGCAGCCGGTGCCCGCGGGCATCGCGGGCGAGCTCTTCATCGGCGGGCTGGGGGTGGCGCGCGGCTACTGCAACCGCCCGGACCTGACGGCGGAGCGCTTCGTGCCCGACCCGTTCTCCACCGAGCCCGGCGCGCGCCTCTACCGCACGGGAGACCGGGCTCGTTACCTGCTCAGCGGAGACCTGGAGTTCCTCGGTCGCGCGGACACGCAGGTGAAGCTGCGCGGCTTCCGCGTCGAGCTGGGCGAAATCGAGTCCGCGCTCGGCAAGCACCCGTCCGTCCAGGGCGCGGTGGTGTTGCTGCGCGAGGACCCCGGCGCGCCCCGCCGGCTCGTCGCCTACGTGGTGGGCCCGGACCTCGGCGACACGTCGGTGCTCCGCGACCACCTGAGAGAACGGCTCCCCGACTACATGGTGCCCGCCGTCTTCGTCCGGCTGGAGGCCATCCCGCTGAGCCCGAACGGCAAGGTGGACCGCAAGGCCTTCCCGGCGCCGGACGCGGCGCAGCGCACCGGAGAGCAACGGCTGGTCGAGCCTCGCTCGGAGACGGAGGCCAGCCTGCTCGCGCTCTGGAAGGACGTGCTGGGCCAGACGTCCCTGGGCGTCACGGATGACTTCTTCGACGTGGGCGGGCACTCCCTGCTGGCCACGCAGATCATCTCGCGCACCAACGCGATGTTCCAGGTGAAGGTCCCGCTGCGCGCCCTGTTCGAGCAGCCCACCATCGCGGGGCTCGCGGAGCAGGTGGTGCTCGCGCAGTTGGCGAACGTGGACGAAGCCGCGCTGGCCTCCGCGCTGGAGGAGGTCGGCGACCTCTCGGACGCGGACCTGGAGACGCTGCTGGAGGGCTCGAATGAGTGAGCTGATGAAGAAGCTCGCGGGCCTCTCCCCGGAGAAGCGCGAGGCCGTGCTCAAGAAGCTGCGGCAGCAGAACGTGGTCGCCGCGCCGAAGGAGGAGGCCCGCGCGCCCGGCATCCCCCGCGTCTCGCGCGAACAGCCGCTGCCGCTCTCCTTCCCGCAGCGGCGGCTCTGGTTCCTGGACCAGTTCGAGCCAGGGACCCCCGCCTACAACATCCCCGAGTTCGTGCGCCTCGCAGGTCCGCTCCACGTCACGGCCCTGGAGCGGGCGCTGAACGAGGTCGTCCGGCGCCACGAGGTGCTGCGAACGACCTTCGTCACGGAGGACGGCGAGCCCCGGCAGCGCATCCTCCCGGAGCTGAAGCTCGCCCTGGGCCTGCTGGACCTGAGCTACCTGCCCGCGTCCAAGCGCGAGCCGCTGTGCCAGGAGCTGGCGCTCCAGCTCGCGGGGACGTCCTTCGACCTCGCCTCCGGGCCGCTGCTGCACGCACGGCTGGTGCGCATGGGCGAGGAGGACCACGTCCTCCTGGTGGTGGTGCATCACATCGTGTCGGACGGCTGGTCCACCGGCATCTTCGTGCAGGAGCTGACGGCGCTCTACGGCGCGTTCTCGCAGGACCGGGCATCCCCCCTGCCCGAGCTGCCCCTCCAGTACGCCGACTTCGCCGCGTGGCAGAACCAGTGGATGCAGGGCGAGGTGCTCACCTCGCAGCTCGACTACTGGCGCCGCCAGCTCGAAGGCAGCGACAGCGCGCTCAAGCTGCCCACGGACCGGCCCCGGCCCCGCGTGCGCACCTACGCGGGTGGCAAGCGCGCCTTCCAGGTGGACCCGGCGGCGGCCCAGGCACTGCGGACACTGGGCACGCAGGAGAAGGCCTCGCTCTTCATGGTGCTGCTGGCGGCGCTCCAGACGCTGCTCCACCGCTACACGCGCGAGCCACGCATCAGCGTGGGCACGTACATCGCGAACCGGAACCGGACGGAGGTGGAGCCCCTCATCGGGTTCTTCCTCAACACGCTCGTGATGCGCACGGGGCTCGAAGGCAACCCGAGCTTCCGCGAGCTGCTGCGGCGCGTGGTGGACGTGACACTCGGCGCCTACGCCCATCAGGACGTCCCGTTCGAGAAGCTGCTGGAGGAGCTCGCGCCTTCCCGGGACACGAGCCAGTCTCCCTTCTTCCAGGTGATGCTGGTCCTCCAGAACACGCCCACCCCGCCCTCGGACCTGGGCGCGCTGCGGATGGAGTCCTTCAGCGTCGCGGGCGAGGCCTTCGCGCAGTTCGACCTGACGCTGTGGTTCTCCGAGGAGGCCGGCGGACTGCAAGGCATCTGGGAGTACAACCGGGACCTCTTCGACGCCTCCACCGTCGACCGGATGGTCGCCCACTTCCAGACGTTGCTCGCGGGCATCGCCGCCAACCCCGGGCAGCGCCTGCTCGACCTGCCGCTGCTCCCCGTGGACGAGCGCCGGCGCATCCTGGAGACGTGGAACCAGGCCCGGCTCGACGTGCCGCCGGGCACCTGCCTCCATCACCTCATCGAGGCGCACGCGGCGCGCACGCCCGACGCCATCGCCGTCACCGACCCCGAGCGCCGGCTCACCTACGCGGAGCTGAACGCGCGGGCGAACCAGCTCGCCCACCACCTGCGCACCGTGGGCGTGGGCCCGGAGCGAATCACCGGCGTCTTCCTGGACCGCTCCGTGGACATGGTCGTCGCCGTGCTGGCCGTGCTCAAGGCGGGCGGCGCCTACGTGCCGCTGGATCCGTCCTATCCGCCCGAGCGCACGGCGTTGATGCTCGCCGACAGCCGGCCCGCGGTGCTCGTCACACGCCAGGGGCTGGTGTCCCTCCTGTCCGCGCCGCTGCCGCCCGTGGTGAGCCTCGACACGGACGCGGAGGCCATCGCCGCCCACCCCACGACTCCGCCGCCGGGCGGCGCGGGCCCCGAGCACCTCGCCTACGTCGTCTACACGTCGGGCTCCACGGGCCGCCCCAAGGGCGTGATGATTTCGCACCGGAGCCTCACCAACGCCTATCTCGCCTGGGAACGTGACTACCGGCTCCCCGAGCTGCGCGCCCATCTCCAGATGGCGAGCTTCTCGTTCGACGTGTTCTCGGGTGACCTGGCCCGGGCGCTCGGCTCCGGCAGGACGCTGGTCCTCTGCCCGCGCGACTGGCTGCTCGAACCCGAGCGCCTCTACGCGCTGATGCAGCGCGAGCAGGTGGACAGCGGCGAGTTCGTCCCCGCGGTGGTGCGCCTGCTGATGGGGCACTGCCAGGAGCGCGGGCTCCGGCTGGACTTCATGCGCCTGCTCATCGTCGGCTCGGACACCTGGGACATGCGCGAGTACCACCAGCTCCGAGGCCTCTGCGGCCCCGAGACGCGGCTGGTCAGCTCCTATGGCCTGAGCGAAGCCACCATCGACAGCACGTACTTCGAGCAGCCCGAGCCCACGCCCAGCGAGCAGATCGTCCCCATTGGCCGGCCCTTCGCCAACTCGCGGATGTACCTGCTGGACAGCGCGATGCAGCCGGTGCCCATCGGCATTCCGGGTGAGCTGTTCGTGGGCGGTGAAGGCGTGGCGCGCGGCTACTGGGGGCAGGCGAACCTCACCGCGGAGCGCTTCGTCCCCAACCCGTTCAGCACGACGCCCGGCGCGCGCCTGTACCGCACGGGCGACCTGGCCCGCTACACGGAGGACGGCACCCTCGCCTTCATCGGCCGCAATGACACGCAGGTGAAGATTCGCGGCCACCGCATCGAGCTGGATGAAATCAAGGCGAAGCTGCTGGAGCACACGGCGGTCCAGGCCGTGGAGCTGCTCGTCCACGAGGACGCAGGCAACAAGCAGCTCGTGGCCTACCTCACGCTCACCGCGCCCGATGTCGCCTCGGCCGATGACTTGCGGCAGCACCTGAAGAAGCACCTGCCGCCGTACATGGTGCCCGCGGCCTTCGTCATCCTGGCCGCCTTCCCGCTCACCCCCAACGGCAAGGTGGACCGCAAGGCCCTGCCCGCCCCCGAAACCGTCCGCCGCGAGGCCCAGGAGGGCTTCGTCGCGCCACGCGGCGACGTGGAGACACGGCTCGCGGCCATCTGGGAAGAGCTGCTCGCGGTGCGCCCCATTGGCGCGCACGACAACTTCTTCGACCAGGGCGGCCACTCGCTGCTGGCCGTCCGGCTGGTGGTGCGGATTCGCGAGCAGTTCGGCCGCACGCTCCCGCTGTCGGTCCTCTTCCAGAACCCGGCGCTGGAGCAGCTCGCCAAGGCCCTGTCCGAGGAGTCCGAGCCCCGCCCGTGGTCGCCGCTGGTGACGCTGCAGGCGGGAGGACACCGCCCCGCGCTGTTCTGCGTCCCGGGCGCCGGTGGCAACACCGTCTACCTGCGCGAGCTGGCGCAATCCCTGGGCCCCACCCTGCCCGTGTTCGCCTTCCAGGCCCGGGGGTTGGACGGCCGTGACGAGCCCCACCGCTCCGTGGAGGAGATGGCGGCGTGTTACGTCGAAGCGCTCCAGCAGGTGCAGCCGCGCGGGCCCTATCACCTGCTGGGCCACTCCTTCGGAAGCTGGGTCGCGTTCGAGATGGCGCAGCAGCTCCGCAAGCAGGGCGAGGAGGTCGCCTTCCTCGGCATCCTCAACACGACCGTCCCCATGCTCGCGGAGAGCGCCAGTGAGGCGGCGCCCATGGATGACGCGGACTGGATGGCGTCCGTCGCCAGCACGGCGGGCCGGCTCTACGGCGTGGACCTGGGCATCTCCGCCGAGGTGCTCCGGCCCCTGCCCCCGGAAGCGCGCCGCGAACTCCTGACGCACCGGCTGGTCCAGTCGGGCCTGTTGCCCGAGGGCTCGGACAGCCAGCAGGTCCACGGCCTCATCGAGGTCTACAAGGCCGCGTACCAGATTGACTACATCCCGAGGGACACCGTGCCCGTGCCCGTCGCGCTCTTCCGCGCGCAGGAGCGGCACGAGGAGGATGGCATCGTCCCGGAGGCCTTCGCGGATGACCCAAGCTGGGGCTGGGGCCGCCACGCCTCCGCGTCCGTCACGCCCGTGACGGTGCCCGGAGACCACATGACGATGATGGCCGCGCCCCATGTCCAGGTGCTGGCGGAGTGCGTCCGGCAGAGCCTGTTGCGCGCGGGGAGCACGCGATGACGGCGGCGCCTCCCTTTCCCGTGAAGACCGCCATCTCCATCTGGCTGGGACAGGTGTTGTCCCTGCTGGGCTCGGGGCTGACGAGCTTCGCGCTCGGCGTCTGGACGTACAAGACGACAGGCGACGTGACGCAGTACGCGCTGGTCATGCTGGCCGCGACGCTGCCGGGCATCCTGCTCGGGCCCGTGGCCGGGGCGCTGGTGGACCGGTGGAACCGCCGCTGGGTGCTGGTGCTCAGCGACGTGGCCGCGGGCCTGTCGAGCCTCGTGCTGGCCCTGCTGCTGTTCAACGGGCTGCTCCAGCCGTGGCATGCCTACATCACGACGGCCGTGGTGTCCGCGGCCAGCGCGTTCCAGCACCCCGCCTTCAGCGTGCTCGTCTCCACGGCGGTGCCGCCGCAGCACCTGGGCCGGGCCAACGGGCTCGTACAGGTCGGACTCGCCTTCTCCCAGCTCATGGCCCCCATGCTGAGCGCCACGCTCATCGAGCTCATCGAGCTCAAGGGCATCCTCATCATCGACGCGACCACCCTCGCGCTCGGCACGCTGCCGCTGCTGCTGGCGCGCATCCCCCGGGAGCACCTCGTGTCCTCGTCGAGCGAGGAGCGGCCCTCACTGCTGGCGTCCATCCGCGAGGGCGGAGTGTACCTGCGCACCACGCCGGGGCTGCTGGCGCTCATCGGGTTCCTCGCGGCCAGCAACTTCATCACCGGCACCGTCGAGGTCCTCGTCACGCCGCTCGTCCTCTCCTTCGCGGACGTCCGGACGCTGGGCGCGCTCACCACGGCGGGCGGCCTGGGCATGCTAGCGGGCAGCCTGGTCATCAGCGCCTGGGGCGGCCCCAAGCGGCTGGTGAACGGCGTGCTCGGCTTCCAGTTCACCTGCGGCCTCGCGCTCATCTGCGTCGGCCTGGCCCTGTCCATCCCCGTCCTGGCCTGCGTCGCCTTCGCGTTCTTCTTCGGCCTGCCCATCATCAACGGCTCCAGCCAGGCCATCCTCCAGCGCACCGTGCCGCTGGCGATGCGCGGCCGCGTCTTCGCCGTCACCAGCACCATCACCGGCGCCATGCTGCCGCTGGCGTACACCGTCGCCGGCCCGCTCGCGGACCACGTGTTCGAGCCGGCCATGGCCACCGGCGGCAGGCTGGCGCCCCTGCTGGGCACCTTCTTCGGAGAGGGCCCGGGCCGAGGCATCGCCTTGATGTTCTTCATCGCGGGAGCCCTGACGCTCGTCGTGACGCTGCTGTCCACGCTCTACCGCCCACTGCGCGAGCTGGAGGCCCAACCGCAGGAGGCGCCTTCCGCCGAACCCGCGGTGAGCCCCTGACGCCCCACCCCCTTTCGACAAGACACACCCAGGAGACCCGCCGTGCTGAGTCCCAGCCGTTCCTTGCAGACCCTGACCGACGTGCTGCGCTGGCGTGCCTCGAATCAGACCGAGGCCCGCGCGTACACCTTCCTCGAGGACGGTGAGAACCAGGAGACCGTCTGGACCTATGGAGAGATGGATCGCCGCGCCCGCGCCATCGGCGCCGCGCTCCAGGAGCACAAGGGCGCCGGAGAACGGGCCCTGCTGCTCTACCCGCCCGGACTGGACTACATCGCCGCGTTCTACGGCAGCCTGTACGCGGGCGTCACCGCGGTGCCGGCCTATCCCCCCACGCAGCTCCAGGCCGTCAGCCGCATCCTCGCCATCCTCCAGGACGCGAAGCCCCGCTTCGCGCTCACCACGCGCGAAATCCTGGAGAGCGTCCAGGCGATGGCCGAGGCCTATCCCGTGTTGAAGGACATCCGCTGGATTGCAACGGACGCGCTGGAGGAGGGCCTGGAGGACGGCTGGAAGCGCCCCGCCATCACCGGTGATTCCCTGGCCTTCCTCCAGTACACCTCCGGCTCCACCTCGACGCCCAAGGGCGTCATGGTGCTGCACCGGAACCTGATGTCCAACGAGGGGATGATTCAGCAGGGCTTCAGCCACTCCGAAGAGACCACCGTCTGTGGCTGGCTGCCGCTCTACCACGACATGGGGCTCATCGGCATCGTGCTCCAGTCCATGTACCTGGGCTCCCACGCCGTCGTGATGTCGCCGTGGGCCTTCCTGCAGCGCCCCATCCGTTGGCTGTCCGCCATCACGAAGTACCGGGTATCGACGAGCGGCGGTCCCAACTTCGGCTACGCGCTCTGCACGCGGAAGGTGAAGCCCGAGCAGCTCGCGTCGCTGGACCTGAGCTCGTGGCGCGTCGCGTTCAACGGCGCCGAGCCCGTGCGCGCGGACACGCTGGAGCAGTTCGCGAAGACCTTCGCCCCCGCGGGCTTCCGGCCGGAGGCCTTCTATCCCTGCTTCGGCCTGGCGGAGGCGACGCTGTTCGTCTCGGGTGGCGTCGTCTCGGACCTGCCGCGCACCCTCACCGTGGAGGCGACGACCCTCGAGCAGAACCGCGCCGTGCCGACCCAGCCAGGCCCCCACGCGCGGACGCTCGTGAGCTCCGGGCGGAGCTGGGGCGACAGCCTCATTCGCATCGTGAAGCCGGATACGCTGGTGGCGTGCGCGCCGGGCGAGGTGGGTGAAATCTGGACCGCCGGCCCCCACGTCACCCATGGCTACTGGGGCCGCGAGGCGTCGAACGCGGAGACCTTCCAGGCCCGCATCCAGGGCAGCGAGGAAGGCCCCTTCCTGCGCACCGGCGACCTGGGCTTCATGGTGGACGGCGAGGTGTACGTCACCGGCCGCATCAAGGACCTCATCATCGTCGACGGCCGCAACCACTACCCGCAGGACCTCGAGCTGACCGCGGAGAGCCAGCACGAAGCCTTGCGCCCGGGCTGCTCCGTGGCGTTCTCCGTGGACCACCCCGAGGGCGAGCAGTTGGTCGTGCTGGTGGAGGTCAGCGCCCGCTACTCGGCGTCGGAGAGTGGCGCGGAGCCGAACACGCTGGCTCCGGCCCAGCTCCAGAAGAAGATTCGCCAGGCCGTGGCCGCGGCCCACTCCGTGGAAGTCCACGACGTGGTCCTGCTCCAGCAGGGCGAGGTCCTCAAGACGTCCAGCGGCAAGGTCCAGCGTCGCGCCTGCAAGGCGAAGTACCAGGACGGCAGCCTCCAGCGCTGGCCGGAGTAGCCGCGGCCTCTCGTCGCTCGGCCCTCGCTACCGCCGGGGGCCGAGCACGATGATGGCCATGCCCAGGAGGGCGACGGACGCCCCCACGAGGTCCCACGTCGTGGGCCGCTCCCCCTCCACGAGCCACAGCCAGACGAGGGCCACGGCGATGTACACGCCGCCGTAGGCCGCGTAGGTGCGCGCCGCGCCTGTTGGATGCAACGTCAGCAGCCACGCGAAGGCAGCGAGGCTCACCACCGCGGGCACGAGCAGCCACGGCGACTTGCCCTGCCGCAGCCAGAGGTACGGCAGGTAGCAGCCCACGACCTCCGCGATGGCGGTGAGGACGAAGAGCCCGAAGGCGTACAGCAGGTGCACGATGCGAAGTCTCCTGGCAGCGGGGCGAGCGGGTATCCAGGCCCAACCGCCAAGGCAGCCTTCCACCCCTCCGCGCCGATTCCCAGCCAAGAGATGGGCGGTCCGCATGGGCTCACCCGCGGACACTCGGGCCGCGAATACGCCTGCTTGCCACGCTGACACCTTGTGCGCGCGGGGCGGGTGAGGCATCCCGAGGGTGGCGGGAGACAGCACCCGCGCATCCTGGGAGCGGCTCCCATCGCGCCCCCTGGTTCATTCACCGGGTACCGCGACATGACGCTCTTCCCGCCGCCAGAGGTCCAGGACGCAGCCCCTCGTCAGAAGCGGTGGCGGCGCGCCGCGCTGTGGGGTCTGGGCTTCGTCCTGCTCCTGGAAGTCGCCCTCAACGTGGCGCTCAACGTGGGCGCGGTCCAGACCCTCATGGCCCGGTCGACGAGCCGCACCGAGCTCACCTGGAAGCGT
Organism: Comamonas sp. KCTC 72670; assembly: GCA_014656495.1. GTDB lineage: Bacteria > Myxococcota > Myxococcia > Myxococcales > Myxococcaceae > Myxococcus. The sequence goes on from BNCN01000007.1 coordinate 127,554, forward strand.
GCGTGGTGGCTCTGGCCCTTCGGCCAACTCCACCTGAGCGGCTTCACCCTGACGCAGCAGAACAAGCATCAGTGGTGGCAGGTGAACATGGACACGTTGGACGCGAACGTGTCGCTGACCGCCCTGCTGCGCAAGCGCGTGGACGTCCAGCGCATCGACGGCAAGGGCGCGAAGTTCCGCATCGAGCCGTCCTACGGCATCGAGGATGAGCCCCCGCCGGGCCCTGACTATCAACCGTGGGTCATCCAATTGGCGGACGTCACGGTGCACGAGGTCCGCGAGCTGAACTTCGGCCGCGTCCGCTTCGTGGGAGACCTGGACGTCCAGGGTCTGCTGGACATCAAGGGGCGCGACCACGTCCACGTCGAGACGCCCGCCATCCGCGTCAACACGGGCTTCATGGAGGTTGACATGAAGCCGGTGACGCGGCTGGAGCGACTGGAGGCCACAGCCCAGCTCGACGTTCCCTTCACCGAGGAGAAGGGCTGGGACCTCTCCCAGGCCCTCAGCGCGCGGATTCAGGGTGAGCTGGAGTTGCTTCCGCTGGACTGGCTGAACGAGCACCTGGGCACGCGGTCCGCCGTGTCGCTGCGCGGCGGAGGCGGCAAGCTGGACCTGGACCTCCGGCTCCAGGAGAACGCCGTGGCGAGTGGCACCCGCATCAAGGCCGCGGGCGCGGAGCTGGACGTGCGGGCCGGTCCCATCCGCGCCCGAGCCCCCTGGCGCGTCGAGGCCTCGATGGAAGCGGCCCGCACCGACGTGCGACAGGCGAAGCTTCGGCTCGCGCTCGCCCCCGTGCGCGTCTCAGGCCCCGAGGGCACGGGCGCGGAGGTGCCTGAAATCATCCTCACCCTCCTCGCGACTCGGAGCACTGGGCAGTCGGATTGGGAGGTGGAACCGGACCTGCGCGTGGCGAAGAGCCGGCCCGTGGACTTGAAGATGCTCAATCCGTGGCTGGCCCGGACGATTGAAATCGAATCAGGGTCCATGACGGTGCAGAGCCAGGAGCGGACGAAGGCCTCGAAGCCCCGGGATTCGCTGCGGCTCAGCGTGGACTCCGACCTGGTGACGGGACGGATGGGCGACATCAAGGTCCTGCTCCGCGCGGAGGCGGACGTGGATGCCCGCAACCTGTCATGGGACACGAAGTCCCTGTCGCTGACGGGGACGACGGTGCGCCTGAGCAATGTCTCCACGAACGGGCCCGTGCCCATCCGCGCCTGGAGCGGCGTGTTCACCCTGCCCCAGGCTCGGTTGTCGCTGTCTCCCACGGTGCTGTCGGCGCGGTTCGCCAGCAAGCTCACGGACACACAGCCCATCGTCGCCCTGCTCACCTCGGCCAAGAACCTGCCCGCGTTCCTGACCTCCGTGCTCAACATCCGGAACGTCTCCATCACCGGCCGCGTGCAGGTCGACGAACAGGGGCTGCAGTTGCGTGAGCTGAAGGCGGACGGTGAGAACTTCTCCCTGGAAGGCCACCTGGACCTCGTTCAGGGCCGACTGACGGGCGCGCTCCTGGCGAAGCTGGGCATCGTCACTGGCGGTATCGAGTTCAAACCAGGCGGGCAGAACGTCCACCTGCTGAACGCGAAGCAGTGGTTCGACAAGCAGCCCGCGCCGCCGTTCCGCTGACGGCGACGGCGGCGGCTCAGACGGAGACGCCGTGCTGGTGGCGGAAGTAGCTCCGGATGGCGTCGATGGCGTGCCGCGCCTTCGCGGGTTGCCCTGAGCGACGGGGCGTGACAACCCAGAGCTGCAACGGGTGCAGGCGCCACTCCGGAAGGAGCACTTCGAGCCGCCCCTGGCGGATGTCGTCCTCCACGTCGACCAGGATGCAGCGTGAGATGCCCAGCCCCGCCGCGCACATCTGGTGGAGGGTGACTTGATTGTTGGCCGAGTTCTTCGGCACCACGTGCAGGGAGTGGCCCTCCCCCGAGGGCCCCTGCAACTCGACGGAGAGGGACCGGCCATCCGACACGGCGGCGAGCCAGTCGTATCCGGGCAGTTCGCTCGGCGCGCGGGGCCGCCCGGCGCGCTTGAGGTAGTCAGGCGAGGCGCACAGGGCCAGATGCACGAAGCACAGCGGCTGCGCCACCCAGGAGGAGTCCGCCAGCTTGCCCGCGCGCAAGGCCACGTCGATGCGCTCGTCGATGAGGTCGACCATGCCGTCATCCGCTTCGAGGCGCAGCTTCAGGTTCGGGTGCTTCGCGAGCAGCGGCGCCAAGGCGGGCGCGACATACCGCGCGAGCCCCAACGGGAGGGAGATCCGCAGCTCACCCGCGGGCGTGTCACGCGCGAGCGAGAGCTGTTCACGCGCGCGCTCGGCCACCTCCACCAGCTCCCGGCAGTGTGAAGCGAAGCGCGCCCCTGCGTCCGTGAGGGTGAGCTTCCGGTTCGAGCGCCGCACGAGGATGACGCCGAAGTCCTCCTCCAGGATGCGGAGCTGCTGACTGACGGCGGAGGTGCTGATGCGCAGGTGCCGTGCCGCGGCGCTGAGCGAGCCGGCGCGCGCGATTTCGGCGAAGAGCGCCATGCGCTTGAGGTCATCCATGTTGAAGCGCAGCTTAAAGTTGATTCGCGACGGCGGCGACTGCCGTGAAAGGCGTCATCTCCGTACTTTGACGGGCATGACAACTCAACACATCGCAGTGTTCGGAGCGACTGGCACCGTGGGTTCGCTCCTGGTTCCCCACCTCGTGAAGCAGGGCCATCAGGTCAGGGCCCTCTCGCGAAAGGCCACCGCCCTCCCGAGCGCGGAGGCTGTCCGCTTCGACTACACGCAGCCCGAGCAGCTCCCCGCCGTGCTGGAGGGCGTCACCGCCGCGTACCTCATCATGCCCGCGGACAGCGTCGAGGTCCTCGCGTACCTGAGCCCCGTCATCCGGGCGGCCGCCGAGCGCGGCGTGAAGCTGGTCCTCCAGTCGGCCATGGGCACGGAGGCGGAGGAGGCCAGCCCGTATCGTCAGGTGGAGTTGCAAGTGGAGCGCTCAGGCGTCCCCTTCGTCATCCTCCGGCCCAACTGGTTCGCGGACAACTTCCACCTCATGTGGAGCCAGGACGTCCAGGCCGGGGAGCTCCCGCTGCCTGCGGGCACGGGAAGGACGAGCTTCATCGACGCGCGGGACATCGCGGAAGCCGCCGCGATGGCGCTCACCACGAACCGCTTCGATGGACAGGCCCTGACGCTCACGGGCCCGCGGGCGTTGGGGTTCGACGAAGCCGCGGCCATCGCCTCGCGGGCCACCGGCAAGCCCTTGGAGTACGTCGCGCTCACCGAGGAGGCGTTCATTCAGCGCATGCGTGGCTTCGGGTTCGACGCGCCCTACGCCGAGATGCTCGCCGCGCTCTTCGCCGCCGTCCGCGAGCAGGGGTCCGCGCCCGTCACCGACGCGGTTTCAGTGATGACGGGTCACCCGGCACGCTCCTTTGAGCGCTATGCCGAAGACCGGCTGAAGGCATAGCGAAGGCGGTGGGCCTGGAAACGCCCGCTCCACATGAAGATGCAGCCCCTGCCTGGCTTTCATTGCACAGGCAAGGGGCCTGCACCTCAATCGCCGCCATTCCGCACTTTTCCGAATGCGCGAAAGCCTTCCAGTTTGATTAGGAAAGCCGGCATCCGTCAGACTTTCCCTTTAAACCCCGCGTGCGAGCGAGGGAATGCCATGGCGAACACGGTCGGCGTCAATAAGATGTCCGTCGTCACCAAGGACTCGAACGGCATCACCGTCGTGTTCCCAGACGTGTGCAAGACGCCAAGTCCTGGCGGCCCCGTTCCGATTCCCTATCCCAACATCGCGAAGTCCTCGGACACCGCCAAAGGAAGCACAACGGTCTCCGTCGAGGGGAATCCCGTGTGTTTGAAGGACTCGAACTTCAGCACCAGCACGGGCGACGAAGCTGGAACCGCAGGTGGCGGTGTCGCCTCCGGTAAGACCAAGGGCAAGGCAGAGTTCGTGAACTATTCCTTCGACGTGAAATTCGAAGGAAAGAACGTCGCGCGCGCCCTCGATCCCATGCTTCACAACGACAAGAACACGCCTCCAGCACCGCTCATTCAGCCACCTGTCATCGCACTTGGCAAAAAGGAAGCGCCCCCCGTCTGCTGGTGCTGCGGCGAGGAGTTTTGAGCGTCTAGCCATGAGCCTCGAACTCTTCGAGGAGCACCTGAATGAAGCCGCGTTCCTGTGGCATCAGCGCGAGCACACACGCCTCTCTCCCCGGCACACGCCGGACGATGTGGAGGCACTCGAATGGCGACTCCTCCGACACGTCGACGGACTGGTCCTTGCCGGAGCGAGTACCGCCGAACGGAAGCTCATTCCCCTGCTGGAAGAGGGCGACGCAGAAGCCGCTTCGGTGGCCACGCTCGTCCTGCTCTCTCCCGACGTGTGGAAGCCCGAAGCGGTGCTGTCCACATTGAAGAACGGGGACCTCGAACACCGTGACGCCATTGGGCATGCACTCCGTGCTCGCCCTTGCGAAGAGCTCAAGGCACCGCTGTATCAATTGCTCGGAGACAGCCCGCAGGAGCTCCAGGCACTGCTGCTGGACGTCCTCGCCGACTGGTGCGCGCTTTCGCCCACGCAGGTGGAACCATTCCTCACCGGAGGGGCGCCAGTGGCACGGGCGGCGGCCCTGCGCGCCGCGAGTCGCCTGACGGCTCCCACCCTGGCCTCACGCGTCGCGGACAGCCTGGCCTCAGGGGACGTCGACGTCCAGTGGGAGGCAATCGTCACCGGGCTCTCCCTGGGAGTCGAAGGAGCATGGGCGATGTGCCGCCAACTCGCGACCCGCCAGGAGCCAAGGAGCGCCAACGCGAGGCTGATGCTTGCGTTCGGTGGCAGGCCACCCGACCAGCACCTGCTCATGGACGCCCTGACCAGGCCGGAGCCCCTCACGCTCCGGAAGCAGACACTCTGGGCGCTGGGGTTCAGTGGCAGCAGGGATGCCGTGTCGGCCGTCATTCCACTGATGTCGTCCCAGGAGCCCCTCATGGACAGGCTCGCGGGCGAAGCCTTCAGCGCCATCACAGGGCGGAGATTGGATGACACCTGGACCCGCGACGACGATGACGATGCGCCTGAAGACGATCGCATCTCCCTCACGGAGTCCTGGCTTCCCCGCCCACGCCCCGACCGCGTCGCGGACTGGTGGAACCAAAACCAGTCACGGTTTTCCCCAAGCGTGCGCTACTTGGATGGACTCCCGTGCTCGCCAGTGCGGCTGCGCGAATCGTTCGAACAAGGCACCATGCGCAGGCGCGAGGCCCTCGCAGTAGAGCTCCGTATTCGAAGCCGGGGTGCGTGGAATCCTCCACTGCGGGCTTTCCTGCAAGTCCAGCACCGCGACCTTTCACGGCTGCGCGCGCTGGAGTCCCGCATGAAGGACGCGCCCTTCGAAACGCTCACGCGAGCAGGAGCACCGCCAGCCCCCCTACCGACATCCCCCGAAAGGGCGTCACGCCCTCTGGCTGTGCATCCCGACGCCGAGTCCTCCGTGGTCACCGCGATGGGAATGGTCTCCTCCCTGGCGCTCGGCGTGGTGGCGAGTTGCGCCGCAGCCAGGGCGGGACTGGTTCATGCGACGGAGCTCGAGGGCTGCGAGGCGCTGGACCCGTCCGACGGCCAGTCTTATCCCGTGCGCGGCCACGCCATCGCGGCGCTTACGCGTGGATTCAACGGGCTGGGGCGACTTGCCCGCCTGGGCGAGGCCGCGCTGCGAGAGCTGCGGGACCTGGGCCGGACTGGTGGAAAACGGCGAACCGGCCTGTACGTGGCGCTGCCGAGCGGTGCACACGCTTCCGCGCACGAGCGACTCATCGCTACCGAGGACGCGCTTGAGGACGACGCTGATGAACCGCCTCGCGCCGCGGCCCAACTGGCCTCCCGTATCAGTGAGGAGCTGCTGCCCCTGCTGGTACGGCTCACGGGGCTTCACATCCCGCGTGAACACCAGCGCGTCTTCCCACAGGATGCCCTGGGCTTCCTCCGTGCGCTGACGGAGGCGCAGCAAGCACTCCGCCAGGGACTCCTGGACCGCTGCATCGTCGGCGGCATCGACAGCCTCGTGGAGCCCGTGCGGCTGCAGGCCCTCAAGGCGCTCGGCTTGCTCAAGGTTCCCAGCCAGCCTTCGCGCATGCTGCCAGGAGAGGCTGCGGCGTTCCTGGTGCTGGAGCGACACAAGGAGGCGAGACAACACGGGGCGCCAGTGCTCGCGACCTGTGAAGCTATCCGCGCCCCCTCTGTTCTCGTGGAGAAATGGGAGGGGCCGGCCAAGGCGGGGCGGGCCCTCGCGAACACGCTTGCCGAGACCCTCTCGAGCCTGACAGACCAGGGGCAACGCACCGGGCAAATCATCGGCGGCCTGAACGGGCACGACCGCCGCGCCTATTCCTGGGGGCATGCGCTCCCCATCCTCGAACCACGCATGCTGGGGCAGCTCCCACTGTGGTCGCCAGCGGAGTCCTTTGGCGAGCTGGGTGCGGCGACCGGGGCCGTGGCTGTCTGCATGGCCGTGCGAGACTTCGCTAGAGGAGCCACCGCCTCCCCCCATTCTCTCGTGTGGCTCATGGGAGACGAGGGCGACTCTGGCTCCTTTTATGTCAGGACGACACTCCAACAACGCATGTCAGAGGGAGAGCACGCATGAGCAGTACAGACGACCACCTCGACATTGAAGAACTCAAGAAGGACGGCCGTAAGGGATGGTTCGTCAAGGAAGCCGACGACATGCCCCAATACAAGAAGTACCGCCGGTCTTGCAAAGATGGGGGACGGGGCTTCCTGGGGCCCAATTTCGGCGCGCACCACATCATTCCCCAGGAATCGGTCGAGGGCTCGATCGAGGACTTCAAGACGGCCGAGGAGAAACAGCAGATAGAAGACATCAAGTACATCACCCAATACATCCTCAACAATCCCAACAACATGCTCGGACTGCCGACGTTCTGGTCCTACAACGCCTGGTACGCAGCCGTGCGCCTCCAGTCAGGCGGCCAGGGCGATGTGCCCGCGGAGTACCCAGGGCTCTCGAAGGGATGGATGAACAGCTATCAGGAGGTGACAAAGGACCGGTGGCGCCAGTGGGGAGAGCGGTTCCTCGCAGGCATCTCCAGGAAGAAGTACAGCCCCGACCCCAGCCATCACCCCATCCACGCCCCCGTGAGCTGGGGGCACCTCGAGTATAGCAAGCAAGTGAAATCGCGACTGAAGCAGCAGGTCTGGATTCTGCTCAAACGGCAGAAAAGCAAGCACAAGATCAGCAAGCAGGCCCTCCAGACCATCAGGGGACTGCTCGTGCAAATTGAAACGGCCTTCCATGCCCACCTCACAACTCGGGGCGCCACGAGCCCCGAACTCTGGGAGCGAAGGAAAGACCCAACCGACTCAGGCTGGTATGGCCCCTACACGATGAGCAACCCCAAAAAGAACCCCATTTGGGGGTAGGCTGGCTCCACCATGCGATACCTCATCGGAGAAGCAGACGCTGGGCGAGGGGCCTGTCAGCTGAAGTCACTCATGGATTTCGAGCGAGACTTCGAGCTCTTCGACGGGATTTCGCGAACAAGCGACTCCTCGGCGGATGCCTATTTCGAGATGGACGAGGACTTCCCGGATGACATTCGCACGGAGGACTTCATCGTCGAACTCACCAGTCTTCTGGTGATCTCAGAGCGGACACGGCAGGCACTCGACGCCACCGGAATGAAGAACAACGAATTCCTCCCGGTGACGATCCTCAATCACAAGGGTCGCAAGGAGAAAGGCCCCTTCCACATTCTCCATCAAGTGATGCTGCAGGACTGCATCGACTTCGAGAAGACCGTCTGTGAGCGCAATGCCCTCGACCCAGACTTGCTCAGCAGCATCAGCCAACTCGCTCTAGACGAGCGCCGCATTGACCCAACGGTCTCTCTATTCCGGATGAAGCACTTCCCCTACGCGCCCATGTTCCGCGAAGACCTTGTGGAGAAGATCCGCGCTGCGGGACTGACGGGCATCAAGTTCACGGACCCATCTCTCTTCAAGTACTGACGCGTCCCCGCCCATGTCCATCCAGGAGTTGCCCGAGGAGATCGCCTCCTACACGCGGATGCTCGCGGAGACCGCCTCCGACAAGCTCCCGAGCCAACACCTCGGCGGCCTCTGCTTGAAGCTGTCGCACCAGTACCGCGCCTTGGGCATCAGCCTCCTGCTCAGGGAGGCGAACATCGACATGTTCTTCCATTGGCTCATTCAGTCCGCTCTGGCGCGCCAATACTTCCTGGAGCGATGCCAGTCAGAAGGGAACTTCGCGTCGCCCCACCGCCGCGCCAGCGCCGTCGGCCCCTTTTTTGACGCGGTCACTGCCGCCCAGTGGAAGCTGGCCCGGAAGATCGCCACGCTTGCGGCGGACATCCACCTTCAGGGTGAGGAGTACGAAGACGACTTCGCCTATGCCCGCTTCCTGCACCTGTTCACGAACTTCGAGGCATTGGACACGACCGGGCTCAACGACGCGCTCAATCAGTTCGAGAAGGCGCTCGAAGGCGGCATGAGCGTCCGGCTGGATCTGTGCCGCGCGCTCCTGGACAAGGACCAGGACGCGTTCGATGCATCCTTCGACGGCCTCCTCGTTGACCATGAGCTGCAGATGAAGAAGCAGCAGAAGTCCATCCTCGCGCGTGACGCCACCTTCGAGCCCAACCGGCAAGTCATGGTCGAGGGTCTCGCCCTCCTCCAGATCGCCGGCCGGATCGGGCTTCAGACACAGTCGGAGTATCGGTTCTGCCCGGGCCTCGTGCGACGCGTCGACCACGCGCCCTACAAGCCGCTGGCCTTCCCGCTCATTCCGCTGGAGGAATAGCCTCCGTCGTGGGCAGCAACGCAAAGGCCACCGCACGGTGACCCTTCCCAGGTGACAGGCCCCTACCCAATCTCCCGTCAACCACCCCATTGTCCAGCATGCGGTATAGAGCCGCCCCGAAGCGCTGCTTCCCGGGGCGTCGCGTCCGAATCGGTTGCATGGACACCGGGCGAGCAGGCCCAGTTTGAGCCTTACCGTCTGAAATGACGGTCCACACGAAGTGCGGGAGCGCCACGGAATCGTGGCAGGCTCACCCATCCCTCTCATGCGCTAGAAGCTCGTGAAATCAATCTGCAGGACGGGCGTGTCCGCTTCGATGTCGCGCCGGAACCGCCCCCACCGGTCGAGCGTGCTCTCGTCGAGCACGGCCGGGTCGCGATACTGATGGAACAGCGCGTAATTCATCGAGCGCTGGAGCGCGAGCAGGTCCGGCACGGCCGCGAGCCACTCGCGGTCCATCCGTCGGAGCTCCCGATACCCTTCGAGGAACGGCCCCAGGAACGCAGCGACCGCTTCGTCGCGCGCCTCTCGCTCCTCGCCTCGCGCGATGTAGAAGAGGAGGACCGCGATGTCCTTGACGAACCACGCGTACTCGCAGTTGTCGAAGTCGAACGCGGTGATCTTCCCTTCGGCGAAGCAGAAGTTGTGCATGTGGAGGTCGGCGTGGATCAGCCCGTAGCTCTCCGGTGTTCGCGGTAGCTGGTTCAATCGCGCGATGATCGCCGCGGTGCGCTCGCGAACGAGCTTCTCCTCGGGAGGCGCGAACCGGTCGATGTCGACCACGTCGTACTCATGCCACTCCTGGCGCTTGAGCCTGGGGCTCGAAGGCGCGTAGGTCTGGGCGCGGTTGTGGAGCCGCGCGAACAGCCGGCCCATGTCCCGGAACAGGGGGGCCTTCCAGTAGCGCTCCTTGAGCGGAGGCGCGTCGTCGAAGACGATGCCCGGCGCGCGCTCGAACGCGGTGACGACGAAGTAGCCGCCGGGCTCGCGATCTTCGATCCGCTCCACGAACTGCCCCGAATCGGAGAGGATCGGCGAGGCGATGGGGATGCGCGCGGCGGCCAGGTAGCGAACGAACTCGACCTCCCCCAGCGTGTAGTCGATCGTTCGCCGCGTGCTGTGCGAGATGCGCAAGATGAGGCCCTCGCCGTCGTCGTTCTCCGCCTCGTAGACGAAGTTCTCGAAGGCCGTGAGCTCGGTGAGCTGCTCGGGTGACAGGCCATACCGGCGCGCGGCCTCATCTCGAATCGGTTCGTGGAAGCGGCGGACGAGCTCTGGATGCATTGAATCCTCTAGTCCTTCAACGTGAGGCTGCCCTCACCGTAGCCCAGCACGGTCGAGGAAGAGTCACTGGTGACCGAGACGCCCAGGCCACGCGCGAGGGTCTCCGCCAACGGGGGGCCATTGCGCGGCCGCGTGAACACAGCCAGGTCCATGCCGGTCAGGGGGTGATCCGGGCGCTGGAGCCGCTGGTTCAGCATCGCTTGCTCGCGCTCGACGACGCGCAGGCACCGGCGCTCAAGGGCGAACGCGCTGGCGGCGACTGCAGCAAGCTCACCGCGGAGGGGCTCCGCCACGACCTTGTCTCCCGGCAGCCCCTGCGCGAAGAGCTCGGCCAGTCGCCGCTGGCTCGTGGCCTGCTCGGCGGGATCCAGCTCCGCCAGCGCGTCCAGCGAGGTGCCCTGGGGCGTGCCGGGGAACGCCTCGCCGATGCGCGCGAACAGCCAGCGGCTGAGCTTGATCTCGCGCTGGTAGGTCTCGGCGAGTGGGAAATCGTCCCGGAGCAACGGGTAGCGTGCGACATCAATGGGCGCCTCCACGAACTCTTGCAGCGCGGTGCGCGGGAGGTGTCCGGCGAACGCCGCCCGGAGCCGTTCGTGGAGCAGCCCCTGGGTCGCGCCGAGGAAGCGGACCACCGATTCGACACGCTGCCCGAGCAGGCCGTAATCGAGCGCGGCGTCGAGATCGCCGAGGCGCGCCGCGATGTCGGGCTGGGCGTCGATGGGTGCCGGGGCCGCGCCGGTCAACACCTGCATGTATTCGTTGATCAACGCCGGCGGCCCGGCGCACACGCCGTGCGGACCATGGAAGACCGCGTGACGCTCGGCGTAGTCCATGATCGTCTGCGCGGTGACGGGCTGCTCGGGGGCTTCGCGCACCAGATCGTTGGTGACCAGGCGAACTCCGTCAATCAGTCGGAACATGGCCGAGAGCCCATTGTCGAGCTCCCCGTTCAGCACCGGCTGGTTGCCCCGCACCAGGACGTACCCGACCGACGCGAGCGTGCAGACGACCATCATGTGGAGCTCGCCCGCGGTGAGCACGCCCGGGGTCCGGGGCGGCATGCGCGCGAGGAAGGCCTTGCGGAACTGCTCCGTCAGCGAGAGCAGGTCCGGCCACTGACGCGCCATGGCCTTCATGGCGGTCACGTTCATCGGCAGGTCGCTCTGGTACCGGCTCCCCGCGTAGTGGCACTGCTTGCGCACGGTGGGGAGGTCCAGGAACAAGGTGCGCGGTGCGACGTTGTTCTCGCCCACTTGCCGGCCGTCACCGTCGAGCGCCGGATGCGCCACGCGGTAGACCGGCACGACCACCTCGAGGTTCGAGATCTCGAACGCCCGTCCGAACGCCTGTTCGGTCAGCATGGGGCAACGATTGTCGCGGGCGCTGAACGTGAGCGGCTCGCGCCCGGCTGGCACCTCACCCAGCCGCTCAGGGAAGGACACCGTGGTGCGGCCCGTGGGCGCATCCGAGACCCGCCTCAACACCCGCTGTTCAATCAAGGTCTCGAGCAGGTCCCGGATCTTTTCCCAGGAATGGGGCGCGCCGTCCGACCACGCCATGGCGTCGGAAGCTTGAAATTGCTCGACCTGGATCAGCTTCTCGCCCAGGGGTGCGATGTCCGGCTCGTCGAAGATGAGCTCCACCTCGCCATAGAAGAGGTGCAGGACCTGCTGGCCATTCCCCGCGTCGAGCCGGTCGTGCGTGAGCCGCCTTCGATTGGGAATGTAGAGCATCTCATCCGCTTGCAGCTGTGCCATGGCTTCTCACTCCCGCTTCAGTGTGACGTCGCGCGACCAGGTGCCGCCGAGCGAGCGATAGACCTCGACGCGATGGTTGAGCAGCAGCCGTTGCGCCTGCAGACTCGCGCGTTCGAGCCCGACCAGGTTCGTCAGGGCAGACAGCACCGTCAGATAGTCTGATTGCCCCTGCTCGAAGATCCGCCTCGCCTCGTCCAGGAGCTGCCGCCCGAGCTGGACCTGCGCACGCAGGCTGCGCAGGCTCGTCGCCTCGTTCTCCTCCTGGACCACGGCATCCTGCACCCGTCCGATCGCGGTGTTCAGCGCGAGCTGGTATTGGATCTCGCGACGCTGGAGCTGGATCGGCAGTCGCATGTACTCGGTGACGCGCCTGCCATCGAACAGGGCCCAGGTCAGGTTCACCCCGACGACGGACTCGCGCAGGGCCGGCTCCGAGAGGCCGACCTTCAAAGCGCCCACGTTGCCCACCACTTGAATCGTCGGAAGCCAGCTCGCCAGGTTCGCGTTGATGCGGTGATCGACCTCGGCGACGCGCAGCTCCGCGAGCCGCATCTCGGGCGTGTTCACGTTCAGGTCGCCCGGCGTCCCGAGCTTCGGTGCGGGCGGGAGATCGGGAAGCTGTCGATCGAGAGGTACGACGTCGTCGGCGGGGGTGGGTACCCGGCCCAGCAGCGCCTTCAGCTCCGAATTCAAGAGCGCGTTCCGGGTGGCGATCAGCGGCACCTGCGATTCGAGGTTCACCAGCAACTGCTCCTGCTGCAGAACCACGAGCCGGGGCGTGAGGTGCTGCTCGAACCGCGCTCGAACCAACCGGAGCAGTTCCTTGTTGTACTCAATCTGCCGCAGCGTGAGGTCCCGGAGCGCGCGGGCCTCGAGGATGTCGAACCAGACCTGGGTGATCCGCACCGCGAGGTCCTGGATGCGGCCCTCGGTGAGCTGCCGCTGCTGCTCGGCGAAGTTCATTCCCGCGCGCCGCTGCGCAGCGAGTGCCCCAAACACGTCGACCTGGTAGGTCACGCCGAAGCCGACAGTGGCGAGGTTGTACTCGGCCCGGGTGGGCGGCGCGGGCGGCAGGTTGGCGTTGGCGACGACATGACTCAGCCCCGCCGGGTTCAGGATGCCGACCTGGAGCGGGTACCACCAACCTTGCGGCACGTTGGGGTCGAGCTGGTTCTCGTAGATCAGCTCCCGCACTTCGCGCAGGACCAGGTTGTCGCTGAAGCACTCCTGGATGGCCGAGTCGAGCGCTGGATCGGCGAACGCCGACCACCAGACCGCGTCCTGGGTGAGGCGCTCGGCGGGCTGCGCGGGCACGCCCTCGTTCGACGGCTGCGGGCCTGGAACCCCGCCCTCGGGTGCGCGGGACGGTGGGGGCGGCTCGGTGCGCGGCTCGACGGCGGTCGCGTAGCTGCTCGGCGTCGGAGGCGGTTTGACGACGACGGGACGAATGAGCTCGCAACCGGAGCAGCTCATCGCGATGAGGGCGAGCGTGGGTCGAAGTCTCATGGGTGGCTGACGACCACGAGGGCTTTCGCGTGGTTGAGGACGCAGCGCTGCGCGACCCGCATGGTCTCCGGGTCCAAGGAGGCGAAGCTCTCGTCGAGGATGACCAGTTCGACCCCCTGCAGCAGCGTGCGCGCGATGTAGAGCCGGCTCTTCTCCCCGTGCGAGAGCTGCCAGCCGGTCTCGCCGATCATCTCCTCGAGGCCCGCGGGCATCTTGGCGATCAGCTCGTCCAGCCCCAGCTCCTTGCACAGCGCGGCGGCCTTGGTCCGCAGCTCGGGCGAGGTCGGCCACTCGCGCCCGAGCAGGAGGTTGTACGCGAAGCTGCCGGACAGGACGTGGTTCTCGTGGAACTGCGGCGCGGCGGTGATGCGCTTGCGCCAGCCCGAGGAGCCGAACGTCGCGCGGTCCAACGCGTGCAGCAGCATCACACCGCCCTGCGGCGTCCTCAGGCCCGTCAGCAGCGACACCAGCGTCGACTTGCCACCGCCGGATGGGCCCTCCAGCAGGATGCGGTCGCCCTGCGCGATCTGGAACGAGCAGTTCTCGAGCACCGGCCGGGTGCGCGCGTCGTGCCGGAAGGTCACGCCCCGCGCCTCGATGAGGGCTCCGTCGGCGGCGTCGGTGGGCTTGCCTCCCTCCATTTCGAGAGGGACCTTCGATTCGAGCTCGGGGCGGCCCACCGCGAGCAACAAGTCGCGAATCTGCTCGAACGACACCGCCGCCTGGGAGACCTGCTGGAAGTAGACGGCGACCTCGTCGAAGGCGCGCAGCGCGAGCAAGATGCCGCCCACGGACACCGCCAGCAGGCTGGCGTTGGCCGTCCCGCTGCTGAACGCCGGCAGCAAGGTCAGCAGCGCGAGCACCAACCAGCCGTCGCGCAGGAGCGCGGTCAGCTGCATGGTCCGGCGATCCATGACCTTGGAAATCTCGGAGTAGGAGCTCAAGCGGACGTCTTCGCCATCATGCCAGCGCTCGAGTGGAAGCTGCGCCAGCCGCGTCCGATGGCCGAGCATGCGCTCGAGCAGGTCATGGGTGATCTCGACGCGCGCGCTCGACCACGCCCGCTGGACGCCGTAGTGGCGGCGCGCGAGGACGAACGCGACCACGACCCACAGGACGAGCACCATCGCCTGGGGCCACCCTCCCGCCCCGAGCACGAGGATGACGCCCGCCAGGACCAGGTCGACGAGCGACAACACCGCGAGCAGGGCGCCGCCGACCGCGAGCTGCTCGACGACCTCGGCCTCGGCGACGCGGCCGAAATGGCGGCCGATGCCGTCGAGCCGCACCTCGTCGGGGGTCAGCTTGAGGGTGCCCGTCAGGAGCTGCTGCTTCAGCAGCGTCCCGAGCCGGATCGAGAACACGCCCTGCCACCACACCTCGAGCATGCGGAGCGGAATCGCGCACGCGATCACGGCGATCCACCCCAGGAACCAGCCGGTCTCGAGGTGGGCCTGAAGCGCGGCGCGGCCGAGCAGCCAGAACGAGCCCGCCAGCACCAGCGAGAGGAGCGTGTGGCTCACGAGGATGCCGGTGACGAGCGACGGGATATCGCCGAGCAGCGTCCGCCGGCTCGCGGTGCGCCTGGGGCGCATGATCCAGCCGGTGCGCAGCTGCGCCTGGCCGAGCCGCTGCAGCAGCATCCGTGAGCGTGCGCGCTCACGCGCACGGGGCGACATCTCCACGCCGTCGAGCAGCTGGTCCACCTCGGCGACGGTGGCTTCCTGCTCTTCGCGCAGGAGCGCGAGCGCGAGCTTCGTTGGGATTGAAACCGCCGTGGCGTCACGCGCGAGCAGGCGCAGCTTCCCGCGCCGCGTCCCCAGCAGCACCAGATAGGACGGGACGCCGTCTCGCCGGACCTGGAGGATGCAGGGCGCGGCGCGTGCGAGGACGTCGGGCAGCTCGTGGTAGAGCGGCGTGATCGGCTCGAGCTCCACGCCCAGTCGGTCTCCGAGCGCGAACATCCAGACCCGGCTCGGCTCGACGGCCGCCACGGGCGGAGCGATCTCGCCCGCGGTCCTGCCATAGCCTTGCCGCTGCGCCAGTTGCTCCAGCGCGTCGGGCAGCCGCTCGACCGGCCACAACAGGTCGGAGTGCGAGCGCGTCATCCCGCCAGCTCCAGCTTGCCTGCGGCGGGCTCCGCGACCGGCGACTCCACCGGCTTCGGCGCCGGCCTCTCCACCAGCTGGCCGTCCGAAAGCCACCAATGGCGCCAGCGCCCACCGCCCCAGAGCAGCGAGCGATTCTCCTGGTCGGCGCGAAGGAGCACGGCGTACCTCGACTCCTTGTTCGCGAGCAGCTCCTTCGGCGGCCCGTTCTCGAGGATGCGACCGTTCTCGACCACGAGCACGCGATCGAACTCCTGGGTGTGCTCGACGTCGTGGGTGACACAGAGGAGCGTGATGTCGGCCCAGAGCCGCCGGGACTCGGCGAGGAGCCGCGCGCGCCGGTCGCGATCGAGGCCGCGAAAGGGCTCGTCGAGGATGGCCAGGCGCACGCCGGAGCGAAGCATCGCGCGCGCCAGGCGCACGCGCTGACCTTGGCCGCCCGAGACCAGCCCTCCGCCTTCGCCCAACGACGTCTGCAGCCCGTCTGGAAGCGCCTCGAGGATGTCGAGCATCTCCGCGCCCTTGAGCGCCCCCGACAGTGACCAGCCGTGCGCGCCGTCGTTGCCATACCGAAGGTTGTCGATGAGGCTCTGGTTCCAGAGGCTGATCGCCGGGTCCACCCAGGCCGTGGTGCGCCGCAGCCGCTCGACAGCGGCCTGATCGAGCACCTGCCCGTCGACCTTGATCTCCCCGCGCGCCGGCCGGAGCCAGCCGAGCAGAAGGCCGACCAGCGTCGACTTGCCTGCTCCGGAGACACCGACCACGGCCACGTGCTCGCCAGGGGCGATGTTCAAGGACACCTTGTCGAGGATGGTGTGACCGCCGCCTTTCACGCGGACCTTCTCCATCACGATCGAAACGCCGCCCGCGGGCGCGACAGGCGCCTGCGCTGGCGCCTCGGGCCGGGCCGAAGGCTCCTTGATGTCGCCGATGACGTCGAGGAGCCGGCGAACCCGGTTCATCGCATTTGGGAACGCGCGGCTCAGCATCATCAGCCGCTGGCCGAGGATGGGGAACCGCAGCGCCCAATAGACGACCAACAACACCAGCGACGCCCGATCCGTGCCCGCGAGGTACGAATAGACGAGCAGCATGACGAGGCCGTAGCTCCCCAGCATCAGCCCGCCTTCGAACCCGACCGACAGCGTCTGGAGCCAATAGCGCGCCTTGCTCCAGCTGACGAGCAAGGTCTCCTGCGCGCGGCGCAGCGACCGCTCGGCGCCGTGGATCCGGATGGGCGTGAGCCCGACGAGCGCGTTCAGGGTGAAGCCGCTGAGCGCGCCTGCGTGCATCTGCACGCGCAGGTCGGGCTCGAAGAGCAACTTCTGCGCGACCAGGGGCACGAGCAGCGTGACCGCCGCGAGCCCGAGCACGATGCGCCATGCGTGCGGGGCGGCCCAGATGAGGGCGACAGTGATGCTCGCGACCTCGAGCGACAGGATCAACGCCTGCGCGAGCAGGGGCGGCAACGACCGCATCGCCTGGATGTTGTGCGTGCGAGACGCCATGTCGGAGGCGAGCCGGCTCTGGAAGTAGCGGTCCTCCATCTCGGGGAGCTTCTCGAAATACGCCTTCCGCAGCCGCACCTCGAGCCGGCGGCCGATGCCGAGCAATCCCAATGAAATGGGGATCTGGATGAGCATGAAGCTGAGCGCGACGCCGGCGAGAACGGCCATGCCCGTCGCGCGCTGCGCGAACGTGCCGAGGTCACGCCCCAGGTCGAGCACGCCACGGAGCATCAGCGCTTGCAGGATTCTCCCGAAGGTGGCGAACACCAGCCCCACCACGATCAGGCCCGGCACGACCCACGAGTCTTCGCCTCGAAGGCGGAGCAGCGTTCGCGCCGGGCTCACCTGCTTGGCGACGAGCTCCGTCGCCAGGTCGCTCGCGAGCACGGCTCTCGGCGCGTCTTCGCCTTCGCGCGGAGCCTCGCGCCAACCGCGAACCCGCATCAGCACCGCGCCGGTCATCGACACCTCGCCCTCCACCTCGGGGTTGGGGCGAACGGACCAATAGGCGGCGGGGATGGGCACTTCGCCGGAAGCGTCCCTCGCCATCATGGATTGCAGCAGCCCCGCCGCCGTCCCGCCCCGCCGGACGGCGCCCGCGCGGATCATCGCTTCGGACGCCCGGCACGCGGCGTCGAGCCTGGCGATCGACAGATATGCGGGGTCCTCGAGCGCCCGGGCCACCAGCCCCCGCGCCTGCGTCTCACCCAGGTTCAGCAGGCGGCGCTCGAACGTCGCGACCGCCTCCTCGGACCCGGCCCATTCGCGCCAGCCCTCCGCCGGAACGGACGTGGTGTGCTGGTACAGGTGGCTCAGCAGCGTCGAAATCCGGGTCCAGTGACGGCCCGCCGCCGGGTCCATGACCTGGATGAACGGGCCGACACGCTTCCACAGCACCACGAAGTGCGGCCGTCCACCCGCGCTGAGCGTGACGATGATGGCGGGAAGCGCCTTGGCTTCGGGGACCACCACGTGATCGAGCGGAAGCATCACCTGCTCGGAGTCGAGGCCGAGCTGGTTCGCGACTTCATCCAAGGTGACGATCGAGGTGCCGTCGACGTCCGTCTGACACACCTCGCGAAGGACGCGATAGTTGAGCTCGGCGCCCATCCCCGCGAACAGGCTCTTGAGTGAAGCGGGGCCGCAATCCGTCGCCGAGATCTGGATCACCTCGGGAATGATTGAGCGTCGGCGCCTGGGAGGAGTCATGGTCAGCGGGCCTCGGCTTCGGGCCGAAACACGCTCGTGGGCGGTGCTTCAGGCTCCGGATTCCATTCGCCGACCGACCGCATCAGCAGCGCGACAGGCGACGCCCGCGCGACCTCGACCTCCACCACCAGGGTCATGCCGTGGCGCAGCTGGATGCGCGGATCTTCCGGCGGTGCGAACTTGAGCTCGACGCGCACCGTCCCGGGGATGGCCTCGGGCGTGGCGGTCTGACCGGGCTCGGTCCCGACGGCCGTCACCTTGGCGGGGACCGTCCCGTAGATGGTCATCGGGTAGCCGTCGAGCTTGAGGCGCGCCGTCTGACCGGGCTGGATCAGTCCGACGACCTCCTTCGGGAAGCGGGCGCGCACCCGCACCTCGGCATTGCTCGCGACGATGGTGCCGACCCGCTGCCCGTCGGCGATGAACGCGCCCGAGCCGAGCTCCGCCACGTCGACCAGGTGGCCCGTGGCCGGCGCCCGATACAGCTTCCGATCGATCTGGTACTCGAGGCGGTCGATGGTCCCCTGGAGCTCCCGAATCCGCCCCTCGGCGCCCAGCGCCTCGCGCTCGAGCTCCAGCAGCTGCGCAGCGAGGGCCTGACGGCGCACGTCCTGCTCGCGCCGCAGGCGGATGAGCGCCAGGCCCTGCGCCGTCTGCGCGAAGCGGAGCGCGTCGACATCGGTCGTGCGCTCGAGCTTCTCCATCTCCGAGACCGCGCCCGCCGGGCTCTTGAAGGCCAGCTCCGCGCGTTCCACCGCGAGCCGGTGCCTGGGCGCGAGTTCCTGCTCCCTCCCCAGCGCTTCCTTGATCGCGACCTCGTCCACTCGCGCCGTCAAAGCCGCCTCTTCGCGCTTGTTGGTGAGCTGCTGGCGGATGATGGCGAGCTCCTTCTCGGTCGCGGCGAGCGTCGCCTTGCTCCGCTCGAGTTCGAGGCGCTCGGCCCGTGCGTCGAACTCGATGAGGAGGTCGCCTTCCTTGACCTCGTGGTCGAGCTTGAGCTGCGAGAGCACGACCCTGCCCGCGCTGGGCGGCTCGATGCGGTGGACAGCGTTGTGTGGCTCGATGCGAGCCTGTGAGCTGGCTTTGACGAGCGGGACCTCGGCGAACAGAGACCAGGCGAAGAGCCCGCCGATGCACAACACCATCAGAGCGACGAACACGAGGCGCGTGTCCGACTCGTAGTTCAGGGAACGAAGGGTCCGCTCGAAGGGATATGCCATGGTCCGTGAACCAAATTCGCCTTAATGGTCGCACCCTGTCAACACCTCGGCCACGGCTTTGCGATTCACGCTCCCATTGTCTGAATACGAGCGTTTCGATGTGACGCGGGACTTCATCCGCATCGCCGCAATGCGTTGCACGTTTTTTCCCGGGTTCGATTTGACATTCGGTTTTGAGTACACGTAGCGTTCAATTTGAAAGGAGGCACCACATGAAGATCAAGATCCACGTTCGCGGCGGCCCGAAGGCTCGCTAGTAGTACGTTGTTTTTGACGCCGGATGTCTCGGCGGGTTGTTCCTCGTTTCAGAGAGGGGTTGATGGGATTTTTCCATCAGCCCCTCTTCTTATTTCTGGCACCGTCGTGTTCTTGCAGGTGCTCATACTTGCCAGGTTGTTCCAGAGCCTCTCATGCGCTTGAACCCAATATATCAGGGCGCTCATGAGTGGCTGATGTACCAGGCTCGTGGCGTCTCTGAGTTGTGCGGCACCGCAACCACAACCTCGTAAGTCAGACAGGCTCGCAGCCATTCACAACCTGATACGGCGTGTACCGCGCCATCATGGATGAGCAAACTGGCCTGCTTGAAACGACGGAGCACCCTCCTCCGGCCTGCTGAGGCAGCCACCCTCGGCCAGCCACTGCCGCTGCAATGTTTCGATGGCAGCAGCGTGCATCCAACCAGAGGCTGCACGTCACGGCCACCGACGCCAACAAGGACGGACTCGCCGATGCGCTGCACGACGACGCATCGAGGCGTGAGGTTGAGTACGCTTCAGTCGTGGGCAGTACCGGCGTCAGCGCCAGCAGGCCGGAATCGCTGAACGGAGCGCAGGTGCGGCGTCAGCCCGCCTGGACGCTTTCCTTGCGCACGGGCACCTGACGCTCCGGGGTCAGGGACGCGGCGGGGCGGCGACGTGTCGTGGCCGAGTGCCCCAAGCGCGCCCTCAGGCCCCTTCTGTCCCTGGCGCGAGGAGGCGAAGGAACCCACGGCGTTCTCGACGGCGCTTGAGACGAAGCTGCGAGGAGTCCCTGGCCGACGTGCTGCTCCGGGTACAGACACAGCCCAATTCTCGTATCGGGGAGCTGCTGCCCCACGAGTGGAAGCGGCGTCGCGTCGCCGAACCGACTGACTCGCCCTCCAGCCCCGCCTGCACATCCTCGCGGCGCGCGTCGGCCACGGTGCTCGTCCGTCTGCAACCGCTCACGTCACGTCACTGGCCGGACGGCTACGAATCGGTTGAGTTGGCGCCATCCCAAGCCGCATCTACCTTGAGCCCCACCGCTCATGACCGTTCGCATCCTGAACACCGGCCACAGCGTCACCGCGCCAGACAACAAGAAATCGGCGTGGCAAGGCCATCGCGTCCACAAGGCGAGGCCGCAGACGAAGCAGATGCCACACGCGAAGAGCCGTCAGAACGCGTTCACGCTCTCCTTCCACCACACGCCCGATGAACCACCCGGAGTCTCCAGACGGGGCATCAGGTGCTCGCTCCATGAAGACATCTGTCTCGGACAGGCATCCCTCCTCGAGAACCACTTTGTCCCAGAGGTTGACCTGCTCCGGCTCGACGCCGAGGCCGCGCGCGAAGTGAATCTCCCGGGCCAGGAGGCTCAGAAGCGGGGACACATCGTCCTCGTCCGCATCAACCGAGTCCCCCTCAATCCGAGGGCACCCCAGCCACAGTGCCGTTCCTCGCTGCCGCAGAGCGAGGATCAAGCCGCCGTAATTGAGCGTCTCGCCGTCCTTGAAGACGCTCCCCGCTGAAACCATCGCCTCGACCGTGCGAAGGAGGCGCTCTGCGAGCGGAGCCACCCCTTCCTGGCAGGACACGGAGAACCGCTGCCGGCCGATGACGCGCGAGAGCTCAGCCATTCGTTTCTATCCCCGGATGACGGCACGGCCAGCCCGGCCCCCTCACGGAGAACGTGCTGGACTGTATGCCCCGAAGCACCGTCCGCCCGAGGCGCCGCGTTCACCCCGCATCATGAGGCCCCCATCTGACCCCAGGGCCGTGATTTCTCCCCCTGGACGTCAGCCCTGCCCCCTCTCCCCCGTCAACCACCCCACTGCATCGTTCCCATTGCCCACGGCGCGGCATGTGGTATAGAGCCGCCCCGAAGCGCTGCTTCCCGGGGCGTCACGTCCGAAACGGTTGCATGGACACCGGGCGAGCAGGTAGGAAGGCAGTAGCAGTTCCGCAGTAAAAGCCGTAGGTTGCAGTCCACTTACGGCCAGGTAGCTCACCTGGTTAGAGCGGCGGTCTCATAATCCGCAGGTAGTCAGTTCAAGTCTGACCCTGGCCACTACCCCGGCGTCACCTCACGGTGGCACCGGGGTTTTTCTTTTCCGGGGCGCTCTCAGCCCGCCGCGTCCAGCATCCACACGTGGCCGTCCGGGTCCTTGAACGTCCCCGAGTACCCCCAGGGCTGCCTCGCCGGTGGGGCCGGGACCTCCGCCCCCGCCTCCCGCGCCTTGGCGACGAGCGCGTCCACCTGGGCCTCCGTCTCCAGCGACAGGCCCAGGATGCACTCGGAGACGCCCTGCTCCGCCACCCGGTTGCCGCCCGCCACCCAGCCGAACCCGCCCGTGGGGATGAGCATCAGGCTGACGCCCGCGTTGAGCCGGAAGTGGACGGGCTCGGGCATCGCGTCGCCCTCCGTCTCGGCCATGAGGGCGAAGCCGAGCCCCTCCCGGTAGAACCGAAAGGCCCTCGCCAGGTCTCGCGTCGGGAGACTCACGATGACATGGGGACCGCCCGGTGCACGGGCCTTCAAGGAATCATGCGCTGCCACGACGACCTCCAGGGAAGGGGTTCCTGCGGGTGAGACGGCCCGCGGCACCCGAAATCATCGCTCCCTGGAGAAAAGGCCGGGGCACTCCCGCCACCCCGGCCCGGGTACGGCCTACTGGCAGTCGCTCAGCGGGAAGTTGTAGTCGCGGCGGGGCGTCTGGCCCGGCTCCTGGTTGATGGCCGCGACGCTCAGGTCGCTGTAGCTCACCGTCGTGCTGCTCCCGAGGACCATCTGCGTCCGCTGCACGCGCGTGGTGGACAGGATCACCTTGCCCAGGATGTTGCCCGGCCGGACGCTGAAGCAGTTCAGGATGCGCGGGTCCACCGTGGAGCGGCGGCACTGCTCGTACTGCCCCAGCACGAGGCGCGTCATGCCGTCGGGGGACTCGGAGTTGCGGTCCTCGAACGTGTAGGTGGCCTCGAACCCGGTCGCCGCCTGGACGACCTCCAGATACGAGCCGCCCTGGAACTCGTCACAGCGCAGCACCAGGTCGCCCACCGCGCCCTGCTTCACCTCCACCGTGTCGCCCACCACCTCGCCACCCTGCGGCGCGGCGCCGTCACAGCCCGCGCCCAGCAGGGCGCCCATCAGAACCATCGCGGAAAAACGGATCGGGGAACGCATGTCAGCTCCTGGAGAAAAGTCCGGGTCAGCCCGGACCTCCCGCATCGAAGCTTTTCCTGCACTCCTCTGCAATCCACGACTTCGTGACAGGCGTGTTCCCGAACGTTCCGTCACGGCATCCGGAGCGCCGTCCACAGCGACAGCGCGCCGAAGATGAAGAACAGGCTGGCGGCGGCCCAGCGCACCCACTTCATCTGCACGCGCCCGGCGATCCGGTCTCCCAGGAACACCGCGAGCCCGTCCGACAGCATCATCCCCGCCGTGGTGCCCAGCGTCACGATGACGGGCGCCTGGTAGCGCGCGGCCACGGCCATGGTGGCGAACTGCGTCTTGTCCCCCATCTCCGCGAGGAAGAAGAGCACCACCGTGGTGAGGAACGCCCCGTAGCGAGGCGGCTTGCCGCCCTCTTCATCCAGCGTGTCCGGCTTGAGCGTCCACAGACCGAAGCCGATGAACAGCACCGCCAGCAGCAGCGCCATCCACTTCGCCGGGACATGCGCGGACACCCAACTGCCCACGCTGGAGGCCAGCGCATGATTGGCGATGGTGGCGACGAAGATGCCCGCCAGCACGTGCCACGGCTTGCGAAACCGCGTGGCCAGGGAGAACGCGAGCAGCTGCGTCTTGTCCCCCATCTCACTGGCGGCAACCAACACGAACGAACCGATGAACGCTTCCAACATGACCACCCCTCGCGATGCGTGGCCGGGGTTCGGGCTCGTGGAAGCGTCAGGGAAGCACGCGCACGACGGACCTCGGCCAGGAAGAAACGACAGCTCCTGTCCGAAGGTCTCGTTCGTCTCGCGAACCTCACGAGGTGGGGGCCCGGGCTGTTTCCAGCCAGTATGTCGAGCGCCCCGCCGCCAGCCACGCTGGCGTGAACTACTCCCCTTACGTGAGGCGCGAAGTAACAGCGCCCCTCCCCCGGTGTCAACGCCGCCTGAGGCGCACCGTGCGCGGCTGCCCACCGGCGCATTTTTTGACGGAGCGCCCGTCCGCCCGCCTAATGCCGGGCACAGGCAGGTAGCTGCCTGTAGCAGCCACGCCCGGAGGAAGTCCGATGCAGGATGGAAGCGCCAGTCCCCTGAGCCCCGAGGCTCCGTCGTCCCCGGCGGCCACGGAAGTGTCTGTCGACGTCCGTGGCCCGGACGCCGACATTGTCTCCACCCACGTCCTCGTTCCCGAGGAGCAGGTCCAGAAGCTGCGCGAGCTGGCGCGGCGGACCCGCATCCACCAGAGCGAGTACCTCCGCGAGGCCGTGGACGACCTGCTCAGCAAGTACGGCCGCGGCACGCCCAAGGAGGAAGGCCAGTCATGAGGGCAGCCGCTGTCGCGTCCCGCGCGTCCCTCCCCCGCACGCGCGAGTTCATGCCCGCTCCGATGCTGCGCGACGCAGACGCGGCTCGCACACCTCGCACGCGCCTGGACGCCGAGCGGCCGGCCTCGATTCGTGAGGCCATCTTCCGCTGGTTGGATCAGGAACTGTAGGACAGTGCGTCCGGCCCCGCATTGGTGGCCGGACGCGGCCCAGGGGTAGGCTCCGGCATCCCTTTCTTCCAGGAGCCCCACACCCCATGCGTCTCCCGATACTCAGCGCCGCCCTTGCCTTCGCCACCGTGGGCTGCGCCACGTCTGGCTTCGACAAGCTCTACCCCGGCATGACCTCCCATCAGGTCGTCGAGGCCATGGGCTCGGGCCCGTCGCGGGCGCAGGAGTATCCCGACAGCTCCACCGCCTGGTACTACGGCGATGACCGCTGCGTGCTGATGCGCGACGACAAGCTCGTCGCCAAGGCCACGTCCGAGGACAACGCCACCATCAACACCCCCATGGTGTCGGTGCGCGACACGTCCAAGGCCCTGTGCGCGCCCGAGGGCTACACGGCGGCGGAGCAGCGGCAGCAGACCATCGAGACGCCCTTCGGCACCCTCAAGGGCAACATCGACCCGAAGGCCGCCTACGAGAAGGTGAAGGGCGTCGTCACCGGAAAGAATGGGGAGAAGGCTCCGGCGCAGACGGAGCCTTCGACGCCCGCCCCTGAAGGGGAGCAGGCCGCCTCCCCCACGCCGTAACCGCGCGTTGGAAGCGGCCCCGCGCTCAGGCGGAAGGGGCCGCCGCCTCGCCGTCCTTGTCGTCCAGCTTGCCCGCGATGTCCTTGAACGACAGGTGGCCCATGGACAGCAGGATGAGGCCCAGGCCCACCTGCTGCACCGTCTGGCACAGCCACATGACGTTGGCGTAGGCCAGCCCGCTGGCGTTCACCGCCGCTGCCGGGAGGAAGAGGCTCAGGCCCACCTTCGTCGCCGCCTGGAAGGTGCCCATCATCCCGGGCGCCGCGGGAATCATCAGCCCCACCACCAGCACGCCGAGCACCACGTAGGCCTCGAACAGCGACAGGTCCATGGGCTCGCACACGGTGCCGGGCGCCGCGCCCGAGCAGTCGAAGGCGTTGGCCAGCATCGACATGCCCGCCCCGTTCACGCCCCAGTACAGCGCCGTGTAGATGAAGAAGAGGACCACCTGCCGGCCCTTCGGGAGCTGCCGCATGGCGCCCACGAAGGTGTCGACGATGTCCGCGACCTTGTCCGCCACGGGCGGCGCGAGCCGGCCCACCGTGGCCCGCACGAGCGCCACCGTGCGCTGCTGCTGCCACAGGCCGAAGAGCAGGAACGCCAGGCCTCCGCCGAACACGGCGAACATCAGCCACGAGCCCAGCTTGACGTAGCGAATCTCCGGCGTCTCGGTGGGGACGAAGAAGAGGAGCACCCGCAGCATCGCCGCCACGGCGAGGCCGTCCACGATGCGCTCCAGCACCACCGACGTCATGGCCGCGCTGCGGCGGATGCCACTGCGCTGGGCGATGAGGAAGGGCCGGGCGAACTCCCCCAGGCGGAAGGGCAGCACCAGCAGCATCATGAAGCCGATGCCGGAGGCCTCGTTCAGCTTGCGGAAGGGGACCTGCTCCAGTCCCGACAGCAGACAGCCCCAGCGCAGGGTGCGGAACACGTGGATGGCCAGGAGGCAGCCGAAGTACGGCACCAGCCATGCGTAGTTGGCCGACTTGAGGCTGGCCAGCTGGGTGGCCCAATCCGTGTCCCGGAAGGCCCACCACATGAAGAGGAAGGTGACCAGGAGGCTGGCCAGGAGTTTGACGGCGCGTTTCACAGAGGCCGGGTATACCGTCACTCCGGGTCCGACTCCAGCGACTCCCCGGCCAGCAAGCGCGAGGGGTTGTCCCTCATGAGACAGGCGAAGGCCGCCTCCCCTGCCCTGCTCCGCAGCTCCACCAGCGAGCGCCCCACCCAGTCCCGCGCTCCCACCGGACCGTGCAGGTCCGTGGCGCCCACGGCGTAGAGGCCGTCCTCCAGGAAGGCCCGCGCCAGCTTCTTGGGCGTGCCGCCGTAGCGGCCGATGAGCGCTCCGACATCCAATTGTAACAAAGCCCCGGCGCGAACCGCCTCCGCCGCGCGGCCCTTGCGCTCGAACTCCAGGCACCGCTCGGGGTGCGCGAGCAGCGGCACCACGCCCTTGGTCCGGATGCGGAACAGGATGTCCGGCAGGGCAGGAACGGGCGCGGTGTAGGGCAGCTCGACGAGCACGTAGCGGCCCGGCCCCAGCTTGCGCGCCTGCGGCGTGGTGAGGCCGCGCAGGAAGGCATCGTCGAGCACGTTCTCCGCGTTGCGCCCCAGCGTCAGCGGAATCCGCTCACGCGCCAGGGCCGCCTCGAGCTCGGCGCGGCGGGCGTCCACGACGTCGACCGGCGCGTACTCGGGCCGGGCGTGCGGGCTGGGCGCGACGGTGGAGAAGCCGAGGTCGACCAGCGCGCGCGCCATCTCCAGCGCGTCATCCAGGGTGCGAGCCCCGTCATCCACGCCAGGGAGGAGGTGGCAGTGCAGGTCGACGAAGCCGCTCATGCGTCGCCGCGCTGCCGGTCCGGATGGCTGTCCGTGGGCAGCTCGTCTTCCTGCTCATCCGCCTGCCGGTCCGGCACGCGGTACTCTTCCCCCAGCCACCGGCCGAGGTCCACGGCGCGGCAGCGCTTGGAGCAGAAGGGAAAAGCGGCGTTCTCCGTGCGAGGAGGAACGGGCTTCTGGCAGATGGCACACGTCAGGGAGCTCATGGTGGTCGGTGTTCTAGATAAGCGTTGACGCTCTCGCGAGCCAGGATGTTTCGTGCACACCGTTTCCACGGAGGTTCCGCCATGAAGGTCCTGCGAATCACCCGCCCCGGAGGGCCCGAGGTGCTCGCCGAAGAGGAACAGCCCGCCCCCGTTCCAGGTCCCGGGGAAATCGTGGTCCGGGTACGGGCCTCGGCGCTCAACCGCGCGGACCTTCTGCAACTTCGCGGTCACTACCCTGCCCCACCGGACGTGGCCCCGGACATTCCCGGGCTGGAGTACGCGGGCGAGGTGCTGGCCGTGGGCCCGCGCGCCAGGCGTTTCCAGCCGGGCGACCGGGTGATGGGCCTGGTGGGCGGAGGCGCCTGGGCGGAGCAACTCGTCACCCATGAGCGCGAGGCGATGCGCCTCCCCGACGGCATGGACTTCACCGACGCGGCGGCGCTCCCGGAGGCCTACCTCACCGCGTTCGACGCGCTGGTCCTCCAGGGAGAGCTCAAGCCCGGCGAGACGGTGCTCGTCCACGCGGTGGCCAGCGGGGTCGGCTCGGCGGCGGCGCTCATCTGCCGCGCCATGGGCGCGCGCGTGGTGGGCACCGGCCGGAACGCGGCGAAGCTGGCCCGGGCGTCCGAATGGGACGTCGCGCGCACCGTGCTGTGCGGCACCCAGCCGCCGCGCTTCGCGGACGCGGTGCGTGAGGCGACGGGCGGCCGGGGCGCGGACCTGTGCCTGGACCTGGTGGGTGGAAGCTACGTTCCGGAGACGCTCGCGGCCCTGGCGCCGCGCGGGCGGCTGATGCTGGTGGGGCTGGTGGCCGGCGCGACGGCGGAGCTGAACCTGGGCGCCGTGCTGACGAAGCGCCTTCGCGTCACGGGCACCGTGCTGCGCAGCCGCCCGCTCGAGGAGAAGATCGCGCTCGCCCAGAGCGCGGAGCGGCACCTGTTGCCGCTGTTCCGTTCGGGCGCGCTGCGGCCCGTGGTAGACGCCGTGGTGCCGCGCGCCGACATCAAGCAGGCCCTGGAGCGCATGGCGGGCAACGACTCGGTGGGCAAGCTCGTGGTGCGGTGGGACTGAGCCTGACTGCCCCTTGAAGGAACACAAGCGATGACGGAGCAGCAGCAGGAACTCGAACGCCTCATCCGGCAGCTCGACAACCTCCACTACCTCCAGACGTATGACCGGGTCCAGATGCCGGAGGCGGAGTACCTCCAGCTCCTGGCCAAGGCGGAGCAGAAGAACGCCCAGACCGTGGACCACATCCGGAAGCTGCTCGCCACGGGCGTCAGCCTGGACTTCAAGACCCTCAATGGCCACACGCCGATGATGATCGCCGTGACCCAGAACAACGTCGAGGTCATCCAGGTGCTCATGGAGTACGGCGCCGACATCCGGGCGAAGTCCAGCTACGAGTTCCCCATCCACCGGGCCGCGGAGTTCGGGGCCGACCGCGTCGTGCGCTTCTTCCTCGACCAGGGCATCGACCCTCGACAGAAGACGGAAGGTGGCCGGTCGGTGCTCTCCGCCGCACGCGCGTCCCGGCACAGCAAGAACGTGGTCCCCATGCTGGTCGAAGTCCTGAAGACGACGAAGGACCAGCGCGGTCCGCCGCCCAAGAAGGCCAAGGACCTCTCGGAGGAGAACGTCACCCGTTATCTCACGGGTGACGCGCCCAAGGGCGTCAGCGCGGCGACGTGGTCACAGCTCGGCGCCTTCATGGAGAGCGTCTTCGTCGAGGAGTACTCCGTCAACCTCGACCAGCTCTACGCGGGCATCGAGGAGCACGGCAACACCAACGCCCCGCTGGTCTTCGCCATCATCGGCCTCATCCAGGCGGTGTCCACGCGGGCGCCCAAGAACAAGACGCTCAAGAAGGTGGCCACGAGCCCCCTCCTCCACCACGGTGACCTGGAAGTCACGGGGCCGATGAACGTGAAGTCGCTCCTGGTGACAGGGAACCTGAAGGTGCACGGCAAGGCCTCCAACTCCCAGGGCGCCCAGCTCTTCGTCGGCGGCGACTTCACCTGCGACACATTCCGGACCGAAGGCCCCGTCATCATCGGCGGGGACCTGAAGGCCTCGCTCGTCGACGCGTACTACAACGACTACAGCCTGGAGGTCCGAGGCGCGCTGGTGGCACAGAAGCTCGTGATCGAGAAACATCAGGTCACCGCCAGCCGTTTCGACGTGCAGGAACGCATCGAGAAATAGTCACCCGGACGTCATCCCCCAATTCCATTGCGCCCCCCTGGGGTGCCCTTATCCTGCGCCGCCATGTCCACCCACTTCGACCCCAGCGCCGCCGCCCAGCCGGACTCCGGCGTGTTCGGCCTCCCCCACTCCCCGGAAGAGGCCCACGTCGTCCTCATCCCCGTGCCGTTCGAGGCCACCACCAGCTACGGCGGCGGCACGTCCGACGGCCCGGCCGCCGTCCTGGAGGCCAGCCGGCAGGTCGACCTCTTCGATGTGGAGACGGGCCGCCCCTACGAGCGCGGCATCGCGATGCTCCCCGAGTCCGCGGAGCTGCGGGACTGGAACACCCGCGCCAAGGAGCGCGCCCAGGTCGTCATCGAGGCGGGCGGCATCCACTCGGGTGAGGCCGAGCTGCTCCAGGCCGCCCAGGACGTGAATGGCCTGTGCGACCAGATGAACGAGCTCGTCTACCGCACCACGAAGCACTGGCTGGAGCAGGGCAAGCGCGTGGCCGCGGTGGGCGGCGACCACTCCATCTCCTACGGCATCATCCGCGCGCACGCGGAGAAGTATCCGGGCCTGGGCGTGCTGCACCTGGACGCGCACGCCGACCTGCGCGTGGCCTACGAGGGCTTCACCTGGTCCCACGCGTCCATCATGTACAACGTCGCGGAGCGCATCCCCGGCGTGAAGACGCTGGTCCAGGTGGGCCTGCGCGACATGAGCGCCGAGGAGCACCAGTACATCGTGGACTCGAAGGGCCGGGTGCACGGCTTCTTCGACGCGGACCTCCAGAACAAGCGCTTCGACGGCGTGCCCTGGAACAAGCAGGTGGCGGACATCGTCAACCTGCTCCCCCAGCAGGTGTACCTGTCCTTCGACATCGACGGGCTGGACCCCGTGCTCTGCCCGCACACCGGGACGCCCGTGCCGGGCGGCCTGTCCTTCCCCGAGGCGGTGGCCCTCATCTCGGGCGTGGTCCGCTCCGGGCGCACCATCGTGGGCTTCGACCTCACCGAGGTGGCCCCCGACCCCGAAGGCAGCGAGTGGGACGGCAACGTCGGCGCCCGGCTGCTCTACAAGATGATTGGCTGGATGCTGAAGTCGCAGCGCGCCTGACCTCGCGTCGCCATGGCCACCCTCCTGTTCGTCCCCCTCCCCGAGCGAGGGCACATCAACCCCTCGCTCAAGCTCGCGAGGGCGCTCCAGAAACGCGGCCACCGGATTGTCTTCTGCGGCATCCGGGACACCGAGGCCGTCATCCGCGCGGAGGGCTTCGACTTCGAGTGCCTCTTCGCGGACCTGTTTCCGCTGGGCTTCCAGGACGAGGTCAAGGAACGCATCAGCCAGCTGAAGGGCGTGGCCTGGCTGCGCTACGTGCTGCGGTTGATGCGCAAGCAGAAGCGGATGATGGAGCGCTACCTCGAGGGCGAGCTCGACGCCATCATCCGCCGGACGAACCCCGACCTGGGCATCGCAGACGTGTTCCTCCCGGAGCCGTTCCTGGTCCTCCGGGGCAACCAGGTCCCCACGCTTCTGCTGAACACCAGCATCCCCGTGCGCTGGGAGCCGCTGTCACCGCCGCCGAACTCCCACGTCATCCCGGATGGCCAGCTCGCCAGCATCCTTCGCGGGGCCTTCGACTGGGGACGCATCCTGTTCGACGCGAAGCTGGATGGGCTGCGCAGCCGCGTGGGCCTGGAGCCCGATGACCTCCGGTACCGGCATGCCCTGGCGCGCAAGCACGGGTATCCCACCGCGCACCTGGACTACGCGGGACGAGGCACCGGTGAGCATGACCCGATGCTCATCCTCTGTCCGCGCGAGTTCGTGGAGTTCCAGGGCGCGCGTCCCTCCGCCGACTTCCACTACACGGGGCCGTGCATCGACCTGGAGCGCCAGGAGCCCGAGTTCCCCTGGGAGCGGCTGAGCCCGGAGCGGCCCCTGGTGTTCTGCTCGCTGGGCACCATGCCCATGCCTCCCGAGCAGGCCCGGCGCTTCCACGCGTCCGTCGTCGAGGCCGCGCGGCGCCGGCCCGCGTGGCAGTTCGTCGTCGCCACCAATGAATGGCGCGAGGCGCTTCCCGGCCCCCTCCCGGCCAATCTCCTGGCCGTGACGCGCGCGCCGCAGCTCCAGTTGCTGCGACGCGCGTCCGCCATGGTGACGCATGGCGGCTTCAACAGCGTCAAGGAGTGCATCTACTTCGGCGTGCCGATGGTCGTCCTGCCCGTCCAGTTCGACCAGCCCGGCGTCGCCGCGCGCGTCGTCCACCACGGCCTGGGCCAGCGCGCGGACCCGCGCACGCTGACGCCGGACATCCTGGTGCCCCTGCTCGACACCGTCATGGAGCAGCCCTCCTACCGGCGCGCGCTGGAGCCCATGCGGACCCGGTTCCAGGCCGCGGAGAGCGAAGCGGCGCTGGTGGAGTCCATCGAACGGCACCTGCGTCGACCGGCCGGCGGAATCAGTGGGGCCGAGGCAGCATCAGGCTGAAGGTGGCGCCCTGGCCGGGCCGTGACTCCACGGACAAGGCGCCGCCTTGCAGGCGCGCCAGCTCCGAGGCCACGTACAGCTCCAGGCCCCAGACGCCGTCCGCGCCCGGCTGGAAGGGCGAGAACAGGTGGGCCAGCGTCGACGCGGGCAACCCAGGCCCCGCGTCCTTCACGTGCACCTGGACCTGCGTCGGTGACACCTCGAGCGCCACCTCCGCGCGGCCCTGACGGACGGCGTTCGACAGCAACACGTCGAACACCTGCCGGATGCGGGAAGGGTCTGCCTGCACGACGATGGGGGCCTCGGGCGGCTCGAAGCTGACGTGGTCCCCATGGGTCGCCACCGCGTCGCGGAGCTGCTGTCCCAGATCCAGGTCGCCCCGGAGCACCGTCGCGTCACCTGACGACAGCCACGCCAGGTCGCGCAGGTTGCGGCCCATGGACTCCATGGAGCGGAGCTGCACGTCCAGGGTCGCCAGGGCGCCTCGGTCCTCGGCGGAGAGGGAGCCCTCCAACCGGCGGAGCTGTTCGCGCGCCGTCTCCAGCGGACCCTGGAGCGTCCGGGCCACCCACTGCCCCAGCGCCCCCACGGGCGACTCCGCTGGCGCGGCCCGGGGGCCCGGCGAAGACGCCAGGGACTGACGGATGACCGACTCGAAGTCGGTGATTTCGAAGGGTTTGTGGAGGAAGGCGAAGGCCTCGGGCGCGCCCTGCGGCAGCACCGCGCTCAGCAGGATGACGGGCACGTCCTTGAGCTGCGCCTCCTGCTTCATCCGGCGGCAGAGGTCCACGCCGCTCAAGCGCGGCATCATGTGGTCGGTCACCACCAACTGCGGGAGCCGGTCACGCGCCAGGCCGAGCGCCTCCTCTCCGTCCCGGGCTTGCACCACGTCGTGGCCCAGGTCCTCCACCACCTGACTGAGGACTTCCAACACCGCCGGCTCATCGTCCGCGACCAGGACGAGACTCATGCTCCCACTCCCTCACCTCGGCACGCCCGACCGGGGGCGCGCCGCCAGGATTACAATCCGCTCCCACGGTGTACCGGGCCGCGCGGAGCACGTGCATCCCAGAGATGCATTCGTTCACGGATGTCCGGAGTGGTTTATGAAGAGCGAGACACCGCATCCAGGGGCCCCGGCCGGGCTGCGTCCTTGCCGACAGTCCATCTGTCATTCGGCCGACAATCCCCTGGCGATGCACGGAGGGTTGGAATGAAGCACGCAGTCATGAGGTGGAGCCTGGTGATGGTCGCCCTGCTGGCCTCGGGGACGGCGAGCGCCGACCTCGCGCGGCGGCGCGACGCCATCGTGGAGGTCGTCCAGAAGGTCTCCCCGGCCGTCGTCTACATCGGCACCGAACAGGAGGTGGAGTCGCGCTTCCGCGGACGCCGCTCGCCGCTGGAGGAGTTCTTCGGCGGAATGGGCGCGGAGCCGGAGCGGCAGAAAATCTCCGGCCTGGGCAGCGGCGCCATCATCGACCCCAGCGGCATCATCGTCACCAATGACCACGTCATCCGGGGTGCGTCCGCCATCCACGTCATTTTGGCGGATGGCCGCTCGTTCGATGCCGAGGTGATTGGCAGCGACGCGGCGAACGACCTGGCGGTGCTGAAGGTCAAGGCGAAGGAGCCGCTGCCCACCGCGAAGCTGGGCACCAGCTCGGACCTGATGATTGGCGAGACGGTGGTGGCCATCGGAAGCCCCTTCGGGCTGAGCAAGACGGTCACCGCGGGCGTGGTCTCCGCCGTGGGCCGCACCTTCCGCGCCGACAACCGCGTCTACAACGACTTCGTCCAGACGGACGCCGCCATCAACCCGGGCAACTCGGGCGGCCCGCTGCTCAACGTGGATGGGGAAATCATCGGCATCAACACCGCCATCTTCGGCGGCGGCGCGCAGGGCATCGGCTTCGCGATTCCCGCAGA
The DNA here is from genome assembly GCA_014656495.1 of Comamonas sp. KCTC 72670. Taxonomy (GTDB): domain Bacteria; phylum Myxococcota; class Myxococcia; order Myxococcales; family Myxococcaceae; genus Myxococcus. The sequence continues at coordinate 161,139 of BNCN01000007.1, forward strand.
CAAGGTGCGCCGCATCGTCGACGAGCTGACCCGCTTCGGAAAGGTGCGCCCCGCGTGGGTGGGCATCGATACGGCCGACCTGCCTCCGCGGGTCGCGCGGCAGCTCGGGTGGGACCGGGCCTACGGCGCGCTGGTCACGGCGGTGGAGGAAGGCAGCCCGGCGGCCCAGGCCGGCGTGAAGCGCGGGGACGTGGTGGCCGAGCTGGGCGGCTCGCGCATCCAGGACGCCGAGGACTTCGACACCCGCGTGCGCGGCTATCCGGCCCGCTCCGCGTTCCCGGTGGTGCTGTTCCGGGAGGGCGGTCTGCGCACCGTGCAGGTGACGCCGGTGGAGTTCCCTGCTCGCATGGTCGAGGGGCTGGCGTGGGAGCGTCTAGGACTGCGCGTGAAGGAGCTGCGCGGCATGCTGGCCGTGTCGGGCGTGCGGCAGAACTCCGCGGCGGCGGACATCGGCTTGGAGCCGGGAGACGTCATTCTCCGAGTGAACAACCAGCCGGTGACGACGACCGACGGCTTCCGCGAGGCGCTGCTCACGGCGCGACGGGGACGTAGCGTCCTGTTGCTCGTGCGGCGCGGACGCTACGGCTACCACGTGACGCTGCCGTTCGAGCAGGAAGCAGGCTACCGACTTTAGGTGTGTCGGCCGGGGCTGAGGGCTCCCCGTATTTCAGGACCCGCGTGACTCGCACTAACATGCGGTGTCATGAGTTCCGTCCGTTACCAGTCCCTCGGTCCCCTGCTGGCCGGGGAAGGCTCACGCGCCTTCCTCGGACTCGCCCTGGAGGACGGCGCGTCGCCCCGTCCCGTGGTGCTCATCTGGGCACCGCAAGATGTCGTGCAGAACCCCGAGCTGACGGCGACGCTGCGTCGCGAGACGGCTCGCGCGCTCGTCTTCGAGCATCCGCACATCCTCCGCGTCCACGCCCTGGCCGAGCAGGACGGCGGCCTCGCCCGCGTCACCGAGTTCGCCGACGGCGAGCCGCTGCGCAAGCTGCTGGAGGCCCAGCCCCGGCTGCCGCCCCACTTCGCCGCGCTGATCGCCGCCGACGCCGCCGTGGGCCTGCACTACGCCCACGTGGCCGGTAACGACGACGGCACGCCCTTCGTCCACGGCGACGTCCGGCCCGAGACGCTGATGCTCTCGTTCACCGGCCTGACGAAGGTGACGGGCTACGGCGCGCTCGGCGTGGCTCCGCGTGAGCGCGGCGGCAAGCGCGTGAAGAACCGCCGCATGTACAGCGCGCCGGAGCAGCTGCTCGGCGGACGCGAAGCCGTCAACGTGCAGTCGGACGTGTTCCTCCTGGGCCTCGTGCTGCACGAGTGCCTCTCCGGCAAGATTCCCTTCAAGGACGCCGCGGACCCGGACAAGGCGGTGCTCACGCGCTCGCTGCCGCCCATGGCGCAGGACGTGCCGCTGAAGCTGGACGCGGTGCTGCGCCGGGCCACGGCGAAGCGGGCCAAGGAGCGCTATCCGTCCGCGCTCGCCTTCCGTGAAGCGGTGGTCGAGGCCGTGGGCTCGCTGCCCACGCACGCCGAGTTCGCCGAGTTCCTGTCCAAGCACTTCCCGCCCGAGAGCGAGGCCCGCGCCGCGCGGCGCCGCGTGATTGAAGGCGGCATCGCGGACATCATGCAGAAGGCGGGCATTTCGCCGCCCGCCGTCGCGGAGTACCTCGCGCGAGGCGCCCTGCCCCCGTCCCTGATGCCCGCGAAGTGGCCGGAGCTGCCGGGGCAGTTGTCCGCCGCCGGTGACTCGGCGTCCGGGGCTTCGGCGCAGCCGGGCTCCGACAAGGCGGGTTCGGGTTCGGCGGCTTCCGCCAAGCCGGCCGCGAAGGATGCGGCGCCGAGTGGCGCCAGCGCCAAGGCTCCCGCGAGCGCGCCAGCGCAGGCTGACGCGGCTGGTGCCAGCGCACAGGGGAAGACCGGGGCGGCTGCCAGCGCGACCGCTCAGAGCGCCGCTGCCGCTGGCACGGGCAACGCGTCCAGCGCACAGGGGCAGACCGGTGCAACCGCGCAGGCTTCAACGGGCGCTGCCACGAGTGCCGCCGCGACGGCTCCGGCGGGAAGCGCCGGCCCTGGCGCTGCCACCGGTTCGAGCGCCCCGGCCCAGGCCAGCGCGTCGGGCCCCGGTGCCCAGGCGCACCCGGGCGCGGGGACGCAGCCCGTGCCGCCTCCCGCCAGCGCGCCGAAGGCCTCGCGGACCTGGATGGCGTTCGTGGGCGTGGGCCTCGCGCTCTCGCTGGGAGCGGCGGCCATCGTCCTCAAGCGGCTGCCCGCCAACGTCGAGGCCGAGATCGAGGACGCGGGCGTTCCGGAGGCCGCGCTCCCCGTGGACGCAGGCGTCCCCCAGGACGCGGGCACCGTGGACGCGGGCATCCCCATGGGCACGCTCGACGTCACCGTGGATCCTCGCGTGGAGGTCTCCATCCCCGGCCAGTACCTGGGCCGCACGCCCGTCAGCGCCGCCGTCCCCGCGGGACGCCACGTGCTGACGCTGAGCAACCCGGTGCTCGGCATCCAGACCACGCGGGTCATCACCGTGCCCGCGGGTGGCCGGTCGACGCAGCAGATCTTCCTCAACAAGGGCTTCGCGAACGTGCGCGCGCCGGAGGGGGCCATCGTCACCGTCGACGGCCGGCTCGTGGGCGCCGCGCCCGTGGATGAGCTGGACCTGTACGAGGGCACGCACCAGCTCCTCGTCATCGTCAACGGCGCGCGGTGGCAGAAGACGTTCAAGGTGGAGCCCGGCCAGCGGGTCACCTTCGACGTCAACTTCGAGAGCCCCGAAGCGGAGTAACAGGCACGGCGACTTCCGCGGCGTGAACACTCGCTTCACGCCGCGGTTGCGGTGCCAGGGCGGCGCGACGACACTCCCGCGCCCATGAGCAAGCCTACCGCTGAGTTCGACATCGTCGTCTGGGGTGCCACGGGCTTCACCGGACGGCTGGTGGCCGAGTACCTCGCGAAGACGCAGGACACCCATCGCGCGCGGTGGGCCCTCGCGGGACGCGACCTCGGCAAGCTGGAGAAGGTCCGCCAGGGGCTGACGGCCATTGCCCCCGCCTTCGCCGAGCTGCCGCTGCTCGTCGCGGATGCACGGGATGCCGCGTCGCTGGACGCCCTGGTGCCGCGCACCCGCGTCGTCTGCACCACGGTGGGTCCGTATGCGCGGTATGGCAGCGAGCTCGTCGCCGCCTGCGTCCGGGCGGGCGTCAGCTACTGCGACCTCACCGGGGAAGTGCAGTGGATGCGCCGGATGATTGATGCGCACCACGCGGAGGCTCAGAAGACCGGCGCCCGCATCGTGCACACCTGCGGCTTCGACTCGATTCCGTCCGACCTGGGCGTGTTGATGATGCAGGACCACATGCGAGAGGCGCACGGTGGCCACCTGGACGCCGTCCGCCTCTACATGGGCCCCATGCGCGGCGGCGCCAGCGGCGGAACGGCGGCGAGCATGCTGCAAGCCATGGAGGACGCGTCGACGGACCGGCAGGTCCGGAAGACGATGGCGCACCCGCATGGCCTGGACCCGGTCCCCGGGCCGTGGCGCCCCGAGTCGCGCGACGCGTTCGGCATCCACTTCAGCCAGGAGGTGGGCCAGTGGACGGGGCCGTTCTTCATGGCCTCGGTCAACACGCGCGTCGTCCGGCGCAGCAACGCGTTGCTGGGCCATCCGTGGGGTGAGGGATTCCGGTACGCGGAGGTCGCCAGCTACGGCGCGGGCCCCAAGGGACTGCTGACCGCCACGGGCGTGACGGTGGGCATCCTGGGGGGCTTCGTCGCCGCGGCGCAGGTGAAGCCGCTGCGCAACCTGCTGGAGAAGAAGGTGCTCCCCGCCCCGGGTGAAGGACCCTCGGCGGAGGCCCGTGAAAAGGGCTTCTTCGTCGCGCGGCTCATGGGGGAAGGCACCTCCGCGAAAACGGGGAAGCAGGTGCGCGTGAAGGGCAAGGTGGCGGCGCAGGGCGATCCGGGCTACGCGGCCACGGCGCGGATGCTCTCCGAATCCGCGCTGAGCCTCGCGTTCGATGACGTCCCCGCGAAGGGGGGTGTCCTCACGCCAGCGTCCTGCATGGGAATGAAGCTGGTGGAGCGGCTGCGCCGGGCGGGCATGACGTTCGACGTGGAGACGCTCCCCACCTGAGCGGTTTCGGCGCGAGTCAGGGTACGCTCCGGGCCACGACCATGCACGCCGGCCTCACACCCTTGCAAATCGCGGCCTTCGTTACCTTCGCCTTGGGGGCCGTCTCCCTCACCAACTTCGTGCGCGCCACGGTGAGCGGTTGGCGGCGCCTCGCGCAGCGCTACGCCGCAGGAGCGCTGGAGCCGGGCCGACGCATGAGGGCGCACCCTCACCTCGCAGCGAGCGTGTGACAGGGACTGGGCGCTCGATGCCACCGAGCGCCGCGGACGCCCTCGCCTAGGCGCTCTTCCGGCGCCGCATCATCGCCTCGTACGAACGGCCCACGCTCTGCGACAGGATGAGCAGCTCGCCCACGTCGGGGGGCGTGAGCTGGTCCGGTCCGTTGTCCACGTAGAGCAGGTGGACGACCTTCCCACGCACCAGCAGCGGGAGGATGACGGCCGTCTTCGGGAAGCCGCCGCCCATCAACTTGTAGAACACACCCATGGCCGCGTCGCGGCGCACCGGGCCGATGTAGTGCGACCGCGTGTCTCGCACGAGCCGGAACGTCGTCTGCTCACGCAGCGGAACGCCGATGCGCCGCACCACCGCGTCCCGGACCCCCACGCCCATGCCGTGCCAGCCCGTCACGAGGCTGCCCTGCACCGACAGCAGGAGGTTGCGCTTCCACTTGCCCAGCGCGAAGCGAAGCACCGTGCGCGCCACGTCTTCGCGGTCCGAGCTGCGCGCCAGCTCCGCCTGCGCCTCGGCGAAGGTGAGCGGCGTCGGCGGCGGCTCGGGCGGACGCGGCGGCTGCACGGGCGCCGTGGGCTGCGCCCCACCCAGCACGGCGGCGGTCGGAGCCGGCGGCGCCATGGGCGGCGGAACCACGATGCCCGCCGAGGGGTGAGCCGCCGGGGGCGGCGCCACGGGGGCCATGGGCGGCCGGGCCGCCACCTGCGGCAGGGGCGGCGCCACCGGAGCCTGGGGAACCGGCGCGGGCTCCAGCACCTCCACGCCGGTGATGATCTCCTCCTCGCCCACGTCCGCGTCGTCGGAGTCCGCGCCACCGCGCAGCGCGGAGGCATACATGGACTGGAACTCCTCCTCGCTCATCAAGTCGGGCGGCCGCTCCTCCACCTTCGCCAGCTCCGGGGAGCCGGGCGCGGGACGGAGCCGCACCGCGTTCATGTCGATGGCGCGCAGCGGCCGGAACGCCTTGCAGTAGCGGCGCAGCAGCTGGTTCATCCGGAACTCGGGGATGACCACCGGCACCACGCGCTTGCCCGTCCGGAACGCAATCGCGTCCAGCGTCGTGAAGTCATGCGGGTTGACCACGGCGAGGCTCAGCCGCGTCGCGTCCACCCGCATGGGCAGGTACTCCTTGTCGTCCGCGTGATTCGAGGAGACCAGCTCCATCGCCTTCGGGTCGGGCACCATCTCCCCGGACGCGAACGCGCTGTTGTGAAGCTTCCCCAGCGTCTTCGCGAGGTCCTGCTCGGTCAGCAGCCCCAGCTCCACCAGGTTGGTGCCCAGCCGCCCGCCATGCACCACCTGGGCCTCGAGCGCTTCCTCGAGCCCCTCGGCGGAGACGAGACCATCCTTCAGGAGCTGTTCACCCAGGCGCATGGGGCCGCTTGTAGCCGCGCCCCATCCCGCTCCGCAAGCACACCCGCGCCCATGCCCGGCGTCCTAGTCCTCCGGGTGATGACTCAGCGCCACGCGGTTCCCCTCCGGGTCCCGGACGTACACCGACCACCGCGTCTCGTGCTCCAGCGGCACCCCCGCGCGGGTGAAGGTCTCCACGACCCCAGCCCGGGCCGCCTTCGGAATCCGGAACGCGAGCATCAACAGGCCCGGTGCGTCATGGCGGAACGACGTCGACACGGGCTCGCCGCCCGCCGCCTCGATGGCCAGGAAGCCGCCCCCTGGCACGCCGACCCAGATGCTCCGCAGAGAGCCATCCGCACGCAGGTGCCGGGTCAACTCGGGAAAGCCCAGCAGGTCCCTGTAGAACCCGGTGACGCCTTCGATGTCCTTCGCCTGGATGGCCACGTGGTGGAAGCCCTGAACGTCCATGACGCGGATGCTATGGTCTGCGCGCCCATGGCGCGACTGCTCATCGTCGAAGACAACCACGAGCTGGCCTCCCTCATCGTCGCCATGGCGCAGAGCCGTGGCCACGAGGCACAAGCCGCATCTACTGGCGAGGCGGCGCTGGAGGCGCTCGCCCCGAACATCCGGTGGGACGCCGCGCTGGTGGACCTGCTGCTCCCCGACATCCGCGGCAGTGAGGTGCTGGCCGCGCTGCGCGCCCACGGCATCCCCGCCCTGGCGGTGAGCGGCGTGTACAAGGGCGACCGCTTCGCCCAGGAGGCCGTGCAGGTCCACGGGGCCCGCGCCTTCTTCGAAAAGCCGTTCGACCTCATCACCGTCATGGAGGCCCTGGAGCAGGCCGGTGGCGTGTCCCCCCAACCGCGCGCTCCCCCGCCCATCGCGGAGAGCGTGCTGCTGGATGAGCTGCTCGACGCCGAGGACCTCATCGTGCTGGAAGAGTTTCCCCCCGAGTCCGGAGGCTCCTCCGAGCCCCTTCAGGTCGTTCCCAGCACGGATCCCCTCCCCGAGCCCTCGGAGCCGGACGCGGAGCACGCCCTCCCCCTGCCCTTCGGCATGCGCGAGAAGGTGTGGAGCGAGTCGTCCACGCCCGCCGAGCCCCCTGCGCCCCGTCGCGCGCTGCCCACGTGGTCGCTCGGCGGCGAGCTGAAGGAGACCTCCGTCCCGCGCCTGCTCAACGCCTATTACGAGGCGCGCCACCACGGGGAGCTGAAGCTCCAGCAGGGCGCGGTGCTCAAGGTCGTCTACTTCGAATCCGGCAACATCGTGTACGCCGCGTCCAACCTGGCCGCGGAGCGCTTCGGCCGCTTCTGCGCCCGCCGGGGCGTGCTGCCCGAAGCGCTGCTGGCGGAGGTCGCCGCCTCCGCGAAGGAGCACGGCCTGCGCACGGGCGAGGCCATGATTCGCATGGGCCTCATCGACGCCGCCCAGCGCAAGCAGCTGCTGGTGGAGCAGGTGAACGACATCGTCGCGTCCACGTTCTCCTGGAAGGAAGGCGGCTTCGGCTTCAGCGCCATGCGGCCCCGCCGCACGGACCTGGTGAAGCTGTCCGTCTTCCCGGGCGACCTGGTGCTGGAGGGCGTGGCGAAGACCGAGACGTTGGTGGCCCTGCGCCAGCAGATGCCGCGCTCCCGGCGCCTGTTCCCCACCGCGGATGCCCCCTACGGCCTGCACGAGCTGAAGCTCGAGGGCCCCCAGGCCCTGGTGCTGGCCTACGCGGACGGAAGCAAGACGGTGGAGGACCTGCTCGCGCTCACGGACCTGTCCGAGCGCCAGACGCTGGCCACGCTGCGCGCGCTGGAGCTGCTCGGCATCCTGGAGGAGCGGCCCGACACGCCGAGCCGGCGCCACCGCATCAGTTTCGGCCTGTAGCCGCGCTATTTCCGGCGGCGCAGCACCCGGGTCAGCGCCAACAGACCGAACAGCGCCACGCCGGAGCCGCCCCCCGTGCAGCCGCAGCCCTGCGCGGGCGGAGGCACTTCGGCATCCCCCGACACCGGCACGCCGTTGAGGGACATCTCGCCGCCCAGCTTCGGCGTGGACAGCAGCGGCACGCGGCCCACGTAGGACAGCGTGCGCGTCCCTCGCGCGGGCAGCCGGATGTCGCCCACCGCGAAGCCGCCCGTCACTGCCTCAGCCTCCACGCCGGCGCCGTCCAGCTTCACGCTGCCGGGCACCCACTCCAGCCCGTCCACGTGCTCCACGAAGCGCAGGGTGCCCACCTCGCACTCGGACGTGTTGCGCAGCTCCACCAACACACCCACCAGGCCCTTCTCGGACGCGGAGGGCGTCTCCGTCGTGTGCCGCACGTCCACGAAGCGCTCGGCGGTGATGGGCACCACGTGCTCGGTGGTGGCCGCGTTGCCCCCACCCGCGTCCGCGAGCACGCGCAGGGTGATGGAATGCCCCACCAGGTCCTCCAGCGCCGTGTCACGCGTGCTCACCGTGACAGTCCTCCCCGTCAGGGACGCTTCCACCAGCGAGGGCCCGTCCACCTGCGACCAGGAGATGGCCACGTCGCCGCACGCATTCGCGGGAATCGTCTGCGTCAGCGTGGTGCTCGCCCCGGAGCCACACCGCGCCACCAGCGCGCCGGCTTCGAGTCCACCCAACTGCGCGGGCAGGGGCTGGTTGGACAGCTGCGCGTCCGCCCGGCCCCCCTCCTGCACGGTGCCGCTGCTGTCGTCGAAGAGCTCGCCACGGACGCGGTAGGACTCCGCGGTGCAGGAGCGCGGCAACTGAGGACGCCACGTCCCGGGGACGGCAACCACGTCCGTGGCCAACGCCTCACCGCGCTGCGTCTCCACGAACACCCGCGCCTTCAACGCCCGGGCCTCCACGCAGTTGAGCGACGTGTCCAGGACGACGTCCACCTGCCCGTCCCCTGACGACGTCACGCCCAGCTCCAGCGTGCCGGAGCTCACGTCCTCCAGTGACGGCTCCACCACCACGAGCACCTGGGCCTCGGGCCCCTCCTGAACGCCGCCCCCGGTGACGGGGATGCGGTTCTTCGCGGTGAACGACAACGAGGCGAGGCTGCAGTCCTCGGCCTCCACCCGGAGTCGCTCGCTCGACACGGGCGCGTCCAGGGAGACGGGGTCGCCGTTCGCCGTCCTCACGGTGATGCCCGCGGGCAGGCTCGCTCCCGGCTCCGTCAGCGACCACTCGGTCTCGATGCCGGGCAGGCCGGGCGTGCCGGCGCAGGTGTGCAACGTCTCGGGCACCAACTCCACGCTCGCGCCCGCCCCGGAGGTGAGACGGCGCACCGCCCCCGCCCCGAAGGGCGGCAGCGGACGGCCCCACGGCGCGACGTCCACGGTGAAAATTGTCGGCGTGCTGGAGGACAGCCCCCCTTCGTCCAAGCCTCGAAGCTCGTACGCATAGCTGACGCCCGAGGCCTGACACAGAACCTCCGGCGGGGTGAAGGTGGCCTGAGCGCCGCCGTTGTGCGTGAGCAGCGGCGCGCCCGACTGTCCCGCCACGGGCTCCCACATGAAGCTCAGCGCCGGGCACTCCTCGGCCACGGGCTGCGCGGTGAACACCTGCGGTGCTCCCGACGCGGTCGTCGAGGCTCGCAAGGGCGACACCCTCGGCCGCTGCGGGCCCTGCACGTTCAAGACGCGGAACGGGACGACGACCTCGGTGTCATGCACCGCCAGACCATCCGACGCGAACACGCGCAACTGGCCTGCCTCCTCCTTGCAGACGGGCCGCTGCGGAATCAGCGTCACGTCGAGTTCATCGGGGCGCTCGACCGTGTTGACGGCGAGCAGGCCCGCGGAGGCGCTGTCATCCACGGAGATGCGAACCGCATCGAAGTCGGCGTCCGTCGCCGTGAAGCGCACCGTCGCGGCCCCCGCCTCGTCAACGAGGATGGGCGTGCTCCCCACGTCGAGGACGGGCGCGTTCACGTTGGCGTACGACACGACGTTGAAGCCCGGCTGGTCCAGGATGAACACGCAATAGGACGAGTCCACGCAGGACACTTCCAGCGGCGCCGCCACGGGGGAGCCCGGGAGCGCCGAGCCCTCGAAGGCAGGGTGGACGCGCCACTGGAGGCCCGCCCCCTCCGCGCTGGCGGCGGGCACGGCGCCCAGCACCACGGGCTCGCCATTGGCGCTCTGCCCCACGGCGAGTCCGAAGCCCTCGCCCCGGATGCTCCCATTCCCGGTGTTCACGTCCACCGAGGTGATGCGGATGGGCTGCCCATCCGGGAGCATCACGGGTTCGAACGTCGTCCCGCTGGGGTTTAGCGCCCCCCGGAAGAGCCCGTCGGCATTGCCGAACAACGCGATGGGGTACGGCCCATCTCCCGCGAAGAGGTCCACCGTTCGCGGCGACTGCGTCGTCAGCAGCGGCGGCACGGAGACCTGCGCCTGACGCTGGTCCCGCGTGTACCAGAGCAGGTCCGTGCGGGAGAGCCCCGTGACACTGAAGAGCGCGTGCGGCGCGCCATCCCGCGTCTCCACCACCCCCAGGACCTCGGTCGAAGACATCAGCCCCGCGTCGATGGACAGGGGCGTCCACGGCGCGGGCCCCACCACCCCCTGGGATGCCGTGAGCAACGTCAGCCCGCCATCCGAGAGCGCCACCGCCGCGTAGCCCGTGCCCGACGCGGTGTGCTTCACCCGCCGGACGCCCACCACCGTGTTCACCGGGTCCGGAGGGATGATGTTGCCGGCCGCGCGGCAGTTCTCGTGGCTGATGATGTCGCCCGGCCGCACGACGATGGCGAAACACCCCGCGGGCGACAGGAAGGTGCCGAACACGTCCCCGTGCAAGAAGAGGAGGGACTGCGTCCCCGCGCCCCGGTGCAGCTCGGTTTGATTCGTCGTCGAGACGGCGTAGACGCCCGGGGAGAAGACGTCCACTGACCGGGCGATGCCCGGCACCTCCGTGACGTCCCAATCCGCGCGGGCCGCGGTGGCCACACCCAGGCAGAGGCTGATGACGAGGAGGGGACGCACGACTCGCTCCTAATAGGCCACTTCGGCTCGAAGGTAGAGCCGGTCCTGATTGTCTGACGAGCCGGGCTCCAGCCCCAAACCGCTGAACCCCAGAAGTGTGTACCCGGTGGCCAATCGCAGGCGCTCGTCCACCCGATAGGCGACTTCCGCACGGACCGCCGTCAGCCGCTCCCCATCCGGAGACGCCGTCCGCCGGGCCAGCTCGGCGCCCACCTCCAACCCGCCCACCACCCGCACCGCGGGGCGAAGCGTGCCCGTCCACACCCACCGTGAGGAGTCCTCCACGCTGGAGCGGCCCGCGTGCAGCCCCGCCGCCACGGAGAGCCGGTCTCCCAGGCGCACGGCTGGCAGCAAGGAGAAGGTCTGCAAAGCCCTGTCGCCAAACGCGGACCGGAGCCCCGGCAGCAGCTCGCGCGTGATGCCGTAGCGCGCCACCACCAGCCAGGGGCCGGGCCTCCACGCCAGCGCCGCGTAGCCCTCCACCAGGCGCGTCTCCAGCACGTCCGCGTTGACGGTGCGCGCGAAGTCCACCCGTCCAGACGCCGTCACGTCCTCCAGCAACTGCGCCTGCGCCGCCAGCGCCACCACCGCTTGGAGCCTGTCCACGGGCGCGGCGGAGCCTCGCTCCAGGGTGCCCTCCTCCCGGCGCAGCTCCACCCGGCCATCCACGCGCAGCCGCGGCAGGACGAGCTGACCGAACACGCCGCCCGCTTCACGCTCCAGGGGGCTGTCCACGTCCAGCAGGCTGCGCACGCCCCGCTCGTACCGGGCGCCCACGCTGAACCCGCCCGTGAGCTGCTGCTGGAACCCCACGGCGCGCGCCAGCCGGACGGCCGTGGCGTCATGGGAGCCCACGTCCTCCACGAAGAGCGCGGTGCCGCTGGCGGGAAGCTCCGTGCGCGCGCCCGTCACCGTGCGGCCCGCGCCGTGGTCGGGCCCGTCCACGTCCACGGAGTATCCGCCGTAGAACACGTCCTGGCCGCGCCTCGACTCGAGGTTGGCCCAGGCGCGCGGCCCCAGCTCGGGTCCCCAGCCGCCGGACACACCCGCGCGCGTATCGCGGTCCAACTCCATGTCCACGCCCACGGAGGTGAAGGTGTCGTCGAAGCGCCCCGGGCCCTCACCGTGAAGCGCCAACGCCTGCCGGTGCGCCGCGCGCAGCCGCAGACGCTCCCAGACCTTCAACGAGCCACTCACGCCGGCGGACGTCCTGCCACCCGACAGCGCCGGCCCCACGCCCGCGACCTGCGCGGCGCGCAGGCGGGAGTCCCGGACCTCCAGGCCCACGCCCCACCGCGACTCCTCCCACCCCACGCCCGCCCCGAGCACCTGCGCGGAGAACGGCGAGTCCTCGAAGGGCGCACGCGGGTCGGCCGAGCGCCGCTCATCCGCCAGCAGCGTCAGCCGCACCCGGCCGAAGGGCTGCCTCACCCGGAGCGACGACTGCCGGAACATCGCGACGTCGGTGTGCGAGCCATCGGAGAAGCCCCGCCCGCGCAGCCGGAACGCCGCGTCCACCGTGCCCTCACCCGAGAGCCCCGGTCCGTGAAGCTGGAGGCTCACCGCCTGAGCCCCCGTGCCCGCGTCCACCCGGGGACGGAGGAAGCTGAGGCCACCGTCATCCGAGACACCGAAGAAGGACGCGTCCACGGCCGTGCCCCGGCTGGACGCCACTTCGGCCGCGAAGCGGTAGGCGCCCAGCGCCGTGCTCGCGCGTCCCGTGTACAGCGTGTACGGGCGCCCTTCCCGGCCTTCGCGCACCGCGCCCACGCCCAGCCGTGCGCCGCGCCACTCGGCCCACACCTCGCCGCCGGCCGCGTCACCGCCGTCCGCGAGCCGCAGCGCCGCGTAGTCCACCACCAGCACCGGCTCCGGCGTCTCCGTGGGTGAGCCGGTCCGCAGCCACGCAGCCCCCGCGAGGAAGGACAGCGGCCGCGCGAGCAGGATGCGCCCGGCGAAGTAGTCGATGTCGTAGTCGACGCCGCGAATGAGGTGCCGCTCGCCCAGGGGGAGTCCAGTGACGCCGTCGCGCAGCTCGACGCGCACCAGCTCCGAGCCCTCCGCCACCGACGCCGCGCCCAGGTAGTACAGGCTGCCGCCCGTGGCGCGCAGCTCCTCGTGCGCGGGCACCGCGGACACCTGCCGCACCGGGTCCGTCAGGCTCCCGCCAAACGCCTTCACCCCCACGCGCGCAGACTCCTGGCCCGCCTGGAGCTCCGCATAGGGGCCGAAGAGCGGCCGGTGGTAGCGGCCCACCTCGCGGTCCTGAATCAGCGCGCGGTAGGTGCCCAGCCCCGCGCGGCCCAGCTCCGCGTGACGGGCCTCGAACCGAAGCCGCGCTTCCGTGGCGTTGGGCGTCAGCGACACCGAGTCGTCACCCCACTCCGCCGGCGCGAGGTCCGGATCCGCGGCCCGGTCGAAGCGCTCGGGGACACGCGGCCGCAGCCAGTCCGGGAGGCTGGCGCCATTCAACGTGCGTCCGTCCGTGTCACGCAGGTCCAGCTCGCCCACGAGGTCCACCGCGCCCAGCCGCAGCTCCGCGTGCGCGGAGCCACGGCCGCGAAGCTGCACGTCGCCGGTGGCCGGTGCGTACGTCGCCTCCACGTCCAGCAAGCCCACCGCGAAAGAGCGGGCCGCGGCGGCGATCTCCAGCGCCTCGTCGCGCGGCGCCTCCTCCGGCAAGGTGATGCGGAGCTTCACGGTGTTGAGGCCCGGCGACAGCACCACCGGGACATCGACGCGGCCCTCCGGCCCCAGCACCACCTCCCCGCCTGGAGCGACAACACGCGTCCCAGCGGGGGCCTCCACGCGCACCCGCGCGGGTCCGCTCGCCGCGGGCGCATCCCGGCCCGAAGGCAACTGCAGCGTCGCGACGGGCAGCATCGGCCGAGGCGCCACCAGCCATCCGCCCTCACGGGACACCACGTCCACGCGCTGGCGCAGCAGCCGCACCTGTCCCTCCGGCGCTGTCGCGGTGATGGGCAGCACGTTCTCACCGCCCACGAGCGGCACCTGGGCCTGCCACGCGCCCTTCTCGTCCACCTGGGCCGCCACGCCCGCCACGGTGACCCGGTCTCCCGCCGACGCCTGTCCCGCCACGCGGAAGCGGACCGCGCCCGCCCCTGTCACGACCTCCGCCACCGGCGGCGCCTCGGTGAAGGAGACACGCACGGGTGCGGGCGTCACGGCCACATCCCGCACGGCGAAGTCCTGGAGCACGACAGCGCCCCATGGCACCTCGAGCGTCGCGGCCTCGGGGCTCACGCGGCTGGTCACCGGCAGCGAGCGCGTGTCCACCTTCAGCCGGTGACGTCCCGGCCGCAGGTGCAGCCCACCCACCGCGTCCGGCACCCGCGCGTCCACGCCCGTGATGTGGAAGCGGCCCTTCGAGTCCGTGCGGACATCCCGGCCCGTGGTGAGCACCAGGCGGACATGCGCCAGGCCCGGCTCGTCCGCGCCACACAGCCCGTCGCCATCGAGGTCCTGGCACACGCGGCCCGCGATGGTGGACGCCTGCGAGGCCGTGTCCAGGGACAGGGCCTGGGCCCCCGCGCCCATCGGCAGGAGCCCCATGGCTGCGGCGAGGCAGACCAGCGCGGCCCTCATGGGCGGACCTCCGCCAGCGCCGTCACGCCCGTGGCCACATCCGCGACGGAGACGCTCACCGGACCGGTGGCGCGCACCGTGAACGATGTGCGGCCCTCCTGCGTCATCGCATCCGTCCGCTCGCCCGAGGACAGCGAGACGAACACGTCACGCCCCGTCAGCACCTCACCGCTCGCGTCCTCCACCCAGTACGTCACGCGGGCGCCGGCCACCTGCAGCCGCACGTTCACCGGCACCGCGGGCGCCAGCCGCACGTGCTGCGCCACGAAGGAAGGCACCAGCGGCCGCTCCATCGGGAAGACAGGCCCCTCCGCGCCGAGCACATGCACCGTCCGCGTCAGGCCCGTCCACACCGCATGCGCGAGCTCCACCTTGCCCGGACGCGCGGGGCCCAGCTGCACGGTGCCGTCGACGCCCGTCACCACCTCGTGGCCATCCACACGCAGCGCCTGCGCGGGCACCGGCAGCCCCGCCAGGTCCGAGACGCCCGCGTACAACGAGCCCTCCGCCAACCACACGCGGAGGCGCGCGGGCTCGCTCCCCGAAGGTCCCCAGGCCCGGGCCCTCAGGTCCACTTCGCCGGCCTCGCCCTCCGTGGGAATCGACCACGTGCTGGTGAAGGTCCCTGGCGGCGCCTCCACCGGCGGCGTGAGCTCACCTAGGGGCGCGTTCAGCTCCACCGTCGCACCCGGCCGGGGGCGCTCGAAGGCATCACGCGCCGTCACCACCACGCGCGTGCGCGCGCCGCGATGCACCAGCGACTCCTCCACGCTCAGGCGACTCTCCGCCACGGGCCCCTGCACCAACTCCAGGGCCGGTGACTCGCGCGAGCCGGGTCCCCGCTGGGGCCACGCGGCCTCGATGCGCTCCTCGGCCGTCAGCGTGCGCGGCGCGGTGTAGCGCCACTCCAGCAAGCCCCCCGGCGCGCGCGTGGGACCGCGCAACGTGCCGAGGCGTGCCTGCGCGGTGACGCGGGCATCCTCCACGGGCGCGCCCATCGCGTCGCTCGTCGCGCAGACGAGCCGGGCCTGGGACACGCCATCCGCGGGCAGCCGCTGCGGCTGGAGCACACACGCCAGACCGTCCGTGGGCGGGAGCCGCAGGTCAATGGGCATCCGCCGCACGTTGCCGACCTTGTCCACCACCCGGCCCTGCCCGATGCGATGCCCGGGCGGCACGATGATGGGCACCCGGAAGCGGCCGTCATGTCCCGCGGCCACCGGGCCAAACGTCTGCCCCGCGATGTCGATGGAGATCTCCGCGTCCGGCTCCGTCGTGCCCGGCAGATTCACCGACGCGGCGAGCGGCACGAGCACGCGGCCATACGCGCCATGAATCGACTGCGGGCTGGGCCACGCGGAGAAGGCCACCAGGATGGCCACCTCGGGATAACGCGTGTCCGGCAGCACATACCGCGCGCGATACGTGCCCGGGCCGGTGCGCTCCAGGCCCTCCACGCGGCCCACGCTCACGCGCACCACCGGCGGCGCGCCGCTGTCATCCGCGGTGCCATCCGGCCGCACCAGCCGCACCGTGAGCTGGGCCTCCTTGTCCTTGCCCTTCACGGGCGCGGGCGGCTCCAGCGTCAACCGGACGTCGGTCGCCTGCGGGCCCAGGAGGTATCGCGCCTGTGCTTCCAGCCCGTCCGCGCGCGCGCGCACCGACACCTCGCGAGCACCGGGCCGCGGCACCACCACGTACGTGTGCAGCGGCGGCTGGGCCTCGCCTCCGCGCACCTCCGCGCCCTCGATGGACAGCGTGGGCGGCCCCATCGGAACGGGGCGCCCCGCGGCGTCTCGCCGGACCACTGCCACGGGGAAGCCATCCGGCGCCACGGCGGACGACGGCCCGAGTATCTCGAGCGTGTCCGCCCAGGCCGGGGCACACAGCAGCAGCAATCCGAGGAGGAGAAACCGGTTCAGGGCCGTGTCAGTCTACAGGGCACCGTCGCCACGTCGAAGCGCCTTCGCACGACGCGGACGCAGCAATCCGGCCATCAACAGGATCACCCCGGAAAGCGTTATTGAACCACCCCCGGTGCTACAGCCCCGAAGCCCCGCGTCCCGCACCGGGCCCTCGGGGACGAAGGTCACTGGGGACACCGGCACGGACGCGGATGACACCGGCGCGAGTGTGACGCCGGGAATGACGGTGGCGTCCGCGGGCGTCCCCGACACGGGCTGGCACAGCCTCGGCGGCCCGTACACCCGGATGCGGAACGCGCTCCCCGGCTTGCCGGAGATGAGCGCCGTCAGCGAGTTGTGCCCATCCAGCCGCGCGCGCGTCGCCACCCGCGGCACGCCCTGCTTGAAACGCGACGGGTCCACCAGCTCCCGGCCGTTGAGCCACACCCAGCCCGCGGTGGAGTCCTCGCCATTGTAGCCGTTGTCCACGCACAACACGCCGTCACCGGAGCCCGCGAAGCCGAGCGCCACGCCGTTGGGCTGACCGCTCGTCCGCGCCACCTCCAGCGACGCGAGCAGCGGCCAGTCACCGGGCCGCGCGCAGACCTCCGCGGGAGACACCGGCTCCACCGGCGCCAGCTTGCAGCCCGGCGCGTCATCCAACTTGAACGTGAAGGCGTGGACGTTGAAGTCCCCGTTCTGCGACACGGTCCACACCACGCGCACCGTGCCGTCCGCGTCCACGCTCAGGTCCGTGAGGCTCTCGTTCTCGGGCGTGTTCGTGATGGCGTAGAGCGTCTCCGTGCTCAAGTCATAGAGCACGATGTCGAAGTCGTTCTTCGACGGGTCCCTCCGCTCGAAGGCAATCAACGAGCCGCTGATGCTGGGGTTCGCGTCCATCCCCGGCAGCGCCAGCCGCTGCTCGGTGCCTCCGTTCAGCGGCTTCCAGTAGATGTCCCGGTCCGTCACGCCGTCGAGCGTGCGCGTGCTCGCGTACACGACCACCTCGCCGTTGGTGTCCGGCTGGGACTCCTCGCCTTCGCTGCCCGTGAGCGCCTGCGACGTGAAGCCGTGGGCGCCTCGCCGGGCCTGCCAGATGTCACAGCGCAAGCCCTGCTCGTCACACTTGGCCCAGACCACCGTCGCGCCATCGGGTGACACGGCCGGCGTGCGGTCCTGAAACGTGTCGTCCGTGAGGCGCGTGAGGGTGCCGGTGTCCAGGTCGAACACGGCGATCTCCGGCTGAGACGTCACGCCGGTGTAGCCGAAGTCCTGCCACGCGACAGTGCGTCCGCCAATCACGGCGGAGCGGCGGCTGCTGCCCGCCTCCGGCGCCAGCTCGCGGGCCACCGTGTCCGTGCCCACGTCGAAGGCGTGGATGGCGCTGGACGTGCTCACCCGCGTGAAGACGATGGTGCTGCCCGAGATGTCCGAGACGAAGTCGAACGCGCCTTCGTTCGGGATGGCCGCGTCCGCGCCGGTGCGCAGGTCGTGGTAGCGAATCTCGCTCGTGCCCCGGGACTCGTTCGTGTACGCCACCCACGGGCCGCTGACGTGAGGGTCCGTCTGGTCTCCCGGCCCCCCCGCGACCACGTGCAGGGTGCCCGTCAGTGTTCTCGGCGCGGGGGTGGATGCGAGCGCCAACGGAGGAAGCAGCCAACAGCTCAGGGCCAGTGTCCGCAGCATCGGATGGTCCTCCGGGGGTTTCCGAATCGATGACCCACTGCCGCCCTGCACAAGGCGCGTGGGCCCGGACCCGTCCGGTGCTGACTTCCCACGGCGGTCACGGCCGGCCGGACTTCAGGCCCCGCGGCTTTGCGCACCGGGGCTTTCGCCCGGGATTGCCCTTGAACAGGAACGACTCCTCCCGAAGTTTAAGAAGCCCCTTCGGCGAGGGTCAAGGCGAACACCCGCTCGCACACTCGGCCGCTGTCTCAGTCGTCGCGCGCTTGATTCCAGATGTTCTCGGTATCCGTCTTCAGCGGCGGAGGCGTCGTGTCGACAACGACGTCCTGGCGCTCCTGCTGCTTCGTGCGCCCGACGCCAAACGCCTGCACGTCCACCGTGTTGCGGCCTTCCCGGAGGATCACCTTTCGCTGGAAGTTTCCCTCCGCATCGGACTTCACGGTGACGCCGCCCACTTCCACGCGGCTGCCCGGCGTCGCCTGTCCGCGCACCACGAGCTCGCGCTCACGGCGGGTGCGCTCACTGGGCCAGTCCACCTTGAGGAGCAGGCTGGTGGGCACCGGCGACGGGTCCGACGGCGCCTGTCCGGGACGCACGACGGCCTGCTGCCCCGCGCGGACGATGACGACCTTGCCCTGCCCCACGAGGGTGACTTCGCCCTCGCGCGTGCCCACCGCGACGGTGCCCTCGCCGTTGTTGCTCATGGTGAAGGCACCCGCCTGCTGCAACGTGGCCGTCGCATCCGAGTTCGCCGCCTTCACCTCGAACGTGTGTCGCTGCCCGGGACGCACGACGGCGGTCGCCATACCGCGAGCGAGCAGGATGCGGGACAGCGACTCCGTCAGCGCGTCCACGGAGATTTCGGTGCCGGGGTCCATGTGCACTTCCACGGACTCGCCGCCAATCAGCATGGCGTACGAGCCGTCATCCGTGCGCACCCGTTCATCCCGGCGCAGCGCCATGCCCACGGTGGCCTCGCGCCACGAGCCGTCCGTGTTCTGCACCTCCACCTTGCCGGACACCTGCGTCAGCTCCAGCACCAACTGACGAGGCACCACGGGCGCCGCGACGACAGGCGGCGCGACGGGCGGTGGCGGCGGCGGTGGCGGCTGACGCAAGAAGACGAACCACCCCACCGGCAGCGCCGCGAGAATCAGCACGAGGCCGATGAGGAACGGCGCCTGACGGCGAGATGGACGGGAATCAGCCATGGACGACTCGCTAGCTATCACGCCTTCGGCAGCTTCACGGTGAAGCAACTGCCCTGCTCGACCTCCGAGCGGACCTCGATGCTACCGCTGGCCTCCGTCACCATGCGCCAGGCCACGCTGAGGCCCAGCCCCACGTTGGACCACACGTCCTTGGTGGTGAAGAAGGGCTCGAAGATGCGAGGCCGGATGTGGGGGGCGATGCCCTTTCCTGTGTCCTCCACCTCCACGTAGCCGATGCCGTCCGCCTCGCCCGTGCGCAGCGTGAGCCGCTTCTGCGGCGACTTCAGCATCGCCGTGCGCGCGTTGGACACCAGCGCCAGCACCACCTGGGACAGGTGCCCCGGGTCCGCGCGCACGCGCGTGATGCCCTCGCTCAGCACGCTGGTGAGCACGATGCCGTCGCCTCGCAGCTGATGCTCGGTGAGGCTGAGCGCGTCACGCACCACCGCGTTGAGGTCCACGGCGCGCAGCTCCGCGCGCTCGCGCTGCTGGGAGAAGCGCAGCAGGTTCTGGGTGATCTCCTTGCAGCGCTTGGCGCTCTGCTCGATCTTCCGCAGCGTCTCCAGGTCAGGGTCCGCCGAGCCCCGGTCCAGCATCAGCAACTGCACGTTGCCCAGGATGCCGGCCAGCGGGTTGTTGATTTCGTGCGCCACCCCCGCGCCGAGCTGTCCCACGGCGGCCAGCTTCTGGGCCTCCACCAGCTGCGCCTGGGCCGCCTTCAGCTCCGCGGTGGCCTCGTCCACGCGGACGCGCAAGTCGTCGTTCCACCGCAGCAGCCGGCCACGCGCCGCCTCCAGCTCCTCACCCATGCGGTTGAAGGTGCTGGCCAGCTCGCTCAGCTCGTCCTGCCCCGTCACCGTCACCCGCTTGTCCAGCTCGCCCCGGCTGTACGCCTCCGCGCCGCGCATCACCTCGGTGAGCCGCACGTTGAGGCGGCGGGTGAAGAGCGCGCCCAGGCCCAGCAGCACCAGGAAGGTGCCGCCAATCGACAGCAGCACGGTGCGCCGCATCGCGTGCACGGGGGCCAGCGCGACGGCCTCGTCCAAGGTCACCAGCACGTCGAAGCGCATGCCATGCGGCACACGCGCCACGCTGACGCGGCGGCCGGGAGCCTCCAGCCGGAAGCTGCGCGCCGCCTCCGCCAGCGGCACGGCGGGCGCAATCAGGTGCGCGCTCAACTCGGGCGCCAGCACCTGGCCCCGGCGCTCCGGCTCCGTGCTGGCGAGCACGCGCCGCTCTTCGTCCACCAGGTCGATGCGGCCCTGCCCTTCCCCCAGACGGCGGCGCAGCACCGACTCCAGGGGCTGGAGCACCAGCTCCGCCACCGCGAAGGGCGCGCGCTCCCCCTCCGCGAGCTTCACCGCCACGGCCACCGCCGCGCGCCCCTCCTCCGACTGGACATAGGCGGTGCCCAGCGCCGCCTGCCCCTTGCCGCCACCTCGCAGCGTCTGCACGGGCATGGAGCGGATGAGCCGGTCCAGCGAATCCGGAGAGAAGGCTGGATGCCCGTCCACGGCCCGCGGACGGAAGACGGGGGTGCCCAGCGGGCGGCCCTCCGCGTCCAGCTTCAGCACCGCGCTCACCGCCGGGGACTGGCCGTAGAGCAGCCGCAGCGCGCCCAGGGTCTCCTCGTCGCTCGCGGCCTGCCAGTCGATGAGCTCGGCGGAGCGGGCCAGGGCATCCACCACCTCCATCATCGAGGCGCCCACGGCCTCGGCCGCCGCGGAGGCCTGCGCCCGCTGCTCCGCGTCGATGCGGGCCGCCAGCGTGGCCTCGGCGCGTGAAAGCAACAGGAAGCCCACCGCGGCCAGGGGAAGCACCGTCGCGGCGAGCATGAACAGGACGAGTTGCTGGTAGAGCCTCATCCGGCCGCGGAGCGTACCACCCGCTCCAGGTCACTGCGCAGGAACACCGAGCCGGCGATGGCCTTCGCGCGCTTCTTCATGTCCGCCGCGCGGCGCGCCAGCTCCGCGTGGTCCTGCGTGCCGTCGGTCATCACCGCCACCACCGACACGCTCATGATGGGGAACTGGCGCTTCTCCCCGTAGCGGTCCTCCGCCTCGATGTGCCCGCGCTCGCGGTCCTGCCGGTCGTAATAGAGCGGGATGATGCGGTCGAACGTCTCGATGGCCTTCTGGCAGATGCGGTCCACCGAGTCCGTGGAGGTGATGAACACGAAGTCATCACCGGCCACGTGGCCCAGGAAGTCGCCGGGCGCGCCGTCCTGGGCGAACACCTCGCGCATCAGGTCGCCCGTCTGGCGCACCACGCCGTCCGCCTTCGCGAAGCCGTAGTAGTCGTTGTAGGCCTTGAGGTTGTCCAGGTCGAGGTAGCAGAAGGCGAAGGGCCGCCGCAGCGACAGCCGCCGCTGCACCTCGCGCTCGATGGCGGTGGAGCCCGGGAGCTGCGTCGTCGGAGACGCCGACAGCTCCTGCTCCTTGCGCCGCATCACGCTCTCCACGCGGGCGCCCAGCTCCAGCGCGTCGAAGGGCTTGGTGAGGTAGTCGTCGCCGCCCAGCTTGAGCGCGCGCACCTTGGAGGACGTCTCCGCGCGCGCGGAGATGAAGATGACGGAGATGTGCCCCCCGGCGCTCTCCGCTTTTATCTCCTCCAGGAAGACGAAGCCGTCGCCGTCGGGCAGCGTCACGTCGAGCAGCACCACGTCCGGGCGGCGCTCGCGCAGGGAGCGGCGCCCCTCCTCGATGGAGCCCGCCAGCGCCACGTCGAAGCCGAGGTTCTCCAGCACCTCGCGGCAGATGGCGGCGATCTTCGTGTCGTCGTCCACCACCAGCACCCGGCCATGCGCCGGGCCCTGGCGTCCCCGGACCAGAGAGTCCACCGTGGCCAGCAGCTTGTCCGGCGCCAGCGGGCGCACGAGGAAGGCATCCGCCCCGGCGCGGAAGGCGCGCTGCCGCTCGTCGAAGGCGGAGGACACCAGCAGCGGCGCGCGGCGCGTCTCCGGGTCATGCCGGAGGATCTCCGCCAACCGCAGGCCGTCCACGTCCGGCAGGCGCACGGACACCATCACCGTGTCCGGGTCATGCCGGCGCGCCGCGGACAGGCCGTCCTCCGCGTTGAAGGCCACGCGCACGTCGTAGCCCCGGCCCACCAGGAGCGCCTTGGCGATGTAGGCCACCTCCGGCTCGCCGTCGATGACGAGCACCCGGCCCCGGCTCTCCTGGCGGCGCGGGAGCTGGATGGCGTCGGCCACGTCGTCCTGGCGGCGCAGCTCGGGCGGCGGCTCGGTGGGCAACACCACCATGAAGCGCACGCCGTCCGAGCATGGCTCGCACCAGATGCGGCCGCCGTGGGCCTCCACGATGTTGCGGCAGATGGCCAGGCCCAGGCCGGTGCCGCGCACGGTGCGGTTGGCCTTGGTGCGCGCCTGCTCGAAGCGGTCGAAGATGCGCTCCAGGCTCTCCTCGGCGATGGGGTCTCCGCTGTTCCAGCAGGACACCACCACGTAGCCCGGCAGGCTGGAGGTGGCGTGCACGCCCACGCGGACCTCGCCCTCCTCCGGGGTGAACTTCACCGCGTTGTTGAGCAGGTTGTTGAGGACCTGGTCCAGGCGGTTGGGGTCCACGAGCACGCGCAGCGGGTGGCGCGGCAGCAGCGGCTTCACCGTCACGCGCTTCTCGCTGAAGGCCGGCCCGTACTTCTCCACCACGCGCTGGACGAGCTCGTCGAGGTACGAGACCTCGAAGTTCATCCGCAGCCGGCCCTTGGCGAACTTCGACAGGTCCAGCAGGTCGTCCACGATGGCGTTGAGCTTCTCCGTGGAGTCGCGCGCCAGGGACAGGTAGCGCCGCTGCCGGTCGTTGATGTCCCCGGCCATGAAGTTCAGCACCAGGTCCAGCGCGCCGGAGATGGACGTGAGCGGCGTGCGCAGCTCATGGCTGACCATGGAGACGAACTCGTCCTTGCGCTCCTCCAGCCGCTTCTGCTCGGTGATGTCGCGCAGCACCACGCACACGCCGCGCAGCGTGCCGCGCGCGTCCGTCACCGGCGTCACCGTCGTCTGCACGTGCCGGTCGAAGAGCTTCACCTCTTCCCGCAGCACCTGCCCGCCGCCGTACTCCCAGCCGCGCACCAGGTGGAAGGGCTGGAAGCCCAGCCGCTCCTCCATCAGCCGCGTCGTCTGCTCCTCGGGGTTCTCCGCGTGCAGCAGCCGCCGCGCCGCCGGGTTCATCACGACGGTGTCGTTCTTCTCGTCGGTGAGGACCACGCCGTCGGCCATGGACTCCACCATCCGCTCCATGCGGTGGCGGGCCTCCTCCTCGGCCGAGCGCAGGGACTGGATGGCGTCCGCCGTCTGGTTGGCGAGCACGTCCAGCAGGACGCCGTCATCCTCGGAGAACGCGTCCGGCCGCTGGCTGAACAGCGACAGCATGCCCACCGGACGGCCACCGGCCACCAGGTTCACGGTGAGCTGGCTGGGGTAGATGGACGGCGCCGTCGCGTCCTGCGTGGTGGTGCCCGCCACGCGCGTGATGACGCGGTCCTCGGGCAGCAGCAGGCCGCTGCTCTTGCGGTAGGCGCCGAGCATCGACTCCTTCACGCCCAGGAGCGCCTGCTCCCCCACCACGCCCTGGCAGCGCAGCCGCAGGGTGGCGCTGCGGGCCTCGTCCGGGGCGATGAGCGCCGCGCCGCAGTCGTACGGCAGCACGCGCGCCACGGCGATGAGCACGCGGTCGATGATGTTGTCGTAGCTGGCCGGATCATTCGCGCTGGCGCGGCTGACCTCGTACAGGACGAAGAGCGCCTCCACGCGCTGGTGGAGCTGGCGGATCAGCCGCTCCTTGTCCTTGCGCAGCTGCGTGTACTCCACCGCGTTCTTCACGGTGATGAGCAGGTCGTTCACGTCCCAGGGCTTGGTGATGTACCGGTACACCTGCCCCTGGTTGATGGCCGCGATGATGTCGTCCGGGTGCGTGTACCCCGTCAGCAGCAGCGCGGTGACGTCGAAGCCCTCCGAGCGCGCCGTGGCGACCAGCTCGATGCCGGTCATCTCCGGCATCCGCTGGTCCGTCACGAGGACGTCGACTGACTCCTTTCTCAGGATTTCCAGGGCGGCGGAGCCGCTTCGGGCCGTGAGGACGCGATACCGGCGCTGAAACATCCGGGTGAGGATGTCCAGGACGTCGGCCTCGTCGTCGACGAAGAGCAGCGTGTGGCGGAGCTCGGACAAAGCGGAAGGAAGTGTACGTCGAGTTCGTCCGTCCACCTCAAGAAGTGAGAAACAGGACGGTCAGGGACATACCGTGAGTGCGCAGGGTGACACCGGACGAGTTGACTCTACACGTCTGTTCAGGGAGAGTGACACTGAAAGCCTGTTGCCTGGGGGAACGACTCCCCGGCAGGACGGCAGACGGGTGAGGGAGCGCATGGAAGAGCTCACGGAACGCCAGCGCGAGATTCTCAGCTTCATCGTCAAGGAGACGGAAACCCGGGGCTTCCCGCCGACGATCCGCGAGATCGGGGAGCACATGGACATCCGCTCGACGAACGGCGTCAACGACCATCTGAAGGCCCTGGAGCGCAAGGGCTACCTGAACCGGGGCGAGCAGCAGAGCCGCTCCCTGGTGCCCACCAAGCGCGCGCGGCTGCTGCTGGGCCTGGGGGCGCGCAAGGACTCGGGCATGGTGGAGATTCCCCTGCTGGGCAAGGTCGCCGCCGGCGCGCCGCTGCTCGCGCAGGAGAACATGGAGGACTCGGTCAAGATCGACAGCTTCCTGCTCGGAGGCGTGAATGGCCGCGAGGTCTTCGCCCTGCGCGTGAAGGGGCAGTCGATGATCGACGACGGCATCCACGACGGGGACTACCTCTTCGTGAAGAAGACGCCGTCCGCGCAGCCGGGTGAAATCGTGGTGGCCCTCATCGAGGACGAGGCCACGGTGAAGCGCTACTACCCGGAGGGCGACCGCATCCGCTTCCAGCCCGCGAACGCCACCATGCAGCCCATCTACGTGAGCCGGGCGGAGTTCCGGTCCACCATGATTCTGGGCCAGGTGGTGGGCGTGTACCGGAAGCTCCAGGCCGGCCGCACGCCGTAGTCCCCCACCCCGCCCCGGGCCTCATGTCAGGCCCGGGCGCGCGGCTCAGGGGCACTTCTTGAGGGTGGCGTCCGCCGCGGCGGCCCGCGCGCAGGCGGCCTGCAGGACGCCCTTGTCCTTCAGCTCCTGGGCCAGCCGGGCCGTGGTGACGTGCAGCTCGGCGTCCTTCGCCTGGTCCTCCTCCGCGCTCAGGCCGGCGAGGATTCGGAGCGCGTCCGGCTTGCGCTCCATGGTGACGAGCAGGTCGGCCAGCTCCCGCAGCTCGCGCATGTCCTGTCCCGAGGCGGACCCCAGCGCGGCCTCCAACTCCTCCTTGGCCGCCGATTTGTCCTTCAGCCCCAGGTAGAGGCGGGCCAGCGCCACGTGGACGATGGCGCGGTCCTTCACGCGCAGGGACTCCTTGTAGGCGGAGATGGCGTCGCCGGGCTTGTCCAGCTTCGTCTGGATTTCACCGACGAGCTCCCACAGCGTCGGGTCCCTGGGCGCGCGGCTGGCGGCGTCCCGGTAGGCGTTGGCGGCCTCGGGCAGGTTGCCCGCGTGCACCAGGCCGTCCCCCAGCGCGGAGAGCACCTCCGCGGTGTGGATGCCGTCGTCCACGGCCTTCTGCGCCACCGTGAGGACCTCCGCGTGGCGCCGCTGCTCCGTCAGGACGTCCAGCGCGCGGATGACGAGCGCGGACTTCTGCTCCGGGGACGGCGCCGCGTTCGACGCGAGCGAGAAGTGGCGCACGGCGGCGTCGTGGTCGCCCTTCTTGAGGTACAGGTCGCCCAGGGACTCCAGGGCGTTGAAGTCCTGGGGGAAGAGGGCCAGCGCCTTGCGCAGCGAGCTCTGGGCCTCGGCCACCTGGCCGAGCTGGGCCTGGATGAAGCCCAGGCGGCTCCAGTTGGTGGAGCGCTTGGGGTCCAGCTTGAGGGCGGCCTCGAACTCGGTGGCGGCCTCCGTCAGGCGGCCCATGGACAGGTACACCTCGCCGCGCGCGGCGGGCAGGCGCGGGTCGTCCGGGGCGAGTTGCTTCATGGCCTCGAAGGAGGCCAGGGCCGCCTCGAAGTGTCCCTGGAGGTACTCGGCGGTGCCTTTGACGTAGAGGCCCTCCGCGTGGTCCTTCGGCTTGACGCGAGGCGTCTCGTCGTCACAGCCCGTCAGGGCGAGCAAGGCAATCAGGGAGAGGGCGCGCGGTCGCGGGAACATGGGAGGCTCCGAAGCTCAGAAGTGGTACGCGATGCCTGCGTTGAGGTCCAGGTTGAGGCCGTCACCCAGCTTCGAATCGGCCAGGCCCAGCACCGCCTGGGCCACGTTGGTCCCCAGCTCCAGTTGGAACCCCACCTTGCCGGCGACGAGGAACTCGAGCCCCGCGAACCCGATGACGGTGGGCAGCGGGCCCGTGGACTGGAAGATACCGAAGTCGCCGAAGGACAGCTGCACGCCCAGGCCGAATCCCCAGTAGGGCCGCACGGAGCGCTCCAGGTTGTGGTAGTGCCGCGCGCCCACGACGCTGGGCAACACGTTGAGGCCGCTGCGCACGCCCTCCTGGGTGGAGCGCACGTAGTTGAAGCCGACCTGGAGGAAGCCGACCCATTCGGGGTGGAACCAGTAGCCCACCTCGATGTCGCCGCCCGGGTTCACCGCGGACAGCTTGTCGATGAAGTTGTTGTTCACGCGAAGGCCCAGGAGCAGGCCTCCGCCGCCGGTGCGCGACGAGCCGCCCAGCAGCGGGCGCGCCGCCACGGACTCCTCGGGGGAGACGAGCACGGCGAAGAGCTGGTCGGACACCGCCTTGGCGGTGCGCAGCAGGTCTTCCGCGTCATCGGCCTCGGCGCGAGGACGGGCGAGGCTGCGGCCCTCCGCCGTGTCGAGCAGGTTGGCGGTGAGCAGGTAGTGGTCGCCGAAGCGGTCCAGGCGGCCCGTGACGACGTACCGGGCGCCGGTGAGCTTCACCAGCTCCTGGAGACAGTCACCGCGCTCGCACGACTTCAACCCCTTGAGCTGCGCCTGGCCCGCGTCGTCGAGCGCCGACTCCACGTCCCATTGGGAGAGGACGCGCAGGTTCGCGGACTCCGCCAGACGCGAGGTGATGAGGGAGGTGACGCCCGGCGCCGCGTCGCGCCCCGCGTCGTTGGACTCCAGCATCAGCACCGCGACGGCGGCCGTGGCCTCCGTCCCGACCGCGGCGGCCACCTCCGCCCCCACCGCTTCCGCGGCCTCCTGGCTCGCGGGGACCTCGCTCGCCGGCGCCTCCGACATGGGGGCACGGGCATGTGCCGCCGAAGCGAGCACGACGAGAACGGGGCACCACCGGAACCAGGAACGCGACACGGGCGGCACTCTACCCTCACCCGGGCCCGGCACGAGCGTCCGGCGGCACGAACCCAGCGGACCTTTCTCCTAAAGCAGCGCCAGGGAGCCGGGCAGGCCCCCGCTACCCCGCTCAGGAGGAGGGCATCGGGCCGAGGTACTCCAGCGGGTCCACCGGCTTTCCGTCCAGCCGGACCTCGAAGTGCAGGTGCGGCCCGGACGTCCGGCCGGACTCGCCCACCGTCGCGATGACCTGCTCCCGGCGGACCTTCTGCCCGGTGCGCACGCGCAAGTCCTTGTTGTGGGCGTACAGCGTAATCAACCGGTTGGCGTGCTCGACGATGACGATGTTGCCGTAGCCGCGCTGCTCACCCGCGTAGAGCACGGTGCCCTCCTGGGCCGTCTTCACGGACGTCCCCGAGGGCGCCGCCAGGTCGATGCCGTCGTGCGGCTCCTTGCCCTTCTTGCCGAAGCGGCCGTACAGCACGCCCTTCAGCGGCCAGTCCAACATCCCCTGCGTGGCCAGGCGCGGGCGGGACGCGCTGGCGGGACGGGTCTGCGGCCGGCTCCGAGACGGCGGCTCCTCACGCCGCCCCGCGGTGGGAACGCTGCGCCGGGACGCCGTGGCCGTGGAGGTCCGCACCGGCTCCGCGTCGGCCTCCGCCAGCGCCTGCACCGGCACGTTGCGCTCGACGCCGGGGATGGTCAGCTCCTGCCCCACCGCCAGCGTCCAGGGCGCCTGGATGCCGTTGGCGGACCCCAGCTCCTCCACCGTGAGGCCGTACGTCTTGGAGATGCGGTACATCGTCTCGCCCGCGGCGACGACGTGGCGCACCGACACCAGCTCCGGCTCGGCGTGCACGCCGCGCAGGTTGAACGGCAGCGGCGTGGTCCGCTCGGCGGTGTCCGCGGCCCGGGCCACGGGGGCCTCCCCAGGCGCGGCGTCCAGCCCCAGGTCCGGGCCGGCGCCGGAGGAGGCCCGGGTGCCCACGCAGCCGCTCAACGTCACGGCCAGGAGGAACACCCGGAGCGCCCCAAGCGGGCGGCTGGACACGCACGGCGCCAACGCTAGGCACCCTCCGGTTCGTGCCGGTGGAAACCCTCGACCTGCCACCCGGAGAGGTCCGGGAGCCGGCCGTGGTCCGTCAGCTCGAAGTGCAGCGGCGTGACGGAGACGCGCTTGTCCCGGAACACGGCGTTGCAGTCGCTGCCCGGGATGTCCTCGTGCTGGTAGTCGCTGCCGCCAATCCAGTAGTACTTCCGGCCGCGCGGGTCCTCGTTCTCCACCACCTCGTAGCCGTACGAGTGACGGCCCTGGCGGGTGACGACGAAGCCCTCCGGCTCCACGCCTCCGGGGATGTTCACGTTGAGGAGCATCCTCGGCGGCAGCGGCCGGGACAGCGCGCTTTCCACCAGCGACCGGGCGAACCGGGCGCCTGGACCGAAGTCGAACGTACGCCGGGCCACGAGGCTGAAAGCGATGGCGGGCACGCCCAGGAGCGCACCCTCCATCGCCGCGGCCACCGTGCCGGAGTACATGATGTCTTCGGCCAGGTTCGCGCCGTGGTTGATGCCGGAAACCATGAGGACCGGGCGATCATCCTTCAGGAGATGGTTGATCGCCAGATAAGCGCAGTCCGCGGGCGTCCCGTCGACGGCGAACCACCGCTCCCGCACCTCCTTGATGCGAAGGGGGCGGTGCAGGGAGATGGCGTGGGAGGCGGCGCTCTGCTCCCGGTCGGGAGCCACCACCCACACCTCGCCCAGGGGGCTCACGGCCTCGACCAGCGCCTGGAGCCCCTCGGAGAAGTAACCGTCGTCGTTGGAGACGAGGATGCGTCTGGGCTTGTCGCTCACGGGCTCACTTCTTCTGGTTCAGGGCGCGGAACACCGACTTGCCAGCGTAGCGGGCCGCGGCCCCCAGCTCGCCTTCGATGCGCAGCAGCTGGTTGTACTTGGCCACGCGGTCTGAGCGGGACGCGGAGCCCGTCTTGATCTGCCCGCAGTCCAGGGCCACCGCCAGGTCGGCGATGGTGGTGTCCTCCGTCTCGCCCGAGCGGTGGCTCATGACGGACGTGTACCCGGCCCGGTGCGCCATCCGCACGGCGTCGAAGGTCTCCGTCAGGGTGCCAATCTGGTTCACCTTCACCAGGATGGAGTTGGCCGTGCCCGTCTCGATGCCGCGGCCCAGGCGCTCCACGTTGGTGACGAAGAGGTCGTCGCCCACCAGCTGCATGCGCGAGCCGAGCGCGTCGGTGAGCTTCTTCCAGCCCTCCCAGTCATCCTCCGCCATGCCGTCTTCGATGGAGATGATGGGGTAGCGCTCGGAGAGGCCCCGGTAGTACTCGAGCAGCCCGGTCGAGTCGTACTCCTTGCCCTCGCCCTTGAGCTTGTACTTCTTGCTGCCCTTGTCGAAGAACTCGCTGGCCGCCACGTCCAGGGCCAGGAAGAGCTGCTCACCGGCCTTGAAGCCCGCCTGGTCGATGGCCTCCATGATGAGCTTCAGCGCCTCTTCGTTGGCCGGCAGGTCCGGGGCGTAGCCGCCCTCGTCGCCCACGCCCGTGGCCAGCTTGCGGCCCTTGAGAATCTTCTTCAGCGCGTGGAACACCTCGGCGCCCCAGCGCAGGCCCTCCGCGAAGGACGAGGCGCCCGCGGGCACCACCATGAACTCCTGCACGTCCACGCGCGTGTCCGCGTGCGCGCCGCCGTTGAGGATGTTCATCAGCGGCACCGGCAGGGTGCGCGCCTGCACGCCGCCCACGTAGCGGTACAGCGGCAGCCCGTGCGCGTCCGCGGCGGCGCGCGCGGCGGCCATGGACACCGCGAGGATGGCGTTGGCGCCCAGCTTGCCCTTGGTGGGCGTGCCGTCCAGCTCCAGCATCCGCTGGTCCACCGCGAACTGGTCCGCCGCGTCCATGCCCACCAGCGCCGGCGCGAGCACGTCCACCACGTTCTTCACGGCGTTCTGCACGCCCTTGCCCAGGTAGCGCTTCTTGTCGCCGTCACGCAGCTCGATGGCCTCGTGCTCACCGGTGGACGCACCGGACGGCACCGCGGCGCGGCCGCGGGCGCCACCGGCCAGGTGGACCTCCGCCTCCACGGTGGGATTGCCACGAGAGTCGAGCACTTCGCGCGCCAGAATCTGAGAAATCTCGGTCATAGGCGGCCGTTTCTAGAGGACACCCCTGGGTGGGGCAAGCCTGCTCGCGGGCCGCGCTGCTACAGTGTCCACCCGTCGAATGCCCCCGCCCCAACGCCGCCCCGCCGTGAAGGGGCCTGATCCACTGCTCGCACAACGGCGCCGCGGCGCGCTGCTCGGCATGGCCGTGGGCAACGCCCTGTCCGTCCCCACCGCGCACCGGCCCTTGATGGCCGTTTCCTTTCCCAAGCAGGCGGAGGGCCCCTACGTGAAGTTGATGGGCGGCGGCCCTCACGCGCTGCGCAAGGGCCAGGTGACCGAGGAGGTCCAGCTCGCGGCCTGCCTGGGCCACAGCCTCCGCGCCCTGCGCCGCTACGACGCCGCGGACGCACTGCGTCGTTACCGCGCCTGGCAGCCCCACGCCTTCGACGTCAGCGAGCCGCTCAGGGACGTGTTCGAGGACTGCGACACGTCCGGCTTCCCGCCCCTGGGCGCGGGGCGGCGCGTGTGGATGCGCGCGCACCGCCAGCCCGCGGGCGCGGGGAGCCTGGCGCGCACGGCGCCCCTGGGCGTGTACCTGGCGGGTGACGCCGCCGCGCGCACGCAGGCGTCCCTGGAGGACTCCGCCCTCACCCACTTCGACCCGCGCTGCCAGCTCGCCTGCGCGGCCCTCAACGCGGCCATCGGCCATGCCGTCACCCACGGCGCGGGCCTGAAAGCGACGGACCTCCTCACCGCCGCGGAGTCGGGCCTGCTGCTGGCGGGCGCCGCGCTCGGGCGCTCCGCCAGCGACCACGTGCAGGAGGTGGGCTTCGCGGCCACCCTGCTCCGGGAGGACCTGGCGGCGGCCCAGCAGGAGGACCCGATGCTCTACGGGCCGGAGCTGCACCTCCACCGCGCCCAGCACGCGGTCCGGGTCGCCTTCCGGCTGGCCTTCTGGGAGCTGCTCCACGCCCCCAGCGCGGAGGCCGCCCTCCTGGACGTCGTCCACCGGGGCGGCGACACGGAGGCCCACGCCACCATCACGGGGGCGCTCGTGGGCGCCTTCCACGGC
Organism: Comamonas sp. KCTC 72670; assembly: GCA_014656495.1. Lineage (GTDB taxonomy): Bacteria > Myxococcota > Myxococcia > Myxococcales > Myxococcaceae > Myxococcus. The sequence goes on from BNCN01000007.1 coordinate 192,785, forward strand.
GAGCAGGCCCTCCCCGAGGAGTGGCGTCAGCAGGTGCTGGAGGCGCTGGCCACCGTGAAGGGGCCGCTGTGGGAGGTGTACCACCCCCGGCACCTGCTCGCGCTGACGCAGGGCTGAGGCGTCCCCTGGATGGACGAAGCCCGCGGGGCCGTCCTGGGAAGGACCGCCTCCGCGGGCTCGGGGACACACTGGCGCGGCTGTCAGGCCGCGCGCCAGGGGTCAGGCCAGCAGGTCGATGACCACCACGCCCCGCTGGGGCTTGTCGTCTTCCGTCTCGGTGCGGCGACGAGGACGGTCGTCCGGCACGGGGAGCGGGAGCTCCACCACCGGCCGGTCGTGCTCCTCACGGCGGCGCTCACGGCGCTTGATTTCTTCAATGATGAAGGCGTCGAGCATGGGTCTTCCGTCTCCCTCAGCCTACGTACCCCGATGTACGCCCATCCCGCCCCAATACCATTTCCACCAATATCAGATGCAAATTAAGAACCCCGGTTCTTCGCTGGGTACGTTGCAGCCATCTCGCACGGTTGCTCGTCTGCCACCCGACACCTGAGGCAGGGAACCCCGGGCAGAAATGTCGTGGAGGCCGAAAATCCCGTCGGGACGGTGTTCATTTTAATGCCCTCGATGCAGCCCGCAAGCGGACCGTCCCATGGGCATACTCCCCGTATCCCGTGTGGCAACCGGCGTTTTTGACGGCCCCGCCCGGCCGCCTGCTGCGACGCACCCCGGTGGGTGGAGGCCGCGAAGACCTCGGGCGGCCGGCGGGCGACGGTGGGGTCGCCCGCGAGCCGCCCGGGGTGTGACGTCACGACATACCTGTCAGGGCGCCTCGAAGCGGCGCTTGAAGGCGTCCAGCATCTTGGGGAGGGACGTCTCCACCAGGGCCGAGACGACGCTCTTGGGCACCAGGGCGCCCAGGGCCATCTCCACCGTGTAGGTGGCCTTCGTCTGGTTCTCCCCCTGGGCCTCCAGGACCCAGCTGCCCTGGTTGTCCTTCATGAACTCGCCCTTGATGTAGGTCCACGACATCTTGGTGGGCCGCTGCTCCGTGACGCGGATGGAGTAGCTGATGGTCTTCACCACATCCACCTTGTAGTGGACGTCCACCGTGTTGCCCTGGCGGTTCTCGGTCCGGATGCCCTTCACCTCCGGCAGGAACTCCGGGTAGCGGTCGTACTGGGTGATGACGTCGAAGACCTTCTCGATGGGGGCGTTGACGACGATGGTGCGCGAGGCGCCAGGCATGGGTTCCTCCTGAAGGGGCGTGAGGCGAAGCAGTGGGTGTGCCGCGTCCTAGAAAGCGTAACCCGGCTTCTTGTCGAACTTGTGCACGGACTGGATGAAGCGGACGGTGCCCGTCTTGCTGCGCATCACGACGGAGTGCGTCTCACAGCCGCCGCCGAAGAAGCGCACGCCCTTGAGGAAGTCGCCGGTGGTGACGCCGGAGGCGGCGAACATGACCTCGCCCTTGGCCAGCTCCTCGGCGGTGTAGATCTTCGAGATGTCGGTGATGCCCATGGACTTGGCGCGGTCGATTTCGCCCTGGTTGCGGGGGACGAGCCGGCCCTGCATGTCACCGCCGGTGGCGCGGATGGCCGCCGCGGCGATGACGCCCTCGGGCGCGCCGCCGATGCCCATCAGCACCTCCACGCCCGTGCCCTCGAAGCACGTGGCGATGGCGCCGGCCACGTCACCGTCCTCGATGAGCCGGATGCGGGCGCCGGCCGCGCGAATCTCCTTGATGAGGTCGGTGTGCCGCTCGCGGTCCAGCACCACCACCGTGAGGTCCTCCACGTAGACCTTCATCTTCTCCGCGATGGCGCGGAGGTTCTCCGTGGGCGTCTTGCGCAGGTCGATGGCGCCCCGGGCGCGCGGGCCCACGGCCAGCTTCTCCATGTACGTGTCGGGGGCGTTGAGCAGCCCGCCCTTGCCCGCCATGGCCACCACGGCGATGGAGCCCGGACGGCCGTAGGCGCACAGGTTGGTGCCCTCCAGCGGGTCCAGCGCGATGTCCACCTCGGGCGCGCCCTCGCCCCGCTTGCCCACCTTCTCGCCGATGTAGAGCATGGGCGCCTCGTCGCGCTCGCCCTCGCCGATGACGACGGTGCCATCAATCTGAAGCGCGTCGAAGGCGCGGCGCATGGCGTCCACGGCGGCCTGGTCCGACTCGTCCTTGTTGCCGCGGCCCATCAGTCGCGCGGAGGCGATGGCCGCCATCTCGGTGACGCGCACGACCTCCATTGCCAGGTTGCGATCCATGTGTGTGCTCCTTGGGTATGCCGGAAGGGTTCAGTTGGAAGTGGAAGAGCCTGGGGAAGGCTCGGGGGATTCGAGCAGCCGGATGAGGGGGGCCGGCAGCCGCGTCGGCTTGCCATCGCGCCCCACGCAGGCGTGACGGGTCATCCCGGTGCAGAGCAGCGTCCGGGGTGCACCGTCGCGGAACAGCGCGTAGGTGAACACGATGGACGCGCGGCGCAACTCGGACACGGTGGTTTCGATGACCAACACATCGTCGTAGCGCGCGGATGCCTTGTACTGACAGCTCGCCTCGGCCACCGGTAGCAGGGCACCCGAGCGCTCCAGCTCGGCGTAGCTGCCACCGCGTGCGCGGAAGTACTCACTGCGCGCGAACTCGAAGTAGCGGAAATAGTTCGCGTAGTAGACGACACCCATCTGATCGGTGTCGCCGTAGATGACGCGAAGACGGGCCTCGACCATGAAGGGGCCGACCCTAACAGCGCGATGTGCCGCGTCCAAGCCGTCACACACGTTGTTGGTTGCTTCTCACCATCTCGCCGGAGATGGTTCTCGTCCCAATGATTCGCGCATTCGTCCTCGCCGTGGCGCTGACCGCCCTGCCCGCTCTTGCCCGACCTCCCCGGCTCACGCTCCTCATCAGCGTGGACGCGCTCAGCAGCGACGTGCTGCTCCGCAACCGGCACCGCTTGAAGGGGGGCCTGGGCCAGCTGCTCGCCCAGGGCGCGTACTTTCCTTATGCGCGCTACGGCTATGCCGAATGCCGCACCGCCCCCGGCCACACCACGCTGTCCACGGGCGCCAACCCGTGGCGTCACGGCATCGTGGACAACCGGTGGGTGGACCGCGCCACGATGACGCGCGTGCTCGCCTTCGCGGATGACGCGCACCCGGTGCTGGAGGTGCCTCGGACGCCGGGCCAGGACGCGGGGCCGGCCCACATCCAGGCGGAGACGCTGGCGGACCGCCTGCGGGTGGCGACCCAGGAGCGCGGCAAGGCGGTGGCGCTGTCCATCAAGTCCCACGCCGCCATCCCCCTGGCCGGACGCGCCGGACAGGCGTGGTGGTTCGACAAGGGCGTGGGCAAGTTCGTCACGGGCACCTGGTACACGAAGGAGTTCCCCGAGTGGGTGAAGGCGCTCAACGCGCGCAAGCTCCCGGAGGCGTCCTTCGGCAAGAAGTGGGAGCTGATGCGGCCCGCCGCGGAGTACGTGGGTGAGGACGACGGCCCCGCCGAGGCGGACGTCTATGGCCTGGGCCGCACCTTCCCGCACCCGTTGGACGGCGGGCTGCCCTCCCCCGGCCCCGCCTTCTACAAGGCCTTCGCCCTCTCGCCGGACTCGCACGACGTCCTGGTGGAGGCGGCCAAGGCGGCCATCGTCGGCGAGGGCCTGGGCAAGGACGACGTGCCCGACCTGCTGGCGGTGAGCTTCAGCAGCACGGACCTCGTGTTCCACGAGTTCGGCCCCTATTCATGGGAGATGCAGGACACGCTGCTGCGGCTGGACCGGGCCCTGGGCCAGCTCATCGCCGCCGCCGAGCGCGCCGCGGGGGGCCGGGGCAACCTGGTCATCGCGCTGTCCGCGGACCATGGCGGCGCGGCGGCCCCGGAGCAGTGGGCGGCCATGGGGCAGCCCGCCAAGCGGGTGCACTCGGCGGAGCTGGCGGAGGGCCTGACGCAGGCGCTGCGTCAGCAGTTCGGCGGAGACGTGACGGCCGCGCTCGAACAACTGGACGTGTACCTGGGGGGCAAGACGCACCAGAACGGCGCGGTGGACGCGGCCGTGCGGCGCGCGGCGGCGGCGTGGCTGGCGAAGCACCCGTCGGTGGTGACGGCGGTCGCCAGTGACGACCTGCCCACCGCGCCCGACATCGCCGGCTTCCTCCAGCCCCTGCGCAAGAGCTACTTCCCCGGGCGCAGCGGCGACGTCGTCTTCATGGTGCGGCCCTTCCACCTGCTCCATTACACGACCACGGGCACCAGCCACGGCACGCCGTACGCCTACGACTCGCAGGTGCCCATGGTGTTCGCGGGCAAGGGCATCCGGCCGGGGACCTACCTCGAGGAGGTGGACCCCGTGGACTTCGCGCCCACCCTGTCCGCGCTGATGGAGCTGGGGATGCCCGCCTCGGCGGAGGGCAAGCCCCGCTTCGAGGTGCTCACGGGCAAGTAGGCCGCGCCGCTCGCTCGGAGCGGCCCGCCGCGACGGAGAGGTCGCGGTGGGCCGGGCGCGTGCCTTCTTCGCGCGCTACGCCGGCTTCGGCTGCTTGGCGCGCGTCGGCCGCTTGGCGGCGGCGGAGATCTCCAGCGACAGGTCCATGGCCCGCGCCGAGTGCGTCAGCGCCCCCATGGACACGAAGTCGATGCCCAGCTTCGCCAGCCGGGGCAGCCGGTCCAGCGTGACGCCACCGGAGACCTCCAGCGGCACGCGGCCCGCCGTCAGCTTCACGGCCTCGCGAATCTGCGCGTCGTCCATGTTGTCGAGCATCACCACGTCGGCGCCATGCTCCAGCGCCTCGGCCAGCTGCTTGAGGTTGGTGACCTCGATTTCAATCTTGCACAGGCGGGGGCCGTTGAGCTTCGCGCGGCGCAGCGCCTCCGCGATGGAGCCGCCCACCGCGGCGATGTGGTTGTCCTTGATGAGGACGCCATCGAAGAGGCCGAAGCGGTGGTTGGACGCGCCGCCCATGCGAACGGCATCCTTGGCCACGGTGCGCATGCCCGGCGGCGTCTTGCGCGTGTCGAGGACGCGCAGCTTGGAGCCGCGCACCGACGTCATCGCCTGCTGCGCCAGCGTCGCGATGCCCGCCGCCCGCTGCACGATGTTCAGCGCGGTGCGCTCGGCCGCGAGCAGCGAGCGCATCCGGCCATGACACCGCGCGGCGACCATCTTCGGTTTGATCTCCTGACCGTCGCGGCGCAGCAGCTCCACCTCGACGTTCGGGTCGACCGTCTTGAAGACGCGGACGAAGGCATCCAGGCCCGCGAGCACCAACTGTTCCTTGGCGACCAGCTCCGCGCTGCCCTCGTAGTCAGGAGGAATGAGGGCCTGCGAGGTGACGTCACCCGCCGCCCCCAGGTCCTCATCGAGAGCGAGCGCGATGAGCCGGTCCAGGTAATCCTGCTGCTGCACGTCTCCTCCTGCTACCGCCGGGTCTTGGCCCGTGCCTTGGGTTTCGCCCGGGTGGTTTTCTTGGCCGCCGCCGTCTTGGCGGGGGCCTTCTTCGCCGGAGCCTTGCGGCCCGCGGCCTTCTTCACCGCCGGCTTCTTGGCGGCAGCAGCGCCCTTCTTCGCGGCGGACTTCGCCGGAGCCTTCTTGCTCGCGGTCTTGGCCGGGGCCTTCTTGGCAGCGCCCTTCTTGGCCGTGCCCTTCGCGCCCGCCGATTTGGCCGGAGCCTTCTTCGCGGTGCCCTTCGCGCCCGCCGATTTGGCCGGAGCCTTCTTCGCGGCGCCCTTCGCGCCCGCGGCCTTGGCCGAGCCCTTTGCGCCCGTGGACGAAGCCTTCTTGGCAGCGCCCTTCTTGCTCGCGGCCTTGGCCGGAGCCTTCGTCGCGGAGCCCTTCGCGGCCTTGGCCGAAGCCTTCTTCCCAGCGGCCTTCGTGGCGGTGCCCTTCGTGCCCACCGCATCGGAAGGAGCCGTCGTCTCAGCCGGAGCCTTCTTGGCCGCGGCGGCCTTCTTGCCACCCGCCTTCTTCGCGGGAGCCTTCGTGGCCGGAGCCGAGGACTCCTCGTCCTCGTCGGCCCCCGTGACGGCCTCCACCACCGTGTCCTTCGCGATGGACGAGGCCTTCTTCACGGCGGCCAGGGCGGCCTTCACCACGGCCTTCGCGGTGGACGCCACCGTCTGCTCGGACTCGGTCTCCTCCGGCGGAGCCTCGGTCATGCCCGGCACCTCGCGGGCATCACCGCCAGCGCGCGCGGTGTTGAACTCGCGCATCGCGTCGTCGACCAGGCCCATGCTCATGTACGCCACGCCGAGGTCATGATGGTCGGCGGGAGACAGGCCTTCCTTCGTCCCCGCGCGCAGCTTCTCCAGCGCGTCCTGCACCTGGGGGTCGGCGACCTCGGGCGCGCCGCCCGCGGCCTCGAGCTCGTCCTTGAGCTCCTCCGCCAGGTCGACGTTCCCCTCTTCCTCCGCGCTCGGAGCGGCCTTCACCTCGGCCGGAGCCGCGGTGTCCTCCTCTTCCTCCGTGGACTCGGCGAGCGTCTCGTACTCCGTGCCCGCCTCGGCCGGAGGCGCTGCATCTAATGGAGCGCCCTCGGGCGGCGTGGTGGGCTCCTCGGTCGCGACATCGGCCTCGGTCGCGATGTCGGCTTCGGTCGCGATCTCGGCTTCGGTCGGGGGCGGGGTCTCGGACGGCGGCGGCGCTGCGGGCATGGCGGGCTCCGGGGCAATGCGCTGCAGATGGTCCTGAAGCTTGGCCTTGCGCTCCTTCAGCTCCTCCACGCGGGCGCGGTCCTTCTCGACCACGTCCGGGGGCGCCTTGGCCACGAAGTTGGGGTTCTCCAGCTTGCGCAGCACGCCGGCGGCCTCCTGCTCGGCGCGCGCGATCTCCTTGCGCAGGCGATCGCGCTCCGCGTCGAGGTCGATGAGCCCCGCCAGCGGAACGTAGATCTCCAGGTTCGTGCCCACGAAGGCCGCGGCCTGCGGAGGCTTGGTCCCCGGCGCGCCAATCTCGACCTCGGACAGGCCGGCCAGCGGCATCAGGTACGCGCGCCAGCGCTCCAGCAGTTCGCGGGTGCGAGCGTCCGGGCTCTGCACCACGGCCTTCACCTTGGTGGCAGGCGACAGGTTGCTCTCACCGCGGATGGTGCGCAGGCCCTCGATGGAGGCGATGACCGGGGCCATCTCCGCCTCGGCCGCCTCGTCCAGCAGGTCCGCCTCGGGCTCCGGGTACGAAGCAATCATGATGCTGTCCACCGGGCGGGGCATCGGCAGCTTCTGCCAGATCTCCTCGGTGATGAACGGCATGAACGGGTGCAGCAGCCGCAGGATGCGGTCCAGCGAGTACACGAGCACCGCGCGCGTGGAGTCCTTCGCCTCGGCGTCCGTGCCGTACAGCGCGCCCTTCGCCAGCTCGATGTACCAGTCGCAGAACTCGGCCCACAGGAACTGGTACAGCGTGGAGGCGGCCTCGGCGAAGCCGAAGGTCTCCAGCGAGGCGCGGGCCTCGGTCGTGGCACGCTGGAGCCGCGACAGGATCCAGCGGTCCGCCAGCGTCAGCGTGCGCTCCTTCAGCGGGCGCGCGTCCAGCGTGAACTCGCCCATGTTCATCAGGGCGAAGCGGCTGGCGTTCCACAGCTTGTTGCAGAAGGCCTTGTAGCCACCGAGCCGGTCCATGGACAGCTTGATGTCCCGGCCCTGCTGGGTGAGCGACGCGAGCGTGAAGCGCAGCGCGTCCGCGCCGAACGCCGGCATGCCCTGCGGGAACTTGTTCTTCAGCGTGGGCGCGAGCTTGTCCGCGCTGGCGCCGAGGATGACGTCCAAGGGGTCGATGACGTTCCCCTTCGTCTTGGACATCTTCTCGCCCTTCTCGTCGCGCACCATCGCGTGCAGGTACACGGTGCGGAAGGGCACATCGTTCATGAAGTGCAGGCCCATCATCATCATCCGGGAGACCCAGAAGAAGATGATGTCGTGACCCGTCTCCATGACGGACGTCGGGTAGAAGGTCTGCAGCTCCGGCGTGTTCTGCGGCCAGCCCAGCGTGGAGAACGGCCACAGCGCGGACGAGAACCACGTGTCCAGCACGTCCGGGTCCTGGATGAACGTCGAGCCGCCGCACTTGGGGCAGGACGTGGGCTGCTCGCGCGCGACGATGGGCTCCGCGCGCGCGAAGTCCACGCCGCCCACCTTCACCGTCGCGGCGTCCAGCGGCAGGTCGGTGTCGTCACCCAGGCGCGGGCTGCACGCGGTGCAGTAGTACGCGGGAATCTGGTGGCCCCACCACAGCTGGCGGCTGACGCACCAGTCGTGGATGTTGCGCATCCAGTGGAAGTACGTGTTCGTCCAGGACTCCGGGACGAACTTGGTGCGGCCCTGCTCCACCGCCTCGATGGCCGGCTTCGCCAGCGGCTCGATCTTCACGAACCACTGCGGCGACAGGCGCGGCTCCACCACCGTGGCGCTGCGCTGACACGTGCCGACGGACAGCTTGTGCGGCTCTTCCTTCTCCAGCAGGCCCTGCTCCTGGAGGTCCGCCAGCACCTGCTTGCGCGCCTCGAAGCGGTCCATGCCGGCGTACTTGCCGGTCTCCTTCGTCATCCGCGCCGCTTCGTCCAGGATGGACAGCATCGGCAGCTTGTGACGCAGGCCCGTCTGGTAGTCGTTGAAGTCGTGCGCGGGCGTCACCTTCACCACGCCGGTGCCGAACTTCGGGTCCACCAGCTCGCCGTCCGCGACGATGGGAATCTCACGGCCGCTGAGCGGCAGCACCACGTGCTTGCCAATCAGGTCCTGGTAGCGCTCGTCCTCCGGGTGCACGGCGACGGCGGTGTCGCCCAGCATCGTCTCCGGGCGCGTGGTGGCCACGGTGAGCGTGCGGTCCGAGTCCTTGACCGGGTACCGGATGTGCCAGATGGAGCCGTTCTTCTCCTCGTGCTCGACCTCCAGGTCGCTGAGCGCCGTGCGGCAGGAGGGGCACCAGTTGATGAGCTTCTGGGCCCGGTACATCAGGCCCTCTTCGTGCAGCCGGACGAAGACCTCGCGCACGGCGGCGGAGGACTGCTCGTCCATCGTGAAGCGCTCGCGGCTCCAGTCCAGCGACGCGCCCAGGAAGCGGTGCTGCTCGCCGATACGGGCGCCGAACTTGCCCTTCCACTGCCAGACGCGCTCCAGGAACGCCTCGCGGCCCAGGTCGTGCCGGCTCTTGCCCTCCGTCTTCTTGAGCTCCTTCTCCACCACCATCTGCGTGGCGATGCCGGCGTGGTCGGTGCCGGGGAGCCACAGGGCATTGAAGCCGCTCATCCGCTTCCAGCGGGTGAGGATGTCCTGGATGGTGGCCGTCAGCGCGTGACCGATGTGCAGGCTGCCCGTGACGTTGGGCGGCGGCAGCACGATGGAGAACGGGGGCTTGTCGGAAGGCGCCTCGGCGCGGAAGTAGTTGCGCTCCAGCCAGAACGCGTAGCGGCGAGCCTCGACCTCGGTGGGCTCGTAGGCCTTCGAAAGTTCAGTGGTATCGGTCATTGAAAACGGCCGGCCCCGGAGACCGGGGCCGGCGGAAGGTCTAGAGGGAGGTTACGGCGCCAGGGCGCCTCAGTGCTGGGTCTCTCGGTCCTTGATGAGCCGCTCGAGCTCCTCTCGGATGATGGTCTCCGCGAGCTGCGGTACCACCTCCCAGGCAATCTTCTCGATGACCTCGCGGGACGCCTTCGAAAGCGCCTCGCGCAGCAGGGCCTCGCCTCCATCCGCGGCGGGCGCACGGGCGGTCGCCGGCCTGGCCGCGACGGGCGCCGGGGTGGTGACGTCGAGGGAGATCTCCTCCGCCTCGCTCTGCTCCGGCAGGGAGTCCTCGATGCTGATGGACGGCTGGGCCGCGGTGGACGCGCCCAGGCCGAACGGGTCACGGCCCCGAGCGGCGGGCTGCGGCGCGGCCCCCGGAGGCGGCAGCGGCGCGGCGCCCGGAGCGCGCGGGAGCCCACCCGGCGCGGGACCACCCGGCGGAGGCGGCACGCCCGGACGCGCGACGGCGCCCGGCCCCGGCGGCATCCCGGGACGCGGCGGCAGGCCCGGGTGGCCACCCGGCGGAGGCGGAACGCCCGGACGGGCGCCCGGCGGCATTCCAGGCCCGGGAGGACGCGCGCCCGGCGGCGGCACGCCCGGCCCAGGAGGACGCGCCATGCCCGGCGGCATTCCTGGCCCGGGAGGACGCGCACCCGGAGGAGCGCCCGGCGGCGGAGCCCCAGGCCCCGGCGGACGCGCCATGCCCGGCGGCATTCCAGGCCCGGGAGGACGCGCGCCCGGCGGCGGCACGCCCGGCCCGGGAGGACGCGGCATGCCCGGCCCCGGCGGAACACCCGGACGCGCGCCCGGCGGCGGACCCGCGCGAGGCCCGGCGGGCTGGGGCGCGGCGGCGACCGGCGCGGGGGCGGGCGCCGGCTGGGCCGAGGGAGGACGCACCTGCGTGGCCGCGGAAGCCGGCATCGTGTTGGACTTCTGGCCGACCAGCGCCTTCACCTTGTCGAGCAGCACCTGGCTCTCGAAGGGCTTGGTGACGTGGTCGTCCGCGCGGGCGGCGCGAGCGCGGTTCTCGTCGAAGGCCTCGAACGTGCCGGCCAGCAGCATCACCGGGATGCCCTGGGTGGCCGGGTCGCTCTTCAGGGCCTCGCAGACCTCGTAGCCGCTCTTGCCCGGCATCATGACGTCCGCGAGCACGACGTCCGGACGCAGCTCGCGGGTGCGAGAGATGGCGTCCAGCCCGTTGTCCACCGCGGTCACCTGAAAGTCCTCGGTCGCGAAGATCATCCCGATCACCTTGCGGATGGTGAGCGAGTCATCGGCGACCAGCAGATTCTTGGGCATCGGTTCGGGCCTCGGGGAGCATCCACTCCCCTGAATTCGTTGGTGATTCCCGCCACGAGGGTTGAGTCGCGGCAGTCTGACAAGCGGGGCAGCTTACGAGTTGCGCTCTGGGACGATCAAGAAAACATGCGTTGCAGATCCAGGAAGGACACGGGCTCGGTCAAGCCCGGAGCGCGGAAGCTCCCCGCGGTGTCGTCCGGCTCGAAACGTTGCAGGACGCCGAGCACCCGCGTGGCCGTCAGCCCCACGTTCCGGCCGGCCAGCTCGGTCAGGACGATGAAGGCCTCTGGCAAGGCCGCCTCCCCCAGCAACGCCGGGACGGAGCACACGGGCCACAGCACCTGGTCATGCGGAAAGATACCGGCCACCGGCCCGCTCTGCACCGGTAGCACGCTGAAGGCCTCGCCCCGCGCGATGACCTGCGACACCAGCCCCAGCGGGACGCCGAAGAACCGCCCCTGGGACTCGAACACGAGCGCCCGGTCCGGCGCGGTCTCCGCCCAGTGCACGGGCCGGCCGGGGACCGCCGCCGACATGGAGCCGACGCGGTGTGGCAGCGCCTCCGCGATGAGTTCCAGGTACAGCCGCGACTTGTGCAGCACCGCGCCCCGGCTCAGCGGCGCCAGCGAGTCCGCCAGCCCCGGCGGCAGCAGGAAGAACGGCGCGCGCGCCACGTCCGCGACCTCCACCACGGAGCGGACCCGCACCGCCAGGGTGGGACTCACGTCGAGCACCACCACCATCCCCGGCCCTTCCTCGGGCGGGCCTCCGAGCAACGCGCAGAGGTCCTTCACCTCCAGCACACCCCGCAGGCTGCTGCCATTGGCGCCGGGCATCGCCACTTCCATGACAGACGTAGCTTCCACGGCGTAGCGGGTTTCCCCGGCCTCCACGAGAAGGCAGAGGCGGCGGCCGCTTTCGAAGGGGGACACGGGGGGCGACCCTAGCAGCGTTCCAGGTGTTGATGCTAAGCCGATGGGAGATGGCGCGAATCCTCCTCGTCGACGACGAAAAGATCGCCCGCACCCTGTACGGCGACTACCTCACCGCCGTGGGACACGCCGTCACGGCGGTGGGCACGCTGCAGGAAGCGAAGGAAGCACTCGCCGGCGATCGCTTCGACGCGGTGGTGACGGACCTCATCCTTCCCGGTGGCGACGGCATGGAGGTCCTCCGGTACGTGCGGGAGCGGCACCCCGGCGTGGAGGTGGTGGTCATCACCGGGTTGGAAAAAGTCGACCCGGCGGTACGCGCCATCAAGAGCGGCGCGGCCGAGTACCTGGTCAAACCCGTGGCCCCCGAGGCCCTCCAGCACGCGGTGCGCCGGGCCCTCACCACGCGCGACCTGATGCAGGAGAACGCCTCCCTGCGCCGGCACGTGGCCATGCTGGAGGCGGGGCAGCGCATCGCCACCACCCTGGACCGCGAGAAGCTGGCCGTGGCCACCGCCAGCGCGCTCCAGACGATGGCCTCCGCCAGCGCGGTGGTGCTGCTGGAGCGCGACTCCGCCTTCGCGCTGCGGCGCCACGGGACGAGCGGCCTGCCCTCCGCCCTGGAGGGGCCCCTCACCGCCGAGCTCATCGAGCGCCTCGCGGATGCCCGCGCCCCGCGCGAGCTGGACGGCCTGGAGGCGCCCTTCCCTCGCGCCGTGTCGTTCCCCGCCTTGGAGGGGGACTCGGTGCTGGGCCACGCGGTGCTCTTCTTCGGCGGGCCGGCGGCGGAGTGGACGGGCGAGACGGCCAGCTTCCTGGTGCGCAACTGGGCGCTGGCCCTGCGCAACCTCGGGCGCTTCGCGGCGGTCGAGGACTTGGCCTACGTCGACGACCTCACCCGCCTGTTCAACACGCGCTACCTGCACCTGGTGGTGGACCGTGAGGTCCAGGACGCGCTCCAGTCGCAGCGCACCTTCAGCCTGCTCTTCCTGGACCTGGACCACTTCAAGTCCATCAACGACACCCATGGCCACCTCGTGGGCTCCAAGGTGCTGGTGGAGGCGGCGCGGGTGGTGAAGGGCTGCGTGAGAGACCACGACGTCGTCGCGCGCTACGGCGGGGACGAGTACGTGGTGGTGCTGCGCAACACGGACTCGGGTGGCGCGCTCAAGGTGGCCGAGCGCATCCGGCGCACCATGGAGACGCACAACTTCCTGGCGCGTGAGGGCCTGGCGCTCAAGCTGACCACGTGTATCGGCGTGGCCAGCTTCCCGGAACACGCTCAGGACAAGGCCACGCTGTTGGACCTGTCGGACCGGGCCATGTATCGCGGCAAGCGCGGGTCCAGGAACGTCGTCTACATGGCGGCGAACGACCTGGAGGCGTTACCGGCCGAGCGCCGGTTGGCCAACACCCCGTCGTAGCCGTCCGAGTCCGTCAGCCGCCAGGGCGCCTCGCATCGGGGCGCCGCATCCCACGAGACCTGCGCCGTGTCGCCGGGGGCCCCACGCCCAGGTGGCGCGGAGCATCTCACCCGCGCCGGGACGGCCCCGCCTACCGCCGGAGGCTGCCCACCGTGAGGCGCTTCTGCGGGGTGACGTCGGCCGCTGCGGGCTCGGCGCCCTCCTTGCCCACGGCCTCGACGGCCTCGTGAGACGCGCCGGACGTAATCAGCCGGTACTTCTCCACCGCCTCCTTCGCGTGCGCGGCCTGCTCGGGGTCGAGCCGGGCGATGAGCTCCCAGAACAGCGCCGCGTGCTCGCGCTCCTCGTCCATGACGTGCTGGAGGATGGCCTTCGCGTCCTCGTTGTCCGTCGCGTCGATATGGGCGGCGTAGAGGTTGATGGCATCCAGCTCCGCCTCGATGTTGAGACGGATGGAGCGGGCCAGCTCGGAGTCCGTCATCTTCCGGGGAACCAACGAGTGGAACGGGTTGGTCTGCGGCATGGAGGCCCTCCCGAGGCCGGTGGCGGCGTCCGGTTTTCCGGACAGTTTGCAGAAGTCGTTGGCCAGCATCCGCGCCGGGACGGCCCCGGTCAACGGATTCCCTCCAGGTGCGTTGCGTACAAGCGGTTGCCTCCGTCATGCTTCGTCACATGGAAATACCCGCGCCGCTCGCCCAACTGCTCCAGGCCGTGGAGGCAGGGGACCTGACGGCCGCGCGAACAGCGGCGGCGTCATTGCAACGTGCGGGTGCACAGTCCTCACAGCTGGCGGCGGAGGTGTTGCACGAGCTGCGACAGCCCCTGCTCGGCGTGAAGGCCTACGCCCAGCTCCTCGCCGAGGACGGCGCCAACCCCGGCCCCCTGCGCCTGCTGCTGGCGCAGGTGGAGCGGATGGAACAAATCGTCTCGGATTTCATCCGCCTGTCGAGCGAGCGACCGGCCTCCCAGCAACGCCTCTCCCTGGCGGCCCCCATCTGGGCGGCGGCGAAACATTTCAGTATCAACCCGGACTCGGCGCGCATCTCCCTGGAGGTCGACGCCCCGGATGACATCAGCATCCAGGGCAACGCGCGGCTGATTGAGCAGCTCACGCTGAACCTGCTCAACAACGCCCGGGACGCGATGTCGGGGCGAGGCCGGGTGAAGGTGGTGCTCACGATGGAGGGCAACTCCCCTGCCCTCTACGTGGCGGACTGGGGCCCCGGCATCCCCGAGGAGCTGCGCGCCCGCATCTTCGAGCCGTACGTCACCGCCAACAAACGCGGCACGGGCCTGGGCCTGTCGGTGTGCCAGCGCATCGCCCGGGAGCACCACGCGCACCTGGAGCTCGCGCCGCCCACGGCCCTGCGCGACGTGCCCCCTCCGGCCACGGTGTTCCGGGTGCTCTTCCCCGCCACGGACGTGCCGGCCACGCGGAAGCAGCGGCTGCTGGTGGTGGATGACGAAATCATCATCCGCATGGTCTTCCGCGACCTGATGGGCAAGGAGTGCGAGGTCATCGAGGCGGCCACCGGCGAGGAGGCCCTGGACCTGCTGCACGAGGCCCCGGTGGACCTCATCGTCACCGACAAGAACCTGCCCGGCATGTCCGGCCTGGAGCTGGCGCAGCAGGCGCGGCGGCTGCAGACGGACTCGCGCGTCATCCTGATGACGGGCTACCCCTCGCTGGTGACGACGCAGCAGGCGCTGGAGCTGGGCGTGGTGGACTACCTGCTCAAGCCCTTCGATGACATCCGAGAGGTGCGCACGCTGCTGCGCCACACGCTCGCCCACAAGCCGGTCCCTGCTGTTCCCAGCGCGAACCCCGCGATGCGGCGCGTGGACGTCCTGGAGGACAACCCGGCGACGGCGGCGCAGATCACCCACGCCCTGGCCCTGGTGGGGCTGGAGGCGCGCGTGTTGAACTCCACCGAGCTGGCCGCGCTGGAGCCGCCCGCGGGCGTGGTGGTGAGCTGGGACTTCGGGCCCGCCTACGGACGCAAGGCGCTGGAGCTGGGCAAGGCGCTGGCCCAGGGCGCGCCTTTCGTCGTGTTGGCCGAGCACCTGACCATGGAGACGGCGCTAGAGTCCCTGCGGGCAGGTGCCGCCGCGTGCCTGCCGAAGCTGATGTCCGATGCCTCGGCGCTCAGCCGGGAGCTGAACCGCGCCTTCAAACGAGAGAAAGCATGAGACTCGCGCTCCTGTCCGTCCTGTTGCTCGGTGTGGCCTGCTCCTCGGACCAGCCCCCTGAGCCGGACGGACCGGACGCGGGCCACGGCGCCGACGCTGGCACCGGCGACGATGACGCGGGGAGTGGAGACGCGGGCTGCGCCCCCCTGGCGACAGGCCCCGGCACCCTGCTCGTCACGGGGCTGAACACGCCGCGCCGCCTCGCCGTGGATGCGACGGACCTCTACATCTCCGAATCGCATTCCCTGAATCCCCAGCAGCCGCAGCCCGGTCCCGGGCGCGTGCTCCGGCTGCCCCGTGGCGGCGGTGAAGCGGTGCCCGTGGCCACGGGCTTCCGGGCACCCGACGCCATCGCGGTGACCTCGGACTCCCTCTACGTGCTCGACCTGGACGGGCTGTGGCGGGTGGACAAGGCGACGGGTGCGCGGGACGCGCGGCCACTCGACGCCACGTTGAACAACGTCACCATCGGCGGCACGGAGGTGCTGCCCGCGAGCTTCGAAGGCCGGGACGTCCTGGTCATCGCGACGGCGCACCGCCGGCTGGTGCGCGTGGACGCGTCGGGCGGCAACCGCCGGGAGCTCTTCGCGGGGACGGGCTTCACCCAGGTGCGCGGCGCACGGGTGACGGGCGAACTCGTGTGGTTCCTCGTCGCCGCGGGAGAGAACCCCGGCCTCTACAGCGTGCCGCTGAGCGGCAGCGAACCGGCGAGGCTCCTGGATGGAAGCATCACCGCGGGCACCTCGTTGGAGCTCACCCCCACTCACGTCCTCATCACCGAGGGCGGCGGGGGCAACGGCCGCGTCGTGCGGATGCCGCGAGCCGGCGGTCCCGCGGAGCTGCTTGCCTCCGGCCTCCAGGGCCCCGCGTTCCCCGTAGAGCTGAACGGGACGCTGTACTTCAAGGATGTCAGCACGGGCGGCACGGACTTCCTGCGCCGCGTGGACACCTGCACGGACGGCGCCGTCGAACCCGTGGGACCGGAAGGCGTGGGCCCCGGCGGCCTGCTCGTGGACGGCGACACCCTGCTCTACACCTCGCAGGAGAGCGGCACGGGGGGCGCCGTCGGCCGCGTCCCTTGAGCGTCCATGCGCGGCGAGCGAGCCTGTCGCGCGAGCGGCCCCCCCCACTCGCGCACCGGTGAGCTGCGGCCCCACGAATGGAAGCGGCGACGCGTCGCCTGACTCGGGTCGCGTGCGAAGTCGGCCGATGCGGCCCCGCGTCAAGACTGCGGACGGGACTGCAACCACGCCATCATGCAGCGCTCCATCCCGTTCCGGTGCCGGTTCGAGCTGAGGTCCTCGTCAACGGGGCGGCCCTTGAAGCACGCGCGTGCGGCAGCCTCGCAGTCCGGGGCGGAGACCTCGTGATTGTGCGACCAGGTCCAGCAGAAACGGGTGGCGCCCTGCTCGACCTGAGAGGCGTAGGTGGTCCACGCGTACCCACCGAGCCCAAGCGCGGCGAGGGCGCCCAGTCCGACGAAAACGGGCACGAGGCGCGTCACGCCCAACGGGAGGAAGCTCGGCGCTCCCCGCCTCACCCGTGCCCAGGCGCGCAAGGCCAGCATCACCACGGCGAGCGAGCCCACGAAGAAGGCAACCCCGCTCCAGAACTCCATCCCGGCCAGATTGAAGGAGCCTCCCCCAGCCGACCGCGCCCCCACGCAGCCCCCAGGCGCGCCGCACGGGAGGCACCGACGCCTCAAACGACAACGGCCCCGGCGCCTCGCGAAGAGGCAACCGGGGCCGCGCACCACCGAGTCCCAGACGGCTCGGGCCCTCATCGGGTCCCGAGCCCTCCGAAGGAGCTCAGTAGTCCATGTCGTCGCCGCCGTAGTCCGGCATGCCGGCGCCAGCACCGGCGCCCTTGGCCTTGCCCTTCGGGCGATCGGCGATCATGGCCTCGGTGGTCAGCAGCAGCGAGGCGACGGACGCGGCGTTCTGCAGCGCGGTGCGCTCGACCTTCGTCGGGTCGATGACGCCGGCCTTCTCCAGGTCCTCGTAGGTCTCCGTGCGGGCGTTGTAGCCGAACGCGCCGGTGCCCTCGCGGACCTTGTTGATGACCACGGCGCCCTCGACGCCGGCGTTGGAGGCGATCTTCCGCAGCGGCTCCTGGAGCGCACGGAGGATGATGGCCACGCCGAAGTCCTGCTCGCCGCCCAGCGTCAGCTTCTCCAGCGCGGGCAGCGCGCGGAGGTAGGCCACGCCGCCGCCAGGGACGATGCCCTCTTCGACGGCCGCGCGGGTCGCGTGCAGCGCGTCCTCGACGCGGGCCTTCTTCTCCTTCATCTCCGTCTCGGTCGCCGCGCCGACGTTGATGACGGCCACGCCGCCCACGAGCTTCGCCAGACGCTCCTGGAGCTTCTCGCGGTCGTAGTCGCTGGTGACGGAGTCAATCTGGGTGCGGATGAGCTTGATGCGGCCCTCGATGGACTCGCGGCTGCCCACGCCGTCCACCACGGTGGTGTTGTCCTTGTCCACCGTGACGCGCTTGGCGCGGCCCAGGTCGTTCAGCGTCAGGGTCTCGAACTTGTGACCCAGGTCCTCGCTGACCACCGTGCCGCCCGTGAGGACGGCGATGTCCTGCAGCATCTCCTTGCGGCGGTCACCAAAGCCCGGGGCCTTGACCGCGCACACGTTCAGCACGCCGCGGATCTTGTTGACCACCAGGGTGGCCAGGGCCTCGCCCTCGATGTCGTCGGCGATGATGATCAACGGCTTGCCGGAGCGGGCGACCTGCTCGAGCAGCGGGATCATGTCCTGCATCGACGAGACCTTCTTCTCGCTGATGAGGATGTAGGGGTCGTCCAGGACGGCCTCCATCCGCTCGCGGTTGGTCACGAAGTACGGGGACACGTAGCCGCGGTCGAACTGCATGCCCTCGACCACGTCGAGCGTCGTCTCGAGGCCCTTCGCCTCCTCGACGGTGATGACGCCCTCCTTGCCGACCTTCTCCATCGCGTCCGCGATGATGGCGCCGATGGTCTCATCCCCGTTCGCGGAGATGGTGCCCACCTGGGTGATGGCCTTCTTGTCGGCGGTCGGCTTGGACAGGCTCTTCAGCTCGCCCACGACGACCTCGACGGCCTTGTCGATGCCGCGCTTGAGGTCCATGGGGCTGTGACCGGCGGCCACCAGCTTGAGGCCCTCCTCATAGATGGCGCGCGCCAGCACCGTGGCGGTGGTGGTGCCGTCGCCGGCCTTGTCGGAGGTCTTGGACGCGACCTCCTTCACCATCTGCGCGCCCATGTTCTCGAACTTGTTCTCGAGGTCGATCTCCTTGGCGACGGTGACGCCGTCCTTGGTGATCGTGGGGGAGCCGAAGCTCTTCTCGATGACCACGTTGCGGCCCTTGGGGCCGAGGGTCACCGCGACCGCGTCCGACAGGATGCGGACGCCGCGCAGGATGGCCTCACGCGCGGACTGATGGAAGAAAATTTCCTTCGCTGCCATCGCAACCTCCTGAAATCATTGGGGGATTCTACTGGTACGACGCTGGCCGTTAGCACTCGGCCATGGCGAGCGCCAACATAAGGGCCGGGCAAACGATGTCAACCAGGAAGGGTGGCCGTGTAGGCGAGCGGACGGCCCCGGGCGCCCTGGCGGGCCTACCGCAGTGGGCTATTGCGCGAAGCGGACCAGGGTGAGGAGCTGCCCCATGTCCAGGGGCTTGTGGAGCGTCAGGGCCACGCCCTTGCGCAGGCCCCGGTCCGTCACCGAGCCGTCCTCGCTGCCCGTCATCAGCAGCACCGGGACGCTCTGGAAGCGCGGGTCGGCCTTCAGCATCTCGGTGAACTGGATGCCGTCCATATGGGGCATCACGTAGTCGGTGATGACCATGCTGACCTGGTTGCGCTCCAGCACGTCGAGCGCCTGCAGCGCGTCGGACGCCGAGTAGACCGTGAACCCATGCATCTCCAAGAAGCGAGAGAGCATCGTGCAGAGTTCGAGATCGTCGTCGACGACAAGGATGTTCACGGGACCGAGCGCCGTACCTGGACGGGCGACGGAACGTAACAGCCGCACGCGGCGTTGACAACGAAGTGCACGGCTTCATATGTCGCGGCCCCATGGGGACGCGGACGTCGAAGCGAACGGGGGTGGGCGGGATGGAGGCGCTGGACGCCGCGGCACAGGCCTTCGAGGCGGGGGATTTCGACGCGGCCCTGGCCGCCGCCGACCGCGTCCTGGCCCAGTCCCGCGACAACCTGGACGCGCTGCACCTGCGCGCCACCGCCCTGATGGAGCTGGGCCGGCTGGAGGAGGCGGGCCGGGCCTTTGGCGCCGCGCTGAGGGTGGCCCCGGAGGACCTGGAGGTGCTCCTGGACACGGCGGACTGCCTCATCTGCCGCGCGGGCGAGGACCGGGAGGCCGTGGAGGAAGGCCTGGGCTTCTGCGCGAAGGGCAAGCGCCTGGCCCAGAAGGCCGGCGACGTGGAGGTCCTCTATGAGTTCCTCGTGCTGGAGGGCATGGGCCTGAACCAGGTGGGCGAGTGCCGCGCGGCGCTGGTGAGCCTGGACGCGGCCCTGGGGCACCTGCCGAGCTCCCCGGACGCGCAGGTGGAGCGGGGCTTCGCCCTCTTCGAGCTGTGCCGCTTCGACGAGGCGAAGGCCGCCTTCGACAAGGTCCTGACGGAGGCGCCCGACGAGGCCTGGGCGCACCAGTACCTGGGGCTGATGGCGGAGCGGCGCGGGGACGCGAAGGAGGCGCAGCGGCGGTTCGCCAAGGCGCAGGCCCTGGCGCCGAACGAGTTCTTCCCGCCGGTGGAGCTGGGCGAGGCGGAGTTCGACCGGGCGGTGGAGGACGCGGTGAAGGCCCTGCCCCGCCACGCGAAGCAGTACCTGGACAACGTCACCATCGCGGTGGAGGACCTGCCGGCGGACGAGGACCTGCTGGCGGAGGACCCTCCCCTGTCACCGAGCATCCTCGGGGTGTTCCGCGGCCTGGCGGTGGGCGAGCGCAGCGTGACGAACGCGTTCGACCACGTCCCGGCGTCCATCGTGCTCTACCAGAAGAACCTGGAGCGCTTCGCCCGCAGCCGCGAGGAGCTCATCGAGCAGATTGGCATCACCGTGATGCACGAGGTCGGTCACCTCATGGGACTGGATGAGGATGACCTGTGGCAACGGGGGCTGGACTGAGCGCGGCCAGCGTCTGGCGGATGCCCTCGCGGTAGGGCGTCTTGCGGAGGTTCCCGAGCAGCGAGCGCAGCGCCGAGTCGTCCATGATGACGGGCGTGGTGTGCAGGTAGTGCATCTCCGGCAGCTCCCGCATGAACGGGTTGAAGAGGCCGATGAGGCGCACCATCCCCGGCCCCAGCACCGTGTACTTAGCGGGGTGGCCGGCCTGGGCGTAGATGTCCTCCACCAGGGCCTTCTGGGTGGTGACGCCCGCGCCGCCGAGGTTCCAGAAGCGGCCGTAGGCCTCCGGCGCGTCCATGAGCGCCGTCACGGTGGGGCCCACGTCGGGCACGTAGACGAACTCGTGGGGCGTATCGATGGGGCCAATGAGCTGGGCGCGCTTGCCCTGTGACGCGGCGACGAAGGCGCGGTGGAGGAAGCTGCTCTCCACGCCGGGGCCGTAGAAGTCCGGCAGGCGGAGGATGGTGACCTGGATGGAGCCCGCCTTGTCCGCCGCGAGCAGCAGCTCCTCCTGCTCCTTGCGCATGCGGCCCTTGAAGGTGTGCGGCACGCGCGGGTGGGACTCGTTGACGATGTCCGTGCGCGGCCGGCCGTAGGGGTACACGCTGGCGATGAAGACGATGCGCTCCACGCCCTCGGCGATGGCGGCGTCGAGCGTGCGCTTCATCAACTGGGGATGGAGGCGGAACTGCCAGTACGGCACGCCGACCAGGTAGACGAGCGTCTGGACGCCCCGGGCCGCAGCGCGGATGGAGTCCGGGTCCTCGGGGTTCCAGGTGGCGATTTCGGCCTGGGGGTCCGCGCCGAACTCCCGCTGGAGCGCCCCCTGGGAACGCCCCACCACCCGGTACGCCCTCCCCTGCCCCCGCAGCGCCTGCGCGACGCTGCGCCCAATGGCGCCCGAGGCACCGAACAACGCGACCGTGCCCATCTCCGGCTCCCTTCTCCAAACAGCGACTGGTTTATGAACACCGTTCGGTGAACACCGTTCATCTACTGGTGGCCGTTCTCTCCGTCAAGGCCTACAGTGTGAACATGGGGATCGCGGAGCGGAAGGAGCGGCAGCGGGCGGAGCTGCGCGAGCAGATTCTGCGAACCGCCCGGGGCATGGTGATGCGAGAGGGCTTCGCCGCCCTCTCGATGCGCAAGCTGGCGGACGCGGTGGAGTACGCGCCCGCGACGCTCTACCTCCACTTCGAGAACCGGGAGGCCATCGCGAAGGAGCTGTGCGTCCGCGGCTTCCAGGACCTGCTGGCCGTGCTGGAGCCCGCAGCCCAGGTGGAGGACCCGCTGGAGCGGCTGCCCCAGTTGGCGAAGGCCTACGTCCGCTTCGGCTTGGAGAACCCGGAGACCTACCGGCTGATCTTCATGGAGGACGCGAAGCTCTCCACGGCGTTGTTCGCGGACAACCCGGAGGGCCCGGGTCCGAGGTCCTTCGGGGTGCTGGTGCAGGTGTTCGTGGACCTGCTGGAGGCCGGGAGGCTGGAGGAAGGCACGAGGCCGGACCAACTCGCGGAGGTGCTGTGGGCAGGGGTGCACGGCATCGTGGCGTTGAAGCTGACGTGCAGCGGGTTCCCGGGTTCGCCCGCGGAGGAGCTCACGCAGGTGCTGGTGTCCACGCTGGTGAAGGGCTTGCCGGGGCTGAAGGCGGAGACGAAGGCCCGGTAGCACCGTGGACCCAGGTTGACGGGGTCCAAAGGGTCCGGCGTAATCGCAGACGGTAGGGCCTCCGGACCTGGTGGCCGGCCCGGTCTTCAAAACCGGTGAGGGGCGCCGAGAGGCGTCCCTGGCGAGTTCGATTCCCGTGCCCTACCGCCACTCATGCGGCTACATCCAGCGTCGCGCCTATGAACGGAATTAAGGGTGGGAGCACCGATCTGGCACCGCCATCCCCTGTGCACTCATGTCCATGAGACCGTCACACTCAAATGGAATACTCCCAAATCGCACCTGGGGCGCACACTCGCAGCGGGCCTCAAAGGGCTCGATTTGTCGCCTCAACCAAGCCTTAGTTCAACTACCCAACCGACTTCTGATTCTCTCGCATCCAGGACCACGGAAGGATTCAACCTCCAGGAGTAACTTTCTGCCCCTTACGACTAATCTTAAAGCGCAATCGATAGATATCCGGAATATCAATTCGCCCCTTAGGGAGGCGATAGACAACACCAAGCCGGGCAAGCTCATCCAAAATGCGCTCCCCGGCCGTTCCAAAGCCATCATCCACTTCTTCCTGAACCGTGGAGAGCGTCTCAACAACATCATCAACAGACGCCGGAAGTGAAATATCACTCAAAAGCCCCAGACGCATGACCACAGGGTGTTCTTCCTGCATCTCTACCACCCGCCTTTGAGACGTCTCGCGCAGTCCCTCTTTCAGTTCCTCAGGCGCAAGTATACGCATATACTTCCCACTGGGCGTCACACTAAGAGCATGACTGGCCGCGCTATTAAACAGAGTTATTATTGAACGTGGCGCAATGATCCCCTGAGCATCCTTCAAGTGATTTGGCACCCACGTCCATGAGTAGCCCGAACGCGGGTCTTTACCACTCCCCATTCGCTCGCCAACGATATGCGACATTAACATTGCCTGAGATTGATTCCCCGTTTCTGGCAAATCATCTGGCGGCATCCAGCCGAGTTCCTCATGGCTGGTCAAATTAAGTTTCCACTGACCAGACCCCAACCACTTTCGAAGTCCATCGTGAATAGCCAAATGCCGGAGAAGAAGGCGATACAACGCCGACACACTCCAGCGCAGTGTTTCGGCTCGAGCCAAAAGCTTACTCACGTCCGCAGTATTTGCCACCGACTCATCAAACAAGTCGCGACGCAAGAATATCTTTGCACGTATACGACGATAGCGGTTCGACAGAGACAACCAGAGAGCCAACAGAGGAGGCAACACGCGTCGCCGGACATCACGGCTCCGAACTCCAATCTTATCCAAATGGTCGTATGTAACTACAAGAGTCCGACCCTGTTCGGTAAGATTGCGCTCCAGTTGATCCAACCACGGAAGCAGGCCCGCAGGATCCTCGAGCGAAGGGAGCCAATGAGCAGGATCTGTTGGGGCTTCCTTCCATTTCGAAACAAACCCAGGAGGACTAGGCACCACATCCTGAGCGGCGCTTGCAATGCGACCAATTAGATGCCCGAGCCAAAACCTACGAATCCTATCTTCCACCGAAGGTACTCCACGCGCGAGTTCCTCCAATGCCCAAGGAGGCGCGTGCTCCATACCTGTCTCGCTAAAACCAACGATCCAAGTACGCTGTGTTGCTTGAGTTTTCACCTCAAGCCCCAGGAGGCCAGCCCCTTCAGGTGTCTGCAAGAAATGAAACAGCGCAGACTTACCAACACCACGCTCGCCCAATACCAAGACAACCCTGTCATCAAGAACACGACGATGCTCTGGCAGAGGAAGAAAGACCTTGGTAATGACTTCGGGCGAGAGATCGGCATCGGACTCAAGAGTGCTCATCTCCTCAAGAAGCTTGCGGCGGTCAGGCTCACTCAGTGATTTCGCTACCATCATCAACCTCCTCGTCTGCGTCGACGGAGCCAGCGATCAGCGACCTACCGCACCGTTCAACAATACGCGCGCAAAGGTCAGCATAAGGCTCGCTATCGAGGATAGCATTGTCGATATCTTGAATTCGATCGACCCGACCAACACTCTCGTACTGCGGAATGACCCACGGCCAGTGCATCGCCGATTTGCCATTCACTTCCGGCAAATCATCCCCCCGCCGCGTGTAAATGCGTTCGTAGATTGTTGGCGCAAAAATCTCATGTAGCGACAAAGACCAAGCATCCCGCACGCGAGCATAATCCTCGCCGGACACAGGCAGCGGAGCAAAAGTCTGAACTACAACTACACGAAGATTCTCATCTTCGCGGCGACGAGCAAGCGCCTCAAGAACCAACTGAAATCCATCTCGCGTGGCCACACCAGCACGACCAACAAGCACATCAACGTGAGCCAGTGCATGCAGTGACAGACCGCCAAGATCGTGCAAACCCGCTCGGGCGTCGAGAAAAATGTAATCAGGCCTGTTCTTGCGCTTGACGTAATTAAGAAGTTCTCGAAGCGCCTTCTCCACAGCACTTGGCTCGGCGTTTGCCCGAGGCGCATAGTCAAGGCAAGCCAACCGTTCCACGTAGCTCCAGTCCATCAATCCAACAGGGTACACAGTAACCTTGCCGTCACCCTCATCATGCGTCTGAGAATAAACCTCAGGTCCCTCCAGGTCGATTATTCCAGTTGCAGCATGCGTCGATAGGATATCGAGAACGCCGCGATCAGTTCTCACATCGAAGAAGCGTCCGAGACCTGGCGCTTCAAGATCCAAGTCAATCACAACGACGTGATGCCCTTGGCGCGCAAACTGCCTCGCAACAATGCCCAAGGATGTCGTGCGACCAACGCCCCCTTTGAAAGAATAAAACGAAACAATGGCTGGGGATTTCGAATGAAGGGGCCACGGAGGACGAACTGGTCCATCTTGCATCCAAGAGTCTTTAGTTCTGACTCGCTGCTCGCCACACCAAAGGCCCGAAGACCCAGTCAAGACAGGGTTCTGAGCCCCCGTCAAATCATTCCATCCACTAGGCCAACCAGCAGGCCATTTGTTTTGGAGCTTAGCCAAAATATTCTGCGCAAGTCGGCGTTGTTCTTGCGCCGAAAACTCGCCAGCCCAAAGTACGGGAGCAGCAAACCAACTCCCAAGACTTGCTGCGATAGTCTGTTCGAAGCCGGCAGCGTCAGGCACTCGTCCTTGTACGGCACGAGCAGCAATCCGAACGCGTCCGTGAAGATCCCGAACGACACAAACTCGCTCCAAGTCTCTTCTACCTGGCCATGTCTCAACCACACGAAGAAGCGTCTCGATAACATCACCCCACGCGAGACTCACTTTAGACTCTCCGAGGGAAGTGCACCGTCACTCCACAGTTCAGCAACGCAGTTATCCACAAAAGCACGCGCCTCTTTCACTACGGCATCAATATCGTGCTCGATGAGTTCCGGTGCACGTGTCGCCCGGTATCGACATTCGACCCGCCAATGTCGAGCGCGATGCGGCAGCTTCAAATCATGCCCGTCGAGCCCGTAGCGGCTCGCTAATGGGTCAAGGGCAAGAAGCAAATCCACCGTTGGGTCTTCGGCCCCCCGAATGTCATGACCGAGAGCTTTGTCGACGAGCGCCTCGTCCACACAACCCTTTCGCGCACACTCTGGCCCGAATCCTGCTAGATGAAGTGCCTGATCGAGAGAACGGTGCACCCCTGGGTCAAGCAAGTGCTCGGCATCTCTCATGTGGCGCAACGCGGCGGAAATCAGATCGGCCCTCGGCATGACGTTTGAATGCCACATCACATTAGTTCAGGTCAACGACGAGTGCACTACAGCGAAGTGCCCTGCGGTGTCAGGTGAGCTGTCGCCTCGACTGAGGTGCCAAGCAGATGACGCGCTGGGGTCGAGCGCAGGTACGGAGCAGTTGCCGCACACAGATGCATTCAAGTTGTAACTGGCGAAGAGACTGGAGGGCCAGGAAAGGTGAGCGCTGGTACGCCAAGTGCGCGTGTCCCATCCGACGCTCTCGAAGTGGCTACGCGGGGCCGGTAAGGTGGCTGCGAGGATGCCCGCCCCTGTTTCACGCCCCGGCTGAGTGTGTCGGACTCCGCGGAGAGCCGAACAGATTGAGTCCGACCTGGGGCCGGGCGTGGAAGTTGCCCAGCCCAGAGCGCAGCGCGTGCTGCAGATTGTGAAGCTCGTCAAAGAAGATGTTACGCGCCGAGCGCTGGCGCAGCGAGAGCCCCTGAGCCGCTCCCGCGTCCTGGATCTCCCGCACTTCGTGTGGGTCCCCTTGAGGCGAAAGCTGCGCGCACGGCAATTCTGCTGCTCGATTTCCGAGGAGGACCGTCTGGATCGTAGGTGGCAAGGTACAAAAACCAGGTTTTCCTGCAGAATGAGTCTGGTTGGCAGCCCGCCGTGTTTCTCTTTCGCCTTCGAGGAAACCCACACGAAGTGCAGGAGAGCCGCGAAAACGGGGCCCCCCCGGGAGCGTGGGCAGTCTCAGCCTACCAGAGTCAGCCGTGGCATCTCTTGTACTTTTTGCCTGAGCCGCAGAAGCACAACTCGTTGCGACCGAGCTTCCTAAGCGATTCGGCGCGGTGCGGCTGCGCCGCCGGAAAAGGAAAGCCCGGTGGCGACAGCCACTGTGGCGGGGGCGGGCTCTGTCTCAGCTTAGCGATGAGCCGGCGCTGACTCTGCAACTCGCGGCGGCCATTGGGTGAGAGTCCCGCCTCATAAGGCGCGAGCCGTGCCATCTCGGCCTCAGCGCTTCCAAACTCTCCGCAATATGCAAGAGTGACGGCATATTGAGACCGCACAGGAATTACATAGGACGCAAGCTTGAGCTGCTGCAGGCTGGGCAGGATGATGTTCTCGAAGACCTGCCGGGCGCCAACATAATCGCTACGGCCAATAAACTCGTCCACGAGGTCCTGCCCGACGCGGATTATCGACTCCGGCGCATGGGCGAGTTCGTAGAACTTCATCGCGTGAATGCGCGCGAACGGGTCTCCCACCCCGTCCGTGCTCACCGCCTTGGCGTATAAGTCCAAGCAGTCCGCAAGATGCTTGCAATGTTCGGTGATATCTCCGCTCCGCTTCAACAGAGGGCGGAGATCGGACGCATTCCGTCCCATAACGACCTGGGGCGTGAGTCCGAGAAGGTCGTAATACTCCCGGGCCACCGCAAGCGATTCGGACGCAGCCCTGTCGTGCTCGCCCAGTTGGTAGAGCGCAGCTGCAGCGTTGTAGCGGAAAATGCGCTGGTGAGCCGGCGTCGCCTTGAGCGCGGCTTGGGTCTCGGCCTTGACGCGCATCGCCGCATCCGCCCGTCCTTCCTGCGCGAGTAGGTTCATTTCCTTCATGCCAACCGCAAGACGTTCGTCCTGGCCGAGTTCGTGGTCCGCGACCAAGGACTTCATACGCTCAATGTGAGAACGGACTTCGCGACCTTCTCGCATGGCGTTGAACACGATTCCGTCCAGGGCCCAGAAGCGCGATTCGGGCTCCACACTGTCGGCTTCCGCTGCGGCAAGCAGGTACGCCTCTATCTCCGGCCACAGACCCATCTCGTGGAAGAGTTCGTCAGTCCCGAACTGGACGAGCGTCTTGACGTCCTCTGTTTTCGTCAAGACACGCAAGAAGAGCTTCAGCTTAGGGTAGCTCCAGTCCCTCTTCAGCGAAGTCAGAAGCACATCTCGGAGCCCGCGGTACGCTGCGGCCTCCCGATCAGAGCCCAAGGCCGCCAGCTGAGCTCGACCAAGCATCCGGTAAGCATCATGAATCTTGAGGTGGTCGCCGCCGAACACCTCTAGCACCGCTGCAGTGCGCAGCCCACGCAACAATCCCCCGACAACGCGTGCGTCGATGCCCAGTAACGTCGTCACAACGCCTACAATTTCCTCGCGGGGTAGGGGCACGTCGCTCAGGCTAAGCACCCCCATGGCGTGCCGCGTGAGACCTGATAAAGCGTCGACTGAACGGGACAGGATCAGTTCCTGGACAGTCTCGATAGAATGAGTCAGGGCGGAAAGCTGAGTGCACAGATCAGTCACGTCGCCGCCATGCTCCGAACGCGCTATGGTTAAAGCGTTCTGCACGTAGAGCGGAAGACCGCCGGTAAGGGAGAGCAGCGCCTGGCAGTCGGCCAAACTGGCCCGGCAGCCCATCGAGGCCGCCTCGGCCGCTATCGTGTCGGGTGACCAGCCATGCAGCGTCTCTTGATCGACTCCGAGCCGCTGAGCGAGTTCAAGCATGTGCGCTCCGGGCTGGCCCAGGAGTGCGAAGTTCAGCCCAGGCGCGGCCCGCACGACGGCTTCGATGTCGGTCGGTTGCGGGCCGTGCGCGTTGTCGAGCACGATCGTCAGTTTCCGATCCTCAGAGACGAGGCGCCGCGCAAGCCCAGTCAGGATCTCCAAACCAGAGGCGCCCGGCAATAGTAGTTCACCGAGTCTGCCCCCCGAAGCACCGTAGATGCGCGCCACTAATTCGCGCGACAGACCGGACGCCAAGCTCGCACCCGGCACCTCGCGGAGATCGTAGTAAGCGAGGCTACCCGGCGCATGCAGTGCAGCCTGGGACACCCAAGCCGTTTTGCCGGCGCCTGAGTAGCCAATGATCAGCCGCAGTGACGCATCCATGAGCAAAGGCGGCTCGTCCGCCTGCATGCGGTATATGAGCGGTGGAGCAGGGAAGTCTTGCAACTGAACGACGAACTGTTCGAAGAGCCCCGTCAGCTCATCTGGACGGAATGCATGATCGGTGCGCGGCGCATCTCCGCTCGCTGCCGACATTACCGCCCCGGCGAGCTTCCAAACGAGCGTCTCGGGCGATAGCAGAGCGTATGGGAGGCGGGCAGCGAGTTCCCGACACACGTTGAACGCATCCGCGAGACTTGCTGGCGGAATCAAAGTGAGGGCATCAGAGGACGCTGCAGCGCCTGGATGGTCGATGCGGACATCTTTCGGCCAACTTGGGTCTGTCACTCGGGATGCAAGAGACGGCGTCAGCTGGGCGTTCGTGGCGATGACGAATACCGCATCCCCCGATCTCGCTCCAGATTGATGCAAGCGCCGATATGTGTCGAACCGTTTGAGCGCAGCCTCTATGTCGGTGTTTCCAAGGGGCCCGGCGCGAAACTTCACTTGCACGTAGGTCCGGCGATTCGCCCGAACAATCTCGACGTCTTCGTCGCTTTCTACGATAACGGACACCACGTCCGTTCCCGGCGTCAGCAGCAAACTCCGGGCAGCGTACAGATGTTGGAATAGGAAGCCACGGTGGACCGCCTCGATGCGAGTCAACTGAGCCGTGTCGACCACTGCTGGACGTCCTTCGTCCATGTCATTCCCCTCTAGATACGTTCGATCCGCCACAGAGAAATCCTTCGGCGATTGATGGTAGAGTATTCCCAAACACGATCCTGTGTCTCTTTGCGCAGGCACTATAGCGTCCCTTCGGCAGACGTGCATGGAGGGCCCTGATGCCCCCTGCACCGTCTTTGCCCCTTTGGAGTAGCACCGAGTCCCTAGGAACGCTTGCAATACCCATTGAGTTTATGAATAGTAGACCATCCCCTCACTGCGCCCGCCCCTGCCCCTCGTGGCCCGGGGCCACACGGAAGCCGGGACGCCCGTGCCAGCGCCGGCCGCGCGTCTCAAATCCCATCAGGAGGCCGCCCATGACCGATGACAGCACGCCGACCCACGAAACGAAGTTCGCGGACCCGACGCCGGAGAACAGCTCCGACCTGGAGCGCGCGCGACCCCAGCTCCGGTTCACCATCGACACCACCACCTACGCGGCCCTTCGCACGCTGGAGCGGCGGGGCAATGGAGAGGTGGTGCTCCTGGCCGAGCGCCGCCTCCCCCATGGGCTCGCCGGGCACGTCACCATCAAGCGCCTGCGCAATCCCGCCTCCTTCGAGCGCTGCCAGCGGCTCATCGAGGAGGTCCAGCTCGCCTTCCGCCTCCACCACCCGGCCATCGCCCAGGTCCATCACCTGAAGATTCACGCCGACAGGCCGCACATCATCGCGGAGTACGTGGATGGCCCCACGCTGGACACCGTCATCAGCCTCGCCACCATGCGCGAGCAGCCGCTCTGCGCGCCCTTCGCCCTCTACATCGCCGCCGAAGTGGCCGACGCCCTCCACCACGCGCACACGCTGAGGGATTCGGAGAGCCGGCCGCTGGGCATCATCCACCGCGACGTCGCCCCCCGGAACATCCGCGTGGCCCGGAGCGGCGAGGTGAAGGTGACGGACTTCGGCGCCGCCTACTCGCTCATGGTGGGCCGAGAGGAGACTCCGGGCCTCCTGCTCAAGGGCGACGTGGCGTACGCCTCGCCCGAGTACCTCCTCCGCAAGCCCATGGATGGCCGGTCCGACATCTTCTCCCTGGGCCTCGTCCTCATGGAGCTGCTGACGTGCACGCACCTCTTCGACCTGGAGGATGCACAGGCCCCCGGCGCAGTCCTCGACGTGATAACGGAGGAAGCGCCCTCCGTGCCCCTCACGCAGATGATCGCCTCCGTCAGCCGCTACCGCCCCGAGGACGTGGAGGACGCGATGGCGGGCCTCCCAGACGCGCTCAAGGCCATCCTCCACAGGGCCCTCCAGCGCAAGCCCTCCGAGCGCTACCCCTCGGCCGCCGAGCTGCGCGATGCCCTTCGCGCGGCGCTCGCGGCGCAGCCCCAGCCCTTTGGACGGAAGGAGGCGGCGGAGGAACTGGCGCGGCTCCTGTCGGACGCGTCCGTCCTGCGCGACCGGGTGGAGCTGGACGAAGCGGGCATCTTCCCCGAAGGCCTGGACGCCGACGAAGCGATGCCCGCGCCCATCACGAAGTGAGCTCGGGCGGCCGGGCGCCTCGTCAACGCAGCAACACCTGGGCCACCTTCACCAGGG
Source organism: Comamonas sp. KCTC 72670 (assembly GCA_014656495.1). Taxonomy (GTDB): domain Bacteria; phylum Myxococcota; class Myxococcia; order Myxococcales; family Myxococcaceae; genus Myxococcus. The sequence continues at coordinate 223,735 of BNCN01000007.1, forward strand.
CGTCGAGCTGCTCATCGTCCATCTTTCGCGCGAGGCCGGTGAGATGCCGCAGCCTGGGCGCTCCGCCCGAGCCTCGCGCCTCCCTGCCCTCCTCCGCGTCCGCGAGCCCCAGCAGCGCATCCGAGCCGATGCGCAGCACCGCGCACATCCGCAGCAACGTCTGCACGCTGGGCAGCATCTTCCCGCGCTCCAGGCGGCTGTAGACCATGTGCGCCAGGCCCAGCTTCTCGGCCACCTCCGCCTGCGTGAGCCCGAGCTGCGTCCGGGCCTCCCGGGCGGCACTTCCAATGCGGGTCGCCAGTTCTTCGTTCATGCGTCGGGGCACCAGGAACACCGAGGACCCGGGCTGGCGCGGACACGAGGCCCGCGACTCGGGAACGCCCTTCCTGCCGCATCTTGGCCGCCATGTCGACGGCGCCGCCCCAACTACGGGCCCGCTCCCTCGGGCGCGGGAGACGCCAGCCCCTCTCCGCTCAGCAGGAGGTCCACGGAGACACGAAGGACGCCGCACAGGTCCACCAACGTGGGGAGGCTGGGCAACAACCTGCCGCGCTCCAAACGGCTGAGCACCAACGTCGGCACGTGGACGGCCTCGGCCACCTGGGCCTGCGACAGGCCCGCCCGATGCCGGGCGGCGCGGACCTGGCTTCCAATCCGATGGGAGAGCTTCGCGTACATGAGGAGACCTGGGAAAAGAGGTGATTGCCGCGGAGACGGCGCTCCGAGCATATACCTCAACAGGTTCAACCATGGTATCCGTCCAAGGTCTATCGCCTTCCCGCGTGGCTTCGCGGGGTGAACGCCTCCGCGTTCCATGGCCCGTTGAGCGCATGTCCAGGACCGACGAAGGAGAGGACTCGTGAGCCCGCGCCTGCATCCCGTCGTGCCCCCGGGCACGGACGTTGGCGGGTACCTGGTGGAGGAGCGGCTGGGCGCCGGGGGCTTCGGCGCCGTGTACCTCGCCCGACGTGGCGCGCGGAGCGCCGCGCTCAAGCTCATCCCCCTCTGGGGGCTGACCGCGTGGGCGGAGCGCGAGGTGGCCATCCTCCTGCGCCTCAAGCACGCCAACCTGGTGCGCATCCGTGGACACGGCCAGTGGCCGGACGAGGCGCCCCAGTCCTTCTTCATCGTCATGGACTACGTGGAGGGGCGCCGCCTGGACGAGTGGGCCACGGAGGAGAACCCCTCGGCGCGTGAAGTCCTGCGCAAGGTGCTTGGCGTGGCGCGCGGGCTGGGCGCCGCGCACCGGGCGAAGGTGGTGCACCGGGACTTGAAGGAGAGCAACGTCGTCGTGCGCGACGCGGACGGCGAGGCGGTGGTGGTGGACTTCGGCGCGGGCGGGTACGAGAGCGCCCCCCGCATCACCGGCGGCGTGCTGCCGCCCGGCACCCTGGAGTACCGCGCGCCCGAGGCCTGGCGCTTCCAGCAGGAACACGGAGACGCGCCTGGCCGCGCCTACCAGCCCGGCCCCTCGGATGACCTGTACGCGCTGGGCGTCGTCCTCTATTGGCTGCTGACGGGCAGCCGGCCCTTCCAGTTGGACGAGGCCGAGGGCGTGGAGGCCGTGCTCAACCGCGCGCCCAGAAAGCCCCAGGCGCTCAACCCGCGCGTTCCGGATGCGCTCGGCGACGTGTGCATGCGCCTGCTGGCCAAGGTCCCCGAGGAGCGGCCCCCGGACGCCGACTCGCTGTGCGCGGAGCTGGAGGGACTGCTGGCCCAGGCGGACGAAGACTGGGACGTGAAGCTCTGCGACGCCCATGGCGTGGACACCGCGACGACGCTCGCGGAGGCGCCGCAGGCGGTCGAAGACGAGCTGGCGCAGTGGCTGAAGCGACGCAAGGCCAGGCCTCGGCGTGGACCGCGTCCGCCACGCGGCGAAGGCGCGGATGACTGCGTTTCGAACGCAGCGGCCATCCCTTTCGAGCCGCCTCCCGTGGCACGTTCCAAGGTCCTGCGCGTGGCGGCCTGGATGGCGCCGTGGATGGTCTTGATCGTGGGCGGGCTGGTGCTCGCGCGCGGCCTGATGCCCTCCGCGCCTCACGCCGAGGTCGCGGTGGAGACGCCCCCCGTAGCGCCCGCCTTCGCCATCACGTCCTGGGCTCCCGGTCAGGAAGTGGCGACACCCTGGAGGCCACTGGAAGCTGACGAGGCCGCAGGCCCGCTCGATGGAGCCTCCCCCCTTGCGGCCGTCGCCGTTCCCGCGACGCATTCCAAGGAGAAGGTCTCCGTGAAGATGATGAAGGACACCGGCATGCTCCCCCAGCCCGAGACGCAGCGCAGCCGGGGCACCACCATTGGCAAGACGCTGGGCCTGGGGGTCGCGGCCTGCCTGTCACTGGCGTGCCCGAGTGCCGAGGTGCGCCCGACGTCGGCTCCCGAGGACTGCCCTCCAGGTGCCATTGAGGCCATGGAACAGCTCGGCCTCTTCGCCCCCGGACTCAAGCGTCCCTTAACCACCTTCGACCTGAACCCCGAAGACGCGAGGATTATCAACGTCCGCGAGGGCACGACGACGGTTCGCATGGTATCCACTTGGGGTGGCATGCCGCCGGGGACTCTATTCTCCGGGCAGCTCCTCGTCGGCCCGGAGCGGGTCTACGGACGGCTCACCACAGCGCGTACTCTCGATAATGAGCGCATCCCCGTCTGTGTGCAGTTCGTCGAGGCAGAAGACGCCCGCATCGGGCTCCTGAAGCGAGAGCTCACGAGTGACTCCAGCAGCGCCATCGTCTACTCCAGCCTGACATTGAAGGCCGTGCGCCGCTTCGAGTGAGGACCGACCGTGCCCGCCTCACCTGTCGCCCTTCTCGTGGTGCTCATGCTCCTCTCTGGAGCCGCGACCGCTCAACCTGCTTCCACGGTCGCGAGCCCCGAGGTGCGCCGTATCGAACTCTCGGCGGAGCCATCCGAGGCGATGCCGCCCACCGAGGTCCAGATAAGCCCGCGCGTATCCACCACCTTCGAGTTCGACGCCGCCCTCGATCAAGCGAAGGTCGTGCTTGAGGGAGAAAAGCGCTTCTCGCTCGTGGACCTCGGGCGGAACACGCTCCGACTGGTGCCCTCGGAGCAAGTCTTGCCGGGTGAGCGCCTGCGACTGACGGTGCTCTTCCAGGACGGTTCGGTCCCCCGCGGTGGCGCCTTTGTCCTCGTCGCCCACCCCGCGCGGGCCGAGCGACTCATCGAGGTGTGGCGTCAACCTCGTACGGCAGAGTCCTACCAGCAGGAGGCAATGGCGGCTCGCGCGGAGACCCAGCAATGCCGCGAGGAGAACGTGCGGCTGCGCTCGGAGCACAAAGGTCCAGGAGGCATTGCGGGCCTCCTGGCCACCGGCGTCATCAACGAGGAAGGCGTCGATGCGAAGTTCCTTTTGGTCAACAAGGCGCACCAGCATCCCGGCAATGCGCTCCGGACACTCCAGGCATGGAGCTATCGCGCCCCTGCCCGCGTGGCCATCTCGGTCGAGTTTGAGAACCTGGATGCCGCCAACCCCTGGTCAGCGGAAGGCGCGTCGCTGGTGAGCAGGACGGGCGCTTCGCTGAAGATATTGACGGTCTGGCAGAAGGCACCCATCTCTCGCTATCCGAACGGGCACGTCGTGGTGGAAGCGGAAGCAACCCCCGATGCGGCCAAAAGCACATACACCCTGAAGCTGTGGGGGCCGGGCGGACTGCGCGCCATCACACTCTCCGGTGTGACGTTCCCGTAGGCACGCCTGAACAACCTCACGCGCGCCATCACAGGCGGTGCCAGCCCTGAGGGCCCCGCGCGCTACCCGTCGATCCGGCGAAGTATCACGGGCTCCGCCACGTTGACCGAGAGGCAATGGCAGATCACGCAGTCCTACGAGGCCCAGCGTCACTTCGGGCTGCAAGCCATGGAAAACGTGGCGAAGGGATTCTGGTGATGAAGTTGGATAAACTGGTCGAGGAATTCGCACTGAACGTGGCGGCGCAGACTGAGGCCATTTTCCGAGGAGATGCCAAGACAGGAAACAAGCACGCCAGGAAGTACGGCGCCGCTGTCGATCAGCTCCTGGCCCACGGCAATGGCGGACGTGACGCTCTCGCCGTGCTGCTCCAGCATGAGCGAATGGACGTGCGCGTGATGGCTGCCGCGCATCTGCTCCGCTATCGGACGGCCGAAGCCAAAGCGGTCCTGGAGGAAGCTGCCAAGGGACAGGGGCTGGTCCCGTTCGGAGCACAGCAGGCATTGAAACGCTGGGAAGAAGGAACCTGGGCGCTTGATCCTGAGTAGTCCGCGTTGGAGGGACGGACAGCGTGCCCGCCAAAGATGGACTGACGACATCAATTCCAAACCTCTCGGGTCGGATGGGATTCGCGACAGGCAAACTCCTCAGCACGGGTCGCTCACAAACGGCTTCAGTTCACGACAGTGCCACCCATTGACACAGACAGTGAACACATGAACTCCTCCAGTATGAATCACCAGGGGGAGTCCATCCGTGAGCCGGGCGACGTCAAAGTCGGTACGCCGGAACGAGTCAACCCGGCCTTCGGATTCGTCTAGACGCCTGGAGAGCGCGCCGTCGGAGCGCTCCGACGCTGGCGTCCCCTCCTTCCTACGCGGACGGCCGAGTGAACTCAGCCCGGGCGCGCGTTCCCGCTCCGCTTCCGCATCGGGTGTTCCTCGGTATCTACAAGGCGGATTGACCTCTCCGCTCGGACCTCCGGTCCAGGCGAAGTGCGCCGCGTGTGAAGCTGGAAGCGGCCCCTGCGCGGCTTGCGGCGAGACGAATGCCGTGCAACTCCAGGTGGCCAGTGGCGCCGGGGCGTCACGGCCCTCGGCCATGCGGCGCGAGGCCCATGCTGGCGTGAAGGAGGCCAGTGCGCCCCTCCCCCATTACCTGCGGCTCCAGCAGGCGTTCGGCCACCATGACCTGACGAACGTCAAAACCCGCGTGGGCGGAGAGGCTGCGCTCGCGAGTGACCGGATGGGCGCCCAGGCCTTCACGATGGGCAACCGCATCGCCTTTCGGAGCCCACCCGACCTGCGGCTGGCGGCTCACGAAGCGGCTCACGCGGTTCAACAGCGCTCCGGCGTCCAGCTCCATGACGGCGTCGGCCACCCGGGAGACCCCTACGAACGCCAGGCGGATGAGGCCGCGGACGCCGTGGTCCGGGGCGAGTCCGCCGCGCCCATCCTCGACCGTGTAGTGGGCCCCTCCGGTCCTCCGGTGACGGAGACGTCTCCCAACACGGCCCCCGTCCAGCCCTTCCTCGCCCCCTACGCCCACCGCCTCTTTGAACCACGCGCGGCCCCATCGCGGATGCCCCGGTCACAAGGTCCTCGTGGCCGCGCCACCGCCGGCTCGCGCAGCTCAGCCGATGGCCCCGCGGCCCAGGAGGCACAGACCTCCAGCAGCAGCACGGCGGACGCGGGAAGCGCGCTGGGCGCAGCGGCCGGCCCCGCCGCGCAGGCCCTGACTTCGGGGCCCTCGGATGACACGGCAGCCCCGCCGGGCGGGAGCGAAGGCGCACAGACCTGCACGGGCGGGGGCCCCCAGAACGCGGCCTGCTACTCGGCGGACATCGAGGAGCCCGAGACAGAGCCCGACCAGGAGCCCCCCGAGCCGGCTCCCACTGAATCGCAGGAAGCCGCCTCCAGCGTCAGCCCTGACGCGGAAGAAACGGACAACTGCCCCATCGAGGACGCCATCGCCGAGCAGGCGCCACCGTCCGCCGAGGCTTCAGCGCCCGCCCAGTCCACGCTGGACAGCACCCCTCCCGCCGCCGGCCGCTCCGAGGTCTCCACGGAGGCGCCTCCCACGGCCGACGCCGCGGCGACGCAGACGTCGGACGCAGCAGGCGGAAGCAGCGGCGCCCCGGAAGAAGCCGCGAGCGAGGCCGCCCGTACGCCGCTGGACGAAGCCATCGCCACGACGGAGGTCCAGCGCTGGGAGGCGGTGGCGGTCCATGGCACTGCGTCCGCATCGCTCGCCCAGGCCGGCTCCGGTGCGATTGCGCTCAGAAGCGGCGTCCAGTTCGTCCCGGCGCAAGGGGCGACTTCGGAGGAAGACACGCGACGCATCACCGCGAACGCGCGCGCGGACACGTTCTTCCTTCAAGCAGCCAACCGCATCGAGGACGTGGTCCTCCTCGCGCTCGAGGACATCCCGTCCCGCGTCGGCGCGCTCGCGGAGACGCACAAGAGCGCGGTGTCCGCCTCCATGGAGGAACAGAAGGCGGCCATCAGCGCCAGCGTCGAGCAGGCTCGCGTCGCCGCCACGGTCCAGGCAGAGGGCGCCCGCCAACATGTCCTCTCCGAGCATGCCTCCACCGTCTCCACCATCCACTCGGAGACCGACAACGCGATTGAGTCACTTCGAGCTGTCTACGACTCCGGGTTGATGCTCGTTGACGAGCAGGAGTCCACCACGCTGGACAGCGTCAACTCGCTCTATACCCAGGCACGCGTCGCCCACGAGGCGCTCGGACCGACGGTGGGAGATGAGTGCGTCCAGCTCGGCGAGGAGTACGCGCAGCAATACGAAGGCTGCAAGATCCACCGCAAGGACAGCTTCTTCGCGGGCTATCTGACCGACCGCCGCGCCGAGGCCCAGATGAAGGCCGCGCGCGAGACGGCCAAGGGCTACCGCAAGAGCATGGTGGACACGGCCACGAAGCAGGCCGGCGAGGCGATGAAGGGGCGCCAACGGGACCGCTGCGGCGTCATCGCCGCCGCCCGCCGCGCTCGTGAGACGCTCGACACCCAGTACGAACAACTCGTCGCCGCGCTCGAAAGCAGCCGGACCCAGGCCGTGAGCCAGGCGGAGGCCACCCGCGACTCGATGATGGCCTCCGTCGACTCGGCCTTCATCGCCGAGCTCGCCCGGCTGGACCGGCATGAACACGACCAGCGCCAGTCCGTGAACGACACGGGCTACCTGCAGCAGGTCCTCATCGAGATGGCCGCGTTCGCTTCAGCGGCGTCCATCCAGAACGCCGTGACGGGCGCCGTCGACACGCTGGTGCAGGCGCTCTCGGGCGTGCGCGACCTGTTCGCCACCCAGGCCGCTCCCGAGGGCACGCAACTGGAGCGCATCCTCGAACAGGCCACCGGCGGACTCGAGGGCGGGCTGGAGGGACTCGTCTCCCAGGTGGAGCTCGGCGCCGCCGGGGCCTTGGAGCGCGTGGATGCCGTGGGGAGCCAGGGCCTGGAAGCGCTGCTGCGGCTCGGTCAGTCCTCCGAGGAGGCCACGGCGGCCCTCGTGGCGTCGTTCACGGCCTCCATGGGGGCCCTGGCGGCGGGCGCGACCACGGGCTTCGGGCAGCAGCGCGACGCGTTCACCACGCAGACCCAGCAGGTGGCCTCGAATGGCGCGACCGGCCTGGAGAACGTCGCCACCGGCTTCGAGACGACCTGCTCGGCGATTCTCACGCATGTCGAGAGCGCGCTCGTGGACTCCGCGGATGCGCTGGAGCAGAGCCTCCGCGCCTCCAAGGCCCAGCTCGATTGCGACATCCCCGTCCAGGCGCAAACGGCGGCCTCGAAGGAGCAGCCCGCCTGGAAGGGCGTGTTGGCGGTGGTGCTCATCATCGCCATCGTCATCGTGGTCGCGCTGGTGGTGGGGCCCGCGGTCATCGGCGCTGTGGGCGCCGCGGCGAGCGCGCTGGGCGCCGGGGCGGCGGCGGCGACCATTGGCACCATCGTGGGCGGCGCCATCGTCGGCGCGGCGACGTCGGCCACCATCCAGGTCCTCAACAACTGGGCGTCGGGCGAGCGCCTCATGGCGGGCGTCGGCAAGGCCGCGCTGATGGGCGCGATTGGCGGCGTCTTCGGCGCGGGCGCGGGCGCCCTCATCCAGAACGCCGTCAAGGGCGTGGCCATGCAGTTCGTGGCCAACATCGCCGCTGACGCGTTGCTGGAGATCGGCACCCAGCTCGTCACCGGAGAGTTCTCCTGGCAGGCGCTGGGAATGTCCGTGCTGATGTCCGTCGTCACCGGCGGATTCGGCGAGGTCCCCCGAATCAAGCGCGTCCAGCAACGGTGGATGGCTCGCGGGGCGGGCGTCGTGCCCGGCTCACGGGCCCGCACGTTCCGCGAGTCCATCGCCCCCCGCCCCACGCCGGAGAGCGACGCCGTCACGACGACGAGTCCTCGGCCCGAGACCGAGGCGGACGCGAGCACGGCGCCACGGACCGAAGCGGACGTGGAGGCCTCGGCAACGCCCCGCCCGGAGGCGACCCCAGAGGCCACCGCGACGCCGCGCACCGAAGCGGACGCGGAGACCTCCGCCGTGCCGCGCCCTGAAGCGGAGCCGGAAACCGGCTCACCGCAGCGGCCCCAAACCGAACCCGCGCCTGAGTCACCTGGCGGCACGAATCAGCGTACCGACACCGATGTGGAGCTGGACGCTCAGGCCACGGCGTCCAGCGCGCCCCACCCGAAGTCGTCTGCCAAGCCTGATTCATTCGACGACATTGAAATCAATCCCAGGGAACGCTCAAGGCAGACGGTGGGCTGGTCGGGCGACATCGACACGCCTTCCCCGAACAAGCCACATCTCGAGTTCATCAAGAGCGGCATCGACTTCATGGAGAGCATCTCCAAGGGAATGCGCGGCCGTTTGGATGACCTGCTCCACAAGGTCTATCCGAGCCAGGCCGCCGTCGTGACCGAGATCAACGCGCGACTGCAGGCGATCTCCGAGGATCCGATCATGACGAAGGACCTCGGGGAGCTCCGGAAGAACTACGAGGCGAACAAAGCGGAGATCGAACGAATCGAGGCGCTTCAGCAGGACCTTCACCTCGAGTACAGCCGACTCCAGAACAACCGGGACTGGGTCCTCACCGCCGTGCAGCAACGGGCCACCGCGAATCAGGCCAAGGCCGCGCAGGTCATGGAGGAATTGCGCGCGGCCCTCCTGGGCAGTGCGACCCCGGAAGCAACGGCGATTGCCAATGCGCCCACCCTCACCCCCGAGGGCTTGAAAACCCTCAGCGCCTATGGCCGCACCGAAGCGGACATTCGCGCGGACATCGCCGAGCACTATCGGATGACCGGCAACTCCTTGCCGGCGAACTTCGCCATCACCCGGGGCTCGAACCCCGCCGACATCCGCGCCTATTACGAGCACGCCGGGAACTCCATCAACCTTGGAAACAAGCCCTCGTCCACGCTGGTCCACCACGAAATGTCCCACCGCATCGAGCACGTCGACGCCGACGTCTCCGCGGCGTCCAAGGCCTTCGTCGAGGCCCGCGCGCAGCGGCTCGTCCAGCAGGGGCAAGCCATCACGACCCAGCCGTTGAGTACACTCGCCCCCAATCAAGGCTACGCTTCCCACGAGCATGCCTACGACGGTGGGTTCATCGACAAGTATGTCGGCAAGGTCTACAACAACAGCCCAGCGACCGAAGTCGTCACCATGGGCCTTGAGCGATTCAACCGGCCCGGTGCCATGGCGCAGCTCTATCGTCAGGACCCGGAGCATTTCTTCTATGTTCTGGGCGTCATCCAGCGCACGCGAGCCCGGGCAGGACTCCCGACACCGTCCACCTCTGGCGCCTCTGGGAATTGAGTGATGTTCCGATACCGATTGGCGACCCCGCCCACATCACCGTTCGCGCGCTTCAAGAAGGACATTCTCGTCTGGCTCGAAGTCGAGTACCGAGACCAGCTTGCTCGCCTCCAGTTCGAGGGCCCCGCGCCACTCGTGAAGGAGGTTCGACATGGGCTATCGGGGGCGCCGGGCTATCGGGGCAGCGAGGTGGACGTCGACCGTCCCCTGACGGCGCTCGACCTCTATGCGGCGATGAGCAGCGACCGCATGCGGCCATTCGAACCGAAGTTGATCGCAGGAGAGCAGGTGCTCGACCACTCCAGCCCTCCGTCTCTGACGACCGAGGAGCTCACGCACAGCTTCGCGAGCCGCTTCGCGCGCTGGCTCGTCACATCCCTGCCAGGCCCCGCGCCGGTCCAGAGCTACGACTGGGAGTTGCTCGTCGGAGCGCTGGAAGGGACGCGCTTCGAGTGGTCCTTCTGGCGCCCCAAGCAAGCCTCTCGAGAAGAGGCCGCCAACGCCCTGGCAGGCCCCCTGAGCGCGTCGCTGGCGCATGAATCGGCACGACTCACCGGCGTGTACGAGAGCCGCCCTGTCGCGCAGCGGCTCGTCCCCCCAACGCTGACCCCCGAGGAGGCCCAGGAAGTCGCGACCGTCTTCGTCGAAGCACTCGACACCTCGGCGCCAGGGGAGGCCGGCGCCGCGGCGCTCGTCGTCCAGCTCCACGAGAAGCTCCTCGCGCTCGGACTCATGAGCCGGAGGCAGGCATGACCTCCAGCCCGCGCGACATCCTCCAGGCCTTGCTCCAGAAGAAGGCTCGCGCGCGGGACCTTCAGCTTCGCGGCGCCGACCTGACTGGCGCACAGTTCGACGGACTGCGCGGAGACGGCTTGGACCTGAGCCAGGCCCGCCTCCACGGCGCGAGCCTGCGCGAAGCCAAACTCTCCACCTGTTCGCTCGAGCGCGCCGTGCTCGAGGGCGCCGTGCTGGAGAGGGCGACGCTGAGGCAGTGTCGGCTCGACGGCGCCGACCTGCGGATGACGCGACTTTCAGAAGCCCGCCTCGAGGACAGCTCCGCGCGCGGCGCGGACCTGTCCCAGGCGGACCTGCGCAAGGCGCGACTCTCGGAGACATCGTTCTCACGCGCCCTCTTCCGCGAAGCCGTCCTCGATGGCGCGGAGGGCCTGGGCGTGGAGCTCCGGGGCGCGGACCTCACGGGCGCATCGCTCGTGGACGCACGGCTGGATGAGGCGGACTTGCGCGGCGCCGACCTCACAGGGGCCAACCTGTCCGGTGGGAGCTTCCGTCACGCGGACTTCCGGGGCGCCGTTTTGGACGGAGTGAACTGGACCGGGTGCGACCGCACCGGCGCGCGCTTCGATGCGGAGGACGCCACCTCGCCGGGTTCCCCGCATAGCGAAACGAACATCCCTCCCATCAGCGCTCCCGAGCACTTCGACGCGCCCGCGATGGCCACCTGGCTCGGAAACCTGATGGACCAGGCGCTGCGCTCAGCGCCAGGCAATGCGCAGGGCACAGCCACACGCGCGCCTGAGACACCCGCTGAGTTGATACAGCTTCTTGGCGCGCTGCAGCAGGACCTTGGCGCCCGCGGCGTGGACCTTCCGGATCTGACGGCACGCGTCCAACCCTTGCTCTCCGCCCTGGAACAGCAGGGTGATGAGCCGCCCGAGGAATGGAAGGCATTGATTGAAGCGCTCGCCCCCACGGGAATCGAGGGACGGGACGCGAGCGCGGAAGACATTGTCCGAGCCCTGCTCACACGCCTCCAGGTACCTCGTTAAGCGTCTCCCACTGTCTCAACAGGTCTTGAGACATTCACCCACCGCATGAGGTGACTTGACTCCATATCACCATCTCGACAACATACACATACTGAAAGTCAATTCGACTTTCACCCAAGGAATGTCCACGCGGTGCGGTTGGGGGAGCAACGTGGCCGGCTTTTCTGCCATCTATTCCGTAGGCGACTCACTGGTCTCCTATCTGAGACATGCCTATGAGCTGTCTCACGAGCCAGAGGGGCTGCCCACGTGCCGCTTCGAGCTCGTCCCCAGCGGAAAGATGGCGGGCAGTGAGAGCAACGCCCCGCCGGTCGAAGTTCCTGGCGTCACCCTCTTCCTCTACCGCGTCGCGGTCAACGAGCACCTGCGCAACGAGCCCCGCGCGGAAGCACCTCCGCCGCTCGCCTTGGACCTGCATTACCTGCTCACCGTCTGGGCCGAGAACGTCGACGACGAGCACCGCATCATGGCCTGGGTCATGTTGCAGCTTCACAGCCACAATGCGTTGAGCGCGTCGGACCTGTCGCCCGTGGGCGTCTGGCGCCCCGACGAGCTGGTGCAAATCATCCCGGCGGAGATTCCCCAGGAAGACATCTTGCGGATGTGGGACGCATTGCGGCGCCCCTACCGCCCTTCCGTGACGTACGTCGCTCGCGTCGTCTGCATCGACGTGCAAGGCAAACCCGCTGGACGGCCCGTGGTCGCGCGGCGCTTCGACTTCACGCGCGAGGTGCCCACGCCATGATGCTCGAACGCATCGAGCGCCGCGCGCTGGCCGCCATCCGCTTCCTCGACGCGGAGACACAACGCCCCCTCACGGAGCCCATCACCGTCGCGGGGCAGGGGCTGCGCTTCGCCCGGAACGCTCGCGGGCTGCATGTGGTGACGGACGCGCCGGGCTTCGCCGGCTACGCGGCGAGCTTCGAGCCGCCGGCCCCACTCCCCGCCAGCGCAGCCTTCTCCCTGGTGGCGAGCGACCCCACACGCCGCTACCTGGCCCGGCGCTTCACGCTCGATCTGCCGCGCGACGCGACAGCGCCGCCCCCGGGCCAGCCACTCCCGCCCGACTCCGTCTTTCGCCCGGTCGACGTCACGCTCTACCCGTCGCCGCTGATGCGCCCCTCCGCGCGCAGCGCCGTGGTGCGGCTCCGCGTCGTCGACGCTCACGACCGACCCCTGCCCGGCGCGCTGGTGTCGCTCGCATTGGCCGACCCGGAGCTCTCACGCTGGGGCCTGTCGAACGACCGGGGTGACGCGCTCATCCTCGTGCCGGGCATTCCCATCGCGGACTGGAGCAACCCCGAGGTCTCCATCCACTTCACCTTCACCCTGGCCGCGGCCTGGGCGGCGACGGCGGAGCCTCCCGATCCCGACGCGCTCGCCCAGGACTTCCATCCCTTGAGCAGCACCCTCGACGTCGCCGCCGGCGAAGAGGTCACCACCACCATCAAGCTCGATTGGGTCGAGCTCTGAACGCAGACCAATGACGGCGCGACCGCGCGCCACGTAACGAGAAAGTGGGGGCTCGCGTGCCTGAATATCTCGCACCCGGTGTCTACGTCGAAGAGACGAGTTTCCGAGCCAGGTCCATCGAAGGTGTCAGCACCAGCACCAGTGGCTTCGCGGGTCCAGCGCGCAAGGGCCCCGTCTCCGGTCCCCCCTCGCTGGTGACGAGCTTCCCTGAGTTCGTGCGGCTCTTCGGCGGCCTCACGGACCTGGACCTCACCGGCACGCAGGAGGCGACCAACTATCTGGCGCACTCCGTCCGCGCCTACTTCAACGAGGGCGGTTCTCGCCTCTACGTCGCGCGCGTCTTCTCGGGGACGCCCGCCAATGCCACCGCGCGCGCGGACGTCATCGCCAACGTGGACACGAACCTGCGCGCGCGCTTCACCGCGAGGTTCCCTGGGGGCGCGGGCAACGGGAGCATCCGTGTCCGGGAAGTGCTCGCGCCCGCCACGGTGGGCGCCATGCGGCGCGCCCCCGCTGGCAGCCTGGTCCGGCTGAACCAGACCACCGCCTCGCCCGCGCGCGTCGTGGGCACCCTGCCCCCGCCCTTCAACCTCCCCAATGGCACCACGCTCACGCTGACGTTCGATGGCAGCGACGACGTCACCGTCACCTTCTCCGGGCGCAACGCCGAGGCGGCCGCGGCGGCGGAGCTCGACCCTTCGACGACCTTCCTCGAAGCCAACCAGACGCTCACCGTCACCCTCGGGGGACAGGCCCAGACGCTCACCCTCCCCACCGACACGCCGCTGTCGCCCGCGGAGGTCGTGGACACCCTCAACCGGCAGCTCCGTGGGGGGTACGCGCGGCTCAGCGGCGCCGATGACGCCGTGCCCGTCGGCCGCCTCATCCTGGGTACGGACGTCCGGGGGACCGGCGCCCGCATCCAGGTGTCGGCCAACCCGCAGCTCAAGCTCGACGCGCAGACGGTCGACAACGCGGCGGACCCGCAGAGCAACGTCAGTGACCTGGGCGCGGTGTCCCTGGCGGACCTCCAGGCGCTCCTGGGCGCCGACGCCACGGTGTCCGTCGAGGACGACAAGCTCGTCATCAGCCACCCGCTGCCCGGCGCCGACCATTCGCTGGAGGTCGCCTCGGTGAGCTCCAGCGCGCTGGGCCTGGACGCGGCCACCGAGGAGCCCGGGACGGATGGCACCCCGGGCGTGACGTGGTGGCTGAAGCAGGCGGACGGCACCTGGTTCAACGGAAGCGACACCTTGCCGCTCCCGAACGACACCGCGTCGCAGTTCCAGCAGCTCCCCGGCGACAGCCAGTTCGTCTCCCTGACCGTCACGACGCAGGACGGTGACGGGCAGGAGCGGCTGTATGAAGGGTTGGGCGTGGACCGCGCCCATCCCCGCTACCTGGGCCACGTGCTCACCGCCTCCCCCGCCACGCTCTCCGAGCAGATGGAGCGGATGTATGCGTTCGAGGCGGGCAGCGGCGTGTCCCCCTTCGCCCTGCGCGCGGCGCTGGCCGTGGGCACGTTCTCGCTCACCGGAGGCGCGGACGGGAGCGAGCCGAGCGCGGCTTCGTACGAAGACGCCTTCGAGCGGCTGGGCGGCGTGGAGGACATCTCCATCCTCGCCGCGCCGGGTTCGTCGGCCTACGCCTCGGCGCAGGCGGTGAGGCTCGGGCTCATCAGCGCCGCGGAGCGCCGCCGGGCCTACCGCATCGCGGTGCTGGACACGCCGCGCGGCTTCGGGCCACAAGACGCGCTGGCCCTCCGCGCCCAGGTGGACTCCACCAAGGCGGCGCTCTACTACCCGTGGGTCGTCGTCGCCAACCCGCTGGCCGGACCCGAGGCGGCCGATGTCCCGCGTGAAATCGCGCTGCCACCGTCGGCGTTCCTGTGTGGCATCTACGCGCGGAGCGACATCGAGCGCGGCGTCTTCAAGGCCCCCGCGAACGAAGTGGTCCGGGGCGCGCTGCGCTTCGAGCAGGACATCCACTTCGCGCAGCAGGAGACGCTCAATCCCCAGGGCGTCAATTGCCTGCGCTTCTTCCCGGGACGGGGCTATCGCGTGTGGGGCGCTCGGACCCTCAGCTCCGACCCGGAGTGGAAGTACGTGAACGTGCGGCGCTACTTCAACTTCCTGGAGCGCTCCGTGGACGAAGGCACGCAGTGGGCCGTGTTCGAGCCCAACGGCGAGCGCCTGTGGGCCAACATCCGCGAGACGATTGGCAGCTTCCTCGAGAACCAGTGGCGCACCGGCGCGCTGCTGGGCACGGACCCGAAGCAGGCGTTCTTCGTCCGGTGTGACCGCACCACCATGGACCAGAACGACCTCGATAACGGCCGGCTCGTCTGCCTCATCGGCGTGGCGGTGGTGAAGCCCGCTGAGTTCGTCATCTTCCGCATCGGCCAGAAGACGGCGGATGCCCGGACCTAACGCAAAGGACTCGCCGCCATGCCTACCCGTCCCACGCCCTACGGCGCCTTCAATTTCGAAATCAGCTTCGACGGCACGTCCTTCGGTGGGTTCTCCGACGTGTCCGGGCTCAGCACCGAGATCACCCTCTCCGAGTACCGCGAGGGCAGCGACCCGGAGAACCACGTGCGCAAGGTGCCCGGCGCCTTCAAGACGGGCGACGTCACCCTCAAGCGCGGCGTCGTGGACTCGCGCGCCATCTGGACGTGGGTGGAGGACGTCCGCCGCAACGGTCCGCTGGGCCGCAAGGCCGCCGTCACCATCCGGCTGCTCGACGAGGCGCGCAACCCCGTGCAGTCCTGGAAGCTGGTGAACGTCACGCCCATGAAGTTCACCGGCCCCACGCTGGCCGCCAAGGGTGGCGGCGACGTGGCCATGGAAGAGCTCGTGCTCGCCGCGGAGACCGTGCGGATGGGCTTCCCGGACGTGGATTGAGCGGAGCACCAGGGGGAGCTCCCGGGCCATGCGGCGACTGACCTTCGAAGTCACAGAGCGCGTGGCGCCCACCGCGCCCGAGCGGATGGACGTGGCCCTCTTCGTGGGCTTCGTCCGCCGTCGCCCGGGTGCCCCCGTGCCCCCCGCGCTGTCGCGCTACCTGTTCGAGCAGGGGTGGATGACCGCCCCCACGCTCCGCGTGGACCCCAGCGACGCGCAGGCTCCGCTCACCGACGTCCCCCTCCCCTTCGAGAGCTTCTCCGCCTTCGAGCGGCTCTTCGACTGGCGAGCCCGCACCGGAGCCCCCCCCGACGAATTCACCTCGCTGGGCGCGGCGGTGCAGGCGTTCTTCGTTCAGGGCGGGCGCAAGTGCTACGTGGTGCGCATGGCGGACCCGCTCGCCCCCGTGGCGGAGCGGGCCACGCGGCTCGAGCGGCTCAACCTGCTGCTGCCGGGCACCAGACTGCCCGCGCCTTCCGGCATGGAGCACGCTGCAGCCGCCACGGACCGCGCGTCGTGGCACGGCGCGGCCCATGTGTTCGGCCTGCAGGACGTGTCCTTCCTCTGCCTCCCGGACCTTCCGGAGCTGGTGGCGGATGCGCCCGAGCCGCTCCCGACTCCGCGACTGCCACCCGCTGGCGCTCCGGGGTTCGTGGAATGCGCGACAGACGGCGCGGCGGCGGAGCCCGCGTGGAGGACGCCTGAGCGCTCGGCGCCGCGCTGTGGACACGCGGCCTATCTCGACTGGGCCGCGTTCCTCGCCGCGATGGCAACCCTGCTTCGAGACCGGAACCTGAGGGAGACGCACCTCGTCGCGGCGCTGCCACTGCCCTCGGCGAGCCTCGCCTTCGACACGCCGTCCGGCAAGCGCGCCGCGACCCAGGACCTGGGCGGATTCCTCAACGCCGCCAATGTGCTCGTCCCCGTCCAGAGCGCCTTCATCCAGCTCGCCTTTCCGTGGCTGCGGACGGCGAGCTCGGACGGCCTTCCGGAGCGTCTGGCGGCGCCGGATGGTGCGCTGGCGGGCGTGCTGGCACGAAACGCACTGCTTCGAGGCACCTTCCGAAGCGCCCTGGGCCTGGGATTGGCGGAGGTCCGCGACGTCTTCCCGATTCCCACACGCCTGGACCAGACGCCTCGAGAGCCGGGCTCGCAGCCACGCGCGTTGAGCGAACGCGTCTCGCTGCTAGGCCCGACGCCCCGCGGGATGCAGGTGTTGTCCGATGTGACGTCCTCCCCGGTGGGCAGTCATCGCCAGGCCTCCGTGAGCCGGCTCGTCTCATCGGTGCTGCGTGCGGCGAGGCAGCTCGGTACGGACCTGGCGTTCGCCCCCTCCAACGAGGACACCTGGCGGTCGCTCCGCTACCGGATGGAGTCGGTGCTCGGACGATACTTCGCGGAGGGCGCGCTGCGAGGCGCGACACCGGGCGACGCGTTCACGGTCCGGTGTGACCGGACGACGATGACCCAGGACGACCTCGATAACGGACGCCTCATCGCGATGGTGGAGCTGGCTCCCGCCACCGCGGTCGAGCGGATCCAGGTCCTCCTGTCGGCACTGGAGGGCAGCGTGTCGCTCCAACAGGAGGAAGCCGCATGAGTGGCGACCTCTGGCCCCTCCACACCTTCCGGTTCGAGCTCACGTTCCAGCCCGAGCCGCTGTCCGGCAGCGGCCCCAGCGACGCCCCCTTGGACGGTGCGTTCTCCGAGTGCACGGGGCTGGAGGCCACCATGGAGCCCAAGGCCATCCGCGTGGGCGGCCACAACCAGGGCGCGGTGCAACGGGCGGGGCCTGTGAGTTTTGGCACGGTGGTGCTCAAGCGAGGACTCTCACCGGGTGGACGGCTGGCGCGCTGGTTCATGCGGGTGACGAACGGTGACTACGGCTACCGCTGCACCGTGCGCATCCGGCTCAAGGCGCCGTCGGAGGACGGCGGGCCGCAGACGGTGCTCACCTACAAGTTGGACCGGGCCCTCCCCGTGAAGTTCAAGGCGGCTGATTTCAACGCGCGGGCCACGGACGTCGGCATCGAAGAGCTGCACCTCGTGCACGAAGGACTCTCCCTGGAGGACTAGCGCCACATGCCCGACTCGACACCTGAGAGCGCGAGCTTCACCAACGAGAGCAACGGCGAAGAGGTGCTGGTGCACTTCAACCCGAGCTCGCTCCAGTACACCGTCAACAACAAGCTCCAGAACGCCCAGGGGCAAGAGAACCAGCAGTTCGTTTCGGAGAGCAGCGCGAAGCTCACGATGGAGCTCGTGTTCGACACCACGGGCACGGGCGCCAACGTCTGCGACCACACGATACGCATCGCGCAGTTGATGGGCGCCAAGAGCCAGATTCCTCCGGACGTCACGTTCCGGTGGGGCGCCTTCGAGTTCACCGGGCTGGTGGACACGTATCGAGAGACCATCGACTTCTTCGCGTCCGATGGCATTCCGCTCCGCTCCACCGTCTCCGTGGGCATGACGCGGCAGCAGCGCATCTTCTCGCGTGGCGCCGAAGGACAGAGCTCGCAGCAGATGACCGCTGCGAGGAATCAGCCCATCTCTCGCGCGGTCGCGGAGCAGAACGGAGAGGAGAGTACGCGCTTCCCCAGCCAGGACGTGATGACCGTCGACCCTTCGGTTCCCCTCACGCCGCCTTCCGCGTTCGCCTCGGGTGGGCTGGGCGCAGGCGGTGGATTCGGCGTGGGGGCTGGCCTTGGCGTGAGTGGCGGCATCGGCGTCGGCGGTGGACTCGGCGCGAGCGCGAGCTTGGGCGGAGGATTTGGAGCGGGAGCGGGAGCGGGAATCGGCCTCGGTGGCGGCGTCAGCGCAAGTGGTGTGTTCGCGGCGGGCGGTGGGTTCTCCGCTGGAGGTGGGTTCTCCGCTGGAGGTGGGTTCTCCGCTGGAGGTGGGTTCTCCGCTGGAGGTGGGTTCTCCGCTGGAGGTGGGTTCTCCGCTGGAGGTGGCTTCGGCGCCAGCGGTGGCTTCGGCGCCAGCGGTGGCTTCTCCGCAGGGGGTGGTTTCCCGGCGGGCGGTGCCTTCGCGGGTGGCGACACGTTCTCGACTGGCGGTGCCTTCGGCGGCGGCGCCTCATTCAGCGTGGGAGGCGCGGCCTCGTTCGGCCTGGGAGGAGCCACCACGCCCCCCATCTTCTCCGCGGGGGCGTCCTTCACGGGTGCTGCGAACTTCCCCGCGACCACGGGGGCGTCCGCTGGAGGATGGACCGCGAACGCATGGTCGGGCGGACAGGCATCCGCGGGCCTCACCGCGACGGCTGGAGCGTTCGGCGGACTGCATGCCAGGACATCGCGCACCAGCGTCCGCATGGAGACTGTGCGCTCCAGCGGGCATGTGGACACCTCCACCTACGAGACGACAGGGGAAGGCCTCTTCGAACTCGGAGGGCGCGCTCGCGTCACCCGCGCCCGCTTCGGCGCGACGCCATCCCCCCGGGGCCGCCTCCGCTTCGAGGGGGATTGAGACATGCGCATCGTCTTCGATGAGGTCCAAGGCGCCGTCGTCAACGGCCCCCAGGCTGACGCCAACCCGCGCCCGGAAGGAGCGCCCGCGCCCACTCCGGCGCCTCCGGATCCCACATCCCTTGCTCGTGCCCTCCGGGTCCTCTCGCAACGAAAGGCCCGGCTCCTCGCGGACTGAGTTCCCTCCCGGTTCCCCATGCCTGACGCCACGTCACAGACAGAACATCACCGCCCCACGGTGCGCATCGCCGG
Organism: Comamonas sp. KCTC 72670; assembly: GCA_014656495.1. Classification (GTDB taxonomy): domain Bacteria; phylum Myxococcota; class Myxococcia; order Myxococcales; family Myxococcaceae; genus Myxococcus. The sequence goes on from BNCN01000007.1 coordinate 243,164, forward strand.
CAAGGCCGACGCACGGGTCACCGGTCTGGTCAGCAGCATGCGACTGGAGGAAGCCGAGGGCGGGCTGTGCTCACTCGAACTGCGCTTCGACGCGCTCGCGCGCTACACCGACGCCGCGGCCGAGCTGGCCTTCGAGGACGAGCAACTCCTCCGCCTGGGCGCCCCCATCGGCATCTACACCGGGCCCGAGACCGCGCCACAGGAGATCTTCCGGGGCGTCATCACCGGCATCGAAGCCGTGTTCACCCACGACACCGCGCCGGAGTTCGTCGTGCTCGCGGAGGACGCGCTCCAGAAAGCACGGCTCGCGCGCCACACGCGCGTCCACGACACCACCACGCTGGCCAGGCTGGCGGAGGACCTCGCCAAGAACCTGGGACTGCGGCCCGTCATCAACGGCCTCCAGGAGCCCCTGGGCCTCCAGGTCCAGTGGAACGAGAGCGACCTGGCCTTCATGCGCCGGCTGCTGGCGACGCGCGACGCGGACCTGCAAGTCGCGGGCGACGAACTCCACGTCGCGCCACGAAGCACGGTCCGCCGTGGCACGCTGACCCTGAACCTCTACTCCGAGCTGCGCCGGGCTCGCGTCACCGCGGACCTGGCGCATCAGGCCACGGAGATCACCTGCTCCGGATGGAACGGCCTTCAAGGCACCACGGTCTCCGGCCGGAGCACCGGCTCGCCGCCAGGGCCCGGAGCCGGCCGAACCGGCGCGGAGCTGCTCCAGCAGACGTTGGGCGCGCGAAAGGAGCACCTCGGCTCGCTGCCCGTCGCGAACAGCGACGAAGCGACCGCCATCGCCAAGGCCGCCTTCGACGCGCGGGCCCGGCGCTTCGTCTGCGTCGACGGGACCGCCGAGGGCACGCCGACGCTCCGCGTGGGGACCCACGTGAACCTCCGGGGCCTGAGCCCCCGCTTCGACAACACCTACTACGTGGTCCGCGCCTGCCACCGCTACGACACCCTCCACGGCTACGAGACGGACTTCGAGGCCGAGTGCGCCTTCCTGGGAGCGCCATGACCGACACCGCACACGCACCGGAGCGGCACCTGCTCGGCGCCATGCTCGGCACCTACCTGGCGAAGGTCGTGTCCGTGGAGGACCCCGAGCACCTCGCCCGGGTCCAGGTCCGCCTGCTCACCGCCCCCGAGGCCCTCGCCGACGCCACCGTGGCCCTGTGGGCGCGGGTCGCCGTGCCGTTCTCTGGCGGCGGTAGGGGCGCGCTCTTCCTCCCGGACAAGGACGACGAGGTGGCCGTGGTCTTCGCCGGGGGCGACCCTCGGCAGCCGCTCGTCGTGGGAGGACTGTGGAACGGGAGCGCACGTCCGCCCGAGCTCCCCGGCGGAGCGCGCGTGGACCGCTACGTCATCAAGGCCCGGAATGGCAGCCGCATCGCCATCGTCGAAGCGAGCGAGGTCACCGCGCAAATCAAGCTGGAAGTCCCCGGCGGAGTCAGCGCCACGCTGAATCAGGCAGAAGGGGGCGAGCTCACGCTGGAGGCAGCGGGCAACACCGTCACCCTGTCTCCCGAGGGCGTCACCGTCCGCGCCGCCACCAAGGTCACCGTCAACGCCAGCGAGGTGGAGGTGAGCGCGGGGCAGGTCACCGTCAACGCGGCGATGTCCTCGTTCTCCGGCGTCGTGAGGTGCGACGTGCTGCAGACCAACGCCGTGCAGGGCGTGACGTACACGCCGGGGGCGGGCAACGTATGGTGAGCCACCCCGTCAAGGTGCGAGGCCTCACGTTCGACGCCGCCACCGGGGCCCCCGTGGCGACGCACCGAGGCGCGCCCGCGTTCCTCGAACGCCAGGACCAGGAGTTCGTCCGGGCCCTCTTCGGTGAGCTCAAGTCCGAGGAGGGCCGCAAGGCGATGGCGGGCACCGTCATCTCCAACGGCGCCACCACGAACGACGTCCTCAAGCTCCTCCAGCCCGTCCACGGCGTGTTCAACGTGGCGCTGCTGGAGGCCTGCTGCGACGTGTTCGGAGAGCCCCGCGTCGAAGCGGCGCGCATCGAGAGCGCGGGTCTCGTCATCCGCCGGATGGGCGCTGGCAACACGCGTGAGGCCTGGGTGCGGCGGGACGGGAAGATCGCCGGCTGGGTCCCCCTGGAGGGCGAGGAGCAGGAGCGAGACCCCGACCCGGTCCGGCGCGAGGGGCCTTCGAAACCTGGCCCCGCCGAGGTCCGCAGAGAGCTGCTGCGCCTCATGCGCGCAACCAGCCGCGACCTGGAGAGCGTGACGTCCCTCTTCATCGCACCGCCCGACGCCTGCGCCGCCGCGAAGCGCACCGTGCTGTACGGACTGCTCCAGGTCGCGAGCGGCGAGGCGGCCGAGAGCGACACGGGCCCCGCGCCCTCCTTCGACGACGCGCAGGTGCGCAGCCTGCTGTCCCCCTACTTCGCCACGGGGAAGACGGTGGACTGGGCGGGACTCGAGGGCCTGTCGGTCACCTACCTGGACATCGCCCAGCGCAAGTTGCCGCAGGCGACGCACGACAAGCTCACCCTGTTCATCGACTTCCTCAGGGGGCTCGTCGCGGTGTTCAACGCCTTCCAGGTGCCCGCATTCGTAACGGCGATGAACCGCGTGCAGCTCGACTACGGCAACGGCCAGCGGCGGCCCGCGGGCACCACGCTCTCCGCGCTGGCGGACGTGCTCGTTCAAGGGAAGACAGGCACGGTGGTGCTGCCCCGGAGCTGGCCGCAGCCCACCGGCGCGGACGTCACCCAGGTCGTCCAGGCCGCGAAGGCGTCGACGGCAACTCGGATGCGGGACCTCATCCCGCCCGAGCGCCGCTTCGAGCGACGGGGCGCGCGCTACGTGGCCCGGGCCTTCGTCCGGGTCCGCCGCGAGGATGGCTGCCCACCCGCCATCGTCTGGAGCGAGGAGAGCGCGCCCTTCACCATCGCCGCGTGGCACGAGCGCGGGAAGCTGCCGCCCGTCCTCATCCCACTCCCGTCGCTCAAGGACCTGAGCGCGTTCAAGCCCAACGTCACCTTCCAGGTGCCGCCCGGGATGAACGAGCTGCTGAACCGGAACTCGCCCAAGGACTTCCTCGAGGGCACGGCACGCCAGCCCTCGGGGCCGGGCATCGGGTGGTTGTGCGGGTTCAACATCCCCATCATCACCCTCTGCGCCTTCATCGTCCTCAACCTCTTCCTGTCGCTGCTGAACATCGTCTTCTTCTGGATCGCCCTCATCAAGATCTGCATCCCCATCCCCGCCTCGCTGCGCGAGCGCTTCGAGGACTGAGCGCGCCATGAACCAGAAGACTCCTGACAGGCGCCCTCCCGTGGGCTTCCCGCTGCGGCTCCTCCCGGACGAGCGCGGCGAGCTGGCGTTCCCCTCGCTGGAAGCGAGCGTGCGTCAGTCCATCGAGGTCATCCTCCGCACGCGCCCCGGAGAACAGCTCATGCGCCCGGGCTTTGGCGCGGGACTGGAGCGGATGGTGGGGCAACCCAACACCGTGTCCACCCGGCGGCGGATTCAGGAATGGGTGCAGCGCGCGCTCACCGAATGGGAGCCGCGCCTGGAGTTCCTCCGCGTGGAGGTGCTGGAGCAGGCGGACCTGCCCACCCAGGTCCGCGTGGAAATCGTCTACCGCCTGCGCCGCACGGGTGACGTGCAGCAGCTCGGGCTCGCCATGGACCTCGGAGGCTAGATGCCCATCGTTCCTCCCCGACTCGACGACAGGAGCTTCCCGGACCTCGTCGAGGAGCTGCTCTCCCGAATCCCGGGACACACTCCGGAGTGGACCCATGCGCGCGTGGGGGACCCGGGTCGCACGATGCTGGAGCTGTTCGCCTGGCTGGCGGACTCCATCCTCTACCGCGCGAACCTCATCCCCGAGCGCCAGCGGCTGGCCTTCCTGCGGCTGCTGGGCGCGAGCCTGCGCCCCGCCGAGGCCGCCACCGGCGTGGTGCGCGTCTACTTCGACACCGAGGAGCTTCAGCCGTCCGTCTCGATCCGGCCCTTCGCCGCGCTACGGCAGCCCGTGTCCTTCGAGACGCGGGACGAGCTGACCGTGGTGCACCTCACCGCGGAGGCGTACCGCAAGCGCCCGCTCACGGAGACGGAGCGCCAACAGCACGCCTCCATGCTCCCGAGGCTCGCCCAGGTCTACGGACTGGACCCCAAGGCCTCGCACGGCTTCTACGCGACGACGCCTGTGTTCCCGCTTGGCGCCGCCGACCCGCGGGGGCTCGACCTGGTGACGGAGACAGTGGACGGATGCCTGTGGCTCGCGCTGCTCGCGCCCAAGGCGGAGCACGTCGCGGCCCTGCGTGAGGACCTGACGAAAGGCAATGGCCAGGGACCGAGGCTGCTCAACGTGGGCGTGTCTCCCGTCATGGAGGTGCCCGCCCTCTCCGAGCTGCTCGGCGCGCGAGGCCGCCTGCCGCACACGTGGGAGGTGACGGGAACCCCCACCGCGGACCGGGCGCCGGTGTACCACCGCCTCACCGTCATGGCGGACTCGACGCAGGAGCTGTCCCGCCGGGGCGTCGTGCGGCTGCTGCTGCCATCGGACCTGGGCGTGCCCGTCAACGACGTCCGGCAGGACACGCGCGCCGGACTGGGTGACCGGCCCCCTCGCCTGGATGACCCTCGGGTGGCCGCACGGCTGGTGACGTGGCTGCGCCTGCGGCCCAGTGGCAAGCCGGAGCGCTTCGCGGTGGGCTGGGTGGACATCAACGCGGTGGAGGTGGACCAGCGGGAGTCCACGGGCGGGCGCCTGATTGGCCAGGGCGACGGCAACGCGGAGCAGGAGCTGCGCCTGCCCTCCGGCTCCGTGGAGCGCGCCAGCTTCCAGCTCTATGTGGAGGAGCCCGGCGTGGGTTACCGCGAGTGGCGCCTCATCGAGGACCTCGCGCTGGCCCGCCGTGATGAGCCCGTCTACGTCCTGGACGCCGAGGCGGGCACGGTGCGCTTCGGAGACGGCGTGCGCGGCCGGGTGCCGCTCGCCGGAGCCCAGGTGCTGGTCGCGCGGATGCGCAGCGGCGGCGGCGTGGCGGGGAACCTTCCACCGGGCAGCTTGAAGGACATCAGCGCGTACCGGGTCGATGGCAGCCCCGCTCCCGGACTGAAGGTCCAACAACCGGAGCCCACCCTGGGCGGCAGGGATGCGGAGACCCTGGCCGAGGCCGAGCGCCGCATCCCCGCATTGCTGCGCCACGTGGACCGGGCCGTGACGGAAGAAGACTACCGGCGGCTCGCCGCGAGCACGCCGGGTGTGCAGTTGGGGCGCGTGGAGGTGTTGCCGCGCTTCGAGCCCCGGCAGCGGCGCGACGGTGTCCCCGGTGTCGTCTCCGTCATGGTGCTGCCCACGGCCACGCGGCTGGAAGCGCCCTACCCGCGCGCGGACCGGCCGCTGCTCGAAGCCGTCCATGCCTACCTGGACGCCCGCAGGCCGCTCACCACCGAGCTGTACATGATGGGCTGCGAGTACGTCCCCCTGGGCCTGGGCGTGGGCATCACCGTGCGCGAGGGCTTCGGCCGCGAGACGGTGGTGCAGGCCGTGCGGCAGGCGGTGCGCCGGTTCTTGTTCCCGCTGCCCGCGGGAGGTCCCACGGGCGCAGGCTGGCCGCTCGGCCGGGACGTCCAGGACCGGGAGCTCTACGTGGCGGTGGCGCAGGTGCCTGGCGTGGCCAGCATCGCCGGCGTGAGCCTCTTCGCCTGGGGCACGGTGACTCGCGTGCTCCGCGACTCGCGTCGCGCCGGAGCCACGCAGGATGTCGCTCGCTTCACGGTGGAGCCCCCTGCCCCGTCCGTGCTCCAAGCGGTGGGCGCGGTGAACCCGAGCTGGCTCCACCTCAAGGGCGGCACCGCGACGACACCGGTGGAGCTGTCCATCGCGGACTGGCAACTGCCGGAGCTGCTCAAGGTGGCCGTGAATGCCGACGGCGAGGTGCCGACGATGCTTCACGGGCTCGGAGATGAAGGAAGCGGCGTGGACTCCTCGCAGGCGGGCGTGGCGGTGCCCGTCGTCCCCGAGGTCTGCTGATGGACGCCAACCGCCTCCGGTTCCACATGCTGGCGGATGCGCAGGACTGGCTGACGGAGAGCTCCGTCTCCGACGGCGAGGTGTGTCTCTACGATGCGAAGCGCAAGACGCTCCGCTTGGGGAGTCTGGGAGAGACGCGCACCTTCGATGAGGAGCTGGACCTCACCGAACTCGAGCCGCGCCTCGCGCGAGTGCCGGGCGCGGTGGACGCATTCGGGACCTGGGCGTGGTGGGACTCCGCCGCGGGCCAGGTGCGCGCGGCCGGAGGTGGCGCGGGGAGCACCCTGCGTTTCGAGGCCGCGCAAGTCGGACTGGCCGGAGCGGTGACGGACCTGTCGCCCGGCGCGGGCGGCGTCCTCTACGTCGCGGTGGCCCAGCGCGTGGTGGCGCTGCACTTGCGCAAGCGGTGGTCCGCCACCGTCTTCCCTGCCGAAGGATTCACCGCGCACCGCATCGCCTCGGACCCGAGGGGCGGCGCCTACGTGTTGAGCGGGCCGCCCTCCTTCGCCCCCGCCGCGCCTCCCGCCGTGCTCGGCCGGGTCGACGGACAGCCGCTGCCCGACGTCCTCTCCGTTCCCTCCGGCGCGGACCTGTTCCGCCCCGCGCAGGAGAACCCCGACCCGCCTCGGACGCGCGCGCTCGCGACGCTGGCCTGGCCCGGCGAAGTGCCGGTGGCGCTGGCCTGCGACAGCCAGGGACGGCTGGCGGTGTTGAGCTGGGTGATGGACGCGGCCCTCGCGGGGGTGCCCGCGGACGCGGCGTACGCGCGGCTGCGCTTCTATACGAGCCGGTTCTCCGCGCCCGTCGCGCTTCCGGGCGTGCTACGCCCCTTCAGCCTCGCCTTCCTTCCGGATGGCCGCGCCGCGGTGCTGTCGTTGCTCGACGATGGCAAGGTGGAGGCGGTGGCGTACGCGCCCCCAGCGGGGGCCTCCGAGGCCATTCCCCAGGGAGACTTCTTCCCGCTCCCTGGTCATGACGGGGGGCCGTTCCTCCACGGCGCGCAGCCTCCGCACCACGGCGTCGCCCCGGGGTTGGCCACCGCGGCGCCCGTGCCGCTTCAAGCCTTGTCGCTGCCTCGCTGCGCCGAGCGGGGACGGGCCACGAATCCGCCCAACCGGCCCTTCGACTCAGGCGATGGCCGCACGGTGTGGCACCGCCTGTACCTGGAGGCGCTGCTGCCGCCTCGCACCGGCGTGCGCGTGTGGCTCGCGGCCACCGACGAGCCCCTGGCCCCAACCGCGGCGTCTCCGCTGTGGCATGAGCACCGCTTCGGCGTCATCCCGGAGCCCCCTGTTCATCCCAACGTCCCGCACGGGAGCTGGGTCCCCATGCCGTCGGAGGTGCCCTTCCAGCCCGGCATGCTCCCCGCGCCGCCCTCCACGGGCGAGAGCGGCCTGTTCACCGTCCTCATCCAGCGCGCTCACACGAAGGTGCGCGCGCTCTCCGGCCGCTACCTCTGGGTGCGCGTGGAGTTGTTCGGCGACGGGCGGCGGACCCCCGAGGTCGGCGCGTTGCGCGCGTATGCCTCGCGCTTCTCGTACGTGGACCACTATCTGCCCTCCCTCTACCGCGAGGACCTCTTCGGAGAGGACGCGGATGCCCCGGGCCGCGCGTCGCATGCGGACTTCCTGGAGCGGTTCCTCGGCATCGTCGAGGGCGTGCTGACGCCCATCGAGGACCGCATCGCCCAGGCGCATGTCCTCACCGACCCCGGCCACGTCCCCAGTGAGTCGCTGGAATGGCTCGCGAGCTGGGTGGGCCTGTCCTTCGACCCCCTCCTCGGGGAGAGCACGCGGCGCGCGATGCTGCGAGCCGCGCCCGCCCTGAGCCGACGGCGTGGCTGCGTCGACGGGTTGAGGCTGGCGTTGGACCTGGTCACGGACGGCGCGGTGAGCCGGGGTGCCCTGGTCGTCGTCGAGGACTTCCGGCTCCGCCGGACGCTGGCCACCATCCTCGGCGCCGACCTCGCGGACGAGGAAAACCCGCTCCTCCCGGGCCTGTCCCGCAGCGGGAACTCCTTCGTGGGTGACACGCTCTTCCTCGGCGACGAGACGCGCGAGGAGTTCCTGGCCGTCTTCGGAGACGAGACGCTCCAGTCGCCCACGGAAGCAGCGGCGGTGGAGGCGTTCCTGGAGCGCCTCGCCCATCGGCTCACGGTGCTTGTGCACCAGGGCACGGACACGCGGACGCTGGGCCTCATCCGGAAGGTGGCGGAGCAGGAGGCACCCGCGCACGTCCAGGTCTCCGTCATCACCGCGAGCCGCCCGCTGCTCGTCGGCGTCGCGTCACTGGTGGGCGTGGACACCTTCACCGGTCCCGCCCCCGCCCCCACTTCGGTGCGAGTGGGCCACAGCGTGCTGGGCCTGTCGGACGTCATCGAACGTCCGTCGAGCCTGGACCCCCGATTGGAAGGAGGTTGAACCGCATGGCGCCCCCGAACGATGCGTTGCTCGACGCGGAGACACGAGACCGGCTCCATTACGACACCGGTGTGCTCCTGGACGCCGGAGACTTCACCGCCGAGCAGACCTATCACCGAGGCCGCCTCGCCCGGACGCTGGCGTATCTCCACGGCATCGGGACGGTGGCCGGGCTGAAGGTGAGCCACCACACGGGCGGCACGCCGGAGGATGAAGAAATCCGGGTGGCCGCCGGGCTCGCGTTGGACCCCTTCGGCCGGCTGGTGGAGGTGCCCTCGCTGGCCTGCCTCAAGCTGGACCGCTGGTACTGGCAGGCGCCGTTGGCCTTCTCCGACTTCGGGGTCTTCACGCCCGCCGAGTACCGGCTGAGCCCGGGGGCCGCAGGCATCCCCCCCACGGGCGTGGTGGCGGACCTGTTCCTGCGCTTCCTCCAGTGTGAGCGCGGCAAGACGCCGGCCTTCGCGTCGGGGCCCTTCGACGCCATGGACGCGGTGGTCGCCTCGCGCATTCGCGACGGCTACGAGCTGCGGCTGGTTCCTCGCTCCACGGCGTATCCCCCGCCAGCGGCCCCCACGAGCGCGTTCCCGAGCCCCGTGGAGGAGCCCGATGAGGCGCAGCGGACCGCCAGGCTCCGGGAGGCCCTCTTCGACGCGTGGCGAGGCAGCCGCGAACAGGAGCTGGCGAAGCTGTGGAGTGACACCTTCATCCCGGCGTCGCTCCTGACGGACCCATCGCAGCCCGACTTGAAGATGCGGGACCCCGCCTGGGTCTTCCTCGCGCGCGTCGTCATCGGCGCGACCAGCGTGGAGGACGTGCGCGGCACGGAGGTGCGTCCCACGCGGCAGGGGACCGTCTACGTCGACAACGACCTGAGGCCCTTCAGCCTCTCCCCAGCGGCGCTGGCCCGCTGGATGGGCGTCTTCTAGGCCCGACTCTTTCGAAGGGGGATAAACGTGTTCAACCCAACCAGTGGACCCGCCCGGGAGAAGCTCACCTGGGAGACGGCACAAGCGCTGGAGACCGCCCGGGCCATGGTGCACGACGACCGGCGCGTGCGCTCCTTCTTCTTCGACGGACGCTTCCTCACCGCGAAGGACCTCACCCGGGAACAGCACTACTTCCTCACGCGGCAGGCGGACCTCTCGCGGGCCAACGGCACCGGGGTGATGCAGGGGCTGAGCGTCACGCCCAACGCGGACCGCGCCACGCTCACCGTCCAGCGAGGCCATGGCCTCACGCCCGGCGGCGAGCTCGTGGTCGTCCCACGTGATTTGACGGAGGTCCGGCTGGACGACATCCCGGAGATTCAGCGCCTGGACGCGGCCTTCGGTCTCGCGCCCGTGCCGCGCGAGCTGGCGCGGAGCCGCTCCGGCCTGTACGTGCTGGTGCTGCGTCCCGTGGAGTACACGGCGAACCCGGTGGCCGCGTATCCCACGTCACTGGGCGCCGCGCGGACCACCCAGGACGGCGACATCATCGAAGCCGTCGCGCTGACGCTCATTCCCTATCCGGACCCCGTGGGTGGAGGCTCGTTCGAGACGCGTCGCAGCCGCGCGGCCCAGGAAATCTTCGCGGGCGCGGGGATGCGCAACCTCCCCGTGGACGCGTTGCCGCTGGCGATGCTGGCGGTGGACCGGGGCACGCTCCGCTGGCTGGACTCCTTCCTCGTGCGCCGCGAGGTCGGCGCCGAGCTGCGCAGCGTGGTGGGCTTCGGCCTCGCGCCTCGCGAGCTGCGCGAGGCCCATGCGCTCCAGTACCAGCAGCACCTGAAGGAGGTGCTCCAGGCGCGCCGTGCCGCGGGCCAGGGTGAGCGCTTCCTCGCGAGCGAGCACTTCTTCACGCTCCCCGCCGCGGGCCCCCTCCCCACCGCCGCGCTGGAGCCGGGCAGCCTCACGGAGTTCTTCTTCCCACCCGAGGTGGATGTCCAACTGACGGTGGTGGCCGAAGACGAGCTCGGCGCCATCCTCGACGAGGCCCTGCAGCTCCCGCCCATCGACCTCACGCAGCCGGGCGAGTCCCTGGAGTCCGTGTCCGTCCTGGTGATGGTGCCCGTGGCGCGGCACGGCATGGCGCAGCGCCTGGAGGGCCTCCGCGAGGTCCTTCGCCCAGGCCCCCTCAAGCTGCGCGCGGCCGCGGTGGGCCAGGTGGCGCGGCGGCTCCCCGCGCAGTCCTTGCTGGACCTCACGCGCCGATGGCAGGCGCAGCCCGCGCCGGAAGCGCCCGTGACGGACCTGGTGGACGCGGCGTGGAGCGAGCTGCTCATGGGCTCGCGGACCGTCTGGTACACGTGCCGGCGCAACCTCCCGCATCACCACTCGGCTGCGGGCCACCCCATCCCCGAGCCGGAGGACCACGACGGCGAGCAGCACTACGAAGTGCTGGTGAAGGCGCTCCGGGAGGCAGGGCTCTATGACGAGTTCTCCGCCTTGCCTCAGCGGGGCTCCGCCATTGCCATTGGCCAGCTCGTGCCCTTGCTCAGCACCCTCGCCCACGGCGTCACGCGGTGGCGCTTCGCGGGCATGGCCTCCGCCACGCTGAGGCTGCAGCGCCTCCAGCACAAGGAGCTCATGGCCGCCCTCAACCGGTACCCGGAGGACGTCATCGTGGGGCTCTCACGGCTCGAGGCCGCGCAGTCGCTCCGGGAGGTGCCGCTGTCCACCCTGGCCGCGTCCTACCGGATGCACGAAATCGGCGCCTACGTGGCGCCGCTCAGCACGGCGCTCTTCGCCGCGTTCGTGACGGAGCTGAAGGCGCGGCTGGATGCCGGTGTGTCGCTCGACGAGGCGTTCTTGAGCCTGCGGAGCTGAGAGATGATTACCAAGCCGATTGCCGACCCGCTGGCCAACGAGCACGTGCTCCGCGTGGAGCCCCGCATGGCGCCCTTCGGCGTGGAGGCCGAGTGGCGAAGGAGGGCCCACTTCTTCACGGGGCGCGCCGTCTCGGCGGACGCGCTCGCGATGGAGCAGCAGCAGCGCGAGGGACGGCTCGCGCTCCTGGGGCAACACCTCACGCCCGGCATCGTCGCCGGGCTGGAGGTTCACCTGGAGCAGCAGGGGCCTCGAAGCATCATCCACGTCCGGCCCGGCAGCGGAATCGCGTTCACGGGCGAGGACGTCATCATCCGCCGTCAGCTCCGCGTCCCCCTGGGGAAGATCCCCCTCTTCCCGGGGGACAGGGACCCCACCACCTTCTCCCTGGAGGCGCTCGCCAACGAGCAGCCCTCCGAGGACCCGCCCCCCTTTCCCCAGGCCGCGGTGCTGGTGTTGGTCCCCACCACGTCCATGCTCCCGCCCCAGTCCTCGGAGACGGGCGCGTGCGAGGTGGACCCGGCGTCGTTCGCGTTCGAGGACGCGGTGCGCACGGAGGGCGCGGCGCTGGTGCTCTGCGGCTGGCCGCAGGGCTGGGACCTGCCGCAGGACTACTCCCTGCGCTGGCGCAGCCGGCTGGTGTACAGCCTCTTCGAACGGGAGCGGCGCCGCCGTCGAGGCACGCTCGCGCCCTGGGAACACGTGGGCGTTCCGCTCGGCCTGCTCGGGTTCGGTCCGGGCGCGGAAGGTCCCGTGGCGCGCTTCGTCGACCGGCACGCGGTGGCTCGCGCCGGAGGGCTCCCGCGTGAGCGCACGCCGCTGGTGAAGTCCCGTGGCTCGCCGCTGCTGTGGCAGGCCCGCATCCTCCAGTTCAACGACCACCTCGCGGAGCTCCCGCCGGGGCGGCTCGCTCAGGACAAGGCCATCCTCCACTTCCGGCGCCTGCCGCCCGTGGGCGTGCTGCCTCCGGATGCCGTGGACTATCGCGCGTGGACGCGGCGCTTCTTCCCCGACCGGTTCGAACTGGAAGCCGTCCCCATCCCCCTGGAGCAGCTCGACACGGTGGCCATGGCCAGCGCGGCCCTGGAGCCGCTGGACATCACGCGCGAGGAGCGGGTCCGCATCCTCGTCCCCGTCCCGGGCTCCGTCTACGAGCCCGGGCTGCTGCATGACGCGCCACTGGACCCCGCGTTCCTCGCCGCCATCGAGGAAGGACTCCAGCGGCTGGGCGGCTGGCTGAAGCGGCGCATCGTCGTTCGCGCCCGGATGAGCACGCTCAAGGACACCCTGTATGGCGTCAAGGACGCGCACTATCCCGCAGTCGACCCGGAGGCCGACCCGGACGAGCACCGCTACATCCCCGCCGCCGACCCCGTGGACCCGACCGAGGAGGATTACGGCACGGAGGGAAGCTCCGTGCCCTCGGCGGAGACGTACCTGCAGAACCACTTCGAGCCCGCCTGGGCGCAGGCTGTCGACGCGAGCTCCGAGCTGCTGCACCGGCCCCGGACCGACCCGACGCCGCGCATGGAGTTCGCCGGCGAGCTCACCTCCGCGCCGGTGGTCATCTCCACCGGTGACCGCGCGCACGTGCTGTTCCGGGGACCGTTCTGGACGCTGGGCTACCGCACCTACGACGGGCGTGCCTGGAGCAGGGTGACGCACGTCATCTCCACCAAGCTCCGGGCGCGCTCGGTGCCCGTCGCGGCGCTGTGGCCCCGGGGCCGGCTGGACGTCTACTTCCGGGATGAGCACGGCGTCCTGTTCAACACCTACCGGGACACCCGCGTCAGCAACGCGTCGTGGAGCAACCCTCAGTACCTGGCGGAAGCCGTCATGGGAGACCCCGGCGCGGTGTCTCCCTCGGATGGACGCACCGACGTCTTCTACCAGGCCCTCCGGGGGCAGGTCCTCTCCCTCTTCTGGACGACCGTCACCGCGACGGGACCCGGCCGGCCGAGGCTCTTCGAGACACAACGCGCCTTCAAGGGCGATCCCATCTCGGCGGTGGTGTCCCGCGGCCAGCTCATGGCCTTCCTGCTGGATGCCCAACGCAACATCCAGCAGGTCACCGTCGCCGTTGACGCCAGTCCGTCCGCCGCGGTCTGGACGGACCATTCGATGGGACGGCAGTTCCGCTGGCTCAAGGCCTGCGCCTCGCCGGATGACGGCACCGTGGACCTGGTCGCGCTCACCGGAAGCTCCTTGCTCCACCGGCGCTTCGACGGCCAGGTGTGGGGCCCTTGGACGGACCTGGGCAGCGGGCACACCCTCGCCGCCGCGCTGTCCGCGCCGGGCAAGGGCGTGCTGGACGTCCTGTCTCGCGCGGTCAATGGCCGCATCCAGTACGCCCGCTTCGATGGCACCACCTGGACGCCCTGGAAGACGCTCGGCACCGAAGTGGCGCGCTCCGCCCCCGCGGCCATCCGCCGGGGTGAACACCTGGACGTGGTGGTCCGGGCGAGGGAGAACCTCCTCTGGCATCGAGAAGTCCGCACACCGCTCCAGACGACCCAGCGGGAGTTGGGACTGCGCGGGCTGCTGCGTGACTTGTCGAACCGCATCCAACGCGTCGACGAGGCGGTGGACGCGTCCTTCCTTCAGGTCCAGTCGGAGATTCACCGCGTCCGTCAGCTCATGCTGGGCAGCACCGCCTCCGCGGTGATGACGGCGTCACCGGTGCTGACCGACGTCGCGGTGGCCGAGACCCGCGTGGCCACGCTGACGGACGTGGAGAAGTTCATCGGCGTCCTGAACGCGAAGCGCAAGGTGAGCTGGTCCACGGTGCGGTACCTGGAGCCCACCAACCTCCGGGACCGGCTGCTCAAGGTGTCGCCTGTCATCGGCACGCTGCATTCGGCGATGGCCATCAAGAAGGAGGTGCTCGGGAAGCTGTTCACGCTGCTCGCTGGCATGGTGTTCGACCTCGACGACGTGCAGCTCCCCAACGTCAAGGTGCCTCCCTGGCGGAAGTCCCGAATCCCGCCCGTGGCCGGCGAGCCAGTGCCCACGGTGGAGCAGCGCATCGGCCTCCCGTTGAGCGAGCTGCGCGCGCTGACCGCGGAGGATTGGAATCAAATCTTCACGGACTACGTGGCCCCCAAGGTGCCCACGCGCGCCGAGGAGGCCACCTACTTCTCGATGTCCGTGGCCCAGCTCGAGGACGTGCTGGCCGTGCTGCGAAACCTCGAGGACCGCGTCCTGAAATACCGCGAGGCCCTGGACGAAGGTGGGCGCCTGGTGGTGGGGCTCCAGGCGAATGAGACGCGGGGCGGCGCGCGCTTGACGGTGATTGGCACGGAGGTGGCCGAATCGCGCCAGGACGTCATGGTGGCGCGCGCGCTCCTGGGCGAAGAGCAGACGCGGCTGGACCGCATCAACACGCGACGTGACCGGGTGCGGCGCGAGCACGTGCGCTTCCTCGTCTTCCACCGGCCGAGGGAGCAGGTCCTGGACCGCGACACGCCCGTCCGCGGGATGGACACGGGCATCTACGAGTCGGAGCTGCCCGCGGCGCTCGCGGAGACGCGCACCGCGCCGCCGGAGCTGTGGGCCCTCCTCCAACTGCTGCGGGACGCGCCGCTGAACTGGTTCGTGCAAGGGCCCGCGCTGTTCCAGCGATTGGACCGGCTGGAGCTCGTGCGCCGGACCCTGGAAGCGGCCCGGCAACGCGCCACCGTGCGTGTCCCACCCGTGCTGCCGCTGCTCAACCGCGCGCCCAGCCGTTCGGGCGAAGGCGTGAGCCGGGTGTTCACCGCGCAGAGCCAGGTTGTCTCCCAGGCCCGCGTCGTCACCGCGGCGCTGGAGCTGGCTCCGCTCGTCCAGCGAGGCTGGGCGGAGCTGGTGAAGGTCGCCCTGCCCATCACGTCGTTCGGCGACCTGATGGACACCGCGCACGGGCGGCCGGACGTCACCCAGGCCGCGGCCCGAGAGCTGGAGAACATCTCCAAGGTGTCCACGTATCTCTACTTCCTCTTCGGCGAAGTCCCTCCCCGCGTCCGCATGGAGTGGGCGTCCCTGCTCAGCGAGTACGACGCGCCGTGGGACCTGAGGGACCTGGCCCGCCTGCCGCAGTGGAACACGCTGGAGGTGACGGGACGGCGCCAGCTCCAGGAGCTGGTGGACTGGCTCTTCGCGCAGATGAGCCCGTCACACACCGAGGCCCGGGCGCTGATGAACGACCTGGTGCGCTCCGCGTTGCTGCTCGCGAGCCACGCGCCCGTGGGGGAAATCGTCGCGGGGCATCTGCCGAAGCCCGCCCCCGCGCGGGTGGGCACGGTGCTGGACCTGCAAGTGGACCCGGCGCGCATCCGCGTGGGGACGCATGTGCTGCTCACCTCGGGCGTCCACACCGTCCAGGCCGTGGTGGAGGACCTGGGCACCGGCACGGCCCGTGCGCGCGTGTTCTCCACGAGCGCGGCCAGCGTGAACCTCGCGGAGAAGACGGTGGCGAAGTTCTCCGAGCCCGAGCAGCGCGTCAGCCTGCTCCCGACACCGCGCAGGACCTTGCTCCGGTGAGCGAGGAACGGCGGGTGCGCAGGGTGAAGCTCGCGGCGGGCAGCCGTGGGCTCGTCCAGAGAGGGGCCGTTCTCCTCGAGGATGCGCTGCGCACCGCGTCGCTGCCACAGGCCCCTGGAGGCCGAGTCCTGGTCATCCGGCGGCTGGCCCTCGGAGCGATTCACGCGGACCGGAGCCCCGCCGCGCTCTCGCTCGTCTTGGAGCAGCGCGTGCGCGAAGTGGCGATGCACGCGGTGCCTGTGAGCTCACAGGCAGCGGTCTCCGCGCAGGCGGTGTACTTCCAGGATGCGCTGGAGCCCTTCGAGGTGCTGGCCACCCGGCTCGCGCTCGGCCTGCGCGTGGATGCCTGGTTCTGGCCGCTGGCCATCCCCGGGCTTCGTCCTGGAATCCCTCGGGAGGAGGCGCTCCGCCTCGCGCTCTCCGGTGCGCTGCGGACACAGCCAGGGCCCGCCGCCGCGGTGATGCTCATCCGTGGCCTGGAAGCGCGCGGTGCAGTGGAACCGATGCTCGGTGCGCTGCGATGGCAGGATGGCCCCGCGCTCGCCCGCGCATGGTGGGGCCACCTGCCGTCGCGCCCCGCCCCATTGCTTGGCCCGAGCAGCGGGGGTGCGCAGGAGCACGTCGCCGAGCCGCTTCGGAGCACACTCGCGCGCTGGATTCGAACCTGGGGTGCAGGCGACGCCCGAGGTTTGTGGTTGGCCGCGGTAGGGCTCTGCACACGCCGGCCATCCCGGGTGACAGCGCCGGACCTGGCATCGCGAGCATGGCGGGTGGCGGCAGCCCTTCAGGAAGTGCCAGCGGCGCAGGGGGCCACGCTTCGGGAAGAGGCTCGGCGAGACACGCCCGAGACGGAGCTCCGGTTCACCACCACTCCCGCGCAGCCGGACGCCTCTGCGCCGCGATCATCCCCACGCGCCCCTTCTGCAGCCCCCCCGCCCCATTCGCCGGGCTCGGCGTCCGTGGACGCAGCGTCGTCAGTTCCTGCGAGCCCAGCGCAGGCGCTTCAGGTTCGTCGTCAAGATGAACGCCCCGACCCCACGAGCGCCGTGGCGACATCTGGGGCCATCGGCCCGTCGCCCGAGGAGACAGCTCCGCATTCAATGAGGGATGAAGCGCTTCCTACCGCCGCGGGTGGACTGCTCTTCCTCGTGCCGATGATGAATGCGCTAGGTATCGAGGAGTTCCTCGCGGGCCACCCCGCGCTGGCCGAACTCGGAGCGCCAGAGCGCTTCCTCTGCCACGTCGCCGAACGCCTCGGAGTCCCCACCGCGGACCCGCTGCTTCGCGTCCTTCAGGCAGCCGCCGGGGAACCCTTCCCGGATCCGAGCCCCTTTGTGCTCCCCACGCGTTTCCAGAAAGCCGCTGGCGCGCAGCCGCCGTTCCACATCGTGCGCGATTCCCGGGGCCGCTGCGTCGCCTTCGATGCAAGGCGCAGGGTTCCGCTCGCGGTGCTGTCTCCTGGAGTCGCGTTGCCACCGCCATTCAACGCGGGCTCGGTGACAGAAGCCGCGCACCCACTGAGCTGGGATGACGCCACACTCCTGCGACGGGCCGCCTGGCTCGCGCTGAGCCGCGTCACACGCTTGCTGACGGGGATGCGGTTGAAGGAGCTCGTCCTGCGCCCCGGCCGGCTCGTCGCCACGCGCACGCACCTGGACATTGTCTTCGCGGCCTCGCAGGTCGACCTCCGCATCCGTCGCGCGGGGCTCGACATCAACCCGGGTTGGGTCCCCTGGCTCGCTCGCGTCATCCAGTACCACTACGCGTACGACGAGGCTGAAGCATGACGACGTCCGCCCTGCCCCTCCGCACCGCGGTCCTCGCGGCGCTCGCGCACACCCAGGTGGAGTCGCGGGAGGAGGATGCCTTCGAGCTGCGCTTCCTGCGGCACCACCTGGAGGCGACAGGACCGGACTGGGCTTCCCGTGCGAGGGAGCGCCTCGCGCGACCCGGCCCCGAGGACGCGGGACTCGTCGTGCTCGGGGAAGCGCTCAACCTCTCGTTGGTGGAGCTGCTGGCGGTGGTGCTGGTCACCGCCGTGGAGCAGGACCCGATGGTGGGGCGGGCGCTCGCGTATCTTCAGGCGCCCGTGGGCGCGTCGCGGCCCACACTGGGGCTGGTCGCCAACGCGCTGGCCCCCGCGGCGCCCCCGAACCGGGAGGCCCTGCACCTGCTCGCCGGGGGAGCCGCCCTGGGCAGCGGGCTGCTGACACGACTCCGGGACGACCTGCCGCTGTGCGAGCAAATCCTGGCAATGCCCGTGCCCCTCTTCCTGGCCTTGTCGGGTCACGAAGCCTCCTGGCCTGGTGCAACGCTCGGCTCGGCCCGGCACACGGAGATACCGTTGCCTCCCTCCATCGTGGAAGGCGTGCACCGGCATGCGCGCTTTCTCGCGGAGAAGCCTCGGTCCGCGCTCGTGCTGCGAGGGACGTCCCTGGCGGAGACGCGCGCGGTCGCCGCCGCCCTTGCAAGGGCGCTCGGCCGAGCCCCCCTCTTCCTTGGAGGAGACACCCTCACCGGCTTGGGCCCCTTCCTGATTCAGCGCGGCCTGCTGCCCGTCCATGTGCACGAGCTCGCGCCCGGTGAGCGGAAGGTGCTTCCCGACGTGCCGTACCACACCGGTCCGGCGCTGGCCGTCATCGGCCCCGAGGGGACGCTCGACGCACCAGACCGCCCGGTGCTGCGCTGGACGGTTCCACGCCCCCCCAGAGAGGAACGACGCACGCTGTGGGAGGCCTCCCTGGGCACGCCGGACCTCGCGGAGGACCTCGCCCGGCGGCATCGTCAAGGCGCCGGCCGGATCGCCTTGCTGGGCCGGCTGGCGCGACAGAAGGCGGAGCTGGAGGGACGCCAGGAGCCCGATGCGGACGACGTGCTCGCGGCGGCGTGGGTCGCTGAATCCGAGGGCCTGAGCACGCTCGCGGAGCCGTTGATGGACGCCATTCACGATGACGCCATCGTGCTGGTGCCCCAGGTGAAGCGGGAGCTGGAGCTGCTCCTGGCACGGTGCCGCGCCCGCGAGGACCTGGTCGACGGGCTGGGGCCCTCCGCGACGACGCGTTATCGCGCGGGCGTCCGAGCCCTCTTCATGGGCGCGTCGGGCACGGGCAAGACGCTCGCCGCCGGTTGGCTGGCAACCAGACTGGGCCTGCCGATGTACCGCGTGGACCTGGCCTCCGTGACGAGCAAGTACATCGGCGAGACGGAGAAGAACCTCTCCCAGCTCTTCGCGAAGGCCGAGCACGCGGACCTGTTGCTCTTGTTCGATGAGGCGGACTCGCTCTTCGCGAAGCGCACCGACGTGAAGGACTCGAACGACCGGTTCGCCAACGCGCAGACGAACTACCTGCTCCAGCGAATCGAGGCCTTCGATGGCGTGGCCATCCTGACCAGCAACAGCAAGAGCCGGTTCGACTCCGCCTTCACACGCCGCCTCGATGCCGTCCTCGACTTCACCCTACCCGGCCCCGCCGAGCGGCGCGCGCTCTGGGCCGGGCATCTGGGCACGGCGCACGAAGTGCCCGCCAAGGAACTGAGCCGGCTGGCCGCGACCGCGGACCTGTCCGGTGGCCAGATTCGCAATGTGGTGCTGACGGCGGCGCTCATCGCGCGAGAGGCGGGCCGTCCCATCCAAGCACCCGACGTCTTCGAAGCGCTCGTGCACGAGTACCGGAAACAGGGGCGTGAGCCCCCTTCCGAGTTCCGCGCTCCCCCTCCAGGAACCGCGAGCTCAGTGCGCCGCTGATAGGCCCTACCGCCCGAAGTGCACTTCTCGGTCATCCGCGCCAACGCCTCGGGGAAGCGCGGGTAGCGCCCTCTTGGGGTTCGCGCAAGGGGCGTCATCTACCTCCCGGGAGGTACGGACAGCCGCTTGGCGAGGACCTATTCACGACGTGAACGCCATGCTGTCCATCGGTGCACCCCATGGACGGGGGAATGAATGGTCGCGTCTTCTGGCTTCAGTCCGCGTGAGCAGCGGCTCATCCGCGATACCGCATTGGCGTTTCACGAATCGAAGCACCTACCCGACATGATCCGTGAAGGCCGCAAGCCGTTCGCGCGGCTGATTCCCGCCGACTACATGGGCATGTGCATCGTCACCGAGGGGCCGCCCAGGCGGTACCAGTGGCTGAACGAGGCAGGGGCGCCCAACAAGCTGCTGTCGCAGTACGCATCGCTGCAGCCCAATGACTTCGTGCTCCAGTCGGTGATTCGCCGACGGGGCTCGGTCCTCCGCGACTCGGAGATGATCTCCCGGAGGGAGCTGGTCCGCAGCCCGCTCTACCAGCAGAGCCGTGAGATGGGCGTGAACCTGGAACAGGTCATGGCCGTGCTGCTCGAGATTCAACCCGGCGTGTATTGCGGCATCACCCTGTACCGGGACCGGCGCCGCGCCTTCACCCAGCGCGAGCAAGCGCGCATGCAGTTCCTCACCCGCGACTTCACGGTGGCGATTCGAAACTCCCACTTCATCGCCAGTCCCTCCACGGGAGAGCACCTCCTGGGAGCGTTGAGTCAACGCCAGAACTTCGAGTTCATCGTCCTGGAGCCGCCGTCTGTCGAGCGACACCGCTCTCCCAACGCAACAGCGCTGATAGAGACCTGGTTCCCCAAGGTGGAGCGGACGCGTTCGGGCCTCCCCCGTGACTGGGTGGAGCAGCTCCGGCGACTGGTCCGGATGGACACACACGAGCGCTCCCTGAACGACACGCTGGAGCACACACGCGACGAGGAGACCTTGCTCGTCACGTTCATGGAGCTGCCCCATCCACGAAGCCGGAGGCCCTGGGCCATTCTCCTGCACCCCCGTCCCGAGTCCATCCCGTTCCCCGCGAAACACGTGAAGGAACTGACGCCAGGTGAGTTGAAGGTCGCCACGGCGATGCTGCGGAACTGGGACACCGACCGGGTCGCTGACGAGCTCAAGCTCTCCCGCCACACCGTCAAGACCCACGCCAAGCGCATCTACAAGAAGCTGGCGTTCGACGGACACACCGACCTCATGTACCAGGCCGCTCGACTCCTGAAGCAGATCTAGGAAAGGACGCCCCGGGCCACAGGGCGCCTTTTTCGACCTCGCATCGAGAATCGCCACCTGCCGGTCCACGGACATCCCCTCGCCTCCGTGCTCGCTGCTGAAGAAGGATGGCCCCGCCCAAGGGCGATGTCTCTACCTCCCGGGAAGTACGCCGTCCCCCGCTCACCGCGGCCGCGAGGCATTCAGCGCGGCGAAGCGGTTCAGGGTGCCCGTGGGGATGTCATCCACCGCGGCGATGAGGGGCAGCGTGAAGCGACGAAAGCCCGGGTCATAAAGGGGCTCGGCGATGAAGCGCGCGCCCATTCTCCGCGCGACGAGCGCCGGAGCCCGAGGCAGCCGGACCCGCTCCCACTGCCCCGCCACGGCCCAGGCGCGCTCCTCGGGTGCGTAGAACGGCGTGCTCGGAAAAGAGGGCCCGGAGGATGCCTCGACGGTCCTCGGCCTCCAGTAGGGGCTCAGCCAGCCCCGGTACGCCACGGCCGCCTGGATGAGGCGCGCATCCTCCTCCGAATCCGTCTCCAGGTTCGCCGCGGCCAGCCAGTGCGTCACACCCCGGCGTCGGCTCTCCGCGTAGAAGGCCGCCTGAAGCCGGATCACCGCCTCCGAGTGTCTCCACTGCCTGCGCACGCAGAACCGGGCGGCCTCCGCGACCACCTGCCCCGGCCCCGCAAGGCCAGACAGGTCCAGCCGCTGCTCCAGCTCGACGCCCAACACGCCGCCGCTCGCGCGCGCCACGTCGGCGTTCGGCAGGAGGAGCCGCACGGTCGCCACCGGCTCGTCGGCGTCATAGACGACCACGTGGACCGTGGTCGCCAATGTGTCGAAGCCATTCACCTCCCGTTGGGTCGGCGGCGGCCTGCCTGCCATCAACTGCAACTCTCCTCCGAACACCGCCCAGCGAACGCGAAGCGCGTCATCCAGCTCGCGCTGGGTCGTGGCAACTCGGTAGGACATGCATGACATGGAACACCTCGTCGATGTGGCCGGTTCCGGCATCACGCCGTCCGGTTCACATCCTTCGGAGCCGCGGACCGAAGTGCGCCACACGTCCCTCTCGCCGGAAGTCCCCCGGCGAGAGGCCCTGCATCACCGCCCCTTCCGCTACTGAAGCGCCTCCAGCAACGCGGCCTGGAGCGCCCGCCGGTTCTCGGGGAAGCCCTGGTTGGGATATGGCCGGGCTCCCCCCAGGAACGTCTGATACTTCTGATACATCGGGTCCGAACGCGCCGGCTCCTGCTGGTAGAAGGCCTGGCTGGCCTGCAGCAGGTACCGAGGCGACGTTCCCTGAGGAGCATCCTCACTGAAGGCGATGAGGCTGCGCACCGCGGGGTCCTTCATGAAGTCGGTGAAGGCCTGGGCGTCCTCGGCACAGGTGCCCGTGCACTGCGCGTTGACCACCAGCGCGTCCACGAACACCGTGGGCGCGGAGCCCGTCCCCAGCGGCACCGAGATGACCTCCGGCAGCGGCATCTCCGGGTTCGCCTGGCGCGCGAAGAAGAGGCGCTCCGTGTAGCCCATGAAGCCGTTGGCCTGCCCCATGGCGAAGCCCCTTTCCACCTGCGTGCCGTCCGAGAAGGTGCCGTCCAGACAAGGGTTCGCCCCCGACTCGAGCGTGCAGCTCTTCACCACGGTCTCGAAGGAGCTCACCGTCGGAGCGTCCAGCGGCAGCGCCAAGGCCTGGGACAGCGCGCCCGTGGGGTTCGTGTCGGCCCAGGCATCCAGGTACGACGAGGGCAACGTCCAGCTGCCGCTGTAGTTCGCCGTCAGGGGGATGGCGACCGGCGCGTAGTCGGAGAGGATCTGGACCAGGGATGCACCATCCGTGGCCGAGGAGAGGTCCGGGCTGTGTGAGTAGACGACGTAGCTGCACAGGTAGGTCGGCACGCCATAGCTCTGGCCCGAGATGGTGACGGCCTGCTCCGCCGCGGGATGCGAGTCACCGGACGTCAGGGGCACCGGCCGCACCCAGCCCTTCGACACGAGGTCTCCCATGATCAACGTGTCAATCTCCACCACCTGCGCGGCATTGGACCCGCTGCCAAGCAGCTCGCTCAACTGGCCGCCCTCGTTCAGGTCATAGACGTCCAGGTTGGCGTCGAACACGATGTCCACGTCGATGTCCGTGTGCTTCCGCTCGAAGTCGGCCTCGAGCCGCTGCTTGAGGCTGGCGAAGCCGTCCCCCGCTGCGTCTGGGATGTAGGGGAAGAGGACCACTCTCAGGGGACGCGGGTCCTGCGGCTCGGGATCCGTCTCCGAGCAGGCACTCAAGGACAAGGCCAGAACCCACGGCAAGGCTCTCCAATGCATGACAAGACTCCAACAAATTGAGAGGGACCGCCCCGCACGGCTGCGGGTACGGGATGGACGCGGAGTCTACCACGCCACACTGTCAGTCAGTCCGCTTCTCACATCTGCTGGCATGGCCCCGTGGCACACAGCCATGGGGGCTCGTCCCTGCATGACACGCAACAAAAATCGCGAGAGCGTCGAAGCCCAGACACTCCTGAAACAAAACCAGCGGGGGCTGGCTTGAGCCGCAATCACAAACAGCCGCATAACAACAATGCCATCCCCAAGCCATATCACTCACCCCTGCAAGGGGAAGGCGTTCATCTACCCGTAAAGGAGCAAAGTCATGCTTGGAACCCTTACCCGCGTCGTGGGACTGGCCTCTCTGCTCTTCGTGGCCAGCAACGTGGAGGCCGCCGTCGAGAAGAAGGTCATTCACATGACCGTCTACAGCGAAACAGGCGAGAGCGCGGCGTTTCGCGCCATTGACGGCCAGCCCGTCATCGCCACCAACGACACGCTGAAGATGTCCTACCGGATCGTCCCGGAGGTCATCGGCGAGGACACGGTCCGCTACACCATCTACAACGGCTACGACCTGGACAACGCGGCCCCCATCGAGGTCATCGAGGCCCGGCCGGACGGCAAGATTCACCACGGCCTTCGCGCCGCCTTCAAGGTCTCCGTGACGACCATCGACGAACAGGCGCTGGACACCTATCCGCTCGAGGCGCCATCCGTCGACAAGGCCAAGTGCTGTGTGACGTGCGGCGGTTGGCGCTACTGCTGTACTCCCGCCTCCGGCTACTGCTGCACCATTTCGACCTCTTGCAGAAACTGCCGCGTCTGTAACTGAGGCTCCAGGCCGGCTTCTCCGCGCGAGACGACACGCCTCGCGCGGAGGACTCCGGGTGAGGTTCGGGTTCAGAGGGGTCGCCCGACGAGCTCCCCGCCAATCGCGTCCCACGCCTCCCAACGGATGGTGGTCGCGGGAAGCCCTGCCATCCGCCGATGGTGCGCGAGCGCCTCGAGGAACTGGTTCCCCGCGGCGCATGGGGCCAGCCCGGAGGCCCCCCTCCGCGTCGAGGTCGAGGAGACCAACACGAAGAAATCGAGTTCGCGCCCTCGCGTCAGCTCATGCAGCACCCAGCCCCCGAGCACCTTCGGCCTCAGCATCGCCGCAGCGTCCAGGTCCTCCAGCGTGCATTCGGTGGGGAGCGCGGCGGCGTGAATCACTCCGCGCAAGGGCGGGAGCGTCGCTGACAGGTAGACGAGGTGCGCCGCCATCCGGTCCCGGTCCGCCACGTCCACCGACACCGGGGTGACCGTCGCCCCCCGCGCCCTGAGCGACGCAAGCGTCTCACGTCGGCGCGCTGAACCCGGATCGCCTGCATCGGACACACTGTTCCGGCCCGACAACACCAGGTGCCGGGCCCCTCGCTCCACCAACCAACGTGCGACCTTCAGCACCGGCTCACCCAGCCCTCCTGACACCAGGTACGTCGCATCCGCGCGCAAGCGTGGCAGCTCGCCCCCTACCCCCATCCGCACCCGAGCGTTGCGGGGCACGAGCACCCGGCCTTCGCGGAGGGCGAACTGGTCCTCACCGTCGGTGCCCGACGAGGAAATCTCCCGAAGCACCGTGGCGAGCTCATGGGCCGAGGCCAAGGGCGGCAGGTCGATGAGCCCTCCCCACACGTCTGGCTGTTCCAGGGCCAGGCTCCGGCCCAGGCCCCAGAGCGGCGCCTGAGCCAGCGACACGGGCTCCGTACCGGTCCCCGTGACTTGAGCCCCCCGGGTGACCATCCAAAGCCTCGCGCGCCCGCGCACCGCGGTGAGCGCATCCCTGAGATGCAACGCGGCCACCGTGGACGCCGGGACGCCGGCCTCCGCCATGGCACCGAGTCCCTCATCGAGTCCCCAGAGAAAGAGCGCTCGGCGCGCGTGTTTCGCGCACGGGGTGGGGACCTCGCGCAGCAAGCGCGCCAGGTCTTCGGGGCGCTTGGAATCCACCACGAACCGGTGCGCGTTCAGACGTCGATACGCATCCCCCGCCGTCACGATGACGCTGGGGGCCCCCTCACGCCGCAACATCTCCGCGAACGCGGTGCCCCAGCCGCCCCGGTCGGCGAAGATGAGCCACTCCGCGGAGACGGCCCGCGACGGCACCGCCGGACGCTCTTCCCAGCGCACTGCGCTGACCCCATCCTTCGCCTGGGCTTCTCCCAACAACTCGAGAAGCCGCTCCGCCGCCACGCGCCGCAGCCGCACGCCCCGGGCGACCGCCACCACCCGGCCATCCCCATCCAGTAACGTCAGGGTCCCCCTGCGCTCATCCCGCTGCGCCGCATGCGAAACGGAGACGTGAGCCCACTGAACGTCCGCCCGACCCGGGACGCATTCGAACGACTCGATGCCCAACGGAATGAAGCGCGCGACTTGATCCGACGCAGCGGCCATCGCGACCGCCAACGTCTGCAGCCCCGCGTCCAGCAGCGCGGGATGCAACTGATAGCGAGACGCCTCCTGAAGCCGCTCCGCCGAGAGCGCCACTCGCCCCAGCGCCTCGCCTGGCCACCGCCACGCCTCGCCCAATGTCCGCAGCGGTTCGCCGTACTGGACGCCGCAACGCTCCAGCTCACCGTAGACCTCCGCGCCCGGAACATGCTGCGCACACCGCGAGCGCACTGACTCGAGGGACTCGTGCGTCGGCAACGCCGAGTTCAGCGGCTGGAGCTGCCCCTGGCAGTGCCGGACCCACCCCGGCTCCGGGGACGCGCCCCCCGCACCTCGGCTGTGAATCTGGAACGTGTGCTTCCCCCCGATGGCGGAAGACAGATGCACCTGGACGACTCGCCGGGCGTCGCCCTTCAACACCAGGGCCTCCTCGAACGCCACGCTCGAGAGCGCCCGACCGCCCACGCCCAGCGCCTCCGCGGCGGCGCTCAGCGCGAGCTCGATGAGCGCCGACGCGGGGACGACGACGATGCCCCCCAGCCGATGCGCGCCGAGCCAGGGCAGCGCGGTGCTGCTCAGCTCCAACTCGAAGATGTGGCCGTCGACGCCGTGCGCCACACGCACCGGCCTGCCCTTGAGGGACGTCACCGCTTCGACAACCGACGCCGTCGGTGTCGCGTCGAGCCAGGTCCCTTGGTGCTGCCACGGATAGGAAGGCAAAGCCGTCAGCCGTCCTCCCGCCGGGAAGAGCCGCCGCCACTGCACGGGGTTCCCCGCGCGGTACAGCGCGCCCATGGACTCCAGCAGGACCGTCCGCTCCTGCTCGTCCCGGCGCAAGGACGCGAGCGTCAGGCCTTCCCTGCCCGCATGCCGCAGGCAGCGCTCGACCGCGGACATGAGGATGGGATGCGGGCTCATCTCCATGAAGACCGCGTGCCCATCCTCCGCGAGCTTCTCGATGGCCTCCGAGAGCAACACCGGCTCACGGAGGTCTCGAACCCAGTACGCGGCGTCGAGGCCCGAACCATCGCAAGCCGTCCCGCTCACGGTGGAGATGATGGGGACCGACGCGGGCCTTGGCCGAACGTGAGCGAGGACGGACAGGAGCTCATCTCGCAGCGCATTGTTCGAGGCCACGTTTGCATCGCGGTCCGCCGGTGCCTTGCGTGCGTCCTCCAGCGGAGGCTCGGTCGCCACCATCGCGCCCTGGCTCCTGATGCGCCCAAGCAGTTGGCTGCGCAGGCAGATGATGGCCACCGCGTCCTCCAGGGAGAGCGCGCCCGCTACCTGCGCCGCGGCCACCTCGCCCATGTCGTGCCCCAGCACCGCGTCGGGCTCGACGCCCCAAGAGCGCCAGAGCGCCGACAACCCCAGCGACAGGGCGAAGAGCACCGGCTGGACGACGTCGATTTCGTGGAGCCGGGACGCCTCAGGGGACGCGCGCAACATCTCGACCAGACGCCAGGACACGTGAGGCCGCAGGGCCTCGTCGATGCGCTCCAAGACCTCCCGGAACACAGGCTCCTGTTCGAAGAGCTGCTGGCCCATCCCAAGCCACTGGGAGCCCTGCCCTGGGAACACGAAGGTCAGCTTGCGCCGCGTGTTCGTCTTCGCCGCGACGGGCACAGGGCCGTCCTCGGCGAACTCACGAAGCTGGGCCGAGAGTGACGCGGGAGACTCACCCGCGAAGGCGACGCGGTATGCGTGATGCGTCCGCCGCAGCGCGGCCGTGAAACAGACATCCCGCAGCGACACGTCCGGCGCCGCCTCGAGAAAGTCCGCGTACCGTCGAGCCAACGCCTGGAGTGCGGCGGGCGAACGCGCCGACAGCGGGAGCAGGTACGCGCCCTTCTCCCGTGCGACAGACGCCATGGGCGCCACGGGCGGCTCTTCCAGAATCACGTGCGCGTTTGTCCCGCTGATGCCGAACGAGCTCACCGCGCCCCGGCGCTTGCGGACCTCGCGAACGGGCCACGGGTGCAGCTTCGTGGGCAGGGTGATGGACGCACCACCGAAGTCGACGCGCGGCTTCAGACGCGGGAGGTGCGCGAGCGGGGGGACGGCCTCGTGTTGCAGCGAGAGGACCATCTTGATGACGCCCGCGAGGCCCGCGGCCGACGCCAGGTGGCCGATGTTCGTCTTCGCCGACCCTATGACGAGCGACTGCTCCGCCGTGCGGCCCTGGGCGTAGACCTCATGGAGCGCCTGCCTTTCAATGAGGTCGCCCACCGAGGCGCCTGTGCCGTGGACCTCGATGCAATCGATGTCGGAGGGCTCCAGGCTCGCGTTCTGGAGCGCCTGACGGATGAGCGCCTTCTGCGCGAGCACGTTCGGCGACGCCACGCCCGCGGACCTGCCGTCCTGATTGACGGCCGAGCCCCGGATGAGCGCGAGGATGTTGTCACCCGCCGCGATCGCGTCCGACACGCGCTTGAGGACCACCACGCCGCAGCCCTCGCCCCGCACGCCCCCCTCGAACGTCTCGCTGGAGGCAAGCGGCGACAGGATGAGGTTGACCCCGCATGCCAGCGCCATCGAGCACTCCTGCTGACGCAGGCTCTGGACCGCCAGGTGCAAAGCCACCAGGGACGACGAACACGCGGTGTCCACCGATAGACTCGGCCCCTTGAAGTCCAGGAGGTACGACAGCCGCCCTGGCTCCACGCGGTGGTGGCCCCCCGTCACGCGGCTGGAATCACGCGCCGAAGGCTCGCCCATTGGGAGCAGCGCGCGGTCATCGCTGCACGCCCCCACGAACACACCCGTGCGGCTGCCGGCCAGCCCCGACATGTCCAGGCCAGCGTGCTCCAGCGCCTCCCATGCCACCTCCAGCAGGATTCGCTGCCGCGGGTCCATCCGCTGCGCCTCGTGCGGCGAGACGCCGAAGAAGTCCGCATCGAACCGGTCCACCCCTTCGATGAACGCGCCCCACTTCGCCCCCGGCTTCTCCAGGACCTCGGGCGCCATGCGCGCCAGGGCCTCAAGGGGCCATCGCGAGGGAGGCATCTCGGTGACGGCGTCCACGCCGTTGCACAGGAGCTCCCAGTACGACGCCAGACTGTTCCCGCCCCCCGGAAACCGACACCCCATGCCGATGATGGCCACCGGCTCCGAGTGAACGGCGTCCACCGCGTCCAGCCGGGACTTGAGCTCCATCGCCAGAAGCGCGAACCGCTTGGGGGAGTACATCGCAATCGTTTCCGCGAAAGTCGTCATGAGCCCCGCCCCATCCCCTGAGCGGACAGCCTCTCGACTGCGAGACGCGCCCGCACTCCGGGCAGACCCGCCCCCTGCGACCTGTCCTGTAATGACACTCGGACCTCTAACAGCGTCTGTTCACCGAGGAGGCGTGTCTCCCCGTGACAATCAGCTGCTCAGACGATGGTTTCTTCGCGCAACGCCCCAAGACATTCCAGGAAGCCAAGGCCCGGGACATGTCTTCAAAACCAATCAACCCAGAAGGACCCCGCTGTCGTGACACCCAGACGGGCCTGTGCGCGGATTTCCTCCCAGCCCTTTATTTCGAGGAATCCGCACAACCCATACACAAAAACCACGGCGGGTTCCCAGCGTCCCCCGGGGCCAGTCCCCTCGGGATTCCACCAGCAAACGCAAAGAACAGGTGGTGTATGGCGCCCATCATCTGCCTCTCCCCCCGGGGCAGATGCGAGGCGGGAGGCGAGGCACGTCGTGCGGGCTCGTCCCCGCGGCAGGCCTTGCGCCGCCGCACATGATGGGACTTTTTTGTCAGGCGCCCGGCGCCATTTCGTCCGCGGCCCCGACCCGCGTCCCGGAGACAAGCCCATGGAACTCTCACCCCAGGAAGTCGAACAATTCGTCGAAGAGGGATTCGTTCGTGTGAACCAGGCCTTTCCCCGTGAGTTGGCGGACGCGGGACGTGACCTGCTCTGGCGCGACACGGGCTGCAGGCCGGATGACCCCGCCACGTGGAAGCACCCCGTCATCCGGCTTGGCGACTACGCGCAGGAGCCATTCCGGCTCGCGGTGAATACGCCCCGCCTGCGCGCCGCCTACGACGAGTTGGTGGGCCCCGGACGCTGGCTCCCCCGTGGCAGCCTGGGCACCTTCCCCGTGCGCTTTCCCAGCCCGGATGCGCCGGGAGACGACGGCTGGCACGTCGACGCCAGCTTCCCCGGCAAGGACCCGGGCTCCTTCTTCGACTGGAGGGCGAACGTGGTATCGCGAGGCCGGGCCTTGCTGATGCTCTTCCTCTTCTCTGACGTGGGGGACGAGGACGCCCCCACCCGCCTCCGCGTGGGTTCACACCAGGACGTCGCGCGGCTGCTGGAGCCCGAAGGCGACGCGGGGCTGTCGTTCATGGAGCTCGCCGGGAAGCTGGACGTGACCGCCCACCGCGAGCTCGCGTTCGCCACGGGCGAGGCTGGCACCGTGTACCTGTGCCATCCCTTCCTGGTGCACGCGGCGCAGCCTCATCGCGGCACCCGGCCCAAGTTCATGGCGCAGCCACCGCTGCTCGCCTCCGGCGCCTTCCAGGTCCGCCGGACGGACGGCCTGGACTCCCCGCTCGAACGCTCCATCCGGCGGGCGTTGGAGCGGACCGCGTGACGCGGGCGTCGCGCTGACTACAGCCGGGCGAGGATGATGTCCGCCACCCGCAGCGCGTTGGCCGCGATGGTGAGGGACGGGTTGATTCCACCGCTCGACGGGAAGAAGGACGCGTCCACGACGTAGAGGTTGTCCACGTCGTGGGCGCGGTTGCTCGCGTCGACGACGCTGGTCTCCGGGGAGTCTCCCGCGCGGCACGTCCCGCACACGTGGCCCAGGTTGAGGACCACGTCACGCGGGTTGGAGATGAGCTTCACCTTGAACTTCGGCTTCAGGGCGGAGAGGAACGCCTTGCGGGAGCGCTGCACGCGGCGGCGGAGCTCGTCGCGGACGCGGTAGTGGTATTGAACCACGCCATCTGAGTTGCTGCCGGTGACGCGGTTGTCCGCATACGGCAGGTCTTCCAGCACCGAGGCGAAGACGACGCGCGAGCGATAGAGCCGCGAACCGATGTCCGCCGCCAGCGGGAACAGCGGGCTCAGCATGCGCAGCCAGAAGGGCAGCGCCTGCTTCTTCCCCGTGAGGAAGCTCAGCACCTTCTCCTTGTCGACGGTGAAGGGGTGCGCGTGGAAGTTGCCCAGCTTCTCGCCGTCGCGCTGGTAGAAGTCGTTGAGCGACACACCGTGCGCCATCTCCATGGAGGCAGGCGCCTTGCGAGCCTTCACCAGGTAGTGGTCCGAGCAATGAAGCATCAGGTGGCGCCCCACCTGGTCATGGTTGTTCGCCAGTCCCATGGGATACCGCGGGGACACGGAGCGCTGGAGGATGACGGGCGTCATGAAGGCGCCCGCGGCCATCACGAAGATGCGCCCGCGCACCTTGAAGGGCTCCCCCGCGGGGCCCTGCCGGCACACGGCGGCTCGCACCACGCCGCCCTCCTCTTCCAGCGACAGGACCTCGCAGTGGTCCAGGATGCGGGCCTGGAAGTCACGCAGCGCGGGCCGAAGGCAGATGCGGCCCGCGTCGTTCCGGCACTCTTTTGGACAGATGGCGCCCACGCACGTGTCGCAGCCCGGGACCTGCTCGCAGGCGTAGTGGATGCGGTACGGATTGAGCCCCACGGCCTGGAAGCCCTCCAGGAGCGCCTGCTCCTTGCCCGCGACAGGTGGCGGCTCGAGCAGGCTGAAGTCCACCTGGGGACGCGTCGGATCTCCGGAGCCGCGAACGCGGAACTGGGCCTCGGCGCGCGCGTAGTACGGCGCCAGGGCTTGGTAGGAGAACGGCCACGATTCGGGGAGGCTGGAGTCGGTGGCTTCCGGGTGACTCCGGCGCGGCGTGAAGTCCTCCGGAAAGAACCGGTCCATCACCATGCCGAAGCGCGCGGATGAACCGCCGCCGCCAACGCCCAGGGGGTGGAGGAAGTCCTTGGGCGCCTGGTCGTCCAGGTACTGCCGGAGGGGGTTGGGCCACTGCCCGAAGAGCATCCGCCGGTCCACCACGGACATCAGGGCCGTCTCGGCGTTGGGCGCAATCGGTGTGCTCCCGGGCGTGTCCCGGGCGGGCCCTCGCTCCAGGAAGAGGACGGAGCGGCCCTGCCGGGCCAGGGCGTGGCCCAGCGTCGAGCCCCCCATGCCCGTGCCCACAATCACCACGTCCCAGCCATCACGCGCCACGGCCCCGTTGCTCCGGGTGGGCGCCAAGTGTGTGTCCATCTGCCGGATTCCTCTCGCGCTGGCGCGGCCTACAGGTCCGAGTCGTCCGTCGCGCGGCGGCGCGAACGTTGTTGCTCCAGCGTCTGCTTCCTGCGGGACTGGGCGGACTCCGCGTCCTTGTCGGACGGCGCGGACTTCGGCGCGGCCTCCGGCGGCTGGAGCAACGCGGCGAGGGCCTGCACCGTCACGCCTTCGTACAGACTCGAGGCCGACACCTCCATGCCCAGGCGCGTCTTGAGCCGGTCGCTCATCTGCACCGCGACGAGCGAGTCGCCGCCCAGCTCGAAGAAGTTGTCCTGCACGCCAATGGGCGACACGCCCAGCGAGTCCTGCCAGAGCGTCACGAGCGCACGCTCCAGCGCCGAGCTGGCCGCGACATACGGCGTGCGCAGCTCCGGGCGCGGGTGATACGTGCGCGGCGCCTCTGGCTCGGGAGCCCGCTCCGGTGCCGCCGCGGGTGCGCCCACCGGCTGCGGCGCCGCGTGCAACGTGGGCTGTCCTCCGTCCGCGGGCTCCACCCAGAAGCGACGGCGCTCGAACGGATGCGTGGGCAAGGGGACGCGGCGACGGGCCTCGCCGTGGAAACCCTTCCAGTCCACCGGGACACCCGCGCGCCACAACGCGCCCAGCGTCTCGTAGGCGCGGGGCGCCTGCCCCTCGCCGGCCTGGGCCTCCTTGACCGAAGGCAGCGAGGCCAGCGACCACCGCGACGGTGAGAACGCCGGCTGGCGCTTCGCCAGACCGCCCAGCGCCTTCCCGGGGCCCACCTCCAGCAACACGCGCTTGTCGTCCGCGAGCAGCGTCTGGACTCCGTCGGCGAAGCGAACGGCGCCACGCAGGTGCTCGGCCCAGTAGCGGGGGCTCGTCGCCTGCTCGGGGGTAATCCACGTGCCGGTGACGTTGGACACGAAGGGCAGCTTCGGCGCGCGCAGCGGCGCGGCGGCCACCCGAGCGGCGAAGGCGTCGAGGATGGGGTCCATCATCGGCGAATGGAACGCATGCGACGTGTCCAGCAAGGTGCCCTTCACGCCCGCGTCCGCCAGCGCCTGCTTGACCCGCGCCACGGCCTCGGTCGCTCCCGCCAGCACGCACTGGACGGGCGCGTTGAGCGCGGCCAGCGTCACGTCGGCCCCGAGGTAGGGCTGCACCTCATCCTCGGACAGGGGCACCGCGAGCATCGAGCCCGCGGGCAGCCCCTGCATCAGCTTCCCGCGCGCCGCCACGACCTGGAGCGCGTGCTCCAGCGTGAAGACCTCCGCGAGGCACGCGGCCACCAGCTCGCCGATGCTGTGTCCCAGCATCGCCTCGGGCTTCACGCCCCAGGACATCCACAGGCGCGCGAGCGAGTACTCGATGGTGAAGAGCGCGGGCTGGGTGAGCTCCGTTCGCGCGAGCTGCCGCGCCGTGCTCTCCGCCTCACCGGGCCGCGAGTACAGGACCGAGCGCAGGTCCATTCCCAGGGCGGGCTTCAGCAGCTCGCAGCAGCGGTCCACCTCCGCGCGGAACACGGGCTCCGCGTCGTACAGCTCGCGCGCCATGTCGGCGTGCTGCGTGCCCTGGCCGGGGAACAGGAACGCCACCGGCCGGTCCACGGCATCCTCGGCGCCGGGCACGTCGCCCGCGCGGGACAGCGCGGCCTTGGCCTCGGCGTGGTCGCGCGCCAGGATGACGCGGCGGTGCGCGAAGCGTTGCCGCCCCGCCTGGAGCGTCCACGCCACATCGGCCAGCGGCGGCCCGGAGGGCGACGCCTCCAGGTGGCTCAGGAGGCCACGCGTGGCCTGCTCCAGCGCCGAAGGCGTCTTGGCGGACAGCGGCAGCAACTGCCACGCCCTGCGCGGCGGCGTGCTGGACGGCAGCCGGGGCGCCTCTTCGAGGACGACATGGGCGTTGGTGCCGCCCACGCCGAACGAGCTGACGCCCGCGCGCCGGGGCTCGCCGTCCGACGGCCAGGGCTTCAGCGCCGCGTTGACGTAGAAGGGGCTGCTGTCGAAGTCGATGGCGGGGTTGGGGCTCTCGAAGTGCAGCGTCGGCGGGAGCTGGCCGTGGCGAAGCGCCTGCACCGTCTTGAGCAGGCCGGTGATTCCCGCCGCCGCGTCGAGGTGGCCCACGTTGCCCTTCACCGAGCCGAGCGCGCAGAAGCGGCGGCGCTCGGTGGTGGCGCGGAACGCCTGCGTCAGCGCCTGGACCTCGATGGGGTCTCCCAGCGGCGTCGCGGTGCCATGGGCCTCCACGTACGACACGTCATCCGCGTTGAGGCCCGCGGCGGCCAGCGCCTCCGCGACAACCTGCGACTGGCCTTCGACGCTGGGCGCGGTGTAGCCGGCCTTCAGCGCGCCATCGTTGTTGATGGCGGAGCCCTTGATGACCGCGTGGACGGTGTCGCCGTCCCGGACCGCGTTGCGGAGCTTCTTGAGGACCACCACCCCCGCGCCGCTGCCAAACAGCGTGCCCTGGGCCCGGGCGTCGAAGGGCCGGCAATGGCCGTCGGGAGAGGTCATTCCCCCCTCCACGTACCGGTAGCCCTGGAACATCCCGACGTTGACGGAGACGCCGCCGGCGATGGCCGCGTCGCACTCACCGTTGAGCAGGCTCTGACAGGCCTGATGGACGGCCACCAGCGAGGTGGAGCACGCGCTCTGGACGGTGTGGCTGGCGCCCTTGAGGTTGAGCTTGTACGAGACCCGCGTGGTGAGGAAGTCACCGCCGTTGCCGATGTTGATCTGCACCGGCTCGACGGACTCCATGACGCGCGGATTGCGCGCCAGGTTCATGAGCAGGTACGTGTTCAACGTGGCGCCGCCGTACACGGAGACCGCGCCCGGGTACTCGCGCGCCGCGTACCCCGCGTGCTCCAGGGCTTCCCAGCAGACCTCCAGGAAGACGCGGTGCTGCGGGTCGGTGAGCTCGGCCTCGCGCGGCGGGATGTCGAAGAAGCCCGCGTCGAACTGCTCGGGCTCCGCGAGGATGGCCGCCGCCCGGACATAGGCGGGGTCCTTCAGCCGGGCCTCGGGCACGCCGGCGGCGCGGCACTCCTCCTCGGAGAGGAAGCGGATGGACTCCACGCCATCCCGTACGTTCTCCCAGAAGCGCTCCACGTCGGGTGCGCCTGGAAAACGCCCCGCCATTCCAATGATGGCGATGTCGGCGTCATCCAGCTCCAGCGGCGTTTGCGTCTCCACGGCACTACTCCTCGTCTGGGTGTCGTCTCAGTCCCGCCGGCTGCGGCGCTCCCGGCGCTGAGCGCCGCGGTTTTGGCTCGCATCCAGGACGGGGGCTTCGGCCGCCGCACCCGAGGGCTGCGCCAGCTTCTTCGCCAGCATGGCCACGGTGGGCGCCTCGAATACGGAGGTCAGCGGAACATCACGGCCCAGCTCGCGCTTCAGCCGGCCCACAATCTTCAGCCACAGGAGCGAGTTGCCTCCCAGGTCGAAGAAGTTGTCGTGCACGCCGAGCTGCTCCAGGCCCAACATCTCCTGCCACACCTGGGCGAGCGTGCGCTCCGCGTCATTGGCGGGCGGGACATAGTCCGTGCCCAGCGCGGGCCGGGCCTGCAGCGTGCCGCCCGCGTCCGCGGGCGACTCCACCACCCGGCCCCGCCGCAGCCACTGCGCCAGCCGCGCGTCCAGCCCACCGGTGGACACGACCACCTGTCCACTCAGCGGCGCCTCCACCACCCGGCGGAAGGCCTCGATGGCTTCGTCGGCGGACATGGCGAACTGGTCGATGCTCGTGCGCACCTTCGCCGCGCCCTCCTCCACCACGGGCCAGCCGTCCCAGTTGGTGCTCAACCAGCGCGCCCCCTCCCGCGACCGCGAGGCTGCGAAGGCGTCCAGGAACGCGTTGGCCGCGCCGTACGCCGCCAGGCCCAGGCCGCCCAGCACCGAGGCGTTGGAGGACAGGAGCATCACGAAGTTCAGCGTGCGGCCCGCGAGCACCCGCTCCAGCACCAGCGTGCCATGGGCCTTCGCCCGGAAGTGCGCCGCGCAGGACGCCGCATCCAACCCGGAGAGCAGGCCCACGGCCCGGTCGCCCGCGAGGCCCGCGGCATGGATGACGCCCGACAGCGGCCCGAAGCGCTGCTCCGCCTCCGCCACCACCTCGCGCATCCGCGCCTCGTCCGCGACATCGGCGCTCAGCACCAGCACCTGCGCACCCGCCGCCTCCAGCGACTGCACCGCGCGCTGACGGCTCCCCGTGTCGCCCTTCAGGCCCGCGCGCCCCACCAGCACCAGCTTCGCCTGGCAGCGCCGCGCCAGGGCGTCCGCGAGCAGCAAGCCCACGCCGCCCAGACCACCGGTGATGAGGTACACGCCACCCTGCTTCAGCGGCGTCCCCGGCAGGGAATCCGCCTCCAGCCGCAAGGCTTCGTGCTGCTGCACGTGCCGGTGCCGGCCGCGCCACGCGACCACGGGGTCCGTGGACCCCGACGTCACCTCGCGCAGCAGCGCATCGACGGTGCCCGGCCCACGGGCATCCACGTAGCGGCACGTCAACGACGGCTGCTCCTGGGGGATGACCTTGCACAAGGCCGGGAGGGTGGCGCGCTCCGGCGCCACGGTGTCGGCGCTCTCCACCTCCAGCGCCTCACGGCCCACGACGGTCAGGTCCACCTCGGCGTCCGGAGACACCTCGGTGAGCGCCTGGAAGCAGCGCAGCACGCTGTAGAAGCCGCGCTCCTGCGCTTCATCGAAGCTGGAGGACGCATCCAGGCTCCACAGGTGCACGAGCTGCTCGACGGGCCGGGGAGACTCCTTCAGCGCGCGCAACACGGCGCCGATGTCCTCGCGCACGCGCGGGTCCACGGCATACCGGTGCGTGTCCAACCGGGAGAAGCCCGAGCCCACCTCCACCGTGGTGACCTCGTGCCCCTGCTGCCGCAGCCGCTCGGCCAGGGCCTGGCCCACGCCGCCGCTGTCGACGAAGAGCAGCCAGCCCTTGGGCGTCACGGGCTCCGCGCGCGTCAGCGGCAACGGCGCCGCCCGCCACGCGGGCAGGTAGAACCACCCCGCGAGGTCCGCGCCCTTGCGGGCCACACCGCGCTGACGCGTGGAAGCGGCCTCGGGCGCGAGCCAGTAGTCCTGGCCCTCGAAGGCGTAGGTGGGCAGCGGCACGCGAAGGCGCCGCGCGGCGTGGTGCACCGCGGACCAGTCCACGTCGACGCCCGCGGTCCAGAGCCGGCCCAGCGACTGGGCCAGGAAGGCGTCGTCCGCCATCGGGTCCTGGGGGTGACGCACCGAGGACAACACCACGGGCGCCGACGTCCCCGCCGTGCGCAGCCGGACCAGCGTGCTGAGCGTGCGGCCCGGGCCCACCTCCAGGAACACGCGGCCGGGCTGCTCGCGCAACACCGCCACGCCCTCGCTGAAGCGCACCGTCTGGCGGAGGTGGCGGGTCCAGTACACCGGGTCCACCGCCTCTTCGGGGGTAATCCAGGTGCCGGTGACGTTGGAGACGAAGGGCAGCGAGGGCGCGTTGCGGGTGAGGCCCGCGACGAAGGCCTGGAAGCGCCCCAGCAGCGGCTCCACCAGGTGCGAGTGCGCCGCCACGTCAATCTGGATGTGGCGGAACTCCACCTCGCGGCGCGTGAGCTCCGCGGCGAGCGCCTCGATGGCCTCCACCGTCCCCGCCACCGCGCACTGCGCGGCGCCATTCACCGCCGCGACGGAGAGCTGGTCACCCAGCAACGGGAGGACTTCGGCCTCGGGCAGCGGGACGCTCAACATGCCGCCCCCGGGGAGCTCCTCGAAGAGCTGGCCCCGCTTCACCACCAGCGCCAGCGCGTCCTCCAGCGAGAAGACGCCCGCCAGGCACGCCGCGGCGTACTCGCCCAGGCTGTGGCCGATGAGCGCCTCGGGCTTCACGCCCCAGGCCTCCCAGAGGCGCGCGGTGGCGTACTCCACCGTGAACAGCGCGGGCAGCGCCACCGAGGTCTTCTTGATGCGCTGCTGAGCCGCGCTCAGGTTCGCCACGTCGGGATGGATGACGGTCCGCAGGTCGAAGCCCAGCTTGGGCCGCAGCAGCTCACAGCAGCGGTCCACCGCCTCGCGGTACACGGGCTCGGAGGCGTACAGCCCGCGCCCCATCTCCGCGTACTGCGCGCCGCCACCGGGGAACATGAAGACCACGGAGGGCCGCGTGGCCCCTGGTGACAGGGAGAAGGTCTTCTGCGGGTCCCGCGACGCCAACACCTGGAGCGCGTCATCGCGGTCCTGGCACACCACCACGCGCCGGTGCTCCAGCGGCTTGCGCCCCACCTGGAGCGTCCAGGCCACGTCCGCCAGCGCCTGCTCGGGGTGGGCCTCGAGGTGCGCCAGCAACGCGGACGTGCTCGCCTCCAACGCGGAGGGCGTCTTCGCGGACAGCGGCAGCACCTGCCACGGACGCGCCTCGCCGCCCGGGGCGGTGGCCGGGGCCTCCTCCAGGATGACGTGGGCGTTGGTGCCACCAATGCCGAACGAGCTCACGCCCGCCCGCCGGGGGGCCTCGGTGGACTCCCACGGCTTCAGCGCGGCATTGACGTAGAAGGGACTGTTCGCGAAGTCGATGCGCGGGTTGGGCGACTCGAAGTACAGGCTGGGCGGCAGCTCCCGGTGCTCGAGCGCCAGCGTGGTCTTGATGAGGCCCGTCACGCCCGCGGCCGCGTCCAGGTGGCCCACGTTCGTCTTCACCGAGCCGATTCCGCAGAAGCCCTTCGCCTCGGTGCCGGCGCGGAAGGCCTGGGTCAGCGCTTCCACCTCCACCGGGTCGCCCAGCTGCGTGGCGGTGCCGTGGGTCTCCACGTAGGAGATGGAGTCCGGCGCCACCTCGGCCATGGCCTGCGCGCGGGTGATGACCTCCGTCTGGCCTTCCACGCTGGGGGCGACGAAGCCCACCTTCGCGGAGCCATCGTTGTTGATGGCCGAGCCGCGGATGACGGCGTGGATGGTGTCTCCATCCGCCAGCGCGTCCTCCAACCGCTTGAGGACGACGACGCCGGCGCCACTGCCGAACAGCGTGCCCTGCCCCTTCGCGTCGAAGGCGCGGCAGTGCCCGTCCGGAGAGGTGATGCCACCCTCCTGGTGCACGTAGCCCGTGCGCTGCGGCATGTGCACGGACACGCCGCCCGCGAGCGCGACGTCACTCTGGTAGCCGAGCAGCGACTGGCAGGCCAGGTGCGTGGCCACCAGCGACGTGGAGCACCCCGTCTGCACGGTGAGGGCGGGGCCCTTCAGGTCCAGGTGATACGCCACCCGGGTGGCCAGGAAGTCCTTGTCGTTGGCCACCATGGCCGGGAACGTGTCCTCGGCCTGCTGGAACTCGGCGCGCGACAGCAGGTTGAACAGCAGGTAGCTGCTCAGGCTGGAGCCCGCGAAGACGGCGGTGGCGCCAGGGATGCGGCCCGGGGCGTAGCCCGCGTGCTCCAGCGCCGTCCAGGCACACTCCAGGAAGACGCGGTGCTGCGGGTCCAGCACCTCGGCCTCCCTGGGCACATACCCGAAGAAGGCCGCGTCGAACCGGCCCGGTCTGTCCAGCACGGGGGCCGCGCGGACGAACTGGGGATGCGCCAGGGACTCCGGAGGGACACCCAGCGCCCGCAGCTCGTCGTCCGTGAAGTGACGGATGGACTCGACGCCTTCGCGCAGGTTCCGCCAGAAGGTCTCCACGTCCTCCGCGCCCGGCACGCGCACGGCCATGCCCACGATGGCCACGGCGAGGCTCGCATCTCCCTGGTACTCGGTGCTCTGGCTCATGATGTCCCTGCCCTACTTCCTGGCCCGCTGACGCTGACGCTTGAGGCTCTCCAACTGACGCTTGGCGCGGTCCTGCGCCGCCTCGACCTGGGACTGCGACGACGCCGGCTCCTGCCTCGCGAAGCGCGCCAGCGCGCTGATGGTCGGGTACTCCAGCAGCTTCAACAGCGGCAGGTCCTGGCCCAGCACCGCCTTGAGCTGCGTGTGCACCTGCACCATCAGCAGCGAGTGGCCGCCGAGGTCGAAGAAGTTGTCGTGCACGCCCACCTCCTCGACCCGCAGGACGGAGCGCCACACCTGGGCAATCTGCTCCTCGAGCTGGCCCTGCGGCGCCACGAAGGCCGCCTTCGCGGAGCGCACCACGCTGGGCGCGGGCAGCGCCTTGCGGTCCACCTTGCCGTTGGGCGTCAGCGGCAGCGCCGGCAGCTCCACCACCAGCGAGGGCACCATGTGCTCGGGCAGCCGCTGCGCCAGGGCATCCCGGAGCGCCGTCACGTCCACCGCCGCGCCCTGCTTCGGCACGACGTAGGCCACCAGCCGCACGTCACCCGGCACGTCCTCGCGCGCCACCACCACGGCTTCGCGCACCGGCGCCTGCGCGGCGAGCGCCGCCTCGATTTCGCCCGCCTCGATGCGGAACCCGCGCACCTTGAGCTGGTGGTCGACCCGGCCCAGGAACTCCATGGTGCCGTCCGGCCGCCAGCGCGCGCGGTCACCCGTGCGGTACAGCCGCGCGCCCGGGACGGTGGACTGGGCGTCCGGGACGAAGCGCTCCGCCGTCAGCTCCGGCCGGCCCAGGTAGCCACGCACCACGCCCGAGCCGCCGATGTAGAGCTCTCCGGGCACGCCCACCGGCGCTGGACGCAGCCGCGCGTCGAGCACGTAGAGCTGGGTGCGCAGCAGCGGCGTTCCGATGGAGACCACCGCGCCCGTCTCCCCGGCATCCACGCTCGCGGTGGACGACCAGATGGTCGTCTCCGTGGGGCCGTACATGTTGAGCAACCGGGCGTTCTCCGGCAGCGCCTGCCGCAGCGAGGCCGCGAGCGCCCCCGGCAACGCCTCGCCGCCGACCATCAGCCGGCGCAGCCCGCCCAGGGCCTCCACGGACTCCGGCTCGGTCAGCAGCGTGCGCGCCAGCGACGGCGTGCACTGCAGATGGGACACGCCGTGCTCGCGCAGCTGCTCCGGAATGGACTTCGCCACGCCCGAGCGGCGGCTGTCGCGCACGCTTCGCTGACGGACCTCGTCGAGCAGCGGCAGGCTGGCGAGCACGGTGTCGGTGGGGATGCCGAAGTCGATGAGGCACCCCACCTCGTCCACGCCCAGGGCCTGGAGCTGGCTCACCCGCTCGCGCACGGAGCGCGGCGTGCCGAACAAGCCGCTCGTCTCGAAGTAGCGGTCGAAGGCGTGGCCCGCGAGCCGGTCCATGTCCGCCTCGGTGGCCGCGTCCATGTCGATGCCCAGCGTGCGGCCCAGGCCGCGCATCAGGTCCGCCGAGCTCTTCAGGTAGTTCCGGAACGGCTGCTCCACCACGGCGCGGACCTGCGCCGCGTCCTCACCGATGAAGGTGTGGAGCATGAGGGTGACGTGACCGTCACCCGCGTGGCCGGCGTCGCGCCAGGCCTGACGGTACAGCCCGACCTTCTTCTCCAGGTCCTCCCACGTCTGCCCCAGCAGGTGCGTGAGGATGTTGCAGCCCAGCCGGCCCGCGCTGATGAACGTCTCCGGGTTGCCCGCGGCGGTGAGCCACACGGGCAGCTCCGCCTGCACCGGGCGGGGACGCAGGCGCACATCCACCTGCGCACCGCCGCCGCCGGGGAAGCGCACCGTCTGGCCGCGCCACAGCTGCCGCACGGTGTCCAGGCCCTCCATCATCAGCTCGCGGCGCTTCTCGTACTTCTCCGGGGCGAAGACGAAGTCGTTCGCGTGCCAACCCGAGGCGACGGAGATGCCCACCCGGCCGCCGGACAGGTTGTCCACCAGGGCCCACTCCTCCGCCACGCGCACCGGGTGATGCAGGGGCAGCACCACGCTGCCCGCCCGGATGGCCACGCGCTTGGTGACGGCGGCGACGGCCGCGCCCGCCACGGAGGGGTTCGGGTACAGGCCGCCGAAGGCGTGGAAGTGGCGCTCCGGCGTCCACACCGCCGCGAAGCCGTGGGTGTCCGCGAACTTCGCGCCCTCCAGCAGCAGCCGGTAGCTGCTCTCACCGTGTGACGCCTCCGCGTCATCGGCGAAGTAGAAGAGGCTGAAGTCCATGGGCCGCTGCCGGCCCCCGGCGGCGCGCGCGGGGGCCTTCAACGACGCGCCCTCGCCCTGCACCACCACCTTGAAGCCGCGCGTGAGCGTCCACAGCAACTCCAGGACAGAGATGTCGAAGGAGATGCTGGTGACGGCCAGCCACGTGCCCGCGGGCTCATGGCCCACGCGCACATCCATGGCCGCGAAGAAGTTGGCCACGCCGCCGTGCGGCACCACCACGCCCTTGGGGCGCCCCGTGGAGCCCGAGGTGTAGATGACGTAGGCGGGGCTGTCCGGCATCGCGCCCGCGTCCACGGCGTGCGCGGGCTCGGTGGCGTACGCCGCCGCGTCATCCAGCAACACGGTGCGCAGGCCCGCGGAGGGCAACGTCCCGGCGAGGTGCGACTGCGTCAGCAGCACGCGCGCGCCGGAGTCCTCCAGCATGTACGTGAGGCGCTCCCGGGGGTAGTCCGGGTCCAGGGGAACATACGCGCCGCCCGCATCGAGGATCCCGAGCATCCCCACCACCATCTCCACCGAGCGCTCGACGCACAGGCCCACGCGCGTCTCCGGCCCCACCCCGAGTCCCCGCAGGTGGAGGGCCAGCGCGGCCGAACGGCGCGCGAGCTCCGCATAGGTGAGCGAACCGTCGTCGGCGACCACCGCCACCGCCTCCGGCGTCAGCGCGGCCCGGGCGCGGAACTGCGCGTGGATGCACAGCGAGGGGTCCTGCGCCGTGGGCGTGGTGAAGTCGTTCCAGTCCACCAGCAGCGAGCGGCGCTCCGCGTCGTCGAGCAGCGGAAGGTCCTCCACCCGCGCGTCCGGCGAGGCGACGATGCCGCGCAGCAACGCCTCCAGGTGCCTGGCGAGCCGCGCCGCCGACTCCGGCGTGAAGAGGTCGGAGCGGTACTCCAGCGCGCCCTCCAGCCCGTGCGGCGTCTCCACCACCGCGAGCTGCAAATCGAACTTCGCCGTGCCCTCCACCGCGCCGTCCGGAACGGGCAGCACCGGGCGCCACTGCATCCCGGGCACGTCCAGGTCCACGGGCGGCAGGCTCTCCAGCACGAGGTTGGCCTGGAAGAGCGGATTGTCGCCGCCCCGCGCCGCGCGCGAGGCCCCCACGACCTCCTCGAAGGGAAGGTCCGCGTTGGACAGGGCCTCGTGGAAGGTGCTCCGCATGCGGCCGAGCAGCTCGCGGAAGCGCGGGCTCCCCGAGACGTCGGCGCGCAGCACCAGCGTGCTGGCGAAGAAACCCACCACGTCACGGAGCTCCGCCCGGTCGCGCTGGGCGAAGATGGTCCCCAGCCCGAAGTCGTCCTGGCCGCTGTAGCGGTGCAGCAGCGCCGCCCAGGCCGCCGCCAGCGTGACGAAGAAGGTGCTGCCCTCCGCGCGGCCCACCGCCTTCAGCGACTCCACCAGTGACGCCGGCAGCGTGAAGCGATGGAGCGCGCCGCGGAAGCCCGGCTCGCGCGGCCGGGGGAAGTCCGTGGGCAGCTCCAGGCGCGGCAGGTTCTCCAGCTTGCGCGCCCAATACGCACGCTGGCCGTCCAGCGCGTTCCCCAGGCCCTGCTGCCAGCGCGCGTAGTCCACGTACTGGAACGCGGGCGCCGCCAGCGCCGAGCCGGCGCCGGACACCTCCGCGCGGTACAGCGCGGCCAGCTCCCGGGCCAGCACGCCAATGGACCAACCGTCCGTGACGATGTGGTGCTGGGTCATCAGGAGCACGTGCTCCTGGTCCTCCAGGGCGACGAGGGCCGCGCGAACCAGCGGCCCCTCCGCGAGCTGGAACGGCGCCTCGCCTTGCGCCCGCGACAGCCGGCCCAGCTCCGCGTCCCGCTCCGAGGCGGACAGCGCGCGCAGGTCCTCGCGAGCCAGCTCCAGCGGACGCGCGGCGGGCAGCACCTGACGCGGCTGCCCCTCCACCTCCGGGAACGACGCACGCAGCACCGCGTGGCGCGCCAGGAGCAAATCCAGGGCGCGGCCCAGGGCGGGCGCGTCGAGCGGCCCGGAGAGGCGCAGCTGGAAGTGGACGTTGTACAGCGCGCTCTCCGGCACCAGCCGGTCCAGGAACCACAGGCGCTGCTGGCCGGGCGACAGCGGCAATTCGCCCTCCAGGGAGCCCGCCGTCAGCGCGGGGCCGATGGGCGCGACAGCGGCCCCACCCCAGGCCTCCAGCAGGTGCGCGGCGGCCGCGCCCAGCGTCGGGTGCTGCCAGAGGAACGCCACGGGCAGCGGAACGCCCAGCGACTCCTCCAGGCGCCCGTGCAGGTCCAGCGCCATCAGCGAGTCCAGCCCCAGGCTGGCCAGCGACGTGTCCGCGCCCAGGGACGCGGGCTCGGCGCGCAGCACGCGGGCGGCCTCGTGGCGAAGGAACTCCACCATCAGCGCCAGCCGCTCCTGCTCGGGGGCCGCCGCCAGCCGCTCCCGCACGGGCCCGGTGGGCGCGGCCGCGGTGGCCTCGTGCGCCTCCTCGGCGGAGAGCGTCACCACCTCCAGCGTGTTCTCCAGGAAGCCGTCGCGGCAGGCGCGGCGCTGAATCTTCCCGCTGGACGTCTTCGGGATGCTCCGGGCCTGGAGCAGCACCACCGAGTGCGCGCGCACCTGGTGCTCATCCGCCAGCGCGCTGCGCAGCGCCCCCGCCACCACCGCGCCGTCGAACCCGTCGCGAACGTCCACCTCGGAGACGAGGACCAGCCGCTCCTCGCCCTCCACCTCCACGGCGAAGGCGGCGCTGCACCCGGGGCGCA
This sequence comes from Comamonas sp. KCTC 72670, assembly GCA_014656495.1. Classification (GTDB taxonomy): domain Bacteria; phylum Myxococcota; class Myxococcia; order Myxococcales; family Myxococcaceae; genus Myxococcus. The sequence goes on from BNCN01000007.1 coordinate 287,653, forward strand.
CCGAGGGGTGCGCGCGCTCGGCGGTCAGCTCCAGGTCCTGCGGATACAGGTTGCGGCCCCGGACGATGAGCAGGTCCTTGAGCCGCCCGGTGATGAACAACTCCCCTTCCGGAGACAGGAACGCCAGGTCGCCGGTGCGAAGGTAGGGTCCCTCCCCGCTCGCGAGCCGCGCGCCGAAGGCGTGCTCCGTCTCCTCCGGACGGTTCCAATAGCCACCCGCCACGCTGGGGCCCGACACCCAGACCTCACCGACCTCGTGAGGCCCCCGCGGCAGGCGCGTCTCCGGGTCGACGATGAGCAGCCGCTGATCCGGCGCGCCCGGACCGGAAGACACCATCGTGCGCGCGGACGGGCCCTCGGCCGCGCCCGGCACCGGCTTCGCCTGCCCCTTCTCCAGCGAGCCCGCGTCGAAGCGCGTCTCCACGTACGGCGTGCCCTTCGTGCCACCCGTGACGATGAGGGTCGCCTCCGCGAGGCCGTAGCACGGGTAGAACGCCTCGCGCCGGAAGCCCGCGGGCGCGAACGTCTCCGCGAAGCGCTCCATCGTCTCGCGCCGCACCGGCTCCGCGCCGTTGAAGGCCAGGTCCCAGTGGCTCAAGTCCAGGCGGGCCACGTCATCCGGGCGGGCCTTCCTGGCGCAGAGGTCGAACGCGAAGTTGGGCCCGCCGCTGCAGGTTCCCTTAAAATGAGAAATCGCCTCCAACCAGCGCATCGGCCGCTGAAGGAACGCGATGGGTGACATCAGCACGCAGGGGAAGCCCAGGTAGAGCGGCTGCAGCACCTTCCCGATGAGCCCCATGTCATGGAACATGGGCAGCCAGCCCACGCCCACGGAGCGCTCGGCGGACAAGCCGAACCCACGGGTAATCAGTGACTCGTTATGGAGGATGTTGGCGTGGCTGACCTTGACACCCTTGGGGTTGCCCGTGGACCCCGACGTGTATTGTAAAAATGCCAGTGATTCGGAGGTCAGGTCCGGGCGCGTCCACGCCGACGCCTCGGACTCGGGCACCGCGTCGCTGGCGAGCCACTGAAGCTCACCGAGCTCGGGCGCCTGGGGCGTGAGGAACTCCGACATCTCCAGGATCATGCTCGTCGTCAGCACGTAGCGCGCGCCGCAATCCCGGGCGATGGCCCTCAGCCGAGGGAGCGTGCGCTCCAGCCGCGTGGGGTCGGGCGGATAGCAAGGCACCGCGACGACGCCTCCGTAGAGGCAGCCCATGAAGCCCGCGACGAACTCCAGCCCTGGCGGGTAGAGCAGCAGGGCCCGCTCTCCCGCGGCCCCGAGCGCGCGCAGCCGGGCCGCCAGTGAGCGCGCCCTGACATCCAGCCGCCGGTAGGTCCACTCCTCGATGGGACCCTCGACATCACCCGTCTCGAGGAAGCGATACAGCAGGTCGTCGGCTTGAGCTTCCGCTCTCTGGCACAAGACGTCCACGAGCGTGGGAAACCGGTGAGCCAACGGCTCGATGTTCTCGGACATGTCTTCTCCTGCAGTGCACAGGGCCAGGGATGTCATGCGGCCAAACACCAAACGGAGTACGGAGAACCCGGAAAACATCGCCGGTCAGAAACAACCCCCGAACCCGCACGCCGCTCCATCAGGAGGAGGCAGCCCGCTCGCACGCCACCCGAGTGAACCACCTCTATAGGCAGCGCTTGTGCCACCGGCTCCGCCTGCTTGTCCAGATAAACGATGATACCGACAATTACAGTGATAGCGGTTCCTGATAAAAATATTCCACCATCACCGGCGCGCTGAACCGCTGTCGCATTTCACTTTCAATTCGGAATTGAGCAGCCATATACGCGTACACGAATTCCAGGTGAACAGCGGTTCGGACCGGCCACTGCCGTGACGCCCGGTGGGGAGCGTACGCCAGCCCCCGGTGATGGAGGCACGCGCGGTACGAACGGCGAGTAGGAGCGTCGATGCGCGCGGTGCTGACAAACTTCGGAAGCACGGGAGACATCCTGCCCTTCGTGGCGCTGGCCCAGGAGCTGCGGCGCCATGGTCATCACCCCGTGCTCGCGCTGCCGCCCTCGTTCGAGCCGCTCGCCCGCGCCCAGGGCGTGCCCTTCACGCCGGTGGGCCCGGACCTGAGCCACGCGCAGGACGACATCACCCGGCAGATGATGGTGAGCCCGGACCGCATCGGCGAGGGCGATCACCTCCAGGCCCTCTTCACGCCGCTGGCCACCGGGCTGCCTCGGATGCTCGAGGACCTGCGCGCCGCCTGCGCTGGAGCCGACGTCCTCATCAGCGGACGCGTGCAGCCCGCCGCGCGGATGGTCCACGACCTCACGCGAATCCCGCTGGTGTCCATCTACGTGGAGCACTCCGGCAGCGGCGGCGGCCACCCCGCGTTTCTCGAGGCCGTGCGGCGTCTCATCAATCCCGTGAGACACAACGCCGGGCTGCCGCCGTTTCACAACCCGCTGGTGGACGGTGAATCACCGCAGCTCGTGCTGTATGCGATGAGCCAGCACGTGCGCCCGCCGCCGAGGGACCTGCCAGGGCACCACCACATGGTGGGCTACTTCTTCCTGGAGGGCGATGCGCTGGCGTGGACGCCGCCCGCCGCGCTGAAGGAGTTCCTGGCCGAGGGCGAGCCCCCGCTGTTCTTCACCTTCGGGAGCCTGCTGCACCAGGACCCGGAGGCCTTCACCCAGCTGCTGGTGGACGCGGCGCTCCGCGCGGGCCGGCGGGCCATCATCCAGAGCGGCGCCAGCCGGCTGGCGAAGCAGGCGTTGCCCCCGGGATTCCTGGCCGTGGATGGCATGCTGCCGTATTCGTGGCTCTTCCCGCGGACCGCCTGTGTCGTGCACCACAGCGGCGCGGGCACCTGCTCGCTGGCCTTCCGGGCCGGCACGCCGCAGGTGCTGGTGCCCCACGCCTACGACCAGTTCCTCTGGGCGGACCTCGGCTTCGACCGGGGATGCGCACCGGCCCCCCTGCCCGCCTCGCAGCTGACGGCCGCGCGCCTGGGTGACGCCATCCACGAGGCGCTGACGTCTCCGCGCATCCGCGAAGCAGCCACCGCGGTGGGCGAGCGCGTCCGGGGCGAGCAGGGCCTCATGGTCGCGCGGCAACACATCGAACAGCTGCTCGCGCGGCTCGGCGGCGCGCAAGCCGCGGCGGCCCAGCCGGGCGCCAACGACGAAGACGACGAGACATCTTCCGGCCCACGCAGGCGCTCCGCCCTGGAGCAGCAGCGCCTGCGCAGGCGGAGCAACTGACTTTCTCAACGAGAGGATTCGAGACCCATGGCTGATGAAAACGCGTGGAACGGGCTTGAGATCGCGGTCATCGGGATGGCGTGCCGCCTCCCGGGAGCCCCGGACGTCGAGACGTACTGGAAGAACCTCCGCGACGGCGTGGAGTCCATCGTTCCGCTCCAGGAGTCGGAGTTGGAGCCCTCGCTCATGGAGGACGCCTCCCTGCGCAAGGACCCGAACTACGTGCGCGCGGCGGCCATCGTCGACGGCGCCGAGGACTTCGCCGCGTCCTTCTTCGGCATCCCGCCCAAGGAAGCGGAGCTGATGGACCCGCAGCACCGCGTCTTTTTGGAGTGCGCGTGGTCGGCCCTGGAGGACGCGGGCTACGACGCCACCCGGTACAAGGACCGGATTGGCGTCTACGCGGGCGCGCGGACGAACACCTACGTGTTCAACCTCTTCTCCAACCCGGCGGCCCTGGGCGGCGCGGGCGCGTTCGAGCTGGGCCTGGGCAACGACCTCGCGTTCCTCAGCACGCGCGTGTCCCACCTGCTGAACCTGCGGGGACCGGCGTACTCGCTGCACACCGCGTGCTCCACCGCGCTGGTGGCCGTGCATCTGGCCGGGCAGGCCCTGCTCGCCGGTGAGTGCCGCATGGCGCTGGCGGGCGGCGTCGCCATCCAGGCCCCGCAGCGCAGCGGCTACCTGTACCAGTTCGGTGGCGTGGCCTCGCCGGACGGCCACTGCCGCGCCTTCGACGCGAAGTCCCAGGGCACGGTGTTCGGCAACGGCGCGGGCGTGGTGGTGCTCAAGCGCCTGGAGGATGCGCTGGCGGATGGAGACACCATCCACGCCGTCATCCGCGGCTCGGCCATCAACAACGACGGTTCGCAGAAGGCCAGCTTCGGCGCGCCCAGCGTCCAGGGCCAGGCGCGCGTCATCCGTGACGCGCTCGCCGCGGCGGACGTGGACGCCCGGACCATCACCTACGTGGAGACGCACGGCACCGGCACCCAGCTGGGTGACCCCATCGAGGTGCGCGCGCTCACCAAGGCGTTCCGCGCCAGCACGGATGACACGGGCTTCTGCGCGCTGGGCTCGGTGAAGACGAACATCGGCCACCTCGACGCGGCGGCCGGTATCGCCAGCTTCATCAAGGCCGTGCTCTGCCTGAAGCACCGCCAGATGCCGCCCACGCTGCACTTCGAGCAGCCCAACGCGCAGATCGACTTCGCCAACAGCCCCTTCTTCGTCAACGACAGCCTGCGGGAGTGGAAGGCCGGAGCGCACCCGCGCCGCGCGGGCGTGAGCGCGTTCGGCATTGGCGGCACCAACGCCCACGTCATCCTGGAGGAGGCCCCCGCCCCGGAGGCCGCCGCGCCGAGCCGCCCCTGGAACGTGCTGCCGTTGGCCACCCGGACGGACACCGCGCTCGACAGCGCGACCACGGCGCTGGCCACGTGGCTGGAGCAGCACCCGGAGCTGTCCATGGCGGACGCGGCCTACACGCTGCAGACGGGCCGCCAGCACTTCTCCTACCGCCGCATGGCGGTGGTCTCCGACTCCGCGCATGCCGTGCGCGTGCTGCGCGGGGAGGAGCCCGAGCGCGTCGTCACCACGCACCAGGAGTCCCGCACCCGCCCCGTGGTGTTCCTGCTGCCGGGCGGCGGCACCCAGCACGCGGGCATGGCCGGCGGCCTGTACCGCACCGAGCCCGTCTTCCGCGCCGAGATGGACCGCATCGCCGCCCTGTTCCGTCCTCACGGCGTCGACAACCTGCTCGCCGTGCTTCAAGCCGCGCCGAGCGACACCGTGGAGGGCCTGTCGCGCAATGCCCTGGCGCTGCCCGCCATCTTCGCCGTGGAGTACGCGCTCGCCCGGCTCTGGATGTCGTGGGGCATCGAGCCGGAGGCGATGATTGGCCACAGCCTGGGTGAGTACGCCGCGGCCTGCCTCGCGGGCGTGCTGTCCCTGGAGGACGCGGTGGCGCTGGTCGCCCTGCGCGGCAGGCTCATCGACGGGGTGCCCGCGGGCGCCATGCTCAGCGTCACGCTGACGGAGTCCGAGCTGCGGCCCCTGCTGGGCGACGCGCTGGACCTCGCCGCGGTGAACGCGCCCGACCAGTGCGTGGCCTCGGGCCGCGTCGACGCGGTGGAGGCGCTGGCGGCCACGCTGGCGGCGAAGGGCGTGGAGCACCGGCGCCTGCACGTCGACGCGGCGGCCCACTCGCGCATGCTGGAGCCCATCCTGGCCGAATTCCACGCCAAGGTCGCCAGCCTGAAGTTGAACCCGCCCACGCGGCGCTACGTGTCCTGCCTCACGGGGACGTGGATCACCGCGGAGGAGGTCACCCAGCCGAAGTACTGGGTGGACCACCTGCGCCAGCCGGTGCGCTTCATGGAGGGCCTGCGCGTGCTGCTGGCCGAGCCCGCGCGCGTCCTGCTCGAGGTGGGTCCCGCGCAGTCGCTCACGGGCCTGGCGAAGCTCCAGGGCGAGGCGCCGGGGACGCGGCCCTACATCGCCTCGCTGCCGCATCCCAAGGACCCGCAGCCCGACGAGGCCTTCGTCCAAGGCGCCCTCGGCCGGCTGTGGCTGGGCGGCGTGGAGGTGGACTGGCAGGGCGTGCATGCCCACGGGCCCCGCCGCCGGGTGTCCCTGCCCCCCTACCCCTTCGAGCGGGAGCGCTTCTTCGTGCCGCCCGGCGAGCGCTCCGCGAGCGCCGGCGCCACGCAGCAGGGCAAGCTGCCCGACGTGGCGGACTGGTTCCACCTGCCGTCGTGGAAGCGCACCCCGCCCCTGGCCGCCAACCCGGAGACGCTCGCCTCGCCGCGGGGCTGGGTGGTGTTCACGGATGGAGGCCCCCTGGCCTCGAGGCTGCTCGCGCTGCTGGCCGAGGCGGGCCAGGACGTCGTCACCGTGCAGGCGGGCACCAGCTTCGCGCGCGAAGGCGACAACCGCTTCACCGTGGCGCCGGGGCAGCCGGCCGACTACGTGTCGTTGCTCGAGGCCCTGAAGGGCCGCGCGCACCGCCCCGAGGTGTTCGTCCACTGCTGGAGCCTCACGAAGCAGGGCGACGTCGCGTCGTCCTCCGAGCGCTTCCGCGACGCGCAGTCGCGTGGCTACTACAGCCTGCTCTTCCTGGCCCAGGCCCTGGGCAAGGCGGGCGGCAGCGAGCCCGTGCGCGTGGAGGTCATCTCCAACCACGTGCACGACCCGGACGGCGCCGCCGAGGCGCTGCCCGAGAAGGCGACGATGCTGGGCGTGTGCAAGGTGCTGCCGCAGGAGCACCAACACATCTCCACCCGCTGCATCGACGTGGTGCTCCCCGAGGCCAGCGCCGCGGACACGCTCGCGCGGGGCCTGCTCGCCGAGCTGTCCACCCGCACGCGCGACATGCTGGTGGCCTTCCGGGGCACGCGCCGCTGGGTGCAGGAGTTCACCCCGGTGAAGATGGGCGGCGACGCGCCCGTGCACCCGCTGCGCGAGCGCGGCGTGTACCTCATCACCGGTGGTCTGGGCGGCGTGGGCCTGCTGCTCGCGGAGCACCTGGCGGAGACGCAGCGCGCCCGGCTGGTGCTGCTCGGCCGCTCGGCCTTCCCCGCCCGCGAGTCGTGGGACGGCTGGCTGTCCGAGAAGGGCGAGGACGACCGCATCAGCAAGCTCATCCACCGCGTGCGCGCCATGGAGGCCCACGGGGCCGAGGTGCTCGTGCTGGCGGCGGACGTGTCGGACGCCGCGCGGATGCGGGCCGTGGTGGAGCAGGTGGAGGCCCGCTTCGGCGTGCTTCACGGCGTGCTGCACTGCGCGGGCGTCACCCACGGTGACTCGCTGTACAGCTCGCTGACGGAGCTGGGCACACAGGCCTCCGAGACGCAGTTCCAGCCCAAGGTGTACGGCACCTACGCGCTGGACGAGGCGCTGCGCGGCCGGGACATCGACTTCGTGCTGCTGTTCTCGTCCAACGCGGCGGTGCTCGGCGGCCTCGGCTACCTCACCTACGCGTCCGCCAACGTGTTCATGGACGCCTTCGCGGCGAACCGCGCGGCCCGGAGCGTGGGCGGCACGCGCTGGGTGAGCGCGTCCTGGGACGGCTGGCCCGAGGAGACGAAGCACTACGCGGGCTACAAGACGAGCATGGACCAGTACGCCATGACGCGTGAGGAGGGCGCGGAGGCGGTGCGCCGGCTCGCCACGCAGGGCCTGGACGGTCCGGTGGTGGTGGCCACGGGTGACCTGACCCACCGCCTGGCGGTGTGGATCCACCGGGACGCCCCCGCGACCCGCCCGTCCGGGTCCGCCTCGCGGCAGGCACGCAAGGGCACCTACGTGCCGCCCGCCAACGAGACGGAGCAGGCCATCGCGGCCATGTGGCAGGAGGTCCTCGGCGTGGAGCAGGTCGGCCGCCACGAGAGCTTCTTCGACCTGGGCGGACACTCGCTGCTGGCCACGCGCATCGTGGGCCGGCTGCGCTCCGCGTTCAACGTGGACCTGCCCCTGGCGAAGCTGTTCGAGGTCTCCACCGTGGCGGGCCTCGCCCAGGCGGTGACCGTGGCGAAGGAAGCCCAGGAAGCGGCGCTCTACCAGGAGCTGCTCGACCAGGTGGCCAACACGCCCGAGGACCAGCTCGAGGACCTGCTGGCGCAGGCCGCCCAGGAAAACTGAGCCACACGCCGGCGCGAGCCACCGCTCCGCCGGACCCTTTTCCGCGCCCACCGGATGCCAGCCTCGCTGGCGGTGGGCGCGCACTTCATCCGGACGCCTCACCATGCGCGACATTTCGAAGGAACTGGGCAAGCTGTCCCCCAAGCAGCGGGAACTCTTCGAAGCCTTGCTGCGCCAGCGGCAGAAGCAGCAGGACGCCCAGGCGGCTCCGGGCATTCCGAGGCGGCAAGGCAGCGGCCCGGTGGCGGCGTCCTTCTCCCAGCAGCGCCTGTGGGTCCTCAATCAGCTCGAGGGCGGCAGCTCGTCCACCTACAACATCCCGGTGGCGGTGCGGCTCGATGGCGTGGTGGACCTGACCGCGATGGAGCTGGGCCTGGCGGACCTGGTCCGCCGCCACGAGGCCCTGCGCACCACGTTCCAGCAGGGCGAGGACGACTTGCCCCTGCAGGTGGTGCACCCCGAAGGCACGGTGGCGCTGCCCGTCATCGACCTCAGCGGCGTCCCCGAGGCCACGCGTGAGGCGGAGGCCCGGCGGGTCGCCGCCGAGGAGGCGCGCCGTCCCTTCTCCCTGGAGCAGGGCCCGCTGTTCCGCACGACGCTGCTGCGCCTGTCGCCCGAACGGCACGTGCTGCTCCTGTCCATGCACCACATCATCTCCGACGGCTGGTCCACGGCCGTGCTGGCCCAGGAGATGGCCGTGCTCTATTCGGCCCACGCCACGCGGCGCGCGCCCGTGCTGCCTCCCCTGCCCGTGCAGTACGCCGACTACTCCGTCTGGCAGCGGGACTGGATGCAGGGCCCGGTGCTGAAGAAGCAGCTCGACTACTGGCGTGGCCAGCTGTCCGGCGCGGCGCCCACGCTGGCGCTGCCCACCGACCGTCCCCGCCCCGCCGCCCAGACGTTCCGGGGCAGCGCGGTCCGCGTGGAGCTGGGGAACCCCCTCACCCAGGCCATCATCGCGCTGGGGCAGCGGCATGGCGCCACGCCCTTCATGGTGCTGCTGGCCGCGTGGCAGTTGCTGCTGTCGCGCTACTCCGGCCAGGAGGACATCAGCGTCGGCTCGCCCATCGCGGGACGCCGTGGCACCGAGCTGGAAGGCCTCATCGGCTTCTTCGTGAACACGCTGGTCCTGCGCACCCAGGTGTCCCCGGCCCAGAGCTTCCCCGAGCTGCTGGAGCGCGTGAAGCGCACGACGCTGGCGGCCTACGAGCACCAGGACGTCCCCTTCGAGCGCCTGGTGGAGGAGCTGCGTCCGGAGCGCAGCCTCAGCCACTCCCCGCTCTTCCAGGTGATGTTCGTGCTGCAGAACACGCCGGGCACTGAACAGCGCCTGCCGGGCCTGGGCCTGGAGGTCCTGCGCCCGGAGATCACCGCCACCAAGTTCGACCTCACCCTGGCCCTGGCCGAGTCGCCCCACGGGTTCAGCGGGATTCTCACCTACAGCACGGACCTGTTCGACGTGTCGACCGTGGAGAACATGGTCGGCCACTACCGGGTGCTGCTGGAGGCGCTCGTCGCGGGCGTGGAGCTGCCTGTCGCCCAGCTGCCCCTGCTCACGCCCGCGGAGCGGCAGCGCCTGCTGACCGGCTGGAACGACACCGCCACGCCCTTCCCGGAGGACCAAGGCGCGCACCAGCTCATCGAAGCACAGGCCCGGAGCGCTCCGGACGCGCTCGCGGTCATCGCTGGGGACACGCGGCTCACCCGGAGCCAGCTCGATGCGAAGGCGAACGCGCTCGCGCATCACCTGCGCTCGCTGGGCGTGGGCCCGGAGTCTCGCGTCGGTCTGTGCGTGGAGCGTTCGGAAGACCTCGTGGTGGGCATGCTCGCCATCCACAAGGCCGGGGGTGCGTTCGTCACGCTCGACCCGACGTATCCGGCGGACCGGCTGGCGTTCATGGTGCGCGACGCCGCCATCGAGGTGGTGCTCACCCTGAGCACCCTGCCGGAGTCGCTGCTGCCCTCCGGGCCTGTCCGCGTCCTGCTGGATGCCGACAGCGCGCGCATCGCCGCGAATCCTTCGGACGCGCCGCCTGTCACCGCGACGGTGCCCGCGCAGCTCGCGTACATCATCTACACGTCCGGCAGCACCGGCCGGCCCAAGGGCACGCTGCTGAGCCATCGCGGTCTGGTGAACACCGCCGTGGCCGCCGCTCGGGCGCACGGGTATCACCCCGAGGGCCGCGTTCTTCAGTTCGCGTCCCCCGGCTTCGACGCCGCCGTGTGCGAGGTGTTCGCCACGCTCGTCGCGGGCGCAACGCTGGTCATGGCGCCGCGTGAGCGGCTGCTGCCCGACGCACCGCTGCGCGCATTGCTGGACGAGCACCGCATCACCGCCGTCACCCTGACGCCGTCGGTGCTCGCGCGGCTGGAGCCTCGGGGTCTGTCGTCGCTGGAGACGGTCATCTGCGCGGGCGAGGCCTTGTCCCCGGAGCTGGTCCAGGCCTGGGCCGGTCGCGTTCGCCTGCTCAATGCGTACGGCCCCACCGAGGTCACCGTCTGCGCCTCCATCACCCGTGAGCCGCTGGCCGCGAACGGCACGCGCGCGCCCGACATGGGCAAGCCCTGGCCCAACACGCGCCTGTACGTGCTGAATGGCGCCATGGAGCTGGTGCCCGCGGGCGTCGCGGGTGAGCTGTTCATTGGCGGCGTGGGTCTGGCGCGCGGGTATCTGGGCCGCGCGGACCTCTCCGCGGAGAAGTTCGTTCCCGACCCGTTCGGTGGCACGCCGGGCGGGCGGCTGTATCGCTCGGGCGACAGCGTGCGCTGGAGCGCCGACGGGACGCTGGAGTTCCTCGGCCGCCTGGATGCCCAGGTGAAGCTGAGGGGCTTCCGCGTGGAGCTGGGCGAGGTGGAGTCCGCCCTCGTCGCCCACGCGGGCGTCCGGCAGGCCGCGGCCATCGTCCGGAAGGATGGGTCCGGTGACTCGCGCCTGGTGGCCTACGTGGTGCCGCAGGGGGATGCGGCCATCGACGCGGCGTCGCTGCGCGCGCGCCTCGCCGAGGTGCTCCCCGACTACATGGTGCCCGCCGCATTCGTCTCCCTGCCCGCGCTGCCGCTGACCGCGCATGGCAAGTTGGACGTCCGCGCGCTCCCCGTCCCCGGCGCGGAGTCCCTGGCCCGCGCCGCGGCCCGCGCGCCGGAGACCCCGACTGAGAAGCGGGTCGCCGCGCTCTGGTCCGAGCTGCTCGGCGTCGAGTCCATCACCGCGGCGGATGACTTCTTCGCGCTGGGTGGGCACTCGCTGCTGGCCACGCAGGTCGTCTCCCGGCTCCGTAGGGAGCTGGGTGTCGAGCTGCCGCTGCGCGCCCTCTTCGAAGCACCGACGCTCGCCGCCCTGGCCGCCCGGGTCGACGGTGGCACGCGCCCCAGTGCGTCCGCGCCGCCGCTCCAGCCCACGTCACGCGATGGCCACCTGCCGCTCTCCTTCGCGCAGCAGCGCCTCTGGTTCATCGACCAGTTCGAGCCGGGTAGCGCGGCCTACAACATCCCCACGGCCGTCCTTCTCGAGGGTGACCTGCGGCCTGAGCTGCTCCAGCAGGCCCTGGAGGCACTCACCTCCCGGCACGAGTCCCTTCGCACCACCTTCGCGGCGCTCGGTGAGGACTCCGTCCAGCGCATCCTCCCGCGCCTCGACGTTGCGCTCCCGTTGGTCGACCTGAGCAGCCTCTCCGCCTCCGAGCAGGACGCGGAGACCCGCCGTCTTGTTTCCGAGGAGGCCCAGCGCCCGTTCAACCTCGCGGAGGGTCCGCTCCTGCGTGCGCGCCTCTTCCGCCTCGCGCCCGAGCGCCACGTCCTCGTCCTCACCCTCCACCACATCGTCTCCGACGGCTGGTCCATGGGCGTGCTCATCCGCGAGCTCGGCGCGCTCTACCTCTCGCTGACGCAGGGCACGCCGTCGCCGCTCGCGCCGCTGCCCATCCAGTACGCTGATTTCGCGGCCTGGCAGCGCGGTTGGCTCCACGGCCCCGTCCTCCAGGCGCAGCTCGACTTCTGGCGACATCAGCTCACCGGGGCTCCACCTGTCCTGGAGCTGCCCACTGACAGGGTTCGGCCCGCGGTCCAGACGTACCGCGGCGCATCCCTGCCCTTCAGCATTCCCCAGTCGCTCGCCGCACGCGTCAACGCGCTGGCGCAGCGCCACGGCGCCACGCCCTTCATGGTGCTGCTCGCCTCCTGGCAGTTGCTGTTGTCCCGCTACTCCGGTCAGGACGACATCAGCGTCGGCTCCCCCATCGCTGGCCGCACCCGCTCCGAGCTCGAAGGCCTCATCGGCTTCTTCGTCAACACCCTCGTCCTGCGCGCTCGCATCGACTCGGGCGCCTCCTTCCTCCAGCTCCTCGCCCAGGTGAAGCAGACGACGCTGGGCGCCTATGAGCACCAGGACGTCCCCTTCGAGAAGCTCGTCGAGGAGCTGCGCCCCCAGCGCAGCCTCAGTCACACGCCGCTCTTCCAGGTCATGTTCTCCCTCCAGAACACGCCTCAAGAGGCGCTCGACCTGCCACGGCTCGCGCTGCGTCCCTTCGCGCTCGACAGCGGGGTCTCCAAGTTCGACCTGTCGCTGTCACTCACCGAAGGAAACGGGGCGCTCGAAGGCGTCATCGACTACAGCTCGGACCTGTTCGACGCCGCGACGGTTCAGCGCATGGCCGCGCATTTCCAGGCCCTGCTTGAAACCATCATCGCGAACCCCGAGCGCACCGTCTCTTCGCTCTCGTTCCTGTCGGGCTCGGAGCGTCAGCAGCTCCTCTCCGCGTGGAACGACACCCACCAAGCGTTCGCCTGGGACGGCTGCCTCCATGAGCGCTTCGAGGCCCAGGCCGCTCGCACGCCCGACGCGCTCGCCGTCCTCTCCGAAGAGACGCCCCTCTCCTTCAGCGCGCTCAACCAGCGCGCCAACCAGTGGGCGGGCCTCCTTCGTCAGCGCGGTGTCCGGCCCGAAGTCCGCGTCGCACTCTGCTTCGAGCGCTCCGCCGACATGCTCGTCGCACTCCTCGCGGTCCTCAAGGCCGGCGGCTCCTACCTGCCCATCGACCCGGCATACCCGGCGCAGCGCATCGGCTTCATGCTCCAGGACGCGCAGCCGCTCCTCGTCCTGTCTCAGCCGCACCTCGTGGAAGCCCTCTCCTCGCACGGGCTTGAGGTCCTCTGCCTCGACGACAGTGCCGCGGCCTCCTTCCCCACCGCGAACCCGGCGCCGCTCGCTTCCGCGGACCACCCCGCCTACGTCATCTACACGTCCGGCAGTACGGGCAAGCCCAAGGGCGTTGAAGTCACGCAAGCCTCCGTGATGAACCTGCGCGCCGCGCTCGCGCGCACCGTCTACGCTGGCGTCACCTCGCCCCTGCGCGTTTCTCTCAACGCGCCGCTCGCGTTCGACGCCTCCGTCCAGCAGCTCGTTCAGCTCTCCGACGGGCACACCCTCTGCGTCATCCCGAAGGATGTGCGTGAAGACGTGCGCCTGATGGTGGCGTGGTTGGAGCGTCATCAGGTGCAGGTCCTGGACTGCTCGCCGTCCCACCTGCGGCTCTTGCTCGACGAAGGGCTCGGCGCTCAGCCCATGCGCGTCCTCGTGGGCGGTGAAGCCATCGACGAGGCGCTGTGGGCGCGGCTGTCCGCCCATCCTCGGCTCCAGGCGTTCAACGTCTACGGCCCCACGGAGTGCACCGTCGACTCCACGGCGAGGGCCATCCGTGGCGCGGGCCCTGTCCCCACGTTGGGCGGTCCGCTGGCCAACGCGCGCTTCTACGTCCTCGACGCGCAGCTTCAGCCCGTGCCTGTCGGCGTCCCCGGCGAGCTGTTCATCGGTGGCGCGGGCCTCGCGCGGGGTTACCTCCGCCGTCCCGCCCTCACCGCCGAGCGCTTCATCCCGGATGCCTTCAGTGACGTGCCCGGTGCCCGCCTCTACCGCACCGGTGACCGCGTCCGCTGGCTCGCCAACGGTGAGCTCGAGTACCTCGGCCGCATCGACTTCCAGGTCAAGCTGCGCGGCTTCCGCATCGAGCTGGGTGAAATCGAAGCCGCGCTCACGGAGCACACGGACGTGCGGGAGTCCGCGGTCATCGTGCGCAAGGACGGCGCCGCGCCCCAGCTCGTGGGGTACGTCGTCCCCGCCGCGGGGCAGGCACTGGACGTGGCCACGCTGCGCACCTTCCTCATGGAGCGGCTGCCCGAGTACATGGTGCCCTCCGCGCTCGTGGTGCTGGAGGCGCTCCCGCTCACCACGAACGGCAAGCTGGACCGGAACGCGCTGCCCGCGCCTCACGAATCAGGCACGCGCACGCACGTGCCGCCGCGCGAGGGCACGGAGCAGACGCTGGCCGGGCTCTTCGAAGACCTGCTCGGCGTGAAGCCTGTTGGCGCGCACGACGACTTCTTCGAGTTGGGCGGCCACTCCCTGCTGGCCACCCAGCTCGTCTCCCGCATCCGCTCGGCGTTCCGCGTCGAGCTCCCGCTCCGCGCCCTGTTCGAGATGCGGACGGTGTCCTCGCTCGCCGCGAAGCTGGACTCGACTTCGGGCCAGAGCGCGCTTCCTCCGCTGAAGCCCGCCCCCGCGGGACAGCCGCTGCCCCAGTCCAGCGCGCAGCGCCGCCTGTGGTACGTCGACCGGCTGGCCCCGGGGAGCGCCGCGTACAACATCCCCGCGGCGGTTCGCGTCGACGGCGCGCTGGACCTCGCCGTCATGGAGCAGGCCTTGCGCGCCGTGGTGAGCCGCCAGGGCGCGCTGCGCACCACGTTCCGGAATCACGAGGAGCTCCCCGTCCAGGTCCTCCATCCGGACGTCAGCTTCACGCTCGCGGTGGAGGACCTGACCTCCCTGCCCGAATCCGCGCGTGAGGCCCAGGCGCGCACGCTGGCGAATGAGGAGGCCCACCGGCCCTTCGACCTGGAGCGCGGTCCGCTCTTCCGGGCCCGCATGCTGCGGCTGGCCCCCGAGCACCATGTGCTGCTCGTCACGATGCACCACATCATCTCGGATGGTTGGTCCATCGGCGTGCTGGTCCGTGAGGTCGCCGCCTTCTACGAGGCGAGGCTTCGCGGCGGAGCGCCCAAGCTCCCGGAGCTGCCCGTGCAGTACGCGGACTTCGCCCGGTGGCAGCACGACTGGATGCAGGGCCCCGTCCTGGAGGCGGAGCTCGACTACTGGCGCGAGCAGCTCGCGGGTGCCCCCACCGCGTTGGAGCTGCCGACCGACCGGCCTCGCCCGGCGGTGCAAGCCAACCGGGGCTCGGGTCTCCCCGTGCACCTCCCGCTCTCCGTGGCCCAGGGTGTCCAGGCCCTGGCGCGGCGTACCGGCACGACGCCCTTCATGGTCATGCTGGCGGCCTGGCAGCTCCTGCTGTCCCGCTACTCGGGCCAGGAGGAAGTGTCCGTCGGCTCGCCCGTGGCGGGCCGCAACCGCTCGGAGCTGGAAGACCTCATCGGCTTCTTCGTCAACACGGTCATCCTCCGGGCGCGGCTGTCGCCCCAGCTCACCGTGGCGGAGCTGCTCACCCAGGTGAAGCAGGCCACGCTGGGCGCCACCGAGCACCAGGACGTTCCCTTCGAGAAGCTGGTGGAGGTGCTGAAGCCGCCGCGCGACACGAGCCGTTCGCCGCTGTTCCAGGTGACGTTCACCCTGCAGAACACGCCCCCCGTGCGCATGGAGCTCCCGGGCCTGTCGCTGAGCGTGCTCGACGTGGAGATTGAAACCTCCAAGTTCGACATGAGCCTCGTGCTCGGCGAAGGGCCGGACGGCGTGAGCGGCGTGCTCAACTACGACACCGACCTCTTCGACCGCGCCACCGTCGCGCGGATGATGGAGCACTACCGCGTGCTGATGGAGGCGTTCGTCGTCAACGAGCACGCGCGCCTCTCCGAGCTCAGCCCGCTCCCCGCCTCCGAGCGGCAGCAGGTCCTGTTGGATTGGAACGCGACGTCCGCCGACTACCCGAGGGACGTGCCGGTTCACGTCCGCTTCGCGGAGCAGGCCGCTCGCGCGCCGGACGCGGTGGCGCTCGTCTTCGGTGATGAGCAACTGACGTACGGCGAGCTGGACCAGCGGGCCAACCAGCTCGCGCACCACCTGCGTGCCTACGGCGTGGACGCCGGCACGCGCGTGGGCCTGTGCCTGGAGCGCTCCCTGGAGCTGGTGGTGGGCCTGCTCGGCATCCTCAAGGCGGGCGGCGCGTACGTCCCCGTCAACCGCAACTACCCCGCCGAGCGCATCTCCTTCCTGCTCCAGGAGGCCGGCGTCAGCGTGGTCGTCACCCTGGAGGAGCTGGCAGACGAGCTCCCTGCGGGAGGCGCGCTGTTCGTGTGCCTGGACGCGGACGAGGCGATGATCGCGCGGCAGCCCTCGGACGCACCGCCCGCGGCGAAGGTGGGCGGCGATGACCTGGCCTACGTGATGTTCACGTCCGGCAGCACCGGCGTGCCCAAGGGCGTGTGCATCCCGCACCGGGGCGTGGTGCGGCTGGTGAGCGCCAACCCCTTCATCCAGTTCGGCCCCGACGAGGTGTTCCTCCAGTTGGCGCCGGTGGCGTTCGACGCGTCCACGCTGGAGCTCTGGGGCGCATTGCTCCATGGCGCGCGGCTGGTGATCGCGCCGCCCGGCACGCCTTCGCTGAACGAGCTGGGCACGCTGATGGAAAAGCAGGGCGTCACCACGCTCTGGCTGACGGCCGCCCTCTTCGAGCAGGCCGTCCTGCACATGGGTCCGTCCCTGGCCCAGGTCCGACAGGTGCTCGCGGGTGGAGACGTGTTGCCCATGCAGCGCGTCCTCCAGCACCTGGGGCGCGTGCCCGCGGGCGCCGTGCTCGTCAACGGCTACGGCCCCACGGAGAACACCACCTTCTCCGCGACGTACACGCTGCGTCCCGGCATGCCGCTGGCGGCGTCCGTGCCCATCGGCCGGCCGCTGGGCCACTCCACCACGTACGTGTTGGATGCCTTCCTGCAGCCCGCGCCCGTGGGCGTCCCGGGCGAGCTGTTCGTCGGTGGCGACGGCCTGGCCTGGGGCTACCTGAATCGGCCGGACCTCACCGCGGAGAAGTTCGTCCCGCACCCGTTCAGCCCCACACCCGGCGCGCGCCTCTACCGCACGGGCGACCGCGTCCGCTGGCTCGCGGACGGCACGTTGGAGTTCCTGGGCCGCACCGACTTCCAGGTGAAGGTGCGTGGCTTCCGCATCGAGCTGGGTGAGGTCGAGTCCCAGCTCCAGCGCGCCCCCGGCGTGCAGGAGGCCGTGGTCGTCGTTCGCGAGGACGTGCCCGGCGACAAGCGGCTCGTCGCATACCTCGTGGGCCTGGACGGCCCGGAGTCCGTGCAGCCCCGCGCGCTGCAGGACTTCCTCGCCCAGCGGTTGCCGGACTACATGGTGCCGGCGGCCTTCGTGGCCCTGGAGGCGCTGCCGCTCAACGCCAACGGGAAGGTGGACCGCAAGGCCCTGCCCGCGCCGGACGCCGAGGCCCGCGAGGAAGGGCTCCCGTTCGAGGCGCCGCGCACGCCCGCCGAAGAGGCCGTGGCCAGGGTCTGGTCCGAGGTCCTCGGCGTGAAGCAGGTGGGCATCGACGACAACTACTTCGACCTGGGCGGCGACTCGATGCGCAGCATCCAGGTCATCGCCAAGCTGCGGGAGGCCGGGTTGGAGCTGCCCATGATGGCGCTCCTCCAGCACCCCACCATCCGCGAGCTGTCCACGGAGCTGAAGTCCACGGCCACCGTGAAGCCGCCGGTGGAGTCCTCGCCGTTCAGCCTCCTCTCCGAGGAGGACCGGCAGCGCATGCCCGAGGGGGTCGAGGACGCCTACCCGCTGACGTACCTCCAGTCCGGCATGCTCTTCGAGAGCGTGCTGCACGTGGGGACGGGCATCTACCACGACATGTTCAGCCTCCATCTGGAGATGGCGCTGGACGAATCACGCATGCGGCAGGCGCTCCGTGAGGTGATGTCGCGTCACACCATCCTCCGGACGTCGTTCGACCTGGAGGGCTACAGCGAGCCCCTCCAGTTGGTCCACGGCCAGGTGGAGCCGTCGCTGCGCTTCGACGACCTGCGCCACCTGTCCAAGGAGGAGCAGGACGTCTTCCTCCGCGAATGGGCGGAGACGTACCGCCGTCAGAACTTCGACTGGACCGTCGCTCCGCTGCTGCACGCCACCGTGCACCGGCGCACCGAATCCACGCTTCAGTTCACGTTCCTGTTCCACCACGCCATCCTGGACGGGTGGAGCGCGACGTCCGTCTTCACGGAGCTGGTCGGCCGGTACCTGGAGCTGCTCGAAGGCCGCGACACGCCCGCCGAGCCCCCGCTGACCGTCACCTACCGTCAGTTCGTCGCGCTGGAGCGGGACTCGCTGGCCTCCGGCCGTGACGAGAAGTTCTGGCTGGACCGCATGAGCGAGGTCGAGCCTCCCGCCGCGCGGCCGCCCAGCCAGAGCGGCCAGGCCGACATGATGCACCGGCAGAAGAACAGCGTGTCCGCCGACCTGCAGGAGCGCTTGCAGCGCGTGGCGCAGGAGCTGGGCGTCTCGCTCAAGAGCGTGCTGCTGGCCACGCACCTGCGGGTGGCCAGCTTCGTGGAAGGCAGCAACGCGGTCGTCACGGGGCTCGTCAGCAACGGCCGCCCCGAGGTCGCGGACGGCGAGCGGATGATTGGCCTGTTCCTCAACAGCGTGCCCTTCCCGCTCGAGCTCTCGGGCGGCACCTGGCGGGAGCTGATTCGCGAGGTCTCCAAGCGGGAGCGCGAGGTGCTGCCGCACCGCCGCTATCCGATGGCGCGGCTCAAGAAGCAGTTGGGCGGCCAGCCCCTGTTCCAGACGCTCTTCAACTTCGTCCACTTCCACGTCATGGGCGACATGATGAAGCGCGACGGCATGCGGGTCGTCGAAGAGGTCAATGCCGCGGCGTGGATTGAGTTCCCGCTCAACGTCTCGTTCTCCCTGGACCCCGCCACGACGGCGCTCAACTTCTCCGTCTCCAGCACCGGCGTGACGCGGGACACCGCGTGGGTGAAGAACGTCAGCCAGTACTACCTGCGCGCCCTGGAGTCGCTCGCGACCAATCCCGACGGGCGCTATGACCAGGCCACGCTGCTGTCTCAGGAGGAGCAGCAGCGCCTGCTGCGCGACTGGAACGCCACCCGCCAGTCCTTCCCCTGGGAGGGTTGCCTCCACGAGCGCTTCGAAGCCCAGGCCGCGCGCTCGCCCGACGCGCTCGCCGTCCTCTCCGACGAGGCCTCCTACTCCTTCGACGCGCTCAACCAGCGCGCCAACCAGTGGGCCTGGCTCCTTCGCCAGCGGGGCGTTCGTCCTGAAGTTCGTGTCGCGCTCTGCTTCGAGCGCTCCGCGGACATGCTGGTCGCCCTCTTCGCCATCCTCAAGGCCGGCGGCTCCTACGTCCCGGTGGACCCTGCCTACCCGGCGCAGCGCATCGGATTCATGCTCCAGGACGCGCAGCCGCTGCTCGTCCTGTCGCAGCCGCACCTCACGGAGTCACTCGCGCCTCACGGCTTCGACGTCCTCTGCCTCGACGACGCCGCCGCATCCGGCTTCCCCACCACGAATCCGCCGCCGCTCGCCTCCGCGGCCCACCCGGCCTACGTCATCTACACCTCCGGCAGCACCGGCAAGCCCAAGGGCGTTGAAGTCACGCACGCCTCCGTGATGAACCTGCGAGGGCAGCTCGCGCGCGCCGTGTACTCGGGCGTCACCTCGCCCCTGCGCGTCTCCCTCAACGCGCCGCTCTCCTTCGATGCTTCCGTCAAGCAGCTCGTCCAGATCTCCGACGGACACACCCTCTGCGTCATCCCCAAGGAGATGCGCGAGGACATGCGCCTGATGGTGGCGTGGCTGGAGCGCCACCAGCTCGATGTCCTCGACTGCTCGCCGTCGCACCTGCGGCTCCTGCTCGACGAAGGGCTGGGCTCCAGGCCCATGCACGTCCTCATTGGCGGCGAAGCCATTGACGACGTCTTGTGGGCACGGCTCACGTCGCATCCTCAGATTCAAGCCTTCAACGTCTACGGCCCCACGGAGTGCACCGTCGACTCCACGGCCAAGACCGTTCGAGGCGCCGGTCCTCACCCCTCGATGGGTGGCCCGCTGGCCAACACGCGCATCTACATCCTGGACGCGCACCTGAACCCTGTTCCCGCCAACGTGCCGGGCGAGCTGTTCATCGGCGGCGCGGGCCTCGCGCGCGGCTACCTCAACCGCCCCGACCTCACCGCCGAGCGCTTCATTCCTGACGCCTTCAGCGATGAGCCCGGTGCTCGCCTCTACCGCACCGGAGACCGCGTCCGGTGGCTGCCCGACGGTGAGGTCGAGTACGTCGGCCGCATCGACTTCCAGGTGAAGCTGCGTGGCTTCCGCATCGAGCTGAGCGAGATCGAGGCCGCGCTTCGGTCTCACCCTGACGTCGACGCCGCCGTCGTCCTCGTCCACGACTTCTCGGAGAGCGACAAGCGCCTCGTCGCCTACGTCGTCGCGGGCGACTCTGTCGACACCGACTCGCTCCGCGTCTTCCTGCGCGAGCGCCTGCCGGACTTCATGGTGCCCGCGCTCTTCGTGCCACTCAGCGCGATTCCGCTCACGACCAACGGCAAGGTCGACAGAAGGGCGCTCCCGTCACCGACAGCCTCTCAGCTCTTGGACTCGCGGGCCTTCGAGGCTCCGCGGACGCCGACCGAAGTGCGGCTTGCCTCGCTGTGGGCGCAGCTGCTTCGTGTCGACCAGGTGGGCCGGACCGACGACTTCTTCGCGCTGGGTGGGCACTCGCTGCTGGCCACGCAGGTCGTCTCCCGGCTCCGCAAGGACGCGGGCATCGAGCTGCCGCTGCGCGCGCTCTTCGAGGCGCCGACGCTGGCAGCCCTGGCATCCCGCATCGACGCGAGCTCGCGACCCAGCGCTTCCGCGCCGCCGCTGCTGCCCACGTCACGCGAGGGGCACCTGCCGCTCTCCTTCGCGCAGCAGCGCCTGTGGTTCATCGACCAGCTCGAGCCGGGGAGCGCCGTCTACAACATCCCCACGGCCGTACTTCTGGAGGGCACGCTCCAGCCAGACCTGCTCCAGCAGGCCCTGGAGGCACTCACCCTCCGGCACGAGTCGCTTCGCACCACCTTCGCCGCGTCCGGCGAGGACGCCTTCCAACGCATCCTCGCGCACCTGGAGGTTCCGCTTCCGCTCGTCGACCTGGGTGGGTTGAACCCAGCCGCGCAGGATGCGGAGACGCGCCGCCTTGTCTCCGAAGAAGCAGCGCACCCGTTCAACCTCGCCGAAGGGCCGCTCCTGCGCGCGCGCCTCTTCCGCCTCGCGCCCGAGCGCCACGTCCTCGTCCTCACCCTCCACCACATCGTCTCCGACGGCTGGTCCATGGGCGTGCTCATCCGCGAGCTCGGCGCGCTCTACCTCTCACTGGCACAGGGCACGCCGTCGCCGCTCGCGCCGCTGCCCGTCCAGTACGCTGATTTCGCGGCCTGGCAGCGCGGTTGGCTCCACGGTCCCGTCCTCCAGGCGCAGCTCGACTTCTGGCGCGACCAGTTGGAGGGGGCACCGCCCGTCCTGGAGTTGCCCACTGACAGGGCTCGGCCCGCTGTCCAGACGTACCGTGGCGACTCCCTGTCCTTCGACATTCCTCAGTCGCTCGCCTCGCGCATCAATGCGCTGGCACAGCGCCACGGCGCCACGCCCTTCATGGTGTTGCTCGCCTCCTGGCAATTGCTGCTGTCCCGCTATTCTGGCCAGGACGACATCAGCGTCGGCTCGCCCATCGCTGGCCGCACCCGCTCCGAGCTCGAAGGCCTCATCGGCTTCTTCGTCAACACCCTCGTCCTGCGCGCTCGCATCGACTCGGGCGCCTCCTTCCTCCAGCTCCTCGCCCAGGTGAAGCAGACGACCCTGGGTGCCTACGAGCACCAGGACGTCCCCTTCGAGAAGCTCGTCGAGGAGCTGCGCCCTCAGCGCAGCCTCAGCCATTCGCCGCTCTTCCAGGTCATGTTCTCCCTGCAGAACACGCCTCAGCAGGCGCTCGACCTGACGAGTCTCTCCGTCCGGCCGCTCTCCTTCGACAGCCCGCTGGCCAAGTTCGACCTGACGCTCGCTCTTGGCGAGTCCCAAGGCGGCTACGGAGGCACGCTCAACTACAACACAGACCTGTTCGCCGCCGAGACGGCCCAGCGAATGGTCGCGCACTTCAACGCGCTCGTCGAAGCAGTCACCACGCACCCCGAGCGCTCCGTCTCCTCGCTCTCGTTCCTCTCGGGCTCGGAGCGTCAGCAGCTCCTCTCCGCGTGGAACGACACCCACCAAGCGTTCGCCTGGGACGGCTGCCTCCAAGAGCGCTTCGAGGCCCAGGCCGCTCGCACGCCTGACGCGCTCGCCGTCCTCTCCGACGAGGTGTCTCTGTCGTTCAGCGCGCTCAACCAGCGCGCCAACCAGTGGGCGGGCCTCCTTCGTCAGCGCGGTGTCCGGCCCGAAGTCCGCGTCGCACTCTGCTTCGAGCGCTCCGCCGACATGCTCGTCGCACTCCTCGCGGTCCTCAAGGCCGGCGGCTCCTACCTGCCCATCGACCCGGCATACCCGGCGCAGCGCATCGGCTTCATGCTCCAGGACGCGCAGCCGCTGCTCGTCCTGTCTCAGCCGCGCCTCGCGGAGTCGCTCGCGCCTCACGGCTTCGAGGTTCTCTGCCTCGACGACCGCGCCGCGGCAGACTTCCCCACCGAGAACCCCTCGCCGCTCGCCTCCGCGGACCACCCCGCCTACGTCATCTACACGTCCGGCAGCACGGGCAAGCCCAAGGGCGTTGAAGTCACGCACGCCTCCGTGATGAACCTGCGCGCCGCGCTCGCACGCACCGTCTACGCTGGCGTCACCTCGCCCCTGCGCGTCTCCCTCAACGCGCCGATCTCGTTCGACGCCTCCGTCCAGCAGCTCGTCCAGCTCTCCGACGGGCACGCCCTCTGCGTCGTTCCACAAGCGGCCCGCGAGGACGCCTCCCTCCTGGTCGAATGGACCGAAAAGCATCACGTCGACGTCCTGGACTGCGCGCCCTCGCACCTGCGAATGCTGTTCGACGCGGGGCTGGGCGCGCGCTCCCTGCGCGTCCTCGTGGGCGGCGAAGCCATTGACGATGCGCTGTGGGCGCAGCTGTCCGCCCATCCTCGGCTCCAGGCCTTCAACGTCTACGGCCCCACCGAGTGCACCGTCGACTCCACCGCGAGGGCCATCCGAGGCGCAGGTGCGCGCCCCACGTTGGGCGGCCCGCTGGCCAACGTCCGGTTCTACGTCCTCGATTCGCAGCTCCAGCCGCTTCCCACGGGGGCCCCCGGCGAGCTGTTCATCGGCGGCGCCGGACTCGCGCGGGGCTACCTCAACCGTCCTGACCTCACCGCCGAGCGCTTCGTCCCGGATCCTTTTGCCAGCATCCCGGGTCGCCGCATGTACCGCACGGGGGACCGTGTCCGGTGGCTCGCCAACGGCGAACTCGAGTACCTCGGCCGCATCGACTTCCAGGTCAAGCTGCGCGGCTTCCGCATCGAGCTGGGTGAAATCGAAGCCGCGCTCCTGGCGCACCCCGACGTCAACGCCGCCGTCGTCCTCGTCCATGCCTTCTCGGACAGTGACAAGCGCCTCGTCGCCTACGTCGTCGCGGGCGACTCCGTCGACACCGACTCGCTCCGCGTCTTCCTGCGCGAGCGCCTGCCGGACTTCATGGTGCCCGCGCTCTTCGTCTCGCTGGCCACGCTGCCCCTGACTCCCAACGGCAAGGTCGACAGGAAGGCACTCCCGGCCCCCACCACCTCGCAGCGTTCGGACTCGGAAACCTTCGAGGCTCCACGGACGCCGACCGAAGTGCGGCTTGCCTCGCTGTGGGCGCAGCTCCTTCGCGTCGACAAGGTGGGCAGGGGCGACGACTTCTTCGCGCTCGGTGGGCACTCACTGCTCGCCACGCAGGTCGTCTCCCGAGTCCGCAAGGAGCTGGGCATCGAGCTGCCGCTGCGCGCGCTCTTCGAGGCGCCGACGCTGGCATTGCTCGCCGCGCGCATTGATTCCGGCTCGCGTCCCAGCGCTTCCGCGCCGCCGCTGCTGCCTGTTTCGCGCGAAGGCCAGTTGCCGCTCTCGTTCGCGCAGCAGCGCCTGTGGTTCATCGATCAGTTGGAGCCGGGGAGCGCCGCCTACAACATCCCCACCGCGGTCCTGCTCGAAGGCGACCTTCAGCCGGCGCTGTTGCAGCAGGCCCTGGAGGCGCTCACCCTCCGGCACGAGTCGCTTCGCACCACCTTCGTCGCGCAGTCGGGTGATGCCGCACAGCACATCCTTCCGCGGATTGACGTCCCGCTCCCGCTCGTCGACCTGAGCGGACTGGCGCAAGCCGAGCAGGACGCACAGACACGCCGGCTCGTTTCGGAAGAAGCACAGCGGCCCTTCGACCTCGCGAAGGGCCCGCTCCTGCGTGGGCGGCTCTTCCGCCTCGCGCCCGAGCGCCACGTCCTCGTCCTCACCCTCCACCACATCGTCTCCGACGGCTGGTCCATGGGCGTGCTCATCCGTGAGCTCGGCGCGCTCTACCTCTCACTGGCACAGGGCACGCCTTCACCGCTCTTGCCCCTGCCCGTCCAGTACGCCGACTTCGCGGCCTGGCAGCGCGGTTGGCTCCACGGCCCCGTCCTCCAGGCTCAGCTCGACTTCTGGCGCAATCAGCTCACTGGGGCTCCGCCCATCCTGGAGCTGCCCACCGACAGGCCTCGGCCCGCCGTCCAGACGTACCGCGGCGCTTCCCTGCCCTTCAGCATTCCCCAGTCGCTCGTCTCGCGCGTCCATGCGCTGGCACAGCGCCACGGCGCCACGCCCTTCATGGTGTTGCTCGCCTCCTGGCAATTGATGCTGTCCCGCTACTCCGGTCAGGATGACATCAGCGTCGGCTCCCCCATCGCTGGCCGCACCCGCTCCGAGCTCGAAGGCCTCATCGGCTTCTTCGTCAACACCCTCGTCCTGCGCGCTCGCATCGATTCCGGTGCGTCCTTCCTCCAGCTCCTCGCCCAGGTGAAACAGACGACACTGGGCGCCTATGAGCACCAGGACGTCCCCTTCGAGAAGCTCGTCGAGGAGCTGCGCCCCCAGCGCAGCCTCAGCCATTCGCCGCTCTTCCAGGTCATGTTCTCCCTCCAGAACACGCCGCAAGAGGCGCTCGACCTGACGAGTCTCTCCGTCC
This sequence comes from Comamonas sp. KCTC 72670, assembly GCA_014656495.1. GTDB lineage: Bacteria > Myxococcota > Myxococcia > Myxococcales > Myxococcaceae > Myxococcus. The sequence goes on from BNCN01000007.1 coordinate 312,723, forward strand.
GGCCGCTCTCCTTCGACAGCCCGCTCGCCAAGTTCGACCTGAGCCTGATGGTCACCGAGGCGAACGGGGCTTTCGAAGGCGTCCTGGGTTACAGCTCGGACCTGTTCGATGGTGCGACCGCGCAGCGCATGGCCACGCACTTCCACGCACTCATCGCGGCCATCGTCGAGCACCCCGAGCGCGCCGTCTCCTCGCTCTCCTTCCTCTCAGGTGACGAGCGTCAGCAACTGCTGACGGAGTGGAATGACCTGCGCACCCCGCTGCGCCGTGGCCTCATCCACCAGCGCATCTCCGAGCAGGCCGCTCGCACGCCCGAGGCAACCGCCCTCGTCGTCGGCACCGAGCGCCTCTCCTACCGGGAGCTGGAGGCGCGCTCCAACCGGCTCGCCCATCTGCTGCAGTCTCGCGGCGTGGGTCCCGACGTGCGCGTCGCTGTCTGCATGACGCGCTCCTCAGAGCTCGTCGTCTCCCTCCTCGCCATCCTCAAGGCGGGCGGCGCCTACGTCCCCCTCGACCCCAACTACCCCCGCCAGCGCATCGACTCCACGCTGTCGAGCGCCACCCCGCGCCTGCTGCTCTCCCACCAGGCGCTGCTCGCGTCTCTCCAGGTGGACTTCCCGGCAGGCAGCACCGTCTTCCTCGACGCGCTGCCCTCCGACTTCGCCTCGCTGCCCACCAGCGCTCCGGCGACGGCCACGGTTGACGACAACCTCGCCTACCTCATCTACACCTCTGGCAGCACCGGCAAGCCCAAGGGCGTCTCCATCTCCCACGCCAGCGCCTCCTCCTTCCTCGACTGGGCCACGCGCACCTTCTCCCCCGCTCAGCTCGCGGGCACGCTTGCCGCCACCTCCATCTGCTTCGACCTCTCCGTCTTCGAGCTCTTCGCTCCGCTCAGCTGCGGCGGCTGCGTCCTGCTCGCCGACGACGCGCTGGCGCTCGCCACGCTGCCTGCCTCCCAGGAAGTCACGCTCCTCAACACGGTGCCCTCCGCCGTCGCCGAGCTGCTCCGCCTCGGGGCCATTCCCGCATCCGTGCGCACCATCAACCTCGCAGGTGAGCCTCTCCCGGGCACCCTCGCGCGCGCCCTCTACCAGTCCACCTCCGTCCAGGACGTCTTCAACCTCTACGGCCCCACCGAGGACACCACCTACTCCACCTTCACCCG
>BNCN01000007.1:314036-519574 GCA_014656495.1 Comamonas sp. KCTC 72670
ATCCTCAGCCCTCAGCTCCAACTGCAGCCTGTTGGCGCTCCGGGCGAGCTCTACCTCGCTGGCGCGGGCCTCGCGCGGGGCTACCTCGGTCAGCCTGACTTCACCGCCGAGCGCTTCGTCCCGGACCCCTTCGCCACCACGCCCGGCAGCCGCATGTACCGCACCGGTGACCGCGCCCGCTGGCTGCCCAACGGCCAACTCGAGTACCTCGGCCGCATCGACTTCCAGGTGAAGCTGCGCGGCTTCCGCATCGAGCTGGGTGAAATCGAGTCCGTGCTCAGGGCTCACGCCGGTATCAACACGGCCGTCGTCCTCGTCCATGCCTTCTCGGACAACGACAAGCGCCTCGTCGCCTACGTCGTCCCTGCTTCTGCATCCGACTTCGACTCCGATGCCGTCCGTCACTTCGTGCGTGAGCGCCTGCCGGACTTCATGGTGCCCGCGCTCTTCGTCCCGATGGACGCGCTGCCGCTGACACCGAACGGGAAGGTCGACCGGAAGGCGCTCCCAGCGCCCGTGACCTCGCAGCTTTCGGATTCGCACTCCTTCGAGGCTCCGCGGACGCCAACCGAAGTGCGGCTTGCCTCGCTGTGGGCGCAGCTCCTTCGCGTCGACAAGGTGGGCAGGGGCGACGACTTCTTCGCGCTGGGCGGGCACTCGTTGCTGGCCACGCAGGTCGTTTCCCGACTCCGCAGGGAGCTGGGTGTCGAGCTGCCCCTTCGAGCCCTCTTCGAGGCGCCGACGCTCGCCGCGCTGGCTTCCCGCATCGACGCGGGCACGCGCGCCAGCGCATCCGCGCCGCCGCTTCAGCCCGCGTCACGCGATGGCCACCTGCCGCTCTCCTTCGCGCAGCAGCGCCTCTGGTTCATCGATCAGTTGGAGCCGGGCAGCGCCGCGTACAACATCGCCACCGCCGTCATCCTCGAGGGCGACCTGCAGCCGACGCTGTTGCAGCAGGCGCTGGAGGCACTCACTGCCCGGCATGAGTCGCTTCGCACCACCTTCACCGCTTCCGGTGAGGACGCCGTCCAACGCATCCTCCCGAACCTGGAGGTTCCCCTCCCGCTCGTTGACCTGAGTGGGTTGGAGCAAGCCGAGCAGGACGCACAGACGCGCCGGCTCGTCTCCGAGGAGGCAGCGCGTCCCTTCAGCCTCTCCGAAGGTCCGCTCCTGCGCGCGCGCCTCTTCCGCCTCGCGTCCGAGCGCCACGTCCTCGTCCTCACCCTCCACCACATCGTCTCCGATGGCTGGTCCACGGGCGTGCTCATTCGGGAACTCGGCGCGCTCTACCTCTCGCGAGTTCAGGGCACGCCGTCGCCGCTCGCGCCGCTGCCCATCCAGTACGCCGACTTCGCGGCCTGGCAGCGCGGCTGGCTCCATGGCCCCGTCCTTCAGGCTCAGCTCGACTTCTGGCGCAATCAGCTCAACGGGGCGCCGCCCATCCTGGAGCTGCCCACCGACAGGCCTCGGCCCGCCGTCCAGACGTACCGCGGCGCTTCCCTGCCCTTCTCCATCCCGCAGACCCTCGCGGCACGTATCAACGGACTGGCCCAGCGCCACGGCGCCACGCCCTTCATGGTGCTGCTTGCCTCCTGGCAATTGCTGCTGTCCCGCTACTCCGGTCAGGACGACATCAGCGTCGGCTCCCCCATCGCCGGCCGCACCCGCTCCGAGCTCGAAGGCCTCATCGGCTTCTTCGTCAACACCCTCGTCCTTCGCGCTCGCATCGACTCGGGCGCCTCCTTCCTCCAGCTCCTCGCCCAGGTGAAGCAGACGACCCTGGGTGCCTACGAGCACCAGGACGTCCCCTTCGAGAAGCTCGTCGAGGAGCTGCGCCCTCAGCGCAGCCTCAGCCATTCGCCGCTCTTCCAGGTCATGTTCTCTCTTCAGAACACGCCTCAAGAGGCGCTCGACCTGACGAGCCTCTCCGTCCGGCCGCTCTCCTTCGACAGCTCGCTCGCCAAGTTCGACCTGACGCTCGCTCTTGCTGAGTCCAACGGCGGCTACGACGGGACGCTCAACTTCAACTCGGACCTGTTCGATGGTGCGACGGCGCAGCGCATGGCCACGCACTTCCATGCGCTCATCGCGGCCATCGTCGAGCACCCCGAGCACGCCGTCTCCTCGCTCTCTTTCCTCTCAGGTGGCGAGCGTCAGCAACTGCTGACGGAGTGGAACGACCTGCGCACCCCGCTGCGCCGCGGCCTCATCCACCAGCGCATCTCCGAGCAGGCCGCTCGCACGCCCGAGGCAACCGCCCTCGTCGTCGGCACCGAGCGCCTCTCCTACCGGGAGCTGGAGGCCCGCTCCAACCGGCTCGCCCATCTGCTGCAGTCTCGCGGCGTGGGCCCCGACGTGCGCGTCGCCGTCTGCATGACGCGCTCCTCCGAGCTCGTCGTCTCCCTCCTCGCCATCCTCAAGGCGGGCGGCGCCTACGTCCCCCTCGACCCCAACTACCCCCGCCAGCGCATCGACTCCACGCTGTCGAGCGCCACCCCGCGCCTGCTGCTCTCTCACCAGGCGCTGCTCGCCTCTCTCCAGTTGGACTTCCCGGCAGGCAGCACCGTCTTCCTCGACGCGCTGCCCTCCGACTTCGCCTCGCTGCCCACCAGCGCTCCGGCGACGGCCACGGTTGACGACAACCTCGCCTACCTCATCTACACCTCTGGCAGCACCGGCAAGCCCAAGGGCGTCTCCATCTCCCACGCCAGCGCCTCCTCCTTCCTCGACTGGGCCACGCGCACCTTCTCTCCCGCTCAGCTCGCGGGCACGCTTGCCGCCACCTCCATCTGCTTCGACCTCTCCGTCTTCGAGCTCTTCGCTCCGCTCAGCTGCGGTGGCTGCGTCCTGCTCGCCGACGACGCGCTGGCGCTCGCCACGCTCCCCGCCGCCCAGGAAGTCACGCTCCTCAACACGGTGCCCTCCGCCGTCGCCGAGTTGCTCCGCCTCGGGGCCATTCCCGCCTCCGTGCGCACCATCAACCTCGCAGGTGAGCCGCTCCCGGGCACCCTCGCGCGCGCCCTCTACCAGTCCACCTCCGTCCAGGACGTCTTCAACCTCTACGGCCCCACCGAGGACACCACCTACTCCACCTTCACCCGTGTCCCCGCTGACGTCGTCGAGCCCTCCATCGGCGCGCCGCTACCCCAGTCCAGCGCGTACGTCCTCAGCCCTCAGCTCCAACTGCAGCCTGTTGGCGCTCCGGGCGAGCTCTACCTCGCCGGTGCGGGCCTCGCGCGGGGCTACCTCGGCCAGCCTGACTTCACCGCCGAGCGCTTCGTCCCCGACCCCTTCGCCACCACGCCCGGCAGCCGCATGTACCGCACCGGTGACCGTGCCCGCTGGCTGCCCAATGGCGAACTCGAGTACCTCGGCCGCATCGACTTCCAGGTGAAGCTGCGCGGCTTCCGCATCGAGCTGGGTGAAATCGAGTCCACACTCCGGGCCCACCCAGACGTCGACGCCGCGGTCGTCGTCGTCCACACTGTGTCGGAGAACGACAAGCGCCTCGTCGCCTACGTCGTCCCGGTCGCGAATGCCACGCTGGAGCCGGAAGCCCTGCGCGCACACGTGCGCCAGCAGTTGCCCGCATTCATGGTGCCCTCGGCGGTCATCACGCTGAGCGCCTTGCCGCTGACACCGAATGGCAAGGTCGATCGGAAGGCGCTCCCGGCGCTCGATACAGGCACCGCGTCGCGCTCGCAGATCGCGCCCCGCGATGCAGCGGAGCTGGAGCTGGCACGCCTCTTCGAAGAGGTCCTTGGCGTCCAGTCCATCGGCGCGCGCGATGACTTCTTCCAGTTGGGAGGCCACTCGTTCCTCGCCGTCCGCCTCATCGCGCAGGTCCGCGAGCGGTTGGGCCGAAACCTCCCCATCGCCGCGCTCTTCCAGGCGCCGACCGTGGAGGAGCTGGCCACGCTGCTGCGGCAGGAGCCCAGGACCTGGTCGCCGTTGGTGCCGCTGCAACCGGAAGGCACCGCGACGCCGTTCTTCTGCGTCCACCCCGTGGGCGGCAACGTCTTCGCCTACGTCGAGCTTGCCCGCCGTCTGGGGCGGCAGCAGCCCATCTACGGCCTGCAGGCCCAGGGGCTCGATGGCGGACTGCCTCCGCGAGAGACGCTCACGGAGATGGCCTCGGCCTACGTCGACGCCATCCGCACCGTCCAACCGCACGGGCCGTACCGGCTTGGAGGCTGGTCGCTCGGCGCGGTCGTCGCCTATGAGATGGCGCGGCTGCTTCAGACGCAGGGCGAAACCGTGGACGTGCTGGCGCTCATCGAGCCCAGCCCGACAGCCCTCGCCAAGGGCGCCACCACGGGCGAGGACGCCTCCGCCACCACCCTCTTCGCGCTCGACCTGGCCCGGACCTCGGGCGTGGACGTGTCCGACGCGGGCGCATGGAGCACGCTCTCCGCCGAAGCCCAACTGGAAGCGCTGCTGCAGAAGGGGCGCGAGTCAGGCGTCTTCGTCCCGGAAGTCGGCCTGGAGCAACTGCGCACACTCCAGCGCGTGTTCGTCGCCAATCACCAGGCGCTGCGGCAACACACGCTCCAGCCGTACTCCGGCGCACTCACTGTGTTCCGCGGCACCGAGAGCGACGCGACGGGGTCCATGGCGTCCGATCGGGGCTGGGGAGCGCTCGCTGCCAAGGCGGAGGTCGTGGACGTTCCCGGCGACCACTACAGCCTCTTCCGCGCCCCCGCGCTGGATGTGCTCGTCAAGGCCCTGGCCTCCTTGTTGAAGACCCGTGACACGAAGTCGGATGAGGCGCCCTGACCGCATGACTTCCACGAGCAGGCGCGCCGTCACGAACCCGATCCACGTCTTCGGCCTCATCTGGCTGGGTCAGCTCATCTCCTCGCTGGGGACCGGGCTGACGCAGTTCTCGGTGGGCGTGTTCGTCTACCAGAACAGCGATTCCGTCACGGAGTACTCGCTGGCGTCGTTCTTCGGGTTCCTCCCGATGATGTTGCTCGCGCCCATCGCGGGCTCGATGGTGGACCGGAGGAACCGCCAGCGGGTGATGCTGATGGCGGACCTGGGCGCCATCGCCACCGTGTTGTTGATGTGGGGGATGGTCAGCGCGGACCGTTCAGGGCTGTGGAGCCTGAAGAGCTGGCACTTCTACCTGCCGCTCGCGCTGGGCTCCGCATGCAGCACCTTCCGCACGCTGGCCTTCTCCACGTCGACGGCCCTGTTGATTCCCAAGCAGCACCTGGGCCGCGCCAACGGAATGATTGAGCTGGCCATTGGCGCGGGGCAATTGCTGAGCCCCGCGCTGGCGGGCGTGCTCGTGGTGAACATCGGGCTCCAGGGCGTGCTGCTCATCAACGTCTCGACGTACCTGTGTGCGCTGGGCGCGCTGTTGTCCGTCCTCATTCCGCAGCCCACGCGGGATGAGAGCGCGCTGCGCGCCCGGCCCTCCCTCCGGGAGGACGTCGCCATGGGCTGGCGCTTCATCCGGGAGCGTCCGGGGTTGCTCGGGCTGCTGGCCTTCAGCTCGGCGGTCAACCTGTTCACGGTGTTGGTGACGGTGTTGATCACCCCGCTGGTGTTGAGCTTCGCGTCGCCCACCACCCTGGGCTGGGTGGTGACCTGCGCGGGCTGCGGCATCCTCCTGGGCGGCATCACCATGGGCGTCTGGGGCGGCCCCAAGCGGCGCGTCCTCGGCTTGCTGGGCGCGCAGTCGGTCGCGGGCATCGCGCTGTGGGCGGCCGCGATGCCCGCGACGGTCTACGTCTTCGCGGGCGCCGCGTTCGTCTTCATGTTCGCCAGTCCCGTGGCCAATGGCAGCTCGCAAGCCATCTGGCAGACGAAGGTGCCTCCGGCCATCCAGGGCCGCGTCTTCGCCACGCGTCGGATGCTGGCGCTGGCCGCGCCCCCGCTCGCCGCGCTGCTCGCGGGGCCCCTGGCCGACAAGGTCTTCGACCCGTGGATGGCCCAGGACGGGCTCCTGGCTGGCAGTGTCGGCCAGGTCCTGGGCACCGGCCCTGGCCGCGGCATCGCGTTGCTCTACGTCGTCCTGGGCTTCCTCCTGGTGGTCAGCGTCATGACCGCCTGGTTCTCCCCTCGCGTCCGCGCCGTGGAGGATGAGCTCCCAGACGCGCTGGCGACTCGGACGCCTCCTCTGGAGGGGCAACGCGCCTGACGCGCCCACCGCGTCCAGTCGTCAACGATTGGCATTCGGCGATTTTGTCGGCTTTTTCTAGATTTACCCATTGCCATACAGTCCTTGCGGCTCCGGTTTCCGGAGCCGAGGCCTCCGCGAACACCCCGCGCGGAGCGCCCGCACCCCTTGCGCAAGGAAGCAATCATGTCTGGCAATTTCGTGACCCGCGGTCTGGCCCTGCTTGGAATCTGCGGCGGGCTGAGCGTCCTGGGAGGCTGTGGTGGCGTCGAGCCGACGCCGGAGCCTCTGGGTGAAGTGGAAGGCGCGGCCATCGTCAACACCGTCACCGAGGGCACCTACGTCATCCGCTCCATGGTGACGCAGAAGTGCCTCGACGTGGCCTCGTCGAGCACGGCGGACGGCGCCAAGGTGCAGCAGTGGACCTGCAATGGCACCAACGCCCAGCGCTTCCGCATCACGCCCACGTCCGGTGGCTACTTCAGCATCATCAACGTGAACAGCAACAAGGGGCTCGACGTCGAAGGCGCCAGCACGGCGCAGAACGCGCGCATCCATCAATGGACCTACGGTGGCGGGAACCACCAGCAGTTCCGCTTCGTCAACCGGGGTGGCACCCAGTTCAGCATCCACTTGCGCCACACGGACATGGCCGTGGACCTCTATTGGGGCCGGCCCGACGACGGCACGGAGACGGTCCAGTATCCCTACAGCGGCGGCACGAACCAGCTGTGGACCTTCGACCGGGTGGACGGTGGCGGCAACCCCGGCACGGGCCTGGCTGAGATTCTCAGCGAGTCCACGTTCAACGCCATGTTCCCCAACCGGAACCCCTTCTACACGTACAGCGCGCTGATTGCCGCGGCGAGGACCTTCCCCGCCTTCGGAAACACCGGCACGCTGGAGACGCGCCGGCGCGAGGTGGCGGCCTTCTTCGCCAACACGGCGCACGAGACGGGCAACTTCGTCTACATCGAGGAGATCGCGAAGGACGTCTACTGTGGCTCGTGGGGCCCGCCGGGGTGCAACTGCGTTTCCGGGAAGCGCTACTACGGCCGCGGCCCCATCCAGTTGTCGTGGAACGGGAACTACTGCGCCGCGGGGACGGCGCTGGGCCTGCCGCTCCACACCGACCCGGACCTGCTCGCGCGGGATGCGAACGCCGCGTGGCGCTCCGCTTTCTGGTTCTGGACCACGCAGGCGGGCGCCGGCTCCATGCCTGCCCACCGCGCCATGGTGGAGGGCCGGGGCTTCGGTGAGACCATCCGCTCCATCAACGGCTCCATCGAGTGCAACGGCGGCAACCCGGGTCAGGTCCAAAGCCGCATCAACAACTACAACCGGTTCACGAGCATGCTGGGCGTGAGCCCGGGCGGAAATCTGGGCTGCTGAACCCCTACGCAGGTGGGGAGTGATCGCACCTCTCCCCTGAAGCCGGGCGGGCCTTCCGTTCCAGGCCCGCCCGGCTCCGACACTCCCGTCCCGCGCGCTCGCGCCTGATGCCAGGCAGCCCCCTGCCCCGGCTCGGCACTGAGTCCAGGACGTCCCCCCCGAGTCATCCTGGGCCGCGCGGAACCACGCCCCGCATCGTCACGCACGATGCCGCCGAGTGGATTCGCTGTCTTTACCCCTGGAGAGGTATGGATTTGCGGTGTCTGACCATGCGGGTGAATGCCACCCCATTCCATTTATCAAGGCTTTTGGGCATACCACCCGGGAGGTACAGACGGCCTCGCTGAACGCTGACAACCTCGCGGGGTAATGCGGCGGCCCCTTTGCGTCGAACTCGCGGCATCGGTTCCGAAGGAGCACACATCAACGCATTAAAACCGAGAGCGGGTACCACGTACCCGGCGAGGTGAGGGGATGAGCTTTCCCACATGGGAAGTGGAGTTGGCGCTGCACGCGAGGATTCTCCGCAAGGACCCGGTGGCCTCAAAGGAAGTGTACCTGGCGTTCATGGACCCCATCTCCAGGGTCCTGCAGCATGAACTGCACTGCCTTCCGGATGACGCCTACGACTCGGCCGTTGACGCGGTGCTCGTCTACCTACGCGCCCCCGAACGCTATGACGATCGGAAGCGGCTCTCGACCTACCTGACGCATATCGCCAAGCGGCGGGCCGTGGACCGGAAGCGTTCCAGTCAGGCGAGAACCCTGAGAGAAGAGAAATTCGTCGGCAAATTCGAACTTGGGCGGCCGAATCCGAAGGAGACCATGGAGAGGTCCGTGGAGGCCCGCGACACCGTGCGAATGCTCGAGCAATCCGATTTGCGAGAAAAGGAGCACAAGCTCTTGGAGCACATGCTCCAAGGAGAAAAATCCTCTCGCGTCCTGGGCAAGGTGCTCGAGCTCAAACCGATGTCGGATCAGCAAGAGCGCCAAGAAGTGAAGCGGCACAAGGACCGGCTCTTGAAGAAGTTGGTGCGCATTGGAAAGGAGGATTCCGATGACAAAGCCTGAGTGGCTTGAGCTGGCGGCCAGACGAAGCAAGGACGAGCCCTGGATGCTGGGCCACGCGTTCGCGAAGTATCGGCAACTCGAAGGCATGTCCGAAGAGGAACTGGCCAAGGAGCTGGGATGCTCCGTGGAGACACTGAACTGGATGTCGCTGTGCCGCCGCCCCGAAAGCGACCACTTCAAGGAGCAGGCGACTGCCATCGCGGAGGAGCACGGGGTGAACGACCGCATTCTGCGAAGAGTGCTGGGGCGGCTGAAGATTGTGGAGGTCTTCCAAGATTCATCCAATGACGGCTCCGCGAACCAGGGCGGCGTTCTGATGGCGGCCCAAGACCGCGAGCCGGATGAAGAGCCTCAGACATGACGGAACTCTGGCTCAAGGAGGCATTGGAAGCTTCCGGGCTCGCGCACCCCACCTCTTTTCCCCGGGACCTCGAAAGTGACACCGAGGATGCCTTTCCCGAAATCGTCACACCGGTGGTCCTGAAAGGGCTGACGTCCGCGACGGTCGCGAGTTGGTTCACCCAAATGTGCATCGACATCGACTATCCCGTCCCCACGACGCCCCGTCGATTCCGCGGCTGCATGGTGGCGAACAAGGGTCGTGCGTTCCTTTTTCGCGACAGAAACGACAAGGAAGACGAACAGCTCTTCACACTCGCGCACGAAGTCTCGCATTTCGTGCTCGATCACATGCTGCCGCGGGCTCGGGCGCTCAAGAAGTATGGCCCCTCCTTCCTCCCAGTGCTGGATGCGCTTCGCCCTCCGACGCACGCGGAGCAACTCGCGCTCGCCTTGGACCAGTTCCCCATCGGGATCCAAATGGAGCTGATGGAACGGGATGATTCGGGCTTCATTCAGTCAGGAAATGTGGTGCAGGCGGAGCGGCGCGCGGACCGGCTCGCGTTCGAGCTGCTCGCGCCCGCGGACATCGCTTACCCTTACATCAAGTCATTGGATGAAGAGCGCGGTCCGGCGCAGCTCGCAACCCTGTTCGGGATGCCCCTGCAACAGGCGCAGACCTATGCCCAGATGCTCATGCGACGTGAGCGGCTTGAGGCGAGTTCCGTGGTGCAATTTCGTCGGTGAAGCTGGGAGGCAAGCATGGCTGGTGGTTTCCCCTTCGAGGGCGACGCAGATGTCGTGGGCGACGACGACTTCCGTAAAGCCTTTGGCGAGGACCTGGACAAGACACTCAACATCGACTCCTGGTCTCAGGGGTTCGACATCGCGGACATCATGGACCGGTTCCGGTCGGAGATCTCCGGAGCCGTCGACAAGGAGGGACGCGCGCGCGCCCTCATCCGAGATGAGGTGTTCCCCATCATCGCCAGCCGTCCTGGCGCGCCGAAGGGCTCTGGCGTCTATCCAACGACCCCTGAGCAACTGGAGATTATCCACAACGGCTTGCTGTTCGCGGGAAAAGTCGACGCCGTCTATGGCACTACGACCAGTCACGAGAGCCTGCCTCTAGGCATCACTCAGCTTGGCATCGCCCTGGTGGGCTACGGAGGCACGTCGGGCACCTTCTCCCAGCGATTGTTCCGCAAGGAGATGACGCAGCAGAGCACCGACCCCGTGCAAGAAGCCATCGCCAGCATCAACCACCGGATGCGCCGTGCTGCAGGCCCTCGCCATGACACGCTGACGAAGCTGGCCCGGCGCGGCATCCGGGCGTATGCGGAACGCGCAGTCCTCGTCGAGAAGTCCTCTGCGGAGTGGCGCATCGGGCATGGCAATCCCTGCGCGTACGAGCTGCTGTCCGGCTCTGGCTATCGCAGCCTGCTGGTGGCAGCACTGGAGCTGCTGCGGCGTCTCATCCAGGAGCACCAGAAGTTCGTTTTCGTCACCAGTGACATGGAGCAGCGGGGCTACCTGACCCTGGGATACGCCCTACGCGCGGGCGAGTACATCCTCATCGATACGATGCAGAGCTTTGGTGAGCGTGTCGTCAACCGGTGGAAATACGAAGACGACGGCGCGCAACAGGCAAAGAAGTTCGTGGACGAATGCTGCCCGGACGTCGTGTGCGGCGTCTTCCGCGCGTCCGAGCGCACGCCGCCGCTCACGTTCTACGCGCACCGGGAGCACGTCGACTTCGCGGTCCGCGTGGCGATGGCCGACAGCATCCTCCGCCCGGAGCGCGGCTTCCCGATGCTCCTCGACGTGGCGGAGACAGCGTGCCGCAGCGCCTTTGGCGAGGACGGCTTCCTGGGATTGGTTCACGACGCCTACGCCCAGGCGGGCGCGAACCTCGAGTACTTCACCGACCGGATCAAGAGCAGGTAGGAGGAGAATGAGCATGGCTGATGAAGGCAGGGGGCAGCGCTCTTCCCAGGCAGGGTCGTCAAGGGGCTCCGCCCCCCACTCCACGCAGGCCGCGAGCAGGCCCGCGCACGAAGCCGCAGGCGGAAGAGGCGCGCCACCGGGCAGCGCCGGGCCTGCGGGCACGGCCCCTGGGGGCGCCATGAGGCCGCAGATGGGCCCGGGCCCTGGACGGCCTGGCGCCGCGCCACCCAATGGCAGACCGCCCATGACGGCCCAGGGCGCGCTCGCGGCCCCGGGCGCCAGTGCTCCCAATGGCGCGGGGAGACCCCCTCCGCCAGGCCCGACCAACGGCCCGTCGCGTCCCCCTCCAAGTGCGAACGGGAATGGCCAGCACCGGGGCCCGCCCACGCAAGCCGCGCCGGTGATGAACGGCAAGGCCCCCCTCCCCACGCCTCCCGCCCAGACGCCTCCCCAACCCTTCCAGCCGACGTCCCCGGAAACCCTCCAGGCGCTGGACGCGCTCAAACAGCAGAACAAGTCCGCGGCCCAGTTGGACCCCGAGTTGGAGACCGCGGTGGGCTTCACCCACTTCGACGTGTCCTCCAGCCAGGACAACCTCATCACCGTGCTGCTGACGCGAGACGACCTGCACCAGCTCGCGTCCCAGACGCTGGTCCGGGTGAAGTCCCGCGAGGACAACCGCGCCTATCTCGGCGTGGTGGTGCGGGGGCCCTTCGCGGAGCCCAACGCGGTGCCCGCAAACTCCACCATGGCCATTGGCGTCGTCACGCATGGCAAGAAGCTGGCGTACACCTTCGACTATCACGGGCGCGCGGAGATTGAGATTGTCGGAGAGGAGATCGACGGCGTGCTCAAGCCGCCCCGCTTCCGTCCCCGTCCGCAGAGCCCCGTCTTTCTGCTCGATGACGAGGAGAGCACCCGCGTGCTGGGAACCGCTGGCGACCTGTGTCTGGGGCTCGTCGTGGGCTACGAGAAGATGGAGGCCCGCCTCAATCCCCGCGACAAGGCCATCCTCCCACGTCACACGGGCATCATTGGGACGACGGGTGGAGGCAAGTCGACCACGGTCGCCACGCTCATCCACCGCGCGCAGCAGCAAGGCATCGCCACCATCGTGTTCGACGTGGAGGGCGAATACACGCACGTGGATCGGCCCACGGACCACCCCGCGATGGTCGAGGCCCTCAAGCGCCGTGGCCAACGGGCCGAGGGCGTCAAGGACCTGCACATCCACCACCTCGTCGGCCGCGAATGCTTCAACCCGAAGCACCGGAACAAGCGCATCTTCTCGCTGCAGTTCTCCAGTCTCTCGCCCTACGCGCTCGCGGAGATTCTGGAGCTGTCGGACGCGCAGCAGGAGCGCTTCCTCAAGGCCTACGACGTCACCAAGCTGCTGCTCGAGGACTTCAAGATCTTCCCGACGACGGAGGAGGAGCGCAGCAAGGCGCTGGAAGTGGATGAGCTGACGACGGGCTATCCCCACATGACCATCGACCACGTGCTCGACGTGGTCAGCGCGTACATCTACAGCCTCGGCCACGAAGGCCGGGCAGAGGCCCGCGCGGCCCGGCCGAAGACCGCATCCCGCAAACGAGCCGCTGCATCAGAGGACAACCAGGACCAGGACGACGAGTCCGAGGACACGCCCACGACGCCCTCGCGCAGCGTCACGCTCACGACCGAGTTCAAGAGCAACTTCGGCAAGGTGATTGGCCGGGTCATGGCCAATCCCAGCCGTCATGAGGTGAGCTGGAGGACGCTGGCCAGCAAGCTGCGCGGGCTCCGGCGCCTGGGCATCTTCGACGTCGGCAACACGCAGGGCGTCGCCTACGAATCCATGCTCACGCCCGGCCGGGTCTCCGTCATCGACCTGTCGGACACGGACTCACCGCAGCTCAACAACCTGGTCATCGCGGACATCCTGCGCGGCCTCCAGGACGCGCAGGAGGAGCGCTACCAGCGGGCCCACACGACGGACGGCGCCGTGACGCCGGTGCTCATCATCATCGAGGAGGCCCACGAGTTCCTCTCCGCCAACCGCATCTCCCAGATGCCCGTGCTCTTCGAGCAGGTGGCGAAGATCGCCAAGCGGGGCCGCAAGCGCTGGATGGGGCTCGTGTTCGTCACCCAGCTCCCGCAGCACCTCCCCAACGAGGTGCTGGGCCTCATCAACAACTTCGTCATCCACAAAATCGCGGACAGCTCCGTCATCGCCCGAATGCAGAAGTCGGTGGGCAGCATCGATGAGGGCTTGTGGGACCGCGTCTCCCGGCTCGCCCCGGGCCAGGCGCTGGTGTCGTTCAGCAACTTCACCCGGCCGTTGATGGTCGCGGTGGACCCCGCACCGGTGAAGCGGCTGCTCGTGGAATGACATCCCAGGGAGTGGGGGGCTGGACGCGCGGGCCAGCCCGGGCCACATAGCGGACATGGACCGACTCATGATGGCCACAGGCGCGGCCCTGGCCTCCCTGCTGCTGACCGCTTGCAGCGGGGACTCCGGCGACGACAACGGAGAGGGCTGCGCCCAGGTGGTCGTGTTCGCGAGGCCCGCGGCGGGCGGCGCCGAGTGCCGGAGCTTCGCGACGCCGTGTGACGTGCCCGCGGGCTTCATCAAGTGCTGCGGCGGCTTCTACGGCGGCTGCGTGTCACCGGGGACGCGCTGCGTCGATGACCCGCTGGATGCCTGCTCGCCGGGCTCGGGAGCGACCGACTGCCCGGGCATCTGCCAGTAACAGGCGACGGCTACTTCTTCTCGTCGTCACGACGCGCGGAGGCGTCCTGGCCTTCCTTCTTCCGGTAGCCCCAGGTGGAGCTCCACATCCCGGGCCCGGTGAAGAGCACGGTGATGAGCGTCATCACCGCGGCGCCAATGAGGATTTCGAAAACCATGCCGCGAACGCGCCTCCGTACCCGGTCCGTACGGCAGGCACGCGCCCCACCGCACTCACTGTCATGCCGTAACCCCTTGCTGGAAGCAATGCGCGTAGGCCCTAGAAGCCTCCCGCGAACACTGGGCCCGCCTGCCCGGCCGCGCCGGAGCGGCGTTGGAGTACGCTGCCACGCGCATGGCACTCGCCTCCCTCCCCGCGCGTTGGCGCATCTCGCGAACCCAGGCCGCCGTCCTGCTGGGCGCCTTCCTGTCGCTGTCCGGATGCGACGGGCGCTGGACACCACCGGGCCCCGGGACGGACGACGACTGCGTCGGCACGCGCTGCGGCACGCCCGAGCCCCCCGACTCGGCGCTCGAGGGCAGCGTCCGCATCGCCGCGTACAACGTGCAGCGCTTCTTCGACACGGTGTGTGACTCCGGCGCGTGTGGGGGGAGCAACTACGAGGCCCTGCCGACGCCTTCCGAGTTCGGCATGAAGGCGGACCGGCTCGCCTCGGCCATCTCACGGCTGAACGCGGACGTGGTGCTGCTCGCGGAGGTGGAGACCCAGGCCTCGCTGGATGCGCTGACGTCCCGCCTCCCCCGCTTCGGCTACGCGGAGCTGGGTGAGACGGGTGCCCCGGCGTCGGTGGACGTGGCCGTCATCTCCGTCCACCCCATCACCCGCGTCCGGGGCCACCGCCACCGCCCGCTCTGGCGCCCCGACGGCACCGAGACGCGCTTCGCCCGGGAGCTGCTGGAGGTCCACCTGGACGTGGAGGGCAAGCAGGTCATCGTCTTCTCCGCGCACTTCCGCTCCAAGTCGAGCGACGACCCGGGGCGCCGCTTCGCGGAGGCCGACGCGGCGCGTGACATCATCGCGGGCGTCGCCCAGGCCACGCCGAACGCGCTGGTGGTGCTGGGGGGTGACCTCAACGACGTGCCGGGCTCCGAGCCCATCCAGGCGCTGGAGCGCGACGGCGCGTTGCTGCGCGTCGCCAGCGACCGGCCGGACGACGAGACGTGGACGTATTCGTTCTACGGCGAGCGCCAGGCCATCGACCACCTGTACCTGGCGCGCGGAGGCGGAGCGTATGTGCCCGGCTCGTTCCGGGCCATGCGCGATCCGCGGGGCGGCTATGGCGGCTCCGACCATGCCGCCGTCTACGCGGACTTCATGCCCGCGCCGTGAGGCGCCGGCTCAGGCCGCGGGGATTGCCTGGATGTCCAGCTCCAGGTCGATCTTCTCGCCGACGAGCCACCCACCGTTGTCGAGCGTCTTGTTCCAGCGGATGCCGTAGTCCGTGCGGTTGATGGTGGTGCGCGCGGAGTAGATGAGCCGCGTGTTGCCCCACGGGTCCTTCGACGTGGCGGTGTGACGCGCCTCGAAGGCCACGGGCTGGGTGACGTTGCGGATGGTCAAATCGCCCAGCAGGCGGAAGCTGGCGCCGCCGGTGGGCTCCACCTTGGTGCTGCGGAAGGTGAGCTTGGGCGCGGCGTCCGCGTCGAGGAAGTCCGGCGAGCGCAGGTGCGCATCCCGGTCCGGCGCGCCGGTGTAGATGCTCGCCGTCTCAACGCTCATGTCGACCTCGCCCTGGATGGGCTGCTCGGGATTCACGCGGAGTGTTCCGCTGAAGCGCTCGAAGCGGCCGTGGACGCGCGCCACCACCATGTGACGCGCCACGAACAGGACGGACGAATGCGAAGGATCGATGTTCCAGGTGCTCACGGACATGGAGGAGTCGCTCGGCGGGGAGGGGGCGGGGGGAACGAAGCGATTCGAGCGGGGGGAGCCGACGAGCAGACCCTCACTAAATAATGACCCACTCACTGAAATTCCATGCACACGGTGTGACGAGGCTTGAGGCACCGTGAGTCGCGTTCGTCGTGTGACACTCCGGAACTCAGGATGTCCGCTGCGCGCAGCAGGATTGAGCCTGGGATACAGGCTTCGCCCTGCTGTCATTTTGCCTAGGCCGTGAAACAGGGGGATTCTGTTTTCAAGGCCAGGCCGGGGGAGCCGAACCCTTCTGACGCATGCTCCTTGCCGCTCCGTGGCCACGCCGCCTCTTCTTGGAGCCACGTCACCGCATGCGGATTGCCGTCATCGCCACGTACACGCACCCCACCCGGCTGCGCCTCAAGGAACCCTCCATCATGCAGTCCTCCGTGCCGGAGCTCATCGCCGGCCTGTGCCCCGAGCACGCGGAGGTGGAGATCTTCAACGAGAAGGAGCGCGACATCCCCATGGACCGCCATTGGGACCTCGTCTTCTTCTCCTATCTGCATTCCTTCTATGAGCACACCAAGGTGCTCTCCTCCCTCTTCCGCCAGCGCGGCATGAAGACGGTCGCCGGGGGCCGCCACGCCAGCTACTTCCCCGACGACGCGCAGCAGTACTTCGATGCCGTCATCACCGGCGAGCCCGAGGCCAACGTGCCGGCGCTCATCGAGGACTTCGAGAAGGGCCAGCTCCAGCCGCGCTACCAGCGCCCGCCGCTGGGCCCCACCGCCATCCGGCCCTCGCGCTACGACCTCATCGACTTCACGCACAACACGCTGCGGCTGCCCGGCATCGAGGCGTCTCGCGGCTGTCCCTTCTCCTGCAACTTCTGCGTCCTCACCGGCAACGAGCGCTACCGCTACCGCCCCGTCGCGCACGTCATCGACGAAATCCAGACGCGCATGCGCTGGAACCCCAACTTCCTGGGGCTGATGGATGACGCGTTCATCTTCCTGGACAACAACCTCGGCGGCTCACCGAAATACCTGCGCGAGCTGTGCGAGGCCCTCATCCCGCTGAAGAAGACGTGGGGCTGCGCCCTCACCTTCAACGTGCTCAAGGACGAGGCGTTGGTGAAGCTGATGGCCAAGGCCGGCTGCCGGTATGTCTACACCGGCCTGGAGTCCCTCAACCCCGACTCCATCAAGGCCATGAACAAGGGCCAGAACAAGCTGAGCGAGGTCGACGCCGTCATCCGCCGCGTCTTCTCCGCCGGCATCCTGCTGTCCTTCGGCCTCATCGTCGGCTCGGACGGCGACACCAACGAATACCTGGAGAAGCTCCCCGAGTACCTCTCCGACCTCCAGTACTTCTCCGTCACCTTCCTGGGCATCGTGTGCCCCTACCCGGAGACGCCCTTCTTCCGGGAGCTCCAGGCCGAGGGCCGGCTCCTCCCCGGAACGCTCAGCCGCGACTACGACGGCTACACGCTCTGTCACCAGCCCAAGAACCTCCACACGTCGGAGGTCATCGAGCACTTCCACCGGCTGTGCGGCCAGCTCGGCAGCCTGCCCAACATCGCGCGCCACTACTGGTCCAAGCTGACGATGAGCGACATGCCCCGGTACAAGCAGACCATCCTCTTCTCCGGGCCCGAAATCACGAGCATCCGAAACCCGGTGAAGAACGCCGCGCGCCGCTACATCGCCGGTCAGGACGCGCTGGAGTACTGGGACACGCAGCAGATGAACCAGCTCGGGCTCCGGCCGCAGCGGCTCACGTGAGGGCCACGGGAGCCCGCGGCGCCGTCACGTCGATGACGGCGGGCTCCAGCCGCGCCACCCGCCGCAGCTCCGCCTGCGCGTCAATGGCGGTGAAGATGGCTCGCGCGCGGGCCAGCAGCGCCGTCCTCCGGTGCGGCAGCGCCGCCGCCGCGTCGAGGTAGGCCACGCCCGTCTCCCAGCGATTGGGCGTGGCCTCCAACACCGCGAGCGCGCGGTCGAACAACGGCTCCGCGGCCTTCGCGCCCCGCTTGAGCGCCTTCGCCCGCGCCATCACCCGCATGGCCGGACCGCGAAGGTACGGGTAGAGCGTCCCCAGCGCCCGGGCCTTGAGCGCGCAGCGGCGGTAGAGGGCCCACAGCTGCTCCGGGGGCACGGAGACGGCGCCCTGCTCCAGGGCGAAGAGCGCGCCCTCCGCCGCGTCCACGAGCCCAATCTGGAGGAAGGGCACCAGCACGTGGTAGCGCCACAGCGCCTCGTCCGCGCGCACCGCCATCAGCGCGGCCTCCTCCACCTGGTGCTCACGCACCGCCACGTTGACCAGGTGGTTCAGGCTGGCGCACTGGTTGGCCAGGTCCTGCACGTCGATGCTGATGCGCAGGCCTTGCTCCAGCTCCGCGCACAGCTCGCCCACGTCCCCGTCACCGCGCAGGTAGCGGCACATGGGCACCCAGGCGTGAGACCAGCCCTGGTGCATCAGCGCGTTGAGCTCCACGCCCACCCGGCCCATCTCCCGGTACGCGCGCTCCGCGTCCTCGAAGCGCGAGGCGAGGAACAGGCTGGTGGCCTGCATCATCAGCCCCGTCTGCACCTCCCACATGTCCCCCACCTGCCGCAGCAGCGCCACCGCCTGCTCGCCGTACTCGGTGGCCTGGGCCTGCGCGTTGGTGAAGATGGCGTGGGTGGCCAGGCGGCTCAGCGCCACGCCCTCGGCCGCCGTGTCCCGTGAGCGGCGGGCGTGCTCCAGCGCGCGCCGGCACCAGTGCCCCGAGCGCCACACCATGCCCGAGCCGAACAGCAGCGAGCCGTAGTAGCTGGTCGCCAGGCTGAGGCCGTACTCGCTGCGCGAGCGCTCCGCCATCGTCGTGGCCACCAGCGTGGCCCACGTGAGCTTCCCGATGTCGGCGAAGTAGTAGATCTTGATGAGCGAGATGAGCGTCGACAGCTGCTTCAGGTACAGCGGCAGCCGCGCGCCCAGCGGCCGCACCAGCCAGGGGAACAGGCCGTAGAGCAGGTGCAGCCCCATGGCCAGGAGCGAGCGCACCACCAGCGCCGGCATGCTCCGGGGCATGTCGCGCCCCATCAGCTCCAGCGCCGTCTCCAGCTCCTGGATGGCGCGCTTGGACTCGCCCTTCTCCTGGTGGGCGCGGCCCAGGCCCAGGTGGATCTCCGCGCGGCGCGGCACCTGCTCCTCGTCCGCCAGACACTGCTCGAACATGAGGATGGCGCCCGCGTAGTTGCCCGCGTTGAGCAGGGTCTCCGCCAGCTCCTTCATCACGACGTGCGTCCGGCGAAGGACCTCCTCGGGGTCGAACGCCATCGTGCCGCCGAGAATCTCCATGGCGCGGTTGTAGT
Organism: Comamonas sp. KCTC 72670; assembly: GCA_014656495.1. Classification (GTDB taxonomy): domain Bacteria; phylum Myxococcota; class Myxococcia; order Myxococcales; family Myxococcaceae; genus Myxococcus. The sequence goes on from BNCN01000007.1 coordinate 332,861, forward strand.
GGTGGACGGCGTCGTCGTTGGCGTACTGCTCGCGCGCGCTGCGCGCCGCCATCAGCGTGTACTCCAGGCCCTTCACCTCGTCGTTCCCGGCGAGCGCGTGGTAGGCCAGGATGCCCGCGGACTTCACCGGGTTGTCGCCCGCGCGGGCCTCGATGAAGCGCGCCATGCGCCGGTGCAAGTCCTCGCGCGCCGACACGAGCAGCGTGGTGTACGCCACGTCCCGGATGACGATGTGCTTGAAGATGCACGTGAAGGGCTCCTCCATCTCCAGGAGGATGAGCCCCAGCCGCGTCAGCGTGTCGATGGCCTCGCGGATGCGCTCGGGCGGCACCGAGCCGGGCGCCAGCGCGGCCACCGCCTCCAGCGTGAAGATGCGCCCCACCACGGAGGCCACCCGCACCACCAGCTTCTCCGTCTCCGTGAGCAGGTCGATGCGCGACAGCACCACGTCCTGGATGGAGTCCGGCAGCGCCAGGTCGTGCAGACCGCGCTTGAGCTCCAGGACTTCAGCGCCCGGCGCCACCGGCCCCAGGTAGCCCTTCTCCACCAGCCCCTGGACGATGGACTCGATGAAGAACGGGTTGCCCTGCACCTTGGCCTGGAGCATCTCCTCCAGCGCCGGGGCCGGCGTCTCCATGCGCAGGTGCAGCCGCAGCAGCGCCCGCGTCTCGTCATCGTCCAGGCTGGACAGGTCCAACCGGTGCAACCCCGGCAGCCCCTTGAGGCGCTTGAGGTGCTCCCCGGGCCGCATCGTCACCAGCAGCGTCAGCCGCAGCGAGGCCAGGCGCGCGGCGACGTACTCGATGAGGTCCACGGAGATGTTGTCCGCCCAGTGCAGGTCCTCGAAGAACAGCAGGACCGGCGTCTGGCGGGACAGCTTCTCCAGCAGTTGGAAGATGACCTGGAAGACCCTCTGGTTCTTCTGCCGCGCGTCCAGGTCGCGCGTGAGCGGTGACTCCTCCACGGGCAGACCGAGGATGCCGGCCAGCACCGGCACCCACTCCGGCCCCGTGTCCTCCAGGCCCACGAAGCCCTGACGCAGCCGCGACAGCTGCGTGTCCACGTCATCGCCTTCGTGCAGGCCGAAGAGCTGGATGAGCACCTCCTTCCACGGGAAGAAGGGCGTGAACATCTCGTACGAGTAGCAGATGCCGTAGAGGCAGCGCGCGCCCCGCGCCTCCGCCAGCTCCACCACCTTCGCGCCGAGCCGCGACTTGCCGATGCCCGCCTCACCCGACACCACGCAGACGCGCCCCTGCCCGCTGAACGAGGCGTCCAGGGACTGGCGCAGCGTCTCCAGCTCGCGCTTGCGACCGACGATGTCGCCCTTCCCCTTGAGGAACAGGCTGCGGCGCACCTCCGAGGTGAGCCGGTAGACGGGGACGGCGCGCGAGACGCCCTTGAGCCGCGCATCCTCGACGAACTCGGTGGCGAAGCCGCCCTGGTACAGCTTGCGCTCCGTCTGCGCGTCGATGTGGATGCCGCTGCCCTGCCCGTGCGTCATCAGACGGGCGGCCATGTTCACCACCTCGCCCAGCGCGGAGTAGCCCTTGCGCCAGGGCGAGCCCATCTCGCCGAAGTACGCCGGGCCGGTGGCGATGCCAATCTGCAGCGCCTCCACGAAGGGGAAGGACTCCCGCTCCCGCATGAGCTTGCACGCGAGCCGGCAGGCCAGCACCTCCTTGCTCTGCAGCGCGGTGGGCGCGCCGAAGATGACGTAGAGGACGTTCCCCTTGTCGGTGAAGTCCGTCATCAGCAGCACGCCGCCGTGGTGCGCGCTCTCCCGCTGGACGTACTCGTAGAAGCTGTTCAGCTCGCGGGTGAAGTCCTCCGTGCGCGACGTGGCGCGGGCGCTGTCGAAGCGGAGGAAGAAGCAGGTGACGTCGCGGAAGTCGCCGCTGTACTCCTGGTGCGCCGTGGTGATTTTCGTGAAGAGCACCGGGTGCAGCAGCAGCGAGCACCGGGCCACCATCTCCTGGCCCGACGGCAGGACGAACGCCGGGGCCGGTGGCGCCATCAACGGCGCGGACGGCTCCAGGCGGAAGGCGCCTTCGCGGGCCACGCCCTGACGCGCGGGCTCCGGAAGCAAGGCCCAGGCCTCCGGGCTGAGCAGCACCTCGCCCACGGTGGCGCGCTTCTCCGCCGCCACCGCCTGCGTCAACGGCTGGCCGATGAGCGCCGGGTGCATCCACAGCCCCGTGGCGCCCAGCACCACGCGGTGGGCTTCACCAAACCCGATGCCGATGCGCGACGACACGGTGAAGCGCTGCCCCAGCAGCTCCAGCCGGGCGAAGCGTGACAGCCGGGCCTGGACGTCCAGCGCGCAGCGCGCCGCGCGCTGCACCGCGCCCGTGGGGCCCGCGCCGGGCTCCTCCTCGAAGCACGCGAGGATGGAGTCCCCGGCGAACTGGTAGATGTCGCCGCCGTGGTCCTTCACGACGTCGATCATCTCCGTGTAGTAGCTCGTGAGCAGCCGCTGGAGCGCGTCGATGCCCCGGGGACCCGCGCCGCTCAGGCTGACGACGATGGGCGTGAAACCCGCGATGTCCAGCAGCAGGATGGCGCCCCGGACGGGCTCCACGAGCGGCAGCGCGTGCGCCTCCGTGCGCTCCAGACGCCGGAGCACGGCGCCGGGGATGTAGGGCGCCAGCGTCGCGAGGATGGGGTCGAGGTCCACCGGTGACATCGTGCGCTCAGGCGAGGGCGTTGAAGCGAATCCACATGGCGAGCACGCCTACCACCGCATAGAAGCCGATCTCCACCGTCTCGGATACGGGCTGCGCCTTCTTCAGGGCGCCCCAGACGTGGACGACCACCATCCCCGCGCTCACCCAGCCGATGAGGTCGAAGATGGCGGGCCCCGGCCGGGACACGAAGCGCGCCGCCGTCAGGATGATGGCCAGGGCCACGGCCCCCAGGCAGCGGCCGAAGTACACCGTGAGGTGATGGTTACCCTCCGGCAGCCGCCACCCGAACCAGCGCGCCCACGTCAGGGGCATCAGCAGCAGGGGGAGCGCGAAGACGACCAGGAAGAGCGTCCCGGCGATGAGGAGGAACCAGCTGGCGAGCGGCGTTTCGGCACTGATCATGATGGTGCACGCGAGACGTCACGGCCCACCCTGCCTGGGTGGCCCGGGCCCGTTCCCCCAAGTGCCCCATCCTAGACGTTCGCCCGGGCTACTGCGCGGCCAGACGCAACGGGTCCCGCACCGCGGCGCGGAGGAACTCGGCCACCCGCTCCAGGGAGTCCGTCCGCTCCAGCTCCGCCGGGAAGCGGCGGAAGGACTCCGGGGGCCCGTAGAGGATGGTCGGCTTGCCGTAGCGCAGGGCCAGCGCGGCCTCCGCCACGGTGCCCGCGCCCCCGGGCAAGGACACCAGCGCGTGCGGCGTGAGCACGTTGATGTGATTGCGGCTGAGCGGATCCGTCCCCTGCTCGCCGCTGAGCGGCAGGTGCGTGTAGATGGGCAGCTCCACGTTGGGATTGGGATAGCCCGAGCGCGGCTTGTATTCCCGGCCCGTCACCGTGCCCGGGACGATGCCAATGGAGATGCCATGCCGGTACTCCACCTGGACAAAGGCATCCGCCGCCGTGCGCATCACCCCGCTGCCCGCGCCCGTGAGCAGGTCGAACCCCGCTTCGGCAATCCAGCGCACGAGCGGGATGACGCGCTCCGCGTGGTCCTCCTTGCCAGAACCGAAGACACCGATGATCCGCCGTTGCTTGCGCATGGGCGTCGCTCCTTCCCCCAAGTCAGACGGGCCCGGCCGCCAGCTTGTTCCAATCCCGCGCGCCCGTCTTCTCACGACGGTTCATTGCCCCACATTCCCGGCAAAAGACGTTCACGGATGGAAGCCTTTGCCCGAGGAGCGTGAGTGACTGGACGCTTCGCCTGTCAGACCCCCGCTCTACCTTCACGGGCATGCGACTGGAGGTCGTCCATGTTCGACAGCTGTGGAGGATGTGAGCGCCGCGGGAGCGCCGGAGAGGTCTTCGACTGGTGCGCCAACTGCGAGCTGTCCCTGTGCCCCCGCTGCATGGAGCGCGGCTGCTGCGACCACGAGCCGGCCCGGTCCGGACGCGCCGCCCCCCGGTGCCTGCCGGAGCCGCCCGAGGACGACGAGGCCGAGCCCCTGCCGGAGCACTTCGGTGGCCGGTGCTGCACCCAGGCCCGCGCGGTCGCCTGCTCGTGTGCTTTCCACTGGGTCTGCGACCACCACGGCGATCAGCACATCGGCACGCACGACTGAAGTATCGAGGCGGTGACACACCGGCATCCGCTGGGAGCGGAACGCCGAGGGGCCACGCTCGACGCATCGGGACATGCCGGGGATGACGCAGGCTGAAACGTCCTTTTCGAGGCGGCCACATTTGCCTCGGTTCCTGAGAGGATGTGAGGATGCGTGTGAGACAGCTTTTTTCTGTCTCATCCCGGCCTTCCGCCCCCCCGAGGAGCCACCCGTGAATCCCCATGTCGCGCGTCCCCGCGGCGAGCTGGCAGTCACCGTGGAGACGGCGCGCCCCGTCACCCTGCCCTCGAACGCCATCGAAGTGGACGCGGGGGTGGCGTTGCCCGTCGCCTTCGGAGGCCTGAGGAAGGTGCTCCGCGCGTGTGAAGCGGCCGCGCCCGACGCGGTGCGAGCCCTGTCGCTCGCGAACCCCTCCGAGTGGAACCGGCTCTTCCCGGGCGCCATCGACGGCGTGCCGGACCTGAGCGACCTGGCGCTGACGCCCTCCGAGCGGCGGCTCCACCGCGAATCCGAGCAGATGTTCTGGGTCCTCAACGTGGCCGCGAAGGCCATCGTGGAGACGCTGCGCGCCAGTGGCCGCCCCCTGGTCCTCCACGGCGCGGGCGAGTGCGACCTGGTGAGCCTGCGCGCGGTGATGCGCGCCGCCGAGTGGTGCCGGCTGGAAGGCCTGGAGGGCACCCTGCTGATGACGGGGTGGAACGTGCGCCGGCCCCACGGCGCGGAGTCCTTCGAGGCCCGGCGGCTGGCCTACCTGGACTCGCTCTGCGACCGGCTGCGCGCGCCTCGGGCGCCCACGCCGGGGCCGGTGTCCCGCCGGGCGTTGGAGGCCCCCGTGGACCTGGAGGGGCGGTATCTCCAGCTCACGGTGGACGCGGCGCAGGCGCCCGAGACGCGCGTGGCCGCCGCCATCCTCGCCATCCGGAGCTGCTTCTTCACCACGAACTACGAAGGCGCCATGCTCGCCGCCGAGCGGGGCCTGGCGGCGCTGACGGAGGGTGAGGCCGCCACGCTGCCCTCTCGCGTCCTCCAAGCCTGGGACCGCTTGGACACGGGCTTCACCACGCCGGCCATCGAGATTGACCGGGCCAGCCTGGGCGACGCCGAGGAGCTGCGGGCCCTGTTCGCGCGCAGCATGGGCGTGGTCCACGTCTACACCGGCGCGCATGACGCGGCGATGGAGGCGTTCGGGCAGGGGCTGACGTGCCGGATTCCCCCCGAAATGGTGGCGCGGCTCCACATGTTCCGCGCGCTCACGTTGACCAAGCGCTTCGGGCAGCTGCCCAACGCGCGGGAGGAGGTCGCCGCGGGGCTCGCCGCCCTGGAGCGCAGCACCGCCCCGGACCGCGCGCTGCAAGAGGGCTGGCTCCGCAACGTCTGCGCCCTCACCTGGTTCCAGGAGCGCAAGCTGGACAAGGCGCTGGTGGAGGAGAAGCTCGCCATGCGCTGCGTGGGGGACTTGCACGACGCCAGCGCCACGCACCTGAAGATCAACCTCATCTCCAACGCCAGCTACCTCCAGGAGACGGCGCGGCAGTTCGGCGACGCCATCTCCACGTGGCGGCGCTTCGAGAAGATCAGCGAGAGCTGGGGGGTGAACTTCGCCAAGCACCACCGCTACCGGCTGGCGGGCCTGGAGCTGGGCGCGGGTGAGCGCGACGCCGCCGTGGCCCACTTCACCGAGGCCTTCGCCAACGCCGACGCGCTGGGCGACTCCTTCCACCGGCAGGTCATCGCCGCGGAGCTGGGGCGGCTGTTCCTGGATGAGAAGCAGCACGCGACGGCCGTGGACTGGTTCGCCCGCGCCGAGGAGCACGCCCGCGCCATTGGAGATCCGCTGAAGACGGCGGAGAGTCTGGCGGGACAGGCGCTCGCGGGCGGGCGCGCGGAGTGGTCCAAGGCCCTGCGCTACGCCGAGGCCAGCACCACCTGGCCGAAGCAGACGCAGGCCCTGACGGAGGCGCTGGCGCGCGGGGACGCGCAGGCCATCCACGACGCGCTCCCCCGCGCCCGGACGAAGCTCAACCGCCCGTTCGACCCGGTGAACCTGTACTGACGCGCGAGGGCGTGAAGGGCTCGGCGGCGGCGCAGTGGCCCTGCGCCGCGAGCTCCGCGAGCAGCGCCCCCGAGTGCGCCCCCGTGAGGATGCCCTGGCCTCCGAGGCCGGTGGCGAGCAACACGCGCTCCATGCCCGGGTGACGGCCGATGTAGGGCCGACCATCCGGTGTCGCCGAGCGCAGGCCGGCCCACGCGCGAACGAAGCGGGACTCCCGCAGGCGCGGCGCCAGCTTCGCCACGGTGGCGCTGAGGTGGAGCAGGCCCGCGGGCGTCACCTGCTCCACGAAGCCCGCGTCCTCCTCGGTGGCCCCCACGACGATTTCGCCGTCCCGCCACGGCGCGAGGTACGTGGGCCCGGAGACGACGCGCGTCAGGTGCAACCCGGGCTGGTGCACCACCAGCATCTGCCCGCGCACGGGCTTCAGCGGCAGCGCGGGCAGGCCGTCCACCTGGGTCGACCAGGGCCCGGCGCACACCAGCAGTTGATCCGCACGGAGCGTCTCGCCTTCCGTGTGGACCTCGACGCCCGTGGAAGTCTGGGTGACGGCACGCGCGGCCACGCCCAACCGGGTCCGCACCCCCGCGTCCGTGGCGGCCTTCAGGAGCGCGTCCACGTAGCCATCCGTGTCCACGAGGTGGCCCTGCGCCGTCTCGAAGGCGCCGAAGAGCGGCGTGCCCTCCAGCGCGGGCTCGAGGGACACGAGGCTCGCGGCGTCCCGCCACGTGCCGAGCCCCTCCGCGTCACCCGCGGCCTTCGCCGCCAGCGCGTCGCGTGCCCTGGCGTCCGGGACGATGCGGAGGATGCCGTTTCCACGCCGCAGCTTCGCGCCGCCGGGCAGCACGGCCAGGTCCTCGGTCAGCGTGGCGCGGCCTGCCCGGGCGAACGCGAGCATCACCGGGTCGTCGAACAGCCGGACGGAGGGAATGGCCACCCCCGCGGCGGCGCGCGAGCCCCGGCCTCCCGGCGACACGGCGTCCAGCACGGTGACGGATGCACCCCAAACGGAAAGCCGGCGCGCGGCCGAAAGGCCCACGACGCCGGCTCCCAGAATCACGATGTCGGTGCCCGCGCGCATCTCAGGCGAGGCGCAACGCGATGACGTGGAAACCGCCATCCACGTAGATGAAGCCGTGCTTCTCCGCGCGCTTCACCACCGCATCCAGTTGGGTGGTGCCGAGGAGAATCTTGAACCCCAGCCGCGTGGCCTCCTTGCAGATGGCGGCCACGACGAGGTCCACCGCTTCGTTGCGCTCTTCCTTCGACAGCCCGGGCGCCGCGACGAGATTCTCGATCAGCGCCAGCGAGCTGTCGGTCCGGTACAGGAACCCCGCCGCCTTGCCGGGAACCACGAATCCCGTCTGGGGCAGGCCATCCGGGGTGACGATTTCGTCCCAGGACTGCAGCCAAGCCTTGATGTGCTCGAAGTGCAGCTCTGGGACGTAGGGTTCGAGTGTCATCCGCCCAGGATATTACGACACCAGGAACTGGGACATCCGCTGCGCGGACAGCTCGGTGGCGTTGTTCATGCCCAGCTGGCTCAGGCCCGTCTTGGCGGTGCTCTTCAGCATGTCGCCGATGACGTCCGTGACCTTGCCCTTGCCCGTGGCCAGGTTGAGCGCGCCGCTCAGCAGGCTGTTGCCACCCGCGCCGTCCATCAGGAAGCCACCCGCGAACTTGCCCAGGGTGTTCTTGAGGACGCCGCCACCCGGGATGAGGTCCGTCGCCGCGCCGAGCAGGGACTGGATGGGGTTCTTGCCCTGCGCCAGGTTGCCGGCAAAGCCGATGGCCGCGCCGAGCAGCGGGTTGACCATGGAGACGAACGGCTTGATGACGTTGAGGACCTTGCCGATCGCCTTGAATGCCTTGGACATGGTGACTGCCCCTTTCGAGCGTGGCCGCGTGGCGGCCAGCGAATGTGACTGATGTGAGGATTGTCGGGACGTTGAACGAATTGTTTCCCAGCGCCCTGAAAAAACCGGACGCCGCGTGAAGTCGCAGCAATTCCGGCAACTTACCGGCCACCCGAGGGCCAGGGGACTCCCAAACGGGGTGCCCTGGCCCGCCCTGGTGTGGATCAGCTCTTCGGCTTTTTGTCCGCGCCCTGGCGGCTCTCGGGGGCGCCCGTGGGGACGGCGTCGGAGCCGAGCGCCGTCTTGTAGCGGGCGTCGCTGTCACTGTCGCTGAAGCCGTCCCGCTGCTGCGCGCGGCTGATGACGACGCGGCCGTCGACGATGCCCTGGAGGTGCTCCTCGATCTCCGCGATGGTGGGCGTGTTGGGGTCCTTCGCCTTCAGCTCCTCGTCCGGGACGATTTGAATCTGGGGCGGCTTGTCCGGGTTGAGGGCGTAGTCGATGATCTTCTCGACGTAGTCGGCGAGGGGCACCTTGAGCAGGCGGGCCTGCTCCTTCACGTCCGCGTCGGCCAGCAGCTCCGCGCGAACCTCCTCCACCGGCCGCCGGAGCTTCTTGGCGGGGGGCGCGACGACGTTGTCACCGGACATTGACTGTCTCCTGAATGGGCCCGTCATCCTGGCGAGGCAGCACGCACCACCAGGCTGGGGAAAAAGCCATTCTGGGCGTGAATGCGCCCTGGATGTCAAAGGCTGTCACACAGGCGCCCCACTCCACCGGGTGAACTGCATCCGCAGCTCACAGGTGTAGCGGCCGCGCTCGTCGCGCAGCCACAGCTGCTCGGGCGCCGGGTACATCTCCTCGACGGACAGCCGCTCCGCGTCTCGCGACAGGTGGGAGAGCAGGTCCACGGCGAAGGGGCTCGCGGTGTCGATGAGGTAGGGCTTGCGCTCCTTCGAGCTGCGCATGAACACGAAGCGAGGCCAGCCTCCCGCCCGCCGCTCCCGCTGGACGGTGAGGAAGAGCTCGAAGCCCGCGGGCTTCGCGAGCCGCGACGCGGGGAGGTTCCACCGCTCGCGCTGATACACGGCCCCGCCCACGCTCAGCCGCGGCAGGTGCTCGCCCTGCGTGCGCAGCGGCGCGTGCAACACCTGCGGGTGGGCCAGCGCCGCGAAGGGCGGATAGGACGAAAAGTCGTCGAGCGGCAGGTACAGGCTCAGCCGCGCCCCCTGGCCATCCACGAGCACCGGCCCCTCGGGCGTCGGGAGCACCTTCACGTCACGCGGCGTGAGCGCCCCCTCCTCCACGTCGAGCACGTCCGACACCGAGTACACCAGCCGCCGTCCCGGATAGACGTAGAAGCCCTTGTTGCGCCGGCGGATGGACAGGCCCACGAGGCCCTGCGCGGCCGCGTCCATCTCCAGCCACTGGGAGGCGACGGACGCATACCGCTCGCGCTCGGGCTGGAAGGCGCTCAGCCAGCTCCACAGCAGCAGGTGGTGGTGGACGCGCGCCAGCATGACTTCGAACCCACCGCCGCCCGGCTTCGCCGCCAGACACACGTCCGGCAGGGCATAGCGCCCGCCTGGGGTGGACGTGCCCAGGAAGTCCACGGGCAGCGCGCGGGCGCGCGACCCGTCCGGCTCCAGCATCACCGGCGGCACGGGGGAGAAGCGGCTCCCCGTCACGGCGTCCGGGCGCAGGCGCACGGCGTAGTCCAGCAGGTCCAGGGGGCCTGATTCAGGGCCCAGCGCGTCGCGGACCTGCTCACGGAAGCCTCGCTGCACCTTCTCGCCGTAGGCCGCGGACAGCTCCAGGGCCCCTGTCAGCGCCGCCTCCAGCTCCGCGGTGAACGTGGCGCCGAAGCGCAAGCGGAACGGCGAGCTGGCCTCCTCGTAGAGGATGAGCCGGTCCGCGTAGACCTGACCGTCGCCGCGGCGGGCCGGCTTGCCGGTGGCCTCGGTGAAGACGGTCTCCAGGCGTGGCAGCAGCTCCCGCCGCTGGGGCAGGTCCGCCGTCTCGAAGTCGGCCTTGAGGCGCGCCAGCGTGTCCAGCCGCTCCAGCCAGCGCGTGCGCGCCTCCAGGTCCGGGAGCGCCGCCACGGACTCCCGCACGCTCTCGAAGGTGGCGAAGTCGTTCGGCCGGAACGGGAGCCCCCACAGCAGCAGCGCGGTCTTCACCAGGGGAATCGCCTGCCGCTCCACGTCCTCCACCGGCACGCCGAGCACCCGGGCCGCGTCGGCGGGCACCGCATGCTCGCGCACGACGGCCAGCAACTGCTCGGCTTGCGGCGAGAGCGCGACGTCCAGCTTCAGCGGCGCGCAGACGGCCCGGCCCGGCGTCAGCGTGAAGAGCGGGTTGATGCGCAGGGGCAGGTGGGGCCGCAGCGTGCGCTCCCGTCCCACCGCGCGCGCCAGCTCCGTCACCGCCCAGAAGGAGAAGAAGGTGCGGCGGCGCGTGTTGCCGCTGGGCACCGTGCGCACGTCGTAACCGACATCCGTGGTGCGCTCGCCGTAGGAGATGGGACCGAAGAAGCTGGTGGTCTCGTTCTTCGCGCAGAAGCGCTGGAGGTACGTGTAGACCTGCCGCTCCACCCTGCGCGCATCCGAGGTGTCCGGCCGCTCCCCGCCCCGCAGGTAGCGGACCCAGACATTGTCGAACATCGCCGGGCTGGAGAGGAACACGGCCTCTTGAATGGCGACGTCCGCGGCGCGCTCGCGCAGGCGCCGTCGCAGGGCCTTGCGCTCCTCGGCGTATCGCGTCTGGAGGGCTTCACGGTGCTCGCGGTAACGGACCAGCGCGTCGTGGCAGGACGCCCCCAGCCGGGCATCCAGCTTGGGCTCCCGGCCCTGTGCCAGGGCGTCTCGAGCGGACTGCGCTCCGGCCGCCCCGCCCTCCGCGGAGATGGCGTCCACGAGCGCGTCCTCGGCTTCGAGCAGCCGGGCCACGTCGGCCTGCACGGCCTCGGACACCCCGAGCGACTCCAGCCAGTCGAAGGGGAAGCCCGCATGCCGCAACACGAAAACCTCGCCCAACGTCCAGGGCTCACTCATCCGTTCACCTTCGTCAGCACCGACCGGGCCACCAGGGTGTCCACCAGCTTCGCTCGCTGCGCCTCCGGGACAGTCCCCAGGACGTGGGCCACGTCCCCAGGACGCGTGAGGCCCGCCAGCTTCGGTGCCAGCCGCGCGTCCATCGCGAGCACCGCACCCGTCCGCAGATTCGCCGCGTACCAGGACGCGCGCGCCGCACCGTCCAGGCTGGCGGGGAGCTGCACCAGCGCACAATCGGCATCGAGCCTGATGCCGCGCGCCTCACCGCCCCCGGTGACGGGGGCTGTCGCATCCGGAAGACAGGCGGCGGCGACACGCCCGGGACTCAGCGGCGCGCGCGCCAGCAACCGGCTCGCGAGCCCCGCGAGCGCCTGCGGCACGCTGCTGCTGGGGATGGAGCCGGCGTGTTCAAAGGGCAGGCTCCGCGCGAGGTCACGGTCCTCGGGAGGTGCGCCGACACGCACGTCTCGCCACAGCCGAGGGGGACCGCCTGGCGGCGTCATCCGGGTCCAATGGAACGGACGCACGCCGGAGACGTGGTCGAACAACGGCTCGCCATCGAGCGCCGTGAGTGTCGCCTCCAACGCGTCGGCATCGATGCCTGGAGCACCCACCCACCACTCCGCCACGACCCGGCCACCCGACTCCCGGAACCCGTGGGCGCCCTGCACCAGTGCCGCATGCGGAATCCGGGCACCCCAGGGGTCCACGACGTCGCCGTCGATGATGGCGCAGAAGCCCACGATGGCCACTTCGCAGCCGCTCTCCCGCAGCGCGCCGGGCCGCAGCAATGAGTCGAGCGACACGTGCCCCGCCCAGCGGGCATCACCGGTGAAGGCCCGCACGGCCTCGGGCACACAGGTCCCCAGGGCACCGTGACTCGCGACCGGCGAAGTCAGCGCCTCCGGAGCTTCACGCAACCGCAGCCCCAGGGACTCGGGGATCCACGCGAGGCGCGGCCGAGCGGCGTCACGGAATTCACCCGCCAGATACCAGCCCAGCAGGGGCGCGTCGACGAAGGCCGCCCGTTGGAACACGGACAGGTGCTGGAGCACCTCGCGGTGCTGCCAGGCGAACGGCCCCGCGACTTCGAGCGGCACGTGCCTCGGACACGCCCGCGCGAGCCAGGCCGCCGCGGGCAGTTGCAGGTCCCTGTCAATCCAGAGCCGCACACGCTCGGCGTCCGCGAAGCGCTCCGCGGCCTGGACCAGGTCGCTCAAGTAGGCCACGGGCGCATCCATGGCCCGCAGGACGTCCGCGCTTCGCTCGGTGGTGCCGCCCTCCAACTCCACGTCGTCCAGCCGCAGGTGGACGCCCTGCGGGGGGCCAGAGATGGCCGTCAACACCGCGCCCCGCGCACGCAGCCCCGTGTGCGGGCTGGAGTCCTCCCGCGCCCACAGCGCCTGGGCGGCGCGCAGCAACAGCAGCTCCCGCATGGACTGCGCGGTGGCGGGCGAGCGTTCGCGAAGCTGCGCCTCGGCCTCCACGGCGGTGGGAGCGAAGACGCGGCGACAGAACTCGCGGGCGACATCGACGCAGTGCCATCCCGCGGGCGCCTCCGGGACCAACGTCACGTCGCGATGCGGCGGCAGGACGAGCAGCTTCATTCCCGCGCGTCCTCCGTCGAATCGGGGAGGTCCGCGCCCCACAGCAGCGTGCAGCGCAGCTCCACGGTGTGGCGGCCCGAGGGCCCTCGCAACCAGAGCTGCCCCGGCGAGGGAAGCATCTCCGACAGGAGGACCTCCTCCTTCTGTTCCAGCAGGTTGAGGAACACGCGGAGCAACGGAGGACTGCGCACGTCGACCAGCACGGGTTTGCGCTCGTCCTTGAACTTCGCGAACACGCAGTCCGGCATCCCGTGGGCGTCCCAGATGTCCACCGCCGCGCGCAGCCTCGCCGCGTCGTCCCGGCACGCGAGCAACCGCTCCCGCGCTTCCGGGGCCAGCCGCCACTGCTCGCGCTGCACCACCACCCCGCCCAACGTCAGCCGGGGCGTATGCGTCCCGAGCGACACGCGCAGCGGCCGGATTCGCGGCAGGGAGAAGGCGGTGTGGACCAGGCTCTCCAGTTCGCCGTTGTAGAGGCACACCTCGGAGCCCAGACGCTTCGACACCAGCCGCGCCTGGGTTCCATCGCTCTCCACGAACAGGTCGTCCAACGGCAAGCGCCAGGCGGAGGCGCGGGCACTGACGCCCCCGAGCTCCACCACCGGCCCCGGGAACTCCGAGGGCAGCAACCCCGTGCGCCGCGACGCGAGCACCGTCACCAGGGGCACCGGCCGGCTCAAGGCCCCCAGCGCCCGGACCATGGCGCTCTCCACCTTGCCCCGGGCTTCATGGAACTGGAGCGCCCAGCCCCAGACCAGCGCCGTGTCGTGCACGTCGCCCATCACCAGCGCGTAGTCGCCCTGGCTCCACGCCTCCACGTCGCGCGCGCCCACGAGCAGGTCCACCGAGGTGACCAGCGGCAGGGCCTTCGCATCCCCCGCCAGCGTCGGCGGCGTCACCCGCCCCAGGTCCACGGCCCGCGCGGAGGCATCCTCCACCGCGCCCGCGAGAAGCTCCGCCACCGACGTGTCCTGCGGCACCGGCCGGTCGGAGTAGGCCGCCGCCACCTTCCAGAAGGGCACGGTGCGCGCCCCCACCAGCCCCGCGACGGCCGCGCGCGCCGCCTCACGAGTCCTCCGCGCGGCCTCGCCCATCCACGCCAGCGCGGGCGAAAGGCGCGTCGTCAGCTCGCGAGCACGCTCGCCGCCGACGTCCACGCGGAGGTCACCGCCGCACTCCTCCCGGAGGGCCAGCCGGTCTTGATAGAAGTTGTGCGACTCCGACGCGGGCCCCCGCTCCACCGGCGCCGTCACGCCCCACTGCGCCTTCGCCCGCTGCGCGAAGGCGGCCTGGAGCGACATCTTCCCGGCCGCGTCCGCCGCGCCGTAGCCCCCCATCAACGCCAGCAGCGCGCTCAAGCCCTCGACGTGGCGACGGGCCGCGGCGCAGGGCAATCCGGCCACGCGTTCGGCCAGGTCATCCACCGGATGGTGCGTGGCCGCGGGGACCTCCAGTTGGTGCGTGAGCAGCCCCTTCTCACAGCCCATCCGCGCCGCCTCGCGCGCCAGGCCGGGCGCGACGCCCAGGGACGAGGCCACCCCCGCGAGCGTCCGCGAGCCGTCCACGACCTCCACCAGGCGGGGCAGCAGCGCCTCCACGCTCTCCGGCGCCGGCAGGGCCTTGCGCGAAGGCACCTCCGCGAAGGCCTTGCGGCGCAGCACCAGCCAGGGGGCCACCTCGGGGTCGAAGGCGATGGCGCGAACCAGCCCCTGCACCAGCCATGACGCCGCGAAGGTGTTCCGCCCCGTGAGGACCTCCGGACCGGACCACCGCACGGAGACACCCGTGGGCGCGTCCGCGTCCACCCGGCCGTAGTTGATGGGCCCGAAGAAGCCCATCGTCTCATTCTTCGCGCACAGGCGCTGGAGGTAGCTGGCCACCTGCCTGCGCAGCCGCGCGCCATCGCGCCCCTCCAGCAGGTCGCGGGCCACGGGCGGACTGGAGCTGGCCACGGCCTCCAGGAAGCGGGGCGCGGCCCGGAGCGAACGAAGCGCGTCCTCCACGGCCTGCGCCTCCTGCTTCATCGCGGACGCGAACGCGGCCTCGGCGTCCTGAAAGGCCTGGGCCCGCGTGTTCCATTCCGCGAACAGCTCGGGGGACGCCAGCCCTTCGGTGTCCACGGCACGGCCCGCCTTCAACGCGGCCAGCACCGCGCGCGGGGGGCGCTTCACCCGAGGGCCCTGCGCCCGAAGCGCGTCCAGGGCCCTCTGCTCCGCCGCGAGCCGTCGCGCGGCCTCGGCGGCGGCAGGGCACCCCAGCCGCTCCAGCGCATCAAAAGGAAAGCCAGTGGTGCGAACCACGAGGTGGGGGAAGAGGGTCCAGCCCTTCATGCGTTACGCACCTTTTGGCCGGGCCGTGGCGTCACGCCCGGAGCCGAGCCGCTCAGTCTCGCCGCCGCGACTTCACTTCGATCTGCTGCCCCGGCACCGCCATCACCCACACCTTGTTGACCCCCGTGGGGCAGCGAACCAGGACCTCCAGCTCCCGGCCCGCTTCGATGCGCGCCTTCAGCAAGGGCGTGCCACCCGGCATCAGGTTCCCGGCGACGTGGACCTCGCAGCCCGGCGCGGTGTCCGTGACGCTGAGCAAGCCCGTGGTGCCGGGCTCGGGCGAGGCGTCCGCCAGCGTGCGCACGTCGATGTCCGCGCGCTGCTGCGTCGTCCCGAACCGCCGCAGCTTCCCATCCACCGCCGTGGAGATGAGCAGCGCGCCCCCCGAGGGGTCATGCAGCTCCGTCCCCGGCTCGTGGCGCAGGCCGCCGACATAGACATGCTCCGCCGGCCCCACGTTGAGGAAGATGGAGCCCGCGTCGCGCGCCATCACCACCGCCACCACGGCCAGCACCAGGGCACCTCCACCCCCGATGCCCAGCCACTTCCAGGGGATGCGACTGCCCTGCTCGGCGCCGACTTCCGCGGCGGCGGTGCGCGACACGGGGGCTGCGGGCGCGGGCCGGGCCGGGGGCACCTCGTGCGGGCGTGCCGCCGGCGCGGAGGCGCCAGGGCTCATCGCCGGAACCGGTCCCGAAGGCCGAGGCGCCGGAGGCGGCGGCGGACGCGCTGCCGGCGCGGGCGCCACGGGCCGAGGCGGCGCCTCGCTCCGCAGCGGCGGCGCGCCCAGGTTCAGCGGCACCATCTCCGTGCGGTCCCCGTCTTCATCCTCCGTCACGGAGATGCCAGGGAACGAATCGTCGGGAGGTGGAGGCGCGGGAGGCCGCGGCGGCAGCGAGCTCGCGACACCCACCGGGCGTGGAGGAGGAGGCGGCGACACGGGCACGGGAGGCCCGGGCCTGTGGATTCCACCGCTGCCTCCGGTGGCGGGCCGGCCGCCCACGACCGGCACGCTGCCCCGGCTCGGCGTGCGCCCGTCCGTGGGCGCCGCCATCTCGCCACTGCCGACCTTCCCGCTGCCCGTGCCCGAAGGGAGGGGCCGGGGATGGCTGCCCGTGCCGCCCACCGCGGACGGAGCGAACTCGACCAGCCGGTCACCCAGCGTGTCCTTGAAGAACTGCGCCACCGCCGCGGGTGAGGAGTTGAGGCGGTGGTGCGCCATCACCGCCTCAATCTCCTCGCGCAGCGCCGATGCGGACGGCGTGCGGCGCGCGGGGTCCTTCACCAGCGCGCGGAGGACGAGGTCGGAGACGTCCTGCGGAATGTTCGGCTTGAGCTGCGACGGCACCGGCGCCGGGTCCCGGACGATGGCCTGCAGCGTCGCCGCGTCGTGGTCCCTGCGGAACGGGAGCTGGCCGGTGAGCAGCTCGAAGAGCACCACGCCGAGCGCGAACACGTCGTTGCGCGCGTCCAGCGTGCGCCCGGAGGCCGCCTCCGGGGAGATGTACGAAATCTTCCCCTTCAGCACGCCCGCCTGCGTGTGCTCCTCGCCCGCCACCTTGGCGATGCCGAAGTCACTCAGCTTGATGGCGCCATCCAGCGAGATGAGCACGTTGTGCGGGCTGACGTCCCGGTGCACCACGGGATGCGGGATGCCCGCCGGGTCCACGTAGGCGTGGGCGTAGTGCAGGCCCGCGGCCACCTCCGCCACGATGCGCAGCGCGTGCTCCAGCGGGAGCGCCAGGCCCTTGCGCCGCAGCTCGATGACCAGCTTCTTCAGGTCCGGCCCGCGCACGTACTCCATGAGGATGTACGCGACGCCGTCGGACACGCCCACGTCGAAGGTCTGCACGACGTTGGGGTGCGTGAGCCGCGCGTTGGCGCGGGCCTCCGCGAAGAGCATGTCGACGAACTCGGGGTTCTCCGCGAACTGCGGGAGAATCTTCTTCATCACCAGGAACTTCTCGAAGCCCTTCACGCCCACCTGCTTGGCGAGGAAGACCTCCGCCATGCCGCCCTGCCCCAGCCGCCGGATGATGTTCAGCTTGGTGCTGCCCAGCGAGTTGGAGATGTCCGTGGACGCGCCCTGCCGGGCCGCCGGGTCGATGTTCGTGGCGCCGAAGAGGTACTGGCTGAGGGCGCGCGTCTCCAGCGACTCCAGGTCCTCCAGCGGGCGGTCCGTGAGCTGCATCCGGGCCAGCAGGCCCTGGAGCTGCGGCATGTGCGGGACGCGCGCGTTGCCCGCGCAGATGGGGCACGTGACTTCCACGCCCGCGTCCTGGGCCCGCAGCTTCGCCAGGTAGTCCACCGCCTGGAGCCGCTGGTGGCTCACCTGGCCGCAGTTGCGGCAGTCACACGGCAGCCACAGCGTGGCCAGCCGCACCGGCAGCACCTTGGCCGAGCGCGCCAGCACCGCCAGCGCGGGCGGCGGCACCCGGCACAGCACCACGTGCGCGCCCTGGGCCGCCGTCTCCAGCACCTGCTCCAGCTTCGGCAAGGCCTCCGGCTCCACCTTGCTCACGTGGCTGAAGTCGAAGCCGACGCGGCCCTCCAGGCCCGACGCCAGCCTGCGCACGTTGAGGTCTCCCTTCAACGCGCTGGCCAGGGTGATGTACGTGATGTCGTCCTGGATGATTTTCAGGTGCTGCGACAGCTCCGGCTGCACCGCCGGCATGCTGGCGCGCAGGTAGCGCATGACGACCGGGTCCACCTGGCCGAACTGCTGCCGCCGGGCGTAGTCGAAGAACTCGCTGGGGATGTCCGCGAACTCCAGCGGCCCTGAGCAGACCGGACACGTGTGGTCCGGCGCGCGCTCCTCGGAGATGACCTGCGCCTCGTCCAGCAGGTTCACCAGCCGCAGCCGGTCCTCGCTGCACGCGCGGCAGGAATAGGGCGCCAGCACCGAGAGGACGCGCGCGACGCCGGCGAAGCCCTCCACCATGTTGAGCTGGTCCACGATGACGGGCGGCGCGTGGACCACGTAGAGGCCCAGGGCCCCCGGGGGCAGCTTGGCGGCGAACTCAATCCACCGCCGGACCCCGAAGGAGCTGATGCGCTCCACCTGTCCCAGGTCCACCACCAGCAGCCCGTTCAAATCCGGGCTGTTCGAGGTCAGCGGGAACGTTTCGTCGATGACGCCGGAGATCCGTACGTGGGTAATCGTCCCCACCCGGAGCCGGCTGATGATGGCGTTGGAAACCTGGCTATCCACCGGCCCTGACCTCATTGAAGACAGAACAGCAGCGACTTGGGGTGTGTGGCGCGGCGGCGGGCCTCCCCGAGGTCCACCACGCATAGGACTCGCGACTCCTGGCCAGCGGCCACACGAACGGCGACCGCCTCGCTGTGCTCCAGGATGCGCCGCAGGCCCAGCCCTGCCCCTCCACCGGACGCATCCACCTGGACGCGCCCGCCCCACCCCTCCAACGTCCGGGCGAAGGGCCCCGGACGCAGACCGCCGAAGCGGTCCATCACTTCCAACCACATGCGCCCGTCCTGGATGACGAAGGACAGCTCGCAGGCGTCTTCCGGAGCCACCTCGCGCACCTCCGTGCGGCGGTGCGCGTAGCGGTGCCGCCCCTGCGCATCCACGGGGGCGTCCAGCATCGCGTTGGCGGCCAGCTCATGCACCACGTCCCCCGCCAGGGACGCGGCCGTGCGGGAGCCGCCCGCCTGCGTCACGGCCCTCCCCGCCGCCTCCCCCGTGGCCGCGATTTCCGCCACCGTCTGGAGACGATGCCGGACCGCGCCCGGAGGCAGCAGCGGCGCTCCGCGCAGCAGGTCTCCGAGCAGGCGGACCTCCCAGGCGGAGGGGCGGCCTTCGCTCCCACGCCGGGCCAGCAGCAGCGCCGGCGGCTCGCGCCGCAGGCAGTCCGCGTGCGCGGGCGTCAGCTTCCCATCGAAGAGCACCAGACACCGGGGCCCGGAGGGCACCCCGGGCCCCTGACACAGCGCCAGCCCGCCCTGCGCGAGGACGGGAGCGGCCTGCTCCACCCACTCGGGAGGAAGCGAGCTGTCGGCGAACAACAGGAGGCCGCCGGCCTCCAGATGGGGAGCGGTACTCAAAGTTCAGTAACGAATCTTCACTTCGCTGAAGAAGGACTGGGGCGGCGCCGGGAAGCCGTGGGACTCCTCGTACTGCGCGTTGAAGAGGTTGGAGCCCAGGAACGACACGGAGACGCCGTCGTAGATGTTGAAGCCCACGCGCGCGCTGGCCGTGACGTACTTGGGCAGCTGCACGCGGGTGGTGGGCAGGCCGGTGCTCTCGTCCACCAGGAAGCCCGGATCGAAGCGCGTGCCCACGAGCAGCGCGTACAGCTCCACGAAGGCCACCTTGCCGATGTTGGTGCGTCCGCGCGCGTAGATGCGGTGGGTGGGCGCGTAGTCCAGCGGCGCCGCGGGCCCGTCGTTGTAGGGCAGCGCCTTGGCGTCCAGGTACTGGTAGGCCACGTCGAAGGACGAGTTGATGGACGGAATCTGCGCGGCCGCCTCCAGCTCGAAGCCCGCCACCCGCGCGTCACCCAGGTTCTGGAACTGGGAGACGGAGCCGAAGACGAGCTGCTGGTTGATGAAGTTCTTGGCCAGGTTGTAGAAGCCCGTGCCCGTCAGACGCACCCTCCGCTCGAAGGGCCAGAAATCCACCGAGGCCTCCAGGGTGTCCAGCGTCTCCGCGCGCAGGTTCCCATTGCCCACCAGTGTGGCCGCGTACATCTGCTGGTTGATGGCCAGCTCCGCCAGGGTGGGGGCGCGGAAGGCGCGGCCGTAGTTGGTGCGCACCGTCAGCAGCTCCGGCACGGCGTGGAACACGACGCTGGCGCGGGGCGAAATCTGGTCCGTGCGGTTCTGCCAGACGCGCTCCGGAATCTGGTAGCGGTCGTAGCGGGCGCCCGCGCCGAACACCAGCCGGTCGAAGAGGCGGTACTCCGCGTCCACGAAGCCGCCGAAGATGGTCTGCCGCGTGTCGTCCATGGTCAGCTCGGGCAGGACGTTGGGCACGTTGACCACGTCCGCCTTCACGTCACCACCGAAGGTGACGTTGAGGTCGCCCATGGACCACAGGGCGCGCGCCTCGCCGCCCAGCCGGCGCCGCTTGCCGAGCGCGCGCGTGGGCTCGCCACCGAAGGCGTTCTCCAGCAGCACGTCGCGGCGCTTGAAGAAGCCGAAGGCCTGGCCGAAGAGGCGCAGGTTCTCCGTGACTTGCTGATCCACCTGCGCGGAGGCGTTGAAGTTCTGCACCGCCTCGGAGTCGTTCGGCGTGTAGTGGCAGCGGCCGCAGTTGCCCACGGTGGAGATGTGCGTGCCACCCGGCCGGCCAATCTCGCCGTCCGTGAAGTCCGCGTCGAGCGCCAGCGGCCCCACGCGCACCTTGCCGTTGACCTGATGCACCAGCGAGTGCTGGTTGTTGTCCACCCGGCCCACGCGCGGGTCGTTGAAGAGCTGCGGGCCATCCGAGCCGAAGCCGTAGTACCCCAGCAGCGCCTCCACCGGCCCGCCCCGCCCGGCCACGGTGCCGTGCAGACGCCACGTCTGGTCCTGGCCCGCCAGCAAGCGGGCCTCGGCGCCCACGTTCTTGCCCTTCTCGATGAGGTCGGACGGCTGGCGCTGGATGATGTTGATGACGCCGCTGAAGGCGTTGGAGCCGTACAGCGAGGAGCCGGGGCCGCGGATGACCTCCACCTGCTTCAGGTTGGTGAGCGGCGTCGTCTCATCCGCATAGAACTGGCCCGTCCACGGGTCCGTCAGCGGGCGGCCGTCCTGGAGGAGCAGCAGGCGGTTGGACAGGTAGTTGGAGCCCAGGCCGCGCGCGCTCACCGCCGCCTTGCGCATGGAGCCCCGGCGGCACTCCATGCCGGGGAAGTACTGGATGGCCTCGCACAGCGTGAACTGGCCGGTGCCCTCGAGCTCCTCGGCGGGAATCCAGGACACGGTGAGCGGCACCTCGGAGATGCGCTGGCTGCGCTTGCCGGCGGTGGTCACCACCGCCTCGCTCAACACGCGGTTGACGGACTCCTCCAGGGAATCGGCGCCGCCCAGTGGATCCGCGTCCAGCCCCGCGAGCGCCGAGGGCGGCGGCAGGGGCCGGTTCATGGCGGGCTCGGCGAAGGGCGCGCTGATGGGCACGTTCGACGGCGGCTCCGCCGGAATGGCGGGCAGCGTGGCGGTGGCGGGCGGCGACAGCGGCGCGTCCGACGGATTGAAATCCGGTCCCACCCGGGGCAGCGGCGCGGCGGGCTCGGCCGTCATCGGCGCGGCGTGCGGCGGCGGCACGGGGTCGAGGGGGGCCTGCGTGGGCGGAGCGCTCGTGGGCTCATCCGTGGAAGGCCCACCCAGCACGGGAATCTGGGCCTCCTCCGCTGGATCATCCAGGTCCGTCTCTGGATCCACGGGGGCCGCCTTCACCGCCTTGCGCGGCTTCTTCGCGCTCTTGGCGGCGGGACGCGGGGTCGCGGAGGGCTTCACCACCCGCTTCCGGCGCTTCACCTTCGAAGGCGCTTCCGATTCAGCGGCGTCTTGCGCTCCCGCGACCGAGGGAACGGCGAAGGCCAGGACACACAGCATGAGGGAAAGAGGCAGGCCGGCGCGCAGAGCGCGGCGTCCGGCAACCGCCTTTGCCGCGCCTCGCCGCGGCTCACCGAACACAGTCGAGTGCATCGTTCTCACATCCAAGGGTGGAGCATGGACACCCGCGGTCCTGTACGTACGACCCGGTGACGTGCGCGGCGTCAGCCCCAGCGCCCGGGGGGACGCGTCTACTCGGCTGGACACCGACGCCATCATTTTCAAGCTACCCCAGAGCCAACGCCGGGCCAAGTCGCTGACTCTCATTCTCTAGAAACACGGGAAACGATCAGTCGTCCGGCTGTTCCGACGAGACGGCGAGGTCCCCCACGAAGGACGGAAGCGCCGGCCCCAATTCCTCGGAGCGCACCAGCACCTCGGCCTCCACGTGAAGGTCGGCCCCCTCGGCGAGCACCGGCTGCCGGCGCGGAGGCCCCTTCGTCACGAGCCGGCTGAAGTCCTCGAAGTCCTTGTCCTGGAGCCGCGCGAAGGCGTCGAACGGCGCCACCGCGCCCAGCGCGCCCAGCGCGCCGTTGAGCGCGGCCTCGTGATTGCGCAGGTCCACCAGCACGGCGCCGGGCACGCGGCCGCTGCGGAAGAGCGTGCGCACCTCCTTGCCCTTGGGCACGTGCGCCAGCGGGACGAGCGCCGCGTCCGCGCCCTTGGCCTCCAGCATCTTCAGCGCGGACTCCACGTTGGGCACGGGGGTCAGCTTGAAATGACGCTGCGCATCCAGGTCACCGCCGAGCACGACGTGGGAGACGAACTTCGGGTCGGAGGGGCCCGCGCCCTTCACGTGCGCCAGCCGCTTGCCGGCGAGGTCCTTCACCGCGCCGCGCTGCAGCGAGACGATGGCCCAGCGCTGCTGGGTATCACCCGAGCGCGAGGCCCAGGCCACCGGCTTCGCCTTGGCGCCCAGCTGCACGGCGGCCCAGGCGTCCACCACCGCGAAGTCCACCATCCCGCCCGCGACGGCGCGCGAGAAGTCCTCGTAGCGGCCGAAGCTCTTCGCGGCGACGGGCACGTCCAGGGCGTCCGTCAACCGGGCGGCCAGGGCCTCCGCGTACTCGAAGCGCTCCTGACCATCCGCCAGCGTGGTGGCCAGGAACACGCCCAGCGTCGCCTTCTTCGGCGCCGCGGCGCTGGCCGTCAGGGAGCAGGCCAGCACGAGGCCCGCCAGGAGGAAACGAGGTGCCTTCATCACGGGGTCTCCTCCACGGTGGCGTCGGCCGGCGCGGCCGAGGCGGGGTCGGCGAGGCCATGCAGACTCTGCAAGCGGTCCTTCCACTCACGCACCTGCGCCATGCGCGGGCCGGAGCCCGAGGCCAGGTAGCGGCGCCAGGCCGCCACCGCCTCGCCCGCGTCCTTGCGGCGCTCCTGCGCGTCGATGCCCACGTTGAGCGCGGCCACCGGGACGGCGGACTCCAGCTTGCGCCACGTCTCCAGCGCCTCCGTCGTCCGGCCCTTGCGCCAGTCCACGCAGGCCAGGTTGTGCTGCACCAGCGCGTCGTTGGGGCTGTCCGCCAGCGCCGCCTTGAAGGCCTTCTCCGCCACCCGCATGTTGCCGGCGCCGTAGGCCTGCGACGCCTCGCGCCGGTGGAGCGCGCCCGTCATCGCCGTCAACCACCTGGGCTGGCCGGGCATCGGCTTCTTCGCCGCGGCGGTGAGCTGCTTGCGCGCGGCCGGTACCTGCCCCTTCTTGTAGAGGAGGAAGGTGGTGGCCAGCGCGCGGGTGTTGGGCCAGGCCCAGGACTGCGCGGGCGTCAGGGACTTGGTGATGGCCGTGTTCGCCTCCGCGTGGCGCCCCGCCTCCGCGCGCGCCAGCCCGCGGACGAACTGCGCCAGCTTCACCAGGTCCTTGCGGTTGCCCGTGCCCAGCTTGTCCACCAGGTCCAGGTCGCGGTCCGCGGACTCGGCGTCGCCCGCTTCCAGGCGAGACAGCGCGCGGCGCACCAGCACGCGCGGCAGGTTCGCGCCGGCGACCTGCGAGGCGGCCCGCGACGGCCCCACCTCGGTCAGCCGTTGCACCGCCGCGTCCACCTTGCCCAGCTCCACCTCGGCCAGCGCGGCGCCCACGGACGTCTCGGCCTGCTCGTCGGGCTCCTCCGTCTGCGTGCCCGCGCGGGTGAAGGCGTCCAACGCGGCCTGCGCGTCGTTCGTCGCCAGCCGCGCGTAGCCGAGCAGCAGGCCGTCACGCCACGTGGCGCCGGGCAGCGTCACGCCCTGCTCCAGCACCTTGCGCGCGTCGGCGTAAGCGCGCGTCTCCAGCAGCGCGGCGCCCAGCCGGCGGGCCATGGGCGCGCCCCGGTCCAGGTCATAAGCGCGGCGGAGGTCACGAACGGAGTCCTCCAGCCGCCCGGCCCCGGCGCGATCCCTCGCGCGGTGGGCCAGGGCCCGGGCCAGCCACTGCTTCGCCCCGGCGTGCTCCGGCTCCACCTGCAACGCGTTGGCGTAGTCCTCGATGGCCTGGTCCCACTGGCCCGTCGCGAAGTGGTCCGCGCCCAGCAGCACGTAGCCCAGGGCCTGACGCGGCGCCAGCTCCACCACGCGCCGGTGCACCTCCACCGCGCGCTGGAAGCGGCCCGCGCGCCGGTTGACCGAGCCGAGGTTGGCCCACAGCTCCAGGCTGTTGGCGCCCGCGCGGACGGCGCTCTCCAGGAACTGGATGGCCTCCTCGTGCCGGCCCTGCGCCTGGAGCGCCTTGCCCACCGCCATCTGCCCCAGCACCAGCCCGGGCTGAAGCTGCAGCACCTTGCGGTACTCGGCCTCGGCGGCGGTCGCGTTCTTCTGCGCGAAGCGCACGTCACCCAGCAGCAGGTGCGCGGCGGCGGAGCTGCCCAGCTTCACCAGCGCGTCCGCCTGCGCGTCCGCCTTGGCGACCTCCCCCGCGCCCAGGTACAGCCGCGCCAGCTTCTCGCGCGCCTCGGCCGCCTGCGGGAAGCGCGTGGTCACGCCCTCCAGCAGCGTGCGCGCCTCCGCGAGCTTGCCCTCCAGCTCCAGCACCTGGGCGAGGCCCAGTTGGACGGAGGGAGACTCCGGCTTCCCCGCCTGCGCCTGCTGGAACGACGCGCGCGCCGCCGCCGCGTCCCGGCGCAGCACGTGGGCGCGGCCCAGCAGCTCGTGAATCTGGTGGTCGTTGCCCGCCACCGCCTGCGGACGCAGCGCCAGGTAGCGCTTGAGCCGCGCCGCCGCCGGGTCCCCCTGCTGGACGTAGAGGTAGTAGCTGGCCAGGTAGTAGTGGACGATGAGGTGCTCGGCCTTGTCGGCGGTGGCCACCTGCTCCATCAGCGGCACCGCCTCCTGGAAGCGGCGCAGCTTGAAGAAGGCCACGCTCACCGGATAGGCCAGCGACAGCTCCGCGGGGTTCGCCGTCAACACCGGCTGCACGCGGTCCACGGTGCGCTGCCAGTCATTGAGCGCGTTGGCGCTGGTGGCCAGGCCCGCGGCGGCGGCCACCGAGCCGGGCTCCGCCGTCAGCGCCTGCTCGAAGAGGGCCAGGGCCTTGCGGTGCTTCTCCTCCGCCTCCTTCTTGTTGCCGGAGGCGGTGGCGGCGCTGGCGGACACCTGCGCCGCCTCGCCGTCGCGCACCAGGCGCTGCGACTCGGACAGGGGCGGCGGCCGGTACTGCGCGAGCGCGGGGGCGCCGCACAAGGTGGTCATCAGCGCGAGCGCCGGCGTGAGACGGCGCGACCGGGGATGGCGTGGGGAGCGTCGCATGCGTGGGGAGTCCCTGGTGGAAGTCAGGCGGCGGGGCTGAACTCGGCCACGACGACGGTGATGTCGTCCCGCTGCGGCTGGCCGGCACTGAAGGCGCGAGCGTCCGCCAGCACCGCGTCGCGCAGCGCCTCCGCGGACAGGTGGGCGTGGGCCTGGATGGCGGCGGCCAGGCGCTGGGTGCCGTAGAGCTTGCCCGCGCCGTCCCGC
Organism: Comamonas sp. KCTC 72670; assembly: GCA_014656495.1. Classification (GTDB taxonomy): domain Bacteria; phylum Myxococcota; class Myxococcia; order Myxococcales; family Myxococcaceae; genus Myxococcus. Next base: position 358,487 of record BNCN01000007.1, read on the forward strand.
GCCTCGGTGAGGCCGTCCGTGAACCAGACCACCACGTCACCGGGCCGCAGCTGCGCCTGACGCGAGGTGAACTGGGACGTGACGGAGGCACCCAGCAGCGGGCCGCGCGCCGGCAGCGACGCGAGCTGACCGCTGCGCTTGTTGAACACCACCGCGCTGGGGTGCGCGCCCGCCGCGTAGTCGATGTAGCCGTTGGACACGTCGATGACGGCCAGCGCGCTGGACATCTGGTGCTCGCCCCGGCCCACGTTGGCCAGCGTCACGTTGAGCGCGGTGATGAGCATCTGCGCGTTCACCTGCGAGGGCTCGCGCAGCGTCATCGCGGAGGCGAAGCCGCTGGTGGCGCTGGTGGCCACCAGCGAGGTGGACAGGCCGTGGCCCGTCACGTCGCCAATGCCAATCACGACGCGCCGCTCGTCCAGCGCGGCGCGGAACCACCAGTCACCGCCGCACGCGTCCGCCGTGACGACGAGCCCGGCGATGCGCAGCGGCCCCACCTGCACGCCCTCGCGCCCGGGCAGCAGCGTCTCCTGCACGGTGCGCGCGAGCGACACCTCACGCTCCAGTTGGGCCTTGGCGCGCACGTCCTCCAGCAGCACCTTGATGCGCTCGGCCATGTGGTTGAACACCACGCCCAGCGTCACCACCTCGCGGCCCGCGCCCTGGGCGGTGCCCGCGCGCGCGCCCAGGTTTCCGGCGGCCAGTTGCATCACCTTGCTGGTCAGCATGCCCAGCGGCCGGGTGATGCGGCGGCTCTGGTAGGCCACCAGCACGCCCGCCAGCACCACGAAGCCCAGGCCCAGGCCCAGCATGCGCAGCGTGTTGGCGCGCACCGTCGCGCGCTTGTCCTGCTCCAGCGCCTCCAACTGCTTCTGGAGCCCGCCCAGCGAGTAGCTGATGACGACCAGCCCCTTGCCGCTGCTGGAGCCGTAGTCGATGGGCTCCTGGATCTCGGAGATGGGCTGCCCCTGATAGAAGGCGCTCACCATGCGGCGCTCGGCGCGGCGGACCGGGGCGGCGTCCTCCTTGTCCTCGGAGCCGCCCTCGCTGTCCGCCATCCGCACCCCGTCCGGGTCGAAGATCTGCACCCGGAGGATGTTGGGGTTCGTCTTGACGATGGAGCCCGCCACCTCCTCGAGGAAGGCGTAGTTGTTGTCGCGCAGGTTGGTGGCCGACGTGAGCGCGATGGTCTGCCCCACCGTCTGGCCCAGCTCGCGCGCCTGCTCCTGGATGCGCTCCTTGGAGACGAGCGCCGTCTCCTCGAACTGGGACTGGGTGGAGGCCACGGACAGCGCCGCCAGCAGGCCGACGATGAGCACCACCAGCACGCCGGTGGTGAGCAGGAGGATTTGATCCAACCGCAGGCCCTTGATGAGGGCCACGTTGGGCAGCTCGCCCGCCTCCAGCGGGGCGATGAGGGTGCGCGTCCCCCCCGCCGGGTCCATGCCCAGGGGGCCCGTCAGCCGGGTGGCGGTGGACTCACGCGCCCCCGTGACGTCCTGGGTACCCGTCCGCTCGGACGGAGGGAGCGCCGCATCGTCCGAGGGCGCGTCGGACGGGGGCGCGGACTTCAGTCGCGTATTCGTACTGGACAAGGGCGGGCCGGGGTGGGGACGCGCGGGGGAGCGCGGGAACAGGGGTGTTTGAGACTCTATCTTACTTCTCGTGCTTCGCGAGGCCCTGTCCCCACATCCACGCCACGCCGGGGACGCGCCACGGACCGCATGTCACTGGAGCCATGTCATCCCAGTGTCATGGCGCTTCGAGGAAGCCGTGCGTCATTCACCACGGGTGTGACGCACCCCGCCCTTCCCCAGGCGCCGAGGGCGCGCGCCCGTTACAGTCGCGGACGCATGCGGCCTCACTTCCACGTGGCCGGCTTTCCGGTCCACCTCCACCCGCTCTTCCTGCTCGTCTCGCTGGCGACGGGCTGGTCGCTCATCTCCGAACCCGCGCGGCTCGCGCTGTGGGTGGCCATCGTCTTCGTCTCGGTGCTGCTCCATGAGCTGGGGCACGCGCTCGCCTACCGCCGTTACGGCTGCCCCTCCCGCATCGAGCTGCACGGCATGGGCGGCACCACCCACGCGTCGGACGTCGGGCACCTCACCCACCGGCAGTCGGCCTGGGTGAGCTTCGCCGGGCCGGGCATCGGCTTCGCGGCCGGAGGGCTCGTCTGGGCGGCGTCGAGGCTGCTGCCCACGGGCGAGCCGGGCGGCCTGGTGCACCAGGGCCTCCAGCAGTTCCTCTTCGTCAACATCGGCTGGGGCTTGTTCAACCTGCTGCCCGTGCAGCCCATGGACGGCGGCCACCTGCTGGCGGACCTGGTGCGCGCGCGCAGCGGGTACCGGTACGAGCGGTGGCTGCTGGGCATCGGCATCGCCACGGCGGTGGCCGTGCTGGGCCTGGCCATCGGGTGGAAGCAAATCTGGCTGGGGCTCCTGGCGATGATGCTGGGGGTGATGAACTTCGAGCAGCTCCGCCGGATGCCCGAACAGGCCCCCGAGGCGCCTCGGACCTTCTTCCCGCCCAAGGCGCGCCGGACCGCAGCGCCCTCCGAAGGCCCGGTCTCCGTCCAGCGGCTGATGGACTCGCTGCGAGCCCCCGCCGCGCCCCAGGCGTGGACGGAGGATGACGACGCGCTCGAGGGCCCGCACGACCCCGCCCTGGTGGGCGAGCTGCTCCTGGACAGCGGGCTGCCGGAGCTGGCGGTCCACCCGCTCCAGGCGGCCTTCACCCAGGCGCCCCTGGCGCGCACCGGCCACGCGCTGGTGCTCGCGCTGCTGCGCACCGGGCGGCTCCAGGACCTGGCCGCGCTGCTGGACAGCTCTCACGCCAGGCAATTGTCCGAGGACACCCTGGCCCTCATCTGCGACCACGCGGGGGCGGCGGAGCAGGCCACGCTGACGGAGCGCGTCACCGCCCTGCGACATGGCCGGACTCCTGCCCCGGATGAGCCCCGCTGATTGCCGCGCCGCGACATAAGGTGCTCTGCGCCTGACGTCCCGGCAGGCGGCCCATCAACTGCCTTGAGCTTCGGGCGCCCATCCGGGTTATAGGGGCGTCCCCTCCAGCCAGAGGAAGGTCGCGCGTGTCTCGTCCCCGACTCATCAAAGAATCCTCAGAAGCGTCCGCGCCGCTCGAGCGGGAGCTGCTGGTCCGCATCCATGACCTGATGGTCAAGACGCGCGTCCTCGAGGAGCGCCTCATCCAGATGTACAAGCAGGGTCATGGGTACTTCTGGATTGGCGGTCCCGGCGAGGAGGCGTTCAACGTCTCCCTGGGCCTGCTCATGAAGAAGGGCCAGGGCCCCGAGTTCGACTATCTGCACGCCCACTACCGCCAGTCCGGTACGCTGCTGGCCCTGGGCGAGGAGCCCATCGGCTCGCTGCGGCAGATGAAGAACACGGCCACGGACCCCTACTCGGGCGGCCGCAACTTCGCGGGCCACTACTCCGCCCGGCGGCTCAACGTGGCGCCGGTGACCTCGCCCATCGAGGTCCAGTACGCCATCGCCCCGGGCACGGCCATGGTGCAGAAGCGCCACGGCGGTGACGGCATCACCATCGTCACGGGTGGCGACGCCGGCACGGCCGAGGGCGACTTCGCCTCGTGCCTGGTGTGGAGCAGCCGCCCCGCCAACCCGCTGCCCATCCTCATCATCGTCACCAACAACAAGTGGGGCATCTCCACGTCCGCGGAGGGCCAGCACGGCGAGCCGCGCGTCAGCGAGCGCGGCAAGGCCTTTGGCATCCGCTCGAAGACCATCAACGGCAACGACGCCGTGGAGGCCTACACCGAGCTGCGCGACGCCATGGCGTACGTGCGCACGGAGCGCAAGCCGTTCCTGCTGGAGGCCAACGTGTCGCGCCTCTACGGTCACTCCTCCGCCTCCGGTGCCAACTACGTGGGCAACGAGGTGGACTGCATCAAGGAGTTCGAGGCCAAGCTGGAGAAGGACGGCGTCCTGACGCGGCAGCAGATGGACGACCTGCGCAACCGCTACACGGAAGAGATGGCCGCCGCCGCCCGTCAGGCACGCGACGAGCCGCAGCCCGAGCCGGACACCATCTGGAAGCACATCTTCGCGGAGGACAAGTAACCCATGGCGAACATGGCACAGGCCATCCGGATGGCCCTGCACTACGCCGAGGAGCACCTGGGCGTCACCGACATCTTCGGCGAGGACGTGGGCGCCCCCCTGGGCGGCGTCTTCACCTGCACCCAGGGCCTGAAGACGACGTGGAACTCCCCCCTGGACGAGCGCGGCATCATCGGCGCGGCCATGGGTATCGCCATGGCCGGCGGCCGGCCGGTGGCGGAGATCCAGTTCTGCGACTACGTCTACAACACCATCGACCTGCTGAAGCTGGCGGGCAACACCAGCTGGTCCACCAACGGTGACTGGAACCTGCCCATGGTGGTGCGCACGCCGGTGGGCAGCGGCATCCGCGGGTCCATCTACCACTCGCACTCCTTCGACGCGACGATGACCCACATCGCCGGGTGGAAGGTGGTGATGCCCTCCACGCCGCTGGACGCGTACGGGCTGCTCATCACCGCGTGCCAGGACAAGAACCCCGTCATGTTCCTGGAGCCCAAGGCGCTCTTGCGCGTGAAGGGCGAGGAGCGCATCCCGGGCGAGCCCGACGACGACCGCGCCCTGTCCAAGCTCATCGACGCGCCGCTGGGCGACCGCTCGCAGTGGAAGGCGCAGTGGCCCGAAGGGCTGCAGGCGTACGCGGTGCCCTTCGGCAAGGGCAAGATTGTCCGCGAAGGCACGCAGCTCACGGTGGTGAGCTACGGCCGCACCCTGCCCCTGTGCGCCAAGGCCGCGGAGACGCTGGCCGCGGACGGCATCAGCGCGGAGGTCATCGACCTGCGCTCGCTGTGGCCGTACGACTGGGAGCTCATCAAGGCCTCCGTCCAGAAGACGGGCCGCGTCCTCTTCGTCAACGAGGACACCGAGGTGACGAACTTCGGTGAGCACCTGGTGCGCCGCACGGTGGAGGAGCTGTTCTACTCGCTGCTGGCGCCGCCGCGGCTTCTGGCCGGCAAGTTCCTGCCGGGCATCGGCCTGGCGGACGCGCTGGAGATGGCGTCGGTGCCGCAGCTGGGCGACATCACCACCGCCATCCGCTCGCTCGCGGCCGAACAGCCGTAAGCGCCGCACCCACAATCCCCTGCCCGTGAGGCCCTTGTCTCACGTGGCCCGCACCTTGGGCCGCCATTCCTCTTTGGAGGGATGGCGGCCCATTCGTTAGACTCGGGACGCTTTGTCACAGCCAATCGTCCGGACAATCCCCGCCGCTGGTGCTGACGCGCCGGCCTTCCGTATCCGCCGTGCCCGCCGGGGCGACGCCGAAGCCATGGCGTCGCTGCTGAAGGAGCTGGGCTATCCCCAGGGGACGGACCAGCAGACGGTCCACTGGGTCGTCAGCCATCCGGAGATTGAAATCTTCGTGGCCGGCGACCCGCAGGACCGGCCCGTGGGCATGCTGTCGTTCTCCCACCGGCCGCAGCTCCGGCTGCGCGGGCGCGTGGCCACCATTGATGAGCTGGTGGTGACGGAGACCTGGCGCCGCCGAGGCGTGGGCCGCGCGCTCATCCGCCAGATTCTGGAGCGCTGCAAGGTGCTGAGCGCGAAGCAGCTCCAGCTCGTCTCGCCCATGGCGGTGACGCCGGAGACGCGCACCTTCTACACGGCGTGTGGCTTCTCCGAAATCGACTCGGGCGTGTTCCGCCACGTGGAGACGGAGTCGCTGCGCTGAAACGGGCTCACCGGGGCTTCGGCCCCGGGCCTACCGCTTGAAGCTGTCCACCACGCGCTGGAGCCGGGCCCGGTCCTCGTCGTTCATGTCCGTGAAGCGCACGCCGATGGCCTCCGCCTCGTCGCGCACCCAGGCGATGATGCCGGTGAGGTGGAACTCCTCGCCCTCGATGGCCATGGACAACCGGACCTGCGAGCCGACGTCGTACGACTTCCGCGTCTTCAGGCACAGCCCACCCGCGGAGATGTTGACGGAGTACGCGCGCAACGCCCGCGCCGCGTCCTGCGTCTGCGCGAAGCGCACCTCGAACCTCGCCGCCACACGCTCGTCCGCGCGCCGGTTCGCGTAAGCGGCAGCATCCCCGCTCTCCATGTCGTCCGCCGCCTTGGTTGTCATACGCACCCGATAACCCCCACGTTCGACGCTGCTGGCGAAACCCCGGAGCTCCCACACCCACAGTCCCACAGGGTGACGCGCCGGGCCAACCTCGAAGCACCGGGCGTCCGCCAAGTGTCCGCTGCTTTCCACGCCCGATTCAAGGGGCCCCCTCTATCGAATTCGAGTGCCTATGTCCTCGGGGACTTCCCCGGGAGCGCTCTGGAATGCGTGTGTACCGCCTCTATGTGTTGACTGGAACCCTGGTCCTGGCCCTGTGGGGGGCCAGCTGCAACGGCAGTGATGACCCGGGGCCCGGCGGCGACGTCGACGCGGGCAGGGACGCGGGCACCCAGCCCGTGCCGGATGGCGGCGGGCCCGACGGCGGTGGTGGCGGCGGCGGCCAGGACTTCGACTGCAACGTGGCCCGGCAGGAGTCGTGCGCGCAGGGCCAGAGCTGCCACTTCGCGGACCTGGCGGACGGCGGCACCGGCAGCCGGTGCTTCGAGGCGGAGTGCGACGTGGTCGACCAGGACTGCGCGGAGGGCCTGCGCTGCACCTACGCGACGGAGGCCGGTGAGACGCGGCGGCGCTGCGTGGCGCCGGGCACCGCGGGCGAAGGCGCGCCGTGCACGCTGGCGCCCACCGACGGCGGCGTGGCGTACGACACCTGCCAGCGGGGACTTTTCTGCCGTGAGGCACCCGAAGGGCAAGGCAGTGGCTTCACGTGCCAGCGGCTGTGCCATGCCACGACTCAGTGTGGGAACTCGGGGGAATGCAACACCGTGCTCCGGCTGGAGGGAACCGATGAGCTGCCGCTGCTATGTGGCCCGCCTTCCCCCGCGTGCAACCCCTTCGCGCAGGACTGCACGTCCCCGCTGAGCTGCTACCCGTCCACCGGCGGCCCTGTCTGCGCGGGAAGCGGGACGCGGACCGAAGGCCAGTCTTGCGAGTTCAGCAACCAGTGCGCCCCCGGCAGCGCCTGTGTGAATGCGGGGGGAGGACTCACCTGCCGCGCGCTGTGCCAGCCGGGCGGCACGCCTGCCTGCACCACGGGCAACTGCCGGGCGCTGGACGGCAACCCCGGCGTGGGGGCTTGCGTGCCCTAGCCCCTCGCCTCGGTGCCCGCAGCCGCCCCGGAGGGCGGGCAGGCAGCCGACGGGCCGCGGTGGCCCGCTTCCCAGTCAACCCGCTGGCAGGGCACGGTGCGGTGTGCATCCTGCAATGCCGGGAGGGATGGGAATGGGAAAGATGCCGGGGTGGCGGAAGTTCGTCGTGTGCGCGGGTGGCGTGCTGGTGGCGTGTGCGGGCAGCATCGATGGCGCGCCGGACGAGCTCATATCGCCGGGCGATGACAACCACGCCTCCACCATTGAAAGCAGCGCGCCGGACGCGTCGCTGGAAGTGGCGCCGGTGCTGGTGCTCAACGATGGGCGGCAGGTGCAGACCGCGCCGCCCTCGGCGCCCGCCGCGACGTCCTTCCAGCCGGGCTTCCATCAGGCGCTCCGCACGTCCCACAGCGTGGGGGCCACGACGACGTTCCGCATGAAGGTGCCCGTGGCCCGCGCGGGTTCGCGGCTCCGCGTGACGTTCCGCTCGGGCGACGGGAGCATGACGCTGGTGCGCGCCTCGGTGGCGCACGCGGGCGCGTCGGGCGAGCTGGTGTCCGCGCCCGTGCCGCTCACCTTCGACGGCGGCGACGGCTTCACCGTGGCCGCGCGCACGCGCAAGACGTCGGACGCGGTGTCGTTCCCCGTGTCCTTCCGCGACGAGCTGGCCATCACCTTCGAGGCGCGGGGGGCGCTGGCCTCCAGCACCATCAGCGCGTTCCCCGGCAGCAGCTCGCGCGCGGGGAGCTACGCGATGAGCACCGGCGCGCTGGGCGGCGCGGTGTTCGACCATGCCATCGGCGTGGCCACCGTGGACGTGGAGGGCCCCACCGGCCGCGCCTTCGTCGCGATTGGCGACAGCATCACCGAGGGCTACATCGACACGAAGAACGACACGCGCAACGCCTGGCCCGCGCTGGTGGAGACCGCGCTGGGCGTGCCCGTGGTGAACGCGGGCGTGAGCGGCCAGGGCTTCTACGACGCGCTGATGCAGCTCGACGGCGAGGTGCTGGGACTCCAAGGCGTCACGGACTGCGTGGTGCTGCTGGGCACCAACGACCTGGGCGACAAGGACTCCGTGGCGCTGCTCCAGTCGCGGATGACCACGATGCTCGGCCGGCTGGCGCCCTTCTGCCGCACCTGGGTCAGCACGCTGCTGCCCAAGGAGAAGTCGAACTACGCGCCCTACGAGGCCGTGAAGACGCAGCGGCTGGCGTTCAACGCCTGGGTCCGCGACGGCGGCGCCGGCACGGACGTCATCGACCTGGAGGCGGTGACGCGGCAGCCGGCGGACGTGCACCTGTTCCTGGACGGCCTGGAGGTGGACGGCATCCACCCCAGTCAGGAGGGCCACCGGGTGATGGCGGATGAGGTGAGCCGCGTCCTGCGTGAGCAGGGCGGCCTGTAAACCTCCGCGCTCAGCCCCGGCGGGGCCCGAGCACGCCGTGGAGCACCAGCAGCTCGGCCAGCCCCGGAGGCGACAGGATCCAGTCCTCCTCCGTGGGCACCCAGCGCACCGGCGCCCCGGCCCCCTCCAGCAGTCCATTCACCTGCAGGAGCAGCGGCTCGAACGTCGCCGCAGGCGCCTCGCGGCGGCCCTCGGGCGCGGGCACGTCGAGCCCACCGGGATTCAGCCGGAAGGCGGAGCGGCCCGCCTGGGGCGCCACCTCGAAGCCGGGCAGGTACGGCTGCATCGCGGCCTGGAGCCGGTCGAGCAGCGCGCCGTCCTCGTACGGGTGGGCCAGCTCCCAGTCGAAGAACGTGGGCAGCTGCGCGAGCAGCTCCTGGTGCAGCGGATCCGCCCGGCTCTGCCGCCAGTGGTGCTCGGCCAGGTCATAGGCGGTGGCGGGCACGCGCAGCTCGAAGCCCTCCAGCTTCGCGAGCAGCTCGCCCATGCGCTCCACCAGCTCCGGCGGCGGCTCGACACGGGACACCCAGCCCCAGTCCGCCACCGACTGTCCGCGCCGCTGCCCCTCCACCCGGTCCCCTTCGCGCAGTTGGAGCTGCGGCTCGGGGGACTCCTCTTCCGGATAGAGGCCCGCGTGCAACAGGGCCCCGCCCGACTCCGGCCGCAGCCGCGCGAAGCGGTGCGCCGGGTTGACCTCCACCACGCTGAACGTCTCGCTGGCCATCGCCACCTCCAAGCAAGGTCCGACGGCGCGGAGCCTAGCCGGTGTTGCGCATGCCGGCGGCGATGCCGTTCAGGGTGAGCAACAGTGGACGGTCCACCTCCGCCTGGCCGTCGCGCTTGCGCTTGAGCAGCTCCACCTGGAGGAAGGACATGGGGTCCACGTAGGGGTTGCGCAGGGAGATGCTGCGCTGGAGCTGCGGGTTGTTGTCGAGCAGCTTCGACTCGCCCGTCAGCCGCTTCACCTGTTTGCGCGTGCGCCGGTGCTCCTGCTGGATGCTCCGCCACAGCGCGCGGGTGCTCGCGGGCGCCAGCGTCGCGTACCGCCCGGCGATGGCCATGTCCGACTTCGCCAGCACCATGGTGACGTTGTCGATGACGGCCCGGAAGAAGGGCCACTCCCGGTACATGCGCTTGAGCAGCGCCGCCCCACCCTCCTCCTTCGCGAAGGCCTCCAGCGCCGAGCCCACGCCGAACCAGCCCGGGAGGATGGCCCGGTTCTGCGTCCAGGCGAACACCCACGGAATCGCGCGCAGCGTGTCCAGCCCGCCCGCGCGGCGCTTGCTGGGGCGCGAGCCGATGGGCAGCGAGGCGATCTCCTCCACCGGCGTCGCCGTGGTGAAGAACTCCAGGAAGCGCGGGTCCTCCCACACCAGGGAGCGGTACGCCTTGCGTCCCGTCTCCGCCAGCGTGTCGAAGGCCTTGCGGAAGGTGCGCTCGGCCTCCGCCTCCGGGCGCGGCTGCGCGTCCAGCGTGTGCAGCAGCACGCCGCCCAGGATGAGCTCCAACGTGCGCCGCGCCAGCTCCGGGCGCGCGTACTTGTGGTCCAACGCCTCGCCCTGCTCGGTGGCCTTGTAGCCCCCCGCCACCGCGCCGGGCGGCAGCGCCAGGATGGCCTCCTGCGCGGGGCCGCCGCCACGCGCCACGGACTCGCCGCGCCCATGGAACAGCCGCAGCGGCACCCCGGCCTCTCGAGACACCTCCGTGAGCGCCACCTGCGCGCGGTAGAGCGCCGCGCTCGCCGCGAGCAGCCCCACCTCCTTGCCGGAGTCGCTGTAGCCGACCATCACTTCCTGGCCGCCACGCACGTCCACGTGGCGGCGGTACTCCGCGTTCGCGAAGAGCGTGCGCAGCACGTCCGGCCCGGAGTCCAGCGCGCCGAGCTGCTCGAACAGGGGCACCACGTCCACGGTGGCGCAGCCGCGCCCTTCGTCCCACAGGCCCGCGTGCTTCAGGCACTTGAAGGCCGCGAGCACGTCCTCGGCCGTGCTGGCCATGCTGAGGATGAGCGTGCGGCATGCGGGCTCACCCGACTCGGACTGCGCCTCCTTCAGCCGCGACAGCACCTCCAGCAGACGCCGGCCGCCCTCCGTGGGCTCCGGACCGCCGTCGAAGGAAGCCGCCGCGCTCACCGCGTCCTCGGCGGGCGCGCGCACCTCCAGTTCCGCCAGGGACAGCCCCAGCGCGAGCACCCGCTGCCGCATCCGCCGCACGTCGCGGAGTCCCGCGTGCGTGCCCTTCGACGCCTCCAACGCGCGCGCCAGCACGTCCAGGTCCGCCAGCAGCGCCTCGGGCGTGCGGTAGGCCCCGGCCGGCATCGGGATGTGCTCCCCGGCGCGCTGCTTCGTGACGTAGTGGAGCGCGCGGTGGAGCCGCTCCTCCATGAAGCGCAGCTTGTGGCGCAGCGGCTCGCCCGGCGTGCGCGGGCCGTGGCGGCGCTCGGCCTCGGGCAGCTCCTGGGCGTCCTGCGCCACCGAGCGCAGCAGCTCCTCGGAGGGCTTCGCGTGACGCTCCGACTGGGACAACCGCCCCCCCAGTCGCTCCAGGTCCTGAATCAGCCGCCGCAGGCCGCGGGCGCGGTGCGCGCGCAGCGTGTCCGCGAACACGTCAGGCGTCACCAGCGGGTTGCCGTCCATGTCGCCGCCCACCCACGAGTGGACGCGCACGGGTGAATCCACCGGCCCCAGCGGCTCGCCGTAGGCGCGCTCGAAGGCCCAGTCCAACAGCTCCGGCAAGAGCGACAGCTCCTCGGCGAGCACCTCCTCCACGTACCAGAGGACGTTCTTCACCTCGTCGCCCACGGTGGGGCGCTCGCGGCGCAGCTCGTCCGTCTGCCACAGCAGGGTGATCTCCTCGCGCAGCGACTCCAGGTTCGTCGCGGCCTCGCGGGGCGTCAGCTCGCAGCGGTCCCGCTCCTCCAGCAGGCCCGCCATCCGGTAGAGCTTCTCCAGCAGCGTGCGGCGCACGGCCTGCGTGGGGTGCGCGGTGAGCGTGAGGATCACCTGCATGTCGCCCATGGCCTCGCGCACGCGCTGCGCGGGGACGCCGGCCTCCTTGAGCAGCAGCAGCGTGGACTCCAGCGAGCCGCGCTGAGGCTTCGCCGACGCGGCGTCCGCGTGCGTGCGGGCGCGGCGGATGCGGTGGTGCTGCTCCGCCAGGTTCACCAACTGGAAGTAGACGGAGAAGGCCCGCAGCACGGGCTCGGCCTGCTCCAGGGGAAGGCGCTGGAGCACCTCCGCCAGCTCGGCCGCCACCGCGCGACGTCCGGCCACGGGGCCGCGCCGGCGTTGGATGGCGAGGCGGCGCACCTCCTCTTCCAAATCGAAGAGCTGCTGCCCTTCCTGTTCGACGAGCACTTCGCCCAGGAGCCTGCCCAGCAGGCGGACGTCCCGGCGAAGCGGCTGATCCACCGCACGCAGTCGAGCCATATGGTGCGACGGTAGCCGCTGACAGGCGACATGGCCCGCATTTCCGCTCGGAAAATGACGCGCGGGGCGAGGCATTGGCCGGGTGTCTGCCATGCCCGACACGCGCGACGAAGGCCCCTGGCGATTCGCCACGGTGCGCGGCCCGCCGTGGCTCCCGGGCCACACCCGCGCCCGGTCCGTGCCTTGCAATCCCCCCTGTCGTGGGCCGCGAAACACACCGCGGCCGGGGAGCTTGTCGTGACGTGGACGATGCGGGGTTGGAAGGTGACGTTGCTGTGTGGCTGGATGACCGCGCCGGCGGCCTTCGCGCAGGGGCCGGAGCTCGACGCGGTGCCCACCGAGGCGAGGGCCACGCGCGGCGCGGAGCTGTTCAACGCGGAGCCGCTCTTCCCCGACGCGGGCCCGCACGAGCTGGACGGACCGGTGCTGCGCTACGCGGAGCCGCTGTCCTGCCCCGCGGCGCCGGAGGGCCGGGTGTGGGTGGCGGAGACGCAGGCGTGTGACGAAGACGGCTGCGAGGCCCTCACCACGGTGTGGGCGGGCTCGTGGACCGTGGAGGACACGGGGCTGGAGGTCCGCTGCGAGACGGACCGCGTGGTGCTGGCCAAGGACGCGTGGCGGATGGTGCTCACCGCCGGCGCGGGCGGCGGGCTCGAGGTCAGCGAGATGACGCCGCCAGAGCCCGAGTCCCTGTCGGCCGCGCTCCCCACGGAGGCACCGGCCTCCGGGGGGTGAGCCCGCGTCACGTCACACGGTGATGCGGCGGAGCATCAGGATGGGGCCCTCGTCCAGGCGCCGGTCGCGCAGGTCGATTTCGCAGTCGAGCATCCAGTCGCCGTGCCCTTCCGGGTCGATGATGCGCTGCTGGGTCTCCCACAGCCGCGGGCCCGTCTCCTTGAGGAGGGTGTTGGACGGCTTGCGCGCCTGGGGCGTGAGCACGACGACCTTGTGCTCCTCGAAGTACGGCGCCATGGCCTGCTCCAGCTTGGGCGCGGTCCACTCGCCCAGGGCGTTGTCGAGCATGGCCAGCGCGTCCAGGTAGCGCTTCTGCCCCAGCGCCTTGAGCAGCCGGTGCAGCTCCTCGCGCACGCGCGCGGCGAAGGCCTTCGGGTCCTCGGTGAGCTCCTTCGGCTTGAGCTCCACCACCGGCTTCGCCGCGACGGCGGCGTCCGGGTTGCGCATGCGCTCCCACTCGTCCAGCAGGCTGGAGTCCACCTGCCGGAGCGTGGCGCGCAGGTGGTCGATGAAGTCCTCCACCTCCTCCGTGCGGTAGCGCTCCGGCACCGTCTGCATCAGCGCCTTGTACGTGTCATTCACGTAGCGCAGCAGCACGCCCTCGCTGCGCTGCAGGCCGTACTCGCGGATGTAGTCCGGGAAGGACATGAAGCGCTCGAACATGTCCCGGACAATGGACTTGGGCCGGATGTTCTCCTCGCCCACCCACGGGTGCTTCTGCGCGAACTTGTTGAAGGTGCCGTAGATGAAGTCGCGGTTGGGCTTGGGCCACTCGAGCTTCTCGAGCTCCGCCATGCGGTCGTCGTACTCGATGCCCTGCGCCTTCATCTCGTTGATCTTCTCGCCCTTGAGCTGGTGCAGTTGGGCGTAGAGCACCACATCCGGGTTCTCCAGGATGGACTCGACCAGCGTCACCACGTCCAGCGCGTACGACTCCGTGGTGGGGTCCAGCAGCTCCAGGGTGTCGAGCAGGTACAGCGACAGCGTGTGGTTGAGGCTGAAGTCGTGCTGCATCTCCCCCGCCACCTTCACCGTGGCGCCGGAGCCGCCCGTCCCCTTCTCCACCTCGATGATCTCCGCCTCGCGCAGCGTGCGGAAGTTGCGCGCGGCCTCCTTGAGGTGCCGGCGCTTGAGGTAGTCCGAGTCATGGCTGCGCTGCACCAGCGTCACCAGCCGCTTGTACCCGGCGTTGTGCTCCGTCTGGTGGTCGCTCTGGAGCAGGTTGAGAATCATGCCGTGCGACACCGCGAAGCGGGACTCCAGCGGCTCGGGCATCCCGTTCTGGAGCCGCTCGAAGGTGCTCTTGTCGTACTGGACGAAGTTCTTCTGCGGCGGCTTGGCCTTGGGCGTCTTCTTCTTGCCCGCGGCCTCCTTGGCGGCCAGCTTGATGTTCTCGATGACGTACTCGGGCGCCTGGGCCACCACGCTGCCCTGCGTGTCGAAGCCCTTGCGGCCCGCGCGGCCGGCGATCTGCTGGAAGTCGCGCACGCTCAGCGTGGTCAGCTTCTCGCCGTTGAACTTGAAGAGCTGCGTGAAGAGCACCGTGCGGATGGGGATGTTCACGCCCACGCCCAGCGTGTCCGTGCCGCTGATGACCTTGAGGTGCCCGTGCTGGGCCAGCTTCTCCACCAGCAGGCGGTACTTGGGCAGCAGGCCCGCGTGGTGCATGCCGATGCCGTGGCGCAGGAAGCGCTGGAACTCCTTGCCGTAGGGCGTGTCGAAGGGCGCGTCCTGCAGCGCCAGGCGGATGGCCTCCTTCTCCTCCTTGGTGGAGAAGTCCACGCTCATCAGGTTCTGCGCCTGCTCGGCCGCGGTGCGCTGGGTGAAGTTCACCAGGTAGATGGGGTACTTCCCGCGCGCGATGAGGTCCTCGATGGTCTCATGCAGCGCCGTCTCGCGGTAGTCGAAGTCCAGCGGCACGGGGCGCTGCGCGCTGCGCACGGTGGCCACTTCCCGGCCGGTGAGCTTCGCCAGGCTCTCCTCGATGACGTGCGTGGGCCCCAGCGTCGCGGACATCAGCAGGAACGTGGTGTCCCGCAGCGCGATGAGCGGCAGCTGCCACGCCACGCCGCGCTCGCGGTCCGAGTAGTAGTGGAACTCGTCCATGACGACGTAGTCCACGCGGGCGCTCGCGTCGCGCAGGGCGAGGTTGGCCAGAATCTCCGCGGTGCAGCAGATGATGGGCGCGTCGCGGTTGATGCTCGCGTCGCCGGTGAGCATGCCCACGTTCTCCGCGCCGAACGCGTCGCAGAGGGCGAAGAACTTCTCGTTCACCAGCGCCTTGATGGGGCAGGTGTAGAAGGACACCTTCCCCTCGGCCATGGCCTTGAAGTGGAGCGCCGTGGCCACCAGCGACTTGCCGGAGCCGGTGGGCGTCTTGAGGAACAGGTGCTTGCCCGCCAGCAGCTCCAGGATGGCCTCTTCCTGGGCCGGGTAGAGGCTCAAGCCATTGGCCGCCACGTAGCCGACGAAGCGGTTGAGGATTTCATCCGCGTCCAGGGGCGGTTCGCCCTTCTTGGGGAGCAGCGCGGCGAGCGGAGCTTGGGTTTCGGGGGTGGCCATCACCCGGGGACAATAGGCGGCGCGCCCGGCCCCTACCGGGAAAATCGCATCCGGCTGCACGCTGGGTGAAGCCAGGCACGCCCTGCTCCGCCCGGCGGGATGGGGGGCCAGGCCCCTCCCCCGGGGGGTGTCGTCGACTGCCCGGGTGCATGGGCCGGGGGCGCGATACCCGGTCCCGGAGGCCCTCCTCACCGTTGCGGCTGAACTCGGGCCAGGGGGTGAGGATGCGGAGAACCGTCGGAAAGAAGATGGCGCGCCTCAAGCGGGCGGCGCTGCTGGGAGGCCTTGTCTCCGCGCCCTGGCTGACCACCGGCTGCGAGCAGCGCCGGGGTCCCACGGTGGACGGCGCGGGCGCGCCCGGGGTCGCGGGGCTGGAAGGCGGACCGCCCGACCTCGTCCTTCCTCCGCCCCCAGCGGCCCCCGGCAGCGGCGCGCCATCATCGGCCCCACCGCCAGGAGCCACGCACCCAGGCGCGAGCGCCCACGGAGGCGCGAGCGCAGGTGACAGCCCAAGCCACGGGACTGGCGGCCCTCCGGCGGGAGTCCCCGGCGCGGGCCGAAGCGGCGCGTCCGCCAGCGGAGGCACGGGGGGCGGAGCGCCGAGCCGAAGCGGCGCGTCGTCGGGCGGAGGTTCGGGAGGCCATGGGCTGGGTCGGGGCGGCGGTGGCTTCGGCGGCGGTGACAGCAGGACGGGCGGCACCAGCGTCACCGGCGGCACCAGCCTGTCGAGCGGCAACAGCGTCACGGGCGGCACCAGCTCGAGCGCTGGCGGCGCGAGCAGCGGCTTCCGGGAACGAAGTGGCGCGGGCGGAGGAATCACCGGGGGCGGCAGCTCGGCCGGCGGAGGCTCGGGTCCCCGCGGCGGCGGGAGCGGCACCGGCGGTGGCGGGACGGAGGGGCTCGGGAGCGGCACCAGCGCGTCGGACGATGGCTCCGGCGGCGCGAGGCCCGGCGGCCTGATGGGACTGTGACGGGTCCACCCGGCCCCCTCGGGCGCCCCGTGGCCCGAGGCGCTCCCATGCACGAAGGCCCATCCCCCGAAGCGCGGGGAATGGGCCTGTGACTTCAACCGAGGACACCGTGCGCCACCCGCGTGAAGCCGGTGGCGCCGGGGCTCACGTCGCCTGCGGCGTCGGCGAGACACGCCCGGTGGACTCCCGGGAGTTCTCCTGCTTGATGCTCTCGATGACCTCGTCCATGGACGACATCAGCGCGTGCGGCCCGGAGCCGGTCCACGTCCCGGCCTCCTGCAGCATCGCCGCGACACCGCCGCGAGCGCCGGCCACGAGGACCCGGCCCCCCCGGACGGCCAGGACATCCGACAGCTCGCGGATGGTGCGCAGGCCCGCGGCGTCCATGTACTTCACGTCCGACAGGTCCAGCACCAGGTGACGCGGCCAGGGCGGGCCCTGGAGCGCCGCGCTCAGGTTGGCGCAGGAGCGGACATCCAGGTCCCCGCGAACCCGCAGGAGCTGCACGGGGGGACGCGCATCCAGGTTCTCGCCACCCGAGCCGAGGCTGCGGAACAGCGGACGTCCATCCTCGCGGAGCAGGAGGCTGCGAACGTTGGCCTTGGGCGGCGAGAAGAAGCTGCGCGCCAGCGACAGGACCACGCCTGCGGCCAGGCCCGGGAGGAAGCCGATGGAGGCGATGAGCAGCGCGGTGGCGACGGCGACCGCCGCCTTGCCCGCGTTGTCCGCCATCAGCGCGCGCAGGCCGCGGAGGTCCAGCAGGCGCGTGCCCACGACGACCAGGATGGCGGCGAGCGCGGCCATGGGAATCATCGCCACCAGCGCCCCCGCCAGGATGCAGGCCGCGAGCAGCATCACCGCGTGCAGCACGGAGGCGGCGCGCGTGCGGCCCCCCGCCTGGACGGACACGGACGAGCGCACGATGGCGCCCATCACCGGCATGCCGCCGAACAGCGCCGAGGCCGTGTTGCCGACGCCCTGGGCCACCAGCTCCTGGTCACCGTCCGTCCGGTGGTTCTCCAGGCCCGGCAACTGGTCCAGCGCCCGGGCCGACAGCAGCGAGCCGAGCGACGCCAGCACCGTCAGCGCCAGCACGTCCGGCAGGAGCGCACCGAAGTTCAGCGCCTCGAACGACGGGAGGACCGGCAGGGGCAGGCCGGTGGGCAGCGCGCCGACGCGGGCCAGCCCCTCCGACACGAAGCCCAGGCCCGACGCCAGGGTGGCCAGCACCAGCCCCACCAGCACGGCGGGGATGGAGCGGTGGAGCTTGGGAATCAGGAGCATGCAGGCCACCACCACGGCGCCCACCGCCACGGCGCCCCAGTGCACGGACCAGGTCGCCCAGCTCGCCGGGGCCACCAGCAACCGGGCCGAGGACGTGCCCTCCGTCACCGCGCCGAGCAGCCGGGGAAGTTGGCCATCCAACAGCAGCAGGCCGATGCCGGCCGTGAAGCCGCGCGTCACCTCGGCGGGCATGAACTGCGCCAGCCGGCCCGCGCGCGCGAAGCCCAGCAGGACCTGGAGCGCGCCGCACAGCAGGGTCGCCACCACCACCCCCGCCACGCCATGCTTCGTGGAGATGAGCAGCACGGTGGGCACCAGCGCGGCCTCCGGCCCCGTCACCTGGAGGCGGCCACCGCCCAGCAGCGCGGCGATGACACCGGCGACGGCGCCGCTGATGAGGCCCACCTCCGGAGGCAGCCCGGAGGCCACCGCCAGCGCGAGGTTCAGTGGCAGCGCCACGCACGCCACCGTCAGGGCGGCGCTCGCGTCACTGGGGAGCGTCCGGGGGGACACCATTTCCTTCCACTCCGTCCACAACTGCTTAGGACGGTGCATCCATCCCTGCGGCGTCTTGAGCGTAGGTGTCTCGACCATGCCCGTTTCATCTACATGGACCGTGCCGACGCCCTCTTCCCTCTGAAGCCTGATTCACCTGTCGGCGGATCCAGACGCCCCGTCGCCGGTCAACGGCCGACACCTGTCTGGGGAACCCGACACCCGGCATCTGAAGTGCAACATTCGCTCGAAAATGCTGCGCGCCGTTCGCAACCTCAGTAGAGGTGTTTCCCGGAACAAGCGTGCCCCCACGCGCGTCCTTGCATCCGGCCCATGCGACTCGCTCACCGCCTGCTCATCTCCCACGCGCTTCTCACCGCGGCACTGCTGGGGGCCGCCGCGTTCTCCGTGGTGGCCATCGTCCGGATGACGTCGCTCCTCACGGAGGTCCGGGAAGAACAGCTCGGCGGGGTCATCAAGGAGGAGGCCGTGCACCAGGCCGCCTGGGGCGTGGAGGTGGCCGCGCGCCAGGGACTGTTCGCTTGCGAGCACAGCCCCCAGGAAGTGCCCGCCGCCGCCGCCACGCTCAAGCAGCGCGTGAGCCACCTGGACGCCCTCCTCCGCCGTCACGGCGAGGCCACCCAGCCGCTGCTGCTGCGCGCGGCGGAGGGTTTCAAGACGTACGCCCACCACATCCTCGCGGGGGACACCTGCGACCGGCTCCAGAACGCGGCGCTGCGCAACGAGCGCCTCTACCTGGCCGAGCAGCTCACCGACGCGTGGATCAACACCACGCTCGCGCTCCACTCCGCCATCCGGCAACGCGAGAAGCGGGCGCATGACATCGGCTCCTCCGCCATCGCCGTGGGGCTCACGCTCGGCGCCCTGGCCGTCGTCGCCGCGTGGGCCGTGGCGCGGTGGGTGGCGCAAGGGGTGACGCGCCCGCTCGGGCAGCTGTCCGCGCTGGCGCACCGGGTGGGTGACGGCAACTTCGGTCCCCTGCCCGCCGTCACCGGCCCCAGCGAGATTCGCGCCCTGTGGGCGGACCTGGACCGGATGCGGGGGCGGCTGTCCGAGCTCGACCAGCTCAAGGACGCCTTCGTGGCGTCCGCGTCGCATGACCTGCGCACGCCGCTGGCCCGGCTGCGGACGGCCATCGGGCTCTTGGCGGACGGCACCACGGGGCCGCTGACGGCGCAGCAGCAGCGCGTGGTGGAATTGGCGCGCGTGGCGTGTGAGCGGGAAATCCGGCTGGTCACCGCGCTGTTGGACCTGACGCGGGTGCAGGCGGGCAAGGCGGTGCGGCGCGATGAAGGCTGCCGGTTGGATGACCTCATCGAGCGGGCGGTCGAGGAGGTCAACGAGCTGGCGGAGGAGCGCGGCACGGAGCTGGTGGTCCTCGCCGAGGGCACGACGCCGCCCGCGTCGCTGGACGCGGCCCTGGTGGAGCGCTCGCTGGTCAGCCTGATGACCAACGCCGTGCGCGTCTCCTCTCCGGGCCAGCGCGTCTACGTCACCCGCACGCTGTCTGCGCAGGGCCCGAACGGCGAGCCGGGGACGTGGGCCCGGGTGGAGGTGCGCGACGAAGGCCCCGGCGTGCCCGAGGACGCCCGCCCGCGCGTCTTCGAGCCCTTCTTCACGCGCGCGGTGGGCGCCGCCGACGCGGATGGACTGGGGCTGGGGCTGCCCCTGGCGCAGCGGATGATGCGCGCGCTCGGCGGCGACGTGCTGCTGCTGGCGAACGCGAACCCCGGCGCGCGCTTCGCGCTGGTGTTCCCCATGGGGCTGGGTGTGCCGGCCTCCACGACGACGGAAACGACGACCAAGAGGAATGACGCATGAAGCGCCCCCGCGGCGGACATGTGCTGGTGGTGGACGACGACGCGGAGCTCTGCGAGCTCATCTCGTTGAGGCTGGAAGCGCGCGGCATGAAGGTCACCACCGCCCTCACGGCCGCCAAGGGGCTGGAGCTGGTCGAGACGGCGGAGGTGGACGCCGTGGTGCTCGACCTCCGGCTGGAGGGCGCGGACGGGCTGGAGGTGCTGGCCCAGATGCGGGAGCGCTCGCCGGACCTGCCCGTCGTCATCCTCACCGCGCACGGCACCATTGAGACGGCCGTCGAGGCGATGCAGCGCGGCGCCTACGGCTTCCTCACCAAGCCCTTCCAGGACCACGAGCTGGTCCAGAAGCTGCTGCACGCCACGGAGCGCAGCGACCTGCGGCGGGAGCTGGCGGACCTGCGCCGCATCGTCGCGGGCACCACGCCCGAGCGCCTGCTGGGCACCAGCCCCGCCATCGCCGAGGTGCGCGACCGCATCGCGCGCGTGGCCCCCTCCGAGGCCACGGTCCTGGTCCTGGGTGAGTCCGGCACGGGCAAGGAGCTGGCGGCCCGTCAGGTCCACGCCCTGTCCCGCCGCGCCAACGGCCCCTTCATCGCGGTGAACTGCGGCGCGCTCCCGCCGGAGCTGCTGGAGAGCGAGCTGTTCGGCCACGTCAAGGGCGCCTTCACCGGCGCCACGCAGACGCGCGAGGGGTTGTTCGGCGCGGCGCGCGGCGGCACCTTGTTCCTCGACGAGGTGGGCGAGGCCACGCCCCGCGTCCAGGTGAAGCTGCTGCGCGTGCTCCAGGAGCGCCGCTACGCCCGGGTGGGCAGCGCGGTGGAGGAAGAGGCCGACGTGCGCGTGGTGGCGGCCACCAACCGGGACTTGCGCGAGGAGGTCGAGGAGCGGCGCTTCCGCGAGGACCTCTACTACCGGCTGGCCGTGCTCCCCATCGTCATGCCGCCGCTGCGCGAGCGCCTGGAGGACATCCCGATTCTGGCCACGCGGCACCTGGAGCAGGCCGCCGCGCGCAACGGCATGCGCATGCCGCGGCTGGCGCCGGACGCGCTGGCCCTGCTGCAGACCCACTCGTGGCCGGGCAACGTCCGGGAGCTGGTCAACGCCATGGAGGCGATGGTCCTGCTGGCCCCCGAGGACGACGTCCGCTCCGAGCACGTGGCGCGCATGTTGGACCCGCCGTCTTCCGCCCGCGCGACGGCGGATGCCACGCGGGAAGAGGAGCAGGACCTGCTCGCCGGCGGCGGCGAGCTGCCGACGCTGCGCGAGGCGAGAGATCGCTTCGAGCGGCGCTACCTGTGCGAGGTGCTCCGCCGCGCCAAGGGCAATGTCGCCGCGGCCGCGCGCATGGCGAGCCGCAACCGCACGGACTTCTACGAGCTGCTGCGCCGCCACGGCCTGTCGCCCGCGGACTTCAAGTAGGCCCCCGCGCCCCCGGGCCTGTCCGAAAGGGCGCGCCCGGACACGTCGGGGCGTCAACGGCGCATTCGTCACGCCCGTGACAGCCGGCTCGTGCTTCCCGCCCATGGCGGTGTGCTTTTCAACTGCCCAACCTTCCGCTGTAGGTCACACGGAGGGGGAGACAGTCATGCGAATCACACGAGCGATGCTGGGTGTGGCGATGGTGGGGACGGCCGTGATGTTCGGCGGCTGCGGTGAAAGCAGCGCCCATGAAGCCCTGGCGGGACCGCAGGAGGCGGCGGCCGGACAGGCGGTGATGCTCACGGACGCCCAGATCATGGGCGTGCTCCTGGTGGCCAACGCGGGCGAGGTGATGCTGGGCCAGGTGGGCCAGGCGAAGGCCACCGACCCCACCGCGCGCGACTTCAATGCACGGATGGTCACCATGCACACGGAGGTCATCCAGCGCCTGGAGCAGCTGGGACAGGCCCAGGGCCTCGCCCCCGCGGAGAGCCCCGTGTCGCAGCACCTGCAGCTGACCACGCAGCGGACCGTCGAGCTGCTCGACGCCGTCCA
Source organism: Comamonas sp. KCTC 72670 (assembly GCA_014656495.1). GTDB lineage: Bacteria > Myxococcota > Myxococcia > Myxococcales > Myxococcaceae > Myxococcus. The sequence continues at coordinate 380,437 of BNCN01000007.1, forward strand.
GGGCCCCCACTTCGACATCTCCGTGATGGATGCGCAGGTCGCCGCCCACGCCGGCACGGCCCTGCTCGGAGATGGCCTGCTCGCGCAGCAGGTTCAGAACCCCGAGCTCAAGAAGGAGCTGATGGCGATTCGCCAGACGGTGCAGATGCACCTGCAGGAGGCCTCCAACATCCAGGTCACGCTCTACAACGCGTACAAGCCGCCACACCCGTAGCCCGCCGCGGCGCCCCTCCACCCTGAGCGCTGGGGCTCCGGGTGCGAGGGGACGGTGCTCCGGGGCGCTCGCCTCACAGCACCTTCACGGCCTTGACCATGTCCGGGGACAGCTCCTCGTGCTGGAGGATGGAGAAGCCCAGCTTCCGGCTGATGCTCTGCATGGCCCGGTTGCCCGCGAGGATGTCCGCGACGATGCGCTCCATCCCCCACGCCCGGCCGATGTCCACCAGCCGCTTCAGCATCTCCGCCCCCAGCCCCTGCCGCTGCACCAGGTCGCTGATGAGGATGGCGAACTCCGCGTCCCGCGTCCCCCGCAGCCGCGTCAGCCGGCCCACGCCGAGCAGCTCACCGTCCCCGCGCTCCGCCACCAGCGCCAGCTCCCGCGCGTAGTCGTTGAAGCAGATGCGCGACAGCCGCTCGTGCGCCACGCGCGTGCTCAGCCGCAGCAGCCCCGCGTAGCGCAGGAACACCGTCTGCTCCGACAGGGTCCGGTGGAACTCCGCCATGCGCGGCTCGTCCTCCGGGCGGATGGGCCGCAGCAGGACTTCCTCGCCGTCCCGCAGGCGGAAGGGCGCCACGTACTGGGTCGGGTACGGCGTGATGGCCGGCCTCGGCAGCTCCGCCTCCGTCATCGAGGCCGGGTGCAGCACCACGCGCGCGTCCAGCGCCAGCAGCCGCTCGGGCGAGGCCAGGAGCGGGTTGATGTCCACCTCCTTCACGAAGCGCTGCTCCACCACCAGCTGGCTGAAGCGCACCATCAACAGCTCCAGCGCCTTCAGGTCCACGGGCGGGCGGCCCCGCACGCCCTTCAGCGCCTCGTAGATGCGCGTCTGCTCCATCATCCGCCGCGCCAGCGTCGTGTTCAGCGGCGGCAGCCCCAGCGCCCTGTCCCGGAACACCTCCACCAGCGTCCCGCCCGCGCCGAAGAGCAGCACCGGCCCGAACTGCGCATCCACGCTGCTGCCCACGATGAGCTCGTACCCGTCCAGCCGCACCATGGGCTGCACGGTGACGCCGTCGAACGCGCTCCCCTGCCCCAGCGCCTCCAGCCGCGCGCGGATGTCCCGGAAGGCGCCGCGCACCGCCTCCGCGTCCGGGAGGTTCAGCCGCACCCCGCCGACGTCCGACTTGTGCGTCACCGTGAGCGAGTGCAGCTTCACCACCACGGGGTAGCCCAGGGCCGCGGCCTCGGCCGCCGCGGCGTCCTCCGTCACCGCCAGCCGCGTCTCCACGGTGGGGATGCCGTAGGCGGCGAGCAGCTTCTTGGACTCGAACTCCGTCAGCAGCGTGCGCCCGGCCGCGCGCGCGGCGTCCACCCACTGGCGCGCCTCCTCCCGGGCGGCGTCCACCCCGCGCGCCAACGAGGGCGTCTCGTACAGGCCCGCCAGGTTGTACGAATAGCGCCACATGTAATTGAAGATGCGCGCCGCCGTGTCCGGATAGCCGAAGGTGGGGATGCCCGCGTCGTTGAGGATGCGCTCCCCGGCGGCCACCTCCGAGCCGCCCATCCAGCTCGCCAGCACCGGCTTGCCGTGCAGCTTCGCGAAGGCCTTCAGCCGGTCCGCCGTCTGGGTCGGCTCCGTCATGTCCTGCGGGGTGAGGATGACGAGCAGCCCGTCGCTGGCCGCGTCCCGGCGGGTGACCTCCAGCGCCTTCGCGTAGCGCTCCGGGTCCGCGTCTCCGAGGATGTCCACCGGGTTGCCGTGACTCCACTGCGGCGGCAGGAACGCGTCGAGCGCCTGGCGCGTCTCCTCCCCCAGCACCGCCAGCTCCCCGCCCCCCGTCACCAGGGCATCCGTGGCGAGCACCCCGGGGCCGCCCGCGTTGGTGAGCACCGTGAGGCGCCGCCCCGAGGGCCGCGGCTGCCGGGCCAGCGTCTCCGCCATGTAGAAGAGGTCCGCGATGGAGTCCACGCGCAGCACGCCGGTGCGGCGGAACGCGGCGCTGAGCACCTCGTCGCTGCCCGTCAGCGAGCCCGTATGGGACGCCGCCGCCCGCGCCGCCTGCGCCGTGCGCCCCGCCTTGATGACGATGATGGGCTTGGTGAGCGCCACCTCCCGCGCGGCGGAGAGGAAGGCCCGCGCGTCACCAATGGACTCCATGTACAGCAGGATGGAGCGCGTCATCGGGTCATCGGCCAGGAAGTCGATGAGGTCGCCCCACCCCACGTCCAGCATCGAGCCCACCGACACGAAGGCGCTGAAGCCCACCGCCTCTTGCAGGCTCCAGTCCAGGATGGACGTCAGCAGCGCGCCGCTCTGGCTGATGAAGGCCACGTTGCCCGGCCGGGCCATGGCGCCCGCGAAGGTGGCGTTGAAGCCGCTGGTCGGCCGCATCACCCCCAGGCAGTTGGGCCCGATGATGCGCAGCTTCGCGTCCTGGGCGATGCGGAGAATCTCCCGCTCCAGCCGCTCGCCCTCCTCGCCAATCTCCTTGAAACCCGCCGAGAGGATGATGGCGCCCCGGATGCCCAGCGCCGCGCACTCCTGGATGACGCCGGGCACCGCCTGCGCCGGCGTGACGACCACCGCCAGGTCCACCCGCTCCGGCAGGGCGGCCAGCGACGGCCACGCCTTGATGCCCAGCACGTTGGGCCGCTTCGGGTTGATGGGGTAGACGGTGCCGCCAAACGGGTTGCTGATGAGGTTCCACAGGACGGTGCGGCCCACGCTGCCCGGGCGCTCCGTGGCGCCGACGACGGCCACGCTGCGCGGCGCGAAGAGCACGTCCAGCGGCAGCCGCGAGGGCTGCTGGTGCAGCACGTTGTAGGACGGGTCCGTCTTCGGAGTGCCAGGCGCGCGCGGGTCCATGCCCCCGTCATCGCGGCCTCACCGCCCCGGGCGCAATGGCCTTCGCGGGCCCCCTCCGCAGCCGGGCCTGAATGCGATAGAACGGAATTCGCAGCACTCCCGGCTGCCCAGAGGGGGACAGTTCCGGTGAACGTCGCACATGTCACACCCACAACCCGTACGTGACGCAGGCCGTTCTGACACTTGCAGACAGTCTCACTGAACGAACTTTCACCAGTAGGCGAGCATCCCACGGCCCGCTCGGTGTATACGGGGCGCCTCTATGACTTCTTCCGAGAAGCTTGTTTTCACCCAGACCGTCGAGGCGCTCTTCGTCCGCGCCCTCGAGAACCGGCTCACCCCGGCGTGCCGTGAGCACCTGCGCCGGGCGGGGCTGGACCTCGACCAGAAGCTGGAGCGGTCCTACACCCTGGAGCAGTGGAAGGAGTTCCTCCGCATCGCCGCGGGCCACGTCTACGGCGGCGTCCCCGCCGAGGCGGCCTACTACTCGCTGGGCGAGCGGTTCATGGACGCGTACTTCGGCACCTTCTTCGGCCGGGCCCTGCTGGGCGTCGTCCGGCTCGCCGGCCCCCGGCGGATGCTGCTGCGCGCGGGGATGGGCTTTCGCGCCGGCAACAACTTCAGTGTGGTCGAAATCGTCGAGCGCGGGCCGACGTCACTGGAGCTTCGGATGAACGACGTGCTGGCCGACCTGCCGACCTTCTCCGCGGGCCTGCTGGCGCGCGCGGTGGAGCTGTGCGGCGGCTGGCGGGTGGTCTCCATCCCCGAGGAGTTCGACGGCACCGCGGCCACGTTCCACATCCGCTGGGCGGAGGCTCCCGCCGAGGCGGCCCTCACCGCGGCGGATGGCGACTCCGGCGCGTCCCGGCCCCGCGCGTAATCCGGGCCGCGCGCCGTGGCGCTTCGCCACGGCGCGAACCGCGGTACGCCACGCTCGCTGAGCAGGCAGGCGTGCCGCGGGGGCCACGCGGCGGACGGTGCTTCAGAGGGAAACGCGAGGCATCCTGGCCTCGCGCGAGCCCCTGGCATCGCGGGTGCAATCCCCTGCGGCATCCCTCGGAGGATGACGCATGAACAACCCTGAAGTGGTGACGAAGTCTCCCCGCCGGCTGCACCTGGGCGTGGCGGTCGCGGCGGTGGTGGTGGTGTTCGCGGGCGTGGGCACGTGGCTGGTGCTCCGGCAGTCGTCGACGGCGCTGCCCAACCCGTCGCAGGTGGTGATTCCCAAGCCGTCCCACCCAGGCGTGGCGCCGCGCGCGGAGAGCCCGCTGCCCTCCTCCGCGGAGATGGACGCGCTGATGCGCGCACGGCTCGCGCGCGCCTCGGCCCTGCCGGAGTTCGCCGCGTGGCTGCGGGAGAACGACTTGCTGCGCCGCTTCGTCACCGTCGTGGGGAACGTGGCCGCCGGAGACAGCCCGCGCGAGGCCGTGAGCTTCCTCGCCCCGGGCGGCACCTTCGAGGCGCGCCGCAAGGCCGGCAAGCACGTCATCGAGAAGCAGGGCTACGCGCGCTACGACGTCATCGGCAAGGTGGTGGGCTCGCTCGACATGGGCGTGCTGGTGACCACCTACCGCGAGGTGCGGCACCTGGCCGAGCGCCTCCACAAGGAGAACGCGCGCCCGGGCAGCACCTTCGACGCGACGCTCCACCTCGCCTTCGAGCAGGTGCTCTCCGTGCCCGTCATCGACGGTGACATCGAAGTGCTCCCCCGCGGCGCCCTGTACGTCTACGCCGACCCGAAGCTCGAGTCGCTGACGGCCGCGCAGAAGCACCTGCTGCGCATGGGCCCGCAGAACCTCCGCCGCATCCAGGGCAAGGTGCGCGAGGCCTCCCAGCAGCTCACCCAGCAGGCGTCCCGCCGCTGAGCGGCCGCCTCCCCGAGGGAGCTGCCCGTGCCGGAGCGCGTCACCCGCTCCGGCCCTGGCAGGATGCAACGACAGCCATGCAGATTGCGGCGGTGTTTCCAGGTGTTCCATCGCCGCGCAGAGGAGCGGCCCGCGGGGCACGCGCGTTGCTATCTGCGTGACTTTCCTCCGGGTCGAAGCGCTGCCAGGCGGCGTGGAGGTCCGGGAGGCACTCGGGCCCAGGCCCGGGTGAAGCGTCCGCCCCCCGAGCTCATGCGCCTGTCCGTCCTGCCAGTCCTGCTGTTGTGCCTGGTGCTCTCCGGCATCATCGCGGGGGTCCTGCACTTCATGCAGCGGGACCGGCAGGCGCTGGTGGACCAGATGGCCCGCGAGCGGCAGGCCCAGCTCCAGGAAGCAGTGCGCGGCGTCTCGGCCGCCCTGGAGAGCGCCGAGGAGGACCTCCGCTTCGCCGGGGAGCTGCTCGCCCAGCCGGGCACCGCCGAGGAGCACCGCCGCGAGATGCGCGCCCTGCTGGAGGCGGTGGGGCAATACAAGGCCATCCTCGTCTTCGGGACGGACCGCCAGGAGCGGCTGCGGCTGGTGGACCGGCGCAGCGCGGAGGCGATGGCGCATCAGTTCACCGCGGAGGACCTCGCCCACACGGTGGAGCAGGCGCGGCGCCATCCGCCGGGGCACATCGTCTCCTCCCCGCCCCTGCCCCGCGCCCGCACGGGCTGGCTGCGCGCCTTCGCCACCGCGCTTCCCGAGGACGCGCCGGACGGCGGCGGCGTGGTGGTGGTGCTGGTGGACGCCGAGCCGCTCTTCGCCCCGCTGAAGCTGCTCGCCTCGGACACCGAGACACGGCTGCTGGTGCTGGGGGTCAACGGCACGCCCGGGTCGCTGACACACCCCAACCTGTCCGACGCCTTCGGGCGCCTCGCCACCGGCGGCCACCAGACGCCCGGGCTGGCGTCGCTCGTCGAGCGGATGCGCGCGGGTGAATCCGGAACGCTCGTCATCGAGCGCCAGGAGGCCACCCGGCTGGGGCTGGGTGACTCCGAGGCGGTGGCCACCTTCAGCCCCGTCCGCTTCAAGAATGGCACGGCGTGGCCGGTGGCGACGCTGGCCAGCACCCGGGTGCTGCGCACCCACGAGCGCAGCCTGATTCTGCGCCTGTCGCTGGCCGCGGTGCTCGTCTCCGGGTTCATCATCGCCTTTGGTGTGTATGTGGTGCTCGCGCACAGCCGCGCCGAGGCCCTGCGGGAGAGTCAGCGCCACGCCCAGCGGCTGGCCCACCTGCACGACAAGACGCAGAAGATTCTCGACCACATCCCCACGGGGGTGCTGGCGCTCTCCGCGTCCCGGCACATCTCCTCCGCCAACCGCGCGCTCGCCGCCCGCATGCCCGAGGGCGCCGTGGGCCAGACGCTGGCCTCGGCCTTTCCCCACGCCCAGCCCCCCGTCATCCAGCGCCTGGAGGACCTGGTCCATGCCGCCACGCTGGATGGCCGGGTGCGCAGCCTCCATGGCGAGCCGCTGTGCCTCTTCGAGGAGCCGGGCCAGTACAACGTCCACGCGGTGCCGCTGGAGCCGAGCACCTCGGACGTCCACACGCTGCTCGTGCTCGAAGACCTGAGCAGCCTGCGCGCGCTGGAGGGCCAGTTGCTGCGCGCCGAGAAGCTCGCCACGGTGGGCGTGCTGGCGGCCGGCATCGCGCATGAGATTGGCACGCCGCTGGGCATCGTCCGGGGCCGCGCGGAGTACGTCATGGAGAAGCTGGGCCCGGGCCATGCGCAGGGGCCCGGGCTGGGCACCATCGTCGAGCAGATCGACAGGGTGAGCCGGACGCTGCGCCAGCTGCTCGACTTCTCGCGGCTCCAACCCGCGGACGCGCAGGCCGTGGCGCTGGAGCCGCTGGTGCACAGCGTGCGCGAGCTCCTGTGGATGGAGGTGGAGCGCCGCCGGCTGAAGCTGGAGGTGGACGTGGCCTCCGCCATGCCCGCCGTGGCGGCGGACCCCGACCAGTTCCAGCAGGTGCTCATCAACCTGGTCATCAACGCCTGCGACGCCTGCGAGCCCGGGGGCCGCGTGCGGCTGAGCGCGAGCCTGGACACGGAGAACGCGCCGGGCGCCTGGGACATGGTGCGCGTGGAGGTGGAGGACAACGGCTGCGGCATCTCCCCCCACCACGTCCACCAGGTCTTCGACCCCTTTTTCACCACCAAGAAGCGAGGCCAGGGCACCGGCCTGGGCCTGACGATGGTGGCGCACATCGTGCGCAACCACGGAGGCCGCATCGAACTGGACAGCGCGCCCGAGCGAGGCACCCGCGTCACCGTGCGCTGGCCCGTGGCCGCACCCGCCGGAGAGGAGCGACATGCCGTCTAGAGCCAGGGTCCTCGTCGTGGATGACCACGTCGAGATGGGGCAGATGCTGAGGGAGCCGCTGACGGATGACGGCTACACGGTCGACATCGCCACTGGCGGCGCGGATGCCATCGCGCAGCTCCGCGCGCGCGTCTACGACGCGGTGCTGTGTGACTTGCGCATGCAGGACGTGGACGGCTTCGACGTGCTCGAGGCGGCGCGCAAGCTGGACCCGGACCTGCCCGTCCTGATGATGACGGCCTTTGGCGGCGTGGAGAACGCCGTGGAGGCGATGAAGCGGGGCGCGTTCCACTACTTCACCAAGCCCTTCCGGTTGGACGAGGTCCGCCTGTCCCTGACGCGCGCGCTGGAGCAGCGCCGCCTGCGCACCGAGCACCGCGCGCTCAAGCAACAAGCCGCCGACCGCGGCGCCCTGGGCGCCCTGGTGGGCAGCAGCTCCGTCATGCGGGACCTCTACGCGTTGATTGAGCGGGTGGCCTGGGCCAGCGCCCCGGTGCTGGTGCGCGGCGAGAGCGGCAGCGGCAAGGAGCTGGTCGCCCGGGCGCTGCACTTCGAGGGCACGCGGCGCGCGGGCCCCTTCGTCGCCGTCAACTGCACCGCCCTGCCCCACGCCTTGCTGGAGAGCGAGCTCTTCGGCCACGTCAAGGGCGCCTTCACCGGCGCCACCACCGCGCGGCGCGGCCTCTTCGTGGAAGCGGATGGCGGCACGCTGTTCCTGGACGAAATCGGCGACATGGCCCCCGAGCTCCAGGCCCGCCTGCTGCGCGTGCTGCAGGACGGCGAGGTCCGCGCGGTGGGCGCGGATGGCTCGCGCACGGTGGACGTGCGGGTGGTCGCCGCGACGCACCAGGACCTGGAGACCCGGGTGAAGGAGGGCCGCTTCCGGGCGGACCTCTTCTACCGGCTCAACGTCGTCACCCTGCGCCTGCCGCCCCTGCGCGAGCGCCGCGAGGACATCCCCGCGCTCATCGAGCACTTCCTGGGGCAGGCGAAGGCGCGCAACCCACGGTCGGTGGTCCAACGATTCTCGCCGGAATCCCTGGCCGCGATGGGCGCCCTGCCCTGGGCGGGCAACGTGCGCGAGCTGGAGAACTTCATCCAGCGGCTGGTGGTGCTCGGCTCGACGGAGGTGGTGGACCTGCCCCAGCTGCGGCCCCACCTCCCCGCGGACACCCAGAACGAGCCCCACCCGCTGGCGGCGGCACAGCGCACCATCATCCCCCTGCGCCAGTTGGAGACGGAGTACATCGCCTGGGCCGTCTCCCGGTGCGGGGGAAACAAGACCAAGGCCGCCGAGCTGCTGGGCATCGACGTCTCCACCATCCACCGGAGGGAGCGCGCGGAAGGCAATCCGCAACGCTGACCTGTGCGGTCTGCAACGGTGCCTGGGCCCCCGCTCGGGGGCCTCCGAGTGAAGGCGCCGCGGCACGGTGTTTGTAATCAACGAAGGGCATGAACCGAACCCTCCTGTCCCTTCTCGTCGTGGTGAGCCTGACTGGTTGCGCCTCCAAGCAGAAGACGTCCTCCGCGACGGACACGCTGCCGGATGCGCACAACAACCGCCGCCCCACCGCCGTGGCGGCCACGCCCCGGACGTCGGCCGAGGATGAAGAAGAGGCGCGGCGGCGCATGGGCCCGCTGTCCGCGGACCCGGTGTACTTCGAGCTCGACTCGGCCACGCTGAAGCCCGAGTCCCGGGAGATGCTCAACGCGCTCGCCACCGCGCTGCGCGAGCGGCCGGCGACCCGCGTCACCGTGTCCGGTCACACCTGCGAGCTGGGCACCGTCGAGTACAACATCGCGCTGGGACAGCGGCGCGCCGCCGTCGTCCGCGACTACCTGCGCAACCTGGGCGTCGCGTCCACGCAGCTCTCCATCATCTCCTACGGTGAGGAGCGGCCGCTGTCGGAGGCCCACACGGACGAGGCGTTCCGCAAGAACCGCCGCGCGGAGTTCACCTTCTCCTCGGCGGAGCACGCCACGCGCTGACCTGGAGGGCATTGTCGGACCTCCTCGCGACGATGCGCCTGGAGCGCCGTCCGGGCGCCGAGGAGGGGTGGCGATGGGGAGCAGATTGCGACGGAGGCCTGGATACAAGACCCGGCCTTCGGTGACGGATTTGGCGGAACGCTTGGGACTGCTGCGTTCGCGGGACCTGGAGGCGCATGGCGTCCCACGAAGCGAGCTCAACCTGCTTCGCAACCTCGGCGCGATGCGGGAAGTCGCGCCGGGTGTCTGGGCGCAGTCGAATGCCTGGGTGAACGCGACCGCCATCGCAGCCAAGCGCATTCCCCAAGGCGTGCTCTGTCTCAAGTCCGCGCTGTGGGTCCATGGATTGCTGCCGGAAGCCCCCGCGGAGGTCTGGATGGCCATCGGGGAGCACGCCCGCAAGCCCGTATGGACTGAGCCGCCACTCCACGTGGTGCGCTTCTCGGGGCGCGCGCGAACGGAGGGCGTCGAGCACCGGCGCCTCGGGAGCATGCCCATCGTCGTCTATGGCGCCGCGAAGACCGTCGCGGATTTGTTCAAGTATCGGAACAAGCTGGGCTTCCCCATCGCGGTGAACGCGGTTCGCGACACGCTCCTGTCTGGGCTCAGCACAGCCGAGGAGATCTGGCGCTTCGCGGAAGTCTGCCGCGTCACGAAGGTCATCCGCCCCTATCTCGACGTCATGCAGGCGCGGAGAGGTCAGGACATCCAGCTCGCGCGACAGGCGTTTCTTGCACGTGAACTGGCACGCGCCAGGCCCCCGGAAGCGCCATTCCTCGATCAACTCCCCGGCCATCCGGAAAGCGAAGACCGGGCATAGCCCGTCCACCCAGGCACTGGAACTGGCGAGCGAGAGGCCACGCAACGGCTGACGGCGCTGACCTGACGTACCCGATTCGCATCCACAAGCGAAGATGCAGGCGCCGAAGGTGGCCGCTCCGAAGGTGGCCGCTCCGAAGGTGGCCGCTCCGAAGGTGGCCGCTCCGAAGGTGGCCGCTCCGAAGGTGGCCGCGGAGCTAGCTGTTCGGAAATGTCGGGGGTTTTACGCCGCGAATGTCCCGACATTTCCGAACAGCGAGCCGCCGGAGGCACTTCGGCAGCGGCTGACGACAACGAGTCTGGGTGAGTGTCGCGGTGCGCGATGACCGCTTACTTCGACAATTGATTACTCCCAGCTATCAATGTTCGAACAACTTGTTCCTGACGGTGTTCGACGTGTGCCGCTAACTTTCGCCCCACCACGGGGGTTCGAGCATGAGGCCGAAAGTGCGGTTGTTCCTGGGTATCGCGTTGGACGTGGTGGCTCTCGCTGGTGGAACCCTGGCCAGTTTCCTGGCCTTCTGGGCGTGGTCCGAGGGCACCCTCCCCCAGTTCTGGCAGCTCCGCGCGCTGCTGATGATGGGCCCCATTCTGGCCGTGGCCCTGATCTCGGCGGGGGCATTGCGCGACCCACCCTGGCGCTGCTGGCTGCGCCTCATGCTCTTCGAGGCATTGTCGCTCTGCTTGTTCTTCACCATTCCCGTCGAGCATTTCGGCCCGGGACTGCGCCCTAGCGAGAGCGCCCTGCACTTCGGTCTGGCCCCTCTCGTGGACGCGGCCATCTACGTGTTCGCTCTGGCCGGCATGAACCGCCTCATGCGGCGCCGGCTCCAGCGAGGCACCGCACATCGGCGAAGCCAGGACTCACACGATGCGCGCCAATCCACGGCAGACGCGTAGCGCGAACTAACGCTTCGGCGCACTGCACCTCTTCGGCGGACGCGGAGCGAGGACCAACCCTTCGGCACGCTGCGTTTCCTCGGCGGCCGGGCAGCGCGGCATCACGCACCGGCGCCACGCTTCCCCCAAACCGTGGGAGACGCGCATCACGACCTGGTGCACCGGCGCAGAGCCCACCGGAATCAACGGGCGGCGATGGCCGCCGCGCGAGCCGCCTCCAGCCCATCGAGGAAGGCCAGGATGCGCTCGGCGCACCGGGCGGGCTGCTCCAACGGGAAGAGGTGCCCCGTCCCGGACAGTTCCTCCGTCTGGATGTCTGACACCGTGAGACGCGCCCGCTCCAGCGCATCACGGGTCAGCGTGTCGGACTCAGCGCCGCGAATCACCAGCGCCGGCACGCTCACCGTGCTCAGCGTCTGCCATGCGTCACGAGGAGACGTCTCGAAGACGCGCGCCTCCCAGGCCTTGGGAATGGTCAATCGGAAGCCGCCGCCCGGCGCCTCCGTGAGGCCGTGGGCGATGTAGTCCTGGAAGCACTCGGGGTCGAAGCGAGCGAACAGCGGCTTCTTGCCATAACTCGTCGCGGCCTCTTCCCGCGCCCCCCAGGCCTCTCGCCGCCGTCGCGCCAGGCTCGCGGGAGGCACGCGGCTGCGCAACCCGAGCAGCGTCAAGGCGCGCAGAGCCCACTCACGAGCCCCCGTGAACAGCACCGGGTCCAAGGCCACGACGGCGCGGAACAGCGCGGGCGCCTTCGCGGAAGCGAGCAGCGTCGCCACGCCGCCCATGCTGTGCCCCACCCCGACGATGCCCTGCACACCCTGCGCACGCAGCGCGTGAATCAAGTCATCCGCCATGTCATCCCAGGTCCGCAGCTCCCGAGGGTCAGCGCCCGGAACGAGGCAGCGGGTACGCAGGGTGAAGACGTGGTAGCGCGGCTTCAGGTGCTCGATGAGCTTCCGGTAGCAGCCCGGTGGAAATCCGTTGGCGTGGGCCAGGTGCAGGACTGGACCGGTCCCTCCCCAGTCCTCCATCTGAAGGGCTTCGCGCATGCTCCGTCGATTACCTCGGACCGCCCGGGTTGTCTTCTCTCACGAAGGACGGCGGCACCAGGCAGGCCCCCACGCCACCGCCATCACCGCCACTGCGGATGCGCCAGCACCCGTGCCTCGACGTCGGGCGTGAGCTGCCCGCCGTGCGGCGCACGCGACGACGAGCGCTTCCACCGCTCCAGCCACCGCTCACCGAGCGGCGCCTCCAGCAGCGACCGCCGCGTCGCGCCCACCGTCGTCTCACCCTTCGTCCCCGTCGACACCCCGGCCCCCGCGAAGAACCCGGCCAGCAGCAGCGTCACCCGCGTGGGCGTCGCCGCGCTGTACGTGAGGAGCAGCGTGCCCTCCCCGTCCTCACGGCAGTGCCGGCGCACGCGCGCCAGCACCGCCTCCGTCCACATCTCCGGGTTGGACGCCGGGGAGAATGGGTCGAAGTACACCAGGTCCGCCACCGGCAGCGCGCCGTCCAGGAACGGCACCGCGTCACCCAGCAGCAGGCGCCAGCGGATGCCCTCCGCCTCCCAGACGCCGTCACGCATCAGCGTCTCCGCCGCCTCGCGGAACGGCTGGAGGAACGGAAAGCCCGCCGCGTCCGCCAGGGCCAGCCGCAGCGGGGCCAGGTCCACCTCGAAGCTGACCACCTCCAGCCCTCGGCGACGCTCCGCGCCCAGGCCCCGCGCGCACGTGAGCGCGGCCACGGCGTTGGTGGCGGCCCCGAGCCCCACGTCGTGAATCACCAGCGGCGCCCCCGGCTGCCGGAGCCGCTCCGCCAGCCGCGGCTGCTCCACATAGAGCCGCAGCGCCTCCTGCCACGGCCCCACGGAGGGGTGCATCACCTCGCCATGGCCCAGGTGCCGCACGGCCCGCGAGCCATTGCGCAGGGTGATGAGCTCGAAGTCTCCGTCGCGCGGGTTGGCCTCGGGGACGTCCGCGCTCACCCGACCTCCTTCAGCGTCATCTCGCGCGCGGCCGCCTCGTCCTTCAAGTCCTTGGGCGTGGCGATGGCCGCCTTCAGCTCGCGGTACACCTGCGCGTACGTGCCCCCGAGGATGCCCTCGCGGATGCGGCCCATCAGCTTCTGGTAGTGCCGCACGTTGTGCACCGACAGGAAGCGCGAGCCCAGGTGGTGCTTGCCGCGCATCAGGTGCTGCAGGTAGCCGCGCGTATAGCGCTTGCACACGTAGCAGTCGCACTCCGCGTCCAGCGGCTCGTCGGACAGGCGGAACACGCTGCGGGAGATGCGGACGAGGCCGCTGAACGTGTACGCATACCCCTGCTGCGCCATCTTCGTGGGGATGATGCAGTCGAACATGTCCACGCCGCGCAGCACCGCCTCCACCAGGTCCGTGGGCGTCCCCACGCCCATCAGGTAGCGGGGTTTGTCCTGCGGCAGCAACGCGGCGGAGCGCAACGTCATGGACTCGCGCTCCACCTTCGTCTCGCCCACCGCCAGGCCGCCAATGGCGAAGCCGTCGAAGGGCAGCTTCGTCAGGAAGGCCGCGCTCTCGTCGCGAAGGTGCGGGAAGACGCCGCCCTGGACGATGCCGAACATCGCCTGCCCCGTGTCGTGCGCGGCCTTCGCCTCCAGGCTGCGCACCGCCCAGCGGTGGGTGCGCTCCATGGCCTCGCGGGTGCCCGCCTCATCGGTCCGCGAGTCGATGCACACGTCCAGCACCATCATGATTTCGGAGTTGATGGCCTGCTGCATGGCGATGCTCGACTCGGGGCTGAGGAGCTGCCGGCTGTTGTCGTAGAAGCTGCGGAAGTGCGCGCCCTTCTCCGTGATGAGCCGGTCCTCCGGCAGGGAGAAGATCTGAAACCCGCCCGAGTCCGTGAGCACGCCCCCATCCCACTGCATGAAGGGGTGGATGCCGCCGAAGCGCTTGAAGACCTCGGCGCCGGGCCGGAGCATCAGGTGGTAGGTGTTGGCCAGCAGGATGCTGGCGCCCGCCTCCTTCACCTCCTCCATGGCCAGGTGCCGGAAGCCCGCGTGGGTGGCCACCGGCATGAACATGGGGGTTTTGAAGGAACCCCGGCGGGTGTGCAGGATGCCTGCGCGCGCGCCCGTGGGGTCGGTGGTGAGGAGCTCGAAACGAACGGCCATGGGCCGGCCCTTATACCCGTCAGGCCCGGCGGGCACTGCATCCATCTGCCCCGCCCGCTCCCCCACCCGCCGTCCCGGGCCCCGGGGGCTCCCTCCCTCCTGGACGGCCGTGCAGGCATCCGGGCATTCCGTTCGAGGCGGAAACGCCCCGGCCCCCCAGGCATCCCACCCGTTTCCACCGGCCCCGCGAGGCGCCACCCGACGCTGGGGCGGCATTCTCCCGCGTTCCCGACGGTTACAGGGAGTCCTCCCGGTCACCTGGAGAACGTGAAACACCTCGCCGCTTTGGCCCACCGCACCATTTCCGCTACAACGCCGCCGCCATGTTCAACGTCATCAACGTCTCCAAGGCCTACGGGCCCAAGAAGCTCTTCGAGGACGTCAACGTCACGTTCTCGCCGGGCCGCCGCTACGGCCTGACCGGTCCGAACGGGGCCGGGAAGTCCACGTTCATGAAGATCCTCGCCGGGGACGAGGAAGCGGACATGGGCAACATCGTCCGTCCCCGCAAGCTGGGCATCCTCCGCCAGGACCACTTCCGCTACGAGGACAACCGCGTCCTGGACGTGGTGCTCATGGGCAACGGGCCCCTCTGGGCGGCCATGTCCGAGAAGAACGAGCTGCTGGCCAAGTCCGACATCACCGAGGAGGACGGCAACCGGCTGGGTGAGCTGGAGGGCGTCATCGCCGAGGAGGACGGGTATTCGGCGGAGAGCGACGCGTCCACGCTGCTCGCGGGCCTCGGCATCGACCAGGGCTTCCACGAAGAGCCCATGAAGCAGCTCACCGGCGGCCTCAAGCTGCGCGTGCTGCTCGCGCAGGCGCTGTTCGGCAAGCCCGAGGGCCTGCTGCTCGACGAGCCCACGAACAATCTCGACATCGACTCCATCCGCTGGCTGGAGACGTTCCTCCACGACTACGAGGGCGTGCTCATCACCATCAGCCACGACCGGCACTTCCTCAACGCCATCTGCACGCACATCGCGGACATCGACTACGAGACCATCATCCACTACCCGGGTGGGTACGACGACATGGTCCGGCAGAAGGCGCAGGTGCGCAGCCGCGTCGAGTCCGAGACGGCCGAGAAGAAGAAGAAGATCGCCCAGCTCCAGGACTTCGTCGCGCGCTTCCACGCCGGCACCCGCGCCTCGCAGGTGCAGAGCCGCATCAAGCAGATCGACAAGCTGAAGTCGGACGACCTCAAGCGCTCCAACATCGCGCGTCCGTTCATCCGCTTCGACCAGAAGGTGGTCAGCGGCAAGCAGACGCTGATGATTGAAGGCATCCACAAGTCCTTCGACGGCCAGTCGGTCATCAAGCCCTTCACCAGCCTGGTCTGCAAGGGCGAGAAGGTCTGCGTCATCGGCCGCAACGGCGTGGGCAAGTCCACGCTGGTGAAGATGATCGCCGGCGAGCTGGAGCCGGACGGCGGCAAGATTGGCTGGGGCCACCAGGCCTCCGTGGGCTACCTGCCGCAGGACCACCACGGCGTCGTGCGCAAGGGCACCACCTGCTTCGGCTGGCTGCGGGACCTGCACGACAAGCTCACCAACGAGGAGATCTCCGGCGTGCTGGGCCGGATGCTCTTCTCCGGTGAGGAGCGCATGAAGAACACCGACACCCTCTCCGGTGGTGAGACGGTGCGGCTGCTCCTGTCCAAGCTGATGATCATGCAGGACAACGTGCTCGTGCTCGACGAGCCCACCAACCACCTGGACCTCGAGTCCATCGCCGCGCTCGCCGAGGGCCTCCAGAAGTACGAGGGCACCGTCATCGTCGTGACGCACGACCAGGAGCTCATCTCCGAGGTGGCCACCCGCATCTGGTCGCTCCAGGCGGGCGAGGAAGTGCTCGACTTCAACGGGCCCTACTCGGAGTTCAGGGAGAAGCACTCCGACGTCGCCGCGCGCCGCCGGTAGTCTCGAAGCGACCTGCTGAAGCACGCATCGCCGCCCGGCCCGGGGACACACTCCCGGGGCGAGGCGGCGATGGGCGTTTCAGCGTCCGAGGTACGGAAGAAGCCCCGCCTACCCCGGGTAGCCGCGGAACAGGACCTGACTGAACCCCGAGTTGAGGGGGGTGCCTCGAGTGTCCCTCAACGTGCTCACCGCCGTCAGCGTGTAGGACTGACGCACCACCTGCGCGCTGGTGGTCAGCACGACCTCCGTGGGCGACGTCATCCGGGCCTGGGTGACGTGCAACTCCGGAATGATGAACTGGCTGCCGTCGGCGAGGAGCGAATCCGGATCCATGGGGCGGCTGAAGCGCACCGTCACCGTGGTGCTGCTCGTCGCCGAGGCCTCGAGCACGTACGGCGCGGGACACGAGGTCACCGAGACATCGCTCTCCCGCCACGCGGACACCTGGATGTGCGGCCGCGTCTGCATCCCGGACATGAACACCCAGAGCGGCGACGTCACCATCACCGTGCAGTCCGCCGAGAGGGCCAGACTGTCACGGACGGTCTCCACCACACGCAGCCGCAGCGAGGACGCGGACGTCGATCCCGAGGGCACGCCCAACGTCGTGAACGGCGCCTGCAGATGGCCCGACCCGGAGGCGGAGAAGCCCGGAGGGCGAATGGTGCCGGAGATGGAGATGTACTCGGACTCATAGTCAGGC
Source organism: Comamonas sp. KCTC 72670 (assembly GCA_014656495.1). Classification (GTDB taxonomy): domain Bacteria; phylum Myxococcota; class Myxococcia; order Myxococcales; family Myxococcaceae; genus Myxococcus. Next base: position 397,181 of record BNCN01000007.1, read on the forward strand.
CGTGTCCCGCCGGTGGTGACGTCCACCTCGCTGACTTCCTGGAGCAACGAGGACACCAGGTGCCCGCGGCTGAGCACATCCAGGCTGGAGATGCTCGCGCGCGTCTGTCCATTGACGACGCTCTTCGCGTTCACCGAGACACGCACCCGGTCCCCCACCTGCGGCACGGGCGACAGTGTCGACGGGTCCACCGGCACGAACACGGCCGGCCCCGTCCGCTCCGCCTGGAGGAAGAGGCCCGCGGGGTCATTCGTCAGGTTGCCCACGCCCTGCTTGATGTACGTCACCCAGGCGCCGTGGATGTCGAGGTTCACCGCGCCATTGGACGCGTTGCGCACGGCCTGAATCTGCTGGGACGCCTGCCGGTCCAGGTCGGGCAGCTCGTAGGACTCCTGCCTCGCCGGCTCCACGTTGCCCGCGACGTCCGTGGACGCGAAGCGCAGCGTCGTGGCGCGCGTGAGGGTGATGGGCCCCTCGTACCGCGGCGAGCTCGCGGTGGGCGCGGAGCCATCCACCGTGTAGCGCGTCTCTGCGCAGCCTGAAAAACCATCACTGCACGTCAGCGTCACGGCGACAGCGTCTTGAAAGACGCCGCCCGCGGGCGAAGCGGTCGTCACCGGCGGCGTCGCGTCCAGGGTGTACTGCTCGGACTTCGCGACCTCGTCGTTGCCGGCGAGGTCCCTGGAGAAGAAGCGCAACGTGGTGGTGGTCGCCACGGTGATGGGCCCCGTGTAGCGGGAGCTCGCGGCCGATGGCGCGCTGCCATCCACCGTGTAGTACGTGGCTTCGCAGCCCTGCCCCTCCGCGTCGTCCGTGCAGGACAGGACGACGGACTGCACGCTCTCGTAGACGCCGCCCGCGGGCGAGGCCGTCGTCACGGGCGCCGTGCGGTCCTCCACCGAGGTGTCCCGCGTGTACTGCTCCGACACCACGTCGGAGACGTTGCCCACCCAGTCCACCGCAATGAACCGCACCCGGGTGGTGGCCGTCAGCAACAGCGGCTCCTGGTAGACGGGGGCGTCCAGCGTGGGAAGGCTGCCGTTGGTGGTGTAGTGGATGGCCGCGCAGCCGCTGCCTTCGCCGTCGTCACACGTCAGCGTGACGGTGCGTGACGCGGAGAAGCCGCCGCCCCGGGGGGTCGCCGCCACCTGGGGAACCTCCGTGTCCACGACGAAGCGAGCCTGCTGCACCGCCTCCAGGTTGCCCACCCGGTCCACCGAGAAGAAGCGCAACGTCGCCGACGCGGTGACCGTCAGCGGCGACATGTAGCGCGGCGAGGCCAGCGTGGGCACGCCGCCGTCCAGCGTGTAGTGCGTGGCCGCGCAGCCACTGCCGCTCCCGTCATCACACGTCAGCGTCACGCTCCGGGCGCTGTTGAACGCGCCTCCCGCCGGGTTGGCCACCGTGGTGGGCGGCGCCGTGTCCGCCGCGCCCACCAGGGTGAAGGTCACCATCCCGGGCGCCTCCGCGTTGCCCGCGACGTCCACGGAGTAGAAGCGCACCGTGGTGGTGTTCCCCAGCGTGAAGGGCTCGCGGTACCGCGTGGAACCCGTGCCGGGCGTCGTGCCGTCCAGCGTGTAGTACGTGGCCGCGCAGCCGCTGCCGCTGCCGTCATCACACGTCAGCGTCACCTCCACGGCGGGGGTGAACTCCCCACCCGCGGGTGTGACGCGCGTCGTGGGCGGCGTGAGGTCAGCGGGAGGCGGCTGCCCGCCACCTCCGCCACATGCGAGGAAGAGCTGCGCGGCGAGAAGCACCGCGCCAGGGCGCAAGGGCCGGCAAAACGTCGGGGACATCAAAACTCCTAGGCACACATCGGCCGTGCGCCGGGGCACTCTGGGGTGTGGGGAGACGGTTCGAGGGGACCGCCCAGAGACGACGACAACCCTGTCGCCCCATGAACGGGGGCCTGCACCCTCGCACTCGGAGTAAGGGCCTCGCAAGCCCCCAACCCGTCTCCCGCCCCCACCCCAGACGCGCCGCCTCGCGGCGCTTATTGGAGATTGGACGCGCCCAGCGTGGCGGAGTCCACCTTCCAGTCCCCTCGGTTGCCGTTGTCCATGGTGCCCTTGCGCTGAAGCGTGTACTCGCGGCCCGTGTAATAGAAGGCCATCCCCCAGTCGAATGAGACATCCAGGGCCGAGGGGCTGGACTCATACGTACACGGCACGCCGGCACAGGTCGCCGGGGACCAGTGACCTTCGCTCTGAAGCGCCTGGAGCAGCGCCGGGTAACCCGCGAAGGTGTTGCCCGAAACGACGAGCGCCACTCCGTCCTGGGTGCCCCCGGAGGCCTCCCGGATGCGCAGGGTCCGGTTGCCGCTCCCCACGCCCAACGTCGTGCCATGGAAGTCCCAGGCGTTGTCGTAGTTCGAGGAGTAGCTGGACGCGGAATACTGCGCCTTGCCGAGCGTCTCGGAGGCCGGCGCGTCCACGCCTGGCGTCACCCGGTCCGGGTTGAGGTGGACCACGATGATGTCCCCCGCCGCCACCTCGACGTCCGGCAGCGTCGCCAGCGTCGCGTTGCCATCCATCAGCGTGGCGCCCCAGGTGGAGCCACTCTCCCGGACGAGGAGCTCCACCAGGTCCCTGCCATAGGGGACGTTGGGCGCCACCTCACTCAGACGCAGCCGTGCCGCTCGGAGATAGCCAGGGAAGCCCGTCTGGGTCGCCGTCGGCTCGAGGTAGACGCCATGGATGTCCCGAATGGTGGTCGCCACGGTGAGGGAATACTGCTGGCGGGGCGTCTGGTCGCTGGTGGTCAGCGCGACCATGGTGTCGCCCTCCAAACGAGCCTGCGTCACGTTCAGCCCCGAGATGGAGAACTGGCTGCCATTGGCCACGATCGAGGCGGGATCGAGCGGCCTTCCGAACCGAACCAGGACGTTGTTGCGGCCCGTGGCCGAAGCGTTGATGACGCGGGGTGCAGGACAGTCGATGCCCGAGACATCGCTCTCGGCCCACACGGACACCTGGATGTTGGGCCGCGTCTGAACCACGGACATGAACACCCAGAGCGGCGACGTCACCGTCAGCGAGCAGCCCGCCGTGAGGGCCAGGCGGTCACGGACGGACTCCACCACGCGCAGCCGCAGCATGGACGCGGACGTCGAACCCTCCGGAACCCCCACGGTCGTGAACGACGCCTGCAGATGCCCCTGCCCAGCGCTGGAGAATCCGGACGCCCCAATGGTGCCGGTGATGGAGATGTACTCGGACTCGTAGACAGACACCGCCGCGTCGGTGGTGACGTCCACCTCGCTCACCTCTTGCAGGAGCTCCGCCACCGATGCCCCACGGTCGAGCACGCTGAAGTTGGAGATGTTCGCCCGCACCTGGCCATTGACGACGCTCTTCGCGTTCACCGTGACGCGCACCTGGTCCCCCACTTGCGGCACGGGAGACAACGTCAACGGGTCCACCGGCACGAAGAGGGCCGGGCCGGCCCGCTCCGCTTGGAGGAAGAAGCCCGCCGGGTCATTCGCCAGGTTGCCGACGCCTTCCTTGATGTACGTAATCCAGGCGCCGTGGATGACGCGGTTCATCGAGCCATTCCCCGCCTCGCGCACGGCCTGAATCTGCTCGGACGCCTGCCGGGCCGGGTCGGGCAGGACGTAGGACTCCTGCTTCGCCTGCTCCACGTTGCCCGCCACGTCGGTGGAGGCGAAGCGCAGCGTCACACTCCGCGTGAGGGTAATGGGCCCCTCATACCGCGGAGAGCTCGCGGTGGGCGCGGAGCCATCCAGCGTGTAGCGCGTCTCGGCGCAGCCCGAGCCACTGTCACTGCACGCCAGCGTCACGGCGACGGCTTCCTGAAAGACGCCGCCCCTGGGCGAGGCGGTCGTCACCGGCGGCGTCGTGTCCAGGGTGTACTGCTCGCTCTTCGCCGCCTCGTCGTTGCCGGCGAGGTCCCTGGAGAAGAAGCGCAACGTGGTGGTGGTCGCCACGGTGATGGGCGCCGTGTAGCGGAGGCTGGACGTCGTCGGCACGCTGCCATCCACCGTGTAATACGTGCCCGCGCAGCCACTTCCCGCCGCGTCGTCCGTGCAGGACAGGACGACGGACTGGGTGCTCCAGTAGACGCCGCCCGCGGGCGAGGCCGTCGTCACGGGCGCCGTGCGGTCCTCCACCGAGGTGTCCCGCGTGTACAACTCCGACACCACGTCGGAGACGTTGCCCACCCAGTCCACCGCGATGAACCGCACCCGGGTGGTGGCCGTCAGCAGCAGCGGCTCCTGGTAGACGGGGGCCTCCAGCGTGGGAAGGCTGCCGTTGAGGGTGTAGTGGATGGCCGCGCAGCCGCTGCCCTCGCCGTCGTCACACGTCAGCGTGACGGTGCGTGACGCGGAGAAGCCGCCGCCCCGGGGGGTCGCCGCCACCTGGGGAACCTCCGTGTCCACGACGAAGCGAGCCTGCTGCACCGCCTCCAGGTTGCCCACCCGGTCCACCGAGAAGAAGCGCAACGTCGCCGACGCGGTGACCGTCAGGGGCGCCGTGTAGCGCGGCGAGGCCAGCGTGGGCACGCCGCCGTCCAGCGTATAGTGCGTGGCCGCGCAGCCACTGCCCGCGCCGTCATTGCACGTCAGCGTCACGCTCCGGGCGCTGTTGAACGCGCCACCCGCCGGGTTCGCCACCGTGCGCGGCGCCGCCGTGTCCGCCGCGCCCGCCAGGGTGAAGGTCACCGTCCCGGGCGCCTCCGCGTTGCCCGCCACGTCCACGGAGTAGAAGCGCACCGTGGTGGTGTTCCCCAGCGTGAAGGGCTCGCGGTACCGCATGGAGCCGGTGCCGGGCGTCGTGCCATCCAGCGTGTAGTACGTCGCCGCGCAGCCGCTGCCGCTTCCGTCCTCACACGTCAGCGTCACCGCCACGGAGGTCGTGAACTCCCCTCCAGCGGGCGTCACGCGCGTCGTGGGAGGCGTGAGGTCGGTGGGAGGCGGAGGCTGCGGCTCGCCACCACCGCCACACGCGAGGACGAGCTGCGCCGTGAGAAGCACCGCGCCACAGCGCAGGGGCCAGGAAAGGGTCGGGGACATCGGAACTCCAGGGCACACGTCGGCCGTGCGCCGGGGCAATCGGGGTGCGGGGGGAATGTCCGAGGGGGGTGACTCGTGGACGACGGCGGCCGCTGTCGCCCAGTCAACAGAGCGTACACGCTCGCACTCTGACCAGGGCATCGCAAGCGGCTCGTGACGATCGCCGCCCGGCCCAGGGGCACCCGGCGGCGATCGTCGTTCCACGGACTCCAGGCCCGGCTAACGCTCTGCGTTCACGTAGCCGATCGAGGGCACGGAGAGGGTCCAGTCCTCGGCCCCGCTCGAGTTGAAGAGGCGGTGGCGTTGAAGCGTGCCCTCATGGTCGCGGCTGAACGCCTCGCCCCAGTCGACGGAAACACTCCAGGCGGAGGGGGAGGTCCCATACGTGCAAGGCGCACCGGAACAATCCTCCGGCAACCACACCCTTTCGGCCTGAAGCGCCTGAAGTTGCGCCAGATAGTCCGCGGAGGTGTCGCCCTCCTGAACCACCGCCACGCCGTTCCGGGTGACGTCGAAGGCGTCCCGGAGGCGCAGGACCCGGTTGCCGCTCCCCAAGCCCACGGCCTCACCTTGGAAGTCCCAGGCGTTGTCGTAGTTCGAGGTGTAGCTGGACGCCGCATACTGCGTCTTGCCGAGCGTCTCCGAGGCGGGCGCATCCCGTCCCGGCGTCACCCGGTCCGGGTTGAGGTGGATGACGATGATGTCCCCCGCCGCCACCTCGACATCCGGCAACGTCGCCAGCGTCGTGTTTCCGTCCATCAGTGTGACGCCCTGGGTGGAGCCAGGCACCTCGACGTAGAGCTCCACCAGGTCCCGGTCGTGGGGGACGTTGGGGGCCACTTCGCTCAACAGCAGCCAGGCCGGCTGCACGAAGCCTGGGAAGGCTGCCTGAGCGGCCGCCGGATCGACGCCGACGCCGAGCCTGTCTTGCAGCGTGTTCGCCACTGACAGCGTGTACGGCTGACGCACCGTCTGGGGACTGGTGGTCAGCGAGACCACGGTGGGCGACTCCAGCCGGGCCCGCGTGACGCTCAGCCCCGGGATGCTGAACTGGCTGCCATCCTCCACCAGCGAGGCGGCGTCGATGGGGCGACTGATGCGCACCTTCACCGTGCCTCGGGCCGAGGCCGAAGCCTTGAGGACGCGGGGCACGGGGCACGCGTGCACCGCGACATCGCTCACCCTCCACCCGGACGCATGGAGGGTGGGCCGCGGCTGCGCTTCGGCCTTGAACACCCAGAGCGGTGACGTCACCGTCACCTCGCAGCCCGGCGAGAGTCCCAGGCGGTCGTGGACCGACTGCACCAGGCGCAGCCGCAGCGAAGACTCGGACGCTGACCCCGCCGGCACGCCCACCGTCGTCAATGGGGCCTGAACGTGCTGGCTCCCCGAGGCGGAGAAGCCAGGCGCGCCGATGGTGCCAGAGATGGAGACGTACCTGGACTCATGGTCAGGCGGTACCCCACCGGTGGTGACGTCCACCTCGCTGACGTCCTGGAGGAGCGCCGACACCGGGTTCCCACGGCTGAGCACGGTGAAGTTGGCGATGTTGGCGCGCGTCTGGCCATTGATGACGTGCTTCATGGTCACCGTGACTCGCACCCGGTCCCCGACTTCCGGCACGGGCGTCAACGTCATGGGATCCACCGGCACGAACACGGCCGGGCCGCCGCGCTCCGCCTGGAGGAAGAGGCCCGAGGGGTCGTTCAGCAGGGGGTGACTGCCCACGCCATCCTTGATGTAGGTAATGAAGGCCCCCTCGATGGGCAGGAACAGCGAGCCATCCGGCGCGGTGCGCACGGTTTGGATCTGCTCGGACGCCTCCCGGTCCGGATCGGGCAGGACGTAGGAGGCCTGCTTCACCGGCTCGACGTTGCCCGCCACGTCCGTGGAGGTGAAGCGCAGCGTCGCGGAGCGCGTGAGGGCGATGGGCGCCACATACCGCGGCGAGCCCGAGGTGGGCTCGGAGCCATCCAGCGTGTAGTACGTGGCCGCGCAGCCGCTGCCGCCTCCGTCATCACACGTCAGCGTCACCTCCACGGGGTCGGTGAACGCCCCTCCCTCGGGCGTCACGCGCGTCGTGGGGGGCGTGACGTCGGTGGGGAGCGAAGGCTGTTTGCCATCACCACCGCACGCGAGGACGAGCTGCGCCGTGAGCAGCACCGCGCCCCCGCGAAGGGGCCAGAAACGCATCGGGGACATCGACACTCCAAAGGCACACGTGGGCCATGTGCCGGGGCAATCGGGGGGGTGGGTGAATGTCCGGATACGAACGTTCTCACCTGGAGTGATGAAGCCACAAGCCTCGCCGTGACACCCGCACACGAATTCGCCGCGGGGGTCGCGACGGCCCCGCATCACAACGCGAACGCCCCGCGCCTCCCCACGTCACATCACGCGGGTGGAGGCCGGGGCGTCAGGGTGCTTCACGCCGGCGAGTGTTTCGGTGGGGCCTACCGGGACGACGACCTGCGCAGCAGGAACAGGCCCAACCCGAGCCCCGCCGTCCACTTGAAGGCCGCCGCGAGCGGCGTATCGCGCAGACGGGGCGGCATGGAGGGCGGCCCGTCCAGCGGCTTGCCCGTGACCGGGTCCACCGTGGGGCGGAAGCCCGGGGCGCCCGGGAGCGCCGCGCCCCCCTCCTCCAGCTCCGTCTTGGTGGCCGTCAGGGCCTTGCCCTGGTCCGGGTCCTTCTGGCCAGGCGCCTTCCCGTCCGGGGAGCGGTGCTCGAGGACGGCATTGATCTCCGCGCCCAGCAACACGACCATCGCGGACAGCCACATCCACAGCAGCAACACGATGACGCCGCCGATGGCGCCGTAGTTGACGTCGTAGCTGCCGAAGTTGGCGACGTACTTGGAGAAGCCCCAGGACGCCACCACCCAGATGAGCACGCCCACCACCGACCCCGGGGTGATGAAGCGGAACTTCTGCTTCACGTCCGGCAGCACGAAGTACAGCACGGCCCACAGGGCCATCATCATCACCCCGGCCACCGGGAGTCGCAGCCACATCAGCACCGTGCCCAGGGCGCCGGGCAGCTTGCCGGCGATGGTCGGCGTCACGACCACCGCGAACGCCGCGAGGATGGACACCAGCGCGCCGCCGAGCGTCACGAGCACCGCCGTGCCCTTCTGCTTCCAGACGGGCCGGGACTCCGTCACGCCATAGACTCGGTTGAGCGCCCGCATCAGCGCCGCCACGCCCTTGGAGGCCGCCCAGACGGCGCCGACACCACCCACCGTCAGCAGCCCCACCGGCCGGCTCTCCGCCAACGCGTCGATGCGCTCGCTGAGAATCTTCGTCACGTCCGCCGGCGCCACCCGCGACAGCTCATCGATGAGCGCCTTGGCCTGCGCGGGCTCGATGATGAGCCCCGCCAGCGACACCAGGAACAACAGGAACGGGAAGAGCGCCAGGATGACCCGGAACGTGACCGCGCCGGCGACATCCTCCACCTCGTCGCGCGTCCACTCGTCCTTCAGCGAGATGAAGAACCGCTTCCAGCTCATTCCCTTGCCAGGGAGAACCATTCCGCCTCCTCGGAGGTGTTGCGACCTGCGCAACGATGCGCATTCCCCACACCCCAGGCGACCTCCAGCCCCCAGCTTCCTCGCATGCGCCCGGGGAGCAGGCGGGCAGGAGGCCGTTGGGAAAAGACTTCCCAGAAAACCCGCCGTTCTCAGCCCTCCCCCCTAGGCAGGACAGCGTTCATTGGCGTACACCATGGAAGGGGGCCGCCGGCCCGTCGCGCCGAAGCCCCCTCCCCCGAGGACGCCATGTTCGTCTCCTGTCTCCTGAGTGTCAGCCTGGCGCTGAGCGCCGGCGCCGCTCCCGGACTGCCTCCGAGCGCCCAGACACCCGCTCCCTCGCACACCCTGTGGCTCGTCCAGGCGATGTACCCCGGCCAGGACGCCTTGCTGCAGCGCGCCGAGGAAGGCATCGCCACCCTGCTGCCCGAGGACGTGCGCGCGCAGCAGCTCATCGGCCGCGGGGCGCTCGCGGGCCACCTCAAGGGCCGCGCCGGTGACTTGCGCTGCGTGTCGGGCGAGGCGCGCTGCCGCGAGCCGCTGGAGTCCTACCTGGACTCGCTGGGCCTGGAGCGCGTGGTGCTGGTGCAGGTGGGCCAGGACGACGCCGGCTACCGCTTCCGCGCCGTCAGCGTGCGCCCGGGCTCCGGCGCGCGCGCGCAGGCGGAGACGGCGAACCCCGCCTTCGAGAAGGCGCTGGCCGGCGTGCTGGTGAAGTTCCTGTCGCTCAACGCCACGGTGGACGCGGAGACGACGCCCCCGGGCGCCACCGTCTTCATCGACGGCCTCAAGGTGGGCACCACGCCCTTCCACACCGAGGTGCTGCCGGGTGAGCACACCTTCCGCTTCGAGATGGCCTCCCACCTGCCGAAGGAGGAGACGCGGGTGGTGGGCTCGCGCGAGCAGGTGAAGCTGACCGCGGCCCTGGAGAAGGTGCCCGCGCGGCTGGTGGTGAAGGCGCAGCCGGAGGGCGCGGAGATTCGCGTGGACGGTCAGCCGGTGGGCACCACCGCGGTGGACCAGGGCATCCAGCCCGGCACGCGCCTCCTTTCGCTGACGCTGGACGGCTACGAGCCCCACGAGGAGAAGGCGGAGATCTCGCCCGGCGGCACGTACACGCTGGAGCACACGCTGACGCCCACCTCCATGCAGTCCTTCAAGCTGGCCATGCGGCGCCGGAAGGAAGCGACGATGGCGCGCCAGAGCTACCTGGAGGCCTCCTTCGAGATGCAGCGCCTCACCAGCGCCACGCTGACGTCCCAGCCGCTGAGCACCTCCGAGGCGTTGGAGAACCTGCGCAGCCAGGACGTGCGCGCCCCCAGCGCGCGCAACCTGCGCGGCGTGGGCATCGAGTACGGCCGCTATGGCCAGTTCTTCGGCGTCATGCTGGTGGGCGCGACCTACGCGTCCACGGGAGACACCTGGACGCTGGGCATCGACGTGCCCGCGGGCGTGCCCGGCGTGGGCCCGGAGGGCCTCTCCGCGCTGGACACGCAGGTGCAGGCGGTGTCGCTGCGCGCGCTCCAGCCGCAGCTCCGCTACGTCCTCGGGCCCGTGTCCTTCTCCATCCAGGCGGGCCTGGAGGGGCGCGGCCTGCTGATGAAGGAGCGCGCCCGGGACGCGGCCATCTTCAAGGACGGCCTCTACGCGCTGGACTTGCACGCGTCCGGCCAGGCCACCGCGCGCATCTTCATGTACGAGGGCCTGTACGCCTCCGTGGCGTACCAGCACAGCTTCCCGCTGCTGAAGAAGATCGCCGGGACGAGCAACATTCGCGGAGGGCTGGGTTATGCGTTCTGACCTGCGGCGGCTGACATGGGCCGTGGCGCTGTTGACGTGTGGTGTCGCGCTGGCCGAGCCCCTGGTGGGCCCCTCCGTCGGACAAGGCGACGCGCTGCTGGCCGAAGGCACGCGGCTCTACAACAAGCGCAAGCACCAGGACGCCGCCGAGCGGTTCCTCCTGGCCACGCGCGCGAACCCGTCCCTCCTCCCCGCCTACCTGGGGCTGGCCCGCGCGCGCATGGGCGCCAAGGACGTCTTCGGCGCGTGCACCGCGTACCGCGCCTATGTCCGCAGCGCGCCGGACATCCAGGACCGCAAGAAGGCTCAGCGCGAGCTGGCGCTGTGCGAGCGCAAGTTGAAGGTGGCCCGGCGCAGCAAGCGCAACAAGGTGCCGCCGGACCTGACGGCGCGCCACGTGGAGCTCAAGGCCAGCTTCTTCGCCGCGCTGGAGGACAGCCGGCTGACAGGGCCGGACGGCGCGGGCGAGTCGCTGCGCACGCTCGTCACCGAGGGCTACCTGGGCCCGGACCTGGGCGACATGGCCGCGCGGCTGAGCACCGCCTGCCACGCCACCACCGATGACGCGCACCAGCGGGCGCTGGCCGGAGAGGCGCTCCCCAGCGGACGACTGCGGGAGAGCGCCGCGCTGTTCGCGCTGGCCCGCGACATGGGCGCGCCGCACGCCAAGGCCTCCGCCCAGGCCCCGTTCCTGGAGGGGATGGCCGCGCTCCAGGACGGCGACACCGCCGAGGCCCAGCGCCTGTTCGCCCAGGCGGCCACCGCCGCGCCGGAGCGCTCGGAGTACCGCGTGTGGCGCGCCGCGGCGCTCCAGCGCGCGGGAGACCTGCCGGGCGCGCTCGCGGTGATGGAGGCGGACCTGCCCCAGGACTCACGCACGGACGTGCTGCGCGCGGCGTCCGCCCAGCGTCAGTCCGCCGAAGCCGGGGCCCGCGAGTTGGAGCGGCTCCTCTTCCAGCGCTACGCCCCGTCCCAGCGCTGACGGCGGCGCCCCACCCTCTTCTGCTCAGCAAGGACGCGATGTCCCTCTTCATCTGCCAGCGGTGCGAGGCGCAGCACGAACAGTGGGGCGGCGCCTGTCCGTCGTGCGGCGGCACCGAGCTGCTGACGGTGGCGCCGCAAGTGGACCGGATGCTCGGCCGCGTCGTCGCCGGCCGCTTCCGCATCCTCCGGCGGCTGGGCCAGGGTGGCATGGGCTCGGTGTACCTCGCCGAGCAGGTGGGCATTGGCCAGCAGGTGGCCATGAAGTTCCTCAACAGCGGCCTCTCCCTGGACCCGGACGTGGCCCGGCGCTTCCTGAACGAGGCCAAGAGCTACGCGCGCGTCGGGCATCCGAACGCCGTCACGCTGCACGACTTCGGGCAGGACGAGGACGGCGGGCTCTACATCTCCATGGAGTACGTGGAGGGGGACGACCTCAAGCACCTGCTCGCCACCTGCGGGCGGCTCGCGCTCGACGAGGCCGTGGACATCGTGCTCCAGGTCGCGGACGTGCTCGCGTACGCCCACGCCCGGCAGGTCATCCACCGCGACCTCAAGCCGGAGAACATCATGGTCCGGCAGGGCATGCGGGGTTGGCACGTGAAGGTGCTCGACTTCGGCATCGCCCGCATCGCGGACGGCGCGACACGGCTCACGATTCAAGGCTCGGTGGCGGGCACGCCGCGCTACATGTCCCCCGAGCAGGCCATGGGCCTGGACGTGGACGCTCGCGCGGACGTGTACGCGGTGGGCATCGTCCTCTTCGAGCTGCTCACGGGACAGCAGCCCTTCGACGGCAACAGCGTCTCCGAAATCATGCAGAAGCAGGTCCACCAGCCCATGCCGCACCTGGCGCAGGTGGTGGCGGACCTCCAGCACCCGGGCGTCGACGCCGTCATCCAGAAGGCCACCGCCAAGAATCGAGCGGAGCGCTACGCCACCATGGAGGCGTTCGCTTCCGACCTGGTCAACGCGCTGCCCACGCTCACCAACAGGCGCGCCGTCAGTGGCGTCAATCCCGCCGTCACGGGCGGCGGGCTGGAGCCAGTGCGCCCGGCGACGCTGCTCTTCGGAGCGGAGGGCTCGGAGGCCACGTTGGTGCGCACCGCTCCGGCGGACGCGGCGCCCGCGCCGGCCGCTGCCGCGCCCATTCCCCTGACCCAGCCCGCCCCGGCCGCTGCCGGTGCTGGTGGACTCCGAGTGGGGCCGGAGGGCTTCAACAAGACGGCGCATGCGGCGTCGCCGTACACGCCGCCTCCGCGTTCGCGCTCCGGGGTGGTGGTGGGGCTGGGCATCGCCGGTGTCCTGCTGGTGAGCGGCGTGGGCGTGGTGGCGATGCGAGGCGGAGAGGACGCGAAGCTCGGCACGCTGGTCCCCGTGGGTGGGGCCGCACAGCCGCATCCGCCTGCCACGGCTCCGCACGCGGAAGCCGCGCCTCACGCGGTGCCAGTTCGGGAGGCGCCCGCCGATACCGGAGACATCGCGGCGAAGCAGCTCAAGGTGCTCGCGGCGGGCCAGGTCATCGACATCGGCAACGACTTCAACGAGGGCCGACTGGACAGCGCGATGAAGCGGCTGGCCCAGGCCCGGAGCCTGGGGCTGGACGCCGTCGAACCCGAGCTGATGACGCTCGCCGAGAAGGTCGAGGACGCGTCGAAGCGCATGACGCGTGCTCGCGCGAAGGAGAACGACGGCAGCTGTGAGGAGGCCATCGGGCTCTACCGCGCCTTGAAGCGTGACTACCCGCAGCTCGCGGAGGCCCAGCGTGGCATCCGGCGTTGCCAGGACATGCTGCCACCGGACGTGTCCGACTAGCATCGTGGCCTTGAAGGCCACGATGCGGGGCCTACGTCGCCGCTCTCAGAGCCGGTCGACGCTCGTCTTGAAGCCCATGACCAGGTAGGTGAGCTGGTAGGAGACGGACTCCTTCAGCGCCGCCTTGGTGGCGTCATCGAGCTGGGTCTTCTTGCCGACCAGCGCGACCTGCTGGAGCGCCTCGACCGCGTCATCGACGGACTTCTGAAGCCGCTTGAGGTGCGCCTGCAGCGCGGGGGCCGTCAGCTTCGCGATCTGGGTATCGGCCGCATCGCGGACATGCTGGAACTCGGTGAAGGAGACGCGATTGTCCGCGTTGATTCGGTCAATCTCCTTCTTCAGGGCGGCATGCTGAGTCGTGATGTTGAGGCTCATGGGGGTTCTCCTTGGAGTTGGGGCGCTTCAGGGTGGCTGCAGCAACACGGCCCCGTGCTGCGAACTCAAGACACGCTGGGTTGCCGAGGAGCACTGGCCGCGCTCGCGACCTAGCACTCGCCGCCTTGACGCGTGTTTGTACGCACGCGGGAAGTGCGGGAGGGACAACGCTCCGGTGGGCGAGCGTTCACGGAGCGACCTCGATTCACCCTCCAGTCGTGGCAGCGGCGATGAGGCACGTCGGAGACAAGCCGCCGGTTGAAGTGACGCCGACGCGTCAGCCCCGCGCCAGGAAGCGGTCCAGCACGCCAAGCATCGTCGCCCAGCCGTTCTCGGTCCGGCTCGCGTACTCCGCCCACTGGGCGTCCATCTCATGCGTCAGCGTCAGCTCACAGCCGCTGTCACGCGGGGCGATCTCCACCGTCACCCGGCTGAGCTCGTCCTCTTCCTTCTCGATGTGCCACGTGAAGACGAGCCGACGAGGCCGGTCGATCTCCAGGTAGGTCCCCACGTGGTCGATCTCCTCCCCCGCCCTGCGCACGAAGAAGGAGAACTTCCCGCCCACCCGGGCGTCGATGGCGAGCCGCAGCACTTCCTCCTCGCGGACCCCGGGCCCCGCCATCCACTGGCCCACCAGTTCCGGCGTGAGCCAGGCGTCGAAGACCCGCTCCGGCGATGCGTTGAATTGCCGAGTGACGCGAACCTGGACGCTCTGTGCAGAGGACATCGGCGGACTCCCTTCCTTCGGTGGACGAAAACCGCAACTCAACCACTTGGTTCAAGATAGCGCCGCACGCGAACATGCACAACCACTTGGTTTAATTTCACCGCCAGCCAGACCTGCCAGGGCTCAGGGAGTGGCTCCACTCCAGCACCTGAAACGCCCGGACTCACCCCACCCTGCGGCCACCGATGTGCGCCCCGGCATTCGGCGACAGCCGGCGGTAGAGCGGGCCCGCGAGCGAGGAGACGACGCCCACCGCGATGAACGGCAGCATGAAGCGGTCCGGCGTCAACGGCGCCTCGCCAGCGCCTCGCGCCAGGTGCAGCATCAACCCGCCGAAGCTGATGCCCAGCCCCAGCGCCATCTGCATCGTCACCACGGACACCGTGGACGCGTTGCTCACCGTGTCCGGAGGGATGTCCGCATACGCCACGGTGTTGGTCGCGGTGAACTGCAATGAGCGCATGAAGCCGCTGACCATGAGCAGCCCCACGATGAGCGGCACCGGCGTGCTCTGCCGGAAGAAGGCCGGCAGCGCCGTCAGCACGGCCGAGGAGAGGTTGGCGAAGATGAGAATCTGCCGGAAGCCGAAGCGCCGGATGATGAAGGGCGCCACCGACTTGCAGGCCATCGCGCCCACGCCGCTGCCCATGGTCACCAGGCCCGCCTCGACGGGCGTCCAGCCCAGGCCCATCTGGAACAGCAGCGGCAACAGGAAGGGAGACGCCCCCAGCCCCATGCGCGTCAGGGTGCCGCCAATCATGCTCGCCCGGAAGGTGTCGATGCGCAGCAGCCGGAGGTTCAGCACGGGCCGCTCCACCCGCAGCGCGTGCCACACGTAAGCGCCCAGCGACGAGAGCGCGACCACCGCGAGCCCCAGTTGGTACGGCAGCGGCATCAACCCGACGCCCACCGTCTCCGCCGTGCCAATCAGCGTGGTGATGGCGATCGCCGCGAGCACGAAGCCTCGCGTGTCGAAGGGCCCAGGGTCCGGCTGATGCAGCGGCGGAACGAAGCGCGCCACCGCGAGCATGCCCAGCAACCCCACCGGCACGTTGATGAAGAAGATCCACGGCCAGTCGGCCACGCCCAGGATGAGCCCCGCCAGCGGAGGACCGATCAGCGGCCCCACCAACGCGGGCATGGTGAACCAGCTCAGCGCGGAGACCAGCCGCTCACGCGGCGCCGAGCTCACCACGATGATTCGCCCCACCGGCGTCATCAATGCGCCGCCCAGGCCCTGAATCGTGCGGAAGATGACCAGCTGGGTCAGCGACTGCGAGAACCCACAGAGCACCGAGCCCGTGAGGAACACGCACATCGCGCACAAGAAGACGCGGCGGGGACCGAAGCGGTCGGCGATCCACCCGCTCGCGGGCGCCAGCACGGCCAGCGCCAGGATGTACGACGTGAGCGCCAGCTTCAGATGAATGGGGTCCGTGCCGAACGCCACGGACAAGCGGGGCAGCGCGGTGGACAGCGCGGTGGAGTCCACGAACTCCATGAACAGCGCACTGGCCACCGCGATGGACGCCAGCCGGGAGCCCCGAGGAGCCTCCGGAGGCGCTTCCGCCGCACTGGGGGCTGACTGCTCCGCCACGGCTCAGCCCACGTACTCCGGCAACACCGGCGCGTCCTGGAGGCGCGGCGCCCGGGCATCCTTGGGCGACAACAACGGCGCGGCCACCGGCCACGGAATCGCCAGGTCCGGGTCGTTCCACACGATGCTCCGCTCCGTCTCGGGCGAGTACAGCGCGGTGCACTTGTAATGGAAGTCCGCGGAGTCACTCACCACGCAGAAGCCGTGCGCAAAGCCGGCCGGAATCCACAGCTGGCGCCGGTTCTCCGAGGACAGCTCCGCCGCCACCCACTTGCCGAACGTGGGCGAGCCGCGCCGCACGTCCACCGCGACGTCGTAGACGGCCCCCGCGAGCACCTGCACCAGCTTGCCCTGCGCCTGCGGCTCCTGGAAGTGCAGGCCCCGCAGCGTTCCCTTCGCCGAGCGCGAGTAGTTGTCCTGCACGAAGGGCCCGGCGATGCCCGCGTCGGCGTACTTCGCCGCGTGGAACATCTCCATGAAGAAGCCGCGGTCGTCGCCGAACACCTTCGGCTCCAACAGCAGCACCTCCGGAATCTCCAGCGGGGTCACCTTCACGACACGGCCCCCCGGTTCTCCGCGAGCGCCAGCAGGTACTGCCCGTACTCGTTCTTGAGCATCGGCTCGGCCAGCGCCCGGAGCTCCTTCGCGCCGATGTAGCCCATGCGGAACGCAATCTCCTCCGGGCACGACACCTTGAGCCCCTGACGGCGCTCGATGATCTCGATGAAGTTCGACGCCTGCATCAGCGACTCGTGCGTGCCGGTGTCCAGCCACGCATAGCCGCGGCCCATGAGCTCCACGTCGAGCTGCCCGCGGCGCAGGTACTCCGCGTTGACGTCGGTGATCTCCAGCTCGCCGCGCTTGCTCGGCTTGAGCCCCGCCGCGATGTCCAGCACCTGGTTGTCGTAGAAGTACAACCCGGTGACGGCGTAGTTCGACTTCGGCTTCAGCGGCTTCTCTTCCAGGCTCACCGCGCGGTTCCTGGCGTCCAGCTCCACCACGCCGTAACGCTCCGGGTCCTTCACGTAGTAGCCGAACACCGTCGCGCCCGAGGTGCGCGCCGACGCGCGCTTCACCAGCTCGCTCAGGCCGTGGCCGTAGAAGATGTTGTCGCCCAGCACCAGCGACACGCTGTCGTTGCCCACGAACTCGCGGCCGATGATGAACGCCTGGGCCAGCCCCTCGGGCCGGGGCTGCTCCGCGTAGCGCAGGTGCATGCCCCACTGGTCGCCGCTGCCCAGCAGCTCCTGGAAGCGCGGCAAGTCTTGCGGCGTGGAGATGACCAGCACGTCCCGGATGCCCGCCAGCATCAGCGTGCTCAGCGGGTAGTAGATCATCGGCTTGTCGTGCACGGGGAGCAGCTGCTTGCTGACCACGCGAGTCAGGGGGTACAGCCGCGTTCCGGAGCCCCCCGCGAGGATGATGCCTTTCATGTCCACCTCGGTCTGTCAGTGTCCCCGGGCCGCGAGCCACGTCGCGTGGAAACGCGACAGGGACTCGGACAACGCCAGGGGAGGAACGGAAAGTTCAGCACGGACCTTGTCGGTGCGCAGGCCGCTCTTCAGCGGGCGCGGGCTGGCGAGCTTCAGCTCCGCCATCCGGGTGGGGACAATCAGCTGGGCGTCGAAGCCGAACACCTCGCACAGCGCGCGGCCGAAGCCCACCCTGTCGATGACGGTCCCGCCGCAAGTGTTCCACACCCCACCCAGCCGCCGCGTGCCCAGCTCCATCAACTGGGCGGCCACGTTGTCCGCGAGACTCGGAGAGACCACCTGGTCCTCGAAGAGGCGCACCTGCTGCCCCTTCTCCAGCGCCGTCACCAGCCACGCACCGAAGTTGAGCCGGCCCTCCACGGGAGGCCAGCCGTACACCACCGCCGTGCGAGCAATCGCACAGCCGGGCGCGAGCACCCGCGCGGCCTGCTCGCCCATGTGCTTCGTCACCGAGTAGACACCGCGCGGGTTGGGCACCGCGGCCTCGTCATACGGCCCGGCGTCGCCGTCGAAGACGTAGTCGGTGGACACATGCACCAGGTGCGCGCCGGCCTTCCGGGCGCTGCGCGCGACCGCCGCGGCGGCCGTCACGTTGCCTGCATAGGCCGCCTCGGGGTCCTTCTCACAGGCATCCACCTCCGTCATGGACGCGCAGTGGATGATGACCTCCGGCGCCGCGGCCTCCACCGTGGAGGCGACATCCGCCTCACGCGTCAGGTCCACGCTGACGTAGCCATACGCGCCGCCGGTGCGCCGGGCGCCTCGCCCCAGGCCCACGACCTCGTGCCCGCCCTGGTGCAGCAGGCCGCAGAGGCGGCTGCCCACCAGGCCGTTCGACCCCGTGACGAGGAAACGCATGGCTCAGGCCTTCCCCTGCAGCCGCGTGCGATATTGGGTGTCGAAGTACTGGAGGTACTCGCCGCTGGTCACCCGCTGCCACCAGGCGGAGTGGTCCACGTACCAGCGCACCGTCTCCGCCAGCCCCTGCTCGAAGGTGTGCGCGGGCGTCCAGCCCAGCTCCGCGCGGATCTTCGACGGGTCAATGGCATAGCGCCGGTCGTGCCCCGGCCGGTCCTTCACGTACTGGATGAGCGACTCGGGCTTGCCCACGAGCCCCAGAATCGCCTTCACGATTTCGATGTTCCGCCGCTCCGCCCCACCGCCGATGTTGTAGACCTCGCCCGCGCGGCCCTTCTCCAGCGCGAGCAGCAACGCCTGGCAGTGGTCCTCCACGTGGAGCCAATCCCGCACGTTGGCGCCGTCGCCGTACACCGGCAGCGGCTTGTCGTGCAGCGCGTTCACCACCATCAGCGGAATCAGCTTCTCCGGGAACTGGTAGCGGCCGTAGTTGTTCGAGCAGCGCGTCACCACGACATCCAGCTTGAAGGTGTGGTGGTACGCGAGCGCCAGCAAATCGGAGCTCGTCTTGCTGGCCGAGTACGGGCTCGACGGCTGCAACGGCGAGGACTCCGTGAAGGCGCCCGTGGGGCCCAGCGAGCCGTAGACCTCGTCGGTGGACACCATGAGGAAGCGCTTCACGCCGCGCGCGCGGCTGGCCTCCAGGAGACGCTGCGTGCCCAGCACGTTGGTGGCGACGAACTCCTCCGGCCCCAGGATGGAGCGGTCCACGTGGCTCTCCGCCGCCAGGTGCATCACCGTGTCGATGCCGTGCACGGCCATCACGTGCTCCACCAGCTCACGGTTGCCGATGTCGCCCCGGATGAAGACGTGCTGGGGGTCGCCTTCCAGCTCGGAGAGGTTCTCGAGGTTCCCGGCGTACGTGAGCTTGTCGAGGTTGACCACCGTCCAACCCGGGCGCTCGCGGCGCAGATACTTCACGAGGTTGGAGCCGATGAAGCCACAGCCGCCTGTCACCAAAACATTCATGTCGCGTGGACCTCAAATCGCTCGGAGTGTGCGACTGCGTATCGAAGGGGTCCACGACCGTCAAGGCGCGATGGAGGCAAGCTTGTGTATCAGCCCGGCACGGCGCTAAGGGAGCCGGTCGTGAGTACTTCGCGCCCCACTCCCGCCATTCATCAAGTGCTCCCCCGCCTGGCCTGGGGAGACGCCGTGGGCAACCAGGTGCGTTACCTCCAGGGCCTGCTGCGCCGCTGGGGCCATGTCTCGGAAATCTACGCCGACGCCTGGGATGACGCCTGCGAGGACCAGGTCCGCCCGGCGCGAGGCCTCGCGCGCGACGTGCGCCGCGACGACATGGTGCTGGTGCACCACAGCTTCGAATCCCGGCTGGTGCCACGCCTGGCGCGCACCCGATGCCGCAAGGTGCTCGTCTATCACAACGTAACGCCCGCGCGGCTGTTCGAGGGCTTCGAGCGGAAGATCGCCGCCGCGTGCGACGCCGCGCGCGATGAGCTCCTCGCGCTCCAGCCGCACGTCGAGGCCGCGTTCGCCTACTCCCGCTTCAGCGCGGAAGAACTGCTGGCAGCGGGATATTCCAATGTCACGCTCCTGCCGTTCGCCATTGATTGGGCCGCCTTCGACACGGCCCCGGACGCGGCGCTCCAGGCGGAGCTGGATGACGGCCACGCCAACATCCTCTTCGTGGGCCGCGCGGTGCCCAGCAAGAAGGTGGATGACGTGCTGCGCGTCTTCACCGCATACCAGCGGCTGTATCACCCTCGCAGCCGGCTCGTCATCGCGGGAGCGTTGCACCGCGATGGTCCTTACGGCGCCTATCTGCACGGGTTGAAGGACGTCCTGGGTGCGGAGCGCGTCCAGTTCCTCGGCCGCGTCAGCGCCGCGCAGCTCTCCGCGTGCTTCGCCACCGCGTCGGCCTACCTGTCCATGAGCCGCCACGAGGGCTTCGGGGTGCCGCTGCTGGAGGCCATGTACCGCGGCGTGCCCGTGGTGGCCTACGGCGCCGCCGCCGTGCCGGAGACGATGGGCGGCGCCGGTCTGGCCACGCGCTCGGATGATCCACGCGAGGTCGCGGAGCTGCTCGCGGTGTTGGAGCGGAACAAGGACCTGCGCGGGCAGGTGCTCACGGCGCAACGCGAGCGGATCGCCGCGCTGTCCCAAGACGCCATCGCCGAGCAGGTGCGCCAGGCCTTCGAGGAGGTGCTCGCCGGCCCCCGCCGCGCCGCGCGGACCATCCCCAGCGCCATCGACGTGGTCTGCCCCGCCTTCACGGTGCGCCCCCAGGCCCCGGAGTCTCGGCTCGCGGGCCTCATCCTGGAGCAGTTGCCCGGCGCCCGGCTCCTCGCCTTGAAACCCTGGGCCGAGGACGGCTCGCAAGGACACGGCGCGCCTCGTGTCTCGTGCTTCACGCCAGACCAACCCGTGAGCCGGCACGCGGAGGCGCCCCTGCCGGGCTCGTCATCCCTGGAGACGGCCGTGCGCGCCTCGGGTGCGCGGTTGCTCCTGATGGGCCTGGAGAGCGCCTCCGTGCGGGCGCTCCTGCCCCGCGTGTCGGAACGGGCCTGGGCCATTGCTACGCCCGCCATGCCCCCCGAGCTGCTCGCCGCTGCCCGCGAGCACCTGGGAGAGCGGGTCATCCACGTGACATCCGCCGGGTCCGAGCCCACGCGCGAGGACGTGCGAGCGGCCCTGGCGTCCAAGGGAGTCCTCCACCATGCGACCTGAAGACCTCATCACCCGCATGCCCACGGCCGACGCGGTGGCGCGTGAAACCGAGCGGCTTCCCACGCCCCCGCCCGAAGCGGAGGAGGCGCTCCAGAGGGCCCTGGAGGCCGCGGCCCGGCCCGCCACGCCCACGCCCTGGCCCGCGCTGCTCCAGGAGGCCCGCGGGAAGATGGACAGCCGCTACGCGGCGCCAGCCACGTCCCACCGGGGCGGGCTCACCGGCACGGCGCTGGTGCTGGCCAAGCGCGCCTTCCGGCTCACCTTCCAGCCGTTCATCAACGAGGTGCTGCGCAAGCAGGTCGAGTTCAACGAGTCCATCCTCGACGCCCTGGCCACGCTGCATGACGTCCAGCGTGAGCAGGGACGGGCCCAGGCCGCGTGGCGGAAGGAATGGGAGCGTCGGCTGGCCCAGCTCGAGGCCTCGGGCGCCCCGCCGGCGAACACGAAGCGCTCACGCAAGCGGGGCCGGTAGACGGCCGCCGCCGCGCGGTGGCTCACCCCTGCGTGATGGAGTCGCGCAGGCGATACAGCTGCAGGTACGAGTACTCGCCGAAGTACTCCGGCGTCTCCGTGGTGTATTCCTTGACCAGCTCATACCGCTGGAAGAACTGGGCACGGTCCTCGTCCGTCTCGAAGAGCGGCGCCTCCGGGCAATCCCTGGGCGCAATCATCAAGCGATTGCGCTCCACCTCGAAGCGGCGCTTGATGACGAATTGCGGCTTCAGCTCGAGCAGCGCCGAGATGAAGTAGCGGCACTTGAACTTCTTCGCGAGCAGCGGCGTCTCGCGGTCCACGAGCCCGACCTCGTCGAACACTCGGGCGTTGTTGAAGTAGCCCTGCCAGCCGACCGCCTCCATCCAGACCGACTTCGCCTGCCACTCCGACGCGAGCTCCCGGCCAATGCGCCCGCGAAAGGCGCTCTCCTGCGCGAGCCAGATCTCCGTCCAGTTCATGACGCTGTGACGGATGGGCCGCAGCGGGCGCACCAGACCCGCGAGCACCACCAAGGCCACCACCACGACGGCCGGCTGGAACCGGGACCACCGCTGGGTCAGCACGTCCACGAGGGCCGCGAGCCGGCCGGCGAACAGCACCAGGACGAACCCCAGCCAATACGTGATGTACCACTCCCACAGGTTGGGGACCATCACGACGAAGGCCGTGTAGCCCACGCAGAAGACGGAATAGAAGGTCGCCGCCGAAGGCAGCGACTTCTCTTTCGACAGCAGGAACCTGAAGAAGTCGAAGGCGGCGATGACCAGCACCGCCGCGACGACCAGCGCGCCCACGCGGGGGCCCAGGTCGATGAACGCGGACAGGTGGTTCATCCGCCCGCTCAGGTACTCCGACAGGTTCGTCAGCGGGGGCTTGGAGCCGAAGTAGGACTTGGCCAGCACCGTCTGGACAATGGGCGACCCCGACCAGAGCCACAGCCCCAGGGGGAACAGCGCGCCGCCCACGGCCACGGGCGCCAGGGCGCGCACCACGCCGTGCTCCCTGCACCGGAAGAGCGAGAAGAAGACCAGCAGCGGCAGCGCCGCGATGGCGGTCTCGGGCCGGTTCCAGGACAGGAACGCCGCCGCGAAATAGAAGACCTCGGGCGACGCGCGCCGGTGAAGCCACCCCACCAGCGCGACGCTCAGGAGCAGGAAGGGCCCCTCCAACCCCATGAACATGAAGCGCAGCGAGGAGAAGCAGGCGGCGAGCAACAACGTGCCGAAGCCCGCGGACAGGGCCATCCTCGGCCCCCGGGCCAGTCCCGCCAGCAAGGCGACGGCCGCGACCACCACGCCCCAGACATAGACGTAGTGGTTGATGAACAGGTCCGTGGAGCCGAAGAGCTTTCCGAGCAGGTGGAACAGCGCGGAGCCCAGCCAGAAGAGCGGGTCGGTGACCCCCACCGCGCCCTCACCCGCGTTGTAGACGAGCCCGTTGCCCTCGATGAAGTTCCGCAGGTGACGCATGCCAATCATCGCGTCTTCCTGCATGCCCACCTTCGCCAGCCGGCGGAGATAGGTGGCGGTCCAGCCGCCAATCACGGTCACCGGAACCAGTCCGGCAATCGCCCAGAACACACGCTTCCAACGCGCATCCTGAAGGCTCGCAACATTGCCGATTCCGCTCACGAGAAGCTCCTCTCACTGCGCGTCCGGGGACTCACTCCAGGTGCCGCTTCCGGACGACCGCCCCGTGTCCCAGACTCAGGGAACAACGTCAAGGAGTCGCCTCGCCGGAGGACTGCCTTTCCGCCCCCCGCGGAGGATTCGATGGAGCCTCGGGGGCATTCAGGCATAGTCGCTCCTCCTTACGACGCCACACCCCAGGTTCACGCCTTGCGCATCTGCCTCGTCTCCAAAGAGCTCTCGCCGTTCTACGGCGCCGGCATTGGCACCTACGTCAACCTCATGAGCCGCGCCTTCGTGGACGCAGGGCACGAGGTCCACATCCTCACGGCCGCTCACCTGGGGCTGGAGCGAGCGCCGGAGCTGCTCCCTGGCGTGCAGGTCCACACCGTCACGGCCCTGGAGCCGGGCTTCGCGGACGCGTTCCCCTTCCCGCCGCTGCGGCACGCCATGGAGGTCTACAGGACGCTGCAAGCGATGCACGCGCGGCACCCTTTCGACTTCATCGAGTTTCCCGACTACGAGGGTGAGGGATTCTTCGTCCTGCGGGCCCGCCAGACGCTGGGAGAGTTCCCCACGGCGGTGCTCGCCGTCCGCCTCCACACGCCCACCAACGAGGTCCAGCGGTTCAATCGTGTCACCACGATGGACATGGATGTCGCGCAGAAGGAGTTCATCGAGGACACCGCCATCCGCGCCCCGGACCTCCTGCTGTCCCCCACGCACTCGCTCCTCGAGCTCGTGAGGACGCGGCTGGGCCTCACCGACCCTGGCGTGGTGGTGCCCTACCCGTTCGACACGCGCAACTTCGCCATCACCACGCCGCCCCCTCGGGCCGATCCCCCCCGGGTGCTCTATTACGGGCGGCTCGAGTACCGGAAGGGCGTGCACCACCTCATCGAAGCCATGCAGTCGCTCTTCGAGCGAGGGATTCAGGCGGAGGTGCAGCTCATCGGCGGAGACACCCAGTCAGGCCCCTTCGGCGGCTCCATGCGGGAGTGGCTCAAGCGCCGCGTCGCGCCACAATGGCAGCACCGCTTCCACTTCGAGGCCGCGCGGCCGCGCTCCGAGCTCGCCACGGCCATCGCGCAGGCCACCGTGTGCTGCTTCCCGTCGCGTTGGGAGAACTTCCCCAACGTCTGCCTGGAGGCCATGAGCGCCGGAAGCCTGGTGGTGGGCAGCGACGCGGGCGGCATGGCGGAGATCATCGAGGACGGCCACAGCGGCCTCCTGTTCCGCTCAGGCGACTCGGTCCACCTCGCGGAGGTGCTGGAGAAGGCGCTGACGACGCCCGCGCTGCAACAGGCCGTGCGGGAGACGGCCCCCGCGCGCATCGCCACGTATTGCCAGCCCGCGAGCGTCGTGCGGCAGGTCGAAGCCGCCGTCGCGGCCCATCCGCCCAGGCTCCCGTCGCTCCGTACGGCGACTTCGGCCCCCACCGCGTCGCCGCGGGTCTCCATCCTGGTGCCCTACTACAACATGGGGAAGTACCTCCCGGAGACGCTGCGCGCCATCCGCGCGCAGACCTTCACGGATTACGAAATCCTCCTCGTGGATGATGGCTCCACCGACCCGCTCAGCCGCGCGTTGCTGGAGACGTTGGAGGCGCCGGACCTGCGCATCATCCGCAAGCAGAACGGCGGGCTCAGCTCCGCGCGCAACGCGGGCCTGCGCGAAGCCAGGGGGACGTATGTCCTTCCGCTGGACCCAGACGACCTCATCCACCCCACGTTCCTGGAGAAGTCGCTCGCCGTCATGGAAGGCTCGAGCGACTGCGCGTTCGTGACGTCGCTGGTGTCCTACTTCATCAACGACCCGAACCACGTCGTGGGCGGCTGGGCCCCCTGGGGCGTCGAGCGCGACGCCCTCTCCGTCTTCAACGTGGCGTCCACCTGCACCGCGTTGATGCGCCGCCAGCACCTCGAGGAAATCGGCGGCTATGACGAGTGGCTCACGGCCTATGAAGACTGGGATGTCTTCTGCACGCTCGCCGAACGGGGCCACACCGGCACGGTCATCCCGGAGCCGCTCTTCCAGTACCGCCTGCGGCCGGACTCCATGACCCGCACCACGCTGGTGCACGACCGCTACGCCGTGATGGCGTACCTGTACCAGAAGCACCCCACCCTGGCCCTGCGGCCGGAGCGCGCCCTGCGCATCCTCCAGGGCGAGGCGCACAAGCAGCAGCAGTTGCTGGCCCCGTCCAGGCCCTTCTTGCACGAGGTCGCGGACCACGTGAACCAGGTGGTCAAACAGCGGCTGAAGCCCCTCCACCCGGCCCTGAAGCGCACCGCGGAGTGGCTCCTGAACTCGTCGCCCGAGGACGGGCGCCCCCTGCGCTACCAGCTCATGGAGCGGATCCGCCGCGGCAAACGCCCCCTCCCCTAGAGGAGGGAGCGCCGGCCCGGCGTCAGCGCCGGGCCCCCGTCCAGCGGCGGGTCGAGTTCATCACGACCTTCACCGTCGGATGGATGACCGGCATGCGCTTGAGGGCGTTGTTGAGCAGGTCGGCCAGGGCGTAGCGCGGAGGCACGCCCTCGCCGCCCGCTTGCGTCAGGCCCCCCGCGGCCTGCTTGAGCAGTTGATGCATGAAGGGAACCCGCTTGAGCGTCCCGTTCAGCGCATCCACCACCCCATAGCGCAGCGGAACCGTGTCGACGGCCACCTCCGTCGTGACGGTGGCCACCTCCGCGGGCGCCTGCGCCGCCAGCAGCAGGAAGGGCGCGAGCTGGACGCTCCCGGACATCGGCCGAGGCAACCCCTGGTGGAGCTGGAACAGCAGCTCGAGGTGCCGCCGCGGATTGACCCCCGAAATCATCGACCCCGGGCGCCTGCGGTAGTGGAAGTGGATGGCGTTGGTGACGAGGAACCGGTGCCCCCCATGCGCCAGGCGCAGGTAGAGGTCCCAATCCTCGTAGCTGGTCAGCTGCTCGTTGTAGCGGAACCGGTCGAAGAGCGAGCGCCGCATCAGGGACGTCGCCGAGGACAGCCGGTTGGCGACCATGCCCAACGACGGGCAGTCTCCAATGAACAGCGCGTAGTCACAGAAGCGGCGCTGCTCCAGCGCCTCGTCCGAGTCGAAGTACCCCGTGGAGGGCACCACGACGTCGAACTGCGGGTGGCGCTCCAGGGCCTCCACCGCCATGCGGATGAAGCGCGGGTTGATGCAGTCATCCGCGTCCAACGGGAGGATGTAGTCGCCGGTGGCGGCGCGCAGGCCGATGTTGCGTGACGCGGGCAGTCCCCGGTTGACGGCATTGCGCACCAGCCGGACCGGCGCGCCCCCCGCCGCGGGAGAGCGCTCGATGAGCCGCAACACCTCGTGGTCGAACGCCTCGGTCGACGCATCGTCCACGAGCACCACCTCGAGCTCGGGGTAATCCGTGGCGCCGATGCTCGCCAACGTCTCCGGGAGGAAGCGTCCCAGGTTGTAGTTGGTGATGACGATGCTCACGCGGGGGTGCTTGCCGCGAGGCAGGGGCGCCGGCGCGGCCGTCCCCGGCGAGGGCGACTCCCAGTACGGCGCCACCGCCGTCCACGTCACGGCGCCCGTCGTGGGCGCGCGCCAGGCCTTCTCCAGCGCGTCCGCGAGCCCCTCCACCGAGCCGTCGAACGTGTGGCAGTTCACCCCGTCCGCGAAGGGCGTCCCGGGCACGAAGGCCGGGCAGCGGCCGTTGAGGACCAGCCGGGCCCCCACGGCGGCCGCCTCGTAGGCCGTGAGGTTGAGCGACTCGAAGTCCGAGGGGATGACGACGATGCCGCGAGACATCAGCTCCGCGCGCTCCTGCACCGGGCCCGCGAAGACGAAGCGCCCGCGAAGGTCGCTGGGGACCAGGGCCTTCATCGTCGCCAGGTAGGACTCATTGGGCGCGTGACAGGCGAACACCGCGCGCCCCCCGAACCGAGGGAACCGGCGCAGGAACGTGCTCACGCCCCGGACGAACAGGTCCGGGCGCTTCAACGGCTGAACCTTGGTGACGAACAGGATGTCGGGCTCACCGGGGCCGACCGTCGGCGCGCGTCCGGCCTGTTCGGCCACGGGCGGAAACTCCTGAATCACCTTCTCCAGCCACGTCTCCGGGAAGCCGTAGAACGTCTGGTTCAGCGCCGCGACGCCCGGGATGTGCGCGATGACGCGGTCCGCGTCGTAGAGCGCCTTGCGCTCCAGCTCGAACTGTCCGAGCTGATCTCGCGACGGCGGCGTGCGCTCGTAGGGCGCCAGGATTCCCGCGGTGGAGTGCAGGCGGACGGTGATCTCCGTGTCCTGGAAGCCCCCGCCGAGGAACTTCTCCTGGCTGGTGCAGAAGGACCAGCCTCGGTAGTCCGGGAACTCGATGACGTCGAAACGCGTGCCCTCCGCGGCGAGCCGCCGCAGGTGGAGCAGCAGCTCCATGGAGTGCGCGTGGCAGAGCGTGTCCGTGAAGGCGCCCGGCGGCGGGTAGACGCCGCCTTCGTCGAAGCCCGGCTCCCACAGGGGGCGCTCCTCCGCGATGTGCACCGTCACCCGGCCCTCGAAATGGGCCTCCACCTCCTCCGCCTTCATCTGCACGAACGAAGGCATCAACAGGTGCAGCTCCACCGCGGCCTCGCGGCGCAGCGAGTCCAGGATGAGGTTGTGGACGATGCGTCCAATGCCCCCATTCGTGAAGGGATGGAGCTCGTCCGTGACGAGACAGACCTTGCGCGGGCTCATGACTGGATGAACTCCTCGAGGACCTGGACCGCGGCGGCCTTCAGCGCCAGGGCGTAGTCTTCCATCATCTGCTCGATTTCACCGGGAGACGTCTCCCGCAGCGCCACCATGCGCTCGAGGGCCTCCTGGACCACGTTCACCGAGTCCACGCCCTGGACCTGGGCCAGGCGCTGGTACGGGTGCGCATCCAGCGCGCCCAGGCTAAGCGGACCGGAGATGCAGGGGACGCCCAGGGACAGGGCCTCGAGCCCCGTCATGGGCTGGCACTCCGACAGCGAGGCGTTGAGCACCACGTCGCTGTCTCGGACCAGGTCGAACAGCTCGGTCCGGCTGGGGCGCAGCACGTGGTGGATGCGCTTGGTGCCCTTGAAGACAGGCGGCAGCTTGAAGTTCGCCGTGACGTAGACATCGTCCAGCCGCGAGGACGCCTGGCAGGCGAAGAGATTGGTGAAGAAGTTCTTCCGCCAGTCATTGGGCGTGGGGATGAGCGCGGTCCGGGTGATGTTCGCGACGTTCGCCCGCTCCTCCTTCGACACCCGCGGCGGCAGGTTGAGCAGCGTCTTCGGGAAGATGTCCTCCGACAGCAGGTGCATCCCCGGCTTGACGGTGGCCAGCCCATCGATGTCGCCCTTGCGGCGCAGCTCGACGAGCTGGGAGAAGCAGTCCAGCTCGAAGGCATAATGGAACTGGGCCGTGGAGCCGTGCCACACCGCGAAGATGCGGACCGATGAGCCCAGCACCTTGCGCAGGCTCACGATGAGCTCGTGCGCGTTGGGCGAGTAGCCGTGGACGATGACCGCGCTGCACAGGCTCCGCTCGACGTGCTCCACCGCGCTCTTCAGCTCGCGCATGTGCAACGGCCGCTCGGCGGCGATGGCCATCTTGTGGCCGGGCAGATAACCCGCCGCCGCGCGGATGCCGTGCCATTCCTGGTGGAAGACGTGCAGCAGCCGGCCAAAGCGTGGCGCGTCATTGGCCCAGCGCGTGTCCTGGGGCACGTCGAACATCACACCGGGATTCACCCCGGACGGCGCGGGCGGGGGCAGCGGCGCGTCCGGCGCCGGCACCCGCTGGGCCCGCAGCCGCGCCAGGTCGTCCGACAGGCCCATCAGGCGCTGCCGGCGGTCGAAGCGCTCGGTCTCCGCGGCCAGCCGCTCGGTGAGCTCCGCCACGCGGCCATCGCCGCTCACCGCGGCCTGGCCCAAGGCCTGGCTGGCCTGCCCTGCCCACACCTTGAACCGGGGCAACCCGCGCAGGTGCAGCGCATCCAGCGTGAGCGGCTGGGACTCGTCCCGGGGCGTCTGCGGCCCCAGGAGGTGGAAGTAGCGGCGTCCCTGCCCCTCGTTGCGCTTGAGCACGTAGACGTCGTGTGACTCCACGACCTCAGGGCCGTGATGCAGGTCCCACCCCTCCGGGAGCGCCTCCGGATACGAGTGAAGCCAGCAGCCCTGGTGCCAGGAGTTGTCCCAGACGCTGGTGGGCACCAGCAGGTTCTCCACCAGCACCAGCAGCCCCGAGGGGACCACCAGTTGGCCCAGCGTGGCCAGCAGCCCGGGGATGCGCTCCGTCGGGTTGTGGATGAGCGTGGACACGGTGAACACCAGGTCGAACTGCCGTCCCCCGAGCGTCTCCAGCGGATCATCGCCGCAGAAGATGCGCTCCTCGACCGGCGTCACCGTCGGAGGCGGCTCCGCGCGCAGCGGCGCCGTCATCGGCTCCGAGATGTCATAGCCGTGGTAGCGGACGTGCGGAATGCTGGCGATGTAGGCCGCGTGACGTCCGAAGCCGCACCCGAACTCGAGCACGTTGAGCGGGCGCCCCAACCGCTTCTGCTCGGTCTGGATGAGCGACGTCAGCGCGCGTTCCTGCTGCGCATACGCGCTGTTCCCCTGCGCCTCACGAATCCGAATCAGTTCCCGATACGAATGGCCGCTGGTCGTCTTCCAGTATTGAAGGCTCTCGCTCATCTGGGCCGCTCCCCCTTCGGGCCCCTCGGTCTTGATGTCTTTGTACATGTGAAGATGACGTGGCGCTTGCTCGGCCGGCTCCGCAGCGTCGACCATTCCCATGGCTGCAGCCGGTCAGGCAAGTGATGCACACGCTCCGTGAGCGGTGAACAGCCGCGAGGACGCTCCTCGGGCCGATACTTTCAGCATACTTACAAAATGAGTCCTGGCTGCTGCCCCTACGGGCAGGCGCACATTCCGAAACGCTTCACGCGGCCCCCCGTCCGGATACAGCTGAATCACGCGCCAGCAGGTGGTCCATCAT
The DNA here is from genome assembly GCA_014656495.1 of Comamonas sp. KCTC 72670. GTDB lineage: Bacteria > Myxococcota > Myxococcia > Myxococcales > Myxococcaceae > Myxococcus. The sequence goes on from BNCN01000007.1 coordinate 427,224, forward strand.
CGCGTCGACCTGCTGCTCCCAGGTCGTGCGTTGCACACGCTCCGCGGCGCTCGCGCCCAGCCGCCCCCGGAGCGGCGCGTCCTCCACGGCGCGGCGCAGCTGCGCCAGCACGGAGCTGGTGGTCGGCGCGGCGAGCAGACAGTTCTCCCCGTCCCGGAGCAGCCAGTGGTTCGCGGGGTTGTCGTTGGTCACCACCGTCACGCCACACGCCATCATCTCCAGCGGCAGATAGGAGGGGTGCCGGGTGAACATGAAACACAGACCGACGTCGCATTCCCGGTACAGCGCGGCGGTGCGCTCCGCCGGGAGCACGCCCAGGTTCGTCACCAGCCCCCGGACGCCGTAGGACTCCGGATGCCATTCAGCCCCCGCGGTGACGATGTCCACCGCGGCCCCCAGCTCCCGCTTCAAGCGCGCGAGCGCGGCCAGCCCCAGCTCGAAGCCGTTCCGCTCGTTCCCGGGCCGCCCGTAGAAGAAGACGCGCACGGGCCCCTTGCGCTCCGGCCGGCGCGCATGGAAGAGCGCCGGGTCCACCGCGGGCTCGAACGCGAAGCCCCCCATGCCGTGCTGCGCCTGCACGTAGTCGCGCAGGCCCGGCGTGTTGAAGATGCCCTGGAACCCCAGGTTGTACGTCTGCTCCGCCAGGGCCCACTGCGTGCCGGCGGCGAAGAACATGGGCTCGTAGTCCTGGACGAAGTAGCCCCGGACCGCCGCGCGCGGATGGCGCAGCACCTGGTACGCGGACGTCCAGTAGGTCGCGATGGCCAGGTCACAGGGAGGCAACGCCGCCAGCCCCTCCGGCCCTGACAGCACGCGGAACGCGCCCACCGTGGACGGGAACACCGCCGCGACGCGGGCCTCGAAGTCCCCGGGGCTGGCGCCGGGCTTGTCGTAGATGACGAAGTCGCTGCGCACGCCGTGGCGGCGCTGCATCAGGTCCGCGAAGCGGAACAGCGTGTGGATGCCCGCGTACACATGACCAAACGCGGGGATGAACCATGTGGCCGTCTCCACCCGCCCACGCGAGCGAAGCGCCGCCAGCGCCGAGGGCGCCGACGCGCGCGACGCCTGGGCCTCCTCGGGGGTGAAGTCGAGCTGCTCCAGGTGCTCCATCATGTGGCGCTGCGCCTGGGCCCGTGACTCCAGCGCGGGGTCCTGCGCGCTGGGCACGTCCCGGGACAGCGTCCGGACGGCCAACGTCTCACCCGTTTCGGCGTGCTGACGCAGGGAGCAGTCCGTCCCCAGCAACGTGAGGTTCGGGTTGTAGAACGGGTCCCCCTTCTCCCCCAGCCACGGACGATAGGCGACGTAGGACCACCAGTAGTCGGACTCCGGGATGGCGTCCGCGCGGCGGCTGGCCGACTCGTGGTGGATGACGCGCGCGTGGGGCGTGTACACCACCCGGAGGCCGCGCTGGTTCAGCTTCAAGCCCAGGTCGACGTCGCTCCCGCAGACCTGGAAGCGCTCGTCGAATCCGCCCACGGCGTCAAACACGTCGCGGCGGAGGATGACGCAGGCGCTGGTGACGGACAGGTAGTTGCGCGTCCACTCCGCGTGGCCAAAGGGCGTGGAGATGGGACCCTCCGGCAAACGCCAGAAGGGATGCGCCGCGAAGCCCGTGACGCCCAGCACCACGCCCGCGTGCTGGAGGGTGCCTTCGGGGAAGAGGAGCTTGCAGCCCACGGCCCCCACCTCGGGGCGCTGGGCCTGGGACACCAGCTCGTCCAGCCAGCCGGGGTCCACCACCTCCATGTCGTTGTTGAGGAACAGCAGCAGCTCGCCGGAGGCCTGCTTCGCCGCCCAGTTGTTGATGGCCGGGTAGTTGAAGGGGAAGTCCCACGTCCGCTTCACCAGCCGCGGGTCCACCAGCGTCTCCAGGAGCGCGAACGTCTCGGGCTTGGAGCTGTTGTTCGAGACGAGCAACACCTCGAAGTGGGGATAGGTGGTGCGCTCCAGCAAGCTGGACACCAGCGTCCGCAGCAGGTCCGGCCGGTCCTTGAACGGGACGATGATGGACACCTTCGGCGTGCCCTGGACCGGGTAGTGGACGCGGTACTGGGTGGGGGCCGGGCTCGTCACCTCCGCGGACTCACCCTTGCGCGCCAGGTGCTCGCGGAGCGCGCGGAGCCCCGCGTCGGTGGCCTTCGCCAGCCCCGCCTCCTGGCTGGAGAAGGAGGCCGGGTTCGCGCGCCAGTGGTACAGCAGCTTCGGCACATGGCCGATGCCGTGCGTGGCCTCGCTCAGCCGCAGCATGAGGTCGTAGTCCTGCGAGCCGTCTAAGCCGTCCCGCAACCCGCCGACGCGCTCCAGCAACCGCCGCTTCACGAACAGGAAATGGCAGACGTAGTTCACCGAGCGCAGCAGGTCCGGCGACCAGTCCGGCTTGAAGAACGGCGCGGCCCGCCGCCCCTCCCCGTCCAGCCGGTCCTCGTCGCTGTAGAGGACCTCCAGCTCCGGGTCCGCCTCCAGCGCCAGCACCATCTCCGCCAGGGCATGCGGCGCGAGGGTGTCGTCGTGGTCGAGGAACCCCACCCACGCGCCCCGCGCCTCGGCCAGCCCCGCGTCCGTCGCCTTCGCGATGCCGCCGTTGCGCGCCTGCGTCACCACGCGGATGCGCGGGTTGCGCGCGGCGGCGTCCCGCAGCACCGCCGCCACGTGCGGCGCGGTGCTGGCGTCGTCCACCAGCACCCATTCCCACGCGGGATACACCTGCGCCTCCACCGAGGCGATGCACTCGCGCAGGAAGGGCTCGGGCGTGTTGTAGACGGGCGTCACCAGCGTCACGAGCGGCGGCGCCGCCAGCTTCGCCACCGCCTCCCGGGCGGCGGCGATGTCCCCCGGCTCCCGCCGCGCGCACCAGGCCGGGAAGTCGCCCAGGTCCGGTGGACGCGGCGCGGGCGTCCGCGTCCCCAGCACGCCCGCGAGCGCCAGCACCGCCTGCTCGTTGAACCGCGTCTGCCGGCGAAACAGCTCCGTCCACAGCGGGGCGCCTGCCCGCAGATGCGGCGGGAGCGACTCCGCACGGAGCGGGTCGTTGCGTTCACACAGCGCCGCGACGTGCGCCGCGCCCTCCGCCTCACTGGGAGGCCGGGGCGCCGCGGCCGCGACCAGCGCCTGCGTCATCGCCGTGTTCCACGCCGTCTGGCCCCGCAGCAGCCCCTCCAGCACGGGCCCCGCCGCCGTCAGGTACGAACGCTTGGCGGCATCCACCACCGAGCCCACCGCGCCCTTGCGGTGCGAACGGACCGTCTTCCATCGCGTCGGGTCGGCCTTGGATTCGAGCTGGGCGCGGACCCACGGGGCGACGTCCTCGCGCAGGCCCAGCGCGCGGTGGACCGTCAGGTACTCGAGCACCCGCACCACGGCCTTGTTGAAGTCGGACTGGGGGCGGAGCGACTCCACGTGGAACGGCTGCAGCCCCTCGATGAAGGCCCGCTTCGTCGCCGTCACCACCTTGCCCAGCCGGGCGCTCCGGTGCGACGCGGGAACGTCGAACTCATGGGCCACCGCCAGCCGCGAGGCCTCCTGCAGCGGGCTGAGCGCGTGCGCGCCCTCAGGGCGGATGCGGTGGAGGTGCGTGGTCAACAGGCGGAGCGTGTCCTCCAGGGCTGACACCTCCTCGCACCGGGAGGGAGGACACGGGCGCCGCTCCTCGAGCAACGCCCGCACCACGGCAACCATGCGGGCCAGGGCGCCCGCGTCTGGCGCGGCGTCTGGCACGACGTCCGGGCGAGCCCCCTCCCCGGCGAGCTTCTGCAGCACTGTCTTCACCGCGCTACCGCCTCTCTCGTTCACGCACAGGCCAGCATCGGCGCCCCGCGCTCACGCGCCTGCATGTGACTCAGCGATGCCCGCCCCCGGCCAGACGCGGCGAGACGTCCGTCGGCTGCGAGGACGCAACGGACGGGCTCGACGACTCCACCACCCAGCGGTGCGCGGGGCGGAACACGCCCTGCTCCGGCTCGGTGGCCCCTACCTGGAACGCACGGCTCTCCGTCGCGCTGCCGCCAGCGGCGCGCGCCGTCACCTGAAGCGTGTACGCCCCCGCGAGCAGCGACAGCCGCTCCAACACCAGACGCACCCGTCCGCTGGACGGCAGTTGCCGCGGCTCCTCCACGCGCAGGCTCGTCCCGTAGAGCAGCTGCCCGTCCGCGCCCTTGAGCGCCACGACGAACTCCACGTCCTCACAGGTGCCCTCGGAGGTGAAGTCCACGAGGACCTCCATGCGGTCCTCGGGCGACAGCTCCCGCTCCACCCCGCCTTCGGACGTCGACAGGTGAAGCCCCGTCAGGCGCACCGGCGGCGCGGCCTCCACTTCGGGCACCGCCGCATGGACCTCGGGCAAGGCCCCGCCGCCCTCGGTGAGCGCGGGCGGCGTGAAGGCCGCGGACTGCGCCTCCGCCAGGGAGATGGCCTGCCGGTACTCGGTGGTGATCTCCGAGGGCTTGCCCACGCGGCGCACGTAGCCACCATCAATCCACGCGGCGAGGTCGCACCAGCGCTCCACCGTGCTCAGGTCGTGCGTCACCAGGACGATGGTTTTCCCCTGGCGCTTGAACTCCGTCATCTTCGCGAGGCTCTTCTTGCTGAAGTGCTCGTCACCCACCGCGAGGATCTCGTCGATGATGAGGATGTCCGGGTCCACGTGCGTGGCCACCGCGAACGCCAGGCGCATGTACATGCCGCTGGAGTAGGTGCGCACCGGCTCGTCGATGAACTCGCCCAGCTCGCTGAAGGCGATGATTTCATCCATCCGCGCCCGGACCTCGGCGCGCGTCATCCCGAGGATGATGCCGTTGATGAGGATGTTCTCCCGGCCGGAGAAGTCCGGGTGGAAGCCCGCCCCCAGGTCCAGCAGCGCGGAGATGCGGCCGTTGATCTCCAGCGTGCCGGAGGTGGGCGTGTAGATGCCGGTGATGAGCTTGAGCAGCGTGCTCTTGCCCGAGCCGTTCCGCCCGATGATGCCCACCGTCTTGCCACGGGGGATGGTGAGGTCGATGCCGCGCAGCGCGGTGATGAGGCTCGCATCGCGGGACTGACGCTGCCCCCGCAGCCAACGCACCAGCTCGGATTTGAAGGTCGTGTACTCGCCCCGGATGGTGCGCTTCCGGAAGCTCTTCACGACATCCTTCAGGATGATGGCGTCCTTGGATTCCTGCATGCCGGCGCTCAAATGGACTCCGCGAACTCTTCGCGGCGGGATTCGAAGATGGACGAGGCCCCGTACAGAAGCGCCACGGAGACGGCGGCCAGGACCAGCAGCGGCCCGGCCTCCGGGAGGCGGTGCTCGTAGAACATGGCCTGGTAGGACGTCATGAGCGTGACCATGGGGTTCAGCGCCGTCATCAGCGTGCGGATGTTCTCGTCCTGGATCGTGGAGAACGGATACAGCACGGGCGAGGCGAAGAACCACAGCGTGATCAGGTTGCCCACGATGTGCTGCAGGTCGCGGAACGTCACGTTGATGGCGGCCAGGATGTACGTCAGCGCCAGGGTGAAGATGAGCTGCACGAGCAGCACCGCCGGGAACAGGACGACGTGCCAGGTGGGCCACTGCCCGTACGCGATGCCCAGCCCCAGCATCAGCGGCAGCGAGAAGACGAAGTTGCAGAGGTTCGTCACCACCACCGTCGTGGGCAGCACCTGGGCGGGGAAGCGGACCTTGGTGAGCAGATCACGCCGGTCGCTGATGGCGCTGGCCCCGCCACCAATCGAGGTGGAGAACCAGATCCACGGCAGCAGCCCCACGAACATGAAAAACGGGTAATTGGGGATGTTCTGCCGCATCACCACGGTGAACAGCAGCACGTACACCAGCATGTGAAGTGTCGGGTTCAGGAACGTCCACAAGAACCCGAGGAACGAGCCGCGATACCGCGCCTTCAGTTCCCGCTGGACGAGGCTGAGGAGCAAGCCCCGGTACTGATACAGTTCACGAACCAGGCGAATCATGAGGGGGCCTTCTATAGCAGGGCCTTCGGCTGTTGCGAGGACGCCCGGCGCCCCCGGCCCCACTCTCACAGCGTGCCCCGGAGGCAGCTCTCCTGAAGAGCGACCCAGCAACCGAGGCGTGTTCCGGCCCTGACCTGAAAAAGAAAAGGCCCCCTGGTTTCCCAGAGGGCCTTCTTTTTGGAGCGGGAAAAGGGATTTGAACCCTCGACCCTCGCCTTGGCAAGGCGATGCTCTACCGCTGAGCTATTCCCGCGTGAGACTCTTCAAACTCAAAGGCCCTCTGGCTTCCCAGAGGGCCCGATTGTGGAGCGGGAAAAGGGATTTGAACCCTCGACCCTCGCCTTGGCAAGGCGATGCTCTACCGCTGAGCTATTCCCGCATCAGGTACCGCACCTTCGTCACCGCCGTGTGACCGCCGGGCCGAAAGTGAGGTGGGGTATACAGAGCCCGTCCGGACCCGTCAAACACTTTTCGCGGGGGCTGGGTCAGCCCCTCGCTTCGCGAGCATGGTCAGGAATGCCCGGAAGTAGACCACCGCGCTCCACACGGAGAAGGCACCCGACAGGTAGACGAGCACCTGGCCCACGAGGTTGTAGTCCACCGGCACGGTGAACGACCCCATCTCCAGCGGATGCACGTAGTGGACGCAGAGGGAGATGATGCCCACCAGTTGGAGGGAGGTCTTCCACTTCCCCTCCTGGCCGGCGGCGATGACCATGCCCTCGCTGGCGGCGATGGTGCGCAGGCCGCTGACGATGAGCTCGCGCGCCAGCAGCACGATGACGACCCAGGCCGCGATGCGCCCCAGCCGGACCATCATCACCAGCGCCGCCATGGCGATGAGCTTGTCGGCCAGCGGGTCCATGAACTTGCCGACGACGGTGATGAGGTTCCACTTGCGCGCCAGGTAGCCGTCAATCACGTCGGTGATGGCGGCCACCGCGAAGACGAGCCCCGCCAGCAGCGAGTTGAGGGGGTCCGCGTCGTATGTCAGCCACACGAAGAGCGGGATGATGAGGATGCGCCCCAACGTGAGCATGTTGGGCAGGTTCCAGAACTCCTGCACCAGCACGCTGGGCTTGCGCGCCGCGCGCTTCCTGGCGCGCTCCTCTCGCTTCCGCTGTTTCCGCGCCGCTCGGTCCATGGCCATGGCGGGCCCCTTCTATCGGACCGCGAGGGCGATGAGGGCAAAACCTTCACCGCCCAGCTCCACCCCCGCCCGGAGCGTCTCCCCGGTGGGCGCCTGGAGCAGCGGGACCATGCGGGGCGTCAGGTTGCCCTGCCAGCCCACCAGGTGCGCCAGCGGCACCGTCACCGGCTGGTCCTGGCGCACCGCCACCGAGCGCAAGGGCCCGGGGAGGCTCAGCAGCACCCGCCCCTGCCCTCGCAGGTGCACGAGGTCGAGGTCGGGCGCGATGTCCGACGGCACGCGGCCGTTCTCGAACATCACCGCCTCCTCGAAGGCGAAGACGCACTCGTCGCGGAGATAGGCGGAGTCCTCTCCCAGGTCCACGGACAGGAAGGTCCGGGCCGCGCCCGGCGTCAGGTACAGGCTGCCCTTGCCGCGGGCGCGCACCATCCGCGTGGCGCCGTCCCCGAAGGACTTGTCCGTCGCCCGGCCGCGGAAGCGCTTCATCTCCGGCTGGAAGGTCAGCTGGCCGCCCAGGGCCACCAGCCCATCCAGGCGCGTCAGGAGCTCCCCGTCGACCGCCACGGTGAAGCCGTCGGGGCCCTCGTGGAAGGTCCGGGACGCGTCCGCGACTTCCAGGACGACCGAAGCGGCCAGTCCGGCCAGCGACGCGGCCTCGGCGGCAGCCAGGCCCGAGGCACCGCCACCTCGCGACTCCGCGGCGCCTCCGCCCGAAGCAGCCTCGCCCCGCGTCGTCACCGCATCGTGCGCAGGCGCGCCTCTCGCCTCCGCGCCGTCGCGGCGCGAAGCCAACGCGTCGTCCGTATCCCGAACCGTGTCCGAACCCGCCTCCGCCGCGCCGTGAGCGGAGCCCGCGCCACCTTGCGCCGGAGCGACGCCAAGCGACTCCGCGGGCACCCGGCGAAGCTGGAGCTTCGTCAGCGGCACGGGCGGCAGCGGCGCGCTCGCGGCCACGGCCGCGGACGTCTCATCGAAGGTCGACTCCGAAGGCGCATCCTCCTGCTCCCCGGTGCCCTCGGCCGACAACGCGCTGGGGCCCTCGTCCTCCGCGAAGCGAATCTCCTCTTCCTCCGGCTCGGGAGCCGGAGGCGCGGGCGGCGGCGGACTCGCGGCGGGGCGAGCTGGACCGGGGGCCCCCTCCGCGCCACCCCGCCCCTTGGGCTGCGCGGACGCGGCGGCCACCGGCGGCTTCGCGTAGGACTCGCCCGCGATGGCGCGCGACATCTTCTCCGCCATCACGTCGCTGCCCGCGAGCAGGAAGTGCTCGCGCGCGCGGCCGTACTCGCCCATCTGCGCCAGCGTGAGCCCCAGGTAGTTCTGCGCCTTCTGGTGTTCGGGGGCCAGGTCGGTGGCCGTCTCGAACTCGCGGGCGGCGCGCTGGAGCGCGCTCGTCTTCAGGTACACCAACCCCAGGTTGACCCGCAGCGTCGGGTCCACCGGGTTGTCGCGCACCAGCATCTCGTACAGCTCGGCCGCCCGGTCGAACAGGCCGAGCTTGAAGTAGCAGAGGCCCAAGAGGTTCTGGGCCTTCTCCATCCGGGGCTGGAGCTGGTGGGCACGCTCCAGGAACGGCTGAGCCTCGTGGACCCGGCCTGCGGCCAACAGCTCCCCACCGCGGGAGAGCTGCTGGAGGAACTCGTCATCAGCGGGGCTCGTTTCCCCCCGCCCCTTCGCGCGCGTCGTCATTCTGGGATGTGGGGTCGCGGGGTCCGTCCTCGACGGGCCGCTCGCGCTCCTTGTAGTGGTAGTAGAGCTTGAGCACCTTGCGCACGTACCCCTGCGTCTCCTCGTAGGGGGGCACCTTGCCGCCGTAGCGCTTCACCGCTTCGGGGCCCGCGTTGTACGCGGCAATCATCTTCACCATGTCGCCGTCGAACATGTTGGCGAGCACGCGCAGGTAGCGCACTCCGCCCTCGATGTTGTCGCGCTCGTCGAAGATGTCCTTCACGTACATGTCCGAGGCCGTGGCCGGCATCAACTGCATCAACCCGCTGGCGCCCTTGTGGCTGAGCGCGTTGCGGTTGAAGTTGCTCTCGGTGTGCATGATGGCGCGCACCAGCGCCGGCGGGATGCGGTAGCGCAGCGCCGCGGCGGTGATGTGCGGATCCAACTCCGGCGGCGTCTTCTTGCGGCCCACCACCGGCGCGTTCTTCGTGGGCGCCTGGGTGAACGTGCCCTTCAGCGTCTTGGCCCGCTTGGAGCCCGTGGGCTGGACGTTCGTGTAGATGATGGTGCCGTCCTTCTCGACGTACCGGTAGATGGCGTCCGCCCCCGCCGACAACGGCAGGGCCAGCAGCACGGCGGCGAGGAACGTGGAAGGTGCACGCATATCGGCCCCACGAACCTTAGACACCCACGGGAAAGTCCTCAAGAAAACGCCTTGTTTCCAGCACTTACAGTCGCTAAGGCTGCTCACCATGCCCCATCGGTTCGATTTCCTCGTCTTGGGAGGCGGCGTGGCGGGCCTCTCGTTCGCCCTCCAGGCGGCCCGCCATGGCACGGTGGCCATCCTCACCAAGCGGGACCGGTTCGAGAGCAACACCGCGTATGCCCAGGGAGGCATCGCCAGTGTGCTCGCCCCGTCCGACACGTTCGAGTCGCACATCGAGGACACCCTGGTCGCGGGTGCGGGGTTGTGCCACCGGGACGCCGTGGAAGTCACCGTGAAGGAGGGCCCTGCCCGGGTGAAGGAGCTGGTGGACCTGGGCGCGGACTTCAACCGCCGGACCACCGGCGAGTTCGACCTCACCCGCGAGGGAGGCCACTCCGCCCGCCGCATCATCCATTCGGGTGACATCACCGGCCGCGAGGTGCAGCGGGCGCTGCTCGCCGCCTGCGACGAGGTGCCCAACATCACCTTCTTCCCGCACACGGCCGCCATCGACCTCATCCAGGACCGCAGGCTCCCCTCGCCGGGCGTCAGCCGCTGCCTGGGCGTCTACGCGCTGATGCAGGACGGCGTCATCGAGCGCTTCCTGGCCAAGGTGACGGTGCTGGCCACGGGCGGCGCGGGCAAGGTGTACCTGTACACGTCGAATCCGGACGTGGCCACCGGGGACGGCGTGGCCATGGCGTACCGGGCGGGCGCGAAGGTGGCGAACATGGAGTTCTACCAGTTCCACCCCACCTGCCTGTACCACCCGGAGGCCAAGAGCTTCCTCATCAGCGAGGCGCTGCGCGGCGAGGGTGGCAAGCTGAAGCTCAAGAGCGGCGCGTCGTTCATGGAGCGCTACCACCCCATGGGCGCGCTCGCTCCGCGCGACGTGGTGGCGCGCGCCATCGACGCGGAGATGAAGCGCACGGGTGATGACTGCGTCTATCTGGACATGACGCACCTGGGCCGCGCCTTCCTCGCCGAGCGCTTCCCCAACATCTACGCCACGTGCAAGGCCTTCAACATCGACATGGCCGTGCAGCCCATCCCCGTGGTGCCCGCGGCGCATTACATGTGCGGCGGCGTCGTCACGGATCTGGAAGGACGCACCAACGTGCCGGGCCTGTACGCCATCGGCGAAGTCACGTGCACGGGCCTGCATGGCGCGAACCGGCTCGCGTCCAACTCGCTGCTGGAGGGGCTCGTGTTCGGTCAAAGGGCCGTCCAGGTGGCCGCCGAGGAGGTCCGCACCCAGCCCGTCCCGGCCGAGGACCCGCCCGCGTGGGACTCCGGCAGCGCGGTGGAGTCCGACGAGAGCGTCGTCGTCACCCACAACTGGGACGAGATTCGCCGCCTCATGTGGAACTACGTGGGCATCGTCCGCACGGACAAGCGGCTGATGCGCGCGCGCCGGCGGCTGGAGCTGCTGCGCGAGGAGATTCGCGACTACTACTGGCGCTTCAAGGTGACTCGCGACGTCATCGAGCTGCGCAACATCGCCGACGTGGCCTACCTCATCGTCGACTGCGCCAGTCGCCGCAAGGAGAGCCGCGGCCTCCACTACACGCTGGACTACCCCCACACGGACGACCACCGCTGGCTGCGGGACACCGTCGTCTCCCGGGAGCCTTGAGCGATCATGTCCTCGCGTCCGCGCCGCATCCTCGATGCCCCTCCCTCCGGCCCTGGCGCTGAAGGCCCAGGTCCCCAGCAGCCCGTCCCGGGCCCGCCGCTGCCGCGGCCCTGGGTGTGTTACGCCATCATCGCGGGCGCGGTGGGCATGTTCCTGGCCGAGCAGTTCTTCGCCATCTCGATGCGGGTGTCCAGTCCCTCCGGCTCCATCGTCCTGCCGCCCCTGGCGCTGTACGGCCCCGCGGTCCAGGCGGGCCAGTACTGGCGGCTGCTCGGCGCGGTGCTGGAGCACGGCGGCGCCATCCACCTGCTCTTCAACATGTCCGTGGTGGTGACGCTGGGCTTCACGCTGGAGCGGGGCATCGGGAGCCTGCGCTTCCTGGGCCTGTCGCTCGTCACGGCCCTGGGCGCCTCCACCTTCTCGCTGATTTTCGACTTCAACATGCCCACTGTCGGCGCGTCCGGAATGATTCTCGGTTGGGCCGGCGCCATGCTGCCTGTCGCCACGCGCGAGGGCCGCCGGGACTTGTTCATCTGGTTGGCCCAAGTGGCCGTCCTCAGCCTGCTGCCTTTCGTGAGCTGGGCGGGACACCTGGGCGGGTTCCTCTTCGGGCTGCCGTGCGGCCTGGCCCTGCGCATGGGCCGTCAGGTGTACGCACGGGCGCTGCCCATCATCCTCTTCATCACGCTGGTGGTGGCGCTCTACGCGGCCCACCCGGAACGGCGTGGAGGCTTTTGACATGGACGTGCGAAGTGTCTGCGTGTTCTGCGGCTCCCGGCCCGGGGCCCGCCCGGAGTACCTGGAGGCCGCCAGCCTCATGGGCACCGAGCTGGCGCGCCGCGGGCTGACGCTCGTCTACGGCGGCGCCAGCGTGGGGCTGATGGGCGCCGTCGCCGACGCGGCGCTCGCCGCCGGTGGCAAGGTGGTGGGCGTGCTGCCCGGCTTCCTGGGCGCGAAGGAGCTGGCCCACCGCGGGCTGACGGAGCTGCACTCCGTGGACTCCATGCATGAGCGCAAGGCGCTGATGGAGAAGCGCTCGGACGCCTTCATCGCCCTGCCCGGTGGCTACGGCACGCTGGACGAGCTCTTCGAAATCGTGACGTGGGCACAGCTGGGCCTGCACCAGAAGCCCATGGGCCTGCTGGACACGCGCGGCTTCTTCCAGCCCTTGCTGGCCATGGCCCGGCACCACGCGGCGGAAGGCTTCGTCCCGGTGGAGCAGGCCGCTCCCTTCGCGGTGAGCGACTCACCCGCGGCGCTGGTGGATCGGCTGCTGGCCGGCCCCACCATGCCCACGGTCCAGAAGTGGCTGAAGCGCACCCGTCAGACGTGAGCGAAGGCGCGCTACTGCGCGCTCACCGTCATCTCCGCCTTGCCCAGGGAGGACGCCATGCGGAACGTCACCTTCTCGGTGCCGGGCGGGATGACGGGCCGTCCGTCGGACATCTGGGTGGGGAACTGAATCTCCCAACCGACCCAGAAAATCGACGTGTAGGGGTAGTACGCCCGCGTCTGCAGATTCACGCGGCCCAGCCTGCGGATGCGCGAGGGCGTCACCTCGCCGGCCGGCGTCACCAGCGCCAGGCGCCAGATGGTGTGCTTGTAGTCGAAGTCCGCGTAGGTCGCGTCGTTGAAGTGCACGCCCATGAAGAACTCATGGCTCTGCGTGGCCTTCTCGCGCTCCTCGGCGATCATCTGCTCCACCTTCGGCGCGGGCAGTTGCTGGAAGGCCGCCTGGCGGTGCACGCGCGCCTCGCGGAAGGGCACCGTCTGCAGCGTCACGCCCGCGAACAGGCGGGTGTCGAAGCCGTCGTACACTTCACGGCTGTCGCTGTAGCGCGCCAGGATCTTCCGGTAGGAGTGCTCGGCGTGTTCGTCGGGGAGCGACGGCGGCGGGTCCGCGACGGCGGTCGGCGGCGTGGTGACGCACCCCGACAGCAGCCCCACCAGGGCCGCGGTGACGAAGCGCTGCTTCACGGAATGAAGTCCTTGCGGGTGAACAGCGTGTGCAGCCGGTGGCCCGAGGCCTCCACCGCCTCACGCCCACCCTCCAGCCGGTCCACCAACGCGAAGGCGCCCAACACCTTCAGGCCCTCCAGTTGCGCCCGCTCGATGGCCTTGAGCGTCGAGCCGCCCGTCGTCACCACGTCTTCCACGATGGCCACCGCTGCGCCCTGCCCCAGCCCGCTCAGGCCCTCGATCCACTGGCCTGTCCCGTGCCCCTTGGGCTCCTTGCGCACGATGAACGCCGCCAGCGGCGTGCCCGACAGGTAGCCGGTGAGGCTCACCGCCGAGGCCAGCGGGTCCGCGCCCAGCGTCAGTCCGCCCACGCCCACCGCTTCGGGCGCCTCGCGGCGGATGGCCTCCAGGAACAAGCGGCCGATGAGGAAGTGCCCCTCGGCCAGGAGCGCCGTGCGCTTGCAGTCGATGTAGAAGTCCGACTCCTTGCCGGACGAGAGCACCACGCGGCGCCGCTCGAAGGAGCGCTCCGTGAGCAGCTCCAGCAGCCGGGCACGATCGCGCACGAGCGGTTGCACCATGGTCTACAGACCCTCCAGATAGGTGACGAGCTGCGACGAGTACCGAAGCTGCATCAACAGCTCGGCCTTGCGCGACTCATCCAGGGCCGCGAACACGTCCGCCAGCAGCGAGAGGTCCTGGTTGATGGCCCCGAGGCGCTCGGCCACTTCCTGCGCCATCTCGTCGGCGTCAATCTCCTCCTCGACGCCTTCGGGCGCCAGGGTGTCCTCGGTGGCGAGCGCCTTCTCCAGCATGTCGCGCACCGCGGCGCTCAGGCGGCCCTGCGCTTCCAGCTCGTCGCGCTTGGCCTCCAGCACCTCCGGCCCCACGGGCGTGGCGTGGATGGCCTCCGCCAGCGACATCACCAGCGCGTCCTCGTCCGTGAGCCGCAGGTGGATGCGCGCCTGCACGGCGTCCCGCTTGAGGAAGCGCAGCGCCGCCACGCGACGGAAGCCGCAGACCAGTTGGTAGCGGTCCTCGCCCGCGGGACGAACGTCCACCGGGAACAGCTGCCCCAGCCGCGCGATGTCCGTGGCCAGGCCCGACACGTCGCCCTCCGGGCGGAGCTTGAACGTGTTGTCGTCCTCGAGCTTGTCCAGCGACAACAGCACCGTCGTCACCCTGCCCGCCAGCCGCTCCTCGGGCGCGTCGAGCACGTCCGGCTGCGCGTCGTCCGAGCCTTCCTCGGAGCTGGCGTCGGCGGACGAATCGGACTCGCCCGTCCAGAACGCACCGTGGGGCGGCGCGTTCAGCCCCGGCGCCACGCCCTCGGATTCCGCCGAAGCCTTCGCGTCGGGTGACTTCCCGGCTGCGTCCGGCCCACCGTCGGCGCGCGCCTCGCTGGACTCACTTCCGTCCTGCCCCTGGGACTCACTCACGGCTCGGTGCTCGCCCTGCGCATGAGACTCACCCTCGGCAGGTGGCGCTCCCGCGCCGAGGGCGTCGCCCCCGGCCTGGAGTCCACCTTCCTTCAAATCTGTCTGTTCCTTCGAGCCGTCGCGGGTGGACGCACTGCCCTCGGGCGACTGCGCGCTCGCGGCGTGCGAACCGTCATGGCCCTGCGCCCCGCCCTCGGACGACGCCTCGCGCACGGACTGCGCGGCATCGCTGGCCGACGCACCGCTGTCGGAGCGCGGGGCCTCGTTGGCACCACGCTCGGACGACGGCGCACTCCCGGACCGCGAGCCATCGCTGGCCTGTGACTCACCCTCGGACGCCTGCGTACCCTCGGACCGCGAGCCATCGCGGGCCTGCGACTCATCCTCGGACGCCTGCGTGCCGTCGGCCTGCGAGCCACCGCGGGCCTGCGAGCCACCCTCGGACGCCTGCGTGCCGTCGGCCTGCGACTCACCCTCGGACGCCTGCGTGCCGTCGGCCTGCGAGCCACCGTGGGCCTGTGCGGAGCCCTCGCCGGAAGCAGATGCCTCGACTGAGGACGCCTGCGGCCCGGAAGACGTGCCGGCCTCGCGACGCTCACCCGTCACCGAGGCGGAGCCTTCGCCGCCCTGCCCGGCGCCTTCAGCGGACGCGGCCTGCCCCTGCGCTACCTCGGACGCGGCGCCGCCGTGGCTTCCCTCACCCGCAGAAGCCTGGGCGCCGTCCTGCCCGGACGACGCCTGCGAGCCACCCTCGGGCCCAGCACCCGCCGTCCCATCCTGTCCATCAACCCTGTGCTCGGCGTCCATGGTGGCACCCCTGATATGCCCACGCACCCGCACCGCCAACGACTGGCGGCGCGGGCAGCGCGCGCTAGCGGGTCTTCTTCTTCACCACGACCTTCTTCTTCGCGCCAGCACCCACCAGGACTGGCGACGGGCCCTCGGAGGAGCCTGCCTGGTCAGCCGGCTCGGCCCGCTCGACGCGGGTCGGCGGAGGCGGAGGCAGCGGCTTGCTCCCCAGGCCACCCAACCCCGGACGGGTGACGGGCGCCGAGGGGCGCGTCACCGCGGGAGGCGGCGTGGGCCGCGAGGGCGGCGGCGGAGGCGTGGGCCGCGACGGCGGCGGAGGCGGCGTGGGCCGGGCCGACGGGATGGTCGGACGGGCCGGCGTCATCGTGGGGCGGGTCACCGCCGCGGGACGGACTACCGCGGGGCGCTCGGCCGGCAGACGGCCCGGCTCCACATCCCCCATGTCCACGCGGCCGCGGAAGCTGGCGCCGTCCACGATGATGACGCGCGGGGCGCGGATGTCGCCCACCATGCGGCCTTCGCGGGTGAGCTCCACGCTCTCGGTGGCGTTGATGTTGCCCACCACCACGCCCGAGACGATGGCGTTCTTCACCGCCACGTTGGCCTTCACCACGCCCGAGGGCTCCACGATGAGGGTGCGGCTGAGCGTCAGCTCACCCTCGACGCGCCCGCGGACCGTGAGGTCCTCGTCGCCCGTCAACCGGCCGCTGATGAGGATGGAAGGCCCCACCACGGTGTTGTCGACGTTATTGCTCGCTGAGAGCTCCTTCGCGGTGGCCACGAATCAGCGCTCCTTCATGTCCATGTCGACGTTGCCCTTGAAGGAGGCACCGTCGGCGATGAGGATGCGGGGCGCCTTGATGTCGCCCACCACGCGGCAGTCCGTCTTCAGCTCCACCTTGTCGCTGGCGACGATGTTGCCCGTGACGCGGCCGGCGATCTCCACGTTCTGCGTCTCGATGTCGGCCTCGACGACGCCGCTGCCCTCCACGTAGAGGCTTTCCTTGAGGGAAATCTTCCCCTTCACGGTGCCCTGGATGACCAGGTCCTCGTCGCCGGAGATCTCCCCGTCGATGACGATGCTCGAGCCAATGACCGTATTCGCCATGAGTGTTGTCCGCCTCTAGAAAGGTATGTGCCGTGCCGCGCGCGGCGTGAAACTCAAATGTCGTCGGGAAGCCGTACGTCCATCTCGATGGAGCCGTTGAACACGGCCCCGTCCTCGATGACGACGCGCGGCGCCTTGATGTCGCCGGCCACCTTGGCCGAGGCGTTGATGGCCACGCGCGACGAGGCGTCGATGTTGCCGCTGGCCTCGCCGTTGATGGTCAACTCCTCGGCGCGGATGTCCGCCTGCACCTTGCCGGTGCTCTCGATGGTCAGGTGGTTCTTCAGGGCAATCTGCCCCTCCACCCGTCCCTCGATCACCAGGTCCCCACCTCCCGTGAGGTTTCCCTTGATGACGATGCCCTTGCCGATGATGCCCGTTTCACCCGTTGCCATGCGGTGACCTCACCCAGCGCCAGCTCCTCCCTAGGAGCCGGGCGACCTGATTATGTCAGAGATGCGCGGAGATCCAGCCGGAGATATCCCGGAACACCTCCGCACGACCCACCTCGTTGAGCGGTTCATGCCGCATTCCGGGGTACTCCTTGAACTTCTTGTCCGGCGAACCGGCCCGTTCGAAGTACTCCCGCGCCGCCACCGGGGCGGCGACCCCATCCTCCGCGCCACACAGCACGAACAGCGGTACTTGAATCTTCGGCGCCAGCAGCATCGCCTGGGCCTGCGCCTGGGTGGACTGGATGAACCACCGAGGCGTGGCGATGTCCTGGTGCAGCGGGTCCTCCCGGGTGGCCCGCTGGACCTCGACGTCGTACGTGAGGTCCTCCACCTTCAGCCCGGAGGCGATGCTGAGCCACGGCACCACCTTCCCCACCGCCTTCGCCGCCATCACCTTCACCGCCGGTGGGGTGATGGCCAGCTTGAGGTACGGGGCCGACAGCACCAGCCCCGACAGGCCCTCCACCGGCTGGCGGGAGGCCCACGTCGCCGCCATCAGGCCGCCGTGGCTGTGCGCCAGCATGAAGGCCTTCTTGCCCTCGGACACCGCCCGGACGCGCTCCCAGAAGACCTCCAGGTCGTCCAGGTAGTCCGGCCACTTCTCGCAGTACGCCCGGCGTCCGTCCGCCCGCCCATGGCCCCGGTAGTCGAAGCCGTGGACCGCGAAGCCCTCCGCCAGGAGGGCCTCCGTCACGAAGGTGTAGCGTCCGAAGTGGTCACCGTAGCCATGCACCACCGCGACGTGCGCCCGGGGTTCGGCGGCTGGCAGCAGTGACTTCCAGTACAGGCGGGTCCCGTCCCTGCCGGGAAAGAAGCCCTCGTCGTGACGCACCATAGGCGCAGCAACTTAGCGGTCTGGCGCACGCGTGGGTAGCGCCTTGAGCTTGCGCTCCAGCGCCGCGCGCTGTTCCGGGGGCTCGGCGGACTCGGGGTCCAGCGTCAGCACCTCCAGCGCGCGACGCCAGGCCGCCGCGGCCTCGTCCACCCGGGCCGCCCGCTGGTACGCGTCTCCCAGGTGTTCGAGGATGACGGGCTCGTCCGGAGACAACGCCGAGGCGCGCTCCAACGCCTCCACGGCCCGTGCGTAGTCGCCTCGCCGGAAGTACACCCAGCCCAGCGAGTCCAGATAGGCACCGGTCTCCGGCCGCAGCTCCAGCGCCCGGCGCACCCGCCGCTCGGCCTCGTCCAGGTTCTGCCCCGCCTGGGCCAGCAGGTACCCGAGGAAGTTCAGCGCCGCGGCGTGGTCCGGCGACACGGCCAGCACCGCGCGCATGCGGGCCAGCGCGCCACGGACGTCCCCCTGCCGCTCGTGGGCCGCGCCCAGCACATAGAGCAGCTCCTCGTCACGGGGCGCGCGCGACACCGCGTCCCGCAGCAGGCGCAGGGCCTCGTCCCCGCGGCCTTGCCGGTGGAGCATCGCGGCCAGCGCGTCATACAGCGCCGCGGAGGGGCCCTCTTCGAGCGCCTCCCGCAGCACCGCCTCCGCCCGGACCGGCGTGCCTCCCCGCTCCAGGGCGCGGGCGAACTGCGCGCGGAGGTCCAGGTCCTCGGGCGCGTCCTGCAGGGCGGCCCGGTACAGCGTCAGGGCGCGTGAATGCTCACCCACCAGCGACAGGCTGCGCGCGCGGCGGACGCGGGCGTCGGCGAAGACGTCCGACTCCTGGGGCACCCCCTCGAAGGCCACGGCGGCCTCGGAGAAGCGGCGCATCCGCTCGTGGACCAGCCCCGCGTAGTAGGCGAGGCGAGGCTCGCGCGGGTCGCCCCGGCGCGCCGACTCCAGGACCTCCGCGGCCGCCGAGGGCTCGCGCGCGGCGAGGTAGCTGAACGCCACCCGGACCGGAATCTCCGGCTCCGACGAGAGCGACAAGAGCCGGTCGAAGTACGCCCGCGCGCGGACCACGGAGTCCGCCTTCAGGGCCGCGCGGCCGGCGGCCAGCAGCACCTCGCGGCTGTCCGGATCTCTTTGCAGCGCGCGGGCCAGCGTCTCCTCCGCCAGGGCGGGCCGGCCGGTGTCCTCGTAGAGCTGCGCCAGCGTCGTCAGCACCTCCACGTCCCCGGGAGCCCGGACGGCCGCCTCGGTCAGCATGCGCTCGGCGCGCGCCGTATCCCCGCGCGCGGCCAGGGCCAGTCCCAGGCGCTGGTAGCCCGAGGCCTCGCCCGGCAGCGCCTGGGCCAACGCCTCCACCACCTTCACCGCCTCGTCCGGGGCGCCGAGCTCCATGTGGAGCTGGGCCATCACCAGGTAGGCCTCGGGCTCGCGCGGCTTCAGCGTCATCGCGCGCCGCAGGTGCAGGCGGGAGCGGGTGAAGCGCTTCGACTCCATGAGCACCCGGCCCAGCAGGACATGCGCCGGGTAGTAGGTGGGAGCGCGGAGCACCGCCTTGCGCAGCTCGCGTTCGGCGCGGGACAGGTCGCCCAGGCGGGCGTACTCCTCGCCAAGCCGGGTGAGCAGCAGCGGGTTGCCGTCATCCGTGGCCAGGGCCAGGCGGAGCGCGTCCACCGAGCCCCGGTGGTCCCCTGCATGGTGCCGCAGCCGGGACTCGAGGAAGTTCGTGTAGCTGGCCGAGGACGCGTAGTGGCCGTCGTCCGTCGCGGCCGCGTCGATGGCCTCCCGCATCGCCTCCCGGTCCACGCGGGGCCGTCGCGGCGGGGCCGCCGCGAGGGCACCCGGCGCCACGAGGGCGGCCAGCAAGGCGGAGACGAGGAGTCGGGACGAGCTCACGCGACCTGGAGTCTAGCGTGAGCCCGTCCTGCGTGCAGTCGCCTCAGGTGTCTTCGGGGCTGGGCGCCCCCAGCTTCTCCAGCAGCATCTCCACCGAGTCGCTGTCCTGGCTCACGTCCGCCACCGCCGACCGGTACTCCGTGTCCGTCACCTTCTCCACATCCGGCAGCATGCGGTTGATGACGGCCCGAGCGGCCTCCGCCTGGCACTCCGGCAGGACGACGGCGAACACACCTCCGCCCAGGTGGGAGATGGCATCCGGATGGCGCACCCGCTTCCGCATCACGTCGGCGATGCTGGAGGGCACCGGGTCCACCGGACGGTCGGGCCGCAGCACCGCGAGGCTGAGCGCGCGGTGGTAGCGCCGGCTGCGGGCCACCTCCTGCTCCAGCCGCAGCAGCAGCCCCCGCCGGTCGTGCAGGCCCGTTGCGGGGTCGCTGCCCGTGCGCCGCTGGAGGGCGCTGGCCTTCTCCTTCTCCTGCTGCTCGCGCTCGCCCTGGCGCAGCTTGAGGGCGCGCTCGGTGCGGTTGAGGAGCTCCACCGCGTTGAACGGCTTGCTCATGTAGTCCACCGCGCCCAGGTTCAGCGAGCGGACCTTCTCCGCCACGCCCTGGTGGGCGGACAGCAGGATGACGGGGATGCGCGCGGTGTCCGTCGAGGACTTGAGCGCCATGGCCGCGTCCAGGCCGTCCAGCTTGGGCAGGAACACGTCCATGACCACCAGGTCCGGACGCTGGGCCTTCGCCCGGGCCAGGCCCTCGGCGCCGTCGCGCGCCACGTCGACGCGGTACTTGGAGCGCAGCACCTCCGACAGGACGGCGGCGATCTCCGGCTCGTCCTCCACCACCAGCACGCGCGGCTGCTCCTGCGGCGCGGGCGCGGCGGCGGGAGGCGGACGCGGATTGCGCGCCGCCTCCTGGGCCAGCGGCAGCGTGAAGACGAACACACAGCCGGTGTCCGGCGGGCTCTCCGCCCAGATTTCACCGCCGTGCAGCTCCACGAACTCCTTGCAGATGGCCAGGCCCAGTCCGGTGCCCTTGCCGCCGTGACGGTAGCGGTCGAAGACGAGGTGCAGCTCGTCCGGCGGAATGCCCACGCCGTCGTCCTGCACGCACACCTTGGCCGCGTCGCCGTCCGGGCGCCCCAGCCGCTGCGTGCTCACCACCACCTCGCCGTCCTGCCGCGCGTGGTGGATGGCGTTGGTGATGAGGTTCTGCAGCACCTCGTGCAGCTTCACCTCGTCGCCGATGAGCATCAGGCTGTCGGGGCAGTCCGCGCGCAGGGCCACGCCCCGGTCGGCGGCGAGAATCTCCAGTTCGTTGACGGCGTCGCGGCACAGCTGCGCCACGTCCAGCACGCGGGGCTCGATGGACAGCCGGGCCGCCTCGCCCTTGCCCTTCTCCAGCAGCGACTCCACCAGCCCGAGGATCTTCTTGCCCTGGCGAATCATCGCCTCGGCGGACTGGCGCTGCTGCGCCTCCAGCGGACCTTCCTGGAGCAGGCGGCCGTGCCCCAGGAGCACCTGGAGCGGCGCGCGCAGGTCGTGGCTGCACACCGCGATGATTTCGTCCTTGAGCCGGTTGAGCTCCTTCAGCCGGCGGTTGGCGTCGTTCAGCTCCTGGTAGCGCTGGACGTACGCCTCCTCCAGGTCCTCGCGCTTCTTCTTCACCGCCGTGTGCAGGCGCGCGTTGCGGATGGAGTTGGCCAGCACGCCGGCCACGGCCTGCGCGAACTCCTGCTCGTCACGGCCGAAGGACGCGTCCGCGCGCGACACGCGCAGGAACAGCGCGCCCAGCAAATCCCCCTGGCAGATGAGGGGCTGCACCAGGATGGACTTCACGCCCAGCGGGAGGATGCTGGTCCGCACGTCCTCCATCAGCGGGTCCCGCTGCGCCTCGTCGATGACCACCGCCTCGCGGGTCTCCAGCGCGCGGCGCAGCTCGGGGTAGCGCATCACCTCGATGTCCAACTGGACGAGGCTGGGGTCCTCTTGCGTGGCCACCACCTTGGCGGTGCGGGCATGGCTGCCCTCCACCAGCACCACCGAGCAACGGTCCGTTCCGGTGACGCGGCCCACCTTGTCCACGGCGATGCGGAGGATCTCCTCCAGTTCCAGCGAGCTGGTGGCCGCCTGGGTGATTTCCAGCAGCATCCCCATGCGCATGCGGATCCGCTCCTCCCGGTCCCGCAGCCGGCCCACGCGCAGCGCCGCCTCCAGCCGGGGGACGACCTCGTCCGCGCTGCGAATCCAGTCATCCACGGCCAGGCGCTTGAAAGCGTCCGCCGAGCGCGTACGGCCCAGGTCCACCAGCACCGGCAGGCGCTGCAACCGGTCCACCTTGCGCAGCGACTCCAACATCTCCGCGGCCCGCTTCGCCGTCACGGCCAGGAGCACGACCTCCGGCTGCAAGGTGTCGGCCACCTGCGCCAGACCGCTCTCCTTCTCCGTGGACGCGCAGTGGTAGCCGCTCGAGGTGAGCCGCTCCATGAGCGCATCGCCCGCCTCCTTGGCGGCCACCACCAGCACGCGTCCCCGCTGATCAGCCTGCATCTCGACTCTCACGGTGAACCCCAGCCCTGGCGACATGGCCCCGGGTAACGAGGCTGCAAATACCCGCTGCGTGCGAAAGAGTTCATGGTTCGGATCCCGATCATGCCGCTGAACACGCCCTGGGGCCAGAACGGCGGGCATGGGTGGGAGGATGTGGCCTACTCGGAGCCAATCGCCCCGAAGCCGGCCCGGCGCGGAGCGTACACGATGGACGTCACTTCCCTACCGCCCGCGAGCCACGTACGGCCGCCCGCCCTGCCACCCATCAGGCGCCAGCAAAGCTGCTGTTGCAACTCCCTGGCGCTCCGTGCCTGTGACGCCGCCCACCGAGGAGAGGTCCCAGCGGCGCGGCGGGGAGTACCACAGCCCGCGCGCCTTGGGGGACGTTCCGAACCGGGGCCTCGAGCCCCGCTCGGACAGGGCTGCCGATGGCCGCGACTGCGCGGGACAGGCCGTACGGGCTAGAGTCCGGGGCCATCATGGCCCTTCCCTCCTTGACGCGGCGCGCTTGGCGCCCTGCCCTCCTTGTCGCCAGCAGCCTGGCCGCAGCCTGTGGTGGCAGCGAACCGCCCCCTCCCACGCCGGATCCCCCGCAGGTCGCCCTGACGGTGCCCGCGAGCATCATCTCGGACACCCACCTGGACGTCATCGTCACCGTGTCCGGCTGCGAGGGCAGCTCCACGCTCAATGTCCGGGACCGGGAGACGATTCTGCGGACCTTCCCGCACAGCGGCGGCACCATGACGCTGCGGCTGGAGCGCAATGACATCCCCTACGCCACCGTGGGCCTGGCCGCGAACCTGTCGCTGAACGCGGTGGCGGTGTGCTCGGACGGACGCACCAACAACTCCCAGCCCGCGCCCGTCAGCTACTTCCCGGTGCAGCGGCGCATCGTGGAGCCGCAGAACGCGGGCCAGGTCGTCACCGACCACTTCGTCGTCGACGGGACGAGCGCCAACCCGGCCTTCATCGGCTGCGGCGTCCCCCCCACGGAGATCTCCACGATGTACCGCGTGGACCTCAGTGGCAACGTGACGCACACCGTCGGGATGCCCATCACGTGCACGCCCGAGACGGTCATCACCGAGCGCAACCCCGTCAGCGGCAAGCGCTGGGTGTGGACCCCCAACGTAGGGGCCTTCGCCATCGACGCGCAGATGCAGATCACCTCGCGGACGACGACGGACATCCGCCCCACCCAGCTCACGGTGCTGCCCGGAGGTGACGCCGTCATCGTCGACCGCATCGATGAGGTGCGCCGACTGTCCCACAACCCCAACGGCACGTCGGAGAGCATCGCCGAGGTGAAGTGGCACTACGCCCCCCCGACGCTGGAGAGTGTCATCGCCCCCCCGCTGGTCCGCGCGGACGGGCTGATTCTCATCGCGTCCCTGGGCCCGGGCCCGGATGCCTCGCGTACCGACGTCACCGTCACCGAGCTGTACGCGGGTGAGACGGGCGAACAGGGCGCGGGGGGCACCGCGCGCGCGGCCTTCAAGCTGCGGACCTTCGCCCGGAACGAGCGCCTCCCGTTGGGCGCGTTCAACGACACGGGCAGCACGCTCTTCCTGGGCCTCCAGTTGGGCTCGGAGCAGTCGCAGGTCATCGCCTGCTCCGCCACCCTGGACGAGTGCGAGGGCGCCCAGCTCCAGTGGACCAGCCCCGCGCTGCCGGTGCCGCTCGCGCACATCCTCTACCACCCAGGCGCCTCGCGCCTCGTCGCGGTGGGCCAGAAGCGCGTGTGGTTCCTCGACGCGTCCGGGCAGATTCGCAACCGGGACAACCGCTCCATCGACGCGAACGGCGCGCTGAACGTGCTCCAGGTGCTGCGCCGGCCCAACTCGCCCGAGCTCTTCCTGCTCAACGCGCCCGCTCGCGGCCTGGACGGCGCCCCGACGCTGCCCAACGAAATCGTCGCGGTGGACCAGACCGGCAACGGCGAGGCCCGCGAGCTGTTCCGTCACCAGGTGGTGGGCAGCCTGGGCGGGTCCATCGACCCGGAGGGACGGCTGTGGGTGCGCACCGGCTTCGACGTGGTGCAGACGCTGTCGCTGTCCGAGTACCGCCGCTACCGGCCGTAGCCCGACGAGCACGCACGGCCTGAAGGCTCAGGGCCTGCTGGCGACGAGGAGCGCCTCCACGTTTCCAGCGGGCCCGGGCACCGTCGAGTCCATCAGCCCGAGCACCTCCAGCCCCTGCTCGCGCACGAAGGCCGTCACGGTGTCGATGGCGTCCTGCCGCGCGGCCACGTCGCGCACGACGCCGCCCTTCCCCACCCGGTCCGGCCCCACCTCGAACTGCGGCTTCACCAGCGCGACCAGCAGCCCGCCCGGCTCCAGGTACGTCAGCACCGAGGGCAGCACCTGCGTCAGGGAGATGAAGCTCACGTCGATGACGACCACGCCGACCTTCTCCGGCAGGTCCTCTTCCGTGAGGTAGCGCGCATTCACCCGCTCGCGCGAACGCACCCGGGGGTCCGTGCGCAGCTTCTCGTGGAGCTGTCCGTAGCCCACGTCGATGGCATGCACGCGCACCGCGCCGTGCTGGAGCAGGCAGTCGGTGAAGCCGCCGGTGCTGGCGCCGATGTCCGCGGCCACCCTGCCCCGCACGTCGAGCTTGAAGTGGTCGATGGCGCCCTTCAGCTTGAGCCCGCCCCGGGACACGTAGGGCATCACCTCGCCCTTGAGGCGCAGCTCCGCCTCTTGCGGAACCAGCGTGCCCGGCTTGTCCACCCGCTGGTCATCGACCACGACCTGACCGGCCAGGATGAGCGCCTGGGCCTTGGTGCGAGACTCCGCCAGCCCGCGCTCCACCACCAACACGTCCAGCCGCTCCTTGCGAGGCTTCACCGCGCGCTCCCTTCCAGCAGCGCCTGTCCCGCGCGGCGCAGCCCCGCCGCGTCCAGGCCCAGCTCCGCGCGCTGCACGCGGGCATCGCCATGAGGCACGAACGCATCGGGCATGCCCATCAGCCGCACGCGGGTCATCACGCCCTGCGCGGCGAAGAGCTCCAGCACCGCGCTCCCCAAGCCGCCGCGCGTCGTGCCTTCCTCGGCCACCACCACGGGCCCGGCGCGGCCGGCCTCCAGCAACGCGGCCTCATCCAGCGGCGAGGCCCGGCGCGCGTCCAGCACGCTCCACCCCGGCTCACCTCGCGCGGCTTCCAGCGCGGCGACTCCCAACGGTCCCAACGTCACCAGCGTCAACCGAGGCGACTCCGCCCGCTGAAGCCAACGCGCCCCGTGCAGCGGAGCCACGCCCGCGTGCGCATCCGGAGGCAGCGCCGGCAACATGCCGCGCGGGAACCGGATGACCGACGGCTGCGACGCCGCCAGAGCAGTCTCCAACATGGGGGCCAGGTCCTCGCCCACCATGGGAGACCACAGGTCCAGGTTCGGCATCGCGCGCAGCGACGCCACGTCGTAGGCCCCCTGGTGGGTGGCGCCGTCCGCGCCCACCAGCCCCGCGCGGTCCACCGCGAAGACGACGGGCAGTCCCGGCAGGCACACGTCGTGGATGATCTGGTCGTACGCGCGCTGAAGGAACGTCGAGTAGATGCAGCACACCGGCCGCGCACCCGCCGCGGCCAGTCCGGCGCTGAAGGTGACGGCGTGCTGCTCGGCGATGCCCACGTCGTGCACCCGGTCCGGGAAGCGCGCCTTGAGCGCGTTGAGCGCGGAGCCCTCCAACATCGCCGGCGTCACCGTCACCATGCGCGGGTCTCTCGCCATGGCGTCTTCCAGCACCGCCGCGAAGGCCTCGCTGAACGTCCGCTGGCCGCCGCGCGAGCGCACCAGCTTGCCAGCCCGCCACTCGTACGGGCCCATGGCATGGCCCCGCGTCTGCGTGTCGGCCTCCGCGGGAGGGAACCCCTTCCCCTTCAACGTCAGCGCGTGCACCACCACCGGCCGGGAGGAGGCCCGCGCCTCGCGCAGCGCGTGAATCAGTGCGCCCAGGTCGTGCCCATCCACCGGGCCCAGGTACGTGAAGCCCAGGCCCTCGAAGAACCCGCGCGCCTCGCGGGTCCTCAGCAGGGAGGGAATGGCGCCCACGTTGGCGCTGATGGACATCTGGTTGTCGTTGAGCACGACGACCAACGGCAGGTGGCTGCCCCCCGCGTTGTTGAGGCCCTCGAACGTGAGGCCGCCGGTGAGGCCGCCGTCGCCCAGCACCGCCACCACGTGGCCCCGGTGCCCCGCCATCCGCCGCCCCTCCAGGACGCCCAGGGCCGCGGACACCGCCGTGCACGAGTGGCCCGCCAGCAGCGCGTCGTGCGGACTCTCCTTGGGGTCCAGGAAAGGCGCGATGCCCCCCGCGTGCCGCAAGGTATGCATCCGCTCGCGCCGCCCCGTGAGCAGCTTGTGCGCGTACGCCTGATGCCCCACGTCGAAGAGCAGCGCGTCGCCCGGCGAATGGAACACGCGGTGCAGCGCGACGATGAGCTCCACCGCGCCCAGGGAGGCCCCCAGGTGGCCGCCCACGCGGCCGCAGATGGAGATGATGTCCTCGCGGAGCTCCTGGCACAGCCGCGGCAGGTCCTCCTCGGGGAGCGCGCGAACGTCCGAGGGCGAGCCGATGCGTGCCAGCAACTGCGACATCAGGACTTCCGCTCCACCGTGTACCGCGCCAGGGCGGCGAGCGGTCCGTCCTCGCCCTCCAGGGGACGAACGGCCAGGATGGCCTCGGCCACCTTCTCGTTCGCGAGCTTCCGGGACGCCTCCAGGCCCACCACCGCCGGGAAGGTGAAGCGCCCCGCCGCCGCGTCCGCGCCCGCGGGCTTGCCCAGCTCCTCCGCGGTGGCCGTCACGTCCAGGACGTCGTCGGCGATCTGGAAGGCCAGCCCCACCGCATCGCCGTAAGCCTCCGCGCGGGCCAGCGCGTCCGCATCCCCGCCGCCGGCCAGCACGCCCATCCGGCACGCCGCGCGGATGAGGGCGCCCGTCTTCATGCGGTGCAGCCGGATGAGGTAGTCGAGCGCGGCGGGGCGGTCCTCCGCGATGTCCAGGACCTGCCCGCCCACCATGCCCGCGGCCCCGGCCGCCACCGCCAGCTCGCGGCAGAGCGCGGCGCGCGAGGCCTCCGGGCCACTGGCCACCAGCGTGAAGGCCTCGGTCAGCAGCGCGTCGCCCGCGAGGATGGCCATGGGCTCGCCGTACACCTTGTGGTTGGTGAGCCGGCCCCGGCGGTAGTCGTCGTTGTCCATCGCCGGCAGGTCGTCATGCACCAGCGAGTAGGTGTGCACGTACTCCAGCGCGCACGCGGCATCCCCCGCCACCGCGGACACCGTGCTCTCGCGGGCCACGATGTCGGCGAAGGCCAGGCAGAGCACCGGGCGCAGGCGCTTGCCGCCGGCCATCAGCGAGTAGTGCATGGACTCGGCGAGCTTCGGCGGAGTGCCCGCGGGCCCGAGCCGGGCCACCCGCTCCGTCAGCAAGGCGTCGACGCGCGCCACCTGGGCGGCCAGGAAGGTGTTCAGTTGAAACGTTGCCAAGTGCGTCCGAACTCCTCTTACGGAATCTGCGCGGGAACGAGCTCGCGGATGCGGCTGACGAGCTTGTCCATGTCCAGCGGCTTGACGAAGTAGTCCGCGGCACCGACTTCCATGCCGTGCCGCTTGTCCTCGGGTTCGCTTCGGCCACTGATGAAGATGACCGGGATGTCCCGGAACTGCTCGTTCTTCTTCACCGCCCGGCACAGCTCGAAGCCATCAATCCAGGACATGTTCACGTCCAGGAGGATGGCGTGCGGCCGGTGCAGCTGCAGCGACGCGATGAGCCGCAACCCGTTGGCTGCCATGGTGACGGCAAAGCCCTCGTCCTCCAGGGCCGCCGCCAGCAGCTCCCGCGTGTCGCGGTCGTCATCGACAATGGTGATTTTCGGCTTCGACATGCCGGCATGGACGCGCCCGAGCCACCTAGAACGGGACGTCATCCTCCGGGGGCGGACGGGGAGCGGGCGCCCGAGGGGCCGCGGGAGCCGGCGCCGGGCGTGCCGCCGCTGTCAACGGGGCGACCACGTCCTTGCCGTCCTCATCCAGCAGGAGCTGCTCGATGCGCTGCTCCGCCTCGGTGAGCAGCTTCTCACCCCGGCGCACCAGCCGGATGCCTTCCTCGAAGGCCTTGAGCGAGTCCTCCAGAGAGAGATTGCCACTCTCCAGACGTCCCACCGTCTCCTCGAGCCGGGAGACCACATCCCCGTACTGCTCGGGGACCTCGGCCTCCGCCACCTTGTCCGCCTTGGGCGCCTTGTCCGACTTCGCCACTTCCATCCACCTCCCCGTGTGGGGCGCGGGACTCTAGAGGGTGGCCCGTCAGCAGTCCACCGGCCCTTTCACCGCCGTGACGGTGGCTTCGATTTCTTCACATCCTCCCAGCGTCTTCGCCCCATTCGACGCGAGCTTCAGCCCCAGGCGTTCTCCCACCTGGACATCCGCGCCCGTGCGCACCACCGCGCCGTCGCGCTGGCGGAAGACGACGGAATACCCACGCGACATCACCTTCAACGGGCTCATCGCGTCCAGCCGTCCCTCCAGCCGCTGGAAGCGCCTCTGTGCATCCGCCAGGGCCCCTTGCTGGAGCGCCAGCAGCCGCGCCCGTTGTGCGGCCAGCCGGGCACGCTCGCGCGACACCTGGGAAGCCGGTGACGCCCGCTCCAGCCCCAGCCGGGCCGAGGCCAACGTGCCTTGCCGCTCCGCCACGCCGGAGCGCACCGCCTCCGACAGGCGCATGGCCAGCTTCAGCAGGTGCGCGCGCTGCTCGCCCAGGCGGGCCTGGGGCCGTGCGCGCTGGAGCCGCTCCGTCAGCGCCCGCAGCCGCTCCCGGTGCCCACGCACCGACGGCCGCAGCACGCGCATCATCGACTCCACCTGCTCCGACAGGTGCAGCCGCTGATGGTTGATGGCCCGCCGAGGGTCCTCCAGCCGCGACGCGAGCTGCCCCTGCTCCTCGCGCAGCTCCAGCACCCGGCGCTCCATGGCGCGGCGCAGGCGGCCCGCCTGGGTGGCCAGCGTCAGCTCCAGGTCGGCCAGCACCGGCGCCAACCGCTCCGCCGCCGCGCTGGGCGTGGGCGCGCGCAGGTCCGCGACGAAGTCGGAGATGGTGAAGTCGATCTCGTGGCCAATGGCCGAGACCACCGGCACCGGCGAGGCGAAGATGGCGCGGGCCACCAGCTCCTCGTTGAAGGTCCAGAGGTCCTCCACCGAACCACCGCCGCGCGTCACCACGATGACGTCCACGTCCGTGCGCGACAGCCGCTCGATGGCGCGCGCCACCTCGACCGCGGAGCCCTCGCCCTGCACGCGGGCGTCCGCCACCAGCACGCTCTGCCGCGGGTTGCGCGAGTGCAGCACGCGGAGGAAGTCCTGGAGCGCCGCGCCCGTGCGGCTCGTCACCACGCCAATGCGCTGGGGCAAGAAGGGCAGCGGCCGGGGCGGACGCACGCGCCCGGGCCCGATGAGGCCCTCCTGCGCCAGCCGCTCCTTGAGCTGCTCGAAGGCGAGCGCGAGCGCGCCCTCCCCCACCGGCTCCAGCCGGTTGACGATGAGGCTGTAGCGCCCCTGCGGCTCGTAGAGGTCCACGCTGCCTTCGGCCAGCACCTCCATGCCGTCGCGCAGCGCGAAGCGAAGCCGGGCCGCCATGGACGCCCACACCTTCGCGTCGATGGAGGCCCCCGCGTCCTTCAACGCGAAGTACCAGTGGCCTCGCGCGTTCGGCCCGCGGAAGCCCGTCACCTCACCGCGGACAATGACGCGGGCGAAGCGCGCCTCCAGCGTCTGCTTGAGCTGCCGGGTGAGCTCGCCCACCGACAGCACCACGCGCTCGGGCTTGGGTGGAGGAGGAGGCGCCCCCGCCATGGGTCCCAGCAAGGAGGTGCCGTCCGCGTCGGGCGGCGGCGGTGGCGGCTTCTGGGAGGCCGCCGCCTGCCGCTCGGACGTCGCCGCGCGCGGGCGGGAGGCGCCACCGCCGAACAAATCGCCCTGCAGCCCCGAGGGCGGCAAGGCGCCACCTCCTGCCTTGCGCCGGGTCATCGGGACAGCTTCTCGACCCAGGTCTTCGCCTTGTCGTGGTACTCGTCGTCGGGCGGCGTCATGGCCACCACGTCCTTGAACTTGGGCAGGGCCTCCTCGGGGCTGCCGTCCTTCAGGGAGTAGGCCTGGAGGTAGACGTCCTTCGCCTTCGCCCGCAGCTCGCTGATGATGTTGGTGGCGCCCGTGTGGCCCGGGTCGGCCTGGAGCGCCTTGCGCGAGTAGTCCATGGCGCGGCTCCACTGCCCGGCCGCCTTCGCCGCGGTGGCGCCCTTGTAGAAGATGGTGGCCGCGCGGGTGCCCGCGTTGCGCGCCATCTTGCTCGGGCGGCCGCCCGTGATGTCCTTGTCCAGCGACATCAGCTTGGACAGGCCCTTGGCATCCAGGTCCTCCAGGCGCTTGTACAGGTTGCCGAACTCGGTCACCTGCCCGAGCACCTTCTTGCACTGTGGTGTGCGCGCCATGCACGCGTTGAGGATGGCCACCGCGCCGGACATGTCACCATCGCGGAAGCGGTCCACTGCGGGCTCCCACGGCTTGGGGGCCGGCCCCTGAATCACGGGCTTGGGCGTGTCACGCACGATGATGGCCTGCGCGGCCTGCTCGTTGATGAGCTTCGCGTCGCGGTGCTCCGGGAAGGCCACCAGCACGTCGTCGGTGATGGCCTTCGCCATGTCGAGCTGGCCCTCGTCGAGCAGCTTGCGGGACTCGCGGGTGCGGACGTCCGCGGACTCGAACAGCTCGCGCTTCGCCGCGTTGACCTGCTCGTAGAGGAACTGGCTCTCCCCGGTGCTGGCCAGCAGCCCGCTGGCCTTGCCCAGCTCCTTCTTCGCCAGGGCCGCGCGGGCTCCGGTCAACTTCTCCTGGATGGGAATCTCGCGCGCGGCATGGCCCAGGTAGTCGGCCACGCCCGGGTAGTTCGGTGCCTCGCCCTGGAGCTCCTCCAGCTTGGCCTTCGCCTCGACCCACTTGCCCTCGCGGACCAGGTTCTTCGCGTCCTGGAAGAGGCCGCCGAGCATCTCGCGCCGGCTCTTCCCCTGCCGGGCTTCCTCGGCGGCCAGCTGATGCTGCTGCTGGACGTTCATCCGCACCACGCCCAGGCCCACGAACAGCAGCACCACCACGCCCACCGCGGCGAGCTTGATGAGCTTCTTCTTCTTCAGTTCCTCCGGCGTGGGCGCTGCGGCGGCCGCGTGCCGGGAGCTGCGCACCCGCCCACCTTCACCGCGAGGCCCTGGACGGGCAGGCACCGCGCCGCGGGCGCCGGACGCCGCCGGGCGCGGCCGCGGCCCCGGAGGCGGCGACCCCACCATCATCGTGGAGTTGGCGAGGTCCTCAAAGCGCAGCTCCGTGTCGCCCAGCGTGATGACGTCACCGTTGGCCAGCGGCGTCTCGTCGTTGATGACGTCGCCATTGACGAGCGTGCCGTTGCCCGACCCCAGATCGCTCACCGTCCAGCCCGCGCCGCTCTTGCGCACGGCGATGTGCTTACGGGACACGGACGTGTCGGGGATGCAAATGGCGTTATCGGTCGCTCGACCGATGACGTACTCGTCCTCGGACAGGGCAAACTCCTCACCGTCCTTGGGGCCTGCGATGCAGATGAGCCGGGGAGCAGAGGCGACCGGGGCGGCCGCGGCCCGGGGGGCCGTCCTGCGCGCGGCAGGGCGGGACCCGGTCCCACCCGAGGGTGCCCCGGACGGATGCCTGCGGCGTGCCGGAGGGGAACCGTTGGACATGCGAATCACCGACTTCCTGACGAAGGGAGCACGCGCCTACAGCTCGTGCTCGTAAGCCAACTGCAAACCTAGATTGTGGCAGCGATGCTCGGCCGTAGGGAAGCGCCGACCCATTTCCTGCAACGCGGCACGGGCGGTCCGCGCATTCCGGTACTGAACGCTCCGCTGGAAATCGAGCATCAACTGACTGCACTTGTGGTCGAGCTCGTTTGATACCTGAGCGAGCTGGAAGCGCACGTCCTGGTAAATGTCCGGCTTCGTGTCCAGCGCCTCCAGCGTCACCCACGCGAAGCGGTACTGCTGCCACGCCTTGAAGAGATTCTCCGCGCCGACGTCGCGCGACTCGTAGAAGCGCGCGCCCGCCACGACGTACTGGCGCGCCTTGGCCAGCAACTCCTCCTGCGGCAGCTCCGGCACGGGGATGATTTCCAGCCGCAGGTTCCACACCCGCCACGTGTCCCGCCCGGGCGGGTTGCGCACGTTGTCGAAGACGATGGAGTTGAGCTCACCCCGCCGCAGCACGGCGGGCGGGAGAATCTGCTCCAGCCCGCGCTCGGTGGCCATGCTCACGTCCGGCGGCACCCAGCCCAGGTCCACGCCGTTCAAGACGAGCGACACCTCCTCCTTGGAGATGCCACTGGCCATGTAGTGCACCACCGCCACCGCCCGCGTGGGCGTGACGAACTGGAACGCGAAGGACTTGTGGTCCGGGTTCTCCCACGTGACGCCCTCGCCCAGGCCGAACGAGTCCTTGATCACCTCGAAGCCCAGGTCCTCCGGCTCGGCGCCCGTGGGCCGGCCATCCTCCCGGGGCATGAAGAACGTGGCCAGGATGCCCACGAGGGCCAGCATCAGGCCGCCCCCGAGCGCGCCCACGCCCAGCCGCGCCGGCGTGGCGAGCTGGCCCCACCACAGGCGCAAACGGCCTGCCTGGGTGCTCGAAAGCTCGCGGCGCTGCCTCGCGCGCTCGGCCGCGGTCGGAGCCCCGCCTGACTCCACCTTCGCCACGGACGCGGTTCCCGGACGCACCGGCGCCACGAGCGGCTGCTGCGCGGTGGGGTAGCCCTCCGGCAACACGATGCCGCTCGCGGCGGGAACCGGAGCGTTCCGGCGCCGGGGCGGCTGCGTCGTGTCCGGGTCGATGGCCTCGGGGGGCCCCCCGACGCTGGGCAGGGTGATGTCCGGATCGATGGGAACCGGGTCGCTCAGGCGGATGGGCCGGGTGGCGTCCGGGTCGGCGGGAACGGGGTCGCCCCGGCGGATGGGCCGGGTGGCGTCCTCGTCGCTGTCCGGCGGCACCCAGACGAAGGTGAACACCACCGGCCCCACGGTGATCGTGTCGCCATCACGCAGTTGCTGCTCACCGGGCAGCAAGGCCCCGTTGAGCACGGTGCCGTTCGAGCTGCCCATGTCCGCGACGTAGTACTTCTCGTCGCGGAGCACGATGCGGGCGTGCCGGCGAGACACGCCATGGTCGTGAAGCACCACGTCGTTCTCCGAGGTGCGGCCGATGTTCACCTCGGCCTGCTCGAAGACGAGCTCCCGCCCCTGCTGGAGTCCCTGGGTGATGGTCAGGAGGATGGGCACGGGGCACTACCCCGAGATGTTTCCGAACATGAACTGGAACACGATGGGCCCGAACAGCACCATGAACACCGTCGGGAAGATGCAGGCGATGAGCGGGAAGAGCATCTTCACCGGCGCCTCGCCCGCGAGCTTCTCCGCGCGCTGGGTGCGGTCGATGCGCATCTGCGTCGACTGGATGCGCAGCACCTTGCCCAGGCTGGTGCCCATCTTGTCGGCCTGGATGAGCGCCGTGACGAACGTCGTCAGGGGCGGCAGGTCCACGCGGACAATCATGCTCTTGAGGCCCTCTTCACGCGTCTTGCCCATCTTCAGCTGCTTGAGCACCAGCTGCAGCTCCTCGCGCAGCGGGCCCGCCTTGCCCTTCTCCACCACCTTGGCCAGGGCCGCCGTGAAGTCCAGACCGGCTTCGACGGACAGCGTCAGCAGGTCGAGGCTGTAGGGCAGCGCGCGGCTGATGAGCAGGTGGCGCTTCTTCACCTGATCGTTCAGCCACATCAGCGGGTAGTACATGCCGAAGAGCAGGAACAGCGGCGACCACACCAGGCTCACACCAAAGCCGTTGAGCAGGATGAAGCCCATGAGGAGGCCCACCACGGCGCTGACTTCCTGCAGCGCCATGATGTCCTCGGGCTTGTACATCTGCGGCTCGCCGGCCTTGATGAGGTTGCGGCGCGCCTTGGCCTCGTAGCCCGGCCACATGAAGCGGCGGTTCATCGCGCCCAGGCGGCGGATGGCCACCGAGCCGAACCCCTTCATGCCGCCCGTCGACTCGTCGCGGACCTCCGTGAGGAAGCGCTCGAGCATCGTCTGGTACAGCCCGAGCCCGAGGAAGCCCACCGCCCCCGCGAAGAGGAGCGCCGAGCTGCCGATCAACATTGGCGTCAGGACATCGTCCACGGTGCACCTCTCAGATATCGATGTTGACGATGCGCCGGATGATGAGGATGCCCATCACTTCCATGATGGCGATGATGACCACGAGGATCCAACCGAAGATGTGGTTCATCATCGGCTCCATCAGGTCGGGCCGCATGTAGTTGAGCACCATGCCGAGCACCGCGGGCATCGCCGCGACGATCCACCCCTGCAGCTTGCCCTGCGAGGTGAGCGCGTCGATCTTGCCCTCCAGGCGGAAGCGCTCGCGGATCACCGTGGAGATCGTCTCGAACATCTCGGCCATGTTGCCGCCGAGCTGACGGGCGATGTTGGTGGACACGACGACCAGCTCCAGGTCGTCACTGCCCACGCGGCGGCCCATGTTGATGAGCGCCTCCTCCAGCGGCACACCCAGCTTCACTTCCTTCACGAAGAGCCCGAACTCCTGCGACAGCGGCGGCAGCGCCTCGCGCGCCACGTGCTCGATGGCCTGGGGGAACGTCAGACCGGCCTTGAAGGCGTTGGCCATGGCCTGCAGCGCGTCCACCAGCTGCACGTTGAACTTCTTGATGCGCCGCTTGCGGTAGTGCTTGACCATCAGCATCGGCAGGAAGAAGCCGAACACCGTGGCCACCACCGCCAGGATGGGGTTGAAGATGATGTA
This sequence comes from Comamonas sp. KCTC 72670, assembly GCA_014656495.1. GTDB lineage: Bacteria > Myxococcota > Myxococcia > Myxococcales > Myxococcaceae > Myxococcus. Next base: position 462,265 of record BNCN01000007.1, read on the forward strand.
CGACAGGATCCCCAACAAGCACATGCACGCGATGTTGAGGATCAACATCTGGCGTGGATCGATGAAGAGGAACATGTCGCTCAAGTCGTTCATCGACTTGGCGACGTAGCGTTCCTGGTACTGCTCATACGCCTTCGACAGGACGCTGAAGATCACCAGGCTGAAGAAGAAGACCGAGCCGGTGACGAGGAGGAGGACGATTCCTGCAAGCATGTGCGCGCTTCCCTATGAGCGAGGGTGGACGACGCCCGCCATCACGGCGCGCCGGCACCTGCGGCCCGCTCGGCACCGCCCTTGATGATCTGGATGATCTCCCGGCGCTTCTGCTCCAGCACGCGGGTGCGCTCACCGGAGAGCAGCGTGCTGATGGTGGCGCGGCCGCGCTCCTCGATGAGGTCCACGTCGTCCTCGTTGCGGAGGGAGAGCGTCAGCTGGCCGAGCTCGGTCGCGAGCACCAGGATTTCGGCCTCTTCCGGCAGCACCATCAGCGAGATGTTGTTGTACTCGCGCTGGTTCTCCGGGATGAGGTTCACGTTGGTGGTACCGGTGATCTTGCCGGTGGCCACCACGATGACGTTCTGGAGCAGCGTCACGGCGACGTTCTCGTCCGTCTGCGGATCGCGGAAGGTGCCAATCACGTCCACGTGGTCGTTCGGGCGAATCCAGCCGCCCACGGACGTGGTGTTCTTCGCCTCGATGGTGATGGCGCGGGCCTTCTTCTGCACCTTCGACGACAGGCGCTCGGCGGCCTTGGTCGTCTCGAACTGGCTCCACAGCAGCGGATCACCCGCCTGCAGCGCCACCAGCACCTTCTGGTTCACGATGTAGGACGCGGAGTCCGGACGCACGACGGACGACGTCACGAACTGCTCCGGCACGGAGCGCTGCGAGATCATCTCGAAGGTGATGACCGTGCCTTCAGGGACGTCCTGCGCCGCCACGACGACCGGCACCAGGTTCCATCCGCGGCGGACGTCCGCCTCCTTCTTCTTGATGGCGGAATACGCGATGACACCGGCCAACAGGCCCAGCACAAGCGCGACGACGAGCGGAGTCTTGCCCTTCAGCATGGTTCAGAAACCTCCAGAACGGGGGGGAGCCGTTCGGCGGCGATGATGGAGTCCGAAGTGGAGTCCAGAGCGGGTGTTGGAATACAGTGCAATGCAATCTGCGGATGGCGCGCGATGTTAGCCGTGCGATACACCGGGTGTCAAAACCACCTCTCGCGACAGCTCGGTATCGCGCGCAATCCGGGACCGTTGCCGTCCCGCGTCAGAGGCGGTTGATGGCCTCGCGGTCCGGCGTCGTCAGCCCGCGCCCCTCGGTGATGCTGTAGAGGGCGTCCTGCACCACGCGGACCTTCTCGGACGTGTCGATGCGCTTGCCGTCGAGGAGGCGCAGCAACTCCTGAAGTGCGTCATCCGAGGTGATGACCCCCACCTCGTAGGTGATGTACGGGTTGGACGGGTCCCGCTCCTCGTTGAGGCAGTACATGTACAGCGGAACGATGAAGGCGTTCTCCTCTACTCCGCCATCCGGCGTGCCCGCGTCGTCCCGGCCGCCAGGGCCCGGAGGCGTGGGCGGCACGGTGATGATGGAACGTTCGATCAACAGGCCGTTCTGGTTGCGTCCCTCGGAGGTGGACACGACGACGAGGCCCGGGGGGAACTCCACCTGGACGGGCGCCCCCGTGTCGTTGCGGAGCGGCACGCAGACGCGGACGTAGGCCCCGCTGCCCTTCGCCTCCGTGCCGGCGTTGTCGCACTCGCCGCTGAACTCACTCGCGCCGCGCAACGTGCCCGCGAAGCTGACGCCCGCGGGCAGCTCGAACGGCGTGCCCACCGGCTTGCCGTCGTCCTCGCCCAGGCCGGGGCGGAAGACGTTCACGCCCGCGTCGAACTCGTTGGAGGGCGGCGGCCGATTCCCGCCTCCGCCGTCATCGTCGTCACCGCAGGCCAGGATTCCCGCACCCACCGCCGCCGCGACGACCGCCCACTTCCATGCCGCATGCGCCATTTCGCGCTCCTTCATCAACCCAGGGCGGGCCCGCCGGCCGGGACCGCCGCGTCATGAGGTCGAGCGAGACTGGCTGAGTCTCCCCTCACCCGCAACCCTGCCAATGTGGCGGGATGTCAGGGAGTGGGCGGAATCTGCGGCGCCGTGGGGGGAGGCAGGTCCGGATTGTACAGGCCGCGCAGGACGAGCGTCGCGCCCTGGTCATCCTTGAGCAGCACCGGCCTGCCCTGCTCCAGCCCCACGAGCCGCACGCTGAACGCCACGCCGTCCGACGTCACGTGGACGGCCATCTGCCCCGGAACGAGCGGCTCCGGCACGGCGCTCTCGGAGGGCATCCAGGCCAGTTGGGGGTGTACGGCCTGGAACGTGCGCGTGTACACCCGGGCCTGGTCCGCGCCCGCCTGACGGAGCGCGGTGCGCCACACGTCCTGAGACTGGGGCGTCTCCGCGTGGGACTGGAGCTCGTGCACCATCTGCAGGTGGACGCGCCGGGCCACGCGCAGCAAATCCAGGTTCGCCGCCACCTCGGAGCGGGACTGCTCCAGCCCCTGGGGACGGCCGCCCGCGAGCGTGCTCATGACGCCCAGGAGGATGACGCCGGACGCCCACAGCGGCGCGGACCGGCCGCGAAGCAGCTCCCAGGCCAGGCGCGCCGTGCCCACCGCGGCGAGCACCGAGCCCACCAGCACGAGCCAGCGCGGCGCCCCGCCCGCGTGAAAGGGCTGCGTCAGCGCGCTGGACAGGTGCGTCCACTCGGGCACGGACACCACGCCCACGCCCGCGGCGAAGGCGAGGAACAAGGCGGCGTGGACGAGCCGCAAACCCAGTGGGGACGTCTGCCCCACCTCACTGCGCGCCGTCACGGGAACGGCAGGTTCAGCACGAAGTAGAAGGAGTCGTAATAAATCTGGTACGCCTCCATGAACAGGTCGATGACGTTGGACTGCTTGTCCTCGGACCAGTTGACCTTCACCGACGCGCCGATGACGAGCGCGACGACGAGAATCCAGTTCAGGAGCGAGTACTCCAGCATGGCCTGCCCGCGACGGTTACGGGCGCGGGAACGCAGCGTCTTCGGGTGGTTCACGGCGAGTCCTCAGAGGTGTCATGTCCGTGCCCGGGCTCCGCGGCGCCGGGCAGGTCATCGAGTATAGCATCCGCGAACTCCAGCTTGATCTTCGGAGCATCTGGAGCGGGGATGCGCATGCGCGGCTTGGCGTCGATGCCGTACTCCGCCACTTCCATGGCGTGGCCGATGCCGGGAATCTCAATCTTCGCCAGGTTGAGCAACGGAATCTCGCGGCTGAGCCACATCCGCTTGATGACGGTGTTCTTCAGCACGACCTCCACGGGAACAGCGGGCACCGTTCCGGCGAGCGTCATCAACCGCGTCTCCTTGCCCGAGCGGGTCGTCGGCTTCACGCCCTGGGGCAGCCTGGCCGGCTTCTCCGGCGGCGCGCTCTTGTCCTTCTCCGCCTCCGCCAGCTGCTTCTTCACCACGTGCTGGAGCGCCTCGTCCGAGTACTCCTGCGGCGGGTTGAAACCGGTGCCGATGTAGAGCCGGGAGATGGCGTCGTAGCGGATTTCGTCGCCCTCGCGCGCCACCAGCATGCGCATCTGCGAGAGCGGAGACTTCATGGCCGGGTGCGTCCCCGCCTCCATCTCCACCCACACCGCGTCCCGGCCCTCCTTGTCCTTCTCCTCGCCCACCACGGCCAGGCGCCAGTAGTACACGCGCGCCCCGCCACCGTTGAAGCGGTACGTCACCCAGTCGCCCATGCGAGCCGGCCGGGCGCCTCGGGACATGTGCTGCACCAGGTCGCGCGCGGGGTTCGCGTCCACCGTCAAGGGGAGCGCGAGCACCAACGCGGCCACCACCCACAGGGTCCTCACTTCGAGCCCTCCCGCTTCTGCGACTGGTCCTTCTCCCAGGCCTGACGGCTCTGGCGGACGGCATCGTCGTTGGGCACCGCGTCCGGGCGGTCCGAGCCGATCCACATCTGGACCACGGCCGTGACGCCCTCCTCCGCGGGCGACAGCGTGGTCACCACCTGCTCGCCCTTGCGCGCGTGCTCCAGGGTGAGCTGCGTGCCGCCGCCCACCTTCATCGCGGAGTTGCGCACCGGGGCGTAGCCGCGCTTCTCCAGCTCCGCGTTCACCTGCTGCTGCACCTTGGTCAGCTCCCCCGTCACCAGCGTGGTGCGGCTCTGGGAGCCACCCGGGTCATCCCGCGTGGCGAGGTCCTGGCTGTACAGCGCGCCCTCGAGCGAGATCAGGCCGGGCGCCGGCTTCTTGGGCGGCCGCACCCACAGGTCGCGCAGGACGGTGAAGCCCACCGTCTTGCCCAGGTGCTTGCGAAGGACAACGCCGCGCTGAAGGCCCTCGCGGGTGTAGAGCGCGGACACCACGCCCTCGTCCTTCATGTCCCCTTCCACCACGGTGGGGTAGCCCTCGTCCTGCCACTTCTTGGCGAAGTAGAGCGCCACCTTGTCCATGGGGTCGGTCGTCGTGAAGTACGCAAGGCGGTAGTACTCCCCGCCAATCACGAGGTCATTGCCAATGCGGGTGTGGATGGTGCCCGGATAGATGGGCAGCTCCTGCTCCGCCGCCGCCGGCCCGGAGGCCAGCAGCAGGCACAGGAGGCCCATCCGGACCCCACTCACGCTACTCGCAAGGAATCTTGAGGTCTTGCTCATCATTCCGCGTGGACTCCGGCCGGGCATCCGGGTCGGTCGGGTCGTCGGCCATGGCCCGCTTGCAACCCATGTAGAACTCGCCGCGCGCGTTGAAGACCTTGATGTAGTTGCTGTCGTTGTACGTCATCTCGTCGCGGAACGGCGCGGTGTCGAAGCAGTTCGGGCGCTCGTGGTCGGTCAGCTCGAAGCGGCGCTTGTGCATGACGTGCAGGCCGCTGCTCGCCTTCGCGTCGTACTGCGCCAGACCCGTGCAGTCGCCCTTCTGGGAGTTGCCCACGCCGTAGTTGCGCGCCACGACGAAGGTGCCCAGGAAGTTGGGGAGCACCGAGGCGACGACGTCCAGGATGGCGCCGATGCCCAGGCTGTCCAGCGTGGAGGCGAAGCCCAGGTACACCATGCGGTCCACCTGACGGTAGAGGCCGTGGGGCTGGTTCAGGTCACCACCGGTGTGCTGACCCGCGCGCCGGCCACGGATGATGGCGTCGCCACCGTCCGGCATGTGCCAGCCGTTGGCGTACATGGAGTATTTGGACTTGAGCGTCATGCTGCCCAGGTCGCGGCCTCCCATCATGTTCTCCTTGAAGAAGCCGCCGCGCCCCCCGCTCTCGTCCAGGTAGCTCGTGGGCAGGATGGTGTTCTGGTAGGTCATCTGGACTTCGGACTCGACCCAGCCCTTGTTGTTGAAGCCCCACTGGTTCAACACCCATCCCATGCCGTTGTTCAAGGGGCTGAGGATGGCGCCCGCCAGGCCGCCTCCTTCGCTGGTGCTCGGGCGGCTGAGCATCCCGCTCTCGAGCAGCGCGATCTCCTTGTTGGTGATGGTCGCCTGCACGTCCGTGAAGCGGGCGATGAAGTTCCCACCCGGGCCGTTGGGCTCCACCGAGTCCATGTCCTTGTAGCGCTCGACGAACTCGTCGTGCGCCTCCTGCCGGGCGTCCTCGAAGGCAGCATCATGCCGGCCGTTCGCGAAGTCGGAGAGCGCGTAGCTCGTCATCTCCCAGACGGCGTAGCGCGCCGCCTCCTGGAGCTTGAGCTTCGCCCTCACCAACTCCGTGAGGTACATGCTGAACAGCAGGATCGTCACGAGGAGCGGCACGGAGAGCGCGAACTCGACCGTGGCTGCACCGCGAGAGCGTGAACGCAAATGGTGACGGGCGCGCATGGCAGTCCTCAGTGCGTGATGATCTTCGGGGCGAGGCCCTGAAGCGGTCCGGGCAGCGCATCCATCATCTCACCAATCTTCGGCAGCGAGTGACGGCCCTGGAACACGGACGCCAGACGCGGGCGCCAGTAGGGGTTGAAGAAGTTGGGCTGCTCCGCCCAGTTGCCCGGCCGGTGGTAGTAGGACTGGCCGCGGGAGATGACGTTCAGGCCTTCCACCAGGCCCAGGAACTTCTTCCGGTTGTTGAGCATCTCCAGGCCGTCCGTGTCGGGCGTGAAGGCGAACTTCACCTTGCCCTCGTCGTTCAGGAGCGCCGGCGCGTTGGTGCCCGTGCCGTCCTTGTTGTCACGGTTCACGACCTGCTCCGGGTCCTTGTTCAACGCCACCCACGCGGTGGGCTGGTTGAAGTCCGCCTGGCGGCGAGCCGCGTTGGACATGGACGCGTTCGCCGTGGGGTTGCACACCGAGCCCAGTTGGCCGGGCTCGAAGTGCATGAACGGCGTCAGGCCGCCCCAGGGGTGGTGGCCGTCCTGCACGGGCCGGACGTTGGCCGCGAAGACATCCGTGCGCGCCCAGCAGATGAACGCCAGCTCCAGCACGCAGATGCGCGAGCGGTGCAGACCCACCTCACCCTCGGGGCCGCTGGGCCGCACGTGGCCCTGCCAACGCTCCGAGTTGTTCGTGTAGTTCACGCGCCAGTGCAGACCGCCGCGGGTGCGGCCGCTGTCGGTGTCGTTGAGCGCCCAGATGCTCGTCTTCGTCATGTGGCGGTAGGGCAGCTTGGCGGTGTTGTTGTCACCCTTGCCCTTGCGGTTGTCGCCGAAGCACTTCCAGTAGTCGTCGTTCTTGGTGCACGACACCGGGTTGTCCGCCTTGCCCACGCCCACGTCGATCTCCGCGGGGCCGAACTTGAGCCAGTACGGGTCGTCCGAGCCGATGTTGTCACCCTGCGCCGTCATGCCCCACGGGCTGAGGTTGTCGTTCCAGTCGCGGATGTAGTTGCGGCCGTCCTGGCCGGGCCCCCGCCCCGCCCGAAGGACGTTGGCGTTGGGGAAGGTGGCGGACAGCATGCGCGTCTGGCCAATCTTGCCGAACTCGAAGATGCCGGGGATGTCGACACCGCCGTTGAAGAAGTCCCGCATGAAGCCGAGCATGTCCGGCAGCGGCAGCAGGTCACCCATGCGGCGGCTGGTGATGAAGCCCTGGGGGCAGGCGCCGCCCGTGGCGTCACACGCGTAGCGCGTGGCGTTGGAGATGCCACCCATGGCGCGCTTGGCGCGGGCGATGGGGTCGTTGGCGGCCTTCTTCGTCACGTCCAGCGCGCCGAAGGGGTTCTTCCACGTGTTCGGCGCCAGCGGCTTGCCACCCGCGTGCGGGTTGTGCGCCTGGCTGAAGAGACACTGGCTGTAGATACCCGTCGCCAGCTGGCTGGCGAGCGAGGAGATGTTGCTGTCGTTGTCGTCGATGACCGTCTGGGTGGTCTGCGTCACGTGCGTGGACGCGGACATCATCACGGCCTGCGACGCGAAATACATGACGCCGTTCAACACCCGGTGCGCGGGGATGATCCATTCACCGATGATCCGGTCCGGGTTGGCGGAGCGGATGACCTGCTGGATGGGTCTCAAGAACATGTTTCTGTACGCGGTCATGATCCGGCCAATGGCCTTGATGACGGCACTCACGTACGGGATGACGTTCTCGAGAATGGGACAGGCTATCTTCCAGAAGAGGTTGCTCGTCTTGCCGGCGCACGGATTCAACGTGCGCATGAAGCCGTAGATGTCCGTGAGGAAGGCCTCGGCGGAGTAGATGAGCGACAGCAGCGACTGCCACATCATCGCCGACACGTAGTGCGACACCTGCGTGCGGTTGGCATACGCGTAGAAGTTGAACGCGCGCGCCTCCATGGCGGCCATGGAGTACGACGCCGAGTCCGCCGTGTTCTGCAGGCGGATGCGCTCATGCACCGTGTGGCCGATGTTGACGGTCGTCAACACGGCGATGGACATGATCAACACCATCAAGGCGGCCAGCACCAAGGCCTGGCCTTCCTGGCGGCGGAAACTCTGTCGGAGGGTCCGGGTGAACATGGGTCGGGAGTCCTCTTCCTCTTACAGACCCCAGTCGGGGTTCAGATGCATGATCCACTTGCGGTGGAAGTTGGACTGCATGCGCATGCTGTAGGTGGCCGTCAGCGGCATGAAGTACCGCTTGCCGGCCAGGTCAGAAACGATGGGGATGCTGCCGTTGGCGAGCATCCAGAGCACGGTCATCTCGAGCGGATAGACGGAGTCGTATCCCATCTCGTGCTCGATACCGCGGGCCCCCGCGAGCAACGGGGTGAGGTTGCCGCGGCGGTTCATCATGTTCGCGCGCGGATCCACGGTGCTTCGGTCGATGGCGCCTCGCAGCGCCATGCCCGCGTTCGAAGCGAACCAGGAGTAGAAGATGATGGAGTTCGCGAAGGGCACCCGCAGCTGGTACCAGTAGCGAAGGCGGATGGTAAGCCGCGTGGACTTGCGGAACACCAGCTCCGCGTCGTCCGGCTCCGGCAGGTTGAAGAACTTGCGGATGTGGTTTTCGAGCGACGGGACCTCGGGGAAGGAGTCCGCGCCGTCGAAGTCCAGCTCCTGCCAGTTGTAGCCGCTGCGCAGCTTCCACATCGAGTCGATGGGCGTGAAGTACGCGGGACTGATGGTGTCCACCCGAATGACGCCGAACAGGTTGGACCCGTTGACCGTGCGGGGCACACGGCCGCCACCGAAGTTCAGTGTGCGCATGCCGTGGTCGTAGAGCGTGTGGATGGCGAACGTCTTGCCCAGCTCCACGATGTCGTCCGTGCGCCCCATGGTGGGAAGCAGCGCCACGATGGCCGCGTCGTGCATGCGCTCGTTGTTGCCGTTCCACACGATGCCGGCGCGCGCGGCCTGGTAGGCGGCGTACTCCGTCATGAGCTTCGCGTGCTGCATCATCGTGAGCTGGATGATCCCCAGCGTCATGAAGACGGTGAGCGGCATGATCATCGCCGCTTCGACCGCGGCTTGACCCGACTGCCGACGAGACGCCCCCTGCGCCCCCGGTTTTTGTGCTTCCTGTCCCATGAAGCCATTATCCGGGGACAGGAGTCAGAAGCGCATCGGTCAAATGGACAGACCTGCGCCTACGTTCCCTCCCATTTCATGAGAAAGCCTCGACAGCTATTTCAGGGGGTTACCGGATTGCGAGGGCGCGACACGGCGCTGTGACTCGCCCGAGAGCCGCCGGCGGGCCGCGTTGGCGGCGCTCGAAGCGGGGGCTTCTTGTATCACGAGGTTACACGTCTCAACGCCCTCTGAATACATACCCAGGGCGAACTCAGCCTCGCACAAGCGGTTCAACAAATCCCAGCGCTCGGATCCGGCGGCCCCCGCCGCGAGCGCCGCGCGGATCAGCCCGGCCTCCCGGGCCCGATCTCCAGACTTGGACGCCGCCCTCGCCTGCTGTGACAAGGCGGACACGGACACCCTCGGGGCCCGGGCCGCCGACGGCGCGGGGGCGGACGACTCCTTGCGCATCTCCGGGGCGGGAGCGCCCCGCGCGGAGCCGACGGCCGCGACCTCCGACTGGGCGGCCGGCGCGGACTCGCCGAACAACTGGCCCTTGGGCGGTGGCGGTGGCGCAGGTGGGGACTCGTCCTCCGCCATGGCGGCGGGGGCCGCCTCCATCTTCGCGGCGGCCTCGCTCTTCTTCTCGGCCCGGGACATCCCCACCCGGAGCGAATCACGCGGGGGCACGGATTTGGGGGCCTGGGAGTCCGGAACGCGCCGCTCGGCCAGGACGAGCGACTCCTCGTCGTCCATGGCACCGCCTTCCGGGAGCACCGGCGCGGGCTTGGCGGCGGGCGCGGATTCCTGGGTGCGGTTCCGGGCGCTCACGGACGGCGCCCGCTTCGATTTGCCGGCGCCCTCCCGCTCTCCCCGCATGCCCAGGCCACCACCACTGCCGGCGTTGGCCCAATCCTCCGCGCGCAGCTTATCCATGCCGCCCAGGTCCACCTTCGCGGCGCTCTTGCTCGGCGCGGGCCACTTCTTGGCTTTGGACGCGTCCGAGTCCGGCTCGGCGAAGCTCCGTTCCGCGGGAGGCGGCGCTGGGGCCGCCGCGACGGCCGGAGCAGGCGCTGGGGCCGCTGGCGCCGAGGGCGCGGGGGCGGAATCCTTCGCGGCCCACGGCGCCTCCACCTCGGCGGCGCGCAGGTCCAGCTGGGTGAGCTCGGGCGAGCGGGCCTGGAACGTCACGATGCCGAACGTGCTGACCGAGGCCAGCCCCACCACCGGCAGCAGCCACCGGCGCCAGCGGCTCGGCTTCGGCGCGGGGCCCGCGGCGGCGCGGCGCGCGGCCTGCTGCGCATACGCCATCAACGACTCCAGCCCCGCGTCCGGCGCGGCCTCCACGGACAGCTGGGACATGGTGGCGCGCACGCCGCGGATTTCATCCAGGGCCTGCGTGCAGCGGGCGCAGCCTTCCAGATGCGCCTCGACAAGGCGGGCCTCGGCCACGGGCAGCTCGCCATAGGCGAAGTCGAGCAGGCGGTCCTCCTGCGCGTGCGCGTTCTGCGGCTTCATCCCACCACCGTCCTTCCGTCCTCGGCGAGGTCGCCGTCCACGCCCATCTCCGCCAGGCGGCGGCGCAGCCCCTCGAGCGCGTAGCGCATGCGGCTCTTCACCGTGTTCTCGGACACGCCCGTCACCTCCGCGATGTCCTTGAAGGGGATGCCGCTGTACTCACGCAAGGTGAAGACCTCGCGCTGCTCTTCCGGCAGGGCCGCCAGCGCGCGCTCCAGCATCGGACGCAGGCGCGCGTTGTAGGCGCCGCGCTCCGGGCTGGCGCCCGCGTCGGGGAGCCCGTCGCCCAGGGGGCGCGCCTCGTCCCGCTCCGGCCCCGTCGCCGGGGCATCCAGGGAAGACGCCTGGCGGTAGCTCTCTTTGCGCGCGCTGTCCACGCAGAGGTTCCTCGCAATCGTGTAGAGCCAGGTCGTGAACTTCGCCTTGGGCGTGTATTCGCCCGCGTTCCGGACCACCTTCAGCCACGTCTCCTGCAGCACGTCCTCCGCCCGGGCCCGGTGCCCCGTGAAGCGAAGGATGAAGTTGAACACCGGCGTCCGGTGCTTGCGCACCAACGCCTCGAACGCGCGCGCGTCCCCCGCCTGGAAGGCGAGCATCAGCCGCTCGTCTGAGGTTTCCGGTCCCAACACTCCCCCAACTCTCCTTGGAGCCACCCTCGCCCGGCCCGCTCCACCCACCGTGCCCTCTTAACGGGCGACGGGCCGCCAGGGTCTATCCCGGGCGCGGTCTTTGGTAAGTGGCGAGAATGACAGGGAGCGCCACCGCTGTCACGAGCGCGCCCTGCGCCAGCAGCACGGCGGGCAGTGGCTGCTGCAAATGCACGTAGAGGGAGCGGCCGAGCGCCAGCCCCAGCAAGACGCCCGTCAACGTCCGCACCGCATTGGAGCCTGCCGCCGGCCGGAAGCGGCCCCAAGCCCAGTCCGCCAGCGCCGGCACGGTGAGGCCCAGCACGACAGGGACATCCAGGTGCCATTGCAGCGGCGCGCGCAGGGCGAAGAGCGCCACCAGGGCGCCCAGCATCACCGGGTAGGTGCCCAGGCAGCGCGCGCAGACGCGCACGCCGCCGAACAGGTACGTGCGGTTATACTCATCCGGGTGATGGTGGCTGAGCCAGAACACCGGTGCGTCCTCCGGGGGCAGCGTCGGACGGGGCCTCGCGCGCATCGGGCTCCGCCAGGAAACAGGCCGCGAAGTGCCCACCGCCCAAGGGATAGGACGGGGGGGCCTCTCGCCGACAACGCTCCATCGCATGAGGACAGCGCGGATGGAAGGTGCATCCCGGCGGCGGGGCCAGGGGGGATGGCGGCTCGCCAGGCACCAGCAGCCGCGTGCGCCGGTGCCCGGGCTCCGCAACGGGAACCGCGGACAGCAGCGCCTGGGTGTAGGGATGGCGCGGCTGACGGTAGAGCGCGGCCGAGGGCGCCAGCTCGACGATGCGTCCCAGGTACATCACCGCCACGCGGGTGGAGACGTACTCGACGATGTTCAGGTCGTGGGCGATGAAGATGTACGTGAGGCCGCGCTCGCGTTGCAGGTCCACCAGCAGGTTGACGATTTGCGCCTGCACGGACACGTCCAGCGCGCTGATGGGCTCGTCCGCCACCACCAGGTCCGGCCGCAGCGCCAGCGCCCGCGCGATGCCGATGCGCTGCCGCTGCCCTCCGGAGAACTCGTGGGGCCGCCGCTCCAACGCCTCGCGCGGCAGCCCCATGGCGTCCAGGAGCGCCTCCACCTCGCGCGCCCGTTCACCCGGGCCGCGCGCCAGCCCATGGATGGCGAAGGGCTCCTCCAGAATCTCCCGCACCGTCAGCCGTGGGTTGAGCGAGGCGTAGGGGTCCTGGAAGACGAACTGCATCCGCTGACGAAGCGGCCGGAGTTGGCGCGGAGACAGGCCCGTGAGGTCCTGGCCATCGAAGCGGAGGGTGCCCGCCGTGGGCTCCACCAACCGCAGCACGGCGCGGCCCAGGGTGCTCTTGCCGCAGCCACTCTCCCCCACCAGACCCAGCGTCTCCCCGCGCAGGACGTCGAAGCTCACGCCGTCCACGGCCTTCACCGCGCCGCGCACCCGGCCAAAGGCGCCTCCGCGCACGGGGAAGTGAACCTTCACGTCGCTCACCTGAAGCTGCGGTGTCGTCGTGCTCATGGGAGGGGCACCGGGTTGTGGCAGGCCGCCAGTTGCCCTTCGCGAGGCGCCGTCAGGGCCGGTGTCACCCGAGCGCAGACGTCCAGCGCCCGGTCGCAGCGCTCCCGGAACGCGCAGCCCGCGGGCAGCTCGCGCAACGAAGGCACCCTGCCCGGAATCGTGCGCAGGCGCTCGCGAGCGCCCGATGTCGCAGCGCCGCGGCGCGACGGAATCGAGCGGAGGAGCCCGGCCGTGTACGGATGCGCGGGCCGGGAGAACAGGGCCTCCACCGGCGCGCGCTCCACCACGCGGCCCGCGTACATCACCACGACGCTGTCGCAGCTCTCCGCCACCACGCCCAGGTCGTGGGTGATGAGCAGCACCGCCATGCCCCGCTCCGCCTGGAGCCGGGCGAGCAGGTCCAGAATCTGCGCCTGGATGGTGACGTCCAGCGCGGTGGTGGGCTCGTCCGCGATGAGCAGCACGGGGTCACACGCCAGCGCCATGGCGATCATCACCCGCTGCCGCATGCCGCCCGAAAGCTGGTGGGGGTAGGCGTCCACGCGCTCGCCCGGAGCGGGGATGCCCACCTGCCGCAGCATCTCCACCGCGCGCTCTCGCGCCTGTGCCCGCGAGGCACCCAGGTGCAGCCGGACGCCCTCGCCAATCTGCTCGCCCACGGTGAACACCGGGTTGAGGGAGGTCATCGGCTCCTGGAAGATCATCGCCGCCCGCCGGCCGCGCACCTGGCGCAGCTCCGGCTCGGACAGCTTCAGCAAGTCCCGCCCCTGGAAGCGCACCTCGCCGCCCACGACTCGCACGGGGGGCTCGGGCGCCAGGCGCAGCAGGGACAACGCGGTGAGGCTCTTGCCGCAGCCACTCTCCCCCACCACCCCCAGGGTTCCGCCGGGGGGCAGCGAGAAGGACACGCCGTCCACGGCGCGAACGGGGCCCGCCTCCAGCGCGAGCTCCGTGGTGAGCCCGCGGACGTCGAGCAGCGGCTCCTCGCCCGCGGGAGGCCAGGCGGCCGTCACTTCTGGGCCAGCTCCTCCAGGAACTCAGCCTCCTGGATGACGCCCTTGCGGATGAGCAGCCGGATGAGGCTGGCCACCATGCGGGCAGGCTTCACCTTCTCCGTGTCCAGCTCGGCGTCCTCGCCGCGTGAGATGCGCTCGATGTCGTCCAGGACGGCCAGGTCCTCGTCGGAGAACTGCGGCGTCGGCGTGAGCGGCACCGCGGGACGCGAGCCCTGCGCGGCGCCGCCGAACACCACCACCGGCACCCGCGGCTTGCCCTCGTCACCGTCCGCGTCGGGCGGGGGCGGCGGAGGCGGACGCACGGGGGCGGCGCCCTTGCGGCCGAGCAGATCATCCAGCGCGTCCACGGCCGGCTCGCCATCCGTGGCCTCCGGTGGCGGAGGCGGCGGCGAAGCCGAACCTCGGAACGCGGGGGGACGGGCGGCGGGCGGCGGAGCAGGAGGAACGGACTTGGGCACGGGCTTCGGAGCCTCCGGAAAATCCCATTCGAGCGGAGCAGCGTCAGCGGCCACGGGAGGTGGCAGGGGCCCCTCGTCCTCGTCCAGGGCCACGGCTTCCACGATGTCCAGCGGCTCGCCCCGGACGCGCGCCAGCGCGGCATCCAGGTCATCCGAGGCCGCGACGAAGACACGCATCTGCTTCTGCAGCTGGAAGCGCAGCTCGTCCACGAGCGTCACGTCGCCCGGGTCATCCACCGCGACGTGGATGCGCTCGCTGCGGCCTTCCAGCTCCACCCGAAAGGGCACGATGCGGTGCTCGGACTGGAAGTCCGCGGACACCAGCCCCGCGACGGCGGCGGGGAGCTCCTCGGGCAGCTCGACGAAGGGCAGCGCGTGCTGGGAGGACAAGGCCCGGGCGATGTGCGTGGGCGTGCACAGCCCCTGCTCCACCAGCACCTCACCCAGCCGCTGGCTCCCGTAGGCGCTCTTGCGCCCCAACGCCACGCGGACCTGCTCCTCCGTCACGACGCCAGCCTCGACGAGCAGTTCACCAATCTTCTTGCGCATGGAGGGCTACCGCTTGACCTTCGCGAGGTACTCCTCGCGGCTGAACACGCCCTTCTCGATGAGCAGCTCCACCATGGCCTTGAGGGCGGCGACTTCCTTGCGCTGCACCTCTTCCACGCTGCGGAGCAGCTCCGCCGGCGTGCCGGACGCGGCCGAGGGAGCGCGGGCCGCGGGGGGCTCGGGCGGAGGCGCGGGGCGGGCCGGGGCGGGCGGGGGCCGGGGCGCGGTCGCCGCGGCGGCGGCCGGATCCAGGTCCTTGAGGTTCTTCACCACCGTGCGGCCCTGGGCGTCCACCACCTTGAAGTTGGTGTCGGCGTCCTCGAGCTCGTGGTTCTGCTCGTAGATGCGGGCGAAGGCGCGGGCAATGGAGGTGCGGCCCGCGACGTTGGGGATGATCCGGCACTTGGAGACGGCGCGCAGTTCGTCCAGCATGCGCACGTTGAGCGGATCCGCCATCGCCACCACGAGCGACTTGCCGTCGTCGCGCAGTTGGAGCGGCAGCACGGAGAAGTCCCGTGCCGTCTGCGCCGGAATCTTCGCCTTCACGTGCGGCTGCACCATCTGCACCGCGTCCAGGTTCACCGCCGGCATCCCGAGCTGCTTGGACAAGGCGCGTACCAGGATGTCCTCCGAGACGAGGCTCATCCGGACCAGGATTTCGCCGAGCTTGCCGCCCCACTTCGCCTGTTCGGCGAGCGCGGCCTTGAGCTGGCTCTCCTGAAGCACGTTCGCCTTGATCAGCAATTCTCCAAGCTTGATCTGTGCCATGTCGTGGCGGGCACTCTAGACTGTCTCGGCAGCGTGCGCCGCTTCTTCCGCGCTCGGCCGGTCAGGAACCCGGCGCCAGGGGTGCGGAGGACCCGGATCCCGGCGCCCCGGCGGGAGGTTGCTCCCTCCCGGACGCGTCCACCTCCACCACCCGTGCGCCTTCCGGCGGTGAAACTTCGTAGAGGGTCAGGTCCGGCCGCGCGTTGAGCTTGATCTGCTGGTAGCGCACCTGGAGCTTCGTCTTCGCCTGCTTCGCCTCCAGCTCCACCCGGCCCGGGAAGATGAGGTCCCCCCGCTCCAGGAAGTCACCGAAGGCCAGGTCGTAGCCCGGGATGCCCCGCACCAGACTCTTCATCACCCGCAGGTACTTGGTGTGGACGTGGAGGATCTGGGTCGCCTCGCCCCGGAACAGCGTCAGCACGTAGACGCCCTGCTTGCGGTCCAGCTCCAGCGTCATGCGCTCCGGGGGAATGAGCGGCACCTGCCCGAGCATGATGGGCACCAGCTCCTCGCCTGGCAGCATGACGGGCAGGAAGCGGGACACGTTCGCCGGGCTCGCGGGCCCCTGGTACCAGGTGTTCGTGTCCGCCTGATAGAGCCCGAAGCGCTGCCCATCGGACGTCAGGGAGGCGAGCGGCCTGTTGAAGAAGTCGAACGTCTCCAGGTGCAGCATGGCCGGCCGGGTGACGGCGACGAACATGCTCAGCGTGCCGCCCTGGTCGGGGAGCTCGGCGCGCAGCTTCGCGTCACCCTCCAGCGTGACGACGTTCTCCTGGTTCTTCACGACGCGTTGGTACACGGTGTCCGCGTCGGTGAGTTCGCCCTCGGGGCCGAATTCGATTCGCTTGGGACAACCCGAACAGAGCACTACCAGGAAGATTGCGGCGGCTGCGCGGTTCATATCTCCTAGTCTGGGCCATGCCGCCCTGCCCGGTCACCCACCAATGAGCCTGAACGACATCCTTCATTACCTCCGCATCGGTGGCGTCACCCTCGCCATGCTGCTCTTCGCCTCGGTGGCGGCGTTGATTGTCGCCGTCGAGCGCATCATCGCGCTCTGGGGCGTGGGCGAGCGCTCACGTGCCTTGGGTGAGACAGTGAACAAACACCTGCTGCGCGGAGACGTCACGGCCGCCCGCACCGCCGCCGAGCGCTCCGACGCGGTGGCCGCCGACATCTTCCTGGCCGGGTTCGACAGGCTGGAGCGCTCGCGCCTCTCCGGGGGCTCGGGCATCGAGGCCGCCGTGGAGCGCGAGCGCGCCCAGGTGGCGCTCAAGCTGCGCCGCTACCTCTGGATTCTGGCCACCATCGGCTCGATTACCCCCTTCGTCGGCCTCTTCGGCACCGTGGCCGGCATCATGCGCTCCTTCAAGGACCTCGGCCTGGACGTGGAAGCGGGCGGCACGGGCGGCAGCTCGGCGGTGATGACGGGCATCTCCGAGGCGCTCGTGGCCACCGCCGTGGGCATCCTCGTCGCCGTGCAGGCGATGGTCTTCTACAACTACTTCCAGGCCCGCCTGTCGCGCGTGCTGGTGGAGCTGCGCTTGCTTGGCGACGAGTTCGTCGAGCTGCTCAAGGAGCGGGCCGCCGGCCTGCCCCCCGCGGAGCCCACGCCGCCCACGCCCGACCCCCAGGCCTCCAGCGCCGCGCGCGCGGATGCCCAGCCCGTCTGAGCCGGAGGAGAACACACCATGGGCATGGGCAAGACTCCGGGCGGAGACGACGGCGAGGAAGGCGTCTTCGCCGAAATCAACATCACGCCGCTCACCGACATCTTCCTGGTGCTGCTCATCATCTTCATGGTGACCAGCTCCGTCATCGTCCAGCAGGGGCCGGGCGGCGGCACCAAGGCGGGCCTCAAGGTGAACCTGCCCAAGGGCGGCGCCGCGGACGTCACCGCGCGCACCACGGACCTGTCCGTGGCGGTGCTGGCGGACGGCCGCTTCATGCTCGCCGGCAACGTCGTCTCGCAGGACGAGCTGCAGCAGGCCTTCGATGAGGCCAAGCAGAAGGACGAGGAGACGGTGGTCATCGTCCAGGCCGACGAGGGCGTCCCCCACGGCACCGTGGTGCAGGTGATGGAGCTGGCCAAGAAGGCCGGCCTCGCCCAGCTCGCCATCGGCGTGCGCGAAGGCGAATAGGCCTCCTGCGGTCCAAACACGAAGGCCACCCAGGGCGCGGAGCCCGGGTGGCCTTTGGTGCATCCGGCGCCCCGCTCTTTCAGCGGGGCGCGGACGGACGCATCAGACGCTCGCGAAGGCCGCGTCGGAGATGTCCATCGGCGAGGTGTCCTCGGTGGTGAGCATCTTCGCCGCCTGCTCCACGTTGGGCAGCACGTTCCGGGCGTACCACAGGGCGCTGTACTTCTTGCCCTCGTAGAACGCCACGTCCGGGTGGCCCGCGGACAGCTCGGCCTTCGCCTTCTCCGCGATGAGCGCCGCGTCCAGCAGCAGCCAGCCCACGGCGACCTCGGACATCATGTTGAGGAAGCGGTTGGCGGACAGCGGAATCAGCGGGAACTTGCTGCCGTCCTGCGACCAGCCGAACACCACCATGGCGCTGGCCATCAGGGCCTCCTGCGCCGCGGCCAGGGACTTCACGGCCTCGCCGTAGACGGCGTGCTCGCGGTGGGTCTCGATGAACGAGCCCACGTCGCCCATGAACTGCTGGAAGTGCATGCCACCGGCCTGGCCCATCTTCCGGCCCACCAGGTCCATGGCCTGGATGTGCGTGGTGCCCTCGTAGATGGAGAAGATCTTCGAGTCGCGGGTGTACTGCTCCACCGGGTAGTCCTGGATGTAGCCGGCGCCGCCGTAGATCTGGATGGCCTGCGCGCACAGGCGGAAGGCCTGCTCGGAGCTGTACGCCTTCACCAGCGGGGTGAGCAGCTCCACCTGGCCCTTGTGGTAGGTGGCCGCGTCGTCATCCTTGCCGGCCAGCTGGCGCGCCTTGTCCAGGTGCATGGCCAGCTTGATGATGAGCGAGCGGATGCCCTCCACGTGCGCCTTGATGTCCAGCAGCATGCGGCGGACGTCCGGGTGCTCGATGATGGCGGCGCGGGGCGCGGTGGGGTCCTTCCACTTGGTGAAGTGGGAGCCCTGCTTGCGGTCCTTCGCGTAGTCCAGCGCGTTGTAGTACGCGGCGGACGCTAGGCCGATGCCCTGGATGCCCACGGCGATGCGCGCGCCGTTCATCATCTTGAACATCTGGCTCATGCCGACGTGCTCGACCGTACCGACGAGCTCGCCCACACAGTTGTCGTTCTCACCGAAGTTGATGACACAGGTGGCGGAGCCGTTGATGCCCATCTTGTGCTCAATGGAGCCCACGCCCACGTCGTTGGCCTGGCCCGAGCTGCCGTCCGCGTTGATGCGCAGCTTGGGGACGATGAACAGCGACAGGCCCTTCGTGCCGGGCGCGGCGCCGTCGATGCGCGCGAGCACGAGGTGGATGATGTTCTCCGCCATGTCGTGGTCGCCGCCGGAGATGAAGATCTTCGTGCCGCGGATGTTGTACGTGCCGTCCGCGTTGCGGCGGGCCGTCGACTTGGCCGCGCCCACGTCCGAGCCGGCGTGCGGCTCGGTGAGGCACATGGTGCCGCCCCACGTGCCGTTGAGCATGCGCTCCACGAACTGCTTCTGCTGCGCGGGGGTGCCACACTCGGCGACGACCTCGGCGGCGCCGAACGCCAGGCCGGGGTACATGTTGAACGCCGAGTTGGCGCCCGACAGCAGCTCCTCCACCGTCACCTGGAGCATCATCGGCGAGCCCTGGCCGCCGTGCTCCGGGCTCACGCCCACCGTCTTGAAGCCCTGCTCGTAGAGCTTCTTCCACGCGTCCTTGAAGCCCGTCGGCGTGAAGACGGCGCCGTTCTCCACCCGGCAGCCCTCACGGTCGCCCACCGAGTTGAGGGGCCCGAGCACCTCGCGCGCGAAGCGGTACGTCTCCGTCAACACCGCCTTCGCTTCGTCGGAACCCCAGGCCTCGAAGGGGACCTGGCCCGCAACCTGGCCGAAGCCGAACTGCTCGAACAGCGTGAAGAAAATCTCTCGAAGGTCGGTCTTGTAGGTGTTGATCCCGGCGGACATGGCCACTCCTGCGTGACGGCTCGCTGCCCGCCCTCGTTGAAAAAGGATGAGGTCAGCGGCGCGTTGAGACGCAAGAAGTGTGGCGGCGACTGATTTTTGAGTCAACCCCGAATGACACCTCGCGTTGAGCGGCGGTCAGTACCGCCACTCAGGACGCGAGGCGCCTGCCTACTTCTTCGCCTTCTTCGCTGCGGGGAGCGAGGCTGTCTTGGCCGCCGGCTTTTCCCGGGGAACCGTCTTCTTGGACGAGACGCCCGCGTGGCGCTCATCCGGGTCCTCGTCCTCCCCGCCGGGGGCGGCGGAGCCGGACGGCGACGTGGGCGCCGCGGCGTTGGCGGTGGCGTTGCTCAGGCTCTCGCGCGGCACCTCCACCACGATGGGGGACTGGCCGGAGCGCTGCCGGTTCTCGTCCTCCAGCGAGTAGAAGAGCTGGATCTGCGAGGAGCCCTTCATCACCAGCTCGCCCTTCTGGTTCTCCGCCCAGAGGTCGATCTCGACGAAGTAGCGGCCGCCGGAGCCGTGCCGGTCGCTCACGCGGCCCTTGCACACGACGGTGTCACCCGGCCACACCATCTTGATGAAGCGCACGTTGTAGCGGCGCATCTGCCCGCCGCGCGCCCAGTCGCTGATGAGCTGGCCGAGCATGCCCATGACGAGCATCCCGGGGGCGTACACGCTCGGCATGCCCACGCTCTTGGCGTAGAGCTCGTCGACGTGGACGGGGTTGAAGTCACCCGAGGCGCCGGCATAGCGCGACAGCTGGACGCGGTCGACGGGCGCCTTTGCCAGCGCGGGCAGCTCGTCCCCCACGCGGATGGCTTCGAAGTACAGCTTGCGCGCGGGCATCACGGGGTCTCCTTGGCGGCGCGGACCACCAGCGTCCGGCGGGCGCGAAACACGAGGTTGCCTTCCTCGTCACGGCCTTCGTCCTCGATGACCGCGATGTCCATCTTCCCGGACATGCCTGGGCGCTCGAAGACGTCCGACACGCGTGTGGAAACGTAGATGCGGTCCCCCGCGAAGATGGGCCGCTCGTAGTCGAAGCCCTGCTCGGCGTGGAGCAGGCTCTTGATGCCCACGCCCAGCAGCTCCCGGAGGTCCGCCGCCGAGTGGAAGGACGCGGGGAACGTGGGGGGCGCGATGATGGTGGGGTACCCCGACGCCCGGGCGTACTCCTCATCGTAGTAGATGGGGTTGTAGTCCCCGATGGCCTCCGCGAACCGACGGATGGCGCCCTTTTCGACCTCGTTCAGCGTCGGCGGCGAGGCGCGGCCGATCGCGTTCTTGTCCAGCATTTCCTCTCCTGACTCTAGCGTCCGGCCGGAAGCTCGAGCACCGTGAGGAGCCCGGCTTCAGCGGCCGTCAAGCGTGGCGCGGCATTCACCAGCGCATTCGCGGTGGCCCGGTCGCCCGCCACTCCCCCCGGGATTTCCAACACCAGCTTCGGGTCAGCGTCGATTTCGATACGGTCCTTGGGCTCGTCCGCCCCCACCGCGATGGTCAACTCCAGGCGCACCCGTTCCTGTCCATCCTCCAACCCCACCACGGACTGGAACATGCCAGCCACCCGCCCCTTCCGGACTGGAAACGCGCCGCCGGAGATGTCCTCCTCGGCGAACACGGGGGCTACTTCTTCTTCGAAGTCGTCGCAATCCAGCCCCAGGCCGAGGGCCGCGAGCGCCGCCGACTCTACAAGGCCGACATGGCCCAGTTGCTCACTGTCCACCAGCTCGAAGAATTCGTCCTCGGACAGCCCCGCGCCCACCTTGCGCTGGAGCGCTTCACGGCGCGTCCGGGCGTCCACCACGCGCGTCACCGTCGCGCGCCGGACAGGACCGCACACCTGCCCCAGGGCCGCCACCAGCCGGTCCATCACGAAGCCGGGATTGGCGCCCGTGCCCACCACCGCCACGCCCGCCTTCTGCGCGGCGGCGTCGAGCGTGTCCGCCAGCTCCGGGTACTTCAGGTGCGGAAAGGCCAGCTCCTCACACGTGCTGGCCACCGGCAGGCCGCGCTTCACCGCGTCCAGAATCTGGTCGATGACCTGCGGCAGGCGCGACCGGGTGGCATGCAGGACGACCACGCCCTTGCGCTTGCCCACCGCCTGCTCCAACGAGTCCACCACTTTGATGCGGGGGGCAGGACCGCCCAGGACGTCACCCAGGGGGCGACCCACCAGGCTGGATTCCACGTCCACCGCGCCGATGAGCTCCACTTCCGGCGAGGACAGGGCAGCCCGGGCGATTTCCTGACCGATGAACCCCAGCCCCATCACCACCACCGGCACGGGCCCTTCCGGGGCTTTTGCCATCGGAGATTGCTCCACGATTCCAAGGGGTTAGCGCTACAGTCCAGCGTTGCCGCGCACCATAAATCACACCTTGGCGGGCAGGCAAGCGTGACGTGGTTCTACCACTCTTCCCGAATGGAAGAACCTCCAAGGATTTCCATGGCTTAGAAGCATCCAGAAGGCCCTGGGGGGTCTTTTGGGGCCTGCTACCCGCGTGTATAAAGCTGTACAGGCACGCTGTCCTGGAGGCACCTTCGGCATGGATCGCATCCTCGTCGTGGACGACGACGTTCTCATCCTGACCGCTCTGTCCCGCATCCTCCAGACCGAGGGGTACGACGTCGTCACGCACAGCGACCCGGCGGTGGCCGCTCGCGAGGTGGGCTTCCAGGTCGTCCTGACGGACTTCATGATGCCGTACCTCAACGGTATCGAGCTGCTCGGCGCGCTGCGGGAGAAGAACCCCAAGGCGGTGCGGCTGATGCTGACGGCGGCGGCGGACTTCCGGACCGCCTCCGAGGCAGTGAACCGCGGCGAGGTCTTCCGCCTGCTGGGCAAGCCCTGGTCGCTCAGCGACCTGACGAGCAGCGTACGGCAGGCCTTCGCGCACTACCGGCTGGTGGAAGCCAACGAGCGGCTGCAGCGCGAGGTGGCGGAGAAGAACGAGGAGCTGGTCGCCATCAACCGCGACCTGGAGCGCCGCGTGGTGGAGCGCACCACCGGGCTGCTCGACGGGCTCATCAGCGCCCTGGACTACCGCGACACGGAGACGCAGTGGCATTCGCGCCGCGTGTCGCTCTACTCGCGGCGGCTGGCGCAGGAGGTGGGCCTCTCGGGCGGTGCGCTCGACGTGGTGGAGCAAGGCGCGCTGCTGCACGACATCGGGAAGATTGGCGTGAGTGACTCCATCCTGCTCAAGCCCGGTCCGCTCACGCCGGATGAATGGGTGGAGATGCGCAAGCACCCGGAGTTCGGTTACCGGATGCTCGCGAAGATGCCGTACCTCCATGAGGCGGCGCTCATCGTGCTCCAGCACCAGGAACGGTGGGACGGCAAGGGCTACCCTCAGAACCTGGCGGGTGAGGACATCGTGCTGGGGGCGCGCATCTTCTGCCTCGTGGACACGGTGGATGCGATTACCTCCGACCGGCCCTACCGCAAGGGGCGGCCCATGAGCGTCGCCCGGGATGAAATCCGGCGCTGCGCCGGCACCCAGTTCGACCCGGCGCTGGCGGAGGCGTTCCTCAACATTCCGGAGACGGAGTGGCAGCGCATCCGCCAGGAAGTCGAGGCCATGGAGGCCGAGGAGAGCGCGCGCTGGAACAGCAACCCGCTCGGACCGCCCGCGCCCCTGGCGAAGGCCAGCGGCGCCTGAGCGGGCGCGGGTTCAGGGCGCCAGCTCCACCGCGCGCACCTCGCGGATGACGTCGCCTTCCAGGAGCGCGTCCACCACGTCCATGCCGGACACCACCTCGCCGAACGCCGTGTAGCGGCCGTCCAGGTGCGGCTGCGGCGCGTGCGTGAAGAAGAACTGGCTGCCGCCGGTGTCCTTCCCCGCCAGCGCCATGCCCACCGTGCCCCGGCGGTACGGACGGCGCGTGATTTCACAGCGGATGGAGTAGCCCGGGCCGCCCTCCCCGTCCCCGCGCGGGTCTCCCCCCTGCGCCACGAAGTCCGGCACCACGCGGTGGAACGTCACGCCGTTGAAGAAGCCCTTGCGCGCCAGCGCGTGCAGGTTGCCGGACGTCAGCGGCGCCTCGTCCACATCCAGTCGCACGGTGATGTCCCCCTTGTCGGTGCGGAACACCAGCCCGGCGCGCGGGGGCGCCGCCTGCGGCCGGAAGGTGTACGCGGGCAGCGGCACGCGCTTCGAACGCACGCGCTGCCCGGTCAGCTCGCTCAGCGCCTGCGCAGCCACGCGCCGCACGTTGGCGTGCGGATGCTCCAGCCACTCGCGAAGCCGAGGCTCGGCGGCGCGCCCCTGGAGCGCGACCAGCGCCCCCGCCACCGGCTCCACCAGGTCTCCAGGCGTCTGCGGCACGCGTGCCGCCAGGGCCTCCACCGCCGGCAGCGCCTCCGGGTCCTTCAGCTGCCCCGCCGTGGCCGCCGCCGCGCCCGCCACCACCAGGTCCTCACCTTCGATGAGCGGACGCACCGCGGCCGCCGCCTCGGGCACGGGCCGCGCCGCCACGGCCTCCAGCGCCGTCAGCTTCACGCGCGCGTCCGGGTGACGCAGGTACTTCACCGCGAAGGCCGCGCCGCCCTGCCCCTTCGACTGCGCCACCTCGCGCAGGCCCAGGGCGAGCCGACGCGGCTCGTCGACGCGCCCGTAACCACAATCCAGGATTTCCTTAGGCGTGCCCGCCTGCCGGTCCATCGCGGCCGCGAGGCGGCAGTCCAGCCACGCCAGGTCGGCCCGCGCCACGTCCGATGCCGCGCCCCGGTCCGCGTCCGCCAGGGCCAGGCGCAGCGACTCGAACACGGGACGGCCGAACGCGGGCAACCCCTGCTGCGCCAGCGCCAGGAGCGGATGGCCTTCCGCGGACCGCGCCAGCGTCTCCACCGTCGCCTTCGCCTCACCCGAAGCCGCGCTCGCCGCCTCCGGAGGCGCCATGCCCCGCGCCACCCGCTTCGCCCGGACCGTCAACGCCTCCAGCGCATCCACCGCCGTGCACGGACCGCTGCACGCCGCCGCCAGCTTCGCCAGCGAACGCGCCGCCTCCGACGCGACGCGTGGCGAGGGGTCCTCCAACAACCGCCCCAGCACCACCGCGTCCTCGGGCCCGCCCACGTCGCCAAAGCCCTTGGCGCACAGCGCCCTCACGTCCGCGTCCGCGTCTTCCAAGCAGCGGCGCAGCGCGGCCAGGGCCTGCGGACGCTTCACCGTCGACAGCAGATAGGCAGCGCCGTAACGCGCCTCCACCGGCCGCTCCGCCGAGAGCAGCGCCGCCGCGGGCGCCAGGGGCACCTGCGCCGCCACCGCCGCGCCCCGAACCCGCGCGACCACACCCACGGCCTGCGCGGCCCGCCCCGCCAGGGACACATCGCCATCCCGCATCCGCTCCGTCAATCGCGTCACCGCCCCCGGCGACCCCAGCCGCCCCAGGGCATCCAGCAGCGTCCGGCGCACCGCCACGTCCGACTCGGCGTGCTCCGCCGCCAGCAACGCGGACTCCAGGGACGCGAGCTCCGCCTCCACGAGCAGCTCCCACGAAAGGGCCAGCTCCCCCGCGGCGAAGGCGGCCTCGCCGCGCACCTCGGCGTCGGAGTCCTTCAGGCCCGCGAGGACCGGCGCCAACGTGGCGGGGTCCTGGATTCGAGCCAGCGCGCGCAGGGCCCGAGCACGAACCCGGGCATCCGAGGCGCTGCCCGCCAGCGACACCAACGCGCCATCGCCCAAAGACCGCGAGTCCTCCCAGTCCTGGATGCGCGCGAGCGTCTGCGTGTCCAGGGGCGGCGTCTCCACGGGCGGTACGTTGCGGACGCAGCCGGTGAGCAGGGAGAAGGTGACGGCACAGGTGGAGAGGGCACGGGCGGAGTGCGAGCGGCGCATGGCGCGGGCCTAGGTCAATTCCCCGCGAAAATCCAGGGGTTAGGCCCCGAGGGGGTTTGACACGCACGCCCCGGGGCTCCGAAGATACGCGCTGGTTTCTCTCCGCGGGAGCGCTGGTCCTGAACTGCCCTGGCTGCGGCTCGAAGGTAGCCGCCAACACGTCCATCTGTTCCGTCTGCGATTACATCATCGATGGCTCCTTCCTCTCGGGAGAGCCCGCCCCTGACGCTCCGGAGGAGTCCACGGACGCAGCCGAAGATCCTCGCCGGGCCGCGAAGCCACCACCGCCGCGCCGTCCCCGCCCGGCGACGGGCCGCTCCGGCAGCCGCCCAGCGGCCGCGGCGGCGCCCAGCGCGGACTCCACGAACATCCGGAGCATGGAGGAGGTCGCCCGGAGCGCGCCCCAGCAACGCGCCGCCAAGGCCGCTGCGCCCCGTCCCGCGCCTCGCCGGGCCCCGGCCCCCGAACCCGCGGCCTCCTCACCGGATCCGTGGGACCGCTCCTTGGATTCGGATGAGGGCAGCGGCGGTGTCACCGACCCCGACGAAATCATCCGCGACGCGAAGGAGCTGTTCGCGCAGCTCCAGGGCGGCGACAAGGTGGCCTTCTGGGGCGCCGCCGTGCTGCTGCTCTCGTGCTTCCTGCCGTGGAAGGAGACGGCGGTGGACGGCGACGTGCTCGGGTTGATGAGCATGGGCGTGGGCGCGTTCGTGATGGCCATCCTGCTGCTCACGGCCGTCACCATTCGCGTGAAGGGCTCGTTCCCGAACGTGAACCCCGTCGTGCCGTGGATGGGGCAGCTCGTCGTCAGCATCGTGTCCCTCATCTGGTGCGTCGTGTACATCAAGGTGTCGTCCGACACGACGATGGTGCCCACGCCCATCGGCAACTCGGAGATGATGAACTCGTCCCCCAGCTTCGGCGTGTACGTCGCCGTGCTCAGCGCGGTCGCCACGCTGGGCGGCACGCTGCTGGGCCTCAAGGGACAGTCCGACCGCTGAGGCGGCACTCGCGCCCACGAAAACCGCTGCCGCGCCTCGCGGCGGCGGACTAGCGTCTCCCGCCACCATGTCCGACGCCACCCCACTCTCCCGTCTCACCGCCGCGCTCGACGCGGCCGTCTTCGGACAACAGCGCGTGCTGGCGGACCTGATCACGGCCTTCCTCGCGCGAGGCCACGTGCTGCTGGAAGGCGTGCCGGGCGTCGCCAAGACGCTCACCGCGCGCAGCATGGCCGGCGCCCTGGGCCTGCTCTTCACGCGCATCCAGTTCACGCCGGACCTGATGCCGGCGGACATCCTGGGCACCAACATCTTCCAGCCCCAGGACAACGCCTTCCGCCTCGTGAAGGGCCCCATCTTCACGGAGGTGGTGGTCGCGGACGAGATCAACCGCACCCCGCCCAAGACGCAGGCCGCGCTCCTGGAGGCCATGGAGGAGCGGCAGGTCACCATCGACGGCGTGTCCCACGCGCTGCCGCCGCACTTCTTCGTGGTGGCCACGCAGAACCCGCTGGAGCTCGAGGGCACCTACCCGCTCCCCGAGGCCCAACTGGACCGCTTCCTCATGCGCGTACGCGTGGGCTACCCGGAAGCCGACGCGGAGACGACCATGCTCCGCGCCTTCCACCAGCGCGAGGGCAAGCCCACGTCCACGCAGCAGGTGCTGGACGCGCCCACGCTGTTGGAGCTGCAGTCACGCGCGGCCCGCGTGTCGTGTGACGACTCCATCCTCCAGTACGTGGTGGCGCTGGTCCGGGAGACCCGGGTGAATCCGCGGGTGCGGCTGGGCGCCAGCCCGCGCTCCGCCCAGGCCCTGCTCGCGGCGTCCAAGGCGCGCGCGGCGCTGATGGGCACCGACTTCGTCACGCCGGATGACGTGAAGGCCGTGGCCTTCAGCGTCCTCAACCACCGCCTGCTCCTCAAGGCCGAGGCCGAGGTGGAGGGAATCACCGCGGACGACGTGCTGAAGCAGACGCTCGAGCGGGTGCGAGTGCCCCGGTGAGCCTCGGGCGCCCCGTCCCCACCGGACTCGCCGTGGGCCTGCTCGCGGCGGGGCTCCTCCCGGCCGCGTTGGCGGTGGCCAGCCCCGCGTTCGGGTGGCTCGCGCTGGCGGTGGACGTCGCCGTGCTCGCCCTCTGCGCGGTGGACTTCGCGCGGGCCCCTCGCGCGGAGGACGTGCGGGTGCGGCGCAGCGTGGAGCCCATCCTCTCCTCGGGTACGCGCAACACGGTGCGCCTGGAGCTGGAGCGGATGGACACCGGCGCCAGCCCCCTGCACGTGGAGGTGCGCGACGAGCCGCCCGAGGACATGGCCAGCAGCGGGCACCGGCAGTCCACCACCCTGCCCGCGGCCCCGGCGTCACCGCGAGCGCTCAGCTACTTCGTCACGCCGCCCTCCCGAGGCGATGCCCGCTTCGGTGACGTGCACCTCCGGCTGCTCGGGCCCCTGGGGCTGTGCGCGCGGCAGGTCCGCGTCCCCGCCGGACACACCGTGAAGGTGTACCCGGACCTCACCGCGCTCACCCGCGAGGCCCTGGCGCTGGCCCGCGCCGCCGAGTCCCCCTCCGCGCGCATCCAGCGGCGCCGCGCCGCCGAGGGCCGGGAGTTCGAGTCGCTGCGGGAGTACCGCCCCGGAGACGACTACCGCCACATCGACTGGAAGGCCTCCGCGCGCCACGCCCACACGCTGGTGCGCACGTGGCAGCCCGAGCGGCACCAGCCCGTGCTCCTGCTGCTGGACTGCGGGCGGCACATGGCGGGCCGCATCCAGGAGCGGCGCAAGCTGGACCACGCCGTGGACGCGGCGCTGCGGCTCGCCCGCGTGGGCCTGGAGGCCGGAGACGTGGTGGGCGTGCTCGCCTTCGCCAGCGGCGTGCGGGCCTACCTGCCGCCGCGCAAGGGCCGGGAGCACCTGCGCCTCATCACGGAATCCCTGTACCGCACCGAGGCCGCGCTCGAGGAGAGCGACTATGGCCGCGCCTTCGACTTCGCCTTCGCCCGGCAGACGCGCCGCGCGCTGGTGGTGCTCTTCACGGACCTGGTGGACCCGGACGCCTCCGCCAGCCTCCTCACGCGCACGCTGGCGCTGCGGCCCCGGCACCTGCCCGTGGTCGCCTCGCTGCTCGACGAGGACGTCCAGGCCGCGGCGCACGGCGTGCCCGCCGAGACCCAGGACGCCTACGCGCGACAGGCCGCCGCGCGCCTGGAGACCGAGTTCCGCCGCACCGCCACCACCCTGCGAGACGCGGGCGCGCTGGTGGTCCGGGCCCCCGCGCGCGGCTTCGGCGCGGCCACCCTCAATGCCTATCTGGACGTGAAGGCGCGGGGGCAACTCTAGGCCTCTGCGTCAAGTCCAGCGGAAAGTTTGTACGCAGTGTGCTGGCAACATGTATCGACGCCGCTCGCGAAGAAGCGTGCCAATCGCGCGGAGGCCGATTTTTCGGCCTCGGACACGACCCCCTTTACAGATGGACGCGCGTCAACAAAATGGCCCGTCCTCGCCTGCCGTGACGGTGGGCGACCTCGAAAACACCACGGATGGAGACGGTCTTGGCGGAGGTCGCGAGGGGATTCAGGGTGGAGGTCGAGGCGGATGCGGCGGCCGCGGTGGCGGCACGGATGGAGTCCGCGTCCGCGGCGGCCCCTGGGGCGCTGACGCCCTTTCATGAGCGCCTGCTGGCCGAGGAGCTGCTGGCCCGCAGCGGTGACACGCAGCAACGGCTGGCCGGCGCGCTGTCGGAAGCGAAGGTGGACCTCAACCCGCACCAGGTCGAGGGCGCCATGTTCGCGCTCGACTCGCTGTCGCGCGGCGGCTGCATGCTGGGCGACGAGGTCGGCCTGGGGAAGACCATCGAGGCGGGGCTCGTCATCGCCCAGCTCATGGCCGAGGGAAAGTCGCGCATCCTCATCATGGCGCCCGCCACGCTCCGGGCGCAGTGGAACAGCGAGCTGCGGGAGAAGTTCGACCTGGACAGCGTCCTGGTGGACGGCCGCACCGTGCGCGCCACCGGCAACTGCTTCGACCAGCCCTTCCC
The DNA here is from genome assembly GCA_014656495.1 of Comamonas sp. KCTC 72670. Lineage (GTDB taxonomy): Bacteria > Myxococcota > Myxococcia > Myxococcales > Myxococcaceae > Myxococcus. Next base: position 491,643 of record BNCN01000007.1, read on the forward strand.
CGTCATCTGCTCGCACCCCTTCGCGGCCAACAAGGCGCACCTGACGTCGGAGATTCCCTGGGACCTCGTCGTCATCGACGAGGCCCACCGCCTGCGCAACGCGCACCGGCCCAACAACAAGATGGGGCAGGCGCTGCGGGCCTCCCTGGCCGGCAAGCCCAAGCTGCTGCTCACGGCGACGCCGCTCCAGAACGACTTGATGGAGCTGTTCGGGCTGATGTCGCTGCTGGACGAGCAGATCCTCGGCCCCGAGCACGCCTTCCGCAGCCGCTACCGCGCGGATGAGGCGGGCGGCATGCCCGAGGCCGCGGCCATCGAGCTGAAGGAGCGGCTGGCCCCCGTGGTGCAGCGCACCCTGCGCCGGCAGGTGCGCGAGTACGTCCGCTACACCAACCGCCGCTCCATCGTGGAGGACTTCACCCCCTCCCCCGAGGAGCACGACCTCTACGAGAAGGTCAGCGAGTACCTCCAGCGCTCCGAGGCCGCTGCCATCGAGCCCGGCAAGAAGACGCTGCTGACGCTCTGCTACCGCAAGCTGCTGGCGTCCTCCACGTACGCCATCGCCCCCACGCTGCGCCGGCTGTCGGACAACCTGGAGAAGCGGCTCCACGCGGCGAAGCTGGGCCAGCAGGCCCTGGCGATGTTCGAGCCCGAGGAGGCCAAGCAGTTCGTCGAGGAGGGCGAGGAGTGGTCGGACGATCCGGCCAAGGCGCCCAACATCCGCGCGCTGGAGCAGGAGGTCTGGGAGCTGCGCCAGTACGCGGACCTGGCGGACTCCATCAAGGTCAACGCCAAGGGCGAGGCGCTCAAGCGCGGCCTGGACCGCACCTTCGCGGTGATGAAGACGCACGGGTGGCCGGAGAAGGCCCTCATCTTCACCGAGTCCAAGCGCACGCAGCAGTACCTCTTCAACCTGCTGTCGGAGAGCGGCTACCAGGGGAAGATCTCGCTGCTGTCCGGTGACGCGGGCACGCCCGAGGACCGGCGCGCGCTGGTGGAGGAGTTCCGCCACCGCACCCAGATTCTCATCTGCACCGAGGCCGGCGCCGAGGGCCTCAACCTCCAGTTCTGCAACCTGGTGGTGAACTACGACCTGCCCTGGAACCCGCAGCGCGTGGAGCAGCGCATCGGCCGCTGCCACCGGTACGGCCAGCAGCGGGACGTGCTGGTCATCAACTTCCTCAACCGGATGAACGCGGCGGACGCCCGCCTCTTCGAGTTGCTGGAGAAGAAGCTGAACCTCTTCGACGGCGTGTTCGGCGCGTCGGACGAAATCCTGGGCGCGCTGGAGAGCGGCGTCGACTTCGAGCGGCGCGTGCTGGACATCTACCAGTCCTGCCGCAAGCCCGAGGACATCAACATCGCCTTCGACAAGCTCCGCGAGGAGCTGGAAGGCCGCATCAGCCAGCGCATGACGGAGATGCGCTCGGTGGTGCTGGAGCGCTTCGACGGCGACGTGCGGCGCCGGCTGCGCGGGCAGAACGAGCAGACCAAGGAAGCGCTGGCCAAGCGTCAGCAGGAGGCGCGCGCGCTCACCGCGTCCGTGCTGGGCAGCCGCAACTCGGGACGGCTGGAGGTGGCCAAGGCCGCCTACGCCGTCAAGGAGCGCACGCAGGACGCGGTGAGCTACCTCCAGTTGGACGCTGCGGGGTTGCCGTCGCGGCTGGCGCGGCTCGCGGGCGGCGAGGGCTGGTGGTTCGCCTACAAGTTCGAGACGACGGGCCTCAAGCCGGAGGAGAAGCTGGCGCACCTGGTGCTCGTGCGCGACAGGGACGGCTTCCGCGCCCTGCCCATGGCGGACGGCGCGCACTTCGTGAAGCTGGCCGCGAAGCCGGAGCGCCGGCGTCAGCCCGCCCCCGTCTCCGTGCAGCTGATGCAGGAGCAGGCGCTGATGGCGGCGAAGGACGAAATCGTCCGGGCCGCGGAGCGGCGCAACGCCTTGGAGCTGGACAAGGCCAAGGAGCGCGCGGACCGCTACGTCGAGGACTGCCTGATGGAGTCCCGCGAGGCCGTGGAGGCCGCGCGCCAGGCGTGGATCGAGGCGCGTAAGCAGGTGGGCGTGGCCGAGGACATCGCCGACAAGGCGAAGGCCCGCGCGCACTCGGACCGGATGGAGCGCGAGTACCGCCGCAAGCTGTCCTCGCTGCGCAACGAGGAGGAGAAGCGTTACGCCTCCAAGGACCGGCAGCTCGCGGACCTGGCCAACAAGGCCAAGGTGACGGAGAAGCGCTCCCTCATCGCCTCCGCCTACTTCTGGCTGTCGTAGTCCGCGGGGCGCAGACGGACCCACGTCGCGCCCCAACCGCCGTCACCCTCGCCCGCGGACCGGAAGGACTCCACTTCCGGCAGCTTGGGCAACAGCGACTGCACGGTGCGCCGCAGCGCGCCCGTGCCCTTGCCGTGGATGATGCGCACGTCGAGCACGCCCTTCTGCCGGCAGGCCCAAAGGTACTCGACGACGAGGTCCTTCACCTCTTTCGGGTGGAAGAGGTGCAGGTCCAACGTGCCATCGATTGGAATTTCTACAGCCTCGTCCTCGAAGGGAGGAGGCGCGTCACCTTCGGGAGGAAGCGGCGGCTCGTCAGGGCCGAGACGGGGCAGGCGACTTCGGCTCACGCTCCCACTCCTCCCGCTCCTTCTCCGTTTGCAGCCGGCGGCGCTCCCGGGCGGCCTTGAACCGCTCCGACAGCGTCGAGACTTCGCCCTTCAGCGCGGAGAGGTGCGTGGACACGCTGCCCGAGCCACCTGCCGCCCGCACGGCCGCCTGCTCACCTTCAGCGCCGGCGCCACCCGCGGACATGAGTTGGACCAGCAGTGCTGCCATCGAAATGGCTGTCATGAACCCACAGGTAAGCAAGACGCGTGCTCAGAGGCAAGTGGCGCTCAGGGGGGAGCAGCCTGCCGAGCAGCCTCCTCCTTCCTGCCCAGCACGATCCGCTCGGCCAGCTTGATGGCCGAAAGGGGCGCGCTGCCCTCGGCCTTGTTGTTGATGGTGATGTAGGCGGGCTTGTCCCGGCGCAGCGCGGCCAGGCACACCCGCGCGAGCACATCCCGCGTGGGCACGTCCTCATCCACCAGCTGGTTGAACGGGGCGTAGCGCGCGCGGGCCTCCTCGTAGCCAAGGTCCGGCGGCAGCATCCAACGGACAATCAGGGCGCGCGACTCGAAGGCCCGGGTGAGCCGAGCCTGGCGCCCCACCGGCGGCATGTGCGCCCACACCGCCAACACCGGGACGACGCCGACGTCGGCCAGCGCCTGGGCGAGCCCCTCCGTGAGCAGCGCCTCGTTGCGCAGCTCCACCGCGTACAGCGGCCCCTTCGGCAGCGCGGTGAGGAAGGCATGCAGCCGCTCCACGAAGCGCGCGGGGCCTCCGAGCGCCTGCGGGTCCTGCGGCGGGAACTGGAACACCAGCGGGCCGCCCTTCTCGCCCAGGCCCTCCACGAAGGGCGCCACCACCGCCTCCGTCGCGTAGGCCGCGTGGAGGAAGCGCTCATTGGCCTGCCCTCGCTGGGCGCCGTAGCGCTCGTGCGTCGGGAAGCGCGCCAGCGTGCACACCTCGTGGGCCTTCACGAGGAAGCGGAACGTGTCCGGCACCTGCCCGGCGTACTCGGCGAAGGCGCTGGCGGAGATGGGGCCGTAGAAGGTCCGGTCGATGCCCACCGTGCGCAGCACCGGGTGGTGCGCGTAGGCGCCCAGCCCCTCGCGCGCCAGCTGGGACGCGGCGGCCTCATGGTCGTAGACGATGCCGGACCAGCCGGGGAAGGTCCACGAGGAGGTCCCCAGGAAGATGCCCGCGGGCAGCTCCCGCCCCAGCGTCGCCAGCGCCTCGGGCACCGCCGCGGGCTCCACCGGACGCGCGCCCTTGCGCGACTTCGCGGGGGGCTCCACCACGGCGCCGGTGAAGAGGTCGATTTGTGCGGGGCCTCGCTGCTGAGGCATGTCGCGTCTCCTGGGCCAGAGGGCACCGCGGCGACGGTGCCGTGCATCCGACGGAGCTAACGCCGGATGCCACCAGATGCAGGAGGTTGCCTCGTCCGGCCCCACTTCCCAAGTGCCGTGTTGCCCGTCAGGCGGCCGGGCGACACTGCGCGACGGGTGTCACGGCACCTTGAGACGGATGGCCCCTGGCAGCAGCGTCATGGTGCAAGGGAGGCGGCCGGGCGTCTCGCCGTCCACGTCCAGAAACACGTCGCCGCCCTCCACGGGCTCGGCGCGCAACGTGCGGCAGCGCAGCCGGCGCGTGCCCTTCCAGTTCACGTGCGAGCCGTTGTAGACGCCCTTCGACTTGAGGACGAAGTCGCTCAGGCCATAACCCGACCAGATGGTGACGTCGAAGAGGCCGTCGTGGGTGACGGCGTCCGGCGCGACGTACATGCCGCTGCCGAAGTAGCGGCCGTTCGCCACGGCCACCGCGGTGACGCTCACCACCTCCTCCGGGCCACCGTCCACCGACAGGCGCACCTGCCGCTCGGAGTACTTCACCAGGCCCTTCAGCGTGCCCCACATGAAGCTCAGGTGGCCGCCCAGCGCCTTGCTGCTGCGGTTCACCTCCTGAGCCACCACCGCGCTCACGCCAAACGAGGCGATGTTGGCGAAGTAGCGCGTCGCGGGCTGGCCGTCGTTGCCAACGAACTCCAGCTGGCCCACGTCGAAGGGCTCCGTCGTGCCGGAGCGCAGCCGCTCCAGCGAGGACGCCAGCTCCAAATCCCAGCCGAAGGTCCGCCGGAAGTCGCCGCCCGTGCCACGCGGAATCAGGCCCAGCGCGGCGTTCGGATTGATGGCGCGGCCGTTCTCGAAGAAGCCGTTGGTGACTTCGTTGAGCGTGCCGTCGCCGCCCACCGCGACGATGCACTCGTAGCCATCCAGGAGTGCCTGACGGGCGATGCGCGCGGCGTCCATGCCGCCCTGGGTGAAGCCGTGACCGAACTCCCCCAGCGCCTTGCCCACCTGCGCGGAAATCTCTGCCCAGCGCTTACCCGTCTGGCCATTGGCGCTGCGCGGATTCACCACGAGGAACGTCTTCATCAGGCCCTACCCCTCCCTGTGCCCACCCTGTTTACGCGGTTGCGCGCTGGCACTCCACTCCGTGGCCAGCGACAGGCACGGCGGGTCCGCTGCCACCCCGCGTCAAACGGGGTGGCGCGGCGCGAGGGCGGGGGCTCGCGTCCTACGGACTAGGTCTTCTGCGGCACGGGGACCGGCCGCACGTGGACCTCGCGCAACTGCCGGTCATCCACGTCGCCCGGGGCGCCCGTCATCAGGTCCGTGCCCGTCTTCGACTTCGGGAACGGAATCACGTCGCGCAGGGACTCGGCGCCCGTGAGCAGGAAGGCCAGCCGGTCCATGCCCAGCGCGATGCCACCGTGCGGCGGAGCGCCGAACTTCAGCGCGTCCAGCAGGAAGCCGAACTTGGCGCGCGCGTCCTCGTCGCTGATGCCCAGCGCCTTGAACACCTCGGCCTGCACCTTCGGGTCATGCAGGCGGATGGAGCCGCCGCCAATCTCGAAGCCGTTGAGCACCACGTCGTAGCGGTGGCACTTCACCCGGCCCGGGTCCGTGAGCAGGTAGTCCACGTCCTCGTCGTGCGGCCGCGTGAAGGCATGGTGCGCCGCCGCCCAGGTGTTCGTCTCGTCGTCGAACTCGAACAGCGGCGGGTTCACCACCCACAGGAACTTCCACTGGCCCCCGCTGCCGTACTCCGGAATCAGGCCCAGCTTCTTGGCCACGTGCACGCGCAGGTTGGCCATCACCGTGTGGACCAGCGACTCCTTGCCGAACTGGAACAGGAGCAGGTCGCCCGTCTTCGCGCCCACGGCCTGGTTGATGGCCTGCCGCAGCGCGGGGCTGATGGTCTTGGACAGCGGGGACTGCGTCCACTCGCCGCCCTCCGCCACCTTCGCGCGGGCCAGGCCCTTGGCGCCGGCCTGCTTGGCGAACTCCTCCAGCTTGTCGCTCTCCGCGCGGCTCATCGCCTTCTCCGCGGGGACGACCATGGCCTTGACGATGCCCTTGTTCTGCACCGCCTCCCAGATCATGGGCACGCCGCCAGACTCGCCGTGCTCGCGAATCAGGTCGGTGAGCACCACGTGCTCCAGGCCGAAGCGCAGGTCCGGCTTGTCATTGCCGTACTTCGCCATGGACTCGTAGAAGTCCATCCGCATGAAGGGCGTGGGGATGTCGACGCCCAGTACCTCACCCCACAGCTTCTTCAGCAGGCCCTCGATCATCGTGAAGATGTCGTCCTGGGTGACGAAGCTCATCTCGACGTCGATCTGCGTGAACTCCGGCTGCCGGTCCACGCGCAGGTCCTCGTCGCGGAAGCACTTCACGATCTGGAAGTACCGGTCGAAGCCCGCCACCATGAACAGCTGCTTGTAGAGCTGCGGGCTCTCCGCCAGCGCGTAGAACTTGCCCGGGTTGAGGCGGCTGGGGACCAGGAAGTTGCGCGCGCCGCCCGGCGTGTACTTGCCCATGAAGGGCGTCTCGAGCTCCAGGAACCCGTTGTCCACCATGTACGAGCGGGTCAGCGCGTTCATCTTCGAGCGCGTCATCAGCGAGCGCTGCAGCGGCGCGCGGCGCAGGTCCAGGAAGCGGTGGGCCAGGCGCTTCTCCTCCGACGTGTCGATGCTGTCCTCGACGGGGAACGGCGTCGGCTCGGAGCGGTTGAAGATGGTCAGGTCGCTGGCCCGGACCTCGATTTCACCCGTCTTCATCTTCGGGTTCACGTTCTTCCCGCGCGAGACGACCTTGCCGCGCACGCCCACGCAGTACTCCAGCCGCAGGCTCCCGGCGAGCGCGTGCGCCTCCGCGTGGTCCGGCTCGAACACCACCTGCGTGAGCCCGTCGCGATCCCGCAGGTCGATGAACACCGCGCCGCCGTGGTCCCGGCGGTTGTGCACCCAGCCGAAGAGGACGACTTCCTCGCCGACGTTGGTCGCGGTCAGCTGACCGCAAGTGTGGGTACGCTTGACCTCGGAGATGAACGGGACTGCCATGGCACCGCCTGCTTGGATTCGAAAGGGGGAACGGCGGGGCACGATACGGACCGTGGAAACGACGCGTCAAGGAATCCCAGCGCCCCGGCTGAGTCTCAAACCGTCGGATTCAAAGCGCATTCGCCCGCGCCGGCAGCCCCCGTGGCACGGCTGGGGGGCAGCCCTGCACGGGGCTGGAGCCGGGCCGGCGACCGTCGGGGGGAATACACGTTCCGGGCAGTCCGGAGTAAAACGGCGGAATGCTCCGAACCGTCATCGCCGCGACCGCCGCGCTGGGACTGGCCGCCGGCTGTGCGCCCGACTCGACCGCGCCCGTCAAGGTCAGCGCCCTGGTGCTCTCCAGCAACGGCCAATACGTCCCCCAGGAGGTGGAGCTGAAGACCATCTCCGACATCGTGGGCCTCAAGGGCACGGTGGCCGACCTCCAGGGAGGCGCGCGCATCGTCATCGACCCCAACGACCCGGACCTCAACAACGCCACCACGGCGGAGGGCTACGCCAACGCCCTGCTGAAGAACCGGGGGCGCGACGTGAGCGCCAACTACATCTCCCAGGGCGGCGTCCTGTGGCCGGCGGACTTCCACACCTGGAACATGGTGACGGCGTACTACAGCCTGGAGCGCGCCTACGACTACTTCCGCGTCGTGGGCAACCTCCCCGCCGCGGACTTCAAGGAGCCCGTCACCACGTATTACTTCCCGGAGTTCGTCCTCACGGAGGTGGACAAGGATCCGCTGAGCGACAACGCCATGTACTTCTCCGTCTTGAAGTCCTTCATGGTGCTGCCCTTCGACCAGCTCCAGCGCGCGCCGCTGGCCATCAACGCCGGCGTCATCGCGCACGAGTACGCGCACCGCGTCTTCAACCTCCGGGCCTACGGCGGCCAGCCGTTTCCGGAGGCGCTCACGACGTGGCAGATGTCCGGCGCCAGCCCGGGCGCCAACATCCTCAAGTCCTTCGACGAGGGGCTCGCGGACTACCACGCGTACGGCGCCACCTGTCAGACGACCCAGGGCGGCAAGGGCTGCGACACGCGCTTCTTCTCCACGTCCTTCCACGGCAACACCTTCGGGCAGATCACCGAGGACCGGGACCTGGCCCGCGTGGACCGCTGCATGGACGCGTCGCTGCTGAGCCAGCTGTACAACCAGAACCTGAGCGTGTTCAGCGGCAACGAGTACCGCGTGGGCACCCTGCTCGCGAGCGCCCTCTACCAGGCCGGCGAGGCCACCGGGCAGCGCGACGTACTGCTGCGCGCCATCATCGCCTCGTACTACGACGAGAGCACCGTCACCCCCGGCCTCTTCCAGCTCCAGCGGATGACCATCGCCGACCAGTCCCGCTTCACCCTGGCCGTGGCCGCCAGCGCCATCATCACCCACATCACCGACCTGCGCCTGAAGGAGGCCGTCTGCAACGAGCTGATGGACCACCTCCAGATTCCGCGCGACCAGCTCGTCGGTAACGACCCCAACATGTGCCCGCCCAGCTCCGCGGGTGGCACCACCTGCCCCCGGCTGAACCTGTGAGCATGAAGACCGCTTCCCTGAAGACGTGGCTGCTGCGTTGCGCCCTGGGCAGCCTCGCCCTCTCCGCGCCCGCCCTGGCCCAGGACGAAGACGACCCCTACGCCTATCCGGACGAGGAGCCCCGCTACGACGCCGCGGAGTCCTACAACCGCCCCCGCCCCAAGAAGGACGAGGTGGACGACTTCCGCCGCGTGTCCGAGCAGGAGCACGCCGACGGCGAGGACGACTTCAAGGCGCTCTCCGGCCTGGATGACCCGAACCTCGGCGTGGCCATTGAGTTCATCAGCGGCGCCCTCTTCCTCGACAGCCCTCGCGGCCGGGCCACGGAGCCCCGGCTGGGCCTGGGCGTGCGCGCCACGTGGGAGTACGGCCGCATCCTCGACAACGAGGCGCTGCGCGAGGCCCTCTGGGCCGACCTGCGCTACACCTTCGGCGGCACCAGCGACGGCACCGAGTTCCTCCGGGGCAGCACGAACTTCCACTACTTCACCATCGCCCCTGCCTACGAGCTGAAGCTCGGCAAGTCGGACTTCGGCTTCTTCGGCCAGGTGGGCGCGGGCGTGGCCTACACGGCGTCCACCATCACCATCGACACCTTGGAGACCAAGGTGAGCGGGACGAAGCCGCTGTTCCAGTACGGCGTGGGCTTCCGCGGCCGCCCCCGGATTACCGACAACCTCCGGCTCTCCTTCCGCGTGGAGGCCATGGGCTTCCGGCGCGGGTACCACAACGACTTCTTCCTCGGCGGCAGCGTCGGCACCGCCTTCTGAAGCCGGCTTCGTCCGCCGCTCGCCCCTCCATCGCTGGCGAGCGGCCATGAAGATTTTTCCACCCGCGTCCCGTCTCGCCTGCATCCACGCCTTGCGAGTTCAAGGAGTTGGCGCTGGCACGCCGCGTGCTCCACCTTCCAGTGGGTCGGGAACGTGGGTTCCCCTGGGGGCTGGGAGGCGAGCGATGAAGAACGCGCAGGGACAGGGACAGCACTTGGACCCCGTATGTGGGAAGGCCTTGGACACACCCGAGGGCCGCCCCACCGCCGAGTACAAGAAGCGGCGGTACTTCTTCTGCTCGGAGCGCTGCCGCCACGCCTTCGAGAAGCAGGCGGAGCGCTTCCGCTTCAACGAGCTGGCCCGCGTCGGTGCGCTGATGACGCCGGGCCGCGTCCGCTGGGGAATCGCCTGAGGGAAGGCCTCAGGCGGCCACGCGCAAGTCCTTGAGCCGCAGCGACAGCTTGCGCTGGCCCCGGAAGGTGTCGAACCCCGCCTGGAAGGCCAGGTCCACCGGTCCTTCCACGAGCGGGGCACGGTCCGCCATGTTGAAGCCAATGGCGTCCAGCTCCGGCGCGTCCGCCAGGGCCAGCTTCAAGTGGCCATGGCCGTTGCCCGACTTGGGCGGCAGCACCCTCGGCCGCGCCACCTGCCGGCGCAGCACCAGCACGGGCTCCGGGTTGCCCTGACCGAAGGGTCCCAGCCGCTGGAGTGACTCCACCGCGCTCGCATCCAGCTCGCTCGGATTCACCACCGCGTCCACGCGGCACCGGGGGATGAGGTCCTCCGGGGACAGCCGCTGGGCGGCGATCTTCTCGAAGGCCTCCCGGAAGGCCGGCAGGCGGTCCGCGTCGATGGTGAGCCCCGCGGCATGTTTGTGCCCACCGAAGCGCGTCAACATCTCCGCGCAGCCGCTGAGCGCGTCGTGCAGGTGGAAGGCCTCGATGCTGCGCGCCGAGCCCTTCCCCACCCCGTCCTTGACGCCCACCATGACGGTGGGCCGGTAGAAGCGCTCCACCACGCGCGAGGCCACGATGCCGATGACGCCCGGGTGCCAGCCCTCGTCGTAGAGCACGAGCCCGCGCGCGTCCTTGAGCGACTCGGCCTGCTCCAGCGCCTGCGTGAGGATGCTGCTCTCGATGCTCTGGCGCTCCGCGTTCGCCCGGTCCAACACGCCCGCCAGCGAGCGCGCCGTCTCCGGCGACTCCGAGCACAGCAGTTGGAGCCCCAGCGACGCGTCATGCAGCCGGCCCGCGGCGTTGATGCGGGGCCCCAGGCGGAAGCCCACCTGGCCCGCGGTGACGGACGCGTCCGGGTCCATGCCCGCCACTTCCTTCAGGGCGCGCACGCCGGGACGACGGCCCGCGCTGAGCTCCTGGAGGCCGTGCGACACGAGGATGCGGTTGGCGCCGGTGAGCGGCACCACGTCCGCCACGGTGGCCAGCGCCACCAGGTCCATCATCGTCCGGAGGTTGGGCTCCTTGCGGGTGGCGAAGAAGCCCTCGTCCCGCAGGCGCTTGCGCAGGCCCATGCAGAAGTTGAAGGCCACGCCCGCGGCGCACAGCGCCTTCGTCGGGTACTCACAGCCCGGCTGGTGCGGGTTCAACACCGCCACCGCGGGCGGCAGCGTGGGCGGCACGGTGTGGTGGTCCACCACCAGCACGTCCAGGCCCAGCTCCTTCGCGCGGGTGATCTCCGCCACGGACGTGATGCCGCAGTCGAGCGTCACCAGCACCCGCGTCCCCTCCGCGGCGATGCGCTCCACGGCGCCGACGTTGAGGCCGTAGCCCTCATCCAACCGGTGGGGGATGTACGTGGCGGGCGGGACGCCCAACTCCTTGAGGAAGAGGTACAGCAGCGACGTGGAGCAGACCCCGTCCACGTCGTAGTCGCCGTAGAGCGTCACCTTCTCCCGCGAGCGAATCGCCCGGGCGAGACGGTCCACCGCCGCCGGCATGCCCTTCATCCGGAACGGGTCCGGAAGGTCCGCGAGCCGATCGGACAGGAACGCCGACGCGGACTCGGGCGTGCGGTAGCCGCGGTGCAGGAGCACCCGCGCCGCGAGCGGATGAAGCGACAGCTCCCCGGACAGGGACGCCACTTCCTGCTCGACCACATCTGGAAGCAACCACCGCACGCTCGACACGCCTCCTCGCCTTCTCCCAGAGGGACGTTGGCGGGATGAATTGGCTACGAAGTCGACAGTACCTCAGACGTCTGACCAGAACAGTCCAACCTTGAGCACGACACTTCCCCTCCTGCACGGGCGTTCAGACAGGCGCACGCCTGGTGGCTCGCCGCTTCACGCACGGTCGGCCGCCCATGTGCAGTTTCAAACGCACACCCGATGACAGAGAGGTCGAGCATGCAACCAAGAGGCATCCGGGCCGCCGCGCTGGCCCTCGCAGTCGCCACGGTGGGCACCGCGGGCACCGCCGCCGCGCAGGAGCGGCGTGAGGGCAAGCGCGGAGACTTGAACGTGTTCCTCCGCGGCGGACTGGGCGACTACACCGGCAACCTGGGTGACCTGACCCGCACGGGGCCCGCGTGGGGCGTCACCCTCAACGTCCAGCCCACCACCTTTCTTGGCTTTGAAGTCGGCTACGAGGGCTCGCGCAACGGCCTCACCGACAGCCGCTTGTTGGAGAACCCCGCGCTCGTGCGACAGGGCGGCAGCGCGCTGCTGAAGGTGTCACCGCCCTTCCTCACCGCGGTCCGCCCCTTCGTGGGCGCGGGGCTGGGCGTCACCTACTTCGACATCCGCGGCAGCGTGCTCGACGGCCTCTACCAGTCGGACACCGTGCCCGAGGTGCCGCTGGCCGCGGGCATCGAGTTCAACCGCGGCGCGCTCACCGCCGGCCTGCGCACCACGTACCGCGTCCTCTTGAGCGAAGGCTGGGCGGACGGCGCCGTGGAGGACGCTGGCGGCGGCCTGCTGGACGCCTCGTTCACCCTGGGCGCCCGCTTCTGAGCGCCACCCGCCAGAAACACCGAGGGCCCTGCTTCCCGTGAAGGAAGAGGGCCCTCGTGCGCGGCAGGTGCGCAGAGGCTACGCGACCTTCGGATGCTGCTGATCGATGTTGCCGCCCGACCGCTCACGGGCTTCCTTCGCCGCGGCGCGCTCGTCCAGCCAGATGGTCAGCGGGCTGGCGATGTAGATGGTGGAGTACACACCCACCACGATGCCGACCAGCATCGCCATGGCGAAGTCGAAGATTTCGCCCACGCCGAAGATGAGCAGACCGATGAGCGACAGCGCCGTGGTGCCGGACGTGAGGATGGTGCGGCCCAGCGTGTCGTTGATGGCGATGTTGATGACCTCCGCGAAGGGCTTGCCCTTGAACTTGGCCATGTCCTCACGGATGCGGTCGTAGATGACGATGGTGTCGTTCACCGAGTAGCCCACCACCGTCAGCAGCGCGGCGATGGCCGTCAGGTTGAACTCGCGCCGGGTCACCAGGTAGTAGCCCGCCACCATGATGACGTCGTGGACCATGGCCAGGAGCGCGCCGGGGCCGAACTTGAAGTCGAACCGGAACGCCACGTAGATGAGGATGGCGACCATGGAGTACAGCAGCGCCATGATGCCGCGGTTGCGCAGCTGCTTGCCCACCTGCGGCCCCACGTAGTCCACGCGGCGCTGCTCGAAGTCCGGCTTCTCCAGGCCCTGGCCCAGCGCCGCGAACACGCGGTCCGCCATGCCGCTGGCCACCACCTGGTAGTCGAAGCCCGTGCCGCCCTGGGCCTCACCCAGCTCGCGCACTTCCTGCACGCCAATCCCGGCGTTCTCGACGGCGTTCTTCACGGCGTCGGTCGGAAGCTCCTGCCCGGCGCGGAAGCGGACGATGCCGTTGGGCAGGTCCACGTACACGTTGCGCACGTTGCCGAGCGCCTCGAGCGCGGCCTTCGCCTTCGCGCCGCTCTCCTCGTTCAGCTGCGTGACGCCGCCCATGCGCAGCAGGAAGGTGTTCTCCTCCGCCGCGCCGATGTTCTGCACGCTGACGTCCGGCAGGCCACCCTTCTCCGCGCGCTCACGCACCTCCTCGGCGGTGATGGGGTGGTCGAACTTCACCTCGACCACCGTGCCGCCCGCGAAGTCCACGCCGAAGTTGAACCCGAAGGCGGCGATGCCAACGATGATCGCCAGGTTCAGCAGCGTGGAGAGGAACAGCGCGGGCTTGCGCTTGCTGATGAAGTCGATGTTCGTCTTGTTCTTGAGAATCTGCATGACGGTTCCCGGACTCCGGCCGGTCAGACGGAGACGACCTTCGCGTTACGACCGTGGACGAAGTAGGTCATGATGACTCGCGTCACCGTGATGGACGTGAACAGCGACGCCAGCAGGCCGATGATGAGCGTGGTGGCGAAGCCCCGCACCGGGCCCGTTCCCGTGAAGAAGAGGATGAACGCGGAGATGAGCGCCGTCACGTGGGAGTCGAAGATGGTCCAGAAGGCCCGGTCGTAGCCCTGGTCCACCGCCGCCCGGGCCGTCTTGCCGTGGCCCAGCTCCTCGCGGATGCGCTCGTTGATGAGCACGTTGGCATCCACCGCCACGCCCAGGGTCAGCACGAAGCCGGCGATGCCCGGCAGCGTCAGCGTGGCGTTGAAGAAGGCCAGGCCGGCGAGGATGAGCAGGCCGTTCAGCACCAGCGCGACGTCCGCGATGAGGCCGGAGGCCTTGTAGTAGATGGCCATGAAGAGGATGACCAGGCCCAGGCCCAGCACCGCGGCCAGGCCACCCTTCTTGATGAGCTCGTCACCCAGGCTCGCGCCCACCTGACGGATCTCACCGACGGTCACCGGGGCCGGCAGCGCGCCCGCCTTCAGCACCAGCGCCAGCGTCTGCGCCTCGCCCAGCCACTCCTCGAAGGTGCGGCCACCCATGCGGCCCATGGTGATGCGGGCCGAGCCGCCGCTGATCTTCTCGTTGATGTTCGGCGCCGTCTGGACGTTGTCGTCCAGCACGATGGCCATCCGGCGGCCCACGCCGGCCTCGGTCAGGCGCTCGAACTCACGCGCGCCGGCCGGGTCGAAGGAGATGTTCACCTCGGGCTCGTTGAGCTGGCTGATGTTCGCGTCCGCGCCCGCCAGGCTCTCGCCGGTCAGCGGCACGTTCCGGTCCAGCAGGTAGGAGCGGTACGAGGTGCACTCGTTCTTCTTCACCGGGTTGGCGATGCACTCGGTGAGCACCACGCGGTTCTCCGGCACCTTGTCCTTGGTGTACTCGGTGATGGCCTCGCGCGTGGGGGCCTGGAGCTGCGGGAAGCCTCCCTCGGTGGTCAGCGTGATGTTGCTGCCAGCCGGCGGCGGCGTCGCCTGCAGCAACTGCGCGAAGAACTGGGGATTGGAGTCATCCACCATCCGGAACTCGAGCTGCGCGGTGGTCCCCACCAGCTCCTTGGCCTGCTCCGGGTTGCTGCGGCCGGGCAGCGAAATCTGGATGGAGTCGGAGCCGAGCTTGCGCACGTCGACTTCCGCCACGCCCCACTTGTCGATGCGGCGGCGGATGACGAGCATCGCCTGGTCCACGGCTTCCGTGCGGAAGACATTGGCCTGGTTCTCGTCCTGCACCAGCACCAGCGAGCCGCCGCTGCGGCTGACTTCCTTGAAGTCGGTGAAGGTGGCCAGGACCTCCTTCTGGATGGCGTCCATCGTCGCCGGGTCCTTGGCCGTCAGGGTGACCTCGAGCCGCTCCGGGTCCGTGTCCGCCGTCACCTCGCCCAGCTTCTTGTCATTGACGTAATTGACAATCTGCTGTGCGCGGCGCTCGGTCCGCTTCTGGAGCGCCGTCTTGGTGTCCACCCGCATCACCATGTGGATGCCGCCCTGGAGGTCCAGCCCCAGGTTCAGGCGGTACTTCGCGGGAGGCGCCCAGGCCGGCATCCGCTCCTCGAGCACGGCCAGGTTGTTGCGCTGGTCACGGTCGAGGACGACGAGCGAATAGTAGGTCGGGATGAGGAACCAGATGCACCCCAACGTCACCGCGACAATCAAACCGAACTTCCACCACCAGCCGCGGTCCATTACTTCTCCTCCTTCTTCTTCTCGTCGGTCGCCGTCGCGGTGGCCGCGGGCGTGCCTTCCGGCACCCCGCCCTTCGCGCTGATGGCCGTCTTGAGCACGCGGATGCGCACGCCGCTGGAGACCTCCAGCGTCACGGTGCGGTCCTCCACGAGGTGGATCTTCCCGAGGATGCCCCCGGACGTGACGACCTCATCGCCCTTCTTCAGCGCCGACAGGAGCGAACGGTGCTCCTTCAGCTGCTTCTGCTGCGGGCGAATCATGACGAAGTACATGATGCCCACGAGGACGACCAGGAAGCCCAGGGTGCCCAGCGGATTGCCCCCGCCAGCCTGCGCCAGAATCAAAAAGCTCTCAGCCACACACTGCCTCGTCGGTTGAGGAAAGCTTGGGATGGGAGGCCCCCCATTTTGGCTGAGGACCGCATCCGAAAGGGGGCCCTCTTAGCAAGGGGGGCCCATGTGAGCAAGTGAACGCGGGAAGCCGGGCAATCCATCTGCCCGGTCAGCGACCGCGGGTCCGTTCGGCCTCCTGAGCCTTGGCGCGGGCACGGAAATCCCGGGCAAACGCCGCGAACCGGTCCTCTGCCACCGCGCGCCGGACTTCTGCCATCAGGCCCAGGAAGTAGTGGAGGTTGTGAATCGTGTTGAGCCGCATGGCCAACAGCTCCTGGGCGGCGAAGAGGTGCCGGAGGTAGGCCCTGCTGAAATTGCGGCAGGTGTAGCAGGAGCACGCAGGGTCCACCGGCCGGGGGTCCCGGGCGTAGGCCGCGTTCCGGATGACCACCTTGCCCTCCGAGGTGAAGAGCAGGCCGTTGCGCGCGCACCGGGTGGGCAGGACGCAGTCGAACATGTCCACCCCGTGCTCCACGCAGGTGACCAGGTCCACGGGCGTCCCCACGCCCATCAGGTAACGCGGCTTGTCACGGGGCAGCAGCGGCGCCGAGTACGCCACGCCGTCATGCATGGCCTCCGGCGCCTCGCCCACGGAGTAGCCACCCAGCGCGTACCCGGGCAGGTCCACCGCGCACACCTCCTCCGCGTGGCGCTTGCGCAAATCCTCGTGCAGGCCGCCCTGGACGATGCCGAACAGCGACGAGCGCTGCCTGCCCCAGGCCTTCACGCACCGGTGCAGCCAGCGGGTGGTGCGGGCCAGCGACGCCTCCAGGTAGGCGCGGTCCTCGGTGGAGGGCGGGCACTCGTCGAAGGCCATGATGATGTCGGCGCCCAGGGTCTCCTGGATGTCGATGGAGCGCTCCGGCGTGAGGAAGTGCCGCGCGCCGTCCAGGTGCGACTGGAAGGCGGCCCCCTCCTCCGTGATTTTGCGCTTCTCCGACAGGCTGAACACCTGGAAGCCGCCGCTGTCGGTGAGCATGGGGCGGTCCCACGACACGAAGCGGTGCAGGCCGCCCAGCTCCCCCACCAGCGCCTCGCCGGGGCGGAGCATCAGGTGGTAGGTGTTGCCCAGGATGATCTGCGCGTCCAGCGTGAGCAGGTCGTCCGGGCCCACGCCCTTGACGCTGCCCACGGTGCCCACGGGCATGAAGATGGGGGTCTCCACGGGGCCGTGCGGGGTGTGCAGCCGCCCGCGCCGCGCCTGGGTGCCCGAGGCGTCCTCGTGGAGGAGCTCGAAGCGGACCATCCCCGGCGCCACGCGCGTGTCGCCCTTCTCCGCTGACTGCTTTGCTTCCTGCTGCTCGCCCATGGCGTTCACTCCGACACCAGCATGGCGTCGCCGTAGCTGAAGAACCGGTAGCCCGCGCGGACCGCTTCCGCGTAGGCCTCCAGCGTGCGCTCCCGTCCCAGCAGCGCGCTCACCAGCACCACCAGCGTGGACTTCGGCAGGTGGAAGTTGGTGAGCAACACGTCCACCTGGCGGAAGGCGAAGCCAGGGCGGATGAAAAGCGTCGTCTCCCCGGGCCCCTCGCGCAGCCGGCCCGTCTCCGGGTCGGTGGCGGACTCCAGGGTGCGCACCACGGTGGTGCCCACCGCCACCACGCGCCGGCCCTCCGCCCGCGCCGCGTTGACGGCCTTCGCGGTGGCCTCCGGCACGGTGTAGCGCTCCGGGTGCATGTGGTGGCGGTCCAGGTCGTCCTCGCGCACCGGCAGGAAGGTGCCCGGGCCCACGTCCAGCGTCACCAGCGCCCGGTGCACGCCGCGCGCTTCCAACGCGGCGAGCACGTCCTGCGTGAAGTGCAGGCCCGCGGTGGGCGCGGCCACGGCGCCGGAGGCCCTCGCGTACACCGTCTGGTAGCGCTCGGCGTCCGCGGCGTCCGGCTCGCGGGTGATGTAGGGCGGCAGCGGCAGGCGCCCGGCCTCGTCGAGCAGCGCGGCCAGCGACGTGCCTTGCGGCGCGTGGAACCGGACGCGGTACTCCCCGCCGCCGAGCGCCTCCTGGATTTCGGCCTCCAGGCCCCCGGCGAACGTCACCCGCTGCGCGGGCTTGAGGCCCTTGGACGCCTGGCCCAGGCAAATCCAGTCGAGCGACTCGGGAGCATCCCCCAGCGCCGCCGAGGTCAGCGTGTGCTGCGCCGCGGGCCGGACGACGAGCAGCTCCACCCGGCCTCCGGTG
The DNA here is from genome assembly GCA_014656495.1 of Comamonas sp. KCTC 72670. GTDB lineage: Bacteria > Myxococcota > Myxococcia > Myxococcales > Myxococcaceae > Myxococcus. Next base: position 509,526 of record BNCN01000007.1, read on the forward strand.
CCCGCCTTCTGGCCCAGCAGGCGCGCGGGGATGACGCGGGCGTCGTTGAGGACGAGCAGGTCTCCGGGGCGCAGCAGCTCCTGCACGTCGGAGAAGCGGCGGTGCGCCCAGGTGCCGCTGGAGCGGCTGATGGTCATCAAGCGCGACGCGTCCCGCTCGGCCAGGGGGGCCTGGGCGATCTGGGATTCGGGCAGCGCGAAGTCGTAGTCAGAGAGGCGGGACGACACGGGGTTGGCGCTTGTAGCAGCCCCCACGCCGTCGCGGAAAGCGCGCCGGACACGGGGGGCGTCAGTAGAGCTGCTGCAGCTCGGCTCCGGGGTAGTAGTGGGAGAGGATCTCCCGGTACTCCCGGCCCTTGTCGGCGAGCGCCTTGGCGCCCCACTGACACAGGCCGGCTCCGTGGCCGTAGCCGCGACCGGTGAACACGTAGCCGCGCTCGGTGCGTTCCACGTCGAAGTCCAGGCTCTTGAGGCGCGTGTAGCCGAGCTTCCGCCGCAGCTCCACCCCGTCCAAGGACGCCCCATCCCCCAGCGTGACGCGGGTCACCCGGTTCGTCCGCGTGCGAGCGGCCACCTTCAGGCCCTGCGCCGGGTGGCGGAGCGCCGCCTTGATGTCCGCGTCGGAGAGCGTCGCCGTCCAGCGGCTGGCGGGCAGCTTGCCGCAGGGGCAGTCGACGGGCCGCAGGTACGGGAGGCTCCGCTGCAGGGCGTCGAACCCCGACTCGGTCCGGCCGCCACACGAGGCATGGAAGTAGGCTTCGATGGGCGCCAGCTCATAGGTGAGCACCTGCCCCCGGGTGGCCTCCACCGCGGCGCGGGTGCGCGGGTCCTCGCGGTTGACGCCGCCGTACACCTGGTGGAGCACGCTGCTGCCCAGGTGGAAGTCGTTGCTGTACGCGTCCAGCTTCTTCTGGAGCGCATAGGTCCGGGCCGCCACGGCCTGGGCCTTGAGCGCCTCCACCGGAAAGGAGACGGGCATCTCGCTGCCCAGCACGGCGGCGAGGTAGTCCTCGAGCGGAATGACGTTGATGAGCTGGAGGCTGTTGCGGTGGTGCGCGCGCACCACCACGTCCCCGCGCACCTGCGCCGCGCCCGCCTTGAGCGGCTCGGTGCCGGGCGCCGCGGAGTCGTCCGACATGCCCGCGCGGAAGCGGACGGAGTCGCCCTCCACGAGCGCGCCGTTGACCTCCAGCCGTCCGCCCTTGCGGCGGATGAGGGCCTGCCCGGACGCGACGGGGGTGAAGGTCGCCTCTTCGCTGTCGGGGCCGGACACGAGCCCCTTGCCGCTGACCCGCACCTCACTCCCCGTGTCCTCGATGGCGATGCGCAGGGTCTCCACGGCGAGCGCGCCCAGCGGCGCCAGCAGGAGCAGGACGAGTGCAACAGGTCGCAACATGGGCGGGAAGTCTAGAGGGGCACGCGAGCGCCACAAGAAAACGTCCCGCGGATGGGCGAGGATGCCGCACCCGTGACGTCCTCTCCTCGCCCCGCCCCCCTGGGCCCGTCCCCCTCCGCCGCCATCGCCACGCTGCGTGAACGGGAGCCCCGGCCCGCCGCGATGCTCATCCACCGGCTGGTGGAGGGATGGACGCCGGGCGCCTGCGCGACGCACTACGGGACCTCGCCCCAGGCCTTCTCCGTGCTGCTGCTGCGCGCGGGCCTGCTCCTGGCCCGCCAGCGAGGACGCGCCCCCCAGGAGCCCGCCAGCGAGGACGAGGAAGCCGCCTGGGCGCGAATGCTCACGAACGCCCTGGAGCGCCAGGACGCCAGGCTGCCTGTCGCGCTGGTCCCCGTGGTGGAAGCGTGCCGCGAACTCCAAGCGATGGCGCCGCAGGTGGCCACGGAGCTCGACGCCGCGGAGCGAGCGGACCGCGGCACGCCGCGACACCAACGCGAGGAGTGGCTGCGGCGGCTCGCGATGGCCGTGCTGCTGGCGTTGACGCTCTGGCTGTTCCTGTCGAAGCCGGGCTAGACGACGCCCGAGTCTCCCGCCCAACGTCCACCGGTGCACACGGGCCCGGCGCGTGCCCGCGCCTGGAACTGGAACCGTCCGGCCGCCGCTGGACGCCGGTGGGCGGGCGCGCCTAAGTCGGAGGCCATGCCCTCCTTCTCTGCCCGCTCGCGGATGCTCCTGGCCTGCGCCCTGCTCGCGGGCTGCGCCAAGAGCGTGGACACGCGCGTTGCCGGCGGTGACGACGCGGCCATCGACGCGCTGTCGACGCGGCTCGAGGAGCTTCGGGTCCGCGATACAGAGGACACCGCGTCCTGCGCGGACCGCTGCGCCCAGGCGACGCGCACCTGTGAGCTGTCCGAGCAGTTGTGCGCGCTCGTGGAGCGAAACCCCGACCGCGGCGACCTGCCGCCTCACTGCAATCAGGCACGGGAGCAGTGCGCCAGCGCCCGGAATGGCTGCGCACGCTGTGGGGGGTGACGGTCACCCGTCCGATGCACGCGGACAGCCTCCATGGTTAGATGGTCCGGATTCCCACTGTTTCGAACGAGGTCCTCCGTCATGCCCCCCCGCCCTGCCCTGCTCGTGGTCGCCTCGTGGCTCGCCCTCCCGGGACTGGCCTTCGCCGACCTGACGCCCGAAAAGGTGGCGGAAATCCGCCGTGACGAGGCGCAGGCCCTGTCCAAGGTCAGCGAGGAGTACGGCAACCGCAAGCCCTCGGAGATGAGCACCGAGGAGCGCCGGGAGGCCGTGGGCAAGGAGCGCGAAGCCTCCTCCGCCGTGTTGGAGAAGCATGGCGTGTCAGCCAAGGACTTCGCGCGCTACGAAGCGCGGATGTCGCCGGCGGACAACGCGCGGGCGAAGGCGGAGGAGCAGCGGCTGGCGGAGGCCGCCAAGGCCGCGAAGCAGGCCCCGCCGCCGGTGCAGGAGGAAGTCCACATCCAGCAGGGCTTCAGCGACAAGGACCCGGTGGAGATGGAGGCCACGGAGGGCGCCGGACCCACGGTCGAAGTGGGCATCCCCGCCGAGGAAATCCCCGTCCCCGCCGAGTAGCCCGCGCGGCGGCCAGGCACCTCGCCGCGCGAGAGGGCCCCCGACGAGGGCCCCTCGCGCTCAGCCCTTCCGGTACCCGTACTGAAGGGCCCGCTCCTGCCAGACGCCTTCGTAGGGGCAGGCGCAGTCCGTCTCCTCGGGCTCCGGATACGCGTAGCGCTCGCCCTTGTAGTTGCGGAACACCGTCTCCTGCTGACCGTACTCGACGACGTAGTCCGGCTGGAGCGTGACCTTCCCACCACCGCCTGGCAGGTCCACCGCGAGGTGCGGCACCGCGAGCCCCGTGGTGTGCCCCCGGAGCTGCTGGATGATTTCCAGGCCCTTGGCGATGGGCGTGCGCAGGTGCTCACAGCCCTCGGCCACGTCCATCTGGTGCAGGTAGTACGGCCGCACGCGGGTGCGCAGCAGCAGGTGTGACAGCTCCTTGATGATGCGCGCGTCCGAGTTGAGCTGCCGCATCAAAACGGCCTGGTTCTCCACCGGAACCCCGTGGTCCACCAGGCGCTCACAGGCCTCGCGCGCCTCCGGCGTCACTTCCTTCGGATGGTTGAAGTGCGTGACGACGAAGACAGGCGCGTAGCGCCGGAGCGTCTTCGCCAGGGAGTCCGTGACCCGCATGGGCAGACACACCGGAACGCGGGTGCCGATGCGAATCATCTCCACGTGAGGAATCTCACTGAGCGGCGCGAGGATCTCCTCCAGCCGCGAGTCGCTCAGCATGAAGGGGTCGCCGCCCGAGATGAGGACGTCGCGCACCTCGGGGTGACGCCGGACGTAGTCCACGCCGCGGCGGATCTGCTCCTTGGAGAGCTCGGCCACCCCGCCCTGGGTGATGCGCCGCCGCGTACAGTGACGGCAATAGACGGAGCACGTATCCAACGCGAGGAAGAGCACCCGGTCCGGATACTTGTGGACGATGCACTCCTCGGGGCGCGTCTTGTCCTCACCCAGCGGGTCCGAGAGCTCCCCGGGGCGGACGCGTGCCTCCGCCCGGACGGGGATGGACTGCATGCGCACCGGGCAGAACGGATGCTCCGGGTCGATGAGGGACAGGTAGTACGGGCTGATGCCGATTCGGAACAGCGAGGACGTCTCCTGGACGCCCGCGCGCTCGTCGGCGGACAACGGCACGTAACGCTCGAGCTGCTCCAGCCCGCGCACCGCGTTCCGCTGCTGCCAACGCCAATCCGACCACTCCGCGTCGGTGGCGTTGGGGAACAACCGCTTGCGCCCTTCGGCGCTGAGCGAACCACGCGAAGTCGCAGGCTCCGGCGGGAGGCCCGCCGGAACCACTGAGGTATCCATTACGCTGCCTTCTGCTGCTCCCGCCACCACGCCTGGCCAGCCTCGGGCAGCTGGTCGATGGGGTCGAAGTATTCGTACTTCCGGCTGAGCGCTTCCGCATCGTTCATTTCGATGCCGGTGCGGTAGTTCTTGGTCCAGTACGAGATGCCGCGCTCGCGGTCGTACTCCGCCACCTGGTGCACCCAGCGCTTCCCGACGAAGGGCACGTCACAGACGATGCGCGGCGTGGCGAAGCCCGGCATGTAGCCCATGATGTCGTGCTGCAGCTTCTGCGCTTGCGCGACCGACAGCCGCCAGTGCTCGCTGTTGGGGATCATGTCGCACATGTAGAAGTAGTACGGCAGGATCTTCGCGTGGTCGAGCAGCGTGAAGCACAGGTCCAGCAGGGCCTGCGGGCTGTCGTTCACCCCGCGCAGCAGCACACCCTGGTTGCGCACATCGCGGAAGCCCATGTCGAGCAGCTTGCGAACCGCCTTGCCCACCAGCGGCGTGAGCTGCTGCGCGTGGTTGACGTGCGTGTGCATCGCCAGGTCCACGCCACGCTCGATGGCCTTCTTCGCCAGCCGGTCCAGGCCCTGGAGCACCGAGTCCTGGAGGAAGTGCTGCGGAATGGCCATCAGGCCCTTGCTGGCCAGACGGATGTCCCGGATGTTGGGGATGTCCATCAGCGCGCTGACGAAGGGCTCCAACTGCTGGATGGGCAGGTTGGCGATGTCGCCGCCCGACACCACCACGTCGCGCACCGTCGGCGTCTTGCGCAGGTACTCGAGCATCTGCGCGTAGCGGTCCTTCGGACCGATGCCGAACTTGTGCTTGCTGACCTGGGGCACGTCATTGCCCACCAGGTCCATGCGCGTACAGTGCCCGCAGTACTGCGGACAGGTCGGCAGCATCTCCGCCAGGACCTTGGTGGGATAGCGGTGCGTGAGGCCCTCCACCACCCACATGTCCTGCTCGTGAAGACTGTCGCGGCTGGCCTTCGGGTGGTTGGTCCACTCCGAGAGGCGGTCGGCGAACGCCGGGAGCATGTAGCGACGCACCGGGTCGCGCCACAGGTCCTCGAAGTTCATCGTGTTGAGCATCTGCGGCGGCACGAGCACGGACATGGTCGCCCGCTCGCGCTGGTCACGCTCGATGCTCTCCGCCAGGTCGTCGGGGAGCAGCGCTCCCAACGTGGCCTTGAGCTCCTTGAGGTTCTTGACGGTGTGCTTCCGCTGCCAGACGGAGTTCTCCCAGTCGGCGGCGGACACGTCCTTGTAGCCAGGAATCCGTCTCCAATCGGGCTCGATGAACTCCCGACGGAGGGGATACGAAAAAGGCTGTTCTGCGGGGCCAGCCTCAGGCTTGGCCCGGATGGGCGTGGATTGCATGACGCTTCACCTCTTTGTTACTGCGCGCGGGCGAGGCGTCATAGCGCGCCAATGCCCCACTTCGGTCAACATTCGAAGAGGGCATCGGATGCCCGCTTTCTCACTCGATGGGAACGTTCACCAGCTTCGCGACACCCGTCTCCGTGATCTCGACCACCTCGGGCTTGGTCGACTTGCCGTTGAGCTTGAAGGAAATCTTCCGCTTGCCCACCGGTAGCATCAACGGGCTGCCGAGCGTGACGGGCGTCTGACGGTTCGTCTTCTTCCCGTCGACGTAGATATCCGCGCCCGCCGGCTTTGTGCTGCAGGCGAACTTGCCCATGACCTTGGGGGCCTTCGGCGGCTTGGGCGCGGGTGGCGGCTTGGGCGTCGCGGGGGCCTTGGGTTGCTGCGGTGCATCAGCCACCACGGCCTCCGGCTCCTTGACCATGGCGAACTCGACCTTGAGTTGCTCGCTGCTGCCATCGGCCTTGAACTCGCCGGAGTAGGTCTTGTAGCCGGCGAGCTTCGCGGTGAACTTGTACGTCTTGCCCACCTCGAGGTTCGCCATCCTCGCATCGGGGATGCGGCCCAGGCGCTCGCCATTCACGGCGATCTCGGCGCCCTTCTCCCCTTCGAAAACAGCGGCGACCTGAACGGGCGCGGGTTCCGGATCCCCGGCGGGCGGAGGGTCCTCCCCCGTGGCCCCCGTGGGCGCATCCGGCGTCTGCGGATCCGTGTTCGCGGGCGCATCCGGAGGCGTCTCCGTCGTCCCAGCGGCAATGACGATACCGGTGTTCTGAGGCGGCGTCGGGGGCGGCTGAACCGGAGGCGGCGCGGCCTGCGGATCGGCCGCGAGCGGCAACGAAACGACAATCCGGCTGCCCGCGACGACGTCCACCGTCTTGGCCGCGTTCTGCGTCCCCGGCGCGCTCGCGGTGACCCGGTACTGGCCCGCGGGGAGCGAGAGCAGCGTGTTGACCTGGACGTCCTGCCCGTTCACCTGGATGCGCGCCTCCGGATTGGACGGAGACACCATGAAGGTGACCTCGCCCACCGACGGCTTGTTGAACATCACCACGCCCACGACGAGCAGCAGCACGATGGCCACCGCGGCGGCGAACAGCACCGGCTTGGGCAGGGTCTTGAGGTTGAGCGCGGGCTTGGCCCCCTTGGAGGGGACCTTCGTCTTCGCCTTCGCGGGCACGGCGGCCTTCGCGGGCGGCCTCGCGTCCTCGGCCGGGAGCGGGACCGAGCCGGTGACTTCCTCCTCCGGCTCGTTCAGGTCGTCGGGGTGAGGCGCGTCTTCACCGTAGTCGTCGTGCTCGTCGTACGCGGCGCCGCTGTCCTCCTCGGGCGGCTCCTCGTAATCGGAGGGGTCCTCGGCCTCGAGCTCACGCCGCGAGCCGCTGCCACGGCTCGGCACGGGCCTGCTGCCCGTCTCCTCGTCCAGCGAAGGCGACGAGCCGCGCGAGCGCGACGGAGGCGCCGAGGGCGCGGGGCCAATCATGGTGGCGCCGGCGTAGGCCTCACCGTCGTCATTCCCGATGACGACCTGAGCCTTCGGCCCACTCTTCCCCTTGCCGCGAGCGGACGTATCCGGGGCGGGCGCGCGAGCATGCTTCACGGGGGCGGACGGACCGCCCTCGTGCATGGGGTTCTCCGTGCGCCCGGTGATGCTGTCGTCCACCACGACGCTGCTGTCGGCCACCCGGGTCTCGGGGGACATGAACGTCTGCGTCGAGTCGACAATCTGGGTCTTGTCGCCCGCGCCGACGCCCATCTCCTCGAGTTCCTCGGCGGTGGGCGGCGGGATGTAGTCCTGGGCGGGCTGCGCGGGGGAGGTCGAGGCCCGGCCCGCGGGGGTTCCCGTCACGACCACGGCGGGAGGCGGAGCACGCCGCGACGCCTGCCGGTTGAGCCCCGGCGCCACGGTGACGTTCGAGGTCTCCATCTGATCGGGGCGCTCGATTCCCGCGTAGCGCTCCATCTTCTCCGCCTCGCGGAGCATGTCCTCGGCGAAGGCCTCCTTCATGTACGAAGAGAGGTGCTTGGACGAGTAGATGGCGTCCCCGGCCAGGAGGAACCGCATCAGGTCCTCGGCCATGTCGGAGGCCCACTGGTAGCGGTCCTCGGGCTCACGGGTGAGCGCCTTGAGGACCACCTTCTCCAGGCCCTGCGGGATGCTCGGGTTGAACTCGCTGGGGAGCGGAACCTCGGCGTTGCGGACCTTCTCCAGCGTGGAGAAGTCGGACTCGCCGACGAAGAGCTTCTCGCCGGTGAGCATTTCGTACAGCAGCACGCCCACGGCGAAGATGTCACTGCGCCGGTCAATGGGCATGCCCCGGACCTGCTCCGGGCTCATGTAGCCGAACTTCCCCTTGAGGATGCCGGCCTGGGTCTTCTGCGAGCGGTTCGCGGCCTTGGCGATACCGAAGTCGATGACTTTGACCTCGCCCTCATAGGAAATGAGGATGTTCTGAGGCGACACGTCGCGGTGGATGATGTGCAGGTCCTGGCCGCGGGCGTCCTTCTTGCGGTGCGCGTAGTCCAGGCCGTCGCAGATCTTGGAGGCGATGAACACCGCCTGCGCGGTGGGCATGATCTCCTTGCGCCGCCGGTAGCGCTCCAACATGGTCCGCACGTCGCGGCCGGCCACGTACTCCATGGCGATGAAGTAGGTGTCGTCGTGCTTCCCGAGTTCGTTGATGTGCACGACGTTGGCGTGGTTCAGCTGAACGCTGATCCGCGCCTCGTCGATGAACATCGTGATGAACTCTTCGTCCTCCGCCATCGTGGGGAGGATCTTCTTGATGGCCAGGATTCGCTCGAAGCCCTCGACGCCGAAGGCCTTCGCGATGAACACCTCCGCCATGCCGCCGACGTTGATGCGCTCGAGGAGCAGGTACTTCCCAAAGAGGGTCGGCTTCTTCATCTCGTGGAGCGGCCCGGCACCGGGAGGCGCGCACCGCGACAGGCGGTGCGCAGACCGGGCGGAAACCCGGACTCTATTCGCAGCGACAACGGCGAGTCAAACACGCACAGCGGCCTGAAAGCCCAACGAATCCAGGAGCTTGAACCCTCCAAGGCCCCACCGGAGTTCCCCACCGAAGGGTCAAAATCCACGACGCGTGGCGGCAGGCTCCAGGGGGCGGCACATCGCCGTGCAGCATGCAAGCGCGGAAGTAGGTTGATGTCGCCGTAGGTGCTGGAAGGCGCACGCCATTTTAGGCGCCTTGAGCGCTCACGCCGTGCTCCTCCGCGCCCCATGAGCGCCCTTCCCCACCCCGGGCGTTGGCAGCGAGAAGGCGACCACGGGCGGACGCGAGGCATCAACCGAGGCCCCTGATCCGTGCGAACCGGGTCCGCGTGGGGACGACTCGATGGACGAGAGCGCCGAGTCGGATGCTGGCGCAAGCGGTGGGCTTGGCGGAGGCGGCCACGCCCTTCTCTCAATCCCGACACAGCGTGAGGCACCACTCCACGAGCATCCGCGACTCTGGAACTGGCGCCTCCAAGCGCCGCGACCAGTTCGCTCGCCGAGACGGAACCCCAACTGAGCGGGGCCACTTCAACGGTCAGCCCTTCCCGAGGAACGAAAAGCAGCAACGCCCAGCGCGGAGGCAGCGAATCTCAACGGACGACGTCGCCATCACCTGGCGCAATCAGCCGGGCAGGTCACCGCCGTTCCGACCGGTGAGCCCCGAGTTACGCCCAGGCACGAGCTCACGTGACGTTGTGCCTGAGCCAATAGGAGTGACGGCCTGGCGTAGTGCCCGAGCCACTGAAGTGCGATGGGCTGGCGTTGTGCCTGAGCGCACCGCTGGTGGTGGGGCTGGGCTACGCCTTCTCGCACAGCGTGGACGCGGTGGCGAAGGGGGCGGCGCACGCCGAGCACTGGCTGGCAGTGGCGGGGGTGCTGGCCCTGGCGGCCTGGGGCGGGGTGCGCCGGCTGCGGCGCGGACGCTCGCGGAAGGGCGCCGGCTGAAGGCCCGCGGGCCCCGGGCGCGAAACCCAAGGCCCCCAAAAAGGAAAACCCCCGGTGTCCACGAGGGACACCAGGGGTTTCTCAAAAAGAATCCGGCAGCGACCTACTCTCCCGCGCGGTTTCCCGCGAAGTACCATCGGCTCTGGAGGGCTTAACTTCCGTGTTCGGGATGGGAACGGGTGGAACCCCTCCGACATAGCCACCGGAAAACAAGCGACAGTGCATACAAAGGGTAAGTTTCGAATTTCTACTAAGCGAAGTCTCGCTGTGCGCTAAGTGAGTCTTCCAGGCGAGTGCGTTAAGCACTCGAGCCTCGGCCTTGGCCCCGAGTCCCTTACTCCCCTTGAGGGGGCATGCAAGAGAATGGGGAAAGTAAGCCTCACGACCAATTAGTACCGGTTAGC
>BNCN01000008.1:0-407599 GCA_014656495.1 Comamonas sp. KCTC 72670
CATGCCCCCTCAAGGGGAGTAAGGGACTCGGGGCCAAGGCCGAGGCTCGAGTGCTTCACGCACTCGCCTGGAAGACTCACTTAGCGCACAGCGAGACTTCGCTTGGCAGAAATTCGAAACTTACCCTTTGTATGCACTGTCGCTAGTTTTCCGGTGGCTATGTCGGAGGGGTTCCACCCGTTCCCATCCCGAACACGGAAGTTAAGCCCTCCAGAGCCGATGGTACTTCGCGGGAAACCGCGCGGGAGAGTAGGTCGCTGCCGGATTCTTTTTGAGAAACCCCTGGTGTCCCTCGTGGACACCGGGGGTTTTCCTTTTTCGGGCCTTGGGGTTTTCGCGCCCAGGGGGCCGCGGGCCTTCAGTCGGCGCCCTTCCGCGAGCGCACGCGCCGCAGCCGGCGCACCCCGCCCCAGGCCGCCAGGGCCAGCACCCCCGCCACCGCCAGCCAGTGCTCGGCGTGCGCCGCCCCCTTCGCCACCGCGTCCACGCTGTGCGAGAAGGCGTAGCCCAGCCCCACCACCAGCGGCACGCTCAGGCACAACGCCAGCCCGTCCCACAGCAGGAAGTGGCGCAGGCGCATGCCCTGGATCGCCGCCATGATGAAGACGGCTCCGCGGAGGACCGAGAGGAACCGTCCGAAGAAGACGCAGCGAGCTCCATGGCGCGCGTAGAGGCCGGCCAGCTTCTCCCGGCGCTCCGGCGTCAGCACCTTCGCCAGCCGGGGATGGGCATAGAGGCGCGGCCCCAGCCGCTTCGCGGTGATGAAGAGGGCCGTGTCTCCGCAGAGGACGCCGAGCAGGCCCACGGCCAGCGCCAACAGGAAGGGCAGCACCTCCCGGTGCGCGAGAATGCCCAGGGAGAGCAGCACCAGGTCCTCGGGGATGGGCACTCCCAGGCCCCCCGCCACCAGCGCGGCGAAGAGCACGGCCGCCGAGCCATGTGCGACCAGCCACGGAAGTGGACCTGCGGCCATGGCGTCCTTCCTCCTCAGGCCGGGCCACTGGGGCCTGGCGCGAGGGATGCGCCGCGCTCCCGTCGGAACAGCAGCAGCTCCCGGGTGATGATCTGGACGGTGGCCGCGACGGGGACCGCCACCACCGCGCCAACGATGCCCGCCAGCTCGGCGCAGAACAGGATGGAGAGGAGGATGAGGAGCGGATTGACGTGCACCGTGCGCCGGAAGATGAGCGGCGCCAGCACGTTGCCCTCGAGCTGCCCGTACAAGAGGAAGTAGATGAGCGCGGCGAGCGCCACCCACGTCCCCTGGGTGGCCCAGGTCAGCAGGGTGATGAGCCCGCCCGTGACGAGCGGCCCCGCGTAGGGGACCAGGCTGGAGAGCCCGCTCGCGATGCCCAGTGGGAGGAAATAGGGCACGCCCAGAACGGCCAGCATCGTCGTGGTCAACGTCGCGTTGACGGTGCAGATGAGCGCGAGTCCGGAGAGGTATCCACCGGTGGCGCTGTAGATGTTGCGGAGGACGCGGACGTACCGCATCCGATGTTCAGGCCCGATGAGGGCCAGGCTCTTGCGAATCAGGTCCCCTCCAAAAGTCAGCATGAAGACGACGAGGAAGAAGACGGTCAACGCGGAGACCACCACGCCCAGCACGCCGCCGATGGCGCGCAGCACCAGTGCGGGGAGCGCGCCGGTGGCAAGCGTGGGCGTCGCCTCTTCGATTTTCCGCGCCCAACCCAGCGCTTGGAGCCGCTCACTCGCCACCCGGAAGGGCCGCGAGTTCCTCAGCTCCTCCGCGAGCTGGGGCCACTGACGGACCAGGGCGTCCAGTTGGTCCGCGGCCGCCGGAATCACCAGCAGGGCGAGCGTGGCGACTACCAGCAGGAGCGCGGCCATCACCAAGGCGATGGATGCCAGCCGGGGGAGCTTCCTCTGCTCCAGCCTGGAGACGCCGTGTTCCAGCGCGAGGGCCAGGATGATGGCGACCCCCGTCAGGGTGAGGGCCACGCGCGTCTTCACCACGAAGGTGACGAGCGCCACCACCGCGAGCACGGAGGCGCAGACGGTGAACACCGTCGTGGGTGTGACCTGGGAGCGTTGCCCCCTGCCGTCTCGCTCCGACACCACCGCTCCCGCTCGCGTCCCGCGTCATCCAGGGACGTGCCCACACCTGCGCAGGCGGGCCACCCACCCTGGAGTCCAGGGGTGTGTCCGACGTGGAGCACTGGGGCCTCTGCCGCGGGCCGCGAGGGGGCGGTTCCATGCGCCTCGCACTCACGAGGGAGGCGAGGCGCTGGGCCTTCAGCGACGCAGGGTGGTTCAGTTCCGCGACGGGTAGATGCCTTCCAGGGCGATGATGAAGTTGATGCAGAGGAAGGGCGACATGTTGTTGTGCGGCTGGCTGCCCCCCGCGATGCCGATGGCCGCGGGGTTCATCGTCCCGTCGATGGGGGCGGCCCGGTAGTTCAGCACCGTCGCGGTGGAATCCGCGGCGAGCACGGTGCCCACGGGCGTTTCCGTATCACCCTGCTGACTGCTGACGTTCAGCGAATGGGTGTGCGCGGGCATCTGGTTGGCAATCAGCGTCACCGTCTCCGTTCCGCCCTGCTCTCCCAGTGTGCGCGGGGAGAGGCCCGGGCCCTGCCCCGGCTGCATGGGATAACGGCCTCGCAGGTCCGGCAATGCGAAGGTCGTCTGCCCGTTGCCTCCATAGGTGGTGCCGAGGATGGAGAAGAGCGCCGTGTTCTGGGCGATGGAGAGAATCTGTCCCTGGCAGAAGGCCCAGCCCCGCGGAGCGAAGTTGCCTGCGAACATCATGACCTGACCGATGAAGGGCTCTGACACGTGCATCTACCTTTCAGAAAGAGTGCTGCCTGACCGCGGCCATTTCCTGAGCAAAGGTCCGGCCAGCGCCTCGGGGACTCATTGTTTCATGTCGGTGTGACAGCGGGATGCAGTGAAACGTGCGGAATGGCAGCCCCTTGTCCTGGTGTGTCATGAGCGGAGCTGCGTTCATGCGACACGCGGATGCGTTCCGCTGAAACGCTGCATGCCCGCGTGCCGCCACGACGCCGACGCGTCCCTCTCGGACGCCAGGGCACTGTTTCGCGGATGCCTCTCCCGGAGAGAATGCGTTTTGTCCCCTCGGAACCTGATGGGTTGGTCTTGGGCTGGCGGTGTGGCGTGAGGCTTGCTCAGGGCTCCGCGGGACGACGTTCCACGACGAGGAGACCGGCAGATGACGCGTATGAACTGGCGACGCCCGATGTACCCCAAGTGGTTTCAGGCGATGCCGCTGACGGCACTGCTCGTGCTCTCGGCGTGTGACGGAGGCTCGCAAGGACCTCAGGGGCCACAAGGGCCCGCCGGCCCTCCGGGCGCTCCGGGGGCGCCTGGTGCGGATGGGGCTGAGGGTCCGCAGGGGCCCGCTGGACCTGCTGGACCTCAGGGGGAGCCCGGCGCCACGGGGCCTCAAGGCGAGCGCGGCCCTGAAGGTCCCGCCGGTGGTCCCGAGGGACCGATAGGTCTGAGCGCGCTGGTTCGCACCGAGACCGAGGCCGCGGGCGAGAACTGCGACCAGGGCGGCGTGGTCGTGCGCACGGGCATCGACGTCAACCGCAACGGTGAGCTCGAGGAGGGGGAGGTCAATGCCGCCCTGACCCGCTACGTGTGCAACGGCGAGCTGGGGCCGGTGGGCGCCGTGGGGCCGCAAGGTCCCGTGGGCCCGCAGGGTCTGCGCGGCGAGCAGGGCCTTCAGGGGCCCGCGGGTCCGCAGGGTGACCAGGGCATTCAAGGCGAAGTCGGTCCGGTGGGGCCCGCGGGTGCGACGGGGCCCGCCGGGGCGGAGGGGCCTCAAGGCCCCACGGGGCTCCAGGGGCCCGTGGGACCCGCTGGTGCGACGGGACCCGCCGGTGAGACGGGGCCCGCGGGGCCGACGGGCGCTGCCGGGCCTCAGGGCCCTGTTGGCGCGACCGGACCCGCCGGTGAGACGGGGCCCGCGGGACCGACGGGCGCGGCCGGGCCGCAGGGGCCGGTGGGGGCGGTGGGGCCCGCGGGAGCGACCGGGCCGCAGGGGCCTGCCGGGCCCGTGGGGCCGACGGGCGCCTCCGGGCCGCAGGGGCCCACGGGGTCGCTCGGCGCCTATGGTGATGGTTCGGGTGGAGCCTACAACGTGCCCTTCGGCAACACCCTGGACCTGACGACCATGTCGGGCTACTCCGCGCTGGCGGGTCGCCAGCACCTCCAGTTCACGAACGTCACCATCGCGGGCACCCTCATCGTTCCGAGCGGCACGGTCATCCGGGCCACCGGGGACGTCACCATCTCCGGGACCATCACGGTGGTCGCCAGCGCCGAGGACAACGGCACGGGGCCCGCGGAGGCCGGTGTGGCGCGCGCCGCAGCGGGTGAGCCGCAGGGTGGCCGTGGCCAGTTTCCGCTCCAGGCCGCCCAGCTCCTGCGCCCGGGCAATCAAGGAGGTGGCGCGGGCGCCAAGCAGGCGGGCGTGACGGGCGGCGAAGGCGGTGGCTCGCTGGTCATCCTCGCGCAGGGGTCCGTCTCCATCCCCGTGGGAGGCGCCATCAACGCGAACGGCGTCGCGGGCGGCAGCGCCGGCAACCTGCCGGGCTCCGGCGGCGGTGGCGGTGGCGTCGTGGTGCTGGTGGGCAAGAACGCCATCACCGTGGGCGGCAACGTCCGTGCGCTGGGGGGCGCCGGCGGCGCGGGCAACAACGCGGGTGGCGCGGGCAAGGGCGGCGGCGGCGGCGGCGGCGGTGGCATCGTCCACCTGCTGTCCTCCAACACGCCCAACGTGACGGGCGCCATCCAGGTGGGCGCCGGCGCCGCGGGTGCCACCGCGAACCCCACGGGGGCCAGCCAGGCCATCACCGCGGGCGGTGGTGGTGGCGCGAGCGGCGGCAATGGCGGCTCGGGTGGTGGCGGAACGCTGGCGGCTCCACAGCCGTCCGAAGCCGGCAGCGCGGGTTACGACCTGCGGACGGTGACGCCCACGCCGGAGAACGTGTTCCTGTAACGCAACGGCGGTTTGGGGGGATGCGACGGCTCGCGAGCAATCGGCTCGCGGGCCGTTCGTGTTTCAGGGGCGTGGCGCGGGCCGCCACGACAAGGACACGTAGGGGTCTGCCGCATCCTGGGATGCGGCGTCCGCCTCGAAGCCCAGGCGCTCGTACAGCCTGCGCGCGGGGTTGTTTCGAAGCACTCGCAGCCGGAGGGGAACGCCGGCCTCCTCGGCCGCGTCGCGCACGTGGGTCAGCAGCCGGGTCCCCACGCCGCCACCGTGGTGCTGGGGCATCAGGGCGATGTCCACCACCCGCCACTCCGAGGGGGCTCTCGCGACGAGGAGGCGCCCCGCGGGTTGGCCGTGGAGGCACACCACCTGGTGGTCGGCGCCAGGGTAGCGGGCCGCCCAGTCGTGGGACTGCGCCAGCCACTGCATGCGGAGGAAGGCGTCGCGCTGCGCTGGCGCCCAGCCCCATCCGGCCAGCTCGTGCTCGCGGGTGCTGACGTACAGCGCGAAGAGGAAGGGCTCGTCAGAGGCCGTCGCGGCGCGCAGGTCGATGGACACAGTGCCTGGGAGCATGGCTCGCCGGGCGAGGACGCGTCCACCAGCGGACGCCAGGGCGCCGCGCCGTCATCCGCCCAACGGCGGATGCAAGCAACAGCAAATCCAGACGTCCTGGCCTTCGTGGTCAGACGTCAGACCCCCATGAGATTTTCGAGCTGTTCCCGAAGGAGCCACGCCATGAAGAAGACGCGAGATGAAACGCCCCAGCTCCAGGAGGTCGGTGAGACCGAGGCGCGGTGGCGCGGCCTGGCTGCCCGCCTGGTGGAGCTGGGCGAGGACGCGATGGACGCACAGTTGTTGGTGGCGTTCCGCTCCGCCCGCGAAGAGGGCGTGGTGCCTCCGGACGCGGGCTTCTTCCTGGTGGCGCACATCCTCACCTCCATGGCGGACGAGGCGATTGGCGAGGCGCCCAGCGTGTGCCGGCTGGCGCTGGAGTTGGAGTTGATGGAGCGCGAATACGGCGTGGAGCAGGGGGCCTGGCTCAGCGGCGAGGAGACGCCCCCCGAGGACTGGGAGGCGCTCCACGCGGCGTATGAAGCCGCCTGTGACGAGGCCCGCGCCACCTTCTTCAGCGCCTACGGCGAAGAGGAGATGGCCCGGCTCTACCTGGAGGACCGCTTCACCTTCCACCGCCGCTTCGAGAGCGGGCGCCGCTTCTTCCACGGCTTGCCCATGCTGCCCGAGCACCTCCACTGACTCTCAGCTTCTCAATTTCTCTCAATCAAATGATGTGAGGCGTGGGCCGCGCATTGTTGGCGGAATGTTGCGGTGACAAAGCGCGGATTAGCAAGACTTCAAGGTAGCGCAATGCCGCGTTGGTGATGCGGTTTGCGTCGTCCTGGTGTTTTCCGTCGGCACACCCTATTTCGGCGCTCACTTCCGGTCGGCGGGGGCGGTGGCGGGGAAGATGTCAATGCATACCATCGGTGTGGAGACTCGAAACTCCAAGGCGAGTCTCAAGCAGCTTCGCTGCTCGGCGGCGCGTGTCTCTGGCTGAAGTCCCCTCCAAGGACCCAGGGTCGCGCGCCGCCGCTCTTTTTTCCTCCGGACTGTGTCGGGACTGTCACGGCGGCCTTCGCTGGCACGGGGCGCTAGATTCGCGCGCCATGACGACCGACTCCGCCCACCGTCTCCTCGACCTGCTCTGGGAGCGCTACGCCGCGGAGGTGCCCTATGCGCGCACCTTCGTGCAGCTCTCCGGGGGCAGCTTCCGCAATGACCATGTCGCGCTGCGCTCGCTCGCCCGGCCCGGTGGCGGCATCGCGCTCTTTTCCCAGCCATTCGTCCGGCTCGGTTGGAAACCCGCGGGCGCGTATACCTTTCCCGACGCGCGCCTCTCCGCCATCTATTTGTCACATCCGGCGGGCCTGCCGCGGGTCTTCGTCTCCGAGCTGAAGCAAGAGGAGCTGTCTCCGCGCGCCCGCGAGCTGCTCGCGGCCCTGCCCGAGGATTCTCCGCCGCCCGAGGACGTGGACGCGCTCGCCGCGTGGTTCTCCGCGCCCGAGGCCCCTCCGGACGAAGCCGCGCTCCTGGCGCTGGAGAAGGAGTCTCAATACGGCGCCTGGCTGCTCGCCTTCGGCCGCAAGGTGAATCACTTCACGGGCTCGGTGGATGACGTGGAGGTGTGGCAGCGCCGCATGCGCGAGGCCGGTGTGCCCATGAAGGCGGACATCGAGGGCGCGCCGGGCACGTCGCTGCGACAGACGGCCACCGCGGCCGCGCCCCTGCCGATTCCGCTCCGAGGCGGAGGCAGCCGCTCCTGGCCCTACGCCTACTTCGAGATTGCCCAGCGCACGCCGGACTTCGACGGGTTCCTCGGGCCCCAGGCGCGCGCGCTCTTCGACATGACGAAGCGGGGTGAGTAGTCCGTCCCCGTGCCGTCAATCCTCGTGAGGGGGCCCGGCGGACGGGCCGGGCCCGTCGCGGGGCGCGAGCAGCGCGTTGACGACGTGGTCACGCCATTGGCCGTCGATGAGCAGCAGCTCGCGCGCGACGCCCTCCACGTGGAAGCCCAGGCGCTTCAGCACGGCGGCGCTGCGCACGTTCTCCGGCAGATGGGTGGCCTGGAGCCGGTGCAGGCCCATGACGGTGAAGGCGTAGCCGCACAGGGCGCGCAGGGCCTCCGTCATCAGGCCCTGGCCCTCGTAGCGGTGGTCCAGGCCGTAGCCCAGGTCGGCGGACTGCAGCGGGCCGCGCCGGATGTGGGTGATGGACACGTTGCCGATGATGGGCGCCAGTCCAAAGGGCTGGTCCCGGGGCAACAGGAACACGCGCAGCGACAGGTCGCGCCGGAAGTCCTCGCGGTCCTGCGCGAGCCGCGTGCGCCAGTACGTCACCGAGAAGAAGTTGGCGGGCCGCGTGGGCGACACCGCGGCCACGTGCGCCTGGTTCGCCTCGTGATAGGCGAGCGCCCGCCAGGCCGCGTCCGGTGGGAGCTGCACCACGTGCAGGCGCTCGGTGCTGAGCAGGCTGGGGACGGCGTTCTGAACCATGGCGGCCGGTGTTCAACTCCGGTGCCCGCTGGATATCAACGCGGAGGTGACGTGTCGTCGTCCGAGGGGGCCGGTTCGGCGGGGGCTTCCCCGGCGCCGCTGCCACCCACGGCCGTGTCGCTCCGCGAGACGATGATTTCCACGCGCCGGTTGTTGGCCCGGCCCTCGGGGGTGGAGTTGCTCGCGACGGGGCGGTACTCCCCCAGGCCCCGCACCTCGATGCGGTCCCGGCTCACGCCCTGACTGACGAGGAACTCCCGCACGCGTTCGGCGCGGCGGTACGACAGCGCCTCGTTCATGGCGTCCGAGCCCATGGAGTCCGTGTGGCCCTCGATGAGCATGGGGCTGTCGGATTCCTTCAGCGCGGCGGCGACCTTCGTCAGCCGCTCCCGCGCCGCCGGAAGCAGGTCCACCGCGTCGGGGGCGAAAAGCACCGGGCCGGAGAGCGTCAGCACCAGCCCGCGCGACTCCTCGCGCACCTTCACGTCGCGCGTCGTCGTCTCCAGCCGCGTCAGGGCCTCGGTGGCGCGCTCCTCCGCGGCGAGCCGGGCTTGCCGCTCGCGCTCCAGCTCCCGCTCCGCTTGCCGGCGCGCTTCCTGCTCGGCTTCCAGTTCCGCGGTGCGCTGGAGCAGCTCGTGGTTCTCCTGCGCGAGCCGCTGGGTCTCGGCCTCTGCGCGCAGCCGGCGCTGCTCTTCGTCCTGGCGCCGCGTGGCCTCCTCGGACAGGCGCTGCGTCTCCGCCTCCTGCTGCCGCGCGAGGTTTCGCAGCCGCTCCGCCTCCTGCTGCCGGCGCTGCGCGTCCAGCCTCAGGCGCTCTGCCTCCTGCTGCTGCGACTGCGCGAGCTGCCGGGCTTGATACTGCTGTCGGAGGGCCTCCTGGCGCTCGTGCTCGGCCTGGGCGACCTGCTGGCGGGCCGCGTCCACCTCGGCTTGTGAGCGCTGCCACTGGAGCGCCTGGGCCTGACGGAGCGCCTCCGAGGCCTCGGCCTGCCGGCGCGCGGCCAGGTCCGCGGTGCCAAGGGCCTCCGCCGTCTCCGCCTTGCGCAGCGCCACGTAGGACAGCGAGCGCGTGCGAGGCGAGTCCTGGCTGCGGTCATACTCCCGCTCGGCCTCCAGCAGCGCGTCGCGGGCCTGCGCCACGTCCCGGGGACGCGCGTGGCCCTGCGGGCTGGTGGAGACGTCCTGATAGGCCGCGCGTGCGTTGAGGAGCTCTTGCGGCGGGGGCGCGTGCGCGCACCCCACGGCCACCATCGCCGTGGCCCCGACAAGGGCCTTCCATCCATGCTTCAGCATGTCTCGCTCTCCTCTCGAGGTTGTCGGCTCACTGCCGCGGGGTTCGGCGCAGGGACTCCGCCTGGGCGGCGGTGCGGCGGGACTCGCGCTCCAGCGGCACGGCGCGGGCCAGCGCGTGCGCCAGCTCCGCGTCCGCGGTGGCCTGCCGGAAGCGCAGCTCCGCGGCCTCCTGCTCGCCCTCCACCCACAGCCGCTCCGCGTCCGCGATTTGCTGACGCGCGAACTCCAGGTGGAGCGCCGCTTCCGGGACGCGGCCCGCGCCCGCGCCCTCGGCGGCGCGCAGGGAGGCCTCGGCCTGGACGCGCTGTTCGTTCGGCGCGGGGAGCACCTGCCGCCCCGCGCATCCCACCACCGTCAGGCCCAGCAGTACCGCCACCAGCTTGGGGCGCATGGTCTCCTCCCAAGATGCGGATGATGAAGACGCGCCACGCCGCCGCGCCCAGCCCTAGAGGTGAGGCCGCGACGACAGGCCGGCAATTCAACCGTGGCAGGGCCGCCCGAAGAGCAGCCGGGCAGCCTCGTGGGCAGCGCCGCTTCCAGCCGAGGGGGCTTCCCTCGGGCCGCCTCGCCGGCGCTCCCACGCGCCCGCGGGGGACGTGCCGTGGGTCGGCACGGCGAGGCTGGCAGGGGGGCGCCGCCGGAGGTAGAGAGGGCGGCATGCGCCTGCACCTGGTCGATGGCACGTACGAGCTCTATCGCGCCCACTTCTCGCCCCGGCCGGGACACGCCTCGCCGGAGGGCCAGGACGTGAAGGCCACGGTGGGATTGATGTCCTCGCTGCTCGCGCTGCTTCACGATGCGGACGAAGCCGTGACGCACGTGGCGGTGGCCTTCGACAACCCCATCCGCTCGTTCCGCAACGCGCTGTTCGACGGGTACAAGAGCGACGAGGGCGTGCCGCCGGAGCTGCATGCGCAGTTCGACCTGGCGGAAGACGCGGTGCGCGCGCTGGGCGTCATCGCGTGGTCCATGAAGGAGCAGGAGGCGGACGACGCGCTGTCCACCGCCGCGGCCCGGTGGGCGGACGACGTGGAGCAGGTGCGGCTGCTGACGCCGGACAAGGACCTGGGCCAGTGCGTGCGCGGCAACCGCGTGGTGCAGGTGGACCGGCGGCAGGAGAAGGTGCTCGACGAGGACGCGGTGCGCGCGAAGCTGGGCGTGCCGCCCGCGAGCGTGCCGGACCTGCTGGCGCTGATGGGGGACGCGGCGGACGGCATCCCCGGGCTGCCGGGCTTCGGAGAGAAGGGCGCGTCCTCGCTCTTGAGCGCGCACGGCCACCTGGAGGACATCCCCGCCGAGGCGTCCGAGTGGAAGGTGCGTCCCCGGGGCGCGGAGAAGCTGGCCGCCACGCTGCGCGAGCACCGCGAGGCCGCGCTGCTGTACCGGAAGCTGGCCACGCTGGTGACGGACGCGCCGCTGCCGGGCACGGCGTCGCTGGCGGACCTGGAATGGAAGGGCGTGCCGCGCGGCGCGTTCGAGGCCTTCTGCGACCGGCTGGGGCTCACGTCGCTCAAGCGCCGCCCCAAGCGCTGGGCGCCCTGAGCCGCGCGCCGCTTAGCCCGTCGCCTCGCCTTCCCGCGGCAGGGCCGTGGGCGCGTGGCGTGGCAGCCGCACGGTGAAGGTGGTGCCCGCCGCTTCGCTGGAGTGCGCCTCCACCGTGCCTCCGTGGGCGAGGACGATGCTGCGCACGATGTAGAGCCCCAGGCCGATGCTCCGGCGGCCCTGGTCCTCCAGGCGCACCGTGGCGCGCTCCAGGGGCTCGAAGATGCGCGGCTGGCGCTCGGGCGGAATCGGCGGGCCCTGGTTGTGGACCTCCAGCACCACGCCGTCCGCGTCGCCGCGCGACATCACGCGCACGGAGGTCTCCGGCGGGCTGTACTGCAAGGCGTTGCCCACCAGGTTGCCGATGAGCTGCGCCAGCCGGTCCGGGTCCCACGTCCCCAGGCCATCGCCGAGGCGCTCCGTCTCCAGCTTCCGCTCGGGCCAGCCGGCGTGCACCTCGTCCAGCACGGAGCGCACCGCCTCGTGCAGGTCCATGGGCTGGGGGTACACCGGGAGGCCCGTGCCCTGGCGCGCCCGGGTGAAGTCGAGCAGGTCGCGAATCATCCGCGTGGCGCGGTCCGCCGAGCTGCGGATGCGCTGGGCCTGCCGCTCCTGCCGCTCGTCCAGGGGGCCGCGCTGGAGCAGCATCGACACCGCCAGGGTGATGGCGCCCAGCGGGTTGCGCAAATCATGGCTGACGATGCCGATGAGCTGGCGCTCGAAGTCGGCGCGCGCGCGCATCTCCTCCGCCCGCTCCGACTCCTTGCGCCGCGCGTTCACCGCGTCCGTGACCTCCACCGCGAACAGGATGACCGCCGTCACCTGCCCGCTGGCGTCCAGCATCGGCTGGTACATGAAGTCGAAGTAGCCCTCCGCGAGCGACTCGCCCGGCCGCTGGGCGATGCTCACCGGCAGCTCCCGGGCGCTGAAGGGCTCGCCGGTGGCGAACACCGAGTCCAGGAGCTCCAGGACGCCTTGTCCCTCCAGCTCGGGCAGCGCCTCGCGCAGCGTGTGCCCGACGAGCGGCCGCTCGCCGAAGCGCTGCCGCAGCCGCGCGTTGGCCACCACGCAGCGCTGGTCCGGCGCGCTCAGCACCCCGAGGAGCGCGGGCACCTGCTCGAACAGCGTGGCGAGCAGCGTTCGTTGCCGGTCCGACTCTTCGCGCGCCTGGCGCTCCAGCTCCAGCAGCCGCGTCCGCGCGGCTTCGGTCTGCTGATGCTTGGTGATGTCCTGCATCGCGCCTACCACCTGGATGGCGCGGTCGTTCGCGTCGCGGATGATGTGGCAGCGGTCCGATACGTAGGCCCAGGTGCCGTCACCGCGCTGGAAGCGGTACGTGTCCTGCCACTCGTGCTCCGGGCCCTCCACGGTGGCCTGGAACCTCGAGACGACGCGCGCGCGGTCCTCGGGGTGGAGGCGGCTCTCCCACCAGTCATGCTCATCCTGGATGGTGCCGGGGGCGTAGCCGAACACCTCGTGCAGGCCCGTGGTCCAGTCCATGGCGCCCGTGCGCGGGTCCCACTCCCAGACGGCGTCACGGGTGGCGCGCGCGGCCAGCCGGAAGCGCAGCTCGCTGCGCCAGGCGCGCTCCTCGGCGGCCTGCACCTCCGTGAGGGTGCCTTCCAGCAGCCGCCGCCGCGCGCGCTCCTCCTCCAGGGCCTTGCGCCGGCTGCGCTCCCACTGCGCCAGGGCCTGGACGCGCGCGGCGAGCTCCACCGGGCGGAACGGCTTGAAGACGTAGTCGTTGGCCCCGGCGGAGAGCCCCTCGACGACGTCCTCCGCGCGCGTGTTGCCGGTAATCAGCAGCACCGGGAGGTTCTCGGTGGCGGGGGTGCCGCGGATGAAGCGGCAGACGTCCAGCCCCGACATGCCGGGCAGGTACCAGTCCAGGACGAGCACCTCGGGCGCGGGCCGCTGGGTCAGCGCCTCCAAGAGGGCCGGCCCATCCAGGAATCCGGTGACCCGGCAGCCGGGCTCCAGGGCGCGGCAGATGGCCTGGGTCTCTACCGGACTGTCGTCGAGCACCCAGACCACGGGGGGCGACGGCGCGACGAGGGGGGTGGATGGCACGGGTGCCCGTGGCTCTAGCAACCGCCTCTCGCTCTGGTCAAATGCTCCAGGGCAGGGGAGACGCGCTGCGCCTGTCCCCTTGTTCGCCGTGCGTCAGACGGGCGCTCCGGCCCATACGCCGAGTCTGCATGAACCCGGCCGCGTCCAGCGATAGAAAGGGACTCATGTCCGTACAAACACTGAACATGCCCGCCGATGATGACTGGGTTCCCAGCGCGGAAGACCTGCCCTACCACCGGCTGGGGGGAATGGACGCGGCCAAGGCCCTGTCCGAGGCCTTCTACGACGCCATGGATGCCCACGAGCCGGAGCTGGCGCGGCTGCACGAGTTGGACGCCGAGGGGCGGGTGAACCGCGGGACGCGAGAGCGCTTTGGCCTGTTCCTCGCGGGCTGGTTGGGCGGCCCCCAGGACTACATGGCGCGCCACGGGCATCCCCGGCTGCGGATGCGGCACGGCCACCTGCCCGTCGGCGTCGCCATGCGGGACGCGTGGCTGCGCTCCATGCAGAAGGCCCTGGACGCCCGGGGCATCACGGGCGGCCTGCGCCGTTTCCTCGATCAGCGCTTCGCCCAGGTGGCGGACTTCCTGCGCAACGTCGAGGAGTGAGCCCGCTCAGGCCCGCTGCATGGCAGGCGCGTGGGGGGGCGGCGCGGCGGGTGGGTGGGCTGGGGGACGCAGGCGTGTCCCCGGGCGCGCCTGCAGGTTCGCCAGCGTCTTCACGGCATGCACCAGCCGCAGCGCCGCCAGGGCCCGTATCGCCCAGTAGCCGGGGTCTGGCTGCCGCCAGCCGCGCCCCATCTGCGCCGAGGCCGGGTAGGCGTGGTGCGTGTTGTGCCAGGCCTCGCCCATGCTGAGGAGCGCGAGCCAGCCGGCGTTGCGCCCTTGCTCCGCGCAGCCCGTCCATTCGTAGGGCTGTTCCCCTTCGACGTGGCTCACGTAGTGGACGCACCAGAAGCCATCCTGGGTGAGGGCCAGCCGCACCAGGACGCCCCAGGCCACCCAGGCCGCGCCGCCCAGGGCATACAAGGCGGCGGCGAGCGGCAGTTGCAGCCACGGGCCCGCGCGCTCCAGGCCCCGGTGGAAGGCGTCGTCCTCCGCGTCCGGGGCCGCGGGGGGATAGGGCGCGTCCTCGCGCGTGTGCCAGGTGTGGAAGAGCGCGTAGGCCATGGCGCTGAGGAAGCCGTCCCGGTAGCCGAAGTAGCGGGGGCAGTCCGCCTCGGGTTGGTTCTGATGGAAGTCCCGCAGGTCATGCATGCGGCGCATGGCGAGGGGCCCTCCCAGCCCCGCCAGCGTCCCCAGCAGCGCCAGCGTACGCTCCACGCCGCGCGGGGCGCGGAAGGCGCGGTGGATGAGGCCGCGGTGCAGGCCCACCGAGACGCCCAGGCACATCGTCACCGCCGTCAGCCCGGCGAACACGAGCACCGCGCTCCACGAGCAGTACGCGGCGCCCCCCACCAGGGCCCCCACGTGCAGGAGGCTCCAGCGCCACACCTTGCCTCCGTCCCACTTCGCCGCTCCCCACCGCGTACCGCCTGTGTCCATGGGCCGTCCCTTTCGGAGTCCGGCCATCGCAAGGGCCCTGCCACGCGGGGGCGGGCCTGTTTTCGCGCGGTTGCACGCGCGGGGAGGGCGGGGTGTCAACGCCGTTCACAGCGCGCCGCCAAGGCCGTGGACGGTGTTCACGCGAGCGGGCAGGCAGGCGGTGGGGTGTCGCGGCCCGGGCCGGGAGGGCCGCGTGAATGACGGGCCAATATCCCGTGTCCAGACGGGCGTTAATCCCGCGGGGGATGAACCTGAGGAGGTCTCCACATGAAGCGTTGGCTGATGCCGCTCCGCCGGAGCGTGCTGGTAATGGGGATGCTGCTGGGGGCGGGGACGGTCAGCGCCGCGCCCCAGGATGACGCCATCAAGCTGAAGATCGCGTTCCAGTCGTTCAGCCTGGAGATGACGCCGGAGGCGGTGACGGGCGCGGACTTTCAAATCGCGCGCTCGCCGGGGTTGCTGAAGGGCCGGGCGCTGCGAGGCGACTTCACCCTGACCCTGAAGGACGGGCTGATTGAGGGGGCGCTGGGCGGCTCCCCGGTGAACGTGAAGGTGACGAAGGAGGGGGACGCCATCGTCGCCAAGGGCGGCTTCGGCGGGCGTCCGGTGAACCTGAAGCTGAGCCCCAGCGAGCTGACCGTGTACGTGCGCGACTGCACCTACCGGCTGAAGGCGGAGGACTCGAACCGGTTCTACGCGGGCCGGCGGAGCTGCGACCGGGCCATGACGCCCGGGACGGAGGTGTGGCTGCCGGATGAGTTCCTGTCGGCGAGCCCCGAGGAGAAGGTGGCCCTCCTGTTCCTCGCGTTGTGAGCCGCGCCCCGGCGCGGGTGGGTGGACGGGCCCCGAGGCCGCGCCCTCACCCGCGCTGCCGTGGCAGCAGCACGGAGAAGGTGGAGCCCACGCCCGGCTCGCTGTGCACGGAGATGCTGCCGCCCATGGCTTCCACCACCTGCCGGACAATCCAGAGGCCCAGGCCCACGCCCTCGAAGGCGCGGCCGGGCGCGGCGCGCTCGAAGCGGTGGAAGAGCTGGGGCAGGTGTTCGGGGGCGATGCCGATGCCGCCGTCGCGCACGTCCAGGCGGACCTGCGCGTCGGTGCCGCTCAGCTCCACCTGGATGGGGTTGCCGCGCCCGTACTTCAGCGCGTTGGACACCAGGTTGGTGAGCACCTGGTCCAGGCGCAGCCGGTCCCAGCGGCCCGGCGTCTCCGAGGGCAACGTCAAGGTCAGCAGGGAGCCGGAGCCCGCGAGCTCGGGCTCGAAGCGCTCGGCCACCTCGCGGACCAGGGCGCCCAGGTCCATGGGCTCGGGGTTCAGCTCCAACCTGCCGGCGTGGATGCGTGACAGGTCCAGCAGCGCGTCGATGAGGTGCGCCTGCCGCTTCGTCAGCCGCCCCATCAGGTCCAGGCCGCGCTGAAGCCGCTCCCGAGGGGGCGCGTCCGGGCCGCGGTCCAGCAGGGCTCGCAGGTTCTGCACTTGGAGGTGCAACGCGCTGACGGGAGACCTCAGCTCATGGCTGGCGATGGCGAGCAGCTCCTCGCGCGTGCGGATGGTCCGCAGCGCCTCCTGGTAGCGGCGGGCGTTGTCCAGGGCGAGCGCGGCCCGGCGGGCCAGCGCGTTCGCCAGCGCCACGTCACGGGCGTCATACGCGCGCTCGGACGTGGTGAAGGTGAGCGCGCCGGGCGGCTGGCCACGCCTGCCCAGGGGCACGCACAACCACGAGGGCGGACCCGCATGCAGCACCGCCTCGCCGGAGGTGATGACGTCCGCCACCACCGCGTCGGAGGGCGCGTGGGCCTGCGCGTCCAGCCGCGAGGCCCGCGCGTCCAGCCCGGAGGAGACCACGCACCGGGCACGGCCATCCGTGTCCTCGAGGTAGACGCGGCAGGACTCCGCATGGGCGGGCACCGCCAGCCGCGCCAGGTGCTCCAGCGTCGCGTCCGGTTCCAGGCTGGCGGGGAGCACCTCGCCCGCCTCGAACAGGAGGCGCCGGAACGCGTCGCTCCGCCGCCGCTCGGTGAGGTCCACCAGCATCCCCAGGCATTGCGCCGGGCCGGTGGGCACGGCGACGCAGGAGGTCCACAGCTCCACATGGAGGGGCGTGCCGTCACGGCGCTGGAGCTCCAGCTCCAGGCCTGGGAGCACCTCGCCCTGGACCACCTGCTCCAGGTGGCGGCGGAACGCGTCCCACTGGGACTCCGCGACCCAGGGCACGCGGTGTCCGAGCACCTCGTCCCGCGCCCAGCCGAACAGCCGTTCCGCGGCGGGGTTCCACACGCGCACCGTGCCATCCCGCTCCAGCAGGTGAATGGCCACGGGGGAGGCTTGGAGGATGGCTTCCATCAACGTGGGAGCGCGTGCTCCGGACCGCCGAGCCTCTGCCTGACCGAGTGCCGCCGCCATCGTCATCGTGTCCCCCCACCCATTCACCCAAGGGAGCATGGCTGTAACGCGCCGAGGAGCGTCCTCGCGGGCAGGGGCCGCTGGTGGCGCGGCTGGCGAACATCCGAGGGGCGGGATTGTTCGTTCCGGACGCACGCCCCGCCCTGGGGCCCCGTGACAGCGAGGCTGGGGGCGTCAAGCGCACAGGGGAATACTCAGCGCGAAACACGGTGGCAGTTGCTCCGGGCCCGCTTTCAGCTAAAGCGCGGGTTCGTGAAAGCCACCACCACTGGCGTGCCGGGCGGCGAAGACGTGAAGAAGGGCCCGGATACCTTCAAGCGCTCGGCGCTGCTGGCCCTCGGGGCCCTGGGCATCGTCTACGGCGACATCGGAACGAGCCCGCTGTACGCGCTGCGCGAGTGCTTCACGGGGCCTCACGGCATCCCGCCAACGCCCGCGAACGTGTTGGGGGTGCTGTCACTCATCTTCTGGTCCCTCATCATCATCGTGTCGGTGAAGTACCTGCTGCTGGTGATGAAGGCGGACAACCGGGGCGAAGGCGGCATCCTGGCGATGATGGCGCTGGTGATGCAGCGCCAGCGCGGGCAGCCGCCCCACCGCACGCGGCCGGTGCTGATTACGCTGGGCATCTTCGGCGCGGCGCTCCTCTATGGCGACGGCATCATCACCCCCGCCATCACCGTGCTCAGCGCGGTGGAGGGCCTGCACGTCGCCACGTCGCTCTTCGACCCCTACGTCATCCCCATTGCCCTGGTCATCCTGGTGGGGCTCTTCCTGGTACAGCGGCATGGCACCGCGAGCATCGGCGCCGTCTTCGGCCCGTTGATGTGCGTGTGGTTCCTCACCCTGGCGGGGCTCGGCGTGAAGGAGTTGGTCCACAACCCGGCGGTCCTGGGCGCGCTGTCGCCCTGGCATGCGGTGCGGTTGTTCCAGCACAACCACCTGCATGGCTTCCTGGTGCTGGGGGGCGTGTTCCTGGTGGTGACGGGCTGCGAGGCCCTCTACGCGGACATGGGCCACTTCGGCCGCAAGCCCATCCAGCTCGCGTGGTTCTCCATGGTGTTGCCGGCGCTGATGCTCAACTACCTGGGGCAGGGGGCGCTGCTGCTGCGCGACGCGAGCGCCGCGCGCAACCCCTTCTTCCTGCTGGCGCCTCCCTGGATGTTGTACCCGCTGGTCGCGCTGGCCGCCGCCGCGGGCGTCATCGCCTCGCAGGCGCTCATCTCCGGGGTGTTCTCGCTGACGCGCCAGGCGATGCAGCTGGGCTACAGCCCGCGCATGGAGGTGGTGCACACCTCCGCCGAGGAGATGGGCCAGATCTACCTGCCGGGCCTGAACGGGGCCCTGCTGGTGGGCGTGGTGGCGCTGGTGCTGGGCTTCGGGTCCTCCAGCGCGCTGGCGTCGGCGTACGGCATCGCGGTGTCGACGGCGATGGTCATCACCACGTTGATGGCCTACGTCGTCGCCCGGGAGCTGTGGGCGGTGCGGCGGCGGTTGGCGATTCCGGTGGTGTGCCTGTTCCTGATGGTGGAGCTGGCCTTCTTCGGCGCCAACGCGGTGAAGGTGGCGGACGGCGGCTGGTTCCCGCTGTTGATGGGCGGCGTCGTCTTCACCCTGATGACGACATGGAAGCGGGGGCGGGACATCCTGGCGGCCAAGCTGCGCGCGTCCAGCATCCCCCTGAAGCAGCTGCTCGACAGCTTCGGGGACCATCCGCCCATCCGGGTGCCCGGCACGGCCATCTTCATGACGGGCAACGCGGAGGGCACGCCGCCCGCGCTGCTGCACAACCTCAAGCACAACAAGGTGCTCCACGAGCAGGTGGTGCTGCTGACCATCCTCTCCGAGGAGCTGCCCCACGTGCCGCCCGAGGAGCGCGTGGAGGTGGAGCCGCTGGAGCAGGGCTTCGTGCGGGTGATGGCGCGCTACGGCTTCATGGAGAACCCCGGCATCCCCGACGTGCTCAAGCGCTGCCGCGAGAAGGGGCTCCAGTTCCAGCTGATGGGCACCAGCTTCTTCCTGGGACGGGAGACGCTGATTCCCACCAAGCGCCCGGGCATGGCCGTCTGGCGCGAGTCGCTGTTCGCCTGGATGAGCCGCAACGCCCGCAGCGCCACCGCCTACTTCCGCATTCCCCCCAACCGGGTGGTGGAGCTGGGCGCGCAGGTGGAGCTGTAACGCACTGAATGCCTGACCCAGGGCGGGTGTGGCTCACCCCATATCTCCCTTGACTCTTCGCGTCGAATGGCGATGCTGTGTCCTGGGCTGCGCCTACCTGCCACATCTCCGTCCAGATTTACCTTTCGGACGGAAAATTACGGCAGGAAGCAACATTTCGGACCGTGTCCCGAGAATCATTTTCGTCCGGCGGAATTTAACCCTCCGGACGGAACGAAGCTCGGTATCACGCCAACCGGTGTCCCCCGACACCCCTCGTCCGAAACCAGGTCAGTCCCATGCTCGACATCGTGCCCGCGTCCGCGAACTCCGCTGTTGCCCCTGCTTCCGCCTGGGCTCCGCCGGAGCAGACGCTGCAGACGCTGTCGGGCCTGGCGCCGCACACGCTGCTGACGCACGCGGACCTCTACCCGCGCATCTGCGTGCGGGATCCGTACTACGCCCTCAAGGACGTGACGGTGATGGGCGAGGGCGAGGTGGTGGCGCGCATCCCGGTGCAGCAGGATCCGGACGCGGAGGCGGGCCCCATCGGCTTGAGCGAGGCGGGGCGGCACCTGGCCATCCTGGGCTCGTGCGCGTCCGCGCTGATGTCGCCCAAGGACGGGCAGCACTTCTACCTGGCGTGCGGCGCGCGCGGTCAGTGGCTGCGCCCGGAGCCCATGGGCCGCGCCACGGACCTGCTGTGGGGCCTGGCGAAGGCGGAGTTCACCGGCCGCCGCACGGCCACCGCGCGCACGCTGCTGTCGCTGCCGGACGGCACGCCGTTCTTCCGCCTGGAGGTGGACTACAACGTGCTGTCGGCTGCGGCCTTCACGCGCCTGTTCGGCGAGGCGCGGGTGGACATGCGCCGTGAGCCGCGCCGGGACGACGGCGTGCAGCGCACCCCCGAGGAGTGGGCCCGGCTGCGGCAGAACCCCTACAGCAAGCCGCTGGCGCTGCGCGACTGGCGCCCGGACGGGGAGAGCCTGTCGGCCTCGCTGGGGCCGGTGACGGCGGAGCTGTGCAAGGGGCACTTCGCGCTGCACCCGGTGATGCCGGTGGCGGTGGTGGCCAGCGGCATGACGCGGGTGGCGACCACGCTGCTGCGCCGCCTGGAGGGCGCGCCCTGGGCCCGCTGCGTCGCCTCGAACGTGCGGCTGTCCGCGGACAGCCTGGCCTACGCCGGCCAGACGGTGACCTTCGGCGCGCACCGCACCGAGCACGACGGTGCCACGCACACCTTCACCTGCCAGGCCTCGGTGGGTGAGCGCGTCGTCGCCGAGCTCGACGTCACCTACACCCGCGTGGACTGAGGCCGCGGGCCTACTCCCACTGGATGGCGTAGTCCGCGCTGTCGATGCCTCGGGACGCCGCGCGCGCGGTGCCGCGCAGGTGCAGGACCTTCAGCGCGCCGGTGAGGATGCCCTCGTGGTACGCGGGCGGCAGCATGTCCCGGCGCATGTGCAGGGTGCCGGAGGTGGGGCCGGTGGGGACGTAGTCGCGGCTGCCGTAGCTGACGGCCGCGCTGTAGCCCATCTGCACGCCGGCGAAGAGCTTCTGCGGGTCCCCGCGGGAGATGATGCCGAAGATGAGCATGCCCGGCCCGGTGGAGAAGCGCGCCACGTCCCGCTCGCCGCAGGCGCGGAAGACGGCGTCCTCGGGGCCCACCTGCGCTTCGAGGACGTCCGCCGCGCGGTAGAGCAGCGTCAGGAAGTCCCGCGCCGGGTAGGTGAGCAGGTCCGAGTACGCCGCCGTCAGCGCGCCCGCGCGTACCGTCTCCAGCCCCGCGAGCCCCGCGTGCTGCTGGACGAGGCTGAGCACCGACTTGAAGAACAGGCCGCGCACCGAGTCACCGGGTTGCACGGCGTCGAGGCGGGCCGCGAGCTCCGTCTTGTTGGACGGCATGGGGTGACTCCTCACACCTCGTCGAGGAGCATCGGGGCGAAGCCCGCCGCGTCACACGAGGCCAGGACATATCGTACGCCGGCGCGCTCGCCCGTGAAGCCCGCGGCGATGCCCCCCGCGTGCAGGTGGCCATACACGCACACCTTCGGCTGGAAGGCCTCGATGGGCTCGCTGAAGGCGGTGGCCTTCTCGTTCGCGTACACCGGCGGGAAGTGCACCGCCACCACGCGCACCAGGGGCGTGGCGCTGGCCGCCTCCTTCTTCTTCGCGTCCTCCATGGAGGCGGTGAGCCGGCGCGTCTCGCGCTCCACGTAGCCGGTGTCCGCCGCCTCGTCGCCCATCTCCCCACCCGGCATGGGCGGCGCTTCGGGCGCCGTCCACAGCCGGCTGCCCGCAATCACCCAGGGGCCCATGACGACGGCGTTGTTGTGGAGGAAGCCCTCCAGCGTGCGGAACGGCTCCAGCAGCTTGCGCAGCTTCGAGGCGGAGTCGCCCCACCAGTAGTCGTGGTTGCCGCGCACCAGCACCTTGCGGCCCGGACGCGCGTCCAGCCACGCCAGGTCGTCCATCACCTCGTGCGGCCGCGTGGCCCAGGAGATGTCCCCGGCGACGATGACCACGTCCTCCGGGGCCACCCGTTCGTCCCAGGCGCGCTGCAGCGGCAGCGGGTGCTCGTTCCACCCGAAACGGTGCATGTCCTTGTTCCGGGTGGAGGGGAGGTGGGTGTCGCCAATTCCGAAGAGCCGCATGGGCCTCCTCATAGCGGAAGCCCCGCGCCCTGTCGGCCCCTGAGTCCCTGGGACTCGCGGACCTTCGTTCGACGAAACGAGGTGCTTGTCCGGTGCGCCTCTAAAAAGAAAGCAGCTCTGGATTGATGGTAAACATCATTTACGTTTTGCTGTCTCAATTAACGTCACTGCGACATGGGGTGGCCAGTTGGGCGCCCGGCGCGGCGATGCCCACATGTGGGAACCCCCTGATTCCAGTGGGTTGGCGGGCGGCTTCGTGGAGTCAGGGGTGGATTTCTTGACCGCGGGGTGGAGCATCGATGCTCCACTTGGGTCTCTGGAAAAGAGGTGCTCCCCGCGAAATCGTGGCTGGCATGCATGGTGCTGAGGCTCCGCTCCCTGCGCCGCTCCCGTGGATGGGAGCGACCGTGGAGCTGCTGACCCCCCTTCAAGGAGTTTCCATGCACGTGTTGCGCAAGACGTTCGCGGCGACGGCCGCGGCCATGGCCCTGTCCGCCTGTGGCCCCCAGCCCGAGGCGTCCCCGGAAGAGGCTTCCCCCGAGGCGCAGGTTCCCGCGGGCGTCGCGGACGACGCTGTCCGCGCGGTGGCCGACGCGGCCCGTCGCACGCCCAACGAGTTGGACGCGCTGTTCGCCAAGGCCGCCGGTGAGTTCAATGTTCCGGTGAGCCTGCTCAAGGCCATCTCCTATGTGGAGACGCGCTGGGAGCACGTCCAGGGCGAGGAGGAGTTCGAGGGCCGCCCGGCGGCGTTTGGTCTGATGGCCCTGCGTGGCCAGCACATCGTGGACGGCGCCGCCCTGGCGGGCGTGTCCGCGGACGCCGTGCGCGGCGAGCCGCTGGCCAACGTGCGCGCCGCCGCGGCGCTGCTGTCGAAGTACGCCGACGAGGCGGGCATCGACCGCAAGGACCTGGGCGCGTGGGCCCCCGTGAGCGTGCGGCTGACGGACATCGCGGACCCGGACATCCAGGCGCACTACGTCCACAACGACGTGTACGCGGTGCTGCGCGAGGGCGCGGGCGCCTTCACGCCGGCGGGCAAGGTGGCGGTGTCGCTGGAGGCCAGCGACGTGGAGGCGAAGTTCGCGCTGCCCAAGATGCAGGCCCTGGCGGCCGGCCCGGACTACGCGGCCTCCATCTGGCGTCCGTCCCCCAACTACAACGCGCGCCCCTCCGGCATCGCCGCGCAGATGGTCATCATCCACACCTGTGAGGGCGGTTACTCCGGCTGCTGGAGCTGGCTGAACAACAGCGCCTCGGGCGTGAGCGCGCACTACGTGGTCAACGAGCGTGGCACCGAGGTGTCCCAGCTCGTGCGCGAGACGAGCCGCGCCTGGCACGTGGGCGCCGCCTACCGCAGCAGCCTCAACGGGGGCGTCAAGTCGAACCTCAATGGCCGGTCGACGAACGACTTCTCCATTGGCATCGAGCACGGCGGCTACGCCAGCACCACCACGTTCGACCCGGGGATGATCACCACCTCCGCCAAGCTGACGTGCGACATCACCCGGGACCGGAACATCCCGCGTGACAGCTACCACATCGTGGCGCACGCCCGGCTGCAGCCGGAGAACCGCACGGACCCGGGCCGCAACTGGCCGTGGACGTCGTACCTCAACCAGATCAACAGCCAGTGCGGTGGCGGCGGCACGGCGCCGGCCATCATCGTGGACAGCAACAACGCCAACAACAACACCGCCCAGGGCTACGTCGCGGTGCCGTCCACCTGGCAGCGTGGCACCAGCGCGGGCTTCTACGGCAACGACTACTACTTCGCCTCCACGCAGCCCATCTCCGAGCCGGCGGTGTTCCACTTCCACCTGCCCGCGGCGGGCAGCCGGACCATCCAGGCCTGGTGGGTGCAGGGCACCAACCGCTCCCCCGCGGCGCCCTTCGTGATTACGCACTCGGGCGGCAACACCACGGTGACGGCGAACCAGCAGACCAACGGCAGCCGGTGGGTGACGCTGGGCACCTACAACTTCAACGCCGGTTGGAACCGCGTGCAGCTGAGCCGCTGGGCCACCGAGGGCTACGTCGTCATGGCGGACGCCATCCGGATTCAGTGAGGTGAGGATGCGGGGCCTTGAACGGATGCCGCGTTCCTGGCCGTGGCGAGCGCGGGGGTTGACCGCGCTCGCCGTGCTCGGTGTCGGGTGCTCCGGCCGGTGTGGCGGGGCGTCCGGCGTTGGGCCGCTGTCGAAGGAGGAGGCTCGCGCCATTCCGGGCGCGGTCATCTTCTTGTCGGAGCGGGCGGGGCAGAAGGACGTTTGGAAGGTGACGCCGGACGGTGTCGAGACGCAGCTGACGCACGGTGAGGAGGACGAGTATCCCGGTCCCCCGTCGCCGGACGGCACCTCGCTGGTCGTCATCTCCGCGAAGGAGGAGGGCGGGCTGCACCGTCAGCAGATGCGCGTGATGCCGCTGACGGGCCAGGGACCGGCGGTGCCGCTGCACCCGCCGCGGGCGCGTGCGCGCAACGCGAGCTGGGCGCCGGATGGCACCTGGCTGGTGGCGGAGTCCGACGCCGAGGGGTTCAGCGACGTGGTGAAGCTGGTGCCCCGCGAAGGGGTCCCGGAGGAGCGCCTCACCCAGGTGCCCCAGGGCTGCTTCGAGCCGGCGGTGTCTCCCGATGGCAAGGAAGTGGCCTTCGTGTGCAGCCGCGAGGGCGACCCCGAAGTCTATGTGGCCAACGCGGACGGGAGCGGTGAGCGCCGCCTCACCTTCTTCCACCTGGAGGACCGCACGCCCCGGTGGAGCCCGGACGGCAAGTGGCTCGTCATCGTCAGCAATCGCGAGCGGAAGGACCGGCTGTACGTCCTGCGTCCGGACGGCTCCGATCTGCGCGCCGTGTCGGGTGAGGCCTACGCGGGCGAGGAGCGCGAAGCGGCCTGGAGTCCGGACGGGCAGCGGCTGGCCTACGTCACCCGCACGCCGGAGGGGCTCAGCCGCATCTGGGGCGTGTCCGTGGCGGGCGGCGCGCCGGTGGCCCTGACGGACGGCAAGCACCGGGACGACATGCCCGCGTGGAGTCCGGACGGGAAGTACCTGGCCTTCGTGTCCGAGCGCGAGGGCAACACGGACGTGTATCTCATGCGCACGGACGGCACCGGCCAGACGCGGCTCACGCGCGCGAAGGGGGCGGACTGGCTCCCTCGCTGGACGACGACGCGCTGAGGCCGGAGCCTCCTGCCTCCGCCGTGTCCCCCTCATCCGGGGTTCGCGGCGGGGGCGGTGTCTCTCCCGGGGGCTCCACCGGCAGGCTGAAGCTGAACGTGGAGCCCTGGCCGGGCGCGCTCTCCACCCAGATGCGGCCGCCGTGGGCCTCGATGATGAGGCGGCAGATGTAGAGCCCCAGGCCCAGGCCCTTCACGTCCACCGCGCCGCCCTTGCGCGTGCGGTAGTACTTGTCGAAGACATGCGCGGCGTCTTCTGCCGTCAGGCCGGGGCCCTGGTCCTTGATGGACACCACCACCTGCCCCTGCTGGAGCTGGGCGCGCACGGTGATGGGCTCCCCGCCCGGGCTGTACTTGGCGGCGTTGCTCAGGAGGTTGGCCACCACCCGCTCCAGCCGCGCCGGGTCCACCCACACGGGCGGCAGCGTGCCCTGGACCTCCAGGTGGAAGCGCTCGCGGGCGTCCGGGGGCACATCGCGCTCCATCACGTCGTCGAGGAAGCGCACCAGGTCCCGGGGCTCGCGGCGCAGCGTCTCCCGCTGCGACTCCAGCCGTGAGCCCTCCAGCAGCTCTTCAATCATGGTGCTCATCCAGTTCACGCTGCGCTGGATGGACTCCGTCATCGCCTCTTCCCGCTCCAACTGGCGTTCGTGCAGGGCGCGCCGGAGCAGCCCCACGCGCAGGCCGATGGTGTGGAGCGGATTGCGCAAGTCATGGGAGATGAGGCTGACGTACTCCTCGCGCAGTTGGTCCAGCTCGTGGCGCGTCGTCACGTCCTGGAGCGTGCAGACCACGCCTCGCACGGAGCCCCCGAAGCCATGGACGGGGGCCGCGGTCACCAGCACGGGCAACCGCTGCCCGCCGGGCTGCTCGATGAGGTACTCCTCGGGACCGACGAGCCGGCCCGTGGTCATGGCCCGGACGATGGGGCGGTCCTCCGTGCGCACCGGCTTGCCCTCCGCCGTGAGCAGGGGCGGGTGGTATCCCGTCTCCTCCGTTCCGAGGAGGGGGCTGCCGAACATCGCCTCCGCCACGGGGTTGGCCACCAGCGTGTCCTTGCCGGGCTCTGCGAAGAGGATGCCCACGGGGGTGTGGTTCAGGAGCCCGCGGTAGCGCGCCTCGGAGGCCTCCAGCGCTTGGTTCGCCTGCAGCCGCCGGGCCTCGATGGCGTCCAGGGCGCGCGCGGACAGGAGCACGAGCGCCGCGCCGCCCACGCTGACCAGGGTGGCGAAGATGGGGAGCTTCGCCTCCGTGTTGATGGCCCCCACGTCCCTCAGCACCATCAGCGCCATGCCCAGCAGCGAGGGCCCGAGCAGCGCCATGGGCACCAGCCGGCGCGCCACGAAGCCGCCGAGCGAGTCCCGGGTGATGCGGCTCACCAGTCCCTGTTCGGGCTGGGCGCAGAGGGTCCCCATCGCCAGGAGCGTCATCGTCAGCGCGGTGGGCAGGCCCATGCTGCGCTCGGCCAGGAAGGGCAGGGTTCCCACGATGAGCAAGGGGCCCATCAGCAAGCCGTTGAGGCCCAGCGTCGAGCTCACCAGGGACAGCACGACCAGCGTGTCCCGGAGGCGGACGTACCGGGCCTGTCCCAGCAGCAGCAAGGCCAGGCCCAGCAGCGTCGTGCAGGCGGCGGTGAGCGGGGACGGCCTGGGCAGCGAGGAGGTGTGCTCATCGAGCAGGTGAACCATCAGCCGCTCCAGCCCCGCGTCCCAGCCCGTCACCTCCCGGGAGATGTTCAGCACGCCGATGACGAGGACGCCGAGCGCGCAGGCGATGGCCAACGCCTTCCGGTGCCGGAAGGGACGCGACACCAGCCCCAGCCCCAGCGCGGCTCCGCCGAACACCATCGCCAGGCCCGTCACGGGCGTCATGGGGATGCCGGCCACGCCGGGTCTCAGCATCTCCACGTCCAGGGCCCAGCCGAGCAGATACAGGATGCCCACGAGGGGCGCCCCCAGCGCGGCGAGCCATGAAATCCCACGGGCCATGGCGGCGCTGCGGCGCTGCGGTCTCCAACACTCGTTCATCGTGGCGTCCCCCAGGAACGCACAGGGCTCCTCCGCGACACACCCACTCGAGGCACCGTTCGAGACGCTCCCTGCCAACCTGCGTCGCGCGCCCGCCTGTCGGCATTGGACGCGAGGGCGGCGCAGCGATGGGGGAGGACGGTTGGGGCGCGTCACCCCTCCCACGGAACATGGGGGCGGCCCCTGTTCGGGGCAGCCGCTCTCGAGCAGCCGTGGCGTGAGCGGGCGGGCTGGTGCCGCGTGGACGGACTAGGGAGGCGGGTAGAGGCCGGGATGGACGGTGAGCACCAGCCCCCACCCAGGCGCCACGCCGACGTTGCGTGGCACATAGGCCTCCGCGCCCGTGACGGACAGGAGGAAGGTGTCCGCGTCCATGCCCGAATGGACGTAGACGAACAGGCCCTCCGGCCCGGTGCCCTCCTGGCTCGCGGCGGTGAGGTCGGCGGAGGGGTAGTAGATGCGCCCGGCCAGGTCCTCACGGTCGGGGGCCAGCCTCGCGCCCGCCACCGGGTTGCCGGCCGCATCCACGACGCGGCCCAACACGAAGCCCGCGTCGCGCAGCGTGGCGGCCAGGTTGCCCGTGTGCCCGCGGATGGCGCCTTCCCCCACGGCGGTGCTGAGCGCGTCGTGGAAGGCCTCCGGGACGCCCCACACCCGGACGTCGACCAGGTCCGTGCGGGGACGCGCGCCCGTGAAGGCGGAGTCGTAGATGAGGGTGTGGGCGCGCACCAGGCCGGCGGCCTCGAGCCCCGCGGCGAGGCTCAGGTGCAGCTCGCGCACGGGCACGTCGCTCACGGTGAAGGAGCCGTCCGCGGCGGCCGGTGCGGTGCCGAAGGTGGCGTTGGGGTCGTTCACCGCCAGCCGCAAGGGCTCCGCGAGGGTGACGGGCGCTGCGTCCAGCGAAGGCGCCGCCAGCCCGCGGGCGTCGAGCCACCGCTGGGCTTCGGGCAACAGCGCGGCCTTGCCGCTGACGCCGATGCGGAGGTTGTCCAGGTCCACCGTTTCGGCGTCATCGGTCTGGAGGCCCGGGTCCGGGTTGGCGTTGTCACCACAGCCCGGTGAGAGTCCCAGCAGGACACAGGAGAGCATCAGGAGAGGACGCTTCATCGCGGGCAAGCTCGTCATGGCCTCGCGGGGCGGCAATCCACGCCGCGTGCCGTCCGTCCCCAAGTCGACGCCCTGGCGCGGTAGCCCCCGTGCGCCGAGGGCCATGCGCTGTCCGAAAAACATCAACGCCGCGCCCCGGGGAGGGACGCGGCGTCGGTGTCAGGGCGTGGGCCCCGTGGAGGTGTGTTCGTGGCGACCCTCGCCCGGTGCCACGGCGTCGGAGAGAACGGCGTTGCTCCTCGAATGCGTGTTCGTGGCGACCCTCGCCCGGTGCCACGGCGTCCGGTGTCCCGGGGAGCGGCGGTGGTTCCACGGTGGCGCTCGGGCTCAGGGCGCGGTCATCGCCGCGCCCGCCATCCCGCGGCCGTGGAGCCGCGTCGCGAGCTCAGCGCCAGCGGCTGTTGCCGCCACCGCTGCTGCTGCCGCTGCTGGAAGAGCCCGAGCGTCCGGCCGGAGCCGAGCTGGAGCCGGACGACTTCCCTCCGCTGCTGGAGCTGCCACCGCCACGGTTCCAACCGCCGCTGGAGCCGGAGCTGCTGGAGCCGGAGCTGCTGGAGCCGGAGCTGCTGGAGCGACTGGAGCTGCTGGAGCTGGAGCCGGAGCTGCTGGAGCTGCTGCTCCCACGCGGAGGCGAGCTGCTGGAGCCGGAGCTGCTGGAGCCGGAGTTGCTGGAGCCATTCCAACGGCTGCCGCTGTTGCTGCTGGAGCTGTCGTTGTTGTCATCCCGGGATGACGCGCTGGGCGCGGAGCGTCCCGCGGGCGGGCTGCTGGCGGAGCGTCCGGCGGGCGCGCTGTTCCATCCGCTGCCCGAGTTGCCGTTGTTGGAGGACGAGCCGCTGGGAGGCTGGCTCGGCGCCACGTTGTTGCTGGGGCGGTTGTTGGTGGCGGGACGGCTCCCCCACCCGCTGTTGCCGTTGTTGTTCGGCCGGCTCGGCGCGTTGTAGCCGCTCGCGTTGGTGCCACGCGGAGGACGCGTGCCCCACCCGGCGCCACCCGGAGGCGGACGGCCACCGGTGTAGGTGTTGCCAGGGCGGACCGGCGCGACGCCGGGCCGGTTGGGGCGCGCCCCCGACGGGCGGACGTAGCCGTAGCCCGCGGACGCGCTGTGCGTGCGGCTCCACACGTAGCCGCGGTTGCGCTCGTAGCGGTAGATGTTGCCGACGGTCGGGTAGTAGTCGTGGGAGTGACGCCCACGCAGGTGGCAGAGGCCGCCGTGCGCGTGGGGGTGGTCATCCCAGTACCAGACCACCGAAGGGCCGCTGTAGTAGTACGCGTCGTCCGAGTACGCGTAATACGTCGTGGTCGGCTGATAGTCGTGGACGTGCAGGTGCGTGTACGGGCACCAGCCGCCGCCGAAGTCATCGGGGATGGGGTGGTCGCTCGAGTAGCTGTACTCGATGACCTCGACGGGCCCGTGACGCGCCGGTCCGTGGACGTGAGCGACACAGCCAGTGCCCATCATCAGGGCGATTGGAACGGCGAGGGCGAGCAGGCGGCGCATGTGATGGTTCTCCTGGGCGGGAGTGGACGGGCGAGACGTCCACCTTGCAGCCACGCGAGGGAGACGGACGGGCGCGCGAAAAATTCACACCCGGATGCAGCCGGACTCCGGACACGCGCTCCGCCACGATAGCGCCCTTCGTCCTCTGGTGGACACCGCCTGGGTGGTGTAGGGGGAAATGTGCGTGCCGCCTGTGCCTGACAGGAGGCCGCACGAGGGGAGATGCACCATGGCGGAGACTGAGTCCGGAGCGGGCGCGAGCTGTCCGCTCCACCCGGCGTTTGAAGCGGTGAGCACCTGTACCCGCTGCGGCAACTTCATGTGCCGCACGTGCAGCCAGGGTGGCTCACAAGCCTGGTGCCCGGCCTGCCTCCAACGAGAAGGCATGGGCCGGAGCTTCCCGCTCAACCGTGAGAACTGGAGCGTCTCCGGGCTGCTGGAGCTCGCCTGGGAGGCCTTCAAGCGCGAGTGGGTGATGCTCAGCGTGGGCATGCTCATCTTCATGGCCGCCTCCTTCGCGGGGCAGGTCTTCTCGCAAATCATGTCCCTCATCGGCGGCGTGGCGGACAGCATCGTGGCCACCGTCCTCCTGTTCTGCGTTGGGGCGCTCGGCTCCTACGTCATCCAGGGCGCGGTGACGCTGGGCTTCCTCCGGATGAGCATGGACGTGCTCAACGGGCAGCGCGCGGACATCGCGCGGATGTTCAGCCAGTTCGGCAAGGTGCCGGTCTACCTGGGCACGCTGCTGCTCTCGTTCCTGCTGATGACGCCGTTGCTGGTGCTCATCGTGGTGGTCTCGGTGGGCGCGGGCCTGGCGACGGGCTCGGTGAGCTGGTCGGAGCTGACGGCGCTGCTGGACATGTCCGAGTCCGAGCTGAGTGGCTCCATGGCCGCCATGATGCCGGCCTTCACGGTGATGGGCGTCACGGCGCTCTTGCTCTACATCTTCCCCGGCGCGTGGCTGCTCACGCCGCTGGTCCTGCTCCAGCCCGAGCTGGCCCGGACGGACTCCCCCGGCGTGGTGGAGTCGCTGCGCCGCTGCTTCGCCTACGCGAAGGGGGAGCGGCTGGCCATCGTGGGGACGCTGCTGCTGGGAGGCCTGGTCGTGCTCGCGGGCTTCCTGCTCTGCTGTCTGCCCTCGATTCCCGCCCTGGGCCTGTTCCAGTTGATGCTGGCCGGGCTCCACATGTCGCTCAGCAACGGCGCGGAAGAGCGCTGATTCGCGGTCCACGCGGGGGCGCCCGCGCCAGCAGCGCGGGGCCCCGGGACGCACGGCGCTTCAGTGGACGACGCGCTCGGGAGAGCCCGAGCGGGGCACGGACACCTTGCCCAGGCACGCGAGGATGTGCTCGCGGTACTCGGACAGCTCGCGCAGGCCGCACAACATCCACCGTCCGCCGATGACGAGCGTGGGCACGCCGCGCACGCCGCGGTTCGTGGCGTCGCGGTGCTCGTCGAGGATGAGGCGCCGCGTCTCCTCGGAACGGAAGGCGGCGGAGAACTCGTTCATCGCCAGGCCCACGCGCGAGGCCAGCTCGAACACGACGTCCGGGCGGGACACGTT
This sequence comes from Comamonas sp. KCTC 72670, assembly GCA_014656495.1. Taxonomy (GTDB): domain Bacteria; phylum Myxococcota; class Myxococcia; order Myxococcales; family Myxococcaceae; genus Myxococcus. The sequence continues at coordinate 31,067 of BNCN01000008.1, forward strand.
GACGCCCTGCTCCAGCGCGGCGCGCTGCATGGCGCGGGCGAGGAACGCGCGCGCCTGCGGACCCTGGAGCCGCGCCGCCTCGAGCGCCGCCAGCGCCGGCACGCTGGTGCGCGGTGGATCTCCCCCGAGCCACAGGTCCGTCGACAACAGGCGCGCGGCGGCGTCGGGTTCGCGCTGCGCGCGTTCGACCTCCTCCACCAACGCGCGTTGTTCTCGCGCGGTGGGGAGGACATCGTGGACGCGCAGGGGATAGGGCCTGACGCTCCAGCGAATGGCCTCGCCCAGCTCCTGGCGCAGTACCTCCAGGCGCAGGTCGGCGAGATAGCACCAGGAACACAGCACGTCCTGGTAGACGGTGATCTGCAGCGGCTTGTGCAGCGTTTTCATTTGAGGGCCGCCAGATTAGAGGGCCACCCACGTCGCTGCCAACTCCCCAAGACCGATGGGCCGCGGAGGCATTCCTGAGTTCCTGAGGAGCATGCAAGGTGGCTGGCCCCGGCTGTGTGTTCGCTCGAAAGCAGGCGAGCAACCTCACACCGCTGGGGTCGTGCTCACCCCGCTCGCTTCGCCGCGGCGTAGGCCAGCGCGTGGTCGATGATTTCGCCCGCGATGTCGCCGCGCGTCGCGCGCTCCAGTCCCTCGAAGCCCGGGCTGGAGTTGATCTCCATCAGCCGTGGGCCCGCGCGGCCCTCCAGCATGTCCACGCCCGCGACCTCCAGGCCCACGATGCGCGCGGCGCGCACGGCGGCTTCCACGTACGCCGGCGCGAGCTCGATTGCCTGCCCTTCACCGCCGCGGTGGATGTTGGAGCGGAACTCGCCCGTCTTGGCCTTGCGCCGCATCGCGCCCACCACGCGGTCGCCCACGACGAGGGCCCGCACGTCCCGTCCCTCGCTCTCCGCGACGAACTCCTGGAGCACGATTTCCTGACCCAGGTCCCAGAAGGTGTCGAGGATGGTCTGCACCTCCGGCAGCGTGTGGGCAATCATCACGCCCACGCCCTGGGTGCCCTTGATGAGCTTGATGATGACGGGCAGCCCGTTGACCTCCTCCACCAGCCGGCGCACGTTGCTGCGGTCGTGCGCCATCACGGTGCGAGGAATGTCCAACCCGGAGCGTGACAGGTACTGCAGCGCGCGGAGCTTGTCGCGGCTGCGCGCGATGGACGTGGGCGGGTTGAGCACCGGCACGCCCATCATCTCGAAGTGGTTCACCACCGCCAGGCCGTAGGCGGTGATGGACGCGCCGATGCGCGGCACCACCACGTCCACGCCGCGCACCTCCACGCCGCGGTAGGTCATGCGCGGCGCGCCTTGCGCGAGCAGCAGGCAGCAACGCAGTGTGTCCAGCACCAGCGGGCGATGGCCCCGTTCACGAATGGCGGAGACGAGCCGCCGCGTGGAATAGAGGGAGCGCTTGCGGGACAGGATGACGACCGTCCGCTTCGCACGCGCGCGGCGTGGGGGCCGCTCGGGTGCCTGGGACCCAGGCAGGACCGGGGCCTTCTTCGGCTTCACTTTTCGCGAGGGCATGGGACGGGGCGCGGGAGCCTATCACGGACGCCCGCGGGGGGCGGGCCTCATGGGAGGCCTTTGCTATCCTCGCGCGCAGATGAGTGCCACCCCCCTGCACCCCGACGACATCCACACCAGCCCCGGCGACGTCGGAGAGAACCCGAACCCCGCTTCATTGTTGAGCGAAACACTCGTGGTGGACTCGCGCACCACGGTGAAGCTCCACAAATGCCGCTTGTCCGTCTCCTCCGGGCCGGACACCGGCCGCTCCGTCGTGAGCGAGAAGGAGCGCCTGCGCTGCGGCGCGCATCCTGGCAATGACCTGGTGCTGGTGGAGGACCGCACCGCCAGCCGCCACCACTTCGAAATCCAGTTCACCGAGCGGGGCTACCTGCTGGTGGACCTGGGCTCCACCAACGGCACCTTCCTGGATGGCCGCCGCATCGAGCGCGCCTACCTGTCACCGGGCTCGCAGATTCGCGCGGGCTCGTCGGTGCTGACGTTCGCGCCGCTCGACGAGGAGGTCACCATCGAGCCCGACCGCGAGGGCGAGCTGTGCGGGATGGTGGGGCAGAGCGTGAAGATGCGGCAGATCTTCGGCCTCATCAAGAAGATCGCCCCCATGGACGTGTCCGTCATCATCCAGGGCGAGACGGGCACGGGGAAGGAGCTGGTGGCGCGCGCCATCCATGAGCTGTCCGGCCGCACGAAGGGCCCCATGGAGGTATTGGACTGCGGCGCCATCCCGCCCAACCTCATCGAGAGCGAGCTGTTCGGTCATGAGAAGGGCGCCTTCACCGGCGCGGTGAGCGGGAGGCCCGGCGCCTTCGAGCGCGCGCACGGCGGCACCATCTTCCTGGACGAACTGGGCGAGCTGCGGCTCGACCTGCAGCCCAAGCTGCTGCGCGTGCTGGAGAACCACGAGGTGCGGCGCGTGGGCGGCAACGACGTCATCGAGGTGGACTGCCGCGTCATCGCCGCCACCAACCGCGACCTGATGAAGGAGATTCAGGGCGGCGGCTTCCGCGAGGACCTCTACTTCCGACTGTCCGTCATCACCATCCAGCTGCCGCCGCTGCGCCAGCGCCGCGACGACATCCCGCTCATCCTCAAGCGCGCGCTCGCGGACCCGGAGGTCGTCGGCAAGCACGGCAAGAAGCGCTTCTCCGCGGAGTCCCTGGCCCTGCTGATGTCGTACTCGTGGCCCGGCAACGTGCGCGAGCTGATGAACGTGCTGTCCCATGTGCTCACGTTCAGTGAGGGCGAGGAGATTCAGCCCGTGCACCTGCCGCCCCGCGTGCGCGGCCAGGTCCGCGAAGGCCCGCTGCCCTTCAACGAGCACCTCTCCTTCAAGGACGCCAAGGAGCAGCTGCTGGAGAACTTCGAGCGTGAATACGTCACCAGCGTTTTGACGCGCTGCGAAGGAAACTTGTCTCGCGCCGCCCGGGAAAGCGGGCTTCACCGAAAGTCGATTGAACGGCTGGTGAAAAAGTACCAGCTCGATACAAAGGGGATGAAGTCACGGTGACCCCGCAGCAAGCGGTCAGCCGTTGTAACTCGGTTGTTTCACGCCAGAAAAACGCGGATGTCGCAGACCCGTGTTCTCCTGTGGCGGATGAGCCGAACGCCCCGTCAAGTTGACGTATGTCCGATCAGGATTGAATCCCCGGAACATACGCCCGCCATGAATACACTGCGTCCGAGCGGCGGGAGACAGTCCGGCCAGGCGATGGTGGAGGCGGCTTTGTCGCTTCCACTCGTCGTGTTCCTGGTGCTGGGCACACTGCAGCTCTTCCTGATGCTCCAGGCCCGCGTGCTGGCGCAGTACGCGGCCTTCCGCGCGACGCGCGCGGGCAGCGTCGCCCACGGAGAGTGCGAGCGGATGACCCACGCGGCCATCCTCTCGCTGCTGCCCTCGTTCCACTCCTTCGTCGGGGTGTCCACGCCCCGGATTGGCGGGGAGCACGGCGGCGGCGCCGGCGCGCCGGAGCGGCTGGCCCGCGCCTTCGCGCAGCGCCGGGAGAACCGCTACCAGCCGGGGCTGGACGGGGTGCACACCGGCAGCATCGTGTGGATCAACCGCGGCCTGGCGGGCGGCGGCGTGGACAGCCCGCAGGACCGCGAGTTCGACGAGCCCGGCCACCTCCGGCGCCTGGAGGTGCGGCTCATCTACTGGTACCCCATGCGCATCCCGTTCGCGAACTGGGTGATGTCGCGGATGTTCCTCGCGCAGATGGGCATCCAGGAATACACGGCGGCGAACCCGCTGATGCAGGCCGAGCGCCAGGCGAACTGGGGCCCCGGTGAGTTCAGCAACCCCTATGAGCTGGCGGCGGATGTCCGGACCGAGCTGGCGACCCGCGTGGGCCGCAGCGAGTACGTGTTCCCCATTGAAACCAGCTTCACCATGCGGATGCTGACGCCCGTCAAGGCGCGCCACTTCGCTTCCATGGACTGTCCCCGATGACGCGCAAGAACCCCCGTGGCCAGACGATGGTGCTGTTCGCACTGGGCATGCTGCTCCTGGTGCTGATGGTGACGCTGACGCTGTCCTTCTCCATGAAGGTTCGCGAGCGCATCGAGGCCCAGACGGTGGCGGACGCGGCGGCCTTCTCGAACGCGGTGGCCACCGCCCGCACCTTCAACAACATCGCCGTCATCAACCGCGTGCAGATTGCCCACGCGGTGGCCCAGGCCGGCGCCGCCAGCCTCGTGAGCTGGGCCAGCCTCTACCGCGCGCAGCTGAACGCCGCGAAGGACGGCTACAACAGCTGGGAGTGGGTGTACGAGCTCAACGTCTGGACGGGGTGCCCCTGCGCCTGGAAGAGCTCGTCGTGCGCGCGCCGCTGCCGCTGCGGCAACAAGGGGCTGAGCGACCTGGGCAAGCTGCAGAACAAGCTGAGCCGCGAGGACCGCCGCGTCGACCAGATCTTCCAGCGGTATGAGCCCCGGTTCGCCCTGCAGATGCGGGGACATCAGCTCGCGCAGAACGCGCTCTACCTCGCGCAGCAGCAGAACTTCCAGGACCTGCGCAGCGCGTTGGACAACCAGCGCTTCGCCAACCAGATTGTCCGCAACGTGCAGCCGGGCGCCAACGACTCCGACTCCGGGTGGCAGGTGCCGCCCATTGGCGGGGTGAACCGGGACGAACTCACGGGCGGCATGGCCTGCACGGGCGGTGGCGCGGTCTGCGACATCCCGGCCACGGTGCAGCACGCGGTGCAGGCGGCCATGGGGAGCCGGGGCTTCTCGTTCGTCTCCGGCCGCTTCGACCTGCACTACATGGCCCACATGATCAAGCTGTGGGAGCTCATCGACGCGCCGGACATGGTGCTGGTGGAGGTGGCGACCTCGGGCACGACGCACTTCGGAAAGCCGGGCAAGGACATGCCCATGTTGCCGCCCTACGCCCCGGCCATCACCGCCGAGGACGAGGGCAGCATCCTCTACCTGTATGACCACGCCGGGAATGGCGGCGGCTCACCGTGCCCCACGATGGTGGGCGGGACGGAGAGCACGGAGGCCAGCCTCGTGTCGTCGGGTGGCTTCATGCCCACGCCGGAGCACCGGTGGACGGGCGGCAGCGACCCCAATCCCTACATGCGTCACATGCTGGCGCCCTGCCTCAACCCGGTGACGAGCTGCCCGGGCATCTGGCCCCTCTTCCTGGACTACAACCTGGCCCAGCTCCTGGATGGCGGCGACAACAACTTCGGCCAGCCGAAGAACTTCGCCGTCGTGCAGCGCAACCTGCGCAGCCGGCAGCTCGACCCGTGGGACTACTCGTTCCGGTATCGCTTCAGCCAGTCCAACACCGGTTCGGTCTACGACAACCGCAGCTTCCAGATGGCGGACGGCACGCCCAACGACGTGCAGACGGCCATGTCCACGGGCATCGCCTACTACCACCGCGGGCGGAGCCTGGGCTTCAACCACTGGGCCGAGCCGCCCAACCTCCTCAACCCGTACTGGCGCGCCACGCTGGTGGCCGCGGACACGGATGAGACGGGACTCGATGACGCCGAGGCGACGCTGGGCATCAGCGCGCCCGCCGCCGCCCGGACGCTGCGCGCCCTCCGCGACGTGGGCTACAGGGGAATCCAATGAGGAAGAAGACCCTTCGTTCCCGCGCCGCGCGTGGACAGGCGATGGTCGAGACGGCCATTGGCGCCACGCTCTTCGTCACCATCGTCGCCTTCGGCATCCACTTCGCCGAGGTGGGCTTCCTGTCGCTGAAGGTGCAGGAGGCCGCCATCTCCGCGCTCTGGGATGGCACCCACGGCGAGATGCACCTGCTGCCGCTGAACTACGACCCGGCGGGCAACTCCATGCGCAACGCGGCGGGTGACGCGCAGCTGCGCTACGCGGACTTCAACGGCCTGTCCGCCACCACCGGCGCCGGAATCACCCAGTCGCTCACCACGGGCAGCGGGATGAACGTCAGCTGCGGCATGGGCGCCGGCGTGGATTGGGGTGGCGCCACCGTCACTCGCGTCGTCTACCGCGACAACGGCGGCACGCAGTGTGGCGCCCAGGCGACGCTGAGCGCTTGGCGGTTCCCCAGCGCCTTCCTCGACCAGGGCGAGTCGGCGCTCTACAAGGAGCGCCACATGCAGGGGGCCCTGGCCAACTTCCAGGTGTGCGCGGTGGGACGCCCCGTGGCGGGCCGGTGCGCGGGAAGCTTCTCCATGCTCATCGACGACTGGGGGCTGGCCGGTGAAGTGGAGTCCGCGACCTGCAACATCCTCATGCAGGACCAGCTGATTCCGTGCACCAACGTGCCGCTCCACGCCACCGTCTTCACGACGTATACGCCCACGGTGATGGCCATCCCGGGCTCGGCCAGCATGCTCGCCGAGCAGGCGCTGGGCATGAACCCGCTGCCGCCCACGGCCCTGGCCATGGTGGGCCTGGGGATGAAGGAGCGGACCATGTGGCTCAGCGCCGCGGGTGAGGACTCCTTGTTCACCCAGCTGCCGCCGCTGAGGGACCCGATTGGCATGGGCATCTGGGGGACGTCTCCCGGCTCGCTCCTGGGCGGAATCACCACGTTGCCCTACGGGCTCGCGTACCAGGCTCGTGAGGGCTGCTTCCTCGGGAAGGACTGCAACTGACATGACGTGCTTCAAGGGATGGATTCGGCTGGCCCTCGTCTCGGTGGTGCTCTCCACGCCCGCCGCGCTCGCGGCGGGGCGTACCCAGTGCGACGCGGACTGCAGCACGGAGGGCGGCTCGGAGCTGTCGGCTTGCATGAGCAAGTGCCCGAACGCGGGCCGGAATCAGACCTGCGCGTCGCGCTGTGCCAAGTCGTTCAAGGAGAAGGTCGCGGCGTGTACCAAGCGCTGCCCCAAGGGCGCCAAGCCCGTGGCGCCCGTCGAGATTCCGATGGAAGGTGGGGACGACGCCGAGGGGAAGGTCATCGAGGTCGAGTAGGAACAACCCAGACGGCCGCGGTTCGCGCGGCCGCTTCACGGGGGCAGGAATGATGCACGGACTGCGGGGACTCCTGGTGGGAGTGCTGGTGCTGGTGGGCCTGGAGGCCCAGGCCCAGCGCCTGCCCTTCACCTGGGATGTGCCGAAGGTGGTGGCGGTGGTGGACGTCCCGGGCACCATCATCTCCGAGGGCGTCCCCGTGCGGATGTCCGCCGTGCTCAGCAAGGAGAAGCCGGAGGTCATCGGGCAGCACCTGGTGGCCCGGTTCCAGGCGTGGGAGCTGCACGTCCCCAAGCAGGACCTGCAGCCCCAGCTGCTGCGCGAGACGATGATCACCGCGCTCGACACCAAGCTCTTCATCTCCTACACGGCCATCCTCCAGGCGAACCCGGACGGCACCACCACGGTGTACATGGGTGAGGCGAACCTGGGGCAGGGGCGGTTGCAGTCGCAGTCCTCCGTCGCTCCCGTGTTCCCGGGCGCCTCCGACGTGTTGAACGCGGAAGCGGAGTCCTCGCGCACCGTCACCTATACCGTCTCCGTGAAGCAGCCGGAGGTGGAGGCTTTCTACCGGGACGAGCTGGGCAAGGCGGGCTTCCGTGAAGAAGAGCCCCGGCTGTTCCGCTCGCCGAACGACGAAATCAAGCTGACCTTCGTTCCCGCGCAGGAAGGCCGGCTGTCGGTGGTGGTGGTGCGGAGGACGGTCGCCCAGCAGCCCGCGAGTCCCACCGCGGATTGAAGCCTCGGATGGGGCGTGTTACGGCGCTCTCAATATGAGCGACACACCCCCGAAGGAGAAGGACTTCAAGGACTCCGTCAACCTGCCTCGCACGGAGTTCCCCATGAAGGGGAACCTGGCGCAGCTCGAGCCTCGGATGCTCGGTTGGTGGGCGGAGCGAGGGATTTGGGGGAAGATTCTGGAGCAGAACGCGGGCGCGGAGCCGTTCGTCCTTCCGGACGGTCCGCCGTACGCGAACGGCCACCTGCACGCGGGCCACGCGCTCAACAAGGTCCTCAAGGACATCGTGGTGAAGTACCGGAACATGTCCGGCCGCCGGTGTGACTTCATCCCCGGCTGGGACACGCACGGGCTCCCCATCGAGCAGGCGGTGGAGAAGCGGCTCAAGGACAAGAAGATCGACAAGCGCACGCTGGCCCGCGACGCCTTCCTGGAAGCGTGCCGCGCCTACGCGCTGGAGTTCGTCGACATCCAGAAGGCCGAGTTCCAACGGCTAGGGGTGTTCGGCTCCTGGGAGCATCCGTACAAGACGCTCGACTTCACCTACGAGGCGCAGGAGATCCGCGAGCTGGCCACCTTCGCCCGGCGCGGCATGCTCTACCGCCGCAAGAAGCCGGTGTACTGGTGCCTCTACGACCAGACGGCGCTGGCCGAGGCGGAGGTGGAGTACGAGAACCACACCTCGCCCTCCGTGTACGTGGCCTTCCAGGCCGGCGCGGAGCTGGCCGAGCGCCTGCCCTCGTTGAAGGGCAAGGACGTGGCCTTCGTCATCTGGACGACCACGCCGTGGACGCTGCCGTCCAACCTGGCCGTCGCCGTCAACCCGGAGTTCGAGTACGTCTTCTACCAGCTGGGCACGCGCGTCATCTGTGTCGCCCGGGAGCTGCTGCCCAAGGTGCTGGCGGAGGTGAAGGCGGACGAGCTGGCGGTGAAGCACGTGGAGCTGCCCGGCGGTGAGGTGTCCGCGGCGGCGCTGGTGGACCCCTCTCGCATCCTGGCGTACGCGCGCGGCGAGGAGCTGGAGCACCTGACGTATCAGCACCCGTTCTACGAGCGCCGGGGCCGCGTCATCCTGGGCGAGCACGTGACGCTGGATGCAGGTACGGGCCTGGTGCACACGGCGCCGGGGCACGGCCAGGAGGACTACGAGGTCGGCCTCAAGTACGGGTTGGACATCTACAACCCCGTGCGTCCGGATGGCCGCTACGACGAGACGGTGGGGCCGGTGCTGGAGGGCCGGCGCGTGTTCGAGGCGAACCCCCTGGTCATCCAACTGCTGGTGGAGAAGGGCGCGCTGCTCAACGGCGCCACGGACACAGTGGCGCACACGTATCCGCACTGCTGGCGCTGCCGCAATCCCGTCATCCTGAGCGCGACGTACCAGTGGTTCATCCCCATGGACGCGCCGTTCCACGGGACGCAGACGTTCCGGCAGGTGGTGTTGGAGCAGGTGGACACGGTGCAGTGGGTGCCCTCATGGGGGCACAGCCGCATCCGCGGCATGCTGGAGACGCGGCCGGACTGGACCATCAGCCGTCAGCGCACGTGGGGCGTGCCCATCTGCATCGCCTACTGCGAGGGCTGCGAGGAGGCGGTGGTGTCGCCCGAGCTGATGGAGAAGGTGGCCTCCGCGGTGGAGAAGGAGGGCGTGGGTGTGTGGTACCGCACGCCGGTGAAGGACTTCCTGGGCGCGGACTTCCAGTGCCCGCGCTGCGGCAAGGGCGAGTTCCGCCGCGAGACGGACATCCTCGACGTGTGGTTCGACTCGGCGTGCATGTTCTCCGCGGTGCTGGAGAAGCGGCAGCGGATTCCGGCGGACCTCTTCCTGGAGGGGAGTGACCAGCACCGAGGCTGGTTCCACTCGTCCATGCTGGTGTCGGTGGGCACGCGCGACGTGTCGCCGTACAAGGCGTGCCTCACGCACGGCTTCGTGGTGGACGGCCAGGGCGAGAAGATGTCCAAGAGCCGCGGCAACGTGGTGGCGCCGGACAAGGTCATCCAGCAGTACGGCGCGGAGGTGCTGCGCCTGTGGGTGGCGGCCAGCGACTACCGCAACGACGTGCGCCTGTCGGACCAGATTCTCAAGGGCCTGTCGGAAGGCTACCGGAAGATTCGCAACACCGTCCGCTACGCGCTGAGCAACCTCTACGACTTCGACCCGGCGAAGCACTCGGTGCCGGAGGCGGAGCTGCTCCCGCTGGACCGCTGGGCGCTGGGCCGGCTGGCGGAGGTGGTGGCGCGGGTGCGCAAGGCGTACGAGGACTACGAGTTCCACCTCGTCTACGCGACGGTGGTGGACTTCGTCGCGGGCGACTTGTCGGCCGTGTACTTCGACATCCTGAAGGACCGGCTCTACACGTGGCGCGCGGACGGGCAGCCCCGGCGCGGCGCGCAGACGGTGTTGTACGAGGTGTCCTCGGTGCTGCTGCGGCTGCTGGCGCCGGTGATGAGCTTCACGGCGGAGGAGGCGTGGCAGACGCTGCCGGGCAAGTCCGCGGAGAGCGTCTTCCTGGGCGGCTTCCCGGCGGTGTCCACGAAGTTGGACCCGGCGCTGGCCGAGCGCTACGCGAAGCTCTTCGCGGTGCGCAGCGCGGTGCAGGGCGTGCTCGAGGCGGCGCGGCGGGACAAGCGCATTGGCGCGTCGCTGGAGGCGCGGGTGGTGCTGACGGCGGAGGGCGCGGCGCGCGACTTCCTCCAGGCGAACCTGGCCGAGCTGCCCGGCCTCTTCATCACCAGCCAGGTGGAGCTGGCGGACGTGAAGGGTGATGCGGCGCAGGTGCTGGAGGTGGCGCAGGCGTTTGGCGAAGGCGTCCGCGTGACGGCCGAGGTGCTCCCGGCGCACGGCGAGAAGTGCCCGCGCTGCTGGACGTACTCGGAAGCGGTGGGGCAGGGCGGTGAGGTCTGCCTCAAGTGCCGCGAGGCGCTGGCGGCGTAGCGAGCCGGGGTGACGGCTCCCTCCCCGGCGCGAGTCCGGGGAGGGTATTCCTTCAGGCGAGGCGCGAGCTCAGTTCGCGCACTCCGCCACGGGGCGGTCGATGGCCGCCTGGGAGTCGCAGTCCAGCACGCTGGCGAGGCCCGTGCGGGGCTCCACCATGATGAGGCTCGGGACCCGCCCGTTGATATAGGTGAGGCGGACGTTGCCCGGCGCGACGGCGTCCAGGGCGACCGCGTCATCGAGCGACTCCCGCATGCAGCTCAGGTCATTTGGGAGCACGGGGCGCCCGCTGCCGGGCATGAAGCAGAGCCCGTGAATCGCCGTGGCGTTCATGGTGCGAGGAACGTTGATGTCCTGGCCCAGCTCGCTGCAGCAATCCGGCCGGGTTCGGCATGTGGCGTTCTCACATCCCATCGTGGGGCAGCTCGCGTTGTCCCAGGTGTTGCCACACGTGAGCTGCTCCCACCGGGCGATGGTGCGCGTGGTGCCGTCCTGCTGGTCGATGTTCTCCACGACGATGCGGACGGGCTGATTGGTGGAGATGGCGCGTTGCCGTGCGCGGAGCGCGGAGGCCCACAGCTCTCGGGTGGCCTCGTTCTCCCGCTGGCGGTCGACGGAGCCCTGCATCGACAACACGGCCATCGAGGCCATGAAGCCGATGATGGCCACGGTCACCATGACTTCCAGGAGCGTGATGCCTCGTACATGCCTCATGTTCAGATTTCCGTCATGCGGGGCAGGAGTCCTCCCGCCGCGAAGTTTCGGAGCGTGACCCGAAAGGTGAACGTGCGCCGCTTGTACCCATCCACGGGGAGTCCTTCCGCGTCGAGGGCCATGGGTTGGGTCGGGTCGAAGGCGTCACGGTCCTGCTTGGCCGTGCGGACGACCAGGGTGACCTCTGCCTCTCGGACGCGCTGCCACAGCCGGTCGCGCAGCTCCTCGACGGTTCCTGCCGGCACCGGTTCGTGGTCGGGGTGCAGTTCGATGGGGCACGTATCAATCGTGCATTCATCAATCGGATTGGGCCGGCCGTTCGGGATGTCGGGGAACCAGCGGACAATGCCAAGGGGCGGGGCAACAGACGTGACCGCGAGCCGCACCTTGAGGCGCTCCACGTCGCGGCTGAGCACCACCCAGTTCTCCGCACCAGGGGCCAGGTACTCCAACGCGGGCGTACCACCTGCCCAGTTCACCCGGTAGGACGCGCTCTGGGCCCGCATGATGAACCAGGAGTTTCCGCCACCGGGATCATCGTTCCAGAAAGTGCCGGAGGGCGTGTCGAAACAGGGACCAGACGTCGTGTTGTCGGACCCCATGCCCGGTTCGGCCAAAACGCGTCGTGACCCTGAATCGACTCCGGTGACACGCAGATGACAGGCCAACTGGCGGTTGGGGTTGACCGCGAAGGCAGGGACGGTCGGCGTGGTGGTGGGCTGCAGCAGCGTGGAGGGATTGATCGCCGTGCAGTACACATTCCGTGATTCGCGCACGTTCGGGAAAATGCAGTTTTGGCTCTGGAGCGTCACCATCCCGCGCGTATCACCCCAGTGAAGCTGAAGGACGTCGGACGCGAAGTCCGCGTAGTCAGCCGGAGGCAAGGCGAAGCTGGGGTCCGCGGGAAAGGGGCGTGTCATCACCGCCGCAGACAGGTCCGGCTCGGTCCACACCTGAATCGCGGAGTGCCTGCGCATGTCATGGAAGATGATGGGCGCGTTGCCCATGCCTGCCCCTGCGCGCATGAGGTCCGCGGCAATCAGCTCCTTGATGGCCCGGCCCGTTGTCTGGGCCGTCATCGTCTGCTCCTCGAGGAGGGCCCGCCGCTGCATCTGGGTGGCCGCCATCAGACCTACCGCGAGCACGATGATGCCAATGGCGCTCGCGATCATCACTTCGATCAGCGTGAAGCCGCGGGGAGCCCTGGGGCCTGATTGGCTGAAACGCGTTCTCACGGCGACATCCTCGTCTGGAGCATCACCACCTGCCGGTCGCGTCGCTCCTGCTCACGCCAACTGACCGTGACCCGCACATGGGCGATGTTTCCCGCCGTGTCGGGCTCGCCGGGCACGAGGTTCCGCGTGAGGTTCGCCGGAACGATGGACCCTGGCTCGATGGTGGCGGGCTGGGACGGAACGTCCACATCCACGACGACCTCGAACTCACGCGCGATGACATCCGGATCCGAGGGGGCCACGTTCCGGAGCTCCCCCGCGGTCGTCTGGAAGACCGTGAATCGCTCGTCCAGATTGACCAGGTTGATGCAGGGCGGGTCCAGTGAACAGCCCATCTGGGTGATGTTCTCCAACGCCTGCTCGGCGATGAGTTGCGCCTGCGTGGCGGTGAGGCTGCGGCGGTTGGCATAGCTGGTCTGCGTGACGACCAGCATCGCCGCCGCGATGCCCAACATCAGGACGGCCATGGCGGCCATGACCTCGAGGAGCGTGACACCCCGGGACTGACGCTTCTGGTGGGAGGTCACTGCTGGATTCTCCCGTCTGTGCTGGGGGCGTAGATGAGCGTCTTCGAGCGGGCCATGCCGCCATTGGCGTTGCCGGTGTTCCACCGGCCATTGCCCTTGATCTGCACCTCGCCCAGCGCCGTGGGGATGATGAGGTGCCCGTCATGCACCAGGGGGGCATTCACACCATGGCCGCCGAGCGACTCGCTGCGAAGCTCCGGGGCACTGTTGCCATCCGGAAGCAGCCCGGCCTCGTAGTACCGGCCGCTCTCGGTCTCGCTCAGGTTGCAGATGTCCGCCGCCGCGCCCACGGCCGTGGTCGCGAAGACCTTGTCTTCCGCCAGCGCGACGCCGCCCCAGACCGCCTGTCCCGGGTCCAACTTCTGGACCCACAGCGGGTCGAGCAGCGCGCAGGTTCCCGTGCCCATCGGGTCGATGTCCTCGAAGGCGAGCAGGTGATAGCGATAGTCGCCCTTGTTCGGTGGACCGTCGGAGAACTCGTCGGGGTTGTCACCCGTGCCGAAGTAGAAGCGGACCACCGGGCTGCCGCTGTTCCGGATGATGCTCACGCCCAGGTTGGAGTGAATCTGCTGGTAGATGGGGTCCTGTCCCGTGGCGGCGTCCGGGTGGTTCGACAGTGCCACGGGGGCGCTCGCGACCTTGCAGGCCTTCACCTTGCGGCCCAGCGGCGCGCTCGTGTTCACCTGGTTCAGGTTGATGCGGTAGACGCTGCCCGCGGTGGTGGGGACGTACATCACGTCGTAATTCCCGTCGCGGTCCAGGTCGATCAACGCCGTCTCCGCGGCGATGCCGGAGCCCTGGTCCAGGGTGATGATGCCGGCCCTGGCTCCTCCGGGGGACGTACCGTAATCAAGCGGCCGGCCCGTCTTCATGTCGATGAGGTAGAGCGTTCCGGCACGGCTCGGCGAAGAAGGCGTGAAGTCGGTGCCCACGATGGTGGTCCACCGGCCCTCCGTCTCCGTACCCCAGGTCAGGCGGCCAATCGATGGCGCATGGGTCGATCCTGAGTTGTCCGGGAGGTCGATGGTCGGGTCGGTGACCTTGGCGGTGGAGAACGCCAGTTCCGTGCCGGGGTCCCGCAGGTCGAACTCCCACAGGGGGAGCGGGTACCAGGCGTCATTGGCGCTGGTGACGTCGAGCGCGAAGACGACAGGGCTGTTCCTGCCCGAGGCGCTCACGAGGACGGTCTTCGCGCCCTGGGTCTTCGACGCGGACGTCGCACGGGTCCAGGGCTGCCTGTTCGGGATGCCGAAGTCCACGTTGGCGATGCTGGGTGACGCATCCATGGTGGGCCGAGGCAGGTTTCCGGAGCCGTTGAAGCGCACGTACAGGTTGCGGTAGCGCTCCAGCAACATGCGCGGCATGTACGTGAACAGGTCGGTTCCCTCGCCGTAGTTGCGAGGCGTGATGCCAGGCGAAACGCAGCCGGCTTCAGCGGCGAAGTAGCCTCGCACCTGCGCCGTCGGGCTGCAGGCGTCGTTCGTCGAATTGCGGAACGCTCCCGCATCGAACGCGTGCAGGTAGCCGTTCATGGTGCCCAGGTACGCCACCGTCGGCCGTTCGGCGAGCGGCTCCATGAAGTTGCGCCGGTAGTGGTCCCGTTCGCCAGCGCGAGTGCTCATGGCCCAGGAGTCCATGTACGGCGGGATGCTGATGGCGACCGTTGACATGTTGATGCCGCCCAACGCCCATGGGCGCCGCTGCTGCGACGGTCCGGGGAGGTAGTGGTCTTCCCAGCCGTACAGCCACTCCTTCAGGAAGTTGCGGTCGTTGGTGTGGTCCGTGATGCGCTTGTCCGGCACGGTGATGGAGGGAGTGCCGCACTTGCCGTCGTTGTTGAGGTCGTAAAGGAACCGCCCGTTGTGCTCCAGGTCGCAGAGCGAGTCAGGGAAGAGCGGGCTTGCGCTGCGGGTGTCCGCCATCTCGTCCGCGATGGTGCTGCGGTCGCCTGCTGCGTTCATCGTGAAGAGCTTGCGCGTCATCGGGTCGGACGCATGGCCATTGGTTCCGAAGGTGAGGGCCATCACCCGCCCCGCATCCCACCGCTGTTCGGCGGTGGTGACGCTGGGCTCCTCGGGGTCATACAGCGAGCGGAAGAAGACGCGCCCGCGGACGGTGAAGTCCTTCTGGCCGTCGTAGGCCCGGGTGCCCGGTCCGGGCATGCCGGTGGCGGGCCAGGTCCCTTCCCGGCCCCACGAACTGCCCGGCGTCTCGTTGATGCCCCAGACGATGGCGTTACCCACAGTGGATGGCGAGGACCGGGAGTAACCACCGGCACGGACGGCCTGGTAGCCCACCTCGACGTCGTCGATGATGGGACGGCACAGCTCGTTGGGGCTGGTGATGTCCACCTTCCAGCAGAGCTGCGAGCCCGTGAAGCCCATGGCCATGATGTCCAGCTCCACCTCCTGGGTGGGGGGGGTGGTGTCGGGGAAGTTCACCGGGAACCACGTGGGCGTATTCGGATTCGGGACGCACTCGATCGCGCCTGAGTCAGGGTTCGGCTCGCAGACGCGGCAGTCCACCGCCAACGAATAGGTGATGGTGGGCCTGGGGCCATCTTCCGGAGTGCACGCGCCCGGGATGTCCTCCGAGAAGCAAGGGGGGCCTCCCGCACACGTGCGCGGCTGGGGGGCGTAGTCGTCCTGCCGCTTGAAGCGCACCTTCGTGATGACGAAGTCGTTGGCGATGTCGGGAGAGATGTCACCGGACACGGTGGCCGAGCGTGTGCTTCCGCCGTTCTGCTTGTTGATGGCGAACACGACGTCGTTGAAGTCGCGGTCGCCGCCTCCAGGGATGTCCTCGAAGCCCAGAATCCAGCGGAACGGGTCCGTGGTGGGCGCGCCCACGATGACGTGGGGCATGGGGTTGCGCACGCCCGGAGGCCGCGGAATCGTCACCTTCTCCATGGGCATCACGAGGTTGCCGAAGAGGTCGTCGTTGGCGAGGCGGTAGAGCGTGGTGCCCCACTCCTCAATCGGCCCGTCCAGCCAGCCGCAAAGGTACTCGTTGGTGGCCGCGACCCGGCAGGCCTGGGTCGGCGTGCTCGCGGGATTATCCCGGTTGCAGCCTTCCAGGTACTGGCACCCGATGTTGCGCTCGGCGACCACGTCGCCGCCCTCGGGGTTCTGGTCCAGGTTCCACGCGGACTTGGAGAAGAAGACGTTGATGGACGTGCGCAGGTGCAGCGCGCACCGGCCATCGGGGTCCTGCTTGAGGCAGGGATAGACGTAGCCTTCTCGGGGGCCGTGGTTGTTATTGTAGTAGGCGACGATGAAGAAGATGACCTCCTTGCCGCCCTCCACCATGCCCATGTCCACGGTGCGGTCGTAGGCCGTGATGCCGGGGTCCGGGTTGGTGGCGCGCACGAGGCCCCGCGGGTCGTAGCGGGACACGTCGTAGTCAGGGATGCCTTCCGAGAAGTCACCCTCATCTTGGACCGGCGCGAGGTTCTGGTAGGTGTCCCGGCCGCCGTCGTCGTCGGCGAGCAGGAAGACCATGCGACCCAACCCCATGTTGCCGTTGGACTCGGAGGGGGGCTCCAGCAGGTTGGGAATCTGGGGAAAGAGCCCCCGGTCCGAGAACCGGTTGGGCTTTTGCGCCCACGGGATGGGGGAGTTGTTGGGGGGGGGGACGAAGGCGCCGATCTGATCCGTCCGGTTCCACGTGCCGCCGAGACCCGGCCGGGCATCCGCGAGGTTGGTGCTCCCCACGAACGTGGCGTCGCAGTTCTGGTTCATGGCGAGCTCGGGCTCGCTGTACGTCTCGCCACCTGACGTGAAGTGCCGCGTGCAACGCCGGGTCTGCCCAATGTATGGGCGCGCCTTGGCGCCGGTCCGCGGCGCGAGGTTGAACAGGTCTTCGTGCAAGTCGAAGATGCCGTTGTTGTTGGTGTCCCGCAGGTTGCCGTTGGCATCGACGTACCCGCGGTTGCGCAGGTCGTCCATGTACAGGTAGCCGAGCGAGTGGGACGCGCCGGCGGACTCGTACACGTAGTTGATGGTGACGTTCTGGTCGAACGGGAACTCGATGAACTCTGAGTTCAGCGCCGTGCGGTTCGTGTTGAGCTGGAGCCGGGCGGGGCTGTCCGAGGTGATGAGGATGGTCGACTCCTGGATCTCCAGGTTGTCGTTGCTGAACTCGGGCTGCTTGTTCTGGTCGAGCTGGTCTTCACACAGCCGGGCCGGGTTCTCCTGAGAGGTCTGCGCGTGCACGAGCGGCGCGGTGAGCAACGCGAACGCTGCAAATGTCCGAGAAAGGGTCCGCATCACTTCTTCCCCTGGGCGCGGCGGGCGGCGTCGTTCGCCTTGCGCTGTTTCTGTTCACGGCTGGCCGCGAGGTCCTTTTCGAACTGCTGACGCAGCAGTTCCTCGCGCGTGGGCGGCGGCGGGTGGAGGCTGATCGCCAGATAGTTGAGGAGCAGGTCCCGGTCGCTGTCAGGCAGCAGCCGCGTGTCGCAGTTCGTCTTGGGGTTGATGCGATGGGGACCCGAGATCCACGTACGCAGTTGTTCGGGCGTGCGCTCCTGCATCAAGGGCGCCAGGTCCATGCTCCGGCCGCGCTTCTTTCGGGGAGCGCGCTTTGTCGCAACCTGCGACTTGCCCTGACCCTGGCTGTTCGCCAAGGGCGTGACGCTGTGGCAGCGCGCGCAGGCTTTTTCGAAAGCGAGCTTGCCTTCGTCCGCTGCGCCAGCAGCCAGGCCTGGCAGAAGGAGGAGCGGCAACATGAGAAGTCGTTTCATGGAGGGCTTGGCTCAGGGATTGGTGGAGAGAGTCGCGACGGTGTTGAGGACGACAGGCGCCGCTCCTGAACTGTTGTAGGTGTTGTCGGGGCCGCCGCCCGTCTGGACCGTGCCCGGGCTGGTCACCGCCACTGCGTTCTCATTGGTGATGAGGGCGTGGATGACAGCACGCGTAGGGCGGCTGCCCGCGAGGCCTACGACTTCGCCCACGGCGATGAGCCAGATCTGCTTGTTGTTGTCATTGGGGACGCCCGCGGTTTGCTCCTCGTCATCCCGTGCGAAGACGCGGTAACGCACGTTCTCCTGGAGGGGGAGCCCGTTGTAGGCCTCGCCGCCGGGGCTCTGTCGCTCCGAGGGGGCAAGCTCGTTCTCGTCGATGGCCAGGGAGTTCCAGCTCCCTACGCCGTCGGGGCCTGGGAGCACTTCGAAGAAGGGGCGCAGGCCCCCTTCCAGCCCAGGCTCGTTGACGACGGAGAGCCCCCCGAGGGCCATGTTGTAGGTCGATTCGTTCCGGAGCCGGATGCGCATGGCCTCGCGCGCTTCCGCCAGGCCCGCCTCGGCGGCGAAGTACGCCTCCTTGTAGCGGCGGCTGTCGCCTTGGACATCGGCCTCGCGGCTCACCACGCCGAAGCTGAGGAGCACCGCGAGGGTGACCATCGTGACGACGCCCAGGGCGAGCAGCAGCGTGAAGCCACCTTGCCGCCGTCGGGTTGTGGGACGTTGCACCATGTCGCGGATCTCCCCGGGTCTTCCGCCCTTGAGGGCGATGCCAGTGTTGGTTGCTAGGCAAATGGCATGCCCGGCGCGCGGCACTGTAACCGCCCGGAACTCGGGGGCAACGTTTGGGTCGTACTTCCGGGCTGGGTCTGCCACGACCTCGCAAGAGTTGCGGAGTTGCAATTACTTGCGGGGTTTCCGTTACAGCCCAGCCACTTCTCGGGTTCCCATTTTCTGAGCGAACGGGGCGTCTACGGGGAACCTTCGAGCTCGCGGAGCCGGTCCACCAGGGCCTGCATCCGCTCATGGTGCGTGCCTGCCCAGTAGACACGCTGGCAGTCCGGGCACTGTTGGAAGCGCGAGTGCCGCTCCGCCACGCGCTCCGGGATGCGGCCGGCCACCTCGGACGGCTCGGCGGAGGTCAACGGGGCGTTGCACGCGACGCAGCGCGAGAAGGGGCGCATGCGGGACGTCAGCCCGTAGCGGCGCACCACTTCCACCAGCTGCTCCGCGGGCTCCGTCGAGCGGGGGAAGTACCCGCGAGCGACCTCTCCCCGCTTGAGGACCCCGATGTCGCGTGAGAGCAGGACGCGGTCCTCGTCATGGGAAACGCGCGCCAGCGTTTCGTCCGCGTAGTCGTTGCGCCACAGGGCGTCGAAGCCCAGCATCCGCAGGAACCCCACGAGCCGTCCCAGGCCCACGTCGAGCACGAAGCGGGGCATGTCCTGGAGCGGCGGCATCAGTCGCGGGCCCGGCGTTGCGTCCATCGACGCGGGATACACCTCCACGTGGGCGCCCGGCTGGACCCGGTGGGTGAAGTCCGCGGCGACTCCGTCCACACGCACCACGTCCACCTCGGGGTGGGGCGGTCCCAGGGACTCGATGAGATCCTTCACCGAAGGCGTCCCCTGCAGGAGGTGGGCGAAGGTCTGCTCCCGGCGCGCGGGGGCCAGGAAGTCGTTCAGTGCGCCGTGGAAGCGCATCGTCACCTGGGCCTTCGGCTGTTCCATGTCGTCTCCTGCTCCACCCTTGTCACACCTCGCCTCGGGCGCGGGCGCCTCTTTCTGCGACGGGCGTGCTGGGTTCTCGGGACTCGGAGTGGAGATTTGACAGGACTGCAACGCTAAAAACGTTCAACCAGGCCATAAGTCACGGGACCGTCACATGGCGATTCCTTATACTGAGGGGGCCGTCGGCCCCAGGTGTGGCAGGCGACGTTCCCCCTTCCGACTTCCGAGTCCGACAGCATGAAGAAGACACTCACCTTCCTCCTGAGTGCGGCGGTTTCGCTCACCCTCCTCACCGTATCGTGTGGTGACAGCACGCCGCCTCGGCTCCCCGTTCCGCTCGAGGACGGTGGGGTGCTCTGGACGGACTGCTCCCCCGAGGGCGCCGCGGAGGACTGCTCCCAGGGCGAGTCGTGTCTCTTCGTCGAGTCGTACAACCGCCACATCTGTGTCCAGGCGTGTGATCCGCAGACGGCCTGCGCGCACCCGGACGCGGTCTGCTGTGAGGGGGGCGAGGGCAGCTTCTGCGTCCCGACCGGCACCTGCGAGGCGCCTGCGCCCGACGCGGGGATGGAGGAGGACGCTGGCGAGACGGGCGAGCCGGACAGCGGCGTGACGGAGGACGCGGGCTCGCCCGACGACGACGGCGGCTCGACGGGGGAGGACGATGCGGGCACGGAGCCCGACGCGGGCTCTGATCCTGACGCCGGCACCGAGACGGACGCGGGCACGGATCTGGACGCCGGCACCGAGACGGACGCCGGCACGGACCTGGACGCGGGCACCGAGACGGACGCGGGCACCGAGACGGACGCTGGCACGGAGACGGACGCGGGCACCGAGACGGACGCGGGCACGCAGCCGGATGGCGGCTCCGACGTGGACGCCGGCACGGACGCTGGGACCGACGGGGGCTTCACCCACATCCGGGTGATGGCGTCCAACCTGAGCAGTGGCCGCTACCAGTCCTATGACCCCGGGCACGGCATCCGCCTCATCAAGGGCGTGGACCCGGACATCGTGCTGATGCAGGAGTTCAACTACGGGAACAACTCGGCCTCGGCGGTCAGCACGCTGGTGAACGAGATTGCCCCGGGCTTCTACTGGTCCCGCGAGACGGGCGCGCAGATTCCCAACGGCGTCATCAGCCGCTGGCCCATCCTCGAGTCCGGTCAGTGGCCGGACCCCCGCGTGAGCAACCGCGACTTCGCCTGGGCGCGCATCGACATCCCGGGGCCGCGCAAGCTCTGGGTGGTGAGCGTGCACCTGCTGACGTCAAGCGCCGGCAACCGCAACGCGGAGGCGCAGGCCATCGTCACCCAGGTCCGCTCGCAGGTCCCCGAGACGGACTACCTCATCATCGGCGGTGACCTGAACACGGACTCCTTCTCCGAGGCGTGCTTCGCCACCTTCCGTCAGGTGGTGTCGACGGCGGGCCCGCACCCGGCGGACCACAACGGCAGCACGGGCACCAACCGCAACCGCAACAAGCCCTACGACCAGATTCTGGCGGACGAGGACATCCGCCGCTTCCAGCAGCCGGTCGTCATCGGCTCCAGCACCTTCCCCAACGGCCTGGTGCTCGACAGCCGGACCTACCGGCCGCTGTCGGAGATCGCCCCGGTCCAGTCGGGTGACAGCAGCTCCGAGAACATGCAGCACATGGGCGTGGTGAAGGACTTCCTCGTCCCGGCCTTCTGATGCCTCGCGGGCGCGCGGCGGCGGGACACCACCGCCGCCGCGGGCCTCACATGCTCCACTTGTGCTTGTTTCGCTCGATGAACCGCGCCACCGGAGGAATCCGGGCGATGAGCGGCGTGAGCACGAACACCGCGGCGAACCGGAGCGGCTTCACCACCTGGGACGCCGCGTAGGCCGCCGCCCAACTGCCCGCCTTCTGTCCCGTGCTGCTGGGCTCGAAGCCGAACTGGATGGCCGCGTAGAAGCCGACCACCACCAAGCCGAGGATGGCGAAGTTCACCGCCACCGCCAGCGGCCCGTACTCGAGCATCAGCGTCTTGAAGCGGGCCACCAGCGAGGGCTTCGCGGGCTTGCTCGCGGCAGTGGTGGGTGGGGGCGTGTCGGAGACTGAAGGATTCACGTCGGGCTCAACAGGCGGCATGGCCACACCATGCCCCAAACCGGTGCTGGCCGGGAAACAGAGCGGGCGGCCGGGGGAGGGGGGGCGGGGTCTCCGAGTTGTCAGGAATCCGGGCCGCGAGTTAGAGGGGAAGGCAGCGATATGAAAACCTCCCTTCGCCTCCTGATTCTCGTGGCCCTCACCGTCCTCGCGGCGGATCAGGTGACCAAGTACCTGGCCGTCTCCCGGCTGACGAATGCCCTGGATGGCCGGGAGGGGCTGTCGCGGGTGACGGGCTACTTCACCGAGCAGAACCTGGACAACAACCCGCCCCCCGAGGACGGGAAGTACTGGGTGTCCCGCCCCTATCGCCTCATCGAGGACTACTGGCACTTCCGCTACGTGGAGAACCCGGGCGCCGCGTGGGGCATGTTCGCCAGCCTGCCCGAGGTGGCGCGCCGCACCTTCTTCCACGTGGTGAGCGTGGTGGCGCTGGGGTTCATCTTCATGATGTACCGGCGCACGGAGCCGGATCAGCAGTTGGTCCGGTTGGCCCTGGCGCTGATTACGGGCGGCGCGCTCGGCAACTTCATGGACCGGCTGGTGCGCGGCTACGTCATCGACTTCATCGACTGGCATTGGCGCAACCAGCCAGGGATGCGCTGGCCCACCTTCAACGTGGCCGACGCGGCCATCGTCGTGGGCGTGGCCTTCATGCTGCTGGACTCGCTGAAGGTTCGCCGTCCGGGCTCCGTGCCAGCATCGCTGACGGAGAGCCCCAATCCGTGACGGAGGCCCGGTGGCTGGTGTAAGTCCCGGCCCGTGCCGCGCAAATACATCATCCTCCTCGCCGTCGCCCTGAGCGTCATCGTCCTGGACCAGTGGACGAAGTACGTCGTCGTCCGCGAGCTGACCACCCAGATGGACGGTAAGGAGACCCTGGGCGAGCGCCTGGGCGCGATGTACTCCTCGCCGCCGCCGCAGGGCTTCAACGGGTTGCACTACCAGCCCCGCCGGCACATCGAGGTGTCGGAGAACTTCTTCCGCCTGCGCTACGCGGAGAACCCGGGCGCCGCGTGGGGCATGTTCCGCAGCCTGCCGCCGGAGACGCGAGGCCCGCTCTTCCATGTGGTGAGCCTGGGCGCGGTGCTGCTCATCTCCTTCTACTTCAGCAAGCTGTCCGGCTCGGACCCCGAGGAGAAGTGGGCGCTGTGGGGCCTGCCGCTGGTGCTGGGCGGCGCGCTGGGCAACTACATCGACCGCATCGCCCGCGCCTTCGTCATCGACTTCCTGGAGGCCCACTGGTTCGACAAGGCCGCCTGGCCTTCGTTCAACGTCGCCGACGCCGCCATCTGCGTGGGCGTGGGCATGCTCCTCGTGGACGCCTTCGTCCGCAAGGAGAAGCCCGCCGAGGCGCCATCCAAGGCGTAATCCGTCAGCGCAGACCGGGCGGCCGGGCAGCCGCCATGGGGGCGCGCATGCACGTCGTGCCGTCCGCGCAAGCAAGGTAGCCTTCGCGCGCATCCACCTCGCCGCGAGGCCTCCTTGCTCCCCGTCCTCGTCCATCTCACCTTCACGTCGCTGGGGTCGCAGCTCCTGCTGTACGCCCTCGCGGCCCTCACGGTGGGCTACGTCACCGTCAACGGGTGGCGCAGCGCCGAGGGTGTGTTGGACGCCGCGACGGGCGTCCGCGCGCCCGTGCCCGCCCGGGACCGCCTGCTGCGCGCGGCGGGCTACGGCGTGCTGGGCGCGGCGCTGGCCGGGTTCGGCCTGCAGTACGCGCTGCCGCCGGGCGCCTTCCCCGGGGCGAAGGGGGAGGGCATCCCCCTGCACACCTATGGACTGCTGCTGGCGCTCGGCTTCATCACGGCGGTGGCGGTGGCGGGCCGGCTGGCGCAGGACGAGTGGCGCCGGTTGGAGTGGAAGGACGGCGCGTGGGTGGACGTGGAAGGGCCGAGGAAGCGCGAGCAGCTCACGGACATGACCGTCTGGGTGCTGCTCGGCGGCATCGGCGGGAGCCGGCTGCTCTTCGTGCTCGTGAACTGGCGGGACTACGCACAGGACTGGTCGCAGGTCCTCTCGCTGGGCGGCGGGCTCGTCTTCTACGGCGGCCTGATGGGGGCCGCCGTGGCGGCCTTCGTCTTCGCGCGGATGCACCGAATCGACTTCTGGCGGCTCGCCGACGTGTGCATCCCCACCGTGTCGCTGGGGCAGTGCCTGGGCAGGCTGGGCTGCTTCAGCGCGGGGTGCTGCTGGGGCGACGTCGCGCCCGCCCACGCGGCCACCGCGGTGCACTTCCCGGGCGGCGGCCTCGCGCAGGACCTCCTGGGCCGCCTGGGAAACACGTCCAGTCTGGCGTATTCGTCCCAGCTCCAGGACTCGCGCTTCGTGGTGGAGGCCACGGGTGAAATCTTCCACCACGCCGCTCCTGGGGCGGTGCGCATCTCCGACTGGGCGGCGCAGATGGGCCACACCCTGGGGGTGTATCCGACCCAGCTCTTCGAGTCCGCCGGCCAACTGTTGCTCTTCGTGGGGCTGCTGTACGCCCGGCGCTTCCGCCGCTTCCACGGGCACGTCCTGGCCCTCTGGTTGATGGCCTACGCGGTGCTGCGCAGCACGGTGGAGCTGTTCCGGGGCGACGTGGAGCGGGGCACCCTGCACGGCCTGCTGCAGTCCCTGGGGGCCGAGGACCTGGCGGCGGCGGTGCCCCTGGAGGCGTGGTACAATGTGTCCACCAGCCAGTTCATCTCCCTGTGCATGTTCGCCTTTGGCGCGGTGCTGCTCGCCCAGAAGGGCCGTCGCCGGGAGAGCGAGGCGGCGGGCTTGGGGCCTACCCCCTCGGCTGCGTGAGGTTGAATCGCGCGGGCCTCTTGGGGACACTCTGAGGAGTCATGCCGCCCCCCGACGCCCGACAGTCCGCCTCCAAGAGCTTCGCCGGTAAGTCCTCTCCGGTCGACCCTGGCTCCAGCGAAGCCGTCCTTCAGGAATGCGAGGCCCTGGAAGCGGAGGTCGCGGTCCTCCGCAACCTCTACGAGCAGTACTTCCTGGGCAACGAGCGGCAGGCGCCCACGCGTGCCCACGACGACCTCAAGAAGCGGATGAACAAGCTCAAGGGCGCGTTCATCCGCAGCACCTCGGCGAAGTTCCGCGTCGCGGGCCTGCACAACAAGTTCCTCACCTACGAGCGGCTCTGGGTGCGCACGCTCCAGGAGATTGAAGCGGGCACGTACCGCCGCGATGTCTTCAAGGCGCGCCGCCGCGCGGAGACTCGCAAGCCCGCGTCCGCGAGCGAGGGTGGCCAGAAGGGCGTCGTCGAGCTGCCCGAGGACATCTCCGACATGGACTTCGAGGAGGTGGAGGAGATGATCCGCCCCCGGCCCATCAACGAGCCGAAGGTGGCCGCCGCCTACGTCCAGCCGCACGAGGGAACGCCCGCGCAGAGTACGGCCACCGTGGCGCCGCAGAAGACGCCCGCGGTGGCGCCGCTGACGCCCGCGGTGGGCGGCACGCCGCTGCGAGGCACGCCGGCCGTGGCGCCGCTCACGGGCATTCCGTCCGTGGCGCCCGTGGCCGCCACGCCACCGCGAGGCCTGCCCACCGTGACGGCCCCCGTGGGAGGGACGCCCGCCAGGGGCACGCCCACAGCGCCACCGGGCATGGCGGCGAAGTCGCCTGTCAGCGCGCCGCCGCCGTCGAGTGCTTCGGCATCGCAAAGCACGCCGCCGCCCGCGCGGCCCGCCACCGCCACCACGCCGCCTGGGGGCCGTCCCGTCGCCGGTGCCACCGCCAGCACGCCGCCCGCGGGCCGTCCCGTCGCCGGTGCCGCGGCCAGCGCGCCTCCTCCCTCCCGGCCTGCCGGCGCGGCTTCGGCCAGCACGGCGCCTCCGTCCCGGCCGCCCGCGGTGGCCGCGCCGCGGACGGCCTCGGTGCCTCCGCCCTCGAGCGGCGGCGGCATGGCCGACGACAAGCTGCGCGCCGTCTACGACGCGTACGTCACCGCGAAGCGCCGCTGCCAGGAAGACACGTCCAAGCTCTCCTACGAGTCGGTGGCGGCGACGCTGCGCAAGCAGGTGCCGGAGCTGCTGAAGCAGCACAACGCGAAGGCCGTGGAGTTCAAGGTCGTCATCAAGGACGGCAAGGCCTCGCTCAAGGCCGTGCCGAAGTAGGCGGGGCCGCCGTACAGCGGCGCACCCCCTACCGTTATCGAGTGGACGCGGGTGTGCGAGCGCACCCTTCCGGTGCCGACCTGCTCCCCGCGTCGCCAGTGTCGGCTTTCGTCGCCTGCTGAAAAAACGACTGCCTTGGGTGTGGGAGCGGGTTGTCGCTCCAGGGCGCCCTCCCTAGCTTGCGTTTCGCTCGAGTGGCCGGTGGTCGGCGCGAGGCACTGCGGGAGGCGACGTGGGGATTCGGCGGAAGTGGCTCGGGCTGTCCGCGGTGATGGGGCTTTTCCTCGCGACGGGATGCGCGTCGTCCTCGCGGGAGGCCCAGGAGCGTCTCGCGGTGTTGGAGGCGGAAGGCGAGGCGATGGACGCGGTGCTCGACTCCGTCGAGGAGCGGCTGTTGGGCAATCAGGCCATGCTGCACCGCTGGCAGGAGCTCGGCCGCCGTCACCAGGAGGTGACGCAGCTGCACTGCGAGTCGTCGGACCCGCACATGGTCGCGATGATGAAGCACTACAAGAAGCAGGAGGACCGCGCGCGTCAGCTGCGCCGCCGCCGTGGCGGCGTGGCCGCGGTGGACACGTCGGTCCTCACCTCCGGCAAGTCGACTGTCGGCAACAACTGACGGGGCTCAGACGCTGAGCCGCTCGCGGAACCGCAGGGACTGACGCCGGGACATCTCCACCTCCCGGCCGCCGCGCAGGCGCGCCACCAGCGTGCCGCTCGGACCGGGCTCCAGGGCCTCGATGAAGTCCAGGTTGATGAGGTGCTGGCGGCTGGCGCGGAAGAAGCGCGCAGGGTCCAACCGCTCCTCCAAATAGCTCAGGGAGCGCAGCAGCAGGGGCTCATGTCCCTCCAGCGTCAGCCGCGCGTAGTTGCCCTCGGACGTGATGAGCGGCACCTGCGAGAGCTGCACCAGCCAGCAGCGCTCACCGTCCCGAACGAAGACGCGCTCCAGCGGCGCTCCGGCGGGCTGCGCACCGCCCGGGGGAGACCGCGCGGACTCCACGCGCCCTCGCTGACGGACGCGCTCCAGCGCGGTGGCGAGCCGCTCCGGCTCGATGGGCTTGAGCAGGAAGTCGAGCGCATTCACCTCGAAGGCGCGCACGGCGTGCACGTCATACGCGGTGGTGAAGACGACGTCGGGCGGCTCTTCCAACCGCGCGAGCACGTCGAAGCCGGTGCCGCCCGGCATCTGGATGTCGAGCAGCAGCAGGTCGGGAGACAGCGCCTCCACCTGGCGGCAGGTCTCGTCCACGTGGGTGGCCTCGCCCACGACTTCCACGTCGGGGAAGGCCGCGAGCAGGCGGCGCAGCTCGGCGCGGGCCAGTCGCTCGTCATCGGCGATGAGGGCTCTCATGACAGGGCCAGGGGAATGCGAACTCGCGCGGTGGTCAAGGCAGGCAGGGTCCGGTCCAGGTGCAGCGAGGCCTCCGCACCGAACAGGAGTCGCAGGCGCTCGCTCGCGTTGTGAAGGCCCACGCCGCTGCCTTCCGCGGGCAGGGAAGCGGGGGCGGCGGAGTTGGAGACCTCGAGCAGCAGCGCGCCCTCGCGTAGGCGCGCGGAGACGGCGACCTCACCCCCTTCGGGCATCTGGGCCACGCCATGCTTGATGGCGTTCTCCACCAGCGTCTGCACCAGCATCGCGGGCACGGACACGCTCAGCGTGGCGGGCTCCACCTCCTCTCGCACGCGCAGGCGGCTCTCCAGCCGCACGCCCTCCAGCTCCAGATAGTCACGCACCACCTGAAGCTCCTGCTCCAGCGAGACGGTCTCCCTGTCCCGGGATGACAGCGCGTAGCGCAGCAGCGTGGACAGCCGCGTCACCACCTCCTGGGCACGCGCCGGGTCCTCGGAGATGAGCGCTCGCACGCTGTTGAGGCAGTTGAAGAGGAAGTGGGGCTGGAGCTGCGACTTGAGGAAGCGCAGCTCCGCGGCCTGGGCCGCGGCCTCCAGTTGCCACCGCTCCACTTCCACCGTCCGCGCGCGCTCGACCGCGTGAAGGGTGAAGTAGAGCAGCAGCCACAGCGTCATCAGGACGGTCCACACGAACCCGCTGACGAAGAAGGCCCCGAGCGACGCCTGCTCCAGCGTGTACAGGCGCAGCACGAAGACGCTCACGCCGAGGAGCGTCACGTTCTGCGCCAGCCCCATCCCCACGGCCGTGACGAGCACGCGCGGGGTCAGTTGGCTGACGGGGAGGCGGGCCCACGCTCGCAGGGGCAGCACGGCGCGGCCCAGGTGCGTGATGAGGGCGCCGCAGAGGCTGAACGCCCACAGCGCGGCCAGGCTTCCTGGCATCGTGCGGGCGGGGGTCATCAGGGCCAGCGCGGAGTTGATGAGGGCGTAGAGGCCCCATCCTCCGAGCTGGCAGGCCACATAGGCCCAGGTTCGCGTGTGCGAGGACTTCATCGGGGCAGCTCCCACGGCGGGCGGGGCGACTCCACCATACTCACCGGCGCGGCTCCACCTGGGCCACGGGCGCGTGCGCACCCAGGAACCCGTCCAACTCGCGGAAGAACCCCTCCGCGTCGTCCCACATGATGAAGTGCCGGGCCGTGTCGTGCATGACGACGCGCGCGTGGGCGAGCGTGGCGTACTGGCCCTTGTACACGGCCTCCACCGTCTCGCGCGGCACCTGTCCCTTCAGTGCGATCCACGAGCCCAGCACGAGGGTCGGCGCGGTGATGCGGGGCAGCTCCGGACGCAGGTCCGTGGTCATCAGCTCGTACATGGCCTGGGCGACGGTTTCGGTGTCGGATTGGGTGCCCCAGCCGAAGGCGATGTCCTGCTTCGCTTCGTCGGTGATGTAGCGGCGCATCGTCTGCCGCAGCACCTCGTTTCGCTGGGCGATGGGCTGGGTCCGCATCTGCGTGCGCATCTGGTCGGCATAGGGCCGGCTGCTCTCCACCGTGGCGCCGGGGTACATGCCGGCGGGGAGGAAGGGCAGGCTGTCCACCACCACGACGCCACCGACGTGCTCGGGGACGTCCGCGGCCACCGCGAGCGCCAGCACGCCGCCCAGGCTGTGTCCCACGAGGATGGGCTTCTCCAGGCCCTGCTCTCGCAGGTACGCGGCCACCGCGCGGCGTTGCGTCTCGAAGAAGGGCGCGGACACGGCGGGCTGTCCCGCGAAGCCCGCCAGCGTGAGGACGTGGCTGTCGTACTGGCCGCCGAGGTGCGCCACCGTCTCCCGCCAGACGTCGCCCGACGAGGAGAGGCCGGGGATGAAGACCACGGGTCGTCCCTTGCCGCTGCGCTCGACGTGGAAGGGCGATGGGGCGCGGGCCGTGGCGGCGGTGTTCTCGGCGCTCGTCACGCCGGAGGGGGTGGCGCAGGCAGACAGCAGGGACATCACGAACAGCGACGAAAGGACGCGGCGACGAAGCATGGGCGGCTCCCAGGGAGAAGGGGGGGACGTGGGAAGGAAGGTACGCTCCGGAGGGAGGCTCACTCCGAAGACTCCATGAGCGGTTCTCCGTGGGGATGAGCGGCGCCGGACGGGGATGACTGGCGCAGCTTCCTGCGCCTCAGGCAGGCTGCTGTCCCATGTCCGCGCAGCCGCAACACGCGTCACCGCCGCCAGTCTTTTCCTCCGCGCCCGAGCAGGAGGGGGAGTCCTTCGCCGTCTACCTCGCGCGCAGGCTGCGGGTGCAGGGCTTCACGCCGGGGACCTTTCCCGAAGCCGCGGCGCTGGAGGCCGCATCGGACGCGGTGCTCACGTATTCGGACGGAAGGTCCGCCGTCATCGTCTGTATCGTCGACCGGGAGCAGTCATCCTCGCGTGTCTTCGGGCTCGACGTGACGGCCCTGGAACGAATCGGAAGGGACTGCCTGAAGTACACGGGCCGCATCAGTGGGACGAAGCAGCCCCTGGGGTTGCAGGTCATTGAGGTCGGGGGCGCCGCGCTTACCGAGGTGGACCGTGAGCGGCTGCACGCCCTGCGCCTGGGGTTCTTCAGCAGGGTCCACTTGCATGCGATGCACGTGGACACCCACGGGAAGGCGGTGTGGGCCAGCACGCTGCGCCGCGCGAAGGTGTCACAGGGCTATCTGCGAGGCCTGGTGTCCGCGCCGCGTGTCATGGCGGAGGACGAGGACGTGGCCGAGCCGCCTGAGCGGAAGCCCTGGCTCACGCACGTCTTCCTGGCCGCGATGGCCCTGGCCTTCCTCGCCGAACAGCTGCTGCGCCTGGGCGCGAAAGGCGAGGGACTGCTCGCACCCGGTGTGCAGACACTGGTGGCGCTCGGCGGGGTGAACGCGGGGCTGGTGGTGGCGGGAGGGCAATGGTGGCGGCTGCTGACGGCGCCGCTGCTGCACGGGGACCTCTTCCACTTGCTGTTCAACGGCGTCTGCCTCGGGGTCGTGGGACAGACGCTGGAGTCCCTGGTCGGCCGCGCATGGCTGGGGTTGTTGCTGCTGGTGGGCGCGTTGGGAGGCGGGGCCTTGTCGATGGCCGTCAACGATGCCTCGGTGGTTTCGGTGGGCGCCTCCGGTGTGGTCACCGCGCTGCTGGGCGCGCTGCTGGCGATGAGTCTCCGGTATCCCTCGGGACCGGAGAGGACCCAGCTCCAGGTGATGTCGATTCAGATGCTGCTGCCATCCCTGATGCCCGTGGCCATGACCCGCACGGGCGGCGCGATTGATTTCGCGGCCCACCTGGGCGGCGCGCTCGCGGGTGGGGCGGTGGGCCTGGTGTTGGCCCAGGTCTGGTCCAGGAAGGAGCCGGAGCCACCCG
Organism: Comamonas sp. KCTC 72670; assembly: GCA_014656495.1. Classification (GTDB taxonomy): domain Bacteria; phylum Myxococcota; class Myxococcia; order Myxococcales; family Myxococcaceae; genus Myxococcus. The sequence goes on from BNCN01000008.1 coordinate 61,607, forward strand.
CGAGGAGGCCCTTGCTCGTGCTGGGGTGGGTGGCCTTGGCGGCGTTGCTGCTGAGCGTGGGCTCCGCGTGGCGGTACCGGCAGACGTTCGAGCTGGAGTTGGCGTTGATTCCGGCGGAGACGCTCCCCGTCACCCCGGAGGACGGAATGCGACGGGCGGAGGACCTGCTGAGCCGGTACCCTCGGGACCCGCGAGCGCGCCTCTTCCATGCCCTGGCCCTGGCGGACGCGGGAAAGCTGTCCGACGCGGAAGCGGAGCTGCGCGGGGCGCTCGCGGAGGAGGCCATCCTGGAGAACTTCTTCAGGGGCTCGCGGTTGTCGCTCCTGCTTCACGAGGAGCTGGCGAGCGTGCTGGCCCGGCAGGGGCGTGAGCGCGAAGCACGCGCTGTGATTGCACCCTTCTGCACGCCGGACGAGGACGGGCGGCTCTCACCCAATCTCACCAGGCTGGGGTTGTGCACGGCGGCGCCGTGAGGCGGGTCACCCCCTGCGCAGGAGCCACGCGCGCGCGGTGCGGTCCAGCGCCGCGACGGTGCGGAGGAAGAGGCTGGGTGACATCCGGCGCAGGCGCCAGCCCCAGCGGGCATCCGCCATGGGGACGGAGTAGAGGCTCCGGGCATCCACGGCGCTCAAGAGCTTGCGCGCGATGACGTCCGGGCCGATGCGAGACGACCCCACCATGCGGACGGCGAGGGTGCGAAGCGTCTCATCGGCGTAGCGGCCGGTGTTGGCGATGTTGGTGCGGAAGAAGCTGGGGCACGCCACGGTGACGCCAATGCCGGAGGCCTTGAGCTCCACATACATCGTCTCGGAGAGCGCGACGACGCCCGCCTTGGAGACGTTGTAGGCCGCGAGGTCCGGCACGTAGACCAGCCCCGCGGACGAGGCGATGTTGAGGATGTGTCCGGAGCCCTGCAGGCGCATGCGGGGAACGAAGACGTGGCAGCCGTGGATGACGCCCCACAGGTTGATGTCGAGCACGCGCTTCCACTCCGCCAGCGGGAGCGCGCCCACGGCGCCCGCGCTGACGACGCCCGCGTTGTTGACGAGCAGGTCCACGCCCCCCAGCACCCGTATCGCCGTGTCGGCCAGTGCTTCCACCTGGGCCACGTCGGTGACGTCGCAGTTCACGACGTGCGCCTCACCGCCTGCCTGCGTGACGCGCAGGGCCGTCTCCTCGGCGGAGGGCGTGTCCACATCGGACACCAGCACGCGGGCCTTGCGGCGGGCGAGCTCCTCACACAGCGCCCGGCCCAGGCCGCTGCCCGCTCCAGTGACGACGACTCGGGGTTGGGATGGAAGGCTCATGTGCGTTGGCTCAGTGCCTCACGGACCTCCATGAGGATGCGTCCCAGCATGTTCCGTCCATGGCCATTTCCGCCATCAACCCACGAGTCATCTTGTGAGGTCCCTGCCCATCCGTGCGCCACGCATCAGTCAGACATGGAAACCTCCGATGCCGCGCCATGACGCGAGCGCACAAGCCATCCCTGACACCGGGTGCTCCCTGACACACCTGACAAGCCTGTCCCGATTCCGGTCACCTCCGGTTCCCAGCCTTCGCGAGCACCCAGGCAGGCGAGCGTCGCGCCCGTGACGACGCGGTCGAATCCGGGTACAACCGGCCCCGTGAGACGCGCTTGGTGCGGAGCGTTCGCCGCCATCGCGGTGGGCCTCTTCGGATGCAATGACCTGGAAGTCTGTGGCTCGACGGCCAGTGACATCACGCGTGATGGCGGAGAGCCCTATCGCTGCGTCACCTCCGAGGACTGTCCGCGCACCTCTCGCGTCAACGTCTGCGTCACGGACGTCTCCCCGGTGGAGGTCTGCGTCCGGTGCCAGGATACGAAGTGCGTCTCCGTGACGCCGGAGGCCTGTGACTGATGAAGCCCCTGCGGCTCGCGCTCGCCGTGCTGTCCCTGGCCGCCACCGGGTGCCGGGACAAGCCCGTGGACCATCTCCAGCGGGCCCGTGACGCCACCTACGAGAAGCGTCCCGACGAAGCGCTCGTCGAGTACCGCAAGGCCTTCGATGCGCTCCGCCACGACTCCACCCCGGAGGCGCTCGTCCTTCGCGCGCGGGCGCTCAAGGGCGCCGCGGACGTCTACTGGCTGGAGCAGCGCAAGGTGAAGGAGGCGGTGGGCGTCTACCGCGAGCTCATCCAGCAGTGCCCCGAATCCCCCGAGGCGCTCGAGGCCCGCATCATCCTGGCGGAACTGCTGCGCGTGCACTACCGCGACCTGCGCGGCGCCATCGACCAGCTCACCGCCGCCCTCAAGCTCAACCCGCCACAAGGCGCGGAGCTGCACTACCTGGTGACGAAGCTCTACTTCGAGCTCGGCGACTATCAGCAATGCGAGCTGGAGACCCGCCGGGTCATGGAGCGCTTTCCCACCAGCGCGTTCGTGGATGACGCCCTGTACCTCCAGGCCCAGGCCATCGCGATGATGGACGGCCGCCGCCAGGAGGCCTCGCGCACCTTCGCGGACCTGCGCACCCGCTTCCCGGACTCCGAGCTCGCGCCGCACGCCCTCTTCGAGATGGGCAAGCTGCGCGCCGACGCGGGAGAGAACGAGAAGGCCATCGAGACGTGGGTGGAGGCGCTCAAGACGCACCCCGACCCGCCGCTCGTGCAGGACTACATCGCGCGCGCGCGCCGACGCATCGCCAACACCACCGCGGCGGGCGTGGGGCAGCGCGAGGTGGCCTTCGACCGCGTCCGCCCCGCGCGCACGTCGTTGGAAGCGGTGGGTGGCAGGCCCGAGGAAGCCGCGCACGAGAACAACTGACGCCCCGAGCGCTACGCGGGCACGTCCAGCGTCGCGGCCTGCAGGCTCGCGGGCGCGCCGTTCTCCGCGGCTGAAATCAGCAGCACCTGCACGCGTCCCTGCTCCACCCGGGCGTCCACCCCCACGAGCGTCACGGGCCCGGCGGGTGCGTCCAGGAACACCGGCGAGCCATCCGGCGCCAACACCCCCACGACGGAGCCGCTCGCGGACGGTGCCGCGCCCGGACTGCCCGCGGTGGCCGTGAAGACCATCCGCCCATCCGGCAGCGGTGAGGCGGCCGTGAAGGCCAGCCGCATGCCGCCCGCTTGTCCCAGCTCCCAGCGGCGCGTCATGCGCACCACGTCCGGTCCCAGCGCGCCCGCCTCCAGTCCGCGCAGGACGCGCTCGGCGTCCAGGTCCACCAGTGCGTCCGTCCCCGGCTCGCCCGTGCCGCGTTGCAGCAGCCGGAGCAGTCCCCCGGCCTGCGCGGCGCCCGCGATGTGGAGCGGCCCGAGCTCCCGCGACAACTGCGTGTACAGCGCGGTGCAGTCCACCGGCCGGGCTTCACCGGCCAGGGTGCCATCGGCGCCCAGCGCCATCAGCGCGCCCCGGTTGCGGCCCTCCGCGCGGCCCGAAGGCAGGAGCAGGAGCGCCCCGTGTGGAGCGCCACTCGAGGGGCCCACCCGACAGAGGACCTCCAGGTTGGGGGTCGACGATTTGAGCGACACGGGCTCATCGGGTTGGTGATTCGCGAAGAGCACCACCCCATGGCCCGGTTCATCTCCGTCCAGGGAGAACGCCGCCACGTGCAGCGGCTCCTCCGCGACGGTGTAGAGCCAGCTTCCCACGCGCACCAGGCTGTTCGCGGAAGCGACGTGCGACGGGCGTCCCGAAACGAAGGGAGCCTCCAGGTCGAGGGTACGCCGTGCAGTGAGATGAATCATGGCCGTGCCTCCCGTGAAGCCGAGGCCTCACGGGCCCCGGCGCTTCACAGCAGCGTACCCCGCAGAAGCAGGCTGGCGACGGTGAAGTAGATGACCACGCCGCTAACGTCCACCAGTGTGGCAACGAAGGGGGCGGAAGCGCTCGCCGGGTCGAACCCGAAGCGACGCAGCACCAGGGGCAGCATGGAGCCCGCCAGCGTTCCGAACGTCACCACGCCCAGCACGGACAGCGCGACGGTGATGCCCAGCTCGAGCGAATGTTCACCATAGACGCCGGTGATGGAATTCCAGATGAGGATGCGCGCCAGGCCCACCACGCCCAGGACCAGACCCAGGACGAGGCCGGAGAGCAGCTCGCGGCGCGCCACGCGCCACCAGTCCTTCAACCGCATCTCGCCCAGCGCCAGCGAGCGGATGATGAGCGTGGAGGCCTGGCTGCCGGAGTTGCCGCCAGAGGAGATGATGAGCGGCACGAAGAGGCTCAGCACCACGGCGGTGGCGATTTCGTCCTCGAAGCTGCTCATCGCGGTGGCGGTGAGCATCTGTCCCAGGAAGAGCACCAGCAGCCAGCCGATGCGCTTCTTCAGCATGCCGAAGAAGCCGACCTCGAAGTAGGGCGCCTCCAGGGCCTCCATGCCGCCGGCCTTCTGGATGTCCTCCGTGGCCTCTTCCTGGACCACGTCGACGATGTCGTCGACTGTGACGATGCCCTTCATCCGCTGCTGGGCGTCGAGCACGGGCAGGGCCATGAAGCCGTGCTCGGTGAACAGGCGGCTCACCGCTTCCTGGTCGGTGTCCTCGGACACGGTGATGACGTCGCGCTGCATGACGTTCGCCACGCGCTTGTCACTGGCGGCCTGGAAGAGCTGGCGCAGGGACAGCACCCCCTGAAGGCGCTGCTCGGCGTCGAGCACGTACGCGTAATAGACCGTCTCCACGCGCTCGCGGGCCTGCTTGCGCAGGTAACCGATGGCCTCGTCGATGGTCATGTCCGGCCGCACGCGGGCGAAGCGCGGGTTCATGAGACCGCCGGCGTCGTCCTCCGCGTAGGCCAGCAGCACGTTGACCTCACGGCGGCTGGCGTCGTCGAGCTGCGTGAGGATGGAGTCCGCCTGGTCGGGCTCCACCGCCTGGACCAGGTCGGCCAGGTCGTCGGGGGGCAGCAGCCGCACCCAGGTCCGGCGCTCGGCGGGTTCCAGGTGGAGGATGAGCTCCGCCTGCTCACGGGCGGACAGGCCCAGGAAGAAGTCGTCCTTCACCGGCGTGGGGAGCAGCCGGAAGCCCTCCAGCCGCTCGTCGATGGAGAGCACGGGCCACGCCTCGTGCAGTTCCTCCATGGAGAGCGGAGCGCTCTGGGGGCTTTCCATCATGGGGGCTCACCTCCGGGCGGTGTCGGGTGGAGCGCGTGGTGCCGCGGCGCGCCGGCCTCTCTACACCCATGGGCCGGGCATCGCGAGGGGCAGGCAGGCGACATTTCGCGCTTTTCTTCCGTGTGTGCCCCAACGGTCCCCTTATTTCAACGAGGACTCACCCCGTGCGTACACCCGGGTGCTCCGGCCCGTGCCTGCTTCCCAGTAGAAGCGGGGCGTGGCGGTCCGCACGCCGTAGGGCAGGTCCACGTTGGCGGGAAGCGCCTCCAGTCCCAAGGCACCGGGTGTGGCGGGCACGGTAGGCACGATGATGCCGGCCTGGGAGTGGCGCCATTGCAGAATGGGCAGGGCGGCGCCGGGACGGAGGGGCGCGCTTACCAGCTCGATGGGCGCGTCCACCATGAGGGTGCCCCGCTCGACCAGGGCGCCATGCTCCGCCGCCCACCGGTAGAGGGTCCGCCCCGGCTGCGGCGAGGCGTCGTTGTCCACGCGGGTCCAGAGCGCGCTGTCCTCGGTGCCCGCGGGCACGCCCGGCAAGCGCTGGCAGGGCGCCTCCGAGGCGACGAAGCTCCCCGCGGGACCGACCTGGAAGGCACACGCGAGGCTGTCAGGCGCCAGCGCCATCTGGACGACCTGGACCTCGGTGGGGCCCGTGCGCACGAGCACGCCCTGCACCAGGTCCACACCGAAGAGCACGCGGTTGGGGAGGCCCCAGGGCGTGGGCGTGGCGCCAGTGACGACGCCTTGCGACGTGAAGGCGAAGCGGTGCAGGTGCTCCGTGTCGAGCACCCACAGCTCCTCTTCGGTCGCGAGCCTGCTCTGGACGATGGTCACCGTGTCGCGTTGGTTGAGCAGCAGCGTGCCGGTGAGCACGAGCTCCGCGCCGGTGTCGATGAACCGGCGCACCCGGTTCTCGCCCACGGTCCAGACGACGTTGCCTGCGACAGCCACGTCCGGCGGCCCGGAGGGGCCCGCGAGCCGGGTTTCGTTCCCACCCTTGGCGTGGAGCGCCACGCCGTCGCAAATCCAGGTGCCATGCGTGGTGCGGTCCAACTGGGTGCAGCGAGGCAGCTCGAGCAGGGTCGCGTCACCGCCACGCCACTCCGCCGCCACATAGGCGCCGAACTGCTGGACGCTGCCCACGGGGGCGAAGGCGACGCGGACATGGTGTCGTCCCGGTGTCTTGGGAACGAAGCGCACGGTGGCGGAGTGCCCGCCGTTGGCGAGCGATGCCTCCGCGGCGATGACGTGGTTGTTCGGGTCGAAGACCTCCACGCTGACGCTGTCGGGGGCCTGGGACGGGGAGGGGGCCTCGCAGGACGAGCGCAGGTTCGGTTGGACCACGAACTCCGCGATGTTGCCCAGGATGACCGCGGGTGCGTTTTGCCCGGCGCTCCCGGGCGGCGGCAAGAGGTTGCATTCGTCGAAGCCGCTGGCGCAGCCGGACAGGAGGACGGCCGCGGATGTCGCGAGCAGGCGGGGGGCGGTCTTCATCGCGAGGGAGCGCCGCCTGGGTGACCTCGGCCAAGGCGGAGGCGGCTCATGCTCCCGGAGCACATTACCGCATTCACGCGGGGGACCGGCGACGGGTGTTTCGCCGTGTCAGGCCCTGCGTTCTCCCCGCGTCATTTCTCGTCAGAAAGGAGCGGTGACATGACGACGATGAACCTGACGGGCCCGATGAACTCCGACACCTTGAACGACACTGGCATCGGCATCGGCGTGCTCGCGTCCGTCGCCCTCGGTCCCGCTCTTGTGCTGCCTCGCCTGCCCGCTGGCGGTAGGGGGCCCGGCTTCTGACACCTCGCGCCCGTCCTTCGACGTGGCGTGGCAGGTCAGAGGCCGGGCTCCCCAGCGGGACCCCGGCCTCTGGCATTTCAGGGCCGATGCAGCACGCGCGGTTGTGGCCGAGTGGTGAGGCCCCTGGTCGCCAGCCAGGTGAACGCGGGTTCGAACCCCGCCGACCGCTTCTTTGCAATCCCCGTTGTCGTCGTCGCAGCACGCCGCGGTAGCCCAACTGGTAGAGGCGCTGCACTCAGAATGCAGAGGGTGCGGGTTCGAATCCCGCCCGCGGCATGGTTGTCATCGGGACGTAGCTCAGCTTGGACAAGAGCGCGCGCTCGGGGTGCGCGAGGTCGCTGGTTCGAATCCAGTCGTCCCGACTCCGTCTATCCGCCCATCGGTGTACAGAGTTCCACGAGGACGCCGTTGAGGTCTCGCACGTAGGCCACCGTCTGGCCCCAGGGCTTCTGCTTGGGCGCTTGCGTGGCCTCGGCGCCGGCTTCCACCGCATGTGCGTAGGCCCCGGCCACGTCCTCCGTGACGAGCGCGACCTCCACGGCCGCGGCCTCCTCCTTCGGGCGCAGAGGGCGCACGGTGAAGCCGTGTTCCTTCGCGGCACCCTCCTCGACGAAGGCGAGCGCGGTGGTCCCCGTCTCCATCTCCGCGTAGGTACCCGTCTCGTGCACGAAGCGGCGCTTCAGCCCCAAGGCCTTCTCGTAGAAGGCAACGGTGGCGGTCACGTCCTGCACGTAGAAGATGATGTAGCCGAGTTTCATGCGACGCTCCTGTCGGCCCGCGAGAGGCCTGTACGGGCGCTTCGTCACACGGAGGGCGCGCGGTTGTCTTGAAGAAATCGGACAGCGCTCAGCCCACGAGTGCGCTGGGGGACACGCCTGCGAGTTCGCGTACGTCGCGTGACAGATGGGCCTGGTCGGCGTAGCCGCATTCGAACGCGATGTCGCACAGGGCGGCGTCCCCGTTGGCGCGCAGCAGGGACACCGCCCGCTGGAAGCGCAGGACCCGCGCGAGCAGCTTCGGCGCGACGCCGGCCTCGTCGAGGATGTCCCGGTGCAGGGTGCGTTCGCTCACGCCCAGCGAGCGGGCCAGCGCCGTCATCCGCACCTGTCCCCCGGAGGATTGGAGGTGTGCCAGCGCCTGGACGGCGCGGGGCTTCGCGACGTCCAGGAACGAAGCCCAGCGCTGGGTGATGGTGTCCTGGAGCAGGGTCATGGCGTGGGCGGGGGTGGCGCAGTCCTCCATCCGCCGCTGGAGCTGCGCGAAAGCGGGCGCGCAGTCCTGCACGGTGACGTTGAGGCCGCAGAGCTCACGCGGGCTGACGCCGAGCAGGGCCTGCGCCCAGCCCGGGCGGAGCCTGACGCCCAGGCTCACCGCCCCGGGCTCGAGGTCGATGAGGATGAAGCGCTTCATGGGCCCGACGATGCCCAGCCGTGAGCGGGCCAGCCACGCCCGACCGGGGGCGTGGTGAAAGTCGAAGATGAGGTCGGTGCAGCCATCGGGCAGGACCCGGTGTTGCTGGAGCAGCGACGCGCCGCGTTGCGGGCGGCGGGGCACCCAGAACTGCCAGAACGCGTCCACCGCATCCGCCATGGCGGCGGGCGGCGCCCACTGGGTGTAGCCCTGCTGCTGTTCGTCCTCCGCCATGGTGTCCCTGCCGCTGGTGCGTTCGCGGTGTGTCAGGCCCCAAGCGGTCAACGCGTCCATTCCCCATGAAAGGAGCGGTGGCCATGAAGACGGCGAACCTGACGAGCCCGATGAATCCCGACACCCTGAACGATACTGTCATCGGCATCGATGCGCTCGCGCGCGCTGGCCGTGCCGCCGCTCTTGATTTCGAGCGTGGAGACTGACCCCTGACCCACCACACCCCGTCGAAGGACGGGGAATGGCAGGCCAGAGGCCGGGCTCCCCGAGGAAACCCGGCCTCTTCCTTTTCCGGGTCAACCCCACTGCTCCGGGATGCGATTGGAATCGCAGCTCGGCCGTCTACCGAGTGAACAGGGTTCGATTCCCTGTCGGAGCGCTCTTTCCCGAGGTGACGCCCATGAATCCGCTCCCCATCCCAGCCGAGCCGGACGACCTGTTCGACGGCATTGCTTCCTTCTGAAACCGCGCCCCGTGAATGGGGCGCGCTCGCAGTCGCAGTTCCGGTCTTGTAGCTCAGCGGATAGAGCACTCGGTTGCGGACCGAGAGGTCGCAGGTTCGACTCCTGCCAGGACCACTTTTCTACTGACTCATGGGACGGGCTTCACGCCGCCGCGGCGTCGGGTGGCGGCAGCACCGTCACCGGGAAGAGCCCGATGGTCTGCCAGCTCTTGCAGCCAGCCAGGAGCGCCTCCCACGCCGCCTGACAATCCGCCAGTTGAGGCGCAAGCGGCTCCGTCGCGGCCCCCGACTGCAGCGTCGTCGCGAGCGCCTGGAACCCCTGCTCCAATGCCAGCCACGCCTGCCCGAGCGTCAGGGCCGCCTGTTGGGTCCGCGTCGCGTTGGTGGAGAAGAGCGCGGCCTCGGACGCGGCGTTCTGCGCGACCGCGGCCTCGACGAGCAGCGGGCTGAGCTGTGCATAGAGGCTCGCCAGGGTCTTGAGCTGCCGCTGGATGTCGTTCTGCGCCTCGATGACCGCCGAGTTCTCGTTCGCCACATCCAGGATGAAGCCGACGAAGGCCTTCACGCCCGCCTTCGCGTCGTCCTCGATGTTGAACTCTTGGATGGCCAGCTTGACCAGGGCCTTGTTCGTGCCGGACATGCCCTTGGAAATCACCTGGCAGTCCGCGTCGATGGCCGCGAGCGTGTCGTTGATCTGCTGCTGCAGGTCCGCGATCTCCTGGCTCCCCGCGGCGGCCTGGGCATCCGCGGTCAGCTTCGTGGACACCGCGGAGGCCCGAGTCGACAGCGCCGAGGCCTGGGCGGCGAGGTCCGCGATGGCCGGTCCCTGCTGCGTGAGGTTCTTGCAGAGCAGCGCCAGGCCTTCGATGAACCGGGCCGTCGCGTCCTGACTGGCGGGGCTTCCGTCGTCCATCTGCCGGGCGAGCACGAGAAACTCGGGGTACATGGCCAGGAGCTGGTTGCTGAACCCGATGGCGGCGGCATCCACGCGAAGGGCCTGGGGGAGCACGGAGTCGACGCAGTAGCGGGACACCGCGTGCGCCTCCTGAAGGTCCGTGGCGAGGCTGGGGACCTCGTCCATGCTCACGATGGGCTGCTGGAGGAGCGTCTGGGCGTACATCTGCAGCGGCGCGGCGGAGGCCGCGAGCGCGGAGAGCGCTGCCGCGACCTGCTGCGCGGAGAAGGCATCAGCCATTGTCAGTCTCCGTCTGGACCGGCAGGGTCCCGTTGGCCTGGAGTGTCTTGGCCAGGTCGAGCGTCGTCTGCCAGTCCGCGTTGGCGGCGTTGAGCATCGACACCAGCCACGACGAGGCGTCCTCGGTGTCCTGGAGTGCCTTGCTGGTTTCATCCAGGTCCGACGCCAGCGAACTCCAACTCGAGGACAGACCCTGCACCGCGGCGGAGGCCTGGGAACAGGCGCTCGACAGGCTGTTGATGTTGTTCATCGCCGTGTTCATCGCGGTCAGGAAGGCCTGGTCCTGGTTCAGCTCGGCCGTCGCCGCGATGAGGTCCTTGTTCGCCGACTGCCAGTCGGAGAAGGCCACGGCGCCTCCGGTGGCGGCGGCTCCCGCGAGGGCGAAGCCGCCCACCACCAGCGCCGCGGAGGTTCCCGCCGACTCGACGAAGCCGGCGATGCCGACCACCACGGCGACGCCGCCGACCACCACGCCGATTCCCGCGCCGGCCATCACCCAGCACGCGGTGTCCATGGCCTTCTGGTCCGCCGTGATGCGGTCCTGGAGCTCCGTCTCCTCCGTGCTGCCGAGCCCATAGGCCTGGTTGACGTAGGCGTAGTCCTGGTTGAAGGCCGCCACGTCCGCGTCCAGCATGTCGGTGGAGAACGTCGTGAGCGCGGAGGCCGTGGCGTTGGCCTGGGTGACGCCCTCGTTGCACTTCTGGATGAGGAGGTTGAGGCCGTCGATGAACTGCTGCTGGTTGTCTCCCTCGTCGATGTGCGTCGCGAGGAACACGAGCTGCCGGTACATCGCGTTCCACTGATTTCCGTAGCCGATGATGGTGGCGAGCAGCGACACCATCTGCGGGTTGAGCGTCTGCAGGTAGTACCGGGCATGGCTCTGGGCGTTCGCCTGGTCCACCGGGAGCTGCTCCACGACGGTGGAGCTCGTCAGGGAGTCGACCTGCGAGGGCAGGTTGATGATGGGCGTCTGGAGCACGACGTTCACGTACATCTGCATGATGGACGCCGCGGTCTGCGTGCTCGTCGCGCCGTCGCCTACGTCCGTGCCGCCGATGTCCGGCGGGGTCGAGTCGTCACTGGTCGTTGCGGTGGTGGTGGTGCTCATTTTCGTCTCCGTGGTGAAGCGAAGGTCACAGCAGGCCGCGGGCCTGCGTGGCCAGGTTGTCCCAGTCCGCCTTCACCGCCTGGAGCAGTGATGGCGTGAAGATGCCGTACGTGGTGATGTCTTCACTCGAGAGCAGCTCGGTGAAGTTCGCGTCGAGCGTGTTCCAGCCCGTGTCGAGCGCGCTGACGCCCGCGAAGAGTCCGCTGAGGAAGGTCTGGTACTGGGACACTTCGCCGCTCGCCTCTTGCGCGCTGCGCGCCTCGGCTGAGGCCTCGTTGGCCTCCGCGTTGAGCGAGTCCACCTCGCTGTGCAGCTCGTCGGACTCGCCCGTGAGCATGTCGATGAGGTGGAGGAACTCGGCGTAGACAATCTGCCCTTGGAGGACGGCGAGGGCCCGCTTCCCCTCGTACTCCCGAAGCTCCTCGTCCACCTGGTAGGCTTCTTCGGAGGCGACCTGGGCCTCCTGCTGATGTTGGCTCTGGAGTGATTGGAGTTGCGCCTGGTCACCGTTGAGGATGGCGATGTCCGCGTCGAGCTTCGCCTCGTAGTCCACCAACTGGCTCGCGACGGCGGCCGTCGCCTGGGCTGTGGCGCGCGTGGCGTTCTGGAGCTGCTGGAGCTGCGTCTGGAAGGGGGCAATCGCGGTGGAGTCGCCCGCGGCGATGCGCACGGACAGCGGCGCGAGCTGTTCGTACGCCGCGTCGAACGTGCTGGAGAAGTCGACGACGCCCTGCAGTGAGGACAGGACGAGCGGGCGATAGGTCGACGTCCAGAGCGCGGCGTCGGAGCGTGCTTGATTGACGTCGGCGGGAAGGCTCGCGAGCTCGCTCCCATCCGGCACTGCGAGCGCCAGGATGGAGGCGACCGCTCCGTCAATCTGTGGGACGGCGGCGTTGGTGGACGTGACTCCCTGGGTCAAGGAGTCCGGTGGGGACAAGGATGCGGTCATGAGGGGGCCGTGAGGTCCGAGCGAGATGTGCTGCTGTGGGGGCACGGCGTGGCAGTGCAGATGCGGTGCCAGTTGCGTTCGCCACTCAAGTCGCTGGAATTGCGTCGCCCCTCCTATGGCGTGCGCTCCGCTGCGTTCCGGTGGGACGCACCCGCGTTTTCCTGGAGGACGCGGCTCGCGAAGCGGCGCGGAGGCGTGTCAGCCCGGACTCCCGTGACGCCGCCGGTTGTGTGGCGTCCCCCGCGTGTGGCAAGTCAGGGGCCCCCATCTCGTCGCCCCATTCGCCGTGAGCCCCGTCACCCTGCAAATCAACCTCGCGCCCACGGACTACCCGCACGCGCGACTCATCCTTCCGCATCAACTGCGTCAGCTCGGCCCCTCCGTGGAGGAGGTGCTGCTCGTGCTGGACCTGCACCGGAGCCAGGGCAGCCGCTTCGCGGGCGCGTGGCTGGAGCGCAAACCGAAGATGGACGCGCTCCTCGCGGAGTTGTCCGCGGCGGACCCGCGCATCCGGGTGGTGGAGGTGGATTACTCGCCAGCCACCACGAAGGCGCTCGCTGAACAGTTCTTCGGGGGCACCCGGTTGCCGATGAAGGACTCGCGCGGTGGGCCCTTCCACTCCTACTTCTTCGGCCTCTGGGCGGCGAAGCACCGGCACGTGCTGCACCTGGACGCGGACATGCTCATCGGTGGCGCGTCGCGGACCTGGATGGCGGAGGCGGAGGCGCAGCTCGCGTCACGTGAAGAGTTGGTGAGCTGCAGTCCGCTGTCGGGCCCTCCCCGCGCGGACGGGAGCATCGCGGGAGACCGCCGCTGGTACGAACCGGATGCGCAGGCTCCCCATGCCTTCCGGTTCCAGCGCTTCAGCACGCGGGCCTACTTCGTGGACCGTGACGCGTTGATGCGCAGGGTCGGGGCGCTGCGGGCGAAGCTGGCGCCGCCCATCCATGTGCTGCGTGCCTTGCGCGCGGGCAATCCGCCGTACCGCGAGCCAGAGAACCTGGTCACGCGCCGGCTCAAGAGCCGGGGCCTGTGGCGCCTGGACTTCCTGGGGGCCTCACCAGGGCTGTGGACGCTGCATCCCCAGTACCGTTCGCCCACGTTCTACGAGCGGCTGCCGGAGCTGATATCGCGCGTCGAGGCTGGAGACATGCCCGAGGAGCAGCGCGGGCAGGAGAACGTGCAGGACTGCCTGGTGGATTGGTCCGACGTGCGCGCCGCGCGGCGCAAGTGGTGGAAGCGCGGGTAGCGCCCGCACCTCCACCGCGCGCCCAGGGCCGTCAGCTCAGCGGCGATTCGGAGACGACGATGCCGTCCAGGTCCGCGTAGACGTAGTGGCCGGGGCGGAAGACGACGCCGGCGAAGCGGACCTCCACGTCGCGCTGGCCTTCATTGCGCTTGAGGCTCTTGAGCGGATGCGTGCCCAGTGCCTTGACGCCGATGGGCATGCGGCCCACGTCCTCGGCGTCGCGGATGCAGCCATTCACCACCACGCCCGCCCAGCCGTTCTGCTGGGCGAGCAGCGCGAGCTGGTCTCCCACGAGCGCGCAGCGGCGGCTGCCACCCCCGTCCACCACGAGCACGCGGCCCTTGCCGGGCTCCTCCAGGGCCTTGCGCACGAGGGAGTTGTCCTCGGGCGCGCGCACCGTGCTGATGGGGCCCGCGAAGGTCCGGACGCCGCCGTAGTCGTGGAACCCGGGCTCGGCGATTTGAAACAGCGCCGTGCCCGCGTGGGCATCACAGAGGTCCGCCGTCTTGAAGTTCGTGAGCGTGCTCATGGCCTCGAGCCTTCTCAGGCCTCGCGCGAGGACGCAACGTCGAGCGTGCGGAGGTCCTCCGCCGTCAGTTGCAACGTGAACGCCCCCAGCAGTTCCTGTGTCTGCTGGACGGACGTCGCGCTCGCGATGGGCGCCACGATGGTGGGCTGCGCGGCGAGCCACGCGAGCGCGACCTGGGCGAAGTTCGCGCCAGGGTGACGGCGCGTCACTTCCTCCAGGGCGTCAATCACGGCCCAGCCGCGGGCGTTGCCATATTTCTTCAGGACGCCCTCGGCCCGCGCGGACTTCGGAGGTGGCTGGTCCTTGCGGTACTTGCCCGTCAGGAATCCCGAGGCCAACGCGAAGTAGGGCGCCACCACCAGGCCCTCGCGCTCGCAGATGTCCCGCAGGGTCGACTCGTAGGCCTTGCGCTCCACGAGATTGTAGTGCGGTTGCAGCACCGTGTACCGGGCGAGGTTGTTCCGCTGGGAGACCTCCAGCGAGTCGGTGAGCTGCTTCGGCGAGTGGTTGCTCGCGCCCAGCGCGCGGACCTTGCCGGCGCGCACCAGCGCGTCGAAGGCCGCCATCGTCTCTTCCACGGGCGTGCCCAGGTCCTCGTAGTGGGCGTAATAGAGGTCGATGGTGTCCACCTGCAGGCGACGCAGGGACGCCTCCACGCTGCGCTGGATGTGCTCGCGGCCCAGGCCCTTGCCCAGCTCCGTCTGGGAGCCGACCTTGGTCGCGATGACGACGCGGTCCCTGGCGCCACGCGCCTTCATCCACTTGCCGATGAGCGTCTCCGACTCACCGCCGCGATTGCCGGGGACCCAGCTGGAATACACGTCCGCCGTGTCGATGAAGTTGCCGCCGCCTTCGAGGAAGGCGTCGAGCACCGCGAACGAGGTGGGCTCGTCGGCCGTCCAGCCAAAGACGTTTCCGCCCAGGTTCAGCGGGGAGACCTGAATCCCCGTCGTCCCCAGGGGCTTGCGTGCCTCGAGTTTCGTCTGTGCCATGCTCTGTCTCCCTCGGCCGGCGTACCTAACGGGTGCCGGAGAAGGGTGCAGGTCAAAGTGGCGCGCAGGGGTCGCGGCTTCTGTGGCCGCGTGTCGGGCCTCGGACGATGCGACGCTGAAACAATCCAGTTTAGTCAGATTCAAAGAAAAGCGGGTTTCTTCCGGCCCGCCGGGGACTGTCCATAATGTGGCGGCGACGGCGCGAAGCAGCGAGGGGCATGGGGGCGGGCGAGCGAGGACGCAGGCTGTCGCGTGTCACGTGTTATGGAACGCGCCATGAACCACGCTCACAGTCAGGCCCTCTTCGCTCGCGCGCAGGCACGCATCCCCGGCGGAGTGAATTCCCCGGTGCGTGCCTTTCGAGGCGTTGGCGGCGACCCGGTCTTCTTCCGTGAGGGCGCTGGCGCCTGGCTCACGGATGTGGACGGCAACCGCTACGTCGACCTCGTGGGGAGCTGGGGGCCGCTCATCCTGGGCCACGCCTATCCGCCCATCGTGGACGCCATCGTCGACGCCGCGCGCAGGGGCTCGTCCTATGGCGCGCCGCACGCCGGCGAGGTCGAGTTCGCGGAGCTCATCTGCGCCACCATGCCCGCGGTGGAGATGGTGCGGCTGGTCTCCAGCGGCACCGAGGCCACGGTGGCGGCCATCCGCGTCGCGCGTGGCTTCACGGGCCGCGAGCACATCCTCAAGTTCGAGGGCTGCTTCCACGGCGCCGGTGACCCGTTCCTGGTGAAGGCGGGCAGCGGCGTGGAGACGCTGGGCCTCCCGGACTCGCCGGGCGTGCCTTCGGCGCTGGCGAAGCTCACGCTCACCGCGCCCTTCAACGACCTGGCCGCCGTGGAGCGCATCTTCGCGGAGAAGGGCCAGGACATCGCCTGCGCCATCATCGAGCCCGTGGTGGGCAACATGGGCGTGCTGGTGCCGAAGCCGGGCTACCTCGAAGGACTGCAGGCGCTCTGTCAGAAGCACGGCGTGCTGTTGGTGCTGGACGAGGTGATGACGGGCTTCCGGCTGTCGCGTGGCGGCGCGCAGGAGCTGTACGGCCTCGAGCCGGACCTCACCACGATGGCGAAGGTGGTGGGCGGGGGCATGCCGCTGGGCGCGTACGGTGGCCGCCGCGACATCATGGAGAAGGTGGCGCCCGCGGGGCCGGTGTACCAGTCCGGCACGCTGTCGGGGAACCCGGTGGCGGTGGCCGCGGGCATGGCGTGCCTCAAGGCCCTGGCCGCGCCCGGCACCTACGCGCGGCTGGAGGAGGTGAGCCGCATGCTGGAGGACGGGCTGCGCGCCGAGGCGCGCGCCGCCGAGGTTCCCGTCACCATCAACCGCGTGGGCAGCATGCTCACCGTGTTCTTCACCGGTGAGCCCGTCTACGACTACACCAGCGCGAAGAAGGCGGACACGGCGCGCTTCGGCCAGTTCTTCCACGCGATGTTGAATGAAGGTGTCTACCTGCCGCCCAGCCAGTTCGAGGCGGCGTTCGTGTCGCTGGCCATTGGCGAGCCGGAAGTCGCCCATGTGCTCGCGGCGGCGAGAAAGGCCTTCCGTTCGCTTGGCAAGGCCGGTTGAGCCCGAGCCCCTCTCGGGGCCCGTTCGCTTCGGTTCCTATACCCTCGTGCGCCGCATTGGCGCCGGGGGCATGGGAGAGGTGTTCCTCGCGCGCGAGGAGTCACCCCGCCGCGCCTGCGTGGTGAAGAAGGTCCTCCCGCAGCTCATGGCGAGTCCGCAGTTCGCGGGCCGCTTCCGGGACGAGGCCCGCGTGGTGGTGCGGCTCCATCACCCGAACATCGCGCGCGTGTACGCGATGGGCGAGGTGGACGGGCAGCTCTTCCTGTCGATGGAGTACGTGCAGGGCAAGACGCTCAGCCGGCTGACGTACCGGTTGCGGCAGCTCGGGAAGACGTTGCCCCTGGGCATCATGCTGCACCTGGGCCAGCGGCTCTGCGAGGGCCTGGCGTACGCGCACGACGCGACGGACGAGTCCGGCCACCCGCTGCACCTGGTCCACCGCGACCTGTCTCCCGCGAACGTGTGCATCAGCTACGCGGGCGAGGTGAAGATCATCGACTTCGGCGCGGCGCAGTCCACGCTGAAGGAGCAGCAGACCGCGCCCCGGGTGGTGATTGGCAACCTGACGTACATGGCGCCGGAGCAGGCGCGGAAGCGCTTCGTGGACCGGCGCGCGGACGTGTACGCGGTGGGCGCGCTGCTGTGGGAGTTGTTCGCGTGGCGGCCCCTGGCGCAGCGCGGAGACCCGGTGGAGCGGTGGCGGCGCGCGGCGTATCCGCAGTGGGAGCCCGCGGGCCGCTTCCGTGAAGGCGTGCCGTCCAGCGTTGACGCGTTCCTGATGCGGGCGCTCGCCTCCGAGCCGGACAGCCGGTTTCCGGACGCGGTGGCCATGGGCGCGGAGCTGGCGCGGCTCAAGGCGAAGCTGGCGCCCAATGTGGGAGACGCGGACCTCGCGCGCTTCATCTCGGGGGCGTTCCCCCGGGAGAAGAAGGCGGAGGAGCTCGTGCTCCGGGAGTTGCTGCGCGAGGCGCGCTCGCGGCCGCTTACCGAGCCGGAGCTGGCCGCGGTGCTGGTGCCTCCCACCGCGCTCGCGTTCGAGCACGGTGGCATCGAAGCGCCCGAGGACTTCGTTCCGGCGGAGCGCGCCGTTGCCGATGCCGCGGAGGCGGCGCGGCCTGCTGCGACCGGCGGCGCGGAGCCACGTGAAGCCCAGGGGCGAGCTGCGCCCGGAGGTGACGCGCGGGCCACGGCGCTGTACGGCACGGAGGACGAATCGACGGTCGCGGACGCGGTTCGCGGACGCCAGGGCAGTGCGAGCGTGGCGCACGGCGAACCGCAGGACGCGCGCGGTGGGACGGCCCGCGGACACACTGCTCGCGCTGATGAGGCTGAGGAGGAGGAAGCCACCGTCACCCGAACGGCGCATGACGGACCGGGGCGGGCTCGCTCCGGTGCCGCCGCCCTCGCGGACGGGGATGACGAGGCGACGGTCGTCCAACTGGAGCGCGTGGGGTCTGCCGCCGCGCGCACGGAAGGCGGCGCGCGGGGCACTCCGTCCGAACCGCGGGGACGCGGGGCAAGTGACTCGCCGCGTGATGAGGACGCGGAGCCCACCGCTGTCGGGCCAATGCGCGGTGCTTCGGGTGGGGCGTCTGGGGCCACCTCCGCCGCGTCACGACACCTCGCCTCGGGTTCGCACGGTGACGCGGACGCGGAGACCACGGCGGTCATGGCGAGACGCGCGGTGGCGAGCCCGTTCAGCGACGCGGACGCGGAGACCACCGTCATTCAGTCGGGGCGCGACCGCATCGCGGCGGCTGTCGCGGCGCACGTGGAGGCCGGTATCGCGGAGGTCCCCACCTCGCCGCCCAGGACGCCGCCGCGCGCTGGTTCGCCCGGCGCCGCTGCCGGTCCGGCGGATGCCGCGACCACCGAAGCCGTCGACGCCGAGAAGCTGCTGGTCGCGCTGGAGCGCGCCAATGCCTCCCGGGGGCGGGGCGGCAGCGCCACCCTGCCCGAGGATGTCACCGTCACCGAGGTGAATCCCGCCCGGGTGCCCCCCGCGTCCGCGCCGCTGCGCCGAGCCACCCGGGAGACGCAGGTGGGCTTCGGCGTGGACATCTCGCAGGCGGTGGACGCCGCCGCCGTGGAGGCGCGGCGGTTGGAACTGGTGCGCGCCATCACGGGCGACGACGAGCTCCCCGCGGTGGAGCCCGAACAGCCCCCCGCGACCTGGCTCCGCGGCCGGCGCGCCTGGCTCGCCGCGGGCCTGTTCACGAGCGCCTGTGCCATCGGCCTCGCGCTGGCGTGGGCGCTCTCCTGACGTGCGCCGCGGCTCGCGTCAGTTCCCGGACGGCAGCCGGTAGCTGAAGCCCAGGCTGATGGTGGCGGTGTCAATCCAGTTGCTGGTGAACCCGTCGCCGAACTCGTCCTCGTTGTCGTCCGACGTCCCGCGCGCGCCGCCGCCCAGGTAACGCAGGTTGAGGAACGCATCGATGTTCTCGGTGATGCGAATTCCACCGCGCAGGGACGCATCCAGCAGGGCGCCCGTGGTGTTGGAGTCACTGTCTCCGTTGATGATGGCGGTCGGCGCGTAGCTGCCGTCCGCCTCGAAGCCCACCCACCAGCCGCCCCCCAGGCCCCACCGGCCGCGCACCTTGAGCAGCGGCACCGGCCCCACATCCCGCGCCGTCCGCCGCAATGTCCCGTCCGCCGAGGTGAACACGTAGTTCGCGTTGCGAAGCTGCAGCGACACGCCCACGGACAGCTCCCGGTCCGGCCCGGACAGCAGGTCGAACAGGTAGCTGGCCCGGTAGAAGGGGAAGCCGTAGTTCACGTTCAGCGGCGTGCCCGCGGGGAAGTCCAGCGCGTCGATGCGCACGTCCCGCTTGAGCACCACCTGCGTGTCGATGGCCAGCGGTTGGTAGAGGAACACCACCGTGTGCCGCCCCTTCAGGGTCAGCTCCGCCGACAGGCGCATGAAGTTGTAGAGGTTGTCCTGCCCACCGTCATCCACGTAACGGAACAGCGTCCCGTCACTGCCCTGGCGAAGGCTGTGCGCCAGCACGTCCAGGAAGCCCATCTCTCCTATGAACTTCAGTTGGACCCGGGGCTCGTCCGGCGCGGGCTGGGCGCGGACCGCGGTGCTGCTCAGACAGAGGAGGACTCCCAGGATGACGACGTGGCGGTGCATTTCGGCTCCTCGCGAGGGGATTGCGCCCCGGACGCGTGAGCTTTGAATGCGTTACCAACCTTCGTGCGACGTGGTCGGGGGTGTGTCCAGAGGTAGATAGAGCCGGAACGTGGTGCCCTGGCCCGGCTGGGAGTCCATGGCCACGCGGCCCTGGTGTGACTCGATGATGCGCTTCACCACGGCGAGCCCCAGCCCCGTGCCCTTCGCCTTGGTGGTGAAGAAGGGCTCGAAGATGCGGGCCCGCACGTCGGGGGAGATGCCCGGTCCGCTGTCGGCGAACTGCACCTCCACCTCGGGCGTCCCCGAGGCGCGGCGGACGCTCGCTCGCAGCCTCCCGCCTTGCGGCATGGCCTGCACCGCGTTGATGGCGAGGTTGAGGAAGGCCTGCCGCATCATCCGCTCGTCCACCGTCACGGAGGGCACATCGTCCGCCAGGTCCATCTCCACGCTCACCTGTCCCGGAGCCTCCGCCAGCGCGCCGCGCACCGCGTCCTCCACCAGCGGCGACAGCGGCACCGCGTAGGGGTGCGGCGCGGGCGGCCTCGCGAAGGTGAGCAGGTCCGCGACGATGCGGTTGAGCCGGTCCGACTCCTCCCCGACGATGTCCAGGAGCGGCACCGCCGCGCTGTCCGGCCCGACGATGCGCCGGAGGGAGGCCACCGAGTTGAAGATGGCGCCCAGCGGATTGCGCACCTCATGGGCCACCACGGCGGACAGCTCGCCCAGCGCGGCGAGCCGCTCACGGCGCACCAGCTGCGCCTGGGTCCGCGCCAGCTCCACGTAGCTGGCTTGCAGGTCCTCCACCAGCCGTGCGCCCTCGCGGGCCAGCGCGAGCTGATTGGCGATGGCGCTGGCCCGCTCCACCTCCGCGGGCGTGAAGTGCCGGGGGCGCCGCGTCTCCACCGCCATCATCACGCCCATGGGGCGCTCGTGGACCACCAGGGGCAACACCAGGAACGCGCGTGCATCGGGCCGGAGCCGGACCTCTTCGTTGACGCGCAGGTCGGAGCGGGCGTCCTCCACCATCACCACCTCGCGCGTGTGGAGCGCCAGGGAGGCGAGGGACGCGTCCGCCGGGATGAGCGGCAGGGACTGGCCCAGCAGCTCCGGTCGCTCGCCCATCGTCGCGCGCAGCTGGAGCCGCTCTCCCGTACCGTCCGTCAGGAACACGTATGCGTCCTGCGTGTCCACGATGCGCGCCAGGCTGGTGGCGCCGATGTGCAGCAGCTTGTCCAGCTCCAGCGTGGCCGCCAGGGCCTTGGCCACCTCGTGCAGCAGGGCCAGGTCCTCCGCCCGGCCTCGAAGCTCATGCAGCAGCCGGTGGGACTCGATGGCCGCCGCGAAGTGGCTGCCCATGGCCTGCAGTGTCTCCCGCTCCAGCGGCGTCAGGGGCCGGCGTTGGCGGAAGAGGGCCGTCAGCATGCCGACGCCCCGGGAGCGCACGCGCAGCGGGACGACCACCACGGTGCGGAAGCCCTGTTGGCGCAGCGCCTCGTTCAAGCCGTCCTCGCAGGAGTCCTCCACCTCCCGCTCCAACGGCACACCCTCGCGCTGGGCCTGGAGACACAGGCTGGCGGTGCGCCAGCGGCGCGTGAAGTCCTCGGACGCCTCCTCCGCCAACCCCCGCGAATACGCGAGCTCCACCTCGCCGTCGTCCGTTGGCAGCAGCACCGTCACCGCGTCGCAGCCCAGCAGGTCGGCGATTTCGTCCGTTCCCGGCGCGAACAGCGCCTGCGGGTGGGGCGCGGACGCCGTCACGGAGGCCAGCCGGTTGATGGCCGCCAGCGCCGTGTTCTGCGCGGACAGCCGGGAGATGGTGAGCGCCGCGTCCAGCGCGGCGGACACCTGCGCGCCGAACAGCCGCACCGGCGGAAGCTCCTCCTCGCGCAGCCAGTCCGCCACCAGCGCCAGCATCGCCCGGGGCTGTCCTTCCACGTCGATGCGCACCGCGATGGCGCGCGTCTGCCCGGCCCTCCGGAGCCCCTGCCGCACCAGGACGCCCCGGGCGCCTCGGAGGAAGCGCTCCGCTTCCTGCGGAAGCTCGTTGGAGAAGGCGGCGCCGTCTCGCCAGGCGAGCTTCAACAGCGGCGGCCACTGGCCCACGATGTCCCGGACCCAGCGCCCCGCGAGGGAGGCGGCCTCCGGTGGCACCATGTCGTGGGGCACGAAGGTCTGGCCCAGCCGGACCCCGAGGTCCTCGGGCGCGAGCCAGGCGCAGGCCAGGCCCAGCTCCTCCACGCCGGAGAACATCCGCTTGAGCACCTCGGCCTCGGTGCGCAGCGAGGGCAGGCTCGCGCCCAGCTCGGCCAGCCGCTGGAGCACGCCGCGGCGCCGCGTCCGCGCCGACACGTCGCGCACCAGCACCACCCACTCCGGGCCGCTGGGGATGACGGTCAGCTCGACGCGCCGCTCTCCCTCGGCGGTTCGCAGCGCGGTCTCATACGTGGTGGGCACGGGCTCACCGCGCCTGCGCCGGGCATGGCGGGCGTCCAGCTCCGTCGCGCTCGCCGCGGACACCAGCAGCGTGGCGGGCTTGCCCAGCACCGACTCACGCGGGTAGCCCGACATCGTCACCAGCGCCTCGTTCACATAGACGAAGCGGCCGTCACGGACGACACAGACACCCACGGACATCGAATCGAAGGGGCCGTATGCAGCAGCCCCAAGGGCGGAGGCGGTTTTCACGGCGGCACGACTCTTCCACCGCTGCCCGGCCGCGCGAAATCACCCGCCCGTCGCTTCGCCCACCATCCCACAACCCGCGATTTCGCCTGCGGCTTACCCGTAGAAGGGGCCCGGCCGCGCATGGCAGCCAGGCCCCAGGCTGGCTCGAGCCGGCTCCCCCCGCCGGGCTCAGGCCGGAGAGGCCCCCGGCGACTCCGCGCCGCGGTGGTGGACCTTGGTGTACAGGCCAATGAGCTCGGCCTCGCCCAGGATGTGGCCCTCCATGGCCTCCCGGAGCTGGGTGCGCGAGGCGGAGCGGCCCAGGTCGGGCAGCACCGTGTCCAGCGCGAACAGGCGGAAGAAGTACCGGTGCATGCCCACGGGCGGCATGGGGCCGCCGTAGTCCTGCCGACGGAAGTCGTTCTGCCCCTGGCGGGCGCCCTCCGGGAGCACGTCCGGCGTGGCGCCCTCGGGCAGGCCCTGGGCGGAGGGGGGGATGTTGTAGATGACCCAGTGCGAGAAGGTCATCTGCGGGTTGCGCGGGTCGGGTGCGTCCGGGTCCTCCACGATGAGGGCCAGGCTCTTCGTCCCGGCCGGCATGCCCGTCCATTGGAGGGGCGGGGAGATGTCCTCGCCCTCGCCGGTGTAGGCAATGGGGATGAGGTCGCCGTCCTTGAAGCGGGGGGACGTGAGCACGAGCGGCTTCGGCATGGAGTCCTCCAAAGGCGTGATGGAGCGTGTCTGGGCAAGCTGGCGACGCGGCCACCCAGGCGCCGAGGAGGGGGGAGGGCACCGCCCGCCCGGCAGGTGCCAGGGCGATGAGGCGGGCTCTCACTCCGCGTGTGAGGTGAGGCGCCTTTTCCTCTGGGGTGGAACCCGAGGCCCGGGCGGGCGCCGGAGCGCGCCGCATGCGGGGCAGATCGGCGGTAGCTGAGCTTGCCGAAGCGGCAATCGCGACTGGGGGCCGGGGCCTGCCCGCCCATGGTAGCGGTTGCGTGTGCCGCGTGTTCGGTGTTAAGCGGCGCCCGCGCGTCGAGGGGTTGGGTCTGGCGGGGTTGGAAAAGCGAGGTTTTCCCGGGGTTTGGGGAGGCATCCGAATGGAAGTGAAGGAGCCCCGGAAACCGGGCGGTTCGGATGGCAGCGAGCTGGGGGAGACGGCCCGGCAGATGCGGGCGGCGCAGCCCTACGTCTCGGCGGTGTGGAAGCTGGTGGGTGGGGCGGTGGTGGGGGTGCTGGGCGGCTACTGGCTGGACAAGTGGCTGGAGACGGGCCCCTGGTTGATGGTGGTGCTGAGCCTGGTGGGCATCTGCGTGGGCTTCTACGGATTCCTCCACGAGATGTCCCGGCTGGGGAGGCGGAAGTGACGGCGCGGGGCGGTGAGGGTGGGACGGACTCCTTCCGGAGTCATGCGGCGCTGGCGGGTGGCGTGGCGGTGGTCGGTCTGGCGCTGGCGGCGTTGATGCCGCAGGTGGTGGAGGATCGGGTTTCGGCGCTGTGGGGCGTGGGGTTGGCGGCGGTGACGGGCGCGGTGGCCCTGGTGCTGAAGCGGCGGGCGGTGCGGCAGGACCTCAACGCCGCGCTGAAGGTGGTCGGAATCATTTTTGGCCTTCGGGCCGTGGGCGTGTTGGCGGGGCTGTTGGGCGTGGTGTCGCGGGGAATGGCGGCGGTGCCGTTCATCGCCGGTTTCTTCGGCGTCTACTTCGCGCTGCAGTGGATTGAAGTGAGCTACGTGATGGCCGCGTCGAAGGAATCGGCGGGCGGAGACGAGTGATGCGCAAGGCAATGGTGCTGTTCGCCAGTCTGTTCGCTGCCACGGCGTGGGCCGCAGGGTCCGAGGACGACGTGCCGGGGTACATCCTCCACCACGTCGTGGACTCGCCGTACCTGGAGATCGAGGTCCCGCTCGGCAGCCCCATCCACGCGGTGGACCTGCCCCAGATCCTGGTGCCGCTGAAGGCGGAGGGCTGTGCGCCGAAGATGACGGAGCACGGCCAGGAGATTCCGGGCCTGACGGAAGGCTGCCTGGACCTCTCCATCACCAAGCACACCATCATGATGTGGCTGGCCGCGCTGCTGCTGCTGGCCACCATGTTCATCTGGAGCAACCGCGACAAGACGAAGCTGGTGCCGCGCGGCGCGGGCGCCAACCTCATCGAGATGCTGGTGCTGTTCGTTCGTGACGAGCTGGCCATCAAGAACATCGGCAAGGAGGAGGGCCCCCGCTACGTGCCCTACCTGCTCACCGCGTTCTTCTTCGTCCTCTTCATGAACCTGCTGGGCCTGATTCCCTGGATGGCGACCGCCACGGGCAACCTGGCCGTCACCGCGGCGCTGGCGCTGTGCACCTTCATCATCACCCAGCTGGCGGGCATCCGCGCGGCGGGTCTGGGCGGCTACCTGAAGCACCTGACCGGTGGCGTGGCGCCCTGGCTGTGGCCCATCATGATTCCGGTGGAGGTGCTGGGCCTGTTCACCAAGCCCTTCGCCCTCACGATGCGTCTGTTCGCCAACATGCTGGCGGGCCACATCGTCCTCTTCTTCCTCCTGGGCCTCATCTTCATCCTCGGCCACCCCGCGGTGGCGGCGGTGAGCGTGCCCTTCGCCTTCGCCATCTACCTGCTCGAGCTGTTCGTGGCCTTCGTGCAGGCCTACGTCTTCACGATGCTGTCGGCGCTCTTCATCGGCATGAGCGTGGCCATGGGCCACCACCATGACGACCACGGACACGAGTCCGAGGTGGGCCCCAGCCACGACCACGGCAAGGCGCACCACATCTAGGCCGTTTCCAACGAGTTAGCGGGGCGCGGAAGTCTGGCGCCCCGGCAGAAGACCCGGCGGTTCGAAAGGCCGCCGGAGGTAGTCCACAAGGGCCATCACGACCCCCCCACAAGCGGGTCCACGCTAGAAAGAATCAGTGTTCCCATGACGAACCTCGCTCTTGCCTTCCTCGCCGCCGGTCTGGGTGCCGGTCTCTCCATCATCGGTGCCGCGCTCGGCATTGGTAAGCTGGCCGCCGCCGCCATGGACGCCACGGGCCGTCAGCCGGCCGCGGGCGGCGACATCCGCACCACGATGATCATCGCGGCGGCCCTTATCGAAGGCGCCACGCTGTTCGCGCTGGTTGTTTGCATCCTGCTCGCCACCAAGGCTTAAGCAGGGCAGGTCGAGTCATCGCTGGAAGCTCGCCGGTGCCTGGAGGGGAGTTCACCTCGGGCGCCGGCCGCTCCAGCCGCCGTAACCGCCGTCTTCGCAGCATCCCTCCCTCACGCTGGACATCCCGCCATGTTCCTGCCCTCCGTTCTCGCCGCCAGTAACCTCGTGAAGGTCCAGCCGGGCCTCATCTTCTGGACCCTCATCACCTTCGTCATCGTGGCCATCGTGCTGAAGATGAAGGCGTGGGGCCCCATCCTCTCGCTGGTCGAGGAGCGCGAGAAGCAGATCGCCAGCTCCATCGAGAGCGCGAAGCGTGAGCGCGCCGAGGCGGAGAAGCTGCTGGCCGACCAGAAGACGGCCATCGCCGAGGCCCGCCGTGAGGCCGCGGAGATGATGCGCCGCAACACGCAGGAGATGGAGAAGTTCCGCGAGGAGCTCATGGCCAAGAGCCGCAAGGAGGCCGAGGAGCTCAAGCTGAGCGCGCGTCGTGAGATCGACGAGCAGAAGGCGAAGGCCATCGCCGAGGTCCGCTCCATGGCGGTCGACCTGGCCATGGAAGTCGCCGGCAAGCTCATCAGCGAGCGCATGGACGACAGCAAGCAGCGCGCGCTGGCCGAGCAGTTCGTCCAGGGCCTGCCGCTGAACGGCACCAGCGCCTCCGGCGCCGTGCGCCGCACCGCCTAACCCCCTCTTGGGGAAGCGCGCCCCCCGGCGCGCGTGTTCCAGGGAATCACCATGGGTCTATCCATCGGAATCGTCGGGCTGCCCAACGTCGGCAAGTCCACCCTGTTCAACGCGCTGTCGGCCGCGGGCGCGCAGGCCGCCAACTATCCCTTCTGCACCATCGAGCCCAACGTGGGCGTGGTGCCCGTGCCGGATGACCGCCTGGACCAGCTGTCCGCGCTCATCAAGCCGCTGAAGAAGGTGCCCACCTCGCTGGAGTTCGTGGACATCGCCGGCCTGGTGCGCGGCGCGTCCAAGGGCGAAGGCCTGGGCAACCAGTTCCTGGGCAACATCCGCCAGGTCAACGCCGTGCTCCATGTGCTGCGCTGCTTCGAGGACGACAACGTCACCCACGTCGAGGGCGGGGTGAATCCGGTGCGGGACCGGGACGTGGTCGACACGGAGCTGTGCCTCAAGGACCTGGAGACGGTGGAGAAGCGCCGCGAGCGCACCCTGAAGAACACCAAGATGGGTGGCAAGGCCGGCGAAGAGGCCAAGGCCGAGGTGGCGCTCCTGGACCGCATCAAGGCGGGCCTGGACAACGGCATCACCGTGCGCGCCCAGAAGCTCACCGAGGACGAGAGCGCCCTCATCCATGACCTGTTCCTGCTGACCGACAAGCCCGTGCTGTACGTGGCGAACATCGGGGAGTCGGAGCTGGGCAAGGAGGACTCGAACCCCCACGTGAAGGCCGTGCGGGAGATGGCCGCGAAGGAGGGCTTCGAGGTCGTGGTGCTCGCCGCCGCGCTCGAGTCCGAAATCCAGCAGCTTCCCGAGTCCGAGCGTCCGGGCTTCCTGGAGAGCGCGGGCCTGTCCGAGCCCGGCCTGCACAAGGTGGTGCGCGCGGGCTACAAGCTGCTGGGCCTGTGGACGTACTTCACGGTGGGCGAGCAGGAGTGCCGCGCGTGGACCATCCACCAGGGCTACAAGGCCCCGCAGGCCGCCGGCGTCATCCACTCCGACTTCGAGCGCGGCTTCATCAAGGCCGAGGTGATGCGCTGGGAGGACCTGGTGAAGCTGGGCAGCGAGTCCGCCGTGAAGGAGAAGGGCATGCTGCGCGTGGAAGGCAAGGAGTACGTCGTTCAGGACGGCGACTGCATGCACTTCCGCTTCAACGTCTGACGTTCCCCGCGCGGCCTCGGGCCGTGTGACAGGGACCGCCAGTCAGCGCGGGCGCGGCAGCCGGGCCAGGAGGTCCGGAGGCGGCGCCCGCGAGCCGTTTCAGGGCTCAGAAGCCACGGGGGCCTTGGAGCACGGTGTAGACCCAGATGCCCACGGCGATGAGCGCCAGCACGGTGGTGAAGGTCGCCGTGCGCCGCATGCGGGGCTGCTCCTCCGGCGGATGCTTCGAGGCGAAGAACCACATGCCGCCCACGCGCAGGACCAGGAACAGGCAGAGCAGGATGGGGCCAATCACCTGCCAGCCCGTGGGCCGCATCAGCACCACGCCCCACGAGGCGAGGAAGGCGACGTTGCCCAGCAGCGAGGCGATGGCGAATCGGGGATAGACGCGTCGAGTGTCCACGGCGCGGGAGTTTCGCCTCGCGCGTGCGAGCTTCCAACGATGGACTTCCGTGGGTGCGCGGCAGGCGACAGTGGCCGCGCCCCTGCTCTCCTCACCGCCGCTGCCCTCCGCTCCGGGGTGGACTCCTGGAGCGGCGTGGAGCGATAGGCTGTGGCCCCAGATGGCCCCATTGCTCGATGTGCTCCTCCGGGAGCGACTCCTCAAGGACCGTGACGCCGCCGTGGCGCTGTTGCCGCGCGGGGAGCCACCCCATGTCTCCCTGCTGCGCCTGTGTGACGCCGGGCTGCTCGAAGGGGGGCTGTCCGTGGGGTACGGCGTGCGCGCCGATGAGCTGGTGGGGCCGTTGACCAACGCCATGGGCGGCGCGGCCCGCCGCTTCAAGGTGGTGGACGTGTGCGAACGCCCGGTGCTGGAGCTGCACGTGATGGCGGGCGACGTGACGGAGCGCTGGGAGGTGGAGGACCTCTCCGCGCTCGTGCACAACCTCAACAGCCTCTACCGCGATGCGCCGGACGTGCGCGCCGTGGCCGAGCTGGGTGAGTGGGAGGACGCGCTCCAGCTCTGGTGTGTGGACAAGCGCGCCTTGCCGAAGCTGGCCCGCCAGTCCTTCTTCTCCCCACGCAACGCACGGGCGCTGACGGCCTCCTCGGGGGAGTGAGCCTCCAATCGGGGCCTGCACTCGCGGGAGACCCGGATTCTGAGGCAGCATGAGGGGGCATGCGCTTCCTCTGGACCTGCCTGCTCGTGTTGCTCCCTGCGTCTCCCGCGTTGGCGGAGCTGGATTCCTTCGGCCTGGGGACGGGCCGTCATGGCGCGCTCAACGTGACGACCGTCGACCGCGTCGTCAACGTCGCCACGCCGCTGACGGCGGGCGTGTCCTTGGGGGAGACCCGCGTCCGGGTGGAGCGCGCCAGCGGGTTCACCGCGGGGATGCTCGTGCTCATCCATCAGAGCGGCGGCCCCGAGGATGCTGTTGGCAACAGCGGCGGCTCGCTCGAACTTCGAGGCGTGGGGCAGTGGGAGCTGGCCCGCGTGGCCTCGGTGTCGAGCGATTCGACCGAGCTGGTGCTGTCCGCGCCGTTGGTCCACGCCTTCGTCACCCCCGGCGCGCAGGTGGTCTCCGTGCCCGAGTACACGAACGTCACCGTGTCCGCGGGGGCCGGCGTGACGGCGCGTGCGTGGGACGGGCGCAGTGGTGGCATCGTGGCCTTCCTCGCCACGGGCAGCGTGACGAACCAAGGATTCATCAGTGTGGACGGCGCGGGCTTCCGGGGCGGCGCCTTCCTCAACCATCCGGAGCTCTATTCCTGCACGGAGCTGGACCTCGCTCCGGAGGCGGGCGGTTCCTACAAGGGAGAGGGGCTGCGGATGGGCCGCTTCGGGACTGCCGCGGGGCGGGGCAGCGCCGCGGGTGAGGGCGGTGGCGGCAACTGTCACAATGCGGGAGGCGGCGGTGGCGCGAACGCCGGACGCGGTGGTGGTGGTGGACGCTCGTCGGATGTCGACTCGATGCGGGACGTGGGCGGGCAGGGTGGCGCGGCCGCGACGTATTCGCTCGTCGAGAAGTTCGTCTTCGGGAGTGGAGGCGGCGCGGGGGAGGGCAATGACGGCCTGGGCTCGGGCGGAGGCGCGGGTGGTGGCGCCGTGTTCATCCGGGCGCGGGCGTTCTCCGGGAGCGGGCGCATCACCGCGGATGGGAAGTCCGCCGCCAACACGCCGGGCGATGATGGCGCGGGGGGTGGTGGCGCGGGCGGCGCGCTCATCCTCCGCGCGGAGGGAACGCTGGGCTGCGGATTCGCGCGTGCGGCGGGTGGCCGGGGCGGCACCGTGAGTGACCCGGATTGGATACTGGGACCGGGCGGTGGTGGCGGAGGCGGGAGCGTGTTGCTGCAGGGAACGACGACGCCGTGCCCCACGGATGTGACGGGCGGTGCCGCCGGAACGCTCATGGCCGCCGACGGTGGCACGCACGGCGCGGGGCTGGGGAGCTCGGGCGTCGTGACGCAGTACCTCGCGCCCTATCGCGCTCCCGTGATGCCCGCTGTCAGCGCGCCGGTGGATGGCGCGGTGGGA
The DNA here is from genome assembly GCA_014656495.1 of Comamonas sp. KCTC 72670. GTDB lineage: Bacteria > Myxococcota > Myxococcia > Myxococcales > Myxococcaceae > Myxococcus. Next base: position 91,460 of record BNCN01000008.1, read on the forward strand.
ATGCCGGACCGGCCTCGCATCATGGGACGGGCCGCGCCGGGCGTCCGGGTGCTCGTCTTCGTGGATGGCGTGGAGCGGCTCCAGGTGGCTGCGGACGGGGAGGGGATGTTCTCCGCGCACTTCACGCCGCCGCAGGAGGCGCTCAGCGTGGGCCCGCACACGCTCCAGGTGGTGGCGGAGTCGCTGGGCGCCTACAGCCTGCCCTCCGTGCCCGTCACCTTCTCCGTCGCCGCCACCCTGGAGGACGGCGGCGTGGTGGTGGAGCCCATCCTGGTGATTCCCCAGGACGGCGAGACGGTGGGGACCACGCCGCTGTTCGCGGGCGTCGCACCCAACGGCCTGACGGTGGGCATCGAGGTGGACAACGGCGCGGAGGTCATCGTCCCCGTGGATGGCGCGGGCCGCTTCCGCTACCAGTGGCCCGGTGAGGCGCCCCTGTCTCCCGGGCCGCACTTCGTCACGGTGCATTCGCACAACGAGACGGGCGTCAGCGGCCCGTACTCACAGCCCATCCGCTTCGAGTCCCAGGCCGTGAGTGGCGGCGTCGATGGAGGCCCGTCCAATCCCGACGCGGGGACCTCGCAGAGCGATGGTGGCGGGACGCAGGTCCCGGAGGACGGCTGGCCCGTGCTGGTGGTGCCCGAGGAGGGCGAGGTCGTGGACGCCACGCCACTGTTCGCGGGTGCGGCCTCGCCCGGCGCCACCGTGGTCATCGAGGTGGATGGCAGCGAGGTCGCCACGGTGACGGCCGATGACACGGGCGCCTTCCGCTACCAGGTGCCGCGAGATGGCGCGCTGGCGGTGGGGCCCCACAGTGTCGCGGCGCTGGAGCAGCTCATCTCGTCCAGCCGGACGCCGGCGCGCTCCCGCAGCACGGCCTTCCAGGTCCGGGGCCCCGCGGCGCTCGATGTCGGGTGTGGCTGCGGTGCCTCTCCCGTGGGCATGGTCGGCGCCTGGTCGCTGCTCGTGGGGCTGGCGGTCCTGGCTCGGCGCCGGCACGGGTCGCGCGCCGTGGCGGAAGCGCCCACGACACGGCCGTGAGCGCCTCGTTGACCGCGCGAGGCGTCGCCGCCCTCGTCGGGGCGGCGTAGACGAAACGGCGCCCCGTGGCGGCCTCGCTCAGTCGTCGCCCAGCAGTCCACCGAGCCCGACGCCGCTGAGCACGCTGCCCTCGTCGCGAGCGCCTCCCGAACGCGACGCGGAGAGGATGCGGCCCGCGAGCCTGCTGAATGGGAGCGACTGGAGCCACACCTTGCCCGGGCCGCGCAGCGTGGCGAAGAAGAGGCCCTCGCCGCCGAAGAGGGCCGTCTTGATGCCGCTCACCAGTTGGATGTCGTAGTCCACGGTGGGCTGGAACGCGACGATGCAGCCGGTGTCCACGCGGAGCAGCTCCCCGGGGCCCAGCGTGCGCTCGTGGAGCGTGCCGCCCGCGTGGATGAAGGCGAGCCCGTCGCCCTGGAGCCGCTGCATGATGAAGCCCTCGCCGCCGAACAGGCCGGTGCCCAGCTTCTTCTGGAACGCGATGCCCAGCGACACGCCCTTGGCCGCCGCGAGGAAGCTGTCCTTCTGGGCAATCAGCTCGCCGCCGAGCTCACCCAGGTTCACCGGGATGATCTTCCCCGGGTAGGGCGCGGCGAAGGACACCTTGCGCTTGCCACGGCCACTCTTGTTGAAGAAGACGGTGGTGAAGAGCGACTCGCCCGTCAGCAAGCGCTTGCCCGCTCCGAGCAGCGAGCCGAAGAACCCGCTCGACTGCTGCGAGCCGTCACCGAAGAGGGTCTCCATCTCGATGCCGTCCTCCATGTACATGAGGGTTCCGGCCTCGGCGACCGCGGCTTCTCCCGGGTCCAGCTCCACCTCGACGAACTGCAGGTCCTCGCCGTAGATGTGGAAGTCCACTTCGTGCATGCGTGCCATGGGCGCGCACCATAGCCAGCCATCCTGTCGCGGGACTACCGCGACAGAATCAGGGCCAGCGTCGCCACGAGCCGCGCGTCGTCATTCCCGATATGGGGCGGGATGGACAGTGACACGGGGTTCTCCAGACCGGCGAGGCACGAACGCCAACCCTGGTAGCGCCCTTCCGCGGACGCCTGGAGCTGGTAGCTGCAGCGGCCCACGTCGCCCTTGAACGTCTGCGGCGTCACCTGGAAGTCGGTGAGCTGGCCACCAAACGTGCCCTTGGCGCGCAAGGCGCCGTCCTCCTGCGTCAGCCGCAGGTCCACGGGCCCACTGCCGTAGATGCCACGCACGCGCGCGGTGTCGAGCGTGAGGTTGAGCGGCCTGCCGAAGGCGCGGCCTCGCAGGGCATCGTCGCTGAAGCCAAGCTGCAGGTCGGGGCTGCTGACGTCGCGGTCGGTGACGCGCGCGTTGAGCGCGACGCGGGGCGTCCTCAGGTCGAGGTACTGAACGGGCTGCGCCCAGGCCGCGCCGGCCGCGAGCAGCGCGGCCGTGAAGATATGTGAAGTTCGCATGGATTAAACGTAGTCGGCTCGCCAACCCGTCGCCCGTGTCTTAGGTGTGGTGCACGCGATGAGGCGTTGACCTGCCCGGGGTGCGGGCGGGTTGCCGGGCAGCGGTCCCCAACGGCCGTTATGCCCCAGCGTTCCGGGCGCTGTCGTGGCTGGCACCGGTGTGAAGGAGGTCGTTGTTCGTGGCGGAGCTGACCCCAGGCATGGAGCAAGAGGCCCGGCCCAGAGTGTCCCTGGCGCTGGCGTTGCGGTGGTTGATGTCGCTCGGCGGCATCCTCACGCTGATGGGCGGGCTGCATGCGTACCTCGCGGTGCGGCTGTTCGTGAGCCCGCAGCTCCCCGCGCCGTGGACGAGCGTGGGGCCCCTGCTGGTGGCGCTGCTCTTCGTGTTGCTGCCCGTGGGCATGGCGGCGTCGCGGCGCGAGCCGACCTTCTGGACGCAGGCGCTCCAGTGGACGTCCTACGTGTGGATGGGCGCCTTCGGCATCCTGCTCAGCGCGGTGGTGGTAACGGACCTGGTGGGCGCGGTCCTGTCGTGGACGGGCGTGGTGCCGGATGCGCTGGCCCTGGCGCGAGGCAAGGCGCTGGTGTCCGTGGGCGTGACGGTGCCCGCGGTGGTGTATGCCTTCATCACCGCGCGAGGCCGGGCGACGGTGGAGCGGGTGACGGTGCCGGTGGCGGGACTGGCGCCCGGTCTCCACGGCGCGAAAGTGGTGCAGATCTCCGACATTCACGTGGGCCCCACGCTGGATGGCCGCTGGCTGCGGCGCGTGGTGGAGCAGGTGAACGCGCTCCAGCCGGACGTCGTGGCGGTGACGGGCGACCTGGTGGACGGCACCGTGGACGCGTTGCGTGAGGAGGTGAAGCCCCTGGCGGAGCTGCGCGCGTCGCTGGGCGTCTTCTACGTCACGGGCAATCATGAATACTATCACGGCGGTCCCGCCTGGGCGGCCGAGGTCGCGCGCCTGGGCCTCACCCCTCTCCAGAACGAGCACCGGGTGGTGGAGCGCGACGGCGCGCGGCTGACCATCGCCGGGGTGACGGATTACGACGCGGGCCACATCATCCCCGCGCATGCCAGCAGTCCGGAGCGGGCGCTGCATGGGGCGCCCCAGGGTGTGCCCCGTCTGTTGTTGGCGCACCAGCCGCGGACGGCCCTGCGGGTGGCGAAGGCGGGCGTGATGGTGGACCTGCAGCTTTCCGGTCATACACACGGAGGGCAGATGTTTCCCTTCATGTTCTTCATCAAGTTGCAGCAGCCGGTGGTGCGCGGTCTGGCCACCATCGCCGGGGTGCGCGTCTATACCCACAGAGGGACGGGCTACTGGGGGCCGCCGCTGCGGCTGGGGCCCACGCCTGAGATTGCCGAGCTGACCCTGGTGCCCGCCCCGGGGTAATTGCACACCATGTGCAAGGGTTGCGTGTCAGCCTAGACTCCGGGGTTCTCCTAGCTGAAGAGGAAAACTCCCCTGGATCTGGCAACGCTCAACAAGCTGCTCGCGGTCGGTGTGCAGAACGGTGCATCGGACATCCACTTCCGGCCGGGGGACCCGCCCATCTACCGGGTGAACGGCGCCCTCCGGCCCCTGAAGATGGAGAAGCTCCACGCGGACCACACGCGGCAGGTGGCCTTCCACGTCGTGTCGGACCCGGCGGTGAAGCAGCAAATCGATACGCTGCAGGAGTGCGACGCGTCGTACAGCCTGCCGGGCGTGGCGCGCTTCCGCGTGAACATCTACCGGCAGCGCGGCTCGCTGGCGTGCATCCTGCGCATCATCCCGGATGAAATCCCAACCATTGACGGGCTGGGATTGCCGCAGGTGCTGAAGAAGATCGCCGGCAACGAGCGCGGGCTGGTGTTGGTGACGGGGGCCACGGGGTCGGGCAAGAGCTCCACGCTGGCGTCGATGATCGACCACATCAACCGCACGGAGAACCTGCACGTCCTCACCATCGAGGACCCCATCGAGTTCATCTACAAGAACATCAAGTCGTCCATCTCCCAGCGCGAGATTGGCCCCGACACACAGAGCTTCGCGATTGCCCTGCGCGCGGCGCTGCGCCAGGACCCGGACGTCATCCTCGTCGGTGAGATGCGAGACACGGAGACCATCGACATCGCGCTCAAGGCGTCGGAGACGGGCCACCTGGTGCTCTCCACGGTGCACACGACGGACGCGTCCCGCACCATCAACCGCCTGGTGTCCGTGTTCCCCGCGGAAGAGCAGACGATGGTGCGCATGCGGCTGGCGGACTGTCTGAAGGCCACGGTGTCGCAGCGCCTGCTGCCCCGGGCCAGCGGCAAGGGCCGCACGGTGGCGCTGGAAATCATGGTGCAGACGAAGACGGTGGAGCAGTACATCCGCGACGACCGCGCCAACGAGCTGAAGGACGTCATCGAGAAGGGCCGCGACATGTTCGGCATGCAGTCCTTCGACCAGCACCTGACGCAGCTCTACCGCGAGGGGCTCATCACCCTGGAGACGGCGCAGAGCGCGGCCTCCAACCCGGCGGACTTCCAGCGCGCGCTCGAGTTCGAGTGAGCGCTGTCCCCGGTTGACGGGGCGCGACCGGGGTGGATGCATGGCCGCACCCCGGGGCTGAGGACACGGCGCGCGCGCCCCGTCAGGATGCGGAGGCGCTCCGGAGCCGCATCGTCCGGCATGAGGGGCGCAAGACGTTGATGGTCGACGTGCTTGGTCTGCCGGAGACGGACTCGGACTACCTGCTCCTGCTCTCCTCGTTTCGTCAGCAGCTCCAGGCGGCGCTGGGGCCCGGCATTCCCCGGCTGCTGTCATGTGACTTCTCCACCAGCACCGACGTCGCGCGCATGGCGGGCGACGTGGTGTTGATGGACGCGATGTCGCCGTACTTCGACTTCGTGGTGGCCTGTATCTGCGGCATCCCGCGCATCACCCTGCTGGGAACGCCGGAGGACTGGAAGGCCATCCGCCGCCGCATCAATGTCATCCAGGAGCTGGACCTGTCGTGGTGGACGTCGTCGTTGATTCCCATCATGGATGCGTTCGTGAGCGCGTCCGAGGGACGACCCGACCGCGAGTACTGGAAAAAGATGTACAAGCCCGCGAAGGCCTATGGGTGGGACAGGGCGACAGGCTGGATTGCCCGGCTGATCCCCTATGTCGCGGACGGTGGGAGCTTCAATCGACGAAACCCGATGCTGGAGACTTCGCACGTGGAGTTGATGGCCTCGTGTGCGAAAGCGGCTGCGGGCAGGTGGTACGAAGGGCCGGGGCTGGCGTTGAGGGACGCGCCAGCGGGGCTGTCGAGCGTGCCTTTGAAAATGACGTTCCCCGGGAGCCGCAAGTCCGAGGAGTGGAAACTGGAAGCGGGTGTCCTCGCGGTCGAGGTGGATGGCGCGGGCGCGCTGATTCCCAGGGCGGGCGTCACCGTGAAGGATGGCGGCACCTCCGCTCAGGCCCTCATCGAGCGCATCTTCGCGGAGCACTCCGCGACGCGAACCACCCGCGTGGACGCCTTCCAGGGCACCGCGGAGCTCAATGCCCTCTTCGCCCACATCGAAGAGGCCACGCTGTTCTCTGGTGAGAACGCCTGGCGCATCCGGCCCCGCACGGACCACGCGGAGATCCGCATCGCCGTGGACGCGGAGGGCTCGCAGCGCATCACCGTCGTGGCGCTCATGGACCTGCCCGATGGAACCGTGCTGGCGTGGCGAGACGCCTACAGGAAGTCGAACGCGTGTGTGGTCCGGTTGAACGCGAGCCAGCTCGAGCCCCTGCCCCCCGCGGGCGAGGACGAAATCCAGGGCTGGAGTTCCATGCGGGGCGCCAGGCTGCGGGTGCCCGTGCTGACCTCGGCGCAGACGCCCGCGGAGATCCCCGTGGTGGGGACGTCGTTCCTGGAGCTGCTCACACGGGTGCTCGACAGCGGCGGCTCCACCGACCTGGAGCCCCTGGCCACGCTCGATCAGCGGCTGATGCTCTAGACGCAGGTGCCGCTGCCAAAGCGCGGAAAACCCGGCGGAGACAGCGGGGGTCGGTTAAGACTCAGTAACACATGAATAGGTGTTACTTTCGACCCACTGGACGGATGTATCATCACACGCTCAAAGGCCCGGACAAGGTCCAGCAATTCAGGATTTGTTCTCCAGAATTGAAGCAAAGATTGATATTTCCGCTCTTGCTGGTTTATTGTCACATTCGTGTCCAGCGCCCCCGCCCCCCTCATCCGTCGTGCGCAGTCCCTCCTCGACGCCCGCCATCTGGTCGAGGCTGGCGCACTGCGTCTTCCCTTCGAGCCCGCGCCCATGCCGGCGCGGAGCCGGCGGAGCGCTCCGAAGGGGCCTCGGGTGATGCTCGTCTCCGAGGAGCCGCTGTTCCGGCTGGCCATGGGGCGCGAGCTGGCGTCCGACTTCGAGCTGGTGCCCACGCTGGGAATCGCGTCGGCGGATCGCCGGATGGACCTGGGCGTGATTCCCGAGGCGGTCATCGTGGATCTCGACTCGGTGCAGCGCGCCGCCGTGCCCACCTTCCTGGCGCGGCTGGTGGAGCGCGACTTGTCGGGGCCGCGCATCCTGGTGTCGTCGCACTTTCGCCCCGAGGTGGCGGCGGCCTACAGCGCCTCCAGCCTGACGCACTTCGCGCTGTCCCGGCCGTGGCGTCCGGGCTGCCTGCGCACGTTGGTGGAGTCGGTGATGGGCTTGTCGGGACTGCGCGCCATGACGGCGGGGCGCTGAGGAGCAGGGCATGAGCCGCGGGGCCTCGTTCTCGGAGCGGCTGGTGGACGCGGGCCGAGGGCTGCTCACAGGGGTGACGAGCGCGTCGGTGGGGGTGGCTCGCAGCGTGGGCGTGGTGCTGAAGTCCGTGGGCGGCGGCGTGGCGCAGTGCGCGCGCGGCCGTCCGCGCGAGGGACTCCCCCGCCTGGGCCAGGGCCTGACGCGCGTCGCGCAGCTCCCCGCGGACGCGGTGCTGATGGTGGGCGGGCGCGTGCTCAGCTCGGTGCAGGTGCTCGCGGGGCTGGAGCCTCCGGGCCGCCGCCTCACCGAGGATGAAATCGCGCGCGTGCGCCCCGTCTTCGGTGACAGCCTCAACTACGCGGCGGTGCGCGTGAAGGTGGGCCGGCTGGGCTTGCTGGGCCTCCCGGGCCGGGCCTTCGCTCACGGCAACACCGTCTTCGTCCCGCCCCCGAGCGGGGACGTGGACTTCGGCCTGCTCGTCCACGAGCTGACGCACGTCTGGCAGCACCAGCACGGCGGCACCGCGTACCTGAGCGCCGCGCTGGCCGCGCAGTGGTCCGGTGATGGCTACGACTGGCGCAAGGGCGTGAGCCGCGAGAAGCGCTGGGCCCAGCTCAACCCCGAGCAGCAGGCCCAGCTCATCGAGGACGCCGCCGTCGCGGGCCTCATCCCGTTCACCCGGCACGTGTCCGCGCGCATGAAGCTGCGGGGCTGGACGGACGCGGCGCTGGCCTTGCTGGATGAAGCGGTGGACAGCCTGCGCGCGGGTCGCGGCGCGCCCTGACGCACGTCACATCTTCGGCGGGGCCAGCGGGTCGTGCTCGGAGAGCAGCCGCGACACGCGGGCCTCGTCGATGCGCGTGCCGAGCTGCTCCATCTCGTGCTGGTCGCGCACCGTCTTCGACAGGCTGAACGTCGAGCCCACGGTGAAGAGCAGGCCCATGCCCAGGAAGGACTTCACCCAGATGTCCACGGGCAGGTTCCAGATTCCCACCGCCGTCACTCCGACGGAGAGGGCAAACGAGAGCCACGTCTGGGCGACCCAGGCGGGGCTGTGCGCGACGACGACCTTCGGCGTGGAACGGGACATGCGGGCTTTCTCCTCGGTGGGCGAGCCGTGCTCGCTGACGAGAGAAACAATGCACCGTCCCTTCGTAAAGTGCATGGAACTAGTTCATCCGCCATTGATAACCTACGGTGAATGATTCAGCTCCAGCGGCTCGAAGGCTTCTACCGGGTGGCGCGCGCGGAAGGATACGCACGGGCCGTCCCGACATTTCCGTATCCCATCACGCAGCCGGGCATCCACCAGCAGGTGAAGCGGCTGGAGGCGGAGGTGGGCGTCCCCCTCTTCGAGCGCGTGGGGAAGGACCGCGTGGTGCTCACGCCCGAGGGCCGCGCGCTCTACGCGCACGTGGCGCCGTTCCTCGAAGGCCTGGACACGGTGGTCCAGTCGCTGCGCAAGGGCGAGGTGGGCGGCACGTTGCGCATCCACGCGTCTGGCCACGTGCTGCGCTACCTGTTGCCCGCGTGGCTGCGGCGGCTCCAGGCGAAGCGGCCGGACATCGAGGTGGCCCTCTTCGAAGCCAAGACGCCCGCGTTGGACATCCTGCGCGCGGGCGACACGGACCTGGTGGTGGACCACCTGCCGGAGATTCCCGAGGACGTGGACGTGCGCGAGGTGGGGCGCACGCAGCCCTTCCTCGTCCTGCCCGCGCACCACCCGCAAGCGAAGCGGCCCCAGGTCCGGCTGGCGCAGCTGCGGGACGACGCCTTCATCGCGTACAGCACGGACCGGCACCTGCGCGACTTGCAGCTGGCGGCGCTGGCCCGGGCGGGCGTGACGCCCAAGCGGCTGCACGCGGCGGACTCGTCGGAGACCATCCTCGGCTTCGTGGCGGCGGGGCTGGGCTACTCACTGCTGGCGTCGCTGCTGCCGGGCGGTCCGCGGGAGGCGGGCGTGGTGTCCCGGCTGATTCCCGGCGTGGGCACGGGCATCGTCCACGCCGCGTGGCGGAAGCCGGCCGCGCGCAGCCCCATCATCCAGGCGGCGTTGGCGCTCGCGCCCAAGCCTTGAGCCGCCGCGCGGGGCCGAAAATCAGCGGGGCCCCGTGCCCGTCTGGAAGGACGGACGCGGAGCCCCGTGGGTGCCCGCTCAGGTCTGCGCGAGGGCTCAGCCCTGGTACTGGTGCACGGACATGATGGGGTAGTTGAAGCCGGAGATGGTGATGCGCTGCGAACCGTCCGAGTTGACGTTGTTCGAGCCGATGAACGTCGCCTTGCCGTCCTTCCAGCCGGCGAACATCACCACGTGCTGGCCGCCGTTGGTCTTCATGGAGACGACGTCGCCCGGCTTCGCGTCCTGCAGGGAGATGCGCTTGAAGTTGGGGTCGTTGTCGAGCTTGCGCTGCAGGCCCATCACGCTGTTGTCGTGCTGCCCGGCGGAAATCTGGCCGGCCTGGCGCAGGACGCCGGAGACGAAGTTGGCGCAGTTGACGTTGTTGGGGACCCAGTCCTCCATCGCCAGGCCCACGCCGTTCTTCTCCAGCTTCAGCGAGCCCGCGTTCTTGCCCAGGTGCTGCGACGCGATGTCGAAGGGGCTGCCGTTGGGGCCACGGGTGCCGGGGCCGGAGCTGGTGGGGCCCTGCACGTCCTGCGCGCTCTGGCCGCCCGAGGCGCCACCCGAGCGACGCGCACCGCCCGTGCTACCCGTCCCGCCCTCGAAGGAGTCCTTGGCGCCCGGGATGTTCAGCGACTTGCCGGCGTAGATGAGGTCCGCGTTCTTGATCTGCGGATTCGCCTTCATCAGCGCGCTGACGCTGGTGTTGTGGCGCTGCGCCAAGTGGGAAAGGGTATCGCCCGACTTGATGCGGTAGCTGGTGCTCATGTGGGGGCTCCAATGGGGTGTGGAGAGGCGCGGGGGGCGCCGCATGTGCGTCTTGAACCTATTCTCGAAGCTTGAGACCCGGAGTTGCGTCCCTCTTGGTTTTCGAGGTGGGTGGCGAGAAAAGACTTCTGATTCCAGGGGGTTCCATGGGCGCCCCTGAAAAGGGATGATCCGAAGTGGGTCCCTGGACACTTCGACTGGGGCGGGTGGAGGGTGGTGGTGACGGTGTCAGGCGCCGTCCCTACCTTGGGCGCATGCGCGAGCCGTCCCGGAGGTTGAACCTGGACTGGGTGTTGCCCTCGCTGGCGGTGGGGGGCCGTTTCCCTGCCGACACAGTGGAGCACCTGGCGGGGAAGCTCGGCATTCGCTACGTGGTGGACGTGCGGGTGGAGGCCTGTGACGACGCGCACGTCCTGAGCGAGCACGGCATCACCTTGTTGCACCTGCCCACCGAGGACTTGCGCGCCCAGCGCGTCGACCGGTTGGATGCGGGGGTCGCCTGGGTGACGAGACAGCTGTCCCAGGGGCACAAGGTCTACATCCATTGTGAGCATGGCGTGGGGCGCAGCGCGCTGCTGGCGCTGTGCGTGCTCGTGGCGCAGGGGCAGGCGCCGTTGGAGGCGCTGACGCTGATGAAGGCGCGGCGCTGGCAGGTCTCCCCCAGCACGGAGCAGCTCCGGACCTTCATGGCGTGGGCGGAGGCCTGGCGTCAGCGGCATGCGGTGACGTGGCGGACGCCCACGGTCGAGGCGCTGGCCGCGATCGCGCACCGCCACCCGCGTGAGCCGTCACCTGAAACGCACGGCGGGAACGAGGGAGGGGAAGCCTGATGTTGGTGTCCGGAGAACATCCGCGAGACATGGACCCCACGGCGGAGGCGCGGGCACTGGCCAGCGCCTGCGGAGAAGTGGAGGTGCTGCCCGCGGGCCTGACACGACACGCGGCGCTGGTGTCCTTGCTCATCCGCACGAGCGAATGGGCGCAAGGCGTCCTCGACGCGGAGCAGGTCGTCCAGGGCGGTGAGGATGGCGACACGGTGCTGGCGCGCGCCTGCGAGTCGACGCTGCTGGCCCTGGGGCACGCGGTGGTGGCGTCCTGGACGGACGGCTTCCAAGCGGACCTGGCACGGGTGAGCGGCGCGCTGGCGGCCCTGTCCGGATTGGCGTTGCCTCAGCGGGTGCGGTGCAAGGTGCCTCGGGGACATGCCTTCCTCGGGCTCTACCCCGAGGGCTACGTGGAGTCGGCGCGTGCGCTGCCCCGCGAGGGGGGCCCGTGGCGTGTCCTGGGCATCCGCGGCATCGGCGCGGGGCTGGCGGGCGTGGTGGCCGCGGCGCTGGGCACCCGGGCGGTGTGCTTCGTGCGTCCTCGAGGTCATCCCTACCGGCGCACGCTGTCGCTGTCTCCGGAGCGGACCGCGCAGCTGCGGGAGGAGGCGCGCGCGGGCTACCGCTTCGTGGTGGTGGACGAGGGGCCAGGGCGCTCGGGTTCGTCCTTCGGCGCGGTGGCGGACTTCCTGGAGGCGCAGGGCGTGGCGCCGTCGTCCACGTTCTTCCTTTCGGGGCACTCGGGGGCGTTGGGGCCCCGTGCGCAGCCCCGAGAGCGAGAGCGCTGGCGCCGGGCCTGGCGGCGCGGGGTGGACTTCGAGTCGTTGATGGTGACGCCCACCGAGCCTTCCCACGCGTTGGCGGGCTGGGTGGAGGACATCACGGGCAAGGCTGCGGGGCCGCTCGAGGACATGGGGGCCGGTGCGTGGCGTCAGCACCTGCTGGAGGGCACGTTGGAGGCGGCGTGGCCTCCGGTCCACACGTGGCGCGAGCGCCGGAAGTACCTGCTGCGCGCGGGAGGGCGCCCGTGGCTGCTGAAGTCCGCGGGCCTGGGGGCCTATGGCGCGCGGACCTATCTCCAGGCGCGCGTGCTGGCGGACGCGGGCTTCGGGGTGCCTGTCGCCGGCTTGAAACATGGCTTCATGGTGCAGCCGTGGTTGGAGGAGGCGCGGCCCCTGAGCGTGGCGGGCGCGGCCATGAACCGGTGGGAGCTGGTGGCGCGGGTGGGGGCCTACCTGGGTTTTCGTTCGCGCCACTTCGGGCAGGTGGAGGACGGGGCTGGCGCCTCCACGCGCGAGCTGTGGGAGATGGCCCGCTACAACACGGAGGTGGTGCTGGGGCGGCAGGTGGCGCAGGCGCTCCATGTGTGGATGCAGCGCTTGAGCGCGCTGGAGCGCATGGTGCGCCGGACGGTGACGGACAACCGGATGCATGCGTGGGAGTGGCTGGTGTTGCCCGGCGGCCGCCTGCTCAAGGCGGACGCGGTGGACCATCACCTGGCGCAGGACCTGGTGGGCTGCCAGGACCTGGCCTGGGATTTGGCGGGCGCGGCGGTGGAGCTGTCGCTGGACTCGGAGGAGCTGGCCGCGCTGTGCGCGGTGGTGGAGCGCCACAAGGGCCGGCTCCCACCCTTGGAGTTACTCCGCTTCCACCGGCAGGCCTACCTGGCCTTCCAGATGGGGGACCATGTGCTGGCCGCGGAGTCGCATGACGCGGAGTCACCGGCGGAGGCGGCCCGGTTGCGGCACGCGGCGGCCCGCTACGCGGAGCTGCTGCGCCGGGAGCTGGCGCCAACGGCCCGCGCCTTCACGGGCGGCTCGATGAGCGCGCACCTGGGATGACGCTCCGTACGGACGTGGCTGTTGGCGCACGACATCCCCGAGGGCCGCGGTGCGGAGGTACTTGAAGTGGGGCAGGGGGCCGCGCATGGTGCCGGGGTGAGCTCCATTCCTCATCCCGACTTCACGGCCGCGCGCTTCTCCCAGAGTCCGGACGCGCGCTTCCAGCCGGCACCCGCCGACGGTGTGCTGCCGGAGGGCTTCTTCACCACCACCAACCTGCCCACCTACGTGCGCGTCGGCGGCGCGTGGCGCATGCCGCGCGAGCCTCGCATGGACGGGGCGCTGGTCCTGGATGCGCAGGGCGAGCTGTGGATTCGCGAGGGCCGGCGCGTGCGCGCCGGTGAGCGCGTCGTCGTGGGCCTCGCCGAGGACGGCAGCGAAGGGGTGTACGTGAACTCGGCGTACCTCGCGGGCGACGGCGAGGGCGAGTTCAAGTTCATGACGAGCGCGGTGTCGCGCGAGAAGCCCATCGACTACGCGCAGATGGCGCGGGTGCTGGTGGACGACCGCGAGCGCGGCGGCTACCCCATCTGGGTGACGGGCCCCGCGCTGGTGCATTCCCGTGCGCGCGCGGACATGACGTGGTTCGTCGCCAACGGCTTCGTGGGCGCGCTGCTCGCGGGCAACGCGGTGGCGGTGCATGACATCGAGGCCTCCATCTTCGGCACCACGCTGGGCATGAGCGGCTCGGGTGAAGCCACCTCGGGAGGCCACGGCCTGCACATGCGCGCCATCAACAAGGTGCGCGCGGCGGGCTCCATCGCGAAGGCGGTGGAGGCGGGCGTCATCACCAACGGCATCATGCACGCGTGCGTGCAGCACCGCGTGCCCTTCGTGCTGACGGGCTCCATCCGCGATGATGGGCCGCTGCCGGACGTGGTGACGGACAACCTGGAGGCGCAGGTGGCCATGCGTCAGCACGCGGTGAAGGCGACGTGTGCGGTGATGATCGCCACGGCGCTGCACGCCATCGCCACCGGCAACATGCTGCCGGCGTTCGTCACGGAGAAGGACGGCTCGCTGCGGGAGCTGCCCACCATCTGCGTGGACTCGTCCGAGTTCGTGGTCAGCAAGCTGAAGGACCGGGGCACGCACCAGGCCTTCGGCGTGGTGACCAACGCGCAGGACTTCATGCACATCCTGCGCTTGTACGTGGAGCGGGAGCTGGCGGCGCGCGGCGCCGCCTAGCGTCGGGGGCCGCGGCCTACCGGCAGAAGTCCGGGGCGTGGCGGGTGCAACGGCCTGATTGGCACGACGTCCCCGCCTCGCACATCGCGTCCCGCATGATGAGCTGGCAGCGGTCGCCTTCCCGGACGACGCGTTGGCAGGTCCCGGTTCCGTAGTCGCGAGAGCACGCGAGCCCGCGCGCGCAGGGCCGTGGCAGGGTGGGGCCACACGCGTCGCCCAACTCCGCGAGCTTCATGCAGATGCCCGACACCCCGGCTTCCGGCCGGGCGTCGGCGCAGTACAGCCCTTCGGCGCAGTCGAGGCTGTCCCGGCAGATGCCCAGCTCCGCGCGCCGGGGCTTGCAGGTCCCCAACGTGAGGGACGCCGCGTCGCAGAACAGCTCATGCTGGCACTCCCGCGAGGGGAGCGCGCTGGTGTGGTCCTGCGCCCAGCACGACGCGCCTTGCTTCGCCAGGGGGCGGCACGTCCCGTCCTTGCAGGTGAGGAAGGGCCTGCAAGGGGCTTCCTCCAGGCCGACGCAGGCCTGGCCCACCTCTCCGAGCGGCTGGCATCGGCGGGAGCCCTTCGCGTCACACCACAGGCCCTCGGCGCACGGCATGAAGTAGGGGCTTCCGTCGAGCGTCCGGGTGCAGAGCCCGTCCCGCTCGATGGGCCGCATGCACTGGCGCGTGTCCAGTGACGGGACGAGCCCGGATTCGCAGAAGGCCGGATGCGGCATGATGTCGCCGGTGCCGCCCCGGGGGAAACAGGTCCCTTCGCAGCTCGTGGTGTTCTGCCGCGCGTCGTGGTGACAGTACCGGTCGGCGCCACACTCCACCTGCGACAGGCAGGTGCCGCCGGTGTCCTGCGGAATCAGGACCCGGCACTCGGGCGTGTTCTCGATGCCCCACTCGAAGGCGATGGCGGATGGCAGGACGCGCGCGCAGCTCGTCTCGCGCAGGGCCTCCACACAGCGGTTCGCCGCTTCCTCGTCATAGCGGAGCCGGCCCGCTTGAAGCGCGGCGTCGTGGCGCCCGCCCAGGCCCAGGCGTTCCTCCCAGCCTCGCTGACGGAAATCCTGCTCGCAGGCCTCCGCCTGGGCGTACTGCCCGCAGCGCTCGGCGCGGGCACAGAGCGCCTTCACCACCTCCGTGCCCAGGTCTTCCTTCGCGATGTCGCCGCCGCACGCCGCGAGGCCCAGCGCCAGTGCCATTGCCCACATCATTCGCCGCATAGGCCGCGTTCTCCTGTCCAAGCATTACGGAGCCTCCGCTCCATCTTGGCGCTGGCGGGCGCAGATTCTGCGTCGAGGCGCGGGCCGAAGGGAAACGACGGGCGGTGGAGCGCGCCTGCGGGGAGGCCCGGGTGAGGCGCGCGGGCGGCAGGGACACGCCCGCGCACGGCTCTCACTCCGCGGCTGGGGTCAGAAGGACTCTTCCGGCACGTCCATCAGGTCCAGGTTGCTGTGCTCCACCATGCGGGCGGCGTGGGCGACGCCGGGCAGCACCTCGTGGCAGAACCAGCGGGCGCTGGCGAGCTTGCCCACGTAGAAGGCGCGGTCCCCGGGGTTGCTCTTCATCCGCTCCAGCGCGACCTCCGCGTGGCGCACCAGCAGCCAGCCGATGACGACCTCCGCGACGGCGAACAGCACGCGGTTGCCCTGCAGGCCCACGTGGTAGACGGACTCGCCCAGCTTGCCCATCAGCGTGCCGAGCATCAGCTCCAGGTCGCCCAGGGCCTTGCCCAGCGCGGCGCGCTCGGCCTCCAGCTCCTTGTCCTCGCCGGCGCGCTCGGCCGCCTCGCGAATCTGGGACAGCAGCCCCTGGAGCGTCGCGCCGCCGTCCCGCGCCACCTTGCGCATGAGCAGGTCGAGCGCCTGGATGTGCGTGGTCCCCTCGTAGAGCGTGTCGATCTTCTGGTCCCGGATGTACTGCTCCACCGGGTAGTCCTGCAGGTAGCCGGAGCCGCCGTGCACCTGCAGCGACAGCGACAGCATCTCGTAGGCCTTCTCCGAGCAGTAGCCCTTCACCAGCGGCAGCAGCATGTCGTTGAGCGTGTCCAGCTCGCCCGCCTCGATGGCGCGGTGGCCGCCCTTGCGCTCCACGCCGTCCTGGATGAAGGCCGTGTAGAGGCACAGCGCGCGCATGCCCTCCGCGTGGGCCTTCTGCGCCATCAGCATGCGGCGCACGTCGGGGTGGCGGAAGATGGGCACGCGCGGCGCCGTCTTGTCGCGCGCCTGCATCAGGTCCGCGCCCTGGAGCCGGTCCTTGGAGAAGGCCAGCGCGCGGCCGTAGCCCGCGGACAGCGTGGCCAT
Source organism: Comamonas sp. KCTC 72670 (assembly GCA_014656495.1). Taxonomy (GTDB): domain Bacteria; phylum Myxococcota; class Myxococcia; order Myxococcales; family Myxococcaceae; genus Myxococcus. The sequence goes on from BNCN01000008.1 coordinate 107,681, forward strand.
GGACTTCACGCCCACCGCCATGCGGGCCTGCTCGATGATGTAGAACATCTGGCGGATGCCGTCGTGCACCTCGCCGAGCAGCAGGCCGCGACACGGCTTGCCGTCGCCGAAGGTCAGCTCACAGGTGACGGAGCCCTTCAGCCCCATCTTCTTCTCCAGCTTGGTGCACACCACGCCGTTGTCTTCGCCGAGGCTGCCGTCCTCGTTCACCCAGTACTTGGGGACCACGAACAGCGACAGGCCCTTGGTGCCCGGCGCGGCGCCCTCCGGACGGGCCAGCACCATGTGGATGATGTTCTCGGACATGTCCGAGTCACCGTTGGTGATGAAGCGCTTCACCCCGTCGATTTCCCAGACCTCGTCGGAGACGCGGCGGGCCTTGGTGCGGGCGGCGCCCACGTCGCTCCCGGCGTCGGGCTCGGTGAGCACCATGGAGCCGCCCCAGCGGCGGTCCAGCATGTGCGGCAGGAAGCGCTGCTTCTGCGCGTCCGTGCCCAGCCGGTCGATGATGCGCGCCAGCAGGTTGCCCAGCGTGTAGAAGGCCAGCGAGGCGTTGGCGCCCACGAGCAGCTCGAACGCGGCCCAGCCCAGGGACGGCGGCGCGCCCAGGCCGCCCAGGTGCGGCGGCTGCTCCAGCAGGTGCATGCCCGCGTCGAAGAAGGCGTTCATCGCCTTCTTCAGGCCCGGGGGCAGCGTCACCGCGCCGTTCTCCAGCTTGGGCGGGTTGTGCTCCGGCTCCTCGAAGCTGAGCGCCAGCTCGTTGGTGCTGAGCTGCGCGAACATCTGGAGCATCTGGCGCGCGGACGTCTCGTCCAGGTCGCCGAAGGGCGCGTGGCCCAGCGAGGCACGGCCGATATCGAGGAACTCGAAGAGGTTGAACTCGATATCGCGCAGGTTGGGGACGTAGTGGTTCGACGACGACATCTCGGGCTCCTCGCGGGTGTGGGGCCGCGAGGCTAACCCGAGATTGATTCGCGAGTCAGTGACTCTTGAGCTGCAGGGTGGGCACCGCGCCTTCACCGAGGACGAGGTGCACCTGGCCCACCTTGGACGCGAGGTCCTTGTAGGCCTCCAGCTCCTTGAGACGCACCAGCAGCGGGTTCTCCGCCAGCACCTTGGCCGTCTGCGCCATGGAGCGCGTGGCCGCCGTCTCCTCGCGCCGCAGGATGACGTTGGCCTCCGCCTCCTTCTGCGCCTGGATGACGCGGTTGAGCAGCTCCTTCATCTCGCCGGGGAGCACGATGTCCTTGATGCCGAAGCGCAGCAGCTCCAGGCCCACGGCGCTGGCGCGGTCCTTCACCTGGGTGAAGAGGCTTTCGGCCACGGCCTCGCGGGAGGCGAGCAGTTCATCCAGCGTGCGCTCCGACACGGCCTCTCGCGCGGCCAGTTGCATGGCCAGGTAGAGGACGTCATCCGGGGCCCGGGACACGACGGCGAGCCGGCGCGGGTCCGCGACGCTGAAGGCCGCCGACAGGTTGAGGCGCAGGGTGACGCGGTCCTTCGTCATCACCTCCTGGCCGGTGACGTGGAGCAGGCGCTCGCGCAGGTCGATGAGGGCCAGTTGCACCTTGCGGGCGACGGTCCACGCGGCGTGGCGGCCCGGGGGCAGCACGGTGTCGAGGACGCCGTCGACGTAGCGCAGCGCGACGCTGCCCTCGGCGGCGGTGGTCTCCACGTAGTCGCTGGCGGGGACGAGGGCGCGCACTTCATCGCGCAGGGGCTCGGTGGCGACACCCGAGACGTCCACGCGCTCCACGCGCACGGTGGGCGCGGCGGGCGTCAGGTCGCGGGTGGGCAGGCGCTCCACGGTCCACACCTGGTGCAGACCGCGGCCGAGCCAGCGGACCGGCCGGCCCTTGTGGAAGAGGATGGCGCGCTCGTCGGCGCCGAGCTCCACGACCTGGAGGTCCGCGGACGGGACGAGCGCGAGGTACGCGGGGTCGAGCTGGGCCAGCGGCTGCTCGGTGCTCACGCGCTCGACGCGCACCTTCTTGAAGGGATGGACGAGCCAGTGCCGGCCGGGGCCGAGGTAGCGCTCCGGCTGCTCGTCCACCAGGACGAAGGCCCGTTCGTTCTTGCCGATATCCACACGCATGATGCTCATCGCGCACCTCCTTTCCCCCTTCGGGGAGCTTGAAGAACCGGGACGGTTCGTGCGCGGTGTCGCGCGGGTCCCGGGTGCTGCTGAAAAGTGAGGGCTCCCCCGTTCACGGACGGATGAGCGCGGACGGCATGTCCTGGCTGCTTCCTGGCGGCTCGCGCCTGCGCGCCGGGCGCATTCGCGGACGGCGGCAGGGGCTTCCGCGGACGGCGCGGGAGGGGCCCTGTCGCCCTGGCGGAAGGCCGGGCATCGAGGTGGGAGGCGTGGGAAGCAGGGGACCCGCGCTCACGTCAGCTCGCGGTGAAGCCCTCTGGGATGAACGAAGGAATCGAACCTTCTCCGCAGGATTTTCAGACCTGTGCTCTACCAGTGAGCTAGCTCAAAGCAGGCGCGGCTGGCGCCTGCTTCCATGTGGACCCGACGGGGGCCCGCCCGGGCGGTCCGATATGAGGAAACCCCTGCGGGCGACGGACCCGGGAACACCCACGCCGGCGCCCGGGCGCATCGCGCCCTTGCCCGGAGTCGGGAGCCCGAGGACAGCCCCGTGGCACCTCTGAATTCCGCCGGGGCATGGGGACGGGGTGGGGTGGAAGTCCTGACGCGCGGAGCGCGAAAAGCCCAGGCGTGTCCATTCGGCGCCTTTGCATGTTGGAATGCGTGGGACGGCGACCTCCATCGGGACTGTGGTTTCACAATGCGGAAGCCGGTCCGTTCCCATCACTTCTTCCAGGAGCGGTTCCGATGCGTCAGCCAGCCCTGGCTTTCAGGGGCGTTACCCTGCTCGCCGTCGCATTGCTGGCCTGTTCTTCCGGGCAGCGAGGGGCGCCACTTTCTTATGTCGAGGTCTCGAGCAAGGACGATGGCGACGAAGCCGCAGGCGCCTTCTTTCCGCCGGACTGGGACGCGCTTGTCTCGACTCCAGGCTCGGACGCGTTGGCGCTTCGTCCCGTGCGTCGGGGTGGCGGTGGGCGTCCGGCGCGTCGGTCACCCGCGCTGAACCCGCCTCCAAATCCCGTTCAAGTCCAGGTCACTGCGCGGATGAGCGCGGACCAAGCCACGGTGGTTCAGGCGCGGAGCCTCTACCAGCAGCGACTCAGGTCCGCTCAGGAGGCCTACCCGAATAGCACTGGATACGAGAAGCATCACTTCGTTCCGCTGTACCTGGGAGGGGCGAGCAACGGACAGACGTATCGGTTGCCGACCGCCTACCACAAGGCCGTGACCCAGCAGTTTCGCCGTGCCTGGCCCTATGGTCAGGGGCGCCGACCTACTCCTCAGGAGCTTCAAAAGATTCTCTTGGAGGTCTACTCCGAGTATCCAATCCCCCAGTTGATCGGCGTCACGCCCTGACCCATGCGAGAGACCATCGAGTTCAGAATCGCAGAACGGGATGCGCGGCTGCATCTTGAACCCGGGCTCGGCGTTTCACTGGGCGGCTCCATCCGCAAGGTGGTGTTGCCCATGGGCGACGCACGGGTGCAGCGGATCGCACAGCTCAACCACGCTTACGGAAAGCGCGGCGACGCGTTCTTCATGTCCTGGAACCTTCGCCGGAGCTACACCGAGAGGGAGTTGCGGTCCGCCGAGTTGCTCAATTGGGTCGTGCGCGCCCACTTCGAGCCAACGGGAAGCATGTGCGGAACGGTGTATGACGCGTCGTCCGAATGCCCGCACTGTGGCGCGGGGGCACGACAGGTCTCCGAGCTCCTCCTCGACACCCGGCGCATCCCGAAGGGTAAGGACATCGCGCAGACTCTCTCGGGCGAAATGGTGGTGTCCTCCCGCTTCGCGTCGGCTTTTCTCGAGCAGGGCCTGCGTGGCGCGGAGTTTCATCCCGTGCTGCATCACGGCCGTGGAGCGCTCCAGGCTTCGGATTGGCGGCAGCTGGTCGTGACCTCGAAGCCGCTCGTGCTGAGTCCGCGTACGGTCGCTGGAAACAACCCGTTCGACCTCGACGAAGCGGGGGCGTTTCGGTGCCCGCTCGGTCATGTCGCGGGCCTCAATCAAATCTCCGAGTTGTACGTCGAAAAGGCAGACCGCGACGACGCGGACTTGTGGGTGACCGACACGTTGTTCGGAGACCGGCGCGGCGAGCTGCGGCCAGAGCCGCGTTTGCTCATCTCCCCTCGGCTTCGTGACGTCCTGTGGGCGATGGATGCCAAGGGGTACGCACTGGAGGCCGCCCACTTCGTGTGACGAAGGGGCGGCCTGTGTCCCAGGAAGCTACTCCACCGCGTCGGGGTCCTTGGGCATGAACGGGTTGGGCGCTTTCGCCGTCTGCGGCGCGGGTGTCGCCAGGATGGTCTCCACCGGCTCGGCCTCCGGAAGCGGCGTGTCCAGCGACTGCATCGGTTTGCACTCCGGCGAGTGCTTCCCCGCGGCCCGCGCCTTCTTCGTACTGGCGCCACTGGGACTGGCCTTCGCCAACGTGGCCGAGGACAGCTCGCACATGGGCGCCGTGTCCATGATGGGCTTGGCGACCGGGGCGCCCGACGACGAACGCGACTCCTTCGAGGACGAGCGCCGCCGCGTCGACGATACGTCACCCCTCAGCGTCGCATCGCTGCGCTGCGTGGAGTCGTTCTGCGTGTTCGCCATCCCCTCGCTGCTGGACGTCGAAGTGGCCGTCGCCACCGCCGAGGGCGCGGGCTTCTTCGCCGCCTCGCCCAGCGCCTCCGCGAGCAGGTTGTTGCTCTGGTGCATCTGGTCACGCGCCCGCTCCATGCTGGCGTCGTGGCGGGTGAGCTGCTCCGTGAACGCCGCCTGGTGCTGGCCTCGCTCCTTCTCGATGCTCGCCTTGAGCGTGTCCCGCTCCTGCGCGACCTCGCTCAACCGCTGCTCCAGCGCGCCCTTCTCCGTCCCCAGGATGGTCTCCGCCCGGGCCATGCAGGCGGTGAGCACCTTCTCCTCGGACTCACGCTCCGGGAGCGGCTCGCTCCGGTTCCACGCCACCAGCGCGCTGCTCTGCCAGCGGTAGTCCGTGTGCATCACGCACTCCTGCACCAACCGCGTGAGCCGATCCTCGGACCAGACCGGCTGGGGCCGTGCGCAGGGCCCGACTTCCTCCTTGAGTGTGGAGGGAAAGGCCCGGGTCTGCTTCACCCAGCAACCGTCCCGCTGCTCCATCCGAACCGAGGTACACGCGCTCGCCACCATCGCGAGCGACATCGCAGCCACAAGCCTCATGTCTCCCTCCATCCCCAACGCCCAATGGCCCGTGCTTCTCCGCCGACGGTATGGACGGCAAGGACCCACGCCCATGTCCGCGAACCCTGGAGCCGTGTGGGAATGTCATGGGACAGACCCTCACCGGCAGGCGAGCGAGCGCGAAACGACCCACCTCGGTGCGATGGCCAACGCTCCTGTCCTCGCGGGTGAAGCGCTGTCACATCACTCACGCCTGCCCGGCTGCTCTCATCCGCGGGCGCTCAGCGCAGCAATGCCTCCGTGTGGCTCAGCAACTCCGGGCCACCGACCTGCCCGTGCCCGGGGACGACCACCTTCGCCTCGGGGAAGCGCTGGCGGGTGCGCGCCAGGCTCGCGGGCCAGGCCGCGACGTCCGCGTCCGCCACGTTGCCCAGGTTCTGGGATGCGCCATCCTTCACGAAGCAGCCGCCGAACAGCACGCCGCTGTCCCGATGCCACACGACCACGTTGTCCTTCGCGTGGCCCGCGCCAGGGAAGAACACCTCGAGGGGGCCCACGGACCGCGCGTCGGTGAAGGTCTCCGTCGGACCTCGCAGCCCCAACGCCGTGGCGATGCGCGCCGTCTCCTCCAAGCCATGGACCGGGATGCCGTGCGGGACGAGCGCCGGCACACCGCCGAGGCGGTCATCGTGGAAGTGCGTCACCACCGCGGCGCGCACCGGGCGCCGCAGCGTGTCGCGTGCCCAGTCGAGCAGCAGCGCGCCCTGCCGTGCATCCCAGCCCGTGTCCACCAGCAAGGACGTCTCGCCGTCCTCGATGATGAGCCCGTTGGTGGAGACGCGGCCGAAGCGCTCCGTCGTCACCACCGTGACGTGCAGCCAGACGCCGGGCGCGAGCTTCCGCACGCTCACGTCCTCCGCCAGCACGTACGCATCCGAGGCCAGCGCTCGTGACGCCTCGGGGGCGGTCTGCTCCGTCGCGGATGGGGCGCGAACACAGGCGGTGCTCCAGGTCAGAAGCGCACAGGCGCAAAGCCAGCGGGGAAGGCGTCGTGACATCGCGAGGAACCTCGGCGGCGAAGGGGGACGCCTCGGGTGTGACACAGCGGCGGGCCCGTGCCCAGGCGCGGCGTGTGCCCGTGGCGTGGATTCACGGTGTTCCGGAAGGGCTTGAACTCGCCTGTCCCTGTCGGCGGCGTGGCGCTGGAGGCCCCTCGCCGCGCGCGGCGATGGGGCCTCGTCATGGGGGCTGCGGAGTCACGTGCCGAGGCCGCCTGCGCGACCGTTTCAGCGCCGCTCCACCTCCCACCATCCGAACCACATGGTCCGCTGCTCCGCGAGCTGAACCCAGCCTGGCGCGTGCGCGTAGGTGCGCGGGAGCAGCCCCGCCGCCGTGACGGCACGGGCGGTCTCCTCGAACGCGTACAGGTGCAGCGTCACCGCGGGCCCCGCCGTTTGAATCCGTTGCGTCGGGGCTTCGTGCCCGTCCAGTCCCGGCCGCCGCTCCAGCACGGTGAAGAGCATCCGCGCCCCGGGCTCCAGCGCCTGGGCGAGGTGTCCCAGCACGCGCGGCAGGTCGTCGCAGAAATCCAGGCACCCGATGGCGAGCGCGACGGAGAAGCGGCCCCATTCGGGAGGGAAGGGCTGGTGATAGCTGTGGCGGTGCCACGCGCCCTCGGGCCGCGCCGAGTGGGCCAGCGCGAGCATCTCCTCGGAGAGGTCGGTGCCCACCACCGTGACGGAGGCGTCCAGGCCGCGCGTGTGCAATCCGGGCCCGCACCCCACGTCGAGCACGCGGGCGCCCGGCGTCACCGCGGCGGCGAGGAAGTGCTCCACCCGCTCCTCATACCGGTGCAGGGCCGGGAAGAGCGCTTCGTAGGCGGAGGCAATCTCCCCGTAGACCTGCTGCACGCCTTCTTCCTGCGCATCTCGGGACACGGTCTCTCCGGCACGTTCGCATCCTGCCTGGGGCTCGGAACTCCGCGCCCACCGTGGAGGGCCACGGCGGGGCACCCTAACACGCGGGCTTTCGGCTCAGCCCTCGACCTGACGGAACACCGCGAGCGAGCGGCCGATGAGCTCGAACGTCTCCCCGGCCACCTGCTCCGGGCCCTTGTTGTCGTCGGAGGTGCAGAGCTCCAGCACCCACCGCTGGCCCTGCGCCGCGGGCGGCATCTTGTACGTCACGGATTCGTGGTGGGCGTTGAGCAGGACGAGCAGCGCGTCTCCGAAGATGCGCTGGCCCCGTTCGTCCGGCGTGGGGATGGCGTCGCCTCCCAGGAGAAAGGCCAGCGAGCGGACGAAGGGCTTCTGCCAGTCCTCCGCGTTCATCTCCGAGCCGTCCGGGCGGAACCAGGTCAGGTCCTTGTGCTCGGAGTCCCACAGGTGCTGGCCCTTGAAGAAGCGGCGGCGCTGGAGCACCGGCTGCCGGTGACGGAACTGGATGAGCTTCTGGGTGAACGCGAGCAGCTTCTGCCGGCGCTCGTCCAGGTTCCAGTCCACCCACGACAGCGCGTTGTCCTGGCAGTAGGCGTTGTTGTTGCCTCCCTGCGTGCGGCCCATCTCGTCACCGGCGACAATCATCGGGATGCCGGTGGAGAGGAAGAGCGAGGCGAGCAGGTTGCGCTTCTGCCGCTCGCGCAGGGAGATGACGTCGGCGTCGTCCGTCTCGCCCTCCACGCCGCAGTTCCACGACTGGTTGTCATCCGCGCCGTCGCGGTTGTGCTCGCCGTTGGCCTCGTTGTGCTTGTGGCTGTACGTCACCAGGTCGTGCAGCGTGAAGCCGTCATGCGCGGTGACGAAGTTGATGCTCGCCTGGGGCCGGCGGCGCGCCTCCGCGTACAGGTCCGCGTTGCCCGTGATGCGATAGCCCATCTCGCTGGCGAGGTTCTCGTCACCCTTCCAGAAGCGGCGCAGCGCGTCCCGGTACTTGCCGTTCCATTCGCGCCAGGGCGAGGGGAAGCCGCCCACCTGGTAGCCGCCGAGCCCCACGTCCCAGGGCTCCGCGATGAGCTTCACGCGGCCGAGCACCGGGTCCTGGTGGAGGATCTGGAACAGCGCCGCGTTCCGGTCGAAGGCGCCTTCCCCCGTGCGGCCCAGCACCGTGGCCAGGTCGAAGCGGAACCCGTCCACGTGCATCTCCGTCACCCAGTAGCGGAGGCTGTCGACGATGAGCCGGGCCGCCTGCGGGTTGGACGCGTTGACGCTGTTGCCGCACCCGGTGAAGTCCAGGTAGTGCCGCCCGTCCGGCATCAGCCAGTAGTAGCTCGCGTTGTCGATGCCCTTGAGCGACAGCGTGGGCCCCAGGTGGTTGCCCTCGCAGGTGTGGTTGTAGACGACGTCGAGGATGACCTCGATGCCCGCGGTGTGCAGGTCCCTCACCATCGCCTTGAACTCGGCGACGGCGGCGCCCGGCGTCTTGCGGCTGGCGTAGTACTGCTCTGGCGCGAAGTAGCCCAGGGTGTTGTAGCCCCAGAAGTTGGACAGCTGCTTGTCGTCGAGGAACGAGTCGTCCGCGAACGCGTGCACCGGCAGCAGCTCCACCGCGGTCACGCCCAGCTTCTGCAGGTGCTCGATGACGGCGGGGCAGGCGAGGCCCGCGTAGGTGCCGCGCAGGTGCTCGGGCACGCCGGGGTGGCGCATGGTGAGGCCGCGCACGTGGGCCTCGTAGAGCACCGTCTTTCGCCAGGTGATGTCCGGGCGGCGGTCATTGCCCCAGTCGAAGTAGTCGCTCACCACCACGGCCTTGGGCACGCCCGCCGCGCTGTCGCGCTCGTCGCGCACCAGGTCCTGCTGCGCGTGGTCCAGGGGGTAGCCGAACACCGGCTGCCGCCAGTCCACGTCGCCGTAGAGCGCCTTGGCGTAGGGGTCCACCAACAGCTTGTGCGGATTGCACCGGTGGCCCTTGGCGGGCTCGTAGGGGCCGTGGACACGCAAGCCGTACAGCGTGCCCGGCTCCATGCCCGGTGCGTAACCGTGGTGCACGAAGTCCGTGGACTCCGGCAGGTCGAACCGGCCGATCTCCTTCGCCGGGTCCGCGGGGTCGAAGAGACAGACCTCCACACGGGTCGCGACCTGGGAGTAGACGGCGAAGTTGACCCCTGAACCATCAAAGGTGGCGCCACGAGGCCAGGGCTTGCCCGGCCAGACTTCCCTACTCATTGCAGGCTCTCGATTCTGGAGGAAAAGCCCGCTCAATGTGGGATGGCCCTGACGGGCTGGCAAGCGTCACGCCGCGGCAGCGTGGTCCAGTGAGCGCCAGGTCCCCAGCGCCCAGTCCTGCTCGTCCGGGTCGTCGAAGCTCACCACACACAGCGCCCGCCGCCTGCCCGAGGTGCAGAGCGCCGTCAGCCGGCACTCGCCCGGCCCCACCAGGAGCGAGGCGCGTCCGCTGACCCGCTCGCCCTTGTGTTCCAAATCCATCGCGCGGCGCTCCACGAAGGTGGGCGTGAGGGTGTCCGCGCCGCCGTTCCCCAGCGGCACGAAGCGCACGCTGCGCCGGTGGTCGCGGGCCACCCACGTTCCATCCTGGAGGTGCGCCTCCGCGAGCGAGCCGGGGATGCGAATCTCCCAGCCCTCGGGCAGCGCCACCTGCACCTCGCCGCGCCGGTAGCCGACAGGAGGGCCTCCCGGGGCGGCGGAGGCGCGCCGGTGGACCTCCTCGGCCAGGGTTCCCCCCACGCCCAGGAACCCGAGCACCTCCTGCCACTCGCGCCAGGGGTAGGGGAGGTCTGGATCCTCGCGCCACGCCTGCTCCAACAGCCGCGCCACGTCGCGCAGCAGGTGGCGCTCGTCCTCCAACAGCGGCGGGCGCCAGACGACGTCCGTCCACAAGCGGCACCGCGCGCGGTCGAGCCGCGTGCGCGCGTGGAGGCCCGGCGTCCACCACGGGAACACGTCGATGCCCCGGCGGGGATCCGCGTACACCTCTCTCAGCCAGTGCGCGTCGCGAGGCCCCAGCGGGGTCAGCAGCGCGCCGGGATATTCGAAGGTGCGGCCGAAGCGCATGGACAGCGCGAAGCCGGACTCGCCCAGGCGGCGCATGCGCAGCACCTGACCGACGGCCTCCTGGAGTGACGCCAGCATGTGGACGTCCACCGGGCCTGCGTCGCCCGTTTGGAAATAGCCGGTGGGGTCCCCGGGCTTCGCGGTGGCGCGGCTCCCCGCCCAGACGATGTCGAGCGCCTCGCCCAGGTCCTTCAGCGTGTCGCAGAGGAAGAGGTGATAGCCGGGGCCCACGGCGGAGGTCTCCGCGGAGACGGACACCTGCGCGCCCGAGGTGGCCACGAACGCGACCTCTCCCGCGGCGGGGTGGAGGCGCAGCCGGAGCGTCGGCGCGCCCAGGGGGCCCGCGCCCAGGTGCGTGCTTTCGATGAGCTCACCGTGTTGGACTTCGAACCACTCAGCGATGCGGCGCAGCCAGGGGAGCGGGCCCTCGGGTGGGGAGAAGAGGTGTTCGGTTCCCCGCCGCCTGCCGGCCAGTGACAGCTTCACGCTCATCGCATCCCACCCAGGTTGTGAACCTCGATTCAGGTTCCGTTGACTATTTCAGCGTGGCTCTCCTGGAAGGTGCCACCGACGCCCAGTGGCTGCCCGCTCGTCCTCAAGGTGGTCACGCACGGCAGGCGTGGGTGCGTTCACGCGGCAAGCGTCGGTTCGATGGCATTCGGGCGGACAAGCAGCCGGGCGGCAGGTGCCCATTGCCGTCCGGGGACCCAGGTTGGGGAAAAAGGAGGCTGCCATGAGCAAGAAAGACGTGTTGAACATCCCGCCCGAGGCCATTCCCAATGCACCCGACCGGAACGCGGACACTGAAGATGAAACGCGTGCGCCGCGCCGCAGTCCTCCCGTGGTGCAGCCGGATGGCGGCCCCGCGGGGACGCCGGGCACCGGGGGCAGTCAGCGCATCATCGAACCGGTGAAGGCGCCGCAGCCGTATCCCGGCTTCAGCGTGAGCTGAGCGGCGGTCCCCTGAAAATGATGATGCCCGCGTCAGTTCGACGCGGGCATCGTTGTTTCAGGCGTGAAGCGCGCTTAGCGCGTGGTGCCGGACTCCGGCAGCGGCGTGGGCGGCGTCATCCGGGTGTCCGGATCATTCATGCCGCTGCCGCCCGTGCCCGGCTCCAGCGTGGTGTCTTCCTCCACGTCCAGTTCCTCGGTCTCCTCGAGCGGCCTCACGTCGCCCGCGCCGCCCGTGCCCGGCTCAGCGCCCATGTCCGGGTCGAGGTTCGGGTCCACCTCCGTGCCGGTGCCCCCCGTGCCCGGGTTCAGCGTCGGGTCCATGGTGGGGTCCGCGCTGTTCGGGTCCATGGTGCCATCCGGCATGGGTGTCTGGGTCGGGTCGTCCATGCCCGTACCGCCCGTTCCGGGAGGCGTCGTCGTGTCCGTGTCGGTGCTCGTCCCCGTGTTCGGGTTGTCGATGGTCCCCATGTCACTGCCCGTGGACGTGTCTCGCGTCGCGCCCGAGTCCGACTTACAGGCGGTACCGAACACGAGGGCACCGGCGGCGAGGGAGGCGAGGACGGCCTTGGTCTTGAGGAACTTGGTCATGGTTCGTTCTCCGGTAGGTTTGTGTCTGCCTGCTGCTGGCCGGGAACGTGAGCAGCCGATGTGCGGTCTGCAGAGGCCCCTCCCATGGCTGCCTGCTCTCCAAGCGGCGCCGGGAATGAATCGCGAAGACGGCTTGCTGCGACGGGGATGTTTTTCAGGCGTCTTCGTTGGGGCCCAAAAGACGCGGCCGGTCGTTGCCCCGGTTGCCCTGCGAGCGCCGCCGGAGGGCGTCGCGCCAATTGGCGGTCAGCAGCGGACACTCCGCGAGCGCGGCGGCCGCCTCCGGGGCATGCCCGTGCATCGCGTGGTTGGCGAACGCGACGGTGAAGGCCGGGCAGGGGCGCTCCAACAGCTCCAGCGTGTCACCGGCCTGGACGAGGCCTTCCTCGAGCACGCGGTAGTACCAACCGGTGCGGCCCGTCTGCTGGAGCAGCAGCGCCAGGTCTCTGCGTTCCCAGCGGCGCGCGGGCTTCCAGCACGGCTGACGGGGCTGGGAGACCTGGACGCGGGCCTGGCCCACGCGCAGCACGTCTCCGATGCAGATGTCCGCTTCCGTGCCGTGGGAGAACACCCAATTCTCGCCGAACGCGCCCGGGCCGATGTCGTCGCGCGCGAGGCGTTCACGCCAGAAGTCGTAGTGGGAGCGCGGGTAGGCGAGGACGGCTTTCTCCGGGCCACCGTGGACCTTGCGGTCCGCCTGTCCGTCACCGGCGAGGCCCGTGGCCGACAGCCACACCGGGCCTGTCACCGGGTCCTTGAAGATGGCGCTGGTCCAGGGGCGCTCCAGGGGCGCGCTGGCGCCATGCGTCCCCATAGAGCGGGGCAGTCCCACTCGCTGCGACAGGATGCGCGTGACGGAGGTGTCCATCGCTCCGGGACAAAGCAGGCGCGCGGGGCGCTGTCCAGCGCGGGCGGCTCTGTGCGTTGGAGTGTGCCCCTTGGGGGTTCGTGCGAGGCGGGGCACGCCACGGTGCCGCGGGCGGCGCTGCGCCTGGGGCTGATGCCGATGCGGCGCGAGTCCGCGCATTTCGCTGCGATGCGAGCAAGGCGGCGCCTGGCGGGCGCCGACACGACGTGCGTCGAGTCACACGAGGGAGCGCACACATTGCTGCGCTGGGGGGGGGCGTCCATGCGGCGTGAGCCTCCGCGTCCGGCTGCGGTGGGCGCCACTTCGGCGCGAACAGGGGCGCGTCAAGGCGCCGAGCGAATTGCTGCGGCGTGGACGCGCCCAGCGGCACGCGTCGCCGCACGCAGGCCCTGCCATGGGCCGCAGGCGCCGCTGCTCCTCGGCAGCTGAGACGGCAAGAAGTCGGGTCGCAGGAGCACCCCGCTGTGGGCCACAGGCGCCGCTGCTCCTCGGCAGCTGAGACGGCAAGAAGTCGGGTCGCAGGAGCACCCCGCTGTGGGCCACAGGCGCCGACGCTCCCCGACAGGCTTCAACGGTTGCGCTGTGGAGCGGCCAGCACCAGGGCGCCGCGTGGAACGCGACCCCTGGCGCTGTCATGTTCATCGAAGGCCGATGGTGTCAGTAGCCCGTGCCCGCGTCGTTCAGGCCGCCCGAGGGCGCGGGAACGGTGTTGGACGTGCCGGTTCCCGTCGTGGATCCGGCTCCCGGCGTGGTTCCGACTCCCGGTGTCGTGCCGACTCCCGGTGTCGTGCCCACTCCCGGCGTGGTTCCGACTCCCGGTGTCGTGCCGACTCCCGGTGTCGTGCCCACTTCCGGCGTGGTTCCGACTCCCGGTGTCGTGCCCACTCCCGGCGTGGTCCCCAGGCCGGAGCCACCGGTGCCGGCGTCCGCGCCGTACGGCGTCGTTCCCGGCACGCCGGAGGTCGTGCCTTCCGCACCCGTACTGTAGGGCGTGGTGTTCGGGACACCTGAGCCGCCCGTCCCCGGCGTCGTCGTCCCCGGCGTCGTCGGGGTCGTGCCCGGCGCGGTCGTGCCCGGCGCGGTCGTCGTCGAACCCGGCGTCGCGCCCGGCGTCGTGGGCGTGGTGGGCGTGGGGGAGGTATTCCCGGGCGCGGTGCCCGGCGTCACAATCTGCCCGCTGTTCGGGTCCACCTGCGCCACCTGCACGGGCGCCTCCGTCGCGCTGCAGGCGGTCCCCAGCGCCAGGGTGCCCGCCAGTGCACCTGCCCACAGCCAACCCCGCGTCATCTGCTTCGCCATGTTGCTCCCTCCGTCGTGGGTGTGTGTTTCAACTCGCGTGCGTGGGCTCACCGCGTCCCGTGGGGCGCGGCGGCTTCGTCTCTTGTGAGTCCTTGCGGCCCGGATGGCGTCGCAGCCTGCGCTCGGACAGCATCAGCAGCAGGGCCGGGAAGGCCACCAGCATGACAAGGAGGTTTGTGGCGAAGCCCAGATTGGCAAGTGCGCCAATCGAGTTGAGGCCCGGGTGGTCGGCGAGGAAGAGGGCACCGAAACCCATCGCGCTCGTCAGCAGACCGCCGCAGATGGCCTTCCCCGTCTCCGAATACACCGACACGAAGTCATTCCCCGGTGAGGACAGCCGCGTCAGCAGATGCACGCCGGCGTCCACCGTCGTTCCGATGAGAATCGGGATGACGAGGATGTTGAGGTAGTTGAACTCCAGTCCCAGCAGCGGCATCAGGCCCAGCAGCGCCACCAGGGACACCACGGTGGGCGCCATGCACAGCAGGGCGATGCGCAAGCCGCCCAGCGTCAGCCACATGGCCAGGAGGACGGCCAGCGTGGTGCCGCCCAGGATGAGCGGCGCCTCGTGTGTCACCATGTCGAGGATGTCCGCCATCACCATGGACTCGCCCGCGGCGGAGACGCGCGTGCTGTCCGGGGTCCCCACGCCGCGTATCTCCCGCGCCAGCGCGCGGACCGCCATCCCGTCCGACTGGTCCACCGCCGGGTACACCATGACGAAGCCGCCCGGCGCGCCTTCACGTCCCACGAACTGCTGCCGCACGCTCGGCGGCAGGTCGGCGCGGGTGAAGGGCGGCGCGGCGGCCTGCTCGCGCAGCACCGCCACCTGCTCGCGTTGCTTCGCGTCCAGCCGGTCCTCGGGGACGCGCTCCAGCAGGCGGCCGATGTCCTGGAGGACGCGCTGCTTGCGTGGCTGGTCCTCGGGCACGAGCGAGGAGAGCGAGGCGACGAAGTCGATGGTGGAGTCCTTGCCGCGCTCCCGCTGCCGCGCGTGCAGCCGCTCCACCATCGCCTGCTCCTCCTCGGGCGTGCGGGTGAGGACCACCACGGGCGTCTGGGAGTAGCCGATGAGCCGGTTGACCTCGCGGTCCAGCACGAAGGACGGCAGGTCCTGGTCCTCGAGTGAGCCGAAGTCGAAGTCGAAGCGCACGCGCCCCGTCTGGCTCAGCAACCCCAGCAGCACCACCGCGGACATCACGGTGATGACGTGGCGGCGACGCAGCAGCAGGTGGCCCATGGGCGAGCGCGTGGTCGTGACGGACGCGCGCCGCGGCTTCCACCCCAGGCGCGCGGCCAGGCCCAACATCGCCGGCAGCACCAGCACGTAGGCGGCGATGAGCACCACCATGCCCACGCCCGCGATGATGCCGAACTCGTGGAACGCCCGGAAGCGCGAGGTCCCCAGCACGAAGAAGGTGATGGCCGCCACCAGCGCCGACACGAGCGCCGCGCCGCCAGTGTGCGTGAAGGACGCGCGCGTCGCGTCGACGGAGGTGTGGCCCTCGCCGCGCAGGTGCAGGTAGCGCCCCAGCAGGTGGATGCCGTGCTCCACGCCCAGGCCGCCCAGAATCGCGCCGAGGAAGCCCGTCAGGAGGTTGACCTCACCGAAGGCGAGCGCCACCAGGCCATAGGTCCACGCCAGGCCCGCGCCCACGGGCGTCAGCACCATGCCCACGGCCAGCGCGCTGCGGAAATGGAACAAGAGGTAGAGGAGCATCAACGCGGTGGCCACGGCGGAGGCCACGCCGATGTCGCGCGCAATCTGCTTCTGCTGGTCCAGCTTCTTCTGGAAGGTGCCGGTGATGGCCGCCTTGAAGCCGGGCCCGTACCGGGACAGGTCCTCCGAGGCCAGCAGCTCCCGCACCTCATCCGTGACCTTGCGCGAGAAGCCCAGGTCCGCGGACGTGGTGTCCGGCTTCGCCAGCAGCACCACGCGGCGCTGCGACGCATCCAGGTAGTAGTCCCCCTGGCTCGATGACATCCGCAGCCCTGCGCCGCCCGCGTACTTCGCCTCCAGGTCGGAGAAGTCCAGCGACGGGGGTTCTTCCTCCACCAGCGGCACGTAGAGCGGATTGGCCCGCTGCTGCTCCCACTTGAGCCGCGCCTCCAGCCGGCGGTGCACCTCCTGGAGGTCCTCCTCCGACAGGAAGTACAGCGCCCGGTCGCGGAAGAAGGCGCCGGGGCGCTGCACCTCGACGAAGCGGATGCCCGGCAGCGCCTCCAGCTTCGGGGCCAGGTCGTTCGCGAAGCGCTTCAACGACTCGGGGTCTCCGCCTTCACCCACCACCGCCACCCAGCCGAGCGCGCCGAAGCGCTGCTCCAGCTCGTGCAGGTCCTGCACGCTCTCGAACGAGGACGGCAGCAGGTCCACCAGGTTGGCGTTGAGGTGCAGCCCGCGCGCGAGGAGCCCGCCGCCCACGGCCAGCACCAGGGCCAGCAGCAGCGCCACCACCGGCCGCTGGTGGGTGTGCGCCGCCAACGCGCCGAGCATCCGCTCCACACGCCCCATCCACCTCGGCTCATCCGAGGGTGAGGTGTCGTTGAGATGTGGTTCCATCATGGGCCTGACGCCACCCGCCGCGACCCGGCCCTTCCGGTCACGCGGAGGGCGGAGCGGCTTCCCCTCCCTCGTGTGCTCGCATGCGCGGGCACGTGATGCGGGGGAACGTGCCCATGCCGGGGGTACGATGCAGGCGTCCACGTCTGCCTGTCTGCCCACCAGGTAGGGATATCTGACGGCGCCTCGGGGCCGCCCTCGAGCCGTCCCGCCCTCGGAGGCAGCCGCGTGTCAGCCACCGCGAGCGGACGAGCATTCGCTCGGCGCACGCGTTAAAAGGGGCAGGTGATTCGCAGCCTTACTTTCCGCCTCACGGCATAAACGCGTTGACTCTCCCGTTAGCGCGTGCCCAAGGTGTCCGGCGATTCGGCCAATCAACACATGCAGGTGTCGCAACATGAGTGAGAAGCGTTGGTCGGAGCGGTTCGAAGGAGCCATGGGCCGCCTGGCCGTGCGGAACCACCGGAGGCCCTTTCAGGCGCTGCTCCTGGCCTTGGTGCTCACCGCGCTGGGGGGCTTCTTCGCCCGGACGCTGACCCTCAACGCGGACTTCGTGGGGCTGCTGCCGAAGGGCTTCCCCAGCGTTCAGGACATCGAGAAGCTGCGCAAGCGCTTCGGTGGCCAGGGCAACGTGGTGGTGGTGGGCATGGGGGCGGATCCGGAGGTGCTCAAGCGCTTCGCGGATGACATGGCGCCCAAGCTCGGGGCGCTGTCGGAGATCCGCTACGTCTCCCACCAGCGGCCGCGCGCCTTCTTCGACGAGCACTCGCTGTACTACGTGGATGTCGAGGACCTGGTGACCATCCAGGACCGCATCGACGCGCGCATCCTCTGGGAGAAGCAGCAGGCCAACCCGCTCTTCGTGCCGCTGGTGGAGGAGGCGCCGCCGTCGGTGGACTTCTCCGACATCGAGCAGAAGTACACCGGCCGCGCCAACCAGCGCCTCTCCGGTCAGGGCGACCTCTATTACATCAACCCCACCGAGCGCATGGTGGTGCTGATGGCCAAGCCGCGGGGGAGCGCCGCGGACCTGGACTATTCGAAGAAGGTCGTGAGCCAGGTGGAGGACTTCCTGGCGGCGCAGGACCTGTCCCCGTACGGGCCCGGCTTCAAGACGGCCGTCACCGGCACCTTCAAGAAGAAGATCGACCAGCAGCGCGTCATCGTCGGGGACCTGGGGAGCGCGTCCTCGCTGGCCATGGTGCTGCTGCTGGCGTACCTGGCCTTCCACTTCCGCAGCGCGTTGTCGGTGGGCCTCACCATGGCGCCGGTGCTGGCGGGTCTGGGCTGGACGTACGGCTTCGTGGGGCTGGCCTACGGGCAGGTCAACCTGCTGACGGGCTTCCTGGCGGCGGTGCTGGGCGGCCTGGGCGTGGAGCACGGCATCCACCTGCTGGGGCGCTACACGACGCTGCGCTCGGAGGGGATGAGCTCCGAGGAGGCGGTGGACGAGTCCTTCCGGCACACCGGCTTCTCCGCGCTCATCGCGGCGCTGGTGGCGGCGCTCACCTTCCTCAGCCTGGCCATGTCGGAGTTCAGGGCGTTCCGCGAGTTCGGCATCATCGCCGCGGTGGGCATGCTGGTGAGCATCTTCTCCTACGTGCTGCTGCTGCCCGCGCTGCTGGGGCTGGCCACGCGCTTCGGCTGGTCCCCGCGGGTGCAGCAGGAGAGCGCGGCCGGGCCGCTGAGCCTGCTGGCGCGCTGGCTGCCCCGTTCGTACCGGGGCGTGGGCATCGTGGTGGGTGTGGGCGTGCTGGCGCTGGTGTCGCAGGCGTACCGGATCTCGTTCAACTACGACTCGCGCACGCTGGAGGACTACAAGCAGGCGTCGGCGGTGCTGGACCAGAAGGTGAACGACATCCTGGGCTACTCGCAGACGCCGGTGGTGGTGCTCACCGACTCCTCGGAGATGGAGCGCGAGGTGGTGCGCCAGCTCGAGGCGCGCAAGGCGGCGCGGGGCAAGGAGTCCACCATCGACTTCGTGGGCGCGCTGGCGGACCTGGTGCCCAAGCGTCAGGACGAGAAGCAGGCCATCCTCCAGGCCATCTCGGCGAAGCTGTCGAAGCTGGACCCGGAGCGGCTGCCCGAGGACACGCGCAACACGCTGGTGCGCGCGCTGAACATGGCGAAGGCGAAGCCCTTCACGCAGGAGGCCCTGCCCACCAGCGTGCGCCATCAGTTCGAGAGCCTGGACGGCAGCACGGGCGGCGTGGTGCTCGTGTACGCCGGCGGCGTCAGCCTGTCGGACGGCGAGGGCACGCGGAAGTTCGCCAAGGAGGTGCGCGGCCTGCAGATGCCGGACGGCAGTCAGGTGTCCGCGGCGGGCGAGGCGCTCATCCTGGCGGACATCCTGGACATGGTGTCGCGCGAGGGCCCGCGCATCCTCGCGGCGGCGGTGCTGAGCGTGCTGGTGGCCATGTGGATTACGTTGGGCAAGCTGCGCACCGCGCTCATCTGCATGCTGCCCACGCTGCTGTCCGTCGTCGGGCTGGTGGGCCTGATGTCGCTGCTGGGGCTCCAGTTCAACTACCTGAACATCATGGTGCTGCCGGTGCTCGTGGGCACCACGGTGGACGCGGGGGTGCACCTGGTGCAGCGGCTGGGTGAACGCGGCGCGGACTTCGTCTCCGTGTACGCGGAGACGGGCCGGGCCATCACGGGCGGTCTGCTGACGAGCGCCATCGGCTTCGTCGCGCTCATCCTGGCGAAGCACCCGGGCCTCAACTCCATTGGCGACCTGGCGAACCTGGGCTTCGGCATCAACATGGTCATCGTGCTGCTGGGCTTCCCGTCGCTGCTGCTGATGGTGGAGCGCTGGCGGCGCAAGCACGGCGCCACACCGGAAGAGCAGTCCGAGCAGCCCGCGCCGGAGGCGTAGCGTCCCCGCTGGCCGGCGCATCCTCCGCTCGATATGACAGCGCCAGGGGGCACCGTGTCCGAGAGACGGTGCCCCTTCGGGAATTCACACCGAGGTGCGCGATGCCGGTGGGGCAGATTCGAAGCAGTGGGCGGCGGTGGTGGATGCTGGCCGTCGTTGGCGCGGCGGCCCTTTCGGCCAGCTGCCGTCACGGCGCCGAGCGTGACGAGAAGAAGGGCGAGACGCGCTGCGTGGAGTCTCGCAACCTGTCGTGTGTCACCGGGGTGAACTGCACCATGGACCACGACCGCGGCTGCGAGGTGTGCCGCTGCTCCACTGCGAGCGGCCTGGAGCCCACGGACAACCGGCGGCCCGCGGCCATGGAGCCGGAGCGGCGCTGGTAGGCTCGCGGCGGCGGCTCAGCACCCGAGGACGGGGTAGTCGGCCGGGCGCAGCAGCAGGCGCCACGTGTTCCCCTCGCGGAAGAGCAGGCCGGTGACGGCCTGACCCTTGAGTCCCACGCGGACCAGGTACTGCGTGTCCCCGGCGACGTGGAGCGAGGCGACCAGGGTCGTCTCCGGTACGCCGTAGTCCTCGAAGCTGGCGACCAGGAGCGTGCGCCCGGCGTAGAGCATCGAGAGGGGCTGCGGGATGTCCAGGCCGAAGGGCGGGACCGGAACGCACTCCAGCCGGGTGAAGGGCCCCTGCCGCTCCTCGGTGCAGGTGTCGATGGCGACTTGCGACGACGCCGTCCTTTCGTAGTGCTGGAACTCCAGCACCACCCGTCCATCGGCACCGAGGTGCCAACGGTAGCGCGGCGGCGGGCCTCCCGCGGGCGCGTAGGGGTCCGAGCCCTCGTCCACGGCGCGCTCGAACCCGTCCGATGCCCACTGCCCTGGCGCGGGACGCTCCCGGGGCGTCGTGGCGGCGGGAGCGCCGACCGTGCCGTTGACGGCGCCAGCCAGGGCCACCAGGGGCTCGCCGATGTCCGGCGTGCCTGGGAGCTGTGTGTACACGCCCACGGTGTGGCAAACGGGCGGCAGGTCCGAGTCGTCCTCGCCGCCAACGCACACCTTCTCCGTGCGCTGGAAGCGGGCCTCCGCCAGACCCTGCATACCCACGAGCGTCATCACCCGGAGCCGCGAGGCCACGTCGTCCGGAGCCTCCTCTCCCAGGATGACGCGGGCCGTGCGGCCGGAGGCGTCCTCCAACTGGTACGGCGCGGTCCACCGCTCCTCGGCGGCGGCTCCCAACGAGGCCAGCGTGACTCCCAGCACCATGGCGTAGCGCATGACGTTCTCCATGGAGGGTGGGAGAGCAACTCGCGTACCAGCCCCCAAGCACCCGGAGTGTGGCCGAGCAGCCACGGTCGCCAGGACGCGGGCCCTTCCAGGGGGCGGGCGTACGGGGACACGCGAGGATCCGCCGATTCGCCGCGAAGCCGCGCCCTCCCGGTGGAGGACGCCACCCGTTAGCACTTCCTCCATGACGCGCCGGAGGACGCAGGACGCAGGCACCCAGGACGTCGCGCCCCATGAGGCACCTCGGGGCGGGGCGTGGACGCGCCGGGAGACCCTGGCGGGACTGGGGCTGCTGGGCGTGGCGCTGCCCCTTTCCTGCAGGCACCCGGCGGAGGCGATGAGGACGCACGACATGGAACGCAAGGACGTGAAGGACGTGGTGGTGGTGGGCGGTGGCCCCGGTGGCTTGAGCGCCGCGCTGATGCTGGGGCGCGCGCGCCGCAAGGTGTTGCTGTGCGACGCGGGCCCGCGCCGGAACGCGGCGGCCACGGAGGTGCATTACTTCCTCACCCGCGACGGCATCCCGCCCCAGGAGTTCCGCGACATCGCCCGGGAGCAACTGAAGCCCTACGACGTCGAGGTGCGTGACGTGCGCGTGCGGAACATCGAGCGCGTGGGCGCGGCGTTCCGGGTGGAGCTGGAGGACGGCGGCGTGGTGGAGGCGCGGCGGGTGCTGCTCGCCACGGGCATGGTGGACGTGCCCCGGGACCTGCCTGGCTACCGGGAGCTGTGGGGCAACGCCATCTTCCAGTGCCCCTACTGCCACGGCTGGGAGGTGCAGGCGCGCCCCTGGGGCGTGCTCGCGACGAGCGAGATGTACCTCGACTTCGCGCTGGTGCTGCGCAGCTGGACCGAGGACCTGGTCGTCTTCACCCAGGGCGCCTTCCCGGTGCCCGAGGCGCGGCGGGCCCAACTGGCGCGGGTGGGCGTGCGCATCGAGGAGCGGCGCATCCGCGGGCTCGTCACGGGCGCGGGCGCGCACGGCGCTGCGCTCGCGGCGGTGGAGCTGGAGGACGGAACCCGGGTCCCCCGCGAGGTGCTCTTCGACCATCCGCCGCAGCGGCAGGTGCCGCTCGTGCAGAAGCTGGGGCTGGAGCTGACCGAGGAGGGCTTCGTGAAGGCCCAGCCCACGGGGGAGACCTCCGTGCCGGGCATCTTCGCGGTGGGCGACATGTCCCAGCGGATGCAGGCGGCCATCGCGGCGGCGTCCGCGGCGGCCATCGCGGCGAGCATGCTCAACCACAGCCTGAGTCTGGAACTGGCCGGTCCCGTGAGCGAGGGATGAGCGTCATTGCGCTCCGGAGGTCCGCTCGCTACGACGGGGGGGATGCCGAACAAGTCCTGTCCGGACGGCGCGGCGCACCCGGAGCCGTCGTTCCACCACTTCGAGCAGGGGCGGCTGCCCATCTGGGCGGGCCGGCTGCATGCCCGTGAGCTGGGGGCAACGGGGACGACCGCCGTGCACACCTACGCCGTGGTGGCGCTGGTGACGCGCGGCGAGTCCCGCATCCGGCACGCGGGCGAGCTGGTGCTGCGGGCGGGGGACGTCCACCTGATTCCTCCGGGGGATGCGCACCGGGGCGGCATGTCGGACGCGGAGGGGTGGGGCGTCGGGTTCTCCCCCGAAGTGCTGGGCGGAGAGGACGGCGTCTCCCGCCTGGGGCCGCTGCTGCGCGTGCGGGGTGGCTGTCACCCCGTGCTGCGGCCTACCGTGGCGCAGCGCCGGCGGCTCACGCGGTGGATGCGCCTGTTGGCGGATGAGGTGTCGGGCGGCGAGCCGGGGCGCGACGAGGCCGCGCTCGCGCTGCTGCGGCTGGTGCTCATCGAGCTGGAGCGAATCACCGCCCAGCCCGCGGCCAGCGAGCCGCCCTCGTTGAGCCTGAGCCGCAAGGTCCTCACGTACATCGAGACGCACTGCCTGGAGCCGCTGTCGCTGGCGCAGGTGGCGAAGGCGCTGGGGCGCTCGTCGGCGCACGTCGCGGGCGTGGTGCGGCAGGAGACGGGCCGCACGGTGGGCGAGTGGATTCTGGAGTGCCGCATGGCGGAGGCCCGCCGCCGGCTCCGGGGCACCGACGAGCGCGTGGACATCATCGCCGAGCGCGTGGGCTACGCGGACGTCACGCACTTCATCCGGCAGTTCCGCCGCGTCCACGGCGTGACGCCGGCCGCGTGGCGGCGCAAGGGCACGGTGGGTGGCGCCTGAACCGCCCCGGTCGGGTGGGCAAGGCCCCTTCGCGGCACGGAGGGGGATGCCGAGACCTGCGGGGGTGAAGTAAGGGGTCTCCCGAGGCCACGGGCAGCGGGCCGCTGCCTGTCCGGCGCAGAAGGAGAGCCATGAAGAAGGGGATGCTCATCGCCGTGGGCGCAGCCGTCGTGCTGCTCGCGCTGATTCTCGTGTTCGCGCGGAAGGGCGCGTCGACGGAGATGCCGCCCGGCACCGAGGGCGCGAGCTCGCGGAGCCTGCCGACCTTCGACCCCACGCGTGTCACGGGCCTGGAGCTCACCGGGGTCCGCAAGGCGACGTTGCAGCGAGACGGCGCGGGCTGGACGGTGTGGGACCCGGGCCAACCGGAGGCGCGGTTCCCGGCGGACGCGGCGGCGGTGAAGAACGCGCTGGAGTCCCTGGCCCGCGTGTCGGGCGCGAAGTTCGTCACCCAGGAGACGGACCGGTACCCCGATTACTGGATGGACAGCGCGAGGGCCCAGAAGGTCCGCGTCCTCCTGGACGGCGCGCCTCCGATGGACTGGGTCCTCGGCAAGGATGGCGCGTCGACCGGTGGAACGTACGTGCGCACCGGGGCGGCGCCGGACGTCTTCGAGCACCCGGTCCTGCTCGGCTGGCTGTGGCGTCGGCGCCCCATGGATTGGCGCGATGCCCGGCTGATGCAACTGGACGCCTCGGACATCGCGCAGCTGGTGCTGCGCGTCGGGGACGAGGCGCCCGTGACGGTGACCTCGGACGGCGCGCCCGGCGGGTGGCGGCTCGCGGAAGGGACGCAGGTTCCCGAGGGCTTCCGCTTCAACCCCGCCGTGGTGGAACGGCTCGCCCAGGACCTGGCGGCGGTCGAGGCCGAGGACCTGCTCGTGGGCGAGCCCGCCACGCAGGCCGCGCAGGCGCTGGGCAGCGCGCGCGACACCGTGGAGGCTCGGCTCAAGGGTGGCAAGACGGTGGCGCTGCACCTGGGCCGGCCGTCCACGCCGGCCTCGCTGGACTCCATCCCCGTCCAGTTGGAGGGCGACGCGCGGCTGTTCACCGTCAACGGGACGGACGCCCTCCGGCTTCGCAAGCGGCTGACGGACCTGCGCGACCTGCGCCTGCTGGATTTCGACACGGCGAAGGTGAACCGGTTGCTGCTCCAGGCGGGGGACACGCGGCTCGTCGTCGCGAAGGAGGGCCCGTCGTGGGCGCTGCTCGAGCCGAGGCCCGCGCCCGCGAACTTCACGCTCGACGGTACGCAGGTGGAGGAGCTGCTCGTCTGGCTTCAGCGGCTGGAGGCCACGCGGTGGGTCGGCGCGCAGGTGCCCGAAGCCCAGGCGGGCCTGGCTCGGCCCGGCATCCTCGTGGAGGTGAGCGGGGAGGGGATTCCCACGCAGACGCTGCGGCTGGGGAGCGCGGTGCGGGACGACACGCGGCCCGTCTCGGAGGTGTACGCCCGCGGCTCGCGCGACGGCTTCACCTACGCCGTGGAGGACGGCGCGCAGGCGTGGCTGTCGCAGGGCGCCGCGCTGGTGAAGGCGCCGTAGTCGTAGGGAAGGCGGCGGGACGCCGTGCTCAGGCCGCGCGTTCCGCCGTCCGGGCCTGCCACGCGGCCACGAAGTCCGCGAGCCCGTTGAGCTGCCGGTCGTTCAGCGTGGACTGCCAGCGCGCCTGCCGCAGCGCGCGGTAGGCGGCGGGCGCCTCGGCGCCCCGGGCCACCATCACCGCCAGCCCCACCAGGGGACCCCGGCCCACGCCGTGCTCGCAGTGTGTGAACAGCCGCCCGCCCCGCTCCAGCCGGGGCAGCGCCCACTCCACGCCGCGCATCAACTGCTCCACCGAAGGGGGATAGCGGTCCGTCACCGGCAGGTTCAGCAGCTCGATGCCCAGCGCCGCCAGCGCCTCCGCGTCGTCACAGCGCTCGCCGCGCACGTCAATCACCGCGGTGATGCCACGCGCCTTCAGCTCCGCGTACCGGGAGCGCGGCACCGCGCCACCCACGTGGAGCCAGTCATTCACCTGTGACAGGTTCAGCCCGCGCCCCGGCAGCTTGGTGGTCCACTCCACGCAGCGCGCCACCGAGCGCAGCACCTGCTTGCGCACCCAGCCGCGAACCCCCGGCACGTGGTGCACCTCTCGCAACAGCGTGAAGCTCACAAGTCTCCCTCGAGCGTGACTTCCATCAGCCCCGTCACCGGCGCCTGGCCCTCGCGCTCCAGCACGCCGCGGTGCAGGTACGTCACGGGGGAGCCCACCACCGTCCGCACGATGCCGCCCAGCACGCTGCCCAGGTCCTCCACGGGCGCGCTGCGCTGCAGCAGCGACGTGGAGCGCAGCACCATGGTGGGGGCGCCATTGGCGAAGAGCTCCACCTTCCAGGAGCTCCGCTCCTTCACGCCGTCCCTCGCCAGGGTGAAGTGCTCCAGCGTGCGGGCCTCGGCGCCTTCCGCCATCGCATAGACGGGGCCGTAGTCGCCTTCGTGGCCCTCGCGCGCCAGCAGCAACAGCTTCTCGCCGCCGCGCAGCGCCCGGAAGCGCACCCAGCGCTTCGCCAGCTTCGCCGGCGCGATGGTGGAGCGGGTGTGGTCCGCGTACCCGCCGCCCGCGCCGGTGACGTCCGCGCCCTTGGGGCGCTTCACCGTCGCCTTCAGCGCGCTGAAGGGCAGCGTCAGCTCGTGGTGGTAGCGGTCCTTGCCCACCTCCACCAGGGAGCCGTCCACCGTCTGGCGCGTCATGGGCGCGGCGTACTCCAGGAGCACCCGCCCGCCATCCAGCGGGACTTCCACCCGCGTGCCCTCGGCCGTCGAGCGCGCCGAGCACGGGCCCATCTTCAGCGTGTGGGTGTCCGCGTCATAGCCCCAGTCCTTCGCCTTGACCTTCGTCTGCGCCGTCCAGGCCTTCTGGCCGGGGCTGAGCACCGTGGTCCGGCAGATGCCGGTGCGCGAGCCCGGGCCGATGTTCGTCACCGTCAGCTGCGCGAAGATGAAGGTGCCGTCGTCCAGGTCACCGATGAAGGAGAAGTTCTCCCCGTAGTTGTCACTGGAGGAGAACTTCGGCTCCAACACCGCGCCCGCCGCCGCCACGGAGGGCAGCGCGAGCGCGGCGGCCAGGGCCAGGCCCTTCAGGACCCGGAAGCGGCGTTCACGCCGCATGGGGGCGCTGCTCCATGAGGTCGTCGTCGGAGGCGGCCGCGTCGTTGAAGACGTAGTCACGCTGCAGCGGCAGGTTCCACGCGAAGTACACCACGCCGCGCACCAGCCACCAGCCGAGCGCGTAGGCGAGCTGCGGGTGCAGCGTCAGCAGCGCCACGCCGCCCGCGTTGAGCAGCGCGCTGGTGCCGCTGACCACCGAGTAGCGCGCCAGCTGCCGCGCCACCGCGCCGTTGCTCTTGAAGGTGAGCACCCGGTTGATGGAGTAGTTCACCACCGCGCCCAGGCCGCAGCCCAGCACCGTGGCCCAGGCGGGCAGCATGCCCACCCACTCCACCAGGGCCAGCACCAGCGCGAAGTCCACCGCCGTGGCCAGCGCGCCCGCCAGGGCGTTGAGGCCGATGATGGCCTTGCCGGAGCGCGCCTCCTGCCGCTTGGGCGCCAGCGCCTTCACCAGGTTGCGGAAGCGGGAGAGCGCCGTGATGTTGCTCATGACGGCGACGAAGACGAGCCCCACCACCGCCAGCCAGTGCATGGGGTGCTTCACCTCGGGCCAGAAGACGGCCTCCAGGATGGGGGACAGCGCCGTGCCCGCGCCCATGAAGAGCACGCGCTCCAGCCGCTGCATGGCGCCGTCGCGCACGTTGACGCCCAGGCCCTCGCCCTTGGCGCGCACGTAGGGCACCAGCGACGAGCCGAGCAGCGCCATCAGCGCGGGCAGCAGCACCCACGTGTCCCGGTAGTACCAGGCCAGGCCCATCAGCATCGCCGAGTCGACGTAGCGGTCCAGCACCGAGTCCAGCGCCGCGCCCGCGGGGTTGGCCTCCTTGCGCGTGCGGGCGATGCGCCCGTCCATCACGTCCAGGATGCCGGCGAAGAGGAAGAGCCAGCCGCCCAGGGCGAAGCGGCCCGCCGCCACCGCCACACCGGACGAGATGCCCAGCAGGCCGGACAGCATGGACAGCGCGTTGGCCGGCAGGCCCGAGCGCAGAATCACCGCCCACAGGGGCTGGATGACCCAGAAGAAGTAGTGCCGGAGGAAGAAGCCCACCAGCCCGTTGTTGCCGCGCTTGAGCGTCTCCTCGTCGCGCGGGATGCCCTTGAAGGCGCAGCGGATACAGAAGAGGAGCAACCCGCCAATGAAGTAGGCACAGGCGACGATGGCCGGGGCCAGCGCCGTCCAGATGCGGGCGGACGGAGACAGGTTGCCAGTCAACCACGCCATCAGGTTCTCAAGCACGGGTGTCTCCTCTTGTAGTCAACGGCACGGTCCACTGCGTGGAGGCCGTCATGCGGGCGTAGACGCTCTCGACCGCCAGATATGCAACCGCCGCCACGCCCAGGCCCGCGAGCACGTCCAGGACGTAGTGGTGAGTCAGGTAGACGGCGGAGAACGCCACGAGCAGCGCGAAGAGCCCGCTGACGACGCGCCACGCCCAGCCGCGCGACCAAACGAACATCGTCATCAAGAAGGGGTAGGCCGCGTGGAGGGAGGGCATGGCCCCGAAGACGTTGGTGCTCCGCGAGTAGAAGCTCGCAAAATAGCTGATCCCCAGCATCGCGTCGAAACGGGCTGTTCCCGCGGGGTTGGGCGGCGCGGCCAGGTCGGCGGGCCCGGGGCCGTACTGGAGCACGTACCAGGGGGGCGCGGCCGGATAGACGACGTAGATGATGATGCCCAGGGCGTTCACCACGAGGAACCCCCAGCACACCCGCTCGAAGAGCGAGTCCTTCTTCACGTAGAAGAAGAGGGCCAGGAGGAAGACCTCGTACAGGTAGGCCGCGTAGGCGAAGCCGCAGAGCAGGTCCAGGGCGGGGGTGAAGCGCGTGGCCCACCAGTCGGGCCAGTGGGTGCCGCCGGGCGCCGGGAACAACTGGCGCTCCAGCTCCCACAGGTCGCCCGTGTGGATGGGGCCCCGCAGGAACAGCCAGAGCCCCTGGGTGTCCAGCAGCATCCCGGTCAGCCACAAAGCGAGCCCACCGCGGAGGAAGCGCTGCAACCGGGGGCCCGCCCAGGCCACCCCCAGAATCAGCGCATCCACCACGACGTGGTCCCACCGCAGCCGGCCGGTGGCGAACACCAGCGTCAAGTGGCTCAACCCCAGGAAGGTGGCGAGCCACGTGAGCGCGGTGACCTTATTTGGAGAGCGGGAGGTCATCTCCGTAGTAGTCGAGCCCGAGGTGGGTGATGGGGTCCTCGCCGGCGACGACGCGCAGCGTGTTCTTCAGCTTGGTCAGCTGGATGAAGAGGTCGTGCTCCACCGGCAGGCCCGGCTGCGCCATGGGGCTCTTGAAGTAGAAGGACATCCACTCCTGGATGCCGCGCCACTCCAGCCGCTTGGCCAGGTCCAGGAACAGCGCGATGTCCAGCACCAGCGGGGCCGCCAGGATGGAGTCGCGGCAGAGGAAGTTGACCTTGATCTGCATCGGGTAGCCGAGCCACCCGGTGATGTCGATGTTGTCCCAACCCTCCTTCGCGTCGCCGCGGGGCGGGTAGTAGTGGATGGACACCTTGTGCGCGTACTTCTTGTACAGCTCCGGGTACAGCTCGGGCTGCAGGATGGTGTCCAGCACGCTCGACTTGGTGACTTCCTTGGCCTTGAAGGCCGCGGGGTCATCCAGAACTTCACCGTCGCGGTTGCCCAGGATGTTGGTGGAGAACCAGCCCTCCAGGCCCAGCATGCGGGCCTTGAGCGCGGGCGCGATGACCGTCTTCATCATCGTCTGGCCGCTCTTGAGGTCGCGGCCGGCGACGGCCACCGACTCCTGCTTGGCCAGCTCCTGGAGCGCCGGCGTGTCCACGCTGGCGTTGGGCGTGGCGTTGGCGAAGGGCACGCCCTCCTTGATGGCCGCGTAGGTGTAGAGCGCGGTGGGGTTGATGTCGGGGCTGTTCTCGTCCAGCGCCTTCTCGAAGGCGGCCAGCGTCTTGAAGGACTCGGGCAGGGGACGGAAGGTCTCCACGCTGCTGCACACCACCATCACGGCGCGCGTCGCGTTGAGCTCCTTCTTGAAGTCGCGGATGTCCTGGCGCAGCGCCTCGATGCTCTCGCGGTGCGTCTTGGTGGACTTGATGTGGTTCGCCTCGATGCGGCGGACGAACTCAGGGTCGTGCACGCCCTGCTTCGGCTTGATGCTCTGGAGGAACGGCTTCACCTCCTCCAGGTGCTTGTCGCTCAGCACGCCCGAGCGCACCGCCACTTCGTACGCGTCCTCGCGGATGATGTCCCACGCGCCGAAGGCGATGTCCTTGAGCTCCGCGAGAGGAACCAGCTCGTTGAGCTTCACGGTGCGACCGTCGGTGCGCTTGCCGAGGCGGGCCGTGCCCATCTGCGTGAGCGAGCCAATGGGGTGGCCCTTACCCTGCCGCGCGAGCTCGACGCCCGCCATCAGCGTGGTGGACACAGCGCCCAAGCCGGGAATCAGCACCGCGAGCTTGCCGTCAGGCTTCGACACCGACCTCTTGTTTTCCATCGTGATGTTCCTTCGTTAGACGTATTCGAGTCGGCCGCGTGCGGGTCGGTACGATACCGGCCGTGCATGTGGAAAATCTCGAAAGCGGATGGTTGATACTCTAAAGCGTTCGTCACTTCAACGTCATGAGCGTGGCGGCTCTTACCACCCGAAGGCGCCGCACTCATGGATCAGGCCCAGCCCAGGTACAAGGCAGGCAGATCGACGCTGTCAGAGAAACACCAGGTCGTCAGAAGGGCGACATCCACGGCACACTCCTAGGACAGGGCCGACATGGGTGCATGTTGACCCTCTCTGTGGGTGTTGGACGCGCGGGCCCCACTCAGTGGGGCAGTGAGGCGTTGTCGTCCAGGTCGAGCTTCTGGTGGTCGCCGGGCGCGTAGGGCTTGCCGGTGAGGGCGGCCTTCACCATGCCGGCCAGCTGCACCATGCGCCCATTGGGCGTGTCCCAGTACTCGGCCTTCTCCACGCGGACGCAGAGCAGCGCGAGCTCGGGGTCGTCCAGGCCTTCTGGGAACCAGGCCTTGAGGGTGGGGTTCCACAGCTCGCGGGCCTTCTCCTTGTCCAGCACCAGCCGGCACTGGCCGCTGACGGAGACGTAGCGGTCCCGGGTGGGGTCCGAGTACGCGAGGCTGACGTGATGGTCGTGCGTCACTTCGTCGACCTTGGGCGAGTGCTCGCGCGTGAAAAACCAGAGCTCGCCGTCGAAGTCGCGCTCATGGGTCCACATGGGACGGCTGCGCAGGCTGCCGTCCGCCTCCACGGTGGTCATCATCGCGACCTTGATGCCCTTGATGAGGTCGGTGAAATGCCCGGTAACGTCTTGCGTGTCCTTTGGCTTCCTGGCCATGGCTGCCTCCCTTGGGAGCACAAGGTAGGTCGCGCGGAGTCCGCCGGGCACATGGCGGTG
The DNA here is from genome assembly GCA_014656495.1 of Comamonas sp. KCTC 72670. Classification (GTDB taxonomy): domain Bacteria; phylum Myxococcota; class Myxococcia; order Myxococcales; family Myxococcaceae; genus Myxococcus. Next base: position 138,089 of record BNCN01000008.1, read on the forward strand.
GCCCGGCCGCCGCCAGGGCAGCCGGGCGTGTGGTAGGTGGCCGGGCAGGAAAGCGAGGGTTCAGATGCTGAAGACGGCGTGGAACGAGTGGAGCCTGAAGGCGCTGCAGCTGGAGACGGCGGTGCTGGCGCTGGAGGAGATCGACCTGCCCGAGGAGATGCACGCGCTGCAGGAGGCGGCCGAGGAGAAGCTGCTGGCCCTGGCGCGCGCGTGGAAGGCCCGTCAGCCGGAGCGTGAGCCGCGCAAGTGGGAGCGCCAGACGCTGCCCGAGGGCATGCCCCGCGACGCCGAGCTCAAGGACCTGGTGGAGGGCTTCAAGGAGGACGGCAAGGCGTGGACCCTGCTGCGCGCCACCAGCGACCACCAGGAGGTGGTCGAGACGCTGGTGTCGGAAGGCCGCGCCTGCATGGCCGCGGGCGGCGAGTACTACCTGGGCCAGTGGGACGCGAAGGAGTCCGTGCTGGAGGTGGGCCGCGACGACGACGCGGACGAGCCGGGCACGGGCCTGGTGCTGGAGCCCACGGGGGAGCTCCAGTACACGCCGGACCCGGAGCTGTAACGCCGCTCAGCGCTCCAGCTCCTTCACGATGCGGGCGCGGAGCTTCTCGTCGGGCAACCGGCCGAAGCCCGCGCGGACGTTGTCCGCGGCGTGTGAGGGCTTGCTCGTCGCGGGCAGCGGGCAGTGCACCGCGGGGTGGCCCAGGATGAACTTGAGGAACACCTGCGCCCAACTGGTGCAGTCGATGTCCGCGGCCCAGCCGGGCAGGGGACGGCCGCGCACGCGGTCGAAGAGGGCGCCGCTGGAGAAGGGCTGCATGACGAGCACCGCGACGCCGTGCTCGGCCGCGGCGGGCAGCAGGCGCTTCTCCGCGTCGCGCTCCAGCACCGAGTAGGGCAGCTGTACGAAGTCCACCTTCTCCTCGCGGATGAAGCGCTCCAGGTCGTCGAAGGCGCTGCGCGCATAGTGCGTGACGCCGAGGTAGCGGAGGGTGCCGGCGGCCTTCCATTCGCGCAGCACGGGCAGGTGCGCGCGCCAGTCCACCAGGTTGTGAATCTGCATCAGGTCCATGCGGCCGTGGCCCATGAGGCGCAGCGACTTGCGCATCTGCGCGATGCCCGCGTCCTTTCCTGTCGTCCACACCTTGGTGGCCAGGAAGGGCTTCTTCGTCTCGCCCAGCTTCTCCAGCAGCTCGCCCGTGACTTGCTCCGAGCGGCCGTACATGGGCGAGGAGTCGATGAGGCGCGCGCCCGCGTCCAGGAAGGTGCGGAGCACCTCCGCCAGGGGCGCCTGTTCGGCTGGCGCGGCGTCGAAGGTCTGCCAGGTGCCGAGCCCGATGACAGGCAGGGCCTCGCCCGTGCGGGGGATGGGGCGTGTGAGCATCGACTCTCCTCGGGCGGGGGCGGCGGGCTTGGGTGAGGGCTTCGTGGCCGATTGCGCGGCGGCGAGGCCGGGCAGCAGCAGTCCCCCCAGGGTCGCGGTGAGCACGTCGCGGCGGGACGGGGTGTACGGAGCGCGGGATGACATGGCCGCCATGTTAGCGGCGCACCGGTGGACGTTCGCGCGCGGCGGATGCGCGGGAGTGGACAGGTGACAGTTCCTGGCGGAGCCGGTGTTCCCTTGTCACGAGCGGGGCGGTGACGCACCCGGCGACTTTTCGGCATCGGTGCCCGCGCGGCGTGGTCCGGGCCGTTCTCAATCCAGTCCAGGAAGGTCCAGGCGATGAATCGCAAGGTCTCGGTGTGCGCGGGGATGATGGTGGCGGCGGTGGCGTTCTCGGCCTCGGCCTCGGCCTCGGCCGCGGAGCGGGCGGCGGACGTCGCGTCCGCGCGTGGTGCGCCTCCTGTCGAGGGCCCGGACACCGCGCGCGTGTTGGCAACGCCGCCGCTCGTGGCGGCCTCGGTCGAGATGCCGGCGCCTCGAGCCTCGACGGAGGGCAAGGCAGCGCCCCATGGCGAGGCGAGCACGACAGCGGCGGATGGCGCGGCGGGCACCTCCTCAGCTCAGGCTTCGCAGGTGAAGGCGGCCACGGCTGAGGCGCGCACGGACTCGGCCGATGGCGCGTCTGCGGCGAAGCCGGTGGCGGTGGCGGTTGCCAGTGAAGCGGTGCGCGCCGCCCGGGATGACGCCGCGCCCGCCGAAACGAAGTCCGAAGCGGCCGTGGACGAGGTGCACATCCCGTTCAGCCTCACGCTGGTGCCGGGGCTGAGCACGTCGGGGTTCCACACCGGCAACGTGGTCAACAACGTGTCCATCGGCCTGGTGTCGACGCACGCGCGGCGCGTGGACGGCGTCGCGATGGCCATCGCCGGCAACTGGGTGGGCGCGGGAGGGATGCGCGGCGCGCAGCTCTCCGTGGGCGCCAACGTGTCCAACGCGGACCTGTTGGGCCTCCAGTCCACCGTGGGCGTCAACGTGGTGCGCGGCAACGCGGAGGGCGCGCAGCTCGCGGTGGGGGGGAACATCGCCTCGGGCGCGGTGAATGGCGCGCAGCTGGGCGTGGGCGCCAACGTCGCGGGGCAGCGCCTGATGGGCGCGCAGTTCGGCGTGGGCGCCAATGTGTCGGGCGGCTTCGTGCGGGGGGTGCAGATGGCGGTGGGCGTCAATGTCGCGGGCGGACCCATGACGGGATTGCAGGCGTCCGCGGGCGCGAATGTGGCGGGGGAGATGTCCGGCCTCCAGATGTCCTCGGGCGTCAGCTACGCGCGCCAGCTCTCCGGCGGGCAGCTCTCCATCATCAACGTGGGGGGCGAGGTGGATGGCGCGCAGGTGGGCATCGTCAACATCGCCGGCAAGGTGTCGGGCGCGCAGGTGGGGCTCCTCAACGTGGCCGGCCATTCGGAGGGCGAGGCGGTGGGCCTCCTGAGCTTCGTGGGCGGCGGCCAGGCGAACCTGGCGGTGTGGAGCAGTGACGTGGCGCTCGCCAACGTGGGCGTGAAGCTGGGCGGCCGTCACGTCTATTCGCTGTTCACGGTGGGCTACAGCCCCTCCATCGACCAGGACCGCCGCCGCTACGTCATGGGCGCGGGCCTGGGCGGCCACATCCCCGCGGGCCGGTTCTTCGTCGACGTCGACCTGGTGGGCAGCACGCTCCACGAGAAGAACCTGTTCGAGGACACGCACCATGTCCTGGGGCAGCTCCGGCTGATGGCGGGCTGGCAGGTGGCGCGGCACTTCGCGGTGTTCGGTGGGGTCAGCGCCAACACGCTCGTCTCCTGGGACGGACGGGACGCGTGGCGGGAGCTGGGCATCGGCCCCGAGTGGAAGCAGGTCTCGGAGGGGGCCGCACCGTCGTGCGCACCTGGCCGGGGCTGCTCGCGGGTGTACAGATTTGAGGGCGCACCCCATGTTCACGCCTGGGGGTGAGGCATGGACGGGAGCATGCGCGCGATGGTGCTTCGGGCCGCGGGCCAGCCCCTGGTCGAGTCGCGGCTCCCCATCCCCCGTCCTGGCCCGGAGGAGCTGCTGCTCCGCGTGCACGCCTGCGCGGTGTGCCGCACGGACCTGCACATCATGGATGGCGAGCTGCCTGAGCCCGAACTGCCGCGGGTGCTCGGTCATGAAATCGTCGCCACGGTGGAGGCAGCGGGCGAGCGCGCGACGGCCATTCCGGTGGGCACCCGGGTGGGCGTCCCCTGGCTGGGTTGGAGCTGCGGTCACTGCCGCTTCTGTCTGGCCGGCCGCGAGAACCTCTGTGAGCGGGCGCGCTTCACGGGCTACCAGGTGGACGGCGGCTTCGCGGAGTTCACGGCGGCGCATCACCGCTTCTGCTTTCCGCTTCCACCCGAGTATTCGGACGTCCACGCCGCGCCGCTGATGTGCGCGGGCCTCATCGGCTTTCGCAGCCTCCGCATGGCGGGGGAGGGCCGCCGGTTGGGCCTCTACGGCTTCGGCGCGGCGGCGCACCTCATCCTCCAGGTGGCGCGTCACCAGGGCCGGCGCGTCTTCGCCTTCACCCGACCCGGGGACCTGGAGGGGCAGCGCTTCGCCCGGGAGCTGGGCGCGGAGTGGGCGGGAGGCTCGGATGCTTTGCCCCCCGAGCTTCTGGACGCGGCCCTGCTCTTCGCGCCCGTGGGCGCGCTGGTCCCCGCCGCGTTACGCGCGGTGGACAAGGCGGGCGTGGTGGTGTGCGGCGGCATCCACATGAGCGACATCCCCACGTTCCCCTACGCGCTGCTGTGGGAGGAGCGGGTGGTGCGCTCGGTGGCGAACCTCACCCGGGCGGACGCGCTGGACTTCCTCGCGCTCGCGCCGCGCGTGCCCGTGCGCACGCAGGTGCAGGTCTTCCCGCTGTCCGCGGCCAACGAAGCGCTCACCGCGCTTCGGCGAGGGCAGGTGCAGGGGGCCGCGGTGCTCCAGGTCTCCACGCCGCCTTGAGCCGGGCGTGGAGCAGGCGCCCGGTGGCTCCTCCGCGTTCGTGGGGCAAAACGCCACGCAGGGACTGCGGCGGTGTCCCAATCCGCCGCAAACCGCGCGTGAAGCAGCCGGGCGGGTGGAGGAATTTCGCGGACCTGGCGCTGGCCGCGCAAATGCATTGGACGTCCCTCGCAACCCGATGCCCCCCTGCCGGGGGGCACCACCACGCGAGGCGGACGATGAACCGAGCGCTGCAAATCACCTATCGGGGCATGGAGACGAGCGAGGCCCTGAGCGAGTACATCCGCGACCACGCCGACAAGCTGGAGCAGTTCTACGACGGCATCGTGGGGTGCCATGTGGTGGTGGAGGAGCCGCACCGGCACAAGCAGCGCGGCAGGCATTTCCATGTGCGGGTGGATGTGAGTGTGCCGGGGCGGAGCATCGTCGCCGCGCGGGACCCGGAGGCGCGCACCGCCCACGAGGACGCCTACCAGGCGGTGACGGACGCGTTCGACGCCGCGAGACGGCAGCTCCAACACTACGCGGACGCGCTCCACTCGCACCACCGGTGACGGCAGGCCGCGCGCGCCGCTTCATTCCCATCACAGACATTCAGCCGGGCGGTCGCGCGACCCACCTTCCGAACATTTGTCATTCAAACCCATGACAGACCTGGGGCGCTGGGCGCTATCGTGTGGCTTGTCACGCCATGAAAGCCCAGCGCCACCAGGTGCTGCGGGTCGACGCCGAGGCGCCCCACCTCGTCACCGCAACCGTCCACTCGACAGCCTCGCTCTTCCTCCCCGTCCCGGCTCCGCGCCCGGGGTCCGGCCGTGAGGCCTGGGCGCTGGAGGCGGTGCGATGAGTCCGCCAGTGCGCAAGCGGGGGTGGTTGCTGCTGGCGGGGGCGCTCTGGCTGGGCGGCGTCACGGTGGGTTCGCTGGCCCTGGCCCGCTACGCCCTCACGCCGGGCGAGTCATTGGCGCCCCCCTCGCGGTGGCCCACTGGCACGGAGGTGCCGCGCGTGGAGGGGCGCCCCACGCTGGTGATGCTGGCCCACCCCCTGTGTCCTTGCACCCGCGCCAGCATCGGCGAGCTGGCGGTGGTGATGGCGAAGGCCCGGGGACGGCTGGACGCCTTCGTGCTCTTCCTCAAGCCGGAGGGCACGGGGCAGGCGTGGGAGCAGGGCGAGCTGTGGCGCTCGGCCGGCGCGATTCCCGGCGTCACCGTGCTGCGCGACGCGGGCGGCGTCCAGGCGGAGCGCTTTGGCGCCGTCACGTCCGGGCACGTGCTCTTCTATGACGCGGACGGGGCGCTGCGCTTCCAGGGGGGCATCACCTCGGCGCGGGGCCACGCGGGGGACAACGCGGGCCGCGCGGCGGTGGAGGCCCTGCTGGCCGAAGAGGCCCCGGTGGCGGAGCGGACCACGCACGCCGTCTTCGGCTGCGAGCTCACGAACCCGCGCGGGAGCGCGCCATGAGCCTGGAGCAGGACAGCGCGGTGGGGCCGCCGCTGGCGCTCAAGGAGCGCGCCGCCCGGCTCTTTCAGGAGCACCTGTTCGCGGTGCGCAGCCGGACGGACCGTCTCTTCGCGGGACTGATGCTGGGCCAGTGGGCGGTGGGCCTCGTCATCTCCCTGGTGGGGCCGTCGCGCGGCGCGCACCTCCAGGCGGCGTTGCTGGTGGGCACGCTGCTCAGCGTGTGTCCGGTGGTCATGGCGCGGCTGCGTCCGGGCTCCACGCTCACCCGCCACGTGGTGGCCGTGTGCCAGGCGCTCTGGTCCTCGCTGCTCATCTTCCTGACGGACGGCCGGGTGGAGACGCACTTCCACATCTTCGGCTCGCTGGCCTTCCTGGCGCTGTATCGCGACCCGTGGGTGCTGCTCTCCGCGAGCGTCACCACCGTGGTGGACCAGGTGCTGCGCGGCACGCTGGGGACGCCGTCGCTCTATGGCGGGCTGCAGCCGGAGCTGTGGCGCTTCGTCGAGCACGCCTTCTGGGTGGGCTTCATCGACGTGGTGCTCGTGTATTCGTGCCGCGGCATGCTGCGCGAGCTGCGCGAGGTGGCGGTGCGCCGGGCGGAGCTGGAGCTGGCGCGCGAGCGCGAGCAGGCCAAGGCGCGCGAGCTGGACCGCGCGCTGCGCGAGCTCAGCGGCTTCCAGGAGCACCTCATCCGCGTGGAGAAGCTGGCCGCGGTGGGGCAGCTGGCCGCCAGCGTGGGTCACGAGCTGCGCAATCCGCTGGCCGCAGTGCGCAACTCCCACGCCTACCTTTCCCGCAAGCTCACGAAGGACCCAGCGGGGGCCGCGGATGACCCACGGGTGCCCCAGTTCCTCGGGCTGATGGAGCGCGAGCTGAATGCCTGCGCGAAGATCATCTCCGACCTGCTCGACTTCGCGCGTGAGCGGCCCCCCGCGCTCCAGCCGTGTCCGCTGCGTCCGCTGGTGGACGAGGCGATTGGCGTCGTCCCTCATCGCGAGGGCGTCCGCATCGTCAACGGCGTCCCCGAGTCATTGCCGGTGCCGAACCTGGACAAGGAGCAGTTCCGTCAGGTGCTGGTGAACCTGGTGCAGAACGCGGTGGAGGCGATGCCCGTGGGGCGAAGTGGGGAGGTTTCAGTGCAGGCGGAAGGTGGTGAGTCCAAGCCCTGGTGCATCCGGGTCGTGGATGACGGGGCGGGGATTCCCCCGGACGTGTTGCCGAAGATCTTCGAGCCGCTCTTCACCACGAAGACGCGAGGCACCGGCTTGGGACTGGCCATTGTCGCCAACATGGTGCAACGTCACGGCGGCACAATCTCTGTGCGCAGCGAAGCGGAGCGGGGCAGCGAGTTCGTCATCGAGCTCCCCGCGGCAGCGGCGGCTCAGGCCGCATGATGGAGGACGTCGCAGTGGCCCCCGCGCGCATCCTGCTGGTCGACGACGAGGAGTCGCTCCGCATCACCTTGGCCGCGAACCTGGAGCTGGAGGGCCACACGGTCCTCGAAGCTGCCAATGGCGAGGAGGCCTTGCGCCTGCTCGAGCAGCAGCCAGTGGATGTGGTGCTCACGGACATCCGCATGCCCGGCCTGCATGGCGTGGAGCTCCTGCGCCGCATCAAGCAGGAGCGCCCCGACATGCCGGTGGTGCTCATGACGGCCTTCACGGCGGAGGAGCTGGTGGATGACGCGCTCGCCGAGGGCGCCTTCACCGTGCTCCCCAAGCCCTTCGACGTGAACCACGCGCTGGACACGGTGCTGCGCGCGGCGGCGGCGCCCCAGGTGCTGGTGGTGGACGACACCGAGCAGGTGGCGCGCGGCATGGTGCGGGCGCTGAGCACGGTGGGGCTGCGCGCGCGCGCCGTCTACAGCGGCGAGGAGGCGCTGTCGTCGCTGCGCTCGGGCGAGTACGACGTCTGCGTGCTGGACCTGGTGATGCCGGAGATGAGCGGTCCGGAGCTGGTGTCCAAGGTGCGCGCGGCGAACCTCGCCGTGGCCATCATCGCCGTGTCTGGCCACGTGGTGCCGGAGATGCTGCGGCGGGTGGCGGCGCAGGGCGCGGTGGTGTGCATGACGAAGCCGGTACCGTTGCGCGAGCTGGTGCAGGCGATTGCACGGGTGCGAGGCCGGCCTCAACAAGGGCCGCAAGGCGCGAGGATTTGACCCATGGCAGGCAGAGACCTCCAGGCGCGTGAGCGTGCGGCGGTGGCGGACGTGGTGGCCTCCACCCTGCGGCACGACCTGCGCAACAAGCTGGCCAGCATCCGCAACGCGTCGTTCTACTTGATGCGGCAGGTGAAGAAGACGGACCTCTGGAGCGCCGACCCGCGCGTGGAGACGTTCTTCCAGCTCATCGACAAGGAGCTGACGTCCGCGGAGGAAGTGCTCTCCAAGCGCGCGCCGCCGCCCGCGGGGGGCCCGCGTCCCCGCTCGCGAGCCCGCGACGGCGTGGAGCACGCGCTCGCCGAGGCCCAGGTGCCCTCGTCCGTGACGGTGGTGCGCGACCTGACGGAGCAGGGCAGCGTGCCCCTGGAGTCCGAGGACCTGGCGCTGCTGGTGCGCTGCCTCGTGGACAACGCGCTGGAGGCCATGCCCCAGGGCGGCACGTTGGCTGTGCGGACGCGGGACACGGAGGCGGGCGTGAGCCTGCGCGTGGAGGACACCGGAGAGGGACTGGCGCCGGAGGCGTACTCGCGGGCCCTGGAGCCCTTCTTCACCACGCGCTCCCACCACGCGGGCCTGGGCTTGAGCATCGTCCACCGGACGGCCGTGCGGCATGGCTGGCAGCTGGACCTCGGCGCGGGCCCTTCGGGGGGCACGTACGTGGAACTCGTCTTCACGGGCCCGGAGGCCGGGGCCCAGGACCGGAATGACGTGACTCGGGGGAGCAAGTGATGGAGACGAACTGGACCTTCGGGCGTTGCCTGCTGCTCGTGGAGGACGACCCTTCCAACCGGCTGACGTTGTCCGCGCTGCTCGAGGACGCGGGGTTCGCCGTCGTCACGGCGGGCTCCTATTCGGAGGCCGCGGGATTATTGAACCGGCCTCGCGCGTATGACGCCGTGTTGTTGGACCAGAGTCTGGGAGACGGCTTTGGCACCGGGCTGATTCCGCTGGTGCGCCACCACATGCCGAAGACGAAGGTCGTCTTCGTCACCGGCCATGACGGGAAGATCGACATGCCGGTGGACGCCGTGTTCCGCAAGGGCGGCCACTTCGACGACCTGTTGGCCTTCCTCTTCAAGTTGTTGCCGCAGCGCCCGCTGGGCGCCTGAACCCGAGGTTCCAGAATGTTGCTCCCCTCCGTTTCCGAGCGCTCCGCTCTCACCCGACGGCGGGAGCAGCTCTCCCGGATCCTGGGGGCCGTGCCCGCGGTGCTCGCGTCGAGCCGCCCCCGTCCGCGCAACTACGCCGCGGACCAGTTCCCCTTCCGCGCCTCCAGTCACTTCCTCTACCTCTTCGGGCTCGCCGCGCCGGACGGCATGGGCCTGTACGACGGCCAGGGCTGGACGCTGTACCTGCCCGAGCCCGGCCCCGATGACGCGCTGTGGGACGGCGAGGTGCCCGGCTTCGCGGAAATCGCGGAGCGGACGGGCTGCACGGTGCGCCCGCGCGCCGAGCTGCCCGCGGCGCTGAAGGGCCGGGAGGTGGCCACGCTGCCCACGCCGGACCTGGAGACGTGCCTGGACGTGGCGGCGCTGCTCGGCCGCGAGGTGCGTCCGGGCCACCTGTCGCCGGTGGACGTGCCGCTGGCGGACGCGATGATTTCCCTGCGCCTGCGCCACGACGACGCGGCGGCGGCGCAGCTGCGGCAGGCCGCGGCCTTCACGGTGCCGGCGCATCTGGCGGGCATGCGCGCGACGCGGCCGGGCATCCTCGAGGCCACGGTGCGCGCGGCGATGGAGTACGCGTTCGTCTCGCGCGACGTGAGGCCCGCGTATCAGCCCATCGTCACCGTACACGGCGAGGTGCTGCACAACCTGCGCTACGACCACACGCTGCAGGCGGGCGAGCTGCTGCTGGCGGACGTGGGCGGTGAGAGCCCGGGCGGCTTCGCGTGTGACGTGACGCGCACGTGGCCGGTGACGGGCCGCTTCAGCAGCACGCAGCGGGAGCTGTACGAGGTGGTGCTGCGCATGCAGAAGGCGAGCATCGCCGCCGTGCGCCCGGGCACGCGCTACCGCGACGTCCACCTCGCGGCGCACCAGGAGCTGGCGCGGGGCCTGGTGGCGCTGGGCATCCTCCGCGGCGACCCGGAGGAGCTGGTGGTGGACGGCGTCACCGCGCTCTTCTTCCCGCACGGCGTGGGCCACCTGCTGGGCCTGGACGTGCATGACATGGAGGACCTGGGGGACCGCGCGGGCTACGCGCCGGGGCGCACGCGCTCGCAGGAGTTCGGGCACCGTTCCCTGCGGCTGGACCGGGATTTGGAGCCCGGCATGGCGGTGACGATTGAGCCGGGCCTGTACCAGGTGCCGGCCATCCTGTCGGACGCACGGCTCACGGCGCGCGCGAAGGACCGGCTCCAGCGTGACGTGCTGGCGCGCTACGCGGACGTGCGCGGCATCCGCATTGAAGATGACGTGCTCGTCACGCCCGAGGGCCACGAGGTCCTCACCGCCGCCATCCCGAGGGAGGCGTCGGACGTCGAGGCCGTCATGACCAGCTCTGACCGTCCAGGTCCGGGAAGGTGACCTGGCACTGGCCAGGATTCACACCCTCCACGCGCGCGTAGCCGTTCTTGTTGAGGGTGCCCTCGCGCGTGCTGCCGTCCGGGAGCGTCACCTGGTAGCGCGCATTCGGGACGGGGGTGCCTTCCTCGTCCCTGAGCTCGATGGCCAGCCACGTCTGCTCTTCAATCTGGACTTCATCCGCCTTGTGGGGCGGAGGCTCGGACCAGGGGGCGGGCATGAGCGCGGGGCGCGCCTCGGGCAGGGCCACCAACTCGCCATGTGTGAAGGCGTCGGCGAGCCGCTGTTGGAGGCGCTGCTCATACCGGCGGCGCTCCAGGCCCGACAGGCCCACCGGGCGGCTGCCTCCCAGCGCTTCGTACATCGCGTACAGCGTGTGCGCCGCGGATGAGGCCAGCCACCGCGTCAACGCGGTGGTGACGAACACGTCCGGCACCGGCTCCCGTTGAGGCTGCAGCCGCGCCAGGTCGACCGAAGGAACGACGAGCCAGTCTTCACCCTGGGCAGGCAGTCTCCAGCAGCGCTCACCGTTCAAGAGGGGCATCCTGGCAGCCTCCATATCCGAGGATGCCAGGATAGCCATGTCCCGGAGCGAGGAGGCAAGGCGTGGCGCGCGACCTCCGAGGCCGCGCGCCAAGGTGTGGGCTGTGAAACGCCGACGTGGGACGGCGGGGTGTTGTCATCGCGGCGCTGTCTCACGCGGTGACGCGGCGGCCAACACGATGAATGCGAGCCGGATGTGAATCACCGTGTGTTTTGAGCACGGCGTGAAGATGCGTCCGAAGTGCATGTGATTGCGACACGCGCGCCGCTGCGTGCCGCGTGTGCATGCGCACGGAATGAAGTGCGGGGACGCGAAGTTGCGGGGCCGCGCGCCATCCTCCGTGAGTGGACCGGGTGAACCAGTGGACAGGCGCGGTGCCCACACGGGACACAGCGTTCGAGGAACAACACTGGGGGTGGCGCGACAAGGACCGGGTCCTACGTTGCACGCTCTGTCGAAGTCAGGGCCGGTGGGTGCAGCGCGGGCGAGGGAGGGCGTGTGGACGAGCTTCTTTCCGGAGCTGATGGCCAGTTGCGTACGCAGGGCCGGGGCACTCCAGGTGCGCTGGAGCCCCGTCGGAACGTGAGTGTGAACGAGGTGCTCGCGGGAGACCTCGACGCGTATCTCGACCGTGAGCTCTTCGAGTCCGAGGAGGCCGAGGACGCGGCGTGTGGCACCGCGTCCGTGGCGGAGGTCTCCAGCGGCATGCGCGCGCTGCTCGCGTTGGCGGAGGAAGAGACGGCGTGGATGGCACAGCACCCTCCATCCACCGCGCATGTCATGGAGTCTCCTCCCGAACCCGCGGTGGAGATTCCCGAGTGGATGCGCGCTTCACCTGGGGCGAAGCACATCACGCCCCTGGGCTCGCTGCTGTTGCCGCTGGGCGAGGATGCGTGGTCGCGTGCCGCGAATGAAGCACCCGAGGTGTCACCGCACCTGCACGCGGAGGACTCGGGATGGAATGAGCCCGTCCCGGCGCCTGTCGCACAGGTGCGTGGCTCGGAGCTGCGTCCCGCCGCGTTGCTGGGCGCTGCCGCGGCGGGCGCGCTGGCGGCGGGCCTGCTCCTGGTCGCCGTCCTGGCGGTCCGTGAGAACGCGGCGGGCACGACGCAGGCCCGCTCCGCTCGAGACGCGGAGGTGGCGCATGTGGATTCGCTGAAGGACGCAGCGCCGTCGGGCGGCGTGGCGGGTGCGGGCGCGGCAGCGCCGCTCGTCTCCGTGGCAGGCGCGGTGTCGTCCGCGCCGGGTGTGAGCGGGGCTTCACCACATGCCTCCGTGGGAAGCGCGGTGTCGTCCGCGCCGGGTGTGAGCGGGGCTGGGCCGCTTGTCTCCGGGGAGGGCGCGGTGTCGCAGGCGCCGGGTGGGGTCGCAACGGGCGCTGTTTCGGCCCCGGCGGTGGGCGCCGTGCCATTGCCGGCGGAGGGGCAGCTCCAGTCCGCGGTGGAGGGACTGCGTCCCGCCGCGAACTCAGCGCCGGCGCAGGACAGCGCCCGCCCGCCTCACGCGGAGACGCTCGCCGTGGCCCGGACCGCGCCCATCGCGCGCAAGGTGCGGGCGAATGCCGAGGCCGCCGCCGCGGTGCCCACGACCACGCCGGCGGCGCCCGTGGAGCTCGCTTTCGGTGACGAGGAGGCGGGAGGCTCGGCGGCTGGTGACGGTGTGCAGTCGTCGCCCGGCGAGGTGGTCGCGGACGCGGTGGAGGCGGACGCCACGCCGAAGGGACCGTACTCGGACCTCGACGAGGCGTTCGCGCGTGAGCTGGGCTTCACGGACGAGGCGGAGGCCGAGGCGCTGAAGGCGGAAGAGCCCGTGCGCACGGTCTACGTCCCGCCCGCGATTGACGTGAAGGAGCACCTCACGCCGGAGGACGTGAAGCAGGTGGTGGTGACGAACCAGCCCGCCATCACCGCGTGCCTGCGCTCGCACGCGAAGGGGACGCCGGTGGAGGCCGGAGGCCGCTTCGTGGTGCAGTGGTCCGTGCTGCCGAGCGGTGAGACGCTCAACGTGGGCCTGGACCACAGCGCCCTGCGCGCCACGCCGCTCGCCCGCTGCGTCGAGGACGTGGTCCGCCGCTGGAAGTTCCCGGTGCACCAGGTCCGCATGCAGGAGCCCATCCGCTTCCCGTTCGTCTTCTGAGGCCCGGGCCGCACGCGCGGCCCGTATGCTCCCGCCTGGAATGTCCGCGTCCGAGCCGCCAGAGCCCACGGAGCTGCACGTCTGCCACCGATGCCTGGTGCGCCTGGACGCGAGCGCTGGCGGTGTGGACCTGCCGCGCCGCGTGCGTGAGTCCCTCGCGGCGCGAGGGCTCACGGAGCGGACGCGGGTGATCGCGTCCGGGTGCCTGGGCGAGTGCCCCAGGAGTCGTGTGAGCGTGCTGGTGATTCCAGAGGGCGGCACCGGCGCGCACCTCCAACTCATCGACCCCGCGAAGGACGGCGAGGACCTCGCCGAACACGTCGACCGGCTTCCTCGGGCATGAGCGCTGGTGGGGGGGCGGCCACATCTCGCCGCGCGGCCCGCTTCAGGAGGCGGCGCACGGTGCCACCGCCGTACCGTGGCTACCGGCTTCGCGCGGCGACACGCTTGCTTCGTGTGCGCGCCGCCGCGAGCTGCGCGGCCTTGAGCAGCGCCTCCACCATGGGCACGCAGCTCGCTTCACCCTTGCCCGCGATGGCGTAGGCCGTGCCGTGGTCGGGTGACGTGCGCGGCACGGGCAGCCCCAGCGTCACGTTCACCGTGCGCTCGAAGTCCAGCGCCTTGGCCGGGATGAGGCCCTGGTCGTGGTACATGGCCAGCACGGCGTCGAACCGGGCCCCCACCGCGTCGGGCTTCGCGAACAGCCCGTCCGCGGGGATGGGGCCGTGCGCGTCCACCTTGGCCGCGCGGGCCTTGCGGATGGCGGGGCCAATCACCTCCACCTCCTCGCGCCCCAGCAGGCCCCCTTCACCCGCGTGGGGGTTGAGCCCCAGCACGGCGATGCGCGGCTTGCGGCCCACCACTGGCTCCAGGCTCCGCGACATCAGCTTGAGCTGCGCCGTCAGGCCCTCCACCGTCAGCAGCCGCGGCAGCTCCGCCAGGGGGACGTGGTTGGTGGCGAGCCCCACGCGCACGCGGGGGCCATCCATCAACATCATCACGTCCACGCCGAAGGCCTCCGCCAGCACCTCGGTGTGACCCATGAAGGGAATCCCCGCGCGGGAGATCTGCTCCTTCGACACGGGCGCCGTGCACAGCGCGTCCACGTGTCCGGCCCGCATCGCGTCGATGGCCGCCGTCACGAACGCGTACTGCGCCCGGCCGCCCTCGCGCGTGGGCTTGCCGGGCACGCGGTCCTTCTCCTTCAGCCGCGTCACCTCCACCACCGTGGGAGCGTCCACGCGGCCCAGCGCCGACGGGGCCACGCGCGCATGGCGGCGGAAGATGGGGAAGCGCTCCAACGTGGGCCCGTCCCCGAAGATGACGGGGACGAGCACCTTGCGCACCGAGGGCTTCGCCAGGGCCGCGGCCGTCACCTCCGGCCCGATGCCCGACACGTCCCCCAGGGAGATTCCGACGCGCGGAAGGCTCACGGCGGCTTACAGCTTCACGTCGACGTTGGCCTTCTGCCGCAGTTCCTGCACGTACTGGTCGAGGAACTTCTCCGTCTTCTCCTGGAGCAGCTTGCCCTCCAGCTTGGAGCGCACCTCCTCGTAAGAGGCAGCGGCGATGGCGCGGCGCTCCTCCACCTTCAGGACGTGCCAGCCGAAGTTGGTGCGCACCGGGTCGCTCACGCCGCCCTCCGGGAGGGTGAACGCCGCCTTCTCGAAGGCCGGCACCATGACGCCGCGCTTGAACCAGCCCAGGTCACCGCCATCCGAGGCGCTGGGGCCTTCGCTGCGGGCGCGGGCGAGCGACGCGAAGTCCATGCCCGGACGCCGCGCCTCCGCGGCGATGGCCTCCGCCCGCTTCTTCGCGGCCTCCACCTGCTCCGGGGAGGCCTTGGCGTCCACCTGCACCAGGATGTGGCGCGCGTGGACCTCCGAGTCACCGCTCTCCATGCGCGTGTACTGCGTGTAGGCGGCCTTGAGGTCCTCCTCGGTGATCTTCACCTGGGGGCCCACCTTCATGCGCAGGAGCCGGTCACGCATGATGCGCTTGCGCATCATGTCCCGGTACGTGGCCATGGTGAGGCCTTCGCCCGCCAGCAGCTGCTCGAACTGCGCGGGGTCGGTGATGTTGTTCTGCTGGCGCACGTCCGCGACCAGCTCGTCCACCTCGGCCTCGGTGGCGGTGATGCCCAGCTGCGCGATTTCCGCCTCCATCAGCTTCTCGCCGATGAGGGTGTCCAGGGCCGTCTTCATCAGCTGCAGCCGCTGCTCGCCGCGCTTGCGGGGGTCCGGGTCATTGACCTGCGACATCTCCGGCGCCGCGCGCTGCTGCACTTCCGACAACGCGATGATGTCGCGGTTCACCACCGCGACCACCTTGTCCACCAGCTCCGCGTGCGCCGCCGTTCCGCTGCCCAGGAGCGCCATCGCCGCGCCTGCCGCCACCAGCTTCTTCATTCCTGCCATCCTTCCGAACCACCCCGGGCGCGTCCAACCGACGCCCCGGACTTCGATTCCGTCGTCACTCCGCCGCCGCCTGCTGAGGCACCGGACGCCCGCGGATGGCCTGCAACGTGGCCTCGTTCACCTGGACCTGCGCCTTCTGCCGCAGCTCCTTCTCGAACGTCTCCTGCGCCTGCGCCCGCTTCTGCTCCAGCACCTTGCCCTCCACCAGGTTCCGCACCTCCGCGAACTCCCGCTTGCGCGCCGGCTTGCGCTCCAGCACGCGGAACAGGTGGAAGCCGTACTCGGTGGACACCACGTCCGAAACCTGCCCCACGCCCAGCTTGAATACCACCTCGTCGAAGGCGGGCGGCATCTGCCCTCGGGGGAAGAGTCCCAGGTCGCCTCCCACCTTGGCGTCCGCGCTGAGCGAATACCTGCGCGCCAGGTCCGCGAACTTCTTGCCGGACTTGAGCTGGGCTTGCAGCCGCCGTGCCTCGTCCAGGCCCTTCACCACGATTTGCGCGGCGTGCACCCGCTCGGGCTCGTGGAAGTCGGTGTCGTGGGCGGCGTACCAGGCGCGCAGCTCCTCCTCCGTCACCGCCACCCGTGAGTAGACGTGGCTGGCGAACAGCTTCTCGATGGTCAGCCTGCTCGCCTCGCGCGAGCGCAGCTCGGCCATGGACAGCTGGCCCTGCGCCAGGACCTCATTGAAGTTGCCCGCCGGATAGTCCCCCGACAACCGCAGCACCCCCCGGTCCACCTCTTCAGGCGACGCGGTGATGTTGTGCTTGCGCGCCTCCTGGAGCAGCAGCATCCGGTGGATGTACGTGTCGAGCAGCGCGCGCTTGAACGGCTCCACGTCCTCCGCCGTGCGCTGGGTGACGTCCGACAGGGCCATCTCCCGCCACAGCTCCTGCTCGAAGTCCGCCCGGCTGAGCACCTCGCCGTTGACGCTGGCGACCACCAGGGACTCCGGCGTCTCCATCACGGGCTTGGTGCAGGCGGACACGCCCACGCCCAGGGCCAGCGCGACGGTGAGTGGGACCAGGGAGGCGCGGGTGGGAGAAGGGCGCATGCGCGGGGCCTCGTGGGTAGGTGGGCTCCAGGGTGGCAAGCCGTCAGTCATGGCACGAGGCCCGTTCCGCTAGCACGCCGGACAGGGCCGGACAACCTCACCCGGGCCGCGGCGGCGTCGCGTGTGAGGAGAGGAACGCCTCCACCAGGGGGAAGATTTCGTCCGGGGCCCGGCGGCCGAGCACCAGGTCCGCGTGGCCGTAGTCCGCCCCGAACCCGTGGGCCTTGCCGGCCACGAGGAACTTCACCGGGCCGCCCAGGTGCTCCTTGGCGCGGGCCACCGACATGGGCGGGGCGAGCAGGTCCTTGCTGCCCGCCATCAGCAGGAAGGGGATGTTCACCCGGGAGAGGGCCTCCCGGTAGTCGAACTCGCCGTTGTAGGACGTGAAGCGGTTGGTGGTGATCCACCGGGCGAACTGGCGCCCCACGCCGCCGGCGATGTTGGCGGGCACGTTGGCCAGCGCGCGCCGCACCACGTCCGTCTCCATGTTCTCCGCCAACATCATGTAGCGGCTCATGGGGCCGGGCGGCGCGCCGAACAGGGCGATGCTGGTGACGCGGCTGGTGGGGATGACCCGCAGCTTCAGCACCGGCTCCACCTTCTGGATGAAGGTGCGCAGGCCCGGCTGCACCGCGAAGGTGAAGGGGGCGCCCAGCACCACGGCCGCCCGCACCGGCGCCTGGGGCGTCTTGGCCAGGTGGGCGTAGAGCATCAACCCGCCCTTGGAATGCCCAACCCAGAGCACTTCCCTGGCACCTGTGGACAAGACGGTTCGCACCGCCGTGCGCACGTCGTGCTCGGCCTGGTCGTCGAAGTTGAAGTCCGGACAGTCGCCCGCCAGCCCCCGGCCGCGCAGCTCCAGCACCCACGTCTCGAAGCCCGCGCGGGCCAGGTAGCGGGCCAGGCTGTACTGCTCGTCGAAGTCCAGGTGGAAGCGGTTCGCGCCCAGCCCGTGGCACAGGATGACCGGCTCGGCGAAGCGCTTCTCGCCTCGGGCGTGGTAGCGGCCCAGGGCGATGGAGGCCCCGTCATCCGTGGGCACCCGGTAGAGCTCATCGGGCCGGAAGCTGAGCGTCAGCAGGCCCTCCTTCCCGCGCGTCATCGTCCGCGAAAAGAGGTCCGCCATCCGTCCCAGCCGTGCCACCTGTCGACGAGTCACCTCCGCATTCTAAGCCGGACCGCGGGGCAATGCGGTGTTCATTGGTGAGCAGCTCCCTTGTACGGCAGGACTGTTGCAGGGAGATGTAGGAGACGACACGGAGGACGTGGCAATGCGGCGAAAGCAGGCTTGGATGGAAAGTTGGTCCTCCCTCATCGCCACCGTTTTTCCCACGGATACTCTTCTGGCGGCCCTTCGGAAGATGGAAAGGCACCAGGTGCGGTTGCTGGGGGTGGTGGGGGATGGGGGTGGGTTGTTGGGGGTGGTGAGCGAGGAGCATCTCCTCGCGGCGTGGAAGGGCGACCCGTTGGCACCCGTGGCGGGGGTCATGGCCCCGGCGGGCGCACCCGGAGTACGGCGGTCCGCGGCGTGGCGGTGGCGGCCGCGCGCGTTGCCGTCCTCCGCGGAGGGCGCCTCGGGGCGGAACTAGGGCGGACGGTCCTCGGGGGCGGTACAGTGCGGCGCGACGTGCCGGACGAATCGCCCTCGTGGACTGTCTACATCCTGCGGTGCTGTGACGGCACCCTCTACACCGGCGCCACCAACAACCTGGAGCGCCGGCTGGCCACCCATGGCCGGGGCCGGGGGGCGGCGTACACGCGGGCGCGGCTTCCCGTCACCCTGGTGTGGAGCGAGGCCGCGGAGGACCGGGGCTCGGCCCTGAGGCGGGAGGCCGCCATCAAGCGGCTGTCGCGCGCGGAGAAGCTGCGGATGCTGGCCGCGTCACGCGGCTCGCGCCGGCGGGGCTGAACGCTCAGCCTTCGGGTGCGAGACGTTTCACGCCGCTGGGGCAATACCTGTCGCCCCTCCAACGCGTTACGCTGGCTCCACCATTCAAAGGGGCCGGTGCATGTCTCGCTCGTACTCGAAAGTCTTCGGGGCGTTGGCGCTGTTGGGGCTGTGTGTCACCTGTCGTGCCAACCATCCACCGCTGGTCCACATGGGGCCGCGGCCCATGCCTCAGGTCGTGAGGGCCGGGGAGGTGGTGTCCTTCCTCTTCGAGGTGGAGGAGCCGGACGGAGATTCCATGTCCTTCTCCTGGCAGCAGCTCCCCAAGGAGCCCGCGGGCCGCTTCAGTGACCCGACCGCGCGCAACCCGACCTGGGTGGCGCCGGAGGTGGCGGAGACGACGACCTTCGCCATCATGGTCATCGTCGAGGACAGCGAGGGCAGCGCCATCGTCGCGCAGGGGCCCGGCGTCATCGTGCAGGCCCCCGCGTCCCAGGCGCCCTGAGCCGGGCGTCAGGCCGCGGCGGTGGGTGGGGTGGGCGGCGTCTGCTGCTGCAGGGGCCGGGCGCGCCGGTGCGTCCAGCGCACGAAGACGATTCCCAGGATGAGGAAGACGGCCGCGCCCACGCCCCCGCCAATGCCCTGGTACGAAATCAGGTCCGCGGACGTCTTGCGGATGACCTCGGGCAGGTTGCACATCGTCTGGGTGGCGTAGGGCGTCTCGTTGTACCAGCCGAGGTAGTTGGGCCCCAGCCACGAGGCGACGACGACGCCCAGCAGGGCCCCCGCGAGGAGGAAGTTGAGCAGCGTCTTGGCGGCGTTCATCGGCTGTTACCTCGGCTGGTTGACGTCGGGGCGTGCTTAATATGTGCACGCCGACGCCGCAAAGGGTGGAACGTGCTAAGGGGGTGGTCGTGCCGCTGCTTCCGCTCGCCATCCTGTTCGCCGTCATCGCGCTGGGATGCGCCGCCACCCTGCTCGTTCACGCCTTCCGGCGGAGCGTGGGCACGGGGATGATGGTGCTGCTCATCCCCTGCTACATGCCCTTCTACGCCTTCAGCCAGTTCGAGCACCGGCGCAAGGGCCTCATCGTCGCGGGCTTCATGTCCTGCTCGGTGCTGGCCGCCGTGTTCCTGGGCCTGGGGTTGCACGGCGTCGCGGCGCTGACGGCCCGTCCTCCGCTGCCCTCGGGCTTCTGACGGCGGTACCGCGAAGGGGAGGGCCGCGTGATGACGCCCACCGGAGCGGCCTGCGCCCACCACCCGGACGTCTCCGCGGTGGCCACCTGCATGCGTTGTGGCACCTTCCTGTGCGGCGACTGCACGGAGCTGGTGGGCGAGTCACCCTGCTGCGCGCCCTGCGTCGCCCTCCTGCGAAAGGAGGCGCGGCCGTCGCGGGTCGTCCAGGTGGCGCTGGCGCTCAACGTGGTGGGCCTGGCGTGCCTGCCCTGCTCCCTGGCGTTGCCGTTGCCCACGCTGGTTGCGGGGCTCGCGGGGGTGGTGCTGGGCATGCGGGAGCTGCGGCGCATCGCCCGGGGCGAGGGCGCCGAGCGGGGGCGCAACCAGGCCCGGGTGACCGCGGCGCTCGGGGGGCTGAACCTGGGGCTGGCCGCGGGCTGGATGACCGTCTTGTGGTTCGGAGACTTCCGGACGTGAGCCCCGGCGCCGGGCTCACACGCCGCGCGCGTTCGGGTCCCACATGTACTTGTGCATCTGGAGCTGGAAGCGGACGGCCAGCCTGTCGTCGATGACCCACTCGGCGAGCTCGCGCGGGTGGAGCTTGTCGAACACGGTGGAGAACAGCGTGCCGTAGGGCTTCTGGAGCAGTTGGTGCTCGGCGATGAGCGCCTTGGCCCAGTCGTAGTCCTCGCGCGAGCCGATGACGAACTTCAGCTCGTCGTTGGCGTTCATCGACGTGAAGTTGCGGTAGTCGTTGCGCAGGTGCTCGCCCGAGGAGGGCGTCTTCATGTCGACGATTTTGTGCACGGCCGGGGGCACGAGCCGCACGTCGATGGCGCCGCTGGTCTCCAGCAGCACCTTGAGCCCCGCGTCGAGCAGCGCCTCCATGAGTGGATAGACGCCGGGCTGGAGCAGGGGCTCTCCGCCGGTGACCTCCACCATGGGCGTGCGCATGCCCAGCACCTCGGCGACGACGTCCGGAATCTTCCGCCGCGCTCCGCCGTGGAAGGCGAACTCGCTGTCGCAGTAGGTGCAGCGCAGGTGGCAGCCCGTGAGGCGCACGAAGGCGCACAGCAGCCCCGCGTGGGAGGACTCTCCCTGGACGCTGAGATAAATCTCCTTCACCACCACGGAGTCCGCGGTGGGGACGCGTCGGGGTTCGATGTGCGGGCGCGCTGCGGGCATGGCTTCTTCGCTCGTCGAGGGGAAGGGCGCTTCAACCCCAACCGGCCGCGCCAGGTCAAGCGCGGAACCGGCGGGGGGCCGAGACCCCGTCCGGGGGGGTTAGGGGGCGGCGCCCTGGATGCGCTCGACGAACGCGTCGATGAGCTGCCGCGCGATGCTGAGCCGCGGAGGAATCCGCGGCAGTTGGTCCGGGCGGAACCAGTGGGCTTCGGAGATTTCCTTCGGGTCCACGACGATGTCGCCCCCCGCGTACTCAGCGGTGAAGCCCACCATGAGCGAGCGGCCGAAGGGCCACGGCTGCGAGCCGAAGTAGCGAATGTTCTTCACGTCGATGCCGACCTCCTCCTTCACCTCGCGCGCCAGGCACTCCTCCAGTGACTCGCCCGGCTCCACGAACCCCGCGAGCGTGCTGAACATGGGCTCCGGGAACTGGGCGTTGCGCGCGAGCAGCATCGTGTCGCCCCGGGTGATGAGGACGATGATGGCGGGCGCGATGCGGGGGTAGAAGGGCGTCTTGTCCACCGGGCAGCGGCGGGCGCGCTCTCCGGCGACCAGCTGCGTGGGTTGGCCGCAGCGGCCGCAGAAGCGGTGCGTGAGGTCCCACTCCACGATGGCGAGCGCGCGTCCCGCCACGGCGAAGCGGGCATCGTCCAGCCGCCTGTAGAGCGTGCGGGCGGTCACCACCTTGTAGCCCTGGGGGGCGATGAACTCCTGGGTGAACCCCGCCGCGTAGCAGTCCACGCCGTCCAGCTGGCCCAGGTAGTGCGCGCCCGCGGCCAGCTCCGGGAAGTCCGCGCCGGTGGGAATGGAGACGCGGTCCGCGTGCTCCAGGACGAGCAGCTCCATGCCGCGAGCGAGGAAGAGCAGCGCGTTCTCTCGCGGCCGGTCCGGCGGGGCGTGGTTGGGGACGAAGTGGGGTGCGGAGCTCACGGGGCCACACTAACGGGCCCGGGCCGGGTGTGCAGGCGTTGCGTGAGCGCCGGGCATCGGGGCGGTGCCCGGTGAAGGTGGGGTGGGGGACGCAGGGCGGGGTGGGGCTCAGGGGTCCTTCTGGATGAGCTCCACCTTGTAGCCGTCCGGATCCTCGACGAAGGCGATGACGGTGGTGCCGTGCTTCATGGGGCCGGGCTCGCGGACCACCTTGCCGCCGGCCTTGCGGATGGCGTCGCACGTCCCATGGATGTCACTGACGCCCAGCGCCACGTGGCCGTACGCGGTGCCCAGCTCGTACTTCTCGACGCCCCAGTTGTGGGTGAGCTCCAGGGCGGGATGGGTGTCCTCGGGACCGAAGCCCACGAAGGCCAGGGTGAACTTGCCGTCCGGGTAGTCGTGACGGCGCAGCAACTTCATGCCGATGACCCGGGTGTAGAAGTCGAGCGAGCGCTCGAGGTCACCGACGCGCAGCATGGTGTGCAGGATTCGCATGCGCACGTCATAACCCCATCACCGTGCCGCGTCATGCGCCCCGGCCCGCCGGGCTCAGGGCTTCTCCTCGGACTGTGGCTTGGGCGGCACGGTGAGTGTGCCCGCCTCGACATGGGACGACGCCAGCGGCTTTCCATCCGCGCCCCGCCCGCCGATGCGCGAGCCGTCACCCTCGGCCTGCCACAGGCCCACCAGGACCTTCCGTTCGCCCGCGTCCCAGTCCTTCGTGGACACGGAGAACGCGTCGCGCAGCAGCACGTCCCGAGGCGCCCCCGCGAGGAAGAAGGTGCCGCCCAGCACGGGGTGGTCCGCGTTCTTCCGCTTGCTGCCCGGGGGACCCGGCAGGTGGACGAAGATGCCCACGGAGCGAGGCACCGGCCCGGTGACGCGCCAGTAGAGCACCATGTGGATGAGGCCCTCCGCGTCCGGCGCGGGCGGCACCTCCGCCGCCACCAGCTCCACCGGGACGTCGAACTTCGCGCCCAGGGGTTTGGCGTCGGCAGGCGGCGCCGTCACGAACATGGGCGTGCCATCCGGATTCAGCGGTACGGCGCGGGCCACGGGCTCCGTCGACGTGACCAGCAGCACGCCCCATGCGGCCAGCGGCGCACTGGCCACGCCGATGGCCGCGAGCCCCAGCCGGCCGCGCAGCCGCCATGCGACGAAGCCCATCCCCAGCCACGCGAGCGCGGAGACTCCCGCGCCGCCGATGCCCGAGCGCGGCAGGAAGCGCAGCACCACGCGGTGCGTCCCCTGCGCGAGCCGCACGCCGAGCAGCCCCTGATGGGAGATGACCTCGCCCTCCGCGGACTTCCAGCCCGGATGCCAGTTCTGGTTCACCAGCAGCACCGTGGGCCGCGTCGCCGTCACGTCCACCGTCACGCGGTTGGGCGTCCACTCCACGCGGCGCGCGGTGCCCGCGGCGGCGTCCTCCAGGTACTCCTCCTGGGGCAGGTCGCCGCGCAGGCGCTCCGACATGGGCACGGGCCAGGCTTCACCACAGGCGATGGAGCCCCGGTTGAGCGCCAGGAAGTAGCCCTGCGCCCAGCGGTTGCCGCGGGCCTGGGCGAAGGGGCGCTCCGCCTCCTCGGGGATGGGGCCGGGGGAGGGCACCATCTGCGACCAGCGGCTGAGCCGGTCGAAGGCGCGCACCTGGAAGCCCCAGCCCACGGCGATGACGATGCACGCCACCGCCGCCGCCGTGGGCCACCACGACGCGGCCGTGCGGGCCGGGGGCACGCGCCACACGCGCACCAGCAGCACGGCGAATCCCAGCGCCACCAGCTCGGCGAGGAAGAAGCCCGCGGGCACCAGGAACCGCTCGGGGTAGCGCAGCGTCCCGAAGACAGGCAGCAGCCGCAGCGCGCCGAACAGCGACGGCGTCGCCGAGTAGCCCGCCGCCATCCACACGCACAGCGCCGCCAGCACCGCCGGGTACAGCGCCCGGCGCCAGGCCCACGCGGCCAGCGGAATCAGCGCGAGCGCCGCGGGCGCGAGGAAGAAGTTGCCCGGGTCGCTGTAGCCGGAGCGCGCCGGGAGCTGGAGCAGCATGCGCGCCAGCTCCTCCGCGGAGTTGCCCGGCGTGCCCGCCATGATGCGCGGCGCCGACCGCATGGTCTCCACCAGCGGCCACAGCCGGAACGCGCAGGCGCCCAGGGTGAACAGGGCCGTGGCGCCCAGCGCCCACAGCGCGGACGTGCGCCGGGCCGTCCCGCGCAGACCCTTCAGCGTGCGGCCTGCCTCCAGCGCGACGAAGAGCGCGCCCATGGGCACCGGGTAGGTGCCGCCGAAGCCCAGCAGTAGTGCGAAGACACCCGCCACCACCACGGCGCCCCGCAGATGCCCCTCCGCCGCGCGGCGCGTGCCCCACAGCAGCCAGGGCAGCAGCAGGAAGCCCGCGAAGTTCAGCCAGCCAATGGACCAGGAGAGCGCGGTGAAGCCCGCGAGGCCGAACAGCGGCGCCGCGCCCAGGGCGCCCAGCGCGGAGCCCACGCGCCGCCGCGCGTAGTGGAAGAAGCCCTCCATGCCGAGCACCAGGAAGGCCCACAGCAAGAGCGGCTCCGCGGGCCGCGCGCCCATCAGCGTGGACACCAGCAGCGTGGGGGAGGCCACGCGCGTCTGGGGACTGCCCAGCGCGTACTGCCCGCCGCAGGCCCAGGGGTTCCACAGCGGGAGCTGGCCGTAGTGCGTCACCGTGCGAGTCCCCGCGTCCTCGTACGAGTGCAGCAGGTGCGCGTCGCGGAAGTCGTTCATCCCGCCGGCTTGCTGGAGCGGACGCCAGCTCGCGGCCAGCGCCAGCGCGGCGAAGAGGGCCAGGCGCAGACCGGTGAGGGTGGCGGCGCGGTGGGCGAAGCGAAGCAGCCTGCGAGGGGGAGGCATCATGGACGCGGTGCGCGGCAGGCTCAGTCGTAGAAGGGGCGGGGCTTGCAGGGGCTGGCGGTGGCCTTGCGAGGTGGCTGCACGGGGCGGCTGTGCAGCTCCGCGTCGATGGCCTCCAGGACCTCCGTCACGGGCACGCCGCGGCGGTGGGCCTCATCCACGGCCCACTTGCGCTCGGCCGCGCCGAAGTCGTCGTCCTGGGACCAGTGGTCCCCGGGGAAGGACTGGCGTGCCTTTCGCCGCCACTCGGCCTCCTGGTTCGCGGCGGCGTGGCCCACCTGCTCCCTCAGCGTGGGGGACAGGCGCTGCGGGGGCGGCGGCAGGCGGGCCGTGGAGGCGCGCACCACCGCGGCGGCGCCACACAGCGCGAAGACCAGCCACCCCAGATGTGCCGCCCGGCGCCACGTTGCACCCATGAAGGGCGCTCTACTCCAAATCAGCCCCGGTCGTCCTCCTCGGCATCGGCCTCCAGACCGTGCGGATCGGCGAGCACCCGGCGCGCTCGCTCCATCAGCTCCACCACGATTTGCCCGGCCGGCTGGATGCTCTCGATGCGCGCCATGCTGGCGCCGCTGGCCGGCATGGCCATCTCATCCAGGTCGCCCTGGGTGTCGGGCGTGGGCACGAAGGCGCTGAACCTCGGGATGTCCACGGAGGTTCCGCCCGGCGTGCCCGGAAACAATCGAGTGGAGCCCACGCGCTCGGGGGCCGGAACGGGCATGGGCACGCGCCCCTCCCGCCCCGTCCACTCGCGCACCACGCGGTTGCGCAGCACGCGCATGCGCTGTCCGGGCCAGTCGGCGCCGAAGACGGTGGTGAAGTCCGAGTCGCCCGCGTCGCCCTCGACGATGCGCTGCTTGTAGTCCGGGTGGGCATACGCTTCCACGGACGCCACCATGCGCGTGCTCACCCAGACGCCGTCGGCGCCGTGGAAGAGGGCGCGCGCGGCGCTGAGTCCGTCGGCGATGCCGCCCGAGGCCAGCACGGGCACGGTGTCCGTCATGGCGCGCAGCGCGCGCACCAGGGCCAGCGTGGGCAGGCCGCTGTGATTGATGCCGGAGGCCTGCCGTCCCTGCGCGATGAGCCCGTCCGCGCCCAGAGCCAAAGCCTGCCGCGCGAGCTCGAGGGAGGGCGCCTGAAGCCACACGCGAATGCCCGCGCCCTTCAGCGCCGTCACCCAGTCCGCGGGCGGGAGGTCTCCTTGAAACGAGACGATGGGCACGCGCCGGGCGATGCAGACGTCGACGTGCTCACGGGTGACGCGGTGCTGGCCTCCATCGGGGGCGATGAGGAGGTTCGCCCCGAAGGGCTTCTGCGTGCCCGCCTGAACGGTCTGGATGCGGACGTCCAGCACGTCCGGCGGTTCCGGCACGACGCCGAGCATGCCCACGCCGCCCGCCTCCGAGACGGCGAGGACCAGCGGCGGCAGCGACACGAAGGCCATGCCGTCGCTGACGAACGGATAGTTCACACCCAGCTCGCGCGTCAGCCGCGTCTGCAGGGTGTTGCCTTCCAGAACGTAGATGGCCGGGCGCCGGGGTTCCTCGGGGCCGGCATCACCGCGCTCCTCATCGGGCTCGACATCACGGGAAGAGGGCGGGGAACGTCCGTCATTCGCTCCGTTCATCGGGTCTCCTGAAGCTGGCGAGCTCTTCGGCTTCTCCAAGGTTACCAGCAACCCATGCGTCCCAGAGGCAGGGAGCGGAAGAGGGCCTTCCAGGTTGGTTGCCGGGTAACAGGCGGAGGCCGGAGCTAGGCTCCAAGTGTCCTGCGCATGCTGCGGTGAGGGATGCCCACCTCGGTGTAGGGCTCGCCGACGATGGCGTAGCCCAGGCGCTCGTAGAAGGGGACGGCGGGGGCCCGCGCGTGCAGGTGGACGTGGTTGAAGCCTCGCTGCACCAGTTCCGCTTCCAGCGTACGCACCAGCCGGGCGCCCAGGCCCTGCCCCTGGAGGTGCGCGGCCACGGCCATCTGGAACAGCCGTCCTCCGTGCGCGTCCTCGGGATGGAAGAGCACGCACCCGAGCACGTGGCCGTCCTGATGCGCCACCAGGTGCAGACTGTCCGCCTCGAACGGGAAGGCCACGTCGGAGCGGCTGTAGCCCAGCGGCTCGCGCAGCACGCGGAAGCGCAGCTCCAGCTCGCCTTCGTACAGCGCGTGCCCGGGCTGGATGAAGGTGAAGGCGACGTCGGCGTGGGACGTCGCCATGTCAGAAGGTTCCCGTGAGCTGGAGGGTGAAGGTGCGGCCGTACTGCGGCACCGGCGCGATGGAGTTCTCGTCCGACACCGGCAGCGAGTAGCGGGTGTCCAGCAGGTTGTGCACGCCCGCGAAGTAGCGGAGCGGGCCGTAGTCGCCCGACAGGCCGAAGCCCACCAGCAGGGCCTCGCCGCTCTCCGCGCCGCCGGGGCCGGTGGGCCGCGCGCTCTGGTAGATGGCCTGCGTGGCCACGCGCATGTCACCGACGCCAATGGGCATCATCATCCGGCCCGCGACCAGGTGCGCCGGTGACGCGGAGGCGACCTCCTCCGAGGCGTTGCGCAGCGTCACGTAGGAGTAGCTCACGTCCACCAGCAGCCAGCGCCCCGGCTGCCAGTGCACGCCGGCCTCGGCGCCCCAGGCCAGCGTGGTGCCGTCGGTGTTCATGAAGCGGAGGCACGGCGCGCTGCCGCAGTCCCCGGAGGTCGTCGGCTCGGCGCTGAGCTGCACCAGGCTGGCGATGCGGTTGTGGTAGCCGGCCACGGTGAGGCGCAGCTCGTCCGTCAGGTCGTGCGAGTGCTCCAGCTCGAAGGTGGTGATGGTCTCCGGCCGCAGGTTCACCGCCGCGCCCTGGGAGATGCCGTCCGCGTAGTAGAGCTCGTAGACGTTGGGCGCGCGGAAGGCGTTACCGGCCACCAGCTTGGTGAGGCCCTGCTCGTAGGGGCGCGCGATGACGGCCAGACGCGGGGTGATGGGCGTGCTGTCCAGGTCCACGTACTTGTCCAGGCGCAGGCCGGCGGACACGCTGAGCCGCGGGTGGAGCTTCCACTCGTCGAGCACGTACGCGGACAACAAGGTGCGCGCCTGCGTCTCCAGGGGCTGGTCGCCGGCGTCCTGCCGCACGCGCAGCTGCGCCTGGCCTTCCACGCCGAGCGTGAAGACGTTGCCCTCGAACAGGCCGATGCGCGCGCGGGCCTCGGCGGTGAGCCAGTCCGCGGAGCCGCCCTCGGTGCGGGGGCCGCCGTCCTCCGCCGGATAGACGTAGGTGCCCTCGTAGCGGCTGAGGTCGAACGCGCCGCGCACCGACAGGCCGAAGCGCTCGGTGAACTGGCGCTCGTAGCGGGCCTCGGCGAAGGCGCGCAGGTCCTTCACGATGTTGCCCTCGGTGCCAGGCACGGTGCCGTACGGCGCGGTGGGCAGCTCCTTGGTGCGCACGTTGAACTGGGCCTGGAGGGACAAATCGCCCATGCGGGCCCGGAGCGAGCCGCCCGCGGCACGTTCGGCGTCCAGGCCGGAGATGACGATGGGGCTGTCGATGCCCAGGCGCGTGGTGTCCGCGCCCGACGCGGTCATGGCCGAGGCGCTCACCAGCACGGAGCGGTTGCCGTCCTCCCACGACGCCGTCGCGTGTCCGCGGGTGGCGCCCAGCGCGCCCACCGCGCCCGTCACCTCGAGGTTCTTGTTGGAGCCCAGGGACTCGCGAGGCACCACGTTGATGACGGCGAAGAAGGCGCCCGTACCGTAGAGGGCGCTGCCCGGGCCGCGGACGACCTCGATGCGCTCCACCTCCAGGATGTCCACGCTCAGGTCATGGGCGGCGAAGCCCTGGCCGGCCCAGACGTCGTTCATGGCGTGGCCATCCCAGAGGATGAGGATGCGCGTGTTCAGGTCGCCCGGCGGTGAGAAGCCCCGCACGCCCATGTACGTGTAGGTCCGGTCATCGGTGAGGTAGAAGCCGCGCACACCGGCCACGGCCTCGGCGACGGTGCGCCAGCCGAAGGCGCGCAGCTCCTCCTGGGTGAGCACGGTGGTGGAGGCGGGCGCCTCGTCGACGGCGACCAGGCTCTTGGAGGCGGCGCGCACGGGGGGCGGCGCGTAGCGCAGCTCGGCGTGGACCTTCGCTTCTTCGTCGGCCACCACCTTCACCGTCTGGCGGAGCGGGCGCACCTCGCGGCTCTCCACCTCCAGCGTGTGCTCGCCTTCGGGCAGGGTGACGACGGTGGGCGTGAAGCCCGCGGGCTTGCCGTCCACGCGCACCGTGGCGCCATCGCGGTTGGCCGTCACCACGAGCCGGCCGGTGGGCCGGTCCTGGGGGCGCAGGGCGACGCTGACGGGCACGTTGCCGTCGGCGGGGACGTCCACCACGTACTGGCCCGGGGCATAGCCGGGCGCGCGCACGTGCAACACGCGCTGACCGGGCGGCAGCCGCACGCGGCCGGGCACGCGGGCCAGGACGGTGCCATTGGGGGCGTCGCGAATCTCGGCGCCCTCGGGCGTGCCCGTCACCTCCACGCCGCCGGTGATGAGCGCCAGGTCGAAGGTCTGGTCCGTCTCGCGGCCGCGCACCAGGGTGAGCGTGGCCTCCGTGGGGCGGTAGCCGTCCTTCTTCACCATGATTTTGTGCCGGCCGGGCGTCAGCGCGAGCGTCTGCGGAGAGCGGCCCCGGCTGCCCAGGTCCATGCGGTCCACGTAGACGTCCGCGCCCTTGGGGTTGGTGGTGACGCGCACCAGCGCGACCTTGGGGCGGAGCCGGTCCACCGAGCGCGACACCTCCGCGGCGTCCTCCTTGGGCAGGTCCTCGGAGAGGAGGTCGTTGTAGTAGCGGTACGCCTCGTTGAACTTGCCCAGCGCCTCGAAGCAGCGGGCGATGTTGAAGAGGACGTTGCGGTTGGGCACCAGCCGGTAGCTGGTGAAGTAGGAGCGCAGCGCTTCGGCGTACTGACCCTTGGAGTACGCATCGTTGCCGAGCTCGAACGCGATGTCCGCTTCATCCGCGTTGTTGTCCGCGAGCACGGGCGCGGACAGGAGGAACAGCGAGAGGACGAACGCGAAAGAACGGGAGGAACGCATGGGACAGCAACCATTCTTCCCTCTCTGCGCAGAGAGGTCCATGGGTGCTTATCGGGTTGGACGCCCGGTGTAGGACCTCACAGGTAATGTCTTCCTGGACATGCAGCGAGGGGTGGGGTTCCACTCCGGGGAGGCGGGGGCAATGATGCAGGGGCTGGGAGTCGGAGAGGAGCGGAACACGGGCATGGGGCAGGAGACGAAGCGTCCGGCGACCTATGAGGACCTGGTGGCGCTGCCCGAGCACTGGGTGGGGCAAATCATCGACGGGGAGCTCATCGCGCAGCCCCGTCCGGCCAGCCGGCATGCGCGGGCCACCTCCAGATTGGGAGGCGAGCTCTACAGCCCTTTCGAGAAAGGACGTGGAGGGCCGGGTGGTTGGTCCTTCCTGGACGAGCCGGAGCTTCACTTCGGCGCGGACGTCCTGGTGCCGGACCTGGCGGGTTGGCGGCGCGAGCGCATGCCGGAAGTCCCGGATACGCCTTTCTTCACGCTACCGCCGGACTGGGTCTGCGAGGTGCTCTCGCCTTCCACGGCCTCGTTGGACCGCTCACGCAAGAGACGCATCTATGCCCGGGAGGGCGTCGGGCACGTCTGGCTCGTGGACCCCCAGGCTCGGACGCTGGAGGTGTTCCGGCTGAGCGGTGGAAAGTGGGTCGAGCAGGGCACCTGGACGGGTGACGAGCGCGTCCGCGCGGAGCCCTTCGAGGCCCTGGAGCTGGAGCTCGGCGTGTTGTGGCTGCCTAAGGAGGCGAAGGCGCCCTGATGGCGGCGCCCTTGCCTCAGTGCACGACGGTCCGGGAGGACATGGCCGTCCGGGGCGTGGCGGAGGGCTCGCGCATCAGCTTCTCGCCCGAGGCCTGAAGCACCTGGGTGGTGGCGCCCTCGGGGTCGCGGAAGAAGTGGGGCGTCCACAGCCGCACGAGCTGCCAGCCCTGTCCCTCCAGCATGCCGGTGCGGAAGAGGTCCCACTCCACGCGGTCCGTGGCCTTGGGGTAGCGCGTGCCGTCGCACAGCACGCCGACGGTGACGTCTCCCGGCCGGTTGGGGTGGTGGAGCGCGATGTCCACGCAGAAGCCGTCGTTGCCCCAGTGGACGTCCGAGGACACGCGGTGCTGCGCGGCCAGGTGTCCGGCCAGGGCTTGCGCGAACACAGAGCCCGCATCCGTGGGGCGTGGGAACACCTCGGCCTTTTTCTCGGGGGCGGCCACCTGGAATGCGGTGTCGCCGGACTCGCGCTGGGCCTCCTGGGCGTAGGCCGCCTCCAGGGCTTCGGCGAAGCGGAGGTAGGCGAAGAGGAGCCAGCCGCCGTTGGGCTGCCGTCCTGCCTCCATGGGGGGCGCGGAGTGGTAGGCCTCGCGGGGAATGGAGGTGACGAGGTGAATCTGCTCGCGGGCGCGCGTCACCAGCACGTTGAGACGGCGGCCTCCGCCCGCGCTGCCCAGGGGGCCGAAGCGCCGGTAGAAGCGGCCCTGCCGGTCCGGGCCGTAGGTGGTGCTGATGATGAGGTGGTCGCGCTCGTCGCCCTGGACGTTCTCCAGGTTCTTGACGAAGAGCCCCTCGAACGAGCCCGAGCCCCGGCGCACGCGCGCCTCCGCCAGCCGGCTCGCGAAGGCGGCGTCGCTCGCGGCCATGGTGTCGAGCACGTCGTTGATGGCGTCGCGCTGGGTGAGGTTGAAGCACGCGATGCCAATGGACGGAGGCTCGGGCCGGGAGAGCAGCTCCTTCACCAGTGTTCCCACGGCGCGGGCTTCGATGACGTTCGAGCGCTTGTCGTAGACGCCTCCCACGGGCAGCAGCCGCAGCGGTGCGTGGGCCACGCGGTGGGACGGATGCGCGGGAATGGCCTGGAGCCGCTTGTCGTAGAAGTGGTCGTTGCTGAAGGCGATGAGGTCCGCGTTCTGCGAGCGGTAGTGCACGTCGAGGTAGCACTGGTCGATGTCGAGGTTGAGCGCCGCGGACAGCAAATCTTCCACCTCGGACTGCTGCTCCTCGAAGAGGCCCTGCTCGGTCTCCGCCTCCTGCTCCGCGTTCTGCACCACGGCGGACTCGAAGAAGCGCGTGGGCGGCAACTGCTTCGGGTCTCCGGCGATGACGACGCGATGGGCGCGGGTGAGCACGGGCAGCGCCTCTTCCAGCCGGCACTGCGAGGACTCGTCGAAGATGACGACGTCGAAGATGGGGCGGCGGGGGAAGATTTGGGCCACCGTCTGCGGACTGGCCATCCACACGGGGCGGACGTCGAAGAGCGGGTCGCCTCCCTCGATGCCCTGCCCGGTGGCGATGACCTGCCGCACGCGCATGGCGCGCTCGCCCCGGAGCATCAATCGTCGGCGGAGCTCCGCCCCCTGGCCGTTGAGTCGGCCGCCCGTGCCCGCGAGCAGCCGGTCGCGCTGGCGCTGCGTCCATTGGTGGACCAGGGCATCGCGCACGAGCCCACGCTTCTTTTCCTCCAACACGCGGTAGTGCGAATGCGCGGCGCGCACGCGCTCGGCGTCGATGTGTTGCAGCGCCGGGTCCTCGCGCAGCCGTGCGGAGGCCTCCGCCGCCAGCGTGGCCTTCAGCACCGCGCGCCAGCCGGCATCGGCCTCGGCGCCATCCCGGGCCAGCCGCTCCACGGCGGACTCCAGCGCCGGAGGCATCCCCGCCAGCACGGAGCGCATGCGCAGCAGGCCCTCCACGGTGGAGAGTCGTGACAGCATCGCGGAGGTGGCGGAGGCCAGCCGTTCGCCCGCGCGAAGTCCGCGCGAGTGCGCGTCGAGCCACGCGGGCGAGAAGAGCCCCGCTTCGGTGAGCCGCGCCTCCAGTCGCGCGATGGCGTCGCCCCGGGTGGCGGACTGGCGGAGTCCCGCGAGCATCGCCGCACGGGCACCCGTGTCGGCCTTCAGTGCGCCGCGAACCGCTTCCCGGCACGACGCGAGCAACGGCGTGCGCTCCAGCTCACCCAGCAGTTCGAACAGCGCGGCGTGGGTGCGAAGCGTCTGGGACAGCGCTTCGTCATTGAGCGCGCCGCTCGCGCCGGGAGCCAGCGTGGCGCGGTGGTACTCGTTGAGCAGGGCGCGCGCCCGGGCGCCGGTGAAGAAGCGGGTGACGCGCTCGGCGGCGAGGACGCTCAGCGTCAGGCCGAACTGCTGGAGCACGCGGCGGGCTCCGGCCTTCCGGGCGAAGTAGAAGAACGCGTACCACTTGCGCGCGATGTCCAGGTACGAGCCCAGCGCCGCCAGCGCGGTGGACAGCACA
Organism: Comamonas sp. KCTC 72670; assembly: GCA_014656495.1. Lineage (GTDB taxonomy): Bacteria > Myxococcota > Myxococcia > Myxococcales > Myxococcaceae > Myxococcus. The sequence continues at coordinate 171,101 of BNCN01000008.1, forward strand.
CCCAGGGCCTGGGGCTGCTCGCGGTGCACCAGGGAAAGCTCCGCGTCCAGCGGTCCCTCCGCGAGCACCTTGCGGTGGGCCTCGAGTCCTTCGAGCTGCGTCTTCGCGGCCTGGACCGCGTCAGGCGTCGCCGCGCCCCATCGCGCGAGCATCTCCGGGCTGGCGGTCTCCAGCAGTGGGGCCAGCTTCTCGGCGAACGCCGCTCGCGCCGCGCCCTCCGCCCGAGGGTCCGCGCCAAACACGGGCACGTCTGGAGACGCGAGCGCATCGGCGTCGCGGGCCGCGCTGTCCACGGCGGTCATCCGCTCGCGGTACGTGGCCAGTGGCGTGGCGAGATAGGTGGCGAGGTCCGTGCCCAGCGCCTCGCGCCAGGGGTTCTCGGGGTAGCCTTCCTTGCCGCCGCGCTCCAAGACTTCGCGCACCTCGCGTTCACGTGGCGTCACGTCGCCCAGCCGTGCGTCGGCGAGGCTCGCCACGGCGGGCGTGAGGGTGGAGGGGGCCTCGACGGAGAACCACTGGCCCACCAACTCGTGGAAGGAGGGCGCGGTGCCTCCGGCGGGACGCTCGGAGAGGGCGCGGTCGGCGTTGGTCAGCTCGTCATGGAGGGACTGGAGCTCCGCGTCGACTCGCCCCAGCTCCCGGGCCACGGCCGCGTCGGTCCGGGCGTCGGGAAGGGTGTCGAGCTGCTCGCGAATCCCCATATAGAGGTCTCGCTGATCTCGCTGCGCGTCGTGGACGACGGCGCACAGGTGGCCCAGGCCGAGGTGGTCCAGCCGATGCTTCACCACGTCCAGCGCGGTGCGCTTGTCACAGACGAGCAGCACCCGTTCACCGCGCGCCAGGTGGTCACCGATGGCGTTGGCGATGGTCTGCGATTTACCCGTGCCCGGAGGCCCGTGGATGACGAGCCCCCGGCTGCTGCGCGCGAGCCGCACCGCGCGCGCCTGGCAGGGGTCCGCGAGGGTGACGAGCCGCTCCTCGCCCGCGCGCTTGTGGCCCTCCAGGTTGGGCTCACCGCCGCCATGGCCCGTGGCTTCACCCAGGGACACGTCCACGCGCAGGAAGCTCTCCAGGGGGCCGGAGACGGGCTCGCCGTCCAGCAGCGCGCGCATGTCGTCCACGAGGCTCTGGTTGGACAGCGGATACAGGCCGAGCACGGCGCTGGGGAGGATGGCGGCCTGGGGCTGGGCGTCGTCGTTGCGAGGAATGGGCGCCAGCGGCGTCTCCTGGGTGAACGCCGCCGGAGCGGGCAACTCCAGGGCCTTGCACACGGCGGCGACCAGCTCGTTCAGCTCGCGCCAGGGCTCCTCGCCCGTTTCGTCCGCGAAGAGGTCGCCGAGCCGTTGTCCCGTCTGTTGTTCCAGCCAGGCGAGCAGCGCGGTGTTGGGCGTCACGCGGTCCACGCCTGCCTCCGCGCCCTCGAGCTCCACGGAGGGGACGCGGCCCTTCTTGAGGGTGAGGCGCACGGGGACGAAGGCGATGGGGGCCAGGATTCGCCGCGTGCCGAAGCCGCGCTTGTCCTTGGCGCCCGGCGGTAGGTGCAGCAGGGGGAAGCCCACGTGCAGCACGTGGGCGCCGGTGTCCTGCTCGAAGGTGCGGGCGTCCTCGACGATGGTGGCCAGCTTGCGCAGCAGGGCCTGCTGTTCCTCTTCTTCGCGAGAGCGTGCGCCCACGTCCTCGGACAGCGCGGGCTCCGTGGCGGTCATGGCGAACGATGCGCCGCTTTCGTCGAGTGCTGCGCTGTCAGTCGGCAGTGAGTCGCTGTCCTCCGACGAGGATGTGCTGTCCTCCTGGCGTGCTGCGCTGTCCGTCCGGAGCGAAGCGCCATCCGCCTGAAGCGAGAATCCATCCTCCAGGCGTGATGCGTCATCGGTCTGGGGCTCGGCCTCGCCACGCTTCACGCGGGCCTGGGCTGGCGCCTTCCGTGCGCGAGCCACGGGGACGGGGGCGGGCGGCTTCACGCCGAGCCGGGCCTGGGCCTTCTCACCCAGCAGGGCAGCGAGCACCGCGTGGGGCGGCGTCCCATCCAAGCGGCTCAGCGTGGCGAGGTCCACCCGCTGTCGGCTGTTGTGCGGCCGGCTATTGAGGCTGGGGCCGGACGCGAGCGCGGCGTAAAGCCGCTCGAGCATCTTCTCCAGGACGCGGTTGCGGGGCTCGGACGACAAGTCGGCACCTCTCGACGGGAGGAAGGCCGTTGTCTCTATCACGTAGGGCCCGTGCCGGGCTTCAGCCGGACAGCGCGGCGGCGAGCGCCTGGGCGGCGGTCTCCAGCTCTCCCGCGGGGAGATGATCCTCCGAGGGTGCGTCGAAGACGGCACGGCCCCAGAGCCGCTGAGGCGTCCGTGGGTAGCGGGGCACCAGGTGCAGGTGGAAGTGGCGCAGCACGTCACCGATGGCGAAGGCGTAGGCGTGCTCGGCGCCCAGGATCTCGCGCTGCGCACGCATGATCCGGGCGGTGAAGGGCCCCAGCTCACGCGCCGCGTCCGGGTCGAGGTCGTACCAGCCGCGCACATGCTGTTCGCTGGAGATGACGACCCAGCCGGGGACGGGGCTGGGCCCGGCCACGCCATGCAACACCAGCCCGGGCGCGCGAGCGATGACGCCGCCTACGGGCCGAGTCGAGCCGCGCACGATGGCGCAGCCGAGACATGGGTCGTTCACATCCAAGACATCCGGCATGGGCGCACGCTAGCAGCCCACCTGCCGCGTGGGAGCCGCGCCGAGTTGGGTCGACGAGGACCCATGTCCATAGGGGCGTGCGGGGTTGTCGGAGTGATCCGTGACACGTCCCGCCAAGCAGTCTCAGAGGGTGAGAACGGGCAGCGAATCAAGGGTGGCCTTCTTGACGGCACGGGCATGTGTCGGAGAGTGTCCGGCTGGCGCCTCGGAGTGTTGAGGCGGCGATACTTGGGGACTTTCCTTTCAAGGTGGGGATGATGAAGAAGCATCTGGTAATGGCCGTGGTTCCGTTTTTGGCGCTGGGTTGCGGTGATGACCTCGTGGACGCGGACGGCGATGGAATCGCGGATGGCGTGCGCGTGCCGGACTCGGTGACGGTGGTTTCTCCGTCCACGCCCAAGGGCACGGTGTCAGGCCAGGTGCTGAGCACGGACCTCCGGCCGCTGAGCGGTGTCTCGGTGGAGATGACCATCGGCAGCTCGGCGGAGCCGGTGGTGGCCACGACGGATGGGAAGGGCAACTTCACGTACACGAACGTGCCGGGCGGCGCGCAGGTGCTGCTGACGTTCTCGATGCAGGGCCATGCCACGCTGCGCGCGATGGCGTCTGTTCCCGCGCAGGCCGGTAACGTCCCCATCAACAACGGCAACGTGAGCATCGGCCCCGTGACGCTGACGCGCCTGGACGGCACGCTGAACTTCATCGTGGTGACGCCGCAGGGCCGCCCCGCGGCGGGCGCGCGGGCCACGCTCGAGGCCACGCCGGCGGGTTACATCAGCAACGGCGATACGTCGACGTCGTCGGTGAGCTCGGTGATCGTGGACGCGGTCGCGAACGATCAGGGCCTGGTGTCCTTCACGGGCATCCCCAGCGCGTCCGAGCTGGCGCGCCTGACCCGCGGTGGGACGCCGCAGTACAAGCTGTGGATCTCCCCCATGGACACGAACGGTGACGGCGTCCCGGAGACGGGCGGCCACGTCGCCACGTACACGGCGTCCGACGTGGTCACCAACGCCACCACGCGCCTCATCAGCCTGCCGTACTCGCGCCCGCAGAACGTGCCGCTGAGCATCGAGACCAGCAACGTGGCCAGCCTCCGGGGCGGTGGCGCTGACTTCCACCCGCTGCGCAACCTGGTTCGCCCCGGCGAGCCCATCCACCTGTTCTTCAACCAGCCGATCCAGCAGGGGTCGCTGTTCGTTCGCCTGACGGACGAGTACGCGGCGGAAATGCTGCCGGTGACGGCCTCGGTCAACAACGGCGGCTACAGCGCCAGCATCAACCTGGGCAACGCCATCGCGGATGGCCGCGAGTACAACATCAACGTGCGCGCCGTTTCCGCTGAGGGCGGCAGCATGTATACGCAGACGGGGTTCTTCTTCACCGGAGACCAGTCGGCCGTGCGCCAGATGGGCATCGCTGGGGCTCGTTACCAGGAGCAGTCTGCGGCGGGCGCTCCGGCAGCGTCTCAGCTGAACTCTGGCGAGGACGTCTTCCTGTCCTTCAACTACCCCATCACCCGCCCGGCGAGCGTCACGGGGCTTGTCTATGCCCATGTGAACTGGGACATCGGCGGCCCGACCCCTGGCGTGATCGGGGACTACCCGGGGGAGGTGGGCAATGCGACAGGGTTCCCACTGTTCCCTGTTGAGCCCAATGCGCCCGTGCCGACGCGCATCCCGTATGAGCTCCCGACGTTCCAGATCAACAGCTCGGGTTACACCACGCGCTGGGCTTTCACGTACTTCGGGCCGAACTCCATCCCGAGCACGAGCTTTGGCGGGCTTCAGATCGTCGTGAAGTTCTCTGACATGCCGTCGCGGTCCGTCAACGGCACCTACGAGAACTACATGGGGCAGCCGCTCACCACCGACTTGTCGGTGAGTGGCCTGGCCCAGCATCCCGCCCCGGTTGCGCCTTAGGTGTTGTGACGCTCGGCTGTACCTGACAGCTCGGCAGCCTGTTCAGAGCCCTTCATGGATATCCATGGAGGGCTCTTCATTTGGGCCCTGAACGTTGGGAGCCCTCATGGCGTCTGCCTGTCCGGATCCTGCGTCCAGAATGCGGTCTGGCGTAGGCAGGGCTGGGGGCATCCCGGCATCCAAGTCACCGTATTTTCAGCTCTTGGGTTGCGGCGTAAGCATGGGTGCTCGGAATGGCCGCTGCATTGGCAGGTCGGTGACATGAAATCCCTTCGCGTATTGGCTGTGTCCGTCTGCGCCTTGGTGTGGGCCTGTATCAACGTGCCCGAAATCGAAGTCGTGCCCGACCCTCCGGATGCGGGGGATGTGCGCCCTGTCGTGACGCTGACTTTGTCGCGCACTGTGACCAACAGCGATGTCGTCGTCCGCGCGTCCGTAACCGGTGCCGTTCCGGACAACGTGGCTTTGCTCGTGGACGATGTCGTCACAGCCCAACTCCGACCCCCCTACGAGTTACGCTGGGGAACCCATGCCCTTGCCGAGGGGACGCATGTTTTCACCGTGAAGGCGACGGTGGGCGAACGCACGGTCGTGAGTGAGGCAAGGTCACTGGTCGTGGACCGGACGGCGCCTCGGCTTTTGATGCAGAGCCCTCGCCCTGGGGACCGGGCTGTCTCCGTTCACGCCCCGATTCAGGTCGTTTTCTCCGAGGCGCTTGAGCCTGCCACGGTGACGCCTGGTGCTCTCAGTCTCTGGGTCGAACAGACGGAGGTCGAGGGTGCAGTACACCTGTCGGCTGACGGCACCACGCTGACACTGACGCCTGTCGAGCAACTTCCCACGGGTGTAGATGTTTCCGTGACGATCACGGACGCCCTGGCGGACCTCGCCGGTAATGCGTTGGAGCCGCAAGGGCTTGTTTGGTCTTGGTCGAGCCCCATGTTCCTGACCTATGGGGATGCGCTGTCAGCGGGTCTGGAGGAAGGCTCGAATGTCTCTTCGTTTTCGTTGAAGCTGGATGGTGGCGGAACCCCCGTTGTTGCATTCGTTGATGGGAGTTCGCCTGAGACGCGCGGTGTCTATGTCAAGCGATGGTCAGGAACAGCGTGGGAGCCCTTGGGCAGCGCACTCGGGACAGCTGTCCCGGAATCTGTGATCAAGTCCTGCCTGCTGCGCGTGTCGCCAAGCGGGGAGCTTTTCGTCGCCTCACATCGTGAACTGGGTGACGGAGGCTTCCGCGTCGAAGTTCATCATTGGAGTGGAAGCAGTTGGTCGGCAGTGGGGGCTCCAGTATCGCCACTTGTTGCGAGTGAAGCGCTTGTTGCATTTGGTTTTGTGGTGGGCCCCCAGGGCGAGCGCTATTTGGTCCTTCAGGAGTACGCGGAGTCCGGTAACTACAGTTGGATAACCTTGAGGACTGTTCGTTGGGATGGCGCTCGTTGGGAGTCGTTGGCAGGCTCGTCGACAACGAATGGTTCGGTGCTCTATTCAAGCTTCAATCTGATGCTTGATTCGTTGGGGCGCCCCTTGGTCACGTGGGCTACCCAGTCGGGGGAGCGTGGCGCAGTGGATGCCCATGCCAGAAGATGGACTGGGACCTACTGGGAGGAGCCTTTTGCGACCTCCGGCATTGGCGCTTCGGGGGTACCGATGACGTCCATTTTGGATGGGACGGGTCGCCTTGTCTTCGCTCGTCCTGTTCAGGACGTTCCAGGTGGAGGCCACGGGCTTGCGCCCATTGTGAATCGCAGCGCGCTGGCAGGTGGGTGGCAAATCCTGGGGCCCGAGACCGGTGGCATGTACCCAGGCGTAACGGATGCAACGGTGGAGGTCTTTGACTTCGACCCCGAGGGAAGACTGGTTGCACTGCTCTCCGAGCCCGAAATGGTAGGTGGGCCCGTGAACCACTATGTCCGCCGGTGGGACGAGACTTCCTGGGCGCCAGTGGGTTCGCCGCTGTTGCCGCGACCTGGAGCAAGGCCAATGGGGCCGGCCCAGTTCTTCATGACGGGCCCCGAGCAGTGGGTGCTGGCTCGCATCGAGGAGACCGAAGGCACACCCAACCGCCGCCACCTCTACGTCTACCGCCCCAACAACTGAACACCCCCAGCGGCCCACGGCCCACGCCCACCTGTCTCACAGTGAACACGTCTCGGCACTTCGAGGCGTATTCGTTGAAGAGCGGGGTGGGGTGGGCACGTCGGGAGGGGCGTGTATAGATTGCTCAACGCCCGTTCCAACCCGAGAGGCGTCGGTTTCATGAAGAGCACGGCGATGACCATACCGGCGGAAGACACGTCGGCTTCCTCGGAGCCCGCGACAGGCGGGAACAAGAAGCGTGTCCTCGTGGTGGACGACTTCGATGACGCGCGGGAGATGTACGCCGAGTACCTGGAGTTCGTCGGCTTCGAGGTCGACACCGCCCGCAACGGCATGGAGGCGGTGGAGAAGGCCAGCGAGGGCGAGCCCGACATCATCCTGATGGACCTGTCCCTCCCCGTCATGGACGGCTGGGAGGCGACGCGGCGCATCAAGCAGGACCTGCGCACCAAGGACATCCCGGTCATGGCGCTCACGGGCCACGTGCTCGCGGGCAACGCCGAGCACGCCCGGGACGCGGGCGCGGATGAGTTCGTCGCCAAGCCCTGCCTGCCGCAGGACCTGGAGAACAAGATCCGCAACATGCTCAAACCCAGCAAAGGAAAGGTGCGGGGCGGCTAGGGCGGACGAAGGACGGAGAACATCTCCACTGCTCGGCAGCGGACACTCCGGGGGGCCTCGGAGCCTGGGGCGCACATCCCCCGGGCCCGTTCAGTTGACCCCTGACGGACGGATGCATAGGCACGGTACGTGGGCTCTCCGGCCGCCGCGCAGCCTCCTGAGACGTGGACTCCTCCCCAGGAGTTCGACGAGTACCGCCTCGTGCGGGCCATCGGGCGTGGGCGCACGGGCCGGGTTTTCCTGGCCCACGACACGCTGCTCGAGCGCCCCGTCGCCGTGAAGTTCATCCCCGCCCTGGGGCCCAACGCCCTGGCGCGGTTCCTCGTGGAGGCGCGGGCGGCGGCCCGCATCCAGCACCCCAACGTCGTCACGCTCTACCGGGTGGGGCAACTGGAGGAGCAGCCCTACCTCGTCTCCGAGTTCATCCGGGGGATGAGCCTGGACCGCCTGCCCAAGCCACAGCCCTGGGAGCGCGTGCTGGCCATGGGGCGGGACCTCGCGCGGGGGCTGAGCGCCGCGCACCGGCGCGGAGTCCTGCACCGGGACATCAAGCCCGGCAACGCCGTGCTCACGGAGAGCGGCGAGGTGAAGCTGCTCGACTTCGGCCTCGCGAAGCTGCTCGACCGGGCCGCGGGCGCCACGGACACCGAGGCGCCGCAGCCGTCCGCGCCGCCGGAGCTGCCCGCCGAGCTGGACCCGGAGGCCAGCCCCAACCTGGGGGCGCGTTCGCTGGACGGCGTCTTCCTCCCATCGCTCCCCCGGGGCTCATTGGTGGGGACGCCCTATTACATGTCCCCCGAGGCCTGGGCCGGTGAGCCCCTGACCGCGCGCAGTGACGTGTACTCGCTGGGCGTCGTCCTCTACGAGCTGTGCGCGGGCAAGGGGCCGTTCCGCGACGTGCCCTGGCGCGAGCTGCCGGAGCGGGTGCGCAGCCGGGACGCGGGCCCGCTGACCCAAGCCGTGCCCGGCGTGGACGCGGCGCTGGCGGCGGTCATCGACAAGTGCCTCCGCCGGGAGCCGTCCGAGCGCTACGCCACGGCCTCGCAGCTCCTCGACGCCCTGGAGTCCCTCACGCGCGAGGAGGTGGCCCAGGCGGTGCCGGACGGAAACCCCTACCGGGGGCTCCAGGCCTTCGAGGCGGAGCACCGCGCCGTCTTCTTCGGCCGCCGCCGCGAGCAGCGCGCGGTGCTGGAGCGGATGCGCGCCGAGTCCTTCCTGCTCATCACCGGCGACTCGGGCGTGGGCAAGTCCTCGCTGTGCCTCGCGGGCCTGCTCCCCGCTGTCACGGAAGGGGGCTTGGAGGACGGTCGCCACTGGCGCGCCGTGCGGCTGGTTCCCGGACGCAGGCCCCTGTCCGCCCTGGCCGCGGCGCTCGCGCCCGTCCTGGAGACCGACGAGGAGGCGCTGGCGGACGGCCTGCGCGCCGAGCCCACCGCCCTGGTGCGCCAGCTCCGCGTGAAGCTGGGGACGCGGGATGGGCTGCTCATCTACGTGGATCAGCTCGAGGAGCTCGTGACGCTGGCGTCGCCCGCGGAGGCGGAGCTCGCGGGGCAGGCCCTGGGCGCCCTCGCGGAGGGGGCCAGCGGCGTGCGGCTCCTCGCCACGGGCCGCAGTGACTTCCTCACCCGCCTGTCCGCCGTGCCCGGCCTGGGCGCCGAGGTCCCCCGCGCGCTGTACCTGCTGCGCGCCCTGACGCCCGAGGAGACCCGGGAGGCCGTGACGGGGCCCGCGCGTGTGAAGGGCGTGCGCTTCGAATCCGACGCGCTGGTGGACACGCTCGTCACCTCCACCCTGTCCGCGGCGGAGGGCGGCCTGCCCGTGCTCCAGTTCGCGCTCGCCGAGCTGTGGGAGGCCCGCGACGCGGCGGCGGGCGTCATGACGCAGGCGGTGCTGGATTCGCTGGGCGGTGTGGCGGGGGCGCTCGCGCGGCACGCGGACGCGGCGGTGGCGCGGCTGCTGCCGGACCAGCGCGTGGCGGCCCGGGGCGTGCTGCTGCGGCTCGTCACCGCGGATGGCACCCGCGCCCGGAAGACGGACCGAGAGCTGGTGGGCGACGACCCGCGCCACCGCGCCGCGCTGGAGGCGCTGGTCCACGCGCGCTTGCTGGTGGCGCGAGAAGCCGAGGAGGGCACGTCGTACGAGCTGGCCCACGAAGCGCTGCTCTCCGGCTGGGGCACGCTGGCGCGCTGGCTGGCCGAGGCCTCCGAGCGCCGCGAGGTCCAGTCCCGGCTGGAGGCCGCCGCGGCGCACTGGGAGAAGCTCGGCTTCCCTCGCGAGTCGCTGTGGGGACCGCGTCAGCTCGCGGAGACGAAGGTGCTCGACTCGGGGGAGCTCACCCGGCGCGAGCGAGACTTCCTGAAGGCCTCGCGCCGCACCATGGTGCGAAGCCGCCGGACGCGGCAGGCGCTGGTGGTGGGCTTCGTCGTGTCCCTGGGTCTGGTCTACGGCGGGCTCAAGCTGCGCGAGCGCTGGAGCCTGGACCGGCAGGTGCGCGTCGAGCTCGGGCAGGCGTCACAGGCCCTGGCGGCCGTGCGCCAGGAGTGGGGCGCATTGGGTACCGAGCGGGCCGAGGCCTTCCGCCTCTACGACGGAGGCCGCCGCGCCGACGCGGACCGGCATTGGCACCGGGCGGGCGCGCGGTCGGGCACGCTGCGGGGCCGCTTCGACGAGGTCGCGGGACGGCTCGAGCGCGCCCTGGCCCTGGCGCCGGGCCGCCAGGACGTCCGCGAGGCGCTGGCCGACTTCCTCTACGAGCGCGCCCTGTGGGCGGAGCAGGACTCGGACATGTCCGCGCTGCCCGCGCTGCTCCAGCGTCTGCGGCTCTATGACATGGACGGGGCGCGCTGGCGGCGTTGGAACGCGCCCGCGCGCCTCACCCTGGAACCCCCCCTCCCAGGCGTCGAGGTGGAGCTGCGCCCGCTGGAGCGGGACGCGCAGGGGCGTTTGCAACTGGGCGAGGCCCTGGGAATGGACCCGGGCCGCTGGGTGGACGTGCCCGTGCCGCCGGGCACGTATCAGGTGTCGATGCGCGCGCTGGGCTACGAGCCGGTGCTCCAGTGGGTGATATTGACGCGCGGTGAGAAGCGCCAGGTCGCCGTGCCGCTGCCGCGCGTGGGGAGTGTGCCGGAGGGCTTCGTCTTCATCCCTCCGGGAACCGTGAAGTTCGGCAGCGCGGCCGAGGCCAGCGTGCGTGACTTCTTCAACGCGGTGCCGCTGCACCCCGTGGAGGTGCCCGGCTTCCTCATCGCCCGGCACGAGGTGACATACGCCGACTGGCTGGCCTTCGTGGAGGCCCTGCCACCGGAGCAGCGCGCGCAGCGGCTGCCGCGCGTGGGCACGGGAGGCTACGCGGGGCTGCTCCAGCTCAGCCAGGTGGACGGCGTCTGGCGGCTGCGCTTCCAACCCGGCGACGCGCCCTACGTGGCGCGGGCCGGAGAGCCGCTGCGCTACGCCCGGCGGAGCCTGCGCGCGGAGCAGGACTGGCTGCGCTTCCCCGTGAGTGGCATCACCTTCGCGGACGCGGAGGACTACGCCGCGTGGCTGGCGGCCAGCGGCCGTGTCCCGGGCGCGAGGCTCTGCTCGGAGCTGGAGTGGGAGCGCGCGGCGCGCGGCGCGGACGGACGCGAATACCCGCACGGCGACACGTTGGCGCCCGATGACGCGAACATCGACACGACGTACGGCAAGCAGCCCGGCGGCTTCGGCCCCGACGAGGTGGGGAGTCACCCCGCATCGCGCAGCCCGTTCGGTGTGGACGACATGTCCGGCAACGTGTGGGAGTGGACCCGGTCCTGGTTGGAGCCGGGCAAGGCCGTCGCGCGGGGCGGAAGCTTCGCGTTCGCGGCCACCTCCGCGCGGGCCTCGAACCGGGAGTTGCCGGAGCCCGGACTCCGGGACGTGACGGTGGGCATGCGGGTGTGCGCGGACATGCTCCCCACCGCGCCCTGAATGCCTGCCTGTCTGCCCTACATGCGCTCCGCGCGTTAGCGGACGGAGGAACCCCGTGTCCGCCCTGGCGTCTTGGGGCGTTGATGCGCAGTGGACGAAGCAAGTGCCTGCGGGTCCTCGCGTGAGTTGCTGGGCGGCCGTTCGCTGCGGACATTGGTGCCGTGGTCGGGACGGGAGGGTGGTGGGCGATGGGCGTGTGGAAGCAGACGGTGGCGGCGCTGAGCGTTGCCATGGGCATGGTGGGGTGTGCGGAAGAGGTGACGGACGCGGGGCCGGCGCTGCGCTCGGGCGTGGCGGAGCTGGCGGCGCCCAACGGGCGGAACCTGAACGGCCGGAACCTCAATGGTCGCAACCTCAACACCCCGGAACTCGGCCAGACGCTGGTGTCCGTGGACTTCGAGGGTGCCCGCCTTGGCCCGGACACCTTGAGCGGCGTGCGGCTGGAGGGCAGCGTCTTCCACGGTGCCGCGGCGGGCCTCGTGCTGTCGGGCCAGGACTTCCTGGGCGCGCGCTTCACGGGCAACCTCGGTGACGGCGGCACGGTGGAGCTGCGCGTCGACAGCGTCGAGCCCGGGACGGGCGCGGACGCGGACGTCTGGGTGTACGGCGTCTCCTTCTTCGACACGGCGGAGCGCCTCTGGAAGCCCGCGTGCGTGGCGGCGGACGGCTCCGCGCTGGGCGCCATCGCGGTGTCGGGGCGCTGGGACCACCGCCAGGGCGTGGAGGGCGGCGGCGCCAAGGTGGATGACGCCGGGCGCTTCACCTTCGCGTGCGAGGGCGCGGCCATCGCCAAGTGTGTGCGCTTCGGTTATCGGCCGTGGGCCTCGACGGCGGATGGCCAGAGCCTCGCGGACCACCACCAGGCCTGCACGCGCATGGTGCGCGCGGACTTCTGCGGCGATGGCACGTCGTACACGGAGGACGGCAACTGGGTGAACCTGCACGACAACGTGGGGGTGCAGGCGGATTCGGAGGCGTGGCTGCACGAGGCCGAGTGGGACACCGACGGCGCGCGCTGCTTCACGCAGACGACGCGCGCCGCGCAGCCGGTAAGCTGCCCCGGGCGGACGCAGACGGCGTCCTGCGGCAAGCCGGCCCACTTCCAGACGGGCACGCTGCTCATGAGCGAGGTCCCTCCCACGCCGTAGGCGCTGAGAGGCCAGGCGTGGCGCCAGGGCGCTGCTGGTACCCAGACCGGGCACGCTGCTGATGCGCGAGCGCCGTAGACACCAGGGGCCAGAGAGGCCGCGAGGGCCCTGCAGGTACCCAGGCGGGGCGGGCCGCGAGGGCCCTGCAGGTACCCAGGCGGGACGGGCCGCGAGGGCCCTGCTGGTACCCAGGCGGGACGGGCCGCGAGGGCCCTGCAGGTAACCAGGCGGGCTGGGCCGCGGGGGCCCTGCAGGTACCCAGGTGGACGGCATGGGCCCGTTGGTACGCCTGCCCGCCCTGCTTGCGGGCGATGGTCGCCGCTGGCAACGGCTACCGGGGGCAGGGGGCCGACACCATGGTTAGCCGGCTCGCCGCAGGGGGCGGAAGAGGGGAGATGCGCTGTGAGACGGGCTCGAATCCGGCAGGTGTTCGGCGGGGCTTCGGTGGGGGTGGCGCTGGGGCTGTGCGTCCTGACGGGGTGCCGCAAGGAGGTGGAAGAGGCGCCACCGCCGCAAGAGGAGCTGGAGGTCTCACTCGGCCAGGAGAACGTGGCGCGCGCCGAGGTCCGTGACTTGCGCTCCGGCCCTGGCATCTCCGGCAACCTGCAGGCGCGCACGGCGGCCGCGGTGCGCGCGGAGGTGGGGGGCACCATCCTCGACATCAAGGCCCAGCAGGGACAGGTGGTGAAGAAGGGTGAGGAGCTGGCGCGCATCGAGGACGCGACGCTGAAGGACCAGCTCATCGCGGCGACGGCGGCGGTCCGCACGGCCCGCAGCGCGTTGCAGGTCTCGGAGGCCGAGCTGGAGCGCAGCGCTAGGCTGGCGAAGGCGGGCGTCGTCACCCAGCGGGACTTCGAGCGCGCGCAGCTCGGCCTGGAGCAAGCCAAGGGGCAGCTCGCGGAGGCGCGCTCGCGGCAGGCCCTGGCGAAGGAGCAGCTCAACCGCGCGCGTGTCGTGGCGCCCTTCGCGGGCGTGGTGAGCGAGCGGCAGGCCAGCGCGGGAGATGTGGTGCAGCCCAGCGCGCCGCTCTTCACGGTGGTGGACCCGCGCACGCTGCGCCTGGAGGCCTCCGTGCCCGCCGCGCAGTTGGAGCAGGTGCAGGTGGAGACGCCGGTGGAGTTCCGTGTGACGGGCTACGGAGACCGCGCGTTCCGGGGCGTGGTGGAGCGCATCAACCCGGTGGTGGACCCCGCCACCGGCCAGGTGCGCATCTATGTGGCGATTCCCAACACGGACCTCCAATTGCTGGCGGGCCTCTTCGCGGAGGGCCGCGTGGCCTCGCGCGCGGAGCGGTCGCTCGCGGTGCCCATCGACGCCATCGACGACACGGGCACGGAGCCCTCGGTGCTGCGCATCCAGCAGGGCCGCGTGCAGCGCGTGAAAGTCAGCCTGGGCCTGAGGGACGAGGTGGCGCGGCAGGTGGAGGTCCGCTCCGGGTTGGAGGACGGTGACGTCGTGGTGCTCGGCGCGGCGAGAGAGCAGGTGGTGGAGGGCGGGCGCGTGAAGGTGTCGCCGCCGCGGCCGGATGCGAGGCGCGTGGAGGAGGACCCCGGCCCGGGGGTGGGGGGCTCCGAGCCACCGCCCGCTGCATCCGGACACCGGCAGCCCACGCCGCAGCCCGCGTCCACGCAGCCACCGGAAGAAGGGGCGGCGCCTCCCACGCCGTGAGGCCGCACCGTCCCACCACTGCTCCACGCAGGAGTCACGTCCGTGTTCATTTCCGACTTCGCCATCAAGCGTCCCATCGTCACCATCACCGCGATGCTGGCGCTGGTGGTCTTCGGCCTGGTGTCCCTGGGGCTCCTGGAGACGGACGAGTTCCCTGACATCCAGCCTCCCGTCGTCAACGTCACCATCGTCTACCCAGGCGCGTCACCCGAGACGGTGGAGCGGGAAATCGTCGAGCCCATCGAGGACGCCATCTTCGCCATCAGCGGGGTGGACCCGAAGGAGACGACGTCCATCGCCACCGACGGCCTGGCGACCTTCACGGTGTTCTTCGACTTCGAGAAGGACATCCAGGAGGCGTCCCAGGACATCCGGGACGCCATCTCCAGCAAGCGCGCGGACCTGCCGCAGGAGATGGAGGAGCCCATCCTCACGCGCTTCGACCCGGCGGACCAACCCATCCTGTCGCTGACGCTCACCTCGGAGGGCCTGGACGTGGCGGCGCTGTCGCTGGTCGCGGACCCGACGGTGGTGGGGGAATTGCGCTCGGTTCCCGGCGTGGCGCAGGCCGACGTCGTGGGCGACGTGGCGCGTGAGATGACGGTGCAGCTCAAGCCCGAGGCGCTCCAGGCCGCCGGACTGTCCGTGGCGGAGGTGGTGGCGGCGCTCCAGGCGCAGAACCTGGCGGCGCCGGTGGGCCGCATCAACGCGCCGCTGTCGGAGGAGTCCATCCGCCTCAAGGGCCGGTTGGAGAAGGTGGAGGACTTCCGCGACATGGTGGTGGCCTCGCGCAACGGGCAGGCCATCCGTCTGGGGCAGGTGGCGGACGTCTTCGTCGGCTCCGAGGAGCCCCGCACGCTGGCGCTCTTCAACGGCAAGCAGGCCGTGGGCATCGACGTGCTCAAGGCGCGCGGTTACAGCACCACCGAGGTCGCGGACGCGGTGCGTGAGCGGGTGCAGTCGCTCCAGCAGCAGTTGCCCGCGGGGGTGAAGCTCGAAATCGTGCGCGACGCCGGTGTCCGCGTGGAGAGCGCCGTGCACAACGTGCAGTCCGCGCTGATTGAAGGCGCGCTGCTCACGGTGCTGGTCGTCTTCGTCTTCCTCAACTCGTGGCGCTCCACCGTCATCACGGGCCTGGCGCTGCCGGTGAGCGTGCTGGCGTCCTTCATCAGCGTGTGGGCCTTCGGCTTCACGCTCAACACCATGTCGCTGCTGGGCCTGACGCTGGCCATCGGCATCCTCATCGACGACGCCATCGTCGTGCGCGAGAACATCGTCCGCCACGTGGAGATGGGGAAGGACCACTACACGGCGTCGCGAGAAGGTACGTCGGAGATTGGCCTCGCGGTGTCGGCGACCACGTTCTCCATCGTCGCCGTCTTCGTGCCGGTGGCCTTCATGTACGGCGTGGCGGGCCAGTGGTTCAAACCCTTCGCGCTCACCATCGCCTGCGCGGTGCTGGTGTCGCTGTTCGTGTCCTTCTCGCTGGACCCGATGCTCAGCGCGTACTGGCCCGAGCCGCCCAAAAAGGAGCGGCCGAACCTCATCACGCGCGTGCTGGACCGCTTCAACGCGTGGTTCGACCGGCAGGCGGAGCGCTACAAACACGTCATCGCCTGGGCGCTGGACCACCGGCTCGCCATGGTGCTGGTGGCGGCGGGCTCGATGGTGGGCGCGTTGGCGCTCCAGGCCACCGTGGGCGGGGCGGGCTTCGTGCCGGTGAGCGACCGCGCGGAGGTGGAGCTGCTCGTGGAGACGCCGCCGGGCTCCAGCCTGGAGTACACGCGGCGCAAGGTGGACGAGGTGACGCGCACCCTGCGCGCCCACTCGGAGGTGGAGTACACGTACGCCACCATCGGCGTGCCGCTGGCGCTCAGCGCGCCCGGCGTGGACCAGGCGCTGGTGTACGTGCGACTGACGCCCAAGGCGGACCGCGACGTCAGTCAGGACGCGCTGGGCGTCCAGTTCCGCGAGGAGATGAAGCGCATTGGCGGCGCCACCGTCTCCGTCTTCACCTCCGGCTTCGGCGGTGCGTTCAAGCAGCTCCAGTACGAGCTGCGCGGACCGGACCAGCGGGTGCTCACGCAGCTGGCGGAGCAGGTGCGGAAGGAAGTGGAGCAGGTGCCGGGCGCGGTGGACGTGGGCCTGTCCACGCGCGGGCAGAAGCCGGAGCTGGAAGTGGAGCTGAACCGCGGGCTCGCGGGGCAGCTCGGCGTGACGGTGGGGCAGGTGGCCCAGGTGCTGCGGCCGGCCTTCGCGGGCCTGGACGTCGGTGACTGGGTGGACCCCATTGGCGAGACGCGCGAGGTCATGGTCCGGCTGGCGCCAACCGCCCGTGACAATCCCAATGACCTGGCGCAGCTCCCCATCTCCGTGGGCGCGACGCCGGAGGGCCAGCCCCGGTTGGTGCCCCTGGGCCAGGTGGCGGACATCCGCCGGACGCTGGGGCCCGCGCAGGTGACGCACCTGGACCGTCAGCGCGTCATCAACGTGCAGGCGAACGTGCAGGGGCGCTCGCTGTCGGAGGTGGGGGCGGACATCCAGAAGAGGCTGGACGGCGTGAAGCTGCCACCGGGCTACACGCTGACGACGGGCGGTGAGTCCGCGGACCAGGCCGAGGTCTTCATGCGCGTGTTCCTCGCGCTGGGCATGGCGCTGATGCTGATGTACTTCATCCTGGTCCTCCAGTTCGGCTCCTTCCTGGACCCGCTGGCCATCCTCATCTCGCTGCCGCTGTCGCTCATCGGCGTGGTGCTGGCGCTGCTGCTCACCGGCGACACGCTGAACCTGATGAGCCTCATCGGCATCATGTTGCTGATGGGCATCGTCGCGAAGAACGCCATCCTCCTCATCGACTTCGCCAAGGGGTCGCACGAGAAGGGCATGCCGCTGCGCGAGGCGCTCATCGAGGCGGGCCGCATCCGCCTGCGTCCCATCCTCATGACGACCTTCGCGCTGGTGGCGGGCATGGTGCCGGTGGCCATTGGCGCGGGCGAGGGCGGTGACTTCCGGGCCCCGCTGGGCCGCGCGGTGATTGGCGGCACGATGACGTCCACGCTGCTGACCCTGCTGGTGATTCCCACGGTGTACGAAATCCTGGTGGAGGGCCGGACGTGGGCCACCCGCAAGCTGCGCAAGCTCTTCCGCATGCGGCCGCCCGAGCCGCGCTCACACGGAGGCGGGCGCGGAGCGCCTCGGCCCGCGCCGCAGGCACGGCACGAGTGAGGGCTCGATAACGAAGTCACGGAATCCAGACGACAGGACGGTTGGCGCATCGCGCCAGGGGCCGTAGGGTCAGCCCTTTCCGCCATGTCACGCGCACTGCTGCCCGAAAATCATCATCGACTCGTCACCGAAGCCCTGGGCGCGCTCGACGTCCGCAACCTGGTGCTCAGCATCCACGACCCGAGCTTCCCCAGCCTTCCAGAAGAAGACACGGGCTGGGGCTCGCCGTACTCGGAGGGCGCCGCCCACTTCCTCGCGTTCTCCCAGGCGCTGGGCTTCAACGGCATCCAGCTGGGCCCGCAGGGGCAGGTGACCGAGTACAACGCGTCGCCGTATGACGGCACGCTCTTCTCGCGCAACCTCCTCAACGTGGCGCTCGCGCCGCTGGAGGCGCCCGAGCCGTGGGGCGCGCTGCTGCCCCCAGGCCGCGTGGCGTCGCTGGCCGCCAGCCGGCCCACGTCGCTCAGTCCGGGCGAGCGCTTCCGCCACGCCTTCCGCGAGCAGGCCACGCTGCTGAATGAGGCCTGGCAGACCTTTCGCCAGAAGCACGCGGACCCGGATGCCTCTTCCTCCATCAAGGCGCTGGCCTCGCGCTTCGACACCTTCCGTCAACAGCACCGGGCCTGGCTGGTGCGAGACGCGCTCTTCGACGTGCTGTGCGAGGAGAAGCGGGAGCCGGACTGGCGGCGCTGGGCGGATTCGTTGGACGGGCGCCTGTGGAGTCCCCGTCCGGAGGAGGAAGCGGCGGCCGTCGCGCGCCTGACGCAGCTGGAGCTGCGCTACGCGGACTCGCTGGATCGCTACGCCTTCTGTCAGTTCCTCGTCCATGCGCAGCACCAGACGCTCCGCGAGCGCGCGAGCGGCTGGCGGCTGAAGCTGTACGGCGACTTGCAGATTGGCCTGTCCCCGCGCGACGCGTGGGCGTGGCAGGGCCTCTTCCTGAGCACCTACCTCATGGGCGCGCCGCCCAGCCGGACGAACCCGGACGGTCAGCCCTGGAACTATCCGGTGATGGACCCGGACCAGTACTTCGAGGCGGACGACGCGGGGGCGAACGCCGGCAGCCGCAGCGGCCCCGTGCTGCGCTTCATGAACGCGCGCATGGACAAGATGCTGGGCGAGTACGACGGCCTGCGCCTGGACCACCCGCACGGCCTGGTGTGCCCGTGGGTCTACCGGGCGGACCTGCCGGATTCACTCTGGGCCGTGCAGCACGGCGCGCGGCTCTTCTCCTCGCCGGACCTGCCGGACCACCCGGCGCTGGCGCACTTCGCGCTCGTCCACGCCGGGCAGGTGGACCGCTCGGTGTCGCGCTACGCGGACCGCTGGGTGAAGGACCTCACGCCCGAGCAGGTGCGCCGCTACAGCGTCCTCTTCGACACCGTGGTGGAGGCGGCCCGGCGCAACGGACGACAGGTGGGCGACCTGCTGGCCGAGGTGCTCAGCACGCTGCCGTATCCGCTGGAGCGCGTGCTGGCGCAGTACGGGCTGGGGCGCTTCCGGGTGACGCAGAAGGCGGACCTGGACAACCCGGCGGACGTGTACCGCAGTGAGAACGTGGGCCCCGATGACTGGGTGATGGTGGGCAACCACGACACGAAGTCGCTGTGGCGCCTGGTGGCGGACTGGCAATGGAAGGGCACGCTGCGCGCCCAGGCGGAGTACCTGGCGTGGCGCCTGTGTCCGGAGCCCGAGGGCCGCGAGGCCTTCGCGCGCGAGCTGTCGACGCGTCCGGGGCTGCTCGCGCAGGCGAAGGTGGCGGACCTGTTCGCCAGCCGCGCGCGCAACGTGATGATGTTCGTCACCGACCTGCTGGGGATGCCGGAGACGTACAACACGCCGGGCACGGTGGATGAGCGCAACTGGACCCTGCGCGTGCCGCCGGACTGGGCGCGGCAGTACCGCGAGCGGCTGCGAGGAGACGCCGCGGTGAACCTGCCCGCGGCGCTCGCCATGGCGCTGAGGGCACAGGGCCCTCGAGCACGGAGCCAGCACGCACGGCTGTTGGAGGGACTGGACGCGCTGGCCCGCGAGCTGCGGGCCGGGTAGGGCACGGCGTCAGCGCTTCACGTCCACGACCAGGCGCGTGGGGTCACTCAGCTCCATGACGCGGTAGTCGGTGCGGGCCTTGGTGCCGAGCACCCACGTCACCTCGGCCTCGAAGTCGCACGTGCGCACGAGCTCCAGCAGCGTGGGCAGCTTGGGCTTCAGCTCGAGCGCGGCGACGGTGGCCCGGCCCTGGTCGTCATGGCCCCGCGCGGGCGTGAGGGTGACCTGGAGCGCGGCCTGACCGGCCAGCGGCGCTTCGTCGCCCGAGCCGCACTGGATGACGGGCTTGTCCACGTACTCGAGCTGGTAGCCGGGCACCCGCGGTCCGTCGAACTCGAACACGACGCGGTCGTAGTCCGCGTGCGTGCCGGTGCGCACCGAGCGGAGCGTCACCGCCTGCCCGGGACTCCGCTTCAGCACCACGGGCGCGGTGGTCCACTCGCGGTTCTTCGGGTCCTCGGGCGGGACATCCGCGGCCGGCGCATCCACGGGGGGCACCGTGTCGCCGGCGGCGACTTCTTCGTCCCCGCTTGTCGCCGTGTGGACGGGCGGCTGGGCAGCGGCCTCGCCCTCGCGAGGAATGGTGCCCTCCGGGGGCCGGGTGGAGGGGATGCTCGGGGCCTGGGGCTGGGGCGCTGCCTCGGTGGGCGCCGCCGCAGGCTCCTCCTTCTTCGAGCATCCCGCCAGCGCGAGACACCCCGCCAACCACAGCGACGTCAGCCTGCGTCCAGAGCGTGTCATCGTTCCTCTCCTGTCAGCCCACCTGCTTCGGGCCCCGGGCCTTTCGTCTCGCACGGACAGCGGTCAGAGGGCCAGTGCCTCGACAAAAGTCCCCGGCGAATGGATGACACATGATGGTGGGCCGCGACTATCGTCCGCGCCGCAGGCAGTCCGCGCGGCCCCTGACGCGCACGAACCGGAGAGCATCTCGCATGGCCCCCCTCGATTTGACCTCGCTTCCCCGTCCCTCGAAGGACGACGCCACCGTGGGCACGATGGCGCGTGGCATCGTCGGCAGTGAAATCCTCCGCATCGCGGCGGAGATTCGCGAGCGGGTCGCCCAGGGGCAGAAGGTGTGCAACCTCACCGTGGGCGACTTCAGCCCGCGCGAGTTCCCCATCCCGGACGGCCTGCGAGACCACATCGCCGCGGCGCTCCAGGCCGGAGAGACGAACTACCCCCCGTCGGACGGCGTGCTCGACCTCCGCCAGGCGGTGCAGCGCTTCTACGAGCGCTCGCTGGGGCTGAAGTACCCGCTGGAGGGCATCGTCATCGCGGGCGGCGCGCGGCCCGTCATCTACGGCACCTTCCGCAGCGTGGTGGACGCGGGCGACACGGTCGTCTACCCGGTGCCTTCGTGGAACAACAACCACTACGCGCACATGCTGGATGCGAAGAGCGCGGTGGTGGTGACGGACGCCGCGCGCGGCTTCATGCCCACCGTGGAGCAGCTCGCGCCGCACCTGGGCACCGCGCGCCTGCTGTGCCTGTGCAGCCCGCTCAACCCCACCGGCACCATGATGGAGCCGGACACGCTGGGCGCCATCTGCGAGCGCGTGGTCGCCGAGAACCGCGAGCGCGAGAAGCAGGGCCGCAAGCCGCTCATCCTCATGTACGACCAGATCTACTGGGTGCTGAGCTTCGGCGGGGCGAAGCACGTCACGCCGGTGGCGCTGGTGCCGGAGGTCGCGCCCTACACGGTGTTCGTGGACGGAATCTCCAAGGCCTTCGCCGCCACGGGCGTGCGCGTGGGCTGGGGCGTGGGGCCGCCGTCCATCATCTCCCGCATGCGCGACGTGCTGGGCCACGTGGGCGCCTGGGCGCCCAAGGCGGAGCAGGTGGCGGTGGCGCGCTACCTGGATGACACCGCGGCGACGGGGGCCTTCCTGAAGGTGATGCATGAGCGCGTGGAGGCGCGGCTGGAGGCCCTCCACCAGGGCTTCACGCGGATGCGCGAGGCGGGCCTGCCGGTGCAGCACATCGCGCCCCAGGGCGCCATCTACCTGTCGGTGCGCTTCGACCTGGTGGGCAAGGGCGGGCTGCGCACCAACAATGACATCCGTAAATTGCTGCTGGAGAAGGCCAACCTGGGCGTGGTGCCCTTCCAGGCCTTCGGGCTCGACGCGGACACGGGCTGGTTCCGACTGAGCGTGGGGGCCACCTCGGTGAAGGAAATCGAGGAGGCCCTGCCCCGGGTCGAGGCGACCCTCCGCGAGGTGCTCGCCGCCGGGACGTAGTCCGCGCGACATCTGACCGCCGCGCGTGTTCCACGCCAGGGCTCCTGGGAATAGGTTGCCCGGGGCCTCGTTGGGCCGCTCACGTGAATTCCTCCATGCTCAGGCGATTCGTGGACGTGCGGGACGCGGAGGTCGGCGCCGTCCGTTGGTCGTTCCTGTATTTCTTCACGCTGATGTGCGGCTACGCCATCCTCCGGCCCATCCGCAACGAGATGGGCACTGCGGGCAGCGTGAAGGGGCTGGACTGGCTCTTCACCGCCACCTTCCTGGTGATGCTGGCGGCGGTGCCTGCCTTCTCCGCGCTGGTGTCGCGCTGGCCCCGGCGGGTGGTGATTCCTCGCATCTACCGGTTCTTCCTCGTCAACCTGCTGGGCTTCTTCGTGCTGTTGAAGCTCGGGGTGGCGCGCGAGACGGTGGCGCGCGTCTTCTATGTCTGGCTGAGCGTCTACAACCTGTTCGTCGTCTCCATCTTCTGGAGCTTCATGGCGGACGTCTTCGCCAGCGGGCAGGGCAAGCGGCTCTTCGGCTTCATCGCGGCGGGCGGGACGACGGGGATGCTCGTGGGGCCCTTCCTGGTGGGCCAGCTCGCCGAGCCCGTGGGGCCGGTGAACCTCATCCTCATCTCGGTGGTGTTGCTCGAGGTGAGCGCGCGGTGTGTGCGCCGGTTGAGCGGCTGGGCCCAGGACGTCCAGCAGCAGCCCGCGGCGGCGCAGGGGCCGGTGGGCGGGGGCGTGCTCGCGGGGCTGCGGCTCATCGTGACGTCGCCGTTCCTGCTCGCCATGGGGCTGCAGGTGCTGCTCTACGCGGCGACCTCCACGTTCCTCTACTTCCAGGAGGTGCAGCTCGTCGCCGCGCTCGGCACGGACGCGGCCAGCCGCACCGCGCTCTTCGGGAACATCGACTTCTACGTGCAGCTGGCGACGTTGGCGCTGCAGACGCTCGTCACCGGGCGCGTCATCTCCAAGCTGGGCCTGGGCGCGGCGCTGGCGGTGGCGCCGGTGCTGACGGGCCTGGGCTTCCTGGGGCTCGCGGCGCTGCCGGTGCTGGGCGTGCTCATCCTCTTCAAGGCGGTGCGCGGCGCCAGCCACTACGCGCTGGAGCGGCCGTCACGGGAGGTCCTCTTCACCACCGTGGACCGCGAGGCACGCTACAAGTCGAAGAGCTTCATCGACACGGTGGTGTACCGCGGCAGCGACACGGTGAGCGCGTGGCTCCAGGGCGGCCTCACGAAGCTGGGCCTGGGCCCGACGGGCCTGTCCCTGGCGGCGGTGCCGCTGGCCGGGCTGTGGCTGGCCGTGTCGCTGTACCTCGCGCGGCACCAGCGGCGGCAGGCGGAAGTGGCGCCCGCCGCGCTCGAGGCGTCCGTCTCCGAAGAAGCCGCGGTCCGTTAGCGGCGCCCACCTTCCCATGCAGTTCGTCCACACCCGCAGGAGGAATCCCGAATGACGCTGTCTCGCAGGAGAGTGATTCAGGGAGCGGCCGCGTTCGGCTCGCTCTGGGCCATGGGCTGTGCCACTCCGGGCGCGTCTGGCGCTGGCGCGACGTCCACGCAAGGTCAGGGCGAGCAGGCCTCCGCGCCCGCCGCGCCGCTGCGCATCCTCATCCTGGGAGGCACCGCGTTCCTGGGGCCGGCGCTGGTGGAGTTCGCGCGCGGCCGGGGCCACACCGTCACGCTCTTCAACCGCGGCAAGACGAACCCGGGCCTCTTCCCGGACGTGGAGAAGCTCACCGGCGACCGCGACCCGAACAAGGGCGAAGGCCTGAAGGCGCTGCAGGGCCGCACGTGGGACGTGGTGGTGGACACCTCCGGCTATGTCCCCCGCGTCGTCCGGGCCTCCGCCGAGCTGCTGGCGCCCCACGTCCAGCACTACACCTTCGTGTCCTCCATCTCCGTCTACAAGGAGATGTCCAAGCAGAACCTGGACGAGACGGCGGCGGTCGCCACCGTCGACGACCCGGCGACCGAGGAGGTGATGAAGCACTATGGCGCCCTCAAGGCCCTCTGCGAGCAGGCCGCCGAGGCCGCGATGCCGGGCCGCGTCCTCAACGTGCGCCCGGGGCTCATCGTCGGGCCGGATGACTCGTCCGACCGCTTCACCTACTGGCCGGTTCGCGTGGCCCGGGGCGGCGAGGTCCTGGCGCCCGGTGACGGCTTGGACCCGGTGCAGTTCATCGACGCGCGGGACCTGGCCGCGTGGATCATCCTCTCCGTGGAGCGCAAGACGACGGGAATCTTCAACGCCACCGGGCCCCGCCAGGACCAGCTGATGCGGGACTTCCTGGAGACGGCCAAGACGGCGCTGGGCAGCGACGCGCGCTTCACCTGGGTGGACAGCGAGTTCCTGACGAAGCACAAGGTGGAGGCCTGGTCGGACCTGCCCTCCTGGATGCCGCGGACCAGTGAAGAGGGCGGCGTCTGCAAGGTGAGCATCGCCAAGGCGCTGGCCGCGGGCCTCACGTTCCGCCCCGTGGCGGACACCCTGCGCGACACGCTGGCCTGGTTCAGGACGCTGCCCCCCGAGCGGCAGGCGAAGCTGCGAGCCGGCATCTCCGCCGAGCGCGAACGCGAAGTGCTGGCCGCGTGGCACCAGTCGCGGGGCAACGCCACGGCGGGCTGAGCGGACGTCCGGGCACAGGCCCGGGAGGCAGGGTGGAGGGCCGCGCGTGAAGCCGCTTCACGCGCGCGCCTACATTGCTTCCAGGAAGGCGGGTTTGGCAGGAGTGGGTGGGTACTGCTGCTGGCCGCCCGAGGGACGCTCCACGATGAAGCCCCACCTGCTGAAGAACGCCGCCTTCCACACCACGCCCGTGCTCCTGGGCGCATTGCTGGCCGCTTGCGGTGGCAAGGACGCCCGCCCGGATACGCCCACGGAGACGGCCTGTGTCCCGCTCCAGTTGGAGCGCGATGTGAACCTGGACGGCTTCCGCACCGACCGCTACGCATGGCGCGACGCGCACTGCAAGCCACGCTCGGCGTCTCTGGTCCGCAACGACGCCCCGGACCCCGCGGATTGGACGGGTGGCTACGTGCGCCGCTACACGTATGACGTCGCGGGCACGACGCGCGTCTGTGATGGCTCGGACGCGGTGCCGGGCTGGGGCATCGTGGCGAGCCACCTGCGCGCGTCGGAGGAGTGGGGCAACTGGACGGAGAAAATCCAGGGCACCGGGCGCACCCTCTTCGAGGGTCGCCACCACGCGCTGCATGAGTTCCGCTGGCCGCTCACGCTCGATGGCCACGTCGTCGACGTGACGGTGCATTACCTCTTCGCCACCGGCAGGAGCCACCCGCTCTACGCCATCACCCATGACGCGTCCCGCGCGCCGCCGGACGCCATCCACGCGGACGTGCGCTCGCCCTACGGCGACATCCGCTTCGACGGAGCCGGCAACGCGGACATCACCGGCGTGGGGTGGGGCGACCGCTACCGCTTCACGACGTTGAGCGCGGAGGGCGTGCTGTCGCGCGCCAATGGCTGGGATTACCGCGAGTCCAACGTGGTGCCCTACACGCGCATGTTCATCAACCCGGCGAACGCGGAGATGGGCGTGGTGCAGACCCAGACGTGGGAGCAGAAGCCCGCGGGCGGCTACTGGAACTACGCCAACTGGGGGCTGGTGGACGAGGATGGCCCGCTGCCCGAGGATTGGAACTGGACGTACCAGCTCAACCAGTACCAACTGCCCGAGCAGGGCCCCACGCGCTCGCACCGCATGGCCTGGGGCAGCAACTTCGGCGCGCTGGGCTACCGCGAGTACCCGCGCTACGGCGACGACAGCGGGCTCTCCGGCTACCCGTACCAGAGCTACTCCGTCTTCATGGTGCTGGGCACGAAGGACTCGGACCCAGTGTTCTCGCAGGTGAACGAGGTGGAGCGCTGGCAGCACGTGCGCTTCACCGCCTCCGAGGGCCGCGTCCTGGAGCGGGGCCCTGGCGGGGTGGGGCGGGATGACCTCGTGGCCTTCGACGTCCCCGGCTACAACCCGGTGTACGCCACCTGGGAAGCCGAGGCGGCCGCGAACAACCGCGCAGTGTTGCACTTCGACGCCGGCACCCGGGGGGTGCGCCACCCCGTGCTGGTGGTGCGCGGCTACACCGCGTCCACGCCCCCAGCCCGCGTCACGCTGGACGGCGAGGCGCTCACGGCCGACGTGGACTACTTCGCCTCCGTGGATGCCGCGGGGAAGGCGCTGTGGCTCACCCTGGCCAGGACGGTGGACCAGACGGTGTCGCTTCACATCGAGTGAGCCCGCCGCGGCCGTAGCCCGCAAAGCAACGAGGGATGCCCCGATGGACTCGGAGCATCCCCCGGATTTCGACCCATTATCGGGTTCGCCCTCCCCCTCTGGCGAGCGTGACCCCGGGTCCCCCTTCCACGGACGGTGCCGCCCCCGCGGCGCCGTCTTCCTACCCGCCCCTAAGTGTCCGGAGGGCCTTGGACCCCTCCAGCGAAGCTGCGTGTGAAACGTTCCCCCTACCGACTCTGGCCCCTTCAGGTGGGCGTGGCCGGTGCCCCCAGCACCACCACCTGGGAGCGGGGATGCCGCTCCCTCACCTGCACTGCCGCGTCCCAGGGCACCGCGGGCCGTGAGAGGGCCCGCAGCCGTGCTTGTGTCTGGGCGCGTCCGAACGTCTGCGGGCGCATGGACGCCACCCGCGTTACGTCCCTCAGCCGCGTTTGGATGGCTTCCGTGACAGCGGATGTCGTCAAGACCGCCAGCTGAGCCCGCTTCGCCCCCGCGAAGGTGGCCAGCTCCGGAATGACGATGCCCTCCAACGTCCCCCCCATGGCTTTGAGCCACTCCCCCTGGGAAAAGCGCCCCGGCCGCTGCGCCGTGGCCCTGCTCCCCTTGTCGCCGTGCGACACTGCACCGTGCCTCGTGTTTCCCCCTGATGCCCCCCGGCCCGGTCCATGCGCGACGTGCGACATACGTCCTCCCCCCCGTTCGGTCCGCCGAAGTGACTGGCGACAAGGGCATACTGGCTCAGACCCAGGATGGAGTTTTCCGCCTCCGCGCCAATTGCTTGCGCGAGCGCGCCAGCATTCGTGGCGTCCCGCGAGGGGGGTTGGCGGAGCGAATTTTCCGCGTCTTCTCAGAGACCTGGAAGGTGGCGGGTGGGACGTGGAGCGAGCAGGCGCGGCGGGTAGGGCGAGGCGGGGCTCGGCGATGTCAGGCTGACGCGATAGGGGAGGAATTCACACCGCCGCTCCAGGTTCCCTCCCTGGTGGGTGGTGTGGCGGGCGGGAGGGGATTGGGCACATGAGGTGGGAAGAGATGGGCGAGACGCCCCGGGACGACAGGCGCGAAGGACGGGCGGGCGGGACAGGCCGCTCCCCGGGCCGGTCCTCCCTGCTGGCCGTGCTGGCGGAGAAGCCCTCCGTGGCGCGCGACATCGCCCGCGTGCTCGGCGCGAACGAGCGTGGTGAGGGGTGGCTGCGCGGCAACGGCTATGTCGTGACGTGGGCCATTGGCCACCTGGTGGGACTGGCGCAGCCCCATGAGATTCGCGCGGAGTGGAAGAAGTGGAGCCGCGCGCTGCTGCCCATGCTCCCGGCGGACT
Organism: Comamonas sp. KCTC 72670; assembly: GCA_014656495.1. Taxonomy (GTDB): domain Bacteria; phylum Myxococcota; class Myxococcia; order Myxococcales; family Myxococcaceae; genus Myxococcus. The sequence continues at coordinate 198,261 of BNCN01000008.1, forward strand.
GGCCGCTCGTGGTCTCCAAGGAGACCCGCAGTCAGTTCGAGGTGGTGAAGCAGGTGCTCAACGCGCCGGAGGTGTCCGCGGTGGTGTGCGCCACGGACGCCGGGCGCGAGGGTGAGCTCATCTTCCGTTACATCTACGACGCGGCCGGGTGCCGCAAGCCGGTGCAGCGGCTGTGGGTGTCGTCGCTGACGGAGCGGGCCATCCTGGATGGCTTCCGTCGGCTCGAGGACGGACGCGAGTACGACGCGCTGGCCTCCGCGGCGAAGGGCCGCAGCCGGGCGGACTGGCTGGTGGGCATGAACCTGTCGCGCCTGTACACGCTGGCGCATGGGGGACAGGGTGAGATGTTGAGCGTGGGCCGCGTGCAGACGCCCACGTTGGCCATGGTGGTGGAGCGCGAGCTGGCCATCCGCGACTTCGTGCCGCGGGACTACCTGGAGGTCGTGGCCACCTTCGCGCCCCGGGCGAAGGGCGTGCCGGCGGACGCGCGATATCAGGGCACGTGGTTCCGTTCGGGGCCGGACGGAAAGCCGGTGGCGCCGCCGGGGTTCGAGGGCGCGCGCGAGGCCCGGCGGCTGGACGCGAATGGCGTGGAGGCGCAGGCCATCATCGACCGGGTGCGGACCGGCCGGGCCGTCATCGAGTCGCTGGAGGCGGAGGAGAAGAAGATGCCTCCACCGTACCTCTACGATTTGACGGAGCTGCAGCGGCACGCCAACCGGCTCTATGGCTTCAGCGCGCAGCGCACGTTGGAGGTGGCGCAGGCGCTCTACGAGAAGCACAAGTTGTTGAGCTATCCCCGCACCGCGAGCCGGCACCTGTCGCGCACGGTGGCGGACACGCTGCCGGAGGTGGTGAACGCCATCCGCGGGCCCTACGAGGAGGACCTGGCGGAGGGCACCGGCTCGCGGCCGTTGAGCAAGCGTTACGTGGATGACGCGAAGGTCACCGACCACCACGCCATCATCCCCACGCCCACGCCGCCCGGCGGGGTGCGGCTGGCTCCGGACGAGCAGCGCGTCTATGACCTGGTGTGCCGGCGCCTGCTCCAGGCGTGGCACCCGGACCACGTGTGGCGCGTCACCACGGTCATCACCGCCGTGACGTCGGCCGGGGCGCCGCCGGTGGTGGACCGCTTCCAGAGCACCGGCACCCAGGTGGAGCGGGTGGGCTGGAAGGTGTTGGACATCGGCGGTGGTCAGAAGGCGCCGCGTCCGAAGGCGGAGGCGCGCAAGGGCGAGGACGGAGAGCGCGAGCCGGACGACGAGCCGCAGTCGCTGCCAGTGGGCCTGGAGCGGGCGCAGCCTCAGTCGGTGGAGGACGTGGAGGCGGTGAAGAAGCGCACGCGTCCGCCGCCGCGTCTCACGGACGCGACGCTGCTGACCGCGATGGAGTCCGCGGGGCGGTCGCTGGACGAGAAGGAGCTCGCGGATGCGATGCGCGAGACGGGCCTGGGGACTCCGGCCACGCGCGCGTCCATCATCGAGGTGCTGCTGGACCGCGAGTACCTGCGCCGCAAGGGCAAGGTGCTGGAGGCCACGGAGAAGGGCATCCACCTCATCCAGGTGGTGCATCCGGACGTGAAGACGCCGGCCATGACGGGGCAGTGGGAGGCCTGGCTCCAGCGCATCGAGCGCGGCGAAGGGCAGCTCGATGAGTTCATCAAGGGCATCGAGGCGTATGTCATCGAGGTGGTGGGCCACGGGGCCACCGCGCCGCCGAGGATGGCTGCGCCGCCCCGGAACGAGGTCCACGGCGAGGCGTGGGAGCGGGGCGGGGCGTTTGATGGACCGCATGCGCCGGCCCGGCTGCCGGTGGCTCCGGGCAACGTGGGCGCTGGGCGCGGCATGGAGGCGGTGGCCACCGGGCCGCGAGGTGAGATTCAGGCGTCGTTGAGCGGCCTTGGTGGAAGGGCGCGCGGTGGAGTGCACGAGCACCTCGATGCTGGCACGGGTGGGGCCACGCTTCGCTCGGGGGGACGGGGTGCGTTCGATACTTCCTCCGCGGAGCGCGTGGCGGACGCCTCTGGTGCGGGGCACGGCCAGCGGGGCGCGTTCGATGTTGCCCCAGCAAATCGTTTCGCGGACGCCGCTGGTGTGGGGCACGGCCAAAGGGACGCGCTCGATGCTTCCTCAGTGGAGCGCGTCGCGGACGCTGCTGGTGCGGGGCGCAGCCAGCGAGGCGCGTTCGACAGTGCTCAGGAGCCCCTCTTCGGCGCCCGGCGGAGCAGGACGCCCGGCGGCGCGGCGGCCCGCTCGGCGTTCCAGGATGACGCGCCGTCCTCCGCGGTGGCGTTGAGCGGCCTCGCCGCCTCGCGACTGCCTGCTCCTGAGGGCGGCGGCTGGACCGCGGGCGTCTCGCGTGCCCCCGTAAACCGGTCCCGAGCCGTGACAGCCGCCTCCTCCGGGCAGCGGCCCGAGCGAGCGCGTCGCGCGCCGACACCCCCCCATGCGCTCCGTTCGTTGCTGAAGGACGCGTTCGGCTTCTCGGACTTCCGGCCCTATCAGGAGGCCGTGTGCCGCGCGGCCACCGCTGGCGAGGACCTGCTGCTCGTGATGCCCACGGGCGCGGGCAAGTCGCTCTGCTACCAGTTGCCGGGGCTGGCGCGCGCCGGCACCACGCTGGTCATCAGCCCGCTCATCGCGCTGATGGAGGACCAGGTGGCGCGGCTCCAGTCGCTCGGGTTCGCGGCGGACCGCATCCACTCCGGCCGGGACCGGGCCACGTCGCGGCAGGTGTGCGCGGACTACCTGGAGGACCGGCTCGACTTCCTGTTCATCGCGCCCGAGCGGCTTGGTGTCCCCGGCTTCGTGGAGTTCCTGGCGCGCCGCACGCCCGCGCTCATCGCCGTGGATGAGGCGCACTGCATCTCCCAGTGGGGACACGACTTCCGGCCGGACTACCGGCTGCTGGGCTCGCGGTTGCCCCTGCTGCGTCCCGCGCCCGTGGTGGCGCTCACGGCCACCGCCACGCCGGATGTGCAGCGGGACATCGTCCAGCAGCTCGCCTTACAGGGGCCGGATGGCCGGGCGCGCACCTTCATCCATGGTTTCCGCCGCACCAACATCGGCATCGAGGTGCGTGAGCTCAATCCCAGCGCGCGCGGCGACGCCATCCAGGGCCTGCTCCAGGATGAAGAGAACCGGCCCGCCATCGTCTACGCGGCCACGCGCAAGCACGCCGAGCAGTTCGCGGACCTCCTCGCGGGAGACTTCACCGCCGCCGCGTATCACGCGGGGCTCCAGCCCTCCGAGAGAGACCGGGTGCAGGCCGAGTTCCTCAAGGGCTCTCTGGACGTCATCGTGGCCACCACCGCGTTTGGCATGGGCATCGACAAGCCGGACGTGCGCACCGTCATCCACGCGGCGCTCCCGGCCAGCCTGGAGGGCTACTACCAGGAGCTGGGCCGCGCGGGCCGCGACGGGAAGCCCTCGCGCGCGGTGCTGCTGCATTCGTACATCGACCGGCGCACCCACGAGTTCTTCCACAAGCGGGACTACCCGGAGGCGTACGTCCTGGAGCGGCTGTTCAAGTCCACCGCGCCGCAGCTCGAGCCCAAGGCCGTGCTCCAGGGGCGCGTGCGCGGCGACCCCGAGGTCTTCGACAAGGCGCTGGAGCAGCTCTGGATTCACGGCGGCGTCGTGATGACGCCCGACGAGACGGTGATGCGGGGGCGCCCCACCTGGGCCGCGTCGTACACCGCGCAGCGGGACCGCAAGCTGCTGCACCTGGAGCAGATGGGGCGCTATGCGGAGGCCCACGGCTGCCGCATGAAGCAGCTGGTGGGGCACTTCGGTGACACCCAGGACTCAGGTGAGCCCTGCGGTCTGTGCGACGTCTGCGCGCCAGAGTCCTGCGCCACGTTGCGCTTCTCCGAGCCCACCTCCGCGGAGCGGCACTGGATGGAGCGCATCCTGGAGTCGCTCCAGGAGCGCGATGGACAGGCCACCGGCCGTCTCCACCGAGAGCTCTTCGGTGAGTCCCTGCCACGGCGCGACTTCGAACGGCTGGTGGGAGGTCTGGTGCGGGCGGGGCTGACGCGCCTGGAGGTGGATTCGTTCGACAAGGATGGGCAGGTCATCTCCTTCCAGCGCCTCGCGCTGACGGACGCGGGACGGCGCGCGCGCGCCGTGGACCCTCAGCAGGTCTTGCTGCCCGTGCCGCTGGAGAAGGCCACCTCGCGCAAGCGCCGCAAGGGCGAGGCGGCCACCGCGAAGCGCGCTTCGGGAAAGAAGGCCCCCCGTGCGAAGCGGGCGGGGAGCCGCTCGGGACGGGCCTCCCGTGAGGACGCCTCGGCCGCGCCCTGGCGAGCGGAAGCGTCCTCGGGGGAAGACGACGCGCCCCCGTCCCGAGCCGCGAAGCGCACGCCCACCGTGACACGCGGCCGCCGTGGCGCCGCCGTGGCCGAGCCCGCGCCGCAGTTGGTGGAAGCCCTGAAGGCGTGGCGGTTGGCGGAGGCGCGCAAGCGGCGGGTGCCCGCCTTCCGCATCCTCACGGACAAGGTGTTGGAGGCGATTGCCTCGGCCTGTCCGGGAAATGGCTCGGAGTTGATGGCCATTCACGGCGTCGGGCCCTCCCTCACGGAGCGCTACGGAGCGCAGATTCTTTCCCTCGTCGCGCGCAAGCGCTGAGCCTGCCTGCCGGCGCGGGGCCGTGCGTGTACCCGGCGAGGGAAGGCGCGTTCCCTTTCGTGCGGTGAGGAGACACGCGCAAGTGCGCCGCCTGAGGCGCGGGGAGGCCCGGATTCAAGCCCGCAGGGATGGGGAGCATCCGTCCAGGCGACGAATCATCTTCTCCGTGCTGGCGGGCAGTGCAGCCGGTTTCCGCCCATCGCCACGTTGGTCCGGCCACGAAGGCGGACTTGCGAGCAGCCACACGGTGAGGGGGACGGACGCATGGAACTGGGCTTCGAGACCATTGGGAACGCCACGCTCATCTGCCACGACCACGGCCCGGTGCTGGTGACAGACCCGTGGACCGACGGCAGCGCGTACTTCGGGAGCTGGACGCTGTCGCACGAGATTCCCGCCGAGCAGCGCGAGGCCATCCAGGCGTGTCCCTATGTGTGGTTGTCCCATGGCCATCCGGACCACCTGAGCATGGAGTCGCTGGAGAAGCTCCGGGAGCGCACGCTGCTGGTGCCCAATCACTTTGGCAGCCGCATGCACGACGACCTGAGCGCGCAGGGCTTCAAGGTGCACGTGCTGGTGGACCGCGTGTGGACGCAGCTGTCATCGCGCATCCGCGTCATGTGCCTGCCGGACGTGAACCAGGACGCGGTCCTGCTGGTGGACGTGGGGGGACGGCTGCTGGTCAACCTCAACGACGCGGGGGACCGGGGCGCGGGCCGCTTCGTGCGCAAGGTGGTCAGCGGCTACCAGGAGTCCTACCTGATGGCCCTGTCCGGTTATGGCGACGCGGACATGATCAACTTCTTCACCGAGGACGGTGAGCGCATCGCGCCCCACGCCGCGGCGAAGACGCCCGTGGGGCGGACCATCGCCCGGCAGGCGGAGTTCTACGGCGCGCGCTACTTCATCCCCTTCAGCTCCATGCACAAGTACCAGCGGGCCGACAGCATCTGGGCCTCCGAGTACACCACGTCACTGGAGGACTACGGCCGGGGCTTCGAGTCGAGCACCTGCACGCTGCTGCCCGCCTTCGTCCGTCACGACTTCATCCGCGGCCAGACGGAGCGCATCCAGCCGCGCGAGCGGAACTTGCAGCCCGTGAGCCCCAAGGCCTTCGGCGACGACTGGAGCGAGCAGTTGGAGCTGGAGGAGGTGCGGGAGCTCACCGCCTACTTCCGTGACGTGGAGCACCTGGGGCGCACGCTCGACTTCCTGCGCTTCCGCGTGGGGGGCAAGGACCACGTCGTGGACTTCCAGCGCCGCCGCTTCCGCCGGGGCATCACCTTCGAGGTGCCGCGCGGCTCCCTGATGACGGCCGTGCGCTACCAGATTTTCGATGACCTGCTCATCGGCAACTTCATGAAGACGACGCTGCACGGCGAGTTCGGCGCGGGGCGGCTCTACCCGGACTTCAGCCCCTACGTGGCCAAGTACGCGGACAACGGCAAGGCGCGCACGCGCAACGAGCTGCGGACGTACTTCGCCGACTACCGCCGCAGGGACCCGCTGGGCTTCCTGCGCGCGCAGGTGGAGACCCATTGCGTGCGGCCGCTCCAGACGCAGTCCGCGGAGCTGCTGCGCACCCTGCTGCCCCAGGACTCGCGGGGCTTCCGCGTCGCGAAGGAGACCTTCTGGCGGATGCGCCGCGCGCTGCTGTAGGCGCCTCCGTTCGCGCGGCCTACAGATAGGGCGACAGCAGCCGCGCCAGCCCGTCCCTCAGACGGACGGGCAGGGAGCGCGCGTCCACCTGCGCCAGCGTGAGCGGCCGCGCGTTGCGCAGGCGCGCCGCCACGACGCCCTCCAACTCCGACGCCAGCGCGGCGTCGTAGCACTCCACGTTGAACTCGAAGTTGAGCCGCAGGGAGCGCGGGTCCCAGTTGGCCGAGCCGATGAGCGACCACACCCCGTCCACCACCATCAGCTTCGTGTGGTCGAAGGGTGGGGCGGTGAGGAAGATGCGGCAGCCGGGCCGGAGCACCTGCCAGAGCTGCGCGTAGGTGGCCCACTGCACCACGGGCAGGTTGCCCTTCTGCGGCAGCAGGATGTCCACCTGGACGCCGCGCAGGGCGGCCACGCTCAGCGCGGTGATGAGCGCGGTGTCCGGCAGGAAGTAGGGGGTGATGATGCGCACCGACGTGCGCGCGGTGGTCAGCGCCCCCAGCAGCACGGTGCGCAGCGTCTCGAAGTCCTCGTCCGGTCCGTCCGCGATGCCGCGCGCGAGCACGTCGCCGGCGGCGCTGAGCGTGGGGAACCACGCCTCGCCCGACAGGTGCTCGCGCGTGGTGAAGGCCCAGTCCTCGGCGAAGGTCTCCTGGAGCTGGCCCACCAGGGGGCCGTCGACGCGGAAGTGCAGGTCCACCGCGGCGTGCTCACCGGGCCAGAAGTGCTTGCGGATGTTCATGCCGCCCGTGAAGCCCACGCGCCCGTCCACCACCAGCAGCTTGCGGTGGTTGCGCAGGTTGGCGAAGGGTAGCCGGTAGGGCATCAGCGAGGGCAGGAAGCGCGCGGCGCGGACCCCCGCGCGCCGCAGCCGGCCCAGGATGGGGGGCCACGTGTAGCGCGAGCCCACCGCGTCCACCAGCACCCGCACCGCCACGCCGCGCTTCACCGCCGCGCCCAGCGCCTCCACGAAGCGCCGGCCCGCCATGTCGTTGTCGAAGATGTAGCTGCACAAGGAGATGGAGACGCGCGCTGCGTCAATCGCCTCCAGCATGGCCGGGTACGCGTCCCGGCGGGACTCCAGCACCGTGATGTGGTTGCCCGGCAGCAGCGGCCGGCCCACCACCGCGTCGCCCAGCCGGACCAGGGGCGCCAGCGGGGCGGCCTCGGGGTGGGGCTGACTCAGGGCCTCCGCCTTCATGGGGGCGACCTCGGGCGCCGGCAGGAAGCGGCCGTGCTCTTCTTTCAGCATCAACGACCGGGCCCGCCGCCGGATGCGGTTGATGCCTAGCAGCACGTACAGCACCCCGCCCAGCACCGGCACCAGCCACGCCAGGCCCACCCAGGCCACCGCGGCGCGCACGTCCCGCTTGTGCAGCACCGCGTGCGCGCTGGCCAGCACGCTGATGAGGAGCGTCAGCGCCGCCACCACGTGGGGCCAGGCCGCGTCCAGCCACGCGGGGATGTCGAACAGGTGCAATGCCACGGCGGGTCCAGCGCTCCCGCCTATCACGCCCGGCGGCGCCCGGGCAGGCTCTCCGGCCCGGGGCGTCGGGAATCGACGTGGCACCCGGCGTACGGGTTTCCCGGGGGAGCTCGAGACGCGCGGTGTGTCCACATTGAAGAAACGCCGTCCCGCTGCGTCCGAGCTGTTGACATTCCCCTGTATGGGATTGCATTTTTCAATGACTGGCGTTTTGCGACGGGCATTTTGCTTCCCGTGGCTCGGACCTGACCCATGGGGCAGGTGCCTGATTCATGGACAGCATTGTCTGTTTTTGGGGCGTTCCCGCATGAGAACACGATTTCTCCATGGCGCCGCGGCCTTGGCTGGAGCTGTGTCAGGGGTGTTTACGCTGTTTGTGTTCAAACATGGAGCGCAGGGTGTCCATTGCTGGTTGTGAATCCAGCTTTGTCCGCCAGACGGCACATCTGGCGCGGGAGTTGCTCAAGGGATGAGCGCTCCGTGCCGCTCCAGGCGCCAGGCGCCGGACGGCTGGGGCGTCCCCCGAAGTGAGTCGTCAGAGGAAATCGAAGATGCGCAAGTTCCGCTCCGTTGCACTGGTGGCTGCTGTGTCCCTTCTCGGTTCCGCGTGCGGTAGCTCGGAGGCCCCCGAGGCCGGGCAGCCGAAGATGACGTGGGAGGAGTTCCGGGCCACCGTGGTGGAGGACCCCGAAGGCAAGCTGATTTTCGACGGCGACATGGCGCTGGACAGCGAGGAGGAGCTGCACGCCTTCTTCGCCAGCTCCATCGGGGCGGACACCGGCACGGCCCGGGGCGGGCTGGCCGTCTACAACACCAGCAGCTCCAAGGCGCCCAGCGGCGACATCAAGTGGAGCGCCACGCAGGCGCGGAGCCTCACGTACTGTGTCAGCAGCACCTTCGGCACCAACAAGACGGCGGTGGTGAACGCGATGAACGCCGCCACGGCGGCCTGGAAGGCGACGGGCGCGAACATCAACTTCACGCACGTCACCTCGCTCGACTCGAACTGCACCGCGTCGCAGACGGGCGTGCTGTTCGACGTGCGCCCGGTGAACTCCGGTGGGCAGTACCTGGCGCGCGCCTTCTTCCCGAACTCCGGGCGCTCGGGCCGCAACGTGCTGGTGGACAACAGCGCCTTCGGCAACATCTCGCCCTGGACGCTGGCGGGCATCATGCGCCATGAGCTGGGCCACGTGCTGGGCTTCCGCCACGAGCACACCCGCTCCACCAGCAGCGGCTGCTACGAGGACAGCAACTGGCGCGCGCTGACCACCACGTATGACCGCTCGTCCGTCATGCACTACCCGCAGTGCGCGGGGACCCAGACGGGTGACCTGGTGCTCACCAGCCTGGACCAGCAGGGCGTCCGCGCGCTGTACCCGTAATCCCAGCTCACGAAGCTCGCGCCCTGGCCGTGCCATCCGTCGCGGCCAGGGCTGTCATCGGGCCGGAGGGCGCCTCCCGCGGGGGGAGGGCGCCCTCCGGCCGTACCCTCATGAGGGCGCGCCGATGGACGGCTCCTCGCTGGCGCGCGCCGGCTCGAAGTAGATGAGCGTCTTCACGTGGTCGGCGTCCTCGATGTCGAGGCACTCCAGCTCGCCGCTCTCGCTCTCGTCCGCGTAGATGTGGTCGGGCTTCAGGACGCGGTGGGTGACTTCGCCGCCCGGGCGCCCCACGATGATTTCGACGGCGCCCCGGTCGCTCCCCTTGGGCTCCAGGGCGATTTCCACCAGGGGTAGCCGGCCCGCGAGGGGTTGGTCGCCAAAGTCCGCGCTCTCCGTCTCGATGCGCACCCAGTGGTCGCGCTCCAGGTTGCTGAGCAGGGCGAGGTAGTCCGCCCAGCCCTCCCTGGGAATCTCCCGCGTGTGATGCATGGTGTCTGCCCTCCGGGTTCCATTGCCCAGCAGAACCGTAAGGCGTGTGCACGCGGGGTGTGGACCGGGCCCGTCTCCCTGGCGCGTCGGCATCACCTGGGCCGGGCGCTCGCCTGACCGGCAGGTGGCCCGCGGAGGACTACGTCACCTGGGCCCGCACCTGTCCGTCCTCCAGCGTCAGCAGGAGGGTGGCGTCGGTGCCCCGGTGTCCGAAGTGCTCGTAGGCGGCCCGCTCCAGCAGGGGGGCCAGGGTGGTGCGCAGGCCGCGCGCGCCCGTCTCCCGCTTGAGCGCGCGGGCCACCACGTACTCCCGCACGGCGGGCTCCACCTCGAGGCGCAGCCCCTCCTGCTCGAACTCGCGCTCGTAGGCGCGCAGCACGTTGTTCTGGAGGATGTCGCCCAGGGTGGCTGCGTCCAACGGGGAGAAGGAGACGAGCCGGTTGAAGCGGCCGATGAGCTCCGGGATGAAGCCATAGCGGGCGAAGGCCGTCGTCTGCTCCAACTGCTCCTCCGTCACGCGCGTGGCGATGCTCTCCTGCCGCGAGGCCAGCGGCTCGCGGCCGAAGCCGATGTTCTCCCCGCGCTCCATCCCCTCCGCCGTGGACTTGAGGCCGCTGAAGGCGCCACAGGCGATGAAGGTGACACACGACAGCTCCATCCGGTTCGGCCGCTGGCGGCTGGTGAAGCCGAAGTCCGGCGGGAAGTCCGCGCTGGGGGCGGACAGCAGGTGCAGCAGGCTGCGTTGCACGCCGAAGCCGCTGACGTCCTTCGTGGTCTGCTGCCCGGCGAAGCGGCTGTCGGAGCGGCTGGTGGCGAGCTTGTCGAACTCGTCCATGCACACCACGCCGCAGGCGGCCCACTCCGGGTCGCGGTCCGCGACCTCGTACAGGCGCGACAGCAGCGTGTTGACGTCGTCGCCCACGTAGCCCGTCTCCGAGAACTGGGTGGCGTCCGCCAGCACGGTGGGCACGGCGAGGATTTCGCGGAACAGCAGCTCCACGAGGAACGTCTTGCCGGAGCCCGTGGGGCCCAGGAAGAGGCAGTTCTCCCGCGAGCCCGGTTCGGGGGCGAGCCCCTCCAGGTGCAGGCGGCGGATGCGGCGCAGGTGGCGGTAGGCCAGCACGGCCGCCGCGCGCCGGGCGTCCTCCTGGCCCCGGTAGCCCAGGTCCGTCAGGCGCGCGTCGATGTCGCGGGGGGAGAGGACCTCGATGGCGGCGACCCGCGCGCGCACGTCGTCGCCGAGGTCGGGCGGCAGCGGTTCCAGGCCAGGGTGGGTGGGGCTCATTCCAGGATGCTCCAATGGGGTGCGGGCGGCTGCGGGGGGCGCATCATCCCGGGGGCGCCGCGCAGGGACAAGGCGGCCCTGGGGCTGTCGACGGCGCCGCCTGGGCCCCGAACACCGTCGTCCGGTGCCCATTCCTGCTGGGAGCCATGCCCACCCGTGAACACGTGGCCGCCTCCGCGCGCACGGGGTGCTCCTCAAGGGCAGGGCCGGCGCACTACAGGGACACCCCCATGGTGCCAGTGGACGAGTCTCGGACGTCGCGGTCTCAGGTGCCCCTGTTGGGGGCGTGGGTGGAAGAGGGCCGGCGGGTGCGGTGGCGTGTCTGGGCCCCGGGCCATCAGCAGGTGGACGTGGTGCTGCATGACGCGCAGGGGGCTCCCGGCCGCGTGCTGCCCATGACGCCGGAGGCCGGCGGGTGCTTCGGCCTGGTGTTGGAAGGCGAGGGCGCGGGCCTGCGCTACAAGCTGCGCGTGGACGGCGAGGGCCCCTTCCCGGACCCCTGGTCGCGCTCGCAGCCGCAGGGCGTGCACGGGCCGTCCGAGGTGGTGGTGCCGGACTTCGCCTGGACGGACGCCGGTTGGAAGGGCGTCGCGTCCCAGGAGCTGGTCCTCTACGAGGTGCACGTGGGCACGGCCACGGCGGAGGGCACCTTCGAGGCGCTCATCCCGCACCTGGCGGGGCTGAAGGCGCTGGGCATCACCGCGCTGGAGCTGATGCCCGTGGCGTCCTTCCCCGGACGGCGCAACTGGGGCTACGACGGCGTGGACCTCTTCGCGCCCTTGCAGGCCTACGGCGGCCCGGAGGGGCTGCGCCGCCTGGTGGACGCCGCGCACGCGCATGGGCTCGCGGTGCTGATGGACGCCGTCTACAACCACTTCGGTCCGGACGGGAACTACCTGCGGGTGTACTCGCCGCACTACTTCACGGGCCGCCACCACACGCCGTGGGGCGACGCGGTGAACTACGACGGCGAAGGCAGCGCCCACGCGCGGGCCCAGGTGCTGGCCAACGTGGAGATGTGGATTCGCGACTATCACCTGGACGGCCTGCGCCTGGACGCCGCGCACGCCATCATCGACGACGGCACGCCGCACCTGCTCACCGAAATCGCCGAGCGCGCGCGGGCCTGCGCGCCGGGGCGGCAGGTGCACGTCATCGCGGAGGACGAGCGCAACGAGCGTCGCCTGATGAAGCCCGCATCCGAAGGCGGGGTGGGCTTGGACGGCGTGTGGGCGGATGACTTCCACCACCAGATGCGCCGCGCCTTCGCGGGTGACAGCGAGGGCTACTACCAGGATTACAAGGGCAGCACGGAGGACCTGGCGCGCACGCTGAACCAGGGCTGGTTCTACGAAGGGCAGGTGTCCCAGAACCTGGGCCACGCGCGCGGCACGAAGGCGGACGGGCTTGCGCCCTGGCGCTTCGTCTACTGCATCCAGAACCACGACCAGGTGGGCAACCGGCCCTTCGGCGACCGGCTCGGCCACGACGTGAGCCCGGAGGCCTACCGGGCCATGAGCGCGCTGCTCCTGCTGTCGCCCTACACGCCGCTGCTCTTCATGGGGCAGGAGTGGAACGCGAGCACGCCCTTCCTCTACTTCACCGACCACAACGCGGAGCTTGGCAAGCTCGTCACGGAGGGCCGCCGCAAGGAGTTCGCCGGCTTCGCGCGCTTCGCGGGCACCGAGGTGCCGGACCCCCAGGCGGAGGAGACCTTCAACCGCTCGCGGCTCGACTGGCGCGAGGCGGAGAAGCCGGGCCACGCCGGCGTGCGAGCGCTCTACCGCGAGCTGCTCCGCCTGCGCGCGTCGGAGCCCGCGCTGCGCGAGGCGGGGCGAGGCACCTACGAAGCGCGGGCCCTGGGGCCGGACGCCCTGGTGCTCGAACGGCGTGGGGGCGGACAGCGACTGCAGGTGTTGCTCTGCGTGCGCGGCCTGCTGGAACATGCGGTGCCCGCGGGCTCGGAGCTGCTGCTGTGGACCGAGGCTGCTCGCTTCGGCGGCTCCGAAAAGTTGCAGCCACTGAAGCAAGACACCGTGCAGCTGAAGGGTTCGGCTGTGGCTGTGATAAGACTTCCCGCAAAGAATTGACAAAGCGTGTGATGTTTCATCCCCTCTGACGCTGGTGAGCGAGCGGGCATGTTTGAAAACATGCCTGGGAAATGCGGTGGGAATTCCATATCGACTCAAAGGGTATTGGGGCCCGCAGTTCGTCGTTGAGTCGGTAACACCTCTGGCTGCTACCCCTGGGCGTACCCCGCGTGAGTGTGGGGCTGCCCCGGGAGGCCAGGGGATGGAAGTCCACGCGCCGCGGGGGGAACGCGGCGCTCCGGTGGGGCCCTGGCCTCGCCGTTGAGTCGCGGAAGCTCGCGGCCTCACCAGAGGTAGTCACTTGAATCGACAGCACTCGACTTCGTCCCGGGGGGGATGGAAGCGCTTCCGCACGTCTGTCACCGCGTTCTCGCTGGCCGTCGGCGCGTTCGCGACACCCGCGCTGGCCGCAGGGGGCTTCGTCTCCGCCACCGCCAGCTCCTTCGACGCGCCCACCCCGCCGTCGATGGCCATCGACGGCAACAACGCCACGCGCTGGTCGGCCAATGGCGCCGGCCAGTGGATTCGCGGTGACATGGGGGCGGTCAAGCCGCTGAACGGCCTGGACATCGCCTGGTTCCGTGGCAACGAGCGCATCAACCTCTTCGACGTCGCCACGTCGACGAACGGGACCACGTTCACCCGCGTCTTCGTGGGCATCTCCTCCGGCAAGTCGACCGCCTTCGAGCGCGTCACCTTCCCCACGGTGAACGCGCGCTACGTGCGAGTCACCTTCTACGGCAGCACCCAGACCACCTGGGGCAGCATCACGGACATGGCCGCGCTGGCCGGCCCCACCGTCCCGGAGCCCGAGCCGAACCCGAACCCCAACCCGCAGCCGGAGCCGGAGCCGGAGCCCAATCCGGAGCCGGAGCCGAATCCCGAGCCCACGCCCAGCCAGGACCGGTTCGGCGTGAAGATGCTCTACCCGACCAAGGCGGGCGGCGAGCAGTGGTTCCTGGCGGACAACGCCACGTCCGACAACCGCTTTGATCCGCAGAACTCCATCAGCCGCAACTCGGACGGCTCCTGGAAGATGAAGAACAGCAAGGTGCGCATGTCCGTCTTCACGTCGACGGGCTACAGCGCGTCCAAGATTCCCACGTATGACCGCGACGTGCTGGCCAGCCGCGGCTACATGCAGGCGGCGAACGACTGGCGGAACATCGAGATGACCGGCTTCGTGAAGGTCAACTCCGTGTCCGACGTCACGGACAACTTCGCGTGGTACGCGCGTGGCGGAAAGCACAACGACAACCACTCGGGTTGCGAGGGTAGCAGCTACAAGGGCTCGCTGCACTATGACGGCCGCGTGCGTTGGCAGAAGGAGACGTGGCACGTCTCGTACAACCAGGCGTCCTACAAGCCCGGCACGTCCGCGCTGCGCGGCCGCTGGGTGGGCTTCAAGTCCGTCATGCGCAACACCAAGGTGAACGGCAAGGACGCCGTGCGCCTGGAGATGTACCTCAACGAGAACGCCGACAAGGTCACCTGGAAGAAGGTCTACGACATGGTGGACTCCGGCACCTGGGGTGGCAACGCCAGCCACTGCGGCGGCTCGGTGAACGCCATGCCCATCACCTGGGGCGGCCCCATCGCGGTGTTCCGGTGGGACAGCGCCAACGACGTGGACTTCAAGTGGCTGTCGGTCCGCGAAATCCCCGCGGAGCAGTGAGCCGCTGAGTCAGGACGCCCGCCCCGGTACGGCCTCCAACCGTGCCGGGGCGCGGCGTTTTCAGCGCATCCGATGGGGGCCATCACGGCCGTCCAGCCCCTTGGCGGATTCCCGCTGTCGACAGGGCCCCCTGTCCCGTGTTCTGGATTCGGGCTGCCATGGCCATGAACGTCCAGACCGCCACCGAGTCGTCCGACCGCATCTGGGAGCAGGAGATCCTCCCCGCGCTCGAGCGCTACATCCGCATCCCCAACAAGTCGCCCGCCTTCGACCCGGACTGGGTCCGCTCCGGCCACATGGAGGCCGCGGTGCAGCTCGTGGCGGACTGGTGCCTGGCCCAGGCGCCGCACCTGCCCGGCCTGGTGCTGGAGGTGGTGCGCCTCAAGGACGAGAAGGGCCGGGAGCGCACGCCGGTCATCTACATGGAGGTGCCGGGCACGAAGGGGGACGACACCGTCCTGCTCTACGGCCACCTGGACAAGCAGCCGGAGATGACGGGCTGGCGCCAGGACCTGACGCCGTGGACGCCGCTGCGGGAGGGCGACAAGCTCTACGGCCGCGGCGGCGCGGATGACGGCTACTCCGCCTTCGCCTCGCTCTCCGCCCTCCGCCTGCTGCGCGAGCAGGGCCTGCCGCATGCGCGCTGCGTGGTGCTGATTGAAGCGTGCGAGGAGAGCGGCAGCTACGACTTGCCGGCCTACATCGAGGCGCTGGCGCCGCGCATCGGCAAGCCGTCGCTGGTGGTGTGCCTGGACTCGGGCTGCGCCAACTACGAGCAGCTCTGGATGACCACGTCGCTGCGCGGCATGGTCGCCGGCAACCTGCGCGTGGACGTCCTCACGGAGGGCGTGCACTCCGGCGACGCCAGCGGCATCGTCCCGTCGTCCTTCCGCGTCATGCGGCAGGTGCTGTCGCGCGTGGAGGAGGAGTCCACGGGCAAGGTGCTGGTGGAGGCGCTGCACACGCAGATTCCGGAGGCGCGGCGCGAGCAGGCCCGCGCGGCCGCCAAGGTGCTGGGCGACGAGGTCTTCTCCAAGTTCCCCTGGATGAAGGGCATCCGCCCCATGTCGGACGACGGCGCGGAGCTGGTGCTCAACCGCACGTGGCGCCCGGCCCTGTCGGTGACGGGCGTGGACGGCATGCCGCCGCTCAGCAGCGCGGGCAACGTGCTGCGGCCCTTCACCACCGTGAAGCTGTCCATGCGCATCCCCCCGCGCGTGGACCCCAAGGCGGCCATGGACGCGCTGACGCAGACGCTGGTGAGGGACCCGCCGTACGGCGCGACGGTGACGTTCGAGGGCGAGAAGTCCAGCACCGGCTGGGACGCGCCGCCGCTGGCCCCCTGGCTGTCGAGCGCGGTGGAGTCCGCGTCCGCCAGCTACTTCGGCCGGCCGGCCATGGCCATGGGCGAGGGCGGCACCATCCCCTTCATGGGCATGCTGGGTGAGCGCTTCCCGGAGGCGCAGTTCCTCATCACCGGCCTGCTGGGCCCGGGCAGCAACGCCCACGGCCCCAACGAGTTCCTCCACATCCCCACGGGCAAGAAGCTGACCTGCTGCGTGGCCAGCGTCATCGCCGACCACTTCAAGCGGTAGGCTTTGCCCGCCGGGCCCGCTCTCCGCGCCGGGGAGCGGGCTCCGCCTCCAGGGGCGCGTCGCTCAGGCGCACGGTGCGGCGGTTCCAGGAGAACGTCAGGCGCTTGCCCGTCTCCGGCCAGTCGAAGGACACCGCGCCCTTGCGGCGGTCCTCCTCCAAGGCCAGACGCACGCCCCACGCGGGGGCCTCCTGGACGCGGTGACGCAGGTCCTGGGCAATGGCATCCACCGCGTCCCGCAGGGCCACGCCCAGGTTCATCAAGCCCAGTTGCTCGCCGCTCAGGATGTGCGGGGCGGGGGGCAGCAGGGCGTCCACGAACTGCTGCGGCCCCACGGGCCGGAACGCCGGGGACGCGGGCGGCGCATCCATCATCAGCAGGGGGCCGCCGTCCGCCTTGCGGAAGAAGTACGGCACGTCGAAGCGGGCCAGCTGCTCGCGCTCCTCGGCGCTGAACTTCACGCGGCCCCGGCTCACCGTCGCGGGGACCTGCCTCTGGGACGACAGCAGCCTCTGCTCCTGCGCGGCGCCATAGGCGTCCGACGGCTTGACGAGCACGCGCACGTGGTGCCGCCGCGCCGCGCGCGTCAGGAAGTCCGACACCCGCTCCCGCTCCATCAGCAGCTTCGTCCACACGTCGAACATGCCGCGCAGGAAGGGCAGCAGGTAGGCGGCGTAGCCCACGTTGCCTTCGGTGTCCGCCACCACGGAGCGGGCTTCGTCGCGGGCCCACGCGCGCCTGCGGGGGCGGAGCTGGAGCGCGCCGCCCTTGCCGGGGAAGAAGCACAGCAGCGGCCCGCCGGTGGTGCACCACCAGGCGCGCCACTCGAAGCCGACGTGGTGGTCGCCCCGCCGGGCGCTGTCTGAAATCAATCCCGTCTCCGGCAGCCGGCGCACGGGGCAGAAGAACACCTCCAGGTCCACCAGGTAGGGCAGGGGCTCGCGCTGTCCGCGCCGGACCCCCACCACCAGGTTGCTGCCCAGCAGGTCGGACGCGCCCACGGCGAAGCACGTGGCGGTGAGCGCGCCAGCGCGGTGCCAGAAGCGCGCGGCCTGGGGCGGCGGCAGCTGACACGCCTGGAGCTTCAGCCGCGGCGTGCTCCGCAGCGTCCCCCATTGAGGTGGCCGCTCAATCCAGTCCTGCCAGCTGTAGGCCGCGCCGTCCCGGCCCCTCCCGCGCAGGACGCGCAGCGTGGGCAGCCGCACCTCGCCAGAGGCCGACGGCAGGTGGTTGACCCAGTCGAAGAACGAGCGCGGCGAGCGCCCCTCGGGTTCGGCCAGGAAGAGGGACTCGCCGCTCGCGGGCCGGGGCTTGTAGGCCAGCGCGCCGCCCCGCCGGAACTGGACGCGCAGGACGTGCTGGCGCCCGTTGTGCGTCTCCTCGGGGTTGGTCCAGAGGTGGGTGATGGGGCCCTCGAAGCCCGCGCGCTGGAAGAGGCCCGCCTTGGCGTCACGCGCGAGCCGCTTCACGAAGAGGCCGAAGAAGGCCAGGAAGCCGTCTCCCAGGGCTCGCACGCCTGGCGGGGGGCCGTCCGCCGCGGGCGTGGTGGCGCACAGGGTGAAGGCCTCTGTCAGCACCGGGCCGAACAGCGCGCCGTGGGTGATGCGCACCACGCGCGCTGCGAACAGGCCCGGGTGCCTTCGGGCGATGGCGCCGCAGCCTTCACCCAGTGATTCATAGAGCCGAACCAGCGGCTGGAACTCGGGGCGCGCGAGCAGGGCGCTCAACCGGGCGGCGTCATCCGCGCCTTGGAACGGACGGGCCTCGTGCAGCACGCGCTCCGGGCCGGGCCGGGCGATGGGTGGGAAGAAGTCGCTGCCCGCCCGGCCCGCGCGGATGGCCTCCAGCAGCCGGCGGGTGTGGGGCGGGAAGCGGGGTGGGGCGGCGTCGGGTGGCACTGCGAGGGATGGCAGCACGTGCGCCCTGCGCGTCATCAATCAACCCTGGCCCGGTGGGCGGAAAATAGAAACGCGCGGCCCGGCAAGGCCGGGACGCGCGCGTGAAACATCACGTCAGCCGGCGGCTGCGCGCGTCAGACGCAATAGATGCGGGGAGCGCAGCTCCGGGCCGCGTTCCGGGCGTCCGCGGGCTTCACCGTCTTCTCCAGCTCCTGCAGAACCTGGGTGAGCTTCTTGGTCTGCTTGGACGCCTTCGCCTTCGTCTTCGCCTTCACCATGGGAAATCCTCCACACGTTGGGGTCAGACTGCTCAAGCATGGTAAAGTGAGAAAATCGATTGGGTCAAGATGAGATGTCTTTGCTTGCCACGTTATTGGCCAGCCAGGTGGATGGCTCGAAATGTCAGTAGAATTTCCAGCATCCGGCGCATTCCCTCCCGCGTCGCGGGCAGGGCTTCCAAGACACGGCGCGGCAGGGCGCCTCGACTGGGAAATGGACGCAAGAGCTCGGCCACGGACACCGCGCGCGCCGTGTTCAGTGTCGCGACAAGTTTATTCACCGGTTGCCGGGGGCCTGAAACATGCAAAGCGTTGCCGTTGGCCGAGCAGCACCATCCTGTGCCTGTTTTCTCCACCAGAATCGGGAAGGTTTTATTCCCATGCAGCACGTCGGTGTCCTCGAGGGCGCGTCTGCGCGCGGGAGGCGGTGAGGGCTCGAAGCCGCCCGCCGAGCGCCGGTTGAGCCACAGGGCGCGGATGTTGGCCTGGGTTCTCGTGGTGCGGGTGGTTTCACGCAGGGTATTGGCGGCTTGCCGCAAGGCGATGGGCAACTCACGTGAAAGGATGCCGTCCCCGTCGAGGACACCCCGCACCAGGGGTGGGCTTCGCGCCGCGTCACGCGCCCGGGGTGGGGCACCGGGGCCCGCGTTCAGGAGGTCCTCCACGTCGTCTCGCGTCTGGTGTCCGGTGATGGGGATGCCCACGTTGACGCTGGTGGCCACGCCGTCGCCCGCGCCTTCGCCGACGTGGTGGTAGCTGGCGGGCCAGTAGAGGATGTCGCCCGGTCCCACCTCCGCGGTGAAGGACGTCTCCAGGTAGGGCGCGTAGTCCACCAGGGTCGTGACGGGCATGCTCCAGGGGCGCCTGGCCCAGAAGCGCATCCGTTTGCGGCCTCGCAGGCAGAACAGGAACGTGGTGAAGCGGTCCAGATGGACGCCCACCGGGCTGTGCTCGTAGTTCCCGTGGAACAGTGTGGTGATTCCACCTGACAGGGGGAGTCCCACGCGCCGCCAGAGCTCGGAGAAGAAGGCGCGCTCCTTCGACCAGAGCCCGAAGCCGTGGGCGTGCAGCAGGGAGATGATGAGCGCGTAGCGCCGCGAGCCCAGCGTGTCCGCGAGCCGCGCGTCGTAGCCGTCCAGCGAGCCGTCGCCGTCCTTCGGCAGCCAGGGACCCAACTGGACGGGCTGCCCCTTGTCGATGGTGAACTGGACGTCCGTGCGCGACTCGAGCGCGGTGGGGGGCGCCATGGCGCCGCGCGAGGCGCCCAGGGCCGCGTCGAACACGTCCGCGTCCTCGAAGGGATTGGCGCCGGTGGCCTGATAGAGCACCGGACGCCGGTTCCAATAGCGCGTGACGAAGGTGTCCCAGTCGAACCGTCGCTGGATGTCGATGCGGGCCATGCGTCACGCCTCCAGCGGGGGCACGCGCTCGATGCCGCGGAGCGCGTGAAGGGTTTCCAGCAGGGCGCGCACCTGCGCGCGTTGGGCCGCGCCCCGGCCCAGACGCCACAGGGCGCCCACCCGCACGGGGACGCCCGGCGCCAGCGCGTCCAGTATGGTGGCCGCGAAGGGGCCGGGGCCCGCGAAGGCGTGGCCGTTGACGGCCCACAGCCACTGGCCCGGGCTGTCGAGCATCCGCACCACGCGGCCCGGGAGCGTCTTCCGGACGAAGGCGTCCTCCTCCAGGGGCTCGTGCTCGCGCGGCGGCGGCACGGGCTCCAGGGCGGAGGCGCTGACACGTCGAGCCCAGGTGATGCGCAGCACCTGCTGCAGGTCCGGGCCGTGCGTCACGTCTCGCAGCGCGCTCGCGACGCTGTCCAGCCGGGGGACTCGCGCGGGCCCGCGCTTCCCCGGAAAGGGCAGGTAGGGGACGGTGTCGTCCACGTCGTGCCGGGCCTCCAGCAGCTTCACCGCCGCGGCCTTCACGGCCGCCTGGGGCGCGCTGCCTCGCACGGGAATCCACAGGCGCAGCGCGAGGGCGCCCTCGTCGCTCGTCTCCTCCTGCCAGACGTGGGACGGCGCATAGAGCACCTCGCCTGCCTGGGCCTCCACCGTGCGCGCCTTGCGAGCGTCCTTCTCCCAGTGTCGGGCGCGCACGCTTCCTTGGAGCACCACGGTGAAGCGGGAGTGGTGCTCACGCCGGGCGGCGCCTTGCGGCGCTTCGCTGAAGCGGCCCAGCCACAGGTCACTGACGATGGGCAGCACCGGCACGCCGACCTGCGCCAGCACACCGTCGAGGAAGCGGCGCACGCGCTCCCACTGCGCGTAGTCCTGCATGAGCGGCTGCTCCACGAAGCACTGGAAGCCGCTCGCCGCGCCGAGCTCGCGCCCGACGCGCTGGAGGTACGCGGTGACGTCCGGGTCCTCCTCTCCGGGAAGGAGGGCGCCGGGCGCGCGCAGGCGGGAGGTGCCAGAGAAGAAGCGCACGTCGGGCAGGGCCCGGAAGCGCGTGCCGAAGCGAAAGGGCGCGCTGATCGAGACGAGCCCCTGGAAGGCCTGCTCCGGTGCGATGAGCGGCGGGCCCAGCCGCAGCTTCGCGGGGGACTGCTCCCAGTGCTTGCTCGCGAAGCGAGCCCAGTCGGGTGCGGGTCGCATGAGCGGCGATTCCACCATTGAACGCTGACGCATGGGAGGATTTCCCGAGGTGGATTTCTTCACGCCCTCCACCTGCCTTCATTGTTAGGAGGGCCGGGTCCTCTGTTGGAAAGGTCGGGTCCGACGATGAAGCTCTATTTCAATCCTCGCAGCCGCGCGGTCATCGCCAAGTGGATGTTGGATGAATGTGGCGCGCCGTACGAAATCATCCCCATCGACTTCGACAAGAAGGAGAACAAGTCACCTGAGTTCTTGAAGATCAACCCGGCTGGGAAGTTGCCTGCCCTGGTGGATGGCGACACGCGGCTGTTCGAGAGCGCGGCCATCTGTCTTTACCTGGCGGAGAAGTTCCCCGAAGCCCAGCTCGCGCCAAAGCCGGGGGACAAGGACCGGGGCCGCTACCTGTCGTTGATGGTCTACTCCACGTCGCAGTTGGAGCCCGCCATGGGGGACCACCTGATGAAGCTGCCGACGGGGCCCGCGCGGGGCTGGACGGACTTCGAGACGGTGCTGAACGTCATCGAAGGGGAGCTGGGCAACGGGCCCTACCTGTTCGGAGAGCGCTTCACCGCGGCGGACGTGATGATTGGCTCCATGTTCATCTGGATGCGCATCTTCGGCAGCAAGACGGGCCGCCCGGCGTTGGAGGACTACATCGAGCGGCTGCTCGCCCGCCCCAAGGGCATGAAGCTGGGCTGAGGCGCTTCTGCCGCGAGAGTGAAGGCCCGGACGTCCCACGGGGGTGGGGTCCGGGCCCTCCACGGCCTACGCGAGGCCGGACCTCAGTCCAGCACGCCGATGGTCTTCGCGCGCGTGACGGCGGTGCCCACGCTGACGTAGCCGCGGTACCAGGCCGTGTCCTTCGTACCCAGCTTGTCCTGCTGGAGGTGCGCGTGGGGGCCGGTGGAGTTGCCGGTGCCGCCGATGTTTCCCACCTGGCAGCGGTCACACGTGCGGTTGCGCGAGTCCGCCGTCTTGATCCAGTGCCACTGGCGGAACGTCCAGCCGCTCGCCCAGGCGTGACGCGCCTCGTTCTGGTTGCCGCTGCCGTTGCCGTTGCAGACGACGCCGCTGGTGCGGATGGTCACCGCCCAATAGACGGAGCCCACCACGCCCGTCTCGGCGCCCCAGTAGTTGCACCGGCCACCGGCGCCAATGTCCACGGCGCCGTGGAAGGTGCCGCTGCTGTAGTTCGTCAGGGCCGTCACGGAGCCCGTGTGGGTGCCCTTGACGGTGTGGGCCGTCACGGACGCGGGGATGAGGGCCAGCGCGGCGAGCGCGGCCAGGGAGTTCTTCAGGGTGCGACGCATCATGTGTTCCTTTCAATGAACCGCTTGTCACGGAGCCTGCTGCAACCGCTGCTTCTCCCTCAGGAGCAGGCTCCACTCCTGAAGGCCCATGCCGAGCACTTCGATCCACGCGTCCGCTTCGCCCGCCAGGCGGGGGTCCATCGCGCGCAGCCGTTGGAGGTCGGGAATCGCGCCCTCGAAGCCGAGCTGGGCGATGCTCTGGAGCAAGGCCTTGCGCACGCCGGGGTCCTTCTCCTCGCGGTACATGCCGAGCAGTGCCTCGCGGGAGCCCTGCATCCGCTCCGCCGGGACGCCGCCCAGCGCGTTGACGGCCGCCTTTCGCACGTTCGCGTCGTCGCTGCGCAGCAGGGACTGGATGCGCTCGGCGGACTCGGGGCTGATCTTCTCCGTGGAGAGGTTGTCCAAGATGCGCGCCGTCACCTCGGGGTCGTTGGACGCCGCCGCCGCCGCCACCGCGGTGTCCGCCGCCGGGCCGTACTGGCCCGCGTAGACGTGGGCGTTGTCCTCGATGAGGTTCGTCGCCGCTTCCTGGCGGACCTGCGGGGACTCGTCCCGCACCATCCGTTCGTACAGGTCGCCCGTCTTCTCCAGCGCGCCGGTGCGGCGCATGGCGCGCAGCGTGGCGGCGCGCACGGCCGGGTCGGCGTCCTCCACCGCGCGCCGGGCCACCGCGTCCATGGCGGTGAGGTCCGCCTCACGCTCGGCGCGGGCCACCAGCGCCGCCGCGAGGTGCTCGGCCATCAGCGGGTCCGTCTCGCGCGCGAAGGCTTCGCGCAGCTCCGCGTCCGGCAGCGTGACGGCGGCCTCGCGCAGCAGCGTGCGCAGGTAGCGCTTGTAGGCCGCCGAGCCCGAGCCGAGGCCGCGGCGGATGTCGTCCATCAGTCCTCGCACCGAGCAGGTGCTGGCGCGGAGCGCAGGCGGCGCTTCGGGGGGCGCGGCCCGCGCGCCGGCGGGAAGCAGGGGGCAGAGGGTGAGCGCGAGCAGACCCATCGCGCTGCGGGCGGAGCGGAAGAGGCGTGGCATGGGGGCTCCCGTGCTCAGTCGTGACCGACGAGACAGCCGAAGGGGTCTTGGTCTGGCAGGTTGGTCCAGAGCCGCACGAAGTCGTGGTGGCCGCTGGCGTAGAGCTGCTCGAAGATCTGGTAGAGCGGCTGGAAGCGCGGGTCGGCCAGGGCCATTTGCGCCATGACGGGCAGGGCCTCTCGTCCCGCGGCGCGCGCGGCGAAGCGGAAGAGGGCCCAGCGCACGCACGTGTCCCGCTCGTTGCCGAAGGCCTGGGAGAACAGGTCCAGCACTTCCTTCCGGTCGCCGGACACGGAGAGGTTGTGCGCGGCGGCCTCGCGTCCGTCCGGACTGCCCTCCTGCGTGAGGACCTGCGCGTAGCGCGCGCGCGCCTGGTCATCCAGCACCGGCGTGGCGTGCATGGGCGTGGAGAGGGCCAGGTAGCGGATGTTCTCGTCGGGGGACTCGGTGCCGATGGTGAGCAGCGCGTCCATGTAGGGCGCGACGTTGCCCCGGGCCTCGAAGTCCCGCTTCATGACGCGGGCGATGGTGCGCGTGGCCGCCCAGCCCGCCTCGCCGGCGACGGGGTCCTTCGCGAAGGTCTTCAGCGAGTCCAGCGCCGCGGGCTCGAAGCGCTTCTGTGTGTCCAGCGCGGACAGGATGCCCGCGCGGCGACCGCCCTCGAGCGTGGTGTCCATGCCCTGGGCCAGCATCTTCGCGGTGACTTGGCCCTGATGGACGGCCTCCGAGCGGCGCAGGGCCCCCAGGAGGACCTCGAACTCGTCGGCCCCCGCGTCGCGGGCCCACGTGAGCACCTCCGTCGCGCGGTCCGCGTCATTGCCAATCAGCTCCGTGAGGCGCTCCGTCAGGTAGTCCGCGACGAGCGAATCCCCCGACGCGAGCAGCGGCGCCGCCCACGCGCGGAAGTTCTCCATCGACACCGCGGTGTCGAAGCGCTCCAGCTCCCGCCAGCACACCGCCTCCTCGAAGCGGGGCGGGGGCGGCTCCTCCTCCGGCGCCGCGCCAGGGCCCGCGAAGGCGCCGCGCTGGCCACCGCCCCCCGCGCCTTTTCGAGAGGCCTCCTGGGCGGCGTCCTGCCCGGCCGTGGCGGCCGTGTCGTCCGGATGCCGCGTGAGCAGGGCCACGCCCGCCGCGAGCAGGGCCACACCGCCGCACACGGCCAGCAGCAGGGGCGCGCGCCGGCGCGGCAGGTCCGCCGAGGGGCCGGCGGCGGATCGATGAAGGGATTCTGGGGTCATGGCGCGGTGGGCCTGTGAGGGGGTTCCAATCCCCTGGAGGGCCCGGCGTCCGCGCCGTCTCAGAAAATGATTTCGCGCGGATTTTCCGCGCGAGGCTCAGCGGCCCGTCTTGATGCCCAGGCCGCCACCCTGTCCGCTGGGCGCGGTGGGGCGCCGAGGGCCCTGCGGCCCCGTGCCAGCCTTCCCTCCGGCGCGCCGCAGCTCGAGCCGCAGCTCCTCATCCGAGGCGGACACCTCCCGCGTCACCGGCTCGTACCCGCTGAGGGCCAGCGTCACCGACACCGGGGCGGCGCCCGGCTCCAGCTCCAGCCGCAGCGGCGTCTCGCCACGCTCCTCGCCATTCACGCTCACCCGGGCGCCGGGGGGCTCGGTGATGACGGGCAGGGCCACGTGCCGCGCGGGCTCCGGGTCCAACCTCGGCGTCGGCTGGACGTCCGTGGGGACCTCGGGCTGATGCGGCACGGCCACCTCCACCGGCGGAGGCCGCACGGGCGTGGCGTCCGCGGGCGTGCGCAGGAAGATGATGCCGGCGCCCGCGATGACCAGGCCCACGCCCGCCGTCACCACGGGCAGCCAGGGGACGCGGCGGGTGGGCTCCGGCGGCGGACGTGCCAGCGGCGCGGTGCCTCGTGTCTTCTCGTGCACGGGCGGCGGCGCGGCCACGGCCTGCCGCGAGCGCGTCCCCGGCGAGACGCCGTGGGGCGAGACGCGCATGGCCCGCGACGCGGACGAGCGCCCCGCGGGGCCCAGCATCCCCGGCACGCCGCTGAGCGACGAGTTGGAGCGCGAGTCCAGGTCCGCGTCCTCGGCGAGCTGGTCCAGCTTCGCCGGGTCCGTCTCGTGGGCGATGCGGTCCGCGTACAGCTCACGCAGGTAGGCCGCCAGGTGCGCGCTGCTGGAGGGCAGGCGCAGGTTGAGCGCGTAGTCCTCCAGGGCCAGCCGGAAGGCGCCGCAGTCCGGGTAGCGCTGGTCCGGCGAGGGCGCCAGCGCCTTGAGCACCACCTCGTCCAGCCCGGGCGGCAGCCGCGGGTTGAGCTGCGAGGGCCGCGGCACCTGGCAGTCCTTCACCAGCCGAAGCGTCATCATGTCCGACTCGCCCTTGAAGAGGCGCTTGCCGGTGAGCAGCTCCCACATGACGACGCCCAGCGCGAACAAGTCGCTGCGCGCGTCGATGGACAGCCCGTTGGCCTGCTCCGGGGACATGTACGGGTACTTGCCCTTGAGGACGCCGGTGGCCGTGTTCTGGCTGCTGGTGGCCGCCTTGGCCACGCCGAAGTCGATGACCTTCACCCCGCCGTCGAAGCCCACCAGGATGTTCTGCGGCGACACGTCCCGGTGCACCAGCCGCAGCGGCTTGCCCTGCGCGTCGCGCGCCTGATGCGCATAGTCGAGGCCCGCGGCGGCGTCCGCGATGATGCGCAGCACGAGTCCGACGGGCAGCGGCTTGCCCTGTGTGCGGGAGGTCTTGTCCAGGCGGCGGACGTCGTCGCCCTGGACGTACTCCATCGCCAGGCAGTGGCGGCCCTCAATCTCCGTCAGGTCGAGGATGGTGATGAGGTTCGGGTGCGTCAGGCGCGCCACGAGCCCTGCCTCGTCCAGGAACATGGAGAGGAACTCATCATCCTCTGCGAGGTGGGGAAGGATGAGCTTCAGGACGACAAGGCGCTCGAACCCCGTCCCGTGTTCCCGGGCCAGGAAGACCTGACCCATTCCCCCAGAGGCAATCTTACGTAGTAGCTCGTACTTCCCGAATGGCACAGCCATGTGTGCCCGTGAGGATATCGCCCTTTCTTACCTCGTGGGAATTGCTCAGTCGCGAATTACCCCCAAGGGAAGGAAGAGAGCAGGCGAGCGAACGCCGCTCGCCTACCGGCTTTCCAGGGTGAATCAGGCTTTCATTTTGTAGCCGGAGCGCAGCACCGCGTACGTGACGGCGGTGGCGACCACCGCGACGGCCAGGAGGATGCCGCCGCCGCCCAGGGGCGAGAAGATGCTGCGGCCGAGCATGCCGTAGCGCAGCCCCTCCACCATGTAGACCATGGGGTTGAAGAGGCTGACGGTGCTCCACGGCGCCGGCAGCTCGCGCACCGAGTAGAAGACGCCGCCCAGGAAGGTGAGGGGCAGCATGACGAAGGTGGGGAAGAAGTTGATCTGCTCGAACTTCTCCGCCCACACGGCGGCGAGCATGCCCAGCACGCTGAAGACGTAGGACGACATCACCAGGAAGTACGCGGCCACGCCCGCGTGCTCCAGGCTGAAGCCGGTGAAGACGGTGGCCACGGCCCACGTGAGCAGGCCCACCACGAGGCCGCGCACCATGGCGCCGCCGATGAAGCCCGCCATCAGCTCGCCGGGGCCCAGCGGCGCCACCAGCAGGTCCACCACGGTGCCCTGAATCTTGGTGATGAACAGCGACGAGGAGCTGTTGAGGAAGGCGTTGTTGGCGATGCCGAGGAAGACGAGGCCCGGCACGATGAAGTGCAGGTACGGCAGCCCCTCCACCGTCTGGACGCGGCCAGAGATGGAGTAGCCGAAGACGATGAAATAGAGCGTGGTGCTGATGAGGGGCGACAGGACGGTTTGACCCGGCACGCGCATGAAGCGCCGGACCTCCTTCGCCAGAAGTGTCTTCATCCCGAGGACGTTCATGGATAGGGCTCAGGCGGCCTGCGGACGGCCGCGGAGGATTTCGATGAGCACGTCCTCCATGCGCGAGCGGCGCGTCTCCACGTCGGAGATGAGCTGCCCTTCGGCATAGAGGGCGCGGAGCAGTTCGCCGGACGGAGCGCAGCCATCGCGCTCCACGTAGGTGAGGGTGCGGCCGTCCTCGGAGAGGCGCGCGGCGAAGCGCTTGCCGGCCTCCGACAGGCCCGGCTGCGGCTGCTCGAAGGTGATGACGACGCGGCGCTCGCCGAAGCGGCGCAGCAGGGTGTCCTTGTCCTCCACCATGAGGAGGCGGCCCTCGTTGATGATGCCCACGCGGTCGGCCAGCTCCTCGGCCTCTTCCAGGTAGTGCGTGGTGAGGACGATGGTGGTGCCCTCCGACGCGAGCTTGCGCACGTATGTCCACAGGTCGCGGCGCAGCTCCACGTCCACGCCGGCGGTGGGCTCGTCGAGGAAGACGAGGCGGGGCTTGTGCACCAGCGCCTTGGCGATGAGCAGGCGGCGCTTCATGCCGCCGGAGAGCGCGCGCGTGTACGCGTCCTTCTTCGCGTGCAGGTTGAGCGCGGTGAGCACCTCGTCGATGCGCGCTTCGTCCGCGGCGCGGCCGTAGAAGCCCAACTGGATGCGCAGGGACTCGGAGACGGTGAAGAAGGGGTCGAAGTTGATTTCCTGCGGCACGAGCCCGATGTCGTAGCGAGGGCCCACCGGGTCCTGGTCCAGGTCCTTGCCGAAGACGCGGATGCTGCCGGAGGTCTTCCTCACCAGGCCGCAGACGCTGCCAATCATCGTCGTCTTGCCAGCGCCGTTGGGGCCCAGCAGGGCGAAGATTTCACCGGGCCGGATGGCGAGGTCCACAGTGTGAAGTGCCGTGAACTCTCCGTAGCTTTTGGAGAGTCCCTGGAGTTCGAGGGCGGGGGCGGACATGGCGCCGCCTCCTGTAACACCTTCGGTTCCGCTTCGCTTGCCTTGTGTGCCCCGTTTGCGTGGGGCCGCGAGCCGCCGATGGGCGGGGCTGACCCACGCTTGGGGTGGAGGTGGCGCGTCGCGTTGTCCACCTGGAGTCACTTCTGCTCGGTGACTTCTTGGAGCGTCGTTCCCTGGACGCGGAAGACGGCGAACGCATCGGCGCCCTGGTCGAGGCTGGCGAGACACCGCACGCGTGACTGCTGGCCGTTGGAGTACTGGAGGGTGGTGGCGTAGCGCCGGTGCAGGTGGCCACAGAGGACGAGTTGGGGCTGGAGCGCGTCCACGAGCAGCCGCGCGTATTCGTTGCCGACGAGCTCGGGGTCCGCGCTGCGGCGCAGGCCCTCGAAGTGGACGGCCTCCTCGGGCGGGATGATGCCGGCGGGCCAGTCATGCAGCAGGAGCACGTCGACGTGCCCGAGCGCGAGGACTCGCTCGACGTCCTGCTCGTTGAAGAAGGTGAAGTCCTTGTTGGAGACCTCGCCCAGCGACGCCAGCGTGGGGCGGGGTCTGGTGAAGGTGGCCTCGCGGTGGATGCCGGACAGGCCCGCCACGCGCAGGCCGTTCAGGTCCACCAGGCCGGTGCGGCCGAGGTAGTGGCAATGCGGTGCCAGCGTGGCGCCCTCGGGGTGCAGGTCGAGGTGGCCGTACGGCTCGTGGTTCCCTCCGATGAAGTAGAGGGGCCAGGGGAAGCGGCGCCGCCGCTGGTGATAGGCCGCGAAGTCGCCCAGGTGCCGGTACTTCATCGGCGCGGCCATGGTGGCCAGGTCGGCGTCGTCGCGGTGCGGCTCGAAGTCGCCCACCTGGAGCACGAAGTCGAGCGGCTTTCGGTTGCGCTCCTCCCAGGCGGTGAGGTGGCTCACCATCCGGTGCATGTGCCCGTGGACGTCGCCCACCCCGGCGAAGAAGAACGTCTGCGTCGAGGACATGGCGAGCTCCGTTGTCGAGGTTGCATCGGGCCGGAGGTGCTGGCCCCGGCCGCGGGCGACGACGGGGGCGGTGCGTCGAGACTGACGGGCGTTGGCGTCAGAGGGCTCCCGCGAGTCGCGTGCGCAGGCGCTGGAGCCCCTCTTCGATGCGTTCCGCCGTGATTCCGCCGTAGCCCAGCACCCAGCCGTGCCGCGTGGGAGGCCCTGCGCAGTAGCGGGAGAGTTCCTCGATGCCGAATCCCTCCGCCCGCGCGCGCCGCGTGAGCACTTGCTCCAGCCTTGAGCCACCCCGTCTGAGCAGGACGCACAGGTGCAGGCCGGCGACCGAGGGCAGTTGTTCGAATGCGTCGCCGAAGTGGCGTGTGAGTCCCTCGGACAGCCGCGTGTGCCGTTGTTCGTACTCGCGGCGCGTCTTGCGCAGGTGCCGGGCCATCGCGCCCGAGTCGATGAAGCGAGCGAGGGCCATCTGCGCGGGAAGCTGGCTGTGCCCGTCCGTCACCTGCTTGGCCAACTGGAGCTCGCGTTGGAGCGAGGGCGGCGCGATGAGGAAGCCCAAGCGCAGCGAGGGGAGCAGCACCTTGGAGAACGAGCCGACGTAGAGCACGCGGCCCGAGCGGTCCAGGCTGTGGAGCGTCTCCAGCGGCCGGCCTCCGAAGCGGAACTCGCTGTCGTAATCGTCCTCGATGACCACCGCGTCGCGGCGCCGCGCCCAGTCGAGCAACGCCCGCCTGCGGGCAGGTGACATCACGATGCCCAGGGGGAACTGATGCGAGGGCGTGACGTACACGAGCCGCGTGTCGTCCGGCAGCGCGTCCACAACGAGCCCCTCCCCGTCGACGGGCACCGGCACCACGTGGGCCCCGAGTGACTGGAACAAGAGTCTCGCGGGGGGATAGCCGGGCTCCTCCACGGCGACGCGGTCTCCGGGCTCCAACAGCACCCGGCCCGCGAGGTCCAGCGCCTGCTGCGCCCCATGCGTGATGAGCACGTCCGTGGCTTCAGCGCGAACGCCTCGCGAGACGCCCACGTGCCGCGCCACCGACTCACGCAGTTCGGGGCGTCCCCGTGGATCCGCATAGGCCGAGGTCATCGTGGTGGCGCGCAACTGCCGCGCCATCAGCCGGCGCCAGGTCTCGAAGGGGAACAGCGTGACGTCCGGTGTTCCGACGCGGAAGTCGTACGGCGCCGGTGGTTCGGAGGGCGGCGGGACACGCAGCTCGCGCCAGACGGCACGGGGACGCAGCTTCACGCCGGGCGACGTCTTCGCGCGGACACCTCGCTCCCGTGGCGCGTTCTGGATGAAGCTGCCCGCGCGGCCTCGGCTCACGAGCAGGCCCTCCGCTGTCAGCCACGCATAGGCCCCGCTCACCGTGTTGCGCGCGACGCCCAACCGCTGGGCGAGTTCGCGCGACGGTGGCACCTGCTCCCCATCGCGCAGCCGCCCATCGAGAATCCGCGCGCGCAGGCCCCGGTAGATCTGCCCCGCGACATCCCTGCGGTCCTGGAGGTCGACGTGAAGGTCCATGGCAAGAGCCTCCCTTGGTTTGGCCCAGTGAGATTCGTCGATTATGGACCCGTGGGCGGGCCAGGAAAGCCACACCCTGACGACACTTCTTCTCTGGAGCCGTCATGCACACCGCGCCACTGTCCACGTTCGCAGCTCACCCGGTCGATTCCGAGCGCATGCCCTGGATTCCCATGGCCTCGCCGGGTCTCTCCTTCAAGCCGCTGCGCTTCTTCCGGGATGGCGCCGGTTGGATCTACCTCTTCCGGTTGGAGCCGGGCACCGTCATCCCCCGGCACCGCCACACGGGCGAGACGCACGGCTTCAATCTCTCCGGCACGCGCGAGTTGCTCGATACGGGCGAGGTGATTGGCCCCGGTGGCTACGTCTACGAGCCGCCCGGCAATATCGACAGCTGGCGGGTGACGGGAGCCGAGCCCGTGGTCCTGCTCATCAACACACGGGGCGCCATCGAGTACCTCGCGGAGGATGGCGAGGTCATCAAGCGCGTCACGCCCGAGGACCGGCTCCAGACGTACCGCCGGTGGTGCGAGCAGAATGGCGCACCATTCCTGGCCACCCTCGAGTGAGCCCAGCGGCTATGTTGTCGCGGTGAAGACCCCGCATCTCAAGTCCGTGCTCGGAGCCCTGACCGTGGCGGGGGTGGTCATTCCCTACGCGGCCTTCCTGCCCTTCGTCGTCGAGCATGGGCTCGATGTGCCGCTGCTCGTCGAACAGGCCGCGGCCAATCGCATCAGCGCGTTCGCATGGCTGGACGTCGTGGTGTCCGCGGTGGCGCTGCTGGTGGCCGCGTACTCGGGCCGCTTCATCCCGTGGAAGCGGGCCCTCTTCGTCACTGCGCTCACCTTGTGCGCGGGCGTTTCGGCGGGGCTGCCGCTGTTCCTGTACTTCGCGCTGGATGCGCCCAGGCGGTGACGGGGCTCACGAAGGCGCGGCAGCAGAAGAAGATGGACGCCCTCAAGGAACGGGCGGGAAGCAAGCCAGAGGACGACACCAACACCCGGCTGTGGAAGCTGCTTGGCATGGAGCAGCCGGAGCAGGCCGCCTCGACGGAGCAGGCCGGAACGGCCGCCGCGCTTCGCTGGAGGGGCCTGGGCATCCTCCGGCCGGAAGCTGGGCGGGGCCCGATGCGTCCGAGGCTCGTGGACCTCACGCTTCGACTGACCAGGGAGTCAGTCGCCGTCCGCGAGCCGCCTTCAATGGACGCTCCGTCGAAGGTTCGCGCACTGTAGTTCAGTGGGGTTGAGCGACAGCGTGGTCGTATTGGGCAAATCAGCCCACGGTGCTAGGACTACCCAACTTGGGTGATGGACAGCTCGAGTCGCATCATGCTTTCGCCGCGCACCATGCCAAGGCTGAAAGCCAACCCTGCTCAGGCCCGCGTTCGCGCAGCCTGGGTTGCACTCCTCGTCACGGCCTGTGCCGAAACGCCGCTACCGCGCACGGCCAACGCCGTTCGAAAGTGGGTCGGCCCGCCCGTGAATGTGGCTGGGAGCGGCCAGTTCCGAACGGTTATCTTCTACGGGCCTTGGCAGTGCAGCCGCCAGCTCATGGACTACTGCGCCAATAAGTGCTCAGGGAGTGGCCACGCGCTCCAGGGCTGCATGTGGCTCGCGGATGTGAAGATGGACTTTCAGGGCACCGTCATGCGGGCCGGAAGCCGCTTCGGGATGACCCACTGTTGTTGCAACTACGGCAAGCTCAGCCCCGACCAGACCGCCGCAGCGCGAAGCCGCTGGAGCAGCGCGCGCCCTGGGTTCCGGGAAGCGTGGGCCAACCGCTTTGGCGCATGGCCCACGGAGCCCAACGGACGACTCTACGAGGGGCATCACGTTCGGGACCTTTGGCACGGCGGTAACCCCACCGACTGGGACAACATCATCCCGTTCCCGAAGGACCTGCATACGGACCTCTTCGAACTCTATAACGAGTGCTACGCCAACGACCCGCCTTGGACGCAAGTGGGCGTGGATTACCCCTACGGAGAGTAGCCCGATGCAAATGCCCGCCTTGCTCGAAGAGGTGTCCCGCCTTCACCATGCGCGGCCCCCTGCCACGCCAGCGCAAATCGAAGCGTTCGAGCAAAGCGTTGGCTGGCGCCTGGACCCAGACCTCCGCGCCTTCTACCTGCACTGCGATGGGGCGGACCTCTTCGGGACTGAAGACCCCGCGTTTTCCTTCTTCCCGCTCGCGGAGATTCGCCGCGCCCGAGTGACCATGAGGAAGAAGGACACGGACAAGGCCGGGCCCGCGTGTTGGTACGCCCTCTGCGACGTGCGTGACAGCAACTACATCCTGCTCGACGTGAGCCACCAGTTGGACGGCCGCTACCCGATTCGTGACGGCTACAACGAAGCGTTTCCGGACCCGGATTACTGCCGCCAAGTTGCGCGCTCCTTCTCGGATTTTCTGGCTGGCGCGCTGCGCTCCAATGGGCGTTGGTTCTGGCTGCCGGAGCAGTAAGAGGCGCGGAGCCAAACGAAACCGAGGTTCGAGATTCTCAATAGGCCGAGTCCCGCCGTGGTTCCAGTCGGTGAGCGCCAAGGTTGTTGTGGAGTGCGAGGGAGCAGCCGATTCAGTGCGCTACACAGCTTGTCGGGGCCACCCTGCGGCCGGGTTCTCGGGCGAGCCTCCCTGACGAAAACTCCCTGGAGTTCTCCAACTCGAGGCCCTGGCGCGTTGACGGGGCCCCCACGTACCAGCTCTCTCCCTTTGCGTTCGCCATACGTCTGAAGTGTCGCGATGGAATCAGCAGGCTGGAGTGCTGGATGGCCCTGGTTGCCCCGCAGCGAGAGCCTGTTCTGTTGGGCCGTCGCGCGCAATCAGGTCCTTCGGGCACCACGCCTGGACTTCATGCAGGATGCGAGGGAGGTGTGGTAGCCGGGAAACAGAGGGTGAGGGTCGCCGCCTGCTCGGTCACCTCCAGGCCTTCAGCGGCGGCCCCCAAAAGAGGGGCTGGCGGGGACGCTCTCACCTTGAGTGCGCTGTTGCACCCTGGTATCCGCAGAGCCCCTCACTCCGCCTCAAAGCAGGAAGGCCCAGATGGCCCAGAATTTCATCTTCACGATGCAGGACCTTCGCAAGGTCAAGAACGGCAAGGAGATCCTCAAGGGCATCTACCTCTCGTTCTTCCCCGGCGCGAAGATTGGCGTCATCGGTCCCAACGGCTCCGGTAAGTCGACGCTGCTGCGCATCATGGCCGGCGTGGACACCGAGTTCTTCGGCGTCGCCAAGCCGGACCCCAGCGCCAAGGTCGGCTACCTGGCGCAGGAGCCGCAGCTCGACCCCTCGCTCGACGTGAAGGGCAACGTGGAGCTGGGCCTGAAGGAGATTCGCGGCACGCTGGACCGCTTCAACGAGGTCAGCGCGAAGTTCGCCGAGCCCATGAGCGACGCGGAGATGGAGAAGCTGCTGGCCGAGCAGGGCCGCCTCCAGGACGCCATCGACGCGGTGAACGGCTGGGAGCTGGACCGCACCATCGAGATGGCCATGGACGCGCTGCGCCTGCCCCCGGGCGACGCGGACGTGACGAAGCTGTCCGGCGGTGAGAAGCGCCGCGTGGCGCTGTGCCGCATCCTGCTGGAGAAGCCGGACCTGCTGCTCCTCGACGAGCCCACCAACCACCTGGACGCGGAGAGCGTCGCGTGGCTGGAGCAGGCGCTCAAGGAGTACAAGGGCACCATCGTCTGCATCACCCACGACCGGTACTTCCTGGACAACGCGGCCGAGTGGATCCTGGAGCTGGACCGCGGCGAGGGCGTGCCCTGGAAGGGCAACTACTCCAGCTGGCTGGACCAGAAGCAGAAGCGCCTGGAGCTGGAGGAGAAGTCGGAGAGCCACCGCCAGAAGACGCTCAAGCGCGAGCTGGAGTGGGTGCGCGCTTCGCCCAAGGCGCGTCAGGCCAAGAGCAAGGCGCGTATCGCGGCCTACGAGGAGCTGCTCAACCAGTCGCAGGACAAGCGCGACGCCACGGGCGAGGTCATCATCCCGCCCGGACCGCCGCTGGGTGGGCTCGTCATCGAGGCCAAGGGCCTGCGCAAGGCCTACGGTGACCGGCTGCTCATCGACGACCTGAGTTTCAAGCTGCCGCCGGGTGGCATCGTGGGCGTCATCGGTCCCAACGGCGCGGGCAAGACGACGCTGTTCCGGATGATGACGGGCGTGGAGTCACCGGACGCGGGCGAGCTGCGCATCGGCGAGACGGTGAAGCTGGCCTACGTGGACCAGAGCCGCGACGCGCTGGACGGCGACAACACGGTGTTCCAGGAGGTGAGCGGCGGGTTGGACCACCTGGACCTGGGCAAGGCGGGGCAGGTGCCCAGCCGCGCGTACCTGGCGGGCTTCGCCTTCAAGGGTCAGGACCAGCAGAAGCGGGTGAAGGACCTGTCCGGCGGTGAGCGCAACCGCGCGCACCTGGCGAAGATGCTCAAGAGCGGCGGCAACCTGCTGCTGCTCGACGAGCCCACCAACGACCTGGACGTGGAGACGCTGCGAAGCCTGGAGGACGCGCTGCTGAGCTTCGCGGGCTGCGCGGTGGTCATCAGCCACGACCGCTGGTTCCTCGACCGCATCGCCACGCACATCCTCGCGTTCGAGGGCGACAGCAAGGCGTTCTTCTTCGAGGGCAACTTCGAGGACTACGAGGCGGACAAGAAGAAGCGCCTGGGCCCCGAGGCCCTGGAGCCGCACCGCATCCGCTACCGCCCGATTACGAAGAGCTGAGCCGTTGAGTCTCCGGAGCCACCGGACCGAGAGGTGCGGTGGCTCGACGGTGACTCCGTCTCAGCAGGCGTCGATGCACTCCACCGTGTAGAACGGCGTCACCTCGACGTTGTTGTAGCAGTCCGGCTCCGCGCAGGAGCAGCGCACCGTCGTGAAGTACTCCGTGAGCGCCTCGTCGTGGAAGTACGTGTACGTGCAGGACACGCGGGACCCCTGGGCGTCAGCGGCCGGCGCATAGGCCAGGCTGCCCACCGCGGTCACGCCGGGAAACGCCAGCACCACGAACGCCATGAGCAGCTTCTTCATGTCTCACTCCTGACCGACACGGACAACGAGGGACTCCGTGCTTCACCGCTTCAGGGCCGGTACTCCCAGTGCCAGGGCTCGGACGGCACGGTGCGCACGAAGCCGAAGTTCTTGGCGTTGTTGGCCAGCCACCGGTACGTCGAGGTGCCCGTGCCACCCGTCTGGATGTCCACCGCGATGCCGCCCTGGTGGTTGGAGTAGCCCGGAGGCGCGGCCAGGTTGCCCGTGCCGTTCTTGTACGCGCGGTACAGCGCCTCCTGCTCCGCCATGCTGCGGAAGCCGCTGTTCACCTTCAGCGTGATGCCCTGCGCCCGCGCCGCCGCGTGCATGCGGTTGAACGCCGCCGCCGCGTCCGAGCGCATCTCCTTGCCGTTGGGCACGGCGGAGAGGGAGATCTGCCGGGGCTGGCCATTCACGTAGCCGGTGACGACCCGGCCGCCACCGCCGCCGCCCGGGTTGCTGACGGGGCCCTGGACGTTGATGCCCAGCTTGTCCCACGTCTTCGGTCCGACGATGCCGTCCGCCACCAGGCCGCGGGACTGCTGGAAGGCCTTCACCGCCGACAGCGTCTGGGGGCCGAACACGCCGTCCGCCGTGCCCGACTTGAAGCCCAGCACGTTGAGCCGCTGCTGGAGCGCCCGCACCGGCTCGCCCCGCGCGCCATTGCGCAGCGTGGGTCCCGACCCACCGGCGCCGCCCGCCGAGTTGAGCGCGTTCCACGTCTTGGGACCGACGATGCCGTCGACCTGGAGCCCGCGCGCTCGCTGGAAGGCCTGCACCGCCGCCAGCGTCTTGGGGCCGAACGCGCCGTCCGAAGCACCCGGGTTGAAGCCCGCGGCCCTGAGCTGATTCTGGAGCGTCGTCACGGCCGCGCCGCGCGCACCCATTCGCAGCGTGGGCGAGGCAGCACGGGACGCGCTGCTGGACGCAGCGGAGGAGGTACGGGCAATGGCTACCATTGGGGGGCTCTTCCCTTAGAAGAAGAATGGAGTTGGACCCATTTTCCCAACCGCTCAAAGAAAGTTGCCTGGGATTCCGTCAAAACCACGTCTCAGAACTGTCACGCTCGCGCAATGAGAGGGAAAGGTCCGGTGTGACGGAAAAGTTGCCATGAGGTGACATGGGACAGGCGCATTTCATGTCATTCATTCCCACGGAAAACTTCCAATGGCTTTCAGGCTGTCCAGGAAGGCCCACCGCCCTGGCGTGAGGCTCCGTCGAGGCGCCCGCCCCGAAGGCCCCCTTGCTCCCGAACGTGAACGAAGAGGCCCGGCCACCGCGCCGCGGGCGTGACGGCGCCAGGCCGCTCCGGAGCGCCCTGTCGCACCTCCGCCTCCACCTGACCCGGATGTCCAGCAGGCGGCCAGGCGGAAATATAGAGAAAATCGAAGATTCCTGAAGGAACAACCTTGGGAAGCGCCGCAGAGGGCCGCTGTTCAAGGCAGGTTGGGGCAATAAGTGCCGCGTCGGCTTGCATTCGTCCCGCGCTGCTGAATGTTGTCCCCAAGGTTTTTTCTAGGGAGAGAGGGTCATGAAGGGAAGTTTCGCCAAGCGCATCACGTTGTTCGTCCTGACCAACCTCGCGGTGGTCGCGATGCTGGCCATCGTCGGGCGGCTCATCGGCGTCGAGAACCTGATGGTCCGCCAGGGCGTGAACCTGAACCTGCCCGGTCTGCTCATCATGGCGGCGGTGATGGGCTTCGGCGGCTCCATCATCTCGCTGCTCCTGTCCAAGCCCATGGCGAAGTGGAGCACCGGGGCGCAGGTCATCCAGCAGCCGCGCTCGGAGGCCGAGCAGTGGCTCCTGGAGACGGTGCGCCGGCTCGCGCGGGACGCGGGCATCGGCATGCCGGACGTGGCCATCTACGACAGCCCGGACATGAACGCCTTCGCCACGGGCGCCAACCGCAACAGCGCCTTGGTGGCGGTGTCCACCGGCCTGCTGCACGGCATGCGCCGGGACGAGGTGGAGGCCGTGCTCGGCCATGAGGTGGCCCACGTGGCCAACGGTGACATGGTGACGCTCACCCTGCTGCAGGGCGTGCTCAACACCTTCGTCATCTTCCTGAGCCGCGTGGTGGGCTTCTTCGTGGACCGCTTCCTCAGCCGCTCCGAGGACGGCGAGGAGAGCGGCGGCACGGGGCCCGCCTACTTCATCACCAGCCTGGTGCTCCAAATCGTGTTTGGCATTGGCGCCAGCATCATCGTGGCCTGGTACAGCCGCCGCCGGGAGTTCCGCGCGGACGACGGCGGGGCGCAGCTGGTGGACCCCTCGGCCATGGCGCGCGCCCTGGACCGGCTGCGGATGCAGCAGGGCGAGCCGGCCATGCTGCCCTCCAACATGCAGGCGTTCGGCATCCGCGGGGGCGGGATGATGGCGCTCTTCTCCAGCCACCCGCCGCTCGAGCTGCGCATCCAGCGGCTGGTGGACGGCAGCTGGAAGCGCTGAGGCCCCTGCCGCGCGCGGCCCGGCACATGTCACGAACAGGTGACGCGTGTCGGGCCGTTGGGTGACACCTCCAGGAGGCCTGTGACGGTGGGGCAACAACAGGGCTCGTCGCGTTGCGGCCCTGCATCCCGTCTTGTAACGGGAGCGCAACTCCGACCCCGGACGCGCCTTCGCGCTCCGTCGGCGGGTTCGCGCCTTCATGATCTCCACCGCATCGTTTCGTGTTGCTCTCCAGGCACTGCTGTCCGGCACCGCGCTGCTGCTGTCCCCGCTGGCGCTCGCGCGACAAGACGAAGCCGCTCCACCGGCTCCCAGCGATGAAGCCGCTCCCGAACAACCCGCACCCGCGCCCGAGCCCGTTCCCGAGCCCGCGCGGCCGGAGAAGCCCGGGCCCACCGCGGCGGCCGAGGCGAAGGAGCAGTCCTGGTACGAGCGCATCCGCATCCGGGGCTACACGCAGTTCCGCTACAACCGGCTCCCCAGCTTCCGGGTGAACGACGACCTCATCAATGACCAGGGGGACCGTTTCCTCGGCCGGAACAACGGCTTTGGCATCCGCCGGGCGCGCGTCATCTTGTTCGGCGACGTCCATGCCCGGGTGTCCATCTATCTCCAGCCGGACTTCGCCTCGGTCATCGGGGACCAGTACAACGTCACCATCATGCGGGACTGGTACGCGGACATCTTCCTGGACGCGAAGAAGGAGTTTCGTCTGCGCGTGGGCCAGTCGAAGGTGCCCTTCGGCTTCGAGAACCTCCAGTCCAGCCAGAACCGCCTCGCGCTGGACCGCAACGACGCCATCAACAGCGCGGTCAAGGACGAGCGCGACCTGGGCGTGTTCTTCTACTGGGCGCCCGCCGAAATCCGGCAGCGCTTCAAGTTCCTCGTCGACAGCGGCCTGAAGGGCTCGGGAGACTACGGCGTGGTGGGCTTCGGCGTCTACAACGGCCAGACGGCCAACCGCGCCGAGCGCAACGACACGCCCCACGGTGTCGTGCGGGTCTCGTGGCCCTTCCTGTTCGGCTCGCAGTTCGTCGAGGCGGGCGTGGGCGGGTACTACGGCCGCTACAACCTCAGCGCCTCGCCGCGGGACGGCGCGCCCTACGCGCTCGCCCGGGGCGATGACCAGGTGGATGCCCGGGGCATCGTCAGCCTGACCATCTACCCGCAGCCCCTGGGCTTCCAGGCCGAGTTCAACGTGGGCCGAGGCCCCTCGCTGGGCGAGGGACCGGTCGATGGCCTGCTCATCGACAGTCGGCGGCTTCGGGGCGGCTATGCCCAGCTCATGTACAAGCTGGACGGGGTGGTAGGCGTGTCTCTCATTCCCTACATCCGCGGCACCCTCTACGAGGGCGGCAAGAAGTTCGAGACCAACGCGCCGCGCTATGACGTGCGCGAGGTGGAGCTGGGCGCCGAGTGGCAGATCAACAAGGCCCTCGAGCTGACAGGCGCCTACCTCGTCTCGGACCGGACCTCGTCCCGCTACCCCTACATCCAGCAACAGGGCCACGTGACGCGCGTTCAGCTTCAGGTCAATTACTGAGCGGGCTGTGACGCCAGTCTGCGATTGCAACACCTGCGTCACAAAGACCCAGTGGGGTGTCTGAGACCACCTCACTGGTGCGGTGCGTCAGTGGTTGTTTATGAATACTGGATTTAATTGCTGTCACTGTTGATTTCGCGGGTTACGCAACTTTCCGATATTGATCGGGAAAACCATGGAGGCGTCTGACTCAATCGCCCCCCATGGAGTCGTCAATGTCTGGCAGCAGCACCTCCTACCGAATCCGTCAGGGTGACACGCTTGGCGCCATTGCGCGGCGCAACAACACCACCGTGGATGCGCTGGCTCGCGCCAACAACATCCGCGACCCGGACCGCATCATCGCGGGCAAGACGCTCACCATCCCGGGTGCGCGTGACGGGTTCGAGGCGGCGAATGCCCCTCGCCCGAGGCCGCGTCCGGAGGGGCTGCAGACGGGGGGGGGCCAGCGCCGTGACAGCTTCGAGGCTGGCACCTCCCAGGCGGGCATGGCGCAGGGCGTCACGCCCGCGGGCACCGCGAGTGTTTCCGGCACGCAGAATGGCTATCGCAACATCGACCTGACGGCGTTCCGCCAGGGTGGCACCAACTCCGAGTCCGCCATCATCGTGGGCACCTCGGAAGGCAACCGCACGCCGAGCGGTGGCTTCACGGCGAGCTTCGGGGGCCACACGGACCCGGGCAATGCCAAGCACAACCGTGGCTCGTTCTCCTACCAGGGCACGGGGGCGAACTCGCCGGCGGAAGCGGACGCGCTGTGGAACCGTGAGCTGGGCGGGGTGACGCCGCGGTACGAGGCGGCTGCTCGGCGCGCGGGCCTGGACCCGAACAACGCGCTGCTGGCCTCCACCTTCTACGACCTGCACACGCAGTCGCCTCGCGCGGCGCAGAACTTCGTCAACCGCGAGCTGCCGCGGCTGGCGCAGGACCCGCGCGGCGTGACGCCCGAGGCGCTCATCGATGCGCGCGTGAATGCTTTCCGCAACGACGCCGGCGTGGTGCGCGCGGCGGGCTTCGGCCACAGCGAGACGCGGCTGCGCGCCGACCAGACGCGCCGCGAGACGGCGCTGGTCAGCGCGCTGGACGCGCGGGGCTACCGCGACGGTGGCACCACCTCCGCGACGCCCGCCGAGGTTCCCCTGCCGCGCCCGCGTCCGGAGAACCTGACGTCCGGCACGACGGCGCTGCCCGCCGAGGTCCCCATCCCGCGTCCGCGTCCGGAGAACCTGACGTCCGGCACGACGACGGCGGCCGAGAGCGCGACGCCCACGGACTTCAACGACACGGCGGTCATCGCGCCCGCGGCGGACCGCCCGGCGGTCCAGACGAACGCGAAGTGGATCAGCCAGTACGACGGCACGCAGGTGGAGCGCGCGGGTGACGTGGCGTGCTTCCGCGCGGTGGAGGCCATGGCCGCCCAGTCCGGCGTCACCGTGACGGGCCCGGGCAGCCGCATCCAGGTGGCCACGGGTGACGACCCGAACGGCGGCGTGACGGTGGACCGCGCGGCCGCGCAGCGGGGCCGGGACTACATCGACAGCCAGCTCGACGCGGGCAAGCCGGTGGGCGTGGGCGTCAACCACCGCCCGGGCCGCAACTCGGACAACGTGGACGGCATCACCGACCACTTCGTCCTCATCACCGGCCGCGGCGTGGACGAGCAGGGCCGCACCTACTACACGTTCCACGACCCCGCGACGAACCACCGCGACCGCGGCGCCGACACCAACGCGAACAACCGGTTCTACGTGGACCAGGACTCGGGGAAGATGTACCGCGAGGGCCCCACCTCGGGCTCCGTGGTCCAGCGGCACTTCGAGGTGACGATGGTCCGGCCGAACGCCTGAGGCGTTCCGCAGGACGCTGGGAAGCCCTGATTCCAGGCAACCTCCGGCGGGCAGGAGTGTCTTTCCGCCCCCGGAGGTTCAGTCAGGAACTGGGCGCGGGCGCGCGGCGCGATATGGTCGTCCGTGCCCCGAGGAGCCATGAACTTCGTCTTCATCTCCCCCCACTTCCCTCCGCATTACTTCCATTTCATCTCCGCGCTCCGGGAGCGGGGCGTCACGGTGCTGGGCATCGGTGACGCGTCCTACGAGTCGCTCCGCCCGGAGCTGCGGGAGTCCCTGCGGGAATACTTCTTCGTCCCCAGCCTCACGGATGAAGACGCGCTCACTCGCGCGATGGGCTACCTCACCTGGCGGCACGGCCGCATCCACCGCATCGACTCGCTCAACGAGTCCTGGCTGGAGGTGGAGGCGCGGCTGCGCCAGGACTTCAACGTGCCGGGCCTGCAGCCCGAGGACATCCACCGGCTGCGCTCCAAGTCCGGCATGGCGGAGGTGTTCCATGCCGCGGGCGTGCCGCACCCGGACCTCATCCGCGTCCGGGACGCCGCCCAGGTGAAGGAGTTCGCCGCGCGCGTGGGCTACCCGCTGGTGCTCAAGCCGGACGTGGGCGTGGGCGCCGCCAACACCTTCAAGGTGGCCAGCGACGCGGA
Source organism: Comamonas sp. KCTC 72670 (assembly GCA_014656495.1). GTDB lineage: Bacteria > Myxococcota > Myxococcia > Myxococcales > Myxococcaceae > Myxococcus. The sequence continues at coordinate 240,494 of BNCN01000008.1, forward strand.
GGTGGACGAGGCCCTGTCCCACCCGCTGCCCACCACGTACGTGGCGCAGCCCTTCGTGCGCGGCACCATCGTCACCTACGACGGCATCGTGGACCGGCACGGCGTCATCGTCTTCAACCTCAGTCACGAGTACAGCGACGGAGGCATGGAGACGGTGGTGGAGCAGCGCGACATCTCCTTCTGGAGCCACACGGAGATTCCCCCCGCGCTGGACGTGCTGGGGCGCCAGGTGGTGGCCGCCTTCGGCCTGCGCGAGCGCTGGTTCCACCTGGAGTTCTTCCGCCTGCCGGATGGCCGCTTCATGGTGCTGGAGGCCAACCTGCGCCCGCCCGGCGGCTTCATGGTCGACATGATGAACTACACGTGCGACATCGACGTGTACCGGCTCTGGGCGCGCGTGGTGACGGGAGACCCGGTGGCGGACTTTCGCTACACGCCGCGCTACCACGTCTGTCACAGCGCGCGCCGCAAGTCCCGCAGCTACGCGCACTCGCACGCGGACGTGGAGAAGAAGCTGGGCAACGCGTTCATCCTCCACCGCGAGCTGCCGGCCATCTACCACAGCCTCCTGGGCGAGGAGATGTACCTCACCCGCCACACGGACATGGACGCCCTGCGCGACACGGTGCGCTTCATCCAGGCCAAGACGTAGCGGCGGGGCTCAGCGCTCCGTCCAGGTGAGCAGGTACGTGGTGCTGTCGGCCTCCTCGCGGGTGCGCGTCACGCGAGGCGCCTCCGCGCCGCCCAGGCGCAGCAGGGACTCGAAGAGCGCCTCCGCGTAGCCGGGCGCCTCCACCACCGAGTTCATCCGCATGGTGAAGGCCGTGGGGCCCTGCTCGACGAGCTCCACCTCCGTGTAGTTGTCCGTGGCGCGCAGCGTCTGGGGCAGCCGCTGCACCAGGCGCCGGGGGCCGAGCAGCCGCATGACGCCGTACACCGCGCGGCCCACCAGGGTGCGCCCGTAGCCCTCGATGTGGCGCTCGGCGAGCTGTCGGAACGCCTCTTCGCGGGGCAGCCCGGGGAAGGCCTCCTCGGCGATGACATTCAAGCAGTGCTGCCACAGCGGCACGGGATAGGCCGGCAGCAGCGGCCGGTCCAGGTCGATGCCCGCCTGCCGCAGCCGGTGCTTGAGGCGCGGCGACACGCGGCCCCGCAGCCCGTGTTCGAGCAGGCCCTCCACCACCTGGACGTAGACGAGCCGCTGCGCGAGGGGCACCGACGCGCGGGTTTTCATCCGGCGCGCCTCACCCCAGCAGCCAGTGCATGGCGGTGGGGAGCCTGCGCTGCCAGTCCCGCTCGTGGTGCTCGCCGTGAGGGTCCAGCACCAGCGCCAGCTCGTGGTCCGCGTAGCCCAGCCGCTGGAGGTGCTCGTAGAAGGCGCGCGTGGACTCGCCGTAGTAGACGGGCACGCCGCTGGCGTCCGTGTACTCGTTCGCGCCCGCGTCCAGGTAGATGCGCGTCCAGCGGCGGCTGTGGGCGCCCCACGCGCCGAACAGCTGGCTGGCGCCCCACGTCACGGTGGGCGACAGCGCGCCGATGCGGCCGAACACGTCCGGATAGCGGCAGCCGAGGTAGAGCGAAATCAGCCCGCCCAGCGACGAGCCCATGGCCCCCGTCCATTCCGCGCCCGGGCGGGTGCGGTAGGTGCGGTCCACCAGCGGCTTGAGGTGCTCCACGAGGAAGCGCCCGTAGGCCTTGCCGCGCGCCTGCATCCGCATGCGCGGCTCGTCCCAGGGAGAATAGTCGTGCACCCGGCCCGCGCCCGAGTCCACCGCGACGATGATCCACGGCTCCAGGTGCCCCGCGTCCACGCCGTGCTCCAGCGCGACGTTGGCGCACCAGGTGTCGAAGAGCGCGGATTCGGGGTGGGCGAAGACGTTCTGCCCGTCATGCATGTAGAGCACCGGGAACCGGTGGCCCGGCAGCGCGTCGTATGCGTGAGGGGTGTAGACGCGCACGGTGCGCGCGAAGCCCTCGGGAGGGGAGGGAAGGTCTCGGACGATGTGGACGTGGCCCATGGAACCGGTGGGCAGCATAGCGGAGGGGCCTCAGGGCCGGGAGCCGCTGGCCCCTCGCGTGCACACGGCGAACGATTGCCGCGGGGTGTTCCCATTCGGCATGAATAGCTGGTTATTCTGGAGTCCCCTCATGGAGCTGGAACACCCGCATCTGGCGGTCCTGCTGCTCACCACCGAGTCCGACCTGCGCGACGCGCGCGAGGCCTTGGATGGCAGTGAGGAGTCGCGTCTGCGCTACGAAGCCGCGCAGAGCCGTGCGGAGGCCGCGTACTTCCTCGCCTGGGATTTGCTCGAGGTGGACCCGCGGCTGGGACGCGCCTGAGCCTCGCGTCGTCCGCGTCCAGGCCCTGGACGGCCAGCCCGCGACGCGGACGGCGGAGGCGCAGGGCTCACCTGTAGGGAAGCGTGGTCTCGGATGTGCACAGGGCGCACGGCGTGCGTCGGGTGCTCGGAGTGGGATGGTGGTTGGGGTGGTGGCTGGCGTGGGCGTCGCCCGTGCGCGCCGCGCCGTATGAGGTGGAGCCCGAGGCGGCGGGCGCGCAGGACCTGCTCGCGTTGGTGGAGGAGGGCGCCATCTCCGCCGAGACGCTCTCCGCGCTGCTCGCCTTGCGGCGCACGGGGGTGGACCCGGGGCTGGCGACACGCGCCACGCTGTATGCGCTGCCGGGGCTGACGTACTCGGACGTGGACGCGGTGCTGCGCACGCGCGGCGAAGGCAGCGCCGTGGGGGGACGCCTGAGGGGGGCGTTGACGGAGGCCACGTCACGGCGGCTCGCGCCGTTTCTCGACGCGCGAAGGTCCGGACGGTTGTCGGGTGACGCGCGGTTGATGATGGCGTTCTCGGCCTCGGATGGACTGCCACCGCCGTTCGCCTTGCAGGTGCGCGCGGGGGGCGTGGCGAACCTTCGCGTGGGGTTGCTGGCGACGCTCGCGCGGCGGAGCCTGGGGCCCTTGCGGCGGGACGCGCGGCGGCGGGCCTTCGTGGTGGATGCGCCCGGGACGCAGGTGCAGTTGCCGAAGCTGTATGTGCAGTGGACGGGTGAGCGCGCCACGGTGCTGGCGGGCGCGTACCGGCTCGGCTTCGGCCAGCGGCTCACGTTGGACACCACGGCGCTGCCTTCTCCGGACGGCTTCGTCCCCGATGATGGCGTGCGGCCGCCCTCGGGGTTGGAGCGGGAGTGTCTCGTGGGAGGTGACGGCTGTGCGCCCGAGGCGCGCCTGTCCGACGTCACGCCGGACTTTCGCTGGGATGAGAGCTTTCGGGGCGTGGCGGGCACGGTGCGAGGTCCGCTGGGTCGGGACGCGACGCTGTCGCTCACGGGCTTCGCGTCGTACCAGTCCCGGGCGCTGCCTCGGCACGCCGTGCTGGACCGTTCGCTGTGTCCGTCGCCAGCTGGGCGGGGCGGGTGCAAGGCGCCAGATGTCTGGGTTTCGGTGCCCGGCCAGCGCGAGCAGAAGCTTTCGGCGCGGACGCTTCCCAATGCCTTTCATGAGTGGGCGGGGGGCGGCAACGCGACGCTGGCCTCGTCCTCGCGGAGCCACGTGGGCGTGACGGGCTGGGCGGCCAGGCCGGCGTGGGGGCATGACGGCGCGCCGCTCGATTTCCAACCCAATGCCCGCTATCCGGCGGGCGGCGCTTTCGGGGCGTTGGGGCTCGACGCCGCGTGGGGGCGCGGCCCGGTGGACCTCTTCTTCGAGGGCTCGCGGAGCTTCGACGCCGCGCCCGGTGGCGGTGGCGGCCTGGGCGTGTTGCAGCGCACCGTGCTCTCCGGCGCGGCGCGCGAGCTGGAGCTGTCCTTCCGTTACTACGGGCGGGGCTTCGCCAACCCCTACAGCGGTGCGCCGTCCGGCCCGGATTCCCTGGAGGGCTTGCGCGTGCGCAACGAGCTGGGCACCCGGGTGCGCTTTCTTCAGCGGGAGGAGGGCGCGTGGCGGCTGCGGGGGCAGGTGGATGCGTGGATGTTGCCCTCGGACGGGGCGGTGCCGGGGAGCGCGGGCACGCTTCATGCGCGGGCCTCCGCGCGCGGAGACCTGCTCGCGTGGCCGCGCTTCCAGCCGTCACTCCAGTTGGAGTGGCGTGACAGCGGCGTGGGCGGGACGGGCGCGTGCGGGGACGAGGCCGCCCTGGAGCCAGACGCCCTGGGCCTGTGCGTCAGCGCGCGGCAGGGTGTCATCGCCCGCGTGCGCTCGGACGTCGTGGAGGGCTTGTCAGTCGCGCTGCAGTATGGACACGCGCGGGTGCGGACGCCCGAGGCGCGAGGCTTCCGTCACGACGCGCTCGCCGTGTTCGACGTGCGCCTCCAGCCCGCGCGGGCGCTGCGGCTGCACGGGCGGCTGGTGTGGAAGGACGAGGACCTCTCCGAGCGCAGCCGCCTCCGGCAGGAGCTGCGGGCCGCGCTCGATGTGGCCTGGGCGGTGTCGGGCGTCATGTCGGCGCGTGCCCGGTACGCGTGGGTGCGGGACCTCAAGGACGCCAGCGTTGCGCGCGTCCCTCCGGATCCGCCGCGCCATCTCTTCCAGGTGGAGTGGGAGACACGTTTTTGAAGGCGATGAACACGAGGGGGCAGGACATGGTGGGGTGGTGCAGGTGGGTGTCTTGGGGATGGGTGTTGGGGTTGGCGGGCGCGTGGGCGTGTGGAGGCACCTCGCTGGAGGACGGAGCGGACGCGGCGTGCGCGGGGCTGTTGCCGGGGGACCTGGTCATCACCGAGTACCTCAACGACCCGGTGGGGACGGACACGGGGCAGGAGTACGTGGAGCTGCACAACCCCACGCGCCTCGCGGTGGACCTGCTCGGGCTGACGCTCTTCACGGCTCGCTCGGATGGCTCGCAGGAGCGCGCGTACCTCTTCACCGAGTCCCTGATGGTGGAGCCTGGTGGCTACGTGGTGCTGGGCGATGTGCGGGAGGGGACGGTGCCCGCGCATGTGGACCACGCGTATGGCGATGGATTGGGTGCCCTGGGGAACGCGTCGGGACGGCTGGGCGTGCGGTGTGGTGAGCGCCTGCTGGATGAAGTCCAGCTCTCCGCGCCCGCGAAGAGCGGCGTGTCCCGCATCTACGACGGCCGGTGGGTGCCGGACGTGGCGGGCAACGATGACGTGTCGCGTTGGTGCGACACGCCGGACGCGGGGACGACGGGGCCCTTCCGGGGCAGCCCCGGTGCCGCGAACGCGCCGTGTGGCCCGGTGGGGGATGGCGGGGTCTCCCCGGATGGGGGGAGCGGAGAGTCCTGCATGGTCGGGGGAGACGGTGGCGCGAGGCCCGTGGTGCGTCCTCGTCCTGGTGACCTGGTCATCACCGAGGTGATGGCCAACCCTCGGGGCGACGACACGGTGGGGGAGTGGGTGGAGTTGCTGGCCACGGCGCCCGTGGACCTCAACGGGGTGACGCTGGTCGCGGAGGCGGGAGAGGCGGCCTTGGCGGGGCCTGGGTGTCTGTCACTGGCCGCAGGTGAGTACGCGGTGGTGGCCCGCCGCGCCGACGCGGCGCTCAATGGGGGACTGCCACCGCCGGTGGCCACCTTTGGCATGGACCTGCGCAACGCGGGCGGGCGGCTCCAGGTGCGGGTGGGGGCGGAGGTGGTGGACTCCATCGATTACGGGCCCGCCGTGGATGGCGTGGCCACGCAGGTGTCCGCGCCGCTGGCCACCGCCGCTCACAACGATGCGGTGTCGGCGTGGTGTCCGGCCGTCGCGCCCTATGGCACGCGAGGCAACCTGGGAACACCGGGCGGGGCGAACCGCGTGTGCGGCGAGGACGGGCCGGACGCGGGTGCGGGTGACGCGGGCACGCCGGATGCGGGCGCGGATGCGGGGACCGGGGTCGCCGAGTGTATCGACCGGACCACGGGCCGGGCCCGCGCCCGGAGGACGCCCACGGTGGGCTCGGTGGTCCTCACCGAGTTCATGGCGGACCCGAGCGCGGTGGCCGACGCCACGGGGGAGTGGGTCGAGGTGCTCGCGCTGCGCGACGTGGACCTCAACGGCGTTGCTCTCTCCAACGAGAGCGGGAGCCAGTCGACGTTCGAGTCGCCGCTGTGTCTGGCCGTGAGGGCGGGCGGCCGGGCCGTGCTGGCGCGCAGCGAGGATGCGAGCCTCAACGGCGGCCTGCCCGCGGTGCTGAGCACCTTCTCCTTCAACCTGGCCAACACCGCTGGCAACCGGAAGCTCCAGCTCTCGGTGGCCGAGCGCGTCCTCGACGTCGTGTCGTGGACCGGCGCGGCGGTGCCGGGCGTGTCGTCGCAACTGGACCCCAGCCGCAGCGACCCACAGCGGAATGACTGGCCCGGGAGCTTCTGTCCCACGCCGCCGTCGGCGCGTTACGGCCGCGGCGACCGGGGCACGCCGGGAGGGGAGAACCGCCCATGCGCGCTCTGAGGGACGGGGCGTTGATGGCGTGCGCCGTGCTGGCGGGCCTGCTCGGTGCTTGTGGTGGAGACGCGGGGGCTTCGTGTGGGCCCACCTCGGCGCGAGTCGCGCAGGTGCTGGATGGGGACACCGTCGTCCTGGAGGGCGGTGAGCGCGTCCGGTATCTGCTGGCCGACACTCCGGAGCGCACGGGCGCGGGGGGCGACTGCTTCGGCCCGGAGGCGTATGCGTTCAACCGGGGGCTCGTCGAGGGCCGGCGGGTGACGCTTGAATACGGCGAGGCGTGTGAGGACCGCTTCGGCCGGCTGCTCGCGTACGTGTCCGTGGAGGGCCGGGAGGTGAACACGCTGTTGGTGGAGCGGGGCCATGCCTGCGTCCTCCATGTGCCTCCCGCGGGACGCTCACGGCGCGCCGAGTTCGAATCGTTGCAGGCGCGGGCCCGCCTGGAGGGACGGGGCATCTGGGGCGCATGCACCCCGGTGCCCTGCCTGCGATGAGTCGCCTGACGAACAAGGCGCTGGCGCGGCAGGCCCTTCCGCGAGGCAACACCCGAGCCAAGGTTGTCCTCGGGCAGCCCGGCCCAGGCCCGGGGTGTATCCCAGTGGTAGCATCCACGCTCATCCCGCTTCGTCTGAAGAAGCGGGCGTACCTGGCCGGGGGGCTGGAGATGAACAGGCCCGCGCAGTCACCGTCCACGAAGGCGCTCGCATGAGTCCAGGCAGCCCGCCACCACGCACGCTCCCGGACCTGCTCGAGTCCCTCCGGGAGGATATTGCCCGGCGCTGGCGGGCGGGCGTGGGCACCGTGCTCGGGGCCCTCCTGCCTCCAGAGCGCGTGCATCCGGTGGGGATGCGGAAGCTGGTGGCCGAGCTGGGCGCGGTGATGCGAAGCGACTCCGCGGACGAGCGGCTGTCCCATGCGCGCGCCCTGGGGCGTGAGCATGGGCGGGAGCGCTCCCTCGCGGGCTTCAGCATGCGCGCGCTGGTGCTCGAATACGGTGTGCTGCGAAGCGCCATCTACGACAGCCTGGAGGCGGCGGGATGGAACCCGGGGCTGGCGGAGCTGCGCGCCTTGAACCAGGTGTTGGACATCGGGCTCGAGGAAGCGGTGGGGCAGTCCTCCTGGGAGGACGAGTGTGGGCCAGGCGGCTGGCTTCATGGGCTGCTCGACCACGCACCGACGGTGGTCTACGCGAAGGACACGGCGGGCCGGTATCTCTATGTGAACCACGGCTTCGAGAAGGCGTCCGGCTGGCTCCGGCGCGACGTGGTGGGCCGCACGGACCATGAGCTGTTCAGCGCGGAGGTGGCCGAGGTCTTCTCGAGCAATGACAGGCACGTTCTTGCCACCGGCCAGCAGCTCACCACCGATGAATACGTGCCCCTGCCTGACGGCGTGCACGTGTTCCAGACGCTCAAGTTCCCCCTGCCGGACGCACAGGGCCGGGTCATGGGCGTGTGTGGTTTCTCCACGGACTTCACGGAGTCGAAGCGGCTGGAGCGCGAGCGGGACGAGGCCCGCGAGCACCTGCGCCGCATCGTCACGCAGTTGCCTGTCGTCCTCTGGGCCACGGACGCGCAGGGCGTCATCACCCTCTTCGAGGGCGAGCGGCTGCGCGCGCTGGGGTTGGAGCGGGGGGCGTACGTGGGCCGCTCCGCCTTCGACGTGTACCGGGACCGCCCGGACCTGCTGGCCGCCACGACGCGCGCCCAGGAGGGCGAATCCTTCATCCTGGAAGTGGAGATGAACGGGGCCTGGTTCATGACGGGCGTGTCCCCTGTCATCGGCCCCGACGGCAACGTGATGAGCGTGGCGGGGGTGTCACTGGACATCTCCGCGCGGCGCCGCGCGGAGGAGGTGCTGCGCCAGTCGGAGATGCGCTACCGGCTGGCCACGCTGGCGACGAGCGACGTCATCTACGACTGGGACCTGGCCACGGGGGACATCGAATGGAGCGAGCTGGCCGCCGTGCAGTTCCGGCTGTCCGCCGAGGAGGCGGCGCTCAACGTCGACGCGTGGAGCGCCCGCATCCATCCAGAGGACCGGGAGCGCGTGGCGTTGGACATCCAGATGGTCATCGACCAGGGCTCGGCGCATTGGACGGACGAGTACCGCTTCCTGCGAGGGGATGGGAGCTGGGCCGTCATCGCCGACCGGGGGCAGGTGGTGCGTGACGCGGACGGCCGCGCGGTGCGCATGGTGGGCGCCATGCAGGACATCTCCGAGCAGCGGGCCACCGAGCAGGAGGCGAAGCGGCGGGCGGAGTTCGAGCAGCTCCTCATCGGCATCGTCAGCCATGACCTGCGCAACCCCCTCTCCGCCATCAGCATGGCCGCCACCGCGCTGCTCCGGCGGGAAGGCCAGGATGAGCGGCAGCGCAAGGCGCTGGGCCGCATCCTCTCCAGCGCGGGGCGCGCCTCGCGCATGCTCAGGGATTTGCTCGACTTCACCCAGGCCCGCCTGGGCGGCGGCATCCCCATGGAGCCCCGGTGGGTGGACCTGCACGCGCTGACGCGGCACGTGGTGGAGGAGGTCCGGCTCGCCCGGCCGGAGCGGACGCTGGAGTTCGAGTGCCGGGGGGATGGCCACGGCATGTGGGACCCGGACCGGCTGGCGCAGGTCATCACCAACCTGGTGAACAACGCGCTCAGCTACAGCCCGGAGCGCGGCGTGGTGTGTGTCCGCACGCGCGGCCTGCGCGACAGCGTCGTGCTGACGGTGCACAACTCCGGAGCGCCCATTGACCCGGAGCTGCGGCTCCGCATGTTCGAGCCCATGAAGCGCGCCGAGCACAAGGGCGCGCGGGGGGGCTTGGGGCTGGGCCTCTTCATCGTGAAGCACATCGTCGACGCCCACGGTGGGGTCATCCGCCTCCACTCCTCCGCGCATGACGGGACGACCTTCCTGGTGCGCCTGCCCCGGGGGACGCCCCCTCCCGCCTCTGACGCCGAGCCCCTTGCTCCAGGAGACGAGCCCGGCTAGCACTGGGTCCGTGGTGACACGTCTTCCCTGGAGGGTTTCATGAAGAAGGTCCTCATCGGATTGGGCATCGGCTGTGGTGTCTTCATCCTGGCGGGCATTGGCCTGGTGTTGGCGGGTGGCATCTGGGCCAAGAACACGTTTGGCGGCAGCTTCGAGGCCGCGCAGAAGATGCAGGCGCAAGAGCAGGAGCTGCAGCAGCTCAACGCCAGCAACCCCTTCACGCCGCCTCCGGAGGGCCAGGTGCTGCCGCTCGACGAGAAGCGGCTGCTCGCCTACCTGTCGGTGCGCGAGGCCGCCCTGCCCGCGTTCAAGGCCTTCGAGGTGAAGAACAAGGAGTTCGAGGAGAAGCACGGGGGCAACGCGGAAGGGAAGGCGGGCTTCAACGCGGCCATGGACGCGGCGAACATGTTCATGGCGCTGATGGTGGACGTGCGCACCGCATACATTGGCGCGCTCAAGGCGCAGGAGATGTCGCCCGCCGAGTTCCAGAGCATCACCGGCACCGTCTACGCCTCCATGGTGGCGGACAGCACGGACCAGATGCGGGGCTTCGCCGAGCAGGGCAAGAAGATGATGGTCACCCAGCTGGCGCAGGTGGACAAGCGGCTGGCCAGCGACTCGCTCACCGACGCCGAGCGCGCGCAGTTGGAGGAGTCGCGCGCGGAGCTTCAGAACACGCTCGACTCGATTGAGGCGGACAGCGCGAACGACGAAGTGGAGCCGCTGTCCGAGGCGTCCAAGAAGGCGGCCGCCGCCAACGTGGAGCTCCTGAAGAAGCACAAGGAGCGCGTGGAGCTGATGGCCAACGTGGCCTTCGACACCTTCGTGCAGGGCGGCGCGGGCGCCAACGGGCAGGCCGTCGACTTGGACTGAGTCGCCGGGGGACTTCCAGGGGCTCCTGGCTCAGGCCTCCCGTTCCCGGGGGGCGTCGGGCTGGGAGGTCCCCTGGGCGCGTGCCTCCCGCCGCCGGGCGCGCTGGCTGGCCCACACGGCCGCGGTGATGAGCGCGACGATGATGGCCACGGATGTCAGGGGCGGGACGTGGAGCCACGGCTCCAGCACCATCTTCAGCCCCGCGAACGCGAGCACGCCCGCCAGCCCGTAGTGCAGGTAGCGCAGCTTGCCCACCGTGCCCGCGAGCACCAGGTAGAGCGCGCGCAGCCCCAGGATGGCGAAGGCGTTGGAGCTGTAGAGCACGAAGGTCTGGTCGGTGATGGCGAAGGCCGCGGGCACCGAGTCCACCGCGAAGACGATGTCCGTCAGCTCCAGCCCCAGCAGGGCCAGCAGCAGCGGCGTGGCCACGCGCCGTCCGTTCGCGAGCTTGACGATGAAGGACTTGCCGTGGAGTTCGTGCGTCACCGGCAGCCGCTTCGCGAGCCAGCGGACGGCCTTGTTGTCGGACTGCTCGGTGGGGTTTTCGCGCAGCACGCGCCACGCGGTGAAGAGCAGGATGCCGCCGAAGACGTAGGACACCCAGCCCCAGCGCTCCATCGCCGCCGCGCCCAGGAAGATGAAGAGCGCGCGGAAGACGAGCGCGCCGAAGATGCCCAGGAAGAGCACCTGATGCTGGGCGCGCGTGGGGATGGTGAGGCTGCGGAAGATGACGAGGAAGACGAAGACGTTGTCCAGGCTGAGGCTCTTCTCGATGAAGTAGGCCGCCAGGTATTCCTGCGCGGCCCTCGCCCCCAGCACCCGCCAGATGAGGACGTCGAAGAGCAAGCCCGTGGCAATCCAGACGCCGCTCCAGACAATGGCGGCGCGGTGGGACTCGCCGTGCCGACCGCGATGGGCGAGCAGGTCCACCGCGAGCAGCACCAGCACCGTGGCCCAGAAGGCCATCCACATCCACGGCGGCACGTTCGGCATCGCGGGGTGAACCTATGCATGCCTGCGTGCAAGCGTTCTCCCGGGCGTGGCTGGCGACGCACGGCCCGGGTCACCACCAGCGCTGCCTCCGGGCGCTTGCCTGCCCGTCAGCTCCTGGACGGGGGAGGCTTCATTCAAGGTGGAAGTTGAAGGGCAGCTCGACGGTGATGTGGCCGCCGAGCGCGGGGGGCGGCGGCGGGAAGGGCGCCGCCTTCCGCACGGCGTCCTGCGCGGCATCACACAGCACGGCGTGCGGGCAGGCGCCCACCACGCTCAGGCCCACGAGTTGGCCCTGCACGCCCACGGAGATGCGCAGCACGAACTGGCCCTCGATGCCCGCCATCCGCGCCTGGTGCGGGTAGGGCATGTCCTCGAAGCGGTCGCGGAACATCTGCTCGAACGCGCGGCGCTCCGCCTCCGCCGTGTCCTCCGGAGACACCTCGGGAGGGGCCTCCACGAGCAGCCCCGTGACACCCGGGCCGAGCGAACGCTGAACGGCGCCCGCGACGGATCGTCCGGCCAGGCTGGCGTCGACGTCCGAGGCCGTGCCGGCGGGCGGCGCGGCGGACAGGGGCTCCGCGAGCGCGGGCGCAGCGGGCCCGGAGGCCGGCAGGTGGGGCGCGGGCACGGGCTCCTGCCTCGTGGGGGCGGGCTCATGGGACGGGGGCTTGCTCGGCGCGGGAGGGATGCGTGGGGGCGTGGGGGCTCGGAAGGGCCGGGGCCTGCGCGCGGAACGGTGCTGGGACGGCTGTTCGGAGGCGGTGTCTGGAGCGGGCGGCTTGGGCGCCATGGCGGAGGTGTCCGGAGCGGGCCGCGTGGCGGTGGTGTCCGGAGAATGCGGTGCGGAGGCCGCTGCGGTGGTGTCCGGGGCGGGGGCCTTGGAGGTCGCGACGGCGGTGTCTGGAGCGGACCGCGTGCGCGGTGCCGACAAGCGGAGCACGAGGACCTCGCCGTGCGTCGTCTCGCCCTCCATGCGCCGCGGCACGCCGTGCCAGAGCGAGGCCACGCCGAAGAGCACGGCGGCGTGGAGCCCCATGGCCGCGAGGACCAGGCTGAAGAGGCGCTTGCGGCCCGTGGGTGTTGCCGCGTGAGGACGGGCGACCGAGGCGAACATCGGCGCCCCGGGTGTGCGCGTCTCTGTTCCATCCTCCGGCATCGTGCCCCTCTCCCTTCGCGCCACCCGGTGGGGTTAGTGGCGTGGGGGCCGCGCGTGAAGCGGGCGGGCGGCTCGGGCGTGTGAAGCGGTCCTCACTCCGCCTGACGGATGTTGGCGCCGCCTCAGTGCGACGGCACCGAGGGACGGGCTTTACGGAAGACCACGGTGAGGTTGTTGCTGGGCATGTCGACCACGCGCTCGCGCTCCAAGCCGTGGAGCGCGGCCTCGGCGGTGACGGCCTCCAGCGTGCGCACGCCCCACGCCGGGTTCCTCGCGCGGAGCGAGGCGTCGAACTCGAGGTTGCTCGGCGCCGTCTCGCGTCCCTCGACGAAGTAGGGACCGTACAGGACGAGCAGCCCGCCCGCCGGGAGCACCCGGCCCGCGCCGCGCATCAGGCCCTGACACGCCGACCAGGGGCTGATGTGAATCATGTTCACGTTGAGGATGGCGTCGGCGCGCGACTCGGGCCAGGAATCGGCGCTCGCGTCCAGCCGGTGGGGTGGCCGCAGGTTGGGCAGGGCTTCCGCTTCACGCCATGCCTCGATGCTCTCCAGCGCCTCGGCATCCATGTCGGTGGGCTGCCAGGTGAGGTGGGGCAGCGCGCGGGAGAACCACACCGCGTGTTGCCCGGTGCCGCTGGCGATTTCCAACACCGTGCCGGAGGCGGGGAGGACCTCGCGGAGGACGGCGAGCAGCGGTTCGCGGTTGCGTTCCGTGGCGGGAGCATGACGCTTCATGCCCCTGGGTTTCGCACATCTTCCGCGCCGCGTGTGCGCCAGCGCGCGTGGAGCCCGTGCCTCCTGCTCTCCGCGAGACACCCGCGCGTGGCTCAGTCCGGCTTCCACCGCTCCAGGCGGTCCCCGGTGTCCTGGGCCACGCGGTACAGCGCCATCGACCGCGCGCCGGAGGCCGCGTCCACGGTGTGATGCACGAGGAGCGGCGTCACGGGGATGTCAGGAAGCGCGGCGCGCACCCGCTGGAGCGCGGCTTCGGGCGTCGCGGCTTCGAGCACGCCCACCGTTCCGTGGCCCGTCAGCGCCGAGTGGATGAGCAACTGCAGCTCGTCGTCGGTGCGGACCTCGTCCGCGAGCACCAGGTCCGGGTCCTGCCGGAGGAAGGCGCGGAGCGTGCGGGCCATCGTCGCCTCGCCGCCGGGGCGCGAGATGCCGATGCGGAGGTCGGGGCCGCGGGGCTCCTCCAGCGCCGCCAGCCCCCGCACGTCGTCGGGAAGTGCCTCGATGGCCGCGTGCAGCGACGTGGTCCGGCCCGAGCCTCGCGCGCCGGTGAACAGCACCGGCTGTCCCCCGAACAGGGGGTCGAGCCGCAAGAAGCGCTCGGACAGGAAGGTGGCTTCCTCCGCGGACAGCGGCAGCGCGGAGAACGCGGGGAACGCGTCCCGCACCCGAGAGTCCCGGGCCACGGAGATGACCCAGGGGCCCAGGGCTCCCGGCTTGAAGACGACCCGGAACTCCAGCTCCGGTGAGGCGGCTTCGAAGGGGAAGGTCACGCTGCCACGGTGGGGACGCCGGTCATCGGCGCCGCGCTTCGCCACCGTCGCCATCGCCTCGGTGAGCGGCCCGTGGAGCGACAGGTCCAAGGGGTGCCGCACCGCGCGCGGCGCTCCGCCGAGCAGCCCCGTCCGGTCCGGCGCATCAGGGACGTCGTAGAAGAGGGTGATGCCCGCGGCGTCCTGGCCGTCATCCAACGTGTCGGCCCACACGGAGAACCGCGCGGCCCGCGTCCGCGCCGCGATGACATAGAGCGCTCGCGCGGCTTCATCGAAAGTTTGCACCGCGGGCGGCGCGGCGACGGGGAGGGCCTCCCGGTTCAGCGTGTCGAGCAGTCCTGCAATCACGTCGGCGATGGGCGAGGAGGGCGGACTCATGGTGTAACTCCGATGCGGATACCGTCCACTCTCTCACGGGAAGTCCACCGAAGCGCTCACCGACCCAGGAGTTGGTCCATGCACCGACGCGCCGCCGTTCTCGTCCTCCTCGCTCTCGTGGCCACGGCGTGTTCGGGAGACCCGGACGACGGGCCCTCGGACAGCGGCACCGCTCCGGACGCGGGCAGCTCGGACGCGGGCCTGACGGACGCGGGGACGGGCGACGCGGGCACGCCGGAGTGCGAGCCCTTCGGCCGCTTCGGGCCGCCTGGAAACACCTTCACGCTCCCGGGCCCCAACGCGAATGGCGAGCTGTACGTCCCGGACGTGCAGGCGCGCTTCCCGGACGTGGACTGGAGCACGCTGGACCGGCTGTACGTCGCCGCGGGCCATTACACCCTCATCAACCTGGGCAACCTGCCACAGCGCAGCGCGTCCCGGCCGCTGGTCATCACCAACAGCGGGGGACAAGTCCTCATGCGGCCCCGGGCGGGCAGCACGCAGGGCTACCTCTGGTCCGTGGGCGGTGGCTCCCACTGGGTGCTCACCGGCCGCTACGACCCGGAGTCGGGCACCGGCCACGCGGACTTCCCCGGCCACCGCTGCGGCGCCTATGCCTCGTCGCGCGAGCGCTACGGCTTCCTGAGCGACGACGCGTTCCTCAGCGAAGGCCACATGGGGCTGGGCATCGGCGGCGCGCACAGCTTCGAGGTGGAGTTCGTTGAAATCACCCGCGCGGGCTTCGCGGGCCTTCGCATCAACCGCTCGGGCTCCGGGGGGACCGTGCCGCCGCTCAACGACATCCGGCTGCACGACCTCTACATCCACGACACCGCCAGCGAGGGCATCTACTTCGGCTCCACGCAGGGCGCGCCCACGCCGCTGGGCTCGGGGCTGAAGGTCTACAACAACCGGCTGGTGCGGACCGGCACGGAGGCGCTCCAGCTCCAGAACCTGGGCGACGGCGCCGAGGTCCATCACAACGTCATCGCCCATGGCGCGCTGGACTGGCGCGCCGCCTTCCAGCAGTACCAGGACCACAACGCCCAGGCGCAGGTGCGCGGCGGCCACATCCGCTTCCACCACAACGTCTTCCTGGGCGGCGCCGCGGCGCTGCTGAACTTCTTCGCCGGCGCGGAGAGCGGGGACGCGCTGCTGAACGTCGAGTTCACCGACAACTACTTCGCGGACACGCTCAGCCTGGGGCTCTACGTGGGGGGCACCGCCACGGCCTCGGACCGGCTGACGTGGGAGCGCAACGCCTTCCGGGGGCTCGACTTCGGCTACGCGGAGGTCTACCCGACCGCGACGGACCCGGGCGTCATCTTCGGGTTGGGGAGCTCCATCCGCGCCCCCGTGACGCTGAAGGACAACCGCTGGGAGGGCGGACGCCGGCTCGTTCATGGGCTGAACGGGGGAGCGGGCACCTCGGGCGTGGTGACGGCCACCGGCAACGTGAATGGCGCGGTGGCGCCGCTCACGTTCGTGGACACCGGCCTGCCGGCGGGCACGCCCACCCGGGCGCTGGAGCTGTGGACGGACCGGGCCACCCGGGCGCCCGGGTCACCGCTGGTGACGTACGCGCCCGGACGCCTGGTGATGCACGACGGGCAGCTCTACCGGGCCCGGGTGTCCAACACGAACAGGGTGCCGCCGGAGAGCCCATCCGACTGGGAGCGCCTGCCGCCGCCCGTGGACGACCTGCGCACGGCCCCTGGAACCGAGTGGGCTGAACGGGGCGTGGGCCTGCTGCCCTGACGCGGCGTCCGGGCTTGGGGAGGGGGCCCTCCGGACGTTCCTGGCCGTCCGGTGTGTTTCCCAACCGGCACTTCCCGGCCCTGGGGGCGGAGCCCGGGGGGCGCCCGGGCGTGGCCCCTGGGGGGTACATTGGGGGCATGGTTCCACGGCAGGTGGCCGGCGCGGGCGTTATCTCTGGCGTTACCGTCTCCCAAAGAGGAAAGTTCACCCAGGGCTCCCCTTCCTACCGGGCGAGCGGGCACTGGGATGCACTCCTGGGTCCGCGGGTTACACTGCCAGGCGTGGGTCCCTAGCAGGGCGGGGCGCTTCACATGTGTGTACGGTCCCTTGTTGTCTCGGACCTGCCTGCCACACCTTTGGGTGGGCAGGCCTGAAACCCAATTCGGAGGAGAGTCACCATCATTCGCGAACAGAGAAGCAGCCGCGGCGGGAGCCGCGACCAGAGAACCAACCGCCGTATCCGTGCCCGTGAGGTCCGCGTCGTCGGCTCTGACGGTAGCCAGCTCGGGGTCATGCCTCTCGAGGCGGCCCTGGATCGCGCCCGGACCGAGGGGCTGGACCTCGTCGAAATCAGCCCCATGGCCAGTCCTCCGGTCTGCAAGATCATGGACTACGGCAAGTTCAAGTACGAGGAGAAGAAGAAGGCCTCGGAAGCGAAGCGTGCCCAGGTCACGGTCCTCCTCAAGGAAGTGAAGCTCCGTCCGAAGACGGAAGAGCACGACTACGAGTTCAAGGTCCGCAACACCCGCCGGTTCATCGAAGACGGGAACAAGGCGAAGGTCGTCATCCAGTTCCGTGGGCGTGAAATCACGCACAAGGAGCAGGGCACGGCCATCCTCGACGACGTGGCCAAGGACCTGAAGGACGTGGCCATCGTGGAGCAGATGCCCCGCATGGAAGGGCGTCTGATGTTCATGATCCTCGCGCCCACGCCGAAGGTGGCCCAGAAGGCCCGCGAGTTGGTGCGTCAGGCCGCCACCGCCGCCAAGCGGACGCCGCCTCCGGGCGCTCCGGCCGCCGCTGGCAAGCCGGCGGGTGCCAGCAGTGGCGCCGACGAGAAGGCCGAAGCCAAGGCCGAGGAGAAGGCCGAGGAGAAGACGGAAGCGCAGGCCGCGCCGGCTGCAGCCGAGGCGCAGAGCCCGACGGCCTCCTGAGGGATGCCGCCGACACGCGGTGGGTCGCCCCCACCGCGTGCGGCGCCTCTCAGTAACTGGGAAGGCGTGGCTGGAGCACCACGGGCAGGCGGCCAGGCGTGGCTTTTCGTCCACACTCCTGGCCCTGGCACGGGGTGTTCGCCCGCCCAGGTGGCTGGCAGGCGACTTGAAAAGGAGGGCAGTGCTGCCGCAGTCTGTCCGCCCGCGAACGCTCGCGGACCTCCTTTCTTCAAGGACGCGTGATGCTGCCTGTCCTCCTCGCCGTGCTGCTGTCGCAGTCGCCCGCGGCCAATCCCCGCCAGCAGGGTGTGCCCATTGGCAAGGGCCAGACGATGCCCGTCGTCACGCTGTCCGCGCCGTCGGGCGGCTGGACGGTGGACCGGATGATGCTCATCGAGGGCACCGTCAGCGACACCACCATCGACCCCATCGTCGTGTCCATCAACGGCGACCGCTACCTGATGCGCACGTACCGCGGGCGCTTCAGCCGCAAGTTCCCCGCGGCCAGCGGGAAGAACATCGTCACGGTGATGGCCACCAACCAGGCCGGCACCGCGCGCGCGCAGGCCACCAGCTACGCGCAGATTCCGCCGGTGCCCTTCAAGGTCGTCCTCACCAGCGACACGGACGGCGTCTACACGGACCTGCACCTCTACGAGCCCACCGAGTCGAGCACCTCGGGCGACGCGCTCGACGTGCAGAAGATGGCGCACGTCTACTGGGCCGACACGGCGAGCCCCTCCGGCGGCACCTTCTTCCTCAACTCGCAGGGCGGTGACTTCGACCAGCCCGCGTACGGCCCCTACCTCTACATCCACCGCGCGCCGCCCAAGGGCGTGTACCTGGTGGCCACCAACTACTGGCCCAGCGGGGACAAGGCCCACACCGTGGCCACGCTGAACCTGGCGCTCTTCGAGGGCACGCCCAACGAGGTGCGCCGCATGGTGCGCATCCCGCTGGCCACGCCGGGCACGACGCGCGTGCTGGCCTGGGTGAACATGCTCGGGGATGGGCAGGCCGAGGTGTACGTGCCCTCGCAGGACCCGAAGCCGAAGCACGCCGCCTGGCCGAAGAACCTGGACGAGGCCCTCAAGGCGCTCCAGTCCGGCGGCGGTGGCGAGGGCGAGTACTGACGCCTCCCACGTCTCCTGGGTTCCTCGGCCATGCGCGTCCTTCCCCTGCTCGTGCTGCTTCATGCCTCCGTGGCGCCCGCGTCCGGCGTGCCGGGAGCTGGCGCCCCCGCGCTCGCGCCGGTCGAGACGCCCGGGCGGAGGGACGCGTCCCAGGTGGCGGGCGTGCAGCGCCATGCCCCGGCGGCGCCCATGGCGGACGTGCGCGCACCCGCGCTCGATGCGTCCGCACCCGAGTCCCGCGACGTGCTGCTGAGGCGCGAGGTGGCGCAGGTGGCGCTGGCGCAGGTGCGCAAGCAGGACGCCGCGTGGCACCCGGACCAGCGTGACTGCGCGGGCCTCATCCGCTTCGCCTACCGCGCCGCCTACAAGCGCGTGGCTCCCGAGCGCCTCTCCACGCCGCTGTGGCGCGATGGCCAGGGACGTCCCTCCGAGTTCGCGGACGCGGAGGTGCTGCTCCACCGCAGCTTCCACCTGCTGGGCCGCGATGACGCCACGCGCGAGTCGCTGCGCACCGGCGACGTGCTCGCCTTCCGCCAGGAGCAGGACGCGGGCCCCATCTTCCATCTGATGCTGGTGGTGCGCCCGGAGGACCGGGCCCACGCACCCGCGCGCGTCGTCTACCACCCGGGGGAGAAGGGCGCCGCGGTGCGCACCGGCGTCCTCCGCAACCTGGCCACCGAGGCGCCGCTGGAGTGGCGCCCGGTGCCGCAGAACGCTTCCTTCCTCGGCTTCTTCCGTTTCAAGGAGTGGATGTCATGACATCTCCCAAGAGCGGCCCTCCCAAGGCGCTCCTCATCGGTCTGGTCACCGTCCTCGTGGGCGGCGCCGTGGCCGGGGCCTTCTTCCTGGGGCGCCGCAGCGGCGCGTCCCACGACGGCGGCGGCACCGTGACGAACCTGCTGGGTGATGAGCGCAAGGGTCCTCCCAGCGCCGGCGCCAGCGCGGAGGGCATGCCCGAGCCCGCGATGACGGCGCTCGAGGTGCCCGGCACCGCCGCGCCCTCCGCCCTCTGGGTGGACGTGTACCGCCCGGGCAAGGTGCGCGACGCGCTGGCCGCCAACGCGTGGCTGCGCGACCAGCTCCAGAAGCCGCTGGGGCAGGGCTTCGTCGGTGCGTGGGCCGCCTTCTTCGGCTCCACCGGCGAGGACCTCCAGGCCGGCTTCAAGGGCGCGGTGCTGGACCTCTTCGCGGGCCAGCTCCTGGACACCCCGTTCCGCGTGACGTGGTTCGGCGGCGACGCGCGCTCCAGCACGCCGGCCTTCATCCTCCCCAAGCCGGGCCGCGCCGCGACGTCCGCCTATGACGCGCTGGACCGCGTGGCCAGCCGCGGCGGCATGACGGCGCAGCACTGCCCTGGCGGTGAGGGCGCCGCGACCTATGAGCTGAAGCGCTGGCTGGTGGCGGAGCAGACGCTGTGGGCGGGGCGGCTCGCGGACCGGCTGGTGCTCGCGCGCCACCCGGTGGCGGTGCTCCACGGCCTGTGCGCGGCGCTGCCGGAGCTGAAGGCGAAGGACGGCGTCGACGTGGAGCTGGGCTACGACGCGGACGCCTACGGCCGCGAGGTGCAGCTGCTGTCGAGCGTGCTGGGGCTGGCGCCGGGCACGCGGCTCCAGTTCGGCGTGGCGGCGAACCAGCTGGTGCCCCGGGGCATCGCGGGCGAGCTGATGGACGGCCCCGCGCGCCTGGACGCCGCGCCGCTCTCCGATGACCTGCTCAAGCTGGTGCCGGAGGACACGCCGGTGCTGCTGGCCTTCCAGCTCAAGCTGCCCGAGTCCCTGGACCCGGAGACGCTCAAGCAATACTGGGAGGAGGGCGGCGGCAAGGGCCCCACGCGCACGCGTCAGGTGGCGCTGGTGTGGACGCCGCGCGGTGACGCGTCGCTGCCGGTGGAGCTGGCCGTGCTGTGGGGCCGCACCGAGGACGCGGCCGCGCTGGAGGGCCTCTTCTCCGGCGGCTACAACCGGCTGGTGCGCGGCACCCACTGCAACCACGTGGTGCTGGCCTCCAACGACGCGGAGCTGGAGCGGCTGCGCAAGGCCTGCGCGGGTCAGCAGCCCAACATGCTCAGCGCGGCGGGCCCGGTGGTGGCGGGGCTGCGTCAGCCCACGTCGGTGGCCTTCGGGGTGAACACGGGCCGGCTGCTCAGCGGGCTCACGATGGATGGATACCTGTCCGAGTTCCGGGTCAGCCGCAAAGCGCCGATGCCTGGCGCGCCGCCCCCGGAAATCGAAGCGGCGCGGAGCGACCTGGAGTCGCTGCCGTACCTGGGCCTGCGCGGCACCGTGCAGGGAGATTCGCTGGTTCCTGGAGGTTTCGGGTCATGAAGTGCGTCATCCGCATGGCGGCCCTGTCCGCGCTCCTGCTGTCCGGCCTGGCCCTGGCCAAGCCGCTCTACATCACCGTGCCGCGCGCCTATGGCAGCCAGGAGCCGGTGGCGGTGGACGTCGCCTTCGAGGACAAGGGCCCCGTCGAGCTCCGCGTCCTCCAGCCGGAGAACCTGGACGCCTTCATCCGCGCCCAGGGCGACTTGCGGCGCGCGTACCAGACGCCGCCCACGCTGAAGAACCCGGGCCGCGCGCTCAGCCGCGGCTTCAACGCGGTGCGCACGCCGGGCATGTTCCTGCTCGACACGCTCAACCCGACCTTCCGCGACGTGGTGGGCGACGTGATGCCCCGTCCGCCGGAGACGCCGGGCGCGGGTGAGCCCCTGGCCAAGGTGTCCGAGGGCCCCGAGCGGCTGGTGGGCATCCCGTCCGGCTTCAAGGTGACGCGCAGCCAGTGGCTGAACCTGGACCTCGGCGGCGCCGAGCGCGAGTTCAACGTCCCCGGCTTCTACGCGAGCGGCTCCAGCGGCTTCCAGGAGCGCCGCGTCACCCTGGCGCCGCTGCCTGCGGGCACCTACGTGCTCCAGTTGGTGCAGGGCCGGGTGGAGGGGCAGGTGGTGCTGGTCGTCAGTGACTTGACGGTGCAGCTCAAGCAGACGGATGGCCAGGTGCTGGTGCGCGTGGCGGGCCGGGACCAGAAGCCGCGCGCGGGCGCCGAGGTGCAGGTGTACCTGCCCAAGGGCAAGGGCCCCACCGGGAAGACGAACGAGAAGGGCGAGGTGACGCTGGAGGTGTCGGAGCCGCGCATCATGGCCACCGCGTCGGTGGGCGGGGACACCGCCATCGTCGACACGGACTTCTACTCCGCGCTGGCGGTGGCGCCGGACGTGTTCATCTACAGCGACCGGCCCATCTACAAGCCGGGCCACGAGGTGAAGTTCCGCGGCGTGGTGCGCCAGCCGGACACCTACCTGGCGCGCCTCTTCACCCCGAAGAAGCGCCAGGTGGAGGTGAAGCTCGTCTCGCAGGAAGGCCGCGCGATGAACACGCGCGCCGTGGTGGACGAGTTCGGCGCCTTCCACGGCACGTTGAAGGTGCCGGAGGACCTGGGCACCGGCGTGCTGCGCCTGGAGGCGAAGGTGGACGAGCACCCGCACCAGGGCGAGGCCCGCGTGCAGGACTACGTGAAGCCGACGTTCTACCTGGAGGTGGAGCCCGGCTCGGAGACGGTGGTGCCCGGGCAGACGCTGCGCGCGAAGGTGCGCGCCCGCCGCTACGCCGGTGGGACGCCGGACGGCGCGAAGTACGAGGTGTTCCTCTACCGCAGCCTGCTGGACGCGCCCGCCTGGGTGGATGACGCCGGCAAGGGCGGGCAGGGCAGTGACGTGACCTACGGCAGCGCCTCCAGCACGGAGGGCAAGCTGAGCGTGCCCGAGCGCCTGTACTCCTCCGTGGAGGCGCGCGGCGCGTATGAAGACCCGTGGTCCAGCGCCAGCGGCTTCAGCGCCGACGGCGAGGCCGAAATCGAGGTGGCCGTGCCCGCGCTGGCGGAGGGCGAGGACCGGCTGCCGTACCGCTACTCGCTCACCATCCGCGCGCGGGATGACCAGGAGACCTTCGCCAACGCCACCGCCGCCTTCTTCCTGTCGAAGGTGGAGGTGCTGGGGTTGGCGCGCTACTCGGACGCGGTGGTGTCCAAGGCCGGCGAGGCGACGCTGGCGGTGCGCGCCACCACGCTGTCGGGCAAGCCCTACGGCGTGACGCAGGGCGAGGTGGACTTCGTGCTGCGCAAGGCGGACGGCGCGGAGAAGAGCCTGGGCAAGCGCTCGTTCTCCACGGCGGCGGACGGCACGCACCGCGAGAAGGTGCCCACCTCGGAGGTGGGCATGGTGCTGGCCCGCGTGGTGGTGAAGGACAAGAACGGCGAGACGTGGCAGGGCGAGGAGTCGCTGCTCGTCATCGGCGGCGCGGACGAGCCGGTGGCGCGGGTGCCCAACCTGACGCTGGCCTCGCTGTCCGGGACGCTGGCGCCCGGGGACACCGCGAAGCTGGTGGCGCTGATGCCGGACAGCTGGGGCGGGGGCGGCCGTGACGCGGGCCCGGTGTGGGTGACGCTGACGGGCGCCGCGCTCTACGACACGCAGGTGGTGGAGCTGAAGGGCCGCACGCTGGTGCACAGCTTCAACGTGGAGAAGCGCTTCGGCAGCGCCGTCTACGCGTCCATCGCGTACCCCACGGCCACGGGCCGCTGGGAGGAGCGCACGGTGGCCTTCCGGGTGATTCCGCGCGAGCGCACCCTCACGGTGGAGCTGCAGCCCCGCCGCGCGGAGGCCACGCCGCTCACCGAGCAGAGCATCGACGTGCGCGTGGTGGACCACGAGGGCCGCGGCGTGGTGGCGCAGCTGTCCGTGGGCGTGGTGGACAAGGCCGTCTACGCCATCCAGAGCGAGTTCCGCCCCAAGGTGCTGGACTTCTTCTACCCGCCGGCGCGCAACAACGTGTCCAACTTCTTCTCCTCGGAGTTCCAGGGCTACGGCTACGGCGAGGCCCTGGCGCGGAAGATGGCGGGCCTGCCAGACCACGCCTTCGCCTCCATCAAGCCGCCCAGCCGCCAGACGAAGGACCTGGAGCGCGACACCGCGCACTGGGACCCGGCGGTGGTGACGGACCGGGACGGCCGCGCCACGGTGCGCTTCAAGCTGCCCTCCAACCAGACGCTGTGGGTGGTGACGGCGGTGGCGGCGGACACGTCCGGCCGCTTCGGTGAGGGCACCTCCGAGTTCGCCACGCGCGGCGGCCTCAACCTCTACGCCGCGCTGCCGCAGTTCCTGCGTGAGGGTGACGAGGCGCTCGCCTCCGTGCGCCTGTCCGCGGGCGAGAAGTCGCCGGGCAGCCAGCTGCTGAACGTGAAGCTGGCGTCGCTGGGCGCGCTGAAGGCGGACCAGGCGGAGCACAAGGTGGAGCTGGCCAAGGGCGGCGAGCAGGTGGTGCCGCTGACGCTGAAGGCCGCGTCCACGGGCGCCGCGCAGCTCGCGGTCAACGTGGCGGGCGGCAAGGACCCGCTCAAGGACCTCAAGCGTTTCGATGTCTCCCCCTCCGCGGTGGAGGACGTCGTGAAGGTGAGCGCCTGGGGCGGCGGCGCGCTGGAGGTGCCCGCGGCGCGGGAGGCCACGCTGGCGCGGGTGGAGCTGGTGCTCCAGCCGTCCATCGTGGACGCGGCGCTCTCCAACGTGCGCGAGCTGCTCACGTACCCGTACGGCTGCCTGGAGCAGCTGGTGTCCACCACGGTGCCCAACGTGGCCGTGTACCAGGTGCTCCAGCAGGCCGGCGCGCTGGCGAAGCTGGACACGGACACGCAGGCGCTGCTGGCGGAGGCGCGCAGCCGCTCCGTGCAGGGCACCGCGCGCATCCTCGACCTGTCCGTCAAGGGCGGCGGCTTCACCTGGTTCGGCGGCTACAACACGCCCAGCCTGCCGCTGACGCTCATCGCGCTGGACGGCCTGGCCTACGCGGCCGAGGCCGGGCTGGTGGACCGCTCCGACGCGCGCCTGGTGGAGAGCGCCCGCTGGCTGGAG
The DNA here is from genome assembly GCA_014656495.1 of Comamonas sp. KCTC 72670. Lineage (GTDB taxonomy): Bacteria > Myxococcota > Myxococcia > Myxococcales > Myxococcaceae > Myxococcus. The sequence continues at coordinate 264,715 of BNCN01000008.1, forward strand.
GCGCAGGAGAACCTGCCGCCCGAGTACGACGCCACCCGCGCGTACGTGCTGGCGCGCCTGGAGGGCTCGAAGCAGGCCGCGCGCGTGCGGGCGCTGGTGCAGGGCGCGCAGGGCGGGGACCTGTACCCGCTGGCCCTGGCGGTGCTCGCCGCGGAGAAGGCGGGCATCATGAAGGAGCCCGCCCTCCAATCTCAAATCAACGCCCTGGTGACGCGCAGCGCGCAGGGCTACGCCACGCTGGCCTCGCACGACCCGAACCAGCCGCTGGAGCAGTCGGAGGCCTTCTTCCGCTTCCCGCTGCGGCGCGTGGGCATGACGGCCATCGCCGCGCACGCGGCCTCGTTCGGCACGCTGGACATCACCCGCGCCCGGCGCCGCATCCTGGAGTTGCTGTCCGAGCCGGACCTGTCCACCTTCGACCGGAGCACCGCGCTGCTGCACTCGCTGTGGCTGCTGGAGCGCGACGCGAAGGCGATGCAGGGCATGAAGGCACCGGAGGTGAAGGGCGTGAAGTCGCCGGTGAAGTTCGCGCCGCGCGGCCTGGGCCTGGTGGCGGTGCTGGAGCCGGGAACGCGCACGGTGGACGTGGGCGGCTTCGACGGCGTGGCCACGCTGCGCGCCACCACGTTCACCCCGCTGTCCGCCGTGAAGGCGAAGGCGGAGGGCATGTCCCTGCAGCGCGCCTACTACGCGCTGCGCGAGGGCGGGAAGGTGCTGCTGGGCGAGGGTGACACCGTGGCCCAGGGCGAGGAGGTCTACGTGGAGCTGACGATGGACGCGCGCGGCGACAACCGCGTGCGCTCGGCCTACTACGTGGTGGAGGACGCGGTGCCCGCGGGCTTCGTGCCGCTGCAGGAGGACAAGGCGTTCCGCGGTCCGCCGCACGCGCTGCCCCTGGTGCCCGAGGCGCTCAAGCGCCGCGTGCTCAACCCGGAGCGGGCGACCTTCTTCTTCGAGGAGCCGGCCTGGTGGAGTGACAGCCCGCGCACCGTGGGCTACGTGCTGCGCGCGCAGTTCGCCGGCACCTTCTCCGCCCCGCCCGCGCACATCGAGGACATGTACGCCGCCAGCATCCACGGCCGTACGGGCGCGGACGTGCTGAAGGTGGTGCCCTCGAAGAAGCGCCTGGGCGACCTGTAGTCCATGGGGTTGGCCGTCACGGTGGCCGTGCTGCTCGCGGCCACCCCCACCTTCGTCACCCGGGGCGACGTGACGCCCGAGGCGGACCTTCGCCGCGAGGCGGAGGCCGCTTGGACGGCCCTGGCGTCCCGCTACGCCGGCGAGGCGGGTGGGGCGCCGTCGAAGGCGCCGGCCTCCATCACCCTTCAAAAGGGCGCCGCCTTGTCGTCCCAGCGCAATGGCCAGGGACGGCCGGGCTGGGTGGAGCTGCGGCAGAACACGCCGGGCGTGTTGGATGAACGGCTGCGGCTGGCGCTCCGGCACGAGCTGGCCCACCAGCTCCTGTGGTGGGCCTGTCCCCAGTCCAGCGACGACCGGCTCTTCCACGAAGCCTTCGCCCTGGCGGTGAGCGGCGAGCTGCCCGCGTGGAAGGAGGGGCCCTACCTCTCGCTCTCGCGCGCGGCGTCGGACCTGGCCCGGTCCCCGGAGGTGGACACGCCCCGGGCCCGGCGCGCGCTGGCGCGGGTGTTGAGCGAGTCCGCGTCGGGCTTCCCGCCCGCGCTGTCCCGCCGGCTGCGGCAGTGCCAGGACGGCGCGCGGTGGACGTCGCCGCTGTCCATCGACGAGCTGTCCGGTGTCGGCGCTCGCGCGGCCTCGCCCGCCACGGTGGTGGTGAGCCGTCATTCGGGCGAGGTGGTGTGGTCGGAAGGCGACGTGCAACGCGCGCTGCCCTACGGCTCGGTGCTCAAGCCCTTCGTGTACGCGGCGGGCGCGCAGCCTCCGGCGCTGCCACCGCGCCCGGGCGTGCAGGAGTGGGCCTGCGGCGCGGGCCTGCCCGAGAATGTAGACGCACGCACCGCGCTGCTGCGCTCGTGCAACGGCTACTTCCTGGACTGGGCGGCCCGGGGCTCGGCGCCCAAGGCCTTTGGCGCCTGGGGGCCGGTGCTGGGGGCGCTCGGGCTGACGCGGATGCCGGAGGACATGGCGGACGCGATTGGCCTGCGCTCCACCGTGTCCCTGTCCCCCTGGGGCGTGGCGCAGGCGTACCGGCTCCTGGCGGAGGCCCGGCCGGAGGTCATCACCCTGCTCGCGGACAACGCCGCGCGGGGCACGCTGGCGGAGCTGCCCGCGTCCAAGGCGCTGGCGGGCGTGGCCACGAAGACGGGCACCGTGCGCGACGCCGCGAGCCGGCCCCAGTTCGGCTGGATTGCCGCCGTGGACGCGGACCTGGTGGTGGTGATGATGCGCCCGGGGGCCATGCCTCGCCAGTTCGCGGACGAGGTGCCACGGGCGCTCGCGCGGGCGCGCAAGCAGGCGGGCTGGGACGCCGCGCGGGTGCAGGTGCTGGGACTGCTGCCCGCGGGTGACGTGGAGGCGCGCTGTCCGGGCGCGGGCTTCGCGTTGGAGGACGGTGTCCCGCGCGCGGGCGCGGAGGCGTGGGCGCCGCTGGCGTCACTGACGCGGCGAGGCGCGGCGGTGTGTCTGGGGGCGCCCTGGCGGGTGCGCTTCCCGGGGGGGCCGGAGGCGGGGCGCGACTACGCGGGGGTCTTCATCCACTCCGTGCCGCCGCCGTACCGGCCGCCGGCGGGTGTGCCCACCACGCCCAGCGCGATGAAGGCGCGGCGTGGCTCTGACTTCATCTTCCGCACCACGCGCCTGCAATACACCGCGGGCGTGGTGTCCGCTGAGGATGTGAGCCTGACGGGCGAGGCTCGGATTGCCCTGGCGCGGGTGGTGGCTCACAACGAGCAACACAGCCGACATCCGAACCGCCCCGTGTGTGACACCACGCACTGCCAGGCCTTCCGGGGCACGGTGCGCGTGCGCCCCGAGGAGTCGAAGGCCGTGGGCCTGGCGCCGCTGAAGTGGCGCGAATGGCTGACCTTCTCCCAGGGCGGAGAGGAGCCCTGGCGGCAGGAGCGTCCCCGCGCGGAGGTGGAGCGGCTGCTGGGGCGCGGCCTGGTGTCGCTGCGCTTCGAGGCGGGGCGGGTGAACTACCTGCGCACGGAGTCCGACGGAGACGCCACCTTCGAGTCCGCGCGCTCGCTGCCGTGTGACTTGCTGCGCTCCGGCTTGAAGCTGCCCTCATGCCCGCGCACCGCGTCGTTCAACGGCGCGTCGCTGGTGTTCGAGGGACAGGGGCGTGGCCACGGCGAGGGCCTGGATGTCGAGGCCGCGAAGGCCTCGGGGGCGCGCAGCGACGTGATACTCGAAGATGCTTATGGTCGGTGAAATCAAATAATAACTTCTTGATGGGACTGTGCCGTTGTTCAGATTGTGACGGATTTACATGAAGTGATGTCAGGGGCGGACGTAGAGTGATACCGCCCGACCTTTTCGGCGGGCCCTCATCAGGAGTGGTCGCCCCATGCGAATCACCCGTATCCCCCAGCGCCGGAGCCTCTTCGGCGCGCTGTTGTGTTCCCTCACTGTCGCGGCCTGTGGCCCCGCCTCCGAGATGGACTCCCTGGACGAGAAGTCCCCGGAGCTGGGCGCGCAGGAGCAGGAAGTCGTCTACGGCACCGACAACCGCACGGATGTCTATGCCTATCCGGCGTCCGTGCTGCGCCAGCGCGCGGAGCAGTCCACCGTGGCGCTGATGGCGCCGTCCGCCCTCAACACGACCAACGCCAACAACGTCACCTTCAACGCGCCGACGCTGCGGAGCGCCTACAACCTCTGCTCCACCCAGCGCTTCCTGGACGACCCGACGCCGGCGTTCTGCTCGGGCACGCTCATCGATGACGACCTGGTGCTCACCGCGGGGCACTGCATCACGAGCTCCGACTGCGCGAACACGCGCTTCGTCTTCAACTTCTACCGCACGTCGGCCACCGCGCTGAAGACGGTGACGACGGCGGACATCTTCTCCTGCCAGTCCGTCGTCGCGCGCCAACTGGGCACGGTGAATGGCCGTAACCTGGACTACGCCATCGTCCGGTTGGACCGCGCCGCCACGCCGCGCTTCGTGCCCGCACCCATCCGTCCGGGCAACACGGCCCTGTCGGTGAACGCGGGCGTGAGCGTGATTGGCTCCGGCAGCGGCATCCCGTTCAAGATTGATGACGGCGGCAAGGTGCGCACCAACCGCTCCAGCACGCTGGACTACTTCGTCGCCACCACGGACACGTTCGGTGGCAACTCGGGCTCGGGCGTCTACGAGAACGACTCCTTCACCGTGGCGGGCATCCTGGTCCGGGGGGACACGGACTACGTCTCCCAGGGAAGCTGCCGTGTCGTGAACCAGTGCACCGAAACGGGCTGCGGCGGTGAGTCCATCACCTACGTGCGCCCCGCGGTGGACCACTACTGCTCCGTCGCTGGCAGCGCGCGTCTGTGCGGCGGCACGCCGCCCCCGCCGCCGGATTCGTTCGCCTATTCGGCGAGCAACACCAACAGCGCCCAGCAGAACACGACCAACCGCACCATCGCGCTGCGGGCCGGCCAGACGCTGACCATCGGGACGTGCGGCCTGACGGGCACGACCTTCACGGGTGACACGTACCTGCGCCTGCGCGGCCCCACGGGCACCCAGGTCGCCGAGAACGACGACGCCTGCGGCGGCCGGGGCTCCAGCATCACCTACCTGGCCACCGCGGACGGCAACCACGCCATCAACGCGGGCTGCTACAGCTCGGGGAGCTGCACGGGGACCGTGGCCTGGACGATTACGGGCGGCTCCACGGGCCCCACCAGCGGCAGCTTCGCCTTCAACGCCAGCAACACCAACAGCGCTCAGCAGAACACCACCAACAGGGACGTCACCATCGAGGCGGGAAAGCGCCTCACCGTGGCCACCTGTGGCGTGACGGGAGCGTCCTTCAGCGGTGACACCTACCTGCGGCTCTTCAACGGCGCCGCGCAGGTGTTCGAGAACGACGACGCGTGCGGCGGCCGGGGCTCCAGCATGACGTACACCGCGCCCGCCACCACCACCCTGCAGATTCGCGCCGGCTGCTTCTCCACCGGCTCCTGCAGCGGCACCGTGGTGTGGAACATCCAGTAGCGCGGCTTTGAGGTGAAGGCGCGGGTGGCGCTGCCGCCACCCGCGCCCGTTGCTTCCCCGTGGATGCTCGGACGGCAAAGGCAGCCAAGGGTGGGAGTGGCAGGTGTTGGACAGTCAGGTATTCGTGGAATCACTTATATTGTAGGAGTTTGGGGAAAGCGGGTTGGCGCCGGGCGTAGCGTGTGTTTGCCCGTCCCTTCCGGCGGGCGCTCATCGCCAGGAGTGGTCGCCCATGCGCATCACCCGTACCGCCTCTCGCAGGACGCTGTTCGGCGCGTTGCTGTGTACCCTCTCCGTCGCGGCTTGTGGTCCCGCGCCGGAGGGAGCGCTTCCCGGTGAGAAGTCCCCTGAAACAGAGACGCAGCAGCAGCCCGTCGTCTACGGCGCGGACCACCGCACGGATGTCTACGCCTATCCGGCGTCCGTGCTGCGTGACCGCGCCGAGCAGTCCACCGTGGCGTTGATGCGGCCCTCCGTCATCAACACCTCCAACCCCAACAACGTCACCTTCAACGCGTCCTCGCTGCGGAGCGCCTACAACCTCTGCTCGGACCAGCGCTTCCTGGATGACCCGACGCCGGCGTTCTGCTCCGGAACGCTCATTGATGACGACCTGGTGCTCACCGCGGGGCACTGCATCACCAGCGCGTCGGACTGCTCGAACACGCGCTTCGTCTTCAACTTCTACCGCACGTCGGCCACGGCGCTGAAGACGGTGACGACGGCGGATGTGTATGCCTGTTCGTCCATTGTCGCGCGCCAGGTGGGCACGACGGGCGGCCGCAACCTCGATTACGCCGTCGTCCGCCTGGACCGCGCGGCCACCCCGCGCTTCGTACCCGCGCCCATCCGTCCGGGCAGCACGGCCCTCCCGCTGAACACCGGCGTGAGCGTGATTGGCTCCGGCAGCGGCATCCCGTTCAAGATTGATGACGGCGGCTGGGTGCGCGACGGCCGCGCGGCCACGCGGGACTACTTCGTCGCCAACACGGACACGTTTGGCGGCAACTCGGGCTCGGGTGTCTATGAGAACGGTGGTTTCACCGTGGCGGGCATCCTGGTGCGCGGCGTGACGGACTACGTCAGCCGGGGCAGCTGCAACGTGGTGAACCAGTGCACCGACACGGGCTGCGGCGGCGAGTCCATCACCTACGCGCGCCCCGCCATCGACGCGTACTGCGCTGTCGCGACCAGCGAGCGGCTGTGCGCGGACTACGAGCCCCCTCCGCCGCCCCCGCCGGTCGAGACCTTCACCTTCACCGCCACCAACACCAACAGCGCCCAGCAGAACACCACCAACGTCAACGTGACGCTGGCCGCGGGGCAGACGCTGACCTTCGGCACCTGCTCGCTGCCGCAGGCCACGGGCTCCGGTGACACCTACCTGCGCCTGTTCAACGCGGCGACGAACACCCAGGTCGCCGCCAACGACGACAGCTGCAGCCTCCTGTCGCTGGTGACCTTCACCGCGACCACCGCGGGCACGTACCAGATGCGCGCGGGCTGCTACGCCAACGGCTCCTGCAGCGGCACGGTGGCCTACACCATCCAGTAGCCTGTCTCACGGCGCGGGTGGCTTCGCCGCCACCCGCGCCCGTAGCCTCCCAGACAACACCCCGCAGCGCCTTGTTGCCCGTGGGTCCTCGCGTTCCCCGTGTCTCCCCTCGGGAGCCCGGGTGAAACAGCCCCGGCACGCGCCGTGCTCTAGGCCCCGCCCGGGCCGAGCCCGGAGCCGGTCCCACAACAAGGACGATGCGTTACATGAATCAGCGGAAACACACGAAACAGCTCGCGCGCCAACTGCGCTGGGCGGGCCTGTCCGCGACGGTGCTGGCGGCCCCCGCGAGCTTCGCGCAGGACTGCCCCAAGCCCACGCTGCAGCAGTGCGTGGACGTCGACTACCGCGCCAGCAGCTGCGGCAGTGTCCATGATGGCTACTGCCAGGGCATCGTCCAGGACGCGTGGACGGCCCAGTGGGAGGCGGCTCCCAAGCGCCTGGCGCTGCTCCCGGACGAGCTGGGCGGCGGTGTCGACACCGTGGCCTACGAGTCCTTCCGTCCGGTCAAGACGCGCTTCCAGGGCCTGGACCAGGGCCTCGCGGGCCAGGTTCTCAAGGGCCAGATTCTCTACCGCAAGCAGCTGGAGAACCTGACCAAGGCCGAGCAGGCCTACCTGGAGCAGCTCCGCGGCTGGGAGAAGAACGGCACGCAGGTGACGTCCTGCCAGGAGTTCGTGGACGAGAAGTACCTGGGCTACAGCCGCTTCGAGCGCGAGGCGGGCCGGTACGGCGACGACTACCGCGCGCTCTTCCAGGCCGCGTACGACAAGGACGGCATCGCGCACCGCACGCTCTACAGCCGGGACCAGGAGAAGCTGGCGCCCATCTGGAGCAAGCAGCGCGTGGCGAAGAACGCGTACTTCCGCTTCACGCCCGGCCCCTACCCCAAGGGCACGGAAGGGTACGTCTTCTCGTCCGAGGCCGCGCGGCTGGCGAACAACCTGGAGGCCCGCAACTGGGCCACGCCGTCGGATTCGTGGCACCAGGAGCAGAGCGAGAAGTTCCACGGCGTCCCGGACGACGTGCTCAACCACCACCAGGTCGAGCAGGAGTCCTTCGAGGAGCTGCTGCGTCAGCGTCAGTCCATCTACGCGGAGTGGGAGGTGGCCGCGGAAATCCTCCGCAAGCGCGACCACTCGACGGTGGAGCTCGACAAGCGGACGGCGGAGCAGCTCTACGGGCTGGACAAGTCCATCGAGGTGGCGCTGGTCAAGGCCCAGAAGGAGGGCTGCCTCGACGCCCGTGAGGCGAGTGTCTGTGATTGGAGCCCGCGCCGCTACAAGACGATGCTCGACGCCGCCATGGCGCCGCGCCGTCAGGCGGACCTCCAGGCGTGCATCGCCCTGACGGGCAACGACTTCGGCCCGGAGAGCTTCGTGCGCAACGCGCAGCGGCTCAAGCTGCCGGACCTGAAGTTGAAGGACTACACGCTGAACACCACGCTGCTGAGCCAGTACCTCGGCATCTACGGCGCCTTCATCCGCGACCAGAGCACGCCGACGAACCCGTCCACCGGCACGGTGCGGCACAGCGGTGAGTTCAGTGATGGTGGCTATGTGGGCGGCGACGTCTTCGGCGGTGGCTACGACTTCGCCGCGGGTTGGGAGGTCCTCCAGGGCGGCGTGAGCTCGCTCAACAAGTCGGGCGCCTGGTGCGACACCGATGCGCGCGTCTACGCCGAGTTCAACGCCTACGCGAACGTGTTCGGCCCCACGCGGTTCGAGATGGCGCACCTGAGCGGTGAGGCCAGCACCGAGGGCAACGGCATCCGCATCAAGGGCGACGCCCGCGTGCTGACCATCACCCTCTACCAGCACGACGAGCACTACCCGCTGCGCAAGACGTTCTTCGACGACACGCTCTACTTCGACAAGGACACCGCGAAGGCCTCCTCGACCTTCTTCGTGTTCTACGTCCCCGTCACGGTGCAGGCGGGTGTGTCCGCGGAAGTGGGCGTGAAGCTGAACATCGGCGGCGCCGTCACGCGCAACTGCGCGGAGGACCTGCTGGGCGCGGACCTGTACGGGACCATCACCCCGTTCGTGGCCGCCAAGGGCTTCGCGTCCGTGGGCATTGGCTTCCCGGGGTTCCAGGCGGGCGTGAGGGGCGAGGTCGTCATCGTCCGCGTCAGCCTCCCGCTGTACGGCGACATCGGTCTGCACATCAGCTCCCCCGCGCACCCGACGAACCCGAACACGCTCTTCCTGCGCGTCTCTTCGAAGCTGGACATCACGGCGCGCACGCTGGACGGCGCCATCAAGCTGTTCGGCGAGCTGGGACCGCTGAAGGCCGAGGTGGCCATCGTGAGCTGGACCGGCTTCGGGCACACGTGGAACATCTACGACGAGAGCAAGTCGTTGCCGCTGGTGCGCATCTACTAGGCCCCGCCGCTGCTTCCTGGCGCGCGTGAGTGGCGCGCGCCAGGTCCGAAGTCCACCGCCGTGGTGTCTTGCTTCCCACGGCGGCTCCTTTCTCTTCCTGTCGGGAGTTCTTCATGCGTCGCTCGAAGCTCGCCGTCCGCACGGCCGCGCTGACCACCCTGCTGCTCGCTGGTGCGGTGCCTGCCTGGCACTTCTTCCACCGCTCCGCGCCCGTCGTGGCCACCCCGCAAGCGGCGGTGAGCCCCTCCCGGCTGCCGCTCTATCAGTGGACCGTGGGCGAGGAGCGCACGTATCACTTTGTCTGGAACGACCTGCAGCGGATTGCCTTCACCGTTCCTGGCGGCGAGGAGCTCCAGCGGTTCGATGGCGTGATGAACCTGGATGGCGAGCTCACGCTCCAGGCGCTCGAGGTCCGTGAGGATGGGGCGCGGCTGCGGCTGGCGTTGAAGCGCCTGAGCCAGCACGAGGTCACGTTCTCCGGCCAGTCCCTGCTCCCCGACGCGGCGGCGCTTCAGGAGCACCTGCCCGAGTCCGCGTCGGCGTGGCTGGAGCTGAATGGCCAGGGCGCGCTCGTGGGCGTCCGGTACTCGGACGCGGAGCCCCCCATGTTCCGCCAGTTCACGCAGTCGCTGGCGGCGGAGCTGTTCCCCACCGAGCTGCGCGACGCCGCTGAGTGGACCGCCGTCGAGTCCACGCACCTGGGGCAGGTCGAGGCGAGCTTCCAGTTCCAGGACGAGCGCGCGCGTCTGACGCGCCGCCGCACGCGCTACCAGTCCCTTCGCGCCGCCTCGCAGGTTCCGACGTTCCAGCAGCAGCTGAGCTCGCTCACGCAGTTCGACCGGGACCCGGACGGGTTCCTGGCCGCCGTCTCCCTCAACGAAATCCTGGACGCCACGCACACCGATGGCCGCCCGCTGCTGTCGCGACGCGTCCGCCTGCGCCTGACGTTCTCCACGCGCCAGCAGAAGCCGCTCCCGCCGCTGGTGGAGACCAAGTCCATTGTCCGTGCGCCGTCGCAGCTCGTCTTCGAGGGCGATGAGGAGCGCGCGCTGGCCACGAGCCAGGCGGCCGGGATGACGGTGGACCTGATGTTGGAGGCGCTGGCGTCGGCGAACGACCCCTCCGCCGTGGGGGACGCGGGCACCTTCGCGCGGAGGGCCATCGCGGCGCTCAAGCTGGAGCCGCACCGGACGGGGGAGCTGGGCGCGCTGTTCAAGCGGCCGGGCGTCGCCCCCGCGATGCGCGAGTTGATGCTGGACCTGCTGGCGGGCGCGGGGCACGCGGAGGCCCAGGCGGTGCTGCGCGAGCTGATTGTCTCCAAGGAGGCCCGCGAGCACCCCGGCGCGCACGCGATGATGGTGCAGCGCGCGGGCTTCTTCAAAGCGCCGGAGCCGGAGACGGGGCGGCTGCTGGCCCGGATGAACGCGGAGGCCCGCGCCTCCGGTGATGTCGGCACCGAGCGCGCGTCCGCGTACGCCCTGGGCGCCGTCGTCTCGCACCTGCCCGCGGGCAGCCCGGAGGCGGCCGAGTTCCTGCGCCCGCTGGAGGACGCGCTCCTCCAGGCGGACAGCCCGGAGGCGCTGGAGCACTCCCTGCGAGCGCTGGGCAACAGCGGCTCGGAGCGCGTCCTGGACCTGGCCTCGCCCCACCTGCGGGACGCGTCCCCCACCGTGCGCGCCGCCGCCGCGTCAGCGCTGCGCTCCGCGCCGCAGGACGCCGCCACGGGCCTGTTGCTGGAGGCGCTGTCGTCCGAGACCGAGCGCGCCGTGCAGGCGGTGTATCTGGACGCGCTCAACGGGCGCACCCTGGGCGGCGCCGAGCTGGAGCGGCTGAGCGTCTGGGTCATCTCGGGCGGGCTGGCGGTGGGGGCCGACGCCCCCCTGCTGAACGTCCTCTCGGCCCGGATGGATGACAGCGACGCCGTCCTCCGGATGCTCCAGGCCCTGTCGCTGCGCCCCGGTCAGCAGCCCGCCACCCGCGCCCGCGTCATGGCGCTGATGGCGCAGGCCTCGGCCAGCCGGGGCGGCTGAGGCCCATTCGTTTCATCCCACCACCCACTGCAACCGAGGTCTTCATGAAGCGCAGTCTCAACGGGCTGTGGCCCCTGGCCCTGCTCGGCCTTTTCCTGGCGCAGGCGGCCCACGCGGACGTCATCGACGACGTCGTGCGCGGGACGAACATCCGCCTCAACGCCGCCCGCATCCACGTGAAGGGCAACGACTACGGCACCGGCTACTGGCTGCTGCCCAAGGCGGCGGGCACGCTGAACCTCAACGTGCCGGCGCGGCAGTTCGGCATCAACTCGGACCTGGTGCTGCGCATGCACGGCTCCCGCTCCGGCAACGTCATCACCTGGACCTTCAACGACGCCCTGCCGTCTCCGTACTACCTGGGCAGCGCCAACAGCGTGACGCGGGTGCGAGGCACCCTGAAGGCGCTGGCCCGGCAGGTGCGCGGCGCGGATGACCCGTACTGCGACAGCGCGGCGTGCCCGCACAACGTCGAGCTGGTGCTGACGTCCGGCTCCAGCGTCTACGTGGATGGCTACACGGACATCGTCTTCAAGTTCAACTGGACGGAGCCTGTCTACATGCGCCAGTTCGTCGCCTACGGCGGCGTGCCGCGCCCCCGCCTGTCGTCGATGGTCGTCGTCACGCCCACCAGCCGCTGCCCGTCGCCCAACGCCACGGAGCTGTACGGCGACGTGGTGCTCAGCAGCCCCGCGCCCACGGGCGGCATCCTGGTGGACCTGATGAGCGTGGACGCGCGCGTGGGTGTGCTGCCCGTGCGCATCCCCGAGGCCCAGCGGTCCGCGCGGTTCACCGTCCGCCTGCCCCCGAACTGGACGGGGCCCACGGTCATCTACGGGGCGTCCGGCGGCGTGCGCAGGAGCGTGAGGCTGAGCGTCCCGGAGTGCATCCGGAATCCCTTCCTCTTCACGCGTTACCTGCGCCTGGAGTACCACCTCGCGCCCCTGGGCCTGCTGAAGGGCGGCGCGCTGGTGGCGCGGAACCAGGAGACGGACTCGGACGTCCTGGTCACCGCGAAGGGGGAGACGCACCGGCTGAACGAGGTGCTGCGCGTCGAGAAGGCGCGCGTGGTGGGCATCAATACGGCGGGTGACGTGTTCGGCACCGCGTATACGTCCAAGGGCGCGCACGCGTTCCGGCTCCGCTCGGATGATGTGAAGGCCGGGCCCGAGGTGTGGCTGGATGGCTGGGAGGCCGTGACGGCCAATGCCCATGGAACGATGCTGGTGCGCGACCCGCACAAGCCCGAGGGCCTCTTCCTCCTGGACGAGGTGGGGCCGGCGCCGCTGTCCGTCGTGTCGAAGCTGAAGCCCCGGGACCTCCGGTTCAACGCGCTGGGCGAGGCGGCGGTGACGGTGGAGACGGAGAAGGGGCTCCGGGCCGCGCGCGTCTACGGCGACAAGGTGAACGTGCTCGTGGACACCGAGTCCGAAGTCCACGCGGTGAACGACGTGGGGGTGTTCGTGGGCGCGGTCCGCGAGGGGGACAAGTTCACCCGTCCCTTCATCTGGTCGAACGAGAAGGAGCTCCGCTGGCTGCCGCTCCCCGAGGGCTTCGTGTCCGCGAGGGTCGTGGCCATCAACGACGGCGGATGGGTGCTGGGCACCGCGACCGCCGAGGACGGCAAGACGCAGACGGCCTTCCTCGTGCCGCCGGAGTCCAAGGAGGCCCTGCGTCTGGACGACCTGCTTCCCGAGGACCTGAAGAAGGACGCGTACCGCGTCACGCGGGCGCTCGCGCTCGCGGAGGACTTCGGCGTGGCGGTGCTCGCGATGGATGGGCAAGGCCAGCGCGTCCACCTGGTGCTGCGCCCGTGAGCCGCACCGCGGTCCATCCCTCATTCACTCCAAGAACAAGGACTCACCTCGTGAAAATGACCTCTCCCCTGCGGGGGCTGTTGATGTTCTTCATGGCCATCCTGGCGGGCTGCGGTAGCTGCCAGAGCAGCTCGTCCTGTGACCCCAGCCAGTATGGAACGAACGGCTGTGCCTGCCGCACGGACGCCAACAGTTGCAACCCCGGGCTGACCTGCCAGAGCGGCACCTGTGGACCGTGTGGCGCCGAAGGTGGCGCCTGCTGCGTCAGCGGCGCCACGACCTCCTGCAACGGCACGCTGTCGTGTGTGATGGAGGCGGCGGGCGAGCGGTGCCGCAACTGCGGTGAGGTGGGCGAGTCCTGCTGCACGTCGTCCGGGAACAACCAGTTCTGCCGGTCGAACGCCGTGTGTGTCAGCGGAATGTGCCAGTCCGTGGCGGACCTCACCTGTGACCCGAACGGCACCATCTTCGCCGTGGGCGTCCAGAGCAAGCCGGCCCGGTGTGGTCTGCGCGTGGTGGAGGTGCGTGCCTCGTCACTCGCCAATGCCATGCAGTGCGCGGGCAGCTCCGGCATGTTGAACGCGGCGACGGAAGAGCTCTACGAGATTCCCAACACGCCCTTGAGCGATTTCGAGCTGTGCCTCGTGTCCGCGGGCCAGGGCCGGCGGACGACGAGCGTGCAGGCGTTCGATGACCTCAACGCCACGCGGTGCGCCCGTTGGACGCGGTGTGGGGACGATGACCCGTGCAGCAGCGTGACGCACGGCGCCTGCACGCCGTGAGGTAGGCGGGGGGGACGGATGCGGGGGCGGAGCGCGCAGAGGGGGACGCTCCGTCCCCGTGTCATGTCATGTGTGAAGAAGCCGCAGCACGGCCTGGGCCGCGCGCTCCGTTCCGTCCACGCCCTCCAGCGTCGCGGCCAGGGCGCGGGCGCGCGTGGCGAAGTCAGGCCGCGATACCTCGGTGTGCGCGTGGGCGATGGACGCCGCGCTCAGCTCGGACGGAAGCACCGCGCGGCCCACGCCGAGCCGCTCCACGCGCCGCGCGTTCGCGAGCTGGTCACCGCCGAAGGGGACGACGACCATGGGCCGTCCGGCCGCGAGCGACTCCTGCACGGTGTTGTTCCCGCCGTGCGTCACCACCAGGTCCACCTTCTGGAGCAGGGGCACCTGGGGCACGTGGCGGAATACGTGCGTGCGCGGGCCCGCGCGGGATTGGAGCCGCTCGAGGCTGGCGCCCGCGCTGACCACCGTGTCCACGTCGTGCCGGGCCAACCCGTCCAGGATGGCGTGGAAGACGTGCGGCTGGCCGTTGAACACCGTGCCCAGCGACACATAGACGTGCGTGCGTCCGGGCCGGAGGGCGGCGAGCGCGGGGTCGTCCTGGCTCGCGAGTGAGGGCTTCGGGAGGCACGGGCCCGTCATCTCCACGGGGCCGGGCAGCGGCTTCAAGCCGGGCTCCAGCTCGGGCGTGGTCGCCATCAGGTTGAGGTCCTCGGAGATGGGGGTGGCCAGCAGGCCTTCCGTCTTGAGAGAGACGCGGAGCGCCTTGGCCGCCCGGGCGACGCGTGCGTCGAAGCTCCGCAGCAGTTCGTGTCCACGTTGTTCCGCCCGAATCCACGCGGCGTCGCGAGGCGCGTCATCCGGGATGCCGCTGCCGAAGGGCGCCGCGCCTTCCACGGGGAAGGGGAGGGCGGAGTGATACAGCGCCACGTATCGCCGCCGCGTCATCCGGGCCGCGAGCAGCGCCGCGGGCATGAGGTAGTCCGCCAGCACCAGGTCGATGCCGGAGGCGTCGATGTCCGCCGCGATGCCTCGGGCTTGCGCCTCCATGCCGGTGGTGAAGAGCCTCAGGGCCAGGGCCAGTTCGTCCAATCCGCGGGCGCGGGTGATGCGCGCGCCGTACCAGAGCGAGGCTGGCGAAGGGCGCAGCGGCACCAGCCGGAAGCCGTCGCGGCGGATTGCCTCGGGGAGTTGGGTGGCGTAGCGCAGCGGCTCGGGCATCAGGGACAGGGGAAGCGGCGGTGCCACCGCGATGGCCATGGCCACGTCATGGCCCAGTTCCCGCAGACGCCCGCCCATCGCGCGCAATGCGTTGGTGTGTCCCGCCGTCGGATGGGCCGCCATGAGGATCCGCGCCATGCGACGGAGCGTATCAGCCCACATCGGGCATCCAGGCCTCGGACCTCCGGGTGTGAATCAGGCGCGCATCCCGTGGGGGTGTTCCACTCGTCAGCGGGGCCGCTATGCGAGTTCGCGCCATGCGGCTCCTTGGGCCAGTCCGAGCTGAGCCCTCGGCCTGGGTGCTGCTGACGTCCTCGCGGATGCGGCCCGTTCGTGAGCCTGAACCTCCGACAAACGCGTCGCCCGTGACGGCAGCCTGCGCTTTCCACCGTGCTCCGGGGCCGCCTGCTCGCCGGCCCTCCCCGAGCACGTGCGCGGATGCGCAACGGTGACTCGACCGTTACGGGCGTGGGCTCCGGCGGGGCCCCCTCCACAGTGGCCATCTCGTCCGTACAGCGGGCGGGCACTCCACCGTGACGCGCTGTGACGTGGGTCCTGGACACCGCGTGCTCTTCATGGTTGTTGGAGGTCAAATCTCAGCTTCATTCCTCGAAGGAACCGACATGCGCCGTTCGCTCGCCCTGCTCCTGTTGTTGCTGCTGCCCCTGCCGGGGTTCGCGCTGAATGGAGGCCTGGGCGAGCCACCGGCGGACGTGGACCGTCGCACGCCCATGGCCACGGCGGCGGGCTTCCTGGACACCGCGCATGCGCGAGACGCGGAGCGCGCGCCCCACTACCTGTCGCTGTCACACCTGCCGCCGGAGCAGCAGGCGGCGGAGGGCTTGCGGCTGGCGAAGCGGCTCGTCTTCGTGCTGGACCGGATGCTGTGGCTGGACTTCGCGAACATCAGCCAGAAGCCGGAAGGCGACTCGCCGGACTCCGGCTACGAATCGCTGGGACAGATTCCGTTGCCGCGCGGCTCGGTGGACATCCGCCTGCAGCGCGTGGACGCCCCGGAGGGGCCCGTCTGGGTGGTGAGCGAGGACACGGTGCGCGCCATCGACACGCTCTTCACGGTGTACGGCTCGCCCCTGGTGGAGAAGCTGCCGCCGTTCCTCTTCGCCCGTCCGGTGTGGGTGCTGGAGCTGTGGCAGTGGCTGGGCCTGAGCCTGCTGCTGGTGGGCGCGTGGCTCGCGGGCCGGGTGGTGGAGGCGGTGGTGTTGCGGGTGGGCGCGCGTGCGGCGGGCATGACGGCGTCGGGGTGGGATGACCAGTTCGTGGCGGCGGGGAAGGGCCCCCTGCGTCACCCGGTGGCCGCGGTGATGGTGGCGTCCTGCACGCGGTTGCTGCTGTTCCCGCCCCCCGCGCAGCACCTGGTGGACGTGACTTCGCGTTCGGTCGTCATCGTGGCGGTGGCGTGGTTCCTCGTGCGCTTCGTGCGGCTGGCCGCGGGCTTCGTGGAGGACCGCGTGGGCACGGAGGGGCAGAACGTGGCCCGGGTGCGCGGGCTGCGCACGCAGTTGGCCGTCATGCGCCGGGTCATCGAGTGCGCCATCGTGCTGGTGGCGGGCTCGCTGCTGCTGCTCCAGTTCGAGGCGGTCCGCAACGTGGGCGTGTCGCTGCTCGCGTCGGCCGGCATCGCGGGCCTGGTGCTGGGCCTCGCCGCGCAGAAGTCCATCTCCACGCTGCTGGCGGGCATCCAGCTCTCCATCACCCAGCCGGTGCGCATTGGCGACACCGTCATCGTGGAGGGCGAGTGGGGGTGGGTGGAGGAAATCACCCTCACGTACATCGTCGTGAAGGTGTGGGACCTCCGCCGGTTGGTGGTGCCGATGAGCCACTTCCTCGACAAGCCCTTCCAGAACTGGAGCAAGGTGTCGCCGGACATCCTGGGCACGGCGGAAATCTTCGCGGACTTCCGCACCAACGTGCCGGCCGCGCGCGCGGAGCTGGAGCGCATCGTCGCGACGGAAGGCAAGGGGCTCTGGGATGGAAAGGTCGTCCGGCTGCAGGTGACGGATTGCACCGAGCGCACCATCAAGCTGCGCGCGCTGGTGAGCGCGCCGGACTCGGGCAAGGCGTGGGACTTGCGCTGCCTGGTCCGCGAGAAGTTCATCGAGTATCTCCAGAAGCAGCCGCACGGCCTGCCGATGCTTCGCGCGGAGGCCTCCCACACGAGCGCTCAGGAGGGCGCCGCCGTCACGCTGGGCGTGGTGCCGCTGGGCGCGGGGACGTCGGGCGCGAACACGGTGGTGCCGGCGAGCAGGCGTCAGGACTGAGCCGCGTGTCGGCGGGGCCCCATGGGGAGGCCCCGCCGGGCAGGCCGTGTTTGCCAGACGGCAGGTGCGGCGCCCACCTTCGGACAGTCTGGAGGTGGACATGGCTGGAAGGTTTGGCGGTGCGGGCGGTGTGGTGGTCCTGGCGGCCATGTTGGGGAGCGCTCCCTTCGTGGGGCTCGCGTCCCAGGCGGAGGCGAGTCAGGCGCGCCAGACGCGGGATGTGCTGTCGGAGCGGGATTTGCTCCTGGCGCGGCTCGCCCTCTTCGACGCGACCGCCATCGCGTCCGCGAATCTGGCGCTGGAGAAGTCGGCCAATCCGCAGGTGCGTCAGTTCGCCCTCAGGATGGTCGAGGACCACCGCAGGCACCTCGACTCGCTGAAGCAGTGGGGCAGCTCTCCGTCCATGGACGTCGTGGTGGCGGACCTCGTTCAGCCCCGGGTCACGCAGGGGCAGGGCGTGGGGGGCTCGGGGGGCGCCGAGCAGAGCCTGCCCATGCAACGCGCGGATGCGCGCATCGAGCGCGCGGTGAGCGAGGCGCAGCAGCACCTGGCCGCGCTCCGCAAGGCGCAAGGCGAGGACTTCGACAAGGCCTTCTTGAAGCGCGTCGTCGAGGACCAGGAGCAGGGGCTCCACCTGGTGAAGCAGGCGCAGGCGGACTACAAGAATGATGGGGGCTTCACGCTCATGCTCGACAGGACGGGGAACCTCGCGGACCGTCACCTGCAGCGGGCGCGAGGGCTGGAAGAGTCCTTCGAGTGAACGCGCCGACGTTTCACCGGGCCTGAGCGGTTGACGTGGCACGACGGCGGCGCCTAACTCCGCGAGCATGAGGACCGCCGCGTGGCTGCTGTCGGTGTACCTGGCCGGGGCCTTGTGCGCGTGCGCCACGTTTCCGGCCCGCATCCCGCCCGTGGCGCCGGAGGGCGCGACGTCCGCGGGGCCCTTCGTGCCCGAAGCTCGCGAGGCGTTCGAGGGCTGCGCCCCCGTGCCGGACAGTGAACGCTCCCGGCTGTACCGCTGCGAGGGCCTCACCGTCTGGATGGCCGAACGTGACGGGATGACGCTCGAACAGGCGCTCGCCGAGGCCCAGGCCCGCGTCACCCAGCGGCTGGGGGCCGGCGTGACGTCCGTCGAGGATGCACTGCCGCTCGCGGGCAGGCCGTGGCCCGCGGTGCGCTTCGAGGCGTGTGCCGCGGGAGACTGCCGCGCGGGGGGCTACGTCGCCGCTGTCGCGGGCGAGCTGGACCGGGTGCGGCAGCTGGGCTGCGTGGCGCGAGCGAATGCCCGGCCGCTGCTGGCGCGCTGCGTGGAGTTGCTCGAGTACCTCGCGTCGAATGGCAATCCCGAGGGGGAGGCCCTGGGCGCGGACGCGCTGCTCGTCCCACCGCGCCTGCCATGGCGTGCGCTGGCGGTGCCTGACGGGTGCCAGCTCTCCGCGTCCACGGCGCGCTCGGGGCGCATCCGGTGCGCGGAGGCTTCGTTCCTGTGGAGCCTCTCCACGCCGGCCCAGGCGGAGGTGACGGCGCGGTGGCGCGCGCGGAGTGTGGAGGAGTTGTGGGAAGCGCTGCCCGGCGCGGGCGTGGTGGACGAGGTGCCCTGCCGCCTGGAGAATGTGGACACGCGGTGCTCGCGCTTCACCGTGCCGGCTCCGGAAGGGGCGCTCATCGTGTGGGCCGCCGCCGTGGATTGGGAGGAGTGGGCGCTCTTCGCCGCGTGCAGCCACCTCGCCTCCGAGGCGCCATACCCCGCCGTCTGCAACGGCGCTTTCACCCTGCCTTGACGCTGACGAAGGACGACACCCCGTGTACGAGCTTCAGGACGTCTCCAAATCCTTCGGGTCGATGCAGGCCTTGCATCCGCTCACCCTGAGGTTGCCCGCGGGGCGCACCACGGTGCTGCTCGGGCCCAGTGGTTGTGGCAAGTCCACGCTGCTCCGGTTGCTCAATGGCTTGCTGCCACCGGATACCGGCCGCGTGCTCTTCGATGGCAAGCCCCTGCCCGCGGCGGGGGACGCGTTGCTCGCCGTGCGGCACCGCGTGGGGTACGCGCTCCAGGGCGGCGGCCTGTTTCCGCACCTCACGGGTGAGGAGAACGTCACCCTCATGGCGCACCACCTTCGCTGGCCCGCGGCGAAGCTGCGCGAGCGCTTGGATGCATTGGTCGAGCTGACGCGCTTCCCCACGGATGCCCTGGCGCGTTTCCCGTCGCAGCTCTCGGGAGGGCAGCGTCAGCGGGTGGCGCTCATGCGCGCGTTGATGTTGGACCCGGACGTGCTGCTGCTGGATGAGCCGCTGGGGGCGTTGGACCCGCTGGTGCGGCATGAGCTGCAAGGCGACCTGCGTGGCATCTTCGCGCGCCTGCGCAAGACGGTGGTGCTGGTGACGCACGATTTGGCGGAGGCGGGCTTCCTGGGGGACAGCATCCTCCTGATGCGCGAGGGGCGCGTGGTGCAGCAGGGGCGGCTCGCGGACTTGGAGTCGCGGCCCGCGGATGACTTCGTGACGCGCTTCATCCAGGCGCAGCGGCCCCTCCCCGGTGGCGGAACGGAGGGCTCGGCGTGAGGGCCTTCGTGGTGCTGTGTTGCCTGCTCGCGTGGGCCTGTGGCGGTTCCTCTGCCTCCGGAGGCGGCGCGCCCACCGTGCGCGTCGGGTCCAAGAAGTTCACCGAGTCCGTCATCTTGGGTGAAGCGGTGACCCAGCTCGCGCGGAGCACGGGCGCGAAGGTGACGCACCGGCGGGAGCTGGGCGGCACGGCGGTGCTGTGGGAGGCGCTGCGCCGGGGCGAGCTCGACGTGTATCCCGAGTACACAGGCACGTTGCGGCAGGAGCTGTTGTCGGGCCGCCACCTGCCGGACGACGCGGCGCTGCGCGAGGCCCTGGCCGAGTCCGGGCTGCGGATGAGCGAGCCGCTGGGCTTCAACAACACCTATGCGCTGGGCATGAAGGAGGCGGAGGCGCAGCGGTTGGGCATTCGCCGCATCTCCGATTTGAAGGAGCACCCGGAGTTGCGCTTCGGTTTCAGCAACGAGTTCATGGACCGCGCGGATGGTTGGCCCGCGCTGAGGAGCCGTTACCAGCTTCCCCAGCGCGACGTGCGCGGCTTGGACCACGACCTGGCGTATCGAGGAATGGAGAGCGGAGCGCTCCAGCTCACGGACCTGTACTCCACGGACGCGGAGATTGTCGCGTACGGGCTGCGGGTGCTGGAGGACGACCTCGGCCACTTCCCCGCCTACGACGCCGTGCTGCTGTACCGCGACGACCTGGAGGCGCGAGCGCCCGACGCGCTGGCCGCGATGCTTCGCCTGGAGGGGCGCGTGTCTGAGGAGGACATGGTGAAGCTCAACGCGCAGGCGCGGCTGGAGCGCGTGCCGGAGGGCCGTGTGGCCGCGGACTTCTTGAGCCGCGACTTGGGCGTCACCTCCGAGGTGCGCGGTGACGGGTGGGTGTCCCGCGTGTGGAAGCGCACGCGCGAACACCTGTTTCTCGTGGGCGTGTCCTTGCTGGCGGCAGTGCTGCTCGCGGTGCCGCTGGGCGTGGTGGCGGCGAGGCGGCCCCGGCTGGGCCGGGGCGTGCTGGGCCTGACGGGGGTCATCCAGACCGTGCCGTCGCTGGCGTTGCTGGTGGTGATGATTCCGCTGCTGGGGATTGGCTCGCGCCCCGCGATTGCGGCGCTGTTTCTCTACAGCCTGCTACCCATCGTGCGGAACACGGCGGCCGGGCTGGCGGGAATCCCGTTGGAGGTCCGCGAGTCGGCGGAGGCCCTGGGGCTTCCCGCGAGGGCGCGGCTGTGGCGCATCGACCTGCCCATGGCCGCGCCGTCCATCCTCGCGGGCGTCCAGACGGCGGCGGTCATCAACGTGGGCACCGCCACGCTGGGCGCGCTCGTGGGGGCAGGGGGCTACGGACAGCCGATCCTCACCGGCATCCGGCTGGACGACGTGAGGCTCATCCTCGAAGGCGCTGTCCCCGCCGCGGCGCTGGCGCTGGTCGCCAGCGGCCTGTTCGACGGGGTGGAGCGACTCGTGGTGCCCAAGGGCTTGCGGCTGGGAGCGGCGTCGCGCTCACGCTGACCGCGTGTCAGACGGGCTCGGCGCTCGACGCAGGCGCCGTCTCGGGCACGAGCCGGGGCGCATCCGCAGCGAGGCCCGACGCGCACATCACCACCACGGACATCCACACGAAGTCCGCCAGCAGCAGGTGCACGAGCTGCATCCACACCGGCGCCAGCAGCAGCAGGTTCGTGACGCCCGCGCCCAGCTGCACGGCGTACAGCACGGTGATGGCCGACGCCGCGCGCCGCACGTCCTCCGACGGCCGCAGCCTCGCCACCCAGCGCGAGGCCACCACCAGGAACGCGCCCATCCCCACGGCCATCAACGGATGCAGCACGCGCAGCTTGATGAGGATGTGCGCCGTCTCGGACATGTCCTGGCGCAGGCCCTCCGCCAGCGTGGTGGAGGGGAAGAGCGTGTCGCCCAGCGCGGCGATGGCACCGCTGACGCCCAGCACCAGCAGCCCCAGGAGGCTCAGGCCCATCAGCGCGCCGGGCAGCCCCTGGCCGCGCAGGCTCAGGGCGGCCCGGCCCCGGGAGAACCAGATGACCAGCGTCTGCGCGCCCACCAGGAGGAAGGTGTTCACCAGGTGCACCCCCATCCAGAGGGCCCGGCCCACCGACGCGTTGTCCGCCACGTACTTCAGGAGGACGATGCCGGCGCCCACCAGCGCCTCCGTCACCATGAAGAACAGGGCCCAGGCCGCCGCGCTCCGCACCGGGTGGCCCTTGGCGTGGCCCCGGCGGGCCCAGACGTAGAGGGCCAGCGCCAGGATCATCACCAGGCCGCTCGTCAGCCGGTGGGTGTACTCGATGAGCGTCTGGACGCTGGGCTCGCGGGGGATGACCTCGCCGTTGCACACCGGCCAGTGGTCTCCACAGCCCGCGCCGGAGCCCGTGGCGCGCACGAAGGCCCCCCACAGAATCACGACCAGCGTGAAGGCGAGCACCCCCAGGCTGAAGGCCTGGAACCGGCGGGACGAGGCAGCGTGGGTCATCGGCCTCCCCCTTAACCCACTTCCCTCCGGTGCGCTGTCCCACACCGCCCCTGCCGGCTCACCCCGGCCATCAGCGAGGCTGCTCGGCCCCTGGGTAGGACACATCCAGTGTATCCGGAATGATTCAGATGGATGCCGTGCTGCACCCATTGGATATGCCCGGCCCCTGGACGGGCGCGCGGATGATTTCCATTTGAGTCAATCGCCCTCCCGGGCACTGGCACGCCAGGTGCTTAACACCCAGGACAGTGCATCCGGCGCTTCGCGGGCGCCCAGCACGGACCTTTCACATGGAGGCCGCTTCGGTGGCCTCGGCACCCCGGGCCGGAGTTTCCCCCCTCTCCGTCCCGCGGGTGTGTTCTTCCAGGGGCACCGTCCTCTGGAGCCGCTTCCCACAGGGGTGTGGGGAAACAGGGCGGGGCGCATCGCGGGTTGAGGACACTCCTCTGCCTTCAGCCCGCGATGCGCATCTGCTCCGCCCCCAGCACCGAGGGGAAGGGCCCGTAGGCCATCGACCGCTCAATCACGTTGCGCAGCTCGCGCACGTTCCCGGGCCACGGGTGGGCCATCAGCGCCGCGATGGCGTCCGGCCCCAGCCGCGGAGGCTCCATTCCCTGGGGCGTGAGCTGCCGGACGAAGTGTCGGGCGAGCGCCACCACGTCCTCGCGCCGCTCCCGCAGCGGGGGCACGCGCACCGGCACCACCTGGAGGCGGTAGTAGAGGTCCTCGCGGAAGCGGCCCTCGCGCACCAGCTGGCTCAAGTCCCGGTGCGTGGCCGCCACCACCCGCACGTCCACCTCCACGGGCCGCGTCTCTCCCAGGGGGAAGACCTCGCCGTTCTCGAGGAAGCGCAGGAGCTTGGGCTGGACCTCCAGGGGCAGCTCGCCAATCTCGTCCAGGAAGAGCGTGCCGCCGTGCGCGGCGCGGATGACGCCCGGGTGGTCCGTGGCCGCGCCGGTGTACGCGCCGCGCCGGTGGCCGAAGAGCTGGCCTTCGAAGAGGTCCCGGGGCACGGCGGCGCAGTTGAAGGCCACGTAGGGCTGCTGCGAGCGGGCGGACAGGGCGTGGAGCGCGCGAGCGACCAGCTCCTTTCCGGCGCCGGACTCACCGGTGACGATGACGGTGGCGCGGCTGGAGGACAGGCTCGCCAGGTCGGCGCGAAGCCGCTTCATGGCGGGGGACGCGGCGATGAAGCCCGGCACCTCCGCGTCGCGGGTGTCCTCGCCGCTGGCCGTGTCGGCGGGCAGGTCCGTCCGCGCGAAGCCCCGCAGGGTGGCGACCTCCATCGCGAAGCCGCCCAGCCGGGACAGCGCGGTCAGCAGCGCGCGGCCATCCGGCGGCAACGTGCCCACGACGCCCAGCCGGAGCCGCCGGCCACAGCCGTCACCAAACTCGACTGACTCGGTGGCCGGCACGGAGGCGTCTCCCGCCAGCGGCGTGGCGTGGCCTTGTGAATCCAGCTCCTCCAGCCGGGGGGCGCCCTGGGGGAACAGGCCCTCCACCACCGCCAGCAGCTCGCGCTGGATGAGGGGGGCGCCCATGCCGCGCACGGACAGCCGCTCGAAGGGGACGACCAGCGCCTCCGCGCCCAGCCGCCGCCCTTCGCGGGTGGCGGCCGCGTCGACGCCCGCGGAGGGCTCGTGGGCCACGTAGTGGACGAAGTGCTGCTGGTGGACCGCCATGCCCACGCGGTGCAGCTCCGCCTCGCTGGCGGCCAGCAGCTCGCCCGCGGCGGGGTCGCCGTCCATGCGCGCCAGCAGCGCCAGCAGGTGGCGGGTGTAGACGGCCATGCACAGGTCGCCCGTGAGGCTGAACGTGCCCAGGGACGCCTGGAGCAGCTCCCGGGCCTCGGCGGTGCGGCCATCCAGCACGTGCAGCAGCGCCTCGAAGCGGTGGAGCAGGGCGGAGTGCCACGCCGACGGCATGCGCTCCAGGAAGGCGCGCGCCCGCCGCAGCAGCACGCGGCCCTCGTCGCGCTGGCACGCGTAGACGCGCGCGTACGTCTCGTACAGCAGGCACTCGCGGCGCAGGTAGGGCCAGCCGCCCAGCTCCAGGACGCGCTGACCGGCGGCGGCGAAGCCCTCGGCGGCGCGGAGCGCGCGGCCCTCGGCGAGGTCCGCGAGCGACTCCGCGAACTGGGCATACGCGCCCGTGAGGGCCCGCTGGATGGTGCCGTCGTACGCCGACAGGTGCCGGGCCAGCCGGCGCAGGCCGGAGTAGCGGCCCGTGAGCAGGTACAGCCGCGCGCGCGTCACCGTCAGGTAGAGCGGCGTCCAGCGCAGCTCCTCCACCACCGCGTCCGCCTCGTCCAGCACCGTCTCGGCTTCGGTGAAGCGCGCCAGCCGCAGCAGCGCCTCGGCCTCCGCGCGCGCGGCGAAGATGAAGGAGAAGCCCCGGGCCATGCGCCCGCCGTACGCGGCCTCTCGCGCGCGGCGCACCAACTGGAGCGCCTCCGATGGCTCGCAGGCTTCTTCCAACCTGCGCTGGGCGAGGAAGGCCAGGTTGCGCGCCTCCAGGAAGGCGTAGCCCATGCGCGCCGCGCCCTGCGCCACCTCGCGGAAGCGGCGCGTGGCCACCGTGGCCTCGCCGCGAAGGGCCGCTTCGTGAGCGCAGGCGTCCTCGGCCATCAGCCGCAGGGCCGGGTCCTTCACACCCACCAGCGCCTCGTCGAGCCGCCCGGAGCCGTGGGTGATGCGCTCCGCCTCGCCCAGGTAGAAGCCGCAGGCCACCTCGGCCATGCGCAGCTGGCAGCGCACCTCCGGGTCGTCGTGGTTGGCCAGCAGCGCCTCCGCGCGCGCCACGCACGCGGCGGACTTGTTCGCGTCGAACAGCTTGCCGTCCGGGGACGCGTAGAGGTTCGCCGCCATGGCCAGCACGCGCAGCTCCACCTCTTCCGGGAGGAGGCCCGCGTCCGCGGTGGCCAGGTGCGGCAGCAGCGTGGTGAAGGCGCCCCGGCTGTCCTCGCGGCCCCAGCGCTGCAGATACGCGAGCCCCACCGACGCCATCGCCCGGCCACCGGGAGTCCGCAGCACGCCCGAGGCCAGCAGCGACAGCAGGTCCTCCTCGGCGGCGCGCCACTCCGCGCGGGTCAGATGGGTGACACAGGGGAGGATGCGCGCCAGCTCCTCGGGGTGCAGCTCCTGCCGCTTCGACGAGGTGACAGTGGGGGAGGGCGCGCCGCCACGGGCCGCGAGCTGACGGAGCGCGACGGCCACGCGGCCACGGGGACGGCGGGCCTGGGGGGCCTCGCTCGGCAGCTCCCAGCGATAGACGGTGAGGGGGGTGACGCCCAGCAGGCGAGCGAAGGCCGCGCGGCTCTGCTCACCGCGCAACGCGCGGATGGTCTCGGGTTCCCACCCGGCGCTCTCCCCCTTCTCCCCTGGTAACTCCACGGCACCTGCCCCCTTTTGCGCCCCCCGACGGCGCACATTCTCTACGGAGTTTCCCTGGGCGAATGCAAACGGTTGAGCATTTCCATTTCTTACGGACTGCATATTCAGCAGGCGGCGAATGGTGCGGTTGCCCTCCCAGGGAGGAAGTGTCGTCGTTATCGTCACTCCGTGCCCCGCGGACGTTCTCAACCACCGGTTTCCACACCCACGCGCCTCCAACATGAACGCCTGCTCAGGTTGGAGGACGCGCTGTCGGAGGGCCGCGCGCGCGAGGACGCGGCGGTGGAGGCCTGGGTGCGCCGCACCGGGCAGATGCCGCCCCGGAAGATTCGCCGCAAGTGGGAGAAGCAGTGGCGGCGGGAGGCCAGGCGCGAGGCCCGCCGCGACGAGCAGGCGGTCCGCTCCAACCGCTCTCGCAACCCCGGACGGGGCGCCGCGTACATCGCCATCGCGATAACCTGCGTGCTCATGGCGCTGGGGCAGCCCCGGCGGCTGTGGTGGCTCGCCTTCGTGGCTTTGGGGCTCTTCCTCGCGTCGGTGAAGCACCTGGAGCGGCCCCGCCGCGACGAGGCGCGCGCGGGCGAGGCCGAGCCTCCGCCGCGGACGCCCGCGGGCGCGGCGGACGAGGACCCCCGGGTGGCGAAGGTGGACGCCCTCTGCGCCCGGCTGATGGAGGCCCTGCGAGACGGGCCGCCGGTGCTGCGCGAGGTGGTGCACGCGCCCGAGCGCACGGTGGAGGCCCTTCGGCAGGGGTGTCACGCGCTGGTGCGCCGCGAGCGGGAGCTGCGCGCGCTGGCGCCCGCGGGGGAGTTCCAGCGGCTTTCGGAGGAGCGCGAGGCGCTGGCGGCGCGCGTGGGCGCGGAGGCGGACGCGGTGGTGAAGGAGCGGCTGGCCGGAGCGCTGGCCGCGCTGGATGCGCAGCGGCACCAGCGCGCGGAGCTCGCCACCGCGGCGGCGCGGCTGGAGGCCGAACACACGCGCCTCTACTACACGCTGGAGGGCCTCTATGCGCAGGTGCTGCGCGTGCGCTCGGCGGACACCGTGGACGAGGACATCGCGGGCCAGGGCCTCCGCCGGAGCGTGGAGCAGTTGGGCGCGGAGGTGGAGGCGGTGACGCAGGCGTTGGAGGAGGTCCACGGCGCGCCCGGTGGCCGCGTGCGGACGCGGTAGCGCGGCTTCGCCGTGGACGGCGTCACGCCGCGCGCGTGCTCAGCGCCTCCTCGGCGGCGCGGGGCAGGGGCGCGCACCGCCGCCAGCCCACCTTCAACGCCACCCACAGGGCGGGCAGCGTCAGGAGGTCCTCGACGTCCGCGGTGTGCTTGACGGGGCGCACGGGGGGAATCCAGCCCTTGTCCGTGATGAGCGCCCAGGCCGCGTGCGCGGGCCATTGCAGGAGGCCCAGCCCCCAGCGCCAGCCGTCCCCCGCGAGCGCGGACACCTGGATGAGGGAGAAGCACAGGCCCGTCGCCAGCACGCAGGCGTGGAGCACCGCCCGGGACGGTTGAAAGTCCCGGGCGTCGCGGGTGCTGAGCCGCTCCCACAGCCCCTGGAGCAGCAGCGGGAACATGGCGAGCCCCGCCACGTCCGAGAGCTTGCCGGTCCACCAGGATGGCCACCGCGCCTTGAACACGTGGTCGTTGAGGATGAGCAGGGCCACCGCCACGAGGATGGCGGGATGGAGCATGGCGCTGCCCGGAGTCGGTCGCTCAGGCGCGGGGGGCATGGCTCAGAGGTCCGCGATGGTGATGCCGATGTCCCGCTGGGACAGCTCATCCGGGGAGTCGTGGTAGACGGCGACCGTCAGGTCCCAGTCGGCGATCTCCACGGTGCCAGGCGCTTCGCTGTCGAGAATGAACTCCAGTTGCGTCTCGAGCAGGCACTCCTGTCTGGCTTTGCAGGTCATGTGGAATGAGCCTTGGGCCTGATGGTTCACGGGCCGAGGCTGCGCATCCTCCGCCGGCGCGTCGCTCTCGCCGTGGAGGGAGCCGACCCAGTTCAGGCGGAACCTGGGGATGGGTGAGCCCTCTTCCTCCGGGGTCCATTCGATCCTCACGTTCGTGTCCACGCTGACGGAGGCCGAGAGGTCCTTCTGCGGGGTGAGGCGAATCGTGACGTTGCGGGTGACCTTCTGTTGCTCCGCGCTCATCGTGAACCGAGGCCCGGCGAAGGGGCTCGTGGTGGTGGTGTGGCTTTCGGACGTGGCCACGGTTCCGATGCACGCGATGAGCAGTGCCGCGCGGGCAGTCCAGTTGCGAATCGATGCGCCCGCGGTGGTGATGGACTTCGAGAGATGCACGGTACCCCCTGGAGTGGATGCTCCGGCCGTAGAGCAACCGCCGTGCCGTGGCCTTTCAGAGGGGAGCCTTCACCGCGCCGAGAGGAAACCCTGACTTTGGTGTCCGACCCGGGATGTCACGAATGTCAGCCCGGGCCCTGGCTGGGGCTGGGGTTCAGCGGACCTCGGGGCAGTCCCAGACGTTGCGCGTGCCGAGCGGCCGGCAGACGCAGACGTAGTCGGACCAGATGCCATCCGTACAGGCCTGCGTCGTGCCCTGACGGGCGCACGAGGTGTAGTGGAGGTTCCAGCAGAACGGGAGCAGGTCACGGCCCTGGCTGAGCTCGTCTGCCGCCTCCTGGCTCACGAGCGCCTCCGGGTCCACCGACACGTCCTCCGGGTCGAACTCAGGCGCGGCGAAGGCGGGCAGGGAGAGCGACAGCACGGCGAGGAACACCTTCTTCATGGGCACGCTCCAGGGGCTGCGAGGGATTGCTGGGCCGCATTATAGCCTGCGCGCTGACAATGCCTGTCATGGGGCGGCCTGCCCGGTGCGAGTCTGGGATGCGCGACCCCGCATGCCAATGCGTGCAAGGCCGCGTGCCGGGTGGGGCGCGCCGAGTTCGCGCGCGTCACTCGCTGAGCTTGCTGGAGGGAGGAGCCTGCTGCGCTCCTCCGTCCGGCTCGGCGATGCGGACCGACTTGATGTTGAGGAACTCGTGGATGCCCACGTCCGCCAACTCGCGGCCGTGGCCGGAGTGCTTCACGCCGCCGAAGGGCAGCCTCGCGTCCGAGGCCACCAGGGCGTTGACGAACACCATGCCCGCGTCGATGCCGTCGATGAAGCGGCGCTGCTCGGCGTCGTCTCGCGTCCACACGCTGGCGCCCAGGCCGAACGGGGTCGCGTTGGCCAGCTCCACCGCGTGGTCCACGTCGCGGGCCCGCAGCAGCGTGGCCACGGGGCCGAAGAGCTCGTCGTGGAAGGCGGGCGCCTGGGGCGGCGGCTCGGCGAGGACGGTGGCCGGGTAGAAGTTCCCCGGGCGCTCCAGCGGCTTTCCGCCCAGCAGGAGCTTCGCGCCGGCCTTCACGCTGGCCTCCACCTGCGCGTGCAGCCCGTCGAGGATGCTCCGCGTGGCCAGCGGGCCCAGGTCCGTCTTCGCCTCCATGGGGTCGCCCACGGTGACCTGCTTCATGCGCTCCACGAAGCGGCGCTCGAACTCCGGGTAGATGGCGTCGGCGACGATGAATCGCTTGGCGGCGATGCAGGACTGGCCGTTGTTGATGAGCCGCGCGGACACCGCCGTCTCCACCGCCTTCTCCAGGTCCGCGCTGGGCATGACGATGAACGGGTCGCTGCCGCCCAGCTCCAGCACCACCTTCTTGATGGCCTTGCCCGCCGCGGCGCCCACCGCGCGTCCGGCGCCCTCGCTGCCGGTGAGCGTCACCGCGCGCACGCGCGGGTCCTCGATGACGCGGTTCACCTCGGACGTCTCGATGAGCAGGTTCTGGAACGCGCCGCGCGGGAACCCGGCCTGGAGGAACAGCGCCTCCAGGGCCTGTGCGCACTGGGGCACGTTGTGGGCGTGCTTGAGCAGGCCCACGTTCCCCGCCATCAGCGCGGGCGCGGCGAAGCGCACCACCTGCCAGAAGGGGAAGTTCCACGGCATGATGGCCAGCACGGGGCCCAGCGGCTGGTAGCGCACGAAGGCGCGGCCAGTGCCCAGGTCCACCTGTTTGTCGCGCAGCAGGGCTTCGCCCCTCTCCACGTAGTAGCGGCAGGCGGTGGCGCACTTCTTCGCCTCGGCCTTCGCGGCCTCCAGGGGCTTGCCCATCTCCTGCGTCATGATGCGGCCGTAGCGGTCGGCCTCGGCCTCCAGCAGGTCGGCTGCGCGCCGCAGCCAGGTGGCGCGGTCGGCGTAGGTCGTCTGGCGGTAGGCGCGGAAGGTGTCGGCGGCCGTCTGGAGCTTCGCCTCCAACTCCTCGGCGGTGAGAGGGGTGAAGGTGCGCAGCGTCTTACCGGTCGCCGGGTCGATGGTGGCAATGGCCATGGAAGTGCCTCCTGAGGGCCCTTTGATAGCAGCCGGGCGCGGGGAGACCGTGCCGCTCGTGGCCCGAGCGTCCAGCCGTTCACTCCAGGGCTTTCGCCGCCCTGGCCCCTCCTTTATATGGGGAGCAGGACTGGAGACCGCCATGGCCACCGACATCATCCGCGAGCGCCGCTTCAACTTCCTCATCGCCGGGGTGCTGTCCTTCTTCATCCCCGGGCTGGGGCAGCTCTACAAGGGCCAGTTCATCCGCGCCGTCCTGTGGTTCCTGATGGTGGGCGCGGGCTACTGGTTCTTCTTCGTCCCCGGCTTCGTGCTGCACTTCTTCTGCGTGCTGGGCGCGGCCTTCGGCAGCGCGGGGACGGACCGCATCCGCATGCCGGGCTGACCCCCTTCACGGAGGTGGGTTGAGGGGCCGGAGGGCGACGCCCTGGCGGAGCTCTGCCGTGGCATGGCGACGCACGGCCGACCATCGAAGCTGAGCGCGGAGCCGTGGCCTCGGAGGGCGGTGTCGCGGTGGACGCGCTCGTCGGTGCACTGCACGGCCAGGAGGGTGGTGACACGCAGCTTGAAGGATGGGGGCGTGACTGTTGCCCTGTCCGGGGCGCTGACGCGCGCCACGGCGTGGAATGCGTCGGAGATTGTTGACGTGTCGGAGAGTTCCGACGTATTGTCCGCTCCATGCATGGCGTCGATGTCTTCTCCGCACTCGCGAATCCGATACGCCGCGACCTCCTCGTCCACCTTCGCAAGGGGCCAAGGAATGTGTCTGACCTGGCGAGCAACTTCGAGCTGGGGCGGCCTGCCATCTCCGAGCACCTGCAGGTGCTGCGGAAGGCGGCCCTTGTTCGCGAGGAGCCTCGCGGAAGGGAGCGCTTCTACCACCTTGATCCGCGGCCTCTCGAGGAGGTCGGGATGTGGCTGGAGTCGTTCGAACGCTATTGGAATCGACGGCTCGACGATCTCGAGGTGCTGCTGAACGAGGAGGATGCAAAGTGAAGAAGGAGCTTGGGACGATTCGTTTCGAACGCGTGTACACGCAGGCCCCCGGCAAGGTCTGGCGTGCGTTGACGGAGCCGGAGCTCGTCGCGCGTTGGTGGGCTCCTGGCGACATCCGCGCCGAGGTCGGCCATCGCTTCAACATGGACATGGGGCCTTGGGGGCAGCAGCCGTGCGAGGTGATTGCCGTCGAGCCGGAGCGTCGATTCAGCTACCGCTTCGCCGAGCCGACATTGAACACGACCATCACCTGGGAGCTCGCGCCGGAAGGTTCGGGCACGCGCCTGACGCTCACGCATGAGGGCTTCGACCTCGACTCGCCCATGGGACGTCGCGCCTACGAAGGAATGAAGCCGGGCTGGCCTGGGCTCCTCGAGAAGCTCGCCACCGTGCTCGACTGAGCGCTGCGACGGGGGGGGCTCGACCGCCCCGGGGCGCCAGTTGCTGGAGTCGTGTGCGCCTCGACCCCCCGCTGCCCTCGCCGCCATGACGCAACGGTGACGGAATCCTGGCGGAACGCCCGCCAGCGCCTCGTCACGCCCAGCTACCTCTCGGGTTGCCTCTTCGAAAGGAGCGACCGCGTATGGGCATGTCCGCTGGTGCTGGCCGGGGTGGAATCAAGAGCGACATCAACGTCACCCCGCTCGTGGACGTCGTGCTGGTGCTGCTCATCATCTTCATGGTGGTGACGCCCCTGATGAAGCGCGGGCGGGACGTGACGCTGCCCAAGGCCTCTCAGCCCGAGGAGAAGTCGGCCGAGGAGCCTCTCTTCCTGTCGATGACGGCGGACCGGAAGCTGTACGTCGAGGAGGACCTGTATCCCGATGAGGCCGCCTTCCTGGCCCGGCTCCAGACGGAGCTGCGGAAGACGCCGGGGCGGAGGCTCCTGCTCAAGGCGGACCAGTCCCTCACGTATGGGGACGTCGGGCGAATCGTCCAGAAGGTCCGGGTGGCGGGCGTGGGGCAGGTGGCCCTGGGCGTGGAGGTCGTCGAGCGCCCCTAGCGCGCTTCAGCGGACGTTCTGCGCGAGCGTCGCCCCGTTCCGCGCGCGAGTGCATAGAGTCACGAACATGTGGCGGAGGCTCTGGCAGCGGATGTCGGGATGGGACGTGGCGGTGACGCGGCTGCTGGGCCTCATCTGGCTCCTGCTGATCTGCTGCCTGGGCTTCATCGCCTTGTCGGACGAAGTGGCGGAAGGCGCGACGCAGCAGTTCGATGAGCGCATCCTGCGGGCCCTGCGCAGCCCCGAGGACCCCGCGCAGCCGCGGGGCCCCTGGTGGCTGCGGCGCACGGCGGAGGACGTGACGGCACTGGGTGGCATCCCGGTGCTGGCGCTCGTCACGCTGGCGGTGTGCGGCTTCCTGCTGCTGGTGCGGCGCTACTGGACGTTGCTGCTCGTGCTCGGCGCGACGCTGGGGGGCGCGGGCCTCAACGTCCTGCTCAAGCAGCTCTTCGCCCGGCCCCGGCCGTCCGTGGTGCCGCACCTCACCGAGGTGCTCAGCCAGAGCTTCCCCAGCGGGCACGCGATGCTGTCCGCCACCGTGTACCTCACGCTGGGCGCGCTGCTGGGACAGCTCGCCGAGCGCACGCGGCTCAAAATCTACATCCTCGCGGTGTCCCTGCTGCTGCCCTTCCTCGTGGGCCTGACGCGCGTCTACCTGGGCGTGCATTACCCCACGGACGTGCTGGGCGGCTGGGTGGCCGGGCTGGCGTGGGCGCTGCTCATGGCCGTGTGTGCCCGCGCGCTGCGTCGCCGCAGCCCCGCCTTGCGCGAGGAGGCGCGGCGCCCGGTGGCGTGAGGGCCGCGGCTGGCGGCCGGTGCCTGCCGCGCCGTCTGGCCGTCCGCGTCAGGGCCGCCCTCGCCGTTCACTTCGCGAAGCTCACCCGGGACCCCGAGCCGAGGGGGCCCGGCGCCCCTGGCCCTCGGGGCACCCCCGTGAGAGACATGAGGCCATGAGCCTGCGGGACTGGCTGTCGCGGATGGGGTGGGGCGGCGCGTCGGTGCCCGCCTTCTATGACGAGTCCTACCGCCTGCCGCTCACGGGCATCGAGTCCTCGGTGGGCATCGAGCCCCGCGGCGTGGACTTCACCACCTGGTACCTGTTGGAGGCGCGCGCCCTGCGCTCCCGGGACGTGCACCATCCGCAGCCCGTCGGCTTCGCGGACCTCGCGCGCGTGCATGACGCGGCCTATCTGGAGTCGCTCGGCCAGCCCGAGACGCTCGCGCGCATCTTCGCCACCGACCCCGCGGAGATACCGGTGGACGCCCTGCTGTCCAACCTGCGCCGCGTCTGTGGCGGCACGCTGGCCGCCGCGAGGCTCGCCGTCGCCCGGGGCGGCCCGGTGGTGAACATGGCGGGCGGCTTCCACCACGCGGCCCCCGCGCGCGGCGGCGGCTTCTGCGCCGTGAACGACATCGCGGTGGCGCTCGCGGCGCTGCACGCGGACGGCTTCGAGGGGCAGGCCGTGGTGCTTGATTTGGACGCCCACCCACCCGACGGCACGGCGGAGTGCCTCGCGGGACAGTCGCGGGCCTGGATTGGCTCGCTGTCGGGCAGTGACTGGGGCGCGCTCGCGCCCGGGGTGGACGAGACGCGCGTCCCCGCGCACACGGATGACCGGACCTATCTGGCCCTGCTCGACGGGCTCCTGTCGCGGATGCCCAAGCCCGACGTGGCCTTCGTCATCGCGGGCAGCGACGTGCTGGAGGGGGACCGCTTCGGCCGCGTGGGCCTGTCATTGGACGGTGCCCGGCGCAGGGACCGCGCCCTGGCGCGCGCGCTGCGAGGTGTCCCCAGCGTCTGGCTCCCGGGCGGCGGCTACCACCGCGACGCGTGGAAGGTGTTCGCGGGCACGGTGCTCGTGCTGGCGGGGCAGGGGCATCGCCGCATCAAGGCCCGGTATGACCCGCTGAGCGCGCGCTACCAGCACATCGCCCGGCTGCTGACGCGCGAGGGCGCCACGCCGCTGGACGAGCCCATCACCCAGGAGGACCTGGAGGGCTCGCTGGGCCTGGGCGGCGGGAGGCTCCAGCCGCGGGTGATGGGCTACTACACGGCGCAGGTGCTGGAGTACGCCTTCTTCCGCTACGGCATCCTCTCCTACGTGGAGCGCCTGGGGTACAGCCGGGTGCGCGTGCAGATAGGCGCGGTGGGGGAGGGGGACCGCATGGAGGTGCTCGGCAGCGCGGGCGGTCAGGAGCACCTGCTGGTGGACTGCGTCGTGGAGCGCCGCTCGCTGGCGGGGGAGCCCTTCCTCTTCGTCAACTGGCTCAGCCTGCGCCACCCGCGCGCCCGCTTCGGCGAGGGCCGTCAGCGGCTCCCTGGGCAGGACGTGCCGGGCCTGGGCCTGGCGCGCGAGGCGACGGAGATGCTGCTGCTGATGGCGAAGCGGCTCTCCCTGGCGGGCGTGGCCTTCCGGCCCATGTGGTTCCACCTGGCGGTCCTGGCGCGCTTCCGCTTCCGCTTCCTGGACCCCGCGCGGCAGGGGCGCTTCGAGGCCCTGCTGCGGGACTTGAAGCAGGTCCCCATGCTGGAGGTCTCCCAGGCGCTGGTGGACGGGCAGGTGCGCCTCAATGGCGAGCCCTACACCTGGGAGGCGGGGGACCTGGTGTCGCGCCTGGAGCCCACGCAGGAGGACGCGGAGGCCACCGCGCGGGAGCGCGAGCGGTGCCGCTTCACCTGGGAACCCACGCGGCTGGCCACCGGAGCGTGATAGGGAACCGGCGTGGACCTGGACGCGCTTCGCCGTGAGCAGCACAAGCGCCGGCTCTCCTGGATGCCGTGGCTCTACTTCGTCCTCAAGCCGCGTCACCGCGGGTGGGCGGAGGCCTGGCAGCGCGAGGTGCAGCAGCACCTGCGCGACATGGAGACGGTGGAAATCGAGGAGGGGTGCTTCATCGCCCCCGAGGCACGCATCTTCGCCGAGTTGGGGCGCACCGTCGTCATCGGCCGGGGGTGCAGCATCGCCGCGGACGTCTTCCTCCATGGCCCGGTGGTGCTCGGGCCGGGGGTGAGCATCAACGCCCGGGCGAGCCTGGACGGCGGCGCGGCGGGCATCCGCGTCGGCGAGGGCACCCGCATCGCCACCGGCGCCACCCTCTACGCCTTCGACCATGGAATCGCCCCGGACCGGCCGGTGCGTGACCAGCCCGTGACGTCCCGGGGGCTCGTCATCGGCGCGGACGTCTGGGTGGGGGCCAACGCCGGTATCACGGACGGTGTCACCGTGGGCGACCACGCCGTGGTGGCCATGGGGGCCGTCGTCACGCGGGATGTCCCGGAATGGGCCATTGTCGCCGGCGTGCCCGCCCGCGTCATTGGCGACCGGCGCGAACGGCCCCGCTCAGGTGCTCCGGGTGGGTGGGAGCCCGGAGACGGAGCGTGAAGTTCTCCCGCCTTCATTGACTTCCAGAGATTGAGACCCAATATGCTTCGGGCTGACGTCGCCACGGGAGGGGGAACCGCAGGGTCTGGATTCGCTCCCGGCAGCCGCACGTGCTGTCAGGGCCCCGGCCCCTCTCCGTTGAGGCGCTAGGAGGCCGGCACGTGGCAGACGAGCAGCGGGAAGCGGCAGTCATCGACGCTCCCGAGAAGGCTTCAGGTGGGGTGCCCTCCGGCGAGGGATGCTCCTTGCTGACGCCCATGAAGCCCCAGCCCTCGCCCGCCAGCGGGCCGGTGGAGTCGGAGCGCTTCCACCACCTGTCGGAGCTGCTGCAAGAGGTGGTGTTCCAGCTCGACGCGCGGGGGCGGCTCACGCTGCTCGGCGCTGCCTGGGAGCGCCTCACCGGGACGCCCGTGTCCGCCTGGCTGGGCCGCTCGCTCCTGGAGGCCATCCACCCCGAGGACCGGGACTGCGCCCTGACGGTGCTGTCGGCCGCGCCCGGTGCGCCCTCGCCGCGCCGGGAGGTGCGCGTGGACGTGGGCGGTGGCCAGGGCCTCCGCTGGGTGGCGCTGTCCGCCCGCGCGCTGGCGACCGTGCCCGGCGAGGTCATGGGCACGCTGCTGGACGTGACGCCGCGGCGCTCCGCCGAGGAGGCCGTCACCACCCGCGAGCGCTACCTGGAGGCCATGGTGCGCGTGCAGCGGCGGATGATGGGCCACGCGTTGCCGGGGGACCTGTACGGCGCCGTCGTCGAGCCGCTGGGCCACGTGTCCGCCGCCAGCCGCGTGTACGTCTTCGAGATGCACACCGGCGAGGATGGCGTCCTGCTGGGGTCGCAGCGCGCGGAGTGGGTGGCCCCCGGCGTTCCTCCGAACCTGGAGGACCCCAACATGCACGGGCTGCCCTTCCACGGCGCGCTGCGGCCCCACCAGGCCGAGCAGCTGCTCCGGGGCGAGCCCGTGCAGGGCGTGCCTCGCGACTTCACCGAGCTGCTGGCGCCCATGCTGGAGGCGCAGGGCGTGCGCTCCGTGCTGCTGCTGCCGCTGCACGTGCATGACCAGCTCTTCGGCGTCATCGGCTTCGACAACTGCCGCGACCCGAGCCCCTGGGGGCCCATCGAGGTGAACCTGCTGTCCGGCGCCGCCGGCGCGCTGTCGCTGGCGCTGGAGCAGCGCACGGCCAACGCGCTGCGCGTGCGCACGGAGACGACGCTGCGGCGCACCGAGGCCGGCGTCCACCTGCTCATCGAGGCCTTCCCGGACCCGGTGCTGGTGCACGTGGGGGACGGCGTGCTGCTCTCCGTCAACCCGGCGCTGGTGCAATACCTGGGCTTCCGGGACGCGTCCGAGCTGGTGGGCCGTCACATGCTGGACCTGGTCCGCCCCGAGGACCGGGGCGCCGCGCAGCTCCACCTGGGGCAGGCGCTGGAGGGCAAGAGCGCGGCGCGCGTGGTGGAGATGCCGCTGGTGCGCAGCGACGGTGAGGTGGTCATCGCCGATTTGGTGACGCTGGCCGTGGTGCTGGACGGCTCGCCCGCGCGCATCACCGTGGCGCGCGACTTCACCGAGCGCAAGCGCACCCAGGCGCAGCTGATGTTGACGGACCGCATGGCCTCCATGGGCCTGCTCGCCGCCGGCATCGCGCACGAGCTGAACAACCCGCTGGCCTACGTGCTGTCCAACCTGGACTTCCTGCACAGCGCCGTGGGCAGCGGGCGCCCGCGGATGTTGTCTCCGGAGGACATCGTGGAGCTGCGGCAGGTGCTCGACGATGCCCGCGAGGGCGCCGAGCGCATGCGGCAGATTGTCCGCCAGCTCCGCGTCTTCTCGCGCGTGGAGGACGGCAAGGAAGAGCCGGTGGACGTCCACCAGGTGCTGGAGTCCGTGTCGCAGATGGCCGCCAGCGTGGTGCGCGCCCGCGCCCGGCTGGTGAAGGACTACGGCGAGGTGCCGCTCGTCCGGGGCAACGAGGGCAAGCTGTTCCAGGTGTTCCTCAACCTCCTCATCAACGCGGCGCACGCCATCGAGGAGGGTGCGTCGGAGACGAATGAAATCCGCCTCACCACCCGCGAGGAGGTGGGCGGCCGGGTGCTGGTGGTGGTGAGCGACACGGGCCAGGGCATTCCCCCCGAGCACCTGCGCCGCATCTTCGACCCCTTCTTCACGACCAAGTCCTCCGGCCTGGGCACGGGCCTGGGGCTGTCCATCTGCGACACCATCGTGACGGCGCTGGGAGGGCACATCTCCGTGGAGTCGTCGGTGGGCTCGGGCACCACCTTCCGCGTGGCCCTCAACGCCTCGCCGCCGAAGGCCCCGGCGAACCGGCCGGGCATCTGAGCGCTGCCTCCCCGTTCCGTGGCCACGGCGCACGGGACGTGCGATGCGAGGGCCGCTGTCCGTTCGGGGCCCCTCGCGGACTGTAGCCCGCTCGACGGCTGGAGCTTCCGGAACTGCGCGACTGCCCTGGAGCGTTATCCACTTCCATCCCGGGGGTATGTCCCCTGGCGCCTTGGAGGCAGGCCTTGCGCACCCACTTCATCCAGCGCTCGCTGGCGCTCTTGCTCGTCTTCATGACGGCGACCGCGGCCCACGGCGCAGGCCAGCGCTGGCGGACCTCGCCGCACCCCGAGGCGGCGGGCTCTGGCCTGTCGGGGGCGTGTGAGGACGCGCGGAATTTCCTCCTGGGGGCGGCCAGCGCCGACATCACCGGCCCCGCCGCCGAGGTGGGGATGATGGGCTACGGCATGGTGGAGCAGCAGACCTCCGGCATCCACCAGCGGCTGCGCTCGCGGGCGTTCGTCATCGCCTCGCCCTGCAACGGCAAGCGCGTCGTCTTCGTCAGCGCCGACCTGGGCATGGTGTTCCAGGCCGTGAAGCAGCAAGTCGTGGAGCGGCTGCGCGCGCGCTATGGCGACCTCTACACCGACGACAACGTGCTCCTCAGCGCCACCCACACCCACTCCGGGCCAGGGGGCTATTCGCACTACACCTTCTACAACCTCACCACGCTGGGCTTCTCGCCGCAGACCTTCGAGGCCATCGTCTCCGGCATCGTCGCGTCCATCGTCCGGGCCCATGAGCGGCTCGCCGGGGGCACGCTGCGTCTGTCCTCGGGGGAGCTGCTCGGCGCCAGCCGCAACCGCTCGCCCGAGGCCTACCTGCTCAACCCCGCCAGCGAGCGTGCCCGCTACGCGCGCGACGTGGACACGCGCATGACGTTGCTGCGCCTCACG
Source organism: Comamonas sp. KCTC 72670 (assembly GCA_014656495.1). Taxonomy (GTDB): domain Bacteria; phylum Myxococcota; class Myxococcia; order Myxococcales; family Myxococcaceae; genus Myxococcus. Next base: position 303,286 of record BNCN01000008.1, read on the forward strand.
CGCGAGGACGGGACGGAGGTCGGCTTCATCGACTGGTTCGCCGTGCACGCCACGTCCATGGGCAACGACAACACGCTCATCAGCGGGGACAACAAGGGGCTCGCGTCGTACCTGTCCGAGCAGGCCCAGGGGGACGGCTTCGTGGCCGCCTTCGCCAACGCCAACGAGGGGGACGTGACGCCCAACATCCTGGGCGGGACGAACGGCGGCGGCGCCAACGACTTCGAGGACACGTCGATTTCGGCCCGGAAGCAGTACGACTTCGCCGCGAAGCTGTGGGCGGAGGCGGCCACGCCCCTCGAGGGCGGCGTGGACTACCGGCACACCTACGTGAAGATGGACGCGGTGGACGTGGCGCCTTCCTTCGCGGACGGCACGCCGCGCACCACCTGTCCGGCCGCCATCGGCGTGTCCATGCTCGCGGGCGCGGAGGACGGCCCTGGCGTGGGGCAGGAGGGCGTCACCTGCTCCGGGACGGGCAACGCCTGGGGGCAGTTCAGTTGCTCGCTCACGACCACGCCGTGCCAGGGCGAGAAGCCCATCGCCCTGGAGACGGGGAGCATGCGGCCCTTTCCGTGGACGCCCGAGGTGCTGCCCCTGCAGCTCGTCACCATTGGCAACCTGGCCCTGGTGGCGGTGCCCTTCGAGCTGACCACCATGGCCGGCCGCCGCCTGCGTGAGACGGTGGAGACGGCGCTGGCGCCCACGGGCGTGACGGACGTGGTCATCGCGGGGCTGTCCAATGCGTACTCGGGCTATGTGTCCACGCGGGAGGAGTACGCGCGGCAGGACTACGAGGGCGCCTCCACGCACTTCGGGCCCTGGACGCTGGCGGCGCTCCAGCAGTCGTTCGACACGCTGGCGACTTCCCTGAGGGACGGCGCGGGCGTACCGGCGGGGCCCACGCCGAGGGATTTGCGCGGTGAGCAGCTCAGCCTCCAGCCCGGCGTGGTGTTCGACGACAAGCTCCTGTGGGTGGACTTCGGCGACGTCGTCACCGACGCGAAGGCCGCGTACGCGCGCGGCGACACCGTCAACGTCACCTTCTGGGGCGGCCACCCGAAGAACGACCTGCACGTGGAGGGCACGATGCTGCGCGTGCAGCGGCGCGAGGCGGGCGGCGGCTGGACGGACGTGGCGACGGACGCGGACTGGGCCACGCGCTACCGGTGGCAGCGCGAGAACTGCGTGCCCACGCTGGCGTGCTCCCACGTCACCGTGACGTGGGACATCCCCGCGGACGCGGCGCCCGGCACGTACCGGCTGGTCCACGAGGGCAACTGGAAGTCGGGCTGGGATGGGAACGTGCGGCCCTACTCGGGCGCCTCGCGGGCCTTCAGCGTGCGCTGAGTCGCTGCGTCAGAGCACCACCTCCGCGCGCATGAGCGTGGAGGCGGGCGTCGTCAGCCGGTGTGGCTGCACGCGGCGGATGAGCTCGCACAGCCGGGCGGACGGGTTGATGAACTGCACCCCCACGCCCGTGGACAACATGCCCCACGTCTGCGCCTGCGCGGCGTCCACGTGCCGCACCACCTCACCCGCGCACTCCACCAGCTCGCCGGCCAGCAGCAGCGTGAACTCCAGCCGGTTGAACAGGCGCGGGAAGGGGTCCGCGCAGCACATGAACAGGCCGCCGCGGCTCAGCTCCGTGCACAGCACCTCCACGTCGCCCGCGCCCGAGCGGCGGCGCACGCGCGCCACCCACGTCAGGGGCGGCGTGAGCACATTGGATTCAGTCACGGGGCTCTCCGTGTCCAGCCATGCGAGGGAGGGAATCGGCGTGTGGCTCATGGGCGGAGGCGTGTCGGCCTGCGGCGTGGCCGCGAGCGGCTGGGCGACGGCCAACAGCAGGGCCTCCTTGAACTCCAGCGCGGTGGCGTAACGGTCCTCGCAGCGGCGGGCCAGCGCGCGCAGCAGCACCTCGGAGAGCGCGGGCGGCACCCCCGGCACCAGCAGGTGCGGCGGCGGCGCGCCCACCGGGCCCGTGCCCAGCGCCAGCTCCACCATCTGTCCCCGCTCGAAGGGCAGCTGTCCCGTGGCCAGGTAGTAGGCCGTCACCGACAGCGCGTAGATGTCCGCGCGCCCGTCCACCGGCTGCCCCGCGGACTGCTCCGGGGCCATGTACGCGGGCGTGCCCAGGATGATGCCCGCCGCCGTCTCGTCCTCCCCCGGATGCGGCCGGCGCGCCTTCGCCACGCCGAAGTCCAGCACGCGCAGCGACGGCGGCTCTCCCGCGTGCCGCACCACGAAGAGGTTGTCCGGCTTCAAGTCCCGGTGCACCACGCCGCACCGGTGCGCCGCGTCCAGCGCGTCACACGCCTGCGCCAGCAGCGTCACCAGCGGCGCGGGCGCCATGGGCCGGGGCAGGTGCGACATGGGCACGCCCTCCAGATACTCCATGACGAAGTAGTGGATGCCACCCGGGGCCTCGTTGATGTCGAAGATGTGGACGATGTTCGGGTGGCCCACCACGTTGACCGTACGGGCCTCCGCGTAGAAGCGCGCGCGCAGGCTCTCGTCCCGACCCAGATGGGGGTGCAGCACCTTCACCGCCACCCGCGCGCCAATGCGCGTCTGCTCGCCCAGGTAGACGGTGCCCATCCCGCCCGTGCCCAGCCGGCGGACCAGCCGGTAATGCCCCAGCGTCTGGCCCGTGAGGTCCACGGGCGGCGCCTCCAGGTCGCCGGTGGACAGGTACACCTGGGTCCAGGGCTCACCGCCACACGCCACATCGCAGGGATGCTCGGTCCGACAGAGCTCGCAGTGCATGGTTCCTGGAAGCAGACACCAGGGCGCGCCCTCCGCGCGCATCACCCCCGCCCTGCACCGTCTGTCAGGTGGCAATGCGCCGCCGCTCCGTCGACCAGCGGACCCGCGACTCCTGCCGTGGGACGGCTGGCCTCAGCTCGCGGCGAAAGGCGCGGCGTCGACGCGCACACCCACGTACGACGGGAAGCGCGGGATGCCGTCGTTCGACAGCTCCTGGTAGCGGAAGGTGATGATGGCACCCACGGGGGGCGGCGCCGCGCGCTCCGCGTCCGACAGGCCGGTGCCCACGCTGAAGCGCTTGCCATTGCGCAGCTCCACCTCCAGCGCGCCCAGCCGCCCCTTGTGGCGGCCCGCCCCGGCCACGTGGCCCACCACCCGCGCCTCGTCGTCCTTGAAGCTCTTCACCTTGAGCAGGGTGTGCGAGCGGCCCGCCTCGTAACGCGAGCCCGGCTGGCGCAGCATGAGCCCCTCGCCGCCCAGCGCCTCCACGCGCGCCAGCTCCTCGCGCAGGTGCGCCGTGCCGCCGCAGCGCGCGTGCTCGTGCCACCGCGCGTACGCGGGACGGGTGCCCTCCATCCACTGGCGGCAGCGCTCCAGCCGGGCCTCGAAGGTGCCCTCGACGCCGGGCGCGTCGAACGCGACGAAGGACAGCTCCTTCCAGTCATCGCTCCGGTCCTGGCGGCGGACGATGCTCACCGTGCGCTGGAAGCGCTTGCGCCCGCCGAACAGCTCCCCGTCGAGCGGGAAGTCCGGCAGCCCCGCGGTGAACCACTCCGGCGCGAGGAACGGGTTGCCCAGCCGGGACCAGAACTGCTTGCCGTCCCAGTACGCGCGCACGCCGTCGAGCTTCTCGCTCATCCACCAGTCCGTGAGGTCCACGTCGTTCTCCCACGATTGGGCCAGCAGGAGGGGCGGGGCCTTTGTGTCATCGCTGGCCGAGGCGCTCTTCGCCGCGCGGGGGGCGGGCGTGGCGCCGCCGGCCGCGTCACCGCCGCAGCGCGCGTCCTCCGCCGCGTCCCCGCGCACGCGGCGCAGGTGCTTGCAGGTGCGCCGCTCGATGCCCACGGACTGGTTGCGCCAGGCGGGGCACGAGCACGAGTACACGCCGCCCGTGTTCTTGAGGATGTAGGGCTTGGAGCCCGAGCCCTGGACCGAGAGTTGTTCCCCATCCGCGATGTCCGCCATGACCGCCCCTCCGTGCCGCATCCTCGCGGCGAATGAGGTGCAGCATACCCCCGAGGTCCGACGTTCCCAGGACGTGATGCTGTGGGCATTCCGCCGACGGAGGGGTGGCGCGAGGGCTGAAGGCGCCCCACGATGAGGAGGAGACCCCTGAACCAGGAGGCAGCACCGCAATGGTCGTCATCGTCATGGGGGTGTCCGGAGCGGGGAAGACGACGGTGGGCCGCTCCCTGGCGGCCGACCTGGGCTGGCGCTTCGTGGACGCGGACGACCTGCACCCTCGCTCCAACGTGATGAAGATGGCCGCGGGCGCGCCGCTCACGGACGAGGACCGCGCGCCCTGGCTGCGCAAGCTGCGCGACGAGGTGGCCCGGTCGCTGGCGCAAGGGGAGGACGTGGTGATTGCCTTCTCCGGCCTCAAGCAGTCCTACCGCACGCTGCTGGAGGAACTGGACCCGGCGCACGTGAAGTGGGTGTTCCTGCACGCGCCGCACGAGGTGCTCGCCCGGCGGATTTCACAGCGCCAGGGGCACTTCATGCCGGCGTCCCTGCTGAAGAGTCAGCTGGCGACCATGGAGATTCCGGACCGCGCGCTGAGCGTCGACGTCACGCCGCCGCCCGTGGACATCGTGAAGCGCATCCGTGACGCGCTCGGTGTCTGATACCCGCGACTTCCTCCCAGCGCGGGCCGTCAGGGCACCGCCCGCCTGCCTGGCTGGTGTATAGCGCTCCGTCGGATTGCCACCTTTTCCCCCTCACTCCATCCGCTCGAGGACCGCGACATGACGACAGCTCCGACGCCCCCGAAGACCGCCCAGGAGGCCCTCGCGCAGCTCCGGGAGGGCAACCAGCGCTTCGTCCTGAACGTGCGCAGCGTGGAGAATCCGCTCGGCCGGTCCGCCCGGCAGGCGCTCGTGGCGGGGCAGAGCCCCTTCGCCATCATCCTCTCGTGCTCGGATTCGCGAGCGCCCTCGGAGTACATCTTCGACCAGGGGCTCGGGGACTTGTTCGTCATCCGCGTGGCGGGCAATGTCGTCGCGCCGTCGCTGGTGGGCAGCGTGGAGTTCGCGGCGGCGAAGTTCGGCACGCGCCTGGCGGTGGTGATGGGGCACTCGCACTGCGGCGCGGTGCAGGCCACGCTGGACTACGTGCGTGACGGCAAGGGCGCGCCCTCCGACAACATCCGCGACATCGTGGAGCGGTGCCGCGAGCCCGTGGCGACGGTGGTGAGCGCCGCCGGGCCCAAGGCGGACCCCGAGTTCCTGATGAAGGAGGCCGTGCGCGCCAACATCCGCAACTCCTGCGACCACCTCCGGCATGGCAGCCGCCTGCTGGAGCAGCTGTGCCAGAACGAGGGCATGCTCATCGTGGGCGCGGAGTACTCGCTGGAGACCGGCGCGGTCGACTTCTTCGACGGCGTCTGAACGAGGGGCCCCATGAAGAAGCTGGTCAACGCCCCGCGCGCGGTGGTGCGGGAGATGCTCGAGGGACTCGTCGCGCTGGCGCCCGGACAGGCGCTGCTGGAGGGCGAGTCGGTGGTGCTTCGCGCCGACACGCCGGTGGACGCCGCCTCGCGCAAGGTGGCGGTCCTCTCCGGCGGCGGCAGTGGCCATGAGCCAGCGCACGCGGGCTACGTGGGCGCGGGCATGCTGGACGCGGCGGTGGCTGGCGACGTCTTCACTTCCCCCAGCACCGACGCCGTGCTGGCCGCCATCCGCGCCGTCGCGGGGCCCGCGGGGGCGTTGCTCGTGGTGAAGAACTACACGGGGGACCGGCTGAACTTCGGGCTCGCGGCCGAGCTGGCGCGGGCCGAGGGCATCCCCGTGGAGACGGTGGTCGTGGCGGACGACGTGTCCCTGCACGACACCGTGGAGCCCGCGCGGCGCCGGGGCATCGCGGGCACGGTGTTGGTCCACAAGGTCGCGGGCGCGGCGGCTGCGGCGGGGGCGTCACTCCAGGAGGTGGCGCGTGAGGCCCGCGAGGCGGCGGAGGCCCTGGGCACCATGGGCGTGGCCCTGGGACCCTGCACCGTGCCGGCGGCGGGCAAGCCCGGCTTCACGCTGGGCGAGGACGAGATCGAGCTGGGCCTGGGCATCCACGGCGAGCAGGGCGTGCGGCGCGTTCCGTCGCGGACCGCGGACAGCCTGGTGGACACGCTGCTCACCACCATCGTCGAGGACCGGCGCATCAGCTCCGGGGACCGGGTGGTGCTGCTCGTGAACGGGCTGGGCGGCACGCCGCCCATGGAGCTGGCCATCGTCGCGCGGCACGCGCTGACCGTGCTCCGCCAGGGCGGCATCCGCGTGGAGCGCGCATGGTGTGGCACGTTCCTCTCCGCGTTGGAGATGCCCGGGTGTTCGTTGTCGCTGCTGAAGGTGGATGACGCGCGGCTGGCGCGGCTGGACGCGGCGGCGGAGGCCCCGGCGTGGCCCGGGGCGGGGAAGTTGCCCCCCGCGCCCCGGGTGCGGCAGCGGCCCGCGTCGACTGTGTCATTCTCGGTGGAGGCTCCGCTGCCGGGGATGGACCGTTTCCGGAGCGCGGCGCTGCGGGTGGCCGAGGCGTTCGAGATGTCGGAGCCCCGGCTGACGGCGCTCGACAGCGCGGCGGGGGATGGTGACCTGGGGCTCAGCCTGGTGCGCGGCGCCGAGGCGATTCGCGCCCTGCCGGACGCCGCATGGACGAGCCCTTCGCGTGCGTTGACGGCGCTGGGGGACGCCTTGCGGCGCAACATCGGTGGCAGCTCGGGGCCCTTCTACGCGACGGCGCTGCTGCGTGCCGCGCGCAGGTTGGCGGATGGGGCCGTGGATGCCTCCGCGTGGGCGGAGGCCTTCGACCTGGCCGTTACCGCCATCTCCGAGCTGGGAGGCGCGCGTCCGGGAGATCGCACCATGTTGGACGCGCTGCGGCCCGCCGCGGATGCCTTCGCGAAGTCGGTGCGCGCGGGGAAGGCCCCACGCGAGGCCTGGGCCAGCGCGGTCCAGGCGGCGGAGGCGGGCGCGGAGGCAACGGCCCAGATGCAGCCGCGCCTGGGCCGAGCCAGCTACCTGGGCGCGCGGGCCGTCGGTGTGCAGGACGCGGGGGCCGCCGCCGTCGTCATCTGGATGAAGGCGCTGACGCCTGTGTTCGATTGATTCAGCTCGGACAGCCGTGTACCGGTCTCGGTGGGAGCGAAATCCCACCGGCATGGCAACGAGGCCCACGCGGTATTGCTGCGCGCTCCATTGTCGCTACGGCTTGTCGGCAATGTCGCTGAGCTGGTCTTCGGCGATCTCACGGTAGAGCGGCACCACTTCGATGGCGAGGATGTTCTGCATCTCCTGGCGGGCGCTGTCGTAGTCCCCCGCCTGTCGATGGCGCTTGGCCCGAGAAAGTGCGTCGACGATGCGGTCGGAGCCTTCTTTGATGCGTCGAGCGCACTCCATCAGCAGCGCTTCAGCACCGGAGCGAGAGTCCAGGGAATTCGCTGCGTCAGCATCGCTGATGCCCACTTCGGGAGCCGTGCGTGTCAGCAGGGTTTTTACGTCGTCGGTCAGCGCGAGTGGCTCACCGTTCCGTACTTGCCGTGCCAGTGCGCGGATTGGCTCCCATTCGAGTTCTTCAGCCATGCGTTGTCACCTCGTGCTCTTGCGCGGACGGCACTTGTTGAGGGGCCATTCCTGCTGACCTTCGCAGTAGCGAAAGCAGGCATAGCAGGACCCGGTCCAGTCATCGTCCTTGCACTCGGCGTAGGTCGAAATGCAGCGGCGTTTCCAATCGGGGAGTTTCGCGTTGTGCGCGTCCTCTTCCACGGCTGGCGCGACTTCTACCGCCTCCACAGCCATCTTGACGCCTGCCATGTGGGAGGCCGCTTCTCGCGTCGAGAGGCCACATGCTTCGGGAGCGCCGGGGTTGCGCTGAATGCAGCATGTGACGGTGTCGGTGCAGCACCGCGCGCGTGACGGTGTGCAACCCGAAGACGTTCGTGGCGGCGGGCGAGCGGCTCGCCCAGCGGCTGCGGCCGGCGTTCCGGGACATCGACGACGCGCTCGATGACCTGAACACGTTCCGGGAAGCCCCCGTGGGCAGGCTGCGCATCACCGCCGCCCGGGGCGCGACGCGGCTGGCGTTATTACCGGTGCTCGGGCCCTTCCTTGAAAATCATCCAGGGATCGAAGTGGACGTCGTGGACGGCGCCTCGTTCGTGGACATCGTGAAGGAGGGCTTCGACGCCGGGGTTCGCTTTCGCGAGCGCGTGGCCGCGGACATGGTGGCCATCCCGTTGGGGCCGCCGCTGCGCTCCGCCATCGTCGCGACGCCCGCGTACTTCGCGAAGCACCCGCCGCCGAAGACGCCCAGGGACCTGGCCGCGCATGACTGCATCCAGCTCCGCTTCACCCACGGCGGTTGCTACGCGTGGGAGCTGGAGCGCAACGGCAAGGAACTGGAAGTGGAGACGCGCGGTCGGCTGGCCCTGAGCGACCAGGTGGAGATTCTCGAAGCGGCGCTCGCCGGAATGGGGCTGGCCTATGTCTTCGAGTCCCAGGTGGAGGACCTGGTCCGTCAGAAGCGGCTCGTGCGTGTGTTGGAGGGCTGGTGCCCGGCCTACCCAGGGTTCTTCCTCTACTACCCGAGCCGCAGGCACCTGCCCCCCGTGCTCAAGGCCTTCGTCGATTTCGTTCGCGCGAAGGCCTGAGCGTCCGGCTACTGCATCCAGCGTTTGCTGGTCTGGTACACCTCGACCAGGGGGGAGACCAGCGTGATGCGCGGTCCCCACTGGAGGCTCTCCTCCAGGCCCTCGCCCTGCAGGGATTTCAGTGAAAGAATTTCCGACATACAGGCCAGCGGGGCGTGCTCCCACACGCGCGCGAGGTCATCCGCCGTCACGTCGCCGATGAGCTCACCGTGCGTCTCGTCCACCACCGGAAGCCGGCCCAGGCCATACCGCTGCATCAGTGACAGGGCCCTCACCACCGTGTCCTTCGGGAAGAGGGTCACTGCCTTGGCCACCACGTCCGTCCGCTCCATGCGCTGCTCCGTCATCACCCACCTCGCCACCCAACTGCTGCCCTGCGAGACACAGAAGCAAGACAGTTGCCAACACCGACATCCACTCCCCGGCGGGGGCAGGGAGGCGGGCGAGGGCTGGCTGACGTCAGCGAGGTGACAGTCCCCGGAGGCGGAGCGCGCCTGGCCGCCCGCTCAGAGGCGGATGCCCACGGTGGTGCGCAGCTGGGTGTCGAGCTTGGGGACGGTCAGGGGCGGGTCGTTGTCGAAGGTGAGGTTGAGGCCGATGCCCACGGACAGGCGCGCGTTGGGCTTCACCTCCAGAATCGTGTCGTTGAGCAGGCGGACGTCGGTGGGGTTCGTCACGCGGGGCTGCACGTAGAAGGTCTCCACCAGGGCGACGTTCTCCATGAACTCCAGCCGCCCCAGCACGTAGCTGGAGAGCCGCGGGTCGGTGCGGAACTGGCCCGCGTCGGGCTCGCTGTCGCGGCGGATGCGTTCGTGCTCCAGCATCAGCGCGAGCCCCACCACCAGCGTCGCCTTCTTGTCGGTCAGCACCTTCAGCCTGGGGCCGGCGCCCAGCAGGGCCCGGAACTGGATGCGGCGGAACTCGTCGAACTCGTGTTGGAGGAAGGCCTCGCCGGAGAGCCGCTCCGTGAAGCTGTAGCGGTAGCGCACGTGCTCCATCACCTTGGAGACGATGAGCTCCTCGGCGGTGAAGGCGTACTCGCCGCGGACGACGCCCAGCCAGGTGTGCTTCTCCGTCCGCCATTGGCCCAGCAGGGCGCCGCGCAGGCTGAAGAGCTGGATGCTGCCCGTGCGCCAGTCCATGCCCAGGTCCACCGCCGCTGAGCGGCCGGGGCCCGTGTTCTCGTCGAACAGCGCCTGGACGTTGACGATTTGCGCCGCCGCGCTCGCCGCATGGAGCCATGCGAGCAGCAGCAGCCCTCTGCTGAATCCCGGTCCGACCATGCCCCTCCGTCTGCATGGTCGGGCGCCGCGTTTCAAGGGGCTCGGTGTGTCAGGGCAGCCGCTCCACGGTGGCGCCTGCTCGCTCCAGCAGCTCGCGGTACCAGTCGAAGGCGCGCGCGGCGCGGTCCCCCAGGGCCTTGGCGCCCCAGAGTACGGTGAGGGTGCGGCGGGTGTCCGCGTTCGTCTTGGTGCGCTGCGCGTCCTTCACGGCGTTGGCGCACGGCCCCTCCGCGTCGAAGAGGCACAGCAGGCCCGCCAGGTCGATGCTCTGCCCGGACGCGTTGAAGACGTACTGCGCGCCCTCCGGGGCCACGCCGACGCGGAAGGGCGCGGCGGCGCGGTCCAGGTCCACCACGCTGATGGGCAGGCCGCTGTGCAGCGACACCGCGTTGCACACATCCACGGCGAGGTTGATGGCGCCCAGCGAGCCGTCCCCGGACGCGCGCACCAGGTACTCCGAGGCGGGCTTGCCGCGCCCGGTGGGCTTGTAGCCGCCGTGGCGGAGCATGTCGCGGATGGCGCCGCGCACCGTGTCGTCGCTGGACAGGGGCGCCGTCGCGCCGGGCTTCAGCAGGGCCACCAGCCACTCGGGGGAGGGCAGCGTGCCCAGGGGGCCCGGGAAGACGGTGGTGAAGGCCAGGGTGTCCAGGGACGGGTGGGCGTCGACGGTCAGCACGGGCGGAGTCTATGCCACGGCCCGAGTGGGGGCAGGTCCCACTTCCTGCCTGGGGCCGGGGGCCCCGCCGCCTGCCCGCTTTCGTGCAAGAGAAGTCGCTTTCCAGGGGTTCGGAACATTCTTCCCGGGGCGCGCTACGTGGCATAAGGGCGCCGCACCCGCTTCCGGGTCCCCCCGCACGCACATGATTCGTCTCGACAACATCAGCAAGCAGAACGGCCAGCAGATTCTCTTCATCGAGGCCTCCGCGGCGCTCCACAAGGGGGAGAAGGTCGGGCTCGTCGGTCCCAACGGCGCCGGCAAGACGACGCTGTTCCGGATGATCACCCACCAGGAGCACCCCGACGAGGGCCAGGTCGCGGTCGACCGGGGCGTCACCATTGGCTACTTCAGCCAGGACGTGGGTGAGATGGAGGGCCGCAGCGCCGCCGCCGAGGTCATGGACGGCGCGGGCCCCGTGAGCGCGGTCGCCGCCGAGCTGAAGGACCTGGAGGCCGCCATGGCCGACCCGGACCAGGCGGACGACATGGACAAGCTCGTGGAGCGCTACGGCCTGGTGCAGGGGCGCTTCGAGGAGCTGGGCGGCTACGCGCTGGAGGGCCGCGCGCGGGAGATTCTCGCGGGCCTGGGCTTCACCCAGGAGATGATGGACGGCGACGTGGGCAAGCTGTCGGGCGGTTGGAAGATGCGCGTGGCCCTGGCCCGCATCCTCCTGATGCGCCCGGACGCGATGCTGCTCGACGAGCCGAGCAACCACCTGGACATCGAGAGCCTCATCTGGCTGGAGGAGTTCCTCAAGAACTACGACGGCGCGCTCCTGATGACGTCCCACGACCGCGAGTTCATGAACCGCATCGTGAACAAGGTCGTCGAAATCGACGGCGGCTCGCTGTCCACGTACTCGGGCAACTACGAGTTCTACGAGCAGCAGCGCGCGATGAACGAGAAGCAGCAGCAGGCGCAGTTCGAGCGCCAGCAGGCCATGCTCGCCAAGGAGCTGAAGTTCATCGAGCGCTTCAAGGCGCGCGCCTCGCACGCCGCGCAGGTGCAGAGCCGGGTGAAGAAGCTGGAGAAGATTGAACGCGTGGAGCCGCCCAAGCGCCGCCAGACGGTGCTCTTCGAGTTCCAGCCCGCGCCGCGCTCGGGCGACGACGTGGTGAGCCTGAAGGGCGTGCACAAGGCCTACGGCTCGCGGACCATCTACCAGGGGCTGGACTTCCTGGTGCGCCGCACGGAGCGCTGGGCCGTCATGGGCGTCAACGGCGCCGGCAAGTCCACGCTGCTCAAGCTGGTGACGGGCTCCACGCAGCCGGACACGGGCAACGTGGCCCTGGGTGGCAGCGTGAAGATGGGTTACTTCGCGCAGCACGCCATGGACCTCCTGGACGGTGAGCGGACGGTGTTCCAGGCGCTGGAGGACGCGTTCCCCCGCGCGGGTCAGGGCTCGCTGCGCGCGCTGGCCGGGTGCTTCGGCTTCTCCGGCGACGAGGTGGAGAAGAAGTGCCGCGTGCTGTCCGGTGGCGAGAAGGCCCGCCTGGTGATGGCGAAGATGCTCTTCGACCCGCCGAACTTCCTGGTGCTGGACGAGCCCACCAACCACCTGGACATGGCGACGAAGGAGATGCTCATCACGGCGCTGTCCCGCTACGAGGGGACCATGCTCTTCGTCTCGCACGACCGTCACTTCCTGGCCGCGCTGTCCAACCGCGTGCTGGAGCTGACGCCCGACGGCATCCACCAGTACGGCGGCGGCTACACCGAGTACGTCGCGCGCACCGGCCAGGAAGCGCCCGGTCTGCGCAGCTGAGGCGCCGCGGTGACGGCACGGGCTGACGTCGCCCGTGCCGCGCGTGCTCAGGGCTCCACGCGGCCCCGCGCCGCCAAGGCGCCCCGGAGTGCCCGCATCTCCCCCAGCAGCGCCTTCGCCGCGCCGAGCGTCTCGGCCGAGGGCGCCGTGGCGTGCGGCAGGGCCGGCTCGGGATGCAGCGGCTCACCCAGCCCGGCGTCCCGGTGCATGCGGACCCGCGCCATGATGACGTCGCGAATCTCAGTCGGGTTGTCCACGCCCCGGAAGTGGGCCTCGTGCAGGCCCTCGGTGTGCGAGGCGTCCGCGTCCTTCGCGCTGCTGCTGCCGCCTCCGCCCGCCGTCTCCACCTTCACGTCGGAGATGCCGAACAGCCGCTGGAGCGGGTTCTGCCGGATGGAGACCTGCTGGATGTTCGCGAAGGTCATCGTCTTCTCCTGCAGGGAGACGAGCCCTTCCCGGATGCGCAGGCTCCGGTCGGACAGGATGTACCAGCGGTACTCGTAGTCGAGCCACGCCACCAGGAAGGTGATGGGGACCTGCACCGCGAACGCGGCCCAGGCGAACAGCTCGACGACGAAGAAGACCGTGTCCGCGTACTGGTAGGGGATGTGCGGGACGAACCGGTTCTTCACCGCGATCCACGTGAAGAGCAGGCCCACGACGACACCGACCTGCCGCAGGGCCCAACGGAGTAGCTGGAGCTGGCGATGGGCCGGGGCGGAGCGGAAGACACGCACCGACGCGCCTTCAGGGATGTGGGGCGCGGGGGGCACCTTCAGCAGGCGCAGCAGCCAGCCATGAGAGACGTCAGACATCCTGCTTCTCCCCGGCGCCCAGGCTCAGCCGCAGCGCCCGCACCTCCGAGGCAATCTCGCGGAGCGTCGCCGCCAGCTCATCCGACCCCGCCGCCGCGGCCCGCGCCGCATCGTGCGAGGGCACGGGACGCTCCCGGCTCCCCCGCATCTTCGAATAGAGGAAGTCCCGCATGGCGCCGAACTCGGGGACGCCCTCGATGGTGATCTCCGCCTGCGCGTTGCCGCTGGCCGTCTGGATTTGAATTCGCGCGAGCCCGAGCCAGCGCTCCACCACGTTGCTGGACAGGTGGATGTCCTGGATGCGCGCGTACGTCAGGGACACCTCGCGCCGGAAGAAGATGCCCCAGCGGACGGTGATGCCCTCGGCGTCCAGCGTGTAGCGGAGCGTCTGGTACTTGAAGTAGCGGATGAGCCCCAGGATGGGGAAGCCCGGCCCGGCCAGCAGCGCGCTGACGAGGTAGTAGGTGAGCAGGCTCCGGTGCGGCTGCAGCACCGTGGGCAGTCGCGACAGGAAGCCCCCGTCGCGGGTCGCGGCTGTGAGGGCGTGAGACGGGTCGGTCATGGCGGCCGTACAGGGTCTACCGGGAAGCGGCGAGCAAGAGCGCTACGCACGGGCGCCAGCGTGATTGCGTCGGCCCGCCCGTGATTCTGCGCGCGGAGGGAGGGGGACGGCCAGCCCCTCCCCGGCATATCCGCCCGCGGTGAATCAGAGCGGGGAGGCCGTCGCGCAGCTCGGCGCGCCGCTCTCCGCCGTCACCCGCGCGAGCGACTTCGGGCTCGCGTCCGTGTACGTCGACACCCCGAGCACCAGGCAGGTTCGGTACACGAGCGCGCGGCTCGCGGGGAACGCGGTGATGGGCAGCGACACGCCGTTGTTGAAGTACACCGACGCAATCGCGGAGCCGTAGAACGGGCTGCTGCCCCAGGCGAACTTCTTGCCCGTCACCGGCGCCGCGGCCGAGACGCCGCTGTACTGCGCGGACTGGAAGGGCCACTCCCCGGCGCCGAAGCCCGGGCCGAGCAGGGCGTTGCCGGAGGCGGCCCGCGTCGTCCCGTTGTTCAGGCTGTAGCCACCATACACCAGCCCCGTGTCCTGGCCGAGCTTGAGCTCCACGAGCCCCAGCTCGTACAGCACGCCCGTGTCGGGATGCCGCGCGAGCAGCGCGTGGTACTTGCGCGTGTTTCCAATGGGCTCGTTCCACGTCCAGTTCGCCTGCGTCGTCAGCGCGCCCGCGGCGGCAACGCCCGTGGTGAAGTGGTGGCGCGAGTCACCCCACTGCACGTTGTTGAGCGTCGCGCCGGCGTGGGCATCCGCGAACTCGACGACGCCGTAGGGGCCGCGCATGTCGAAGGACAGCTGGCCCGCGGTGGCCTCGCCCAGGTCCATGCGGGTGTCGACGCGGGGGAAGTCCGTGCCCTTCTCGAACACCCAGCGGATGCTGACGGGCACCATGAACTTCTGGTGCGCGGAGGCCGAGGCCGCCGTCGGCGCCGTCACGTCCGCCATGGCCGCGCGCGTGCCCCACTTCGGATAGCGCAGCGTGAAGGTGTGGCTGGCGGAGGTGGACGCCGCCGTCAGCTCCGAGCGCGTGGCCTCCACCGGGAAGCCGAGCCCCAGCGGCGAGTCGTCCTCGCCATGCAGTCCCGCGAGGGTGCCCGCCGTGCCGTTGTCGAAGGTGCGGTACAGCTCGTGCGCGACGAAGTAGCCGAAGCCCGTCTCGCCGCCGGCCGTGCCCGTCACCGACACCGTGCGCCACGCCGCGCCTTCGCGCACGTCGTACGTCATGTGGACGGCGTAGCCGCCGTTGCTCGCGGAAGACTGGCGCTTGAGCGAGACGGTGCGAGGACGCCCCTGCGAGTCCGTCCACGTGTAGCGGTCCACCGGGATGCCTTCGACCGTCGTCGTCTCGCGGGAGACACCGTCGCCTTGCTCGGAAGCGGGCTCCGTTCCGGCGTCCGGCTCCAGGCCGCCGCCGTCCGGAGCGCCACCATCCGGCGTGTGGCCCGCGTCCGGCACACCGGCGTCCTCGCCCGGCGGGTCGTCGGAGTCACAGGCCCCCAACCCGAGTCCCAATCCCAGCCACAGCGCCATGAGCCATCGTCCGTTCGTTCCCATAACCCTCGTTATCCTGAGAAACGAGGGTGGGCGCCAGGGCACCCCCGAACGGAGGCGTTACTCGAACAGTCGGCTCGCCAGCCGCGCCAGCTTCTGCGCCTTGCCCGTGTACGGCGGGAAGAACAGGTGGACCAGCGACGTGCGGCCCTGGCGCAGCACCGCGCGCTCATGGCTGAAGGTCCGGAAGCCCGTCTCGCCGTGGTAGGCGCCCACGCCGCTGTGGCCCACGCCGCCGAAGGGCAGGTTGGGGTTCACGTTGTGCAGCACCACCGTGTTGACGCACGCGCCGCCGGAGCGCGTCTCCCGCAGCATCCGCTCCACCGTCGCCTCGTGCTGGCTGAACACGTAGAGGGCCAGCGGCTTGCCGTCCTCGCGAAGCCGCGTCACCACGTCATCGAGCGACTCGAAGCGCAGCACCGGGAGCACCGGGCCGAAGATCTCCTCGTCCATGATGGGCGCGTCCGGTGTGACGTCCGCCAGAATCGTGGGCGCGATGTAGCGCGAGTCCGCGTCCAGCCCGCCTCCCGTTACCACGCGCGCTCCGGCCTCCACGGTGCGGTCCATCAACCGGCGCACGCGCGTGAAGGCGCCGTCGTCCACCATGCGGCACAGGTCCGTGCTCGCGCGGCGGGCCTCCTCGGTGCGTCCGTAGAAGCGCTCCAGGGCCGCCTTCATCGCCTCCAGCAGGGCCTCTTCCTGGGAGGCGTGGACCCAGACGTGGTCCGGCGCGATGCACGTCTGCCCGCCGTTGAGGAACTTGCCCCACACCACGCGCTCGGCGGCGGCGTCGATGTCCGCCGTCTCGTCGACGATGACGGGCGACTTGCCGCCCAGCTCCAGCGTCACGCTGGCCAGGTGCCTGGCCGCGGCCTCCATCACCCGCCGGCCCACGCGAGCGCCGCCGGTGAAGAAGAAGTGGTCGAAGGGCAGCCGCAGCAGCGCCTCACCCACCTCCGGGCCGCCCTCCACCAGCGCGACCTCCTCGGGCGGAAACACGTCCTTCAGCAGCTCCGCGATGAAGCGCGCCGTGTTCGGCGTCTTCTCGCTGGGCTTGCACAGCACGGTGTTGCCCGCGGCGACGGCGGCCACCAGCGGCGACATCAGCAGGTGGAAGGGGTAGTTCCACGGCGCCAGCACCAGCACCACGCCCCGGGGCTCGTATTGCACGTGGCTGGAGGTGCCGGTGAGGAGCAGCGGCGTGGAGGCCTTGCGGGGCTTCATCCACGCCTTGAGGTGCTTCTGGATGTAGGCCAGCTCCATCAGCACGGGGAGGACCTCGGTGGCCTCCACCTCGGCGCGCGGCTTGCGGAAGTCGGCGTAGAGCGCGTCGGCCAGGGCCTCACGGCGGGCGACCAGCAGCTCCTTGAGCGCGTCCAGCCGCGCCAGGCGCTCCTTCACGCCGCGGCGCGCCACCTCCCAGCGGTTCGCTCGGAGGCGGTCGAACGCCTCCTGCAAGCCCGCCGGCATCCGCTCTTCTTCCAGCCGCACCACGCGCATCGCCTGGCTCCTTCCGGCGGTGTCCTCCCCATGAGAACACCGCCTGCCCCGGCTTTCGTTGCCTACTCCATCATCCGGGTCGCGCGGGAGGCCATTTCCTGCATCTTCCCGCGGTACGGCGGGAAGAACACCGAAGCCAGCGACTTCATCCACTGGACCATCACCGCCCGCTCGTGACTGAAGGTCTTGAAGCCGAAATGGCCGTGGTAATTCCCCAGGCCGCTCGTGCCCACGCCGCCGAAGGGCAGGTTGGGGTTGGCCAGGTGCACCAGGACGTTGTTCACCAGCGTCCCGCCGGACGTGGTGTTCTGGAGGATGTCGTCCACGGTCCGCTTGTCCTGGCTGAACACGTAGAGGGCCAGGGGCTTCCCACCCGAGCGGATGTGCGCGTAGACCTCCTCGCGCGACTGGTAGGTCAGCACCGGCATCAGCGGCCCGAAGATTTCCGACTCCATCACCGGGTTGTCCTTCGTCACGCCCGAGAGCACGGTGGGCGCGATGTAGCGCGAGGGCCCGTCCGCCTCCCCGCCCACCTCCACCTTCGCGCCCGCGGCCACCGAGCGGTCGAGCAGGTCCTTCACCCGCCGCCACGCCGCCGGGTCCACCAGCCGCGTGAAGTCAGGGCTCGCCTGCCGCTCCTGCTCCGTGCCGCCGTAGAAGCGGGTGATGGCCGCCTTCATCGCGTCCAGGAACGCTCGCTCCTTCGACGCGTGCACGAACACGTGGTCCGGCGCCACGCACGTCTGGCCGCCGTTGATGAACTTGCCCCAGCACAGGCGCTCCGCCGCGGCGTCGATGTCCGCCGTCTCGTCGATGATGACGGGCGACTTGCCGCCCAGCTCCAGCGTCACGCTGGCCAGGTGCTTGGCCGCGGCCTCCATCACGATGCGGCCGATGCGCGTGTTGCCGGTGAAGAAGATGTGGTCGAAGGGCAGGTCCAGCAGCGCCTCCGCCGTCTCCGCGCCCCCCTCGAACAGCGCCACCTCGTTCTCCGGGAACACGTCCTTCACCAGCCGCGCCAGGAAGCGCGAGGTGTTCGGCGTCTTCTCGCTGGGCTTGCACATGACGGTGTTGCCCGCCGCGATGGCGGCGATGAGCGGCGACACCACCAGGTTGAACGGGTAGTTCCACGGGGCCAGCAGCAGCACGGTGCCGCGCGCCTCGTAGCGCACGTAGCTGGACGAGCCCGCCAGCAGCATCGGCGTGCCCACGCGCGTGGGCTTCATCCACCCCTTGAGGTGCTTCACCGTGTGGTTCAGCTCCTCCAGCGTGGGGTGCAGCTCCGTCAGCTCCACCTCCACCGCGGGCTTGCGGAAGTCCGCGTGGATGGCGTCCGCCAGCTCGCTCCGGCGGGCGATGATGGCCTCACGCAGGCGCTTGAGCCGGGTGATGCGCTCGGCGGCGGTGGTGCGGGACATCGTCCAGCGGTGCGCGCGCTGGGCTTCGAAGACGGCGCGGATGTGCGCGGGGTCGGAGGAGGGCTGCGTCTCGACGGCGGCGGTGGCTTCGAGCATCGGGTTCTCCTGGGGTGCGGCAGGGCAGGGGGTCAGCGGGATTCCATCCCGCGAAGAAGGGTGGTGAGGGCGGTGGTCAGCTCGGCGGTGAAGTCCACGCGCAGCAGGGCCAGGTGGGGCACCTGCTCCAACACCTCGCGCGCCACCGGGGCCAGGTCCGCCATCTGCCGCAGGCCCATCACCAGCGCGTGCAGGTGGAGGAGGAAGCGCGGACCGTCACCCTCCTTCAGGAAGGGCAGCCGCTGCTCCACCAGCGCGCCGCCGCGGAGCAGCGCCGCCATCAGCCGCTCCTTGAACGGACGGAGCTGCTCGGCCGTCACGTTCTGCTCCAGCACCGTCTGCAGCAGCGCCAGCAGCCGCGTCAGGGCCTCTTCACCCTCGAGCGACTCGGCCACGGTGCGCGCCAGCCGGGGGCCTGTCCACGGGGAGTCCCCTTGCTCCAGCAGCGACTCCAGGCGGCCGAACCACGCGAAGAGCAGGTCCTCCAGCAGCGCGAGGAACAAGGCTTCCTTCGTGGGGAAGTAGAGGAACACCGTCCCCTTGGCCAGGAGCGCCCGGCCCGCCACGTCCGCCATCTTCACGTCGGCGTAGGAGGTCGACTGATACAGCGCCAACGCCTCATCCAGGATGAGCCGACGCCGCGCCTCCTTGTCCTCGTCCTTCCGCGCCCGCTGGGGCAGGGCGCGCCTGGTTTTCTCCGCCGGGTTGCTGACCATGACGTAGAGGTAGATGACCCAAGGTCATTCGTCAAGTGACTCCAGGTCACTTGTTGAATAGGTGGCTGGGTGGGGATGTGTGTGGTGGAGTGTGTGCATGCGTCCCATCGAAGCGGAGCTCCTGTCGGGCAGCGCGCTGTACCGGGAGGTGGTGCTGGAGAAGCTGCTCCACGCCCGTGAGTCGGTGTGGATGGCCACCGCCAACGTGAAGGCGATGTTCGTGGAGCACGGTGGCCGCTTCGTGCCGCTGGTGGACGTGTTGGACACGCTGGCGGCGCGCGGGGTGTCGCTGCGGCTGCTGCACGCCGAGCTGCCGAGCCGTCCCTTCCGCGCCGCCTTCGACGCCCGGGCGCGGCTGGTGGAGGGTGGCCTGTCGCTCAAGGTCTGCCCGCGCGTGCACTTCAAGGCGGTGGTGGTGGACGGGGCCTGGGCCTACCTGGGCAGCGCGAACCTCACGGGCGCGGGGCTGGGCGCGAAGGGGGACGCCTCGCGCAACTTCGAGCTGGGCTTCGTCACCGAGGACTTCGATGTCATCGACCGGGTGACGGCGCTCTACGAGGCGGTGTGGAGCGGCGCGGAGTGCAAGGCCTGCAAGCTGCGCGGCGTCTGCCCCGACCCGATTCTCCCCGCGGGCAAGCGAGCGCCGGAGCCACGGCGTCCGCGAGCAGGCACCGCGCGGCTGGGCAAGGCCCGCCGACTTCAGCGTGGCGCCAGCCGCCCCCGCCGCTGACCGGCCGTGGGTGGCGCGTGCGGGCGCTGCCGCACGCGACGTGGGCTGAAATCACCGCCAGACCGCTGTACCGTCCCGCTGTCTCTCGCGCGCTTCTCTTCTCGTCGCAGGAAGCTCCCCGTGCGCCCGGCCACCCACTCCGCTGCCTCGCCTCCCGAGCTGGAGTCACAACTCCAACTGCGGCGCCGCAACTTCGTGCTCGTCGCGATGGTGCTCGCGCTGTCGCTCGTCATGCAGCCGCTGACGCTCGGCCGCGTCGTCCCGGAGATGTATGCGGTCCACCTGGGCTGGTGCGCCGCCTTCCTCTTCCTCGGCATGGCGGTGGGGGCCGGCTGGTGGTCGCCGCGGAGCATCGGCATGGCTGCCGCCGTGGTCAGCCTCGCCGGGCTCACGCTGGACATCCACTTCACCGGCGGAATCGTCAGCCCCTTCTTCCCCTCGTTGTACGCGGTGCCGCTCATCATCTGCGTCTTCACGCCGGGCCACCGGCGGCCCACGCAGGTGGCGTGTGTCCTGACGCTGCTGTGTCTGCTGTGGATTTGCTGGGAGTCGGGCGCGGCGTGGCGGGTGGCGGTGTCGCAGGGCCTGTCCTTCGGGTTCGTCGCGTGGGTGTCCGTGCTCGGCTCACAGACGTTCCGCCGGCTGCGGGACGCGGAGCGCGCGGCGGACCAGGAGCGGCTGGTGGCGCTGGAGCGGCTGGCGGAGAGCGAGCGGCTGCGGGGGCAGGCGGACCTGCACCGCGCGGAGATGGAGCGGCTGGCCCTGGTGGGGCAGCTCGCGGCGGGCGTGGCGCACCAGGTGAACAACCCGCTGTCCTACGTGAAGTCCAACCTGGGCTACCTCGACGAGGAGCTGCGCGAGCCCGCGCCGGACCTGGAGGACCTGCGGCGCGTGGTGGACGAGACGCAGCAGGGCGTGCTGCGCATCCAGCACATCGTCATGGAGCTCCGCCACTTCTCGCGCGCCAACGCGCAGGACGATGACGCCTGCGCGGTGGCGGAGGCGCTGGCGAAGGCGCGCTGGCTGGCGTCCGCGGAGCTGCGCGGCCTGAGCGAGGTGGTGGAGGACGTGTCGCCGGACCTGCCGCGCGTGCGCATGGGCCTGGGGCGGCTGGTGGAGGTGCTGGTGAAGCTGCTCGTCAACGCGGCGCAGGCGGTGGATGCCGCCCAGCCCCGCCGTCCGGGCCGCATCGTCCTGCGCGCGCACGCGTCCCAGGGCGGCGTGCGGCTGGAGGTGGAGGACAACGGCCCTTGCATCCCCGAGGCCGTGCTGCCGCGCCTCTTCGAGCCCTTCTTCGCGTTCCCCCGCGCCAAGGCCGCAGGGCTGACGCTGTCGGTGTGCCGCGACCAGGTGGAGAGCGTGGGCGGCACCCTGTCCGCGGAGAACCCGCCCGAGGGCGGCGTCCGCTTCGTGCTCAACCTGCTCCCGGCGCCCCGGCCCGCGGCCGTCTGAGCTCACCCCGCGCGGCGGGACGTGGCGGGCTCGTCGAAGAAGTCCCGGGGCGAGGCCTCGTCCACGAGCACGCCGTCGTCGATGAGCAGCACGTGGTCGGCCACCATGCGCGCCAGCGGGAGGTGCTGGGTGACGAGCACCACGGTGCGCTCGGCGCGCAGCATCAACAGCCGGCGCGCCAGCCACCGGACCCCGTCTCCGGAGAGTCCCACCTCGGGCTCGTCCAGCAGCACCAGCGGCGCCCGGCTGGCGACGGCAACGGTGAGCAGGGCCAGCCGCCACAGGCCCTCGGGCAGCAGCGCCACGGGCCGCTCCCGCAGCCGGTCCAGCCGCGCCGCCGCCGCGGGCGCGCAGGCCCAGACCTCCTCCAGGGTTCGCCGCGCGTCGTCGCCGAGCAGCTCGCCCAGGCAGCGCTGCTCCGTGGGCCGCGACTGGGGCACCACCGCCTGCGCCGAGACGGGGAGGACGAGCTCGCCGCGCACCCAGAAGTCCGCGCCGTCACCGCTCCGGCCGTTGACCAGCGCGCGCAGCAGGGTGCTCTTGCCGCTGCCCCCCGGGCCCAGCACCACGCTGGTCCTCCGCCAGGGCAGCCCGAAGGAGAGCTTCGCCAACACCGCCCGAGGCCCGTAGCCGGCGCCCAGGTTCCTGGCTTGAATCACGGCGCGGCGCTCCTTTCGAGGCCTGGGGGAACGGCGTTCAGCGGTCGGCGAACAGGGCGTCGGTGCCGGGCGGAGGCGGGCTGGCACGTCCTCCCAGGAGGTTCGGCGCCAGTCGCTCCAGCGCCTCCCGCCACTCCGTGCGCTCCACGGCGGTGGGGTTCTCGATGCAGTCGTCGAGCACGTCGTCCACGCCCAGCAGCGGGCGCGCGAGCTCGGCGAGCGTCTCGGAGCCCAGCGCGGCGTCCCGCTCCATGCGCCGCAGCAGCGCCTCCATCAGCGCGCCGTCGTGTTCACGCAGCTCGGGGCGGAGGTTCACCTGCGTCAGCAGCTCGGCGAACACCGCGATGTCCTGCCACAGCCGCCGGCCGGATTCGAAGGCATGGCCGTCCTGGCCCTGCAGCCACGCGAGCACCGCCGCCTGGAGCCGCCGCAGCTCGGTGCGGTCCTCGATGCGCAGGTCCTCGTAGACGTCCTTGCCCGTCAGCTCGGAGAAGCACATCGCGGCGCGGCGCAGCACGGGCGCCATCCACGCGGCCGTGGGCTCCGTGCGTGTCAGCAGGCCCCGGCGGAACAACAGGTAGGCCTGACGGACCTTCAGCGAGCGCGCCAGCTCCTGGGTGAGCAGGCCCTCCAGCCTCGGGGCCAGGCCCTCCAGCTCGCACAGGGCGCGCTCCACCGCCGCCGCGCACTTGAACAGCCGCCGCCGCGCGCTCCCACACGTGGCGATGACGCTCCACGGGGCCTCGGCCGCCGTCATCGCGCCCAGTCGCTCCAGCCGCTCGCCCAGGTCCAGCTTCGCGACGAAGGCCAGGTCCGCGACACGCTGCCGCGCAGGGCCGGCGGTGGCGTCGCTGTCCTCCTCCGGCTCGTAGTGGGCGCGGACCGCGCCCAGCGCCTGGGCTCCCGCGTGGAGGGCCTGCCGCAGCGCGGGGACCGTCTCCTGGAGCAGGTGCGACGCCTCCTGCTCCTCGCACCGGCGCAGGTCCACCTGTCGCGCCTGGTGAATGGCGTCCGTCAGCGCTGTCTGTAATTGACCGGGCGTCAAGGGAGGCAGCTCCGAGGCCACCGGGAGGGCCGTTGCGGTGGACGTCGTGGTTGGGTTTGTAGTGTCGCGAGATAATTATTGTCAAATCGCCGTGGCGACGCATCCTCACGACGCCCAGGGGCGGGAGGCCTGTCAGGAATCTCTCTGAGAACAGAAATCCTGGGACTCCCCCGTGGTGTGGATGGACGTTCGCGGTTCGTCAAAGACTTGTACGCCATCGTCCGGCGGCGCGCCCCGGGCTAGACGCTGTATGGGAATGTTGAGTGCCTGTGGTGGCTGGCTCGGATTACAGGCTCCCAGCGGCTTCCCCGCTCCCCGCCACGTCGGTGTGGGTGGGCTATTCGGGCACCTCGGGCGGACGGCTCAGGTGCGCGGCGGCTTCGGTGGGTGGGGCGGCCACATCCCCCTGGGGATTGGCGTGCGGCGGGGGCGCCGCGCCGCCCTGCAGTTGCCGGTCTCTCCAGCCGCTGGGGGACTCGCCCACCAGCTTGCGGAAGAGGCTGCTGAAGTGCTGGAGCGAGGCGCAGCCCACCTCCACCGCCACGGCGGTGAGCTTCATGTCCGACTCGCGTAGCAGCGTCTGCGCCATGCGCACCTGCACCGCGTTCAGCTCGGACTGGAACGACGTATCCGCCTCCTTGAGGCGCCGCTGCAGCGTGCGCTCGGACATGCCCATCTCCCGGGCCACGTCCGACAGGTTCACCTCCGGCAGCTTCGCCCGCATCACCTGGTGCAGCTCGCGCAGCAGCGGTGACTGGCCCGTGGCCTCGGCGACCAGGCCGTTGAGCTCCGCCAGCAGCGCCGCGGCCTCCGCCTCCGGTTGTCCCAGCCACTGCAGCGCCGCGTCGGGTCCGGTGAAGGCGCGGCTGGGGTAGGCCCCGGACAGCAGCGTGTAGAAGCCCCCCACCACCGCGCCCACCACGCCCTCGGGCCGCACCAGGGCCTGCTTCAACACGGACGTGCTGAAGGCCCTCTCGCGGGGCTGCATGTATTTGACCAGGGCGGCGAACGCCATGGGGTCCGCAGCCTCCAGCCGGCGGGCGTCCACCAGTGAGGCATGGGGCCTGGCGGGGGCCAGCTCCACGTCCAGCACCTGGACGAGCCGGCGCACCTGGGCCTCTCCGGGGCGGCCCCAGAGGACGAAGCCACACAGGTCCGCCGAGGCGTACCAGTGGAGGAAGCTCTCCCCGGCTAGATAACGGCCGAGGGGGTCCCGGAGGTAATCTTCGACTCCGTCTGCCGATCGCACGGCTTGGCAGCGTAGCGCTTCGCCACCCGTGCGACCCACAACGGATTGATGGGAGAAAGCTCGGTTGTCAGCTCAGGGCGCACCTGGGCCGTGCTGGCGAGCTTCTCCGTGAGGTCCGGCAGCTCGTACCAGGGCACCTGGGGCTTCAGGTGATGGGCCTGATGATAGCCCGCGTTGAAGAACCAACGGTTGTAGAACGCGGAATAGGAGGTCGTCCCCAGGGAGTCCTTCTTCTCCGAGTCCGTCTCGAAGTGGGCCGCCAGGTTGAGCCAGTGGATGCAGAACTGCGTCACCAGCAGCACCGCCCACCAGGCCAGCCCCAGCGCGGGCTTCCACACCACCAGCGCCAGCAGCAGGCCGTCCACCACCAGGAAGTCCACCGCCAGCTCCAGCCGCTGGTGCTTCTTCCGGGCCCAGCGCCAGACGTGGCCCAGCGTCTCGTACGGCCACAGCCACGGCGTCAGCGCCGAGCGCAGGCAGTAGCGCAGCACCCGCTCATTGGGACGGCGGCGCCCCCAGTCCCCGGGGCCGTCGTCGAAGCGGTGGTGGTTGAGGTGGTGGATGTAATAGCCGCGGAAGGGGAACCCGCAGGCCATGCCCAGGGTCCGGGACACCACCCAGTTCCCCAGGCGGGGCCGGACGATGGCCAGGTGCATGTGGTTGTGCAGGACGGCGTAGTTCCAGAAGCCAATCGCCCAGCCCAGCGCGCACATCCCCAGCTTCCCCGCCAGGGGCAGGGCGTCCCAGCTCAGGACGAACGCCGGGAACCAGCACCACCACAGCGCATGCACCGCGAGCTGCGGCAGGTCGGCGGAAGGGGGGGAGGGGCGGACGGGGGTCATGAAGCATTCAGTACGCCCCCCTCGTCGCGGCTGCTTCACTCCACGCGCCAAGCGCTTGCGCCAAGGCGCAATCCGTCCGTCCCTCCGCACCCCTCTGGTCCCGGTCAGGGTGTCTTCCGCCCCTGACCGGGTCCGCTTCGGCTCGCTACGTCTCGAGCGCGTGCGCCACCTGCCCGAGCAGCCGCAGCCGCGGCGCGTCGAGCTTGCGCACCGTGCGCAGCAGCCGGCGGACCTCGGGACGCTCGCGGTACTCCGGAGGGTCCTCCGCCAGCGACGGCGCGCCCTCGATGCCCGCGCCCGCCATGCCGAGCAGCACGTCGGACGAGCAGTTGAGCACCAGGCAGAGTTTGCGCAGCGTGCGGACGCTGGGGAGCATGTGGCCACGCTCCAGGCGGCCATACACCTCGGTGGCGATGCCAACGCGCTCGGCCACGTCGGCCTGCGTCAGCTCCAGCCGCTGCCGCGCCGCGCGGACCGCGTTTCCAATGAGGGTTGCCAGTCGTTGTTCCATGGCGTGTGGGAAACCTGTCGAAAAGAGGGCTTCGTCCCCCCGCATCCAGGCGGAGAGGCTCCGGGGAGAAGTGACGTCCGTTGGGTGCCTCGTGGAACACAGATTACGAGCGGGGTCTGACATTCCGGGGCTTCCGGGAGGGCCTGTTGGAGCGTCCGGAATCGTGCGCTTCAACCGCCCGCGACACATGTGTCCGGCGGTGGCCGCGAAGTCGCGCCGAAGCCGAAAATTCGGCCTGGGCGGCGTTGTCAATGGCGGCAGGGGAAGCGCTGGAAAAAGCCTTGGTGTTTCCGTGGTTTACGAAATGAGGACGTCT
Source organism: Comamonas sp. KCTC 72670 (assembly GCA_014656495.1). Taxonomy (GTDB): domain Bacteria; phylum Myxococcota; class Myxococcia; order Myxococcales; family Myxococcaceae; genus Myxococcus. Next base: position 329,137 of record BNCN01000008.1, read on the forward strand.
GACGTAGGGTGGGCGCCCCGGTAGGTACCGGGAATCCGGAACAAACCCCCGGTGACTCGGATCCGCAGGCCGCGCCGCGCGCCTCGCGGGGAGGCTGTTGAGGTCGTGAGCGACGAGCGTCCGGACGCGCTGCTCAAGAGCGCACTCGAAAAGATCGTCTACTTCGAGGCGCGCGCCCAGCAGCTCCACAGCGAGCTGGCTTCGACGCGCGAGGAGATGGAGCACCTCAAGCGCGAGGTGGCGGAGACGCATCAGCGCGAGCTGGGCCTGCGCCGCGAGGTGGCGGAGCTGGAGGTCCGCGTGGGCCGCCTCCAGGCGGAGCGCGAGGAGCTCAACCGGCTCAACCAGGTCATGCGGGCCGAGCGGAACCAGATGATGGACAAGCTCCTGGACGTCGGCCGCATCCGCGCGACCGCCCAGGAGCGGGACGACGAGGACGACGACCTGGGGCTGGACCTGGCGTCGTTCATCTCGCAGCTTCGCAGCGAGGTCATCCTGCGCGGTGAGAACGGGCCGGTGGCGCGCGGGCTCGTGGTCCCCACGCGGGGCTCGTCGGTGGCGCTGCGGGAGACCGTCTCGCCGGCGACGCTGATGACGCCCGCGCCGGTGAGCGAGCCGCCCGTGGCGCCCGTGCTGGAGTCCGACAGCCTGTCGCCGGTGGCGCGCGAGGCGCAGCGGTTCCTGCAGGCGGGCCGGCTGGGCGTGAGCGCGGCGCAGCACGCGGAGCTGTCCTCGCACGCGGGGTTCGGCGGGGGGACGGATGAGACGCTCTTCGGGTTCTCCATCCGGGAGCTGTCGGCGACGGATGGCGCGGCCCGGGTGCGCGCGGCGGAGCGGCTGAAGGCGCTGTCGCAAACGGCCGCGGCGCCCGCGTTGGCGTCCGCGCTGCACGCGGAGACGGACCCGACGGCGCAGGTGGCGCTGCTCCAGGCGTTCGCGTCGCTGTGCCAGGAAGAGGGCGCGTCGGTGGTGTCGCCGCTGCTGGCGTCGCCGGTGCCCGAGGTCCGCATCGCGGCGCTCAAGGCGCTGCTGACGCTGGCGCCGAAGGACGCGGCGCCGCATCTGGCGCAGGCGATGAAGGACCCGGACCGCTCCGTGCGGCGCCGGGCGTCGCTGCTGGCGTTGGGGCTGGAGGGCGAGACGGCGCGGCGGCTGGGCGAAGAGGCCATCCACGACGCGGACCCGGAGGCGCGCGCGCTCGCGGCGCTGGCCCTGGGCGCGGGCAGCGGCGAGAACGCGCGCACGTTGCTGCTGGGGGCGCTGGGGGACCGGGAGGTGCGCGTGCGCAAGGCCGCGGCGCAGAGCCTCTCGCGCATCCTGGGGCAGGATGTTTCAGCCGTGGTGTCCCTGGATGAGACGCACCGCCGCCGGGAGATTCGCCGGCTGGCGACGCTGCCCGTGAAGCCCGTTCGGGCGCGGCTGGAGGCGCCTCGGCCGGTGGCGCAGACCGTGGTGGCCGCCGTGGTGCCAGAGGCCGTTCACGTCCAGGCGATGGCGGAGCAGCCGGCGTATGCCGTCGCGGCCGTGGGTGCTGGAGCGCGGCAGGCGGCGGCCGCAGTGCCGGTGCAGGCGCTGAACGTGACCGGCGGCGCGGCTCCCGGTGCCATGGCCGCGCCGCAGGCGCGTGTCGCGCAGGGGGGCGGCGCACAGGGCGCGATGGCCGCTCCGCAGGCGCGTGTCACGCAGGGCGGCGGTGCACAAGGTGCGGTGCCCGTGTCGCACGGGCACGTTGCGCAGGGCGGCGGAGTGCAGTGCGCAGGTAGTGCGCCCCAGGCCCGTGTTGCTTCGGGCGGCTCGGCTCCCGGCGCGATGGCCACGCCACAGGCCCGTGTCGCTCAGAGCGGCGGTGTACAGGGCGCCGTGACGCAGGCTCGGCCTGCTCCGGGCAACGCGTCGCACGTTACAGGTGCTGTTTCGGCCACGCAGGGTGGCGCCACGCCGCGCGTCGCGGGTGGTCCTTCCTCGGCGCCGTCGACCGGTGCTCGCGCGGGCTCCGCGTCGACTCCTGCTCCTGGTTCCGGGGCACATGCCAACACGGGCGCAGCTCGCGGCGTGCCCGCGTCCACGCCGGGCGTGGCCCAGGGCGGCCCCTCCGTCCCCGCTCCGGCGCGCGCCGCCGCCGCTCCGAATCCTCCGGCCCCGCAGCGCACGGCACCCCCCGCGAATCCGCCCCAGGCCCCGGCCGCCGCCCGGGCTCCAGGGTCCACGCAGGCCCCCGTGGCCCCGCCTCCCCGGACGCCCGCGCCCGCCCCGGCTGCCCGCCTGTCTCCCGTGCAGGCGGCCCTCGTCGCCATGGGCGCCGTGCCCGGTCAGGCCACCCCCGCGCCCCGCGCTCCCGAGCCCGCCCGCCCGGCGCCCGCGCGCGCCAGCGTGTCCCCCGTGGAAGCCCTCTGCACCCAGATGCTGGCCGAGGTCCGCATGGCCGTGCGTGGCCGCTCGCTCGTCGAGCTGGCGGTCGCGCTCTCGGCTCCCTCGGAGCTCGCCCAGGAGGCGCTCACCCTGCTGTCCGCCCGGGGAGCGGTGATTCGAAGGGGGCACAAATACTTCGCCGCTTGAGGCAAGGTAGCCGTCCCGCACGTCTTTTGAAGGGTCGTCCATGGAAGCGCCGACGTACAGCTCCAAGCAGGTCGCCGAGATGCTCGGCGTGTCCCCGAAGCAGATTCCGGAGGAATCGCGGAAGGACGCCTACACGCCGGACGACATCTGGGAACTGCGCACCACGCTCGACCGGTTCCCGGCGCGGCTGGGCCACCGGCGTCAGCTCTTCCTGAACTTCAAGGGCGGCACCGGCAAGACGTCGCTGTCCACGTCCTACGCGTGGCGCCTCGCGGAGCTGGGCTACGCGGTGCTCCTCATCGACCTCGACAGCCAGGGCCACGCCACCAAGTGCCTGGGCTACGAGGGCGAGGACTTCGAGAAGACGCTCCTGGACGTCCTCGTCCGCAAGACGCCCCTGGCCAAGGTCATCCAGAAGTCCTCGCTGCCCAACCTGGACTTCGTCCCGTCCAACCTGACCATGTCCACGGTGGACCTCGCGCTGATGCCCATGGCCGGCCGCGAGTTCAAGCTGCGCAACGCCCTCAAGGACGTGGAGGCCCAGTACGACGTCGTCGTCTTCGACGCGCCGCCGTCCTTCGGCCTGCTCAACCTCAACGCGCTGATGGCGGCGAATGACTTGTTCGTCCCCGTGCTCGCGGACTTCCTGTCCTTCCACGGCCTCAAGCTGCTGTTCGAAACGGTGCAGAGCCTGGAGGAGGACCTGAACCACGTGCTCGACCACGTCTTCATCGTGGTCAACTCCTTCAACGCCACCTTCAAGCTGGCGAAGGAGGCCCTGGAGGCGCTCCAGACGCACTATCCGGAGTTCCTGCTGCCCACCATCATCCGGCAGTGCACCAAGTTCGCGCAGGCCTCCAGTGAGGGCCGGCCGGTGTTCGTCGCGGACCCGTCGTCCAAGGGCGCCAACGACATCCAGGCCATGATCGACAACATCCTGCCCCGGCTGGTGGCCGCGGCAGCCGCTGCCCAGAAGAAGGGCACCCAGCAGGCCGGCTGAGAACCATGAAGAAAGCCTTCGAACAGAACGTGTCCCGCGCCAAGCCGCGCCTCCGCCTGGGCGCGCTGACAGGGCTCGTCGACCCCGTCGAGCCCACGCCTCCCGCCGAGCCGGAGCCCGAAGAGGCCTCCGCCTCCGCGCCCGAGGCGACCGCCGAGGCCCCCGACCTCTCCTCCGAGGTCCGCGCCCGCATCGAGCGCGCCCGCGTCCCGCGTCCCTCCGCCGCCCAGGCCATGGACGCCGCCCTGCGCACGCACGAGCCCGCGCCGGAGGTGTCCGCCTACGCCGCGCCCCTGGAGGACGAGGCGCCCGTCGACGAGCCCTCCGTGGAAGAGCCCCAGGCCTACGTCGACGAGCCCGCCGTGGAGGAGCCCGAGGCCTACGCGGACGCGCCCGTCACGTTCGGCTCGCCGCCGCCGGACGTGGAGGCGCTGCTCGACGCCGAGCCGCCCGCGGAGCCTGTTACGTTCGCCGCGCCACCCCAGGCGCAGCACTTCGACGGCCCCATGGCCGCCGTCAGTCCTCCTCCGGAGGCGCACCCCATGACGCAGGCGTCGGCCCCTGTCTCCATGCCGCATGTCACCGCCACCGTGGCGGAGCCGGTGGCCCGTGTCGAAGCGCCGCCCACCCACGTGGAGGTGCAGCGCCCGGCCGCGCCGCGCGAGGACTCGCAAGACGCCGCGTCCCGCCGCGAGCGACTGAAGGCCCGCCTCAAGGCGGTGCGTGAGAATCCGCGCCCGGAGCCCCTGCCCGCCACCGTGGCGGAGGCGGGCCAGCGCGCGGTGGAGCGCATCACCACGCTCCAGGCGGAGCTGGTGAAGGTGAAGGCGCTCAACCTGTCCCTCACGCAGGACCTCGAGGTGTCGCGCCGTCAGGCGGAGAAGGCCACCGAGGAGGCCCGGCTGCGCATGGACGAGGCGCGCCGCCTGTCCGCGGAGATGGAAGGCCGCGTGAAGCTGCTGGCCGACCTGGAGCGCGAGCTGGCCGCGCTGGAAGGCGAGCGCGACGAGGCGCTGCTGTCGCTCCAGGAGACGCGCCAGGCCCTGCAGGCCGCGGCCAAGGAGCACGAGGCGCTGGAGGACGAGGTCGCTCGCGGCAAGCAGTCCCTGGTGGACAGCCTGGCCGAGGAGGAGCGGCTCGCCGGTGAGCTGGAGTCCGCCAAGGACGAGTCCACGTCCCTGCGCCGCGCCGTGGAGGCGCTCCAGGGCGAGCGCGACGTGCTGGCCCAGCAGGTGGCCTCGCTCACCGCCGAGCGCGCCGAACTGCTTGAGGCGCGCAAGGCCCTGGAGTCGGTGCACCGGGCCCTGAGTCAGGCCACGGTGCGCTGAGCCGCGCTACTTCCCGTCCTTCGCCACGCCGCGGGTGCTGCTTCCCCCGTGCACCGCGGCGAAGGCGGGGCTGAGCGGCGGCGAGCGGAGCCCGGTGGTGGCCAGTCCGCTGAAGTCGCCGTCGGGCTTCTTCAGCGATTGGACGTGGGCCCGGATGTGCTCCTGCCGGTCCTTCTTCTTCGGGTGGTTGGCGAAGGCGCCACCGCCGTCCGCCGTCTTGTCGAGCAGGGCCAGGTAGGCCTGCGGGTCGTACCCCGCGGACAGCATGAGCTCGACGGCGATGCGGTCCGCCTCGAACTCCTGCTCCCGGGAGTTGCCCTTCTCGATGAAATCAAGCGTCTTCTCGGAAAGGTACCCGAGCAGGCCGGCGTCCTGGTCCAGCTCCAGGGTTCCGTCACCTTCCACGGCGCGCATCAGCCGGGCAACCGCCGTGTCATTGATGATCAGCTTTCCTCCAATGACGAGCCTGCACGTGTTGACCTTCACGCTGCCGTAGTGGCGGATGGCGTGCTTGAGCGTGATGTGCGCGATTTCGTGTGCCAGCACGCCGGCGAGCTGCCCTTCGTTCTCCACGCCCTGGAGAAGCTTCCGGGTGACGAAGACATACCCCCCGGGCGCGGACACCGCGTTGAACTGGGCCGTGTCCTGGAGCACGCCGAACGTCCATTCGAGCGTGGGGCGCGCGGACTGCGCGGCGAGGTTCTTCCCGACGGTGTTGAGATAGACGTGCAGCGCCTGGCCCGGGCCTTTCAGCAGCAGCCCGTCGCCGCGTTGAACGAAGTGGATGGCCAGCGCGCCGCCCAGGGCGTACTCCTCCTGGACACTCGGGTTGGCGTGCAGCTTCTCGCAGCGGTTCAGGTCCGTGCCCGTGGTGACCACCGTACGCGTGGCTTTCGCGATGCCCTGAGGACTTGTGTAGTCCTTCGGATTGAAGTTCCGGCAGGACGTGCTCAGCGCGCCCAGTCCCACCAGGGCGAGCACCTTCAGTCCCGTGCGCATCATTTGCCACCGCCCTGCTTCTTCGCCGCCGGACGGGCCAGGGAGGCCTCGGCCTTGTCGCTGGCGCCCACCACCGGGAACAGCCCCGCCGCCGTCACGTGCGCGGCGATGTCCTTCGTCGACACGCTCTTCGCCAGCTTCTCCAGGGCCTGGATGTCCGCCACGGCCTTGCCGTGGTTGCCACCCTTGTCCTTGCCATAGCGCTCCGCGCCGGGGCTGAGCGCCTTCACCGCGGCCCCGCTGGCGACGAACTTCTTGGGGTCCACCTGCTGCTTGCCGCCGCCGTCCGTCACCAGCTCCATGTTGGGCGGTGTGGTGGACAGGTTCGTCTGGAACACGAAGCCCTTCTTCCCGGTGGCCGTGGTCACCCGGTGCCACTGCTTGTGCTTCGCGTCCGCGCCGCCCCACGTCACCTTCTCGCCGGGCTGGAGCACGGCCACGGCGTCCACCGAGCCGGACGGCGTGGAAAGCACCCGCGTGTTCTTCGCCTTCACGTACAGCGGGTCGCCGACCTTCGCGGCCGTGGCCACCGCCGGAAGGCCCAGCGCCAGCAGGGCGGTGGTCCACGCCACCCGTGTTGTCATCCCCATGTCTCCCCAGCTCCTTTTCACACCGCTCACTTGTCCAGGTTCGCCACGCCGTCGAAGTCGGGCGGTGGCGTCCGTGCATACCGTTGGCACCGCGCGAGCAGCGCGTGGGTGGGCCCGTCGTCCGGGTCCTCGGCGCGGCGCGCCTCCAGCACCGCCGCGGCCTCCGCGAACCGGGCCTCGCGGTAGAGCGCCAGCGCCGCGTGGTAGCGCGTCACCGTCTCCCGTGTGCGCGCGTCCACGCCGCCCTTGAGCGCGAGCAGCTCGTACACCGTGACGGCCTCCGTCTTGCCCGCCACGCGCACCCGGTCCAGCTCGCGGACCTCGATGTGCTCGCGCGCCAGCGCGTACGTGCGCGCCCCAATCATGATGACGGTGCCATAGGCCTTGTTCGCGCCCTCCAGCCGCGCGGCCAGGTTCATCCCGTCCCCGATGGCCGTGTAGCTGAAGAGCTGCTCGCTGCCGAAGTTGCCCACGAAGTTCACCGCGCTGTTGAGGCCGATGCGCGTGAACATGTCCGGCAGGCCCTGGGCGCGGAACTCCTCGCGCAGTTGGTCCACCGCCGCCTTCGCCGCGAGCGCCCCCCTGCAGGCGCGAACCGCGTGGTCCGCCTGCCGCATGGGCGCGCCGAAGAGACACACCACGGCGTCGCCGATGTACTTGTCCAGGCACCCACCTTCCTTCAGCAGCGCCGCGCTCACCCGCGTCAGATACGTGTTGAGGATGCGGACCAGGTTGCGCGGGTCGTCCTTGAAGCGCTCGCTGAACGTGGAGAAGCCGCGGATGTCGCTGAAGAAGGCGGTGATTTCGACGTTCTCCCCGTCCAGCCGGGGCAGCTCGCGCTGGGCAATCATCTGCTCCACGAGCTTGGGCTCCATGAAGCGGCTGAAGGCCTGGCGGATGAACTCCGTCTCCTTGTTGGCCGCCAGGTGGTTGAAGGCCACCGCGCTGACGCTGGCCACCACGCCCGCCAGCGCGGGCAGGGCGGTGAGCACGTAGGTGTTCGTCAGTCCCAGGAAGGGGCCCGTCACCCAGCCCATGCCGAAGTAGAGCCCCAGGGGCCACGCGATCTCCAAGGGCGTCCAGCGCGTGGTCATCAGCAGCACCACCGAGGCGAACGCCACCCCGAAGACCAGCGCCAGGCTCACCGCGAGCGGCGCCTGGGTGATGAAGCGGCCATCCCCCAGCAAGGTGTCCAGCACCGCCGCTTGTTTCACGACGCCCGGTTCATGCGACGAGAAGGCCGTGGCCTTGACGTCATTGAGCCCCACCGCGTTGCCGCCGATGACGACCACCTTGTCCCGGAACACACCCGAGGGCAGCTCCGTGGGCTGCCCCTTGCTCCGGTGCACCCACGCGTCGAGGACCTTGAAGAGCTGGACGCTCTCGAAGCGTGCGTGCATCTGCCCGCCGAAGTCGATGCCCGCGCTTCCGTCCGCATCCACGGCGTAGGTCCGCGAGCCCAGGCGGAGCGTGCGGCCGGAGAGCTCCACGGCGCTGGCGCCCAGCAGGCTGGCGGCCACGCGCACTGGCAACGTGGCGAAGCCGTTGTGGCCGTCCGAGTACGCGAAGCGCGTGCGCCGCATGAACCCGTCGGAGTCCGCTTCGGGATCCACCAGCCCGAAGCCCGCCACGGCGCCCACCAGCACGGGGATGGGGCGCACGGGGTGGCTGGGCTGTCGTTTCCGCGAAGGGTCCTCATATTCGAGCCAGGGCAGCGGCCTGCCCTCCGTACGCACCGGAAACGCCAGGGCGCGGGCGAACTGCTCGGGAGTGACGGCTGGGAGCAGCGGCGCCGTGGGCGCGTCCAGGAAGGTCTCCGAGCCGGCCTCCTCCAGGAAGGCCTCCTCCGGGAAGGTCTCCTCCCCAGGAGTGGGCGCGTCCGCCTCCACCGGGGCCTGCGGCGGGGGCGGGGGCTCCGCCTGGAAGTCCACCGGGGGCAACGGCCGCGCGTCCGCGTGGGTGGAGACGCCCAGGAAGAACGGTAGGTCCGTGTTCCGGAGCACCTGGGCGAAGGCCAGGTCCATGGACTCGTCGGAGCCGCGCTCGTCCATGACCGCGTCGAAGACAACGGCCCGCGCGCCCTCGGCCTCGAGCTGCTCCACCACGCGGGCCCAGAGGTTGCGGCTGTAGGGCCAGCTGCCGAAGTTGAGGACGTACTGGGCGTTGCCGCGGATTTCATCCAGGCTCTGCTGGTCGATGGTGACCAGCACCACCTGGGACGACGTGTCGGCCCGCTGGGTGAAGCGCGTCACGGCGCTGTCGTACGCGGAGCGCTCCGCGGCCTCCAACCAGCCGCCGCCCAGCTTCGCGTCGAACCGTTGCCATGCCGCGGCCAGCGTGGTGGCCAGCGCCGCCACGCCCACCATCAGCCGCCAGTGGTCTCGCCACCGTGAGCGGACCGTCTTCCATCGCTCGCCTGTCACATCCCCCTCACGCGATGCGTGCTGGACCTCAGCCTAGCGCAGCGGCGGGGAATGGCGCAGCCACCCGGCGTGCGCGGCCCCGCGGCTTTGCCCCGGGAAGGCAGCAGCCGTCCGGGCAGGCCGCCGCAGCCTCTGGTGGCTTCCTTGCGGAGACCCGTGAGCCGTTTGCCGGGCGCCCGGGGCATCCGGACCTTTGCTTTCGCTTCGACCCGAGCTTTCGCAAACATCCCAAGGAGTCAGACGTGGCCCTGGACATCCTCCAAGAAAAAGGCGTCCCACTCGACAGGCAGGTCTTCAACTGGAAGGACCTGGTTCAGCGTCCTTTCAGCAAGCTGGATGACGACGCCTTCACCCGCGTGTGCGTCATCTACATGAACGGCATCATGGCGGACGCATTGCGGACGAAGCATGCCTTCGCCCGCATCAACCGCGAGCTCCGTGAGCCGCTCGCGTTGATTCGCCGGCTGGAGCAGTACGAGCAGACGCTCATCAACTGGCTGACCCCCGCCGACCAGACGCCGCTGGAGACGACCCTGGGCTTCGAACAGGTGGCCATCGAGGTGACGGCCAGCGTCGCCCTGCGCGAGCCGGACCCCTATCTGGCCCAGACGTACCGGTTCGGTCTGCTCGAGGACTTCGACCACCTGTACCGCTACTCCGCGCTGTACGACCGGTTGGAGGGCAAGGACCCCAACACCATCACCCAGTCCTATACGGACATCATCCCCGGCCGGCCCACGTCCCTGGAGCACCGCTATCCGCTGGATGACCTGCGCCGGCCCTACGACAAGGCCACCGCGCACCCGCTGACGAAGCTGCACGCCATGAGCATCACCGCGGCGGAGAACCAGACGCACGACTACTACATGACCGTCGGCCCCTTCTTCAGCGACCCGGTGGCCCGTCAGCTCTACGCGGAGATCGCCTCCATCGAGGAGCAGCACACCTCCATGTACGAGTCGCTGCTCGACCCGGGCGAATCGCTGCTGGAGAAGTGGCTGATGCACGAGGCCTGCGAGGTCTACAACTTCTACTCGTGCGTGGCCTTCGAGAAGAACCCGCGCATCAAGGCCATCTGGCAGCGCTTCCTGGACTATGAGCTGGGCCAGCTCCACTACGTGAAGGAGCTCTTCCAGCGCGTGGAGAAGCGTGACGCCGCCGAGGTCCTCCCGGCCTCGCTGCCGGAGCCCATCGGCTTCAAGGAACACCGCGACTTCGTTCGCAAGACCCTGAATCAGGAGGAGGACATGGCCTCCGACGGGCAGGACTACGTGCGCATGGCGGACCTGCCGCGCGACCACCGCTCGTTCGTGTGGCGCGACCAGCTCAACTCCGAGGGCTCACCGTCCGAGACGGTGGCCGCTGGCTACAAATGGATGCCGGGCACCGAGCTCGCCGCGCGCACGCCGCGCATGGGCTCCACGTTCGAGGGAAAGAAGGTTCACTGACATGAAGACGACCACCAGCGACATGGGACGCAACCGGACGGGCGTGGCGACCTCGCCCATCGACAGCGCGGACATCACCCAGGAGGCGCAGAAGCATCCACCCAGCCACCTGGGGGACTCCTCGCTCATCGGAAAGGTCCGGCAAATCTACGCCCGGGAATCCGAGGGCCTGGGCAGCGTGCCGCCCCCGGCCAGCCTCAAGGGCGTGGCCAAGACGGCGATGGACGCCATCAAGGGCGCCAAGCCCACCGTCTTCATCGACAAGCTGGCCGCGCGGCTGGCCTTCGAGCGCAGCGGCACCCGGCTCTACGAGGCGGCGCTCGTGAAGTTCGACGTCTACGGCGGCTGGGAGGGCGGACCGACGCGGGAGGGCCTGGAGAAAATCTACAACGACGAGCTGTCCCACTTCCTCATGCTCACCGACGCGTTGAAGACGCTGGGCGCGGACCCCACGGCGATGACGCCCAGCGCGGACGTCACGGCGGTGGTGTCCCAGGGGCTCCCCCTGCTCATGCTGGACCCGAGGGCCAACATGCGGCAGTCGCTGGAGGCGCTGCTGGTGGCGGAGCTGACGGACAACGCCTGCTGGGAGCTGCTCATCGAGCTGGCGCGGGGCCTGGGGCACGACACGCTCGCGGACCGCTTCCAGCTCGCGCTGGATTCGGAGGTGCAACACCTCCAATGGGTGCGCGGCTGGCTGGCCGCGGGCGTGAGCGATGAGGCGCGCGCCGCGATGCCCACCGCCGAGGGGCGCGCGGGCGCGCAGCCGCGCGTCTGACGCTCCGCTCAGAACGACGAGCCCGGCTCCTGGAGGAAGTGGGTTTCCTCTGGAGTCGCGGGCCGTCCCAGCGTCACGTTGCGATGCGGGAAGCGGCCGAAGCGCTGGATGACGTCCCGGTGCTGCCGGGCGTAGTCGAGCGCCTCCCGGCTGTCCGCGTGGTACAGCGCGAGCACCTCGAACAGGGCCACGGACAGCCGCTGGTCGTTGACGGACTCGCTGTGTTCGAAGGGCAGGTACATGAACTGCCGCCACAGGGGCGGCAGGGTCATGTCCAGGCCGCGGACCAGCGCGTGCCGGGCCACCTCGCGCGCCTTGTCATCCGTGGCGAAGGCCCGGGGCGTTCCCCGGTAGAGGTTGCGCGGGAACTGGTCCAGGAGCAGGAGCAGGGCCACGCAGCTTCGGGCCTCGTCGCGCCAGGCATCCAGGTGCCCCGCGGCGGCCTGCTCGACGGCGGGGAGGAAGCGGCGCCTGCATTCGTCATCGAACGCTTCGTCTTTCAGGAACCACCGCTCGCGCGGCTGGTTGAACCAGAAGCCGAGGACTTCCTCTGCGCTCGCCATCAGACGCCTCGTCCTTCGTGAAAGGAAAGCCACCTTGTACACCGGCGCCAGCCGGGGTGGCGGCCAAGGGGCGCCAGTACCACCTTCCACCCGACACTGGTGGGCACGGCCCCCATGGAGGACTCGGATGGATTGGACAGTGGAGCCGACGACGCGGAACATTCCGGGCCCGGTGATGCGCACGGCCCTCAACCCCACGCTGCGCAAGGAGTCCGCGGTGGCGCTGGGCATCTTCGGCGCGCTGACGTTCGGCGCGGCGGCCCTGGGCGCGCGCGTCAGCTCCGGGGACACCCGGTGGTACCGGCGCCTGCGCAAGCCGCCCTTCCAACCGCCAGCCAAGGTGTTCGGGCCGGTGTGGACGGTGCTGTACGGCCTCATCGCGATTTCCGGCTGGCGCGTGTGGACGGCGCCCGCCGGCGCGGCGCGCTCGCAGGCCCTGGCGTGGTGGGGCGTCCAGTTGGGCTTCAACGCCGCCTGGTCCTGGCTCTTCTTCGGCCGCCATGAGCCGCGCAAGGCCCTGGTGGACAACCTGGCCCTGCTCGGCAGCGTGACGGCCTACGTGGCCACCACCAAGGACGTGGACCGCCCCGCGGCCTGGATGGTGACGCCGTACCTGGGCTGGGTGGGGTTCGCGAACGTGCTCAACGCCGAAATCGTTCGCCGCAACCCGTGAGCCCCGCCGCCCCCTAGTTGCGCAGCTTCGAGGGCTTGGGCGGGTTCATCGCCAGCACGGTGGCGAAGTAACGCGCCTGGCTCTCGGTGGTGCAGCGCACTTCCTGGATGCGTCCGCCCACCTTCACGCGGACGAGCCAGCCTTCATTGTCACGGGTCCAAGCAGGCGTGTCGGTCGTCATGGTCATCCCCCTGTGAGTCCATCCTCCGCCCTTCGCTAGAGCAGCCGCCATGCCAGCGTTGGAAGCGTGCGAATCCAGGCGCTTCACCCGGCCTGCTGGCCAATGGAAGACACCCGGCCCTGTCATTTTTGCGGAGGGGCGGGTGGCGGAGTTTCAGTGGACGACCTGCCCCGGCGCCTCCAGGGGGGGCTGTGCGGGCGCGCCCGTCATCAGGGGCAGGGCGACGTGGAAGGTGGAGCCGTGGCCGGGCTCGCTCTCCACCCAGATGCGGCCGCCGTGGCGCTCGACGATGTCCCGGCTGATGTAGAGCCCCAAGCCCAGTCCGCCGAACGAGCGGGCGGACACGTTGCGCGCGCGGAAGTAGCGGTCGAAGAGCAGCCGTTGCTGGTCCGGAGGGATGCCAATGCCTTCGTCCGACACCGACAGCAGCGCCACGCCGCCGCGCTGGAGGAGGCTCACCCGGACGGCGCCACCATGCGGGCTGTACTTGAACGCGTTCTCCACCAGGTTGGCGACCACCTGCTCCATGCGGAACGGGTCCACCTTCACCTGCACCGGCTGCTCCGGCGGTTCGAAGTGCACGGTGTGGTTGCCTCGCTGGGACTCCAGGCTCCGCAAGACGCGCTCCACCAGACCTTCCAGATGGGTGGCTTCCGGGCGCAGGGCGAGCCGTCCCGCTTCGATGCGCGAGGCGTCCAGCAAGTCGTTGATGAGGCTGGTGATGCGCAGCAGGTGCAGGCGCGCATGGCGCAGCGTGGACGGCTCCACGTGCTCCCCGCGCTCCAACCTCCGCTCCAGCGTGGCCAGCCGCAGGCTCAGCGGCGTGAGGGGCGTCTTCAGCTCATGCGAGGCGATGGAGAGGAAGTCATCGCGCACGCGGACGGCCTCCTGGGCCTCGCGGTACAGGCGCTCGCGCTCGCTCTCGGCGCGCCGCCGCTCGGAGATGTCCTCGACGATGCCGATGCCGCCCTCGACCTGTCCCGAGGCGTTGAAGCAGGGGGCGAAGTGCACGTGGACGGGGGTCTGCTTGCCGGAGGTGACGGCGCGGTATTCCCCTTCGTAGTCGCAGGTGTTGCCGGCCAGCGTCTCGCGGACGCAGTGGAGGATGTTCTCGTCCCGCAGCGACAGCAGGTTGAGGCCCACCAGCACGCGCTTGGGCGAGCCGATGATGCGCACGAACAGCTCGTTGCACGCGATGACGATGGCGCGCGGGTCGAAGTACAGGATGCCCAGCGGCGCGTTCTCCACGACGGTGCGGAAGAGCGCGTCTCCCGCCAGGCTCGCCGACTCACGCCGGGGCAGGGCTCGCTCCACGGGCTCATCCAGCGTGTCGATGACCTCGTGCAGCCGGCGGAAGTTGAGCACGATGCGCTCGTGGTCGCCCTGGCCGGAGGCGCCCACCGTCACCTCCACGAGGATTTCCGCGCCGTCCTTGCGGCGCGCGAGCACGCGCGTGGCCCGGCCTCCCAGCGCGGGGCGGCGGGAGAGCAGGTGGCGCAGCAGGCCCTTCCCTTCATGCTTGCGCAGCCGCTGGGGAAAGAGGCGGGAGGCGGGGCGGCCCAGGAGCTCCTCGCGCTTCCAGCCGAACAGCCGCTCCGCCGCGCTGTTGAAGACGCGGATGCGCTCGCTCGCGTCGCAGGCGACGAACGGATCCACGGCGGCGTCCAGCCACGCACTGAGCTCGTCTGTGGCGCCTGGCATGTGGTCCTCGGATGTGGCGCTGGCTCGCACGGCCGGCCGGCGCCCTGGGAATGGATGGGCTCGAAACGCCTCGACGCGCCATGCGGAGGGCGTGTCCCTTTCCATACAAGTAGGCATTGGCAGCACAGGCCGCGCCCGCGGCGCCCATGTCGCCTTCATGGACGCCAGGTTCGACGGGCGAGCGGCCGTGCAGGCGCCCGGCTACCGGCGCTTGTCCTGCCGCCCGCGCGGCGCGGGCTTGCGAGCCCCGGGCTTCGCGCGCGGCGTGACCTGCCTCCGCGGCGGGGGCTTGGGCTTCTTCCCGCCAGCCTCCGGCGCCCTCAGCGTGAGCACCTCCATGCGCTCCCGCAGGGCGCGGGTCTCCTCCTTCAGCCGGTCCACCTCTTCCCGGAGCGCCGTCACCTCGTGGGCCTGCGGCTCGCCCTCGCGCAGGAAGCGCACCGTCTCGCGGGCCGCGCGCCGGGCGACCGCGTCCAGCAGCGGTGTCTGCTCCAGCGGCGTGATGAGCCTCCGGTCGCCCAGGGTGCGCGCCGCCTCGAAGACGCCCATGCGCACGCGGAAGAGCGGGTCTCGGAGCAGCTCGGTGAGCAGGTCCACCGCCTCGCGCTTGCGGCCGGCGGCCTCCGCCAGCTTCGCCACCGCGAGCGTGGCGGCGCGGCGCAGCGGTGACGCGTGTCCCAGGGCGGTGCGCGCCAGGACGACGGAGAAGGCCGCCGGGTCCTGGGACTCGGCGAGCCCGTCCACCGCGCCCACGGCGATGACGTCCTGGTACGAGGGCCGGGTGGTGACGGCTTCCAGCACCGCCAGCGCGTCGGGGGCGCGCACCTTGCCGTAGCTGCGCGCGGCCTCCGCCTCCACGAAGTAGCTGGCGTCCCCGCCCGTCACCAGGGCGCGCAGGCGCGAGGTCACCTCCGCGTCCCGGCGGAACTCTCCGAGCGCGGCCACCACGGCGCGGCGCACGCGAGGATGCTCGGTGGCGAGCGCGGCGAGCAGCCGTGCACGGGCCTCCGGGGTCCGGATGCGGCCCAGCGACTTCGCGCAGGCGGCGCGGGTGCCCCAGAACACGCGCGGGTCCTCGAGCGCCGCGCCCAGGGCCTCCACGGCGCGGTAGCCGCCGTCCCGTCCCAGCGCGGTGGCGGCCTCGGTGCGCGCGCGCATCTCGGGGGCCGCGCGCAGCTCCTCCATCCACAGCCCCGCGGACTTGTCGACCGCCACGGTGCCGAGCACGCCGCGCCGAGGGTCCACGCGCACCTGCGCGGGCGCGCTGGCGCAGGGCAGGTGGAACGCGTGCTCCGCGTCCGTCACCTCCAGGCGGTGCACGGTGTCGCGGCCGTCCACGGTGAGCGCGACGTCCAGGGGCAGGCGGAACAGGGGCACGCCATTGCCGGTGGCCTGCGTCTGGCGCACATGGACGCGGAGCCGCGCCTCCTCGGCGTCGTAGCGGACCTCGACCTTCAGCTCGGGGTGGCCGGGGGCGAAGACGTACTGGTCGAAGAAGGCATCCAGGTTGTGACCGGTGGCCTCCTCGAAGGCGCGGGCCAGGTCCACCGTCTCCACGGAGCCGTGGCGGTGGCGCGCGACGTAGTGCCGCAGGCCCTTGAAGAAGAGGTCGTCACCCAGCCTGCGGCGCAGCTCGTGGAGGACCAGCCCGCCCTTCTCGTACAAGTGCCGGTCGAAGACATCCATGGGCGCGTGGAAGCGGCGCGCGACGATGGGCCGGGCGTACCGTTCGCGCACTTCGCCCAGGTAGGCCTCCAGGTCGACGAGCCGGTGCTGGTCGGCCTCGTCCTGCCCGTCGGCGCGCTCCTTCCAGAGCATCTCGAACCAGGTGGCGAAGCCCTCGTTGAGCCAGCCGTGGGGCCAGTCGCGGCAGGTGAGCAAATCCCCGAACCACTGGTGGGCCAGCTCGTGGGAGATGAGCGGCTCGGCGTTGTAGTCCGGCTGGGCGCGCGCGTCGTGGAGGACGGTGTCCGTGAGGCTGGTGGCGGACGTGTTCTCCATGCCGCCGAGGATGAACTCGGTGACGAAGACCTGCGCGTAGCTGCTCCACGGGTAGGGCTCGCCGGTGACCTCCTGGAAGACGCGCACCATCTCCGGGGTGCGGCGCACGCAGCGCAGGGCGTCGTCCTTGCGGCCCTTGGGGAAGAGGTAGCGCAGGGGCACGGTGCCCGCGGTGTCGGTGGCCTCCTCGAACTCGCCCACCACCAACGTGATGAGGTACGGCGCGTGGGGCTGCTCCATCCGGTAGTGCTGCGTGCGGCGCCCGCCGTGGACGCGGTCGCTGTCGAGCTTGCCGTTGGAGAGGGAGGTCATCGCCTCGGGGAAGGTGGCGATGACCTCGGAGGTGGCCTTCTGCGCGGGGGTGTCCAGACACGGGAACCACGCGCGCGAGTCGATGTCCTGGCCCTGCGTCCAGGCCTGCCGGGGCCGCTGGGGATGGGCCGAGTCCGGGCCCCAGAAGTAGAGGCCCCGCCGGGGCCGGGCCGTGTAGCGGATGGCGACGTCGCACGCGCGCCCCGCCTCCAGCGGTGAGCCCAGTTCCACGCGCACGTGGGCACCGGAGTTGGCGTGGCGCGCGGGGCGCCCGTCGACCTGGACCTCGGAGACGTCGAGATCCACGGCGTCGAAGGTGAGGGTGTGGACGGGGCGGACGGCGGAGACGCGCGTGGTGCAGAGGCCGCGAAGGCTCCGCGTGTCGAAGTCGAGGTCCACTTCGATGCGGACGTGCTCGGCGCGGACCGGCCGCTCGGCGGCGTAGTGCTCCGTGGCGCCGGGCAGCGAAAAGGAATGGGGGCCGGAGGGGATGGACTCGGAGGCGTGACGGTGGCAGCAGCGCATGTGCGGCCAGGACTCTTCCGCAAGCCCGCGCCACCGTCGAGGAGGAGTGCACCGGGGGGCCAACGAGCGTCCTGTATCGACGAAGTCCTAAAGAAGACGCCGGTGTCACGGCCCTCCCTGCTGGGGTGCGCGTGACATGTTTTGAGCCGCACGCGGGGCGGCGTTGACCGGGTAGGCTCTGACCACCGTGCAGTGGGTCCTCTTCTTCTCCGACAGACAGGTGCGTGAGCAGCTCTTCTCCCGGGTGGATTCGACGCGGGGGTTGTTGCTCGTGACGGGGGTCCGGCACGGCACGGCCATGCGTCCTCCCGAGGCGCGCGAGCCCTTCGTCACGCTGGAGCGGCTGCACGGGGACGTGCTGTCGCAGGTGCTGGTGGCGGACGAGGGCGGCACCGACGGCATGTGGCGCGACCCGCTGGGGGACCTGGCCGACCGGCTCCACCCCGACAACCGGGATGACGCCTACGCGGCGGCCACGGGCTACCTGCTGCTGCGGGATGGCCGCCCTGCCACCGTGGTGCGCAAGCAGGGGACACCTTTCGAAGACCTCTGGTTCCTGCAAGAGGCCCTCAGCCGGCTGACGCCGCGCATCCCCGCGCCGGACCCGGCCCAGCGCCCCGGCCGGCGCCGCGCGGAGCCCGCACCCCGCGCGCCGCCCCGGCCCGCGAGCAGTGGCGCCGGCGCCCGGGCCCGGCCTTCCTGGGACGACGAGGCCACGCCGCCCCGCGGAACGCGCCTCCCACCGCCGCCGCCCGAGCCGCCCAGGAAGGACCCCTGGACGGTGCTGGGCATCGCCCCGGGCACGCCCGTGGAGGAGGCGCGGCGGGTGTTCCGGGCGCTCATCGCGCAGTACCACCCGGACAAGGTGGCGCACCTGGCCCCGGAGTTCCACGCGCTCGCCGAGCTGCGCACGCGTGAAATCCTGGAGGCCTGGGAGGCGGTGGAGCGGGAGCTGTCCGGCGGTTAGTGCGTCAGGCCCGGCGGCGGGGTGATGAGCGTCCTGCCGCTGTCCAGCGCGAAGCGGGCGATGATGGGCATGTGGTCGGACAGCCCGTGGAAGCGGCTCCGGGCGTCTCCGAAGGGCGCGGTCTCCTGCGCGTCGAGCCACCGCACGCCGGCGCCGGAGAACACGTGGTCCAGGTGCATGCGCATGTGCATGAAGCCGGCGGTGGGAAAGCCGCGCGACACGTTCGGGTCAATCTGGCCCACGGCGGCCTGGGCACACGTGAGCCGGCCATCGGTGGTCAGGAAGCGGTACACGGGCGACGCGGGCGGTGAGTTGAAGTCGCCGCACACGATGTAGGGCTCGTCGCCGGACAGCGTGTGCATGAACTCCGTCAGCTTGCGCGCCTCGTGGAGCTGGTTGACGCCGCAGCCCATCTTGTCGCGCGTGGCCCAGAACTCACGGGCGAAGGGCGTGGGCAGGCTGAGGTGGGTGTTGAAGATGTGGAAGGGGTGCCCGTCCTCGCGCCGCAGCAGGCGCATGTGCGCGCAGATGCGGGACTGCTTCCGGTCCTTGAGCCGCTGCACATGGTGGTGGGTGATGGCCTGGGGCGCGGCCACGTTGTGCGTGGCGACCTCCAGCTTGCGCGTGTTCACCAGCACGGCCAGCCCCGTGGTGTAGAGCGACACCTCGCCCAGCTTGTAGTGGTGGGCGCGGAAGTAGAACGCCTCGTAGGGCATCTCCAGCCCCGCCATGCCGAACGTCTCCACCATCCGGCCCATGAAGGCGGTGAGCTGCGTCTCGCCCGGGCTCTTGGGCCGGTCGGCGATGTTGCTGCGCAGCGAGGACGTCTCCACCTCCTGGAGGCAGATGACGTCGGGGAGCGGGTCCAGTGACGCCAGGGCCGCGGCGACCCGGCGTTTCGGGCCCACGGTGCTCGCCAGGCCGCGGAGCATGTGGCCGAAGTAGCGGACGTTGTAGGTGACGATGCGCAGCGGGGAAGAACTCATCAGACAGAAACTACTAACCACCGGGCGTGCCGGCTCGTGGTGCCGTTGGACGTAGGACACTCCCAGGGCTCGTCTGCCCGGCTGCCTTGAGGGCCGGGAGGCAAGAGAGGGCCTGGCCGCCGTGAGGATGTGGTCTCATCCCGCTCCGGGACGTTTTCCTCCAACGAGAGAGGTGAGGCGCATGCGCGGAACGACATGGGGGCTGCTGACCGCCGCGGTGGGGCTGCTGGGGTGTGGTGGCGACGACACGTTCGTGTACGACGTGACGGTGGACGCGGCGACGCTGGCCAACGTGCCGGTGGAGTGCTCCGAGGGCATCCAGCCCGCGCAGGGGCCCGCGGTGGGGCTCGCCGCCGAGCAGCGGTGGACGATTCGCAAGGGGCAGATGGACTCGATGACGCTCGAGCTCCCCGACGTCGACTTCCAGACGCCGAACAACGCCTACGTCATCAACGGCGACGGCGAGCCGGACGTCCTCATGGGCTCGGTGGGCGCGGACGGCGGCTACCAGTTCCTGCACATCCAGTCGCGCCTGGACGAAACGCACAAGCTGTCCCGCCTGGGCAACGAGCACGCCTTCCGCGTCGCCATCAACACCAAGAAGCTGGAGGACACCATCCAGGGCACCCTCTGGCTCCGCAACGAGTTCGTGGACCGCGACCAGGTCTCGGGCGGGACGCTGGCCACCGGGTGCGCGTCCGCCGTCCGCTTCACGGGCCGCCGGGTGCGGGAGTAGCGCGCTTCAGCCGCACCACGGAGTCCAGCAGGTGCTCCAGGGCCTGCTGCGGCTCCGTGCACAGCCCCGAGTGCACCGGGCCTGTCTGGATGATGGTGCTGCGCGGCGCCACCACCCAGTGCCACCGCTCCTTCTGGGACAGGCGGCCAATGGGGCCGGAGCCCTTCCCGCCCTCGCACACGCGGCGGAAGCTCTCCAGGTGGCCGCGCACCAGCGCCACGTCCACGTCGGGCCACAGCGCCTTCAGGCGGGCCTCGTCCGGCTCCACGCGCACGCCCAGGTAGCGCTGGGTGGCGCAGAAGAGCACGACGCCGGCGTTGATGAACTCCTCGCGCTCCACCCGCGGAACGACGCGGATGATGGCGTAATCAAACGAGCTGGGCGCGGGCACGGTCCGCCTCCTCGATGAACGCGGGCACCGCTTCCAGCCGGCGCAGCAGCCAGGTGACGTAGGCCGCGCGGTGGGCCTCGGCGGTGGGGAAGGGGGACTCGGTGCTCGTGAGCCAGGCCTCCGGGATGGCGCCCACGATGCGCTCCACCACCTCGCGGGTGACGCGCTCGCCCAGGTGCCTTCCGGCCTCCGTCAGCGCGGTGGCCCAGGGCAGCAGCACGTGGTCCTTGATGGGGGCGAAGCGCCCCTGGCTGCGCGCCTCCCAGTCGTCCCACGAATGGTGGAAGTACATGGAAGCCCCGTGGTCGATGAGCCACAGGTTCCGGTGCCAGGTCAGCATGTTGGGGTTGCGCGGGGTGCGGTCCACGTTGGTGATGTACGCGTCGAAGGCGACGATGCCGGACGCCTCCGCCGCGGACGGCGCGGGGTCCGCCACCGGGTCGAACGTGACGGACGCGGGGAGGTAGTCCAGGGCCAGGTTGAGGCCCGCGCTGGCCTTGAGCAGTTCGCGAATCTCGGAGTCCGGCTCGTTGCGCCCCAGCGCCGGGTCCAGCTCCACCAGGACGAGCTCTGGCACCCGCAGTCCCAGCTCCCGGGCCAGCTCCCCGGCGATGAGCTCGGCGATGAGCGCCTTGGCGCCCTGGCCCGCGCCCCGGAACTTCACGACGTAGAGCCCCGCGTCGTCCGCCTCGATGATGGCGGGCAGCGAGCCGCCCTCCCGCAGGGGCGTCACGTAGCGCGTGGCGGTGACCGTCCTTGGCATCCTGTGCTCCTGTCCTCTCGCGGCCTCGCCCTGCCGGCGTCCGCCGCGACCCGGCATGTAGCATGTCGCAAAGGGGCGAATCTCCTGGAGGTCGTGGCTTCTAGGTGCCCGTTGGAAACTTTGTCCGACATCGTGCGACAATCATTTATCGGCGGTTTTTTCTGCCCCCCACGGAGCACCCCCCACCATGGAAATCTCTCGCAAGCCGAAGTCGCCCGTGTCGCAGTCCACCCGCGCTGGTGACGCCGCGAAGCCCGCGGCTGCGGCCAAGCCCGCGGAGAAGGCGCCGGTCCAGACGACGAAGGACGGCTTCGACGCGGGCTCCTCGGGGGGCGCGCGCTCCAACTTCGTGGACCGCCCCAAGGGCAACCTGGTGGACCGCCCCACGGGCCTGCCGCCGGGCACGCCGTCCACGCTGCCGGCCTCGGCCTTCACCTTCGGCTCCAACCACGTCGCGGTCCGCCCCTTCGCGGGCAGCGCGGCCCGCACGCCCACCACGCTGTCGGCGTCCGCCACGCCCAACGCGAAGGTGGACGACCTCCAGACGGTGAC
Organism: Comamonas sp. KCTC 72670; assembly: GCA_014656495.1. Taxonomy (GTDB): domain Bacteria; phylum Myxococcota; class Myxococcia; order Myxococcales; family Myxococcaceae; genus Myxococcus. The sequence goes on from BNCN01000008.1 coordinate 350,610, forward strand.
GTCCACCGTGTCCTTCGACAAGGACGTGAAGCTGGACTCGCTGAAGCTGAACCTGGACCTGGCGCACACCTTCAAGGGTGACCTGGTCGTCAAGCTGACCAGCCCCTCCGGCAAGACGGAGACCATCCACAACCGCACGGGCGGCAGCGCGGATGACATCAAGGGCTCCTTCGACCTGAGCGCCTTCAAGGGCGAGTCCACCAAGGGCACCTGGACGCTGTCCGTGGAGGACAAGGCGCGCCGCGACACGGGCACGCTGAAGAGCTGGAGCCTGGACGCCGCCGGTCAGGCCACGGGCGCGGGCCCCATCCAGGAGCCGAACAAGCCGCTCTCCGGCCCGCCGGTCATCGCCGTGTTCGACGGCGGCGTGGACTTCAAGCACACCGACCTGGACGACTCGATGTGGGTCAACCCGAACGAAATCGCGGGTGACGGCATCGACAACGACGGCAACGGCGTCAAGGACGACATCTACGGCTACAACGTCGGCTACAACAGCGGCGACGTGATGCGCGGCAGCGGCACCGACCACGGCACCCACGTGGCCGGCATCATCGCCGCCGAGGACAACGGCGAGGGCAACACCGGCGTCGCCGCGGGCAAGGCGAAGATCATGAGCCTGGGCGGCCTGTACAACGGCGCGGACCTGCTCACGAACTTCGAGCGCGGCGTCGACTACATGGTGAAGATGAAGATGGAGCACGGCGTGAACATCCGCGCCGTCAACGCCAGCTTCGGCAACGAGTACCGCAACCCGGCGGACGTGAAGCGCTGGACGGAGGCGGTGCAGAAGCTGGCCGACGCGGACATCCTCCTGGTCGCGGCCACGGCCAACGGCTACGGCAGCAACCTGAACGACGTGCCGGACATGCCGGCCAACATCGAGCTGCCCAACGTCATCACCGTGGCGGCCATGGACAAGAACAACGACAAGCTCGCGGACTTCTCGTCCTACGGCGACAAGGTCGTGGACCTGGCCGCGGTGGGCGAGGACGTCTACAGCACCGTGCCGAGCAGCCGCGACGGCAAGCCCCAGTGGGAGGAGATGAGCGGCACCTCCATGGCCACCCCGACGGTGGCCGGTACCGCGGCGCTGATGTTCGCCGCCAACCCGAACCTGTCCGCGGCGCAGGTGCGTGAGCTGCTCATCCAGACGGTCGAGCTGGACCCCGACCTCAAGGGCAAGGTCATCACCGGCGGCAAGCTGGACATCGATGCCGCCGTGGCCGCCGCCAAGGCCACGCTCGAGGACGACACCTTCGCCACCCGCTGAACGCAGGTGCTGAAGTGACGCGGTGAAGCGCTCCCGGGGCCCAGGCGCCGGGAGCTTTTTCGTGCCCGATTTGATTGCGCGCAATTTAATTGCGCCCTATTTATCTCCCATGTCGCTGAATGACCCGCTCAGCCTGGACCGGCAGCTCTGCTTCCCGCTCTACGCGGCGGCCCGGGCGATGACGCAGGCGTACGCCCCACTGCTGTCGAAGCTGGGGCTGACGTACCCGCAGTACCTGGTGCTCCTGGTGCTGTGGGAGACGGATGGGGAGACGGTGAAGGGGATGGGGGAGCGGCTGTACCTGGACTCGGGGACGCTCACGCCGCTGCTCAAGCGGATGGAGTCCCAGGGGCTGGTCCGGCGTGAGCGGAGCGCGGAGGACGCGCGCTCGGTGCGCATCCATCTGACGACTGAAGGACGGGCCCTGCGCCGCAAGGCCGCGTCCATTCCCGAGGCGATGGCCTGCAAGCTGGGGCTGACGCTGGAGGAGGCGACCCGTCTGCGCCGCGACGTCATGCGGCTGTTCGAAGTGCTTTCGCAGTCCCACGTTGATTCCTCGAAGTAACGCCCCAGGAGAACACCATGGCTCCCGTCTCTATCTCTCCGCTGTACAGCACCGCCGCCACCACCCACGGAGGCCGCGATGGCCGCGTGAAGTCCGAGGACGGCGTCCTGGACCTGCCCCTGGCCATGCCCAAGCAGTTGGGGGGCCCGGGCGGCGCCGTCACCAACCCGGAGCAGCTCTTCGCCGCGGGCTACTCCGCCTGCTTCGAGAGCGCGCTGCGGCTGGTGGCGCGCATGCAGGGGAAGAACCTGGGCAGCGACGCGGGCGTGCGCGCCACCGTCACCATTGGCAAGACGCCGGATGGCGGCTTCGGGCTCGCGGTGGAGCTCCAGGGCCTGCTGCCGGGCATCCCGAACGAGGAGGCCGAGAAGCTCATGCACGCGGCGCACGAGGTGTGCCCGTACTCGAAGGCCACGCGCGGCAATATCGACGTGAAGATCTCCGTCGCGGGCTAGCCGCACGGGGCGCGCCCAGAACGAACGTTCATGCGCACGGCGTGGGAGTTGGTATAGCGGAGCGATGTCGACGCCATCGCTGCCCGCTCCCGCGCCTCGCGCCTCCCTGGCCCTCCTCGCCCGAGAGAAAGGGACGGAGCGAAGCTGGTCCTTCGAACGCAGCGGCACGGCCGTGACGCTGCGCGAAGGTCCGCTCGGAGGGAAGTCGAAGCAGACCGAGAAGACGTTCGACTCCGAGGCCGAGGCGCTCGCCTTCTGCGAGAAGAGCCTCCGCGCGAAGGTGGAGAAGGGGTACTTCTCCGCCGAGCTGGGGCTCCGCGCCGTGCCGCTCTCGGAGCTGCGAGCCGAGCTGAAGGTCGCTGGCAGCGCGGAGGCCACCGCGCGCGTCCTCGTTCATGACGGGGACCTCGTCATCCCGCACGACCTCATCCTCGATGACGGGTTCGGACTGCTGGCACCGGAGAAGGACGCGCCGTCTCCGCTGGTGGGGCTCCTGGTTCGGGGCACGCTCACCCTCGAGGGGTGTCTGCTCAACTTCGAGGACGACACCGGGCCCTTCCTCCAGGTCGAAGGCGCGCTCGTCGCCAGCGGCATCGGCGTGGGGGGCTCGCGGCTGCGCGTGAGCGGGAGCGTCCGCACGGGCGAGCTGATTGGCGTCTACAACCACGGCCTCCTGGATGTGGGCGGCGACCTGGACGCGCGCATCGTGGCCACCGAGCACGCGGTGAGCGTCGCGGGGAAGACGAACGCGCTGCGCTACCTCGGGTGGGGCGCCAGCATCTTCCCGGTGGCGGACGGCGTGGAGGACGTGAGCGACCCGCATGACGCCAAGGGTGTCTTCGTCGCCGGGGTCCTCAAGAAGCCCGAAGGTCAGGTGGACCTCTCGCTCGCGCGCAAGCGCCTGTCGGAGCGGAAGCCCAACCTGCTCGACGCGCCGGTGAGCGTCCGCGCCGAGTTCCGCAAGCAGATGGCCAAGAAGCTGGAGGCGCCGGAGAAGCTCAAGAGCCTCGCGCTGACCCACAAGAAGCTCAGCGTCCTGCCCGCGGAGCTGTTTCAGTTCCGCCAGTTGGAGAAGCTCGACCTGACGGGGAACGCGCTGCGCAGGCTCCCCGAGGCGCTGGGGCAGCTCACGGCGCTGCGAGAGCTGCGGCTGAATGGAAACGGCCTGCAGGAGCTGCCGGAGTCGATTGGCAACCTGGAGAAGCTCGAACGCCTGGACCTGGAGGCCAACTGCATCTGGCGCCTCCCGGAGTCCCTGGCGCGCTGCACCGAGCTGCGCACCCTCAACCTCATCAACAATCCCTACTCGTACCTGCGCGCCTCCTTCGGGAGCTGGGGCAAGGTGAAGGTGCTGCGGGACTTCCCCGAGGTCCTCACCCGCCTGCCGAAGCTGGAGGTGGTGGAGTTCAAGGGCACCTTCTTGCGCTCCCTGCCGGCGCGCGCCTTCGACAGCAAGCGCTTGCAGCGGGTGCGCATCCGGGACTCGCTCATCACCGAGGTCGACACGGCGCTGCACCCGTTGGTCGAGGTCGACCTGGAGCACGCGAAGCAGACCGCCGCGGACTTCGTGCGCTTCTGGTTCGCGTACGACGCCGTCCACCTCGAGGACTTCTACGACGCGAAGACGCGGCGGTACGACTTCTCCGATGTCATCGCGCTGGTCGGCCTCCTGCTCGACGCCGCCGTCCCCGTCCCCGCGTCCTATGAAGGCGTGCTCGCCACCTGGAAGGGTCAGATTGAGCGGGTGGGGCACGCCATCGACCGGAGCGAACGGAACCCGGAGCATGCACGCGCGCTCTTCGGTGCGCTCCGGGACGCGCTCGACACGCTGGGCAAGCCCTCCGGAGCGAACGCGCTCGTGGGCGGCCTGCGCGCGCTGTTCGACGAGAGAGCGCGCGCCTGACCGCGAGGCGAGGGGCCTGACACCGCCGCGCAAGTGTCGTTCAGGCGCATCGAGGGCGAACGAGCCACGCCGACGCTCCTCGCCCAGCCCTCCGTCGCACGCGCCTCCTTCGACGTACCCGTGACGCGGTCGCGTCAATCCGCGGTGGGCTCGTAGTACCCGTCCGAGAGAGTCCTCATGAAAGCGACGATGGCCTGCTCCTCCTGAGGCGACAACCCCAGGTTGCCCACCTCCACGGTGTTGAGGTTCAACCCCACCTCGGGAGCAGGCCAGCAATCGACGCCGGGCGTATTGGATTCACCCGCGACACAGACGGGCAGCACATCCCGCGTGTTGTAGAAGTGGACGATGGATTCGAGGCTCTTGAAGTAGCCGTTGTGAGTGTATGCCTTGACGAAGGCGGGGAAGGGGCGCTTGTCCACATTCCGCAGCGTGGGGACCTTGACCTTGCCCAGGTTGGGCCGGGCATGGGACGCGTAGTCAGACCGTGTCTGCAGGAAGGCGCCCAATCCCAGGTCGACCCAGAAGGGCCCCTCCGGGTTGAACTGGAGCTCCCAGTACCAGGGATTGAGCAGATTGCGAGGCACCCCGAGGTTGTCGAAGCTGTAGTCGGTGAAGAGCGGAGGCGCGTTATCGGGGCCGGGCTGGCTTGTATGGCAGTTGCTGCAGCGGGCCTTGCCCTCGAACAGCCTCAGCCCCCATTGCTCCTTCTCGGTGAGTTCCGCGAGCCCCTCCAGGTAGGCGTCGTACTTCGACGAGAAGGCGTTGACCTCGGGTGACCCTTCGTAGGCGGCGATGGCCTTTGCGATGGAGTCGTACGCGAGCGGCACATCGCGGCAGATGTTCGCGCCGTAGACGGCACGGAAGAGCTTTCTGTACGGCCCATCGCAGACCTTCGCCACCACCGTGGCCGCGTTGGGGTTGTTCTGCTCCAGCGGGTTGAGGAATGGGCCCTGCGCCTGGTCCGCCGCGGGGTTGCCCAGCTTCTCGCCGGTGGCACGGCCGTCCCAGAAATTGCCTCCGATGAACGCGGACTGCCCGGCGTCAGCGAGGTGGAGGATGGGGGCCTGGGTGGCATATGCGGACGAGGGCGGCTTGCGGTTGCCGAAGCGGCCTCTCACGGCGCCCTCGTAGACGGAGCCTGTGACGTTGACCAGGAGGTTGGGACCGGTCCACCCCGTGCTGGGCCCGTGACAGACAGCACATGCCTGGCCCATCGGCTCGGAGAGCCGACGGTCGAAGAAGAGCAGCTTGCCGAGCCGCTCCACCTGCGTCAGTCCGCCGTGCTCTTCCGAAGCTTCCTGTCGAAGCGTCTCCTCGAAGATGGCCGAGACCTCGCTGTCCTCGGAGGTCTCGGGAGGCCCTTCTTCCCCGCTGCTTGGGTCTGGGGGCGGCGCTCCCGGGAGCGTCTCCGGAAGCTGCGCTACGTTGCATGCCAGCGTCCCACCCAGCGACAACACCAGGAACAATTCACATCGGGTTCGCGCCATTTTCGAGGCCCCCTGTAGTCATGCGAGGTCGAAGATGGCGCGCGTCCTTCGACGCCAACCATGGGCCGGAAGCCCACGGCAGGTGTCCCCCGGGTGGCGCGGACCAGCACGAAAGTGGCGCGAGGGAACCCGGAGGCTGTATCGGCTGTCCCACCCCAGACGAACGGCTGCCCCTTCCGCTGCGCGGCCTCGTGACCGTTGCGTCAAGACGACTGTTCGTCGTCGAGCCCCTTGCGGGGTCGTTGACTCCCGTGGGTGCAGGCGTCATGGACCCCGCACGCATTGCTCACTCGCATGAGTGCATGGCCCTGTGTGGCATTGACGCGCTCGCGATGTCTCAGATTGGAGGTAGGCTTCGTCCGCTACCGTGAGCATCCCTGGCGTGATGGAAGTGGGCCGTGAGAAGAGGAGTCGGCCGCGATGTGGCTTCAGCCCAGACGCCCGGGCCGGGGCCAGGGCAAACCGGCCGCCTTCGCTTTCAAATATCACGTTGGTTGGCTTATCCTGTCCAACCGACCGTCAGGCGATGCTCGAGCTGGGAGGACAGATGAAGCGAGCCCTATGGGAAGTGATGCTGGGAGGAAGCTGCGCGCTACTCGTGGCCTGTGGTGCGGAGGAGGTCGCCGGACAAGATGCAGGCATGACCACCTACGCCATCCAGGTGTCCGTCCCCCTGGCGTCAGACCCCTGCGGCGTCGTCACGGCAACGGCGTCTGTGCAGGGGCCTGTTCGCGACATTGGCCCGGTGTCCCTTGACGTGACGAGCGACGCCATTCATGGGGCCATCATGGATACCCCCGTGGGGCGACAGCATCAGGTGTTCGTGAAGGCATATGACACCCGTGGTCTGGAGGTGTACTCGGGGGTCTCGACCGTGGACGTCAACGAGGGAGGGGCGGGTATGGGAAGCGCGAACATCTTCGTTTACAGCAACCCTGCGAATTGCCCGACGGACGGCACGGAGGGCCTCCGTCTCCACGGCAGCCTGGAGGCGGTCATCGTCGATACGTCCGGAAGCACGGCGGTGCTTGCCCCCCATTCCCTCCGCTGAACCGAAGGTCGGTGCCGCGCCGGAGTGGTGAGACACCCTTCCGGCCATGCACAGGCCGGTTGCCTCTGAGCCAGCTCCCGCCGGGCCTCGCTGCCGGTTCGCAGGCTGCGCCAGGAAGGAGTCTCGCCACCGCGAGGGACCTACGGCGTCCCGTTCGGCACCCACACGCCCCAGTCGAGGACTTGCATGCCGCCACCGCTGGGCCTGAGCTGGTCGGCCAGCGGCTGGAAGCGGGCCTCGTGGGGCATTCCGAAGAGCACCTCGTCCCACGGGTCGGCGGCGTAGACCTGGGTGACGACGTTGTTCACGTGGGGCCGAGGCGTCTCGAACCGGAGCGCCGGAACGCGGCGCGAGCCCACGGTCAGCAGCTCCTGCCCGGCCGGCGCGAGGCCCGCGGGCGACGGGGGCCACTGGCGCACGTCCAGGGACTCCCAGATGCGCGCGAGCACGGCCTCCTCCAGGGGCACGGCCTCCGCCTGGGTGAAGTCCGGGCACGGCGCGCCGGTCCGGGGCGGTGGTGCCTGCTGTCGCAGGAGGAAGCCTCGCTCCGCGCCCTGGCAGGTGCGCATCACGGACTCGGTGTCGCCGCCCACCTGCACGTCGAGCCACGTCCCCGGCCCCCAGGGGCGGGCGAGCGGCGGCGTCCGGGCGGTGGCGCCCTCCTGTCCTTGGCGCGCTTCCACCACCGTGAGCTGTGAGCCGCCGCCCATGCCGAAGCCCGCCAGCGTGATGCTCGCGTCGAGCAGGCCGTTGGTGAGGTACAGCGGGCCCGGCGTCGTCGCGTAGAGCCGGTTCTCCAAGGGCCCGTCGAACGACCGCTTGTCATGGAGGTACCGCTTCGCCTCCCACTGGCGGCCCGCGGCGCTGAGCTGCTCGGTGCTCTGTTTGCCTTCGCGGGTGACGGTGAGCTCGCGCGACTCGTCCGCGCGCACGGGCAGCACCAGCGGGCGGGACAGCATGGGGTTTCGCGAAGGCGCGCCCCTGTCATCGGTGAAGTAGAGCGTCACCCAGACCCAGGGCAGCTCCACGGCGGAGACCTCCAGCGTCACCACGCCGGCCACGGCGGCGTCGGGAATGGTGCCGGGCGGCTGCCGGCCCAGGGCCTTGCGGTTGGCGGAGAAGGAGTACGCCACGCGGTCGCCCACGCGGGCCTTCAGCCACGGCGAGTTGCCGCGCCGCGTTGGCGTGTCCGTCTCTGTCACGGGCGGCTGCTCCTGGACGGAAACTTCCGGTGGCGCGGTGGCGCCGCCCGAGGGCGCGGTGTGGGGTTCCACGCTCTTGCACGCGATGCCCAGGGCCAGGGACGCGCAGAGCACCGCGGGGCGGGACAAGGAGGAGGCGACAGGCTTTCGCATTCGGGCGACCTCGGCGATGAGGGGCATTGCGCCACCCCTGTCTGACCTTGATACACCGAGGCGCTGGCCCGCCTTCAACTTTCTGGAGTTCCGCGTCCCATGACCACGAACCTGTCCATTCGCCGCGTCGTTCTCTACAAGCATGGCGTCGGCTACTTCGAGCGCCGGGGAAAGGTGAGCGGCAACGACACGCTCCACCTGGACTTCAAGGCGCGCGACATGAACGACGTGCTGAAGTCGCTGACGGTGCTGGACCTGTCGGGGGGCTCGGTGTCGGCGGTGAGCTACGACTCCACGAAGCCGCTGGAGCAGCTGCTGGCGGAGGCCACCATCCGCATCCCGGAGGACGGCAGCCTCACGGCGCTGCTGGGGCAGATCAAGGGCGCGCGCGTGCGGGTGCGCGTGGGCGGCGCGCAGGTGGAGGGCTCCATCATCGGCCTGGACTCGCTGGCGGTGGCGGCGGGCGAGACGAGCCTGATGCGGCCGTTCCTGTCGCTGCTGGTGGGCGCCTCGCTGCGGACCTTCGACATCCTGGACGTGTCCGAGCTGGAGTTCCTGGACGAGGCGGTGCGCAAGGACCTGGAGTTCTACCTGGCCACGGTGCTGTCCTCGTACAAGAAGGACTCCAAGCGGATGGCCATCCTCACCTCGGGCGAGGGCCAGCGCGAGCTGTTCGTCAGCTACGTGGTGGAGTCACCGGTGTGGAAGACGAGCTACCGCATCCTCCTGGACGAGGGTGAGCCGCCGCTGCTCCAGGGCTGGGCGCTGGTGGACAACACCGGGGACGAGGACTGGGTGGACGTGAAGCTGTCGCTCATCGCCGGGCTGCCGGTGTCCTTCGTGCATGACCTCTACAACCCCCGGTACATGCAGCGCCCGGTGGTGGAGGTGAAGACGGAGGCCGCCGCCGCGCCCGTGATTCCCGAGGAGAGCTTCGGCGGCTCCATGGACATGATGATGGCGGAGGTGGCCGCGCCCGTGATGCCCGCCGCGGCGGCGCCCATGCCCTCGCCGCGCCGGGGTGGCCGGGCGGAGAAGCCCCGGGCGGTGGCCGTGGCGGGTGGCCCTGGCAGTGGCGGGCCGAAGCTGCGCGAGGTGATGGAGCAGAGCGCGGTGACGACGCTCACGAAGGAGGTGGGGGACCTCTTCGAGTACGGCGTGGACCGGCCGGTGACGGTGCACCGCAACCAGAGCGCGCTGGTGCCCATCCTGCACAAGCCCTTCGAGGGCAAACGGGTGCTCCTCTACAACCGCGCCACGCGGGAGAAGAACCCCATGGCGTGCATCGAGCTGAAGAACACCACGGGCCTGACGCTGGAGGGCGGGCCGGTGACGGTGTCCGAGGACGAGCGCTACGTGGGCGAGGCGATGCTCGACACGATGAAGCCGAACGACCGGCGCTTCGTGCCCTACGCGGTGGAGCTGGGCTGCGTGATGTCCATCGAGGACCGCGTCGAGGACGGGCCGGTGTTCCGCGTGGTGGTGAACTCCGGGATGCTGGTGGCGGAGTACTTCCACCTGCGGCGCACGACGTACCTCGCGCGGAACAAGGCGCAGCGCCCGCAGGTGCTGTTCGTGGAGCACCCGCGTACCGGGTGGGAGCTGGCGAAGGACGCGCCGGAGCCCACGGAGACGACGGACGGCTTCTGGCGCTTCAAGCGGGAGCTGGCGGCGGGCTCGCAGGACACGCTGAGCATCACCGAGCGCACGCGCGGGCAGCGCCAGTACCTCATCTCCAGCATGGGGCTGGACCAGGTCTCCTACTTCGTCTCGCAGCGCTTCATCGACGAGAAGATGACGGCCGCGCTGAAGGAGGTCATCGCGCAGCGCGAGCAGGTGGACGCGCTGGCCAAGGACGAGCAGCGCCTCCAGGACGAGCGCAACCAGCTCTTCCGCGACCAGGAGCGCATCCGCTCCAACATTGAATCGCTGAAGAGCGGGGCCTCGCAGCGCGAGCTGGCCGAGCGCTTCGTCGCGAAGCTCAACGAGCAGGAGGACCGCCTGGAGGCCATCGCCAGTGAGCTGGAGAAGCTGGCGAAGCAGCGGCAGGAGGCGCAGAAGACGCTCAACCGCCGCATCCAGGGGCTCAGCTTCAGCGCGGACCTGTAGCCCGCGAAGTTCGAAGCGAATCGTGGAGTTTTGACGGGGCGTCGCGGGCGAAAGTGGCAGTCTCCCGATATGGAGATGCCGGTGCGTCGTTGGCATTTCGACGCCCGGCATTCTTCATCCAAGGGGACACCATGCGAATTCAGGCCGTGTTGCTGGCAGTGCTGCTGATGGCTTGTGGTGGTGGGGATGCGTTGAACGAGGACGCGTTCGTGGTTCGCTTCGAGGCGAGCTACGGCGAATGCGAAACGGGGTGTGTGTCCCGCCTCGAGGTCTCCTCGGAGGGCGAGGCCCGCGTGGCGGTCGCGGACGGGCCGGGTCTTCCGGAGCGGACCCGTTCTTTCTCCCTGACGAGGGCGGAGCGGGCGGGGCTTCTGGAGGATGTCCGGCTGTCGCGCACGGAGCCGTGGGAGGAGCGATACGGGTGCCCTGACTGCGCCGACCAGGGGACCTTCATCCTCGGGCTCTCCGCCGGAGCGGACGAGCGCGGCTCAACCGTGGACCCGATGCCGCACAGGCAGCCGGCACACCTGACGCCGCTGCTCGCTCGGCTGGAGGCGCTGCTCATCGCCAACAAGCCTTGAGCGGCCGCGTCCTGGCGCGGCCGTGAATCACGGCCGCGTCAGTCGGAGACGATGCGCCAGCGCAGCGTCCCGTCCTTGTCCGGCTCCAGGACCTCCACGCGCGGATTCTTGGCGCTGGAGCACTCCAGGTAGGCCTTGAAGCCGCCCGCCAGCTCGTGGACGGTGACGGGCGTCAGGTAGGTGAACTCGCGCAGCAGCAGCAGGCCGGTGCCGTTCTCCTCCTGGTGCAGCAGCTCGCCCTGGTCGCAGTAGGAGCGCCACATGCGCCGCGCCATGCCCAGCACCATGGTGGGCGTGGTGAAGCGCAGCACCATCTTGAAGATGGAGTGGATGTCCCGCAGGGTGACTTCGTAGCCCACCGTGTGGGCCCCTTCCGGCCTGCCGTCGAAGTGCCGGTCCACCACGTGCTGGATGATGCCGAAGTACGTCTCCACCGGCACCCAGCCCACGGCCAGCGTCGTGCGCGGGTCCGCGTGCGGTTGCAGCTCGGCGCTCAGCGACTCCACCGCCGTCCGGGCGGTGTCCTCGCCGAAGCGCTCGTGGATGTACGCCAGCAGGTTCTGGACGGTGAAGCCCTTGTAATGCACTCCGGACAATGAGGCTGTCACGCTCGCGAGTCCCCCCGCTTCATCCTGTGAGCCGGTGCTGGCTCACAGGAGGGTGGCGGCAAAGCCGCATGCTAGAGCACTCCACGACACGGCGGAAATACCAGCGTGAACCCATTCCCGCTGGCGCCGCTCAACGCTGGAATGCCCGGAACACCTCGACACCCGCGACCACCGTGAGCCGCACCTGCGCGCCGGGGAGCTCGGAGGCGGGCGCGTCCACCGGGTCCACCGACAGCGCGACGAAGTCCGCGTCCATGCCAGGCTGGAGCCGGCCGCGGCGCCCCTCGGCGAAGGACGCGTACGCGGCGCCCACGGTGAAGCCCTCCAGCGCCTCCTCACCGCTCAGCCGCTGTCCGCCATACCAGCCGCCCTCCGGCTGACCTCGCGGGTCCTGCCGCGTGCGCGCCGCGTAGAGACCCGCCAGCACGTCCGGGCGCTCCACGGGGAAGTCGCTGCCCAGCGCCAGCACCGCGCCGGACGCCTTCAGCCGCTGCCAGGCGTAGGCCCCGCGGATGCGCTCCGCTCCCACGCGCGCCTCGGCCCACGGCATGTCGCTGGTGGCGTGGGTGGGCTGCACGCTGGCGATGAAGTTGTTCCGGCCCAGCCGCTCGAAGTCCTCCGCGCGCATGACTTGCGCGTGCTCCACGCGGTGACGTCCGTCCTGCGTGCCCGTGGCCTCGGCCGAGCGCGAGAGCACCTCCAGCACCACCGTGTTGGCCCGGTCGCCAATCGCGTGCGTGCACACCTGGAAGCCCCGCGCCATGAACGCGCGCACGCGCGCCTCGTACTCCTCGGGCGTCAGCAGCAGCAGGCCCCGGTGGCCGGGCTCGTCGCTGTAGTCCTGGTGCAGCGCCGCGCCCCGGCTGCCGAGCGCGCCATCCAGGGTGAGCTTCACCGCGCGCAGCGTGAGCATGCGCCCTTCGTACGGGCCGTCCTTCAGGTACGTCTCCCGGTCCCCCGTCTGCCCATCCGCCATGGCGTAGACGCGCAGCGGCAGCTTGCCTTGCTTGTCCCACCGCTGGAGCAGCCGGAAGGTGCGCAGGTCCATGCCCGCGTCGTGGACGCCGGTGAGGCCCACCTGCGCGCCGCGCTGGAGCGCCGCGGTCAACTGCGCCGCGTGCTGTTCGTCCGTGGCCGGCGGCAGCACGGCTTCAATCAGCGTCATGGCGTTGTCCACCAGGATGCCCGTGGGCTCGCCATCCGCACCGCGGAGGATGCGGCCGCCCGCGGGGTCCTTCGTGTCGCGGGTGATGCCCGCGCGCCGCAGCGCCTCGCCGTTGACCCACAGCGCGTGGCCGTCCACGCGGCTCAGCGCCACTGGGCGCGTGGGGAAGCGCGAGTCCAGGTCCGCGCGCGACGGGAAGGCCTTGTCCTGCCAGTCGTTCTGGTCCCAGCCCCGGCCCAGGAGCCACTCGCCCTGGAACGCGGAGGCGGGCGCCGAGGAGACGCGCTCCAGGGCCTCGGACTTGGAGTCCACGCCCTCCAGGTTCACCGTCACCAGGCCCTGGCCCAGCCCCGCGAGGTGGCCGTGCGCGTCGGTGAGGCCGGGCACCACCGTGACGTCGCCCAGGTCCACCACGCGCGCGTCCTGGCCCGCGGCGGCGAGCACCTCGTCCTTCGTGCCGGTGGCCAGCACCTTTCCGTCCTTCACCGCGAGCGCCTGCACCTGGGGCTTCGCCGGGTCCAGCGTCCGGATGCGCTGGGCCACGTACACCGTCGTCGTGGCGGTGGGCGGGGGGACGGGGCCGGGGCCGTCATCCACGGGCGGCACGCGCCGGGCACAGCCGACCAGGCTGGTCAGAAGGAGTACTGCCCCGAGGAGTCCACCACCGAGTCGTCGCAGCGTCATGTCTGGCACCTGTCTGGGGGCCCGCGCCCATTCCTGGCGCGTCCGGCGCGACACTCTGGCGCACCCGGAGGGGGAGGCCAAGCCTGGGCGTCCCCCTCCGAGCGCGCGGAGGTCACCGCGCGGTCACAAGTTGACGGGGCATGGCTGCGTGCGCGGCGCGCAGCCCGTGGACTGCACCTGGTAGGTCAGCTCGTACTTGCCATCCAGGTCCGACTTGGGTGTCTGGCCCCAACGGCCTGGATACGCAGCGGCGCGCGGTGTCTGGCAATTCAACGATGCGAAAGAGCCAGCGCCGTCAGGGATGGTTGGGATGCAGCCGGTGGCGCATCGACGTGCGCTGGTTCGTGTAGCGCGGGTTCTGGAACAGCTTGATGAGCACCATGCCCGCCACGAAGCCGCCGATGTGGGCCCAGAACGCGACGCCGCCCGTGGCCTCCGCGTTCACGGTGTTGAGCTGGGGCAGGCCGCTGACGAGCTGCACGCCGAACCACCACAGCAGCACGGCCCAGGCGGGCACGGGGATGACGCGGATGAAGATGACGATGATGAACAGCATGTTCACCCGCACCCGGGGGTACAGCAGCAGGTAGGCCCCCATGACGCCGGAGATGGCGCCGGACGCGCCCACCGTGGGCACCGGCGAGCCCGGGTCCACCACGAGGTGGGCCGCCGCCGCGGCCAGGCCGCACAGCAGGTAGAACACCACGAAGCGCAGCCGGCCCATGCTGTCCTCGACGTTGTTGCCGAAGACCCAGAAGAACAGACAGTTGCCCAGCAGGTGTCCCCAGCCGCCGTGCAGGAACATGGACGTGAGCGGGGTGAGGAGGTTGATGGGCTCGTTGTCCACCACGCACGCGAGCCCGTCCCCCAGCGGCACCGGGAGCCCGAGCGGGGCCTTGCCGGTCAGCTCGCCCGGCACCATGCCCAGATTGCAGACGCTGGCCGCCAGCCGGAAGGCGTCGAAGCCGGCGCCCTGGATGAAGACCCAGACGAAGCCAATGATGCCGAGCAACGCGTACGTGACGACGGGCGTGCGCAGGGTGGGGTTGTCGTCGCTGATGGGAATCATGGTGGAAAGCCACCATGTACATCACGCCCGGCCCGCGGGAGGCGGGATGTGTGCCCGCGGACGCATCCTGACCCATACGCGCGGAGCGGGGGAGATGGTTGCGCCAGACAACGACCCCCTGGGAGACTTGGCTGCGGGAAGCCGGTGAGGGATGGTTGACCGCCTCACACTCCCGTGGAGTCTTGAGAAATATGAACCTGTCGATGCTGTCGCGCGGCGCCGCCGCGCTCCTCGTGGTCGCCGCGCTGTCCCTCACCACCACCGGTTGCGCCGGGCGCCGCCGCGAAGCCTTCCTGTTGGAGAAGGCCCGCAACCACGTCTACCGCAAGCCCGTGGCGGAGGTGTACCCGCAGGCGCTCGCGTTGCTGAAGGAGAAGGGCTACTCCTTCAAGGCGGGCCAGAACGGCTTCGAGGCCACCACCGAGTGGTTGATGCAGGGCGCGCCGTCCTCGCTGGGCACCACCCAGGTGCGCTACCTGGTGCGCGGCATCGAGAAGGGCCCGGGGCAGTGCGCGGTGGAGTTCACCCGGCAGCTCGTCACCGAGTCCGCGGGCGCCGCCAACACGTCCGGCCGCGCGGCGGACATCACCGAGCCCGCGGTGCGCGCCGACGGCGGCAACATCACCCGCGACGAGGAGCTGGAGTGGGAGCTGGTCCAGCGCGTCGACGCCGACTCCGCCTCCGCCCTGCGCGCCGAGGCCGAGAAGATTCAGTAACCCTCAGTCCCGCAGGGGCAGCTCGACGGTGAGCCCGTCGAAGGCCACCTCCACCGGCCCCTCGTACTCCTCGCGCGCCTGCGCGAGCAGCTTCGAGGGGTCGGTGTCATGCCGGCTGGACAGGTGCGTGAGCACCAGCCGCCGCGCGCCCGCCTCCCGCGCCACGCGCGCCGCTTCCCGCGCCGTGGAGTGGTGCGTCTCCTTCGCCCGCTCCTGCTCGTCGTCGGAGAAGGTGGACTCGTGGACCAGCAGGTCCGCGTCCCGGGAGGCCTTCACCACCGCGGGGCAGGGGCGCGTGTCGCCGGAGATGACCAGCCTGCGCCCCGGCCGCGGCGCGCCGAGCACGTCCTCGGGCTTCACCGTCCGCCCGTCCTCCAGCGTCACCGCCTCGCCGCGCTGGAGCTTCCCGAACGCCGGGCCCTCCGGCACGCCCAGGGAGCGCGCCACCTCCAGGTTGAAGCGCCCGGGGCGCTCGTCCTCCACCAGCGCGTAGGCCAGCGCGTTGATGCGGTGGTCCGCGCCAATGGCGTGGATGGTGTAGCCGTTGCGCGGCACCGCGTCGCCGTCCTTCAGCTCGTGAATCTCCACGGGGAAGGACATGGACTCCACGCCCAGGTAGACGGCCTGCTGCAGCACCCGCTTCGCGGAGGGCGGGCCGTACAGGCGCATGGGCTCCGAGCGTCCCGTCATTCCCAGCGTGCGGAGAAAGCCGATGATTCCCAGGTAGTGGTCCGCGTGGAAGTGCGTGAAGAACACGGCGTCCACGGTGAAGCCGGTGCCGTAGCGCACCATCTGCCGCTGGCTGCCCTCTCCGCAGTCGAACAGCAGCAGGTCGGCGTGCGCCTTCACCGCGAGTCCGGACAGGTTCCGGTGCAGCGTGGGCTGCGCGGCGGAGGTACCGAGGAAGGTGAGCTTGAGGAGGGACATGCCGGCACTTCCCACGCGTAGAGAGCCTCCCGCACCCTGGAACACCTGGCGCGAGGCCGTCATTTACCAGGGTTGGATGCCCCCGTGCTTCCCTGACTGACGTTGGCTGCGCTATGTGGCCGCCCCCCGACATCGGACCTCACCATGCCTGAATCCCTGACCTTCACGCCGACCTCGGACCCCCGCCGCGTCCGCGCGCCCGATGGCCGCGTCCTCACCGTGCCGGACGGCTGGGCCCTGTTGCCGCCGGGCGACGCCGGGCTCACCCGCCGCGTGAAGGCCGCGGGCCCGTCGTGGACGGTGGCGGAGAAGGTGGGGCGCAAGGTGTTCTCCCGGGGGGTGTGGGCGCCCGAGGCCCACATCGTCCAGGCCAAGGCCGCCCTCGAGGCCGAGCGCGCCACGCCCGCGTACGAGAAGAAGCTGGCCGCGGGCCGCGAGCGCCGGGCCCGGGAGCAGGAGGCCTACGAGGTCGACTTCGCCAACGCCGTGCTGCGCTTCCTCGCCTTCTCTCCAGGGTGGCTGCCGCACGCGAAGCGGATGGCCGTGCTCGTCGCCGCGCACGCCACGCCCGTGGGCAGCGGCACCGTGGCGCGCACGGAGCGCATCTCCCTGGAGCGCCGCGCCGAGGCGGCCGTCATCGCCTGGATGCGACATCAGACCACGCGCTACGACGACATGCGCATCGCCCGGGTGAAGGGCGCCCGCCGCGAGGTGCGCCGCGAGCTGGCGGACATCTCCCGCGCCGTGCTGGACCTGCATCGCCGGGATGCCCCGCACGCGCCCGCCGCGTGCCCGCTGTGCACCGCGCTCGCCCGCACCTGAGCGTCCCGCCGCCCGCGGGAGTCTGTCCGGACTCCCGCTGTTACTGACCCGGCGTTCAGAAACCTTGCTTCGTAACTGACCGGCGGGTTAGTCATCCGGCATTCATGCCTCGCCCCGCGGACCCTCACGCTCGCAGTGCCTTGGTTGCCGCGGCCCGCGCGGAGTTCGTGCGCCGGGGGCTGAAGGGGGCGCGCATCGAGGACATCACCGCCGCGTGCGGGCTGTCCAAGGGCGCCTTCTACCTGCACTTCCCCTCGAAGGAGGCGCTCTTCGGGGAGGTGGTGGGGGACTTCCAGGCCGGCCTGGATTCGCTCAACGGGCGGCGCATGGACACCTTCGAGCGCTTCTTCCAGACGCAGGGCGTGCCCGGCGCGGAGGACCGGCTGGAGAACAGCGAGCGCTACCGGCGCTTCCTGGAGCTCGAGGCCTCGCATGACCTGGCGGCGCTGGAGTGGGTCTGGCAGTTCCGCGACGTGTCCCTGGTGCTCACCAATGGCAGCCAGGGCACGGAGTTCGAGTCCCTGCTGTGGCGGGTGACGGACGCGCAGGTGGAGCGCATCGCCCACGACTTCCGGCGGCTCCAGGAGGCGGGGGTGGTGGACCCGCTGATGGACCCTCGCATCTTCGGCTCCATCATCGTGGGCTCCTTCCTGCTGCTCTCCACGCAGATGGCGCGGCTCGAAGAAAAGCCGGACCTGACGGCCTGGGCGCACACGCTCCAGCGGCTGTGTCAGGGCGGCACGCTGCCGGCGCACCTGGTCTCCGCCCCGCCCAAGCCTCCATCCCCGCGCAAGCCGCGCCCCCTTCCCAAGCCCGCCCCGCGCCGGACCCGTGCCGTCGCGAAGACTCGCTCCACCCCGAGGAAACGCCCGTGAAACCCACCAGGAAGCCGTCCGCCGTCCGCGTGATTGCCGCCGCAGGCTTCGCCACCGCCGCGTTGTCATGGAGCGCATGCCAGAAGGCGGATGCCTCCGCGTCGCCGCCCGCGAAGCCGGCCTCGGCGGCCGTCGCCCCGCCCACGGTGAAGGTCATCGCCGCGCGCACCGTGCAGGCCGCGCCGAGCGAGCCCGTCACGGGCACGCTGTTCCCCGCGCAGGGGTTGATGGTGGGCTTCGAGGTGGGCGGCCGGCTGGCGACGGTGAAGGTGGCCAAGGGGCAGGTGGTGAAGAAGGGGGACGTGCTCGCGCAGCTCGACCCGGAGATCGCCGACGCGCAGGTGGCCCAGGCCGAGGCCGCGGTGGCCGCCGCCGAGGCCGCGTCCACCATGGCCGCCGACGTGGCCGCCCGGAACGAGAAGCTCCAGCAGCAGGGCGGCGTGAGCGACCTGCAGAACCGCACCTCCGGCGCCAACGCCGCGCAGGCCCAGGCGCAATGGCTGGCCGCCAAGGCCCAGCTCGCCCAGGCGCGCGCGGCCCGGCGCCGGCACGATTTGCGCGCGCCCTTCGACGGCACCCTCATCGACGCGCCCGACCAGGTCGGCGCCACGGTGGCGCCGGGCACGCCGCTGTTCAAGCTGGAGCGCCTGGACACCCTCATCATGAGGACGACGGTGTCGGAGGCCCTGCGCTCGCGGCTGAAGGCGGGCTCCCGCGCGCGCGTGGAGTCGGTGGGCGCGCGCGTCTCCACGGACGAGGCGGAGGTGCGCACCATCCTGCCGTCCGCGGACCCGGCCACGCGCCGCGTCCCGGTGGAGCTGGCCGTGCCCAACGCGGATGGCCGCTTCGTGGCGCACACGCTGGCGCGCGCCGTCCTCTCGCTGGGCGAGGCGCAGGACGCGCAGGTGCTGCCGAGCACCGCGCTGTCGGCCCTCAACGGAGACCACGTCTGGGTGGTGAGCTCCGGCGAGGTGCGCCGCGTGGACGTGCAGGTGCTGGAGCGGCGTGAAGCGGGGGAGGTGGTGGTGCTGGCCGCCGCGCCGCTGGATGCCGTCGTCGACCATCCCACGCCGGCCCTGTCGCAAGGGACCCGCGTCTCCGTGAAGTAGGGGAGCCCATCCAATGCTTCTCAGCGACGTCTCCATCCGCCGGCCGGTCTTCACCGCCATGCTGTCGTTGTGCCTCGTCGTGCTCGGCCTCATGGGCCTGGGCCGGCTGGGCACGGACCTCTACCCGGACGTGTCCTTCCCGGTGGTGGTCATCAACACCGTCTACAAGGGCGCGGGTCCGGGTGAAATCGAGACCCAGGTCGTCAAGCCCATCGAGGACGCCGTCGCCGGCATCAGCGGCGTGGACAAGATCCACTCCTTCAGCCGGGAGAACGTGGGCATCGTCGTCGTGCAGTTCAAGCTGAGCGCGCCGCTGGACCGCGCGGTGCAGGACGTGCGCGACAAGGTGGCCGGCATCGCCAGCAAGCTGCCCCAGGACGCGGACGCGCCCGTGGTGGGCCGCCTGGACCTGAGCGCCATGCCCATCCTCACCTACGCCGTGTCCGCGGACCTGCCCTCGCAGGAGCTGCGCCGGCTCATCGATGACCGCATCAAGCCCGCGCTCGCGCAGCTGGAGGGCGCCGCCGAGGTGCGCGTCACCGGCGGTGACACCCGCGAGGTGCAGATCGACATCGAGCTGGACAAGGCGCGCGCGGCGGGCGTGTCGCCGCTGGGCATCGCGCAGCGCGTGGCGCAGGAGAACCTGGACCTGCCCGCGGGCCGGCTCCAGCTGGGCGCGTCCGAGATGACGGTGCGCTCGCTGGGCCAGTTCCAGAACGTGGAGGAGATTCGCAGCCTGCCGGTGGCGCGCAGCGCGACGGGCGCGCAGGTTCGCCTGGGGGAAATCGCCACCGTGACGGATGGCGTCGCCGAGCGGCGCACGCTGGCGCGCCTCAACGGCCAGGACGCCATCATCCTGGAGGTCGTCAAGCAGCCGGGCTCCAACACCGTGTCCGTGAGCGAGGCGGTGCAGCGGGTGATGACGGAGATGGCGCCGGCGGTGGGGCAGGGCTTCCAGGCCACGCTCCTCATCGACCAGTCGGACCTCATCCGGGAGAACGCGCACGAGGTCTGGGTGGCGCTCGTCTTCGGCGGCGCCATGGCGGTGCTCATCATCCTGGTGTTCCTGCTGGACGTGCGCGGCACCTTCATCTCCTCGCTGGCGCTGCCCACCTCCGTCATCGGCACGTTCTTCGTGATGTACGTGCTGGACTACACGCTCAACCAGATGACGCTCTTGGGCCTGTCGCTGGCCATCGGTCTGCTCATCGACGACGCGGTGGTGGTGCGCGAGGCCATTACCCACCGGCTGGAGAAGGGCGAGGACCCCGTGAGCGCCGCGTCCAACGGCACCCGGGACGTGGGCCTGGCGGTGCTCGCCACCACGCTGTCCCTGGTGGCGGTGTTCGTGCCGGTGGCCTTCATGCCCGGCATCGTCGGCCAGTTCTTCCGCCAGTTCGGCATCACCATCTCCGTGGCGGTGCTCATCTCGCTGTTCATCTCCTTCACCCTGGACCCCATGATGTCCGCGCGGCTGGCGAAGCAGCGCAAGCCGGGGGAGGTCCGCAAGGAGAACGCGGTGGCCGCGGCGCTGCGCCGCTTCCTGGACGGCACCGAGCGCGCCTACGAATCCATCCTCCGCTGGGTGCTGTCGCACAAGTGGACGACGATGGGCCTCACCGTGCTGCTGCTGGTGGTGTCCTTCGGTGGCGCCAGCGGCCTGGGCGTGGAGTTCATGCCCGCCGAGGACCGCTCGCAGTTCTTCGTGGACCTGACGCTGCCGGACTCGGCCAGCCTCCAGGAGACGGAGGCCCGCACCGCGGACGCGGAGGTGCTCCTCCGCCAGATTCCGGAGGTGACGAACATCTACGCCATCGTCGGCAAGGACGGCGATGTGAACAAGTCCCGCCTGCGCGTGCTCACGCTGGGCAAGGACGCCCGCGCCCGGGGCATCCCCGAGCTGAAGGAGGAGGCGCGCGCGCTGCTGGAGCCGGGCCTCATCGCCACGCGGGTGAACCTGAGCGACCCGCCCGTCCTCGAGGGCATGGGCGACTACTACCCCATCATGGTGCGCATCACCGGGCCGGACCTGGACCGCGTCAACGCGGAGGCCGAGCGCGTGGCGGGCATCCTCCGGGACCTGCCGGGCACCGCGGACGTGCGCGTGGAGTCCAACCCGCCCAAGCCGGAGATGCAGGTGCTCATCGACCGGGCCCGCGCCGCCGACGTGGACCTGAACGCGGCCGCGCTGGCCACCCAGCTCCGGCTGGCCATTGGCGGTGACGTGGTGGCGAAGCTGCGCGAGGGCACCACCGAGACGGACATCCGCGTGCGCCTGGCGGAGAAGGACCGCGCCACGCCGGAGCGCGTGCGGCAACTGGAGGTGTTCACGCCCCAGGGGCTGCGCCCGCTGACGGACGTGGCCACGGTGGCGCGCAAGAATGGCCCCAGCCTCATCGAGCATGAGAACCGCGAGCGGCAGATCGCCGTGTACTCGCAGCTGGGCCGTGGCGCGGCGCTGGGTGACATCGCCCGGCAGTTGAAGGAGCGGGTGGCCGCCCAGCCGCTGCCGCCGGGCTACGCGCTCGTCTATGACGGCATGATGAAGAACATGGACGAGCAGAACGACGCCTTCGGCGCGGCGTTCGGCCTGGCCTTCGTCTTCATCTACATGGTGCTCGCCAGCCAGTTCGAGTCCTACAAGCACCCGCTGACCATCATGGCGTCGCTGCCGCTGGCCCTGGTGGGCGCGCTGCTGGGCCTGGTGGTGACGGGCTACCACCTGTCCATGGGCGCCATGATTGGCGTCATCCTGCTGATGGGCCTGGTGACGAAGAACGCGATTCTGCTCATCGACGGCGCGCTGCAGAACCTGCGTGAAGGCGACTCGGTGGACGAGGCGCTCCTGAAGGCGGGCCCGCGGCGGCTGCGGCCCATCCTGATGACGAGCGCGGCCATGGCCATCGCCATGGTGCCCACGGCGGTGGGCACGGGCACGGGCTCGGAGTTCCGCGCGCCCATGGCCATCTCCGTGATTGGCGGCGTCATCACCTCCACCTTCCTCACGCTGCTGGTGGTGCCGGTGGTGTTCGCGGGCATGGAGCGCCTGGGCTTCAAGCGCCGCCGTCCTCCGTCCGACGGCACCCCCGCCGTGCCGCTGCCCGAGCCGGAGCCGAAGCACCACCAGGCGGCCTGAGCCGCGGGTTCCCGGAGACGGAAGGCTGTCCGTCTCCGGGGACTCAGCCGCCGGCGTATAGCGGCGTCATCGCGTCCACGATGGTCGCCATCAGCCGCTGGCCCTCCGGCGTGTCCGGGCACAGCCCGCCCCAGACGAGCGTGAGGCGCTCCGCGACGGGGCGGAAGTACATGCGCCCGCGCATGCGGACCGGCTCGTAGCTCTCCCGGCCCAGCAGGTAGTCCTCCTCCGGCACGCCGAACACGGCGTAGTACGTCAGGTCCGGCGCGTCCGCGTCCTCCACCCGGTGCAGGCCGCTGGGGATGACGCAGCCCACGTCCGCCACGTGCCACGGGCCCTCGCGGCCCTGCCGCACGTCCAGCACCTCGAAGCACATCTTCGACGCGGGACAGCCCAGCTCCCCGGCGGTGAGGAAGTTGTAGTCCAGCCGGGGAATCTCCAGCATCTCGTCCAGGTCCGGCCGGCCGTCGCGCGTGAAGCCCCAGGGGCTGCCGTCCCGCTTGTACGAGCGGATGCCGTAGGCGCCGTAGAAGACGTTGTACCAGGGGCTGTGCGGGTTGAAGTAATCCGAGCACCCCGCGCGGCCCCGGAAGTCCCCGATGGTGAAGGCCACCAGCAGGTCCATCAGCCGCTTGGTGTCGAACGCCAGGAAGGGCTCGTGCGCCACCGCGCCAATGGCGCCGCGGACGGTGGGCACCGGCGTGGCGACGCCGGCCTCCGCCAGGAAGTTCTTCTTCCCCGGCAGTGGGGTGGCCTTCATGGCCAGGATGGCGAGCTCTCGTTGCAGACCCATGGAATTCCTACCCCCTCGCCGCACATCCTAGCGGAGGCGGGGTACACTGCTGAACATGCCGGAGAAGCTCGTCTTCGAGCACACCTTGGAGGGCCTCTTCGTCCGGGGCCTGGGCGCGCGGGTCACCCCCGTGCTCCGCGAGCGGCTGCGAGAGGTGGGCGTGGACCTGGAGCGCAAGCTTCAGCCCGCCTACAGCTTCGACACCTGGTGCTCGGCGGTCCGGGTGGCCGCGCGCGAGCTGCACGCCGACGTCACGGACGAAGTGGCCTACGCGCTCCTGGGCGAGCGCATGGTGGACGGCTACCGCGAGACGGCGCTGGGCCGCGCCGCCTTCGGGGTGATTCAGCTGCTGGGTCCCCGCAGGTGCGTGAGCCGGGCGCGGCAGATGTTCCGCTCCGGCAACAACTACACGGAGACGCGGCTGGATGACGTGTCACCCAGCGAAGTGGACCTGTGGATGAACGAGGCCGGCACCATCCGCTACTTCACCCAGGGCGCGCTGCGGGCCGGACTTCGAGCCGTGGGCGCGACCCATGCGGAGGTGGCGGTGCGCGCCTTCACCGACGAAGGCGTCACCTACCGGCTCACGTGGCGCAACGGACGCGAGGCCTGACGGCCCTCAGCGCGCCGCGTGCTCCGCCCCGCTCTCCTGTGGGGTGCCCAGGAAGTAGCGCGAGCGCGCCTTGGCGAGCTGGGCGTGCGCTTCCTCCAAGGACACGCAGTCCAGGGTGATGTCGTTGTCCGCCGCCGCCGCGGAGGCCACGCGCGCCGTCTGCAGCCGGGCGATGGTGGAGTCCGAGACGTGCGCGCACATCACGCAGCCCATCTGCCGGCCATAGGCCACCACCTCCCCGAAGACAGCGGCGGACTCTGGCTCCAGCGTCCTGAGTCCTCGCATGTCCGCGAGCACCAGGTGCCGGCCGCCTCCATAGGAGTCCGTCTCGTGACGGTAGCGGCTGGCGAAGTCCCGCATCTCGTTCGGCCTGACGAACCCACTCAACCGCACGGTGACGGTACGGCGATTCTTGTCATTGATGACTTCGAACATGCGTGCGCCCTCCTCGCACGGCAAAGATTAACATGAAAACAAACGCCGTTCCACGTAGCCCTGGAGGGCAGGGTCATGGATGGAAGGGTGTGCATGTTTGTCTGGTTTGTCTGGCGGCGGTGGAAGTTTCCCTCGCGTGGGCGCTTGCATGTGTTGCGGGTGCAAAGCTGCGCTGGCGCGTGAAACCTGGCGCGGCGGGCGGCGTTACGCGCGCTGGCTGCTTTCGCCGGTGACGACGGCCGAGCCGATGAGGTGCGCCAGCCGGAGCGCCTCGGGGACGTTGCCGCGGTCCGTCACCAGGGCCAGGGCGTCCGCCACCCATGAGGGCTCGGCGCCTTGCACCTGGAAGGTGAAGCCTCCCAGCTGGTGGATGGGGCCCGCGCGCTTCAGCTTCGCCCAGCGCGCGTCCGCCCGGGGCAGGCGCCGCAGCGCGCGCTCCACGGCGTCCAGGTCCGGTGGCCGCCGCATCACCGCCACGCAGGGGCGCTTCAGCCGCGCGGCCAGGGCGGGCAGGTCCACGACGTTGAAGCCGCCAAAGGCAATGCCATCCAACAGCACCAGGTGGAGCTGCGGCAGGAACTTGCCGCCTTCCAGCAACCGGCACACCGCCTCCGTGGCGTTCCAGCCATCCCGGCGCACGCGTCCCCAGACGAGCCCTTCGAAGCGCGTGCCCGCGCAGACGACGCCCGCCAGGGGGACCGCCGCGCCCGGGCGGCGCGCGAAGGGGCCGTCATCGAAGCCCATGACGCGCGGAAAGCGAGGCAGACGCATGGAGGACCGTCTTTCGAGTGGGGCAGGGGCCCGCAAGGAGAAAGCCCGGACCCGCCAGCGCGCGAGACCGGGCTTCCCTGGCTTCGCCGGACCGCAGTTCAGGCCGCGCGAACGTTCTGCGCCTGCAGGCCCTTGGGGCCGCGGCCTACCTCGAACTCCACCTTCTGGCCTTCCTGCAGGGTGCGGAAGCCATCCATGTTGATGGCGCTGTGATGGACGAACACGTCCTCACCGCCGCCGTCCTGCACGATGAAACCGAAGCCCTTCGCATCGTTGAACCACTTGACGGTACCGGTTGCCATGAATCGCGTTCTCTCGTTCCAAAGCGGCTGGGTTGCCGCGGATATCGCCCTCTCAGAATCTGAAGGGCCTTGCTGCGACCTCTAGTCTGCCCGGGGCGGGCCGCCGAGTGGAAGCCCCCCTGGCTGCCTGGCAGGCAAGAACTTGCAGGTGGACAGGGTTCCTACCCCCGGTGCCCGGGCAGGCGAGGGGCGTATCGCCATGCGTCAGGGTTCGCGTGGCTACCGTAGTGGCGACTTCACGACGGGATGCCCGGAAGGAGCGCCACATGGCTGAGCCGCAGAGCTGGAGTTCGTCCACCCCCCGCCTCGTTCCACCTCCGCCCCCGGAGGGGCGCGTGCGGCGGGGCCTCCGCCGCGCCATGGACCGGAGCGCCGCCGCGGGCATCCTGTCCCGCCCGCTCCTGGGACGCTTGCCATTGCGCCGGTGGGTGCCCCAGGACCTGCACTCTTACATGGATTACAAGGGCGGCGTGGCCACCCTCGCCGCGGGTGTGCTGTCCGGGGACCCCGTGGCAAAGTCCGCGGGCGTGGCCCTGGGCGCTACCATCCTGGGTGTGTCCGCGTTGACCGACTACCGCATGAGCCTGACGAAGCTCATCCCCATTGAAGCGCATGAAATCGCGGACCATGCCTTTGGCGCCGCGGCCATCCTCGCGCCCTTCGTGCTGGGCTATGCGAAGCGCCGCCCGTGGGTCGCCGCCATCCATGTGGTGGTGGGCGTCACGTCCATCCTCGCGTCGCTGGTGACGGACCACCGGTGCCAGACGGGCATGCACCTGGGCGGCGAGCTGGCGACGGACCCCGGGGTGATTGGCGCGTGAGTGCCCCCGTCCCTCCGGCGCGCGGCAGCACCGTGCGCGGCGCGCTGGAGGCGGCGCTGGCCTCGGCCCCGGAGGGCGGCCTGACGGCCAAGGACCTCTCGGGCCTGGTGGGCATCTCCGAGAAGGACGTGGCGGGACATCTGGAGCACCTGGAGAAGTCCCTCAAGGCCCAGGGCGCCCGGCTGGAGGTGCTGCCCGCCACCTGTCTGGCGTGTGGCTTCACCTTCAAGGAGCGCAGGCGCTTCACGCGGCCTGGGGCGTGCCCGGAGTGCCGCGCCACGCGCATCGACCCGCCCGCCTTTCGCGTCACCCGCTGAGCGTGAAAGACAGACACGCGCGGGCCCGCGCGGTGGCGCGGCGTGTCACCTGGGCTGTGGGCCACGGCCCGTGACGAGGCGCCGGGGCGTCCGCCCAAGGGAGGGCGCTGACATTATACCATTGGGTTGACAACCGGCGGGCGGTGGTTGAAATTAAACCAACTGGATGAATGTCGCGTGCCCGGGGCGGGTGTCCCGGCGGGCAGGGAGCGAAGCGGAGATGGCCTCGACGTCGAATCCGAAGGCAGCACCGGTCGCGAAGGCCTCGATGATGATTCGCCGTCCCGCGGCGGAGGTCTTCGCGGCGTTCGTGGACCCCGCCATCACCGCGAAGTTCTGGTTCAGCCGGGGGACCGAGCCGCTGCGGCCCGGTGGCACGGCGCAGTGGTTCTGGGACTGGTACGGCGTGTCGACGCCCGTGACGGTGCTCGACTTCGAGCCCGGCGCGCGCCTGCGCATCCAGTGGAACGACCCGCCGACGGTGACGCACGTGGAGTGGACCTTCACCGCGCTGTCGCCCGAGCGCACCTATGTGCGCGTCGTCGAGTCGGGCTTTCACGGCGATGACGCGGCCGTGGTGGCGAGCGCGCTGGACAGCACCGGCGGCTTCACCATGGTGCTGGCGGCGGCCAAGGCCTGGCTGGAGCACGGCATCCAGCTCGGGCTCGTGCCGGACCACTTCCCCGAGGACGCACGCCACCTGGGCTGAGCGCCCCCACCGTTCCCCACGACCCCGACGAGACCCCCATGAAACGTGACGCCTACGCTCAACCGCTGTCCTCCGACACCGTGCGCCTCGAGCGCCTGCTCCCCGGGCCCATCGAGCGCGTCTGGGCCTATCTCACCGAAGCGGAGAAGCGCCGGTTGTGGCTCGCGGGCGGCGTCACCGAGACGAAGGTGGGCGGCACGGTGGCGCTGGAGTTCCGCCACGACGAGCTGTCGCAGGAGGCCGGGGACCCACCGGCGCGCCACGCCGACCTGGCGCGGGGGCACGTCAACGAGGGCCGGGTGACGGCCTGCGAGCCGCCGCACCTGTTCGCCTATACCTGGGCGGAGAACCACGGTGACCCGTCGGAGGTCCGCTTCGAGCTGGCCGAGCGCGGCGAGGAGGTCCTGCTGACCGTCACCCACGTGCGGCTCGACGGCCGGGACTCGCGGCGCAGCGTGGCGGGCGGCTGGCACACGCACCTGGACCTGCTGGTGGACCGCCTGCGCGGGCAGCCTTCCCCCAACTTCTGGGAGACCTTCAAGCGCGTCCACGCGGAGTACGTCACGCGCCCGGGCTTCGAGTGACGCCGGGAGACGCCCGGCGCGGCCCGTGGAGGACCGCGCCCGGCGTCAGGCGCTGACCCTCAGCGGCAGTCCGGATCGCCGAGGCAGAACGGGTTGCAGCAGCCATCCGAGACGCGGCTGCAGGTGTTGCAGGTGGGCTGCGGATCGATGATGAGACCGCAGGCCGTCACGATGCCGTCGCAGCTCACGTGCCCGCTGTAGGCGGAGCCGGCCTTACAGGAGAACGCCCCTCCGGAGCACTCGCGCGACGAGCCATCCGCGCACTCGATGGTGACGTAACAGTCGCCGCGCAGCGCGGCCTCCTGGGAGACCATGTGCTCCTCGGCGTTCGGCTGGGCCTGGCCCTCGGAGGGCGGGGTGCCGCAGGCGGTCAGCATCACCAGCGCCATGACAACGATTCCGGCCATCGACTTCATGAAAAACCTCTCTTGGGTTGGGGGATCGCGGGGCTCCCGGGTACACCAGGGAGATGGCTCGATACCCGTGCAACACGGGCGGCCACGGCGGCAGGGAATATGAGAGGAATTCCCTGCCGTCAATGGTGTCGCGCCGCGTGGAGTGGGTGTCTTTTCCAACTCAATGAGAGGGATTTGTAGCCTTTTATGTCTCGCTCACCGCGTCACCAGGCGTAGTCCTCGGGCGCGGGCTTGTGGCCCGGGAAGATGTCATCCAACCGTGACAAGGATTTTGCATCGAGTGTGACATCGAGCGCACGGATGGCGGAGTCGAGCTGCGCGGACGTCCTCGGCCCGATGATGGGCGCGGTCACCGCGGGCTGGTGGAGGAGCCACGCCAGGGCGACGTCTCCGGGCGCATGCCCGAGTTCTCCGGCGAGGGCTTCGTAGCGCTCGATGCGGTCGCGGTGCTTCTCCAGGGCTTCCTTGGCGCGTCCCTCGAGCCGGCGCTTGCCTTCGCGTTCCTTGCGGAGCACGCCGCCCAGGAGCCCGCCCTGGAGTGGAGACCAGGGGAGGAGGCCCACGCCGTGGAACTGCGCGGAGGGAATCACCTCCAACTCCACGGTGCGCGCCATCAGGTTGTAGAGGGACTGCTCGCTGACGAGCCCGGTGAAGTTGCGGCGCGCCGCCACGGCCTGGGCCTGGGCGATGTGCCAGCCGGCGAAGTTGCTGCTGCCCGCGTAGAGCACCTTGCCCTGGGCGACGGCCACTTCCATGGCCTGCCAGATTTCATCCCAGGGCGTGGCGCGGTCGACGTGGTGGAACTGGTAGAGGTCGACGTAGTCGGTGCGCAGCCGCTTCAGGCTGGCGTCCAGCGCGCGGCGGATGTTGAGCGCGGACAGCTTGCCCTCGTTGGGCCAGTCTCCCATGGGGGCGTAGAGCTTGGTCGCGAGCACGGTGCGCTCGCGGCGCCGGCCCCCCTTCGCGAACCAGTTGCCGATGACCTCCTCGGTGCGGCCCTTGTTCTCGCCGAAGCCGTAGACGTTGGCCGTGTCGAAGAAGTTGATGCCGTGGTCGAGCGCGGCATCCATGATGGCGTGCGACTCGGGCTCCTCGGCCGTCCAGCCGAAGTTCATCGTGCCAAGGCACAGCCGGCTGACGGACAGCCCAGAACGGCCCAGTTGGGTGTACTTCATGGCGACTCCTCACGGGCCGGTAGCGCGCGCCTTCCACGGCGGGCGGCCCGGCCGTTCGCCGCCCCGTGGGGATGCGGCCATTGAGGGCATTGGCGGCGGAGTCTGGCCAGGGATTTGCGGCGGGCCGGGCGCCGGGTGTCGGGCAGCCAACCGGCGCCGGTTCGAAGCCGGGGGGCGAAACGAAGAATGGGCCACCGCCATGAAGGCAGTGGCCCACCGGTACGGCGGATGGACGCGGGCGCTTACGGGTACAGCGCGCGGGCGCCGCTGCGGTCGGTGCTGGTCAGCACCAGGTCACCCGTCTGGGTGCCGCTGCACTGCGGGTAGTGCATGACGGAGCTGGCGTCATACGGCGTCAGCGCGCGCCAGGCGTTGTCCTCGTAGCAGCCCGTGGTGGTGAGGCGGGTGTGCTCATGGCGGAAGCCCAGCACGTGGCCCAGCTCGTGGCGAATCACGCCTTCCAGCGTCCAGGGCGAGATGTTCCGGAACGACGACGTCGAGATGATGACGTTGGAGTCGCGGCGGCCGTAGTTGGGGAAGAAGGCGCGCGCCAGGTACTGGGCCGAGTTGGTCTGGTTCACGTCGAACACGACGTTGTTGTTGCGGTTGGTGCAGTTGGAGTCCTGGGAGCTGACGTGCACGAACTTCACGTTCGCCGCCGCCTCCCACTCCGCCGCGGCGCTCCGCATCGCGTTGACCACGCGCGTGTAGTGGGTGCCGAACTTGGTGCTCACGCAATAGGTGAGGTTGAGCGCCTGGCTGGCGGTCCATTTGATGTCCCGCCCGCCGCTGTAATACACGGCCAGCGAGTCCCGCTGGGTGCCGATGCCGCTGACCGCCTGCTCGTAGAACTCGCGCAGCTCCGACTCGGTGGGCAGGAAGATGTCACCGTCGACGACGAAGCCTCCCGACTCCGGCTCCTGGTGCGCGCTGGCGCGGAACTCCTCGAAGGAGACCTGCTGCGTGTCCTGCGTCTCGGGCTCGGGCGTGCCGCACGCGGAGCCCAGGATGGAGAGACCTGCCAGAAGCGCGACGGAGTGAAACTTGACCATGGAGACCACCCTCGGAG
The DNA here is from genome assembly GCA_014656495.1 of Comamonas sp. KCTC 72670. Classification (GTDB taxonomy): domain Bacteria; phylum Myxococcota; class Myxococcia; order Myxococcales; family Myxococcaceae; genus Myxococcus. The sequence continues at coordinate 380,508 of BNCN01000008.1, forward strand.
CGAATTCTCGGAAATGAAACAAAAAGCGAGAAGAAGACCCCAGGGCCGGTTTTTCGGACACACAGGTTCACGAGAATTCTGAACCGCTCGGAAAAGGGGCGGTCGATTTTCGGGACTATCGTTCGACCACGGATGCAGGGAGGCTCTTCTCCCCCGCGTCCGTGAGTGAGAAACGACCCATGAAGTACCTGTTGATGATCTACGAGAACGAGAAGGCCTTCGAGTCGCTGCCCGAGGCCGATGTCCAACGGGTGATGGGGGAGTACGCCACCTTCACCGAGGCCCTCCATTCGAGCGGAAACTTCGTGGCGGGCGAGGAGCTGGAGCCCACCACGGCGGCCACCACCGTGCGCATCCGCGACGGCAAGCGCCTGACGACGGACGGCCCCTTCGCCGAGACGCGGGAGCAGCTGGGCGGCTTCTTCCTGGTGGAGGCGCGGGACCTGGACGAGGCCATCGGCATCGCCTCGCGCATCCCGAGCGCGCGCCATGGCTCCATCGAGGTGCGACCGGTGCGGGAGTTCACCCCGCCGGAGGCCTGACGCCGGTCCGGGCTGGCCACGCGTGTGATGACGGACCCCGCCGCCATTCTCGAACGGGTGCACCGCGAGGACTATGGGCGCCTCGTGGCCACGCTCATCCGCGCGCTGGACGGTGACTTCAGCGCGGCGGAGGAGGTGGTGCAGGAGGCCTTCACCGCCGCGTTGACGCAGTGGCCTCGGGAGGGCGTGCCGCGCGAGCCGGCCGCGTGGCTGATGCGTGCGGCGCGCAACAAGGCGGTGGACCGTGCCCGCCGCGCCTCGCGGCTGGGGACGCGGGTGGGGGAATTGGAGGTGGTGGCGCGCATCGAGCAGGCGCTGGCGCCGATTCCCGACGGGGCGGGCTGGCAGTCGGTGCCCGACGATTCGTTGCGGCTGCTCTTCACGTGCTGCCATCCCGCCCTGTCGAGTGAGTCCCAGGTGGCGCTCGCGCTGCGCTGTCTTTGTGGCCTGACGACCGAGGAGATTGCTCGCGCGTTCCTCGTGTCTCCGGCCACGCTGGCCCAGCGGTTGGTGCGAGCGCAGCGAAAGATTCGCACTGCGCGCATCCCCTACGTCGTCCCGGAGCCGGAGGCGTTGGCCGAGCGCACCGAGGGGGTGCTGCACACGCTCTACCTCGTCTTTTCGGAGGGGTACGCGGCCACGGATGGGCCGGCGCTGCTTCGGGTGGACCTCTGCGAAGAGGCGCTGCGGCTGGCCCGGCTGGCGCGGTCGCTGCTGCCTCGGGATGCGGAGGTGGCTTCCCTGCACGCGCTGATGTTGCTGCACCATGCCCGCCGCCGCGCGCGCGTCGCGGCGGACGGTGGATTGGTGTTGCTGGACCGGCAGGACCGGACGCTCTGGGACCGTGAACAGCTGGCGGAAGGGCTCGCGGAGCTGGAGGCCGCGCTCGCGATGGGGGCCCGGGGCGGGTACACCGTGCAGGCGGCCATCGCGGCGCTGCACGCCCAGGCGCCGCGCGCGGAGGACACGGATTGGGCGCAGATTGCGTCGCTGTATGAGCGCCTGTGCGTGCTGACACCCGGGCCGGTGGTCGCGCTGAACCATGCGGCGGCGGTGGCGATGGCGCGGGGCCCCGCGCAGGGGCTCGCGCTGGTGGATGATTTGGAGGCCTCGGGCCGGCTGGCGGACTACCACCTGCTGCCCGCCGCGCGCGCGGACCTGCTGCGGCGCCTGGGCCGCGTGGCCGAGGCCGCGGCGGCGTACCGGCGGGCGCTGGCGCTGGTCCGCACCGCGCCGGAGCGGCGCTTCCTGGAGGAACGGCTGCGCGAACTGGGCGCGGGGTGAGTCGCCGGAGCGGCTCTGGCTGTCTCGGCCGCGCGTCACCGGCATGTCGGGCGCGGCGCATGGGCCTTGATGGGGCGACGCCGTGGGTGCCACGCGTCCGGATGACGGCCGACGAAACCCTCGTGCTGTTGAACGCGGCCATCGCCGACCTGGGCATCGTCTGCCTGCCGGAGACGCTCGCCCGCGCGGACGTGGCTGCGGGGCGGTTGGTCCACGTGTTGCCGGCTTGGACCGCCGGCACGGTGACGACGACGCCGCATCGCAGGGGCCAGCTTCCCTCCGTGCGCGCCGTCATCGACTTCCTGATGGAGGGGGCGGGGGACGGGTGAGGGGCGCTGCCCACGCGCCGCCCGTGCGCTCGCCCCGGAGGGCGGGACTTCTCGGCGGGCTTCGGCCCGGCAGGCTGGTTGTTTGAATCCCACCGCGCCCGACGGACCTTCTGCCTGGGAGGACGCGATGGGCGAAGCCACCACGACCCTGGGCTCCACCGGCGCGGGGGTGCCTCGGCGCTTCTTCGAGGACCCGGACTTCGACTTCGAGGCCCGGCTCGCGCTCGGGCTCGCCGCGCAGGGCGTGGGCGACGTGGGGCAGGTGTTGGCGACGCTCGCGGCCATCGAGGACGGCAGCGCGGACGGTTGGTTCCGTGCCTGGCGCTCTCGGGCGGAGCGGCTTCGCGCGGAGGCGGAGGCCAGCGCGGCCCGCGGACAGGCCGAGCGGACGCGCTGGGCCTTCCTGGCCGCGTCGGAGGCCTACTCCCGCGCCCTGGTCTTCACCACGGGCATGGCCGACCCGCGCGTCCTGGCGCCGACCTTCTCCCTGCACCGGAAGTGTTGGGACGCCTTCATCGCGCACTCCGGGGGCTGCTTCACGCGGTTGGACATTCCCTACGAAGGTGGGGCGCTCCCCGGGTACCTGTTGCGGCCCGATGCCACGGGCGCGGCCCGTCCCACGCTGGTGCTGACGAACGGCAGCGACGGCTCGCTCACGGCGCTGTGGGGGGCGGGCGTCGCGGGCGCGCTGCGGCGAGGCTTCAATGCCTTTGTCTATGACGGGCCCGGTCAGCAGTCCGTGTTGTTCGAGAAGGGCATTCCCTTCCGGCCGGACTGGGAGGCCGTGCTCATCCCCGTGGTCGACACGCTGGTGGCTCGCGCGGACGTGGAGGCCCAGGCCTTGCTGGCCTACGGCATCAGTCAGGCGGGTTTCTGGCTGCCCCGGGCGCTGGCCTTCGAGCACCGCTTCGCCGCCGCCGTGGCGGACCCAGGGGTCATGGACGTCTCCACGTCATGGACGTCGAACCTGCCGCCGGAGCTCGTCGCGTCGCTGCGCTCGGGGGACCGGGAGGCGTTCAACGCGGCGATGCGCGAAGCGGAGGCGGACCCGGTGCTGGAGCGCGTGCTGGCCTTCCGCAGCCGGCCCTATGGCATGCGGACGCCCTTCGACACCTTCACGGAGGTGTCCCGCTATCACCTGCGGGACGTCGTGGACCGCATCTCCACGCCCCTGCTCATCACCGACCCGGATGACGAGCAGTTCTGGCCCGGTCAATCCCAGGCATTGTATCAAGCGTTGCCTGGGGAAAAGGTGCTCGCCCGTTTCGTTCGCGAAGATGGGGCTGACTTTCATTGTCAGCCCCTGGGCCGGACACAGACGGACGTGCGCATGTTCGACTTCTTCGCAGAACACCTCGCGCGCCGTGTGCATTAGCGCGAGGCCATGGGGCTGATTCCTAGAGCGGGTCGCAGCCCAGGATGCAGTAGCGGACGTTGATGAGCGTGCGCGTGTTCGTCGCGTTGGACCGGCATGCCGCGTACTGCGTGGCCTGCTGTCCGGGCTGACGTACCGAGCCGCAGCTCATGCAGGCCTGAACGTTCTCGAGCCAATAGAAGAGGTCATTGTTCGGGCAGTGCGGGGGGATGCCCTGGGCCTGCTCGACGCTGTCCAGCGCCTCGGCGTCGGGCATGTCCATGCTGGCGTCTTCGACGCCGCAAGCGGTGAGTGACAGGGCGAGAACGGCGGTCAGCGAGGCAACGAGACGCGAGGCGCGCATGGACGGCTCCTTCCAGGGATGGAAGGCGGGGATGATGCCTCATCCCCACGGCTCGCTGAAGAACGTGCCAGGTGTCGCAACGAGAGACAGTCGTGTCGTGACTTTTCATTGCAGCCATTCTTCGGGCCGAAGGGGTTCAAACAAATGTCCGGTCCTCCCCAGGCGCTCGTCCTCCGGGGCAGTGGCCGCACGCCACCTCACTTCCCACCGTCCCCGGGTTTCAGGGGCCGGCAAGGAGTGAACATGCGCGTAGGGGTTTGGTGTGCCCTGGTGGGGCTGAGTGGTCTGGGCTGTGGCGGCGTCGTGGAGGAGGTGAGCGCTCCGGAGGTGGCGCAGTCGCGGCAGTCCCAGGCGTGCGCGCCCGAAGCGGTCTACAAGGTGAAGGACATCCTGCCGCCGGACGCGCCGCTGCCGTCGCCGGGGGCACCGGTTCCTGACTGGCTGACCAACGTGCAGGGCACGCTCTTCTTCACGGCGAACCTCTATCCGGACCGCAGCATCTTGTGGCGCAGTGATGGCACGTCCGAGGGCACGGTCCCCGTGAGGGAGTTCCTCGGAGCGGGGGCGGGCAGCCAGGGATTGGCCTCGCTCACCGCCGTGGGGACGCGGCTCTTCTTCCTGGTGAGTGATTCGCTCTTCGGCCGCGAGCTGTGGGTCAGCCATGGGACGGAGGCGGGGACGCGGCTCGTCCGGGACCTCGCTGCGGGGACCGCCAGCTCCTACCTGAGCGACCTCCAGGCCGTGGGGAATGTGCTGACCTTCTTCCGCCGGCCCACGGTGCCGGGGCCGTTGGAGTTGTGGCGGTCGGATGGAACGGAGGCGGGGACGTACCGGCTGAGGGACTTCGGGACGCAGTACAACCTGGTGCCCCATCTGCGTCCGGTTCCGGGGCAGCGGCTGTTCATCCTGCAAGACGCGGTGGATGGCACCGCGCTGTGGCGGACGGACGGCACCCCGGGTGGGACCGTGCTCGTCAAACGCCTGGATGCGGGGCAGGTCCCGATGATGGGCTCGGCGCAGACGGATGCGGGCTGGAGCGTGTTCATCCTGCATGACCAGGGCCCCATCACCGAGGTGTGGCGCACGGACGGCACGCCGGGCGGCACGGTGCGGCTGGAGTCGTTTGGTGGCTACCTGAGCCTGCTGGGCGCGCTGGGCGGCCATGTCTATCTGTCCGCCGCCACGCCGGAGGGCGCGGGCCTGCGAATCTCACGGGTGTCACTCGCGGGCGGCGGAAAGGCGACGGTGACGACGGTGCCCAACCGTTTCGCGGGCGAGCCCGGCGCGTGGCCCTTCGTCCAGACGTCCACCGTCGCGGGCGGGCGGCTCTACTGGTCCATGGGCATCGGCACGCCAGGACCCGCGCCGCGCGAGGTGAGCCTGTGGTCGACGGACGGCACGGCGAGCGGGACGTGGGAGCTCGGCCGGGGGCTCAACACCTCCGATGAGCACAGCTCTCCGCTGTTCAACACCGGGGCGGGGACCCTGCTCTTCAGCAACTCGGATGGCACGACGGGGCTGGAGCCGTGGGTGACGGATGGCACGCCCGGCCGCACGGGCCTGGTCGCGGACCTCTCGCCCCTGGGCGGCTCCCGGCCGGAGGCCTTCACTCGCGTGGGTAGCACCGTCTTCTTCCGGGCCTACTCCAACACGCGCGGTGACGCGCTGTGGGCCATGCCCGCGAACGTGACGTGCCCTACGCGGGAGGTGGACGCGCGCTGAAGCGCGGCGTGCGAACGACGCAGGCCCACCGGGGGGGGCGCGGAACAGGGCGCACCCGCCGGTTCGACCTCCGGGCGCGACGCCCCCTCAAGCGAGGGGGCCTCACGGTGTGCCTCAGTGAGGCGTGATGCCGCGCTTCTCCAGCGGCGTCTCCGTGTAGAGGGACTTGTAGCCGGACGCGAGCGCGTTGACGGTGGAGCCGAAGGCCTCGACGCTGGCTTGCTTGAACTGGCCCTTCTTGACGCTCTCGAAGGCGTCCCGGCCGAAGTTCAGCGCCTCGCGCTGGTGCGCGTTGACCTCGCTGCGGGCACCCGTCTCCACCTTCTTCACGTTGTCGATGACGCTCGCCTGCGAGCGCGCCGAGATGCCGATGTTGCCTCGGTCGAGAATCTGATTCACGCCGCCGACCGCGTGGGCGTAGTCGCTCTTCTTGCCCTGCGTGGTCTGGTCGATCTGCTGCCGCATCGGATTCTGGAACGTGTGGTTGCTCTTGACCTTGAACATGGCGTCTTCCCCCCCAGGCGGCCTGGGCCGCCCGTAGCATGTGGTACGTGAAATGATTGTCGGGGCATGTGGGCGAGAGTTTCCTGGGGTGATTATTTCGCCCACAAAAACGCCCATGTCGGGAAGCTGACGCCTGCCCAGGGCTACTCGTAGAACTTCAAGCTCCAGCCGGTGTTGCGCAGGTCGCCGCGCGAGTAGGTGATGTTGCCCCACCACTGGAAGGTGCCCGAGTACCAGTACCGGCCGGACCAGAAGGGGTTGGGGTTGTCGCCGTTGGGGACGCCGTGGAAGGCGAGCGGGAACTGCGGGCCCGCGGGCGGGCTGGTGTTCGGGTCACCGTGGAGCAGGACGAAGGAGTGGTGTCCCACGCCCTTGGCGTACAGGGTGGGGTGCCAGCCATTCATCATGATGCCGCCGTTGGCGCCGAAGAGGCAGCCGTTGGACTTGAACCAATCCCAGACATACAGCGGGTCGCCGCCCGCGCGCAGCCGCAGGTCCGCCAGGCAGTAGTTGGTGGCCCAGCTCCCGTTGGCGGAGTAGACGATGTGGAGCTGTCCGCTCGGGTCGATGATGGGCTCGGGCCCCTCGTTGACGCGGGTGGGGGGATTGGCGTCGACCTTCTCCCACCACTCCCGGGGCTGGGAGATGACATGGCGCCCGCCGGTGATGGTGGTGGGGCTCGACATCCGCGCGATGTAGAGCGTCTGCTCGCCGTTGGTGTCGCCCTCCCACCCGGACCAGACGAAGTAACGCTGCCCCTGGTAGGTGAAGGCCGTGCCGTCGATGGCCCACTTGTCTCCGGGCAGCGCCATCCGCACCGCCGCCGAGTAGCCCCGGTCGGGTGACGCGGACTGGATGACATACATGCGGTGGGCGCTGCCGGTGCCCGCGGCGAAGTAGATGACGTAGGTGGCGCCATCCATGACGAGCTCGGGCGCCCAGACCTCGCCCAGGCCCTGGGGGTTGTTCCAGACGAGCTGCCGGGCCGCCCCCGCCAGTCCATTCACCGAGGACGCCGTGCGCACGTAGAGCCGGCTCCCATCCGACTCCACGGAGATGTACGTACCGCCCACGCGGATGATGGAGGGGTCCGCGTTCTTGATGGAGAGCCGGACGTGCTGCTCGTGCGCGCCCGTGGCCTCTGGCGCTGGCGTGGGTGCGTCGACAGGAGAGGACTCCGGACCGCAGGCGGGGAGCAGCCCCATCAGGGCCAACGCCAGGAGAGACTTCAACGCGCGCATCAGGGGCTCCAGACTGGATTTAAACGAGGAAAACCGGAATCTAGTCGGGGAGGCCACGCGGGGTGGGCGCATTCTCGGCCGGGTGCGGGTCGGCCCGCGGACGATGCAAGGGCAGTACTTTGGCGGAGAGGATTCCAAGTGCGACATCACGCGGACCTTCACGGCCGCCCGCGTGACGGAATAGGACGGAGGGGCCGTCCCTCTCGCGCGCCGCCGTGACGGGTCAGGGGCCGCTCTTGGCCGCGGGCGTTGTCCCGGTGGCGTGCTTCACGGGGCACGTCTTGGGGAAGGTGCCCAGGGATTCGACGGTGAAGCCCTGGGGGTAGCTGCGGATGTTCGAGCGCTGCCGGCCGTGGAGCGGCTCCTTGCGCGGTGACAGCGCGTAGCGCACGAAGGTGCCGCGGGCCTTGAGGGCCAGCCGGAACACCTTGCGGCTGAGCTGGGACGGGTGGGGGTAGTGGAACGCGTCGAGCAGCGGGTCCTCCATCAACGACCGGGCGAACAGGTGGACCAGCCGCCTGGGCGCGAGGTTCGTCGGTGGGAAGGTGGTGAGCAGCTCCAGCGTGGCGTCCGCCACGGCCCGCCCGCGCGCGTCGAAGGCGAAGTGCTTGGCTTCATACGCATCCAGGAAGTTCGCGAAGGCTTCGTACGTCTCCGGGATGTCCTGGATGCCCATGTGGCGGCCCACGGCGCGGTAGTAGTTGGCCCAGGCCGTCACCTCATGCGGGGTGAGGGCGCGCCAGCCGAAGTCCGCGAGCCAGCGCACCGGCATCACCACGAACGTGGAGAGCACGTAGCGCATGTCATCGTTGGAGATGTCGTAGGCGCCGTGCATCTGGTTCATCCGCCGGAAGGCGCTGCGGCCCTGCGGGCTGGACATGCCGTGCTCGAGGATGGTGTCGAGGATGAGCACGGTGTCGTCGTAGCGCTTCTGCGTGCGCTGGTTGAACTCGCCGGTCTCGTGCAGGAGCACGCCGATGCTGGGAACCGCGTAGGTGCGGAACAGGGCGAAGCTGAGCGCCTGTTCGATGTCCCAGGGAAACTCCCGGGTGGAGAGGATGCGGACGATGTCCTCGCACTGCGTCTGGGCATCGAGGCGGTCCGTGAGGTCCCGTAGCGCGAAGCGGTTCATCCGGCGCTCCCTGTGAATGACAGCCGTGAGTCTAGCGCGGCTGCGGTCCGGCCGCGCGAGCGAGCAGGGCCCGTGGGTGTTCGCCTTCGGGCGGTCGGGCGGACGCCGGCTCCCGCGCTCCGGCCCGCGGCGCTGGACGCTTCGGCGGGTCCTCGGCTGGCGGGCTGCTGCCGCCGCCGCGCCGGTTGGCACCTTTCCGGCTGCGTCCGTGTGTGGACGTCCACCGAAGGAGCAGAGACCATGAAGCTGGAGCCATCCACCCAGAAGTTCGTCTCCGACCTGGCCGCCTCGGGCAGCCCGCCGCTGTACACGCTGACGCCGGACCAGGCGCGGGACGTCCTGCTGAAGGCGCAATCCATTCCGGTGCCGATGCCCGAGGCGGACGTCGAGGAGCGCAAGCTGCCCGTGGGGCCCAAGGGCTCCGTCCGGACGCTGCTCTTCCGGCCGAAGGGCAGCAAGGAGCGCCTGCCCGTGGTGATGTTCATCCACGGCGCGGGCTGGGTGATGGGGGATTCCAAGACGCACGAGCGCCTGGTGCGCGAGCTGGTGAAGGGCGCGAACATGGCCGCCGTCTTCGTGGACTACGGCCGCTCGCCGGAGAACCGCTTCCCGGTGGCCATTGAAGAGGCCTACGCCGCGACGAAGTACGTGGCGGAGCACGCGGACGAATTCAACGTGGACGCGCGGCGCATGGGCATCGTGGGCGACAGCGTCGGCGGCAACATGGCGACCGTGGTCACCATGCTCGCGAAGGAGCGCGGCGGCCCGCCGCTCCGCTTCCAGGTGCTCTTCTATCCCGTCACCGACGCGAACTTCGACAACGGCTCCTACCAGGAGTTCGCCGAGGGGCCCTGGCTCACGCGCAAGGCCATGAAGTGGTTCTGGGATGCCTACCTCCCGGAGGCGGCCAAGCGCGCGGACCCGCATGTGTCTCCGCTGCGCGCGTCGCTCGACCAGCTCAAGGGGCTGCCGCCCGCGCTGGTCATCACCGACGAGAACGACGTGCTGCGCGACGAGGGCGAGGCCTACGCCGCGAAGCTGTCCGAGGCGGGCGTCAACGTCACGCAGGTGCGCTTCCTGGGGACGCACCATGACTTCGTCATGCTCAACGCGCTGGCGCAGACGCCCGCGGCCCGGGGCGCCATCGAGCTGACCACCACGAAGCTGCGAGAGTGGCTGCACGCGAACTGACGAGGGACGCGGGGGCCTCCTTCCTCACGTGAGGCCCCCCGCCCGAAGGGTGTTTGCAATTTCTGAGAGACCGCCGAGCGGACTGGCGAGCGGCTGACGGGGACTGGCTCTCCGAGGCAATGGCTGCATCGAGGTCCCCTCTCAATCTTGGCGCCTCCCCCGATGGGCAGGAGGTTTCCATGAAGCGTCTGTCTCTCAAGTCCTCATTCTCTGTTCTCAATGGCGTGAGTGGCTTTGCCGCCATGTTGGCGTTCGCTGTCGTTCCGGGGACGGCAGCCGCGCAGGTTCCCCCACCTCCGCAGGCCACGCTGGTGGAGTGCGCGCAGGGCAACCAGACTCAAACCTATGCGCCCGCCATCAACCTCTTCCCCCGGATGGTGGACGTGACGGGCACGGGGCGGGTGTCGTCCTGTGTGGACTCGACGGACCCCGGCCTGGCCTCGGGTATCTTCACCATCACCGGGACCAGCGCGGTGAGCTGTCTGCTCGCGAGCGCGCCGACCCAGAACGTCATCACCTGGAACGATGGGACGCAGAGCACCATCGAGTTCATCAATGGCGTGGATGTTCGCCCCGTGGGCGCGTCGATGGTGACCCTCCTGGGCCGCGTGTCCAGCGGCCGCTACCAGAACGCGCTCGCCATCAAGACGGTGGAGGTCTCATCCATTCCTGGCGTGACCCAGTGCCTGCTGAGCGGCGTCCGGTCCTCCTCCGCGGAGATCTCGCTGGCCCTGCTGCGCCTGTTCTGAGCGCACCGCGGTTGTCAGGATGTTTCGCTCGGGGGCGACCCTGGGCGCCATGCGAATCCTGACGTTGGACCCGAAGCCGTTGCACGAATGGCCCTACCTCTCGGCGGCCCCCCGAGGTGGAGTCGAGACACGAAATCTGCCCCTCCTGCATGGGAAGGTCGACACGCTGCCAGCGGGCTTGGATGCGCTGGTGGTGACCTCGGACCTGCAGGGGGTGGCGCCTCACGCCGCGCTGGGCGGCGCCGCTGGTCTCGTTGCCGTCCGGCGTTCAGGTCCTCAACGTGGACAGCCGGGCCGTGCTGCTCACGCGGTGAGGGCGTGGGCGCGCGCGAACGCCTCGAAGGTGCGCGGTTCGCGTCCCGTTACTCGCGACACCGTGTCCGTCACGCGGTCCTCCACGCCCTGGCGTATCGCATCCTCCAATTGAGCGAGGAACCGGGCGTAGGGCGCGGGCATGCCCGAGGACTCCATGAAGCGCTGTGCCTCCTCCGGATTCACGGCCTGATGCCGCACCCGGCGCCCGGAGACGCGGGTGAGGATATCCGCGATGTCGTCATACGCCAGCGCCTGGGGACCCGTGATGACATGCGCGGTGTCATGGGCGCGCGCGTCGGTGAGTGCCCGCACGGCCACCTCCGCGATGTCCTGGGCATCCACGAAGCCCACGCGGCCCTGGCCCGTCGCCGTCACCATCCGTCCGTCCCTCAGGATGGCGGCGCCCAGGTGATGGCTTGGGTTGACGAAGTTCTGCATGAACCATGATGGCTGGAGCACCGTCCACTCCGGCATGCGCTCACGCAGGGCCTGATGCACCATCCCAATTCCGGGCGTGCCCTCGGCGACGACGGCGGCGCTGAGGAGGACGGCGCGACGGACACCCCGGGCCCGCGCGCGCTCGATGAACGGCAGCATGAGGGATGCGGGGTCCGCGTCCACCGCGGGGGCAATCAGATACAGGCGGTCCACGCCTTCCAACGCCGCGTCATGGCCGTCCGTCCGCGCCCAGTCGAAGCGCACGGCCTCGGCGAGCGGGTGTCCCGTCGGCGTACCCTGGCGCGTCGCCGCGCGGACGGGGACGCCCAGCTCCGTGAGCCGCGAGACGATGTGCCGCCCCGTGTTGCCCGCCGCTCCGATGACGAGGATGCGTGCACCTGTCTGTCCCTGGGACGCCGTCATCATGGGTTCACCAGTCGCTGGAGGTTCTCGGTGCCACCGAAGGCCTTGAGCCCCTGGATGGGGTCCCAGTATTCCCGGTAGTGGGTGATGCGCCCGTCCTTCGCCTTCAGGACCATGATGTAGTCCTGCTCGTACTGCTGGCCCGTCGCGGCGATGGTCGCCGAGCCATGCACCTCCGCGATGGCCACGTCTGGACTCGCCATCGGGTGGCGGCGGACCTCCGAGAAGACGAGCCCCAGGAAATGTTTCGGTGTTTCCGCGAAGTACCGGCGGATGGCCTCCTTGCCGAGCAGGCGGTCCGGCATGTCGATGGAGGGGGCATAGGGAAATTCGACGATGGCGTCCTCGGCGAAGAGGCCGAGCCAGCGTTCGATGTCCGTGCGAATCCATTCCAGATGGGCATCCATCAACGCGCTCGCGTCGCGAGCAGGTGTGACTGGTTTCATGTCGGGCTCCAAGCAGGTGATGGACGAAGGGTGTCCGTGACGCTATGGATTCTCAATGCCAACGCGTCCATCTCTCTTGTCCGAGCGTCCAAACGCGGCGGACCGCCCGGCGGACGTCGTCTCCGAGGTCCTGGAGACGATGCGCTTCACCACGCTGCTCTTTGGCCGCTTCGAGCTGGGGACGCCGTGGGCGTTGCGGCTGCCGAGGAAGGAGAGCGCGATGTTCTACGTGCTGGCCCACGGGCAGCTGCGGCTCCGGGTGGACGGCATGGCCCGCCCGTTCCAGGTGTCCTCGGGTGACGTGGTGCTGGTGCCCCGGGGCTCGGGGCACGTGCTGGATGATGGCGGGCGCCGGACGCCCGCGGCCCAGGACTTCGTCTCCGCGGAGGCGCTGCGAGGTCCGGTGACGGAGCCCAGGCGGCTGGGGGGCGATGGGCCGGTCAGCACGCTCATCACGGGCTGCTTCCGGTTCAGCGCGGGGCCCCAGAGCCCCTTGTTGTCCACGTTCCCCGCCGCCATCCATCTCTCCGCGCGGGAGCCAGAGGTGTCCGCGTCGTTGTCCTCGACGGTGCAGCTCATCGCCGCGGAGAGCGCGGCGCGGAGGCAGGGCAGCGCGCTGGTGTTGGGGCGGCTCGCGGATGTGCTGCTGGTCCAGGCGTTCCGCACGCGGGCCGCGGCCACCCTCACGGAAGGCGCGGGATTGCAGGCGCTGGCGGACCCCACCATCGGCGCGGCGCTCGGCTTGATGCATGGGCGCCTGGGCGAGCCCTGGACGGTGGAGCGGCTGGCGGCTTCCGTGGGCGTGTCGCGTTCGGGGTTCGCGGCGCGGTTCCACCAACTCGTTGGTGAGCCGCCGCTCCAGTACCTCGCGCGCTGGCGGATGACGAAGGCCGCGCAGTGGCTGCGCGAGACGGATGACAGCCTTCCCCAGGTGGCCGAGCGCGTGGGCTACGTCAGCGCCGTGGCGTTCAACAAGGCCTTCAAACGCTGGCACGGCGTTGGACCGGGCGGGTACCGGCGCACGGAGCACGTGGCCCGCTCGGCTCCAGCGGAATAGGCGCCTCGCGCGAGCTGCCCGAACGAAGCTCCACGGAAGTCATCCCACGCCGCGCTGGATGAGGCGGGCGTGCGCATGGCGCATCATCCGGATTTGAGGGACATGGGTGTTGCGATAGTTTGCGTTGCCATGAGCATTCGTGTGTTGCTGCGACCGTTTCTTGGCGGGCTTGTTGCCGTGCTTGCCTCCGCTTGTGGTTTCTACAAGTGGGACATGGAGAATGCCTGCCACGCGGTGGAGCGCTCGAAGGTTCGCGAGCTTCCACTCAAGTCGGAGGAGGATGTCCTGACGATGGCCGCCTCGTGGGCCGCCGAGCGCGCTCGGACGTCCGAGGGACAGCGGTTCTGGGACGCCATCTCGAACGTCACGCCGACGTCCAAGGCTGAAGTGTTTCGTAGCGCCGCGAAAGAGGCTGGAATCGTGGACTGCCCGTTCGCGGAGCAGCTTCATGCCGCCGTCCTCGCGGACGAGCTGGAGCGGGAGCAACGACTCCAGAAGTTGCAGCAGAAGTTCGCGGACGCCGCGCCCGAGCCTGAACGAGCGGCGACGGAGGCGGAGGCGGAGGGACTCTGAGAGGGATTCCTGGCGTTGGCGGCAGCGCGGATGACCCGCGCGAGCCTCAGGGCCTCAGCCGCAGCAGGAAGCCATCCTGGGGACGCGGGTAGGGCGTGCCTTCCGGATGCACCCTGGCCAGCGCGCCCGCCACGACGGCGTGTCCCCCGATGTCCACGCCCACCGTGCGCGCCAGGGGGGCGCTGGGACTGGTGAAGGTCCGAACCCAGAGGGACGCGCCGTCCTCGGGATGGAGCCGGGCCACGTAGAGCCCCGCGGGCGCTCCGCCGCCGCCCAGGTCCAGGCCGCCGTCATGCGAGCCGGCCAGCGTGAGCTGCCCCGCGTCGTCCGTGGCCAGCGCGGTGGCGGTGGCCGCGAAGGAGCGCGCCCAGCGTTCCTTGCCCGCGCCGTCCAGCGCCGCCACGAAGCCGTGGGCGTTGTCGGACGTGTGGGGCTTGCCCTTGAAGTAGAAGCGCCCGGAGAAGTTGCCCGCCACGAAGACGCGGTCCGGCCCCACCGCCACCGCGTTGGCGGTGCCCTCGGCGCCGCGCCAGTCCCGGCTCCAGGCGTGGGTCCCCTCGGGCGTGAGCTTGAGCGCGAAGGGCGTGCGCTGCCGCACCGTGACGAGCGCGGGGCCGCCAAAGCAGACAGCGCCCGCATAGGCCCCGGCGATGTACACCCCGCCAAAGACATCCACGGTGACGGCCCGGGCCGTCACCAGCCCCTCCTTGCCCGCGGTCCACGCGCGGCTCCAGCGCGTCTTCCCGTCCGCGTCCAGGCTCACCACGAAGGCGGAGCGCTGGCCCGGGGGCGACTGCCTCACGTCATCCCCGAAGTTCCGCCGTCCGTTGAAGTCGCCCACCAGCACCACGCCGCCGCCGTCCGGTGCCAGGGCATTCACGGTGAGCGCGCCGTCACCTTCGAAGCCGCGCACGCGCTCCAGGGCGCCTCGCGCTGAAAGCCTGGCGATGAAAGGCCCCGTGGGCAGTGCTCGAGAATCCAGCGTGAAGCCCGCGGAGACGCCGCCCAGCCACACGCGCCCTTCGGCATCCACCGCGAGCCCGCCCACGTGGGCCCGCGGCGTGTCTTCACCGGGTATCAGCCCATGCGCCCAGCGCAGGGTGCCCTCCGGTGAGAAGCGCGCCACCACCAGGTGCGGCGCGTTGGATACGTGGTTGAAGGGCAGGGGGCCTCCCCCAAGGTCCAGAGGTTCACGGTAGGTCGCCGCGACGAGGACGTCCCCGTCGGGAGCCACCACGGTATGTGGCGCTTCGCTGTCCCCCAGCACCAGCGGACGCGTCCACGCCAGGACCCCCTCGCCCTCACCTGCAGCCGACCCCGCTACCTCCAAGCCCGGAGCGCGGGCCGCCGCGTGTGCCTTCTCCCCGCACCCCGCCAGGAGAAGCACGCACGCCAACAACCCGACTGCCCATCGCCGCCCGACCATCCCCGCCCCGGCCTCTCCCCCAACCCCAGCCCCGACAACCCCCTGCCCCTCAACCGGAACACACCTTGTGCAAGGGCATTGCCAGCGCCCGCACCCGGGCGGATTCCCTCTGAAGCCGGGCGGAACATTGCCCTGGGGGCAGAGCGGGGTGTCCGGTGCGCTGAAAAAACTCCCTGTCCGCCAGGGAACTTCGGAGGAAAAACGACGGCCGTTTACCCAGGGAGGCACCGGTGTGTGCACAGGCGCCCAAAGCGAACGCCCGCCAGGGGGCCTGTTGGCCGCTGGCGGGCGCCGGGTGCCACAACCTGCTTCAGGGGTGAATCAGAGCACCTTGACCTGAATCTCCTTCAGGACCTGGTCGCCGCGCAGCACCGACACCGTCCAGTTGCCAGGCTTGTTGAGCTTCAAGCCCGTCCACTGCCGGGCGCGCCAGCCCTCGCCCTTGATCTTCACGTCCTTCGTCTCGCGGACCACCGCGCCCTGCTTCGTCTGGACCATGATGTCCTCGACGGCGTCGCCCTGGGGCACCAGGTAGGCCTGCCACAGCATGACGTTGGTGCCGGCCTTGATGCCCTCGGGGCCGACCTCGGCGGTGCACTCGTACTTGTTGGCACCTTCCTTGGCGACCTCCGTGCAGAGCTTGGCCTCCACCAGGACGGGGCCCTGGCCCTGGCCCTTGTAGAAGTAGTTCCAGGTGTCGCGCACCGCGTCCGCGTCCGGCGCCTTGGCCGGGGCCGCGTCCTGCGCCATGGCCACCGAAGACATCCCCAGCACCGCGCACAGCAGGCTCCGCGTCAGCATCTTCGCCATCTCAAGTCCCCTCATTCTCGTGATGAAGCGGGCCCCCAGGCCCGCCATGCCGCGTCTGTGTAGCACAGAATCGCGCCCACCTTCCTTCACCGGGCCGCTCAACCGAAGAGGAAGAAGGCCAGCGTCACCAGCGGCAGGTACACGAGGAAGGCCACCAGCAAGAAGCCCAGCAGCTCCTTGAACTCCAAGCGCGCCACCGCCAGCAGCGGCAGCGCCCAGAAGGGTTGGATGAGGTCGGTGGCCATGTCACCCCACGCGTAGGCCAGCACGACCTTCTCGGGCGCCACGCCCAGGCGCGTCGCGGCGTCCAGCAGGTACGGCGCTTCAATGGCCCACTTCGAGCCGCCCGACGGGACGAAGTAGTTCACCACGCCGCTGTACAGGTAGACGATGGCGGGGAACGTCTCGCGTGTGGACAGCGACACGAACAGCTCGCCGATGCGCTCCGTGAGGCCGGTGGCCTTGAAGATGCCGTAGATGCCCGCGTACAGCGGGAACTGGAGCACGATGCCGTGCAGCACCGTGCCGGCCTCCTCGCTGGCCTTGAGCAGCCGCGCGGGCGTGCCGTGCAGCAGCACCGCCAGCACCAGGAAGGTGAAGTTCACCACGTTGAGGTTGAGCGCGCGCCAGCCGCCGTTCATCCACAGGTGCCGCGCCAGCCACAGCAGGCCCAGCACGCCGATGACGGTGTTGAGCAGCCGCGAGTGGTCCAGCCAGACGGCGAAGCTCCGCTCGGCGGGGCGCTCCGGGGGCACGAAGTCGCCCAGCGACTCCAGCACCGCCGGGTCCACGCGGACGGTGTTCTCCGGGCGCGGGTGCAGCACCCACGCGAGCAACGTCAGCCCGGCCACCACGGCCAGCGTGAGGCCCAGGTTGAACGGGGAGAACAGCGTCGTGTTGATGGGCAGCACGCCCAGGTTCTTCTCCAGGAAGTGCCCGGGCGTGGCCACCAGCAGCGGCGCGGAGGCGGACAGGCCCGAGTGCCACGTGGCGCCCAGGCCGAAGTACGCGCACGCCACCAGCAGCCGGTAGTCCACGTCCGGCCGGCGCTTCACCATGAAGCGCACCAGCATGGCGCTGGCCACCAGCGACAGGCCCCAGTTGATGTACGCCAGGGCCATGGAGACGAAGGCCATCCACGCCGCCGCGCCCCGGGGCGTGCGTGGCACCCGCGCCGCGCGCTCCAGCAGCGCGCGCACGGGGCCGGTGAGCGCCAGCAGGTACCCGGTGAACATCACCAGCGCCATCTGCATGGAGAAGCCGAGCAGCTCCCAGAAGCCGCTGCCCCAGGCGTCCAGCACGGCGGGCGGCGCGGCGCCGGCCCAGCCCGTGGCCAGCGCCATGGTGAGCAGCGTGAGCAGGACGGCGATGGCGAACGCGCTGGGCACGAAGCGCGACGAGAAGCGGCCCAGGCCTTCGGCGATGCGGACGAGGGTCTCCACGAGATGTCGCTCCTTGGCGGGAAAGCCACGTTACGGCATGTGCGGTCCGGCCGGTCCGTGAAAGCCCGCGCGCGCGAGGCCTGGCCGCCCGGGCCCGGGCCCGCTGGCCCCCCCGTCCGCCGGGGTGCCCGGAGAGGGAGGGTGGAGGTTCCTTCCGCGCCGCGCGGTGTCAACGCTCCAGGATGCGCCGACTGCTGCGACACCTGCGCTCCGTTCTCCGGGTTCGGCCAGGAAAGCCCGCCATCGGCGCGGGGCTCCGGACCGCGCTCGCCACCGCCGTCCCGCTGGTGCTCGCCTTCCTGCTCGGGGTGAAGGATGCGAGCTGGGGCGGCTTGTCCGGACTGCTGGTGTCGCTGGCCGACAAGGGCGGTTCATACCGGACGCGGGCGAAGGAGCTGGGCGCGGTGACGCTGCTCGGCGCCGTGGTGGGCGCGCTGGGGGCGCCGGGTGGCTCCACGCCGTGGCTGGACGTGCTGCTGATGTGGCTGGGGGTGACGGCGGCGGCCTACGCGCGCAGCTATGGCGAGACGGCGGGCTCGGTGGGCGGGCAGCTCGCGGTCATCTTCGTCGTGTCGCTGGGGGCGCCCGCGGTGGCGCCGGAGGTGGCGCTGGCGCGTGGGTTCTGGCTGCTCTTCGGCGGCCTGTGGGCGATGACGCTGTCGCTGGTCCTGTGGCCGCTGCGGCCCTATCAGCCCGCGCGGCGGGCCATCGCGCGGGTGTACCGGGCGCTGGCGGAGGCGTCGTGGGATTTGGGCCGGCTGTCGCGGGAAGGCGCCAGCTCGCAGGCCTGGGCGGAGGCGGCCCAGCGGCACATGAGCGTGCGGCCGCTCATGGAGCAGGCCCGCGCGACGCTGGGCGCCAGCCGGGGCAGCCACATGGGTAAGTCCCGGCGCGGCGAGCACCTGCTGGTGCTGCTGGAGACGTGCGAGCCCATGTCCGCCCAGCTCATCGCCCTGGCCGAGGCCATGGAGGCGGCCGTGCGCGAGCCCCGCTTCCTGCCGCTGCGAGGGCGCGTGGACTCGCTGTGCGACGCCTACGCGGCCATGGCGTTGTGGGTGGAGCAGGTGCTCCTGCATGAACGCAACGAGGGCGTGCCGCGCGCGCCCCGCCTGGCGCCTCGCTCGCGCCGCCGGAGTCACCGCTGGCCCGCCGCGGGCATCCGCTCCCGCGAGGACCCGCTGTCGGTCCACGTGGACGTGCTCTTCGGGAAGCTGCGGCAGCTCGCGGGCGTGGCGCATGAGACGGCCTCCGGGTTGTTGCACGGCGACCCCGTGTCGGACCGGGGCCGCAGCCTGGTGGGGCGCGAGGAGCGGCGCGTCCGCTCCTGGCTGGCGCCGCTGCGCGACCACCTCCGCTCCGACTCATTGGTGTTCCGTCACGCGCTGCGGGTGGGGCTGGTGGCGACCGTGGCGTTGGTGGTGACCCAGTCGCTGGGCATCCGTGACGCCCACTGGGTGAGCCTCACCGTCATCGCCATCCTCCAGCCCTACTCCGCCATCACCGAGGAGCGCGCGCTCCAACGCGTGGGCGGGACGCTGCTGGGCGCCTGTCTGGCCGCGGTGATTGCCACGCGCGTGCACTCGCCGTCCGCGCTGCTCACCGTCATCGTCCTGCTGACGGCGGTGTCGGTGGCGCTCCTGCCCATCAACTTCGGCGCCTTCCAGGTGCTGCTCACGCCGGACTACCTGCTGCTGGCCACGCTGAGCTCCGGGGACTGGAGCCTCGCGGGGCAGCGCGCCCTGGGGGTGCTGGTGGCGTGCACGCTCGCGCTGTTGGGCGCGTGGTTGCTCTGGCCCATGCCGGAGCGGCGGCGGTTTCCGGACGCCGCGGCGGCGGCCCTGCGCGCGGATGGGGACTACCTGCGCGAGGTCATCGCCCGCCGCAGCGCGGACCGGCCCGAGGTGGGGGCGGCGCGGCGCAGCTTCGGCCTGGCGCTGTTGGACGCTGAGGCGTCGTTCGAGCGGCTCACCGCCGAGTACCACGGGCCTCCCCAGCAGCTGGAGTCCGGCATGGCCGTCATCACCTACGCGCGCCGCTTCGCCACCGTGGTGACGGCCCTGGGCATGGAGCGGCCGGAGGCGGAGGTCCCTGGCCAGTTGAAGCACCTGGCGCTCCAGGCGGGCCGCGCGCTGGATGACCTGGCGGAGTCCCTGCACGCCCGCCGCGTGCCACCGCCGCTGCCGCCGCTGCAGGTGTCCTGCAAGACGGATGACCCCGTCTTCGGCGCGCTGCTCGAGCGGGTGCCCCGGCAGCTGGGCATGCTGCACGGCGCGGTGACGCGGCTCAGCGCCGGTCCCATCCTGCGCTGATGCGCCTCACTCCGGCGAGTCCTGCTGGGGGCGAAGGGCCATCACGGGGAGCGAGACGTGGAAGGTGGACCCGAGGCCCAGCTCGCTCTCCACCCAGATGTGGCCGTCGTGGCGTTCGATGATGTCGCGGCAGATGTACAGGCCCAGGCCCAGCCCGCCGAAGCCCGACACCGGCGCGTTGCGCGCGCGGAAGAAGCGCTCGAAGAGCCGGGTCTGCTCCTCCCGGGGGATGCCCATGCCCGCGTCCGTCACGGTGAGCACGGCGGCGTCTTGCGCGTTCGACACCGCGACGCGCACCGCGCCGCCCAGCGGACTGTATTTGATGGCGTTCTCCAGGAGGTTGGCCAGCACCTGGAACAGCCGGTCCCGGTCGCCCAGGACCACGATGTCCTCCGGAGGCAGCTCGCACGTGAAGGCATGCTCCGGGCTGATGGAGCGGAAGTCCGAGCAGGCCTCGCGCGCCAGCTCCAGGAGCGACACGGGGGCGCGCCGCAGCTTCAGCCTTCCCGCCTCCACGCTGGTGGCGTCCACCAGGTCATTGATGAGGGTCGACAGCCGGTGCACCTGCGCCAGGGCCTTCTCCACCCGCTCCTCGGGGACCGGCTCCTGCGCGGTCATGGAGCGCTTCATCAGCTCGAGCTGGAGGCGCAGGGGCGTGAGCGGCGTCTTCAGCTCGTGCGCGGCGATGGAGAGGAAGTCGTCGCGCACGCGGACGGCCTCATGGGCCTCCTCCAGGAGCCGCGCCTGCACGCGACCGGCGCGCACGCGGTCGGTGATGTCGCGGAAGCTCCAGACGCGGCCGGTGATGAGCCCCCGGCGCCACTGCGGCAGGGAGTAGCGCTCCAGGACGCGGCCGTCCTTCAGCTCGATGATGTCGAAGCTCTCCTGCTCCGGCGACTCATACAGCGCCTTGATCCGCGCGAAGAAGGGCTCCGGGTCCTTGAGCTGGCCGCGCACCTTGTCCAGCAGCATCGAGTCGTGCGGGCAGTCGTGCATCGAGGTCACCCCCCACAGCCGCTTGAACTGGCGGTTGTGGGCGGTGATGCGCCCGTCCCGGTCCACGACGAGCAGCCCATCCGCCGTGGAGTCGAGCGTGGCCTCCAGCAGGGACACGGTCTGTTCGAGCCGCTCCTGGGCGGAGCGCTGCTCGGTGACATCCACCATGATGCCGTGCAGCCTGCGGGCGCGGCCTTCCTCGGAGTGCACGGTGACGATGTCCCGCAGCCAGACGGTGCGGCCGTCCGCGGCGAGCATCCGGTATTCGAATTCGTGGGGCAGGCACTGCTGCACCGCGGAGAGGCAGAAGTCGGGCGCCCAGTGACGGTCGTCCGGGTGCAGATGGTCCACCCAGAACTGGGGCTCCTCGAGCCAGCGCTCCACCGGATAGCCGAGCAGCCGCTCCGCCTGCTTGCTGACGAAGACGAAGCGGAAGGAGGGGTCCGCCTCCCAGACGATGCCGTCGATGTTGTCCACCAGCGCGGCGTGTCCGCGCCGGGAATGAAGGACGGCTTTCACGCCCGCTGCCAGGCCTGGCTCCCTCTGCGCCATCACACGCTCCCTCCCTTGGAGCAGGGGGCTTTCCCGTGTCCCGGGGCCCCTTCAATCAAAGCACCCCGGCTCGCGGGTGCCACCCGTCCCATCCGCCGATGGCACACCGTGGGGATGCGTGCGAAGCAAGCCTCATGACGCCTCCTCGCCGTGCCCGTCGGAACACGAACGCCTCCGAGCAAGGCCCGTGGCTGGGGCGCGTCTTCTTCGGGCCCCGGTGGTTGATGTACGCGGGGCCGCTGGCGCCCACCGACCCGCACGCGCACCCCACCTTCCAGGTGCTGTGCTCCCTGGGAGAACCCGTGCGGCTGCGTGACTCCCTCCGCCGCGAGGTGGAGTGCCACGCGGCCGTCGTCCCGCCGGACGTCGAGCATGCCGTCGTCCAGGGCGGCCTCGCGACGGTGCTGCTCCATGTCCCCGCGGAGGACCGCGTGGGCCGCCAGCTCCGGACGCTGGGCATCGGCGCGGACGCGGCGGCGTGGGGCCTCGCCGGACAGGTCCTCCTCGGACGGACGTCCGGCGCGCTGCCCGTGCATTGGGAGGAGGCCGAGGCGTGGACCCAGGCGCTGCTCGACGCGCTCCAGGCCGACGCCGGAATCGCGCCGCCCACCCACCCCGCGGTGAAGAAGCTGCTGCGGCTGTTGCCCGCCGCGCTCGACGAGGACGTGCGCCTGTCCGCGCTGGCGCCGCGCGTGGGCTTGTCCGTGGGGCGGCTGTCCCACCTGTTCAGCGCCGAGGTGGGCTTCCCCTTGCGGCCCTACATCCTCTGGCTGCGGCTGCGACGCGCCGCCGAGCACCTGCAACAGGGGGCCTCCCTCACGGCGTCCGCGCACGCCGCGGGCTTCACCGACAGCGCGCACCTGAACCACACCTTCCGGCGCACCTTCGGACTCAACCCGTCGGACATCGCGGGGGTGGTGCAGTGGGTCCGGCCCCCGCCGGGATAGCGTGTTCCTACAAGTCCAGGCCGGCCGCTCCGGGGCAGGGTGGAGTCCTTCGCCCCCCTTCCCGGGAGACACTCCGATGTCGATGAAGCCGATGCTGCGCGCCGCCTTCGAGGCGGAGCTGCGCGAGGCCACCGAGGCCGAGGCCCGCTCAGCACCCCGGCGCGCCTGGCGGCATCTCGAGCGGGCCCACGTGCTCAGCCAGGCGTACGCGGGACCCCACGTCCGCGTGCACTGGCGCATGCTGGGCTTCGGCTGGCGCCAGCGGGACGTCCGAGAGCTGTGGGGCCAGGTGGCGAGGCTGCTGGTCGCCGCGCCGGGGTCGTGGCTTGGGAGGGCGCCGCTGGGCAACACGGGCGGCGCGAGCGTGGGCATCTTGACGCCCATGCCCATCCCCGATGACTTGCGCGCCGTGCTGGACGCGGACCGCTGACACCGCGGCACCGTGGCCGTCCGTGGGTGACGCATGGGCCGCTTTCTTCACACATCAACGGCGCGCGCTCGGACGAATTCCTGTATGGAACGGACATCATGTCCTCTTCCGAGCAACCCTCGCGGCAGGACGCACGCGTCTCAACGGGCGTGCCTGGGCTTGACTCCGTCTTGGGCGGCGGCCTCGTCGCCTCGGGTGTCTACATCGTCGTCGGCGAGCCGGGCGCGGGGAAGACCCTCTTCGCCAATCAGCTTTGCTACCACCAGGGCCGCGCCGGGGCGCGCTGCCTGTATGTCACGCTGCTCGCGGAATCCCATGCCCGCATGTTGGCGAACATGCGGGACATGGCCTTCTTCGACTCGGCGCTGCTGCCCGAGGGCGTCTATTACGTCAGCGGCTTCCGCATGCTGGAGGAGCAGGGCCTGCCAGGCCTCCTGGAGCTCCTGCGGCGGGAGGTACGCAATCACAATGCCAGCATCCTGGTGCTGGATGGCCTGGTGCAGGCGCAGGAGGCCGCGGGCAGCAGCCGCGACTTCAAGAAGTTCATCCACGAGCTGCAGGTCGCCGCGGGCCTGGCGCGCTTCACGGCGCTGATGCTCACCAGCGCCAACGGCCCCGCCGTCCACCCCGAATACACCATGGTGGATGGCATCCTGGAGCTGCGCGAGCGCACCTTCGGCGTGCGCTCCTGGCGCGAGCTGCAGGTGCGCAAGTTCCGTGGCAGCGCCACGCTGCAGGGCGTCCACACCTTCCGTATCAGCAATGAAGGACTGGAGGTCTTCCCCCGCCTGGAGGCGCGTGTGTCACGCGCGCCTCCGCCGGACCCGGGCGCGCTCCGCGTCCACTTCGGCGTTCCGTCCCTGGACGCGCTCTTCCCGGAGGGGCTGGCGGCGGGGTCCACCTCGCTGTTGCTCGGTCCACCCGGCGCGGGCAAGACGATGCTGGGCTGTAGCTTCCTGTATGAGGGATTGAAACAGGGTGAGTCCTGTCTCCTCATGGGCTTCTACGAGCCGCCCAACCGGCTGCTGGGCAAGGTGGCATCCGCGGGCATCGACCTGGGCGGCGCCTCCCAGGATGGACAGCTGGGAATCCTCTGGCAGCCCCCTTCCGAGTGCGTCCTGGACATCCTGGCCGAGCAGCTGCTGACGGAGGTCCAGCGGCGCAAGGTGAAGCGGGTGTTCGTGGACGGGCTGAGCGCGATACAGCAATCCTCGCCGGACCCGCTGCGGATGAACTCGTTCTTCGCCGCCTTGACCCAGGCGTTGCGCGCGACGGGGACCACGACGCTGTTCAGCATGGAGACACCGCGGCTGTTCGGTCCAGTGTTGGACGTGCCGATGGAAGTGGGTCCTTCCGCTGTAGCGGAGAACCTCTTCTTCTTGAGACATGTCGAGCTCGACGGCCGCCTGCGCAGGCTACTGAGCATCTTCAAAATGCGTGACACCCACTATGACCCCACCCTGAGGGAGTTCGTCATCACGCCCAAGGGCATCGAGGTGCTGCCACCCTTCAATATCGCCGTGGATACCCTGCTCACGGGACTTGCCCGACACCCGGGCACTGGCCATTTCTGAACGAACCGCGAGGAGTAGTGCCACCCGTATGGAGACGGTCCTGGTGGTGGATGACGAGCAGGGCATCCTGGAAGCCCTGGCGGACCTCCTTCGAGAGGAGGGCTACCGCGTTCTGACGGCCTCTCACGGCCGTGAGGCGCTAGAGCGGATGGCGGAACTTCGACCGGACCTCGTCCTCACCGATTGGATGATGCCGGTCATGGATGGGCCCGCCCTCATCGAGCGCATCCGGACCGAGCCGGCCTACAAGGATGTCACGCTCATGGGGATGAGCGCCGTGGACGTGTCCGCGTTGCGGCGCGTCTATCCCGGAATGCCTTTCCTTCAGAAGCCCTTCGACATCTACGCGCTCATGCGACAGGTCCGGCTGGCCCTGGATGCGAAGCGCGCCTGAGGCCCCCATGTTCTATCTATTCAAGCTGGGCCCCGTGCCACTCAGCCAGGGCGCCACGCAGGTGCAGGTGTACCTGCGTATCTCCGAATCGGGTGAGCCGGCCGCGCCCGTGTTCGAGTCGGATGACCTCACGGGCCTGCGGACCCTGCTGGAGGGGGTGGAGGCGGCGGAGGTCCGCTGCGAGCCCGCGCTGAGCGCCGCGGCGGAGGGCCTGGGCCTCACCGTGGCGCCGCCGCCGTCGCAGGCACTTGCTTCGTGCGCGGCCATTGCCACGTTTCTGGCCTGGGGGCAGCGAGGCTTGTCGGGGCTGGGGTCCGACAAGGCGCTGCTCTTCGTCCAGGCGGCGACGGAGTACTGGGACGCGAAGCCCTGGACGCACTGGGATGACAGCCAGCCCTTCGAGGTGGCCGTCACCGGTCCGTTGAATCATGCCTTCGAGGGGTGCGTCTTCCACATGGGCGACGGACGCGCGGGGCTCGCGCTGTACTTCAAGCCCGGCGCGCTCCAGATGCTGATGGAGATGCAGGCGCGCGGTCAGGGTGACGACGCCACCAGCCTGCCCGCGATTGCCGTCACGTTGGACACGTCTCCGCCGTACGCCGTGGCCGCGCTCACCGCCGCGGGCCGCGCGCCGCGCCTGCCGTTGCCGCTGAAGACAGGGCCGGATGGCATTGGCGTGCCCTCTCCCTTGGAGTCGTTGGTGCTGGTGGCCGCGCTGCGCGCCGTGGCGCGCCTGTCACCCACGCAGCGGGAGGTGCTCAGCAACGTGGTGGCCGGCGACGCCGAGATGCAGGTGCGCGTCCGCGCGCCAGCGCCCCGCGTCCGGAACTGAGCCCGCCAGGTCGCTCGGCGTGAGCGCCGGGGCTTCACGCCCCGTGGTGCCGCGCTGGGGTCAGTGTTGGCTGTTCGACGAAGCCCCTCCGGAGTGTCGCCTGATGGCCAGCCGCGCGGCCCGGGGGGGCTGGTCCAAGTCTGCGAAATCGGGAGAAAAAGAGCTCCAGCTGCGAGATTCCCGCAGGTCGGAGGCGGGTGCTTCTCCGTCCCGGGACCGACCAGGAACGCATATGCCCACGAAGAAGGTTTCCTCCCGCCGCGCCCCCGTCGCGGCCCCCCCTCCGCCGAGAGTCCGGGAGGATGATTCGCAGACGCTCGACTCGCGCCAGTTGCTGCGGGTCCTCACCGCCGTGCGCAAGGGGGACTTCTCCGTGCGCATGCCGGTGGACAAGGTGGGCAGCGCCGGCAAGGTGGCGGACACGCTGAACGAAATCATCGAGCTCAGCGAGCGCATGGCCCGCGAGTTCGAGCGCATCGGCACCGTGGTGGGCAAGGAGGGCCGCATCACCCAGCGTGGCAACGTGGTGGGCGCGCTCGGCTCCTGGGGTGACTGCGTCGAGTCGGTGAACACGCTGGTGGCCGACCTGGTCCAGCCCACCACCGAAATGGGGCGCGTCATCGGCGCGGTGGCCAAGGGCGACCTGTCGCAGACCATGGCCCTGGAGGTGGACGGCCATCCCCTGCGCGGCGAGTTCCTCCGCACCGCCCGGCTGGTGAACGGCATGGTGGAGCAGCTCGGCGCCTTCGCGTCCGAGGTGACGCGCGTGGCCCGCGAGGTGGGCACCGACGGAAAGCTGGGCGGTCAGGCCAAGGTGAAGGGCGTGGCCGGGACGTGGAAGGACCTCACGGACAACGTGAACTCCATGGCCTCCAACCTCACCGCCCAGGTGCGCAGCATCGCCGAGGTCACCACGGCCGTGGCCAAGGGCGACCTGTCGAAGAAGATCACGGTCGACGTGCGCGGCGAAATCCTGGAGCTGAAGAACACCATCAACACGATGGTGGACCAGCTGTCGTCTTTCGCCTCCGAAGTGACGCGCGTGGCGCGTGAAGTGGGGACGGAAGGCAAGCTGGGTGGTCAGGCCGTCGTGAAGGGCGTTGGCGGTACGTGGAAGGACCTCACGGACAACGTGAACTCGATGGCGTCGAACCTGACGTCGCAGGTGCGCAACATCGCGGAGGTGACCACCGCCGTCGCCAAGGGCGACCTGTCGAAGAAGATCACGGTCGATGCCAAGGGCGAGGTGCTGGAGCTGAAGAACACCATCAACACGATGGTGGACCAGCTCAACTCGTTCGCGTCCGAGGTGACGCGCGTCGCGCGTGAGGTCGGTACGGAGGGCAAGCTAGGCGGTCAGGCCGAGGTGAAGGGCGTGGCCGGCACCTGGAAGGACCTGACCGACAACGTGAACTCGATGGCGTCGAACCTGACGTCGCAGGTGCGCAACATCGCGGAGGTGACGACCGCCGTGGCGAACGGCGACCTGTCCAAGAAGATCACCGTGGATGTGCGCGGCGAGATTCTGGAGCTGAAGAACACCATCAACACGATGGTGGACCAGTTGTCGTCCTTCGCCTCCGAAGTGACGCGTGTGGCGCGCGAAGTGGGCACGGAAGGCAAGCTGGGTGGTCAGGCCGTCGTGAAGGGCGTTGGCGGTACGTGGAAGGACCTCACGGACAACGTGAACTCGATGGCGTCGAACCTGACGTCGCA
>BNCN01000008.1:407757-496824 GCA_014656495.1 Comamonas sp. KCTC 72670
CACGGTCGATGCCAAGGGCGAGGTGCTGGAGCTGAAGAACACCATCAACACGATGGTGGACCAGCTCAACTCGTTCGCCTCCGAGGTGACGCGCGTGGCCCGCGAGGTGGGCACTGACGGAAAGCTCGGTGGTCAGGCCGACGTGAAGGGCGTGGCCGGCGTGTGGAAGGACCTCACGGACAACGTGAACTCGATGGCGTCGAACCTGACGTCGCAGGTGCGAAACATCGCCGAGGTGACGACGGCCGTCGCGAACGGCGACCTGTCCAAGAAGATCACCGTGGATGTGCAGGGCGAAATCCTGGAGCTGAAGAACACCATCAACACGATGGTGGACCAGCTCAACTCGTTCGCGTCCGAGGTGACGCGCGTCGCGCGTGAGGTCGGTACCGAAGGCAAGCTGGGCGGTCAGGCCGTCGTGCGCGGTGTCGGTGGTACGTGGAAGGACCTCACGGACAACGTGAACTCGATGGCGTCGAACCTGACGTCGCAGGTGCGAAACATCGCCGAGGTGACGACGGCCGTCGCCAAGGGTGACCTGTCGAAGAAAATTACGGTCGATGCCAAGGGCGAGGTGCTGGAGCTGAAGAACACCATCAACACGATGGTGGACCAGTTGTCGTCCTTCGCTTCCGAAGTGACCCGCGTCGCGAAGGAAGTGGGTACGGAGGGCAAGCTGGGTGGTCAGGCCATCGTGCGCGGTGTCGGTGGTACGTGGAAGGACCTGACCGACAACGTGAACTCGATGGCGTCGAACCTGACGTCGCAGGTGCGCAACATCGCCGAAGTGACGATGGCCGTGGCGCGCGGTGACCTGTCGAAGAAGATCACCGTGGATGTGCGCGGTGAAATCCTGGAGCTGAAGAACACCATCAACACGATGGTGGACCAGCTGTCGTCCTTCGCCTCCGAAGTGACGCGCGTGGCGCGCGAAGTCGGTACGGAAGGAAAGCTCGGTGGTCAGGCCATCGTGCGCGGTGTCGGTGGTACGTGGAAGGACCTCACGGACAACGTGAACTCGATGGCGTCGAACCTGACGTCCCAGGTGCGCAACATCGCCGAGGTGACGACCGCCGTGGCGAACGGCGACCTGTCGAAGAAGATCACCGTGGATGTGCGCGGTGAAATCCTGGAGCTGAAGAACACCATCAACACGATGGTGGACCAGCTCAACTCGTTCGCGTCCGAGGTGACGCGCGTCGCGCGCGAGGTGGGTACGGAAGGCAAGCTGGGCGGTCAGGCCGTGGTGAAGGGCGTGGCCGGGACGTGGAAGGACCTCACGGACAACGTGAACTCGATGGCGTCGAACCTGACGTCGCAGGTGCGCAACATCGCCGAGGTGACGACGGCCGTCGCCAAGGGTGACCTGTCGAAGAAGATTACGGTCGACGTGCAGGGTGAAATCCTGGAGCTGAAGAACACCATCAACACGATGGTGGATCAGCTCAACTCGTTCGCCTCGGAAGTGACGCGCGTCGCGCGCGAAGTCGGTACGGAAGGCAAGCTGGGCGGTCAGGCCGAGGTGAAGGGCGTGGCCGGGACGTGGAAGGACCTCACGGACAACGTGAACTCCATGGCCTCCAACCTCACCACCCAGGTGCGTGGCATCGCCAAGGTCGTGACGTCGGTGGCCAACGGCGACCTGAAGCGCAAGCTGGTGGTGGACGCGAAGGGCGAAATCGCGGAGCTGGCGGACACCATCAACGGCATGATTGACACCCTCGCGGTGTTCGCCGACCAGGTGACGACGGTGGCCCGCGAGGTGGGTATCGAAGGGAAGCTGGGCGGTCAGGCGCGCGTGCCGGGAACGGCCGGCATCTGGCGCGACCTCACGGACAACGTGAACCAGCTCGCCGCCAACCTCACCACGCAGGTGCGCGCCATCGCCGAGGTGGCCACCGCCGTGACGAAGGGTGACCTCACGCGGTTCATCACCGTGTCCGCTCAGGGCGAAGTGGCCGCCCTGAAGGACAACATCAACGAGATGATCCGCAACCTGAAGGACACCACGCGGAAGAACACGGAGCAGGACTGGCTCAAGACGAACCTGGCCAAGTTCACCCGCGTCCTCCAGGGGCAGCGGGATTTGCTCACGGTGTCCAAGGTCATCCTGTCGGAGCTGGCGCCGCTGGTGGACGCCCAGCACGGCGTCTTCTACATCTCCGAGCGCGCGGACGGCGGCGACCAGATGCTCAAGCTGCTGGCGTCCTACGCCTACCGGCAGCGCAAGGGGCTGGCCAACACCTTCAAGTACGGCGAGGGGCTGGTGGGGCAGTGCGCCCTGGAGAAGGAGCCCATCCTCCTGTCGGACGTGCCGGACAGCTACATCCGCATCGCGTCCGGCCTGGGCGAGGAGGTGCCGCGCAACATCGTGGTGCTGCCGGTGCTCTTCGAAGGGGAGGTCAAGGCCGTCATCGAGCTGGCCTCGTTCCACACCTTCAGCGAGGTCCACATGGGCTTCCTGGAGCAGCTCACGGAGTCCATCGGCATCGTGCTCAACACGATCGCCGCCAACATGCGCACCGAGGCCCTGCTCAAGCAGTCGCAGGCGCTGACGGACGAGCTCCGCAAGCAGCAGGAGGAGCTGACGGAGACGAACAAGCGCCTGGAGCAGCAGGCCACCTCGCTCCAGCAGTCGGAGGAGCTGCTCAAGCGCCAGCAGGAGGAGCTGCGCAGCACCAACGAGGAGCTCCAGGAGAAGGCGCGGCTGCTCTCCGAGCAGAAGTCGGAGGTGGAGCGGAAGAACGGCGAGGTGGAGCAGGCCAAGCTCGCGCTGGAGGAGAAGGCCGAGCAGCTCAGCCTCACGTCCAAGTACAAGTCCGAGTTCCTGGCCAACATGAGCCACGAGCTGCGCACGCCGCTCAACTCGCTGCTCATCCTCAGCCAGACGCTGAGCGACAACGTGGACGGCAACCTCACGTCGAGGCAGGTGGAGTTCGCGAAGACGATTCACGCGTCGGGCGCGGACCTGCTGGAGCTCATCAACGACATCCTCGACCTGTCGAAGATTGAATCCGGCACCATGGCCGTGGACGTGGGGCCCCTACGCTTCGGCGACCTGCGCGAGTTCGTGGACCGCACCTTCCGGCAGGTGGCGGACAAGAAGAGCCTGGAGTTCCACATCGCGCTGGCGGACTCGCTGCCAGGCGAGCTGGAGACGGACGCCAAGCGCCTCCAGCAGGTGCTCAAGAACCTGCTGTCCAACGCCTTCAAGTTCACCGAGGCGGGCTCGGTGTCGCTGCACATCGGCCTGGCGAAGGGCGGCTGGACTCCGGACCACGCCACGCTGTCCGTCGCGCCCGCGGTGGTGGCCTTCACCGTGGTGGACACCGGCATCGGCATCCCCAAGGACAAGCATCAAATCATCTTCGAGGCCTTCCAGCAGGCGGACGGCTCCACCGCGCGCAAGTACGGCGGCACCGGCCTGGGGCTGTCCATCAGCCGCGAAATCGCGCGGCTGCTCGGCGGCGAAATCCGGCTGGAGAGCGACGTGGGCCGGGGCAGCGCCTTCACCCTGTACCTGCCGCAGACGTTCATGGCGGAGCGCCCGGAGCCGGCGCGCTGGGAGTTCAGCCCGCCGCCCGCCATGGTGGTGTCCTCGCCCGTGGAGGCGCCGCTCGTCGAGTCCTCCCTGCCGGCGCTGAACCGGCTGGACATCGATGACGACCGGGGCTCCATCCAGCCCGGGGACCGGGTGCTGCTGGCGGTGACGCACCTGGCGGACCATGCCGCGCGCCTGCGGGCCGCGGCCCAGGGCACGGGCTTCAAGGTGCTGGTGTCCACGGAGGTGGAGGGCGCGCTCGACGCGGTCCGCAACGCGCGGCCCGCGGCCGTGGCGGTGGACCTGGACCTGCCGGAGATGGCGGGCTGGGTGGTGCTGGACCGGCTCAAGCACGACGCGTCCACGCGCGCGCTGCCCGTGTACACGGTGTCCGCGGAGGACCACCGGGAGCGCTCGCTCAACCTGGGCGCCATTGGCCACCTGCTCGCGGCGGCGGACCCGGAGGCGGCGCAGGCGGCGCTGGAGTCCCTGAAGCACTTCGTGGAGCGCGAGGGCCGCAGCCTGCTCATCGTGGAGGACGACGCCGTCCACCGCCAGACGCTGACGGAGCTGCTGGGCAGCGAGGATGTGCAGACGGTGGCGGTGGGCACGGCGGCCGAGGCGTTGGCCGCGCTGTCCGAGCGCCGCTTCGACTGCATGGTGTTGGATTTGGGGCTGCCGGACATGCCCGGCGCGGAGCTCATCCTCCGCATCCGCGAGGCGCACGGCGCGGGCGGGCCGCCCCTCATCGTCTACACGGGCCGTGAGCTGTCGCGAGCGCAGGAGACGGAGCTGCGGCGCGTGGCCGAGGCCATCGTCGTCAAGGACGCGCAGAGCCCGGAGCGGCTGCTGGAGGAGACGAGCCTGTTCCTCCACCGCGCGCCCTCGGCGCTGACGGAGCCCAAGCGCCGCATGCTGGAGAAGGCCCGCGAGCGCGACCCCTTGCTGGTGGGGCGCAAGGTGCTGGTGGTGGATGATGACGTGCGCAACATCTTCGCCCTCAACACCGTGCTGGAGCGCTACGGCATGAAGGTCGCCTTCGCGGAGAGCGCGCGCGAGGGCATCGAGCAACTGGAGAAGTCGTCGGACATCGAGCTGGTGCTGATGGACGTGATGATGCCGGAGATGGACGGCTACCAGGCCATGCGCGCCATCCGCCGCATGGAGCGCTTCGTCCACCTGCCCATCCTGGCGCTGACGGCCAAGGCGATGAAGGGCGACCGCGAGAAGTGCCTGGAGGCTGGCGCGTCCGACTACATCACCAAGCCGGTGGACATCGAGAAGCTGCTCAGCCTGCTGCGCGTGTGGCTGCACGCGCCCCGGGGCACGCTGGCCCGGAGCCCGCGCACGGAGGTCTCCGGATGACGGGGCCCGGCGCGCGCGGCGCGGAGCTGGAGGCGCTGGAGGTGGACCTGCTCCTGGAGGGCGTGGCCCGGCAGTGGGGCTTCGACCTCCGGAGCCGCTCCCGGCCGCAGCTGTTGCGGCGGCTGCGGCGCCACCTGCGCGAGGAGCGGCTGGAGAGCTTCTCCGCCCTCCAGGGCCGCGTGCTGCACGACGCCGAGGCGATGGACGCCCTGCTGCGGACGTTGTCCTGCACGCCGCCCGCGCTCTTCGCGGAGGCCGCCTTCTTCCGGGACTTCCGCGCCCGGGTGGTGCCGGCGCTGCGCACCTGGCCCTCCGTGCGCGTGTGGCACGCGGGCTGCGGCACGGGAGAGGACACCTACGCCCTGGCCATCCTGCTGTACGAGGAGGGCCTGTGGGGCAAGTGCCGGCTGTACGCGTCCGACGCCAGCGAGGGCCTGCTGGCGGACGCGCGCACCGGCGTGCTGCCGCTCCCCTCGGACGAGGACGCGCGCCGCTACCTCGAGGCGGGCGGGAAGGGCGCGCTCTGCGACTACTACACGCGCGACGGTAACTGGGCGCTGCTGCAGCCCAGGCTGCGCGACAGCATCTTCTTCACCCAGCACAACCTGGCCACGGATGGCTCGTTCAACGAGTTCCACGTCATCGTGTGCCGGGACACGCTCCTGACCTTCAACCGCGCCCTGCACAACCACGTGCACAGCCGGCTCTTCGAGAGCCTCGCCCGCTTCGGCTTCTTGTGTCTGGGCCGCAAGGAGTCGGTGGCGCGCACGCCCCACGCGGGGGCCTATGAGGCGCTGGAGGACTGCGGCCGCATCTACCGGAGGGTGGCATGAGTCCCTTGGGCTTGCTGGTGATGGGGGCGCCGCGCAGCGCCGCGGCGGACGTGGCGTCGGTGCTGGCGCTGCTGCCGCCCCACCTGTCGGTGCCGGTGGTGCTGGCGCTGCACCGAGGGCCGCTCGACGCGCTGGCCGCGCCGCTGGGGCGCCGCTGCGCGCTGCCCGTGGTGGAGCCGGACGACAAGGACGAGCTGCAGCCCGGCTGCGTGTACCTGGCCCCCGCGGGCTACCACCTGCTGGTGGATGGCGGGTGCGTGGCCCTGTCCGTGGAGCCGCCCGAGCATGGGCAGCGGCCGGGCCTGGACGCGCTCTTCGAGTCCGCGGCGGACAGCCACGGGCCGCGGGCCGCGGGGCTGCTCTTCTCCGGACACGAGGATGGCGTGGCGGGCCTGCTCGCGTTACACGCGCGTGGTGGGCGCGTGGCCGTGGTGGGGGATTTTCAAACCGGGGGCGAAGGGGAGGAGGGCGAGATGGCGCAATTGACGCTGGGAACCGTGGGAGGGTGGCTCGCGCGGCTGGCCTATGTGCCGCGCTCCAAGGTGCAACCTTGAGCGGCGGGCCCACCCGCGAACGCGCGCCCGCCGCGCCGCCGGAGCGCGTGTCGCTGCTCCTGGTGGATGACCAGCCGGAGAACCTGCTGGCGCTGGAGGCCACGCTGGCGCCCCTGGGGCAGCGGCTCGTCAGCGCCCGCAGTGGCCGTGAGGCGCTGCGCCACCTGCTCACGCAGGACTTCGCCGTCATCCTCCTGGACGTCGTGATGCCGGACATGGACGGCTTCGAGACGGCGCAGCTCATCCGCGAACGGGAGCGCAGCCGGGGCACGCCGCTCATCTTCCTCACGGGCCTGTCACGCGGCCCGCTGCCGGCGCTGCGCGGCTACGCCATGGGCGCGGTGGACTACCTGCTCAAGCCCTTCGAGCCGTCCATCCTCCGCTCCAAGGTGAGCGTCTTCGTGGAGCTGTTCCGCAAGACGGAGCTGGTGCGGCGGCAAGCGGAGGCCCTGCGCGAGGCGCAGCAGCGCGAGCACGCCCGCGAGCTCCTGGAAGCGCAGCGGCGCGTGGAGGCGGAGCGGCTGCGCTCCGAGGCCAGCCGCAACCAGCAGCGTTGGCTGGAGGCGGTGCTGGCCGCGCTGCCCATGCCGCTGGCGCTGGTGGAGCCGGGCGGCGGGCACACGCTGCTGGCCAACAAGGCGGCGCAGGGCCTGGCGGCGGGATGTCTGGCTTATCGCGAGGCGCGCGCGTTGCACACCGAGGCCCGCTTCCACGGCGAGGACGGGCGGCGCCTCGCGGAGGAGGACCTGCCCCTGCCTCGCGCCGCGCGCGGTGAGGTGTTCCAGGCCTTGCCCGTGGAATGGGCCGTGAATGGACAGCGGGGCTCGGTGCTCGCCTACTGTGAGCGGCTGCCGCGCATGCACGGCCGCCCGGAGACGATGCTGCTGGCGCTGATGGACGTGACGGCGCTGCGAGCCACCGCCAGCCACGGCTGGCTGCCCCTGCCGGTGACAGAGCACATCGCTACACTGGAGGCACGGGGTGAGGACGCGGTGTCGCTCGCCCGGCTCATCGACGTGCTGCGGAACCTGCCGGGCTTGTCCCCCGGAGGGCCCGGCCAGGAGCGTGCGGATGGCTCCTCTCCTGCGGAGGACAGCGGCCAGGCGGACAACCCAGACGCCCCAGGCGGTGAACATCGCCGGGCGAGAAATGGTTGACGCACAAAATAACATGGGCAAGGTGGTCGTGTGAGTGACGCCGGAATCCCGCAGCGGGTCCAGCGCTTCATCTCGACGCACATCGACTCCCTGGAGAAGCTGGAGGTGCTCCTCCTGCTTCGTGCGCGCGCGGACAGGGAGTGGACGGCATCGGCGGTGAGTCTGGAACTGCGCATTACAGATGCTTCCGCCGCCTCCAGGCTGGAGGACCTGACGCAGCGCCGCATGCTGGTGAGCGATGGAGGTTCGCCTCCGTCCTATCGTTACAGCCCCGTCTCTTCGGAGGACGTCCAGGCGGTGACGGAGCTGGCGGCGGTGTATAGCGTGAAGCGCGTCAGCATCATCTCGTTCATCTTCTCGCGGCCGTTGGACAAGGTTCGAGGCTTTGCCGAGGCATTCATCCTGAAGAAGGACAGGGACGGCGATGGCTGAAGCGGTCTACATCCTCTGCGCGCTGACGAGCCTGGCGTGCGCGGTGATGCTGCTGCGGGCCTACAAGCGCACGGGGACGCGGCTGCTCTTGTGGAGCGGGTTGTGCTTCGTGGGGATGGTGGTCAGCAACGTGCTGCTCTTCGTGGACCTGGTGGTGCTGCCCACGAGCATCGACCTGTTCTTGCCTCGGCTCATCGCGACGCTGGCCAGCGCCTCCATCCTGCTCTATGGCCTCATCTGGGACGCCTCCTGAGGTGCCGTGATGCTCAAGCCCATGCTCAACGGTGCGGCGGCGATGGCGTGGCTGGCCTGCGCGCTGTTCTTCCTCCGCTTCTGGGTCCAGTCGAAGGACCGCCTCTTCGCCTTCTTCGCGTTGGCCTTCACGATGCTGGGGGGCAACGCGGTGGTGGCGGCGCTGATGGATTTGGATGACGAGCGGCGCCACTACATCTACGTGGTCCGGCTCTTCGCCTTCCTGCTCATCCTGTACGCCATCTGGGACAAGAACCGCGCGAGCCGCCGCGGCGCGGGTTAGTCCACGCCGCCGTCCGGCAGGTCGCCCAGCTGACAGTTGTCTCGTACCTTTGTCGGAGTGCCGTTGTCGGCAGGGCGACGGCGTCATTATCTCGGGCACCCATGTCGCGCCGCCCTTCTTCACCGCTGCGGCCCGAGTCCGTGGAAGCGCTCGCGCCCGAAGGGCCCGGCGCCACGGAGAGGGAAGAGGTGCGTCCCGCTCCCGCGGGCGAGGGGGTGTCCGGTGGCGCCGGGGCCTCCGCCCGCCTGCGCGGGAGCGACGACGCGGAGGAGCGCATCGCGTTCCTGGCGAGCGCGGGCGAGCTGCTGTCCTCCTCCCTGGAGTCCCGCACGGTGCTCCAGCGGCTCGCGGAGCTGGCCGTCCCCTTGCTGGCGGACTGGTGCGCGGTGGACGTGCTCACCGTGGAGGGCCGCGTGGAGCGCGTGGCCGCCGCGCACCGTGTGCCGGAGCAGGTGGCGCAGGTCCACGAGCTGGCGCGCCTCCAGCCCCTGGACCTGACGGCCCCGGGAGGCATCCCGGAGGTGCTGCGCACCGGCAAGGCCGCGCTGCTGCCCGAGGTCCTGGACGCGACGCTGCCAGGCCTGGTGAGCACGGAGGCGCAGCTGGAGGTGGCGCGCCGCCTGGGCATCCGCGCGGGGCTCATCGTCCCGCTGCTGGCGCGAGGCCGGGTCCTGGGCGCGCTGTCCCTGGTGCGGTGTGACGAGGACTGCGGACCGGGCGCCGCCGACCTGGAGCTGGCGTTGGAGCTGGCCCGGCGCGCCAGCCTGTCGCTGGACAACGCGTTGCTGTACGCGGAGGCGCGCGGCGTACAGCAGCGCACCGAGCGGCTCCAGGCCGTCACCGCGGCGCTGTCCCGCGCGGCCACCGCCGAGGATGTGGCGGAGGCGCTGATGCACGAGGACCTGCGGCCCGCGGGACCGGCGCGCGGCGCGGTGCTCGGCATGTTGGAGGATGGGCGGCTCCACGTGCTGGGCTCCTTCGGTCATGCGCCGGCCGTGCTCGACAGCCTCCGCGGGCTCTGGGCGGACCAGGTGCCGCTCCTGGAGCGCGCCCTGGCGCAGCTGGAGCCCCAGTGGTTCGGCTCCCACGAGGCGGTGCTGCGCGCCATCCCCGAGCCGGCGCGGGACGTGGTGGGGGTCATGGGCACGGGCGCGTGGGCCGCGCTGCCGCTGAAGGTGGAGCACCGCGTCCGGGGCTTCTTGATGTTCGCGTGGGACACGCCGCAGGTCTTCCCCGCGGAGGAGCGCGGCTTCCTGGCCTCGCTGGCGCAGCAGTGCGCGCAGGCGCTGGAGCGCGCGGCGCTGTACGAGGCGCTGAGGGAGCGCGGCGGCAAGCTGCACCTGGCGCTGGAGGCCGGCAAGGAGGCCGAGGAGCGGCTGTTCTTCCTGCTGGAGGCGAGCCGCGCGCTGGCCGAGCACCTGGACGACGTGGAGTGGACGCTGGAGCACCTGTCGCGGGTGGCGGCGGAGAACGTGGCCACCTACTGCCTGGTGGAGCTGGTGGGCGCGGACGGGGAGCTGCGGTGCGTGGCCGCGTCCCACCGCGAGCCGGAGCGGGACGCGTCGCTGCTGGCCGCGCTGCCGCCGTCCTGGGTGGAGGGCGCGCTGCATCCGGCGCGCGAGTGCTTCCTGTCGGGAGAGACGCGCTTCCTGCCCGAGGTGGGGCCGGAGCTGCGCGAGCGCATGAGCCAGGGCCCCGGGCACCGGGCGTTCCTGGAGGCGTTGAATCCGCACTCGCTGCTCGCGGTGCCGGTGCGAACGCGGGGGCGCACGCTGGGTGTCATCACGCTGGGGACCTCGGCGCCGTGCCGCAGGCTGGTCACCGCCGACGTGGCCATGGCGGAGGAGCTGGCGCGGCGGGTGGCGGTGGCGCTGGAGAACGCGTCGCTCTACCGGGACGCCCAGGCCGCGGTGCGCCTGCGCGACGAGTTCCTCTCCGTGGCCAGCCACGAGCTGAAGACGCCGCTCACCAGCCTCAAGCTGCAGCACGGCCTCATCGACCGCGCCGTTGGCGTCGAGTGCCGGGACAAGGTGCGGCCCCGGATGGCCACGGCCATGCGGCAGGTGCAGCGGTTGAGCGCGCTGGTGGACAGCCTGCTGGACGTCAGCCGGATTTCGCTGGGGCGGCTGGCGCTGGAGCCCGCCGACCTCGACCTGGGGCAGGCGGTGCGCGACGCCGTGGACCGGATGGAAGAGGTGTTCACCCAGGCGGGCTGCACGGTGCGCGTGGAGGTCCCGGGGCCGCTGCCGGGCCGGTGGGATTCGCTGCGGCTGGACCAGGTGCTGGTGAACCTGCTGACCAACGCGGCCAAGTACGGCGCGGGCCGGCCCGTCCTCGTGGAGGCGGCCTTCGAGGGCGAGGAGGCCGTGCGCGTGTCCGTGCGCGACGAGGGCATCGGCATCGCGGCGGAGGACCTGCCGCGCCTGTTCGGCCGCTTCGAGCGCGCGGTGTCCGAAAGGCACTACGGCGGGCTGGGCCTGGGGCTCTACATCAGCCGGCAGATCGTGGACGCCATGGGCGGGCGCATCGAGGTGGAGAGCCAGCCCGGTTCGGGCTCCATCTTCACCGTGCGTCTGCCCCGCGGCGGACCCTGAACGCGTCGGGAAGTCGTCAGCGTGCAGGTTGCGCGTGCCTGGAGCCCGGGCCACGGCATAGTGCGCGCCATGGTGACTACAGGGACGGGGCCTGGCGCGCGGGGACGCGCCGGGGCGCCCCAGGTGCTGTCGGTGGCGAGCCTGCGCAAGGAGTACGGCGGCAAGGCCGCGGTGGATGGCGTCTCATTCGAGGTGGGGCGGGGCGAGATTGTCGGGCTGCTGGGGCCCAACGGCGCCGGGAAGACGACGACCATCAACATGGTGCTCGGCGTGCTCGCGCCCACGTCCGGCACCATCCACATCCAGCAGTTGGACCTGGCGGCGCAGCGCTCCGCGGCGTTGGAGCTGACGAACTTCGCGGCCGTCTACTCGCCGCTGCCCGGCAACCTCACCGTGTACCAGAACCTGCGCGTCTTCGGCCTCATCTACGGGGTGAAGGCGCTGGGCGCGCGCATCGAGGAGCTGCTGGCGCAGTTCGACCTGGTGAGGTACCGCGACGCGAAGTGCGGCGTGTTGTCCTCCGGCGAGCAGACCCGCGTGGCGCTGGCGAAGGCGATGCTCAACCGGCCGAGCCTGCTGCTGCTGGACGAGCCCACCGCGTCGCTGGACCCGGCCACCGCGCGCGACATCCGCGCCCGCATCCGGGAGTTCGCCGCGGAGGGCACCGGCGGCGTGTTGTGGACGTCCCACAACATGTACGAGGTGGAGGAGGTGTGTGACCGGGTGATGTTCCTGTCGCACGGCCGCGTGTTGCTGGAAGGGGACCCGCGCACGCTGCCCCGCGAGCATGGCCAGCCCTCGCTCGAGGAGCTCTTCATCACCGTGGCACGCGAGCCGCTCGCGCTGGGCCGGAGCTGACCATGCGAATCCACCGAGCCGCCGCCGTCGCGCTCCGCCACTACTACCTGTTGAGGGGGAGCGCCGCGCGCTTCCTGCCGCTCTTCGCGTGGGTGGCCATCGACATGGTGCTGTGGGGCTTCATGAGCCGCTACCTCAACGCCATCACGGACCAGCCCTACAACTTCGTCCCGGCGCTCCTGGGCGCCGTCCTCCTGTGGGACTTCTTCATCCGCGTCATGCAGGGCGTGACGATGGTGTTCTTCGAGGACGTGTGGTCGCGCAACTTCCTCAACATGTTCGCGTCCCCGCTCTCCATCTCCGAGTACCTGGGGGGGCTGGTGCTCTCCAGCATCGCGACGAGCGCCATCGGCCTGGTGGTGATGCTGGTGCTGGCCAGCACCGTCTTCGGCCTGTCCTTCGCGATGTACGGCGCGCTCGTCCTTCCCTTCCTGCTGGTGCTGTTCCTGTTCGGCATCGCGCTGGGCATCTTCGGCTGCGCGCTGGTGCTGCGGCTGGGGCCGGCGTCGGAGTGGTTCGTCTGGCCCATCCCCGCGCTGCTGTCGCCCTTCGCCGGCGTCTTCTATCCGCTGTCCACGCTGCCCGCGTGGATGCAGGCCGTCTCGAAGGTCCTGCCGCCCTCCTATGTGTTCGAGGGGATGCGCGCGCTCGCGGCCGGAGGCACGTTCCAGGTGTCGACGTTGCTATGGGGCGCCGGTCTGGCGGTGGTGGAAATCCTGCTCGCGTGTGCCCTCTTCACGCGGGTTCACCGCGAGGCCGTACGCACCGGACTCATCGCGCGGTACAGCGCCGAAAGCGTGAGCTGACAGCACACGTTTTCATCCTCGCTGTCATGTCGCGCTCCGCGCCGTTTCATCGGTGGCCGGAGCGCGGGTGCCTGGGTCTTTTCTACGTGGTGGCCGCATCCCCGGGGGGCTGAGCCCTGGACGCATCGCTGGCGGGCGCCTGGCGCGGTATTCCGACCGTGACCTGGCGACGCCGTGCGCTGGCGATGAGACGTTTCGTCGCGGGAGGCGGCCCGGCGTGGATGACGGCATTCGACCCTCGTGCCAGGAGTGTATCGATGCGAAGCCTCAAGCCTGTGTTCTCCTCCGCCGTCGCGGTGGCGCTGTGCGCGCTGCTCGCGGGGGGCTGTGGTGGCTCACCGGTGACTGATGATTCACCCGACACGCAGTCTCCGCAGAGCGGCGGACTGGGTGGCAAGGCGGGTGAGGAGACGCCGTCCGACGAGGAGGCTCCGACCTTCGAAGAGGCGGGGACGGGGAAGATCACCCTCTGTCACTACCCGCCGGGCAACCCCGCCAATGCCCATACCTTGTCGGTGGGCGCGGCGGCGTGGCCCGCACATGAGCGTCATGGTGACACCCTTGGCCCGTGTGAGGGGAGCGGAGAGCCCGAGCCGGACGCGGGCTGCGGCTCGGAGCCGGACGCGGGCAGCGGCTCGGAGCCGGACGCGGGCAGCGGCTCGGAGCCGGACGCGGGCGCTCCGGTGTGTGCGCCGGTGGGCGAGCGCTGCGGCGAAGAGGCCGCGTGCTGTTTCGGACTGACGTGCGGTGCTGACGGCTTCTGCGAGCCCATCATCGGCTGAAGCCTCCCGAGGCGAGGTGTCGCCCTGCCCTTGGTCGGGCAGGACGGCGCCCTCGAATGAAGCACGCGAGGCGAGGTGTCTCGCTGCCCGCGGTCCGCGGGGCGGCATTCTCGAATGAAGCACGCGAGGCGAGGTGTCTCGCTGTCCGCCGTCGGGCAGGGCTGCGCCCTCGAACGAGGCACGCGAGGCGAGGCATCTCCTTGCCCACGTTCGCGCAGGGCCGTGCCCGCGCATGCGGGCCAGGTATCCCCCCTGTGGCGCATCGACGGGCGTTGAGCGCCGCACACTCGCGGAGGCTCCGCTCCGTGCCTTGCGCGCATGGAAATTTCCGCCGTTGGACGCTTCGCCGCCGTGCGTGCGCCGGCGAACACAGCGGCCGTTGCGCGTTCGACGCACGTCCCGGAGGACCGTCGCGAGCCATGTCCTGGCGGCGATAGGGTCTTCGCATCACGGGCAGTCGCCTGTGTCTGAAAGGAGGGGGACTCCAGAGCGCTATCGCGCGCGCTCCACACGGCACCGTCACGGCTCCAATCCCGTTCGCGTGTGCCCGCGTCGTCCCGACCTCCATGTCCAGGATGGACCTCACCACCTCGGTTCCCATGTTCCCTCCGGCCCTCGGGCCCGCGTGCGGCAGCGTTCCCGCTCACCTGGGGCCCTGCGATTGCCCGTCCCGGGTGCGGCCCTCCCGCGCGCAATCCCCGGTGGAGTGCCTGACGCGGCTGGGCCCGCCGCTCGCCGCGGAGGCGCGGTCCGCGTCCGGCGCGCCTTCGCTGATTGGTCAGCAACTGGGGCACTTCCGGCTGCTGCGCGAGCTGGGCCGGGGGAGCCTGGGCACGGTGCTGCTCGCGGAGCACGCGCTCATCCAGAAGCAGGTGGCCATCCAGGTGCTGCACGCGCACGTGACACGGGACGCGGCGCGGGTCGCCCGCTTCCTGTCGGAGGCGCGCACGCTGACGCTCATCCAGCACCCGCACATCGTGTCGCTCTACGACTTGGGCATGCGCGACGGGCGCCCCTACCTCGTCATGGAGTACCTGGAGGGGCAGAGCCTCGCGGCCTTCACCCAGGAGCCCCTGTCTCCGGCGCTGGTGGTGGACCTGCTGTGCCAGGTGTGTGACGCGCTGGCCGCCGCGCACGCGCAGGGCATCGCCCATGGGAGCCTCCAGCCCGCCAACGTCTTCCTCGTCCCGGACGCCCTGGGCCGTCAGCACGTGAAGCTGCTGGACTTCGCCGTCGCCCGGTTGCTCCCCCCGGCGGAGGGGGCGTGCGCGGTGGAGCGAGCGCCGCAGGCCCTGGACACGTTCGACCCGGCGGCGTCGGGCGCGGGGGATGACACGTCGCGGGCCCTGCGCGCGGACCTGCACGCCGTGGGCGAGCTGGGCACCTTGCTCCTCACCGGGCGCCTGCCAGCGCGCGGGCGCGTGGCGGAGTCCCCGCCGGGCCCCTCGCGCCGGGGGCCACCCTCGCAGCGCGACCTGCCCTCGACGCTGTCGCGCGTGCTGACCAGGGCCATGGCGCGCCGCCCGGCGGACCGTTATCCCAACGCGGGCGCCCTGCGGGAGGCCCTGGAGGCCTCCCTGGCGCTGGACGGGGCCGCGGTGGGACTGAGTCCCTCGAGCCTGCGAGGGCACGCGGGCTGGTACGCGCTGTAGGCCCCCCATGCCGCGTCCGCTTCCAGGTAGGGCGGCCTGGCTGTCGCGAGGGGGTGTCATGCCTTGCGTCTGGCGAGGCACTCCTCGTTAATCCATCTCAGTTCCCATGGCCTCTGACTCCGACGACAAGCTTCCTCCCCAGGGGCGCTTCAACCGCCTTCGCAAGCTGGCGGGCCTCTCCATGCAGGTGGGCACCGACGTCCTCAAGAGCGGCGCGAAGCGGCTGGCGGGAGGTACGCCGGACCTGCTCAGCAAGGAGGCCGCCGAGAAGCTGGTCTCCACGCTCGGCGAGCTCAAGGGCGCCGCGA
This sequence comes from Comamonas sp. KCTC 72670, assembly GCA_014656495.1. Classification (GTDB taxonomy): domain Bacteria; phylum Myxococcota; class Myxococcia; order Myxococcales; family Myxococcaceae; genus Myxococcus. Next base: position 423,175 of record BNCN01000008.1, read on the forward strand.
TGAAGCTGGGGCAGGCCGTGTCCATGGACCCGGACCTGCTCACCCCCGAGGTGCGTCAGGTGCTGGCGCGGCTCCAGAACCAGGCGCCCGCCATGTCCTACGCGCAGGTGGCCCGCGTGGTGGAGGCGGAGCTGGGGGCGCCGCCGGAGGCGCTCTTCCGCGAGTTCAGCCAGGCGCCGCTGGCCGCCGCGTCACTGGGGCAGGTGCACCGCGCGGTGCTGGAGGACGGGCGGGCGGTGGCGGTGAAGGTGCAGTACCCCGGCATCGACGCGTCCCTGGCCCATGACATGGAGAACCTGGGCCTGGTGGTGAAGACGGTGTCGAAGGCGTCGCGGCTCATGGACGGCTCCGCCTACTTCCAGGAGTTCCGCGACGAGCTGCTGCTGGAGCTGGACTACCGCCGCGAGGCCGCGCTGGCGGAGGGCTTCGCGCGCAGCGTGGCCTCCCGGCCCGAGCTGTGCGTGCCCGGCGTCATCGCCAGCCACAGCGCGAAGCGGGTGCTCACGCTGGAGCTGCTGGAGGGCCTCACGCTCAAGGACTGGCTGCCCACGGAGCCCTCCAACGAGGAGCGCTTCCGGGTGGCGCGTCAGCTCATCCTCGCCACGTACGTGCCCTTCTTCGGCGCGGGCGAAATCCACGCGGACCCGCACCCGGGCAACTTCATGGTGATGCCGGACGGGCGGCTGGGCCTGCTGGACTTCGGCTCCATCAAGCGCTTCTCCCCGCGCTTCGTGGAGACCAACCAGCGCATGCTCCGGCAGACGATGCGCATGGAGCCGCTGGACATCCTGGCCCTGAGCCGGGAGGTGGGCTTCACGGTGGAACTGCCGGACGCGGAGGCCGAGGAGCTCATCGCCGAGGTGCTGCGCATCGCCGGGCGGCCCATGCGCCTGCCGGACTACGACTACGCCACGTGCGAAATCAACCGCGACATGCGCAACCACTTCTCGCGCAACGCGCCGCGCTTCCTGCGCATCAAGCCCCCCGCGGAGGCGGTGATGTTCTTCCGCTCCACCGGCGGGCTGGCCCAGAACCTGCGGCTCATCGGCGCGCGGGGCGACTTCCGCGCGGTGTTCCTGGAAGTGACGGACCTGCCGGCCTGAGCGCCGCTCAGCGGGCGACGGGCAGGGGCTCGGCGGCGGCCGCGGGCTTCTGGTGGATGGCTTCCAGCTTCCGGGCCAGGTCCTCGCCCTGCACGCTCTTGCTGATGTAGCCGTCCGCGCCCGACGCACGCGCCAGCGCGCGCAGCTGGGACTCGTCCGAGGCGGAGTAGAGGATGAACTTGGTGCCCTGGGGCGCCTGGCCTCGCGCGAGCGCGAGCACCCTGTCACCGCTGAGCGCGGGGATGTTCACGTCCAGCAGCACCAGGTCCGGCTGCGTGGTGCGCACCAGGTTGGAGACGCCCAGGGAGGAGCGGTGGGTGCGGACGTCGAAGCCAAAGGCGGAGAGGGTGCGCTCCACGAGCGAGAGCTGGTCCTGTTCGTCATCCACGATGAGGACGCGGATTTTCGGCTCCGGCATGGCTTCCCCCTTCAGCGCGCGGATGGCTCCGCGGAATCAGACGACGTGGCGAGTATCCTCCAGTCGTCACTCCGTGTCGCCCCCCGGCTGCGGGAATTCCCTTAGAGGGGTTGAAGTCCGAAGGATGAGCGGACAGGGTGAGGGGGGCGGCGGTGGAGCACGCCAGGTGCCTGGGTGGGATTCTCGGGAGTCGGACTGCCATGGAAATGGAACGCATCCGCGTCGCCATCCTGGAGGACCAGCAGGTCTTCCGTGAGGCGTTGGAGGCGGTGCTCGAAGGCGCGGGGATGGACGTGGTGGCGGGCTTCGCGGAGCCCGGGCCCTTCTTCGCGCGCGTGCGCGAGACGCTGCCCCACGTCGCGCTGGTGGACCTCCAACTGGACCTGGCCGACTGGGAGCTGCCCGCCAGCGGGATGTCCGCGCTGCAGTGGCTGCATGACTTCTTCCCGGCGGTGAAGTCGCTGGTGCTGTCGGGCCACCGGGAGACGGCGCTGGTGGAGCAGTGCCTCCAGGCGGGCGCGGCCGGCTACCTGTGGAAGCAGAACGTGGGCTGCGCGGAGGTGGTGGAGGCGGTGGAGCGGGTGGTGCGGGGTGAGCGGCTGTTGCCCGTGGGCCTGGCCCCCTCGCCGCCGTCGCCGGGCTTCCAGCCGCAGCCGGAGCCGCCACTCCCAGGCGAGCTGAGCCGGCTGACGCCGCGCGAGCGCGAGGTGCTGGGCTACATCGCCGCGGGCGCGGACAACCTGCGCATCGCCACCAGCCTGGGTATCACCGAGCGCACCGTGAAGGCGCACATCACCAGCATCTACAAGAAGCTCGGCTCGGAGAACCGCGCGCAGCTGGCGGTCCTCGGGTGCCAGTTGGGTGTGCAGCGCCCGGCAAGCCTCTGAGTCCGCGGGGCCTGCGCGTCAGACCGCGGGACAGCGCTGCCTGGACCGCTGGCCAATGGGAGCGCGGCGCGCGCCGTGGCACCGTTGCGGGTGCCTCGGCGTCAGGTGCTCCGCGCCTTCTCCCCCCACGCCAGGGTGTCCCCCCGGGGGCCAGGGCAGCACTGACGGCTGCCCTGGCCCGCCAGCTTCTCGGGCTTGGGAGGACGCTCAGCCGCCGGCGACGCGCTGCTCAGGCAGCGATTCCCAGCGGGGCGCGCCCAGGTGCTGGAGGAACCAGAGGCAGGCCAGGTCCACCATCTGCGTCAGCGTGCCGGGCTCCTCGAAGCGGTGCGTGGCGCCAGGGATGATTTCCAGGCGCTTCTCCGCCGTCATCGCGCTGATGGCGCGGCGGTGCGGCTCCAGCGCGGTGGCGTCCTCCGCGCCGACGATGAGCAGCGTGGGCGCGCGCACCTTCGACAGCGTGGCGCCCGGCTGGCCCAGGCGTCCGCCCCGGCACACCACCGCGTCCACGTACTCCGGCCGCATCGCCGCCGCCGCCAGGGCCGCGCCCGCGCCGGTGTATGCCCCGAGGTAGCCGATGTGCAGCCCGCTCGTGCGCGGGGCCCGGCGCAGCCAGCGCGCCACGCCCGACAGCCGCCCGCCGAAGAGGCCCAGGTTGAAGCGCAGGTCGCGCTCGCGGCACGCCTCTTCTTCCGCCGCCGTCAGCAGGTCCACCGCCAGGGTGGCCAGCCCCTCGCTTTGCAGCATCCTCGCGACCCTCAGGTCCGTGGCGCCCCGGCGGCTGCTGCCGTGGCCCCGGGCCAGCACCACCACCCCGGTGGCGCCCGGCGGCACCTGGAGCAGGCCCCTCAGCTCCACGCCTTCCTCGACGGGGATGCGGACCTCTCCGTCCGCCAGGGGCGGCGTCCAGGTGCCCGCCCCGGACTCGGGCGTCACCAGCCCGCGGACCGCCTTCACCGAGCCTTCATCCGACCTGCGTGAACCCTGCTTCTTCATGCGGAGTCCCTCCTCTTCGTCGGACTGCGTCGCTGCCGTGCTGCTGCTACACGCTTCTGTCGTTGGAATTGTGCAGAACCCGTGCCAGGGCTTCAACGGCGAGGGGTACGCCTGGCTGGCCTCCTGGGGCCCGGGGTTGGGCCCATTCTACCAGGGCTTCCCTGACGCGAAGCGGCGCCAGGGGGTGACAATTGGGGGGCAAACAATGCCACCCCACCCGCCACGTCCTGTCGTTTTTACCGGTGGGCGACGATGAGCTCGAAGGGGCCGGGGAGGACCTCGGCGTCCTTGAAGCCCGTCTCCTCCAGCACGCGCAGGTAGTGCTCCACCTCGCGCAGGCGGCTCACACAGGTGTCCACGCCCATGAGGAAGTAGGACCAGAAGAACTGGGCGGCGAGCCGCTCCGGGGTGCGGAACTCCTCGCAGATGAGGACGCGGCCTCCGGGCGGGAGCGCCGCGCGCGCGGCGGTGAGCAGCGCGCGCGCGGTGTCCGCGGGCCAGTCGTGCAGCACCCGCACGAAGCCGAGCGTGTCGTAGCCGGAGGGCAGGGGCTCCTCGAGGAAGTCACCGCCGCGGAAGCCCAGCCGCGCTTCGGGCAGGCCGAAGCGCTCGCGGGTGCGGGCCACCAGCGGCGCGGTGGCGGGCAGGTTGAACACGTCCACCTGGAGCTGGGGGTGCTCGCGCACCAGGTGGGCGGCCAGCGTGCCGTCTCCGCCGCCCACGTCGAGCATCCGTCCTCCGCCGGGCCACAGTCGGGCGCCGTGGGCGCGGAACGTCTCGAGGATGGGCGGGAGGCCCGCGGCCATGCTGGCCTCGAAGCCCTCCACCTGGGCGTCCGTCCGCGGGGGCCAGTCGAAGGCGGCGGAGGGCATGGAGCGCTCTCCACGGAGCACCTGCGGCAGCTGCCCGTGCAGCTCGCGCCAGGCGTAGCGCTCCCGGTCCTTCTCCAGCGACTGCGGGCCCAGGACGGCCTCGGCTGCCGCGCGCAGACCGGGCACGGCCTGGTAGCGCGCGGACTCCAGGGCGTCCGTGGGCTGCTCGCGCCGCACGAGGCCCAGGCTCTCCAGGCAGTCGAGCAGCTTGTAGAGCCGCGCGGGCACCAGGTGGTGCCGCGCGGCCAGCTCCCCCAGCGTGACGGGGCCGGGCTCCAGGGCGTCCAGCAGCCCCAGGTTCAGTGATGCCTCCAGGACGTCCACCGCGCGGGCGCCGTTGTAGAGCAGGTGAAGCAGTGCGCGGGGGGTGGGGGCCAGGGCCGTGGCCGCCACCGTCATGGCCGCTCTGCCTGCCGGGTCCGGGCCGCCTGGGCCATGGGGCAGCCTCCGCCCGGAGCGGTCCGGTTGACGCCGGGGTCGATGCCGCCTTCACGCCGCCACCCGGCCGTCAGCTCCAGCCGGACGTCCCAGAGCTCGCGGAACAGGGGCAGCGTCATCCGGCCCTGGAGCACCTGCGTGGGCAGGCCGTCCAGCGCCTTCACGGAGCGGTCCACGCCAATGGTGCGGCGCACCAGCTGGAAGTGGGCGTGGAGCCAGCCCTGGAAGGCCTCATCCATGTCCACCAACTGCTCGCAGATGCGCTTCAAGTCGTCCGGGCCCCCCGCGCGGTACACGGACATCAGCGTCTGTCCACGCCGCGCCAGCAGCCGGTCCAGGGCGCCTTCCAGCCCCTGCGCCACCTTCCGCAGCATGTTGTAGCCGGGGGACTCCTGGCCGCTGCCGTTGCCCAGGCTGCGCCGGATGACCTGGTAGGTGTCCGGTGTCATCGTCTCCATGATGGCCAGCTCGTGCTTCACGGCCTGGAGCACGCGGCAGATGCGCTCCAGCCGCGCCGAGGCCGCCCACAGGGCGTCCCGGTCCAGCTCGGCCACCACCTCCACCGCCTCGCGGGAGGCCAGCTTCAGCCAGAGCTCCTGCGCCTGATGCACCACCTGGAACATCAGCTCGTCGTGGGCCACCCGCTCGCCGTCCGCCGCCTGGAGCGACAGCAGCGTGGGCGTCTTCAAATAGACCTCGTAGTCGAGCTCGCCTTTGCCGACCCACTTCTTCAAGAGGGGGTTGAAGAGGGGTTCAGCCAACTCGAGTCGTAACCTTTCAGCAGGACTGTAATCCATGGACGCGCTCATGCGGCCCTCCAGAGTGGGGGGATGCCCGGAAGGTGTGGAAGCGCGCGGGTCCCTACCAGATTGGAGGGACCCGCGGGCATGTCAGCCGGCGTTCAGGTGGCTGGAGCAGGCGTCGGTGTGGGCGGCCGGGGCTTCAGGTGAAAGGCGCGAAGGCGCTGGGCCAGCTCCTCGCCTTGCACGCTTTTGGAGATATATCCGTCCGCACCGGAAGCGAGCGCCAGTGAGCGCAGCTTGGATTCGTCTGATGCTGAATAGAGGATGAACTTCGTCTTCGGCAGGGCGTACTGCCTCGCCAGGTTGACGACCTTGTCGCCCTTGAGGGCGGGGAAGTTCACGTCGATGAGGACGAAGTCCGGCTCCACCGAGCGGACGAGGTTGGAGACACCCAGCGCGGAGGTGTGCGTGAGCACCTCGAAGCCGTAGGCGCTCAGCGAGCGCTGTACGAGGTCGAGCAGGTCCGGGTCGTCGTCCACCACCAGGACGCGCGCTTTTTCTTCAGACATGGGTTCTCCCTAGATGCTTTCGAATCATCTCGAGCAACTGGTCACGATCAAGGGGCTTGGTCAGGTAGGCGGTGCATCCCGCCTCATGTGCCTTGTCCTGGTACTCCCGCCCCGCGTGTGCCGTCACCGCGATGACAGGAACATTGGCCGCGGCCGGTAGGGCTCGCAACCTGCGGGTGACTTCCCAGCCGTCCAGGCGGGGAAGCGACAGGTCCATCAGGATGAGGTCCGGGGCGTCGCGGATGGCGCGCTCCAGGCCGTGCTCACCGTCTTCCGCCTCGATGACCTCGAAGTGGCCGTTGAGGTAGCGGCGGACGATGTCCCGGTTCTGCGCGCTGTCCTCCACGTAGAGCACGCGGGGCAGCTTGCCGGCCGTGGCGGCGCGCTGGGACAGCAGCAGGCCCTTGGCCTGGGCGATGACGTCCTCCAGCGCGTGGCCGCCCTTCTTCACGAAGCCGGCGAAGCCGTCCCGCAGCAGGGCCTCCTCGTCGTGGGAGAGCGTCTTGCCGGTGAGCACCACCACGGGCACCTGGAGCTTCTCCGCGCGCAGCCGGCGCAGCACCTCGAAGCCGTCCAGGTTGGGCATCATCAAGTCCAGCACCACCAGCGCGGGCGGCGACACGCGGGCCTTGAGCAGGGCGTCCTCACCGCTGCGGGCCTCGGTGGTGGAGAAGCCGGCGCGGCGCAGGTTGCGGCTGACCAGCTCGCGCGTGGCCGAGTCGTCGTCCACCACCAGCACCTCGCCCACGCTGGTGGCCGAGCCGGTGCTCTGGCTGAGGCTGCGCTGCACCACCTCCACCAGGCGGTCCGGCTCCACCGGCTTCACCAGGTACTCGCAGGCGCCCAGCGAGAAGCCGCGCGCGCGCTGCTCCTCCACGGAGATGAGGATGACGGGGATGCCGGCCAGCGCGGGCTCGCTCTTGAGCTGGCTGAGCACCGACCAGCCGTCCAGCTTGGGCAGGTGGATGTCCAGCAGGATGGCCTGGGGCCGCAGCTCGCGGGCGCGCTTGAGCGCCGCGATGCCGTCCTCGGCCACCACCACCTTGAAGCCCGCGGGCTCGAGCTGCCCGGACACGAGCTGCTGGGTGAGCGGGTCGTCGTCCACCACCAGCACCGTGCCTCCCGGCTGCGCCATGGCGCCCACGTGCTGGGCCACCTCGGACACGGGCACGCCGCGCTCCAGCTGCGGCGGGACGGTGTCGGAGTTCTCCACCGAGGTGGGCATGCGCACCGTGAAGGTGGTGCCGCGTCCCAGCGTGGACGTCACGGAGACGTTGCCGCCCAGCACGCGTGACAGCTCGCGGACGATGGCCAGCCCCAGCCCGGTGCCGCCCACCTTGCGCGTGGTGGAGCCGTCCACCTGGCGGAACTTCTCGAAGATGAAGGGGAGCTGGTCGGAGGGGATGCCGACGCCGGTGTCCTCCACCGTCATCAGGACCTCGTTGCCCGCGGGCACGAGGTTGAGCGCCACCTCACCGGCGTCGGTGAACTTGGCGGCGTTGCTCAAGAGGTTGAGCATGATTTGCCGCAGCTTGAGCGCGTCCGAGCGGAGCGTGCGCACCGACGGGTCGATGTTGGTGGTGAGGGCCACGTCCTTGCCCTTGAGGTACTCCTTCACCGTGGCCAGGCACTCCTCGGCCAGCTCCTGCACGTCCACCAGCTCGGTGACGACCTCCACGCGGCCCGCTTCAATCTTGGACAGGTCCAGGATGTCGTTGATGAGCGCCAGCAGCGTCTTGGCGTTCGTCTTCACGACGTTGAGGTCGCGGCGGCCATGGGCCGTCAGCCGCTGGCCCTCCTCGCGCATCAGCAGGTCGCAGTAGCCGATGATGCCGTTGAGCGGGGTGCGGATCTCGTGGCTGAAGTTGGCCAGGAACTCGCTCTTGAGCCGGACGGCGGCCTCGGCCTCGCGGGCGCGCTCCTCCTCGTTGCGCTTGGCCACCGCCAGCTCCTGGGCCAGCCGGTCCAGGTCCTCGTTCTGCTGACGGATGATCTCCATCTGCAGCGCGCGCTGCTGGTAGGACGCCAGCGAGCGCGCGGACACGGCGCGGGTGCGCTTGATCTCCTCCAGGCTGGCGGCGAGCTGCTTGTTGGCCGCCTCCAGCTCCGCCTTGGACGCGCGCAGCATCTCTTCATGCTGCTTGCGCTCGGTGATGTCCTCGGTGACGCCCATCACGTAGCGGGCCACGCCGTGCTCGTCGAGCAGGGGCAGCTTGCGCGTGGCGAAGATGCGGTCCACGCCGTCGGCGCGGGCCACCTCCTCGAAGGAGCGCATCTGCTTGGACTCGAGAATCTCCGTGTCGATGGCGATGAACGACTCGGCCTGCTCCTTGGGGAAGTAGTCGTGGTCCAGCTTCCCCAGGAGCCACTGCTTGGTGACGCGGAAGGCGTCCGCGAACGTCTTGTTGGCCACCACCAGCCGGCGCGTGTCCGCGTCCTTCACGAAGAGGACGAACGGAATCGCGTCGATGATGTTCTCCATCAGGTAGGCGGTGCGCTCCAGCTGCTCCGCGGTGGCGGTGTGGCGGCGGCGGTCCGCCGTCATCCGCAGCTCGCGTTGCACCATGGGCACCAGCCGGCTGAAGCGGTCCTCGGTGATGTAGTCGAGCGCCCCGGCGCGCACGCTGGCCTCCAGCGTGTCCTCGCTCCAGTCGCGCGACATCACCACGAAGGGCAGCTCCTTGCCGTACTTGCCCCAGAGCGCCTGCACCTCGGTGAAGCCCGCGCCGGGCACCTCCGAGCCGCACAGCACCAGGCTCCACGTGTTCGACAGCGCGGCTTCCGCGGCGGCGGCCGTGGTGGCGCGCTCGGTGCGCACCGTCACCCCCGCCTGGGTGAGCGCGTCCTCCACGCGCTGGCACTCCCGCTCACTGCCCACGAGCAGGAGGGAGGCGGTGTCCGCCGGAGACTCAGAGGGAGGCTGTGAGTTCGCCATGGCTCAGTTCGCCCCGAAGACGAGCGCCGTCAGCGTGGTGTTGATGTGGAACCCCGAGTAGATTTCGAAGTGCACGTTCATACCAGCGGCGGTGGGTGCGGCCCTCAGCGTTTCCGCCAACTGCTGCGTGGTATTGGTGGCGTTGGCGTACCACATGCGTCCACCGCAGTGGAAAAGGAGGGCGGCCTGGGGGTTCTGCACCCTGCGGGGTACCTCCTCGGTGAAGAAGCTGCGCGTCATGCCGGCCATGTCACCCAGCTTCATCAGCTCCAACTCGGTGCCCTCCTCCAGGAGGTTGGCGAAGAGGATGGAGCCATCCTCTTGCGGGCTCCAGGCGGCGCGGATGAAGTACTCGCGGCCCACGCGCAGGGCGGTGGGGCGCACGGCGAAGCCGCGGGGCGTGCCGAACTCCAGCTCGTTCACGCCCACGCCCAGGATTTCGGCGTAGCGTTTGGCGGCCGGGTGCCCGTCGATTTCGAGCGCGCGGGTGTGGCTCTCATCCACCTTGGTGATGGTGAGCTTCTCGCCGGTGGGCACGTACCAGTGCGAGCGCAGCGCGCCCCAGGGCGCGCTCGTCTTGAAGAGCGCCACCAGCACCGCGTCGGTGGCCACCTCGCCGTCCACGTGGACCATGGCGGACTGCTTGGCCGGGTCGCGGTTGGTGTCGCTGGCGCCGCCGCCCACGAGCACCAGCGTCTGGCACTTCTCCAGGATGCCCAGCAGCAGCTCTTCCTTCTTGTAACGGAAGCCATCGTCGATGACGAGACCGACGTAGCGGCGCGGATCCAGGTCCTGCTGCCGCACGCCCAAATCCTCGCAGGCGCGCTTGATGGCGGCCGCGCCCGCGCTGATGGCGTCCACGGACAGGCCGCTGCCCAGGCCCAGTCCCACCTCGAAGTCACCGAAGAGGGCGCTCATCACCACGCTGCCCTCGTGGATGCCGGTGTTGTCCAGCTCGCCCGCGGTGGTGGCGCCAATCAGGCGCACGCTGGCGGGCAGCCGGGCCCGCACCGCGCGGTTGAGGGCCTGCTGGTCCCGCTCCCGCGAGGCGAACATCGTCACCAGGCGGGGGATGTCCCCGCCCAGCTGACTCAGGAGGTCCTCCGCGGCGGCATCGGGCTCGTTCAGCGTGGTGCGAGCCGTCTGCATCTTCACTTGCGCCATGGAGCAACTCCGAGGTGTGCGAGCGGGGGGTTAGAGGCCGCTGCCGGGGTGCCGAGTATGACAGGCGCCGGTGCACTGCTGGAAAGACTCCGCGCCACCCCCCACGTACATGCTCTCGATGGGTCCAAACTGAGCCACGTGGTTGGCCGGGTAGCTCTTGTGGCAGGACAGACAGGCCGCCTTGCTGGTGCGCTGGATGCTCTCCTTCGTCAGGTGACAGGACGAGCACTGGTGGAGCGGTGCGTCAAAGCGGTTCGAGCGCGAGTGGATGAAGTGGGTGCGCACGAAGATGGGGCCCTCCAGCTCGAAGGCGAGCGGGGCGTGGCAGCCGGCGCACGCGGCGCGGTTCTCGTTGGCGTGCAGCACCTCGCTCAGCTCGCCGCCCTGGCTGTGGCAGGACGTGCAGGGGCCGGTGGTGAGCTTGGGCTCGGTGCGCTGGCGGGTGCCCACCTGGATTTCGATGGTGGTGGACCCAGGGAGGTCCTCGCCCAGGTACGTGCGGCGGCCCTTCACCGTCACCAGGTAGGTGCCGGGGGCGGCGTTGGCCGGGAGCTTGAACTTCCACGTGTCGGTGTTGGGCATGTCCCACAGCGCCGGGTCGATGAACGCGCCGCCGAAGAGGACGTTGGCGAAGGGCAGGGTGGCGAACTGGGAGAAGACGCCGTCCCGCTCGGGCGTGGCCACCACCTGCTCGTCCACGGCCGGGTCCAGGAAGGCCTCCAGCGCGACGACGGAGCGGATGGGCTGGATGTGCTGCGCGGGGCCGATGATTTGCGTCATCAGCATGCGCTCGCGGTGCTTGCGCCGGTAGTAGGTGGCCGTCGCGTCGAAGAAGGCGCGGTAGTACTGGAGGCCGGAGTCGGTGCCGTCGGGCGCCACCTGGTTGTACGGCGGCAGGTAGCCCCGGGGGTGGAGCCGGTTGCCCGCGCCGTCGCGCAGCGTGAGCTGGAAGGCGATTTCCGTGCCGGGCGCGTAGGTGCCGTCCGCGCGGGCGCGGGTGAGGGGCTCCACGCCGATGCGGAAGCCGTACGCGTACTGCGCGTTGCGCACCTGCTCCACGGGGATTTCGTAGGGCGCGCCCGGACGCAGCGTCCAGCGCAGGCGCAGCGCGCGCGTCTCCGGGCGCAGCGAGAGCGTCTGGCGCTTGGCGTGGTCGTACGCGTTGCGCAGCTCCAGGATGGCCTCCTCCTCGAAGGAGGTGGCCGCCGAGCAGTCATTCGGCGTGGCGCAGCCGGTGGCCGTCTGGATGCCGCGGAAGCGGCGGATGAAGAAGTCGTCCAGGCCCGGCCGGCGCTGATGCTCGACGCCCGCGTTGAGGAGGATGGGCACGCCGGTGATGCGGCCGCGCGCGTCCACCTGCTCCACGATGAAGTGGCTGGGCAGGTTCATCCACGCCGCCTCCCGGTAGTAGCGGCGGCGGGTGTAGGGCCCCGGCGCGCCGACGGACTCCTGGTCCACCTGGCGCACGCCCAGCCAGCCCACGCCGCCGAAGTCACTCTGACGGATGAGGTTGTTCAGGCCCTGGTCCTTGCGTGACGTCACGAAGGAGCGGATGTCGATTTGGTTGATGAAGAAGGTGCTGCCCTCGCGCACGCGCAGGGGCTTGCCCACGCCGTTCTCCACCTCGAGCGCCAGCGCGACCGCCGGCGTCGTGGGCGCCGGGTTGGGCCAGGGCCACCCACCCAGCAGGGCCTGGGACTCCGCTCCGAGGAAGTCCTCCTCGGGGGGAAGCGCGCTCATCGAGGTTTCGTCCGTGACGTCCTGTCCGCCGCAGGCGAGCAACAGCCCGGCAAGCGATGCGAGCAGGGCCCGGGGGGCTCCAAGACCACCCATGGTGCAGCTCCTCGTACGTGTAAAAGCCGACGCCGCCATGGCGCCTGGGGCCAGTGGGCCGTGTAACCCGTCGCTTGTGGGGCGGTGTGGGTCGGGCCTCTCCCGTTTCCGGGTTTCCCCGGTTCGAGCCTTTTTAGCCGTACGAAGATTATCTGCAACGAGCAGATTTGTTCAACTTCTGGGAAAACAATCCACCCAGGGTGCTTCTTGCTGTGTTTTCAAGGAGATGAAGGATTGCCCTCCAGGGCAGGGGTCCTACAACGTCATACCTCTGCTTCAGGCGCTAAGCAGGATTCCTTGTTTAGCTCGCGGGGGAGTTCAATGGTGAACTCCGCGCCCTCTCCGGTCCGGCTCTGGACGTGGACGGTGCCGCCGTGGGCCTCGACGAGCTGCCGGACGATGTAGAGGCCCAGGCCGGTGCCCGGGTGCTGGGTGCCTGGGTGCACGCGCTGGAAGCGGTGGAACAGGCGCTGCTGCGCTTCCACGCCAATGCCGATGCCGCCGTCCTTCACGCTGAAGCGCGCGCACGTGGCGCTGGCATGCACGCGCAGCTCCACCGGGTGGCCCCGGCCGAACTTGAGGGCGTTGCTCAGCAGGTTGGTGACGACGCGGTCCAGGCGCTGGCGGTCCCAGTCGCCGGTGGCGTCGTCCTCCACACGCACGGAGAGGGCGCAGCCGGCGGCGGAGGCCTGGTCGGCGTGGCGCTCCGCCACCTCGCGCACCAACTGCGCCAGGTTCAGCCGCTCCGTGTCCAACACCATGCGGCCCGCGGACAGGCGGGACAGGTCCAGGAGGTTGTGGACCAGCCGGCCCAGCCGCCGCGTCTCGCCCTCGGCCCCGGCCAGGCCCTCGCGCAGCCGCGTGTCGGGCGTGGCGGCGCTCTGCATGCTCAGGCGCCGCAGCCGCAGTTGCAGGGAGCTGAGCGGGTTGCCCAGGTCATGCGCGGCGATGCCGATGAGCTCGAGCGCGTCCTGGGCCTGTGACAGCAGCCGGGCGTTGTCGAGCGCGAGCGCGGCGCGCGCCGCCAGCTCCTCCATGAAGGCGCGGTCCACCTCGCCGAAGCGGCGGTGCGTCCCCGTGGACAGCAGGCACAGCGCGCCCAGCACGCGCGAGCCCACCGCCAGCGGCACCGTCAGGGCGGACGTCACGCCCATCGCGCACAGGAGCTCGCCGTGCGCGGTGCCCAGCAGCGCGGGGGGAGGGCGGGCGGCGTCCAGCTCTGGCAGCAGCTCGCTGCGGCCCGTGCGGACCACCCGGGCGGGGCCCACCTCGCCGTCCTCGGGGCAGCGCAACAGCGGCTCCCACATGCGGTGCGGGGCGGCGGTGTCCGCGCAGGCCACCGCGTGGGGCCGCACCGTGCCGTCTTCCGAGGGGAGGAAGAGGATGCAGGCGTCGGCCACCTCGGGCACGCACAGCCGGGTGAGGGCCTCGCCCACCTCACGCGCGCCGGACAGCGGCTGCAGGACGCGGCCCGCCTCGGCGAAGAGCGCCTGGGCCCGCTCGATGCGGCGGCGCTCGGAGATGTCGCGCGTCACCTTCACGAAGCCGCGCGGCCGGCCGTGGGCGTCGAACAGCGCGGTGAGCAGCGTCTCCGCCCAGAAGCGGCTGCCATCGCGGCGCACCCGCCAGCCCTCGGCCAGCAGCCGCCCCTCGCGCGCGGCCCGCTCGCGGTGGGCGCGGGGGACGCCCGCCGTCACCTGGTCCGCGGGGTAGAGGCGGTCCGTGTCGCGGCCGGCCATCTCCGCCTCGGCCCAGCCGGTGAGGCGCTCCGCGCCCGCGTTCCACGCCGTCACCCGGCCCTGGCGGTCCAGGAAGCACAGCGCGTAGTCCGTCACGCCGTCCATGAGGAGCTGCAGGTGCTGCTCGCTGGACTCGTGCCGCGCGTGCAGGGGCGCCAGCGCGCGGTGGAGGACGAAGCCCAGCGCCGCCACGCAGCCCAGACCCAAGAGCCCCGCCAGCAGGGCCTGGGGCAGCGCGCCGTGGCCCTCGGGCGGGGTGGCCTGCGCGAACACCGCCGACAGCAGCGTCGCGAGCAGCAGCAGCCCGGCGAACAGGCAGGCGGACAGGCCCGCGCTGACTCGCTGAGCGAACGTCCAACGGCGCATCATGTGGTGACTCCCCCCCAAGGCACCCTTTCGGGCGTGCCGTCGGTGAAGAAAGCATCACCCAGACTGCACGCTGGACGACATCGTCCCAGTGGACGGGGTGGCTTCGCCCCAGGGCGCCGGCGGGCGCGCGGGTGCGGGCTCCCGCACGAGGTGGGTCGCTTGGGACGCTACAGAATGGCCTTCGTGAAGACAGGGGGTTATGAGCGAACGCTCCATGTCTCTCGTCGAAGGTTCGAAGGTCCGTTACCTCCCGCAGCCCGAATGGGGTGTGGGACATCTGTTGTCGCTGCAGGAAGAGGGCGCCAAGGCGCTCGTCGCCTTCCCTGCCCGGGAGGACGCCCCAGTGTTGGTGTCCACCAAGGGCGGCGCCCTGGTGCAGTACCCGCTGCCGCCGGGCGAGCCGGTCATCACCTACAAGGGCCGTCTGGCGGTGGTGGTGCGCGAGGAGCCGGGCGCGCGCGGTCTGCGCCGCTACGTGCTGCGCTACATCGAGAATGACGAGGAGGACGAGCTGCCCGAGTCCTCGCTCCGGGCGCTGCCGCCCCGCTCCGACCTGCTGTCCACCCTGCGCGAGGGCCGCGTGGGTGACGCGAAGGCCTTCACCCTGCGCAAGCAGGCGCTGATGCTGGACGACGAGCGCCGCTGCGACGCCCTGGGCGCGCTGCTGGCCAGCCGCATCATGGTGAAGCCGCACCAGGTGGGCGTGGTGCAGCGTGTGCTGTCCGCCCGCCGTCCGCGCTTCGTGCTGGCGGACGAGGTGGGTCTGGGCAAGACGATTGAAGCGGGCATGGTGTTCAGCGCGCTGCGCCTGTCGGGCCTCGCGCGCCGCTGCCTGGTGGTGGCGCCCAGCCACCTCACCGTGCAGTGGCTGGTGGAGCTGTTCCACAAGTTCAACCAGCTCTTCACGCTGATGGACTCGGACCGCTATTCGCAGTCGCTCAAGGAGGCGCCGGACGTGTCGCCCTGGGCGCGCTTCCCGCTGGTGGTGACCAGCCTGGAGATGCTCCAGCGCAGTGAGGAGCACCGCCGCGCGCTGGCCCAGGAGGACGCCTTCTGGGATTTGGTCATCATCGACGAGGCGCACCACCTCAAGGGCGAGCGCGCCTTCGAGGCCGCGCAGGTGCTGGCGAAGAACACGTGGGGCCTGCTGCTGCTCACCGCCACGCCCATGCAGTTGGACCCGGCGGAGTATCACGGGCTGCTCACGCTCATCGACGCGGCCACCGCGCCCACCGTCGCGGGCTTCGAGGCGCGCCTGCAGCGGCAGGAGGAGCTGTCCGCCGCGGTGCGCGCGCTGATGGACGGTGGCAAGCCCTCCGCCGCGGTGCAGGCGCTGGCGAAGCGCTTCCCCGAGGACGCGAAGCTGTCGTCGCTGAAGGACCGCGACGCGCTGCTCCAGCACCTGGCGGAGACGTACAGCCTCAGCGACAGGCTGGTGCGCAACCGCCGCGCGGTGGTGGGCGGCTTCTCCACGCGCCGGCTCCACCGTCACCCGGTGACGCTGCCCGCCGAGGAGCTGAGGGTCCGTGACGCCGCGCTGGCGGTGCTCGCGGGCGCCAGCCTGCGCGGCGCGCCGCTGGGCAACGTGCTGCGCCGGCTGGAGTCCAGCCCCGCGGCCTTCGCGGGCGCGGTGCGCTCCAACCCCGTGTTCAAGGGGCAGGCGGACGCGCTGCGGCTGCCCGCGCGCGACGCGAAGTTCAGCGCCTTCCTGGGCGTGCTGCGCGGCGTGTGGAAGTCGGAGCCCGCGGCGAAGGTGCTCGTCTTCACGGAGAGCCGTGACACCCTGGACGCGCTCCAGGCGGAGCTGGGCCGCGAGGGCGTGGAGGCGCTGGGCTACCACGGTGACTTGCCCCTGCTGGAGCGA
Organism: Comamonas sp. KCTC 72670; assembly: GCA_014656495.1. Taxonomy (GTDB): domain Bacteria; phylum Myxococcota; class Myxococcia; order Myxococcales; family Myxococcaceae; genus Myxococcus. The sequence goes on from BNCN01000008.1 coordinate 439,105, forward strand.
GACCGGCAGGTGGCGCGCTTCCGCGACCCGGAGGGGCCCAAGGTGCTGCTGTGCACCGAGGTCGGCGGCGAGGGCCGCAACTTCCAGTTCGCGCACCACCTGGTGCACTACGACTTGCCCTGGAGCCCGGCCACGGTGGAGCAGCGCATCGGCCGCCTGGACCGCATTGGCCAGACGCACCCGGTGGACATCCACGTCTTCGACCCGGCGGGCACGCTGGCGTCCGACGTGTTGATGCTGCTGGCGGACGCGGTGGGCGTCTTCGGCGAGACGGTGGGCGGTCTGGACGCGGTGCTGGAGGAGGTGGAGGCTCGGCTGGCGGAGCTGGCGCTGCTGCCGCGCGAGGCGCGCATGGCGTACGCGCAGGAGCTGAAGGCCCGCGTGGAGGCGGCGCGCGCGCAGGTGAAGCGCGCGTATGACCCGCTGCTGGACGTGCGCAGCTTCGACAAGCCCGCGGTGGAGCGCCTGGTGAAGCGTGCCCAGGAGCGCATGGGCATCGAGGCGGACGAGGAGGAGGACGAGGACGCCGAGGCGTCCAGCGTGGAGGACGGGCTGTGGGGCATCGCCCGGGATTTGGACGAACGCCTGGAGGAGACCGTCACGGAGCTGGCGCGCCGGGTGGGCATCGGCGTGGACACCGACGAGCAGGTCGAGGCCTTCCAGGTGGCCTTCCAGTTCGGCCACGCGCTGAAGGTGGACGGACTGCCGGGCATCGACGTGATGGAGGACCGCACCCAACTGGGCACCTTCTGGCGCGACACCGCGGTGGAGGCGGAGGAGCTGGAGTACTTCGCCACCGGCCACCCGCTGGTGGAGGCCCTCTTCGGCTTCCTGCGCGACGGCCCCTATGGCCGCAGCGCGTTCCGCTTCATCGAGCGGCGGGGACCCCAGAAGGGGCGCGGCGTGGAGCTGCTCTTCCACGTCCAGTTGCCGGAGCCGGAGGACACCTCGCCCGGCGCGCGGGTGCCCAGCCGTCAGCTCGCCCGCTTCCTGGAGCGAACGCTCGTCCATGTCGCGGTGGCGGACGCCGGCGGAAAGCCCAGGTCCGAGCCCGCGCTGCTGCCCGCGCTGGAGAAGGAGGGCAAGACGCTCAAGGGTGACGAGGTGTCACTCGCCTTCCCGGGCTTCGCGGACTTCGTGGACGCGGCGGTGCCCGTGGGCCACAAGGCCGCGGAGGCGGAGCTGGGCAAGCTGACCGCCCAGGCGCGTAAGGCCATTGAAGCCGAGCGCGACGCCGCCGTGGCCCGCCAGCGCCTGTCCCTGGGCCACCAGGGCCTGTCCACCGAGGCCGTGGAGGCGCAGCTCGCCGCCGAGCACGCCCACTACGAGGAGCTGCTGAAGGCCCTGGCGGGCGCCAAGGTGGTGCTCGATTCGGCCTGCGGCTTCGTCCTCAACCGGTGACCGGGGGTCAGTGTCCGGACGGATGTCCGCCGGTGGACGCGCGAGAGGGTGTTTCCAATCCTTCTGGTAATACTGCTTTTGTTCTCCCAGTGAAATCGCGTGTCTTCGGGCCGACGGGCCATTTGACCGATTCCTCAATCAACGGGAAAGAGGATGGTGGAGGCGCGCATGATCCACCGGAGCACCCCACGCACAGGACGTCAGTCGGGCCAGGCCGCGGTGGAAGCGGCGCTGACCCTCCCGTTGGTGGTGTTCCTCGTGCTGGGGACACTGCAGCTCTTCATGATGTTGCAGGCGCGCATCCTGGCGCAGGTGGCGGCGTACCGCGCGGTGCGCGCGGGCAGCATCAACCACGGCAACTGCCTGCCGATGATGCACGCGGCGCTGGTGACGATGCTGCCCACGGTGGCGCGCACGGACAGCGCGGAGGCGCTGGCGGCGGCCTTCTCGCCGCGGCGCCACAACCACTACCGGGTGAGCAGCTCCTACGGCCGGGACTTCAACGAGCCGCTCATCGAAATCGTCCGTGAGTCGCCGGACGCGGGGTGGGCGCAGGACCTCACCGGGGGCGAGGACCTCCTCTTCGACCAGCCCACGGACAACGCGGCGGCGCTGCGAGCGCGCACGTTGGAGATCCGCATGGTGGCCTGGTACTACATGCGCATCCCGTTCGCGAACTGGGTGATGAGCCGCATGCTGCTCGCCCACTTCCGCATCCAGCGCTACACGGCCGCCAACCCGCTGATGCCGGTGCAGCGCCGCTCCGCGTGGTGGGGCGAGACGAACGCCAGCCTGGGCCGGGACGGATGGCCCGGGGGTGACCTGGGCACGCGCATGCTGCGCTGGAGCGACCAGGGGCACTTCCTGTTCCCCATCCAGGTCAACGCCGCCATGCGGATGATGACGCCCGTCATGTCCGAGCACTTCATGGGAGGTCCCGCGTGCAATCTCCACGGCTCCTGAGGCGCGCGCCCAGAGGTCAGGCGCTGGTGTTCTTCGCGCTGACGCTGCTGCTGCTGGCGTTGATGGTGTTGATGACGCTGGGCTTCGGCATGCGCGCCAAGGAGCGCGTCGAAATCCAGATGGCCGCGGACGCGGCGGCCTACAGTCAGGCCGTGGCGACGGCGCGCGCCTTCAACGCCATCGCGGTGATGAACCGCGCGCAGGTGGCGCACATGGTGGCCCTGGCGGGCACCCAGTCGCTCATCAGCCACAGCAGCCAGGCGTACGCGGCCCACGACGTGGCCTGCCCCGGCGTCATCCCGCCGCCCGCGTGGTTCGCCGCGGACACGGCCGCCGCCACCCAGGTGCAGCAGCTCCAGGGCCGCGCTGGCGCCATGTACGGCGGCGGGTTCAGCATCTACAGCACGCTGCTCAACAGGCACATCGCGGGGCAGGCGCTGGCCCGGCGCGTCGCGGAGGCCGTCAACCCGGAGCTCCGCGCCCCGCCCGAGGGCGCGGCCAAGAGCTTCTCCGAGCTCAACGGGGGCAACGACGTCCCCAACCGCGACGACGTCATGCAGGCCCTCAAGGCGGGCACCTACAGCTGCGGCGTCGGCGACGGGGCGCTGTGCCCTTCGGGCGGCGGGACGCCCGCGCTCAACGCCACCATGGGCAGCATGGGGTGGACGTGGGTCCACAACCGGCCTGGCGGGACCGCCGGCTTCGGCACCGGTGGCGCGGCCATCTCCGCGAGCTTCCGGCGCTACGGCTCGGTGTCGCAGATGGACCCCGCGACGTACCACAGCGTGTCGGGCCGCAACGCGACGGCCCATGACCACGGGCGGGTCGTCGTCCCCGCGCGCTGCCCCACCCCGCCGCCCATCCTGCCCGTCGCGACGGACGCGTGGGTGATGTCCGACGAGGAGCAGACCCGCGAGGACCAGCACGTCTATGGCGCGCGGCTGCCGCCCGGCCAGGCGCCCGAGGACGGCGTGCCGCCCTACGAGACGCACACGCTGGGGCCCTGCATCGTCTGCCCCGGCATCTGGCCCGGCTCCATGGGCTACAACGTGGACGAGCTCCAGGCGGGGGCGGCCAACCACTTCGGCCAGCCCAAGCTGTACAGCATCCTGTACCGGGACTACGCGAGCCCGGCGCGTCAGGCCCGGCCGGACCCGTGGAACCTCTTCTTCCGCTTCCGCTTCGCGGGGACCGAGTCGGAGTTCGACAACAGCAGCCCGCTGGGCCGCGTCCGCCCCACCGGGCGCGAGGACGTGCAGCGCAACCAGGTGGCCTTGTCCGCGGGGCAGGTCTACTACCACCGGCCGCGCGGCGCGGCGCAGGGGGGCGGCTGGCGTGAGCCCCCCAACTTCCTCAACCCCTTCTGGCGCGCCACGCTGGTGAGCGCCGAGGGCTCCTGTGACGACCGGCCCGCGGACAGCCTGGGCGCCGCGGGCTTCTCGGGCCACGCGCGGACGCTGCGCGAGCTGCACGCGGTGGGCTACCGGGGCGGTGGCCCCGGCGACGGGGGGTACTGACATGCGCAACCGCCACGCACGCGGCCAGTCCTTGGTGGAGACGGCGCTGGGGACGATGGTGTTCGTCACCATCCTCCTGTTCGGCATCTACTTCGCCGAGGTGGGGGCGCTCTCGCTCAAGGTGCAGGAGGCCGCCAACTTCGCCCTGTGGAACGCCACCGGGCGCGTGATGCACGACCCGGAGAGCAACGACTGGGGCCGGCGCGGCACGGCGCTCGCGGCCGAGGCGGAGGCCAACAACCGCTACGTGGACTTCGACGGGCGCTCCAGCAGGGGCGGCGGCCGGGGCGTGCCCCTCCAGCAGGCCATCGCCCGCGCGCAGCCCATCCAGGTCGACTGCCGCGCCGAGCTGCCGGGGGGCGTGCCGGGCCTCTCCATGGCCGACGCGGCGCCGGGCCTCGCGGGCACGCTCGTCATGGGCACGCAGGGCATGGGGTGCACCGCGTCCTCGAGCATCCGCGGCGTGCGCATTGGCCGGTACCTGGAAGAAGGCCGCTCTGGCTTCTTCCAGACCTCACAGCGCCGGGTGTCGGACGCCTTCACGGTGTGCGCCGCGGGGCGTGCCTCGGGCGGCCGCTGCACCGCGCGCTTCGGCATGCTCCTGGACGACTGGGGCCTGTCCACCGTGGCCGAGGGCCGGTCCTGCGCGCTCAACATCAACGGCGCGCGCCGGTGCGCCAACCCCGACTATTACGAGTGGACCCAGCGCGTGTACCGGGCCAACGGCGGCGGCGGCAACGCCGGCTCCGCGCTCGCGGCGCTCACGGGCTCGGATGGCGTCAATGAAGACCAGTTCTTCATGAGCTTCCGCGGCGAGGAGGACCGCTACGAGGAGAACCTCGGCTCCACGCACGCCGGAGGCCAGGCGCGCTGGGAGGTGACGCCCTTCGACGCGCCCAACATCCGCTCGTACAACGCCAACCGCGCGAACCGCTGGCTCGGGGTGCCCCGTTGAAGTGGAGGCGGGGCCTGCTGGGCGCGGCGTGGCTGCTCTGCGCGACGCCCGCGACGGGCCAGGACTCGGTGGGGCGCAAGCCGGTGGACCGAGGCCCCGCCGCGACACATGAGCCGGCGGCGCGGGACACGGCGGCCAGCAAGGCCCCCGGTGCGACGCGCGGCACGGACGCCCCCGGAGCACCCGTCACCCCGCCGCCCGAACGTCCGCGCTTCGCCTGGCCCCGCGTGCAGGTCCTGGAGGCCGTCGAGGCGAGCGAAATCGTCGAGGCCGGTGGCATCCCCGTCGCCCTGCGCGCCGTGCACACCCGGGAGCGCCTGGACGACCTGGTGCAGCGCTTCGCGGACGCGTTCCTCGCGGCGGGCCTGCACGTGCCCCCGGGCAAGGAGCAGCCCCAGCTCGCCAGCGGCGCGGTGATGCTCACCGCCATCGACGGGCACCGAGGCATCACCTACACCGTCATCTTCCAGCCGCAGCCGGACCGCACCACGCTGCTGTACCTCGGCGAGGCGAACCACGCGCTGCGCAGGGACCCCGCGGCGGCGGGCGACTTCGCCCCCATGCCCCCCAACGCCAGCCAGGTGCTGCGCGTGAATGGCGAGGGCTCGCGCACGCTCTCCTTCCAGGTGCCCCTGTCCGGCGCGCAGGTGGACGCCTTCTACGCGGACGCGTTGAAGCGCGCGGGCTGGAGACTGGAAGAAGGCGAGACGTCCTTCTACGTGCGCCCCGGCGAGGAGCTGCGCGTGGTGCACGAGCCCGGCGAAGCCAACCAGCGCGCCGTGGTGCTGGTGTACCGGGGCGGGCGGACCGTGATGCCTCCCGCGCCCGGGCCCGGCCCCGCCGAGGTGCGCTGAGACCTCCGGCTCAGGCGCGCAGCTTGTCGCGCAGCGCCTTGGCGCGGCCCTGCATGTCCGGGTCCATGCTGGTGAGCTCGACGGACTTCAGGCGCTGGTCCAGGCTCTGCGGCACCTTGGTCTTCAGCTTGCCCTCCTCGCCGAGCACCTCCAGCTTCGCCAGCGCCTTGTCGACGATGCGCTCGCGCGGGTGGTCCAGCAGGCTGTCGAGGAAGTACGCGTCCTCCGGCAGCTCCGGGTACTTCTCCAGGTAGTCCACCACGGCCTTCACCCAGTCGGCGCGCGTCTCGGACTCGGAGACCTTCTGCATGGCCTGCTTCTGGGCCTTGCGCTTGCCTTCGGGGTCGAACGTCTTGGCCAGCCCCTCCGGCAGCTCGCCGCCGGTGAAGAGCGCGTCCGCGGCGGCCTTGTACTTCTGGTAGCTCGCGCTGCGCTCCAGCTTCTGCTGCGCCGGGTCGTCCTGGCGGGAGGTGTACTTGCTGCCCTTGCCGCGGCCCGCGTCGATTTCACGCCAGCTCTTGGAGCGCTTCCCGGAGAAGCCGCCGCCGTTGTCGTCCCTGTCCTTGGCCATCCTTCATCTCTCCTTGCGGGCGCCCCAGAGCGCCGCGAGTCCGCGATGGACGAGGCGCCGCACCACCTCCAGCTCCTGCGAGGACAGGGGCTGTTCCTCGTCCTGCTCCGCCTCGAAGAGCGCCTCGTCCGCGTAGTCCTTCAGCGGTTGGGGCACTGGTGGAGCATCGGTGTCCGCCTCCAGCACCGCCGGGTTGACGGACGTGAGTCCCGGCGGCCAGCCCAGCTCCAGCATGGCGTACAGCTCGAGGAGCAGGTGGCGGGCGACGCCATATCCTTCGTCCGTGAGCGCCGCCGCGTCAAGCGCGCCCAGCAGCGCGTCCTGCCGGTTCTCGAAGGCGTGGGTGCTGCGCGTGCGCGCCTTGTCGTCGTCCTCCAGGTAACGCCAGGCGCCTTCCACGAATTCGCTCGTGGGCGTCCCGGGGTGGAAGGGCGTGGGCGCGGCCACCTTCACCTTCTTGGGGCGAGGCGGGCGCGCGCCGTCCTCCAGCCGCACCTGTTTGCCTTCCTCCACCAGGTCCCAGAGGCCCAGCAGGTTCTGGTACAGCCGCCGGGCGATGTCGGGCGAGGGGAAGCGCGGCTCCTCGTCGAAGAGCGAGGGGATGACGTCGCTGGACGGCACGCCCTGGTCGCGGGCACCCCGCATGCGCTCGAGCACCTGCGCGGTGTCCAGCGAACTGCCCGCCAGGTCCAGCAGGCCGTCGAGCGTGGGGGCGCCTTCGAACTGGCGTTGGAACTCAGCACCTTTGTCACGGGAGCGGCTCATGGGGTCGGCACGCTAAGCACAGCGGGCGGGCAGGCGCACGCGGCTTCACGCCTTGTCGGGCCATTCGCCCATGAGTGCGTCCTGCCGCTCCTTGGGATTGGAGGTCCAGGCGTAGTCCTCCGGCACGTGGCCGCCGCCGTGCGCGGCCCAGCCATCCCAGCTCACCTGCGCCTTCATGAAGGCGTCGGAGGGCTCGTCGGTGACCTCGCGGCGGTTCTCGGGGACCTCGAACGGCGTCTCGATGGGTTCATCGGGAATCGTGATGGGCATGGGCCTGCGCCTCCAGGCGGCCACACCGCGCGAGATGTCGGGTGCCACACGCGGCGAGCGCCTTTCGTTCAAGGTAGGAAGGCGCAATGCACCCGGGGAGCGGGTGGGCCAGGCGGACAAGCGGTGGGCCGCCTTCCGTTTCGGGCCCTCCGCCCCTAGTCTCCGTTCACACATGGCAGAAACCTCCGTGGAGACGCTGAAGTCCGCGGTGCAGGCGCTCTACCGCGTCCACGCGGTGGAGGGCCCGCCGGGCGAGAATGGGCTGCGCACCGTCTGGCATCTGTGCCCGGACGGCGCGGAGCTGATGTCGCTGGTGGACCTGGATGGCCGGGTGCGCCGGCAGGAGCTGACGCTGCTGGAGGACCACTACGTGTGGGCCAGCGGCGAGGGCGTCCGCACCGGCTACCTGGAGCGCGCGGCGGGGGCCAAGGCCTCGGCAGCGGCGGTGGTCCAGACGGACCCGGAGCTCGTCCCGCAGCGGCTGATGCGCGCGGCGCTCGCCATGGGGACCTACACGGGGCAGGACCGCTACCTGCTCCACATGCAGCGCGTGCTGGCCCTGGCGCGAGAAGGACTGGAGATGAAGGGAGGAATGCAACGGCCGTCGGAGCCCACGCTGCCCGCGGTGGAGGCGCCGCCGGTGACGGCCCAGGCCGTCTTCGACGTGCCACCCACCGCTGGGACGGTGGTGGTGGAGGACGTCACGCCGCCCGTGGTGAGGCCGGGTGAGGGCATGGCCATGCTGTGGGTGCTCGCCCTGGGTCTGCTGGTGGGCCTGGGGATGCTGGCGTTCATCCTGGTGGGCTGAGCCCGCGCGCGTCGCGTCACGAGGGTGAGGTGGTCAGCTCCGGGGCGGGGACCTCGCCATGGCCGGCGGGGATGGCCACGGGTGCGTGTTCGGTGGCGGAGCTCACCGGGTGCGCGTCCAGCACCAGCAGCACGGCCACCGCGGTGGCGGGGACGAGCCGGGCGGACCAGCCCAGGGGCGTGTGGGAGTCCTCACCCGCCCGCCGCGCCATCAGCGTGAGGCCCATCACCGTCAGCACGCCCGTGAAGATCCACCGCAGCGCGCGCAGGTTCGCCGTCGCCGCCAGGCCCGCGGCGATGAGCTCCGCGCGCTCCGACTCCGGCATGCGCGCCAGCCCCGTGAGGAAGCCCAGCAGGTGGCGCGCCTCGAGCGCGCCCACCATGGCCACCGACGCCAGGGACGCGGAGACGCCGCTGGCCAGCAGCAGGCCCCGGCCGCGGTGGCCCGCGTCGTCCCGGCCACTGGCGGAGCCGAAGTGCGCCAGCACCAGCCCCAGCGCCAGGCCCAGCAGCAGCGCGGTGCTCGTCCAGGCCCCGAGGAGCCTGGGCGCCATCGCCTCGCCCGTGCTGGCCGCCAGGACGACGCCGGCCTCCACCACGTCCAGGCGGGGCAGGGCGGCCAGCGCCCGGTCCACCAGCACCTCGGTGCCCATCAACCCGAGCATCCAGGGCAGCGTGGCCAGCCCCAGCATGGCGGACAGGGGCACCCGCCGCTCCATGCCCGTGCTCACCAGCGCCATGGCCAGCAAGGGGACCTCCAGCGCCAGGACGAGGACCACCAGCGCGCCGAACGGACCGGCCGCCTGGAACGCGCGCGTCACGCCCTCCGCCCCATCCAGCAGGGGGCCGAGTGTGAAGCACCACACGAACACTGTGAAGGGCACGGCCAGCGCCAGGGGGAGGCCTGACGCGAGACGGAGCCGGAGCGGAACGAGCATTTCAGGAGAGAGTAGTCTCCCTGGTTAAGCCTGTTAAATTAGACTGGGGGACGACCCACGAGCCAGTAGATGACGCTCGCCAGCGCCCCAGCCACGGGAGAGACGAGCACACCCATCAGGTAGAGCCTGGGACACCCGCCCTCGGCGCAGCCGATGCGGCCATAGGCGAGCACGCCGGCCAGCAGCAGGGGCACGTGCATGCCCATGAGGAAGACGCCGACGCCGCGCAGCACCAGCCCGCGGTACCAGGTGCGTGTCCACAACCGGAAGACGACGGGGAGCAGCAGCAGCGTCAGGGTGGCGGCGACGGCCAGGGTGCCTTGCCGCGCGGACACCGCCACGCACGCCAGGGCCGCGAGCACCAGCGCGGGGACGAGCAGCAGGCCGTTGAGGGACAGGGGCTCCCGGGGTCGCATCGAACCTGTGTGGGACGGTGGCAGAGGGGCCGGGTGGGTGCAAGGCCGGATGCGCCCGGTGTCCGGCGGTGGCCAGGCCCCACGCCGCGTCGAAGCCGGACCGCTCAGGCCGCGACGGCGCCTTCGCCCAGAAGCTGGGTGTAGCGGCCCCGCAGGGCCAGCAGCTGCGCGTGGGTGCCCGCCTCCACCACGCGGCCACCCTCCACCACGGCGATGAGGTCCGCGTCGCGCACCGTGGACAGGCGGTGCGCGATGACCAGCACCGTGCGCCCCTGCATCAGCGCCACCAGGCCCTCGCCCACCGCCGCCTCGCTGGCCGCGTCGAGCGCGCTGGTGGGCTCGTCCAGCAGCAGCACGGACGGCTTGCACAGGAAGGCGCGCGCCAGCACCAGCCGCTGCCGTTGCCCGCCCGACAGCCGGCCGCCGCGCTCACCCACCGGCTCATCCAGGCCGCCGGGCAGCGCGCGCACGAAGTCGTCCGCGTGCGCCAGCCGCAGCGCCTCCCACAGCGCGTCGTCCGTGGCCTCGGGCATGCCCAGCCGCAGGTTGTGCCGCACGGTGCCGGAGAAGAGCACCGGCTCCTGGGGCACCCACGCCACCTGGCCGCGGACACTGGACGGCTTCAGCGTGGACAGCGCCGCGCCGTCCCACAGCACCTGTCCGCCGGACGCGGGCAGGAAGCCCAGCAGCACGGAGAAGAGCGTCGTCTTGCCCGCGCCGGACGGGCCCACCAGCGCCACGCGCGCGCCCGCGGGCACCACCAGGTCCACGCCCCGCAGCGCCTCGCGCCCGTCCGAGTAGGTGGCCCGCAGGCCCTCCAGCCGCAGCTCGCGCGCCAGCGGCCCGGCCGCCTCCCCCACGTCGGGCGGGGATGGCTCGTCCGCCATGTCGAAGAGGCGCTCGGCCGCGGCCAGGCCCGTCAGCACCTGCGACAGCGTGCCGCTGAGCGACTTCACCGGCTGGTACAGGAGGAGCGCGGCCGCCATGAAGGAGAGCAGCCGCCCCGCGAGCGCCGGGTCCGCCGCCACCGCGCGCGCGCCCCACGCCACCGCCAGCGCCACGCCCGCGATGCCCAGCAGCTCCACGGTGGGGCTCACCGCGCCGCGAAGGAAGAGGGAGCGGCGCATCTCGTTCAAGTACCTGTCCGCCTCCACCTCGAAGGCGTCCAGCGCCCGCGGCTGGCCGTTGTAGGCCTGCACCACCGGCAGGTTCTGGAGCTGCTCGGCGGTGATGGCCGTCAGCGAGCCCAGCCGCTGCTGCGAGCGCGCGGCCACCTTCTTCAACGACCGCGCGAAGCGGTTGATGGGCAGCACCGTCACCGGCACGACGATGAAGGTGAAGAGGAACAGCGTCTTGTCGATGAGGAAGCAGGTGACGAGCAGCGCGATGATCTGCAGCCCGTCCTTCACGTACGACGTGAGGGCCTGCGTGATGGAGAACTCCACCAGCGGCACCTCCGCGGTGAAGCGCGACACCAGCTCGCCGGAGTGGCGCCGCTCGAAGAACGCGGGCGGTTGGCCGAGCAGCCGCCCATAGAGGAAGCCGCGCAGGTCCGCCATCACCCGCTGCCCCAGCCGCTGCATCAGCCCACCCTGGAGAAACTGGGCGGTGGCCTTCACCGCCGCCACCGCGACGACGAGCAGGGGCAGCCGCTGGAGCAGGGCGTCTCCCGGCAGGGACACCCCGGCGACGGTGACGGGCTCGTGGGTGAGCACCGCGCGCAGCAGGGGGCCCACCACCCAGGCATAGGCGGAGGTGGCGATGGCGGCCGCCACCGACGCGCTCACGCCCGCGGCCAGCAGCAGCCGGTACGGGCGGAGGTAGCCGAGGAGCCGGCGATAGACGTGGGGAGAAGGACGGGGAGCCACTGTTCGGCGGCGGACTCTGTCACTGAGTCGCCAGAACGTCCAAGGCTACCGGGGGCTGGAGTCTGATGCTTTGTCGGCTGCCCTGCCACCGGGCGCTTGCAGCGGATAGGCCAGTTCCATTGCCCACCTTCAACCCTGCGGACAGGTTCAGGGGAGCCATGGAAACCAATAACGAAAAAGAGGCCCTGCTCAATCCGGGCTGTGAGCCGGTGGTGGAGGACGAGGAGCGCCGGCGGCTCCTGTGGCTGATGGCCGAGTACTTCCGCACCATCGGTTACACGGACATCAAGGCGCGCCTGCCCGGATTCATGCCTCCTCCCATCCTGTCGGGCACCATCGAGGACCACCGCCCCGACTTCACCTGTCGACAATCTGATTCGGCTCGCACACCCATCATCCTGGAAATCGTCACCCCGCACATGGTGGAAGACCCCACGGCGGAGAACCGCTGGAGCCTGCTGGCCAGCGCCGCGAAGCTGTACAACGCGGAGCTCCACTTCGTGGTGCCCAAATGGGCCTCCACCGGCGCCGTGGATCCGGCGCTCAAACGCAGGCTGGCCCGGATGGAGCTGACGGCCAACCGCGTCTGGACCGTCTGACGGCCCGACCCCGCGACACCGCGCCCCCGCCCGGTCGCCCTCCCGGCACCGGGTGGGTCGGGGCTCCCGCGTGCCCTGGCTGGATTGCCGGTGCGTTTCGCTGCGTTATAGTGACTCGAGATTTGACGCAGCGTTAAAAAGCACAGCAATTTCCAGGGGTTGTAATCAATGCCAGCGGCGGCGGGTCAGAAGCGCGACTACTACGAGGTCCTGGGCGTCCAGAAGTCTGTCTCCGCGCAGGAGCTCAAGAGCGCGTTCCGCAAGGTGGCGCTGCAGTACCACCCGGACCGCAATCCGGGGAATTCGGAGGCCGAGGAGAAGTTCAAGGAGGCCTCGGAAGCCTATGAGGTGCTGAGCGACCCTGAGCGGCGGGCGAAGTACGACCGCTTCGGGCACTCGGGCAACCCCTTCGAGGGCTTTGGTGGCGCCGGGGGCGGGTTCCAGGGCGTCAACATCAACGACATCTTCGGCGAGATTTTCGGCGACATCTTCGGCGGTGGCCGGGGTGGGCGCCGGACGAGCTCGCGTGGCGCGGACCTGCGCTACAACCTGGAGATCACCTTCGAGGAGGCGGCCTTCGGCTGCCGTCCCAAGGTGACGATTCCGCGCCCGAAGAAGTGCGACACGTGCACCGGCTCGGGCAGCAAGAGCAACACCGGGCCCCGGCCGTGCTCCGCGTGCGGCGGCAGCGGCGAGCTGCGCTACACCCAGGGCTTCTTCGCGGTGTCCCGCCCCTGCGGTGACTGCGGCGGCACGGGCGCGGTGGTGCCGGACCCGTGCACGCGCTGCAAGGGCTCGGGCAAGGTGCCCTCCGAGGAGGTCATCGAGGTGGCCATCCCCGGCGGCGTGGACAACGGCACGCGCGTGCGGCTGGGTGGCATGGGGGAGCCCGGAGACCGGGGCGGCCCCGCCGGCGACTTGTACGTCACCGTCATCGTGAAGGAGCACCCGCTCTTCCAGCGCGAGGAGTACGAGGTCTTCTGCGAGGTGCCCATCTCCTTCACGCAGGCGGCGCTGGGCGCGAAGATCGACGTCCCCACGCTGGACGGGAAGGTGAAGATGACCGTCCCCAACGGGACCCAGTCCGGCAAGGTGTTCCGGCTCAAGGGCAAGGGCATCCCCCACCTGCACAGCCAGCAGCGCGGCGACCAGCACGTGCGCGTCGTGGTGGAGACGCCCACCGAGCTGTCCTCGAAGCAGCGCGACCTGCTGGAGAAGTTCGCGGAGGCCTCCGGCGAGGAGTCGCACCCGCAGTCGAAGAGCTTCTTCGCCAAGGTGAAGGAGCTGTTCGGCTGACGACGGTTCGCGGGCGGAGGGCCGCGCCGGTGCGGCCCGCGTGACGCGCCCGCCCTGCGAGCGGGCGCCGCGCCGCGGTAGGCGGCCGTGGGCACGGGCGCTGCAAACAGGGGATTCTGGCAGTGGAATCTTCCCCCCGCTCGGGTGTCGACGGGGGCGCACCCCACTGCTATGCACGCCCCTGCCATGGATGTCCTGCCCACCCTGCGCCGCTCGCTCGTCATCGCCCTGGCCCTGCTGCTGACGGCCTGCCCTCGCTCCTCCCGCACGCCCTCGGGCCGTGACAGCGGAGGGGATGTGCCCACGGGGGACCCGTTCCCCCGGCGTCCCACGGTGGAGGCGAAGAAGGACCCCGCCGCGGACACGGCCCTGGCGCAGGCCGCCCAGACGGCCCAGTCCACCCCGGACAAGAAGAAGGCCGCGGAGGCCTACCTGTCGGTGCGCAAGGCGTATCCCGCCACCACCGCCGGTCAGGACGCGCTGTATCAGGCGGGCGTCCTCTTCTTCGAGTCCAAGGACTTCGCCAACGCGCGCAAGAGCTTCAACGAGCTGCTCTTCGAGAACCCGCTCCACGCGCAGGCGGATGACGCCAAGTACAAGCTGGCCGTCTCCGCCATGGAGGTGGGCGCCTACCGCGACGCGTACCAGACGCTCTCCAGCCTCGCCGAGCGCGCCTCGGGCGCCGAGCGCACCGCGCTGCTGAACCAGGCCGCCCGCGCCGCCGAGGGCGCCGGCCTCTATGGCCAGGCGCTGCAGATGGCCGTGGACGAGGCCGGACAAGCGCAGGGCGCCGAGGCGCAGGCCGCCGCCGTGGCCAAGGTGGAGGCGCTGGTGGAGGGCCGCGCGGGCTTCGTGGACATCGCCCGCGTGGCGGAGGGCCTGTCGCCGTCCAACCCGGCGTGGCCCGTCATCACCTTCAAGCTGGCGCGCGTCTACTACCACCTGCGGGACTGGACGCGGCTGGAGGAGACGCTGAACCGCTTCCTCGCGGAGGCGCCGAGGCACTCCTTCGCGCCGCAGGCCCGTGAGCTGCTGGCGCGCGCCACCCGCCGCGTGGAGGCCCGCCCGCGCACGGTGGGCGTGCTGCTGCCCATGACGGGCCGCTACCAGCCCATTGGCGAGGCGGTGCTGCGCGGCATCCAGCTGGGGCTGGAGGGCAGCGGCGTGGAGCTGGTGGTGAAGGACACGCAGGCCGACGTCAACAAGACGGGCCAGGCCATGGAGCAGCTCGCCTTCGACGACGGCGCCATCGCCGTGCTGGGGCCCCTGCTCGGGGACGACTCCAAGCGCGCGGCGCTGCTGGCGGAGGAGCTCCAGGTGCCGCTGCTCACCATGAGCCGCCAGGAGGGCATCACCGACCTGGGCACCTACGTCTTCCGCAACATGCTCACCAACGCCGCGCAGGCGGAGGCCATCGCCGACTACGCGATGAACGTGAAGGGCTACAAGCGCTTCGCGGTGCTCTACCCGAACATCCCCTACGGCGTGGAGCTGGCGGACGCCTTCTGGGACGAGGTGGTGGCGCGCGGCGGCGGCATCCGCGGCGCGGAGCGGTACTCGCACGACCAGACGACCTTCACCACCGAGGCCAAGAAGCTGGTGGGCCGCTACTACCTGGATGACCGCGGCGACTACATCGAGGGCCTGCGCGACGTGCAGGGGGAGAACCTGGACGCGTTCCGCCGCCGCAAGGCGATGGAGAAGGTGAAGAGCGGCGTGGAGCCCATCATCGACTTCGACGCCATCTTCATGCCGGACGACTGGCGCCGCGTCAGCCTCGTCGCGCCCGCGCTGGCGGTGGAGGACATCGTCACCAACGCCTGCGACCCGCGGGACTTGGAGCGCATCCGCAAGACGACGGGCAAGAAGGAGCTGAAGACGGTGACGCTCTTCGGCGCCAACCAGTGGAGCAGCCCCAAGGGCCGCTCGGGCCTGCCGGAGCTGGTGGAGCGCGGCGGCAAGTTCGTCACCTGCTCGGTGTACGTGGATGGCTTCTTCGTGGACTCGCAGCGCCCGGCCACGCGCCGCTTCGTGCAGCAGTACCGCGAGGCCTACCGGGCGGAGACGGGCCGCGACCCGGGTCTGCTGGAGGCGATTGGCTACGACTCCGGTCGGATGTTGCGCCAGCTCATGGAGCAGAAGGATGCGCCGCGGACCCGCGCGCAGATGCGCGAGTCGCTGTCCAACTTGAAGGACTTCGACGGCGCCACCGGCCGCACGTCCTTCAACGAGAAGCGCGAGGCGGTGAAGCAGCTGTTCTTGCTGTCCATCGACAACAAGGGCGTCACGGAAATCAACGTCGAGAAGGAGCGGCAGAAGGCCGCCTCGGCGTCAGGAGGCTCGGGGACATGACGTTCGTGAGGGGGGCGGTCGCACTGCTGGCGGGCGGGGTGGTGGCGGGGAGCTCTGGCTGTGCACACGCGCCCCCTCGGGTGTCCCCGGAGCTGAGCGCGCGGCTGGACGCGGAGCCGGGCACCTGGTTGTCCGGCAGCGCCGCGGGCCTGGCGCGCAAGGCCGTCCTCAACAACAAGGACTTCATCTGGGGCCTGGCCTTCGCGCCCCGGGGCGCCCGCGTCGCGTACTCGCGCCTGGGCAGCAAGTCCTACTTCCTGTCCGTCTGGGAGCTGGGCGCCCCCGAGCCGACGCTGCTCGCGGACAAGGCCATCAACCCCTACGAGTTCGACGTGGAGGGCGTGGCCTTCTCGCCGGATGGCGCGTGGGTGGCCACCGCGGGCAAGGACGGCGTGGTGCGCCTCTTCGACGCGGCCACCGGCGCCCTCGAGAGCGAGCGCCGCACCGAGGAGCCGCTGGCCGTGGTGGCCTTCCACCCGGAGCTGCCGTGGCTGGTGGTGGGCAGCTACCAGGGCCTGATGACGGTGCTGTCCGCGCCCGCGCTGGAGTACGGCTCCGAGGCGCGCGGCCACGTGGGGCCGGTGAGCGCGCTGGCCTTCGCGCCGGACGGGACGTTGTACTCCGGGGGGTGGGACCAGCACGTGCGCGCGTGGCGCACCGCCGTGGAGGCGCTGCGGCCGGGGCAGGCGCGCGCGCGCTTCGAGCGCCGCGCCGGCTCGGTGGTGCTGGGCGGCACGGTGAACGACAAGGCGCCGCTGTCCTTCGCGTTGGACGCGCGGGCGCCGGCCCTGGTCCTCACCAGCGAGGCGGCCGCCTCGGCGGGCATCGACGTGCCCTTCCTCCAGGAGACGGTCAACGTCCCCGGGCCGCTGGGCACCGTGGCCGCGCGGCTGGCGCGGGGCCAGGCCCTGCGCTTCAAGTCCCTGCGCGTGGAGGGCGTGGACGTCGCCGTGTGCGACGCGTGTGTGCCGCAGGGCCTGCAGGGGGTGTTGGGCGCGCCCTTCTCCGAGCGGGTGGAGGTGGCCTTCGACGAAGTCACGCAGGAGGCCGTGCTCACGATGAAGGGCAGCCCGGCCGAAGGCGCGCCCACGGTGGAGGCGATGGTGCTCGCGCGGCGCTCGGACTTCGCCTTCCCGGCCTTCGTCAGCGACGTCACGGTGGACGCGCGCGGGCAGCGGCTGGGCGTGGGCCTGTCGGAGCAGAAGCCGGAGCGCGACCGCGCCGTGTACGAGCGCGAGCGCAAGGGCGTGAAGGAGCCGCAGGGGCCCTTCAACGCGGGCGCCATCGTGGACGCCAGCTCCGGCCAGGTGCTGTCGAAGTGGCCGCTGCACCACGGCGTGGTGTCCACGGCCGCCATCTCGCCGGACGGGCGCTCGCTGGCCAGCGGCGGCTGGGACAAGCGCGTGTACCTCTTCACGGAGGGCGACGCCGGCGCGAAGGGGGAGCACCGCTTCGACTGGTCCGTGCGGCGCGTGCGCTTCAGCCCGGACGGGCGCTGGGTGGGCGTGGCCGCGTGGACGCCGCAGGTGGCCAGCAGCGACGGCGCCAGCGACCCGGCGGCGGTGCTGCTGGACGTGGCCTACACGTCGCCCACCGTGGAAGGCCCGGGGGTGGCGGGCGCCTCCACCGCTCAGTAGTTGAGGAAGATGTCGCCCGGGGGCATGCCGAGCGCCTGGAGCGCCTTCATCACCCCCTGCACCATCTCCTTCTGGCCGCAGAGGAAGGCGACGGCGGAGGGGCGCAGCGGGCCTTCCCCCAGGTGGGCCTGGACGTAGCCGGTGAGGCCCTGCCAGCCGCTGACCCCGGGCTGGCTGACGGTGCGCACCACGCGCACGCCGCCGGCCTCCCACTCCTGCAGCTCGTCCGCGTAGGCGAAGGCCCCGGGCGTGCGCGCCCCGAAGTAGAGCGTCACCTGGCCGTAGTCACCGCGCTCCCGCTGGATGCTGGTGATGACGGAGCGGATGGCGGAGATGCCCGAGCCGGTGGCGAACAGCAGCACGTCCTGGCCCCGCGCGCGCTCCAGGGGGAAGCCCCGGCCCTCCGGGCGGGACACCTCGACGCGGGCGCCCTTGGGCAGGCCGATGAGCGCGTCGGGCAGGGGGCTGCCGACCTTGAGCAGGAACTCCCAGTGCGTCCGCTGGGGCCCGGGCGGGGAGGCGATGGCGAAGAGGCCTTGCCCCACCCCGGGCAGGCGCAGGTGCACGTACTGTCCGGGGCGCTCGTGGGTGCCGGCCAGGGGGGTGCCCCTCACGTCGAGCACGAGGTCGGTGAGGCCGTCGGCGGCGGGCGCACTTTCGGTGACGGTGGCGGGGTGCCAGTCGGGCATGTCGCGGTTCTAACCCACACGCCGTCCGCGCGCCGCCCCTGGTAGCCTGGGGGGGTGAAGAGTCTGCTCTGGATAACTCTGTTCATGCTGGGCCTGGCCGGCGTGGTGATTCCGCTGACGTACCTCTACACGGCGAGCAAGCTGCCGCCGCTGGAGAGCGAATTCGACGTGGAGAAACAGCTCAAGCACAGCATCGAAGGCGAGCGGATGAGCCTCCGGGCCGGTCAGTACGAGCGCAACCCGCGCCCCATCACCTTCGTGCGGCCGGACTTCTCCAAGCTGCCCAAGGACCTGGTGGCCCTCTACATTCGCCACATGGAGTGCCCGCGGTACTTCCAGACGCCGCGCGAGGACGGCCCCAAGTGGGCCTGGCGCCTGTTCGCGGGGGCGACGCTGGGCACGGCCCCGCCGGGGGATGGCGCGTGTGAGCGCATCCTGGCCATGCGCATCGCCGACGCGCTGGGCATCAAGGGCACGCGCGAGCAGTCCGTGGCCGCCCACCGCATCCACACCTTCCTGCAGAAGGACCAGCTCATCGCGTACGACCTGGCCACCATCTACTTCGAGCGGGGCGTCGTCGGCGTGGAGGACGCGGCGCTGAAGCTCTTCGGCCGGGAGCTGGGCGAGCTGAAGCTGGAGGAGCTCGCGGAGCTGCAGCTGGCCCTGCCGCCGTACTACGACTACCGGAGCATCAAGCTCTGCAAGAACCCCACGGTGCTGCGGCAGAACCGCAACATGCTGCTGGAGGACCTCGCGGGCTGGCGGCTGGTGAGCGAGGACCGCGCCAAGAACGCCATGGCGCAGCCGCTGGCCTGCGCGCGCTGAGCCGCCGCTAGCGAATCATCCCCGCCACGCCCGTCACCTTCTTCAGCAGGTCGATGCGGGCGGGGGCGCTGGTGTCCGCGCGGGCGTCGTCGCGGTACTTCGCCAGCAGGTTGCGCGCGGCGTTCGCCTTGGGCGCGTCGAGCTTCCCGGACGTCTCCAGCCGGTCCACCCGGCGCTCCAGCCGGTCGATGCTCTGCAGGATGTCCTCCAGGCTGGGCGTGGACGACTTCAGCGGCCGGGGCGGGGCGACCGCGGCCTCTGCCTCCGGACGCGCGCGCGCGGCCTTGGCGCGGGTGTCGGGCTCGGGGGCCACCGCGGCGCTGGCGACGCGCGCGAGGGGCTCGGGCTCCAACTCCAGCGGCGCGGCCTCCACCACCGGTGCCGCCGGAGGGGCCTCCATGGGCGGCGCCGGCGGGGGCGGGGTGACGACGGCCTGGGCGGGGAGCACGGGCGCGGCCTTCACCGGCGCGGTGGGCGGCGGGATGAGCGCGTTGGCGTTCGAGCTCCGGACGATGACGGCCGCGGCGCCCGTGAGCAGCACCCCGGCGAAGCCCAGCGCGGCGACCAGCGGCAGGTGCTTGCGCCACGGGCCGGGGGCACCGGCGGCGCGCGTCTCCTGGGGCGACGGCGCCGGGTTCAGCTCCGGGGGGACCGGCACCGGCGTGGTGGGGCGGCGCGAGTCCGCCTCCGCCGCGGCGGTGGACTTCTCGAACCCGGGCGCCAGGGCGCTGGGGTTGGAGCGCGTGGAGGCCCGCAGGGTGCGCCGCAGCTTGTGGAGCTGCTGCCGCAGCGCGTCCGCGGAGTTGGGCCGCGTCTCCGGGTCCTTGGTGAGCATCTGCAGGATGAAGGCGTCCAGCGCGGGCGGCAAATCGGACACGAACTCCGACGGCCGGGGAGGCCGGGCCTCCACGTGCTTCATCAGCAGGTCCACCGGGGAGCTGCCCACGAAGGGGAGCCGGCCGGTGACGATTTCGAAGGTGACGACGCCCAGGGCGTAGAGGTCCGTCATGGGCCCCACTTCCTGGCCCCGCGCCTGCTCCGGCGCCATGTACTCCGGCGTGCCCACCACCATGTCCGTGCGCGTCTGCGCGGTGCGGCCGGTGGGGCCCTGGCCCCGCTTGGCGAGCCCGAAGTCCAACACCTTCACGTAGCGCGAGCCGTCCGGCTGCTGCACCAGGAAGATGTTGCTGGGCTTGAGGTCGCGGTGCACCACGCCCGCGCCGTGCGCGGCGGCCAGCGCGGCGAGCACCTCGTCGAGCAGCGCCAGCGCCTCCTGCACGGGCAGCCGGTTCTTCTCCGTCAGCACCGCGTCGAGCGCCTGGCCCTCCAGGTACTCCATGACGATGTACTGCCGGCCGTCCGGCACCTGGCCGAAGCCGAAGATGTCGATGATGCCGCGGTGGCGGATGGCGTTGACGGCGCGGGCCTCGGCGAGCAGCCGCTCCACCTGTTCGGTGGAGTGCGCCAGCTCCGGCCGCAGCACCTTCACCGCCACGCGCTTGCCGATGAGCGGCTGGATGCCTTCGTACACGAGCCCCATGCCGCCCACGCCGATGCGCGAGCGCAGCTCGTACTCACCCAGCTTCAGGCCGATGAGCGGGTCCTTGTGCGGCACCGCGGGCGGAGTTTCCGGGGATTGCACCACGACGTTCGGCTCCTCCACGCGCGCGGACACGTCGAACGACGTCAACACCACCGTCCCATCGCGCGGGCATACGGCGGTGTCGGCAGGTACGGCGTGGCCGCAGGTATCGCAGATCAACTCGGAAGCCATCTCTAACCGGGAAGCAGCGTACCAGGAGGGACCCAGGTGGGGCGATGTGCTCCGGACAAGAGTGCCTGTCGAGCGGTCAGGCGCAGCACGCCTTCGCCCTCGGACAGGCGCTCCAACGTCGGACAGCGGACGCTATGGGTTGGGCGCGGTGCAGCCGACGTCCTGCCGCTGCTCGCCCGTGCTGCCGGGCTGGCCGGGGCCCTCGCCTCCTGGGCCGCCCAGGCCCAGCTCGAAGGTGACACCCGTCGCGGTGAAGACGACCGCGGAGTCCTCTCCACACCACACGCCCACGGACGGGCCGCCGCCGCCGCCACCGCCACCGCCGCCCGGGCCGCCGCTGCCTCCAGGACCGCCCGGGCCGCCGTGGCCGCCCGACGTCTGGTACGACATGGGCGTCGGGGACGTCCGCTGCCGGGTGACCTGGCCTCCGGTGCCGCCTTCACCCCCCTGGCCGCCCTTGCCGCCCGGCCCGCCCGGCCCCCCCTCACCCCCAGGGCCTCCGCCAAGCGTCCGCAGCACGCTGCCTTCCTCCACGGCCACCTGCGAACCGGCGAGCAGCAGCGAGATGGAGGCACCGCCGCCACCACCGCCACGGCCTCCTCCTCCGCCGCAGCCGCCCGCGCCGCCCGCGCCGCTGCCGCCGCCTCCCGCGACACTCACGCCCGGAATCAGGCAGCTTCCTCCAGACCCGCCGCCGCCGCCGCCGTGGCCCGAGGTGCCATCGCCGCCAGCCTCACCTTCCTGGCGTGGGTCTGGGGTCCACGTCGCGTCCTGAAGCTGGCCCAACCCGGCGCCGCCTTCGCCCGTCGTGCCCGTGCCGCCATCCGCGCCGGGTCCACCGGGGGCGCCCGGCGGCGGGTTGCAGATGCACTGGCTTCCAGAGCACGCGGCATCCGCCACGTCACCGCCCTGGCCTCCCACGCCGCCGCCATCCGGGGGGCTGCCGTCGCCACCGCCGTTTCCGGGCTGGCCCCCAGCGTTGCCAATCACGCCCGCGCCGCCGGTGGGCTGGGTGCCGTCCGGGCAGTTTGCCTCCGGGGGGTAGCCCCCCTCGCCCACGTCGGAGTTGCCGTCGCCCCCATCCTTGCCGCTTCCGCCGGGGAGTCCCTCGACGCCGGATGCGCCCGTGGCGCCTGGGGCACCTGGGCCACCGCGGCCCGCCACCAGGGTGGTGTGACGGATGCGGAGCCCGGACGCGTCCACCGCGCGCAGGGCGATGGAGGGCTCACCGGCCCCCGTCGCGTGGGCCGCGTGGATGTCGACGTACTCCACGACGACGCCCGAATCCTGCAGGCCGCGCACGGTCATCCCCAGCGAGCCGGCGTCGAACCGGGCCACCTGCTCCGCGCTGCGGCGCCAGCCGCCGCTGCGGCCGGCATAACCTCCGTGCAGCGACACGGGGACGTCCAGCACCAGGTTCGCTTCGTCGTAGGCGCCGCCCGCGAGGAACAGGTGGCTGGGGCCGGGGCCTCCGTCCAGGTCGCGCACCATGGCCAGGGCGCGGCCCACCGTGCGCAGCGGCGCCTGCCGCGTGCCGGTGCCCGCGTCGTCATCGCCGTCCACCGGGTCGATGAAGAGCCCCGCGTCCGCCTGGCCATCCACGCCGTCGCAGTCGGTGTCCGTGAAGGCGTCGTCGGGCCAGTCGGTGCCCGGTTGGGGCGTGCAGGCCGCGACGTTGGGCTCGCAGCGGCCCTCGTCGCTGCAGCGTTGCCGCGCGCCGTCGAAGTCGTAGCAAGCGCCCGCGGCGAACGTGGCCACGATGGCGGTCCCCGTGGCGCCGAGCATCCTCGTCTTCCGCATGACTCTCCTCGAACTCAAGGCAGCGCCCCGGACAGGCCCACCATGCCGCCGCCGGGCACCAGGGTGACGGCGGGCTGCACCACGGCAGTCTCCTCGCCCGGCAGCAGGAACATGACCGCGCCCGCGACGAGCCCCGCCGCGCCCAGGCCGAAGGCCACCCGGCTCAGCGTCTGCGCCCTGCGGCCCGACGACGCGAGCCCGTCCGCGTCGTGCAGCGGCGCGTCCGGCGTTCCCCCCGTGTCGAGTTGCCCGTACTTGTCACCGGCCTGCTTGTAGAGAAGCGCGCCCGCTCCGGCCAGCGCCACGCCTCCCGCGGCGGGCAGCCAGGACCAGCGGCGCAGCGGGCGGATGCGCTCGGGGACGGGCTCCGGCGTGAGCGGCTTCGCCTCGACCACCGCTGCCGGAGGCGGCGGGGGCGCCTCGACCACCGGTGTCGGCGCCGCAGGGGGCGGACCGCGCAGGGCCGTCTGCGCCACGGGCAACACCGCGGCGAGCGACTGGGTGAGCGAATCCAGCAGCTGCTCCTCGCTCACCCCGGGGATGAGGTGCTCGGTGACGAGCGCGCCGTCGGCGGAGGTGTAGATGCGCGCGCCGGTGCGGTAGCCGCTGAGCAGTTGTCCCAGCTCCGTCACCAGCACCAGCTCCGTCTTGCCCGCGGCGCCCAGCGAGCGGATGCAGGCGGCCTGGGTGCGGTTGCAGCGCAGCAGCGGGCGGCGCTTGGTGGCGGTCAGCTTGCGGGTGATGTCCTCGATGCGGACCACCACCAGCCCACGGGCGCGGAGCTGTTCGGCCACGTGCTCCTGGGCGAACTCGACGACGTGGGAGGGCGCTCCCGCCGCGTCAGGCGGCGCGACCAGGACAGAGAGGGGCGGCGGGGGAGCCGCGGCGGGCGCCTGGGTGGCCAGGGTGAGCGCGGCGAGGAGGGAGATCCACACGCAAGCACTTTCCCCCTGACAGGACCTCCTCGCAAGGTCGGGAATCACCGCCCGCGCTTCGAGTGAAACCTCTTGGGCCTGGGCGCGTGTGGTGGGAGGCCGCCCCACCGGCCCGGGGTCCAATTGGACGCGCCGGGCCGGGGCGGGGTTTCAGCGCCGGGGCCGCTCAGAGGGCGGCGGGCGAATCTGCGTCTTCTCGGAGCCGCCGTTCGCGTTGTGCGAGCCGCCGGTGTCCTCATCCTCGTCGTCCTCCACGGAGCGGGACGGCGGCGGACGGCGCGCGGCGGCGGCCGGACGGGAACCGGTGGCCAGGTTGGGCGAGGGCGCCCGGGCCGGCGGGGTGAAGGGCGGCGGCCGGCGCGGGGGCACCGTCCGGGGGCCGTCATCCTCGGCGAGCAGGTCCTCGGAGACCTCCACCTTGGCCTCGATGGGCGCCGCGGCGGTGCGCGTCTCGTCGGGGGCATCCGCGAAGGGGTTGCGCGTGGGCGGCGGCGTCGCGTCGTCGTCCATGGGGGCGGGCGGCGGGCGCGGCGGCGTGGCGGTGGGCCGGGCGGCCTGCGCGGCGGGCTTCACCGCGGGAGGCGGCTCGGGCGGGCGCACGCGCGCGGACGGCGGCGGCGTGGGGTGGCTGGCGGGCACCTGCACCTGCACGGGCGGGCTCGCGGGCTGCGGAGGAGGGGGCGGCGCGGCGGCGGCCTTGCCCGCCTTCGCGTCGCGGGCGTCCTGCTTGAGGCGCTGCTCGAAGGCGGCCCACTCCGACTTGAAGTGGGCGGGGTCGGGCGTGCCGGACTCGCGGTGCTTCAGCGACGGGGCCCAGCGCACGGTGTATGACTCACCGGCGTGGAAGGTGGGCGGCGGGGGGAGGCCGTAGGTGGCCGGGTCGAAGAAGGCCTCGTCCAGGTCGTGGAAGCCGTACGCGCGCGCCTTGCTGACGAAGTTGGGGATGATGCCGGTGGGCGCGTGGTAGCCCAGGATGTGGTCGTCCTCGTCCTTGGTGACGGGCGTGAAGACGAAGATGTCCTGGGTGCGGTAGTCGCCCTTGTCGTTGAGGGGCAGCACCTCCGACAGGGCAATCGTCTTGCGGCTGCCGTCGTGGAGGCGCTCGCAGCAGATGATGAAGTTGATGGCGCTGGCCACCTGGGCGCGCACGGCGACCATGGGCAGGTCGACGCCGGACATGAGGCACAGCGACTCGATGCGGCGCAGCGTGTCCGTGGGCGTGTTGGCGTGCGTGGTGGCCAGCGAGCCGCCGTGGCCCGTGTTCATGGCCTGCATCAGGTGGAAGGCCTCGCCGCCGCGCACCTCACCGACGACGATGCGGTCGGGGCGCAGACGCAGCGCGGAGTGGAGCAAGTCGCCCATGTCCACCGCGCCCTTGCCGAACTTGTCGGGCGGCCGGCTCTCGAAGGGCACTACGTGGGACTGGTTGAGCTGGAGCTCGGCCGAGTCCTCGATGGTGAGGATGCGCTCCTCGTCCGGGATGAGCGACGACACGATGTTGAGCAGCGTCGTCTTGCCCGAGCCCGTGCCGCCGGCCACCAGCATGTTGAGCTTGGTGGCGATGCCCGCCTCGATGAGGCGCGCCATCTGCGGCGTGAGCGACCCGAACTTCATCAAGGAGTTGACCGTCAGCTTCTCCTTGAAGAACTTGCGGATGGAGATGGTGGTGCCCTTGCGCGCGATGGGCGGAATCACCACGTGGATACGGCTGCCATCCGGAAGGCGCGCGTCCAGGCGCGGGCGCTCCTCGTTGAGCATGCGGCCCACGAACTGCGCCATGTTGCGCGCGGCGCCGATCAGCCCTTCTTCGGTGAACGACGCGTCCACTTTCGTGAGCTGGCCCTTGCGTTCAATCCAGATGTCCGTCGGGCCGTTGATCATGATTTCCGACACGGCCTCGTCATCCATGTAGGGCAGGACGGGCTTGAGGAACGCGCGGAGTGACTCGTTGTACATCGTCATGGCGCCGCCCAGGCTAGCGCGCTCTGGCCCCAGGGCCCAAGAACCCGCCTTGCCTGCCTGGCTGGTTTCTGGGGCCGGGGCCGCTCGCGTCCGGTTTCGGGCGGCCCGGAATGGAAAGCGGTGGCGCCCCGGACGCCGGGTGTTTCAATGCCGCCGCCACGGAAGGGAAGGGCGCATTGCTCGCGGATGGGTTGCCGGAGGATTGGAAGCAGGTGCTGCGTGAGGCGCTCGAGGCGCCGTCATTCCAGGAACTGGAGCGCTTCGTGGAGGCGGAGCGGCGCGAGGCCACCGTCTTCCCGTCGGAGGAGGACCTCTTCTCCGCCTTCCGCCTCACGCCCTACGCGGACGTCCGGGTGCTGCTGCTGGGGCAGGACCCGTACCACGGCCCCGGGCAGGCGCACGGCCTGGCCTTCTCGGTGAAGCCGGGGGTGGCGCCGCCGCCCTCGTTGCTGAACATGTTCAAGGAGCTGGAGAGCGACGTGGGCGTGCCCCGTCCGCGCGACGGCTCCCTGATTCCGTGGGCCGAGCAGGGCGTGCTGCTGCTCAACGCGGTGCTGACGGTGCGGCAGGCGAAGCCCAACAGCCACGCGGGTCACGGCTGGGAGGCCTTCACGGACGCCGTCATCCGCGCGGTGAGCGACAAGGAGTCCCCGGTGGTGTTCCTGCTGTGGGGCCGCTACGCGCAGAAGAAGAAGAAGCTCATCGATGCGAAGCGGCACGTCGTCATCGAAGGCACGCACCCCTCGCCGCTGTCGGCCAGCAACGGCTTCTTCGGCAGCCGCCCGTTCAGCGCGGTAAACGCGGCTTTGGAGGAGCGCGGCCAGCCGCCGGTGGATTGGCGCTTGCCTGCTTGAGACTCGGGCCGGACAGGGCGGGGGCGCGTTGATACGCTGCGGTGCGACATGACCGCTGCCTTCCTCGCCGCCACCACCCCCGAGCCGCTCACCCCGAACCGTTACGGCATCCGCTTCTCCGCGCCCTGGTACCAGGGGAAGGGCGCGTATGGCGGCATCGTCGGGGGCTCCGTGATGCGCGCGCTGGAGCACACGCTGGCGCAGGCGGACCAGGCGGGGCGTCCGGTGCGCACGCTCACGGTGCACTTCTGCGCGCCCGCGGTGGAGGGTGACGCGGAAATCCAGACGCGCATCGAGCGGGCGGGGCGGCTGGTGACGCACGCGACGGCGCGCATCGAGAGCGCGGCGGGCGTGCTGGCCGTGGCCACGGCGACGTTCGGCGCCACCCGGGGCGGCGCGACGGAGTACTTCGACGTGAAGCGCCCGGTGGTGCCGCCGCCGGAGGACGTCCCGGTGGTGCCGGACGACGTGCCCATGCCCACCTTCTGCAGCTTCTTCGAGTACCGCTTCTGTGTGGGCTCGGCGCCGTACTCCGGCGCGGACGTGGCGGAGACGGGCGGGTGGATTCGTCCCAAGGACGCGCTGGTGCTGGACGCGCCGCTGTGCGTGGGGTTGATGGATGCCTATCCGCCGTCCGTGCTCTCGCGGGTGGATGGGTTCCACGCGGCGGCGAGCGTGGACTTCACGGTGCACTTCTTCCACGACCTGCCGCGTCCCGGCTTGAAGGCGGACGCCCACTTCCTGCGCACGGGGCGCTCACGGCAGGCGGCGGAGGGCTACTCGGAGGACTTCCAGCAGCTGTGGACGCGGGAGGGTGAGCTGCTGGCCCAGTGCCGTCAGCTGGTGGCCGTGCTCGGCTGAGCCGCCGCGCCGCTTCAGGCGGCCGCGGACGCGAGCTGCTTGACGAGCAGCCGCACCAGCTCCACCGGTTGGATGGGCTTGGGCAGCAGCTCCGCGCCGTAGCGAATCGCCACGGACACGAGGTCCTCCAGGTCCTCGTGTCCGGTGAGGAAGATGAACGGCACCCGGCAGTTCTTCAGCTCCCGCATCACGGTGAGCACGTCGGAGCCGTTCATGTCCGGCATGTTGTAGTCGCAGAGGATGGCCGAGATGCTGGACAGGTCCAGGTTGAACGCCTCGGCGGGCGACTGCACCGTCACCACGCCATAGCCCGCGCTCTGGAGGATGTCCCTCACCACCGAGAGCACGAAGGCGTCGTCATCAATCACCAACACGTTCTGCATCAAGGGCCTCTCCGCGTGCGCTTCGGCCCATCCTATCCGAGCTGTGTCGGCCGGATTGTCACATGCGACACAGCTCAGGGGGCGGGGTTGGATGGACCCCGCCCTGGAGTGCCACTGGCCGGAGACGGGATCAGCACCAGGTCCTCCTGGGGCGGGATGAGGTACTCGGCGCCCGTGTCGGTGACGACGGCCATCTCCTCGACGGAGACGATGCGCTGCGCGCCCTCGCCGCCGTCCGGCCACGCGTAGAAGCCGTCGAAGGCGAAGACCTGCCCGGGCCGCACGATGCGCGCGGACTGCCCCTTCGCGGGCGCGCCCTTCTGCGCGCCCGACAGCGCGGGACCCACGTCATGCGCCCAATACCCCACCGGGTGCCCCGTTCCCCACATGACGGGCTCCGAGCCCGCCTCGCGCATCCAGTCGCGCTGGGCCTTGTCCACGTCCCAGCCGCGCACGCCGGGTTTCAGCGTGGCCAGCGCAATCCGGCTGCCCTTCTTGCCCTTCTCCCACTTCTCCAGGGCCTCCTGGGGCGGCTGCGTCTGGCCCGGGGCCAGCACGTAGGCGAAGCGCTGGATGTCCGTCACCCACATGCCGCCCACGCGGATGCCGAAGTCCGTCTGGATGAAGTCGCCCGGCTGGATGACGCGCTCGGTGGCGTGCGAGTGGCCCCGGGTGGGGCCGCTCTGGACGTTGGGGTTCTGGTCCGGCGCCCACGCGTCCCCCACGCCCAGCTCCGCCATGCGCTGGCGGAGGAAGCGGGCCACGTCCACGTCGCGCGTCTTGCCCGGCACCACGGCGCGGTACGCCTCGATTTGCATCTGCGAGGTCAGCTCGGCGGCCTTGCGCAGGATGTCCACCTCCTCGGGCAGCTTCACGGAGAGCCACTCGGAGACGAGGTCCTCGGACGACACCAGCTTCTTGCGCAGCGCGGGCGTCAGGGCCTTTTCCAGCGCGGCGCGCTGCGTGGCGGACAGGCCATCCGCCACCGACACGGACGTGGAGGAGTTCACCGCGATGCGCGCGGGCTTCGCCGCGGCCAGCCGGGCGGCCACCTGCGCGTAGAGGTCCGCGCCGCGCTCCAAGGGGACCACCTCGTCGAGCGGGGCCACGTCCTTGAGCGCGGTGGCCTCGCCCGCGGGGGACAGGGCCACGCCGTGGACCGCCTGCTTCTGCCGGAAGAACAGGAAGGCGGCGGTGCCTCCCGCGTTCTCGCAGCCGACGTGGATGGCCAGCGGGTCGTTGTGGTTCTCCCGGCAGATGACGACCCAGGCGTCCACGTTGGCGCGGGCCATGGCCTCGGGGAGCAGCTTCTGGATGCGCGCCTTGCGGATGCGGGGCCAGGCGTCCTCCGAGACGATGGGGCTGTCCGGCGCGGCGCTGGCGACGGGCGCGGCGAGGAGCAGGGCGGAGAGCAGGGCGGGCCGGACGCGACTCATGAGGGGAGGTCCTTTTCGGAAAGGGACGCGCATCTTCCCCGAGGCGCGGACAGGAAGGGACTCGCGCCGCGTGAAGTCGTGCGGCGTGCGTGCGAAGAACCGTGCAAAGCCCGCCATCTGGCCGGGCGATGCAAGCGCTGGCGCCGTGGCTCGTTTAAGGTGGTGTCATGGCCAAGAGCCCCTCCCAGAAGCGTCCGTCGAAGGCGAAGAAGCCCTCCGCTGGCGGCACGTCCGCCGCGACGTCGAAGTCGAAGGTGAAGCAGGCCGCCGCTCCGAAGTCGGCTGTCGCGCCGAAGAAGGCCGCGGCTTCCAAGTCGGCTGCGCCGCCGGCGCCGGCCACGGCTCCCAAGTCGGCCGCGCCGAAGAAGGCCGCCGCCTCGAAGTCGGCCGCGCCGCGGTCGGCCACCGGGCCCATCAAGCCCACGCCGGCCACTCCGCCGGCGCCCGCCACCAAGCCCACGCCGGTCACTCCGCCGAAGCCCGCCACCGGGCCCACGCCGCCCAAGCGGGCCTCATCGGCACGCGTGGCGGTGCCCCCGGATGCCGAGCCGGATACCTCCCGGTCCCCCGTCCTGGAAGCCGAGCCCGTGTTCGCCGACGCTCCCGAGGCGGGCCGCAAATCCCCCAAGGCGCTCCCGTCCGGCGAGCCGTCAGGCCGCGTCCTGCCCTTCGAAATCGACCCCAAGCGGATGGAAGAGGGGCTGCGCAAGCTCCAGGGGGAGATGGTCCACTGGGCCAACAAGGGCCGCTACACGCGGGTGCGCTTCAAGTTCCGGGGCAAGCAACTGCTGCCGGACCTGCCGCTGGCCGCGGTGGTGGCCGCCGAGGGGCTCACGTTCTACTGGGGCGGCATCCTGCGCGTGCTCATCGCCAACGTGGTGGGCGGCAGCGTGTTCCAGGTGGAGCTCGTCAACGACTCGGAGAAGCGCATCCAGGCCGGCAAGGAGGCGCTGTTGTCGGGAGACGTGGACCAGGCCCTGGCGCTGTTCCGGGAGGCCGTCGCCATGGACCGCGACCAGCCCTCCGCGCACCTCAACGTGGGCGTGGCCTTGAAGCTCCAGGGCGACCGCGCCGGGGCCCTGGCGGCGTTCGAAAAAGCGAAGGAACTGGACCCGGAAGGACCCGTGGGCGCGGAGGCCGAGCGCCTGGCCGCTCCCCTGCGCCCGCAGGGCTGAAAAAGGCCCGTCCAAGCGTTCAAAATACAGGCCCTTTCCGGCATCCCGCCGTCCAGGGCACGACCCCCTTGTTTCCTCTGTTGACGCTGGGAAATCCAGGGGTTACGAACGCTCACTCACTGGATGGCGGCCCCCTTTGGCGGGCCCCTCCGCAGACTTCCAGAGCTCATGGCTGACGACACGACCGACAAGCCGGCATCGCCCTCCGCGCCTCCTCCTCCGGACAGCGCTGGAGAGCTCATTCCCGTCAACATCGAAGACGAGATGCGCCGTTCGTATCTCGACTACTCCATGTCCGTCATCGTCGGGCGCGCGCTGCCTGACGTGCGAGACGGCCTCAAGCCCGTGCATCGCCGCGTGCTGTACGCGATGAACGACTTGGGCAACCTCCACAACCGCGCGTACAAGAAGTCCGCGCGCGTGGTGGGTGACGTCATCGGTAAGTACCACCCGCACGGTGACTCGTCGGTGTACGACGCCATGGTGCGCCTGGCGCAGGAGTGGAGCCTCCGCTACCTGCTGGTGGACGGCCAGGGCAACTTCGGCTCGGTGGACGGCGACTCGCCGGCGGCCATGCGTTACACGGAAGTGCGCATGGAGCGGCTGGCGGAGGACCTGCTGGCGGACATCGACAAGGAGACGGTGGACTTCGGTCCCAACTACGACGACTCGCTGGAGGAGCCGCTCGTCCTCCCGTCGAAGTTCCCCAACCTCCTGGTCAACGGCAGCAGCGGCATCGCGGTGGGCATGACCACCAACATCCCGCCGCACAACATGACCGAGGTCATCACCGGCACGCTGCACCTCATCGACAACCCGACGTGCACCGTCCGGGACCTGATGGAGTTCATCACCGGTCCGGACTTCCCCACCGGCGCCATCATCACCGGGCGCGAGGGCATCGTCCGCGCCTACGAGACGGGGCGTGGCCAGGTCACCATCCGGGCGCGCTCGGACATCGAGACCTCCAAGAAGGGTGACCGCGAGGCCATCATCTTCACGGAGATTCCGTACCAGGTGAACAAGGCGCGGCTCATCGAGAAGATCGCCGAGCTGGTGCGCGAGAAGAAGCTGGAAGGCATCAGCGACATCCGCGACGAGAGCGACCGCCAGGGCATGCGCATCGTCATCGAGCTCAAGCGCGATGCGATTTCGCAGGTGGTGCTCAACAACCTGTACACGATGACGTCGCTGGAGACGACCTTCGGCGCGGTGATGCTGGCCATCGACGGCGGCCAGCCGCGCACGCTCAACCTGAAGGAGATGCTGGACCGGTTCATCGCGCACCGCCGTGACGTGGTGACGCGCCGCACGCGCTACGAGCTGCGCAAGGCGCTGGCGCGCATGCACATCGTCGAAGGTCTGCTCGTCGCGCAGGACCTCATCGACCTGGTGGTCAGCCTCATCCGCGCGTCCAAGGACCCGGACGAGGCGCGCTGGGGCCTGATGAACATCCTGTCGCCCGCGCTGTACGAGCACGAGCGCTTCGCGAACCTCCAGCGCATCGACTACGCCAAGGCGAAGGCGCAGATGGAGCTGCTCGTCTCGCGCGCGCGCAACGAGGAGCCCAGCTACGCGGGCCTGGCGCACAAGTACGAGGGCGCGGGCTTCAGCGAGGGCCAGGCGCAGAACATCCTGGAGATGCGCCTGCAGCGGCTCACCGGCCTGCAGCGCGAGGAGCTGTTCCGCGAGCTGATTGGCCTGGTGCGCGACATCGCGCGGCTGCAGGACATCCTGGCCAACGAGCGCAGCCTGCTCAACGTCATCAAGACGGAGCTGGTGGAGATTCGCGACCGCTACGGCGACAAGCGCCGCACGGAGATCACGGGCGCCGTGGATGAGATGACCAGCGAGGACCTCATCGCCGAAGAGACGATGGTGGTCACGCTGTCGCACACGGGCTACATCAAGCGCTCGCCGCTGACCGAGTACCGGGCGCAGAAGCGCGGCGGTCGTGGGAAGACGGGCGCGGCGACGAAGGAAGACGATTTCGTCAGCAAGCTGTTCGTGGCCAGCACGCACGCATACCTGATGCCCATCACCACGAAGGGCAAGCTGTACTCGTTGAAGGTGCACCAGATTCCGCAGGCCAGCCGCACGTCGCGCGGCAAGGCCATGGTGAACCTGGTGCAGTTCGGTGAAGGCGAGCGGCTGGCGCAGGTGCTGGTGACGCGGGACTTCCCGGAGAACCGCTACGTCTTCTTCGTGACGAAGCGGGGCGTGGTGAAGCGCACGGACCTGAGCGCGTTCGAGAACGTCCGCTCCAGCGGCATCATCGCGCTGGGCATCGACGAGGGTGACGAGCTGGTGGCGGTGATGATCACCGACGGCAGCAAGGACATCCTGCTGTCGACGGCGTCGGGCATGAGCATCCGCTTCCCGGAGACGGAGGTCCGCTCCATGGGCCGCCAGGCCTACGGCGTGAAGGGCATCACGCTGGAGGACGGCGACGAGGTGGTGGGCGCCGACGTGGTGGAGACGGACGCGGCCATCCTCACGGTGACGGAGAACGGCTACGGCAAGCGGACCCAGGAAACCGAGTACCGGCAGCAGGGCCGCGGCGGCAAGGGCATCATCGACATCAAGACCACCGAGCGGAACGGCAAGGTGGTGGGTCTGCTCCAGGTGAAGGAGTCGGACGAGGTGATGCTGGTCACCAACGGCGGCATGCTCATCCGCATGCGCGTGAAGGAGATCTCCGTCATCGGCCGCAACACGCAGGGCGTGCGGCTGATCGCGCTGGAGAACGAGCAGGAGAAGGTCATGGCCATCTCCAAGCTCCCGGAGAGCGACGAGTCCGAGGAGAACGGCGAGACGGTGGCGCCGCTCGAGGGCGCGGCGCCCGCGCAGGCGGAGGGTGGAGCCCCGGCGGAGGCCTCGGGTGAAGCGGCTGCCCCGGTGGAGGCCGCGGCTCCGGCGGAGCCTGCCGCCGAGCCGGCTCCCGCGGCCGACGACAGCGGCTCCACGGGTGGTGGCGAGGAGCCGCCGCAGGGCTGAGACGTTTGAAGTCCCGTGGGGCCATGCCTCAAGGCCTCACGGGCGCTGAAGCTTGACGGGGATGCGGCGGAAGTCGCGTCCCCGTTGTCGTTCAGGGCTCATCATCCAGCAGATTGAGCTGACCTTGTGCCACGGCGCGGTAGTGGGGCACGACCTCGACGGCCAGCACGTCGCGCATTTCCTGGCGAGCGCTGTCGAAGTCACCCGCGCGCTTGTGTTGGTACATCCGGTGAAGCGAGTCCACCATGCGGCTGGACCCTTCGCTGATACGGCGAGAACACTCTCGGAGGAGCTCCAGGGCGCTCGTGTCCGATGCGAGAGCAGAGGCCGCATCGGCATGGCTGATGCCCACTTCACGCGCCGTTCTCGTCAGGAGTTCCCGCACGTCGGCGGTGAGTATCCACGGGGCCCCATCCCGAAGCACCTGGCGGGCCAGCGCGCGAATCGGGTCCCAATCGAGTTCGTCAGCCATGCGCTACTTTCCCACGGGATAGCACTTGTCGCCGGGCCATTCGTGTTGACCCTCGCAGAGCTGGAAGCAGGCGTAGCAGTGCCCCTTCCATCCCTCTTGCTTGCAGTCGCCATAGGCACGAATGCATGCCCGCTTCCACTCCGGGAGGGCCGCGTTGTGTGAGTCATCCCATGCGACGGGAGCCGTGTCGGCGGCGGCTTTGGCGCCGGCCATGAACACAGCGGCCTCGGCAGCGGAGAGGCCACAGGCCTCGGGCGTGCCAGGAAAGCGCTGAAGGCAGCAGGACACCGTGTCGGAACAGGAAGTCAGTGCATAGGGGGCACTTCTGCTTCCATTCGAGTGTGCGCCACTGGTGCAGCCTGATGCGAGGCATGCGAATGCAGACATCAGGAACAGGGAGGAATGATTGCTTTCCATCCGCCGCTGCTTAGCGCAGGTCCACCGGAATCCGGCTGACATCCAGCTTGGGCACACCGACCTGTGTCACGGCCTGCGCGCCAAACCCATTCGCAATCTCGGCACACCGCGCGAGCGGCAGCTCCCGCAACAACCCCAACGCGAACCCCGCGAGGAAACAGTCTCCCGCGCCCGTGGTGTCCACCGCCTCCACGGGAACACCCGGCACGTCCAGACGCGCATCCGCCGTGTACACCGTGCATCCCCGCGCGCCGCGCGTCACCACCAGGCACGTGCGCCGGCGCACCCGCTCGATGTCCAGCGCCTCGGCTTCCTCTTCGCTGGCCTTCAGCACGCGGAGCCGCTCCAGCATCGCGTCGAACGGCGTGTCCGCCAGGCGCACGTTGAGAACGCGCCCGCCGGCGTCCAGCGTCCGCAGCAGCCCTTGCGCGTCCGCCAGCACCTGCCGGGCGCGCTCCGAGACGCGAAGCAGCGTCTCCGGCAACACCTCACCGGCCACCCCGCACGCCAGCGCCACGCGCGCGTCCACCGTGATGTCCTCGGGGCGGATGGGCGCTGACTTCGCGCTGACATGAAGCGTTCGTGCCTCGCCCGAGAGGTCCGCGATGAACTGCGTGGTGCGCGTGCCCGGCACGACGCGCGGCGGATGCCGGACCTGGTCCGTGTAGCGGAAGTCCTCGCCCGCCACGGCGGCCACCGCGTAATCGCAGCGCAGCGCATCCAGCACGGCGGAGATGTACGCCGCCGACCCGCCGAGCGCATGCGTCTGCTGCCCGGGGCCATGCCTGAGCAGGTCATGGCAGTAATTGCCGACGACCAGGATGTCTCGAACAGGCGCGGGCCGCATGGCGCGCCTTCTACTTCCGCGTGAAGTCCTTTGGCACCGGCGTCTCCGTGGCCTTGTCGTCCGTCCAGGCGATGTTGAGGATCCACCAGCGCTGGCCGTCGAAGACGAGCTGGATGCTGTTGACCCCCTGGACCAGCGCCGGCCCGTTCGGGCTCTCGCGCGTTTCATACGCGCTCATCACGTGGACCAGGTGGCCATAGCCGGCCGTCTGGCGGTGCAGCTCCTTCTCGTAGAAGCCGCGCTTGCCGAACGCCACCGTGGCGGAGCTGACGTACGCCTCGGGCGAGAACGGCGTGGCCACGGGCGAGGGCCCCGCCTTCGGCTTGCGCATCGGAATCATCTGGGCCCCCGGGTAGAAGAGCGACTGGAACCGTTGCCAGTCGCGCGGCTGTCCCGCCGGTCCGCTGATGACGTTGTAGAGCGCGGCGATGATGGCGTCGACGGAGCCCACGTCCTCCGGCCGAGGCGCGGGCGCGGTCTGGAGCTCGCTCCGGGTCCGCCGCATGGCCTCGTTCATCGGGTTGGGCGCCAACTTCTTCTGCGCGGGGGCGGACGAAGCCTGCGGCGCCACGGGCGCTTGTTGCGCGAACGCGGCGGGAGCGGTGAGCAGGGCGGCGGCGCAGGCGATGATGAACGGGCGAGGCATGATGTCTCCACGGTGTCGGGAGGAAGCGTCCCCAGAGGCTACTCCGGCGCGCGGCGACGCGCTGGTGTCACCTGCGCCGTGCTCCGAAAGGCGACACCGTACATCCGGTGGAAGCCGGGCATTCCCTCCGTTAGGGTGCCGCCCATGGTTCGTCTCCTTCTATTCTCCCTGGCCCTGGCCCTGTCCTCCCCCGCGCTCGCGGCGGAGACGCTCACCATCTACTCCGGCCGCAACGAGAAGCTCGTCGGGCCGCTGCTCAAGAAGTTCACCGAGAAGACGGGCATCGAGGTGAAGGTGCGCTACGGCGAGACGCCGCAGCTCGCCGCCACGCTGATGGAGGAGGGCGCGAAGACGCCCGCCGACGTGTTCTTCGCGCAGGATGCGGGAGCGCTCGGCGCGCTGGCGAAGTCGGGGCAACTGGAGGCGCTGCCCCAGGAGACGCTGGACAAGGTGGACGCGCGCTTCCGTTCTCCGCAGGGCGTGTGGGTGGGCACCAGCGGCCGGGCGCGCGTCGTGGCCTACAACACGAAGAAGGTGAAGGCGAACGCGCTGCCCAAGAGCATCCTGGGTTTCACGGACCCGAAGTGGAAGGGCCGCCTGGGCTGGGCGCCCACCAACGCGTCGTTCCAGTCCTTCGTCACCGCGCTGCGGCTGCTCAAGGGCGACGAGGCCGCGACCCAGTGGCTCACGGGCATTCAGGCCAACGCGCCGCGCGTCTACAAGAACAACTCGGCGGTCATCGAGGCGCTGGGCCGCGGTGAAATCGACGCGGGCTTCGTGAATCACTACTACCTGTACTCCGCGAAGAAGAACAAAGCCGACCTGCCCGTGGCCAACCACTTCGTCGCCGCCGGCGACCCGGGCGCGCTGGTGAACGTGGCGGGCGTGGCCATCCTCAAGGGGACGAAGCACGCGGACGCGGCGAAGAAGCTGGCCGCGTACCTGCTGGACACCGAGGCGCAGGCGTACTTCGCGCAGGAGACCTACGAGTTCCCGCTCGTCTCCGGCGTGAAGATGGCGGAGGGCCTGCCCGCGCTCGACAAGGTGGGCTCGCCGGACCTGGACCTGTCGAAGCTCGACGACCTGCGCGGCACCGTGAAGCTGCTCCAGGACACCGGCGTCCTCTGATGCGCCGTCGTGCCCCGGTCGGTTTGTGGGTGGCCGGCGTGGCCGTGGCCGCGCTGGCGTTGGTGCCCGCGGTGTACCTGGGCGTGCGCGCCGTGGAAGCGGACGCGGACGCCTGGGGGCTGCTGCTGCGAGACCGGACGTGGGGCCTGCTCGGCCGCACGTTGGGGCTCGCGGCGGCGGTGACGGCCTGCGCGGCGTTGCTGGCCTTGCCGCTGGCGTGGCTGACCACGCGCACGGACCTGCCGGGGCGCCGGCTCTGGACGGTGCTGTTGTGCGTGCCCTTGGCCGTGCCGACCTTCGTCAGCGGCTACGTGCTGCTGGCGGCGTTCGGCGTGGGCGGCGCGCTGGAGGAGCCCCTGACGCGCTGGGGGCTCCCCGTGCCCCCCGTGTACGGCTTCCCCGGGGCGCTGCTGGCGCTCACCGTGTCGACGTATCCGTATTTCTTCCTCGCGCTGCGCGCCGGGCTGTTGTCCCAGGACCCGGCATGGCTGGAGGGCGCCCGCAGCCTGGGGCTCACGCCCGCGCGGGCCTTCTCCCGCATCACCGTGCCCTTGCTTCGCCCGGCCTTCGCGTCCGGCGCGCTGCTGGTGGGCCTCTATGTGCTCTCGGATTTCGGCGCGGTGGCGCTGCTCCAGTACGACGCCTTCTCGCGCGCCATCTACGTGCAATACGAAGGCGCGTATGACCGCAGCTACGCGGCGCTGCTCGGGCTGGCGCTCGTGTCCGTGACGGTGGGCGTGCTGGCCCTGGAGCTATGGCTGCGGGGCCGCGCGGGCTACCACCGCAGCGCGAAGGGCGCCGCGCGGGCCGTCGCGCCCGTGTCCTTGGGCGGCTGGCGCGCGCCGGCGCTGTTGCTGTGCGGCGCGGTGGTGGCGGTGGGCGTCGGGCTGCCCGTGGGCGTGCTCGTATATTGGGGCGTGCAGGGTCTGTCCGTGGAGTCGGGGCCGATGCTGGTGCCCGCCTGGAACTCGGTGAGCGCCTCCCTGATGGGCGCGGTGGCGGCGGTGGTGAGCGCGCTGCCCCTGGCCTTCCTCGCGGTGCGCTACCCGAGCCGTCTCACGGTGGCGCTGGAGCGCGTGTCCTACGCGGGCTACGCGCTGCCGCCCATCGTGCTGGCGCTGTCGCTCGTCTTCCTGGGCGTGCAGGCGGTGCCGTTCCTGTACGGCACGTTGGTGATGTTGGTGCTCGCGTACGTGGTGCGCTTCCTCCCGCAGGCGGTGGGGGTGGTGCGCGCGTCGCTGCTCCAGCTCAACCCGCACCTGCCGGAGGCCGCGGCCTCGTTGGGGCACCCGCCCTCCGGCGTGCTCCGCCGCGTGACGGCGCCGCTGCTGCGGCCCGGGCTCCTGGCGGGCGCGGCGCTCGTCTTCCTCACCGCGATGAAGGAGCTGCCCGCGACGCTGCTCCTGGCGCCCATCGGCTTCGAGACGCTCGCCACGCGCGTCTGGGGCGCCACCGCGGAGGGCCGCTTCGCCGAGGCCGCTGGGCCGGCGTTGCTGCTGATGGCCGTCTCCACGCTGGGGGTGGGGCTGCTCGTGTCGCAAGAGGGCCGCTCGTCTCCGGGGTAAGGCAAAGCGCCCTGCCGCGCGGGAACGCGGTAGGGTGCGCCGGCCGCCATGTCTCAGCTCTCGCTCGACGCCGTCACCCTTCGTTATGCCTCCAGCGGTACCGCCGCGGTGGACGGCCTGTCCCTGGCGGTGGAGCCCGGCGAGGTGCTGGCGCTGCTCGGGCCGTCGGGGTGCGGCAAGACGACGACGCTGCGGCTGGTGGCGGGCTTCGAGCGCCCCAATGGGGGCACGCTCACCCTGGAGGGCCGCACCCTGGCGGGCCCGGGCGCCTTCGTGCCGCCCGAGCAGCGCAGCGTGGGCATGGTGTTCCAGGACTACGCCCTCTTCCCGCACCTGTCCGTGCTGGAGAACGTGGCCTTTGGCCTCACCGCGCTGTCGCGCCAGGACGCCCGGGCGCGCGCGAGCCAGATGTTGAAGCTCTTCGGCCTGGAGGGCTTCGAAGCGCGCCTGCCGCACGCGCTCTCGGGCGGGCAGCAGCAGCGTGTGGCGCTGGCCCGGGCATTGGCGCCGGGGCCTCGGGTGCTGCTGCTGGACGAGCCCTTCTCCAGCTTGGACAGCGCGCTGCGCGCCTCCACGCGGATGGAGGTGCGGCGGGTGCTCAAGTCGCTGGGCGCCACGGTGATTCTCGTCACGCATGACCAGCAGGAGGCCATGGCCTTCGCGGACCGGCTGGCGGTGATGCGGGCGGGCAAGGTGGAGCAGGTGGGCACGCCGGAGGCCGTCTACGCCACGCCGCGCACGGCCTTCGTGGCGTACTTCCTGGGCGGCACCAACCTGCTGCCCGGCGTGGGCTTTGGGAACGGCGCCCGGACGCTGCTCGGCATCCTCCCGGTGGTGGGCGCGCCCGCGAAGGGCAACGTGCTGCTGTCGCTGCGGCCAGAGGCGCTGAGGCTGGTTCCGGACACGGACAGCGTCGCGATAGGCGGTGCCCTGCGCGCGGAGGTGCTGGCGCGCGAGTTCCAAGGTCCTTCCGCCGAGTACACGATTGCCTGCAACGGCCTGGAGCTCACGGTGCGAGGAGCGCCTGAGTCTCCGCTGCGAGCAGGCGACCGGGCGCGGCTGGAGGTGGTGGGCCGGGCGATGGTGTTGGAGGACACTCCGGACTGAGCCTGCCTGTCTTCCAGGCAACCGGACGGCATACGCTGGGTGTGGGCTGGGGCCGCAATCACCGAGGCCCCTCATGCGTAGAGGTAGGTATGAACATCGCAGGCCTTCGTGGAATGGGGAGCCGTTTTTTCCGGTACGTGCGCGACCCGCACGTGGCGCTCTGGCGGAAGCTCGCCGGCGTACTCGCGGTGGTCTACTTCCTGTCGCCCGTGGACGCGATTCCGGACGTCATCCCGGTGCTCGGGTGGCTGGATGACCTCGGCGTGTTGTCCGCCGCGGCCTTCTTCATGGTGAGAGAGGTGCAGCGTCACCAGCTCACCGTCGAGGGCACGGCCACGCCGGGAAGCGCCGCGTCGCCGTGAGCCTCTTGTCGTGCCCCGCGCCGTCATGGTTTGTGCGCCAGGAAGGCTGGCGCACGGAGTAGAGATGACGGCGAGGCGGAAGCGAGTGGTTCTCATCACCGGTGCTTCATCGGGCATCGGCAAGGCGTGTGCGGAGCTGCTGAGCACCCGTGGGTACGCCGTCTACGGCACGAGCCGCCGGCCCGTGAAGGACGCGCCGCCGGGCTACCCGATGCTGGTGATGGACGTCACCCAGGAGGACTCCGTGCAGCGGGCCGTGGAGACGGTGCTGGCGCGGGAGCGCGGCTACCTCGACACGGTGGTGAACAACGCGGGGTACGCGCTCGCGGGGGCCGCCGAGGACACCTCCATCGAGGAGGCCCGTGCGCAGCTCGACGCCAACTTCCTGGGCGCCCTTCGCGTGTGCAAGGCCGTGTTGCCGACGATGCGGAAGCAGGGCTTCGGGCGCATCATCCAGGTCAGCTCCCTGGGAGGGCAGGTGGGGTTGCCCTTCCAGTCTCTCTACAGCGCCAGCAAGTTCGCCCTGGAGGGCTTCACCGAGGCGCTCCGCCAGGAGGTCGCCGGGTTCGGCATCGAGGCCGCGCTGGTGCAGCCCGGCGACGTGAAGACGCGCATCACCGAGAACCGCGTCCGCGTCGCGAAGGCGGGCGCGGGCTCCGCGTACCAGGCGCGCTTCGAAGCGGCGCTCGAGGCCATCGAGTCCGGCGAGCGGGAAGGCCTGGTCGCCGAGGACGTGGCGAAGAAGGTGCTGGCGGTGATGGAGCGTGAAGCGCCACGCGTGCGCTACCCGGTGGCGACTCTGGCGCAGCGGGCGGGGATGGTGGCGAAGGCGGTGCTGCCCTCGCGCACGTTCGAGAAGGTCGTGATGTCCCTCTATGGCTTGCGCCGGCGCTGAGCCGGTCAGAACCGTCCCGCCAGTGACAAGCCCTTGCCACCCTGCGGCGTGGTGAGCGGCGCCAGCGTCACCTGCGGCGCATCCGGTGCATCGAAGTTGCGCGTGAGGTACGTGGTGAGCGCCAGCCCGCCGAGCACGCCGATGCCGCTGCCAATGAGGATGGCGTCTCCCGCGTCATTGCCCGCGGTGAGGTAGACGGCGCTCGCGCCCACCAGCCCGCCGAGGATACCGCCCGCGTCGATGATGAGCATGCGGCCCCGGGACACCTCCACGTACTTCGACAGGATGGCCATGGAGAGGATGCCGGCGGCGGTGGCGCCCAGCTCGGCGCCGAAGAAGGCTCGCGTGTCGGTGCTGTCCGCGGTCCCCAGAAACAGCGCTGTCACCACGCCGGCCCAGAGTCCACCGGAGTTGGCGAGTGACACCTGCCCCGATGTGGGGCTCACGAAGTGCGCCAGCAGGACGCCCACGCCGGTGAAGCCCGCGCCTCCGAGGACGGCCGCGCCCAGGGCATCGTTGTCATTCAGGTCGAGCGCGAGCAGCGACGCGACCCCGAACCAGAAGCCCCACACGGTGCCGGAGTTGATGACAGCGGCCTGCCCGTCCGTGATGCCTCCGCGTGTGAGCAGCAGGGAGCTCGCGGCGCCCGCGCCCGCGCCCAGCAGTGACACGGCGGCGTAGCCCTGACCGCTGCAGTCACCAATGGCGCACAGGAGGACACCCTGCGCGGCGCCGTGCAGCGTCTGCACCACGACCAGCGAGGCACGCGCGGCGTTGGAGCGCGGCTCCTTGCCCACGGTGCTCGCGGCCGCGGTGGCCAATCGCCCACCGGGCTGGAGCCGGGCCTGGGTGAGCCGGACGAACTCGCCAGCATAGGGGTGCTGCGGGCAACGGGCGAGGACCTGCTCGAACAGCCTCATCGCCTTCGTGTCATTGCCGCTCACGAGCGCGTCGAAGCCCGCCTGGTACTCGGCTTCGACGTCGGGCGCGCACGCGTCGGCCGAGGACATCAGCGGTGGCGCGGTGACGGTCTCGGAGGGCGGCGGAGCCTCCATCGACTGGGCCGATACCGTGGCGAGCAGCAGGAGCGTGGCGAGCGTCATGGCGCACCGCACTGTACGCGAAGCGCGGCGGCGACATGTGACCGTTGGATGGCGCGGCCCTGCCGGGGCCCGTCGCGCGGTGCGTCAGCGTTGCCGCGCACATAGACCTAGGGGCTCAAGGAAAGGCGGTCCGGAGGACGTAGCCCGTGAGCCACAGGCTGAGCGCCGGACTGGGGCCCATGAGCCACACCCCCGCCGCCACGTAGATCAGGGTCAGCCGGACCGGAGACTTCTCCGTGGCATCGCCGGGAGGCAGGGAGCGAAAGACAAGGTGACCTGCCCTCCGCATGGCGGCCATGGACAAGAGCCCCAGCCCCACGCCCAGGAGTACGCCAATCCCGTACCTGATGATGCCGCCCCCCGCGAGCTGGGCGCTCGAGGTGGCCCCTCCGAGCGAGGTGGCCACGGTCATCATGCACAGCATGTCCCACAGACTCACCATCGCGGCCTCGTCATGGTCAGCGTCGAGGCACCCCATGCGATGGCGCGTGAAAGCTCCGTTGCAATCACTGGCATCCCCCCGGTTCAGGCTCCAACGGCGCTTCTGGTGAAGCCAGCCGTAGCGTTCTCGCCGTACGTCGCTGCAAGGGGCACACCAGAGACGGAGCGCCACGGCGCAGCGAGCCTCTCCAGGACAGTCCCACGCCCAAGTGCGGGTGCGGGCTGCCTCGGCGCGCCTCGGCGGCGTGTCATCGTGTCACGCGGTGTTGCCCGCACCGTGACACGTGCATCCTCCAGGCCGCGCTCCACGCTTCAAGCAGGGGCAGCGCGAACACAGGCGCTGTCGTCATCAGACCCGTCCTCGGCGCGGCCAACGTGGCCATGTGCTCGCGAGGGTCCAGCGCACACCGAATCAAGCGCGCAGACCCAACGGACCTCGCGTCGGCCCCCGGCAAACGTGACCTCGAACTCGAGGGGCCCGCGCACCTGATGGCGTGTGCGCAGGCCCCGCCGGACCTCGCGTCAGCGCGCGGCCAGTGTGTCCACGTGCTCGCGCAGGGCGACTTCATTGCCCAGCCTGCCGCTGAGGCCGGTCAGCGGCTTCGCGGCCTGCTCGATGCGGCCCCGGGTGCGCGGGCCCGCCGAGGCCAGCCAGGCCACGCCCAGCGCCAGCTCCGCCACCTCCGCGTCGCCGCTGAGGTTGGAGGCCAGGGCCAGCAGCGCCTCGACCGCCTTCTTCACCTGCGCGCCGTGCAGCGGGTGGTTGCTGGTGATGCCCTCGCGCAGCAGCGTCAGCAGGGCCAGCGCGGTGGCGCGAGCCTGCCGCACGGGCTCCGAGCCCGCGCCGCTGCCATCCCAGAGGCCATTGGCGAGCTGCCGCCGGAGCAGGTCCTCCGCGCTCGCGTGGCTGTCGCTGGCGACGGACGGCGCCCCCTCGAGCATCGCGTCGTCATCAGGGCTCATGAGGCGCTCTTCTTCCGCGAACCCATCGGCCGGCATGGGCTCCGGAGCGGGCGCCCCGCCGAAGATGCCGGAGAGGAATCCGCCCTTCTTCTTGGAGGCCTTGCTCTGCTCCCGCATCTCGAGCCGGTCGCGCTTGCGCTCGACGGCCTCGGACTCCTTGGGCGCTGGAGCGCTGCGATACGCCGGGGCCCCCAGCGAGGGCGCGGGAGCAGGAGGAGGGGGCGGAGCGGCGGCACCGGGAGCCGCGGCGCCGCGCCGCAGCCGACTCGGCGCACCGACGGGGACCGCGGGCACCGCACCCGGGGCCGGATAAGGCATCCCCTGGCCTCTTCCCCCCGCGGAGGTGTTGCGCATGTCCTCGCTCTTCTGCGCCCCGAACATCGCCCAGCCCGCGGGCGCGTTCACCGGGACGACGCGCGTCTCGGCCTGCTCCGACGTCCGCCGCTCACCCGTGCGCTCCTCCACGACGACGAACGACGTGTACCGGGTGACAATCTGGTGCGCGACGGCGAGGTCGATGATGCGCTGCTTCATGGACTCCGCGCGGCGTCCGGTGAGCTGCGCGGCCTCCCAGCTCCGGATGCGCTCGGCGGCCCACAACTTCTCCACCGCGGGCCGGTCCGACACGGCGGGCAGGTCCACGCGAACGGTGAGCGCGAACGGCTCCCGCCCCGAGCGCCCGCGCAGCGTCACCGTGCCCGCCCCTGGCGCGGCGTAGCGGCCCAGCAGCGTCCAGGGCACACCATCGATGAGGGGCGGCAGCTCGGCGGGGGCCAGCTCCGAGCACTCCACGCCGTCGAAGCGGACCTCCAGCTCGGAGACGCGGGGCGCGAGCGCGCGGGAGAACTGCGCCACCACCTTGTCGTCGATGCGCTCGCCCGGGTGGATGAACTCCACCGCGCCGCCCGTCTGCTTCGCCATGTCCCGAAGCAGCACGTCACTGACGTTGGTGCCGATTCCAAACGAGTACACGCGCGCCGACTTCCGGTCCGCGAGCACGGCCTGCAGGATTTCGCTCTCGTTGCCCACCTGGCCGTCCGTGAGCAGCACCACCACGCCGTCGGGGACGGCCTGCACTGCGGCCTTCATGGGGGCGAGCAGCTCCGTGCCGCCCAGGGGACGCAGCGCCGCCACCCACTGGTCCGCCTGCTCCAGCGTGCGCTGGGAGAAGGGGACGGGCTGGGGCTGGAACGTGGTGAAGCCGCTCTCGAACGCGATGATGTTGAACCGGTCGCCTTCGCGCAGGTGGCGCAGGCACAGCCGGAGCGCGGCCTGGGCCTGGGGCAGGCTCTCCCCGTCCATGGAGCCGGAGACATCCACGGCGAACACGACCTCCTGCTTCGGCGGCGCGGAGGCCATGCCCAGCAGGTCCGGCACCACCGTGAGCGCGAAGGTGCCCGGGCCGTCTCCGCCCTTGCGGTGGGTGACGAGCGGGGTGAACACCGCGCTGCTGTCGGGGCTGCGCAGGTTGAGCACCAGGTCCCGGTCCAGGGAGACCTCGCCCCGCGAGAAGCCGACGCGCACGCGCGAGCCCTCCTCCCGGGTGACGGTGACGGCGTGGGACGGGCTCTCCACCGTGACCTCGCGGCCCAGGTCCACGAGCAGGTCCATGCGCAGGCCGTAGCTCACCTGGCCCACGGGCGGGGTGATGCGGTCCGCGTCCGGCACCTGGGACGTGGGCTCTTCACGGCCGTGCGCGGTGCGGTCGCCGGTGGGCTTGCCGGGGATGTAGCGGGGCGCCACCAGCGTGGGGAGCATCCAGCGGACGCTGCCCTCCTCGGCGGTGACGGCCTGGAGGAACTCCACCTCCACCACCGTCTCCTCGCCGGGCAGCAGGTTG
Organism: Comamonas sp. KCTC 72670; assembly: GCA_014656495.1. Lineage (GTDB taxonomy): Bacteria > Myxococcota > Myxococcia > Myxococcales > Myxococcaceae > Myxococcus. Next base: position 483,791 of record BNCN01000008.1, read on the forward strand.
CCCACCTGCGCGGTGAAGACGTTGCGGCGCTCCTCGTCCAGCAGCGCCGCGCCATGGCCGTCGGTGATGGCGTTGTCGTAGGTGCGGAAGGCCTCCTCGCGCTCCTTCACGACCCCTTCGACGCGGCGGCCGGCGCACGTCATGGAGAAGGCGGAGAGGGTGCCATCCGAGGGCAGCGGGAAGACGTAGACGGCCTCCACCGGGCGCTTCTCGTCGTTGCGGTAGCGCTGCCGCACGCGAACGCGCGCATGCCCGCCGAGCAGCTCACCCGTGACCTCGACACCCTGGAGAGGAACCTGCGCGCCGTGCTTCGTGTACAGCCCTACGTGCTCGTGGGTCATGGCTATTCCTTTTCCTGAAACTCAGCGATGAGGGCGCGAACACGTTCCGCGAGCGCCCGGGTCTTCGTGTCCGCTGCTTCCGAGACGTGCAACTCCAGCCCTGGGAGCAGCGCCCAGCGCTCGTAACGATTCAGCCCCGCGTCCGGTCTGCGAGCCGTGGGTTTGGGCGCCACCGAGGGAGGCGCCGCCGCCGGCTGTGCGTACACGGGGGGCGTGGGTGTGGCGTCCGAGTCGGCGAGCTGTCGCAGCTCATCGAGGCTCAGTCGCTGCAGCTCCACCTGGATGGCGTCCAGGGGAAGAAACCGCGCCTGCAGGACGCGGATGGCCTTGAGCCGGACGAGGTGCTCCTCCCCGTACACGGTGTCCGGGCCCCGGAAGGGCGGCGCGGGAAGCAGCCCGCGTTGGACGTAGTAGCGCACCGTGCGCGACGAGACGCCCACCGCCTCGGCCAGCTCCGCCAGCTTCCATTCGGTCTGTGTCTTCGGCGTGCTCACGAGACAGACAGTAGGACTCGCCATTGACACTGTCAAGTCGACAGTGGTGATTTGGCACCGGGGCTGTCCGGAGCGTGTTGGCGCAGTGTGACGCACATCTCGACAGTTCCGGTGCCGAGTCTCGCCACCTGTCCTCTCCCCACTGTCACGACCCGGCGAGGCGCCGAGGGGCCGCCCTGGGAGCGGCGCGGCGGAGCGGTTGCGTCATCCGAGGTGGGATGGAACTTAAGGGGACATGACTGGCGGCACGGAAATCGTGGACCTCTCTTCCATCCGGCTCATCGGCACGGCGGTGACGCCGGCGGTGATGGTGTCGGCGTGTGGCATCGTGGCGACGGGGTTGGACAACCAGATTGCGCGCATGACGTCGCGCATCCGGGAGATGACGCGGGAGTGGCGCCTGCTCCCGGAGGGGCACGTCCGGCGCGGCCTGCTCCGTCAGGAGGTGGCCATCCTGGACCGCCGGCACGCCATCCTCGCCCGGGCCATCGGCTTCACCTACACGGCGCTGCTGGCCTTCGTGGTGACGTCGCTGCTGTACCTGACGAAGCGGCAGACGCAGCTCCCCGAGGCCCTGCCGGTGGTGTCCTTCTCCGTGGGCGTGGTGCTGCTCGGCGCGACGGCGCTGCTGGTGCTGGCCTCGCTGCGGCTGAGCCGGCGGGCCATCAAGCTGGAGCGGCAGGAGCTCTTCGACGAATCGCTCCCGCCGCCCGTCTCCTAGCCGCTGTCAGGACAGCCCACCCGCCGGAGGGCCTTCCTCGTCCTCCGCGTCGCCGTAGTGATTCGCGTGTTCGTCATCGGCCTGCTCCAGGCGGGCCTTCACGCCCCCGAGCGTGCGCAGCAGGTCGAGCGGGATGGGCAGGATGGTGTGGTTTCCGCCGGTGGTGATCTCCACCAGCGTCTGGAGGTAGCGCAGCTGGAGGGTGGCCGGGTAGCGGCTGAGGACCTTGGCGGCCATGGAGAGCTTCTCGGCGGCCTGGTGTTCACCCTCGGCGGCGATGATTTTCGCGCGGCGCTCGCGCTCGGCTTCGGCCTGCCGCGCGATGGCCCGCTGCATCTCCGAGGGCAGGTCGATGTGCTTCACCTCCACGTTGGACACCTTGACGCCCCACGGGTCGGTGCGTGCGTCGAGCACCTGTTGAATCTCGTGGTTGATGCGGTCGCGCTCGGAGAGGAGCTGGTCCAGGTCCACCTGGCCCAGGATGGAGCGCAGCGTCGTCTGGGCGAGCTGGCTGGTGGCATAGAGGTAGTCCTCCACCTGGAGCACGGCCTTGTCCGCGTGGATGACGCGGAAGTAGACGACGGCGTTGACCTTCACGCTCACGTTGTCCCGCGTGATGACGTCCTGCGGGGGCACGTCCCGCGCCACGGTGCGCAGGTCGATGATGACCATGCGCTCCACGAAGGGGATGAGCCAGCGGAAGCCCGCGCGTTTGAGGCCCACGAAGCGCCCGAGCCGGAACACCACGCCGTTCTGGTACTCGTTGACGACGCGCACGCCGGACAGGAACAGCATGAAGAGGATGGCGAGGGGGATGAGCAGTCCGAGCAGCCCGGTCAGTTGCATCATGTCGGTACCTCGTCGACGAAGAGGGTGAGTCCTTCCATGCCGCGCACCACCACGTGCGCGCCGGAGCGGATGGGCGTGGAGGAGGTCGCGCGCCAGCGCTCTCCATGGACGAACACCTCGCCGTTCTGAGGTGTGACCTGCGCCAGCGCGGTGCCGTGTTCACCCACGAGCCCCAGGTCGCCGCCCCGCTGGGGGAGCCGCCGCGTCTGCGCGCTTCGATAGGCGATGTAGGCCGCCGCGCCCGCGAGCGCCACGGTGGTGGGCACCAGCCACGTCCACGACACCTGGAAGGAGCGGTCCACGAACCACGCCGGGTCGAGGCGGTCCACGAGGAACAGTCCGCCCAGCCCGAGCAGCACCACCCCGGCGGCGCCCAGGAGGCCGCTGGTGACGAACAGCTCCGCGATGATGAGGGCGGCGCCCAGCATCATCAGCACCACGGCGCCCACGCGGACCGGCAGCGCGGAGGAGGCCACCAGCGCGAGCACGAGCGCCACGCCACCGATGAGGCCAGGAACGATGCCACCCGGATGGGACAGCTCCACCACCAGCCCCAGCGCGGCCAGGAGGAACAGCAGGTAGACGATGCCGGGATTGGCGAGCGCGTGGAGCACGCGCTGCGACAGGCTCGGCGCCAACTCGACGAGGTGTGCATCGCGCGTGGACAGACGCACGGACTCGCCGCCCGCCACGGTGACCCGCCGTCCATCCGCTTGCGCCAGGAAGTCGGCCTCTGTGGGCGCTTCGTACTCCACCACGCGCAAGGTGCGGGCCTGTCCGGCGGAGACGCTGACGCTGTCGCGCACGGCGGAGGCGGCCCACTCCACGTTGCGTCCGCGCTGCTGGGCGATGCTCTCCGCGAAGGCGACGGCGTCGTTCTCCACCTTTCGCGCCAGTTGCGCTCCGCCCGCCGCTTCCGGGTCCTGTCCGCTGATGCCCACCACGGGGTGCGCGGCACCGATGTTGGTCCCCGGCGCCATGGCCGCGACGTTGGAGGCCAGGGTGATGAAGACGCCCGCGCTGCCGGCGTGAGCGCCCGATGGTCCAACCCAGACGAGCACGGGCAGGGGGGACGCGAGGAAGGTGCGGACGATGGCGCGCGTGGCCTCCAGCGAGCCACCGGGTGTGTCGAGCCTCACCAGGAGCGCGTCGTGCCCCGCTGCTTCGGCGCGCGCCACGCAGTCGGACAGGTAGCTGCTGGCGCCCAGGTCCACCACGCCGACCAGCTCGCAGCGGGCCACGACAGGCCGGGGACTGGCGACGGGCGCCTCCGACGCGGCCGCGAGCAGGCTGGCCATCAGCATGCACAGCAGCGCTGGGCCGGTGCGTCGCCATCGACGCTGGCGCGGCATCTCACACCCCCTGGAGGTTCGCGGCCGAGAAGGACGCGGGAACGATGCCGCGCGGCGGCAGCGGGCGCACGGAGGCCAGATGTTTGAGCAGGCGCAGGTGGTCCACGAGCAGCCGCGGCATCAGGAAGTGTTGCCGCACGTGTTCGTGACCGCGGGCGCCCAGCAACTGGGCTTCCTCGGGGTGGCGCAGCAGGTGGAGCATGGCCTCGGCGCACTCCTCCACGGTGTCCACGAGGATGCCGCCGGTGTCGTCGGGCATCTGGAGCGGGATGCCGCCCACGCGTCCTCCGACGACGGGGGTGCCCTTCCACAGCGTCTCCGAGACGACGAGCCCGAAGCCCTCGCGAACGGACTTCTGGACGACGACGTCCGACAGGGCTTGGAGCGCGTTGACCTCGATGTTCCCCACGCCGACGAGGTTGGTGAGGATGTGGATGAGGCTGTCGCCCGCGGTGGCGGCGCGAAGCTCCTCGTACACGCTCCAGCCTTCGGGGTCATCCAGGGCCAGCGAGCCCGCGAGCGCGAGCTGCAGGTCCGGCACGTGGGGGCGCACGCGCTGGTATGCGCGGACGACGCCGAGCGGGTCCTTCCACCGGTCGAAGCGGCTGACCTGGGTGACGAGGGGCCGGTGGGTTCGGATGCCAATCCACTCCAGCACGTCGCGCGCGAGCCGCTCCGGCAGCGGGTGGTTCTTGGGGCTGAGCGGGTCGATGGAGGGCGCGTAGATGCGCACGTCGGAGATGGGGAGCTGGGGCGGCACGAACTCCCGCAGGGTGAAGATGGCCGCGTCGTACGCGTGCAGGTAGGGGGCCAGGAAGTCCCAGAACGTGGGGTTGGGGTGTGAGGTGTCGATGTGGCAGCGCCATATCCAGCGCGTGTCCAGGTGGGGGCTGAGCGCGGCGAGCACGGCGGGCTGAGGATCGTGGACGAAGACGAAGTCGTAGTTCTCCGAGTCCGACACGAGCCGCTGCGCGTTGAGCTGCGCGTTGGCCAGGTACGTGGCCTTCTCGGATTCGGTGAGCGCGCCGGGGGCGCCTTGCAGGCCGTTGTGGATGCGCTTGGTGACCTGGAAGAAGGCTTCATCGCCGTGGATGAGCTTCCAGTCCGTGACGATGCCCAGGTCGTTGTAGAGAGGGACCAGGGAGCGGAGGAGCTCGGAGACGCCGCCGCCGTAGGGGGTGGCGCTCAGGTGCATGCACCGGGCGCCTCGGAGCTCCTCGGACAGGTGGTGCAGGGCGTCCAGGTCCGAATCGGGGGCGATTCCGCGATAGGTGGCAAGCGAACGCTTGCCGACGTCCACGACGTCCAGCATGGCCTCGGCCTCCCGGGTGCGCGTTCCCAGCAAGGGTACGCACGTGGCGTGAAGGTGACGGAGGGCGCCGGCTGCTGGCCTGGTGTCCAGCACTGGAAGCAAGCGTCCCGTGGGACGCCCAGGCATCCGCTGGTGGACGTTCACCGCCGTCGACAGATTGTCGTTGGGGTGCACGCTCCCTAGCGTCAGACGGCAACCCGATAAGGAGGCGACATGCGTCGTGCTGTACTCATTGCCGTGTGCGTGGCCGGAGCCGCCGCGTTCGCTTGCAGGACCACGCAGCCCGAGGGCACGGAGGACCGCCAGCCCCTGATGGGCCCGGACCAGATTCGTGAGCCCGTGCAGACGGTGACGGACACCCCCGCGGGCCCCGCGACGCCCCTTCCGGACACGGACGCGGGGACGCCGACGGATGGCGGGGCCGTCGAGTCGCCCTGACGCGTCGCTTCCCTTGGTCCAGGGGCTGCCGTTCCGAGCGGGCCGTGACACCGCACTCCTGCTCGCGCACAGTTCGCGTCCCATGGGTCATGGGGCGCGAGTCAGTCAGCGCTGAGGCACGTGGAAGGAGTCGCGGTGGAGACGACCGTCTATCTGGCGGAGCGGGTGTGGACGTTGGACGCGGCGAGGCCCCGGGCCCAGGCCCTGGCGGTGCGTGATGGGCGCCTGCTGGCCGTGGGAACTCGCGATGAAGTGACGTCCGCGGCGGGGTCGGGCGCGCGCCTCGTGGACCTGGGCGCGGCCACCGTGGTCCCAGGACTGGTGGACGCGCACGCGCACATTCATGGCTTGGGGAAGAGTCTGACGACGGTGCGGCTGGAGAAGTCCCGCTCCGTGGACGAGGTCATCCGCCGCCTGTCCGAAGCACCCGCCTCCAGCTTCCAGGGAGACTGGCTGCTGGGCCGAGGCTGGGACCAGCACGACTGGCCGGGAGGCGCGTTCCCCGGACGCCAGGAGCTGGATGCCCGCTTCCCCAAGACGCCCGTGTTCCTCACCCGCGTGGACCACCACGCGGCCTGGGTGAATGGCGAGGCCCTGCGGCGCGCTGGCATCAGTCGCGACACGCCGGACCCCGCCGGAGGCCGCATCCTCAAGGATGCGCACGGCGAGCCCACGGGCGTGCTGGTGGACAACGCCATGGACGTGGTGGCCGAGGTGATGCCGCCACCCTCCCGCGAGCAATTGGAGGCACGGCTGCGCGCCGCCCTGACCCGTTGCGCGCAGGTGGGCCTGACGGGCGTGCATGACGCCGGCATGGAGCTGGACGCCTTCCGCCTGCTCCAGCAGTGGGACGCCGCGGGCACGCTGCCGCTGCGCGTCTACGCGATGGCGGCGGGGCAGGGCGAGGAGCGGCACACGTACCTGGACCAGGGGCCCTGGCAGGGGCGGATGCTGGCGATGCGGTCGGTGAAGTTCCTCTCCGACGGCGCGCTGGGCAGCCGGGGCGCGGCGCTGCACGAGGACTACTGCGACGAGCCCGGGCAGCGCGGCCTGTTGCTGCTGCCCCCCGAGGAGCTCGCGTCCCGCGCCCACGCCTTCATGGCCCGGGGCTTCCAGGTGTGCATCCATGCCATTGGAGACCGCGCCAATACGTTGGTGCTGGATGTCCTCCTGAGCGCCTCGGAAGCGACGGGCACGCGGGCGCTGCGGCACCGCGTGGAGCACGCGCAGATTCTCCGCGTCGAGGACATCCACCGGCTGGGCGCCGCGGGGCTGGTGGCGAGCGTGCAGCCCACCCACGCGACCAGCGACATGCGCTGGGCGGACGCGCGGCTCGGAGATGAGCGACTGAAGGGCGCCTATGCGTGGCGCGGCCTGCGCGACGCGGGCGCGCGCCTGGCGCTGGGCAGTGACTTCCCCATCGAGAACCCGGACGTCCTGGCGGGGCTGTACGCGGCGCGCACGCGGCAGGACGCGTCCGGCTGGCCGGAGGCGGGGTGGCGGCCCGAGGAGCGGCTGACGGCCCACGAGGCGCTGGAGGGCTTCACCACGGGGCCCGCCTGGGCGTCCTTCGACGAAGCCCGCCGTGGAAGGCTGGTGGCGGGCCTGGACGCGGACTTCGTGGCGCTGTCGGAGGACCCGCTGGAGGGGCCCGCCTCGGCGTTGGTGAAGGCGCGCGTCATCGCCACCGTGGTCGCGGGCGCGGAGGTGTACCGCGCGCCCACGCCGGACTGAGCAAAAAGCTCAATCGCCGAAGATGTGCGAGCGCGCCGCCTCGGCGATGGTGACGACGGCGGGGTGGCGAATCTTCCGCTCCACGGTGATGGCGTAGAAGCAGGTCTCGATTTCATCGGTCCGGCCGATGACGGAGCAGTTGAACTGACGCTCCACCTCGGCCTCGATGGCCGTGGGCATGGCGAAGACGCCGTGCCCGCGTTGACCGAAGGCCTGGAGCAGCGCGCTGTCGTCGAAGTCACCCGCGATGACGGGGCGCAGGCCCTTGCGCTCGAACCACAGGTCCATGGAGCGGCGCGCGGAGGACTCGTCCGAGGGCAGCAGCACGGGCGCGCCGTCCAGGGACTGGGGGAAGTTCTCCTTGAGCGCGAGCAGCTTCCCGGCCGCGAAGAAGGACACACCACATTTGCCGAGCAAGTGGTTGAACGAGCGCACGCTGACGGGTTCGGAGCTGGGCGCGTCCGCGAGCACCACGTCCAGCTCATGCAGCGCGAGCGACGCGAGCAACTGGGGCAGCGGGCCCTCGCGGCAGATGATGCGCAGCGAAGGGCCGGCCTCGAGCGCGGGTTTGAGGAGCTGCTCCGCCACCAGCTTCGGGATGACATCGAGCACCCCGACGTTGAGCCGAAGCTGCTGCCCGGGCGGCAGGCCGGAGACGACGTTCTTCAGCTCGTTGCCCAGCCGGAAGATTTCGTCCGCGTAGCGCATCACCGTTCGGCCCACGTCGGTGAGCACCAGCTTGCGGCCCTGGCGCTCGAACAGCTTGTGGCCCAGCGACTCCTCCAGGAGCTTGAGCTGGCTGCTGATGGTGGGCTGCGCGAGGTGCAACTCCTCGCCCGCCTTGGCGATGCTTCCGGCCCGGGCAACCGTCCAGAAGTACAGGAGGTGGTGGTAGTTGAGCCAGCTCATGACCATAGAGATAATCGAAGTTTCACCGTCAAAGTATCTAATTTTCTTATGGGCTCCGGACCCGTAATTTCCTCTGCGTCGCGCCGTCGTGTGGGCGCGCTCAACCCGGAGGAGGTCCATGGAAGCCATCAGCCTGAACATGTCCTGTGAGTCCCCTGAGCTCGTGGTTGCGGCCGAGGTCGTGGAGTCACGCGTGCGCGCGCACATGGAGCTGGTGCGGCGGCTGGCGTGGAAATACCGGTGGACCGGCCTGTCGATGGAGGAGCTGGTGGCGGAGGGCAACGTCGGGTTGATGGAAGCGGCGGGGCGTTTCGAGGACCGCGGGGTGCCGTTCGCCGCCTACGCGAGCCAGTGGATCCGCGCGCGCATCCGGGCCTACGTGGGCCGCAACTGGAGCATGGGCGGCGGGCGGGCGCCGTGGGTGGTGTTCCAGCTTCGCCGGGAGCGGGCGCGGCTGGAGGCCCGGTGGGGCGAGGGCCACCCGGAGGTGGCGAAGCGGCTCGCCGAGGCGCTGGGCAAGCGGGAGGACGAGGTGGCGCGCGCCATGGAGGGGCTCTCCCGTGACGTGTCCCTGGACGCGCCCGTGTCCCAGGACTCGGAGTTCACCCGCCTGGACATGCTGATGACGAACGACGACTCCCAGGAGGACCTGGTGGACCGGGCGCAGTGGGCGCGCCGGCTCCGGGCGAGCGTGGATGAGGCCTGGCCGGAGCTGGACGCCCGCGAGCGGGCGCTGGTGGAGGAGCGGATGCTGGCGGAGGACGGGGTGAGCGCCGAGCTGCTGGCGCGCCGCTTCGGGGTGACGGCGGTGCGCATCCGGCAGATCGAACAGGGCCTGCGGACGAAGCTGCGCCGCCGGATGACGGCCAGTCTCACGGCCTGGGACGGGGAGGCCATGTCCCTGGCCGCCTGACCCCTGTCCGCCAGGTCCTTGGCGAATGCTGTTGACGGGGTAGGGAAGGGCTCGCTATGAAGGCGCCGTTCCGCGCGCTGCCCCTTACGCCCAGGTAGCTCAGTCGGTAGAGCAGGGGATTGAAAATCCCCGTGTCGGTGGTTCGATTCCGCCCCTGGGCACTCCGCGGAGATGAAGGCCTCTGGACTCACGGTCCAGAGGCCTTTGTCGTTTCAGGCGTCCCGCGTCATCCATCCAGGAGGATGGCGCCCAGCTCTCGGGCCCGCGCGTCGATGGCGCCGCGGTGGGCGGTGCGGAACTGGTGGGCGACGACGAGCTTCGCGGGCCGCAGCCTCGCGACCTGTTCGAGGACGCTCAGGACGTCGGCTTGCACAGCGGCCTCGAAGGGCTCGTTCATGGGGGTCGTGAGCAGGGTGGCCGTCAGCGCACCTGTTTCGTCATGGACGAAGCGGCAGTCAGTGGACCAGTCACGGCTGTCATTGTGGATGAGTCGCAAGGTGAGGTCGGTGGCCTTGAGCGAGGCCACGCGCTCGAAGACGTGTGTCTGGAGAAAGTCGATGTCGAGGGGCAGTCCGGCGGAGGCAGGCATCCGGAGCCGGAGTCGTTCCAGTCTTGCGGCCAGCGCTGACGTCAGGAACAGGGGGATTTGCCGCGGGTAGAATGCGGCATCGAGCGTGCGGAGCCTTGGAAAGGCGCTGGGGTCCGAGGCCAGCTCGGGCCACGTCTCATTCCGCCTGTTCGTCGCGAGGGACTCCAGCTTCGGCAGTCTGGCGAGCACGTCGATGCGGACATCGGTCCGTGCAATGGAGCGCAGCGACTTCATGACCTCATGCGGGGTGATGTCGCGGTCGCCGAATCCCTCGAGGTGCTCGACGGTGGCCCAGAGTGGGTGGCCGACCGTCTTCTCGATGGCGCTCGCGAGTGCGCGTGTGTTGCCCTGCTTGAGCGCGGCGTGTGAAAGGAATCCCCGCGTGAAGGTGCAGCCGGGTTTGAGCACGGCATCGAGTGGGCCGAGCAGCTCCGCGCGGGCCGTCTTGATGAGCTTGCTCTCCCGCCGGGTCTCCGCGGACGTCAGAGTCCGGCGGGTGGCTTCAAGCTGAAGGGCGATGAGTTCGCCTCGGGGATGCCCTGTTTCGAGGAAGATATCCGCGAGCACGGCGCGCGCGTCATCGTCCTCCGGATTCGCGAGGACGTGCGCCAGGAGGGTGGCGGCATCGCCCGCGCGCGCGGGCTTCGTGGCTTGGGCGTCTTCATTCAGCGCCTGGTCGATGGCGTCGAGCGTCTTCCGGAGGTCGGGCGAGAGGTCCACGTCACGCACGGCCTCAAGCTCGGGCTCGATGCGGTCAAGATGGCCCGCGAGGAACTCCTGCCACGAGACCGACAGGTCATAGCCCGCGCGGGCCTTCGCGAGGGTCTCTCGGGCCTGGGCATCCCGGATGCGCCGCGCGAGCGGTGCGAGCCGTGTCCAGAAAGGCCGTGCGCCGCTGCTGGTGAACGGTGCGTCCGCGTATTGTGCCGCGACCCACCGGTCGATACGCGGGTCCGTGGGCCAGTCCCCGAGAGACTCCAGCCGCCCACGTGCCTTGACGGAGCTCTTCGTGACCAGCGCATCGAGGAGGGGAGAAAGCGACGTGGCGTCATGCTGACCCGCGACGGCCTCCCAGTCACCCGAGAGCGGCTGGCCTTGTGCGGCCTTCGCACCCACGAGGGCAATGCGGTCCGCGAGCTCTCTATGTGGAGTGGCGCGCCAGGCTTCGAGCAGGCCGCAGAGGACCGTGGCCCATTCGCCGCGGGTCGCGGCCTCAGCGAGGCGGTGCTCTGGCGCCAAGTGCTGGGTCGTCATTCGTGTGCCTTTGAAAATTCCATGGCCATGCGTCCAGACCGGTGACGCGACTTGGTGCGCCTGGACTGTACATGACGAGAGCTACCTCCGGAGAGGTATGCCCACGTTTGGCTCGCCCCTCATACGTTTTCCGGACGCGGTCAGAGACGTGGCGCGACGTGAGAGGCCCTCGTTGAAGATGACGAAGACGAAGACGAAGACGAAGAAGCGGCATTCCCAGGAGAAGGCGCGGACACGCAACCTGACGCTCCTGTTGCTCCGAGATGGTGTCACATCGCCTGTGGAGGCGTTGAAGACACCGAACGAGGCGCGGGAGCATCCTTGGGCTGCTGGGCTCGGGATGCGGGGAGGGTTGTTCCTGGCGACGACCACGCCGAACCCGCCAAGATGGGTCGACTTTCTCGAAGAGGGGTTCTCCGACCTGCCGACGCTGGAGGGCAGTGCTCCCCTGGGGGTATTGTTCATTCACGCGGACACGCGATTGTTCGCACTGACTTTTGGCCACGGTAGACACTTGCTGAAGCCTGACTCATACGAGCTGGATTTCGGGCTGAAGGTGACGTTGAACACCGCGGATGCTTCGAAGCTGCGGAGCCTGGATTTGCGCACCTTCGAGGAGCTGACTGTTCACACGCGCCGCCAGGTGAGCAGAGCGTCTCCCTTGACGACGTTCAACGTGGACGTCTCCCGGGACATGCTCCGGGCCTTCACGGGGGAGCCCAGGGATTCCACGCTGGCCAAGCGGTTCACGGGTAAGGATGCCCTGGTCATCAATGGACCGGTGCGCTTCTCGGAGCTGGCGGAGAAGTGCACTCGCATCCTGAAGGAGTTCCAGAGCGACGAGTACAAGAAGGACTTCGCCTGGGTCGACAACATCAAGGCGATTCGCGACAGGGCCGTCGTGGACAGGCTCGATGCCAGGGTGCTCAAGATGCTGACCGAGCGGAGCTTTGACAATGCGCATCTGGCGCCACCCGACATGGTGGAGTGGACCGAGGTTCCTGGCTTTCTCTACCCCGGTGAGCAGCACCGCAACATCCATCCCGACATGGACCTCACTGAGTGTCTGGATGCCATTGCCAGGTTCGAGCAGGCGGCGCCGGACGAGCTCACCTTCACGGTGGAGGACCTGAAAAAGCGATACAAGGTTCGTGTCGTCATGGATGAGCAGGGCCGGGAACGTGAGCATTGGGCCGTTTACGACTGCCTCGTCCTGGAACTGGACGCGAAGGACGCGTTCCACGTGCTCTCAGGCGGCCAGTGGTTCCGCATCGAAAAGGACTTCGTCGGTGCCATCAAGGCGCGCGTTGCCCCTCTCGCTCGGGAGATGCCAAAGCTTCCCTATGCACAGGTCAATCAGATTGAAGGAGACTACAATCAGAGTATCCACCAGGGCTCGAAGTCCTTCGCGCTCTTGGATGAGAAACTGGTTCGGTGCGCGCGCGCCCACACCTCCATCGAACCGTGTGATCTCCTGACGGAGGAGGGGCCCAATCTCCAATTCATCCACGTCAAGCGGAAGACACGTTCCTCGACCCTGAGCCATCTCTTCGCCCAGGGGGTCGTTTCGGCTCAGGCGTTCCTGGGAGACACGACTTTCCGCAAGGAACTCAAGCAGGCCGTGAGCAAGCAAGGCCGTCCGAATCTGGTGCGGCGGTTGGGTGACCCGTCCAAGCGGCCCGCCTCGGATGCATGCGAGGTCATCTTCGCCGTGATTGCAGGGGCTCCGAAGCGCGGCGAGACGTGGCCCTTGTCACTGCCGTTCTTTAGTCTGCTCAACCTGTCGAATGCCGCGGAGCGGCTCCAAGACTTGGGCTGCAAGGTTGGCATTTGCCGAGTCGACATTCGATAGATGCTCAGGAACGTGGCTTGGGGGCTCGAAGGGGGGCCTTGGGTTCCAAGGTCCAGACTGAGAGTCCCCCGCTTCCGTGGACACCCCCGATGTGATGGAAGGGTGTTCGATGTCGGAGAGCGAGAAGAAGCAGAGGCGACAGCGGCGTAGCTTCAGCCCGGAGTTCAAGGCCGGGCTGTGAAGCTGGTGCTGGAGGAGGGCAAGTCCGTCGCGGAGGTTGCGAGAGACTTGGACCTGACCGAGACGGCCTTCCGCAGGTGGGTAGAGCAGGCCAGA
>BNCN01000009.1 GCA_014656495.1 Comamonas sp. KCTC 72670
TCGCCCTGATGCCCATCGAACTGCGAGGCGCGCTAACGCGCGCCTCCAGCGATGACCATCAACCAGCCGGACTACCCGGCCATCACCAAAGATGCGCGGCAACAATATCGACCTCGCCGACCTGGAAAACGAGAAGAAGTATTGGGCGCCGCGCGCATACAGCAACGCAAAGCTCGCCAATATTCTCTTCACAAACGAGCTCCACCGCCGGTACGCCAGGGAGGGGATTTCGGCCGTGTCGTTTCACCCAGGAAACGTCGCGAGCAACTTCGCGCGCGGCAGCTCCAGCATTCTCGGAGTGTTCTACCGAAGCGGGTTCTCGAAGCTCTTTTTGATTTCGCCCGAGAAGGGAGCCAGTCAGCTCGTTCGCTTCGCGACCCGAACGGATTGGGAGCCCGGCGCCTATTATGAAAATCACGCGATTGCCAGACGCGTGAACCCGCAGGTGCGCGACATGGCGCTCGCCGAGCAGTTCTGGGGTCACTCCCTGCGGCTTGTCGAAGCCTTCCTGCCTGCAGCCTCACCGTCTCCGGCCAGCGAAGCCGCTTCCGTGCACGCACGCGAATGAGGCCAGCGGACGACGTCACGCCTTGCGCCGCCGTCCTGGGTGCGGAATGAAGGTCACATGGATGCGCTGAGCGAGCTCCAAGGCCTCATTTCGCGCCGCGCCAGGCTCGGGCAGCTCCGCGATGCGAGGCTCCCGCGCTTGCAATGGGCGAGCTTCGCTGCGCGCTCCGAGCCCACGCCCCTGGTGGAAGACTTGACGTTCGCCCTCGTGCTTCAGGGCAAGAAGCGGACGACCATCGGCTCGCGGACCTTCGAGTACGGAGCCGGTCACGTGTTCCTTCACTCGCTCCGCGCGCCCATCACGAGCGAAATCATCCAGGCGAGCGCGCGCGAGCCGTTCGTGGTCGTCGGGCTGGCGCTCGAGCGGACCCTGGTGACGTCCTTGCTCATGGAAGGCCCGGCGTGGCCCACGCAGCCAACGCCGTTTGCGTTCGCGACGAGCGCGGCGTCCGAGGAGGTGCTCGACGCTTTTCGGCGATACGTTCGCCTGCTTGACGCGGCCGAAGACATTCCCGTGCTCGCGAACGGGATTGAGCGCGAAATCGTGTGGCGGGCCATGCGCGGTCCGCAAGGCGCGGCGCTGCTCGACCTCGGGCGCGTCGACAGCCACCTGGCCTTGATCAGCCGCGCGGTGGACGTGATGCAAAAGCGGTTCGCGGAAGCGCTCTCGGTGGCGGAGCTCGCGCGCGCAGCGAACATGAGTGAGTCGAGCTTCAGCCGGCACTTCCGAAAGGCCACCGCGATGAGCCCGCTGCAATTTCAAAAGCAGCTCCGTCTACAAAACGCGCGGTCCAGGCTCATCGCGCGAGACGGCGACGTCACGTCGGTGTGCTTCGCCGTCGGTTACCAAAGCCCCTCGCAGTTCAGCCGAGAGTACCGGCGCCAATTCGGCGTTTCGCCGCGTGAAGACCACGCGCGGTTGCGAAACAAGACGTGACCAACGCGCAGGTCGTCCACCGCTCCGGCCATGCCGTCGAGCGGCGGCGCCTTGCCCGGGCGGAGACGTCGCTTCGGGCCTGATGGAATGCCCTCCTCAGGCGTGGGCCTCACCCTGAGACGCACCCTGGAGGTGCGCCTCGATGTCCCGAAGCGTGTCGGGGGACAGCCGCAGGTCCCCCGCGCCGACGAAGCCGTCCACCTGCTCCGCGCTGCGGGCACCGACGATGGCCCCGGTGATGGCGGAGTGCCTCAGCACCCACGCCAGGGCCACCTCCGCGGGCGAGCACCCCAGCCGGCGCCCCACCTCGCGCAGCAGCGCCGCCAGCTCCAGGTTGCGAGACAGCCCCGGCTCCTGGAAGTCCGCGCTGTGGCGCCGCCAGTCATCCCGCGGGAAGCCCTCCACGCGCTCCCGCGTCATCTTCCCCGTCAGCAGGCCCGACGCCATGGGCGAGTAGGCGATGACGCCAATGCCGTTGCGCTCGCAGAAGGGCAGGGTGGTGGACTCGATGTCGCGGTGGATGAGCGAGTAGCGCGGCTGCAAGGACGTCACCGGTGCCATCCGGTGGATGCGTTCCAGTTGCCGCACGTCGAAGTTGGACACGCCAATCCACCGCACCTTGCCCTCGCGCTGGAGCGCGGCCATCGTGGACCAGCCCTCGTCGCACTCGGCCTGGGACTCCACCGGCCAGTGGATTTGATACAGGTCGATGACGTCCACCTTCAGCCGGCGCAGCGAGGCCTCGCACTCCCGGCGGATGGAGTCGGCCTTGAGCGAGCGGGTGATGCGCCCCTGCGCGTCCCAGACCATGCCGCACTTGGTGAAGACGTAGGGCCGCCGGGAGACACCCTCGAGCGCCTGGGCGACCAGCTCCTCGGAGTGCCCCAGCCCGTAGACGGCGGCCGTATCAATCCAGCCGATGCCCCGCTCCACGGCGCGGCGGATGGCCTGGATGGACTTCGCGTCGTCCTGCGGTCCCCAGGCGAACTGCCAGCCACCTCCGCCAATGGCCCAGGCGCCAAAGCCCAAGCGGGTGATGTCCATGTCGGAGTTCCCCAACCGCCGCGTCTGCATGCCTGCCTCCTGTCATGTCGTGAGAGCCACGGGCCGTCATGGCCCCTCGCGCACCGGCGATGGCGCCACGGACCTGGAGCGCGGCGCCCGGCTCCGCGGGACACCTCCGCTCGCGTGAAGCATGGTGACGCTCCGCGCCGGAGGGCCCATCATGGCCGCTCCTCCGCCCGGCGAGCGGCGCGCCGGAGCCGCTCCCAGCCTGTCCGCCGGCCTCCGGCTTCGTGGGGAAAGCGCACGGAGTCGCAAGCATCCTCCCCCAAGCGCGTTAATAGTAGGCACCGCCAGCCAGGGCCGGGCCCTGTCTCTCACGGCACCAGGAGTCCCTTCGGATGAAACGATTCTTCATCGGCGCGCTGGCCTTCGTGGGCGCGCTGTCAGTCCTCTTCGTGGTGGGCCTCGTGGGCCTGATGGTGCTCGCCTCCGCGAGCAAACCCAGCGTGCCCTCCAACCTCGTGCTGGAGCTGGACCTCGAGAACCCGCTGCCGGAGAACCGCGCGGGGGATTCGCTCGCGGGGGCCTTCGGCGCGGAGCCCGCCACCGTGCGCGACGTGGTGGACGCGCTGGAGAAGGCCGGGAACGACTCGCGCGTGAAGGCGCTGGTGGTCCGCATCGGCCAGACGGGGACGCCCGCCGCCACGCAGGAGATTCGCGACGCGGTGAAGGCCTTCCGCGCCAAGGGCAAGAAGACGGTGGCCTACTCGGACACCTTCGGCGAGCTGGGCAACAGCACGCTGAGCTACTACCTGGCGTCCGCGTTCGACGAAATCTACATCCAGCCGTCCGGGGACTTGAACATCACCGGGCTCGCCTTCGAGCTGCCCTTCGCCCGCGACGCCTTCGCCAAGCTGGGCGTGACGCCGCAGTACAGCGCTCGCTACGAGTACAAGAACGCCGTCAACAGCTTCACCGAGCAAGACTTCACCGCGCCGCACCGCGAGGCCACGGAGCGCTTCACCCAGAGCCTCTTCGAGCAGATGGTGCGCGGCATCGCCGAGGAGCGCGGGCTGACGGAGGACGTCGTCCGCGGCCTCATCGACAAGGCCCCGCTGATGGCGTCCGAGGCGCTGGAGGGCAAGCTGGTGACGGGGCTGCGCTACCGCGATGAGGTCATGGGCGAGCTGAAGGCGCAGGCCGGCGACGGGGCCCGCTTCCTCTACGTGGAGAAGTACCTGGAGCGCGCCGGCCGCCCCCACGTGACGGGCGACACCATCGCGCTGGTGTACGGCGTGGGCGAGGTGGCGCGCGGGAAGAACCGCTCCAACCCGCTCTCCGGCGGACAGGGCATGGGCGCGGAGAGCGTGGCCGCGGCGCTGCGCAAGGCCACCGAGGACTCGCGGGTGAAGGCCATCATCCTGCGCGTGGACAGCCCCGGCGGCAGCTACGTGGCCAGCGACACCATCCGCCGCGAGGTGCAGCGCGCGAAGGAGGCGGGCAAGCCCGTCATCGCCACCATGGGTGGCTACGCCGCCAGCGGCGGCTACTACGTCGCCATGGAGGCGGACCGCATCGTCGCGCAGCCCGGCACGCTGACGGGCAGCATCGGCGTCTACGCGGGCAAGTTCGTGACGGCGGACCTCTGGCACAAGCTGGGCGTGAACTTCGACACCGTGTCCGTGGGCAAGAACGCGGAGATGTACGGCAGCGACGCGGTCTTCACGCCCGAGCAGCAGGCACGGCTGGACGCGACGCTGGACCGCATCTACGAGGACTTCACGACGCGCGCGGCGGCCAGCCGGAAGCTGCCTTTGGAGAAGCTCCAGTCGCTGGCCAAGGGCCGCGTGTGGACGGGTGAGGACGCGCTGGCCAACGGGCTGGTGGACGCGCTGGGCGGCTACCCGAAGGCGCTGGAGCTGGCCAAGGAGGCCGCGAAGCTCCCCGCCGACGCCCGCGTCAACGTGCAGGTGTACCCGCGCAAGAAGCCCGCGTCCGCCGTCCTCTCCGAGCTGCTGGGCCAGCGGGGCGACAACAGCGAGGACGACGCCGTCACCGTCAGCGTCCTGTCGCCGTGGGGCGGACTGGTCGCCGGCATCCGGCAGGTGTACGCGGTGGGCGCGAAGCTGGGCTTGCTCGAGGGGCACCGGGGCGAGCTCTACGCGCCCATGCCCGAGGCGAGCTGGTAGCGCGTTCGGCGGGGACGCGGCCGCGTGGCACCGGGACGCTCCGGGTGCCACGCGCGCGGTCCGCAGCCGCCGGGCTCAGAAGAGGGCAGGGGGCTGCGTCGCGCCTTCCAGGGGCGCGAGCGGCCGCCCGAAGACGGAGTGGTAGCGCAGCTCCCGTGAGACGCAGCGCTGCCGGCGCGGGTCGAAGACGAGGCACCGGTCCACCGGCCCCGCGTACACGTGCAGCGAGACGGCGGGGCCCTGCGTCGCGGTGACGCGGTGGATGGGCGCGTCGGGGCAGCGGAAGTCCACGTGCCCCGCGCCCACCGGGCCCACCTGGGTGGGGGCTCCGAGCCGCGCCGGACCGGGCCCCAGGCCGCCGGACTCCAGGGGGTAGTTCTCCAGGAGGAAGGCCCCGGACTGGACGCTGAACCAGCATTCCTGGCCATCGTGGTCGTGGATGGGCGAGACAGCGCCCGCGTCCCAGCAGTTCAACAGCACCTCCAGTCGGGCATCCCGGTAGACGAGGTTGCGCGTGTAGCGCCCCCGCCGGAAATGCAGGTAGGGCTGGAGGCTGGACGGCTTCAGCACCAGCCCCGCCAGGCCCTCTCCCACGCCCACCAGACCCGGCATCCCGCCGGCCTTCTCCCGAAGGAGCTCCACCCATTCGCCGAGGCACATGGCGCTCATGGGAGTGAAGCTAGGCAACGCACCGACACCGTGCTTTCCGGGTTGTCGGGCGGGTGACGCCTCCACGTGACGCAGCGCACTTGAGGACAGGTCCTTCATCGGATACCCAACGCCCGCGCGTGGGCCGTGGGAGCGGTCCCCACCTTGCAAGTGGCGCGGCGACGGAAGCATCTGTCGCCTGCCGGGAAGCTCCCCGCCGGGCGAAGGCGTAGAGACACTGTGACTTTCCTGGACTCAGGCTGCCCCACGGGGCTGGCGGCCAGGGTGGAAGGCGTGAGGGGGATGCGATGAAGAAGCGACTGGGCGACATCCTGTTGGAGCGGGGTGTGGTGGATGCGTTGCAGCTCCACTCGGCGCTGGCGTACCAGCGCAAGTGGGGCGTGCCGTTGGGGCAGGTGGTGGTGGACCAGCGCTTCAGCACCGCGCAGCAGGTCCTGGAGGCCCTGGCGTTCCAGGCGGGGATGCAGACGGTGGACCTGGAGGCCCAGCAGCCGGACGCGAGCCTCCGCTGGCTGATTCCGGAGCGGGTGGCGGAGACGCACCGCGTGGTGCCCCTGAAGCTGGAAGGCACGCGGGACTCGGTGCTGGTGGTGGCCATCGCCGCGCCGGCCAGCCTGGCCTCGCTGGACGCGGTGAAGAGTGTGTCCGGCAAGCCGCGCATCGTGGCGAAGCTGGCCACGGATGCCGCCATCCACCGCGCCATCGGGCGCATCTACCGGGGTGAGACGGGGGAGGCCGCGCCTCGCCGTCCGGGGATGGAGGGCTTCTCGCTGCCGGAGGCGGACGAGGACGTGCCCCTGGTGCTGGGCGGCAGCATGGCCGAGCTGACGAACATGGAGGCGCCGGCCATGTCCCTGGAGGATGGGTTGCCGCTGCTGTCCTCGCTGGATGACGTGGTGGTGCCGGATCAAGCCTTGCCCGTGGAGATGAAGCGCCTGGTGCAGGCGATCCGGGCCATGCCGGAGCCGCAGCCCGTCCCCGCCGCGCTGGGCGCCACCGAGGCAGGGGCCGCCGCCCTGGAGGCCCTGCGCGGGGTGCCGGTGACGCGGCCCCAGACGCCCAAGGCGCCGTTCTCCGCCAAGGCAGCGCAGGCCGCGAAGGGGGCCTCACCCGTGCAGACCGCGGCGGTGCCGTTGCTCACGGCGGCCCAGCCGGTGCCCGTGGCCCAGGTCCTGGTGTACGGCTGGGGCGCCGAGGCCACCTCGGGGCTGGTGCGGGTGCTGTCCGAGGCGGGGCTGAGCACGCGCGTCGCCAGCACGGACGAGCTGCTCGCCTCGAACGAGGCCCAGGTCGTGGTGGCGCCGCTGCCGGCGATGGAGGCGCTGACCCGGCCGGTCCACGCGCGGGTGCTGGTGGCGGGCAAGACGCCGGAGCAGGACCTGCCTCGTGCCCAGGCCGTGGGCGCTCGGGGCTTCCTCGCCGCGCCCGTGGATCCAGACCTGCTCCTGCGCGCGGTGCGCCGGCTGGCGCGTCCCTCGGGTGAGGCGGATCTCAAGCGCGCGAGCTGAGCACGGCGGCGAGGGCTCTATGGAGCCCTCCAGCCGCCTCGGCGCGGCTCACGGAACGGCCGCCAGCCACGAGGGCTTCTCGGCGCCTTCGGGCAGCCACAGCGAGCCGAGCTCCAGCACCGAGGAAGGGAAGGGGTCGGCGCGCACCAGCGCGTCGTCCTCGTAGCTCGCCGTCAGCAACCAGCCCCGCTTGACGCGCTGGTACGCCTCCAGCGTGCGCGCGGCTGGATCCACCAGCCACACGTGGGACACCCCGGCGCGCGCGTAGAGCGGCAGCTTGCGGGCGCGGTCCAACGCGGCGGTGGAGGGCGTCAGCACCTCGCACACCCAGTCGGGGACCAGCGTCAGGAAAGGAACGCCCGGGTCGAACGGGACGTCCAGGCGCTCACGGCGCCAACCGGCCAAGTCCGGCACGAGCATGTCGTGGCCGAGGTGCAGCTCGGGCGCGCGCAGGAAGCACCAGCGGCCACTGCCGCCACGGCGCTTGTCGAGCTGTTCTCCCAGCTCCACGCCCAGCATGAAGGCCGCGCGGGTCTGCGCGGCGGTGGGACGAGGGGAGGCGACCAGCTCCTCGTCCAGAATCTCCCCCACCCAGCCCGAGGGCAGGGCCGAGAGCATCGAGTGGTTCGCCAGGGGGATGGTGCCTTCAATCACAGCGCCTCCGAAAATCACCGGTTGAGGCGGGCAGTCTAGAGAGGCGTCTGACATGTCCTCCGAGGGCCGGTGGACGTCATTTCCCGATGCAGAAACGCTGGAAGATTGCGTCCAGCAGGGCCTCCGAAACCACGGTTCCGGACACTTCGCCGAGCGCCTCCAACGCGAGCCCCACCTCGCCGGAGACGACCTCCAGGGTGGACACGCGCGACGCCTGCTCCGCGCGCTTCAGCGCCTCCGAGGCGCGACGCAGGGCATCGGCATGCCGCTCCGAGACGAGCGCCACCGCCGAGGGCGTCCCGCCCCCCCACAGCAACCCGAGCATGTCGGAGCGAAGCGCGTCCACACCTTCACCGGTGAGCCCACTCACGCGGCGGCGCGACGAACCCACCGTGGAAGCCGCCGCCACGTCGCACTTTCCGTCCACCGTCAGCACCGGCGTGCCGCCCGCCTCGCGAAGCCACGCCTCGGCCTCGGACGGCGTGCCTCCCGGCGGCAGCACGAGCACCGCCAGGTCCACGCCGGACAGCAGCTCCCGAGTCCGCGCGATGCCCAGCGCCTCGATGCGGCCCGGCGTCTCACGCAGCCCCGCGGTGTCGAAGAGCGTCACCGCCAGCCCATCCCACTCGGCCCGGGCCTCCAGCGCGTCCCGCGTGGTGCCAGGCTCGTCGTCCACCAGCGCGCGGGACTCGCCCACCAGCCGGTTGAACAGGGTCGACTTGCCCGCGTTCACGGGCCCGAAGAGCGCCACCCGGGCGCCCCGGCGAACCAGCCGGCCACGGCCCGCCTCGGAGCGCAGGGCCTCCGCCTGTCCGCGCAGCGTGGCGACGCGCTCGGCCACCTCCGCGTCGGCGCCTTCCGCCTCGTCGGGGAAGCTGAGCACGCCCTCCATGTCCGCGTGCAGCTCGCGCAGGGGCGCCTCCAGCGCCTGGACTCGCGCCGCGAGCGCCCCGGACAACCCGGCGGCGGCGGCGCGCACCGCGGCCTCCGAGTCCGCGGCCACCAGGTCCGCGACGGCCTCCGCGCGCGTGAGGTCCATCCGTCCGTTGAGGAAGGCCCGGCGGGTGAACTCACCGGGCGCGGCGTGGCGTACGCGCGGGTCCTCCAGCGCGCGCGCCAGGAGCAGCCGCAGCAGCCGGGGACTGCCATGCGCCTGCAGCTCCACCACGTCCTCGCCCGTGAAGGAGCGCGGCCCGCGGAAGTAGAGGAACAGGCCCTCGTCGAGCGGCCGGCCCTCGTCGTCCACGAAGGTGGCCACGTACGCGTGGCGCGGGGTGGGCTGCTCGGGGATGCCCGGCGCCAGCACCCGGCCCACGTCCAGGGCCTCGGGGCCGGAGAGCCGGAGGATGCCCACGGCCCCCGCGGCGGGCGCGGTGGCCAGGGCGGCGATGGTGAAGGAGGAAGACGTCATATGCGGCCGGTGGAGCGCCTCCACCCCGACTTCGACGGCGGGGCTTCGCGCGTCAGCGGTTGCCCATGGGAGGCGTGGAGCCGCGAGCGGCCTTCTCGACGGCCTCGCGGTTCTCCTCGATGTACCGCTCCACCGCCTCGTCCTCGAGCTCCAGGTCCCGCAGGACGCCCGGGTAGACGAAACGGAACGCGGGAGACTCCTCGTCTCCTCGCAGGCGGAAGCTCATCTTGAGCACCGCCGCGCCGTACAGCTTGTCCTTGAGAGCTTTCGCCTTGCCCATCCCTCGTCTCTCTTCGGGAGCTCCGGCGCGCGGTGCGCGGACGGCGCTCACGCGTCGAAGTCGTCCTCGTCGTCGTCCGGCAGCATGCTCCGCTTGGGAAGCGGCGCGGGCTTGTCCGGAGTGAACACCACGCGGCGGTTGCGGCCTTCACCCTCCGCCGTCACCCTCACGCCCCCTACTCCTTCTACTGACGTGAGGACGCGCGCGCGGTCTTCAAGCTTCATGGCGGCAATCGCGTAGAAGCGGCCCAGGCTGGCCGACTTCTCCGCGAGCTTGCGGACCGCCGCCGTCAACGCGGCATCCTCGTCGACCGTCACCGAGCGCTCGTCGCCCTCGGCGGAGGTCTTCGGAGTGGCAGCGGCCTTGGCGGCGGAGGCCTGCGCGCCCCGCTGTCCCCCCTTCGCCGGGGCAGGGGCCTGGGCCGGGGCCGCCGCACGAGGCGCCGCTTGCGCGGGAGCCGCCGGGGCCTGCGCTTGCGCGGGGGCGGCCTGGGGCTCGCGGCGCTGCCGGGGCTCCGGGTGCACCCCGGCGCCCAGCATCACCCAGCGCCGGTCCGCGCCGGGGCGGTGCAGCATCTTGTTCAGCAGGAACTGGAGCGAGTCCACCACCTGACTGCGCCGTCCCACCTCCACACCCGGAGGCGGCGTGGGCTCGAAGTGGAGCGCCACGGACAGGCTGCCATCGGCGGCATCCTTCATGTCCAGGCGGGCCGGGAAGCCCATCAGGCCGAGGATGTCACCGAGGAGCTTCTCAACGCGGCCCCGGAGCTCCCCGGACGAGGCGTCCGGGGCCGGGGTGGACGGCGTCTGCTGGGGAACCTGCTCGCTCACTTGCGCTTGCCTCCCGCACCGGCCACCGCCGGCGTCCCACCGCCCGTCTGGGGCTTGTTCCGGTCCAGCCACTTCCGCAGGCCGTACTGCTGCGCGATGGAGAGCAGGTTGTTCGTGAAGATGTAGAGCGACAGGCCGGCGGGGTACTGGAGCAGCGTCAGCGTGAAGATGATGGGCAGGAACCAGGTCATGATCTTCGCCTGGGCCGCATCCATCATCTGCGGCTGCATCTTCTGGGTGATGACCATGGACACGCCCAGCGCCAGCGGCAACAGGTACGTGGGGTCCTTGTAGGTCAGGTCCCGCCAGATGGGCCCGATGAAGGGCTCACCGTAGATGTCGAAGCTGTTCCGCAGCGCGGTGAACAGGGCGATCCACACCGGCATCTGGATGAGGAGGGGGAGACACCCGCCCAGCGGGTTCACCTTGGCCTCCTGGTACAGCTTCATGATTTCGAGGTTCTGCTGCTCGCGGTTGTCCGCGTGCTTCTTGCGGATCTCCTCCATGCGCGGCTGGAGCTTCTTCACCTCTTCCATGCTGACCATGGAGCGGTAGGTGAGGGGCAGCAGCGCCAGCTTCACCACGACGGTGAGCAGGATGATGGCCACGCCCCAGTTGCCCGTGAGGCCGTGGAACAGCTTCATGACGAAGAGCAGGACCTTGCAGATGACCGCCCAGATGCCGAAGTCCACCGTCTCCGCCAGCGGCGGGTGGAACGTCTCGCCCGTCAGCCCCGTGGACGCGCGCAGCGACTCCCCGGGCACCAGGGCCAGGATGTCCGGATCCTTCGGGCCGAAGTAGCCACCGAAGCGCAGCGTCACCGTCTCGCCCGGGGCCGCCGTAATCGGGAAGGCCGCCGTCACCTTGCGCAGCGTGGGCGTGGCCTCGAAGTGGCACGAGCCGAGGCGCGGTCCCTCCAGCGGGTAGAGCGCGGAGAGGAAGTACTGCTGGTCGATGCCAAAGAACTGAATCGAACCGCGCACGTCCTCGGCGTCCGGGTGGTCATCGCCCGGGTTCATCTTCTGGAGCTTGTCACCCACCCAGCACGCGGAGCGGCTCAGGTTGCCCACGCCGCCGAAGAAGGAGGGCGCGTGCTCGAAGTTGGGGTCGATGGCGCGGTTGTGGTGCACCTGCAGCTCGCCGCTCTGCGGCTGGCCGGAGGTGTTGCGCACCTGGACTGTGTAGGACAGCTCGAAGCCGTCCTGGGGCCACTTCAGCGTCTTCACGACCTCCCACGGGCCGCGGCGGCCGGTGAAGGTGACGCCGTCGGCGCTGCCAGGCGCGCCCTCATCCATGGCGTAGTTCAGGTCAGCGGGCAGCGGGCTGGCGCCCGTGATGGCCACGGACAGCGGCAGCGGCTGGCCCGGGGTGGGGCGCGCCAGGTCCATCTGCGGCGCGGGGGGAATCTCCTTGCCGAACAGCTTCTGGAAGCCCTGGGCGACCGTGAGCTCCTGCTGCTCCCGCATCTTCGCGCCCTTGAGCACGGCGGCGGTGAGGCCCGCGCCCTCGGAGGAGAAGGTGTAGACGGACTCGTCGCGGAGCAGCTCCGCCTTGCGCGCCGGAGGCGGGGCCTCCGCGGCGGCGGTCTCCGTGCCTTCGCCCGGAGCGCCCTCCGGCGGCTGCACGGCGGGCTGGCCGGCGCCGGCGTCGGGGCTCGCCGTGGCGACGACGCCCGCATCGGGGGTCTCCGAGCCGGGCGGGGGCGGGGTGGGAGCGAAGAAGAAGGTGTAGACAGCAGTGGCCGCGAACGAGAGGGCCAGGGCCGCTAGCAGTCGCTTCTGCGAATCGTTCGACTGGGGCGAGAGCGGATCGTTCATAGACTCCCCCCTCCGCGAGGGAGAGGGCGGCAATGGGTGGAACCCCTCGTCACGGCACCGGGTCGATACCGCCGGGGTGGAAGGGCTGGCAGCGAAGGAGCCGCCAGAGCGTGAGCCACGACCCCTTGAGGCCGCCGTGCTTCTCCAGCGCCTCCATGGCGTAGGTGGAGCACGAAGGGTGGAACCGGCACACCCGAGGGAGCAGCGGTCCGAGGAACTTCCGGTAGAAACGGATGGGCAGCGAGATGACGAAGGCGAGCGGGCTCATGCTGGAGGCTCCTTCTTCGGCTTCGTCTCCGCTGCCCGTGGAAGCCGTTGGAGCTTCCGGGTGACACCATCAAAGGCCCGCGCGAGCGCCGGAAAGGTAGAATCCTTCGCGGAAGAGCGCGCCACCAAGACGACGTCCAGACCGACGGGCCATTGCGCGCGGCGCTTGCGAAAGAGCTCCCGCAAGACGCGCCGCAAGCGCGCACGGACGACCGCGTTGCCCACCTTGCTCGACACGGTGAGGCCAACACGGGAGTACGGCCGGCCATTGCGCTTCACGAGGGCCAGGAGGCAGTCCGATGGGACTTTCTGCCCGCCTTCCTGGACCTCGAGGAACTCGCGCCGCTGAAGCAGGCGCAGGGCCTTGGGGAAGCGCTGGTCTGCCGGGTGGGACTCGCCCGGCGTCGCACCCTCGGCCCTCACAAGCGAACTCGCCTACTTCTTGGGAGCGGACACGACGAGCCGCTTGCGGCCCTTCGCACGACGACGCTTGAGGACATCCCGGCCGCCCTTGGTGGCGTTCCGCTTGCGGAACCCGTGGGCGCGATTGCGGCGGACCTTCGACGGCTGGTACGTGCGCTTGGACACGGCTCGACTCCTTGATGGTGGCGGCGCCTCCTACCGCTCCGGCGCGACCTGAACTGAGGAAAGGGGCGGGTCCGTACCCCCATTTCCAGGGTAAGTCAACGTTGGATCACCCCAGCCCACCCGAGAGCCCACCTCCGCGGCGGCCAACAGGCCCAGGCGGGGGTAGGTGCGTGAAGGTCTGGGGAATACTGACGGTGACGACCACCGCCCAACGCACGGCGGCGGCAGTTTAATCGCGAACAGCGCAGCCGTCTGTTTCCTCGGCGCTTTTCCCCCAGCGGCGACCGGGCGGGCAGGGCGCGCGGCCGCGGCGGCTTTGCGTTCCTGCAAAAGAGGTCTCCAGGGATTTGCGTGGCTGCGCACCCGGGCAGGGGGCTACAGCCCTGGCCATGAACTTTCACGGCAAGACGGTCCTCATCACCGGTGCATCCATGGGCATTGGCGAAGCCTTCGCGCGCGAGCTGTCCCGGCGGGGCGCGACGCTCCTGCTGGTGGCTCGCGGCGAGGCGAAGCTCCAGGCCCTCGCGGCCGAGCTGGGTAACGCCCATGTCCTCGCGGTCGACCTCGCCGAGCCCGGCGCCCCCAAACGGATCCACGACGCCGTCATGGCCCGGGGGCTCGCGGTGGACGTGCTGATCAACAACGCGGGCTTCGGCCGCTACGGCCCGTTCGAGTCGCTCCCGTTCGAGGAGCAGCACGGCCAGGTGGCCCTCAACGTGAGCGCGCTCGTGGATCTGACCCACCTGTTCATCGACGGCATCACCCAGCGGCAGGGCGGCGTCATCAACGTCGCCTCCATCGCGGCCTACCTGCCCACGCCGTACATGGCCGTCTATGGCGCGACCAAGGCCTTCGTCCTCAGCTTCTCGGAGGCGCTGTGGGGTGAGTACCGGTCCCGCGGCGTGCGCGTGCTGTGCTTGAACCCGGGGCAGACGGAGACGGCCTTCTTCGACCGCGCCGTCGGGCTGGAGCAGCAGAAGCACAAGGCCCGGCCCGAGGACGTGGTGAGCCTGGGCCTGGAGGCCTTCGCCCAGGGCCGCGTCTCCGTCATCCACGGGCACGGCAACCGCCTGCTCACCACCTTCGGACGGCTCTTCCCGCGCGGGCTCGTCGCCCGGGTGGGCGCGCGGATGTTTGCGCCGCGGCCCACACCCGCGACACTCGCCCCATGAGCTGGGACGACTACCGGCTGCTCCTCGAGCTGCGTCGGCAGGGAAGCTTCCTCGCGGCGGGCGCGCGCCTGGGCCTCTCCGCGTCGACCGTCATGCGGCGCATTGGCAAGCTGGAGGAGGGGCTGGGCCGCACGCTGGTCCACCGCACCGCGCGCGGCGTCCGGCTGGAGCCCGAGGCGGAGGAGCTCGCCCGGATGGCCGAGCAGTTCGAGCACGCCCTGGCCGCCCGCGTCCGCGACGCCGCCGAGTCGCCCTTCGCGGGCTCGGTGCGCGTCTCCGTGTCCGACGGCTTCGCGCCCTACATCGCCGAGGCCACCACCCGCGTGCGGCGCGTCCATCCGGAAATCCACGTCGAAATCGTCACCGAGCAGCGCTACGCCGACCTCTCCACCCGCGAGGCGGACCTCGGCCTGCGCGCCATCTCCCCGGTCGGCGCGCGCACCCGCTCCGACGCGTCCCCCGTCCTCATCGAGAAGCCGCTGGGTGACATCGTCTCCGGCCTCTTCGCCAGCCGTGACTACCTGGACCGGCACCTGCCTTCACGGAGCCTGGCCGACGCGGACTTCTCCGCGCATGACTTCATCGTCGACGAGTACGTGGGGCGCCGGCCCTGCACGACGGACTGGCTCCTCCAGCGCGGCGCGCACCGCTTCCCCCTGCGCACCAACTCCGTCGCGGCGCGGATGCACGCCGCCCGCGGAGGCATGGGGCTCGTCATCGGCGCGATTGGCGCGGTGGACGAGCAACGGGGCCTGGAGCGCGTGCGGCTCGAAACCCCGGGCCCCTCGCTCACCTTCTGCCTGGTGATGCACGAGGAGCTCCGCAAGGTCCCCCGCGTCCGCGCCATGGTCAGCGCCATCACGGAGATGTTCGACGCGTACCTGGAGCGTCAGCGGCGCGCCGGCGACTGAGCCCTCGCCCCGCGCCGGGGAGACAGCGAGGACGCCTCATGTAGAATGTCCGTCAGGGAGTCCTCGGTCGATGTCCATGACGGTTCTGGTGGTGGGTGTGGCGGCGCAGGCGGTGCTCGCCTTCATGCAGTTCATGATGGTGGTGTTCTCCGCGGCCGGCACCCTGAACACCCGCGACCTGTCGCGCGGACACACGCACATCCTGAACGCCTGCATGTGGGTTCTGCCGGGCACCTCGGTCGCGACCGCGGCGCTGCTCATCGTGGGCTACCGGCTGCGAGCCCCGTGGCTGTCGAACGCGTGGCACCTGGTGCCCGTGGGCTGCCTCGCCCTGTACCTCGTCTACGTCGTCAGGCTCGGGAAGCAGCCGCGCAGCAAGGTGGGCTGACGGCGGAGAGGGGCCTTTGGGGGCTCCCCTCCAGCGACACCGCTTTTTTCCGGCGAAGGAAATCTGACAGCACCGTTCTCCGGGAAACCCACACAGCAGGTGTCCACCATGCCACTCACGCGCCCCCGGGTCGCCGTGCTCGGACTCGTCATGTCCGCGGCGCCCGCCCTGGCCTTCACGCCGCCCATCAACAACCCGTGCGCGGGCTATGTCCCCACGCTTCAGGACTGCCAGACCTCCACCACCTTCTGCGCGCAGTTGGCGCGGCAGGCGGCGAAGACGAACGCCAACGCCGCCTGCAACGTGCTGGTGCGCGACGCCGCGCTGGACGCGGCGGCCAGCCTCCCCGAGCGCACCGTGGTGGTGCCCGTCACCCTGGACGTGAGCGGCCAGCCGGTGGAGCCGACCAGCGCCACCAAGCCCGTGGCCTTCCTGGAGGAGGACGCGAACGGACGCCGCATGAGCGGGCTCTCCGGCTTCGCGCTGGGCGCCTCGCACCGCGACCAGACCTACTTCCCGGCGACGTCCCAGTCGGCGGTGTGGGTCAAGCTCCTGCGCGCGCTGCAGCTCGCCAGCTGGGACAACAGCGGCACCACCATCGACTCCTGCCAGGAGTACGTGCACGAGAAGTACTACGACTACAGCGTCTTCGAGCACGCCACCGCCGCGCTCGGCACCGACTACCGCCGCATCCACGGGCTCGCCTTCGCCACGGCGCCCGCGGGCGGCGCCGTGCCCTCCACCGCCATTGGCACGCGCGCGATTCAGGACCCGGTGCAGCGGGGCAAGGACGGCACGCCCATCCAGCCCGCCATCCAGTTCCCCTCGGGCGCGCCGAAGAACGAGTTCTTCACCGTGCCCGCCCCGGTCCAGGGCAAGGTGCTCATCAGCCCCAGCAACCGGGACCGCGTGGCGCTGCTGCCCGGCGTCATGGGCGGGGCCATCATCGAGCTCAAGGACCTGAACCGGGACCTGAACCTCTACGGCACCGTCCTGCCCCCGGCGCTGCGGACCACCCTGTCCCAGGGCGCCAGCTACTACAACGAGAGCTGGGCGTGGCACCGCTCCATGAGCACGCGCAACGCCAGCGTGCTGGACGAACAGATGTCCTCGCTGGACCAGCTCCAGGAGGACTTCGCCGCGCTCCTCCAGCAGCGCAAGGACCGGGTCGCCGCCATCCAGGCGGAGCTGGCCCTGCGCTTCCGCCCGATTCCGGGGGCGCTCCAGGCCGGGCCCGAGGAGAAGTCCGGCGGCGAGCCCCAGGACGCCATCATCACCCGCGCCTACGAGCTGGCCGCGCTGGATGACGTCATCGAGGCGGCGCTCCAGCAGGCCCAGGCGCGCGGCTGCCTGACGTTCCAGACGGGCAAGCTGCCCGCCCCCTGTGACTGGTCCCCCAAGCGCTTCGCCCGGCGCGTGATGAACCTGTACCAGGGCGCCCGCGAGCAGGACTTCCAGAAGTGCGCGCGCTACACCCGCGACGACTTCGCCGAGCTCAAGTCGAAGGCCCTGGTGCACGGCACCGTCAACTTCCCCGCGCAGAACTACACGACAAGCCCCACGCGCCTGGAGACGTACTTCACGCGCCGCGACCAGTACCTGCGCGCCCTGTCCACCACGCTGGGCGGCATGCTGGACCCGAAGTCGGCGCAGCCCCGCCTGCGGTGGGAGTCCGGCGACAGCTACAGCCTGGGCAATGACACCTTCGGCGCCACCGCGAACTACCAGGTGGCCGTCGCCGTCAACAACGTGAAGCACACGCCCGACTGCGGCGTCTCCCCGGAGGTGACGGGCAGCTTCGACGCCACCGGCAGCGCCCTGGGCCTGAGCACCCGCCTCATCCACGCCCAGACGCAGGTGACGCAGCGGCGCGCGGACATCGACCTGGACGTGCTCGACAACAGCATCCCGCTGGTGGACATCCACCGCGACCTGGCGCTGGGCCAGTTCAACGTGGTGTCCGGCAAGAAGGAGCTCTCCCAGACGATGGTGAGCGCGCAGGCCACCTTCGTCATCGTGGTGGTCCCCGTGACGCTCGGCGCGAAGGTGGCCGGCGTGGTGGGGCTGGACTACCAGCTGTCGGCGGAGCACCAGGTGACGGGCACCACGCAGTGCAGCGTGACGAGCCTGGGCGTCGCCGGACACCTGGAGCCCTTCGCCCGGGTGGACGGGGAGCTGTACGCGGCCGTCAACCTCTTCATCATCAAGGCCGGCGTGAAGGGCCGCATCCAGTTGGTCCACGCCGCCGTCCCGCTGGACGCCAGCGCCTACCTGGCGTCCTCCGGCGGCAAGCTGAAGCTGCGCATGGAGGGCAGCTCGAACCTGCGCTTCACCTTCCTGGCCGGCCGCATCGCCGCCTACGTGGAGGTGGGCATCTGGCCCTTCGAGACGGAGTTCGAGCAGACGCTGGTGAGCTGGAACGGCATCCAGGAGGACGTGAAGCTGTTCGACCACGCCTTCAACGTCGACCTCGTGGACGTCCGCTCGCTGCTGTAACCCCACCCCCGCTGGAGACGCCCCATGAACGCACGCAAGGTCATCACTGGCGGTGCCCTGCTGGCACTGCTGCTCCTGGGGGCCGCCTGGCTCCACCGGGCCCAGGCCCCCGTCACCGGGGCGTCTCCCGCGACGACGCCCCTCCACCTCCGCTTCCCGGTGGGGGAGCGCCGGACGTACCACCTGGACTACACGGCCCGGACCGAGGTGCGCCTCGCCGGCGCGCGCCCGGACGCGGCCTCCCTGGCGGGCCAGGCCCACTTCGCGGGCGAGCTGGTCCTGCGCAGCCACCCCGCCCAGGGCACCGCCCTGCGCGTGGGGCTGAGCCTGGAGAACCTCCGCGCCCACTCGCTGGAGCTCTTCGGCCACGCGCTGCTGCCGGACGCGGCCGCCGTGGAGGCCACCTTCGCCGGCCGCGAGGCCCTGCTGGAGCTGGACGCCGACGGCACCCTGCGCGCCGTCGCCTTCCGGGAAGAAGACCCGGCCCTCTTCAAGAACACCGTGCAGGCGCTGGCGGGCGAGCTCCAGTGGGCGCTGCGCGACGAGGACACCTTCCAGGTGGACGAGACGACGTCGCGGGGCGGCGCGCGCGCGGAGTACACCCGGCTGGACGCGGCCGTCCTGCCCGCGCGCTTCGTCAAGCGGCGCCTGGCCTACCCGGCGCCGCGCGGCCTGGGCACGGGGGAGGGCGCCGTGGCGGTGGACTCGCGCTTCGAGGTGACGCTGGACGAAGGCGGCTTCCTCCAGCGCCTCGTGGGTGAGGAGCGCGTGCTGCGCCGCCCGGCCGGCGGCGGCGAGCCCACCGCCACCGCGCACGTCCAGCTCCGCCTGGAGCCCGGCGCGCGAGGGCGCTTCACCGTGGCCCGGGCGCCCGCGGACGCGGCGCTCCAGAAGCTGGCGCCGGGGGAGCTGGTGGCGGACGTCCACGTGCAGGAGCAACTGCTGGCGCAGCAGGTGGATGGCCTCACCCCGGAGCGCTTCTTCGCGCTGCTGGAGCAGTACGCCAACGGCGGCACCTTCCCGGAGCACAACCACTTCCTCCTCCAGGCCACGGGCCTGCTGGAGCAGCAGCCCGAGCTGTGCGCGCGGCTGGCCGACTTCTTCCAGCGCGCCACCCTGAAGCCGCGCGGCCGGGCGCTGGTGCTGGACCTGCTGGCGGGCGCGGGCACGCCGGAGGCGCAGACGGCGCTGGTGCGCGCCCTGTCCAGCTCCCAGGCGCTGGCCGAGCCCGGCTATGGCATGCTGCTCAGCCGCCTGTCGCTGCTGTCCCGCCCCACGCCGGACACGGTGCGCTTCCTCGAGCGCACCCACGTCACGGCCCGGGACGACGCGCGCGTGGCCACCGCCTACGCCCTGGGCGCCACCGCGGGCGCCCTCTACCGGCAGCAGCAGGACGGGGAGGCCCTGGCCGCCGTCCAGCGGCTCGAGTCCGAGCTGCACACCGCCCGCACCCCCGAGACGAAGGCCCACCTGCTGCTCGCGCTGGGCAACGCGGGCCTGGACGCGCAGGTGGACGTCATCACCCGCTACAGCCAGGACCCCGACACGCAGGTGCGCCGCGCCTCGGCCCGCGCGCTGCGGAAGCTGCAGACGCCCCAGGCCCTGCGCTCGCTCCTCACCCTGGCCGAGGACCCCCAGGCCCCCGTGCAGTCCTCCGCGCTGACGGCGCTGGGCCGCCGCCCCCTGGACGACTCCGCCCTGCGGCAGCTGCGCGATTTGACGCTCGCCGGCGGCGTGCCGCTGGAGAACCACCACACCCTGGTGTCGGTGGTGGAGCCCTACGTCCAGCGCACCCCCGAGGTGCGCCAGCTCCTCCAGCACCTGCTCACCCAGGACGCGGCCGACGCGCAGCTCCACATGCGCATCCGCGGCCTGCTCGGGACGTGACGGGACGGGGGCGCGGTCGACTTCACTTCAAGTGAAGTCGCCGCCGGGCCCCCCAGTCCTTGGGGTAGGGGCGGGGGTGATCCACAACCCGGTCCGGCTGGCGCGCCCGGCGCGGATCACCCCTGTTGGGAAAACCCCTTGAGGATACGGCGGTTTTGGCCGGTTGCTTGATCCACCAGGAACCGTCTGTTAGCACCGCCGAACGCCTCGTTTTCCCCCTGCTTCTGCACGTTTGAGACACGCGTGAACGCCCTCGCCCAAGCCGCTGCCCCCCTCCCAAGTGCTGGAATTCTCTGGGCTCGGATGCTCGATGGCATCCGCCAGGAGAAGTTCGACTACGCGCTGAGATGGCTGGAGCGGATGCGCCCGCTGGAGGTGCGTGACGGCGCCCTGGTGATGGGCGTTCCGGACCGCTTCTTCCGCGACTGGGTGGATGACCACTACCGCCCCTTGCTGGACGCGCAGATCGCCCGGATGGGGGAGGGGCTGGTCTCCATCGCGTACGAGGTGGTGGAGGGGCTGGAGCCGGATCCCCAGTTTCCGCCCGTACCCTCAGTCAAGGCGAGCGCCACCCGGCCCTCGCGGCTGAACGGGCGCTTCACCTTCGACACCTTCGTGGTGGCGGACAGCAACCAGCTCCCCGCCGCCGCCGCGCAGGCCGTGGCCGACAAGCCGGGCCACCACTACAACCCGCTCTACATCTATGGCGGTACGGGCCTGGGCAAGACGCACCTGCTCCAGGCGGTGGGCAACCTCATCTGGGAGCGCGACCCGTCCCAGCGCGTGGTGTTCCTCTCCAGCGAGCAGTTCACCAACGAGTACGTGGAGAGCGTCCGCGAGCACCGCATGGCGGACTTCCGCCGGAAGTTCCGTGAGGAGTGCGACGTGCTCCTCATCGACGACATCCAGTTCCTGGGCAAGCGCGAGGAGACGCAGAAGGAGTTCTTCTACACCTTCAACACGCTCTACGAGCTGAACAAGGCCATCGTCCTCACCAGCGACACGGTGCCCGCCGAGATTCCGGGCCTGGAGGACCGGCTGCGCAGCCGCTTCGCCATGGGCCTGATGACGGACATCCGCGAGCCCACCTACGAGACGCGGGTCGCCATCCTCCAGAAGAAGGCCGTGGCGGAGAACCTGGACCTGCCGGACTCGGTGGCGCACTTCATCGCCAAGCACATCCAGAAGAACGTGCGCGAGCTGGAAGGCGCGCTGGTGAAGCTGTCCGCCGTGCACAGCCTCACGCGCCAGCCGGTGACGGAGGAGTTCGCGTCGCAGGTGCTGCGCGACATCCTCCCCGCTCAGAGCGCGGTGGACGTGGAGTCCATCCAGCGCGAGGTGGCCCGCTTCTACAAGGTCACCGTCGAGTCGCTGAAAGAAGACCGCCGCCACAAGGCCCTGGCCCATGCGCGTCAGGTGGCCATGTATCTCAGCCGCAAGCTGACGAAGAGCTCCTTCCCGGAGATCGCCGCGCGCTTCAGCAAGGACCACTCCACCGTCATCTCCGCCGTGCGCAAGGTGGAGGGGCTGCGACTGACGGACGCCACCGTGCAGCGGGAGCTCGCCGAGCTGGAATTGAAGCTCGGCAATCCTTGAAACACCCGTAGCGTTGTTTCAAAGCAGACGGCTCGCCGTGACGCGTGGAGACGCATGTCTCCGTGGAACGGCTGGAGCCATGTGTCATTCGTGGATTCCAGCAGCCAGGCTTCCTTCACGGGCGCGTATCCGAGGGAGTGAGTTCGCGCCTCAAGAGCCTGGTGCTGCTGCTCGCCGTCATGGTGGGCACCCTCGGCCTGTGGCGTGCGGGCTCCGGCTGGAAGAAACGTGCTGACGCTCTCGCGCCGAAGTCCGGGATGACACGGCCCATCGAGGCGGAGACGGCCCTCGTCCCCGAAGACCTCCGGCAAGGCGTGAAGGGGCAGGAGCGGGTGCTCGTCGTGGGGCACCGGCTCCGCTACACGTTCGACCTGGACGTCCGGACCCACATCGAGCCCTCGGCGGGCACGCGAGAGTCCCTGCGCACGGGTTGGAGCGGGCTGCTCGAGCTCACCTACCTGGGCGCGGAGGGTGACCAGCACCTGTTCTCCGCCCACGTCGTGCCCACGCGGATGGACGTGGAGTCCGGTGAGACGGCGCCGTCAGGTGACACTTCGCTGCAAGCGCTCCAGGTCATGTTCGAGCGGCCGGTGTACGTGGGCCAGGACGTCCGGGGCCGGGTGCTGGCCGTGCACTTCGATGCGGCGCAGGACACGGGGGCGCGGAGGCTCGTGCGGCGGCTGCTCGCGGCGACACAGTTCGTGGCGGAGGACGGCGCGCGCTGGAGCACGGAGGAGTCGGACACTCGCGGTGACTTTGAATCCGAGTACCGCGCCGGGGGCAGCGCGAACACCTACGTGAAGACGAAGCGGCGGTATCTGCGAACCGCGGCGGCGGCGACGCCTCGGCTGCAGGGGCACCTGGCCTTCACGCTCTTGACGGACGGACACGTGAAGGAGGCAGCGGGTTCGGACGTGGTGGAGTGGGGTGGAGGCACGTCGGGGGAGCCGCGTCGCCGAGAGGAGACGCGGGTGGCGTTGATCAATGTGGGGGTCGACTATCAGCTCTCATCGTTGAGGCCGTTTCACTTGGCTCGCCCTGTGTTGCATGCCGGGCGGCTGACGGACTCCGTGGCGGATGTGAACCCCCGCTCCGCGCAGGTGCGTGGGGAGACGTTGAAGAACCTGCTGCGGTTGATGGCGGCGCGGAAGCCCCCGGAGACGACGCAGGAACGGCTGGCGACACTGTTCCGCGATGACGCCGATGAAGTGAACCGGGCCTCGGAGTTGCTCCAGCATGGGAAGACGGATGAGGGGCTCTCGGGGCCGATGTTGGAGGCGCTCGCCAGCGCGGGAACGCCGGAGGCGCAACGGGCGCTGATGTCGGTACTCGAAGCGCCGCGCCTCCGACCAGGGATTCGCGCGCAGGCGGTTCGCGCGGTGGGCAGGATGGAGCGGCCCTCCTTGTTGCTCGCGGAGACGCTGAGCCGCGCTTTGGCGGAGACACGTGATGCGGACGTGAGGGACGCGGCGGCGCTGTCGATGGGAGCGCTGTCGAAGGCGCTCGCGGTGGCGGAGCCGGGCCGGAGCAAGACGCTGGTCGATGAATTGCTGCGGCAATGCCGCTCGGGGACTCCGGGTCCGCAGGTCTGCCTGGCGGCGCTCGCTCGGGCGGGCTCACCGGCGGGAATGCCCTACGTGAAGGCAGAGATGTTTCATCCCGACGCAGCCGTGCGCGGCGCCGCCACGGAGGCGCTGCGGGCGCTCCCAGGGGCCGCGACGGACGTGTTGCTGGACCAGATGCTGCTGAAGGATTCGAGCGCTCACGTGCGAGCGCACGCGGTGAAGGCAATTGCTCACCGTGTCGTCGGAGCGCACCTGGAGGCGCTGGCCATGGCGCTGAGGACGGATCGGAACGTGTCCGTGCGCATGGAGGTGGTTCGGGTGCTGGGCTCCGTGAAGCAGGTGGATGCCCCGGCACAGGCGCTGCTTCGCGATGCCGCTGAGCACGACGCGTCCTCGAAGGTGCGCGAGCTGGCGACGGTGTTGCTGGGTGAGCAGGGCGGGGACTGACCCGGCATCCCGTCTCACGGCGCTGGGACCACGCGCCCCCGACACGGCCGATGATTGGGCTCGAAGCTGCACACGTATGCGTGGACGGCTTTGCGGCGTGAGAAGCGCAGCGCAGTGGCCCGGCATCCAATTGCACGACCCCGGGCCCGTGCGGTCTTCCAAGCGGTCCCTGGCCACTCGCGGCGCTGGACACATGCACGAACTGGCGGCGTTGCGCGTGGGTCGGGTAGGGCGCCGGGCCGATGCTCTGGCCCGGCGTCCCTTCATGCTCCCGCGACTACTCCGTCTTACGGCGGCGTCCGATGACGGCTCGCATCAGCCCCACGAGCATCCACGGCAGTGCTGCCGAGGGAGACGAGGACTGGCAGCCACAACCACTGTCTGTGGGCGGCGGCGGCGAGGTCCCCGCATCCCGCGGCGGGCCAGGGCCCGCGTCTGCACCAGCGTCAGCCTGAGGCTCCTCACCGGGGCCGCCGTCCGCGCCCGGCTCTTCGCCCGGACCTGCGTCTGGATCCGATCCGGGACCTGCATCCGGATCTTCCCCTGAGCCCGCATCTGGATCAGTGCCCGTTCCAGCATCCGGATCCTCACCGACACCACCATCGACAATGGGGCCGGGGCCACCGTCCACGCCGCCGGCATCTTCTTCGCCGGGGCCTCCATCGACGTCAGGGCCAGGGCCGCCGTCGACACCAGCGTCAGGCTCGCCAGGGCCACCGTCCACGCCGGAATCCGGCTCACCCGGACCACCGTCCACACCGCCATCGACAACTGGACCAGGACCGCCGTCCACTCCGGAATCCGGATCGCCCGGACCGCCGTCCACGCCGCCATCGACGCCCGGGCCAGGACCACCGTCCACGCCTGAGTCAGGCTCGCCAGGACCACCATCCACTCCACCATCGGCGCCCGGGCCAGGACCGCCGTCCACGCCGGAATCCGGCTCACCCGGACCGCCGTCCACGCCGCCATCGACGCCCGGGCCAGGACCACCGTCCACGCCCGCATCCGGACCACCCGTACCACCGTCCTGCTGCGGCACCATCGGCCGCGCGATGAACACGGCGGTGCCCCACTCCACCTGGTCGTTGTCCGGCGGCGCCAGGCCCGCGGCCAGCGTGATTTCTCCCCGCCCGTTGATGCTGACCAAGCCTCCGAACACCGGGTTCGACGGCGTCTCCTGGTCGATGCGCGCGGGCCCCAAGTCCGAGGACACGATGTCGTGCTCCGTCGCCACCCGCTTCAGCGACTGGCCATCGCTCACCCACACCGCTCGCATGTTCGTGGAGTCGATGGCCCGAAAGGCCACCCAACCGGTGTCGTTGATGTCGGGCGCGAAGAACTCCAACGTCCGAATCTCACCCACGCCATCCTGCGCGAGCACGCGCAGCGCGGCGCCGTCCCAGAGCCACAACGTCGTGACGTTGCCCCCCTGGGCATTGCGCGCCGTCCCCAGGAACGCCACCTGCCCCACGTTGTTCAGCGCGGGCGCCACCGACGCGAAGCGGTACACCGGCGACGCCGCGTCACGTCCCCGCGACTGCGCGATGAGCCGCGACGACACGCCATCCGGCTCGAAGACGCGCAGGTCCTGGAAGAACTCCGACGACGCCGTCGCGACATCGCCCACGCCCGCCATCTGTCCCAGATCGTTCAGCGTCGGCGAGTACAGGAACTGGTAGGGGCTCGCGGAGTCGATCGTCTGCTCAGCGGCGACCAGGGTCGTCGAGAAGGTGCCATCTGGCCGCTCGTTCGCGATGGCATAGGCCCGGCCCACACCACTGAACGTGGCCCGGAAGCCAAGCTGCCCCGCCTCGTTGAGCCAGAGGCTGCTCCAATCCGAAGCCCCTGGAGGCCCGCGGAGGATGCGCACCTGCTCCGGCGAGGCGACGTTCAGCAGGTAGATGCCGTTCTGCGCCGCCGACG
This sequence comes from Comamonas sp. KCTC 72670, assembly GCA_014656495.1. GTDB lineage: Bacteria > Myxococcota > Myxococcia > Myxococcales > Myxococcaceae > Myxococcus. Next base: position 25,111 of record BNCN01000009.1, read on the forward strand.
AAGCCCCCGTCACCGCGAACGCGACGTCCCCCTGCGAGTTCACCCCCGGATCCCCCGTCCGGGCATCCTCGCCCAACAGGGGCAACAGGTAGATGCGGCTCCCCATGCCGCCGTGCCCCCACCACACGGCGGAGCGCCCCTCGGGCGTGATCGCCAGCCGGAAGGCAATCTGTCCATCCGCGCTGATGGGAATCTGGTAGCTGCCCGAGAGCAGGTTCCCCGGCGCCACGTTGTACGCGCCGGAGGCATTCCCCTGCAGGTTCGTCCGCACCTGGAGCTCCAGGTGGTAGTCGGGCAGCTGCGCCCACGCGGGCGTGGCCAGCGTGAGCGCGGTCAGCGCCAGCGTCCTTCCTCGGGGCCAGAATGCCCGCGCGCTCCACTTCCGTTCCGCGACTGCCATGAGTGCTGCCTCCCTGAATTCAAAGGAAGGCAGGTTATCACCGTGTTCAGACGTGGCCGGGCGTCACGGGCTCAGGCCTCGGGCACCCACAGCGAGCGCAGGTCGGCGGGGAGCTGTCCCATGACGTCGTCCGCCTCGCCCTCGCTGATGTGATCGCGCACCGTGATGAAGACAGCGCGGGCCAGCCGCTCGGCTTCGTTGGGCGTGGTGTCGAGCTCCTCGGCCACCATGGCGAGGAACTGCTCCAGCTTGAACTTCCGGGCCACCTTGCCCTCATGCCGGGGACAGCGCTTCAGCAGGTCCTTCACCTTGCGCGGGAGCTGGGCCTCCAGGTGCTTCACCTCGGTGTCCATGAGGCGCTGCTCCAGCAGACACAGCACGGACTGCGCGGCCTTCTCCGCGAGCTCGCGCACGACGCCCGCGTTCGCCTCGAGGTCCTTCAGGAAGCGCGCGTAGGTCTGCGCCGCGTGAGACTCGCTGCGCTGCTCCTGGATGCTGGGCGTGGCGCTCCGGCGCTCCCCTGCCTCTCCCTGTTCCTCGCGAATGTTCGCCATGACGGTGGCCTCCTCGGTGTCGGGCTTGGGTCTCCCCTGAGCGTGGACACCCCGGACCCCTCAGGCACCCGCCGCCCTCAGTCCGCCAGGCCGACGAGCAACTCCAGCGTGCGAGCCCCGTAGAACGTCCCCCAGACGCCCAACGAGAGCAGCCCCAGGCCCATGCCCACGAGCGCCTCCCAGCGCCGCCCGATGGGGGGCCGCGCGTCCAGGTCCACGCGCCGCAGCGCCACGCTGCCCAGGACCATGGCGAGCATCGCCATCACGACGAAGAGCACCAACAACACCGACAGCCCGCTGAAGAAGCGCATCAGCGGCGAGAACACGGGCAGGGACAGCGAGCCCACGCCCAGCGCCAGGGCATGCCGGGCGAGCGGGTTGTTGACCTGCCGGTCCCACAGCCGGTGCAGCTCCCGCTCCGGGATGTCCAGGCGGAAGAACAACCGGCTGCGTGTATCGCGGAAGAGATTCAGCGCGATGGTGAAGGGCACGAAGAACAGCAGCGCGGGCGCCCCCAGCGACCGCGCGGTGAGCAGCATCGCCGCGAGCGGCAGGGCCAGCAGCGCGAGGCGTGCCCAGGGCTGCCCCAGGAAGAACGCCGTGCCCACGCCGACGCTCGCCCAGAGGGCCAGCCCCAGGGCGAAGTCCCCGGCCAGCAGCGCCACGACGGCCAGGCCCGCGAGCGTCACCGTGCCCAGGCCCACCATCCACGCGCCCGCGTCGCGCCGTCCCCACAGCTGGAGCCGGAAGGTCTCCAGGTAGCTCACCTCCGGACGCGCGGCGCAGGTGGGGCAATACATCCGGCCCATCACCCACGTGGTGCACGGGGTGCAGATGAAGCTGCCACAGCGCTGGCAGGTGGCACCCGCGAACGCCTCCGGATGAACGGCGCAGAGGGGCAGCGCACCGGAAGAGACTTCGGTGGACATGGTTTCAGTCTCTCATGCTGACCAGGAACCAACATCCCGGGGCGCGGCGGCGTTTGGCCACCATTCCACACCCACGGCGCCGGACCTGCGTGCTAAGCGCGTCGCGTGAGGCATTGGCATTGAAGAAACCCGGAGGCACCTTGACCCGAATGAAGGCCCTCGTCGCCGCGGCCCTGCTGTCCAGCGGGCTCCCGGCGCTTGCCCAGACACCCCAAGAGGCGAAGCCGCTGGAGCCCGGCCGTGAGGCGCTCGCCATTCCGTATGAGAAATACGCGCTGCCCAACGGTCTGGAGGTCATCCTCTCCGTGGACCGGAAGCTGCCCGTGGTGGCCGTCAACGTCTGGTACCACGTGGGCGCGTACCACGAGCAGCCCGGCCGCACCGGCTTCGCGCACCTCTTCGAGCACATGATGTTCCAGGGCTCGCGCAACGTGGCCGACGACGTGCACATCTCCAAGCTGGAGCAGCTCGGCGCCACCGACCTCAACGGCACCACCAGCTTCGACCGCACCAACTACTTCGAGACGGTCCCCAGCAACCACCTGGAGACGGCGCTGTGGCTGGAGAGCGACCGCATGGGCTTCCTGCTCGACGCCATCACTCCCCAGAGCCTGGAGACCCAGCGCGAGGTGGTGAAGAACGAGCGCCGCGAGTCCATCGAGACGGCTCCGTATGGCGCCGCCCGCGAGAAGGCCTGGCACGCGCTGTTCCCGCTGCCGCACCCGTACCACGGGGATGTCATCGGCTCGATGAAGGACCTGAACGCGGCCACCGTGGACGACGTGAAGGACTTCTTCCGCAAGTGGTACGCGCCGTCCAACGCCACGCTGGCCATCGTCGGTGACTTCGACGTGGCGAAGACGAAGGCGCTGGTGGAGAAGTACTTCGGCACGTTGCCCAGCCACGCCCGGCCGCAGCGGCCGGAGGTCGCGCCGGTGAACCTCTCCGCGCCCGTGGTGCTGCGCGAGGAGGAGCGCGTGGCCCGGCTGCCGCTGTTGTCCATCCAGTGGCTCTCGCCCGCGTACCTGGAGGAGGGCGACGCCACCGCGGACGTGCTGGCCACGGCGCTGTCCACCGGCAAGGCCAGCCGCCTCTATCGCCGGCTGGTGTTGGAGAAGGAGCTGGCCCAGAGCGTCAGCGCCTCGCAGCAGAGCCAGGGCGCGCAGTCCGTCTTCGGCGTGGACGTGGTGGCCCGGCCCGGTGTGTCCACGGACACGCTGCTCCAGGAGGTGGACGCGGTGCTGGACGAGGTCCGCCGCGACGGCATCACCCAGGAGGAGATTGCCCGCGCCCGCACCCGCTATGACACGCGCACGCTGGCGGGCCTCCAGTCCGTGGGCGGCTTCGGCGGCAAGGCGGACGTGCTGCAGAGCTACAACCACTTCGTCGACGAGCCCAACTACGTGGCCCAGGACCTGGCCCGTTATGAGGCGGTGACGCCGGAAGCCGTGAAGCAGTTCGCCCAGGACACGCTGCGCCCCGGGGCGCGCGTCATCCTCCACGCGGTGCCGCCCGCACGCCGGCAGGCGCCCCTCGACTCGAAGGAGCGCCACTGATGCGCCGCCTCTTCTCCGCACTGCTCGTCACCCTGCTGACCGCCTGCGCCAGCACCCCGAAGCCCGCGGCGGACTCGCCCGCCCTGGGTGAGAAGGCCCCGCCGCCGGACGCCGCGCCGGACGCCGAGGCCTTCCGCGCCCAGCCTCCCGAGCCCGGCAAGGCGCCCGACCTGGTGCTGCCCACCTTCCAGAGCGCGAAGCTGGAGAACGGCCTCACGGTGCTGGTGAGCACCCGCCGCGAGCTGCCGCTGGTGTTCGCGGGCGTGGCCTTCGCCGCGGGCAGCGCGCAGGACCCCAAGGGCAAGGAGGGCCTCGCCGAGCTGTCCTACCGCATGCTGCTGGAAGGCGCGGGCAAGCGGGACACGGTGGCGCTGGACAACGCCTTCGCCGACCTGGGCGTGTCGCCCGGCATGGACGTGCAGGCGGACGGCGCGCAGGTGGGCGTGCGCGTGCTGACGCGCAACCTGGACACCGCGATGTCGCTGCTGTCGGACGTGGTGCTCCGGCCCACGTTCAACGCGCAGGCCTTCGACCGCCGCAAGAAGCAGCAGCTCGCGGACCTGGTGCGCGCGCTGGGCCAGCCGGGGGTGCTCGCGCAGCTGGCGTACCTGGAGGCCGTCTTCGGCCTCGACCACCCCTATGGGCACCTGTCCGACGGCATGCCCGCGTCGGTGCAGACGCTCACGCTGGCGGACGTGCGCGGCTACTACCAGAAGCAAGTCGGCCCCGCCGCCGCGGCCATCATCCTCACCGGGGACATCTCCCTGGACGAGGGCGTAGCCCTGGCGAGGAAGTACTTCGGTGGCTGGAAGGGCAAGGCCACGCCGCCCGCGCCGCCGAAGGCCACCCAGGTCTCGCCGCGTCAGCAGGTGTACGTGGTGCCCAAGCCGGGCCTGGACCAGACGCTGGTGCTGGTGGGCCGCGCGGGCATCGCCGCGGGGAACCCGGACGAGTACGCGCTGGACCTGGCCACCACGGTGTTCGGTGGCTTCTTCGGCAGCCGGCTCAACATGAACCTGCGCGAGAACAAGGGCTACAGCTACGGCGCGGGCGCCAGCCTGTCTCCGCGCCTGGGCGTGGGGCCGCTCACCGCGTACAGCTCCGTGCGCCAGGACGTGACGGGCCCGGCCCTCACCGAGGTGATGAACGAGCTGAGCGGCCTGAAGACGAAGCCCATCTCGGCGGAGGAGCTGGGGGCCGCGCGCGAGGGCCTCATCCGCGCCTTCCCGGGCGCCTTCGAGTCGGTGGAGGGCCTGGGCGCCAGCGCCGCGGCGCTCTACATCACCCGGCGCCCGCTGGACGAGTTCAACCGCACGGTGGAGGGCCTGCGCGACGCCAGCGCCGAGGACGTGCAGCGCAAGGCGGAGCAGTACCTGGACCCCGCGTCGATGCAGATTGTGCTCGTGGGTGACCCGGCGACGATTCAAGAGCAGGTGACGCCGCTCGGCCTGGGCAAGCTGGTGCCCGTGGAGCCGGACGAGGCACCGGCGGTGAAGCCGGGCGCGCCTCGCGCGGTGAAGTAGCACCCCGGGGAGACCGGGCCGTGGACAGGCTTCCCGCCTGACGCCGCGGCCCGGCGCGCACCTTGCGCCGGAACCCGGGCGAGTCATCTTGCCTGACAGCGCGCACCTGGCACCGAGCCCAGACGAGGCCTCTCGCCTGAAGCAGCCCGGCACGCGCACCTGACGCAGGCACCACGGTGCGCCTCAGCGGTTGCGCTCCTCGTCGTCCTCCTCGGAGACCTGCCGCTCCTCGGCCCGCTCGCGACCCAGGCGCTCGCGCTCCAGCTCGTCCGCCTCGTCGATGGGGCTGCGGATGTCGGGGACGTAGCCGCCCACCTCGGTGTCGCTGTCGAGCGCGAACTTCTGCTCACGCGTGCCCCGGATGGAGTCCGCGGCGTACAGCGGCAGGGTGTCATCGGCCTCGAGCCCCCGCTCCACGCGGTCTGGAGCGTAGGGGGGCTTCTTGGCGGCCTCCTTGCCACCCGTATACGGGTCGTACTTCCTGTTGGGCATGACTCGCTCCTCGTTGAGTGGGTGCTGCTCCCAGCCTCAATCTCGGAGCGCGTCGCCCACGCACCAAGGTCCCCACGGCACGTCGTGGGCACGCCCGGCCGCTCGTCTTACGAGGGAGGTGGAGACGCCCTCGGGCATCCCCAAGTTGCCCACAGGCGGGCCACCCTCGCGCGCGTCACTTCCCGAGGAAGTCGATGAGCGCCGCGTGAAACTTCTCCGGCGCCTCGAAGTGCGGGATGTGGCCCACCCCGGGCAGTTCCACCAGCGTCGCGTGGGGGATGGCCTTCGCCACCTTCTTCCCCAGCGCCGGATACTGGCCCAGCGTGGCGGCGTCCACGGCGGGCACCCGGCCCCGGCCGATATAGGTCCGGTCCTCCTGGCCCAGGTACAGCAGCGTGCGCGGCTTGATGAGTGGGAACTCATGAACCACGGGCTGCTCGTAAATCATGGTGCTCGTGGCGGCGGACACCCACGCGAGGCGAGGGTACTCGGCGCTCTGCATCTGCCGGCCGGCGAGCTGCACCCAGACGTCGTACTCGGGCTTCCACTTCACATAGTACGTCTGGTGATACTTCCGAGTGCCTTCCTCGGTGGCCTTGAGCTGGTTCTTGTAGTCGTCCTCGGTGGAGACCCAGGGCACCTTCTCCCGGTAGTCCTCGAGGCCAATCGGGTTCTCCAGCACCAGTTGCGTGACGGTGTCCGGGTACATCAGCGTGAAGCGCGTGGCGAGCATGCCGCCCATGGAGTGGCCCACGACGGCCGTCTGCTTCACGCCCAGCGAGTCCAGCAACTGCTTCGTCAGTGAGGCGAGCGTGTGGAAGCTGTAGTGGATGTCCGGCTTGGACGACTTGCCGAAGCCAAGCTGGTCGGGGACGACGACGCGGTAGCCGGCGCCGGTGAGGGCGCGGATGGTGCTCTGCCAGTACGCGCCGAAGAAGTTCTTTCCGTGCAGCAGCACCACGGTGCGCCCGTTGGCCCGGCCCGTGGGCTTCACGTCCATGTAGGCCATGCGCACGTCCTGGCCTTCAATCGTGAGGGGCAGGTACTGCACGGGGAAGGGGTACGCGTAGCCCTCCAGGGCGATGCCGAGCGGCTCGGCGGGGCGGCGCTCCTGCGCGAGCACTGGCGAGCTGGCCAACATCAGGGCGGCGAGCGCCAGGGCGGGCTTGCGAACGGACATCGGACTCACTCCTCGTGCGAGAGGTGTCTACGGGTGGAGACACGTCTCTATCGCGCGGGGGACGCCGGTGCAGGTCGTTCTTCGGTGACAGGTGTCTAAGCCCCGGCCGGATTGAAGCGCCGCGGGCGCAGCAGGCGCAGCGTCAGCACCAGCGCGACGAACAACACGCTGGCGCTCACGGTGACGAAGCGGATGCCCAGCCGGTCCGCCAGCGCGCCCAGGCCCCACACGCCGGACGCGTATGCGCCGCCGAGCACCATGCTGTACAGGCTGCTCATCCGCGCTTGCAGCTCACGGGGCACGCGCGACTGGCAGTACGCATGCATCCCGCTCATCAGCATCATGTAGTTGGCGCCGAGCACGAAGATGACGACGGCCGCCATCTGCAGCGTGGGCGACAGCCAGTAGAGCGTGGACACGGCGCCGATGGACGTCGCCACGATGCCGAGCAGCCTCCGCTGGCCCCACCGGTCCACCAGCGTGCCCACCAGCAGCGCCGCCGTCACCGCGCCCGCGCCCTGGCAGGTGACGAGCAACGACGTGGCCGCCGCGCCCTGGCCGAAGACGCGGATGGCGAACACAGGCACCAGGCCGATGAACGGCGCCACCAGACCCGCGACCAGGAACGTGCCCCACAGCATCAGCGAGATTTCCGGGTCCCCCCGCGCCACGGTGAAGCCATGGGCAATCTGCTTCCACAGGCCCTGACCGCCCGCCGCCACCTTGCGCGTCAGCGCCTTCACCTGCGCCAGCGCCACCAGCACGGCGACGAAGGACAGCGTGTTGACGAGCAGCGCCCACGACGTCCCGCCCAGGCTCAGCACCAGCGCCGCGAGCGCCGGGCCAATGATGCGCCCCAGGTTGAACTGCGCCGAGTTGAGGCTCATCGCGCTGTGCAAGTCACGCGGCGGCACCAGCTCCGCGAGCATCGCCGCGAAGGCCGGGTTGATGAGCGTGCTCGCGCAGCCGTGGAAGAAGGAGATGACGCCCACCACGGGCACGCTGAGCCGGTTCGTGAAGGCCAGCAGCGTCAGCACCGCCGCGAGCACGAGCTGCACCACCGTGCCCAGCGCGACGTAGGTGCGCCGGTCGAAGCGGTCCGCGAGCGCGCCGCCCACGGGGGACAGCACCACGGCGGGCAGGAAGGTGAGGGCGACGATGCCACCAGTCCACTCGGCGCGGCCGGTGGCCTCGGTGACGTACACGCCCATGGCCACCGTCTCCATCCAGGTGCCGATGGTGGAGACCAGGGCTCCCACCCAGACCGCGAAGTAGCCGGGGTGCTCGAAGGCGCGAAGTGACGAGAGACGTGGCAGTCGGAGTGTGCGCACGGCGAGGACCTTTGTATCCCGGGGCGCCGCGACCTGCCTGAAGCAGCCGTCCGTTGCTTTGAGCCGCTATGACGGAAGGCACGATGCATCCAGCAGCCACGCTTCACCCCACGGGAGGTGAAAGGGCCTGGACGTCAGGGGCCTCGCGGACATGACGGAGCTTCCCGGGTTCGCGCCGTGTGTGAAGCAGCGCGAACCCGCTCGCGTGTGCGCGAGTCGCCGCGTCTACCGCACCCGGTACAGCGCGGAGACGGGGCCCTTGCCGCGGACCTTCACGGTGCCGTCGTCGGAGATGCGCGCGCCCGTGTCGGGGAAGTCCTCCTCGGTGAGCTCGCGCATCAGCTTGATGACGGCGCCCTTCGGGTCCGGCACGGCGATGCCCCTGTCCACCTGCCTGGTGGGCAGGATGCGGCCCGCGGTGAAGTCACCCACGCGGTCCAGCTCCACCTCCAGCACCGCGCCCAGGCCCTGCGGACCGCGCAGGTTGAACCGGCCGTAGGTGGCGAAGTTGCCCAGCGAGTACGCGATGAGGCGGCCCTTGTAGAACTCGATGCCGCGCACCACGTGCGGGCCGTGGCCGATGACCAGGTGCGCGCCCGCGTCCACCACCGCGCGCGAGAAGGCCCGCAGGTCGCCGCGGTCCTCGCCGTGGAACTTCTCGCGGCCCCGGGGCACGTGCAGGGCCTTGCCGCCCTCGGCGCCGCCGTGGAACGACACGATGACGATGTCGTGCTCGGCCGCGGCCACGCGCACCAGGCCCGCGGCCGTGGTGTGGTTATTGAGGTGATTGCACGAAGGCGAGGTGTGGAACGCCACCATGCCGATGCGCAGCCCGTTGCGCTCCACCGTGGCCACCGTGCCCGGCGCGCCGCTCCACGCGATGCCCAGCGAGTCCAGCGTGGCCTCCGTGGCGCGGCGGCACTCCTCGCCGAAGTCACCCGAGTGGTTGTTCGCCGTGGACGCCAGGTCCACCCCGGCCTCCTTCAGGTACTGGCCGTACTCGGTGGGCGAGCGGAACGCGTAGCAGTTCTTCGACGAGCGGCACTTCTTCGTCTCACCCGTGTCACACAGTGGGCCTTCCAGGTTGATGAAGGTGAGGTCCGCGTCCTCGAGCAGCGGGCGCACGTCGGCAATCACGCTGCCCGCGCCGTCGGGGGGCAGGTGGCCTTCGGGCACGGTGGTGCCGAGCATGACGTCACCCACGGCGCGGATGCGCACCTTCGCGTCGGCCGGAGGCGGCGGGCGGTTGAGGAGCTGCGCTCCCTGCGCCAGCTTCGCCTGGAGCATGGCCTGCCCGCGGGCCTGGGCCAGCGCGCCCTCGAGGTCCGGGTGGTCCGGCTGGAGCTTCTGCACCTCGGTCCACTGCGTGAAGGCCTCCGCCCACTGGTTCTCCAGCGAGTGCGCCCAGCCCAGCTCCCAGCGGCAGTCCACGCGCGACGGCGCGGCCTCCACACAGGCGGACAGCGCGGTGATGGCCGTGGGCGCGTCCTTCGCCTGGAGCGCCGCCATGCCCTGCGCATAGCTCGTGTCCGGATCGGCCCGAGGCCGCAGGGCCAGGGCGGCGGCGCGCAGGGCGGCGGCCCCGGCCTCCGCGGCGGCGCGTCCCAGGTCCATCACCGCGCCAGCTCCACCCGCGGGTGGATAGGCGTTGAGGTCGGTGAGGACGGTCGCCGGCGCGGGCGCCTTGCTCGGCGCCGAGGATTGGGGCGTGGCAGGCGCATCCGACTGTCCCGCGGCCACGGTGCTGCCTTGGGCCGAGGCCACCATCGCCCCGGTGGCGTGGCGCTGGAGGCCAGCGTGGCGGGCCTGCCCCACTGTCATCGAGCCCCCCGCGCCGCTCTCCAGAAGCGCCGCGCGGACCGAAGCGGCGCCCGCGAGGCTCGCGGCATCCGAGGCACGCGCGTTCACGGTGGACGCCGTGGTGCCCATGCCGTGGAGCGTCGCGACGCGGAGCTCATCGCGAATCGCCGCGCTCACGGCGCTGGCGCCCGCCGTGGAGACGAGGCCCGCGCTGGGGCCGCGCGAAGACGGGACGTGCGGAGCGGAAGCAGGCTCACGCGCCGAGCTGGCACCCGGCGTGGTGGCGAGCGCCATCAGGAGGAAGACGGACGAAGGCATGTCCCGCCATCTTAGAGGGCTCCCGGAATTCTGTGACAGGGGAGGGGGCCTCGCCCTGCCAGCAGGCGGACAGGCGACACACACCCCCTCGGTCAGGGTGATGGTGTGTGTGTCGCACCGGTGGGCAAGCTCAGCCCAGCACGTCGAGCAGCACCGAGCGCCGGCGCTGACGCGGCAGCAGGCGCAGCCGCCGCAGCTCCTTGCGCTTCACCCTGCGCTCGATGACGCTGTGAACGGAGAGCGGCCCGGGCCCACGCAGCAGCAACCCGAGCGCGATGGCGCCCAGCGCCAGGTTGAACTCGAAGCCGCCCTTCGTGTTGTCGAAGCCCTTGGACCCATGGACCTTGGCCACGGCGATGGCCTGCGTGACGAGGACGGCCAGCGCCGCGGGGCGGGTGGCGATGCCGAGGATGGAGCTCACGCCGGCGAGCAGCTCCGCCGCGCCCGTGGCGATGACCCAGGGCTTGCCGGGCTTGAAGCCCAGCTGTTCGAAGAAGCCCGCATGCTGCGCGGTGCCCTCCGGACGGAGCTTGGCCAGGCCATGCACCACCATCGTGGACCCGAGCGACAGGCGCGGGGGCAGCAGAGCCGCCGCCTTGAGGATGCTCGGCTGCTCGGTCAGGGTCGCCACGTTCATACCTTCCACTCCTCGCTGGGGGCCAAGGCCCGTTGCCGGAAACCTGGATAGGGTGGGGCTGGCCCGGACGTGTGGCACGGCGCGGCGATTCCGCTGCCCTTGGCCGGTGGGCATACTGGCGTCCGCATCGGCCCCGGTTCGGCGGCGTGGGAGCACCCGCGTCACGGGCCGGGCGTGAATACCCACTGGCACGAGGCTGTCACCCCATCATGTCCCTCCGCTGGCCGTTCCTGTCCTTGTCGTTGCTGCTGTCCGCCCCGGCGTTCGCGGAAGACGGCGTCGCCGTCCGGGTCCGCTGCACGGAGAAGTGCACGGTGACGTTGGACCAGAAGACCGGGCGGCGGGTGGATGACTCCACCTGGGAGTTCAAGGGCATCACGCCGGGCTCGCACCGCATCGACGCCACGGGCCTGATGACCCGGCCGCTCGCGGGCAGCTTCGTCACGATTCCCGACGTCGCCTCGGCGGACATCTTCCTGGCCAGCAACAAGCGCATCATCGTCGAGCCCGGCAGCACCACCATGCCCGGCACGCCGGAGTGGGCCGAGCCGAACCCTCCGCAGCCGCCCTCCACGTCGACGGCGCCGAGCGTGGTCATCGTGAAGTGCCGGGACGCGTGTACGGCGATGGTGGACACCAAGCCCGGGATTCGACGGGACGCGAGGACCTGGGAGTTCCAGAAGGTGGCGCCCGGCAGCCGGCGCGTGGAGGCCGTCGCGGGCGTCTTCAACCGGCAACAGTTCCTGGGGTACGTGGACGTGCCGGGCGGCTCGAAGGTCACCGTGCAGGGGGACTCACAGGGCCGCGCGAAGCTCGTGGAGACGCAGGACCTGAGCGAAGCGCGGGCAGCCAAGTCCCCGGCGGACTCGACGAAGACGTCCCTGCTCCAGGTGCGCTGCACCAAGCCCTGCACCGTGACGCTGGACGGTCAGCGGCGAGGCACGAGCAACGCGACGAACCTGACGCTCCGCGACGTGCCCCCGGGTTCACATGAGCTGCAGGTGGACTTCACGGTGGGCGGGAAGCAGCGGCGCGCGAAGTTGGACGTGCCCGCCAGCCACGAGCTGTTCATCACCGCCTCCGAGGACCCCGGGGTCCAGGTGACGAACACGAAGCCGCTCACGGGGCCGCTGTAGTCCGGCGGCGCTCCGCACAGCGGGCTCAGGCCCGTTCCGCGAGCGGCGGTTCCATCAGCGCCGCGACTTCCGCGGAGTAACCCCCGGGGCCCGCGCCGTGAACGATGAGGGGCGGTCGCACCGAGAGCCCTCGGTCCCGGTCCCTCAGCGCGTGCACCAGGAAGCGCGTGGCCGGTGAGCCCACGTGCGCATGCACGAGGCGCAGCACCGTGGGGTGGAGCTTCGCCTGGGTCAGCAGCCCGAGCACCTCGGCCACGCGGGCTGCGGGGTACACCAGGCTGACGCCGCCCCCGGGCACCAGGGCGTAGCGCGCGGCGGCTACGACGGAAGGTGCGTCACAGGCCACCTCGGACTTCGACGTGGCGCGCTCGTCATCCGGGCTGCGGACCCCGGCGTCGGCCAGCCGGAAGGGTGGGTTGGACACGACGTGGGTGTACTGGCCGCCGGGCACGAGGTCGCGGATCCGCCGGAGGTCGCCGAGCAGCGGCTTCACCTGGGACTCGCAGGCATTGAGGGCCACGGCCCGTGACAGCCGCGCGTGGACCGCGGGCTGGAGCTCCAGCGCGTCCACGGGCCCCAGGCCGAACTGCTTCACGAGCAGGAAGGACACCACGCCGCTGCCGGCGCCCAGCTCCAGCATGCGCCCACCCGGAGCCCCAGTGCCCTCCGTGGCCGCGAAGTGGGCCAGGAGCACCGCGTCCAGGGTGAACCGGTAGCCCGTCTTCCGTTGAAGGACCTGGACCCCCGCCGTGCCAATGGAGTCGAGCGTCTCGTCCGGTCCGGGCTCGGTTGGGGTGGGTTCAGGCATGGGTGGAACGCTTCGTATCCAACCTGCACTCCAAGCCCAAGGCCAGGAGTCGAGCGGAGGCACCAACCCGTGTGAAATCGCCTCGACGCACGAGCTACGAGTGAATCATTTCTAAGTTAATTCAATGGGTTGCATGTAGATATTGGTCGGCGGTATCTCTCCACAGATCCTTTCAGGAATCTGTTCATGGCGACCGTGGAGCAGCTCCTGACCGTCCTCGGACGTCAGGTCGAGATACGAGGAAGCGAACTGGCCGCGCAGCTTCGGGTGTCACGCCCGACGGTGTCGCGGCTCCTGGCCTCGGCGGGGGCCAATGTCTGCCGGATGGGGCAGGGGCCTGCCACGCGCTATGCGCGGACGCGGAGCATCCCGTCATTGGGGACGCAGATTCCGCTCTACCGCGTCGACGAAGCGGGTCGTCCTCACGAAGCCGGGGTCCTCCAGCCCTTGTGGAACGGCGGCTGCTGGATTGAGCGGGAAGGCGGCTCGGGTGAGCGGTTCACCGGGCTTCCACCCTTCGCCGCGGACATGAGCCCTCAGGGGTACCTCGGCCGTGGCTTCGCGAGCCGCCACCCGGAGCTGGGACTCCCCCCTCGCATCACGGATTGGACGGAGGACCACCAACTCATGGCCCTCGCGCTCCGAGGTGACGACTGTGTCGGGGACCGTATTATCGGTGCGGCCTCCCTGGACCGGTTCCTCGCAAGCCCACTTCGACCGGCGACCGAGGCGCAGTACCCGGAGCTCGCCCGGTCCTCCATGACGAGCGAAGCGGGCTCCTCAGCGGGAGGCGAGCAACCCAAGTTCACGGCGTACGTCGAAGGGCGCCATGTCCTGGTGAAGTTCGCGGCAAGTGACGACAGCGCCGCGGCCCAGCGCTGGAGAGAGCTGCTCGTCTGCGAGGGATTGGCGCTCGACACAGTCCGCGCGGCGGGGATTCCGGCCGCGACCACGCGCTCCCTCAACGTCGATGGCTACCAGTTCCTCGAAGTCGAGCGCTTCGACCGGTTGGGCGAACGCGGGCGCAAGGGACTGCTCTCACTCAAGGCCATCGACAACGAGTACCTCGGTCACGATGGGAAGGGGAGCACCTGGACGAGCGCGGCGAAGTACCTCCTCCAGAGCGAGTACATCGGTACAGAGGACGCCCGGAGGATTCGCTGGCTCGACACCTTCGGACAGCTCACGGCCAACACCGACCGGCACTTCGGCAACCTCTCCTTCTTCGAAGAGGGGCCGAAGCAGTTCCGGCTCGCACCGGCCTACGACATGCTCCCGATGATGTTCGCCCCGGTGGGCACGAGCATCGTCGAGCGCACCTTCGAGCCACGGCCTCCCACCTCGGAGACGCTCGACGTCTGGGCCGATGCCGCCCAGCACGCGCTGGCGTACTGGAACCTCCTGGATCAGACGCAGGGACTCAGCCAGGCGTTCCGGGAACAGTGTGCCCGGTGCAGGGACACACTGGCGGAGCTGGTGAGGCGGGCGCCGGTCTGAACCCGCGCCCACCTCCATCCCACTACGGCGTATAGACGACCGTCAGCACCGCGTTCGCGCCGTCGCGCACGAAGAGGTACTGCGTCGCCGTCTGCGCCTGGGTGAAGCCGAGCCGGAGCTGCGTCTTGCCCGTCGTGTTGATGGCGGAGAGCCCCGCGCCGCTGAAGTCCGCGGAACTCCGCGTCCCAGCGCTGAACCGGTCGATGACCGCGACGCTGCTCGCGGTGGCGGCCGCCGCCCAGTCCGCGGCCTCGGTGTTCGCCGCGTTGAACGTCCCCGTCTTCACGTCGATGACCAGCGAGTTCCCCGCGGGCGTCGACCACGGGTCACCCGAGCCCGACGAGTACGCCACCGTCAGGAACGCCCTCGTGACGGTCGCCCCGTCCGGGAGGCTCGACGTGTCGAAGGAGAGGAACGACCGGTTGTACTTCCCATCCGTTCCTCGGCCGAGCGCCAGGTTCGTCATCAAGCCCAACGCCGCCCCGCTGCCATCCGCGTTCGCCTTCAAGTAGCCGTCATCCGCCGCGATGCTCGCGAACTGCACCGTCACCGGCGTGGGCGAGCCCGTGTTGCTCACCGTCACCACCGTGTCGTTGTCCGTGGCCTGATTGCCCGCGGCGTCGAAGGCCCGGGCTCCCAGCGTGTGCCGCCCGTTGGACACCGCCGTGCTGTTCCACGCGAACGCGTACGGCGCCTGCGTGTCCGTGGACACCACCTCGCCGTTCACCAGGAACTCCACCCGCGTGACGCCCACCGCGTCCGCCGCGTCCGCGGTGACAGTCACCGTGCCACTCACCGTGGCCCCGTTCGCCGGCGCCGTCACGTTGACGGTGGGCGGCGTCGTGTCCCCCGTGGGCTCGCCGCCTCCCCCCGTGATGCCGAAGAACTGCACCTGGTGGTAGACGGAGCACAGGTTCACGTCGTTCAGGTACGCCCCCACCGCGCCACAGGCCGCGCTGCCCGTGCCTCCGGGGAACTGGAACTGCGCGTCCATGGCCACGCCGTGGCCCATGCCCGTGAGCTCCCACGTCTCCACCAGGGCCCTGCCCGCGCCGTCCCGGTACACCTTGCGAGGGAAGCCGCCCACCGTCTCCACGGTGTCCGGCGTCTGGTCGATGCCGTGGACGTTCGTCCACTGCTCCATCGCCTCGGTGAGGTTCATCACGTTCACCGTGTAGTCGCTGGTGCCGTGCCAGATGGTGACGCGCGGACGCGGACCCGCGTAGCCCGGGTACGCGCCGCGGACCAGGTCGCCCCAGGCCGCGGGCGTGCGGTTCACACCCGGGCTCATGCAGCTGAAGCCGGCGTTCATCGACTCGGCGCAGCGGTAGGGACCGCCGGAGTGGATGGCGCCGGCGGAGAAGACGTCCGGATACGCGGCCAGCATCGCCGGCACCATGTAGCCACCGGCCGAGAAGCCCGCAACGTACACCCGCGACGGGTCGATGGAGTACGTGGCCTTCATCGCGTCCACCATCTGCTTGATGGACAGCGCCTCGCCCCGGTCCCGGGTGAAGTCAGCGGGCTCGAACCAGTTGAAGCAACTGGTCATGTTGTTGCCGCTCTGCTGCTGCGGGTAGACGACGTAGAACTTGTAGACGTCCGCCGCGTTGGACCAGCCCGCGCCCTCCATGCCCGCGGCGCGCTGCGTACAGCCGTGCATCACCACCACCAGCGGCGCGTTGGCCGGCATGCCGGAGGGCACGTGGCGGAACATCTGCAGGTTGCCGGGGTTGCTGCCGAAGCCGGTGACCTGCGTGAGCAAGGGGCTCTGCTGCTCGGCCACGGCCGCTTCGGGGGGTGGCACGGGGGATTCATCGGCGGGGCCACAGCCCGCGATGGCCGCGGACACGCCCACGGCAAGGGAAACTCCGGCGAGACGCGACCACGGCCAGGGACGGCGAAGACGCTGCTTGAGCACGAGGTGACTCCCCGGCCGCCACGGGTGGGAGGGGAGGGCGGCCGCGGAGGAAGACCTGACTCCCCCGACAGTCACTGATTCAAGGCGCGTCGCGTCGCATCGCGATGAAACATGAACCAGGCTTCATCTCACGCACCGCGTCGTTCAACGCCTGAAACATGAGCCATGCTTCATCCCCGGCAGGGAGGCACCGCGCCCTCGAGCACCGTCCCTCAGCCCGCCGCGCGCTCGGCGACGAGCCGCTCGGCCACGTCCAGCACCGTGGCCTCCACGCAGACATTGTCCAGGTGGTTCGCCTCCACCAGGCCCGTGGGGCTCGTCACGTTGACCTCGGTCAGATACCCCCCGAGCACGTCGATCCCCACCAGCCGCAGCCCCCGGCGCACCAGCTCCGGCTTCAGCCGCGCGCAAATCTCCAAATCGCGCGGGGTGAGCACGGCCTTCCGGGCAACGCCCCCCGCGGCCATGTTTCCGCGGTGGTCATCCTCGGACGGAACGCGCAGCACGCCGCCCACCGGGTCCCCGTCCACCAGGAGGATGCGCTTGTCCCCCTGCCGGCTCTCCGGGATGTACGCCTGGGCGACCACGGCCTCGCGGCCCCCGCGGGTGAGCAGGTCCACCGCGGACCGCGCGTTCCGGTCCGTGGATGACAGGAAGAGGATGCCCTTCCCCGCGAAGCCGTCCACCGGCTTGAGGATGGTGCCCGCGGGGTTCTTCGCGATGAAGTCCAGGAGCACCGGCAGCTCGCCGGTGACGCGCGTGTCCGGCATCAGGTCCGGGTAGCGCAGCGCGAAGAGCTTCTCGTTCGCGTCGCGGATGCCCGACGGCTCGTTGATGAAGACGGGCGGCTGCCTCGTGCCACTCAGCTCCACCAACTGCGTGGCGTGCAGGAACTCCGCGTCCACCGGCGGGTCCTTGCGCATGAAGAGCACATCCAGCGAGGACACGGGGTGGGGCGCGTCGTCATGGACGTCGAAGTGCCGCCCCAGGTCCCGGCGCACGGTGACGTGGCGCATGCGGGCCTCCGCGCACGTCCCGTTGAAGCGCAGCCAGCCCTGCTCGAAGTAACGGACCTGGTGGCCGCGTTTCTGCGCCTCGAGCATCAGCGCGAACGTGGAGTCGTGGTCCACCCGCACCGTCTCGAGCGGGTCCATCAAGAAGCCAATGGTCAGAGGGGCCATGCAGTCCGGAATCAGGAGGGGGGCGCGAGGATAACCAAGTGTCCCCCGACGCGCCCCTCAATCCCCGCGCGGTGTTCAGCGCTCGGGGATTTCCGCCAGCTTCAGCCGGAACCGCGCCGTGGCCCCCGCCTCGATGGGCGCCACCAACAGGCGCTTCTTCCCGTCCGGGCCGACGATGGTCAGCTCGTGCTCCCCTGCGGGCATCGCGACGTTGAACATCGGCGTGCGGCCCAGCTTCTTGTTGCCGCGGAAAACGTCCGATTCCGGCAACACCACCAGGGTCAGCTTGCCCCGGCCCTTCGAGGGGCGGGCATTGGCGGGCTCCGGCTTCGGCCGGGGCTCCTCCTCGGGCGGCGCGGCGGGAGGCGCCGCGTTCGCCTGCGCCTCACCCACGTCCGACGGCGGCCCCAGGGGGAGGAGCTCACTCGGGTCATTGGTGGGCAGCGCGCCCGCGTTCTCGTCCGCCGTGTTCGCGTTGAGCGCCTTCGCCAGGTGCCACGCGGCGTAACCGCCCCCGCCCAGGATGGCCAGCAGCACCAGCCCCCAGAGCACGTTCGACGAGCGGCTCTCCGGAGCGGCCGTCTTGCCCGTGTCCGCCACGGCCGCCTTCCGGGGAGCCTGCGCCGCGGCCACCTTGCGCGAGGGCTTGCGCGGCATCCCCGCCACGCCCTTCTGCGGCGTGGCCTCGTCCTTCCGCTCGGGGAGATAGGGCCCGTCGTCGCTGCGCAGCGCGCGCTTCGCGGACTCCAGGATGACGCCGCTGGTGGTGCCGTCCGCCGACTCCAGCATGACGCGCGTGGCGGACATGCGCTCCGCGAAGAGCTCCTGCATCAACGCGGCGCGGTCATGCGCGTCCAGCATCATCTTCCCCGCCACCGCTTCGATGGCGCGCGCCATGTCCCGGCCGGTGGCGAAGCGCTTCTCGCGGCTGCGCTCCAGCGCCTGCATCACCACCTTGGACACCCCCTCCGGCACGTGCGGCGCCACGTGCGAGGGCCAGGGGATGGGCGCCTCGAGAATCTTCATCATCTCGTCGCGCTCGTTCTTGCCCGAGAACAGGCGCGCGCCGGTGATGAGCTCGTGCATCATCACGCCCACGGAGAACAGGTCGCTGCGCCCGTCGAGCTTGTCGCCCCGCACCTGCTCCGGGGACATGTAGCCGGTGGTGCCCTTCACCGTGCCCACGCTGGTACGCTCCAGGCTGTCCTTCGCCTTCGCGATGCCGAAGTCGAGCAGCTTCACCACGCCGTCGTACGTCACCATGATGTTCTTCTGGGCGACGTCGCGGTGGATGACGGGGCTGGGCGCTCCGGAGGGCGACGTATAGGTGTGCGCGTAGTGCAGCGCCATGCAGACGTCGCGCGCCACCGACAGCGTGAAGCCCAGGGGCAGCTGGTCCTTGCGGCGCAAACACGCGCCGGTGATCTGGTTCAGGTTCTGCCCGGCGATGAACTCCATGGCCAGGTAGAGCCCGTCATCCTCCTGCCCCAGGTCGAACACCTGCGCGATGTTCGGGTGGTTGAAGGCCGCGGTGATGCGCGCCTCGTCCAGGAACATGCGCTCGAACTGGGCGTTGTCCCGGGCGTCTGGCAGCACCCGCTTGAGGACCACGTACTTGCGGAAGCCGCCCGGACCCGAAGTGAAGCCCAGGAACAGCTCCGCCATGCCTCCCACGGAGAGCTGCGTGACGACCTCATACTTCCCGATGCGCTCGCCCCGATAGAAGTCGATGGGGAAACCCTCCGCCGGCACCCCTATTGGGGCACATCTCCGCCCAGACGATAACAGGCATGTGCGGGGCGGACGTCGTGTGAGAATCCGCTGGCACCCCAGGTCCTCCCCGCGCCCCCCACAAGGCTGTGGATGGCCTGTGGACAGCGGGGGAGCGGCTGTGGAGAAACCCCGGCGTGGATCAACACCTGTGGGTTCCCGGGGATAACCGTCACCTTACCCACATGTAGCACATCGGAAATTCGTGAGGATTCTCAAGAGCTTGCTGACTTGTCCCCAAGTCTGAGCTGCCTACTGCTGCTACCAATAGATCAATACTCTCTATAACCCTTTAGAAGAAGCAGCCGGGCTGGGGACGAAGTGCCTGTGGAATCCGCCGGCCACCGGCGCATCAAGGCAGGGCGGCGCGCAGGCGCTCGAGCAACGCGGGCAGCCGGGCCATGAGCTCGCGGTCCATGCCCTCCAGGGCGCCTCTGAGGGCCGCCAGGTCCTCCGGAGCGCGATCCGCGTTCACCATGCGCTGCAGGACCCTAAGACGCTGGTTTCGCAGCACCAGGCTGCCCAGGACGTCCTCCAATTCGGCGGAGAGGGCCTCTCCCAGGTCCAGGTCGTGGCCAATCAGCTCACGCAGCTGTTCCACCAGGTACGTCAGGTCCCAGGATTCCGCGTATCCGGCACGGCGTGACATCTCACCCAAGCCCGAGGCGCGCCGCGGAAGTCATTCCAGCGGCTGGGGCCGGATGAGGCCCGCGAGGGTGAGGCGTGAACGGGAGGGCTCCAGCTCCACGCTGACCTGGCAGCCGGCCACATCCATCCGCAGCGTATAGGGGCCATCGGCGGGGAGCTGGCCCTGCTCCTGCCGGGCGAGGGAGGCCAGCCGGAACAGCTCGGCGAGCAGCTCCTGTCGCGTCTCCGTCGGAAGCTCCTCCACGGCCGCCTGCAGGCCGCGTGGGATGAGCACCGTGAAGGCTTGCGATGACGACGGGGCGCATGAGGATGCGGCAGAGGTCATGCCGCACCCTGGGTGCCAGAACCATACCTTTCGAACCCCCAGCCATTTCGGACGGTTGCAGGTTGTAGCGCTGGAACGGCCTGTAAAAAACACTGCCGGGGCCGCGAGCCACCCTGAAGTGTTGGGAGGTGAGAGACGGCCCCGCGGGGCCGGTCAGGAGGCCGTTTCCGGCGGGTATAGCCATGGTGGGGGGACACGCCATGACGCACGCGACGAAGGCAGTCCGGGTGGGGCGGCGGTGGAGTGGCATCCTGGGGTGGATGCTGGCGCTGGGGTGGGTGATGGCCTGCCGGGACGCGCCTCCCCTGTCGGACGCGGTGGGGCGCCTGCGGTTGTCGGTGCAGCGCGTGGACTTCCCGGCCGCCTACCCGGGCTCCCTGCGAGAGGCCGAGGTCCGGGTGCTGAATGGCGGCCGGGCCCCCTTGGACGTGACGTGGACGGAGGTGCCCGCGCCCTTCTCGGTGGAGGCCGCGCTGCCGGTCCAGGTCCTCGCGGGCGAGGTGCCCGTGCGGCTGCGCTTCGCGCCCCAGGCGGAGGGCACCTTCCAGGTCACCGTCATCGGGACGGCGTCGGACGGCGGCCAGGTGGAGCTGGTGCTCGCGGGCGAGGCGCGGCCCGTGCCGGAGTGCTTCACGCCGGTGACGTGCGCGGCGGCCGCCTTCGACCGGGTGACGGAGCGGTGCGTGGAGTCCGCGCTGCCGGACGGCACCGCGTGTGATCCGGGCAACGCCTGCCTCGTGGGCGCCACCTGCCAGGCGGGCCGCTGCCGGGGCGTGGAGCGCGCGTGTGATGACGGCGACGCCTGCACCACGGACGTGTGCCACGTGCTGGACGGGTGCCAGGCGGTGCCCGCGCCGCCCTGTCCGTCGGCCGGGCCGTGTCAGGTGGGCACGTGCGACCCGCGGAGAGGGTGCTCCACGGCGCCCGCGCCGAACGGCACCCTGTGCGGAGGGGGGCGGGGAACCTGTGAGGACGTGGACGTGTGCCTGGACGGGGCCTGCGTGCAGCGCGACCTGCCGGAGGGCTTCGTGTGCGAGGCGGCCACGCCCTGCCAGGCGGCGGGGCAGTGCCGGGGCGGGACGTGCGCGCGGCCGGCTGCCCGCGCCCTGTCGCCGGACTGGCAGTACGACGCCCGTGAGGAGGGGCAGCAACTGCAGGACCTGCTGGTGGGGCCCGAGGGGGACGTGACGCTGACGGGCTTCTACGGCACGCCGCTGCTGGACGCGGCCGGCAAGGTGCCGGTGCGGGCGTCCAACCCGGCGCGGCGCTGCATGCTGTGGAACGACCGGCTCCTGTGCATGGACATGCCCGTGGATGGGACGGTGTCCCTGCTGGAGCGGAGCACGGGCTCGCCGCGGTGGACCTTCACCCTGGGCAAGGCGCGGCCGGACATCCGGGAGCGGACCCAGACGCTGTTCCTGGCGAGGCTGGCGGTGATGGCACCGGACCGGCTGGCGGCGCTCTTCGAGGCCTACCCGGCGGACCAGCCGCGGGACACCGGCTGCCGCAACTACTTCCTGGTGGTGCTGGATGCCTACGGGCACATGGTGTCCGCGCAGGAGCTGACGGATCCGCTGCTCGCCGAGTGCAACCACCCGCACCCCTTCGGCCTCGCCTCGGACGCGGTGGGCGGCCTCTACATCGCCTTCGCGCCCACCGTGAACACGGGCGCGCCGCTGGAGTCCGGTGCGCCCACGTTGCTCATGGCCTTCTCCTCGGACGGGGTGCCGGGCTGGCGGAGGACGGACCCGATGCGCGCCGGTGAGCTGGCGGTGGTGAACGGCCTGCTGCTGCCCGAGCGCGGCTTCCAGGCCCTGGGCACCCGGGATGGGGCGCCGGTGGGCCAGACGGTTCCACAGCCCTTCGGCCGCGTGGTGGCCACCCGCGACGTGGTGGTGCCCAGCGCGCCGGGGACCACGGTGAACGCGACCGTGAGCTCGAGCAGCGCGCCGCCCGCCGCGACCGAGCTGCGGGGCTTCCGGCTCCCGGACATGACGCCCGCGTGGACGTACACGGTGAAGGCGGGCCAGAGCCTTTCGACCAAGGAGCTGCGGCTGGCCACGTTCCCCAGGGGCGCGGGCCTGCCGCCGGAGCCGCTGGTGCTGACCCACGCGGTGGGGGCCGGCAACGAGCGGCTGCTCGTGGGCGTGCGGACGGTGGACGGCGGCGAGGCCTTCCAGTGCCCGCTGACCTATGGGCCGCGCACCTTGCCGCAGTTGATGGAGCTGGCGCCGGACACCCTGTTCCTGATGGAGGGCGCGCTCAGCTGTGGCGAGTGCGATCCCCCGTTCGCCAACAGCCAGCCCCGCTTCCTGCGCTTCACCCTGCCGGGGCTGGAGCCCTCGCGAGAGCCCTGGCCCGGCACCTTCGGCGGACCGGGGCATGGGCACCACGAGCAGGCCGCGCACTGAGCGGCGCCGCGCGCTGTCTGTGGAGAACTTGTGGGCGTCTCGGCACTCAGGCCGGTGACGGTGGCGGGCGGCGCACGTCGAGGATGCGGCCCTCGCGCAGCCAGCCCGCCGCATCCCTGGACAGAGGCGCGCCCACGGCGGTGACGTGTTCGGGCGCGGTGCGCGTCAGCCATCCGAGCCAGGCGCACAACGCCGCGTCCAACGGGTCATGGGTGGGCAGCAGGCCCGGGGGGACGCCGCGAGCCCTCGACACGGCGGCCCACGGGTGCTCGGTGAAGCGCACCTGCCCGCGCGGGGTCCACCTCCGCCACGTCCACCGGCCTGGGGATGCGTGCGAAGGGGTCCGTCAAATCCCAGCCGAGGAAACGCGGCGTGCTCTCGGACATGCGGGTGCCGGTGTAGTGGTTTTCCCTCAGGGTGCGCTGTCTCGCGCGGAGCCTGAAAGGAATTCAGTCTCACCCGGGCCTGCTCATACTCCTCGTGAACGCGCAACTGCTATGGGTCCTCACCCCATCCGGCCTGTCACGGTGCTTGCGGGAGTCATGACCCGACGGGTGGACATGGCCGCCGCAGCCGATATTCTGCGCCCACCGTGGTGTTCGGAGTTGGTGGACGGTATTCCACGGTGCCCATGCGCAGGCCGTTCGGGAGGCAACCCCCTTGCTCCCAAGCGCTCGCGTGGAAGAAGTGCGGTTGCCCGGGCTACCTTGGAGGTCCGGCGTGCGGCGGCTTCGTGGCATCGTGGGGGGCCCGCTCGGGCCCCGGGTGGAAGTTCCCGGGGCCCGAGAGACCTCGTCACGGCACCCCACGCTCCCAACGTGCCACGTTGTGTCGCGGCGAGCGCGGCTCAGTCCTTGTAGAGGATGCGCGAGCCCCCACTGCTGGTGACCTCGTTCCGGCTCGGGCGCGATACGAGCTGGAGGATGCTGCCACCCGAGGCCTCGCCAAAGACGCGGTCGGTGGCGTCGGCTTCCACGCGCGAGCCGCCGCTGGCCTCCGCGGCCAGCGTCTGCACGCCCTTCACGTCCAGGGCGTGCAGGGTGGAGCCGCCGCTGATCTCGACGTCGAGGTCCGTCGCCTGACCGGAGAGCGTGACCTGGGAGCCGCCGCTGGCCTCGGCCTCCACCTGGCGCGCATCCACGCCGCGCACCTTGACGATGGAGCCGCCGCTGGCCTCGACCTCGAACTTACCCGTGCGGCTGGCCTCGGCTTCCACGCGGCTGCCACCACTGGCGTGGATGCCTTCGATGCGCGGGCTGCTAATGTAGAGGCGGACATGGCCGCCGCGGAACTTGTTGAAGGCGCTCTTGTCCACGCGGGTGTGGAGCTCGCCTCTCTCCACTTCCAGTTGGATGCGGGAGACCATCTCCGGCGGGCCCTCCAGGCGCACGGACTTGGGGCCCACCTTCACCTCGGCCTTGATGCCGTGGCTCACGGAGACCTCGTTGAAGTCGGCCACCTCGATGGACTGGCCCCGCTGCGGGCTGGAGGCGGACGCGGTGTCCTTCGGCTCCTGCGCGTGGGCACAGGCGGCGAACAGGAGGAACGACGAGAGGATTGAGACGCGGGCGGGGGACATGGGCACGCTCCAAAGGAAAAGGGGCCACGACAGACCCCGACGTGCCTGAGGTACGCACGGACTCCCCGCCCATTGCCTCGCCCCGCGGTTCAGGGGTCGGACAGCAGACTCAACGGGCCGCGGACGGAGGTCGTCTCACCGGGCTTGATGTCCACGGGCACCTGGTGCGCCGTGTCCGTGGCGTCCACCAGCTTCAGGGTGTGCTGGCCGGCGGGCAGCTTCACCTTGAGGAGGGGGGTCTTTCCCAGGTCCTTGCCCCCGAGGAACACCTGGGCCTTCGGCTCGGTGACCAGGGTGAGGAAGCCGGGTTCGCCCAGGGGGGCGCTCTCGGGCGGGGCGGAGGAGGACTCCTTCCCGGTGCGGGCTTTGCGCGGCGGGGCGGCGGCCACTTTTTCACGTTGGGCGGCGCTTCCACCGCGGACGCGCTTGAAGGTCCGGGGTTCCCGGGTGGGGGTGTCCTCGTTGTTGGAGCCCTCCGGTGTGCCTTCGCCTGGAACCAGGGCCTGGTCCGTCAGCGCGCCGAGGTCCACGTCCGTCGAACCGGCCGGCCCCGCGGTGTTCGTGTCCGCGGCCGCCATCGCACCCTGCGTGGGGGGGACCTCCACGGGGCTTGGGGCGGACGCGGTGTCCGTCGGGGTGGGGCTCGAGGGTGGCGGTGCCTTCGTGGGAGCCGCGCCGCCCGGCTGCCCCTGTGCCGCCGTCATCGGGGGGGGCTGGGGCGCTGCGAAGGGCCTCGCGCCCAGCCGGGAGGACACGATGCCTCCGTCCAGCCCCAGCATCACGGCCGCGGCCCCGAGCGCGAGCACACCCACCCCACCCGCGACGGCCCTCCATGCGCGGCTGCGCCGTGGGGAGGGCTGGGCCTCTCGCTGGCGCGGGCGCGGAGCGGGGCCACTTCGGCTGAGCAGGGTGGACTCTTCGTCGTCCATGTCGGGCGCGTCGTGGACACGGACAGGTTGGGTGGCGGGCTCGGCCGATGAAGGACCTTGCCGACGGCGTGTCGGGGGGCCCCGCCGGGCAGGTGGCAGGGGGGCGGTGTCGTCACCGCGATCGGCCGGCATCACCGGCATGCGGATCATGGCCGTCTGCAGGTCGCGCTCGGCGGGCGGCGCCGAAGGAACCGCGGCGCGCAGGCCATCTTGGGTGCGCGAGGAGCGGGAGCGGGGGGCTTCCTCGGGAGCGCGAGCAGCGGACGCTTCGGCAGGGAGCCCCGTGGCGCGGAGGCCGTCTTGGGTGCGTGAGGCGCGGGACCGGGGCTCGGCGCGGGCGGTTTCGTCCACGGCGGGCGACGGGGTCGGTGTCCGCGGCGCGCGAGACCGTGGCGCGTCCTCCGACGCGTTGGAATCCATCCTGGTGGAGCGCGCGCGGGGCTCGGCGCGCGCGGCCTCCTCCGCGGAGGCGGAGGGAGCTGGCGCCCGCAGGACGCGAGGCCGGGTGGTCTCCTCGGAGGCCATGTCGTCGGGCTCCACGGCACGGCCGGCCCGCGAGGACTGGGCTGTGTCCTCCAAGTCAGCCGGATCCTGAGCGCGACCGCCGCGAGCGGCGCGGCCTGTCTCGTCTGAGGCGGAGGAGTCCGGTGCGCGAGCACCCCGCGCGGCCCGAGCCGCATCCTCCGATGAGGCCGAATCTTGAGCGCGAGCACCGCGCGAGGAGCGAGCCGCATCGTCCGACGCAGCCGAATCCTGCGCGCGAGCACCACGCGCAGACCGGGCCTCGTCCGTCGGTGCCTCCGAGGTCCGTCCCGCGCGGCCCTGGGGCTGCTTGGTGGCACCCGTCGTGCCCTCCGACGCGGCACCGCGTGAGCGGGGCGTCGGTTCAGTCGTGGGGGGTGGCGGAGGCACCGCATCCCGGAGGGCGCTCGGCAACTGCGCGCGGACGGTGTGTTCCGGAGGAATCGCCGGCAACCCCGGCGCCGTGCGAGCGTTCTGGGCCCCGGACTCAGGAGGCGGTGGAGGCAGGGCCTCGGGAGGCGGCGGCGGGGGACGGCCCGTCAGCTTCTTGCCGGGTGGTGCCTTCAGCACGGGGCTGCGGAAAGCGGGCTCCGAGGCGGGCAAGGTCGTGGTGGTGGAGCGCCGAGGCGACGGAGGCGGAGGCGGCGTCAGCGCCTTCTGCGGCACGGGATGCTTCGGCGGCGTCACGGTGACGGCGCCCGTGGGCAGCTCGGAGGCCTCGAGTCCCCCCATGGCCATGACCCGGGCCAGCTTCACGACGCCCGTGGTGTCTCCCGTCTCGTCCTGACCGCTCGCCAGGAGCTGCCGTGTCTGGTCTCTCCGGTCGGAGAAGAGGCGGAGCATCAGCTCGCTGCTCTGCTCGGGGTGCCAGATGAGCGGCCCCACGGCGCGCTCGATGGCGCGAGCGAACTCCAGCGTGGACGCGTACCGGTCCTCACGGCGCCTGGACAGCGCGCGCATGACGATGGCGTCCAGCTCTGGCGGCACGTTCTTGTTGGTGCGCGAGGGCGGCGTCACATCGCACCGCAGCACGGCGTTCATCATCGCGTCGGCTTGCTTGGCGTAGAAGAGCCGCATGCCGGTGAGGCACTCGTGCAGCACGACGCCCAGGCTGAACAGGTCGCTGCGGGCGTCCAACTGCTCGCCCATGATCTGCTCGGGCGACATGTAGCCGCTGGTGCCCTTCACCATGCCCACGGCGGTGCGGCTGGCGCGGGCCAGGCTCTTGGCGATGCCGAAGTCGAGCAGCTTGGTGACGCCCTCGTACGTCACCATGATGTTCTTCTCGGCCACGTCCCGGTGGATGACGGGCGAGGGGCGGCCGAGCGGATCCGTGAACGTGTGCGCGTAGTGCAGCGCCACGGCGGTGTCGCGCACCGCCATCAGGCTGTAACCCATGGGGATGGGCGTCTGGGCCTGCCGGCACGCGCGAGCCACCTCCACCAGGGTGGCGCCCGGGACGAACTCCATGGAGAGGAAGAGCTCTCCGTCCGCGATGTCCAGGTCGTACACCTGGGCGATGTGCGGGTGGTTGAACGCGGCCGTCACCTTGGCCTCGTCCAGGAACATCCGGACGAACTCCTCCTCGCCGCGGATGTCGGGGAGGATTTGCTTCAGCACCACCAGCTTGTGGAAACCCGCCAGGCCTCGTTGGGACGCGAGGAAAATCTCCGCCATCCCGCCCGTCGACAGGCGGCACAGCACCTCGTACTTGCCCAGCGAGCGCGCTTCCGGCGCGAGCGGCAGCCTGTTCCCACTCATCGAATGGCGTCGAATGTACACCGTGACCCGGATGGACGCGAAAGCCCTGTCCCCTGGGGGTTTGTTACCGGACCAGGTGACTTCCCGGGTTGGTCGGAATTGATGCCCGATTCAGGTGGGGAATCGTGGGCGGCGCGCTGAAGAGCGGGTGTCAGGCGTGCGGGCGTGGCCGCGTCCACGGCGGCGAACCGCCATTTCCGGCGGCGCCCCGGTGAAGCGGGGGCCCTCGACGGGCCGCGCTCCTGGGGCCAGACACTTTCCCACGCGCGCCTGCATTGCCCTGCTTGGACTGGGCTAAGACGCGCCCAAGGTCCCATGGATACTTCTGTTTCGCCCCGCACCGTCACCGGCCGTCTCGACGTCCACCCTCGAGGCTTCGGCTTCCTCACCGTCCAGACGCCCGGCTCGGCCGAGGTGCTGTCCGCCTTCGTCCCGCCCCCCGACCTCAACCCCTACTTCGCGGGGGACGTCGTCACGGCCACGGTGACGGCGGCCGCGGATGGCCGCTGGTCGGCCAGCCAGTTGTCGCTGGTGGAGCGCACCCGCACCCGCGTCTATGGCGAGGTGGTGCTGCGCAAGGGCGCGCCGCTGCTTCGCGTGGACCGCGAGGTGGCCAACGCGGACTGGGCGCTCGACGTGGGCGGGACGCCGGTGCAGGCCGGTGACGCGGTGGTGGCGCGCATCGACGACGGCAAGGTGGTGTTGCTCTATCGCGTGGAGGCGGGAGCGGACCGCTCGTTGGAGCGGGTCATCGCGCGGCATGGGCTGCGCAAGGACTTCGCCGCGGAGGTCGTCGAGGAGGCCCGGAGCGCGCGCGTGGTGTCTCACGCGCTGGGCGCCCGGCGAGACTTGCGGGACGTGCCCACGGTGACGGTGGATGCGCCGTCCACGCGGGACATCGACGACGCCATCTCCGTGCTGCCCGCGGGCCCGGACGGGGCACTGCGGCTGCTGGTGTCCATCGCGGACGTGGGCGAGTACGTGAAGCAGGGCACGGCGCTGGACGCCGAGGCGCGCGAGCGGGCCACCAGCGTGTACCTGGCGGGGCGCGTGTTGCCGATGCTGCCCGAGGAGCTGTCCTCGCACTGGCTGAGCCTGGTGCCGGGCGAGGAGCGGCGGTGCCTGACGGTGGAGCTGCGCATCGACCCGCAGGGGCGGGTGACGGCGGCGGACGTGTACGAGAGCCTCATCCGCTCGTGGGCGCGGCTGAACTACGACGAGGTGGCGGCCTTCCTGGACCGGGGCGAGGTGTCGGAGCCCATGGCGCCGGTGCGGGACGTGATGCCGTGGTTCCGGCTGGCGGCGGCGCGGCTGGCGGTGGCGCGGGCGGCGCGCGGCGGCATGGAGTTCGCGCGGGACGAGGCGCGCTTCACCTTCGACCAGGCGACGGGCGAGCTGTCCGGGCTGGTGAGCGAGAAGCCAACGTCCGCGCACGCGATGATTGAGCGCTTCATGGTGGCGGCGAACGAATCCATCGCCGGATGGCTGCTCGCGCGGGGTCTGCCGGGGGTGTACCGCGTGCATGAGCAGCCGGACCCGTTGCGGGTGGAGGACCTGAATGCGTTCGCGGAGACGTCGGGCTTCGCTGCGGGCTTCGGGCGGGAGCTGACGCCGCTCGCGCTGGCGGCGTTCGACCGGCAGATTGCGGGCGCGGTGGCGGAGCCGGCGTTGCGTTCGGTGTTGCGGCGCTCGCTGGGGCCGTCGCGTTACACGGTGAAGCCGGGGCCGCACTTCGGGTTGGCGGCGCCGTTGTACCTGCACTTCACGTCACCGATTCGCCGGTACGCGGACCTGGCGGTGCACCGGACGTTGAAGGGGTATCTGCACGGGCGGCGGGACTTCGTGGACCAGGACCCGGAGGTGGAGACGCTGGCGGCGCACATCAACGCGAAGGCGCGCGCGGCGAGCCGGGCGGAGAATGACAGGCACCGTGAGTTGGAAGCGCGGTGGATGGCGGGGCACGTGGGCAAGCAGTTCCCCGCGCGCGTGACGCGGGTGCGGCCCTTTGGCCTGGTGGTGCAGTTGGACGGCATGTTGGTGGAAGGCGTGGTGCCCACGGAGGCGCTGTCCGGAGGCCCCTTCCGTCCCGACGCGCGCGAGCTGTCCCTGGTGGGCAAGGAGCGGACCTTCACCGTGGGCATGCCGGTGACGGTGAAGGTGACGTCCACCGACGAGCAGCTCGGCCGCATCGAGCTGTCGCTGGCCGGATGAGATAGAAATGCCCGAATGGGCATTCGCTGGTCCAAGGTCATCGTGCTCCTGACGGCGGCGTGTGGCGGGGCGGGTTACCGGTACGCGGGACGAGACATCTACTTCGGCCCCGAGGGCGATCAGGTCTGGGTCCGAGGCCCATGGCCTGCCATCCAGCCATCGACGAATGTGGATGATGTCATCGACCAGCTATGCCCGGTCATCATGGAGATGGATGGGGCACGCGAAAAGGACTACGGCCAGGAGTACTGCGGCGTTCTCTCTCGCTAGGCGAGGGGGTCTTCTACGCGAGCTACCCCTCTCCCATTGGAGGAACGCAGCGAGTCGGTCCCAACAAGCGCAAGTCGTGTACTTCGCCGCGCTACGTGAGGGATGAGCGCGGCCGGACCATCGGCCTCGCCGACTACCACAGTCACCCCTGGACGCCTTCGCCGCTGACGCCGGAAGACATGTGGGAGAAGAATCAGCGCTGGCTCATCCGGATTCAATTCGACTCGGACTGCCATGTCATGAAGCTCATCCCTCATGCGAACGAGGCACGGCCGGGCGAAGTCTATCTCCGGAAGGGGAAAGCGTGGGCACTCATCGGCATCATCAAGCCGGAGCACAAACCGCTCGGCATCGTCACGGACGTGGGCGAATAGGAGAAGGTCATGAGGCGGCTTGCTCTGTTGATGACCCTGGTCGTGCTTCCAGGGTGCGCGCTCTTCCAGCGTCCCTTCCGTCCAGAACACGCGCCCAAGGAGGAGGCGGCGAAGCTTCCCTACCCGCTATGGCTTCCAACCGAAGGAAAGGTGCGGTTGTCAGCGGACATGACCACCGCCATCGGCCTCGCCATGGACGACCTGCTTCCTCGGAACATCCAACCGCCGAGGAACGCGACGCCTGACGATGTATGCCTCCACCGTCGAGACTCCTATGACGTCGAGGCTGCCCCGTTGAACGATGACGTGATGCTCGTCAGGTTCCTCGTCAAGGAAGGCGCATGTCGTAGCGAAGGGGCCACCGCGATCGAGGCGGCCACCTACGCCGTGGATGTGAAGAGCTGGCGCATCCTCGCCGTGCAGCGGTAGCTGCCGCGCGGGGCTGGCACTTCACCCCGCGAACGGCAGCCCGTCCGTCTTCTCCGTGAGGTCCTTCGCGGTGGCCCAGCCGAGCAGCCCCGTGGAGGACTTCACCAGATACAGATACGCCCCGCCCTTGCCGCTCGGAGGCGACGCGGCGAGGACCTGAATCGTGGAGCCCTGCGCCAGCGTGGCGATGGCGCTCGTGTCCGTGCGGCTGCGCGCCAGCGGGAACGACTGTTTCACCTGGGCCTCGACGCCCACGGCGTACAGGTCCTGCGGCACCAGGGACACCTTGCCCGTCTTCGCATCCACGACGTACTTGTCCCGCTGGTTCCAGAAGCCCTTCCACGAATCCGACAGGATGATGCCGTTGCCCTTGGCCTCGGTGAGATTGGGCACGATGCCCAATGGCTTCAGCGACTTGCCGTCGAAGCCATAGATGTACGAGCGCGCGTCGTAGTCCGTCTGCCCGGTGCGCACGACCAGCTCCTTGCGCTTGTCCCGGGTGTCCAGGTCCACGATGAACAGGCCGTCCGGCGCGTTGCCGTCCCCTGGGACTCGCGCGGTGGCGCCGCCCGCCTTGAGGACGACCTCATCCCTGGCCTCGTCGTACTCGAGGGACACGGCCTCGGGCTTGCCGTCGCCATTCAGGTCCACGGAGCCTGACTTGACCGGCGTCTCGGCGTTCGCGAGCGCTCGCGGCGCGGTCAGCAGGGAGCACGTCATCACGGCCAGCACAGACGCCTTCATCTTCATCAAAGCCCTCGATGCCATGCGGCGCCGCGCCTGACGCGGGCCCGGTTGTCACGCCGGCATCGTAGCTTCACGAATCAACAGGCGTCCGTGATTCACCCCGGCGTCACGCTCCGCCGCGGCGCCCGAAGCGCCCGCGGAAGTGCGCGTCGAGATACGCCTCCGCCTGCTCATACGTGGCCTGCGCCTCCGCCGAGACAGGCCCACCGTGCTCGCGCAGATGCGCGCGGCGGGCCCGCTGCAGCACGGAGCGCGGTGCCTCCTCCGGAGCAACCGGCGCCAGCGTCCGCGCCACCGCGGCCACCCGCGCATGCGCCTCGTCCACCACCGCGAGCGCCTCCTCCAACGACACTTCCTTCTCCGCCAGCGCGGAGAAGAGCTGGCAGTGATACCGGCGGCAGCTCGCGGGGCGGTCCGAGTAGACCGTGCAAGCACGCCCATCCAAGGCGGCGCAGGCCTGCGTCAGCGCGGGACTCCCATCCGAGCGCGAGCCGATGGCCATCCCTCGCTGTTGAAGCGCGGCGGCTTCTTCCGGCTGGAGCGACACATGGGTGAAGAGCGTCCCGTCACAGCACATGCCGCAACGAAGGCAGAGGGTGTTGAGCGGCATGTTCTCTCCCCCTAACCCGGCGTCACCGGCGGTTCCATCACGACCGCGGGCCAGCACCCGGGCCCTCGTTTTTCAGCCTGCCGGGCTGGATGCGACATATCCCTACCTGACACGGCGAGCCCGCACCGGGTGCGGGAGGACCCGATGGGAGCGAAGCGCACATGGCCTGGGATTCACGACGGGTGAGGCGTCCGGGGGACACCGCTCCGAGTGAAAAGCGGCCTCTCCGAGACACTTGAAATGTCAGACAAGCGGGCCTGTCCCGGAGAGCAAGTTACTCGCGGCTCCATCGTGTCCACGGTGCCCTTGAGAATTCTCAGGTCTCAAATCACACCAGGGTCTTCTTCCTTTCGCATGAAGCCGTACAATCAGAACCCTTCAGACAACGGAGCTGTCATGCAGGCGGACACGCTGGAAGGTTTGAGCGGCCGGGCGTCGATGCTCGGCTACCGGATGGGGACGGAACTGACGGCGGTGGCGTCGTTCGGGAACCTCCAGGCGCCGTGTCGGCTGGTGCAGCTTTCGTTGGAGCACCTGACGCTGAACCTGGGCACGCAGGCCGCGCCGAAGCCGGGCGAGACGGCGTCGGTGGTGCTGGGCCATGGCGAGCGCTGGGCCACCGCGCTGGACGCGGAGGTCATGGACGTGCGCGGCGCGCCCGAGGTGAGCCTGCGCTTCCTGGCGCCGCCGCTGGACGCGGGCCGCCGCATCGTCTCCGTGCTGGAGGCCCTGCGCGACAACGGACTGCTGCTGCCGCCCGAGACGCGTCCGGTGTGGAAGGAGCGCATCCAGCACGCCGACCGCGTGCGCCGCATCTGTGACGCGCTGGTGGGCCGGCAGGCGCGAGGCATGGCCCGCGCGGAAGGGGGCCGCAAGGTCCCGGTGATGGCCGCCCTCTTCGATGCGCGCATGGGCGTCATCGGCTGGCGCTTCGAGGGCGACATCCCCGAGCGGCCCTTCACGCTGGAGGCCTTCGGCTACAGCAGCGTGGTGCACCTGGAGGTGCGCGAGGCGCGCGTGGAGAACGGCCTGCTGGTGATGCCGTTGCCCGAGGAGCTTGTTCGCTACCGCCACCGCTGGCTGCGCCGCGCGCCGCCGAGCCGTCCCTGCACGCTGTCCTTCGACCACCCGCTGTGGCCGCAGGTGCACGTGCGGCGGCAGGTGCTGGACCTGTCCTATGAGGGCCTCGCCTTCCTGACGGAGCCGGGGGAGGACCTGCTGTACCCGGGGCTGCGCCAGCCGGTGCTGGAGGTGGTGACGGAGGGCATGGCGCCGGTGCGCCTGCGCGCGGAGGTGCGCAACATCTCCAGCACCTCGGCGGGGCGCCGGTGCGGCATGTCCGTGCGGCCGTTGGACGCCGCGGGGGCGCATGCCTGGCGCGCGCTGGTGGAGGCGCAGATGCACCCGGCCACCCAGGTGACGGGGGACTGGGGCGAGGCCACCTGGAAGCTCTTCGACGGCTCGGGGTACTTCCGGCTGCAGGGCAAGGCGCCGGAGGACTTCGAGGACTCGCACCCCAGCTTCGACGCCACGCTGGCGCGCCTGGAGGGCCGCACGCGCCTGGGCTACCGGGTGGTGCAGCCGGAGGGCGAGGCCGTGGGCGCCACGCTGTCGGTGGTGAAGCCCTATGAAGGCAGCTGGATGGCGCACCAGCTCGCGCGGCAGCCGGTGAAGGGCAGCCGCACGTCGGCGCGCGAGGCGCTGCGCGACATCTACCTGCGCGGCTACGAGCCCACGCAGGTGGACCCGGAGGTGAAGTGGTTCTTCGCCTTCTGCGAGGCCAACGTCCGCTGGGTGCGCTTCACGAAGTTCGACTTCGCCACCTGGTACGAGCACACGGGCCAGACGTGCCTGGTGCCCTTCCGCCTCATGGAGGCGGAGGTGGACGCGGCCTGGGAAATCCCCGCAGGCATCGAGGTGGGGACGCCCACCGAGCCGGAGCGCGCGGCCTTCTTCCAGCAGGTGGAGCGCACGCGCCCGTTGGCCTACCGCGAGGCGCTGGACCTGGTGCCGGACCGCTTCGACATGAAGCGCGCGAAGGAGCGCTGGGGTGAAGCGGGCCTGGGCCGCGAGCGCGAGCTGGTGGTGGCGCGGCACGAGGGCCGGCCCGTGGCGCTGGCGGTGCTGGAGACGGCGCAGCCGGGCCTCAACCTCTTCAACGTGCTCGACGGCGTGCGGCTGGTGCCGTTGGTGGACGAGTCGAGCCAGGAGGCCCAGGACGCCATGGTGGCGCTGCTGGCCCACGCGGCGGACTGGTACCGCGCGCGCGACCGCAAGGTGTTCATCCACTACGTGGAAGCGGCCCACGCGGAGTACGTGGAGCGCGCGTCGCTGGCCGACCTGGGCGAAGGCAAGCTGTGGGTCATCTCCGCCAGCCTGCTGCCCGAGTTCCTCGAGCACCTCTTCGAGGCGACCACGCCCCCCTCGGGAGCGCAGTCGCACCGCTGACGTCGGGGAGGACGGGGGCGCTCAGCCCTCGTCTTCGTCCGGGTCCGGGTAGGACTCCAGCTCGTCCTCGTCCTCGGCGTGGTGGCGGGAGGGGCCGCGCTTCTTGCCCTTGGTGTCTCCACCGCCGACGTCGAAGTCCGCGGCCACCACGTACCACTGGCGGCCCTGCTGGATGCGGCGCAGCAGGCCTTCCTGCTCCAGCGCCGCCAGCAGCCGGGCGAAGGTGGAGAAGCCGTGCTCGCGCTCGTCGAAGTCGGGCTCCTTGCGGACGATGGCTTCCTTGATGAGCGACGGGTTCACCGGCCCGGTGGCGCGCGCCAGCATGCTCTGCACCACCTCGCGGGCGATGTCCGGCACCTCCGTCTTCGAGTGGGCCTTGCCGCCGCCCTGCGATGCCTTCTCCTTGTCGCCCCGGCCCTTCTCGTCGCGCCCGTGACGGCCGCGCTTGCTCGAACCATCATCCGCGCTGACGCTCTGGCGGCCCTTCTCCTTGTCCCCCTTGTCGGAGCGGGACTGGCGCGGGCGCAGGTAGATGAACTCGTCACAGGCCTTCACGAAGAGCGGTGACGTGGACTCCTTCACCGCGAGCCCGATGACGGTGCGCCCGTTCTCGCGCAGCTTGTAGGCCAGCGGGCAGAAGTCGCTGTCACCGGAGCCGATGACGAAGGTGTCGATGCTCTCGCGCGCGTAGCACAGCTCCAGCGCGTCGATGACCAGGCGCATGTCCGCGCCATTCTTCCCGGCGCGCGTGGAGGGCGGCACGTCGATGAGCTCGACGCCGAACTCGTGCAGGCGAATCTTGGCCTCGGCGAAGCGGGACCAGTCGCAGTAGGCGCGGCGGAAGACGACCTTGCCCTTCTCCAGGAGCCGGTCGAGCGAGGGCTGCAGGTCGAAGCTCGCGGAGCTGATGCCCGTGTTGGTGACGAGGTTCTCGAAATCGATGAAGAGGGCGATGCGATGCTCTTCGTTGCGACCGTTCACGTGCGGCCTCTGCGTGGTGCCGCCATGGGGGCGGCGGGAAAGGGGGTCCTTGGAGAGGACGGCGCACCCTAGCCCTTTCCCGGGCGGTTGGGGGGGCCGCCTGTCTGGAGTCAACACTCCGCGCCGGGCCGCCAGGGCGTCTCGGACGGGGGCCCGGTGCGCCGCATGGTGCACGGCCCATGGTGCGACGGAACGGCCCGCTCACAGGGCTGCGGCCTCGGGTCAGGGCCTAGCTTGTCGGCAATGGGGCCCTGGCCCCTTCAGGAGGAGGACCCATGAACCGAATGCATGCTGGCAACTGGCGGATGGCCGCCGCGGTGGCGCTGCTGACGCCAGTGGCCGCCCTGGCGCACGACCCCGTCGACCCCTCGAATGAGCAACTGGACGCCGTGAGCGCGCCGCTCCAGACCGGTCTGGACCGGAACTTCACCAACTTCGGCGCGACCATGTCCATTGACCGCTCCAGCAGCGGCAGTCAGCGCAACCTCGACGTGGGCCCTCAAGCCAACGGCGTGGGCATGCCCATCCGCGAGGTGACGCCGGACCAGGAGGAGATGAAGCACCTGTCAGGCAAGGTGCTGAAGCTCAACGGGCAGATGCTCTACCTGGAGACCGAGCCCGGCGCCGTGGTGCCCCTGGACCTCAGCGCGCTGCGCATCCGCAAGCAGCCGGAGAAGGGCCAGCGCGTGATCGCCGTCTACCAGGTGGAGAACACGACCGAGAACGTGGCGCTGGCGCTCGCGGGTGAGCGCCCGGCGAAGGATTGACGCTCAGTCCTCCGGATGGAGCTGGACGAGCGAGGGCAGTTCCGCTGCCCTCGCTCGCAGGCGCGGCTTGGGCCGGATGGCCACCGGCACTCGAGAAGCCGCGAGCAGCTCCAGGTCGAACACGTTGTCACCGAAGGCGGCGTAGAGCGGCCGGTCGGTGCGCGAGCGCAGGCAGCGCACCTTCCCGGCGGCGTAGGGGATGGGCTCGACGATGCTGGGCAGCACCGTCCCGTCCTCCGTGCGCGGCGTGCAGGCGAGCACGTTCGCGGGGTCCATCCCCACCGCGAGCACCGCCGCCTCGACGACGGCGAGCGGCGAGGCGCTGACCACGTAGCAGCCGATGCCGTGGCGCCGCGCCCACTCCACGACGCGCCGGGTCTCCGGGTGGAGGCGCTGCTTCACCTCGCGGCGGGCCACCACGTCGCTCGCGAAGTCGCGCACGGCGTCCACGCGCCAGCCCGCGAACAGCCAGGCGACCATCTCGTAGATGTCCTTCTCCGGAATCCGGCCCGCCTCGAACGCGGCGAACAGCTCGTGGGCCAGCTCCCGCGCGGGCAGCCCCGGCGCGAAGCCGTGCGAGACGGCCAGCCGCTCCAGGGCCTCGAAGGCCTCCGGACGGATGCCGCCGTGCTCCAGCAGGGCGAGGAAGAGGTCATCCCCCACGTCGCCGCTCCACAGCGTGCCGTCGCCGTCGAAGGCCAGCACGCCGCCCGGGGCCTGCTCGGCCTCGATGCGGATGCGCTCCAGCGTCTCCTCCACCCGCTCCATCTTCATGGGCGCGCATCCTCCCCCGCCGGCACGCCCAACGTCACCCCGGCTGTGTCCCAACGTCCGCCACCCGGCAGGGCCGCCGTGGCCCGCGCCTCGTCCAGCAGGCTCAGGTCCACCAGGCCGTCGAGGTTCGCGTCCGTGATGAAGCCCAGGGACTTCGCGTGCTCGGCCGCGGTGACCAGGGCCTGGGGCACGGGGTCCAGGCTGGGCTCCAGGCGGGAGAAGGCCTGCTGGAGGATGGCGGGCGGCAGCGGCTTGCTCGTGAGCTGGCCGAAGGCGGCGTTGGCGGCGGTGGTGAAGCCGGCCGGGTCGTCCTCCCAGCGTTCGGTGAGCCGGACATGCGCGCGGAGCAGGGCGACCACGCGGAGCCGCTGCGTCTCCAACACCTTGCGCGTCGTCACCAGCACGGTGATGGGGAAGCGCCCGCCGGGCCACAGGTCGCGCTCGTTGACGAGGATGCGGCCATGGCCCTCGGCCACCAGCCGCGCGCCCCACGGCTCTGGCACCCACGCGCCCTCGATGCCGCCGCGCAGGAACTGGCCGAGGATGTCCGGGTTGCTCAGCGGGAAGATCTGCACGTCCCCCGTGCCGTCCAGGTGCGTCGACAGCCCCTGCTGCTGGAGCCAGTAGCGCAGGGCGATGTCCTGCGTGTTGCCCAGCTGCGGTGAGGCCAGCTTCTTGCCCTTCAGCTCGGCGGGCGTCTTCACGGTGCGCACCACCAGCACCGCGCCGTTGTTCACCGCGCCCGCGATGATGCGCAGCTCCCGGCCCGCCTTGAGGAACGTGTTGATGGCCGGTCCGCTGCCCACGTAGGACACGTCCAGTGAGCCCGCGACCAGCGCCTCCATGGCGGCGGGGCCCGCGTTGAATTGCATCACCTTCAGCGGCCCCACGCCGGGCTGTGAGGCGAAGGTGCCCTCCGCGTTGCCCACCAGGGCCTGGGCGTGGGTGATGTTGGGGAAGAAGCCCAGGCGCAGGGGCGCGTCGGGCCCTCGCGCCGCGGGCTCGCGCTTGCAGCCGGCGCCGAGCACGGACAGGCCGGCGACGGCGGCGATGACCACCCAGGACGACAGGGAACGGAAGGCACGCATGGCGGCTCAAGGGTGGGGCGCGCCGACGGAATTTCAACGGCCCCACCGCGCGAAGCGTCCGGCGTCACACGGCGGGCCGCCTCACGTCGAGGCGGTGAGCCCCCAGCGCCGCCGCAGCCGCACCTCCACCGTCTGGAAGAGGACACGGTCCACGGTGATGCCGATGATGACGATGGCCACCATGACGGCCATGACCTGAGGCACGTCCATCAGCTCGCGGCCCACGGTGAGGAGCTGGCCCAGGCCGCCCGAGACGAAGAGGAGCTCACCGGCCAGCAGCGCGCGCCAGGCGAAGCTCCAGCCCAGCTTGAGTCCGGTGACGATGCCGGGCAGGGCCGCGGGGAGCAGCACGCCGAACTGGAAGCGCAGGCCGCGCACGCCCAGGGTGCTGGCCACGCGGGTGAGCTGCGGGTCCACGCCGTTGACGCTGTCCTCGGTGGCGATGGCGATGCCCAGCACGCTGCCCATGACGACGACGAAGAGGATGGCGCCGTCCGTCAGCCCGAACCACAGGAGCGCCAGCGGCAACCAGCAGATGGAGGGCAGGGCCTGAAGTCCCATCACCACCGGCTTCACCGCGTTGCGGAAGAAGGGGATGCGGGAGATGAGCAGGCCCAGGGGCACGCCCAGCGCCACCGACATCAGGTAGGCGCGCACCAGCCGGCCCAGGGAGCGGCCGGCCGCCCCCACCAGCCGTCCATCCGCGAGCATGGCGCCCAGGCTCTGGGCCACCGTCATGGGTCCGGGCAGCAGGTGCGGGGACCAGATGCCCAGGCGGGCCACGAGCTCCCAGACGCCGAGCAGCAGCGCCACGAGGAACAGCTTCTGTGCGTAATGTTTCATGGCGGCATTCGCCTCTACGGTCCAGGCAGCACCTGCGGCCGGAGCACGGGTTGCGCGGGGACGCGCGCGGGCGCCGGTTGAAGGGTCTCCGTGCGCGCGCGGTCCTCCACGTCGCGCAGCAGGCCCGTCACGTGCCGCACCATCTCGTTGAGCCCGGCGTCCTCGGGCCGGCGCGGCATGGGCAGGTGGACTTCCAGGTCCCTCACCACGCGGCCCGGCCGGGGCGCCATCAGCACCACGCGGGTGCCCAGCATCAGCGCTTCGTGGACGTCGTGGGTGACGAACACCACCGTTTTGCCCGTGCGCACCCAGATGGATTGCAGGAGCTCCTGCATGTGGATGCGCGTCTGCGCGTCCAGCGAGCCGAAGGGCTCGTCCATGAGCAGCACGGCCGGGTCCACCGCGAGGGCGCGGGCGAGCGAGGCCCGCATCTTCATGCCGCCCGAGAGCTGGTGGGGCAGCGCGTCCTCGAAGCCCGTGAGCTGGACGCGGCGGATGTACAGGTCGGCGCGCTCGCGGCGCTCGGAGCGGGGCACGCCGCGGGCGGCCAGGGCGAAGGTGATGTTGCCGCGCACGGTGAGCCAGGGGAACAGGGCGGCTTCCTGGAACATCAGCAGCCGGTCCGGACCCGGGCCGTGGATGGGCTGCCGGTCAATGGACACCGAGCCCCCCGTGGGCACCACGTGTCCGGCCAGCGCGTAGAGCAGCGTGGACTTGCCGCAGCCGGACGGGCCCAGCAGACACACGAACTCACCCGAGCGGACGTTCAGGTCCACGTTCTGCAGCGCGACCACCTTGTTGGCATATTCGTGGTCCAACTGCGTGACGCTGATTTTGGCGCGCTCCGCGCCCACATGCGCCGGCTGGAGCAGACGCAGGGAACCTCGCCATCGGCCGAGAAGGGCGCGCAACATCCGCCACAATCTAGGCACGTAGGTGCACGTGGGAAGTGGGCGCACGCAGACTGCCCGTGGAGGGCTCCCCCACTGGCCTGCCTGCCCTGAGCGTCGTCAGGGGCCCGCACGCCAGCGATTCACCACCGCGTCGTCCTTGCCCCTCCCCACAACGTAGTGACGTGAAGAGCGGCTGCTTTCCGCGCCTGGCGGGTTGGCTTAGACGCAAGGGCATGTGGGAGTTGCTCATCGAGGCGCTGTGGGGCGGTTCACGAGGCGTCATGGAGACGTATTCGCGCGGCAGCCGGCTGGGCGCCTGGGCCTGGGCGCTCCTCATGGCCCTGGGCGCGCTGCTGGGCGGCGTGAGCCTCCTGCCGTGGCCGCGGCCCTTCATCGACGACGCGGGGTTGCAGTGGGCCCTGGCGCTGGTGACGCCCTTCCTCCTGGGCGCCCTCGCCGCGGGCTTCAGCCGCGTGAGTGTCTGGGACTGGCAATACCGGTTCGACCTGGAGCGCTTCGGGGCCGCCTTCTGCGTGACGCTGGGTCTGACCCTGACCCGCCTGGTCGGGTTGATGCTCCTGGAGGGCGTCGACCTGGGCGGCTGAGGCGGCGTGCCTCAGCCCGGGCGGCTCGCTCGCTCGGCGCGCAGGTGCGCCCGCGTCCGGAAGGTCAGCCAG
Organism: Comamonas sp. KCTC 72670; assembly: GCA_014656495.1. Taxonomy (GTDB): domain Bacteria; phylum Myxococcota; class Myxococcia; order Myxococcales; family Myxococcaceae; genus Myxococcus. Next base: position 65,431 of record BNCN01000009.1, read on the forward strand.
GCGGTGCCGACGAGCAGCAGCAGGCCCGCGCCGGTGAAGGCGCCGCCCACGCGCAGCGAGGCGTTGCGGTCATCCCGGACGACCTCCAGCGGCGCGTCACCGGGGTTCGCCAGGAACTGTTGCACCTGCGCCTCCACGCGCGTGGCCTCCGACTCCTCGGTGGCCCACTGGTAGAAGAGCGGGTACTCGCCGCTGGCCGTCACCAGCATGGGGCGGAAGATGGGCACGCGGTTGCGGCGCGCGCTGCGGGTCCGCTCCACCTTGACGTCCTGGATGTCCGCCACCGCGAAGCGGGCCACCTCGTCCTGGGTGAGCCAGCTGGTGTGGACCAGCAGACAGACCCCGCCGGGCTGGCAGCGCAGCTCGATGCGGGCCTTCGCGTTCAACAAGTAAGGACCGAGCACGAGGAAGGGAAGGGAGAGCAGCACGCAGGCCACCGCGGCGATGGCCGTGGACCGGCTGCGGCGGGACTCGTCAGCGGAGGAGTAGGAGGGCTGGGGCTCGCTCACATTCTTCCTCATAGACCCGGGCGGCCCGGGTGGGCAGCGGTTTCGTGCATGCACAGCGTTGACCGTGTCGTGTCCACGCTTGGGCCGCGTGCCGGGGCGTTCACCCAACCAGGAGGCCGTTATGAAGGCGGTGGCCGTCTTCCCGCGCGAACGCAAGGTGCGTGTCCTCACCGACGCCCCCGAACCCCGCATCCAGTCGCCCACGCAGGTGAAGGTGCGGACGCGCGAAATCGGCGTGTGTGGCACGGACAAGGAAATCGTCGAGTTCGTCTACGGCTCGCCGCCGCCCGGCTCGGACTACCTCATCCTGGGCCATGAGTGCCTGGGCGAGGTGGTGGAGGTGGGCGAGGCCGTCCAGGGGCTGAAGCGCGGCGACTGGGTGGTGCCTCGCGTGCGGCGTCCCTGTGCGCACGCCATCTGTCCACCGTGCCGGGAAGGGCACCCGGACTTCTGCATCACCGGTGACTACACGGAGCGCGGCATCAAGGGGGCCCATGGCTTCGGCTCCGAGTTCTTCGTCGAGGACGTGGCCTACCTGCACCGCGTCCCCGAGGAGCTGCGGAAGGTGGCCGTGCTCACCGAGCCGCTCACCATCGCCGAGAAGTCACTCCGTCAGGTGGAGCGTTTCCGGGAGCGGCTGCCGTGGAAGGCGGGACCGGGGCGCGCGCTGGTGCTGGGCGCGGGCGCGGTGGGGCAGCTGGGCGCCCTGGCGCTGATGCGGCGGGGGTACGCCACCACGATGTACTCGCGGGCCCCCAAGCCGAACGCGAAGGCGGACGCGATGGAGGCCGTGGGGGTGCCGTATCTTTCGTCGAAGGAGGTGCGTCCGGAGGAGGTGGTGCGCACCGTAGGGGCCGCGGACGTCATCTACGAGGCCGCGGGCGTGGCGAAGGCCGCGCTGGAGACGCTGAAGGCGCTGGCGCCGAACGGCATCTGCGTGCTCACCGGGGTGCCCTCGAAGGAGGAGCCCCTGGAGGTGTCTTCCATCTACAAGCAGGTGGTGCTCGGCAATCAGATTCTGTTGGGCACGGTGAACGCGGCGGACGTCGACTTCGAGATGGCGCTGGAGGACCTGGCGCACATCCGCGCGCGTTGGCCCGGCGGCTTGGAGCGGATCATCTGCGCCGAGCACTCGCCCGAGGACTTCTGTGACGTCGTCACCGGGAAGAAGTCCTGCGGCACCAAGGACGTCATCCGTTTCAGTTAACCCCCTTCGACGAGGAGTGAGGCATGGCAACCGGGAGCAGCGGCGTCGGTGCGGCGGGGAAGTCGGTCGCCATCGAGGACCACGGCGTCATCGGGGACCTGCGGACCGTGGCGTTGGTGGGCAACGAGGGCACCATCGACTGGTTCTGCTTTCCACACTTCGACAGTCCCAGCGTCTTCGCGGCGCTGTTGGACCCGGAGCGGGGAGGTCACTGGAGCATCGCGCCCACGCCGGACGGGGTGCTGAAGCGCCAGTTCTACTGGCCGGACACCAACGTGCTGGTGACGCGCTTCTACACGCCGGATGGCGTCGGGGAGCTGGTCGACTTCATGCCCATGGCGGGCAAGAAGGGCGTGAAGCCCGAGCGCGAAATCCTCCGGCGCGTGCGGGTGGTGCGCGGGGAGATGACGTTCCGGATGGAGTGCTTCCCGGCCTTCAACTACGCGCGGGACACGCACGAGACGAAAATCATCCCGCACGGCGCCACCTTCTCGTCGGAGACGCTCCAGCTCACGCTGTCGTCCTCCACGACGTTGAAGAAGGGGGAGCGCGGCGTCACCGCGAGCTTCACCCTGCATGAGAACCAGTCCGCCGTGTTCTCCCTGCACCCGGGCGCGCGCACGTCGTGCGAGTCGGTGGTGCACGACCACCAGTCCTCGGAGGACCTGTTCCGCGAGACGGTGGAGTACTGGCGCCACTGGCTGTCGAAGTGCCAGTACACGGGGCGGTGGCGCGAGACGGTGCAGCGCTCGGCGCTGGCGCTCAAGCTGATGACCTTCGAGCCCACGGGCGCCATCGTCGCCGCGCCCACGTGCAGCCTGCCCGAGTCACCGGGTGGCACGCGCAACTGGGACTACCGTTTCTGCTGGCTGCGCGACGCGGCCTTCACCGTGTATGCGTTCCTCCGCATCGGCTTCAAGGAGGAGGCGGCGGCCTTCATGCGCTGGGTGGAGGCGCGCTGCGCGGAGTACGACGAGGGGCCGCTGCCGTTGATGTTCGGCATCGACGGCAAACGGGTGCCCGAGGAGCAGGAGCTGCTGCACCTGTCGGGTTATGACGGGGCGCGCCCGGTGCGGATTGGCAACGGCGCGGCGGACCAACTGCAGCTCGACATCTACGGCGAGCTGATGGACTCGGTGTACCTGTCCAATAAATACGCGGCGCCCATCTCGTATGACTTCTGGCGGCACCTGCGGCGGCTGGTGGATTGGGTCTGCGACAACTGGGAGCTGCCGGACGAGGGCATCTGGGAGGTGCGCGGCGGGCGGCAGCAGTTCGTGTACTCGAAGCTGATGTGTTGGGTGGCGGTGGACCGGGCCATCCGGCTGGCGGACAAGCGCAGCTTCCCGGCGGACCGGGAGCGCTGGCACAAGGTGCGGGACGCCATCTTCGAGGACATCATGGAGAAGGGCTGGGACCCGGAGCGCGGCGCGTTCGTCCAGTCCTATGGCAGCCACGCGCTGGACGCGGCGAACCTGCTGATGCCGCTGGTGTTCTTCCTGTCCCCGGTGGACCCGCGCATGCTCCAGACGCTGGACGTCATGCGCAGGCCCCCGTCTCAGGGTGGCCTCGCCTCGGACGGCCTCGTGTTCCGCTACGACGTGGAGGCGACCCTGGATGGGATTGCCGGCAGCGAGGGCACGTTCAACCTCTGCAGCTTCTGGCTGGTGGAGGCGATGACGCGCGCGAGCGTGGCCCGGCCCGACCTGCTGGAGGAGGCACGCCTCATCTTCGAGCGGATGCTGGGCTACGCCAACCACGTGGGCCTGTACGCGGAACAGACGGGCATGTCCGGCGAGGCGCTGGGGAACTTCCCGCAGGCCCTGACGCACCTGGCGCTCATCAGCGCCGCGTACAACCTGGACCGGACCCTGGGACGGCGGGACTGAGCGGCGTCACTTCCGCTGCGCGCCCAGGAACTCGGGCCATGCGCCGGGCGTCACGACGCCAGCGAGGCGGATACCCAGGTCAGCCCCGGGCCGCTCGACGATGTCCAAACCGTCGAGCAGCCGGGGGTCGCCCGCGAAGTGGCGGCGCTTGCGCTCCACCAGCAGCTCGAAGTCATGGGCCACGGACTCGCGGACGTCCCGAGGCATCTTGCCCAGCGTGGCCCGCGCGCGCTCCACCCAGCCCTTCTCGGGCTCCCACGTGTCTTGCACCACGGCGTTCCATGCGCTCAAGGCCAAGGCCAGGCAGGTGAAGAGCTCGCCCTCGGGGTCCTCCGAGTCCTCCACACCCTCGAGGATGGGCTTGGCGAACTCGAGCAGCGTCTCGGAGACCTTCGTCGTGGGCAGCGGGCGGGTGGGCGATTGGCTGGAGGAGGGCCGCTGGGTCGCCATCCGGGGCAGGTCGAGCTTGCCCACGTACCTCCCCGCGAGCAGGGGCAGGGGGACCTCCAGCCGGACCTCGACCTTGAGGCCTCCCACCTGCAGGTCCAACTGCACCTCTGGGTCTTCCGGACGTGCCTGGGCCAGCGCCTGGGCCACGGCCGCCGCCACGACCAGCTCCTCGGTGTTGCCCGTGCGCGGGACGTTCCGTTGAACGCGCATCACGTTGGGGACGAAGGGCAGCCCGGTGACCTCCTTCACCGTCTTCACGGCCCAGGCCGGTTCATCCTCCAGCGTCACGCCCAGCGAGTCCGGGATGAGCGGCTCGACGTTTCCACCCGGAGGGGAGGACATGCTCATCCGCTCCACGGAGCCGGCCCGGTCGAAGAGGGCGAAGCCGAACTCGTGGCCTCCATCCCCCAGGACGGACAGCTCACGCGTGCCCCGGACGGCGCCGCCCAGATGGACGGTGAAGACCTCCTCGTTCGTCCACGTCGCCCACGGCTCCGCGCGAACGAGGGCCGCCGTGGCGTCGATGAGCGCCCAGGCAACCTCCGGCGGCGTCAGGGCGTCGGGTGTGCCTCCGCCCCAATACAACTGGAGGGCGAGCGCGGCCCGGAAGTGGGCGATGGAGTCGGGGATGCGCCGCGACGCGAAGCCCTGGGCCGCGCCCGCGCGTGCCAGCCGGCTCTCGCAGTAGCGCTTGAGCTTCGGGTGTCCTCGGACCAGCGCCTCCAATCCCTCGGCGTCCCGGCGCCCGAAGCACGGCGGCAAGACCTCTCCGTCGGAGGTCATCGCGACATAGACGGACGCGCGGCCATCCACGCCCACGTCGATGGGCCCCAGCTTGAAGGCATACAGCGCTCCAGGTTCCAGCTCGGGTGGGGGCGCCTTCCGCCGGGGGCTGCGCCGGGCCGCGTCCTGGAAGGCCCGGCGTCGTGGAAGGAGTTCGCGGGGCGTGTCATCGGGGAGCTCGGTCGCCGTGAGCTCCGCGCGGATGGGCTCGAGCGCGGGGACCTCCTTCGAGGTGTACACCTGCGTCAGCGGAACGCGTTCGCCGCGGGACAGACCCAGCTCCTGATACAGGGCATCCCAGGAGGACCGCGCGTCATCGGAGAGCCGGGAGGCCACTGACTCCTGGTCCTTGAGCCACTCGAGCACCTGGGCACGGCCCTCGGGGGACCGCAGCATGTCGCGGGCGCTCTTGCCTCCCCAGGCGGGGATTCCGGTCGCCAGCGCCTCCCGGGCGTGTTGGGTCAACATCGGCAGCAGCGCCGCCGCCAGCGCGGGGGGGACCGCCTCCGGCGGGTCTTGCCTGGGGGCGCCCTGGGCGGATTGCTCGGGCCCCAGGGTGTCTTCGACGTGCGTCGCCTCCGCTCCCAACAGCTCCGTCAACAGGGCCTTGCCCTTCTCCAGCCGCCGCGCGGAGTGGGTCTCCAGGAGCAGGGCGTTTCCCTCCAGGGTGAGCGAGCCCCACACCGCGGGGGTGTTCATGGGCGTCACCGGACCCTGCCACGCGTACTGGCCCCGGCCCTCGCGCACGAAGCCATCGTGCTGGCGCAGGCGGGCCTCGACCTCGGCGGGTCGCTGGATGCGGAAGAGCGCGGCGCAATCGCGCAGCGGATCTCCATCCGAGTCGAGCAGGGGCCGCGGCGTCGTGAAGAGCTCCAGCACGCGCGTGAAGAGCCAGGGCGCCAGGCGCCGTGCCTGTCTGCGGCGGGCAGTCATGTCCGGGGTGGGTGGGGGCCGGGCCGCGAGCTGTTGTCGCAAGGGCAAGACGACGTGCTCGCGCAGGAGGCGAGGCACCAGGACGACGCCCCCCACGAGCTCCAGGTGGTCCTCCGTGGGCATCACCCAACTGCCAATCAAGTCGTAGCGGTCCACCTGGGTGGTGAGGCTGCGCTCCTTTATCTCCAGGACTTCATCGAGCAAGAGGTCCCGCATCCTCAGTCCCTGCCCGAGCCGCACCTCCTCCACTTCGAGCACCGTGCACCAGGACGCGGCCAGGGCGGACAGGATGCCGCGCTCGGCACGAGACAAGCGCTTCCCCTCCTTCAAGAGCAGGCGGTCCGCGGCGGTGCGGCCTTCGGCGTCCTCCTTTCCATGGACGGTCCACGCGATCAGGGCCGCGTTCATCCACGGGAAGCGTTCGTCATCCCAGCTCTCGGGGAAGTCCGCGCGTGCGCTGGCGGACAGCTCCGGCTCGGCGTCGGCGAAGGCGCGCAGCGACGCGAGTCCACGGGTGAAGGCGGTCGGGCTCCAGGTTGCCATGAACGCACCCTATTCACGGGGTGGGGAGACCTCTACCCGTTCCATCGAGAGGGCCGATCTTTCGATGGATGCCACACAGGGAGCGGCGCGGCGGGCGCCAGCGGCGCGCTCAGCGCCCCTGGCGCCGGGTTCGCAGCCTCTCGGGAGCTGGACCTGAGCGGTGGGAGCAGGGACAGCGCGGGTGCGCGTCGACGGCCTAGGTCGGGAGTCAGCGCCCCTGGAGCCGGGTCCCCGCGCGAGTCAGCCACTCGGGCCGCTGATTTCTCAGAGGCCGGACCTGCTCACGCTGCACCCACGTCCACTGACGCGGCTCCACGAGGAGCGCGGCGCCGCTGCGCAGCGCGATTTCCCACGCGAGCGAGGGACGCCGGCGCAGCGGCTCCGTCTCCAGGGCCCGGGCCATCCCGTCCACGGTGAGGGGCACGCCGCGCAGGTAGCGGGTGCCTTCCGTGAAGGCGCCGCGCTGCCGCGACCACCAGGTCTCCACGGACTGGGCATCCACCTCGCCGGGAAGCACCTGGGGACTGGGGAGCCACGCGTGGAGGTCTTCAGGTTCCGGGGGCTCGGCTTCTTCTTCGTCGGAGGCTTCGTCCTCGTCATCGGGCGCCTCCACGAGGAAGGGGGGCACCTGGGGCAGGCCGGTGATGGCGGCGAAGGCGTCCGCGGCCAGGGGGCCCAGCGCTTCGTCTCGCAGCAGCGGCAGCAGCGCCTCCGCCGCGGAGAGCCTGCCGCTGAACCCCACGGCCCAGATGACCTCCGCGCGAGTGGCACCGTCCTTCATCCGCGCGATGAGGTCCGCGAGGTCCTTCGATTCACCCGCCACGGCGAGCGTCAGGAGCGCCGCGCGCGACGTGGAACTCCGGGCGCGCTCCCAGGCCTCCCGCGAGCCCAGCAGCAGCCCGGTCTCCAGGGCGGCGGTGCTCACGGTGGGCTCGGCATGGCTCAAGGCCCGTGAGAGTCGAGCGTCCCCGGCCTGGGTCCTGGGAAGGAAGAGCAGGGCGCGGACCGCCTCGGCATGCAGCGCCGGGTCGGCCGCCCAGTCGAGCTGTTCGAGCGCGGCGCTCGTGTCGAGGTGTCGGAACCGCGTGACGCGAAGCAGCCCCGCCTGAAGCACGGGTGGCAGCGTCGGGAGCTTCTTCAACAGCAGGGCATGCAGGTCCGCCCGGTCGAGCAACGCCAGCGCGCGGAGGATGCCGGGCCCCGCGTCGTCGGGCGCTTCCTCCAGACGCTGAAGCACGGGTTCGCGCCAGTCGGCGTCCTCGGCGGAGAGCAGGGCCCAGGTCGCGGCGGCCACGCGCGCGGGTTCCTCGGAGGCCAGCGCGGGCAGCAGCCACCGGGTGGCGAAGGCGCTGCCCCCGAGCACGAGCGCATCCAGGTGGGCCCGCAGGCGCCCCTCATCGCCCTCGGCCAGGGGGGCCAGGGTGAGCTCCGGGCTCCAGAGGGCGTGCTCCCACTGTGTCCACAGGAACTCGGCTTCCTCGAGGTGGCGTTCCAGGAGCTCCCAGCGAACGGTGGGACGGCGTGGCGACAAGGACCTCACAGCTCCTTTTCACAGACGAGGCACTTGGCCTTCGAGTCGTCCTTGCCGAGCGCGATGACGGGGCCCTGGAGCAGCGGGGCGGGCGGCGTGTTCTTGTCGTTGTGGAGCATGAGGTCGAAGGTCCGAGCCACGCTCTTGCCCTCGAACTTCACGTCGAAGGAGTAGTTGACGAACTCGGCCTTGCCCTTCGTCTTGCCGGAGACGACGCCGCCGCCCGCGGTGCCCGCCTCGTCACCGGTGCTCATGCTGAAGTTCGAGTCCTCGACGCAGACCGGCTTGCCATCCACCGACACCTTCGTGGTGCCCTTCGCCGTGTCCGAGGACATGGCGACGTTGGGGTAGGGGATGGGCACGGGACCGGCGGGGCTGGGTGTCTGACAGACGTCCGGGAAGGCGATGCTCGTGCCTCCGGTGTCTTTGTGAACGACGGACAGCTTGTTGACGCCGACGGTCGCGCTCATGGCGGGTGGCTCCTCGTCCTGGGAGTGTATCGCTCCTGGCGTCATGACACGAGTCAGGGTGGTGGCCCGTTGTATCGGGCCGTGGAAGACTGGCGCTCCGGTGTAGGAGGCCGTGGCGCGCATGCTCGGATGGGTCCAGGCGGTGGGAATGGCGTCGTCGCTGGGGGCGCTGGTACCCGCCTCGGCGGCGTTCCGGGCGGGGATGTCGTGGCCCTCGGCGGCGCCGGACTTCGAGGTCTTCCTGAAGGGCGACGAGGCCCCGAGCTCCGTCACCGTGCACGCGGCGGGAGAGGCCACGCTGGGGTTCTCCGGTGTGGGCCGGCTGGTGGCGTTGCTGGCGGAAGCGCTGGTGGACCTGGGGACGCGGGTGGATGTCAAAGCCCTGGGGCCGGACGTGGGGCTCTACCTGGTGCTGCCCGACCCGGAGGCGCGGGGCTTCACGACGGGGAAGGACCCCTACGAGGAGGATCCGGACGACGCCCGCGAGCGCATCGGGCTGCTGGTGGACCGGTTGGTGAAGGGGACGTGGCAGGCGCTGGGGTGGCCCGCGTGGCGAGGGCCGGTGCGTGCGTTCCCCACGGGGAACGTGGCCTTCGCCCAGGCGCTGGCGGCGGCGGGTGAGGACCTGCGGGCCGCCAAGGTGGAGCGCGCGCTCTTCTGCGCGGTGGACAGCTTCGTTGCCAATGAGACGCTGACGTTGCTGCACCAGCAGCAGCGGTTGAAGACACCGGGGAGACCCACGGGGTTGATGGCGGGGGAGGCCGCGGTGGCCTTGTTGCTCACGCGTGAAGAACCCGCGGAGTCCTCCATGGCCGTGGTGCGGGTGGCGCAAGGGCGGGACGCGGCGCCGCTGGATGGCGAGCAGCCACCGGATGGGCAGGAGCTGGCCCGGCAGGTCCTCGCGGCCTTGGGGCCCTTGGGGCAGGACGCGTCCGCGCCGCTGATGGTGTCGGACCACGACGGGCAATACGCGCGAGCCTTCGAGTGGGGGATGCTCCAGGTCCGACTGAGGGAGACGGACGCCCGCTTCGAGCGAGGCGAGGTGTGGATGCCGGCCAAGAGCTTCGGGCACACGGGCGTGGCCTCGGGAGCGGTGGCCACGGCGTTGGTCTCCCGGGCACTGGCCAGGGGCTACGCGCCGACGCCATCCGTGTTGGTGCTCTCCTCCGCCGAGGCAGGGGAGCGCGCCGTGATTCACCTCACAGCTCCAGGCCGTTCCAACCCTCGGCTTCGTAGACCTTGAAGCCGGTGAGCCCCGCCTGAACGAAGGCGGCGTGCACGTCCTCACGGATGAGGATGAGACGTCGCTCCATGGTGCAGCGGAACATCTTCGCCTGCGGGGAGATGGCGTCGTACTTCAAAGCCAGCTTCTTGATGCGGCCAATCTGGTCCTTCTCAATGTGATCCATCTTGTAGACGGATCGCGCCATGTCGATGGCGTCTTCGGCACCCAGCAAGTTCAGGAAAGCGTAATCAGGACCGACGACATTCCCTTGGTGATTTTTGACGACAACTGGGAGCCACTCTGCGTTGGTGACCCCCAGTGCGTCGATAACATTGCGAGCCTTGCCCGAAACCAGATGGCCGTTCATCAGGTTGGGTTGGAAGTCGTAGAGGTTCCGGTGCTCAGGGTAGTTGTCGGAGAACGAGACCTCTCCACCCATGGGGAATGCCCTGGCAAGACTGATTCCTTCAGCAAATTTCCACTCTGTGGGGCTGTTGCGAGGATAGGCGTCGATAAACCCTGCTTCGATGCCCCTGACCTTGAAGACGAAGTGTTTCACGGACGAATCTCATGCTGAATGGGACGCCAGCCCCGCCTGGGCTGGCTGTTCATCATGACTGCGCGGATCCCTCGTTCTCCTCTTCGAGCCAACGCAGGAATCGCATGGCACCGACCAACGCGAGCACCGGCTCCCCTTCTTCATCGGTGAAGCGGATGGCGTCCTGTTCGTCGGTCATGCTGACCTGGACGCAGTACATGGCCATGTCCTTGCCCGGACGGACCAGGTCCTTCATCAGGGCATTGATGACGCGTGGATGCGCCTCCAGCACCTCCGTGTAGACCTCATCCAAGGGCACCAACACCCCACGGACGCTCTCTCGTGCGGTGACGAAGCAGGGAGACTGCTCCTCGAGAACCCGAGCGACGATGTCGGCGGGCTGTTCCTCCAGGCAATTGGCTTCGAACATGATGGGTCAGAGCTCCAGTCCGTTCCAGCCTTCGGCTTCGTAGACCCTGAAGCCGGTCAGGCCCGCGTGCTCGAAAGCGGCGTGGACGTCTTCGCGGATGAGAATGAGGCGGCGTTCTTTCGTACAGCGGAACATCTTCGCTTCGGGAGCGATGGCGCCTGTGTTCAAGGCCAACGCATCGATGTGCCCGATCTGGTCCTTTTCCAGGGAGTCCATCTCGTACTCCGAGCGCTCCAGGTCAATGGCGTCTTCGGCACCCAGGAGATTGAGGAAGGCGTAATCAGGGCCGTCATGGTCCTTGACCGCGACAGGAAGCCATTCTGCATTGGCCACTTCCAGTGACTCGATGAGTTTGCGCGCTCGGCCCGAGACGAGCAAATCGCTCATCAGGTTGGGCTGGAAGTCGTAGAGGTTCCGGTCGTCGGGATAATTCTTTGAAAATGAAACCGCTCCGGCGGTAGGAAAGTCTTTGGCGAGGCTGATGCCTTCATCGAACTTACAGTCGGCGGGGCTGCCACGAGGGTAGCTATCGATGAACCCCGCCTCCTCGGCCATAACTTTGAGCACGAAGTATTTCATGAAGGATCTAGTCTCGATATCTGAAGGGAAATCAGATTTCGACGCCGTCCCAGCCCTCGGCATCGTAAGTCTTGAATCCTGTCAGGCCCGCGTCTTCAAACGCAGTGAGGACATCATCTCGAACGAGAATCAGTCGGCGATAGGTGCCGCATCTGAAGAACTTGGCGTCGGAACTGATTCTCTGAGGCTGGAGCACCAGATTCTCGATAAGACCCACTTGGTCTTTGAGGATATGATTGATTTCATATGTTGAACGCCCCATGTCAATCGCATCTTCCGTCCCTTGGAGATTGAGGAACGCGTAGTCGGGTCCGACGACATGCCCCTGCTGGTTCTTGACGGTGACCGGGAGCCACTCCGCGTTGGAGACACCCAATGATTCGATGACCTTCCGAGCCTTTCCCGAGACGAGAAGATCGCTCATCAGGTTGGGCTGGAAGTCATAGATGTTCTGGTCATCCGGATAGTTTTCGGAAAACGAGACCTCGCCGCCCAGGGGAAACTCCGTGGCAAGGCTGATTCCCCTCTCAAACTTCCAATCGGTCGGGCTCCCACGCGGGTAGGCATCAATGAACCCAGCCTCTTCCGCCACGACCTTGAATACGAAGTATCTCATGGGATCGGACTCGCCGACTTGAGGCCCTTAGAGCGCCAGACCGTTCCAGCCCTCGGCTTCATAGGTCCTGAATCCGGTCAACCCCGCCTGGACGAAGGCCGCATGCACATCCTCACGGATGAGGATGAGTCGCCGCTCCATGGTGCAGCGGAACATCTTGGCCTGTGGGTTGATAGATTCATATTTGAGCGCGAGTTTTTTGACCCGGCCAATTTGATCCTTCTCCAGCGCGTCCATCCGATAGACGGAACGGTCCATATCGATGGCGTCTTCAGCACCCTGAAGGTTGAGGAAGGCATAGTCAGGGCCGACGACATTGCCTTTGTGGTCCTTGACCACGACAGGAAGCCACTCGGCATTGGCCACTTCCAGTGACTCGATGAGTTTGCGCGCTCGGCCCGAGACGAGCAAATCGCTCATCAGGTTGGGCTGGAAATCGTAGAGGTTCCGGTCATCCGGGTAGTTATCCGAAAAGGAAACCTCTCCGCCTGCGGGAAATTCTTTGGCGAGGCTGATGCCCTCGTCGAATTTCCATTCCGCGGGGCTTCCACGAGGGTAGCTATCGATGAAGCCAGCTTCCTCTGCCATGACCTTGATGACGAAGTATTTCACGTTGAATCCCTTGCTTAATAGAGCGCGCCCCACTCGTAGCGACTCTTGGCCTTCTTGTCTTTGGGGACATACCTGACGAGTGGATGTTTGTACTCTTTCCCCGCTGTCACGGCAGCAACGACGGCTCTGCTCAGATTGACGAGAATGTCCCAGTAGTCCTCTTCCAGATTCTTTAATTGAGTAAAGATATCAGTGGCCAGTGCCTTGTGCTCTTTCTGTGCATCGATATCCTTTTGCAGCTTCTTGGAGATCTTCTTCATGTCCGCCATCACCTGCTGCGTGTAGTTGGGATGATCGCCCGGGTGCTGTAGGAGCGCGTGGACCGGCACGGCCCAGGCCTGGTCCGGCAGCATGATGATGTTGTGGCCGTGATTCAGGTTGTATTCGGACTGGAGGATGAGGCGGAGCTGCCGGTACGTGAAGGCCGGCCCGTCCTTCAGCTCGTAGTAGAACGCCGAGCCCGGGAGGATGTGATGCGCCTCCCACGCGTAGGGGTGCTTCTGGAGCGCGGGCTTCTTGTCCTTGTCCTTGGCCCTCGGGTTGAAGTTCTCCGGGGGCCCGCCCGGGAACTCGGCGGCCTCCTTCACGAGGTCCCGGATCTCATCCAGATAGGAGTGGTCGAAGACGCGGTACACGTCGCGCCCGTCCAGGGACGCGATGTAGTCGGAGCCGTTCTGCGCGTAGTCGCTGTCCTTGCCGAGCACGCCCCGGGGCGCCGCGCTGTCATCCACGTGGTCGCCGTCATCCGCAGCGGCGTCCGTGGGCTTCGGCTTCTTCTTCTTGGCCGCCTTCGCCGCCGCGTACTTCCGGTCGCGGCTCCGCTCGAAGATGCCCAGGAGCCGTTGCGCCAGCTCGGTGTTCATCTCGCTCGCACTGAGGTTGCTCATGCGCGTACCCACCTCTCACGTCGTATGGTGCCCCAACACCCGGTTCCAGGATACGCTCTCCCGCACCTTCATGGCCCGCCTGATTTCCCTCCGCGCAGACGCTGCTGGCTCCCTGGGGGAGAGGCTGAGCCGGTTCGACCCACGCGCGGACCGCTCCAGCATTCTCGCGCGGTTGGACGCCATCACGCTCGACCTGCACCTCATCGCCGTGGCCACGCTGCTGGTGGACGGCAATCCGCAGGGCTTCTTCCTCAACCTCTGCCGGATGGCGGAGAACGGCCGCCGGGTGCAGCGCCTCCTCGCGGACCGGGGGCTGGCGCCTCCTCCCGCTCGGCGGAACACCCCGCTGCTGGGCGCGCTCGCCGCGGGCCACTTCTCCCTCGCGGAAGCGGTGGCCACCGGCGCCGCCATGCAGTGGCAGCAAGGCGCCGAGTACGAGGACGAGTTCCTCTGGGCCTCCGCGCTTCAGCACCTCACGCGCACACCGTTCGCCACATTGGAGCCCATCCTCGTCCCGCTGGAGAAGGTGGGGAAGGACCCCTACGCCAGCCGCGTCGCCATGGCCCGGGCCCTCGTGTCGAAGGACGCAACGTCGTTCGCCGAGGCCTTCGCCACCGCGTGCCAGGACCACGGCATCGACATCGAGAAGCGCGCCCGCTCGGTGGCCACACCGGTGACGTCCTTCGCGCCGCACCGCTTTGTCTGGCTCGAGGGGTTGGCCCTGCTGCGCCTCGCCGAGCGCGCCGGCATCGCGCCCGAGGACACCGGCTTCCGCTACTGCCCACCGCTGGCCCGCGTCCCCATGACGGTGACGTACAGCGGTGACTGGGCCATCGACACGGCGCCGACGAAGTAACCCCCGTCAATCCGCCTCGACGGCTTGCCCCGGATTCAGCTTCTCCGTGCCCTCGCACGTCACCTGGATGGAGCGCAGCTCGGTGGGCTCGTGTCGCAGCGCGAAGGTGCCGCGCCACACGAGGAACAGCTTCATCGCGTCCGTGTCCAGCACCACCGTGTCCAGCCGCAGCGGGCCGTTCACGTCCTCCAGGCCCTGGGCCCGGGGCGCGAGGACCTCCGGCGTCGGCAGCGCGGGCAGCTTGAACATCAGCGGCGCACCCGGCGCGACGTGCTTCAGCAGCACGGGCTCTCCACCCCGCAGGTAGCCCGCGACGAGCTGGTCCGCCGGAGCCCCGTTGAGGAAGCGCCGGTCGAAGTCCTTGGGCAGCAGCGGGCTGCGCGACTTCTTCCACGCGTCATCGTAGGTGCCCGCGTAGTTGGCGCGAGGCTGCCAGTGCGGCTCGATGAACCCGAAGCCCGCGGGCGGCGGACGGTGGCCCCAGGACTTCAGCGGCTCGGTGGGCGACTCCAGGTTCGGCAGCCGCAGGTTCTCCTCGAACCGGCTGCCCTTCTCACGAAAGCCCGTGCCCAGCGGGTTGCGCGGCTCGAAGGCGTTGCCATCCTTGCCGCCGAAGGCGCGCTCGTAGCGCAGGGGAATCCGCTCGAAGGGCAGGGGCTGCGTCATCCCGATGCCGCCCATGCTCTTGAACCACGTGCGGTCTCCCAGCACGCGGACCTGCTTGTGCACGGAGCCGACATGCAGCTCCGCGATCAACTCACGGGTCCCCGCCGAGGGCGCATGGGCATGGCCCACCAGCACCACGTCCGTGGCGGGCTTGAAGAAGGCGCCCTCGGGCTCCAGGCGGAGGCTGGCCGTGTCTCCGCCGTCCCAGCGCTCGCCTGCGGTCAGCAGGGGGGCCTGCTCGGCGGAGAGCACGGGCGCGCCCCGCGGCCGCAGGTCGAACGTGGCCTTGAGCACGGGGACGAAGAGGGGCCGCAGCGCCTCGTCGGTGAGGAACAGCGGCTCGAAGGTGAAGGGCGTGAGGTTCGAGGTGGACGGGTGCCCCATGAAATACGTTTATCAGCCCCCACCTCCCCGCGACAAAGGTGGCCGAAGCCGCGCTGTCAGCCCGCGCTCCAGGCTCCGTCCACGCCCGGCCCTCACACAAGGACACGGCCATGGGAGACCCACGCAATCCGAAGCGGGCGCGCGAGCGCTGGAACCTGGAACGCCTCCGCGTCTGCGAGGAGGAGGTGCGCGCCCTGGCGCCCTGGGTGACGGTGTCGGGCGGCTGGGCCTGGCACTTCATGGCCCCGCCGCACGAGGAGCTGAAGCGCTTCCACGACCACAAGGACGTGGACCTCTTCGTCGAGCCCTCGCGCTTCCCGGAGCTGATTCCCGTGCTCACCGCCCGGGGCTATCACCGCATCTGGACGCGCTTCGACGCCACCTCCACGCACTTCTACCGCTACGCGCGGCACGACGCGGGCGGCAAGGTCCTGCTGGACGTCTTCGTCCGGCGCGTGCCCTCGGTGGACGCGGGCGGGGTTCGTGTGGTGGACCCCGCGGTGCTGCTCACCTTCTACGGAGACATCCACAGCACGGATGACTGCGTGTCGGTGCTGGCGGCGCGCCGGTTGCTCGCGGGAGGCCACAGCCCCATCGGCCGGGCGGAGCTCGTCACGCCGGCGTGTTGAAAGAAAGCCCCGTGGGCGCGGAAGCACCTGCCCGCGCCCACGGGCTCGCCGTCACTGCACGGTGAAGTGGTGGTTGTTCCCGAAGTTCGAATCCCAGGCCCGGCAGCCCCAGCGGTTCGTGTTCTCGAACCAGACGGACAGGGTCCCCCGCGTGTGGAGGGGAATGGCCGGCGCGGGCGGGTGGGGTGTGGAGGAGAACCCCGCGACCCAGAAGGACTGCACCGGGCCGCCGTTGAACTGATAGTGGCCGGTGATGGTCCACCCGGGCGTGGAGGCGTTGAGGTTGCCCCGGCACTGCGTCAGGCGGTCCACGTCGAAGTGGACGGCGGCGGTGGCGCCGAAGGGCAGCGGGTGAGGGGTCGCGAACACATTCCAGCCCTGCGAGGGGGACTGGAAGGTGAGGCTGGCGGGGGACTGCGAGAAGGCGGCCGTCGAGGCGAGCAGCACGACGACGAGCGGGGCGATGGAACACCGGGGGGAATGACGCATCAAGGCGAAGCTCCGGATGAAGAGGGGACAGCAGGGCGGATACGCACGCCAGGAGGGGTACCGGCTGTGACGGTCCGCGAGTGGATCCCCGCCGGTTTGTCCCGCTCAATCCCCAGAGTCCTCTACAGTCAGCCCCTCACTCCTTTACGCCCCGCGCCATGGCCGACTTTCTTCCTCGCTTCTACCGACTCGCCGTCCGCGTGGACGCCCACTACGACGCGCTGAGCCGCAAGCTTCGCCAGAAGCTCGGAATCGCGCCGCCGCTGCGCATCCTCCCCTACCGGGGCTATGGCACGCCCGAGCGCGCCGTCATCAAGGCCCGCGTGCTGGAGGACCGGCACGTGCGCCCGCCGCAGCAGCGGTACACGCTGGTGGGCAGCGCGGTGGCCTCCTACAAGCGCTACATGACGCGCGAGGTCGCCGGCGCGCACGTCGCGGTGCGCTGGGGTGACAAGCGCTGGGAGGGCACCACCGACGAGGAGGGCTTCCTGGAGCTGTGGGTGCCGCCGCCGGACGGGGTCCGCTCGGGCTGGCACATGGTGGAGCTGGAGCTGCTCTCGCCCGACCCGGAGGGCGTGCAGCGCGTGGCCGCGCCGGTGCGCATGGCCGGGCCCGGGGCGGAGTTCGGCGTCATCAGCGACATCGACGACACCGTCATCGTCACGGGCGTCACGGACCTGCTCAAGCGCGCCTGGGCGCTCTTCCTCACCGAGCACCGGGTGCGGCTGCCCTTCCCGGGCGTGGACGCCTTCTACGCCGCGCTCCAGCACGGCCGCGGCGCCAACGCGGACAACCCCATCTTCTACGTGTCCAGCAGCCCGTGGAACCTCTACGAGCACCTGGACGAGTTCCTCTCCCTGCACCACATCCCCACCGGGCCGCTGCTGCTGCGCGACTGGGGCCTGTCCAGCACGGGCTTCGCGCCCGGCGGAGGCCATGGGCACAAGCTGGAGAAGATTCGCGCGGTGCTCGGCACGCTGTCGCACCTGCCCTTCATCCTGATTGGCGACAGCGGGCAGGAGGACGCGGAGCACTACCGCACCATCGTCCGTGAGTTCCCCGGGCGCATCCTCTGCGTCTACATCCGCAACGTGCCGGGGCGGGAGAAGCGGGCGCAGGAGATGTCGCTCATCGCGGAGGACATCCGCGCCGCGGGCAGCCAGATGCTCGCCGTGGACGACACCACCGAGGCGGCCCGGCACGCGGCGCGCGAGGGCTGGATTCAGTGGCGCGAGGTCCGCGAGGTGGAGGCCCACCGCCGCGAGGACGAGGAGCGCTGAGCCGCGGGGCCCTCACCCGAGCGGTCAGGCTGAGCGAGTCGGGGCCCCGGTTTTAGAGGGGCGGGAGGACGTAGTACGGTCCGAGAATCAAGACACACTCCAGGTGTCTGATTCACGGAAGAGACCTCCCGCTCATGAGATACCGCGCGATTCCGCTCACGGCGCTCTGCCTGACGTCCCTGGCCTGTCAACAGAACCCGGAGAAGGCCGCCAGCGGTGCGCGTGAGGAAGCACCGGCGCGCGCCGCCGCGAAGGCCGGGCCTCCGAATCCCCTGGAGCGGGCGGAGCCCAACGGGAAGCTCGTCTCGCACACGCTGTTCGACGACAAGTTCGCGGAGATGGCGAGCCTGCCGCTGCCGGACAACTGGATTCTCAACAACGGCAAGGCCTTCATGAGCGGGCCGGGGAACGTGAATGTCTACATGCTCCCGCTGCGGACGTTCATGCACTCGAAGGACCCGATGATGCAGGCGGTGGTGCGCCGCTCGGGCGGGACGATGCGCCCCTTCACCTCCCTGGAGGACGTCGTTCAACAGGACCTGGTCCCCATCGCGGAGAAGGACGGCTCGCGGCTGGTGAAGCAATACGACGCGCCGAAAATCGCGACGGCCAACAAGGGCTTCTCGGACCTGCTCTACAAGGTGGGCCCCATGGACCAGCGCTTCCACGCGCGGGTGACGGAGTGGGTCGACACGCAGGGCTCCCACTACCTCATCGTGGTCAGCCTGACCGTGTCGAAGGTCATGAACATGGTGACGTGGAACTACTACTGCCACGCGCTCGAGGCGCCCCCGGAGCGGTACGCGGAGGCCAAGAAAATCCTCCTCAACGCCCTGGAGAACACCCGCTACAACCCTCAATACGTCCAGGCCTACAACCAGGCGGAGCTGGCGCGCGAGCGCGACAGCTGGGCGGCCCACAACGCGCGCATGCAGGCCAACAAGGCCGCGTTCGAGGCCCAGCAGAAGGCCTTCCGCGAGAAGAACGACGCCATCAACCAGGCCATCGCCGCGCGGTACGCCCAGGGCGACGCCGCGTCCGACCGCAACCACCACCGCTTCCTGAACTACATCAAGGACGAGGAGACGGTCCGCAATCCCAAGGATGGGACGCGTCAGCAGGTCCAGACGGGCGCGAATCAATACTGGCTGAATGGCAATGGCAGTGGCGCCTACGTGCCTTCGAACAATCCGAACGACGATCCGAACCGGGACCCCACCCTCAACCACCAGGAATGGCAGGAGGCCCACATCGAGGACTGATTGTGTCTCGCGCCGGATTCATGACAATGCCTTTCATCCGGGCAGCTCCGTGCCCGTCTCGGAAGGGTGTGACTCATGCGTGGCAAGCTGACGCAGTCCTTGGGTTGGGTGTTCCCCGCGTTGCTTCTGGGCGCGTGCGGTCCGACGGAAACGGCGGACCCGGTGCATGTCTCGGAGGACCTGGGCGCGCGTGAGCAGGGCGTCCTGTATCCGCCCCCACCGCCGCCCAGCGGCAACATCGTGCACAGCACGGCGTTCATGGGGCCGCTGAGCCTGGGCGGCTCGGTGCAGACGCAGTTCACCACCCAGCCGCAATACCTCTCCTTCGCCTTCAACGTGGCGGCGGGCGCGCAGGTGAAGCTGGAGGTGACGCACCTGGGCAGCAGCATGTACCTGGACACGGGCCTGTTCGTGTACGGCCCGAAGGACGCGAACGGCAGCTACGGCACCACGGTGGTGGCGCAGGATGACGACGCGGGCTACGGCCAGTTGAGCAAGATTGCCTCGCTGTCCCTGCCCCAGGGCGGCGAGTACCTCGCGGTGGTGTCCACGGGCACGGGCGTGGGCAAGCGCTTCCGGCTCCAACTGGACTGCCTCAACGGCCACTGTGTGGACCCGGCGCTCTTCGCCACGTGTGACTTGGACGTGGCCACGCGCATCGAGGTCTGCGTGCAGGCGCTGGTGGAAGAGGTGGACCCGGTGCTGGGCCGCCCCCACACGGCCGCCGAGGCCTTCGCGGCCTGCACCGACGCGACGGACGCCTACCACGCGTACATGGAGAACTGCTCGCCGGTGGCCCAGAAGCCCTGGTGCGCGGACAGCCTGTCCGGCTTCACGCAGCGGATGTGGCCGGTGTGCCAGGACTTCTACTTCGCCTACTACGGCCTGGGCCGGCTGCCGCTGGGCGACCTGCCGCTGAGCGGCGCGCTGCACGCGGCGTTGGCGGCGGGCAACGGGCACTGCCAGGACGGTGAGAACTTCTGCGACGGCCTGCTCGCCACGTACACCGTGCCGGGCATCTCCACGATGCCGCAGACGCTCTTCCGGGTGGCGGACGCGGTGCTGTACGCGGCGCTGGGCGAGGCCGCGGACCACTACCGGTTCGAGCGCATGCCAGACCTGACCTACGCGCAGTTTGGCGCGTATGCGTATGCCGGCCGCTGGTTCCCGGAGCTGCTCCAGGCCCTGCCGGCGGCGCTGGGCAACGGCGCGGAGACTCCGCTGGTGGCCCACTACCACGCCAGCTATGGCGTGGGCTCGGGCGCCAAGGACTACCACCACCTCTACGTGGTGCTGTTCCCGTGGTCGCACAAGGTGGCCGCGTTCCAAATCATCGAGCACGAACTCTGAGGTTCCGCGTGCCGGTGCCTCCAGGACGGGGCACCGGCGCGGTCTTCCTCAGGGCAGCGGGCGGCCCACCTGGAGCTGGGCCATGCGCTGGGCGCGCTCCATCATCTCGCCCTGGGCCCAGCGCTTCTCCTCACCCGCGCGAGGGTGCCGGCGGCGCCAGGAGCCATCCGCCGTCAGCTCCCACGCGGAGGTGTTGTCGGCCATGCAGCGCTCCAGCGAGTCCTTCACCTGGGCGGACAGCGTGGCGTCCTCCACCGGCGCGAGGATTTCCACGCGGTGGTCCAGGTTGCGCGGCATCAGGTCCGCCGAGCCGATGTAGCAACGCAGCTCCGGGCCCCGCTCGAAGATGTAGATGCGCGAGTGCTCCAGGAAGCGGCCCAGCACGGACACCACGCGGATGTTCTCCGACACGCCGGGGACGCCCGGGCGCAGGCAGCAGATGCCGCGCACGTTCAGCTCCACCTTCACGCCCCTGCGGGACGCGTCGTAGAGCGCGTGGATGATGCCGGGGTCCACCAGCGCGTTCATCTTCATCTGGATGCGCGCGGGGCGCTCGGCGGTGTGCGCGGCGACGGTGCGCTTGATTTCCTCCAGCAGCCCCTGGCGCATGGTGAGCGGCGCCACCAGCAGCTTGCGGAAGGACTTCGGCCGGCCGAAGCCCGTCAGGTAGTTGAAGACGTCCGCCACGTCCGCGCCGATGTCCGGGTCCGTGGTGAACAGGCCCATGTCCGTGTAGAGGCGCGCCGTCTTCGGGTTGTAGTTGCCCGTGCCGATGTGGACGTAGTGGCGCACCTTGTCGCCCTCGCGCCGCACGATGAGGATGGCCTTGGCGTGCGTCTTGAGCGACGGGATGCCGTAGACGACGTGGACGCCCGCCTCTTCCAGCGCGTTGGCCCAGCGGATGTTGGTGCGCTCGTCGAAGCGGGCCTTCAGCTCCACCATGCACACGGCCTGCTTGCCGCGCTCGGTGGCCGTGATGAGCGCGGGCACCAGCGGCGAGCTGTCCGAGGTCCGGTACACCGTCTGCTTGATGGCGAGCACGTCCGGGTCCGCCACGGCCTCGGTGACGAAGCGCTCCACGGAGGTGGCGAAGGACTCGTAGGGGTGGTGGACCAGCAGGTCCCCCCGGCGCATGCACGACATCACCGTGCCGCCATCCTGCGCGTCCAAATCCGTGCGCAGGCGGGCCTGGGTGACGGGCGTCCACGGTGGGTCCTTCAGCTCCGGGAAGCCCGGGGCGAAGGCGATGGCCTGCAAGTCATTGAGGCCCACCAGGCCGTGCTCCTCGTAGACCTGGCGTGCCTCCAGCCCCAGCGCCTCCACCAGCGGCTCGAGCAGCTTGGGGCTCATGCCGGCCTGGACCTCCAGGCGGATGACGTCCCCGAAGCGGCGCTCGCGCAGCTCCGTCTCCACGGCCTTGAGCAGGTCCTCCGCGTCCTCGGACACGGTGAAGTCCGCGTCGCGGGTGACGCGGAAGGTGCCCCAGCTCAGCACCTCCATGCCGGGGAACAAGTCCCCCAGGTGCTGGGCGATGACCTCCTCCAGGGGCACGAAGACGTTGCCCTTGAGGGGCAGGAAGCGCGGCAGCAGCTCCTTGGGCACCTTCACCCGGGCCACGCTCTCCTCGTCCGCGTCCGGGTCCCTCAGCAGAATCGCGAGGCTCAGCGACAGGTTGGAGATGTAGGGAAAGTGCCGCCCCAGGCCGATGGCCAGCGGGGTGAGGACGGGGAAGATCTGGTCCTTGAAGCGCTGGTCCACCTGGGCGCGCTGCTCGGCGTCCAGGTCCTTGGCGGAGAGGATGCGCAGGCCCTTCTCCGCGAGCGCGGGGCGCAGGACCTTCTCGAAGGCGTCGCCGTGGCGGCGGGTCTGCTCGAGGATGCCGTCGTGCAGCTTGTCCAGCGTGTCGCTGGGAGAGGCCCCGTCGGGGACGAGCCGCGCCACGCCGTCGCGAATCTGCTCGTGCAGGCGCGCGACGCGAATCATGAAGAACTCGTCCAGGTTGCGCGCGTAGATGGAGATGAACTTCAGGCGCTCCAGCAGCGGCACCTCGGGGGACTCGGCGAGCTGGAGGACGCGGTCATTGAAGGCCATCCAGGACAGCTCTCGGTTGAAGAAGAGCTCCGTGTCCTTCGACTCCGAGCCTGCCGGGAGGGCATCCCGGTTCGAGGGCTTCTGGGTGACGCCGCGACCGCCGCCGCCGCGTTTCGGCATGGTGACTTGACTCCTCGTTGACTCCCCAGGCTGGGGATGTAGCAGGACGTCCCCCCTCTGATTGTAAACTCGCGTGTTACCTGGGCGAGGGAGCGGTCAGGAGATGTAAGCCTTCCTGGGCGGGCAGGCAGGAGGAAAGGGCGGAAGGCGTGGACTTTGTTGCATCCGCGATATGAGGACTGCATGTCAGGCGACGTGAGCGCGACGGAGACGAACCCCCAGGCGGATGTGGCCAGTGGCCTGTTCACGGCCTTCCAGAAGGAAAGCAAGGTCCCTCGGGGCCGTTGGGCGGGCGCGCTGCTGGCGGCCCTGGTCCCGGTGGTGCTGGGTGTGGGCCTGTGGGTCATCGCCAAGGGCGAGGAGAAGACCTTCCGCATCGTCACGCCCGGTGGCTTCAAGTCCATGCGGGGTGGGATGACGACGGAGCAGGTCCGCGCGGTGCTCGGACGGCCCATCACCCTGGAGCGGGAAGCGAGCGGCGCGGAGTGCTACCGCTACGGCACGCCCAACCTGGTGAACCCCCAGTTCCTCATCTATTCGGTGTGTTACGAGGACGGGAAGCTGCGGGACGTGAAGACGCTGAAGTACTCGGCCTGGAACGTGGACCCCGCCACGGGGACGTTCGATGCGCCGGGTGAGGCACCCGAGGCACCGGCGCCCGTGCCCGCGCAGGAAGGCTGAGTCCGGCCTTCGTGCTGAAACCGTGATGGAACGATGCGTGGTGGCCCGCGTGACGTGGGTGCCACGCTCCCTTCGTTCATTGGAACGGAGGTCGCACGATGCGGCGGGTCTTTCAGCGGCTCACGGTGGTGTTCGCGGTGGCGGGGCTTTCCGCCGCGCAGGCGACCGCTGTCGGAGGCGTCTTCGAGTACGAGGAGCCCAGCGAAGCGCTCTTACGCTGCCTGAGTGAGGACCTGCCCGTGGCGGTGAAGGTCGACTATCCCGTCAGCGATTGCGACGGGGGATCCCAAAGCACCTTCTACCTGAAGGTGACGCAAAGCGGCGCGGAGGTCTCGGGTCGAGGGGATGACCGGTTTGAACCGGTCAAACTCAGTCCCAGGAAGCTGTCCCGGGCTGAAGGTGAGCGCATCCTCCAGGCTTTGACGCGCGCGATGCTTCGCGGCGAAACCGACTTGTCCTGTTCGGGCAAGTCGGCCAACTACATCACCATCGTCGAGTGGGCCTGTGGTGCCGTCGAGACGAAGCGCGGCATCGTCGAGTTCAGAGCACCCATATGCTCTTTGCACGACGGCGATGGCACGGATGCGATGGGCAGCTACGCGCGAGCCATCGGGGTTCGTGATGTCGCGGTGAAGGCACTGCGGCAGGCGCATCGCTGATTCGCTGAAGGTCCGGCGCAGGAGCACGGAGGTGCTCCTCCACACGCGGTCGCCTCACGCGCTCGCTACCGGCAGTCGGAATCCGCCGCGTCCGCGAATCCATCCGCGTCGTTGTCCGCGCCATCCGCGCACCGGCCCGCCTCCGTCTCTGCGTACTCGCTGATGTGGAGCGTGTAGCGGATGGGCGTGTCCTGGTCGGGGTTCGCCATCCCGTCCACGACCACCAGCACCGTCTGTCCCTGCGCCAGCGTCACCTTCACCGCGGGCGAGCCCCGCGGGCCCGGGTTCGGATTGGCCGAGCACCCCAGCTCCGTGCCCCGGCAGCCGGTGAGTACGTAGAGCGCGTTGCCCCACTCATTTGGCGCGGTGTCGAAGACGTAGGTGCCCGCCTTGGGCGCCGTCCACAGGTGTGCCCGGTCCTGCTGGAGCGGCGCGCCACATGTGCCCTGGAACCCGTCACCAGAGCCCGCCGTCTCACCGTGGAACGTCACGGGCAGCGCGCTGCCTAAATCATGGTGCGCGCACCCGCGTCCGCCGCAGCCGGGCGCGTCGTGACAGTCGGGGTCCGCGCAGTCCACCCAGCGGTCACCATCGTTATCCATGCCATCGAAGCAGGAGCCGGCCTCGCTCGAACGTAGCTCATCGATGTGCAGCTCGAAGTACCCCGCGTTGAAGCGGTCGGGGCTGGCCGAGTCCACCACCACCAGCACCGTCTGCCCCTTCACCAAGGGCACCGAGACCCGCGCGCCGCCGCCATAGCTGATGCCGTCCTTCGCGCACGCCAGCTCCGCGCCGCCACAACCGCCGCTGCGCACGGAGATGAGCGAGCGCATCGCCGACTTCGCCGTGTCGAAGGTGAACAGCGCGCTCTTGGGCGCCCGCCACAAGAAGCCCCGGTCCGGAGCGCCGCCGCCGCCACACGAGGACTGGTGGTCATCCCCCGCGTGCGCCGTGGAGCCCTTCAGCATCACCGGCAGCATGTCGCCCAGGTCGCGGTCCACGCACAGGGACGCGCTCGCGGCGCAGACGTTGGGGATGCCCGTCGCGCCGCAGGACTCGGGCGAGGTGCAGGTGCCACACTCCAGGACGCCGCCGCAGCCATCCGGCACGGTGCCACACGTCTTGCCCAGCAGGCCGCAGGTGTACGGCCGGCAGGACATCG
The DNA here is from genome assembly GCA_014656495.1 of Comamonas sp. KCTC 72670. Classification (GTDB taxonomy): domain Bacteria; phylum Myxococcota; class Myxococcia; order Myxococcales; family Myxococcaceae; genus Myxococcus. The sequence goes on from BNCN01000009.1 coordinate 90,262, forward strand.
CCGCGCACACGTTGGGTGTTCCACCGCCGCCGCAGACCTCACCGTTCGCGCACGTCCCACACTCGAGCGCGCCGCCACAGCCATCCGGCACGGTGCCGCAATCAGTCCCCAGCGACTCGCACGTGGCCGGGGTGCAGATGGGGTTGCCGCAAACATGGTCCACGCCGCCGCCGCCGCACGTCTGGTCTCCCGGGCAGAAGCCGCAGTCCAGGAGTCCACCGCAGCCATCCGGCACGTCACCGCAGTTCTTCCCCTGGGATTCACAGGTGAGGGGCGTGCACACGCCGCTGCCACACACGTTGGGCTCGGCGCCACCGCACGTCTCTCCGTCCGCGCAGACGCCACAGTCGAGCCTGCCGCCACAGCCGTCCGAGACAAGGCCGCAGTTCTTCCCCAGCGTCTCACACGTCCCCGGCAGGCACTGCGGACTGCTGCACACGTTGGGGACGCCGCCGCCCCCACACGACAGGCCGTCCGCGCACGCGCCGCAGTCGAGCATGCCGCCACAGCCATCGGACACCTGCCCGCAGTTCTTCCCCAGCGCCCCGCAGGTGGTCCGCTTGCAGACGCCACGGCCGCACATGTTGGGCGTTCCGTCGCCCCCACACGTCAACCCCTCCGCGCACGCGCCGCAGTCCAGGACGCCGCCACAGCCATCCGGCACGGCGCCGCAGTTGCGCGCCAGGGACTCACAGGTGTCCGGGATGCAGGCGGGCTCGCCACACACGTTGGGGGTGCCACCGCCGCCGCAGACCTCGGGGGCCTCACAACCGCCGCACTCGAGGACGCCGCCGCATCCATCCGAGACCTGTCCGCAGTTGCCGCCCAGGGCCTCGCACGTGGTGGACTCGCAGGGGGCGGGGCCGCAGAGGTTGTGCCGTCCACCACCGCCGCAGACCTCGCCCGCACCGCATTGGCCGCACTGGAGCGTGCCGCCGCAGCCGTCGATGGCGATGCCACAGTCCATGCCCTGTGAGGCACAGGTCATCGGCTGACATGAGGACGCGGGCTGGCGGCTGTCCGCCGTCTCGTCGGGTTGCGACTGGCTGCACGCAACCCACAGCACCAGGCCACACGCCCAGAACCACGCTCCCCGTCGCCCCGCTCCGCGCATGCGCTCCCGTCCCGCCCTGGCCACCCGGACTCAACGTGGGGCTGACGCCTGCTCGTGCCCAGCGGCGGTGTGACTCGGGGTTGGACGGTGCACACACAGGGGCTCGAAGGAGCGGGGGGTGCTCATGGGAGCGCCCGGTTTCCGACGTTCCCGTACCCGGCGAGCCCGCTGGCTCCAGGGTGAGGGGCGCTTCACCCTGCCATGTATCGGGCGGGAACGTCTGGGGAGGAGGGCAGGTGGCACGTCCTTGGACGTTCGCGCAGCGCGCGGGCGCCGGCTTCATCGTCTCGCTGCTGGTGGCGCTGGTGCTGGCGGGAACGTCCGTGGTGGCGCTGCTCTCCGTGCGGGCCAATCACAAGGCGCGCATCCTGGAGTTGTCCCGGGACGTGCTGGACATCAAACACCTGGAGCGGACGTTCAACGACAAGGTGGTGAGCGGCCGGGCCTACGCGCTGTCGGGGGACTCGTTCTTCGCCCAGGACATGTCCGTCGCGCGCGAGCGCTTCATCGCCACCTATGAGTCGCTGAACAGCCGGCTCGGCGACGAGCCCATGGCCACGCTCCTGGAAGCCGTCTCCCACGCGGAGCTGGAGCACGAGGAGGCCGTGCAGGCGCTCATCATGGAGCGGGAGGATGGTGTCCCCCGCCAGCGCCTGGAGCAGATTTTCGACGGGCACGTCGCGGACACACGCCGCCGCGCGGTGAACAGCCTGAGGGCACTCCACCAGCATTCGGAGGCGAGGCTGTCCCAGGGCATTCACGAGAGCCTGGCGACGGACCGGAGCGCGCTCGGGTTGTCGTTGTTCGCGGGGAGCCTGGGGCTGGCGGGCGCGACGATGTTGGCGTGGACCCTGACCCGCAGGCTGCGTCCCATCCAGCAGGAGGCGGAGGCCAACGCCGAGCGCTTCCAGCTCCTCGTGGAGGGTGTGCGCGACTACGCGCTCTTCCTGTTGGACTCACGCGGCCGGGTGGAGAGCTGGAACCCGGGGGCCGAGCGCATCATGGGCTACCGCGAGGACGAAATCCTGGGCCAGCCCTCCAGCCTGTTCTATCCGCCCGATGCGGTGGTGGCGGGGATTTCGGGGAAGGACCTCGAGCGGGCCTCGAGGGATGGGCGCTTGCACACCGAGGGTTGGCGGGTGCGCAAGGATGGCTCGCGTTACCTCGCGGATGTCAGCATCACCGTGCTGCAGGACGGGCGTGGGCGACCCCGGGGCTTCGCGATGGTGACGCGCGACATCACCGAGCGCCGGCGCGCCGAACGCACGCAGCAGCTCCTGGCGGAGGCCGGCGGCCTGTTCCACCAGTTCCAGGACCCGGACCAGACCGTGGCCGAGCTGACACGCATCATGGTGCCGGAGGTGGCGGACGCGTGCCTGCTCTACCTGGCGACGCCGGACGGCAGCGACCTGTGGCCGCGGGCCATCGCGCACGCGGTGCCGGAGAAGGAGCAATGGTTGTGGGACTCGGCGCGGCGCTTTCCGCCTCCGCGTGACGCGCAGTGGGGCATCTGGCAGGTGATGCGCACGGGACGCTCCGAGCTCATCAGTGACGTCTCGCCGGAGACCCTGTCGCAGGGACTGGGCGGGCCGGAGCACCTGTCCTCGGTGGAGAAGGTGGGCGTGCGGTCCTACCTCGCGGTGCCGCTGCGGGTGGGGCAGCAGATGCGGGGGGTGTTCGTGTTGCTCACGTCCTCGCCGGAGCGACGCTTGACGGTGGCGGACCAGGTCTTCGTGGAGGAGGTCGCGGGGCGGGCGGCGCTCGCGTTGGACAACGCGCGGCTCTGGAGCGAGGCGCAGGAGGCGGTGGAGCTCATCGGCGTGGCGGCGCACGACCTGGGCAATCCGCTGAACACCTTGCAGCTGTTGTTGCACCGGCTGCAGGGCTTGGAGCTGACGGGAGGCCAGAAGGCGCGAAGCGGCCTGGCGGCGGCGCTGCGGCAGACCCAGCGCCTGGGGCAACTGCTGCACAACCTGTTGGACCTGTCGCGGCTGTCATCGGGGAAGCTGACGCTGGACGTGGCGCCGGTGGACCTGGCGGAGCTGGTGCACGAGGTGGCGGAGCGCTTCTCCGAACAGGCGGCCGACGCGGGTTGCAAGCTGGAGCTCGACATGGAGCCGGGGCTGGTGGGCCGGTGGGACCGGCTGCGATTGGACCGGGTGGTGACGAACCTGCTGTCCAATGCGTTGAAGTTCGGCAAGGGCCACCCGGTGGAGATTCAGGTGGAGCCGGCGGGCATGGCGCGGGCGCGGCTGGTGGTGAGGGACCACGGCGAGGGCATCGCGCCAGAGGCACAGCGGCGCATCTTCGAGCGCTTCGAGCGGGAGCTCTCTGGAGGCAAGCACTCCGGCTTTGGGCTGGGGCTCTACATCGTCCGGCAACTGGTGGAGGCCCACGGCGGCACCATCCGCGTGGAGAGCGTGCCCGGTGAGGGCGCGACCTTCACGGTGGAGCTGCCGCTCTACCTGCGGAGCGCGGACCTGCGCGACGCCGCGGGCCCGCCGATGCATTCGTGAAACACGCGGCGGTCATCAGGCATGCAGCGGCGGCTGCGCGTCCACGAAGTGCCGCAAGGGGGAGTCCAGCTCCGGCGACTTCTCCTGCTCCTCCAGCAACTCGAACTCCAGCGAGTCGTGCGCGCAGAACACGGTGACGTCCCGGCCGTGCCGCTGCACCAGCTCGCGCAGGCGGCGCATGTTGTGCCATCGCAGGTAGCCGTCCTTCTGCATCAGCTTCTGATAGGCGCGCAGCACGGGTGTGCACCGGTACCGGTCCGGGGCCATCTCGCCGTGGTAGAAGTACGCGTCTCCGGCGTGCAGCAGCCACCCGCTGCCGTTCTGGATGGCCACGCCCGCGTGGCCCAGCGTGTGACCCGGTAGCGGCACCAGCAGGATTTCCGGCGGCAGGCCCGTCAAATCCCGCACGCACTCGAAGCCGAACCAGCGCGCTCCGTCTCCACCCGATGGATACGTCACCCACTGTGTCTCATTCATCCACTGCAGCGGCCGGTAGCGGCGCCGGTCCAGCGGCGTCGCCTGGGCGAAGGCGCTCTGGTACTCGTCCGACAGCAGGTGGACCCGGGCGTGCGGGAAGTCATCCAGGCCGCCCGCGTGGTCGAAGTCCAGGTGGGTGAGGACGATGTCGCGCACGTCCTCGGCCCGGAAGCCCATGCGCTCAATCTGCCGGATGGCCGTGGAGCCTTCGCTGAGCTGAGGCCGCGCCAGCACGTCGAGGAACATCGGCGCCAACCGGGGACGCGGGTGCTTCACGTCCTCCAGGCCGAAGCCGGTGTCCACCAGGACGAGCCCGCGCGGGCCTTCCACCAGGAGGCAGTGGCACGTCAGCGCCGCGGGCCCCTTGAAGCCCTTTCGCCCGTCCGCCAGGCGGCCACCCGGGGGACACAGGGTGGTGCAGTTCAGGTGGTGGATGCGCATCGCTTCCGCTCCTCGCGAGGGAGCCGCAGGGGCGGCCCGGGTCCGGAGCTAAGGTGCGCTGCGTGCCGCCAAGGAGGAATCCGCGCGAGCGTGGCGGTGAGAGGCTCGCCCGCCCGGTGGGTGCCGAGGCGGTCGTCTCAGAGGTGCTGGAGCTGCTCGGCGGTGCGGGCTTCGCGGACGTCGCCGGTGTTGAGCGTGCTGGCGGGCTCGAAGAGGAGGACGTGCACCTCCTCCTCCGCCACGGGCCGGTGCTCGACGCCGCGGGGGATGATGATGAACTCACCGGGCCCCACGTCCACCGTGCGCTCGCGCAGCTCCATGCGCAGGTGGCCGTGCAACACCAGGAACAGCTCGTCCTCGGACTCGTGATGGTGCCAGACGAAGGGCCCGTGCAACCGCGCGAGCCGCACGTGCTGGCCATTCAACTCGCCCACCACCTTCGGGGACCAGTGCTCGGAGAAGAGCGCCAGCTTCTGCGCGAGATTGACCTTGTCCACCTCGGGCGTGGGCGCGTCGAGCGCGCGGGCAGGCACCGCGGACTCCACGGCCCGGGCCGGATTCACGCGGCGGCGGGAATCCCACCGCGGGGGCCGACCCGTGAGGACTGTTGAACTTCGATGGGGCGCGCTCATGCGGGTGTGTTCTCCTTCCGCGGCGCCGCTGGGATGGCTCGCGCCATGAATTCGACTTCGATTGTCTGCCTTCTGCGCAAGATAATCCCGCCTGTCGGCGGACGGGAGTGGTAGCGAGGTCGACTACCGGACGGATGGCGTGAAACAGCACGCCCACGTGTCGCGAAGCTGTCTCATCTCAGTCTGGGAAGAACATCGGGTCGCGCGTGGTGACGAACGAAGAGATGGCCGTGGCCACCTCCGAGGGCAGTCCGGTGAACTGCACGCCCACGCCCGGCATCAGCTCCGGGGTGCGGGCGTTGGCCTCGCGCACCCAGCGCACCACGCCCGTCACCTTCATGGGCCGCCCGCCCGGCAGGGTGAAGTCGAGCTCCACCTGCGTGCCGCGAGGCACCGCGTCCACGGTGGCGATGAAGACGCCGCCCTCACTGATGTCCAATGAGAAACCCGTGAAGAAGTTGGAGTCGCTGCGCATGTCGATGGACGTGTGCATCCGCACCCGCCCGTTTCGCCGGGCATCCTTCCCGTCCGGAGGCGCCGCGGGCCGGACCCCGGCGGGCGGGACGGGAGCATGCCCCCGGGCACTCGCCGCGGCGGCGGCCCGTGCCAGCTCCGCCTGCCGGTTCTTCGCGGCCTCCTGCTGTGCCCGCGTGGCGGCTTCCTGACGGGCCCGGGCCGCGTCGGCCTGCCGCTTCAACACGGCCTCCGCCTCCGTCACGGCGCGAGCCACCTGGGCCGCCTGCTCCTGATGCGCCCGCAGCAGGGCCTGCATCTCCGAGCCCGCCTGCCGCCGGGCCTGCAACGCGGCCTGCCGGGCCTCCAGCGCCTTCGCGCGGGGCCCGTCGACCTCCAGCGCGGGCGCCGCGGCGACCTGCAGCCGGGCGGCCTGTTCCCCCAGCATGGGGTCCGCGCCGGGGGCCTGGTGGGCCTTCGTCAGCGCCTGCCGGGTCTGCTCCAGCCGCGCGGTGAGCGCGGACGCCTCCGCGCTGGCCTGGGCCAGTTGCTCATGGAGCCGGGCCTCCAGCGTGGACAGCTCATTCTCGGCGCGAGCCAGCTCCGCTTCACGGGAAGCGGAAGGGGGCATGCGGGCAGCAGGGGACGGCGAGGTCATTCGCTTGAGACTCCAGGGGCGCCCACTGTAGCGCCCCCCCGGCGACGCCACGAGCCCCACGCGCCGCGCCCCGAATGACCCAGGGCCTCACCGCCCCGCTGAGAGCAGGCAGGCGGTCACGCCCCGGGCCGCGTCCGCTCAGTCCGCGCCCTTGATGCAGGCCACCGGCTTGAGGCGGTGGGCCACCCGGGCGAGCCCCGCCAGCTCCACCGTCTCCAGGACGTCGTCCAGGTTCTTGTAGCAAGGCCCGGATTCATCCAGCGGCGTCTGCCGGGTGTTGAGGAGGATGCCGGCCTCGGCCATGCGCTTGTCGGTGGCGTCCTGCTTCAGCACGCGCCGCGCCTCACTGCGGGACATGCGCCGGCCAGAGCCGTGATTCACCGAGTAGATGGACTTCTCCGCGCCCGGCTCCGCGAAGAGGATGGCGCTGCCCGTCTCCATGGAGCCCGGGATGAGGATGGGGTGCCCCGACTTCTCCCACGGCGTGCCCTTGAGCGCGGGGTGTCCGCCCGGGAACGCCCGCGTGGCGCCCTTGCGCGCGACGAACTTCCCGGCCTCCTTCTGGATGAGGTTGTGGGAGATTTCGTAATACACGCTGGCCGTGCCGCCGAAGACGGCCTCCAGCGCGTCGCACACCGCCTCACCGATGATGAGCCGGTTGGCCACCGCGAAGTTGGCCGCCATGTTGTGCAGGTTCCAATACGCGCGGCCCAGCGGGCTCTCCGCGTCCAGCCAGACATGGTCCTCGCTGCGGCTCTTGAGGCCCAGCTGCGCGGCGCCCTCCACGAAGAAGTGCTTGGCGATGTTCCACCCGAAGCCCCGGCTGCCGGTGTGCAGCATCACCCACACGCGGCCGTCCTGGTCGACCTGCATCTCGGTGAAGTGGTTGCCACCGCCCAGACTGCCCAACTGCTCGCGCTTGCCGAAGGCGCGCTCGGGGATGTCCACCCGGTCATCCTCGACGGGGATGTAGTCGCGTTCGGTGACGGAGTTGCCCCGGCCCAGGGCCTTGGCGCCATGGCGCACCACGTCTCCGAAGGTGCGGTCCGTGACACGCCGCTGCTTCTGCACGCGGCTGGCGCCCACGCCCACGGCGATGCGCTTCGTCACCTCGTCAATCCAGCGGCGGCGCTTCGTGGCGTCGGCGACGTCCTCGGCCATGAGCGTCGTCTGGAGCTGCACCATGCCGCAGCCGATGTCGTACCCGGCGGCGGTGGGCAGCAGGATGCCGTCCGTCTCCACCACCGTGCCGATGGGGACCCCGTAGCCCAGATGACAGTCCGGCGTGACGGCGACGCGGGTGACCCCGGGGAAGGAGGCGGCATTCACCACCTGATCAAAGACGGAGTCCTCCAGGCCAGGTTGCTCAGGGCCCTCCCCCCACAGCAACTTGTCGGACAGGAACAGGTCCGCATCGACCTTCATGCTCTTGGTCTTCGGCAGGGTGTAGTGCCCCTCCGAGACCTTCTCCAGCCGCTGCTTCCAACTCATGACTCGAATCCCCCAGGTGGGATGAACACGCGGCAGCGACGGAAGCGTCCAGGGAAGCTGACGCCAGGAGCCGGACCCCGAGAACAGGAGAAGAGAATGCTGGGGGCACAGGCGACAAGGCGAGCGAATTCAGGGTCAGGCGGCGCCGTGGCACACACCGGCATGGGGGGGCGAGCGTCAGGTCGCGAGCGGACGGCGACGGTCCGATCGGCCCGGGACTTGTCACGTGTGGATTTCATTCCCATCCATTCCGCAGCATCCAGGTAGGGGGTGGGCGATGGGTTTCCTTGGTGGGATTTTCCTGGCGATGGCGTTGCAGGCGGGGCCCGTGGAGAAGGAGCAGGCGCAGAAGCCGGTGGAGGTAGCAGCCCCGGTGTTCAATCCTTCCGCGTGCGCCAAGAAGCGGGTGGACCCCTGTGGCTGCCACCATGTGTATGGCATCCGGCACTGCCACCCGAACCGCAAGGGTGAGCACTGCGAGGCCCCGGTGAAGGCGGAGGTCGACGCCCCGCGCAAGAGCCAGGACGCCTCGAAGAAGGCCGACACGCAGCAGGTCCGCACGCGCGAGCCCGAGAAGAAGCCGCTGGACCCGAGCAAGTCCGTGTCCATGTAGGACCTTGGCGCGCGAGTGATTCGCGAAGGAACGCGGAGACCTCGCGCGCCCGCCGTATGGGCGCCGTGGCGCCCTGAGTGGAAACGGAGGGGGCGAACAGGGTAACCAGGCAGGGCGCCGTGCCGTTCCAGGCACAGGCCATGCCGAGGTTCACATGCGAACGCAGCGGCGCCGCTCGCGCGTCTTCCTCCAGCAGCTCGAGCCCGGTGTTCGCGAGGGCTACGAACGTGTCTCCGGACTGGAGGACACGCTGGCCTCGCTCCATGCCGAGGGCGCGCGGACCTGGGAGGGCGTGACGCTGGCGGAGGAGGACTTCCTGCGCCACCTCGCCGGATGTCTGCCCCAGGACGAGGACCCCGCGCGGGCGCTCGCCACGGTGCACGGCGCGGACCTCTATCTGGCCTGTGCCTGTGTGCGGGGAGACAGCACGGCGCACGCCGCGCTGGAGCGGCAGGTGTTGCCCAAGGCGGCGGCGTCGGTGGCGCGGCTGAGGGCGTCGGGCGTGGAGCCGTCCGAGGTGCTCCAGCAACTGCGTGAGCGGCTCCTCGTGCCCGAGGGAGGCCACCCCGCGCGCATGGCGGAGTACCAGGGCAGTGGCCCGCTCGCGGCCTGGCTGCGCGCCGCGGCGGTGCGCACGGCCCTCAACCTTCAACGCACGGAGCGCCGGAGGGCCCACGCGGAGGAGGAAGCCGAGGCGGTGCCGCTGGCGAGTGGCGCGGGCGCGGCGGACGTCGAGCTCGCGTACCTCCAGCGCCACCATCGCGAGGACTTCCAGGCGGCGCTCTCCGAGTCGCTGAAGGCCCTGCCCGCGCGCGAGCGCACCGTGCTGCGGCTCCACGCGGTGGAGGGGCTGAGCCTGGAGCGCATCGGCACGCTGTACCAGACGCACAAGTCCACGGTGTCTCGGTGGGTGGCCCGCGCGCGGGAGGCCGTGCTGGAGGGCACGCGCCAGCGCCTGGCGGAGCGGCTCCAGCTCACCTCGGGCGAGCTGCACAGCCTGATGCGCGCGCTGCATGGCGAACTGGACCTGAGCCTGCCGTCCCTCCTGAGCAAGCCGGGGTAGTCGAATTTATTCGCGGCGAAATGCAACGCCCCGAAGTGGCCGGTGTCACTCCGATGAAGGTGGAAGAAACCCCTGTGGAGGACACACCATGCATCTCGGAATGAAGCTGGCCCTGGTCGCGCTGACGCTCGTGGGAACCCCTGTGTTCGCGGAGGAGGCGAAGCCGGCTCCCGCCGCTCCCGCCGCTGGTGAGACGACGCTGACGTTGAAGAAGGGCGGACACCAGAGCCTGACCGTGCCGGGGCTGGTCCGCGTCGCCGTGGGCGACCCCGACGTGGCGGACATCAAGGCCGAGGGCAAGGGCGTGCTGCGAGTGACCGGCGTCAAGGCCGGCGAGACGACCCTCCTCACCTGGGCGGGCTCCGGCAACACGCTCAGCACCTACCGCGTCGTCGTCCAGGACTGAGGCACGCGTCTCGGAGCGAGGTGCCCCGGGCTTCCCGGGGCATGTCCACGCTGCGAAGATTCGACGCACATCATGACGCTGGTGCCCCCCTCATCCCTGCCCGCATGTCCGGACGAGAACCTGCTCGCGGCCTTCACCAGTGGCGCGTTGCCCGCGGTGAAGGTGTTGGAGGTGGAGGCGCACCTCGATGGCTGCGCGGAGTGCCGGGAGCTGGTGGCCGCCGTCGCGGCCGAGTCCTCGCTTCCGGGCACGGGTGACTCCAGGACACCCACGCGGCTGGACACGGGGCTGCCCACGCTGTCGGACGTGTCGCCGGACACGCGGCTTCCGCCCGACACGCGGCTGGGGCCTTACGTGATTCGCGAGGTGCTGGGGATGGGCGGCATGGGCGTGGTGTACGCGGCGGATGACACCCGGCTGGGGCGGCGGGTGGCGCTCAAGCTGCTGCGGCCCATGCGCGAAGGCGCGGAGGAGGAGGGGCGAGCCCGGTTGCTCCGCGAAGCCCAGGCGATGGCGCGGCTGTCCCATCCCAACGTGTTGCCCCTCTTCGAACTGGGCACCGCGGAGGGGCGGGACTTCCTGGCCATGGAGTGGGTGGAGGGCACCACGCTGGCGGAGTGGCTCCGCGAGCGGGAACGGCCCTGGCGCGAGGTGCTGGACGTGTTCCTCGCGGCGGGAGCCGGGCTGGCCGCCGCGCACCGGGCGGGGCTGGTGCATCGTGACTTCAAGCCGTCCAACGTCCTGGTGGGCTCTGACGGGCGCGTGCGCGTCACCGACTTCGGCCTGGCGAGACAGGACGCGGCGGTGCCGGGCAACGCGTGGATGGAAGGGAGGGACGAGGCCCCCTCCGCGAGGGCTTCAGCGCTCACGCGTCACGGGCAGGTCGCTGGGACGCCCGCCTACATGTCTCCCGAGCAGCACGCGGGACACACGGTGGACGCGCGCAGTGACCAGTACAGCTTCTGTGTCGCGCTCCACGAGGCCTTCGCGGGAGAGCGGCCATCGCTTCCGTCCGCGGACGCCGCGCCGCGAAACGTCCCATCCCGGAGGCGCTCGAGGGACGTGCCGAATCACATTCGCGCTGCATTGGCCCGGGGTCTCGCGTCTGCGCCGGAGCAGCGTTTTGCTTCCATGGACGCGCTCATGACCGCATTGACTCAACCGGCGGGACTCCCGCTGCGCCACCGAATCCGAATCGCGGGGGCGATTCTCTCCCTGATGGCCTTGCTCGCGGGCTTCGGCGTCGCCCTGTGGCGGCTGCCCTCACCCGAGGCGCCGCCAGCCGCCGAAGCGCCACCGGGGACCGCCCTGGACGCGACGAAGGGCGAGCCCGCGGTGGCCTCGTTTCCACCCCTGCGCCTGGACGAGGTTCGCGAGCTGTCCGTCCCAGGGCTCCGGCGCGTCGCGGTGAGCGACCCGGCCATCTTGAGCGTGGAGTCCCTGGGAGATGGAAGGCTTCGCCTGACTGGGAGGGCGGAAGGCGCCACGTTCCTGGTGACCTGGGCCGGTGATGCGTCCGAGATGAAAATGGTCTTCGTGCCCGTCACCGCGCACTGACGTCAGCGTCCGCCAGGCGCCTTGCGTGCCTGGCGCGGTGCTTCCTGGCCCAGCAGCCGGTACGCCTGCTGCCGGTGCTCACGCAGGGTGGGCAACATGTCATCGAGCAGCGTCTTCAGCCCGGTGTTGCTCGCGAACTGCTGCTGCCCGGCCATCACCTTGGCGATGTCCAGGTCATGGTCGCCCACCATGGTGGCCAGGAAGGCGCGGTCGAAGGCGGGGCCCTGGAGTGACTGGAGCATCGCCGTCGACGCCTGCTCCGCGCGCTCCAGCGTCTTCGCGAAGTCGGTGTCCGGCTGGGGCTCGGACAGGGTGAGGTTCTTCGTCTTGGCGTAGGCCCTGAGGCGCTGGTCCGCGGCCTGATGGTCCTTCACCAGCCGCGCGCCGTAGTCCTTCACACCCTGGGACGTGCCCTGTTGCTGCGCGAGCTTGCCCATCTTCACTTCGTGCTGATTGGCCTGGTGGAGCGCGTTCAGGAAGGCCTGCTCCTCCGTGGGGATGGGCATCAAGCCCTGCTGCATCAGCGTGGCGCCACGCGCGTCAGGCGCGGCGCCCTGGGGTCCGGAGCCGCCCGTGCCCTCCACCACCGGCTCCAGGGCCTGTCCCTGGTCGATGGCATCGGGGCGGCCCATGCGAATCATGCTCTCGGAGTCGTCCGTCCCGTTCTGTGTCTCGGACGGGGGTGCCTGCTGCGCCAGGGCCGTGCTGGCCAGCGTGAGGGAACCCGTCACCATCCAACGCATCCATCGCTTCATCGTCCGCCTCCAGTGCCTTCGAGAAATCAGGCCGAAGGTGGAGGCGGCGCGAGGTGTGGGGCAGGGGCGGCGGACGGCGGGGCGGGCGCTCCCGCTTCGGAGCGCCCGGGGCTTGGAGGCATCCCGTTGTCGTGCCAGCGACTACGGCTCCGACAGCAGGAACAACGCATGCGCGCTGGCGATGGGGCGCGTGCGGTCGTCCTGCCACGCCTCCACCCGCACGTTGGCCACGCGCCGGCCCTGGCGGGTGATGAGCGCCTTGGCGAAGGTGTCCTGCGGCTTGCCCGAGCGCAGGAAGTCCACCGTGAGCGAGATGACCTTGGGCACGCGCTCGGTGTTCGTCTGGAGGAGCAGCTCGAAGACGGCCGCGGACTCCAGCAGCGCGCCGAGCGTGCCGCCATGCAGCGCGGGCAGCAGGCTGTTGCCGATGTTCCTCGGGTTGAAGGCCATGCGGCAGAGCATCTCGCCAGCGAGGTTCTCCACGCCGATGCCCATGAAGCGCGTGTAGGGGATGGCGTCGGTGAGCCGCTTGTACTCGCGCGACTTGCGCACCTGGCGCACAAGCTCGGGGAGGGCAGGGGTCGTCGGGGTGTCACTCATGGCCGTCACTCCTCCGTCCGCATGAAGGTGCCCTGGGCCGAGGCCACCGGGTGGCCCGGGTCGCCCTGGTGGACGAGCGCGCGCACGAAGGCGACCTGTCGCGTGAGCCGGTAGCACTCGGCCACGCAGGTGAGGACGACGCCCGGCCGCGCGGGGCGCAGGTAGTCGATGCGCAAATCCAACGTGACGAGCGGCGCGAAGCGGTTCAGCTTGAGGAACACCGCGGTGCCACACGTGGCGTCGATGAGCGTCGTCACCGCCCCGCCCGCGATGACCTTCGTCTCGGGGTTGCCGATGAGGTTCTCGGCGTAGGGGAGCTCGACGGTGGCCTCGGCGGCGCCCACGTCCACCAGCCGCAGCCCCAGCGCGTGGTTGTGGGGCACCACGTCCGTGTAGAAGAGGGCGCAGCGTTCCAACCGCCCGGCCTTGTCTTCGGGAAGCGCGAAGTCGTCCGACATGAGGGCGCGATACCAGACTCAAGGCCGCATGGCACACCGCGTTGTAACGGTGCGCCTGCTGGCCCACACCCGCCGTGTCGGACGGCTTCCCCCGCCGTCCACGTGGCTCACGCGGCGACGGACGGCGCGTTGGCGAGCTGCTTCCACGCACCCGCGAGCGACGCGGCGATGTCCCGCATCACCCCGTCATCCGACCAGTAGAAGGGGTGGACCAGGGGCGTCCACGAGAAGAGGGGACCCGCCACGCGCACGGACCGGTCCTCGACGAGGTCGCGGTAGGCCTCGCTGAGCGGTTGGAGCGGCCACGCGAAGACGTCGTCGTCATCGTAGAAGTTGATCCACTGCCCACCCACGCCCGGGTGGTGCCGCGCCAGCTCCGGGGCCGGCACGTGCACCGGCTGGTCGAGCCCGGCGTGCGGATAGCGCAGGCTCCACAGGGCCATGGGGCTGCCCAGCGTGAAGAAGTGGCTGAGCGTCTCGCCGCGCTCCAGGGGGGAGGTGCCCTGGGCGGCGCGCACCGAGTCCTCGATGATGTCGCGTCCCGCGAAGCGCTGGACCTGCAAGTCGTAGAAGTAGTTGCTGGCGATGACGCTGCCCAGGCTGTGCGCGATGACGCAGAGCGGGGCGTCGTCACCGGCCTTCTCGCGCAGGCGACCCAGGGCCTCGGCGACCTGGCGGTGGATGCGGGTGTAGACGTCCGGGTCGGCGGGGTTCGTCTGGTACGCGATGATGTCGCCCACGAAGTGGACCAGCATCCAGCGCAGGCCGGGGTAGCGCAGGTCCATGCCGCGCAGGGACGGCCGCATCATGCGGAGCATCAGCGGGACGAGCGCGGACTCGTGGCCCTGGTTCACCGCGCGCACGCTGTCGTAGAGGGACTTCCAGTACGCCTCCGCGTCCGGCGGTCCGTAGCGGGCCAGCAAGTCCTTCTCCGCGCGCTCCATCACGGAGGCCCAGTTCACGGTCTCGACGGCGAGTGCGTCCTCGTGGGCGCCCGCCTGGGCCCCGAAGTGCTTGTGCAGCAGGCGCACGGCGGTGTCGAAGAGGCCTGGGTCATCCACCTCGATGCCGTGGATGACGAGCACGGCGAGCTTCTTCGCGCCCGGCCCGGACGAGGAATGGTTACGCGTCTGCATGAGGCTCCCCCCTGGGAGTCGATGGTGCTCGACGGGGGTGAGCTTACACGGCCCGGAAGAGGCTCGCCTGTCCGCCTGTTCACGGCCGGCACCCCTCGGCCCCATGGGGCCGGATAGTCTCCGCCACCCGACACACGCTTCTTCCTCACGAGGACTTCTGGTGAAACGACTGACCTCCTCCCTCCTCGCCGTCCTGCTGCTGCCCACCGCGCCGCTGGCCGCGCAGCAAGCTCCGGCGAAGCCCCCCTCGGTCCGGCAGGACCCGCCGCAGCCGTCCCCCGACACGAAGGACACCGCGCGCAACGCCGCCCGCGCCGCTGAGGTGAACGCGCCCCCGCCGCCCTCCGGTGAAGCCGCGCAGAAGACGGAGAAGGACGCCAAGGACGCCTGGAAGGTGGACGCGCCCGGCTTCCCCTCGCGTCAGGTGAACATCGACGTCACCGAGGGCACGTGGATGAACGTGGACGTCAGCCCGCGCGGCGACGCCATCGTCTTCGACCTGCTGGGTGACCTCTACGTGGTGCCCATGGGCGGCGGCGAGGCGAAGGCGCTGACGTCCGGCGTCGCGTGGGACATGCAGCCGCGCTTCAGCCCGGATGGGAAGCACATCGTCTTCACCAGCGACCGGGGGGGTGGCGACAACATCTGGGTGATGGACCGGGACGGCTCGAACGCGCGGGCGGTGACAGAGGAGAAGTTCAGGCTGCTCAACAGCCCCGCGTGGAGCCCGGACGGCCAGTTCATCGTGGCGCGCAAGCACTTCACCGCGCGGCGCTCGCTGGGCGCGGGTGAGGTGTGGATGTACCACCGCTCCGGCGGCGAGGGCGTGCAGCTCACCGAGCGCACCAACGACCAGAAGGACCTGGGCGAGCCCGCGTACTCCCCCGACGGGCGCTACGTCTACTTCAGCCAGGACGTCACGCCGGGGAAGTCCTTCGAATACAACAAGGACCCCAACGGCCAGATTTACGCCATCCAGCGTCTGGATTTGGAGACGAAGGAGATTGACCCCTTCGTCACCGGGCCGGGCGGGTCCATCCGCCCCACGCCGTCGCGTGATGGCAAGCAGCTGGCGTTCGTGCGCCGCGTGCGCGGCAAGAGCGTGCTCTACGTCACCGACGTGGCGTCCGGAGCGGAGCGCCCGCTGTATGACGGGCTCGACCGGGACATGCAGGAGACGTGGGCCATCCACGGCGTGTACCCGACGCTGGCGTGGACGCCGGACAACGCGTCCATCGTGTTCTGGGCGGGCGGCAAGCTTCAGCGCATCGACGTGGCCACGAAGAAGGTGACGCCCATTCCCTTCCGCGTGCGGGGCACGCGCACGATCGCCGAGGCCGTGCGCAGCCCGCAGGCCGTGGCGCCCGAGCGCTTCAACACGAAGATGCTGCGCTGGGTGCAGGTGTCCCCGAAGGGGGACCGCGTGGTGTACCAGGCGCTGGGCAAGCTGTACGTGAAGGAGCTGCCGGCCGGCACGCCGCGGCGCCTGACGAAGCAGGACGACCACTTCGAGTTCTACCCGTCGTTCTCCCGGGATGGGCGCTCCATCGTCTACACGACGTGGGATGACGAGAAGATGGGCAGCATCCGCGTCGTGTCCGCCACGGGCGGCGAGGGCAAGGTGCTGACGAAGGACCCGGGCTACTACGTGGAGCCCGCGCTCAGCCCGGATGGGAAGACGCTGGTGTACCGCGCGACGGGCGATGGCTACTTGATGCCCGGACGGTGGAGCCGCAACACGGGCCTGTTCGCCATGCCCGTGGGCGGTGGCGCGCCGAAGCGGCTGGCGCGGGATGGCGAGCAGCCGCACTTCGGTTCGCGCCCGGACCGCGTGTACTTCCTGCACGTGGAGCGGAAGGAGAAGGAGGACGTCCGCTCGCTGAAGAGCGTCGGGCTGAACGGGAGCGAGGAGCGCACGCACCTGACCAGCGCCGAGGCCACCGAGCTGCGCGTGTCTCCGGACGAGCGGTGGGTGGCGTTCCGCGAGAACTTCAACGCGTACATCGTGCCCTTCGCGCTGGGGGCCAAGTCGGCCACGGTGGGGCCGAGCGCGAAGGCGCTGCCGCAGTCGAAGGTGAGCCGGGACGCGGGGATGTTCCTGCACTGGTCCGGCGACAGCCAGCGGCTGCACTGGGCGCTGGGGCCCGAGCTCTACACGCGCTCGCTGAAGGACAGCTTCGCGTTCATCGAAGGCGCGCCGGAGAAGCTGCCGGAGGCGCCGGAGAAGGGCGTGGACATCTCCTTCCCGGTGAAGGCGGACGTGCCGGAGGGCACCCTGGCCTTCGTGGGGGGGCGCGTCATCACGATGAAGGGTGACGAGGTCCTGGAGCAGGGCGTGGTGGTGGTGCGCGGCAACCGCATCGTGGCGGTGGGGCCGGTGGGCAAGGTGCAGGTGCCGTCCGGGGCGAAGGTGGTGGACGTGAAGGGCAAGACGCTGATGCCCGGTCTCATCGACGTGCACTGGCACGGGGCCATGGGCATGGACGGGCTGATGCCCGAGCAGAGCTGGGTGCATGCGGCGTCGCTGGCCTTCGGCGTGACGACGCTGCATGACCCGTCGAACTCGTCGGAAGAGGTGTTCGCGGCCAGCGAGATGGCGCGGGCGGGCGGCGTGGTGGCGCCGCGCATCTTCTCCACGGGCACCATCCTCTATGGTGCGTCAGGGACGGGGTACCGCGCGCCCATCGAGACGGCGGACGACGCGCGGTCGCACCTGCGGCGGATGAAGGCGATGGGGGCCTTCAGCGTGAAGAGCTACAACCAGCCGCGCCGGGACCAGCGACAGAAGGTGCTCCAGGCGGCGCGCGAGCTGGACATGCTGGTGGTGCCGGAGGGCGGCTCGCTGCTCCAGCACAACCTGACCATGGTGGTGGATGGGCACACGGGCGTGGAGCACGCGATTCCGGTGGCGCGCATCTACGCGGACGTGAAGCAACTGTGGGGCAAGAGCGGCACGGGCTACACGCCGACGCTGGGCGTGGCGTACGGCGGCGTGTGGGGTGAGAACTACTGGTACCAGAAGACGAACGTCTGGGAGGACGAGCGGCTGCTCTCCTTCGTCCCGCGCCGGGTGGTGGACGCGCGCAGCCGCAGGCCCATGCACGTGCCGGACGACGAGTTCGGTCACTTCTCCGCCGCCACGGTGGCGAAGGAGCTGAGTGACGCGGGCGTGAGCGTGCAGCTTGGCGCGCACGGTCAGCGGGAGGGCCTGGCTGCGCACTGGGAGGTCTGGATGTTCGGCCAGGGCGGCATGAAGCCGTTGCAGGCGCTGCGCTCGGCGACGCTGAGCGGGGCGCGTTACCTGGGGATGGACGGGGAGATTGGATCGCTGGAGGAGGGCAAGCTGGCGGACCTCATCGTGCTGGATGGCAATCCCTTGCAGGACCTGAAGCACAGCCGGTCCGTGCGCTACACCATGGTGAACGGGCGTCTGTACGACGCGGCCACGCTCAACGAGGTGGGGACGCGTCAGCGCCCGCGCGCGAAGTTCTTCTTCGAGAAGGACGGCAACGAGGGCTGGAGCCCGAAGGCCACGGAGCACACGCACACGCACGCGTGCGACTGAGCGATTCGGGACGCTTCACACGGATGGGCTGGCGCTAGAGTGAGCGCCATGCCCGTCTCAATCGTCGAAGGTGACCTGCTCGACCAGCCCGTGGAGGCCATCGTCAACGCGTGGAACCGGAACATCATCCCCTGGTGGCTGCTGTTGCCCCAGGGGGTGTCCGGAGCCATCAAGCGCCGGGGTGGGACAGGGCCCTTCCGAGAGGTGGCGAAGGCGGGGCCCATGCCGTTGGGCTCGGCGGTGGTGACGTCCGCGGGGCGTCTGCCTTTCAAGGCCATCATCCACGTGGCGGGCATCAACATGCTCTGGCGGGCTTCGGAGCGCTCCATCCAGGACTCCGTGCGCAATGCCTTGGCGAAGGCGCGTGAGCAGGGATTTCGTTCCGTGGCCTTCCCTGTCATTGGCGCGGGCTCCGGTAGCTTCAATGAGGCGCGGGCGCTGGAGTTGATGCGCGAGGTGCTGGACGCGGAAGTCGGAGCGCTCGACGTGAGCATTGTGCGCTTCCGGCGTTAGGCCCGCATCCCAGTCGCGAAAGTCAATAAGCATCGCAGCGAGAGGATTTGTCAGAGGCCGCCAGCGGCCCGTTGCTTGATGTCAGACGCTCCGGTTAATCCTCGCTTTGCCCTGGACCCATCAGGGCAAGCCGAACGGCCGGGACGGCAACTGGACAAGACCTCATGACGAATCGACGTTCTGGAGTTGCATCTGTAGGTAAGTGGCGTTGGAGTGTGGCATTGCTGACCGCTGTGGTGGGATGTGGTGTGCCGGAGCAGCCGGCCGACCCTTCCCCCGTGCCCGAGCAGGAGACGCTGCGCGCGGCGGAAGCGGAGGCGGCGCTGCTGACTCCGCCCGCGGGCTGTACCGAAATCACGATGGGCGAGCTGACGAACGGCATTGAGCGGACGCCGGTGCAGTACGGCCCGCAGCCGACCTACGTCGGCACGTTCTCCGACCAGGGCGACCCGGCTGCCGCGGACGTCGCCCGCATCCGCCTGGACGTGAACACCCAGCCCGGCCTCTATGACCTGGCGACGGGCGGCACCAACCTCTTCACGTGCGAGCAGTGCGTGTGGGGCGTGCAGGATTCGGGGACGTCCACCGCGAGGACGTTCGTGGCGGAGTCGGGCTCGCTCCTGCTCGCGCTCAAGGTGTCGCCGCAGCAGACGATTGGCGCGCTGGCCAACGTCACGCTGCGCCAGTCCGTGGCCGCGCCGCCGCTGTCCGCGCCCTACACCGGCACCGCGCCGGTGGCGGGCGGCGAGTGCCGGTGGATCCGCTTCGCGACGTGGAACACCGTCCGCCAGGGTGGGTGCGACCCGCGCGAGGGCTCGCTGACGGCCAACATCCCCGGCCACACGTGCGTGGCCTCCAACCGCGCCGCGGATGACGGGACGCTGGAGAGGTCGCTCGGCACCAAGACGCACGGCGAGGCATGCACGTACACGGCGGCCACCAGCGAGTACGAGCTGGCGACCACGGACTGCGCCGAGGGCTTCGCCTGTACGACGGCCTGGGGCGCCCCGAGCAAGTGCATGGCCACGTGTGACTTCATGGCCGCCGACCCCGGCTGCCCCACGGGCACCGTGTGCGGGGTCCAGGGCCTGTGCCAGGAGCAGGCCGTGCAGGTGGCGGCGGGCTTCGACTTCGACCCCGCCCTCATCGGCGAGCAGTGCACCCTGGGCTACGCCGAGTTCTGCGGCGCCGAGGGCGCGCGGGGCGTGTGCCTCGACCTGGGGGGGACGGGCCGCGGCACGTGCTTCCCTTACAAGCGCGCCCGCTCGGAGTGCGGCTCCGGTGAGGAGCTGGGCTTCGTGTCCTACCCGCTCGCGAGCGGCGGCTACGACCGCAGCTACGGCTTCTGCTACCCGGACGGCCTCTGATGTGATGACAGCCCCGCTTCCGCGCAGCACGGGCGGAAGCGGGGTGTTGTTCCCGTCCCGCCTACTCCTTCGACTCCCCGCCGAGGATGCGCGGCGCCGTCGCGCGGTGGAAGCCCTCGTAGGGCTTCGAGGCGGTGGTCTCCTCCAGCGGGAAGATCTTGGTGTTGCACGACGCGCCGCCATCAATCTTGATGACGTCGCCGGTGATGAAGGCCGCGGCGTCGGTGAGCAGGAAGACGATGGCGGCGCTCACCTCGGACTCGGTGGCGAGCCGCTGGAGCGGCACCTCCTTCTTGAGGAGGGGAATCATCGCCTTCACGCCCTCGTCCTTGTAGCTGTCCATGCCGCTGGAGGCGACCCAGCCCGGCGCCACGGCGTTCACGCGCACGCCGGACGCGGCCCACTCCACGGCCGCCGTCTGCGTCAGGTTGAGCATGCCCATGCGCGCCGCGCCCGAGTGCCCCATGCCCGGCATGCCGCCCCACGAATCCGCGAGCATGTTGACGATGGAGCCCCCGTGGTTGCTCATGGACTGGAGGTAGACCTCCCGCGCCATCAGGAAGCCGCCGGTGAGGTTCGTGGACACCACCGCGTCGAAGCCCTTCTTGGAGATGGCCGACAGCGGCGAGGGGAACTGCCCGCCCGCGTTGTTGACCAGGCCATGGATGGGCCCGTGCGCGGCGACGATGCGCGCCACGGTGGCCTTCACGCCCTCCTCGTCACGGATGTCGAGCACCTCGAAGGACACCTTGCCGCCGTCCTCCTGGATTTCCCGAGCGACGGCCTCTAGCTTGTCGGCCTTGCGGCCCACCAGGACGACGTTGGCGCCCAGCGAGGCCAGCTCGTGCGCGGTGCAGCGGCCAATGCCACTGCCGCCGCCGGTGACGACGATGGTGCGGTTGCTGAAACAGCCCGGTGCGAAGAGAGAGCGGTAGCCCATGTCAGCTCCTGAAGGGAGGTCGTTGATAAAAGAAACCGTGAGGCATCAGGCCCGCGTTGAGCGCCGCGCGCTCAGGGCCTTCTCCAACGTGAGGGACCAGCGGTGCAGGACCTTCTTCCGGCGCGCGCTGTCGTCGCGAAGCAGGTTCGCCAGCGCGAGCCCTCGGATGAGGTCCAGCGTGGCCTGAATCAGCTCTCGCACCTCCGCGTCGCTGTCATCCACGCCGAGCAGTTGCAC
This sequence comes from Comamonas sp. KCTC 72670, assembly GCA_014656495.1. Classification (GTDB taxonomy): domain Bacteria; phylum Myxococcota; class Myxococcia; order Myxococcales; family Myxococcaceae; genus Myxococcus. The sequence continues at coordinate 111,254 of BNCN01000009.1, forward strand.
CGTCAACCGGTGGAACTCCCGGCCCACGCGCGCCTCCAACGGCGCGAGCTGCGCGCGCAGCTCCGAGTCCGCCACGGCGGCCACCCAGAGCTGCACCGCCGCGGTGAACACGGGGCTGAGGTAGATGCCCGCCAGCATGTGGAGGAGGGCCTCCGTGCGCCGCGCGTCGGCTGGAAGCTTGTCGGCCTTGCGGATGACCGCTTCCACCTGCTGATGCCCCACGTACTCCACGGCCGCGGCGACCAGGTCCGCGCGGGTGGGGAAGTGGTGCTGACAGGCGCCTCGGGACACACCCGCGCGCTCGGCGATGACCGTCATCGTCGCGCCCGCCCAGCCCAGCTCGGAGAGGGCGCCAATGGCGGCCTCCATCAGCCGCTGACGCGTGACGCGGCTGCGCTCCTGCTCCTGCCTGCCTGGGGGGCCGGATGCCTCACTCACCCGGCCAGGATGCGAGCCGACCGTTAAAAAAGCAAGCACGCTTGCTTTTTTAAGAGCGCCTGCCAAGACTCACGCGTCTTCGTTGCTGCCGAGTGGAGAGCTCATGCCTGCGTCCCCCCTGCGTGTCGGCAATGCCTCGGGTTTCTATGGAGATCGCTTCTCGGCGGTCCGGGAGATGCTCGAAGGCGGCCAGCTCGATGTCCTGACTGGCGACTATCTGGCCGAGCTGACGATGCTCATCCTCGGCAGAGACCGGATGAAGGACCCGTCCACGGGCTACGCCAAGACGTTCCTGAAGCAGATGGAGCAGTGTCTGGCGTTGGTGGTGGAGAAGAAGGTCAAGGTCGTCACCAACGCGGGAGGCCTGAACCCCGCGGGCCTGGCCGCCGCGCTGCGCGAGGTCGCCGCGAAGCTGGGCGTGAAGGTGAAGGTCGCCCACGTGGAGGGCGATGACCTCTCCGCGCAAGCGGACGCGCTGGGCCTGGGTTCACCGCTCACCGCGAATGCGTACCTGGGCGGGTGGGGCATCGCCGCGTGCCTGCGCGCGGGCGCGGACATCGTCGTCACCGGGCGGGTGACGGATGCCTCGCTGGTGGTGGGCCCGGCGGCGGCGCACTTCGGCTGGAAGGAGGATGACTGGGACCGGCTCGCGGGGGCGATGGCCGCGGGCCATGTGCTGGAGTGCGGCACGCAGGCCACGGGTGGCAACTTCTCGTTCTTCACGGAGCTGGACGCGCGGCGTCCCGGCTTCCCGCTGGCGGAGCTTCACGAGGACGGCAGCAGCGTCATCACCAAGCACGCGGGCACGGGCGGCGCGGTGACGGTGGACACGGTGCTGGCTCAGCTCGTCTATGAAATCACCGGGGCGCGGTACGCGGGCCCCGACGCGACGGCGCGCTTCGACAGCATCACCCTGGCGCAGGAAGGGAAGGACCGCGTCCGTATCTCCGGTGTGCGCGGTGAGCCTCCTCCGCCCACGGTGAAGGTGTGCCTCAACCACCTGGGTGGTTATCGGAACGAAGCCACGTTCATCCTCGTCGGGTTGGACATCGAGGAGAAGGCGCGGCTGGCGCGCGAGCAGCTCGAGGCGGCGCTGACGCGCAAGCCGAGGGAAGTCACGTGGATGCTCACGCGGACGGACCGCGAGGACGCCGCCACCGAGGAGCAGGCCGCCGCCTTCCTTCGCGTGGTGGTGAAGGACTCGGACGCGAAGGTCGTGGGACGGGCCTTCAGCGGCGCGGCCGTGGAGCTGGCCCTGGGCAGCTATCCAGGCTTCACGATGACGGCGCCTCCTTCGGACGGGGCGCCGTATGGCGTCTACACGCCGGCCTATGTCGAGGCGGGGCGCATCGAGCACGTCGCCGTCCTGGAGGATGGGACGCGGACCGTCATCACGCCGCCGTCAACGTCGCGCTCGCTGGAGCCGGTGGAGCCCGCGCCGCTGCCGGCTCCACCGCCGGAAGGCCCCACGCGCCGCGCGCCGCTGGGGCGCATCATCGCCGCGCGCAGTGGTGACAAGGGCGGCACGGCGAACATCGGCGTCTGGGCGCGCTCGGACGCGGCGTGGCAGTGGCTGGCGCATGCGCTCACGGAAGAGAAGCTGCGCGAGCTGCTCCCCGAGGCGGCGCCGCTGCGCATCGAGCGGCACGTCTTCCCCAACCTGCGGGGCTTGAACTTCGTCATCGATGGAATGCTGGGGGAGGGCGTCTCGTCGTCCACGCGCTTCGACCCGCAGGGCAAGGCGCTGGGCGAGTGGCTGCGCTCACGGCACATGGACATCCCCGAGGCGCTGCTGCGCGAAGGGCAGGAGTGAGACCGATGCCACGAATCACATCGCGAATCGACCCGGGCTCCGAGGCGTTCAAGGCCCACCGCGCGGACATGCTGGCCCGTGTCGCGGAGCTGCGGGACATCGAGGCGAAGGTCCGCCACACGGAGAACCAGGCGCGCGAGAAGTTCCACAAGCGCGGGCAACTGCTGCCTCGCGAGCGGCTGATGTTGCTGCTCGACCGGGGCTCGCCGTTCCTGGAGCTGTCCACGCTGTGTGGCTACCGCTACCACGACGACAGCGACGGCTCGCTGGCGGGCGGCAACAGCATCATCGGCATTGGCTACGTGTCCGGGGTGCGGTGCATCGTCTTCGTGAACAACTCCGCCATCAAGGGTGGCACCGCGTCGCCGTGGGGCGTGCAGAAGGCGCTGCGAGCCCAGGCGCTGGCGCTGGAGAACAAGCTGCCCATGGTGTCGCTGGTGGAGAGCGGCGGCGCCAACCTGATGTACCAGCAGGAGATCTTCATCCCCGGCGGGGAGACCTTCTACAACCAGGCGCGGCTGTCGGCGGCGGGCATCCCGCAGGTGACGGTGGTGCATGGCTCCAGCACCGCGGGCGGCGCATACCTGCCGGGCCTGTCCGACTACGTGGTGATGGTGAAGAAGAAGGCGAAGGTCTTCCTCGCGGGTCCGCCGTTGCTCAAAGCGGCCACGGGGGAAGTCGCCACGGACGAGGAGTTGGGTGGCGCGGAGATGCACGCGACGGTGGCGGGCACGGCGGACTACCTGGCCGAGGACGACGCAGACGGCATCCGCATCGCGCGGGAGATCGTGGCGAAGCTCGGGTGGAACGCGCAGCTCCCGCCCGCTGAGCGCCCCTCCTACGCGGAGCCCTACTACTCCCCGGACGAGCTCTGCGGCGCCGTCCCCGTGGACTATCGCAAGCCCTATGACTGCCGTGAGGTCATCGCGCGCATCGTGGATGGCTCGGAGTTCACCGGGTTCAAGGACGAGTACGACGCGCACACCGTCTGTGGTTGGGCGAACCTGTACGGCCATCCGCTGGGCATCATCGGCAACAATGGGCCGATTTCCCCCAAGGGCGCGACGAAGGCGGCGCAGTTCATCCAGCTCTGCTGCCAGAAGGACACGCCCATCCTCTACCTGCAGAACACCACGGGCTACCTGGTGGGGACGCAGCCGGAGCAGGGGGGCATCGTGAAGCACGGCTCGAAGATGATTCAGGCCGTGGCCAACGCGACGGTGCCGCAGCTCACGGTGCTGATTGGCGGCGCCTTCGGCGCGGGCAACTACGGTATGTGCGGCCGGCCCTTTCATCCACGCTTCATCTTCGGTTGGCCCAACGCACGCACCGCCGTCATGGGCGGCGAGCAGGCGGCGAAGGTGATGTCCATCGTCTTCGGGGAGAAGCTGGCCCGGCAGGGGCAGGTGGTGGACGAGGAGCAGATCAAGGCGTTCTGCCAGCCCATCATCGACCAGTTCGACAAGGAGTCGCATCCGTTCAACGGGAGCGCGCGGCTGTTCGACGACGGGCTCATCGACCCGCGTGACACGCGGCGGGTGCTCGGGTTCACGTTGTCGGTCTGCCGCGAGGCGAAGCGGCGGCAGGTCCATCCCAACACGTTCGGCGTCGCGCGGCTGTGAGAGGAGCGGACACGATGGAGCGTTTCAAGAAGGTCCTCATCGCGAACCGTGGCGAGATCGCCGTCCGCGTGATTCGGACGTGTCAGCGCCTGGGCTACCGCACCGTGGCGGTGTTCTCCGAGGCGGACCGGTCCTCGCCGCACGTGCTCGCGGCGGACGAGGCCGTGCCCATTGGCCCGTCTCCGGCGAAGGAGTCGTACCTCGTCATCGCGAAGATTCTCGAGGCGGCGAAGACGTCCGGCGCGGAGGCGATTCACCCGGGCTACGGCTTCCTCTCCGAGAACGCCGACTTCGCGCGCGCCTGCCAGGACGCGGGGCTGGTGTTCATCGGCCCGGAGGCCGAGGCCATCACCCTGATGGGCAACAAGCGTCAGGCGAAGCTGCGGATGCTCGCGGCGGGTGTGCCTTGCATCCCTGGCTATGAGGCCTCGGACCTGGATGACGAGGCGCTGGCGGTGGAGGGCGAGCGCATCGGTTTCCCGCTGATGGTGAAGGCGGCGGCGGGTGGTGGCGGCCGGGGCATGCGGTTGGTGCATGAGGCGTCCCAGCTCCGCGCGGCCCTGCGCGCGGCGCGCTCGGAGGCGACGAATGCCTTCGGGAGTGGTGAGCTCATCCTGGAGAAGGCGGTCATCGACGCACGTCATGTGGAGGTCCAGGTCTTCGCGGACACGCATGGCAACGTCGTGCACCTGGGGGAGCGGGACTGCTCGGTGCAGCGCCGGCACCAGAAGATTGTCGAGGAGAGCCCGTCACCGGCGGTGAGCCCCGCGCTGCGCGCGCGCATGGGCGAGGTGGCGGTGGCCGCGGCGCGGGCCATCGGTTACCGGGGCGCGGGGACCATCGAGTTCCTGCTCGCGCCGAGCGGTGACTTCTACTTCATGGAGATGAACACGCGGCTCCAGGTGGAGCACCCGGTGACGGAGTTGATCACCGGGCTGGACCTGGTGGAGTGGCAGCTCCGCGTGGCCGCGGGGGAGAAGTTGCCCCGGGCGCAGGAGGAGATCTCCGCGTCGGGGCACGCCATCGAGGTCCGTCTCTGCGCGGAGGACCCGGGGAAGGGCTACGCGCCCCAGGCGGGCCGGCTGCTGGCGTGGGAGCTGCCCACTCGCGAGGGCGTGCGCATCGACCATGGCGTGCGCGGGGGGCAGGAGATTCCGCCCTTCTACGATTCGATGCAGGCGAAGGTGATTGCGCATGGGCCGGACCGGGAGACGGCGCGGCGGCGGCTCGTGGAGGCGCTGCGTGAGCTGACGGTGTTCGGCGTCACCACCAACAAGAACCTGCTCCTGTACGTGCTGGAGCACGGGGCGTTCCGTTCGGGTGAGTACGACACGGCGTTCATCGGGAAGCACGCGCCCGCGACGGAGGTCGAGGGGCTGTACGTCGCGGATGCGAAGACCCGGGCGCTCGCGGCGGCGGTGCTGTTCCACGATGAGGGTTTGAAGCTGGCGGACGTGGCGGGGCTGGACGCGTCCTTGCTGAACTGGAACACGGCGTACCGTCACCCCGTGCGGATGAAGCTGGCGAGCCGGGGTGCGGAAGAGGACGTTACGGTTCAGCCCGTGTCCTCCGAGGCCTACACGGTGACCGTGGGGGACACGTCCTTCGACGTGGCCGTGCTGGGGCTATCCGAGGGCACGCTCGACTTCTCCTGCGGCGGGATGCGCGGACGGGCGCGCTACCAGCGGGACGGTGACACGCTCTGGTGGGATTCGGGCGCGGGTGCCCATGCCATCACGGACGTGACGTTCCGCCCGCCTTCGAAGTCAGACGGTGCGGGCAGTGGCCGGCTGGCGGCACCGATGGACGGGCGCATCCTGCGTGTGGACACGCAGGTGGGCGCGGCGGTGAAGCCCGGTGACGTCCTGGTGGTCCTGGAGGCCATGAAGATGGAGTTCCAGGTCGTCGCCGATGTGGTGGGGACTGTCTCGGAGCTCAACGTGTCCGTGGGCAGCCAGGTGAAGGCGAAGCAGCTCCTGGTGGCGGTGGCGGCGGAGAAGAAGGATTGAGCTGAGATGCGTTGGTTTCCAGACGGTCGAGCGCCGCCTGGAAACTGAACAGCCAATGCGCGTTAGGCTCCAGCCATGTCATTGGCCATCACCGGACTGGGGATGGTGTCCTCGGTCGGGTACGACGTGGTTTCGTCATGCGCGGCGATCCGCTGCCGGATGGCCTTGCCCGTGCCCCTGGGCCTCCAGGTGGTTGCCTCCGGTGACCAGCCCGGCGTCGAGTCCGTGGTGGGATTCCCCATTCAGGGGCTCACGGAGGGGTTCGTAGGACTGGGCCTCCATGCGCTGCTCGTCCAGGAGGCCATCCAGGACCTGTGTGGCTATTCGAGGCTCACGGGAGAGGGCCCACTGTTCTGGGAGAACACGGCGCTCTTCTTGGGCATCTCAGGTGCTCGCACGCTCGAACAGGAGCTGCTGGCTGAGCAGCTTCAAGAGAGCCTGCTTCCTGTGGTCGTCCGTCGTAGTGGTCTAGGCTTTTCGCAAGGGCTCCAAAAGGTCATCGCGGGCGGGCATGTCTCCGTGCTCGCGGCCATGGCGGAAGCGGCCGATGCCATCGCCACGGGGCATGTGCAGCGTGCGCTCATCGTGGGGGTGGACAGCCTCACGAGCGACCTGGCGGCGCTTGAATGGTTGGACCTGAAGGGGCGGCTGAAGACACCGGAGCGCGCCGTGGGGTTCATGCCGGGAGAAGCGGCGGTGGCGGTGCTTGTCGAGGACCCAGTGATGGCACGGCGATGCGGCGCGAGGATGGAAGCGTATGTCGAGGCGCTCCAGGTCGGAGGGAGCGGCCGCGCTGTTCCCTCGATGCGGCTGGTTGAACCGCTGGAGGGGACGCTGGCCCGGGCGACGCGCATCGGCGACGTGTACGGTGACCTCAATGGCGATGCGTCGCGGGCCTCGGAGTGGGGAACGTTCCTCGCGCGCTTTCCTCCTGACTCGGTGTTGGCGGGTGCCCAGGGGCACTGGCCCGCGATGTCGCTGGGGGATACGGGGGCCGCCAGTGGCGGAGTGTCCATTGCCGTGGCCACGCGGTCGTTCGTCAGGAAGTACGCCCGGGAAGATGAGATTCTCGTGTGGTCGAGGTCGGATGAGGGCGAGGTGGCTTCGGGGCTTCTCGTCCGTCGATAGGAGCGGGTACGCATGGCATCCAGCGATACGCATCTGGCGTGGGATTCCAGGACGCTCAACCACACGGACCGGCCTTCTGGCTTCGGGTGCCTGTGGAGGCACACGATCACGGACAATGGGGGATGGAGCTCCCATCCATGCAACCACATGTCCAACGGCTACAAGGTCTCCTTGCGCGAGCGCAGTGCGCTCTACAACAAGGACCATCAGGCGATCGCCCGGCGGATGAAGCTCATCCGGGACGACTTTGGGCTGAGTAACAAGGCGCAGAAGCGCATCTGGAAGCGCTTCCCCGTCCGCGACGATTCCAAGCGCAAGCGGACCCTGTCGGAGTTCTTCGACAGCGCACGGCAGTCCCTCTACTGGCTGCGCCGGGGACCCGAGGGCTGGCATCTCGGGGCGACACACCTGGCCCCTGTGCCGAGTCAGTCACTGAAGAAGGGCAACCGGCCCCAGTTCCAGCCGCGTCAGAACGCGACGCAGGGCGGGTATGGCGCCTTCTATCCCTACGAGCACAACTACCATCACCTCATCCCGATAGGCGCCGTCGAGGAGTGGGTGATTGGCAAGGGCGAGTCGGGCAGTCCGGCGCGCTCCGACCAAGTGGTGAAGCTCATCCTCATCTCACGCTGGAACATCCACAACGAGAAGAACATGGTCCTGCTGCCGCAGCAGGAGTTCGAGGCGCTCATCGTGGGCCTCCCGGCCCACTGCCCATGGGGTGTGCCCGCGCATTCGGCGTATCAGACGGCGCTCCAGTCTCGGCTGCGGACGCTGCGGAGCCAAATTGATCGTGCAATCCGGCAGAAGAAACACCCAAAGGACCTCAAGGCAGACATTCTGGATGAACTGAATACGCTGTCGAAGGCTCTGCTGGCTCAGGTCAAGAGCATGAGGGCGGGTGTTCAGCTTGGGACCGTGAACGTCTAGGGGAGTTGATGCCTTATCGATATTATACTTTTGTCCATGCCCTGGACCCCCGCGCCGTCGAGATTGTCGATCTTCCAGACAGGGTCGACGACTACTTCTACCTGCGGGATGGCGTGCCAATGGCAGGTTACCTGCCGCCGACGACAGCGCTCGCTTTGTATGAACGGGCCGGCGACATGCTCACGGACTTCATCGCGAACCCAGACACGGCTCTCTACGTTTCCCAGCCTGCTCAAAAGGTGATGGGAGAGCGGGGGTTGACGGACACGGTCGTTGAACTCTTGCCCTTCGTTCTATTGGACAAGCGAGGTCGTCGCATTCGCGAACCCTATGCGATTGCGAATCCGCTGCTGAAGGTTGCCTGCCTGGACTTCGAGCGTTCGAAGTATCGGAGAGCTGCGAGCGACCCGAATGAAATCGCGGAGGTCAAGGTGCTGTGTCTCCGCGAGGATGAGGTCCCGTCGGACGCGCAGTTGTTCCGGGTGGCGGAGTTCCCGGAGATGATCGTGCTGCGCTCCGACTTGCTCGAAGCCTTCCAGCAGGCCGGGCTCACCGGGCTCGCCGTTCACCCCACGGGCACGGAGATTCCGGGCTGACGCCTGGGCGGGACATGGACTCGGTTCTCGACAACATCCTCTTCCTCGTGGGGCAGAGGATGCCTCGGCTTCAGTCGTCCTCCGTGAAGCCCGACGCGAAGCTGACGCTGGAGACCGCGGCCCTCTGGCGGCAGTACGGCTGCGGCCTCCTGTTGTCCGAATTGGACGAGGAGGGGTTTCGGGACGGCCTCGAACAGGCGGCGACGCTCTACCTGGGGCTGCTCAGGCGCCGGAGTGAGTGCTCCGAGTTCGACCAGTACTACCTGGCCCGCAGCAAGGGCGAGCCCCTCTTCGATGCGCTGGCGTTGGGCACCTGGGACCTGGCCGGGTCCATCGCCATGTCGATGACACCGAAGTGGATGCAGCGGATGGAGCCAGAAGAGGACTTCCATTACGTCGGTGCCCTGATGGCCCTGCTGCTGCAACGCCCTTCGGAGCTGGCCACAGACCTCGATGCCTTCGAGCGGACCCTCCAAGGAGGAAGCTCCTACCGCTTCGACATCGTGAAGGCGCTGGCGGCCCGGGATGGCGACGCCTTCGACGTGGGCCTTCTGGGATTGATTGAAGAGCAGGCGGCGCAGGTCGAACGCCAGCGCCGCTCAGGCCTCTTCGACCCCTACCGCCACAAGACGGAGGCCTTCGTCTTCGTCGAAGGCGCGGCGGTCGTTCAACTCGCACGCAGCCTGGCAATGCCGACGCAGGAACGGTACCGCCTCATTCCCGCCGAGGCACTACGAGGGACGTAAGGCGGAACGTCACGCCTTCGGCACCGCGCCCTTCGGGCCCCGCTTGAGCGCCAGCAGGGCCACGACACACAGCGCGGCGCCGGAGGCACAGACGCCGGTCCAACCCCAGTGCGTCCACGCGAAGGTGCCCAGCCATGAACCGGCGGCGCCTCCCGCGAAGTACGTCACCATGTAGAGCGTGTTGAGCCGGCTGCGCGCCTCGGGGCGCAGCGAGTACACGCGCGTCTGATTGGAGATCTGGTTCGCCTGGACGCCCAGGTCGAGCAGCACCACGCCCAGCGCCATGCCCCACAGCCAGCGGCCCAGGGGCCACATCACCACGAAGGACAGCAGCAGCACGACGATGGCCCCGGCGTTGATGCGCCGGTCTCCGCGCTGGTCGGCGTAGCGGCCCACCAGCGGAGCCACGGCCGCGCCCGCGACGCCCACCACGCCGAAGAGCCCCGCCACCTGCGCGTCGTACCGCTGCGGCAGGCTCTGGAGATACAGCGCCAGCGTGGACCAGAAGACACTGAACGCCCCGAAGCTGAGCGCGCCCAGCACCGCGTGCAGCCGCAGGACGGGCTCGGTGCGCGCCAGGTCGACGAGCGAGCGCAGCAACTGAGGGTACGGCATCGACGCCACGGGCGGCTGCGACGGCAGCGTGAAGCGCAACACGACCGCCAGCGCGAGCATCAACCCCGCGGCAATCCAGAACATCGTGCGCCAGCCCAGGTGCGTCCCCACGAAGCCGGCCGCTGTGCGAGACAGCAGGATGCCCATGAGCACGCCGCTCATGACGGTGCCCACCACCCGGCCTCGCTGCGCCGCGGGGGCCAGGTGCGCCGCGAAGGGGACCAGGAGCTGTGGGATGATGGTGGTGACACCCACGAGGAAGCTCGCGGCCACCAGCCAGTGCAACGTGGGCGCGAAGGCCACACCCACCAGCGCCAGGGCCACCAGCGCGGTCATGGTGACGATGACCCGCCGCCGCTCCAGGCTGTCGCCCAGGGGGACGATGAACAGCATGCCCACCGCGTAGCCCACCTGCGTCAGCATGGGCACCAACCCCAGCGCGCTCCCCGACGCCCCCAGCGCCGCCCCGATGTCTCCCAGGAGCGGCTGGTTGTAATAGAGGTTCGCGACCGTCGCCCCCGAGGCGGCGGCCATGAGCCACACGAGCCCGGCGGACAAGGTGGGGTGGGGGGACTCCGTGGGGGAATGCATCGTCATGGCGGCGACGGGACTCTCGCGCCGCGCCCATTCAGGGTCCAGACCTGTGTAGGCTCCGGGGAATGTCTGGACTGGATTCCACACCCGGCGGCTTGCCTGTCATCGACATGGCGTCCCTGTTCGACGCTTCCCGCACCACCGAGCGTGCGCAGGTCGCGCGCGAAATCGAGCTGGCCTGCCGTGACAGTGGTTTCTTCTACGTCACCGGTCATGGCGTCACCGATGCGCAGTTCGAGCGTCTGGAGCGGGAGAGCCGCCGCTTCTTCGCGCTGTCCCGGGCGGCGAAGGAGGCCATCGCCATGTCGCGGGGCGGCGTCGCCTGGCGCGGGTGGTTTCCGCTGGGCGGTGAGCTGACCTCGGGGCGTCCGGACCGGAAGGAGGGGCTCTACCTGGGCACGGAGCTGGGGAGCGAGCACCCGCGCGTGAAGGCCGGCTGGCCCCTGCATGGCGCGAACCTGTGGCCTTCGGAGGTGCCCGAGCTGCGGCCGGCGGTGCTCGAGTACATGGCGGCCTGCACCCGCGCGGCGCACGCGCTGATGGAGGGCATCGCGCTGAGTCTGGGCCTGGAAGCCGGCTACTTCCGACAGCACTACACGGCGGACCCGACGGTGCTCTTCCGCGTCTTCCACTACCCCGCGGAACCGGCGACCTCGGAGGAGCGCTGGGGCGTGGGCGAGCACACCGACTATGGGCTGCTCACGCTGCTGGCCCAGGACGAACACGGTGGTTTGCAGGTGAAGACGCCTCGCGGCTGGGCGGAGGCGCCGCCCATTCCGGGGACGCTGGTCTGCAACGTCGGTGACATGCTCGACCGGATGACGGTGGGTTGGTACCGCTCCACGCCCCACCGGGTGAAGAACGTCAGCGGGAAGAGCCGGCTGTCCTTCCCGCTGTTCTTCGATCCGGACTTCGTGGCCGAGGTCCAGCCGCTCCCCTGCGCGTCGAACGTGGATGTCGACGCGGACCGCTCGCGCCGCTGGGATGGGGCCAGCGTGCACGCCTACCGAGGCACCTACGGCGACTACCTGCTCGGCAAGGTGTCCAAGGTGTTCCCGGAGCTCGGCCGACGGGTGCTGTAGGCCACGGCGCGGAAGACGGCGCCGAACGCTGACGCCATCTTCTTTCGGACATATTGGCAGTGTGCCAATAACTTCATGGACTGCCAGGGAGGGCTTTCTTAAGCTCCGTCTGTCGCGTCTGGCGTTTCCGGAGGTTCTCCATGAAGCCGTCTGCCTTTGACCTGGGTGGCCGCCGCGCGTTGGTCACCGGTGCGTCAGGAGGGTTGGGGTTGCACTTCGCCGAGGTGCTGGCCCAGGCGGGCGCGGAGGTCGTGCTGGCGGCCCGCCGTCTGGAGACGCTGGTCGTCCAGGTGGAGCGGCTTCGGAACCAGGGGTTGCGTGCCCACGCCGTGGCGCTGGACGTGACGCAAGCGGACTCCGTCAGCGCGGCCGTGGCCCGGGCGGAAGCCCTGACGGGCGGCGTGGTGGACGTGCTGGTGAACAACGCGGGCGTGTCCGGCCAGCACTTCTTCCTCCAGGTGGATGAGGCGGAGTGGGACACGGTGGTCGACACCAACCTGAAGGGGGCGTACCTGGTGGCCCGCGCGGTGGCGCGCCGGCTGGTGGACCGGGCGACCCCGGGGAGCATCATCCACATCGCCTCCATCCTGGGCCTGCGCGTGAGCGGGTCCGTGGCTCCGTACTGCGCGTCCAAGGCGGGGTTGATTCACCTCACCAAGGCGATGGCGCTCGAGCTGGCGCGGCACCGGATTCGCGTGAATGCCCTGGCGCCGGGCTACATCGAGACGGAGTTCAACCGCGAGTTCTTCGAGAGCGAGGCCGCGAAGAAGCTGATTGCGCGCATCCCTTTTCGCCGGCTGGGCCACCTGCGCGAGCTGGACGGGCCGCTGCTGCTCCTGGCCTCGGACGCCGGCAGTTACATGAGTGGCGGTGTGCTGGAGGTGGACGGCGGCCACCTCTGCTCCACGTTGTGAGTTCCGCGCCGTTCTCCAGGAGCCATCGATGGATTTCTCCCTGTCCCCCGAGGTCGAGGACTACCGCCTGCGCGTGCGGGCCTTCGTCGAGCAGCACGTCCTGCCATTGGAGAAGCAACCCGAGGTCTTCGACGCGCACGAGAACATCTGTGAGGGCGTCGTGGCCCGCGTGCGCGACCGTGCCCGCGCCGAAGGCCTGTGGGCCTTCCAGATGCCGAAGGCGCGGGGCGGGCAGGGGTTGGGCGTCGTGGGCATGGCCGCCTGTTACGAGGAGGCGGCGCGCTCGCCCTTCGGCCCGGTGATGTTCAACGCCGCGCCGCCCGACGACGGGAACATGATTCTGTTGGAGAAGGTCCTCCGGACGGAGGCGCTCAAGCAGCGCTGGTTGCAGCCCATCATCGACGGCGAGGTGCGCTCGGCGTTCGCGATGACGGAGCCCCAGGGGTGCGGCTCCGACCCGTCCCTCACGTACACGAAGGCCACGCGGCGTGGCGACACGTGGATCATCACGGGCCGCAAGTGGTTCATCACCGGGGCACAGGGCGCTCAGCACTTCGTGCTGGTGGCGCGCACGTCCGACGATGCGCGCAAGGGCCTCACCGCCTTCCTGTTCGACGCGGACCAGCCGGGTTGGCGCATCGAGCGGCGCATTCCCATCATGGGCCCCGAGGAGCACGGCGGACACTGCGAAATCGTCTTCGACGGGCTGGAGATTCCGGACGCGAACCGCCTGCTGGAAGTGGGGGACGGCCTCAAGGTGACGCAGGTTCGGCTCGGCACGGCGCGCCTCACGCACTGCATGCGGTGGCTCGGGCTGGCCAGGCGGTGTCTGGAGGAAGCGGGGGCGTACGTAGCGAAGCGCATGAGCTTCGGCGTGACGCTGGCGCAGCATGAAGGCGTGCAGTGGATGCTGGGTGACGCCGCGAAGGACATCCACATCGGCCGGTTGCTCACGATGAGCGCGGCCTGGAAGCTGGACCAGGGCGACTTCGCTCGCACGGACATCTCCATCGCGAAGATTCACGTCGCGGACACGCTGCACAAGGCGGCGGACACGGCCATCCAGCTCTTGGGCGCGCGGGGCTACTCCAAGGACACCCTGGTCGAGTGGATCTACCGCTACGCGCGGCAGGCCCGTCTGGTGGACGGCGCCAGCGAGGTGCACAAGCAGGTGCTGTCTCGCGCCTACCTGGCGGAGGGGCCGGGGTTCTTCAAGTGGGGCGTGTGACCCATGCTGGATGCGCGAAGAGAGGCCCTGGAGGCGTTCCTGGCGGCGCAGGCGGGCGCTCGGTCAGCGCGAATCGATGACGCGCGGCTGCTCTCGGGCGGCGCCATTCAGGAGAACTGGCTGCTGTCGGCCACGCTCACCGGTGGGCCGCATGCCGGCGTGTTGGAGTGCGTGCTGCGCGCGGATGCGCCTTCGGGGGTCTCCGTGTCGCACAGCCGCGCGCAGGAGTTCGCCTTGCTGCGGGTGGCCTTCCACGCCGGGGTGACGGTCCCCGAGCCTTTGTGGTTGGGCGACACGTCCGTGCTGGGCCGGGACTTCTTCGTGATGCGGAAGGCACGGGGAACGGCCGCCGCGCACCGGTTGATGAAGGAGCCTCACCTGGGCGGAGACCGGGAGCTGTTGGTGGAGCGCATCGGCGAGGAGATGGCGCGGCTGCATGCCATCCGCCCGCCGGTGGAGCGGCTGTCCTTCCTGCCCGCGCCCGTGCGTTCTCCCGCGCTCGAGGGCGTGAAGGCGTTCAGGCGCTTCCTGGACGGACATCACACCGCGTTCCCGGCCCTGGAGTGGGGCCTCCGCTGGCTGGAGCGGAACGCGCCGGAGACGCCAGAGCCGGTGCTGGCGCATCGCGACTTCCGCACGGGCAACTACATGGTGGACGAGGCGGGGCTCACGGCCGTGCTGGACTGGGAGTTCTCGGGCTGGTCGGACCCGCTGGAGGACCTGGGCTGGTTCTGCGCGCGGTGCTGGCGCTTCGGTCAGCCCGGCAAGGAAGCGGGGGGCATCGGCTCACGGGAGGCGCTGTTCCGCGGCTATGAGCGCGTGAGTGGACGCCGGCTCGAACGGGACGCGGTGTTTTATTGGGAGGTGTATGCCCACGTGCGGTGGGCCGTCATCGCGGTGCAGCAGGGGGAGCGTCATGTGTCCGGCCAGGAGCCCTCCCTGGAGCTGGCGCTGACGGCGCACATCGTGCCGGAGCTGGAGCTGGAGATTCTTCGGATGACGGGAGGACGGCATGCGTGAACGCCCGGATGGCGCGGAGCTGCTGGCGGTGGCCCGCGAGGTGCTCCTCGAGGAGCTGCTGCCCTTGCTCCCAGGCGACAGGGCCTACAGCGCGCGGATGATCGCCAACGCCATGGGCATCGCCGAGCGCCAGCTCCGGAACGGCGACGGCCCCCAGGAACGGGCGCGAAAGGCGCTGTCCGCGTTGCTCGGGCGGGAAGGCGCGCTGCCCGCGTTGATGCGCGAGTTCGCGGTGCGCATCCGCCAGGGCCAGTTCGATGACAGCGCCGAGGCTCGCGGGCTGCTGTGGGCCTCGACGGTGCAACGTGTCCGGGAGAGCGCGCCCAAGGCGCTGTCGGACGAGGACCGGGCATCGTCGGTTCCTTGACGGCGTCTCCTCCGTGCGCTTGAGAGGGCCTCGCCCCAGGGTGACAGTGGGCGCTTCCAGGCCGTTCAGCACCGAGGAGACGACGAGAGATGATCACCGTGAGCGCGTTCAAGTGGGTGCCCCCGTTCGCACAGGGGCTGGTCCGGGACCTCCGGGTGCGGTGGGCGCTTGAGGAGGCTGGGCTGCCGTACCAGACGCGGCTCATCGACCCCGAGGTCCAGGCGACGAAGGACTACCGCGCCCTCCAGCCCTTCGGACAGGTGCCGGTGCTCGAGGAGGACGGGCTCGTGCTCTTCGAATCGGGCGCCATCGTGCTCCACATCGCGGCGCGGAGTGAGACGCTGCTTCCCACCGATGCGGCGGGCCGGGCTCGCGCGGTGACGTGGCTCTTCGCGGCGCTCAACTCCATCGAAATCATGATTCAGCCGCTCGCGGAGGTGGACCTGTTCTTCGCCAAGGAGGAGTGGGCGAAGCTGCGCAGGCCCGGCATCGTCGAGGCGCTCCATAGGCGGCTGGGTGAGCTCGCGGCACAACTGGGCGACCGCGAGTACCTGGAGGACCGCTTCACCGCGGGCGACCTGATGATGGTGACGGTGCTCCGCATCCTCCGGCACACGGACCTGCTGGATGGATTTCCCACCCTCAAGGCCTACAAGGAACGCTGTGAGGCGAGGCCCGCCTTCCAGCGCGCCCTGGCGGCGCAGATGGCGCCGTTCCAGCAGCCCCGCGCCTGATTCCGGGGCACCCGACTGGCGGCGGTGATTGCGCGTAAGTGCCTGAAAAGAGGCCCACTTCAGGGCCTCTCAAATCAAAGTTGAAAAGAATCCATCCGGACGGCATGTTCCGGGCATGACGAGCGCCCACCATCGCAAGAAGCAGCCCGACGTGATTCGGGCGCAGCTCCTGCGCGCCGCGCTCGAGCTCGTCACACAAGGCGGGACGCAGGCGGTGACGCTCGAGGCCGTCGCCGCCAAAGCCGGTGTGACGAAGGGCGGTCTCCAGCACCACTTCCGAAGCAAGCAGCTCCTGCTGGACGCGCTGTTCGAGGAGATGAACCGGCAGTTCGTCGACTCGTTCCACGCGCACATCGCGGAGGACCCGGACGCGCCTGGGCGGGAAGCCCGCGCGTACCTCCGCGCGGTGGTCTCCAGCCCCGCGGACGCGGAGGAGAACAAGGGCCTGCGCGCGCTGATTGGCGGCATGATGGTCGATCCAGACCTGCGCGAGCGCTGGAACTGTAGCTGGCAGGAAGGCCTCCAGTTGGGTCCAGGTGATGCCAGCCCTCGAGACATCAATTCCATCGTCTGCCGGTTGGCCGCGGATGGCCTGTGGTTCTCGGATCTCATCGAGGACAAGGGGTTCAGTCCTGAAGTCAGGGCCGCGGTCCTCCGCAGGCTCGAGGAGCTCACCCGGGAGTAACGCTTCATCCCCGTCATCTCTGTACGCGTGACTCCAATCCGTTGACGCCACGGCCAAAGGTTTGTCCGGCCGGGTGCTCGTGTGAGCTGGGTTTGTCACGTGGCTGTGTCTCGATACGTCCCAGGTGTCATGTCATCTGCGCGGAGCAGATGTCGCTTCATTGTGCGGTTGGGTGTGAAAAGTATGTCTATTCGACGGTCGAAGGGTTTGTTGTTCGCTTGGACGCTGCTCCCACTGCTCGCGTGTGACGGCAAGCAGGAGGCGGCTGCCTACGCACCTCCGGTGCAGGAGGTGGCCACGCTGAAGGTGCAGGGGGAGGCCGTCGTCCTGCACGACGAGTTCCCGGGTCGCGTGGCGGCCTTCCGTGTCGCCGAGGTCCGTCCACAGGTCGGCGGGCTCATCCGCAGCCGCCGCTTCTCCGAGGGCGACACGGTGCAGAAGGGCCAGCCCCTCTACAGCCTGGAAGCGGCGGTCTTCCGGGCGAACGTGGACGGCGCGGCGGCCGCGCACTCCGGGAGCGAGGCGAGCAAGCGCCAGGCAGAGCTCCACGCGGGACGCATCCAGGCCCTCTTCGACCAGGGGGCGAGCACCCAGCAGGCGCTCGATGACGCCCGCGCGACGCTGGCCATCGCGACCGCCGAGGTGGCGCGCGCCCGCGCCGCGCTGGACCGGGCCCGTGTCGACCTGGACTACGCGACGATTACCGCGCCCATCTCGGGGTACATCGGCATCTCCCAGGTCAACGAGGGCGCCCTGGTAGGCCCCGCGGATGTGACGCCCCTGAGCGTCATCCAGCAGATTGACCGCGTCTTCGTGGACATCAAGTCGCCCGCGGAGCGCGCGGTGGCCCTGAATTCCGCGCAGGGCGGCTCCGGGAGCGAGGGGGCGGAGGTCATCCTGATTTCCGCTTCCGGCGCGCCCTACCCGGAGCGGGGCCGGGTGCAGTTCTCCGACATCACGGTGGACCCCGGCTCCGGCGAGCGCACGGTGCGCGTGCTGGTCCCCAACGAGCAGCAGCAGTTGTTGCCGGGCATGTTCGTGCGGGCGCGCGTGGTGCTCGGGGAGGTCCCCAACGCGCTCCTGGTGCCGCAGCAGTCCGTGCTCCACGACGCCAAGGGGCAGGCCCAGCTCTTCGTGGTCCGCGAGGACAACACCGCGGAGCAGCGCGACGTGCGCGTCGGGCGAATCATCGACGGGCGCTACGTCGTCGAACAGGGCCTCTCCGCGGGAGAGCGCGTCGTCGTCGAAGGGCAGGACCGCCTGGCTCCTGGCCTTCAAGTCACCCCCGTTGAGTGGCAGCACGCCTCGACCGCACGCTGAACTGGAGTGAGCCGTGCCTCGTTTCTTCATCGAACGCCCAGTGTTCGCCTGGGTGATTGCCATCTTCATCATGCTCGCCGGGGCGCTCTCCATTCCCCGGCTCCCCATCGAGCGTTACCCCTCCATCGCGCCGCCGAGCGTGACGATTACCGCCACCTATCCCGGCGCCACGCCGGCCGCGATGAACGACAGCGTCGTCTCGCTCATCGAGCGCGGCCTCGCGGGTGTGAAGAACATCCTGTACTTCGAGTCGTCCAGCGACACGTCGGGCGTCGCGCAAATCGTGGTGACGTTCGCGCCGGGGACGGACCCCGACCTGGCGCAGGTCGACATCCAGAACCGCCTCAAGACGGTGGAGTCGCGGCTGCCGCAGATGGTGCGGCAGTTGGGACTCCAGGTGGAGACGACCGCCACCAACTTCCTGCTCTTCTCCACGCTGGCGTCGAAGGACGGCCGCTATGACGAGGACGCGCTCGGCGACTTCCTGAGCCGCAACGTCATCGAGGACCTGCGGCGCGTGCCCGGTGTCGGCCGCGTCCAGCTCTTCACGCCGGCCCGCGCGCTGCGCGTCTGGTTGAACCCGGAGCGCCTCACCGCGCACGGGATTTCCGTCGAGGAGGTCGCCGCCTCCATTCGCGCGCAGAACGCGGAGGCCTCGCCGGGGCGGCTGGGGGACATGCCCGCCGTCCCGGGCCAGCGCGTCACCACGCCGCTGCTGCTCCAGGGACAGCTCAAGGATGTCGCTGACTTCGAGCGCGTCATCCTCCGGGCGAACCCGGATGGTTCGAGCGTGCTGCTCAAGGACGTCGCCAAGGTGGAGCTGGGGCCGCAGAGCTACGCCACGGGCACCCGGCAGAATGGCAAGAGCGCCGCCACGTTCGGCGTGCAGCTGGCGCCGGGGGCCAACGCGCTGGACACCTCGGAGCGCATCCGCGAGCGCATGACGGACCTGTCCCGGGCCTTCCCCGCGGGCGTCGAGTACACGATTCCCTATGACGCGGCGCCGTTCGTGCGCATCTCCATCTCGCAGGTGGTTCAGACCTTCTTCGAGGCGATGCTGCTCGTCTTCGCGGTGATGTACCTCTTCCTGCAGAGCGTGCGGTACACGCTGATTCCGGCCATCGTCGCGCCCATCGCGCTCTTGGGGACCTTCGCGGTGATGCTGGCGTCGGGGTTCTCCATCAACGTGCTGACGATGTTCGGCATGGTGCTGGCCATTGGCATCATCGTGGACGACGCCATCGTCGTGGTGGAGAACGTCGAGCGCATCATGGCGGAGGAGGGCCTGTCCCCCGTCGAGGCCACGAAGAAGGCGATGCGGGAAATCACGGGCGCCGTCATCGGCATCACCCTGGTGCTCACGTCGGTGTTCATCCCCATGGCGTTCGCCACGGGCTCCGTGGGCACCATCTACCGGCAGTTCAGCCTGGCGATGGCGGTGTCGATTCTCTTCTCCGCGTTCCTCGCGCTGACGCTGACACCGGCGCTCTGCGCCACGCTGCTGCGCCCGGTGACGCCGGGCCACGCGGCGGCGCGCCGGGGCTTCTTCGGGGCCTTCAACCGGCTCCTGGAGCGGGCCACGGGGCGGTACGCGCGTTGGACGCGCGCCATCGTCGGGCGGCTGGGCCGGGCGTTCATCGCCTACGTCGCCGTGGTGGCGATGGTGGCCCTGGCGTTCTGGCGGCTGCCGGGCGCCTTCTTCCCGGAAGAGGACCAGGGGTTCTTCAACGCCGCGGTGCAGCTGCCCGCGGACGCGACGGCCGAGCGGACGAACACCGTGCTCAAGGAGCTGGAGGACTACCTGGGCGAGCGCGAGGGCATCAAGGACGTGCTCACCATCCAGGGCTTCGGCTTCTTCGGCTCGGGCGCGAACGCGGGCCTCATGTTCGTGATGCTGGAGGACTGGAAGGCGCGCCAGGGCGCGACGGCGGCGGGAGAGGTCGCCGCCGCCAGTGAGCGCTTCGGCGCGCAGCGGGAGGGCATGGTGTTCAACGTCCTGCCGCCGTCGGTGGACGGGCTCGGCAACAGCTCGGGCTTCGCGATGCGGCTGGAGGACCGCTCCGGCCATGGCCCGGGGGCGCTGAACAAGGCGATGCAGCAGGTCCTCGCCCGCGCGGCGGAGAGCCCCGTCATCGGCTTCCCGTATCAGGAGGGGCTGCCGGACGGCTCGACGGTGCGAATCCAGGTCGACCGCGAACGCGCGGCCACGCTGGGGGTGCCCTTCCCGGAGATCAACGCGGTCATCTCCACCGCGCTGGGGTCGACGTACGTCAACGACTTCCCCAACCAGGGCTACATGCAGCAGATCATCCTCCAGGCGCGCGCGGAGTCCCGCATGCAGGTGGAGGACGTGCTCAAGCTGCCTGTCCGCAACGTGCGTGGGCAGATGGTGCCCTTGTCGTCGGTGGCCAAGCCCGTCTGGGAGCGGGGGCCCATGCAGCTCGTCCGCTACAACGGCTACCCCGCCGTGCGCATCGCCGGGAACGCGGCGCCGGGGTACAGCAGCGGTGACGCCATGGCGGAGATGGAGCGCATCGCCGCGGAGCTGCCGCCGGGCTTCGCGGTGGAGTGGACGGGCCTCTCCTACCAGGAGCGGTTGTCCGGCTCCGAGGCGCCCATCCTCCTCGCGCTGTCGATGCTCGTCGTCTTCCTGGTGCTGGCGGCGCTGTATGAGAGCTGGTCGATTCCGCTGTCGGTCATGCTCGTGGTGCCGCTGGGCCTCATCGGCGCGCTGGGCTCCGTGCTGGCCGTGGGCTTGATGAACGACATCTTCTTCAAGGTGGGCCTCATCACCATCATCGGCCTGTCCGCGAAGAACGCCATCCTCATCGTCGAGTTCGCCAAGCAGTTGGAGGAGCAGGGGCGCTCGCCCATCGAGGCCGCCGTCGAGGCCGCGCGGCTGCGCTTCCGTCCCATCCTGATGACGTCGCTCGCGTTCGCCCTGGGCGTGGTGCCGCTGGTGCTGGCCAGCGGCGCGAGCGCCGAGACGCAGCGCGCGATTGGCACCGGCGTGTTCGGCGGCATGGTGTCGGGCACCGTCCTGGCCATCCTGCTGGTGCCCGCCTTCTACGTCGCGGTGCGCAGCGTGCTCAAACGGCGCAAGCCGGAGGAGGGCCCCGCGCCCTTCGTGAAGCACGCGCCGGTGGAGAACACCTAGCGAGGCGGGGCGCTGGCGGAAGTCACACCCCGCCAGCGCCGCGTGCGCCCGCTCAGGACCGGTTGTTCGCCGAGTCCTGGGGCAGCAGCCGGCCGCCCAGCATGGTGATGCGCTTGTCGGCGAGCCGCTGGCGGGCCCCCGGCTCGATGTCCTGCGGCGTCCACTTCAGCTCCTGGTCGAACTCCACGTTCACCGTGGTGACGCCGTCCACCTGGAGCAGCCGCTGCTCGATTTCCCGCATGAAGTAGGCGGCCATCATGCACATGGGCGAGGTGATGTGCAGACGCACCGTCACCTGACCGTCCGTCTGCTTCACGGACTCGATGAGCCCCATCTCCCCGATGCCCAGCGGCACGCCGGTGGCGCAGCTGCACGGGTCGGGGATGTCCTGGATGCGTTCGCGCAGTGCCTGCTCAGGCATAGAGACCCTCGTGGTAGCCGTACGGCTGGATGTTCCCGCGCGCCTTCAGCTGGGAGAACTCGTCGTTGGCGATGCTCTTCTTCACCGACTCCACGTCCACGCCCGCGTAGCGCGCGTAGTTGCCGCCCAGAATCATCCGCTTCACGTCCGGCGTCACCTGCATGCCCGCGACCTTCACCAGGTCGTCGGAGAGCTGGAAGTCGTGCCAGAACTTGTGGATGGCCGGGTGCGGGTGGGTGAACACCGTGCCGGAGCCCCACATGATTTTCTCCGGGCCCGCCCACTTCAGCAGCGCCGCCAGGGACTCGGCGAACCAGCGCTCGCGCTTCACGATGAGCGCGCCCGTCACTTCCAGGTTCACGTACACGTTGGGGAACAGCGACAGCTGCATGCCCGTCTCGTCCAGGAAGGCCATGCCGCCGTGGACGATTTCGAAGTTCAGGTCCGGGAACGCGTCCGCCGCGCCGCCGATGTCGTCCACCTTGTAGGGCTCCAGCGGCACCGCGCCCATGGGCAGGCCCTTGTGCACGGCGATGTTCTTGATGCCCAGCTTCTGCGCCCGCTCGAACAGCGGGAAGGCGATGCTCGGGTCATCCATGCGCCAGCCCGTGTGGCGGAACTTGTCGCCCAGCCAGGCCGCTGGATAGAGCTTCAGGCCGCTCGGCTTGAGCGCCTCGTACTGTCGCTCCAGGTCGTCCAGCGCCGCCGTGCCGCGCAGCGGGTCCACGCCCGCGTAGACGAGGAAGCGGTTGGGGTAGCGGTGGCGGATCTCCAGCGTCTTCTCGAAGGAGCAGAGGCCGTCGTGGTACAGCGTCTCGAGCGGCAGCACGTGGTGCACCGCCAGGTCCACGCCGCTCTCCACGAAGAGCAGGTGCGCCAGCTCCCGCACGGACCAGTTCTTCAGGAAGCCCTCCGCCGTGGTCACCCGGTGCGAGTCACCGGACAGCCCGCTGTGCAGCCCCCAGATGAGCCCCGCGAGCGACTCGGCGTATTTGCCCGCGCGGTAGTTCGTCGGGTGGAGGTTGTATGCGTGTGTCACCGCATCGATGACGAAGTTGCCGTCAATCACCTGAGGACTCCTTTCACTGTTGGGCCGGGACTCCCGGCGTCATTCGCTACCACGAGACACACCCAGGAGCTGTCCCAGGCCTTGATGAATGGTCTCCACGTCGAAGGGCTTCTCGATTTGGAGGTTGGGCACCCGTTCGAGGAACTGGCGGGCCCGCGTCGTATAGGAACCACCGGTGATGAAGATGAAGCGTTGGGCGATGCCGTCACCGCGCTCGCGGACGCGCTCGTAGACGTCCATGCCGGAGATGCCGGGCATCATCAGGTCGCAGAAGACGGCGTCGAAGGGCGCGCCGGAGGTCAGCACCGCCAGCGCGTCCTCGCCGTTGTTCACCACCGTCACCCGGTGCTTCATGCCGATGATGCGCGCCAGGGAGCGGCCCACCGCGGGCTCGTCGTCAATCACCAGCACCTGACCGCGCCGCTCGACGCGGGAGGCGGGCGCCGAGGGGGCGGGCGCGGTGACGACGGCGTCCGGCGCCGTGGGGAGGGTGACGGTGAAGGTGGTGCCGTTGCCGGGCTCGCTGCGCACGGTGATGTCGCCGCCCAGCTTGCGGATGAGGCTGTGGCAGATGGACAGCCCCAGCCCGGTGCCCTTGCCCACGGGCTTGGTGGTGAAGAACGGGTCGAAGACGCGGGAGAGCACCGCGGGCGTCATGCCGCAGCCGGAGTCGCTCACGTCCACCAGCACGCTGCCCGGAGCGCCCGCGCGGACCCACACGGTGATGTGGTGCTCCTCGGCGTTGCCTTCCGGGATGGCGTGGGCCGCGTTCACCAGCAGGTTGAGGAACACCTGCCCCAGCCGCGAGCCGTCCGCGTGGACGGGGGGCACGGGCTCGTACCTCTTGATGAGCCGCGCCCGGTGGCGCAGCTGGCTGGCGGCCATGTTGATGGAGAAGTCGAGCGGCTGCCGCACGTCCACCGCCTCGCGCCGCTCCTCGTCCTGGCGGGAGATGAACTTCAGGTCGCGCACGATGTTGCGCACGCGCATGGCGCCTTCTTGCGCTTCCTTGAGCAGGGACTCCGTGTCGTGCAGCGTCGCGGGCCAGGGCACCGTGCGCGGGCCGTGTTCACCCGCCCGCGTCAGCTCCGCGCCCAGCCGGCTCACCGAGTCCATGGCCGAGGCGAGGTTCGCCATCACGTACGTCAGCGGGTTGTTGATTTCGTGCCCCACACCCGCCGCCAGCGTGCCGGCCAGCACCATGCGGTCGTTCTGCAGGAGCTGGGACTGGGCCTGCTTGCGCTCGGTGATGTCGCGCGACATCACCACGACGGACTCGTGCCCGTCGAACTCGATGGGGATGCCCACGCTCTCCGCGTCGTACCAGGTGCCGTCGCGCCGCAGGTAGCGGACCTCGCGCAGCGGCGCCTGCTCGCCCTTCACGGCCGCGGCATGCACGCGGTCCTTCACGAGCTCCAGGTCGTCCGGATGGACGATGCTCCAGATGGGCTTGGCCATCAGCTCGGCCGCGTCGTCGTAGCCCAGGGCCTTCAGCAGCGTGGGGTTGGCGTAGATGAAGCGGCGCTGGGTGTGGACGAAGATGCCCTCGGGGGCCCGGTCGATGAGCTTGCGGAAGCTCTCCTCGGAGCGGCGCAGCGCCTCTTGTGTGCGCTTGCGCTCGGTGACGTCCTCGAAGGCGAAGAGGCGGTAGTGCGTGTCGTCCCCGTCGACCTGCGCGGACGTGGACAGCCGGCGCAGGGTGCGGCCGTCGGACATCATCGCCTCGTCCTCGACGAGGCCGGGACATTTGTCCGTGGCGCACGCGGCTGGCAGCCGCAGGAACTCCGCCGCTTCGCCCGCGGCGAGGCAGTGCTGCAGCACTGCCTCGTGCGAGATTTCACCGCGGTGAATGGCCGCTTCCAGGGCGGTGATGCCCCAGAGCTGGCAGAAGCGGTGGTTGGCGTACTGGATGCGGCCGGTGCGAATCTCCACCAGGTAGAGCCCGAAGGGGAGATGGTCGCCCATGGGCCAGGGCGCGGGCCCGTGTCGCTGGGGCGAACGCTCCGGCGGCGCCTCGTGCGCCTGGACCGTGCAGTACAGCGGCTCTTGTTCAGATGGGGCGGAGATGCGCCAGGAGAGAGGCTTCCAGGACCCAGCCGCCTGACGCCAACGACACGTCAATGTGGTGGGGCCGCCTGACCCCACATTGGCAAACAGCGTTGCAACGTCGTCTGCGTGGACGAATTCCTGTAAAGGGATGTGCCGCAGCGCGCGCAGGGGCAATCCCACCAGGTGGCCAAAGGCAGGATTCGCTTCGAGCACCACGCCATCACGGCCCAGGACGACAAGGGGCTCGGAGGACAGCTCGAAGAAGCGATGGGCCCACTGCTCGGTCGACATGCTTCCCTTGGGTTGCCAGGGCGCTGCCTGAGGCCGACGTGGGGGGGACGCCGGCTAAGGCATGCGAGGTGTTCGTAGACGCCTTTCCGCTTTCCAGGACATAGACACTATTTGTGGAAAAATTGCATGTCCGGAATTTATGAGTGGCGTCGCTCATACCCGGAGTCAGGGTTCTGACAGCGTGCGCAACGGACGGCGCACGTCACCATGGGGTGGGCATCACCCCAGCACGCAACATGGAGCGCTGGCTCAGGCTTCCCGCATCAGGGGGACGCGCTTCCAGTGGTCTTCGATGCGCCGCCGGCTCTCGTCGGAGAGCGGGAGCTGGGCGTGGAGCGAGGACCAGGTGTCGAGCGACGCCTGCACCGCGGACTTCACGACGGGCAGCACGTCGCCAGGGGACAGGTCCAGCTTTCGCGCCAGCCGTTCGAAGCCGCTCAGCGAGATGTCCTCGAAGCGCTTGGAGCGGGCGAAGTTGAGCGCGAGCGTGTCCGCCGGCATGTACTGGAGCGTGGACACCAGGTCGTAGGCGGGGGACAGCGTGGCGCGCAGGCCGTCCGGGTACAGCAGGGACCAGTTCTTGTGGTGCGCGTCGCCGTTGCCGATGACGGCGATGAACACCAGGCGGCGCAGGAACTCGTGCAGCGCGTCCAGGCCGGCCACCTTGAAGATGACGTTGGCGACCGTCTCGTAGTTGTACTTCTTGTACTTCTCGTCGGCGTACAGCCCCAGCACCTGCGTCAGGTCCTCCATGTGGACGCGCTTGCCGGGCTCGGGGCGGTCGAAGCGGCGCACGGCGTAGGCCACGTCCTCGCGCAGGGTGATTCCCTCGGGCAGGCCCTGGATGTCGGCCACGTCGAGCAGCGTCACCTCCGGCACGGTGATGCCGGCGGCGCGGGCCCACGTCATCATGGAGAACTCGTTCTCCGGGACGCGGTCGTAGCGGTTGTCCGGCAGCTTGACGATCCAATTGCCGCCGCGCCCGCCCGCGGGGAGCGTCATCGCCTTGTCCCGGCGGAGCATGGAGAACTTGAGCTGCACGCCGGCCAGCGAGAAGCGCAGCGGCTCCTGCTCTTGCGGCGTGTGGGGCGCCTGGGGTTCCTCCAGCGGCGCCAGGCCGCTGAGGGACAGCACGCTGGCGGGCCGCACGACGACGGCGCCGGGGAGGTCCTCGCCCAGCCGCGCGATGAGGAAGAACTCGCGCTGGCGGGCCACCTGCTCGCGCTCGGCGATGAGCTCGCGCAGCGCGCCTTCCGGGAGCAGGTTGGAGAAGAACGAGGGCAGCCGCAGGCGGCTGATGTGCCGGCGGGACAGGTCGTCCTCGAAAACCTGCCCCAGCACCGGGCGCGGGTATCGCTGGCGGTACTCCTCGGTGGTGCTGAACTCGATGCGCTCGTCCTCGAGCAGCGTCAGCGTGCCGACGTGGACGTCGCCCAGGTGGACGTCGAGGATTCCGGCCGTGGTGCGGGTGGGCTCCAAGTCAGTCCTCCTCCTCGACGACCAGCGATTGGAGGGACGGGCGGTCCGACTCCTCGTAGCGGGTGCGGACCCGCAGGAACTCGATGATGTGTCTATCGATGAGCTCCATGCGCTGCATCAGGAACTCGAGCGTGCCGCCCTCGCGCAGCATCCCCAGCATGGCGGGGGTGATGGCGTGGCTCTGGAGGACCTCGGGCGTGGGGGCCGGGCGCTCGCGCAGGGCGTCCAGCATGGGCTGCCCGGGCAGGGGCGGGTGCAGCAGGTAGTTGGCGGGCGTGAAGAGGAAGGAGCGGTACAGCGCGGGGTCCAGCTTCAGCTCGGCGTCGGGCTCCGTCACCGTGAGGGAGCGGAGCACGGGGCTGAGGCTCACGGGCTCGGCGTCGCTGAAGAGCTGGGCGGACTCCAGCGGCGCTCCGGTGTGCAGGTGCCGGGGCTGCAGCGCGTACAAGGCATTGAGCGCCATGCCACGCGAGCGCAGCGCCAGGCCGAAGGTCGCGGGCTGGGCGTGCTGCGCCAGCCATTCGTCGGACAGGGGCCGCACCTGCGCCAGCAGCGATTGGACGGAGTGCTCTTCGTCCGGGCCGATGGCGGCGAGCAGCTCCTGCGGCGACAGGGCCCGGCTGTCGAGGAAGCTGTCCACCAGGCTGCCGCGCCAGAAGCCGCGCGCGAGCAGGTCCCGGCTGCGGGGCGAGGGCTCGGGGTGCAGGTGGAAGAAGCGCGCGAGCAGCACGAAGTAGAGCGGGTTCGTCAGCAGCCGCCCGTGGGGGATGCCCGCGTCGCGCTTGAGGAAGACGATGACGCTTCGGAGCGCGGCCTCCGTCTGGAGGAGCGTCTCGGTGAGGTCGTCCTCCTCGCGCAGCTGCTTCTGGAAGTCCTGGGTGAAGTCCAGGCCGCGGACCGCGAGCACCGCGCGCAGCAGGAGGGACTCGTCGATGCGGCCGAAGCCCAGGTCCATCAGGCTCGCGGCCAGCGCCTTCAGGTTGGGCAGCCGCGAGCCCGCCGTGCCGCCGTAGAGCGCGTTGAAGACCTCGTCGTCGGTGAGCGGCTTTCCGGCGGTGTTGAGCCGCTTGAAGATGATGCGCAGCGTCTTCTCTTCCGCCGCTTCGACGACGTACGCGGGCATCTGGTACTCGCGCGCCGCCTTGCCCAGGCGGATGGCCGCACGGACGTGCTCGGGGTTCTTCTCGCGGCCGGGGTAGCGGTCCAGCCAGGCCAGCAGCTGCTCGCTGTCGAGCACCCGGTTGAGCGGCAGCCAGTGCGGCGGGGGCAGCTCGCTGGGGCCGGGCTGGACGATGTCCTGGGCTTCCAGGTCGAAGAAGAGGGTGAAGCCGTCCCGCGAGGACGACTCGTGGCCTGGGTGCAGGAGGACCGCGGCCAGCGCGGTGATGCGCTGCTGCCCGTCCACCACCCAGAGCGCCTGGCTGTGGGACGGCGCGTCGATGCGCAGCGGGCCGAAGCTGACGCTGGCGGCGGGGGCCTCGCGCTTCCAGAAGAGCAGCGTGCCAATGGGATAGCCGCGGTACACGCTGTCGAGCAAATCCCTCACGTCCCCCGCCTCCCACCGCAGCGGGCGCTGGAAGTGGGGCAGGCGCACCTCACCGCGCCGGACGCGGTCCAGCAGGTCCTCGATGCTGAATGCCGTCGCCTGGGGCCGCCGCGTCAGGGTGGATTGCATGGGCTTGTCTCCCCAGGGCCTGTAACACGCTGGGCAGGGGATGCCCGCCTTGCGTTGCGGGTATCGCTTGGACAGTGAGGGTGGAATCATCTGTCTTCACGGAGCGTAAGTGTCCGATTGTCAGCCAGGTGGGGGAGCATGCTTGACGGCCGCCCGGCTGCCCTTCAACATGCCGTCCACGTTTCCTCCTCGGAGTGAGACGCGGCGGCGGTGATTGCCTCCCCCAAAAGCGACACCGCCGTGGAAGTCCCAGTTGAGCCCCGCGCGCCGCGTTCCCCCTCTCGGCGCGCGGTGGCCCCTGGGATTCCGGGTTCACTTCTCGCCTCTGCCTTCGAGTGACGTACGCCTCCCTGTGTGTGGCGCGGATTCGCGCCGTGGCGTGAGCGCTTCGCTCCTGGAGGACGCCGCGCGTGGCGGCGCTGACCCCGCGGAGGTATGGCCGCGGTCGTCAATGCACAGCCCTACTTCAGCCTCGTCCTTTTGCTGGACGCGTCTGTGTGGGGGAGTCCATGGCCTTGGTGAAGTGCGCGAGCAAGGGGACGACAGCCCGGCGTGGGGCGTCCGCTGAATCCACGCGCGCGGCGACGAACCGGCCCGCTCCGAAGGACGTGGAGATCCGCTCCCTGCTCTCCGAGTACGCCGACAACGAAGTCCGCGCGGATTCGAACTTCAAGAACCATGTCATCCAGACCTCCGGCATCGTCGATGACGTGAAGAAGGACATCCTGGATTCGGTCTACATCACGGTCGGAACCGGTCGGCGGTTCGAGATTCCCCAGGTTCAATGCTTCGTCGCTGATGACCAGGTGAGTAAAGCCGCGAACCTGTCCAAAGGCTCTCGCGTCCGCGTCCGCGGCCGGGTGCAAGGACTGATGATGAATGTCCTCGTGCACGACTGCGAAATCGTAGAGCTTTGAGCCGTGAAGGGGCGCCGCCGTCGGGGGCGCTCGTCGCGGTGGGGATGGGAGTGGAGCATGAGCGTGAACCTGGAACCCGCCGCCTATCCCGATACCTATTTCGCGGGGGCCTACTGGGGGCCTCGCCAGGAGTCTCCGGAGGAGTGCGCCCGTCGCACGGCGGGTTTTCTCAAGTTCCTGGCGGAGTGCGATCCAGTCCTAGGCCACTGGTACAAGCCCACCAAGTCGCGCAAGGACGCGCGAAAGCACCCCCTCATGCCCCCGGACATGCCCACGCTCGCTGAGATGTTCCGGCGAGGAGGCAACCGGGAGAAAGGGGGACCCGTCATCGACGACCTGGGCTTCAGCTTCTGGTTCGACAACGGGGGGGCTGGCCGTGACTGCGCGGCGCTGCGCATCCACTGCGGTGGATACGCTGACTCGGTCTCAAACTCCTGCTTCTTGTCGCTCCCCAGCCAAGGGGAGAACGCGGAGCGATTGTTCACGGCCCCCACCTTGGCCTGCCTGGTGCGCAGCATGGTCCGTGCCTGGGAGCCTGATTGGGTCGCCGCGATGTCCCGCACGCGTCGGGAGTTGGACGATCAGGACGGCAATGCGGACATGTGGCTTGGCTGGGTGACGTACTTCGCACGGCATCAAGGCACGGTGCCTCCGCTGCCCACTCCCGTTCGCATCGAGCCGGTGGAGGACAAGGGCACGCTGATTGTCCTCACGCCCGAGCGCTTCACCGTGACCAACCCTGAGCATGTGGCACTGTCGCGGCGCGTGCGGGCGCTGCTGGCGCAGGCCGGGCTGTTGATGCCTCTCCAGCCCTGACAGCGGGCGCTCGGGGGCACCCATGGATTGCCCCCATGTCGTCCCTCAATGGGGGACCCAGGGGGATGGGGTGCGGTTTCCTGTCGTTCTGGCGGAGGTGATGCTCACTGTCGCTTGCGAGGCCGGTGGCATCGGCGGAGAGTCGGCTCCTCTCTGGAGGACCCTTGCCCGTCGCCACCTTCATCCTGCCCGCATCGCTCGCGTTCCAGTTGCTGTCGGGGGCCGCACCCGCCGCGAAAACGGCGCCGAAGCCCGCTCCGGCGAAGCCCGCCGCCACCGCGAAGGCCCCAGCGCCTGCCTACTCGCAGGCCACCGCGGAGAAACTCATCGGGCCCGCCCTCACCGACGGCCGGGCTTATGCGCGGCTCGCCGAGCTGACGGATGGCATCGGGCCGCGCTTGTCAGGCTCGGAAAACGCCGAGGCCGCCGTGCAGTGGGCCCTGCGGACCTTCAAGGCGGACGGCGTGAAGGCCTGGCTGGAGCCCGTGAAGGTGCCGCACTGGGTGCGCGGCGAGATCTCCGGTGAGGTGCTCGCCTCCGAGCGTACGCGCGGACACCCGCTGGCGCTGCTGGCCCTGGGCGGCAGCCCGCCGACGGCGCCCGAGGGACTCACCGCCGAGGTGGTCGAGGTGACGTCCCTGGAGCAGGTGGAGTCGCTGGGCGCGGCGGTGAAGGGGAAGCTCGTCTTCTTCAACCACACAATGTCGGTGCCGTCCGACTACGGCCGCTTCGCGGGCCTGCGCTCGCGGGGACCGGCCGTGGCCGCGAAGCACGGCGCGGTGGGGGCGCTGGTGCGCTCGCTGGCCACCGCGTCGCTGCGCACGCCGCACACGGGCTCGACTCACTTCCCCAGTGAGGGCCCGAGCATCCCCGCCGCGTCCGTGGCCACCGAGGACGCGGACCTGCTCCACCGGCTGCTGGCGGGTGGCCCGGTGCGCGTGAAGCTGTCGCTGGGCAGCTCCGAGCTGCCGGACGCGGATTCGTCCAACGTCATCGCGGAGATTCGCGGGCGGGAGAAGCCGCAGGAAATCGTGCTCATCGGCGCGCACCTGGATTCGTGGGACGTGGGCACGGGCGCGCACGACGACGGCGCGGGCGTGGTGATGGTGATGGAGGCCGCGCGCCTCATCGCGAAGCTGCCGCAGGCGCCCCGGCGCACGGTGCGCGTGGTGCTCTTCATGAACGAGGAGAATGGCCTGCGCGGCGGGCGCGCCTACGCGGAGGCGCACGCGGCGGAGCTGCCCCGGCACGTGGGCGCGCTGGAGATGGACGCGGGCGGTGGCCGGCCCGTGAGCATCAGCATGCGCGCGGGCGAGGGCGGGCAGGACCTGCTGCGTCCGTGGATGCCGCCGCTGACGGCACTGGGCGTGACGCAGTTCGCCTCGCGCGAGGCGGGCGGGGCGGACATCAGCCCGCTGCTCCCCGCGCGCGTGCCCTTCTTCGGCGTGGAGGTGGACAGCAGCCGCTACTTCGACGTGCACCACACGGAGGCGGACACGCTGGACAAGGTGGACCCCCAGGACCTGGCTCGCAGCACCGCCGCCGTCGCGTGGATGACGTACGCGCTGGCGGAGATGCCCGGGACGCTCGCTCGCCCCGAGGCGCCCGCGCCGCGTGCCCCCCCCGCCGTGCCCGCGCAGCAGTCGAAGACGTCCGGAAACTGAGGGGATGCTGCCGGAGCGAGTAGTGCCTCCGGCTGGATGTTGTTCATTTAATTCTGTCGATAAATGCTGATAGATGCTGGTTCCGCACCACTGAGTGCGCCGAATCAGCTAATATCGACAGAATTAATGGATTCTACCGCTGAGTTCCGAGAAGCGTTCTGGAAAGAAGGCCCCCCGTTGCCTCGGGGGGTGGAGCTTCTGAGGCAGGACGTCTTCCTCGTGCCTCGCAGGGGGCCAGGCGGGCAGGCGGTGTACGACCTCGCCGAGGTCTCCCTTCCTCAGGTGCGCATCCCGGTCTTGATGGCCTATCGCGCGCCGCTGTTCCCGGCGGATGTCCGCTCGACCCGGGAGCGTCTGCTCGCGACGAGCGAAGCGCTGCGGCTCCGGGACGGGACGGCTGAGCGGCTCCCCACCGTCCGCGTTCCGATGATCGTGACGGACTCCGCGTCGTCCAGTGTCATCGAGACTTGCGAGCGTGAAGACGTCGCGCTGGTCGATCAGCGAGGAACATTCTTCCTTCGCTCGGGGAGCACCTTCATCCGGGTCCAGGGACGTGAGCCGTCTCGGAGGCGGCCTCGCGAGCCCGTGTTCCACGGCAAGGGGTGCCGCATCGTCCGGACCCTGCTGCGGTTTCCTGGAGAGGCCCTGACGGTGCGCGCGTTGTCGGAGCGCACGCAGACCAGCTACGCCTATGCACATGGCGTCGTCCGTCACCTCGTGCTCGAGGGGTACGTCGAGCCTGTCGGCAAGCGGAGTGGGGTTCGGCTCAGGGCTCCTGTGGACCTGCTGAGGGCATGGATGGCGAGTGGCGAGAAAACCTTCGTGGCGCTGGACGGTTTCAACGCGCCGTCCACCACGCCGGAGTCGTTGGCCAAGGGCTTTCAACGACTGGAGTCCCAAGGTGTTCGTGCCATCTTCACGCTGGCGAGTGCCTTGCTGCCCGACGAGCGCCACGTGTCGGGACTGCCTCATGGCCTCTATCTCACGGGCTCTATCGACGCGGCGGTCGATGCCTTCGGACTGCGCCGCTTGATGCCGCATAACTTCTGGGTGCTGCGGGCCGAGGTCTCCGCGGAGACCGATGCCGGCGGAGTCTTCATTTCGCCCAGGGTGCTTCCTCATGGCCCGGGTGTGGCGTTGCCTCAGTTGGCCGTGGACTTCCACCAGAGTGGAGGGCGAGGCAAGGAGCAGGCGGAGGAATTGGTGCGGCGATTCGCGCAAGGGCTCCCCATTCCCGAGGAGGTGCCGTGACAGAGCAGGAGCAGTTCGAAGAGATTCTGCGAGAGCTGGGCGAACTCCTGCTGCAACTGGGAGATCTCGCCTGGAACGTCGTGCTCATCGGTGGGCAGGTGCTCGCGTTGGAGTCGCTTCGCAAAGGTGGGTCGGGAGTCATTGCCGTCACGACCGACACGGGCGCCGTGATTGAGCGCGGCTACTCCCATGAGCCCGACCTGCTCTTCGACATGGATGGCACGGAGTTCGGAGCGGAGCGCCTCCCTGAAGTCTTGAAGCTCAGGGGATACGAGCGAACGCGGGGATTTCGGTGGTCGAAGCCCCTTTCGGGAGGGGTGATGCACCTCGACCTGTTCGCACCTGCCGGCGTCGACGTGGAGCAACTGCCGACGGCCATGACGCCACTGCCGGATGCGTGGCTGGCGCTGCGTGGAAGTCAGCACGTGTCACTGCCGTTGGGAGACACCTCGCTACGAATCCGGCTGCCCGACGCCGTGGGGTTTCTCTCCATGAAGGTTCGAGCGAAGTTGGAGCAGCGGCCATCGGAGACCAAGGACTGCTTCGACATCTTTGCCTACATCAAGCTCGTAGGCCTGGCGGATGTCCGCACCGCACTGGAGCGTGCTGGTCCGGAGGGACAGGTGCTCCGTGACAAGCTTCAGCGCCTGTTCTGGAGTGCGGATGCCGCAGGTGTGCAGGACATCATTGCCTATGCGGAAGGGCTCGAAGAGGTCGACCGGGCCTTGCTCGCTCAGGCGGCCGTCGACCTGTTCGCGGACCTTTAGGCTGGCCTGCGCCTCGCCTGGCGTGTCTCCGAGGGGCGCCGTGGTGCTTGGGCAGGGCCGGCGTTGCTGTTCAGATGCCCGGCCATGTCGACCGACTCGAAGGCTACCGCGACCCAGGCCTTGCTCTCCCTCTGTCAGGACCGCAAGCGCTGGCGGACGGAGCTGACCCCGGAGCGGGTGAAGGAGCTGTTGTCCCAGGGCGCGGATGTCCACGTCCGAGGCGACTCCGGCTCCACGCTCCTGCACTTCGCCGTGCTCGCGCCCTACCAGCAAGAGCACCCGCTCCCCAGCCTCGACGTGGTGCGGACCCTGCTCGAGGCGGGGGCCGACCCGAACGCGCGCGACGACCACGCCCAGACGCCGCTCCTGCGCGCCTTGCCCTACGACAAGGACAACGCCGGGCAGGAGCAACGCGCGCTCGAAATCATCCAAGTGCTCCGCTCGGCGGGAGCGAAGGTGCCGTCCGACGTCAAGGACGGCCGCGCCGCGGTGTTCCGCATGAGCAGCCCACGCCTCTATCAGGAGCTGCTCGACGCGGGCGCCCCCATCGACGCCCGCGACGACATCGACGCCACCCCGCTTCATCGGGCCGCATCCTACGGACACGTGCCCATCGCGGAGCTGCTGCTCAGCCGGGGCGCCGAGGTGAACGCGATCGACGGGCTCGGCCGCACCCCGCTCGGCGCGGTCCAGCGCGAGCGAGCAAACCCCTGGCTCAAGGACCCGAAGCGCATCGCGGAGTTCCAAGCCCTCATCGCCCTGCTGGAACGCGCGGGAGGCCAGCCTCGCGTCACCTTCACCCGGAGCGAGGACCCGTTCGCGCCTTTTCCCATCGACATGGCAGCACTGCGCGCCGCGGCGCCAGACGGCAAGCTCTCCTTCACCCATGACGTCGGCTCCGCCCAGGAGTTCGTCACTGGGCTCCACTGCTACGGCGAGCCCGAGAAGCCGCTGGCCTACCTCGCCGCGCTGCGGAGCGTGCTCGACGCGCCACCCAGGCACGTCCGACTCCAGGGACCGTTGACCCTGAAGCGTCCGTTCTTCCACCACGGAGACCTGGAGGTGGACGGCCACCTCGACATCGAGCGGCCCTTCGCCGTGACGGGCAACCTCGTCGTTCACGGTGTGCTGCGGGACTGTGGCAACGACTCACGCGTCAACGTGCTGGGCGACGTGCGTTGCCACGGGCTGTACACGGATGGGGAAATCAACATCCGGGGTGACATCCACGCACGAGACGTGGTGCTCGGCTATTACAACGACCACATGCTGGCGGCCGGGGCCATCCATGCGCGCGTCGTCATCGAGGACGACCACGGCGTCGATGCCCCGGTCCACGCCCAGCATCACTTCGACCGCGATACGTATGAGCAGGGCTATGGAGAAGGCGTGAACGAGCGCCTGCGCGAGCTGTTCGTCGATGACGTCTTCAGCGAAGACGCGGATGGGACGCTCGACAAGGGGGAGGTCTTCTACCGGATCCGCGAAGGACTGCCCCTCTTCCGCGCGTAACGCCACGGCCTCGCGCGTGCGCTCAGGGGGCGCTTCTCACGACAGCGGGCTGGCGTCAGGAGGGCGACGCTGGACGCCGCGGGGAGTGGCCACCGCCGCACTCCGTGACGTATGTCTTCCCCCACCTGCGCTGACCACGGCAGGTGGGAGGGCTCTCCATGATGAAGCAAGGCAAGCGGGTTCCGGGGCTGAAGTGGGTCATCGCCGCGTTCGTCCTCGCGGGGTGTCGTGGCGCCGGAGAAGAGGTGCCCTCGTCGACGGAGGCTCGGCTGTCGCTGAAGGAGGGGCAGGTGCTCGGCCCGGCCTGCTCCGGTGAGCAGAACGCTTGCCCGGAAGGACTCCAGTGTGCCTCGTTCAACCTAGGCTCGGGCCCGGAGCTCCGCTGCGTCCAGTCGCCGCAAGTCTGCGACCTGTTCAAGTGCAGCAGCGGCCAGTGCGTGGTGATGGAGAGCTATCCGCTCCAGATTCGTTGCAGCGGCTCCTGAGCAGCGCTCAACGCTACGGCTCACCGGTGCTGACGGCCCGGTGCTTGCGGCGCAGGTGCTGTTCGGGCAGCAGCAGCGTCACCAGCAGCGCCGCCACGGCGATGAACACGGCGACGTGGTACACGGCCGCGACGCCGCGCGTGAAGGCCGTCTTCAGCGCCCGGTCCGCGGCGTCCACCGCCGCCAGCGCCTGACGCTCCGCCGCGTCCACCTTCGCCTGGGCCTCCGGCGCCGTCTCGCGGCGCCGCTCCGCCTCGAACTCCGCGCGCAGCCGGGACTTCACCTCGTCCGGCTGGAACACCTGTCCCGAAGGGCCGCCTTCGCCGCTGACACCCGGGAGGGCCCGTCGCAGCTCGGCCTGCACGGAGGCGGGGAGCGCGCCGGTGGCCTGGGCCATCCCCGTGCGCAGCTCCGAGGTCAGCGTGGACGCGAACACCGTGCCCAGCAGCGCCACGCCAATGGTCATCCCCAACTGCCGGAAGAAGGTGGCCGCCGCGGTGGCCACGCCAATCTGACTGGGCGGCACCGCGTTCTGGATGACCATCGTGTAGATGGGAATCGACGGCCCCAGGCCCAGCCCCACCAGCACCATCTTCACCGTCACCTCGGCCTGGGTGGAGTCGGGCGTCAACGTGAAGCCCATGATGGCGAAGCCGGCGATCAACAGCGCCATCGAGCCCAACATCAGCGCCTTGTAGCGGCCCATTCGGGAGACGAGCTGTCCGCTCAGCACGTTCCCGGCCACCACGCCCAGCGTCAGCGGCACGATGGTCAGACCCGAGCGCGTCGCCGACAGGCCCATCACGTTCACCATGAACAGCGGCAGGAAGACGACGCCGGACAGGAACGCCGCGCCCACGATGAACACCGCCGCGTTGCCCGCGCTGAAGGCCCGCAGGCGGAACAGCTTCAAGTCGAGCAAGGGGTCATGCGCGCGCGACTCCACGCGCAGGAAGGCCGCCAGCCCCACGGCCGCCAACGCGAACAGGCCCAGGATGCGCCAGGAGCCCCAGGCCCAGTCACCCCCGTCGCCCTTGCCCAGGCTGAGCGCGAGCAGCAGGGGCACCACGGCCACGGACAGCGTGAGCGCGCCCGTCAGGTCCAGTCCGCCGCGCGCCTCGCGGTGGGGCTTCAGCTTCGGCATGCGTGACAGCACCAGCGCCAGCGCCACCGCCCCCACGGGCAGGTTGATGAAGAACACCCAGTGCCAGCCCAGGTGGTCGGTGATGAAGCCGCCGGCCAGGGGCCCCACGACGCTGGACAGGCCGAACATGGCGCCGAAGAGGCCCTGGTACTTGCCGCGCTCCCGGGGCTCGAAGAGGTCCGCCACCACCGCCAGCGCGGCGGTGAACAGGGCCGCGCTGCCCAGGCCCTGCACGGCGCGAAAGAGGATGAGCGCCACCGTGGAGCGGGCCGCGCCGCACAGGAAGCTGCCCGTGAGGAACACCAGGATGCCCGCCGCCAACACCGCGCGCCGGCCGAGCAGGTCCGACAGCTTCCCCCACACGGGCACCATCAGCGTCGACGCCACGAAGTACGACGTCGTGAGCCACGGATAGAGCGAGGCGGGGATGTGCAGGTCCGCCTGGATGGCCGGCCCCGCGGTGGCGACAATCGTCTGGTCCAGCGCGGCCAGCAGCAGCCCCAGCACCGCGCCCAGCATCGTGAAGACCTTCTGCGAGCGCGTGAACGCGGGCAGGGCGGCGGGCGAGGCATCGGCGGAGGCGTGGGCGGCGGGCGGGGCCATGTGTCGCGGTGGGGCCACCCGGGACACGGGCGCCAGGGAAAAGGTGGGGATGCTCCTACCAGACGACCACCCGCGGCGGCGGGTGGAGTCCTCCAGGATTCCCGTGGAACCGCAAGATTGCGTCCATCCCCGGTGCAGGGCGGGAAGTGGGTCTTCCTCCAGCAAGGTCTTCACGTCCGGTGAAGGAGACAGTCTACGCTGGGGTGCGTCCAATCCCAGACGTCGCGAGAGGCCGGACGCGACGCGTTCCCCGGACAACACCCCATGCATCGGATTCGTGCCCTGACCCTGACCGCGTTGCTGGCTGTTTCACTTTGCGCATGTGACGACCCGGATGACCCGGGTCCACCGGATGCGGGCTCGATGGATGCCGGTTCGGGGGATGCCGGAGCGCCCGACGGCGGCGCTCCCGACGCGGGCTCCGGAGACGTCGGTCCGTTCCTCTCCGAGGAGCCGCTGTGGGAAGTGCGACACGACCCGGCCTACACCCAGGGCTGCTTCGGACGCGCCATCGCGCTGGGCGACGTGAATGGTGACGGCCAGCGGGACCTGGTCGTCGCCGCGCCGCCGTGCCTCGCCACCACCCGGGACCCCGGGCGGGTGTCCCTCTTCGCGGGCGAGGCGCCGTACTTCTCCACGCAGGCCGTGACGACGGTGATGGACTGGCACAACACGAACTCACGGACCAGCGGCAACCGGATGGTGGTCTTCACGGGGAACGTGGATGGGGACGGCTACGCGGACGTGCTGGTCTCCGGCCAGTACGGGGCGCTCGTCTTCAAGGGACAGGCGGACCTGAGCGCCGTCTTCTCGGCGCCCGCGTTCGTGGTGCCCGGCGGCGGCATCTACAACAACGCCGTGTTCGCGGACGTGAACGGCGATGGCCTGGATGACGTGGTCAGCGTGCGCGGGACCCAGGTGTCCGTCTTCCTGGCCACGCCCGGCGCGCCCGGTGGGCCCTTCACCTTGGCGGAGCGCTCGCAGCCGCTCTACGCCACGGCCGTGCGGCGCGCGGGCGACTACGACGGGGATGGCGCGCAAGATTTGCTGCTGCTGCGAGGCAGCGTCATCGCGGACGCCCTCACCCTGGTTCGTGGCTGCAAGGCGGACTCGACGGAGCCGTGTGACGGGGCGCTCACGACACAGCCCCTCTGGGACGTGAACACCCTGTCGCTCAGCCTCGTCCCGGACATGAACGGTGACGGCGTCCCCGAGCGCTTCACGGGGCCGGGCGGCGGCACGGTGCGCCTCCACCTGTCCGAGGCGGGCGGCTACGCCGAGACGCCCATCTGGTCCGCCATGGGGGACCCCGTCTTCGCGGGCTTCGGGTCCACCATCGTCCCCGTGCGTGACATGGATGGCGATGGATGGGGCCATGACTTCGTGGTGAGCGCGGATGGGCGGCTCTATCTCTATTCGCCCGAGCAGGGCGTCTCCGCGGACCTGCGCCCCGTGTGGGCCTGGCCGCGCGCGGAGCGCCTGCCGCCGAACTACGAGGGGTTCAACCGCTTCACGGTGCTCGCGCCCGGGGATTTGAATGGGGACGGGT
Source organism: Comamonas sp. KCTC 72670 (assembly GCA_014656495.1). Classification (GTDB taxonomy): domain Bacteria; phylum Myxococcota; class Myxococcia; order Myxococcales; family Myxococcaceae; genus Myxococcus. The sequence goes on from BNCN01000009.1 coordinate 149,944, forward strand.
ACGCGGACCTCGTCGCGGGCGTGGCGCCGCCCGTGGGGCTCGTCGACGGGCCCGCGGGCCGCGTGGTCATCCTGGGCGGGGGGAAGGTGCCCGCGTCGCCCGCGTCCCCCCCGAGCCTGCCGCCCGTGGCCGGGTGTGGCCTGACGCTGGACCCGGAGCAGGGCCTGCCGGACCTCGCCGTGGACGCGGACGTGCTCGCCCGTTCGCTGTACGTGGAGCGCCGCACCTTCGCCGCGGACTCCTGCGAGATGCTGGAGGGCTGCGTGGCGGGGCCCGGCGAGCGGCGCCTGCTGCGCTTCAGCACGTCCATCCAGAACTTCGGTTCGGCGGCGGCCTCGGTGCCGCTCTCGGACGTGCGCCCGGACCTCTACGTCTGGGATGAGTGCCATGGGCACGAGCACCTGACGAACTTCGCCCAGTACGCGCTGCGGGACGCGCAGGGCAACGAGGTGGTCGAGGGCCGCAAGCAGGGCTTCTACCTGGTCGACTACCACCGCCAATGCGACGACGCCGCGCCCGTCTTCTTCCCCGCGGACCGGATGAGCATCTCCGCGGGTTGGACGGACATCTACGTGGCGGACATCCCCTGCCAGTGGATTGACATCACCGGCCTGGCGGATGGGACGTACTCGCTGCGCGTGGGCGTGGACGAACAGGACATCATCGAGGAGGCGGACGTGCACCCCAACGAGGCCCTGCTCAACGTGCGCATCCAGGGGGACTCGGTGACGGTCCTCCCGTAGTTCCCATCCTGGGACGCCGGGCCGTCTGCCTGGCGCGGCGTTCCCGTGGAAAAGCAGGTGACAGCCGGCGGCCGCCCGTGTGGCCGCCCGGCGCGGCCCGAGGTGGGGGACCTACACCGTCAGGCCCAGGCGGCCCGCGCTCCGAGGCGATTCCAGGATTTCACCACACGGGAATTGCACCGAGGGAATGTCGCGTGCAATCACCCGTTCCGGGGCGCGTATCCGAGAGTGCCGTGGGACAGGTGCGCCCGGGCGAGACGTGCCAAAGCGGCGGAGAGGTCCTTACGTGAGCATCCGGGTCGATGTGTGGGAGGGGGCGCGCATCGCGCTGTTCTCGCTCCGTTCCAACCGTCTGAGGACCGTCCTGACGACGGTGGGCATTGGCGTGGGCGTGTGCACGCTGCTGGCCATCGTCGGCATCATCCAGGGCATCAACCGGTCCTTCGAGGACCAGCTCGCGAACATCGGCGCCAACACGCTCCAGATTTCCAAGTTCCCCTGGACGCTCAACGGCGACTGGTGGACCTACCGCAACCGCAAGGACCTGACCGCGGACCTGGTGCCGCCCATCCTCAAGGCGTCCGAGCACGTGCTGGCCGCCGCGCCGCTCTTCTTCCAGCGCGTGGAGGGCCGCTTCCTGGACCGGAAGGTCGGCTCGGTGGTGGTGGTGGGCACCACGCCGGACTACGCCACCGTGTCGTCCTTCTCGTTGGAGCGGGGCCGCTTCCTCACGGACGCGGACGTGGACAACCGCGCGCCGGTGGTCGTCATCGGCGCGGAGCTGACGCGCACGCTCTTCCCGGGGCTGAACCCGGTGGGGCAGCGCATCCTCCTGGAGGGCAAGCCCTTCCGCGTGGTGGGGACGCTGGAGCCCAAGGGCACCATCCTGGGTGAGAATCAGGACCTGGTGGTGATGATTCCCTTCCGCACCTTCCTGGCCACGTTCGGCAAGAAGCGCTCGCCCAACATCGCGGTGGCCGTCACCTCGCCGGAGCACGCGCCGCAGGTGGTGGACCGGCTCACCGCGGTGCTGCGGCAGCAGCGGAACACGCCCGCCGGGATGCCGGACGACTTCGCCATCAACCGGCCGGACCAGCTGGCCAACATGTACTCGCAGCTCACGGGCGCGCTCTACGCCGTGGCGGTGGGCGTGGGCCTCATCACGCTGCTGGTGGGCGGCATCGGCATCATGAACATCATGCTGGTGTCGGTGCGCGAGCGGACGCGGGAGATTGGCGTGCGGCGGGCGCTGGGCGCGCGCAAGCGCACCATCATCCTCCAGTTCCTGATGGAGGCCTCGTGCGTGTCCGCGCTGGGCGGGACCATGGGCACCATCGTGGGCCTGGGCCTGGCGCGCATCGTGTCATTGATTACGCCCCTGGCGGCGGCGGTGGAGCCCCTGACGGTGGCGTCAGGCGTGGGGTTCGCGGCGGCGGTGGGACTGCTGTTCGGCATCTGGCCGGCGGCGCGGGCGGCGAACCTGGACCCAGTGGAAGCGCTCCGCCACGAGTGACGGGAGACGGCGGCGATGATGGCATTGTGGGACACCCTGCGGCTGGCGTTCGGAACCCTGAGTTCCAACCTGCTGCGCTCCTTCCTGACGCTCCTGGGCATCGTCATCGGCGCCACCACGGTGGTGGCGATGATGGGGCTCATCGAGGGGCTTCGCATCCACGTGAACGAGAGCATGTCCGAGCTGGGCTCGGACTGCTTCCAGGTGCAGCGGCTGCCCTTCGGCAGCAACCTCTCCCTGGCGGAGCTGGCGCGGCGGCCCCGGTTGAACGAAGGGGACCTGATGGCCATCCGGCAGCAGCCGTCCGTGCTGCGCGCGGCGGCGGAGGACTCGCGGGGCGGGCAGAAGGTCAGCACGCGGGAGCGTGAGTCGCGCGCCAACGTGAACGTGTGGGCGGGCACGCCGGAGTACTTCCAGACGAACTCGGTGGCGGTGGAGCAGGGGCGGCCCTTCACCGACGCGGAGTACCTGGATGGCCGGCGCGTGGCGGTGATTGGCCAGGACCTGGCGGACACGCTGTTCCCGGCGATGAACCCGCTGGGGCGGGAGCTGCGCGTGAAGAACCGCACCTTCGTGGTGATTGGCACCCTGAAGAAGCGCGGCGGCTTCATGGGCGGCGGCAGCCAGGACAACCAGGTGATGATGCCGCTGTCGGCCTTCCAGCCCCTGTTCGGCGTCCGGGACTACCGGGTGAGCATCCAGGCCCGCTCCTCGGAGATTCTCCAGCGGGCGCAGGACGAGGTGACGCTGCTGATGCGGCGGCGCCACAACCTGAAGCCCCTGGAGGAGGATGACTTCTTCGTGTTCTCCAACGAGAGCGCCACGGAGATGTTCAACAACCTCACCAAGGTGATTTCCGCGGCCAGCTTCGGCGTGTGCATGCTGTCGCTGCTGGTGGGCGGCATCGGCATCCTCAACATCATGCTGGTGGCCGTGACGGAGCGGACGCGGGAGATTGGCGTGCGCAAGGCGCTGGGCGCGAAGCGGCGGCGCATCCTGGCGCAGTTCGCCGTGGAGGCGGTGGTGCTGTCCCTGGTGGGCGGCCTGCTGGGGGTGGGCCTGGGCGTGGGCCTGGCGCACCTGGCGCGGTGGATGGTGGGCCTGCCCGCCGAGGTGCCCGCCTGGGCCGTGCTGCTGTCCCTGGGAATGAGCAGCGGCGTGGGCCTGGTGTTCGGCATCTACCCGGCCGCGCGCGCCGCGAAGCTGGACCCGGTGGAGGCGATGCGCACCGACTGAGCCCGGGCTTCGGCGTCTGGAAATGAAAGGGGCCTCGGCCGCGCGGCGCGGACGAGGCCCCAGGTGTTTCAGCCCGCGTGGCTTACGGACACGGGGTGCCGCAAATCAGCTCACCCGTGATGGGGTGCTTCCAGCAGGGCGGCTGGCAATCCTCGGCGGCGGCCGTGGCGGGCGTCATGACAACTCCCATGCCCAGCACGGCGGCGGCGGCGGTGAGGACGACGGCGATTCGGAGGTGCTTGCGAGCAGTCATTGCGGTCTCTCCAGTGGCGGTGTCCATGCTGCGAGGCGCAGTGTGGGGTCGGGGTCTGACAATGACAATGCGCCGCGTGTCACACGCTCGGCGTGTGTGTTTTGAGAGGGTTTGCCCGGACACGGCGCGTGTGTGAAACAGAATGGGTGGAACTATCGCGTGTGTGCGTCCGGGCGCGGTCCGCCGCCTGCCCATTGGTAGCCCAGCGTGGCGCCCGCGCCGATGAAGCCCAGGCCGATGAGCTTGCGAGCGGTGCTTCCGCGGGCGCTGGGCTTGGACAGCTTCACCAGCACCTCGTGCGTGATGACCGCCAGCAGCGTGCCCGCCGCGGCGCCCGCGAGCGCGCCCACGTAGGCGCGGCCAGGGTGCTGGCTGCGACCGAAGGCGAGCTCGCCCAGGCCCCACGTGCCCAGCGCGGCCAGGGGCGGCGTCAGCACCAGGCCTCCGCCGAAGGCCACGGTCTCCAGCTCCATCCAGCGCTCGGGGCTGGGCGCCGCGGGGCGGAAGAAGAGGAGCCGCGAGGGCATGGCGCCCAGGAGCATCCCCGCCGCCGCCTGGGAGGCCGTGGCGGCCACGCGGGTGTCTCCGCCCACGCGGCTGGCGCCCCAGATGCCGGCCACGGGCAGCACCGCGAACGCGCCGTGGGTCACGGCGGCGCCGGTGGGCAGCGGCACGTCCTCGGGTTCGACATAGGTGGGGACGGCCGCGAGCGGGGGCGCGTCCCCCGTGGGGTCGAAGTACCGCCCGGCGGGGGCGGTCTCCCGGAGGGGCGCGTCCGCACTGGCCGCGTGGGCGCCAAGGCTCAGCAGGGAGCCCAGCAGCGCGCACGCGGCGAAGGGGCTTCTTCGGATGGAGGACACGCGGCGGAAGGTGGGCATGCGCGCCGCGTGCATCCAGCCTCCGCGCGGGGCTTTCACCCAGGGGTGCGGTGGGGTGTCGTCCGTGAGACACCGGCAGGTGCGCACACGGCGCCGGGCGCTTAGCTTCCGGCGGTGAAGCTCGCCTGGCTCCTGCCCGTGGTGTTCCTCGCCGCTGGGTGTTTCGCTCCCAATCACCGTCATGACCTGCGGCTGCGCGACCTGCCGGGGAGCAGCCCGGAGGCGCGCTCACTCGCGTTCTTCCAATCCCTGGGCGTGGCGCTGGTGCCGGGCCACAGCGTGGAGTTGGTGGAGAACGGCTACATCTTCGACGCCATCGAGGAGGAGATTCGCGCCGCGCACTCCAGCATCCACCTGACCAGCTACATCTGGCGGCCCGGAGAGCCGTCGGACCGGCTGGTGCGGGCGCTGGCGGCGCGGCGGCCCGGCGTGGCGTGCCGCGTGCTGGTGGACCCCCTGGGCAGCGTCAACTTCGAGGCGGTCATCCCCGCGCTGACGGCCAGCGGCTGTGACGCGCGCTACTTCCGCCCCATCCAGGGCGACTTCGCGGCCCTGGAGGCCACGCGCCTCCGGGCGCGGAATCACCGGAAGCTGGTGGTGCGGGATGGGGAGGTAGGCATCACCGGCGGCTGGGGCATCTGGAAGAGCTGGATGGGGAACGCCCAGAGCGATGAATACTGGCGCGACATGAACATCCGCGTGGCGGGCCCGGCCGTGCGGGACATGCAGGTCGCCTTCGCGCAGAACTGGCAGGAGTCGGGCGGTGACTTCCTCCCCGCCACCGACTTTCCGGAGCCGCGCTACGCGGGGGACGCGCGCGCGGGCTTCGTGGCCAGCACGGACAACCGCTTCGTGTCGGACGCGCGGCGGATGACGCTGCTCACCATCGCGGCGGCGACGAAGCGGCTGTGGATCGCCAACTCGTATTTCATTCCCTCCGACGCCATCAGCGACATGTTGCTGGAGAAGGTGAAGCAGGGCGTGGACGTGCGGGTGCTGGTGCCCGGGCGGCACCACGACGTCGGGCCCGTGCACGCGGCGCAGCGGGCGTCCTATGCGCGCCTGCTGGAAGGCGGCGTGCGCATCTGGGAGTACGAGCTGTCCATGATGCACTCCAAGACGATGCTCGTGGATGACTCCCTGTCCGTCGTGGGCTCCACCAACCTGGACCCGCTGGCGCTGACGACGTTGGAGGAGTGCTCGGTGGTGGTGGAGGACGCGACGCTGGCGGCGCAGCTCGCCGCGTCCTTCGAGAAGGACCTGCGCCACTCCCGGGAGATTCACTGGAGCGGGTGGAAGCGGCGGGGCCTCTTGGAGAAGCTGGGCGAGCAGCTGCCGGGGTTCATCGGCAGTTTCCTCTGAGTCGGAGTTCCCCACTCGGAGCGCATGGGCTGGGGATGCTAAGGAGCCGGTCATGGCTCGTCCTCGTCCCATGTCGCCCCGGTGTCCCCGCTGCAACGCCCCCATCACGCTTGTCAGCGGGCAAGTGCTCTACACCTGCGGCTACTGCGACGCCTCCATCGACACGCAGGGCGAGAAGGCGCCGCTTCCCCATTACGAGCCCGCCGTGACGGGCTCGAATCAAAACGTGGCGTTCCTGGTGGCGGGAATCGGCGTCTCGCTCTTCATCGCGGGCGCCGCGGTCTTCCTGTCCTTCGGCCCCGACGAGGGGCCCATCCCCGGGCCCCTCCCCACCACGCCCGGACCGGTGCCGTCTCCCGTCGTCGTGGCGCCGCCGCCAGCGGTGGTGGCGCAGAAGTCGAAGTTCCAGTGGGACTCCTCGGGCCTTCCCATGGTGGTGGACCTCAATGGGGACGGGACGGACGACATCGTCGGACGCATCCGCCGGCACGTGCCCAACACCGGTGGGACGGACATCCGGACGAAGGCCGCCGCGTTCGACGGGAAGTCGCTCGAGCTGCTCTGGGAGGTGGGCCTCGAGGGTGAGCTCTCGGAGCTGCACAGCACGGTCCTCTTCGCGCATCAGGGAGGGCGCGTGGTGATGAGTACGCCCGACGCGGTGATGCTCCTCGAACCGGCGACGGGCAAGCCGCTCGGGAAGGTGGCGCTCTCCGACAAGCCGAAGCGGCTCTGCGTCCCCGAAGGCGACACCGAGTCCGTCTGGGTCGAGGTCTCGGATGAGCGTCACCTCCTGCTCAACACGGCGACGACGGCCGCCAGGCCCGCCATCCAGCCTCCGCCCTCGTGCGTGGTGCGCAAGTGGAACATGCGCGAGGACTGCTACATCACGGTGGCCCGGAAGAGCCCCGTTCCTTGCGTCAGCGCGCGCCACCTCCCCGCCGTTCCCGGCTTCCGCGCGGAGAATGTCTACAAGTGGCAGGGCCTGGAGGTCGTCACGGGGGAGCGGAACCCTGGCAGCCGGATGCCCATGGCGGCGGTGTTCGAGCCGGGCGCGAAGGCCCCGCTGTGGGTCGACGGCGTCGGCGACATGGACCCCAAGAACGTGAAGGAGTCCGTGGTGGACACCGTCTCTTTCTCCGAGGACGCGCTCTTCCTGGTCTACGGGTTGAAGCAGGGGGGCGAGCAGCTCGTGCGCAGGGACCTGCGAACGGGGAGTGTGGGTTGGGACGTCCCCGTGCCGAACAGCGCGAGTGGCTCGCGGACGTCGGAGATCAAGCAGCACGGCGGGCGCGTGTATGTGCCCCACTGGGTGTGGTTGGACGTGTTCGACGCGAAGACGGGCAACCTGGTGGGCACCCTGGGCGCGTGGTGAAGTCGTAGAGTCCCGGGCCATGGAGACCCGGCAGGTGGTGGAGCGGGCCCTCGTACGCGAGGCCCAGCCCGAGGATGACGCGGTGGTGGGGGAGCTGTTGGTGGAGGCCTTCCTCACCCAGTACGCGAAGAAGCTCCCGGAAGTTGTCTATGGCGAGGAGCGCAAGCGGGAGCTGCGGGACGTCGCGTCCCGGCGCAAGGTGGCCACGGTGCTGGTGGCGGAGGTGGACGGGCAGGTGGTGGGCACCGTCGCCCTCTTCAAGCCCGGCGCTCCGGGTACGGAGGCGTGGCTGCCCAACGCCGCCGACCTGCGCGGCCTGGCCACCGCGGTGAGCCACCACGGCACCGGCCTGGGCCGGCCGCTGCTGGACGCCGCCGAGGCCCTGGCCCGCGAATGGGGCGTGGACGCCGTGTGCCTCCACGTCCGCCGGGGCGCAATGGGCGTGGCGCGCATGTACATGCGGCGCGGCTACGAACGCGAACCGGCGGGCGACATGGACCTGCCCACCGTGTTCCTGGAGGCCTACGTGCTGCGCTTCAAGAAGGACTGACTCAGGCGCGCAGGGGCAGGGTGAAGGCGAGCTGGAAGCGCGTGCCCGCGTGCTCCGGCCGGACGGTGGCGGTGACGTGCACGCCGCGCCCGCCGCTGTCCGTGGCCACCAGCTCGCCGCGAAGCTGGCCGTTCTCCGTGGCGCCCTGGAAGAGGAACACCTCCGCGGCCTGCGAGAAGATGGCGTTCACGTCGTCACCCGCGGCGCTCGCGGGGAGCTGGTCTCTCACCCAGGTGGCGAAGCGGACGATGCGCCCGGTGAGGAGCTGCGCGGGCAGCGGCACCGCGTAGCCGCCGCCGAACACCGTGGGCGCGGCGGCCAGCAGCACCGCGTCCGCGTTGCGCCCGCTGCCCAGGCCCAGGATGCCGCGCGCCTCCAGCCGCGCCTGCGCCCGGATGGGGAGGAAGTGCTCGGTGGGGACGGACAGCCCGCCCTGCAGCTCCCAGGTGGCGGGGGCGCGCAGGCCGCCCGTCTGGCCCATGATGCGCGCGAAGGCGCTGGTGTCCCGGAAGCTGGCCGCGAGCATCGCCGCCACCGCGAGCGCGGGGCTGGTGAAGCTCACGCGCCGGGCCACGCCGCGCCCCTCGCTGGCCACCGCCACGCGGTTGATGACGGCGCACAGCCAGCGCGAGCCCTCGTCCTGGCGCAGCTCCGTCCACGCCTCGGGGACGTTTTCGCGCTCCTCCTCCAGCGCCAGGGCCAGCTCCGCCGGCGCCACGCCGAGCAGCGACGCGGGCACCGCCGCCACCACCGGGAGCTGCGCGCGCTCACCCAGCGCCGCGAGCCGGGCCAGGAGCGCCGTGTCGTCGGTGGCGTCCAGGATGAAGAGGGCGTCGGGGCGCTCGAAGGGCTCGGCGGCGAGGGCGCCTTGCACGGCGTCCAGCAGGGCGGGGCCCGCCACGTCCAGCACCTCCACCGCGATGCCGGAGGACGCGGGCGCCTGGTCCAGCAGCCACTTGAGGCCCCGCCACGCGGACTCCAGCCGCGCCACGGGCTCGGCGGCGAGCACGTCCTTCGCGGTGAGCAGGAGGGCTTCCTCCACCAGGCCGCGCGCCGTCTGGCGTGACACGGCGGCGGGGGAGGCGGTGGGCGCGGGCGCGGCGGGCACGCGCGGGTTGATGGCGCGCAGGAAGGCGTCCACGGCCCGGGACGCGGCGGCGGGGGAGCCGGCCTCGGCGCGATTGAGGAGCGCCTCCACCAGGTCATCGCCGGATTCGGCGGGCGCGGCGGGCGCGGGGGCCGGGGGCGGAGCGCTGGCGGCGCGCAGGGCCTCCGCCACGGCGTCCGGCAGGCGGCCCGGGCCGGTGATGGTGGCCACGCGCGTGGCGGCCTCCTCGGGCGTCAGGGTGCCCAGCGGGTCCGTGCCGGACAGCGCCTCATACAGGTGATGCAGCTCGCGCAGCACGGGGACGTGGGTGATGACGCCCGCGAGGCTGAAGTCGCGCAGCTTGTCGATGGACAGCTCCACGGTGCGCGTGTCGCTGGCCCCGAGCCGGTCGGGGACGGTGACGCGGAGGCCGGCGGCGGCGCGCACCAGCTCCTCGTTGAAGGTGTGGACGTTGAGCGCGAAGCGCCGCCCCGTGGGCGCCGCGGAGGTGGCTCCCGCCACCAACCAACGTACGCGCGCGTTCGCTGCACTGCCTTCGGTCTGGCTCATGGTCCCGCGTCCCCTCTGCGTCGTGGAGGCCGCTACGTTACCGCGCCCGCACCCCTTGTGCGGCGCGAGCCGTCCGGTCCCCGCTTGAGCGGTGCTCTCCGGCCCCGCATATGTCGCGCGAGCCGCCCCCGAGCCCGTTGAAGTCAGCGGGGCCTCCCAAGGAGATGCGCGAGCCGCCCCGGCCCTGGTCACCTGCCGCTCGGGCGCTGGTGACTGCGAGCACCACCCCATGACGAGGGTCACCAGGGGACGTGGGGGCCGCGCGGGTTGGGGCACGGAGCACCTTCAGTAAAATCAACGAGTTGAGTGGCGCTGGGGCCCGCCGGGCCGTTGGCACACCTGCTGCTACTGGTGCGTCCGTCGCCTACCGAAGCCCTCCACTCAATCCCGAAGGACCTCCGCCATGCGCCTCTCTCCCCTCAGCGGCTCCGCCACCTCCGCCATCCGCTCCCCGGCCCAGGATGTCTCCGTCTCCCGTCCTTCCTCGGCGCTGACGGGCCCGTCGGGTGCCACGGGCCAGAAGCCCTCGCTGGGCCGGCTCGGGATGCAGCAGGACGGCTTCGACGTGGGCGGCGGCAAGCAGCAGGCCCTGGGCAACCTGATTGAGGGGGCCATGCAGCTCATCAACACCCTGGTCCAGCTCCAGCAGTCCATCCAGGGGGGTGGCGCGGCGGGCGCGCAGGGCGCGCAGTGTGGCACGGGCGCGCAGGGGGTCTCCGGCGCGCAGTGCGGCACGGGCGCCTCGCCCTTCAAGGGCTTCGAGGACAGCTCCTTCTCCTCCGCGTCGGCCTGCGGCGGTGGCCGTCCTCCCGTGGAGCTGAACCCCGGCGCCCAGCAGGGCCCGTCTCCGTTCATGAATGATCCGGTGGAGGGCCTCACGCAGGGCGCTCCGGCGGGTGGCCCCCAGGGCGCGCAGGGGGCGGGTGGTGGCGCCGCGGCACCGTCGGCGGCAGACGCCTCGGGCGCGGGTGGCCCGGTGTCCGCGCCGGACGTGGGCGGGACCTCGGCCGGTCCGGGCGTGGGTGGCGCGGTGTCCGCGCCTTCCCCCACCTCCACCTCGGGCGCGAGCGGCGGAAAGGGCCTGGGCGGGAACCTGCCTCCCGCGCTGGAGAAGCTGCGCCCGCTCATCGAGTCCGCGGCGGCCAAGGCCGGCGTGCCCGCGGAGATGATCGCCGCGCAGGTCTGGGCGGAGTCGCGCGGTGACGTGTCCGCCACGTCCACCAACGGCGGCAACGGCCTGACGGACACCGGCCTGATGCAGGTGAACCCGAACACCTTCAAGGAGCTCCAGGCCAAGTACCCGGACCTGCAGGGGAAGGACCTGTCCGACCCCGCCACGAACATCCTCGCGGGCGCCTACTACATGAAGGACATGAAGGAGCAGTTCGGCAGCATCGACCTGGCCCTGCGCGCGTACAACTCCGGCCCGAACGGCGTGGACAAGAGCAACCCGCACGCCATCCCCGCGGGCACGGGTGACGCCAACTACGTGAAGAAGGTGTCGCAGTTCATGGAGACGCTGTCCTCGGGCCAGGGCTCGCTGCCCGCCTGAGGTCCGTCAGGGTGTGACGCCAGTCGCGAGGCCGGCGGGTGCGTGAGGGGACCCCTCTCACGGCCCGGCCGGCCTCGTCGTTTTCGCCAAAGAAGAAACCCGCACCGAAGGCCGTCCTTCGATGCGGGTCCGTGCTGTGGGCCTCATCGCGGGGTGGCGGATGCCACGCGCCCGCGGAGGCCGTCGGAGCGGCGGTCTGTTTATGAAGACTCGCGGCCGAAGCTGGTGCGCGCCCGGGAGCCGCCGCCGTCCGTGTCACCCAGCACGCTGGTGTGCAGGTTGGCCTTCTCCACCAGCGTGCTCTCGTCCATGGCGACCTGCGGGGTGCCCACGACGAGCATGCCGCCACCCTTGTGCAGCTCCCACGCGGAGCCCACGGCGTCGGCGATCTGCTGGCCGGACACGGAGTACTTCGAGCCGTTGTTGGTGTCCTTCACCTGGTAGTTGCCCTGGTCGTCCTTGCCGTCGACGACGACCCAGTGCGAACCCCCGGCCACCTTGGTGTCCTGGCCCGTGGCGAGCCGGTTCGTGTCCAACTGGACGACGACCTGCTGGCCGCGGGAGAGCGCCTCGTCCACCGACGGCATGTCGAAGTTCGAGGTGCCCTTCTTCACTTCCAGGTTCTCGTGCGCGAGCATCTTCGCGAGCTCCGCCGGCGTGGTTCCGCCGCCGTCGGTGAAGCGCGACTCCAGCGAATCCATCTTCTGCGAGGCCGACACCGCGTCCTTGCCCGCGGTGGGCGACAGCATGGTGGCCACCGCGGCGCCGCAGTTGGCGTCCTTGGTCTGCTTGACGACGTCGGAGTCGCCCGCCGCCGGCTCGAAGCTGTCGGTGAAGTACTGCGCCACGACCTCCGGAACGGCCGGCTGCGGCTGCTGGGGGGCCTGGGCCTGGGCGGGCTTCGCGGGCTCGACGGGCTGCTGCGGACGGGTCTCCGCGAGCCGCGCGATGGACTGGAAGAGGTTCACTCGCATGGCGGTCTTCCCTGGGGGCTGGGCGGAGCCCGGATGGCTCCAATCCGAGGTTATCTCCGAACTCTGGAGAAAGTTGTTTCCGGCGCTTTTTAAAGGCCGCCGGTGGGTTCAATTCCGTGCTTTTTCAAGAGCTTGCGGAGATAGACGCGGTCGATGTCGGCCTCGCGGGAGGCGCGGGAGATGTTCCCCTCGCAACGCTCCAGGAGGTTGCGGAGGTAGTCCCGTTCGAAGCCCTCCACGAGCCGCTCCTTGGCCTCCTTGAAGGGCAGGTCCAGGTCGGCGGCGCTGGGGCCGCGCTCGTTGTCGGAGGACTCCAGCTCTGGCAGGGCCTCCTCGCCCAGGTTGACCACCTGCTCCACCACGTTGCGCAGCTCGCGCACGTTGCCGGGCCAGGGGTACTGGGCGAGCAGCGCGCGCGTCTGGTCCGACAGGGCGCTGGGCGGGCGGCCCGTCTGCTCGAGCATGTTGTCGATGAGCAGGGGGATGTCCTCGGGGCGCTCGCGCAGCGAGGGCATGGTGACGCGGAGCACGGCGAGCCGGTGGAAGAGGTCGCGGCGGAACTTCCCCTGCTTCACGGCGTCTTCCAGGTCCCGGTGGGTGGCCGTCACCACGCGCATGTTGACGGTGATGTAGTCGTTGGCGCCCACGCGCTTCACCTGGCGGCGCTCCAGCACGCGCAGCAGGCGGGGCTGGAGCTCCAGCGGCAGCTCGCCCACCTCGTCCAGGAAGACGGTGCCGTTGTTGGCGCGCTCGAAGGCGCCGGCGCGGTCGCTCTGGGCGTTGGTGAAGGCGCCCTTCACGTGTCCGAAGAGCTCGGACTCGATGAGCGAGGGGGCCACGCCCGCCAGGTCCACGATGACGAAGGGCCCGTTGGCGCGGCGGCTGGCGTTGTGGATGGCCTCCGCGCACAGGTCCTTGCCGGTGCCCGTCTCGCCCTGGATGAGCACGTCCGCGCCGCCCGGGGACAGGCGCTCCAGCAGGGTGAACACCTCCCGCATGCGGCGGCTGCCGCCCACCAGCGCGCCGAAGCGGTCGCGGTTGGAGAGCAGCAGCGTGCGCTTCGCCGTCTCCTCCGGCACCAGCTTCAGCTCGGTGGTGCCCAGGGTGATGACGGTGCCGGGGTGCAGCTCCAGCTCCGTGAAGCGCCGCCCGTCACAGGACGAGCCGTTGCGCGAGCCCAGGTCCGTGGCCACCACGTGCTCGTCGTGGACGGTCAGCTTGAGGTGCTCGCGGGAAATCGTCTTGTCGGTGAGGACGATGTCGCACGTGGGCGCCTTGCCCAGCACGTACTCGGACTTGGTGAGCGCATGGCTCTGGCCGGACTCCGGGCCTGACAGCACCATGAGCTTCAACCGGACCCGGCCTTGCCGCGCGCGGCTCAGCGTCAGCGTCGGGTCCAGCTGCGGTTCCTCTTCAGTCGGCGGGGCCACGGGGGAGGGACGCTAACATGCCCGGCGCGCCCCGCCACCCGTTGGGTCCACGGAGACGTCACCGCGGGGCCTTGCGCGCCGCTGGGCGGGCAGGCGGGGTGGCCGGTTCGGGCGGGAGGGTGGCGAGCCACGCGTCCACGTCCGCCACGCGCTCCTCCAGGCCCGCCTCGCTGAAGCGCGCCCGGGCCTGGACCGCCTGTCCGCGGGCCTCCGGAGGCTGCTGGGTCTGCCACAGGGCCTGGGCCAGGGCGAAGCCCGACTCCGCCAGCACGTCCGGCGGGGCCGAGGCGAAGGCGACGGCCTGCCGCAGCGGCGCCACCGACTCCTGGGCCTTGCCCAGCCCCAGCAGGGCCTGCCCCACGCCGTCATAGGAGTACTGGAGCCGCTCGTCGTCCGCGCTCAGCGTCTCGCGCTTGATGGCGAGCGCCTCCTCGTACGCCTTGAGCGCCTCGTCGTAGCGCTTCAGCCCGTGGAGGCACATGCCCACCTCGTCCAGGGCCTCCGCGTAGGGGATGCTCTTCTCGCCCAGCGCCGCCTTGCGGATGCGGGCCGCCGCCTGGGCGTGCTCCAGGGCCTTGGCGTCCTGCTTCAGCTCGCGCAGCGTCAGCGACAGCATGCCGTGGCGCTGGGCCATGTCCGGGTGCCAGGGGCCCACGGCGGCCTCGGTCAGCGCCAGGGCCTCGTCCAGCAGCTCCACGGCCTTCTCGGTCTTCCCCAGGTCCAGCATGACGCCGCCGAGCAGGAAGGTGGTCCGCGCGCGCTTGGGGTGGCCCAGGGGCAGGGCGCGGGCCTGGAGCGCCTTCGCCTGCTCCAGCAGCGCGCGCGCGTCCTCGAAGCGCTCCTGCGACACGGCGAGGTTGGCCTCGTTCATCCGCACGTCGGCCTCGAGCACCGGCTCGCCGCCCACGCGCTGGAGCGTGGCGTGCGCCAGCTCACCCCAGCCGGCGGCCTGCGTGAAGTGCTGCTGCCCGTCTTCCACGAAGAGGAGCTTGTTGAGGATGGCGACCTTCAAGCGGTCCGCGCGCCCCGCCTCGGCGTCGCGCACGGCGTGGAAGAGCAGCTTCGCGGCGTCGGGGGACTGGCCGTTCTGTTCGTGGAGCCAGCCCAGGTGGAAGCGCAGCTCCGCGATCAATGGCAGGTGGCCCGTGGCGAGCACCGGCGCCTCCAGCGCGCGCGCCGCGTCCAGGGCCGCCGGGTAGCGGCCGGCGTCCGCCAGGGCCTTCACGCTGGCGACCTGCTCCTCCAACTGCCCGATGAGGGCGCGCTTCTCCGGGTCCGAGGGCAGGCGCTGCTGTTCGGCGAGCGACTCCTCGTCCTCGCATTCGCTCAGCGAGGGCAGGGCGTGCACGGCGTCCAGCGACTTGGTGACCAGCGCCGCGTCCGCGCCGGTCATCAGGGCCACCGTGGCGCCCAGGTCCTTCTGCCGCCGCGCCAGGCACACCGTCCGCCGCGTCAGCAGCTCCTCCGTCTGCACGCCGTGGACGTGGGTGGCTTCACACGCCTCGGTGCTCTGCCGCTTCCACTCGCTCGCGTAGCCGTCCAGCACCTGGGTGACCTTGCCGGCCAGGTCCTGCGCGTAGGGCTTGCCGGTGGCGAGGAACGCCGCCTCCACCTGCTGCCTCGCCGAGGGGCTCCACACCGCGTCCATGCGCGCGCCCGCCGCGGCGCAGACCTGGGACTGCTGGTAGAGGACGCCGCCCACCAGGGCCATGCCCACCGCCGTGGCGCTGGCGCCCGCGGTCCAGCGGCGGCGCTTCGTCAGGCGGTGCTCCTGGGAGAGGGCGCCGAGCAGCTCCGTCATCGACGCGAAGCGCGCGGCCGGGTCCAGCGACAGGCCGCGCATCATCGCCTGGCGCACCCAGCCGGGCACCTTGGCGTCGCGCGGCGGCTCCTTGATGACGACGGGAGGCGGCAGCGGCTTGGCGGGCTCGCGCTCCAGCGGCGCGGTCACCTGGAGCGGCGCGGTGACCTCCACCGCGGGCTGGCCCTGGGCCTTCAGCGAGGAGGCATAGGCCTCCATCTTCGACGGCTCGAAGGGGCGCTGGCGGAAGAGGGCCCAGTAGAGCGCCACGCAGAAGCTGAACTGGTCCGAGCGCGGGTCCAGGTCCGCGCCGCGGAACTGCTCCGGCGACATGTAGCTGGGCGTGCCGATGATGAGGCCCGCCTCGGTGAGCGGCGTGTCCAGCATGCGCCGCTCGGAGGGGACCAGCGACTGCGCCTCCTCGGGCAGGGGCTCCTCCTGGGGCAGCGTGCCCACGGGCCGGGCCAGGCCGAAGTCGGTGACGAAGACGCGGCCCGCCTTGCTCACCAGCACGTTGGCGGGCTTGAAGTCGCGGTGCACCAGGCCGGCTTCGTGCGCGGCCTGGAGGCCTCGGCCCGCGGCGATGAAGGACACCAGGATTTCGCGCCAGGAGCGCTGGCCCTCCTTGACCCACGAGGCCAGCGTGCCGCCGTCCACCAGCTCCATGGCGAGGAAGACGCGGTCACCCCACACGTCCACGTCGAAGATGGGGATGACGTTGGGGTGCGAGACGCGCGCCATGGCCTGCGCCTCGCGCAGCAGCCGGGCCCGGGCCTCCTCGGTGTCCGTCCGGCTGTCCGCGTGGAGCAGCTTGAGGGCCACCTTGCGGTCCAGGTCCGGGTCGTAGGCCGCGTAGACCACGCCCATGCCGCCCTGGCCCAGGCGCTTGAGGAGGAAGTAGCGCCCCACCTGGGGCACGGGGGGCGCGTCTTCGCGCCGCGACCCGGGGCCGGTGCCGTAGGCGTCGTCCTCGCGGCCCGTGCCCGCGTGTCCTTTTCCGCTGTCTCTCATGCTCATGGGCAGTGCACCTGACGCGACTCTAGCCGCGCTCGCCCATCAGGCCCATGTTCCGGCCCGCCCGAATGGTTGGCCACGCACCAGGCGGGTGTCGGCCATGACCGACGCGCGCGCGGAGGAGCGGGGACAACCACCTGAAATGACGCGGGAGCGGCTGCGCGGCGCTTGGGGGGCCTGGTGGCCCTCTCCCGATTCGAGAATGCGCGAAGGGCTCGCAGGGAGCGCGAGAGGGCGACGTCCGCTGCGTGACATGTGCCATGAAAGGCGTGTCGCGTTTCACGCGGGTCCATCTTTCGAGAGGGGAATGTCGATGTCGCTGAAGGGCCATGAATTGGGCGCGCAGCTCGAGGCACGCGGGCCAGCGCTGAAGAAGGACTGGCTGCTGAAGAAGCAGGGCGCGGGGGAGGTGCTGGAGTCCTTGGCGGAGGACGCGGCGTCGCTGGGCGCCAAGCCGGTGGCGAAGCTGGCCGAGAATCTCTCGCACCCCGTGGCGGCCTATGCGTTGGCCCTGTTGCTCGAGGGAGCGCCGGGTGAGGCGCCCGAATCCAAGGAGGTCGAGAAGCTCCGCGTGAAGAAGGGACAGCTCATCACGGGAGACCTTCACGTGAAGGGGACGCTGGCCGTCGAGTCGAACCTGGTCGTCGTCGGGAACCTCGAGGCCGGGCGTATCACCGTGGGCGAGGGCGGCAGCCTGGCCGTGGGAGGGAATCTGAAGGCCCGTGCGCTGGATGGGGATGGGTGGATTCTGGTGCGGGGGGACGTCGACGCGGACCTGGTGTGTGGCTACTACGAGGCCGGTGAGTTCGGCGTGGCGGGCACGCTGCGGAGCCGGCTCGCGGTGTTCTCCAACCACGGCGCGGCGGTCGCGAAGAACGAGGCCCAGCACTTCTTCGACCTGTGGGACCCGAGCCCCAAGAGCAAGAAGTACCAGGAGCTGCTCAAGCTTGTTTCGCCCAAGGCGGTGCTCCCCGAGGACGAGGACGCCGACATGGGCGTCCTGCAGGTGGACTTCCGTCCGCTGCTGAAGCTGGCCGAGGCGGGCAAGCCCTTCCTGCGCGAATAAAGACGCCGCGGGGGCGTGCCCGCGTGCACGCCCCCTAACTGCGTGCGTGCACTTCGCGGAAGGTGATGCCGTCGAGATGGTGGCGCCGCGTGGCCTCCACGAACCGCTCCGTGCCAATGACCATGGTCGCGAAGTTGCCGACACGGAACAGGTCGACCCCCGAGGGGAGCGAGGCCGCATCCAGGATGGGCGCCTCCGGGCGCGAGAAGCCATGCCGGCCACACATCCCACAGGGCGGCGGTGTCTCCGGGGGAATGCAGTCGGGGTGCAGTCGGCCCAGTGGCTCCAGTTGGAGTTCCAGGAACTCGGGCGGGTCCTTCTGCCGGAACGTCAGCTCGGTCCGGCAGCCCACCAGTCCCTCGACACCGCCCTCCTGAAGGCGTGACAACACATCGGGCTGGACCAGCAGCAGCAGTTGCTCGACCCAGGCGATGGCGCCGAAGCGGCCCGTGGCCTTGCCCATCAATGGACCGAAGCCTGTTCCAGGAGGGAGCACGGCATGCGGAGGCACGAGGGGACGCACCAGCTCCCGAAGGCGTGCGAATTCGGAGAAGGGCTCGGGGCGGGGGCGCTCGAACAGCGCTCGCTCGGGGAGGTGCGTCAGGTCAACGCAGGGGTAGTCGTACCCGACGTCGCTCCATGTGGCGCCGCACGTGGGGCAGTGCACTCCCGGGAGGCCCCACTTGTGCCACGCATCGATGGTGCCGCCCGGATTTGTCGCGGACGACGTGTCCTCGCCGAGCCAGAAGAACCGTGTCATCGCTGGGTCGAGTAGTACGACTGGATGGGGCCGCCCAGCAATTGGAAGCGGTAGATGAGCTCCCCCGCGTGTTTGTAGATGTCCGCGGGCGTGGCTCTGGGGTGGGCCAGCATGTAATCGCGCCAGGCTTGGTTCCAGGCGCCACCTCGGCCAGCCCCTCCGTGAGTCCTCCGGTGGAGGTCGCGTGGAATCGGCAGGGTGTAGTTGTGAATCTTGACGCCCTGGCGCTCGAACCACCTCGCGAGGAGTTCGGCTTGCGGGAAGATGTGATGCTTCTCGAAGCGGCCGGCGGGGAGCTGATGCGTGGGCGGCACCGTGCGCTCGCGCACCCCATTCCAGTTCGGAAACACCATGACAGGGGCCGCGCTGTTGGCGCGCCTGTTGTCGCGTCCCCAGTTCCGCCGAGGCCCGCTTCCTGGCGCGGCGGCGACGGGAGGCCTCGCGGGAGGAAACCGCGCCGGCGTCACCTCGTCGGGCAGGTCCTCGCAGAAGTAGAGCCCGCACACGTCCTCATCGCATCGGAGCGAGACGCAGGGATCCTCATCGGACGGGCGACACGCCTCCGATACCGCGTCCGGCTCGCTTCGGCGCTCCGGGTGCGGGACGGTCGAACAGCCCAGCAAGGACACGGCCAGCAGGAGCCAGGGCGCAGGGGAGCGTCGCACAGTCACCGAACCCTATCTGAAGCAGTCCCAGCACGTGCACGCCTGCGCTGCCCCGGTTACCTTTGCGCCGCCATGTCCCTTCGCAAGGATTACATCGAGCGCCTCATCGAGGAGTTCGCCGCCGCGCTCTCCCGCATCATCAAGGCGCGCCGGGAGAAGAAGCTCGCGGACGCGCAGCGCCTCATCCAGGAGACGGCGCTGTCCACGCTGGGCATGGAGTACATGGCCCTCCTGATGGCGGACCCGGCGTCCACCGCGAAACTGTTGGGTGCCCCCACGCGCGTGAAGGTGCTGGCCCGGCTGGTCGCCGAGGACGGCGAGCTGATCGCCGAGCAGGGTGACACCGCCACGGCCACCGCCCGCTTCCAGTACGCGCTGGCCCTGTATGGCGAGGTCCAGGCCCTGGGCCTCGCCCCGGATGGCGACGACACCGCCACCATCGCCCGGATGCAGGGCTGGCTGGCGGCGCCGCATTCCCGCTGAGCCCAATCCCTGTCATCCCCGCGGCGGATGACTCACGGAGTCGGTCCGCCAGTCGACATCCCAGTCCTCCGGATGTCTTCCATTGGGCGTGTCCAAAGGCACCCTCGGGGACCCCTGGGTTGCATGTCAGTCCATTCCCCCGGTTACACTGGCAGGCCATTTCTTCACGCCAGACACCTGGGGGGTGTGCGTGTCCTTCATCCAGCTTCCGCGAAGCGTTGTCTCGTGCCGTAACCTCGTTGGAGGAAGCTGGCAGGTGCCCCCAGGGGCGGTGCAGCTCGATGTGCGGAGCCCCTACACCGGCACTGTCATTGGCAGGGTCCCCCTCACGCCCGCGTCCGGAGTGGCCCAGGCGGTGGAGGCCGCGAAGGTGGCGGCGGCTTCCTGGAAGGACACCCCGCTCCGCGAGCGCACGCAGCACCTCTACCGCTTCCGTCAGTGCCTGGAGCGAGACCTGGACGCCCTGGCCCAGCTCGCCGCCAGCGAGGCGGGCAAGACGGTGGCCGAGGCCCGCGCGGGCCTGCTCAAGGGCATGGAGGTCTGCGACTTCGCCCTGTCCCTGCAGAACCTGGACACGGGCGCGCACCTGGAAGTCAGCCGGGGCGTGTCGTGTGAGTACCGCCGCGAGCCCCTGGGCGTCGTCGCGGGCATCACCCCGTTCAACTTCCCGGCGATGGTGCCGATGTGGATGTTCCCCATCGCCGTCACGCTGGGCAACGCCTTCATCCTCAAGCCGTCGGAGAAGGTGCCGCTCACCGCGTGCGCGCTGGGCGAGCTCATGTGCGAGGCGGGCTTCCCCGCGGGCGTCTTCTCCGTCGTGCACGGCGGCAAGGAGGCGGTGGACGCGCTGGTGGCGCACCCGGACGTGCAGGCCGTGGGCTTCGTGGGCTCGTCCGCCGTGGCGCGCCACCTGTACGCGGAGGGCTGCAAGCGCGGCAAGCGCGTGCTGGCGCTGGGCAGCGCGAAGAATCACCTCATCGTCGTTCCGGACGCGGACCCGGAGCTGACGCCGCAGGCGGTGGTGGACTCGTTCACCGGCTGCGCGGGGCAGCGCTGCATGGCGGCCAGCGTGCTGCTCGCCGTGGGCAACGTGGAGTCCCTGATTCAGGAGGTCGTCCGCCGCGCGGCGAAGCTGGAGGTGGGCCCGGGCATGGGGGCGCTCATCGACCGGGGCTCGCTCGACAGGCTGGAGACGGCCATCTCCCGCGCCGAGGCCGAGGGCGCGCGCGTGCTGCTGGACGGACGGGGCCGCAAGCCCCAGGGCGAGCCGTGGTCCGGAGGCAACTGGCTGGGCCCCACGCTGCTGGACGGCGTGCGCCCGGAGATGGAGGCGGCCCGGCGCGAGCTGTTCGGCCCGGTGCTCTCCATCGTCCGCGTGCCCACGCTGTCCGCGGCGCTGGCCGTGGAGAACGCGTCGCCCTATGGCAACGCGGCGTCCATCTTCACCACGAACGGTGGCGTGGCGCAGACGGTGGTGGAGGGCGTGCGCGCCGGCATGGTGGGCGTCAACGTGGGCGTCCCGGTGCCGCGTGAGCCGTTCTCCTTCGGCGGCACGGGGGATTCGCGCTTCGGGCACGGTGACATCACCGGACCGTCCAGCCTCGACTTCTGGACGCAGGTGAAGAAGGTCACCCGCAAGTGGTCCGCCCGCACCGACGGCTCGTGGATGAGCTGACGCGCTCGCCACCTCCCGAAGCTCCGGCATCCCCCCGCACCCCGACTTTGCTCTCGCGCCCGCAAGGAGGGCGCTCCCATGGCCGAGAAAAAGAACCCCAATCACATCCGCCTCACCTCGCACCCGGATGGTGATGTCCCCAGCGTCCCCATCCGCTGGGGAGACGGCGAGCCGACGCGCCGAGGCCCCGTGGTCGCCACGCTCACCGAGCCGGGCCACCGCAACGTCATTGGCACGCACGCCGGCGCGTACGCCGTGTACCGCGCGCTCGCCGTTGCCGCGGGCATGCTGCCGCAGGACCACCGCGCGGACCTGAAGAACACCGCGCCCGCCGCGCAGGTGGGGCCGCATCCGTCGTGGAGCGACCCGCAGCGCATCGTCTCGCTGGACCCGTGGGGCGCGATTGCTCCCCAAGCCTTCAAGCCCTTCACGGAGCAGGGCATCGACTTCCGGCCGACCATCGCCGTCACCAAGGCGCACATCAACTTCCCCGAGGTGCGCGACGCCATCGAGGCCGGGCGCCTGAAGCCCGACGGCGACCTGCTGCGCGACAACGGCGACATCAAGGTGACCAAGGCCGCGGTGGACCCGGTGTGGTACCTGCCCGGCATCGCGAAGCGCTTCGGCATGACGGAGAGCGCCCTGCGCCGCGGCCTCTTCGAGCAGACGGGCGGCATGTTCCCGGAGCTCATCACCCGCCCGGACCTGCACGTCTTCCTGCCGCCCATCGGCGGACTGACGCTCTATGTGTTCGGCGGCATCGAGACGCTCGCGGACCGGGACGTGCCGCTGACGGCGCGCGTGCATGACGAGTGCAATGGCTCGGACGTGTTCGGCAGCGACATCTGCACCTGCCGGCCCTATCTGGCGCACGGCATCGAGGAGTGCGTGCGCACCGCGCAAGCGGGCGGCGCGGGGCTCATCGTCTACCTTCGCAAGGAAGGCCGGGCGCTGGGCGAGGTGACGAAGTTCCTGGTCTACAACGCGCGCAAGCGGCAGGAGGGCGGCGACTCCGCGGCCACCTACTTCCAGCGCACCGAGTGCGTGGCCGGCGTGCAGGACATGCGCTTCCAGGAGCTGATGCCGGACGTGCTGCACTGGCTGGGCATCACCCGCATCCACCGCTTCGTGTCCATGAGCGACATGAAGCACGACGCGATTACGCGCTCGGGCATCGAAATCCTGGAGCGCGTCCCCATCCCGGATGAGCTCATCCCCGCCGACGCGAAGGTGGAGATGGAGGCGAAGAAGGCCGCGGGCTACTTCACGCAGGGCCCGGTGGCGGACGCGGCGGAGCTGGCGCAGGTGAAGGGGCGGGGCCTCGATGTCTGATTCCGCCTTGGCGAGGTCGGACCTCTCTCCCGCGGTGGCGTGGCTGCGCACGCCCTCCGCCATCCGGGAGCGGTGCCACCAACTGCTGGACCTGGGACTGGCGGGCAAGCTGGAGCACTTCCGCGTCGAGCCGTCGCGCCTGCCCATCGTGGTGGACACGGTGCTGCACGTGACGCGCGAGCACTACCCCACGCTGGACGTGCCGCTGCACAGCCGCTGGCGCCACTTCGACGTGGGCGGGGTGGCGCGCTTGGAGGAGCTGGAGGCGCGGCTCAAGGACGCGACGCTCCAGGAGCGGGCGCGCGCCAAGCTGGATTTGGTGGTGGTGAGCGTGCTGCTGGACGCGGGCAGTGGGCCGCACTGGCGCTACCAGGAGGCTGGCGGCAAGACGTGGGTGCGCTCCGAGGGGCTGGCCGTGGCCAGCTTCCGCATGTTCATGGAGGGGCGCTTCTCCTCGGACCCGGACCGGCCGCTGCGCGTGGACGCGGAGGCGCTGGGTCGGCTCACGCGCGAGTCGCTCGCGCAGGGCATGCAGGTGACGGACGGCAATCCGGTGGACGGCCTGGACGGCCGGCTGCACCTGCTGCACGGGCTGGCGAAGGTGCTGCCTCGGCCGGGGGCGCTGCTGGACATCATCACCGCGCAGCAGCGCAGCGTGCGTGCCGCGGAGCTGCTCGGGCTGGTGCTGGAGGTGCTGGGCCCCATCTGGCCGGGCCGGGTGATGGTGGACGCGGTGAACCTGGGCGACGTGTGGCCGCACCCCGCGCTGGGGCCGGTGGAGAGCCTGGAGGCGCTGGTTCCCTTCCACAAGTTGTCCCAGTGGCTGACGTATTCGCTGGTGGAGCCGCTGTCCGAGGCCGGCGTGATGGTGACGGAGCTGGACGGCCTCACCGGCCTGCCCGAGTACCGCAACGGCGGCCTGCTGGTGGACCTGGGCGTGCTGTCGCCGCGCGAGCCGCGCCTCTTCACCCAGTCCTTCCATCCGGGTGATGAGCCGATTGTCGAGTGGCGCGCGCTGACGGTGGCGCTGCTGGACCGGGTGGCGGCGCTGGTGCGGGGCCGGCTGGGCCTGAGCGCCGAGGAGCTGCCGTTGGGCAAGGTGCTCCAGGGCGGGACGTGGACCGCGGGCCGGCGCGTGGCGGCGGAGCGGCGCCCCGGCGGCGGGCCGCCCATCCGCGTGGACAGTGACGGCACGGTGTTCTGACGAAACGCGACTTCGGACCCCCGAGGAGGATGCGATGGACTTTCCGAACTGCACGGTGGTGGACCACCCGCTGGTGAAGCACAAGCTCACGCAGATGCGCCGGGTGGAGACGAGCACCGCCTCCTTCCGGGCGCTGCTCCAGGAGGTCTCGCTGCTGCTCGCCTACGAGGCGCTGCGAGACCTCAAGGTGCGCGAGGAGGACATCCAGACGCCCATGGCGCGCACCACGGCGCCGGTGCTGGACGGCAAGAAGCTGGTGCTGGTGGCCATCATGCGCGCGGGGCAGGGCATCCTCGACGGGATGCTGCAACTGGTGCCCTCAGCGCGCGTGGGGCACATCGGCCTGTACCGCGACCCGGAGACGCTCTCGCCGGTGGAGTACTACTACCGTGTGCCCGGCCAGCTGGCGGACCGGGACGTGGTGGTGTGTGACCCGATGCTGGCCACGGGCAACTCCGCGGTGGCGGCGCTCCAGCGGCTGAAGAAGAGCAAGCCCGGCTCGTTGCGCTTCGTGTGCCTGCTGGCGTGCCCGGAGGGGCTGGCGAACCTGCGCGAGCACCACCCGGACGTCCACGTCTACACCGCGGCCGTCGACGAGCGGCTGGACGAGCACGGCTACATCCTCCCGGGCCTGGGCGACGCGGGAGACCGGCTCTTCGGGACGAAGTAGTCCGGCGTGGAGATAGCCCTCACCCGGCAACGATGCGTTGGCGGCCGGCCGCGTCCGGAACAGGATGCGCGCCGCGTACGGGGCCGACGCCACTGGGTTGAGGAGCCATCCATGGGAGACGTGTTTCATCGAGCCCGCCGCATCGCGGCCTGGCTCGGCTGTGCCGGGGTGTTGTCGCTGGGCCTGTCGAGCCCCGCGTGGGCGGAGTCGGAGCCGTGTCCGTGCTCCACGTCGAACCAGAGCGTCGTGTCCGAGGTTCCATGCCTCGTCATCCGGACCGCCTTCAGCTCCTGCGAACACAGCAACGTGCGCAATGCCTGTGAAGAGGCGGTGACGCTCGTCGACTGGCCGCTGGCGTCCTGTCCGGAGGGCGTGTGCAGCGTGGAGCTGCGACCGGAGCAGTCGGCGAACTTCGTCTTCACCGGCAGCAGGACCCGGGAGGAGCGCTTCCACGTGCAGGCGAACACCGTGCGCAGGGGCGGTGTGGAGCACCAGGTCACCATCAGCGCGGAGGTGCTCTGCGAGGCGCACATCCTGCCGCCCCCGAAGGAGGGCTGCTCGGCCGCGCCCGGGGCCCTGGCGGCGTCCGGTGTGCTGCTGCTCACGGGCGTGCTGGGGCGTCGTCGTCGGCGTGCCGCCTGAGCGTCTGTCCGCCGGGAGCCGTTACGGGCCCCGCGGCGCGGCCTCCCCGGATGCGCGGGCCTGGACGGCGGGCCTGAGCGCGTTCACCTCCCACGGCGTGCGCTTGGGACCGCGCAGCCTGGCGATGTCCTCCGGGACGTACAGCCGTGTCCCGGCGGGCGGCGTGTTGCCGAAGTGCGTGAGCACGTGGTTCAGCACCGCGGCCAGCTCCACGTCCTGGAGATGCCCCATGGACGGCATGGGCGCGCCCCAGCGAGGGCTCGTCAGGCCGTGGAGGTGCAGCTCCACCAGGTACTCGCGGCCGCCCGGCGCGGCGAAGAGGCGCGCGGTGTCCGAGAGGCCCGGGTACTGGTCCCAGCCCTGCCCGTCGCGGCCGTGGCAGTTCTGGCAGTTGCTCGCGTAGGAGTGCTCGCCCACCTCGCGCCACTCGAAGTCGTGGGCGGGGGCGGGCTCGTAGCGGGCCAGCGTGTACTGCTCGTCGGAGAGCACGAGCTGCGCGGAGCGCATCCAGGCGAAGAGCGCGGAGCCGAGGATGAGCAGCGCCGCGATGGCGTAGGTGGCGATGTTCGCCACGAGGTGTCGCATGGTGGCAGGTCTCCGGCCTAGGCGAGGTTGAACTTCTCGAGGTGGATGCGGGCCTCGGGGACGTCCCGCTCCTGGAGGGCCTCGTGCACCGCGTTCATCATGGGCGGCGGCCCGCAGATGAAGAAGAAGCGCGCGAGCTTCTCCTTCGGCAGGTGCCGGTCGAGCACCTCGCCCGTGAGGTTGCCGCGCTCCCCATCCCAGTCATCCTTGGGCTCCCGCAGGACGTAGACGACGTGGAGGTCGAGCTGCTTCTCCAGCTCGGCCAGGGCCTCGCGGTAGGCCACGCTGTCCCAGTCATTGTCCGCGTAGAAGAGCGTGACGGGCCGGGGGTCCTTCCGGTCCGCCATGGTGCGCAGGAAGGAGAGCATGGGGGTGATGCCCACGCCGCCGGCGATGAACACGTAGCCCACGGCCGGATACCGGTCGATGCTGAAGGCGCCGTGCGGCCCGTCGAGGAAGGCCCGCGTGCCGTGGGCGACGTCCCCGATGCGTCCGCTGAAGTCGCCCAGGGACTTGATGCCGAACTCCACCCGGTCGGTGCGCTCGGCGCTGGAGGAGAAGCTGAAGGGGTGCTCCTCCAGCGTGAAGGGCGTGCCCTCCAGCTTCAGCCACGCGAACTGTCCCGGCAGGAAGCGCATGAAGTGGTTGCCCACGGGCTCCAGCACCAGCGAGTGGGTGCCGCCGCGTTCTTCGCGGACCTCCGCGACGCGCCAGTGGTAGTTGCGCTGCCACGCCGGGCGGAGGACGCGCAGGTAGATGACCAGGCCCACCATGGCGGCGGAGGTCACCACCCAGATGGCGTGCTTCCACGGGGTGTTGGTGTAGAGGCCGGCCAGCGAGACATGGAGCTGGGCGAAGACGATGGCGGCCACGCCCAGCAACAGGTGCAGCAGGCGCCAGCGCTCGTAGCTGAGCTTGAGCCGCTCGCGGAACAGCGAGGACACCACGAGGAGGACCAGCGCGAGCACGCTGAGCAGCGCGCAGCGGCTGGCCCAGTTTCCGCCCAGGGGGTTGAGCAGCTTCAGCCGGGACGGGTTGTCGATGACGATGATGAGCGGGTGCGCCAGCACGAGGCACACGGCCACCATGGCGATTTGCCGGTGGTACTGGAGGATGATGTCGATGCCGTAGGGCGCGGTGATTCGCTTGAAGCGGGCGATGAGCACGAACTGCACGGCGATTTGGGTCAGCCCCACGAAGCCCAGGGCCACCGAGAGCTCGAGCCAGAACGAGCGCCCCGACGGCGCGGGGGGGATGAGCATCAAGAAGACGGGCACCAGCACGACCAGCAGGTAGAGGCTGATCCAGAAGAAGCCAGACATCACGCGGTTCATGCGGAAACTCCCATCAGGCCCCGTAGCGCGGGAGGCGGGGGCGGGGAACGCTGGCGGTCGACGTGTCTGACACACTGTTGACGACGCGACCGAGGGTCCCCACCTCTGCGACCAGGCGTGCGGGCCTGACTGGTCCCTTCGTTGGTCCGTGCACACCGTTGAGCGGAACGCATGCCGTGAAAGGAGTGGCAACGATGGCCGAAAAACGCACGCCGAAGTCACGTGAGCCGTCCGACTCTCCGCAGCCGGACACCCGGCTCCGCGAAGCGATGAGCGACCCGGAGACGGAGCGGCGTGACGCGGAGGACCGCGAGGTCACCAACGAGGCCCACCGCTGGGGCGAAGAGGGCAACTCGCGCGAGGAGCGGGGCTACCCCCGCGAGGGAGACCCCACGAGCGACAAGGGCAAGCCGTAGCGCGAGGGTCTCTGGACACCCTTCCAGGGGCGTGGGGTGTCTGCATTAGGCTGGAGGTGTGTCCGCCTCCGTCCTCCTGCTGCTGCCCCTGCTGTACGCCGCCACCCCCACGCGCGTGGAGCTGGTGTTTGGCGGGGACGTGATTCCCCATGGGGAGGTGAAGGAGGTCGCGAGGCTGCACGCGCGCAACGGGCCCCCGGCCCTGCCCGGTGGGAAGGGGCCCTCGCTCAACCATGAGGGTTGGGGCCATGTCTTCGGTCCCATCGCGGACGTGCTGCGCACCGCGGACGTGGGCGTCATCAACCTGGAGACGCCCGTCACGGACAACAAGAAGGCGGTGGCCCGCGAGCTGCTGTTCAACGCGCCGTCGGCCATGGTGCACGCGCTGGCCTCGGCCGGGGTGAAGGTGGTCTCCACCGCGAACAACCACGCGAGGGACCAGCACCCCGCGGGCCTCCTGGAGACGTTGAAGCACCTGGATGCCGCGGGCATCCGCCACACGGGCACGGGGGCGTCGAAGGCCGCCGCGTGGGAGCCCGTCTTCGTGGACGTGCGCGGGATGAAGGTGGGGTTCCTGTCGTTCACGCGGCTGTTGAATGGCTTCAGCAATCCGAAGGATGCGCAGGCGCCGCACGTCGCGCTGGTGCCCTATTCAAGAAATGAGGCGCTCCGAGGCGAGGTGCCCGAGCAGGCGCTGGAGGCCGTGCGCGCCGCGGTGGCGCGGTGTGACGCGCTCATCGTCCTGGTGCACTGGGGCACCGAGTACACCTCCACGCCGCGTCCCGAGGACCGCGCGTTGGGGCAGGCGCTGCTCGACGCGGGGGCGCTGGCGGTCATCGGGCATCACCCGCATGTGCTCCAGCCGTTGGAGTCGTATCCGACGAAGGATGGGCGCCAGGGGCTCATCGCGTTCTCGTTGGGGAACCTGGTGTCGAACCAGGACCGCTTCTACCGACACCCGGTGGGGAAGAAGGGGGCGGGCGGGGACAAGCGGGACTCGATGTTGCTGCGGCTGTCGTTGGTGCGGTCCGCGCCGGGCGCGCCGGTGACGTTGGGCGAGGTGGCGGTGCTGCCGGTGTGGATCGAGAACAACGCGATGGGGCGGGCGCGCAAGGAGGTCCGGAACATCCAGCCGGTGCTCATCGACCGGGAGGTGGAGGCGGTGACGGAGCGGCTCGCATGGCTGGCGTCGCGCCCGGCGCCGCTGGACAAGGAGGCGCGTGCGCAGAAGACGTTGCTGGAGCGGCGGTTGGAGGGCTCCAAGCAGCGGAGGGAGCGCATCCTCCGGATGTTGCCGGAGGGCTTCGCGGTGGCCTCGCCGGAGCTGCGTCAGCGGGGGCTGGATGCCCTGCCAACGAGGGCTTCCGCGTCCCAGCCCTGAGGGCAATGACACACATGTCGCGGCGCCGTGCAGTCATGCTGTGACATGTTCATATCCCTGCAATCCAAGGGGACTGCAGGGCGAGTTGGCTTCCGAGCAAGTCGGCCCCGGGGCTGGGGTAAAGTGGCCCCCATGCGTCATTTCGCCCTCCTGCTCCTGCCCCTACTGTTCCTGGCCTGCAAGAAAGAGCCTGACCCCGACGAGGCCGCGGTTCACGTTCAAGTGGGCTACCCACACGAGTCCCTTGGACGGGGATGCATCGTCGTGGCCATGACGGATGGGGCGGGCAACGTTCTCGAGGAGAAGGGGTTGGACTTCAGGGAGCCGCCTCAGACGCCAGGAACGATGAGCTTCGCCGTCTTTCGCAAGGCCGGGTGGAGCCGGGACGTTCAAATCACCGTTGCCCTGCGGGAGCTTGATTGCAGCGCGCCAAACAAGACCGTGGCGTCAAGGACGAGGTCGTTCAGCTTCAAGTCGGCGGGTCGGCAGGAGTGGCAGGTCGAGCCGTTCGAAGGGAAAGATGATGACAAAGACGGCTACATCGCCGTGGCCTTTGGCGGGTCTGACTGTGACGATGGAAACCCAGAGGTCAGTCCGGCGGCTTTTGAGCAATGCAACGACCGGGATGATAACTGCAATGGTCAAGTGGACGAAGAGTTGCTCACCCGCGAGTGGTTCGTGGACCGTGATGGGGACGGGGTTGGGAGCGGTCCGGCGACAGTGAAGTGTAACGCACCCTCTGCGCAGCACGTTGACCGAGGGGGGGATTGCGATGACGGTGATGCCTCGGTTCATCCCTTTGCGGTGGAGTCGTGCAACGACAAGGATGACAACTGCGACGGCAACGTTGACGAGCCCTTCGAGACCAAGGGGGACTCGTGCCGGCTTCAGTGTGCCGGCACCCTGAAGTGCAACGCAGAAGGAACTGGGGTCGCTTGCGATGCACCTGCGCCCGTGGCGTTCTATGCCGACGAGGATGAGGATGGAGAAGGGGCTGCGGGAAGTTCCATTCTGCAAATGGCCTGCGCGGATGAGCCTCCCGCGAAGATGGCGAGCAACACCCGGGACTGCGACGACCACGATGCGCAGACCCATACCGGAGCTCAGGAAGTCTGCGACGGGCTTGATAACAACTGCAACGCAGCGGTGGACGAGCAACTGAGCTGCGGCGGCACCTTGAAGCGTGTCACGGATGCGGCTTTTGCGAATCACGACTGGAGGACGGTCGCGCTAGGACGTGACGGGTATCCGGTATGGGTGGCGGGAGCGGGCGGCGCGCTGGCAGTGAAGAGGGCCGTAGGAGAGTCCTTCCGCGACAGTGCGAGCATCGCGATGGGGACATGTACCGCCATGGGGAATGTGGACTGGAACGCTGCCTGGGTGAATCCGTCCACCGGCCATGTGTATTTGGCGGGCACAGGTGGATGGTTGGCGGAGTTCAGTGCCGACACATGCCTCCGGAACAAGAAGGTTGATTTTGTGGATACGACGTTGCCTGCCCACGCTCGCACCAGCGTGAACGACTACTTCACGGGGATTGTCGGCTTTGAATCGCCGTTTTCACTATTCGCGGTCTCCAGTGAGGGCTGGTTGTACGAGTGGAAGGAAGACCCTCAGGCTCCTGCTCTTCATGTTTCAACGAACTATGGTTATAGGGGCGTTCATGCCCTCGTCTTTGATCGGATTTATGCAGCGGGAAGGACAGCGTCATGGGAGCCGCATGCTCCGTTGATCAACCTTCACGCTACACCCGACCGAAGCGTGAGGAACCTTCAGAGTTTGGGCGGGGTGGCTGGGTATGTCGGGAACCTGCGGGCAGTATGGGCGGCAACCGCTTCCACGATTTACTCCGTGGGGGATGGTGGACTGGTCATGAGAGGGACGGGCCAGTCACCGAATTGGGAGCGAGTGCTCCCCCCCATTGGCCCGGTGCCGGACTTCTCCAGTGTCGTGGCTCCCACCGGTTCCGATGTGGCCTACGTCGTGGATAGAGGGGTTGCCGAAGTAAGGGATAGCGGCTTGCTCCACCGCCTGACGCGGCACGGATGGGCGCGGCCCCCCGAGTTCACCACCGGAGCTCCAGACAGGCGGCTGCGCGACATCGCCATGAACTCCGCGGGGAACTTCTGGATCGTCGGAGACGAAGGCCGCGTCTACCACTTCCCCGAGCCGTAGCTCTCCGCCACGCGGCCGTTCCCAGGTTTGGCCAGACTGGGGACGGTTTGCGTGTGGGTGATTGTCTAGC
The DNA here is from genome assembly GCA_014656495.1 of Comamonas sp. KCTC 72670. GTDB lineage: Bacteria > Myxococcota > Myxococcia > Myxococcales > Myxococcaceae > Myxococcus. The sequence continues at coordinate 180,737 of BNCN01000009.1, forward strand.
TTCTGTCCGGCCGCATTATAGTCGGAGCTATGTCAAAGCTCTGGCCAGGGAAGCGTTTCCTGTCTTTTGCTGCATGTGTGTGGATCCTCAGTCCATTGCATGTGGCAAAGGCAGGTGGTGAATTTGAGCGGCATGTCGCGGAGGCGGTCCGCCTCTACGATGACCTTGAGTACGAGCTTGCGCTCGAACAGTTGGAGCGCGCCCGAGGCAGTCTCAAGGTCCCTGGTGACAGGGTCACGTTGGCTCTGTACAAGGGCATCATCAGTGCGGACATGGGGCGGTGGCAGGTCGCGCGTGACGAGTTTCGCGCGGCCTTACTGCTGGACCCAGATGCGCGCCTGCCCCTTCGCGTCTCGCCCAAGGTGTCGAGAGAGTTCGAGGCTCAGCGTGCGCGCGCCGTGGCGGACCTGGCGTTCCGACGGAAGGACGCCCCCACGGTCGAAGCGGGCGACCTCGATGGCAAAGAAGGCCAAGTCGAATCCATTGCGGAGTTGCCGGGCACGCTGAAGCCTTCTGTGGTCCCTGCACCTCCGGGGCCGATATCCGCACGCCAACGGGAGGTCGAATCCAGCGCGTCATGGCTTCGCATCGGGGACCGGCAGGTTCCTCTTGCGAGTCTGGCGCTGCTGGGCGCGGGGCTCGTGGCGGGAGGCACGGGAGCCGGGTTCGGGCTTTCTTCCCGTGGACAGCTCGCAGATGCGCGGAAGGCTCAATTTCACGACCAACTCGTGGAACACCACGGTCGAGCGCAGCGAAGCGCAAGAACGGCCAATGTTCTTTTCGGGGTTGCTGCGGGCGCGACTGCAGGGGCCGTGGCGACCTGGCTCCTTTGGGGCGAGCTGGATGGGGCCACGTCGAAGGTGGGAGGTGCACGATGATTCGCTGGACCGCGGCGCTGGCGATGATGTTGGCTTCTTGCACCGTCCCGAGTCTGGAAGACCTCCAGGGGGACCGTCTCCTGGCCTGTGACGCGTATCGTGCCTGTGGTGCGGGGCAGGTATGTCTCCTCGGGACGTGTCAGGAGAATCCCTGCGGGGCCCGAACTCCAAAGGTCGGATACGTGGATGCAGATGGAGACGGATATGGCGTGGCCGACGCGGGCTTTCGCACGTTCTGTGACGAAGTGCCGCGTGGGTACGCTGTGGTGCCGGGAGACTGTGATGACGGGAACCGGGAAGTCCACCCTGGTGCCATTGAGGAGTGCAATGGCCGAGACGACAACTGCAATGGGCAAGTTGACGATGGGATACCCACCCGGGAGTGGTTTCGGGATGGGGATGGGGATGGATTCGGGAGTGGCGCGGCGACAGTGAAGTGCAATGCTCCCTCCACGCAGTATGTTGACCGAGGGGGGGATTGCGATGACGGTGATGCCTCGGTTCATCCCTTCGCGGTGGAATCATGCAACGACAAGGATGATAACTGTGACGGCAATGTCGACGAGCCCTTCGAGACCAAGGGGGACTCGTGCCGGCTTCAGTGTGCCGGCACCCTGAAGTGCAACGTAGAAGGAACCGGGGTCGCTTGCGATGCACCTGCGCCCGTGGCGTTCTATGCCGACGAGGATGCGGATGGAGAAGGGGCCGCAGAGAGTCCCATTCTGCAAATGGCCTGCGCGGATGAGCCTCCCGCTAAGATGGCGAGCAACACCCGTGACTGCGACGACCACGATGCGCAGACCCATACCGGAGCTCAGGAAGTCTGCGACGGGCTTGATAACAACTGCAACGCAGCGGTGGACGAGCAACTGAGCTGCGGCGGCACCTTGAAGCGTGTCACGGATACGGCTTTGGCGAATCACGACTGGAGGACGGTCGCGCTAGGACGTGACGGGTATCCGGTATGGGTGGCGGGAGCGGGCGGCCGGTTGGCGGTGAAGAGGGCCGCAGGAGAGTCCTTCCGCGACAGTGCGAGCATCGCGATGGGGACATGTGCCGCCATGGGGAACGTGGACTGGAACGCTGCCTGGGTGAACCCATCCACCGGCCATGTGTATTTGGCGGGCTCAGGTGGCTGGCTGGCGGAGTTCAGCGCCGACACCTGCATCCGGAGCAAGAAGGTTGATTTTGTGGATACGGCGTTGCCTGCCCACGCTCGCACCAGCGTGAACGACTACTTCACGGGGATTGTCGGCTTTGAATCGCCGTTTTCGCTATTCGCGGTCTCCAGTGAGGGCTGGTTGTACGAGTGGAAGGCAGACCCTCAATCGCCTGCGCTTCATCAGTCGACTGGCTATGGCTACAAGGGGATTCACTCGCTTGTTTACGAGCAGATTTACGCTGCGGGGGCGACAAACCCTGCGGGCTCACAGCTTCCTTTGGTCAACCTCCACTTTTCGTATGACCGAAGCGTGCGGAACAGTCAGAGTCTGGGCGGGATATTTGGATATACCGGGAGCCTGCGAGCGGTATGGATGGCAACGCCCTCCACCCTTTATGCTGTGGGAGATGGCGGACTGGTCGTAAAGGGGCCCGGTCAATCACCACACTGGGAGCGAGTGCTTCACCCCATGGGGCCAGCGCCGGATTTCTCCAGCGTCGTGGCGCCCCCTGGTTCCGATGTGGCCTACATCGTGGATAGAGGAGTTGCCGGAGGAAGGAATAGCGGCCTGCTCCACCGCCAGACGCGGCACGGATGGGCGCGGACCCCCGCGTTCACCACCGGAACTCCAGATAGGCGCCTTCGCGACATCGCCATGAGCTCCGCGGGGAACTTCTGGATCGTCGGCGACGAGGGCCGCGTCTACCACTTCCCCGAGCCGTAGCCCTCAGCCTCCGTCCCGCCCTCCAGGTCCGGAGGGCGGGGCGCGGTCCTCTCGGACCAAATCCTTCAGCGCCACGATTTTCTCCAGCAGCGGCCCGCCGTGTTTCAACCGCGCAATCCGCTGTGACGGATAGATGCCCCGGTGGCCGGTGAGCAGGTACGCCACCGTGGAGACAATCACCACGTGGGGCAGCACGTTCGCCCCCACGAGCTCCACCGCCATGATGGACAGCGCCAGCGGCGTGTTCGCCGCCGCCGCGAACAGCGCCGCCATGCCCACCGCCGCGCCCAAATCAATCGGCAGCCCCAACAGCCTCGCCAGCACGTTGCCCAGGGAAGCGCCGATGAAGAACAGCGGCGTCACCTCGCCGCCCAGGAAGCCCGCGGCCAGCGTCACCACCGTGAAGGCCAGCTTCCACGCGAACGCGGACACGGGGAGCGCCGGGTCCTCGAAGGCCCGCTGGATGCCCGGAACGCCCAGGCCCAGGTAGTCATCCGTCCCGGCCAGCAGCCACAGCAGCAGCACCGCCAGACCGCCCAGCGCCATCCGCAGCGGCAGCGCCGGCACGCGGTGCTCCAGCAGCTTCTTCAGCCGGTGCAGCAGCTCCACGAACACCACCGCCACCCCGGCCACCGCCACCGCGAACACCAGCCACTTGCCCAGCACGTCCCAGGACAACGGCAACGCGGCAGGGGAGGGATACGGCGTGTGGTGGATGCCCAGGCCCCGCGTCACCAGGTCGCCCACCACCGAGGCCACCAGCGCCGGCAGCAGCGCCTCGTAGCCCATGCGCCCCACGACGACGACCTCCAACCCGAACACCGCGCCCGCCACCGGCGTGCCGAACACCGAACCGAACCCGCCCGCGATGCCCGCGGCGAGCAGCTCGCGGCGCGTGTCCGGCCCCACGCGCAGACGCCGCGCCACCAGGTCCGCGAGGCTGCCGCCCATCTGCACCGCCGTGCCCTCGCGGCCCGCGCTGCCACCGAACAGGTGCGTCAGCACCGTCCCCACCAGCACCATGGGCGCCATGCGCACCGGCACCTGCGCGTCGTCCGCGTGCACCGTGTCCAACACGAGGTTGTTGCCGCCGCGAATGGGTCCGCCCCACTTCGCGTACACCGCGCCCAGCACCAGCCCCGCCACCGGGAGCGCGTACACGAGCCAGCGGTGTCCCTCGCGGAAGTGCGTGGCTTCCTCCAGGAGGTACAAAAAGACCGCAGACGCCACACCACACACGACGCCAACGAGCCCGCCCAGGAGCAGCCACTGCATCAGCGCTCTCGTGCCACGGGAAAGATTCACGTGAAACACTCCGGACCGGGGTGAAACATGATGAAACACCGCGTCAATGAGGCCTGTCGCGTCATTGTTACGACATTGGCCCGAGCAAGGGTGAGGTCATATCAACACCAGTATTTCTGACTTGATGCGTTATTCCTGTTTCGGGGTGATTTGCCAATCGACGCCATGTAGCCTGCGCTCCCCCAACAACCCCCCAGTGGGATTCCAAAGGAGCGGGGCATGTCTTTCCGTCAGAGCGGGATGTCGTTCGTTGCCGTGTGCGCGGCCGTCACGGTCGGTGGTAGCGCGATGGCCAGCACCCTGAACCAGAACACGTCGTGGACCATCGACCAGCCGTCGACGACGACGAAGTACCGGGTGGTGGCTTACGGCGACTCCATCTACGCCGGCTATAACGGCACCGTCTTCTTCTGGAACGTGGCCCGCCGCGCCGCGCCCGTGGTGCAGGGCGAGGACCTGGCGCGGAAGTGGAACGCGGACATCGAGGTCATCCGCCGCACCAAGTCCGGCGCGCGCGCGGACGACATCTTCAACAACAAGATTGTCGCGGAGCGCTCGTACATGCAGGCGGCCAACACGCGCGTCGTCATGTTCGAGATGTGTGGCAACGACTACCTCCAGGCGCGCGACGCCTTCACGAACCAGACGGGCACCTGTAACTACAGCGGCCTGGAGAACGCGCTGGCGACCTGCACCACGTTCATGGAGCGTGCGATGCAGACCATCAACCAGAACGCGCCCGCCACCGCGACGAAGATCATCTCCAACATCTACTACCCGGGCTTCGACGCGGACAACGTGAACACCCGCTGCACGGACTCCGCCACGGGCCGGGTCGTGAACAGGCGTGACCGCTTCCTGCCGCTGCTGGCGCGCAGCAACTGGCGCGCGTGCAGCCTGGCGGCGCGCTACGGCTTCAAGTGCGCGGACTCGTTCGCCGAGTACATGGCCGCGGACTACGACACCAACGGTGATGGCCAGGTGGACTCCGCCGCCATCCGCTACATCCAGGGCGAGTCCGAGGCCGCGTACGTCCAGCGCATCTCCGTCACGCTGCGCTCCACGCTGCGCGACGCCAACGCGCACTTCGTGAACCCGAGCACCAGCTTCAACTACATCCAGTCCGACAACGTCCACCCGACCTACACGGGCGGCACCATCTCCGGCAACGGCACCGGCCCGATGCCCTACACCGGCGAGAACCCGAACTGGAACCGCACGGGTCACGACCGCATGGGCACGGAGAGCTCGAAGTTCAACCCGGCTCGGCCGTAATGACGTCCGCGTCCACGCCACGGGCGTGAGCGCGGTGCCAGGGCCTCCGGCTTCCTTCGGGAACCGGGGGCCTTGTCGTTTCTGTCCCCAGGGCCGACGTCACATCATGAAGCGCAGGCCCATCAACGCGAGGAGGCCGACGTAGTAGACGAGCGCGCAGGTCCACTCCGCCGCGCGCCGCACGCCGCGCGCCCAGGCGGGCTTCAGCCACGCGGCCAGGAGCGACGCGCCCTCCGCGATGACGCGCCAGAAGCAGGCGAAGAGCAGCAGGCACAACACGAGGGGCGCGTAGTACCGGCCGAATGAGCGGAGATACGCGTCCAGGCCGTACATCTTGTACTCCCCCAGCGGGCCTCCAAACGAGATGGACTGGTACGAGTAGAAGAGGATGGCCGTGGGCACCAGCGGGAAGAGGACGAACTTCACCAGCAGGTGGTACCAGCGTCGGCGCCACAGGGCATGGCGTGCCTGGCCGTAGCGAACCACTGTGTGAGATTGCGCGGCGCCCAGCGCTCCATGTTGGCTCAGCGCGGTCAGCAGGGGCACCGCGTCCTCCACCTCCAGCGCGTGGAGGAAGGCGCGCCCGGACCGCATCCGCAGCGTCAGGCCGGGGCCCGGGAGTGGCAGCCGCCAGGGGCGCACCTCGGCCACGGCCTCGAAGGGAATCTCCATCCGAGCGCCGCCGCGCAGCGTCAGGATGCACTGACGGATGTCCACGTCCACGGTGGCCCGGCGGCTGCGGCGCAGGACGGCGACGAACGCGAGCGGAAGGACGACTCGCAGCACCAGCCCCGTGGCGACCGGCACGGGCTGCATGTGCTGCGTCCCTTGGAAGAGGTCCGACAGGAACAGCGTGGTGAAGTGGAGCAGGGCACCCAGCACGGCGAGCTGCGTCACCACCGCGAGCCCTCGCAGCCCCGGTGTCCAGGCGTGCACGATGAAGCGAGCGGGCTCAGGTGTGGGGGCGGGCGGTGGCGTGCCGCCGGGAGCATCGGTGACGAGCATGGATGAAGAGCGCTTGAGGGTGAGCGAAATGCGCTGTGATTGCCTCGGGGGGAGTGGCTCCGTAGCATACGCAGCCCGGAGGTCGTCGCGCGAACATGAGGCCGCAGTCCCCTGAACCTGAACGTCGAGTCGACAGCGACGGCGTCACGCACATCACGCCCGCTCGCACGAACAAGGGCCTGGGCGCGTGGCTCGTGGGCGGCGCGTGTGTCATCACGCTCGCGTGCATTGGCTTGAGCGTCTGGTGGGGCTCGAGCGACATCGAGGTGGAGGCGCCGCCGCCGTTCGCGGAGGTGCCACCGTCCAACCCGTCTCCAGCGCCCGAGGTGCGCGCCCGTGCGCCTCGGCCCCGGCCGCCTCCTGTCGTTGCCGCGGCGCCGCAACCCGTCGCCGAGCCCGAACTGGACACCGACACCGACGTCCAGGAGCCCGACATGGAATCCCAACCGACGGGCCTCCAGCTCTATCGGCCCGGGACGAAACCCCTCCTGCGAGGCCTCATCGTCCCCGACGACTTCGAATTGCCGCCCGGGTACGTGCGCCATTTCCAGTACACGGACTCGGGTGAACTCGTGGCGGCCGTGTTGACGTTCCATCCCGACCACCAGCCCACGGATCGGAATGGGCAGCCCGTTCCCATGCCTCCCGACCGGCTGGTGCCCGAGGAGCTGGCCCCGCCAGGAATGCCCATCCAGCGGCTGGACCTGGCGGAGGGCGCGGAGTTCGCGGCGCCCTCGAAGTCGCCGTGACCGACCTTCACGCGGGGCGGCGACGCGGGCGACAGCTGGGCCTCGCGCTGCTCGGTGTCCTGGGGACGACCGTGCTGTTCGCGCTCTTCGCCCGGTTGGAGGCGCGCTGGCTGGCGCTCGGCTGGGTGGCGATGGTGCCCTGGCTCGCGGCGCTGGACCGCGCCCGCTCCGCGCGCGAGGCGCTGGGGTTGGGCGTGCTGCTCAGCGTGACGTTCACCGCCCTTGTCTTTCATTGGTTCCCCCCCGCGCTCCAGGCGTACTCGCGGGCGCCCACGGTGGTCGGCTGGGCGCTGTTCCTGCTGGTGGCGCCGCTGCTCCAGCTCCAGTTCGTGGTCGCCGCGCTGTCACGGTACGCGGCGCGGTGTCTGGTGGGTGAAGGGCGCGCATGGCTGCCACCGCTCGTGGGGACGCTCGCGTACGTGGGCACGGAGGGCATCACGCCCAAGCTCTTCGCGGACACGCTGGGGCACGGGCTCTATGCGTCCGAGTGGCTGCGCCAGGGCGCGGACGTGGCGGGCGCGCCCGGGCTCACGTTGGTGTTGTTGCTGGGCAATGAGTTTGTGCTCGCCACGCTGCGCGCGCTGCGGGGGCATGGGGCTCGGCGGGTCTGGCGGCCCGTGGCCGGGCTGGCCGTCCTGGTGCTCGTGCTGTCCGGCTATGGCGCCTTGCGCATCGCGCAGGTGCGGGCGGCGACGCGAGATGAGGGTGGGCTGGTGGTGGGCGCGGTGCAGGCGAACATCACCCGCTACGAGAAGTTGAGGGCGGAGCTGGGGGCCTACGAGGTCGTGCGGAGGGTGCTCGACACGCACTACGCGATGTCGGACGCGCTGCTGCGTGACGGGCCGTTGGACCTGTTGGTGTGGCCGGAGACGGTGTACCCGACGCCCTTCGGAGCGCCTCGCAGCGAGACGGGCGCGAGGCTGGACGCGGAGATCGAGGACTTCGTCTCGGAGCGCGGCGTGCCGCTGGTGTTCGGCACCTACGATTTGGAAGGGGAGCGCGAGTTCAACGCGGCGATGTTCCTGGGGCCCTCGGCGGGGGGCTCGCTCGAGCGCGCGGCGTATCGGAAGACGATGCTCTTCCCGCTGACGGAGTGGGTGCCGGAGGCCGTCGACTCGCCCACGCTGCGGGGATGGTTGCCGTGGACGGGGCGATGGACTCGCGGGCCGGGGCCGAAGGCCGTGAGCTTCAAGCTCCGGGATGGACGGCTGCTCCGGGTGGCGCCGCTCATCTGCTACGAGACGATCTTCCCCGCGTATGTCGCGGAGGGCGTGCGGCAGGGCGCGGAGCTGCTGCTCACGCTGTCCAATGACTCGTGGTTCATGGGTACGCCCGCGCCCCGGCTGCACCTGATGCACGCGGCCTTCCGCAGCATCGAGACGCGGCGGCCGCAGGTCCGGGTGACGAACTCGGGCGTGTCCGCGCTCATCGACACGACGGGCGCGGTGGTGGCCGAGGTGGATGACGACCAGCGCGCCGGCCTCACGATGCGTGTGCCCGGAGCGGCGTCGCTGCCGACGCTCGCCTTGGCGTGGGGCGACTGGCTGAGCCCCCTGGCGCTGGTGGGGGCGGTGGTGCTGCTCGCGGGCGCGAGACGGCGGCGGCGAAGCGCCCTGCGCGCGTGACTCTGATGCGGCGCCGCGCGATGCGGAGGCCGCGAAGCGCCCGGGCGCATGGCGCTCATGTGGTGCCGCGTGGCGCGAGCGGTGGGGTCTCCCGCGCCAACGCGTCCGGTCCGGCTCGGCGATGCGGACGCAGTGTCGTGTCCCCTGCCGACGCCGCCGTTGGGCCTGCGGTCGTGGTCCGGCGGCGGAGCTCCTGCGCAGGGGCGTCGCCCTTCAATGAGGGCCTCCGCCGCCAGGCCTGGAGCCCGTCTCAGGCCGCTTCCGAGCGGACGCTCGTGAGGCCCACGATGGGCCCCAGCCGCTCCAGCAGGAGCGCCTTCCTCATCTCGATGAACTGCTCGAAGTTCTCGAGCTTCCACAGCTCCGGGTCGGCGGGGATGAGGTGGAGCGCGAAGTACGCCGCGGGCTTGTCCCTCAACCAGAGCACGGGCGCGATGTCGCTCTTGCCGCCGCCGCCATTCTCCTCGGCGGTGAGGAGCATGCAGTTGGCGAGCTGGTTCCGCTCCGCCTCGCGGTAGCGCATCAGGTCCTTGCGGCCCGTCCGCGGATTCTCCACCTTGGCCCTCCGGAGGAGGCTCTGCGGGAAGATGTGGTCCACCTGCGGCAGGTTGTTCTCGTACGCGGGCGTGTAGTTGAAGCCGCGATACCAGAGGTTGAACAGCAGGTGGATGTTGTCGGAGCCGTAGCCCATGGTCCACAGCCGCTCGGGGGCAATCTCGGGGCTGCGGTTCTTCTCGCGCATCACGCCGAACAGCGCCTCGGTGTCGAAGTCCTGGGTCCGGTCGATCTCCGCCACCAGCGCGTCAATCATCTGGTCGGGCGTGCCGCTGAACGCGCCGCCGAGCAGGGAGCGGAGCAGGAAGGCGTCGACGTTCTTCGCGGCCCGGAAGGCCTGCTTGTGGTGGTAGCGCGCGTAGATGAGCGGGATGAGGGCCAGGTAGGACGGCATGGCCTTGTCACAACGGATGAAGGTCTTGCCCCGGACGAAGTCGAGCACGTCCAGCATCGCCGCGGTGATGTCATCCCAGTGCTCTTCGATGTTCTTCTTCACGTCCGGCTTGCGGAACTTGTCGACCTCGTACCTCGCGCCCTGCTTGAGCAGGGTGAGACACGTCTTCAGGACGAAGTCGCGGGTGAACTTGAAGTCGTACCGGTTGAGCTGCTCCAGCACGTCCTCCATCTGCTCATTGGCTTTGTCCCAGGTCGCGTTGAGCAGGGAGAACAGCAGGTCGGACTTGCCCAGCCGCGTTCCGCCCGAGTTGGCGCGGATGAAGATTTCGACGACGTCCTCCTCGGTGTACAGCTCGACGTTCTCCGTGTTGTCGAGCTCCTGGTAGGCGATGCCGTCATCGGAGTGGAACGCCTTGAAGACGCGGGAGACGTGCTCGGAGACACGCTCCGCCTCCTTGTCGGTGAGCGGGCGGCCCGCGTTGGAGATGAGGCTCTGGGCGACGCTCAGGGACGTCTTCGGGTTGTAGACGAGGTCCTTGAACTTCACCCAGGGGAACGCTGTGCCCTCCGCATGGCGGAACTCGAAGCGGTACTTCACGTCGTCCGGCGCGGCGAGCTGCCCGCTGAGGATGTCCAGGTACAGCTCCCGCCCCTCGTAGCTGCCCTTGAGGCCAATGAAGAGGCTCTGCAGGCGCTGCTGGCCATCCAGCACCAGGCACTTCTTCTTTTCGTCCTCGGGCACGAAGAACTTGCTGAGCTCGTGGCTGAAGGACTCACGGTAGTTGTCGATGAAGCGGCGGCGGCGGATGGGGCTGCGCGTCTTCCACACGAGCAGCGTGCTGATGGGGTACTCGCGAAGGATGGAGTCGAAGAGTCGGCAGATCTGCTCCTCGCTCCACACGAACGGACGCTGGATGTTGGGGAGCCAGAAGCCGCCGTCTTCCTCGGGGTTGTTGAGGAACGAGACAATCTTCCGCAACGAATGCTTGGGGGCCTTCATCGGGCTTCACCTTTTGCCGGGCGGGAATGGGCTTCCCGCACCAGTACAGAAGGCTGGGCCCTGGTGGACATACCACCGGGGAGGGATGGCCTTGGCGCGCGAGGCGTTACAGCCGCCCGGCCTTGAGCTCCTGCACGATGTGCGCGCTGGCCCTCACGGCGAGGGCCATCATCGTCAGCGTGGGGTTCTGCGGGCCCTGGGACGGGAAGCACGCGCCGTCGTTGATGTAGAGGTTGGGCACGTCCCAGCTCTGGTTGTGGGGGTTGAGCACGGACGTCCGCGGGTCCGTGCCCATGCGCGCGGTGCCCACCTCGTGGATGGCCATGCCCGGCGTGGACAGTGTGCCGGTGGCCTTCTCGAGGGTGAAGCCCGCCGCCTCCATCATCTCCTTGCAGGTGGCCACCGCGTCCTCGGCCATCTTCAGCTCGTTGGCGGAGTGACGGCACTCGATGTGCGCGGCCGGGATGCCCCAGCGGTCCTTCACCGTGGGGTTCAGCGTCACGCGGTTCTCCGCGCGCGGCACCATCTCCCCGAAGGGCACGAAGTGGCAGCTGTCCCCGAAGGTGAACACCTGCACGCCGTAGCCCCGCGCGAAGTCCTGCTCCTTCGTGGCGACGTTGCGGAACTGGGGGATGTACGCCCAGCTCTGCTCTTGCTGCTGCGCCTCCGGAGGCAGGTTCATCTTCGCCTCGATGCCCAGCTGGTACGTGTGGTCCATCAGGTTGCGGCCCAGCTGCCCCGACGAGTTCGCCAGCCCGTCCGGGAACGCGCTGCTGCGCGAGTGCAGCAGCAGCCGCGTGGACTCAATCGCGCCCGCCGCCATCACCACCACCCGCGCCTGGGCCTCGTAGGACTTGCCCGACTTCGCGTCGAGATAGCTCACGCCCGTCGCGCGGCCCGTGCTCGCGTCGTACAGCACCTGGTTCACCACCGCGTTGGTGCGCAGCGTGAGGCGGCCCGTCTTCAACGCGGCGGGCATGGTGACGGGGGCCCCGGACGTGCGGCGGACGATGACGCGGCGCTCGGGCCAGCGGCGCTCCACGCGCTCCTTCAACCGCTGCTCCGCGGGCGTCATGGAGATGCCCCCCGCGAAGACGGAGTCCGGCAGCATGTCCAACCCGTCCGCGTTGCCGTGGATGCCCATCCACCGCTCCACCGTCTCGTAGTGCGGCGCCAACTCGGCCAGCGTCAGCGGCCAGTCGGGCCCCTGTCCGTCTTGCGAGCCTGCCTTGAAGTTGAAGTCAGACAGCCGGTAGAACTGGCGCCCGTGCGCCTTCACCGACGTGCGCCCGCCCACCTGCCGCGCGCGAATCCACGTGAAGGGCTGGTCCTCCGGCGTGGTGTAGGGATTGTCGACGTCGTCGACGAAGGCGTGCGGATGGAAGGGCCATGCGAAGGTGGTGCTCTGCACGGACTGCCGCACCTTGCGGGCGTCATCCGTCTCCGCCAGGTATCCGAAGGACTGGCGCAGGCGGTGGAGCATCCACAGCATGCGGTCCGCGCCCATGCCTCGGCCCGCTTCGAGCACCAGCACGCGCAAGCCCGCTTCCGTCAGCTGCTTGGCCGTCCAACCACCACACGCGCCCCCGCCCACCACCACCACATCAAACGTCGTCCTGGATGTGCCCACAGCTTCCCTGGCGCGACAGTGCCGTCTTCGAGGGCACCGTGAGTTGTCCGCGCGAGTGTAAGCTGCGCGGCACGTGGCGTCGCAATGTGGGTCGCGTCTGCTCGCCTGGGGTTCAATCACCCCAGTGCTCTTCGAGGAGGTCCAACGAACATGAGTTGGCGGCGGTGGCTGCTCGTTGGCGTGCTCGCGCTGGGGTTCCTGTCCGCGCTGGCCGTGTTCGGTAGGGCGCTGCGTCATTCCGAGGCCTACTTTCACTACCCGCGTCCCCAGGCCGTACGACCGGCTGATTTCGCCGAGGCGCAGGATGTCTCGCTGCGCACCGAGGACGGGCTGACGCTGCGAGGGTGGTACGTGCCGTCCCGGAACGGGGCCGCGGTGGTGTTGGCGCACGGGTTGTCGCAGACGCGCGCGGACCTGCTCCCCGAGGCGCAAATCCTGCGCGCCGCGGGGTATGGCGTGCTGCTCTTCGACTTGCGCGCCCACGGTGAGAGCGAAGGCGCGTTCTCCACGTGGGGTGACCTGGAGCGCCGGGACGTGCGGGCCGCGCTCGCGTTCGTCCGCGCCCAGCCGGACGTGGACCCGGAGCGGGTGGGGGCGCTCGGCTTCTCGATTGGTTCCGCCGCCGTGGCCGAGGTGGCGGCGCAGGACTCCGCGGTGCGCGCGGTGGTGCTGCTGTCGCCGTTCAACACGCTGTGGCTGGCCGCCGCGTATGACTTCCGCCGCTTCGGCGCCGTGTCCCAGGCGGGCGCGCTGGTGCCCTTCTGGCGGCGCGGCATCGCCCTGGACGAGGTGCGCACCATCGACGCGGTGGAGCACATCCGCCCCCGGCCGCTGCTCATCGTCATGGGGACGGAGGAGTCCGGCCAGCCGCTGGCCGACGAGCTCTTCGCCAAGGTGCGCGAGTACGCCCAAACGTGGCGCATCCAGGGCGCGGGCCATGGGAGCTTCAGCGTCACCGAGCCGGAGGCGTACCCCCGCCGGCTGACGGACTTCCTGGACGCCGCGCTGCTGCCAAGGGGGAGCGCCGCCTCGGAGGCGCGTTGAGCGTCACTCCGCGGCGGTGGTCGGGGCCGCGGACTCCAACTGCGCGAGCTGCGCCAGGAAGGCGCGGCCCTTCGCTGGGTCCGTCATGTGGATGAAGGCGGCCATGCCCTGGAGCTGCTCCAGGGACTCGCCCTCGCGGCCCGGCTTGCCCTGCTTCCGGTTGTGGATGGCGGCGCGCAGCTGGCGCACCACGTCGCGCGGGACCCGGGCGGCCGGCGCGTCCTTGCCCGCCGAGTTCACCACCAGCCCCGTCACCCGCTGCCGCGTGCCCTTGCGCGCCACGCGCGTCTTGTCCGGGTGCACGCGGAAGCCCTCCGCCTCCACCACCTCCTGCACGCGGGAGAGCAGCATGGCCACGGGGGGACGCTGCGTGCGCCGCGCCTTGGGCTGCTTCGCCTTCGTCCACGAGAAGGTCAGGTCGTCCGCGTAGCGCGTGTACGTGAAGCCCATCCGCTTCGCGAGCGCGGACAGCCGCTTGTCCAGCTTCAGGCACAGCGCGTTGGTGATGCCCGGCGACGTGGGCGCGCCCTGCGGCAGCGCGCGCGGGCCCTTGGCCACGTACAGCAGCTTGCCGCGGAACTGCACCGCCTCGCGCGGCGCCTCGGTGGACATCAGCGACAGGAGCGTGGCCGAGCCCTCCGCCAGGCCGCCCTTGCGCAGCAGGCCCTTCACCCGCCGCCACGTGACGGAGGGGAAGAAGTCCTTGAGGTCCACCTTCACCACCACGTCCGCGCCCTGGTGGGCCAGCGCGTTGGTGAGGATGGAGCGCCCCGCCACGAAGCCATGCGCCGCGCTGTGCACCGGCAGCCGCTCCACGACGTTGGACAGAACCCAGCGCTGCGCTTCCTTCAGCTCCGGCTTGGGCGACGTAATCGTGCGCTTGCTGCCGTCCCGCTTCGGAATCGTCCAGCTCACGTAGTGCGTGGCGGTGTCCACCTCGCGGTGGAACGCGAACCAGCGCAGCTTGGGCACGCTCAGCTTCAGCGCCTTCGCCAGCGCCTCCGTGGAGTCCAGCTCCGTCAGGCCGTTGGCCCGGGCACGCTCCTCACGGTTCGGCACGTCGAACGCGTCGGCCGGGCGGTCCTCCGTCCAGTGCACGCCCGTGCCCAGGTGGCCCACGTGCGTGGCCTTCCAGGCCTCGTGCGCCTGACGCTTCAGCGCGCGGCGCTCGACGGCCTCGGCCTTCTTCTTCTTCTTCCAGGCCTTCTTGTCCTTCTCGGAGGCGCTGGAGAAGTCGAGGTCGTCCACCGCGAGGCCCTTGGCGACGAGCTGCGCCTGCACCCAGTCCTCGGGGCCGCCCGCTTCGTCAATGGCCTTGGCCCGGGCGAGCAACGCCTCGTGCGCGAGCCGGCGGGCCTCACGCTTCGCGGCCGCGTCGGGCGCGGGCGGGGTGGGCTCCGGCGTGGGCACGGCCTGGGGCGAAGCTGCGGGGACGAAGGGGTCCAGCCTGGCGGTCATGTCTGCACCTTGGGCGGGCGCGGCGGCGGGAGACGGGACATGTCGCGAGCAGTCGAGGGAGGCCGGGAAAGCACCACCATCTTACCTGGGGCACGGTAGCCTCACCGGCTCTCCCCTCCTAGGCACTACGGCCGGGGTGGGTAAACGGCGGTCGCGTCGTTGGCTCCGCTACCCACCCTGGCCGTAGTGCCTAGGAGGGAGAGAGCCAAGAACAGGCTACCTTGCGGAGAGTGTCCTGCATTCCAACCAGAGCGGCGCAACGCCGCTCCCGCGCTCGAGGCGCTCAGGCTGATGCACTCCAGACCTCTCTCGGCTGCTCGCGCGTGAAGCGCACGTCGTCGTCTCTTCGTCGCACCTGTCCTGCCGGCCGCGCGTGGCGGCCGGGCCGTGGTTGATGGGTTTACACCAAGGCCGACGCCGCGTCGATGTAGCCGTCAGCCGCCAACTTCTCCAGGCGCGCGAAATACGCCCCGCGCGCCTCCGCATCCGAGTCGAACCAGAGCCGCTGGTGGCGTGACGTGCCCGTGCGAGGGCCCCACTCCACCGAGACGACCTGCCCATCCAGGGATACCCGGTACACCGTCTCCAGGCCGCTGTCCGCGTCGCGGCGCACGTAGGACCGCGTCTCGGCGCGGATGAGCTTGCGGCCCTCGGGCGTCTGGCGCAGCGCCTCTTCCTCGGCGCGGCGGCGCGCGTAGGCCAGGCGCAGCGCGAGCAGGTGCTCGCAGGGGCCTTCACGCAGGCCGGAGCGCCGGTGGTGCGGGCAGCCGCAGCTGGCGTCCTTCACGCGGCCTTCCAAATCCAGCGTGAAGCTGGGGAAGAAGCTGCGCATCGCCTCGCGGTCCACCACCTCGCCGTGAATGCGCAGGCCTTCGCCCACCACGTCGTGCACCTTCGTGAGCTTCACCTCGCCCGCGCCCGGGGCGCCATCGCCGCCCAGCAGGCGGTGCGCCCGGGCCTCCAGCTCGCTGCCGTAGCGGATGTCGGCGGCGTCCACGGGCGTGGGCATCAGCTCGCGCGGACGGTACTGGCCGCGCGCCACGTCGAAGAGGACGCGGCCGCGCAGGCACTCCAACTGGAGCGCCGCGCGCACCGACTCCTTGGGCGCGCCGGCGTTGGCGACGAGCGCCTCGAAGGGCAGGGGGCCTTCGGTGCGCAGCCGGTTACGAAGCTGCTCCGCCAGGCCGTCCGGCACCGCGCGGGGCATCAACACGTCGAAAGCCGCCGCGGAGGACCAGCCGCTCTCCGTCCAGCCCGTGAGGCCGAGCGTCAGCGTGGCCGCGCCCATGTCGATGACCCAGAACACCGGCAGGCCCGGGCCCAGCAACTGCACCTTCACCGACTTCGCGTGCGGCAGCAGGCGCCCGAGCGCGGCCAGGCGCTGGCGGCCGAAGGTGCGCACCACCGCGGGGGCCGTGCCGTTGTACGAGCCGCCGTGGCACTCCAGCACCAGCTCCCACGGCTCCAGCACCAGCCGCGGCGGGGCGCCGGGCACCAGCTCGAAGCGCAGGGCGCGCGGGGCCTTCTTGGCCTTGCGCGCGCGCAGGGCGAAGAGGAGGTTGTAGAGGTCGATGGGCGCCAGCTCGCACGTGCTCGCGGGCAGCGTGGCGGCGGACTGCACCTGGAGGAAGCCGCGCAGCCACGCGTGCGGCACCTCCACGTTGCGCGGCGCCCGGGCCGGCTGCGAGGCGGGCGTGGCCGGCGCCACGTGGGCCTCCAGCGAGAGCGGGACGTAGGTGCGCAGCCGGTCCACGCGGGCGGGCAGCTCCGGCGGGACGTCCAGGAAGGTGGAGCCGTGCGCGGCCTCGCGGCCCTCGAAGAGGCGGTTGTCGAAGGAGAGCCGGGCGTAGGCGCTCTCGTCGCGGGAGAAGACCTCCAGCGACACGCTGTCCGGGTCCACCGTGAGCACGGGGTCCAGCACGGCGTCCTGCTGCTTCTCGCCGTCCAGCGCGTTGTCGAGGAACGCCTTCTGCGCCTCCCAGATGAGCGCGCTGGCCCGCTTCCCCTGCTTCATGAGGTAGGCGAGGTACGCGGTGCGGTCCTTGCCCCGGTAGCGCAAGTCACTGGAGAGGACGCCGAAGGTGGCCGCCAGCGCGTCGCGGAAGAGGGCGGCGTCGGTGACGCGGCCGCTCACGCCCACGGTGCCTCGCGAGCCCTCCAGGGCCAGGCGCACGCGGGAGCCGTCCGTGCTGGAGTCGACGTCGCTGGTGGTGGCGTAGCGCAGCTCGACGGGATGCCGGGTGGCGGTCGTCATGACGGGTTGCCTTCCTTCCGGGCGCGCTCCGCGGCGCGGCGTGCACGTTTGTGGGCGCGCCACGCGGCCTTGCGCAGCTCCACGGTTTGGGACTTGTCGAAGGCGGCCTCGTGCAGCAGCTTCGCCGCCTCGTCGCCACCCAGCCGGCCCAGGGCGGCCCACGCGTCCTGCCGCGTCTCCGGCCTGGCGTCGGTGGCCAGGGGCTCGAGGGGCTCCAGCGCGCGGGCGCCCAGCAGCGCGGGCACCGCGAGGCGGCGGCCCTCGGAGGTGGCCAGCACCTCGCGCGACGGCTTGCCACCCATGGGCCCGAAGGCCACCGCGTCGAAGGGCTTCACCTCCAGCGCCCAGGCGGCGGCGCGCTCGGGGGCGAGCTTCGCCAGCGCGTCCGCCGCCGCCGCCCGCACCCGCGCGTCCGGATCCACCAGCGCGGTGCGCAGCGTCTCGGCCGCGGCGGCGCGCTCCTTCTCTTGCGTCAGCACGGCGGCCGGGGCCTGGCCCGTGAGCGTCACCGTTCCACCCGGCGTCGCCAGCCGGCCCAGGGCGCGCGCGGCTTCCTGACGCACGGTGGCCGGGGCCGCGTGCTCACCGCCCTGGAGGATGGTGCGCGCGGAGTCCGACATGCCCGCGGTGCCCAGGCGGGAGGCGGCCCACAACAGGCGCTCCCAGGCCTTGGCGGGGACGGTGCGCTCGGGCGGCGGGGCCGCGCTCCAGTCGGCGGCGGTGCGGCGCTCGGCCGTGACGAGGGCGCGGGACAGCGCGGCCACGTCCACCGCGCCGGGCTCGCGGGCCTCGCCCGTCCAGGTGCCCACCAGCAGCGCGGCTTCCTCGCGGGCCTCGGGCTTCGCGTGGCCGAGCAGCGCCACGACCTCGGGGAGGGGCAGGGCGCCCCGCCGCGCGAGTCCCCGACGCAGGCGCTGCCGCAGCGTCATGTTGTCCAGCGTGGCCAGACGCGGCACCAGCAGCGCCGGGTCTCCCTCGTTGGCGAGGTAGGACGCCGCGGGCGCGGAGATGTCCTGGAACCGGCTGGCCACCGCGAGGAACTCCACGCGCGTGCGCTCGGTGGGGAACAGCACGTCGAGCGCCTTGCGCGCGACCTCCCGCAGCGGCTGCGGCTGCGTATCCAGCGCCGCGGCGAGCGCGGGCTCCGCCGCCGTGTCCTTGAGCTTGCCCAGCTCCTGCGCCGCGGCCATGCGCACCGACAGCGCCGTGCCCGTGTCGGCGAGCAGCGCCTCGATCTTCACGCGGGCGCGCTCGCCGCCGATGGCGCGCAGGCCCTTCACGCCGGCTTCCTGGAGCTCCAGCGTGGTGCCCTCCACCGCCGCGGCCTCCACCTTCTCCTCGATGCGGCGGCGCTCCTCGCCCTCCGGCAGCTTCGCGGCGAGCCGGCCCAGGCCTTCAATCGCGGCCGACACCATGCTCGGCTCGACGGGGGCCTCCGCGGTGCCGCCCGCGGCCACCGTCTCCAGCTCGGCCAGGGCGCGCGCGTCACCCAGGGTGCCCAGGGCCAGCAGGGCCCGCTCGCGCTGGCCGTCCTCGCCCGCGCGGGCGTACAGCATCAGGGGCCGCAGCGCGCTGACGCCACCCTTGAAGGCCACGCCCTCGGCGGCCGGCAGCATCAGGTCCCGCGCGCCGCCGCGCAGCACCGTCTCCAGCGGCTCCACCGGGGCGCCGTGCTCCATGACGCGCTTCGAGTAGGCCTCGATGGCCGCGCCGCTCACGGTGGGGAAGCGGTCCGAGAAGAGGCTGGCCAGCAGCTCCGACTGGCCGGCCTCCGCGCCGTGCTCCAGGTGCCGCACGGCCTCCAGCCGCACGGCGACGTCGAGGCTCTTCACCACCTGCCGCAGGAACGACACGGCGAGCTCCACGTCGCGCTTCTTCACGTCCGTGCCAGCCACCGTGATGGCGGCGGTGACACACTCGCTGCGAACGACGCCTTCGGTGTCCGTCTGGCACTGGCGGGCCAGCACCTCCAGCGCCTCGGGACGGCGCGTGGCGCCCAGGGCCGTCACCAGCCGCTTGCGCTCATGCGTCTCCGGGGCCGTGGTCAGCCGAGCGGCCAGCGCGCCCACGGCGGCGGGCGTGGCCAGCCGGACCAGGGCCTCGGTGGCGCGCTTCGCGACGCCGGCGTTCTCCGCGCGAAGGAAGTTGGCGAGCACCTCCACCGCGCGGTCGTCTCCGCGCAACGCCAGCAGCTCGGACGCGCGCAGGCGCAGGTCCTCGTGCTCGCTGGCCATGGCGCGGCCCAGCGCCTCGGTGACGCGCGAGTCGTTGGCGCCGGCCAGCCGCTCGATGACGCCCACGCGCAGGTCGGCGTGCTCGCTGCTCAGCGCGGCCAGCAGCGGCTCCAGGCTGCCGGGCGGGCTGAGCTTCTCCAGCAGCTCGAAGGCGTAGCGGCGCACGTCCGTCAGCGGCGAGTTCAGCGCGGCGCTGATGCGCGGCTTCGCGGCGTCACCGCGGGTGGCCAGCTCATCCAGCGCCGAGCGCGCCACGTCCGGCGACAGCGAGGCCAGGGCCAGGGCCAGCGGCTCGTCGCTGCCCGCGGGGAAGAGCTCCTTCAGCCCGGTCAGCGCGGCCTTGCGCACCAGCTGGTGCGGGTCCTCCAGGGCGCGCAGCAGCGCGGCCACGGCGGCGGGCGTGCCAGCGAAGCCCTCCTGCGTGAGCTTCACCACGCGGTCCACCGCGTCGCGGCGCACGCGGTGGCTCTCGTCGTCACCCGTGGACACCTGCCGCAGCAGGCCCACGTAGGCGCCGAAGGCCAGCTTCCGCAGGTGCTGCCGTTCAGCCTGGGCGGAGGCCTCGGGGGACGGCGCGGGCGCGCCCGGCTTCACGGTGGCGAAGATGCGCCGCAGCCAGTTCCTCGCGGGCGTCTCCGACACGGGCGAGGCCGGCGGCGCCGTCTCCGGCTTCCAGGGCGACTCCAGCGTGCTGGGCCGCGCCACCCGCTTCGCGTGGCGGAAGTACTCCAGCGGCTTGTCGCGCAGCAGCAGCACCTGGGCCGCCGCGTAGCGCTGCTCGGGCTGCTGGCTGGACAGGGCCTCCGCGAGCCCGATGACGTACTTGCCGCGCTCCTCCTCGGTCGGCCAGTCCTTCATGTCGGCCGCCTTCTCGGGCCGCGGCGGCATCAGGGCCTCCGCCAGCTGGGCGCGCGCGGCGTCCGGCTCCGTGCGCAGCTCCAGCGCGCGGGCGGCGGCGTAGCGGACCTCGGGCCGGCCACTGGAGAGGGCGCTGGCGAGCAGGTCGGGCGGCTCGCCCCGGCGGCTGGCGCGCAGGTCCCGGGAGAGGACGATGGCGAACACGAACTCCTGCACCTCGCGGGTGCGGTCCTCCAGGCCGTGCAGCAGGCCGCCGTCGCCCTCGGGGCCCAGGGCCGCGAAGGAGAGGATGGCGCCCAGCCGGATGGGGAGGTGGTCGTGGCGCAGGTTGCCGGTGAGCACCGGCAGGGCGCGCGCGTCACCCAGGCGGGACAGGCCGTCCGCGGCCCAGGAGCGCACCGCCACGTTGGCGTGGCTCAGCGCGTCCAGCAGGAAGCCCTCGTCGCCGCGGCGGGCGGCGGTCGCGAGCCCGCGGGCGCCCTGCTCCTGCATGTCGCCCAGCTCGTGCGGCAGCAGCGTGGTGGCGAAGAAGGTCAGCAGGCGCCGCGAGCCCAGCGAGGCCAGGGCCCTCGCGGCGCGGATGCGCAGCGGCACCAGGAAGGCCGGAGGGTACTGCCGCTCCAGGTCCTTGTCGGTGATGAACGCGCGCATCGGCTCGATGATGTCCTCGGCCCCGCGCGGCGCGAGCAGCTCCACCGCCCGCACGCGCACCGGCAGCGGCGCCGCGGCGAGCCCGGCCAGCAGGGGCCCGTTCTCATCGGGCACCAGCTTATCCAGCGCCTCCAGCGCGGCGACGGCGACGGAGACCTCCTCGTCCTGCACGCGCTTGAGCAGCGGCGAGCGCAAGGGCTCGATGGGGGCGTGGACGGCGCCCTTCGCGGCGTGCTCCCGCAGCGGCGCGTGCGTGGTGGCGAGCGCCGCCAGGTGGGCCTCGGCGTGCTCCTTGCCCACGTGCTTCACCCACGCATCGTACGCGGCGGTGGCCACGCCGGCGTCGCGGTCCTCCACGGCCTTCTTCAGCCGCTCCAGCGCCCAGCCCTCGGCGGCGCGCTGCGCGAGCACCTCCACCGCGCGGTGGCGCAGGTCCGGGAAGCGGCCCGCCAGCGCGCGGTCCAGCGCCTTCTCCGGCGCCTTCTCGTTCCAGGCCCACAGCGTGCGGAAGGCCTCGCCGCGCACCTTGCCGGACTCGTCCTCCAGCGCGTCGCCCAGCAGCGCCTCCGCGCCCGGCGCGGACGCACCCAGCTTCACCAGCCGGTCCAGGCCGCGCACGCGCACGTCCTCGTGGCCGGAGCGGAGCGCGGCCTCCGCCGACGCCAGCGGCGACTCCGCGTCCAGCGCGACCACGGCGTCCAGCGCGGTAACGCGCACGTCCGCGTTCTCGTCGTCCAGCATCCACACCAGCCGCTCGCGGGCGCGAGCGTCCTGGAGGGCCTGGAGCGAGGAGGCGGCCACCCGGCGGATGACGGGCTCCGACTCACGGGACAACTGAAGCAGGGCACCCAGCGCCCGCGCGTCACCGAGCTGCGCGAGGCCTCGCGCGCCGCGCACGGCCGTGTCCGGCGTCCGGCACGCCATGGCGGCGAGCAGCGGCTCCACGTCGCTCTCGGTGATGTCCGCGCCGGCCTTGCCCTGGGCGGGCATCGCGTCCCGGGCGGCCTGGAGCTCGGCGTCGGAGATGGGCGCGCTCGGGTTGCCCTTGCCACCCTGGGCGCGGCGCTCCAACTGGACCCGCCAGCGGGCCACTTCCTTCACGCCTCGGGCGAAGTCCTCGTCCCGCGACTCCAGCGCGTGGGCCAGGGCGCGGCGCTCCATCACCCGCACGGTGAAGGCCGCGCGGCGCACGCCGGGGTCCGCGTCGTCCAGGGCGCGAGCGACCAGCGGCTGGAGCTGCGCATGTCCCAGCATCCCGCGAGCGGCGGCGCGGACGAGCACCTCCACCTTGAGCAGGGAGGGCCCACGCTCGAAGGCGGTGCGCAGGGGCTCGGCGCCATCGCCCGGGAGGACCTGGGTGAGGGCGTCCAGCGCGGCCAGGCCCACGGCGTCCTGGGCATCCGCGAGCTGCCCCGCGATGAGGCCCGGCACCAGCGGGGAGGTGCCGCCCAGCTTCGCCAGCCGCTCCAGGCCCAGCACGCGGATGTCCGGGTGCTTCGACTCCAGCGCGGCGCGCGGCGCGGCCAGCGGGGACTCGGGCTCCAGGGTGGCGAGCGCCTCCAGCGCGTCCTTGCGGACGACGGGGTAGGCGTCGTTCAGGCTCTCACGCAGCTTGGGACGCGCGGCGGTGCGGCCATGGCGGGCCAGCTCCTGGACGGCGAGCCGGCGCACCTCCGCGTCCTTGTCCGTGGCCAGGACCTGGAGGAGGAAGTCCAGCGCCTCGGTCTCCTCCAGCGCGGCGGCTTCGCGCACCGCGGCCTCACGGCGCGGACGTCCGGCCTTGAGGGACTCCGTCAGCAGGTCGAAGCCGTGCTGGGACGTGTCGTGGTCGCCCGCGGGCGAGCCATCCAGCGCGAGCCCGAAGCGGTGCGTGCGGCGATCATCCCCGCCCGTGAAGATGGAGCCCAGCGACGTCTTCGCCGCGCGCGGGTTGACGGGCGGCGCGAAGGCGAGCGCCTGCACCGGCTTGCCACCCGCGTCGAGCGAGCGCGGCTTGCGGCGCACATCCAGGCGCCAGACCTTGACCTGTCCGTCGCTGCCCGCGGACCACACGCGGTCACCGGACTCTTCTTCACCCGGCTTGGCGTCGGGCGTGGGCGGGAAGAGCAGGGCGAGCACCGGGCCGGCGTGGCCGCTGTCCTTCTCACCGCGGACCTCGAACTCCACCGCGCCCACGAGGTACCAGAAGCGCAGCTTGCCGTCGTCGCCGGCGGACACCAGCCGCCCGTCGCGCGGCGTGAAGGCGAGCGCGCGCACCGCGCCCTCGTGGCCGGGCATGTCGCGCTGTGCGCCGGTGGCCACCGTGAAGACGCGCACCACGCCGTCGTCGCCCGCGCCCGCCGCGTAGGTGCCGGACGGGTCCACCGCCACGGCGCGCAGGGGCTGCGTGGAGGCCTTCCACTCGTGCAGCTTGCGCGTGGACTCCCAATCCCAGGCGCGCACGGCGCCGTCCGCGCCCGCGCTGAAGAGGCGCGTGCCGTCCGCGCTGGACGCCAGGGCGGTGACGCCGCCGGGGTGCACGTCATGGAGCTGGAACTGCACCTGGCCGTCGGACAGCGTGCCGATGCGCAACGTGCCATCCGCGCCCGCGGCGGCCCACTGCCCGCCAGCGATGGCGAGCGCGAGCACGGCGGAGGGCAGCTCGGTGCTCCACAACACCTTGTTGGTGCCGGGCTCGAACGCGGTGAGACGGCTGGCGGCGGAGGCGCGAGCGCCACCCACGAGCAGCACACGCGCGTTGGCGGCGAGTGCACGGACCTTCTCGATGTTGCCGATGGCGAGTACGGGCATCACGTTCCCCAGTCGCTGCCTTCTTAGCACCCGCGCCCGCGATAACAGAGGGCGCAGTGCGGATGTACGTGGGGCCTCGGCCCGTCAGCGCCCGCTGCCCCGGATTCCCGTGGAGCGCAGGTAGAACCGGGCCGTCTGCGCCAGGAAGCGCAGCGGATATCCGGGCTCGGCGAGCTGCTTCTGGAGCTCACCGCCCAGCTCCGCGAGCAACGTCCGGAGCAGCTCCAGCTTGCTCGGGTCATCCAACGTGGAGGCGCGCCCCAGCGAGGGCATCCGCCGCCGCCACACGGGGCTGGCCGCCAGCGCGGCCCTCACGCCGTCGAGCAGGTCCAGCAGCGTGGGTGGCATGAGCCCGATGGAGATGGACAGCGCCTCGTCGGAGGCCTGGGCCATGTGCCAGTACCCGCCCGGGATGTAGATGAAGTCCCCGGCGCCCAGCGCGTGCGTCTCGACGGGCGTCTTCTCCTGCGCGGCCAGGGTGCCGCTGGGCACCGACTCCGGCAGGGGCACGGGATGCAGCGTGTTCTCCCGCAGCAGGTACTCCTTGCGGCCCGCCGTCTGGAGGATGAACACCTCCTCCGGGTCGCAGTGCCAGCCGAAGCCGTGGTGCCCCGCGGGCGTGCAGTAGATGTGCAGGTTGATGCGGCCGTGCAGCTCCGCGCTGAACGTGCGCGCCAGCTGCGCCAGGTCCGGGTGGTGCAGGTCGGGCTGCCGCAGCGCCAGCGTGTAGCCCTGCGCGAACAGCTCCCGGGCCTCCTTCGCCGTCCTGGGCCGCTCTCCCGGGTAGGGCACGCCCTGGCGCGCGAGCAGCACGTCGCAGGCCGTCTCCTCCACGAGGAAGTCGAGGGTCTCCCACGTCCCCAGGCGCTGGAGGCGCTCCGCGGAGGAAGCGCCGGTGAAGGGACGCCGCTGGTAGTGCTCCTGGAGGAAGCGCTCCCGCGGAAAGCCATTCAGCAGTTCGTCGAGCAGCATGGCGTGTTGATGGCTCAGGGCGTTCCGAGCTGCACGCCCGGGTGCGCGGCCCGCAGCTGCACCAGCGAGGCGAGGCAGCTCTGCCATTCCCCCTTGGCCAGCGAGCCGGTGAACTCCTCCAGCACCGGCGCCACCACGCGCGCGAAGGCCGCGTCGTCCAGGCCCAGGTCCCGCACCAGCTCGATGACGCGGCGCTTGGCCACGCTGGCGGACAGGCGCTTCTGCACCTCGCCCTCGCGGGCTTCCTTGGCGCGGCCCGGGGGCAGGCCGAAGAGCATCTTCCGCAGGAAGGTGCGCAGCGCGTCCACGTTGGCGAAGCGCTCGGCGCCGGCCACGGCTTCCTTGGCGCCCGCGGGCTTCCACCCCTCCGGCAGGTGCGTGGGGCGGTGCTTCTCCCAGAGGAGCCGCACGGCGAACAGGCCCACCTCGCGGTCCGCGCTCTGCATCAGCCACGCGAGCCGCTCGGCGCCGCCCAGCCGCGCGTAGTGCCGGCGGATGAGCTCCACCGCCACCTCGCGCGTGCTGCGCCTGGTGCTCTCCGTGAGGGAGAACACCTTCACCGGGTCCAGCTCCTCCGGCTGGAGCGTGTGCCGCGCGTCCGCGCCGTCCTCGCCCGCGCGCAGCAGGGCGTCGTAGGCGAGGTTGCGAATCTCCTTCGCCTCGGCGTCCGCCAGCTCGTACACGCGCGTGTGCCAGCCCCAGGCGCGCAGCTCCGCGCGGGCGATGGCCAGGGCGAAGCGGCGCACGTCGTCGCGCGCGTCCGTCAGCGCGGGCCACAGCAGCTCCGGCGTGTACGCCTTGCGCGGGGCGCGGGGCTTCAGGTTGTAGGACTGCGACTCCGGCTGCTCCGGCCCGATGACGGGGTGGTGGCAGCGCAGGTACGTCTGCGCGAAGGCGCGCACCGGCGCGGGCTGCCTGGCGCCCAGGGCCAGCTCGAACAGGCGCTCCAGGCCCGCGGCGGCGTCGCCCGCGTCGCTGAAGTCCGCGGGGGCCACGTTCTCCAGCAGGTAGCGGTGCGCGAAGCCGTGCAGCGCCGGGTCGGCGCGGCGGGCCAGCGCGAGCAGCCAGGGCACGGTGAGCTGGCGCGCGGTGAACAGCTTGCGGTTGCCCAGCAGGGCCAGCGCCACCTGCCGGTACTTGGCGCTGAAGACGCGCGCCTTCACCTGCTCCACGTCCAGCCCGGGCAGGCTGTCCGCGCGCAGGAGCCACTGGCTCACCGCGTGGCCGATGCGCGGGTGCGTGGACTTCTCCAGCAGCCACTCCGGGCCGATGGCGGAGGCCGGGTAGCCCGACAGCGCCTTCACCGCCAGCCCCTCCACGGGGTGCGGCTTCTTCTCCAGCCGGGGGTCGTCCAGCAGCGCCTTCCAGAAGTCCGCCGGCAGCTCGGTGGCGCCGTACTTCGCGGAGATGAAGCCCTTCACCCAGCCCAGCTGCTCACCGGTGCCCAGGTACATGTCCCGCAGGAACTCGGTGGACAGCTCGGCGCGGTCGAAGGACTGCTGCAGCGCGGCGGAGGCGAAGTTCGAGGTGGGCTTGTACGACAGCATCCGCCCCAGCAGCGCCACGCCCAGCGTGCGCGGGTTCTGCTTCTCCAGCGTGGCCGCGGCGAAGGCCTTCACGTCCGGCGCGCCCTGGGCCACCAGCTCCAGCAGCCGCTCCGCGGACAGGTCCTGCGCCTGGGCGCGGGCGTACTCGATGGCGTAGGCGCGTGCCCTGGTGCTGGGCGAGAGCAGCAGCGCCAGCACCGCCTCGTGCAGCCCGAGCTCCCGCAGCCGGCCCTGGTGGAACTCGGGCGAGCCCTGCAGCGTCTCCACCAGGAAGTCGTGCGCGCTGCCCAGCGGACGGCGGGCGAGCCGGTCCAACCACGCGGGCGTCACCTTGCGCAGCGCCTCCGGGAAGTCCTTGCGCAGGCCCTGGATGGCGAAGCTGGCGGCGGGGTCGGATTCGCAGAGGTCCAGCAGGCGCATCAGCGCGTCCGGAGAGCGCTTCCACGCGTCCGGCCAGGCGCGGTGCTTCACCATGTCGCCGGGCGGCTGCATGCCGAAGGAGTCCTGCGTGTACTTGCCGCTGCCGTGGGCCCAGATGTGGTGGGCCACCCAGACGCCGTACCAGGAGGTGTCCGGCGTGTAGTGGCGCAGCACCTCCACCGCGAACTGCGGGTAGAGCTCCGGCACGGCGGCGCCCAGGTGGCGCAGGTAGCGCCAGGCGCGGCGGCGCAGGTAGGTGAGGGTGCCGCTGGAGACCTCGCGGCTGCCGCTGGGGCGGTGCCGCTCCACGTCGAAGCGCCAGGCGAGCACGCCGAACAGCTCCGCGTCGTGGTTGGCCTCCGCCAGCTTGTAGATGCGCTTGAGGCCGCCCCACAGGCCGAAGCGCAGGTCCGCGCCGCTGGCGACGTCCATCAGCGCCGCGCGCGCGGCCTGGGTGCCGTGCCGGTACAGGGCCACCAGGAGGTCGGCCAGGGCCAGCCGGGGCGGGTGGGGCACGTCCTGCTGCGCGAGGTAGCGCTGCCACGCCTCGGCGGACGCCTGCCGCCGGCCCTCCGCGTTGTACTGCGCCCGGGCCTGGGTGAGCGTCCGGAGGAGGGCCTCGAACGTGAAGGCGCCCTTCGGCAGGGGCTTCTCGGGCGTCTGCTCGGGCTGGTCGTTCAGGGCGATGATGGCATCGGCCAGGTCGGGGGACTCGGCGCGAACCAGCCGCTCCAGATCTGCCGCGCTCAGCGCATCGCTCGTGGACGTGGACATGGAGGGGGATTTACCACGCTACTTCTTCCAGAACATCAGCGTGTCGAGCAGGTCCAGCCCGGGCCCCACGACGGAGCGGGGGCTGTTGTCCTCGAAGTACGTCAGGTCCACGAGCACGGCGACGGCCAGGACCAGCTGCCGCAGCCGGAAATCCGTGCATTGCGGCTGGAAGTCCAGGGTGAAGTTGTCCGCGGCGGTGAAGCTCTCCTGGAAGAAGCCGGCCCAGCGTTTGCGGACGACGGCGACTTCCGCGTCGTTCTGGAAGATGCGGAAGGTCCAGGGCCGGAGGAGCGGCCCCTTCACCGTGGCGATGACGGCGCCGCCCGGGGTGACGATGTCCAACTGGCGGCCCAGCAGGGTGAAGCGCTGCTGGATGCGCGCCATCAAGCGGCCATCCCACGCGAGGACGTCCGCCTTCGTGAGGATGAAGCTCCAGGGGCGCTCCACGACGAGCGCCACGACGCCGCCCAGCGTCATGCACTCCATCCGGGCCTTGTAGAAGGGCCAGAAGGTCCGCCGGAGCATGGCGCCGAAGCCCCGGGCCTCCTCCTCCACGTACAGCGCGACGCGGCCCGTGTCGTCGCAGACCTCGTAGCGGTTGCGCGTCTCGGCCCCGAAGATGATCTCCAGGCCCTCGCGAAACTGCCGCATGCGCAGCGCGGGCGTCTCCATCATCCCCTGGAGCGCCATGCGCATCTCGGTGCTCATGTGCTTGGGGTCGCCCGGGAGGCCCTTGCCCGCGCCGGAGGGCACCTCGACCTCGGAGAGCGGCTCCAGGGCCGCGCTGGCGATCGGCTCCGGCTGACGGCGGCTGCGTCCGCCCCAGTCCAACTCCAGCCCGGTCGTATCCGATGAGGGGGGCTTGTGGCTCATGGGCCCCACTCTAAGCGTGGGCCTCGCCCGGCGATAATCGGCGGCGGCTTCAGGGCAGGGGGTGGAGTGTCACCTGGATGTCGCGCTCCAGGGCCTCGCCCTCCGTGAGGAAGAGGGGCGCCATGTGGACGGAGTACCGTCGCGGCGGGCCCTGGTGGTGCACCAGGGTGACGTACGTGTACTGCCCGGCGGGGAGGTTCTCGTACACCTTCGTATCGCCGTGGCTCTGGGGGGAGGCGCGGATGTCCGCGAAGCGGAGCCGGGAGCGCAGGTGCTCGGCGGACAGGTCGGGGGGCACGGTCCCCTCCAGCAGCCCCTTATAGAAGATGGCGTTGATGTGGTGGGGGCGGCGGAGCCCGGTGGCGTCGGGGGGACGCTCGGTCTCCGCGGGCGGCGCCTCTTCGGGAAGCGGCGGCATCTGGATGCCGAGCCGCATCGTGCCGCTGCCCGTGCTCTCCTTGAGCGCGAACGTCACCGTGCCCGTGGGCGGAATCTCCACGCGCCGCGGCAGGAAGTACACGCTTCGCCCATCCATCGTATGGGCCCCGGAGGCCGCCAGGGTGTAGGTCCCCGCCCGGACGTTCTTGGCCGTGAAGGAGCCCGGCTTCTCGTCGACCGCGACGGACAGGTCGATGTCGTCGGGCACGAGTTGCACCAGGGCCTCCACGGGCCTTCCCTCCCGGTCCGTCAGGGTGCCTTCCACCAGCGCGCCCCGGTACACCCGAAGCTCCAGGTTTTCGTCGCCGGTGCCAATGTGTTGGTGCATCCAGGGGTGGTCGCGGTTCGTCCGGACCCGCACGTACAACGGGCGTGCTTCCATGGGAGTGAAGGCGAAGGCGCCGTTCCTGTCGGTGACCTCCGCGGCCACCGGGGCCTCTTCGTCCCAGAGTTCGTTGGCCACGGGCAGGCGGAGCTCGACGACGGCATCCTCGAGCGGCTGTGACGTCTCCGCTTCCACCACGCGCCCGCGAATGAGGCGTCCGGCGTCCAAGCGCACCTCGCCCAGGTCGACCTCCTCGCCCTCGGGGACCTGCACCTCGCGCACCGTGCGCATCAGCCCGGGGGCATCGAACGTGAAGCGCTGGAAGCCGGCGCTCTCGACGGCGATTCTGAAGGCGCCATCGGGGTCCCGGAGGGTCTTCTGGTCCACGTTGAAGCGGGTGATGGGGGCGCCATCCGCGCGCACCATCCGGCCCCGGATGTGGCCCTGGCTGGTCAGCACCAACCGCACGTCCCGCGCGCCGGACCTCGCGCGGACATGTGACATGGCGAGGGGCTGAGGATCGGGGCCCTTGAACACATAGCCGTCCTTCGACGCGAGCAGCTTGCACTCGCCCTCCGTCAGGTGGTGCAGGGTGAAGCGGCCCTCCGCGTCGGTGAGGGTGGTGACCCCGAAGCCGTCATTCGGTTTGTCGTCGGTAATCCCATTCACCTGGGCATCCGCCACCGGGCGGCCGTGTTCGTCCACGACGACGCCGGACACGGGGGCGCCGGTCGCGAGGCGGAACGACGCCTCCACGGTCTCCGTCCCTTGCACGGTGAGGGTGTGCAGCGCGTCTTCGCGTCCCAGCTCGCGGGTCCTGAAGTGGGTTCCGGAGATGACGTAGTACGTGCCCGGCCCCACGCCGGCGATGAAGAAGCGCCCGTCCGCGTCGGTCTTGACCTGCTGGCTGGGGTACGTATCGCTGGCGTCCACGAGGCTGAGCTTCATGGCGGAGATGGGCAGGCCCTGCGTGTTCGTGACGGTGCCCTCCACCCGGGCCCCCGCGCCCAGCGCCACGTGGACCGCCGGGCCCGGCACCTTCACCACCCGCTGCTCCTCCAGGAATGCGTCACGGGTGAGGACGAGCGTGTAGTCCCCTTGGTCCACGAACGTGAGCTCGAAGCGGCCGTGTTCGTCCGACGTGGTGGGGTCGACGTCCTGGCGGGCGGCGCCCGTCTCGGCCTCGTGGTCGTGCGCGACGTCGATGTCCACGCCGGACAGGGGGTTGCCCTGGGCGTCGGTGACGGTGCCCTGAAGCAGGTGGGCGGGCATCAGGGTGAAGTCCACGCGCTCGCCCGGGTGGGCCACCGCGTCACGGAGCTGGCCCTGATAGCCCGGGGCCATGACGTTGAAGAGGTAGGGCTCCTTGCGCAGCGGGCCGATTCGGAACAGGCCGTCCTCCGCCGTGAAGACGTAGTCCGCGGGCGGCGCCAGGCCCCGGGGCGCCGCGGCGCCCACCTTGGCGCGGGCGATGGGGCGCCCGGCTCCGTCGCGCACGCTGCCCTCGATGTAGACGAGGGTGCCCAACTGCACGGTGGTCTCCGTGTCGCCGCGCTCCTCGGCCAGCGTCACCGTGGCGAAGCCATGCTCCCCTTGATGCTCGGCGCGCACCTCGTAGTCGCCGGGGGAGAGGGGCTCGAAGGAGAAGCGGCCCTCGGTGTCCGTGAGGGTGACGTGGGACGTGTACGTCACGTGGACCTCGGCGCCGGCCACGGGCGTGTTCTGCTTGAGCACGCGGCCAGACAGTCGCCGGGGGGGATGCAGGACCATCGGGTCGAGGTCCTCCGAGACCACGTCCTGCAGGGAGTCCGTCAGCAGGCCCTCGTGGCTGGCGACGACGGTGTAGTCGCCCGGAGGGAGGGGGCCGAAGGCGAAGCGTCCATCCGCGCCGGCCTGTGCCGCGAAGAAGCGGGCGTGGTCCTGGTGGAAGAGCGTCAGGCGCGCGCCGGGCAGCGGGGTGGCGGCCTCGGAGATGACGCGGCCCTGGAGGAAGCGGCCCGTTTCGAGCACGAGCTGGACGTCCTGTGCGTCGGTGCGGACCTCGCGCGTCAGCGTGGCGTGCAGGTCTCCGATGGCCCAGAGCGACACCTGGCCTTCGGGGAGGTTCTCGAGCAGGAACGTGCCGTCCGCCGAAGTGACGGCCTGGGCGACCACGGGCGCGGCGCCGTGGCCGGCTTCGACGAGCTCGCGCACCAGCTCCTCGGGCTCGCCGATGCAGTCGCTGGAGGACAGCATCCGCTCCGGGAAGCGCAGGTCACAGGGGCGCGCCGACAGGGATTCGCCGGGCATGTCTCGCGTGGCGGTGACCTGGATGCCCGCCGCGGGGCGGCGCCGCGGGTCGAGCACGCGTCCCCGGAGCGCGTGGTTGCCACGGGGTGGAGGCGTGGGCGCGCTGAGCGCCTGTCTCGCCGGGCCGCGCTGGGTGGTGGATGGCGCTTGCCGTGTGTCCGAGTCCGCTGGCTCGCGGACGAGCGCCACGGCCAACACGAGCGTGAGCACGCCGAGTGTCACCAGGACTGCTGACTGCTTGCGCATGATGCGGTGTCCCCCGCCTCGATTCCCGCGTGCATCTTCCACCAGGGGTCCGCTGGGGTGGAAGAGGGGCCCTACGCGCCGGGCGTCCGGGCTTCGATGCGTGCCTTTTCCGAGACGATGAGATTCCGCACGTGCTCACGCAGGGAGGCCACGTCGGTGAAGCCGCTGGGGTCCACGGGAGGCAGGACCTGGACGTGGCAGCGGGAGGAGGTTTCCAGGACCAGGCCGTGCTTGGGCAGCGTGCGCGCGGTGCCGGTGAGGACCACGGGGATGATGGGGCAGCGCTGCTTCAGGGCCAACGCGAAGGCGCCGTCCTTGAAGGGCTTCACGACGCCGTCGAAGGAGCGCGTGCCTTCGGGGAACATGAGGATGGGCACGCCGCGCGACAGCCAGTATTCGCAGGCGGTCATCATCTGGATGATGCTCGCCTTGTCTCCGCGGACCAGGGGGACATAGCGGTTGAGCCGCATGTTCCAGCCGATGAGGGGGAGCTTGAAGTTCGACGCCTTGGAGACCCACTTGAAGGGGCGGTAGAGGCCGAACAGGACCAGGATGTCGCCGAGCGACTCGTGGTTGGACACGAGCACCGCCGCGCCCTTCCAGGGCAGGTGTTCGCGGCCGTCGACCTTCAGGTGCCAGAGCGGGTTGACGTAGAAGTAGAGCTGCGCCCAGAAGCACGAGTACAGGTGCAGGACGCGCCCGTTCCGGTCGAACGGCAGCGTGACGGCCCACACGAGCACGGCGCCCACGAAGAGCACCACGCTGGAGAGCATCAGGAACGCCCAGAAGGCGATGGAGAACAGGAGTCGAATGGCGCGCGGAGTGTGCCACACGGCTGGGGTCCGTGGTTCTCGACTTCGTGAGGCGTGTTGTCGAGAAGCCTGTCTTGTCGGAAATCAGGGGTGGGCACTCATGGTCCGTGCCTTCGACGTCATGCACCCATTCGGGCGAGGCTACCCGGCTTTCAAAACAGGCACGGGGACGGGCGTCGGCTCCTGTGGCGTGGCGTCCAGCGTCTGCACCCGGGCGCCCTCGGCGGCGAAGGCGTCACGCAGCCAGGGGTGACAGGTGAAGGCGATGACCTGCTGGTGCTCGGAGAGCTTCGCCAGCAGGTGGATGGCGCCGCGCGCCCGCTCCGGGTCGAAGTTCACCAACACGTCATCGACGATGAGCGGCAGGGCTCCGCGCGTCTCACCGAAGTCGCGCACCACGGCCAGCCGGAACGCCAGGTAGAGCTGCTCCCGCGTCCCTCGCGAGAGCTGCGCCGCGCTCCAGTCGCGCTGGCCATCGCCCACGCGCAGCTCGCGCTCCTCGCCCGTGGGGATGAAGACGCGCGGGTAGCGGCCCTGGGTGAGCGCGGCGAAGTGCTCGGAGGCGAGCTGCACCACGCGGGGTTGCTGCTCCTCCTCGAAGCGGCGCCGGGCCCGGGCCAGCAGCGCGAGCGTCAGCCGGTCCGCCGCGTATTGCCGCGCCAGCTCGGCGGCCTTGGCCCGCAGCGACTCCTCGATGATGCGGAGCTTCGCCAGCGCGTCGTCGTTCTCCCACTGCTCCAGCTGGTGTCGGAGCGCGCCGCACTCCGTGAGCACCGCCTTCTGACGCTCCTGGGCCTCGGCGTGCTTGCCGCGCAGGGACTCCAGCGCCGCGCGCAGCCCCTGCTCGCCGCCCACGTCGATGAGCGCCTGCCGGGCCGACGTCTCCGACAAGCCCGTGCGGGCCTCGATGCGGTGCGACAGCTCGCGCGTCCGGCCCGTGAGCTCCACGTAGCGGCGCGACTGCGCGGCCCGGCGGCGGAACGTCTCCTCATCAGGGCTGCCGCCCTCGGCCAGCAGCGCCGCCAGGGCCGCCTCTTCGTCGTGGCACAGCCCATCCAGGCGCGCCTTCTCCGCCAGCAGCTCCTGGTGCCGCTCCTCCACCGCGCGGCGCTCCAGGGCCCGCGCGCGCTCCTGCTCCAACGCCGAGGCCACCCGCGTGGCGATGGGCTCCACCGCGCCCGCATCCAATCCGTGCACCTTCACGGGGCCCGGGACGAGCTCCGCCGCCGCGGCCTCCGCCCAGAGCCGCGCCATCACCTGGGCGCACGCCTGCGCGTCCACCGCGAGCACCACTTCCTCCGCGCTCACGTCCAGCAGCCGCTGCCGCAGCGCCGCCGCCTCCCGCCACAGCGTCAGCGCCGCGGACGCGGCCAGCGTGGGCGGGAAGCACCGAGCGGAAAGGTGGGCCGCCAGCTCCGCGCCCAGGTGCCCCTGCCTGGCTTCCGCTTCGCCCACCGCCTCGTTCGCGCGGTGCGCCTCGCGCAGGGCGGCGGTGTGCTCGGCGCGCAGCTTCTCCTGCTCGCGTTGCAGCAGCTCGCGGCGGCCCGCGCGCTCCAACGCGTCCGCGAGCGCGGCCTCGCGCGCCGCCATGTCCGCCGCCGTCGCCACCAGGTTCAGCCCGGCTTCGGCCGCGGCGGCCAGCAGCTCCCGGTGCAGGACCTCCTCGCGCGCCGACAGCGCCATGAGCGCCGAGCGCAGCCGCTCCTCCTCCTGTTGCCGCCCACGCTGACGCGCCCCCTGCGCCGCCACGTCCGCGTCGCGCGCCGCCTCCACGCGGCGCCGCGCCAGCTCCAGCACGCCCGTGAGCAGCAGGCCGACCCCCAGGCACAGCGCGCCCACGAGGTTCCCCGCGAGCAGCCACGCCGTCACCGCGAGCGCCACCGCCACCACCGCCACGGCGGGCACCCACCAGAGGGGGAGGGCGGCCACCGTGGCTTGCGGCTCGCCTGGCGTGCGGACGCTCTCGAATTGCCGGTGCAGCTCGGCGCGCTGCTCCGACAGCCGCTCCATGTCCGCGCGCACCGTGCGAAGCCGTCCCAGCCCCGCCTGCTGCTGGCGGAGCTGCGACGTCCGCTCCTGCGGCAGGGCCGCCAGCTCCGCGTCCACCCGCCGCAGCGCGCCGTCCAGCCGCTCCCGCTCCGAGACCGCCCGGGCCCGCGTGCCTTCCGCCTCACGGTGCGTGGCCTCGGCGGCCGCCAGTCGCGACGCCAGCTCCTCCAGGGCCACGCGGACGCTGGCGCTCAAGTCCAACGCGAGCAGGCCCGGCCCATCCACGGGGAGGCCCAGCTCCCGCAGCGCCAACTCCACCTGCCGCTGCTTCTCCGCCAACGCGGCCCGCCGGGAGGGCAAGGCGCGCAGCAGCACCGCGCGCTCGGTGTACGCCGCCAGCGCCAGGCCGAGTGACTCCTCGCGCCCCCGCACCCCGGAGGGCGCGGACAGCCGCTCCAGGTCCGCGGTCGCGGTCGCCAGCTTCAGCGCCAGCCGGGCCCCCTCCGCGCGATGGTTCCGGCGCCGGTCCAGCCCTTCGTCCAGCCGCGATTCACCCGCCACGGGGAAGGACTCCAGCGTGGGCAGGGTCTGCAGCTCGGCCCGCGACTGCGCCAGCGAGCCCGCGTCCCCCAGCGCCGCTTCCAGCCGCGTCAGCCGCTCCAGCCGGGCGTTCATCTCCAGCAGGTCCGCCTCCAGCGCCCGCTGCTCCTCGACCAGCGCGCCCAGCCGCGCCTTCTCCGAGAAGTAGCGCGCGGGACGGTCCCCTTCCAGCCGCAGCCGCGCCTGCACGTCCTCGAGCGCCTTCAACGTCTCGTTGAGGGACGGCTTCACGCCGTTGGGCTTGTAGAGGAGCTCCGTGCTCTTGCGGAGCTGGTCCATCACCTCGGGAAGCCGCCGCGCGCCGCGCATGCTGGCGGCGACCAGGGCCTCGGAGGCGCCGCGCTCCTCGGTGAGCCGCTCGAAGCCGGCCAGCTCGTCCAGGCGGAAGGCGAACACGTCGAAGAACAGCTCGCGCGACACGTGGGCCAGGGCGCCCTCCAGCCACTCCTTGGAGAGCTCCTGCCCGTCCGCGCCGCGCACCGACAGCTCACCCTCCGACGTGCGCCGGCTCGCGATGCGCCGCACCAGCAGCGAGCCCGCGCTGGTGGTCAGCGTCAGCTCGCCGCCGAAGGCGCCGCCGTGGGCCGGCTCGTAGCGCTCGGGCTGTCCGCGCTTCTCGAAGCCGAACAGCATGCTGCGCAGGAAGGCCAAAAGGGTGCTCTTCCCCGCCTCGTTGGGGCCGTACAGGAGGTGGAGGCCCGGGCCCAGCTCCCGCGTGAGGTTGGAGAAGCGGCCGAAGCCCAGCACTCGCAGCGAGTCGATGCGCAGCCCCGGTTTCATGAGGACTCCTCCTCGTGCAGGGATTCCACGCCGTGCAGCCCCGCCTGGACCATCCACTCCGCCCGCGGCGTCTCCAGCGCGTCCACGCCCAGGCGCTTGAGCCGCTGGCACAGCGTGCCCAGCGCCTCTTCTTCCCAGAGCTGGGCCAGGGCGTCCGGGTTCTCCGCGAGGTAGCCCACCTCATCCAGCAGCGTGCGCGCGAAGCCGCCCGCCGCGCACACCGCCTCCAGGTCCACCTCCGGACGGCTGCTGTCCCGCAGCGACTCCAGCAGCACCGGGGGATGGCCGCGCGCGAGCTGTTCGCGCAGGTCGCTCTCCCACTGCGCCAGCGCGCCGGGCCGGGACAGCTCGCGGTGCAGGGGGCCGCGTCCGGTGAGCGTGAGCCGCACCGCGTGGCCGTCCAGCTCCGGCGCGCAGATGGACTCCACGACTTCCAGCGCGGTGGTCATCAGCCCATCCAGCGTGCCGGTGCCGGACAGCGGAAGCTCCAGCTTGTGCCAGCGCACGCCGTCCACGGGGACGAAGCGGCGCCGCATGCCGCCGTCCTCCACCTCTACCAGCATGCACCCGCGCGGCCCCGTTTCGTTCGCGTGGCGGCCCTGCGGGTTGCCCGGGTACACCGCCACGCCGCCGCCCGGCAGCGCGTGTTCGGCGCGCGTGTGCACGTGGCCCAGGGCCCAGTAGTCCAGCCCGCGCGAGCCCAGGCCCGCGGCGGTGCAGGGCGCGTAGTTGGCGTGGCCCTCCACCCCGCCCAGGTTGGCGTGCAGCAGGCCCACCGTGAAGCCGTCGCCGGTGCGGCGGAAGCGCGCGGAGAGGTCGTCGCGCACCTCCACGTCCGGATAGGAGATGCCCTGCACGCGGCACAGGCGCCGGCCCTCGCGCTTCACCTCCACCTCTTCCCAGTCCGGGCCGAACACCTTCACGGACGCGGGCAGGCCCAGCGCGCCGGTGTCGCCGCTGAGCGGGTCATGGTTGCCGTGGACGATGAAGGTGGAGATGCCCGCGGCGTCCAGCCGGCCCAGCTCGCGCCGCAGCGCCAGCCGCGCGCGCACGGAGCGGTCCTTCATGTCGAAGAGGTCC
This sequence comes from Comamonas sp. KCTC 72670, assembly GCA_014656495.1. GTDB lineage: Bacteria > Myxococcota > Myxococcia > Myxococcales > Myxococcaceae > Myxococcus. The sequence goes on from BNCN01000009.1 coordinate 217,475, forward strand.
CCGGCGAGCAGCAGGAAGGCCACCCGCTCTCGAAGGCACAGGTCGGTGATGCGGGTGAGGGCGCGGAACGTGGCGTCCTGGAAACGTCCGAGCAGCGGCCCCTGGGTCGCGACACCTCGGAAGGGCGTGTCCAGGTGCAGGTCGGCGGCATGAACGTACTTGAAGGGCATGGCGCGCCGCCCAACGTACCCGATGCCGCCAGGCGACCCGACTTTCCAGCCCGAGCGCACGAACGCTGGCCGACAGCGACCCGCCCTTTGTTCCCGGGATGCGTCGACTCGCGGCCAGAGCAGGTGTGGGGGGGAGGACAGAGCCACCTTCGCGCCGGGTCTCACGGCGAGAGCGGAGCACCTCACCGGCCAGGTCGTGTGCCGTGTCCCCGCGGGCCCTGAAACGGCCGGGGGCCCGGGACGACATCCCGGACCCCGCGGAGTGCCCGTCAAGCCCTGTCGAGCTGGCGCCTACTGGCCATCGGGGCTGTGCGTGCCCCGGTCCATCGTGGTGTCATGGCCCTCGTCCCGCATGCCAGCGCCACCGGTGCCCGCGTCGTAGTCGTTCATCATGCCGGAGCCGCCGGTGCCCGCGTCGGTGCCTTGGATTTCCTGGCCCGTGCCGCCGGTGCCGCCCATGTTGTCGCTCGGGTGGGTCGTGGTGCCCTGACCGCTGCCACCGGTGCCCTCCATGCCTGGCGTGGTCGTCGTCCCCCGGTGGTCGCGGTTCTGCTCCCTGCATCCCGTCACGCCCACCATCGCGGCCACCGCGCCCATCACCATCCACGTCTTGAAAGCCTTCATCGCGCTTCCTCCCTGAGTAGCGACTTGCCCAAGGCTGGAGGCTGTCCCCTCTGTGCGCACCCCGCCCCCTCGACCGTTGCGCATGACCGCCCCGACACCGGCCAGCCAGGCAGGCGCTCGCCTCATCAGGGCAGCTCGCGCGGGTTTTCAGGCGGGCCGGCGGAGCACGAGCAGCGCGTATTCCAGGCCGCCATCCATCAGGGCTTGTTGCAGGCGCAGGTGCTCCCGGCTGGACTCGCCGCGGCCGGCCCGGGCGAGGGCGCGCAGCGGGTGCTGGGTGGGGGAGGCGAGGGCTCGCTCGTGGACCAGCAGCTCCAGCGTCAGCGACCAGAAGCCCACCACGCGCGAGGACACGTCATCCCGCACCTCCAGCTCCAGGCCGGCGGCGTGCGCGGCGGAGAGGTACTCGTCCAGCGAGCCGATGCGCGTGCGCCAGTACCGGTCGAAGGGCGCGGCCAGCTCGGCGCGGCCGAGGAAGCAGTCGGCGATGGCCACCAGGCCGCCCGGCTTCAGGAGCGCGCGCGTGCGGCGGAACCATTCGGCGCGAGGCAGGTAGCAGGCGCTCTCCACCGCCACCACGGCGTCGTAGCTGGCGCGGCCCGGCACCGACAGCGCGTCGCAGAGAATCGGGCGCACGCGTGCCCCCACGCCCGCGGCCTCCGCGAAGCCCCGCACCAGCGCGACATGCGAGGGGACGTTCGTCACCGCCGTCACGTGGGCCCGGTGCGCCGTGGCCCAGTAGAGCGCGCCGCCGCCCAGGCCGCAGCCGATGTCGAGCACCTCGCCGCCGTCCGGGAAGCGGCCCACGGCGCGCGCCAGCTCCGTCAGCATCGCCTCCTGCGCGGCGTGGACGCTCGCGCGCAGCGCCGCGGGGGACGCGCCGGGAGGCGGCACCATGTCCACCAGTCCGGAGTGGTAGTGCACGCGGGGCCCGGGCCCGTACCGTTGGAGCAGCCGCTCCGTCTTCGCCTCGTAGTACGCGCTCACCTCGTCGCGCACCCACTCGGGTTCCACGGCTTCGGCCCTCATGATTCCCCCTCTGGCAACACCGGCTCGATGCGGCGCAGCGCCGCGTCCAGACAGCGCAAGTCCAAGCGGCGCAGCGACTGCGCGGCGGCGCGCGCCCAATCCACGATTTCGTAGCGGTCCGGCTCGGGCATGCTGGTGAAGCGCACGTCGCGCGAACGGATGTCCTCCGCCACGTGCGCGGCCACGCCCAGCGCCCGGCCCGCCAGGGCGGCCCACTTCTCCAGCACCGTGCCGGCCCACAACACCTGCAGGTACGCCGCCCACTGCTGCCCCGCGATGCCCTCCGCCACCTGGCGGAACAGCGGCGCCGTCCACGTGCGCGCGCGCACCTCCAGCGCCTGGGGCCCGGCGGCCACCGCCAGGGTGCGCACGGCCTCCGCCAGCACCGTGCCCGGCAGTTGCGCCTGCGTGCCACACAGCGTGGCGAAGGCGAGGTTCTGCAGGATGAACTGCACGCACGGGCCCACGCGCATCGGCGGGTCGTGGTAGGTGCACTCGCCGTCGATGAGGTCGTCGGCGAGGTTGCCCGCGCAGAAGCTGAGGAAGAGCCCGGCGCCCCGCGCCATCAAGGCGTCGCGCGGCAGGCCCGCCTCCGCGCCCGCTTCATAGAAGAGGGCCAGGGGGCCCGGCTGCGCTGCTTCCAGCGCGGCCAGCACGTCCCGTTCGGAGACCTCCGGCAACGAGAGCCGGCGGAGCGCGCGCAGCGACTCCTGGTACAGGGCGCCGCCGCTCATCGGAACTCCCTGGGGAGGAGCATGCGCAGCACGGCCCCGCCCCCGGACGCGTTCTGCCGGTGCAGCATCCCGCCGCTGGCGCGCAGCAGGCACTCGCTGGTGTAGAGGCCCAGGCCCGTCGCGTGGTCCTTGCTGGTGTAGAGCGCCTCGGCGGGGCGGCCGAGCTGCCCCGGCGGGAAGCCCGGCCCGTCGTCGGTGATGACGACCTCCAGGCGGCCGCTGAGCGGCTCCACGCGCGCGCGGATGTGGACGCGGGCCGCGCCCTCCTCGCCGTCGCCCTCGCAGGCGTTGAGCACCAGGTTCTCCACCACGCGGCGCAGCGTGGGCGCGCCGCCGCGCATGAGCGCGCGCAGGGGCGCCTGGGGTTGCTCCACCTCCACCTGGATGTCCACGTCCGGGAAGCGCAGGCCCACGCTGGCCTGCACCGAGTCCAGCACCGGCGCCAGGTCCACGGGCTCGGGCTCCGTGCCCGCGTGGCGGCGGCCCTTGGTGCGGGCGTCCGTCACCATGTCTCGAATCTGCGTCAGGCTGTCGTTGAGCCGCCGCAGCAGGTCCTCGAACTCGGAGCGGCCCGGGGGCAGGCGGGGCGCGCCCAGCACGGCGAGCATGTCCGCCGCGCTGCCCGCGGCCATGAGCGCGTTGTCGATGTCGTGGTGGTAGCCGAGGATTTCCGCCAGCGCCTGGGACAGGCGGCCCACGTCGCGCTCCTGCTGCTCCAAAAGCTGCGCTTGCACGGCGGCGCGCAGGCGCTCGGCGTCCGCGCGGGCCCGGTCATGCTGCACGGCGAAGGTCCCCAGGTACAGCTCGGCGGTGAGCGCCACGGGGCCGATGACGCCGAAGAGGGCCAGGTGCTCGTCGCTGCCGCGCAGGGGCAGGGCCAGGCCCAGGGCCAACGCGGTGCCCAGCGCGAGGAAGGGCTGGCGCGGCGTCACCCGGTGCAGCCGGCCGTGGAACGCCGTGGTGAAGAGGAACAGCGAGGCGATGAGGGCCGCGCCGGGCAGCGCCGCCATGGCCATCAGCGCGGCCAGGAAGAAGTGCATCGCGCTCACGCCCACGGCGAGCCACGCCCAGCCCCACGGCTCGATGCGGCGGCGCTGGCGGTGCACCCACGAGAAGACGACGCCGCTGAGCAGCATCGGGGCGGCGCACAGGAGCGCCGTCCCGAAGTGGAGGCCGAAGAAGCGCCGCGCGCCCGGTGCCCAGGCCGCCATGGCGAGCATGCACGGCACCAGGGCGCACATCGCCAGCCACGGGCCCAGGGCCGAGGCGGCCATCACGTCGGGCGCGTTCTGGGCGCGCGTCCACCGCCGGAAGGAGGCCAACACCGCCTGACGCCCGGCGGAGCGCACGCTCATACGGTGGCGGAGAGGATGTCACCCGCCGCCATGCCAAGGGTGGTGGACACTTCGGTGGCGCGCTCGGCCCGGTGGTTCAGCTCGTCGACGAGGTCCGGGTTGCCGGGCCGAAGGACGCGGACCGCCACCTCTCCGCCCGCGAGCACGTGGTGGAGCGCCTCCAGGACGGGCCGCAGCGCCGGGCTGAGCGAGCGCGCTCCCGTGGGGCCTTCCGTCGCGCCGAGCTCATGGCCGCGCGCCAGGTACTCCACCAGCGCGTTGGCGGGAGTGGGCCTCGCGCGCGGGGCGTCCGCCTCCGCTGCGTGGGCCCGGCTCCGAGGCCGTGTGGGCGTGGGCGCACCCGTGCGGGCGTCCCAGCGTGGTGGACATTCTCGTCGCGTGCGAAGCGGATGAAACCGTACTTCTCGGACTCTGGGTGTCGTCATGCTGGCTCCCCCCCGGGGCCTGGCACAGTCGTTTCACCCCCGAGCAAAGCGAAGCGTCGTCCGTCCCGTCAAACTCCTGGCCCGGCGAGTGTTGTCCAGCGTGTTCTCTTCACCCCGCGGGGCGGGACGGTGGTACGGGGTGGACAGTAGGCGTGGCGGAAGAGGTTCGCGGCATGTCTCGAAGGTTGACCCGGCCCGGCCCCGTGACGGTGGCGGTCCTGACGTTGCTGGTGGCGATGCTCTCCATCCAGACGGGGGCGTCGCTGGCCAAGCGCGTCTTTCCTGTCGTGGGCGCGTCGGGCGCGACGGCGCTCCGGGTCTTCTTCGCGGCGCTCATCCTGGCGGCGGTGTTCCGGCCGTGGCGGCAGCGGCTGACGCGCGAGGACCTGCTGTCCGTGGCCATCTACGGCGCGGCGCTCGGCGGGATGAACCTGACCTTCTACCTGGCGCTGGAGCGCATCCCCCTGGGCATCGCCGTCGCCATCGAGTTCACCGGGCCGCTCGCGCTGGCCATCTTCTCCACGCGGCGGGCGCTCGACTTCGTGTGGGCGCTGCTGGCCGTGGCCGGCATCCTGCTGATCCTCCCGCTGTCGGAGACCTCGCGCGCGTTGGACTGGGTGGGCGTCTTCTGGGCGCTGGTGGCCGCCGCGTGTTGGGCGCTCTACATCCTCTTCGGCCAGCGCGCGGGAGGCGCCGTCCACGGCGGCACGGCGGCGTCGCTGGGCATGGTCACCGCGGCGTTGCTGGTGATGCCCTTCGGCGTGGCGCACGCGGGCGCGAAGCTCCTGGACGTGACGCTGCTGCCCGTCATCCTGGGCGTGGCGGTGCTGTCGAGCGCGCTGCCGTACTCCCTGGAGATGTACGCGCTCAAGGCGCTGCCCACGCGCACGTTCGGCATCTTGATGAGCGTGGAGCCGGCGCTGGCGGCGCTGTCGGGCCTGCTGCTGCTCGACGAACGCCTGTCGCTGCGGCAGTGGGCGGCCATTGGCTGCATCATCCTGGCCTCGGTGGGCAGCTCCGCGACGTCGCGCAAGGCGGCGGCGGAGAAGGCCGCTCCGGCCTGAGGGCGCAAGGGATGTCCACCACCGGGCCCTCTTCGTGCTCGCAAGGGACGCGGCGGCGCGCTAGAGGACGGCCCATGCGTGACCGAATCCTGTCCGTGCTCCGCCAGTTGGCCCAGACGCCCGACATGGAGGCGCGCTGGCTGCACACCATTTCGTTGATGGAGTTCATCGGCGCGCGGAAGATTTCGCGCACCGTGGCGGACCGGCACCCGTCGCTGGAGGTCTTGAATCACCTGGCCGACGAGACGCGCCACGCGTTCGCCTTCAAGCGCCTGTCGGCCGAGGTCGCCGGCGCGGAAATCACCACGTTCCTCTGCCCGGAGGCGGCGGGCCGCTACTTCCAGGCGCTGGACCACGAGCTGGCCACCTGGGCCACGGGCTTCACCGGCGTGCCGGACGTGTACCTGCACTACCTGCTCACCACCACCGCCATCGAGCGGCGCGCCATGGTGCTCTACCCGCTCTACAAGGCGGCCTCGCGCCACCCGGGCGTGCGCGAGGAGCTGGGGCGCGTCGTCACCGAGGAGCAGAGCCACCGGCGCACCATCGAGGACGCGTGCGTCGCGCGGCTCACCGCCGTGGGCGCCAGGCTGGACGACGCGCTGGCGCTGGAGGAGCGGCTCTTCACGGCCTTCATCGGCGAGCTGGAGGCCACCGTGGCGCGCGAGCTGGGCGCGCAGGCGGCCTTCGTCCCCACGCCGGTGGACACCGCTCCGGCGCGGGCCGGCGAGTAGTCGCGGCGCGCGCGGGGCTGTCTAAAGGGACGCTCCCTCCTCACCGGGCGCGCCCGTCCCGAACGCGCCCGAGAGCACCAGCGTGCCGTCCTTCAGCTCCGCGCGGAGGTTGCGCGCCTTGCGGGCCCGCTTGCGGCTGAGCTCCACGCCCACCGCGTCCAGGCCCAGGGCGTTGGCCACGGCCAGCACGGTGCCGTGGCCGCAGAAGGGGTCCACCACCGTGCGCGTCCGGGTGTGCTCCAGGATGAAGCGGCACGCGATGAGGCAGGCCTCCACGCCCATGCCGCGCGTCCACGTCACCTCGCCCGCCTCGGGCAGGACGTCCGGCGTGGACTTCGCCATGTCCACGCGCACGCCTCGCGAGAAGCACAGCATGTGGGAGTACGCGGGCCGGCCGAACGTCACCGTCCCAGGAGGCCGCCGGCACACCACCTTGTGCCAGAGCAGGTCCACGCCCACCTCCTCCGCGGCGCGGGACACCAGGTAGCCCTTGTCCACCCAGGTGCCCTCTTCCTTCACGTCCGTCTGGTAGAAGATGGCCACGCCCTCCGGCGGCACGCGCTCGAGGATGCGCGCCGCCGCGCGGATGAACCACGCCTTCCAGTCCGCCAGGGAGAGGGACGGGAACTCCGACCAGTCAGGCAGGGAGGCGATGGCCGAGCTGCCCTCCAGCACGGGGCGCGCGTCCAGCCACGCCAGCGCGTCCTCGCAGTCCACCGTGCGCTGGGGTTCCCGCCGCGCCGCGCCTGTGTCGCCTTCCCGTTCGTCCGCCATGAGGCGTGGAGTCTGCCAGAGCGGGAGTACACTCGCGCGCATGAAGGCCGCCGCCCGCAGGCTCCTCGAGCAGTCCCATGCCCACCTGGAGAAGGGAGAGGTGGGCCGCGCCGTGCACGTGCTCAAGGAGGCCCTGGGCCTCGAGCCAGAGGACATCTCTCTATGGGAGGAGATGTACCGGCTGTGCATGCTCGCGGGCTCGCCGCGCAGCGCCTTGTTCGCGTCCGCCGAGCTGCGACGCCTGGCGCCCCACCGCGCGGACTTCGCCTACCGGCATGGCATCGCGGCGCTCGCGGACGGGCAGGTGGAGGAGGCGCTCTCCGCGCTGGGGGACGCGCTGGCCGGGGCGCCCGAGTCGGTGGAGGTGCGCCGCGCGCTGGCCCAGGTGCTCGGCGCCCTGGGGGAGTCCGAGCGCGCCCTCACGCTGCTGGAGGAGGCGGTGGCGCTGCGGCCCACGGAGCCGGACGCGGTGAATGACCTGGCCGTCCTGCTCTGCCAGCAGGGCGCGGAGGGGAAGGGGCGCGCCGTTCCGCTGTTGAGGCGGGTGCTGGCCGCGCACCCCGAGTGCACCCCGGCCCACCTCAACCTGGCCCTGGCCCTGGCGGACACGGACGGGGCCTCGGCGCGCGTCCATGCGCAGCGGGCGGAGCGGTCGGAGGATGTGGACATCGCTGCGCAGGCCCGCCGACTGCTGGCCACACTCTCCGCGTAGCCGGTAGCCAACACTTCTAAACCGTGGCTTGCTAGTGCTTCCTCGGATTTCTACAATCCTGCTTTATCCACTTTCTTGCGGAGAAGACCCACATGCCCTCGACATCAGCGAAAGACGGAACTTCGCTTCACTACCGGGTCGTGGGGGACGGTCCCCGCACGGTGGTGCTGGTCCACGGCTGGATGGTGTCCGGCGCCGTGTGGGATTCGCTGGTGGAGCGCCTGGACCTGACCGGGCTGCGCCTGGTGATTCCGGACATGCGCGGCACGGGCAAGTCGGATCGGCCGAAGACGGGCTATGGCCTGGAGACGCTGGCGTCGGACGTGCTGGCGGTGGTGGACGCCTCGGGCGCGCACCGCTTCACGCTGGTGGGGCACAGCATGGGCGGCCAGCTCGTGCAGTGGGTGGCGTCGGAGGTGCCGGACCGGGTGGACGGCGTGGTGGCGCTCAACACCGTGCCGGCCTCGGGCCTGCCGCTGCCGCCGGACGCGGCGGGGCTGTTCCGCACGTCGGGCTCCAGCCGCGAGCAGAAGCAGACCATCCTCGGGCTGGCGTGCAAGCAGCTCTCGGCCGAGTCGCTGGAGGCGCTGCTGAAGGACTCGATGGACGTCAGCCCGGAGTGCACCGAGCAGGTCTTCGACGCCTGGACGGCGGGTGGCTTCGCCGAGCGGCTGGCCGCGATCGCCGCGCCCACGCTGGTGGTGGCCACGGATGACGCCTTCCTGCCCCCCGCGTTCCTGCGGCAGGCGGTGGTGGCGCCCATCCGCCGCGCGCGGCTGACGTACCTCCCTGGCCCTGGCCACTACCCGCAGGTGGAGCGTCCCGAGGAGACGGCGGCCCTGGTGTCCGCCTTCCTCGCCGGCTCCGCCGCCGCCTGAGGAGACCTCGGATGGCCTGGGGAATGTCCTTCGATTACGACGTGCTGAACGACGTCGTCACCGCGAACTTCACCGACTGCGTGCTGGTGAATGAGGCGGACGTCCTCCGCTGGCGGCAGGAAGTGGAGGAGCACCTCTCCAAGTACCCCTCCCGGGTGGACCTCCTCATCAACCTGGATGGGTTGGTGGTGAAGTTCACCGCGGGCCGCGTCTTCGGCAAGGAGCGGCGCGAGGTGCTGGAGCGCTACACGCACCGCTCGTACCGCTTCGGCGGTGACGAGATGACGCGCATGTTCGTGCTCACCAGCGGCGCCATCAACGGCGCGGCGGTGAATCACTACAACACGCGGGACGAGGCGCTGGCCGCGCTCACCGCGGAGCGCGAGGCGTTGCGCAAGCGGGGCTTCTCGCCGTTCGGCGGGGGCTTCGTGGGCAGCAAGGCCTGAGCCCCACGGGTGGTTCACACTCCCGCGAACCACTCGTAGCCGCGGTCCTCCCAGTAGCCGCCCGTGGGCTCGGGGAGGAAGTTCACCTCGGTGAGGTACTTCACCATCTTGTAGCCCAGCTTCACGCCGGAATAGAGGCGCAGCGGCGCGCCGTGTCCCGGCGTCAGCGGCTGCCCGTTCATCCCGTAGGCCAGGATGGTCTGGGGGTGGAAGGCGCTCGGCCTGTCCCAGGAGGAGAAGTAGCCCGCGTCGAACGAGCGCAGCTCCACGTAGCCCGCGTTCGCGTCCGCGCCCACGTGCCCCGCGAGCTCGCTGAGGCGCACGCCGTGCCATGACGCCACCGCGCTCCAGCCTTCGACGCAGTGGTGGCGGATGCGCAGGTCGGTGCGCGGCAGGCGCTGGAGCGTTTCCAACGTCAGCACCGACGGACGCGCCACGAGTCCGCCCACCCGCAGCGCCCAGTTTCCGGGCGTCAGCGGCACCGTGTCGGAGACGAAGTACTCCGGGAACTTTCCCGGGGGCGTCGTCTCCTCGGGCGGCAGCTCCGGCGCGAGCCGGTCCGGGTCGAACAGCGCCGCCTGAAAGCGGGCGTTGAAGCGCTCCATGGCGCCGAGGAACCCTTCGCGAGGACGGCTGCTGTCGCACGCGCTGGTGGTGAGCGCGGTGGCGCCGAGCAAGGCCGTGCGCCGCGTGAGGAGGCGATGTCTAGGCATCCGGCTTCCTCCCGCCCGTCACCATCTCTCCGAGGGTGCGGGGGTGCAGCAACACCAGCACGATGTGGCCCACGGTGAAGAGGGCGAGCAGCGCGAGCACGATGAGATGCACGGCGCGGGCGGCGTCGTAGCCACCCAGCAGCGCGGTGAGCGCGCCGAGCTGCACGGGCTTGTAGAGGACGAGCCCGGAGAGCACCGCGAGCAGTCCCAGCGCCAGCGTGCCGGTGTACGCCAACCGCTGGAGGCCATTGTAGAGGCCCTGCGCGGGTGCTTGCCTTCGCACGCGCAGATAGAAGGCGAGCGTGTCCACGGCGTTGCGCGTGTCGCGCCGGGGCAGGAAGAGGCGGCGGCGCCACTCGCCGCTGAGGGCGAGATAGAGCACGTACGCCACGCCGTTGAGCGTGAGGAACCAGGCGAAGGCGAAGTGCCAATGCCGCGCGCCCGCGAGCCAGTCTCCCAGTCGCGCCCACGCGGGCGGTGAGACGCCTTGGAACGGGTACCAGCCGTAAGGCCGGCCCTGGGGGCCGAGCAGCGGATAGGCGACGAGAATCTGCAGCCCGCTGGCCGCCATGATGAGCAGCAGCGGCACGTTGAGCCAGTGGGCCACGCGGATGGGCCACGGCTGGGGCCTGCGTCGTTCGGGGGCTTGCACGCGGCCGGACGAAAGCACCCGGTGTCACGCGGCGTGAGGGGGGCGAGGCCGCGATGATGGGCACCTGTCACTGCGTCCCCTCGAGGCGCGCTGGCACGTCACCGGAAGGACGCGACGCGGGCCCCGAGGGCGAAGGGGCGGTGCGGGCGCGGGCCCGAAAAGTAGCTCCCGTTTCGGGAATCGTGTTAGCAACCAGACCCTGCCACTGGGCGGTGCGATGGCGGTGGGCTGGATGCCCACTGGAGGCCGCCCACCTTGGCGGGTTGTCCCGGCGGTCATGGGGTGAATCTCAGCCGCTGGATTCACGGGCATGACTGACGGCTTTCGCGATTTTACCTTTCACGCGTCGTTCCCCGCGCAGGGAGCCCGCCGGCACATGCGCCGGCCAGGGGCCGCTGGGGATGGCCGCGCTTGTTTCCACCGCTTGGATGACGGGGCGGCCGCCGCGCGCGGCGCTGTCCCACGCCAGGCCTGAGTTCACACCGCGCACGTCGCGGACAGATGCGGGACGGCCACTCGAAGGCAGGGCCCTCCCGGCGGCAATGGAGGCCGGAATGTCGGAGAAGACCCTGGCGCAGAAGCTGGGACAGGTGAGCGCGTCGCTGGCGAAGGAAGCGCGCGACGTGCTCGCGGGCTTCAAGCCGGAGCGGCGTGATGTCGGGACGGGCGAGACGCGCTTCGTCCCGCCGGCGCCCCACGCGTCGATGGACGAGGAGGCCCTGGACGGCTGGGGCTTCAAGGACACGCGCTTCGTCGTGAAGCCCGACGGCAACGTGGTGCTGACGGGCTCGCGCTACAACATCAGCAACGTCGAGCTGCCGTCGCTGATGCCCTGGTTCTCGAAGATGCTCGCGTCGCCGCTGGGCTACGACAACCGCAACGAGCCGCACTATCCGCCCGTCGTCCCCGAGCCGAAGCAGGCGCCGGCCCTGCTGACCGCGCTGCGCGAGTTCCTGGCGGAGGACCAGCTCTCCAGTGACCCTCTGGTGCGGCTGCGCCGCGGGCACGGCCACACGGGCGCGGAAATCTGGGCCATCCGCTATGAGCGCCTGGAGCGCGTGCCGGACCTGGTGGTGTTCCCCACGTCGCACGAGCAGGTCGTCCAGCTCACCGAGGCGGCGAAGCAGCATGGCGCCTGTCTCATCCCCTTCGGCGGCGGGACGAACGTCACGGACGCGCTGCGCCTGCCGGTGGACGAGCAGCGCTTCGTCATCGCCGTGGACATGCGGCGGATGAACCACATCCTGTGGATCGACCCCGTCAACCGCATGGCCTGCATCGAGGCGGGCGCGACGGGCCGCCACCTGGTGGCGGAGCTGGCGAAGCACGGCTTCACCATGGGCCATGAGCCGGACAGCGTGGAGTTCTCCACGCTCGGCGGGTGGATTGCCACCAACGCGAGCGGGATGAAGAAGAACCGCTACGGCAACATCGAGGATCTGGTGCTCGACATGAAGGTCGTCACCGCGCACGGCGTCGTCGAGCGTCCGCGCGTGGGGCCTCGGGAGAGCATTGGCCCCAACCCGAAGAACTTCATGTTCGGCAGCGAGGGCAACTACGGCATCGTGACCAGCGCCGTGGTGAAGCTCTTCCCGCTGCCCGAGGTGCAGCGCTACGGCAGCGTCCTGTTCCCGGACCTGGCCGCGGGCCTGGCGTTCCTCTACGACCTGCAGCGCGCGGGCGCCGTGCCCGCCAGCGTGCGCGTCATGGACAACACCCAGTTCCACTTCGGTCAGGCGCTCAAGCCGAAGAAGGACGGCCTGGGCGACAAGCTGAAGAGTGACGTGGAGAAGTTCTTCGTCACCCAGGTGAAGGGCTACGACCCGGACAAGCTCGCGGTGGCGACGCTGGTGTTCGAGGGCACCGAGGCGGAGGTCGAGTTCCAGGAGCGGATGCTCTACCCCATCGCGGAGCGCCACGGCGGCATGAAGGCGGGCGGCGCGAACGGCGAGCGTGGCTACCAGCTCACCTTCGGCATCGCGTACATCCGCGACCTCACCTTCGAACACTGGGCCATCGCCGAGAGCTTCGAGACGAGCGTCCCCTGGAGCCGCGCCATGGAGCTCTACGAGCGCGTGCGTGAGCGCGTGGCCCGTGAGCACGAGCGCCGCAAGCTGCCGGGCAAGCCGTTCTTCACCGGCCGCATCACCCAGGTCTACCCGACGGGCGTCTGCATCTACTTCTACATGGGCTTCTACGCGAAGGGCGTGGCGGACCCGGTGCGGGAGTACACGGAGATGGAGCACGCGGCGCGCGAGGAGATGCTCGCCGCGGGCGGCTCGCTGTCCCACCACCACGGCGTGGGCAAGCTCCGTCAGCACTTCATGAAGGACATCTATTCGGAGGGCGCGCGCGCCTTCACCCGCGAGGTGAAGAAGGCGGTCGACCCCGACAACCTCTTCGGCGCGTCCAACCACGGTGTGCTCGGGCAGGTGGTGCTCGATCGCGAGCCGGGCTCGGAATCCTGAGGCGAGGACGGCACACGATGGTCGATACAACGAACAAGGCCCACGTCCTCCTGACGGGCGTGACGGGCTTCGTGGGCAAGGTGGTCCTGGAGGAGCTGCTGCGCCGCCGGGAGGAGCTGGGGCTCGGCGGGGTGAGCGTCCTCATCCGCCCGGAGAAGGGGACGGGGGGACGCGTCACGTCTCCGGAGACGCGCTTCCAGAAGCGGGTGAAGAAGGCCGAGGTGTTCCGCGGGCTGCCCACCGGCTGGGAGCAGTGGGTGTCGGTGGTGGGCGGCGACCTGGAGGAGCCGCGCTGCGGCCTCTCCGAGGCGGACTTCTCCTCGGTGACGGCGCGCACCACGCACGTCATCCACTGCGCGGCCAGCGTGGACTTCGACCTGCCGGTGAAGGTCGCGGCGGCGTCGAACATCACCAGCGCGCTCAACGTGCTGGAGCTGGCGCGGGCGTGCCGCTCGCTGGTGGGCATGGTGGACGTGTCCACCGCGTACGTGACGGCGTGGCGGCCGGGGCCCATCCCGGAGACGCTGGCGCACCTGCCGCGTCCGGCGGAGGCGCTGTACCAGGCCATCCTGGACGGCTCGCGCACCGAGCAGGAGCTCAAGGCCGAGACGGGGCACCCCAACACCTATACGTATACGAAGTGCCTGGCCGAGCACCTGCTGTGTGAGCGCCGCGGCGACGTGCCGCTCACCATCGTCCGGCCGAGCATCATCTCCGCGTCCTGGCGCGCGCCGTTCCCGGGCTGGTTGGACAGCGCGGCGGCCTTCGCGGGCTGCCTGCTGTACGCCGGCCTGGGCATCGTGAAGGCGTGGGTGGCGGACCCGGGCGTGCGGCTGGACGTGGTGCCGGTGGACGTGGTGTCGAACCGCATCGTGGAGGCGGCGTTCCACGGGAGCATGCCCGCGCCGGGTGAGCCCGTGCCCATCCGCTACGCCGTGATGGGCATGGAGAAGGCGCTGCGCGTGGACCTGTCCGTGGACACCACGACGCGCTTCTTCCGCGAGCGTCCAGGCGCGAAGGCGTGGCCGGGCATGTTCGTGGGCCGGCAGGAGCACGGCTTCTCGCGGGAAGACCTGCTGCGGCGAGGCCTGCCGGTGGCGGCGATGAGCGCCCTGCTGACGGCGGCGAAGAAGAACCAGCAGCGGCGCAAGCTGGAGAAGGTGGACGAGCGCGTGCGCTACATGAACGCGGCGTTCGAATACTTCACGCACCACACCTTCGACTTCCGCCCGTCCATCCCCGCTGCGCTGGAGGGCTACTCGCCCCAGGCGTACCTGGACATCGTCAACCGCAGCCTCTACCAGCACCTGCTGCGCCTGGACGAGACGCAGATGCCGCTGGCGGGCAAGGCGCACGACGACACGCTCGGGGACGTGGCGTGGCTGCGCACCAAGCCGGCCGCCCCGTGGGCCATCCGCACGCTGGGCATCGCGCTGCGCAAGACGCTGCGCCAGTGCACGGCCACGGTCACCTTCGACCGGCCGTCGTTCGAGAGCGCCGTGGCCGCGGCGCCGCCCGACACGCTGTTCGTGCTGGCGCCTTCGCACCGCAGCTACTTCGACTTCCTGCTGATGAGCTACCTGTGCTTCCAGCACCCGGAGCTGGGCATCGCGGTGCCGCACATCGCCGCGGCGGAGGAGTTCTCCCGCATCCCGGTGGTGGGCAAGGTGCTCCGCGAGGCGCGGGCCTTCTACATCCGCCGGGGCGTGGGCAAGGCGGACCCGGCGGTGAGCGAGGAGCTGCGCCGGCTGGTCGGCGCGCGGGCCTCGCTGATGTTCTTCGTGGAGGGGGAGCGCAGCCGCGCGCGTCGCGTCCTGGCGCCCCGGCGAGGGCTGCTCCGCGGGCTCCAGGACACGGGCGGCGCCTTCACGGTGCTGCCCATCGCCATCTCCTATGACCGCGTGCCGGAGGAGGCCGCGTTCGAACGGGAGCTGGGCGGCGGGGCGCGTTCGCGCATGTCGCTGCCAGCCATCCTCAAGTGGCTCGCGCAGCTCGCCCGGGGGCAGGTGCGCCTGGGCCGCATCCACATGGCCTGTGGTGAGCCCTTGCTGCTGGCGCCCTCGGCGGACGTGGGCGCGCTGAGCCGGAAGCTCGTGGCCGAGCAGCAGCGCTGCATCGCGACCACCGGCTTCCACCTGCGCGCCTTCCTGGCGCAGACGCGGTTGGAAGGGGTCGATGTGGCGTGGCTCTCCGAGGCCATCCGGGCCCGGGGCGGGCGGGTGCTCGACAGCGCGCTCCCGGTCCCCGAGGACATGACGGCGGCGTTCCACCAGTCGCTGCGCAACCAGTGGATGCACTGGTTTCATGGTGATGCGCTGGCGCTCTTCCCGGACTCCCTCGCGCTGCGGCTGCACGTGGAGCGCCAGGGCTGGCTGTCTCCCGCCGTCCAGGCGCCCACCGAGGACGTGAGGCTGCGGCGGGTGGTGGAGGCGCTCTTCGCGCCGGTGGCGTTCGACTACGCGCTCGTCGCGCGGAGCCTCGGGACCCCGGATGCCTCGGTGCCCGCGCACGCGAATGCGCGCGCGGTGCTGGAGACGTACCCCTCCGCGCACCTGCCGCACCTGGAGGACGCCTTCCAGGCGCTGGTGGAGCGGGAGGTCCTGGTCCGGACGGAAGCGGGCGCCCACGCGTGGGGGCCTCGGGCCGATGCATTGAAGGCGTTCCTGGAGGGCTGCGTGCTCCTGGGCGCGCCGGTGGACGAACGGGCGCAGCGGAGGGTTGCATCATGAAGACGCCTCGAGTGTTGGTGACGGGGGCGACGGGGTTCCTCGGACGGCACCTGCTGGGCGCCCTGCGCGCGAAGGGCGTGCCCGCCGCGGTGTTGGTGCGGCGCCCGGACGAATGGATGCGTCAGGACTGGGTCTCCGAAGCAGGGCCCGTCCACGTCATCGAAGGCGGGCCGCTGACGCCGGACGCGTGGATGCGGGACCCGGCGCTCGCGGACGTGAAGACGGTGTTCCACCTGGCGGCGCAGGTGAAGCACTCGCGCGTGGCGCCCGAGGAGATGGAGACCCTCAACGTCGAGGGCACGCTCCACATGGTGCGGGTGGCGAGCGCGCTGGGGGCGCGGCTCGTCTTCGTGTCGAGCTCCGGCACGGTGGGTTGCTTCCGCTTCCCCGACGTGGTCGCGGACGAGCACGCGCCCTACGCGGAGGCGCTGGCGGGGCGCTGGCCGTATTACGCGTCGAAGATTCGCGCGGAGAAGGAGGCCCGGCGGCTGGCGGACAAGCTGGGCGTCGAGCTGGTCATCGTGCGGCCTCCGGTGTTGCTGGGGCCGGGCGACCACCGCATGCGGTCCACGGGGCATGTGCTGCGCGTGCTGGAGAACCGGCTGCCCGTGGTGCCTCGGGGCGGCATGCACTTCACGGACGTACGGGACGTGGCGTCGTCGCTCACGCGGCTGGCGGAGCTGGAGCAGCCGCGCTCCGTCTACCACCTGCCCGGGACGGCCTCGACGCTGGGCGCCTTCTTCCGGATGGTGAGCGAGGTGTCGTACACCTCCGTCACCGAACGGCAGGTGCCCAACTGGTTGCTGGAAGGCGTGGCCCGGGTCGCCCGGAGCTCCTCGCCGCGCTGGCTGCCGGACCCTGTCATCCTGGAGATGAGCACCTGCTACTGGGGCTTGTCGTCGCTGTGGAGCGAGCGCGAGCTCGGCCACACGGTGCGTCCGCCGCGCCAGACGCTGGTGGAGACCGTCGCCTGGCTGCGCGAGCACGCACCGGCGAAGGCGCACCGTTAGCGAGGGGGGCCCCCGGGGAAACCCCGCCGCGAATGTCATGCGCGGCGGGGACGCTCACAGGTGTCTCTCCGCGCTCGGAGGCGCGTGGCGCGAGCTTCTACGGGGTGGGGTTGAGATGGCCGGGCGCCAGGGCGCCCCGCTCGACGTCGATGGGGAGGTCGATTTCGGCGGCATCCTCGCCGCAGTGGCCGCCTTCTTCGCTCGTGACGTTGAGAACGAGTCGCCCGACGAGCCGCGTGCCGGTGCTCTCCTCGAGGAGGAACCGGCCTCGGATGGATTGGATGGCATCGGGCCGGATGCCGGGCCCGACGCAGTGGGCGCGCAGCTGGACGCCATGAATCTGGTCATCGTGGCCGGGGCCATGGTGGATGCGCGGCCCGCGCCGGTGGTTGTCGGGCGTATCGAGGCTGTGCTCGATGGGAAACGTCGAAGGACCCACGCCCACATCGAAGTCCCGCATCGTCACGCCGATTCCATAGGAGGTCGGCTCCAGGGGGACTCCAGGGCGGGAGACCTCGGGTTCTGCCCGGATGCTCAAGTACAAATCGTTCGAGTCGGGCAGGGAGGCCAGGTTCACGGTTCGATGACTGTCGAACGACCTCCAGGTTCCGTCGAACCGTGCACGGAGGGTGTTCGTGCTCACCTCCGTTTCGGAGCCGCAGCCCGCGCTGGCTGCGAGGAGGGTGAGCGTCCAGAGCCCGGTTTTCCATTGGCTGGGTGCCATGACGATTGCCTCTTTCGCTGGGGTGCTCTCGCGACAGGGAGATTCTACCGTGACCTGGCCGGAGGCCGCTCCGGTCGTTGCGCGGGAGAAAGAGCCTCGCTGGGGCATGGCTGGAGCGCATGTGCGCCTGCCCAGGCGGGCTTTCAGTCCGCACGAGCCTGACGACCCGGTTCGTGCAGATTGCAATCCGCGCCGCGCGCGCGGCCCCGCAACGCCTTGAAATGTGACGGTGGCTCCGTGCTCCGGGGAGGCACGGCGGATGCTCGAGGCGGGGGTACGACCCATGCTCCCAACCTCCGTGTCCCCGCTGTTGTCCGCCGTGCTGCTGTCCCAGGCTCCCTCACCCGAGCCCACCTCCGACGCTGACTCCCCCGGCATGCTGTCCCGCCTGAAGGTAGAGGGCGGGGTGGATGTGTATTACGCGCGCAACCTCAACCGCCCCTCCGATGGCGCCAACTTCCTCTCCGGAACCGGCACCACCGCGAGGCGGGACAACGAGGTCTCCATCAACCTCGCCTCGCTGGGCGTGTCGCTGGCGCCCGCGCCCGTGGGCTTCAAGGTCCTGCTGGGCTTCGGCACGGGCATCGAGGTGCTGCACCAGGCCGAGCCGGCTGCGCCCTCGGTGGGCCCCGCTGTCTGGCGCCACCTCCAGCAAGCCACCGTCTCGTATGCGACGGGCCCCCTGACGTTGGAGGCCGGCGTCTATCCCAGTCACATCGGCCTGGAGTCGTTCCAGTCGCAGCTCAACTGGAGCTACACGCGCTCCTGGATGGGCGAGCTGTCGCCCTACTACCAGTCCGGCCTCAAGGGCACCTGGGCCTTCGGCGACACGTGGAGCGCGCAGCTCCACCTGCTCAACGGCTGGCAGACGATTGGCGAGAACAACCGCGGAAAGGCGCTGGGCACCCAGGTGGCCTATGCGGGGCCGAGGCTGTCCGCGGCCTTCAACACCTTCATCGGCGAAGAGGGCGACGGGGGGCTGCGTCTCTTCGCGGACGTCGTCGCGACGTGGAAGGTGGCGCGGGACTTCGCCCTGGCGGCCACGGCCGACGTGGGCCGGCAGGCGCGTTCCGGACAGGCCGCGGCCCTGTGGTACGCGGCGGGGCTCAACGCACGTGTGCAACTGACCGAGTCCGTGGCCCTGGCGGCGCGCGTGGAGGCGTATCGCGACGCGGAGGGTGTCATCTCCGGCGCGTCGCAGACGTTGGCGGGCGGCACGCTCACCCTGGAGATGAAGCCCGCCGAACACCTGGTCCTCAAGCTGGAGGCGCGTCACGACACCTCCAGCGCAGAGGTCTTCACCGGACGCGTCACCTCTGTGGATGGCGCGCCCACGTTCGAGGACTCCGAGACGCTCGGGGTGCTCGGTGCCGTCGCGTACTTCTGAACGGGAACTCCGACCCATGGACCTCGTGCTCATCCTGCTCGTCACCGGTTTCTTCGCGCTCGCGTGGGCCTACGTCCACGGCTGCGAGCGCCTGTGAGGCCTTGACCATGACCTTCGAATACGCCGCGGGCGCCGCGCTGGCCGTGCTGCTCGGCGCCTACCTCGTCTACGCCCTGCTTCGTCCCGAGCGCTTCTAGGCCCCCACCATGTCCTTCATCGGTTGGTCGCAAATCCTGTTGTTCTTCGCCCTGGTGGTGGTGGTGACGAAGCCGCTGGGCACCTACCTCTTCCGTGTCTTCGAAGGGGACACGCGTCCGCTCCCGCGTGTGCTCGGTCCCGTGGAGCGTGCGCTGCTGCGCCTGTGCGGCGCGGCGGACCGGCGCGAGCAGACGTGGGGGGCGTACGCGGGCGCGCTGCTGGCGTTCAGCTTCGTCAGCGTCCTCGCCGTCTACCTGCTCCTGCGCATGCAGCACCTGCTGCCGCTCAACCCGCAGGGGCTGGACGCGGTGGGGCCGGAGCTGGCGTTCAACACGGCCGTCAGCTTCACCTCCAACACCAACTGGCAGTCGTACGCGGGGGAGTCCACGCTCAGCTACTTCTCGCAGATGGTGGCGTTGGCGTGGCAGAACTTCGTCTCCGCCGCCGCGGGCATGGGCGTGGCGTTGGCGTTGGCGCGAGGCTTCACGCGCCGGCCGGGGCCGGACGGGCAGAAGACCTTGGGCAACTTCTGGGTGGACCTGATGAACGCCACCCTCTACGTGCTGCTGCCCCTCTGCGTCGTCTACGCGCTCTTCCTGGTGTCGCAGGGCGTGCTCCAGAACTTCGCGCCCTACACACAGCTCGTTACGTTGGAGGGCGCCCGCCAGACGCTGGCCCAGGGACCGGTGGCCTCGCAGGAGGCCATCAAGATGCTGGGCACCAACGGCGGCGGCTTCTTCAACGCCAACAGCGCGCATCCCTTCGAGAACCCCACGCCCTTCACCAACCTGGTGCAGGTGCTGTCCATCTTCGCCATCCCGGCGGCGCTCACGTACACGTACGGGAAGATGGCGGGGGACTCGCGGCAGGGCTGGGCCCTGTTCGCGGCGATGTCCGTGCTCTTCCTCGCGGGCGTCGCGGCGGTCTACGCGGCGGAGTCCCAACCCAACGCGGCCATCGCCGCCGCCGGGCCGGTGGCGCAGGCGGGGAACCTGGAGGGCAAGGAGGTGCGCCATGGCATCACCGCCTCCGCGCTCTTCGCCGCCGTCACCACCGCGGCCTCGTGCGGCGCGGTGAACGCGATGCATGACAGCTTCACGCCGCTGGGCGGGCTGGTGCCCCTGGTCAACATGCAGTTGGGAGAGGTCGTCTTCGGCGGCGTGGGCGCGGGCCTCTACGGCATCCTCGTCATGGTGGTGCTCAGCGTCTTCATCGCCGGGCTGATGGTCGGCCGCACGCCGGAGTACCTGGGCAAGAAAATCGAGGCCCGGGAGATGAAGCTCGCGATGCTGTACGTGCTCGTCTTCCCGCTCTTCACGCTGGGCTTCAGCGGGCTGGCGGCGGTGCTGCCGCAGGGCGTGTCCTCCCTGAACAACGCGGGGCCGCACGGCCTGTCGGAGATGCTCTACGCGTACACCAGCGGCGCGGCGAACAACGGCAGCGCCTTCGCGGGCCTCAACGCCAACACGCCCTTCTGGAACGTCACGTTGGGCGTGGCGATGCTCGGGGGCCGCTTCCTGATGATGGTGCCCGCGCTGGCCATCGCCGGCTCCATGGTGGGCAAGAAGGTGGTGCCGGCGGGCCCGGGCACCTTCCCCACGCACGGCGTGCTCTTCACCGGCCTGCTGGTGAGCGTGATCCTCATCGTCGGCGCGCTCACGTTCTTCCCCGCCCTCTCGCTGGGCCCCATCGTCGAGCACTTCCTCGCCGGGGCCGGAGAGGTCTACTGAGATGGCCTCGACTGCTTCGAAGCCGGCGTCGCTGCTGGACGCGTCGCTGCTCAAACCCGCTCTGGTGGACAGCCTGCGCAAGCTCCACCCGCGCGACGTGGCCCGCAACCCCGTCATGTTCGTGGTGTGGGCCGGGAGCCTGCTCACCACCGTGCTGGTGGTGAAGGACTGGGCCGCCCCCCGCGAGGACACCGCGCCCCTGGGCTTCACCGTGCAGGTGATGCTGTGGCTGTGGTTCACGGTGCTCTTCGCGAACTTCGCGGAGGCCGTGGCGGAAGGCCGCGGCAAGGCCCAGGCCGGGGCCCTGCGGAAGATGCGCAAGGACACCACCGCGCGCCGCTGGCGGGACGGATGCGAGGAGCGGATCCCCGCGCCCGACCTGCGCAAGGGCGACGAGGTCATCTGCGAGGCCGGTGACCTCATCCCTGGCGACGGAGAGGTGGTGGAGGGCATCGCCAGCGTGGACGAGTCCGCGATTACGGGCGAGTCCGCGCCCGTCATCCGGGAGTCCGGTGGTGACCGCTCGGCGGTGACGGGCGGGACGAAGGTGCTGTCCGACCGCATCCGCGTGCGCATCTCCGCCAACCCCGGGGAGTCCTTCCTGGACCGCATGATTGGCCTGGTGGAGGGCGCAGCCCGGCAGAAGACGCCCAACGAGGTGGCGCTCCACATCCTGCTGGTGGGCCTCACCCTCATCTTCCTGCTGGCGTGCGTGACGCTGGTGCCGTTGGCGCGCTACTCGGGGGTGCCGTTGTCGGGCACGGCCGTGGTGGCGCTCCTGGTGTGCCTCATCCCCACGACGATTGGTGGCCTGCTGAGCGCCATTGGCATCGCGGGCATGGACCGGCTGCTGCGCAAGAACGTGCTCGCCATGAGCGGCCGCGCGGTGGAGGCCGCCGGAGACGTGGACACGCTGCTCTTGGACAAGACGGGCACGATTACGCTGGGCAACCGCATGGCCACGGAGTTGCTGCCCATGCCGGGCGTGCGCATGGAGGAGCTGGCGGAGGCCGCGCAGCTCGCGAGCCTCGCGGACGAGACGCCCGAGGGCCGCTCCGTCGTCACGCTGGTGAAGGACACGTACAAGATGCGCCCGCGCGAGCTCCAGGCGCACCACACCACCTTCGTGCCCTTCACCGCGCAGACGCGCATGAGCGGGTGCGACCTGGTGGACCCGCACCCGCGCAGCATCCGCAAGGGCGCGGTGGACGCCATCGTCACGCATGTGCGCGCCCAGGGGGGCGCCGTGCCGGACGCGCTGGCGCAGGTGGCTGGCCGCATCGGTGACGCGGGCGGCACGCCGCTGGCGGTGGCGGACGGCGCCCGGTTGTTGGGTATCATCCACCTCAAGGACGTGGTGAAGGGCGGCATCAAGGAGCGCTTCGACCGCTTCCGCGCCATGGGCATCCGCACGGTGATGATTACGGGCGACAACCCGCGGACCGCCGCGGCGATCGCCCGCGAGGCCGGCGTGGATGACTTCCTGGCCGAGGCCACGCCCGAGGCCAAGCTGGCGCTCATCCGCACCGAGCAGGGCCGCGGCAAGCTGGTGGCGATGACGGGGGACGGCACCAACGACGCGCCCGCGCTGGCCCAGGCGGACGTGGGTGTGGCGATGAACACCGGCACCCAGGCGGCGAAGGAGGCCGGGAACATGGTGGACCTGGACTCCAACCCCACCAAGCTGCTGGAGGTGGTGGAGGTGGGCAAGCAGCTCTTGATGACGCGGGGCACGCTCACCACGTTCTCCATCGCCAACGATGTGGCGAAGTACTTCGCCATCCTCCCGGCGCTCTTCATGGGCGTCTTCCCGCAAATCGCGCCGCTCAACGTGATGGGGCTGGCCTCGCCGTTCAGCGCCATCCTGTCGGCGGTCATCTTCAACGCGCTCATCATCATCCTGCTCATCCCCCTGGCGTTGAAGGGCGTGCGCTACCGCCCGCTGGGCGCGGAGGCGCTGCTGCGGCGCAGCCTGCTCCTCTATGGCGTGGGCGGCGTCATCGTCCCCTTCGTGGGCATCAAGGTCATCGACGTGCTGCTCGGCGCCGTGGGTCTGGCGTGAAAGGACTTCTCCCCATGTTCTCCACACTGCTCGTCGCCCTGCGCACCTGCGCGGTCACGCTGGTGCTCACGGGCCTGCTGTACCCGCTGGCGGTCACGGCCCTGGCCCAAGGGGTGTTCCCGCACGAGGCCCAGGGCTCACGGGTGAGGGACGCGCGAGGCCGCGAGGTGGGCAGCGCCCTCATCGGTCAACGGTTCACCCGCGCGGGCTACATCCACGCCCGTCCGTCGGCCGCGGGCGAGGGGTATGACGGCATGGCGTCCTCGGGCAGCAACCTGGGCGCCACGTCCCTGAAGCTGAAGGAGCGGGTGGCCGCGGAGGTGGAGCGCCTGCGCCGGGAGAACCCGGAGGCCTCCGTCCCCGTGCCGGCGGAGCTGGTGACGACCTCCGCGTCGGGGCTGGACCCGCACCTGTCACCGGAGGCGGTGCGCTGGCAGGTGCCCCGCGTCGCGAGGGCGCGCGGCGTGGCGCCGGAGCGCGTGCTGCCGGTGGTGGAGGCGCTCGTGGAAGGGCGCACCTTGGGCGTCCTGGGTGAGCCGCGCGTCAACGTCCTGCTGTTGAACCTGGCGTTGGATCGGCGCTTCGGGCCGCCGGCGGAGGCGGGGCGGGGCGTGGGTGGTGGCGGTGCGCCGCCGGAGGGCGGTGCTCGCTGAGTGACGCGGGGGGCTCGCATTCGCCGCGTGAGATTCGCCGGGCGCGGGGTCATCCTCCGCCCGGCGTCCCATCGGATGGGCAGGAAATGACGACAACGCGGCGCGCGCGCGCGGAAGACTTCCTGGAGCTGGTGGAGCGTGGCCGTCGCGGCCGGCTCAAGCTCTACATCGGCTTCGCGGCCGGCGTGGGGAAGACGTATCGGATGCTGGAGGAGGCGCACGCGCTGAAGCGCCGGGGCGTGGACGTGGTGCTCGGCTTCGTGGAACCCCATGGCCGCGCGGAGACGCAGGCCCTGGTCGAGGGCCTGGAGGTGGTGCCTCGCAAGCAGTACACCTACCGCGACGTCACCGTGGAGGAGATGGACCTGGACGCGGTGCTCGCGCGCAAGCCCCAGGTGGCGGTGGTGGACGAGCTGGCCCACACCAACCTGCCCGTGTGCCGCCACCGCAAGCGCTACCAGGATGTGCAGACGCTGCTGGACGCGGGCATCAACGTCATTGGCGCCTTCAACGTCCAGCACCTGGAGAGCCTCAATGACGTGGTGGAGCGCGCCACGGGCGTCACCGTGCGCGAGACGCTGCCGGACAGCTTCCTCAAGGCCGCCGACCAGGTGGTGAACCTGGACCTGGCGGTGGAGGACCTGTACGAGCGGCTGCGGACGGGGAAGATCTACGCGAAGGACCAGGTGCCGCGGGCGCTGGAGCGCTTCTTCAAGGAGGAGAACCTCGCCACGTTGCGCGAGCTGGCCTTGCGTGAGGTGGCGGAGAGCCTGGAGCGCGCCACCGCGCGCCCGCCGCTGGGCGAAGGCGAGGAGGGCTCGCAGCGATGCGCCGCCTGGGGCCGGGTGCTGGTGGCGCTGTCGAGCTATCCCCCGCACGCGGCGACGCTCTTGCGCCGGGGCTCGCGGATGGCGGGCCGGCTCAACACGGATTGGTTCGTGGTGTACGTGGAGACGCCGCGCGAGGCGCCGCACCTCATCGACGCGGAGGCGCAGCGGCACCTGCTGGCGAACATCGAGAAGGCGAAGGAGCTGGGCGCGGAGGTGGTGCGCCTGCGGGCCGGAGACCCGGTGGAGGGCATCCTGGACTTCGCCCGGTCGCACGGGGTGGGGCACATCATCGTCGGGCGTTCGCACCAGCCGTGGTGGAAGCAGCGGCTGGGCCGCGCGGTGGACCTGCGCCTGGTGCGCGAGGGCCGGGGCTTCGACGTCCACGTCGTCGCCTTCGAGCCGCCGCAGGAGGGGCGCCGCCCATGACGCTGCGCGGACGGGTGTTGCTGGCCCAGGCGCCCCTGGCCCTGGCGCTGGTGTTGGTGGGCGTGGTGGCCGTCGCCACGTTGTCCCGGCTGGGGCAATCCGGGTCCCGGGTGTTGCAGGAGAACTACCGCAGCGTGCTGGCCGCGCAGGAGATGATCGCGGAGCTGGAGCGCATGGACGGCGCGGCGCTCTTCATCCTCGCGGGTGAGCGGGAGCGCGGGCTGGCGCAGCAGTCCCTGCAGCGTGGACGCGTGGAGGCGCAGCTGCGGCTGCAGGAGGGCAACGTCACCGAGCCCGCCGAGGACTCCGCGACGGCGCGCCTGCGCCGGAGCTGGCGGAGTTATGTGGCGGCCTACGACGCGTTCCTGGCGCAGCCCTCACCGGAGGCCTCGCGGGAGGCGTACTTCCGCGTGCTCGAGCCCGCGTACGCGGACGTCACGGACGCGGCCCGGGCCATCCTGGACCTGAACCAGGACGCGATGGTGGGCAAGAGCGAGGCGCTGCGCATCCAGAGCGCGCGGGTGAACACGGTGATGGTGACGGCGGTGCTGGTGGCCTTCGTGGTGGGGCTGCTGGCGTCGCAGTCGCTGACGCAGCGGGCGCTGCGGCCGGTGTCGGTGGTGTCGCAGGCCGTGCGCCGCCTGGGGGAGGGCGACTACGCGGCGCGCGCGGTGGTGGAGGGGACGGACGAAATCGCGCAGGTGGGGAGGGACTTCAACGCCATGGCGGAGGCGCTCCAGCAGTACCGGCGCAGCAGCCTGGGCGAGCTGCTCCAGGCGCAAGCGGCATCCCAGGCGGCCATCGACAGCCTCCCGGACCCGGTGGTGGTGTTCGGCGCGGACGGGGCGTTGCTCAACGTCAACCGCTCGGCGGAGGACGTGCTGCGGCTGTCTCTGGAGTCGGGCGGGGACATCCTGGGGCGCGTGGTGCCCGAGGCGCGCGCGGTCCTGGAGCGGGTGCGCGAGCACGTGCTGACGGGGAAGGGCGCGTATCAGCCGCGCGGCTACGAGGAGGCGGTGCGGGCGCCGCTGCCGGAGGGAGACCGGTGGCTGCTGGCGCGCGGCAGCCCGGTGTACGGGGAGTCGGGGGAGGTGGTGGGGGCCACGGTGATTCTCCAGGACGTGACGCGGCTGCGGCGCTTCGACGAGCTGAAGAACGACCTGGTGGCCACGGTGGCGCACGAGTTCCGCACGCCGCTCACGTCGCTGCGCATGGCGCTGCACCTGGTGACGGAGGGGGTGGTGGGGCCGGTGACGGAGAAGCAGGCGGACCTGCTGTTCGCGGCGCGCGAGGACTGCGAGCGGCTGCAGGGCATCGTGGATGACCTGCTGGACTTGTCGCGCATCCAGGCGGGGCAGCTTCAATTGGAGATTCGCCGGGTGCCGGCGGAGGCGTTGGTGGACGCGGCGCTGGATGTTCAGCGGTCGGCGGCGGAGGAGCGGGGCGTCCGGTTGACGAAGCAGGTGGCGTTGGATGTGGACCCGGTGGACGTGGACCCGGAGCGCCTGGGGTTGGTGTTGGGGAACCTGGTGGGCAACGGGGTGAAGTACTCGCCCCCGGGAGGCGAAGTGACGGTCCGCGTGTCGCGGGAGGCGCAGGGCGTGCGCTTCGAGGTGCGGGACACGGGGGCGGGCATCGCGCCGGAGCAGCAGGCGCGCATCTTCGAGAAGTTCTACCGGGCGCCGGGGGCGCCGTCGGGTGGCGCGGGCCTGGGGCTGTCGATCGCGAAGGACATCGTCCAAGCACACGGCGGCGACATCGGCGTGGTGAGCGCGCCCGGTCAGGGCAGCACGTTCTGGTTCACCGTGCCCCGGCGGGACGAGCCGTCCCCGTGACGGCGTAAAGGTCTCCACTGAGAGACGCGGTTGCGTCGGACCGCCTTGCTATAGCCGCGGCGAGTCGGGCGAGACTTCAACGACCTCGGTGGTTGGAGGACCGCCCTTGCGCGGTCAGGGTGGGGACTGTTAGTGGACTTGCGGTGACCGCAAGTTGTGGGTCGCCGGGGTCGAGGGGGCAGGGCGTTGAGCAAGGAACCCTTCATGCGTTTCGATGCGCTCAAGTTCGCGCGTCGTCTCCTGGTCGAGGGCGCGGTGGTTCTCAAGCAACACGCGAAGGACCGGATGAAGGAGCGGCGCCTCGCGACAACGGACATCGAGAACATCATCGAAGGCGGATTCATCAACAACGAGGGCGAGCAAAAGGGTGGGCGGTGGACCTACGTCATCGAAACCCCACGCATGGGACTCGCAGTTGCTTTTCGCTGTGACGAAGCGGGGTATGCGCACGAACTGGTCATCGTGTCGGTGTGGAGGAAGTCATGAAGTGTGAGAGCTGCGGCGGGGAGGTCTCGGAGGCACGGCTCGACAGCTACCACTTCGATGAGAGTGGATTGGAGGATGTCATCCTCGTGGGAGTGACCGAGCGCCGGTGCAAGGCGTGTCACGAGCGCGAGGTCGTTCTTCCGAAGTTGAAGGAGTTGCACCGGACCATCGCGAAGGCCCTGGCCGCGAAGAACAGCCTGCTGACGCCACCCGAGGTGCGGTTCCTGCGCAAGCACCTGGGGTTCTCACAAGCAGACTTCGCCAAGCGCATCAACGTGCGGCCCGAAGCGGTATCCCGCTGGGAGACGGGCACCGAGGAGCTCAGTTGGCATTTCGAGCTGCTTCTTCGGTTGATGGTGATGCTGGAGCTGCACGAGCGGAACTACACCGTGAAGTCGTTCGATGAGGTCTCCGCGAAGCGGACCGCCGCTCCTGTTCGAATCTTCGCGGAGAAATCCACGTGGCGCCCTGACAGCAGCGGCATGCTGACAGTCGCGGCCCATTGAAGCGTGCGGCTTCGGCGAGCGTGTCCCGGCTTGGGACCGCTCGCCGCGCCTTCCGTGTTCAAGGGGCGCCGGTGGGCCTCAGACGCTCGCCTGCCCCTCCAGCTTTCGCATCTCCTCGCGGCGGACCTCGGACGCGGTGCTCACGATGTCCTTGCACGACATGCCCAGGTCCTCCTCGGTGACCTTCTGGCCGAGCTTGGGCAGCACGTCCCGCTCCTCCATCGTCACGTGGTCCTTCACCACCTTCTCCAGCTCGCGCACCAGGGACGTCAGCTGACCCACGTCGTTCCGGGCGCGAATCATCTGGGCGATGAGCTGCGTCATCTCCCCATGCTCCTCGATGGAGTCTTGAATCAGCGCGTCGCCCACCACCCGGCGCGCCGCGGGGTACACCCAGCGCTCCTCGATGGTGGAGTGCAACGTGAGCGCCTCCGCGAGTTGGATGCAGAGCTCCTTCTTGCTCGCGTCGTCCTTCGCCGCGCGACACGCGTCGAACAGCGCCTCGACCTCGCGGTGCTGCTGCATCAACAGGTCAATCACGTCCACGTTTGCGCTCCTTGGAATCGGTTCCCGTGTTCCGCAACGGTCCGCACGTCTCCATGGCCTCGCAATCACCACTCCAGGCACCCAGGGCCCCGCCCGGCTCCCAGTCCCCGCCGTGGGGTCAGCCTTCCCCCGACTCGTACTTCTTCCGCTTCCGCCACAGCGTGGACGCATCAATCCCCAGCACCCGCGCCGCCTCATCCAAGGTAGGGGCCGAGGCCATGACGCGCAGCACGTGCTCGCGCTCGATGTCCTCCAAGCGGTGCGGCCCACCCAGCGCCATCCCCGGGCCGCCCCCCGCCGCCGCGATGCGGTCCGGGAAGGCCTGTGGCTCCAGCACCGCGGCGGGCCAGACGATGAGCGCTCGCTCCATCGCGTTGCGCAGCTCGCGCACGTTCCCCGGCCAGCCATAGGCGAGCAGCATCTGCTCCGTCGCGGGAGACAGCTCCGGCGGTGGCCGCTGCGCCGCGCGCGAGAAGAACGCGACGAAGCGCCGGGCCAGCGCCAGCAGGTCCTCGGGCCGCTCACGCAAGGACGGCAGCTTCACCTCGATGACGTTGAGCCGGTACAGCAGGTCCTCGCGGAAGCGCCCCTCCGCCACGTCCTTCTCCAGGTCACGATTCGTCGCCGCCACCACCCGCACGTCCGCCTTGCGCGTGCGCCCCTCGCCCAGGCGCTCGAACTGCTTCTCCTGGAGGAACCGCAACAGCTGCGCCTGGAGCCCCGGGCTCATCTCCGCGATTTCGTCCAGGAACAGCGTGCCGCCCTCCGCCACCTCCACCCGGCCGGGCTGGTCCTTCACCGCGCCGGTGAACGCGCCGCGCACGTGGCCGAACAGCTCGCTCGACAACAACTGCTCGGACAGCGTGGGACAGTTGACCGTGACGAAGGGCCTGCGCCGCCGCGCGCTCAGGGAATGCAGCGCCCGGGCGAGCACGCCCTTGCCCGTGCCGCTTTCACCCCGCAGCAACACCGCCGCGTCGGACGCCGCCGCGCGCGTCAACAACCCAATGGCCGCGTGCATCGCGGGGGAGGCCGTCTCCAGCGTGGCCTCCGGCACCGCCTGCGAGAGCTGTCCCTCCAGGTCCTCCAACTGTGACGCCAGCTCCCGGTGCCGCCGGGCCCTGTCCACCACGTGGCGAATCTGCGCGGGCGTGAAGGGCTTGGGCAGGTAGTCACGCGCGCCGCGTCGCATGGCCTCCACGGCGGTGTCGAAGGTGGCGTAGGCCGTGATGAGCACGACGTCCAGGCTCGGGGACTCGGCCAGCAGCTTCGGCAGCAGGTCCATGCCGCTGTCCGTGCCCAGCCGCAGGTCGATGAAGGCCAGGTCGGCGGGCCCCTGCGCCAGCGCGGCGAGCGCGGCGTCGGGGGTGGCGGCCTCGCGCGCCTCGCAGCCGAAGCCCTCCAGGCACACCCTCAAGGTGTGGCGGATGTTCCGCTCGTCGTCCACCACCAGCACCCGCATGGGGCGCTCCCGGATGTCCATGGCTTCATCCTAGGGGCAACCGGGGGGCACCGCCTCAGGGCCGGACCCCCGCCTGGCGTGCGGGCGCACACGCAACGTCGGAGATGACCCAGCCCCCGCAGGCCGCCCGGTTGGCGGTTGCCGCACACCCGCTGCACACCGTGCTGGCCTTGCCCGCCGGATTGGGATGGAACAGGGGGGTATGCGCTTGATTGGGATGATGGCTGGCGGTTCGCCCCCGGAGGATGGCGAGGAGGAGAACGTCTTCTCCCGGGCCCGCGGCCCCTCGGCGTCGGAGCGGCGGACGCGCAAGGTCCTGTTGATGGGGCTGGTGCTGCTGCTGCTCGGCGGCGTGTGGCTGTACCTGCAAGGCGGCGAGAACCGGGCCCTGAACGCCATGTCGCCGGTGCAGCGCGCGTCGCTCTTCCAGGAGACGCGCGAGGACTACCGCGCCATGTGCACGGGTGACGCGGGCACCAGCCGCTTCCCCAAGCGCTGCGCGCAGATGGCGGAGTTCCTCACCCGCTTCACGGAGTGTGACGAGGCCTGCCGGCAGGAGATTGCCCCCGCGCTCCAACGCGCCGTGCGCTGACCTCCGTGCGGGCTGAGAACGGGGCGCTGGGCCGCTCCCCCGGTGAGCGTGGCGATACAGAAAACACCGGGTGTTTCATGCGCTGGGTGGGGCCCGGACCCACCCGGATTGCGTGTCTCGCTGTGTCGACAGAGGTGACACGGACCGTGAGAGTTACCTGACCGCGCACAGTTGGCTATCCTACGCCTCGCGCGGCGTGAACTCCGTCCGCACGGATTCGAGGCGCCCGCGAAATGACGCACGGCACGAATCGGCGGTGGGAGTGCGCTCACGGTAGTGGGGAGGTCGCCCGGTGCGTTTGAAGCTGAAGCAGAAGATGATGGTGTTGCCCGCGGTCGTCGCGGTGTTCCTGCTGGCCATCCTCATCGTGTTCATGGCCCTGGGCTCGCGCTCCGGTGGTGTCTACGCGCGCATCAGCGACTCGCAGGTGCCCACCGTCGAGCTGAGCCGCGAGGTGATGCACCGCTACCCGGGGCTTCACCTGGGCGTGACGGCGGCGGTGGCGGGCAAGGTGGCCGGGGGGCTCGAGCCCCTGCGCGCGGAGGTGAGCGGGCTGCAGGCGAAGCTCGACCTCGCGCGGGACGTCCCCGGCGCGAACGTGGAGCGGGTGGACGCGCTCAAGGCGTCGCTGACCGCGTACTGGGCGGCCGCCGAGCAGACCCTGGCCGCCGCCATGGCGGGAGACGCTCAGGCGGCGAAGGCGGCGCTGGATGCCCAGGCGGCTTCGCTGCGGGAGGCCCTGGAGAAGGCCGCGGCCGAGGATGGCCAGGCCATCGTGGACTCGTACGCGTCGCTCGCCGGGCTGCACGGCGCCACCTCGTGGACGGTGAGCGTGCTGGTGCTGCTGTGCATCGGCCTGACGGTGGGGCTCGCCATCTGGCTGCACCGCGAGGTGACGCTGCCGCTGGCGAAGCTGACCCACGTGGCCACGCGCATCGCGGAGAAGGGCGACTTGCGGCAGGACCTGGACGTGAGCGCCCAGGACGAGGTGGGGGAGCTGGCGCGCGGCTTCCAGGTGATGGTGACGCGGCTGCGCGAGGTGCCCACCACCATCCAGCAGGTGGTGGATGACCTGACGGCCGCGGCGCAGACGTTGACGCAGGCGAGCAAGGAGCAGGTGGACTTCCTCACCAACCAGTCGCGCAGCCTCACCGAGGCGAGCACCACCATCGCCGAAATCGCGCAGACGTCCAGCATGGCCGCCAGCCGCGCGGAGATGGTGCTCCGCGTCGCCGGGCAGGCGGATGCGTTCGGCGTGTCGGGTCAGGAGTCCATCGAGAAGAGCGCCGAGGGCCTGACGCAGATTCGCGAGCGGGTGGGCACGCTGGTGGGCAGCATCGCGCACCTGAGTGACCAGGCCGTGCATGCCGGTGAAATCATCGGCAGCGTGAAGGATTTGGCGGACCAGTCCAACGTGCTCGCGCTCAACGCGGCCATCGAGGCGGCGCGCGCGGGCGAGCAGGGCCGGGGCTTCGCGGTGGTGGCGCGGGAGATGCGCTCGCTCAGCGGCCAGTCGCTGCAGAGCACGCAGCGCATCGGGAAGATTCTCCTCGAAATCAACCAGGCCATCCGCCAGACGGTGGGCATCGCCGAGGGTGACAGCGAGAAGATGGAGGAGGGCATCGAGCAGGTGCTCGCGTCCGCCAACACGCTGAAGGAAATCACCACCGTGGTGCAGGAGAGCAGCCAGGCCGCGCGCCAGATTGTCGCCTCCGTCACCCAGCAGAACGCCGGCATCGCGCAGATGACGGACGTGATGACGACGCTGTCCTCCATGATGGCGGACGTGGTGACGGCCACGATGACCGCGGAGGAGGCGGTGACGCGCATCAACGCGTCGCTGGGCCAGCTCCAGGAGCTGTCCACCCGCTTCCGCGCCTGACACCGCGTGGGTGCCGCCCTCCCGGGTGGCACCCTCGGTCCGGCGTCCGCGTCACTCCCCCTGCATCAGCCCGGTGACGCGCCCGTCGTCGTGCACGGTGACGCGGCGGGCCGCCGGCTCACGCGGCAGCCCGGGCATGGTGAGGATGTCGCCGGTGAGCGCCACCAGGAAGCCCGCGCCCGCGGACAGGCGCACCTCGCGCACGGTGAGCGTGAAGCCCTTCGGCCGCCCCAGCTTCGTGGGGTCGTCCGACAGCGACAGGTGCGTCTTCGCCATGCACACCGGGAGCTGCGCGCCGCCCAGCTCGCGCACCGCGTCCAGGTCCTTCTTCGCGTTCGCGGTGAAGGCGACGTCGTCCGCGCCGTACACGGTGCGGGCGATGGCGGCCACCTTCTCCTCGGGCGTCTGCGTCACGTCGTAGAGGAAGCGCGGCTGGGGTGGCGCGGCGTCCGTGCCGTCCAGCATCTCCAGCACGCGGTCGGCCAGCTCCAGCGCGCCGTCGCCGCCCCGCGAGAAGCCGTCACACACCGCCATCTCCACGCCGCGCGCCTTGCCGAAGGCGCGCAGCTCCTCCAACTCGGAGTCCTGGTCCTGCGGGAAGCGGTTCACGCACATCACCGCGGGCAGGCCGAAGGCGGCCACGGACTCCAGGTGCTTCTCCAGGTGGGCGAAGCCGCGGACCAGGGCCTCGCGGT
The DNA here is from genome assembly GCA_014656495.1 of Comamonas sp. KCTC 72670. Classification (GTDB taxonomy): domain Bacteria; phylum Myxococcota; class Myxococcia; order Myxococcales; family Myxococcaceae; genus Myxococcus. The sequence goes on from BNCN01000009.1 coordinate 250,006, forward strand.
CCGGCTCGGCCACGCGGGAGGGCGCCGCGCCGCCGTGGTGCTTCAGCGCGCGCAGCGTCACCACCAGCACCACGCCTCGGGGCCAGATGCCGGCGCCCCGGCACTTGATGTCGAGGAACTTCTCCGCGCCCAGGTCGAAGCCGAAGCCGGCCTCGGTGATGACCTCGTCCGCGTAGGCCAGGCCCATGCGGGTGCCCAGCACGGAGCTGCACCCGTGAGCGATGTTGGCGAAGGGCCCCGTGTGCACCAGGGCCGGGCCCCCCTCGCGCGTCTGGGCGAGGTTGGGCATCAGCGCGTCCTTGAGCAGCGCCACCATGGCCGCCGCCGCGTTCACGTCCCGCGCGCGCACCGGCTGGCCATCCCGGCTGTGGCCGATGATGACGCGGCCCAGGCGCGCCTCCAGGTCCTTCAGCCCCTCCGAGAGCGCGAGGATGGCCATCACCTCGCTGGCGGCGGTGATGTCGAAGTGGTCCTCGCGGGGCACGCCCTGGGCCTTGCCGCCCAGGCCGACGATGACGTTGCGCAGGAAGCGGTCGTTCATGTCCAGCGCGCGCCGCCACCGCACGCGCGTGGCGTCCAGCGGCACGGGCTGGCCGTAGAACACCGCGTTGTCCACCAGCGCGGAGAGCAGGTTGTTGGCGCTGGTGATGGCGTGCAGGTCTCCGGTGAAGTGCAGGTTGATGTCGGCCGCGGGCTCCAGGCTGGCTTGTCCGCCACCGGTGCCGCCGCCCTTCACGCCGAAGACGGGGCCGAGCGACGGCTCACGCAGGGCCGCCACCGCGCGGCGTCCTCGCTTGCGCAGGCCCATGGCCAGCGCCACGGACATGGTCGTCTTCCCTTCACCCGGCGGCGTGGGGTTGATGGCGGACACCAGCACCAGGCGGCCCTGCTTTCCGCCCGGCTTGCCGAGCGCGTCCAGGGACACCTTGGCGCGGTGGGTTCCCCACGGCAGCACGTCTTCGGGCGCGAGGCCCAGCTCGGCGCCCACTTCGGTCATGGCTCGCAGCTTCATGCGGGGACTCTCCTCGCGGTCTTCGGTCAGGGCAACACCCGGCGTGGAGCATGTTAGAAACCGGGTTCACGGGGGATGCAATGCGTGCTTCGTAGCGCCTGATGCTGTGTCTCGGTACGGGGCCTGCGCTGGCCGCCGCGCCGGACGCCAACGTCCAGGGCTTCAAGGCGTACGAGAAGGCCTGCTGCGCCACATGAGGTGGATGGCGCGGAGGCCTTCGACGCCTGCGACTTCGCCACGAACTGGCTGCGCCTGGCGCTGGCGGACCTGTCGAAGGCGGTGGCGCTGAGCCGCGAGGCCGCTCGCCCACGACCGCGGCTGACGCGCGGCACGTCAGTCCAGCGTGAAGCCCTCGGGAGCGCGAGGTTCCTTGCGCTCGTACATGTTGAGGTACAGCGTCACCGGCTGACCCAGGCCGTCGTACGTCACGTCGTACACGTCGAGCATGCCGCTGCCGAAGGGGGACTCCTTCGACTCGAAGAAGCAGCAGCTTCCGCGCCGCTCGTAGCGGACCTTCTGGCCCTGGGGGCCGCGCAGATGCTCCAGGTACTCCAGCTCGCCGTCGACGCCGCCGCCCACGTGGATGGGGTCCTCCTCGCTGTAGCCGTAGCCTGACGGCGCGGCGGGGGTGGCGTCGGCGGCCGGCGCGGGCTCGGCGGGCCGCGTGCTGGCGGAGGACGAAGCGCACCCCACCAGCAGGGAGGGCACGAGGAGGTGCAGCGCGAGTCGTGAGGTCTTCATGCCCCGGCAGCCTAGCGCTTTCGGACAGGACTCGGTCCCAGGGTTGGAGCCTTGCTTCCCACGGCTGGCAGGCAAGGCGTGCTCGCGGACACTTTGATGGGGCCATCGAGCGCCGCATGTTGCCCGGATGGGGCAGGTCCGCTGCCGAGGAGTGTCCATGACGAAGGCCCACATCCAGGACGGAGCTCCCGGCGGATGGGGAGCGGCCACGCGAGCGGACGTCCTTCGCGCGGACGCGCCCGCCGCTTCGCCGGTGCTGCTCCAGATGGGGACCCATCTCCAGGCCGCGCTCGTCGTCGATGCCAGCGGCCGCATCGTCTTCATGGACGATGCGCTGGTCCATGCGACGGGGCGCAAGAAGGGGGCCCTGGAGGGCCGCCTCATGGCGGAGGCGCTGGAAGGGCTGCCCTGGCTGACCGGAGCGCTCGCGGCGGCGCTCGAGGGGAAGGCCGGTGTCCAGGAGGGGCACGGCAAGGGACAGCGGCTGAGGGCCTTCGTGCTCCCCGTCTTCAGCGGCGAGGGCCAGTTGCTGGGCGCCTGTGCGCGCCTTCAACTTCCGGAGCCCGTGAAGGACGGGACAGCGGCCGCGCGCGAGGATGAGGATGCGGACGGCCCCACGCCTGCGCCCGAGAGCCTGGAGCACATGAACTCGGTGCTCCGCGCCACGTTCGACTCCATCGCGGAGGGCGTCATCGTGGTGGACCTGAACAAGCGCGTGACCGCCTTCAACAAGCGGTTCCTCGACATCTGGGGGCTCACCGAGGAGATGATGGAGGACCGTGACGCGGAGCCGGTGTTGGTGCGCGCGGCGCGAAGTGTGAAGAACCCGGAGTGGTTCACCTCCCGCATCCGGCAGCGGTTCGAGGCCTCCGCGCAGGAGGACATCGAGACGGTGGAGCTCCTGGACGGGCGCATCCTGGAGCGCAAGTCGCTGCCGCAGCGGTTGGGGGATGCCATCATCGGTCGCGTCTGGAGCTACCGGGAAGTCACCGCGGAGCGGCATGCCGAGGCCGAACGTGAGCGACTGTTGGGCGAGGCCCAGGAAGCCATCCGCGTGCGGGATGACTTCCTCTCCATCGCCGCGCACGAGCTGAAGACGCCGCTCACGCCCCTGAAGCTGCATCTCCAGCGAATGCGTCAGGAGGGCGCGGCCGGTGGTGCGGCGCATGCGCGTCATGTGGACAAGTCACTCATGCAGGTGTCACGGCTGACGGGCCTGGTGAATGACTTGCTGGACACCTCGCGCATCGAGGAGGGCCGGCTGACGTTGAAGCACGGGCCCATTTCGCTTCAGGAGCTGGCGGGCGAGGTCGCCTCGGAGATGCGCCTGTCCAGCGCGCATCACCCGGTCGAGTTCGACGCGCCCGGCGAGCCGCTGAACGTCTTGGGGGACGGCGACCGGCTCGCGCAGGTGCTGGTCAACCTGATGGAGAACGCCTTCAAGTACAGCCCCAGCGGCGGGACGGTCCGGGTGCAGGTGCGGCGCGAAGACGACCATGTCCGCGTCTCCGTGCAGGACGAGGGCATCGGCATCCCCCAGGACCAGCAGGCGCATCTGTTCGAGCGGTTCTTCCGCGCGCGCAACGCGCCCATCTCCGGCTTCGGGGGGTTGGGATTGGGGCTCTACATCTGCCGGGACATCGTCGAACGGCACGGTGGCCGGCTGTGGGTGGAGAGCGAGCTGGGCAAGGGCTCCACCTTCCACTTCACGGTGCCGCTGGCGCGGTGAGCCTCAGGGCGCTCGCTGCCGGGCCGAACGCAGGCGCCACCACGTCATGGGCAGGCCCACGGCCAGGGAGGCCACGACCCAGGTCGATGCCCCCCCGCGTGTCAGTTGTTCGCGCAGCGGGATGGGGGCCTGGGCGCTCAGGAGGAACGCCGCGGTGGCGAGCACGAAGAGGGCGAAGCCCTTGCGCAGGTGGACGGGGGAGATGTGCCCCGCGAGCCTGCCGCCCAGCAGCGTGCCTGTCATCGCCGCGAGCAGCACCTCGAAGGTGAGCAGCCACGGGAGTTCGACGTGGCCCAGGTGGCCGAGGAAGCCCGCGGTGCATTGGAGCGCGATGACCACCAGCGAGGTGGCGGTGGCCGTGGGCGCGGAGAGCCCCATGAGCATCAGGGCGGGGACGATGAGGAAGCCGCCGCCCGCACCCACGAGCCCTGACATCAGGCCCACGGTGGTGCCTTGCGCGAGCACTCGGGGCGTGGAGGGGGGCTGGGCGGGCATGGCGGGTGACGCGTCCTTGCGCCGCAGCATGGCCACGGCGGCGGCGGTCATCACGCCCGCGAAGAGGATGAGCAGCGTGTCGGGTGAAAGGTGGGGATTGAGCCTGCCGCCGAGGAAGGCCCCCGTCATGCCGCCCGCGCCGAACACGAGCCCGGTGCGCCATCGCACGCGTCCCGCGCGGGCGTGGAGGACCGCGCCGCTGGCGCTGGTGATGCCCACGACGACGAGCGACATGACGATGGCTGTTCGGGGCTCCACGCCCAGGACGTACACGAGCAGGGGGACCGTGAGGATGGAGCCGCCACCTCCCAGGAGGCCCAGCAGGACGCCGACGAGCAACGAACCCGCGATGCCCGCGTACAACATCAGGTGAGGCCTTCGGGCCGCGCTTGCGCCACGGCGAGCTGGTCCTTGAGGTCGCGCAGCAGCACGTCGAAGGCCGCCGCGTCCCGGATGTCCGGGGGACGTGCCGCTTGGAGTGCATCGAGCACCGCGGCGAGCGCCAGCCGTGAGGGCGGCTGCGGGGGGTGATTCGCCGTGGCGGGCGCATCCGCAGGTGCTGCGCTCGAGGCGTTTCGATGCTCACGGGCGCCTGCGGCTTCTCGCGAAGGCGGTGCGCTCAAGGCGGGCACTCGCTGCGCTGGCGTTGCGTCAGACGCACCCAGGTGCGCGACGGTGGGCGAGGCGCTCGATGGGGCTCGATGTGCTGGCGCTGCACCCGAGTCGGCTGGACGTGCTGTCCTGACGCTGTCGTCGCGTCGGGCTGAGCCCTCGTGCGCGGCACGTTCGCCCACGGCCGTTGAGGCATCGCCAGGCATCTCGGTGTGGACGAGGAGTTGATGGAGGCCCTGGAACAGCGCATCCCGTACTGCCTCCACGCTGGGCAGGGGCGCCGGGTGGGTGCTCACCACGGGGAGGCGCGCGGTGTTCCACGCGAGCATGCCGCCGCGCAGGTTCATCACCCGCGTGAAGCCGAGCCCCACGAGTTGAGCCGCGGCCCTCGCCGAGCGCGCGCCAGAGCGGCACACCAGGACGACGGGCGCCTGACGGGGCCAGTCACGGACGGCCTCCGCCACCGTCGAGAGCGGCGCGCGGTGGACGCCATCGATGTGGCCGAGGAGCCCAGCGAGCTCGGCGGGCTCGCGCACGTCGACCAGCGCGAGGTCGTCGCGAGGCGCCTCGAACAGCGGGCGCACCTCCACTTCGCGATAGCCCGCGGGATGGGGCGTGGCGGTGTCGAAGAGTGAGGACATGGTGATGGACCTCAGGTCTGCACGGAGGATGGCACCCGGCCGCACGCGCGGTTGGCGGGAACGGCCACGTCCAGCTTCCGGGGCGGAGGCAGGTTCCGCGCCTTCATCAGCGTGATGAACTCCTCCCGCGTCCGTCCCGCGAGCCGGGGGTTGTGCCGCTTCTCCTCGCCCACGGTGGACAGGGTGTGCCCGGCGTAGTCGTGGCCTGGGTACACCGCCGTGTCCTCGGGCAGCGTGAAGAGGTGGCCGGTGATGGCGTCGTAGAGCTGGCCCGGGTCGCCGTTCTGGAAGTCGGTGCGGCCGGTGCTCCGGATGAGCAGGGCGTCGCCGGTGAAGAGCCGGTGCTCGCAGAGGAAGCTGAGGCTGTCATCGGTGTGGCCCGGCGTCTCCAGGACGCTCACCTCCAGGGTTCCCACGCGCACCACGTCGCCGTGGGCCACGGGCCGGTCCACGCAGGGCGCCCCCCGGCGTGACGCCGCCACCGTGGCGCCCGTGCGCTCGCGGAGAACGCCCGCGCTGGTGACGTGGTCGGCATGGACATGCGTCTCCAGCACCACGGTCAGCTTCAGGCCCAGCTCCTCGAGGAGCCTCGAGTCCCGCTCCACCTGCTCCAGCACCGGGTCGATGAGCGCGGCGGCGCGAGTGCGTGGATCCGCCAGGAGGTACGTGTACGTCGACGTCTCCACGTCGAAGAGCTGCCGGAAGAGCATGGTCTGCCTCACGGGGTCGGGGGCTGGCCGCGTCGAATTGCCAGGGCCGTGCCAGCCCGTCCGGCGCGACGCTCCCAGAGGAGCCTGCCCCTCACGCCGCTGTAGGTCAGGCGGACCGACCCGGCCATGGGAAACAGGTGTGAAACGCCTCGTGAAACAGTGGGCGGTCCATGGCGTGCCAACAGCCGCTGAGTGACGTCCTCCCGTGCCAGGGAGCAACAGCGCGCTTTCGCCACCACGTCGCACGGCCGTCGCCGTGCGCACCGCTCAGCGTTTCGCGGCCGCGTTCAGGTCTCGCAGGCGGCGCCACAGGGTGACGCGGCTGACGCCCAGCAGACGCGCGGCCTCGGAGCGGTTGCCACCCGCCTGGGCGAGCGCGGCCTCGACGCGCCCAGGCTCCAGCGAGACGTCCCTCGATGCAGCCGGTGTCGCCGGAGCACGCGACGCCCGGGCCTCGGAGAACTCCGGGGGCAGGTCTGCCTCGTGGACGACAGGGCCCTCGCCGATGACGAAGGCGTACTCCATGACGTTGCGCAGCTCGCGCACGTTGCCGGGCCAGGGGTGCTCCTCCAGCCGCTTGCGTGCCCCGGGCGAGAAGCGCTCCACGCGCCGCGTGCCGCGCTGGTGCAGCTCCTCCAGGAAGCGCAGGGCCAGCGGGAGGATGTCGCCCCGGCGCTCGCGCAGCGCGGGCAAGAAGAGGGGCACCACGCGCAGGCGGTACATCAGGTCGGCGCGGAAGCGGCCCGCCTCGACCTCGCGGCGGAGCGGCCGATGCGTGGCGGCGAGGATGCGCACGTCCACGGGCACGGGCTGCCGGCCGCCCACGGGGATGACGCTGCGGGTCTCCAGCACGCGCAACATCTTCGCCTGGAGCTCCAGCGGCATCTCCGCCACCTCGTCGAGGAAGAGCGAGCCCTTGTCCGCGAGCCGGAAGTGCCCCGGGCTGTCGCGCACCGCGCCGGTGAAGGCGCCGCGCACGTGGCCGAAGAGCTCGCTCTCCAACAGGTTGGGCGGCAGCGCGGCGCAGTTGATGGCCCGGAAGGGACCTCGGGTCCGCGTGGACAGCGCATGCAGCGCGTGGGCGATGTGCTCCTTGCCGGTGCCGGACTCGCCGCGCACCAGCACGCTGGACTCGGTGCGGGCCACCTTCTCGACGATGCGGAAGACGCGCTGGAGCTCCGGGGACTGGGTCCACAAGCCATGGAAGAGCTCGGCGCGGCGGACCGGCCCCGTCGCGGGCTCCGGCGCCACGAGCAGCACCCAGCCCGAGCTCCGAGGCCCCTGCGAGAGCGACAAGGCCCGCACCCGCACCGCCTTGGAGCGTCCGCCCACCCGCAGGTGCGCGGACGCCTCACGCCCCTCCGTCAGCAGCGTCTCCAGCGGCTCCACGCCGTCACCGGGCACCAGCACCCGCGCCAGCGGCGTCCCGGCGCGGAGCGTGCCACCCAGCGCGGTCTCGAGCGCGGGCGAGAGCGCGGCCACCTTCCGGGCCTCGTCCACGACGAGCACGGGGCCCGCGAGGGCATCCAGGGCGGGGAGCACGAGGCGGGAGGGAGGACTGGCGCGGGAGGAGGGCATCGTCGAGGCCGGGAAGCTTGCTGCATAGCCCGGCCCCAGGCGGCTCAGGCAAGGCCTCGCATCATGAACGCCCAGTAGAAGAAGGGCAGGCCATGCTTCTTCAGCAACCACAGGTCGCCGCGCTCCTTGAAGGTGTCGATGAAGGGGATGGTGGGAGCGGGCTGTCCGTCGTAGTCGAACTCGGCGAGCAGCAGGCGCCCGTAGCCGGTGGTGAGCGGGCAGGACGCATAGCCGTTGTAGCGCGAGGGCAGGGGCCTGTCTCTCATGCAGGCGAGGAGGTTCTCCACCAGCACCGGGGCCTGCTTGCGCACGGCGGCGCCCGTGCGGCTGGTGGGCAGGTCGGACGCGTCACCGAGCGCGAAGACGTTCGGATGGTCCGGGTGCTGGAGCGTGTACTTGTCCGCCTTCACCCAGCCGGTGTTCGGGCCCGTCTGCCACGCCAGGGGGCTGCGCTTGATGAAGTCCGGCGCGCTCTGCGGCGGGGTGACGTGCAGCATGTCGTAGGCGAGCGTGAGGCGCTCGGGCGGCCCGTCGCGCGTGGACTCGAACGTGGCCTCGCGCTTGTCCCCGTCCACGGAGACGAGGTTGTGCTGGAAGCGCGGGGTGATGCCGTAGCGGTGCACCACGCCCTCCAGCACGGAGGCGAAGGGCCTCACGCCGAAGATGGCCTTCGCGCCCGAGCCGAACACGACGCTGGTGCGCTCCAGCACGCCCACGCGGCGGAAGTGGTCCGCGGCCAGGTACATGATTTTCTGCGGCGCCCCGGCGCACTTCACCGGCGTGGAGGGCTGCGTGAAGAGCGCGGTGCCGCCCTTGAAGCCCTGGATGAGCCGCCACGTCTTCGGGGCGAACTGCACGTCGTAGTTGCTGCTGACGTGCGGCGTCTTCAAGGCCTCGCGCAGGCCCGTGACTTTGTCCCAGTCGAGCTGGATGCCCGGGGCGACGACGAGGAAGTCGTAGCCCAGGCGCAGGCCGCCCCGGGTGCGGACCTCGCGGGCCTCCGGGTCCACCTCCGTGGCGGCGTCGCGTACCCACCGCACGCCGCGCGGGATGAGGCGGGACTGGTTGCGCACGGTGTCCTCGATGCGGGCCTCTCCGGCGCCCACCAGCGTCCACAGCGGCTGGTAGTAGTGGTGCTGCGAGGGCTCGAGCACGGCGACGCCCTTCTGGCCCGCACGCGCCAGCCGCGCGGCCACGGCGATGCCCGCGGTGCCTCCGCCGATGATGAGGACCCGGTGGTGCTCGCGCACGGGCATCACCACGGGGCTGGACGGCGTCACTGAATCCTCGAGGCCGAGGTCCTCGCTCGTCTGCATGTCGCGCGCTCCCACGTGAAACGAGAAACAGAGAGGAAGCCCTAGCAGCGCGCGTGCCACACTTGGCCCCGGGTACGTCCCTCGGGTGGCGCGGTGAACAGGGTGTTTCCCTGGCGTTTCAGCGTGTTTCAGCGGCGCGACACGCGCGCGGTGCTCCGGGCATGAAAAGGGCCCGGACCGTGAAGTCCGGGCCCCTCACGCGCCACACGCGCGCGGCTACTTCCCGAGGAGCCCGCGCAGGCGCTTCTTCGCCTCGTCCTCGGCGCGCTTCTTGGCCTCGGCCTCCAGGCGCGCCTTCTCCTCGGCGGCCTTGGCCTCCAGCTCCTTGCGCTTGGCCTCGGCCTCGGCGCGAACCTTGTCCTCGCCGCCTTCGATGAGGCCCTGCACCTGCTTGCCGCGCTCACCGCCAATCAGGTTGCCCGCCAGCGACGAGGCCGCCAGCTTCGCGATGAGCGTCACCGCGGGCTTCACGTCCAGGCTGGTGACGTCCGGCTTCCACGCCGGGCCGGTCAACTTCAGGCCCACGGGGATGTCGGACGGAGGCGTCACCTTGCCCAGCGTGAGCGTCTTCACGGTGGAGGGCGTCAGCGCCACGGAGCCCGTCAAATCCAGCGTGCCGTCCAGCCGGATGCCGCCGTCGAAGCTCATCGCCGCCTCCGGCCGCGTCCACGTCAGCGGCTTGGAGAGCTGCGCCACGCCGTTCTTGATTTGCACGCTGAAGGGCAGGTCACCGCCCAGCTTCGTCACCTGCTCGTTCTTGAGGCCCTTGGCCGCGAAGGGCAGCGCCTTCGCGAGCGGCTCGGACACCGCCGAAATCAGGTCCTTGCCGAGCAGCTCGCCATCCAGCAGGTCCCCGCTGATGCCGCCCAGCAGCGTCTTCTGGAGTTGGTCCGGCGTGTAGCCCACGCCCTTCACGTCCACGTTGCCGTTGAACTTGCCCGTCACCGCCTTCTTCGGCGAGACCTGCGTCAGGGCCTGCTCCACCGCGAGGTTCTCCACCTTCACCTTCGCCTCGAAGGGACGCTGCTCGGGCAGGGGGCCCAGGCGCAGGGTGGTGCCGTCGGCGACAATCCTGCCGCCGAAGACGCCCGTGGAGAACTTCTCCACCGTGATGAGGTCGTCGGTCATCTTCACCACGCCGGCCACGTTCGTCATGTCCATGGCCATGTAGCGCAGCGTGCCCACCGTGAAGCGGATGTCACCCCGGTAGCCGTTGAAGCGCGTGGGGTCCTCCGAGGGCGGCGCCTCCGGCGGCGGGCCTCCGCGCGCCTGGACCTCCTCCTCGCTCATCAGCAGCGCGTCCGCGTCCAGCCTCGCGCTCTTGAGGTCCGCGGTGAAGGTGGTGGTCTGCTTCTTCCCCTGGCCCGCGAGCGCGAACGAGGCGCTGCCCGTCATCGTGTCCGCGAGCACGTTCGCGGTCATCTTCGGGATGTCCACCTTCATGCCGGAGCCCTTGCCGGGCGCGTAGGTGCCCGCGGCGCTCAGGTCCATCCGCTGCCCCGGGGCCTTGTCCACCAGCAGGCCGGGCCGAAGGTCGATGCCGCCCAGGTCCGCCTTGGCATCGAAGCGCAGCGCGCCGCCCGAGGCCGCCGCGCCGGAGACGCGCGCGGAGAGCTTCATCACGCCGCCCGCGTCCTTCGTGAGCTGGGCGGGCACGCGCAGCCGCACCGGCGTCAGGTCCACGTTGACGTCGAGCGCCTGCGAGTCCTGCGTGCCGCTGCCGCGCACGTCCAGGCCCATGGGGCCGGCAATCATCCCGTTGAGCTGCTTGCGCAGCGGCGGGTAGTACTCGGCGAGCACGGCCGGGTCCAGGTTGCGGCCCGTCAGCTCGAAGCCCTCCACCGCGGGCGTGTCCGTGAGCAGGCCCTTCACACTGCCCTTGCCGCTGAGGCTCGCGGGGCCCAGGTCCACCTTCAGCTTGTTGAGCGCCAGGTCACCGGTGGTGATGTCACCCGCGACGTCGGTGTCCATGACGACGTCCAGCGCCTTGCCACCCTCCGACCCGGTGAAGCTCAGGCCCAGCGCCTTGATGATGCCCACCAGCTTCGTGGGGCCCTTTCCTCCGGGGACGGCGCCGCCCAGGTCCGCCTGCCAGTCCGCGTCCAGCGTGCCCGCTTGCAGGCCGATGTCCGGCGGCAGGAAGGGGCCCAGCGGGGCGAGGTCGATTTTCTGCGCCTTCAGCGTCACGCGCTCGGGCGTGGGCACCAGGGTGGGCGGCAGCGGCGCGGCGTGCAGCGACACCTGGAGGTTCTGCGTGTCCGCGAGCACCGCGGCCGCCAGGTTCACCACCAGCGGCTTGCCGGCGCGCAGGTCCTTCACCTCGATGTCCAGGTCCTTCACGCCCAGCTCGCGGGCCTGCTGTCCGGCGCCGCGGTCCACGAAGCGGATGGCGCCGTCGGTGAGGGCCGCGCGCTCCACGTGGACGCCGGAGAGGTCCATGGGCTGAGACGCCTCCTCGGGCGGGGCCTCCTCCTTGGGTTGTTGTTCCTCCAACCGCTGCAGCAGCCGCTGCACGTTGGTGGTGCCGTCGGGGAAGCGGACCAGGTTGACGGTGAGGCCGGTGACCTCGGCGTTCTTCACCTGGATGTCCTTGCCGCTGGAGGACAGGAGCGGGCCCGCGGCGACGCGCACGTCGATGAGGGCGAGCTGGGCCAGGGGCAGGTCCTCACCCTCGGCGGGGCCGACGGTGACGTTCTCCACCTGGGCGCCAATGGTGGGGAAGAGCTTGGTGGAGATGTCCCCGATTTCGATGGGGCGGCCCAGCAGTTGGGAATAGGTGGCGGCCTGGTCTCGGGCCGTCTTGAGCAGGATGGCGTCCAGTCGCCAGAGCGCCACGGCCACGACGATGACGAGGAGCGCGAAGACGCCCCCGAGCACGTACGGCCAACGGCGCTTCTTCTTCACCACGGTGTCGGACATCGCTTGAAACCTCCTCCAGCGAGCGGGCCGCAGGCGCCGGCCTGGTGTGCGTGCCCGGGCGGATAAGCAGACGCTTAGCCCAGCCCTGGCTCGTCCGCACGCCCCAGGCGCGGTGGCCCGCATCGGGACAGCAGCATGTCAGTTCTGCCCGAGCGGACGCGGGAGGCACGGGGAAATGCACGGAGGCGTACACTTCGGAGGGCGGCTGGCTGCTCCGGGAGCGAAAACAACGGGGGCGCCAGCCGGCTCCTGGCGCCCCCTGCCACTCGACGATTTCCAGGTGGGCACCGAGCGCCAGGAAGGGAAGGGGGCCACCGCCATCCCGGCCGGCCTCCCATGACGGGGTGCTTCTGGGGGGAGCAGGCGGGTTCCGGACGTCAGTGCTGCACCGCGAGGATTCTCCAGCCCCGCGTGTCGATGGCGTAGAGCGCGCCCATGTCCTGGGGCACGGCCTGAGTCCCACAGGCGTGCGGGGACAGGACGATGCTGACCAGGATGACGCCTTCTTGATGGGGGGCCGCGTACACGTCGTAGGACTCGCGCCGGTAGAGGCACTCCCGGCCCGGCTGAGAGGGTGTCGGCGGCTTCTTGTCCCAGGGGTAGAAGTCCTCCATGGCGAGCTGGATGGCGCGCGCCATATCGCCTGGAATGCTGCGCAACCCCTCTTCGGGAATCCCGGTGGCGGGGAAGGCGAACCGCGCTGCTTCTTCCGGTGATGCGTGGACGGGCCGAGGGGGACGCTGAAAGAGGGCGCAGGCGGGGAGGGCCAGGAAGAGCAGCGGCAGCCACCGGGTCATGAAGTCTCCTGCTCAGTCCTGGGTGTCCACGGGGGTGACGATGCCCGCGGCCTTGTTGTTCGGCTTGATGAGCCCGATGAGGACCCAACGGTGTCCTCGCCGGGAGTAGACCTTTCGCGGTGGCCCCCGGCAGCTTCATTATGGCGGGGCAGAGTTGGTCGATGACCGCGTCGGGGTCGCTGGAGGCTTGGACTTCGGGCCAGGGGCCCCGAGCCCAGACGTAGCCCGAGTCGATGCTCATGAACCCGTAGAACTCTGTCTCCTGGGCCTGGCGTAGGGTGTTGGAGCAGCTCAGCGACAGGGCGAGCACCGCTCCAATCCAACCCGTGCACCGGTGGCGGCGAACAAAGGCACACCCAGCCCCAGGGGGCTGGAGCGGACAATGACTGTTCATTCCTCCTGTATGTAATGGTCTGTCAGGATGGCTGTCCAGCCACGCGCTTGGTCTGAGGTGAGGGCCCGCGGCTCCGGCCGTGGGCCCTCTCCTCGTGTCGAGCGTAAGGCTCCCGACCGCTCAGCGCCCGCCAACCGAGTCACACATCCCCTGCGGCCGCATGCGCAGGGCGCGCAGCTCGCGGCCGTAGTCGGTGGCGTCGGTCGCGGTGAAGTAGAGGTCCCAGCCCGAGCGCACGAAGTGCTTCGGGTCGGAGTTCATCATGCCCGGCGCGATGCCCATCAGCTCGAAGGCGCCTTGCTCGCGGGTGTCGCTCACCCAGACCTCCCGGCCGCCCTCATCCGTCTGGGCGCTGAAGAAGAGGTACTCCTCCACCGCGGTCATCTCCGACGGCGACGAGCTCATCGCGCCCGGCAGGATGTCCGCGTGCAGCTGGGTGCCCTGGGTCGTGCCGTCGGTGCTCCACAGCTCGCGGCCATGCACGCCGTCATCCGCGACGAAGAAGAGCCGGTTCTTCACCACCGTCAGCTTCTCCGGCTGCGACGGCACCGGGCCGGGGTAGATGTCCCGCACCCGCATGGTGCCCGACGTCGTGCCGTCGCTGCGCCACAGCTCGAAGTCCATGCCCATGCCGTCCGTGGTCGCCCCCAGGAACAGCTTGTCCTTGAACGCGGCCAGCCCGGACGGCGTGCCGGTGAACGTGTAGACGAAGCGCGCGAAGCTCGACGTGCCATTGGTGACGTAGAGGCGCGTCTCCGGCGCGTCGAAGTTCCAGGTGAAGAACAGCTTGTCCCCCACCGCCGTCAGGTTCTTGATGGAGTTGTCCTCCGGCGCGTCCGCCAGCCGCACGAAGCTGGTGCCGTTGGTGCGGAAGAGCTGGACCCGGCTCAGCGCGGTGCTCGACGAGGAGAAGACATTCACCTGGACGAAGAGCGCGTTCGAGCCCGCCACCAGCTCGAAGCGGTTGGTGACCTGGTCCCCCACCGTGCTGAAGTCGCGCAGCAGATAGGTGCCCAGCTCCGTGCCGTCGCTGCGCCACAGCTCGCGGCCGTTCGTGCCGTTGTTCGCCGTGAAGTACAGGATGCCGTTGAAGGCGGTCAGGTGCTCCGGGTTGGAGCCCATGATGCCCGGCGCGATGTCCCGCACCAGACCCGTGCCGCTCGGCGTGCCATCCGTCTTCCAGAGCTCGCGGCCCACCACGTTGTTCGTCGCCGCGAAGAAGGTGGTCGTCCCCACCTGGACGAAGGGGCCCGCGTCCGAGCCCCGGCCGCCCGAGTGGACGTCCAGCAGCGGCCGCGTGCCCGAGGCGGTGCCCGTGCTCATCCACGGCTCACGGCCCCACACGCCATCCGTGGCGGAGAAGTGCAGCACCTCGTTGCCGTGGTGGAGGTGGAGGGGGTTGGAGTCACCAGGGCCCGGGATGATGTCCCGCACCAGGCGGGCGTTCATGTCACACAGGTCCCAGCCGCCCGCGGGCTCCGCCATCCGCGCGCTGTCATCGCCCCGGGCTTCGGCCTCCACGTGCGTCAGGCGGACCGGGTGGGGGGCTTCGATGCCGCATCCCGTGACGGCGATGCCTGAGACGGCGGACAACAGCAAAGGAAGGCTCTTCGCGCGAAGACGCATACACACTCCTTGTTGCGGTGGCTGGGTTGCGGTGGGGTGCCGCGGTCGCGCAATCTGGCTGAGATTTGACGGAACCCAACCCGTCCGCGAGTCGGTCCATGGCTGTCATTGCGTGACAGTCCTCCCGAAGCGTGTTTCACCGGACGTCTTGGCGTACGAGGGCGGGGCCGCTCAGCGGACATCCTGGAGGCCCGGTGTTCGCGGCAGAAAGGTCCCGGACGCGCTTCCCGCTTTTCGAACCGCGCGTTCGTAACGAGACTCGGGCCGCCATGCGCATCCGCTCCGCTCTCGTCCTGTTGTCCTGTGTCTCCGCTTGCGCTTCACGCCCGGCACCCGGGCCGGAGTCCTCCCAGGCCATGTCCTCGGCCGCGCCGTCGCAGGCGGACGCCAACTACCTCCTGCTCGCCCGCGAGTACCTGGACTGGTACGCGGCGGCCAACCCCACCCGGGCGACGCAGCTGGGCTACCACATGCATGACGCCCACCTGCCGGACCTCTCGTCCGATGCGCTGGGCCGCAAGTCGGAGGCGCTGCGCGGCTGGCTGACGCGCCTGGAGCAGGTGGAGCGCGGCGGGCTGTCGGCCGAGGCCGCCGTGGACGTGCGCGTGCTGGAGAACGCCATCCGCGCCGAGCTGCTGGTGCTGGAGGAGGAGCGGCCCTGGGAGCGCGACCCGGGCTACTACGTGGGGCTCATCTCCACCGGGCTCGGCAGCCTGGCGTCACGCGAGTTCGCGCCGCTGCCCGAGCGCCTGCGCGCCATGCACTCCCGGATGAAGCGCATCCCGGGCGTGCTCGACGCGGCCCAGTTCAACCTGGGCGGCGTGCCGAGGCTGTGGGCCGAGTATGCCATCCGCGACGCGCGCGGCACCGTGGCGTGGCTGCGCACGGACCTGCCCCGGGCCTTGAACGCCCAGGGGTTCGCGAAGGTGCCGCTGAGCGAGCGCGCCGCCTTCTCCGCCTCGCGCGAGGAGACGGCGCGGCAGTTGGAGGCCTTCGCCGTGTGGCTGGAGCGCGAGCTGCTGCCCAAGGCGGACGGCGACTTCCGCCTGGGCCGCGAGCGCTTCGAGAAGAAGCTGGCGCTGGAGGAGCACGTGACGCTGAGCGCGGACGCGCTCCGCGACATCAACGAGCGCGCCATCCGCGAGTACCAGGCCTGGGTGGCGCGCGAGGCCGCCCGGGTGGACCCCACCAAGACGCCCGCGCAGGTGATGGCGGAGCTGGTGAAGGACCACCCGAAGGCGGAGGAGCTGGTGGCCTCGGCGCGGGCGCAGCTGGCGGAGCTCCAGCGCTTCGTGCGCGAGCGGAACATCCTCACGCTCCCCTCGGACCGGCTGCCGGTGGTGCGTGAGACGCCGCCGTATGCGCGCCTGGGCTTCGCGTCCATGGACTCGCCCGGCCCCTTCGAGACGAAGGACACCGAGGCATTCTACAACATCACCAACGTGGAGCCCGGCTGGACGCCCGAGCAGAAGGCGCAGCACCTGACGTACTTCAACCGCGCGGGCCTGCTCGGCATCACCGTCCACGAGGCGATGCCGGGCCACTTCGTGCAGCTGCTCTACGGGGCGCGCATCCCCACGGACGTGCGCAAGGTCTTCACGCCTGCGTCCCTGGTGGAGGGCTGGGCGCACTACAGCGAGCAGATGATGGTGGACGAGGGCCTGGGCGACGGCGACCCGGCCGTGCGGCTGGGGCAGCTCCGGCGCGCGCTCCAGCGGCATGCGCGGTGGTACGCGGCGCTGGCGCTGCACGTGTACGACGAGCCCATTGAAGCGGTGGCGAAGCGCTACGCGGAGATCGCCTACTTCGAGCCCTTCCCCGCGCTGCGCGAGGTGGAGCGCGGCACGCTCAACCCCACGTACCTGTATTACGCCGTGGGGCGCATGCAGATCTTCAAGCTGCGCGACGACTACCGCCGCCACCTGGAGTCGCGCGGCCAGAAGTGGGTGCTGAAGGACTTCCACGACCGGCTCCTCCAGCTCGGGCTGCCCGTGTCGCTCGCGCGGGAGGTCCTCCTGCCGGGCGACACGGCGCCTTCGCTGGAGTGAGCCGCGCCGCTACAGCTCGATGACCCGGGGCGCCTCCTCGGGCTCCGTCTGGGCCCGGCTGGCGAGCCCCTGGATGCTGAAGCCATGGGGCGCGTACACGGCGCCCGCGGTGTTCGGGTCGAGGTAGAGGCTCACCGGCGCGGTGAGCCCGTCGTACGACACCTCGAACACCTCCAGCTCGGTGGGGGTGCCGGTGCCGCAGCAGGGGCCCACGCGCTTCCAGGCGATGCGCTCGCCGCGAGGGCCGCGCAGCAGCTCGAGGAAGGCCATCAGGCCCCGGTCACCCCAGCCGACGCGGATGGGGTCCTGCGGGTGGAAGCCGTACTCCACCACTTCGACCCGAGGCGCCGTGGTCGCCGAAGCCCGGGGCTCCGGAACCACCGCCTTGTTGGATGATGCACACGCCGCCAGGAAGAGCACCCCGGCGCAAGCTGCCCACAGTCTCGACATTCCGCCCCTCCCCACCACCACCGTCCCGTGGGGAAGATGTGCTCGGGTGGCGCGTCGTGCATGCCGGCCGGTCTGGAGGCGTTCAGCGCCGGACGTTGTCCGGGCCTTCCGTCACTTCTTCGGCTTCTCCGACATGGACCGGATGAAGACCTTGTCGATGCCGTGGATGCGCAGGGTCACCAGCTCGTCCGGGGTGATGTTCGTGTAGCCCGCCTCGCGCAGCTGCTTCACGAACTCGGGCGTCACCTTGTGGATGCGGAACGCCAGCGCCTGGTCCCGCGTGAGGTCCTTGAAGCCCAGCTCGCGCATCTGCTTCATGAAGTCGGGCGTGACGCCGTGGATGCGCAGCGCGACGATGTCGTCCGAGTCCGTGCTCTTGAAGCCCAGCTCGCGCATCTGCTTCACGAACTCGGGCGTCACCTTGTGGATGCGGAAGGCCACGAGGTCCTCGTTGCTCAGGTCCTTGAAGCCGATGTCCCGCATCTCCCGCGCGTAGTCCGGCGTGACGCCGTGAATCGCCATGGACGTCAGCTCGTCCCAGTTGCCCGGCTTGAGGCCCGCGGCGGTGAACGCCTGCACGCGCTCCGGGGTGACCTTGTGGATGCGCCCCTGCACGAGCTGGTCGAAGGTCAGCTTGGGGTAACCAGCGTCGGCCAGGGCGCGCGCGTACTCCGGCGTCACGTCGAAGATGCCCGCCTGGATGAGGGCGTCCAGGCCAAGGTCCTTGTAGCCCAGCGCCGCCAGGCCCTGGATGCGCTGGGTGGTGACGTTGGTGGCGGCGAGCTGGAACTGGGCCTTGGGCGTGAGGTCCTTGTAGCCCAGCGAGGCCATCGTCTTGGCGAAGGCGGCGCTGGCGTCGAAGCGGAAGTGGCCCGCGCCCCGGCTGTCCTGGAACTGGCCGTCGAAGTGGAAGGTGCCCGCTTCGCGCGGCAGGGTGAAGGTGGTGGCGCCGCCGGTGGTGGACAGGCCCTTGAAGGAGGCCAGGGGCTCGCTGAAGCCCATGTTGTGGCCCGGCGACTGCTGGAGCTGGAGGTGGAGGGTGTTGTCCTGACGGCGGCTGGGCGAGGCCGTCCAGGTGCCGCGGGGCTCGAAGTCCGCGGACTCGGCGGAGGCGGCCGTGGCCACCAGCAGCGCGGCCACGAGGGAGAGGGGGGACGACAGGCGACGCATGGCGGGCTCCTTCGCTTCGGGTAGACCCCTCCCGTGCGGCGCGCGTCCGACAGGGACGCTCGCCGAGCGGGGCGGGGCAGGTCAGTGAGGTGAGGGGACGCGGCTACTTGTTGCCGCGCATCTTCCGGATGAACTCGGCGTCCACGCCGCCGTTGCGCAGCCGCACCAGCTCGTCGACGGAGAGGTCCTTCATGCCCGCGTCGGAGAGCTCGCGGATGAAGCGGGCGTCCACGCCGGTGGCGCGCAGCCGCTTCAGCGTCTTCGCGTCCTTCGTGTCCACGCCCGCCTTGCGCATCTCCGCGAGCCAGTCGGACGAGATGCCCATGGCGCGCAGCTGCATCAGCTCCTTGGCGCTCAGCTTGGACAGGCCGTTCTTGCTCATGCCGTCGATGAACGCCGGGTCCACGCCCACGGCGCGAAGCTGCGCGAGCTCGTGCAGGGACAGGTTCGTGTAGCCGGTGGCCTTGAGCTCGCGGACATAGGCCTCGTCCACGCCCACGGCGCGCGCGTGGGTCAGGGCCTTCGTGTCGTTGACGGGGAAGCCCGCGGACTGGAGCGACTCGATGTACTCGGGCGTGACGCCCAGGTGGCGCAGCTTCGTCAGCTCCCGGGCCTCCAGCTTCCGGCCGAAGCGCGTGTTCATGGCCTTCGCGTAGTCCGGCGTGACGCCCGCGTGGCGCATGCCCGCCAGGTTGGCGACGGTGGGCGCGTAGCCCAGGTCCATCATCTGCTGCACGTGCTCCGGCGTGACACCCGCGACCTTGAGCTCGACGAGTTGATTCACGGAGAGCTGCTGGCCCGCGCCGACCTGCGTCTGTGCGTCCACGCTCCGGCGGGAGCGCTCACGCGGGGTTCGCGGCGCCTCCGCGTCGACCTGGACGAGGTGGCCCAGGGCGGCCTCGGCCGCGGTGAGCGCCGTGACGGCGATGGTCGCGGAGAACGAGGACAGGTTGTCCAGCTCAGGCGGCGCCGGAGGCTCGGGCGGTGCGGGCGGCGCGGCGGGGGCCGCGATGGCCGCGGGCACGGCGGCGGGCGCGGGAGCCAGAGCCGGGGCCGGCGCCGCGATGACCGCGGGCAGGACACCTGGCGTGGCCACCACCACCGGCGAGACGGATGCCGCGACACCTCCGAAAGGAATGCGCGCTCCGGGGTGGGGCACCGCGCGTTGCGCCCCGGGCGGGGGCGCCGCGTCAGGGATGCTCAGGGGCTCCGCGCGGTCTCCCGCGTCCTCCGCCCCCACGCTCAGCTGTCCCAGCACCAGCGACGTCAGCGGAGCGGCCACCGCGAGGCTGCTGATGAGCGTGAGCACGGACGCGCCCGCGGCCCAGCGTGACGCGCACCGTGACGCGGGCAGGGTGATGAGCCGGCGCACCCGCTCCGGCAGCGAGCCTCCCAGCGCGGACATCGCGGGGCTCGGCGTCTCCGGCAGGATGCGCAGCGCCTCCAGCGCCGTCAGCGCGCGGGCGTAGGAGACGGAGCTGCCGCTGGCGGCCACCGCGACGTCATCGCAGCAGTTCTCGCGCTCGACGCGGATGACGCTGGAAATCCATCGCACCGCCGGGTGGAAGAAGAGCAGCGTCTCCACCATCACCTGCGCCAGGTTCACCGCGAAGTCGTGACGGCGGATGTGGGCCAGCTCGTGCGCCAGCACCATCTCCAACTGCCGGGCGGGCAGCCCGGACAGGGTGGACACCGGCAGCAGCACCACCGGCGACACCCAGCCCACCGCGGACGGCACGTCCACGTCGTAGGTCTGCAGCAGCCGCACCGCGCGGCGCAGCCCCAGCTTCCGGGCCAGGGCGTCCATCCGCTCCTGCCACGGCTCCGGCGCGGGCACGGCCCGGTCGGTCAGCCGGCGCAGCTTCATCCACTCCGCGGCCATCCGCCCCGACGACAGGCCCACGCCCGCGACCCAGGCCAGCACCAGCCACTGGAGATGCGCCTCCACGCCGGACAGCGCGCGCTGCAGCAACAGCCCGCCCACGACGAGCAGCGGCCCCATGCGCGCCAGCAGCGTGCTCTCGACGCCGAACGCCGGGCCGTCCTCGGCCATGTCCGCGTCGATCCACTCCTGCTCCGCGGCCTCGCGAGACATCACCGTCTGGACCCACGACTCGGACGTTGGAAGGACGGCCTCCCCGGGCAGGCCCACCGCCACGACGGTGCGAGGCGTGGCCACGTCCACCGAGGCCGCCGCGTCCTTGCGCGAGGCCGCGCCCTGGAAGTGGTTCCACCCCGAGGCCACCGGCAGCGCGAGCGTCAGCACCAGCGCGCCGCACGCCAGCGCGTACCGCGCATGCGCCGCGCGCCGCCCCACCGTGAGGAGCGCCACCGCCAGCATCAGCGCCACCAGCGTTCCCTGCCAGAGCGAATGCAGCAGCGCCCAGCCCATGGACTCCATCAGCAGCGGGCTCATTCCTCGTCTCCTTCCAGGGTGTCGAGCAGCCGGCGCAGCTCCGCCAGCTCCTCGGGACGCGTCTTCTTCGACGACAAGGCCTGCATCGCCAGCCGCGCCGGAGAGCCTCCGAAGGCGCGGTCCACCAGGTCCGTCACCAACTGCCGCTGCGTCCGCTGCTCCGTGGCCTGGGCGCGGTACACGTGCGCGCGCTGGGTCTCGTCGCGCTCCACCAGCCCCTTCTCCGTCATGATCTGCATCAGCTTCAGCACCGTCGTGTACCCGGTGCCCTCGGGCTCGTTCCGGGTCAGGGCCTCGTGCACCTCACGCACCGTGCTGTCACCGCGCGCCCAGAGTACCCGCAGGATGGCCAGCTCCCCATCCGTGGGGCGCGGCAGCTTCGTCTCGCTCATGACGTTTCCCTCTGCGACTCCATTGCCTGAGGTCATATTACGAATCGATTCGTAGATGTCAACGAAGCCCTTCGTAGATGCAGCCCGTCAAAGCCCCCTGCCTCTGGGCGAGGGAGGGGGCGAGGGGGCCGCCGGGCGGTCAGCCTTCCTGGCGCGTCACGGGCTCCGAGGGCGCCTGCGGGGTGGCGCCCGGCGCGCCCGTGTTGTCCCAGAAGCGGCGCGGGTGGCCGTCACCGCGGGTGCCGCCGGAGAGGCGGTCCACCCACGGGTAGCGCTGGGCCTCCTCGGCCGTGTAGCCCAGGTTGAAGACGGTGGGGCTCTTGGGCCTGTCTCCGGACTTCTCGTAGAAGGTGCCGAAGAGGCGGTCCCAGAAGTAGTTGGTGATGCCGTAGTTGCCCTGCTCGTTGTGGAAGTGGTGCGACAGGTGCAGCCGCTTGATGTCCTTCAGGAACTGGCGCTTGGGCGTGTAGTTCAGGTGCTGGATGCAGTGGCAGAACTCGTAGAAGCACGTGATGACCATGGCCCAGCCCAGCGCGGCGGCGGCGCCCGCCTTGCCCCCGATGAGGTAGCCGATGGGGGCAATCACCCCGGCCACGGTGGGCAGCACGTTGGCCAGCGCGCCGAAGAGCACGCGCAGGTCGTGCGGGTCCTGGTGGTGGTCGAAGTGGATGCGCTTCCACGTCTTCGCGGTGAGGGGCGACTTGTACAGGAAGCGGCTGTGCAGGATGTGCTTGTGGACCAGGTACCAGCCGAACGGGAACGCGACGCTCGCGGCCAGCATGGCCAGCAGCATGCGCACCGGGTTCTCGAACCACTTCACCGCCAGGGCCAGGCTGATGACGCCCACGGTGATGTAGGCCACCACGGCGTAGTAGGTGAAGAACGAGAAGACCAGGTCGCCCAGCGTCATCCGGTCCAGGTTGTGCTTCCGGTTCTTCAGGAACGAAAAGGGTGCGCTGACTGCCACGGTAGCCTCGCAAAGAATCGGTGCGGTGCTGTCAGTACCAAGGGCCTTCGAAAATGCTGCATCCAGGAGGACGCCCAGTAGCGTTTTTCTGGATCAGCCAAGAAGCAACCCTGCTGAGTGAACAGACGGCATGTCGCCTGCCTGGGGAGAGTCCAGCCCAGGCACGGGCTTCCTTCGCGTCGGATAGCAGCCCACTTTCCTGGAAGCCAGGATGACTTTCCGGGAGGCGCGGATGGCGGAGCATGAAGGACAGCAGACACCCAGGACCCCAGGGCGCAGGCGGAGGCCCGTTGCCAGGGCTGTGCGCAGTGGTGAACGAAAGGCCGCACCCGAGCGGGGCAGCATCGCGGTGCGGCGCACGGCGTCGGAGTACCGCGCCACGGCGGAGGAGCAGGCGGCGCGCGTGCGCGAGGAGATCGAGGCGGCGCTCGTCGTGGCCCGTGGCACCCGCGAGGCCATCGAGCAGCGCATCGCGGATCAACTCCACGCGCCGCCGGTGAGCCCCAAGCCGCCGCCACAGCGCAAGCGCGCGAGCCGGGCGGCCTCGCGCGGCAAGTAGGCCCCGCCGCTCCTCAGGGCATGAGGCGCGTGGGCTGAGGCCGCGGCGCCACCGGCGCGGCCTCCTCGGCGGGCGCGCTCGAGGGCGCCTCGCCCAGCTGCTTCAGCTTGCGCGCCAGGTCGGCGGCCTGCGCGCCCTTCGCGCCCAGCTCGCTCCCCTGCACGCCGATGAAGGACACGCGGGCGCGCTCCAGCAGCGCCACCTGGGCGTGGAGCTGGGCCAGCAGCCGCTCGCTGCGGCGGGCCAGCACGTCCAGGTGGTTGAGCTCCTCCCCCAGCGAGGACGCGGCCAGCTCCAGTTGCCGCCGGGCCACCGCGTCCTGCGTGGCGGCGGCGCGCTGGCGCAGCTCGCGCACCTGCGCGTCCACGTCGTTGGCCACCACCGAGCCCAGCTGCGCCGCCAGCCCGTGGTGGGCCTCCGCCAGCGAGAAGCACTCACCGGCCAGCTTCTCCACCACCCCGAGCAGCTCCGAGCGCCCGGGGCTCGCGGGCAGCTTCATCACCGACGCCTTGCACTGGCGGTACAGCGAGAGCGCCCGCGCGGACAAGTCACGGGACTCACCCTGGAGGCCATCCTCCAGTCGTCGGCCTCGTGCCTCCACGGCGTCCAGCTCCACGGTGACGTTGGCGGGCAGCGTGCCAATGCCCCAGAAGAGGCCCACGACGAGGAAGCTCACCAGCGCGGACAGCATGCCGGTGCTGCCCAGCAAGCGCGCCTCCAGCACCTGCTGGACGTACAGCCCCAGGGGCACGAGCACGCCCGCGGCGGCGGCGCTCACGGCCACGGCGGCGGGCTTGCCGGGATGCTCACGTCCCAGGCCCACCCAGCCCACCAGCGCCGCGGCCAGCGCGCCGCCGATGCTCTGGGGCACCGGTTCGGGCGCCTCGAAGAAGTAGGGCAGGGCGGGCACCACCGCCAGCGCCAGCCGGAGCGTCAGGGGGTGGACGCCGGTGGGCTTCGCGCAGGCCAGCGCCGCGGCGGCGACGGCGAGGTACCCCGGCCCCAGGTCCACGTGCAGCCGCTGGGCGGCGCCCGCGACCAGCCCTACGCAGGCGGCGCCTCCCAGCGCGCGAAGCGTGCGGGACTCGAACTCCTCGCGGTGGAAGAACTGCAGGGAGAGGGCCATGGGGTTCACCGTCCTGCGCGGCTAGTACGCATTGTTCTGGCCAAAGTTCTTGATGGACTTCTTGAGCAGGCTGCGGGACGCGGCCTGCTCCTGCTCCGCGCTGGCGGCACCCGCCAAGGCTGCCTGGGAGGTGTGCACGTCCGCAAGCTCCCCGGAGAGCGCATCCGCGGAGGTTCCGAAAATGGTCCGGGCGTTGTCCAGCAGGCTACGGGCCTTCGCCTTGTTGCCGCGCTTCATCTCCTCCGCGGCCGCCACCATCTGCTGGGTGCCCAACGCCCGCGTGGCATGGACACGCACCTCCTTGTCCAGGTGGGCGCGCACGCGCTCCAGGTCGTTCGTCACCTGCGCGCTGAGCTGGAGTCCCGTCTCCGCGGGCAGGTCGCGCTCCACGTCCACGTAGTGCAGCCGGGCGTTCACCAGCGCCAGCGTGCCGGTGGTCTGGTGCGTCTTCAACGACAGCTTCGTCACCACGCGCACCGTCTGCGAGCCGGCCAGGTCGTACAGCGGCACCTTCAGGACGTTGCCCTCGCGGAAGGACGCCATGCCCATGACCTCCACGTGCTGCACCTCCGGCGGCACGTCCAGCCGCAGCTCCAACTGCCGGGCCACGGTGCTGGTCGCCTGGTCCAGCTCGCGGGAGAAGACCTCCGACAGCCGCGCCGAGTCGTCGATGAAGCCGGAGAAGCCGCCGCCCTGCTCGGCCATGCCGCGCATCAGCAGCTCCTGGTAGTCCCGGCCCACGCCCAGCGCGCTGACGGTGACGCCGTCGCGGCGCAGCCGGCGCACCTGCTCGAAGAGCTCCGTGTCACGCGTGAGGCCGGTGGTGGGCTGCCCGTCGCTCAGCATGATGGCGCGGCTGACGCGGTACTCGCGCATGTGGGGCCGCAGGGCCTCGGCCGCCGCTTCGAGCGCGCCGCTGATGTTGGTGCTGCCGTCGGCGCTCAGTGAGGCGATGAGGGTGAGCAGCTCCTCCCGCGCCTCGGTCGTCATCCGCCGGCTGTGGTGCACGCGCACGTCGGTGCCGTAGTCGATGAAGGCGAGCCGGTCCTCCGGCGTCAGCCGCATCACCAGCTCCCGAGCGGCTTGCCGGGCATCCTCCAGCTTCCTGCCCGCCATGGAGCCGGAGCGGTCCAGCACCAGCGCCAGGCTGACGGGAACGCGCTGTTGGGCGTCGGGCGGGCGCGACTTCAGCTCCAGCCAGGCGAAGGCCTCGCTCGGCCCCGTCTGCACGTAGCCACCGGAGAGCTTGCCGTACATCGACACGGCGCCACCCGAGGGCTCGGAGGACACCAGCGGCAGCGTGTAGACGGCGGGCGGGTCCTCGGGCCGGCGCACCGTGTGGCTGGTGTCGGTGACGGCGGGCGCCGGTGGCGTGGGCGGCGGCGGAGGCTTGCCCAGCAGCAATGCGCCGACGGCGAGCGCTCCGGTGGCGGCGACCAGCAGCAGCGAGCGGTTCATTCAGGGCCTCGGGGTTGGAAGGGGTGTCAGGGGTGCTGGAGCAGCACACTCGCCCGGGGCCCCTCTCTCGCGCATCGGTCACCGGGAGGAGGGTCCACCCGATGTCCGATGTCCTCGCGGCCCCGTGCTCAGGCCTGCGGTTGGGGTTGCCGCTGTCGCACGATGTCCTCCACCACGCTGCGCACGCGGGCCTCGTCGAAGGGCTTCTCCAGGAGGAGGTTGGGGATGCTGGCGAGGAAGTCCCTCGCGCCCGTGGTGAACGCGCCGCCGGAGACGAAGACGAAGCGGTGCTCCAGGCCCGTGTACTCGCGGCGCACGGCTTCGTACACGTCGCGCCCCGTCAGGTCCGGCATCATCACGTCGCACAGCACCGCGTCCGGCTCCAACCCCTGGTCCAGCAGCTCCAGCGCCTGACGGCCGCTGCACGCCACGTCCACCTGGTGCCCGCGCAGGATGCGTTGCAGCACCCGTCCCACCGCGGGCTCGTCGTCCACCACCAGCACCCGGCCACGCGGCACGCGAGGCGCCTCCGGGACGGGCGGCTCGGAGGTGCGCGCGCGCTCCAGCGTCTGCTGCGTGGGGAGCATCACGCGGAAAATGGTGCCGCGCCCCGGCTCGCTGTCCACGGTGATGTCGCCTCCCAGCCCGTTGATGATGCTGTGGCAGATGGACAGGCCCAGGCCGGTGCCCACGCCCACGGGCTTGGTGGTGAAGAAGGGGTCGAAGATGCGGTCGATGACCTCGCGCGGAATGCCCACGCCCGTGTCGCCCACCTCCACCACCACGCGGCCCACGCTGTCCAGCCGCGTGGCCAGCCGGATTTCGTGCCGGTGCGCCGCGCCCTCCGGGATGGCCTGCGCCGCGTTCACCACCAGGTTGAGGAACACCTGGCTGAGCTTGCCCTCGTTCGCCATGACGGGCGGGATGTCGCCGTACTCGCGCCGCAGCTGCGCGCGGTGGCGGATCTCGTTGGCCGCCATCATCGCCACCGACTCCAGCACCGCGTGCACGTCCAGCGGCGACACGCTCTCCTCGTCCGGACGGGAGAATGTCTTGAGCTGGCGGACAATCTGCCGCACGCGCTCGGCGCCCTCGCACGCCTCGTTCAGCACCTCCTGCCACTCCCCCAGGTCGGGCTCGCCCTTGAGCCGCGCCTGGAGCGCCGCCGCGCCGTCTCCGGGCGGCAGGTTGCGGTGGAACTCGTCGGTGAGGAAGCCCAGGTTGGACAGCACGAAGGCCAGCGGGTTGTTGATTTCGTGCGCGATGCCCGCCGCCAGCGTGCCCACCGAGGCCAGCCGGTCCGCCAGCGTCAGCCGGGCCTGGAGCTGGCGCTGCTCCGTCACGTCGCGGGCAATGGACACCACCGCGGGCTGTCCGTCGAAGCGCAGCGGCAGCGACACCACCTCCGCCACCCGCGTGCGTCCGTCACGGCGCACCAGCCGCCGCTCGCCGGTGAGCGCGCCGGCCTTCACCGCCTCCGGGCTGCGCATGTCGCGCACGAACTCCGTGAGGGGCCGGCCCACCAGTTGGTCCGCGCGCTCGAAGCCCAGCGTGGCCACCATGGCCGCGTTGGCGTAGACGATGTGGTCGTGCCGCTCGATGGCCGCCGCGTCCGGCACGCCCTCCAGCAGCGCGCGGAAGCTGGCCTCGGACAGGCGCAGCGCCTCCTCCGCCTGCCGGCGCTCGGTGATGTCGCGCGCCAGGCCCTCCACCGCCACCATCCGCCCGGAGGCGTCCGTCACCGGCGCCACCACGTGCTCCAGCCACAGCGTGCGCCCGTCCGGGTGGAGGAAGCGCACCACCACGGGCGCGCCCTGGAACGGCTCGGGCGCCTCCAGCAGCTGCTCCATCAGCGCGCGGTCCTCCTCGTGCACGCGCCGGTACCACAGCTCCGCGTCCGCGTAGTGCGCCACCGGTCCGTAGCCCAGCTTGGCGTGGGCCACGCGACTGACGTACGCGAAGCCGCGCGGGGCCTCGCGCCGGTAGACGTAGAGGACGTCCGACGCGTTCTCCGCCAGCTGCCGGAAGCGCCGCTCCCGCTCGCGCAGCGCGCGCTCCGACTCGCGCCGCTCCAGGGCCATGGACATGGCGCCCGCCGCCGCCGACAGCAGGTCCACCTCCAGCCGGTCCCACCGCCGCGCCTCGTTGCAGTTGTCGAAGCCCACGAAGCCCGTGAGCACGCCGCGCACGCGCAAGGGCAGCGCCAGCAGTGACAGGATGCCCTGCGGCTCCAGCAGCTCGCGCTCCGACGCGGGGAAGTCCGTCACCAGCCCTTCGATGACGTCGCCGCGCGACAGCGTCTCCGTCCACCGCCGCAGCGCCGGCTCCATGGGCAGGCTCTGGAGGTCCGGGTTGTCGATTTCCGGCCGCACGCCCGGCGCGCACCACTCCGCGCGCTGGCTGCACAGCACGGAGCCGTCCTGGGCCCGGTGCAGCTCGAACACGTAGACGCGGCTGGCGCCCGACGCCTGTCCCAACGGCGCCAGCGCGGGGCCGTAGAGGTCTCCGCCGTCCTGCGTGGCCAGCAGCCGTTGCTGCATGTCCACCAGCGCCGTGAGGTAGCGCTCGCGCCGCGCCAGCGCCCCATCCGCGTGCTTGCGCTCGGTGAAGTCGTTGAGCGTCCCCGCCAGGCCCAGGATGGTGCCGTCGCTGTCGTGCATCAACCGGGCGAAAACTTCGACCCAGCGGTACCCGCCATCGCGCGTGAGGTAGCGCACCTCATGGCGCATGAACTCCACTTCACCGGCGAACAACTTGCGCAGCGTCTCCAGCTCCGGGTTCTTCTCCCGGTCGTCCGGATGGACGAAGTCCATGAAGTGGCGGCCCAGGCTCTCCTCGACGCTGAAGCCCGTGATGTCCGTCCACGTCAGGTTGAGGAAGGTCCACGTCCCCGCCAGGTCCGTCTGGAAGACGACCTCCTTCAGACTGTCGATGACCAGGCGATAGCGATGCTCGCTGGAGGTCCAGTCAGGCGTGGTGTGCGGCTTCGGCATGATGGCGCTCGAGAAAGTGGGCCGCACGGGTGGACGCAAGGTCACCCGGTTGCGCTACAAAGGGCCAGAGAATCTGGATTTCCGGGCAGGCAAGCAAGGGGGGCTTCGATGACCCTGGTTGGCTCGGGATGGGGATGGCGCCCCTCCTGCTGTTGTGTGGATGCACGGAGGCTTACTTTCTTCCGCGGTGGCGGACTTGCCTCCATGCCGCCTCTGCTCGCGGGACGTCCCTCATGGCCTCTGGAAGCGCTCCGCTTTCGATGACTCATCCGGACTCCGAAGAGGTGGAGACCCTGCTGAAGGACGGGGTGCTCCGGTTGCTGCTCGAGCAGGCGGGCGAGGCCCTCGTGCTGGTCGATGTCACCGGGCGTGTGCTCGCATTCAACAGAGAGGCTGGGCTGCATTTTCGCATGGGCCGGCCGGAGCGCGCGGAGCACGGCTGGCTGCCGGGCTGTGTGTGGATGCGTGCGGATGATGCATCCATGTCGGTGGAGGTGCCGCCCCTGGCGCGGGCGCTCACCGGCGAGTGGATGACGGAGTCTCGCTGGCGGGTGCGCAGGCCGGATGGCACGCAGGTGGTGATGCGGGTCTCCGCGGTGCCGCTGGGGACGCGGGAGGGGCTGACCGCGGGGGCGCTGCTGCGCGCTCGTGAGGCGGCGGAGCCTTCCGGCCTGGACGCGGTGGACTCCGCGAAGCTGTTGGCGGAGGCCGGGGCCTTGCTGGGCGCCGCCTTCGACGAGGCCGCGGCGCCGGAGCTGCTGAAGCTGCTGGTGCCCGCGCTGGGTGAGGCCGCGGTGCTGTACCTGGGCGCGCCCGGTGAGCCGCCCAGGCCGGTGGCGGCGCTGCACGCGGACGCGGAGCGCCATGCCCTGCTGGAGGAGGTGCTGCGCGACTACCTGCTGCCGCCCGAGCGCGTGTTGCCGCTGTTCGGTCAGGGCCAGCTGGAGCGGCTGAACGTGACGGAGGCGCAGCTGGACGCCGCCGCGCGGGACGCGACGCACGCGCGGTTGTTGAAGGGGCTGGGGCCGTGCACCTACCTGGGCGTGCCGCTGGTGGCGCGCGAGCGCGTCATCGGCACGCTCGCCCTCTTCCGGTGTGACGCCGCGCGGGACTTCAGCGCGGAGGAGGTGCGGCTGGCGGAGGAGGTGGCCCGCCGCACCGCGCTCTCCGTGGACAACGCGCAGCTGCTGCAGGAGGCGCGCGAGGCGGTGCGCCTGCGCGACGAGTTCCTGGGCATCGCCAGCCACGAGCTGAAGACGCCGCTGACGCCGCTGCACCTCAAGGTGCAGTTGCTGCAACGGCAGGTGGACGGCATGGTGATGCACCAGCAGCCGGTGTCCGCCGAGCGCGTGTCGGAGACGCTGGATG
Source organism: Comamonas sp. KCTC 72670 (assembly GCA_014656495.1). Taxonomy (GTDB): domain Bacteria; phylum Myxococcota; class Myxococcia; order Myxococcales; family Myxococcaceae; genus Myxococcus. Next base: position 279,523 of record BNCN01000009.1, read on the forward strand.
TCGTGCAGCGCCAGGTGCGCAAGCTGACGACGCTGGTGGACAACCTGCTCGACGTGTCGCGCATCACCGCGGGCCGCTTGAAGCTGGAGGTGGAGGAGATGGACCTGGCCAGCGTGGCGGCGGACATCCTCTTCCGCTTCGCGCCGTCCGCCTCGCAGCTTCAATGTGACTTGGAGCTGCACGCGCCCGTGCCCGTCATGGGCCGGTGGGACCGGCTTCGGCTGGAGCAGGTGGTGACGAACCTGCTGTCCAACGCGCTGAAGTACGGCGCGGGCCACCCCGTGCGGGTGGTGGTGGAGGCCGACGGGCTCACCGCCCGCCTCACGGTGCGCGACGGCGGCATCGGCATCTCCGCGGAGGACCTGCCGCGCATCTTCGAGCGCTTCGAGCGCGCGGTGAGCGACAGGCACTACGGCGGCCTGGGCCTGGGGCTCTACATCACCCGGCAAATCGTGGAGGCCTTCGGTGGCACGGTGCGCGCCACCAGCGAGCCCGGCCAGGGCTCGCTCTTCGTGCTGGAGCTGCCGCGCGGCGACATCCCCGAGGAGTGGCTGGTGGGGCACAGCGCCCCGGAGCCCTCGCCGGCCTGAGCCCGGTCCCCGCTCAGGCGGCGCTCGCGGAGGCGGCCGCCCCGGCGTGGCGCGGCAACCGGACGTGGAAGTGGCTGCCGCGCTGGGGCCCGGGGCTCTCCACCCAGATGCTCCCGCCGTGCCGCTCCACGATTTCACGGCAGATGAAGAGGCCCAGGCCCAGGCCGCCGAAGTGGCGCGCCTGGGCGTTGGAGGCGCGGGCGAAGGGCCGGAACAGGTCCGCCACGTTCTCCGGGGGAATGCCGATGCCCTCATCGCTCACGCGCAGCAGCACGTGGTCCTCGGCCTCTTCCAGGGACAGGCGCACGGCGCCGCCATGCGGCGAGTAGCGCACGGCGTTGCTGACCAGGTTGGTGAACACCTGCTCCAGGCGGAGCGCGTCCCAGTCTCCCTCCACCGCGTGGCTGGGGACCTGGAGCTCGAAGGTGATGCCAGACTCGGTGCGCAGCTCGAAGCGCTCCACCACCTCGCTCACCAGCGGCACCAGGTCCAGCCGCTTGCGCTCCAGCTCCAGCCGGCCGCCCTGGATGCGGGCGGTGTCCAGCAGGTCATCCACCAGCCGCGTCAGCCGCTCCGTCTGGCGGGCCATGGAGCGCAGCGCCTTGAGCAGCCGCTCGCGCTCCGGGAAGTCGCCGCTCTTCTCCAGCCGCTGGAGCGTGAGCGCGGCGAAGCCCTTGAGCGGGGTGAGCGGCGTGCGCAGCTCGTGGCTGGCCACGCTGAGGAACTCCTCGCGGGCGCGCACGGCCTCCTTCAGCTCCGCCTGCGTGGCGCCGGTGCGGGCCGCCATCTCGTTGAAGCCGCGGGCCAGCTCGCCCAACTCGTCGTCCTCCTCCATGTCCACGCGCTGGGACCAGTCGCCCGCCGTGAGCGCGGCGGTGGCGGTGCGCAGGTGGTGCAGGCGGCGGATGATGTCGCGCGCGACGAGCTGCGACAGCGCCAGCGCCAGGAGCACGCCCAGCACCACCAGCCCCACCACGGCGGCGCTCATGCGCGTAATCGCCGCGTAGGCCACCACCAGCTCCTGCGTCACCAGCACGCTCCACTCGGTGCCGTCCACCGGCGCCTCGGCGGCGAGCATGCGGCGGTCGGCCGCGTCGAAGGCCTCCAGCACGCCGTTGCCGGGGCGGACGAGCTCCAGGTTCAGCGCCTCCGGCAGGTGCGCCTCGCCCAGCAGCGGCGCGCCCGGCGCGGTGTCCCGCAGCACCTTGAAGCCGCGCCGGTCCAGCACCTGCACACGGAAGCGGCGCGAGGCCGGCGTGGTGTCCTGGCTGAGCCGCTCCAGCGACAGCAGGCCCACCAGCATGCCGCGCACCATGCCGTCCTGGCGGAAGGGCTGCGTCACCGCCACCAGCGGCTGGCCCGGGGGGCGGATGAAGGGCGGTGACACCTCCGCGCCGTGGGTGAAGGACGCGGGCAGGAAGTCGCGGGGCTCCAGGTTCCAGCCCTCCGCGCCCGGCGACGCGGCCAGCACCGTGCCCTGCGTGTCCACCGCCAGCGCCGCGTCGAAGGCGCGCGCCTGCGCGGCCAGGTTGACGAGGTAGGGCTCCAGCTTCTCGCGCTCGGCCGAGATGAAGGCGGCGCGGAAGCCCGGTGACTCCAGCATGAGCGCCAGCGCCTCGCCCGCGTCATCCAGGTAGCGGCGCAGGAAGTCGGCCTCGCCCGCGGCGGCGCGCTGCGTGTCGTCGCGCACCTGCTGCTCGATGGCCTTCTGGGCCAGATAGGCCGCCAGGCCCCCCAGCGCGAGCAGCGGCACCAGCCCCGCGAAGGCGAGCCCGCGCAGCAGCTTCCAGCCCACGGTGCGCGGCGCGCGCGGCCGCCACTCCAGCGACTGGGCGAGGCACGCCAGCGTGAGGACCGCGTACACGGACGCGCCCAGCCACGACGCGCCCCGGCCCAGGGCGTACGCCAGCATCGCGAAGGGCACCGCGAGCCCGCCCATCAGCAGCGAGGGCAGCCGCGGGTGGAGCCTCCGCGTGGGCAGCAGCAGCCCCACGCCGCACAGCGCGAAGAGCAGGCCCACCACGGGCCGCAGGGGCGCCAGGTGCGCGTAGACGGACAGCGGGAAGCGCTCGGGCACCACCAGCATGGCCACGCCGAACGCGGCGCCGGTGAGGGCCGAGAAGGTGCGCAGCACGGGCCGCTGGCGCAGGGCGGGCCACGCCTCCAGCACCACGCCGCCGAACAGCACCGGGTAGAGGATGATGCCCGTGAAGCTGCCGGGCAGCACGTTGAGCACCCACCAGTACAGCGCCATGGCCGCGCCCAGGAGCAGGCGCCCCAGGACGTCCAGCCAGCGCGGCGCGCGCGGGTACAAGAGCGCGCCCATGAGCAGGATGCTGCCGGCCAGGTAGGTGACACCCAGCAGGCGCACGTACGGGTAGAGCGGCCGGAAGGAGGCCACCCGGAACTCGTACGGGACATACGTCATCAGCACCCCGAACATCAGCCCGACGACGGCGGCGGGCCAGGTGAGCGGGAGATGGGATGGCGGGGACGACGCCTGGATTTGCGGTGAAGGCGAAGAAGACATCTTTCCCGGATTCACGCGCGGCGGGCGGCTTCGGTACTACTGCCCCCCGGGCTTTCGTCAAGGGCTCGACATCATGCGACCTCGAGCACCGTCCACTCACGAACCTCGCCGGCCAGCGTCACCTCCACGGTGTCGCCTGCCTTACGTCCCATGAGGGCCCGTCCCACCGGCGAGGCCGGGGTGATGACGGACAGGAAGCCGTCGCCGCCGGGGCCCGTCAGCTCGGTGCCGGCGCCCGCGGGCAGCACGAAGAAGGTGCGCTCGGAGAAGCCGTCCTCGTCCTCGGTGCTGACGTCCACGATGGCGCCCAGGGCCACCGGCGCCTGCCGGGTGAACCGGGGCAGCTCGCCCTCTCCGAACTTCGTCAGCGCCTGGATTTCCTCCTGGACGCGCCGGGCGCGGTGGGCCTGGCCGGTGGCGAGGCTCCCGAACTCCAAGGCGGCGCGGCCGTCTTCCTTCTTCTCGGACTCCGTGGCCAGGCTGCGGGCTGCCTCGCGGGCGTCGGCCTCGGCCCGGTGGGCCAGCCGGTCGCTCTGCTGGAGGCGCTCGGAGAGCTGGCCCAGGAGTGCATGCTTGTCGAGTCGCATGATGGTACAGGACTGTAGCGCCGGTGGCGGACACCTCCAATTTTCGGTCCACGCCCCGCGCCCCGCCCGGCCTTAGAGTGGAGGCATGACGCCTCAGGAACTCTCGGAGAAGGCCCGGCAGCTCGTCGCGGAAGGCGCGGTGCTGCTGGATGTGCGCACCCCCCAGGAATTCCAGGAAGGGCACCCCGAGCCCGCCCGGAACATCCCCGTGCAGGAGCTGCCCCAGCGGCTGGGCGAGGTCGGCCCGCCCGGCACGCGCGTGGTGGTGTACTGCGCCGCCGGTGGCCGCAGCGCCCAGGCCGCGCACCTGCTGCGCGGCAACGGCTACCCGGATGTGTTTGACCTCAAATCAGTGAGGAACTGGTAGCCCTCCGGGGGCAGGTGACAGCGGCGCCCGCTTGGAGCAGGTTTCGCCCTCCGGCGCATGAGCCGCACGGGTGGCTTCCTCATCGTGGTGTTGTCCGGCGTGTGCTTCGGCGCGCTCGGCCTCTTTGCCCGCCTCGCGTACGCGGCGGGCACGGACGTGGCCACCTTGCTCTTCCTGCGCTTCGCCCTCGCCGGCGGGGTGCTCGCCGGCGTCATGGCCTGGCGCCGCCAGCGGTGGCCGCGCGGCGGTGTGCTGCTGGGCCTGGTGCTGCTGGGGGCCGTGGGGTACTTCAGCCAGTCCGCGGCCTACTTCTCCGCCTTGCACCACGCGCCCGCGGGGCTGGTGTCCCTGCTGCTGTACTCCTTCCCCGCGCTGGTGGCGCTGGTGCAGCGCATCGTCTTCCGCGAGCACCTGGGCCGCGTGAAGTGGCTCGCGGTGGTCCTGTCGGTGGGCGGCACGGTGTTGACGGCCGACCTGTCCCAGGGCGGCGCCACGTTGCCGGGCGTGCTGCTGGGCCTCTTGGCCGCGCTCTTCTACACCGCCTATGTCGTCGCCAGCGCCCGGGTGTCCGGCAGCGCGGGGCCGCTGGCCTCCAGCACCGTCATCCTCTGCGCGGCGGGATGCTCCTTTGGCGTGGCGATGCTGGCGCGGGGCCCCGCCTTCCCGGCTTCGGTGACGGGCTGGGCCGCGGTGGTGGGATTGGCGCTGGTGTCCACGGTGGCGGCGGTGCTGCTCTTCTTCGTGGGCATCCAGCGCATCGGCGCGGTGAACACGTCGCTGGTGTCCAACCTGGAGCCGCTGACGGCGGTGGTGTTGAGCGCCCTCTTCTTGAACGAGCGGCTCACCCCGCGCCAGGTGCTGGGCGGGATGCTCATCCTCGGGGCCGCGGTGCTGCTGGCGCGGGCCGACATCCCCCGCGCCGCTCCAGCGCCGCCAGCGGGTGGCGGCGCGCCGGGGTCGGTGCCCGGTTAGCGCCGGGCCCGTCCGGGAGTCACTACCAGCGCGTCACCGAGCGCAGGAAGCGCTGCAGGTCCTGGTTGAAGCGCTGCGGCTGCTCCGCGTGCGGCGCGTGGCCCGTGTTCGTGTAGAGGACGAAGTCCGCGTCCGGCAGCGCGTTGACCAGCGCCCGCTGCTCGGAGACGGGGAAGAAGCCGTCCTGGTCACCGCCCACGACGAGCACCGGCACGCGGATGCGGTGCAGCCGCGCCGAGTGGTCCTCCGCGAGCAGGCCGTCCATCGCGTCCTGCCACACGCGCGCGGGGACCTTGCTGCTCTCGGAGACGAGCCTGTTGAGGTACGACGCGGGCACGGGGCGCACGAAGGTGCTCTCCTGGAACGCGCGGATGAACTCCGGGTCCACGGTGCCCTCGAACGTGTCCACGATGGACTTCACCTCCAGCGCCACCGGGTTGCCGGCGACGGTGGGCGCCGAGCCCACGAGCACCAGTCCCGCGACGCGCTGCGGGAAGTCGAGCGCCACCTGCTGCGCGATGAAGCTGCCCATGGAGTGGCCCACGAGGATGGCGCTCCGCTCGCCCACCGCGTCGAGGAAGGCCGCCACGTCCGCGGCGAAGTCCTGCTGCGTGTAGCAGCACGCCGGGCGCGTCGAGTCACCGTGGCCGCGCTGGTCCAACACATAGACGTGGTGGTTGCGCGGGAAGGTGCGCAGGTTCAAGTCCCACGTGTGGTTCGAGTCCGTGTAGCCATGGAGGAACACCACCGGGGTGCCGAGCGGAAGTCCCTGCTCCACGTAGCGCAGCGTCACGCCGGTGCGCAGGCGCACGGAGCGCTCGCGCGGGAGGATGAACAACTCCTGCTCGGCGGAGGTCAGCTCGGCGCCCTCGGGCACCGCGGCCCGCGGGGATTCATTCGAGTCGGACTCCAGCGCGGGACCACAGGCGGACAGGACGGGAAGAGCGAGCAGGGCAGCGAGGAGCTTTCTCATGCGGGAATGCCTCGGGGCTCTCCGGCGGGAAAGTCCGCCGGCGCATTCGAAAGTCTACGGCTACCCCTGACATTGCCTCGTCCGAAGTGACTCGCGGGGTTGTCGCGCACACGTTTTTCAGAGGGGGTGTCCGCATGAACCCGTGCGGAAAACGCACCGTGGACGGAAGGTTCTCGCGATGACGGCGAGGCTGTCACGGACGCGCAAAAACACCCCGCGTAACCTTTCGCCGAGCCCCTTCGTGGTGCCGCCAGCGACCTGGATTTTCCCGGGCCCTTTCGGCGGAGCACAGCGGATGCGGACACCTCGAGTGGCGGTGATGGGCGGAGGCCTGGGCGGCCTCGCGACGGCGGCGTTGCTGGCGCGCGGTGGCTGCGCGGTGACGTTGTACGAGCGCTCGAAGCACTTCGGCGGCCGTGGGCAGACCTCGGACGTGGAGGGCTTTCGTTTCAACCTCGGCGCGCACGCGCTGTATCAGGGCGGCGCGGCGATGCGCGTGCTGGAGCGGCTGGGCGTGAAGCCCGAGGGCGGCTCGCCCGGCGCGGGTTCGTACCTGCTGCGCGGTGGACGTCTGCACACGATGCCGCGCGGGCTGGTCTCCATCATGACCACGGATGCGCTGGGCCTGTCGGGGAAGCTGGAGCTCGCGAAGCTGCTCGCGGGGCTGGGTGGCGTGGACGCGTCGACGTTGGCGCGGACGTCGATGCGCGCGTGGGTGGAGCAGCGGCTGTCGAACGAGGACGCGCGCGACTTCGTGATGGCGTTCACGCGGGTGTCCACCTACTGCGCGGACGTGGACCGGCTGAGCGCCGAAGTGGCTGTCGCCAAGCTCCAGGCGATGCCGAAGGTGCTCTACCTGAATGGTGGCTGGAGCACGCTCGTCTCGATGCTGGAGTCCCGCGCGCGGGAGGCGGGTGCGCGGCTGGAGCTCTCCGCGAAGGTGAGCGGCGTCGTGCTGTCGGAGGACGGTGGCGCGATTCGGGGCGTGCGGCTCGCGGACGGGACGGAGCACGCGGCGGACGCGGTGGTGGTGGCGGGTGGCCCCGGTGACGTCGCGGAGCTGGTGCCCGGTGACGCGGCGCTGGCCCAGGACGCGGCGCGGGCGGTGCCGGTGCTGGCGGCCACGTTGGACCTGGGGTTGTCGCGGCTGCCCCGGCCCGATGCGCTGTTCGCGCTCGGGAGTGATGGGCCCTGGTATGCCTCGGTGCACTCCGCGGTGGCGAAGCTGGCGCCGGAGGGCGGCGCGATGGTGCATGTGATGCAATACCTGGGGGGACGGGGCCCGGAGGCGAGCGAGGCCCGCTTGGAGGATGTGATGGACGCGCTGCAACCCGGCTGGCGGGAGTTCGTGGTGGCGCGCCGTTACCGGCCTTCGCTGCGGGTGACGAACTGGTTGCCGACGGCGGAGACGGGGGGGCTCTCCGGGCGTCCCTCCGTGGCCGTGCCGCACGTGCGCGGACTGCTCCGAGTGGGCGACTGGGTGGGGCCCGAGGGGATGCTCGCGGATGCCGTCTTCGCGAGCGCCGAGGCCGCGGCGCAAGCCCTGCTCGCGGGGCAACACGCGGAGCCGCTCCGCGCGGCGGGGGGCTGAACCATGGTGGCCCCCCTGCACGGAGGACTGGCGGAGGCGGCGCGCGAGCACGAGCGCTTCCTGTGGGGGCTCTGCTATCGCATGACGGGCGTCGCGGCGGACGCGGACGACCTGGTGCAGGACACCTATGCGCGCGCCCTGGCCTCGCCGCCCGCGCGGCACGAGGACCTGCGCCCCTGGCTGACGCGGGTGGCGGTGAACCTCGCCCGGGACCTCCTGCGCCGCCGCAAGCGCGAGGCCTACGTGGGGCCGTGGCTGCCCTCGCCGCTGGACACGGGCGAGGACGAAGTGCCGCCTCCCGGCGTGGAGGCGCGGCTGCCGGGCGGCGGCTCCACGGAGGGCCGCTACGCGCTGCTGGAGAGCGTCTCCTTCGCCTTCCTGCTGGCGCTGGAGGTGCTGTCCCCCAAGCAGCGCGCGGTGTTGCTGCTGCGGGACGTGTTCGACTACTCGGTACGCGAAGTGGCCGAGGCGCTCCACATGAGCGAGCCCAACGTGAAGGTGGTGCACCACCGCGCGCGGGCGGCCCTGGCGGCGTACGACAGCGCCCGCTGCGTGCCGACGCGGGACCTCCAGGCGCGCACGCGCGCGGCGTTGGAGGGCTTCCTGGCCGCGGTGCTATCGGGCGACGTGGCCGCCGCGGAGGCCGTGCTCGCCAGCGACGTGACGGCGCTGACGGACGGCGGTGGCCAGGTGCGCGCCGCGCAGGTCCCCGTGCTGGGGCTGGCCCGCGTGCTCCTGATGTACCGGAGGTTGATGGAGCTGCGAGGCCCTCCCGTGGCCGTGGAGTCACGGATGCTCAACGGCCTGCCGGCCATCGTCATCGTCTACCCGCCGCCCAAGCGCGACCTCCTGCTGAGCACCCGCGTGGTGATGCGCGTGGAGCTGGGCTCGGACGGGCGCATCGCGCAGGTCCACTCCATCCTCACGGACCGCAAGCTCACGGGGCTGCGCATGCCCACTCCCGCCTGAGCGTCAGGCGCGCTGACACCGGGTGATGTGGCGCCGCGACCTCGCGGGGCTGCGCCTGCCCGAAACCGCCTGCGCGTCAGGCGCGCGGCCGTCGGGCGATGATGAGCTCGCCGATGCCCTGGAATCGCTGCACGCGCTGCTCGACCTCGAAGCCCGCGTGCTCCACCAGGGAGAAGGTCTCCCGGTCCAGCCGGCACCCGCCCGTCATCCGCATCCACGCGGGCGTGAGCAGGTACTGCACGGTGGCCAGCGCGGGCCCCGGCGCTCGCACGTGCTCCAGCATGCGCAGCGCGCCACCGGGCCGCAGCACGCGAAAGACTTCCGCCAGCGCGCGCGCCGGGGCCTCCACGCTGCAGAACACCAGGCTGGACACCACCGCGTCGAAGGAGGCGTCGGGGAAGGGCAGGGACTCGACGCTCGCGGACAGCAGCCGTGCGTCCGGGCGCCGCTGGCGGGCCCGCGCGAGCGCCTCGTCGTCCACGTCGATGGCGGTGACGGAGGTGACGGTGTCCGGGTAGCCAGGCAACGCAAGGCCCGTCCCCGTGCCCACCTCCAGCACCTCACCGGACAGCCCTCGCACCAGGTTGCGCCGGGCGGCGTTGAGGCCCAGCCAGCCCAGGGGCGTCATGACCGCGTCATAGGCGAACGCCTTCATGCAGCAGCCTCCAGGGTTGTTCAGCGAACGAGACCGCCCGGAGTCTCGCTCACACGCGCCGGAGCGCCGAGCCGAAGATGCGGCCGCCCGGGCGCCCTGTTCGTTCCAGGAAACGAAACGGCCCGGAGCCCCGCGCACACGCGCCGGCGCTCCGAGCCGATGATTCGCCCACCCGAATCTGCGTGGGACGGGGCCGCCCCTAACGCGCGCCTACCGTCCCAGGGCTCTTCGGCGCCGAGGGCGGGGAGGACGCCGTGTCCGCCTCGCGCCGGCGCAGCAGGCCCCACAGGCCGTAGAGCGCCAGCCCGATGCAGCCGTACTGCGCGGGCGTCAGGCCGAAGTAACGGGCGTCCACGTAGGCCATGTCCGTGGCGCGCAGGAAGTCGAAGCCGAAGCGGCAGATGGCATAGAGCACCGCCAGCAGCGGCAGGAGCCGCCCCTTCAGCTTCCCCGCGTTGCGCAGCGCGTACAGGATGCCGGTGATGGCGAAGAGCGCCATGGCGTCATACATGCCCAGGTCGTGCCGGGGGCCGCCCGGGAAGGCCACGGCGAGGAAGAAGTCGGTGGGCACGCCCGGGTGGTCATGCACCGCGAAGCAGCCCAGCCGCGCCACCGCCCAGCCCGGCGCCACGCCCAAGGCGAAGGCGTCCGCGTAGTCGGAGAACCGCAGCTTCTTCACCTTGAAGAACACGACGGCCGCGAGGATGCCGCCCAGCAGACCGCCGAAGGAGGACAGGCCATCCCAGACCTTCAGAATCTGGAACGGGCTCTTGGACAGCTCCTCCGGGTGGTAGAAGAACAGGTGCACCCAGTGGCCCACGACGACACCGACGCCCACGCCCCAGGGCGCGAAGTCAGCGAGCGGTTCCGGGTTCAGCCCCTCTTTCTCGGCCTGGCGGCCAAGCAGGCGAGCGGCCAGCAGGATGCCCGCCGCGACGAAGATGCCGAAGGGCTCGATTTTGAGAGGCCCCAGCTCCAGGGAGGGGGCGTGCCAGTAGGGAATCACGTCAGGCGGCTCCAGGGGAAGCGAACACCCCACCCTTAATCCGGGCGGAGGGATGTGGGCGAACAATTGTCGGAACGGAGTCTTTCCCGGCCTCATCCTGCCCGAGGTCGGATGGAGGACACCGCTCCTGTGCGCCTCCGGGCACCCCGCTCGTACCGGGGAGGGAATCACTCCCACTTCCAGACGTTCGAGCAAGGCCAGTTAGAACCGAATTACCCCATTCGTGCGTGTACTGCGGGAAATCCGTGGTTTTTTGTCAGGCCCTTCCTGTCCAATCGAACGGGAAGCCCAGGGCCTATCCAGAGGAAGGGGGACAGGCATGACGCCGCGCAGAGGACGTCACCCGAGGCCGGGCGCGCATTGGCGCGTGAAGGCGGCGTGCGCGCGTTCGTGGCCGCGTCACCCGCAGCCTCGGGAGGACGCCAGGGATTCAACACCTCAACCCTCCGGCCCGGAGGTCCCGGTGGGTGTCCGTCACACGCACGCGGTGCGCCCGTCGCGCCGTCGAGCCAACCCTGTCGAGGGCGCGCGGCCACGGGCGCGCCCCCATCGCCCCCGTCGCACGCGCGAGGCACCGCACGCGATGGGCGCTGACCTGGTGCTGGACGCCCTCGCTGAATGCGTCTGGTGTTGCACGGTGGTGCAAGGAGCACACACGTCATGAAGTCCTACCTGTTGGTTCCCAAGGAGTCCATCGAGACGCAGGCTCGGGTGGGGCCTCGCGGCACGGAGCAGGGCGAGCGCGTGCTGTCGCGCACGACGGCGCTGCGCTTCGCGGTGGCGACCAAGGCCCCGGACACGCTCTCCGCGCTCGGGCTGCGGTCCGCCACGCTGCCCGGCCCGCGTCCGCCCGTCAGTGGACAGGAAGAGCGTCGCCGCAAGGGCAAGGGCGCGAAGTCCGCGCGCGGCATGGGCACGCGCGGCGCGGACTCCAGCACGCCGCCCATGCCGGGCGCGACGGTGGCCGAGCAGACGGGCGCGGAGCCGGGCAGCTACCGGTACATGCCGCTCATCGGCGCCACCATGGCCCACTTCTATGAAGAGCACACGGAGAAGGAGGCGCGCGGCGAGCTGGGGCGCGACTTCGAGTTCATCCCCGACGTCGTCCCGCTGTCCTTCCCCGGCCCGGTGTCGGCGGGACAGCCCGGGCCGCGCAACCTGGGCATGTCCTCGCTGGCGGAGCGCGAGTGGCCCGACGAGTCCGGTGTTCCCCTGGCCCACGCCCAGGGCATCCGCGGCGCGGGCGTCATGCTCGGCATCCTCGACACCGGCGTGGACGCGGACCACCCCGAGCATGCCGCGCGCGTCATCCAGTTCCGCTACGTGTCGCTCTTCCCCAACTCGCCGCACAACCCGGCGCGGGACATCCGCGGCTTCGACCCGGATGGCCACGGCACGCACGTGTGCGGCATCGCGGCGGGCGTGCACCACGGCGTCGCCCCGGAGGTGGACCTCTACGTCGCGTCCGTCATCGAGTCGGAGACCATCCGCACCAGCCTGGGCCGCGTGGCCGCGGGCATGGAGTGGCTGCTGCACCAGTTCAGCCGCCCGGAGAACTCCACCCGGCCGGCGGTGGTGAACCTGTCGCTCGGCTTCCCGCTGATGCCGCCGCCCGGCATCTCGGAGGCGGACTACAACCTCAACCTGCGCGCGCTGCAGACGATGATTCGTCGCCTGCTCGACAGCAACGTCCTCCCGGTTGTGGCGGCAGGCAACAGTGGCCCCGACACGGTTGGTTATCCAGCCGCCTTTCCAGAATCACTGGCTGTCGGCGCGGTCGACTTCGCACGTAATGTGGCCACATTCTCCGCGAGTGGCACCGTGGGTCGGCGCGTCGTGCCGGACATCATGGGGTATGGCGTGAATGTCTATTCCAGCACGGAGCGCCGTTGTAACAACCAGGCGTTCTACGAGCGAATGAGTGGCACGAGCATGGCCGCGCCTTATGTAGCGGGTATTGCAGCGCTGTATCGTTGCCGTGCCCCTGACTTGACGGCGCTCGAGGTGAGGGATTTGATCCTGGAGAATGCGGTGAAGCTCCCTCGGTCGGGCACGCACAAGACAGGCAAGGGCCTGGCCGTATTCAGGTGACGGTGGTGGTTGAAGCCGGGGTCGGCGCCATTGCGCGCGCCGGACCCGGGGGAGGAAGAGGCCATGAGCAGGAAGACTGGCGATTGGGGAGACGTCCGGGCCGGCGGCGTCTCCGGTGTGTCCGCGCGGGTACGCCCCTTGCCGGGCGGCGCGGGGTCGGACACCCAGCCTGACTGGATTGACGTCACGGTGATGCCCCGCGAGGAACCCGCGGTGGTGTCGCGTGGACGCACGCCTCCACGGCCGCCCATCCGTTCCCGCGCGGAAGTCCATCAGGCCGGGCTCGCGGAGAGCGCGCGCTTCCACCAGAGCCTCATGCGCTGGTTGGAGGCACACCATCTGCTCGGCGCGGTGCGCTCGGTGAGCGAGCCGGGCTCCATGCCCATGCTCCACCTGCGCTGCGCGCCGCGCGTGCTGGACCAGCTGCGACGTGCCCCGGAGTTCGAGGCGGGCACGATGATGCCCCTCGACCTCATCTGACGGTGGGTGCCCCTCGCCGCGCACCCCTGGTCTGGGACTCCCTCCCTGTCTGAAGAGGGCTGCCCGGGTGGCGTTCCCGCCACCTGGAGGCGGCGCTAATTCGCGCCTTTCCTGGAAGATGCGTTCGAGCCTCGGATTTCGCTAGGGAAACTGACGGCCTCTCCGCTTCTTCCTGAATAGCTTTGAATCTCGGGATTACCCCGTCAAACCGCCAGTCACCCCTGAGTCGAAGCAAGACGTCGGGTGAGAGACGGCGGGGGGCGTCTGGCGTACGGGCTTGTGCGTGTCGCCGCGTGCCTCGCGGTGCGTGTCAGTGATTCGCGCAGTGTCTCGCTGTCACCCGCGCCACGCGGTGTGATGCCCATTGCACACGCGCACAGTCCGTTCGTCCCGCTCTCGTCCCGGCGACGCCAGGAAAACCAGGGGCCTGCGTCTGTCCGTTGAAAGGCATGAAGGTTGCCTTTCACGGCGCAACTGGACCGTTTGGATGTGGACGTGTGCCCCCGGAGTCCATCCATGGAATTGGTGACGAAGCCCCCTTTCGCAGCCGAGTCGCGCGGTGCGTGCAGCCCTTCGTACGGGGAGGTGGTGCGATGAACGCCTGGAAGCCGGGAAGCTCGTGCCGGTGCTGCCGCCGCAAGCGCGCCCCCCGCGTGATGCGGTCCGGTGGGGCCGCAAGTGTGGTTCGGCCGGGCCCCCACGCGAACGCCGATGCGCGCTGCACCGCGGGCCGGCGCTGTGGGTGCGCCACGCCCCGGCCCCGCAGCGTCCGCCGCCGCGTGGAGCCCATCCGCCGCCAGGCGCGGCAGTGGTGGTGACTGGTGTCGCCAGTCATCAGCCGGTGAGTGGTGTCACCGGCCCCCGGGCCCATGAGGGCGTCATGGGCCTTCGTAACTCATTGAAATCTCTTGGGTTTGGCATCGACTTGTGACGCGGCGCGGTAGGCATGAGAGGTGCTTTAGGGGCAGGCATCGCAGTCCTCCTGCTCCCGAGGCTCCCCATGAAGATCCGCTCGAAGCCCTCCTTCTCCAGCCCCTCCGCGTCGTCCTCCTCTGGGCCCTCGCGCCCCCGCTCCAACAGCGCGCCCCCGCGGGTGGACGCGACCCGGACGCCGCGGACGAACTCGCCGCAGACGACGTCCGCCGCTCCGCAGCCCGCGGCTCCGCAGCCCGCCGTTCCGCGCCCGACGCCCGACCAGCTGCAGACGGGCCGGGACAACCTGCGCCGCACGGACTACGGGGTGGTGCACCCGGACCTCCAGGGCATCCGCACGCGCCGCGACAACGGCCAGTCCGGCGCGGACTTCGCGGACTTCACGCGGGACACGCGCGTCTCCACGGACAGGCTGATGAGCCAGCCCCACGGCCGGCGGATGATGACGGAGCTCGACGGCCGCAACCCGATGGTGAACCCGGGCGTGACGGGGACGCAGCGCCAGCCGATGACGGTGGCGGACATCTACTCGGGCCGCAACGCCGGGATGCCCAACTCGCACATGCCCCGGAACGACGGCACGTACGCGTCCTCCCGTCCGGCCTACCGCTATGAGGGTATGCCGGGCGCGGGCCGGCCCAGCGACATCAACTACAACGAGCAGGGGGGCGCGCAGCGCTTCAACAGCCTGGGCCACGAGTCGGTCCACGCGTGGCGCGCGTCCAACGGCCTCCAGGTCAGCCCGCTGGCGGCCAGCAAGCACGCCAACGCGCCCGTCTTCCACCAGGAACCGCAGTACACCACGCCCATGAAGGAGACGGTCGAGGAGCGCCTGCGCCTGCGTGAGGAGTTCGAGACGATTGGCCTTCGCCCCACGCCGCACACGCCCGCGGGCTGGGCGCCCAACGAGAACGCGATTCGTGCCGAGCACGGGCTGCCGTCGCGGCACGACTACTCGGGCATCCGCCCGGGCAACAACGGCATCGACCAGAGCTTCAAAGTCTTCGACCAGGGCACCGACGACCGCACCTTCTTCCAGAAGCGGGTGCTCGGCGAGCCGTCGCCCATGGGCCGCATCGTGAACGACCTGGAGGGCTGAGCCAGGGCACGGAGGACGCAGCGCGCGGGGCGGGCTTCCGGGGAAGGAGCCCGCCCCGGGTCGTTTCAGCCGGGCCCGCGCGAACGGGAGCGCGGGCCTGGCGTCGATTCAGCCGTACGGGCCCGAAGCCTTACGGCGTGGTCGCCGGGACACACGTGCCGCTCTGCTCGACGTAACCCGCGTCGCAGTGGCAGTGGTCGCCGTGCGAGTGGCCGTGCTCGCCGCAGTCCAGCACCGGCGTCTCGGGCACGCAGGTGTCGCCCTGCTCGACGTAGCCTTCGTCACAGTGGCAATGGTCACCGTGCGAATGGCCGTGGCCGCCGCACTCGGCGGGAACGCAGGTGCCGTTCTCCTCGGCGTAACCCTCGTCGCAGTGGCAGTGGTCGCCGTGCGAATGGCCGTGCTCGCCGCAGTCCAGCTCCGGCGTCTGTGCGACACACGTGCCGTTCTCCTCGGCGTAACCTTCGTCACAGTGGCAGTGGTCACCGTGCGCGTGGCCGTGCTCGCCACAGTCCAGCACTGGCGTCTCGGAGGGCACGCAGGTGTCGCCCTGTTCGGTGTAGCCCTCGTCGCAGTGGCAGTGGTCGCCGTGCAGGTGGCCGTGGCCGCCGCACTCCTCGACGGGCTCCTCGGCGACGACGCAGGTGTCGCCCTGCGCGACGTAGCCGTCATCGCAGTGGCAGTGGTCGCCATGGAGGTGGCCGAAGCCGCCACACTCGATGGGGTCGTTATTGGAATCGGAATCGCCGCACGCGGTCAGGGCAAGCGCCGCCGCGGCCACGAAGGCCAGTGAGAAGGGTCGAAGGTGCATCACGGTTCCCGGCACAGGGTGGATGAATGGCGCGAAGCCCTTGGGCGACTTCAGCGCGTCACCGCATATGGCACGCCCGTTTCTATTGTGCAATCGTGTTGCAAAAGAATCCATGGTGCCAGATGTGCCGCCGCGTACAGCCCGCGAGGGTGGTGGTGCCTCCGGCCACCTGCCCGCAGACGCGCCTACGTGCGCCCGCGGCGACTCGTTGGGTATCGAGCACCCGCGCTCGGGCCCCGGGCCGCGCTGTATCCGCTGGATGACGGGTGCGCGAAAACCCGCGCGGGGGCCCCGTCCCAATCGCACGCCGCGTGACGATGCATTGCCGCCCCTGGTTCAACAAAGAGGGCGGTCATGGACGGACTTCGAACGGGTGCCGTGGTGTTCCTTGCGTGCGCGGGCATGCTGGGGGCATCTCCTTCGTGGGCGCAGGCGCCCCTGGAGGAAGAGCCCGGCGAGGTGCTCTCCGAGGACCAGCTGGAGGCGCTGCTCGACTCGCCGGTGGCGCAGCCCTCCGACGGGGAGCTGTCCACCGAGGCCTTCGGGCCGGAGCAGCTGACGCCGTACTTCGCGGAAGGCTCGCTGGCCAAGGCGCACGCCGAGTTCCGGCGGGGCCGCTACGCGCGCGCTCGGGCGTTGCTCTCCCAGGAAGAGGCCACGCCGCAGGTCCGCTTCCTCATGGCGCAGAGCGCGTTGCTGGCGGGCAACGCCGCGGTGGCGGCCGAGGAGTTCTCCGCGCTGTCGCAAGACTACGCCGCGCTGAAGGACCACGCCCTGCTGCGGGCCGCCCAGTCGAATGAGCGGCTCCGCAAGTTGGAGCGGGCGGCGGAGCACTACCGCGCCGTGAGCCCGGGCTCGCCGCTGTACCCCGAGGCGCGCTTCAGCCTGTCGCGGGTGCTCCAGCGCAGGGGGGACATCCCCGGGGCGCTGACGGCGCTCCAGGAGCTCATCGACAGCCGCCAGTCGCGCGGTCCGGACGCGCTGCGGATGAAGGCGCTGCTGGCCATCTGCGACCTGGCGCGCGCGCAGGGGCAGTACAACGCGGAGCACCGCGCGCTGCTGGAGGTGTGGGCCACGAGCCCGCTGTCGCGCGAGGCGAAGCGCGCCGAGCAGCGGCTGAAGGGGTTGCCCCTGCCGCTCAAGTGGCGGGTCCGCCGCGCCGAGGCGCTGGTGGAGCTGCACCGCAACTACGCGGGCGTGGCCCTGTTGGACAAGGTGCTGCCGCACGTGGAGATGCCGGACGCGCTGGCCTGCCGCGCGCACCTCGCCTACGGCCGGGCCCTGCGCAAGGAGCGCAAGCACCGGCGGGCCATCGACGTGCTCGAGCCCATGGTGGCGGGCTGCACGGCGTCGGAGCTGCGGCCCCAGGCGCTCTACATCCTGGGGTACTCCCAGTCGGTGGTGGACCCGAAGGCGGCCGTGGGCACGTATGCGACGCTGGCGCGGGACTACCCGGAGCACGGCTACGCGGATGACGCGCTCTTCTTCGAGGCGTGGATTCTCCAGCGGCTCGGGGACGTGGACACCGCGCTCGCGCGCTACGAGGAGGCGGCGCGCCGCTACCCGGCGGGGAACTTCGCCTCGGAGTCGCTCTTCCGGGCCTTCTGGCTGCACTCGCGCAAGGCCAACGCGCCGGCGGCGCTGGCCGCGCTGACGGCGGTGGAGAAGCTGCCCGAGGCGGCGCGCACGGACGAGGCCCTCTGGCGCGCGCGCTACTGGCGCGCGCGCATGCAGGAGACGGGGCCTACGGCGGAGGCCGCGCTGGACAGCTACGCGCACATCGCCACCGAGCGGCCCGCGGCGTGGTACGGCATGCTCGCCCGTTCACGGCTCGCGCTGCTGTCGCCGGAGCGCGTGGCGCGGCTGCATGCCCGCCCCGTCAGCGCGGAGGCGATGGAGGAAGGCACGGGCGGCTCGGGGCAGCCGGATGAGGAGGCCCTGGACGAGGTGGGGGCGTCGGAGGAGATCTGGCCGCTGCCGCCCGGGACGCTCGCCCGGGACGCGCGCTTCCTCGCGGGCGTCGAGTTGATGCGGCTGGGCCTGCCGGGCGCGGTGGAGGAGTTCCTGGCGGTGGAGGCGCGGGGCCTGTCCGAGGCGCCCGCGCGGCTGCTGTACCAGACGCTGAAGCGCACGGGCCGCAACCGGGCCGCGCGGCAGGTGGCGCGCACCTCGTTGAAGCAGGAGGTGCACGGCCCGCTGACCGCCGCGTCACGGCCCGTCTGGGAGGCGACGTGGCCGCTGGCCTTCCGCGCGTCCATTGCCCGTTACTCGCGCGCCCACCGCGTGGACGCGGATCTGCTCCAGGGGCTCATCCGCGAGGAGAGCCGCTTCAACGCGCGTGCGCGGTCGGCCACGGGGGCGCTGGGGCTGGCGCAGCTGATGCCGGCGACGGCGCGGCAGGTGGCGGACGCGCTGGACCTGCCGGCGCCAGGGGAGGCCGCGCTGCTCGAGCCCACGACGAACATCCGCCTGGGGGCGGCGTACCTGGGGCAGCTGCTCAAGCACTTCGGCGGCAACGTCGCGTACGCGGTGGCGGCCTACAACGCCGGGCCTCGCGCGGTGGAGCGCTGGCGGCACGCGCTGCCCGAAGCGGAGCTCGACGAGTGGGTGGAGCACATCGGCTTCGAGGAGACGCGCGAGTATGTGAAGAAGGTGCTGGGCAGCTACAGCGCCTACAAGCTGCTCTACGCGGACGAGCCCGCGGTGCTGCGCGACCTGCGCCTGAGCGACGCCAGTCGCCGGTGAGGGGCCGGCGGGCGCCAGATGCCTCCGCCGTGCGTCATGCATCCGCGGTGTGCTGGCGGACGCCACACGCCTCGGCTGTGCGTCACGTCCCCGTGGGCACGCTGGCGGACGCCACACGCCTCGGCAGTCCTTCACACGCCAGCGGGCGCCACACGCCTCCGCCGTGCCTCACACCTCCACGGGGACTCCGGCGGCCCGTCACCGCGCCGCCGGGAGCAGGGCCTCAGAAGTTGAGGCCGCCGTCCACGTCGATGGTGCGGCCGTTGAAGTAGTCGCACTCCAGGATGAACTTCACGGCCAGCCAGATGTCCTCGGGCACGCCGATGCGGCCCACGGGGATGTTGGAGACCAGCGCGTCGCGGGCCTTCTGGTTCATGCCCTGCGTCATCGGCGTCTCGATCATGCCCGGGGCCACCGCGCCCACGCGCACGCCGAAGGGGCTGAACTCGCGCGACCAGGTGACGGTGTTGGCCGCCAGCGCCGCCTTCGCGGAGACGTAGTTGGACTGGCCGCGGTTGCCGTGCCGGGCAATGGACGACATGTTGACGACGACGCCGCCCTTCTGGCCGGACTCGGCGACCTTCGCCACCACCTCGCGCACCATCAGCGTGGCGCCCGTGAGGTTGACGCCGATGACGGCGTTCCAGTCCGCGGTGGACAGCTTCTTCACCTCGCCGGTGTTCCGGTCCTTCTTCACCAGCAGCGCGTCGCGCAGGATGCCCGCGTTGTTGATGAGGCCGTTGAGGCCGCCCATGGCGCCCTGCGCCCAGTTGACGAAGGACACGATGTCCTCCTCGGAGGACACGTCCAGCTTGCGGCGGTGGATGCCGGCGGGCAGCGCGGCGAGGCGCTCCTCGGCCACGTCACCCACGGCCACCTGGGCGCCCGCCTCGTGAAGGCGCTGCGCGAAGTGCGCGCCCATGCCCTGGGCGCCGCCCGTCACGATGATCTTCAGGTCCTTGAGCTGCATGTGTCTCTCTCCAGCAGGTGGGGTGGTACGAAATGCCGCGCAGGCTACGAAACCCCGCCCGCGCTGGCCAGCGGCGAGCGATTTGAAACCTGAATCAATCTTCAACTTCGCGGAAACGAAAAGCGCCGCGTCGTCTCCGACGCGGCGCGGCAAGGACACCCCGTTCGCCCGCTACCCCAGCTCGGCGGCGATGACACCGCCCAGGCGGCGCATGCCCTCGGTGATGAGGTCGGGCGGGCGGTTGGAGTAGTTGAGGCGCATGAACTCCGGGCGCGGGTTGTTGGCGAAGAAGGGGCCGCCGGGGACGAAGGCCACCTTCTGCTCCACCGCCTTGGCCAGCAGCGCCTGCGCGTCCAGCCCGCCGGGCAGCTCCACCCACAGGAACATGCCGCCTTCGGGGTGCGTCCAGCGCGTCCCCGCGGGCATGTACTTCTCCAGGGCGTCCAGCATCGCCTGGGCGCGCTCGCCGTAGACGGGGCGCAGCGACTCCAGGTGGGCCGCGTAGTCGAAGCGGGACAGCAGCTTCACCACCGCGCGCTGGGCCAGCGTGGCGGTGTGCAGGTCCGTGGACTGCTTGGCGATGGCCAGGCTGCGCACGAAGTCCCGAGGCCCCACCGCCCAGCCCAGGCGCATGCCCGGGGCCAGCGTCTTGGAGAAGGTGCCCAGCGAGACGACGACGCCCTCGTCGTCGAAGGAGGCCAGCGACGGCAGGTGCTCGCCGCGGAAGCGCAGCTCGCCGTACGGGTCGTCCTCCAGGATGAGGAAGCGGTGCTGCTGCGCCAGGCGCACCAGCTCGCGCCGCCGCTCCAGGGAGAGGGTGGTGCCCTTGGGGTTCTGGAAGTTGGCGACCACGTACACCAGCTTGGGCTTGTGCGTGGCCAGCAGGCGCTCCAGGTCATCGGTGCGCATGCCCTGGTCGTCGCTGCCCACGGTGGCGAAGCGCGCCTCGTAGGCGCCGAACGTCTGGAGCGCCGCCAGGTAGCTGGGGTTCTCCACGATGACCAGGTCACCGGGGTCCAGCATCACCTTGGCCACCAGGTCGATGCCCTGCTGCGAGCCGTTGGTGATGAGCACCTGGTCCGCGGTGGACTGACGGCCGCGCTTCTGGAGGTGGCCGCAAATCCACTCGCGCAGCGGGGCGAAGCCCTCGGTGGTGCTGTACTGGAGCGCGGCGCGCCCCTCCGTGGCCAGCGCCTCCGCGTGGGCCTCCGCGATGGCCTCCAGCGGGAAGAGCTCGGGGGCGGGCAGGCCCCCCGCGAAGGAGAGGATGTCGGGCCGCTCGGCGACCTTGAGGATTTCGCGCACCGCGGACGTCTTGATGCGGGACATCCGTTGGGCCAGCCGCCAGACGGGCGGCGGGGGGAGGGGGGCGCTCATCGCGTCAGCGCTCATGGCTCACGCTCCTTTCGGGGGTTCTGGAGACACGTGGACATGCGTGTCTTCCTTCATGGACGTCAGGACGATGGTGGTCTGCGTGCGGGTGACTCCCGCGATGGTGCGCAGCGTCCCCACCAGCAACGAATCGAGTGAGCGGGTGTTCGCCGTCTTCACCTTCAGCAGGTACGAGTCCTGGCCGGCCACGCGGTGGCACTCCAGGACGTCCGGCAGCGACAGCACCTTCTTCAGGAACTCGTCGAAGTACTTCGGGTGCTCGATGCTCACGCCGATGAAGGCCGTGATGTCCTTGCCGAGCTTCGCCGCGTCCACCCGGGCCGAGTAGCCGGTGATGACGCCGCGCTCCTCCAACTTGCGAATCCGCTCCGCCACCGCTGGCTGGGACAGCTTCACCGCGCGCGACAGCTCCAGCTGCGTGGCGCGGCCATCGCGCTGCAACAGGTCGACGATGCGGAGGTCCTGTTCGTCCAGGTACATGGGGCGCATTGCCTTGATTTTATAAGCACTTCGGCAAGAACTCAGATAATTTATATTTGATGCCCCAAGGATGCAACCCCGGGCCTGTCTGACGGTCGCCCGCGGAACGGTGCCGGTGGCGGGAGCTGGAGGGCGTGTGGGGCCGCCGCCGGGCGAGGCCTCGGCTGGATGGCGGCAGGAAGCTGGGGGGCCGTCAGCGCGGCGTCACCTGCCAGGGGCGCGATGACGCCGTGTGGCGTGCGCGGGTGAACGCCAGGCCGCGACGCGCGTGCCGCCAGGCCTCGCCGTGGGGACGCTTCGCCGCGCCGCGCGGACTACCGGGACACGTCGCGCGGCAGTTGGCGCACCGTGAAGCCGCGTTTCTGGAGCAGGTCCACGATGCCGCCCGGCCCCACGACGTGGCCCGCGCCCACGACGACGAAGTGGGTGCGGGGTTGGGCGATCATCGCCTCCATGCTGTGGGCCATCTGCACGTTGCGCTCGAAGAAGATGCGCTCGTAGACGGGGCGGTAGGTGGGGTCCTCGGCGCCCTCGAGGAGCATCTGGGCGAGCCCCTCCGCGTCACCGGCCTTCCACGCGCCGATGAGCATCTCCAGCACCTCCGCCACGGGGCGCTCGCGGCGGAGTTGGTCGCGCAGCATCAAATCTTGCAGCGGCTCCGGCGTGCTGGCGAGCAGGCGGAGCTGGGACTCCGCGGTCTCCAGCTCCAGGATGTCCATCTGTGCGCTGCGCGCGCGGTCGAGGAACGCGCGGTCCACGCCGTGGCCTTGCTGGTAGCCCGCGCGCTGGAACTCCATCACCCCGATGGTCAGCCCCACGAGCCAGGGGCGCAGGCGCTCCAGGTTGCGCAGCTCCAGTCCCAGGCGCTCGGCGGTGCTGCCGAGCAGCATCACCGTCTCCGGCTCCAGCCGGTCCGTCAGCCGCTGTCCCTGGGGCAGGAGCCCCGTCCCGCGCAGCAGCCGCTGCATGGCCGCGGGGTCCACCTTGCCCACGTCGACCTCGACGACGAGCGCGTCGGACTTCGCGAACGCGGCTTCCATCGAAGGCGTCAGCGGCAGGGTTCCTTCCTTGCCCAGGTGCACGGAGCCCACGAGGTACGCGGTGCCGCCCCGCGAGTCCGTGACCTCCCAGAGAAAGGCGAGGCCCGTGTCCTTGGGCGCGGCGGTGGTGGGCGTTGGCGCCGGCGTCGAGGCGCAGCCCAGGCCGAGCAGCGTCGTGAGGAGCAGGGAGGTCAGCAGGGAAGGTGACTTCATGGCGTGCGGGGTCCGGCGGCGCCGCGAGCGCGAGGCGTGCCTCGGCGGCGCGTGTGCGGTGAGGGAATGTCTGGAGTGGCTGCCTGCGGATGCTCACTCTACCTCGGTTCGCGCGCGTGCTCGCCGCATGGACAGACACGCAACGGCCCCCGCCGCGAGGCCACCTGTACTGAACATTCAGAGTAGGCTTCGCGCGCGTCAGCGCCGCACGAGCGCTGACGCCGTGCGTCGAGCGTGCGGTTTGACGCGCGGAGCCATCGACCGTGCTTTGACACCCTCCCTGCCGGGTGCTACCGCTAGGTGAAACATGAATCGGGCTTCAGCTTCTCCAGACCGCTCCGGACCCGTCACGCCGCGAGGCCAGCGGACGCGTGCGAAGCTGTTGAAGGCCGCGGAGTCGGTCTTCGGTGAGAAGGGCTACGAGCGCGCCTCCATCGCGGACATCACGCGCAAGGGCGGCGTGGCGCTCGGGACGTTCTACGTCTACTTCCCCGACAAGCAGTCCATCTTCGTGGAGGTGGTGGACGAGCTGGGCACGCGCCTGCGCCGCCTCATCGCGGAGGCGGTGGCCGGCTTCGACAACCGCGTCGACGTGGAGCGCCAGGGCCTGCGCACCTTCTTCCAGTTCGTGCGCCAGCACCCCAATCTCTACCGCGTGGTGCGGCAGGCGGAGTTCGTGGACGAGGCGTGCTACCGCCGCTACTACGACCGCTTCGCCCGCGGCTACGTGAGCGGCCTCACCCGCGCCATGGAGGCCGGCGAGGTGCGCCGCATGGACCCGGAGGCGCTCGCCTACTGCCTCATGGGCATCAGTGACTTCCTCGGCATGCGCTGGGTCCTCTGGGAGGAGGACCCGGGGCTCGACCGCGTCCTCGACACCGCGATGACGCTCATCTCCCACGGCCTGGACCCGCGCGCGCCGTCCACGGGCCGCAACACCGTGAAGTCCTCCCCGGCTTCGAAGGCGAAGCCCAAATCGAAGACCCCGAAGAAGAACACCCTGCGTTCCGCCCGCCGACCGGCGCGCGGCGCCCGGAGCTGACGAACACCCATGCGATACGCCCAGATTCTCTCCACTGGCCGCTACGTCCCCGAGAAGGTCCTCACCAACGCCGACGTCGAGAAGATTCTCGGTGAGAAGGTGGATGAGTGGCTCCAGCAGAACGTGGGCATTCGCGAGCGCCACATGATGGCGGATGACCAGGTGACCTCCGACCTGTGCGTGGGCGCGGCCCGCCAGGCGCTGGAGCGCGCGGGCACCAAGCCGGAGGAGCTGGACCTCATCATCATCGCCACCGACACGCCCGACTACCTCAGCCCCGCCACGGCCTCCGTGGTGCAGGCGAAGCTGGGCGCGGTGAACGCCGGCACCTACGACCTCAACTGCGCGTGCGCGGGCTGGGTGACGGCGCTGGACGTGGGCTCCAAGACGATCGCCGCGGATGACAGCTACCAGCGCATCCTCGTCGTGGGCGCCTACGGCATGTCGCGCTACATCAACTGGAAGGACAAGAAGACGGCCACCCTGTTCGCGGACGGCGCGGGCGCGGTGGTGCTGGGCGCGGGCGACACGCCCGGCTTCATGGGCGCGAAGCTGCTGGCCAACGGCGAGTACCACGACGCGCTCGGCGTCTACACCGGCGGCACCAGCCGCCCCGCCACGGCGGAGTCGCTGGAGCTCACCAACGGCAAGCCCGCGGTGCAGTTCGTCCGCAAGTTCCCCGCGACGTTCAACACCGAGCGCTGGCCCATGCTGCTGGACCAGCTCCTCAAGCGGCAGAACCTGAAGCTGGACGACGTGAAGCAGTTCGTCTTCACGCAGCTCAACCTGCGCACCATCGAGGCCACCATGAAGATCCTGGGCCAGCCGATGGAGAAGGCCCACTACACCATGGACAAGTGGGGCTACACCGGCTCGGCCTGCATCCCGATGACGCTGGATGACGCGGTGGTGCAGGGCAAGGTGCGGCGCGGTGACCTCGTGGCCCTGTGTGCCAGCGGCGGCGGGCTCGCCATGGCCTCCGCCCTCTACCGCTGGACGGCCTGAGTCACGCCATGACGGAGGGCGCTCACATGTTCATCGGTGACTGGATGGGCCGTGGCGCCCTGTACTGGCCCGACAACGTCGCGGTGGTGGACGTGGCCCGTGGCGACGCGGGCCGCTTCACCTACCGCGCCATGAACGCGCGCGCCGCGGCGCTGGGCGGCTGGCTGCGGGACGTGGCGGGCGTGAAGAAGGGTGACCGGGTGGGCATCGTCGCCCACAACGGCGTGGAGTACCTGGACGCGCTGTTCGCCTGCGCGAAGCTGGGCGCCGTCTTCGTCCCGTACAACTGGCGGCTCCACGCCGCCGAGCTGACCGACCTGGTGCGCTCCATCCGCCCCAGCGTCCTCCTCTTCGGCGACGAGTTCCGCGACACCGTGGCGGACGTCCGCGAGCGCCTGGGCGGCGGCCCCCGCCTGGTCGCGCTGGAGCCCCAGGGGCTGCCCGGCGCGGACGCGTATGAAACAGCGTTGTCGCATGTGTCGGCGTCGCCGGTGACCCAGGACGCGGTGTCCGAAGAGGACATCCTGTGTCTGATTTTCACGGGCGGCACCACCGGCCGCTCCAAGGGCGCGCGCGTCAGCTACCGCATGGTGGCGTGGAACACGCTCAACACGCTCATCCACGAGGTGCGGCCCGGGGATGTCACCGTGACGCACACGCCCATGTTTCACACGGGCGGCTTGCTCGTCTACACGCTGCCGCTGCTCACCGTGGGCGGCACCGTGGTGCTGATGCGCCGGTGGGAGCCGGACGCGCTGCTGGACCTCATCCCGCGTGAGAAGGTGTCGCTCTTCTTCGCGGTGCCCACGCAGTATCAGCAGCTCCTGGAGTCGCCGCGCTTCAAGACGACGGACTTCGCGTCCGTGCGCTTCATGACCAGCGGGGGCGCGGCGCTGCCGGTGCCGCTCATCCAGGCGTGGCAGGCGGTGCACCCGGTGCCCTTCAAGCAGGGCTTCGGCATGACGGAGTTCGGCCCGGGCCTGTTCAGCATGGGGCCGGAGTACGCGGTGTCGAAGGCGGGCTCCATTGGCCGGCCCAACTACTTCATCGCCGCGAAGCTGGTGGATGACGACGGCCGCGAGGTGCCCACGGGCGAGGTGGGCGAGCTCATCCTCAAGGGGCCCTCCATGTGCTCCGGCTACTTCGAGGACGAGGCGGCCACGCGCGAGGCCATCGACCCGGACGGCTGGTTGCACACGGGCGACCTGGCGCGCATGGACGCGGACGGGTTCTTCACCATCGCCGGGCGCAAGAAGGACATGTTCATCTCCGGCGGCGAGAACATCTACCCGCTGGAGCTGGAGGCCGCGCTCTACGAGCACCCCGAGGTGGCGCAATGCGCCGTGGTGGGCGTGCCCGATGCGAAGTGGGGCGAGGTGGGCCGGGCCTTCGTCGTGCTGAAGCCGGATGGGAAGGTTTCGTCGGAGGCGTTGTTGGAGCACCTGCGCGGCCGGGTGGCGCGTTTCAAGGTGCCCAAGCGCGTGGAGCTGCTGGAGCGCCTGCCCATCTCCGCGGCCGGCAAGATTCTCAAGCGCGAGCTTCGTGAGGCGGCGGTCGCCTCGGACAAGGACAAGCCGCGTCATTGAGCGTGAACGCACCTTGATGGACGGGCCACCGCCACCGGTGGCTCGCTGCCTGTCGACTGTCGCGTCAGCCCGGCGATGCCGCCGGAAGAGGAGGAGCAACCATGAACAAGAAGCTGCTGTCCGCGGTGATGACGTCTGCGCTGTGTCTGGTGGGCTGTGGTGAGGCCGACCCGGTAGACAACGGCCCCGGCAACACCCCCAACCTGAGCACGTCGCAGGGCATCATGACGTTCCTGGAAGGCAAGACGCTGACGATGCGCGGGGATGACATCCCCAGCCATCCGAACGGCTTCAGCGAAGACGTCAACTTCGGTGCCAGCTCGCAGTGCTACCAGAGCGTCACCATGTCGGTGCAGGGCGGCAACTTCCGCGTCGACAGCGTCCCGGGCACCATCGAGGGCGCGCCGAACGCGGGCCAGACGGGCACCTGCAACCCGGACCTCCCGCAGAACGCGCTGTCCTTCACCTCCACCGTCGTGAGCATCGAGAACGTGTCGGCGGACGGCGAGTGCTTCGACGTCGCGTTCACCTACCCGGGCTTCCGCCAGGTGGGCCGCGGCTCGTTCTCCGCGGACCAGCGCAAGCTGGACCTGGAGCTCTTCTTCGAGGGCGGCGCCACGGGCGCCAACTGCGCGGCGGGCGGCGTGGGCTCGGCCTCGGTGCAGCAGGTCATCCAGGGCAACTCGGTGCCGTTCAACGGCAACGCGGTGCAGAGCTACGTCATCAGCGGCGGCTAGCCTGAGTCTCTCCGGAAGGGAGGCGTGCTCCTCCTCCCTTCCGCGTGGGGCCCGTGCCCGGAGGGACGTCCGTGTGGCGCGGGAGCAGGGGTGGGAAACGGCCTCGCGAGGCGGGCAGTCCGCGGGCCATGGAAGCAACGAGCTCGCAGACGTTCGCAGTCCGGCCCGGTGGCCGGAAGCGCCCCTGGCGTGGGGCCGAGGTGTTTATGGCACGGTGGTGGTGGTCCGAGGCACGCAGGACGGCGCGGCGCTCCGCGGGAGTGCTGGCGCTGGCGCTGGCGGGTGTGTCGCTCCCGGCCGCGGCGCAGAGCACGCCGGTCCCCGGCCTGTATTTCGGTGAGTGGAACAACGAGGAGAACCGCGACGAGGACGCGAAGCCGCGCGAGTTCAGCCTCATCAACTACTTCTTCACGCGCGTCTCGGTGCAGAACCAGGTGGGCGACCCGGCCGGCCTCCGCGGCGTGGCGCTGGGCCCCATCGGCCTGCCCGCCGGAAGCGCGGTGCGCGCCGAGCCTGGCCTGTCCGCGTACTTCATCGAGCAGCGGTGGATTCCCGTCATCGAGTACAGCCCCCACTTCGTGGACGGGCTGGCGTCGTTCCGGGCGCAGTTCGAAATCGACTACATGTGGGGCCGGTCGGCCAACGCGCTCCAGCAGAACGAGGGCGGCGGCTTCAACGCCGACCAGGTCAACATCCAGACGAAGAACGTCAACGTCGCGCTGTACCCCACGCGCAAGCCGCGCGAGCTGACGATTCTGGTGGGCACGCAGCCCCTCTACGACAACGTCTACGACCCCACGCGCACGCCGCTGTCGGACATCACCCGCACCGGCTACAAGATGAGCTTCGTGGGCAGCGACGCCACGGGCATCTCCCTCTTCAGCGGCTACAAGGGCCTGGCCAAGCTGAGCCTGATGCCGCTGGGCAGCGCACAGGCGGACAAGGCCACGCGCAACGACCCGCGCCTGAAGTTCATCTGGCTCCTCACCGCGGACTACGTGTACCCGGTGCGGCCCAACACCAACGTGGGTGTGTCGCTGTGGCTGCTCAACGACCAGACGAAGGGTGACGCCTACGCCTTCGAGGGCCTGGTGAAGAGCGGTCCGTCCTCCACGGGCCTCAACACCTTCACGGGCACGGCGCGCTTCGACATCGCGCGGCCCACGGGCAACGTCGTCTACGCTGGCGCCAACTTCAACCACAACATCGACTTCCGCAACGGCCGGTTCGGCGCGTCCGGCTTCGTCATGTACAACGGCGGCAAGTACGTGAGCGACGACCCGGAGCGCTCCGCGCTCTCCGAGCTCACCATCTCCGGCCTCTCCGCCAACCTGGAGCTGATGTACCAGTGGGGCCGCGGCCCCGCGGACCTGCTCACGCTGGAGGGCATGTACACCACCGGCGACGATGACTTGTCCGACAGCCGCTACACCGGCGCCTTCACGCTCAACCAGTACGGCCTGCCGGGCGCGGTGTGGTTCAACCACAAGATGCTCATCCTGTTCCCGTTCACCAGCACGGTGAACAACTACACGGGCGCGGTGACGGACATCTCCAACCAGGGCTACGGCATGCGCGCGGCCATCGCCACCGCGGCGTGGGACGTGGTGCCCAACAAGTTCAACGTCAAGCTGGGCGTGGGCACGGCGACGTCGGACGCGGCGCCGGTGCGCTGGACGCCGGAGGTCGAGCGCGGCCGGTACATCGGCACCGAGGTCAACGCGGAGCTGCGCTACCACATCCGCTACCTGATGACGCTGGGCCTGCACGCGGGCTACCTGTTCCGGGGCAGCTTCTACGACGGCGCGCCCACCATCCGGACCAACCCCTACTCCGTCTTCACCACCTTCACCTGGTACGCGTTCTGACCATGAGCACCTCCCGCGCATTCACCGCCCTGCTCCTCGCGGCGGGGCTCTCCTCCGCAGGTTGCGTGCGCTCGTTCGCGCACCAGCCCGCGCTCTCCTTCCAAGACCTGGACTACACCGCCGAGGGCACGAAGCAGCCCTGGCCGGTGAAGCGGATTCCGCTGCCGCGCACCGCGAATCAGTACGGCATGGCCGTGACTCCGGAGATGGCCTACGTCGACATGCCCGGCAGCGGCCCGGGCGCCAAGACGGTCGTCTTCATCCACGGCCTGGGCTCGTACCTGAAGTTCTGGCGGGCGCAGCTCGACGCCTTCCAGCAGCAGGGCTACCGCGTCATCGCGGTGGACCTGCCCGGCTACGGCAAGTCCGACAAGCCGGGCAGCTTCCCGTACACCATGGAGGCCATGGCGGACGCGGTGCTGGAGCTGGTGGACACCCTGGGCGTGGAGAAGCCCGTGCTGGCCGGCCACTCCATGGGCGGGCAGACGTCGCTCTCCTACGCCATCCGCTACCCGGACTCGCTGAGCGCGCTGGTGCTGGCGTCGCCCGCCGGCTTCGAGAAGTTCACCTGGCGGGAGAAGGAGTGGTTCGCGCGGGTGATGAGCACGGAGTTCATCAAGTCCGCGCCGGAGTCCGCCATCTGGGGCAGCGTGCGTCAGGGCAACTTCATGCACTGGCGGCCGGAACTGGAGTGGCTGATTGAGGAGCGCGTGCGGCTCACGAAGTCGCCCGAGTTCGACGCCTACGCCTACGCCAACGTGCGCACGGTGCGGGGCCTGTCCAACAACGACTTCGTGCGCGGCAACCTGCACCGCGTCACGGTGCCCACCCTCATCGTCTACGGCACGGACGACCGGCTCATCCCCAACCCCTTCCTCCACGGCGGCGAGACGCGCGGCATCATGGAGTACGGCGCGTCCCACATCCCGGGCGCGAAGCTGGTGGCCATGAAGGGCTGTGGCCACACCGTGCAACTGGACTGCCCGGAGGGCTTCAACGCAGCGGCCTTCGCGTTCGTCCGTGACGCGGTGGCGGGCAACATCGTGGTGCCGGCCGCGCCGGAGAAGCAGGAGGCGCCGGCGCCGGACGCGCCCACCTCGCCGTCGACCGAGCCGCAGTCGCCGGGCGCGTTGCCACCGCCCACGCCGGGGCAGGAAGGCGAGCCGACGCCGGGCGTGCTGCCCCAGCCGTAGCGAAGGCGTGTCGGACCGGTCCACCTCCACCCTGCATCGCGGGTGGAGGTGCCGGAGCGCGGATGGTTACGGGATGCGGTGGTTGACCACCATCTCGTACTGGACGTCCGCCGTCAGGTCCTTCGAGTTGAAGTGGCCGTAGGGGTAGCCCGTGTAGCGCTTCTCGCCCTGCTGCCCCGGGATGCGCGACGTGTACTGTCCGTAGACGATGCCGTCGAAGCCGATGACTTCGTCCGCCGTGGAGTAGATGGAGTAGCGGAAGGCGCCCTCGTAGCCGCTCTTCGAGAGCAGGTCATTGAGGTACGTCGAGCGGCCGGTGACGCTGCCCCAGAGGAGGTAGCCCGGGTACAGGCCGTTGGTGGAGCCGCAGGTCGGCGTGGACGGGCCGGACATGTAACAAGACGTCAGGCCCAGGTTGGCGCCGGCGATGCCGACAAAGGTGTCGACCGAGGACGTGAGCGGCGCGCCCACGTTGTACGAGCCGCCGTCCGCCGCGTCGTGGGCCGTGCCGCCCAGGATGGCCTTGCGCGCCAGCGTCACGCCCATGGAATGGGCGACGATGTCCACCTTCGACGCGCCGGTGTACGCCTTCACCGCCTCGATGAACTTGCGAACCTTCATCACGTTCGCCTTCGAGTGGTACTGGTTCGGCGACTGGAGCGCGTTCGCCGGGCCCCACGTCGTCGCGTACAGCTCGCTCGTCTTGTAGCCGCGCCCCTGGAAGTACTCGATGGAGCTCGTCCAGCCCGTCTGGCCGAAGACCGAGCCCACCGCCTTGTCCGAGTTGCCGTGGATGAAGATGACGGGCTGCTTCGTCACGGTGTCGGAGGCGCTGGCCTTGCCGCCGTAGCTCCCGCCCGTGAGGTCCGCGCGGACGAAGTCGTAGCTGTTGTAGCCGTTGGCGGACAGCCAGTTGCGGAAGTGCGTGGTGGCGCCCGAGGTGGAGACCGC
This sequence comes from Comamonas sp. KCTC 72670, assembly GCA_014656495.1. Lineage (GTDB taxonomy): Bacteria > Myxococcota > Myxococcia > Myxococcales > Myxococcaceae > Myxococcus. The sequence goes on from BNCN01000009.1 coordinate 310,399, forward strand.
CGCGGCTTCCACCGCGCCGAGCTCCTCCTCGTGCGGCGCGATGTCCTCGCCGCAGCCAGTGGTGATGCCAAGCAGCAGCGTGCTCGCGATGTACAGCGAAGGCCTCAGTCGCATGGGCATACTCCTTCGTTTGTTTTTGGAAGACGCGTCCGGAACGAGTCGTGTCCTCGAGCGCGATACACAGTCTAGAGACATCTCCGCCGCGCGTCTTCCGTCGACTGGACGTGCGCGGACGTTGTCGCGTTGCGTCGCGTGGTAATCAACGGGCCATGCGCGCACGCAAGGTCGTCATCCCGAAAGCGGGTGGGTACGAGCAGCTCCACCTTGAAGAGGTGAATCAGGATTCACCTGGATTCGGTGAGGTCCGGGTGGCCACCGAGGCCATCGGGGTGAACTATGCGGACTGCGTCATCCGCATGGGGCTGTACGCCTCGGCGAAGGAGTATGTGGGTTGGCCCATCACCCCCGGCTTCGAGTTCGCGGGCCACGTGGAGGCGGTGGGGCCGGGTGTGGAGGACCTGTCACCCGGAGCGCGGGTGTTCGGCGTGACGCGCTTTGGTGGTTACGCCACCCACGTCACCGTGCCCCGTCACCAGGTGTTCACCTTGCCGGCGCGGCTGAGCATGGAGCAGGCCGCGGGGTTCCCGACGGTGTTCCTCACCGCGTACTATGCGCTGTTCGAGCTGGCGCACCCGCGGCCAGGCGCGAACGTGCTGGTGCACTCGGCGGCGGGCGGCGTCGGCGGGGCGCTGCTCCAGTTGGGCCGCATCGCCGGGTGCCGGATGGTGGGCGTGGTGGGCGGGACGCACAAGGTGGAGACGGCCCGCGCGCAGGGGGCGGAGGTCGTCATCGACAAGAGCCGGGAGGACTTGTGGTCCGCGGCGAAGCAGGCGGCGCCCCGGGGGGATGACGTGGTGCTGGACGCGAACGGGCCGTCCACGCTGCGCGACAGCTACAAGCACCTGGCGTCGCCGGGGAAGCTGGTCATCTACGGCTTCCACTCCATGCTGCCTCGCACGGGTGGGCGGCCGAACTACGCGAAGCTCGCGTGGGACTGGCTGCGGACGCCTCGGTTCGATCCGCTCTCGCTCACCAACGACAACACCAGCGTGATGGCGTTCAACCTGTCGTACCTGTTCGAGCAGCGCTCCGTGCTGGAGGAGTCCATGGCGCGGCTGCTGGGCTGGCTGGAGGAGGGGAGGCTGGTGCCGCCACCGGTGAAGGCGTATCCGCTGGACGCGGTGGCGGACGCGCACCGGGCGCTGGAGTCCGGTGGCACGGTGGGGAAGCTGGTGCTGGTGCCGTGAGCCGCGCGGCTTGGGGCCGAGGTGCGCTTGCAGTGCATCACGGCGGAATCGGTTAGCGTGAAGGTCATGCCCATCGTCCACGACTGGCTGGCCCGCCGTGCCGCACTGGCGCCCGAGCGGACCGCGCTCATCGATGCGCAGCACGGCGAGCGACACATCTCCTTTCGGGAGTGGAATGACGCGGCTTCCCGCACCGCGGCGTTCCTGCACCAGGCGCTGGGCGTGGGGCGGGGCGACCGGGTCGCGGTGCTCGCGTACAACTGCGTCGAGTTCCTCGACCTCTTCTTCGCTTGCGCGAAGCTGGGCGCCATCCTCCAGCCGCTCAACTGGCGGTTGAGCGCAGCGGAGCTGGGCAGCCTGCTCGCGGACGCCGAACCCTCCGTGCTCGTCTTCGGGCCGGAGTTCCGTGCCCAGGTAGAGGCGGTTCGTCCTGGGGCGGCGTTCGTGAGGCACTGGTTGAGTCTGGCGTCCCTGGGCCCTGGGGAGCAGGCCTTCTCCGAGCGCGAGGGGCAGCGGGACGTCTCCCTTCCTTCGCTGGAGCTGGAGGCGGATGCGCCGTGGGTGCTCTGTTACACGGGCGGCAGCACGGGATTGCCCAAGGCGGCGGTGCTCACCCATGGCTCCATCACCGCGAACGCGGTGAACACCGTGATGGGATGGGGGCTCACGGCGGGCGATGTGGCGCTGCTCAACGCGCCGCTGTTCCACGCGGGAGGGCTGAGCGTCTTCACCGCGCCGCTGGCGTACGTGGGGGGCGCGTCGGTGGTGTGTCGGAGCTTCGACGTGGCGGGCGTGTTCGACCTCGTGCAGCGGGGCGTGGTGAACCTCGTCTTCGGCGTGCCCACCATGTTCATCGAGATGCAGCGTCACCCGCGCTTCGACGCGGTGGACCTGTCTCGCCTCAAGCTGCTCATCAGCGGCGGAGCGCCGTGTCCGGAGCCTGTGTTCGAGCGCTTCTTCGCTCGGGGCGTGGACTTCAAGACGGGCTATGGCCTCACCGAGGCGGGGCCCAACAACTTCTGGCTTCCTTCGGAGGACGTACGCCGCAAGCCGGGGGCGGTGGGCGTGCCGCTGTTCCACGTCGAGGCGCGCATCGATGGGGAGACGCAGCCGGGCGACGTGGGGGAGCTGCTGCTTCGCGGCCCCCACCTTTGCGCGGGCTACTGGCGCAGGCCCGAGGACACCGCGCGCACGTTCGCGGGCGGGTGGTTGCACACAGGGGACCTGGCGGTGCGGGACGCGGAGGGGTGCTTCCGCATCGTGGGGCGGAGCAAGGACCTCATCATCTCGGGCGGGGAGAACATCTATCCGTCGGAGGTGGAGAGTGTCCTCGCGGGACATCCCGAGGTGGCGGAGGTGGCTGTGATTGGCGTCGCGGACCCGAAATGGGGCGAGACGCCGCGCGCGCTCGTCGTCGCCCGGCCGGGCACCACGCCGTCCGCCGAGACGCTGCTCGCGTTCTGCGACGGACGGCTGGCCCGCTACAAGACGCCGAAGTCGGTGCGCTTCATCGACGCGCTCCCGAGGACCTCGGCGGGCAAGGTCGACCGGCGGACCCTGAGCGCCACGCACGGCGCGCCCTGAGTTGTCCACAAGTTCTCCTCGCGCTTCCGCGGGGATGTGGCGCCGCGCGAGGAGGACTGTCGCTCCGTCCTTACTGCCGGGAGCGCATTCGCTCGTGCCGCGTTTCCCGCTGCTGTCGGGCTTCCTCGCGGGCCTGCGCGATGAGCTGGCTCGCGCGGGATTGCTGCTCGGCGCTCAGCAGGGTCTCGGCCTGCGCATAGGCGGCGCTGTCATTGGACTCCAACTCCTGGAAGACGGCGCGGGCCTGCTCCATGGCGGTGCGCATGGACTCCGCGTCGGGCGGCGCATGGCCCGTACTCCCTCGTGCCTCGGGCCGCCCAGGCGGACGGGGCGGGCGCAGCGCCTCCAGTTTCTGAATCAGCGGCGCGTTCTGTGCCTCCAAGGCGAGCGACAGCTCGCTCACCCGTCCCACCTGCTCGGGGGTGAGGGCCAGCGCCTCGCGGTTCTCCAGGAGCAGCTCCAGCGACGTGGGCGGCCTCCGTGGGCCCCGCTCGCTTCCGCCCGGGCCTCGCTGTGACGAGGTGCCCTGGGCCGAGGCCAGCAGCGGAACCGCGAGCACCATCACGAATGACCACATCTTGTAGTTCATGGCGTTCTCCCAAATGCGCCAGCAGGCAAGCCCCGCCCTCCAGCCCTTGGCTGGCAGGTGCCCTGGCGCGACACGGTGCAATCTGGCGCCGCCACATGTCTGGAAGATGAACCCGATGTTACGGCGCATGTCGGAGGGGGCCCGGCGCGTCGAAACATTTCGTCATCGAATCGAAGTTTGCCGGACATGTTCGGGTGTGAGGGTCATGCGGTGGCCCGGCGGAGCGTGCTGCTCGGCGGAATCGTGGCGAGACCAGACCCCTCCAAGCCGCCGGGCCACACCTTTCGTTGTTACCGTTCCGGGAGCCTCGCGCGGACGTTGGAGACACGAGCCATGGAGCAGACGCCCCACCCCGCCCCGGAAGAGGGCGCCATCCAGGTCCTGCTCGTCGAGGACGACGAGCGGCTCGCCCGGCTCACCGCCCGCTATCTCCAGGAGCACGGCGTGGTGGTCACGGTGACGCATACGGGGACGGACGCGCTCTCGGAGGCCGGGCGCCACGGGTTCGACGTCATCTTGTTGGACCTGATGCTCCCGGGCCGTGATGGCCTGGAGGTGTGCCGTGAGCTGCGGACTCGCACCGACGTCCCCATCATCATGGTGACGGCGCGCGGAGAGGAGGCCGACCGGGTGCTCGGTCTGGAGACGGGCGCGGATGACTACCTGCCCAAGCCCTACTCCTCGCGGGAGTTGCTCGCGCGTATCCGCGCGCAGGTGCGGCGTGCCCGGGGCAAGGCGGGGCCGGCGTTGCAGCCCGTGCAGGTGGGGCGTTTGATGTTGGACCCGCGCAGCCTCCGCGCCACGCTGGATGGCAAGCCGCTCAACCTCACGACCTATGAGTTCGGCCTGTTACGCGTGCTGGCCGAGCGCGCCGGCCGCGTGCTCAGCCGCGAGCAGTTGCTGGACCTGGTGAAGGGGAGCGCGGAGGAGGTCTTCGACCGCTCGGTGGACGTGCACATCTTCCGGCTCCGGCAGAAGCTGGAGGCCGACCCCCGCAACCCCTCGCTGCTGAAGACGGTGCGGGGTGTGGGCTACATGCTCGCGGTGGGTGAAGGGGCTTGAGCACCGGGCGGCGGTGGTTCCGTTTCCGGCCCCCGGGCAGGTTGTTGCTGCGCATCTACATGGTGGGGTTGGCGCAGCTCGTGCTCGTGAGCATCACCCTGTTCGTCGCGCGCACGTGGGTGTTGGAGCGGCCCCTCCGCCATGGCTTCGCGCGCAACGTGCAATACAACGTGCGGGAGTGGGCGGAGCTGCGTGGCGACCCTGTAGCGCTCCAGGCCTCGCTGGACCGGGCGGCGCGAATGCTCGGGGCGCAGGTGACGCTGCGCGAGGCGTCGGGGCGGCTCATCGCCACCAACTCGGAGCGGCCCGCTCCGCCCCTGGGGCCGCGTGAACTCGACGCGCTCACCCATCCGCGAGAGCCAGGAGGCGGCCCGCCGCCGCCCGCGCATCATCTGCCCATTCCCGAGTCGGGGCCTCTGGAGGCCTACGCCACCATTCGGATGCGTCCGCCGGGGCCTCCCACGGAGAACACCGCGCTCGCGGTGGGCGCGGTGCTGGTGTGCACGGCCATCACCTCGTTGGTCTTCGCGCGGACGTTGGCGGGCCCGCTCCAGCGGCTGACGCGGGTGGCGCGGGAGTTCGGCGCGGGGAAGCTCGACACGCGCACGGGCATCCGCCGCAACGACGAGCTGGGCGAGGTGGCCGAGGCCTTCGACGAGATGGCGGGGCGCATCACCCATCTGGTGCGCTCGCAGAAGGAGTTGCTGGCCAACGTGTCACATGAGCTGCGCACGCCGTTGGCGCGCATCCGCGTGGCGCTCGACCTCGCGGAAGAGGGGGATGCGGCCACCGCCCGCGAGCTGTTGATGGACATCACGGAGGACCTGTCCGAGCTGGAGCGGTTGGTGGAGGACGTGCTCACCACCGCGCGGCTGGACGTGGCGTCAGTGGGGCCGGGCGCGGGGGCGCCTCCGTTGCGGTGGGAGCGGGTGGATGCGCGGGCGTTGGTGGACAAGGCCGTGGCCCGGTTCCACCTGGCGCGTCCCGGGCGGCGGCTGGAGGTGAGCACGGACGCCGTGCTGCCCGCGTTGGAGGCGGACCCGGTGTTGTTGCGGCGGGTGCTCGACAACCTGTTGGACAACGCGGGGAAGTACTCCGAGCCGGACACCACCGTGCGCCTGTTCGTGAGGGCGGAGGAGGCCGGGCTCCGGTTCGACATCTCGGACGAGGGCATCGGCATCGACGCGGCGGACCTGCCTCGCATCGGCACGCCGTTCTTTCGGACCGACAGGAGCCGGGCGCGGCGGACGGGCGGCGTGGGCCTGGGGCTCGCGTTGGCCCGGCGCATCGTGGATGCCCATGGCGGTGCCCTGGTGATGGAGAGCACGCCCGGGAAAGGCACCACGGTGCGAATCACGCTCCCAGCGGCTCGCGGGTAGCGGACCTCGCCGCGAGCGCCCCGCCCCTCAACCTCGCGCGGTGAAGCGCATCATGGCCTCGGACGAACGTGCACGCCGACGGACAGGATGCGCATGGTGCGAACATCCACGGCATAGGTCGTGACGTCCAGGAGTGGCTTGCCAGAGCGGGCCTCTACAGAGAGGCTCGGTGGGGGAGGACAGGCCGCGTCGTTCTGGGTGAGTTGGACGAGGACCACGCCCTCCGGACCCGGCGCGGATATCACGTCGTAGGACTGTTGCTGATGGAGGCAGGCTTCGTCTGGAGGGAGGCCGGCGGGCAACGTGGCCCCGCGCGGAAGGAAGTCCTCCAGGGCGAGTTGAATGGCGGCGGCGGTGTTTCCGTCCAGATGGAGCATCCCTTCTGCTGGGAACTCGAGCGGGAAGGTGAAGCGTGTCGCCTCTTCTGCCGACGCTCGGGGAATGGGCGCCGGGCCCGTGGCGCAGGCCAGGGGCAAGGCACCAAAGAGCGCGAGGAGTGAAGGGGAGCGGATGAGCGTCATGGCAACTGCACCGCCAGGATGCGCCAGGCTTGCGTGTCCACCGCGTAGGTCGCGCCCATGTCGTTGACGGCTCCTTCCTGCATGCAGGCGCCGGGGCTGACGGAGAATCGGACGAGCAGGATTCCCGCTGCCGCTGGAGCCGTTCGCACGTCGTAGGACTGTCGCTGGTTCAGGCAGATCTCCACGGCGGAGGCGTCACCGGGCATGCGGAGATGCCGTGGCCGGAAGTCATCCATGGCCAGTTGAATGGCGGCTGCCGTCGCCGCAGGGACCTCGCGCCGGCCGTCGGCGGGCAAGTCGTCGGGGAACTTGAACCACGCCGCTTCCGCTGGAGGAACGCGAGGCGGAGGGTCGTGCCGAAGGGCACAGCCGGCGAGCAGGAGGCAGGACAGGAGCACCGTGGGCTTCATTCCGTCACCGTGGTGATGCGGCCAGTGGCTTTGTCGTCAGGCAGGATGTGTCCGACGAGCCGCCACTGCTTGTCCACCCGGACGTACAGTTCGCCGGGCCGAGGCTCGTTCGTGTAGGGGACGAGCTTGTGGATGATGCACCGGGCGTCGAACTGGATGCGAATGAAGTATCGCTGGGTGTTCGCGCTTCGGTCCTCTTCGGACATTGGAGACGGGAACCACGGGTGGCTGTGGAAGTCGGCGATGACCGAGGCCCGCCCACGTTCATCGCGGATGCTCATGGGGGAGTAACACGTCTTCCGCTTGCTGGGCCCCACAGGGCGTCTGCCGCCGAGTGGCGAGGGGAAGCTGGCATGGTAGACCCCGTCTCCCAGGGTATAGAGCGCCCCGCAGTACTCCTGGCCATAGTCGCGGTCCATCGCGCCCGGCAGCTTCATGATGGCGGGGCAGAGCTGGTCGATGACCTCGTCGATGTCGTTGGAGGGAACGATGGCCTCCCACGGCCCTCGGACCCAGACCCGCCGAGAGGTGGTCGTCGTGAAGCCATAGTGTTCGGCTTCGCGAGGCATCCACGGTGCGCTGGAGCAACTGGCGAGCAAGACGCTGGCGAGCAGCACACCTCGTTCGTGGCGCATGCCCGCCAGGATACCAGCGGCCGCGCAGCGCTTCTCAAGCCCGCGCGGTGAAGCGCGCGGCCAGCTCCTTCAGCTTGGAGGCTCGGGCGTGCAGGTCCTCCACGGCGCGGGCAATCTGTTGCACGCCGGCCACCGACTCCGTCGAGCGCACCGACAGCGCGTGGATGCGTCTGGCGATGTGCTCGCCTGACTCGGACTGGCGCGTGTTCTCGTCCGCCATCCGCTCCACCTTCCCGCCAATCTCATTCACGCTGGCGAGCAGCCGCGACAACGCGTCGCCCGCCGTGGACGACATGCCCAGGCCCTCGTGCACCATCGTGGTGCCCTGGCGCATCAGCTCCGCCGCCGCGCGCATGTCCGCCTCGCTCCGGCCCAGCATCGTCTGCACCTGCGCCGCGGCGTCGCGCGTCCGGTTCGCCAGCTTGCGCACCTCGCCCGCCACCACCGAGAAGCCCTTGCCGTGCTGCCCCGCGCGCGCCGCCTCGATGGCCGTGTTCACCGCGAGCAACTGCGTCTCCTCCGCCACCTGCTGGATGAGCCGCAGCATCTCCGCCGTCACCCGCCCCGAGGCCTGCAGCCGCTCCACCGTCGTCGCCGAGCGCTCCACCACCCCGGCCATCTCCTCCATCTTCCGCAGCGCCTGCCCCACCGCCTCGCCGCCCTCGCGCGCCACCGCGCCGGTCGCCACCGCCGTCTTCGCCGCCGTGCGTGCCGTCTCCGCGCCCTGGGACACCCGCGCGCTCATGCCCTGCACCGTCTCCGCCGCGCGCTGCAGCGAATCCGACTGCTCCCGCGTGGCCACCGACAGCGCGTCCGCGGACGTGCGGATGCGCTCGGCGTCCAACGCCGTGGCCCCCGCCGCCTCCACCAACGCGCGCACCACCTCGTGCAGCCCGCCCACCATGGTGTTGAAGGCCGCCGACAGCTGGCCCACCTCGTCCGCCGAGCGCACCGCCACCCGCGCGTCCAAGTCCCCCCGCGCCACGCGCCGCGCCGCCTGCGCCAGCTCCTGCACCGGCCGCACCACCCGCCGCGACAGGTACACGCCCGCCAGCAGCGCCAACAGCAACGCGCCGCCCACCGCCACGAGGATGCGCTGGCGCACCGCCGCGACCTCGCGCTCGACGTCCTCCACGTACACGCCCGTGCCCAGCACCCAGCCCCAGGGCGAGAAGAGCTTCACGTAGCTCTCCTTCGGGATGGCCTCCGGCGAGCCTGGCCGCGTGGCCTCGTACGACACCGCGCCCGCGCCGTGCTCCCGCGCCAGGCGGACGATGTCCACGAACACCGGCTTGCCGCGCACGTCGCGGTAGCCCTTCAGGTCCTTGCCCAGCATGTCTGGGAGGTGCGGGTGCATCACCAGGCGCGTGTCCAAATCATTGACCCAGAAGTACTCCACCCCTGAGTAGCGCAGCCGCGCCAGCATCTCCGCCGCCTGGGCCTGCGCCTCCTGCCGCGTCAGCGTGCCGTCGCGCTCACGGGCCTCGTAGACCTCCAGCACGCCATAGGCCGTCTCCACCGCCTGCTTCAGTCCCAGGATGCGGTCCTCGCGGAGCTGCTCGCGGAGCTCCGGCAACACGAACCCCAGGATGACCAGGAGCAATGGCAGCGCCACCACGCCCATGGCCACGCACAGCTTCACCAGCAGGTTCCGGCCGACTGACATCGCGGCGCAGCGTAGCCCCCAGCCCGCCGCGCCGCTCTGTTACCTGAGTCTGGAAATACCCCCAGTCCGGGTTCCCCCGGCTCCCGCACACCCGGTGAGGTTTTCCCGGGTGTCCCAAGCCCTGTAATTCCAGATAGATATGGGGCCCGGCTGAGCCCTTACGCGCACGTTGAAAACATGAACCAACCCTAGAGGGCGGGACAGCGTGCAGGACTCGACGGAACCGTAGGAGCTTCGCCGCCCAACGTATCAAGTCCTCTCGGGGCCATGTGCATTCCGCGTGGCGCGCAAGCCCGCAGCGGCCCGTCCCAGGCCCTCCTCCGTCGAGAAAACGCGCGGGCCGCGCACGGTGGATGGACCCCGCGAGTCCACCGCATGCACAGCAACCCTATGGGTGAACAACAGGAGACTGACCCGGCAAGTTCTGTCTGTCTGCCCCCGTACGTCCTATGCCAGCGGCCAAACGTTCCGGGTCGGTAAGGCATGGACAAGAAACTCGCAACCACCATCGGAGCCGCAGCGCGTGTCGCTCGCAACCGTCTGGAGCTCACCCAGGCGGACGTCGCGGAGCGTATCGATGTGGCCACCGAGGTCTATGGGCGTCTGGAGCGCGGCGGGATGCTGCCGAGCGTGCAGACGCTGATGAAGCTGTGCCACGAGCTGCACGTCTCCGCGGACGAGCTGCTGGGGCTCGCCAGCAACGGCGCGCCGCGGCCCGGCGAGCCGCCCGTGGCGACGCAGGAGCGCCCCGAGGTGCGGCGCCTGCTGCGCACCGTGCGCCCGCTGGAGCCCGCGAAGGTGAAGCTGTTGGGCCTGGTGGCCAACGCGTTGCACCGCCGTTGAGCCCCCGGACCGCGTCCTCAATCCCTCACAGCTCGGAGAGGATTCGGTCCAACTCGTCGGGCTTCACCGGCTTGACGAGGTGGCGGTCGAAGCCCGCGCGCATCGCCTGGTCCCGTCCCTCGGGGCCTCCGTAGCCCGTCATCGCCACCAGCCGGATGGCATCGCCCACGCGGTGGCGCAGCGTCTCCGCCACCCGGTAGCCGTCCAGGCCCGGCAGGCCGATGTCCACCAGCGCCAGCTCCGGCGGGTTCGACACCGCGAGCGCCACGCCCTGCAGGCCATCCGGCGCCACCGCCACCTGGTGGCCCCACAGCTCCAGCAAGTCGCGCATGGCCTGCCGCGCGTCCACGTTGTCCTCCACCAGCAGGATGCGCCGGCCGCGCCGCAGGTCCGCGCCGTTGCGCGCGGGGTGGGGCAGGCCCTCCGCGTGGACCAGCGGCAGCCTCACCACGAACTCGCTGCCCGCGTCGGGGCCTCCGCTGTGCGCCGTCACCTCGCCGCCGTGCAGCTGCACCAGCTTGCGCACCAGCGTCAGGCCAATGCCCAGCCCGCCGCGCGAGCGCTCCAGCGACGTGTCCGCCTGGGCGAACAGCTCGAAGATGTGGGGTAGCACGTCCCGCGGGATGCCGATGCCGGTGTCCTTCACCCGCACCACCGCGCTCGCCGAGCCGTCCACGCCCTCCTGCGCCACGTGCAGGGTGACGCGGCCCTGGTCCGTGTACTTCACGGCGTTGTCGAGCAGGTTGGTGAAGACCTGCTCCAGCCGCGTGGCGTCCGCGTCCAGCCACAGGGAGCCGGCGGGCAGGGTGACGTCCATGTCCAGCCCGCGCGCGTCCGCCTGCGGCTGCGTCACCTGGAGCACGTGCCGCAGCACCGGCACCAAATCCAACCGGCCGGGGCGCAGCTCCACCCTGTCGCGGGTGATGCGGCTGACGTCGAGCAGGTCATCCACCAGCCGCGCCAGGTGGTTCGTCTGGCGCTGGATGATGCCGCGCATGCGCGCTTCCTTGTCATCCGTGGCGGGCTTGCGCTCCAGGATGCCAATGGCCGTCATGATGGCGGCCAGCGGGTTGCGCAGCTCGTGCCCCAGCATGGCGAGGAACTCGTCCTTGCGCCGGTCCATCTCCGCCAGCTCGTTGGCGCGGTTGCGCGCCACCTGCTCCGCGTGGCGCAGGCGCAGGAGCGACTTCACCGTGGCGATGAGCTCGGCGCCCTCGAAGGGCTGGGTGAGGTAGGCGTCCGCGCCGCCGTCGAGCCCGCGGACCTTCTTGTCGGACGTGACGAAGGTGGCGGAGGTGTGCAGCACCGCCATGGAGGCCGTGTTCGGGTCGGCGCGCAGGCGCTCGCAGACCTCGTAGCCGCTGATGTCCGGCAGCTTCACGTCCAGGATGACGACGTCCGGGCGGTGCTGCTGCGCCATCAGCAGCGCGGACATGCCGGTGGCCGCCTCCAGCACGTTGTAGCCGGCGAGCGACAGGAGGCGGTTGACGAGGTAGCGGTTCGCGTCGTCGTCGTTGACGTTGAGGACGGTGGCCAGACGGGATTCAACCACGGCGGCTCCCTTCCAGCATGGCGTTCGCGCCGAGCCCCGCCTTGGACAGGGCGTCCCGGATGCGGGTGATGGCCACTTCGCGGCTCAGGGTGTGCTTGGAGAGAATGGCGGCGGTCTCCTTCGCCAGGCGGGTGCGCTCGTCTTCCTTCAGCTCGTGCGAGGTGTGGAGGATGACGGGGACGTCGCGCGTGCGCGGGTCCGCCTTCAGCTCGTCGAGCACGTCGAAGGCGGTGATGTCCGGCAGCACGAAGTCCAGGAAGATGAGGTGCGGGGACTTCTCACGGGCCAGCCGGATGCCGTCCTTGCCACCGGCGGCCTCCAGCAGCACGTAGGGCATGTCCTTGAGCAGCTGCTTGAGCAGGTACCGGTGCACGTCGTCATCGTCGATGATGAGGATGCGCTCCACCGGCCCCGTGCGGGCCATGGCCTGCAGCTTGCGTTGCAGCTGGCCCTCGTCCACCGGCTTGAGCCAGAACTCGTCGGCGCCCAGCGCGCGGGCCTTCTGCTCGCGGTCCGTCACCGTGACGACGAGGATGGGGATGTCGCGGGTGGCCTCGTTGTTCTTCATGTCGGCGAGGAAGCTCCAGCTCGTCTCGCCCTCCAGCATCACGTCCAGCACCATGGCGGCGGGACGCACGCGCTCCAGCACCCGCCGGGCTTCGTCCGTGCTGCGCACCGGCAGCACCTGGAAGCCGGAGCGGGCCAGGTACTTCTCGTAGAGGAAGAGCGTCTGACGGTCGTCCTCGAGCACCAGCACCGGCGCGCGGCTGGGGTCCAGGTGTTCGCTGCGCTCCGTCAGGCCCGTCATCTCCGCGACCTCCATGTGGACGCGCGGGATGGTGATGGTGAAGGTGGCGCCCTGGCCCAGGGTGCTCTTCAGGGTGAGGGTGCCGCCCAGCAGCTCGGTCAGCCGGCGCGCCAGGGGCAGGCCCAGGCCGGTCCCCTTCGCCTTGCGCTGCAGGTGGCTCTCCACCTGGGAGAACTCCTCGAAGATGCGCTCGTGGTGCTCCGGCGCGATGCCAATGCCCGTGTCCTGGACGGTGAAGACCACCGTGTCGCGGGGACCGGGCGCCGCGGAGACGGTGACGTGGCCGGCCTCCGTGAACTTCAGCGCGTTGGACACCAGGTTGCGCAGCACCTGGCTGAGGCGGGACTCGTCCGTCTCCATCTCCAGGGGCTCGGCGGGCTCCACCAGCCGCAGCTCCACGGGCGCGCCGGGCGGGAGCAGCGGCTTCATCATGCCGCGCAGCGCGCTGAGCGCGTCGCGCACCACGAAGCGGCTGTGGCGCAGCGTCGTCTTGCCGGCCTCCATCTTGGAGAGGTCCAGCAGGTCGTTCACCAGCTCGAAGAGGGCCTCCGCCGAGTTGCGGATGAACTGGACCTGCTTCTCCTGCTCGCCGCTCAAGGGGCCGTTGATGGGGTTGAGCAGCACCTTCGACAGGCCGAGGATGGAGTGCAGCGGCGTGCGGAACTCATGGCTGACGTTGGCCACCACGCGGCTCTTGATTTCAGCGGCCAGCTGGAGGCTCTCCGCCTTCTCGTCCAGGGCGGTGTGGAGGCTGCGCACGCCGCGGTTGGATTCCTCCAGCTCGCTGTTGAGCCGGGTCAGCTCGTCCGCGCGGCGCTTGAGCTCGCGCTGCTGGCGCTCCGTCTCCCGGTGGAGCATGGACAGCTCGCTCAGGGTGGTGCTCACCCGCTCGAGCGCGACGCCGTAGTCCTCCGGCACCAGGCTGCCCACCAGCAGCACGCCGCCGTCATGGGGACGGGCGCGGAAGGCGAAGGTGGCGGGCACATGGTCGCGGCAGAGGATGAGTTCCCAGCCCTCCACCTTCTCGCCGAGGGCCTGGACCAGCAGCCGGTCCACCTTCTCCTCGGTGCCTTGCGCCGCCAGGGCGCGCAGGGACTTGCCGGGCTCGGCCGCCAGGACGTTGCGGGCACGGGGGTCCACCCACGTCAGCGTGCCCTCCGCGTCGCAGGCCAGGGCGACCTCACGGCTGAGGTCATCGAAGAACTGCGGCTCGGCGGAGGCGGGATGCCTCATGAACGGGTCTCCTCCCAGGACACACCCGCTTCCGCGAGGAGTGCCCGTGCTTCGGGGTGACGTGAGCCCAGCACGGACTTCAACATGCCCAGCACACTGGGAAATGCCAGGAGGCCAAAACCGCGCCTCGGCCAGAAGCCGGCGTACCAGCGCACGTGGTCGCCCATGAGCGTGGGCTTGCCGGCGGCGAGCGCATCCGCGAGGTAGGACAGCTGGAGCTGGAGCTCTTCCTCGAGGCGCGGCTGGTCCTCGGGGATGATGTAGAGCGTGAGGCGGGACGTGGCGGCCCGCGCGAGCCCGGGCGCTTCTTCTTCCAGGAGGTGGGCGGGCCCGTCCGGGTAGCGCAGGGCCTGGCGCGCGGCGGCCATGTAGTCGTGGGGGGCGGTGCCCGGGCCAAAGCCCTCCGCCTCCAGCGCGGCGGCCAGCCCCGCGAAGTGCCGGTCCAGGTGCCGCGAGCACATGCCCCGCGACACCAGCAGGGTGCGCAGCCAGCGCGCGTACCCCTCCAGGACGGACGGGCGCTGCTCTTCCAGCGCCTGCACCAGGTAGCGCACATGGAAGCGCGCGTCCTCGTCACCGAAGCGCTGCGCGCGCTCCTGCCCGTAGCGGGCGGCCCAGAAGGGGTCTTGGTAGAGCGCCTCCTGCGAGGCGATGGCCAGCCGGTCCGCCCGCGCTTCCACGCTCTTGCTCACGCTCTCCATGCGGTTCTCAGACTCCCAGGACCCGGCACGTGGACGCGACGAATTCCCGCGCGTCCTTGCCGAAGAAGTTCACGCCCAGCTCCATCTCCAGCCCAGGCGCCCATCGGAAGGCCAGGCCGCCCACGGCGATGGGGACGTCCGGGCGCGTCTTGCGGACATGCGCCACGGCCTCGCGTAGCGCGGGCAGGTGATACGACATCGTCACCGACAGCGCGACGAGGTCCGGACGAATCTCGTCCACCATGCGGGCCAGGTGCTCCGGCGGCACGTTGGCGCCGAGGAAGCGAACGTCGAAGCCCGCCATTTCGAGGAAGTCGCTGGCCATCCGCGCGCCCACCTCGTGCAATTCGCCTTGAACACACGAGATGAGCACGACCTTTCCGTTGAAAGGGTCTCTGGGCAGATGCCGGTACAGGTGCGCCAGCGCGAGCTGCGAGACGGCGGTCGCCAGGTGCTCCTGCGCCACGGAGATGAGGTTCTCCTGCCACATCCGGCCGATTTCGTACTGGGCCGGCTGAATCACCTCCAGGTGCAGCGTCTGGATGGGAATCCCCTGGAGGAGTCCCTCATCCACCAGCAGCCGCAGGGCCTCCCGCCGGTTGCCGGCGAGCTGCGCGGCCAGATACGCGTTCAGCAGCCCGGTCAGGGCGGAGTCATTGGAGGTCAGCACGGGCGCCGTGGGGAGGGGGGCGAGAGGGCAAGGTAGCGGGGTTGTGTTTCTCAGTTACAGCGAATGCGCCCCGATTTCATCGCCAACCCGACAGTGGTCGGTCCTTCTTTCACGCGCCTGAATGCCTGCTTGCTTGTAGCTTTTACCGATCTGCTTGGCGGCATTGTACTTGGGTACAAGGGCTGCACCGAGGGCTCAGGGGCCCGGGAGCCGGAACTCCAGTTGTTCAGGAGGGCCCACCTGGGCGACGTCCACTGCGCGGCAGGAGACGGGAAGCTGGCTCGCACCGTCTTTCAAGCGCTGCGCCTGTGTCGGGTTGTCGAGATCGCCCCGGACCGGCACTACGCAGAGCGTGTATGAACCGGCGGACAGCCGTGAGACGCTCACAGGCTGCGCATTCAGCAGAAGCTGAACTCGGGTCTGCCCTTCTCCACGTGAGGCCAGCGCGGTTTCGAGTTGTCCTAGGGTTGCGACTCGCAGGGCGCCGGTGCTCAGGTAGATTTGCCCGTTCATCAAGCGCTGCCCATCACGTTCGAGGACGTGGATGGTGAGCATCTGGCCGCCCAGGGGCACGTCGATATCGAATGAAGTGCCCTGCTCGCCGACCTTTGCGAGCAGGCGCTGTTGAAGCTGGCTCGTAGGCCCCTCCTGCAGCACCGCCGTCACGACGTACTCCCCCTTGGAGAGCCGATCGAAGTGGTATCGGCCATCCTCGCGTGTAACGACCATGAAGCGGCCGGTGCTGCTTCCGATGGGCGCGGCGACGACCGCTACATTGCCGAGGGGCTTCCCCTGGCTTCTCACGGTTCCTTCAAGGCCGGCCATGGGACGAAGCGTCAACTCCAAGGGGGCTGCCTGAGCCTCCACCGTTGTGACCACGGGAAGTGAGCGTCCGACATCCGGATGCTCGGCCATCACCGTCAGCGGCTCCTGCCCGCCTCCTTCGAGGTGGAAGCGGCCGCTGCTGTCGCTGCTTCCCCGAAGCGGGGCGGGCCCTGGCTGGCTTCCGCTGCCGAGCAGATGAGGGCCCGCGACGATCGATGCGCCTGCAATAGGAGTCCCTTGGCCATCGCGGACGATGCCCGTGAGCCGTCGGCCGTCCGCAAGGTTGATGACGCCCAGGTCCTTGTCGTCGCCCGCGTTGATGGAGATGTCCTCCACCGTCTTCGGAGCGAGCCCCTGCGCGACAACCGTCAGGACGTGTTGGCCAGGGGGAACGGCCGCCAGCACGAACGTGCCCTGCGTGCCCTGCATCTCCACGGGGGGAGACATCGAGAGTGCGATTGAGAACCGCTCTGGCGCGGTTCCATCCGAGCGCACCACCCGTCCGCGCAGCGTCCCCGGTGATTGGAGTGTGAGCCGTACGTCTTCTTCGCCCACGCTCGCTACCACCCCCGTGGCGAGCCAGAAGGCGGATGCCTGCGATGAATGCGTGAGAGAGCCGCGCAGCCGGTATCGGCCCTGGGCAAGTCCCATCAGCCGGAAACGGCCGTGGCCGTCGCTGAGGTCGGACGCATAGCGCCCCGACCGTGACGTGGACAGCGCGCTGCGTTCGACCCTGTCCTCGGGAATGGCAACGACCTGCGCTCCCGCGAGAGGGCTGCCGTCTGCGTCGACGACCACACCCATGATTGTTCCTTCGACGTCCAAGCGAAGGCGCACGTTCGCCAGGCCCGGCTCCAGATCTACGTCCAGGGGCATGGCGGAGGCGCGGTCGGTCCTGGCTTCCACGCGGAACTGGACGCGGGGAAGACCGGTGATGCGGAAGCGGCCGGTGGCGTCCGCGAATGCCCCGTGGCTCGCGCTGCTGTCCACGCCAGGACCCGCGGGGCGCAGTTGCACGCGCGCGAAGGGAGCGGGCGAACCGGCGCGGTCCACCACCTCGCCCTCGAGAACGGCGCCCGCTCGGAGCACGATGGAAACGGGGGCTGGAGGGCGTTGCCCCACCAGCGTCACTGGGGCGGAAAGTCCCGGCGCGAACAAGGCATGCTCCGCGGCGAATCGAAACGTGCCCATGGGCAATGCGTCGAGCGACCACTGTCCATCGGGGCCGGTGCGGGCCTCGCCCACGACGCCTGCTTCTCCTGGCAGGGCGGTGTTGACGTCCAGCGCACGTACGCTCGCGTCCGCGATCGCGTTTCCTTCTGCGTCTTCGACCCGGCCGTGCACCTGTGCGCCGGGATGGAGCAGGATCCGCACACGGGTTGGGCTGCTGGCGCTGGCGTCATGGAAGACGGTGGCGCGTCCAGTGGCGCGTCCGGTGGCCAGGGCCTGGATGAGATGCCGTCCCGAGGGGAGCCCCTGGAGCTGCGCCTTGCCATCCTTGTTTGTGTGCGTGCTGACGTCTTCGTGCTGCTCCACCGTCAGGGTCGCGCCTTCGACAGGCCCCTGGCCGTCCGCGTCCAGGACCGACACCTCAATCGCGGCGGCCCCGCGGAGCACGAGGATGACGGGCTCGGTCGTGGACGTCAGTCGTGCTTCCACGGGCTCCGCGACGAGCGCTCCATGGCGGGCATGCAGTGAATAGGTGCGGGGGAGAAGGTGCTCGAAGGTGAAGACGCCATTGGGCTCGGTGTGGACGATGCGGGGCGGAGTCGTGTTCAGCGTCACCCGGGCTCCCGCGACGGGGAGTTGGTCTGCATCGATGACCTGTCCCTCCAGGCGGAGGGCTCCCACAGGCTCCTGGGGCTCCTGCCGCGGGAGAATGGGGTGGGGCGACGGCACGTGGGCAGGAGGCTCGCCGCGAGGCTGGTATGTCTGGGGGGCGCTGGCCTGATCATGGGAGGGCGGTGCGCCGACGTGTTCGTCCGCGGTACCCAGCACGAGCCCTGCAATCGCCGCGGCAATGACCGCGATGAGGGTGACCAGCTTGCGGTTCATCTCACTCCCCGAGGTTTGAAACGGGCGCCAATCGGCCTGGCGTCACCTGCCCCAATGCAGGGATGCCGTGAGGGCCGCGGTGAGCAACGCCAGTTGCGCTGCCACGCGGACCGTCCGGTGCGCGGTGAAATACGTGAAGGGGATCAATGCGCTGGCCCCCATGACACTGAGGAGCCAGGCCTTGCGCTCCCAGCCCACCAGCATGCAGAGCACGGCTCCGGGCACGAGTGCCGCGGTGCCCCACTGGAGCAACATTCGTGTCCGGAGAAGAAGACCGCGAGGGGCCAGCCGCAGCCGGTCCGGTGTCATCAGTTCCGGTTCGAGCAGGCGGTCCAACACCATGGCCACGCATTGGACTGCCAGCAGAGCGCAAAGCACGGTTCGGAGCTCGGGCCGCTCGAGTGCAACCGCCATCACGGGAGCAAGTCCCAGGATGGCGAGCATCCACGGTGAGCGAAGCGCGAGCCGGCCCCAGCCGGGGCACCCCCACGCGGGTTCGGGCGCGGTGCGCGGCGTCTGGGTTCCTTGAAGGACCTCGATGAATCCTTGGAGAGCGCGCTCCCAGAGTCCAGGCAGGAGCAGGGGCGTCAACGCAAGGAACAACACAAGGGCGGCCGTCCCCAGTTCCCGCCGGACCAGCGCGCCGAAGGCCATCATCGACAGGAATGCCAACCAGCCGGAGCCCGCCGCCAGCACGCGGGCGCCTCGTTCGCGGCCGAAGCGCCGGCCGATGACGGTCGCGCAGGCGACGGCCGCCAGCACCGCCCACCCCAGCGCACAGATGCCCGCGATGAGCATGCTGGCGGCAACGAGCGGCGCCCGGCGCGCGGCCAGCAACGCGAAGGGGAGCCCGATGAGCGTCACGGGGCAGAGCGCCGCGAACACCGTGGGGGCCAGGGCGATTTTCAGTGCAGCGCCAGGGGGCTGCGGCGACAGGGACAGCAATCCAAGGGCTTCGGGGCGGCCGAGCAGCCGGGACAGGGCCAGGCCCGCCGCGCCTGTCGCCAACATCAGATTGAACCCTACGAAGCCGCCGACCACCCCAATCTCCAGTGGGCGCGGAGAGGGAGGCGCAAGGAAGAGAGTAAACACGAACAGCCAGGCTTCGAGACCGAGAATGAAGGCGACCAACATCCTCCTGGCCCAGCGCCAGGGCAGAAGCTGACGGAAGGCGTGGCGGGTCTCCCACGCGGCCGCGACAACCCTGCTCAAGCGCTCTGCTCCTGCTCTTGGCGTGTGTGCTGCGCCTGCGGTCCGCAGGTGGCCTGGAAGATTTCCGCCGAGCCGCCCCTTCGCGCCACCTCCGCTCGGTCGAGGACCTCCGCCAGTCCTCCGCGGTGAAGGATGGCGAGGCGGTCCGAGAGGGCATCGAGCGCTTCGGGTTGGTGGCTGCTGAGGAGAATGCAGTCGCCCGCGTCGGCGCGACGACGCAGCAGGTTTCGGAGCCAGAGGGTCGCGCTCATGTCGAGCCCGTTGAAGGGCTCGTCCAGGACCAGGACGGAAGGCTGATGGAGCAGCGCGCACGCGAGTGAGAGCTTCTGCCGCATTCCGCGAGAGAAGCCCTCCACCCAGGCGTTGCGCTCCTCCCAGAGGCCCGTTTCTCGAAGCAGGGACTCACTTCGGTCACGGGCTTCCGCGCCAGGGACGCCCCACAGTACCGCGAACTGGTTGAGGTTCTCCTGGGCGCTCATGCGCGGGTAGAGCAAGGGCTCATCCGGAACGAATCCGAGACGGCGGTTGGCTTCTCGCCGGTCCACCGCCACGTTGAACCCCGCGACGCGGATGCTCCCCGTCCGGGGCTTGAGCAGGCCGGCGATGAGTCGGAAGAGCGTGGTCTTCCCTGCGCCATTGACGCCGAGCAGACCCAGGACTTCTCCAGGGCGTGCCGCGATGGACAGGTTGCTCAGGACATCGGGCCCTTTCCCGTGGCGGAAGCCCAGGTCTGTCACTTCCACTCCAGGCATTCAGCGATCCTCTGTCCTCAATGGGGTGGTCTGGGAACTCATCACATCGGTGTGGGCCGGTGGCGTTGAGGTCATCCGTTGGCGTGACGCCAGGACATCGTTGAAGCGTTGGCCCTGGCCCGAGAGTTGGACGAGCGCCTGCACCGGTCGCGAACGCCAGAGCGCATGGAGCCGTGGATTGATAGTGCGTTGGTGCCAGTCACTGAGCCAAGCGTATTCCTTGTCGGTGACGAGGAATAGCTCCAGACCGATCATGGCCACCGAGAAGCAGATCAGTCCCATGAGGGTGGCGATGCCCAGGTGCATGACGACGCCAAAGGCGAGCCAGAGCAGGCGCAGTCGCGTCAGAATCGCGATGGGGAACCAGAGCTGAAAGAAGAGCGTTCCATAGCTGGCGAGCGTGGTGAGGTATGGATTCTGGAAGGGCGCACGCATCGCGGGGTGAGAGAACCATTCCACCTGGCTGATGAGGTACATGGCGGTGCCATTGCTCCACTTGTCACCCGTGGCCTTGAGGAATCCGGAGGTGAGGTAGAGCACGCCAATCTGGAGCCCGATGGCGAGGATGGAGATGTTGTGCAGCCAGACTTCGAGCGAGCCACGGCGTGGCTGGCGGTCCGCAGGCAAGGCGAACAGCATGTACGTCAGCACCAGCCTCGCAACGTTGTCTCCTCCATCCCCCAGTTCTGGAAGGCGGGATGCCAGCGCGAGCGAACTGAGCAGCGCGCCTGCTGTCGCGATGCGCGTTGACCATCCAAAGACGAGGCAGACGGAGGACACCCCCATGACAAGGACGAGCAGCAGCGGGCCCTGCTCCACGGTGAAGAGCCTGTCCGCGATGGGCGCCAGTCGGGGGTGAAGAAAGTCCAGGGTCGAGCCTGCTCCGATGCCGGTCGGCCCCCAGAGGTAGCTCGCGAATCGGCCCTCTGTGCTGGCCCGGAAGAGGAGCATGAGGCCAAGGCATACCTGGAGCGCCCTCAGCCCCTGCCGCTGATGCGGCTCGTTGGCCAGCCAGCCCCATCCCTTGTGGAGGAGGTGGTTCATGTTCCCTCCGCAGCATAGATGCCGGGGAGGGCCACTTCTTCGTCGAGCTTGAAGACCCCAAGCTCGAAGTCCTCTTCCTTCGGGTTCCCTCCATGCCGTTCGGACCAGGGCACTGCGTGGCGTTCGCGAAAGCGGAGCGCGACGGCGCCGAAGTCCTTTTCCGGAAAGGCCTCGCGGCAGAAAGCGGAGCCAATTTTGCGGAACATGCGCGCGGCCTGCTCGCGGCGTGGTTGTAGGGCGGTGTCCCTCACCTGGCACGCCGCTGCATCGCCTTTTCGGCATGCTTCATGGAAGGGATACAGGTCGGGTCCGCCGTGCAGGTACTGCCGCAGGGAGTTCTGCAGGGGGCGTACCAGGCGCTCATACGCGGAGAGCCGGTGCCGCTGGGCCTGGGCGAAATGCGCGGAGGACACATCCTCCCAGCCTTCCGATGGGAGGCCGTTGGATTCCGCGGAGGGAATCTCTTCTGTGGACAAGCATCGCACGAGGAGGGCCTGCGTGCTCTGGACAGGTGTCGGAGCGAACAGGCTCCAGTTCTGCGGAAAGTAGGTGCCGATGGTGAGGCTGGTCAGGAGGCCAAGCTCCATCTTCACCGGGTTGAGTGGGAACACGTAGAGCAGCGTCAACGCGAAGTGGATGACGAGCCCCGCGAGCGTCAGGACACGAAGCGCGTGTCCGAGATAGGCGAGTAACCGGCGCATGGGAGACACGCTGAAGTAACGGAGGACCGGCTGGTCCGTTGTGCGGGCCAGCCGGTCCTGTGTTCCGTTGGAGTTCGGCTCAGTCGAGCGCGGTCACCGGAGCAATGGACGGCATCGGCTCGCCTTGGACGCCAATCATGTAATTCCAGGCCTGCGTGCCGGCGTAGTACGCGCCACCCGACACCGCACCCGCGACTCCGCCAACCGCCGCACCGCAGGCCGCGCCAACAGGCGAGCCCACCATTGCGGACGTCACTGCGCCGCCCGCTGCTCCGCCAGCGGCCCAGCCGACGACCTGGCCACCGAAGTCCGCCCATGTCCAGACCTCGTCACGACGCTGCTTGTTCGTGATGGCTGAAGCTTCCTTGGAGACCGTGGGATGCGCGCGCACGGTCGTAGAGGAGAACCCAAGCCCAACGACACCCACGACGGCCACCACCTTGATTGCAATGTTCATGCTGCTTCCCCCTCATCATCGGCTCCCCAATGAGCCGATGGAGACTGCTGTCGAATGGTCAGGGAAGAAGGCGCAGTCGTCCTGCTTGGCGCAGTCGAGCAACTTGCGATGTCCCCCCTCATGATGCCGATGCCACGTCAGCGGGCCGTGCTGGACGGGCAGATGCTGTTCGACGTGCACTCCCAGTACGTTCCTGCCGTTGGCATGTCAACAGGATGGCTTGCGGTGCGACAGCGTTTTCCCGCTGCAGAATCATTCGGCAGCGTGGCATGGACGGTGGAGTCCTGTAGGTCCTGAAAACCCGGTCGGGAAATGCGGGACTGAAAATTCGGGTGACAGTTCTCCGGGCAGGCGGTGTTTCCATGGCACGGCAACCGAGGGAGGCGTGAGACCGGTGTCAATCGATGTGGAGGCCTACTACCGGCGTTACGGCCCCCAGGTGCTCCGGCGCTGCCGCTTCCTCCTGCGTGACGAGGAGAAGGCCGTGGACGCCATGCATGACGTGTTCGTCCAGTTGCTTCGCTACCAGGGCGCGCTGAAGGACGCCGCGCCCTCCAGCCTGTTGCATCGCATCGCCACCACGGTGTGTCTCAACAAGCTGCGCGGCGCCAAGCGGCGCCCGGAGGACCGGGAGGACGAGCTGGTGCTGCAGATCGCCGCCGCGGAGGACACCGAGGCACGCACCGCCGCGCGGGGGCTGCTCGACCGGCTCTTCGGCCGGGTGCCCGCGTCCAGTCAGGACATCGCCGTGCTGCACCTGGTGGATGGGATGACACTGGAGGAGACGGCCCGCGAGGTGGGCCTGTCCGTGTCCGGCGTGCGCAAGCGTCTGCGCGCGTTGTCCGCAGTGTTGCAAGAGCTGGAGCTGGAGGCCGCATGACATCCGCCCACCGCACCCCGGATTGGCTGCTGGAACGAATCGCCCAGGGCGAGCTGCCGCCCGCGGAGCTGGCCGCCGCCCGTGCCCGGCTGGCCGAGGAGCCCGACGGCCTCGCCCGCCTCGCCGCGCTGGAGGCCGACACGCGCGCCACCCTGGAGCGGCTGCCGCCCGCGCGCGTGGCCCGCGAGGTGGAGGCCCGCGCGTCCCGCCTGGAGTCGCCGCGCCCTTTCTTCCGCCTGTCGCCCGCGTGGGGCCTGGTCCCGGCGCTCGCCGCGGCGGCCCTCTTCGTGGTGGTCCGGCCCGCAGGGCAGGTGGACTCTGGCCTGGCACCCGGGGACACCCAGGACGTGACGCGCATCAAGGGGCTGGCGCCGCAGCTCGTCATCCACCGGCAGGCCGCCGCCCGTCCCGAGCGCCTCGCCGATGGCGCCGCCGCCGGGGCGGGTGACGTGGTGCAGGTCGCGTACGTGGCCGCGGGCCGCTCGCACGGTGTCATCGTCTCCGTGGACGGCAACGGCGCCGTCACCTTGCACGCGCCGGAGGAAGGCGACACCCAGGCCATGCCCCTGGCCCCGTCCGGAACGCAGGCGCTCTCCCGCGCTTACGAGCTGGACGCCGCCCCGCACTTCGAGCGCTTCATCTTCGTCGCGTCCGATGCGCCCTTCGAGGTGGCGCCGGTGCTGGCCGCCGCGCGCGCGCTGTCGGGAAAACCCGACGCATCCTCGGCGCCGTTGTCATTGCCCGGGAACTTGACGCAGGTGTCCCTCACGCTGGAAAAGCATGAGTGATGAAATCCTTTGCCCTCCTCGCATTCGGGTTGTGGGCGGGAGCGGCTTCCGCCGAGTCCCTGTTCGCGCACCGCCTCACGCTCCTCGATGGACGCGAGGGCACCTTCGCGCAGCAGGCCGGTGACGGCGTCCCGGAGCCGGGCTCGCGGGGGCTGCGGCGCGGCAGCGCGCACATGGAGTTCTGGACCAGCGACATCCAGGTCGCCAACATGGGTGTGAAGATTGGCGGCGGCCCCGTCTACCTGACGCTGATGGCGGGCCTGGAGCCCGGCCGCGACGCGCGCTTCAACTTCGCGGTGGGCGTGGGGGGACACATGACGCTCTCCCGCAGGCTCTGGCTGGACCTGGACCTCACCGGCGGCGCGGTGCAGCCGGTGCGCAACCCGCTGGAGGGCGACGGCGGCAACGTGCTGGGGCAGGCCCGGTTGATGGTGGGCTTCCAGGTGCTGCCGCGCCTGGCCGTGTTCGCCGGGCCCACGTACAACGCGTGGTTCTCGTGGGGCGAGTCGGACTTCGACAGCATCACCCGGATGCCCATCAGCGAAAGCAACCCGGAGCCGGATCAACGCCTCCAACACTGGCCGGGCCTCCAGGTGGGAATCCAGATTTGATTCCCACCCGGGTGGGGTGACTCAGTTCTCCACCTTGCTGGCGCGCAGGACGGTGGCCGCGCCGGCGGGCCCCGCGTTGGGCCGCGTCTCCAGGGTGCCCTGGACCTTGAGCCCCGTGCCGTCCAGCGTCTTGCGGATCAACGACTCCGTCTTCTCGTCCGAGCCCTCCGTCACCGCGGACAGCTCCAGCTCGTGCACGGGGATGGGCTCCGCGTCCGGCTTGTCCGCCGGGAAGGCGTTGTACGTGGGGCAGGGCGGAGCGAAGCAGCGCACGCCGCTGTCCTTGACGATGTAGGAAGTGCTCTCACCCTGCTTGGGCTGGGAACCGTTGGTGGGGGCGTTCATGGTGGGCGTTCCGTTCTCACTGTCCCGGGGCGCGGCGTTGCCGGCCGGCTCCGAGGAAGGGGTTCCATTCTCGCTCGCCAGCGGCGGGGCGGACGAGGCGCCGGGCGGCTTGCTGCACCCGGACGCGAGGCCAAGGATAAGAGCGGCGAGCAGCAGCGGGCGGCTGTTCATGACGGGCTCCGTGGAAAAGAGGCGCCAGTGTGCTCCGGCTCGCCTCCGGGGGCCAGCCCGTCGCCTGGATTGGTGACTGGCGGTCAGTTGCAGGTGGCGGGTCGAGGTGCCCCGCCTCCCACAGTGTTGTTCCGGCGCTGCACTCCGCGCGTTGACGGAGCGGAGTGCAGGGGCTACATCCGGCCTGCATGATCGGCCTCCAGGGCCGTGACCTGTAAGGACGCCCTCCGATGGAATTCCGCATCGCCGCCGACGAGCTGAAGAAGGCCCTCTACCGCGCCCAGGGCATCGTGGAGCGCAAGACGACGATGCCCATCCTGGCGAACGTGCTCGTCACCGCGAACAAGGGCGGCATCACCGTCACCGCGTTCGACCTGGACATCGGCATCGTGTCCGAGCACCCGGCCGAGGTCATCAAGACGGGCGCCGTCACGCTGAGCGCCAAGTACGTCTTCGACATCGTCCAGAACCTGCCGGACGCCCAGGTCACGCTGAAGAAGCTGGCCAACAACTACGTGGACATCTCCAGCGGCTCGGCCCACTTCAAGATCGTGGGCATGGCGGCCGAGGAGTACCCCAAGCTGCCGAAGGAAGAGAACGCGCCCCTGGTGCAGGTGGGGGGCAACACGCTGCTGGAGATGATCAAGAAGACGCAGTTCGCCATCTCCAGCGACGAGACGCGCTACATCCTCAACGGCGTCTTCTTCGAGCCCCAGGCCACCGGCAAGGTCCGCATGGTGGCGACCGACGGCCACCGCCTGGCCCTGGTGGAGCGCGAGCTGCCGGGGGACTTCAAGCTCAAGAGCGGCGTCATCATCCCCCGCAAGGGCCTGATGGAGCTCAAGCGCCTGCTGGACGAGGCGCCCGACGCGGAGTGCCACCTGGGCTTCGCGGAGAACTCGGCGCTGTTCAAGAAGCCGGGCCTCACCATGGTGATGCGGCTCATCGACGGCCAGTTCCCCGAGTACCAGCGCGTCATCCCCAAGGAAGGGGAGAAGGTCGTCCTGGTGCCCAAGGTGCGCCTGCTGGAGAGCCTCAAGCGCATCGCCCTGCTGTCCGCGGACAAGAGCAACGCGGTGCGCATCGGGCTGGAGACGAACCAGCTCATCATCACCGCCAGCAACCCGGACCTGGGCGAGGCCAAGGACGTGCTGGACCTGGCCTACCAGGGCAACAGCGTCGTCATCGGCTTCAACGCGCGCTACCTCATGGACGTGCTCGCCGTCACGGAGACGGACGAGGTGTCCTTCGAGCTGGGTGACGAGCACAGCCCGGGCGTCCTGCACGCCCCCGGCGACCGCAGCTTCACCGCCGTGGTCATGCCCATGCGGGTGTGAGCGACGCGGCCTTCCGTTCACTCGTGAGGCGATAGGCCCCCTGGGGGGCCTGACACGGGGCCGGTGTCTTCCTATCGTGGCGGCATGGCCACGCACCCGGACACCCTGCGCGCGAGGTTGGAGGACCGCGCGGACCTCCTGGAGGCCACGCGTCTGCGCTACCGCGCGCTGCGCGGGATGCTGACGGCCTTCTTCTGGAAGGACCGGGTGCGGGCGCAGTACGAGCTGCTGCTGGAGGTGGCGCGCGCGCAGCCGGAGGTGGACGCCACCCTGGCCGCGCTGAAGCGCCGCGCCGCCGCGGAGGGCTGGCCGGAGCAGTCAGCGCCCCTGAAGCTGATGCGCGAGGTGGAGCGCCTGCGCGAGGCCGTGGAACACGCGGCCTTCAAGCGGCTGCCCGTGGAGGCGCGGCCCGCGACGCTGGGCGAGGCGCTGCTGAAGCTGGAAGAGACGGTGCTGGAGGCGGGGCCGCTCCTGGGGCGGCACACCTGGGCGCGGGCGGTGGAACTGCTGCCGCGCAACCTGCCGGAGCTGCGCGCCGCGTGCGCCGCCGCGGAGGTGTTCGAGCAGGTGTTCAAGCGGCCCGCGCCGGAGGGGCAGTTTCCCTTCACGGTCGAGGAGGCGGAGGCGCTCCAGCGCGCGCTGCCCCTGGCGGAGGCCGCGCTGGCCGCGCTGTGGCAGCGGCTGGAGCACTTCGATACGCGGGGGCAGGTGAAGCGGTTCCTGGAGGCGCGGGTGTCGCGTGCGCCTCAGCGGGTGCCTCGCAGCGGGCCGGAGCTGCTGCTGCACGCCGCGTTCTGGCGCGGCGTGGCCTGGGCGCGGCTGCGAGCCTTGCTGGAAGCACGGTTGGATCCGGTGGTGCCGCTCGATGCCGAGGTGCCGGCGCTGCTGGTGTGGCTGGCGGCGCGTGAGGCGCGGTTGGGGCGGGCTGTTGTTTCCGGTGAGGTCGCGCGGCCGGGGGGCGCGGTGCAGGCGCAAGGCTCTGGCAATGGCGCCTCGTCTGGCGGGGTCGCTCCGTTTGATGCCTCCTTCGCGCCGGGGGCCGTGCAGGGCCTGGCGGGGGGCGAGGCTCGGCACGGAGGTGGCTCGGCGCATTCGAGCTTCGCGGACCCCGCGGCAACGGGGCGGCTTCTGGGCGTGGATGTCGATGCGTCCGGAGACGTGCGGCTGCCGGCGTGTGAGGCGTTTGGCGAGGGCCGCGCGGGGTTGTTCGAATTGGCCGCGCGGCTCGCGGTGCTGTCGCGTGAGCGTCCCGTGGGGGCTTGGGACGAAGAGACCGCGTGGGCGCGGTTGTGGAATGCGGCGCGGCGGGCGCGCGATGAGCAGGGCCCCGACGTGGAGCGGCTGCGAGACGCGCTGCGACTGTTCATCCTGCTGCGCGGTCAGGGACAGACGCCCGCGCGCCTGTTCTCACCCGAGCGTGTGCAGGTGCCCACGGCGGACGCCGATGCCGACGCGGGGTTGGATGGAATGGACCTGCCCTCGCTGGTGCACGCGGCCCGCGCTGCGGCGTGGCGCGGGCGATAGCGACATTCGCGGTGGGTGTCACGTGAGGAGTCGAGTGCTGGAGAGGCGCAGCCTCACGCGGTGTTGACGCTCGCGGGTGCTGTCGGAGATGTGCATCACCCACCTGTCTTGTCGTGGGCGGTAGCGACGTTCGCGCGGTCCGTCACGTGCGTCATGGGAACGTCGAGAGGTGCATCACCCACGTGGCTTGTCGTGGGCGATAGCGACGTTCGCCCAGGCCGTCACGTGAGTCGTGAGGCTGCCGCGCCGGTGTGGCGCGCGGCATGCGTCGCGCGCGTCAGCGGTACGTCACGTCGGGAGCGTGACCACGCGTCCGGTCGGTGCCTCGAAGGTGGGCAGCAGCCGCGAGGCGAGGCCCGCGAGCAGCGCATCCTCGGTCAGCGCCACGGCCACGTCGGGAACGCCCAGCTTCTTCGACGCGGTCCGCCGCAGCGAATAGAAGGCCCAGCTCGACGCCAGCGCAGCCACCGCGCCGAGCGCAGCCACCGCGAGCCTGCGCCCCCGCCGGCGCTCCGGCGTCACGCTGGCCGCCGCCAACGCACCTGACAGCATCCGGCCCGTCAGCGGCACGACGGTGACGCGCGAAGGCGTCATCGGCAGCTTGTCGCCGATGAGCTCACCCACCGCGAGCAGCCCCAGCACGCGAGGCGCCCACGGATGCGCCATGAACCGTGCGAGCCGATCCTCGCTGTTGGGTTGTGTCCTCGCCAGCCACCGGCTCGCGAGCGTCGGCGCGCTCATGCTCCGCATTCCCGCCAGGATGCCCATCCCCAGGGCCGTCCATCCGTGTCCTCGCGTCATGGCCTCTATCTCCTCCTCCAATTGGGTTTCACGGCGTCCGTGCGCCCGCTGCGCGTAGAACTGCACCGGGGCTGTCTTCACCTCGTGGCCGGAGTGCTCCAACTGGCCGCTGCTCGCGTGCTGGCCCACGAGCTCCGGGTGCTTCAACACCAGCTCACGCAGCCGCACGTGGGTCAGCCGGTGCCACGCGCGCTGGTAGCGCGGCGCGACCATCGCGAAGCCCAGCCGGCTCCACCAGTTGGGGAACTGGCCGGGGCGCCAGGCCGCCTCGATGTGGAAGCTCACCGCGCCGCTCTGGTGGTCCTTGCGGAGCAGGAACCACTCCCGCCCGGCCTCGATGTGGCCATGCAGCGTTTCGAAGCTGAAGCCGTAGACGCTGCACGTCTCCCCGTGCTCCTCGCGCGTGCCACCCACCCGCACGCCGCACAGGTAGCGCAGTTGCTGCCCCAGGGAGCGCAGCTCCAGCAGCACGGTGCGGCCCTGCAGGGGCTCCTGCGCGGAGAAGTGCCACGCGACGATGCGCGGGTCGGAGAAGTCGAAGGTCTCCAGCACCTGCTGGGCGCGCTCGAAGAGGCTGCCTGGGACGGGCTGTCCCGGCGCCTCGTGGCCGAGGACGCTCTCCGAGCGGACCTGGTTCCAGCCCGCCTCCAGCGTCATCTCGCCGGAGACCTCCGGGAAGTTGCGCTCCAGCGTGCGGGCCTTCGCCAGCCGGGGCACCATTTCGGCTTCCGTCCAGCCGGAGAACCAGCGCCACTCAATCATTGTCTTCAATCTCCCTGCGCCAAGAAGGTGGGCCCGTGCGCGGTGTCGCCGCCGGGGGGCTCGTCCTCCAGCTCCGTCGTCTGCGCGTGGATGGCGCCCACCACCCCGTCGCCGGCCGTGAGCGCGGCGCGCAGCACGAACTCGGTCCAGGTGTTGGTCTGCATCGGGTCTCCCGCGGTGACGAAGCCGAGGTAGTGGAACGTGGAGCCGGAGCGCGCCCGGCTTCGGATGTGGAAGATGACATCCCCGCGCAGGTTCCGGTAAGCGCCGAAGGTGATGCGGCCCGCTTCGGGGTGCCCGTGCAGCGTGCCGAGCGTGAAGCTCTGTTCATCCAGGTGGATGACCCGCACGCCGAAGGTGCCGGCTCCCTGAATCTTCACGGTCAGCTCGTCATCGAGCTGCAGGGGGGCGCCCGGAGACACCGGGCGGCGGAACTTGAACTGACAGATGTCCGACGGAGCGAACTCGGGGAAGCGTTGGGCCACCCAGTGGATGAGCTCGGAGGGGGAGGCCTGGCTGTTTCGGATGACGGCCCAATAGTCGCGTTGGAGCAGGGGACCCGCGCCCTCTTCGGGGAGCTGAAGCTCGCCTGCATGCTCGGCGTCTGTGTGCATGAATCCGCTCGCCATCTCGCCCTTTCCCTCCGTCGGTCACACCATGATGGGGACCTCGACCCCGGGCTGCATGACGCGCGCGGGGAAGTCCGAGGGAGGTGGCGGGCTTGCCTGCCCGCCCAGGGAGGGGACATGGAGACGGACGTCAACCCGGCGAGCAGGCTCTCGGAGCGGGACTATGACTATCAGGACGCGCCCCCGGTGGTGCGCGGGGAGCACGCCGAGGCTTCCTTCACGCGCTTGATAGAGCAGCAGGCCGCGAAGGTGCCATCGCACGTGTTCCTGGTGGCGAGCCTCACCGCGATGGCCGTGTCGTTCGCGTGCGAAGTCACGGGCCACTCGCGGCCGAGCCGCTTCATCGGCCAGTGGGTGTCACCGCTGCTGGTGATGGGCGTGTACAACAAGCTGGTGAAGATTTTCGGGCAGCGATAAAGCGCGGGCCTGGGGGCGCGGTTGGGATGGACGCGCATTCCCATTAAACATGGGCGATGCACGCTAGCGTGTGCCGCCTATGTGGCGCACCTGGGCCGTTTGTCTCCTGCTGCTCGCCGTGCCGTGGCTGGGGTGTGCCTCTGTCCAGGAGGTTCACGATAGGCCGTCATGGAACGAATGTGATGTTCCTGGTGACGACGTTTGCGTCAGTCTCCTTTGCAGGGGAGCCCTGTGTGGCTTCTATCGCTGCGATGAGCCGCCCGTTGACGTGGAACTGGCGCGCTTTCCTCCTGCGCGTCCTCCTGCGGCAGCGGCGACTCCAGGGCGAGGTCCTCGGCGCAACTGGGGTACTGGGCAGTCGCTTCCCAGTGGCGCGGTCATGGTCTTCCCCAACTGGAGCGGCGCGCCCCAGCAGGTCATCCCTCCCTCACATCGGCTCACGCCAGGACGTTGGGAGAAGCACCACATCTTTCCCCAGGCGGAGGACCTCGCCCGATGGTTCGAAGGGCGTGGCGTGAAGATCCATGACTACACGATGCCCATTCCTCGCGAGGTGCACCGAAGAATTCACGGGCCTGGCGGCAATGGGGGCGCATGGAACAACGCGTGGCGCGAATTCAGGGACCGGAAGCAGAACGCGAGACCCGAAGAGATTTTCAGATTCGCAGGGGAGCTCATCCACCGCTTCGAACTCATCGGCGGGCCCATTCAGCCCTACTATTCCCGTCCCGGAGCGTAAGGACCCATGACCCGATTCTTTTGGCTTCGCGAGGACGAAGCTGCGACGGCCGCCTTCAGTGGGACCTTCAATGCCGTGCACAAGTGGAGCCTGCCCGGCGTGAAGTGTTCCGACTGCGGCGCGACGTGGAGTTCATGGGGCTGTCACTATCCCTGCGTGGACCTGTCGCCGCTCCCGGAACGCGCGGAGTTCGAACGAGCGCGTCCTGAGCCATTTCCTGAGTTCGCGCGCCTCCGCGAACGGGTGCGCCCGCTTGCTCCCGCGAATGCGTTGCTGCCGCCGGGCGCTGCTTTCGGTCCTTTGGTGGGAACTGCTTCAGGTGAGTTCGGTCCATTCGCATGGCAAGGGACCTCGTTGTTGCTCGTGCGGAGCGAAGCGCTGCAGAGCCTGCGGACCGAGGGTGTTCGCGGACTGCTGGCCGCCCGGGCAGAACTCCGATTCCGCAAGAAGGATCCGCCAGAGTTGATGGACCTTCAATTGGAGCCGCGTGGCCTGTTTCATCGAGACTGCCTCCCTGCCGACGTGCCCCCGCCGTGCGAGGCTTGTGGGCGGCCGGCCTTCGACAGGCCGGAAGCGCCCGTACTCGACGCCGCCTCACTCCCGAGTGACGTAGACATCTTCCGACTCGCTGACTTCACGACGATGATTGTCGGCACGGAGCGGGTCGTGGACGCCGTGAAGCGCCTTGGGTTGCCAGGACTCTTGGCTCAGGAACTCCCGGTTCGCTGAGCCCCAGAGCCGGTGTCCGGGTGTCCAGTCAGCAGGCGCAGCCGGGCGGCTGTCGGCACGTCTTGCTGCAGGAGATGCAGGTGTCTCCACATGCACATCCGCGCCGACACACCTTGCAGCATCCGCTCGAGGGCGCGGTCTCAGTGGCGGATTCCGTCGAGTACTTCGCGGGCACCGGGGTGGTGCTGCGGTGCCGGGCGGGCTCGGCCGACGCTGGAGGTGGCGCTGCCGGTGGCGACGCGGGGATGGTGGCCTTGTCTGCCTGGGGCGGTGGAGTCGAAGGCCGTGTGCCTTGGTTCCCACCGCAGTACGCGGCCACCCATCCAATGAACACCACCGTCATGATGGTGGTGACACACCCACTTCCAGTCTGCGTCTTCGCGGCCATGCGCCCCCCGAGGATTGGCGATGGCCGCGACGGTAGAGGCGACCGATGCCGCGCCGCGCTCCCTCCCAGGAGGTACGGCGTCGGCACCGCGGGGTGATGGCGAACCTACCCGCTCACCTCCACCACCCCCAGCGGCAAGCCCTGCCCATTCACCAGCGCCTCGAAGCGGTGCGGGCCCGCGTAGTGCTTGCGCGTGGTGAGCTGCTCGAAGGACACGCGCTTGCACACCACCTCCGCCTGACCGGCGCCGAGCGTCAGCTCGCGCACCTTGAACACCTTGGGCCGCGTCTCCCCGTTTGCCTTCTGGAAGTGCACGGCGAGGTCCACGACCAGCGTCTGCGACTTCTTCGAACGGTTGGCCACCTCGAAGTGAACCTCCACCGTGCCGCCCAACGACGCACGGCGAGGCAGCTTCGTCACCCGCGCCTCGATGCCCGACGGCGGCTTCGCGCCCACCACCTCCAGCGCCGCGGGGTCTCCGCGCTTGATGGACGAGCGCAGCGCGTGCCGGACCAGCCACTTCCGCTCCGGCGGCGCATCCCGCATCCACGCCTTCGCCACCTTCACCAGCAGGGCGGGGTGGTCCTTGCCAATGTCGTTCAGGTTGTTCGCCACCGAGCGGCGCACGTACAGCGCCGGGTCGTCCCGCAGCCGCTCCAGCAGCGCGAGCACCGGCGTGGGGTCCTTCTGGAACGCACGCAGCCGCGACGCCCACGGCAGGCGCGTCCGCGTCCCCTCCGACACCAGCCGTCGCACGTGCTCGCTCGGGTCCTCCGTCCACTCGCGCAAGCGGGCCAGCGTCTTCGTGGGGTGCCGCTCCAAATACGGGCGGATGGAGAACTCCGCGGTGAAGCGCTGGGTCAACGCATGCTGCGCGCGCATGGATGCCTCGAAGTGCTCCTCCGCGAGTCCGTGCTCCGCGACGAACATCGTGTGCGGCAGGTAGAAGAAGGACGCCATCGCGCCGCCTTCGGTCGGCTTCTCCTGGGGGCCGAGCGAGCGCAGCAGCACCTCCACGGCCTCCAGGTAGTCACCGGGCAAGGCCCGATGCAGCGCGCCAGCGATATGACGCGCCCGGTCCATCAGCTCCTGGCCCTCCAGTCCCTTCGTGGCGTCACGGATGAAGTGCACGCGAGGGAAGGCCGGCGCGGCCTGGTGCAGTGACGCGGCGAGCCGCTCGACGAGCCGGGCATCGAAGAAGGTCTTCAGGGAGTCCGCCATGGTGCGTGCATCCTGGCATGGGCTCCCCGGCACTCCAGCGGGATGTGCGTGCCAGGAGGCGTCAGTGGGGCACTCGGGCGGGGCCCTTGAAGGCGCGCTGGGCAGGTCGCGGTGGCTCTGCTAGGCCCTGGCCCGTGGCGACGCGAATCGGGCAGCACTGGAGTCAGGACCCCTTGAGTGGAACCGTGGCCCCGGAGCCTCGGTCCCTGCGCGAACAGCTCGCCTCGGTGCCGGATTCGCTCGCGCTGCTCGAAAGCCTGTTCACCCACTCCCCCGTCCCCTACGCCATCTTCACGGCGGACGGGCACTGCCTGCTCACCAACCCCGCCTTCCTCCAGATGTTCGGCGTGGGGCCGCCCCCCGAGTACAGCCTCTTTCGCGACGAGCTGCTGGTGAAGCTGGGGTACACCCAGTTGCTCATGCGCGCCGTGTCGGGCGAGCGCGTCCAGACGCCCGTCTTCTGGTACGACGTGAAGGAGCTGGAGCACGTGCGCGCGCCCGCGGAGGCCCGGCGCATCGCCATCTCCTGCACCGGCTTCCCGCTGGTGTCCTCCAGCGGCGGTGTCACCCACATCGCCGTGGCCTACAAGGACATGACGGCGGAGCTGTCAGCCCGGGAAGCGGCGCAGGCGGAGCGCCGCAACCTGCTTCAGGTCTTCACGCAGGCCCCGGTGGCCATCAACGTGCTGCGTGGCTACGAGCTCCGCTACGAGTTCGCCAACCCGCTCCTCCAGAAGCTCATGGGCGGCCGTGAGCTGACCGGGCGCACCCAGGAAGAGGCGATACCAGACCTGTCCCCCGAGCTCCTGAGCCTGCACCGGGGCGTGCTGGAGACGGGCGAGCGCGCCGTCGTGCAGGAGTACCCCGTCACCATCGACTACGAGGGCCACGGGCGCGTCGAGACGAAGTTCTGGAACATCATCTTCGAGCCCCTGCGCGACGAGCGGGACCAGGTGGACGGCCTTGTGTCGTTCGCCTTCGACGTCACCGAGCAGGTGCTCGCGCGGCAGGCGGTGGAGAACCAGCAGAAGTGGCTGGAGGCCGTGCTGGACCTGATGCCCATGCCGGTGGTGATGGCCGACCCGGGCTCGGGCGACCTCAACTTCTCCAACGCCGCGGCGGACCGGCTCTACGGCGGGAACATCCCCAAGGACGTGCCCCGCGCCGCCTACGCCGAGCACTTCCACGTGACGGACATGGCGGGCCAGCGCTTGAGCGTGGAGGACATCCCCTCCAAGCGCGCGGCCCGGGGCGAGCGGCTGGACGGCGTGGAGGTCCACTGGCACACGCCCGCGGGGCGGTACTCCCTCAGCATCTCCTCGGAGATGCTGCCCGCCATGCACGGCCACCCGTCCGTGGTGGTGATTCCCTTCCTGGACATCACCCGGCTGAAGACGGTGGAGCAGCACCTCCAGGAGGCCGTGCGCGCCCGCGACGAGTTCCTCTCCGTCGCCAGTCACGAGCTCAAGACGCCGCTGACCTCGCTGGGGCTGCGGCTCCAGTCCCTGGCGCGCGCCGTGCTGGCGGACCCGGAGTCCGAGCTCGCGCGGCGTCACGGCCGCGAGGTGGAGGCCATGCGCCGGCAGGTGACGCGCCTGTCCGAGCTGGTCGACGGCCTGCTCGACGTGTCCCGCATCAGCACCGGGCGGCTGCGCATCGCGTACGAGCCGGTGGACCTGCCCGCGCTCGTGCGCGAGGTCGCCGCGCGCTTCGAGCTGGAGGCCGCGCGCTCCGGCTGCGAGCTGCACGTCACGCAAGCGGAGGGCTTCACGGGGACGTGGGACCGGCTCCGGTTGGAGCAGGTGGTCTCCAACCTGCTGTCCAACGCGCTCAAGTACGGCGCGGGGGCGCCTGTCCACATCGACGTGGCGCTCGGCGGGCTGGGGGCCCGGCTGTGGGTGAAGGACCGGGGCATTGGCATCAGCCCCGAGGCGCACGCCCGCATCTTCCAGAAGTTCGAGCGGGCCGTGTCCGAGCGGCACTACGGCGGCATGGGGCTGGGCCTCTACGTGACGCGCACGCTGGTGGAGGCCCTGGGCGGCACCATCCAGGTGGTCAGCCAGCCCGGCGAGGGCGCCACCTTCCAGGTGGAGCTGCCGCTCCAGCCCGCGAGATAGGTCCCCCGGCGGAGGGCGGAGAGGTTATACGGAGGGGGCCGTGCGCCTCCTCGCGCTTCACGTCCACGACTTCCGGAACCTCCCCCAGGTCCAGCTTTCGCCCAGCGCCCACGCCACCATCGCGGTGGGGCAGAACGGGCAGGGCAAGACGAACCTGCTGGAGGCCCTGTACTTCCTCGCCACGCTCAAGCCGCTGCGCGCGGGGCGCTTGTCGGAGCTGGTGCGCTGGGGCTCGCAGGGCGCGCGCGTGACGGGCCGCTTCCTCCTCAAGGGCGCCGAGCGCGAAATCTCCGTGGAGGTGGGCGGCGGCACGCGCCAGGCCTTCGTGGACGGGAAGAAGGCCTCCAGCCTGGAGGACTACTTCGGCGGCGTCTCCGTGGTGGCCTTCACGCCGGACGACCTGGAGGTGGTGAAGGGCGGGCCGGACTCGCGGCGCGGCTTCCTGGACAGGGCGGTGTTCAACCGCTACCCCGCCTTCCTGCGCGAGAGCCGGGAGTACGCGCGCGCGCTGAAGAACCGCAACCGCCTGCTGCGCGAAGGGCACGCGGTGGACGCGGCGTACCTGGAGGCGTACGACGAGACGCTGGCGAAGGCGGGCGCGCGCATCTATTCGCGGCGGCGGTCGTTGATGGCGGAGCTGGCGCCGCGCGCGCAGGCGACCTTCGCGTCCATTGGCCGCACGGTGGACCCCGCCGTGTATGGCTACCGCCCCGCGCACCTGGACGGAGACTTCGCCAACGCGGACGAAGCGGCGCTGGCCGTCATGCTGCGCGAGTGCCTCGCCGGGCGCCTGCGCCGGGACATGGAGCGCGGCTTCACGTCCGTGGGCCCGCACGCGGACGACGTCTCGGTGACGCTGGGAGGCCGCAGCGCGCGGGCGTATGCGAGCCAGGGGCAGCAGCGCGCCCTGGTGCTCGGCTGGAAGATCGCCGAAATCGAGAACCTGGAGGCCGCCACGGGCTTCCTGCCGCTGCTCTTGCTGGACGACGTGTCGAGCGAGCTGGACCCCGAGCGCAACGCGTACCTCATGGGCTACCTGGCCCGGAGCGGCGCGCAGACGGTGCTCACCACCACGGACGGCTCGCTGGTGCGCGGCGCGGCGGCGGACGACACGCTGTGGCTGGACGTGCACGGAGGGCAGGTGGCGGTGCACGCGGCGGACGCGGCGCCGCCCGCCAGCTGAGTCACGGCGTCACGCGGCGCCGGTGCCAGGGCCAGTGGACGTGGAAGCGGCGGTCCGAGTGACGGTGGGCTTCTTCCGGCGTCGTGTGCTGGAAGAAGGGGAAGCGGAACTCCGCCCAGAGCGTCCCGTACGCCACCGCGAAGAGGAAGGTGGCCAGCGGCAGCCACCAGGGTGTGCCCACGCCCAGGGCGACGAGGGTCAACACGAGCAGCACGGCGCCAATGCCCAGCGCCACCTCGCGCAGCCGCTTCGACTCGCTGAAGGCCATGCCCATGGACAGCACGGACAGGAGCAGCACGGGAATCGCCAGCCAGTAGCTGTGGCGTGTGTAGAGATTGGCGATTCCCAGCAAGAAGAGGCCAAGGCCGAAAATCGCGAGTCCGCCGTCCATGGGGTCCTCCAGGGGTTCGTGGTCGGGGCGTGCCGCGACAAAGTTGGGGGCGCACGTCATCGGCAGGGACTGCCGGGGGCAGGGCGCCCGCGAAGACTGGTTGCTGCCGCTGCGAACGGGCGCTGCCCCCTGAGACGGGAATGTGACGCGGCGAGGCGATTCAGAGGTGTGACAGTGGACGTTTGCTCCCTACCGCACGGCATGGAATTCCTTGCAGGGGGGCGACTTGTGACGCATGACTCGGACGCAGGGCCGGGAGAGAGCCACGAAGAACGGTGCCATGCTGCGGATGACGTTGCTGTGCCTGCTGGCGGTCGCGCCCCTGACGGGCTGCCATCGCACGACGTTCAAGGATTCCGTCCTCACCAAGTCCGCCGTGCGCTACCGCATTGGCGAGCTCCCCGCGCGATGGGAACGGGTGTGGCTGGAGGACAACGACCTCGCCTTCGCCGAGGCGGGCACGGGCCGCGCCATCTCCGTCAACGCGACGTGCAAGGGGCACGATGACCCGTCGCTCCAGGTGCTCACGCGGCACCTGCTGGCGGGCTTCACGGACCGGCAGGAGGTCTCCGCGCGGACCTTCCCCATGGACGGGCGCGAGGCGCTGCGCAGCCGCTACCTGGCGAAGATGGACGGCGTGCCCGTGCAGTTGGAGCTGGTGGTGCTGAAGAAGGACACCTGCGTGTTCGACTTCACCTACGTGGCGCCGCCCGGCGCCGCCGCGGACGCGCGCATGGCGGACTTCGACGGGGTGCTGTCGGGCTTCGAGATGGAGCACCGGGGATGACCACACGGCAGCCGGAGCTGGACGCGGTGGCCGCCCACGCGCACCCGAGCTTGATGGACCGCGCGAAGGAGCGGCTGGAGTCGCTGGGCGCGTTGTCCCGCATGACGGGGCAGGTGTTCAGCCGCGCGGTGCGTCCGCCCTATGACTGGCGCGGGCTCGTGTACCACACCGAGTCGCTGGGCGTGCGCTCGCTGCCCATCGCCCTGCTCACCGCGATGTTCGCGGGGCTCGTCATCTCGCTGCAGTTCGGCTACTTCCTGTCGCGCTTCGGCGTGCAGTACACCGTGGGGCGCGTGGTCATCCTCACGCTGTTCCGCGAGCTGGCGCCGGTGCTCACCGCGCTCACCGTGGGCGCGCGCATCGGCAGTGGCATCGCCGCGGAGCTGGGCGCCATGACGGTGACGGAGCAGGTGGACGCCATCCGCGCGCTGGGCGCGGACCCGCTGCGCAAGCTGGTGGTGCCCCGGGTGCTGGCGTGCCTCATCGTGCTGCCGGTGCTCACCGTCTTCGCGGACGTGGTGGGGCTGGTGGCGGGCGCGCTGGTGGTGAACTTCCAGTACGCCATCACGTTGAACCTCTTCTTCCAGGGCGCGCTGGACGCGGTGCTGATGCCGGACTTCGCCTCGGGCGTGTTCAAGGGCGCGGTGTTCGGGCTCATCATCGGCCTGGTGGGCTGCTTCCGGGGCCTCACGGTGGAGGGCGGCACGGAGGGCGTGGGCCGCGCCACCACGCAGACGGTGGCCACCACCTCCGTCTCCGTGTGTCTGGCGGACTTCTTCATCACCCAGCTCACGCTGAGCCTGTGACGCGTCATGAGCGCTTCCCGTCCGTCCTCCTCCGACTTCGAGTTCCTCCGGCCCCGCCCGGGTGAGCAGCTCATCTATTTCGAGCACCTGACGAAGGCGTTCGGCGCCAAGCGCGTCTACGACGACATGGATTTGGACGTGCGCGCCGGTGAGACGCTGGTGGTGATGGGCGGCTCGGGCACGGGCAAGAGCGTGCTGCTCAAGTGCCTCATCGGCCTGCTGACGCCGGACACCGGGCGCATCCTCTTCCAGGGGCACGACCTGACGCGCTTCACGGAGGAGCAGTTCATGCCGGTGCGCCGGCACGTGGCCATGGTGTTCCAGGGCGCGGCGCTCTTCGACTCGCTGAACGTAGGGGAGAACGTGGCGTACCCGCTGCGCGAGCACTTCCCGGACATGCCGGCGGACGAGGTCCGCGCCCGCGTGGCGGAGAAGCTGGCGCTGGTGGACCTGCCCAACACGGAGCGGCTGATGCCCTCCGACTTGTCGGGCGGCATGCGCAAGCGCGTGGGGCTGGCGCGGGCCATCGCCACGGAGCCGGAGGTCATCCTCTGGGATGAGCCCACCACGGGCCTGGACCCCGTCACCACGCAGTCCATCAACGTGTTGATCAACTCGATGAAGACCCGGCTCGGCTGTACCTCCATCGTCGTGACCCACGACATGGTGAGCGCGTTCACCGTGGGAGACCGCATCGCGATGTTGGCCAATCGGAGAATCGTGCAGGTGGGGACTCCGCGGGAGATGCTCCACTCCACCGTCCCGGAGGTGCGGGCCTTCCTCGACGCGCGCCGCGTGGAGCTGTATCCCGGAGGCACGCCATGAGCTTGTTCTCTCCCGCTGGAACCGAGCGCCGCCTGGCGTTTCGCGCGGGGCTCTTCGTCGCCATCGGCCTGGCCGTCGCCAGCGTGGTGGTGATGGTCATTGGCCAGCAGTCGCGGCTGTTCGAGAGCAAGACGACGTACCGCGCGTACTTCGCCAACGTGCAGGGCCTCAGCGACGAGTCGCCCGTCTGGCTCGGTGGTCTCAACGTGGGCCGGGTGACGGGCATCGTCTTCTCTCCGGACCCGAAGGACCCGCGGCTGGAGGTCCAGTTCCAGGTGGCCTCGCGCTACACGGACCGCGTGCGGCAGGACTCGGTGGCGCAGCTGTCCAGCATGGGCGTGCTGGGCGACAAGGCGGTGGACATCTCCCTGGGCAATCCCACGTCTCCGCTGGTGGAGCCGGGCGGGGTGCTCAAGTCGTCCACGAGCGGGGACTTGTCCGCGCTGCTCAATGGCGCCTCGCAGGTGATGGAGAACTCGGTGGCCATCAGCAAGTCGCTGCGGGCCGCGGTGGAGACGTACTCCAACCCGGAGA
Source organism: Comamonas sp. KCTC 72670 (assembly GCA_014656495.1). Classification (GTDB taxonomy): domain Bacteria; phylum Myxococcota; class Myxococcia; order Myxococcales; family Myxococcaceae; genus Myxococcus. The sequence continues at coordinate 350,390 of BNCN01000009.1, forward strand.
TGGCAGAGGACGTCACGCGCGGCGTGGCGGCGCTGCGGGCGCTGCTGGAAGAGGTGGAGAAGGGCGAGGGCGTGCTGCACACGCTCATCTACGACAAGCAGGCCGGGCGCGAGGTCCGGGGCCTGCTGGCGAATGCCTCCCAGGCCGCGGCGCGGGTGGATGGCGCGGTGGGCGAGCTGGAGGGGATTCTGCGCGAGGTGCGCACGGGCGACGGCTCGGCGCACGCGCTCATCTATGGCCAGGACGGGGCGAAGGCGCTGACCGAGCTGGGCGCGGCGGCCGGGCAGCTCGCGGGGCTCATCGAGGACGCGAAGAAGAGCCCCAACGGGGCGGTGCACCAGTTGGTGTACGGCGACGCGAGCGGCATGTTCTCGGACCTGGGCAGCGCAGCGGCGGACCTGAAGCAGATTACATCCACGGTGGCCAAGGGCGACGGCACGGTGGGCGCGCTCATCAGCGACCCGACGGTGTACGAGGACTTGCGCGAGGTGATTGGCAACGTGAAGCGCAATCGCATCCTCCGCGCGCTGGTGCGCTTCTCCTTGAGCAACCGGGAGGATTTGGACCAGGTGGGGAAGGTCGAGCGCGTGGAGCCGCGGACCGAGGCGCCCTCGGCTGCGCCTGCCGGGGAGACGCCGACTCAGCCCTGACGTGGGTGGACTCGGAGCTCCCGGAAGGAGATGTCTCCGAGTCGCAGCTGTTCGACGGCGGTGACAAACCGCTCATTCGCCACGATGACCGTCTTGAAGTCACTGAGGCGGAAGAGGTCGGCGTCTTCAGGTAGCGTCTGCTCGTCCAGGATGGCGGACTCGGAAGGGTAGCCGTTCCTGTGGCTGCCGCAGCGGGGGCAGGGCTCCTGCCAGTCCGCGGCGTGACTGGTGGGATGGAGCACGCCGCTCACGTGAAGTTCCAGGCAGTGCAATGGAGGCGCGGGTTGCCCGCGGTAGCCCAGTTTGCCGGGCGCGCCGCGAAGGCCTTTCACGCCCGCCGCTTGAAGTTGCTCCAGCGCGGAGGCGCGCACCCAAGGGGCCCAAGGGGCCTGGAAGTAGAAGTTCCCGAAGCGCCCCTTGGCTTTTCCAACGACAGGGCCCAGCTGAGTGCCCGGCTCCATGGGGGCGCCCTGGGGAAGCAGAGGCCTCAGCGCCTGGCACAGACTGAGATAGTTCTCCAGTGACAAGGCCTGGAGGTTCAGCGGTTCTTCGAGCAGCGCCCGCTGCGCGAAGCGCGAGAGGTCCACGGTGGGATAGGACTCTCCGAGCCCGCCATATCCGCCGCAGAGGTCGCAGTCGATGCTCGGGATGCACCAAGGACTCACGCCGTCGATGCGGCCCGTGTGCCGGGTGTCTTCGTCCTCGAGGACCTCGAAGAACCTCATGTTCCGCGTCTCCGTCCCATCAGCGCAGATAGTAGTAGGGGACGATAGGGCCGATGAGGTCGTACTTCTGAACCAGCTTCGCCAGGTGCTCCCAGACTTGTTGCTGAGAGGCGCCGGGATACCTGCGAGCGAAATCGGTCCACTCCTGGTTCCAGGCGCCTCCCCGGGAACCGCTGTGAATTCGTTGATGCGCGTCGCGCGCCATGACCAGCGTGAAATCGTGCACATTCAGCTTCCGGGGGCTTCGCGCGAACCACTTCGCGAGATGCTCCGCTTGAGGGAAGAGGTGATGACGTACCCAGTCCGGGCCGGACGGCAGGTTGGGCGTCCGGTGTTCTGGTTGCGGAGTGTTGTGCCAGTCGAAGACGAAGACGGGGCCCTCTCCGCCAGGGAGCTTCTGGACGTTGCCCCACCGCCGCTGCGGGCCTGAGCCGGGCGCCGCGGGAGGCGCGATGGTGCCGCTACCCCGCGCAATCAGCCGTCCGGCATCTTCACAAAGGTAGAGGCCACACCGCGTGTCGCCGTCGCAGACCCAGGTGACGCACCGGTCAGGTCCGGTGCAGGACTCGCCGTCGCCGTGAGGCGCGTGCTCCCAGTCCTGTTGAGGCATGGGCGCGTGTGCGCATGCCACGAGCACGAGTGCGAGCATGCAGGTGAGCGCTGCCTGTCTGCTGCTCATGGTCGCTCCTGTCGCTGGTGGGGCTGGTAAAAGTCCAGACCGGGGCCTGGCAGTCTATTCAGACACGCTGGGGCGGCCCCGGGTGCCAGCCTTTACGGGGGCTCCTGGCTTTCGTGGGCCTGAGCCATTAAGACGGCGCCCTCTACCGCGATGAGCCCATCCGCCGTCTCCTCTCCCGTTGCCTCCGTGCCCGCGCGTGCCACGTCTCGGATGTGGGCCGGGCGGGCGCTGCTCTTCTTCGGCTTCTTCGCGGCGCTGGCGGCGTTCCCGGTCTACACGCCCTTCGACTCGAAGCTGACGCTCCCCACCACGCTGTCATTGCTGCGTGAGGGGAACATCGACCTGGACGAGTACACGCCGAGCTTCGAGTCCTATCGGCACGGCCTCTACGAGCGCGACGGCCACCTCTACAACTACTTCCCCCTGGGCCCCTCGCTGGCCGCGGTGCCCATGGTGGTGCTGGTGGATGGCTTCGTCCGCCTCGCCACGCCCGTGGGCAATCTCCATCCCACCCTGGCCCGGCCCCTGGCGCACTGGCGCCACATCTACGACGCCACGGGCCGCGTGGACCTGGATGCGTGGAACGGCCCCCAGCGCCTCTTCGCCTCCGTGCTGACGGCGCTCGCGGGCGTCGTCATGTATGGGCTCGGCACCGCGCTGCGCCTGTCGCGCCGCCGCGCGCTCCTGCTGGCCGCCGTCTTCGTCTTCTGCACGCCGCTGCTCTCCACCGCCAGCCGCGCGCTGTGGCAACACGGCCCGTCGCTGCTGTGCCTCACCGGCGTGCTGCTGTGTCTCGTGCTTGCACGCGAGGCCCCACGGAACGTGGCGGGGGCGGGGCTGCTCCTCGCGCTCGCCTACGTCATGCGGCCCACCAACAGCGTCTCCGTGCTGCTGCTGTCGCTCTACGTGCTGTGGACCTACCCACGCCACGCATGGCGGTTCTTCGCGGGCGCGCTCGTGGTGGCGATTCCGTGGGTGACGGTGAACCTCGTTCACTACGGCTCCGTGCTCGCGCCGTACTACGAACCGCAGCGGCTGGAGCTGTCCGCGTCCCGCGTGGCCGAGGCCCTGGCCGGAAACCTCGTGTCCCCCGCGCGTGGGCTGCTCGTCTTCACCCCCGTGCTGCTCCTGTGCGCCTGGGGGCTGTGGCTGGACTTCCGCGCCCGTGCCTTCACCCGGCTGCACGCCGTCCTGCTCGCCGTGGTGGTGCTGCACTGGGTCGCCATCTCCACCTTCCCGCATTGGTGGGCGGGGCACTCGTATGGTCCGCGCTTCTTCTCGGACATGGTGCCCTTCCTCGTGTTCTTCCTCGTGCCCGTGGTCCGCGCGCTGCAATGGCGTGGCCCCGAAGCCCGGCGCGGACTCACGGCCACCTTCGCGGCCCTGGCGGTGCTGAGCCTGGTCATCCATGTCCACGGCGCCAGCTCGCGCGCCGTGTACCGCTGGAACAGCCTCCCGCTCGACGTGGACGAGCACCCGGAGCGGCTCTGGGATTGGAAGGACCCGCAGTTCCTCGGCCGGCGCCGCTGAGTCACCCGCCGCGCGCGTGCCGGACCAGCGCGCGCGTCAGGTGTCCCGCCACGTCCGAGCCACCGCGCGCGTCGAAGCCCAGGAACATCGCCGAGCCATTCAGCTCCAGGAACCGGAGCACGCCGTCTCCATCCCGCTTCAGGTCCAGCCCCGTCCACCGCAAGCCGAGCACGTCACACGCCTTCACACAGGCGCGCGCCACCTCTGGCTCCAAGGTCACCGGCTCGATGCGCGCCTCGTGCTGCCGGAAGTCCAGCGCCGCCGAGACGATGCGCAGGCTCGCGATGACGGCGCCGTCCAGCACGTACACGCGGAGGTCCTCGCCCGGCAGCAGCTCCTGGAAGGTGACGGGCGCGGCGGCCAGCGCGGCGAGGCGCTCGTCCGTGAGGTCGTCCTCGCGCAGCTCCTGCGTCGCCGCGCCCCCCGCGATGGGCTTGTAGGCCACCCGTCCGCTCCGCGCGAAGCGGCGCACGGCCTCCGCGTCGTTCGTCCACAGCGTCCGGGGCACGGGCAGCCCCGCGGCCCGGAGCGCCGCGAGCTGCGCGGGTTTGTGCATCCCCCAATCGGCGGAGGGTGGGTTGTAGAGCGGGACGCCCAGGCGCTCCCAACGCCCCAGCAGGCCGAGCAACAGCGCGCTCTTCTCGCGAAACGCGGTGAGCGTCGTGCGCCAGTCCGCGTCCATGGCGTCCCGCCCCTCCACCATCGCCGCCAGCGGATGCGCATGCAGACCGCGCACGTACACGGCGGCGGGCCGTCCCACCTCGCGCCCGTCCACCACGACGCCGGTCAGGTCCTCCGTGAGCGACAGCCGCGTCGCCTCGGGGAACGCGAGCGTGTCCAGCGCCACGGTGTCCACGTCCTCGGCGTGGAGCCCGCGCGCCACCTCCTGGACATGGGCGTCCTCGCGCGAGCCCACCAGCACCACCGTGCCTGTGCGTGTCACGGGCCCTCCGTGCCGTCAGCGCTGGAGCTCGTCGCCGCTGTCGGACTCCTCGCCCACCTTCATCGTAGTCACCGGGTCGGTCTGCTGGGGGCGCGGCCCGGTGGGCGCCGGCGCCCAGTCCCGGATGAACAGCACGCGAGGCGGCTTCGATGGACCTGACTGGGACATGGTGGGGACACGATGGGGCTGCTCGTCGGGCCGCACCAGGGGGGCTCATCGGCGCGGGGTGTCCCGTGACTCGGATGTGTCGGGCACCGGTCGCTCGGGGGCCCGCGGGGCCTCGGCCCCCGTGACACGGTGAGGTTCGCCATTCTTTCCGGTGACTTCTCCCGGGGGCATGGGCTCCAATCCCCGCCCATGAAAGCACTTGCCCTGCGTGAGGACCGCTTCCTCGATGTGCTCCGGAAGCTCATCGCCCTGACTCCGAAGCTGCAGAACAACCCCGGCGCGGGGCTGGTGCCCGAAGAGCGCCTGGCCGCGCAGGTGGTGCTGGACGCGCTGGCGCCGCACATCGAGAGCGGCTTCATCCAGGCGGAGTCCATCGCGGGGCCCGGGCAGCAAGCGCGCCCCTGTCTGGTGCTCACCATTCCGGGGGAGGGCGAGGGCGCCATCGGCTTCGTCGGCGCGCACTTCGACGTCGTCCCCGCGGACCAGAAGGCGGAGGGCTGGGAGCGTGACCCCTTCACGCTGTGGGAGGGCCCGGACGGCGTGCTCTACGGCCGCGGCGTCACCGACTGTCTGGGGCACGTCGCGGTGCTGACGGACCTGCTCGCCCAGCTGGCCGAGCGCAAGGTGCGCCCCAGCCGCACGCTGAAGGTGGTGCTCATCTCCAACGAGGAGTCGTCCGAGCTGCCGGGCCTGGGCCTCAACTACGTGGCGGAGCAGGGCCAGTTGAAGCCGCTGGACAAGCAGCCGGTGTACTGGCTCGACAGCGCCAACTTCGGCCCCACGCTGGGCACCGCCGGCGTCACGCTGTGGGAGCTGAAGGTGACGGGCGTGGGCGGCCACTCCGGCATGCCGCAGAACTGCGTCAACGCGCTGGAGCTGGGCATGGCCGCGTCGCTGGAGCTGGCCCGCTTCTTCCACGAGCGCTTCCCGCCCACGGAGGACGAGAAGCGCTGGGGCTTCCTGTCGTCCTCCAGCCTCAAGGCCACCGTGGTGGAGGCGCCCAACACCAAGGAGACGAAGGTCCCCGCCGACGTCGTCATCCGCGGCGACATCCGGCTCACGCCTTTCTACGACCTGGCCAAGGTGCAGCAGGAGGTGGCGGCCTTCATGCGGGAGCTGGACGCGCGGCTGGAGCGCGGCGAGGCCCCGGCCCACTTCCCCCGCGCGCGCACGGCGGGCGGCAAGCGCGGCACGCTCGCGTTCCGCTTCCAGGGAGAGGGCACGGAGGGCATCGCCTGCCGGCTGGACTCGGACGGCCTGCGCGCGCTGAAGGAGGCGATGCAGGTGGTGCGCGGGGTGGCCGCCACGCCCTTCTCGCTCACCGGCTCGCTGCCGCTGGTGAGGGACCTGCAACGCCAGGGCTGCGACGTGCAGATCACCGGCTTCGGGGACATGCAGTACTACCACGCCCCCAACGAGCAGGCCCGGCTGGAGGACTTCCGCCAGGGCTTCGCGATTCTCCGGGAGTTGCTCGTCCGCCTGTAGGCCGGGGCGTCTCCAGCAGCGCGCTGTTCGGAAATGTCGGGACATTCGCGGCGTGAAACCCCCGACATTTCCGAACAGCGACCCAGGGGACCACGCCCCCCGGCGGCACATGCGCGTGGACAGGGCGGCCGGGGGCCGCCACAGTCGAACCTGGGCCGTGGGCATCTTCGTCCACGGCGGACGTGTGCGAGAGGAGCGGTGACGCCGTGAGAGACTTGCTGATGATTCCCGGTCCGGTGGAGTTCGAGCCGGAGGTGCTCCAGGCGCTCGGCGCGCCCACGCTCAGTCACACGGACCCGGCCTTCATCGCCGTCTTCGGCCGGGCGCTGAAGCGGCTCCGCGAGGTCTGCCTGGCGCCCTCCGCGCAGCCCTTCGTCGTCTCCGGCTCCGGCACGCTGGCCATGGAGCTGGCGGTGGCCAACCTGGTGGAGCCCGGCGACGCGGCGCTGGTGGTGAACACCGGCTATTTCAGCGACCGGATGGCGAAGATTCTCGAGCGTCACGGCGCGAAGGTGACGCACGTGCGCGCGCCGCCGGGCGACGTGCCGTCCCTCGACGAGGTGGAGACGCACCTGTCGAAGGGCGGCTTCAAGCTGCTGTCGGTGACGCACGTGGACACGTCCACGGGCGTGCTCGCGCCGGCGGAGGCGCTGGTGCGCGCGGCGCGAAAGCACGGCGCGCTGTCGGTGGTGGACGGCGTGTGCGCCACCGCGGCGGAGACCTTCCGCCAGGACGCGTGGGAGGCGGACGTGTACCTCACCGCCAGCCAGAAGGCCGTGGGCGTGCCGCCCGGGCTGGCGCTGCTCACCGTGGGCCCTCGGGCCATGGAGGCGTGGCGCAAGCGGCGCACGCCGGTGGCCAGCGTGTACGCGGACTTCGCGGAGTGGCTGCCCATCATGGAGGCGTACGAGGCGGGCAAGCCGGCCTACTTCGCCACGCCGCCGGTGAACCTGGTGGCCGCGCTGGACGTGAGCCTGGGGCAGATTCTGGCCGAGGGCATGGAGGCGCGCTTCGCCCGGCACCAGCGCATGGCGCGGGCCTTCCGGGCGGGGTGGAGGGCGCTGGGCCTGCGGCTGCTCCCCACGTCCGAGGCCGTGGCCGCCAACACCTTGAGCGCCGTGTACTACCCAGAGGGTGTGGACGCGGCGCTGGTGGGCGGCGTGAAGGGGCAGGGCGTCGTGGTGGCCGGTGGCCTCCACCCGGACCTGAAGACGCGCTACTTCCGCGTGGGCCACATGAACCGCGTGGGCCCCGCGGATGTCCTATCCACCGTGGGGGCGCTGGAGCGCGCCCTGAGTGCCGCGGGCCACCGGGCCGAGCCCGGTGCGGGGGTCGCCGCCGCGCAGGCCTCCCTGCTTGCGGGGTGAGCTGGCAAAGGGGCTTTTCCCTCGGATTACGTTGGCTGGTGGATGCTTCTCTCGGCCCCCGGGGCGAAACGAGTTTGGTTCGACAGTATCGTAAAAATATGCGACTGTTGGCTTCCCGGAAGTGGGGGGAATCCAGGGAGCCCGGAAGCATCCGCGAAGTTGGGTGGCGGCGTGTTCCCCGGGTGCCCTGTTGGGTCCCCTCGGGGAGACGAACATGTACGCGGGTTATGAATCGAGCTCGGGTGGCGGCGCGGCCTGGGAGCTGGAACTGCGCCGGCTGGCGGCCACGGACGACGACATGGCCCGGGGCATGTTCTTCCAGGGCACGCTGGACGTCGTGGGTTTCCTGGGCGGCGAGGGCGCCGTGGCCCGCTGCAAGGGCGTGGCGGGCATGTGGGAGATCAACCTCCTGCACCTGTACCCCATCTCCCGTTACCTCCGGATGTCGTCCACGGCGGCCCGCCTGTTGGCGCCGCAGCTGGACGGCTTCGAAGGCGTGCTGCGCCGCATGGGCACGCAGGCCACGGTGGACTTCGTGGCGTCCATGTTCGGCCGCGAGCTGATGCGCACCGCCAATGGCAAGCCGCGCCACCTGCTGGAGTCACTGGGCGAGGCCTACCTGGCCGCGGTGACGTACGGCGAGCGCTACCCGGTGTGGACGGGGGAGACGAGCGCCCGCTTCATCATGCGCCGCGACTTCATGCCGGCCGCCTACCACGAGGGTGTGTTGCACGGCGTGCTGGAGGCCGTGGGGGCGCGCGAGGTCCGGGTCCACGGGCGGCAAGTCGGCCTGCTCGACAGCGAGTACGAGCTTTCCTGGAAGTGATGTGAGGTCCCCGAGCCCTCGAGGCGGCAGCCGCCTCGGGCTCGATGTCCACCGTGCGTCGTTTTCGGGTCCATGGGCCGCGTGCGGACCTGGATAATCGGTGCGACACCGCGGGGACGTTCACCAGCCATCGCTCGAAGTCGTGGCGCGTGCGCTTCGTCACCTGGAGACGGGCGCATCCCCGTTACTGTGTCCGGTGTCAGGGGGACCGTTCGCGCATGGCGGGACCTGGGCCTGGCGACCGTGCGAAGCACTGCTTCGCACGGGCTGGACGGGCGATAAGCTCGGAGGCATCCGAGGACAGGGCCTGAGCCGTACGTCGCGCGGTCCGCGCCTCGATGCGTCCCGGGTGGCCGTTGGCGAAGAAAAGGAGAGGCGTGAGTGAGCCGGCCGTTGCTGGTGGTGGATGACGACGCGGACCTTCGTGAAGCCCTGGAGGAGGTGCTTCGTGACGCGGGGTACACGGTCCTGGGCGCGAGCAACGGCAAGCACGCCCTGGAGGTGCTGGGCGCCGCGGCCGAGCTGCCCGGGCTCGTCCTCCTGGACATGATGATGCCCATCCTGGACGGCGGCGGTTTCGCGCGGGCCATGCGGCAGGTCCCCGCTTGGCGCGACATCCCCGTGCTCGTGTTCTCCGCGTCCGCCAACGCGCGTCAGGTCGCGGAGGAGATTGGCGCGTGCGGCCACCTGCGCAAGCCCGTGGACGTGGAGACCCTGCTGGACGCGGTCGGCAAGCACCTGACGGCGTGAAGCAGGCAGACGTGTGCCCGGAGACGCCGCGCGTCGCCCTCCGTTGACGCATGTGGATCAGGTTGGTAAGTGCCAGCTTAACACTTTACGTGGAGGGCCGGATGCACACCAACGCGCTCGCGCTGCTGATTCTGCAGCTCATCGTCATCATCGGCTTGTCGCGGCTCATCGGCCGTGGCGCGCGGTGGTTGGGGCAACCGCTGGTCATCGCGGAGGTGGTGGCGGGCATCGTCCTGGGGCCGTCGCTGCTGGGCTGGCTGGCGCCGGACGTGATGAACGGGCTGTTCCCCGCCGCGTCCATGCCCGTGCTGACGATGCTCAGCCAGGTGGGCCTGGTGCTGTTCATGTTCCTCATCGGCCTGGAGCTGGACCCCAAGCTGCTCAAGGGGCGCGGGCACACGTCGGTGGCCATCAGCCACTCCAGCATCGTCGTCCCCTTCGCGCTGGGCGCGGGCGCGGGCGCGCTGTGGCTCTACAAGAGCCTGTCGTCGCCCGAGGTGCCGTTCTCCTCGTTCGTGCTCTTCATGGGCGTGGCGATGAGCATCACCGCGTTCCCGGTGCTCGCGCGCATCCTGACCGAGCGCGGGCTGCTTCAGTCGAAGGTGGGGACGGTGGCCATCGCCTGCGCGGCGGTGGATGACGTCACCGCGTGGTGCCTGCTGGCCTTCGTGGTCTCCATCGTGCGCGCGTCGAGCCTGGCGCAGGCGGCGCTCACCACGGTGATGGCGCTGGCCTACATCGTCTTCATGCTGATGGTGGTGAAGCCCTTCCTGGCCCGGCTGGGCGCGCGCGTGGCCAGCCGGGAGGGGCTCACCCAGAACGTGGTGGCCGTCACGCTGGTGATGCTGCTGGCGTCCGCGGGCATCACGGAGCTCATCGGCATCCACGCCCTCTTCGGCGCCTTCCTCTTCGGCGCGGTGATTCCAAAGGAGGGCCGGCTGGCGGAGTCCCTGGCGGAGCGCCTGGAGGACGTGGCGGTGGTGTTGCTGCTGCCCGTCTTCTTCGCCTTCAGCGGCCTGCGCACGCAGATTGGCCTGCTGAACACCGCGGAGGACTGGGTGACGTGCGGTGTCATCATCGTGCTGGCCTGCGTGGGGAAGTTCGGCGGCAGCGCGGTGGCGGCGCGGATGACGGGCCTGCGGTGGCGCGAGGCGAGCGCCATCGGCATCCTGATGAACACGCGCGGGTTGATGGAGCTCATCGTGCTCAACATTGGCCTGGACCTGGGCGTCATCTCGCCGCAGCTCTTCACCATGATGGTGCTGATGGCGCTGGTGACGACGTTCATGACCACGCCGGTGCTGCGGTGGATCTACCCGACGGAGGAGCTGGCGAGGGACCGCGTCGTGGTGCCGATGCCGTCCGAGCCGGGGGCCGCGCCCTACAGCGTGTTGATGTGCGTCTCCCACGGGCAGGCGGGGCCGGGCATGGCCACGCTGGCGCGCTCGCTGACGGGCTCGGAGGAGGGCGCGCAGTTGCACGCCTTGCACCTGGTGTCGCCAGAGCGCGCGTCGCTGCGGCCCGAGCAGCAGCGGGACCCGGAGGAGGACAGCGCGCTGACGCCGCTGTTGTGGCGGGCCGAAAGCCTGGGGCTCTCCGTGCGGCCGCTGTCGTTCGTCTCCGGCGAGCCCGCGCAGGACATCTGTCGCACGGCCAAGGCCCGGCGCGCGGACCTGGTGCTGCTGGGCTGGCACAAGCCGCTCTTCAGCCAGACGGTGCTGGGCGGCACGGTGCACGAGGTGATGCAGGAGGCCCGTGGCCCGGTGGCGGTGCTGGTGGACCGGGGGCTGGCCGACATCCGGCGCGTGCTGGTGCCCTTCATCGGCAGCAAGCATGACCGCGCGGCCCTGGCGCTGGCGCGGCGGTTGATGAAGCAGTCCGGCGCCGAGGTGACGGTGCTTCACGTCACCGCGGACCTGGGCAGCCACGGCGGGGCCCGGGCGCAGGTGGAGGAGCTGTTCCCCGCGACGGATGGCGGCGTGGTGCTGAAGGTGGTGCGCAGCGACGCGCCCGACGAGGCCGCGCTCGACGAGGCGCGCCATGGCTACGACCTGGTCATCGTCGGCGTGGGTGCACAGTGGGGACTCGAGGACAAGGCCTTCGGCCTGCATCGCGAGCGCATCGTCCGGGATGCCCCCGGGTCGCTCCTGGTGGTATGCGACCCAACGCCCGCCTCGGCGGCGGAGTCCACCCCCGAGGCCGCGAACAGCGGCCCCCACGCGGCCCGAGCGCTGCCGGCGAGGAGCTGATGCACCTGGGAGCCACCCTCCGGTTGTTGCGCGTGGACGCGGGCCTGTCCCTGCGGGATTTGGCCCGCCGCATCGGCGTGTCCAGCGCCTACCTCAGCCGCGTGGAGAACGGCGTGGACGCGCCGCCCACGCCCGAGCGCCTGTCGGCCATCGCCCGCGAGCTGGACGTTCCGCCCGCGCTGCTGATGGACGTGGCCAACCGCGTGAGCCCCTACGTCGCCGGGTACCTGGAGGAGGTGCCGGGCGCCGGGGCGCTCTTCCTGGAGATTGCCCGGCGGCGGCTGTCCGGGCCGCAGCTGGCGCGGGTGCGAGACTTCCTGGACGCGGAGTTCCCGGTGCGCGGCACCCGGGCGGACGCCCCCGTGCCTCCGCTGGCGCCGCTCCTGGCGCCGGAGCGGGTGGTGCTCCAGTTGTCCTGCTCGGGCTGGGATGACGTGCTGGACGTGGTCGCCGAGCGCCTGGCGTCGGGACGGCCCGGCGTGGACGCGGCGCTGCTGGTGAAGGGCCTGCGGGAGCGCGGCGAGGAGTCCTCGTGCGCGGTGGGGTCGGGGGTGGCGGTGCCCCATGCCTTCGTGCCGGGGATGGCGCCCGCGGCGGCCCTGGTGACGCTGGCCAAGCCCCTGAAGGGGGCCACCCCGGACGGCAAGCCCCTGCGGCTGGTGGTGGCGGCGCTGGATGGGGGCCACGGCAGCGTCCGGCTGGTGCGCCTGGCGCACGTGGCGCGGCTGGCCGCCTACGGCCTCGCGGACCGGCTGCTGGAGTTGCATCAGCCAGCCCAGGTGCTCGCCGCGCTGTCGGAGCTGGAGGCGCTGCGCTGAGTCAGGGGGCCCCGCGGGTACGCTGCTCCAGCGCGGCTGGTGTTGAACCGCCGGGCCCTGCGGCCAATCCGCGCGGCCCGGGGCCTGCTGCGCCCAGGCGCGGGCCGGTCGCGAACCGCGCCGCTTCGGAGGCTCAGCCTTCCGCGCGGCCCCAGTTCTCCCACGCGCCCAAATCCCGGTAGCCCAGGCGCTGGTAGAGCGGCTTGGCCTCGGGCGTGGCCTGGAGCACCGCGGCCTTCATCCCCCGCGCCCGCGCGTGGTGATGCAGCCCATGCATCACCTGTGCGGCCAGCCCGCGGCCCCGCGCCTCGGGCACCGTGGCGACCATGTAGATGCCCGTGGTGTCCCCCACGTCCCGGGCCATGCCACACGCCAGCGGGACGCCGTCCTCCTTCGCCACCAGCGTGTGCACCTCGAGCCGAGGCGGACGCAGCCAGACGTCGAGCTGCCCGCCCAGCGCGCTCCAGGTGCGCTTGTTGATGGCCACCATGTCGTCCTGCGTCTCGGAGGCCTCCAGGGGGAAGCCCGGCCGGGTGTCCGGAACGTCCTCCAGCGCCAGCCCCATGGCGTCCATCCGGACCGCGTCGGGGCGGAAGCCCGCGCCCTCCAGCACCCGGCGGCCCGCTGTGTCGCCGGGCAGCAGCGCCACGCGCCAGTCGGGGATGCCCCACTCTCGGAAGAAGTCCTCCAGGGTGGGCAGGGCCACCGCCAGCGCCCCCGCGTCGTGGAAGTACACCTGCTGGAAGCGCAGGTGCTCCGGGCGCTCCGGGACGCAGAAGGCCTCCACGCCCGGCAGGCCCAGGTGGCGCAGCGTGCCCCGCTCCCGCTGGAGGTGCTTGAAGTCGATGACGTTCGTCAGCAGGCGCGCGGTCAGCTCGGCATGCGTCATGGTGCGTCCGAGCGTAGGGCCGCTCCGCCCGGCGGAGAACACACGCGGCGCTCAAAACCGCGCACCCGGGCGCTGGGAGGATTAGGGTGCCGGCGCACTCATGAGCAGCCCGCGCTTCTACGCCTTCGACCCTCGCGCCACCCGCATCGCCCTGTTCGTGGGCGCGTGCGTGCTGGCCGTCCTGACGGCCTGGGCCCTGGCCGATGCCCGCGCCGACGGCGGCGTCCAGTCCATGGCCCGCGCCGGTGTGTCCGCGGGCCTGATGTTGACCTTCCTGGTGTCCTTCCACCGGCTCCGGCCGCGCTCCGGCTGGGGCGTCACGGTGGACGCCCGGGGCGTGCGCGTGGCCCGGCCCTTCAGCCCACGGGAGCTGGACCTGCACTGGGGACAGATTGACCACGTGCGCCGGATTGGCCGTAAAGGGAGCGTGCTCGCCCTGTTCCTCAAGGAGGAGGGCCGAGTGCTCGTCACCCGGCATCTCTTCGCCCGGAAGGCTGTTTTCGAGGAGTTGATCGCGGCGCTGGAGGAGCGTCTCCCGCCGCCTCGTTTCGACGCCTGAACACCCCGTTTCCCGGGGCGGCCTCCCAGGCAGGCGGCCAGGCGAATTTCACGAATGTTTACGCAGCCTTGCGAGTCCTCGTTAACCTTGTTCGACGTGCCTTGAAGTGGTACGCACGGACCTGTTGCAAGGCTCCTTTTCCCAAGGACAGCTTCACATGGAAAAGACCCCCGCTACCGGCTCGGCGGTTGCTCCGCCGCCCGCGGAGTATGGGACGGACAGCATTACCAAGCTCGAGGGCCGCGAAGCGGTCCGGAAGCGCCCCGGCATGTACATCGGCGACACGGTGGCCTACGGCCTCCACAAGCTCGTGTACGAGGTCGTCGACAACGCGGTCGACGAGTCCCTGGCCGGGCACTGCACGGACATCGAGGTCGTCATCCACGTGGATGGCTCCTTGAGCGTGCAGGACAACGGCCGCGGCATCCCCGTGGGCCCCCACCCCAAGTTCCCCGGCAAGGACACCCTGGAGGTCGTCCTCACGGAGCTGCACGCCGGCAGCAAGTTCGGCAACGGCGCGTACAAGGTCTCCGGCGGCCTCCACGGCGTGGGCGTCACCTGCGTCAACTTCCTCTCGGAGTGGTTCAAGGTCCGCGTCCAGCGCAACGGCGCCGTCTTCGAGCAGTCGTACGCGCAGGGCATCCCGGACTCGCCGCCGCGCGAGGTGGGCACCACCGACAAGCGCGGCACGTACATCGCCTTCAAGCCGGACTCCACGGTGATGGAGATGGTGGAGTTCAACTTCGAGACGCTCAGCCAGCGTCTGCGCGAGCTGGCCTTCCTCAACGCGGGCCTGCACATCACCATCCGCGACGAGCGCACGAACAAGGAGCACGACTTCAAGTTCGACGGCGGCATCTCCTCGTTCGTGGAGTACCTCAACAAGTCGAAGCAGACGCTCCACGACAAGCCCATCGCCTTCAGCACGGAGCGCGAGGGCGTCACGCTCGACATCGCGATGCAGTGGAATGACGGCTACGACGAGCGCATCTACACCTTCGCGAACAACATCAACACCCACGAGGGTGGCAGCCACCTGTCCGGCTTCAAGGCGGCCCTGACGCGCACGCTCAACAGCTACGCGGAGAAGGGCAGCCTCTGGAAGGACCTCAAGGAGACGCCCACCGGCGAGGACGCGCGCGAAGGCCTGTCCGCCGTCATCTCCGTCAAGCTGACCAACCCCCAGTTCGAGGGGCAGACGAAGACGAAGCTGGGCAACAGCGAGGTGAAGGGCCTGGTCGAGCAGATGGTGAACGACCAGCTCGGCTCCTTCCTGGAAGAGACGCCCATGGTCGCCAAGAAGGTCGTGGCGAAGATTGGCGACGCCTGCCGGGCGCGTCTGGCCGCGCGCAAGGCGCGTGAGACGGTGCGCCGCAAGGGCGTGCTGGACGGCGGCGGGCTCCCCGGAAAGCTGGCGGACTGCCAGAGCCGCGACCCGAACGAGAGCGAGCTCTACATCGTCGAGGGTGACTCCGCAGGTGGCTCCGCGAAGCAGGGCCGCGACCGGCGCAACCAGGCCATCCTTCCGCTGCGCGGGAAGATCCTCAACGTGGAGAAGGCCCGCTTCGAGAAGATGCTCACCAGCGCCGAAATCGTGACGCTCATCACGGCCCTGGGCACGGGCATCGGCGCGGAGGACTACGACCCGGAGAAGGCGCGCTACCACCGCATCATCCTGATGACGGACGCAGACGTGGACGGCAGCCACATCCGCACGCTGCTGCTGACCTTCTTCTTCCGGCAGATGCCGGAGCTCTTGCAGAAGGGCTACCTCTACATCGCGCAGCCGCCGCTCTACAAAGTCACGCGCAACAAGAAGGACCAGTACGTCAAGGACGAGCACGCGCTCAACGAGTACCTGCTCAAGAGCGCCTCCGAGCACGCGCGCGTGCTCACGCCCGACGGCGAGCTGGGCGGCGCGGAGCTGAAGGCGCTGCTGGAGAAGGTGATTACGTACGAGGAGCGCCTGGAGAAGCAGGCCAAGCGCCGGGACGCGCGGGTGGTGGACGCGCTGGTGCAGGGCGCGCGGCTGTCGGCGGACACGCTGGCGGACGAGGCCGCCCTGGAGGCGGCGGTGAAGGCCGCCTACGACACCTTCGAGCGCCGCATGCCGGACGTGCTGGGCCGCGTGCGCCACGAGCTGGTGCAGGACCCCGAGCACCACACCAAGAAGCTGGTGTTCCACACCGACGTGAACGGCGCCATGCGGGAGACGGTGCTCGACCACGCCTTCCTGTCGTCGCCGGAGTACGTGGAGCTGACGACGCTGCGCGACGCCTTCGTGGCGCTGGGCAAGGCGCCGTACAAGGTTCGCGTGGAGGCGGGGGAAATCACCGTCTTCTCGGTGCAGGAGGTGCTCGCCGCCGTCCGCAAGGACGCGCAGCGCGGCCTGGGCCTGCAGCGCTACAAGGGGCTGGGCGAGATGAACCCGGAGCAGCTCTGGGACACGACGATGAACCCCGCCACGCGCACGCTGCTCCAGGTGCGGGTGGAGGACGCGGTGGAGAGCGACGAAATCTTCTCGCTGCTGATGGGCGAGGCGGTGGAGCCGCGGCGCGAGTTCATCGAGCGCAACGCCCTGGACGTGCAGAACCTGGACATCTGAGCCCGTGGAAAGACGCGTGGGCCCGGTGCCCCCTCGGCCCCGCGCCCACGTGCCTTTCCCGTCCTTGTCGAACCGGGCCGCCCAGTTGCCGGGCCCTCGGTAGCCCTTACGGCAGGAAGCCAGGCCCCCGTCGCTGGACGACGCGCGGGGCCTCGATGCCTCAAGGGTAGTCACCTGCACCCCGGGCGAAGGCGCTGGCGGCGCCGCTCGCCTGGGCGGCTGCTACCGCTCCGAGCGGCCCGAGCCCTTCAGCGCCTCGGCGCGCTCCTTCCGGGACAGGGCCGTCACGTCGACGATGTCCACCTCGAAGGCCCCGCGGTTGTCGCTCACCTGGGCGTCCGGGAAGGTGCAGTGGAGGTCCTCCACGCCCGACACCTGGTAGCGCTTCCCCGCCTGGAGGATGCGGTGGGTGGCGCGCACCGAGGCGGGCTCCGGGCGCCGCTCCATGCACAGCACCTGTCGCACGCGGCCATTGCCGCCGGGCCGCAGCTCCGCGAAGTCGTCGCGCACGGTGAGCAGGTAGGTGGACTTGGGGTTGAGGCCGCGCAGCAGCATCTGGTGCTCGGGCTTGAGCTGCACCGCGTGCTCCTTCGCGTCGAAGGTGAACGAGCGCGGCGGCACGTAGGCGGACTGGCGCACGTTGATGCGCACGGCGCCGCTGTTGTCGTCCGGGCCGTTCTCGTCCAGCGCGAAGACATGGAGCTTCTTCGCGCCCTTGATGGTGCGCGTGGACGCGCCGAGCAGCCCAAAGCTGCTGTCCGCCGGGACGTCCCCTTCGATGAAATAGGCCAGCGTGTTGGACGCGGTGCCCCGGCCCTCGGCCAGCGCGGCGTTGCCCTGCGTCCACACCGAGTACGTGGTGCCCGGGTTCAGCTCAATGCTCGCGGTGGCGTACTCCGCTACGGGCACCGCGTTGTGCCGGGGCCGCAGCACCAGCATGCGCGTGGGGTAGTCCTCCTCGTTCATCGGGCGGGCCGTGGGCGCGGGGGCGGCGTCTGGCGCCGGGTCCTGCTGGGCCACGGCCTGCACCGCGCCGCCGCTGTCCTCGGCAGGTGCTGCGCCGGGCGCCTGGCCCTCCATGGCCCCGGTGCCGACAGCGGCCCCCGCGTCTGCCTCGGCGGTGGCGCTCGCGGTCTCTATCGCGGGCGCGGCCGGGGCCACCGCGACGGGCGGCGGAGGCGGCTTCTCGGGCTCGGTGGCGCGCTTCAGCTCCGCCGTCAGCGGCTCCACCAGGGTGGACGTCGGCGTGAAGCGCTTGGTCCAGGGCAGGTACCCCGGCAGGGTGAGGGCCACGGTGTTGGCCTCGCCAATCCGCACCTCGATCATCATCGGCGTGACGCCCTTGAGCGTCTCGTTGTTGAGGCGCACCGTGGCGCCCGCGGGCTTGGAGGCCAGCCACAGCGTCGTCTTCGACGTGGACATGTCCTCGAAGGTCGAGTCGCGCGCGATGACCAGCTTGTAGAACACGCCGATGAAGAGCAGCACCGCGGCGGCGTAGAAGACGCTCATCGTCAGGGTGCGCGCCTTCTCCTTGCCCTTCGCCACGCGCTCGGCCTCCTCGCGCGCCAGCTTGTCGCGGGCCTCGTCCACGGTGGTGCGGTAGCCCTTGGGGCCCCACGTCCCCACCGTGTGCGCTTCGGTGGTGGGCTCCACGCCCTCGGCGGGCGCTGCGACGGGCACCTCCACGGGGGTGTCACGCGGCGCGGCCAGGGTGGGCGGGGGCAGCTCCCCCACGTCGGTGCCCGGCTCCAGGTTCAGCGCGGGCGCGGGGCGCTCGGAGGTGAAGGTCCTGCGCGCGCCGCCCTCGGAGCGCGGCAGCTGCGGGTTCGTCACCCGCCGCACGCCGCTGCTGGTGGGCCGGCGCACGCTCGGGTTGCTCGTCGAAGGGCGGCGTCCCCCCTCGCTGCCGGGCTTGCCGCTGTCGCTGCCGGGCCGGCTGCGGATGCCCGGGCTGGAGGCCCGCTGGCTGTTGCTGGACGGGAGCCGCGCGCGGCCCTGCGAGGGCTCCACCGTCCCCGTCTGCCACGCGGCGAGATGCTCCTGGAAGGCGGCGGACAGCTCCACCTTGCGGCCCTCGGCGGTCAGCTCCTCGGCGAAGAGGTGCGCCATGAGCTGCGACAACAAGGTGGGCGTGAAGCGCGGGTTGTCACGGTAGAGCAGCTCCACCAGCGACTCGCTCAGGTCCTTCGCCGTCTGGTAGCGCGCCTCGCGGTCCAGCGCCATCGCGTGGGAGATGACCGTCTCCACGTCCGCGCTGAGGGAGGGGTTGAGGACGGACGGGGGCAGGCAGTCCCCCAGGAGGATGCGGGGCAGGACGGTGACGAACTCCCCTTCATAGGGGCGCTTGCCACACACCATCTCGTAGAGGACGACGCCCGCGGCGTACACGTCCGTGCGCGCGTCCAGGTCCTGCCGGCCCTGGGCCTGCTCCGGGGAGAAGTAGGGGTACTTCCCCTTGAGCGTGCCCGGAGACGTCTTCGCCTCCACCGCGCTGGTCGCCTTGGCGATGCCGAAGTCGATGACCTTGACCTCGCCCTCATAGGAGATGAGGACGTTGTCCGGAGACACGTCGCGGTGCACCAGGCCCATGGCCTGGCCGTCCTCGCCAATGTGACGGTGCGCGTAGTCCAGGCCGTCGCACAGCTTGCTGGCCACGTGGAGGGCCAGGGCCTCCGGGAAGACGCCCATCCCCATGCGCTGGGCGCGGCGCAGCACCTTGGACAGGGGCTGGCCGTGCACCAGCTCCATGGCGATGAAGTACTGCCCGTCCACCTCGCCGAAGTCGAAGACCTGCGCGATGTTGCTGTGGCTCATGCTCGCCACGAGCCGCGCCTCTCCGATGAACATCTCGACGAAGTCCGTGTCGTCGACGAAGTGCGGCAGGATTTGCTTGATGACGCAGGGCTTGGTGACGCCCGCCGCGCCCGTCATCCGTGCACGGTAGGTGACCGCCATGCCTCCCGCGGCAATCTTCGAGAGGAGGACGTATTTGCCGAAGTGCTGAGGGCTGTTTTCCGCCACGGGGCGCCAGCATACCTTCCTTCCGGGGAAAGTCCCGGATCCGGATTGCACTCCCCGCGAAGTTTTTCATCAGGCGCCGGGCTCACCCCTTCACACTTCTTCACCGAAGGGTTGGCTGTGAAAGGCTCCCCTCCGGTTATCTACGCAGACGTGTCCGGCCTGGCCGGCGGGTGGGGGCGGCCGGTCCCTCGCGGAAAAAAGGCGGAGCTGATGGCGTCCGAGCACCCCCTGCGTTCGCGGTGGGCCTCCCTGTCCTTGGTTGCAGTGTGGCTGTTCTCGACTCCGGGCCTCGCCCAGGTGGGCACGCCCGACACGGCCCGTCCCGCGGATGCGCCCGTCCAGGCGCCGTCCGTCGCGGGGGCGCTCCCGGCTGGGCCCCAGGGCTCGGCCACGGAAGCGCGGCCCGCGGATGGGGACCCGGGGCCGGATGCGCCGGCGGCCTTGGAGCAGGGGCGGGCCGAGGAGCCTAGCACGGCGGGCCTGTCGCTGGACGCGCGGCCTGCGTCAGCGCGCCAGGACCTGGCGGACGACGCACCGCAGCGCCCGGACTTCAAGCCGTGGGCGGTTCCGGTGGCGGTGGTGCCCGGGCTGCTCTTCCACGGGCTCGCGCCGCTGGTGGCCGGGGACACGCACACCGCGAAGCGGCTCTTCGCGCTGGAGGGCACGGGCCTGGGGCTCATCGCGCTGGGCGGCGTGCCCATCGTCCTCACGGGGGCGTCGCGGCGCACCATCGCTCCGCTGTACGCGGTGACGTTGGCGGGCTTCAGCGCGCTGGGCATCTCCGCGTTGGCCAACCTCTATGCGGTGACGTCGCCCGCCTTCGACCCGGGCGTGGCGCCGCCCATGCTGCCGCCGCTGGAGCTGGAACTGGGCTACCAGCACGTGAATGACACGGCCTTCGACTACCGCCACTTCGTCACGGTGGGGGCGCAGGCCCGCTTCGAATCGCTGCGGCTGCTGGGCACCGTCCGGGTGGACCCCGCCGAGGGCAACACGCAGGTGCGGCTGGGCGGCGCGTGGCGGCTGTTGGGCGCGCCGGAGCGCTCGCTGGTGGGCACGGACGGCAGCGCGCTGGACGTGGAGGCCTTTGGCCAGTTCCACCGCTACCCCACGGAGGGCTTCGCCATGGTCAGCGGCGAGGTGGGCCTGCGCGGCCGTCTGGCCATGTCACGCATCAGCCCGGCGCTGGCGGGCTCGTTCGCGGAGGTCAGCCTGGGCACCTCGCTGGAGACGTACACCTACGCGGGCGCGGTGAGTGACGGGAACCTGCACGACCAGCTCCTCTACACCTTTGGTTACGGCGTCTGGCTGGGCCGGGGCGGCGGACCGTTCCGCGGCGAGGCGATGCTCTATTACGACCACCGGAAGGACTCCTTCGTCGGAGGCCTCCGCTCCCGGGGCGGCGGCATCGTCGGCGCCTTTGGCCTGCGCGGCCGCGCGCTGCTGACGGAGTCGTGGGGCGTGGCCGCCGAGGTGCAGGCCGGTGGCGCGCTCGTGGGACGGCTGTCGTTGATCTACGCCCTGGGAGGTGAGCGGTGATGCGCGTGCGCGTGAAGGTTTGGGCCATGGCGGCCCTGGTGGTGACGGGGTGCGGGATGCGGCCCGCGGAGAACCGCGCCGTCATGGACTCCAAGGTGGGCCAGGCGCAGCAGGGCGGCCTGACGTTGGCGGTGGCGGACGGGCTGGCGGCGGTGCGGGAGCTGGCGCCGGGCACGCTGGTGCTGTGGGGCAACGCGCCGGCGTTCTCCGCCCGCGTCGAGGTGGGCGCCGACGCGCCGTCCGACTGGATGGTGACGGTGCGCAACGCGATGCCGGACGCGGTGCTGGTGGTCCAGGAGGAGGGCGGCGCGGCGCTGACGCCGGAGCCGCTGCCCCAGGCACTGCCCACGGTGAAGGTGTGGCGCGTGGCGCTGCGCGCGGGCGCGACGGTGCGCCTCTCCGTGGCGCCGCCGGACGCGGAGTCGCGGGAGCCGTTCCGCTTCCTCGCGATGGCGGACGTTCAGGAGGCGCTGCCGAGCGTCGGGGACATCTACGAGCGCATGCGGCGGGATGACTCGGCGCGCTTCATCCTCTTCGCGGGGGACCTCACGGAGTCGGGCACGCGCGCGGAGCTGCTGGAGTTCCAGGAGCGGCTGGAGGCGGGCTCCCGGATTCCGCTGTACGCCACCTTGGGCAACCACGAGACCTTCAGCCGCGACGCGGCCGAGTACCACGCGCTGGTGGGCCGGGGCAGCCAGAGCTTCGTCTTCAAGGGCGTGCGCTTCACGGTGCTGGACTCCAGCAACGGCACGCTGGACCCGTGGGTGGAGGAGCAGCTCGACGGGTGGCTGGAGTCGGGGCGGCAGGGCACGCACGTGGTGTCCATGCACGTGCCGCCGCAAGACCCGGTGGGCATGCGCGGCGGCGGCTTCGCGAACCGGGGCGAGGCCGCGGGGCTGGTGGGGAAGATGGCGCGCGCGGGCGTGGACCTGACGCTCTACGGGCACATCCACTCCTTTTACTCGTTCACCAACGCGGGCATCCCCGCCTTCATCGCGGGCGGCGGTGGCGCCCTGCCGGAGACGTTCGACGGCGTGGGCCGCCACTATCTGGCAGTGGACGTCGGCGCGGAGGACGGGCTCCACCAGGCGGCGTTGGTGCGTGTGGATTGATCCGCAGGGGTGCTGTTTTAGCCTACCCCCTTGATCTGACACTGAACATCTGGGCAGATATGGGCCTCCTTCCCGCACGGAGCCAGGAGGCCCGCCCATGTTCGACTCGAACGAGAACGACCCCATTTCCCCGGCGCTGCGCGCGCTGCTCGAGCTGTTCTCCACGGAGTTGGCGGAGGTCCGCTTCCCGGACATGAACGGCGAGGTGTTGGACGCCGCGGCCGAGCAGGTGCGGGAGCAGGCGGAGGCGGTGGCGCGCGCCCAGGCGGCGCTGGAGTCCGCGCGTCAGGCCCTGCACGAGAGCCAGGAGGCGTTGCTGCAGAAGGGGCAGCGAGCGCTGGCGTACGCGCGCGTCTTCTCCGAGGAGAACGCGGAGCTCACCTCGCGGCTGGATGGCATCCACCTGCCGAAGGCGGCGCGCAAGGGCGCCACGGGCGGGGTGGACGCGGCCAGCGCGGCGCAGGGCAACGAGGAGAACGCGCCCCGTCGCCGGGGCCGTCCGCCGAAGGCCCGCGCCGCGTCGGGGGCGTCTCTGTTCGCGGAGGGCGCCACGCCGGAGGCGCTCGCCGCCCACGCGCATCAGACGGGCAACGGCATGCTGTCCGAGGCGTGAGCGTTCCACTTGGGCTTGCCGGGCAACCGCGGGTTGCCTGGGGCCTGAGCGGGCCACGCGCATCCGGAGGGCAACGGCACGCAGTCCGAGGTCCCGGGGTGGCACGTGGCCGGTCGGTTTGTTTCGGCGAGCGGCCGGCCTCATGCGCTTCATGGGAGCGCGGGACGCTGCTCTTTTATGCTGGAGGGGCAGCCAACGCGGTGCGTGTTGCGCCGCACGCCTGAGATTGATGAGCCCGGAGTGCAGGCCTACGCCGCGCTCAAGATGCTTCGCCACGCACCGACAAGCCATGGCGCGTGTTCTCTGGCACGGGCGCCTCGCCGTCCTGTTCCGTGGATGCGCATCCCGAACCCCGTGGCGACCAAGCCCCACTGAAAGACGCCCTCCTTCGCGTCACAGGCGCCCAGATTGTTCGAGGGAGGGGGCGGACTGGCACGCTGCCTGCTGTGAGCCGGCCCGTGCCTGAATCCTGGTGGAGCGGAAGCCGCTTCCGCTGGGAACGTGCCCCCTCAAGAACGTAGTGCCGCGGTTTGAAACAGGGAGGCGCTCAGATGGCCGCTATTTTAATTCCAAGCTCCTTACTGAAATAAGGGGCCCATCAGTTTTCAGGACGTACCTCGCGCATTGCGCGAGAGGGGCGGGGGCCGGGATGCGAGCGGGTCGGTATGTGCAGCAGATGCCAGGGTATCGAGCCTTCATTCCAGCACCGTTGCCGCCGGAACCCCGTGTCGAGTTCGAAGGCGCGCTGACCTCACTGTTGAGCAAAGCGGACCGTGCGCTGGGGCGCTTGGACGGTGTGTCATCAATCCTCCCCAACCCAGACCTCTTCGTTGCCATGTACGTGCGGCATGAAGCGGTCCTCAGTTCACAAATCGAAGGAACGCAGAGCACGCTGGAAGACGTCCTCGAGTACGAGTTGACCGAGCGAGGCGCCAGACGCGCAAAGGATGCGCAAGAGGTCGTCAACTACATCGCGGCCATGAACCACGGGTTGAAGCGCCTCGAAACATTGCCGCTTTCACTTCGGCTGCTGCGCGAAATCCACGCGAGGTTGATGGATGGCGTGCGCGGCAGTGAGCGCAGTCCAGGCGAGTTTCGAACGAGCCAGAACTGGATTGGTCCCCAGAATTGCACGCTGAAGACAGCGACCTTCGTCCCACCGCCCCCTCATGAGATGGAGGCCGCGCTGGGGAACCTGGAAAAGTTCCTGCATGCGCCAGGTGACCTGCCGTCGCTCATCGTGTGTGGGCTCGCCCATGCCCAATTCGAGACCATCCACCCCTTTCTCGACGGTAACGGTCGTATCGGGAGGCTGCTCATCCCACTGCTTCTGTGTGAGCGCCGCATTCTCGAGCGCCCGTTGCTGTATCTCAGCGTCTACCTGAAGGCGCACAGGGCCGAGTATTACGACCGGTTGACGGCCATCCGGACCGATGGTGATTGGGAAGGCTGGCTGCGCTTCTTCTTGCGCGGCGTGGTGGAGGTGAGTGCCGCCTCGACGAACACCGCGCGTTCCATCCTGAAACTCCGAGAGGAGTCTCGGCAGAAGCTATCCAGCAACGCTCAAGCCGTACGTCTCCTGGACCACCTCTTCGAATACCCGCTGATCTCGGTGCGCGCCGCGGAGCAGTTCCTGGAGTGCTCGTATGTGACGGCCGCCACGGTCATCGAGCAACTGGAGAAGGCGGGGCTCCTGCGAGAGACCACGGGACAGAAGCGTAACCGTTTGTATCGGTATGACCCCTATCTCGCGCTTTTCGAGCAGCACGGGCTGGGCACACCAGGAGGAGATGGGGAGGGGCGCTCGGCAGTGCGCTGAAGCACGCCCCCGAAAAGGCCACGGCCCAGCCGCGTGCCGTCGCCGGAGCCCCCCTCCGCGCGCCGCACCCGACCGGGCCATGGGGCCGGGACCTCCGCCCGCGTTCGGCGGAGGCACCCGGCTCAATCCACGCTGTGAGGGAACCTCAGTTCTCCGGGAAGGCCGTCCAGCCGGCCAGCCAGTTCTCGGTGCCCAGCGCGCCCACGAAGCGGGCGGAGGGGTCGAAGAAGCCGCCCGGCGGCGACGCGGCGTTGTCCGGGTTCAGCGCGGGCGAACCGGCCACCGGCATGAAGTTCGGCGCCGTCAGGTTGCGAGCGTCGGCGAGCTGCGGATCCAACACGCGGTTGTTCAGGCCGGAGGCGAGCACGCGCTCCTGCTCGTTGAAGTTGGACGCGTCCGGGTTGGTGATGTTGCCGCTGGAGTCCACCGTGGGGTTCGGCACGTACTGGATGGACGTCGTGTCGCCGCGGTTGCTCCAGAAGAACGTGTTGCGCAGGTACAGCTCCGGCGTGGCCTGGTTCCACAGGGCGGCGGAGGCCGTGCCGCTCACGTCGATAGCGAAATCCGCGAAGTGCGCGACGATGATGTTGTTCAGCTTGCCGCCCGCGCCGGTGTTGAACACCATGCCGGACTGCACCGGGCTGGTGCCCTCCGGACGGCCCGAGCCGATGAAGGTCGCGTTCCAGATTTCCGGCGCGGACCGCGGCGTGGCCGCGTTGTCGTTCCGGTTGCCGGACGCCTCGATGCCGTAGTTGCCCACCACCGCGTTCTGCTGGGCGATGAAGAACTGGATCTTCCCGTTGTAGCCCAGGTCGTAGTCCAGCGAGTCGTCATCCGCCTGGGTGACCACGGCGTGCGACAGGTTCGCCGAGCCGCCGAAGAACTCGATGCCGTCGTCCGCGCCCAGGTGCACCTGGATGTAGTCCAGGTTGGTGTCGGAGCCGCAGCCCGCCACCGTGAGGCCGTTGAGCTCGTTGTCCTCGGACAGCTCGAAGCCGGCGAACTCGATGCGGACGTAGTTCAGCGCGCCGCAGTTGTGCCGCTCGTCCGGGGTGGCGCCGCCGCCGTAGCGGGTCAGCGGGTTGCTCTCGGAGGCGAAGAAGCCCTCCACGGCGTTCTCGCCACCGGCGACGTTGACGTGGCCCTTGCCCAGGAGCACCACGCCGCCCCAGTCACCCGAAGCGCGGCTGCCCACGGGGCGCGAGCTGGTGAAGACGATGGGGGACGCCGCCGTGCCCACGGCGTGGATGCGCGCGTTACGGGTGATGACGAGCGCGCTGCCCTGGTCACCCAGGATGCGGGCGCCCGGCTCGATGGTGAGCGTGCCGCTCTCCACGAAGACATAGTTCTTCAGGGTGTACGTGAAGCCAGACTTCCAGGTGGTGTCCTGGGTGATGTTGGACGACACGTCCTCGGTGGTGTCGGTCGGGGGCGGGTTCGGGTTGTCGGGCGTGTTGTCGTCGTCGCCGCAGGCGGGCGTGAGGGAGAGCGCGGAGAGCGTCAGGAGGGATGCAAGAAGGCGCTTCATGGGAGTGCTTCCTTTCGCGGGTTTAGAGGGACCAACCCAGCGACGCGCTGAAGGCGATGCCGGGCTTGTACGACTGCACGACCACCGATTCCTGGCGGAGCGTGACGGAGGCGTTGAGGAGGTTCGCTGCGGTGAGCTTGAGCTGCGCGGAGCCCAACTGCTGGGCCACGGAGATGTCCACGCGGTGGAAGGGGCGCTCGTAGACGTCGGGGAGCCGCTGGACGCCGACCTCGCTGATGCGCGGGCCGTAGACGTTGTAGAGGACGGTGAACTCGGTGCCGCTCTGCGGCCGCAGGTAGCCGGCGTTGAAGTTGATCACGTAGGGCGACTGGCCCTGCAGCGGACGCCGCTGGTTCGTCTGCGCGCCCACGACGGTGTCGCCCAGGTCCACCTCGGAACGGATGAGCGTGAGGTTGGCGCCCACGCGCACGTCGCGCAGCGTCTCGGTGAGGCGCGCCAGGGAGGCGCGGGCCTCCAGCTCCACGCCGTACGTGTCCGCGCCCGCGGCGTTCCGGTAGCTGAGGTCCTGCGCCTCCGGGTTGTTGATGACGCGCTCGATGGGGTTTTCGAAGCGCTTGTAGAAGGCGCTGGCGGCCAGCACTTCGTTCTCACCCGCGAACCACTCGAGGCGGGCGTCCACGTTGTGGATGCGCGTCTGCTGCAGGTTCGGGTTGCCGGACACGTTCCGGCGGCGCACGAAATCGAAGTAGATGAAGGGCGCCAGCTCGCGGAAGGTGGGCCGTGCCAGCGTGTAGCTGTAGCCGCCGCGCAGGTTCACCGTCGGGGTGAGCGCATAGATGGCATTGAGGGACGGCAGCAGGTTCGCGTAATCGGAGCGGTTCTCCGTGCCGCGGGCGCCCGTGAACGGGTCCTTGAGCGTCAGCACCTGGCTGGAGGTCTCCAGGCGCACGCCGCCCACCAGGCGAAGGGCATCCAGGGGCTGGGCGTCCGCAGAGACGTACCCCGAGAAGATACCCAGGTAGGCGTCGTACGCGTCGTCCGCGCGAGTGGAGTCGCGCACGTTGATGCTCGTGCCCAGGTTCTCTGGCGCGAAGAGCTGCTCGGGCGGGAGGCTGCGGTCCACCGGCGTGGTGCCCAGCAGGTAGCGGAAGCGGCGCGCGCCGAAGTCGCGGAAGGACACCTGGGCCAGGCCGCCGGCCTTCAGCTTGACGGCGGACAGGGGCACGGTGACGTTGAGACTGCCGCCCGTGGACGTCTCACCCAGCTCGGCGAAGAAGCGCTCGCCGCTGTTGGGCTGGTTGGGGAAGGTGGGGACGGTGCCGGGGATGTTGAAGTTGTTGAGGTAGAGCGTGTCGCGGGTGTCGGGCTCGTCGCGGTCCACGCGGGACACGTTGGCCTGCCAGTCCAGCTCCGCGTCGCCCAGCAGCCCCAGGCGGTGGAAGCCGCGGAGCTGGTTGAAGAAGAGCTGACGGCTGACGAACTGGAGCCGCGTGCTCTCCTGGCGCTCGCTCCGGATGAGGTTCGAGGCGACCGCGGTGTGCGTGCGCGTGTCGGTGCCGCGGGTGTAGAGGCCGAACCAGGTCAGCTCGTTGTCGCGGTCGATCTGGAAGCCCACGCTGCCCAGGCCGCTGAGGCTGGCCGTCTCGAAGCCCTGGCTGTTGCTGGCGGACTCGAAGGCGTAGAGCTGGTCGTTCTCGTCGCGGGAGGCGCGAGCGAAGGTGCCTTCCTGGACGCCGTCGCGGTGGCCGTAGTTGCCGCTGACCAGGTAGCCCAAGCGGCTGTTGCCGAAGCGCAGGGTGTCACCCACCGACACGCCCACGCCCATGTTGGGGAGCGCCGTGGTGCGGCGGGCCTCCCAGATGTTGGGGAAGCTGCGGAACTGCTGCGCGAGCACCTCGCGGGATTCGCCGGACGCGCCGAGCTGGGCGTCGCGCGGAATCGCGTTGGGGAGCTGGCGGCTGCTGCTGGGGAAGCCGAGCGCCTCGCCGAAGCCGCCCTGGGCCTGGCTGTTGCGCTCGCGGAACGTCGTCACGGAGTCGCCGCCGAAGGTGATGCGCGGCTTGAGCTCGAACTCGCTCGGGTAGGAGTTGGTCTCGATGAGCAGCGTGCCGCCGCCGAAGGTGCCCGGCAGGTCCGGCGTGTAGCTCTTCACGATGTTGAGGTTGGCGAGCAGGTTGGTGGGGAAGATGTCCAGCGGGACACTGGGCTCGTCCGGCTCGGGGCTGGGCAGCAGCGCGCCGTTGAGCAGCGTGGTGCTGTAGCGGCCACCCAGGCCGCGCAGCAGCACGTAGCGGCCATCCACCACCGTGGCGCTCACCACGCGCTTCACGGCGTCGGAGGCGCTGGAGTCCGGCGTGCGCGCGATCTCCTGCGCGCTGATGGCGTCCGACACGGCGGCGGCCTTCTTGCGCTCCTGGAGCAGCGCGCCTTCGGCGCGGCGGTCCGCGCGGGCCTCGACGACGACCTCCTGCACCGCGCCCTCGTCGGCGCTGAGCGCGACGTCCAGCTTGGTGGCCTTGCCCTGCGTCACCACCACACCGGTGATGCGGCGGCCCTGGTACACGTCATAGAAGACGCGCAGGTCATGCTTCCCAGGCGGCAGCGCCACCTTGTAGTAGCCGTCCAGGTCCGTGAGCACCTGCTTCTGCGCGCCGGTGACGACCTTCACCGTGGCTTCGATGAGGCCCTCGCCATTCGTCTCATCGACCACGCGGCCGTAGATGCCGGTGAAGCCCGGCGGCGGAACGGACGACTCCGCCAGCATCGCGTCGTCGCCCATGTCCTCTGCTCCGAGGGCACCGTCATCGCCGGGAGCGGCGGGCTGCGCGGCGGTGGGGTCGGTCTCCGTGCCCGGCTGCTGCGCGGCGTTGCCCGTGCTGGAAGGATCAGCCGCGGCGGGAGCCTCCTGCGTCGCGGGCTGTGTTTGTATTTCCTCGGGTTCGGAAAGCGGTTGCGTGACGGGGTCGGCCGCGGGAGCGGGCGCCGTGCCCGGAACACCGGGCGCCTGAGCGAACACGGGCGTAGCTATAATGACAAGCGCAGCCAAGAAGGCGCGCAGGTTGGCAGTGCGAGACAACACGACACTCCTTGCCGAGGTGCGCGTAGAGAACGCGACACGCATGGCATCTGGATGAAGGGGCTGTGACGATTCAGGCGGCGGACCGCAAACTCAGTGTCACGGTCCGCCGCGGCGCTGCATCAATCCGCGAGCTTGTCCGGCAACACGCCGACCGTGATGTCCCCGCCTCGCGCGAGGTCCAGCACGTCCATGGCGGCGCCGTACGGCACATCATCACTGGCGTCGAAGAACACAATCTTGTCCGGACGCGCGTTGAGCATGCGTTGCAGCCGGGCCACGACCTGGTCGCGGGGGACTTCTTCCCGGTTGATGCGCAGCACACCGGACCTGTCCACCGTGAGCACCACCGGTGGCACTGCATCGGCGGGAGGCGGAGGGGCCTCCGGGTCATCACCCTTGGCGGGCACCGTCATCCACATCTGCTTGGTCATCAAAGGCGTGACGACCATGAAGATGATGAGGAGGACGAGCACCACGTCCACCAGGGGCGTCACGTTCATCGCCGGGCGGATGCCGCCTTTGCCGCCTCCGAGGTCGAATGCCATGGCGTGCGCTCCTAGTGCTTCTGCTTGTCGACGACCTGCAGGTTGATGCCGGGGAAGCCCAGCGCCTGCATGGCCTTGAAGAGGCCGCGCACCTCGGAGTAGCGCACGCCGCGGTCCGCCTTGAGCACCACCGGCGAGTCCGGGTCCTTCGCGCGCACGGCCTTCAGCTCGGCCATGAGCGCGTCACGCTCGAGCTCCTTGCGGTCCAGATAAAAGGCCCCGGTCGCGGAGAGGCTCACCGTGGTGGGCGTCAGTTCCTTGTTCTCCTTGTCCGGGTTCGTCGCGGTGGGCAGCTCCACCGCGGCGCCGGACTCAATCTGGGGCGTGACGACCATGAAGATGATGAGGAGGACGAGCACGACGTCCACCAGGGGCGTCACGTTCATCTCCGGCGTCAGGCTCCTACGCGGGGTGGACATCGCGGGACTCCTTGCGAGCGGCGAGCTCCGGCCCCGTGGCCACGGCGGCGCCGCTGGTGGCGGCGGCCTTCTGGGGGCTCAAGTCCTCCAGGTAGTCCATGAACTCGCTGCGAGCGGCGTCCAGGGACAGCTGGAGCGCGTCCGCGCGGGTGGACAGGAAGTTGAACATCAGCACCGCGGGGATGGCGACGAGCAGACCCAGCGCCGTGACGACGAGCGCCTCGGCGATACCGGCGGACACCGCGCCCAGGCCGCCCGAGCCTTCCTTGGCGATACCGGAGAAGGCCTCGATGATACCCACGACGGTGCCGAGCAGACCGACGAACGGGGCCACCGAGCCGACGGTGGCGAGCACCGACATGCCACGGCGCACGTCCGCGCTGACGCGCTCGTTGACGCGGACCAGCTCCCGCCGGGTCAGCTCCACCGGGCCCAGCTTGCCGGCCGGCGCGCGGGACCTGGCGAGGTAGTGCTTCATGCCGCCGCCCAGCAGCATGGCCAGGTGGCTGCCCTGGGTGGCCTCCGCCTCCTTCACCAGCGCCTCGTGCTGGTTCTGGGTGAGCAGCGGGCCGGCGCGGGACGCGAAGCGCTTGGAGATGGAGCGCGAGCGGAAGAAGACGAAGAGGCGTTCGAAGAAGACCGCGAGGGACGCGACGGCGAAGAGGATGAGCGTCCACGCGATACCCAGCGCGAACACACCCATGTGGTTGTAGATGTCCCTGAGATTGAAATTCATGACGGGTTGCTCCTGGGGGGCAGGTGCGGGTGAGGCGTGACGGCCTACGACTTGAGACGGAACGGAACCTTGAAGATGCGGAACACGGCGGTGGGCTGACCGGCGACGACGGCGGGCTTGAAGCGCCACGTCTTCGCGGCGGCCATGGCCGCGCTGGCGAAGGGCTCGTCACCGCGCATCACCTTCAGCTGGCTGACGCGGCCGTCCACGCCCACCACGCCCTTGAGGATGACCATGCCTTCCAGGCCCTTGGAGCGGGCCTCGGCGGGGTACTCGGGCGTGAGGTTGGAGGAGAGTGGCTCCGGCGGCGTGCCGGACTCGGGCAGGTTGATGGGCGCGGCGCGTCCGCCACCGCCCGCCAGCGTGTCACCGCCGGGGACACCGCCCACGACACCGCCCGGCACCAGCGTGCCGGTGCCACCCACGGCGATGGGCGCGGCGGCCACCGTCTCCGTGGCGGCCTCGGGAGGCTTCTCCAGCGGCACTTCCTTGGGAACGACGATGTTGGCGGGCGCCACGGCGGGCGCGGCGGGAGGGGGCGCGTTCGCGGCGGCCGGCGGCGCGGGCCTGGGCGCCAGCTTCGGCTTGGGAGGAGGCGGGGGCGGCGGCGGAGGCTTCACCTCGACCACGGGAGGCGGAGGCGGGGGCGGCGGACGGAACACCACCTCCGTGCCCTTCTTCTCCTTGATGATTTCCGTCACCTTTCCAGCGGCGGTGACGGCGGCGATGCCCATCAGCGCGAACACGGCGACGGAGGCCGTGGTGGAGAGCGCGAACCGCCGCGCCGAATGGACATCCGGGCCACTGTCGAAGGTCTCGAACATGACTGGACGCGCATATAGCGACGCCATGTGTCGGCCCTGTCCGGAGCCCGTGACACTTTGCCTTCATCAAAATCACGGACGCGTCACGGTGAAAGGCTGCCACCAAAGCAGCGTGGCAGGCGTGACACGACATTGTGTTCCACCCTGGCGCGAGGTGCGCCCATGCGCCGAGTCTGTAACAGCAGCGCCAACAGCAACGCACCGTAGACCAGCGCGAAGGGGCGCCACAGGAGGACGTGGCGGCTCCACGCCACGCCCAGCACCGAGTCGGACACCACCACGCCCGTGAGCGCCACCAGCCCCACCAGCACGAGGTTGGGCCGGTGCCGGCTCTCCACCGCCGCGCGGATCAGCGGCCACGCCAGCACGTAGT
This sequence comes from Comamonas sp. KCTC 72670, assembly GCA_014656495.1. Lineage (GTDB taxonomy): Bacteria > Myxococcota > Myxococcia > Myxococcales > Myxococcaceae > Myxococcus. The sequence goes on from BNCN01000009.1 coordinate 382,202, forward strand.
TCGCGCGCCACGCCAGCGGTGACAGCAGCGTGACGCCAAGGCAACACATGGCGATGAGGTCCGCCGGACCGGGGCGTGCCCACACCACCGCGGCGACGAAGAGTCCCAGGGCCGCGGCCTGCGCCCAGGACATCGCACCTGGCAGCACCACGGTTTCGGGTGGGTACACCCACGACAGCAACAAGGTGGGCAGGCCCTGGGTATTGGATTGCAACGCCCACGGCGGCGTGGTGCGCGCGAGCGTGTCTCGCCAGAGGTGGAATTGAAGGAACGTTCCATCCCCGCCGTAGTGAATCAGCAAGGGCAGGGTGAGCACGGCGCCCACCGCGGCGGTGGCGCCCAGCACGCGCCAGTGCCGGCGCCAGACAAAGAAGAGTCCGACGAGCGCGGCGGGCGGCTTGAGGAGGAAGGCGATGGCGAAGGCCACGCCGGGGCGCCACACCTGGCCTCGCTCGGCGCCGCGCGCGGACAGGAGGATGAGGAGGAGGATGACGGCGTCCACCTGTCCATAGAACAGCTCGTAGGTGAAGGCCGGCAGCAGGGCCAGCGTCGACAACACGGGGGCCCAGCTCCACGGCGTGGCCTCGTCCGTGCCCGGCGTGGCGCGGGTCGTGAGCCGGGCCACCAGGAGGAGCGCGGCGATGGAACCCAGGTTCCACAGCGCCACGGCGGCGCGCGCGGGCAGCAGGGTGAAGGGGAGGAAGAGGGGCGCGGTGATGGGCGCGTACTTGAACGGCATGGTGCCGTCGGACAGACGGTAGATGTCCGAGCCCTCGAGGAACCGCTCCGCGGCCATCAGGTAGACGCGGAAGTCCACGCCCCGGCGAGGATGCTGGCCCACGGCGACGGCGGCCACCGCGAGCACGAGCAGCACGAGCCACCAGGCCCTCCGCGCCCACAAGGCCTGTGCTTCGAGGACGGCTCCGCTAACCGGCACGGTGGCCGGGATGGGAGCGGCAGGCCCTCTCGGGCCTGGGTCGGCAGCGGTCATGTGGGCGGTGGGGTGGGGTGGGGACCGGCACCATTCCACGCCCGTCGCCGCGCACGCAACGGAGGGGCCCGGCGCGCTACAGGCCGTAGTCCTCCAGCAGCTTCAACCACACCTCGCTCATGGTGGGGAATGAAGGCACCGCGTGCCAGAGCGTGTCGAGCGGCACTTCCCCCGCGACGGCGATGGTGGCCGCGTGGAGCATCTCGCCCACCTCGGGGCCGGTGAAGGTGGCGCCGACGAGGACCCGGCGCTTCTCGTCCACCACCCACTTCACGGTGCCGGTGAGCCCTTTGCCCACCAAGGAGGTGCCGGGCACATCCTGGAGCTGCTTCTCCACCGTGCGCACCGGGATGCCCGCCTCGCGGGCCTTGGCCTCGGTGAGGCCCACGGAGGCCACTTGAGGATGGGTGAAGACGACCTGGGGGGTGGCCTTGGCGTCCGCCCAGGCCCGGACCTGCTTGCCCGCGATGACGTCGCCCACCAGGCGGGCCTGGTACTTGCCCATGTGGGTGAGGAGGTTGCGGCCGTTGACGTCGCCGCACGCGTAGAGCCAGCCGCCCTCCACGCCCTTGGCGCGGAGCTGGTCGTCCACCTCGACGGGCTTGCCGCCCTGGAGCCCCACCGTGTCCAGCCCCAAGCCGTCCGTGCGCGGGATGCGGCCCATGGCCACCAGGATTTCGTCCGCGCGGACCTCCTCGCCATGGGACAGCGTCACCGTCACCTCGCCCTTGCCGCCCGGGCGATGGACGCGCGTGGCCTCCGTGCCCAGCCGCACCTGGACGCCGGCGTCGCGCAGCGCCTGGGCCACCTGCTCCCCGGCGAAGGGCTCCGTGCGGGACAGCAGGCGCTTTCCGCGCTGCACCAGCGTCACCTCGGAGCCCAGCGAGCGCCACGCCTGCGCCAGCTCCACCGCCACCGCGCCGCCGCCCAGCACCACCAGCCGCTTGGGCACCTGCTGGGCCCCGGTGCCCTGCCGGTTGTCCCAGGGCTTCGCGTCCTTAAGGCCGGGGACATCTGGGACGCGAGGGCGGCTGCCGGTGGCCAGCACCACCGCCTTGCGCGCCTCCAGCTCACGCGCGGTGCCGTCCTTGCCCTCCACGCGCACCTTGCGCGGGCCGGTGAGTTTTCCCGTGCCGCGAATCACCTTCAGCTTCGCGTTCTCGGCCCACTTCACCTGGGAGTCATCGTTGTAGTGACTCACCATGGCGTCGCGTTGGGTCAGCACCGCGCGCGCGTCGATGGGGCCCTGGAGCGTCTCCTTGACGCCGGCGGCGTGCTCGGCCATCCACCACACGTCACCCGGGCGCAGCAGGGCCTTGCTGGGGATGCAGGCCCAGTACGAGCACTCACCGCCGAGCAGCTCGTGCTCCACCAGCGCCACGGACAACCCGGCCTCCGCCGCGCGCGCACCGGCGACCTCGCCCGCGGGCCCCGCGCCAATCACCACCACGTCGAAAGCTTCCGCCATGTGCATTCACCTCGTGCCCGTTCCGTAGCGCGAAGGCGGGCGCCGCCCATGGCCCGTTGAGCCGCGCGTTCGCTGCTGGAAAGTGAGGTTGGTCACCCGCTGACACCCGCCACAGGGCCTGAGACGGTAGGGCGGTTGGCTGTCAGGTCTGCTCGCGTGCTGACGTCGGGGCTGTCCGCTTGACGTGGGAGGGCTGCGGGACGCACCCTGTCCACGAAGCGTCACGGTTCGCGCCGGAGTCTCGCGCGCGGCGGGAGGTGTGCCATGGGACGTGTCACGAACGGAGTCTCGGGTCGCTTCGCGCTGAACGTGCTGGACCGCGTGGACCGCCTCCCTCGCTGAGCCCTTCGAGCTGAGCGGGACGGAGCGCGTTCCCAGCGTTCTCGGACACGACAGGTGCGCGGAGCCTTTTCCGCTGTGCCACGGGCCGGCGTGTGTCTCGTGCTTCGCGCACGCGGACCCCGCGCGGCCTTCTGGGAACCGTTCATCCGCTCATGTCTTCTTCCAGGAATCGCCGTCAACCGGCCTCGCGCCATCTGCGCGTGCAGTCCCATCTGTCTCAAGAAGTGGCGCGTACCTTCCGGGGTGAGCTGTCCGACCCGATGCTCGAAGGCGTCGCGCTGACGTCCTTCGAGCTGGCGCCGGATGGCCGCCTCGTCCGCATCGGCTACACCGTCACGCCGGAGGCCGCGGCTTCCGGCCTGCGCCCCGTGCAACGGGCCTTGGACCGCGCCAGTGGCTACCTGCGCTCGCAGCTCGCGGAGCACCTCGACCTCAAGCGGGCGCCGCAGCTGCGCTTCATCTACATCGGCGTCTCGGAGCGGCTCCCCGGCGAGGAGGAGGGCGCGTCATGATGCCTCGCGTCCTTCCGCCCGCGCCCGGCGGCCGGCCCATCCTCGTCTGGGCCCGCACGTTGCCTCCGGGCGCGGAGAAGCAGCTGCGGTACATCGCCGCCCAGCCCTACGTGGTGGAGCACGTGGCCGCCATGCCGGACCTCCACGTGGCCTCGGGCATCGCCGTGGGCACCGTCTTCGCCACGGACCACCACGTCGTGCCAGGAGCCCTGGGGGGAGACCTGGGCTGCGGCGTGAGTGCCTGGCGTTTCCCGCTCACCGAAGGGGTGCCCGGCCGCGACGTGCTGGAGCGCGTGCTGGCGCGGCTCGCGGACGTGGTGCCCGTGGGTGACGGGGTTCACCGGGGCAAGGGGCTGCCACTGCCCTCCGCGCTGGAGTCGCCCCCGCTGTCCACCCGGAAGCTGTGCCACGCCTGGGAGCGGCTGGCGCCCAGGCACCTGGGGACGCTCGGGGGTGGCAACCACTTCCTCGAGCTGGACCGGGATGCGGAGGGCGCGCTCTGGCTCCTCTTGCACACCGGCTCCCGTGGCGTGGGCGCGGCCATCGCGGACCATCACGGCCGCGTGGCCCGGGCGCTCGGGGAGGGCCACCTGCCCGCCTTGAGCCTCCACACCGAGGAGGGCGCCGCCTGCCTCGCGGACACGCAGTGGGCCTGCCGCTTCGCCCGGGCGAACCGCGACGTCCTCGCCGCGCGGGCGTTGGCCATCCTGGAGGAGGCGTTGGGGGTGGCCGCCGAGGTGGGCTCCGCCGTGGACGTCCATCACAACCACGTGGCACGGGAGGTCCATGCGGGGCGCGAGGTGTGGGTGCACCGCAAGGGCGCCGTCGGCCTCCAGGCAGGCGAGCGAGGCCTCATCCCCGGCTCCATGGGCACGGCGTCGTACGTCGTGGAGGGCCTGGGCGAGCCGCGTGCCTTCGGCTCCTGCTCACACGGCGCCGGGCGCGTCCTCACGCGGACGGAGGCGCGAGCCCGCATCCGCCCGGCGGCGCTGGAGCAGGCGCTGCGACGCGTGGTGTATGACCGGGGGCGCACCGCCGCCCTGGTGGAGGAGGCCCCCGCCGCCTACCGCGACATCACCGAGGTGCTGGAGGACGAAGCGGACCTGGTCCGGCCGCGGGTCCGCCTCACGCCGCTCGCCGTCCTGAAGGGCTGAGGGGAGTGCGGGGCCCCCCGTGAAGGCGGGGGGCTTTACTCCTGGTGTCAAGCAGGAGTGACAATCCGCCCGGCTTTTGCCAGGGTCCTGGGGTCCAGTGGCGGACAGGTGAAGGGAACGTTGTCAGAGGAGTTCCCCGCACCCGTCGGGATGCCGTACACTCGGCCACCAGAAGTACACGAGAGAACCTGCTGGGGCGTCGTCTAATGGCAGGACATCAGACTTTGACTCTGAGTATCAAGGTTCGAATCCTTGCGCCCCAGCCACTCCGCTCCGGGGGGACGCGGTAGCCAAGCGTCTGTCCCGTGCACGAAGGACGGTGGGCCGATGCCTCAGAAGACACTCCTTCTGGTCTCCGTGGGTAGCCCGTCGGCCTCGCTTCAGCGGGATTTGCAGGACCCGCTGGCGGCACACATGGGGGTCTCCGTCGCGGTGTCGAAGACGGCGCTCCAGACGCCCGCCTACGCCTTCAACAAGGACCGTGGCCAGTACCACTGCAACGCCATCATGCGGCGCCTCACGCCCATGCTGGAGCCCGGTCAGTTCGCGGTGATGGGCATCACCGACGTGGACCTCTTCGTGCCCGACTCTCCCTTCGTCTTCGGCGAGGCCGACCGTGAGTCGAAGACGGCGGTGATGAGCCTCCACCGGCTGGCCCAGGGCGCCACCAGCGACACGCTCCGTCGCCGCGCGCAGGTGGAGGTGGTGCACCAGGCGGGGCACCTGCTCGGGTTGTCCTACTGCGAGGACCCGCGGTGCGTGATGTTCTTCGCCCAGACGCCGCAGGACTGCGACCGCAAGCAGCTGTCGCTCTGCAACCTCTGCCGCAACGAGCTCCAGAAGCTCAACCGCTGACCGCCACCGCGCGTTGAATCACCCGTGGCGCGTTGACGTCGGACCCGGTGCGCCCTGTAGTACGGGGCTCTCTTTCGGCCGGGAAGCGGAGTGACGACGATGACGGGCAACAGGCGGTTTCTCGGGGCGGTCTTGGCGGTGGGCATGCTGGGCGGGTGCGAGCCCCTGGACGACGGTGGTGGCGGTGGCATCGGGGACGTGCTGTTCACCCGGGGCTTCGCCTTCGTGCGTGAGAACGACCGCAACGTCTTCGTGGTGGATGATGACGGCGACGCCAACAGCCCCCAGCGGCTCACCACCGTGGGTGGCGCGTACTGGCCCTCCGTATCGCGCAACGGCCGCAGCGTGGTGTTCGTCCAGCGCAGCGGCGGCGCCACGGCGCTGCTGACGGTGCCCACCTCGGGCGGCTCGCCGTCCACGCTGTTCCGCGCCAATGACCCGGCGTGCGCGCGAGGCTGCGCCAACTTCCGCACGCCCACCTTCAGCCCGGACGGGCGCAGCGTCGTCTTCGTCTTCTCGCCGGCCAACAGCTCCCAGACGGCGCTGGCGCGCATCAACACGGACGGCAGCGGCTTCCAGGAGCTCACGCCCAACAACGTCATCGCCTACGGGGCGCCTTCGTTCGTGCCCAACGGCAGCGCGGTGGTGGCGGGCGCGGGCAGCGGCCTCAACCAGCTGGACCAGATTGCCTACATCCCGCTCAACGGCGGCACCATCATCTACAGCGCCCTGAGCGCGGGCGTGCAGTTCATCGAGAACCGCGTGGCGGTGTCGCCCAGCGGCGGTCAGGTGGCGCTGGACGGGCGGCTGACGTCGGGCGGCACGCGCATCTACATCGGGCAGCTCTCGGGCTCCAACGTGGGGGCGCTCCAGCGCGTCACCAACAGCGGTCCGGGCTCCGAGGAGTCGTGGCCGACGTGGACGGGCGCCAGCCAGCTGGGCTTCCTCGTCAGCGCGGGTGGCAGCGACACGGGCATCTACCGCGCGAGCGTGGGTGCGGGCTCCACCGGCTCGGTGTCGCTCGCGGTGCCCAGCGCGGCCGAGCCCTCATACGGGCCGCTCTGACCCGGGCGGAAGTCGCCCCCCGCGTGGCCAGGTCCGGGCCAGGCGGGGTGGCGCCGGCGCCGCTCCCCGGGCATTCCAGGGAGGCGCCGGGGCTGATTCGCGCCGTGGGGGGCGCCTGCGGTAGCCTGACGCATGGAGATGCCGGCATGAGCGTGTCACCCGACAGCAAGTCTCTCGCCTCTGGCGCGCGGTCCGAGGAGCCCATCCTGGGGAGCCGCGCCGGTCACCTCACCGGATTCGACGCGAGTGGCGCGGTGCTCGTGGACTTTCCGGGCAACGCCGCGGGCCCGGTGCCCGCGCGGCTCGCCGTCGTCGTGGAGCCCAAGGCGCTCCAGGCGGCCGTGGCCCAGCGGCAGAAGGTGGTGCTCCTCTTCGAGAACGGCGACCCGCGCCAGCCCTTCGTCATGGGGCTCATCCAGGCGCCCAGCACGACGCCCCTGTTGGATGCGCTGCTGGAGCCGGCCGCTCCGGAGCCCGCGCTGCGTCCCACAGAAGCGCACGTGGACGGCAAGCGCGTCGTCATCGAGGGCCAGGACGAGGTCGTCCTCAAGTGCGGCGAGGCGAGCATCACCTTGCGCCGCAACGGCAAGGTCATCGTGAAGGGCACCTACCTGGAGTCGCGCGCCACCGGCACCCACCGCATCAAGGGCGGCACGGTCGAAATCAACTGAGGCCTCCGGCGGAGTCCCACGGGGCCGGGCAGCGCGTGCGCACGCGAGCAAGCCTCCTCGCCCGAGGCGGCTGCTCGGCGAGAGGGCGGGGCCCGGTCCATCCCGTGTGCCGGGCGTGACTGGCGTCCCGGTTCCCGAGGCGCGATGCTGCCGCGCGGAGGTCTGACGATGTCCCTGTTCGATGCCGTGCTCACGGGCGACCGCGACGCCGTGGAGTCCCACCTGTCCGCCGGAGCGGACCCGAACCCCTTCGACGCCGAGGGCCGCACGCCGCTGATGGCCGCGGCCCGCGCGGGCCGGGCGGACCTGGTGAAGCTGCTGCTGGATGCGGGCGCGGAGCCCGACCTGACGGACCGCATCGGCGAGTCCGCGCTCATCATGGCCGCCGCGCATGGGCACACCGAGGTGTGCGAGTGGTTGATGCCCCACGCCCGCGCGGATGAGCAGGACCTGGCCCGCACGCTGCTCTCCGGCCTGGGCATCACCGACCTGCGCCTGGACCGGCCCGAGCCCCAGGACAACAGCTTCCGCCGCAAGCTCGCCTCGGCGGGGGCGTACGTCTCCGGCAAGCTGGGTGACGACGGCGCCACCCAGCGCCTGGCGCGCGTCTTCCGCTCGGAGAAGCAGCGCAAGCCCTGAAACGGCGAAGGCCCGGGGCTCCTCGGTGGGAGCCTCCGGGCCTTGTGCTGTGACGCGCGGCAGCGGGCGGGCCCTTCAGCGGGCCCGCCGCGCCGGTGCTACTCCGGCTTGGCGCTCACCGTCGCGCCCGGGGCCACGGTGCCCACCGCGCCGCTCTTCGTCTCCAGCGCGTCGGCCACCAGCTCGGTGATGTCCTTGACCTTGATGTTCTCCTCGCGGCCGGTGTCGTTCACCGCGTCGGAGAGCATCGTGGAGCAGAACGGGCACGCCACCGCGACGATGCCGCTGCCGCCCTTGTCCTTGTAGTCGCCCACCTGGCCCGGCTTCTTCTTGTCCGCGGCGTTGGGGTAGGGCGTGGACGGGTCCTCGGCGTGCTTCAGCGTGAGCGCGGCCTCGTTCAACCGGTTGTGGTTGATGCGCGTGCCAATGTGCTCCTCCATCCACATGCGGCCGCCGCCGGCGCCGCAGCAGAAGCCCTCGCGCTTGCTGCGCTGCATCTCCACCACCTCGAGCCCGGGGATGGCGTTGAGCACCTCGCGGGGCGCGTCGTAGACGCCGTTGTGGCGGCCCAGGTAGCAGGGGTCGTGGTAGGTGAGCTTGCTGTTCATCACCGCGGAGAGCCGGATGCGCTTCTCCTTCAGCAGCTCGTTGATGAGCTGCGTGTGGTTGATGACGCGGTACTCGCCGCCGAACTCCGGGTACTCGTTCTTGATGGTGTTGAAGCAGTGCGGGCACTGGGTGATGACGGCCTTCACGCCCATCGAGTTCCACGACTCGACGTTCGTCTTCGCCATCGTCTGGAACAGGTACTCGTTGCCCATGCGGCGCGCGGAGTCGCCGTTGCACATCTCCTGCTTGGACAGCGTGGCGAAGCTCACGCCCGCCTCGCGCAGGATCTTCACCAGCGCGCGGCTGACCTTCTTCTGCTTGTCGTCGTAGCTGCCCGCGCAGCCCACGAAGAAGAGGTACTCGTACGGACCGCCGTCGTCACCCCACGTGGGCAGCGCCAGGTCCTCGGCCCACTCGTCGCGCCGGTCTTGCCCCAGGCCCCAGGGGTTGCCCTGGCGCTCGATGCCCTCGAACACGCGCTGGATTTCCGCCGGGAACTCCGCCTTCACCTGCACCTGGTAGCGGCGCATGTCGATGAGGCGCGGCACGTTCTCGATGAACACCGGGCAGGCCTGCTCGCACCAGCCGCAGCTCGTGCACGCCCACACCGTCTCCGCCGACAGCGCGCTGCCGACGATTTCCGGCAGCGGCTCCTTGATGCCGTTGGGGCCGTAGCCCTCCTCCACCCACTGCTCGTGGTCCCAGATCCAGTGCTTCAGGTCCTGGTTCACGGCCTTGTGCGTGAGCGGCTTGCCGGTGATGTACGTGGGACAGTGCGTCTGGCAGCGGCCACACTCCGTACAGGAGTAGAGGTCCATGCCCTGCTTCCACGTCAGGTCCTTCACCGTGGCCGCGCCGAACTCCTCCTTCTCCAGGTCCGGCGTGGGCAGCTTGCCGGTGGAGTGCGTGCGCTGGAAGAAGACCGTGGGCAGGCCGGTGATGATGTGGAAGTGCTTGCCGATGGGCAGGAAGTTCAGGAACGACAGGATGATGACCAGGTGAATCCAGAAGCCGGCCACGCCCACCGCGTGCGCGGCGGTGACGCCCAGCGGCGCCATCCCCATGCCCGTCAGGCTGGTGAACGGCTCCCACCACACCAGCGCGATGGGCGCCTGCGCGGCGGCGGCCTGGGCCACCATGTGGCTGCCGCCGAAGAGGAACTCGGAGACCATCAACCCGCCGATGAAGCACAGGATGAGGTACGCCTCCCACGACGGCGTCAGGCGGTCCGGCTTCACCTGCCAGCGCACCCAGATGTAGTAGGCCACGCCCAGCAGGGCCAGCGCGGCGACCACGTCCTTGGCCAGCAGGTACACCTTGTAGACGAACAGCAGCGCGGGCTGATCCACCCAGAACGGGTGGCTCAAATCCGTCAGCAGCTCCAGCGCCCCGGTCGAGAAGCCCATGGCGAAGAGCATGACGGTGCGCAGCGCCAGCACCATGAACGCCGCGTAGATGAGCACGTGGAACAGGCCCGGCGTGAACTCCTCCGGATCCACCAGGCGCTTCTGACCGAGGCCGAAGCGCACCAGCTGCGCCACGCGGAAGGGGATGTTGTCGAGCCGGTTCTCCTTCTTCATCGCCAGCAGGACGCCCACGCGCCCGGACATGGTGATGACGAAGATGGGAATGGCGAGGGCTAGCAACAGGCCGGTGATGATGGGACTCATGGGACTCTAAGGACCTCTAGGGCGCGGCGATGGGCCCGGGCTGCCGCGTCGCGGCAAATTCTTGAGTACGCTTCAACCCTAACAGGGGTGATTCGCGAATCAAGCGCGCTGCTGCCCCAGGTGTCCTGCACTGGAGAACCCCGGCTTCGGACCGCCGAGGGGCGTGCAGCCGGCGCACGGATTTACCGGCGGAGCCCCGCCAACCAGGGCCCTTTGAAAATACCGGTGCGTCAATGCCCGTGGGGTTCCCTGCCGGCCACCCCAGGCTTACCTTGTACGATTGCCACGGGCATTGTCGGACGTCCAACGAATTGTAACTGCCTGTAAATACGAACTCTTCTCTCTGGGGAGCAGGCAGGTAGGCGGAACGGCGACATGGACCCCAGAACTTTGAGAGCCCAAGGGCTTTACAACGCAGGGCGACATCCCCAACATGGTCGGTAAATCGGTCAACGACTGCTTGGGCGGGTTCCGCGTGGGGCGGGCCCGGGTTGGCCGGAATGGGATGTCCACCTCCACCAGGGTGGCCTCCAGAGGAGCCGGACATGGTGCACGACGACACCACCTACATGGACGATGAAGGGTTGCCTTATGTGGATCCGCGGCAGGACGGTGACTCGGAATCCACGGGTTCCGACGAGGGCGCGCCCGGCCGTCGCTGGGGGTACGCCGAGGAGTCGTGGGGCGGCTGGAGTGCGGCCGAGTGATTCGCGGCCCCCGCGGCCGGTGGCAGCGCGGGGGCATCTGCGGTAACCCGGGCGGTGGATGCCTGTGTGGTGGCTCCCTTCGAGGCGAGCCCCCGGGCCGTTCCCCCCGACGTGGCATCGCCGTCAGATGCCCGTCATCTTCTCTTCCATGTCTTCGTTGGCGCCCCCGAGTTCCATGCCGGCCCTGGGCCGGAGGGTGACAGGAGCGAAGCCATGAAGGTGATGTGGTGCTGGCGGTGCGGCATGGACATTCCCATGCTCGACGAGGAGGAGTTCGAGCGAATCCAGGTGGCGCTCCGTCGCAAGCCCCTGCGGACCCCCCAGGCCCGGTACTGCGCGGCGTGCGGCGTGACGCGCCAGCCGCCACCTGCCTGAGTGGGCGGCCGGTGTGGGTGCGGCACATCCTGACCCGCCCCCTTGCCCCAAAGCACGACTCCCGACATTCTCAGACCCCGCAGCCTGCCCGTGAGCGTCCCCCGCTCCCGTGCGTTGTGGCCCATGAGACTTCCGGCATCGAGGGCCTCCCGGCCTTCCAGATTGATTCGCGGCACAATGCCTCGTGCGACCACGGGGGAGTACGTATGAAGCAGATGGCCTGGGCAGTAGAGCGTGACGCCGAGCACGGCCGGGAGGTGCTCGTCCTCGTCACCCTGGAGGCCGACGCCGACGCTCCCCGCTCGCCGGTGGCCATCAACCTGGCGTTGGATCGCAGCGCCTCCATGCGCGGCGTCCCGCTGCTCGCCGCCGTGCAGGCCGCCCAGGCGCTGGTCGAGCGCGCCAGCCCACGCGACTACCTGGGCCTGCTCACCTTCGACGCCGAGCCCGAGCAGGTGCTGCCCATGCGCGCCATGGACACCTCTGCCCGGGCGGAGTTCCTCAAGGTGCTCGCACGCCTGACGTCCGGCGAGGGCACTGCGCTGCACGAGGCCGTCGAGCGCGCCTCCGAGTCCGTCCGCCGCGTGCTCGTGCCCGGCGCCCGGCCGCAGGTCCTGATGCTCACCGACGGCGAGCCCTCCGTGGGCCCGTCACAGCTCGCCGAGTTCAAGTCCCTGGGGGCCCGCGTCTCCGAGTCCGGCGTGATGCTCCACGCGCTGGGCCTGGGGCGGCACTACCTGCCCGACATCCTCGAGGCACTCACCAGCCCCTCGGGCACCGGCTTCGTCCACGTGGACGACCCCGAAGGGCTGCCCATGGCCGTGGGGCAGCTCGGCGCGGAGCTCTTCGGCGAGGTCGTGGCCGACGCGCGCGTGCACGTGCTGCCCACGGGCTTCGCGGACCTGCGGTGCCGTCACCGCTATCCCTCGCGCGTCGAGGGCGACGCGATGAGCGCGACGCTGGGCGCCATCTCCCAGGCCTTCCCGCGTCGCGTCCTCTTCGCCGGCCTGCTGGACCAGGCCGAGTGGACGCTGAACGTCTCCACGACCTTCTCCGAGCGGGGCGACACGCGGCGCATCTCCGTGCCAGTGACGCGCGTGTTGCCGGACAGCGACTCGGGCCGCTACGTGCGCGCGGTGTCCGCCGAGCTGGACCTGGTCGCCGCCGAGTCCGCCGCGTGGAAGGCCCTGGGCCGCCGTCACCAGGACGCCGCCGAGCGGGCGCTGGAGACCGCCGACGCGGCCCTCTACAAGCTGGCGCGGCTGGGCGCGCCCGAGGTGCCCGCGCAGCGCCACGTGGAGCGGCTGGCGGACCTGCGCCGCGTCCTGGAGCGCCGCGCGAACCAGCTGCCCGCGCTGGTGATGCGCCGCGCGCACTCGGAAGTCTCTCGCATCACCATGAGCCGCGTGGGCCCCGCCGCGCCCGCGCCCGCGCTGCTGCCCTGGAAGACCGAGGACTGACGGCGCCGCTTGCCTGCCGGTGCTCCGCCGTGTGGGCTCATGACGTTGCGTCTGTGACGTTGTAACCCCTGTTCGCGCGTGTCCGCCCGCTCCGGGCAGGGCCGGGTGCGTCATCGGGGGGAATGCCCGCCTGCCCGGATGGTTCACTGTGCTCGGGGCTTCGTGTCTGTCGCTGGCGGGCGGGCCTCCTCTGGGTTAACGGGAGTCGCATGACGCGTCGGCAGTCCAAGAGGCTCGGTAGGGTTGGTGGAATCGGACTGCTGCTGCTGGCGGCCGTCGCCTGGGCGGACCTGCCCGCGTCGGCGGTCGCGTCCAGCGCCCCGGACGAGGGGAACCCCCGGGTCGAAGGCGCGCTGCTGGTCGACGTGACGCAGGTGAAGCCGGGTGACACCTTCCGCGCGGGCGTGCGTTTCCGCCTGGACCCGGGCTGGCACATCTACTGGAAGAACCCGGGCGACTCCGGCCTGGAGACGGAGGTGGCGTGGGACACGCCGGGCTCCACGGTGGGGCCGCTGAAGTGGCCCTTCCCGGACACCTTCCGCACGCCGGATGGCTTCATCACCACCTACGGCTACGACGATGAGGCCATCCTCGTCGCGGACGTGAAGGCCGCCGAGGGCGCCACCACCGGCGCGCTGACGCTGTCCGCCGCGGTGGAGGCGCTGGTGTGCGAGGTGCACTGCATCCCCGCCGAGCTGGTGCTGACGCGCTCCGTCCCGCTGGGCCCCGAGACGCTGCGCGACGCCGAGACCGCGGCGGTGCTCGACGCGGAGGTGGCGAAGGTGCCCCGTCCCGTCGCGGACAGCGGCCACGCCGTGTCGGTGGCGCTGGACGCGCCGAGCCTCACCGCGGGCCAGGCGTTCACCGGCGCCCTGACGTTGGCGCGCACGGGCGGCGCGGCGGTGCCCGCCGTGGAGGGTGACTTCTTCGTCGCCGAGCGCATCCCCGGCGTCGCGCGCCTGGACCTCACGGCGGACGGCCCCGGCCGCTTCAAGCTGAAGGGCAAGGCGGAGCCGGACCTGCAGGCCACCGCGCCGGGCCTCACGGGCGTGCTGCGGCTGGGCACGGCGGCCACGGGCTACCAGTACCTCGAGGTGACGGCGCCGCTGGCTCCCATGGTGGCGGCCGCCAACGCGGCGGCGCCCGCGGTGGTGAAGCCGCCGTCGGTCAAGGACAGCATCGCGGCGGTGAAGCCGGTGGGCGCGGCCGTGGCGCCTCGCGCGGAGGAGTCGTCCGTGGGCTTGGGGCTGGCGCTGGTGTTCGCATTCTTCGGCGGCGCGCTGCTCAACCTGATGCCGTGCGTGTTCCCGGTGCTGGCGCTGAAGGCCTATGGCTTCACGCGCATGGTGCAGCAGGAGCAGGGCCGCGTCGGCGCGCACGCGGCGGCCTACGCGGGCGGCATCATCGGCACCATGCTGCTGCTGGCGGGCGGCGTACTGGCGGTGCGCGCGGGCGGGGCCAGCGTGGGCTGGGGCTTCCAGTTCCAGGAGCCGCTCTTCGTCGCGGGTGTGTGCGCGGTGCTGGTGGCCTTCGCGCTCAACCTCTTCGGTGTCTTCAACGTGGGCCTGGACGGCACGGCGCTGGCGGGCAAGGTGGACCAGAGCCACGGCCTGATGCACAGCGCGGGCGAGGGCGTGCTGGCGGTGGTGCTCGCCACCCCGTGCTCCGCGCCGCTGCTGGGCACGGCGGTGGGTTTCGCCTTCGCGGCCGGCCCCGCCACGGTGCTGGCCGTCTTCACCGCGCTGGGCCTGGGGCTCGCGCTGCCCTTCTGTGTGCTGGTGCTGGTGCCGGGGCTCGCCAAGAAGCTGCCCAAGCCGGGCGCGTGGATGGAGCGCTTCAAGCAGGTGCTGGGCTTCGCACTGCTGGCCACCACCGTCTGGCTGGTGTGGGTGATGGGCGGGCTGGCCGGCGTGGACGGCATGGCGCGGCTGCTCGCGTTCCTCGTCGCGGTGGGGCTCGTCACCTGGCTGTACGGCCAGGGGCAGGCGCAGGACGGCGTGCGCAAGCTGGCCACGGTGGGCGTGGCGGCGGCGGTGCTGGTGGCCTCGGGCCTGCTGACGCTGCGCTTCGAGGAGCAAGGCCCCGCCGCGGCGCCCCGGACGGGGTCCACGATGGCGCTGGCGCAGCCCTGGGATGACGCGGCCGTGCAGGCGGCGCTGGCCGCGGGGCAACCGGTGTTCATCGACTTCACGGCGGACTGGTGCCTCACCTGCAAGTTCAACGAGCGCACCGTGCTGTCCACCGACGAGGTGCGCGACGCCTTCCTCCAGCACCGCGTGGCCTTCTTCGTCGCGGACTGGACGCGCCGCGACGCGCGCATCACCGCCAAGCTGGCCGAGCACGGCCGCGCGGGGGTGCCCATGTACCTGGTGCTGAGCCCGGGCGCGCCGGACAAGCCGGAGGTGCTGTCGGAGCTGCTGACGACGGGACTCGTCGCGGACGCCGTGAAGCGCGCGGCGGATTGCGCACCGTCGAAGCTGGGCGGTCCGAACGTCCTCTGCGCCGCGGGCTTCCCCAGTCATTGATGCATCGCTGTCTTCTGCTGTCCCCAACTCAGGAGGTACGCCATGAAGCAGGTCGTCACCGCGCTCGCGCTTGGCACGTTGTTCGTCGGAGCCCCCGTCCTCGCTGACGCCGAGGTGGGCAAGCCCGCGCCGTCCTTCACCATCAAGGACGAGTCCGGCAAGGAGCACTCGCTGGCGCAGTACAAGGGCCGGGTGGTCGTCCTCGAGTGGACCAACCCCGAGTGCCCCTTCGTGCAGCGGCACTACAAGGCCGACACGATGGTCACCACGCTGAAGGGCTTCGACGCCAAGAAGGTCGTGTGGCTGGCGGTGGACTCCACCGCGCACAACACGCCGGAGAAGTCCGCCGCGTGGAAGAAGGAAGAGGGCTTCCCGTACCCGGTGCTGCAGGACGCCAGCGGTGCGATGGGCAAGGCCTACGGCGCGAAGACGACGCCGCACATGTACGTCATCGATGAGAAGGGCGTCGTGCGCTACGCGGGCGCCATCGACGATGACCCGCGTGGCAAGAGCGCCAAGCCGTCCAACCACGTGAAGACGGCCGTGGACGCCGTGGTGGGCGGCCAGCCGGTCCCCGCCTCCACCACCACGCCGTACGGCTGCACGGTGAAGTACAAGACCTAGCCCGCGCGTCCGCGGTGCGGTCTCCAGGCCCTCGTCCCTTGCGTGGACGGGGGTCTTTTGTTTTCGCGGCCGGCCTCGCGGGGAATCGTGAGCAGCGAGCACAGGGCGCCCACGGCGCACAGCCCCGCGGACACCCAGAGCGCGCGCCGCGTCCCCGCGAGGAAGTCCACGCCGGTGTCGCCGGCCAGTCCGCCCAGCAGCGGCAGCAGGGCCACCGCCAGCAGCCCGGCGATGCGCGCCACGGCGTTGTTCACCCCGGAGGCGATGCCCGCGTAGCGGTCCTCCACGGCGCCCAGCACCACCGCCGTCAGCGGGCCCACGGTGAGCGACAGCCCCAGGCCCAGCACGACGATGCCGGGCAGCACGGTGCTCACGTAGTCGCCGCCGCGCTGGATGCGGGTCAGCAGCGCCAGCCCCACGCCCGCGAGCAGCGGCCCGGCCGTCATCAACGGCCGCGCGCCGATACGCCCCGCCAGCCTCCCCACGGGCGGTGACAGCACGAGCAGCAGCAGGGTGATGGGCAGCAGCGCCGCCCCCGCGCCCAGCGCCGAGTAGCCGAGCTGCTGTTGCAGGGCGAGCACCACGAGGAACGTGGCGCCCCCGAGCGCGAAGTACACGACGAGCGTGGTGAGGTTCGCTCCGGAGAACGTGTGCGAGTGGAAGAGGCGGAGCGGCAGCATCGGCGCGCGCTGCCGGGCCTCCAGGACGACGAAGAGCACCAGCAGCGCGGCGCCCGCGCAGGCCGCGAGGACGGCCGCGGCGGGCCAGTGGTGCACGGGCCCTTCGATGAGCGCGTAGATGACGCCGCCCAGGCCGAGCGCCGCCGTCACCGCGCCCGCGAGGTCCAGCCGGTGCGTGCCCTGCGCGGGGGCGATGTCCGGCACGTGGCGCAGGGCGACCCACGCGGTGAGCGCCGCCAGCGGCACGTTGAGGAAGAAGACGAAGCGCCACGAGCCCGCGTCCACCAGCCACCCGCCGAGCAGCGGCCCCACCGCCGTGGTGACGCCGGACAGCCCGGCCCAGGCGGACACGGCGCGCTGCCGGTCCTCGGGCGGGAAGGAGGTGCGCAGCAGGGCGAGGCTCGCGGGCACCAGCAGCGCGGCGCCCACGCCCTGCGCGGCGCGGAAGGCCGCCAGCGTCCAGGCATTGGGCGCCAGGCCGCACAGGACGGACGTGGCCGTGAAGGCGAGCATCCCCAGCAGGAAGACGCGGCGCTGTCCCTTCGCATCACCCAGCGCGCCGCCGGTGAGGACCAGGGAGCCGAGCGTGAGCAGGTAGGCATCCACGGCCCACTGGAGGCCGGACAGGCCGGTGTTCAGCTCGCGGCCCACGGCCGGCAGGGCCACGTTGACGGCGGTGGAGTCGAGGAACGCCATGCCGCTGCCCAGGACGCTGGCGAGCAGCACCCCTTTGCCACGGGGGCTGTCATAGGCGACGGAGGTGTCAGCGGCGGGCGCGGCCATGTGCCTCTAGCCTGGGGCTGGTGCCGGCGTCCCGCCATCCACCCGGGGCTGGAGGCGACATGGCGCCGGTGGCTCGCAGCCTCGGCTGGCGTCCCCTGAAGGCCCGCGCGGGCAGTGCCTACGGTGTGGAGGGCGCTGACCGTCCCGGAAAGGTGTCACATGGAACCGATTTGCGAGCACATCGAACAGGCCGGGGACCCGGCCCCCCGCTCTCGCGGGTGTGAGGAGTGTCTGGCCATGGGTGCCAGCTGGGTGCACCTGCGCCGCTGCCTGAGCTGTGGGCATGTGGGATGTTGTGACTCCTCGCCCAACCGGCACGCGACGAAGCACTTCCGGCAGACGGCGCACCCGGTGGTCCAGTCCTTCGAGCCCGGCGAGGAGTGGGAATGGTGCTACGAGGACGAGCTCTTCGCGGAGCATCGTCCCGCACCTCCTGAGGCGCGGCTCTAGCGTCATCCGCTATCATCCGCCCGGCCCGTTTCGGCCTGTGGGAAGAAAGGCGCGGCATCGCACCATGGACGCGTGGACTCTCGAAGGCTCGCGCATCACCGACCCGGAGACGCTGAGCCGCCTGCGCGAGCTGCTGGCCGACAAGAGCCCGCTCATCATCGAGCACCGGTTCTACCGGGAGACGCGCGCGCCGCACCGGTTCATCTGTGACGACGCCGACGTGCTCGACGAGTACCTCCAGGAGTCGCGTCCTGGAGACTCGTTCCAGGTGTGGTCCTACAAGAGCCTCTGCCGGGACGACAACCGGCTCCTCCAGGGGAAGATGCCGGACGCGGAGGGCCGGACGCCCCGCGGGGGCGTGGCCTGAGTCAGGCGGCCACGGGCTCGACGCGAGGCCGCGTCCGCGCCCGGGCTCGCTTGCGGCCCGCGCCCTTGCGCAGCAGGTCCAGCGTCACCTCCTCCTCCGTGGCCAACGCCATGAGCCGCTGAAGGTCGTCCACGCTGTGGACGGGCCGCGCGTTGATGGCCAGCAGCAGGTCATCCACCTGGAGCCCGGCGTCGTGGGCGGGCGTGCCCTCCTGGACGCGGAGCACCCGCACCGCGCGCGACTGGCCGTTCTCCTGTGTGAGCCGCGCGTCCAGGCTCACCGCCGTCGCCGCGATGCCGAGGAACCGCCGCTCCACCTTGCCGCGCTGGATGAGCAGGCTGGCAATCCAGGCCGCCGTGGTGGCGCTCACCGCGAAGCCAATGCCCTGCGCGTAGGGCAGCACCAGGGTGTTGAGGCCCACCACCTGCCCGCGCATGTTGAGCAGCGGCCCGCCGGAGTTGCCCGGGTTGATGGCGGCGTCCGTCTGGAGCATGCCTTCCAACATGACGCCGTTGGGCAGGGGGACGCTGCGGTTGATGGCGCTCACCACGCCGAGCGACACGGACTGCTCCAGGCGGAACGGGTTGCCAATGGCCATGACGAGCTGTCCCACGCGCACCGCTTCGGGCTCGGCGAGGGGCAGGGTGGGGAAGCCGTCCCCTTCGGCGCGGACCACCGCGAGGTCCGTGGGCGCATCGCTGCCCACGAGCGTCCCGCGCAGCTCCTCGCCGTTGGAGAGCTGGACGGTGAGCTTGCGGGTGCCGCGCACCACGACGTGGCGGTTGGTGAGGAGGTAGCCGTCGGGGGTGAGGAAGAGGCCGGTGCCGTGGCCGCGCGGGTGCTCCACGCCGACGACGGCGGGCGAGGCCCTCGCCACGAGGGCCTCCAGGTCATCCGAGAACTGTTGCAGCAGCTTCATGGTGTCCTCCGTTCACGCACGCTTGCCGACGGTGATGGGGAGCTCGCGGACCTCTCCTGCGCGCAGCACGCGGACGGGGAGGGTGGTCCCCACCTTCTCGTCGCTCAGGTATCCGAGCAGGTCCTCCACGCCGTGGAGCGGGCTTCCCCCCAGGCTCACCAGGATGTCGCCCTGCAGCAGGCCCGCGGCGTGGGCGGGGCCGTTGGGGTCGACGGACAGGCAGATGAGGCCGTGTTCGCTCTCGGCGCTCAGGTGTTGCGGCAGACGGACGGGGTAGGCGCCCACGCCCAGGTAGCCCCGCCGGATGCTCCCGTGCTCCTTCAGCGCCCCGACGACGCGAGCGAGCGTGTCCACGGCGAGGACGACGGCGGCGGTGCGCGAGAAGGCGGCGCTGAGGAGTCCAACGAGGCGGCCCTCCGTGTCCACCAGCGCGCCGCCGGAGAAGCCGGGTGGCAGGTCGGCGTCCGTCTCGAGGCAACGCTCCACGCGGCCCCCGGCGTGCGTGCGCCAGCCCTCGCCGTGGGTGCTGACCATGCCCAGCGTGGCGCGCGCGGTTCTTCCTGGCCGGGCCACGGTGATGACGAGGTGGCCCACCTTCACGTCGTCCAGGGGCGCGGGTGTCAGGGCGCTGAGGTTGGAGGCCTCTGCCTTGAGCAGCGCCAGGTCGGTGCTGGCGTCGCGGCCCACGAACTCGGCGGAGACGGTGCTGCCGTCGGGGAGGCCGACCCGGAGCGGGCCCTCGTGCTCCACGGCCTGGCTGGTGGTGACGATGTGGCCTTCGGCATCCCAGACGATGCCGGTGGCGCCGCGCCTGCGCCGGGTCTCCACGCGGACGATGCTGGGAGCGGTGCGCTCGACGACGGATGCGAGGGATTGGGACAGGGATTGGAGCAGGCCGGTGGACATGATGCGTTCCTTTCGAGGCACAACGTAAAGGCCTCGAAACGCCGCCACATCGGCGAACCGGCTAGGTCCGGGACCTGCCCATTCGGGGAGGTCACCTCCCCAGCGGGTCAGCTCGCTTGCCGGAAGCGCTCGTAACGCGCCGCAAGGTAGTCACGCCGCGGCCGCTGGGACTTCGCCTCCGGGAGGACCTCCAGCGGCTTTCCGGCGAAGCCCTTGAGGCCGTACTCCAACGTGGGCCCATCGCGCTCCGCGAGCAGGCGCGGTGCAATCTCGATGATGCCATCGGGGTGGATGCCCAGCAGGTCGGCGTCGAAGGCGCCGTGATGCAGCTTGCAGAGCGAGAGGCCGTTGGGCACCTCGGGGCGGCCGCGCTCGTCCCGGTCCGGGAGGATGTGCGCCGCGTCGAGCAGCTCCGGGCGAGGGAACCGGCACACGGCGCAGCGCTGTGAATACGCACGGAGCACGTGCTGCCGGAAGGCGGCCTGATGCAGCCGTTTCTTCATCTGGACCGTCGCGTAGCGGCGCTCCAGGCTCAGCAACTTCGGGTCCGCCACGTGGAGGCCCGGCTCCAGGAGTTGTGCGTCTTGCGGCGCGGTGACGACGGTGAAGCTCAGCTCGGATGGGTTCACCTCGGAGATGTAGACGGGCCAGATGGGCCGGTAGGTGCCGGGCTCGATGCCGTAGAAGTAGATGAGGGGGACATCCCATTCCATGCCACGCACGAGTCGCCGGTTGTCGCGTGACTCGACGTCCGTTCCTTGGAACCGATACTGGAAGCCGTCGTTCGAACGCAGGTCGTCATAGCGCGCCTCGCGGCCCTGTCGTGGCACGGTGGTCTTGATGGACAGGGCCGTCTCGCGCATGTGTCGCGGCCAGAAGATGCCGCGCGCGCGGTTGGCGAAGTGCAGCGTCTCCCCCTGGTACGGAAAGCCCGCGTCGATGAGTTCCCAGGGCAGGACCTCGCCGTACTGGCGCACCAGCCGTTGCAGCGCATCCATTGCGGCGACCCGGATGGGCCAGTCGATGTCCTGGTGCATCGGCTCCACCAGGCTACCAAGTCTGATTCCGGGGCACAGGGCTCCGCGCTACCTCCGGGGCGGTACAGACGCAGCACGCGCCGCTTCGCATCTTTCATCGCGCAACGACGACCGTTGCTCAACGAGGAGATACGAATATGCGCTACATCATCGCGGTGAGGCTGTCTGGGGGCGACAGGCTCGAGCACATCACGGACTTGAAGTGGCAAGAACCCGCGACTGGCTGGTCCAACACGAACACCCGCGCAGAGATGGTCGCCTGGATTGATAATGGGAACGAGGCGCGCGTCCGGGTTGGCAGCAACGAATCCAAGGTCGAGGTCGTCCGGGCCAATCCTCCCTATCTGCGGTCGAGTCCCAACAACACGACGGCTGACAACCTGTTGTCCCTGCCTCGCTTCTGATTGAACTCCGCTGCCTCGGCTACTGCCCAGAGACTTCGGCGGTCGCTTCGCCGCCGGAGATGAAGGGCTCTGGGGTCGGTTCGCCGCCGGAGCCGGAACGAGAGGCTCCGGACTCGGTCGGCACGGTCGCTGTTCGGAAATGTCGGGACATTTGCTGCGCGAAACCCCCGACATTTCCGAACAGCGAGGTGTGATGGCGCCCGCCGGAGCGGGACGTGCGCCGGGCCGCGGGTGCGCACCACGCGTCGCCTGGCCGCGTGGGCGTCGAACATCGCTGCGCCATGGGCCACCCCGGTGCGGGGCGCACGCCAGTTCGAGACTCAGGCGAGGTTCGTCCGCGGCTCAATCGCGGTTTCCCTCCTCACTCGACCTGGCCTCCTGGATGCAGCCCCCCCAGAGGCACCAGCCAGCCACACGAGCGGTCCGCGCGACTCACGCTCCTCCCCGGCCACTACGTCCCCGCGTCCCTAGGTTCACCTGGACCGTCACGACGGCGAACGAAAGGTCGGACCCATGGAAGAGACAGGCGAGCGCACCGTGAATCAGCCGCAGGGTGTCATCCAGGGAGACCGCCGCGAGTTCGAGGCGCTGCTGAAGGACTACGACACCGCGCTCCTCACCACGCGGGGCGCGGATGGGCACTTCCACACGCGGCCCATGGCCGTGGCGAAGAAGCACAAGTCCGGCTCCGTGCTCTGGTTCGCCACGTGGGCGGACACGCAGAAGGTGCAGGACCTGGAGGCGGACCCGCACTGCTCGCTGGCCTTCCATGCGTCGGAGGACAGCGCGACCTATCTCTCCGTGTCAGGCGTGGTGGAAATCGTCCGCGACCGGAGGACCATTCATGACCTGTGGGAGCCGGGCTGGAAGCCCTGGTTCCCCAAAGGGCCGGACGAGGGCGACATCGCCCTGCTGCGCTTCATCCCGGAGCACGCCGAATACGTCCACCCCGCGGGCGGCAAGCTCCAGGTGCTCTTCAGCACCGCGAAGGCCCTGGTGACGAAGCAGCGGCCGGACGTCGCGCCCAAGAAGGAGCTGGACCTGCACTGAGACACGGGGACGGCTCAGCGCCGCTCCAGCAGCGCGGCACCCGGACCAAAGCCCAGCGTGAGGCACAACACGCGCGGGTGCCGCGCCAGCCGTGAGTCGCTCCGCGCGGCCTCCGCGGCCAGCTCCGCGTCATTGAGCACCAGGGCCGTGCCACGGCCCTCGTTCCCCATCGCGGCCTGGAGGATGTCCGCCACCAGGGGCGCGTGGCCCTCCCAGCCATAGGTGCTGCCACCGGGCACGAGCGCCGCGTCCAGCGGGCACGGCAGCGCGAGACACAGCGCATCCGGTGCTCGCGCCGAGAAGGCCCGCAAGGCACTGGAGATGAACGCCACGGCGGCCTTCACCTGCCGCCCATCCGCCGGACGCTCCATCCCGATGAAGTACCGGGGCAGCAGGGCCGCGTCGCGCTCGAAGATGCGCGGCGCGGCGGCGGGGCGCAGGCACTTGATGGCCGTCTGCCCGACGTCCAGCGCCACGGGATGGGTGGGACGCAGCGGCTCCAGCAGGCGCAGTCCCGCCCGGACAGGCGCGAAGATGGGGTCCTCCGCCATGTACACGGGGCAGGGGAGTCCCGTGGAAGCCTCCGCGAGCATCCCGCCGAAGCCCTCCAGGCAGACCAGTCCGCCGCTGAGCCACACC
The DNA here is from genome assembly GCA_014656495.1 of Comamonas sp. KCTC 72670. GTDB lineage: Bacteria > Myxococcota > Myxococcia > Myxococcales > Myxococcaceae > Myxococcus. Next base: position 405,104 of record BNCN01000009.1, read on the forward strand.
GCGTCCACGGCGTGGCGCTTCACCAGGACCGCGAGCGCTTCCGTGAGCGCCGGCCTCAGCCCGCCCGCGAGCCTGGGGCCGGTGAGGCCCTGCCGCCGGTCCGCCTCCACGCGCGGCGCGCCGAGCAGCTCCCACAGCTCTCGCCCCTGCACGGGAAGGTTCCAGACCTCCAACGCGGACACGCCCGGCAGCACCTGTCGTCGGACATCCCAATCAGGCATGAGCCCACTCACCTCGCGAGCTGGGTGATGCGCTCCGCGGCTTCCCGGGCTCCGTCACGCGCCTGGTAGGACGCGGCGATGCGGGCCGCGTTGTGGCGCAGCGCCGTGTCTGGCTCCAACAACTGGCGCAGCGCGGCGCGGCAGTCCTCCACGGTGAGCGTGCGAGGCTCCCGCACCAGCCCTGCTCCCGACTTCGTGAGGAAGTGCGCCTGGATGGGTTGGTCATTGCAGACAGGGAGGAGCAGCATGGGAACGCCTTCGGTCAGCGCTTCCATGACGGAGTTGGCGCCGCCGTGCGACACGAGCGCGGCGGCTCGCGGTAACAACTGTCGCTGCGGTGTGTATGGCACGGCGACCACGTCGCCGGGAAGTGTGTGTACAAATTCTGTATCAGCGAGCTCGCCCGCGCTGAGCACCAGCGTGACACCCAGGGGCGCGGCGGCCTCGGCGAGGGTGCGAAACAACTCAGGCTGCCATGAAATCTGGCTGCCGAATGACACATACACAACGGGCTTCGAACCCAGCCGCGCCCAGGGGAACTCCACCTCGTCCCCGCGCGCGCCCCGGGGACGGGATGGACCCACCAGGTGTGTCGCGGGGGGGAGGTCCGCGTCGGGGCCGAGGAAGTCCTCGGTGGCGAAGACGACGTTCAGGTCCGGTGAGAGGCACTCGCAATTGCGGAAGCGCGCCGCGAAGCCGTGCCGGGCGAACAGGGCCTGGCGCTCGGCGGCCAGCGCGCGCACGTTGCGGCGCAGCCCGTAATCCTCGGGGGGCTCCAGCAGGGACAGCGCGGAGGACACGCCGGCCCAGGGGATGCGCAGGTCCTGCGCGGCGAGCACCGCGGCGTACTGCATGCCATCCAGCGCCATGACGTCCGGGCGGAAGCGCTCCACGGCTTCGCGCACGGGCGCCAGCAGCGCGGGCACGGCGTCAATCAACAGACCGCGAATCCATCTCCCCAGCGCGGCCTCATCGAGCACCAGCCGCGCGAGCGCCTCGCCCCCGGTCGCGATGGCGGGCACGGGCGTTTCGGACCGTGGCAGCTCGAGCACCTCGACGCCCAGCCGGTGCAACTGGGGCGCGGGCTCGGGGATGCACAGCCAGCCAACGTGATGGCCCAGGTGGACCAGCCACTGGGCGACGCCCGTCATCGGGTGGAGGTGGCCCTTCTCGGGGGAGGTCGCAATCAGGATTCGGGACATGGCGGGCGGGCGAGTGCGTGCGCGTGGAGCATGGCGAGTGAACACAGCCGCATCAACAGCCGGTCCATCGCGCTGGCTTCATGCGCCTCGGGCGCCAGCCGCGCGTAACGTTCCAGCGCTCCCCGCGTCGCGACAGGGTCGACGACCTGCAGGGGCGCCAGCCGGGCGGGGGTGAGCCATTCCCGGTACAACGCCAGCCAACGCTCCCGGACGGGGCTGGAGAGCGCGGTGTGCGCGTAGCGCGGGGTCTTCCTCGCCAGTCGGACCTCGTCCGGGACGAGCGAGCGCACCGCGTGCCGGAAGAGCCACTTGCCGGCCCCCTGCCGGGCGAGCACCGCCGAGGGAAGTCCCAGCGCCACCTCCGCGAAGCCCGTGTCCAGGTACGGCGTACGCACGCTCAAGCCCTGCGTGGCGGCGCTGCGCAGCTCGGGGGGGAGCACCAGCTCCCGCAGCACCCAGGCGGCGTAACGCACCTCCTCGGGGTGATCCTCCTCGCCCGGTCCGGCCTCCAGGTCCCAGGGCAGGGCGTGCGCCCGCTGATCCACCCCCAAGTTGTCCACAGCCCAGGGGTGCAGGACCGCGCGCGCCATCCGCCGGTCCTCGGTCACCCGTGCCGCGGCCTGCACGCGTGCTTCGGGATTGCCCATGAGCACCTCGTCCGCGCCCGCGCCGCTCAGCAGCGTGGAGGCGCCCTGCCGCCGGGCCTCGGCGTAGAAGGCGAAGCTGGCCACGGCGCGGGCGTTGAGGATGGCGGTCTCCTGGCTCAGGACCGCGCGCTCGAACAGCTCCGGGAGCACCGCGTCGGGGATGGCGATGTCGACCAACTCCACGCCCGTGGCGTCCGCCACCGCGCGGGCATTGCGCCGCTCCGCCGCGTCCGCGAAGTGGACGTTCATGGTCCACGCGAGAACGCGCCCGGGGGCCTGCCTCGCGGCCATGGCGCACAGCGCCGCGCTGTCCACGCCTCCGCTCAAGCTGACGTCCACGGTGCCCGCCGTCACATGCTCACGGACCCCACGCGCCAACGCGGCCAGCAGCAGCTCCGCCAGCCGGTCCTCCGGCGTGTCACTCCCCGTGGCGCGCCGCACGCGGGGCAGGGGGCCTGGGACTCGGTACACGCCGCGGAACACGCTCGCCCCGGGCGGCAGCGCATGACGCAGGAGCGCGGCGACGGCCTCCGGCTCCAACCCCGGGGGGCCGAGCCTCCAGACGGAGGACTCCAGGCGCGCCGAAGACTGGTAGCGGGGCAGGGTGGCGAGCAGTCCGCCGGGGGCATGAGACACCCGGCTACTGTGACAAGCGCCAGGGGCCCCGGGCAACCTCGGCTAGAGTCCCCGCCGTGCGCTACGAGCTCCAAGACGGACGCATCCTCACCTGGTCCCTGGAGACGCACGTCGCCACGCACTGCAACCTGCGCTGCGTGCAGTGCTGTCCGCTCTCACCGCACCTGCCGGCGTGGGCCGTGGAGCCCGCGGCCCTGCGCGACGACCTGCGCCGGCTCGCCCGGGCGCTCCGCCCCAACGTCTTCAAGCTCACGGGCGGCGAGCCCTTCCTGCACCCCGACCTGCCCGCGGTGCTGGACGCCGTGCGCGCCTCCGGCATCGCCTCTCAGGTGTCCGTCACCACCAACGGCTTCCTCGCGCAGAGCGCGCCCGACGCCGTCTACGAGCGCCTGGACCGGATGACCCTGTCCGTCTACAGCTCCGCGCCGCTCCCGGAGCGCTCCATCGCCCGTATCACCGAGCGCTGCGAACGGCACGGCGTCCACCTGTCGGTGAAGCACATCGACGCCTTCCAGCAGCTCACGCCGGACGCGCCACACGACACCGACGAGGCCATCCGCGGCGTCCACGCGCGCTGCTGGTTGAAGGTCCGCTGCCACCTGGTCCACGCGGGCCGCTTCTATGCCTGCACGCGGCCACCCCATGTGGCCACGGTGCTGGGCCGCGAGTACCCGGACCTGCCCGCGCTGGGCGAGGTCGACGGCGTGACGTTGGACACACCGGACCTGCTGGTGCAGCTCCTCGGCTATTTGGAACGGGAGACGCCGCTGGCCACCTGCCGCTACTGCCTGGGCGGCGACGGCGCGTGGCTGCCGCATGCGCAGCTTCCACGCGCCCGGAGCTGAAGACCGCTACCGCGTGGGCTGGGACGCCTTGGGCAGCGTGGACTGCATGGCCGGGGGATAACGCTCGCCCGAGGCGACCCCCGGTGGCGCGATGGCGTGGATGGCGGCCAAGTCCTGTGGGGTGAGCGTCACCTCCGGCGCGCCCAGGTTCTCATCCAGGTACTTGCGTCGCTTGGTGCCCGGGATGGGCACCAGGTCCTGGCCCTGTGCCAGCACCCACGCGAGCGCGAGCTGCGCGGGCGAGCACCCCTTCTCCTTCGCCAGCCGCTCGATGTGGCGGACCAGCTCCAGGTTGCGGGTGAAGTTCTCGCCCTGGAAGCGCGGCGAGAAGCGGCGGTAGTCGTCCTGGGCCAGGTCCTCGAAGCGCTGGATTTGCCCCGTGAGGAAGCCCCGGCCCAGCGGGCTGTACGGCACGAAGCCCACGCCCAGCTCTCGGCACGCCTGGAGCACGCCGTCCTCCGGCTCGCGGCTCCACAGCGAGTACTCGCTCTGGAGGGCGGTGATGGGGTGGACCGCCGAGGCCCGGCGCAGCGTGTCCGCGTCCACCTCCGACAGGCCGAGGAAGCGCACCTTGCCCTCGCGCACCAGCTCCGCCATGGCGCCCACCGTCTCCTCGATGGGCGTCTGCGCATCCAACCGGTGCAGGTAGTACAGGTCGATGACGTCCACGCCCAGGCGGCGCAAGCTGGCCTCGCAGGCCTGCTTCACGTACTCCGGCCGCCCGTTGATGCCGCGCTTGTGCGGGTCCGCCGGGTCTCGGACGATGCCGAACTTCGTCGCCAGCACCACCTGCGAACGGTGGGGCTTGAGCACCCGGCCCACCAGCGTCTCGTTGGCGCCCGAGCCGTACATGTCGGCGGTGTCGAAGAAGGTGACGCCGCGCTCCAGCGCGTGCAGCAGCGTGGCCTCCGACTCCGCGTCGTCACGGCCCGCGTAGAAGTCGGACATCCCCATGCAGCCCAGCCCCAGCGCCGAAACGGTGAGCCCCTGCTTCCCCAACTTCCGAGTCTCCATGCCCATGTCCTTCCTCGTGATGCCGCCCCGTCTAACCGGCGGCTTCCGGCCTCGCATGGCCTTCGCGCCGGAAAGTGTCAGGGCGCTTGCAGCGCCTGGGCCGCGTCGAGGTTGCTGGGCAGGTCCACGGTAAATGTCGAGCCCTGTCCCAACGTACTGGCCACGCTGACCCGTCCGCCCAAGGCCTCCACCAGCGTGCGGGTGATGTAGAGGCCCAGCCCCAGCCCGCCGTAGTTGCGCTCCGACACCGCGCGCTCGAAGCGGCCGAAGAGGCGGGGCAGGTGCTCGGGCGCGATGCCGATGCCTTCGTCGCGCACCGTCAGCCGCGCGCCTCCCGCGTGCGCTTCCAGGCGCACGTGGATGGGGTTGCCCGCGCCGTACTTCACGGCGTTGTCCACCAGGTTGGTGATGATTTGCTCCAGGCGCAGCCGGTCCCACCGGCCCACGAGCGCGTCCGGGGCCACGTCGAGCCGCAGCGTGGAGCCGGTGCGCGCGGCCTGCGGCTCATACCGGGCGATGATTTCCCGCACGAGCGAGCCAAGCTCCAGCTCCTCCAGCTCCAGGCGGAGCCGTCCGGCGGTGATGCGCGATACGTCGAGCAGGTCGCCCACCAGCTCCGCCAGCTTCTTCACCTGCCGCGAGCCCACCTCCACGTAGCTTTCAACCACGCTGCGGGGAATGGGGCCAGGGTGCCGTGCCAGCTCCCGGGTGAGTGCCTGGAGCTTCAAGCTCAGCGGGGTGAGCGGTGTCTTCAACTCGTGGCTGGCAATGGACATGAACTCGTCGCGCAGGCGGATGGCCTCGCGGGCCTCGGCGTAGAGGCGGGCGTTCTCCATGGAGAGCGCGGCCCGGTGCGCCAGCTCCTTGGCGAAGGCCAGGTCGGACGCCGTGTAGTGCCTGCCGGAGTGGGCGTGGATGCAGCTCACCACGCCCATCACCTGCCCGCGGGACAGCAGCGGCACCGAAAGAAAGGACACCGGCCCCAGGGCTTGAATCGCCCGGGCGTGCGCTTCGTTGTGCGCGAGCTCCAGCGCATGTTCGCGCGTCAGGTGCTCGATGTGCACCGCTTCCGCCTTCAGCAGCGCGATGGTGGGGGGATGCCAGGGATTGCCGCCGGGAAGCAACCCGAAGCGGACGATGTCGTCGGCGAGGGCGTCGTCTTCCGGGCGGAAGTGCGCGGCCTCCAGGCGCCGGTACTTCCCTCCGGGCTCCGCGATGTCGACGAGGCACCAGTCCGCGAAGGTGGGCACCACCAGCTTCGCCAGGTTGCGCAGGGTGGTCTCGTCGTCCAGGGACGACGCCAGCACCGCCCCCGACTCGGCCAGGAGCCAGTCCCGCGCCTCGGCTTGCTGGAGCTCCAACGTCAACGCCTCGGCGCGTTGCCGCGCCAGGACGACGTCCGTCACGTCGAACCCGAACCCGGCGATGCCATCCACCTCGCCCCGCTCGTTCCGGGTGGGCTGATACACGATGTTGAGGTACCGCTCCTGTGCCTCTCCGTCGGGCTGCGGGCGGGGGAACGTCACCGCGTTGCTCGCGAAGGGGACACCGGTGCGGTAGACCTCGTCGAGGATGGTGATGAAGCCGCGCTCCTCCGCCCACGGCAGCGCGTTGACCGCTTCCTGTCCCACGAGGTCGTCCTTCCCCATCAGCGCGTTGTTCATCGGGTTGGAGAAGGAGAAGACGTGCCTGGGGCCTCGCATGAGGATGATGCAGGCGGGCGCGTCCCTGAAGAGGGAGTGGAGCTGGGCCCGGCCCGCCTCCGCTTCACCGCGTGCGATGCGCTCCCGCTTCAGCAGCTCCGCGCGCTCCGCGTGGGCCTTTCGCAGCATGACGTTCAGCTTCGTCATCAGCACGGCCAGCACTGCGAAGACGCCCAGGGAGACAAAACCCCCTGCGCCTGGCACGAGGTTGAGCAGTGGCTCGAGGAAATAGAAGTCCACCACCAGCAGCGACATGCCCGTCGCGAGCAGGGCGGGGCCCCATCCTCCCCACCAGCCCGCCACCATCACCGCGCCGAAGAAGAACAGGAACGGGGTGGCCGGGATGAACGAGGACACACTCGCCTGGATGGCCCAGGCAATCAGGAACGCAATCAGCCCGACGCCATAGCGTCCGGTGCGCGAGGCCCAGCGGGGATGCTGTTGTTCCGGACGAGGGTGCATGGTTGGAAGCGGACGCCCGCCCGGCTGCATACCGCCGGTGGGGAACTGTGCTCTTCATCAGGTAAGCACCGGAACCCACTGCATGACATCTTGCTCGCCGCTCTGACATGCAAGGCTGCTCAGCCGCGCCGGCGGAACGGCTGGTGTTTCGTGCCGGTGACCAGCGTGGCGGCCTCCACGGCTTGGACGTCCAGCTCGATTCGAGCCGTCCATCCTAGATTTCGCAGCGCCGCCGTGAGCCGCTCGCGGAGCGGCGCCTCGCTGGAGGCGGGGGCGCCCGCCAGCTCCAGCCGGAAGTGTGAGACGCCTGTTTGTGTCAGCCGGAAGGCACGCAGCGCATGGTGCTTGAACACCCAGGCCAGCGCCCAGGCGTCCACCTCGCGGCCCGTCGGCGTGACGAAGCGGCAGGCGCCACGCCCGCCGAAGTGCTCCAGCGTCCAACCCTGGAACCCGCACGGGCAGGCATCCCTCCGCACGGTGCCCGCGTCGCCCGGCCGGTAGCGCAGCAGCGGCAACACGCTGGGCCGCAGGCGGGTCACCACCACCTCCTCCAACCCGGGCTCCAGCCAGACATCGGGCGCGAGGACATGGAAGCGGCCGGGCGCTGACTCACGCAGGCACTCCCACGCCAGCGGGCCTGTCTCGGTGGTGGCGTAGTAGTTGAGGACCGGCGCGGCCATCACGCCGGCCAGCTCCGCGCGCAGCCCCGAGGGCAGGTGCTGGGCCGACGTCAGCACCAACCGGGGCGTGGGGACGTCCCGCTGTGTGGCCAGCCACCGCAGGCCCTCCGGGTCGGAGAAGAGCACCGCGGGCCGCACGCGGCGCAGTCGCTCGGCGGCATCGTCTCGCAGCACGGAGATGCGGTGCAGCGCTCCATCCAGGAGGATGGGCAACCGCACCGAGTACTCCAGCCCGCCCGGCAGCGCGTCCAGCAGCACGACGCGGGGACGCGGGGGCAGCACCGCGCCCGCGCGCGCCACGAGGAATCGGAGCACGGCCCACATGTGCAGGCAGTCCCGGCGGTCGCGCACCACGTTGACGGGGGTGCCGGTGGAGCCGGAGCTCTTCACCACGACGCACGCGTCGGCGTCCGCCATCGGCGTGGGGACGTCGGACCAGTGCGAGGCCAGCGTCTCCCGGTCCAGGAAGGGGAAGTGGCGCAGGTCGTCCAGCGACTGAAGGTCTCCGGGGTGGAAGCCCGCCTCGCGGAGCGTCGCGGCGTGGTACGGCGACTCGCGCAGCGCGGCGCCCAGCGCGCCCAGCCGGGCCTCCAGCGCCGCGCGGGCCGCGGCCTCGTCGGGCTCGGCGGCGAAGTGTCCCAGGTCCGCCGAGATGGACTCGGCCCAGGGGATGAAGGGGCGCTGCGAGGAGGTGTCCCTGCGGAGGTTCGCGCGAGGAGCGACGCGCAGGTCCGCGGAGAAGACCTCCGTCACTCCCGCCACCCGCGGGCGTCCGCGGCGCGCTGCTCCGCCTCGCGAAGCGCTTGTTGGCGCTTGTCCGCCTCGCGCTTGCGCGCCTCCTCCGCGCGCCGCATCTCCGCCTCCGCCTTGCGGTAGTCGAGCTGCTCCAGTCGCGCCGTGGAGCCCTTGGGGGACTCACCCTTCCACTGGCCGTCCACGGCGCGCACCCACTTGCGCAGGAACTCCTCGCGGCGGAAGGCATTCGAGCGGACCATCTCCGCCGTCAGCGGCGCCACGTCCTGGAAGAAGCGCTGGAGCAGCGTGGTGGCGTCATCGCCCTTGCGGAGCGTGCGCGCCGTCTCCTGCCCCAGCGAGGAGGACGTGAGCACGTACGCGAGCATCATCACCTGCTCGCGCCAGAGGGGAGAGCGGGCCCGCTGCTCCAGGTCCGTCCAGTCCGCCAGGGAGGGCGGCCGCGCCTGCGCGAGCCGGAAGGTGTCGCAGATGATGGCCAGCGACAAGTCATGGGGATACGGCGACACGAAGGGGGCCGCGTCGAGCTGCGTCTGGAGCTCACGAAGGTCGAAAGCCATGGGACTCAATTCTCCAGCAATGCCTGGGCGAGGTCGGCGGCGGCCTTCCCGAAATCCGAGGGCCACCGCACCACCACCAGCCGGAAGCGGCGCTCTCGCAGCAGCGGCGCCAGGGCCGTCCGGGCGCGAAGTTCGTCGGGGAGCGCGAGCACGGCCACCACCAGTCGCGAGCGCCGGATGGCGGCCAGCACGGGCGTCAGGTCCGTCTCCGAGGCGATGTTCCAGAGGAAGTCACTGTCGGAGATGAGGATGCGCAGCGCATCGGGCCGCTCTTGTGACAGGGCGTCCAGGATGTCGAAGGGGAACTGCGTGCCGCCGCCGATATAGGACAGCAGGAACTCGCGCGCCGTCTCCTCGTCATACATCCACGGCGACACCAGCGGGTTGTGATGCGAGTACACGATGCCGCGCACCGTGGCCTTCTTGCGAAGCGCGGAGGCGGACAGCACCTGTGCCGCCAGCGTCATCGCGTTGAGGCCCCGCTCCGGGCTGGGCATGGAGCCGCTGGTGTCCAGGTAGATTTCCACCGACGGCACGCCCAGCTCGGAGGGCGGAGGCAGGTCCGCTTCCAGCTCGCGGCGCAGCGGTGACACGGCGGCCAGGTGGCCCTGGGACAACACGCTCAGCGTCCAGTCGATGCTGGACGGGTCATCGCCATGCTCCCAGGCCTGGGGCGTGGTGCGCAGGTAGGGCTCTGGCTGGGATGGCGTCGTCGGGAGCTTGAGGATGTGCTGGTCCACCAGCCGCCGGTAGTACCGTGCCACCAGCGCGCGCCGCAGCTTCCCTCCGTCCTTGCCGGGAAGGTGCTCGGTGACGCGGTGAAGGGTGTCCAGCGCATCCTCCTCCCGGGCGTGGGTGCTCATGGGCTCCAGCCAGCCCCGCGCCTCCGCTTCGTCCAGCGCGTCGTCCCAGCGGCTGCTGCCGTGGATGGCGGCGTCCAGGTCATCCACGTCGGGCACGGAGACGTCTCCGCCCAGGGGCAGGGAGAACTCGAGGTCCGCCGGCTTCTCGATGAAGCGGATGAAGGTGGAGCAGAAGTAGAGGAACTGGAGCTTGCCGGTCGGCAGCGCGTAGAACGTCTGCGCGAACATGCGGGCCTCGGCGCGCACGCCGGGAAACCGCTCCTCCATGGGTCGCAGCAGCGTGGCCGGCACCAGGTCGCCAGGCGCCAATCCCCACAGCTCCTCGTAGATGGCCAGGTAGAAGAAGAACAGCGGCGACATCTCGCCGCGCTGCACGCGCTGGAAGCCCCGGTACACCGCGCACAAATCTTCCGCGTGCGTGCGGCCCACCACCTCGTTGACCTGCAAGTCGTAGAAGAGGTTGGTGAGGGATTGCTTCAACCCGGGCAGCAGCCGCTGCTCCTGCACGCGCAGCTCCGCGTCCCAGCCCAGCGTGTGCGGGAAGCGCGCATGGTGGCCGATTTCATGCGCCAGCACGGCGGTGAGGCTGCCGGAGGCCCCCATGTCCGCGAGGAGCTTGAAGTTGACGAAGACCTGCCGCTTCACCAGGTCGATGTACGCGAGCGGCTCCTGCGCGTGGCTCGCATCGGGGTGGAACTTCACGTGGGGTTCCGGGGGACTGAGCTGCACGCGCACGTCCCACAGCGCCAGCGCGTCGCGCCAGCTCGTGGCCACGTCCTCCGCGGTGAAGCGCGTCGAGGTCATTCCGGGATGAACACCAGCACGTGCTGGGACGTGGCCAGGGTGGCCGCCGTCCGCCAGTCGTTGTTCACGGTGGCGAACCACGCGTCCGCGCGCGGGTCCTCGCGGAGCGCCGTGCTCAGGTGCATATTGTCCTCGACGGCCGGCTCCGGCGCCTCGCGGCAGCCCATGGCCCCCAGCGGCATGGGCGTGTCCGACAGCCAGATGCCCTGCGTGGCCGCGTCGCGTCCCGCCACGGCGTGGCGGTGCCGGTCATGCACACACACCACGGTGGGGGACAGGAAGTGCATCGCGCCGGGCAGGAAGCGGCTGTCCTCCCGCGCCAGGTCCACCCAGTGGGCCCGGGCTCGCGAGCCCAGCGGACGGGTGGGGGGCTCCAGCGCCGCCTCGGACGTCACCCGCAGCCGCGTCTCCAGGTCCGCCAGTGATGTGAGCCCCTGGCCCACGCGCCAGAAGATGCGCTGCACCCACGGCGGCGCGGACTCCAGGTTCTCCCCCAGGTTCCACAGCTGGGCGAACACCTGGGAACGCTCCCGCGAGGGCACGCCCGCGAGCAGCCTCGGAATCAGGTCCGACCACGCGAGCGTGAAGAAGTTCTGCCGGCCCGCGCTCGCCGGGTACAGGTAGCCCAGGCCAATGGCCTCCGCGCCCAGCTGGAGGTATGCGCGCAGGAGCTCTTCTCCTTCCGTGGCCGAGGTCCCCGCCGCTTGCAGGGCCTGCCCCAGGCGCTGCGCCGCGCCGCCGGTGAGCTCTCGCCACAGCGCCGCGTCCCAGCGCACGAAGCGTCCGCGTGCGTTCGCTTCCAGCTCGTCCATGAAGGTGCTCATTGGCGCCCGCCCGGGTTCTCCTTCAGCCACGTCGCGTAGTTCCGGTAGCGGCTGTACATGGACTTGAGGTGGATGACGTCCTCGTAGACGGGGCCGGACAGCTCATGCCGCGTGAGCAGCTCCTTGAGCATCACCGTCACCTGGGCCATGCGCTTCTCGGTGGTGCGCAGGTCCACGCCCGACAGGCCCTGGTCCAGCTCCTGGCGCAGCGCCGTCACCTTGCGGCGCAGGGGCTGGTGCGTGTCGAAGTGGGCCATGGCCATGTCGAACATGTTCCGCAGCCAGGCCACGCGGTCCTGGAGGAGCATGCGGTGGCCCTTCACCTCGAAGAAGGCGCTGCGCGGGTTGGGCGCCAGCTTCTCGTGCAGCACCCAGGGGGCAATCTGCCGGAAGTCCTCCTGCTCCACGGCGGTGTGGCCGCGGAAGAAGGCCATGGCCTTCGCGAAGTGGAGGATGGTCTGGTACGCGCGCACGCTGACGCCGTTCTCCGTCTGCGTGCAGAGGTGCACCTTCTTGTCCAAGGGGCACTGCTCGTTGCACACCGCGGCCACCGTCTGCCCGGCCAGCTTGAGCGTGTCCTTGTGCTTGAACTCGAAGCGCGGCGAGGCCATGCGGCAGAAGTCGAGCTGCCCCAGGAAGAACGCGATGCGCTCCAGCACGTCCTTGGGCACCTCCACCTCCAGGATGGAGGCATAGGCGCGCTCCAGCTCGCCGGGCGTGAAGACGATCTCCTTCGGCAGCAGCTCCTCGGGGGACTTGTCCGCCTCCAGGCGCTGGAGGAGCTGGTCCATGAAGCCCGAGTTGAACGGCACCGCGCGCACCACCACGTCGATGCGGTCCTTGAGCGCCTCGATGACCTGGAACGTGCCGCCGCCCTGGTCGTCGTTGGCGGTGAGGAACCAGGATGAGCGGCCCGCGTAGACGTACTGGTCCATCATCTCCGCGTAGCCCTCGGCCATGAGGGACAGCAGGGCGGACTGCGTCTTGGTGGGGATGCGGTTGTACTCGTCGATGATTTTGACGCGCTGGCCAATCCACTTGCGCCAGCTCACCTTCACGGCGGACAGGTCCTCCGCCTTGAGCATGTCGGACGGCAGCGGCGCGCCCAGCAGGTCCGCGATGGACAACTGTGGATGGCCGCGCTGGATGCCGCGGTGGACCTCGTCGCGGCCCATGCCGGACAGCAGGGCCATGAGGATGGCGGACGTCGTCTTGCCGCGGCCCGGTCCGCCCACCAGCAGCGCGCGCCGGCAGGTGAACAGCGTGAGCAGGGGGATGAGGACGAACGAGCTGTAGCTGGTGTCCTCGGGCAGGTGGAGCTCGTCGCCCGCGGGCGTCTTCAGCGCCGCGGACGCGCCGAACTCGAGGTCGTAGTAGGGACAGATGACGGCGTTGTTGGTGATCCACCAATACGCCTGCCGCATCTTGTCGTGGAGGCTGCCGCCGTCGCGCTCGGAGAGGTGGACGTTGAGGTTCTTGTCCGCCGTCGCGCGTCCGGAAAGCAGGCGCGTCACCCAGTCCTGATTGGCCATGCGGGGCGAAGCCTATCACCGGCCCGGCGGGCGGGGCGCGCGGGGACGTGGCTTACAAAGTGACCAGGCCGAGCTTCGCCGCGCGGACCACGGCCTCGGTGCGCCGCTGGACGCCCAGCTTGGCGAGCACGGCGTTGACGTGGAACTTGGCGGTGTGCTCGCTGATGGCGAGCCGGTCCGCGATGGCCTTGTTCGACAGTCCCTCCGCGAGCAGCCCGAGCACCTCGCGCTCCCGGGGCGTCAGCGCGTCCGGCGCGCTCGTGGGCGGCCCGAGCGCGGCGTCGCGTGGCAGGGCCCGCAGCTCCGAGAGGGCGGGGTCGAACACGCTCAACCCCCGGGCCACGGCGAGCAGGCCCGCGGTCAGCGCCGCCGGCTCCACGTCCCGGAAGAGCAACCCGCGGGCTCCCGCGCCCAGCGCCGCCTCCGCCGCGGCCTCATCCGCCACCAACGCGAGCACCGGGGCGCCCAGGTCCGGCGTCTCCACGCGAGTCTTCCCGGTCCGCAGCCCGGTGTCCCAAAGCACCACATCCGGCGGTTCTCCGGACGCCGACTCCAGGTCGACCTGGGTTCCGGAGGCCACCACGAAGGCCACGTCTGCCTGGTCGCTCAGCGCCCGGGACAGCGCACCCCGGGCGAGCGGGTCCTCCGCCACGAGCGAGAGCCGGAGAGGGGAAGTGGATGCGCCCAACACGAGGCGTCTTTACTAACCAGGACCTTCTGGCGGCGCTGGCACGCTGCGCCTCGGCAACGTCGGGTGGGCCTCAGAAGCCCCGCAGCCGCCACAGGAGCAGCAGGGCCACGGCGAGCACGAGCGCCGCGCCCACCGCTGTCCAGAGCACGACGGAGCCGCCCGCCGGAATCCTGGGGAGGATGGGCAGCTTCTGGGTCCGGAGCTCCTCGGTGATTTGCGCGAGCAGGCCGGCGTCGTACGTCACGGGCTCGCCCTTGCGGAGCTTCCGGCCCATCGCCTCCAACTCGCCACCGGGCAGGTACCGGTCGGAGAGGAGCACGCTGCGCGCCTGGAGCTCCCGCTCGGTGCCATGGGCGGCGGGGTCCAGTCCACAACCCGAACAGGGGGTAAAGGCGCCCACCTTCGAGTTGCCGCACCGCACGCAGACCGCCAGGCTCATGCGCCCACCCTAGCGCGATTAAGGCGGCGCGTGCGTCCCACCTGAACGGCCCTTCAAGTCGCGCGGGCCGTTCAGGGGCGTCACCTCACGGCGCGAGGCTGCTCAGGTGCTGCCGGATGTGCGCCACGGAGGTGGTCCTCGACGCGAACGTGTCGGCCGAGGTCCATGTCGTAGCACCCGCTCAAGCCAGCGTGACGCCGTGCCCAGGCGCATCCACTGGAAGCTCCAATCGCGCGCCGGCGTACCGGGCCCCGCCCTGGAAGGGATGGCTCGCGATGAACAGCGGCGTATCCAGGTCGGCGTAGGTGAATCCACCGAGCCCCGCGGCCAGATGGGCGGAGGCGGACATGGCCAGCACGCTCTCCACCATGCCGCCCACCATCAGCTCCAAGCCGGCGGCGCGAGCGAGGCTCCACATCGTCAGCGCCTCGACGACGCCGCATTTCATCGTCTTGATGTTGATGGCATGTGCGGCGCCTTCGCGGATGAGACGCAGCACGTCCTTCGCCGAGCGCGCCGACTCATCCGCGCACACGGGCACGCGCGAGCGCCGCGCGAGCTCCGCCATGCCGGCCACGTCATGCGCGGGCACGGGCTGCTCGAAGAGGGCGAGCGGCACGTCGGCGCGCTCCAGCTCCTTCAGGAAGGCCAGCGCCTCGGCCACGTCGTAGCCACCGTTGGCGTCCGCGAAGAGGCGCGCCTGTGGCGCCACCGCGTGGACGGCGACCAGCCGCGCGGCGTCTTCACCCGGAGGCAGCGCGCCGACCTTCACCTTCAGCGTGGAGATGCCCCGCGCCAGGATGGCCTGCGCGGACCGCCGCGCATGCGCCACGTCACCCGCCGTCACCGTCATGTCGATGTCCAACGTGCGCTGGGCGCCGCCGAACAGGACGTACAGCGGGACGCGGTAGTGGCGCGCGAGCGCATCCAGCATCGCCGTCTCCACGGCGCACCGGGCGGCGGGCGCCAGCGCGAGCGAATCGCCGAGCGCCTCGGATACGGGCCGCCACGACCGAACATCCTGTCCCAGCAGCCCCGCGCGCACCTGCTCGAGCGCCCCCAGGGTGCTGGCCTGGGTCTCACCGCTGACGGCGGGGAAGGGGGCCGCCTCGCCCAGGCCCTGTGTGCCATCCGCCAGGGTCAGTCGCACCAGCACGTTCTCCGCGGCGTACTGCGCGCCGGTGGCGATGGCGAAGGGCTCGGTGAGGGGCAACCGCAGTGGCTCGAAGTGAACGGCGGTGATGAGCGTGGGCGTCATGGGCGGCCGAGGAGGTTAGTCGCCAAGGCCCGAGAGATGCGCAAGCCCCGAGAAGGAAGCGGCGGGTGCCCGACACCCGAAGACTTTCGACTGAGACATGGATTCCCCGCGTCCTTGTGATTGGCGCCTGTTCGTGGCGACATGGCGTGATTCTGAGAGACACGTCCCTGGCCATACCGGCCCCCGACACGGCGATGTTGTTGGCTGCGCTCGAGGAAGCGGAGCGCCAGCAACCCGACGGCTGCATGGTGTTGCTCGCCATTCGCGGCGTGTCCGGGGCCGTGGAGGACTTTCAGTGGGCGTGGGCGAATCCCGCGGGCGCGCGGGCGTTGGGGCACGCGCCGGAGGCCCTGCGGGGCCAGCGGCTGCGCGCGTTGATGCCCGACTCCGGGTTGGGCCGCCGGCTGAACCTGCTGCGCGACGTGGTCGATGCGGGCCGGCCCGCGGTGGACGACTTCCAGGAGGGCAGCGCCTGGCTGCAGGGCACCGCGGTGCCGCTGCGGGACGGCGTGCTGCTGCGGCTGCGGGACATCACCAGCGCCGTGCGGTTGGAGGAGGGCGTCCGCGACACGCTGGACTGGGTGGGCAACGTGTTGGAGTCGACGCCCGACGCGTTCTTCTCCGTGGACGCGGACTGGCGCGTCACCTACGTGAATCACGAGGCGGCGGCCCTCAGCGGGCGGTCGCAGGACCAGCTCTTCCGGCAGATTCTGTGGCAGGCCTGCCCGGAGTTGTTGGGCACGCGCATGGAGCGGGAGCTGCGCCAGGTGGCCGCTGGCGCGGGCGCCACCATCTTCGAATGGCGCGCCGCGCCCGGCCGCTGGCACGAGGTCCACGCCTGGGGCGCGAACGGCCATGTCTCCATCTTCGGAAGGGACATCACCGCGAGGAAGCGCGCGGAAGCCGAGCGGGACGTGCTCTTGTCCCAGGAGCAATCGGGCCGGTTGGAGGCGGAGGCGCTGGTGCACGAGCGCACGCGCGAGCTCATGGCCGCACGCGAGCGCCTGGTGCAGTCGGAGAAGCTGGCCATGGCGGGCCAGCTCGCGGCGGGCGTGGGCCACGAAATCAACAACCCGCTCTCCTACGTCGTGGGCAACCTCCAGTTCGCGCTGGAGCAGCTCGAGTCCCTGGAGTCCCCCGCCTCGTACGCGCACGTCAACGCCCTGAGAGAGGCGATGGAGGCCCTGCGGGAAGCCAAGGAAGGCGCCGAGCGCATCCGCACGACCGTTCGCGACCTGCAGACCTTCGCCCGCGCGGAGGAGCCTCGCCTGTCACCGGTGGACGTGCACGCGGCGCTGGAGTTCGGCCTCTCCATGGCGATGCCGCACCTGGGCCACCGCGCCCGGGTGGAGAAGCGTCTGGGCGAAGTACCCACGGCGATGGCGCATGAAACGCGCCTGGGGCAGGTGTTCCTCCAACTGCTCATCAACGCCGCGCAAGCCATCCCCGAAGGGGACGTGGGGCGCTACGAGGTGACGCTCTCCACGTGGAAGGACGACACCACGGTGGTGGTGGAGATCGCCGACAACGGCCACGGCATGGCGCCCGAGGTGCTGGAGCGCGCCTTCGAGCCCTTCTTCACCACGCGCCCGATGGGAGAGGGCGCCGGGCTGGGGCTGTCCACCAGTCTGGGCCTGGTGCGCAGCATGGGCGGCGAGCTGACCGTGACGAGCGCCCCGGGCGTGGGCAGCGTGTTTCAGGTGCGGCTCCCCACCACGGAGGCCGCCGCGCCCGCCGCGCGTCCCGAGGAAGGGACGGACGTCACCCGCCGCAAGCGCGTGCTGGTGGTGGATGACGAGCCCTTGCTCGCGGCGGTGCTGGGCCGGGTGCTCGGCGCGCGGCACGAGGTGGTGGTGGTCCACAGCGGGCGTGAGGCGCTGGAGCTGCTCGCGCGCGACCCGGACTTCGACCGCGTCTTCTGCGACCTGATGATGGACGGCATGACGGGGATGGACGTGCACGACGCGCTGGCCGCCAGGGCCCCGGAGCTGCTCTCGCGCTTCGTCTTCATGACGGGCGGGGCCTTCTCCGAGCGCGCGCGGGCCTTCCTCCAATCCGTGCCGCTGCCACGAATCGAGAAGCCCTTCGAGCTACGGGTCCTGCATGCGTTGGTGGACGAAGCCCCTCCACGCGCCGGCAGCCAGGAGCGGCCGGCGCGCGAGCCAGGGGCGGTGTGACTACAGCTTCACTTCGTCCCGGTCGGGCTGGGTGATGTAGCCGGAGCCCGCGGCGACGAGCTTGGCCATCAGCTTGTCCATGCCGTTGGAGCGGGCGAAGGCCATCTCGTTGCGGGTGGCGCCCACCAGGGTGAGCAGCTGCACCTTGCCGCTGGGCAGCACGAAGTGGTCGGGCCGGGACGGGTCCCGGACGAACACGAAGCCACCCAGCTTGGACTCGCCGCCGTCCAGCGAGCCCTCCACGGGATAGCGGTGTCCCATGGCGAAGGCGCGCAGGGACACGAGGTTGTAGGCCATCATGTCCAGCAGCCGGAACACCGGCCACTTCGCCTGCTCTGGCGTGTGGATGACCATCTCGTAGCCCAGTCCGCTGGGCGCGTCGTCGGGGAACTCCTCACCGGGCGTGACGGTGAAGGGGTTGGACAGTCCGCTGGTGACATAGGTCCAGTAGGGATAGCTCTCGCTGGGCGGCGCGACGCGCACGCCCATGGGGCCCCAGTTGGGGTCCGCTTCCTGGACCTGGGCCAGCTCGCTCTCCATCCACGCCTGGATGGCATCCGTCTGGTCGAGGGTGAAGACGCCTTCGTCAATGGCGCCGAACATCTTCGGATACTCGACTTCGTCGCGGTCCGCCCAGCAGTCTTCGTACCACTGGATGAAGTCTTCGTCCGTCTCCGGGGCTTTCATGGCCGTGACACTCTAGAGGCTCACTCCGGTTTCACAACTTCAAGTCGCGTCGAGTCCTCTCCGGGCGACAGTCCAAGGGGGCGGTCAGGTGCCGGTCGCTCCTTTGGGGCCCGAGGAAGCGGCCAGGGGCCATGGCTTCAGCCCGCAGATGCGCTCGGCCTCCTCCACCGCGGGGGCCAGCCGGGCGTGCTCCCGGCGGAGGAAGCCCCGCACCGCCCCGTCCAGCGTCCGGTCGAAGATGAGATGGGCGCTGTGGACGGCGGTGGGCTCGAACCCGCGAGACACCTTGTGTTCCCCCCCGGCGCCGGGCTCGAACACCTTCCGTCCGGTCCGGATGCAGTCCTCGACGGAGTGATACAGGCAGACATGGAAGTGGAGGAAGGGGTGCTCCTCGAAGGCGCCCCAATACCGGCCGTAGAGGCGCTCCGCCGTGGCCAGGTTGAAGGCGCCGGCGATGACCTGGTCGCCCCGGACGGCCTCCACCATCTCCACCGCGTCCGGCAGGGTGCGGAAGACGCGCGCGAAGAAGTCTGGGGTGAGTTGAATCTGCCCCCAGGCGTGGCGCTCGCAGGTGGCGGTGTAGAACCCGTAGGCCCGTTGGGCGTGCGCCGGGGACAGCGCCTCTCCGCGCACGGTGCGCAGGGTGATGCCCTGGGTGGCCGCGGCGCCGCGCTCGCGCTTGAGCTGGTTGCGGCGCTTGGAGTCGAAGCGCGCCAGATAGTCGTCGTAGCTGCCGTAGCCCGGGTTCTTCCAATGGAACTGGAGGGTGATGCGGCGGGCGAGCCCCTCGGCCTCCAGGAAGTCCGCCTCGTCCCCGGTGGGGTAGAGGATGTGGACGGAGGAGCAGCCCGCCTCCTGGGCGCTCTCGGCGGCGGCGGCGAGCAGCAGCCTCCGTAAGGTGGGGACGTCCTCACTGGGGGCGATGAGGAAGCGCGGGACGGTGGCGGGGGACAGCGGGCCGCCCACGACGAGCTTCGGGTAGTACTCCACCCCGAGCCGGGCGGCGGCATCCGCCCAGCCGAAGTCGTAGATGTACTCGCCCATGCTGTGGAACTTGAGGTACGCGGGCGCGGCGGCCACCAGCTTCGGGCCTCGCCACAGCGTGAGGTGATGCGGGGCCCAGCCCGTCTCCTCGGTGGCGCTGCCGCTCTCCTCCATGGCGGCCAGCCAGGCGTGCCGGACGAAGGGGGGCGCGTCGGGACCTGCCAGGGCGTCCCAGCCATCGGCCGGGGCGTCGGTCACAGCTTCGAGGATGCGGAGACGGAGCGGGGTATCGGCGGGCACGGGGGCAGTCTTAATGCGCCCCGCACATGCCCGCCGTGGGTTGCTGGCCCGTTTGTCAGGCGGCCCGGGCGGCGCCGCCGGCCCGAACGGCCTCGCGCGGCTCCGGCCACACGGCCCGCTGCGGGGTGGCGATGCGGATGATGCGCAGCCACGCCAGCACGCGCATCACCTGCCACGTGGGGTCCAGCTCGAACTTCCGGGCGGCGAAGTTGGGGCTGCTGCCGTACTTGTGGTGGTTGTTCTGGAAGAGCTCCCCCATGCAGAGGAAGTCCATGGGCAGCGAGTTGCGCGACTTGTCGGTGCTCTCGAAGTTCCGGTAGCCGTACTTGTGCCCGCACCAGTTGACGATGGCGCCGTGCACCGGGCCCATCAGGAAGTGCAGGGGCAGCAGCAGGAACTGCCAGGGCGAGGTCGCGAACAGCACATAGAAGGCGGAGTAGAAGGCCACCCAGCCCAGCGTGGCGAACCACGAGGTGCGCAGCGTGGTGTCCACGAGCGGCCATTCGGGGTAGCCACCCGTGAAGCGCGGCTCGGGTTGGCCCCGGCCGGCGGCGTAGTCCTCATAGCGGGCCTTGGTGTGCCACATCATCCGCGCCACATCCTTGAAGAAGTGCGGCGAGTGCGGGTCCTTCTCCGTGTCGGAGAACGCGTGGTGCTCACGGTGGAGGATGGCGTAGGCCTTGGGCGACAGGTACGAGGAGCCCTGCACCAGGTAGGTGAGCAGGTGCATCACCCGCTCCGTCTTGGGCCCCATGGTGTACATGCGGTGGGCCGCGTACCGATGCTGGAAGAAGCTCTGGAAGAACACACAGAGCAGCCAGTGCGAGACGAAGAAGATGAGGACGGCCATTGGAGTTCCCGGTTCAGTGTCGAAACTGGGGTAACACCGGGCATGTCATGGCAGCGTCATGCGGGGCAGAAGAGCCGCGGGGCTGCCCCGTGGGGCAAGAGGGCTGTGCGCCCCGTGCTTCACCGGGCCATCAGCAGAACGCGGCGCGGCATGTGTTGACGCGAGGTGCCGGGGCCCGCGCTTTCCGGTACGGATGCGTCAAAAGGCATCCGGGAGAGGAGCACACGCGTGGAGCGGGCGGACATCGTCAGGCTGGACAAGGCGCACGTCTGGCATCCCTACACGGCCATGGAGGCGTACATCGCGGAGACGGATCCGCTGGTCGTCGTTCGCTCCCAGGGCTCCCATCTCTATGACGCGGATGGCACGCGCTACCTCGACGCCAATGGCTCCTGGTGGGTGTCGACGCTCGGGCATCGTCACCCCCGGCTGCTGAAGGCCCTCGCCGAGCAGGCCGCCACGCTCCCCCACGTCTCGCTCGCGGGCATCACCCACGAGCCCGCGGCCCTGCTGGCGTCGGAGCTGGCGGCCATCGCGCCCGGCGCGGACCAGCCGGACCTCCCTTCCGCCGAGCGCCTGTCCCGGGTCTTCTATTCGGACAACGGGAGCACGGCGGTCGAGGTGGCCATCAAGATGGCGGCGCAGTACTGGGCGCAGAACGGGAAGCCCCGCCGCAGCCGCTTCATCACCCTGTCTGGGGCCTTCCACGGCGAGACGATGGGCGCCACCAGCGTGGGCGGCGTCCCCTTGTTCCGGGAGGTCTTCGGGCCGCTGCTCTTCGACGTGGTGCACGTGCCCTCACCCGCGGAGGAGGGCGGCTGGGAGCGAGCCTTCGCCCAGGTGCAGGCCGCCCTGCGCGAGCACCCGGAGGAGATTGCCGGCGTCATCCTGGAGCCGGTGCTGCAGGGCGCGGCGGGCATGTTGATGTATTCGCCGGAGTTCGTCCGAGCGGTGCGCGAGGCCACGCGCGAAGTGGACACCTTCCTAATCGCGGATGAGGTCTTCACCGGCATGGGCCGCACGGGCGCTCGCTTCGCGGTGGACCTGGCGGGCGTGGTGCCGGACATGGTGTGTCTGGCGAAGGCCGTCTCGGGAGGACTCCTTCCGTTCGGCGTGACGCTGGCCTCGGAGCGGGTCTTCTCGGGTTTCCTCGGAGCGTCGAACCGGGCGCTCTATTACGGGCACTCCTATTGTGGGAACCCATTGGGCGCCGCCATCGCTCGGGAAGTGCTCGCCGTGTACCGGGACGAAGACGTGCTGGGGCAGGTGGCCAGGAAAGCCCCTCGGGTGAAGGCCGCCTTCGAGCGGATGGCCGCCTCGATTCCAGGGCTGGTGCGGCCCAGGGCCGTGGGGATGGTGGGAGCGGTGGACCTGGGAAGCGGTGGCTACCTCGCGCGGGGAGGCTGGCGGGTCTACGAGGCCGCGCGCCGCCGAGGGCTCTACCTGCGACCCATGGGAGACACGGTGTACATCGCCCCGGCGCTCAATATCTCGGAGGAAGACCTCGACGAGCTGCTGTCCGGCGTGGAGGCCTCGCTCCGGGAAGTCGCCGGGCGTTGAGGACCTCGTTCCGGAGGGCGCGCACAAATGTGCGGCACCGGACGAAGCGGTGGTTGACAGGTCGCGCGTCACGGGGATAGAAGCCGCGCCCCGCCCGACGCGGATCAGGCGGGGGAGCTGACAGCTGAATAAAAGGGTCGACGGAGATTGTTGACCCTGGACGCGGCGGTGGTAGAAGCCGCGCCCCTCCGGACGGGTGGCTGATCCAGCGCCTCGAAGGAGCAGCGAAATAGATAGAAGGATCAAGCTCAGAAGTTGATCTGAAGGGCGGTGGTGGTAAAAGCCGCATCCCCACGAAGAAGCCCGCGCACTGGCGCGGAAGGTACTTCGAGTGGGTGGCAGGACGAAAAAGACGGAATACGGCGGTCAACGCAGCAGGTTGACAGGAGACGCGGCGGTGGTAGAAGCCGCGCCCCCGGCGAAGAAGCCCGGAAGGAAAGGGCGGACGCGTCAGGGAGTCAACGTGAAGCAGCGGTTGACAGGGCGGGCGGCGAAGCGGTAGAAGCCGCGCCCCTCCGGAAGAGAGCAGCGGAAGCCACTGGGCGGCGCTGAAGACTTCGGGAAGCCAGCAGGACGGCGAAAAAGAGCAGCTTGACAGAAGACGCCGGACTGAAATAGAAGCTGACGC
>BNCN01000010.1 GCA_014656495.1 Comamonas sp. KCTC 72670
GCGCCGCCCGTCTTCGCCAGCACCTTGGTGATGGCGGCCGTCAGCGACGTCTTGCCGTGGTCCACGTGTCCGATCGTGCCGATGTTCACGTGGGGCTTGTTACGTTCGAACTTTTCCTTGGCCATGGCCTCTCCTCACGGGGTTGCCGGTCCGAAGCCCGGCACGTCTCGACTCGCGGAAAACAACTGCGAAGGTGCTGCGTCCTGCTCCAAAGCTGCCACAACGTCAACTGAAATCGCCCGGCAGGCCCTCCACCGGGCGGTGTCCACTCAGCGGTTGAGCGCCGTCTTCGGCGCGGGCGCGTAGTGGCTGAACTGCATGGTGTACGTCGCCCTTCCCTGGCTGCGGCTGCGCAGGTCGGTGGAGTAACCGAACATGGCCGCCAAGGGGACCTGCGCCTGGATGGCCTGCACCCGGCCAGGCCGGGGCGTCATGCCCAGGACCTTCCCGCGGCGGCCGTTCAAGTCTCCGATGACATCGCCCATGAAGTCCTCGGGCGTGACGATCTCGCAGTTCATGATGGGCTCGAGGAGCACGGGCGTGGCCGAGCGCACGGCGTCCTTGAACGCCAGCGAGCCGGCGATCTTGAACGCCATCTCGCTCGAGTCCACGTCGTGCATGGAGCCGTCGAAGGCCTCCACGTGCACGTCCACCATGGGGTAGCCCGCCACCGGCCCGTTCTGCATGGCCTCGGCGCAGCCGGCCTTCACGGCGTCCACGAACTCCTTGGACACCACGCCGCCGGTGACCTTGTTCTCGAACGAGAACCCCTTCCCCGGCTCGTTGGGCGCCACGCGCAGCCAGATGTGGCCGTACTGGCCGCGGCCGCCCGTCTGGCGGATGTACTTCCCTTCCATCTCCACCTGGCTGGTCACCGTCTCGCGGTAGGCCACCTGGGGCTTGCCGATGTTCGCGTCGACCTTGAACTCGCGAAGGAGCCTGTCGACGATGATTTCCAGGTGGAGCTCGCCCATGCCGGCGATGAGCGTCTGCCCCGTCTCCTCGTTCGTCTTCACGCGGAAGGACGGGTCCTCCATGGCCAGCCGCTGCAGGGACTGGAGGATCTTGTCCTGGTCCGCCGTGGACTTCGGCTCGATGGCGATGTCGATGACGGGCTCGGGGAACTCCATCCGCTCCAGGACGATGGGGTGCTTGTCGTCGCAGAGCGTGTCGCCCGTGCCGGCCAGCTTCAGGCCCACCACCGCGCAGATATCACCGGCGTAGCACTCGGTGATTTCGTCCTTCTTGTCGGCGCGCATCTGCACGAGCCGGCTGACGCGCTCGCGCTTGCCCTTCACCGAGTTCCACACCGCGGAGCCCGCCTCCAGCTTGCCCGAGTACACGCGGAGGAACGTCAGCGTCTGGGACTGGAACGCGGGGTCGTTCATGATCTTGAACGCCAGCGCGCTGAAGGGCGCGTCGTCCCGGGTCTCGCGCACGGCGTCCTCGCCGTTGGGCGTCTTGCCGTGGATGGGGGGCACCTCCAGCGGGCTGGGCAGGTAGTCCACCACCGCGTCCAGCAGCGGCTGCACGCCCTTGTGGCGGAAGGCCGAGCCGCAGAACACCGGGAACAGCTTCAGGCCCACGCAGCCCTTGCGGATGGCCGCCCGCACCTCGTCCTCGGTCAGCTCCACGCCCTCCAGGAACTTCTCCGTGAGCGCGTCGTCCTGCTCGGCAGCGGCCTCGAGCAGCTCGGCGCGGGCGGCGTCCGCCTCGTCCCGCAGCTCCTCGGGGATGTCCGTCTCCTCGTAGCGGCTCCCCTGCTCCGAGTCCTGGAACACCAGGGCCTTCATCTTGAGCAGGTCGATGACGCCGCGGTGCTTGTCCTCCGCGCCCAGCGGCAGCTGCATGCGGACCGCGCGCGCGCCCAGCTTCTCGCGGATGGTGCCCACGGACATCTCGAAGTCGGCGCCCACGCGGTCCATCTTGTTGATGAAGCAGATGCGGGGGACCTTGTACTTGTCCGCCTGCCGCCAGACCGTCTCGGACTGCGGCTCCACGCCGTTCACGGCGTCGAACACGGCGATGGCGCCGTCCAGCACGCGCAGGCTGCGCTCCACCTCGATGGTGAAGTCCACGTGCCCCGGCGTGTCGATGATGTTGACGCGGTAGCGCTGGTCCCGCCGGTTCCAGAAGGCGGAGATGGCGGCGGACGTGATGGTGATGCCACGCTCGCGCTCCTGCACCATCCAGTCGGTGGTGGTGTTGCCTTCGTGCACCTCGCCCATCCGGTGGATGGCGCCGGTGTAGAAGAGGATGCGCTCTGTGGTCGTCGTCTTGCCGGCATCGATGTGCGCCATGATGCCGATGTTGCGGTAGCGCTCGAGGGGGTACTCACGGGCCATGACTCAATACCTCTCCTGGTAGGAAGGGCGGGCCCAAGGCCTCGACACCTGCCGGCCGGACGATTTCAGAGAACCTGCTCCACCTAACAAAACCGCCCGGATGCATCCTCTGCATCCGGGCGGCGACCGCGAAGCCTCGAGGGCCTACCAGCGGTAGTGAGCGAAGGCCTTGTTGGCCTCCGCCATCTTGTGCGTGTCTTCACGCTTCTTCACCGCGTTACCGCGGTTGTTGGCGGCGTCCATGATCTCGCCGGCCAGCTTCTCCTGCATGGTCTTCTCGCCACGCGCCTTGGAGTAGCTGATGATCCACCGCATGCCGAGGGCGACGCGGCGGTCCTGACGGACCTCGACGGGCACCTGGTAGGTGGCGCCACCGACGCGGCGGCTCTTGACCTCGAGAACCGGCTTCACGTTGTCGAGGGCCTTCTTGAAGGTCTTGAGGGGGTCTTCCTTCGCGCGCTCCTCGATGAGGGCGAAGGCACCGTAGCAAACGCCTTCCGCGATGGACTTCTTGCCCTTCCGCATCAGGTCGTTGACGAACTTGGTGACGAGCCGGTCCTGGAACTTCGGATCCGGAAGAATCTTGCGCTTGGCGACTACGCGACGGCGAGGCATCTCTTCTCTCTTCCCTTACGCCCCATTCTCCACGTGGGAGAGCACTCACGGGGCTTCATGTAGCAACGGAGGAACTTCACAGGGACGCTCCCCAGGGTGCGGGGCGATGCGTCCGGACACTGCGATTCAGAAGGTGATCCGCGAGACGCCGATCAACTCGGGCGCTTCGCACCGTACTTGGAGCGGCTCTGCTTGCGGCCCGCGACACCCACGGAGTCCAGCGTTCCACGGACGATGTGGTAGCGGACGCCCGGGAGGTCCTTCACACGGCCACCGCGAATCATCACCACCGAGTGCTCCTGGAGGTTGTGACCCACGCCGGGGATGTAGGACGTGACCTCGATCCCGTTCGTCAGACGAACACGGGCCACCTTGCGGAGGGCCGAGTTCGGCTTCTTCGGGGTCGTGGTGTACACGCGGGTGCAGACGCCACGCTTCTGAGGGGACTCCTTGAGCGCGGGGCTCTTGCCCTTGACGACGAGCTTCTCGCGGCCCTTGCGGACCAGCTGGCTAATGGTCGGCACTGATACCTCTTCTTCGGGTTCGTCGCCGCCCGAGACAAATGGCGGCGCATATCTACCTACAGGACTACGGAAAGGCGCGCGAGTATAGGAAGGGGCCCATCCGTGTCAAGCACGGCCTGACCCTTGCCTACAACCGGCCAGGGTCCCAGGTCCCATTCCCAGCTTCGACGCTCCTGCGCACGGCCGGTCTACAACGGGGCGGTCCTCTACTCCGCGTACGCCTAGAAGTCGAGGACCATCACGACCGCGTCCTCGCCCTCGTCCACGTAGTAGTTCGGGCGGATGCCCACCGGTCGGAAGCCGAACGCGCGGTAGAGCTGGAGCGCGGCCTCGTTGCTCTTGCGCACCTCCAGGGTGGCCAGCGTGCAGCGCCGGGCACGCCCGCGCTCCAGGACCTCGTCCATGACGGCCCGCGCGACGCCCCGGCGCCGGTGCCTGGGTGCGGTGGCCACGTTGAGCACATGGACCTCGTCGTGGACGATCCAGAAGATGGCCAGGCCCAGCAGCTCGGGGGGCCCCTCCTCCCGGGGCTCTTCCACGAGGAGGATGGTGGACCACTCGTGCTGCAGCTCCCGCTTCAGCAGGTCCTGGGACCAGGGGTTCTTGAACGCGGCCTGCTCCAGCGCCATGACGGCGGGCAGGTCCTCCACCATCATCTGCCGGATGGTGTAGCCGTGCCGGGCGCCCGCCGCCGGCTCCTCGCGCATCCGCCTCATCGACTTGCCTCCCGGGCAAAGGGCGCCACGCGGCGCACCTGCGCCGAGGCTCGCACCTGAGCCAGTTCCTCCGCCGCCAGCGCCCCGTACCGCTCCCGCACCAGCTTCTCCCGGATGGCGGTGCGCGAGGCCTCGTAGCCCGCTGGGTACTCGTCCGAATGCTGTTCGAAGTGCCGGCGCACCTCGGTCTCGCCCACCTGGGCCCTGAGCCGGATGCGGCTGTCGAGGATGCGCTCGGCCCGGAGCCCGCGGGTCAGCACCTGCTCCAGCCCCCGCGCATCCACGTCGTGCTGGGCCAGGAACCGCTTCAGGGCCGCAGCCCCACCTACGGACACCTGGAAGGCCGCCACGCGCGCCTGGACGTCGGAGGGCTCGGCGGGGAACGCCTGGAGGCGGTCCGCGTTCAGGACCTGGACCCGCTGGTTGATGACCAGCTCCAGGGCCCTGCGGAGCGTCTCCTCGTCGAGCGGGAGGTCCAGGGCCTGCATGCCGCCCCGCTGCACGAGCGCGACCCGGGCCTCGAAGCGCAGCTCGCTCAAGGTGAGGACCTGGCCCTCGATGATGGCGACCACCCGGTCCGCCACCCGGCCTTCCACCGCGGAAGGGGGCGTGGCCGCGGCGCCCGCGGCGGGCACCAGCGAGAGCCAGCCCGCTAGCCACAGGGTATCCGCTCCGGGCCGGCGAGGCGGTGACATGGGCTCCCTCATCCTCCGGCGACTTTATACATCTCGCACGCTCCGAACAGTCCGTGCTGGCGCGTGCCTACCGACTGGTTACGTTCAACCGGGTACACCACGGCGGGAACAAATGGCGGACGACTACTACCAGATCCTCGGCGTCGACCGGTCGGCCTCTGCGGAGGACGTCAAGAAGGCGTACCGCAAGCTGGCACGCAAGTACCACCCGGATGTCAACCCGGGCAACAAGGCCGCCGAGGAGAAGTTCAAGCAGGTCAGCTCCGCGTTCGAGGTGCTGTCGGACGCGAAGAAGCGCAAGCTCTACGACGAGTTCGGGCCCGACGCGGAGAAGATTGGCTTCGACGAGAAGAAGGCGGAGGCCTACCGGGCCTACAAAGCCTCGGCCGGGAGCGCGGGCGCCGGCGGCATTCCCTACGGCGCCGAGGGCGTCGACCTGGGAGACCTCTTTGGCGACCTGTTCGGAGGCCGGGGTGGCGGCGCGGGCGGCGCTCCCGGGGGCTTCGATATTGGTGACCTGTTCGGCCGGCGCGGCCGGAATGCGGGCCCCGAACGCGGCGAGGACCTCACCGCCCGCGTCCAGCTCAGCCTGGCCGAGGCCGTGTCCGGAACCGAGCGCCAGCTCTCCATCACCCGGCCAGGGCGGTGCTCCACGTGCAGCGGCCGGGGGACGTCCGGCCCCGTGTCCACCTGCACCGTCTGCAACGGCACCGGCCGGGCCCGGCGGTCCGGGAGCCTGTTCGGCAGTGGCGGCGCGTGCCCCAACTGCCACGGCACCGGCAAGGCCGCCCCACCCTGTCCTCAATGCAACGGCGCGGGCGTCCGCGAGGAGCAGGCCCGGCTGACGGTGAAGATTCCCGCGGGCGTCCAGACGGGGTCCAAGGTCCGCCTCTCGGGCCAGGGCGCGGCGGGGACCCGGGGCGGCCCACCGGGTGACCTCTACATCGAGACCGAGGTGGCCGAGCACCCCCTGGTGCGTCGGGAGGGCGACGACCTGCACCTGGACCTGCCCGTGACAGTCTCGGAGGCGCTGCTGGGCGCGGATGTCCGCGTCCCCACCTTCCAGGGCGAGGTCACCGTGAAGGTGCTGCCCCATTCCCAGTCGGGGCGGCGCATGCGCTTGAAGGGGCGCGGCGTCCCCTCCCTCAAGGGCGGGGCCCCGGGCGACCTGTACCTCCACCTCCAGGTGAAGGTCCCCGAGGAGACCACCGCGGAGGCCAGGGCCGCCGCGGAGGCCCTCGCCCGGGCGTACCAGGGCGACGTCCGCCGCGAGCTGACCCTCTAGCCTCTTGCCTCTTGTCCTGGGCGCCGCACCGTCATAGACGGACGGCGCCCCACCTCTTCACGCCGCCGAACCCTACGGAGCACACGCGAACATGGGCCTCTTTGACTTCATCACAGGCGGCTCGGGCCCCGAGAAAGCCCTCAAGCTCAAGCCCAAGATCACCCAGAAGTACGGTGACCCCGCGACCCGGCAGAAGGCCATCCAGCAGCTCGGCGAGATGAAGATTCCCGAGGCCGTCTCGGTGCTGCTGGCCCGCTTCACCCTCACCGTGGATCCGCTCACCACGGACGCGGACGAGAAGGAGCACACCTTCGAGCTGGTGAAGAGCTTCGGCAAGGACGTGGCCGTTCCGCCCATCCTCGAGTTCCTCCGGACCAGCGAGCAGGCCGCGTCCTGGGCCCTGCGGCTGCTCGGTGAGATGACCTCCGAGGAAGAGGTCATCTCTGCCTGCGTGGACTCGCTCAAGCACCTGTCCGCCCACTACACGCGCAACCCGGAGAAGAAGGTGGTGCTGCTGCACCACGTGTCCGGAAGCCAGGACCCTCGCATCCCCCCCGTGGTGGTGCCCTTCCTGGAGGACATGTCCGACGACGTGAAGATCGCCGCGCTCAAGGCGCTGGGCGCCTTCAAGTACGAGCCGGCGCGCGAGCCCATGCTGAAGCTGCTCACCGCCGACGAGACGGCCCGCCGGGTGCAGACGTCGGTCCTGAGCGCGCTCGCCGAGGGTGGCTTCTCCGTGGAGGGCTACCAGGAGAAGGTGCAGCCGCTCCTCGTGGAGCCCTACGCCCTGGGCAACGACCAGCGCATCCAGCGCCGGGCCTGAGTCGCGGCTGTTGTCGTCCAGGTGACACGGCCACTGTCCTCCGGAAGGCCCTGGAGGGCGGAGGCCGTTCACAGCCGCGCGGAACTTGAGCGAGGATTCACCCCGTGCGCTCAAAGAAGAAGGGGACGCTGGCGGAAGTCGTGCCGCTGCGTCCGGTTGCGAAGGCCGCGAAGAAGACCGCTCCCAAGAAGCGTGTGACGAAGCCGGTGCCTCCCGTGGACGGGGATGCCGCTCACCGCGCCCTCCTGGAGATGGCGCGGCACCTGACGGACAACGCGGGGCCCACCGAGGCGCTCCGCTCCCACCTCCAGACCATCCACACGCTGCTGAAGCCGAAGGTCTGCTACGTGGCGCGCTACTTCCCTTCCCGGGAGCAGCTCCACGTCGAGCACGTGCGCGGCCGCTATGACGACCGCGTCACCGCCGCCGTTCCGGGCGAGGGCGTGGTGGGGCAGTCCTTCTCCCAGAAGGCCCTGCTGCGCGAGGGAGACACCATCGCCGTGCCGCTCGAGGGCCCCCAGGGCGTGGGCGGTGTCCTGGTGGTGCTGGGCGCCCGCCGCGAGCCCTCCGACATGCTGTTGCAGTCGCTGGCCGCGCAGCTCACCGCCGCCTACGAGGTGGCACGCCTACGTGACGACAGCGCGCGCCGCAACAAGGACCTGCAGACGGCCATCGCGGGCCTCAAGAGCTTGGAGCAGAACCGCGAGGAGCTGCTGGGCAACGTCTCGCATGACTTGAAGAACCCGCTCACCACCATCAAGTCCTACCTGGCAATGATGGGCCGCGAGAAGCTGGGGCCCCTCACGGATGCCCAGCGGCGCGCGGTGCAGATCTGCGACCGGAACTCGGACCGGATGCTGCGCATGGTGAACGACTTGCTGCTCATGTCCCGGCTCCAGTCCGGGAAGATGCAGCTCAACCAGCGCCCCTTCGGGCTCAAGGCCGTAGCGGAGGAAGTGGTGCGCGCGCTGGGCGCGCTGGCGGAGCACTGCAAGGTGCGCGTCGTCATCCCGCCCTGCCCAGAGGTCTTCGTCCGCGGCGACCGCGAGCGCATCGCCGAGGCCATCCACAACCTCGTGGAGAACGGCATCCACCACAGCGAGGCGGATGACACCGTCGAGGTGCGCGTGGCCGCCGAGGACGGGCTCGCCATGCTGACCGTCAAGGACAGCGGGCCGGGCATGTCCAGCGAGTCCCTGGAGCACGTCTTCGACGCCTTCTACCGCGCCACGCCGGGCATGCCCCGGCCGCCGGGCGCGGGGCTCGGGCTGCCCCTGGTGGGGAAGATCGTCGCTCTGCATGGCGGGCGGATGGAGAGCGCCAGCGTGCTCGGCGAGGGCAGCACCTTCCAGATGGTGCTCCCGATGTTCGCCGGAGCCGTCAGCGCGCCGGAGATGGCGCAGGCGGCGCCCAAGTCCGGTGGCATCCTCCTGGTGGAGGACGACGCCGACTGCCGCGAGGTGCTCCAACAGGTGCTGGAGCAGGAGGGCTACCGGGTGATGGCCACCTCGGGTGCCTCCGAGGCGCGGTCCATCCTCTCCCACATCCGGCCCGCCATGGTGCTGCTCGACCTGCGGCTGAGCGAGGAGGACGGGCAGTCGGTGCTCCGCTTCATCCGTGGCAACGAGTCGCTGGCGGACATCGTCGTGTACATCATCTCGGGTGCCACCGAGGTGGCGTCCCTCACGGCGGGACAGGGGCTGGAGCGCATCGACGGCTTCTTCGAGAAGCCCCTCAACCTGCCCAAGCTGCTGGACACCGTCTCCGCGGTCGTCCGGCCCAGCCGGCGAGCCCCCGCCGTTCCCTAGGTGGCGGATTCGCGACGGGAGCGCACAAGAGGTGGCCGGAAGCCACCTCGGTTTGTCTAGTATCCGCGCAGTCCCATGAGCACATCCGTCTACTCCCGTTACCGCGCCGCATTCGCCCAGGCCCTCGCCACGGCCCTGGGCGTTCCGGCCGCCGACATCGAAGCCCAGGTCAAGCCCGCCGATCCGGCGCACGGCGACCTCAGCTTCGCCACCTTCCCTCTCGCCAAGGCCCAGAAGAAGGCCCCGCCCGCCATCGCCGCGGGGCTGGCCCAGTCGCTCAGCGTCCCCGGGCTGGAAATCCAGGCCGTGGGCCCGTACGTCAACGCGCGCTTCGCCGCCCTGCCCTTCACGGCGGAGGTCATCGACGCCGCGCGCGGCGCCGGCCTTCGATACGGCGGAGACGCCGACGCGGGCCGCGGCAAGACGGTGGCCATCGACTACTCGTCGCCGAACATCGCCAAGCCCATTGGCTTCCACCACATCCGCACGACGTTCCTCGGCCACTGCATCGCCAACATCTACCGGGCGCTGGGCTGGCGGGTGGAGGGCATCAACTACCTGGGCGACTGGGGCAAGCAGTTCGGCCTGGTGGCCGTGGGCTTCCAGGAGTACGGCGACCCGGCCCGCATCGACGACATGGCGCACCTGGTGGAGGTGTACGTCAAGGCCAACAAGCGCGCCGAGGCCGAGCCCGAGTTCGACGAGAAGGCCCGCGCCTTCTTCCGCCGCATGGAGGCCGGTGACGCCGAGGCCCTCAAGCTCTGGAACCAGTTCCGCGACACGAGCATCAAGGGCTTCAAGAAGATCTACGCGCGGATGGGCATCGAGTTCGAGCACATCGAGGGCGAGAGCCGCTACCAAGGGAAGATGGACGCGGTCATCGAGCAGATCGCGAAGAAGCCCGGCGTGAAGGAGTCACAGGGCGCGCTCATCGTCGACCTGCCCTACGCGGAGAACGAACCGCCCATCCTGCTGAAGAAGAACGACGGCAGCACGCTGTACGCCACGCGCGACCTGGCCGCCGCGCAGGACCGCTACGAGCGCTTCCAGTTCGACAAGTCGCTGTACGTCGTCGCGCAGGACCAGGCGCTGCACTTCCGGCAGGTGTTCCGCACGCTCAAGGAGATGGACCTGCCCTGGGCGGACCGCACCGTCCACGTCGCGTTCGGCCGCATCCACGGCATGAGCACGCGCAAGGGCCAGGTGGTGCAGCTCAATGACGTGCTGGACGAGGCGCGCGAGCGCGTCTCCGTCAAGGTGAAGGAGAACGTGGAGGCCGGCCGCATCCAGACGGATGACGCGGACGCGCTCTCCGAGCAGATCGCCCTGGGCGCCATCGCCTTCGGCGACCTCAAGCACAAGCGCGCCAGCGACTACACCTTCGACTGGGACGAGGTGCTCAGCTTCGAGGGCCACACCGGCCCCTACCTCCAGTACGCCCACGCGCGCGCCGTCAACGTGCTGCGCAAGGGTGGCGGCGCGCCCGCCAGCCATGACGCGGCGCTGCTGACGCTCCCCGAGGAGCAGGCCCTGGTGCGCGAAATCATGCGCCTGCCCGAGGTGGTGCGCGACGCGGCGGAGCAGTACGAGCCCAGCCTCGTGGCCCGGCTGCTGCTCGACGTGGCCTCGGCGCTCAGCCGCTACTACACGCTGGGCAACCAGGAGCGCGACAAGCGCATCAACGTCGAAGGCAATGACGCGCTGCGTTCTGCACGACTCGCGCTGATTGACGCCGCTCGGGTTACTCTCGCCGCTGGACTGACGCTGCTGGGCATCCCCACGCCCGACAACATGTAGCCGGGAGCATTCTTGGAGACCGCGCTGTCACCGACTGCGAATCAGGGAGCGTCCTTGTTGAAGGACGAATTCGGCCCCATGGGCCGGGCGCTGGGAACGCGCTACCTGGAGAGCGTGCACTTCCCACCGGAGTCCGAGACGGAGCTCCGGAACCTGCACGCCAAGGGCTTCGTGGTGCACGTCATGCGCACCACCGCCTGGGTGAACTTCCTCTACCTGACGTGGGCCATGGTGCGCCGGGCGATGCCGCCCGTGCGCGCCGTGGTGAACCTCCGCCCGTGGTTCACCAAGCCCTGGCGGCAGACAAAGCAGCGCGGTGACTTCCATCAACGCTTCGAACACGCGAAGCAATCGGGTGGCAGCGGCCTGGTGTTCCTGCGCCGCACCGCCCTGCTCAGCCCGTCGGGGAAGGAGACGCACGAGGACCCCTTCCCCGCCCTGGTGGCCATGGCGCGCCAGTCCGAGCGGCCGGTGTACCTGGTGCCGGAGCTGTTCGTCTGGGAGAAGCGGCCCGCGCGCCTGAAGCCCAACTGGGTGGACGTGGTGTTCGGGAGCCCCGAGGCGCCGGGCTTCCTGCACTCGATGCTCGCCTTCTTCCGCAACTACAAGCGCGCGCAGTTCCGCGTGGGCGAGCCCATCGACCTGCAGCGCTTCGTCGCGGACAACCCGCGTGACTCAGACGAGGTGCTGGCCCGCAAGGTGCGCAGCAGCCTCCATGTCCACCTCGCGCGCGAGACGCGGGCCGTCTTCGGTCCGCCCGTGAAGCCCGCGTCCCGCGTCATCGACGAGACGCTGCGCGATCGCGCCCTGCGCAGGGTCGTGGACGAGTGCGCCGCCGAGTCGGGCCGCAAGCCGGAGAGCGTGCTGCGCGAGGCGCGGCGCAACCTGGAGGCCATCGCGGCCAAGCCCAGCCCCACGGCCCTGGCCTTCACCTCGCCGGTGCTGGAGTGGGTGTTCAACCGCATCTACGACGGCATGCACGTCGACGAGGCGGGCCTGCACCGCGCGCTCAAGGCCGCGGGCCGGGCGCCCATCGTCCTGTGCCCCAGCCACAAGAGCCACGTCGACTACCTGGTGATGAGCTGGGTGCTCTGGAACCGGGGCTACGCGGTGCCCCTGGTGGCCGCCGGCGCCAACCTCTCCTTCTGGCCCCTGGGCACGTTCTTCCGCCGCTGCGGCGCCTTCTTCCTCCGGCGCTCGTTCAAGGGCGACAAGGTCTACGCGGCGTCGTTCAAGGCGTACGTGCGCAAGCTGGTCCACGACGGCATCCACCAGGAGTTCTTCCCGGAAGGTGGCCGCTCCCGCACCGGCAAGCTGCTGCTGCCCAAGCTGGGCATGTTCACCTGGCAGGTGGAGTCCGTGCTGGAGGGCGCGCGCGATGACCTCATCTTCGTGCCGGTGGCCATCGACTACGAGAAGGTCGTCGAGTCCAGCAGCTACTCGAAGGAGCTCGCGGGCGGAGAGAAGAAGCCCGAGGACATCAAGGCGCTCCTGAGCGCGCCCAAGGTCCTGGCCGCGCGCTACGGCCGCATCCACCTGGGCTTCGATGAGCCCATCTCCCTGCGCGACTTCATGAAGGCGCGTGGCATCAACCCCGACGAGCCGGTGTCGGACGAGCAGAAGAAGGGGCTCGTGCGCGCGCTGGGCAACCGGGTGATGTACGGCATCAGCAAGGTGTCCACGGTGACGCCGCACGCGCTGGTCAGCACCGCCCTGCTCTCCCACCGCCGCCGCGGCCTGACGCAGCGGGAGATGGCGGACCGCATCAACATCCTGCGCCGCATCGCCGTGGAGGAAGGCTCTCCGCAGTCGGTGGAGATGCGCAACGCGCCCAGCAACCCGGAGACGATGGGCCCCATCCAGGACGCGATGCGGACGTTCATCGCCGACGAGATGGTGCGCACCCAGGAAGCGCGCGGCGAGGTCATCTACCAGGTGGAGGAAGCCCGCCGCCCGGAGATGTCCTTCTACAAGAACACGCTGATGAACCTGGTGGCCGCGCGCAGCCTCGTGGCCAACGCCCTGCTCGCCAGCGGCAGCCCCGCGCCCTACGACACGGTGAAGGAGCGCGCGCTCTTCCTGTCGCGGCTCTTCAAGGTGGAGTTCATCTACCGCGTGGGCACCACGTTCGACTCCATCTTCGCGGAGACCGTCGAGCGGCTGGAGCGCATGGGCCTGGTGCTCGAGGAGAACGAGACGCTCCGCGTGGCCCCCGAGGCCCACGCCCGTCCGGACCTCGAGTTCTTCGCGGACATGCTGCGCGACTACCTGGAGGCCTACGTGCTCGCGGCGATGACGCTGCAGGACGTGGCCAACGGCACCGCCGAGGACCGGAAGAACTTCGTCAAGTTCGCCCTGGAGACCGGCCGCGCGGAGTACCACGCGGGCCGCATCACCGCGTCCGAGTCCCTGGCCAAGGTGACGCTGGAGAACGCGGTGGCGTACCTGCTGGACCAGAAGCTGCTCGTGGAAGCCGACAAGAAGCTCTCGCTGGGCCCCGCCGCCGCGGAACCGGAGGCCCGGGCGCAGCTCGTCGACGAAATCCGGAGCTACCTGAAGCGGGCTTGAGGTCCACCGGCCCTGCCCGTTCCCCCGGGCGGGGCCCCACGCGTCGAGGCGCCGCCGTGGACGCCGCGTGTCCGTCCGTACCTGGGCGGGCACTGGCCTGGCAGCAGCAAGGGCCCTGGCGAGCACCTCAGGCGTCAGTGAGCGCGGAGGCCTCGAGGCCCAGGGACTGGACGATGCGGCGCCGGGGAGCAGCACCCGACTCTCGGGTGTGCTGCCACGCCACGCGCGAATCTGCTACGCCTGCGCCTCGGTACGGGTCTCGACCTGAAACGCCGCCGCGTGCGACGTGTCCGCTCCCGAGCCCATCCCCAGGATGCTCAGGACGTAAGCCCCCTGCCTCCGCGTCCGTCGCGCCGTTCGAGCGAGGATGAAGGACGTCGAGGGTTGGACCGCACAGGAGGAAGAACGTTGGAAGACGCCACCGCCAGCGACGTACCGCCGCCCCCGCCGCCAGGGCCTCCCTCCGACGCCCGGGCGAACACGTCCCCCAAGAGGCTGGCCGTGGTCGGCGCGGTCCTCGCGCTCGGGCTGTTCATCCTCGTGGGTGGCACCGTCCAGCTCGCGAACCCGGCCTTCGGCATCTGGTTCACCGAGCTGGTCGTGTTCCTCGGGCTCGGATGGGTGATGCTCCGCCACGGAGGCTGGCGCCCCGTCGTCTACACCGGTTTGTCACCCGCGCCGCGAGGCGCCACGCTCCTCGGCTTCCTCCTGGGCGTGGCCAACTTCTTCGCGCTGGTGGTCCCCATCCAGTTCCTGGCGCAGTCCATCGCGCCGGAGTGGCTGACGCAGATGTTCGACAGCTCGCGCCTGTTCGCGGACCAGACCCCGGTGGAGCTGGCCCTCCTCCTGGCGGGCGTGACGGTGGCGGCGCCCTTCTGCGAGGAGTTCTTCTTCCGCGGCATCTTCCAGCGGGGCATCACCCCGCAGGCCCCCGCGTCCCCCACCCGCGCCCTGGTGTTCTCGGCGGTGGTGTTCAGCGCGTTCCACCTGGACCCGGTGGGCTTCGTCGCGCGCACCGAGCTGGGGCTGCTGTTCGGGTGGCTCTATCTGCGCACGGGCTCGCTGTGGCCCAGCATTGGCGCGCACGCGGCGAACAACCTGGTGTCCTCGGTGCTCTTCCTGTCGGCCAAGGCCATGGGCTCCGACGCGGGTGACACGTCCGATACGACGGACCCGCGGCTGGTGCTCGTGCTGGCGGCGGCCGGCTGGGCCGGACTGAGCGCCCTGATTTCGTACGCGCGCAGGAATCCGGCCATTTGGGGCTCCGGCGTGCACGCGAGCGACGAAGCGGCGAGTGAAGCCCGGCCCGTGCCCTCACTGCCGAGGCTGCTGCTGCCCTGGGTGGTGGGCTCCACGGTGG
This sequence comes from Comamonas sp. KCTC 72670, assembly GCA_014656495.1. GTDB lineage: Bacteria > Myxococcota > Myxococcia > Myxococcales > Myxococcaceae > Myxococcus. The sequence goes on from BNCN01000010.1 coordinate 14,537, forward strand.
CCCTGGGCGCGCTCGTGGCGGTGGACTCGCGCGGGCTGACGCTCAACTTCTACGACTCGCAGCACCCGCTGCCGCCGTTGAAGGAGCCCGCGCCGCCCGCGCTACACGCCGAGCGCAAGGCGCTGAGCGCGCTCCGGGCCTCCGCTCGCCGCGGTGAGCTGCCGATGGAGGCCTACTACGAGGAGCGGGAGCAGCAGAGCCGGGCGCACGAGCTGAAGACGGCGCCCGGCTTGAAGCCGTGAAGCAAACAGCCCGCTCCGCTCAGACGAAGCGGTAGCTGCTGACATGGAAGACGGGGCCCACCATGGCGCTGGTGAGCACGTCCGCGTCGACGCGGCCCTCGGCCTCGATGCGCTGGCCGTCCTTCTTCAACTTCCGGTCTCCGCCCGCGAGCTGGTACGTGGTGCCGTCGTCTCCCTCCAGCACCCAGACGCCCGTTTCGATGTCGCGGAAGACGACTCGGCCGGTGAGCTTCATCCCTCCTCCTTCTGGAGCATCGCGCGGCCGATGACGAGGCAGATGACGGTGTTGAAGCCCAGCCAGGGCTTGGCGAGGAACGCGAAGGGCATCCACGCCAGCGCCGGAGCGCCCGTCCAGGCCGCGTAGGCCAGGAAGCCCGCGAAGCCGAGCGCCAGTCCGCCCATGGCCGGCCGCAGCCCCCGCCACTTGATGGCCGGCAGCGACAGCAGCAGCGGGATGAGCGCGCTGTAGAACAGCGGGTTCACCGTCTTGCCCCGGCCGAAGATGATGCGCTCCCAATCCGGGATGGGCAGCGAGGCCACCTGCACCGCCTCCCCCGCCGCGCCGTCCGCGCCACCGAACCAGCCGCGCAGGAAGTACGCGCCCACGGTCGCCAGGAGCATCGGGATGAGGAAGGCGGGCTTCACCAGCACGTTGAGGTAGCCGGGCCGCGCACGGCCGCGCAGCGTCAGCAGCACCACCGCCAGCAGCGCCAGCGCCCAGTACAGCGGCGGCCACTGCGCCGAGCCGCCCCCCAGCGCCGCCAGCGAGGCCTCCGCGTTGAGCAGGCCGTGGCCGTACTGCTCGGTCCAGGCCTCGTGCCCGGCCGCCTTCTTCGCGCCCGCGTAGAGGGCCTTCTCGACCTCGTCGGGGCCCTTGGCGCCAGCCGCGTAGAGCATCGCCGCCACGGCCGCCACGTGCGGCGTGGCCATGCTCGTGCCCTGGTAGTACGCGTAGATGGAGCGCGCCGGGTCCCTCGGGTCGATGGTGTTCTGGAGGATGCCGCCCTGCTCGCCAGCACGCTTGTCACCACCCGGCGCCGCGATGTCCAGCTCCTTGCCGTAGGACGAGTACGGCGCCAGCGTGCCGTTCGGCCCCACCGCCGACACCGCCACCACGCCAGGATAGGCCGCGGGGAACTCCACGGTCGCCCGCCCCGCGTTGCCCGCCGCCGCCACCACGGTGACGCCCTTCTTGCGCGCGTACTCCACCGCGCTGGCCATCACCTGCGAGTAGGCGCCGCCGCCCAGGGACATGTTGATGACGTCCGCGCCGTTGTCCGCCGCGAAGCGGATGGCGTCCGCGATGTCCGCCGTGTTGCCACCGCCGAAGTGGTTGAGCACCTTGACGGGCATCAGCGTCGCCTCGAAGGCCACGCCCGCCACGCCCTCACCGTTGTTGGTGGCCTGCGCGATGGTGCCCGCCACGTGCGTGCCGTGGCCGTGGTCGTCGTTGGCGTGCTCGTCGTCGTTGACGAAGTCGTAGCCCTTCACGAACTTCACGCCCTTGAGGTCCGGCACCTGCTTGAAGCCGTCGTGGTCCTCGTAGGCGATGCCGGTGTCGAGCACCGCCACCACCACGCCCTTGCCCCGGTTGCGCTCCCAGGCCTTGGGCATGTCGATCATCCGCAGGTTCCACTGCTGCTCGAACCGCGGATCATTGGGCGTGAAGCTGGCGCGGACCTCCATCAGCGGCTCGGCGGCCTCCACGGCCGGGTGCTGACGGATGCGCGCGAGCACGGCGTCGACGTCATCCACGCCCACCGCGATGGTGAGGGCCTCGTCGGCGCTCTCCACGGAGTTGAGCTCCAGGTCGATGCCCCAGTCCTTCTCCCAGGCGTCGAACTCCGCCTTGGTGGTGCCGTCCTTGAAGTCCACGACGATGGCGCCATGCACCACGTCCCGAGGGTCGAGCGCCTGCAAATTCACGGGCGGCGGCGCGTCCTGCTCACGCGTACCGGGCGCGCAGGCGGCCGTCAGCGTCAGGGCCAGCGCCGCGCCACCCAGGGTCCATCGCACCATCCGCATCAGGCCACTCCTTGAAAATCGAAACACCTGTCTGGAAGACCCCTACGAACGAACGCCGCGATGATTGGGTCTGCTCCAGCAGTCTGGATGTCCCCCCTCCCGGCGTGCAAGGGCGCGCGGGAGGAGAAACGTGAAGAAGTCCAAAGGTTTGCGCTGCATCGGTCATCCGCCCGAGAGCCGCCGCAGCCAGGCCGCGACGGCGCGCCCGACCTGGGGAAGGTTCCGCTGGAAGGTGGCACCGGCATCGTCGATGACCTCTAAGTCGCCTCCAGCCCGCGCGACAGCGGCGGAGACGGCCGCCCGGGGCAGCCGGGTGTCCTCCTCCCCCTGAACCACCAGGAGCGGGCACGTCACCCGGGAGAAGACCTCCGGGTCCACCAGGGCCGGCGCCACCAGGCACAGGCCCCCCACCGTCGGGTACTTCGCCTGGAGGGCCAGCGCCACCTGCGCTCCGCCATGGAGGGACGCCACGGCCGCCGCCGGCGCCCCCGTGTTCTCCAGCAGCACCTGCAAGGCCGCCTCCACGTCCGCGAGCAGCTCCAAGTCCCGGCCCCGCTGCCCCTGGCTCCCCCCCACGCCCCGGTGGTTGAAGCGGAGTGTGGGGAAACCTGCGTTCGCCGCGGCCCAGACGAGCTCCGCCGCGACGACGTGATCCATCCCGCCCCCCTCGTCCGGCCGGGGCGGGATGACGAGCAGCGGCGGCGCCCGGGTGCCCCGGTGCGTGGTGCCCTCCATGACGTCCCGCCCCACCGGAACGAGCGTCGAGCGCTCCAGAAACTGGCCTTTCTGAACCATGACCCACCTTACCCCCTGACACCTCGCGCGAGCGCCCGGACGCGCCATCCGACATGAACCCACACACCTTTTCGCGCGAAATCTGCACTCCCACGAAACTTCCGCACGCATTCGAGGACAATGCGGAAACACCCCCTGATTCCGCAGGAGCCCCCACTCATGACCAGCATCCAGCGCGGCCGGAACAGCATCGCGCAGACCTCCCGCAACACCGCCGACCGCGCCCGTGAGAGTGGCTCCACCGCCCCGCAGGCGGCCCGGAACACCGTGGCCCAGCGCAGCGCCGTGGTGGACGGCTTCGACAGCCGCTCCGCGCAGACGGCGGCCGTGGGTGGCGTCTTCAACGCGCCCGCGGGCTCCAAGGACAAGGTGTTCGACGGCAAGCTGGTGGGCGCGGGCGGCCAGACGTTCGAGCCGAACACGCCGCTGAACCAGGTGCCCGCCTTCGTCCCGGCGAACAACCCCAACGCCCAGAAGACGGTCGTCTACGTCAACGGCATCACCACCGACAAGAACGGCCAGGCGCGCGAGCTGCAGGCGCTCGCGAACAGCACGGGCATGCGCACCATCGGCGTGCACAACGCCACGTCCGGGATGGTCGCCGACGTCATCCAGGCGGCGAAGGACAAGCTGAACAAGGGCAAGAACCCCGCGGTCGACTCGCTGTCGGACATCGTCTACGGCGAGCTGAAGGCGGGCCGTGACATCCACCTGATGGGCTACAGCCACGGCGGGCTCATCACCTCGCGCGCGCTGAAGGATGTCGCCAACCGGCTGCGCATCGAAGATGGGATGTCCAAGGCGCAGGTGGAGCAGACGCTCAGCCGCGTCAACGTGGAGACCTTCGGCGCCGCGGCGGCCACCTACCCGGACGGCCCCAACTACGTGCACTACGTCAACAACAAGGACCCGGTGCCCGTCCTCTTCGGCCAGGGCAGCAAGGGCTGGACGCCGGGCGACCTGTTCCGTGACGCCGGCAAGGGCGCGCAGGTCCACCACTTCTCCGAGAAGGGCATGTTCAGCGGCGCCCACTCGCTGACCGAGACGTACCTGAACCACCGCGCCCCGTTCGAAGAAGCCCGCGCCGGCAACTTCTGAGTCGCCCGCGCCCGCGGTTCGGGTGAAACAACGGAGGCCACGAGGTTCAGCACCTCGTGGCCTCTCGTGTTTTCGGGCGCGGCCCGGGCGCTACACGGACTGCAGTACGTAGAACTTGAGGTACTTGCCTTCGGGGAACTGCAGGCGCACGGGGTGGTCCGGCGGTTGGTAGCGCTCCTCGACGAGCGCCAGGTCCACGCCGGCCTTGAAGCCCGCCTCACGGACCGCGCCCATGAAGTCCTCCGGATTCACGCGCGCGGAACACGACGCCGTGGCCAGCAGTCCACCCGGCCTCAGGATGGCGAGCGCCTGCCGGTTGAGCGACGCGTACCCGTCGATGGCCGCCTGCACCGCGCGCTGGGTCTTCGCGAAGGCCGGCGGGTCCAGGATGATGAGGTCGAACGTGCGGCCCTCTTCCTTGAAGGACTGGATGATCTTGAAGACGTCCGCGGCGAGGAAGTCGTGCTTCTCCGCGGGGATGCCATTGCGCGTGAAGTTCTCCCGCGCCAGGGCGATGGCCTCCGGATCCTGATCCACGGAGAACACGCTGTTGGCCCCGCCCAGCGCCGCGTTGACGGAGAAGCCGCCGCTGAAGCTGAAGCAGTTGAGCACGTCGCGGCCCTTCGCCAGGCGCCGGATGAGGTAGCGGTTCTCACGCTGGTCCAGGAAGAAGCCCGTCTTCTGCCCCTTCCAGGCGTCCACGAGGAACGTCGCGCCCCGCTCACGGATGGGGATCAGCTCCGGGGCCTCGTGCCCGTAGAGCATCTTCCCGGAGCCCCGGCCGTCGTCTTCGTCCACGTCGTCGCGGCCCACCTCGTCGCGGCCGATGATGCCCTTGAGGCCCGGCACGCCGGACTTCAGCGCCTCGATGATGAGCGGCCGGTACGGCGTCAGGCCCGCCGAATACAGCTTCATCACCGCCCAGCCGGCATACAGGTCCACCACCACGCCCGGCAGGCCATCCCCCTCGCCGTGGATCAGCCGGTAGCTGTCCGTGTCGGTCAGGTCGATGAGGGCCGTGCGCTCGGACAGCGCCTGGCGCACGCGGCGGGTGATGAAGGCCGCGTCCACGGTGTCACGGGGGTCTCGCGTGAGCACCCGCACAGCGATGGCGGAGTGCGGGTCGTAGTACCCGCGCGCCACGAACTTCCCGTTCTCCGTCAGGTCCACCACGCTGCCGGCCGGAATCTTCGGCACGTACTCCAGCGCCTTGCGGAACACCCACGGGTGCCCCGCGCGCAGGTGGCGCCCCAGTCCGCGCGCCAGCTCCAGCTTCACGACATTCACGGTGTCACTCCTTATGGGCCAGGATGGCGCGAGCCAGTTCCTCGAAGCCCCGCCCCTCGGGCGCCCGGGTGATGAAGGCAGGTGGCGCCTCGATGCGGTCCAGGACGGCTCGCACGTTGGCCACGCCCACGCCCAGTTCAAATGCGGCGAACATCGGGGCGTCGTTGAAAGAATCCCCGGCGTATACATAACGGCCGTCGCGCGGGTCCAGCCGTTCCCCCCACGCCGTCCGGGCGAAGCGCCGCGTCGCGCTCAACTTGTCGAAGCGGCCCAGCCAGCAGTTGATGTGAATCGACGAGCGCACCGCCGTGACGCCCCGGGCCACCAGCAGCGACTCGATGCGGTCCGCGCCCGCGCTCCCCAGCCGGGCCTCCTCGTTGTAGTCCACCGCGAGATCCACTTCCGTGTACGCGCTGTCCATGGACAGCCGCGCGCCGGGCACCTGCTTGAGCACCCGGGCCACCTCGGCGTGGAGCCGCTTCCGGTTCGCCGCCCGCGCCGCCGGGGCCTCCGCGTACACCTTCCGCAGCCGGCCGTTCGCCCCCTTCAGGAAGAACAGCCCACCATTCTCCACGATGACGCCGTCCACGGGCAGCTGACGCGCCCAGGCCTCCCCCCACCCCGCCGGGCGGCCGCTCACCAGCACCACCCGCAGGCCCGCGTCGGACAGGCGCTCCAGCGCCCGCACCGTGTCCGAGCGCAGCTTGTGGCCGGTGGTCAGCGTGCCATCCACATCGGTGAAGACGCCCTCCACGCGGGAGAGGTCCGCCTCGCGCAGGGGGCGAGGCGTGCTCGACTTCGAGCCCGCCCCCATCACATCCCGTCCAGTCCGGCGAGCAGCCCCTGGAAGGTGGCGATGGTGCCGCGCAGCTCGTCGGGTGACAGCTGGCCAATCTGGAGCTTGCGCGCCTTGCGCAGGAACCCGTCCAGCTCGGAGGCGCGACCGTAGAGGGCCTGCGCGCTCCCCGCCGCTTCGGCCAGGGCGCGGGCCGCGCTCACGAAGTCCGAGTCCACCTGCGCCAGGGCGCGCTCCAGGCGGACGCCGCAGGACGCCCACACCTCGCGGTCATGGACGACGAGCAACTGCCGCTGGTTCACCGCGGACAGGCCCTGGACAAAGGTGTCCAGCGCCTCCACCACCGTCACCAGCTCCGCGCGGGAGGGGTTGGGCAGGATGGCCAGCCGGCCCACCTCGGCGCGCATCTCCACCACGTGCCGCTTGTCCTGCGCGCGCAGGTTCCGGTACGCGGCCGTGCGGCCGAAGGCGTCCAGCTCCGTCTGGAGCTGCTGGGCATTCCACTGCACGTCCTGGGGTTCGGCGTCACGCACCTTCTTGTGGCGCGCGGAGAGGATGCGCCCCAGGTCGGCGGTGATGGCGCGGACCGTCACCGCGGCCTTCACCTCCGCCGCGTAGCCGGGCACCACCTGCGCGCGCGTCACCTCGCCCAGGGTGCTGGCGGATTCGAACACCAGGTTGCTCATCTGCTCGCGGAAGCCCGCGCGGATGCGCTGTATCTCCGCCAGCAACGTCCACCGGTCGCTCACCACCGACGGGTTGCGCATCGCCTCGCCCAGTTGGGTGATGCCCTGGGCGATCTGGCTCATGGCCTCCTGGAGGACGGCCACGGCGGGCGCGGTGTCGCCCACGCCCGGGGGCTGCACGGGGAACTGCTCGCGGATGACGTTGAGCAGGCCGTTGACGTCGATGACCGTGTCGCGGATGACGGGCGCCATCTCCTCCCACAGCGACAGGTCCGGGGAGGAGTCCACGACGGGTGATTCGTATCGCACCAGGTCGAGGTCACTCAGCCGGGCGATGGCATGCGCGGTGGCGACGTACACCTGGCGCAAGCGGCCCGCGAAGGCCGGATCCGGCTGGGACTGGAGGATTTCTTCGAGCCTCGCGGACAGCGAGGCCTGGGGGGTCTCTGCGGCTTCGGACACGGGTGTCACACTCTAGCGCTCGACTTCCGCGCGGGGGAGTTCTAGCACTCGCCTGCGGGCCACGCCGCTGGCTTTGGAGCGCTACGGGATGATTCAGGTCTGTCTGGTGAAAGACGGTCAACTTCTCACCGGAGGTGAAGAGCTCCTCCAGGAAGAGGGCCGCAAGTGGATCGACGTCCTGCATCCGACCGAGGAGGTGTTGGGCCGCCTGGCCGCGCACTTCGGGCTGCACAAGCTGGCCGTGGAGGACTGCCTCCACCTGGACCAGCGTCCCAAGCTGGAGGAATACCCCAACCACCAGTTCATCGTGCTCCAGGGATTCACCGTCACCGGCAAGGACGTGTGTGACCTGACACTGCACGAGCACCACTTCTTCCTCGCGAAGGACTGGCTCATCAGCGTCCACGAGCTCCCCTTCGCGGGCCACGACACCGTCGTGCGACGCGTGAAGGAAGACCCGCAGGGGACGCTCATCCGGGGCACGGACTTCGTCCTCTACATGCTGGCGGACACGCTGGTGGACGCGCAGTTCCCCATCCTCGACGCGTTCAGCGACGAGTTGGAGGACCTCGAGGTCGCCATCTTCGAGAAGCCCGAGAAGTCACACCTGCAACGCATCTTCGCCATGAAGCGCATGCTGGTGACCTTCCGCCGCGTGCTGTCCCCGCAGCGGGACGTGGTGGGCCTGCTGTCCCGCCGGGGCATTCCCAACGTCAACGAGAAGACGACGCTCTACTTCCGTGATGTCTACGACCACCTGGTGCGGCTGTACGAGCAGATCGACGCGGGGCGGGACATCATCGGCAACGTGATTGACGGCTACCTGTCCATGGTGGCGAACAAGACGAACGACATCTCCAAGCAGCTCACCATCTTCGCCACCATCTTCCTGCCGCTCTCCTGCATCGTCGGGTTCTTCGGGCAGAACTTCGACCGGCTCTACACGACGGGCGCCTGGTATGTGATGTGGGCGTCGATTCTCGCGCTGCCGGTGGGCATGGTCTTCTGGTTCAAGCACAAAGAGTGGCTCTGACTTTTCCGTGGGGAGAGGAAACATGCTGACCATCACCGTGGATGGCGTCGCGCTGCACTACCGGGACGTGGGACAGGGCCCTGCCGTGCTGTTGCTGCACGGGTGCCCCCTCACTGGCAACTCCTTCGACGCGCAGGTGAAGGCCCTGTCGGGGCGCTACCGATTCATCGTCCCGGACATCCGCGGCTTTGGAGAGAGCGCGCTGGGGGATGGGCCCACGGAGATGTCCCTCATCGCGCGGGACGCGCTGGCGCTGCTCGACGCGCTGAACATCGACTCGGCCGTGGTGGGCGGGGTGTCCATGGGAGGCTACGCGGCCATGGCCCTGCTCCGCGAGGACGCGGGGCGCGTCGGCGGGCTCGTGCTGATCGACACGCAAGCCACGGCGGATGACGCGGAGGGCAAGGCCCGGCGCGAGGCCACCGCGAAACAGGCCCTGGAGTCCGGGTTGGCGCCCATCGCGGAAGCCATGGTGCCCAAGATGGTGGCCGCGGGAATGGACTCGCCGGTGGGCCGGGACGTGGCGGCGATGATGCGCTCGGTGACTCCGGCGGCGATGGCCGCCGCCCAGCGCGGCATGGGGCTGCGGCCTGACAGCAAGGACATCCTGGCGCGCTACGCCGGGCCGGCGCTCATCGTCGTGGGGGAGCACGATCCCATTACCCCGCCGGCCAAGGCGAAGGAGCTGGCCGGTCTCATCACGGGCGCGCGGCTGGAGGTCATCCCCGGCACCGCGCACCTCCCCAACCAGGAGCAGCCGGAGCGGTTCAACGCCGTGCTGGACAGATTCCTGGCGTCGCTCCAAGGCCCGAACGCCTGACCCCCGTCTGGCCCCGGCGCCCGCCCCTGTGCGAGCATGGGGCCGGACGCGCCCGCCCTCCTCCCCGAGAGCCACCATGGACCGAATGCACCTGAAGGACGTCGAGGACCACGAGTCCGACGGCCACTACGGCCGGATGATTCGCATGGCGCGTGAGGTGGGCTCGCCCGTCCCGCAAATCTGGCATCTGTTCGCGTACAAGCCGCGGCTGGGCGAGGCCCTGTCGCGCTTCACGCATGAGGTCATGCGAGGTCCGTCTCCGTTGTCGCCCGGCTTGCGCGAGCTGATTGCCGCGTACACGTCGCGCGGCAACGAATGCTTGTTTTGAACGGGCTCTCACGCCGCGGTCGCGGCGGAACTTCTCGGCAGTCCTGACACAGTGAAGGCGGTCCTCGAGGACGTGGCGAAAGCGCCCATCTCCGAGGCCGAGAAGGCGCTCTTTGCCTTCGTGGATACCCTCAACCACCGCGCGGCGCAGGTGGGGCGTGCGGACATCGAGCGGCTGAAAGACGCGGGTTGGACGGACGAAGCCATCTTCGACACCGTGACGGTGTGCGCCCTCTTCAACTTCTACAACCGCTGGATTGACGGCACCGGCGTGCGGGACATGCCCGCGGAGCTGTATCAGCGCAGCGGCCAGCGCATGGCGGTGGCGGGCTATGCGCCGCCCCCACCCCCGAAGAAGCCCGAGGAGTAACGCGTCCGGCAGAGGGCTCAGCGCCGATGCTTGCGCTGGGCTGCTTCGAGGACGGAGTCCTTGAGGAGGTAGCCGAAGCCCGCGTTTCGCAAGCGCACCGCCAGGTCCTGGGGCGTGGTGCGGAGGCGCTCTGCGGCGGTCTCCAGGTGCCAGTCGCTCTCCGCGAGCTGGGAGAGCAGGTACGCCCTGCGCGTCTGGGCCGAGGAGAGCCGGTACGTCTTGAGGTACTCCAGGGTGCCGTCCGTACCGACGATGGCCTCGCCGATGTGGTTCTCCTCGGTGGGGTCCAGCGACGTGTGGAAGCGCTGCAGCAGGAACCCTCCCGCCTTGTAGACACCGGTGGATGTGACGTTGGCGCCGAAGAGGCCTCCAGCCATGAAGCCGTGGAAGTCGGCCCAGTCCTGGCGCATGCGATTCACCTCGCCGCGCAGGTCCCCGAGGGAGGCCACGCGCGACGCATCCAGGGTGAGCCCCAGCGCGGGCACGTCCCCGAGGAAGCCATACTGCAGCAGCAGCCCCCCGTAGAAGTCCTCCACCAGGGTCCGGTGCAGCGCGCGGTAGTCCTCCGGGTGGGCGACGACGAAGGCCGACAACAGCACATCGGCCTTGAACAGCAGCAGGCCCACCTGCTGCGGGTGGATTTCGAAGGTCCGCAGCGCGCCGTCCAACATTGGCAGGGCCCAGCCCGGCACGGAGGACTCCGAGCGCGGGTCCAGGCCCCGGGAGAGGCCCTCGCGGGAGTACTCCGACCAGGCGATCTCCGGACCACTGAACTGCAAGGACAGGAAGCCCTCCATGGCCAGATGCAGCGGAAGCATCCGAAGCTGCCGGCGGTCCTCGCGATGCACCATCCGGTGCATCAGGCGGATGGAGAAGGGGCCCGCCTTCAGCCGCTTCCCATCCGAGGGTTGAAGCTGCGCGCCATAGACAGCCTCCGCCTGACGGCCCGCCCAGGTCATCACGAGGCCATGCGGGACATACGAGACGTACTTGAGGCCCGGCTCCTTCAGGCCGCCCTTCACGGAGACGACGGCCGCCACATCGTCGTACGTCCGCAACGTCATCCGCAGGTCACCACGCACGACGTCACGCAGCACGGGGACCAGCCGCATGCCGCCCCAGACCTGCGACGGCGCCAGTCGCAGCCCCGTCGGCTCCAGCCGTTGAATGAGCCGTGCATCCGTCATGACGTGACCTCCGCATGGCCCTCATGCGAGGTCCCCCGCGCTGCGCCAGCCCCAGGCGTGACGCCGCTCGCCCTGCGCCCCGTCATGACTCGCCCTCCTCCGCCGGCGCGACGTCGCGCGACGCGCCGGCCTCGCCCTGTCGCCCCTGCGCGTCCCGCGCCAGCAGCGCCTCCACGCGCGCCGCGAGGTAGGCCTCCAACTCGCTCAGCGACGCCGCGCCCTCGGCGAAGCGCGCGAAGCCCAGGACCGTGGGCACGTCCTCCGCGTCACGCACGCCCACCGTGGGCACCGCCGTCCCGAAGGAACGCGGCGCATACCCCTCCGAATCGAACACCGGGTTGACGTGCACCAGCGCCGTGCGGCGCCGCGGGTCCAGCTTCGCGCGAAACACCCGCGTCAGCTCCGCCACCGCGTTCGGTGGGTCATTGTCGTAGCCATCGGACACGATGACCACCAGGTCCGCGCCCCAGGCCAAGGCGTCCAGCAGCGGCGTGGCGATATCCGTCTGCCCTCGCGCGCTGACGAGGAGCGCGTCCTCCACCGGGCCCGTCCACCAGGCGCGATACTCCCGGGCCGCGGAGGACAGCAGGTAGTGCGTGGCCAACGCCACGCCGAGCGGACGGCGCCGCTTCTCCCACGAGCCCGACGACGAATAGCTGTTGTCCAGGATGGCGGCCACGCGCCCCAGTCGCGACGGCGATTTGCGCAGCACGCGGGCAGCGGCCTGCTCCAACGCGGCCTGCAGCTCCGGCTGACGCGCCCTCCGGGACTCCAGGGGCAGCGCCAGGACGTACAGCGCCAGCTTCGTCAGGGAGGCCCGCCCCAGCTCCACCGGCGGCGGGGTCCCCCGCTCTCGGGCCGAGGACTCCTGGAGGCGCAGCCGCTCCGCCGCCGTGAGGCGCGGCTCGATGCGCTGGAGGAACACGTCGCGCGGGATGCCGTGCTTCACCGCCAGGCCCTCCGCCACCGTGTACGGCAGCTCGTAGAGGGCCTCCTGTGCATAGTGCGCCCGGCGAAAGCTCTCCAGCAGCGGCTGGGTGAAGACGCGCTTCTTCCACCCGTGGAAGAGGAACGGCCCCAGCTCGCCCTCCAGCTTCAAGTGTCCGTGCGACACGGCCGCGCGCAGCTTGGCGCGATACTTCACCGCGTCGAAGGCCAGGTTGCCGCGGCCCTTCACATAGTCCCGGGCAACAGCCCTGGCGCGGCGGTTGTTGATGCGCCGGCTGCGCAGGGACTCCAGGACGCGGAAGGCCCGCTGGGGCGGCAACGCGCGCAGGGCCGCGGCGATGAGCGCGCCCTCCTCCGCCTTGTCACGCGCCTCCACCGGACTGCCACTGGCGAGCAGGTTGAGGAGAATCTGCGCCTGATTGAAGTGATTGATGCCCGCCGCGAGCGTCCGCGCATACAGCCGACGGTAGTTGCCCAGGATGTACTGGTGCAGGAACTCGATGGAGACGGACTGCCCGCGCGCGTCACCGTAGAACTCCCGCTGCCCCGTGCAGGAGAAGCAGGCGTTGACGAACATGACCAGGTCCTCGCGCGCGACCTGTTCGACACGGGCTTCCGCCAATGCGGCCATCGTGTGCACGTCCTCCCCGGGAAGGGTCAGGAAGCGCCGCTCGGGGAGAAGTGAAACGACTGCGGGTCAGGCTCCAAAGGCTTGAATCGGAAGTCGCATCGGAGTCCCGCGAGCGGCGCTCCGACGATACCACACGGTGAACGGCCTCGGGCCTGACGGCGCCGTGAGAGCCCGCTCAGGGCTGGCACGTCACCTGGCCGCTCTGCACGGAGCACTGCGAGCAGCTGGCCGTCTCCGCCAGCACGCCCTGCCGGCACTCCAGCACCGCCCGGCCATCCGCGCGGCACAGCCCCGTGCCCTCCGCGCTGGACGCGCAGCCATCCCCCGCGACGTTGTTGGAGGTGTCACAGCGCACGGACTGACCCGTCTCGCTGCAGCCCAGCGGGCCGCGGCAGGGCACCTCACGCCAGGTGCCACCCCGGCACTCCAGCGCCAGCGTCTTCTCGTCACAGACGAAGCCGCCTCCGTTGCAGTCACCTCCCGCGCTGGGGCCACAACCACCAAGGAGCAGGGAGCCAAACAACGGGACGCATGCGAGAAGGGAGCGGTTCATGGACACGGGCCAATATTTCGAGCGGCCCGCCGCCGGTCAACCACCCAGTGTCTCCTGGAAGAAGCGACGGAAGTTTCCACCCATGACCCGCTCCACCCAGGATTCGGGGTGTCGGCGCAACAACGCTTCCGTGAGCAGGGGCAACCCCGTGACATCCTTCATGCCCTTGGGCAGCGGCACCATCCCGTCATAGTCGGACCCCAGCCCCACCCCGCCCTCCCCCATGACGTCCACGGCGTGTTCGATGTGGCGGACCACGTCATCCACCGTGTCTCCGCCCAGGTAGACGGGCGCGAAGATGATGCCCACCACCCCGCCCCGGTCCGCGATGAAACGCAGGGATTCGTCGGAGAGGTTGCGCCAGCCGCCCCCGGCCGCACGCACCCCGGTGTGTGAACAGAAGAAGCGCACGGACGGGTGCGTGAACAAATCCTTGAGCGTGGTTTCCGAGGCATGCGCCACGTCCACGCTCAACCCCAACCGGGCCATCTCCTCCATCACCTCGCGCCCCAGCGGCGTCAGCCCCCGGTTGCCCATCATGGGGAAGGAAGAGCCTCCCAGGTCATTGTTGGACAGGTGGGTGAGCCCCATGAAGCGCACGCCGCGCTGGTGCAGCTCCGCCAGCCGCTCCACCCGCCCTTCAATGGCGTGGCCCCCCTCCACCCCCAGCACCGCGGACAGACGCCCGTGGGCCAGGTTGTCCTCCAGCAGGGCCCCCGTCGTCGTGATGCGCGCCGTGTCCCCCGAGCGCTGGCAGAACGAGGCCATCTGCTCAATCTGCCAGAGGGCCCGGGTCCACTCGCTCGCGCGGGCCTCGCGGGGCCACCCCCGCCAGGCGGCGAACACGGGGAAGCCCCCAATGAAGGGAAAGCCGCGGGTGACAATGGTGAAGCACTGCAGCTTCACCCCCGCCTCGCGCAGGCGGGGGAAGTCCACGTGCCCCTCCTCCGCCCGTTCACACAGGTCGCGATTCCACATGAGGGAATCCGCATGGCCGTCCGCGATGCACCACCGCTGGTGGAACTCTTTCACGTCACCCATGCTCGCAAGTCTGCCCACCCGCGTGGCCGAAACAAGCACCACCCGCATTCCCTGTCAGCGGAAGCCCACCCGAGCGGGCCCCCATCCACCTCGGGATGGAGCTCAAGGCTCCGACCTGGGCGTCCCACGTGACGAGGCTTCCGGCCGGACGGAGTCTTCCCAGCGAAGCACATCCGCCGTCTGGCGCCGGGCCCGCGCATCCCGGCGAACCTGGGTGGCCTCCCGCAACGCTTCGTTGGGACCGTAGGCGTATCCCTGCCCCGCCAGCACGGCGCGCAGCGCATCCGCCAGCTCCTGCCCGGACTGGAAACGCTCCGCGGGGTCACGCCGCAACATCCGGCCCAGGATGGTGCGCATGGCCGGAGACAGCGCCTGGGTGGCGCGCTCCACGTGCGAGGGGGACAGGCACGCCATGCGCGCGGCCATCAACGGCGCGGGGAGCCAGCTGGGCACCTCCGCCAGCAGCACCTCTGCTTCCGACAGCGGCCCCGCCGCCAGCGCGGCGCGCTCCACGTCCTCCAGGTCCAGCAGGTGCATCCCCGTGAGCACCTCCAACAGCACCACGCCCAGGGAGAACAGGTCGGACCGGCCATCCAGTGGACGGCGCGCCAGGGCTTCCGGGGAGGCATAGGCCAGATCGCCCCGGACCACATGGGACTCCGTGACGAGCCGCCCCGGCAGCTTCGCCCACGCCATGGCGAAGTCGGACAGCCGCACATGCCCGCGCGAATCCAGACGCAGGCTGCGCGGCGACACGTCCCGGTGGACGATACCCAACGGCCGCCCCCGAGCGTCCTCCAGGGTGTGCGCGTGGTGCAGCGCGTCCGCCACCTCCGCGCCCACGTAGGCGGCGAACGCTTCGGAGAACGGCCGGCGGCGAAGCGCCGCGAAGCTGATGAGCGTCTCCAGGCACTTTCCGTCCACGTATTCCATGACGAGGTGGGGCGAGCCTTCATGGACCCGCACCAGGAACACTTGAACGATTGCAGGGTGGCTGAGCCGCATCAGCAGCTTGACCTCCTCGCGCAGACGGGCCCGTCCCTGGACATCCCCCACATCCTGCAGGCGCTTGACGAGGACGAGGTCGCCAGGAACACCCGCGTAGTGCCTGCGGGCCAGCAACATCTCCCCGGGGCCCCGCGCCCCGAGGTACCGCACCAGCTCATACGACGTGGCGCCGGTGGTGAAGAGGATGAACGGCTTCGAAGCAGGTGGCTCTGGGGGGTGCGTGGACATCTGGGGTGCTGCCTCCGGGGCAGGAAGTCCTCCCCTGGGTTGGGAAGGCGTGAGAGAACCTCACGCATCCCTCCTACCACCCACGTCCGACACACCCTTCCAACCTCCCAGCACGGATTCAGGGATAAAAGGAAACGGCCCCCGCTACCGCGGAGGCCGTCCCAGAGCGGGCCGTGAGGAAACGGACCGCCCACCGCGCCCTGTCAGGAGCGACGACTACTTCTTCTTCTGCACCGGCTGCGTCACGGTCAGCTCGCGAACCACCAGGTCCTCACCATCCATGACGTACGAGGCGCGAACCTGAGCACCCTCCTCGATGTCACCCAGCTTCACCGGCTGGTTGTTGTGCAGGATGCGCGTCTGGTCGTTCGTCTTCAGCTCGAGCTGCTTGTTGTTGCGGGTGTCCACCACGGTCAGCTCATCGCTGCCGGTGGAGAGGACGCGGCCGCTCACGCTGCTCGCGGCCGCGGCGGCACCCGCCGTGCCGGAGCCACCCAGGGCCATGTCATCGTTCAGGTCCCGCTGACGCTCAGCCTCGGCCTCGGCGAGGTCCTGGCGCTTGTCCTGGACGTCCTGCTGAACGCTGGCGATATCCTCGGACGCCTCGGCCTGGGTCCCAGCGATGTCCTCCTGGGCCTCCATCTGCGTGCTGGCGATCTCCTCACGCGCGTCCTGGCGGATTTCCGCCGTCTCCTGTCGAGCCTCCATCTGCGCCTCGGCGAGGTCCTGGCGCTGCGACTCGACATTGTCGCGCTTGCTGCAGCCAGAGACGACCAGCGACATACCGGCAACCGCAGTGACCGCCATCATGAGCTTGCGCATTTGTTCCTGCTCCTTTCATCGCGTTGGATCGGGAGAAGGTTCCCCCTCTTTTACTTGCGGCCGAGGGAGCGTTTCCCTCGGCGTTGGGCAGAAACTGGGTGCTCCCCCCTCCCTTGAACAGGGGTTGTCATGCACGGGCCGGAGGACTAGGGGCAGACGCCGGACCACAAGGCGCACGGCCCCCTGCCTGCCCTCCCTGGGAACAAGGCTGAAGAAACGGGATATCGGGCCCCGTCGAGCTTGCGCCTACGGGCGGCCATCCACACCGGCGTCCGGGTTTCCACCCCCGGGGCCCGCGTCCTCGCACGACGGCGCGCCTTCAACCGCCCAGCGCGCGATGAGCGCACGCTCCTGCGCCGAAGGCATCGGAACGCCGCTTCCCGGCGGTGGCATGTCCTGGAACACGTAAGCGCGCGCCAGGATTCGCGCGGCCATCGCTTTCGCGCCGGGAACACCCCCGTCCTCGGGTGCGTAGGAGTCCAGGCGGAACGACGCCACGCCGCTGCCGCGCGTGTCGGCGCCGTGGCAGGAGCTCACACAGCTCGCGGCGAGAATCGGCTGGATGTCCGCGCACCACGTGGGCGTGGGGCCCGCGTCACCGCCGTCTGGCGCGCCGGGCAGCCCCAGCACCTCACACGTGCGGCCCGCGCCTGCCCGCGCTGGGACACAGCCCCAGCGGTGCGAGCACGATGGACCTGCTGGGCGCCATGAGCATCGCCTCGAGTATACCGGTGACGGCGACGGACGCACGGGCCGGCGAGCGCGTTGACAGCGCGGAGTCGCCCTTGTAGTGCGTGCCCTGGTCCCCGTCGCAAGGAGCCGTGACGCCATGCAGGTCTGGGTCAACGGAGAGACGCGCGAGGTGCCCGAGGGCACCACGCTTTCGGCGCTGCTGGAGTCGCTTCAGGTGGGTGGTCCCGGCGTCGCCGTGGAGGTGAACGCGGAGGTGGTGCGCCGCGCCCGCCACCCCGAGCACCGCCTCCAGACGGGGGACCGTGTGGAAATCGTCACCTTCGTCGGCGGCGGCTAGCCAGGAGTCGGCACATGAGCATCCAGGACAAGCCTTTCACCATCGCCGGAGTGACGTTCAACTCCCGGCTCATCCTCGGCACGGGCAAGTACCCCAGCCACGACATCATGAAGCGCTGCCACGAGTCCTCGGGCACGGAGATGGTCACCGTCGCGGTGCGCCGTCTCGACCTGAAGGCCACGGGTGAGGCGTCCTTGATGAACTGGATTGACCGCAACCGCCTGCGCCTGCTGCCCAACACGGCGCTCTGCTACACGGCGGAGGACGCGGTCCGCACCTGCCGGCTCGCCGAGGAGCTGGGCATGAGCAAGTGGGTGAAGCTCGAGGTTCTCGGCGACGAGAAGACGCTCTACCCCGACGTCGAGGAGACGGTGAAGGCGGCCCGCATCCTGGTCAAGGAGGGCTTCACCGTGCTGCCCTACACCAGCGACGACCCCATCACCGCGCGCAAGCTGGAGGACGCGGGCTGCGCGGCCGTCATGCCCCTGGGCGCCCCCATCGGCAGTGGCCTGGGCATCCGCAACCCGCACAACATCCGCCTCATCCTGGAGACGGTGAAGGTCCCCGTCATCGTCGACGCGGGCGTGGGCACCGCGTCCGACGCGGCCATCGCCATGGAGCTGGGCGTGGAGGCCGTGCTGATGAACACCGCCATCGCCGGCGCGCAGGACCCGGTGCGCATGGCCGTGGCCATGAAGAAGGCCGTGGAGGCGGGCCGCGACGCCTACCTCTCCGGCCGCATCCCCCGGAAGGCCTACGGTTCGGCGTCCAGCCCGTTGGAAGGGCTGGTCGACCCCTGACAGCCCTTCCCCGGCTCGTCATCATCACCGACTGGCGCCTGCCTCCCGAACGGTTGAGGTGGGCGCTCACCCGGGCCCTCGACGCGGGGCCCGAGGTCGCCGTCCAGCACCGTCACCCGGAGGCGACGGGACGCCAGTTCCTCGAACAAGCGCGGGAGCTGGCGGCGCTGTGCCGCCCGCGTGGAAACCCGCTCTTCGTCAACGGCCGCGTGGACATCGCGTTGCTCGTGGGCGCGCACGTGCACCTCCCCGCCCATGGCCCGGTCCCCGCGGACGTCCGCCCGCACCTGCCTCCCGGCCGGTGGATCAGCACCGCCGTGCATGACACCACCGAAGCCCAGGGAGCGCTGGGCGCGGACCTCGCCCTCGTGAGTCCTGTCTTCGCCCCGGGCTCCAAGCCCGGTGACACGCGCGCGCCGCTCGGCCCGGAGGGCTTCCGCGCGCTGGCGGCGTCCCTGCCCTGCCCCGCGCTGGCCCTGGGTGGCCTCTCTCCGGAGCGAGCGAAGTCCCTGCCCGAAGCGGCGGGCTTCGCCGTCATCTCCGCCGTCCTCGAAGCGGAGGACCCCGCGGACGCCGCCCGGGCTATGCTCCGGCGACTGTGAGCCGCTCCAACCCCACCCCGTCCGACCTGCGCCCCCTCGCCATGGGGGAGATGATTGACCGCGCCGCCACGTTCTGGCGCGCCCATCTGAAGCCGCTCTTCCTGCTGAGCTTCGGATTCTCGCTGGTGAACTACATCGCGACCAAGACGGCCCTGGTGGTGGGACAGCGCGTGGCCCCGCTGCTCTACATGGCGGACTCGCAGTCGCTCGCGAAGGAGGCCCCGGAGGTCATGCTGCCGCAGGCGGCGGTCACCATCACGCTGTGGACCGGCCTGTTCCTCTTCCTGTTCTGGATGTACTGGCTGTCCACGCTGGCCGCCTCGCGCTACGTGCTGACGTCCCAGCTGGGTGACCCCGTACGCCCGGCGGATGCGCTGCGAAGAACCTTCTCGCGGCTGGGCACGCTGACGGCCGTCTATCTGCTGTCGCTCGGCTGGTCGACGCTGGTGACGTGCGCGCTCATGCTCCCAGGCGGCCTCCTGGCCGTCGCGGGCATCGCCGTGGGCGTCACCTCGGGCTCCAATGCCCTGGCAGTCGTGTTGGGTGTGGTGGGCGCCCTGCTCGCAGGTCTGGGAATGGTGGCCGCGCTGCTCTGGTACATGCTGCGCTTCCTGCTGGTTCCCCCCGTGTTGGCCATGGAGGACCTGGGGGCCTGGGAGACGTTCCGCAGGTCCGGGCAGCTCCTGTCGGGCCGCGTGGAGCCAGGGTTCCTCGGCCGGGTCATGGTGCGCGCGATGATTCTCTTCACCGTGGTGAGCCTCATCCTCATCTCGGTGCAGCTCGTCTCCGGTCTGCCCTCGTGGCTGGCGATGATGCCCTACGGCAATCCCTTCGACCCGGCCACCATGGCGCTCACGCCGCAACTGCTGCTGGTGCCCATGGAGCTGCTGCAGACGGTGGCGCAGTCCGTCTTCTCGCCCATCAACTTCGTCTTCTGTGCGCTCTTCTACCTGGACATGCGCGTGCGCCGCGAAGCCCTGGATTTGGAGCACCAGCTCGACACGACGCCGCCCGCCGCGTAACAGCGCCCTCAGGACTCCACCGTGCCGAGCCTCCCCCTCCTCCTGCTGCTGGCCGCCCTGCCCTGCGCCGAGCGCGAGGCCACCGTCCGGAACCTGCGAGAGACCGCGGAGCAGCGCCCCGCGCGATTCCCCGATACGGAGAAGGCCCTGTCCACCCGCATGGGGGGCATGCCGCTCCCGTCCGCGCGGGACGGCGTCACGGGGCCTGAACGCGCGGAGCAGCTCGCGCGCTTTCTCGAGCAGGCGTGTGCCGTCGAGGCCCTGGCGCAGGGCCCCGCCGCCATCCCCACGCCCCCGAGCGAACCCGAGCGGCTCCAAGCCATCCTCGACCGGCCGGAGTTCGCCCGCGCCCGCGAGCGGCACGGGGATGCCCTCAAGCGGCTGATGCGGGAAGTCACCGCCTGGCTGGAGAGCCTCTTCGAATCGCGCGAGGCGCAGGGCTTCGCGGTGGCCACCCGGGCGGTGATGCTGGGACTGGCGCTCGCGCTCCTGCTCTGGGGCGCGCTCAAGCTGCGCGCCCGGCGTGGGAAGCGCGCCACGCGAACCGCCACCGCCACGCTCCCAGACTCAGCGCCCCTGGTGTTGGACTCTCCAGGCGAACACCTGCGCCGCGCCCGGGCGGCCCTCACGACGGATGGCCGCGAAGCCATCCGCGAAGGGCTGCTGAGCCTCCTGTCGGCGCTGGAGGAACGGCGGTTCGCCCGGCCCGACCGGGTCAGGACCAATCGCGAGTTGGCGGCGGAGCTGCCGGGGCGAGGCGCGCCCGCGCCGTTGGTGCGCGAGGTGGAGCGGCTGATGGGCTGGTACGACCGCGCCTTCTATTCGCTCGCGCCGGTGGCCGCGGATGAAGCGGCGCGCTTCGTCACCGAGGTGGAGACCCTGAACGGGACGCTCGCCACGGGAGGCGCCCGGTGAGGAACGTCCGGACCGTCGCCGTCTTCGCCGTCCTCATCGTCCTGGCGCTCGCGGTGGGCCTGTCCACACGCACGGACGCGCCCGAGTCGCCCGTTCCCTCCGTGGAGAACACCGGTCCGCAGGGCGCTCGCGCGTTGTACCTGTACCTGCGTGAGGGCGGAAAAGCCGTGGACACGCGCCTCACCCCGCTGGAGGGCCTGGTGGGCTCGGCCACGCGCACCGTGGTGCTCGCGGCGCCGCAAGGCCGGCCCGTGTCGGATGACGAGGTCCAGGAGTTGGAGCGCTTCGTCCGCGGCGGCGGCACGCTCGTCTATCTCTCGACGCGGGAGCTGGGAAAACACCAGCCGGCGTTGGAGGAATGGCTCGCGCTGGAGTCCGGGATGATGCTGCCCGCGAGCGGCCAGGGCCTGGACGCCGCGTTGACGGACGTGGGTGGCAGCACGGTGGACGTCTGGTTGCCAGTGGGCCCCCTGCACGGACTCTCCCGCTTGCGCGTGTCCCAGGACCGCGGCCTGCGCATGGCGCATGACGACGCCGTGCCCGTCGCGGGACTGGGCGGCGCTGTCGCGGTGTGGCGACGCGCGCTGGGCTCGGGCGAGGTGTACGTGCTCGCGGGCGCGGACCTCGCGGAGAACCGCCGGCTGGAGCTGCTGGACAACCTTCGCTTCTGGGACGCCCTGGCCGCCCGGGGGCCGCTGAGCTTCGACGAGTACCACCACGCGCCCGCGCCGCCGCCGCCCTTCGCGCGCGGCATCTGGGTCTTCGTGGCGCAGGTGCTGGCCGTGGGGCTGCTCTACACCGTCTCACGCGGAACGCGCTTCGGCGCGGCCCGGCCCCTGCGCGTGGAGCGCCACCGCTCCGCGTTGGAGTACGTGCGCAGCATGGGCTGGCTCATGCGCCGCGCGAAGGTGGAGAAGGAGCTCCTGCCCGAGCTGGACCAGGCGCTGCGTCAGCAGATGCAGGAGCGGCTGGGCATCCCCCTGGCCTTGTCCGACGCGGATGCCGCGCGCCTGTTGGAACAGGACGGCGGCATCCCCGCCTCCAGCTACCTGGAGGCGAAGGCCGACCTCACCCGGACCCAGGCGCAGCCCACCGTCACGCCTGGGGACTACGCCCGGGTGGCCCGAGGCTACGCCCACCTGGAGCGCGCCCTGGCGGGCCGAGACATCCGTCCGTAGGCCGGTGCCCCGTCAGAGGGCCTTGCCGTCCGCCATGAGCGCGGCGCCCACGTGGTGCCGGATCTCGTCGACGCGGGCATCCCAGCTCTCGCTGAAGATGCGCTCGGCGCGCTCGCGGTTGGGGCCGGGCTTGTTCGCCAGGCACTCGTCCACCTTGCGCACGAAGTCCTCGGTGTCCTTCGCGATCTTGCACAGCCCCACCTTGCGGACCTCGGGCAGGTCGGTGGACACCACCGGCAGGCCCGACGCGAGGTACTCGCGCACCTTGAGCGGGTTCGCGTTCAGCGTCAGCTCGCTGACCTTGAAGGGCATCAACGCCACGTCGAACGCCTTGCTGTAGCCCGGCAGGTCCGCGTACGGCTTGCGGCCCAGCATGTGGATGTTCGGCTCGGCGCGCAGCGCGGAGTCATCACAGTCCGGCGTCGTCTTGCCGATGATGACCACCGAGCCCTCCGGGTGCGCGCGCGCCGCGGCGATGATGGCCTCCTGGTCCACCCAGTCCGCCACCAGGCCGAAGAAGCCGATGATGGGCTTGGGCAGCCGCGCGATGTCCTCCGGAATGGGCGTGGCCGGGTCACACGCCTTCACGAAGTGGGAGAAGTCGGTGCCATGGCGCACCAGCACCGTGCGCGGATTGACGCGGGCCTTGTTCTCACGAAGCCGCTCCGCCGAGGTGATGCAGAGGTCGGCGCGCTTGAGCAGCCGCTCCTCCAGCTCCGCGATGTGGCGGCCATTGGTGTCGCTGAAGGCGGAGAACTCGTCCACGCAGTGGTAGATGACGAACTCCTCCCCCAGCGTGCCGGACACCGGCGCGGAGGCGGGAAGGAAGCTCCAGGAGATGGGCTTCTGGAACCCCAGCTTCTTCATGGCCCGCAGGACCTGGAGGCGCAGCAGTTGCCGGTTGGCGCCGCGCACCAGCTCCGAGCCGTAGAAGGGAATGGCCAGCGGCGACAGCACGTGCAGGTTGGGCTCCACCTCGCGGAGTCCCTCGGTGAAGCGGCCCAGCTTGTTGAAGATGCGCTTCACGTCATGCGCGTTCGCCTTGGGCGCGCGGTTGCCGATGCTGTTCACCCAGAGGATGCGATTCTCCCGGGCGAGGATCCGCATGATGTGGACCTTGGACAGCGGGTCCCCATCCCAGTCGTTGGAGAACACCACCAGGTCCCGTCCCCGCAGCGCCTTGCGCGCGAGGTCCATGTCATCACTGCGCCGCATGTCTCGTCTCCCCCAGGTCTAAACCTTGTTCGTGTGACGTCTTGATTCCGTGGTGCGCGCCCAGCTCCGCGTACAGCGAGAGCAGCTCCGGTCCCGCGTCCACCGGAGGCGCATGCACGGGCCCTGCCGCGATGGCCTCGCGGACCCCCCGCGCCAAGTCACTGGCATCGCCCGCCGCGAACACCCGGGTCCCCTCCGGCCGGACGCAGACGTCACTGGCCACGCAGGGCACGCCCAGCGTCAGGGCCTCGCGCACCGAGATGGCGTCCCCGTCATGCGTCGTGGGCCGCACGAAGGCGTCGCTGCGCGCGATGAGCCCCAGCGCCGCGGAATGCTCCAGCTCCCCCAACACTTCCAGCTGACCCGCGACCCGCGCCTCGCGGACGTCGCGGATGAAGTCGTCCGAAGCCAGCCCCGGCCCGAAGAGCGCCAGCCCCACGTCCGGCCACGTCTGCGCCAGCTCGCGCAGGGCCCGGAACATGAGCGTGCGCCCGTAAACAGGCGAAGGATGGTGCGCCATGGTCAGCAGCGTGCGCCTGCGGGTCCGCGCCGTCTCGACCGCGGCGGGCACCGGCCCGGGCCGGACCTGCGAGGCGCAGAAGGCCGGCAGGACCCGCACCTTCTCCGCGGGCACGCCGCAGCCCACCAGCGCGTCCCGCACCGCCGCGGACACCGCCACCACGAGCGAGTAGCCGGACAGCGCCAGCCGCGCGAGGTTCCGCCGCGCCGCCGACGCGGCGAGGTAGTCCGGCAGCAGCCCGGAGTGGAGGGTGATGACCCGGGGAGACCTCGGACCCGGCACACCGCCCACCATGCCCGCGAGCACCCAGGACTTGGGGTTGTTGCCGCTGGTGTGGACATGCACCGTCCACCCGGTGGCGACGTACCGCGCGAGCCGCAGGCCGAACTGAGCGGCGCCTCGAGCCGGGATGACGTCCGGAGCCAGCCGGCCGCCCTTTCCGATATCGAGCACCTTCACTTCGACCCCGCGGCCGCGCAGGAATCCATGAAGCTGTTGAACGTGAACCGCGACGCCACCATGCGGCGGCGGGTAGTCCCCAACGAGGAGCACGCGCATCGATGTGTCTCCTGGGACTATTGCCGCAGCGTCGAGGGAGGCACGGACACCAGCGACACGCGGGGCGGCAGCTGCCCCATCTCACGCTGGTACGTGCCGAGCGGATCCGGGTCCTGGCGAATCACCCGCGCGGGGACGCCGGCCACCACCGTGCCCGGCGCCACGTCCTTCACCACCACCGCGTTGGCGCCGATGACGGCGAAGTCGCCAATGTGGATGTTGCCCAGGATCTTCGCGCCCGCGCCCATGCGCACGTAGTCACCGATGACCGGCGCGCCCTCGATGCCCGAGCGCCCGCCAATCGTCACCTGCTGGGAGATGAGGCAGTGACGCCCCACCTTCGCGGCCTTGTGGATGACCACGCCGATGCCGCCGTAGCCCAGCTGGGTGCCCTCGCCAATCTCCGCGTCCTCCGGGATGTACGAGCTGTGCAAGTAGTAGATGGCCTTTCGCAGCACGGCTGGCAGCAGGGGAACGCCCCGCTTCTTCAGCTTGTGCGCGAGCCGGTAGAACGTCATCGCGTCGACACCCATCACGCCTCCCAAACCCCGATTTCCGACCCGCACCAAACTAGGTACCGCCCCGCAGGGAGGGAAGTGGTCTACCCCGCCCTTCTCGCGCGCAGGCCCGCGATCAGGCTGAGCGGCCGGACGCCCGTGAAGTGCAGCACCACCAAGTAGCCGGTGAAGAACAGCGCCCCGGCCACCGCCAGCGGCAGCGCGCGCCACAAAAAGCCCGTGGGCAGGTGCGCCCAGGCCCCATGGGCCCCGGCCCGCAGGAGGAACACCGCCGCGGACGCCGCGCACGCCGCCAGCGTGGCCTTGCCCAGCGACTGCCAGGGAATCACGTCCGCCACGCCCAGCTTCCGCGCGGGCGTGGACAGCGCCGCGGGCACGCGGGCCAGCAGCATGGCCTTGCCCACCACCTCCGCCACCGCCCACGAGCCGATGCCGCCCATCAGCCCGAAGTGCTTCACGCCCAGCCAGACGAGCGGCACCGTCACCGCGGCCTTCACCGCATAGGACGCGAAGATGGCGCGCGTCTGCCCCCGGGCGCGCAGCGTCCCGTCCATGGGGAGGATGGAGAGCACCACCCCCAGCACGCTGATGCGGAACACGGGCACGGCGGGCAGGAACTTCTCGCCGAACATCGCCCCGATGAACTCCGGCGCCGCCGAGAAGAGGAACGCGGCGAACGGCAGGAAGAAGTAGGCCAGCTTGCCGGCCGCTTCCCGGAAGGCCTCCACGCCCTCCTCCAGACGGCCCTCGCGCTCCAGCTCCCCCAGGCGCACCATCAGCACCTCGCTGGTGGGCGTGTAGAGCAGGTCCACCACCGGGAGCTGGAAGCAGCCGACGCGGTACAGCGCGTACAGCGCTGGCGCGACCGCGCCCGCCACCGCGTACAGGTGCGCGTTCTGTTGAGGAATGGCCAGCAGCATGGCCGCGCCGAAGGGCGCCGCGTACGTGAGCTGCTCGCGGAAGCGCTGGGCATCCACCAAGGGCCCCGTGGCGCCGCGCAGCGACACCAGCCACGTCGCCAGGTAACGCAGGCCCGCGAAGGCCGCCACCGCCATCATCATCCCGTAGAGCGAGGCGCCCAGCAGCGGCGGCACCACCATCACCAGGGCGCGCACCGCGTCCGACACCAGATAGACGAGCGCGGACGCCTTCGTGCGCCCCTGCGACGTGAGGGACACCTCCAGCGGGAAGCTGCCCAGCAGGAAGGCGGTGTAGGCGGCCAGCGGGAGGCGGTACTCGGCCAGCGCGGGGTTGGAGAACCAGCCCGCGACGAGCCCGAGCAGCGCGTACACGGCCACCGCGCCCACCAGGCCCGCGGCGGACATGAACAGCAACGTCTGCCCCAGATACGGCCGCTTCGCCTCCGCGCGGGGCAGGAAGTAATAGAGGCTCTGCACCACGCCGAACGGCAGGACGTAGTAGAGCGTCGTGGCGATGAGGAACAGCTGGTAGTACGTGCCGTACTCGTCCAGGTGCAGCACCCGGGCGAGCACGAGCGGAATGGACAGCGTCAGCCCGGCGGTGAACAGCCGGGCCAACACCAGGGGGCCGGCGCGCCCGAGGAACGAGCCCCCGGACGCGGCCGACGGGGTGCTTCCGCTCACGGAACCTCCTGGACTGTCGTGGCGGCTCCGGGCGCCATCACGATTTTGTTGGAGCTCGGGGCCGGGGAGCTCAGCACCACCGGCCCGCCGCTCACCTGGTTCCCTCCTCCAGAAGACGTGCCACTCACCTGGTTCCCTCCTCCAGTCGCGCCACCGCTCACCTGGTTCCCTCCTCCGGGAGCACTGATGAAATGGGGCCGCTTGCCCGGCACCGGGCTGCTCATGCCCAGCACACCGAAGCAGTCATCCAACTGGCAGCCCGTGAGCGACGATGAGTAATCACCCAACATGCCCAGGCTGAAGTTCTCCCACAGCACCTTCCGCTTCAAAGTGAACGGATCCCCGCCAATGCGGTTGGGCATGTCCTCGGTGGTGACACCGGAGCGGAAGCCGTTGGCGGACAGCACGCGGATGACCTCGTCGGAGTACCAGCCGTTGCAGTAGGCGAAGTCGCGCACGGTGATGCCCACCTCGCGCTCGATGGCGCGCTTGGACTCGAGAATCTCGCGCTCCACCACCTCCTGCGGCTCCAGCGTCAGCACGGTGTGCCCCAGCGTGTGCGCGCCGAACTCGAAGCCGTCGCGCGCCATGCGGCGCACCTCGTCCCAGTTCATGATGTCGCCCTGCTCCGGCACCAGGTCCGCGCCGCCGCCGAGCTGCTGCTCCAGCGCGTCGATGATGTCCGTGAGCACGCGCGAGGGGTGCTCGCCGATGAAGTCGTCCAGCGACGCCGACACCGTCTTCTGCCCGGAGAGGATGGGCCCCAGCAGTTGCAGCGCGGGTGAGGGCAGCGTGTCGTAGACCGGCCGGAAGCGGCGCTCCTGGACGCGGCGCAGCAGGTGGAAGAGCCGGTCGTGGTTGAAGCGCTTCTCGGTGTTGATGAACGCCGTGGGCAGGTAGGTGATGGCCGGAACCCCCATCTCCTTCAGGACGGGATAGGCGTAGCGGTACACGTCCCGGTAGCCGTCATCGAAGGTGACGACGCACAGGTCCTTCTTCGCCACCCGGCGGCCGTTCATGACGTCCACCGCGTCACCGATGGAGGCCAGCTCGAAGCCCGCCGCGTGGGCCTCCTCCAGGTGCCGCCGGAACGTCTCCTGGGAGATGAGCAGCCCCGGAATCGACCGCTGCAG
Source organism: Comamonas sp. KCTC 72670 (assembly GCA_014656495.1). Lineage (GTDB taxonomy): Bacteria > Myxococcota > Myxococcia > Myxococcales > Myxococcaceae > Myxococcus. The sequence continues at coordinate 41,991 of BNCN01000010.1, forward strand.
CTCCCCCGTGAAGTCGCTCACCACACGGTGGTAGCTGACGATGAGGATGCGCCTTCCCCCCGACTGCGAACGGCGGTAGGCCGCCATCGCCCGCCGCATGCCGCTGTAGTGAAGCATTCCCGCCGCCGCCGCCTTGACCGCCCGCCGAATCACCTTGCCCGTCGCCATTCACGCCCTCCGCGCGGATCACCCGCTCCTGCTTCTCGTGCCCGCGCACAATGCAGGGGAGGTGCCAGCAGGTTGGGCACCCCGAACCGGGCAGTCGAGAGGGCCGTCCGTCGGCACGGGTCGCTTGGCGAGCAGTGGACGTTCCACTTCATGGAACCCGGAGCGCCCCCCACGGGCACCTGCGACCACATGGGGTGAAAAACCTTTCCCGCTGACGGGCCCGCTCCTTCCCCGTCCGGGCCACCTCCCCGGGTTTCACTGGTGGACACCCGGGTTTCCAGATACGAACGGCACCGCCGATGCCTCCCCTCTCCGCCGCCCCTGCCCTCGCCCTGCATGACGTCAGCAAGCGTTATGGCCGCCGGTGGGCGCTGGCGCGCCTGACGTACGCGCTCCCGGCGGGGCGCTCGCTCCTGCTCACGGGCCACAACGGATCAGGAAAGACGACGCTGCTGCGCCTGCTCGCCACCGCGCTCAGCCCCACGGCCGGCCGCGTGGAGGTGCTGGGCCGGGACGCGGTGGTGGACCGCGACGCGGTGCGCCGCGACGTGGCCCTGCTCTCCCACGCCAGCTTCCTCTATGAGGACCTCACCGCGCACCAGAACCTCACGGTGCTCGCCCGGCTGCTGGGGCTGCCCTCGCCCGCGGACGCGGCCAACGAGAAGCTCGCCCGGGTGGGGCTGAACCGCCGCTCGGACAGCCCGGTCCGCAGCTTCAGCGCCGGCATGCGCAAGCGCCTGGCCATCGCCCGCCTGCTGCTCAAGGCGCCCTCCATCGCCCTGCTCGATGAGCCCTTCGGGGAGCTGGACCCCGCGGGAATCCACGACATGGAGGCCATCATCGCGGAGCTCAAGGCCAGCGGCGTCACCGTCATCCTGGCCACCCACCTCATCGAGCAGGGGCTGACGCTGTGTGAAGAGCGGCTCCACCTGCAGGACGGCCGGGCGGTGGCGGCATGAGCGCCTCCCGTCCCCGCCCCATTGGCCTGCTGACGGCCACGGTGGCCCTGCTGCGCAAGGACCTGCTCATCGAGTGGCGCACCCGCGCGCGGCTCAACGCCATCATCTTCTTCGCGCTGGCCACGCTGCTGATGTTCTCCTTCGCGCTGGGGCCGGACACCAAGCTGCTGGAGAAGAACGCGGGCGGCTACTTCTGGCTGGCCATCCTCTTCGCCAGCGTGCTGGCCCTGGGGGAGTCCTTCCGCGTCGAGTCGGAGAACGCGTGCATGGACGGCCTCCGGCTGGCCCCCGCGGACGCCCGGGCCATCTTCCTGTCCAAGGCGTTGGGGAACACCCTGCTCTTGACGGCCCTGGGCACCCTGCTGGTGCCCGTGATGGTCGCCCTCTATGGGGTGAGCATCGTCACCAGCGGGGTGGACCTGGGGCTCATCCTCCTGCTCGGCTGTCTGGCCCTGAGCGCCCCTGGGACCGTCTACGCTGCGATTTCGAGCAATGCCCGGGCACGGGACGTGCTCCTGCCTTTGCTATTGTTCCCGCTCGTCATCCCGGCCCTGCTCTCCGCCGCCAAGGCGACCACGCTCGTACTTCAGGGAGACCCCATGAATCAGTTTGGCTCATGGGCGGGGCTTTTGGGCGGCTTCAATCTGATTTATTGGAGCGTAGGCTTCTTGCTGTTCCCGCGGATCATCGAGGACTGACGGATGGGAAAGTTCATCAAGTGGGGCCTGCTGGCGCTGTCGCTGGCCGTGCTCGCCACGGGGTGGTGGCTGGGGCTCGCGTGGGCGCCGCCGGACCGTGAGATGGGCGACGTGCAGCGCATCATGTACGTCCACGTCCCCCTTCAGTGGGCGGCCCTGGTCGCCATGTTCATCAACTTCGTGGCGGCCGTCAGCTACATGTTCAAGGCGAGCTGGAAGCTGGACGCCACGGCGGAGTCCTCCGCGGAGGTCGGCCTGGTGCTCGGCACCGCGGGGATGATCACCGGCGCCATCTGGGGCCGGCCCACCTGGGGCGTCTACTGGTCCTGGGACCCGCGGCTGACGTCCCAGGCCATCATGCTGGTGGCCTACACCGGCTACCTGGTGCTGCGGCGCTTCGTGGAGGACCCGGAGAAGCGCGCGACGTGGAGCTCGGTGGTGGCCATCATCGGCGCCATCAACCTGCCCATCGTGTGGTTCTCCGTGCGCTGGTGGCGCAGCCTGCACCAGGTGCAGTCCACGCCGAAGACGGTGGACCCGGAGATGACGCTGGCGCTGCGCGTGTCGGCCTTCGGCATGCTCTTCATCACCCTCTGGTTCCTGGTGGCGCGCTACCGCCAGGCCCTGGCCGAGCGCCAGGCGGAGGTGGCCCTCCCGGACGCGCTGCCCTCCGACCTCGCCGCCGCCGGCGGCGCCAACTCCTCGCGGGTGGCCTGACCATGATGACGCTTTCCACGCAGTTGCTGGGGCTCCTCGCGGCCGCGGCGCCGGGCCAGGTCGGCAGCGGCCGCATCGTCGGCGGCTGGGGCTATGTCTGGGCCTGCTACGCCATTACAGTCGCCATGCTGGTTCTCTACGCCGTGTCTCTCTGGGTTCGTCGGCCCAAGGCCCCCACCGACGCCAAGGAGTGATTCGCCATGTCTCCTGTCGCGCGCAACCGTCTGATTGCCCTGGGGGCCCTGCTCGTCGCGGGCGCCGGCCTGGGGTTCGTGGCCTTCGGCAACATCGGCGAGAACCTCGTCTACTACTGGAGCCCGTCGGAGATGCTGGGCCAGGGCGCCAAGGCGTACTCGGCCACCATCCGCCTGGGCGGCGTGGTGGAGCCCGGCAGCATCCAGTGGAACGCCGAGCACACCACCCTGCAGTTCCGGGTGGCGGATGACGTCAAGGAGGGCTCGCCCAGCGTGCTGGTGCGCTCCACGGAGACGCCGCCGCAGATGTTCCGCGACAAGATTGGCGTCGTCGTGGAGGGCACCTACGACAAGTCCGGCGTCTTCAGCTCCAACCGGCTGATGGTGAACCACTCCAACGAGTACCGCGCCCCCAAAGAGGGCGAGGATCCGCGCCAGTGGCAGGAGACGCTCTCCGACGCCACGACGGCCATGGGTGCGAAGTGAATGGAACCGTGGGTTACGGCCTGGTGCTCGGAGGGCTCGCGTTCGCGGCCTTCGGGGCGCTCGTGGGCCTGGTGAGTGGCCTGCGCCGCAGTGACGCGGGCATGCCGTGGGTGATGCGCGCGGTCTGGGGCTTCGCCGCGTGCATGATTGGCTCCAACCTGGTGATGGTGCACGCGCTCGTCACCCACGACTTCAGCGTGCGCTACGTGGCGCAGGTCGGCAGCCGCTCCACCCCGCTGGTCTACACCATCGTCTCGCTGTGGAGCGCCCTGGAGGGGTCCATCCTCTTCTGGGGCTTCATCATGGGCGGCTACATCGCCGCCTTCGCCTTCATCCACCGCAAGGAGCACGCGCGCTACATGCAGTTGGCGCTGGGCACCATGCTGGCGGTGGGCGTCTTCTTCACCTTCCTCATCGCGGGTCCGGCCAACCCGTGGGGCGCGGTGTCCCCGGTGCCCCTGGATGGCCCGGGTCCCAACCCGCTGCTCCAGAACCATGTCCTGATGATCATCCACCCGCCCATGCTGTACCTGGGCTACGTGGGCATGACGGTGCCGTTCGGCGTCGCGGTGGCGGGCCTGCTGCGCGGCGAGATTGGCGAGGCGTGGATGGCGCCCCTGCGGCGCTGGACGCTGGTGGCGTGGCTCTTCCTGTCCATCGGCATCATCCTCGGCGCCTGGTGGGCCTACGCCGTGCTCGGCTGGGGCGGCTACTGGGCGTGGGACCCGGTGGAGAACGCGTCCTTCCTGCCGTGGCTCACGGCGACCGCGTTCATGCACTCCACCATGGTGCAGGAGCGCAAGCGGATGCTGAAGCTGTGGACGCTCAGCCTCGCGCTCGCGTCCTTCGTGCTCACCATCCTGGGCACGTTCATGACGCGCTCGGGCATCTTCAACTCGGTGCACTCGTTCACCCAGTCGGACATCGGCCCCACGTTCCTGGTGTTCCTGGGCGTCCTCCTGGTGGTGTGCGTGGGCTTGCTGGCGGTGCGCGGGCCCCTGCTGGTGCCGGAAGGCCAGCTGGCCTCGCCCATGTCGCGTGAGGCGAGCATCCTGGTGAACAACCTGGTGTTCGTGGCCATCACCTTCACGGTGCTGCTGGGCACGCTCTACCCGCTCATCTCCGAGGCGGTGCGCGGCGTGCGCGTGAGCGTGGGCGAGCCGTACTTCAACAAGATGGCGGTGCCGGGCGGCATCGCGGTGCTCTTCCTGATGGGCGTGGGCCCGGTGCTCCCCTGGGGCAAGCCGGATCCCGCCACGCTGCGCCGCCAGTTCATCATCCCCGCCGGGGTGGGGCTGGTGGTGACGGCGGTGTGCTTCGCGGTGGGGCTGCGCGGCGTGTACCCGCTGATGACCTTCGGCCTGGCGGGCTTCGTCACCGTCATCACCCTGCGCGAGCTGGTGGCGCCGGTGCGGGTGCGCATGTCCGAGCGCAAGGAAGGCCTCGTCACCGCGCTGACGACGAGCGCCATCAAGGCCCAGCGCCGCTTCGGCGGCTACGTGGTGCACCTGGGCATCGTGCTCATCATCGTCGCCGTGGCGGCCTCGTCCGCCTACGTGAAGCACACGTCCGGCACGCTGAAGAAGGGGCAGGTCATCGAGCTGGGCGGCTACCAGATGAAGTACCTGGGGCTGGTCAGCGGCGAGGAGGCCCACCGCACCTTCGTGGCCGCGCGCGTCGAAGTGACGGCCCCCGGTGGCCAGGTGTCCGAGCTGAAGCCGCGCCTCAACTACTATGAGCGCAGCACGGACCCCATCGGCACGCCCGGCGTGCGCGAGACGCCCGCCGAGGACCTCTACATGTCGCTGATGGCCTTCTCCGAGCAGGCGGGGACGGCGAGCTTCAACGTCTGGGTCTTCCCGCTGGTCGGGTGGATCTGGTGGAGCATCCCCCTGCTGGTGCTGGGGACCCTCATCGCGCTGTGGCCGCGCCGCAAGGCGGCCGTGGCCCTGGCGGGTGCTCCGTCGCTGGGTGGCTCCCCCCTGACGGGTGGTGACGCCGAACGGGGAGCCGCCTGATGAAGGGCTGGCGATACACGCTGGGCTTCGTCGTCTTGTGCGCGGGGTTGCTCTTCGTGCTCTCCAAGGGCTTCGGGCGCAACCCGCATGAGGTGCCCTTCATGATGAAGGGGCAGCCCGCGCCCGACTTCGCGTTGCGCGCCCTGGACAGCGGCGAGAAGGTGAGCCTGGCCGACCTCAAGGGCCGGCCGGTGGTCATCAACTTCTGGGCGTCCTGGTGCGGTCCGTGCCGCATCGAGCACCCCGTGCTGGAGTGGGGCGCGCGGCAGTACGGCTCGCAGGCGGTGTTCCTGGGCGTGGTGTTCCAGGACACCGACGACAACGCGCGGGGCTTCCTCCAGCAGTACGGCGCCAGCTTCCCGCAGCTCGTGGACCCGCGCTCTCGCATGGCGCTGGACTACGGCGTGGCGGGCGTCCCGGAGACGTACTTCATCGACCCGAATGGCGTCATCCGGGGCAAGCACGTGGGTCCCATCGATCCCCAGTCCCTGGCCCTGCGTATCCAGGAGCTGTCCACGGCCTCCGCCCCCGCCGAGGCCACGCGCCAGTAGCCCCGCAGTCACAATGAGGTGGCGGTATGCGGTGCCCGGCGTGTGGTGAAGACTCCAATTCCCGGTTGCGGTACTGCGAGAGCTGCGGCGCGAAGCTGCCGGAGATGCCTCGGGCCACGGCCAGCCGGCCCGCGCCGCGCCCCTCACGCCCGAAGCGTGACGCCGCCGAGCCGTCCTACGCGGCCGAGATTCTCGAGGAGGTCGAGGACCACGAGCAGCGGCGCCCCTACGCCGTGAGCGACGTGCCCGAGCTGCCGCCCGAGGACAAGACGGACCCCGGCCAGTCCGCGCCCGCGTACGACGGGCCCAGGTGGTTGGCCCACGTCCCCGGGCACTCCCCTTCCGTGCTCGGCGTCCTCCTGGTGGCCGGCGCCATCCTCCTGTCCCTCCTGAACATCGGCGCCTGGGTGAGCGTCCCCGGCCTGCTGCTCGCGCTGGTGAGCGGCGTGGCGCTGGTCGCGCGGGAGCTTCGCGACGCGGGCGAGTCGCCCGGCTTCACCGAGAAGATGCCCGCGGTGCTGATGACGCCCGAGGCGGCCACCGCGGCCACGGTGGTGTTCGTGGCGCTGGCCTTCCGCTCGCTGAGCTTGGGGGTCACCCCGCTGCTGTGGCTGGCGGGCGCCGGGCTCATCGCCTACGACCAGTACCGCAAGGTCATCGCCGGGCCGGAGGGGGTGAGCCGGTACTTCGAGCCGAGACAGCTCCTGGTGATGCCGGAGCTGGTGGGCCTGGGCGGCGTCGCGGTGTGCCTGCTGGCGCTGTTCGCGCCCTGGGGAACGGTGAAGTTGGGCGGAGACATCCTCCCGGACAACGCGCCGGTGCCGCAGGGCCCGCCCGAGCTTCGCGTCATCCAGACGCACCGGCCCACCGACGACATGCTCTACAGCTATGGCGGCGGCGTCACGTCGGTGCGCGGTTGGGACTTGCCCGCGTCGGTGGTGATTGAGCTGGCGCTGCTCGCGGTCCTCGCGCTGCTGGCGCTGCGGCCGGAGGTGGAGCGGCCGTCCTGGACGCGCTACCTGCCCGCGGGCGCGGTGGGGCTGTCGCTGGCCTTCGCGGCGCTGAACATGCGCCTGCTGCCCGCCCCGTTCGCGTTCGTCTTCGGCCTGGGCGCCGTGGGCTTCCTCGCGGTGCAGCGGCTGCGCGCGCCTCGCGACGAAGCGCCCCCGCCCGCGCAGTACGACGACGGCTTCGAGGACGAGACGGAGATGGAAGGCGAAACGGAGCGGCAGGGCTGAGCGGGCGTCAGCCCGCGTAGGGCACCGGCGCCACGCCCCTGACGCCGGGTGACAGCTCGAAGAGGCCGCCGGCCAGCGGCTGGGCCTCGAGCGCCTTCGCGCCCAAGCCATCCCGAGCCGTGGTGACGAAGAGCCGGTCCAACGCCGGGCCCCCGAAGGCGACGCTGGTCGTCTTCGCCACGGGGAGGCGGTGCTCGGCCAGCCACACACCTTCCGGCGAGAAGTGGCGCACGCAGCCGCCCGCGTAGAAGGCAATCCACAGCCCGCCTTCCGCGTCCACCGTCATCCCGTCCGGAAAGCCGTGCGGCTCCTCGAAGCGGAGGAACTCGCGGCGTCGGCTGGGCACGCCGTCCGCGCTCAGCTCAAAGGCGTAGGTGACGCGCTTGGGCGAGTCATTCACGTAGAGGGTTCGCCCCTCCGGGCTGAACGCGGGGCCATTCGACACGGTGTAGCCATCATCGAAGCGCGTGAGGTGCCCCTCCGCGTCGAACCGGTAGAGCGCGCCCGTGGGCGCCGCTTCGTGGTCATCCATGGTGCCCACCCAGAAGCGCCCGGACGGGTCCACCTTGCCGTCATTGCAGCGGTTGTGGGTGCGCTCGGGCTCCGGGTTCAACAACCGCTCCAGACGGCCTGTGCGGGGCTCGTAGAAGGCGAGGCCCTGCTCCGTGCCCGCGATGAAGCCGCCCTCCTTCCGAGGCGCCAGCACGGTGACACGCAGCGGCGTCTCCCAGCTCTCACGGGCGCCGCTCTCCAGCACCAGGCGGTGCACCTTCCGGCCCTTGATGTCGAGCCAGTAGAGCGCGCCCTCCGAGGGCATCCAGAGCGCCCCCTCCCCGAGCTCGGCCCGAGCCGGCCAGAGGCACCGTGCTTCGTCGTGCGGGAAGACCTTCAGGGTGCCCATGCGCGGCGCCTCCAAGAAAGTGAGAGATGGACTTCCGCGCAAGGTAGCCACTTCGGGCGAGCCAGGCAGGCCCCTGCACCAACATGCACGCGCCCCGCCGAGGTCTGCCCGGCCGGCCGTGCATTGCGTCCGCTGAGCAACCCACCAGGTTGAGGTCCGTTAACCCGACGCACAGAACAGGGTTATCCGCGAACTTCCAGCGAAGGAGGTCCGTCGGGGTTCGCGTACTTTGGGCACGCCTTCAACAACGTGACGACACAGCGCGAGTCCAGGCACGGGGGGAGCGCGGCATGGTCAGTCCGAGGACGGCACCAATCCGGACAGGGAACACGAGCACCTTCATCTTGAAGCAGCGGCGGCTGCATCTGGTGTTGGTGGACCCCCACGAAGTGCCCTACGCGGACCAGGAGTACATCCTCACGGTGGGCCGCACCGAGCACTGCGGCAGGACAGCGGCGGATGGCTCGCTGAGCCACGAGGTGCCAGGGCTCGCGCAGGGCGAGCTGCTGTTGAAGGTCCGGCCGCCGCTCGCGCCACCGCCGCCCCGAGCCAGCCCCCGTCACGCCGCGACGCCGCAGGGCGCCCCGCCGCCCTACCCGCCCACGGTCTCCGAAGAAGACTTCCCGGATGCCACGCCCGCGAAGGCGGCGGCCGAGCCCGTGACACTCCACTGGGCCTTGCAACTCCAGTCCCTCGCGGGCTTCGAGTCCGATGCGGTGACGGCCGCGCAGGAGCGGCTGCACAACCTGGGGTTCTGCATCGAAGGCGAGCGAGGGGCCCCCGGGGCCTCGACGCGGGCCGCGGTGCGCGCCTTCCAGCGACGCCACGGCCTGCCCGAGACGGGGCAGCTCCCGGACATCCGGCGCGAGCTCATCCGCCAGCACGACGCCTAAGGCGCCCATCCATGGCACGCATCCCACTCAAGGCCCATGTCGCCCTGGCTGCGCCCGGGGGCCGCAACCGCAACCGCCTCCGGCCCGCGAGCCACGGCATCGCGGACTTCCGCCTGCGCAGCCCGGGAGGCCCCCAATCCCGCTGTCACCGCCCCGCGCCCGCCCCCGTGTTGACGGGAGGCGATGACGGCTTCCACTTCGCGCCGGGCGTGGAGCCCATCGAGCTGACGTGGCGGCTGCTCAACACCTCGGGGCTGGTGCGCTCCGGCACGCTGGAGCTCTTCACGCGTTACCGCAAGGCGCCGCTCTGGTCCCGAACGCTCAGCCCCGACGAGCTCCTCCAAGGTGAACACCTCTTCCAATGGGACGGCCGGGTGCCCAAGTGCGAAGTCTTTCCGGACGGCGTCGTGACGGTGGAGCACTCGCCGTACAAGTTGAAGCTGACGCTCCAGGGGCAGGGGCTCGCGCAGCCGCCGGTGGCCTGGACGTACTTCCATGTACTTGTCGCGGGCATGGACCTGGAGCTGGGCGACGCACGGGTGCTCGCCAGGGAGCGGGACCGCGACCTCACCCGCGCGTTGAACCGCCTCCCCGCGCCGGGCGAGAAGCGCGAGCTCCGATTGGCTGGCAACGTCTTCAAGACGAAGCCCACGGAGATGGCGGACAACACGGACCACCAACTGCACCAGAAGCACTGGGGCAGCGGACCGGAGCTGCCGCTGTTCGCACGGGTGTGGTTGAAAGACTCGCGAGGGAACCGGGTGGACGCCCCCGCCGCGCTCGGGCGCGTGCGCTTCCTGTGGGATTGGGAAGACGAGACGGAGGCCCTCGAGCACCACGTGCCGTCCGCCCGAGCCTTCCTGGCGAGCGCCCTGGACCGGCATCGTGAGACGTCGCGCCCCAAAGGCGACAACGCGCACCGGGACGTCGGAGGCAAACGCGGGGCACCGTCCTCCACGGTGTTCCCCAAACAAGCCGGCTACGCCCCGCAGGCCGAACCACGTGACGGCGCCTTCCCGTTCCGGGTCACCGCCTGCAGCAAGCGCAAGTGGGCCGCGTACAGCCAGGCGTGGACCTCGGGGGCGTTCGCGGGACGTACGGGTGTGGTGTTCCAACCCTCGCGCCTCGCGGGTGATGCCTGGCGCGTCACCGTGCAGCTCGCCTACGACAGGCGGCGCGACGGGAGCGTGGTGCTGGACATGGAGGACGACGCACCGCTGCCCGCGGCCGTGCGCGCATCCACCGGCATCTTCGAATCGTGGCGGGAGGTCCACATCTCGCGACTTCTGCGCAAGGACGCTGCGGCCTCCGCCTTCTCCCTGCCCACCGTCCAAGGGCACTTCGAGCGCGCCTTTCTGCGCCTGGAGGACCGAACAGGCGGTGTCTCGGAATGGAGTGCCAGCGACTACAACGCGCGCATCGCCGCCGCGGTGGCGGCCTCTCGTCACTGGGAGCTGCGCGCGGCCATCGACCCCACGGTGGACCAGTACGCGGCGGGTGGCCACGCCCTCACCTTCCGGTCCCACGCGGAGTTCCTGGCCGAGGTGAAGCGCGTGAAACACGCGGAGGACGAGGACCTCGCCCGCTGGCTCTCCCCCACCCGGGAGCGACGCATGCCCTTGCTGGAGGCGCGGGACTACCACCGGCAATGTAAGGACTGGGCCAAGCAGTTGCTCACCGAGGCGTTGGACTCGGCCCTGGGCACGGTGCCGGGCATCGCGCTCTTCCAGTTCTCCGGGCTCTACAACTGGGAGACGACCGTGGACGGCATCCGCGTCAACGGCTTCGCGTCGGAGTTCCCCTCGCGCCAACGCGACCGCTGCGCCGTCATCCAATGCGCCGCGGAGGGGAACTACCGCAACGGCCTCAACACGCTCGAACAGACGCTGGCGCATGAAATCGGGCACCAGCTCTTCCTTCCCCACGCGCCCTTCCCCGTGAGCCGCACGATTGGAGGCGCGATCGCGAAGCGCCACGACCTCGACGGGAAGGACTGCCTGATGGGCTACGACTTCACCGCGGAGCGGCGCTTCTGTGGCCTGTGCTTGCTGCGCCTGCGCGGATGGAACACCCACGCCCTGGACTGCGATGGAGCCAGGAACGCGCGGCCATGAGCGTCATCTTCTTCCCCTGCCAGTGGCTGCTCGTGCTGACGCTGTCGGCCGCGAGTCCCGCCTCCACGCCGTCTCAACCCCGGGTGGCGATCACGCCCCCGCCTGGAGGTGTGCCCATGCGCATCCAACTCCGACTCCCCAAGGCGCAGCTCGTCACCTCGGAAGACCTGAACGTGCGCGTCGCGCTGTCCAACGAGAGCACCGAGCCCCTGGAGTTCCCCGACCCCTTCCGGCACTCCGACCAGTCCCTGACGTACACCGTCACCGGTCCCGAGTACCCGAAGGGACACGACGTCAATCACCACACCGTCATCGCGCGTGAAGGCACCCAGCCACTGGGCGGTGTCGTGGCGCCGCAAGTGAAGCTGGGCCCGGGGCGGGCGCTCGAGTCCGTGGTGCCGCTCCAGGAATGGCTGCCCATCCGTCAACCCGGCCGTTATCGGCTGACGGCCCGGCTCCACGCGGCGGGCATCGAAGCCGAATCCACGCCGGTCGAGTTCGAGGTCGTCAGCGGCAAGCCGGGGCCGGCCTCCGCGGGGGTGATGCTGGGGGGAGGTCCGTACTCCGGCGTGGGCACGGTCTGGCTCCAGCACCTGGAGGGGCGCACGGTGCTGATGCAGGCCGTCTTCGTCGACGAAACGGATGAGGACGGACGCGGCGTCTCCCGGCGGACCTCGAAGGTGCTGGGCCCCGTGGAGGCGGGCGCGTCCGACGCCATGGCGCCCTGGACCAACGATGCGCCGGGCGGCGAGGCCGTGAGCTGGGTCGTGTGGCGGCAGGGGGCGTCCATCCTGGCGCTGGCGCCACCGGCGACGACCGCCGCGCCCTTCCGCTTCGACCTGGAGGCGCCGCCGGACAGGATGGTCCGCCCGCCCTTGGAGACCCACGCCGGGGAGCTCTTCGTCCCCGTCTTGGGCGCGGAAGGCAAGGACCTGGTGCTCCTGCGCTTCCAATCCAGCGTGGAGGCGCCGCTCGTGACGCCCGGTAAGGAAGTCGGACGCGTGCGGCTCCTGTCAGCGCCGCTCGCGGCCCGGGCCACGCTGCAGCCCGCGTCGGTGGGCAATGGCATCAGCATCGTGCTCGTGAGCCAGGGGGCCGGAGGACTGGAGCTCCAGCACGTGCGAGCCACGGGCGCCGGCCGCATGAGTCGCGCGGCCAGCACCCTCCTCCGCGGCCTCAGCGCCCTTCCTGACTCCGATCCCGGTGTCTGGATTGATGACGCAGGCGTCGTCCATGCAGCGCTGGTGGCCGCGTCGTCGAAGAACGCCCGTGTGCCCATGCTGGCGGAGGTCCGCTTCCGGTCCGATGGAAGGCTCGCGGCGCCGCCACGGATGACGCCGCTGCCCGAACTCCCGGCGACCGCGCGCGCGGCGGTCGCGAGGCACTGCCATCTGCCACACTCCGACCGCGCCGGTGGCGTGCGGTGGGCCGTGCTCCTGGAGGACGGGCGGCTGGTTCATGCGGGACAGCGCGGTCCACCGGCGCCACCCAAACGCCCCGTAGCAACGCCTCTCGAACTCCTGGAGATGCTCCAAGGTACGTTCATCCTCACAACAGACCCCCTCCAAGGGCCTGTCTTCGAATGGCTTTAGGACGCGGGTGAGGCTCAGAAAAGACGTTGGATGCGCTGGGACTCACGCCGCCTCGCGGGCGCGGCAAGCGCAACCCAGATGACGTGACGGCGGCCTGACCGGAAAACCACATCATGACGCGCGGCGCAAACTAGACGGATTTGCACATCCATAATATAGGCGGGCCGAACACTCCCAAACGCCTGGAGACCCACAATGCCATACAACCCACTGCTAATCAAACCAATGAGAGAGGAACTCACCAGCATCGGCGTTGAAGAATTGACGACCGCAGAGCAGGTCGACGCGTGGATGAACAACAAAACTGGCACAGCACTTCTGATTGTAAACTCGGTCAGCAGCGCTGCCGCGAGCGGGGCGCGGCCAGGGGTTCGCCAGGCGCTTGGGAACAATCGCAAGCCGACCCGGGTGGCGACTGTCTTCGAAGGACAAGACCCCGAAGCCACGGCGCGTGCTCGCGGCTATTTCATGGATGTTCCCCCGTCCGATCCCTCGATGGCGTTCTTCAGGCACGGCGAACTCGTCGCCTTCATTCCAAGGCACCGCATTGAAGGCAGAACCGTCGAGGATGTGGCACGCGAACTCGTCAGCATGTTCAACGAGTACTGCGAGTAGGCCGCCAACTGCCGCCACATCCACTTCCCGAGCGAGACACCGGGCGGGATACCAGGGGACGCGGCGGGACATCGAAGTTGATCCGTTCGGGCAGTCATGAGGTAAAGGCGCGATTCTGATAGGATCGTCGCACCGTCCGGAGCGGGTTCGATTCCCGCCGCCTCCGATCCAGGATCAGGGCGAATCCTCCACGACAGGCTCAGGGCTCATGCGGACGGTGGTCACCTTCCGCAGCTGCCCTGAGCCATTGCAGCCTGTCTTAGCCAGGACGGGGCTGTTGTTGGCCCTACCGTCATTGACGATGTCCCGTGACAGCGCGTCGCCCTGCGCCTGCGTCGTCAGCCGGTAGAAGCCATTGGCCTCCGGAGTCAGCTTCCACATTTGCCCCGAGTAGTCGCCCGACATGGCGAGGATGGGCAGGTTGTTGGCCTTGCCGTCAGAGAGAATGTCCAGCGACATGCCCTTGCCCTGCCACAGGGTCGTCAGCCGATAGTAGCAACGGGCGTCGAAGGCAACGGGCATCGGCGGCGGGGCGGAGTTCGTGGGCGAAGTGTCTGTCGTGGTCGGGGGCACCTGCCACACTTGCTGGAGCAGCGCGAGCATGTCCGGGTCGTGCCTGCCCAGCTCTTCACAGGTGAAGGGATAGAAGTCGTTGCGGCCAAATCTAGCGCATCCAGCTTTCGGAAACGTGGTACGTCGCCTCGGCGCCTCATTGGGATAGGGCGGCGACAGCCACAACGTCACCTTGCGGAGCTGGCCGCGGAGGCTACGCCAGCCAATGCCAGGGCTGCCAGGAGGAGCCATTGGGGTGAGGGCATGCCGCATCCTACGCCCCTCGCCCCCTCCTCCGGAATGCCACGCTTCAAACCTGTCCGGACATGTCCAGGACATGTCCGGACGCCGTTCAGGACAGGCGTGAGCCGTGGCGAGGGTGGGCGCAACGACACGCTCGGAGACAGAGCAGCGCGAGTGAGCCCACGCGTCGGATTGTCCTAGGCACCGTCCGCGGTGCTCCTCCTCTGGCATTTACCTTGCTCAAGGGCCGCCCGACCGCGTTCCGCGGTCGGAAGTCATTCCGAGGAGCCCCCCGAATGAGCCCAAGAAAAAAGCCGCTCGCGTCTCCCGCAGCCTCCCCTCGTCCTGTCCGCAGCGCGGGGCTGAGTGCCCTCTTCATGGGCCTCGTCGCGCTGAGCACCAGTTGCGGCGAAGCGGAAGGCGCGAGCGAGGAGGTTGCGCGCGCCTCGTCCACGAGGCAGCCCCTGGCTGCGCCGGTCTCGCCGCTGCAACCCCGCCTCGCCGCCGAGAAGAACGCGGGCTTGAGCCTGCCCGCGGAGACGCGGGTGGAGCGCGTGGTGGTGAAGTTCCACGAGGGCACCCACGTGCGCCTTCGGAGCAACAGCCTCACCGCGCTGCCCGCCGAGCGTGATGCATCCGAGCGCGGACTGCTCGCCGGTCGCGGTCTGAGTCAGCACCAGTTGGAGTCGGACATGAAAGCCGCCCAGGCGCTGCTGGAGCGCCCCCCCCGCACCAGCGGGCTGGCCCGGCTGTTCCAGGAGGACGAGGCGCTGCTGGAGGCCCGTAAGCAACAGGGCGAGACGGCCAGCGGGCGGCAGCTCGCGGACCTCAACCTCTATTACGACGTGTCGCTGCCCCAGGGCACGCGCGCCGAGCAGGTGAAGGCGCTGGTGGACGCCCTCAACGCCCTGGAGAGCGTGGAGGTGGCCTATGTCCAGCCTCCGGCGGAGCCGGCCATGGTGGACTTCGGAATGGATGACAGGCTGCGTGGCTTGCTGTCCGCGACCAGCGCCCCGCCCATCACCCCACTCTTCGAAGGCGACCAGGGCTACCTCCACGCCGCGCCCATCGGCATCGACGCCCGATTCGCCTGGAGCGTCCAGGGCGGCAGGGGTACGGGCGTGAGGGTCGTCGACATCGAGGGCGGTTGGCGCACCACCCATGAGGACCTGCCCGGCCTCTTCTACCAAGGCGGGGCGCAAATCGACAGCCTGAGCTGGCGCAACCACGGCACCGCCGTGCTCGGGCAAATCGTCGGCGTGCGCAACAACTATGGCGTGACGGGCATCGCCGATTTGGCCCAGGCGGGTGTGTCCAGCATTGGCAATCAGAGTTCGGCGAGCGCCATCTTCAACGCGGCCAGCGCCGTTGGCCCTGGGGGCGTCATCCTCATCGAGCTGCACGCACCCGGCCCCCAGAGCCGGTCGCACTGCAGCTGCAACGCCGTGCAGTGCAACTACGTCGCCATGGAGTACTGGCAGGCCGACTACGACGCCATCGCTACGGCGACCGCCAACGGTGTCACCGTGGTGGAGGCAGCGGGCAACGGCAGCGTCAACCTGGATGACGCTGTCTATGGCGGCCGCTTCAACCGGTCCCTCCGGGATTCAGGCGCCATTCTCGTGGGTGCCAGCACGTCCTTGTCGCGCGCGCCCATGTGCTGGACCAACCATGGCTCCCGCGTGGACGTGCATGGCTGGGGCGAGAACGTGGTGACGACGGGCTATGGAGACCTGTTCGGCGCCGCCCTGGGCGAGGACCGGTACTACACGGCCTACTTCAGCGGCACCTCGAGCGCCTCTCCCATCGTCACGGGCGCGGTCGCCAGCCTCCAGGGTACGGCGCGGGCCCGGGGCTTCGGCACGCTGGCGCCGCGCGACATCCGCGGCCTCCTGGCCACCACCGGCACGCCCCAGGCGCCGGACTCACGCCACATCGGCCCCCTGCCCGACCTGCGACGGGCGTTCATGCAACTCGCGCCGGCCACCTGCAAGCAACTCAAGAACCTCAACCCCTCATTGGGCGATGGCGAGTACATCCTCTACCTCAACAACAATGCCGCTTTGCCCTGGCGAGCCTGGTGCCACGGAATGGCCGGCACCCCCACCGAGTACCTGACGCTGTCGCAGGCGGCCACCACCAACTTCTCTCAGTACACCGCGGGCGGCGCCTCGCCCGGCACCGACGTGTTCACCTACTACGCCAAGGTGCGCATCGACCCGGTCACCCTGCAGGTGAATACGTCCGACCAGACGTTCTCCACGTCCTGGGGACAGCTCATCCACGGCCCCACCACGGTGACCTCCATGCCATACGCCTCGGCCATGTCCTGCGACTGGGAGCCCGTGGGCAAGGCCAACATCGACCTGCGCGGCACCCCCTTCGCTGTAGCGCCTGACCAGTTCCGTGTGATGGGCTGGAACGCAGTCGGAGAGACGTACGCCAGCCCGGACGGGCGATGGGTCGATCTGATCGGCGGCGGTTACTGCGGCTGGAACTCGCTCATCGACAGCAACGACCCCTACAACCAGCGAGGCGGCTACCTGAAGCTGGTCTACAGCCCGTAGAAGTCGTGTCCCGCATGGAGCCAGCGAGGCTGTGACTCGCTGGCTCACGCCTCTGTGGGCTCGCTCGGGTCCTTCTTGCCGGTGGCCAGGCCCACTGCCGCCCGGGCTCAGCGGGCCCGGTTCCCTCCCCTGTCCCCACCGTTCCCTCAGGTCAGCTCCGTGAGCAGTTGCGCGAGGAAGTCACCCAACGCCTTCACCTTGGGCGGCGTGGGACGCGCGGGCGGCCACACCAGCCACAAGGCGCCCCGCTCCACCATGTGCTCGCGCAGCACCGGGCGCAGCGTGCCGTCCCTCAGCTCAGGGAGCGCCATCAACTCCATCACCTGGGCAACGCCCAGTCCGGCCTTCGCCGCCTGCACCACCGCTTCGCCGTTGTTGAAGGTGAAGGTCTCCGGGATGCGGGGCGCTGAAGAACCAGGGGCCTGCCGCAAGGCCCAGGCCTCGACACGCCCGGTGGAGGCGAACCGGTAGCGGATGCAGTCGTGCCGCGGCAGGTCCTCCACCGACTGGGGGGCGCCTCGGGCCTGGAGGTAACCAGGTGACGCGCAGAGGATGAAGCGCTTGGGCATGAAGCGGCGCCGCATCAACGTGGAGTCCGCCAGCTCGCCGCAGCGCACGGCGGCGTCGAGCCCCTCTCCCACGACGTCCACGACCTGGTCGTCCAGGTCCAGCCGCAAGTCCAACCCCGGGTAGGCCTTGCGGAAGCGGGGCAGCGCCGGAATCAACATCCGCAGGCCCACGAACTCCGGAACGGAGACGCGCAGCCTCCCCCGGGGCGAGCGGAGCTCTCGGGCGAGGTCCGTCTCCGCCTCGCTCAGCTCTTCGAGGATGCGCACGCACCGTTCATAGAAGCGCGTTCCCGGCTCGGTCAGGTGGATGCGGCGCGTGGTGCGCTGGAAGAGTCGGGCGCCCAGCCGTTCCTCCAAGCGCGCCACGCTCTTGCTCGCCGCCGAAGGCGTGATTCCCAAGGCCCGCGCCGCCAGCGCGAAGCTGCGCGCCTCCGCGACACGGACGAACACCCCAATGGCCGAAAGGCTCTCCATCCGCCCGGACTCCATTCATGACTTCTGAGTCATGAGTAAGATGTCAGAGCGCGGCGTTTCGCGCACGGCTTTTTCGCCGCATGAAGAGGCCTGGAGGAATCGCCCATGACGCATGCCAGCCCGACGCCCCGCATCTCCCGCCGACGCATCCTGCAAGCGAGCGCCGCGCTCCCCGCCGTAGCCTGCGTGTCCCGAGAGGCACGGCCCCTCCCGCCGCCATCCCCCGTCCACTTCACCCAGCACCGCTTCACCTCCGCGGATGGCACCTCGCTGTCCTACTTCCGGCACGGCGAAGGGCCACCGCTGGTGTGGATCCACGGCGCGCTCAGCCTGTGGAGCGACTGGCGCGACGCCGTCAGGCACCTGTCCCCTGGCTTCACCCACTACGTCCTGGAGCGCCGTGGACGGGGCTACAGCGCGGACGGCGCCACCTACAGCCTGGAGCGCGAGGTGGAGGACGTGCTCGCCCTGATGAAGCGCGCAGGCCCGGACGCGGCGCTGTTCGGCCACTCCTACGGCGGCGTCCTGGCCCTGGAGGCCGCACGTCAGGTGGCGCCCGCGAAGCTGCTGCTCTACGAGCCCCCCTTCCCCATCACCCAGCCCGTCAGTGGCCCGGCGTTGGCGGAGTTCGAGCGGGCCCTGTCCCAGGAAGGACCGGACGCGGCGCTCGTCGTGTTCAACCGCGAGGTGCTGCACACACCCGAGCCGGAGCTGGAGGCGTTTCGCCAGACGCCGCAGTGGTCGCGGCAGGTGGAGATGACGCCCCGCTTCGCCCGGGAACTGCGCGCCCTGGAAGGGCTGCCCCTGGGCCTGGAGGCGTACCGCGAGGTGCGGCTGCCCACGCTCGTCCTGTTGGGAGCGCGGAGCCCGGAGGTGCTGCTGGCACAGCCCTGCCGGGCGCTCGTCACTGCGTTGGCGAACGCGCGGCTGAGCGTCCTGGCCGGGCAGGGCCACGTCGCCCACGTCACCGCGCCCGCTCTGCTGGCGCGCGAGGTCTCCGCGTTCCTCCGCGAATAGCGCGCGACGGCGTCGGTCCGCGACGCCGCCAGCGCCTCAGCCGAGGTCAGGAGACGACACGAGCGCGTCGAGCTGGTCCATCGTCGCGCGCATGCCGTGCTCCATGCCCGACGCGATGACGGCCTCCCGCACCTCCTTCGACGGATACAACTCACGTGAGACCAGGTGTGTCTTGCCTTCACGCTCGTCGAAGGTGACGGTGATGACGACGGAACCTGCGTCCGCCATCGGCTCGAAGACCTGCGTGTACACGAGCCGAGAAGGCGAAGTGATTTCGGTGTACTGGCCGGAGAAGGCAGCCTCGCTGCCGTCCGGATTGCGCAGCACGTAGCGGAAGGCACCGCCAACGCGCACGTCCGCCTCGCAGCTCACCATGGTGACGCAGAGCGACTTGGGGGCCCACCAGCGCTTCACCAGGTCCGCGCGGGTCCACGCGTCGAACACGATGCGCGCAGGCGCGTTGAACTTGCGAGAAATGACGATGGTGCGGTCCGACTCCAACTCCATTGAGGTAAGGCTCATCGCTTCATCCCTTCTTCTTTCGAGCATGGGGCTGCGCTGTTTCAGTGTCCTGTGCCTTGAGTTCCTCGATGACGGAGTCGAGCTGTCCCAGACGCTCGTCCCAGACATCAAGGTAGCGCTCCAGCCACGCGCTCAGCTCGCGCAACGGCTCGGGCCGCAGTCCGTAGAGGCGCTGTTGGGCACGCGCCTCCACGTCCACCAGCCCGGCTTCCTTCAGCACGCGCAGGTGCTTCGACACCTGCGGTTGGTTCAGGTGCAGCGCTTCTCCAATGGCACCCACCGAGCGGGCCCCGCCCAACAGGTACTCCACGATGCGAAAGCGGTTCGGGTCGGCGAGCGCCGTGAAGGTCTCAATCACGAGGCATATATTCCCCATGGAGCATATTCCCGTCAAGAAATATTACCTCCCGCGGGTGGCGGCTGCGGTGATGGCATTTGCCAGTCCCACGCCGAGTCGAGCACGTCGTGCCTCAATGACTGCTCGCGGCCAGGGTGCTTCTCGCCCGGCGCCCCCTGAGCAGGCATCCGAAGTCACTGCCATTGCAGGCAATTTGACGCGGCGCTCCACCCCGCCGCTGTCAAGCTTTCCAGCCTACCACCCCAGGGTTACAGCCAGATTTTCGGGGCAAGGGTTATTGGTCGGGGATATCCTCACACACCCCACGGGGTTGCCTGACAAGGAGAGGCGGATGTTCAACCCGACAGACTTCAGCGCTCGCGAACTCATGGTCCGGGAGCGGGTCACCGGAGACCTCTACAGCTCACTGTCCATTCCGAGGGTCCTCGAAGCCAGTCGCGCGTCGCTTCTCGAATTCGTCCAGGCCGATTCCCTGGCCCTGTGCCTCATGCGCACCGCGCCTACGCTCGACTTCCGCTGGCACGTCCCGGGCTACGCCATTCCCATTCTCGAGGACTATGCCGGCATCGCCGAACACGACTTCCTCCGGGACCCCATCCTCGCGAAGCCCGGCGTGCCCATCTGCGATACGCAGCTTCTCACGCGCACGGAGTACGAACGGACCCTCGTCTACCAGCGCAGCCTGGAGCTGGCTCCTCGGTTCGAGCACATCATGGCCGCCCTGGTGCCCATCCGCCCCGGTCTCGTCGGAGCCCTCGCGTTCTACCGGCACGAGCGACACCCGTTCGAAGCCAAGAGCAACACCGCCCTCGCCGGCCTCATCCAGCACCTGTCGCAATCCCTGGCCAACTGCCAAGTCTACCAAGACATGACCGCTGGGGCTCAGCTGCTCAAGGAGCTCTACCTCCGCAAGGACTCCGCCTTCATCCTCTGGGAGCCCCCTTCGCACGAGGTGTTCCGCTCCTCGTACGCCACCACCCTGCTGGAGCGCTGGTTCCTCCCGTCGGAAATCGACGCCTCCGGACTCCCGCATGTCTTGAAGGCGCGGCTGGACGCCCTGGTTCAGATGGACTCGGACGCGCGGCTCGGGAAGACCCTCTGGGTCCACAACCATCCGGATGGCTACCGCACGTGCCGGTTCCTCGAGCTGCCCGCCGGTGACGGCCCGCGCCAATGGGCCCTCCTGTTGAGCGAGATTCCCCACTCCATCCCACTCCCCGCGCACATGCAGGGCGCGCTCACGGCCCGCCAGATCGACATCGCGAAGGGCGTGCTCCGGAACTGGTCCAACGGGCAGATCGCCGAGGACCTCAACATCTCGGACCAGACGGTGAAGGCCCACCTGCGAACCATCTTCAAGGAGCTGGGCGTCGACAGCCGCGCCGACTTCCTCTACCAGGTGGCCCACCTCAGCAAGCCGGTGTGACGCGGCCCCCGGTCCCTCGCGACGGGTGAGCTGTACCGCGAGGGACCTCACGGGCGCGCAGGCGCCGCTACGTCGTGAAGGGGACGCTGGGGCCGCCGCCCTCACGGAAGATGCACGGGTAGACGCTCCGGGCGACGCGGGCCGAGAAGAGGATCGCCTCCTGGTCCTCCCGCTCCGTCAGCCCCGCGAAGATCCGCGCCATCTCCGCCACGTGGTCGCCGTCCAAAGCTCCGTGGCTGCGCAGGAACGTCACGGCCTTGTGGATGTTGGGAATGACGCCCGCGGCCTTCAGCCGCTCGGCCCACACGCCCGCCCGCGTCTGGGACAGGTACTCCAGCACGTACGCGGTCCCCAGCGCCGCCGTCGGCACGCCCGAGCGGGACGTGAAGAAGTTCCACCCCGTATACGCCTCCACCGCCGGGCTCTTCGCCGCGGACTCCACGAACGCCTCCGAGCACCCCAGGTTCTTCAGGTCCGTCAGCAGCCACCGGTCGTGCCCCCGCTCCTCCTCGCCCTTCTGGATCAACAACTCCGCCAGCTCCGGGTGCCGCCCCTGCCGCTTCAGCCGCACGCCCGCCTCGCCGAGAATCGGCGTGCTCCAGCGAGCGTAGTGGTACGTCTGGACGAGGTAGTGGATGTAGCCCGCCTTATCCAGGGTGCCCTCCAGGAGCCGGCGGGCGTCAGGCTGCGCGTCCACCGCCGCCACCAGCGCTCGCGCCTCCACGTCCAGCGCCGCCAGCCAATTCGTCCCCACGTGGGTCTCCGCTTGAGTGTGCACGTACGTCTCCTATCGGGTGCCCTTGGGGCCCCGGTCGCTGCGTGTTGAAGGTGAAAGGAAGAAACCGCCCGCCTCAGGCGGCGAGACTCAGGCTGTTCTCCAACGCCCGTTCCTGCACGTCATCGGTACGCCCCTGGTCGCGAAGCGACACCGTGTCTCACCGCCCTCACACGTTCTTTCGTCGCAGGAGACACAAGTTCGAATGCACCTCGAATTGGACAGGCTCCCTGTCAGGGCATGGAGTCAGACGACACCCGCGTCCACGGTCCATCTCCACGTGTGCCTACCGTCGGAGTCAATCAGGCCACCCTCGGCGTACGGCTCGAACCCAGGCGTGAGACAACCTGACGCCTGACTTCGACATCATCGCGCGAGCACGCGCACGCCATCAGTCGCTCCGAGCCAGGAGACACAATGTGTTTCATGGAAGGGCCGCTGACCGACGCCACCACGCAAAGAAAAATCGCGTCATGCGGCAATGACTCGCGGACCCACGTCTCGCGACCTTGTCCACGTCAGAGACAGACAGCAAGATGCCGCCGCCGCACCGTCTGTCTCGTCGTGTCCTCCCCCAAGGAAAGTACAAACAGATGACCGACTCGAAGCCACGACCCCCTGGGGTCTCACGGCAGCCCTGCGCCCATGCATTGGCGCTGCTCGCGACTGTCCTGCTCGCGCTGCCCACGGCCGTGCACGCCCAGCCGACATTCACCCTGTTCGCCCCGACCTCCACCCCCGCCGTCCCCTCCGTCACCAACGACTTCGCCCCGGTGGAGCTGGGCGTGAAGTTCCAGTCCGACATCGACGGCGACATCCTCGGCATCCGCTTCTACAAGGGCGCGGCCAACACCGGCACCCACGTGGGGAGCCTCTGGAGCGCCGCCGGTGTGCGCCTCGCCTTCGCGACCTTCACCGGAGAGACGGCCTCGGGTTGGCAGGAGGTGTCTTTCTCCACGCCCGTGCGCATCAACGCCAACACCACGTATGTCGCCTCGTACCACGCGCCCGGCGGCGCCTACGGCTTCACCAGCGCGGGACTTGCCTCGGCCGTGGACGCCCCGCCCCTCCATGCGCTCGCGGGCGCCGCCAGCGGCGGCAACGGTGTCTTCACCTACGGCGCCGCGGGCTCCTTCCCCAGCACCAGCTTCGGCGATTCGAACTACTGGGTGGACGTGGTCTTCCGCCCGGCCGAGCCCGTCACCCTGTGGCCCCCCACCGCCGCGCCCGCCGTCGCCTCCGTCACCAACGACTCCGCCCCCGTGGAGCTGGGCGTGAAGTTCAAGACGAACGTGAGCGGAAACGTGTTGGGCGTGCGCTTCTACAAGGGCGCGGCCAACACCGGCACCCACGTGGGGAGCCTCTGGAGCGCCAATGGGCAGCGCCTGGCCTTCGCCACCTTCACCTCCGAGACGGCCACAGGCTGGCAAGAGGTGACGTTCTCCTCGCCTGTCGTCATCGCCGCCAACACCACCTACGTCGCCTCGTACCACGCCCCTGTTGGAGCGTACGCCTTCGACAACGGCGGCCTCGCCAGTGGACATGACGCCCCACCCCTGTTCGCGTTGCCCGGCAGCACCAGCGGCGGCAACGGTGTCTTCACCTACGGCGCCGCGGGCTCCTTCCCCATCAACAGCTTCGGCAATGCCAACTACTGGGTGGACGTCGTCTTCCAAGCCACTGGAGCGGTGCCCCCGACGCAGCCCCCGGGCAACACCTTCCGTCTCTTCGCCCCCACCGCCACGCCCGGCACCCCCACCACCCCGGACACCGCCGCCATCGAGCTGGGCGTGAAGTTCCGCGCGGACGTGGACGGACAGGTGACGGGCGTGCGCTTCTACAAGGGCGGTGGCAACAACGGCACGCACGTGGGCAATCTGTGGAGCGCCACGGGCCAGCCGCTCGCCACCGCCACCTTCACCCACGAGACGGCTGTCGGCTGGCAGGAGGTGACCTTCTCCACCCCCGTCGACATCACCGCCGGCACCCCCTACGTGGCGTCGTACTTCGCGCCGCTCGGCGGCTACTCGTTCGACAGCAACGGCCTGGCCACGGGCGTGTCCGCCCCACCGCTGCACGCCCTGCCCGGCGCCACCACCGCGGGAGGCAATGGCGTCTTCGCCTATGCCTCCACGTCCACGTTCCCCAACGGCAGCCACCAGAACGCCAACTACTGGGTGGACGTCGTCTTCGAGCCGTACGGACCGCCGCCGCGTCCGGGCGTCCACGGCGCCGGCCCCGTGCTGGTGGCCACCGCGCCTGGCAATCCCTTCACTGACTACCTGCGCGAAATCCTGGAGGCCGAGGGCATCGCGGCCTTCGCCACCACCGATGCCGGCAACCTGGGCGTCACCGTCTCGCTCGATGACTACCAGGTGCTGGTGCTCGGCGAACAGACGCTGAGCGCGGCCCAGGTGACGCTCATCACGAACTGGGTCACCGCCGGCGGCAGCCTCATCGCCCTGCGGCCCGCGGCGAACCTCCAGTCGCTGCTCGGACTCAACGCCGCGCAGGGCACGCAAGCCCATGGCTACATTCGCGTCCATGACACCCAGGCCCCGGGCCTGGGCATCACCGCGGAGACGATGCAGTATCACGGGGTCGCGGACAGGCGCACGGTGGTTGCCGGCACGCGCACCGTCGCCACGCTCTACACGGACGCCACCAGCCCGACGACGTTCACCGCCATCAGCCAGCGCAGCGTGGGCAGCGGCACCGCCACGGCCTTCATGTATGACCTGGCGAAGTCTGTCATCTACACGCGGCAGGGCAACCCGGCGTGGCAGGGGCAGAACCGGGACGGCTCGTCCATTGGCCCGGGCACGCGCGCCAACGACATGTTCTACGGCAACGCGTCCTTCGATCCGCAGCCGGACTGGGTGAACCTGGCCAAGGTCCAGATTCCCCAGGCGGACGAGCAGCAACGCCTGCTCGCCAACGTGATGCACCAGACGAGCACCACGCCGCTGCCGCGCCTCTGGTACTTCCCCAACGCCAAGAAGGCCGTCGTGGTGATGACGGGCGACGGACACCCGGGTGGCGCCTCCGCCCAGCGCTGGAACCAGTACCTCGCGGACAGCCCCACCGGCTGCAGCGTGGACGACTGGGAGTGCATCCGAGGCACCATCTACGACTACGAGGGGGGACTGAGCGCCACCCAGGCCAGCAGCTACGTGGCCCAGGGCTTCGAGTACGCCCTGCACCTCAACACCGGCTGCGCGGACTACACGGCCAACACGTTGGATCCGAACTTCTTCACGCCGCAGCTCGCCAGCTTCGCGGCCGCCTTCCCCGCCGTCCCCGCGCCCGTCACGAACCGCACGCACTGCATCGCGTTCAGCGACTGGTCCACCCAGCCCAAGGTGTCGCGGCGGCACGGCATCCGGCTGGATACCAACTACTACTACTGGCCTGACTACTGGGTGCAGGACCGCCCGGGCCTGTTCACCGGCTCCGGCCTGGCCATGCGCTTCGCGGACCTGGACGGCGCGCCGCTGGACGTCTACCAGCTCGCCACGCAGCTGACGGACGAGTCCGGCCAGTCCTACCCGCTGCACATCGACACGCTGCTGAGCAACGCGCTGGGCCCCCAGGGCTACTACGGCGCCTTCACCGCCAACATGCACGTCGACTCGCAGCCGTCGGCGGGCTCCGCCGGTTCGGCCGCCATCATCGCGTCCGCCAGGCGTGACGGCGTACCCGTCATCACCGCGAAGCAGCTCCTGGAGTGGCTCGATGCCCGCGAGGCCACCCAGGTGTCCAGCGTGGCCTTCACCGGAACCGTGCTCACCTTCGACCTCACGAGCCCCGCGCGCAACCTGTCCCTCATGGTGCCCACGCGCACCACGGCAGGCCGCACGCTGCAGTCCGTCACCCGCGGGGGCGCCGCCGTGCCGACGGTGACGCGCACCATCAAGGGCGTGGACTTCGCCTTCGTCGACGGCGCCCTGGCCGGCACCTACACCGCCACGTACAACTGAGACGCTCGCGCCCTCCAAGGCGCGTCCACTTCCGGGGCCCGGCGCGGAGAATTCGCGTCGGGCCCTGTACCGGCCCCAGGGCCTACGCGGCGAGATTCAGGCCGTTCTCCAGCGCGTGGAAGCGCGCCACGGAGTCCGCCGGGACTTCATCGAGGGCCATGACGAGCGGCAGCGTGAACCACTGGAAGTACGTGTCGTAGAGCGGCTCCGCGATGAAGCGCGCGCCCATCGTCCTGGCGAAGAGCGAGGGCGCCCGGGGCAGCCGCAGCTCGTCCCACAGGCCCTGCGCCGCCTTCGCCCGCTCCCCCGGCGTGTAGAAGGGATTGCGGGGCTGCACCGGGGCCCGGCACGGTTCGGACACGGCCACGCGCCAGCGCGGACTCAGCCATCCCCGGTGGGCCGCCACCTGCCAGGAGAGGCGCGCGTCCTCGGGCGAGTCCGTCTCCAGGTTCGCGGACGCGATCCAGTGCGTCACCCCGCGCCGCCGGCTCTCCGCGTACATGCCCGCCTGCAGCCACGTGACGGCCTCCGAGCGCCGCCACTTCGGCAACACGCAGAAGCGCGACGGCTCCGCGAACACACGGCCTGGCCGAAGCAGGCCGGAGAGGTCCACGCGCTGCTCCATCTCGAGCCCCGCCTTCACGCCCAGGTTCGCCGCCACCTCCGCGTTGGGCAGCGCCACCCGCATGGTCGCCACCGGCTCGTTGCCGACGTAGACGAGCACGTGCACCGTGGTGTCGAGCGTGTCGACGCAGGTCACCTCCCGCCGAGACAGCGCGGACTGCTCGGGCAGCAAGCCCATCTCTCCGCCGAAGACAGCCCAGCGGATGCGAGCCACGTCATCGAGCTCCCGCTGGGTGGAAGCAACACGCCAACGCCATTGTCTGCACGTCATGGGGACTCTCCTGGTAGCGAGGCGGGCCGGTGTCTCGCCGCCCTCACACGTTCTTTCGTCGCGGGAGCCCCGAGTTCGAATGAGGTCTCGAGGAGAACATCGCGCCTGGGCGAGGGGCATCGAGGAACCGGCGTCGCTCCCTCCGCGGTGCCCCACCGCGAATTGACCCTGTGTCGACTGCCTCCATAAGGTGCGGGCTCACTCCTTGAAGGATCATCGGGATGCATCACCCGTTCGTTGCCGTCCTCGTCTGCGCGCTCGTCGCCGCTCCACTGGCAGCGACCGCTGCGGGCACCGAGCTGACCACCCGCCTCGACGCCCAACTGGAGCGCAACCGCGCGCGCTACGGTATCGCCGGACAGGCCGTCCTGATTCGCCACAACGGCAAGCTCGTCTATCAGGCCGCCCACGGCGAGAAGGACGTCGAGCGCCACGCGCCTGTCTCCGCCGATACCGTGTTCGACGCCTATTCGCTGGCCAAGCTGCTGACGAGCACGTTGGTGTTACAGCTCATTGAGCAGGGGCACCTCGAACTGGATGCACCGGTCAGCCGCTACCTGCCGAACCTGCCCGTGGCGTGGCAGCCGGTCAGCGTGCGCCACTTCCTCAACCACAGCTCCGGCGTCCCCGAGTACTTCGAGGTTCACCAGGGGGCCGTGGTATCGAAGGGCAAGGCCGGGTTCCCCCCCACGCTGGACGCCGTGTTCGCGAGCCTCTCCGACACACCGATGCGGTTCGCCACGGGCAGCAGCAACCGGTACACGCAGACCAACTTCCTGGTGCTGACCGCGCTGTTGCAGGCGCATTACCGCCAGCCCTACGCGGCCATCGTGCGCCAGCGCATCCTGAAGCCACTGCGCCTGCGTGACACCTGGCTGGGGCCTTCCGGGGTGCCGGCCGCACGTCTGGCCACCGCGTACATCGGGAAGGACGGCGCGCTGCGACGGGAAGACGATTTCGCCTGGCCCGCATATGCGCAGGGTCACGCCGGCCTGCACACCACCGTCGGCGACCTCGATCGTTTCCTGCAAGCGCTGGCCGCCGGAAAGCTGGTGCGCCGGGCGACGCTGCAGCACCTGCTACAGCCACACCCGCTCAGCACGGGGCGCAACAGTGGGTTCGTCAGTGGTTGGGAGGTGGGCCAGAGCGGTGACTACCGGCAGGTGGGCCATGACGGCGGGACCCGTGTCCGCGCGCGGCTGCTGTTCAAGGACACGCTGGCGGGAGATACCTGGAGCTTCGTCTATTTCACCAACGGCAGCGCGCGCAATGTCTGGTCACGCACGCTGGTGGACAGCGCCATGGCGCAGGTCGCGCCGCGGCTGTTTCCACGCGAGACGCTGTCCGAGCGCATGTACACCCATGCCCTCGCCAACGAGGGCAGCGATGACACGGCGCTGAAGACCTGGCTGCGTGACGGCAGCGGCATCCCCGCGAAGGAGCTGGAGCGAGAGCTCAACAACGCCGGCCACGCCATCCGCGAGAATCTCGGCGATCGCCCAGCGTTGCGGGTCTTCACCCTCAACACCCAACTCCATCCGCAATCAGCAAATGCTTGGGACAGCCTGGCTGAATGCCACGCCGCCCTGGGCGACGCGGACACAGCGGCCGCGCTGTACGCGAAGTCGCGGCAACTGGCCGAAGCCGCGAAGGCGAAGCCGTAACCTCGCTGCCAGTCCAGGGCGTCGTCGCGTCAGCTCCCTGGGGCCGCCGTCGTCGACGGCGCGGGAGGCGTCACCGCGGGCCCCCAGCGGGCTGGCCCCACGGGTGCGCTGCCATCTCGCAGTCGCCCGGCCTTGGCGGGACGAAGCGCCCTTCCCCGCGAGTCCAGCACGTCATCACCCTCCGCCACCTGCCCAAGGACCTTGCCCGCGCCCAGGTCGACGAGCCAGCCCCTGTGGAGAATCAGATCGCCGGCGCGGCTCCTGGCCTGGGTGCTTGCCATGCCCACCTCGTGTTTTTCGCCGGTGGCCATGTTCCACAACCACAATCGCTCGTCCTGGCGCCGCTCCGCCGAGTCGCCCCGTGGGACGTCTTCGGTCAGCAGGACATTCGTGCCCACGGCGTGCACCCACTTCGCGCCCGCGATGGGCAGGGGCACCACGGTGCGCCGCTCCAAGTCCACGACGATGTCCGCCTGCGCTTTCGTCGCGAGCGAGACGGCGGGCACCGACCACAGCGCCCCTTCGCCATTGATGCGCTCCATTGCTTCCCCCGGATTGAGCACTGCCCAGTCCAGGGCCTGGTGGATGGATGCCCCATGAAGCGCGAGCGGCCAGGGCGCGTCTGCGTCAGGTGCCTTGCATGCGACCAGGAGCTGACGACTCGCGGCGTCCCCGCCGAGGACCTGCCCGTCGCACCTCGCGGGGACCCACTCCTCGCGGTTACCCCGTGCATCCTGGGCGACGATGGCGCCATCCGGCAGCTTTCGCAGCAGGTGGTCCCCCAAGGGGACGAGGATGTCATCGCCTTCGACGGAGGACACACCTTCCAGAGGATGGTAGCGGCGCACGGGCCGGTCACCCGTCCATCCACGCTGGGAGCTGACCATCACGGGACCTCGGCACAAGGCGGAGGCCAGGGTCGTGCGAGGCTCGGGCCACGTCAGCTTGCCGTTGCCGTCGGTGTCGGTGGTCACCACGTCGAAGGCGGCCCAGCGTCCGGCATCGTCGAGGATGGCCTGCCCGATCCACCCCTCCCCCGCGGAGACGAGGCGCTCATCCCCCTTCGCCATGTCACGCAGCACCACCTCGGTGGCGGTTTCTCCCGTCGGCCGGAGGTAGAGCAGCCGGGAGCCGTCACGGGAGAAGCTGGCCCGCAGGGGCGGACGGGGCGACCTGTTGGGGGAATGCGGCCCGGCGCTCAATAGCTGGTCCTGGCCCGTGGTGGTGTCGAGCAGGCGCAGCGCGCCGTCGCGCAACAGCACGAGGTACCGCCCGGCCGGGTCCGACGCGAGCAACTCGTCGATGGCGAGGCCCGGCCCTGGCGCCAGGAAGAGATACGGGCGCAGGGCATCGCTTGCACGTTCGCCACCGTGGCCGCTGCCACCGTGATAGCTGGGTCAGTGCCAGGTGCCCACGCCGAAGCCCCAGCCCAGGTATTGGCGGGACACGTCGGCGAAGCCGCTGATGCGCCACGACGTGTCGGGAGACATCAATCCGAAGACGGACCACTGGAACAGCCGCACCTCCGCGCTGACGGTGCCGTGCAGACGAGGCCCAACGGTGTCGAAGCGGCTCGGCTCCAGGTAGCTGCCGGCGCGCAGTTGCAGCCGGTTCTCGATGGGCTCCAGCTCCGCGCCGAGGCGAGGCGAAATCGAGAGACGCCTCCCCGAGCGTTCCACCCGCTGCGACAGGAACGCGTCGAAGCCGATGGCATTCGACACGGCACCACTGATCAACACCGAGCCCGTCAGCAGCAGCTTCGAGCGCGGCAGTTCCTTGAAACGCTCCGCGCGGTCCGGTCCCCACGGAATCTGAAGCGGGCGGGCTCCGAACTGCCACGCGACCCCCGCTTCAATCTCCCAGGGGAGCCTGACGGAGGCCGGCAGGTAGAGGCCGGCGACCCTCACGTTGCCAGCGTCATCCGCGACGGCCGGTCCATCTGGCGTGAGGCCTCCCTTGACGGGCGCCCGGAGGGTCAGCGCGGCGCGCAGCGGCAGGTACATGGGCGTCCACAGGGCACCCGCCTCCAGGTTGGCGCCGAACATGCTGGCGAGCGCGTTGTTCGCGTCTTGAGCGGGGGTGATATCCAGGGAGACCGCGCGCAGCCCCACGCCCACGACCAGTGCTTCATCAAAGAAGTTGCGAGCGAGCTGGAGCTGGACGCGGGTCATGCCCAGGTTGAGGAGCTGCCCATTCGCGTCCTCTCCCAGGACGTAGCTCTGCACCGACGCGACGGCGCCCAGCCCCCAGGGCCCCCACTGGATGAGTCCCCCCAACTGGGCGAAGACGAACTCGTCCTTGGCGAAGCCCACCGAGCCATTGTTGTCGAAGTCGGTGTCGCGCAATGCGCTGGGAAAGGTGAAGGCCAGCGACACGTCATAGTCCACGTGCTTGGACGAGTAGAGCGAGCGCACGGCCGCGGCAGCGGTGTTGACGCTGAGGCCCTCGACGCCCTCGGCGATGGGCGCATAGGCGCCGGCCAGGCCCGTCACCCGCACCGGCGCCAGCACCGGCCCCTGGTACACATCGATGGCGTAGTTCGAGCCGGTCAGCGGCGGGTTGTCCGCGAGCGCTCCCCCACTGAAGGCCAGCACGGCCAAGGTGATGAACCCGACGAGGTGAGACGCGCGAGGAGGGAGCATGGACGTACAGGGACCGTCTTGTTTTACGAGACCAACAACCACACCGGCGATAGATTCAGCGCGGCGGTGACTCCCAACCCCATCGTTCCGTCGAGCAATCCCATCCTCATCCCGGATGAGTCCTCCCACCGGATTGGCCTGGCGGGTTGGAAGAACGACGAGGCTCGCTCGATGAAGATCTTCCGGTGGCCTGCTGGAGTCCGCGTTCGCGTCTGCGACAGCCCCAATTGCGAGACCAATGGCGATTGGACTGACGGCAAGGGGGCCAAGCTCCTCATTGAAGCGAATCCGTAGCCCACATCAGGGGGGGCGGCACCGGCTCCGTGGGAGCGCCTCGAGAACACGTGGGGCCCCGAAAGCGGCCCTGGCGAAGGCTACGCCTGAAACAACTGGGTGAGCTTCGCGATGGCGCCAGGAAGGCCCCGCACGCGCAGCCGGCTGCCGCTCTCGTCGTAGGCCTGAGCCACGACCGTGGTGTGCTCGTACACCTCCCGGATGTGCGCCTGCCGGGCGTAGGGAATCACCAGGTCCGCCTCCACCATCGAGGACTCGAAGAAGGCGATGATGTTCTTGCGCAGCATCGCCACGTCGTCCGGCAGGTGCGCTGAGAGCATCAGGGCGTCCGGGTGCTGCGCGAGCAGCGCGTCCTTCTCGGCGGCGTCCAACCGGTCCGCCTTGTTGAAGACCAGCTTGCTCGGCACGGCATCCGCGCCAATGTCCCTGAGCACCGTGCGGGTGACTTCCAGCTGCGAGGCCCACGTGGGGTCCGACGCATCCACGACATAAAGCAGCAGTGACGCTTCCAGGGCCTCGTCCAGCGTGGAGCGGAAGGACGCGACCAGGTCGTGCGGCAGCTTCTGGATGAAGCCCACCGTGTCGGAGACCAGGATGCGCGGGCGGGTCTCCGGCTGCATCGCGCGCACCGTGGTGTCGAGCGTGGCGAAGAGCTGGTCCGCGACCAACACCGTGCTGCCCGTCAACGCACGCATCAGCGACGATTTGCCCGCGTTCGTGTAGCCCACCAGCGCCACCCGGAGCAGGTCCCTTCGCGCGGAGCGGCGGTGCTCCTGGTCCTTCTGGATGGCCGCCAATCCCTCGCGCAGCTCCGCCAGCCGGTCACGAATCTTGCGGCGGTCCAGCTCCAGCGCCGAGTCGCCCGAGCCACGCCCCTGCTGGCGCTCGCGGCCTCCGGTGGACTCACGCATCCGGGGGGCCAGGTAGTTGAGCCGGGCGATCTCCACCTGCATCCGCGCTTCATGGCTCTTCGCGTGCCGGTGGAAGATGTCGACAATTACGCCCGCGCGGTCCAGCACCATCGCGCCCGTGGCCTTCTCCAGGTTGCGCAGCTGGCCGGGCGACAGCTCATGGTCCACGACCACCACGGTGGGCCGGGGCCCCGCCGTAACGTCTTCCTCCGAAGACGGCGGCAGCGCGTCCTCCTGCTCCACGTCATCGGACTCGTCCTCGACGGCCGCGTCCTCGGACTCCGCCTCCACATTGGCGGCGGCCTCCCACTTCTCGCGGGCCTTCGACATCCGGTCGCTCGCCCCGGACGTCAGCACACCCGAGCCGCCCGTGAGGGCCGCCAGCTCCTTGAGCTTGCCCGTCCCCAGCACCGTGCCCGTGGCCAGCCGCGTCCGCTTCTGGGACACCGTCGCCACGGTGTCATACCCCAGGGTGTGCACCAGCCGGCGCAGCTCCGCGAGGTCCGCCGCGTGCTCGACGTCGGAGACGCCCGGGAGCTGGACACCGACGAGGACGGCACGCAGACGGTCAGGGTGGGTGGATATCGCCATGCGCAGGCTCGTAGCACGTCTGCCCGTTCCGTGACGGGGCGAGTCCACCTCCTCGCCCTCCCGCGGGGGCTGGACGACACCTCGCCCGGATGGAGAGGGAGCAAGGCCCATCAGCGCGCCCCAGGTCCCCCGGATGCAGCGTCCCTTCCTCTCTGAAACCGGAGGCCAAAGCCGGTAACGTGCCCGAAGCTCCGCGAGGCCCCTGCCCCGCGTCCTGAACCGGAGGAGCCCCCCGTGCGCCGTGACGTCGCCGTCCTGCTGGAGAACGCCCCAACGCGGCGCCGGGCGCTGTCAGAAGCGGCGTTCGTGTTCCTCGCCGTCCTCGGCCCCTCGTCGGCGGGCCCCGCGGGCCGGGTCATCCTGGCCGTGCTCGTGCTCGTGCTGCTCGCCTGGGGACTCGCCCTACTGCGCCCGTGGGAGCCCTCTCGCGCGGGGGGCTGGCTGGGCATCCTGGGGCTCCTGATGGCGCTGGGCGGCACGGGCGCGAGCGCCTGGTTCGCCACCGCGGCGGAGCTGGAGAAGGGCTTCTCCCTCTCCATGGCGCCCCTGTGCGTCCGGGCCCTGGGGATGATCCTCCTGGTGGCGGTGCTGGTTTGGCGCGACGGCCAGCGCCCCGCCCAACTGGGACTGGCGCGCGAGGGCTGGGCGAAGGAGCTGCTGCTCGGAGTGCCCGTGCTGGTCGGCACCTACGTGGTGCACCTCACCGCGTCGCTGCCCGTCGCGGCCATCGCCGTGGCGTTGAAGCTGGCCGGCAAGGAGATGCTGGCGCGCAAGGGCATGGCCACCGCGCTCATGGACACCGGACTGGGCGTGCCCGCCTTCGCGGCCATCATGGTGCTGGTGACCGGCTTCGAGGAGTTCGTCTTCCGGGGCTTCCTCGTGCCCCGCCTGCGCGTGGTGCTGGGCCGCTGGATGCCCGCGGTGCTGGTCGCGGCCGCGCTGTTCGCGGTGGGCCACTTCTATGAGGGCACGCTCGCCGTCTTCCAGACCTTCGTGATGGGGGCCTGGTTCGGGTGCGTCTTCTGGTTCCGGGGGCGCCTGCTGCCCCTGGTGGTCGCGCACGCGGCCTTCAACACCATCAGCTTCATGCTGGTGATGTGGTTGTCGAAGTCAGGCTTCCTGGACAGGCTGCCGTCGCCTTGACGGTGGGCCCGACGCGGAGCGCCTCCCCCCGTGGGCCCACGCGGTGTAGGGTGCGCGCGTGCTGCTCAACGACGGCTACGTGTATCGCGAGAAGCTCGGACGCCGGCCGGGCAGCAGCGCGCTCGCCCACCTGACGGACAAGTACCGGCACTCCTCGGAGGAGGAGTGGCGAGCCCGCTTCGCTCGGGGCGAGGTGCGACTCGACGACGTCATCGCTGACGGCTCGGAGCCGCTGAGGCCGGGCCAGTGGCTGTGCTGGCACCGCCCGCCGTGGGAAGAGCCGGACGCGCCGCGGTCCTTCGAGCTCGTTGACGAGGACACCGAGCTGGTCGTCGTGGTGAAGCCGAGCGGACTGCCGACCCTGCCCTCGGGTGGCTTCCTGAAGAACACCCTGCTCACCCTCGTCCAGGCCCGCTGGCCCGAGGCGGTCCCCATGCACCGGCTGGGGCGCGCGACGTCGGGCCTGGTGCTCTTCACCCGCACTCGCGACGCCGCCGCGAGACTGGCGAGCGATTGGCGCGAGGGCCGCGTGCACAAGCGCTATCGCGCGCTCTCCCAGGGACTCGCCGCCCAGGAGGCCTACGACATCCACGCGCCCATCGGGTTGGTGCCCCATCCCCGGCTGGGCGAGGTCCATGGTGCCACCCCGCGGGGAAAGCCCTCACACAGCACGGCCCGGGTGCTGGAGCGGCGCAGCGAGCACACCCTCTTCGAGGTGGACATCCACACCGGGCGCTCCGAGCAGATCCGCATCCACCTCGCCTTCATCGGCCACCCGCTCGTGGGCGACCCGCTCTTCGCCGCGGGCGGCCTGCCGCTGGCGGAGGACCCCGGTCTGCCGGGAGACGGTGGCTACCTGCTGCACGCGGAGTCGCTCACCTTCCAGCATCCCCGCTCGGGCGAGCGCGTTCAGCTTCAGGCGCCACCTCCGCTCGAGCTCCGCGTCCAGCACGCCCGGCGGTAGCGCCCACGCACGTCGTTCGAGCCACGCGAACGCACCGCACCATGAAACTTCCAAGAAGACTGTGATAGCAAGCATGCTCTCGCAGTGAAGCCGCGCATGGCCAGCGCTCTCGCTGGCCACGGCCTCTGA
The DNA here is from genome assembly GCA_014656495.1 of Comamonas sp. KCTC 72670. Classification (GTDB taxonomy): domain Bacteria; phylum Myxococcota; class Myxococcia; order Myxococcales; family Myxococcaceae; genus Myxococcus. The sequence goes on from BNCN01000010.1 coordinate 76,851, forward strand.
ACACCATGTCCCCATTCATGTCATTCCCCATCGCGCCTCTCCCGGGTGCGCCCGCTCGCGACATTGTGTGCCGCTGGGTCATCACCAGCTTGATGTCTTTGCTGGTGGCTTGTGGTTCCCAGGCCGTCGAACACGCGCCCCCGCCGGAACCCATTTCATCCAACGCGCGGGAAATCGTCGGCGGTGTCAACACGACCATCGACGACAACCCCTGGCAGGTGTTCCTGAAGGATGCACAAGGAAGGGCCTTCTGCAGTGGCTCAATCCTCGATGAGCGGTGGATTCTCACCGCGGCGCACTGCTTGTACGACGACGATGGCAATTACGAACTCCCCTACCTCGTGGTGGCGGGCCGTACCCACCAGAGCGAAACCTCCCAGGGACAGGCCCGACTGGTTTACGACGCCATTCCCTATCCCGCCTACAGCCCGCTCCGGAAAGACAAGGACGTGGCGCTGCTTTACCTGACCACGCCGCTTGACTTCAGCACACCCACCGTCAAGCCCATCTCCATCGCAACGGACGTCGATGAATCCTCGCGAGTCATGGCCCCAGGCGTCGTCGCGCGTGCAGCGGGCTGGGGCAGGGTCTCCGACGGAGGGATTTTTTCCGACACCCTGCGGGCCGCGGACCTGATCATTCAGAGCAACAGCGCAGCCCAGGCGGCCTATACGCACGACATCATCACCACGGACCAGCTCGCCGCGGCCTCGCTCGGCAAAGGCATCTGCAGTGGAGACAGCGGCGGTCCGCTCACCGTTCCGTATGGCGATTCGCGCGTGCTGGTGGGCGTCACGAGCTGGGCGGCGGGCTGTGGCGACTCACGCTACCCGAGCATGTTCGCGCGCGTGTCATGGTTCGAGCCCTGGATTACCGCGACGACCCGCATCCTCTCCCCAGAGGGAACGAGGCCCGTCATCTCCCTGAGCACGGGACAGTGGAGTCACACCTACACCCTGTCCGTGCCGGCGGGCGCCAGCCACCTGACGTTCGAGTTGAGCGAGGGCACGGGTAACAGCGCCGTCTACGCGAGGCTCGGCGCGGTACCGACCCAAGCCGTGAACCACTGTGATCCGCAGCCGAGCGGCAACGCGAAGAAGTGCACCGTCGCAACGCCGTACGCGGGGACGTACTACGTGAAGGTATTCGCCCTCTCCAACACCGTGAACGTGCGCCTCAAAGCCGGGTACCACACCCCGTTGGACTTCGGCGGAATGTGGGGCTACGTGGACGGAGGCCGGCTCGTCCCCCACCCTGGCACGGGCTCTGACACGTGCCCCGTTGGCTACAAGCCGACGCGGCTGTTGGGCTCCGAGCATGAGCCCGGCGTCGATTGGGACGTGTTCCTCTGCACCCGGCCTCGAAAGGCGGACCGTGAGCCGCTCTACGACTTTGGTGGCATGTGGGGCTACGTCCTGGGCACATTGATACCCAACCCGTATACCTTCCAGAACTCCTGCCCGACCGGGTATACGGAGCAGCGAGTCCTGGGAGAGTTCAACGTCGATTACGACGTGTACGTCTGCTACAAACTCCACGAGCCCCGGACGGCTTCGGATTTCCCATTCGGCGGCATGATGGGCCAGGTGAACAACGGCAAGGTGGCCCCCAACCCCGCGACGGGCGCCGCCTCGTGCCCATTCGGCTTTGTGAACAGGCCTGTGTCAGGGTACCCGAGCGTCGATTGGACCTTGCAGTTCTGCTACGAGCCGCCCACGCGCTGGGACTTCGGTGGCATGTGGGGCTTCGTGGATCACGGCGTGTCCGTACCCAACCCCGCGACCGGATTCACCTCGTGCCCGCTCGGCTACAAGTCCACGCAACTGCTGGGAACGCCTGGGGTTGATTGGCCCGTGTTTCTCTGCTCCCGGCCCGCCCTCACCGGCAGCGGCAACAGCCAAGCCCTCGATTTCGGCGGGATGTACAGCCGCAACAAGCGAACCGCTCCCACCATCGAAAAGCCCAACCCCTATACGGGGGGGCAGTCATGCCCTCCCGGGTATGCGGCAACACGAATCCTGGGGAGCGCCGGCCTCGATGCAGAGCTGTTTCTCTGCCACAAGCTCCGCATGTCCAAGTCACCACCGGAGTACCCCTTCGGTGGCATGTGGGGCCAGGTGAATGGCGGCACGTACGTGCCCAATCCCTCCACCGGCGCCATCTCATGCCCCTCCGGATACACCGCCAAGGACATGCTGGGGATCAGCGGCCTCGACTACCAATTGGCCTTCTGCTCGGCCATGAATTAGGCAAGGCCCGCCGCTCAGCCGCGCGTCATGCGCAGGCGCACCCCACGTCCACGGGACTGGTCTGCATGAAGGGATCCTGGGGTCCGTGGGGCGCATCGGCTCGGGGCAGCCACCCGGGGTGCCGCCATTCCTGTAGGCGTTGCGCTGGCCGTTGACCACCGGTTGCGGGGCGCGAATGGCGCCAAGCCCTCCCCGCGGCCCCGCGACCTGGTGACGGGAGTTCGTGCCCGGGTGACTCCCGTCACTTCCCCGCCACGGCTCGCACCGGGCGGGGTTCGTTCCCTGCTGCTACTGACGCACGTAGCGCAGGCCGTACCACGCGCTTCCCACACGCGCGCGGGCCGAGAAAGCGCCCGCCTTCATCTGGTAGCTGTACTCGGCGCCGCCGAACCCGATGTTCCAGTTGAACGTCCAGCGGTTGGACTCGCCATAGCACTGCGGCTTGCGCGCATCGCCAATGGACCACTGGACGCGATTCTGGTCATCCAACTCCAGCACCCGCTTGGCGTAGTCCTTGTAACGCTGGCTGAAGCCCGGGTCGATGGAGTTGATCATGTTCGTGACGATGCCCTCGTAGATATTGTTGTAGGCATTGCCGATGAGCGTGTTGAACAACTTGTTGGCCCAGTTGGCCACCTGCGCCGTCGTCACGCGGAACCCCAAGGCGCCCCCATTCACGCGGATGTTCATGGTCTTCACCATCCAGTTCCCAATCGTGTAGTCCGCGAGGCCGTCGAACTTCGGCTGGGCCAGGGTCGAGAACTGCGGAGGATACGGGAACACGTAGTCGGTCGACAGGTGCATGTTGTCGACGGCGATGACCATCTCATCCGCGTTGGAAGGCCCCCAGTAGCCGATGCCCAGGAAGCGCTTCTTGCGCTGGAGCTTGGCTTTGACGCCGATGCGCGTGTACACGATGTTCAGCGGGAAGCCGGTGTGCTGCGCCTTGAAGACGAAGCGCTTGTTGCCGGTCACCGGGACCTCCTTCGAGTCCCGGAAGCTCGCGCCGATGGCGTGGCTCTTGTAGTCGATGGCCGGCGGCACCGTGTTGCAGGCGAGCGTGTCCTTGCAGAGGAACTCACGCTGGCCGTTGTCGGCGGTGGGCCCCCGGCAGCCCGCGGAGAGCCAGGGCGCGCCCGGCTTCTGGGTCACCGGCACTTCCTGAACCGAGGCCGTGTGGGGCCAGTACTTGCGGCAGTAGGCGAGCGGGTCCAGGTTCGCCCCCGAGGTGCAATCCGTGTCGTGCGTCCACGCGCCGCTGGCCGTGGTGTGCAGGTTGACCTTGCCCCACCAGTAGGCGATGCGCCCGTACTCCGTTCCCTTGTTGCCGAACCCGTCCAGCACGGAAGGCTCGGACGCGGGCTGCTCCTTCTCGAAGCCCTCGCCCGTGAGGGTCTGGATGCCGCCGCCCTCCTCGTCGTAGCCCAGGAGCTTCAGGTCGGGCACGCCATAGTCCCGCCCCACCGACCGGGTCACCCCTGGCATCACCTGGTAAACGCCGTTCCCCAGCGGCGTCTCCCCGGGGACCGAGGTGTAGTTGAGGTCGATGTTGATGGCGTACCTGTTGGCGTTGTACCAACTGCGGTACGCGGCGAGCTGGGACAGCTCCACGGTGAAGACACCCAGGTTGGTGATGTGCCGCATCGAATTGCCCACCACGACCTGCAGCTCCGAGTCGACCAGCTTGCGGATGGAGTCGTCGTCGGTGAGGTAGAGCTTGAGGTCGTTCAGGAACTCCGCCTCGGAGACATCCAGGATGGCGTCACCCGCGGGGTCCCGGAAGGGAGCCGCTCGCAGGGCCGCGTGCGCACTGGTGAAACCCGCGGGCAGCATCTGAGCCTGGGTCAGCGGTGCCGTGACGGAGTACGCGAGCGTTCCAGAACAGGCGCCTGACGCGAAGCAGCCCATCCGGATCTGATAGGTCCCCGTGGAGCCCGGCGTGAAGTCGATACGGCTGCCCCGGCCACCACACGCGTCATCGTTGACGGCCACCTCCACATTGCCGCCGTTGTAGACACGCAGATACGTATCTCCCGTGAAGGAGGCCCCCACGAGGCCGCAGGTCCCCATGCTGAGGGTCTGCCCTTGCTGGAGAACCATGCTCACCGTCGAAGTGTCCTGGGTCGCGCTGCTGGTGTTCGCGGCCCCGAAGGAGATGGCACCGGTGGAGGTCGCCCCCGCCCCGATGGCGTCATTGATGACGTAGGACGTCGTCCCGCTGCAGGAACCGCTGGAGAAACATCCCATCCGGACCTGATACGTGCCCGTGGCGCTCGCGGTGAACGTCACCCGGCTCCCCGTGCCACCACAGGCGTCATCGTTGCTCGCGACCTCGACGTTGCCGCTGTTGAAGACGCGGAGGTAGGTATCACCGGTGAACGCGGAGCCCTCCACGCCACACGTGCCCAGGTCCACGTCCTGCCCCGCGACCAGGGACAGCGTGAAGGTGACGAAATTCTGTTGGGCGCTGTTCGTGTTCGCCGCGCTGAAGCCTTGCGTTCCACTCACGGAGCCGGACGCGGACGCCTCGGCGGCATCAAACGCACGGAGGAAGCGGGTGAACTCCGCTTCGCTGTTGAAGCGGAGTGTTCCGCCCGGGAATTGGCTGTCGACCACCAGGGTGGGCGCCACCCACGAGACAGGCGCGTTGCTGGCCAGCGCCGCCGCCTCCTGCCGGAAGACATCGTCCTTGGATTCCTTTTTCAGTGTCTCATCAATCTCGACAGGCTCGCCGGTGTCACACCCCACCCATGCGAGCGTCGCCACCATCAACAATGCACTCCGTATCATTTGCCGCATCAACAACCCCCGTGCCGGGCCGTGTCAGTGTTCACTCCACGTATCACCAGGACGGATTAAACTTCAATACGTGTATTTCCAGACCCACTGACCATCCCCATATCTTGGGAGCGGAGGAACCAAGCCACGTCGGCCTCGGCACCGCTCGACCACAGGCGGAGCTCGTTGCCCGGGGCGACGTCAGCGCCGCGAAGCTGCTCGAGTCCCGCAGGGAGCGCATGGAGGCGCTGAACCCGCTGCTGAATGCCGCGCCAGTGCTCGACTTCGAGCGTGCCCGGGCAAGACCGCCGGCCTCGGGGCCTTTCGCGGAGGTTCCATTCCTGGTCAAGGACACGACTGCCTATCCAGGCCTCCGCGGGTCCCCCATCCTCTCAGCGCGACAGCGCGCTTCGTGCTCACGCGCATCTTCGAGAACACCCGCCGCATGCTGGCCGCCATCCTCGCGGAACACGCACAAGAGAAGTCCTTGCGAGAAGCCATCGAGGCCTTCTGGAACTACCAGATTCCAGGGCTCGAGGGCTTCGCGCAATGGGTGGGCGCGCGCCAGCGCCAGGCGGGACCGGACTGAACCGGGTGGCGCCCAGCGGGCTCACTCCAAGGGAAGCACCATGCCGGACGGGCTCACGAAGCACTGCATGAACTGCGTGTCGCCATGGTCCGGATTTCGCCGGTCATAGGCGACGGCGAACCACGTGCCCGGCACGACGTTCGCCGCCACCGCCGCAGGAATCCGCCAGCGCACTTGCCAGTGTCCGGCAGGAGGGAGGCCGTCACACCACGGCTCGAGCTCGAGGGTGAGCACGTAGTGCGTGAGCGTCCCTTCCGACGAGTTCTCGGAGCCGACGATGGCGCAGGTGTGTACCCGCGCCCAGCACGTCGTCAGACGCGCCAGGAGCATGTCATGAGCGTGCAACCTGGCGGGCAACGTGCGCCGGTCCCGCAGAACGAACACCGTGACGCCCACCAACGCGAGCACCGACAACAAGGTCACCGTCGCGGCGATGCCGACATCCGTCGCGTCAGTGCTATCCGCCCAGAGCATGAGGCCCGCGGCGAGGGGCCCCGCCACCGCCAGGACCGCGGCGCCGATGGCGAGCATTCCGGAAGCCGTGGGTGCGGGGGGAGACTTGAGCAGGGCGGGCGCGGGCCACGGCGGCGGCGCTCCGGCGGCGAGCCGCTCTGGCGCGGGCGTCAGCGGCAACAAGTGCATCTGGACACTGGAGCCTGCCTGACACCCTGAGTCAAGGACAGGCCCGCTGGACAACACAGGGCTCCCGGCCCGCGGCCAGGGTGGACGAGACTGTCTCTGGCCCCATAGGGTGGTCTCTGCAATCTCGAAACACTACTCACGACAAGGAGCCCCAGATGGCGCTGTCTCGTTGGGTCGTTGGAATCTCCACGCTGCTTCTCGGCGCCTGTGGTGGCCCGCTCGAAACGGAAGAGGGCCTCCCCTCGGGAGACCTGAGCTCCGTGGAGCAGCGCTCGGAACAGCCCGGTGGAGGAACGCGCTATGGCCAACATCGGACGTACTACCGCGAGGCGGCCAAGGTGAACTGGGTGGGGGCGTGGTACGCCGACTGCTCCGGATACATCACGCAGTCGGGGCAAGTGACGCCGCACTACACGGACACCTTCTTCATCTGCTCGTAGTGGAAGCCGTGCCCTGGCCCCAGGGTGACGCACTCCGGGGCCACGGGGCCGGCGAAGCTCAGTCCCCCACCTTGGACACATGACCGGACTGAAGCATGGCCTCGTGGAGCGTTTCGGCCATGTCGAAGTAGGGAATCTTCGGCTCCAGGCCCAGGCCCCGCGCGTACTGCGTCAGCGCGCCCCGATGGTGCGCCGTGTGGTCGAGCATGAGCTCGAAGACCTGGACCGCCGTGAACCACGGAGGAAAGAGAGGACTGGGAAGCAGGGGCACCTGCGTGAGCTCCTCGACGGTCCTGGCACCGAACATCTCGCTGGCGGAGTCCATCGACCGGTCGAACAACGCCGCCGCCTTCTCGAGCGAGCGGCCCGCCTCCTGGACCTCGGGAGTGTCGTTCCGTGCCTCGGGGCTGGTGTTGGCACTCTGCGCCCACGACATGTCGACGAAGCCCCGCTGGCGCCGCGACATCGTCGACCAGCCCTCGAACGTGCCGAACAGCCCCGAAAGAAAGTACTCGATGGCCGCCGCCGCGTGCAGCACCTGCCCCGCGACGGTCATGCTCTCTGGCGTCACGCGGAAGCCGGCATCCCCCTCCCTGAAACATTCCAGGGTGCGGTGGAAGAACTCCCGGTGCATGCGGAGCTTCTGGACGAAGGGGTGGGATGGCGCAGGGCTCGCTGGGGACTGGGAGGCATCCATGGACAGCTCCGTGGCGGCATCGGAAAGCGTTTATCGCTCCTCCGGATGTGTCCCCGAGTCATGGCATGTCACTCTGACAGCAAACCCTGTTCCCCGGCTCAGGCAACGTCCAACCAGAGCACGGCGCCCGCGCTGTTCGATGAGACGCGCACCTCGCCCTGCTCCACTTCGAGTCCTTCACCCATCGCAAGCTCGACAGGCGCTTCGCTTCCACGCGGAGCAATCCGTACGGGCGAGGTCATCGCGAGCAGGTATCCCCGACGTGAGCCGTCGACCGTGAAGCGCGTCTCTTCCCCCGCGACCAGGTCCACCCACCACACACGCGCGTCCGCTCGAAGTGGCATCTCGGGGTCACCTGCGAGCAGTTGGCGGCCTTGTCCGGAAAGCGTTCGTGTGAAGTACGCAGGGACTCCGCCGAAGGTGTGCGGCGCGAACCAGAGCTGAAGCATCCGCGTCGGAGCGTCGGTGTCGTTGCCTTCCGCATGGACGATTCCGTCACGCGCCGAGATCAACTGCGCGGACCTTGGGCCCAGGACACCGCCATGGGCCTGGTCACCGTGATGAGACAGGGCGCCGTCGATCACGACACTCAAGATTTCCATGTCGCGATGCGGATGGAGCGGAAAGCGCGAGCGCGGCGCGAACGTCGCGTCAGCGAGCACGAGCACCGGCCCCATGCGCTGTCCTTCGCCTGCCCTGGGCCCCACCGTCGCAACGAAGTGGTCTCGGAGTGAGAGCCACGACAGGGTCGTGGAAGGAAGAGAGCCGAGGGTGCGATGAACAAGCTGTGGCATGACGTGGCTCCGAGGCCAGGTGTAGTGGGCCAACACGAGAGCACCGCCCCCCAGGAGCGCGGTGCGCCTGAGCAACGTCACGACGTGCTCCCGATGGGGACCGTGTCCGGCAACGCCGCGGACCTCGGGCCGGGGTGACGAAACGTCTTCATCGGCGGTCTCCTGGGTCCGGACCAACGTCGGGTGACGGCACCCGCGAAGGATAGCCTCCTCCCCACGCTTGACGACTCCGCGTGTTCGCACAAAGGATGTGCGCGCATGCACATCTCGTGGGACGACCTCCAGACAGTCGAGGCGCTGGTCCGAACAGGCAGCGTCGAAGCCACCGGACGCGAGCTGTCACTTCGCCACTCATCAGTCTCCCGCCGCATCGCCGCACTCGAAGCGCGGCTCGAGGCGGCGCTGTTCGTGCGTGGCTCGCGGCTCGTTCCGACCCCGCTGGCGGCGCAGATCGCGGCGCGTGCCGGCCCCATGCGGACCCAAGCCGCCGAGGTCGCGGGGCTGTTGACGACAGAGCGGCGAGAGCGGCAACAGCGCCTGGTGATGACGGCGAGCGATGTCCTCGCGCCCCTCGTGTTTCTCGCGCTGTCCTCCGTCGCGCCGAACCAGCCCGTGGAGGTGCTGGTGAGCGACCAGGAGATGGAGCTGGTGCCGGGACGCGTCGACCTGGCGCTCCGTCCGAAGCACGACCCGAGTGGCGCGCTCCGCGGTCGCCGGCTCGGGCGGCTGCGAATCGGGCTCTACGGGACGTCCAGGGGCATGACTCGCTGGATTCTCCCGAGCCCGGCGCTCCGAGGCAGGACCTCCATGCGGTGGTGGCGACACGTTCCGGAGGACGCGCCTGGGGCCGTGTCGTGTGACTCGCTGCTCGGGATTCGCGACGCGTGCCGAGCCGGGCTCGGACGCGCCGCGTTCCCAAGCTTTCTCGCGCACGGAGACCCGCGGCTCCGGTTGGAGAAGGAGCTCGACGGCGGACCTCCACTCTGGCTCCTCGCGCCGCCTGCGCGTGGGGTCAAGCGCGAGCACCAAGCGCTGCAGGACGCCCTCTTCCAGGCCCTGCGGGCCACCGAAGGCGCCTTCGTGAAGCAAGGCGCGCCTCCCCTGCATACGACGTCCTGAGACTGGAGCGGCCTGCAGGAGCCATCACGACCGTGGGCGCTGCTCACGGCAGGCTGCCACGCGAATCCCGGCAAGGGGAAACCCACGCGCGAGTAATGCGCGTGGGCATCCTCAAGCAGCGCGGCGCATCAGAGCGTGGGACTGGACTGCTGTGACTCCGACTGGCTCCGGCACTCGTCGAGCATCTTCTTCTTCTCCACCGCCGACGCGCTCTTCCACGCCTCCGTGCCAGAGAGGTTGCAGTTGACGGCGGTGGGAGCAGGAGCCTCCTCGGGCGGAAGCCACGACACCCTCACCGCGTCCGCCTCGAGCTCATGCCAGGCCCCCGTCCCCGCGTCCACGATGGCCGGGACGAGGCCAAAGAGGATGTCCAGCACCACCCAGCCCGCGTTCACCTTGTTGCGGACCTCGAAGACCTTGTCCTCCAGGCCCTCCTTCTTGAAGACGATGGTGTACGAGCGGCGTGGGTCGAGCTCCAGCGTCAGCGGCGTGGTGCCGCGCTTCACCCCATCGATATACACATCCGCCTGGTCCGGCGCCGAGCTGAGGGGCAACGGCTGGGTCTTCGACGCGAGCACGGTGGCACATCCCACCTGAAGAGAGACCACGCCAATCAAGACCGCCTTGAACATCCGAATCATCCCCTGACTCCTCCCTGAGCGAACGCTCATTTCCGTGTCCTGCCCCACCCCGCCCTGAATTCGACGGGCATCCGTCGCGTTCGTAAGTTCACGGGGCCGCCGTCGAAAGCGCGTGCCGCCACATTCACGTGTGGGCATGGCACTGACTGAAAGGCATGGCAGATATTCAAAGCGCCATTTCGGTTCCAGACCGCGCCTCATGAAGACGCAAGGTCATCCGAACCCCAGGCATCCCCAGGCCCCCCTCCGTGCTTGCATTGGCATTAACGCGGCGCGATAGGGGCGGACTGCAATGCCAGATGCAGGTCTTCCATGGCCGCCCGAGCGAAGCGAACGAACGCGGCGACCTCTGGGCCACGGCTGGCCAGGTCATCCTGCCACTCCTCCAGATAGGCTTCCCTCGCACGGCGCACGAAGCCCTGGTGCGTAGAGCGCTCTCCCCCTGTCCACCTGGGGAGCAGGGGCCACGATGGCGGGCTGGGTGCCCCCAAAGGCCCCCTGGGCCACGGCAGGTGGCGAGCCCAGGGGACCATGGACTGGCTGGCGCGATGCGCCCTCATCCCCGGCGCAAGGGGCGGAGCGCGTCCCTAGCGGTAGGTGTCCAGGTATGCGCGGTGGCTGTTCGAGAACTCGAAGTTCGTGAACGCGTCCCAGTTGATGGACCAGGTCATCAGGCCCTTGAACCCGGGGTAGCCGGCGGGCGTGCGCAGCACGTAGGTGCCCCCGAAGGACTGGCCCTTGATGAGATAATCGAGCGCCCTGTGCACGTTGGCGGGCACGGTGTAGCCACCACCCGCGGCCTGCGGCGACGAAGGGAGTCCAATGAGCACCTGCTCGGGCCGCAGCCCGGGGAACATCGCCTGGGTGTTGCCGCCGACGGGGAACCCCAGGATCATCATCTCGGCCATGGCCACGTGGAAGTCCGGCGTGCTCTGCGCATACGCCCGGCCATCCAGCGCCATGACGGTGCCGGTGTTGTAGTGCTGCACGTGCAGGTACGTCAGCCGGTCGCGCAGCGCGTGGATGACGGGCAGGTACGCACCCCAGGGCCCGCCGTACGCGGACATGCCGCCTTGGACGTATGCCGTCTCGGGCGCCATGGTGAGGATGAAGCCCGGGCCGTTCTGGTTGAGGAGCTGGCGCGTGGCCTGGATGACGTTGACGATGCGCGGCGTCGTCGGATTGCGGAAGTCGGTGTCACCACCATTGAGCGAGAGCGAGCTGCCCTCCAAATCAAGGTCCAGCCCGTCGAAGCCGTACGCATCGATGAGCGCCTGCATGCTGGTGACGAAGTCCTGCCGCGCGACGGCGGTATCCAGGTGGACGGTGCCATTCGCTCCGCCGATGGAGATGAGCACCTTGCGCCCCTGGCTCTTGAGCAGCGCGATGTCCGCCTTGAAGTCCGCGACGCTCGAGTTGTACGGGGCAAAGGCCATGCGGCCCGAGCCGGGGCCGCCCACGGGCTCGGCGAAGGCGACCTGGATGACGTTGAACTTCGTGGAGATGTCCCGCAGCCGGATGTTCGTCGAGCCGTTGTCGAAGTTGTGCCAGTAGCCCACGATGAGCTTGCTCCCCGCGGGCTGCGTTCCCGTGGTCGTCGCGGAGACACCGCTGCTCGGCGCCGAGCGGTTGCCCGCGGCGTCCCGCGCCCTCACGGTGAACGTGTACGTCGTGTTCGCGGCCAGCCCCGTCACCGTGACACTCGTGGCCCCCGAGGTGGTCGCGGAAGCGCCACTGCCACCGTTGACGAAGACCTCGTAGCCAGTGACGCCCACGTTGTCGGTGGACGCGGTCCAGGACAGCGAGACGCTGCTGCTGCTCACGCCGGTCGAGCGCAGACCGCCGGGCACGGTGGGCGGCACGGTGTCGGGCGCGGGGCGGGGTGACGTCGTCACGCTGTGCGCGCTGCTCGCCGCCGAGCGGTTGCCCGCGGCGTCCCGCGCCTTCACGGTGAACGTGTACGTCGTGTTCGCGGCCAGCCCCGTCACCGTCACCTGGGTGGCGCCCGAGGTTGAAGCAGACACGGACGTGCCGCCGTTCGTGAAGACCTCGTAGCCGGTGACCCCCACGTTGTCCGTGGCGGCCCCCCAGGACAGCGTCACGCTGTCATGCGTCTTCGCCGTGGACGTGAGCGACGGCGGAGCAGAGGGGGCCTGGGTGTCCGGAGGTGGATTCCCCGTTCGCTCCAACCAGAGCGCCGGCGTGTTGGGCGGCTCCCAGCCCACGAGGGACCGATGCGACTGGCGGCAGTCGTAGCCCTTGCCTCCATGGGAGACGATGTCGCCCACGGTGTACGACGTATCCGGCGCCCACGCCCCCCGGTCCGCCGCCAGCGCATGCGCGGGGAGGAGGAAGGTGAGCAAGGTCGTGAAGACCACCAGGGCGGTGAGGCCCGTCCGGTGGCGGTGTCCTGAAAACGGCATGGCGTCTGCCTTTCGGCTGGAGGAATGGCGGGCCCGGAGGCACCACCCCACAGAGAGCGGCGGACCCAGCATTTCGGGTCAAAGCCGCGACCCTCCCCCTCTGACCGCGGCATTCGGAGGTGCTTCGGCCCAGAGGCCTTTCACCCGGTCCGCTGGCGCTTAGAAGAGACACCATGGCCTTCTGGCTCCTCCTCAGCGCGCTGCTCGTCATGGCCCTCGGCGTCCTTCCCCCTTTCTGGTTCGCGCGGCGACGGCCCGGCTACAGCCACGTGAGGAGCACCGTCAGCGAGCTGGGCGAATCCGGTGCCCCGGACGCCCTGCGCGTGGCGTGGCTCGGCTTCGCGCCCGCGGGGCTGGCCGTCCTGGTCTTCTCCGCGCTCCTCCACGCCCAGCTCACCTCGCTCGGCGCCGATGGAACGGCCGCCGTGCTGCTGTCACTCCTCGGCGTGAGCTATGTGGGCGCGGCCGTCTTCCCCTGTGACGCGGGCGCCCCCTTCTGGGGCACCTGGAAGAACCAGATGCACAACCTGGTGGCGGGGCTCGGCTACTTTGGCGCGGGAGCGGGCCTGCTCGAGATGAAGCGCGTCTTCGAGGACCTCCCCACGCTCGCGCCCCTGAGCCCCATCAGCGGACTGCTGGGCCCGGTCATCCTGCTCGGGGTGTTCGTGCTGTCTTTCGAGTCACCTGTGCGGGGGTTGATTCAGCGCACCGTGGAAGGGCTGGTGTTCGGCTGGATGCTGGTGGTGGGCGCCTGGCTGATGGCGGCGTGAGCGCCCTCCCGTCAGGGAAAAGTCCGTCCAGGCCGCGAAGCCGCTGAATGAAATTCCCGGGCCCCCGTCTTGAAGTGCACAGGGCGAGCGGGCGGCGAACACAGCCCCTCTGCTGAAAACCTCAATCCGGGAGAAGTCCCATGTTGTCAGTTCGGAGTAACTCCGAGGGTGGTCGTGTGCATGCGAACCGGTCGTCCGTGAAGGGCAAGGGATGGGCGGCGCTCGCGCTGCTGCTCCTGCCGCTGGCGGCGGTGGCCGGCCCCGGCCCGAACTACCGCTGGGACGAGTCGCGCAATCGCCCCGGGCCCAACCGCTGCCAGAACGCCTCGCAGTGCGACGGTGCCCGGACGTGCAGCCCGGCGGGATGGTGCCAGGGCGAAGCACGCCCCACCCCGCCCCCTCCGCCGCCTCCTCCGGGCCGGGGCCACGGCGGGCGGGACTGGGAACCGGGCCGGGGTGAACCGCGCTCCCAGCGCAGCACCTTCATTCGCAGCAAGCTCGCGGGGCTCGTCATCGACATCGAAGGCGCCAACCGCGCCCCCGGCGCGGGGCTCATCGCCCACCGGGCCAAGTCCCACCGAGAGGGCAACGCCAACCAGCAGTGGGAGCTGGTGCCCACGCGGGGCGGCTACCTCATCCGCAGCAAACTCAACGGGCTCGTGCTCGACGTGGAGGGGGCCAACACGGCCCCGGCCACCCGAGTGGTGACCTGGGAGGCCCACGGCCAGGCCAATCAGGTGTGGCAGCTCGTGCCCGCCCGCCGCAAGGGCACCTACTACATCCAGAGCAAGCTCAACGGCTTCGTGCTCGACATCGAGGGAGGCAGGACCGATGGCGCGGGGCGGCTCATCATCTACCCGATGAAGCGCGACGGCGAGGCGGACAACCAGCTCTGGCAGTTGGATATCTGAAAGCCCGACCACGCGCCTGAAGCAGTGACAACCCGCCAGGGCCGCTCGGCCCTGGCGGGTTGCCGGAGGCATCAACGCCTCAAGAGACGCTCACCACCACGGGTACTCACGCACCCGAACCTTGGAGGCACCTGACGTGGTGCTTCCAATCCCCTGGTCGAGCACGAAGTAATACGTCTGGCCTTCGGTGGCCTCGAAGATGGGGCTCTCCGAGCAGGCGGAGGGAGCGCAAGCCTCCCCCAGGAGCCGCACCCCGCCGCCTTCCACGTGATACGTCCCGGTGGCAGGCGCCGTGAAGGCGTACACGGAGTCCACCGTGGCACTGCCACTGTTCGAGCACGTTCCACCGTAGGGGTTCGCGCTTCCAGCGCCGTAGTCGTTCGTCATGCCGATGTTGGAGGCGGCCACGCCCGGCATGGCATCGGACGCGAGCTCGACGGTCCGGGCCGTCCCACACGTGTCATTGGGAGCGCCCATGTGCACGTACAGGTTGAACGCCCCTTCATAACCACGGCTGTCGACATACAGGTAGTAGGTTCCAGGATCGAGCCTGGTGACAGCCGTCCCGACGCTCTGCTGATACGCGATGACCGAGGACGCAGCGCAGGTGAGCTGATCCGACAGCCGCGTGGTCGAGCAGACGCTCCTCAAGTAGAGGTACGGAATGAGGTAGCTGTCGATGGTCGGCTCGACCACGAACGAAAGCTGCTGAGGCAGGCCGGGCGGCACCGTCACGGTGTAGACGAGGTCGTTTCCGGAGGTGAAGAAGGAGCCGCACGACGGCTCACCCGCCGTCGGCCCGCTGTCGGAGGCATACGTCGTGTCCCCTCGTTCGAACGCGTCTCCCGCGGCATTGAAGACCAGCGCCTTCGCCGTGGAGCACGTGTCGTTGCGCGACGGAGCGTTGGTGGTGACCTTCAGCTCGAAGGAACCCGCGTCGGCGGCCGTCAGGCCATCGACCCAGATGACATAGGTCCCCGGGGCCTGCCGGCGAAAACGCCTGTAGGCCTGGCGGTTGGAGTCACACGTGACGCCGGTCGGGCTCTGGAGACAGGAGCGGAGTGCCCCCGTGTAGAGAACCGGCGTCCAATCCGGGTAGGGCTGCGTGGCCGTCAGCTCGATGAAGACGTCCTGCGTCTCGCTCAAGGTGTACACATAGGCGGCGTCGGGTCCACGAAGCGGACCACCCGAGCCGCAGGTCGCCTGATGGTCATTCGACGCGTTGCGCGTGTCCCCCGTGACTCTGGCGATACCGTGCGCGAAGACGAGCGGCTGCGCGGTCTCACACGTCTCGTTCGGCGGCGGAAGGACGGGCGCGTGCAGCTCCACCCGCAGTCCGAAGCGTCCGAAGGAAGCGGGCCCACCCGAACTCCGGTAGGCACCACCGTCCACCCAGAGGAAGTACTCGCCCGGGGGCAGCTCTGGATAGAAGAGCTCCGCGGGCCCCGACGTCTCCGCCACGGTGGCACCGCATGCCAGCTCCGTCGCGGCGCTCGGGCTCGCGCAGCTGCCGGATTCGCGCAGGTACACGACCGGCGCCAGACGGGTGTCCCAGGGCGTGACGGTCACCTGGAGGCTCCGCGTCTCCGTCAACGTCAGCCGGTAGACGACGTCGTTGCCCGAAGCCCTGGCGGACGGAGAACACGACGGAGAGGCGTCCCCGCTCGCGTTGCTGTTCCCCGCCAGCGTCGTGTCTCCCTGTGCACGGGCCACCCCCTCGGCGTCGAAGACGAGCGCCTCCGCGGCGTCACACGCGTCGTTGGTGGGAGGCACGGGATTCGTCGCGGTGTACGAACCAGTCAGCTCCACGCCCGCGTAGGCCGCGGCGCCATACAGCCGAGCGTGGTAGGTCCCCGGCAGCGGCAGTTGGATGGTGCAGGTCTCGCTCGTGGTGCCGCCCGCGGACTGGCAGTCATGGACATTCGTGTTGCTAGGCGTGGCGTCGTAACGCACGTACAGGTCGCTGTTGCCCGAACCGCCGCGGGTGACGAACTTGAGCTGCGTCGCCCCAGCAGGCACCTCCAGGGTATAGACAGACGACCAGCCCCACCCTTCCCCGCTGATGTTCTCCTCCGGCGTGCCATTGGAGAGCGGGATGGAGGGCACATAGGAGCCCTTCAGCAGGGTGCCCGAGAAGTCCCTGTCGCCGTACAGCCGCACGTAATACCTCCCCGCGCGCGACTGAGGGATGCGGCAGGTCTCGCGCGGGGCGAACCCCGTGGACTTGCAGTCATACGTGTCGCTGTCCGGTGCGGCGCCATGTCTCACGTACACGGCCGCGCCCGCGGAGAGCCCCTCCGTCTCGAACTTGAGCTCGGCCGCGCCCTCCGGCACGTCGAGCGTGTACGTGCAGGACCACGTGCCAGCGCTCCCACGGAGCCCCTCCGTCGGCACGCCGTTCGACAGCCCACGGCTGCAGTCACCAGCGCTGTACGAGCCCGTCAGGCGGACCCCCGAGAACGCGCCGGCACCGAACAGCCGCGCATAGTAGGTGCCCGCCCGCGCCCGAGGAATGCTGCAAGTCTCACTGGAGGTGACGCCCGAGGACTTGCAATCAAACGTGCTGCCATCCGGCGCCGCGCCGTGCCGCACGTACAGCGAAGCATTACCGGTGCCTCCGCTCGTGACGAACTGGAGGTTGCTGGCCCCGGCCGGGACCTGCAAGGCGTAGAGGCACGACCAGGCGTTGGCGCCCACATGGAGGTCGTTCACGGGCACGCCGTTCGCGAGGTCCGCATGGCACCCCATGGGGACATAGGTGCCCGACAGGCGCACGCCCGAGAAGGCGCTGGCCCCATGCACCCGCACGTAATACGTGCCCGCCTGGGCCTCCGGGAAGACGCAGGCCTCGGCGGTGGACCCGCCCGCGGACCTGCAGTCATACGTGCTGGTGTCCGGCGCCGCGCCGTACCTCACGTACAGGTCGCCATTGCCCGTGCCTCCACTCGTGGCGAAACGCAGGCTGCCCGCGCCCGCCGGCACGTCCAGGGCATAGGTGCAGGACCAGCCGCCAGCCACCGCGCTGAAGTGGGCCGAGGCGACGCCATTGGAGAGCGGAAGGACTCCGGCGCAGACAGGCGGCACCGGCGGCGTGTACGCGCCCGTCAGGCTGACGCCCGCGTAGGGCGAGGGCCCGTGGACCCGAACGTAGTAGGTGCCCGCTTGCACCGGGGAGATGGCGCACGTCTCGCTGGTGCCGCTGCCCATCGACCGGCAGTCATAGGACGTGTCGCTCGGTGGGGCACCGTGCTTCACGTAGAGGTTGTTGTCTCCCGTGCCCCCGGTCGTGGCGAATCGGAGGTTCGTGGCTCCCGCCGGCACCTCCAGCGTGTAGAGGGAGGACCAGCTTCCCACCGCGCCGATCAATGGGCTCACCGCCACGCCATTGGAGAGGACGGTGGACGTGTAGGAGCCCGTCAGGGTGACGCCGGTGAAGCTGGTGTAGCCATACAGCCGCACGTGATAGGTGCCCGCCTGCGCCAGGGGGATGGTGCACGTCTCACTGGTGCCCGTCGCGGATCTGCAGTCGTAAGCGCTGAGCTCCGGAGCCGAGCCGAACCGCACGTACAAGTCACTGTCGCCCGAACCCCCGGTGGTCGTGAACTTCAGGTTGGACGCGCCCGCCGGCACATCCAGGGTGTAGTGGCAGGACCAGGTCCCCGCGGACGCGCCGACGCCGCTCGCGGGCGCGCCGTTGGACAGGGAGACGACGCTGGTGCACCCCGGCGGCGTCAGCGAGGTGTAGGAGCCCGTCAGACTGACGCCAGAGAAGGCCGCGGCCCCATGCATCCGCACGTAGTAGGTGCCCGCCTGCGCCCCCGGAATGGAGCAGGTCTCGCTGTTGGTGCCTCCGGTCGACTTGCAGTCATAGGAGGCGTCGCTCGCGGGAGTCCCCCGCTTCACGTACAGGTCGCCATTGCCCATGCCCCCGCTGGTGACGAACCGGACGTTGCTCGCGCCCGGTGGGACTTCCAGGGTGTAGAGACAGGACCAGTCGTTGCCGGCCGCGCCGATACCGCCCTCCGGCGAGCCGTTGGACAAGGCGTTGGTCCCGGTGCACCCCACGGGCTTGCCGAAGGTGTAGGTGCTCGTCAGGCTGACGCCGGAGAAGGCCGTGGTGGGGCCGTACATGCGCACGTAGTAGGTGCCCGCCTGGGCCACGGGGAGGGTGCAGCTCTCACTGGACGTGGTGCCCGTGGACTTGCAGTCATGGGTGCTGCTGTCCGGTGCCGCGCCGTACCGCACGTAGAGGTCTCCGTTCCCCGTGCCCCCGCTGGTGACGAACTTCAGGTCCGTTGCCCGCTCCGGGACCTCCAGGGCGTAGATGCAGGACCAGCGCTTCCCCAGCGCGCCAATCCCGCCCGTGGGCGCGTTCTGCACGAGCGGGAAGACGCTGGTGCACTCCGGCGTGTACGTGGCCGTCAGGTTGACGCCCGAGTACGCGGTGTGTCCCAGCATCCGCACGTAGTAGGTGCCCGCACGCGGCTCCGGGATGGTGCAGCTCTCCTGGGTGCCGGTGCCCGTCGACTCACAGTCACGCGAGTAGACGGTCGGCACGGAGCCGTGCTTCACATAGAGGTCGCTGTCCCCCGTGCCCCCGCTGGTGACGACCCGGAGGTCGGACGCGCCCGGCGCCACCTCCAGCGTGTAGATGCAGGACCAGTTGTGGATGGCTCCACTGACATTGGCCGCGGGCACGCCGTTGGCGAGCGCGACGACGTCGTCACAGCTGTTCGATTGATAATACGAGCCCACCAGCCGGGCGCCGGAGACCGCGGTGTTGCCCTGGACCCGCACGTAGTAGGTGCCGGCCTGCGGCGTCATGATGCGGCAACTCTCCGTGTTGGTGCCCGCTGTCTGGGACCTGCAGTCAGCGGAGCTGCCCGTGGGCACGGCGCCGTACTTCATCCACAGCGAGCCATCTCCCGTGCCCCCCGACAGATTGAAGCGGAGATCGGAGGCCCCCGCTGGCACCTCCAGCGTGTAGATGCAGGAGGTGCTTCCCGCGGGCGCGCTGATTCCTTCCACCGGGGTGCCATTGGACAACGCCAGGGTGTTGTCGCAGCCCGGTGTGCTGACAGGGCTGTACGTCCCCGTCAGGGTGACGCCGGACATGTCGGTGTAGCCGAGCATCCGGACGTAATAGGTCCCCTCCCGAACGTTGGTGATGACGCAGCGCTCGTTGTTGTCGTAGCCCGTGGACTTGCAGGTGAACGAGCTCGTGGTGGGGGCGGCGCCATGCTTCACGAACAGGTCGCCGTCTCCCGTTCCGCCGCTGGTGACGAACTCGAGGCGGGTGACCTGCCCTGACACCGTCAGGGTATAGGTGCAAGACCAATCATCGGCTGCCGCGGCGACATCGCCCACGGGCGTGCCATTGCTGAGAGGAATGGGGTGGGTGCAGTTCACCGCGGCGAGTTGGACAAGCGCCGGGGCTGGCTTTTGAGCTGGCGCCTTGGACTCGGACGGGGGTCGCGCCTCGCTGTGGGTGGGAGGCTCGCCGCGACATGCGACCACTGCGCACGCGAGCCCTACGGTGGTGAAGAACGTGCCGACACGGTTTCTCAACGAGATTCTCCAGGGAATGGGAACACTGCGGCATCCCGCATCGCCGTGCGTCTCCCCGCCTCGCCTCAATCCGTTGAGACCGCCGGCCCGGTCGCGGTGCTGAAGCGCAACTTCCTGGGGAAATCGGGATTGCTGGATGACAACAGTGACTGGAGTAACGGTGCTGGGTCTGACATGACGTTGGCGCATGTCGCCGGCACCCCGAGATTCGCAGGGAGGGTGTGGTGGACCCCAACCTGCGAAGTCTGTCCATCCCAGGCCGGAAGGAACGCACCTGCCTGCGGACGACAGGCCAGGACCGGTGCATCCTGCCGGACACGGCATCAGCCCACGTTGAACGGACTCCCCCATGCTCCCGAAGGTCCCTGTCGGAACGTCGTGGAGCAGGGCTCGAGCGCGGCCATCGCGCGCGTGGGTTAGGTCAGCCCCAAGGCCAGGAGCACCTCCGCCACGCCGTCCTCGGCCAGCGGGCTCTCGTGAGCCACCGTGCGGAAGCCACACTTCTCGAGGACGCGGAGCGACCCGACGTTGTGGGCAGCGACCCACGCATGCAGCGGACGCGTCGGTTCGTGCGTCAGGAACTCCGCGAGAGCGCGTGTCGCGACGCCCTGGCCCCAGTGCTCGCGCCCCAGCCAATAGGCGAGGAGGCGTTTGCCCTCCTGCTCCCAACTGGAGATATAGCCCGCGGCCTGCCCGTCCTTGACGATGGTGCGCGTCACGTTCTCCGGGCGGAGCACCTTCGTGCGCCAGTGCGTCAGGAAGGCTTCGCGCTCCCGAGGCGGGAATGCGGCCATGCGCAGCGCGACCGCGTCGCGTTGGTGCTCGAAGAAGATGGGAAGGTCAGCAGCTGTAACGTCGCGCAGGATCACCACGAGGGCCCGGTCTCCGTGAGGCGAGGACTGGGCCCGTTCTACCACGCGCCCACCGGTCCTCCGTTGAGCGCGAAGCTCGCGACCCGGCGGCTATCCATCCTTTCGGACAAGGCGCTCCAGTTTGCGCCGCGCCCCCCCTGCATCGGCCTGGGGCCGCAACGAAGCCAGTTGCTCCGCGGCTGCATCCGCAGCCACCTGCCGCACGGCCGACAGGACTTCTCCGATGCGCTCCGAAGCGTCAAGACGGTCGACCAGGTCCTTCGCCTTCCCCGACGCGCGGGAGTACGCGCGACGCTCCAGCCCGGACGCCGGCAACAAGGAGGCAGACAGGAAGCCCAGGGCCAGCACCCCCAGTCCCGTCCCCACGGGATGCTGCCGCATCGTCCGCGAGGTCCACGTCCGGGCATCCGTCGTGCTCGCACGGGCAGCACCTCGTGACGGGAGCTTCTCCCGGAGGCTCCCGGCGACCGCCAGGCCCTTGGCCCGGACCGTCCGCAATGAGGGCAAGCCCCCGTGCTTCGAGCCGGGCGCGTCTCCGTTCCGTCCCTCGCGCGCAGCTGTCTCGTTCGCTCCGCGTTTCATCACTCACCCTCCCCTTCCACGTCGCCAGCATTGCTGGCGCGATACACCCGGCCCGCGATCAGCCCCGCGCCCAGCAGGCCCGTGAGCAACCACCCCGGGCGCTCCCGCACGAACTGGCCCGTGCGGTCCAACAGCGCCTCGACAGATTGCTCATTCAGCCGCGAGGAGGCGCCGCGGACCACGCGCTCACCGGTTTCCAGCACGCGTTGTGAGGCCGGGCTCGGGGCACGCCGGGTGGCGCTGCCCAGCCCGTCTGCCATGTCCTCCAGCACCGACACGAGCAAGCCCCGCTGGAAGTCCAGGCGCTCCATGACGCGGCCCCGCGCGTATCCCGTCACTTGTTCGAGCTGCTTCTGCGCAGCCTCCATCCTGGGTGATACGCCCCGTGCCTTGCCGCGCGAGCGCTTTTTCCCAGACGTCTTCGTCGAGGCCATGATGTGCGTCCTCCTGACATCGAAGGTAGGCACCCTTCGTGTCACGTCTGGCAACCAGACCACGCGAGGCGTGGCCGTCCGCACGCATCTCCCCTGGGTGCCTTGCGGCCATGAGCGTCGCCACGTTGTTTCAACAGGAGGCGAACATGAGGCCAGAGCAGGAAAAGGCGCTTCACGAAGAGGTCATCGCGACAGTGGACCGGCTGGTGAACAAGAACAAGGGCCTGGAGAAGGAGCTTCAGCAAGCTCACGGCTATGCCGTCTTCCCATCGCTGGGCAGGGCATCGCTGGTCCTCGGCGGCTCGTTCGGCCGCGGCGAGGTGTACGAGAAGGGCAAACCGGTGGGCTTCGCCACGCTGAGCCAGCTGACCCTCGGCGTGCAGGTCGGCGGGCAGACCTACAGCGAGATCATCTTCTTCAAGGACCGAAACGCCCTGGAGGCCTTCAAGGGTGGGAAAGCGGCCGTCGCCGCCAACGCGTCCCTCGTGCTCGTGAAGGCGGCGGCGTCTGGCACCATCAACTATGCGAAGTGCACCGCCCACGCCTACTCACGTGGCGGCATGCTGCTCGAGATCTCCCTGGGCGGGCAGAAGTTCTCGTTCATGCCCCCCTCCGTGGAGGAGACGAAACGCGGGAGCGGCGCGTTGGCGGGACTCTTCCGCAGGAAGGAGCCCGAGCCCGAGACGGAGGCCGAGTCCCCTGAAGACGAGGCGGATGGCGACACGATGCGCTCGCGGTGGCAGCCGGCGGAGCACCCTGCCCTCGCCACGGGGCTGACAACGGCCGCCATGCTGGTCACTCGGCTCCTCAAGGCGCAGGCCCGTGCTCGCCACGCGTGAGACGCCCCTGAGCGGCAAGCTGGTGAGCCAGGGCAAGCGTGCGTTGAAGCTCGCGCGGAAGGAGCTGGAAATCCACCAGAAGCTCCACGGTGACGCACGGGCGGCGCTGCACCGGATGGAGGCTCGGTCCCCGGAGCTGGCCCAGGCAAGGGCCCGAGCCTACGCGTATGCCGTCTTCCCCTCGCTGGCACAGGGGAGCCTGGTTCTCGGGGGCACCTGGGGCCTGGGCGAGGTCTTCAAGCACGATCGGCTGGTCGGGTATGCGGCCCTGATACAGCTCACCTTGGGGACCCAAGTGGGCGGGCAGACCGCCTCGGAGGTCGTCCTCTTCGAGAATCGCGAGGCCTTTGAACGCTTCAAGCACGGCCGAACGGGACTGGCACTCAACGCGGCCGCGACCCTGGTCAAGGCAGGCGTGGCCAAGGCGCGGGGGCCGGCAGGCAGCTCGAGGGTCGCGCTGGCCACGGACGGTGGCTTGTGGGCGGGGGCCGCGCTCGGCGCTCAGCGTGCCTTCGTCGTGCCTGCCGTCCTCACCCGGAGCCGTGCGTTGCGCGGGGTATTGGCATCCATACCTTTTGCGACACGAGGAACGTCGGCCCGCAGCGAGGGCGGAACGAGGGAGAGCGCGATGGCCAAGGCGCAGACGAACAAACCAGGGGCAAAAGGACTGGGCAGGCTCACCGCTGCCTTGAAGCGCCGGAAGGCCCAGGCCGAAGAGAAGACAGGTCCTCAGAAAGTGGCCGCGAGCACACGGGAGGCCATGCACAAGGTCGGCGCACGGGGGCGCGAAACCCTGGAGCAGTTGAGAGAGCGCGTCCCCCGTGGAGACAAACTGCGCGAGAGCGCGGGCAAGGCACGCACGTGGGCCGCCGACCAGCTGGGTGAACACGCGGTGGCCATTGGACTGACGACGTTGGCCGCGGGCGTCGCGGGAGCAGCGCTGCTGCCCGTGTCGGACCGGGAGCGCCGTGCGTTGAGCTCCGTGTCCCACAAGGTGCAGGGGCTCACCCAGACCCTGGGCGCCAAACCGCAGTTCGCGAAGGTGGCCCGGTCCGTGAACGACGCGGTGGCACGTGTTCGCCGCGACAACGGCGCCCCAGACGAGGAGGAGCGGAAGCCCCGCGCCTCCCGCGCGAAGAAACCTGCGGCGACCCGCGGGAAGAAGGCAGCGGGGAGACCCGCGGCGGCCGCGAAGACCGCGCGCCGGTCTCGGAAGAAGAAGGATGGCGATTGAGTGTGCCCTGCCCCGGGGGTGGCGCCTCATGAAGGAGGCGCCGCCATTCTCCGGGGCCGCACCCTCTCGGCCGCCGAGCTGACGGAGGCGACCCTCCGTGGGCGTCGGCGTGCTCACACGCGCCCATCGGACGGAGCGGCAAGGCCCACGGCGCTCGGCCGGCGCTGCCGTCATCCGCACCCGCATCCCCTGAGCAGGGGTCGCACCTTGCTCGCGGAAGGTGACAGTCCCTCACACGGCGTCGAATCAGGCGGAGACGCATCGCATGGGCACGGCGGCTGCACTGGCATTGCTTCGCGCCTGGCGCCGATGCGCGGCTCCAGGCGCACGCAACCCGCCGCATGCGTACTGCCGACTCAACGACAGACATCGCGACACGACGCGGACGCACGTGCCGGACACAACGTCACACGAGGTCAAACCCCAAAGATGAAGCCAACCCAGAAGATGAACCCGCGGCGCCGCCATGTTCGCGGCATGACCCTGATTGAAATCATGGTCGTCATCACCATCCTCGGCCTCATCGCCGCGGCGGTGGGCGTCTCCGTGATGTCGAACCTGGAGGAGGCGAAGCAGAAGACCGCCGCCCTGGACATCAAGACGTTGGAGACGGGCCTCAAGCTCCACTACATGAAGACGGGCAGCTTCCCGGAGACCCAGGCCGGCTTGGAGGAGCTGCGTCAGGCACGCTCGGTGGAGCGGCTGCCCAAGGACCCCTGGAACCGGGACTACGTGTACCTCAATGAGGGCGGCAGCCCTGTCATCCTGTCGTACGGCGCGGACGGTGTCCCGGGTGGCGAAGGCAGCGACGCGGACATCTCCTCCAAAGTGGAGTCGCCCTCGGCGACCGCGGCCCGGGGCCCCAGGCGTCTCCGGTAGCTCGAAGACCGCCGCATCTCGTCTACGATGCGGCGGTCTGCCCCTTTCGCCGGATGCCGTCACCGCCCCTGCCCTCCATGCCGACCCTGCTGGCGCTCTTGCACATCGTCGGCTGCGTGCTGCTCGCGGCCGTCTTCCTCGCTCCCGCGGGAGTGCCCACGCTCGTCCACCTCCTCAAGGGCATCCTGCGCGAGTACAGCCTGCTGATGCTGTTGCCAGCGCTCCTCACGGCGCTGGTGGCGCTCTGGGTGGCGCATGTGGACGGGGCCAGGTGGCTGCGCTGGGGGACGGCGGCCTCCGCGCTGGCCATCGGAGTCCTCGCGGCGTGGCCCGCTGTCTCCGCGTGGCGGTTGGCGCGGGCCGCGGAGATTCCACTCGACCTCCGTGAGTACTTCCGCCCCCTCGTTGGCGCCCGGCCCCATCCCAGCGAGACGGTTCGCTTCGCCGCGTTCGAGGAGCGGGAGCTGCACGCCGACGTCTTTCTTCCCGAGACGGCCACCGCCAGGGCCCGGCCCGCGGTGCTCTACTTTCACGGCGGCGGCTGGCGTGGCGGAGAGCGTGGCTATGCGCGCGCCTGGGCGGACTTCCTCACCGCGCGGGGCTATGCGCTCATCTCCCTCGACTACCGCCTCTTTCCACCCGCCACTGGCGTGAAGGCCCCGGGCGACGTCAAGTGTGGCATCCGCTGGGTCAAGGAGCATGCGGCCACCTACGGTATCGACCCGGAGCGGCTCGTCCTGTTCGGAGAGTCCGCGGGCGGCCACCTCGCGACCCTCGCGGGGTACACGGAGGGAGACTCCCGCATCCCGTCCTCCTGCGACGAAGGAGACACCTCGGTGGCGGCCATCATCAGCTTCTACGCCCCCAGCGACCTGGTGACCTACGCCGCGACGGCTCCGGCCGCGCTCGAGGGCTTCACGGGCGTCCCGCTGCAGGGCCACCGCGAGCAGTACGAGCTGCTCTCACCCATCAACCACGTCGGGCCACGCGCCCCTCCCACGCTCCTGCTTCATGGCGGGGCCGACAGCGTCGTGCCGCTCGATGCATCGCGGGCACTGGCGGCCCGGCTGGCGCAGGTGGGCGTTTCCCATGCCCTCTTCACGCTGCCCTACGCGGAGCACGGCTTCGACATCTGGGATGGCGGCTTCGGCCGACAGCTCGCCCGAGCGTTGGTGGGGCGGTTCCTCCACCAACACGCGCCCGTGGGGTGAGGCCACCGGGCGGCGGGGCTCACGTCGCCCCGAGCGACTGCGCATGCTGGAAGACATTGCCTGGGTCGTACCGCTGCTTCACCTGCTGGAGCCTGGAGAGGTGCGCTCCGTAGTACGCGTGTTGCCAGCCCTCCAGGCGACGGTCCGCGTAGCCGGAGTACACGCCCGCGCGGACCACGGGGCGCACCGTGTCCCACGACGCGTCGACCCAGTCCCGTGCGTGGTCTCGCAGCGCCTCCGTGGAGCGCGCGCCGACCACGGTCGTGTGACGAATCATCATGCGCGCGCCGCGGTGCGGGAAGCAGGAGGTGTCATCTCCGCGCGCGTAGGCCCCTCCCCAGGGAATGAACTCCAGCTCCCGGTGCTGCGCGTAGCGACGGTCCACGGTGAGCGCCTCGACGCAGGCCCGAATCGACTTCGTGCTGAGCGGCGCATCGAAGAAGTTGGAGCGGGTGAACTGATAGGCGACGTCCCGATACGGCAGGCTCGGCATCCACGCCGGCTCCCCGTCATGGTTCAGCAAGCCCACCAGGTAATCCGCGGCCTGTGCCGGTGCCAGCCGTCGCCCGTGCAGCTCGGACGCCAGCGGCCCCAGGCGCCGCTTCACACCTTCCAAGTGCTCCGAGGCCCGAGCCTCGTCCCCCAGGATGACGCCGAAGAGCTCCACATAGGGCGGGCTCTCGTCATCGTCGAGCAGCGCGAGCCCCAGCTCCAGGTTGATGTCCGGGTCGGCCTCGGGTGCCCACGCCTGCCACGCCTCCACCAGCGCGGCCGCCTCGGACAGCGCCCAGCGGCCATGACAGAGCGTCAGCGGCTCCAGCGGGAACGTTCGCAGTGTCATCCGGGTCACGATGCCGAAGCCCGCGCTCCCCGCGCCTCGCAGGGCCCAGAACAAGTCCTGAGCCTCGTCCCGGCTCGCGTGGACGAGACGCCCGTCCGCGAGCACGACCTCCAGCCGCTCAATCTGGTCGGCGGTGAGCCCGTAACGGCGCCCCAGGAAACCAAACCCACCGACGAGCCCCAACCCTCCCAAGGCGACGAGACCGCACCCGCCCGTGGGGAGGACGCGCCCTCGCGCGGCCAGGGCGCGACTGACCACCGACGCATGGGCCCCCGGCCCGGCGACGGCGAGCTCCCCCTGGCACTCGACGTGGTTCAGCTCCGACAGGTCGAGCACCACGCCCGCGCTGGAGGAGAGGTCCGCGAAGCAATGTCCCCCGCTGCGCACCGAGAACGGCAGCGCGTGCGCCACGAGCACGGCGAGCGTCCGTTGCACGTCGGAGGCACTCCGGCATTGAACCAGCACTTGAGGCAACGGCAGCGGCTGTCCCGCCGCGAACTGCTTCTTCGCGAGCCCCAGCCGTTCGTCCCCCGAGCGAATCACCGTCCCGTGAAGCCGCTGGCCCAACGCCGTCCAGTCCACGCCCTGGCAGCGCTCCTCGAGTTCAGTCCGTGTCATCGTCCAGTCCGTGCAGCTTCGTCTGAAGCCGGTAGAGCTCCGCGTAGCGGCCGTTCTCCCGCATCAAGTCCTCGTGCCGCCCCTGCTCCACCAGCGCGCCACGCTCCAGGAAGAAGATGCGGTCGGCGTTGCGGACGCTCGCGAGGCGGTGCGTGATGAGCACCACCGTGCGGCCTCGGGCCAGCTTCCGCAGGGACTCGTAGACGGCGTGCTCCGCCTTCGCGTCCAGGGGCGCCGTCGGCTCATCCAGGATGACCAGCGGCGCGTCCCGATACAGCCCGCGCGCCACGGCGAGCCGCTGCCACTGCCCTCCCGAGAGGTCCTGTCCGCCGAGGAACTGCCGCGACAACAGCGTCTCCCAACCCCGAGGCAGCGTGTCGATGACCTCATGCGCACGCGACTGTTCGGCGGCTTCGAGGAGGACCCGCGAGTCGGCGTCCTCCCGCTGATGCCGCCCCAGGCGGACATTGTCGCGCGCGCTGCGCGGCCAGCGGATGGGGTCCTGCAACACCATCACGACCCGGTCCGCCACGCTGTCCGGCGTCAACGTCGTCACGTCCACGCCATCCCATTCGATGCGGCCCGCGCTCGGATGGTAGAGCCCGCCGATCAACCGGGCCAGGGTGCTCTTGCCAGAGCCGTTCTCTCCCACGAGCGCAATGCTCTGACCCGCCTCCAGCGTCAGGGAGATGTCGCGCAACGCGAGCCGCCCCTCCTGCCCCGGGTACTGGAAGCTGACATTCCGAAGCTCGATGCGGCCCGGCCGCTCCGGCGCCTTCACGCGGGAGGGTGGCCGGGCGCGTGACGCCGACTGCTCGATGAACTCGCGGTAGTCGCTGATGTACAGGCCCTTCTCGAACAGCCCGTGCATCGTCACCATCAACTGGCTCAACGCCGTGCTGGCGCTCCGAATCGCCATCACCGCCGTACCCGCGACGGCCAGGCCCAGCCACTGCGCGTGGAGCATCATCCCCAGCGCCGCGAAGGTCGCCACCAGCCCGAGCCCCGACAGGAGCCGGCCGGCCAGCGCCGCCTTCGCGCCATCGAGCCCCAGGCGAACCAGGTGGTCCTGAAGCGCCACGGCGCTGTCCCGGTACTCGGCCAGGACATAGTCCTGCGCTTGATTGGCGCGAATCTCCGGCGCGGACTCCCGCTGGGTAGCGAGCTCCGCCATCATCTGCACCTGCCGAGTGAGGGAGATGGTCGTCGCCATGCCCGCGTATTGGAGCCGCGCCGCGTGGAGCGCCGCCCAGCCCTCCGGCAGCAGCGCCACCACCAGCAGCGGCACGAGCAAGGGGTGCAGCCACAACAAGGCCAGCGCCGCGCCGCCCACGGCGAACATCGCGCTGCCCGCCTCCACGAGCGCCGTGGTCGCCCCCTCCAGATGCATCAGCCCCCGGTCCTTCGCGCGGTGCAGCCGGTCGTAGAAGGCCGGGTCGTCGAAGCAGGCCAGCTCCACGTCGAGGCTGACCCGGAACAGCGCCTCCTCCGCGACCCGGTGCACCCGGGGCGCCAGGTACGCCCCCGCCATGGTGGTGGCCGAATCCAGGCCCAGCTTCACCAGCAACATCACCCCCAACACCAGCAGGGGCCCGAGCACCGCGCGGGGCTGCGTGAAGCCCTGCGCCTGTGCCAACAGCCGGCCCAACACCTCCGTGCCCAGCAGCAGCGTCGCCGTCGTCGCCACGCCCGAGAGCACCTGCAGGACACCAACGGCCACCGCCACCCGCGGCGAGGCACGGCGCAGCACCGACACCACGGGCCGCACCGCCATGCCCACGCGCCGCACGAGCGCCAACAGGCCGGGCTTCGGCGGCGCGGCCCCACCCAGACGCCAGTAGGGCTGCTCCAGTTCCACCTGGCTCGCGTCCGTGCTCAGAACGTCCCTCCGCCGAGCGTGAGGATGGACGGCAGCTCATGCTCCGGATGCGCGCGCAGCAACTGGTAGGCGACGCCGCCCACCCCCGCCAGCAGCCCGGGAGCGAAGGCGTTTCGCGCCAGACCGCAGGAGGGCCCATGCTCCTCGATACTGGTCAGGATGCTCGCCAGCAGGCCCTCTCGCGTCAGGCCTTCAGGTGCCTCGCCCGCGCGCAGGGCGTGCTCCAGGAGCTCCCACGAGCCCAGGTCACCGTGGCACGCGCAGTGGTTCCATCCCAACCCGAGCCTTCGGGTCGCCGTGGCCGCCCGGCGCAAGCGCAGGCGTGTCTGAGGCAGCTCGAAGCGAGGGTCCAGGTCGACGTGCGCCAACCCGATGCCCACCGCGCCGTGGCACCACGCGGCGGCGGACTTCGCGCCCTCCAACCCGCGCAGGTCCAGCCAGTTCTGCTCACCCTCGTCGAAGAGGGCGTCCTCGAACGCGAAGGCCTCCTGTGCCAGCTCCGCGTAACGCGACTCCCCTGTCGCACGGGCCAGCAGCGTCAGCGCCCAGCCCATGCCGGTGGTGCCGTGCGCGAAGCCGCCAATGCCCTGGGGCCACTGCTCGTGTATCCAACACGCCTGGCCGTTCTTGCGACGCGCGTGCTCGCACACGGTGTCACCGAGCGCGCGCGCCATCTGGAGATAGCGCGCGTTCCCTGTCCGGCGATGGAGCGCGAGCAAGGGCGGAATCGCCCCCGCGGTTCCCGACAGCACGTCATGGGCATCCGCGGCCGAGGCGGACTCGGGGATGGCGTCCGCGAGCGTCTCCGCGCGCGCCAGCCCATCTCCCGCGTCACACTTCCAGTCCCGCAGGACGAGCCGCGTCCAGAGTTGAGAGCCCAGGCCGATGTAGGCCCCGGGCGGAGGCGGACGCAGGCGGATGCCCTTGCGCTGGCGCAGCGACTCGAAGCGGTCCTCGGCCAGCACCAGCGTGTGCAGCACCGACGCCAGCAGCGGCTCCAGCCCCTCCACGGGGTCCGCCCGGCCCTTCTCCACTTCGCGCAGGTATCCGCCCACCAGCAGCGCGACACCGGAGGCGCCGCCGTAGAGGTCCTGCTCCAGCGGCTGGACGGACCAGCCCGTGGGCCCCCGCGTGGGGGCGATCCACGTGACACTGCCATCCGTGCCTCGGATGGCGGTGGAGACGAGCTGGCGCAAGATGTTCGCCGCGAGTCTCCGGCGGCGCGCGTCGACGTGGTCCGTGCGAACGTGTGACGGCACCATCGGCGCCGCGTCCGGCATCCACCCGTCATTGACGTACGCGCTGACCAAGGCCGCCTGGATGACGTCGCGCTCCAGGGTGAAGTCCGCGGTGCGCCAGTTCTCCAGCGCGGCCTCCACCAGGTTGCAGCGCGGCAGCCACCGCGTTCCCCGGGGGCCCTCCAGTTGGCCGTCTTCCGCCAACGTGGTGAAGAACGGGACGTCGCCCTCGAGCAGGTCCTCGACCTCGGCCGCGACCACCTCCGGAGCGCCTGGCGCGGTCGACACGTTGGCGGCCATCCGCGTCAGCAGGTCGAACGCACGCTGGCGCGCCGGGCCGTCCTTGTGCAGGGAGACCGGGTGCCACAGCATGCGCGCCACCTCCGCGTACACCTCCGTGGCCCGAGTCACGACGCGAATGCGGCACGGTTCGAAGGGCGCGAGCAACCCGCGCAACGTCCCCGCGCCATCCAGCGCCCGCAGCGTGGCCGTCATGCCATCGAAGCCCGACAGGACGTCCGGCCAGAACCGGGCCAACGCGGGCTCGGGACTGGGGTGGTTCTGGGAGACCTGCGCGGGCATCTGCGTGATGCCGATGCGGGCTTCGTCCGTGCCCTTCTTGAGGATGTCCGGTTGCTGCACCATGGGCTGCTGCCCGGGGAGCATGCCCACCGCGGAGTTGTCCACGCCGCGCCACCCCAGACCTATTCCCCGCCCCGGCAACATGCCGATGGACAGCACCGAGCCGCTCACCAGCTCCGCCGCATGATCCAACGCCTGCCCCAGCTCCGAGGGCTTGGGCGGGATGCGCGGCGTGAACACCGTCTCGCAGTCCACGACGACGGGGGCATCCCCATGGGCGATGACGTTCTCCGAATGCAGGTCGCTGCCGCTCAGCAGCCGCATGATGGCCAGCCAGTGGCCGATGCCGCGATAGAAGCCCCGGAGCGCCTCGTCGCCGGAGGCGTACTGGTGGGGGACGAACTCGGCCCAACCGTGCGTGCCTCGGTCCACGACCTCCGGGACGCGGATGGTCAGGGGGCCGTCGTGCCGCGCCTTCAGCTCCGAGAGGAACCGTCCCAGCGCCGCGTCGATGGCCACCGAGCGCGGCTTGTACACCAGGCGCTCCGAGCCACACTGGAGCAGCGCCACCGTCTGGCCGCCGCGGTGACTGTCGCCCGCGCCAAAGGACAGGCCCGTCAGTTCACCCACCGCCCTGCCCTGGCACAAGACGCTCAGCGACGGGCGCTCCTGGCCCCAGCGCTCGGCGAATCGCAGCGCGGCGTCCACCCGGTTGCGCACGATGCGCTCCACTCGAGGCAGCATCGTGGGGTAGTTCGCCGCCTGGCCCTCCCAGAAGGCGCGCCGCGACGAGAGTTCCAGGAACTGAGCCCAACGCGCCTCCGGGTCCTGGGCATCCAGCTTCCCCGTCACCCGCGCGGCGTTCAACTCCAGAACGAGCAGCCGCCCCAGCTTCAGCGTGAGCTGCGCGTACAGGGATTCGCGCGTCGCGGAGACAACGACGTCGCGCTCACTCGAAGATAGCCCAGTAACCCGGTCAAGCTGGGACGCCAGCTCCTCCACGACGGGCAGGAGCAGGCATCCCAATGACACGTCAAAGTTACTGGCGTCCGTGTCAGACGCCATGACCGTTCAACTCAGCAGCACTGACGGGTGTTCGAGCCAGAGCACCCCGTGCCACAGCGGCCGGAGATGACGATGGTCTCGTGGATGATGTCCGACTCGGTGAACTCACCACCGACGAACAGCGGCCCCGCGGGGTTGCTCTTGTCTGCGTTGTTGCGCCACTGCTCCACCAGCTCGGCTCCCTGGACGTTCTCGTTCATGACGGGTCTCCTGGTTACGATTGACGGATGCGTCGAACAGAAAGCCAGACTGAAGTCTGACGCGCTGTCGACATGAAAACGATACGCCCTGTTTTCACCGCCATGCAAGGAGCCCGGGTCCTACACGGTTTACGCGAGACGTCACGCGTCATCCCCGCGGGCGACGTTTCGCGCGGTGTCGAACGACTTCCTCGACGGAAGCGGAGGTAATTCCTACCAGGCGCGGCACGAGCAGGCCCTGTGTCAACGGCGCCCTCCCAGGTCCGCTCCGCCCTACCTCGTCGCGGGCGGATGTCGCCGACCTGGATTCGAACGGTTCGATAAGGAGGGCCTCCCCGTGACACGGGCTGTCACCTCCGGCCCGCCGTCAGACCTCGATGCGAATCGGCCCCATGCGATCCGATGAGGCCGCCAGGACGAGGCTGCGCAGCCTGGGAAAGCGCCCCGTCACTCGCGCCCGGACATCTTCCCTGACACAGGGGGGAAGAACGCGGCGGCCCAGGGCGACTCGCCTCGGGACGCCCATTGCTCGGCTCGCTCCCGCACGAGGCTCCAACCGGAGCTGAGCGTGTGGGTCGCTCCCATCTCCGCCACGATGCCGGCGCGGCGGAGGTCATCGAAGGCCGCCGCCAGCCGCTCCACTTCGAGGATGTCCGGCCACTGCGTCTCTTCGACGAGACGCGTCCGCACCTTCGCGTCGAACTGGCGCCACACCTCACGGCGAACGCGGTCCTCGCCCAGGTCGTACCAGGCTTGGTGATCCGTGGCCTCCGCCAGGTCATTGAGGCTCCGGAGGCCGTAGTTGAACCCACGCCAGAGCTGCTCCAGGGCTTCCGGCACGAGCGCGGCCTCGTCTTCGGACAACGGTGGAGGCGTGTACCCGAGTGCGCCCAAGCGCTGGGCCAGTTGCTCCGCGCGCTCAAGCAATCCCAAGGCCTCGGCGAGCTTTGGAAACGGGACGTCACCTCGCGTCGAAGCCAGCGCCCTGAACTCCAGGCGCCAATTCGATTCGACGAGCACCTCCACTCCGGCCTGGACGTGTCCCACGTCATCCTCCCGCACCACGGCATCCAGGCCGGAGCCCTTCATCACCGCCATGGCGACTGCGAGAATCGAGTCCCGCACGGTGGGAGGTCGAGGCGCGGGCGCGAAGCCCTGCGCCAGGAGCCTGAGAGCCAGTTCCTCGACCTGCTCCGTCAGGCCCAGCTTCGCGACGAGTTCAGGTGAGAGGATCTCCCCCATGTTGGAAACCAGGGGACGCTCCACGACCTCGGCCGTGTCGTAGTTGATCTGGTCCAACAGGACATACCAGCGGCCGTCGTCCCAGCCGTGCAAGGAGATGTCCTTGACGCCTGCCAGGACCTCGTCGGTGATGGCGCGGACCTGTTCGTACTGCGACTCGCTCGACATGCCGTGGTTTCCTTCCCGGTCGACTGCATGGGGACCTTGCCACCCCGGAAGTCCCCTGGAAATGTCGGGCCGTGGCGCGCCGAAGTCTCTCGTCCCGCAGGAGTCATGCATCCCAGGAATGGGATGACCCCAGTCAATGACAATTCAAAACTTTTCCAACCACGTCACCACGCACACGGCACAGTCAACACTCCACGCCACCCCTGACTTGACCACCTCATCCATGCAAAAAAGACAATGCCGCCCCTTCTCAACTTCGCGAAAACCCATCCAACTCAATGCGGCGTCTCACGCCATTCGAACGGACGACGGGACGGCAGCCTTCGATATCCGCCTGCTGCGGTGCTCGCGTCCTGACTGGAGTGCCGCGGGGAGAGCGGTGCTCCTCCAGGTCGAAAACGACCTGTTCGCGTGGCATCAAAGAAGCCACGCCGAAACGAAAGACCGTGCCTCTTCTTGCAAAGTCCTCTCAGCGGTTGCCGTGCACTCGCGTAGCCCCTCCTCGTTTCCTGGGTATCGACATGCCTTCATCACTCCGGCCCTTTCTGCTCGCCAGTCTGGCCTTGCTCCTACCGTTGCAGGCTGCTGCTCAATCCTTCGACCGGACCTTCGTGTACGAAGCCGAGACCCACCTGTCCCACGCAATGGGCTATGCGGACCGCGCGGGATGGGCCGCGAATACCGCGGCGCATGTCCGAGGACACCTCGTCTACGGGCCCTATGCGACGAACTGGGGCAGCGGCGCGGGCAAGGCCGTCTTCCGCCTCATGATTGACAACAACTCCGCCAACAACCGCGCGGTGGCCGCGCTGGAGGTCAACTGTGCCAGCAGCGACCGCGTCATCGCCCGGCACGAAATCCTGAGGGGCGATTTCACCCAGCCCCTGGTCTATCAGGACTTCGATTTGTGGTTCGACCTGCAGGCGTGCGCCCACCAGCGAATGGAGGTCCGGCTGGACTGGTACGCGCAGGCGTACATGAACGTCGACAAGGTCACCGTCCACTTGGATGACTACACCGCCGGGCAGCCCCCGGTGAAGAACTTCACCCAGAGCTCGGACTCCCATGTCCAATCCCTGGTCCGGAGAGCCATCGAGGGGCTGGGCTTCGGGACCTACGACCCGGTGACGTCGCAGCTCCGGCGGGATGGCCCCAACGCCAATGATCTGGTCTTCGTTGGAAAGCACTACATGGCGTGGATTGACCAGACGGGATTCTACGGGAAGATCAACGCGCTCTGGCTGCTCAATGGCGCGTCAGGTGACGCGCTCGCGTTCCTCCATGAGCAGTCTCCCTCACGCCGCCCGGTGAGTTTCCTGGGCGTCGCCGAGGATGGAAACGGCGCGTGGATGCCAGGCTACAGCGGTGCGGAGCATTACGAACTGCCGCACGAAATCCCCGAGCCGGGCGAAGACCCCAACGGCAACGGGCAATGCGATACGAACGAAGCCTGCCAAGGCAGCGCCTGCGTCAAGACCATCTGCAACTGGTACAGCGTCAATGAGGCCGCGCCGGTCACGGACACGGATGTCCCGCATTGGACCGCCTGCTCTCGCAATCGCATGGCGTGGGCGAGGAAGAATGCTCCCATTGTTCACGAGGAGACCGCCACGTCCTTGCGGCTGGTCTACGCGGCTCCCATCACGAAGGAGGCGGACGCCGGCAAGGATGGCGCGCACGAGGGAGACCGCTGCCATCAGGACTTCCTGTTCGCGGACGGCCTGCGCCGCCCCGTCTACCTGCGTTTGGGCTACGTGCTCCACGGGGACCGCCCCTTCTTCGACCGCACCTACCAGTTCGACAATCCCGCGGGGAACCCCGCCTTTGGACAGGAAGTCTGGTCCGTGATTGGCGGGCTGGTGCTGTCGAAGCTGCCCGCGACCCAACCCTCCAAGGCCGACCTGTTCCACACGGTGCGCCCGGATCGGCTTGCGATTCGAGGCCCCGTGGCCCCGTTCTCGTTTCCAGCGGGACAGTGGACCGCGCGGCAGGGCGCGCCGCCCGCGAACCAGGACGAGGTCTGGGCCTGGCTGGGCACGTCCCTCTCTTGGAGCGCGCGGGGCCGCGCGTCCCTGGGCGACTCGCTGAAGATGGAGTCCCTGGGGCCTGCCGACAACGATGACACGGGCTTCTGCCTCTGCAAGGTCCACGGAGGCATGGAGATCGGCGGCGGCGTGCTGCACCGAGGGATTTCCCTCCCCATCCACGGAGGCACCCGCTCCATCGAGACCACGCGGCGGATCTCCTTCCCCTCGGAGTACACCCTCCCCTTCGTCTACGAGGCGGAGTCGAGCGCGCTCTACAAACTCGTGGGACGACAGGAGGGGGATGGGTGGTCCGCCAACACCGCCGCGGACGTCGCTGGAAGCCTCATCTACGGCCCCTATGCGACCCACTGGGGCGACGGCGCCATGCGCGCCAACTTCAGGATGATGGTCGATTCCATTTCGACGGGAGGCAACGTCGTCACCATCGATGTCTATGACGCGACCGCACGCCAGGTCATCGCGAGCCAGGCCATCGCACGTTCGCGGTTCACCCAGCCGTTCATGTACCAGGACGTCAGCCTCGACTTCTCGCTGGCGGGCCGGCTGGGCCATGCCATCGAGACGCGCGTCTACTGGCACGACATCTCCTACGTGAAGGTCGACAAGATCTCGGTCTTCGACCGGTAGGCTGTCGAGCGTGAGGGCTTCCTCGCCGTGGACATGGAGGGAGCCTCAACACGCGCCAGGGAACGAGGCTGACTCCTTGCGTCACGACAGAATGGACACTCCGGGCTGTCAGGATGTGTGGAGCCACCTTGTCGGGCCGCTTCACCGGCCCGGCCCCGCGCCCCTCAACTGGGTGGCCCGCCCGGGCAGGCCTCGGATGATTCCCACGCGCCCCTTGGGCCGTGCACCTGAAAGGACGCCCCTGATGCCCTCCGCCCCCAACGATGCGCCCCAGATTCTCGAGCTCGCCGCGACCCACGGCATCCAGCTCCAACCCGAATCTCTCTCCGTCAACGAGGCCGGGCTCGACTATCGGGTCGTCATGGCGCGAGGGCTCGACGGCGTGCAGTGGGTCCTCCGCATCCCCCGGCGTGACGATGTCTCCGACAAGCTCGACGCCGAGCGGAGGATCCTGGACTTCATCGCGCCCCGCCTCGGCGTGCCCGTTCCGCGATGGCGGGTCTCCAACCGAAGCCTCATCGCCTATCAGGCCCTGCCCGGCAGACCCGGCCTGACGCTGGACCCGGCCACCAGCGAGCCCATCTGGCACTTCGACAACACGTCCCGCGTCTACGCCCAGGAGTTCGGCCGCCTCCTCCAGCGGATGCACGCCCTCGACATCGAGGACGCCCGGCGCGCGGGCCTGGTTGTCGAGACACCCGAGCAGGTCCGCGCCAACTGGGCCGCCGACATCGCCCGCGTGCGCGGGGAGTTCGACGTCGCGGAGTCACTGGCGAGGCGGTGGGAGCGCTGGCTGGCGGACGATTCGTACTGGCCCCGACACGTCGTGATGTCCCACGGCGAGCTGTATCCCGCCCACGTGCTGATCAACCCGGACGACACCATCACCGGCGTGCTCGACTGGACCACCGCCAAGGTGGGAGACCCGGCACGCGACTTCGTCTTCCAGAAGATGCTGGGCGTGGAGGCCGTCTTCGAGGCCACCGTCGACGCCTACGTGAAGGCCGGCGGGCAGGTCTGGGACCGCCTGGGCGACCACTGCTCGGAGCTGCTCGCGGCCACCCCCGTCAGCTATGCCCTCTTCGCCCTGATCACAGGCCAGCCAGAGCACCGCGAGGCCGCCGCGGCGGGGTTGATGCCCCCGGAGGCCATGTAGGCAGGCACCCCGGACGGCGGGCCGGGCGCCCGCCGCTCAGGTTTCACTGTCCAATAGGGGCCCGGGGCGCTAGGTAGGGACGGCTCGCCGGAGCCTCAGATGACCGCTGCCCTCCTGTCCCTGTCCCTCGCATTCACCCTCGTCACCGGCCAGTTCGCGCCGCAGGAAGCCGGGAGCGACCCGCTCGCGCCGGAACTGGAGGTCCGGGTCCAGGCCCTGGGCAAGCAGCTGCGCTGCGCCGTCTGCCAGGGCCTCTCCGTGGCGGACAGCCCGTCCTCCATGGCCCGCGCCCAGCTGGACATGATTCGCGCGCAGGTCGCCGAGGGGAAGAGCGACGCCGAGGTCGTCGAGTACTTCGTCGCGCGCTACGGCGAATGGGTGCTGCTGTCCCCCCGCGCCGAGGGCTTCAACTGGTTCGTGTGGCTGGGCCCGGTGGCGCTCGTCGTCGCGGGCGGCTTCGTCATCTGGCGGCAGCTCCAGCGTGGCCCGGGCGCGCCCGCGGCGGCCACCCCCTCCGAAGCAGAGACGAAACCCGCGGCTCCGGCCGCCCCCACTGGAGCGCCTCCGGTGGATGAAGAAGACCCGTACCTCCAGGCCGTGCGCCGGGAGCTCGAGCGCTAGGAGCGCCAGGCCATGCAGCCGCAGACGACCAACTGGTTGCCCGGAATCATCGTTCTCGCCATCACCTTCGTGCTGGCGGCGGGCTGGCTTCTCATCCAGCGCCGCAAGGGCGCGCTCGCTTCCGACGAGCCGCGCGACGGCGTGCTCGATGATTTGACGCAGCGGGCGCAGTCACTCATCGACCAGCTCCGCGCGCTGGAGGCCGAGAAGCACAACCAGGGCCCCGAGCAGTACGCCGCCGAGAAGTCCCGCCTGGAGCGCGAGGCCGCCGCGGCGCTGCGCGCCAAGGACGAGCACCTCAAGCGCAAGGCCTCTGGCGGCGCGGGCAGCCGGGCCCGTGCTCCGGCCGCGGCGCCCACCGGATGGGCGGGCCGCAACCCCCAGCTCGTGGGCGCGCTGTGGGGCGCGGGCATCGTCGTGTTCTTCGGCGGCCTGGGCTACCTGCTCGTCTCCGAGCAGCAGACGCGCACCGACGGCATGGAGGCCACCGGCCGCATGCCCCCGGGCGGCGCCACCGCGCAGCAGCAGGGCGGCGGCATGGACGGGCAGATGCCCGAGGACCCGGAGATGCAGCAGGCCCGCGCGCGGCTGGAGGCCAACGCCGGTGACGTGGACGCGGCCTCCATGCTGAGCCATGAGCTCATCCGCCGGCAGCAGTTCGACGAGGCCCTGAAGGTCACCGCGAAGGGGCTCGCCGCGGACCCGTTCAACGTCGAGCTGAAGGTGCACCGCGGCGTGCTGCGCGCCACCCAGGGCGACATGGAAGGCGCCGAGGCCGAGCTGACGGAGCTGGTGGATACGTGGCCGGACGCGCAGGAGGCGCTCATCTTCCTGGGCAGCCTCGCCCTGCGGCGCGGCGACAAGGCGGCGGCGCTGGCCCACTTCGAGCGCTTCTCCGTCGAGGTGCCGCGCAACATGCAGCCCCCGCAGCTGGGGCCCGCCATCGCCCAGCTCCGCGCCGAGGTCGCCGCCGGCATGCCCTGACGGGCACGCGCCGCACCCTCTGCAGCACGCGCGGTGTCGCGCCGGCCCTCCTGGCCCGGTACGACGCCGCGGTCAATTCAAGCCCCTGTCCGCTCAGGGCACCGCGGCCCGGCGGCGGCGCAGTCGGCGCACCTTCTCCACCAGCGTGTCCGGCATCACCGCCTTGGCGCCGTTGCGCAGCCTGCGCGCCAGGGACTCGGACTGGGAGAACCAGCGCCCTTCCCACGTCCCGGAATGGACGCGCACCGACACCGTCCGCCGCTGCTTCGACACCCAGTCGGACTTGTACGTCTCCGTCCCGCGGAGGAAGTCGTACTCGGTGAGGCCCGCTTCGATGGCGTCGCGGAACGTCTCCCCCACCAGCACCAGGCCCACGCTGCGGTTGCGCCACGCCGGGTCATACCCGGACTGGAAGTACACGAAGCTGTCCCGGTGGAGGATGCCGTACACGGACGCCACCGCCTGGCCGCCCACCTTCATCGTGTACATGCGCAGCCGGCCCTGCTCCGCCAGGAACTGCGTGGCGTCGCGGTGGAAGGCCTCCACGCCCGAGCCCTTGATGCCCTGCGAGCCCCCATCCGCGGCCCACCGCGCCGAGTGCAGCCGGAAGAAGTCCGTGAGCGGCGCCGCCAGCTCGCCCGGAAGGTCCGTGCGCTCGATGCGGTAGCCCTCCTGCTTCTCCAGCCACTTGCGGCGCCGCAGGAAGTTGTCGCGGCGCCCCGTGCGCTTGAGGAACGCGTCGAAGGGCTCTCCCGGCGTCAGCGTCTCGTAGGGGCACACGTAGCGCTCCGCCACGCGCACGTCCTGCGTCGCGAAGGCCTCCCGGAGCACCTCCACCGTGGGCGAGCCCTCGCGCAGGTCCGACAGGTCCAACACGTCCCACTCGTCGCGGAGCGCGTGCAGCATGTGCGCGAAGACGCCGGCCACCTCTCGCTCGTGGCCCCTTCGCGCCACCACGTCCAGGTAGTCGCTGCCCACGTGCGTCTCGCCCAGGAAGCTCAGGCGCCGCACCGGCACGCCGGTGACGCCCAGGTACTCGACGCTCAGCGGCATCAACCCCACGAGCACGCCGCGCGCGTCGCGCGCCGTCAGCACCAGCGGACGCCGGCCCGTGGCGATGCGCCGGCACCAGGGGTACAGCCACTCCCAGGCATTGAAGGGGCCCGCGTCGCTCGCGTCCAGCAGCGCGCCCCACTCCTTTCGCATCCCCGCCAGCGTGGAGAGGCTGCCGACGGCGCCCACCTCCAGCCGGTGCGCGGCACGCGGTCCTCGCGACAGCTCATCCTCCCGAATCAACGCC
The DNA here is from genome assembly GCA_014656495.1 of Comamonas sp. KCTC 72670. Lineage (GTDB taxonomy): Bacteria > Myxococcota > Myxococcia > Myxococcales > Myxococcaceae > Myxococcus. The sequence continues at coordinate 117,092 of BNCN01000010.1, forward strand.
CGTCCTCCCGGAGGGGCCCACGCCCCTCCCCTGTCCCTTGGATGAAACTCAGCCCACGCGCTTCTTCGTCCGCCGGTCCGACTTCAAGGCCTCGCGCACCGCGTGCGCCACGTCCGCCATGACCTCGGGCGACAAGTCCTGGTGACACGGAATCTCCACGATGGAGCGCCGCAGCTGCGCCACCTCCGGGAACTCCGACGCGTCGCACGCCGGGTGGAAGCGCTTCCAGAAGTCGATGGCGTCGATGCCCTGCGCCCGCAGCCGCGCGAGCACCTCCGCCTTGTCCTGCACCACCATCGGGTAGAAGAGCGGACACGCCCCCGGCGGCAGCTGGTTGAAGAGCGGCGGCGACACGTCGCGCAGCCGGCCCAGCAGGAAGAAGTAGTTGCGGCGGCGCTGCTCGACGATGGACTCCAGGTCCTGCGACAGGGCGATGCGCTTCGTCAGCGGGCTCATGCCCAGGTCCACGTGGCGGCGGTCGAAGTGCTGCGTGCCCGTGGCCACGCGCTCGATGCTGGCGGCCTTCACCGTGCCATGTCCCACCGCGCGCACGGCGCTGCGCAGCGCCCGGCCCGCCAGGCCGCCGCGCAGCTCCAGGTTCTGGAGCAGCGCCGACACGGTATGGCTGAAGGTGGACGTGGACGGCGGCGCGGGCGGCTCCGGCAGGCTGTACTGCCGCGGGCCGTTGACGACCAGCGCGCCTCCGTTGGGCACCGGCAGCGTCTTGTAGAGGCAGAAGATGCCCACGTCCCCCGTGGTCCCCAGCGGCACGGCGCCGTCCGACGACAGGAGCGACAGCGCGCAGTCCTCGATGAGGATGAGGCCGTGCTGGTCCGCCAGCTTGCGCATCTCCGCCACGGGGCCCGGGAAGCCCGCGTAGTGCGTGAGGTACAGCGCCCTGGTCTTCGGACCGATGCGCCGGGCCACGTCGTCCAGGTCCACGTCCCAGCGGCTGCCCACGCGGTAGAAGCGCGGCGTGGCGCCCGCGTCCACCAGCGCCTCCACCTCCACGCCGTGGTGGTACGAGGGCATCAGCACCTCGCCCGAGTCCAGCCCCAGCATCTTCACCGTGAGCCAGATGGCGTTGCGGGCGAAGTAGAAGTAGCGGACGTTGGGCGAGGAGAACGGCGGCAGCGCGCCGGGCTTGGGCCGCGACAGCAGCATGTGCGGCCACAGCGTGGGCAGGGACGGAACGAACAACCGGCCAGAGTGCTTCATCGTCTCCATCGCGACACCACCTCTTTCACCGCGGGCCCCCACCGGAACTTGGCCGCACACAGCGCCCTGCCGAAGGGAGAGTCATTGAACACGTAGAGCCAGGTGTGGCGCCGGACCTCGTTCGTCCAGTCGCGCTTCCACACCATGTCCGGCCCCAGGAAATCGAACTCGTGCAGGCCCCGGTCGATGCAGCTGCCGATGACCTCGTCCACCAGGAGCTGCCCCGGGCTGCACTCACGCAGCCCTTCGTCGTAGCCGGGCTTCAGCAGGAAGTAGCGCCCGCCGTATTCCAGGCCGAAGTGGAAGGCCACGGGCCGTCCGTCCAGCCGCAGGAAGTACAGCGCCAGCCGCTGGCGGTACGCCGCGTCACGCGCCAGCTCCGTGTAGAAGCCCCGCGTGCGCGCGTCCTGCGCCATGGCGGTGCCCCGCGCGCCCTTCCAGCCGCTCTGCTCCAGCAGGAAGCCCTCCTCCAGCGCGCCCTCCAGCCCGAGCCCGCCGTCCACCCGCTCGAAGGTCAGCGTCCCCTTCTCCTCCAGCTTGCGGCGCCGGCGGCGGCAGTTGGCCTTGAACTTGGACTGCAGGGACTTCTGGAAGGCGTCCCGCGTCTTGGGCAGCGGCACGTAGGGCGAGTTGAGGGACTCCCACTCCCCCACGGACAGGCCGGACTCCCGCGCCGCGGCGTGCAGCCGCCAGGCGGAACCGCCGTCCGGGACGTCCGTCAGCCGCAGGACATCCCAGCCGCCGAGCGAGCGCAGGTGCGACACGAAGGCCGCCGCCGCCAGGGCCGGCTCCCGGGCCAGCAGGTCGAACCGGCAGGAATGGGTGTTGGCCGCCGCGGACAGCTGCCGCACCGGGACACCCAGCAACGTCGTGCGCTCCTCCCACAGCGGGAGCGCGGCGCTCAGGGTGCCGTCCGTGTCGCGCAGCGTCAGCACGCGCAGGTTCGCACCGGGAACGAAGTTGTCCATCCAGATGCGGATGAACTCATGCCGGTAGAACAGCTCGTTGGAGGTGGCCTCCACGAGCGCGTTCCACTCGGACTCCAGGGCCATGAACTCCGCGCGTCCCGTGACTTCCACGACGCGCGGCGAGGCAGAAAGGTGTCTTGCTTCCATGAGGTGTCGGGCGCCCAAGGTGGTGATGGAAGCCCGCGGCTACAAGCCGCTGCGGGCCATCTTCAGGAGGCAGGCGGCAACCTTGCGGCTGTCGTGTCGGATCCTGGACCCTGCCTTCAGCAGGTCGGCCTGGACCGGCACCACGCCCGCGGCAATCAAGTCCCGCGGATTGGCGGACACGAAGAACGAACCGCGCCGCGCGTAGCGCTGCATGGACTCCTCCGACGGCCGCGTCCCGTTGACGAGCACCGCGTCCAGCACCGGCCCCACGTGGTCGGTGACGGCCTGCACGTGGTCCAGGCAGGACATGCCGTCCGTCTCGCCCGGCTGGGTCATCAGGTTGGCCACCATGACCTTCAGCGCCCGCGTCTCCTTGAGCGCCTGGGCCACGCCGTCCACCAGCAGGTTGGGCAGCACGCTCGAGTAGAGCGAGCCCGGGCCAATGGCGATGAGGTCCGCGGTATAGATGGCCTCCAGCAGGCCATCGGTCGGCGGCGGCGAGCGGGGGCTCAGCGTGACGCGACGCACACGGCCGTGCGCGCGGCAGATGTTCCGCTCCCCCACCACCTCCGTGTCGTCGTGCATCTGGGCCACCAGTTGCACCGACGCCAGCGTGGACGGCAGCACGTGGCCCCGGGCGCCGAGCAGCTCGCCCGACATGCGCACCGCCTCCATGAAGTCACCCTTCAGCTCGGCGAGCGCGGCGATGAGCAGGTTGCCCACCGCGTGGCCCGCCAGGCCGCGAGCGCCGCCGAAGCGGAACTGGAAGACGTCCTTGAGGGCGTTCTTCCCGCCCGCCAGGGCCACCAGGCAGTTGCGGATGTCACCCGGCGGCAGCGCGCCGTGCAGGCGGCGCAGGCGGCCGGAGCTGCCGCCGTCGTCGCTCATGGCCACGACGGCGGTGATGTCGATGCCGGGCTCGCGGGCCTTCGGCATCGCGCGCCTGGCCAGGCCCCGGAGAACCATGGGCAACCCCGTGCCGCCGCCAATGGCGACGATGCGCGTGGGCCGGTCCACCTGCCCCTGGAGGACCTCGTTGTTCTGGCGCTCCAGCTCGAGCCTGCGCCGGGCTTCCGCCCACTCCGCGGGCAGCGGCGCTTCCATGTCCATTCCCACCATGACGCTTACCCCCATCCACGACGCCCGAACCCGCCTCCCCAGGCGGGCCCACCGCCCCGGCTTCCGAATCAGAAGCCGGGGAAATGGAATGCCCTACCGCGCCCCACGACCGAGCAACACGTGCCGCACGGTGTGGAAGATGATGCCCACATCCAGGAACAGCGAACCGTTCTTCACGTAGTACAGGTCGAACTCCAGCTTGTTGCGCGCATCCTCCACCGACGCTCCGTAGGGGTAGCGAATCTGCGCCCACCCCGTCAGGCCTGGCTTGACTGCCTCACGCAGCCCGTAGAACGGAATCTGCTCCTTCAACTGCTCGACGAACACTGGCCTCTCGGGGCGGGGCCCCACGAAACTCATGTCTCCCGTCAGGATGTTGAACACCTGGGGAATCTCGTCGATGCGCGTGCGGCGGATGAAGCGGCCCACCCGCGTGACGCGGTCATCGTTCGCCTTCGCCCAGACGGCCCCATGCTTCTCCGCGTCGGTCCGCATGCTGCGGAACTTCCACAGGTGATAGGTGCTGCCGAACAGGCCGGTCCTTTCCTGCCGGTAGAAGATGGGCCCCTTCGAATCCAGCTTGATGGCCACCGCGACCAGCAGCAGGAAGGGCGAGGACAGCAGTAGCAGGAGTGATGCCACCGCGATGTCGAACCCCCGCTTGAACATGCGGCGCAGCGGGGACACGGTCAGCTCGTCCGCGAAGGCGAAGTCGCTGGCCCGCAGGAACTGCACCGGAATCCGGCGCAGCACGCGCTCGCTGAAGCCCGTCGCTTCATAGACGCGCCGTCCCTCGATCCGGCAGCGCAGCAGGGCGTCCACCCAGTTGGCCCCCCGCATGTCATCCGCCGCTTGCACCACGTACGCCGCGTTCAGCCGCGCCGCCGTCTGCTCCAGCGGCTCGGCCGAGGTGCGCGGGTCCGTGAAGCCCACGATGCGGTAGCTGCCCTCGCCGCCCGCCTCGATGGCGCTGGCCACCGCCCGCGCCTTCGAGCCCTCGCCGACGATGAGCACCGTGTGCGGCGCCCCCACCAGCGCGCGGATGGACACCCGCACCATCAACGTGCCGGCCAGGGCGCCCATGGCCCCGCCCAGCAGCGTGCCCGGCGGCAACTGCACCGGCACCACCAGGGGCGTCACCAGCATGACCCCGCCCGCCGTCATCGCGGTGACACCCGCGGCCTTGAGGAACCGGTAACCCCGCTCCCGGTCCTCCGCGGCCACGCGAAGGTCATACAGGTCCAACAGGTACAGCGTGAACTGGAAGGTGACGACGAAGGCCGCGCCCAACCCCACCAGCGTGGGCCACAACTGCGCCAGGGGGGTGTGCGTTCCTTCAGGCGCGAAGAGTGCCGCGCAGGCCGCCGCGCCCATCACGCAGGCCAGTGCGATCGCCGAACTCTCGGCGAGGAAGAACGTCAGTTTCTTTGCAGAGAAATAGTGGTGAAAAACGCGGAGCACGTGCCCCTCCGACCTACCCGCCCAACCGACCGACCCTCTCCCACCTCCGGCGCCGCTCCCCGTTGCCAGGGAGCGGCGCCGAAGCCGAACGCCTCCCGCTGCTACTTCTTCTCGTAGTTCTTCAGGTACGGCGCCGAGTGGACCTCCGCGCCGTTCAGCACACACCCGACGATGGGCGCGCCGCCCAGCGTCTCCACCGCCTGATGCACGGCCTTGCCCGAGGTGACGTTGGCGCGGATGACCATCAGCACGCCGTCCGCCTGGTGGCCGAGGATGGCCGCGTCCGCGAAGGGCAGCGTCGGCGGCAGGTCGATGTAGACCTCGTCGAAGCCCTCGCGCACCGCCTTGAGGAACTGCTTCATCCGGGCGCTCGCCAGCACCTGCGCGGTGTCCTCCGGGGTGACGCCCGCGGGGATGAGGGCCAGGCGCGTGGAGTTGAACCGCCGCACCACGTCCCGGACCTCGCACTCACCCGCCAGCAGCTCCGCCAGGCCCAGCTTGTTGCGCATGCCCAGCGTGGCCGCCACGCCGCCCCGGCGCAGGTCCGCATCCACCAGCAGGATGCGGCGCTCCGGGTTCGCCCGGGCCGCGGCGAGCGCCAGGTTGACGCTCGTCACCGTCTTGCCCTCGCCCGGCATCGCCGAGGTGAGCGCGACCACCTTCATGGGCCGCAGGTCCCGCATCCGCTCGAGCCTGTAGTAAAGACTACGGTATTGCTCCGCCGCGGCCGATGCCGGCGCCGTCAGGGTCACCACGCGGCGGTCCACCGCGTTGCCGCCCGCCGGGTTGTCATCCACGCGTGGGAGGAAGTTGCCCGCCCGCTCCATCGTCTGATCCATCTCCGTCCTCCGTCCTTTCAGGCGAGACTCAGTTCAACGACGTGGGGTTGGACACGCTGTTCCTCGCCCCCGAAGCCGGCATCAGAATCCGCCGCTCCGTCTTGCCCTGCATTTCCGGGACCACCGCGAGCACCGGCAGCGTCAAGCGCTGGCGAACCTCCGTGCCGTCGCGCAGGCTGTCATCGCGCATCTCCAGCACCGCCCCCGTCAGCACCCCCAGGCCCAGGGCCAGGAGGAAGACGATGAGCATGCCCGCCATGCGGTCCGGCCGGGCCGGGGTCGCCGGCACGCCCGCCGGGGAGATGACGTTGAACAGGCTCTTGGCGCTCTTGGCCTCCAGCTCCTGCGCGATCTCCGCCTCCACCTTGCGGCTCACCACGCTCTGGTACTTGGTGCGCGCGATTTCGTAGTCGCGGTTCATCACCGCCAGCTCGTGCGCCCAGCGCGGGGTGTTGTTGAGCCGGGCCTGGTACGCCTCGGCCTGCTTCTGGAGACCGACGATCTCCTGCTGGATGTTGCCAATCAGCGAGGCCACGCGGGTGCGCTCGGCGCGCTCGGCCCACAGGCGGCCCTCGGCGTCCTTGCGGCGGGCCGTCATGCCATCCAGCTCCGTCTGGAGGCGCTTCACCTCCGGGTGGTCCTCCGTCCAGGTGGTGCGGGCGTTCACGAGCGACCGGGTCAACCCGTTCTCAGCGGCCTCCAGCCGGCCCGCCTCGCTGTCCACGGCGTTGCGAGCCCGCGCCAGGTCGGAGCGGCGGGCCTCGGCGACGCGCAGCTCCTCGGACTTGGTCTGCAGTTGGTGCGACACGCGCTCCAGGCCGCGCATGTTCATCTCCATCTGCTCGGGCAGCTCGCCCAGGTGGTCCACCTTGAACTGGGAGATCTTCTGCTCCCACGCGCTCACGGCCTTGCCCATCTGCACCATCTCCTCGTTGAAGAGGTCGGTGGCGCGGGCCGCCTGCGCCTGACGAATCTTCAGCGTCTCGTCGGAGAAGATGGTCGGCAGGCGGTTGGCCACCTGCGCCGCCACCTGCGGGTCGCGGTTGGCGTAGGTGAGCTCGAAGGCCGTCTCACCCTCCACGCGCACCGTCAGGTCCTTGCGCATCTGCGAGACGGCGGACTCCATGCCCTTCTCGGACACGATGTCCGGGTAGAGGTTCATCTCCTCGATGGCCTTCTGGAGCACCGGACGCGCCAGCAGCTCCTGGCGAACGGTGAGCAGCCGCTGCTCGATGATTTCGCTCACCGTGCGCTGCACCATCTCCTCACCCGGCCGCTGCGGCTCCACGCGGACGACCACGGATGCCTCGTACATGCTTGGCCGGGTCATCACGATGGCCGCACCCACCACGAAGACCACTGCTGCGATGGCACCGACCAAGGCCTTGCGCCGCCACAGGGCGCCCAAAAGCTGGTCTGCCGTCATCCCTCGCTCCATGTTCCGCTCCTCCTCCATCCCACTCGCTGTACCTACCAAGGCGTCACCACCAACCGGACGGCGAAGACATTTCGCGTCAAGTCCACCGTGCTCGCCGAATCCGCCAACCCCACCTGTGCAATGCGATCCACCGCACCCTGCGCCGCCAGGCGCCGGTCGATGCGGTACTCCACACCACCACTCACCGCGTAGCCCTGCGACACCCGCGATGCTCCTCGGAACACGGTCCATTCCACCGACGGGGCCACCCCGTTCCGGAAGAAGCTCGCCGCGCCGAACACCGAGAACTTCTGATTGAAACGACGCGCCAGCAGCACCGACGCGTAGTCCGCCCACAGCGCGTTCGTGAAACCGTTCGCGCCCACCAGGTCGTGCCCCGCGGACACGCCCACGTCCAGCAGCTCCCCTTCCCGCTGCAGCTCCACATTCACGCGCGGAACCCAGCCGCCCTGCTGGCCCAGCGGGGCCAGGTACCGCACGGGGCCGCCCCGGACGGTCAAGGTGGTAGGCCGCGTCAGCCGATACCGCAACCCCAGCGCCGCGCCGTGCGCCTGGCTCAGGCTCCCGTCATAGAGGAAGCCCTGATACCGGTACTCCAGGCCCAGGCTCAGCCGCCGCGTCGTGCGGTACCAGGCCTCCAGCGACGGCGTATGCGCGTAGCCCGCCTGCTGGCCGACATCGATGATGCGCACCGCCTCGAAGCGGTAGCCCGCGCGGACATCCATCCGCTGCGTCACCCGGTTCGTCACGCCCAGCGTCGCCTGCGTGAAGAACGTGGGCAGCGTGGACCGCGCCAGGCCGTCACGCGGCAGCGAGCTGGGGTCGGTGACGCGGAACACCCGCACCGCGGCATCCAGCCGCAGCGTGCGCGACAGGAGCTGCCGGGCCTCGAGCCCGCCCCGGTGGTCCAGCGTCGTCCTGCCCGAGCCGTGCCGCATCAGCAGGTCGGCCGCGTAGAAGCTGTCCAGCGTGAGCCGTGCGTCCTTCGCCTCCAGTCCCAGCCGGGGCGTCAGCTTGGTCATCAACTGCCCGGTGCCGTCGCCGCCCAGCCGGAGGTCGTCGTCGAAACGCTCCTCCGCCGTCACCCGCAGGCGGGGCTCCCAGATGGTTGCCCCCTGCGCGGCGGGCGCCGCGAACATCAGGCCCGCGAGTAGCCACTTCTTCCAGTTGCCCTTCACCGTCGCCCTCCGTCCCGCACGCCAGCCACCGTCCACGACACCCACGCCTCTGGATTCAACGTCCTTCACGGCACGACGATGGTGTCACCCGGGCGGAGCATGAGCTCATGGCCGCCATCCGGAGAGATGAGGTCGCGGTAGCGCACCGGAATCTGGCCGCCCTTGCTGTCGCTGCGGATGACGACGATGCCGTCCGAGTTGGCGAAGTCCGTGAAGCCCCCCGCCAGCGCGATGGCCTGCAGCAGCGAGACGCGGCCGCGCAGCGGATAGGCGCCCGGGTGGGCCACCTCGCCGGTGACGAACACGCGGCTGCTGTTCACCTCGCGGACGATGACCGTCACGCGCGGCTCCTGCACATACGACTGGTAGGCCTGCTTCAGCGAGTCCGCCAGCTCCGTGGGCGTCTTGCCCGCCGCGTGGACCTCTCCCACCATGGGCATGGAGATGTAGCCATCCGGACGAACCGGCAGCGTCCGGGACAGCTCAGCGTCACGCCACACGGCGATGTCCAGCACGTCCTCGCGGCCAATCCGATAGGGCTGCTCCGTGTTGTCCACCTTCACCTGAGACTGGTGCGCGCACCCACCGAGGAGCATCACGCCCAACACCGTCCAGAACCCCGCGCTCGTCTTGCCCATCGTCCACTCTCCCTCAACTGCGTGTGTCGCGCCTCCGGCCCATCCGCCGCCGGGCGTTGCTTCCGGCGGCGATGCCTTAGCAGCGCGTGTGCCACGTACCAGGGGGAGGGAAAGCCCATGGATCGCAGTGGGTTACGAAATGCCCTCCTGGGAGAGCCCATGGGGTTCGGGAAATTTTTCCGGCATCGTACCCGCGTCGCACCCGGTGCTTTCTTCAGCCTTTGCTCTGATCAGAGAACGACTTTTCCCTCTCCCACCCCCTCCACTTCCCATTTCACGTGTCAGATGGCTGGCACGCGTCTTGGATTGAGGTTCGGGCGAGGTAAGGAAGTCCACAACGCGTGATGAGTTCGCGAGAACGGGGGCGGGTCGGATGAGGAAGGCAGCTGGGGCGGTGGCGGCGTCGTTCGCGATGGGCACGGGAGCCATGACCTTGATGGGCGTGGCGTTCGCAACCCAGATGGAGGCCGCGGTGGTGGCGGTGGTGGGACTGGCGCTGTACGCGAGCAGCGCCCTGCTGACGGGCAAGAGCCCCGCGGCGCCGGCGGCCAGCGTCGCGAAGCAGGCGTAGTCGGATTCACGTGAAAGAGGCCTGGCGCCGCGTCGTGGCGCCGGGCCTCTAGCGGTTGCGCCCGGCGCCCGCGCCTGCTCTATGGTGCGCCGCCATGGCAAAGCCTCAGTACTGGCTCATCAAGAGCGAACCCTCCGTCTACGCCTACGCCCAGCTCGAGCAGGACGGGAAGACGGAGTGGACGGGCGTGCGCAACTTCGAAGCGCGCAACAACATCCGGGCGATGAAGCCCGGCGACCTCTGCCTCTACTACCACTCCAACGAGGACAAGGCCGTGGTGGGCGTGGCCCAGGTGCTCACGCCCCCGGGCCCCGACTCCACCGCGCCGGGTGAGGACTGGGCCGCCACGCACATGGGCCCCGTCACCGCCTTCACCCAGCCGGTGACGCTGGCCACCATCAAGGCCGCCGCCGCGCTGAGCGACTTCCCGCTCGTCACCCGAGGCCGGCTGAGCGTGGCGCCCGTCACCGCCCCCCACTTCAAGCAGGTGTTGAAGATGGGAAAAACAGTCCTACCGAAGTAGTACCGCGATGCTGGTGGAGCACTGCCCCCGGGGGCATACTCGGGCGCCGTGAGTGCCACTGACATCCGCCAGATTCCGGCGCGGGAGACGCGCGGCCTTCGACACGCCATCCTCCGGCCCAACCAGCCCCCCGACATGGCCGTCTACCCGGGGGATGACGACGCGGACACGCTCCACCTGGGGGCCTTCACGCAGGGGCGTCTGGTGGGCGTGGCCTCGCTCTACCGCGAGCCGCCGCCGGACGCGCTGCGCACCACCACCGCGTGGCGGCTGCGAGGCATGGCCGTGGACCCCACCCTGCGTGGGCACGGCCATGGCGCCGCCCTCCTGAAGGCGTGCATGGAGCATGCGGCCCAACAGGGCGGTTCCCAGGTGTGGTGCAACGCGCGCATGACGGCCTCAGGCTTCTACCAGGCGCAGGGGTTCGCCCGCCGGGGCGAGCCCTTCGACCTTCCCGGCATCGGGCCGCACCACCTGATGTGGCGCAACCTCGAGACCTCGTCATGACCACCCTCCCCGACCTCGACGCCATCCGGACGTCCATCGAACGCATCGACGAGGAGATTCTCGATGCCCTGCGCCGCCGCATGGACCTGGCGGACGACGTGGCGAAGGCCAAGCTGGCCGCGGCGGCCCCCTTCCGGGACCAGCGCCGGGAAGACCTGCTGCTGCGCCGCATCCGCACCCGCGCCGCCGAGCATGGCCTGGACCCGCACGAGGTGGAGCGCATCTGGCGCCTCTTCATCGACATGTCCGTGGCCCGCCAGCACGAGCTCGTCACGCGCCTGGACAGCACACCCCTGCGCGTGGGCTACCCGGGCGTGGAGGGCTCCTACAGCCACCTGGCCGCGCGCCGCCGCTACGCGAACCGCTCGGGCGGCGTGCTGCTCACCGGCTTCGACCTCACGCGCGAGGCCGTGGAGGCGCTCCGCCGGGGCGAGCAGGACCTGGTGCTGTTGCCCATCGAAAACACCACCGCGGGCAGCATGAACGAGACGTATGACCTGCTCGCCGAGGGCGGCGTGGTCATCACCGCGGAGCTGGTCAGCCAGGTGGACCACCGGCTGCTCGGCCTGCCCGGCGCGAGGCTGGAGGAACTGCGCGAGGTGCTGTCGCATCCGCAGGCGCTGGCGCAGTGCGAGACGTTCCTCCGGGAGAAGGTGCCCTGGGCCCGCGCGGTGCCGGACGTGGACACGGGCGGCGCGGCGCAGAAGGTCCGCGAGCGCAATGACGCGTCGGTGGCGGCCATCGCCAGCGAGACGGCGGCGCAGCGCTTCGGCTTGGAGGTGCTCGCCGCGGACCTTCAGCCGGCCTTCGACTACACGCGCTTCGTGGAGGTGGGCCGCGAGGCCACTCCGCTGGCGCCGGGCATCCCCTGCAAGACGTCGCTGATGGTGGTGCTGGAGCACCGGCCCGGCACGCTGGGGGAGATGTTGCAGCGCCTCACGCTGCGCGGGGTGAACCTGAGCAAGCTGGAGTCGCGCCCCATCCCCGGGCAGCCGTGGCAGTACCGCTTCTACCTGGACGTGGAGGGCCACGCGGCCTCCGCGGCGGTGACGGCGGCGCTGGAGGACATCCGCCCGCTCACCTCGTCGCTGCGCGTTTTGGGCACGTATGCCCGCGCGGAGGCGCCACATGGCTGAGCCGCGAGCGCGCCGCATCGCCTTCCAGGGCGAGCCCGGCGCCTACGGTGAAGAAGCGCTGCGCGTGCTCCACGGCCCGGACGTGGAGGCCGTCCCCTGCCTCACCTTCCGCGCCGTCTTCGAGGCGGTGGCCGAGGGCCGCGTGGACGGCGGCGTGGTGCCCGTGGAGAGCGCGCTGGGGGGCCCTGTCGCCGAGACGGTGGACCTGCTCCTGGAGCATGACCTGGCCGTGACGGGCGAGCTGTCCCTGCGCATCCGCCACTGCCTGCTGGCCCCGCCCGGACAGGCGCTGGAGCAGGTTCAGCGCGCCTTGTCCCATCCGCAGGCGCTGGCGCAGTGCGCGGGCTACCTGCGGCGGCGCGGCATCACCCCGGTGCCGGAGACGAACACCGCCATCGCCGCCCGGAAGGTCGCGCAGGAGGCGCTCCCGCACACGGCCGCCATCGCGAGCAAGCTGTCCGCGTCGCTGTATGGCCTGACGGTGCTGGAAGAAGGCGTGGAGGACTCGCCGGACAACTTCACGCGCTTTCTCACGCTGGGGCCCGCGCCCGAGCGGGCGTGGGCGCGGCGCAAGACGGCGCTGGCCTTCACCACGGACAACGGGCCGGGCGCGCTGTACCGCGTGCTGAGCGCCTTCTCCTCACGCGGCCTCAACGTGGCGCGGCTGGAGTCCCGGCCCCAGCGCCGCGCGTGGGAGTACGTCTGGTGCCTGGACGTGGACGGCGCGCTGGAGGACCCGCGGGTGCGCGAGGCGGTCTCCGCCGCCCAGGCCGCCTGCATCACCCTGCGGGTGCTCGGAAGCTACGGCGTGGCCTGACGCTCAGCCGGCGGGGCCACCCGTTCCCCATCCCCCAGGCGCGCGGCCTCGTCGTCCGCGCCGCGCCCCCGGAAGCTCGCGCGTGGCCCAACGCTCAGACGGCGGGGCCCGTCGAGCCGTCACCCAGGCGCACGGCCTCGTCGTACGCGCCGCGCACCAGGTTGACGTAGCGCTGGAGCGCCGGGAGCTGCTCCATCCGCAGCGCCTGCGGGCCATCACACAGCGCGGCCTCCGGGTGCGGGTGGAAGTCCACGAGCACCATGGAGGCGCCCGCGATGAGCCCCTGGCCAATGGCGTGGAAGATGTCGGGCAAGCCGTCCGGCGGCGGCGCGGCCTGGCCAATGGCGTGAGAGGGGTCCACGCACACGGGCAGGCGGGTGAGGCGCCGCACCACCGGCACGTGCGCGAAGTCCACCATGTTGCGGTGCGGGTCCCCCAGGTGCGTCTTCACGCCGCGCAGGCAGAAGATGATCTTCGGGTTGCCCTCGCTCGCCACGTACTCACACGCGTTGAGGGACTCCTCCAGGGTGATGCCCATGCCCCGCTTGAAGAGCACCGGGAAGACGCGCTGCTGGCCAATGCTCTTGAGCAGCTCGAAGTTCTGCGCGTTGCGCGTGCCCACCTGGAGCATGACGCCCGTGGCGTTGCCGGAGCGCTCCAGCGCGTCGCGAATCTCGTCGATGTGACGCGGGTGCGTCACCTCCATCGCGATGACCTTGATGCCGTGCTTGCCCGCGGACTCGAAGACCCAGGGCAGGCAGGCCGCGCCCAGGCCCTGGAACTCGTACGGGTTGGTCCGGGGCTTGTAGGCCCCCATGCGCGTGGTGCGGATGCCGACGCGCGCGAGCGCCGCCATCATCGTGTCCACGTTCTCCGGGTTGTCCACGGCGCACAGGCCGGCGAACACGTTGACGGAGCGCTCGTCGAACTGGACGCCGTTGTACTCGAAGCCGGCGGACGTCCGCTGGCCCTTGTGCCGGCCAATGACGCGGTACTTCTGCGAGACGCGCACCACCTGCCGCACGCCCGGAATCTGCTCGAACGGCTCCACGGGCACCTGCGCCGTCGAACCCAGCAGGTAGACCTCCGTGATCGTGTACTCGGAGCCGCCGATGACGTGCGTCCGAGGCGTCACGCCCTTGTACTGAGAGGCGACCTGCAGGACGGCGGACACCACGGACTCAGGCGAGTCCGGCTCGAGCATGACGATCATCTAGGTTCTCCCGGGCGGCGTTGTCAGACTTTACGTGAATTACGTGAAGTGTAGCGGAAAAAGGCCGCGTCAGGTGTAACATTCCGACCCGCCTCGCCGCGTCCGGACTTGAAACCGGGAGCGAAATCCAATCCGTGCGGTCCCTCCAGGGGTGCGCCTGCTAGCCCGGCACGGGACGCAGCCGGGTGGCGAGCTGCGCGTAGTGGTCTCTCTGCGCGGGGTCGCCCAGGTGCTCCCAGACGTCGGCCAGGGCCCGGGCGCATTCGGCGTACGCCGGGGACAGCTCCAGCGCGAGCTCGAAGACGTGCCGGGCCTGGCGGTAGCGGGCCTTGTCCGGACGGCGCGCCCCCCGGGTCAGCAGCGCGTTGCCCAGGTTGTAGATTTGAACGGCGGTGGACTCGCGGTAGCCCGGCGTGGGGTTGAGCTGCGTGGCGCGCTGGAGCAGTTGCGCGGCGGCCTCCGGCTCCCCCAGCTCCAACTGGCACAGCGCGGCCTCGCGGTGGGCCTCGGCTTCGTTGGGGTCCACCTCGATGGCGCGCTCGAAGCAGCGCAGCGCCTCCTCGAAGCGTTCGAGCGTGGCGAGCGAGGCGCCCTTCCCCGTGAGCGCCGGGACGTGCCGGGCGTCCGCGGCCAGCACCTTGTCGAAGGCGGCGATGGCGGCCTCGTGGTCGCCGGCCATGGACAGGCTCACGCCGTCATTGAAGGCCGCGTACAGCAACTTGGACATCGCTCCCCCAGGGAAAAGGTTGCACCGGCCGCGCTCCAGGGCCGGAGGGTCAGCCTCTCACCGGGGAAGTCCGTCTGGAAAGACGCCACTGCGCGGCGCCCTTTCGTCCCGCTGATGGGAGCCATTGGCCCCGAATCAGATGCGCATTCCCAATTGCACACCAGGCCACAGGAGGACGCGCCCGGCGTCCGAGCGCGACAGACGGCTCAGGTTGCGCACGTCCTCTCCGCCCGTGTCATGCAGCACGTTGAACGTCGGGCCCCCGATGAGCGTGAAGCCCCGCGCCACCTTCAAGCCCGCCACCATGCGGAGCTGATGCAGAAGCCGGTTTCCCGAAAAAGATGCATCCCAGTCGTAGAGCGTGTGTGACACCACGTCCACGTCCAGGAAGAAACGTTCGGTGAGCGGCACGTGCCCGCCCAGCCCCAGGCCGGTGGACCAGTGACTGGGGCCCCTGGCGCCCTCCACGTTGCCCATGCCCACCACCAGCGTCGTGTAGAGGTGCCGGGTGCCGACCTTGATGGCGGCGTTGGCGTAGTTGAAGTCGTTGCCGAAGGCCTCGACGTGGAACTGGCCGTTGCGCACGATGCTCACCAGGCCCACGGGCACACCCGACTCGAGCTCCCGCGACACGTTGACGAGCCCGAGCTGGAGCCCGCTCATGCGCCCGGCCACGTTGACGATTCCCACCTGTGCGCCCCTCACGTCGCCGCCCACGTTGACGAGCGCCACCTGCGCGCCCCGGGCCTGCGCCGCCCAGTTCATGCCCACCGCCAGTTGGGCACCCGCCACCCGCTCCCGCGCGTAGTTGAACCCCACCGCGCCCTGCGCGCCGTCAACGTCTCCGGAGGCCCAGTTGCCGCCGACCGCGAGCTGCGCGCCCGCCAGCGAGGTCCCCGACACGTTGGCCCCCACCGCGAGCTGCCCCACCGTGCCGCTGCGCCGCGCCAGGTTGAGCCCGACCGCGGCCTGGAGGCCCTCCGCCGTCCCGTGCACCCAGTTGCTCCCCACCGACAGCTGCGTGCCGGACAGGTCGCCGCGCACCACGTTGGCGCCCAGGGCCAGCTGAAGGCCCTCCACGGTGTCGGTGGCCACGTTGCCCCCCAGCGCCAGGGCCACGCCATCCAGGCGCGCCATGCGGGCCACGCCCATGGAGAACGAGAGGCTGTTGTCCACCGGCGCGCCGCCCGTCATGAAGTCGTTGGTCTGAAGGCCGGGGAACAGGCCCACGTTGACGAAGCGGGAGCGGTGGCCCGCGTGCTCCGCCACGCCCGCGCTCACGGGCGCCTCCACCACCGGCATCGCGCCCCCGCCGCGCATGGCCGTCAGCTCCCCCTGCACCGTCCGGAACGCGGAGGCCGGGAGCACCGTCCGGCCGCCATCGCCCAGCTCGAACTCCGCCTGCGAGGTCTGGTCGAGCAGCTTGCGCATCACCGTGTAGCGGCCCTTCTGGAGCCCCAGCTCGGTGGTGCGGCCCGCGTACTTCTTCAGCTCCACCACCAGCCGCCCCTCGGCGTCGCGGACATAGAGGCGGCCATCCACCAGGTCGCCCAACACCAGCACCGCCGAGGTGGAGCGCAGGTCCGTCATCACCAGGTCGCCCGTGCCCGCCAGCTCGATGTCGTAGGCGGGGTGCTGGGCGCCCGCGCGCGTCTCCTCGGTGCGCGCGAGCGTCTCGTGGAAGGCGAACTGGTACGCCTCGTGGAGCGTCACCCGGCCGTCCCCGGACATGTCCGCCGCCCCGCGAAGGCCCGACACCAGGTTGTGCGTGAAGAACGAGCCGCCGATGCGGTCGGACTCCTGGGACACCTCGTCCTCGGAGGACGAGGTGAGGATGGCGTGCCCCCGCACCGCGGAGGACGCGTCCACCACGAACGCCGGGCGGCGCACCCCACCCTTGCGCCGCGCCAGCGTGCCGGACGCGCACGAATCCAGGATGGCGATGCGCACGTCGGCGGGGAGCGACTCCAGCGCCTTGCGCAGCTCGCGGTAGCCGAAGCGGTCCTTCTGGAGGAGCAACCCCTGCTCGTCGGAGTGGCCGGAGTAATAGATGAGCGCCTCGATGCGCGTACCCGGCGTGGCCGCCGCGGACAGCATCGACTTGAAGCGCGCCAGCGCGGACTCCAGCGCCGCGCGGTCGCCCTCCATCATCATCAGCTTGTCCTGGGGCTGAACGCCGCCGAGCTCCTCCAGCACGTCGCCGAAGGAGCGCGCGTCGGTGACGGCGTAGCGGAGCCGGGCCCGGCCTTCACCGCCGTCGTTCACGCCCACCAGCAGCGCGAAGCGGCGCACCGCGGCCTGCGGCGCGGAGGACTCGGGAGCCGCCGAGGCCAGCACCGGCACGAGCAGCAGCAGACTGAGGAAGGACCGCGTCATCACCGCACCTTTTCCAACGTGAAGGACGTCTGGCCCAGGGTACCCGGAAGTGGCAGCGGCCGGGTGCGCGCGTCAGAGGGCTGGCGGGCAAGCGCGCGCGCCGCCTCCAGCACCGCCGCCACCTCCAACGGCCCGTCGGACGTGACGAAGAGGAAGCGCTCGAAGTCCGGCGCGTCGTCGAGCTCGTAGGCGTGTGTCAGGGACACCGCCTCCCCCGCCCCCAGCACCGTGCTGCCCGCCGACGTCGCGGGGTGGTGCAGCGTCACCGCGCCGCGCCCATCCACCGACACCACGACGCCGTGCCGGCTGCCCGCGGCGATGTAGCTCACCTGCAGGACATCCCCGGGGCGGACCTGGGCGTGGTCGGAGAGCAACTCGGGGGCCTGCGCGCCCTGCCGGTGCACGCGCAGGCGCGGGTTCCCCTTGATGCGCTCCGTGGCCAGCTCCACCAGGGGCGGCGACATCCCGGCGGGCTCCGGGAGGTCCTTCGGGACCGACATGAAGAGCAGCGCCAGCGAGGCGGCCACCGGCACACTGAGCGACAACCCATGCCACCCCTGGGACTCACCGCCCTCCTGCGCCAGCGTCTCCCGGACCTGTGCCACCCGCTCGCGGCGGGCCACCTCCCCCGCCACGGCGGCGGGCGGGTGGCGCTCCAGGGTCCGGCGCGAGTCCTCCTCGAGCCGGGCCAGCCGGGTGGCGCCCCCGGGCTCGCGCGCCAGCCGGTCGCGCGCGGCGCCCAGCGTCTCCGGCGGCAGCTCGCCCAGCGCGATTCGCTCCAGAAGCCAGTCAGGGATGCCAAGGGCCATGCGCAGCAGGTCTCCAGCGCGGCGAAGAGCCCTCGGTTCCTGGATGCTGCCGCCTCCGGCCTCGCGCGTCTCCTGGAACACCGCCCCCTCGAGAATCTGTCACCGGCCCCACGCCAACGACGCGCCTGTCAGTGGAGACGACGCGGGACGGCCTCCGGCGCGCGCCCCACTCACAGGGTGAGGAGCATCAGCTCTCCGTCGACGAAGGTGTCCCCCACCTTCAGCGCATGAGGCTCCACGCCGTAGGTCCGGAACCCCGCCGAGCGGTACAGCGCATGGGCCGCGGCGTTTCCCACGGAGACGACGAGCAGCACGCACTCGAGCCCCGCCATCTTCCGCGCCTCCTCGACGAGGGCGGAGACGAGGCGCCGGCCCACCCCGCGCGAGCGGAACTCCTGCGGCACGAACATGCCCCACACCACGGCCTTGTGGGCCAGCTTGGCCCGGGACTCACGCTTCAACCCCAGCATGCCCACCAGCTGCGCCCCCTCGAAGGCGCCCAGGACGACCTGGGACGGGCCGGGCTCGAGCCAACCGCGCATGGCGTCCAGAGGCAGCGCCGCGTCCTCCGCGTGCGAGGCGCCGAAGGCCTCCGGGCTTTCCAGGAGCCCGCGCAGCCGCAGCGCCCGGAACGCCTCCACGTCCTCCGGCACGAGCCGGCGCACGGCGAGCCGCGAGGGCCCCGAGGGGCGGCCTTCGGCCTCCAGCAGCGCCGTGTAGCCCGCGATGAAGTCCGGGTAGCGCGGAGCCCACCCCAGCGCGCGCAGCCGGGCGTTGGAGATGGCGCGGTCGCCGCGCACCGTCTCGTTGAGGCTGTCGAGCGGCACGCGGGGCGGCATCGGAATCCCCAGCCGCTCACAGAGCCAGGCCACGGGCTCCTCCGTGGGCGCGGGCCGGTCATCCGCGACGCAGAAGACGGCGCCTGCGTCTCCGCGCGCCAGCACCACGCGGATGGCGTCCACCAGGTCATCCACGTGGATGCGGGAGATGCGCCCGCCGCCGCCCTCCGGCAGCCGGAGCGCCCCCGAGAGCAGCCGCGTGTGCACGCTCCGCCCCGGCCCATAGATGCCCGCGATGCGCATCACCCGGGCGCCCAGCGGCAGGTAGCGCGACTCCGCCTCGACGCGCTCGCGCGCCGCCGGGGTGGACAGCTCCACCGGCGTGTCCTCGTCCACGTGGCCCCGCGCGCGGCCATACACGCCGGTGGAGGAGAGGTAGATGAGGCGCTCCGGCGCGCGCTCGGCCAGCGCCGCGGCGATGCGGGCGTCCAGGCCGGCGTCAGGTGGCACGGAGATGACGACGTGCGCTCCGGCCGTCCGAAGCAGCGCGTCGTCCAGGGAGGTGACGCGGGCCCCCGCCTGCTCCAGCTCGGCGCGGCGGGCGGCGTCACGCGTGGCCGCCAGCACCTCACGGCCCGCGCGGGCCTCGGCCACCGCGAACCGCGTGAGCGTGTATCCGGACCCCAGGAGAACGAGAGGAGGCGTCATGTCCCCGCGATAGCGAGACCGCGGGGACTGTGCAAGCAGAGGCTGGAAGGCGGCCTAGAGCTCCGCGCTCGCGCGCGGGTCGATGATGCCGCACTCCTTGATTTTGTAGAGGAGCGCCTTGTAGCTGATGCGCAGCTTGGTGGCCGCGCGCCGCTTGTTCCAGGCGGTGCGTTGGAGCATCGCCAGAATCGCCTCGCGCTCGGCCAGCATCGCCGCCCGCTTGCCGATGTCCTTCAGCGACAGCTCCCCCGTCGGCGCGGGCGGCGGCGGCGGCTGCGGCACGTCGAACGGGTTGACGTAGCGCGGCGCGGCCACGACCGCGTTGGGCGACTCCATCACCATGGGCCCGTGCGCGGGCGGCGCCAGCGGCGCGACGGAGGCCAGACCGAAGGCGGCGCCCCGCGACGGCATCTCCAGCACCTGCACGGAGGGCGGCGGCGTGCGGAAGCCCTCGTCGTGCGCGCGGCCGAAGGGGCCACCGTCATCGCCCGCGTAGGACGTGGGCAGGGACGGAGCGCTCGCCGGCGCCCGCACCGCGGCGCGGAGCTCGTCGAGCACCAGCGTCGGGTCCTTCAGCACGCACAGGCGGCGGACCATGTTCTCCAGCTCGCGTACGTTGCCGGGCCAGTCGTAGTCCGCGAAGGCGTGCAGCACCTCCGTGGGCAGCTCGGACACGCCCGTCAAGTAGCCGCGGCCGTACTTCTTGAGGAAGTGGTCCGTCAGCGGCACCACGTCCTCCCGGCGCTCGCGCAGCGGCGGCAGGCGGATGGCCACCACGTTGAGGCGGTAGAAGAGGTCCTCACGGAAGTTGCCCAGCGCGATCTCCTTCTCCAGGTCGCGGTTGGTGGCCACGACGACGCGGCTGTCCACGCGCACGCTCTTCTTGCCACCGACGCGGAAGAACTCCTCGTCCTGCAGCACCTGGAGCAGCTTGGCCTGGAGCCGGATGGCCATCTCGCCAATCTCGTCCAGGAAGATGGTGCCCTGGTCGGCCAGCTCGAACTTGCCCGGCTTCTCCGCGGTGGCGCCGGTGAAGGCGCCGCGCTCATGGCCGAACAGCTCGCTCTCCAGCAGCTCGCCCGGCAGCGCCGCGCAGTTCACCTTGATGAACGGGCGGTTGCGCCGCTGGCTGCGCGCGTGGATTTCCCGGGCGATGACCTCCTTGCCCGTTCCGGACTCGCCCAGCAGGAGCACCGGCACGTCGGTGTCGGCGATGCGCTCCACCAGGGCCCGCGCGCGGCGCATGGCCGGCGAGGTGGAGATGAGCACGCGCGGCTCCTGCGTCGTGTCCGCCACCACCGGCGCCACGCTGCGGGACGGCAGCACGGGCGCCACCGCCTGACGCTCCGGGGCCCGCGTCCCCAGGGCGCGAGCGAGCGCGTCCTGGAGTTCATCGTTGCCGAACGGCTTCGACAGGTAGTCGCTGGCCCCCATCTTCATGGCCCGGACGGCGTCATCCGCTCCGGACAGCGCGCTCAACACGATGACCGGCGCGCCGCCGCCCATGGCTTGATAGCGGCGCAGGACTTCCAGGCCGCTCATCTCCGGCATCACCACGTCCAGCAGCACCGCGTCGAAGGAGCCACCCGACAGCATGTCCAACGCCTGGCTGCCATTGGCGGCACAGCGCACCTGGTACCCCGCACTGCCGAGCAGCTCGGACAGAAACGTGCGCACCGACTCTTCGTCATCCACCACCAGCACCGCGATCCGGTCCATCCCCTCGCCTCCACTCGCCCGCTGCATCGAAGTCCCACCCACCCTCACACCGACAGCCGGGATGCGCTCCCGACCATGCGGCGAAACTCTCGTGCGCGTCGCATGTCCTGCTGCGCCGCGCGCAACAACTGCATGGGCGTTCCCACGGAGTCAGGGAAGCTCACCGTCCCCAGCTCCAAGGAGGTCCGCACCACCTTGCCCTCGACCTGGAAGCGCGCCGTGTCGAAGCGCGCCGCCACGCGGGATACCACCTCCTGCACCGACTCCGCGGGCGTTCCCGGCAGCATCAGCGCGAATTGACAGTCGCCCACACGCGCCACCGCGTCCGCCTCGCGCACCGTCTGCCCCAGCACCACCGCGCTGTAGACCAGCAGACGCTCCGCCATGCCGCGCCCGAACTCCTTCCGGAACGCCGTCCAGCCCCCCACCTCCACCGCCATCACGGAGAAGCTGCCGCCGTACCGCTCGGCCCGCTTGGCCTCCAGCCCGATGAGCTCCAACAAGAAGGGCCGGTTGTAGAGCCCCGTCACCGGGTCATGCAGCGCCTGCGCCGTCCCCGCCTCGTCTCCCGCGGCCGCGCGCAGCACCGCGTCCTTCAACTGCAACTGCGCGCGGAGCTTCGTGGCCAGCTCCGAGCCGCTCCCCGAGCGAGGCACCAGGTCCACGCACTGCCCGCGCTCCAGGCAGAAGCGCCGGGCCTCCGCGTCCTGCTCATCCACCAGGTAGAGCAAGGGCACCGCGCCATGGCTGAGCTGCCGCAACCGACGCGCCACCTGCACGGCCGCGAAGTCCGGCGCCTGGGCGGCCAGCAACACCGCCGACGGACGGATGACCTCGAAGAGTGGCACCGCCGCGTCGAAGCGCGTCACGGGCACCACCCGGAAGCCCGCCTCCGACAGGAGCAGCCGGGTCCGCTCCAGGTCCATTGCTCGTGGCTCGACGACGAGCACGGTGGGCGGCTGTCCCGCCTTCCCCACTCGCTTCCTTCTCACACCCACCGTTCCACCTTCCCGCGTGAAGTTTTCTCCGCCGCTTTTGGAGGCCCGACCCCGGAATTACAGCCTCACACCCCATCCTGACTGCTTCATCCCCCCGGATTTACTAGAGAAGGGAACGTTGCTACCCATCTTGGGCAGTGGATTTAGCAATGGCTGTGCCACCTTTGACCTCATGCAGACGCGCTTCGAACTCCGCGGGATCGACGCGGTGCATGAAGGCCGGCACCCCTTCAATGACGACCACGGGGATGTCGTAACGCCAGCGGGTGAAGGCCTCCGCGTCCTCGAGGATGGAGATGATCCTCAGGTCGAAGGGGATGCGGGCACGGACGGACTCCACGACGGCGGCCGCCTTGTCGCAGAGAGAGCAGTTGGGTTTCGAGTAGATATCGACGCGCATGCGGGGCAGGATGGGCGGTTGATGCGTGGCTTGACTGGCGACTTCTCGACGATGCCTCTCAAGGACCTCGTCGTCTATCTGGGGAACCGGCGAGCGACGGGGTCGCTGAAGGTGGAGCGTGGCGACGTCCGGAAGCAACTCGAACTGCGCGAGGGCCACGTGGTCAGCGCCAGTTCCAACCAGCCGCGCGAGTTCTTCGGTCAGTTCCTCATCAATATGGGGCACCTGACGGAGGACCAGCTCGAGAAGGCGTTCTCCACCCAGGCGGCGACGCGCATCTTCCTGGGGAAGATCCTGGTGATGACCGGCCTGGTGCCCGAGCCCACCGTCCGAGGCACGCTCAGCCACAAGTTCCGGGAGATGATCCTGGACGCCTTCCATTGGGAGGACGGCCAGTTCGTCTTCGAGGCCGCGGACACGGCGCCAGAGGTCGCGGGGCTGGAGGTCAGCGTGGACCTGCTGGACATCCACCGCGAAGGCGAGTTCCGCGAGACGGCCTGGCAGGCCATCCGCGCCGTCTTCCCCTCCGGCGCGGTCCGGCTCGCGGTGGACGAGCGCAAGCTGCCCGAGCGCAAGCCCGGCAGCATGGACGAGCGCATCGTCGCGCTCATCAAGGAAGGCCTCACCATCGACGGCATCGCGCTGGCGCTGCACGCGACGGACTTCTTCCTCTATCAGCGCCTGTACGCGCTCTACCGCCTGGACGCGGTGAAGATTTCGGACGAGCCCACGGTCGACGAGACCGCCATCGTCGTGGAGGACGAGGAGGACTCCGGCGTCATCGGCTCGGAGACGTCGTCCGACGAGGTGCTCCAGGCGGCGCAGCTGTTCCTCGACGCGGGGAACATCCGGGATGGCGAGGCGCTGGCCCGCCGCGCGCACGAGATGGCGCCCTCCCCTCGCACGGTGGAGTTCGTCAAGGCGGCGCAGGAGAAGCTGCTGGTGCACCTGCGCAAGGAGCTGGCCGAGCCGGCCCAGGTGCCCACGCTCCAGGTGGCGCCGGCGCATCTGAAGACGCTGCAGCTCTCCGCGCCAGAGCGCTACCTGCTGTCGCGCATCGACGGGCGGCGCGACGTGGCCGCCATCGTTCACGTGTCCCCGCTCCAGGAGCTGGACGCGCTGAAGTACTTCGCCGGCTTCGTCGACGCGGGGCTGGTGACGCTGACGCCGCGCTGAGCCGGGCGGGCGCTGGCGACGCCCCGCCCCTGGAGGCTCGCGTCAGTGCTTGCCCGCGGCGGACGCGGGCGCCGTCGCCTCGACGGGCACGAGCACCGGCACGCGCTGGAGCCCCAGCCGGATGGCCTCGCGGCCCAGCCAGGGCGCGCGGATGCGCCACTTCGGATCATTCACGATGAGCGCGGCCACCGCGACGCGCGGGTGGTCCTTGGGCGCGAAGCCCACGAACCACGAGTAGTCCCGGAACGGCTCGCGGTCCGCCAGCGAGCCCGTCTTCCCCACCGCGCTGTCCACGCGGAAGTTCCGCTCCCGGAACACGCTGCGCGCGGTGCCCTGCGTGACGGTCGCCTCCAGGAGCGTGGTGAGGTCCTTCGCCACCTCGGGCGAGAGGACGACGTCCCCTTCGGGCGGCAGCACCGGCACGGGCCCGTCCTGCTCGAAGAGCACGGGGTCCACCCAGCGGCCCTCGTTGGCGGCGACCGCGGCCATCAACGCGCCGTGCAGCGGGGACAGGTACACGTCCCCGAAGCCCGCGCCGGTGTTGGCGAACCCGAACGGCTCCTCCGGGATGGCGGCCAGCGAGATGTCCGTCGGCACGGGGAAGTCGATCTCGCGGTTGAAGCGGAACCGGGCCGCCATGCGGCGCAGCCCGTCCACCGAGAGGTGCTTGCTGGTCAGCTTCGCGAAGATGACGTTGGCGCTCTTGCCCATGGCCAGCGCCAGCGAATAGCAGGAGCCGTCCCGTTCGCTGTCCTGGAGGAGCTTCTCGGACAGACGCCGCTTGCCGCCATGGAAGCACTCCTCCGAGTCCGGCGTGACGCCCGCCTCCAGCAGCGCGCTCCCGGTGACGACCTTGAAGACGCTGGCCGCGGGGAACACCGCGCGCACGGGCAGGCCCCGGAGCTCCGGCTGCGCCGCGGAGTGCTCCGCCAGCGCGAGCACGCGCCCGGTGGACGGCTCCAGCACCACCGCCGCGCCGTACGGGGTTTCATAGTTGCGGAGGATCTGCGTCAGCGACGCCTGCAGCACCGGATCAATGGTGAGGCGCGTCTTCTTCCCGCCCTTCTCCTTCACCACCAGCTTCTCGCCCTCCAGCGTGGCGCGGGCCATCAGGTCCGCCGTCTTGGACAGCGGCTTCACCTTCGCGATGGGGGGCGCCTTCTCGCGGGAAGGCACCGGCAGGGGCGGCACCATCCCAGGCTCCGCGGCCAGCGCCGCGAGGCCCCCATCCGGGGAGACACCGCCGAGCACCGCCGCGGCGGAGACGGCATCCGACGTGCCCGAGTCCGGTCCCTGCGCCTGCGCTTCGGCCTCATTTGCGACGGGCGCGGGCTCCGGCGTCAGCGCCTGGGCCTCCGTGGCCTCGGCCCGAACCCGCGCCCCGGCGCCTCCATCCTCGGACGGGGTGGTGGAAGCGGCGGGGTCCGGCTCGGACGACCCCAGGAGGACGACGAGCGGGCACAACACGGCTGCGGACAGGAGACGGCGGTGGATGCGCATTGCAGCGAGCGGGCTCCGGGGGGTGAGCGAGCCCGAATCCTACCGGCTGAGGGCGGGCTGTCCACGGACGCTTCCCTGACTGCTTCCGCGTCCAACGAAATTCAGAAACTTGGCGTCCGGGTGTGCATCTCCGCTAGGTTCCCCCACACTTTGGACGGATTGAAAGAGACGATGGTGATCTGGAGCGCTGAGCTCCGCCGCGCGGTGCGCAGTGGCCGCGCGGTGGTGTTGCTCGGGCTCTACAGCATGTTCTCCGCCTTGGTCCTGCTGGTGGTGGGCTGGCTCACAGCCCAGGTCCGCAACGTCGTCCTCCAGCAACTGGCCGACGCGGACGCGGATACGATGGCAAACGCCACCGCGCGCATCAACGAGGAGATGCGCAAGGGCGTGCTGGGCATCTTCACCAGCAACGACTCCGCGCTGGTCGAAGCCCTGGCCCAGGTGCCGCTCGAGGTGTTGATCGTCTTCAAGATCACCCTCTTCTTCCTGCCCGCCTACATCGCGCTGATGGGCTTCGATCAGATCAGTGGCGAGGTGGGGCCGCGCTCCATCCGATACCTCACGGTGCGCGCGCGGCGCTCGTCGGTGCTGCTGGGCAAGTTCCTGACGCAGGCCTCGCTGCTGCTCGGGCTCGTGCTCATCATCGACCTGGCCATCTTCGTCTACGCCCGCATCGCCAACCCGGACTTCGGCTTCGCCGCCATGGGCCTCAACCTGCTGAAGTTCTGGCTGGCGGCCATCGTCTACTCGCTGGCCTACGTGGCGCTCACCACCCTGTGCTCGTGCCTCTTCCGCGTCCCCGCGGTGAGCCTGGTGTTCAACTTCATCTTGATGTTCGTCTTCTGGCTGCTGGCGACCATTGGCCAGGCCCCCGGGAACGCGGACAGCAGTCTGCGCTTCCTGCGCTATGTGTCGCCGTCGCACTACGCGGGCGACCTGCTGCATCCTGGCCTGGCCCAGTTTGGCACGAGCGGAGCCGCGTACGCGGCCTTCGCCTTCGTCTTCCTGATGGCAGCCTACGGCATCCTGCGCGCGAGGGACCTGTGAGCGACCTGGCCATTGAACTGTTCGGTGTCTCCAAGCGCTTCGGTCCCAAGGTGGCCGTCAGCGGCGTGAGCTTCAGCGTGCCCAGGGGCTCCGTGTACGGCCTCATCGGGCCCAACGGCGCGGGCAAGACGACCACCTTCTCCATGATGTGCGGCTACCTCTATCCCTCCGAGGGCACGCTCAAGATCATGGACGTGGACCCCACCACGCCGGGTGCACTCAAGGGCCGGCTGGGCGCGCTCCCCCAGGACGCGGTGCTGCCGCCGGGCTGGGAGGTGGGCGCGCTGCTGACGTACTGGGCCCGGCTGTCCGCCCTCGCCAACCCCGAGCGCGAGGCCCGCGAAGCCCTGGACAAGGTGGGCCTCATGGAGGCCTGGAAGGTCCAGACGCAGGCGCTCAGCCACGGCATGGCCAAGCGCGCCGCCATGGCCCAGGCGCTCATGGGCAGCCCGCCGCTGGTGCTGCTCGACGAGCCCACCGCCGGTCTGGATCCCCGCATCGCCGCCCAGGTCCGGCAGGTCATCCGCGACATGAAGGGCCGCCAGACGGTGGTGGTCTCCAGCCACAACCTCCAGGAGCTGGAGGAGCTCTGTGACGCGGCCGCCATCCTCGACAAGGGCACGCTCGCCCAGGCGGGGACCATGTCCGAGCTCACCGGCCAGGGCGCCGAGTTCCGCGTGCAGATCGCCAAGGGCCAGGTGATCATCCCCGAGCTCACCGCGATGCCCCACGTCACGGACGCGCGCATGGAGAGCGACACTGTGCTGCGCGTGAGCTTCAGCGGCGGCGTCGCGCCCGAACAGGTCATCAGCCACGTCGTGCGGCACCTGCTCCAGCACGACGTCCTCATCCTCGGCGTCAGCCGGGGCCAGCGCCTGGAAGACCGCGTCCTCCAGATGCTCTGACGGACCCTGGCGGGCTGGGAACCCCAGCGCTCAGCCCGCCTTGCGCACCCAGCCCACGTAGCACTGCTCGCGCCGCTCCATGCGGACCAGTGGATTCCCCGTAGCCTGGCACCACGCCGGAAGGTCCGCCTCCAGGCCACGGTCCGTGGAGACGAGCTCCACCAGTGTCCCGGGCGCCAATGCACGCATGGCCTTGGCGAGTTCCAGGATGGGCATGGGACACAGCGCCCCTCGAGCGTCGATGTGCACGTCGGCGGTCATGATCGGGACTCTGACGGAATTTTTCCGAGGTCTCCCAAGTTTTGGGCCCCCTAGGGGGCACGGCACCCTGGAAGGCCGGACCGGCTTGCTTGCGCGTCTGGAATTCCCTCTGTTAAGACCGCCGCCCTCTGCCCTCGTTGAAAAACCGCTCGGGCCCACAAGCCGGCCCCATGGCGAAGGAGCATGACCTACTCATGAAGCCCAATGTCATCGTGGCCCTGTTGGTCGGCCTGGTGCTCGGGTTCGTCGGAGGCCGCGTCACGACCGGCCCTTCCACGAAGTCCGAAGTCGCCAAGGCCGCGCCGAACTCTCCCGCCGCTCCCGCGCCGGGAGGCCGGCGTCCGGTGGATCCCACCGTCTTCAAGGTGCCCATCGAGAACTCGCCTGTCCATGGCAGCGCCGACGCGCTCATCACCCTGGTCGAGTTCTCCGACTACGAGTGCCCCTTCTGCAGCCGCGCCAACGCCACCGTCGAGCAGTTGGAGAAGCAGTACGGCAACAAGCTCCGCGTGGTGATGAAGCAGAACCCGCTCTCCTTCCACCCGCGCGCCAAGCCCGCCGCCATCGCGGCGATGGCCGCCGGTGAGCAGGGCAAGTACTGGGAGTACCACGCCAAGCTCTTCCAGAATCAGAAGAAGCTCGATGACGCCTCGCTGGAGCAGTACGCGAAGGACATCGGTCTGGACATGGCGAAGTGGAAGGCCGAGCTGGCCAACCCCAAGTTCCAGGACATCATCACCCGCGACCAGGCCCTGGCCAGCCAGCTGGGCGCCAGCGGCACGCCGGCCTTCTTCATCAACGGCCGCTTCCTGTCGGGCGCGCAGCCCATCGCCAACTTCCAGGCGCTGATCGACGAGGAGCTCCCCAAGGCCGAGGCCCTGGTGAAGAGCGGCACGCCGGCCTCGCAGGTGTACGCGAAGATCATCGAGAAGGGCGCCGAGCGCGCCGCGCCCAAGGCGCAGCAGCAGCAGCAGCCCGCCGCTGCGGTCCGCAAGATCGAGATCCCCACGGACTCCCCCTCGTTCGGCCCGGCCACCGCGAAGGTGACCATCGTCGAGTGGTCTGACTTCGAGTGCCCGTTCTGCAGCCGCGTGGGCCCCACGCTGGCGAAGATCAAGGAGACCTACCCGAACGACGTGCGCGTGGTGTTCCGTCACCAGCCGCTGCCCTTCCACCCGAACGCGAAGCTGGCCGCCGAGGCCTCGCACGCCGCGCACGAGCAGGGCAAGTTCTGGGAGTACCACGACAAGCTGTTCGCCAATCAGAAGGCCCTGGATCGCGCCTCCCTGGAGAAGTACGCGACGGAGCTGGGCCTGAACATGGCCAAGTTCAAGAGCGCGCTGGACCAGGGCAAGTTCAAGGCGAAGGTGGAGGCGGACTCGTCGGCTGGCAACGCGGTGGGCGCCAACGGCACCCCGACGTTCTTCATCAACGGCCGTGAGTTCGTGGGCGCGCAGCCCTTCGACGCCTTCAAGCGCGTCATCGACGAGGAGATTGGCAAGGCGGACAAGCTGATCGCCGCCGGCACCAAGCCCGCGGACCTCTACGCGAAGATCAACGCGGAGAACGTCGCCAACGCCCCGAAGGCGCCCGAGGGTGACGCGCCGGGCGCCCCGGCCGAGCCGCCCGTGCAGAAGGTGGACGTGGGCAACGCCCCGGTGAAGGGTCAGAAGAACGCGCCCATCAC
This sequence comes from Comamonas sp. KCTC 72670, assembly GCA_014656495.1. Classification (GTDB taxonomy): domain Bacteria; phylum Myxococcota; class Myxococcia; order Myxococcales; family Myxococcaceae; genus Myxococcus. Next base: position 145,957 of record BNCN01000010.1, read on the forward strand.
CATCGTCGCCTTCTCCGACTTCGAGTGCCCGTTCTGCAGCCGCGTGGTGCCCACGCTGAAGCAGCTCGAGGACCAGTACGGCGCGAAGATCAAGGTCGCCTTCAAGAACCAGCCGCTGCCCTTCCACGCCAACGCCAAGCCGGCCGCCGCCGCCGCGCTGGCCGCGCACGAGCAGGGCAAGTTCTGGGAGTACCACGACAAGCTGTTCGCCAATCAGCGCGCCCTGGACCGCGCCTCCCTGGAGAAGTACGCGCAGGAGCTGGGCCTGAACATGGACAAGTTCAAGGCCGCCCTGGACCAGGGCAAGTTCAACGCGCAGATCGAGGCGGACATGGCGCAGGCCTCCAGCCTGGGCGCCAACGGCACCCCGACGTTCTTCATCAACGGCCGCACGCTCATCGGCGCGCAGCCGGTGGACGCCTTCAAGCGCGTCATCGATGAAGAGCTGAAGAAGGGCGCGGTGGCGGACTCCAAGTAGTCCCCACCCGGGCCTTCCAGGCCTGACGCGACAAAGGCCGTCGGACCCACGAGGTCCGGCGGCCTTCGTCTTTTCAGCGGCTGCGGAGGACGCGCTCAGGACACGGCGATGGCGTCGATCTCCACCTGGGCGCCCTTGGGCAGCGCGGACACCTGCACGGTGGCCCGGGCCGGGGGCGCGCCGGTGAAGTGGCGGCCGTAGACCTCGTTCACCCGGGCGAAGTCACCCAGGTTGGTGAGGTAGATGGTGCAGCGCACGACGTGGGAGAAGTCCAGCCCGCTGGCGGCGAGCACGGCCTTCAGGTTCTCCATCACCTGCTCGGCCTGCGCGACGACGTCGCCCGGCACCATCTCCATGGTGGCGGGGTTGAGGGGAATCTGACCGGAGAGGAAGGTCATCTTCCCCGCGTCCACCTGGACGGCCTGGGAGTACGGGCCAATGGCCTTGGGGGCCTGGTCGGAGTGGATTGCCTTGCGAGCCATGCGGCGCACCTCGGGGTGAGGAGCGGCCCGCCACGGGCCGCCCGGGGTTTCCGGGCGCTCTATCACGAAAGGCCGGGGCCGTTAGATGCGCTCGACGGAGTAGACCCCCTGGAGCCGCTCGATGGTTCGCATCAGGTCGGTGAGCTGCTTGAGGTCGGAGATGATGACCTCGAAAGTGTTCACCGCCCGGTCATCTCCCGTGGCCCGGCAGTTGGCCTGGGAGATGTTGACGCTCTTCTTGGAGAAGGTGTTGGTGATGTCCGCGAGGAGCCCCGGCCGGTCCGCGGAGAGGATGCGCAGGGTGACGGGCCGCTTGAAGTCGCCCTTCACGTCCCAGTTCACATCCACGCGCCGCTCCGGGTCGGTGGCCAGCGCCTTCTCACAGCCGACGGTGTGCACGGTAACGCCCCGTCCCCGGGTGATGAAGCCGGCGATGGGGTCGCCAGGGACGGGGTTGCAACACCGTCCGAAGCGGACGAGCACGTCGTCCACGCCGCCAATCTGCACGCCGCTGCGGTTGCTGCGGCCCACCAGGCGCTTGGCCAGGTCGGTGACGCGAGACAGCCCGGGCAGCACGGAGTTACCCCCCGCCCCGCCCTGCGGCGCGTTGGCCGTGGCGGCGTCCGCGCGGGCGCCCGCCTCCATCGCGTTGATCTTCTCCGCGGGGACCAGGCGGTGCGACAGCTGCTGCGGCGTCACCTTGCCGTAGCCCACGGCCACCAGCATGTCGTCTTCCACGCGGAAGCCGAGGTCCACCGCGACCTTCTTCATCTCCCCGTTCTTCAGCAGCCGGTTGAAGTTGAGCTGGAAGCGCTTGAGCTCGCGGTCCACCAGCTCGCGCCCCAGCTGCAGGCTCTTCTCGCGCTGCTGCTGCTTGATGAAGCCACGGATGCGCTGCTGCGCGCGGCTCGTCTTGACGAAGGTCAGCCAGTCCTTGGACGGGTGCTGCTGGGGGCTGGTGAGCACCTCCACCGTGTCCCCGTTCTTCATCTTGTAGCGGAGCGGGACGATCTTCCCGTTCACCTTGGCGCCCACGCACCGGTTGCCCACGTCCGAGTGGATGGCGTAGGCGAAGTCCACCGGCGTCGCGCCGCGCGGCAGCGAGCGCACGTCGCCCTTGGGCGTGAAGACGAAGACCTCGTCGGTGAAGAGGTCCACCTTCACCGTCTCCAGGAACTCCTTGGGGTCCTTCAGGTCCTGCTGCCACTCCATCAGCTGCCGCAGCCAGGCGAACTTCTCGTCATCCTTGGAGATGACGGCCTTGCCCTCCTTGTACTTCCAGTGCGCGGCGATGCCTTCCTCGGCGATCTTGTGCATCTCCGCGGTGCGGATCTGCACCTCGACACGCTCGCTGAGCGGGCCGATGATCGTCGTGTGCAGCGACTGGTACATGTTGGGCTTGGGGATCGCGATGAAGTCCTTGAAGCGCCCCGGCACCGGCTTCCACATCTCGTGCACCAGACCGAGCGCCTCGTAGCAGGAGGGCGCGGTGGGCGCGATGATGCGGAACGCGATGATGTCGTGAATCTGATCGAAGTCGATGCCCTGTGACTTGATCTTCTTGTAGATGCTGTAGACGTGCTTGAAGCGGCCGCTTACCTCGCCCTTCAGCCCGCGCTCGGCGAGCTTCGAGCGGATGAGGTCGCACGTCTCCTCGATGTACTTCTCCCGCTCCTTCTTGCGCTTGTTGAGCTTCTCCGAGAGCGCGAAGAACTCCTGCGGCTTCACGTAGCGGAAGCTGAGGTCCTCCAGCTCCGTCTTGATCCACGAGATGCCCAGCCGGTTGGCCAGCGGCGCGTAGATGTCCAGCGTCTCTTGCGCGATGCGGGCCTGCTTCTCTTCCGACATGTGGTCCAGCGTCCGCATGTTGTGCGTGCGGTCCGCCAGCTTCACCAGGATGACGCGGATGTCCTGCGCCATCGCGATGATCATCTTCCGGAAGTTCTCCGCCTGCTTCTCCTCCTGCGAGAGGCTCGCGGACGCGGAGAACTTGGAGAGCTTGGTGACACCATCCACCAGGTGCGCCACCTCGGAGCCGAAGAGCTCGGTCAGCTCCTCCGCCGTGGCCAGCGTGTCCTCAATTGTGTCGTGAAGGAGTCCGGTGACGATGGACGCCTCGTCCAGCTTGAGCTCGCCCAGGATGCCGGCGACCTCGAGCGGGTGGACGAGGTAGGGCTCGCCTGACTTCCGGAGCTGACCCTGATGGACCTTGGCCGAATAGACGTAGGCCTTCTTGATGATGTCCAGGTCGGGGTCGGGGTGGTACTGGGAAACCCGTTGGAGGATGTCGTTCAGGCGAATCATCGAATGAGGAGCAATCGTAACTTTGCACCAACGGAGGGGCAACGTTGCCCCACACCGGGACGTCACCTGCCTCTCGGACGCCCCAGGTCGTGCGTTCGCTTTCGTTGACCCGGTGTTTTACGGCCCCGTAGATTCGGCCCGCTCATGTCACAGCTCCTGCTGTCCTCCCTCGCCGTGGTCTGCCCGAACTGTGACGGGTACAACGCCCCTCGCTCGGCCGCATGCACGCTTTGCGGGCAGGCGCTGAGCGAACAGTCCCCTGCCCCCCGGCCTGCCGCCACCCGGCCGCCTGGGGCCGTGGCCCGTCCTGGGACGCCTCCGGGCAACAAGCCTGTAGCGGTCTCCAGCTTCCCGGGTGGCAAGGTGGCCGACCCCGTCGTCCCCCCCGCCCCCAGCGCCGTCCCCCCGGGGCTGCGTCCGTCGGCGCGCACCCCGCCGCCCACCGCCGCGGGGCTGATGGTGGAGCGTCCGCCCGTCGCCCGGGCGCCCACGGCGCCTCCGGGCATCGTGGCCCGCACGGGTGGCGCCTCCGGCCCCGCCACGACGCGCCCCCCGCCGCCCGTCCCGGACAGCGCCATGCCCGGTCGCGCGGGCGCGGCCACGCTGCCGCCCAAGCCCGCGCCCCCCGCCGCCTCGCGCTTCGGGCTCGCCGTCATCGCCGGCTCCGCGCGGGGCCAGCGCTACAAGCTGCCCGTCACGGGGTGTGTCGTGGGCCGGCAGCGCGGCGCCATCCTGTTCTCGGACGATGTCTTCGTGTCGCCCCTGCACGCCACCTTCCTGGTGAAGGACGGCGCGCTGTACGTGCGGGACGAGTCGAGCGCCTCGGGCGTCTTCGTCACGGTGGGCGGCACGGAAGCGCTCACGCCGCGAACCCACTTCAGCGCGGGCCAGCGGCTGTTCCGGTACACGGGGCGCATCGAGCCCCAGCCGCCCGTGTCCGGCCGCCCCGCCATCTACGGCGCGCCCATGCCCTCGGGCCAGGCGGTGTACGGCGTGGAGGAGGTCCTCGTGGGTGGCCGCGCGGGCCGCGCGGTGATGACCGCGGCGCCGCTGCTCACCATCGGGCTCGCCCACTGCGACTTGAGCTTCCCGGGTGAAGAGGGCCTCGCCGGACGGCACTGCGAGCTGTCGCCGACGCCCACGGGCGCGCTGCTGAGAGACCTGTCTGGCGGACTGGGGACATACGTGCGCCTCGCCAGCGGCGTGGAGCGGCCGCTGAGGCCGGGGGACCGGGTCCGGCTGGGCCAGCACGTGCTCCAGGTGGAAGCGCTGGGCTGAAGCGGCCCGGCGGTCCCCTTGGGCGACGGCCTCGCGATGCCGAGCAAAGCCCGCCACAACGGGGATGCGGATGTGACGGCCGCACGGGCACCGCGCGATCTACGCCGGCGACGCGGGCCATGCACCGCGCAAGCGGAAGCTGGGCCCCGCTCCCTACGGAGAGCTGGGCTGCGCCACCGTCCCACCCAGCCGCTGCTCGATGAGCGCGCGCGCCTTGGACGCGGGCTGCTCGCGCAGGTGGCGGTTCCACCAGCCGCGCGCCTCTTCCTTGTCCGGATTCGGCCGGTGCCAGTACATCTCGCCCAGCTTCAGCGCCAGCTCGGGGTCCCCGCTGCGGCCGAAGGCCTCGCGGTACTTGGACGCCGCCATGCCGACGTCCGCACGCTGCAGCGCCTTGTCCCCTTCCCGCGTCAGCTCCAGCGCGCGCTCCACGTTGCGAGCGCCCGAAACGATGGCCCTGTCGTAGAGCGGCACGTCTGGGCTCGCGCCCACGGCGGTGTGGTTCGCGCCGGCGGGCACCGGCGCGTTGTTGGGCAGCGCGTACGGCAAGTCCTTGGGCCCGCCGCCCCCACCCACGAAGAAGTAGTAGGCGAAGAACCCGGCCGCCGCGAGGACCAGCAGGATGGTCAGCGACTTGAAGAAGAACGCGACGCCGCCATTGCCTCCCGCCCCCGGCTGCGTATGCACCAGCGAGTCCGTGTGCTCGCGCGCGGCGTCCATCGCATCCGCGTTCGCGGGCAGCGGCTCGAGCACGCCCGGCAGGGCGCGCACGGTGGCCTCCATCGTCACTTCGTTGCCCCAGCCCGGCACCGTGGCATCCCGGACGTCCCCCTGCTGCGGCCCGGCGGCGGACTTGCGCGGCAGCGGCGCCAGCACGGCCGACGAGTTGGCCGCCGCGCGACGCGGCGCCGCCTCATTGCGGCGGCGCTCCTTGTCCACCGCCTGGAGCTCCGCCTTGAAGGCCTCGGCGCTGGCGGGCCGGTCCGCCGGATTCTTCGACAGCGCCCGGAGGATGAGCCGCTCCATGGCGGGCGAGATGCGCGCGTCCGGCCGGCGGCGCGTGGGCGGCGGCGGCTCCTCGGTGAGGTGCTTGGTGGCGAAGCCCACCGCCGAGTCCGACTCGAAGGGCAGCAACCCCGTCATCAACTGGTAGAGGATGACGCCCACCGCGTACAGGTCCGAGCGGTGGTCCAGCTGCGAGCCCCGCGCCTGCTCCGGCGACATGTACTCGGGGGTGCCGCACACGAAGCCCGCGCGGGTGAGCGCCGGGCCGTCGTCCGTGGAGTCGGTGATCTTCGCGATGCCGAAGTCGAGCACCTTGACGAAGTCCGGCTCGTTACGCCGCGGCTCCACCATGATGTTCTCGGGCTTGAGATCGCGGTGGATGACGCCCGCGCCGTGCGCGTCCGACAGCGCGCTCAGCACCTGGCTGACGATGCGCACCACGCGGCCCTCGTTGAGGGGCCACTCGCGGCTGAGAATCTGGTGCAGGTCCTGCCCCGCCACGTACTCCATGGCGATGTAGAGGGCCCCGTCCTCGGCCTGGCCGAAGTCGAGCACGCTGATGGAGTTGGGGTGGTTGAGGCGGCTGGCGGCCTTGGCCTCGCGCTGGAAGCGCGCCACGGTGCGCTCGTCCGACAGCAGCGTGTGCCGGAGGACCTTCAGCACCACCACCTTGTCCAGGGAGAGCTGGCGGGCGCGGAACACCTTGCCCATGCCGCCCTCGCCAATGAGGGCCTCGACCCGGTACTTGTAGGCAATCGTCTTGCCGACGTACTCGTCCGTATCGGGCGTGCGCACGAGGGTGGCGCCGCAGGCGGGGCAGAAACGGGAGGATTCTTGGGCGTCAGCGCCGCAGGAGGGGCAGTGCAAGGAAGCGTTCCCCAAGGGGGTGGGTCTCCGACTTCATCACGCCGCTCGGGTAGGGAGCAAGCCGCGAGCAACGCAAGGCGAGCAACCGGGCTCCGGCCCTGGTACAACCCCTAGCCCTCCATGGACGCGATGGAATACTGCCCTCGCTGTGATACCGAAAACCCCCGGGACGCCTCCGTCTGCCGGGCCTGCGGGTCGCCGCTGCGCTCCGGAACGATGGTGATGGCCGTCGCCAGCGTCGCCGCGCGCCCGCAGGTCTCCATCCGCGTGGTCCGTGCGGACGGCGGTCCGGAATCCATCGTCCGCATGCAGCGCGACACCCTCACCTGCGGCCAGCAGGGGGACATCGCGCTCTCGGACGACCCCTTCATCATGCCGCTCCAGGTGCGCTTCTTCTTCTCCGGCGTCCGGCTGGCCGTTGAAGACGTGGGCGGCGCCAACGGCGTCTTCGTCCGCCTGCGCCAGGAGCGGGAGCTGCCCCCCGGCGGCGAGCTGCGCCTGGGACGGCAGCGGCTCGTCCTGGAGCCCATTCCCGCCGCGGCCACCGGCCCCGGGGGCACGCAGGTCTGGGGCTCGCCGGATCCCGGCTACCGCCTGCGGCTGGTGCAGTTGCTGGAGGGCGGCCTGCGCGGCGGCGCCTATCCCCTGCGCGAGGGCGACAACCTCCTCGGCCGCGAGCAGGGCGACCTCACCTTCCCCACCGACGGCTTCGTCTCCGGACGTCACGCCGTGCTGCAGGTGAAGCAGGACCGGCTCCAGGTCCGCGACGTGGGCTCGTCCAACGGCACCTTCATGCGCCTGTCGGGCCCCACCTTCGTGGACAACGGCGACCACTTCCTCATCGGCCGGCAGCTGCTGCGCGTGGAAATCCAGGCGCCGGCGGCCTGAAAACGCGAAGGGCCGCACGGAGGAGCTCCTCCGCGCGGCCCCGAAGCCCTCGGCGCTCAGCCGTAGGACTTCTCCTTCTTCTCCTGCTCTTCCTTGCAGCGGATGCAGAGCGTCGTCACCGGGCGCGCCTCCAGGCGCTTGGGCGAGATGTCTTCTTCGCACCGCTCGCAGATGCCGAACGTGCCGTCCTCGATGCGGACCAGCGCCTTCTCGATCTTCTGCAACAGGAACTTCTCACGGTCCCGCAGGCGGAAGACCATCGACTGCGCGTACTCGGAAGACGCCAGGTCGATCTCGTCGGGAAGGTCGTCCGTGTCGAAACTGGACTCCTCCACCAGGGTCTTCTTGGCGCTCTCGAGCAGGCTCGTCTTGCTGTCCTCGAGCATCTTCTTGTAACGCTTGAGATCTTTCTGGTTCACAGCCTTCGCTCCAGTCCAGCGAGGGTTTGGGGCCCTGCACCCCAAAAAAAGGGCCCGAAAGCTTTATTCAGCCGGGCTTCGGTGTCAAGCTGACCCGGGTACGACCCAGGGTGAAGGGAGGGGCGTTTGACCGAGAACACGAAGTTCGACCGGGAATTTCTTCGCTCGGCCCTCTCGCTGGCCGGGAAGAACGAAGTCGACCACTTCCTTTATATCTGCGACACGCCCATTCCCGCCGAGGAGTTTCGCGGCCGGCCCGCTCGCAAGAAGCTCGTCTACGCCGTCACGATGCCCAAGCTGGCGGAGGAGCACCACGCCAAGAAGGTGCGCGCGCTCGTCATCCCCGCCTACGACTACTCGCGCACCGAGCGGGTGAAGGTGGCGCTCGTGTCCGCGCTGTCCCAGGGCGCCTTCAAGGAAGGCGACCTCGTGCTGTGCATGACGGGCAAGGTGGGCCGCGCGCCGGACACGCTCATGCAGATGCGCATCGGCGGCTCGCTCGATGACCGGCTCGCCATTGAAGGCGTGAAGCTGGGCGACGAGTTCAACTCCCAGGTGGTGGACGCGCTCATCCAGCTCGCGCTGCAGATTGGCCAGGAGGGCTTCGAGGGCCACCCCATTGGCACCATCATCACCATCGGTGCCCACAACACCGTGCTCGAGAAGAGCCGGCAGATGACCATCAACCCGTTCCAGGGCCTGTCGGAGTCGGAGCGGAACGTGCTCGACCCGAAGATTCGGGAGGCCATCAAGAACTTCTCCGTGCTCGACGGGGCCTTCGTCATTCGCGAGGACGGCGTCGTCCTGGCCGCGGGCCGCTACCTGTCCGCGGCGGACGAGGCGGTGAAGATTCCGCTCGGCCTGGGCGCGCGCCACGCGGCCGCCGCGGGCATGACGTCCACCACGGGTTGCATCGCCCTGGTGGTGAGCCAGACGTCGGGCGCGGTGCGGCTCTTCAAGGGCGGCAACATCGTCCTGGAGTTGCACCAGACGGCGCGCCGCACCTGAGCCCCGCTCAGTCGCCCTGCTCCTTCCGCTCCTCGCGGTAGATGTCCGCCAGGGCGTGGGCACGCTCGACCTCGTCCCGCGCGGCGTCCACCACCAGCGCCTGGTCGAACCGGGCCACGCGCTCGCGCAGGGCCTGGGTGACGATGCCGCCCGCGGTGAGCCGCGCGGAGGCGCTCTCCCGCTCGCGGCGCAGCTCCGCCACCCGGTCTCCCAGCTCCCCCGCGGCCTCCAGCAGCAGCCGCCCATCCGCCTCCGCGCGCTCCAAGGCGTCACGGGTGGAGGCGAGCAGGTCCTCCGCCTCGGCCTGGTCCTTCTCCAGCACGCGCACGGCGCGCACGTCGTCCCGCGCCTTCGCGGTGGCGCGCCGGGCGGTCAGCTCCTCCAACCGCCGGGCGTAGCGCTCCCGCGCGCGCGTCAAATCCGCCTTGAGGGCCAGCAGCGTGGCCGCGGACTTGCGGACCTCGGCCGCCTGCCGGTCCAGGGTGCCGATGAGCTGGTCGAAAGCGGCCAGCGGGTCCGCTGGACGCGACGGCTCCTTCTTCCGTTTTCCGAACAGGCCGAAGAACATGGCGCGGGCCGCAGCCTACCCGAAGGGGCGGCACAACAACCGCACGCGATTGAGCGCATCGTGCGTGGCCTGTCCACCGGCGGCCAGGGCCGACAGGTACCGGGCCGGGGTCATCCCGTACACGCCCAGCAGGTGCTGGAGCAGCAGGAGGCTCTCCGCCGCGCGCCGGTCCGCGGGCGCCAGCGAGGCCGCCTCGACCAGGGCCCCCAGGATGTCCGCCACGCGGTTCACGGCGTCTCGCCCCGGGGCTTCGGTCGCGGCCAGGCGCTCGGGTTGCTCGGGGAAGAGCGCGTCGAACGAGGCGTCCACCGCCACGGGCTCGGGAGCGGCCAGGCCCGCGGCCACCGCCTCCAGCGCCTCCAGGTGGGGCGCGAGCTGCTCGAGCGCGTCTCCAGACGCGGGCACGTCCCGAGGCAGCAGCGTGCGCCACGGCGTGTCGAACTCGGTGCGCGCCCAGAGAATCTCCTCGTCGGACAGGTGGTGATAGAAGGCGCGCCCCCCCGCGGCCCGCTGCTCGCGGACGAGGACGCGCAGGTCGGGGTTCTCCTCGCCCAGGGAGATGAAGCTCAACGCGATGTCCAGCGCGTCCATGGGCGCGCGGGTGCGGCGGATGAGGTCCAGGTCCACGCGGTCCTCACCGTCGGTGATGAGCACCACGGTGGCGCGAGCGAGGTACGGGTCCCTGCCCTGCGCGGCGCGGATGGAGTCGAAGGCGGACATCAGCGCGAGCGTGATGTCCGTCTGCCCCTCCGCCGGCGAATCGCGGAACAGCTTCTCCAACTGACGCGTGGCCTCCAGCGCCGAGTCCACCCGCGACAGCTCGGTGGGCACGTCGTTGAAGAAGCTGAAGTACAGCGGGTCGAACACCTCGCCCCGGCGGGCCTTGACGCGCAGGTTGTTGAGCTCGGCGATGACGATGGCATCGCGGAAGCGGGCCCGCGCGCCGTGCATGGAGCCGGACGCGTCACAGACGTACACGCGCACCGCGGTGCGCTTCACCTTCCGGGGCCGCTGCGGCGGTTCGTCGTCGAGATAGGCGCGCACCAGCTGATGGCTCGCCGCCAGGTCGCGCAGCAGCATCCGCGGGTCGGTCAGGACGAAGTTGTGGACCTCATGGAGACTGCCCGTCGTTTCGTACGTCATCGTCTGCGTCGGATACGGCACGCGGCGAGGCACCGCCCGGGCCGTGCGGGTGTCCGCCAGGACGACTTCCTCGGACAGCGCGTCCTCCACGTCGAAGTACCGGGCGCAGCCAGCGGCCAGCTCGAACGTGGAGAGCTGCTCGGGCCGCAGCGAGAAGGCCAGGTCCGTCAGCAGCTCGTCGGGACGCAGCTCTGGAGGAGGCGCGTCATGGGGCGCGGGCGCCTCACCGAACCAGTGCGACAACCCATCGATTTCCGCCCGCTCCATCAACGCCGACAAGTGCGTGGGCGCCGGGAGCAACGGCGTCAGGGCGGCTCGGGCCGCGTCCGCCAGGACCGCGTCTCCCGCCTCCAACGCCCGCTCATACAGCCCCTTCAGGGAGCGGTAGGCCACCTGGGGCTCTCGCCGGGCCGAGTGCCGCACGTGCCGGAGCAGCTCGTCCATGGAGCGCACCGCGGGGACGGCGCGCACCCGCTCCCGGGCCTCCGCCACCTTGCGCCGCAAGGCCATGCCCCGTTCACGGTCATGGTCCGCGCCCAGGCGAATCAACAGCTCGTGCGCCAGGTCCAGGTCCCTGCGCTTCTGCAGGACGTCCGTGACGTTCGCCTGGGCACGCCCCGCGAAGAACTCGGCGGAGGCCAGGCGCGCGCTGGTGGGGGCCTGACGAGCGCGCGGCGCCTCCGGGCGCACGTAGATTTCGAGGGCGTCCTCATCATCCTCCGGTGCCGATGGAGGCCGGGAGAACAGGTCCGCCACCTTCACCACGCGCGACAACTGGATGAAGGCCTTCTCCAGCACCGTGTGCGCCCCCGGCAGCGGCGCTCCCGCCCGCCACGCCCGCTCCACGGACGCCACGCACGCCTCGGTCTCTTCCAGCGCCCGGTGAGCCCGCTCCAACAGGCCCCGCGCCAGCACGCCCGCCCGTCCCTTCCGGAGGCCCAAATCCTTGAGGAGCAACGCGTCCGCGGACGTGTGGACGCCCACCCGGTCCAGGTCCCTGTCCAACGCGGAGAGCACCGGCAGCGCGAGGTCCTCCGGGCCGCGCGCACGGCGTCCCAGCAGCGTCCAGGACCGCCACCCGCTTCGAGCAGGCGCGGGGTGCTGGAGCACGTCCAGGCGCTTCCGCAGGTCCGAGAGCCGCCGCGCCAGCACGCTCAGCGCCTCCGTTCCGGCTCACCGGGCGACATCCCACGCGCGCACGTCATGGCGCGGCCCGCCGCTCCAGCACCTGCCGGCTGAAGCGCCCGAAGTCCTCATCGATGCCCCGCAGCTGCTGCTCGAGCCGCCGGGCCCCCTCCCCCAGGTCTCCCGGCATGCTCCCCAGCAACGAGAGAACGCCGCGGAGCCGCACGAGCTCGCCTTCCTTCAGCGTGAGCATCGGGAAGCGGCTGCGCACCAGCCGGTCCACGGTGCGCTCGGCGTCGGCCCGCTCCGTCAGCGACTCGGGTGGCGGCAGGGACGTGAGCAGTTGGGTCAACCAGCTGCGCAGGAACTTCACGCGGGTCTGGACGAAGGCCAGCTCCACTTGGGCCACCGCCACGCGCACGGCCTCGGAGAGGAACCCTGGGACGGAGGCCCCCCGGCCCGGCGCCAACTGCCCATCCAACCCGAGGAGCGCGGCCAGCTCGCCATCCGGTGCGTTCGCGCCGAACTCGCCCCGGTAGAAGACGTAGGCATCGCCGTTGAGGACCGACGTGGTGACAGGGGGCGTGCTGCCCACGTCGCGCGTGAGGCGGCGGGCATGCTCACTCAGCCGGGATTCGATGACGTCACGGCACTCGGTGAACACGGTCTCCACGGAGACCCCCTCGCGCCGGAGGTTCTCCGCGACGGACTGCACCGCGCGCCCGTACTGCTCGATGCGCTCGAAGGGCGTGGAGGTCAGCACGTCGCGGGCGTACGCGATGCCCAGGGGCAGCAGCAGCTCCTGCTTGAGCCCCTGCTGCGAAGAGTCCAGGGCGGCCAGCGAGCTCTCCAACTGGGACAAGCGGCGCGAGTCCACCGACAACGCCTCCAGCGGATCCTTGCGGCCCCGCGCCACGTTCCCTTGGAACGCGACCATCGCGCGCCGGCGCAGCGCCGTCACGACGCGGCCTCGCACGCGCACCTCCGACGCCCGGAGGCGCTCCAGCGACGCGGGAGCCCCTTCCGCGAGCCGGCTCCCCAGCTCCACCGCCTGCGACAGCTCCTCTTCCAGGTTGTCCGCCAGCCCGACCAGGCCCTCCAGCTTGAGCCCGTCCTCGAAGTCCACGCTCTCCGCGGAGAGGGCAATCATCTCCTGCGCGCCCTCCAGGAACCGGGCGGTGGCCTCGCACAGGTGCCCGAAGCCGGGCCGCAGCTCGGGGACGCCCTGGCAGAGCGCCAGGACCTCGCTGAAGGAGGACAGCAGCGCAAGCCCTCCCCGCCCCTCCCCATGGCCCGCCATGCCCCGCGCCAACCGCTGCTCCTGCGCGGACACCAGCGACCGCGCCGCGGACACCAACGGCGCGCGGTTCTGGGCATGCCGGGGCCCGGGTACCAGCTTGGCCAGCAGGGACTTCGCCGTGGCCGAGACGAGCGAGGGCTGCCAGTTGCGGCCCAGCGAGTCCACCGCGCTCAGCTCGTCGGAGGAAATCAGGGCATGGGCCTCACGCTCCACCCCGCCGCCGAGGTCCTGCCGAACCTTGGCGAGGGACTCGTCGAAGGCGCGCTGCTCCAACCGGACGATTTCGAGCTGCGCCCGCTCGCGAGGGTCCACCACGGACTTGAGCAGGGCCTCCGTCTCCCCCGCGGAGGGCCCGCCGAGGAGGAAGAACCAGCGCAGCGAATCCAGGTCCTCGACGGTGGCCTCCAGCGTCCGCTCCGGCCGCCGGTAGATCTGGTCGCGCACCACGGCGGCCTTCAGGGCCCAGAGCGCCTTCACCACGGAGCGCTGCGAGAAGTACTTCGTCGGCACGTAGTCCGGCAGCTTCGACACCTGCAGCGCCAGGGCGCGCTCCAGCGCGTCCGCCAGCAGCTCCACGCCCTCCATGACGTGGCTGGGCACCACCACCTTCGTCACCGCGTCCTGGAGCAGGTCCACCTGCTGCAACGACAGCTGCGCGCGCAGGTCAGGCCGGGCGCCATGTGAGTAGCGGTGCAGCATGGCCGCCCGGCTCTCCCGCCGGGCGAAGGACTTGGGCACGAAGCAGATGAAGCTCAACCGGTCCGCGAAGGCCAGCAACAACTCCGGCGAGCGCGCCAGCACCTCGGAGAGGTAGCGGTTGCTCGTCATCACGACGCACTCGGTGCGCCCGGACGTCACACGCCGCCCGTGCTTCAGCTCGCGCTCGTACAGCACGTTGAGGATGGAGCGCAGCAGCATGTCCCGGCCGTCGAACACCTCGTCCAGGAAGGCGTGCTCGGAGCCGAGCATCCCCTCGTCGGTGAGGTACTCGGTGCGCCCCGTCTCCGTGAGGACCTTGAAGTCCACCGGGCCGATGAGGTCCGTCTGCACAGTGGACTCGGCGAGCTGCTTGGAGAACAGCGAGGGCAGCCCGTTGCGCTCGTCGATGATGCGCCCGAGCACGGCGCTGGCGATGGCGCTCTTGGCCGTCCCGGGAGGCCCCACGACCAGGACATGCTCGCGCCCCAGGAGCGCCAGCTCGAGCTGGGTGAAGAGCGTCTCGCGCTCCAGATAGGCCTCCCGGAGCTCGCCAAAGAAGTGACGGAAGGCCCGGGCGGCCTGGACGTAGGTGGACGGCGGAGCTTGCACGAACAGTCCCAGGGTTGCGGGGAGCGGCCATGCTATCCGCCGCCCTCGTCTTATTTGAAGTGGACCGCGCAGTGGCCGTCCGGACACCGACGTCCGGCGAGGCGAAAGCGGTAGCGGGCGACGAGGCGATAGAGCGCGTCCAGGAGCTGCCGCAGGCCCGGGAGGTAGTACACCCGGAGCAGCGCCCCCAGGGGCCGCCGGCCCAACGCCACGACGATGGCCTCCAGCCCCTCCACCACCCGCCCGTCCGCCAGGACGAGCTGCAGGGCCCGCTCGCAGCGGTCCTCCGTGACACCGGGGAAGTCCGCCAGCACGCCGTCCTCCCGAAACGAGCGCAGGCGCGTGCCTGTCTTCCCCAGCAACCGCTGGAGCTGCCGCGCTGCCCCGCCGCACAGGCGACAGTGCCCGTCATAGAGAATCACGTCATGCCCGGGGGGCGTCGTCCGAAGCGCCGTCCCCATGTCAGCGGGACCTCAGAACGTCATGCAGATGCGCATGGACGCCGCGCCAGATGTCGTGCTGCCGCTCGATGGGGTCCATCAAGGCCATGCCCACCGTGGTCGCGGGGGAGCTGCCCTGGAAGGCGGAGTACTGACGCACCTGGGTCCCCCCTTCCCCGTCGCCCTCGAAGACGAAGCGGTTCGTGCCCCGCAGCGGGTGACCGTCCAGGGTGGTGATGTGCAGGGTGTTCGCGCCGGGCTCCAGGCGCACCGTGATGGGCGCCCACACGGGCGGCAGCCCCTTCTCCTCCAGGAACAGCTTCGCCCCATCCACCAGCGACTGGGTCGCCGGGCGGACGCGGATGCCGGCGGCCTCGAACACCGCCGCGGGGTGGCGGACGAAGTACGCATACGCCTGCGCCGGGGCGACGCCGGGAATGCTGCTGGTGTAGTCCGTCAGCGAGGTGGGCGCGCCCTGGATGGGAGGGCTGGGCTTCAGGCGATCCAGGTGGAGACGCGCATAGGCATCCACCGCGGCGCGGTCCCCCAGCAACTGGCTGTACGCGGCGGCCTCGGATTGCGCCGCCGTCAGGGCCCCCTGCCGCACCTGCTCCATCAGATTGCCCGTGGGCTTGGGAGGAAATGCGCCGCCTACGGCGAAGTCGAACCGGTTGTCCGCCCCCGTCCGAGGCCCTGTGCGAGGCCCCGGCACGGACACGGCGGGCGGTGGAGGCAACGCGGGCCCCCGATAGGGCTCCACCGTCGAGCCTCCCACGGCCGAAGCAGGTCGGCACTGCGCCGTGCGGGTGGGAGGCGGAGCCGGCGGGGATGAAGCCAGCCCCTCGGTGGAGGCAGCGCCGGGGTGGAGCGACGATGGCGACGACAGGATTCGGGACACGCAGCGCCCTTTCACAAGAGGAAGGCCGCGCCAGCCCATGCACCGCCGTCGCCACCCCGCCCCCAGTCCCATCAACCGCTTGGAGCCCCCAGGCGTCCCACTTCCCGTACGGCCGTCCTCCCGTTTGGAACCCGCCCTGCCCCGCAACGCAGAAGGGCCGGCCCCAACGCGTGGGAACCGACCCTCTGCTCACTTCAGCGGATCACCGCGGCGGAGCTACGACTGCCGGAACTCGGCGTCCACCACGTCGTCCTTCTTCGCGCTGGCCTGCGAGCCCGGCGCTGCGGAAGGACCCGCGCCCGGAGCGCCAGGAGCACCCTCGGCGCCCGGCGCGCCGCCCGTGGCGCGGTACATCTCCTCGGCGGCCTTGTAGCTGGCGGCCTGGAGCGCATCGAGCGCCGTCTTGATGGCGTCCTTGTCCTGGCCCTCGCGCACGCCGTTGAGCCCGGCCACCGCCTCCTCGAGCGCCTTCGCCGTGTCCGCGGACAGCTTGTCCTTGTTCTCCTTCAGCAGCTTCTCGGCCGCGTAGGACTGGCTCTCCGCCTGGTTCTTCATCTCCACCAGCTCGCGGCGGCCCTTGTCGGCCGCCTCGTTGGTGCGGGCGTCGGCGACCATCTTCTCGACCTCGTCCTTCGCGAGACCGGACGAGTGGGTGATGGTGACCTTCTGCTCCTTGCCCGTGGCCTTGTCCTTGGCGCTGACGTTGAGGATGCCGTTCGCGTCGATGTCGAACGTCACCTCGATCTGCGGCACGCCGCGCGGCGCGGGGGGCATGCCCGTCAGGTGGAAGCGGCCGAGGCTGCGGTTGTCGCCCGCCATCTCACGCTCGCCCTGGAGGACGTGGATCTCCACCTGCGTCTGGCCGTCCGCGGCCGTGGAGAAGGTCTCCGACTTGCGCGTGGGGATGGTGGTGTTGCGCTCGATGAGCTTGGTCATCACCCCGCCCAGCGTCTCCACGCCCAGGCTCAGCGGCGTCACGTCCAGCAGGAGGATGTCCTTCACCTCGCCGGAGAGCACGCCGGCCTGCACCGCGGCGCCCACGGCCACGACCTCGTCCGGGTTCACCGAGCGGTTCGGCTCCTTGCCGAACAGGCGCTTCACGGCCTCCTGCACCTTCGGGATGCGCGTGGTGCCGCCCACGAGGACGATCTCGTTGAGGTCCTTGGGGTCCACGCCGGCGTCCTTCAGACACTTGCGGCACGGCTCCAGGGAGCGCTCGACAAGGTCGTCGATCATCGCCTCGAACTTGGCGCGCGTCAGCTTGACGTTGAGGTGCTTGGGGCCCGTCGCGTCCGCCGTGAGGAACGGCAGGTTGACGTCCGTCTCCATCGCGCTGGACAGCTCGATCTTCGCCTTCTCCGCCGCCTCCTTCAGGCGCTGGAGCACCATCTTGTCCTTGCTGACGTCGAGCCCGGTGTCCTTCTTGAACTCGGCGATCAGCCAGTCCATGATCCGCAGGTCGATGTTGTCGCCGCCCAGGTGCGTGTCACCGTTGGTCGCGAGCACGTCGACCACGTTCTCGCCCACCTCCAGGATGGACACGTCGAAGGTGCCGCCGCCGAAGTCATAGACGGCGATCTTCTCGTCCTTCTTCTTGTCCATGCCATACGCGAGCGCGGCGGCGGTCGGCTCGTTCACGATGCGGCGCACCGTGAGGCCGGCGATCTCCCCCGCGTCCTTGGTGGCCTGGCGCTGGGCGTCGTTGAAGTACGCCGGGACGGTGATGACCGCCTCCGTCACCTTCTCACCCAGGTAGTTCTCCGCGGCGCGCTTCAGCTTCAGCAGCACCTGCGCGCTGATCTCCGGCGCGCTGTACTGCTTGCCGTCGATGTCCACGCGCGCGTCGCCGTTGGGGCCCCGGGCCACCTTGTAGGGGACCAGCGTGGCCTCCTCGGCGATCTCGTCGTGCCGGCGGCCCATGAAGCGCTTGGCCGAGTAGATGGTGCGTTCCGGGTTGGTGATGGACTGGCGCTTCGCCACCTGGCCGACCAGGCGCTCCCCGTCCTTCGTGAACGCAACCACCGAGGGCGTGATGCGGCTGCCTTCCTCGTTGACGATCACCTTGGGCTCGCGACCCTCCATGATCGCCACCACGCTGTTCGTGGTGCCCAGGTCGATCCCGATAATCTTGCCCACGGTTCGTATCCTCCGGAAAAGACTGCGTTTTTCTTGGAAACTTCTGATGTACGCCCAACGTAACCACCCACCCCAGGCTGTCAAACAGGGAGGGGAAACGGCCCGCACCTCTGAAGGTGGTGCCGCCGGCTGCGTAGCGCAGTGCGCAGAAGGCCGCGCGCTGCGTCACAGCCGCGCCACCTGGCCGCCACGGGTGCGTAACGCGCTCTACACCTCCGTCACCCCGCGGTAGCAACCGGGCAAGCCACTGGACAGCAGGGAACGATTCAACCCCTTGAAACTCCATGCCTGCTCGCCTGCTAACGCTTCGCGTCAAGACTTGGCGAGGATTGTGCACTGTCCCTCCGTGTCGCCGCCCGGTCCCCCACCGGCGCCCACTTCCGGAGCCGCCCTCATGCTGGTCCAACCTCTCCGCTCTCCCGATCTCCGACGTGCTCCCACATCGGAAGTTGCCGCCGAGCACAAGGTCGCGGTCCTGCTGAACGCCAACGCCCGGAAGGTGGACGCGCGGGTGGTGAAGTCGCTGTCCCACGTGGTGCCGGAGCAGGACCTGTTCCTCTCCCGCTCGCCGCTGGACGCCCGGCGCATCATCCAGACGGTGCTGGAGCGCGGCTACCCCATGGTCTTCACGGGCGGCGGTGACGGCACCTTCATGGGCTTCGTGAACGAGGCCCTCCACCAGATTGGCCCGCGCGGCCGCTTCGCGGGCAAGACGGCGCCCCGCTTCGGCATCCTCAAGCTGGGCACCGGCAACGGCCTGGCCGCGTACGTCAACGCCTCTGGGACCCGCGGCGACGGCATCCTCAATGACGTGCTGCGCGCCCGCACCGGTGAAGTGCCCGGGTACCGCCCCATGGACCTGCTGATGGTGGACGGGCAGCGCGCGCCCTTCGCCGGGCTGGGCGTGGATGGCAAGGTGCTCAACGACTACATCTGGGTGAAGGAGAACCTGGGCAAGGGCCTCTTCAAGAGCGTGCTCAGCGGCAGCGGCGGCTACTTCTCCGCGGTGGCCTGCAAGACGGTGCCGCACTACCTCACCCACTCCCACTGGGTGGAGTGTGAGGTCACCAATGGCGCCTCGGAGGCCTACCGCCTGGGGCCGGATGGCAACGCGGTGGGTGAGCCCGTCGCCCCGGGTGCCACGCTGTTCCGCGGCCGGCTGATGATGGCGGCGGCGGGCACCATGCCCTTCTACGGTTACGGCTTCCGGATGTTCCCCTTCGCCGGGCAGCGCCGGGGCTTCATGCAGCTGCGCCTGGGCCAGGTGACGCCCACGCAGGTGCTGACCCACCTGCCCCGGCTGTGGAATGGCCGCTGGTTCCCGGAAGGCCTCATGGACTTCCACGCCCGCGAGGTCACCATCCGCTTCGCCAACCCCATGCCCTTCCAGGTGGGCGGCGACGCGGCCGGCTACCGCGAGCAGGTCTCCCTGTCCGTGGCCCCCGAGTCCGTCGAGCTGGTCGACTTCACCGGCGCGATGAACTGAGGACCACCCCGCGGGCCGCGGCTAGCCGCGGTCTCGGGACGCGGGGGGCTTCTCCCCCTGCTCCTTGCGGCGGCCCACGACGAAGGCGTAGCTGACGCTGGCCTTCCCGTTGCTCTCGCGGTGCAGCGCCACCTCTTCGCGCAGCGCCGCGGGCTGCGTGCCCGGAATGGCCGCCAGGAACGCCTCGATGTCCCGGTAGTGCGCGTCCAGCTCCGTGTCGTGGAGCGTCTCCGCGGACTCGGGCTCGTAGCCGGCGCCCTCCACCACCTGCAGCAGCTCGCGCGGCAGCAGCATGGGGCCGGAGACACGGCGCTCCCAGAAGTCCAACGTGGCCTTCGGCGCGAAGCGCCCCACCCGGGCGGGGAACGTGAAACCCAGCCGGCCGCGCTTCGCCAGCAGGCCGCGCAGGTTCGCCAGCGTGGCCTTCAGCGGGTACAGGACCCGGCCCTGGATGAGGATGCCGTGGAACGCGCCCTCCGGCAGGCTGCCCAGCGCGTCGAGTGACACCCGCTGCACTTCAATCTGGTCCGCCAGGCCCTTCACCCGGACGCGCTCGCGGACCGGGCCGAGGAGCGCCTCGTCCGTATCGGCGGCCACCACCGAACAGCCCAGCTCCTGGGCCAACAACACCGCGGCGTTTCCGTCGGGGCCACAGCCGAGCACCAGCACGCGCGAGCCGGGCTCCAGCTGGGCCACCTTGGCGAAGCGCCGCGTTGCATCATCCGAGCTGAAGGCGCGCCGGACGTCCGCGGGGTGATACAGCGGGAAGGGCTCGGGGGGGCTCATGGCCCCACATATACCCGCCCCGTTTGGAGACTTCCAGCCACCGCCGGGCCCGAATGCGACCGGGTCCGGCGGGAGGGCCTGGCCGTCAGAGGTAGTAGATGACGCGCTCGTCCTTGTGGAGCGCGTCATAGATGGAGCGGCGGTGCTCCTCGGACAGCAGGTACACCGACACGCTCAAGGACACGTACTTGCCCTTGCTACTGGGTTGCTCGCTGATGGAGTCCGGCGAGATGTCCGTGCCCATCAGCCGCTTGAACAGCTCGCGGACATGCTCCGCGAAGCCGGCATCCTTCGCGCCCATCACCTTGAAGGTGTAGACGGAGGGGTACTCGATGAGGGGCTTCTTCTCCCCTTCGGCGGCGGGGGGGCTTCCAGCGTCTTCCTTCGTCATGGCACGTACCGGCGCTACAGCAGGTTGGCGGCGAGCTCGGCCAGGGCGCTGCGCTCACCCTTGGACATGGTGATGTGCGCCGCGATCTTCTCGCTCTTGAAGCGGTTGACCACGTGGACCAGGCCGTTGTTGGTCGCGTCCACGTACGGGTTGTCGATCTGGAACGGGTCTCCCGTGAGGATGATCTTCGTGTTGTCGCCCACGCGGGTGATGATGGTCTTCACCTCGTGGGGGGTGAGGTTCTGCGCCTCGTCCACGATGATGAACTGGTTGGGCAGGCTGCGGCCGCGGATGTACGTCAGCGGCTCGATCTCCATCAGCCCCAAATCCAACAGCTCGTGGTAGCCGCGCCCGGCCTTCTTGTCCGCGCGGCTGAGGTTCATCAGGAACTCCACGTTGTCGAAGATGGGCTGCATCCAGGGATTCAGCTTCTCCTCGACGCTGCCGGGCAGGTACCCGATGTCCCGGCCCAGCGGGAAGATGGGGCGGCTGACGAGCAGCTTCTGGTAGAGCCCCTCCTCCGTCACCTTCTGCAGGCCCGCGGCGATGGCGAGCAGCGTCTTGCCCGTGCCCGCCTTGCCGACGATGGTGACCAGCTTGATGTCGTCGTTGAGCAGCAGGTCCAGGCAGAAGGCCTGCTCCATGTTGCGCGGGCGCACGCCCCACGTCCCATCCTTGATGTGCCGCACCAGCGGCACCAGCCGGCCCTTGGACCCGTTGAAGCGGCCCATGGCGGTGTGGGACGGGTTCGTCTCGTCCTTGAGCAGGACGACCTGGTTGGCGAACACGGACTCGGCGTCCGGGAGCTCCACCTCGGCGCCCTGGCGGTACATCTGGTCCACCAGGTCCTTGGACACGAGCCGCTCGGCGAAGCCCGTGTACAGCTCGGTGATTTCGACGCGCTCGGTGTCGTAGTCCTCGGCGATGAGGCCCAGCGCGTCCGCGCGGATGCGGAGGTTCGTGTCCTTGGTGATGAAGACGGCCTGGGTGTCAGGCTCCGCCGCCATCAGGTCCAGGGCTACCCCGAGGATGCGGTTGTCCATCAGGTTGCCGTCCGCCATGGACGACGGCAGCGCGCGGTCGGTGAAGCTCACCCGGAGCATGCCCCCGTGCGGCAGGGGGACGCCCTCCTTCAGCGAGCCCTCCGCCCGGAACGAGTCCAGGTAGCGCGCCACCAGACGCGCGTTGCGCCCCAGCTCGGAGAGGTCGCGCTTGAACTGATCGATCTCCTCGATGACGTAGATGGGGATGACGACGTTGTTGTCTTTGAACCCGTAGATGCTGCGGGGATCGTGAAGCAGGACGTTGGTGTCGAGAATGAAGTTCTTACGCATCGTGCGTTGCGCGACCTGAAGGTTCGGGTGCGACCGCGTGGGACCGTGCGACGGCGCTTCTCCTGACCACTATAGGCACCGCCACAGGGGGAAACAGCCTGCTTGTCGCGGAGACGGGCCGCTGTCCGATACCCCACGCCCCAGCCTGGTGAAATGTCAGCGGAGTTCCGCGTGACTTTCGCCGGGCCGACGTGGATCAACCCTGTAGCACGAGCGCGCGTTCGTTCAGTGCGCCACGACAGGCGACAGCGGATCATACCCGAGCAGCTCCGCCACGCGCTCGGGCGGTGGCCCCGGAGGCATCCGGTCCCAGGGGAAGCGGCGCTGGAGCGTCTCCTCGTCGAGCGAAATCGGCCGACGGGCCTCCAGTTGGAGCGCGTCGTCCCACGCATTCGCGTCGAAGTGCTGGCCCAGCCGGGACGTCAGGGGCGACAACATGGGCGTGGACTGGAAGGCGGCCACCTGGCCGGCGTCGTCGCGCATGCACCGCAGCTCCACGGCCCAGGCGTGCAGCCACCGCGGGAGGTGCTGCCCCGCCTGACGAAGCGCGAGGAAGCGGCCCTGGGCGGCCCCATCCACGAAGAGGAAGCGGCGGTCGTAGACGCACGCGGCGGCGAAGGAGGACGGCGTGAGCGCCAGCGCCTCGGCGCCGATGCGCCGGGCCATGAGGAGGAGCACGTCCAGGATGTGCCCCGCGAGCTTGAGCCCGGGGTGGCTCTGTCCGGGGAGCGGCGGGCGGTTCCAGTCGAAGGAGCGGCCCGGGTGCTGGAGCAGCAGCGAGTCCAGGTACAGCAGGGGCGTCGCCGCGAGCGCGTCCCCGAGCCCGACTTCGGCCCCCGTGGTGCGGCGCAGCTCCAGGTCCGCCACGGGCGCATAGAAGCGGCGGCTCCAGAGGATGATGCGGGGCTGGAACGGGTCCGCGGTGAGCACGCGGAGCTCCAGGGGCCCCACCCGCTCCTCGACGCGCTGGAACAGGCCGTAGGCCCGCAGGGCGCGCTCCAGTCCCTCGGGGCTGTAGGTGCCGAAGACGAGGTCCCCGCGGGACGTGCCCGTCGTGGCGAGCCCCAGGTCCTCGAGCGTCATCCCCACGTCCTCGGAGACGGCCAGGTCGGGTCCACGCAGCGCATGGTAGATGCGGCGATAGCGAGGGTTGACGGGCTGTATCCGAGGCATGGCGTTCCCCTATTCGTAGCGGATGTCCATCACCGTGAGTTCAATCTCGCCGCGCGGCCGCCGCACCTCGACCGAGTCCCCCACGGCCTTGCGGAGGAGCGCCCGGCCCATGGGGGACTCCACGCTGATGCGGCCCCCGGACGCGTCGATCTCGTCCGAACCGACGATTTGATAGGTGCTCACGGCGCCGTCCTCGTCCTCCAGGGACACGGTGGCGCCGAAGTAGATGCGGGAGCGGTCCCCCTGCTCCGAGGGCGTGACGATGGTGGCGGTGTCGAGGCGCTTCTGGAGGAAGCGGAGGCGCCGGTCGATTTCGCGCAGGCGCTTCTTCCCGTAGATGTACTCGGCGTTCTCGGAGCGGTCCCCCTGGGCGGCGGCGGCGGAGACCTCG
Organism: Comamonas sp. KCTC 72670; assembly: GCA_014656495.1. Taxonomy (GTDB): domain Bacteria; phylum Myxococcota; class Myxococcia; order Myxococcales; family Myxococcaceae; genus Myxococcus. The sequence continues at coordinate 169,165 of BNCN01000010.1, forward strand.
GCGGTGACCTTGGGCCGCTCCTCGTTGAGGAGGTGGACGAGCTCGCGGTGCATCCGCTCGGCCCCTGTCCGGGTGAGGTACCGGCGGAACGGGGCGCGCTCGGCGTCGTCCTCGGCCTCCGGTTCGTCGGGATGTACGTCCTGGGACATGGCACCTGTATATCGCCGGGGGGTGACGGGGAGGGAAATGGGCCCGAAGGGACGTTCACCCGAAAGCGGACGAACAGACCGGAGGACGTCAGGAACGTTCCCATGCGCTCGCCAGTGGAAAGCGCCGCGAAGTGCTGGTAGGAAGCGCCTGCCTCGGGGGGCTCCCGGGGTGTCGGCGCAGAAAATTTAAAAAAGAATAGTGCGAGTCGCTAGCTCAGCTGGTAGAGCACCGGCCTTTTAAGCCGAGGGTCGGGGGTTCGATCCCCCCGCGACTCATGGTGTTGCAGTGAAGTGTGCCGTCCCCGTCGTCTAGAGGCCCAGGACGCTGGCCTTTCAAGCCGGTAACACGGGTTCGAATCCCGTCGGGGACATGTAAAAACGCGGGGTTGGACAGTGCGAACTGTCCAACCCCGTTCGTTTTTGGCCGCTGGGTGGCGTTACTACGGCGTTACGGCGAGCCGAGTACGGCACCAACTTCTTAAGTGATGCCGCCCCTCAGATCGGGCTCAGGCTTCAGATCAGTCGAACTTGAGGTTGCCAGCCCTCCACTCGGAGAGCGTCACCTCCGCATCAAGCCTCGTCACGCTTGGTGGGCCGCTCGCTAGGCGCTCCAGTTCGGCTTCCGCCAGTTCGGGGGCAAACTCTAGGACATGGGACGCAGCCCATGCGCGCACTGCCGGGTTGCTACTCCGGATCAAATCCGTGAGAGCCGACCTCCCTTCGCGTCCCCTCTTCCTCAGCTCCCGCCACGCAGCGGCAATCCGCTTGTATTGGGCGTTGGCCGCTCGATGGTTGCCCGAAGCCGACGCCTCCCCGTGCGAACTCGAAGCCTCCTCGTACATCGACTTCAGCTCCTGAATCGAAGCCCCGCTCAAAGACTCCTGCTTCACGGAACGACCCCATAGTCACGAAGGATCTTCAGCCCGAATGCTCGCTGTCTTTCAAAGGGCTGTGAACTTAGCCAGGCACGCACGGTCTTTCCCTGTGAGTAGGGACGAATGGACGAGTAAAGGGCGCTTATCTCCTGATGGATGGCAACCTCAACTGGAATCAGGTTCTCGGTGTTGTGGATCGCCTTCGGACCGAACCTCCCCACGTTCCCGTCCGTCTGCTCGACGATGTGATGCCACTCCTTCCCTGGTCCCGCAGGTCCCTTCGCTCGCTTGAAGGACTTGAACGACGAGTAGGCTTTGAAGCCGTTTGGCTCCGAGCGTGGTGTCGCCCCCGAATCGCCCCCCTCCCCTGCACGCTGAAGGATGATGGCGGCTCCAGGTCCGCCGCTCAGCACCGCAGCAGCACGCCCCACGGGCGCCGCCACGATTCGCATTGCGGCAGTGCCCTGGATGGACAACGTGAGCACTGGCACTTCCGCTGTGGCGAGGGCTGCCCCCTCCAACGTGCGCGTCGCGGCTGAAACCGTCCCCCATGTGGCGATGAGGTTCGTCACCAGCTTGGAGACGGCTTGCACCTGCTCGCCCCGCGTCATGTGCCGGAAGCGCTCCAGGTACTCGGGGGACGACTCCAGCAACGCCACCACAGCAGCGGGCATCTCCCGGAGTGCCGCGAGGTTGTCCGCTGGCGACGTCGAGAAGAACTTCCCCACGGCGAGGGAGAGCCCGACGAAGGCTTCTTCCGCCCCATCCAGCGTGCGACTGATGACGTCGGCATCATCATGGACGTCCGCCAAAGGGAAACCGCTCTCCTCTCGCAGTTCGTCATTCAGCAGCCGGAAAACGCCCGTGCGCCCGTCATAGAAGCGGCCCAATTCGAAGCCATGGGCGCGGAAGGCCCCGTCCTTCCACTCGACATCCCCCACCCGTTGCTGTGTCCTCCCGGTACGCACCCACGCAAGGCGCCCGTCAGGCCGGAGCACCGCCAGGTGATTGAAGCGTTCCACCCGGCGCGCCACCTCGGCCCGTGACACCTCGCCAGTGGCCAGCACTTCCCGCAGCATGAATCCCACCGCGAGTCGCGCCGGGAACTGGCCCAGCGTCACATCCTTCCCCAGCAGTGTTCCGAGGAGTCGTGCGGCATGCGTCGGGGTGAGGGAGCTGCCCGAAACGGGCCGCGCGTCGCTCTCTTCGAGTCCCGCTTTCTGAAGAAGGACGGCAAACGCATCCTGCTGTCCCCGGCCTGCCCCAATTGACACAGACTCCCGGAACAGACTGCGGCGGTAGAGAGGTAGCCTGGACGAATCGTCAGCCTCTTCGGCCTCTTGTTCGTGCGCAGAGTCCTCGCCCGAAGCACTCCACCGCTCCCCGGGAAGCCCCGCGCGCTGATGGAACGTGTCCCTGCGATTTGACGAGTCAACCCCAGCGCAGCCCGTGAAAAGCAAGGCGACGCCAACCACCCAAAAGCCAGCACGCACTCTTCACCCCCACGCCTCCCTCATGGGCAGGCAAGCGGCGGAGATGCTGGCATTGGCGTCTGACAAGCACCCGGGTAATCGACGAGCGGGCAAAACCTTACACTGTCACGCCAACGCCACGACAATCTCTCAGGGGAACCTCACGTTGCTAATGGTCACCGTGCGAGGCCCTGTGGCCTCCCACATCTTGAGGGAGAAGTCACCTTGGGCGGCGATTGAAGGCAACTCGGCTTCAACCACAATTCGCGTCGCAACATCAGAGATGATCGGAGCCTCTTGCCAAATGCGGAGGACCTTCAACTCGACTCCAGAGCGACTGCGAAGCGTGGCCCCGCTTGCCACCCATGGACGTTCGGCGCGCGTTCCCCGCAGCGAAACTTCTAGAGCCCCTCTGCCCATCGCTCGGTAGCTATGAACCTTAAACGGCTCAAGCGCGCTCTTTGGGTCGAATGTCGTCGCCTCAGTCACCGTCCTCCCAACTACCCCGCTCACGTCCATTCCTCCAGTCGCGAGCAACCCAGCCAATCCATCAGGGGCACCATGATCCGCAACCAGACGTGCATTATCCTCCTTGCAACGTATGGTCTCGGCTCGTGCCTCCCTCGCCTCCTGCTGGTACGACTCCACGGTCCGAGTATTTCGGTACACCTCGACCTGACTGTCAGGCCGCGCGGGATGAACGGTCAGCACGAAAGCTACGCCCGTAGGTGCTGCGCCATCACGAAACCTCACCGAAAGACGGAACTTCTCTCCGTGAGTCACCTTATCCGAGGGGACCAGCCGCATCGTTGTGCGGCCGATATCCACGTTCGAGAAGACGCTACGTTCTTCCAGCTCAACTCCCTCATGTACCAAGTCGGAGTCGAAGAGAATTACGGTTGAGAGCCCGGGGCTGATAGCAATCGCAACCAGCTCGCCAGTCGCGTCCGCCTTCAATTCAATGCGCCGCGCGCCCCCCATTGATGCTGTGTTTCCTTGCGCGGTTGCACTCCCTGAGAACAGTGCGAGCCCGAGCAGAACAACCGATGATGTTACATGCATCCGTCCGCGACTCCCTCATGCGGCAGCTCGCGCACGCCGCGTCATTCAAACTCGCCTACCGCGCGCACATCCCCTGTCGTGAAGACTCGCGCCGATGCAGGGCTGTTATCTCCTGGCTTTCTTTCCAACCCCTTCACCAGGGACTCAGACAAGAGTTCCAAGCACACAGGGAAGCTCTTCCCGTCGCGAGTACGGGCATGGGTGAATCGGCCATAGACGCGATCACTCACAGCAAGTCGCCCGTAGAATGTCGTCCCACTCGGCATGCGTTTCCACTTGCCAAGCAACTCCATCTCGATTGGACCGTCCATCACCGAAATGACCTGCGGCCTACGGACCTGGAACGTCACGCCGTGGTGGTCTCCTGCCTCGACACCCCACTTCTCCATCGACTCAACGGCTCCCGCTGGGCACGGCTCTGGAGGCGGCGGCGGACGCACCTGCGCACCAGGGCACGCCAAACCCGTGCATGCGGCCACCGCGACAATCGCCTTGCTCATGATGCCCGCGCCCTTCCTTCCAGTCTTGGGTGGCGTCGGGATCTCAGTCTTCTCCATCTTCACAGTTCTGGCCTCGGGGAGCATCGCAGGAGCAGCGATGGCCGCAGGAGTGGACTCCTTGACGGAAGGGGGAGCTGCGGCGTGGACAGCTTGGGACGAACTCCCGGGACGCGCTACTTCCTGACGGGGCGGCATGGCCCCCTCGCCACGTGACGTCCGCCAGCTCCACCCCAGCACCACCGCGACGAGAACTAAGAGCATCGCCAGAGAGGCCGTGCCCCAAATTCGGGAAGCCGGCGCAGACCTCAAAGGCCGTTCCGTTGCGGGGTCCTTCTCCTCCAGCGATGAAGGCAGCACCTCCAGCGACGGAGGACCCTCCGAATTCGGCCGCTTGCCGCGCCGCGGGCGGTGAATCGGTTCGTTCACCCATTTGTCTAGAGTGTCCCTGCCGCCCTCCGTCGTCGCGGTGTCCTCGCCGTGAACGTCGCACAACGGCACGTCCCACGTTGCGTCCGCCCCTTGCAGCAACACCTCAAGCGCAGCACGCACCCCCCCGGCACTCGGCACCCGCGCGGCTGGCGACTTCTCCAACAGCCGCATGCACACGTCGCTAAGCGCCGAAGGCACACGCTCGTTCACCTGACGTGGAGGAAGCGCATCATTCGAGATGACGACATCCGCCAGCGTGAAATGGTCCCCCGTGAAGGGAGGCCGCGCGGTGAGGAGCCGGTAAAGAACCACGCCCAAAGCCCACAAGTCGTCCGAGGGACCCGGCGTGTAGATGGCCCCAGGCACACGCGCGTTCTGACGGAAGAAGCTCCACGCCTCCGGAGAGCGGTACTCAGGTGTTCCGGGCGGCAGAATGTCCGCCGTGATTCCTGGCGCTCCCGCGTAGTCCCCCACGCCGAAGTCCACCAGCTTGGCCGCGCCATCCGCGGCGCGCACCATGACGTTGGCCTCCTTCATGTCACGGTGGAGCACCCCTGCCTCGTGTGAAGCATCCAGCGCCCGCGCCACGTCCAGCACGACGCGCGCAACCTGCCTCGCGGAAGGGTTCTCCTCGGACGCCCAGACGTCCAGTTGCCGCCCTGCCACGTACTCCATGACGATGACGCCGAACTCAGGAGACGCCACCGGCCACTTCCCGAAGCCGTGAATGCCCACCACGTTGGGGTGACTCAGCTTCAGCAAAATGGAGACTTCGCGCTCGACCCGCGCACCCACGCGCGCCAGGTCCACCAACTTAAGCGCGTAAGCCTGCCCCTCACACCGTGCGAGGTACACGGCACCGAAGCCTCCACTGCCCAGCCGCCGCTCCACCGTGTAGCCCACTACCTGGGCACCGGGCGCGAGCGCCGCGAAGGCAGGCCCACGCGGCCTCACGACGTCCGTCTCCCGGCCTTCCGGCCCTCGCTCATATGCGCACCCTCCCAACTGGCTGCGCACCCTACCAAATGGACTACCCTGTAGGGAGTCCCTCCTTTTGACCGCCCTTTACCGATTGACGCCTGACATCCAGCATCACTTGCTAGACGTCTGGCATTCAATTCCACTAGAAAGAAGGCATGCAGCAAGTCACTTCCGCCCACGAGCTTCGCAAGCAGCTCGCCACCTTCATCGGCCCCGCCGCCCGCGCCGCACGAAGCCGTCTGGGACTGACGCAAGCAGAAGTCGCCCGGCACCTGGGGATTGCCCACGCCGTCTATAGCCGCCTGGAGCGCGGAAAAATGCTGCCGAGCGTCCCCACCTTGCACCGCCTGTGTGAGGTGCTGGATGCGTCGCCCAACGAGTTGATGGGCCACACCCGCGCCATGCCTCCCGACACGGACTCTCCCGCCCGTCGCCGCCTCTTCTGCCGGGTGCGGAAGTTGGACGAGACTCGGGTCCGCGCGATGCTCGCCCTCCTTTCCCTCGGGACGTTCCATGAATGAAGAGCTGGCAATCACCATCGGCACGGTTGCGCGTGAAGCGAGGGAGAAGTTGGGGATGACGCGCGCCGAGGTGGCCGAGCGCGTGGGCCTCGTGGAGCCCGCTTACGGACGTCTGGAGCGAGGGAAGGTGTTGCCCAGTGTCCCCGTCCTCCACCGCCTCGGCATGACGCTGGGCATTTCCCCCGAAGCCCTGCTAGGCACGATGCCTCCAGGGAAGAAGCAGCCACGCTCCCCTACCCTAGAAGCCGAGACGCCCGAGTTGCGCCGGCTGCTGGCGCTCGCGCGGAAGCTGGACGAGGAGAAGCTCGACGCGCTCCTCCACGTCGCCACCGTCCTGACTCGCTAGTCGTCCTTCGCGAGCGCCTGGAGTTCGTGCGCGTCCAGTCCCTCTGGGTAGAGGCCTCCCTCACCGAACTCCACCACGTCTCGCAGGCAGCCCCCCTCCGCGACAACGCGGGCGACTTCCACCTGGGCATCCTGGCGCCCAAACGTGGGATGCCGCTTCGTCAGCGCCGCTCGCAGCACGGCCCCCATGTCCGCCGCCGTGGCGAAGCGCTCCCTCGGGACGACGCGCAGAGCCGTGTGGAGAATGTCCTTCACATCCGCTGACAGCCCACCCACGGCCGTCTCCACATCCGCCGGACTGAAGCTGGAGAGCAGCACGCGCATCTGCGTCAGAGGCAAGGAAGGAAACTGCTCGGCCAGGAGGGGACTCATCCCCTTGGGAGCCGAAGGCACGTCCTCCACGTCGAAGAGGTGCGTGCCCGTCAGCAGCTCCACGAGCACCACGCCCAGACTGAAGACGTCCGAGGCCGGGGACAACGGCAGGCGCTCCAGGTACTCAGGAGAGGCATAGGCCACGTCACCTCGGACGAGATTCGCTGGGGATTCAAGCCGTCCCACCATGAGCGAATACGCGGCACCGAAGTTGGCGAGCTTCACCCCGCCGTGCGCCCCCAGGTAGATGTGCCGAGGGTTGACGTCTCGGTGGATGATGCCCAGTTGCTTGCCATCCTCTCCTCGCAATGTGTGGGCATAGTGAAGGGCATCCGCAATCTCGGCCCCGACGTAGAGGGCCAACGCCTCGGGCACGGGCTTCCGCCGCGCTACGCCCGCGCTTACCAACGTGTCCAGTGAGGGGCCGTCCACGTGCTCCATGACAACGTGAGGCGTGTTCTGGTGAATCTTTAGGTGGAAAACCTGAGCGATGCTGGGGTGATTGAGCCGGAAGGCCAGTTGAATCTCATCGGAGAGCCGCTTTCGCTCCTCGTGGGTCGAGGGACTCGGCAGACGACGCACAAGACATCGTCCAGGAGACTCCTCCTCCAGTGCGTAACGGTGAGCCAGCAGCAGCGCCTCGCCCGTGGGCATCCGCATCAACTCGCGCACAGCCTCGTACCGGACGCCGCCCACTGTGAAGAGCGGCTGGGGAGTCTTTGGAGTCGGGAGTGGAGGGAGAACGCGGGACTGCGCGGGGCGTCTGTCACTGTCCGTCGTGGCGGGCATGCGGTCCTCGGGAGGCACGGCGTGGGTTCCCGAGAATCTTCCGCCCAACGAACTCCCAAAGTCCACACAATCATGACTTTAAAAGTCCATTCTAGATTGCCAGAAAGGGCCACCTCCTCCCATATGCTCGGCATCGATGTGGGCTGGGCCGTGAACTGCGGTGCTGCTAGAGTTCGGCCGCGTGACCAACCGCATTCTCGTCGCAGTCGCATTCGTCGTGGGAGTCGCTGGAGGCTGGGCAGCATCCATTCTCACGGAGACCGATACCAAGATTGTCGCAGGACTACTGGGAGGCGGACTCTCGGCAACAACAGGGTTCCTGGCCTCAGAGCTTTCGGCAATGCGTCGCCGCAAAGAAGCAAGGCACGACCGCTTGGTCTTCGAAAATCTCGGTGCGCGACACAAGGCATACGCGGAACTCAACAAGGCTCTCCTTGTCCTAGAACGCTATTACACGCTCTATCTTCCGAGGGAATCTGAATTCCAAGAGAGAGACTACCCTTACAATTTCTCTCCGCTTCGGAGAGTCGAAGAATTCGACAAAGCAGTATCCGAAATCTCTCTATGGCTCGACATTCCGACACAAACAGCCATCAGAGAACTGACCGGCAGCACGGGGATTGGCATCTCCGTGGCCCTAAACATTGCGGGCGCCAACTTTAGAAAATCCCCCGAAACCCAATCGGTCCCTACTGAAATGGACGGCTTTGTGGAATCACACGCCGAGGGCATTCTCAAGCAGATTCAATCCATCAAACAAAGACTACGCCAGACATTGGGAATTAACCTTCTCGACGAATTCACCCAAGCTGCCGCACAGGGATTGCAGGCGACAGGAAGGCCTACTCCACCAACCGAGCGGTCGTGAATCCCAGCCCCACCCCCAGGGCCAACGCCACCAGTACCTTCACCAGTGGCACGTCTCCCGCCTGCTGGCGCAGCACCTCATTCTCCGCCTGGAGGCGCCGCACCTCCCGGGCCGTGTCCATGCACCGTGACGTGGACAGCCAGCACCCCTCGGAGACGTCCACCGTGCGCCCATCCTGAAGCGTGACGGTGGCATGGACCACGTCCAGGACTTCGCCCTCCGCGCGCACCGCCCCCGAGAGGAGCAGGGTCAGCACCAACACCAGCGGCCTCACAGCTTGCCGTCCCGGCGGAGCTGCTCCAACGCCGCCACCGCCATGGCCTTGCCCGTAATCTCCCCAGCCGCCACAGCACCGGCCTCCTCGGCCCGCTCCACCGCCTCGTCACCAAAGAGAAGGGCCCTCAGCACGGAGAAGCCACCAGCCGCCCCAAGGCCAATGCCGAGCGCCTTCAGCAGCAGCACCCACGAAAGCGGCTCTCCAGCCAGCAGCGCGTTGGCTACCGCACCCGCCACGGACACCCCCACCGCCAGCGCGGCGCCAGCCCTCGCCATGCGCAGCACTGGCAGCCACTCACCACCGAAGCGGCGCAGCACGTAGACGAGCGCCACTACCGCCAGCGACGCGACGAGAGCCCAGTTGCGCGTCGTCACGGCATCGAAGACGAGGCGGGCGAACTCCTCGACGTGGCCCGGGTCTGGGACACCAGACACCTCGGCGGCCAGGGCAGGAGCCGCGAGGGCGAGGGCAGCAACCAGGAGGAAGGAAAGACGAAGCATGGGAAGGCCTTTCGCGCGGGCCGCACGGCGCCATGCCGCGCGGGCAGTCCGCTCTCCTTCCTCAATGGGGACACTTTCTGGCCGTGGTCCGCGCCTACGCCTCCGCCCGGAAGCGCACCGTGTCCAGGCTTACCCAGTCCGTCCCCGCTGGCACCGAGTACACCTGCAAGCCGCCGTCAGGGTTGAGCTGCGCGATGCCCAGGCCGTGGCTCGTCGGCACGGTGAATGCGCGCGGGCTGCTTGGGCGGTAGCCCGCTGGCAGCCGGTGGAGGTTCACGTAGCCCACCGTCCCTGGGCGCACGAGGCCGCGCATGGACACCTCGTTGTCGCTGTTCTTGTAGTACCCGAGCGGCCAGCCATTTACATCCCAGGGCGTCCAGCCATTCTCCAAGTCATTCAACTGGCCGGTGCGAATGGTGGCCCAGGGCTCCACGAGGCCGCCAATGCGTTCCAGCCGCACGGAGTCCACGTAAAGCCACGGGCTGCCCACCGTCGCCTCCGTCAGCAGGCGCACCTGCACGTAGCGCGTCCCGGCGGGCGCGGAATGGAAGCCGGTGAGGCGCTGCCACTCGCTGCTCGCGAGCGTCCGGCTTGTCGTCGCGACACTCAGGAGGTTGAAGGCTCCGTCGTACCAGACGACCTGCACGAAGAGAGGCGTTCCCCACTGCGCAGCCCGCACCATGACGTCCACGCTGTACTTGTCCCCGGGCCTGGCAATCATCGCCTGCGAGTCGAGGCGGGTGCCGTTCGCCACCAGCCTCACGGCGCGCCCTCCGGTGTACGCGTCCGTTGTCACCTGGGCATGGGCGCCCCACAGGCCCACCGCGAGAGTCCACGCGTCCGGAGGCATGGCCTCGCTGCTCCAGGACTCGAAGTCCGCATTGGGCGGGGAGTCACCAAACGCTACCGCTGGCTGGAAGGAGGCCGGCGTCAGGTAGCCCGTGGTGACGGACACCTCTTCGGAGGGCGCGCCCACATTGCCCTTGGTGTCTCGTCCCACCACCCGGCAGAAGTACGTCGTCCCCGGCGGCAAGTCGGAGAGTTGGAAGCGCGTCGTCTTCCCTCGCGCAGTGAAGGTGGCGCCCGAGGGCGTGAAGCCCGCTGTCCGGGAGGTGTGCAACTCGTACTCTTCCCAGGCGGGGCCCGTCGCGGCGGGTGTCCACGTCACGGAAAAGCCGCTGACGGTGGGCGTCACCCGCATGCCCTGCGGCGCGGCGGGTCCGGTAAAGGGTGCGCTGGGAGCAACACCGGGCCGGGCGTCTCGCTCCAGCCACTCGCGCACGGACGTCGAGGGCTGGCCGCGCAGCACCAGCTTCATGCGCGCCGTGCCGTCCACGGCACACTGAAACTCCAACTCCTGCACTGCCAAGGCGTGGGGGGTGTCCAAGCGCACGCCGTCCGGCAGCACGCGCACCACGTCCCCCAACTCGAGGCCGGGGTGCGGGTCCACCGTCAGGGCCACCGTGAGGGGAGACACGGAAAGGTCGGCCACCGCGGCGTCCGCGAGTCGCTGCGCCTCGACCTCGGTGTCAATGTTGCTGGAGGCGCCCTCGGCCAACTGCATCCACCTGCGGCCAACCTGGGCACGGGCGGACGGGTTGCTGGCCGTCACCTTCTTGCGCTTCGCAGTGCCGGAGGCGTCCAAGTCGCGCGAGTCGCTGTAGACGACTTCGACGTCCGTGCGGATGTCCACCAACTGCCGCGTCACGGACTCCAAGTCCCCGTACTCGTCCGGGCCGAAACTCCAGTCCTCCAACGTCTGGAGCCTGTCCGGGGCGTACAGCGTCAACGCGTAGCCCCCGGTGTCCGCGCGCCATCGCATGCGACACTCCCAGCCAACGCGCTGGGCCAGCGTGCGCGCCGCGTCCAGCACCGGCTCCACCTTCTGCGTGTAACTGCCGCGCTGGGACAGAGGGTCCACGGGCGTGTAGAGGCCGAAGGAGGAGAGGCCGTTGTCGTTGCAGAGGGCCTGAATGACGTCCTGGACGGGCACGCCGTGCGTGTCGTCCCCATAGTCCCGCTCCACTTCAATGAAGGTGTCCTGGAGGAGTCCGCCCAAGTCCCGGCCCACCACCTTCAACTCCTCGGGCCCCGCGTCCACCTCGTCCACCCTGCCCCGGAACACCTCGAAGTAGTCCTCCTCGCGGGGTGTACCTCGCAGCGGCGCCAGGCCCAGCTCCACGCAAAAGTAGGCGCCCTCGGCCAGCAGCGGCGCGAAGCTGCCCGAGGCGTTGGTATTCGCTGGCGAATGCGTCACCAACGGGGAGAGGGAGACAGGCCCGCTACGCACCAGGGCCACCTCGGCCTCGGCCACGGGCGCGTCCACCTTCTCGTTGACGCGCACCCCCAGCACCCAGTCCGCGCCCAGCAGTGCATTCAGGTTGCGGTACGTGCCCGCCGCGTCGCGTACCCAGACGCGAGGGTGCGTGGAGTAGCCAGCGGGACTCGTGAGGAGGGCCGCTTGGAAAGCCGTGAGGGGACGCATGCGTCAGCGCTCCTGCAACTCGAAGTCGAATTCCTGGCCCAGCACGCGCGAGGTGCCTTCCCACCATTCCACTGCGCGCCCCTGCCCTACCCGGCCCAGCACCGTGCGCGGCTCGTAGAGGGCATCGCCCGAGGCCACGTGGTACGGGTACGGCGCACCGAAGGGCTGGCCCGCTGCGAACCAGGGCGCCACCCACGCGGCGGGGGCGACCCATGGAAGCACCACCAGGTCATCCACCAGCAGCGCGGCATTGCTCGGGTTGGAAATGCCTCCAGAGAAGCCACCCAGATTACGCAGTTGAACGGCCCCTCCGGGCAGTTGGGAAGCTGTCGCCACCGCAAGCGCGCCGCTGTTGGGAGTCCGGACGTTGAGCTGCCCGTTGTCGGAGATGAAGTGGCCCGCCCGGTGGACGTAGTGCCGCCAGTCGCCGCCCCCTTCCAGCCTCCACCAATAGGCCACCGTCCACTTCGTCCCCAGCGCCGTGGGCAACGTGAGGCTGGCGTTGACGGCCATGCGCAGGCAGCCGCCGTAGCGGCCACCGGGCACTCCTGCTTCCAGCGTCCCGGACGTTGCGCTCGGCGCGAGGAAGGCACTGCTGCGCAAGTCCGCGTCGAAACTCCACACGTCCCCCTCGCCCTTGAGGAGGCCGCGGTACGCGCGGGCGTCCTCCTGCGTCAGCGGGCCCGTGTTGCCCGCGTAGCTGTACACCTCCCGGCGCTCGCTGCTGCGCAGCCAGCCGGAGAAGGCGCGACGGGACTCCCCCAGCAGTGTCGGCGTGTACGTCAGTCCCTTGTCCGACAGCACGGGCAGAGGAATCCCAGAGAGGGCGAGTGCGGGCATGCTAGGCCTCAGGTGGCGGAGTAGCGCGAAGTCAGCAGGAAGCGACTGCCGGAGGTGCGCACGTCCGCGCGCTGCTGGCGCAGCGTCTCGTCCCGGCGCGTGGCCTCCATGGCTGCGTCAATGTCGTAGCCGACAATGTTGTAGGTGACGGGGGCCCCCTGCGCCGTGGCGGCAGGCAGCATGGAGCGCACGCCAGGAAAGAAGCGCAGCAGCATCTCCAGCAACTGGGGCGGCAAGGCCGTAATGGGCGAGGCGGCGTGCTCGCCCTCCCCCGCCCCTTCTGGCAACGCAGGCGTGGTGGGACTTGGGGACCGCGTGGGCCCCGTCTGCGCGTCCTCGGCCTCGAAGGTGCGCAGCGCCCGCTTCCACGCGGAGGGCACGTTGGTGAGGGCCTCGGTGGCCCGGGAGACGGCCTGGGTATGCTCCCTGACGCGCGCCGTCTCCTCGGCACGCGCCATGGCGGAATCCCACGTCGTGTCCCCCAGCACGTCCAGGGCCTCGCCCATGGCATCGGTGTCCACGCGCAGCCGGTTGAGGCTTCGGGCGAACTTCTCCAGCCCGTCGAAGCCCGTCCAGTCCACGAGGGACGAAATGGCGCGGATGACTTTCTGCACCGCCCCCACCACGGCATTCCAGACGGAGCCAATGGCCTTCGCCACGTTGAGGAGCACCGTCCCGACGAATTTCAGCACCGAGAAGAGGGCCTTCAGCACTGGCCCTGCAATCAATTGCAGAGGCGCCATGACGGCGAGGAAGGCCTGACCCACCACCTGGAGAAGCGGTGCGAGGCCCTGGAGTACCTGGCCGATGAGCACCAGCGGCGGCGCCAGCGGACGGAGCATGTCCCCCAGCAGCGTGAGAAGCGGCGTCAGCACCGACACCACCGCGTCAATGATTCCAGACACCGCGCCCAGGAGCGGCTGAAGCGGCACAAGGAAGGCGCCCAGGGCATCCGCCACGCGCTGAATGAGCCCTTCAACAATGGCCAGCGTCTCGCGGAAACCCTCGGACTGCATCAGCAGGCCCCCCGCCACGGCGGCCACGCCGCCCAGCACGGAGCCGCTCGCCGTGAGGCCCTGCATGAAGGTGTCCACGAGGCCATTCAGCCGTCCAAACGCGGAGGCGAACTTCTCGGTGAGGGCCGCGCGTGCGTCCTCCATGGCCCGCCGAGCCGCTTCGGCCAGGGCCTCGGCCTGGAGGCGCATCTCCCGGAAGGCGGCAGCACCGGCAGCCGCGTCCGCGCGCACGCTGGCAACGTACTCGCGGCGGGCCTCCTCGTTGGCCTGGGCCTGGAGCTTCGCCAGCGCAGCCTCCCGGGCGGCCTCTTCCTTCGCGGCTGCTGCCAGGGCGGCCTTGTCCGTGGGCCTGCGGATTCGGGCCTTGCCCGGTGCAGACGTCCCCGTCAGTTGCGCGAGGAGGGCCTGCACCCTGTCCGTGAGGTGCTCCAAGTTGAGGGCCTTGGCGAGGTCCGCCCCCAGCCTCTTGGCCCCCGCGAGGCTGGTATTCAGCCCGAAGGCGGCACCCTCGGCGAGTGTCCGCCCCGCGCCCGCCACAGCCGCGCCCACGGCCTCGGCGGTTTCCTTCGCGCCGCTCCAAAGCAGCTGGGCGCCCTGGCCCAGGGTGTCGAGGAGCTGCTTGCCCGTAATGGTGGAGACGTGCCGGAAGGTGTCCGCCAGTTGGGAGAAGCCTGCCGCCCTGGCCACCGGCTCCAGCAGGCGAGAGACGCCCCGCACCAGGGACGCCACCTTCTCCAGCACCGTGGCGGCGATGCTGCGCAGGAAGTCCCCCAGCGCGGAGAAGGCCCGGGAGAAGGCGTCCGAGACTCGCCCTGCCCACTCGCCGATTCGTGCGCCCATGCCCCGGAAGAAGTCGGCAAGGCCCGTGCTGCTGTCCTCCCATGCCGCGTAGACGCTCCCGGCCAGCAGCACCACTCCCGTCATGGCAGCGGCCACGGCGGCCAGCGGCACCAGCAGCGTCCCGAAGGAGAGGGCCAGCCGCGCCAGGCTGCTCTTCACGGAGGTGGCCGTGGCCACCATGCCGCCCATGGACGCTGTCACCTTGTCCATGGCACCCGCCAGCGAGGCCAGGGCCGAGGAAGCGTTGAGGGCGTTGAGGACTTTCAGCAGAGCCCCCATGCCCATGGCCAGCGTCTCTACGACGCCCGCCACCTTCCCCAGCGCGCCCAGGGCCAGCCCTGCCCCCGCTACCCACACGGCCATGTCCAGGGCGGACGCACGCACCTCCGGGGCGAGGGACTGGAAGCGGGCCACCATGCGCTCCACCCCGTCCGCCACCTGCTTCACCACCGGCAGCAGCGCGTCTCCGACGTCAGCGGCCAGCGTGTAGAGGAGCGCCGTTATCCGCTCCACCTGCTGCGCCATGGCCGCGTTGGACTGGGAGGAGGCCGCCACCGCTCCAGCCAGGCCCGCCGCCACCACCGCGCCCAGCTTCGCTACTTCCCCCGCCTTCTTCTTCACCTCCTTGGCCGCGTCCTCCACGCCCTTCACCAGCTTGCCTAGGTTGGTCATGGCCCCGCCAATGGAGGCCGTCACCGCCACGTACAAGTCCCCCACCTTCAGCCCGCCGCCAGCCATGCCTCACCTCTTCGGACGCTTTTTGAAAACCGTTGTCACCGTCTGGCCATTGGCCTGAGGCGCAGCCCAGGGACGGCCCGCGCGCAGCTCGTCGGCCTCCAAGTCGCAGAGGGCCAACAGGTGGACGACGTCCTCCCAGGCCCACCCGCGCACCGCCTCTGGAGGCAGGCCCGTCAGCTTCACCACCCCATGCAGGGCCCTTAACTCGGGGTGGCTTCGGAGTTTCCCTTCGCCGTCTCCAGCGTCGGCCCCGCGAAGGCCGCGGCGAGCTCGTTCTGCACGTCCTCCAGCCAGGGCTCGTTCTTCACCGCTGCCGCGTCCGCTTCGGTGAAGACGCGCGTGGCGGTGCCCGGGAAGTAGACGCAGCAGACGGCAATGCGGGCCATCATCATCATCCCCGCTGACTCGTCCACGGGCTGGCGGCCCTCACTCAATTCCCCGGCGACGCGCGAGGCCGAGAGGACGTCCAGTTTCTCTCCCAGGGTGGGAAGGCAAATGTCGTAGTCGGCGCCGTCGAGGGTAACTCGCTTGTGCAGTGCGCGGCGGGTGCCCAGGGGCTTGCGGTGCGTGGCGGGTGCGGACATGGAAGTCTCCTGAAGTGAAGGTGAATGGGACGGCGGGCTACACCGCGACGGGCGCGCCCTGGCCGGTGAGGGTGGCCGAGAAGGTGACGACGTCCGTCGCACTGCGGCCTTCCTCGTAGGACGACACCTTCACCGGGTAGCGGTGGCCCTGGCTTCCCGGGGGCGCCGCCTCGTCCTCAATCACGGTGAAGAAAACCGTCGCGTCGGACTCGAAGGCGTCTTGCAGCACCTTCTGCGGCGCGCTGCCCCGGAAGACGTGGCCTGCCAACGGAATGGTGAAGGACTTGAGGGTGCCTTTGCTGCGCTTGTACCCGTCGCCCCCGAAGTAGTTGGCGTCGACGGTGTCCTTGGCGCGGTTGACTGGGGCTTCAGTGACGCCGTCCAGCACGTCCTCCTCTTCGGGCGCGGTATCCGTGGCGCGGAGGTAGAGCTTGTCGAAGAAGGCCTCTCGGGGTTCGGGCATGGCTGTACCTCTTTCAGCGAGAAGGGAAGCGGCGGGCGAGAAAGTCTTGGAGGACGGCGGCAACGCGGCGGCGTGCGCTGCCCCGGGCTCGCCTGAAGGACTTGCGGAGGAAGTGCGAGGGCGGGTTGAAAATCTGCTCGCCCCAATGCCAGCCTTCATGAATGGGGCCAGCGGCCGGGTGCGCGTAACCCGCCGTCCAGGTGGTGGACAGGTGCCGGCCGAGGTTGTGGCGCGGTCCGTCCAGGAAGGCGGTGTCTCGGAGGTGCCCGTCCGTCCCGTCCTTGCCCACCGGCACCAGGAACAGGGAGTAATCGAGAGCAAGCCGCGCGACATCCCGGCAAGGCACGTCCAGCGCGCGCAGCACCTCGACAGGAGCGCGGCGCAGGCGCTCCAACTTCACGACATCGACTTTGACTCGGACAGCCATTCACCTACTTCTATGGGGACGCTTTTCGCGAGTGGCCCAGACACACAGAGTCGACGCCAATTGTCGCCCCAGCCAACCCGGTTGACAAGCATCTCAGAGAACGAGAGCATTCCACCGACCCAGCCAACAACAAACAGCAGGAGCCACAAAAATGACAACCAACGCCAAGGCAATCCTAGAGGACATAGATCGAACCCTGGACGAAGCGGAGAACATCCGAACAGAAACACACACATACTACCCTCAAAAAGGGCAATGGATTGAAAGCAATCGACCGCCGAAAACCGAGACCACACAAGACACTGGGGACGTTACGAGGGCATGCCTAATACTCGCATCAGCTATCGCCCGATACGCCGCGCCCAACTCTCCATTTCGGACACAGACGGACGCGGTCCTGGCGAAATATGGTCCTTCCAACAATCATGTGCGCATGCAACTTTCCGGAGCACTGCGGGGAATTCGCCACGAATACGAACATGGCCTACTCAACTCAGTCACCGAACTGATTCATCGCGACTTGTTTTCCGACTTCCTCGAAATGGCTCAGCACCTAACGGAAAAGGGTTTTAAGGATCCAGCCGCCGTTGTGGCCGCGGGCGTTCTTGAGCAGCACCTACGCCAGCTTGCTCAAAAACACACCATACCCTTGCTCAAAGACAACGGAGAGAACAAGTCCACAGAGGCCATCAATGCGGACCTGGCCAAAGCAGGAGCCTACGACACACCAACACAGAAAGAAGTAACCGCCAAGCTAGCACTGCGCAATCAAGCAGCACACGCCCTATGGGATAAATACGACATACGGCAAGTGCTCATATTCATCGATTGGGTTCGGTTCTTCCTCGCAAAATTCCCTGCTTAACGTGGTCCCGCCCCCTGTTTCACACACTCACCAGCATAGCCCCCAGACACAGAAGCCGAGCCTTCAAACTATGTCGGGCCGCCACCACAACGAGAGAGCGTATCCAACATTCAGATTAAGCCCCCAGCGGTGTCTATCCGTCCCGTCCGCCCCCAAATACACAGGGGCGCTCTCCTCCACATGCACCATGACGTTCGGCACCCGGGGCGACCGAAGGAACACATCGAAGACGGCGAGCGCCAGGAACTGTCCACCTTGGAAGTCCTCGCGTGCCGAGCGGACGCGCACCTGACATCCGGGAGACAAGTACGCCGCTCTCCCAGCCCCCAGGTATCGAACAGGCGCGACACCGCCCGTCACAACCAACGCCACGGCCCTATCCGGCACACGGCCACCGGCCTCGGGCATCGGGGACGTGAAGAGGTTCGCCCCAGGAGCAGGTGGACGCACCAGCCCCAGCCCTGCCGATTCCAGCACCGCAGCCAACGCGGCCGCCAGGTCGCGGCTCACAGCCACACCTTGAGGAAGCTCACCGCACCTGCGCCGTCCACCAATTCATCCACCGCTGCTGGACGACGAGCACGGTTGAAGTCGGACGTGTCCTCCCCTGGCAGCCAAAGGCGATGTTGCAGCGTCAACGGCACGTCCGTGTAGATGACGTGTGAGGCAAGCTGCTCGTTACCGCTCGCATCGCGGATGAGTCTCCGGCTTGGCTGGACACGTGCCCGCGCCGGCGACACAGGCCCCAGCAAGGGATTGCCGTGAGCATCGCGCCCCACAACCAAAGCGTAAGAGATAATCTGACGGAACCTGTCCGAAGGCGACGCCATCAGCTCACTCGACGAAGGACGTATGGCGCGAGGAGGGCCTGCGCGCTGCCCGGAATGGGACTCTTCCCCTCCGCTTTCGCGGCGAAGTAGCTCACGGACCAGTCACCAATGGACTCGCTGGCTACCATGGCGTCGACACCTCGCGAGCGGTAGAGCTGAACAGCTGTGAGGACAGCGGCCTCCTGGACGTCCTCGGGCAACGTCACCACCAGAGTACCGTCGAGCGCCTGCTGTCCCGGAGTAACGAAGCCCCCGTCATAGACGACGCGGATTCCGTCCTCACCGCCCGCCCCGTCGAAGTCACCGAACGTCTCAGTTATCCGGCCCGCCATGCGAGCCGTCATCCGCCACACACCGCGCTTGCGCCTCACCATGCCCGCGTCGGCCAGCTTGCCCGGACTCTCGTACTCCTCGACGGGCACCTGGCTCCCCATCTCCCAGACTCCAGACACAGCAAGGATGGGCGGACGCTCCAGCAGAAGAAGCGGGCGCCCATAGCCCGCCGGGTATTCGACAAGGCCTTCGCCCCGCTCGAATACCCGGCCGCAGTACCCCGCCACAGCCCGGCTTGCAGCGGATACGAGAGTCTCCAGGCGTGACGACACAGGGACGCCCAGGTCATCCGCCACCGAGGAGGCAAGGCAGAGGTCCACAGGGGATGCCATGGGCTCACCGCACCGGGAACTCGTCCGCTCCACCCAGGACAAGTGCAGCGCCCCACTGCGCCGTGTCTGCCCCCTCCGCCGAGAGGTCCGGCGTCACCTTCAGCCGCAGGAAGCGCTTACGGGTGGCGACGCGCAGGTCCACCCGGAGGCAGAAGGCTTGCGGCGCGGCGCCACCTGCGACCACCGTCACGGCATTGGCCAGCGTCTCGTCCGCACCGAAAGCCGTCCCATCCTCGGACTCGGCGAGCTTCACCGTGGCATTGAGCGTCTGCCCCGACGCGCAGTTGGTGCGCCCGGTAAAGAGAAGCTGCGCGGAGTCGAAGCCATCGCGGTCCACCGCGTCGCTCGTCACCTCGACGGCATCCCCCGCGCCACCAGCTGTGAGCGCGCCACCTGCCACCCCAACGGCCTTGTAGAAGACTTGGAAGTCCTGCGTATTCGCATGCATGTCGTGTCTCCTGAAGAGGCCGCGGCCTCAGTAGCCCTTACGCTCCGAGAAGGCCTTGTCGTGCCGCAACTTGAAGTCACCCCGGCAAATGCCCCGCAGCGTCGTCTCGTCGTACTCCGCACGGACGTCGTGCTCGGACAGCACCAGCTCAGTGTCCACGCCGTAGAGCAGTTGGTCCCACGTCCCGAAGAGGATGCGGCTCGGTGCAATCCGCGTTGAGGCCTTGTAGGGGAAGCCGCGCAGCGTGCCCCGGCCCAGCATCTCGTCCCGGAAAATCCACGTCCCGCCGTCCTTCAGCCCCAGCAGCGCCGTTTCCCGCGTCGGGTGCAACAGGAAGCCAGGGCGGCGCAGCTTGAGGTTGGCCTTGAGGACGTCTTCCACCATGCCGTCCACGTCGGCCAGGTAGTGGTCCGCGCTCGTCCCACTCCGGGCCTTCGAGTGCGAGGCGTCCATCTGCGCCAGCACGCCCTTGGGATTGGGGCCTTGGCCATCCCCGTTGAGGGCCGCGTCGTCCATTCCGTCCGCCGCCGCCTCGCGGAAGTCCTCGGCCACGCCCGCGTCTCCCACCGCAGGGTTGCGCAGCAAGTCATTGGAAATGTCGGCGAGAATCATGGCCTTGTGGGCCTTGAGCACCACCTTGCCGTAGGAAGGCTGGCTCTTCTCCACCTTCTCCCCCTCGCCAATCCACTTGAAGGTGACGCTCCCCGTCTTCTTCCCGAAGTGCAGTTCCCCTTTGAAAGGTACGGTACGAGCCCCCAGCGCCAGGACGACGGAGTCCGGACGGAGGAACTCAATCATCTCCCCCGATTCCTGCACCGGCACCAGCACGCCCGCCGAGCTGAAGACACTCTCCTGAACCGCCTTCTGGACGTCGGCCCCTCCGAAACGCTTGGCCTGCTCCAGCACAGCTTCACGAGTCGGGTTGCGGCCAGCGTTCACCACCGCCTTCAGGTACGCGCCGAAACCATCCATGCTCTTCAGGATGCTGGGGACCTGGCTGTCCTCTGAATGGGACTTGGCGCCCATGAGGCTCGCAAGCCCGTCACGCTGCCCCTTGGCTTGCTCCATCAACTGCGCGGCCACCAGGGGGCCGAGGGACTTCGCCATTTCCTGCATCTGCTCGGGGGTCATCGAGTCTCCTTGAGGTGCTGTAAGAGGGCCTCGGCCGTGTGTTTGGCCAGGGCGTTGACGTCTGGGGAGGGAGGGGGCACGGCCCGGCGCTGTTGGCGCGCCTCCAGCGCGGAGACAACGGCCTTGGCCACGTCCTGGATGAATGCGGCGCGCTCGTCGGCCAGCTCCTTCATGCGCACCGCACGCTGGTTGCCCGGAATCGTGACGACAGAGATTTCGAGGAGCTCCTGCTGCTCGCAGTCGAATCCGCCTCGCTCATTCTCGTGGTAGCGGTGCATGAGGTAGCGCACCGAGACCGCATTCAGGATGCCACGCGCGACCTTGCGCTCGACCTTCCGGGCGAAATCGTCTTCCGGGTCAAACTCGACATCCACCAGGAGGGCATCGCTCTGGACGTATGCGCGCCCCTTTCCGATGGGGAGCACGTCCTTTCGCCCCGTGCCGAAGAAGCCGCCAGAGCCATCATCATGGTTGTAGAGGACAACAGGGTTGGCGTTGAAGGCGTCCAGCATCCACCCCGTGACGCTCAGCCGGTCGTTGTAGCGATCAAAGCCACCATCATTGGCTCGAAAAGTGTAAATTTTCTGCTGGGCCTCAGGAGTCGCAGGGGCGCTCTTCCGGAAGGTCAACAGGCAGGCTCTGGAGAGAGGCACAGGCATTCACCTTCCTATATGGGGACAATTCCTGCGGATGGTCCGAGAGCTTGCGAAAGAGCAAGTTTACAGCGACACTAAACAGTCAACACGTCAAGAGAGTCCACCGAAAGAACCCCAAAATGACAGACACTGCATCACCACCATCCAAACCAACCCATGGAATCAAGACCAAAGTCCTCGAATGGCTAAACACAGAGGGCTATCCACTGGAGTTCAAGACAGCCAGAGCTTTTGAGGGCGCAGGCTTTCATGTACGCCAAGGAATCCACGTCCGAAACGAACTAACCGGCGTGGTTCGCGAAATCGACGTAGAGGCCGACATAACGCTCGAAACAAAAACGGGCCTACTTCGAATCATCCATCCAATAGAATGCAAGTGGTCAAACGACAAGCCCTGGGTCTCATTCACATCGAAAAGCGCGCGCATCGGGCCAGGCGCATGTATCAACCAGACAATGGCAACTCCACTCGGCGCCGCCATGCTATGGTGCCTCGCAGGAAACAAAACACTTCAAGCAACCTCGCTCTTCGAAGCACCTTCTCGGCCAGGGTTCTCCGGGAAACAATGCTTCTCAAAGAACGACCTATTCTACAGTGCCATGCAATCAATCACCACCAATACCGACACTCTCCTAAAATCATACGACCGCCCCGCACACAAAAACAAATACGGGTTCTCCGACCATGTATGCATCGCATTCCCATGCATTGTCGTAGAGGGCGAGCTCTTCGAAGTATTTCACCCAAAGAACTCCAACGACCTAGATGCTGAACCCGTAAACCACATTCGTATCCATTGGCGTGGCGCAGAGGCCAGACGAGGCTTCACCCATATCGACATTATTCGCGCCAGCTACGCATCTGATTTCTCAAAAAAGCGCGCAAAGGAGATCCGAGAGATAGCACATATTCTCCACGATTCAAAACTCAACATAGAACAATGCCAAGAAGCAGGCTCTCTCAATAGCCTTAGGGTCGAGAATACAGCGAGAGGGACTATAGGTCTCCCCCCCCTCCTTTATGCAATCAAGCTAGCAGAACAGGAGCAGCCCCCTCCCTTGCCGCCTACGTCTCCTTTGCCTCCGCCGTCCGCTCCGCAACCTGCCCCGGCAAAGGAAGAGGATAGCCACGGCGGTTTGGATCTGACCGGAGCCCCGCCAGATCTCTCCACTCGTCGTAGCTAAACGCCTCAGGCATTGCCCCCATTACGCGAAGTTGATGCTCCCGGTCCGCTGGTACAGGGCTGTCGTAATCGAGGATGGCCCCTTCATCGCCCACCAGCGGCATAAGCCGCATCTGGTACTCCGTGCGCAGAAACTCCATGCGCGGCAGCGTCGCCTGCTCTGCAAGATTCTCTCGCGCTGCGAAGGCCGTGGCCTTGTTCGAGCTGGAGATGTCCCCGACGATTTCAGGAGGCACCCGAAACGTCATCCGGACGAAGTCCATCAGGAAGCGGCGCAGTTCCACGAGCTGCATGTCCTTGAAGCTCGTGTCCAGCCGGGCAAACGTCACCTTCCCGCTGGTGATGAGGAGCTTCCCCGCCTTGTCCGGCCCCTGATGCTCTCTGGCCAGCGATTCCTTGAAAGCCCGCGCACCCGCGCTGTTCGCGTCGGAGAGTCCCTCAATCGATGCGATGGCCGGAGGCAGCATGTTGTTCCAGAATGAGTTCTTGAGGAACCTCGCCACGTACTCGTCAGTGTCCAACTCGTCACCCAGCGAGAAGGCAGGGCCGACACCTCGCCCAAGCGGGTCCTCGGGGTCGGGACTGCGCAGGTGCAACACGTCGCTGGCCGGAATCTCCCGCGACACCTTCCCCACCGTCACGGTGTACGTACGTTGCTCGCGTGGCACGTCGAGCGCGGGAAGCCGCGTGACTGCGTTCGGCGGTACTGGCCAGAAGCCCACGGGAAGCCCGCCCACGCGCTCCAGCACCAGGAAGGCCTCGCCCACCAGGTCCAGGTACACCTGGACGAGCTTCGTCACGGAGCGTCCGGTCAGGAAGTCATTGGGGTCCGCCAGCAGCTTGAGAATGGGGTGGTCGGGCACTTCCTGCGCCTCGCCCGCCTCCAGCATCGCCTTCAGCCGCCCGGCTCGTGCCTCGCGGGTGGCGCTTCGCAGCGCGTAGTCCTTCACGGGCTGCCCGTCCCGCTGCACGCGGCGGTAGACGCGCCAATGCACTCCTGCCACGGAGTCGGCCACCACATCCACGCAAGCGCGCAGCCACGGCATTTCCCGGTACGCGGCGAGGAGCTGCGCTGTCCCTCGACGCGGCGGCGCCTGCTGCCAGCGCGCCAGCTCCAGCCCCGTCCCCTTGCGCGGCTCGCGACTCACCGCCGCCTTCATCCGTCCCCAGAAGCCCATCGCCATCCTCACAAGCAGAAGAAGGAATCCGCGAACACCAGCTCGTGGACGCCCCAGAGCAGTGCATCCACGCGGTCATCGCGGCGGCCGTTGATGCCGCTGAATTTGGAGAGCTGCGCCTCCAGCTTCGGGAAGGAGCCGACGAGCTCAATGCGCCCCGTCTCGGCCAGCGCGCTCACCGGCTCGGCCCGCTTGCTCTTCGCCTCGCGAGCGCGCACCGGCTTCACGTTGACGTGGACCCCCATTTCCGAGGCCACCGTCTGAATCGTCGTCTCCACCATCTCCCCGCCCGAGTTCACCTCGGCCACGAGGGCGTCACACTCGAAGGCGAGGTACTCGCGGATGGCAGCGGCGGCCCACTCCCGCGGCGAGCCCCGGAGGCTGGCGTCCTTGAGCACCGAAACGCGCTTGAGGGATGAGCCATCCGTCCCGACAACCGGACTGGTTCTCACGCCCTGGACGATGATGCCCGTCTCGTCCGAGCCCGTCTCACTCGTGGGCGCGGGGTCCACGGACACAATGCGCCGCTCCAACGCCCTCGCGTATTCGTGAGCATCCGCCTCGACGCGGCCCCACCGCGCAGAACCGAAGATGGCGCCCGGCACATCCATCAGCAGTTTGCCGAGCACCTCTTGCTGGCCCCAGCGCGTGTTCATCAACGCCCGCATGGTGGCCACGGCGCTGGGCGCCAAGTTTGCGCGGTTGGCCAGTGACGAACCGGTGCGCAGCACCACGCCCGGCCGTAGCGCCTTCGTCTCCGCGTCGGAGAAGAGCAGCTCCTCCAGCTTCCGCAGCGGGCGGGGCGTTCCCGTGAGAAGAAGTTGGGGCGGATTCGCAGCGGTGCCGATGCGCAGCACCATGGGGAGCTGGTCCAGCGCAGCCATCTCATGCTTCCAGGAGGCAGGCTCATCGCCCCAGGCCCACCCGCAGTTTGGCCCACGCAGCCGGTCCGGCTTATCCGCCGAGTAGCAGATGGCATAGACGCCGTTGGGCCACGTCACGCGCCGTTTGCTTGGTTCGTACACCGGCATGAACCACGGCGGCGACAGCGCCAGAATCCCGCTGGAGCCGCGAATCATCGTGTCGCGCACGTCCGCCGCCGTGGGCCCGATGAGAGCGCCAACCGTCTTCGCCTCGCGGGCCTTCTGAATCACCCACCGCGCGCCGCTCCACGTCTTTCCGAAGCCCCGCCCCGCCATGATGAAGCAGGTGGAGAAGGCGGCCGGCGGCACCTGCTCCTTGCGTGCCCAAAAGTCCAAGTCATGAACGAGCGTCTCGACTTCCGGATGGGTGAGACGGCCGAAGAGACGCGCGAGCCCCTGGCGAGTCCGCGCCTGCTTCACCATGAAGGTGGCGGGTGACTCGTCCGGGGAGAGCAAGTCCATCAGCCCTGCGAAGGGCCCATGCGCCCGGAGGCCCTCCCCCGAAGTGGAAGCCTCACGGGACATGCTCGCCTCCTGCATCGCCCGCCGCGTCAACCTGAGACTCGGGAAGAAGGCGCCCGAGCCGGTCCATCAGCAGCTCGCGAAGGGCGCGTTCTTCCGCCGCCTTGTCCTCAGGGGCATGGGCCTCAACGTTGTCCTTCCGCCCGTAGAGTTCGGGGAATCGTCGAGAGAGGAGCCACTGGACGTGCTTCGGGTTGTGCGAGGCCGCCGCCATCAGCATGTCCGTGGCGGACTGCATGAACCTCGCTTCCGCCGCGCTTACCGCGAGGTGGAAATCCCGGTAGAGGCCGCGCTGCTCGTTGGCGCCCCGGTGGAACCAACGAGAGAGCGTCTGCTCGTTGATGCCCACGAGGCCCGCCACGGCACGACGGAAGAGGCCGCGCTCCAGGTGGCCGCAGATTTCGGCCTGAAGCTCAGAAGTCAGCTTGGAGGGACGTGCCATTCCTCAAAGGAATGGGGGCGGTTTCGCGGAAGAATTTGGCGTTACGCCCGGCAAAACTCGACGACCCCACCGAAAATAGAACGCCGCAGGCAGGGCCAAGCCCACCTGCGGCGTGTCGAATGCTCTCGTCCTGGACTCGCGCAAGCAGGGCCACTGCGCACGGCTCGTAGCTAGCCGTTGCCCCCACCATGGCCGACGCCACTGCCACCACCATGCCCGCCATTGCTCAGCTGGCTGGGGCTGCCCTCAAGTCCATTTCCAACTCGGTCGCCGTTCGCAAGGGCGTTGCCTCCTGCGGCACCAGCTCCCACTACGAAGACCGCGACCAACAGCACCGTGCTCAGAATCGTCTGCATGGCGAGCCTCCCTGTACGCGTTGCCTTCGGACGTCCGGACGGGCAGCGCATTCAAACTGGGACAGCGGGCCTCAGCTTTTTCTCAAAGTTTTTTGAGCGTGGGCCCCCTCCGAGCAAGCCAGGATTTGGCCGCGCGACCAAAATCCCGACCCGGGGGGCTCACAAAGTCCGGACCTACCTTTTTACATGTAGGACAAGATCTCACTCCCGAGTCCCGCCGAGGCGCGCGGCGCATGCCGCGACGTCCACGCAGGACACCCGCCAGACGCGCGTGAAGGCACCGTCCTCGCACGTTTCCGTCACGTCCAGCCTTCCCCTGCCCTTCCACACCAGGAAGCCACACAGGGCGCACCGAGCCGCGTGCCTGTTGCGACGCAGCCCAGGCGCCCTGTCCTCGCACGCGAGGTGACGCGCTCCCGTCTTCAGCGTGTAGCCAATTCGCTCGCCCTCAAGGATGGGCAGGCCACACGCCGCGCACGGTCCGCCCCTCCTGGCGACGAGCATCGGCATCAGACGTCTTCCTCCAGCATGCGGCGCAGCTGCTGGCGCGCGCTCACAAGCAACGCGTCGAGACGCCAGCGCGCCACGCTCCACTCGCGCGCCAGCTCCCTCACGCTTTGCCGTGGACGACCGATGCCGTGGACACGGACCACCACCTCACGCAGCTCCGGCGCCAAATCGAAGAGCGCGTAGTACATGCGTGCCACTTGCTCGTACGTCGAGAGCATCTCCTCCGCTGTCAGGTACTCCAGCGCGAGGGCCGCGTCGTAGGCCTCTGTTGCCGAGCCCGACAGCGACTCCTCGGGCGCATCGCGGCTGATGACATCCACGGGCGACTCTACCTTGCCGCTCCGGGTGCGCCCCCGCTGCGCCGCGTCCGAGGGATGGACATCGGAAGCCTGGAGACGGACATGCTCAAGCAGGACGCGGCGCGCGCGCCACGTCGCCCAGGACGCGAAGCATTGGCTCCCCTTCTTCTCGGGACGGTAGGTGCTCAGTGCCTTGAGCACTTCAATGCCCGCCACCTGGACCAGGTCATCCTCGCCCAGCGAGCCCCGGGACTTCGCGAAGCGACGCGCCAGCGTGCGCAACGCGGGCTCCATGCGCCGCAGAACCTCGCCCGACAGCCGCCGCGCACGGAAAGTCGCGCCCTCGGCTCGCAGCGCGTGAATCTCCGACACCAGGGCCTCCACCTCGGCGGACAGCGCGTCTCGACGCCGAGACGTCTCCTCCGAGGCCTGCGTGCGCTGGCCCTTCCCCTGCTCGGCCCGGCGCCTCGCGCCCTCAACACGGCAGTGCATTCGCTCCCCCTTCTGCATGGCGCACCTGCGATGAGCCACGCCGCTGAAACACAAAAAGCGGCGCCGCAGAGCAAGACGTCGGCCAATTCACATTGAGCAAAGTTTGTTTCGCAGAAAGCAGACTCTCACCACATGAGACTGAAACACCGTCCTGGGACGCCGACACGCGGCATCGCATGGACAGGGGCTTGGCCCGAGGACGAAGGGCCGCTGACGCATGCGACAGCGAGGGACGGGGAACGTGGGGCCGACAGAGAGGAGCGACGAGGTGAAGTGCCATCACCCACTTCAATGGGGACGCTTTCCGCGAGTGGTCCGCATTCGACGCCGACATCTCCAGCGGAAGCAGCCGTCACCTTCCTTCGTCACTGTCACTAACTCTTCTCTACTTAGGGTGTGAAGAAGATGAGGTATCATAAGACAATACAGAGACTCACTGGATGTATACGAGAAGATAGATAAGGGAGAATAGGTGACGGGGACAGCGAGGTCGGTGACGCCCCTGGATGCCGGGCGCTGGGCCACTCGCGGAAAGCGTCCCCATAAGAGTGGACGTGAGCCTTCGTCCAAGTCCGCCCCCTGCCGGAAGCACCGCGCCCGAGTCCGGGGCCGCCCGCCTCCAGGTGGCCTTCTTCAACAACGTCCAGGACACCAAGTCCCAGTCGCGGGAGGTGACATGGGGCGAGCTGAAGCAACTGCTCACCACGCATGCCGTCACGCCCTGTGCCCCATGCGCCGGGCACAGGTGCCCTACGAAGCTGGCTCAGCGCGCATGGGCCCCCGTCGACATTGGCCCGCTTCGCAAGGATGCCGAAGTCCGCGCCGTGACGGTGGCCGTCTTCGACTTGGATGGGGTGTCCTCCGAGCAGATTGCCAGGGCGTCCGAAAGACTCGAAGGGTACGCGGCCATTGTCCACACGACGCATGGCCACCGGCCTGGACACAGCAGCCTGCGTGTCATCGTCCCCTTGACGCGCCCGGTGCTGCCCTCCGAGTGGCCTCGGATGCGGGAGGCCGCGGAGAGGCTGCTGGAGATGCCAGCGGACCCCAACACGCGGAACCTCTCGCGCATCTACTTCCTCCCCAACCACTCGGGAGAACACGAGGCCTTCTCCAACTTCACCGAAGGACGCGCCCTCGACGTGGAGGCATTGCTGGACACGCCACGCCCAGTCCCCGCCTCTACGGTTCGCCACCTCCCGGCTGCCGATAGCGTGAATGGCCCGGCCGACCTCTACGAGCTCCGCGCCAAGCTGCGCCGCGTCCGGAAGCCCGAGCACCGCGTCCTCATCCGCCGTGTGCTGGCCGGGGAGGCACTCGCCGAGCCGGGCATGCAGGACAACACCCTCAACGTGCTCATGTCGTGTGCGGCCTATGTCCTGCCGGAGGAGGCGCCCGAGGAGGCCATTCTGGAGGTGCTGCGCCCCTGCTTCGCCGCGACGGCCTGGGGCGAGGGCACCGAGCACCTGTGCCAGCAGGCCCTCCTCAAGCTGCGCAGGCACCGCGAGCGCCGGAAGCAGAGTGACACCCAGCGCGTCGCGGACAACGAGGCCCTCTGGACTTCACTGGGGGGCCGACCGAAGTCCGAGACGGCGGTGTCCGGCGACGAGGACTCGGACAGCGCCTGGACCCGAGCCCTCATCTCTTACGAGACGAAGGGAGCCAGGCGCCTGAAGAACTGCGAGGCCAACCTCTACACGGTGTTGACGCGCTCCCCCGAGTGGCGGGGCACCATCCGCTTCAACGAAGTCACCAAGCACATCGAGTACTCGGGCGGGCCGTTGCCGGATGACACGCCCGTTGACGAGCTGGACGGAGACATCGCCTTCTGGATTCAGCAAAGCGAATACGGCCACCTCGGCCTGGACCCGAGCCCTTCCCATGTCCGGGAGGTGTTGCGGCAGGTGGCCTCGAAGAGTGCCTATGACCCGCTGCGGGACTACCTGGAGGGGCTCGTCTGGGACGGCGTCCCTCGGGCGGACACCATGCTGGAGCGCTACTTCGGCGCCCAGGGCGACATCGAGCACCTGCGCACCATCAGCGGCAAATGGCTCATCAGCGCAGTGGCCCGAGCATTGGAGCCAGGCTGCAAGGTGGACACGGTGCTCATCCTCGAAGGGCCCCAGGGCATCCGGAAGTCCACCGCCTTCCGTGTCCTCGCGGGGGAGTGGTTCTGCGATGCCCCCATCAACATCCGGGACAAGGACAGCGCCGCCCTGGCGGGGCGGAACTGGCACATCGAACTGGCCGAAGTGACGACGCTGCGCGCGTCCGAAGCGGAAGACCTCAAGGCCTTCATCTCCCGCAACGAGGACACCTACCGCCCGCCCTATGGACGCGTCACGGTGAAGACGCCGCGCAGGTGCGTCTTCGTCGGGACGACCAATTCCTCTGAGTACCTGCGCGCGGACTCGAGCGGCTACCGGCGATGGTGGCCCGTGCGCTGTACTTGCATCGACATCGCCGGCCTGAAGCGGGACAGGGGCCAGCTCTGGGCCGAGGCCGTTGCTCGCTTTCAAAGGGGCGAAGAGTGGTGGCTCTCGGAGAACCACGCCCAACGCGCGGAGGTCCACGCTCAGGAGCGAAGCGAGACGGATGGCGGGCCCGACGACACCATTCTGCAATGGGTGCTGGGCTTGCCCCCAGAGAAGCGCTCCGAGGTGACAACGGAGCTAGTGGCGCGTGACGCGCTGCTCCTCACAACGCCGGGGCAGATTCCGCGCGGCGTCCGCCTCGACATCGGCCGCTCCCTGCGACGCCTGGGATTCCAGCGTACCCAGCGGCGAATCGCGGGTGTGCAGACGTGGCTCTACTTGCCGCCGGAGAACATCCGCACCGCGCCCCAGTCCACAGGGCCCGGTGCGGTGCGCATCAACCCCATGGCACTCGGCGCCCCTTGCAGGGCGCCCACTGCGTAGGGGGCCTCTGGGCCAATCGCGGAAAGTGTCCCCATTAGAATCGGTGTGAGGCCTTTCTACGAAACGGAACGCGCTGCGCTCTTCGCGGGAAACTGCGTCGAGGTGATGGCGTCACTCCCTGACGAGTGCTTCGACGCCATCATCACCGACCCGCCCTACGCGGAGATTGACCGCGCCTATGGGCGGCTCTCCGAATCGGCATGGCACGAGTTGATGCGCGCTGTCGTCGCACAAGTGCGCCGCGTGCTCAAGCCCTCGGGCTCCGCCGTCTTCGTGCTGCAACCCAACAGCGAGCGCATCGGGAGGATGCGTCCCTGGCTCTTCGAGTTTCTGGCTTGGACAGCCAGGGAGTGGAATCTCGTCCAGGACGTCTGGTGGTGGAACATCAGCACCCCGCCCACCGGCAGTTGCCAGCGGAAGAACGGGCTCATGCGCCCATCCGTCAAGGCCTGCGTCTGGTTGGGTTCGCCCCAGTGCTTCCGGAACCAGGACGAAGTGTTGTGGACACCGTCCGAAGCCATGGCGCAGCTCAAGCGGGCGGACCGCGCGCGTCGAATCTCCCCCTCAGGCCTGTCCATTAGGGACGCGCGCATCGCGGAGATTGTGGCCGAGAGAGGAGGCGTCACGCCCTACAACCTCCTGCCGATTGCCAACGCGAATAGCGCCACCAGTGGCGGCGCGAAGGGCCACGGCGCCGCGACGCCGGAAGCGCTCTGTGACTGGTGGGTGCGCTACATCACCCGTCGCGGCGACACCATCCTCGACCCATTCATCGGCTCGGGCACGGTGGGCGCAGCCGCACTGAAAGCGGGGCGCTCCGTCGTCGGTATCGAGCAACACGTCCCCTACCAGGACATGGCGCGGCAGACGCTCATCGCTGCGGAAGAGCGGCATGCGGCCTGACGCGAGCATCTCCCCTCCCGAGCGCCGTCGCGCCGTGGACGGGGGCATCCTCCACTTCCTCTCGGTGTCGCAGCTGAAGCAATTCAGCCTGTGCCCGCGCCGCTGGTACTTCGCAAAGGTGAGGCGGTTGCCCGAGCCCGAGACGAAGGCGCAATCCCTGGGCGTCGAGGGGCACGCGCAACTGGAGCACTACCTGCGCACGGGGGAAGACGTCCTGGGCGACGTGGCGCGAGAGGGCCGATACCTGCTTCCGTCCCCCGGAGCGGACCTGCTCGTTGAGGAGTCGTTTGGGACGCCGTCACCCCTGACGGCGGACGGCATTCCATTCGCCGGATACATCGACCTCATCAACCCGCGTCGCCTCACGGAGGGCGTGCTGCGGGTGACGGACCACAAGTTCCTCTCCAACGTGGCGCGCTATGCGGCGACGCCGGCGCACCTGGCCGACGCGAGCACCGAGGCGGGCTTGCAGATGGTGGGCTACGGCGTCTGGGCGGCCCACTCCGCCGCGCGCTTCCCCGGCGTGCGGACACTGGAGCTTGAGCACCTCTACTTCCAGACGCGCGGCGCCAAGCGCGCCGAGAGTGTCCTGGCCGTGGTGAGCGTCGAACACGTCACCCGCGAGTGGACGGACAAAGTCGTCCCCATGGTGCGCCGCATGCGTGAGGTGGCCCGCGCCACGCGCGCCGCTGACGTCCCGCCCAGCTTCGGCCCCGCCTGCGAAAAGTACGGCGGGTGCCCCTTCAAAACGCAGTGCTTGTCAGGAGAACGCACCATGTCTCTGATGAATCGTCTCGCAGTGAAGAGCCAGGTCCCCGACGTCGCCGCGCAGCTCCCGCTCGCTCCGCCTCCCGAGCCGCTGGGGACGTGCTGCCGGTGCAACGCGGCCCTGACACCGGAGAACTCCAACAAGCTCCGCTCGGGCGACGTGCTGCACCTCTCCTGCCCAGGTGCAGAGGTCGCCGCGGTGCTGCCTCCGGATGCGCCCGCTGCGTCGCCCACCATCGCCACGGATGCGGTGCCGAAGCGTCGAGGGCGCAAGCCCAAGGTCCAGGCCACGACCGAGCCCGCCCCCCAGCAGGAGACAGCCCCATCCCTTCCGGCCACACCGAGCGCGCAGGGCGGGCGCCTGCGCCTCTTCGTGGACTGCGTGCCGAACCTGCCCACTGCGCCGCTCTCGGAATACGTGGCGAAGGTGGCAGCCCAGGTGAGCGAGGCTGGAGGCGTGGAGGATTTGCGCTTCGCAGGTTCCGAGAGCGCGCTGGGCTTCGGCCGATGGAAGGGCGCGTTCGCCATGGCCATCCGCAACGCGCCACCCTCCCCCGGCACATACGCTGCCCTCGGAATTGCCCACTCCGAGCTCCTGCAACTCGCCGTCGAAGCCCTGGAGCCCATGTGCGGCCCGGGTGACTTCGTGCGCGCGGCTCGCTGAAAGGGGCTGGGATGCGGCTGCTCGATAGGCTTGGTGTCGCCCCCTCCCCGTCCGTTTCGCCCCAAGTGGAGCGCGCCCCCGTCTACGGACGCGCCCCCGTGGGCTACTCGGCGGATCTCAGCCGCATCCTCGCCCTGCCCCGGCGTGACCTCGCCACCGCGTACTCGGAGACGGATGTCGAAGCCCTGGAGGCCCAACTGCGCGCACCACCAGGGCCCTGCGGCTGCGTGGCGATGTCCCCTCCCCGCCCGTGCCCTACGCGACTGCGACGGGTGCAAGCCCAGGCGCTACTGGAGGCATCGCGCGTCGGTGGACTCCTCGGCCCCATTGGCACGGGACACGGCAAGGAGCTGACCACCTTCCTCATGCCCATAGTGATGCCGAGCTGCCGTGTGGCGGTGCTCTTCATCCCCGCCAACCTGCTGCCGCAATTCGAGGCTGAATGGGGCTACTACGGCGCGCATTGGCGCCTGCCCAATCTGGCAGGAGGCCGCTGGTTCCGCGCGGGGCTGCCGGTGCTCCACGTCGTCACCTACAACAAACTCTCCAGCCAGGAAGCCACGGGCCTCCTGGAGCGCATCCGCCCAGACCTGGTCATCCTCAACGAGGCCCACAACCTCAAGGACCCGAGGTCCGCGCGCACAGGGCGCTTCCTCCGTTACTTCGAGAAGCACCCACGGACGCGACTCGTAGCGCTCTCGGGAACCCTCGCTTCCAAGAGCATCAAGGATTACGCGCATCTGTCGCGGCTCGCGCTCGGTGAGGGTTCGCCCCTGCCACTAGCCCACCACGTCGTGGAGGAATGGGGGACAGCCCTGGACCCAGGCAAGGTGGTGGCCGCACCTGGCGCGCTGGAGCGGCTGTGCGAGCCAGAAGAGCACGTGCGCGAGGGCTTCCAGCGCCGTCGCAACGCGACGCGCGGCGTGGTGGCCACGGAAGAGAGCGCCCTGGACAAGCCGCTCATCATCCGCCCGCGCTACCCGGGCCCCGTGCCCGCGCAGCTCCTCGCCCTCATCGAGCTGGCGCATGCGGGCGAGCGCCCGGACGGGGAGCAGTTTCAGGAACAGCTCCAGGCCGTGGCATGCGCACGGCAGTTGTCAGCCGGCTTCTACCATCGATGGCGTTACCCGCGAGGCGAGCCCCCGGAGCTGATTGAGCAGTGGTTCGCTCAGCGGAAGGCATGGAACAAGGAAGTCTGGGAGGAACTCAAGGGGAAGCGCCGCGAGCACCTGGACTCGCCGGGGCTGCTCACCAAGGCGGCCATCCGCGCGCACATGTCACCGCCCTACGAGGGAGATAAGCCGGTCTGGCACGCAGCGACGTGGCCGGCGTGGGCAGAGATTCATGCCGCCGTGCAGCCCGAGCCCCAGGCCGTCTGGGTGTCGGACTTTCTCGTGAAGGACGCGGCGGAGTGGGCGCGCTCGCGAGTGGGAATCGTCTGGGTCGAGTTCCCGGAACTGGGGGAGCGCATCGCGAAGGTGGCAGGTGTGCCGTTCTACGGAGGGGGCAAGACCGCGTCCGAGGCCATACTACGGGAAACGGGAAAGCGCCCCGTCGTGGCGAGCATCAAGGCGCACGCCACAGGGAAGAACCTCCAGCAGTTCTTCCGAAACCTTGTGGTGACACCGCCCTCGGATGGAGCAACATGGGAGCAACTCCTCGCGCGCACGCATCGACCCGGCCAGCAGGCACCATGTGTCGAAGTGGACGTGTGCCTGCATACCCACGATTTTGTCGAGGCATTCGCGACTGCGCAGGCGCGAGCACGGTTCATTCAGCAGACAGATGGCATGCCACAAAAATTACTTGCCGGACAGGTGCGCACACCCAGCAGCAACAGCAGCAACAAACCAAGACAATCCAGAGACCAACCACACCTCAAGGAAGACAAGCATCAACAAACTCATCAATATCCCTCTCATACCTCTCAACATTCCTCACCCACCTCGAAACATCCGCCGGAGGAATCTCCGATGGCGCCGTTCCAATTTGGACAAGATTGAAATCACCCAAAACTACTGCAGGCAGATCAACTAGCGTCTCACCATCCAACAATGGCTGCATGACAGGGTCGCAACCATACACCCCGCGCCTTTCATACAATCGTCGACCGACTTTAAGTATCGCCTCAGCGCGTGGAGCCTCTGGTCCATCAATAACCTCACTCGCAATCAGTTCCTGCTCAGCCCGCGCATTTTTTTCAAACTCAGCAAGCCCCTGCAACCCAGCGGCAGCCAACGTCTTATCCACCCACTCACGCAAGCGCCCCCCCCAAAGCTCCTGAGAATCCACCCGTGGAGCATGAGCCAAGAGAACCACAAAGGCAAAGCCGCGATCGCAGGCTTTTACAAACGCCTTAAATCTACCTTCAAAACGATAAGCCTCCGGAACACGCAGCCCATGAAACGACTTTGGCGGCAAATTGAGCGCCAGCGTTCCGAGACATGAAGCTAGACGATTAGCATCGAACCCATCCTCTATTCCAAGCTTATTCGCAACCAGATGGGCCATGACTGCATATTCAGAGAGAACTGGATCATATAGGCGACCGATGGCCTCTTTCCCAAGCAGGGAACCAGCAACGAGCCTTTCGTCATTATCAAGGCCGCTCAGATACTTCAGGTCGACCCATGATTCCGCCGCTGTTGCATTCGACTCCAGAATCGCCGAAATGGACACAGGCGTCCGACAAATATACTCACCCTCCGCATTCATGAACCGATAAAACATTATAGGCCTATCTTTTCTCAAGCGTCCGTCCGGTCCAAACTGAAGCCCAGACGTTATCCTCGCAGTCCAAGGACGTCCACGCCACTCAGTCTCAACCCCCTCCTCTTTCACAGTAAAGAAGCCTGGAAATTTAATCCTACACACCTCAGAATTAGCCAGCGCGATCCGCCAAAACTCTTCCGGAACATTGCGCAACCGGGCATTGATTGCATTCAAAATCTGAACAACGCTTCTTTGCCCCCAGACGGTTGACGCATGGTCAAGCCAGTGGACAGCCTCGTGAAAAAGAACCCTCAATACCCTTCTCTCGACTGCCTGCATCGCCTTGTCGCCGAGCGCCCGGAAGTGAGGCAGTTCAACTGAGTCCAGCGTAACAAGCTGCTTAATAAAATCATAAGCCCCTTCGGTCGAATATTTCCTCATGGGCTTCCAGTTAGATCTCATTCATCCCTCACTTGCTTTCCACCTCAAGAAACAGCCAAAGACCCAATCACAACAACACAGCCCACAGATGAGTGCCCCCGCCAGCAAGCGGGACAACCAGTCTCACCAGTCTCACCAGCCACACCCTTGCCACATTGGCTAACACTCTTCCCGAATTACCTCGACTCGCCGCAACGCACGCAGTTGCGTCATTCGAAAATCGCCATGGGGAGTCAACCTCCAGTACGTCTTCGTATCTTTCACACTACGTTGCCTCTCACTCTCTCGAATAAGACCAAGGGCACGCAACTGCACAATACAAGTATCAATATCTCGCTCAGGCATTTTGAACTTCCGAAACACCTTGTCTTTATTTTTCCCCTTTAGAGCTAGAACCTTAGTCGCAGCCTCAAACCGCTCTCGAATCAACACACGCAACGCCGCATCCGGTGCATCATCAATCAATCCGGGAGCAATCGCGGCAAAAATCTGATCCCACGACAGATGCGTTTCCACTCCATGCTCGACCCCCTCCCCCAAGTATACATTACTACTCACATAGAGCACATACTCAACCTCAGACACAAACACATCATCTCCCTGCTGCAACCCATCCACACCCTTTGGCGGCAGCAGCGCACCATCACTTTTCTCAGACTCCAGTTCCGAAATTTTCCGACGAAGCATCAACAACTCACTCAAGACGTCCTCACTCGGGACCTTGTCCGCGCGAATCCACCCCACGGCAGGGTGGCGCCGCATTGTCGACAGTAGGCTGGTAACCACACGGGCCTTAAGCTCATCAACCGTCATCCAGTAAACACACGTATGCTTTTTCTCCACCCTCTCCCGAAATTTCTGAAGCTTCCCCCAAGATGCCTCGTTTGTTTCTGTCCGGTCGCGCGGCAGATTATCGGGCCGTTCATGCAACAGAGGGATGA
This sequence comes from Comamonas sp. KCTC 72670, assembly GCA_014656495.1. Classification (GTDB taxonomy): domain Bacteria; phylum Myxococcota; class Myxococcia; order Myxococcales; family Myxococcaceae; genus Myxococcus. The sequence continues at coordinate 205,545 of BNCN01000010.1, forward strand.
CAGGCTTCTTTGTTTCTATCGCATACTCATATTCCTTCTCTGTATATCCAATTCCACTCTCATCGAGCGAACCATATCGCCCACCAATAATAAGCACATAGTAATCGGAATCATCGATAACATCTCTAATCAATTGCCAAGCCGAGTCGTCTCCCGCTGCGAAAAGCTCCATTCCTGCTGGCATATGCTCCATTTCTAGAACTGCCTTGAGCACAGCTTGCCGCTCATCACGCAAGTCCCTGAAAGTAGAACTGATGAACATTTGATAGCGCTTCTCAAGATTCACAACTGCCACCCTTTCAAATACACACTCTCAGCAAAACAGCCAACCTTACCCGAGTGCCATCCACCTACTGGCAGTTCGGACACAATATGCCTCCAGTGATTCGGCACCAACCGAAACATGTTCGCCAAACCCGAAAGGTCCCGCAGAGAGCCGTCGCCACACTACGCCACTCCCAGAAAGCATCCCCATAAAGAAAGAGAGGACGTCCTTACGACGTCCCGCCACTCGAATGGGAAAACGGGACATGAGCAACGCGGCACTCACACGAATCGCCACCGCCCAGGCTACCCTCGGCGCGCAGTACCTCAAGGCTGGACGCTACCGCATGGAGGTTCAGTCCATCCGCACCAAGGACGGTTTTAAGGGCTTGTCCGCCATCGCGGAAGTGAAGGTGGTGACGTCGGAAAGGACCCAGGCCAACACCGAGCCCACACGGCCCGGCCTCATCGCCAGCTACGTGGAGAACCTCTCCGACTCGAAGAAAAACGGCGGCGGGCGCTTCAAGGCCTTTCTCATGGCCCTGGCCGGTGCCGAGGAACACGAAGTCACGCCCGACTTCATCGCCAAGTTCACCGAGGCGAATCAAGCAGGGACCTTCCTCCTGGTGGACTGCGACGTCTTCCCCAAGACGCTCCCGGAGAAGGAAGGCAGGCCCGGCAAGGTCATCGAGGGCTACCGCTGGAGCAACGTGAGCCCCACGGACGCAGAGCTGGCCTCCATCGAGTCCAAGCGCCTCGCCGCAAAGCTCCCGCCGCTCGCTGACGCCCTGGCCTGACGCATCACGTCAGCGCTGGACTACTTGGCGCTCTCCCAAGAGCGTCACGACTGGCCCACGTCACGGGCCTTTCGGTGTTGTGCCCGTCCTCTTCAGCTTCGACACCGAGACCTATCCAATTCAGCCTGGCCTCCTGGCACCGCCGCTCGTTTGCGCATCCATCGCGCAGGAAGAACCAGGTAGCGAGCGACTCCTGTCCGCAACCCAGGCGCGCACGTGGTTCCGAGAGGCCCTCCGCGCTCCGGACATCCACCTGACAGGTGCCAATCTCGCATACGACCTGGGCGTCATGTGCGCGGATGACCCACGACTGGTGGACGCCGTATTCACCGCTGCCGAGGCGGGTCGCTTCCATGATGTGGCCATCCGCGAGGCCCTCCTGGACATCGCTCGGGGCCTCCACGGCGTAGACCCGGAGACGGGCCGCCCGCTTGGGGACGACGAAGGCGCCCGCTATCCGCTGGCCCTCTTGGTGAAACGACACCTGGGACTCGATATCAGCGCGGACAAGCACTCCCCCGATGCATGGCGCCTACGCTACGGGGAGTTGGACGAGGTGCCGCTGGAGCAATGGCCCGAAGGCGCCGTGAAGTACCCGCTACGCGACGCGCGCTTCACGATGGACGTCCACCTGTCCCAACACAGAGCCGCGTCCAGCGTCGCCAATGGTGGCAACCTCCATGCCGAAGGGGACCAGGTCCGCGCGGCCCTCGCGCTCCACTTCGCGTCTATCTGGGGACTGCGCACCGATGCCGGGCGCGTCGAGGAGCTGCGACACCGTATCGAGGAGGAGTGGCGAGCAAACCGCGCTCGCTTCCAGGTCGCCGGCATCTTCCGCACCAACGGCACCAAGGACGCGAAGCGTCTCGCTCAGCTCGTCACCACCGCCTACGGCGGCACGCCGCCCCTCACCCCTCCGTCGCCCCGGTTCCCCGAGGGCCAGGTAGCGACCGACAGGGACACCCTCCTAGACTCAGGCGCCGCATTGCTGGAGGAATTGGGCAAGTCCGGCAAGGTGGACAAGTACCGCTCCACCTACCTGGGCAAGCTGGAGGCGGGCGTCGCGGTCCCCCTCAACCCGCGATTCAACGTGCTGGTGTCCACCACGCGCGTTTCCAGCGACTACCAGCAACTGCCCCAACGAGGGGGCGTGCGAGAATGCCACGAGGCCCGCCCTGGCTACGTGTTCTGCTCCGTCGATTACGCGGGCCTCGAGCTGCGCACCATGGCCCAGCGCGCCATCTGGGAAGTCGGTTACTCGCGCATGGCCGAAGCGCTGCTGGCTAATGAGGACGTCCACACCTCCGCGGCGGCCACCTTCCTGGGGGAGAGCTACGCTTCCCTCCTTCCGCGAGTGAAGGCCAAGGAATCCACAGCCACGTCCTTCCGCTCCCTCGCCAAAATCTTCAACTTCGGAAAGGGCGGAGGACTCGGCGCGGGAGGCATGGCGTACCACGCACGCGCCAAGGACGGCGTCCGCTTCTGCCTTCTCGCCAAGGTCGCGGACACGTGCGGCGTGGAGCGAGTCCCGGTGCGCGTCCAGGGCAAGGTCAAGATGGTCTGCGCCGCATGCGTCGAGGTGTCCCGGCGATACGGAGACAGGTGGCTGGACGCTTGGCCCGAGCAACGCGCGCTCTTCGCCCGCGCCAGCGCTCTCACCCGAAACGGCCAACTCGTCGACATCATGATTCCGGGCGCCAACATCCTCCGGGGTGGATGCGGCTACACCCAGTGGCTCAACACGCCGTTCCAGGGGCTCGGTGCCGTGGGCGCGAAGCTGGCCACATGGCGCGTGTCGCGGGAGCTGTACGCGGACCGTCGCTCACCACTCTGGGGCTCGCGCCTCGTCCTCATGGTGCATGACGAGTTGGTGGCGGAGCTGCGCGCAGACTGCCCCAATCGGCTCCACGATGCCGCCGAGCGCATGGCGGAACTCATGCGGCAAGCCATGCGCGAGGTGACGCCGGACCTGGCTGGAGCCATCGAGGCCGAGCCCGCCCTGTCGCGCGTGCTCTCGAAAGATGCGGCCACGGTACGGGATAGGAACGGAAGGCTGCTGGTCTGGGTGCCAGAAGCAAGGGCGGCATGAACCATTCGCGGAAAGTGTCCCCATTGAACAATGAGTGAGCACTTCTCTCCCGCTTGAAAGGCCTTCCGAGCACCTACCCACGAAGCTCGTCTCCGTCGATCCTGGACTCCGGCACTGCGGCGTCGCGGTGTTCAACGTACCGACTCACGAGCGCGCGACGCTCCATGCCGCCGGGCTGCCGAAGAACCCCGAGCGCCAGGGCGGGGAAATGTCGCTGGCTTCGTGGGCCGCCATGGCCTTCTCGGTCCGGGAGTGGCTCCGTCCTCGACTGGGCGATGAGCCATTCCAGCTCGTCATCGAGTTGCCGCGCGTCTACGCCGCCGCGCACCAGAAGGGCGACCAAAACGACCTCATCCAGTTGGCAGGTACTGTCGGGATGCTCGGCGGCTTCCTGCCGGGCGTCAGCAGTCGTCAGAGCGTCTACCCGCGCGACTGGAAGGGCTCCCTGGACGCGGACGCGTTCATCGAGCGCATCAAGCAGCGTCTCGATGCCGCAGAGCACCTACGCGTCGAGTTGCCCTCCACGTCCTCCCTCCAGCACAACGTCTGGGACGCCATAGGCATCGGGCTCCACGCCCTCGGTCGCCTCGCGCCCCGTCACGTCTTCCCGAGGTAGCCATGCCCCATCACCCTACCGGTCCCGGGCTCGATGGCCCCGCAGTGACAATTGAACGTGCCGCCGAGCTGCTTCACTGCAAGAGGACTCGCGTATTCGAGCTAATTGCCGAAGGGCGCCTGAAGCGGGCACCCAAGCTCGGCAAGAAGACGACGGTGCGACTCGATTCGGTGCTCGCCTGCGTCAAGGGCGAGGAGGACCAACCTCCTTCTGCCCCTCGCCCGCGCCGAAGACCTCAAGCTACGGACTTCTCGTTGGAGTCGTTCAAGTCCGCTGTCCGCGAAGCAATGGGCGGATCCTCCGGGTGAACCAGCTTCAAAGGTAGCTGAATCATCGGCGGCACCAGGACGCGCTTGTAAAACGTTCGCGTCGTTTTCGTGCTCCGATGCCCCATCACTGCGGCCACCTCTTCCACCGGAAGCCCCTGCTTCGTCGGGCGCACCAAGACGCCGTACTCAGAAGCCCAGTTCGAGAAACTGTGCCGAATCTCGCCGGGCTCGATGACCCGAATCTTCTCTTTCTCCTCGGGTGTTTCGAACTTCTCCCGGAGCCTGCTGGCGGCACGCTTGAGCATCAGCAGCGCCGGGGCTCGGGTAAGAGGCCTCTTCCTCGCCTGGAGCCGCAAAGCAGCCGCGAACGCCTGTTCGTCGAGACTGACAACGTGGTCGTCCCCTCGCTTGTGGTGGAAGGTCACAGTCCCCTTGATGCCACAGGGATCATTGACTTCTTTCAGGAGGGCCTCTCCCCGTGCCACGCGCGCAATCTCGGTGTCGTGCATGGCGGCCTTCGCACGCAAGCAGAGGGTGTCCCGCAGGAGCTGACTCGAAACCTCCGCGTAGACAGCCTCAACTTCCGCCATGGTGTAGCCCTTCGTCCGAACGCTCTTCTCGGGTTGGGCCTGCGGCACCTGGAGGTCCAACGTCGGGTCGTTGCTTCGGTGGAGCTTCCCTTCTTCACGAAGCCATGAGGTAAACGACTTCAAGGCCACGATGCGGTGATGCTCGGCGGTCTTCCACCCCTTGAGCATCTTCTTCAGTTCCAAGAGCGTCACCCCTCGCAGATCCCGCCCGGCTAGTGCCACACCCCAGTGGGCGAGGTAGTTCCCGAGGATGTGCTTGACGTACTCCTCGGAGAGACCCTCTTTGCGAGCACTCTCGATGAACTCCCCCTGGAGTTCGGGCGTCAGCGCCACCACATCTCCGGCAGTTTGCTGGTCAGCTTCGGCCTTGCGCCGGGCGGCCTCCTTTTTCGTTTGGTATGCGGCAGGGTCACGCTCAAAGAGGGCTAGTTCTGCGAGGGCCTCCCTCTCGCTAGCCACCCCGAGTGTGAGCACCCTGCGCCCTCCAAGAACCCGGCGTTCAATCACCCACACGGACGTCCCATCAACCTCTCGGATCCGTCCCCCAGCCCACTTTCCAACCCAGTTTGCGCCCAAGACCCCTCCGGCGTTACAGTGGCGTTACCAACCCGTTTATCACACCACTAACCCCTCGAAAGAACACAGTCCTTTCAAGCCGGTAACACGGGTTCGAATCCCGTCGGGGACATGTAAAAACGCGGGGTTGGACAGTGTGAACTGTCCAACCCCGTTCGCTTTTTGGCGCTCCCTGATGTTCCTTCAGGGACCAACGCGGCCTGTTTCCCGACTGCGTCGACCGGCGCAGAAGCACCTCAATCGCGCCGTCGTAACACCATCCGGCTTGCGCTTGCCGCGACCACGAGACGGCGTGCGCACCATCGAATCCAGCGCCGCTTCTGCCTGAGCAGCCCTCGCCTTCAACTCGGCTGCGGCGCCAGCCTTCGTGAAGGTGCCGCCAAGCCAAGCTAGGCCGGTCAGGTCGGCGGCCAGCTCCCCCGCTGACTGGTAGCGCTCACGAGGGGCAACCCGAAGCAGCCGGTTCTGCGAACTCGTGCGCTCGCGGTGCGTTTCACAGCACGCAAGGCCAACGCAGTCCTGCAGGTACCTCGAAGCGTGGTTGGGCGAAGCTCGGGTGTGCAGGGAACGCGCGGTGGAGACCTTTGCGGAGGGCCTCGAACAGGATGGCGACGCCGTCCGGGCCGCCCTGACCCCTCGCTGGAGCAAATCCCAGACCGAGGGCCAAATCACGAAGCTCAAGCTTCTCAAGCGTCAGATGTATGGCCGTGCCAAGTTCGGCCTACTGCGTCGTCGAGTGCTGCTCACCGTCTGAAATGACGATCCATATGAAGTGCGGGAGGGCTACGAAATCGCGGCGAGCCCAGGGGATACCGGCAGAGACGGGTGCCCCTTGCGCTCAACGAAACGCCCCTCGATCAAAGCAACTCGCCCGGCGCAATGGTGCGCGGCGCCGGGGCGAGATCAGTGCCTGAGGAGGGGCGGTTCAGACCTCCTCGAACTTGCCGCCGAAGATGCCGTTCGCTTCGAAGGCATCCTTGATCTCCTCGTCGACAATGATTGGCAAGTGCCATCCCCACGTCCGAAACACACGCGTATCCCCCACCTTTGACTTGTCGATTCGCAGTCCAATAACGGAGCGGTACTCACCTGCCCTGTGCGCATGCAGCTCTTCATCGGCAGTAAAGAACTGGACCTCCCGGCATGCAGCAGCATCAATGCAACGAATCGTTCGCGTTGCATTAAGCAGAAAGTAGGCATTGGACTCACCGTCAACGTCGACTGGGAATAGCTGAACGTCATCGGGGGCCAGTTCACGGAACACGGAAGCGACTCGCTCACTGACAATCGGAGTTCCACCCGCTCCAGCGAACTCGATATCGAGCGGCTCCCCGGGCCTGAAAATCGGAATCCGCAACCTCTCACGAAGCTCGATAGGCCGTCCTTCGGTGAACCTCCAAATGTCGTCGACCTCATTTCCCGCTGAGTCGGTCGGGTCTGAAAGATACCAGCGCCCCTTCACATACACATCAACCCCTAGGGCAAAGAAGCGTCGTTCCACGGCCTATTCCTTGGAGCCTTTTGTAATCAGCACCCGCATCTCCGACCCCTTACTTACGAGTTCCTGCGCAATCTTGGCAAGCTCGCCCGTCAGTGCAGCCCGGCACTGTTCAACACCTCTGCACGATCTCATAACGGAGCGAATCCGACGCAAGACCACTCCATGATACTCGGCGGGGTGAGGCCCCTTGTGCCCCCGGATTCGAACCAGATTAGAGGGATCGCTCAACTTCATTCCCGCCCTGTTAAAGAGCTTCTCGAATTCTGGCGTCCACGGCCCACCATTTGCGTCCGAGACGGAGTTCTTATCCGTGCAGATGTGATGAACGTTGCCATCGGGATCGCCCTGAATCCGCCCTCCGACTCCCACGGCAGGGGTAGCCCCAGCGCCTTCGTCCATCACGACCGCGGCGACCGCTGTCGGTGCGAGCGTCACGTTCAGCACCCCTGCCGACGAAATCGAGATCGCCTGAACCTCCCCAGCCAGTGCACCCGATAGCTGGAAGCCCCCTTCAAGCTGCGCCCGGGAAGCCGCCTGAGCGAAGCCCGGCATCTTCGGTCCCTGTGACGCCATCGCGCTCTTCCCGCCCAGCGCTGACAACGCGACGATCACCAGGACGCGGGCCCCGTTGTCCCCCAGCACCTTTCCGAAGCGATGCCCAGCCCGTTCCAGTTCCGCGAAGCCCGCCGCATCCCGGGACTCGTCGAGCAAGCGCAGAAACCCCTGCCCGAGGTTCCACACCGGCCCCGTCCCAAGATAGGCAATCAACGAGGCGGTCAGTGCAATCGCGATGACCTTCGTCATGGGCTCGGGCGCGACCAACATCACGAGCGCCACCCCAATCATGCTTGTCACCATCGCTCGCAGCGCGGCGGGGTTCACCATGTCGCGAATCGCGTCCTCGACGCCCGCCCACACCGTGTCGAGCGCGAAGTAGAGCGCGAGCATTCGCCGTTCGGAAGGCCCCAGCGAAAACCCACCGGCAAGCATGCTCAGGCAGCTATGGGGCTCGTCCTGCCGCTGGCAAATGCGCTCGTATGCCGAAGGGCCCGACCTGCCTCGCGCGCCGTCAACGAGCCCCTCAGATGATGCGAGCAACGAGCGGCGACCGTCCTCTTCAACTTCCCTGAAGGCGACGTCGAGCCTCATGTCGAGCACGAGCTGCGCGACAGCACGCTTGAACTCCTCTTTGCCTATCTCGACAGGGTCGGACTCAACTGGAGTGAAGGCGATTGGCTCTCCGAGCCCCGTGTTCAGATGCACGACACGAGTCGACGCGCACCCGCTCGCAAGCAGCAACAGTACAGCAATTACTGAAGCCCTCATGTAGCCCCGGGTCAGCCGCCAGCACATCGGCAAGCGTAAGGCCACATACCAGTCAAGTCTGACAATCTCCATGGTCCTACGAGACCATGGAAACCTTGAAGGTTTACTGCATCACCAGCATCGACGTCGTCCAGGACTGGGCAGCATGAAATCCCGGTGAGCAGCGCGCCGATACGCGACTCCGAAGGGCACAACCGCGACCGTCAGGCCGCCCCCAGCCCACGGGCCCCACCACTATCAGTTCGCGGGCCTCGCAACGGCGAACACGGCCCCAAGACCGGCAAGCAAGGCCACAACGGCGACCGTAAAGGACACGTCCCTGGCCTGCTGGAGTAGCGATTCGTTCGCGGCGCTCAGTCGCTCAATCTCCGATGCGGTTCGAACGCAGCGACGCTCCGACAGCCAGCGGCAGACCCCCAATACCTACAATGAAATCAGATCGCATCCATGTCATGATAGGCACTTCGGACTCACTAAAACTCTCATTCACGCCCCATGACGCGTCCAATCGCCCCACCCGCCTTCGACCCTCAACTGGCCGCCCTCCTGCCCTCGCTGGAGGGATTCGTCCCTCGGCAGATGTCTCTGGACCAGCTCGAGCGCTTCCGCGCACTGAGCCACGTGACCCGAGAGTCCCTGCTCGGTGATGCCGACGTCCGCTGCGTCGACCATCGCATCCCCGGGTACCAGGGTGCTGAAATCGAGGTGTCGGTCATCACGCGTCGGGACCACTCGGTTCCGGGCCCCGCCGTCTATCACATCCATGGCGGCGGCATGGTGATGGGGACCCGCTTCGCCGGAGCAATGCCACTCGTCGATTGGGCGCTCCAGCACGATGCGGTCTGCGTCACGGTCGAGTATCGGCTGGCCCCCGAACACCCAGCGCCCATCCCGGTGGAGGACTGCTACTCCGGCCTGACGTGGATGGCGGCACATGCAGCCGAGCTCCAGTTCGATCCCCAGCAACTCGTGATCTTCGGCGGAAGTGGCGGCGGAGGCCTCGCGGCGGGAACCACGCTTCTGGCGCGAGATCGTCACGGTCCCCGCCTGCTGGGTCAGCTCCTGCAATGCCCCATGCTGGACGACCGGAACAACACCGAGTCCGCCCACCAGTACGAAGGTGTTGGCATCTGGGACCGCACCAGCAACCTGACCGCCTGGCGGGCCGTGCTCGGGGACCGCTGCGGAAGTGATGACGTGTCACCCTACTCCGCGCCCGCACGCGCCTCGGACCTCCGGGGCCTGCCGCCGACCTTCATCGACGTCGGCGCCGCGGAGACCTTCCGCGACGAAGCCGTGGCCTACGCCCAAGGCATCCTCGCCGCCGGTGGGGAATGCGACCTTCACGTCTGGGGTGGGGCCTTCCACGGCTTCTATGACATCGCGCCCCAGTCCGAGCTGGCGCGGGCCTGCATCGCCACCCGGAACGCCTGGCTCGCGCGGATGTTCGCTCGGGGCGCCAGGGCGAAGTCCCCTTCATGACAAGGCACGGCGCCCGGCCGTCACCGAGGAGGCTCGGCCGGCGTGCAGTGCCTTCACGGCACGTGAATCAAGCGCCCTCGTCCCGAGCCCAATCCGCCACCTCGCTCGCGGTGGCGCGCGCGAGCTTCGCCGCCTCCGCGGGGTCCAATCGAGCGGTCACGAGCACCCCAATGACAGCCCCCACCAACAGCTCCACCCTGCGGGCCACCGACTTCCGAGGGATGACACCTGCTCGCGCCGCCGCCTCCAAGGCTCGCTGCAGGTGCCCCTGCAAGAGGGCCCGATAGTCCGCCACCGCCCTGTGGGCCTCCGCATCATGCGAGGCCAGCTCCGTGGCCGTGTTGACGAGCAGGCACCCTCGCCGCGTCAGGGCCGGCGGCGCGGTGACCATCGTCGTCGCGAGCGACTCGAAGTACGCCGTCACCCGCGATAACCCCGCGGGACTCGCGTCGAACACCGTCAATCGAGGCGTGATGACCTCCTGGAGGTACAGCGCCACGGCCCGCGTGAAGAGCCCCCGCTTGCTCTCGAACGCCTGGTACAGGCTGGAGCGGTTCAGCCCCGTGGCCGCCTCCAGGTCCGACAGCGACGTGGCCTCGTAGCCTCGCGACCAGAACACCCCCAGCGCCTTGCGCACCGCCTCCGTCTCGTCGAACGCCCGCGTCCGCGCCACGGCACCCTCCTTGACAATTCTGGACTGATCGTTTCAATTCAATTCCGAACCGACTGGTCCAAAATACCGAAACTCCGGAGGGGAGTCATCATGTCGCCACTCGCACAGGTCTTCGCGGTCGCCGCAGCGCTCATGCACGTCCTGTTCTTCGTCATGGAGAGCATCGTCTTTTCACAGCCCCAGGTCTGGAAGCGCTTCGGACTGAAGTCCCAGGCGGACGCGGACATCGTGAAGCCCATGGCGCTCAACCAGGGCTTCTACAACCTGTTCCTCGCGCTGGGCGTGCTGGTGGGCATCGCCCTCGTGCACACCGGCGCGGTTGCCCCCGGCGTGACGGCCGTCGTGTTCGGCTGTGCGTGCATGCTGCTGGCGGCGGTCGTGCTCGTGTCCAGCAACCGCCGCTTCTTCAAGGCCAGCCTCATGCAGGGCACCCTGCCCTTCCTGGCCCTCGCGCTCATCACCGCGCACCTGCGGGCATGAGAAAGGCTTGCAGGAGCCTGGCACACGACAGCCCCGCGGCGGCGGGCCTTCAGGCAAACGCCCAGGATAAAGCCATACGCCTTGAAACGCCAAAGGGTGCTTGCCAGGTGAACGGCACTCGACACGCCGCGGGGCATGGCCAGCCCTGTCTGGCTCGAGCCCCTACACTCCTGGGCTCCCTTGCGTATGCCAGGAGGCTCAAGCCATGGCCGTTTCGACACTGCGCCGCCACGCTGTCGTCCTCAGTCTGTCAGGGCTGTTCATTGCATGCTCCGACACCTCCGAACCGAAGGAGCCGCCTCCTCCCGAGGAGCCCGCCTCCTGGGACGGAACGTACACGCCCCTGGTTGACCCGACAGATTGGGTCGACCGGGGAGCGTATGCGTCGTGTGCCTTCACACCGCCCCGAGGCACCGAACTCGACTGCGACGACCCCGCGCTCTTCGACCTGTCACAGTGCGAGCTCGGCTCGCTCTCCACCGTGGACCCGCATGGCATCTACCAGATCGACCTGCGCCACACCGCGGGCTACGCGGACTTCGCCAGCATCCGGGTTCCCCAGGATGGCAGCACGGGTACGCTCGATGGATTCGCGCTCTCGCGGCAGCAACTGACTGGCACCTTCCACGTCTCCGCGACCTACAACCAGCGGGGCGTGAACCGGCAACTGGTCTTCGCGGGCTGCGCCGTTCCCGAGCCTGGCCTGGTGACAGGCTGCTTCGTCCGCTGCGGCAATGGCAAGGTCGGCTCGTCGGGAACCTTCGAGGCCGCGCGGATGACCTGGGGGCGGAATGAAGCAGAGTCAGCTGGCGGCATCCAGCTCGTCTCGGAGAGCGCGGTCGCGTTGGGCAGGCCGGTCGATGTCTACGTCCATCGGCAGCATGCCTACGTCGTGTCCGTCAATCGCCTCGACGGAGAAGTCCCGGGGGGCCTCACGGTCTTCGACGTCAGCGACCCGAGCCATCCGGTTCGTACGGCGCAAATCACACTCCCGGGTGACGCGTTCTGGAACGCGGCCTGGACGAAGGAGGATGCGCTCTACATCGCCAGCAGAAGCTCCGGCGTGTTCGTCTTCGACATCTCCCAGCCTGGCACGCCCATCCTGGTGCGCAACGTGCCGGGCGGCGCGCCCATCGACGTCCACACGCTCTTCGTGGATGGCACCCGCCTGTATGCCGTGTCACCCGGCCCCGCGCCTCGCGGCGAGACGCTCATCTTCGACATCTCCGCGCCGCTCAATCCCATCCTGCTCAACCGCTTCGCGGCGTCCGATACGACGTCCCTCATTCCCTCGGCGCACGACTCCTTCGCCTATCAGGACCGGCTCTACGTCAATCACTTCTCCTCGGGCTACGTCATCTTCGACGTGAAGGACCCGATGAACCCAATCGAGCTGGGGACCTACACCTTCGACACCGAGAACAGCTTCGCGACGAGCCACGCGGGCGCGGTGACGACCCTGGCCGGGAGAACCATCGCCTTCGAGGGCGGCGAGTATCAGGGGGCCCACCTGCGCGTCCTGGACGTGACGGACCCCACGAACATCCCGCTCATCGGCAGGTACAAGCTCCGTCCGCAGACCTCCATCCACAACATGATTCTCAAGGGACAGAAGCTCTACATCGCCTACTACCACGAGGGGCTGCGGGTGCTGGATGTCTCCACCCCACCGCAGCCTCGCGAGCTTGCCTACTTCAACACCTTCCGCGAATCGGACCCCGGTCGGACCGACAACCTGCTCGAAGGCGCCATTGGCATCCGCGTTCCGGGCGATGGCCACGTGTACGTCGTGGACACGGCACGCGGACTCCTGATCTTCAACGAACTCTGATCACGTCAGACCAGCTCCGCCATGGCCGCTGGGGAGAAGTCCCGCAACGCAGTGTGGTCGCCCGTGCGAACCTTGGTCACCCACAGCGGGTCGCTGAGGATCGCGCGGCCGACCGCGATCAGGTCGAACTCACCACGCTCCATCCGTCGCACCAGGGCGTCCAGTCCGACCACCGACGAGCCCTTCCCTCCGAACGCCCCCAGGAAGTCACCCGACAGGCCCACCGAACCCACGGAGATGACCGCCGCGCCGGTCAGCTTCTTGGCCCATCCGGCGAAGTTGAGGCCCTCCTCACCGTCAAGCTCCGGGAACTCCGGCTCCCAGAAGCGGCGCTGCGAGCAGTGCAGCACGTCCACGCCGGCCTCCACGAGCGGCACCAACCAGTCCGCCATCGCCTCCGGCGTGGTGGCCAGGCGCGCCTTGAGGTCCTGCTGCTTCCACTGGCTGACGCGCAAGATGAGCGGGAAGTCAGGCCCCACCGCCTTCCGCACCGCGGACACCACCTCGGCGGCGAAGCGCGCCCGCTCGCGCAGCGTCGCGCCGCCGTAGCGGTCCTCGCGGAGGTTGGTGCCGCTCCAGAAGAACTGGTCGATGAGGTAGCCGTGGGCGCCGTGGAGCTCGGCTACGTCGAAGCCCAGGCGCTGGGCGTCCGCGGCGGCCCGAGCGAAGGCCGCGATGGCGTCCGCGATGTCCTCGTCGCGCATCGCCACGCCGCGCGGCTCACCCGGGGCATTGAGGCCCGACGGACTCTCCACGGGAGCCCCCGGGTCCCAGCCCCTCGGGCTTGAGGTGGCGCCGGTGTGCCAGAGCTGGGGACCCATCTTGCCCCCAGCCGCATGCACGGCCTCGATCACCTCCGCCCACCCGCGCAGCGCCGCTTCGCCGTGAAAGAGCGGGATGCTCCCATCGTTTCGCGAGGCCGGGCGGTCAATCACCGTGCCCTCGGACAGAATCAACCCGACGCCATCCTCGGCGCGGCGCCGGTAGTAGAGCGCGTTCGCCGCCCCTGGAATGCCCTCCGGGGCGGACATTCGCGTCATCGGCGCCATCACGATGCGGTTGGCGAGCTCGAGCGACTTCAGCCGGAAGGGCTGGAACAGGATGTCAGTGGACGCTGCGGACATGGGGCGGTGCGCTCCGTGTTGGGTTGCGCAATAGGTATCGGGAAGATACTTAGAATCAAGGAGGCACCTTGAATCGCCCAGGTATCCCCATGGAAACCTTGCCCACCCCGTGCCAGCCGAGGGTCTTCTCGGCGGATTGCCCCAGTCGCCTGCTCTTCGACCAGGTCGCCGACAAGTGGTCGATGATGGTGCTGGCGATCCTCGGCGACGGCCCCCATCGGTTCAACGCGATTCGCCGCCGCATGGAGGGCGTCACCCAGAAGGCGTTGACGCAGTGCCTGCGGCGCCTCGAACGCAATGGCCTTATCGACCGCCGCATCATCCCGGTCTCTCCCATTGGCGTGGAGTACACGCTGACGCCGCTGGGCCGTTCGCTGCTGGGGCCCTTCAAGGCGCTGTACGCGTGGATGTACGCGAACATCCCGCAGGTCGAGCAGGCACGGCAGGCTTACGACCAACGAACCGCGGCCCACGGCCAGGACGAAGCCGCCTGACCCGCCGCGGGCAATGTGCGCGGTGTCCGTCACCCCCGCATGCGAATCTCCGCGCCGCGCCATCTCCGCCGCCCACTCCGAGGCCGTCCATCCATGTCCCCATCACACCGCGTCCCGCGCGCGCTGGCTGTTGCCGTCCTCCCGCTCTTTTCAGCCTGCTCCTCTCCCCCCGAATGCACGGAGAACCGCGACTGTGCCTCACGAGGGCCAGACATCGTCTGCGTCGAAGAGCGCTGCGTTCAGGCCGCCGCTCCCGATGCGGGAACCCACGACGCGGGCACGGAGGACGCGGGGGTCGTTGACCCGGAACCACCAGACGCGGGCACGGAGGAAGCGGATGGTGGAACGGATGCGGGCGCGGGGGATGCCGGTGCTCCGGATTCGGGTACGGATGGCGGCAGCTCCGCGCCGGAGGCCTCGCTGCGCATCACGGAGATCAATCCCGACAGGCAGCAGGACCTCATCGAGCTGGTGGCGGTCACCGGCGGCACGCTGACGGGCATCGTCCTCGAGGAGCTCACCAACTCCGGCTTCAGGTTCACCTTCCCGCAGGGCTACATGGTGGAGACGGGAGACGTCGTGGTGCTCCACCTCGGGGGCTCGTGCACCGATGCCCCAGGGAACCCTGGCTCCTGTGGCCAGACCGAGCCCTTCACCCTCCGCGCCTGGGACTTCAGCACGCCCGGCTCGCTGAGCTACTCGGGCAAAGTCTTCGAGCTGTTCGCCTCCAATGGCTCGCCCGTGGATGGCGTTCCCTTCGTCCGGGCCTCGGGAGAGATGCCCAACAACCTCGCTGCCGCGGTGCAGCGCCTGCAGGCGGACCGCGTCTGGGACCCCACGCCCTGCGTCCACAACCCCGCCTCGCAGTTCGCCCGAGACCGCTACTGCCGGAACATCGCCGTGGACTGGTCCAACCTCGACCCGAACTCCAGCGTCATGCGCATCTCCGGGAGTGAGCCGCTGGCGACGCCCGGGGCGAAAACGCAGTGGAGCGGCCCACTGCCTTCTCGCTGGGGGACGTACTGAAGCCGACTCGAAGCGCGTCGAGGCCTGTAAACAGCGTGCCCTTGCGATGAGCGCGGGCACATCCCTTCAGCGTGCTCGCGTCATGACGCCGCCCCATTCGAGCAGCGCGAAGAGGTCCACCAAGGCTTCGACCGGGAAGACATACCCGTACTCGGCATAGGCCGCGTCGCGGATGTCCGCCACGGAGCGCTGGCCGTTGGCGTAGCTCGCGACAGCGTCCGCCAGTTGGTAGAAGCGCAGCTCGCTCTCGCCGCTTTCACGCAGGGCCGTGGTGGCCGCGTCCAACGCGGCCTTCACCGCTGCGACCCGGATTGGGTCCTCCGCGCCTGCCTTGCCGGCCACATCGTCAAAGGACGCGAGTTCCTGCCCCTTCACCCTGCGCGGGATGAAGGCGCGAGCCTGGCGCTCGGCGCCGGTGAGCGCGGGCGCCTTGGACACCGGCCCACGCAGCTTCGCGTCCGTCTCGATGCGGCCCAGGGCCTGGGCCTCGGCGATGTCCAACGCCTTGACCAGGGCGTGCACCTGCACGGAGGACGCGCCCAGGAGCAGGCATGAGCGCAGCGCCTCGCGCTCGCGTTGATAGCCGGCGCGCACCACCGCGCGCGCCAACTGGTAGCTGACGGGCAGCTCGCCGCGTCCCGCCGCGGCGAAATCCCGGCGGGCCCGGAACTCGTCCTCCGCCACACGCCTGGAGCCATGCACCGCGACCAGGCGCGCCAACTCCAGCGCTTCGGGCCCCTGGGCCCAGGCAGCGACGGTGACGGTGGCCAGCCCCGCGAAGGCGGCCCGGTGTAGTTGCGTGGGGTCCACGTTGCCCGGCTGGTCCTCGCTGGTGTGATAGCCGTCATCGGGCCACGTGGAGAAGGCCACGGCTGGGATGCCATGGTCGTTGAAGAGCTGGTGGTCCGAACCCCGGCTGTAACGGTCCATGTGCATGTCCAACGGGTCACGCGAGCCCGTCACCGAGTCGATGCGGAAGTCCTTTCGCGGAGGATAGGTGACGCCGTTGAAGCGGTTCATGAACGCGACCGTGGACTCGGACACGGCGTTCACGAAGCTGCCGTTCCAGTCCGGCGTGTAGGTGATGGAGAACCGCGAGTGCACGCGGGACAGGCTGGCTCCCAGCATGTCGAAGTTGAACTGGGCCACGCGCCGGACCGGGTCGTCCCCGTGGTGGGCGAACCACTCGCGCGTGCCCTCGAACTCCGGCATCCAGAGCACCCGCAGCGTGCGCACCGGTGGCGGCAGGACGCCGCGCCGGATGAGTGACGTATAGGTGCGGACCATCTCCAGCACCGTGGCCGCCCCGGAGGCGTTGTCATTGGCCCCGGGTTTGTAGTGGTCCAGGTGCGCGGAGAGGACGACCTCTTCCCCCACGCGGCTCCCAGGGATGACGCCGCTGACGATGCTGAAGTGGCCAGGGCTGAACTCGGTGGCGACATGCACGTCCACCTTCACGGGACCGGCTTGCAGCTGCGCGCGAAGCTCACGCCCAGCCCGGTCGGACACCATGAACAGGAAGGGCGCGCGCCCGCCCGGGGGCACCAGCTTCTGGGGGACCATGGCCCAGCCCACCTGGTCCGGGAAGTCGCCGTCCCTGCGATGCGGCAGGTTCCAGGGCGGCGTCGAATACGAGGAGACGACGCCCACCGCGCCGTGCTTCACCACCGCCTGGCGGAGGACGGCGCTGGGGTGCCCGCGCGTGAAGGCCACCTTGCCCTTCAACACCTTGCCCACGTAGTCCGACTCCAGAGCGCCCAGCCCCACGTCGACGAGCTCCAGGTCCGTGCCCTCGAAGCTGCCGCTGCCCACCGCCAGCGCCATGGACAGGTCCGCATGGGACGTCACCCGGTAACGCTGTGGCCCGGACACCCACAGTTCGCCACGCGTGGCGCGCCACTGCGGCCCCGTCTTCATGGGCTCCAGTTGGACGTTCTGGAGGCCCGCGGCCTGCGCGGCGCTCCGGACCCACGCAGCGGCTTCGGAGTACCCCGCGTGTGAGTCCCGAGGCAGCAACGCCAGGCGCTGCACGCCCTCATGGATGCGGTCTCCCGAACTTTCGTGAATGAGCGCGCGGACCACGTCATCGCGCAGGACCAGTCCTGTCACGGGTGACACGGCCCCGACAGGGGACGGTGGTGACGGAGCATCCGCGCGGGCCGTCAGGCCCCACAACACGCAAGCGAAGAGGACGGGCAGAAGTCGCATGGAAGCCTCGCAGGGGACGGCGGGTATCGCCGATTGGGGTGGCGCACTCCAGCGCCTCGGCTTCCGCCAGACACACTGTTCGTTCATCGCTTCGAACGATGCCCGAATACGGGCTGTAGACGGAAATGCCCGGCAAGGCTTTGAATCAGGACATGGCGCGAAGACTCGGCGAGCGGCTGGTGCTGGACGGAGTGCTGACACCGGAGCTGCTGTCGCGCGCGCTCGCCCATCAGCAGGAGTCGGGGCAGAAGCTCGGGGAGTGCCTCGTCCGCCTGGGCGTGGACGAGACGCCGGTCCTGCGGCTGCTGGCCCAGGAGCTCCAGACGCGCTTCGTGTCCACGGAGAAGCTGGCACAGGCCCCCATTTCACCCGCGCTGCTGGAGAAGGTGCCCGTGCGGCTGGCGGAGGGGTTCGACTTCATGCCGCTGCGGCTGACGCAAGGCGTGTTGTACGTGGCCATCGCCGAGCCGCAGCGACAACGCGCCTTGGAGGAAATCGTGCGCACCGTGGGCGTCACCCAGGTGCTGCCCTTCATCGCCGTGCGCAGGTCCATCCGGGCCGCCATCCGCAAGCACTACTACGCGGACACGCTCGCGTTCGAGCATCCGCCCGAGGACGAGGCCTGTCCGCACTGCGGAGCGCCCACGCAGGCAGGGGACTTTCAATGTGCGCGGTGCGAGCTGTTGCTGGTGCGGGAAGTTGACGACCTGCCGCCGCGGGACAACGTGTCCCTGGTGCGCGCGCTGCTGACGCAGCCTGAACGCCATGGCACCCGCGGCACGCCCCCGCCGGAGACCACGCGGGTGGTCACGTTCCAAGCGCCCATGGGCAGCAACCAGGCCCGACCCTTCATCGTCGGCGGGCTCGACGTGGCGAACCTCAAGCTCAGCCCGTTCGAGGCGTATGTGCTGTCACTGGTGGACGGGCACACGTCCCTGGCGGACCTGGCGCTCATCACCCAGCTGACGGAGGTGGAGCTGCGAGCCATTTTCGCGTCGCTGGAGGAGCGCGGCGTCACGAAGCTCTACGACGTGCCTCCGCCCACGGCCCGGGCCACGCCCGCGCGAGCCGTCAGCCCGGTGGAAACGTCGTCCCAGTCCGCCGCGAGCGTCCAGGCGACTCGGAGTGAGACGCCGCCACCGGTGAAGGCCGAGCCCGCGCCCCCCTCACCTCGCACCGAGAATGCCAATGCGGACATCCTCCAGCGTGTCGTGAGGCTTGAGCAGGCCGGCCGCCTGGCGGAAGCCGTCGAGCTGCTGGAGCGAGGCATCAGCCGGCTGCCCTCCCCTGCCCCGCTGTACAACCGGCTGGGGATGATTCTCCTCAACCACCAGCGGGACTACGCGCGGGCCACGGCCCTCTTTCAGAAGGCCGCGGACTTGGAACCGGAGAACAGCCTCTTCACAATGAATCTGTACTCCGTGATGTGCCTCATGGCGGACGCCACCAACGCCGGACAGAAAGCGCGGCGGTGAGGCGCTCACCTGTGTGGCGCGCCGAGCCGGAGCGGGCCTAACCGTTCAAAGGTGCCGCCGGGGCGGCTTCGGACGAGCAACCCCGCTGATACGTGTCCAGCGCCTGTTTGAAGCGCACACGCTCTTCCTCGGGCCACGCCTTGGGCAGCTTCGCCACCGCTTGCTGCTGGTCGGCGATGGCGTCACGGCAACGGCCAAGGTGGAAGGCCACCCGTGCCGACGTCTCGAGCGCGTAGGGGTTCTCGGGTGCGAAGCGCCGCCCCACCTTCGCCAGGGGTTCTGCTTCCGCGTACTCGCCTTCTTGCGCTCGCAGCCACGCCAGTTCCGTCGCGGACCACCCATCCAAGGCCTGTAGACGGTTCAGGGAGTCCAGCGCCTTTTCATACTGTGGGTCCTCGGGGGCATGTCTCGCCAGGAACCGTGCGAGCTCAAGCCAGGCGTCCTCACTGGCGGGAAACTGCGTGACGCGTGCACGAAGCCACTTCAACTCCGCCTCCTCGAGCAAATGCCCCTGCGGGTAAGACCTGATATTGAACTTGAGTGAGAACTCGATGGGATGCCCCGCCAGCCTCGCGGGCTCATAGACGTGAGCGCCGAGCGTCTTGATGAACGCCTCCGTTATCCCGTAGGGCCCGGATTCAATCACGGTGAACCTTCGTATCCGGCCGTCCGTTCCAAGCCGGGCACGAAGCACCACCAAGAAGCTCGTCCTCGCGTTTATCGCGCCGCTCGTCAGCGAGGGCGGCTCGCCCGACACCCGAATGGGCCGCTGGAATTGCGACTGGGCGTACGTGCATGCCTCCGTGAGTTCCGCGCTGCACGCGGCGGAGATGTCGAGCCAGGCGGTCTGGACCTCGTCCTTGGAGGGTTTCCCCGCAAGCACCTGAACCGCCTCCTGGAAGACTCGGGGGGCTTCGTCCCGGGACAGCTCCCGCTCGGGAGCGGGCGCATAGAAGTCACGGGCCACAACCTGCACGCGCTTGGGCTCGTCGGGCGGGCGTTCAGCGTCCAGATAGAGTTCCATGGCGTGGGAGAGGTGCCCATGGCTCGCGGGCAACGAGGGCACACCGGCATGACGGCAGCCGGTGGCCACGGGCAAGCACACGGCAAGGAAGAGAATCAGTCGTCGCATCGGCGGCGAACGCTACCCGCCTCCTGGCACATCGTGAAAGCGCGCGCCCCCCGGTCTCGAAGCACGCCAGCGGACCAGCCCGAACGCAGCGCATCAGGCTCCGCGCCCCACCACCGCACGCGCATCCCAGGACGCGCAGCGCCATGTCCCCCCTATCGCGCGGTGGCCCCGGATGAACCTCAGGACTGACGTCCCCCCCCATTCCACGGTAGAGTCCCTTCATGGTGCCGCTGACCGACCATACCGCTCTGACGGCGGACGCACGGGCCGCGTTGGAAGCCGAGGTGGGCTCGCTCACCCTGCTCCAGGACGTGGTGCGCTGGGGCTTCGCCAGCACGCCGCCGCGCGACGTGACGGAGGTCATCGTCCAGGACGAGTTCACCCATGACGTGGTGATGCCGTGGAAGGACGGGGGCTACCTCGTCTTCGACACGACCTGACTGGGCGGCGTCCTCTCGGTCTCCGTGTGGGACCACCGCCCCAGCGCAGATGAACTCCTCGATGCCCGGCTCGCTGCGGGCTGGACGCCAACGCCCACCGGCACCGTCGACGGTGACGTCATCATGGGCCACGCCGCGTGCCGGGTGCCGCCACCCCGGCCCTGACGCAAGCGGGGCATCACCGGCCGCGACGCCGCTGACACCCCGCCTGTCCCTGCCCTACTTCTTCGAGCTGCGCAGGTACCGGTAGAACTCCGAGTCACCGCCCAGGAACAGCGACGTGGAGCCATCCACGACCTCCGGGTAGGACTCCAGCGTCCGCATGAACTGGTAGAACTCAGGGTCCTTGCCGAACGCGTCCGCGTAGATCTTCGTGGCCTCGGCGTCCGCGGCGCCCGTGACGTCCTGGGCCTTGCGGTAGGCCTCCGAGCGAATCTCCTTCAGGTCACGCTCGCGCTGACCTCGGACCTCCGCCGCGCGGCCCATGCCCTCCGAACGGGAGCGCTCGGCGATGCGCTTGCGCTCGGAGATCATCCGCTCGAACACCTTCACCTGCACCTCGTCCACGTAGTTGATGCGACGAATCTGCACGTCCACCAGCTCCACGCCGAACTCCTTGACGATCTCCGCGGCCCGCAGACGGATCTGCCGGGTGAGCTTGTCGCGACCCTGGGCGACCTTCTCGAGCGACTCGGCCCGCTCCGTCTCGGCGGTGTACTCGTCGTCCTCGAAGGGCCGGTTGGTGGAGCGCACCGCTTCAATCAACGCGAACGACGCGATGGTGTTGCGCGTCTCACCGTCGATGATGTCATCGAGCCGGGACTGGGCGTTGCGCTCGTCGCGCAGGCGCTGGAAGAAGCGCAGCGGGTCGACGATGCGCCAGCGGCCGAAGGTGTCCACCCAGATGTACTTCTTGTCCTTGGTGGGAATCTGGTTCGGGTCGCCCCGCCAGTCCAACCACCGCTTGTCGAACCGGTTCACCGTGTCGACGAAGGGCATCTTGAAGTGGAGCCCCGGGTCCACGACGGACGAGCCCTTCGGCTCGCCGAACCGGGTGATGACGGCCTGCTCGTGCTCGTCCAGGGTGTAGGACGCCGAGAAGGCCACCACCACGGCGAGGAAGGCCAGCACTGCGACTGGAATCAGGCGGTTCATCGGCGGCCCTCCGTCATGCTCGCGCTACCGGACACCGCGGGGTCGGCCGCCTGCATGTTCAGCAGCGGCGTGAGGCCCTTCACGGATTCATCGAGGACGACCTTCTGTCCCGCGCGCGGGAGCACCTGGCTCACGGTCTCCAGGTACATGCGGCGCCGCGTGACGTCCGGGGCCTTGCGGTACTCCTCGTAGACGCGGGCGAAGCGGTCCGCCTCACCCTTGGCGCGGTTCACGCGCTCGATGGCATAACCCTCGGCGCTGCGCAGGGCCTCCTCGGCCTCGCCCTTCGCGCGGGGGATGACGCGGTTGAGCTCCGCGTAGGCCTCGTTGATGACGCGCTCCTTCTCCTGGATGGCCTGGTTCACCTCGTTGAACGAGGGCTTCACCGGGTCCGGAGGATTCACGTCCTGCAAGACGACCTGCTGGATGTCCACGCCCGTCTCGTAGCGGTCCGCCAGGTCCTGCAGCAGCAGCTTGGCCTGGGTGGCCACCGCCTGCCGGCCCGTGGTGAGGACCTCGTTCACCGAGTGGTCCCCCACGACGGCGCGCATCGACGCCTCGGAGATGTCCCGGAGCATGCTCTCCACGTTCTTCACCTTGAAGAGGTACTTGTACGGGTCCTTGATCTTGTACTGGACGATCCACTCCACCACCGCGACGTTGAGGTCACCGGTGAGCATGAGCGACTCGCGCTTCATGTCGGAGGACTGGGCCGCGTAGGACGAGCCCCGCTCGGCGCCGCGCTCCGTGCGGAAGCCGAACTCCGCCTTGAGCTGCCGCTGCACCGGGACCTTCACGATGCGGTCCACCCAGAAGGGCAACCGGAAGTGCGGTCCGGGTTCGACGGTGCCGGTGAAGCGCCCCAGCCGGAGGATGACGCCCACCTCGTCGGGCTCCACCTGGGCGTAGCTGGTCATCACGCCCACCAGCAGGAACAGACCCAGGACGCCATAAATGACGCGCCGGCCGAAGCCCGGCCCCAGTTGCTTGCGAAGTTCACGCAGGACGTCGTCCGGGTCCTGCCCCCTTGAACCGTTACTCATGACGCGTGGATTCCATGCCATCCCTCCTCTTCCCCCGTGAGGGAGGCTTCACGCAAGGGGGACCGCGCGAAAACCCAGCCACGCGCAGTCCCCGTTGCCGCTCCCTGGCACGGTCGTTAGGCAAGGCCGACCTTGCAGGGAGGACTGAATTGAGTGGCCTGACGAACCGACGAATCGTGCTCGCGGCCCGGCCAGAGGGCCGGCCCACTCCGGAGAACTTCCGCGTCGAGGACGCCGCCGCGGCGGAGCCAGGTGAAGGCGAGGTCCTGCTGAAGGTCCTATATCTATCGCTGGACCCGTACATGCGTGGCCGGATGAGCGCCGCGAAGTCGTATGCCGCGCCGTTGGGGCTGGGCGAGGTCATGATCGGCGGCACCGTGGCCCAGGTCGTCCGCTCCCGACACCCGGACTACGCCGAAGGGGACCATGTCCTCTCGTTCTCTGGATGGCAGTCCTACGCGCTGTCCAACGGAGAGGGCCTGCGCAAGCTCGACCCCTCGGCCGCGCCGCTCACCACCGCGCTGGGCGTACTGGGCATGCCCGGCTTCACGGCGTACGCGGGCCTCTTCACGATTGGCCGGCCCCAGCCGGGCGAGACGGTCGTCGTGGCCGCGGCGAGCGGACCCGTGGGCGCGACGGTGGGCCAACTGGCGCGCATCAAGGGAGCGCGCGCGGTGGGCATCGCGGGGGGCCCGGACAAGTGCGCCTATGTCCGTGATGAGCTCGGCTTCGACGCGGTCGTGGACCACCGCGCCCCGGACTTCGCCGAGCGACTGAAGGACGCCTGCCCCAAGGGCGTCGACGTCTACTTCGAGAACGTGGGCGGCGCGGTCTGGGACGCGGTGTTCCCCCTCTTCAACGAGTTCGCCCGCATCCCCGTGTGCGGCCTGATTGCCCAGTACAACAGCGCGGGCGAGTTCCCGGGCCCGGACCGCTTGCCCATCGTCATGCGCGACGTGTTGTCCAAGAGCCTGACGCTGCGAGGCTTCATCCAGCGCGAGTTCGTCAGCCAGCTCCCGGACTTCCACCGGGAGATGAGCGCCTGGATTCGCGACGGACGCGTGCGTTACCGCGAGGACATCGTGGACGGACTCGACCGGGCCCCCGAGGCCCTCATCGGGCTCCTCGAGGGCCGCAACTTCGGCAAGCTCATCGTGAAGGTGGGTGAAGCGGAATGACGGCGGACAGCGCGCAGAAGGCCCTGGAGGTCGACGGGCGGACGCTCGCCTACCGCGACGTGGGGGCTGGGACGCCCGTCGTCCTGGTGCACAGCGGCGGCTTCTCCGGGCGCCAATGGCGACGGCTGGGCGATGCCCTGGCGCCCACGCACCGGAGCATCATCCCGGACCTGCTCGGCTACGGCGCGTCCAGCGAATGGCCCGCGGGGGCCCCGTTCCACTTCCGTCTGGACCTCGCGGCCCTGGAGGCGCTGGTGCTGCACCTGGGGCAGCCCGTCCACCTCGTGGGGCACTCCTACGGAGGCTTCCTCGCGCTCCAGGCCGCGCTGGCCCATCCCTCCCTGGTGAAGTCCCTGGCGGTCTTCGAGCCGGTGGCGTTCGGCGTGCTCGAACCGGAGGACTGGAAGGACTCGCCGTTCCTGCCCTCGACCTTCGAAGGCACGGGGGAGGCATGGCTGTCCGCCTTCGTCTCGGGATGGAATGGCCCGGGCGCGTGGGATGCGCTCAACGCGGAGACCCAGCAGGCGTTCCGGAAGGTGGGCTGGAAGGTCTACCAGGAGGTCATCACGCTGTCGGACGACCGGACGACGCGTGAGCGCTACGGGACGATCGCCGCGCCCACGCTGCTGCTCGGCGGCGCGCGAACGCCCGCGTTCGAACGGCGCGTCCTGGAGCGGCTCTCACAGGTGATGCCCCGGACCGAGCTCCAGGTCTTCGAGGGCATGGGCCACATGGGCCCCATCACCCACGGCCCGGACGTGAACGCGGCCATCCTGCGGCACGTGCGCGCCTGGAGCTGAGGCGCGCGTGAGGCCTGCGTGCCCGGAAGCGGCGGGCACGCAGGTCCTGCAACACGGCGGCGCTCAGCCCGCCTTGGGCCGCACCGACTGGACCACCTTCGTCGCGCCCGTCACCAGCAACACGATGAGGCCGCCCGCGATGATGCCGGCCACCGCATTCAGGAGCGTCGGCAGGAGCGCCGCCAGCAGGCCACCCACGCCAGGCACCGTCGCCGCCGAGGCGCCAGCGTGCTCGATGAAGTGGTGCACGGGCGGGATGCCGTGCGTGAGGATGCCGCCGCCCACCATGAACATGGCCGCGGTGCCAATGATGGCCAGCCCCTTCATCAGGTACGGCGCCGCCGCGAGGATGCCCTTGCCCAGGTTGTGTTGGAAGCCGCCCGCGACATCCTTCCGCATCAGGTAGAGCCCCGCGTCGTCCAGCTTCACGATGCCCGCGACGAGGCCATAGACGCCCGCCGTCATGAGCACGGCGATGCCGGACAGGACGGCGACCTGGAGCCCGAAGCTCGCTTCCGTCATGGTCCCCAGCGAGATGACGACGATTTCGGCGGACAGGATGAAGTCGGTGCGGATGGCGCCCCGGATCTTCTCCTTCTCCAGGGCCACCAGGTCGACCGTGGGGTCGGCGACCGCCTTGATGCGCTCCTGCTGCTGAACGGCCTTCTCCTCCGGGTCGTGCAGGAACTTGTGCGCGACCTTCTCGAAGCCCTCGAAGCAGAGGAAGGCGCCCCCCAGCATCAACAACGGCGTGATGAGCCAGGGCGCCAAGGCGCTGATGGCCAGGGCCGCGGGAACCAGGATGGCCTTGTTGACCAGCGAGCCCTTCGTGACCGCCCAGACGACGGGGAGCTCGCGATCCGCCTTGACCCCGGTGACCTGCTGCGCGTTGAGCGCGAGGTCGTCTCCCAGCACGCCGGCGGTCTTCCGGGTCGCGACCTTGGTCATTACCGCGATGTCATCCAGCAGGCTGGCAATGTCATCAATCAGGGTGAGGAGGCTGCTTCCGGCCACGAGATTCTTCCTGGTGTAGAGGGCGCGGGGGTCTCGCCTGAAACCGCCCACGCCCGGGATATAGCCTGGAACCCGCACCGGAACGCGGCCCCGATAACGCCTGGGATGCGCCTTGTCGTCCACCCAGGGTTGCGCCTAGCGTCTGTCGTTTGACCTCCAGGGGGTTTGAGACGTGCGAGCGCTGCATGCGTGGATGCTGGCGGCCATGGCTTCGTGTGCGCACGCGCCTCCGGAGAAGGCCTCGGCGCCCTCCTCCGCGACGGGCTGCGCCGCGCCCGAGACGCTCTGCTGGGACTTCGAGGAAGGCCGCCTCCCCGATGGCTGGACGCCCTACCGGAACGAGTTCCACGGCGAGCTCCGGGTGGACGACACGCGGGCGCGCTCGGGCCGGTATGCGTTACACGCGCGTGACCTGTCCGGAGGGACGGAGGGGAATCAAGGCGGTCCCAAGAAGACGATCCGCTTCGACCTCCCCGCGGGCTTTGGCCCCGTGCTGTGGGGCCGCATGTATGTCTACACCAGCC
Source organism: Comamonas sp. KCTC 72670 (assembly GCA_014656495.1). GTDB lineage: Bacteria > Myxococcota > Myxococcia > Myxococcales > Myxococcaceae > Myxococcus. The sequence continues at coordinate 231,652 of BNCN01000010.1, forward strand.
CGGCCCGCCCCATGTCCCACGCCGGCCTCTTCAACGCGAGGTACCCGAGGCCCGGCCTCACGGGCGGTCCGGTGGAGACGCTCGACTGGTACGAGGTCGCCACGTACCGGCAGCGCTACATGGCCATCTGGCATCCGCCCGAGCCACCCGGCTTTCCGGAGTGGGTCCAACTGTCGGACACGCCGCTCGTGCTCGACGACTGGGCGTGCCTGGAGTGGCTGTTCGACGGCGCCAACGGCACGCACCCCGAGGCCGCGCAGCCGCGCGTCTGGCTCGACGGCACCGAGCTGGAATGGCCAGAGACCTTCGTCTTCGCGGATCCGCCCACCGCGCAGCCGCTGGTGCGCGAGAAGGCCGCGAACTTCACCCTGCTGGAAGCAGGCGTGTTCCTGTACCAGGGGCTCTCCGTTCCCACGGACTGGTGGTTGGACGACCTGGCCGTGAGCCCTCGGCGCATCGGTTGCGAGCCCCCACCGGAGCAGGCCCCCAGGTAAGCGCGCTGGACCTGACAGGCTGAATGGGGCATGCGTGGGGGCCCACCCCACCCCCGAGGCCCCAGGGCCCGGCCCGCCAGCGAGAGGAGCCCATGCGATCCTGCCCGTGTTGCAGGGAGGTGCTGACCGCCGGAATCCTGGGACTGGGCGTCCGCCGTCTCGCCGGAAGCTGTGAGGTGTGCGGAGACACGGTCTGCCAGGTGTGCCTTGGCACGCAGGTGCTCGACGCCGCGACATTTCGACAGCGTCCCTCCGTGCCAGGCGCCACGTCCGGACGGAAGTCCCGTGGCCGCGTGTGCCGCGGGTGCTGGTGGGAGTACCTCACGGAGCATGGCGTCGCGCCGCCCTTCCCCGCGCCGCCGGGACAACGGGAGCGTGCCGCCCGCGCCGAGAGAGAAGCCTGTCGGCATGCCAGCGTCACCCAGGCCATGGGCTTCTGTCCCGCCTGCGGAGACGAGGTCGCGTGGAAGGCCGAGTACGACAACCCGGTCTGCACCGCTTGCGACGCCCCCTCCCACCCGCGCTTCAACGCGTGCTGGGCTTGCGGTGAGTCCTTCGACGAAGCGAACGCGCCCGAACCCACGGCGCTGGGCTACCGATTGGAGTTCGACTGCGACTCGGAAGACTGCCTGGGGAAGCTGGCGTGGCTGATGCCCTTCTGTCCCTGGTGCGGCGAGGAGAAGCACTGGGAACCGGCCGGCGGGGGCGGTCTCGAATGCACGGAGTGCGAGCGCCCGCTCGACCGCGGGTGGGCCTATTGCGTCCGGTGCGGTGAGGAAGCGCCCCTGCCCGAGGACTGCGGCCGGTGCGGACAGGACCTGGAGGACACCCCGTCCGCCGCACGCTGCGAGGCGTGCCGGCACATCGTCTGCGGGGATTGCTTCGACACCCGAGTCGTCCCGGCCGCGAATGGAGCGCGGCACGAACGCCTGTTGTGCTCGAAGTGCGGCGTGGGCTTCGACCGGCCGGCGCCTCCCGAAGAGCCTCCTCCCGAAGAGGAAGAGGAAGAAACAGAAGCCGCCGCCGAGGACGAAGCACCGGAACCGGAACCCGAGCCCGCCGCGCCGCCTCGCGAGCCCTCCGCATGGGAGGTGCTGGGCATCACACCCGCGACGCCCTACTCGGAAGCACGCCGGGCGTATCTCACGCTGGTCGCGCAATACCATCCGGACAAGGTCGCGCAGCTCGGGCCCAAGCTGCAGGCGCTCGCGCTCGAAGAGACGCGCAAACTCAACGAGGCGTGGGAGCTCGTGCGCAGGAAAACTTCATCCACGAGCTAATCTCACTCTCGTGGAAACGCCTGTTGCTCACGACGACGGCATTCCGGGCCCCGGCATCCCCGGCCCCAACACGTACAAGGCCGAGCACAAGATTTGTGGCTACGCGGTGAGCCGCGCCTTCTGACGCGCCGCGAGCGGTGCCCGGACGGACGTCACGTCCGGGACGCCCACGCCGGAGGCTCAGACGTTGGAGGAAGGCTGCACGTCGCCTCCCGCGCGAATCTGGTCGGAGCGCTCCCGCAGCTCGCGCCACGAAGCCTCGTAGTCCTTCTTCAGCTTCGCCCAGTTCTCGCCGTGGCTGCTCATCAACCGCCGGAGCGAGGACTCGGTGTCGTGCAGCGAGCGTCGGAGGAACTGGAGCTCCTGACGCGTGAGACGCGAGTCCTCGGCTCGAGATTGCGCGATGGAGGCGTCCCAGCCATCCATCTGCGCGCCGAGCGCACGAAGCTCGGCCTCGCGCTTGCGTTCATACTCCGCCCGCACGAGCGCCATCCTTGCTTCCATTTCGATGACGGACTGGTTGAGGTCGTCATACGACTGACGGAGCTCGGCCTTGCCCTGGTCGAAGTTCTGCGTCTGCCGCTGATTCAGCGACTCCAGCTTCTGGCGGAACTTCTCGAAGACGCGGCGCACGCCCGACAGGTCCTTGAGCCTGGCGTCTGCTTCACGGACATCGGACTGCGCCTCGGATTCGGCGATCCGGGCGTCGAGCCTCTGCTTCTCCGCATCCATCTGCTTCACGTAGGCCTCTTGCTCCGTCATGGCGGCTGCCTCCTTCCGCGGAACCTTCCGGGCGCGGCGCTGTGCTGACGACATGCATGAGGGCTCACCCCCATGGACGCACACACTGCGGGAGGCGAGGCCCGGGCAACCGGCTCCCGGGGCCTCGCGACGACGGGGCCCTCCCCTGGCGCCTCGTGGCTTTGGAGATAGGCCACGGCGGCCAGTTGCTCCAAGCGGCCGTCCGGGGCGTTGGCCAGCCGCTTCGCCGTCTCCGGCGGCACGCCCGCGCTGAGGAGGAACACCTCGCGCGCCTCGCTGCGGTCGTTTTCCCCTTCGATGGCGCCCTGCCACAACGCGCTGCCAATCACGAGGGCGCCGCCCACCATGCGCGGTCGTGGCGACGGCGTGGACCCCGTCTTCGAGCCGCGCATGGCGGTCCCCTTCTTGAACTCCGTGAAGTCCTGAATACCACAGCAATGTCAGACCCGCGCGCCACGCATCGTCAGCGGCGGAAAAACAACCATTCGAAAACGGAAGTGGCGTCATGCCGAAGCTGAACCAGATCATCGCCGTCGAGAAGGGCGTCAAGAACCGCTCCCAGCAGGAGCTCACGCAAGCCCATCACGACCTCCAGAAGCCGCAGCTGCTCAGCGGCATCTCCCGGACGTATCAACCGCGTGACGAGGAGGGTGAGCGCTTTCCCCCCGAGTCCACGCGCGTGCAGGTGCGCACGCAGGACGTGCTCAAGAAGACGCAGGAAATCCTCACGCGTCTCTTCGACGTCACCGCGACCAAGGACCTCACCAACTGCCACGCCAAGGCGGACGTGCGCGTGGATGGCAGGGTCCTGCTGAAGGGCGTCCCCGCCACGTACCTGCTCTTCCTGGAGAAGCAGTTGGTGGACCTTCACACCTTCGTGAAGAAGCTCCCCACGTTGGACCCGTCGGAGTCGTGGGTTCCCGATCCGGCGCAGGGCCTGTGGGCGACCGAGCCCGTGCAGACGGCGAAGACGAAGAAGGTGCCCCGCAACCACGTGAAGTCCGAGGCCACGGAGAAGCACCCGGCCCAGGTGGAGGTGTATTACGAGGACATCGTCGTCGGTTACTGGAAGACGGTGAAGTTCTCCGGCGCCCTCCCCGCCACGCGCGTGAATGACCTGCTGGAGCGCGTGGAGAAGCTGCAGCAGGCCGTCAAGTTCGCCCGAGAAGAGGCGAACGCCGTCGAGGTGGAAGACCTGAAGGCCGGCGAGGCCATCCTCGGCTACCTGTTCGGCTAGACTCACGGCCGCAGACCTTTCGGAGTCCAAACTCAAACTCAGCAGCAGCTTCACGCCCGACGTACGCCGGCCGTCCCCCAGCGCAGGTTCGAGCCCTGCCCCCGCCACCACTTCATGCGGCGGGGTAGCCCAATCACGGTAGAGGCAGGCGGCAACACGCGTCCCAAAGGCACCCCAGCTTCAGCTTCTCACTCCAGACTCAGCATTCGCTGTCGCAGACCCGATCAACCGTTCCCGCCCCCTCCCTCGTGATGCTGGTGCAATTCCAGCCCGCCGCTCCACTCCACCTTGCGCGGCGGTCGTTCAATCGCAGGACCCGAGGTCTCAGCTTCAGGCGGGAACTTCAACGTGCGGGTCTCATCCATGGCAGCACCCCGGGCCCGGGCAGGAGGACACCCTGCTCGGGCCCACTCTTTTCCAGGGATGCACCGGGACTTGACGCGCCCGGGCCGGAGCGCTCGGATGCGCGGCCATGAACCCGCTGCTGACCCGCGCTGAAGCGTCCAACTACACGCAAACGTCCCTTCACTCCGACGTGCTGACCTTCGTCGACGCGCTCTGCGAGCGCACGAAGCTTGCGCGGCGGGTGGACTTCGGCCGCAGCGGCGAGGGCCAGCCGCTGGTGGCGCTCGTCGTCAGCGACCGCGGCTGCTTCACCCCGGAGCAGGCGCGCAAGCAGAAGAAGGTCGTGGTGATGGTGGAGGCCAACATCCACGCGGGCGAGGTCGAGGGCAAGGAGGCCGTGCTCGCGCTCGCGCGCGACCTCACGCTCACCAGGCTGGGACAGACGCTGCTCGACAAGCTGTGCCTGGTGCTGGTCCCCAACTTCAACCCGGACGGCAACGACCGCATCAGCCCCAACAACCGCAAGCTCAACCTGAAGGACCTGGAGGGCCAGGTGAACCCCGAGGGCGGCGTGGGCACCCGCTACACGGGCGAGGGCTGGAACCTCAACCGCGACAGCACGAAGCAGGAGGCCCCGGAGACGCGCGACATGGCCGCGCTGCACCAGACCTGGTGGCCCCACGTCTTCATCGACTGCCACACCACCGACGGCAGCATCCACGCCTTCGACCTCACGTTCGACACCTCGCACTCGAACGAGCCCCTCTTCTCCGAGCTGCGCGCGTACAACCGCGGCATGCTGGAGCGCGTGGCCAAGGCCGTGCAGACGCGCCACGGCTTCGACAGCTTCTGGTACGGCAACTACAAGGACGAAGGCGACCCGCGCTCGGGCTGGCACACCTATCCCGCGCTGCCGCGCTTCGGCAGCCACTACCGCGGGCTGCTCGGCCGGCTGGACGTGCTGCTGGAGACGTACAGCTACATCGACTTCCCCCGCCGCTGCGCGGTGATGCGGGCGTGGCTGCTGGAGCTCTTCCGCGACGCGGCCCGCCACGCGGGCGCCTACCGGGACATCACCGACGAGGCGCAGGACGCCATCATCGCGCGGGGCACGACGCCCGACGTCCAGGCGCTGGTGGGCATCAACTACGGCGTGGCCACGCGGGACGCCCAGGGCGCGCTGGCCTTCGAGTACCCCGCCCACGCGCTGCCCGGAGACACGGCCCACGTCCTCGCCTACGACGAGGCCAGCATCAGCGCGCGGCGCTACCCTGGGAAGCGCAAGAAGGCCTACAAGATGCCGCACCACCGGACCTTCGTGCCCACGCAGTCCGTGAGCACCCCGGAGGCCTACCTGGCGCCGCCGGAGCTGGCCGCGCGGCTGGAGGGCCATGGCATCCGGTTCGAGCGGCTGACGAAGCCACGGCGCTTCACGGTGGACAGCTACCGCGTGGCCCGGCGCGAGGAGACGTTCAGCCCTGACGTGGCCGCCAACGTGCCGCCGCCCGGTGAAGCCGAGGTGCCGCTCAGCCTGAAGCCGAAGCCGGTCCGCTTCGAGACGGTCCTCACCGTGGCGCCGGAGCGCACCACCCGCGAGTTCCCCGCGGAGACGCTCTACGTGCCCACGGCCCAACGGGCTGGCACCCTCGCCGTGTACCTGCTGGAGCCCCACTCCGATGATGGCTTCTGCCGCTGGCAGTTCCTCGACGGCGCCATCACCGTGGGCGAGCTTTACCCGGTCCACCGGGTGGTGAGCCCCGCCACCGCGCCGAAGAAGGCCGAGTAGCGCGACCCAGCCCGCGGAGCCCTGGGGACGCCCTCAACGGGCGGCCAGGGCTCCAGGAGGGACGCCGCGCCTCAGCGGCGCCACCCGTCTCGACGGTTGTCCTGGTAGACGTCCCGGCGGCTCTGGTTCAGCTCGCGCTCGGCCAACTGGATGAGGTCCAGGATGAGCATGCGCTTGTGGTTGAGCGCGCCGGGCTGCCGCAGCCCCTCGATGTCATCGAGCTCGCGGGCGATGGCCTTCTTGGTGCGCAGCGCCTGCTGCTCGGCGCGCAGGTCCGCCCGGGCTTGCGCGGCGGAGGCCTGGCCCCACATCGCGGCGCGGGGGCCGCCCCACTGCGCCACGTGCGCGTTACGCCGGCCGCGCCGAGCCTCCTTCCAGTCCTTCGCGAGCTCGCGCTGGCTCTCCTCCAGCTCCTTGCGGAGCAACTTGCGCAGGCTGTTCTCGACGTTGACCATCTGCCGCTCGCTGCGCTGGGCCCACGCGCGGTCGAAGCGGACCAGCAGGTCCCGCAGCTCCTCCAGGTCCCTGCGGTCGTCGCGGAGCTCGCGGCGCTCGACGCGCGTCGAACGGTTTCCGACGCCCTGGGCCTGGGCACTTCCGGTGAGGAGAAGGACTGCGACAAGCGCGGAAGCGATGCGATTCATGGGGTGCGTCCTCGTGAGCTCTGGGCCCGCCGTCGTGTTCTGCTGAAACAGACGGGGGCGCCGCGGACCTATTCAGAATCCATCAGCCCATCCGCCGCGGCACACTGTCCTACACCCCACACATTCCTGCTTGCTCATCGCATCGATGGGGATTCCGTTCGGATGAATCAAACCCCATCTTCCTGGAATGCTGACTGGCGGCGCACCCGAACGACCGATGGAGGAAGACCGACCGCGCGCCACCATCCTCAACGTCAACGACACCCCGTCCGTCCTCTACCTCACGGGCCGCATCCTCACGAGTGCGGGCTACCACGTCGTGGACGCCACCAGCGGCCAGGAGGCGCTCCGGCTGGCGACGGGCCGGCCGGACATGGTGCTCCTGGACGTCCACATGCCGGACATCGACGGGTACGAGGTCTGCCGGAGGCTGCGTGACCAGGAGGAGACACGCGACCTGCTGATTGCCCACCTGTCCGCCGTCTCCGTCCGCAGCGAGGACCGGCTTCGCGGACTGGCGCAGGGCGCGGACGCCTACTGGACGACCCCGCTGGAAGACGACGAGCTGCTCGCCAACATCGAGGCGCTCCTGCGCCTCCAGTCACGCACCCAATCGGCGGTCCGCGCCCGGGACGAGTTCCTCTCCATCGCGGCGCACGAGCTGAGGACGCCCATCACCGCGCTGCGGTTGAACCTGGAGCGGCTGGTCCACAACCTCTCCCGGGCGCCGGGGGACTTGATTGCGCGGAGCACCGTCGAGGCGAGCACCGCCCCCGCGCTGCGGCAACTGGTGCGCCTGCAGCAACTGCTGGACACGCTGCTGGACATCTCGCGCGTGGGCAGCCGGAAGCTGCGGCTCCACATCGAGATGTTCGATGTGGCGGAGACGGTGCGGGACGTGGCCCAGCGGCTGGCCATGCCCGCGCGGGCGGCGGGTGTCACGCTGACGCTGGCGGTCCCCGAGCGCCCCACCCTGGTGCTGGGTGACAGGATCCGCCTGGAACAGGTCATCAGCAACCTGCTCACCAATGCCTTTCGTTACGGCGACAGCAAGCCCGTCCAGCTCACGGTGGAGGCGCTCGCGGACGTGGTGCGGCTGAGCGTGCGGGACCGGGGCATTGGCATCGCGAAGCAGGACCAGACGCGCATCTTCCATCGCTTCGAGCGTGCGGCGGCCTCCCGGAACACGGATGGACTGGGCCTGGGGCTCTACATCGCCCGCGAAATCGTCTCCGCGCACGGGGGCACCCTCACGCTGGAGAGCGAGCCAGGGCATGGCTCGACATTTCTCGTCACGCTGCCCCGTCACCGGACGGAAGCGTACTGATTGAAAGGAAGGCGTTTCGTGTCGTCAGGCCAAGAAGGAGACAGCGAGCGGAAAGCAGTAGAGCAGCCGCGGCTGGAGACGGGAGTACCCCGGCTCGACTTCATCACCAAGGGAGGGCTGATCCAAGGAGCGTCCTACGCGGTGCTGGGACCTCCTGGTTCGGGGAAGACGGTGCTGGCGCACCAGATTGCCTTCTGGCACGTCAAGCATGGCGGCAAGGCACTCTACGTGACGCTGCTCACCGAGTCCCATGCGCGCATGCTGTCGAACCTGGAGGCGATGTCCTTCTTCGACGCGAGCGTCATCCCCGACAAGCTGCACTACATCAGCGGCTATCGGCAGTTGGAGACCGAGGGGCTCAAGGGGCTGCTGGAGCTGGTCCGGCGCGCGGCGCGGCAGCATCAGGCCACGCTGCTCATCATGGACGGCATGGACGCGGCGAAGGAGTTCGCCCGCGGCGACCTCACCTACAAGCGCTTCCTTCAGGAGCTCCAGACCTTCGTCAGCATCATCGGCTGCACGACGCTGCTGCTGTCGCCCCACTACACGGGGGAGATGCCGCCAGAGACCACTGCGGTGGATGGCGTCTTCGAGCTCTCCCTCTGGCTGTCGGGGCCACGGGCCGTCCGGGAGCTGGTCGCGCTCAAGTTCCGGGGCAGTGACTCGCTGCTCGGCAAACACGAGCTCGAGATCTCCGACCACGGCATCATCGTCCACCCCCGCACCGAGGTGCAGTTCTCGTCGCCGCTGGAGCGCAGCGAGGGGCCGCGCGTCCGGATGGGGTTTGGCGTCCCTCGCCTGGATGAGTCCCTCCACGGCGGACTGCTGTCGGGGTCCACCACGCTGCTCCTGGGAGCGCCCGGCACGGGCAAGACGCTGCTGGGCCTGCGCTTCCTGCTCGAGGGCGCCAGACAGGGGCAGCCGGGCGTCTACTTCGGCTTCTACGAGACGTCCCAGCGCCTCATCGAGAAGGCCGAGGGCGTGGGCATGGGCGACCTCAAGAAGTACGTGGACGAGGGGCTCATCGAAATACAGTGGCAGCCGCCCCTGGAGCACAACCTGGACGCGTTGGCCGAGCGACTCCTGGAGCGCATTCACGAACGGAACGTGAAGCGGATGCGCCTCTTCGTCGACAGCATCGCGGGGTTCCGCTCGGCGACCGTCTACCCGGAGCGGATGAGCCGCTTCTTCTCCGCCCTGTCCCACCAGCTGCGGATGATGGACGTCACCACGCTCTACTCCGACGAGACCGCCCTCTTCTCTCCAGACGTGGATGCGCCCCAGCCGGACGCCACCGCGTACGTGGAGAACGTCATCCTGCTGCGCTACGTGGAGCTTCGCTCGCAGCTCTACCGGCTGCTCTCCATCATGAAGATGCGCGAGAGCCAGTACGACAGCGGCATCCGCGAGTTCTCCATCACCAACGAAGGCATCACCGTCGCGAAGACCTTCGAGAGCGCCGAGGCCGTCCTCACCGGCCACGCCACCCTGGCGGGGACGCCCCACAAGGCCCGGCGCAAGCCCCCCATGGGGGCGAAGTCCGCCAAGAAGAAGGCGGCGCTGAAACGCACACGGAAGCCCTCCCCGCGGAGGCGCTCATGAAGACGGTTCTGGTCGTCGACGACGAGATGGACATCGCGGAGGCCGTGAAGTCCATCCTCGAGGACGAAGGCTACAAGGTCATCACCTGCGCCAACGGGCGTGAAGCCCTGGACTGCCTGGCGGAGGCGCGCCCGGATCTGGCCATCATCGACGTCATGATGCCGGTGATGAATGGCTTCGAGACGCTCCAGGCCATCCGCAACACGGAGGCCTTCGCGTCGCTGCCGGTGCTCATCATGAGCGCCATCGACCCCTCCGTCCGGCCGCAGACCTACGACTGGGCGGGGTTCCTCAAGAAGCCCTTCTCACTCGACAGCCTGCTGAAGCAGGTCCACAGGCTGGCGCCGCTGGCGGCATAGGCACCGGCGGGCCGCGCCCCCGAGCCATCGGACCGCGCGCGCCGGACACGGGCCTCGTACGCGCGTGCGAGCGGGGACCGCGCAGCGGTTCCCCTGGGACTACTTCGCGCCCAGCAGCGTGAATTCGACGCGGCGGTTCAGCTCGCGTCCCCGGGGCAGCAGGTTCGGCGCCTTGGGACGGGCATCTCCCATGCCGACCGTCTCGATGCGGGACGCGTCCAGGCCGGCGTCAACCAGCGCCTTGGCCACGGCTTGAGCGCGCGCCACGGACAGCGCCTGCAGGGTGCTGGCGGGCCGCTCCTTGTTGTCGGTGTGGCCCTCGATGCGCAGGCGCAGGTTCTCGTCGCGCACGAGCATGTCCACCAGCAGGGCGAGCCCCGCCGTCGACCCCGTTCGTGGCGTGGACTGCTTCTCCGCGAAGCGCGGCGGCCTGGGCAGCACCAGGGCCTCCTTCTTCACCTGGACCTTCTGCGACTTGCTCGCGGGCGCCTTCGCCAGCGTGAAGGCCACCGTCGGCGCCGCCTCGCGCGAGAGCTTCACCTTCCGCGTCTGCGCCAGGTACCCCTGTGAGAGCACATCCACGCGGTACTCGCCCGGCGGAAGCATCACCTCCACCGGCTTGCGCGCCTTGCGGTCCACCACCACCCGGTGCGGCGCGCCCGACGCGGGCTTCAGGTACACCGTCGCCGCGGCGGGGCGCTTCCCCGCGAGCACCTTCAGCAGCAGCTTCGCGGGGGCCACGGGCCCCTGCTCCGGCGCCTCCACGGGCTTCACGGCCACGGGGGGCGGAGCCACCACGGCCGGCGGGGGCACGGGGGCCACCTGGACCGGCGGCGGCTTCACCGGCGCCTGGGCCACCGGCGCGGGCGTCCCCGCATCCACCTTGTCGGGGATGGCCACGTCCGCCAGCTGCGCGGTCATCTCCGCCTTCACGTCATGGGACAGCTTCAGCTTCAAGCGCGGGTCCGGCGCGGTCGGGTTGATTGCGGGCAGCACCCGCACCCGGGCGCGAAGGCCCCGCTGCACCTGCACCGTCACCGATGCCGTCAGCTTCCACAGGAAGCCGCTCTCCTCGCTGAAGAGGTTCCAGGACTCGTTCGCGTAGGTGACGTGCGACACGAGCGTGTAGGAGCCCTCCTCCACCGTGAGCACCGCGAGCCGGTGCAGCCCCGGGCCATTGAGCTTGTCGAGCGCGGGGATGGCCAGCGGCTGGTTGTTCACCAGGAAGTCCGCCTCCACCAGCTTGTAGCCCTTGGACGTGCCGGCGCCCGGGAGGCCCTCGAAGGAGATGACGATCTCCGGGGGCGGCGTCTGGACCATCTCCTGGAGCTGCCGGTCCAGGTCCTCGCGCGCGCGTTGCTCCACGGCGGACGGCTCCGCCGCGCGCGCGGTGGCGGCGAACAGACCCAGGAGGACGAGGACGGGAACTTGAGCGGAGATGGAAGCCACGGGGGCTCACAGCATCGCACAACCCGGCGCCTCCGCGAGTTGTCCGTCACCCAGGCTGACGACCAGACAACCCTCCGTGAACTCCCTCCCCCGCCCCGTGTATCAGGCTGTTTCAGGAGTGAATGGACTTGTAGCTCCCATGCGGAGAGGTTTTCCCCTGAAAGCCCCCGTCCGGGGCGCCCGCTGCGTTCCAGCTACCCACGAGGGCCACATCAGCGCTACGCCTATGGGTATGACCGACTTCCAGTTCCAGGACATGTTGCCGCTGGGCAAGGACGAGACGCCGTACCGGCTGCTCTCGAAGGACCACGTCTCCACCTTCGAAGCCGGTGGGCGCACCTTCCTCCAGGTCGAGCCCGAGGCGCTCACCCTGCTCACCCGCGAGGCCATGCGCGACATCGCGCACCTGCTGCGCCCCGGGCACCTCCAGCAGCTGGCGAACATCCTCGAGGACCCCGAGGCGTCGTCGAACGACCGCTTCGTGGCGCTGGAGCTCTTGAAGAACGCCAACATCGCCGCCGGCGGCGTGCTGCCCTCCTGCCAGGACACGGGCACCGCCATCGTGATGGGCAAGAAGGGCCAGTACGTCATCACGGGCGGCAATGACGAGGAGGCGATTTCCCGCGGCGTGTTCGACACGTACCGCACGTCGAACCTGCGCTACTCGCAGATGGCGCCGCTCGACATGTACAAGGAGGTCAACACCGGCAACAACCTGCCCGCGCAGATCGAGCTCTACGCGACGGACGGTGACGCCTACAAGTTCCTCTTCATGGCGAAGGGCGGCGGCTCCGCCAACAAGAGCTACCTCTACCAGGAGACGAAGGCGCTCCTGAACCCACAGAGCCTGCTGAGCTTCGTGGACGCGAAGATTCGCTCGCTGGGCACCGCGGCCTGTCCGCCCTACCACCTGGCCATCGTCATTGGCGGCACCTCCGCCGAGTACGCGCTGAAGACGGCCAAGTACGCCTCCGCGCGCTACCTGGACTCGCTGCCCACCGAGGGCAACAACCTGGGCCGCGGCTTCCGCGACGTCGGGCTGGAGCAGGAGATCCTCAAGCTCACGCAGCGCACCGGCATTGGCGCGCAGTTCGGCGGCAAGTACTTCTGCCACGACGTGCGCGTCATCCGCCTGCCCCGCCACGGCGCGTCCTGTCCGGTGGCCATCGCGGTGTCGTGCTCGGCGGACCGGCAGATCCTGGGGAAGATCACGAAGGACGGCATCTTCCTGGAGCAGCTCGAGGCCGACCCGGCGAAGTACCTGCCGGAGACGACGGACGGCGAGCTGGGCGGCGAGGTGGTGAAGATCGACCTCAACCGCCCCATGAGCGAGATCCGCGCCGAGCTGTCGCGCTACCCCATCAAGACGCGCCTGTCGCTCAGCGGACCGCTGGTGGTCGCGCGCGACATCGCCCACGCGAAGATCAAGGAGGTCCTGGACGCCGGCAACGGCATGCCGCAGTACCTCAAGGACTACATGGTCTATTACGCCGGCCCGGCGAAGACGCCGGAAGGCTACGCGTCCGGCTCCTTCGGTCCGACGACGGCCGGCCGCATGGACGCCTACGTGGACCAGTTCCAGGCCGCGGGGGGCAGCTTCGTGATGCTGGCCAAGGGCAACCGCTCCCCCGCCGTCACCGAGGCGTGCAAGAAGCACGGCGGCTTCTACCTGGGCTCCATCGGCGGCCCCGCGGCCCGGCTGGCGAAGGACTGCATCACCAAGGTGGAGGTGCTGGAGTACGCCGAGCTGGGCATGGAGGCCGTGTGGAAGATCGAGGTCGTCGACTTCCCGGCCTTCATCGTCGTGGACGACAAGGGCAACGACTTCTTCGCCAACATCAACAAGCCGACGGCGGCGAAGAAGGCCTGACGCCCGCGCTGCGTTCCGCCCGGAGGCTCACCCCCCGGGCGGAGGCGCGGCCTTGGGCGCTGGAGCGGAGCGCTTGGGGATGATGGAGCGGCGTGGCCCCTTGAGGGCCACGCCCAGCAGCATGGTGGCCGGCAGCAGCATCCCCAGCCCCTGGCTGAAGTTGTCGGGGGGCTTCACGATGGCCCCCAACACCAGCACGGAGAACAGCAGGCCACAGACGAGCCGGAGGATGAGCGCATTCACGCGCCCAGCCTAAACAGTCCGTGGCCGCTGTCCACCGGGCCCGTACCTCGGGGCTACCAGATCTTGACGCGCTGCTCGGCGGGCAGCCAGTTGCCGTCACCCTGCTTCACGCCGAACGCCTCGTAGAACTCCGGCATGTTCCGCACCACGCCGTTGACGCGGTACTGCGGCGGCGAGTGGGGGTCCGTCAGCAGCATCTGCCGCATGGCATCGTCCCGGTACAGGCCGCGCCAGATCTGCCCCCAGCCGAGGAAGAAGCGCTGGTCGCCCGTGAAGCCGTCGATGACCGGAGCCGGCTGGCCCTGGGTGGACAGCTTGTAGGCCTGGTAGGCCACGGTGAGGCCGCTCAGGTCGCCGATGTTCTCCCCCAGCGTGAGCTTGCCGTTGACGTTCATGGCCTCCAGCGGGCTGAAGCCGTTGTACTGCTCCACCAGCATGTTGGTGCGCTGCTCGAAGCCCGTCTTGTCCTCGGGGGTCCACCAGTCGCGCAGGTTGCCGTCGCCGTCGGAGCGGCTGCCCTGGTCGTCGAAGCCGTGGCTGAACTCGTGGCCGATGACGCCGCCGATGGCGCCGTAGTTCGTCGCGTCGTCCGCCTCCGGGTTGAAGAACGGCGGCTGCAGGATGGCGGCCGGGAAGACAATCTCGTTCATCGTGGAGCTGTAGTAGGCGTTCACCGTCTGCGGCGTCATGCCCCACTCCTCGCGGTCAATGGGCTTGCCCAGCTTGCCCATCGCACGGTGGTGCTCGAACAGCTCGCCCCGGCGGACGTTGCCCACCAAATCACCCGCGACGACGTCCAGCGGCGAGTAGTCCCGCCACTTGTCCGGGTAGCCAATCTTCACGCCGAACTTCTCCAGCTTGGCCTGGGCCTGCGCCTTGGTGGCGGGGCTCATCCAGGTCAGCCCGTCGATGCCCTTGCGGAAGGCCTCGCGCAGGTTGGACACCAGCTCCTGCATGCGCTTCTTGGAGTCGGGGCTGAAGTGGCGCTCCACGTAGAGCTGGCCCACGGCCTCGCCCACGACGTCGTTCACCTGGGCCACGCCGCGCTTCCAACGCGGGCGGTTCTCCTCCATCCCCTGGAGCGTCTTGCCGCGGAACTCGAAGTGCGCCTGCTCGAAGGCGTTGCTGAGCAGCGGCGCGCGGGTGTCCAGCACCTTGAAGGACAGGTACTGCTTCACCACTGGCAGCGGCGTGGACTTCAGCAGGCCCGCCAGGGCCTCGAAGTAGTCCGGCTGACGGACGATGACCGCGGGCGTGGCCTCCGCGCCGGACGCCTTGAGGAAGCGGGCCCACGAGAAGCCCGGCGTCAGCGCGTCCAGCTCCGCCACGCTCTTGAGGTTGTACGTCTTCTCGCGGTCACGGTTGCGCGTGCGGTCCCACTGCCTGGCGGCCAGCGCCGTCTCGAAGGCCATCACGTCCTGGGCGGCCTTCTTCGCGTTCTTCTCACCGGCCAGCGCGAGGAGCTTCTCGATGTACGCCACGTACGCGGCGCGGACCTCGACGAAGCGCGGCTCCTGCTTCGTGTAGTAGTCCCGATCCGGCAGGCCCAGGCCCAGCTGCGTGGCGTAGACGATGTAGCGCGTGGCCTGCTTCTGGTCCTGGCCCACGAAGATGCCGAAGGGCACCGGCACGCCTTCGTTCAGCAGCGCCGCGAACAGCTCCGGATACGCGTCCGCGCGCTTCACGGCCTTCACGCGCTGCAGCTCGTCGTTCACCGGCTTCAGGCCCAGCGACTCGATCTGCTGGGTGTCCATGAAGCTGTTGTAGAGGTCACCCACCTTCTGCGCGGTGGAGCCCGGGTGACGCTCCTTCGCCGAGGCGGACTCCTCGATGATGGTGCGCATCGCCAGCTCAGCCTTGTCCGCCAGCTCGATGAAGGTGCCGTAGCGGGCGCGGTCCGCGGGGATGGGCGTCGTCTTCAGCCAGTTGCCGTTGACGAAGGTGTAGAAGTCGTCCTGCGGGCGGACGTCGCGGTCCAGGTGCTTCAGCTCCACGCCCAGCGAGCGCACGGCCGCCGACGAGGCCGCCTCGGCGGTCGCGGCGGGGACGGCGGGAGGGGGCGCGTCATCCGAGGGGGCCGGCTGCTGCGTGGTCGCACAGCCAGTGAGAAGCAGGGTGCCGAGGGCACTGCTGGCCCAGGCGCGACGGACGAGGATCTTCTTGGGGCTCAATGCGGCTCCGAGAGAATGAGGGGCGGAGGATGCTGCCAGACGCGGAGGGTTGTCGTCCCTCCGGGCAGGCAGGAAAAACACCCGGCCGCTCACCCTATTCCACGGGAAGGCCCCCCGCCCGCACCTTCCGCGCGGAGGACCCTCTCGGAGCGTGCGCTACGGCGTCGGCTGGCCCAGCACCGGCGCGGGCACCGGCGTCTGGGGCGCGGGCGGAGGAGCGGTCACGGTGACGTCCTGCGCCAACACCTCCAAATCGTGGAAGCCCTTCGCGCTCACCTCGCCGCCCCGGAACAGCGCCCAGCCCGGCATGCCGCGGTGGAACGTGCGCGTCATGTGCCAGAGCTGGAGCCCGCTGTTGGACAGGTACAGGTAGAGTGACCGCTTCGGGTTCCACGGGTTCGGCAGCGCCACGGCCAGGCCGTCATCCGGGCGCCCGTACGTCTTTCCCTGCCAGCGGAAGTAACGCCGCCCCAGCTCCACGGGCAGCTTCTTCTCGTCCATCAACCGGGCGATGAGCGCGTGGTCCTCCGCGCCGCCGAAGAGCACCAGGTCCCGGTCCGCCAGCTCCGCGTCCGTCACCTCGGCGTCCGGCTTGATGGGCAGCAGGGACTCCACGAACGCGTCCGCCAGCACCTCGCGGTACCCCAGGGCCAGCGTCCGCATGGACTCCGTCTGGCGCGCCGTGCCGTGGACGAGCAGCAGCCGCTCCCACGCGTCGAGCTGGTTCGACAGCGTCTGGAAGCGCTCACGCGCCACCGGGATGTCGTTGGCCGCGTTGAACACCACGCGGACGGGGGGCTCGGCCGTGCGGAAGGTGAACGTCTCGGCGGGCCCTTTCACCTCCACGCGCTCCAGCGTGGCGCCCTTCGCCGTGCGGATCTCCACCAGGGTGACGAAGTGCCAGAGGCGCGCGGGCGGCTGCTCCACCTTCAACGACACCTCGTAGCCGTCCTTCACCTGCGAGGCGGTGGCGCGGATGCGCGGCTGCGGCAGCCCCGTCTGCTCCACCCACTGCGCGACGAAGGGCCCCACGTCACGGCCGGTGGCCTCCAGCACGGCCCGCTTGAAGTCCGCCGTGGTGACGTCCTTGTTCGCGTAGCGGCCATGCAGGAAGTTCATCGCCTTGGAGAAGCCCGCGTTCCCCAGCAGCAGCCGGAGCTGGTGCAGCAGGAAGGTGCCCCGGATGCGAGGGAGTTGGTATGCGCCGTAGCGGCCGAAGTCCGTCTTCGCGGTGGCGGGCACCACCTCCGGCTCGCGCGAGGTGGTGAAGAGGTAGCGCGCGTTGAGGTCCGCCAGGGCGTTGCGCTGATACTCGAAGGCTTTCTCCGACGTGCCGCCGCCCGCGGGCAGGTCCTTCAGCAGCTTCCAGTACGCGGCGGTGCCGCTGATGAGCCAGTTGTCCCCGTCCGTCTTGGGGAACAGGGTGTTGGACCAGAGCAGGCTCCGGTCGAAGACGAAGACGTCCTTCACCTTGGCGGTGTCGCGCGTGAGCGGGGCCGGCTCCGTGGACGGCGTCCACGTCTTCTGGGCCGCCTTGAGCTTGTCCGCCACGACGATGGGGCTGAAGGCCGTGTAGCCCAGGGACAGGTGCGGCGTGGCGCCGGGCAGGTCGGGAATCCACCGGCCGCCCACCATCTTCTCGCGCAGCGTCGTCTTGCCGTAGTGGGCCAGGAACATCAGCTTCTGGGCCATCTCGGAGGTGGTGACCTTGCCATCACACGCGTGCGGCCGGTTGATGGGGCTGGAGGCCAGCATCCGGATGGAGGCGTCCAGGTCGAAGCCCTTCTTGCCGTACTTCGCGTAGGACTCCTGGAAGGCGATGTCGCGGTTCCAGGTGTTGAAGGCCAGGTCCACCGGGGCGTTGTCCGGGTTGGGCACGTACTCCTTGCGCACCTCCAAGTCCCGGTTGTTGTTGTTGGCCCAGATGAAGTCCTTCAGGTTGCCCGGCGTGTCCGCCGCCGCGCCCTTGCCGCCCGTGCGCCACAGGCGCGTCTTCTTCGTCCCCAGGAGAAGGCACGCGCCTTCGTCCGTCTTCATGTCCGCGAGCACCCAGTCGTTGGTGTAGAGGCCGTTGTTGCCGTCCTTCATGATGCGGGCCACGTCGTCGATGGACGACGCGTACTGCGCGGCCTTGCGGATGCGGTTGCTCTGCGGCGTGCCGTTCATGTCGAACGGCGACTGCCCCACCGTCGTCTCGCCGATGACGAGCCCCGAGGCGTTGACGTACCAGTCCGAGCCGCTGTGGATGCCGCCCGGGAAGGTCTGCATCACGAAGCGGTGGCCCTTGGTGGGCTGCACGTCCAGCATCACGTCCCAGTGCACGCCGGTGTAGCCGCCCCACATGAAGATCTGCCCCATGATGGCGCGGCCATCCGTCGTGGCGGACTTCGTGGCGACGAAGGAGGAGCAGTGGTCGCCCTTGCCGGCGCGCTCGGCCTCTTCTTCCGCCTTGAGGAAGGTGCGGCCGGTGAGCGGCGTGGCCGTGGCGCGGTTCGCCTCCGCGAGCTGCCCCGCGTCCACGGCGGAGTTGAGGGTGACGATGTCGAGCAGGTCCAGCTCGCGGTCCTTGAACTTCGCGCCGGCCTTGTTCGCGCCGTCCGCGATGCCCTTCATCTCCTCCAGGTACTCCGCGTCGTACTTGCGCAGGAACAACGCGTCCGCCAGCAGGCGCTGGTGGTTCCACCCCTTGTTCGCGTCCGTCTTGTCCTTCTCAATGCCCAGCTTCTCGATGTAGCGGACGATTTCCTGCGGCGCGAGCTGGCCGAACTGGTGGCCCCGCTCGTAGGGCTCGCCCTCGATGTGGACGAAGATCCAGCCGCCCTCGTCATACCGGAAGCCCTTGCCCGCCCAGCGCACCGTCTCCATCGGGATGTAGGCGGTGATGTCGTCCACCTTCTCCACGCGCACGTCGTCGAACCACGCGGTGCCCGTGGCCTTGCCGTTGCGCCCCAGGTGGAGCTGCACGCGGTCCGAGGACTGCGTGGCGAAGAAGAGCACCGACGCCCGACCTCCGGCGGCCGTGGCCGGCGCGGGCGAGCAGTTGGTGAAGGGGAAGCTCTTCATCGACAGGCAGGCGCCGTGCGCCGTGGGGTAGCGCGCCTGGGGGTCCGTCTGCACGCCCTGGGTGCGGACCCAGGCGCTGAGCCGGTAGAGCTGACCGACCTGGAGCTTCATCACGTCGGACTCGACGCTCGTCTCGGCGCCACCCACCGGGTTCTCGATGGCGAGGCCGCGCTTCCCTTCGCTCTTCACCGTCGTGCTGCCGGACACCTTGCCCTGCCCCTGGGCCTTCCAGAACGCGGGGAGCGAGCCCGTGCCGCCCGCCACCTCGAAGGTGCCATTGGGGACGAGGACCGGCGTGGAGGTGGGCAGCGGCGCGGGCGCGGCGGCCCGGGCTGGCGCCGCGGCGAGCGTGCCGACGGACAGCAGCAACGCGCCGAGCAGCTTGGAGGTCATGCGAGAATCGGACATGGGGAATCCCATCCCGGAGGGGGCGCCGGGCAACGGGTGGAGGTGGCCGGGGCGCATGACACCGCCCCACTCCCCGAGCGTCAATCGCGATGCGTTCCGGGACGGCCATGACGCGCAGCGGCTTCCCGCGGCGGACGCATGCCCGTCAGCGGAGCACCCGGGCGCTCGCGCGCAGGAGCAGCCGGGCGGCGCGCCGCAGGGAGTCCACGCGCCGCGCCGCCGTCACCGGCGGGTCCACGGGGGCGTCCCAGTCGAAGGTCCGCAGCCGCCGGAGGAAACCCTGGCGCACGCAGCCCTCCAGGCTGAAGACGTGCAGGTCATGCGTCCACCGCACGGCCAGGCGCAGGTCGCGAGAGAACTCGCTCCAGTCCAGGGGCCTGGCGTTGAAGACCCCGGGGAACTCCACGCCACCTCCGGTGACGCCCACCGCCACCGACTGGCAGCCGGGCGCGTAGCTCCAGAGCACCGCGGGCCCGTAGGGGCGAAGGAAGCTGGTGTACAGCATCAGCACCTCGCGGTCCGCGCGCAGGTCCAGCACGCCCGCCAGCCGCTGCACCAGCGACGAACGGGACTCCCGCTCATCCACGATGACGGGGAACTGGTAGGTGTCCACCCGGTAGCCGTCCGCTCGGATGCGCGCCATCAGCCGCGAGTACGCCTCGCGCGCGTCCCGCACGCGCCGCCCCTGGACGAGCCGCGGCAGGATTTCTCCCAGTTGCCGCCACCCGCCTTCCATCCAGCGGCGCAGCTCGCGGATGTCGGGCTCGATGTCCAGCCCCACGCCTTCCCACGTCAGGCCGTGCTCCCGCGTCCAGGCGAGGAAGGCCTCGTAGCGGGCGGTGGCCTGCTCCACGTTGCCCGCGTGGAACCAGTAGCCCTGGTCCGTGGGCAGCAGCAGCCACGCGGTGACGGGGATGCCCACCCGGTTCAGCCGCTGGACCACCTGTGCGCGCTCGGGGCCCAGGTCGACGAGCCCCAGGCTCACGCCCGCTTCCAGCGCCGCCACGTCCTCCACGACGCCCGGAATGGTGAATAACTCACGGAGCGGGCCCGCCTCCAGCTCGCAAAAGAAGGTCAGCATGTGAGGTTTCATCTTGAATGATGCGCCATACCATCACGGAGCAACGCCATGGAATTGCACAGGGGTCGGCTGTTCGATCACATCCATCTGCGCGTCCAGGACCTTGACGCCAGCAAGCGCTTCTACCGCGCGGTCCTGGAGGTCTTCGGCATCCCCTTCTTCAACGAGAGCCCCCACCACTTCGCGGCCGACGAGCTGTTCGTCGACGCCGTTCCTCCGGGAACGCCCCGCGCCGAGCGCGGCGTCCACCTGGCCTTCCAGGCCAAGGACCGGGAGACGGTGCAGCGCTTCCATCAGGTGGCGCTGGCCGCGGGAGGCCGGGACAACGGCGGGCCGGGTGAGCGCCCCTACCACCCGGGTTACTACGGCGCGTTCGTGTTGGACCCGGATGGGAACAACATCGAGGCCGTCTTCCACGGGCCGTCGACGCGCTCGGCGGACTCCGTGGTGGTGAAGCCGGTGTTCTGACGCCGGGCGCGGGAGCCGGCGGCGGGCCGGAGGTGTCCTCCGGTTCGCAGCCGCCCGCGCCCGACGTCGGGCGCACGGCGCTCCAGGCGTCAGAACCTGGACGGGATGTCCGCGCGCTGACGCCATCATGACCTGGCGTGATTAGGCACAGGGCATGGCGTCCCCAGATGGCTCCGACACCCTGCTCCTCATCGAAAGCGTCAAGCCGCGGCTGCGCGGCGTGTCCCATGCCGTGGCCTTCGTCGCGGCGCTCGTGGGGTGCATCCAGCTCGCGCTGCTGCCCACGACGGGGACCCAGTACGTGGCGGACCTGGTGTTCGGCGGCAGCCTGGTGCTGATGTTCGGCGTGAGCGCCACCTATCACCGCTTCACGTGGGGCATGGATGCGTACCGGCGCATCCAGCGCTGCGACCACGCGGCCATCTACATCCTCATCGCGGGCTCCTTCACGCCCATGGCCACGCTGGACACCACGGGGACCACGAGCCTCTACCTGCTCTGGTTGATGTGGATTGCCGCCCTGACGGGCGCGGGGCTCACCCTCGCGGGCATCCACACCTCGCGAGGGCTGCGCTCGGGGCTCTATGTGGCGCTGGGCGCGGTGGCCACACCGGTGATGCTGCGGCTGCCGGAGGTGATTGGCTCGGGCCGCGTGGCGTGGCTCGTGCTGGGGGGTGTCCTCTACGCCGTGGGTGCCGTCATCTATGCGCGCCGCTGGCCAGACCCGGTGCCCACGGTGTTCGGCTACCATGAGATCTTCCACCTGCTCGTCGTGGCTGCGGCGGGCGTGCACTACGCCGTCATCCTGGACATCGTGACGCGGCGATGAAGTGCCTCAGCGCCTGAAGCAGACGTCGGAGGGCCACTCGCGCTCCGCCTTGCACAGGCGAAAGCACGCGTTGCAGTTTCCCTCCCAGCGCTCCATCCCGTCCACGCATCGGGAGTGGGTGTCGGCGCACGCCTCCTGCCAGTCCCTCGCCGGGCGTCCCGGCGCTCCAGCGCCGTTCGGCTGCCGGGCCTTGAGGCTGTCCAGGTACAGGGCGGCTTGTGATTCCGTCAGGCCACAGTTCCCAGGCACGCGGGGGTTGCGCGTGAGGCAACACGACAGCGTGTCCTGGCATGTGTCCACGGCTTGTGGCGCACGGCGGTGGACGGGATGACTGGCACCGCTGGAGCAGCCCAGCGCCACGGCGCTGAGCAGGCCCGCGAGGTACGTCGAGATGGCTGGCTTTGGCATGGGCATGCCAGACCACGACGCGCTTCGCGCCAGCCATCACACCCCAGGGGTATTCCCCCCGGGCCACCGCCGGTTCTACTGACGCGTTTGCCCTCAACGGGCTCCGCGTGCGCGCGGCTCAGTACGACCAGGGGAAGCGCTTGAAGTCGCGCTTGCGCTTCTGCACGAAGGCGTCGCGGCCTTCCTGCGCCTCGTCGGTGCCGTAGGCCAGACGCGTGGCCTCGCCCGCGAAGAGCTGCTGGCCCACGAGCCCGTCATCCGGCAGGTTGAAGGCGTACTTGAGCATCTTGATGGCCGTGGGGCTCTTGGTGTTGATCTCCGCCGCCCAGTCCAGCGCGAACTCCTCCAGCTGCGCGTGGGGCACCACCGCGTTGACCATGCCCATCTGGAACGCCTCCTCCGCCGAGTAGTTCGCCCCGACGAAGAAGATCTCCCGCGCCCGCTTCTGGCCAATCTGCCGCGCCAGCAGCGCCGAGCCGTAGCCCGCGTCGAACGACGCCACGTCCGCGTCGGTCTGCTTGAACACCGCGTGCTCCTTGCTGGCGATGGTCATGTCGCAGACGACGTGCAGGCTGTGCCCGCCGCCCACCGCCCAGCCCGGCACCACGGCGATGACGGCCTTGGGCAGGAAGCGAATCTGCCGCTGGACCTCCAGGATGTGCAGGCGGCCCAGGCGCGCGGGGTCGGACTCGCCCTCCTCGCCCTCGTACTTGTAGCCGTCCTTGCCACGGATGCGCTGGTCGCCGCCGGAGCAGAACGCCCAGCCGCCGTCCTTGGGCGACGGGCCGTTGCCGGTGATGAGCACACAGCCCACGTCCGTCATGAAGCGCGTGGCCTCCAGCGCGCGGGACAGCTCGTCCACGGTGCGCGGCCGGAAGGCGTTGCGGACCTCGGGGCGGTTGAACGCGATACGGACCGTGCCCTGGTCCACCGCGCGGTGGAAGGTGATGTCCTTGAACTTGAAGCCCTCGACGGCCTTCCAGCGCGCCGGGTTGAAGATGTCCGAGACCATGGTGTTCTCACTCGGGGGGTAGAAGTGGCTGCGCGCGGACCCTAGGCGCCGCGGCACCGTCCGTCCAGGGATGCGCGAGGACCCCGCACGGGCAGCATCTGTCCGAACCTCGCGCGAGGACTCCGACTCCGGACGCAGGCCCCCGTTGAGCGCCCTACAGGGCCGCGGGGGCGCACCCCACCCTGCCTTGTCCGAAGGGGGAAGACAGGTGTTCCCTGGGCCCGATGCAAGTCACGAGCGAGGTAGAACCATGGACCTGGACCCGAGGTTCCTGCTGCACCGGCGCGCCGTGCTGACCGCGATGGTCGGCGGCGCGGCGGCGTCCCTGCTGGGCTGCCGGCGAAAGCCCGACCCCTCCCCCACTCCGGAGGGCGTCTACATCCCCGACGTGAGGCCGGGCGAGGACGTCTTCGGCTACGTCCAACGCATCCGGGGCGCCTTCGATGACGCGCTCTACAAGCAGGTGCTCGGCGCGGCCAACGCGTTCAAGGAAGGCGATGCGCTGGTGGGCGTGGCCGCGGCGGATGCGGCGTCACGCGAGAACGCCCGCGCGCTGCTCGCGAACACGCGCGTGTCCGACGTGCGGCAACACCCGCTGCACCAGGACGCGCTCCACGCGTTGAGCCTGGAAGCGGAGGACCCTCGGGCCACGGCGGAGACGGCCGGGTGGACCCTGGGCCGGTTGAAGCAGTTCCTGCTGGAGTCCGACGAGGCCGCGATTCAGGCCATCAGCCCGGGGCTCGGCAGCGACACCATTGGCTGTGTCGTCAAGCTGATGAGCGACGCGGAGCTCATCGCGCTGGGGCGCAAGGTGTTCAACCCGCTGCCGGGCAGCAACGTGGGCGCGCGGGGCTACATGGGGGCGCGCATCCAGCCCAACTCGCCCACCGACAACGTGGACGACATCCGGTGGCAGGTGTTCGACGGGTTCTCGTATGCCGTGGGCGACGTGGTGCTGGGCTGCAACCCGGTGTCGTCCACGCCGGAGTCCGTGGCCGCCATCGAGTCCGCGCTGCAGGAGATTCTCGTCACGTTCGGACTCGTGGAGGTACTGCCCCACTGTGTGCTGTCGCATATCGACGTGCAGGCGGAGGTGGAGCGCCGGCAGCCCGGCACCACGGGCGTCTGGTTCCAGAGCATCGCGGGCAGCGACAGCGCGAACGCCACGTTCGACATCTCCGTGGAGAAGATGCTCGCCTATGCGGACGGGCGAACCGGGCCGTACGGGCTCTATTTCGAGACGGGCCAGGGCGCGGACTTCACCAACGGCCATGGGCATGGCTACGACATGGTGCTCCACGAGTCGCGCAAGTACGGCTTCGCGCGGGCCCTGGCGCAACGGGTGGCCCGGGCACGGCGGGAGGCGGGCCACGCGGAACAGCCCTGGGTTCACCTCAACGACGTGGCGGGCTTCATCGGGCCGGAGGTGTTCCGCACCCGCGAGCAGCTCGTGCGCTGCTGCCTGGAAGACATCGCCATGGGCAAGCTGCACGGGCTGACCATCGGCCTGGATGTCTGCTCGACGCTGCACATGGACGTGTCGCTGGATGACCTGGACTGGTGCATCGAGCGCATCATGCCGGCGAACCCGGCGTACCTGATGGCGCTGCCCACGAAGAACGATCCGATGCTGGGCTACCTCACCACCGGGTTCCAGGACCACGTCCGCATCCGCGAGCGCTTTGGCTACAAGGTGGATGACCGGATGTGGGCCTTCTTCCAGCGCCTGGGCGTCATCGACGCGGCGGGCAGGCCCACGGCGCACTTCGGGGACCCGGTCTGGGTCTATCTGCGCTACCTGCGCGCCAAGGGCGATGTGCGTCCGGAGGCGACGATCCGCGCGGACGCGGAGCGGCAGCTCGCGGAGATTCGCGCGCGCGGGGTGCCCATGGCGCGTGGTTACGGCGCGAACCCGTGGGATTTGGAGCCTGAGTTGGACGCGGAGATGCGGCGTGTCTACGCGGACTCGAAGAAGAGCCTGTGGACGGAGCTGACGCCCGCGTTCATCTCCGCCGTGCCCGCGGGCGTGCCGCTGGTGTCCAAGTCACAGGACCGCACCGAGTACATCCTGCATCCGGAGACGGGGGAGCAGCTGGATGCCGCGTCGCTGGAGACGGTGCGCGCGCTGCGAGCCCGCCAGGAGGGGCGCTACGACGTGCAGTTGATGGTGTCGGATGGGCTCAATGCGCTGGCCATCATGGACGAGGGGCAGTTGGAGCCGTACCTGGAGGCGCTGCGCGCGGCGCTGAGCGCGGCGGGTTACCAGCCGGCACCGGAGCACCTGGTGCTCACGGCCGGGCGCGTGCGTGCGGGGTATCGCGTGGGAGAGGCGTTGTACGCGGGACTGGTGGACGGCACCCGACACCGGGCGCTCATCCACGTCATCGGCGAGCGCCCCGGCACGGGCCACCACACGTTCTCCGCGTACATCACCGCGCCGAGCGGAGACGTCTGGTCCCAACCGGGCAAGGTGGACCACAACATCACGCGCGTGGTGTCCGGCGTCGCGACCACGGCCTACTCGCCCACCCTGGCCGCGCCGGAGACGGTGCGTCTGCTCCAGCAACTGGCGCCCCGGGGTGGCTGAGTACGGGCGTGATGGCTCGTGGACACCACGCCCTCAGTTGCCCACACGCGGACTCGCCGTGCCACGAAGCCCGTTCCATGGCGCACGTCAGACACTCCAGGTAGGGTAGCTCCTGCTCACGCCACCATGAACCCCGCCGAGAAAGCCGCCCTCTTCCTCGAGCGCCTCCGGGATGCGCATCCGGACGCGCGCTACGAACTCAACTGGTCCACCCCCTTCGAGCTGCTCGTGGCCACCATCCTGGCCGCGCAGTGCACGGACGAGCGCGTCAACAAAGTGACCGCGACCGTCTTCCCCAAGTACCCAGGCCCGCAGGCCTTCGCCGACGCGGACACCGCCGCGCTGGAGGAAGACCTCAAGCCCACCGGCTTCTTCAAGCAGAAGACCAAGTCCGTTCAGGCCATGAGCCGCGCGCTGCTGGAGAAGTTCGGTGGAGAGGTTCCTCGGAGCATCGACGAACTGGTGACGCTCCCCGGCGTCGCGCGGAAGACCGCCAACGTCGTCCTCAACACCGCCTTCAACCTCCCCTCCGGCATCATCGTCGACACCCACGTCGCGCGCGTCAGTCAGCGAATGGGCCTGACGAAGAAGGAGAAGCCCGAGGCGATCGAGGACGACCTCATGAAGCTCGTCCCCCAAGAGGACTGGACCTTCTTCGGCCCCGCGACCGTCCTCCACGGCCGGTACACCTGCACCGCGAAGAAGCCGAAGTGCGACGCGTGCATCGTGAACAGCATCTGCCCGCGCATCGGCGTCGAAGCTTCCGCCGGCTGACGCAGTCCGCGGGCGGAGCGCACTGCTCGCAGGGTCACGCGTGCGTGTGGCCCCACTCCGGCGTTCCGCCGCGCGCTGTCCCACGCGGCGAGCCCTCCACCAGAGACGTGACGCACTCCACGATGTGCTCGGCGTCGATGCCCGCGGCGTTCAGCAACTCCGCGGGCTTCCCAGAGCCGGGCAGCTTCGCCACGGCCAGGCGCGCCACCGTGGGCAGCCGCTCACGCTCGCCCAGGAAGGCTTCCAGCACCGCATCCGTGAGCCCTCCCTCGGCCCAGTGGTCCTCCACCACGACCAGCCGGCCTTGCGTCTCGCGCGCGGCTTCGTGAAGCGTCTTCGCGTCCACGGGCTTCACCGAGTAGAGGTCGATGACGCGAACTCGGATGCCGTCCCGCTTCAGCCGGTCATACGCCTTCAGCGCTTCGTGCAACGTGATGCCCGCGGCCACCACGGTCGCCACGTCGTCGCCGGACCGTCGCAACACCTTGCTGCCCCCAATGGGGAACGTCTCCGTGGCGGGATAGAGCACCGGCGTCTTCTCGCGCGTGGTGCGCAGGTAGGTGATGCCCTGGCACTCCAGCACCTGCTCCAGCAACCTCGCCGTCTGGTTCGCGTCGCACGGGTAGAGCACGGTGCTTCCGCTCACCGCGCGCATCATCGCCAGGTCCTCCAACCCCATCTGTGACGGGCCGTCCTCGCCGATGGACACACCCGCGTGGCTGCCACACAGATGGAGCGTCGCGTTGGAGACGGCCGCCATGCGAATCTGGTCATACGCCCGCGACAGGAAGGCCGCGAAGGTGCTGACGAAGGCCTGCTTGCCCAGCACCGCCATGCCCACCGCGCTGGACACCATGTTCTGCTCCGCGATGAACATCTCGAAGTAGCGCTTCGGGTGGGCCTTGCTGAACTCGTTCGAGTACGTGGAGTTGGACACCTCCGCGTCCAGCACCACCACGTCCGGCCGCGCGTTGCCCAACGCCAGGAGCGCATCGCCGTACGCCTTGCGAGTCGCCACCGTGTCTCCGGCTTTGTAGGTGGGCAGCGTCAGCGGCGCCGCCGCGTCCTGGCGCGGAGTGGTGACCGCATCCGGCTTCGCCACCTGGATGCGAACGTTCCGCTCGCCCCCCAGCTCGCGGATGGCATCCCGGGCCTTGTCCTCCGGGAGCGGCTTGCCATGCCACCCGTCCTTGTTGGCGATGAGGGAGTAGCCATGCCCCTTCTCCGTCCGGCAGACGAGGCAGGTGGGTTGTCCCTTCGTCTTCTGGGCCTCGGCGAACGCCCGGTCGATGGCGCCCAGGTCATGGCCATCCAACGCGATGGCGTGCCAGCCGAACGCACGGGCTCGGGCCACATATGCCTCCACGTTCCAGCCCAGCTCCGTCTCCCGGCTCTGCCCCAGCCGGTTCACATCGATGACCGCGCAGAGGTTGTCCAACTGGTAGTGGCTCGCCTTGTCGAACGCCTCCCACACGGAGCCCTCCGCTGTCTCGCTGTCCCCCATCAGCACGTAGGTGCGAAAGGGCAGCCCGTCCAGGCGCGCGACGAGCGCCATGCCCACGCCGATGGCCAGCCCCTGCCCCAAGGAACCGGTTGCCACGTCCACGAGCGGCAGCACGTGCGGGTTGGGGTGCCCCTCCAACCGGCTGCCGAACTGGCGAAGGCTGAGCAATTCCCGGTCGTCGATGGCGCCAGCCGCCTTGAAGGCGGAGTAGAGCACCGGGCAGGCGTGCCCCTTGGAGAGCACGAAGCGGTCGTTGTTCCGCGCGTGCGGCTGCTGGAAGTCGAAGCGCAGGTACTTCTCGAACAGCACCGCCATGATGTCAGCCGCGGACATGGAGGAGCTGGGGTGGCCCGAGCCCGCCGCCGTCGTGCAACGGATGCTGTCGATGCGCAGCTGCGCCGCGAGGTCCGCCAAGGTCGCCGTCATCGTGTGACTCCCGGAGTCTCCTGGGACAGGAATGCCCTCGGTACGGTGCTGACGGCCCCCGCCAAGGTGAAGCGGTCCAACTCGCTGGCCCTGCGCCCGGGCGGAACCCGCGAGGGCCCGTCCGCTCGGCTGGGCTCGAGCGGCGGAGCGTGGCCACCGTTAGGAAACGCCATCCGGGTGCCTAGCGCCCTCGACGGGAGAGTTCATGAATCCGCTGCGAAAGCTCGCTGAGTTCGGTCAATCCATCTGGGTGGACAACCTCCAGCGCAGCTACATCACGAAGGGCACGTTGAAGAAGTTCATCGATGAGGATGGGCTGACGGGCCTGACGTCCAACCCGACCATCTTCCAGAAGGCCGTGTCCGGCAGCGACGACTACCAGGACCTCTTCAACGCGGCGAAGGGCCGGGGCCTGTCCGGCAACGACTTGTACGAGCAACTGGCGGTGCGCGACGTTCGAGGCGCGGCGGACATCCTTCGCGGCGTGTACGACGCGACGAAGGGCCGGGACGGCTACGCGTCGCTAGAGGTGTCTCCTCGATTGGCGCTCGACACGAAGGCCACGCTGGAGGAGGCACGGCGGCTGTGGAAGACGCTCGACCGGCCCAACGTGATGATCAAGGTCCCTGGCACGGAAGCGGGGGTCCCGGCCTTCGAGCAGCTCACCGCCGAGGGCATCAACGTCAACGTGACGCTGCTCTTCAGCCAGACACGCTACAGGCAAATCGCCGAGGCCTACGTGTCCGGGCTGGAGAAGCTGGCCGCGTCCGGAGGCGACGTGAGCCGCGTCGCCAGCGTGGCGTCATTCTTCGTCAGTCGCATCGACGCCTTGGTGGACAAGGAGATTGAGAAGAAGCTGAAGGCAGGCGCCACGCCCGAGCAGCAGAAGGCGCTGGAAGGCGTGAGTGGCAAGGTCGCCATCGCCAACGCGAAGCTGGCCTACCGCGCGTACAAGGAGGTCTTCAGCGGCGCGCGGTGGAAGGCGCTCGAGGCGAAGGGCGCGAAGGTGCAGCGCGTCCTCTGGGCGAGCACCAGCACCAAGAGTCCGAAGCTGCGGGACGTGCTCTACGTGGAGGAGCTCATCGGCCGAGACACGGTGAATACCCTCCCCCCCGCGACCATCGATGCCTTCCGAGACCACGGCAAGGTGCGGGCGAGCCTGGAAGAGGATCTCCCCGCCGCGGAGGCCACAATGCGTCAGTTGGAGGCGGGCGGCGTCTCCATGCAGACCGTCACGGAAGAGCTGGCGCGGGATGGCATCCGCCTGTTCGAGGAGTCCTTCGACCAGCTCCTCTCCGCGGTGGACGAGAAGCTGAAGAAGACCGCCTAGAGCGGGGCTCGAAGTCGAGCGAGCAGGCATGAGAGGGCCCCCGCTGGCTCCAAGGCGGGGAAAGGACAGCACCTTTCGTGCCGTCCTGCGCGCTTTACGCCTTGGACCTCAAGGAGCGTGAAGGCTTCGACTCCCCAAGAGCGCTGGACATTGCCTGCATATACAGCTATTCCACGCGCATGATGATTGCTCTCCGCGGGCTTTCCGGACGGCTGTCCACGCTGTTGAGCCTGAGTCTCCTGTCCGTGGGATGCGCCACGTCGCACGCCCAGGGCAGCTCCACTCCAGTGAAGGCACCTGCTCCGACATCCGCCTCCTTGGAAGCGCAGGAGGCGGACGCGGTCTTCACCGACCACCGCTTCCAGGATGGCACCGTGCTGCCGGAGGTGCGCATCCACTACGCGACCCTGGGCACGCCGCGCCGGGACGCCTCCGGCGCGGTCACCAACGCGGTGCTACTCTTGCATTGGACAAGCGCGAGCGGCGCGGTGCTGCGGACCCAGCCCTTCCAGGAGGCGCTGTTCGCGCCGGGCCGTCCGCTGGATGCGACGAAGTACCTCCTCATCTTCCCAGACAGCGTGGGCCACGGCCGCTCCAGCAAGCCGAGCGACGGTCTGCGCACGAGGTTCCCTGCCTACGGCTACCGGGACATGGTGGAGCTTCAGCACCGACTCGTCACCCAGACCCTGGGCATTCAGCGCCTGCACGCCATCGTGGGACTGTCCATGGGCGGGATGAACGCGTGGCAGTGGAGCGAGCTGTACCCGGACACAGTGAAGGGTGTGATGCCCATCGTGTCCCTGCCAACACGCATCGCGGGGCGAAACCTGCTGTGGCGCCGCTTCGTGTCAGGACAGATTCGAGGCGACCCGGAATGGAAGGACGGCTTCTACACCGCGCAGCCTCGGGGCTGGCTGGAGGCGTTCCCCGTCTTTCGAATGATGTTGGATGGGGTCCCGCACCTCCAGGCCACTCTACCGGACGCCCAGGCGGCGGACGCCTTCATCGCGACCGCCCGGGCGCAGGCCGCGAGCATGGATGCCAACGACATTCTGTACGCGCTGGAGGCATCCCGGGACTACGACCCGGAGGGGGCACTCGGAGACATCCAGGCCCGAGTGTTCGCGCTCAACTTCTCCGATGACGAGTTCAATCCCGTGTCCCTGCGCACGCTGGAGACACTGATGCCCCGGGTGAAGCGCGGCCACTTCGTGGTGCAGGAAGGCCACGCGAACTCGTTTGGCCACTTCACGCAGGCACACCCGGCGCTTTGGGCAGACCAGGTCGCCGCGTTCCTGAAGCTCCTCGACGAGGAATGAGCCACGGGGCCGCGCTCAGCGGCCACGACGGACCGCACGCTTGGGCGCGGGCGAGGTTTTCGTCTCCACTTCGCCGTCCCCCAGCCCCGTCCGGGCGACGGCGGCCAGCAGGTCGCGCAGCGCAGAGGCCTGGGTGTCGCCCACGGCACGCTCGAAGTCGGCCTGGGCGCGCAGCCACATGGGCCGGGCCTTGCGGTAGACGCCCTGCCCCTCCGGGGTGATGGCAATGGCGCGCTGGCGCCGGTCCGTCCGGCCCACTTCCAGCACCACCAGGCCATCCTTCAGCAGGGGCCGGAGGTTGTGGGTGAGCGTGGAGGGGTCCATGACGAGCTGCTCGGCCAGCGCATTCACGGTCAGCGGGCCCTGGGACTGGACGCGGTGGAGGATGGAGTACTGCGTCGTCCGGATGCCGCTGGGCGCGAGGACCTGGTCATAGAACTGAGTGACATGGCGGCTGGCCTGCCGCAGCGCCAGGCAGTTGCAGAGGGTGCGGTGAAGGTCGTCTTGGGACATCGCTACCAGGAAGTATACGTGGGCCCGCGAGGGCCTGCATGGGTGGTGCTGCGCATCGGACGTGGGACCGAATGACCCGGCAGAGCCCTCTCTCGCGGTATGAGCTCATGGGCAGGAGAATTCCATGGCGCGCGCAGGCGAGCATGAAAACCAGGTGAAGTTCTGGACGGACCCCGCCCTGGAAGCAGTCGACTACCTGCACGCGGAATACCGGGACTATTCCTTCCCGGCGCACTTCCACGAAACCTACGCCATCGGAATCATTGAGCGAGGAGCTCAGCGCTTCCTCCCGGGCCGGGGCTCTCCACTGTTGATGCCCGAGGGGGCCCTGTGCGTCATCAATCCCGGGATGGTCCACGAAGGCCACAGCGGCGTCGAGGGTGGCTGGCGCTATCGAATGTTCTACCCGTCCTCGGCCTTGGTCCTTCGCGCACTGGGAACGCACCGTCTCCCCCCATCGTTCAGGGGCCACGTGTTGCTGGACGACCCGCTGTACCGGCGGTTCGAAGCCCTCCATCGCGCATCCCAAAGCACCGCGGACCTGCTGGAGCGAGAGAGTCACACGCTGATGTTCCTGCGCGCCCTGTTCAGGAGACATGCCTCGGCCCCCACGGACACGAGGCGACTGCGTGACTCCAGGACAGTCGCGCGGGTCAGACAGTCCCTTCACGATCGATTCTCGGAGAACATCAGCATCGCGGAACTGGCTGTCGAGTCGGGCGTCTCCGAGACCCATGTGATTCGCTCGTTCAGCGGCGCCACCGGACTCGCGCCCCATGCGTATCTCATCGCGCTACGCGTCGAGCGAGCCAAGCACTTCATCCGCCTCGGGATGCCGCTGGTGGAGGTCGCGGCCCTTGCTGGGTTCTCGGATCAAAGCCATCTCACGAGGCACTTCAAGCGCATGACCAGCATCACGCCTGGTGCATTCGCCAGAATGGCGAGCCCGACAGGTCAGGTTCGTTCAAGACGGCGCTCGCCAGGAGCGGCAATTTCCAGGGGTCACCTCGACGAGGCCCCCCATGAACCTGCCCACCCGTCTACAGCCCATTCCGCTGAACAGCGATACCGAGAGCAAACCGACCGCGGCCATGCGCCAGGCCATCGCGAGCGCCGAGGTCGGTGATGAGCAACGTGGCGAAGACCCTACAGTGAACCTGCTGCAGGAGCGCGTCGCCCAGCTTCTGGGCAAGGAGTCGGCGCTCTGGTTCCCTGGCGGGACGATGTGCAACTTCGTCGCCATCAAGGTCCACACACAACCCGCGGACGCCGTCATCGCGGACGGGATGGCACACATCATCCGCGCGGAGTCTGGAGGGGTCTCCTTCAGCTCTCGTGTGTTGGTGGAGGGGATTCCGACAGAGAGAGGCATCTTCACTCCGGACGCACTGAGCCAGGCCTTGGCGCGTTTGAAGACGGTGCCGTCACCCTACGGGCCTGTCGCCAGGCTGCTGTGCGTCGAGCAGACGCACAACTTCGGGGGAGGAACCCTCTGGTCGCTCGCGGAACTGAAGGCTGTGGCAGAAGCAGCTCGAGCTGAAGGCCTCGCGGTCCATATGGATGGAGCACGCCTGTTCAATGCGTGCATTGCCAGCGGCGTGTCAGCCGCCCAGTTCTCCGCCCTGGTCGATAGCCTCTGGATTGACTTCACGAAGGGCTTGGGCGCTCCCATCGGAGCCATGCTCGCGGGAAGCAAGGAGTTCATTGCGCAGGCCCGGCGCTACAAGCACGTCTTCGGCGGGGCGATGCGTCAGGCGGGAATCGCGGCCGCCGGATGCTTGCACGCGCTCGACCATCACGTGCATCGCCTGGCTGAAGACCACGCGAACGCCAGGCGACTGGCTGACGGCCTCGCGCGCATTCCCGGCGTCAGACTGACGACGCCTCTCCCCGAGACCAACATGGTCTTCTTTGACATGGGTGGCACCGGCCTGTCGAATGAGCAGGTCGTCACGGCGCTCGCTGGCCGCGGCGTGCGCGTGGGGCAGGTACGTGGACTGATTCGAGCAGTGACACACCTCGACGTCAGTCGCAGCGACATCGAAACGACGCTCTCGGCAGTCGCTGACATCGTCAGCAACTCGGCCCCTGGGCACGAGTGAGAGAGCCCTCGACGCGATAGGTCTCGCTTCGAAGAGATGGGCGGAGGCTCTCGTCGGAAACAGGCCGGTGCTTCTCCCCTGGGTCAAAGCGCCGGCCGCTTCACGAGAGCCGCGAGCGCGGTTTCCGAGTCCTCCAACCACTGGATACATTCCTCGGGGTTCGCGGCAATGCCCCGTCCGACGGGCGTGACGAAGACCGCTGGCACATAGGCGAGGAGATAACTTCGCGTCATCGGCCCCGTCGGCGTCTCATGAAGGTCGGTGAAGTACCCGACCCACGTGTCCCACGGTGGCGTGTTGTGATCGTCGAAGTAACCACCAGTCTGGGCCTCCGCTCCTCCATCCGCGGCCTCTTCGTCGGGGAAGAAGACGAGGAGGCGGCCCGGCAGAGTCCCCCACTCGATGGCGGGGACCTCAAGCCTTGCGCCCTTCAACGTCTTGTAGCGGACGCCTTGGGTCGCCCACACGAGGTTGGCTGGGCTGAGCCCAAGTCGACCCCATGCCTCGATATCCACTGGGTCAGGAAGCCCGCGCAGGCTCTCGCGAGGGGCCTGGTCGCGGGCCCGTGCCTCACACCAGGCGACCGTCTCCGCGAGTGCCGTGCGAAGTCGTTCGAGTGACGAGGTACAGTCGGGCTTGGACGAGATGAGCCGAGGAGACATGGCGAGAGCATGCCTTCGCGGACGTCCGCATCCAAGCGTTGGCAGGCGACCGAGGCCAAAGCACATTCGCGGCGAAGTCCAATCAGCCCGTGCGGGGCTGGGATTGGCGTGTCCGCTCCCGGGAGAAACGACACCACTGTCCGTTCCTGGGACGAGGAAACACATTCATTCCCAATATGACGCATGGCAATCGGAACACGGCTGTGGCGTTTTCCCGTCACCATGGTCCCTGCCCCCGATTCCGCGGTTCAAGCGGCGCCCGCCGAAGCCCGTCCGGTGGATGCCAGTGAGCGGTTGGAGCTCCTCGATGCCTTGCGCGGCTTCGCGCTGCTCGGCGTCTTCGTCTCCAATGTCATGATGTGGTTCAGCGGCCGGGTGTTCCGCCCCCCCGCCGTCGCCGAGGCCGCCGACGCAGCAGCCCCGCTCCTGGATACCGTCACCCAGTACGCCTACGAGATTCTCGTCTCCGGGAAGTTCATCACCCTGTTCTCCTTCCTCTTCGGACTGGGATTCGCAGTGCAGCTCAGCCGCGCGGAAGCCCGGGGCGCATCCATTGTCCCGCTCTACTCCCGACGGCTCATCGTGCTGTTCGGGATGGGGCTGATGCACCTGTTCCTGCTCTGGTACGGCGACATCCTCGCCTCGTATGCCGTCATGGGCTTGGGCCTGTTGCTGCTGAAGCGGCGCTCCGCCCGGACGTTGCTCATCATCGCGGCGGCGCTGTGCTTCATCTGGCCCATCATCCAAGTCGTCATCATCCGTCTGCCCCGAATCATGGCGGACACCCCCGAGGCCGGTGCCGCCCTCATGAAGGCGGCGCGCGAACGCAGCATCGCGAATCAGGCGGAGTTCCTGGCGGTCATCACCCAGGGCAGTTGGCTGAACGTGGTGGTCCAGAACGCCCGCTACTACCTCGCCGACTTCCTGACGATGATCGCCGTCTCCAGCCCGTCCACCCTGGGCCGATTCGTGCTCGGGCTCTGGGCCGGTCAGCAAGGCCTCTTCCACGACGTGTCCCGCCATTCGCGGTTCTTCCGCCGGCTGTTGGGCTGGGGGCTCGCGGCGGGCGTGGTGGGCAGCAGCGCGGGGCTGACCGTCCACCTGCTCCTGCGCTTCAAGCTCTACACGCCGGAGACGCTGCCGCTGTGGTTCCCCTACGTTTTGGCCCCAATGCGCAACCTGGGCCAACTGGGGTTCGCCGCAGCCTATGTGGCGTGCATCACCCTGCTCTTCCAGCGCCCTGTCTGGCAGCGGCTGCTGGCCATCCTCGCCCCCGCGGGCCGAATGGCGCTGACGAACTACCTGTCACAAACTGTCATCAGCCTGCTCGTCTTCTACGGCTTTGGACTGGGCCAGGTGGGCAAGCACGGCCCCTTCGCGTGCGTCATCTTCTGCCTGGGCATCTTCAGCGTCCAGGTGCTGTGGAGCCACCTGTGGCTGGCGCGCTTCCGCTTCGGGCCCGTGGAGTGGGCATGGCGCTCGCTGACGTACGGAAAGGCGCAGCCCCTGCGGCGCGCTGCGTCCGACAGTCCGCCGTCACCGATGACGGCGTGACGACGCCGGAGCGGCGTCAGGTCTTGTTCGCCGGCTCCGGCACGGCCACCCGCACCCGGAAGCCAAGGCCAATCCACAGGTGGAAGGCACGCTCGCGGAGGCTCTCGCGTCCCGAGCCGCGAATCAGGTTCACCTCGAGCGTGTCGTACTGGCCTCCAGTCCCCATGACGAAGAGACCGGCCCAGAAGTTCCCCCCGAAGTTCTTGTCGAACCCGGCCTGGAGCGTGACATCGGGCCCGGAGTACGTCACTTCCGCGCCGGGAATCGAGAACGAGGCGGTGTCGTAGCCCAGCCCCACGCCCGACCAGAGGTCGATGGGGCCCGCCGGGTTCCAGTGGTAGTTCCCTTGGAGTCCGAAGCGCAGGTTGCTGCCCGGGCACACCCCGCCCGAGGAACAGCGGATCCGCATCTGCGCATGGGAGAGCTGGATCCAGGGCCCCAGCTCGACGTGAGCGCCAATCCGAACAGTGGGTTCCACGATGACGGCGAGGAGCCCCTTGTAGACCTCGTACAGATGAAGCGGCTCGGCGGAGCCATCCATCCGCCCGCCCGGAATGAGATAGCCCCCACGCGCGGAGAGTGCGAGCC
Source organism: Comamonas sp. KCTC 72670 (assembly GCA_014656495.1). GTDB lineage: Bacteria > Myxococcota > Myxococcia > Myxococcales > Myxococcaceae > Myxococcus. The sequence continues at coordinate 267,849 of BNCN01000010.1, forward strand.
AGCGCGGGAACCCCGGGTCCTGCTCCACCTGTTCCTCACCGAAGGCTGGCCAGGACACCAGGAGTGACAGCAGGAGCAGGGTCCGCGCGACGGGAAGAGAGAGCGTTTGCATGGGCTGGCGTTCGGTTATTACGGTCGCTCGACCGCCGTCAATCCAGGGCCTCCCCGTGCCACGCTTTCGCTTCGATTCCCTCCCGCGCCTGTTCGCGCTGCTGGCCGTTGGCCTCCTCGCCGCCTGTGGTGGCCCCTCCATCGAAGAGGATGAACGGGTTTGCGCCAACGTCGAATGCAGCGCGGGCCGCTGCGTCGCCGAGGCCGGCGCGCCGATGTGCCGCTGCGGCGCCTGGGAGGAGGCCGCGGGGCTCACCTGCGTCATCGTTTCCTACCAGCAGGAAGATGACCACGGAGACACGCCTGCGACCGCCACGGCATTGGCCCCGTCCGACAGCTTTCACGAGGGCGCCATCCAGCCCCCCTTCCGAGGGAAGCCGGACCGGGATGTCTTCGCCATCCCCACCCCCGCGGGCCACGGATATCGCTTCATCCTCCGGGCGGGGACACTTTCCGACGTGAGCGTGGTTCTGCTGGAGTCCTCCGGGCGGGTGGTGAGCACGGAGCCCATCCAGAGGGAAGGCGGCGTGACCGTGGAGTTCGTCTCCACGGAAGAAGCCCCCCGGTTCATCTCCTTGGGGGCCGCGAGGGACGGAGATTCGGGGACGTACACCTACCGGCTGGAGGACCTGGGCCGGGACGCGCACGGCGACACGCTCGCCACGGCGACCCCACTCGCCTTGCCCAGCGCGCCGTTTCCACTCGCGATCGAGTTCGCGGGTGACGCGGATGTCTTCACCTTCCGCACCGAAGCGAACCAGGGCTTCCTCTTCTCCTGCGACGGCCGCTACGTCTCCCTGAGCCTCATGGACAGCGAGGGCACCTGGGTGGAGGGCGTGGTGCGAGCGCCTGCGTCGAGCGTCAGGGCCGGTCACCTCCGTCCGGAGGCGAGCACGTGGTTCGTCCGTGTCGACAGCCCGCTCAAGGCGACCCTGACCACCCAGTGCCAGTTGGAGGACCTGGGACAGGACGACCACGCGAACGAGCCCCAAGGGGCAACGCCCCTGACGTCGGGGACTCCCGTGGCCGGACGGTTCCAGGGGCCCAACGATGTGGACGTCTTCTCCTTCGTCGCCACCACGGGGCACCTCTATGACCTCCGGGTACTGCCCTCGCGGTTGCTGCCCTCGCGGGCGCGGCGCATCCGGCTCACCGGCGCGGACGGCCGGACGCTGGCCGAGTCTTCTGAGGACCGCGTCCTCCACGAGGCCACCACGACGGAGACGTACTTCGTGCACGTCTTCCCGGATGCATCCTGGGAGCTCGACTTCGAGATGCGGATGGAGGACCTGGGCCGGGATGACCATGGCGGCTCGCCGGAAACCGCCACCCGCGCGGAGGTGGGTGAGACCGTCACGGGCGTCATCTCCGCGGAGACGGACCAGGATGCCATCTCGGTTCCACTCCACGTGGATGGCGTCTACCGGATCACGTGTACACCCGACTGCCTGCTGAGCACGCCCCTGCCCAATCGCCACGCCGTGCTGCACCAGGTCGGACCTGGCCTGTGGCACGTGCTCGCGCCGACTTCAGGGCTCGCCACCTTCATCATCCGGTGGAGGTCCAGCCCGTACGCCTTCACGTTCCTGTTGGAGCAGATTGGCACGGATGACCACGGCGACAGCGTGGCCGACGCCACGCCGCAGACGGTTCCCGTGGAAGCCACTGGCATCTTCGAAGTGGCCCGTGATGTCGACGCGCTCTCCTTCCCCTTGGTAGCGGGCCAGGCCTACGTCCTGCGCAGCGACATGTCGCACATCGGGGTTCTGGACCCGACCCTCCAAGAGGTCTACCTGGAGTTCGAACTCACGGGAGGCCGCTCCTTCACGGCCCGGCTGTCCGGGACCTATGTGGCGCTGCTCACATCGGCCCGGCCCGAGCTGAACCAACCCGTGCCCTGGACTTTCTTCCTGCGCGCGCGGTGAGCATCAGACAGGCCATGTCGAACCTGGACCTGTTTCCGCCCGCCCCGCCCTCTTCCGAGCCCGGTCCGCTGGACCGGCTGCTGAAGGTGTCCCGCATCTACGTGCAGACGGGCGTCGAGGAGCATCAGCGGGGCCGGGAGATCCTCGCGCGCTTCCCGGACGCGGAGCGCATCCCCGTGGCTTCGCACCAGGGCATCCCCGGCCTGTTCGGCAACGAAGGCAACGCGGAGGCGTGGAACCGCATCAAGGGCAGCACGCTGGTGTTGGGCGTGAAGAAGACGATGTCCTTCACGCCCAATGGGCGCAGCTGTGACTTCATCCCGCCGTCCGCCGCCAACGGCTGCGTCATGAGCTGCGCCTACTGCTACGTGCCGCGCCACAAGGGCTTCGCCAACCCCGTCACCGTCTTCGTCAACATCGACCGCATCCTGGCCTCCATCCGCCGCCACGCGGGAAGGCTGGGGCCCAAGGCGGAGCCCAACAGCGTGGACCCGCGCTACTGGGCCTATGACATCGGCTGCAACAGCGACTGCGCCGCGGACGCCGCGCTCAGCGACAACGTGCGCGACCTGGTGCGCCTGTTCACCACGCTGCCCAACGCCATGGGCACCTTCGCCACCAAGTGGGTGAACCGCGAGCTGCTCACCTACGCCCCCAAGGGCAAGACGCGGATCCGCTTCAGCCTGATGCCCGCCGCGAAGGCGAAGCTGCTCGACGTGCGCACCAGCTCCATCGCCGAGCGGCTCGCCGCCATCGACGACTTCGTGGCCGCGGGCTACGAGGTCCACCTCAACTTCTCGCCCGTCGTCGTCTACGAGGGTTGGCAGGAGGAGTACGACGCGCTGTTCCAACAGGTGGACGCGGCCCTGGGCCCCGCCGCCAAGGCGCAGCTCGCCGCCGAGGTCATCTTCCTCACCCACCACGCGGGCCTCCACGCGGTGAATCTGCGCTGGCACCCCAAGGCCGAGGCCCTGCTCTGGACGCCGGAGACCCAGGAGGCCAAGGTGTCCCAGGGCGGAGGCCACAACGTGCGCTACCGCACCGGCCTCAAGGGCCGGTTGGTGGCCGAATTCCAGGAATTGATGGCGCGCCGCCTGCCCTACTGCCGGGTGCGCTACGCGTTTTGAGCCCTCCGCCGTGTCAGGGGTGTGACGGAGTGGGCCCGGGCTGTGGCAGACTCGGCCGGACCATGTGGGATTGGGTCCGCCAACTGGCGGAGTGGTCGCGGGACGATGTTCCGTTCGCCGTGGCGACCGTGACGGTGTGTCAGGGAAGTACCCCCGCCGAGCCCGGCGCGAAGCTGCTCGTGCGCGCGGATGGGACGTTCCACGGCACCGTCGGTGGCGGGCACCTGGAGCAGCTCGTCCTGGCGGACGCCCGCGCCTGCCTGGAGAAAGGGGAACCCCGTGCGTACCGGTATCCGCTGGGCTCGAAGCTCGGCCAGTGCTGCGGCGGCGTGGTGGACGTCTTCGTGGAGCCGGTGAATCACGGCCCGCGGCTGTACCTCTTCGGCGCCGGCCACGTGGGCCAGGCCCTGTGCCGCACGCTGGATGGCACGCCGTTTCAAATCCACCTCGTGGACGAGCGCCCGGAGTGGCTCCACGGAGAGCGCATCCCCGCCTCCGTCATCCGCCACGGGGACGGCTGGGACACCTTCGCCTCCCGCGCCGTCTGGGACGCGCGCCGCACGTACATCGCGGTGATGACGCACCGGCACGACCTGGACCAGGACATCATCGCCTTCGCCCTGGAGAAGCCCGCGCGCTACGTGGGCCTCATCGGCAGCAATACGAAGTGGGCCCGCTTCCGGCAGCGGCTGGAGGCTCGGGGCGCCTCCCCGGCCCAGTTGGCCCGCGTGCGCTGCCCCATGGGCCTGGAGATTGGGGGCAAGTCCCCCCAGGAGGTCGCGGTGAGCATCGCCGCCGGGCTCCTCCAGCTCCATCACCAGGGCGCCAACGCCCCCGGTGAGGACACTGACACTTCCGCCGAGGCACCGGCCTCGGAGACGCCCCGCCTGCGCGGGGCCGCCTCAGGAGAATGAGCAACATGTTCGAGTTCCGGCTCAATGGCGCGACGGTCCGCGTCGACGGCGTCTCCCCCAACACCACGCTGCTCGACTTCTTGCGTAGCCGAGGCCTCACGGGGACCAAGCAGGGCTGCGCCGAGGGTGACTGCGGCGCGTGCACCGTGGCCCTGGTGGACAAGGATGCCCAGGGCAACCGCTGCCTGCGCGCCTTCAACGCGTGCATCGCCCTGGTGCCCATGGTGGCCGGCCGCGAGCTGGTGACGGTGGAAGGCGTGGGCAGCAGCGAGAAGCCCCACCCCGTGCAGCAGGCCATGGTGAAGCACTACGGCTCGCAGTGCGGCTTCTGCACGCCGGGCTTCATCGTCTCCATGGCGGAGGGGTACTCGCGCAAGGACGTCTGTACCCCGGCGACGGTGGCGGACCAGCTGTGTGGCAACCTCTGCCGCTGCACCGGCTACCGCCCCATCCGCGACGCGATGATGGAGGCGCTGGCCGCGCGCGCCACGGACGCGTCCCCCGCCACCGCGATTCCCTCCGCCCCGCTCGAAGGCCCGGCCGAGCCCCTGCCCGCGCTGCGCTACGAGGCCGCCGGACAGACGTTCCTCCGGCCCACCTCGTGGAAGGAGCTGCTCGAGCTGCGCGCCCGGCACCCCGAGGCGCACCTGGTCGCGGGCGCCACGGAGCTGGGCGTGGACATCACCAAGAAGGCCCGCCGCTTCCCCTTCCTCATCTCCACCGAGGGCGTGGAGTCGCTGCGCGAGGTCCGCCGCGAGGCGGATGGCTGGTACGTGGGCGGCGCCGCCTCGCTGGTGGCGCTGGAGGAGGCGCTGGGTGACGCGCTGCCCGAGGTGACGAAGATGCTCAACGTCTTCGCCTCGCGGCAGATTCGCCAGCGCGCCACGCTGGCCGGCAACCTGGTGACGGCCTCCCCCATTGGTGACATGGCGCCGGTGCTGCTCGCGCTGGACGCGCGGATGGTGCTGGGCTCGGTCCGGGGCGAGCGCACGGTGGCGCTGTCCGAGTTCTTCCTCGCCTACCGGAAGACGGCGCTCCAGGCCGACGAGGTCGTCCGCCACATCGTCATCCCCCACCCCGCGGTGCCCGAGCGCGGCCAGCGCCTGTCCGACGCCTTCAAGGTGTCCAAGCGCCGCGAGCTGGACATCAGCATCGTCGCCGCGGGGTTCCGCGTGGAGCTGGACGCCCATGGCGTGGTGACGCTGGCCCGGCTGGGCTACGGCGGCGTCGCGGCCACGCCGGTGCGCGCGCTCCGCGCCGAGGCGGTGCTCACGGGCCAGCCGTGGACGCGTGAGACGGTGGACCGGGTGCTGCCGGTGCTCGCGGAGGAGATCACGCCCATCAGCGACCAGCGCGGCAGCGCCGAGTACCGGCGGGGACTGGTGGCCGGCCTGTTCGAGAAGTTCTTCGCCGGCACCTTCAGCCCCGTGCTGGATGCCGCGCCGGGCTTCGAGCAGGGCGACGCGCAGGCGCCCGCCGACGCGGGCCGGGCGCTGCGGCACGAGAGCGCGATGGGCCACGTGACGGGCAGCGCGCAGTACGTGGACGACATGGCGCAGCGGCGGCCCATGCTGGAGGTCTGGCCGGTGTGCGCGCCCCATGCCCACGCCCGCATCCTCAAGCGGGACCCCACGGCGGCGCGCAAGGTGCCCGGCGTGGTGCGGGTGCTCATGGCCGAGGACATCCCCGGCATGAATGACACCGGCCCCATCCGCCATGACGAGCCGCTGCTCGCCGACCGCGAGGTGCTGTTCCATGGGCAGATTGTCGCGCTGGTGGTGGGCGAGTCCGTGGAGGCCTGCCGCGCGGGCGCTCGCGCCGTGGAGGTGGAGTACGAGCCCCTGCCCGCCATCCTCACCGTGCAGGACGCGATGGCCCAGGGCAGCTACCACACCGAGCCGCACGTCATCCGCCGGGGCGACGTGGACGCGGCGCTGGACAGCAGCCCGCACCGGCTGTCCGGCACGATGGCCATCGGCGGCCAGGAGCACTTCTACCTGGAGACGCAGGCCGCCTTCGCCGAGCGCGGGGACGACGGCGACATCACCGTGGTGTCGTCGACGCAGCACCCGTCCGAGGTGCAGGCCATCATCTCGCACGTGCTGCACCTGCCGCGCAGCCGCGTGGTGGTGAAGTCGCCGCGCATGGGCGGCGGCTTCGGTGGCAAGGAGACGCAGGGCAACTCTCCCGCGGCGCTGGTCGCGCTGGCCTCGTGGCACACGGGGCGCCCGGTGCGGTGGATGATGGACCGCGACGTGGACATGGTGGTGACGGGCAAGCGCCACCCGTTCCACGCGGCCTACGAGGTGGGCTTCGACGGCGAGGGCAAGCTGCTGGCCCTGCGCGTCCAACTGGTCTCCAACGGCGGCTGGTCCCTGGACCTGTCCGAGTCCATCACGGACCGCGCGCTGTTCCACCTGGACAACGCCTACTACGTGCCCGCGCTGGCCTACACCGGCCGGGTGGCGAAGACGCACCTGGTCTCCAACACCGCCTTCCGTGGCTTCGGCGGCCCGCAGGGCATGCTGGTGACGGAGGAGATCCTCTCGCACGTGGCCCGGACCGTGGGCGTCCCCGCGGACGTGGTGCGCGAGCGCAACCTCTACCGGGGCACCGGTGAGACGAACACCACGCACTACGGCCAGGAGCTGGAGGACGAGCGCATCCTCCGCGTGTGGGAGGAGCTGAAGCGCTCGTCGGACTTCGAGCAGCGGCGCGCGGAGGTGGACGCCTTCAACGCGAAGTCCCCCTTCATCAAGCGGGGGCTCGCCATCACCCCCATGAAGTTTGGCATCTCCTTCACCGCCACCTTCCTCAACCAGGCGGGCGCGCTGGTGCACCTGTACCGGGACGGCTCGGTGATGGTGTCGCACGGCGGGACGGAGATGGGTCAGGGCCTGCACACCAAGGTGCAGGGCGTGGCCATGCGGGAGCTGGGCGTCGAGGCCAGCGCGGTGCGCATCGCGAAGACGGCGACGGACAAGGTGCCCAACACCTCCGCCACCGCGGCCTCCAGCGGCTCGGACCTGAACGGCGCCGCGGTGCGCCTGGCCTGCATCACCCTGCGCGAGCGCCTGGCGCCCGTGGCGGTGAAGCTGCTGGCGGACCGTCACGGCCGCACGGTGGCGCCGGACACCCTGCTCTTCAGCGAGGGCAAGGTGGGGCTGCGCGGCGAGCCCGAGGTGGCGCTGCCCTTCGCCGCCGTGGTGGAGGCCGCCTACCTGGCACGCGTGGGCCTCTCCGCGACGGGCTACTACCAGACGCCGGGCATCGGCTACGACAAGGCCCAGGGCCGCGGGCGCCCCTTCCTCTACTTCGCCTACGGCGCCTCGGTGTGCGAGGTGGAGGTGGACGGCCACACGGGCGTCAAGCGCGTGCTGCGCGTGGACCTGCTGGAGGACGTGGGTGACTCGCTCAACCCCGGCGTGGACCGTGGGCAGATTGAAGGCGGCTTCGTCCAGGGCCTGGGCTGGCTCACGGGCGAGGAGCTGCGCTGGGATGCGAATGGACGGTTGCTGACGCACTCGGCCAGCACCTACGCGGTGCCCGCCTTCAGTGACGCGCCCATCGACTTCCGGGTGCGGCTGCTGGAGCGCGCGCACCAGCACAACACCATCCATGGCAGCAAGGCCGTGGGTGAGCCGCCGCTGATGCTCGCCATGGCCGCGCGCGAGGCGCTCCGTGACGCGGTGGGCGCCTTCGGCCAGGCGGCGGGCCCCGTCGAGCTGGCCTCCCCCGCCACGCACGAGGCGCTGTTCCTCGCCATCCAGAAGCGCCTGTCACGCGGCGCCCGTGAGGACGGCCTCGAGGCGGCGTGACCTCCCGCTGTCACCGTGAGGCCTGGAGGCGCTCCCGTCGGTAGCCCTCCGGGCTGATGCCCCACCAGCGCTTGAAGGCCCGGTGGAACGCCACCGGGTCCGCGTAGCCGAGGAGGAAGGAGACCTCGGCGATGGACATCCTCCGCTGGAGGTATGCGACGGACAGCTCCCGGCGCAGGGCCTCGACGATGGCCGCGTAGCTCTGCCCCTCCGCGGCCAGGCGCCGCTGGAGCGTGCGCGGCGGCTGGCGCAGCGCCTGGGCGACGGCCGCGAAGGAGAAGTCGCCCCCCGCGAGCCCGCGCCCCACCTGTGCCCGGACGCGCTCGGTGGCCGACATCACGCTGGCGGGCAGGCGCTCCAAGAAGCGCTGCGCCTGACGCTCGAACATGGTGTTGAGCAGCGCGTCCGCGTGAACGAAGGGCCGTTGGGCGTCCTCGTGGGAGAAGTCGATGGCGCTGAAGGCCGCGCCGAACTCCAGGGGGCAGCCGAAGAGCGCCTCGTGCTCGCGGAGGTCCTGGGGCGCCTCGTGCCGGAAGCGGACGCGCGACGGCCGCACGTCCACGCCGGTGAAGGCCCGCACGCCGGTGGCGAACTGCACGAGCGCCGCTTCGACGAGGTGCCGGTGCGCGGGACGCGGGGCGCCCACGGGCGTGAAGCGCATCCGAACGCCGGCCTCCAGCTCCTCCATCTGGAAGCGCTCCCCGTCGCCCCAGACGCGCTGGTAGCGGCAGCCGCGCACCATGGCATCGCGAAGGGTGGCGCTGGTGAGGACGACGAAGGTGGCCGGGTCATCCAGGTCCACCAGGTCCACGCGGGCGATGTGCAAGCCCAGGTTGGCGTCGCCGGACAGGGCCTCGGCGCGCTCCAGCAGCCCATCCAACGCGGCGTAGGGAATCCGCAGCTCCGGGTCGTCCAGGTCCGCCTCCCGGAAGCCCGCCTCGTGGCACAGCGCTTCAATGGGCAGCCCCAGCGTCCCCGCGAGCCGGAGCGCCTGCCGCGCCAGCCGGGCGGACAACGCGGGTTCGTGGGCGGGGGGCTCCGGCGGCTTCACCACGTCCGGACGCTAACGGTGCGCTGGCGCGCGCGGCAAGCCGTTCTGTCGCCCGCCGTCAGTGCGCGGACGCCGGAGGGCTTGCACGCTCGTTCCATGGACGACACGCCCTCACTGCTTCCCCGGCTGCACCTCTTCGAGTTCACCGACCAGGACTGGTTTCCCAACGCGCTGCGGGACCTGGCCACCGACTACCTCCACACCCTCAGCACGCGCATGGGCTTGTTCGACGCCGCCACGGAGATCCTGGCGCGGGGCCTCTTGAGCGCGCAGGGCCCGGAGCTGGTGGACCTGGGCTCGGGCGGACGGGGCCCCCTGCCGCGCTTGCGCCAGTTGCTCGCGGAGCAGCACGGCGTCGACGCGCGCGTGGTGCTCACCGACAAGTTCCCCAACGCCCAGGCCGCCGCGCGGGCGCGGGCGGAGGGCGTCGACTACCTGGAGCGCTCGGTGGACGCACTCCAGGTGCCCGCGGACCTGCGGGGCATGCGCACCCTCTTCAACGCCCTGCACCACTTCCGGCCGGAGGAGGCCCGCGCCGTGCTCGCCGACGCGCAGGCCCGGGGCGTCCCCATCGCCGCGTTCGAGACGGTCCGCCGCACGCCCCCGGCCGTCCTGTCCATGCTGCTGGTGCCGCTGCTGGTGCTCATCTTCACGCCGATGATCCGGCCGCTGACGCCGCTGCGGCTGCTGCTGACGTACGTGGTGCCGGTGGCACCCCTCGTCATCTTCTGGGACGGGCTGGTGTCCGCGCTGCGCACCCACCAGCCCGACGAGCTGCGGAGGATGACGGACTCGCTCGCGCGCGACGGCTACACCTGGGAGGTGGGCGAAGCGAAGGCGCGCGGGAAGCCCGCCATCACCTACGTGCTCGGACGCCCCCGGCGCTGAGGCTCAGCGCACGTGCAACAGCATCAGGAGCACGAAGATGCCGTTGAGCCCCACGCCCACGGACATGTACCCGCCGCTCGCCTGGGACATGCCCGCGGCGACGTTGACGTGGCCAATGAAGCTCCAGGCCAGCTTCGCGCCCACCTCCGCGCCCACGTTGAAGCCGGGGTCGCGCGAGTCGCGCGTCGCCGTGCCCATCATCACCCGGCCATAGGGCATCAGCCATGACGTCGCGAAGTGCTGATAGCCCACGAAGCCGTTCCATTCGGAGACGCCCCGGCTCGTGTACGCGAGGTTCGTCCCGATGTTGAGCCGCCGGTCCAGGAAGGCCATGGGCTGGATGTTGAGGGAGAGGTCCGCCGTGGGCCGCCACGCCCCGAAACGGTACTGCATGGCGAATTCGAAGGGCGGCTTGTCGAGCGCGGGCGCCTCGTGGCGCAGCTTCGCGGCGGCGCGCAGGTGCTCGGGGCCGCCTCGCGCTTCATACAGTTCCGCCAGCGCCAGGGCGCCGTCCTCGCTGTCGTTCTCGTACACGGTGACGAGCGGCGCTTCCGCGCCGGCCAGATTCCCGTCCACGATGCGCAGTCGGCCCAGCGCCAGACAGCCTCGCTCCGAGCCCCCGTCACACGCGCGACCGAAGGCCGCTTCCGCCTGGCTCCGGTCTCCATCCTGGAGGAGCTGATCACCCCACTCGTTGCACGCCCAGAGCTTTCCACGTTCGCAGGCCGTGCTCCGAGGGAGCGCCTGCGTGGTGGCGCAGGCCACGAAGAGGGGGGTCATCAACACCAGGACTGCCAGTCGCCGCATGTCCGGTATTCAACCACAAGCGGGCTCGGGCGACTGCCTGCCCTCCGAACGGACGGGACAGCCCGGCCAGCCCTCTATTCCCAGCGTGCCCCCTGGCCATGGGGAGGGGGAGCACAGACCTTGGGGAAGAAGGAGGATCCGTGGCGCCAGTTGCCTTTCAGGAAGACAGGGGGGTTCGATGAAGGTCCCGGAGATGCTGGAGCACCTGCCGGGGGTCGGCCCCCTGCTCGGTCGCATGGCCCACGGCTCGGACGAGACGCTGCCACGGCGGGAGACGACCGTGACCTTGCCGGACTTCGCCTCCGTGAGCCTGCCTCGGACAGAGCGGGCGCTCGGCGACGGCCGCACGCTCGTGGTTCGCCACCCGGCGGTGCGACCGCCGAGAGGCCCCGGGCTGACGGTGATGACCTACAACATCCTGCTCGGCGGCCAGCGCCGGGAGGCGCTGCTGGCGTACTTCGACGACCTGGAGGCGCAGGGCCGGATGCCCGACGTGCTCGGACTTCAGGAAGCCAACGTCCCCAGCTCGGTGCTCCTGGCGGAGCGCTACGGCTTCCACATGGCCTACCAGGGGCATGATGGCGGCCCCGGGAGCCGGCTGCTCAACGGCAAGGCCTTCCTCACCCGCCACCCGCTCGTGGACGCGGCGCACTTCACCTATGACATCCCCGACGCGGAGCGCGACGCCGCCATCATGCGGCGCGGGGGAGACCCCTGCGAGATTCCCGAGGACCGCGGCGCGCTCTTCGTGCGGCTCGAGGTCGAGGGGCATCCCGTCGTCCTCTACAACGTGCACCACACGCTGGGGGACTCCAGCATCAACGCGCTCAACCTCCGGCAGCTCAACGCGCTGCTGCACCAGCGCGAGGTCATGCACGCGGTGGTGCTGGGGGACTTCAACGCCAACACCGCCATCAAGACGGGCGGCTCGTGGCTGATGGCGCACCTCCGGACGTATGACGACACCGACACGGTGGAGGAGTACGAGGTGCGCTACGGGGAACCGCAAGCCAGCGTGGGGGACCGGGGCGTGGGCAACATCGCCGACCCCCGCCTGCGCCATGAGCTGCACGTGCTGGAAGAGGGCTTGCCGGAGACCATCGCACACGCCACCACGGCCCAGGTGCGGCTGCCAGACGGCGTGTTGATGACGCCGAAGCAGGCGTGCGCCGAGCTGCGCTCCGGCAAGGTGAAGCGGGGCAGCGAGCACTGGCTGCGGCTCCAGGACATCGCCGACAGCGCCACCCTCACCTCGCTGCCGGACGAAAACGGCGTGGTGCCCGCGACGGGCAAGCGCTTCGACAACCTGTATGCCAGCCCGGGACTGGTGCCCCGCCTCTTCGAGGTGGACCGCAGCACCGAGTCCTCGGACCACCAACCCGTGATTGCCCACTACGACGTGCGCGGCCCCGGCGCGCGGGACGGCAAGCCCGCGGCCAACGCCGTGCAGCGCCCGTCCTGAGGTGCCTGGCCCCCGACACGGGGCCAGGCCGGGACGTCACGGCTCAGGGCCCCGCGGGACACACGGGCATCGACGTAATCCACGCGTCGATGAGCGCCGTGCCCTCCGTGTCCTTGAGGGCCGTGGCCAACGGCGGCATGCGCGGGGTCGACAGCGAGTGCATGCGCCGCGCGAGCACGGACTTCAACGGGTCGCCTGGCGCGACGAGCATGGGCCCCTCGATCCCCAGCTCCCCTTGCTGGGGCGGCACGCCGCAGACCTTCATGCCGGCCACCGACGTGGAGAAGCGCAGGTCCGACTCGCCGCGCCCCAGGCCGTTGGGCCGGTGGCAGACCGCGCAGTTCACATGGAGGTAGGCCTTCGCGCGCGCCTCCACGGGCTCGGGGCCGCCGTAAGCCGGCATCCGGGGCTGCTGCTCCGCGGGCCCGGGGAGCGTCAGCACGCCGATGTGCGCCAGCGTCGCCAGCTGCGGGGCCACCCGCGCGCCCGGGTATTCGAGGTCCCGGTTGAGCTGCGCGACCTCCAGCCCCAGCACGAAGCCCGCTGCGGCGTTGTGGCACTGCATGCACTCGCCCCGGCTGGGGAACGTCCAGGTCTGCGTTCCCACCAGCTTCGACTTGCCCGCGTCCAGCAGCACGGCGTCCGTGCCCGCGTCGTTCCACTCGTACGAGTACCCCGCCCAGACACCGTCCGGGTGGCGCATGAAGAGGCGCGTCTCCACACGGCGGCCACCCAGCAGGAAGGTCTTCACCGCCACCGTGCCAGGCGGCGCATCCAGGACGCCCTCCGGCCCCACCGTCATCGCGGTGCCATCCGGGACGCCAATGAAGCGCTCCTTCTGCGCGCCGTCCGACCACAGCGGGGCATTCACGTCGTACGGGATGAGCCCCGCCGAAGGCAGCTTCACGTCCGCCGGGTTCGCGCAGCCCGTCGCGGACAACAGCGTGGGAAAGGCCTCGCTGCCCGGCGCCGCGGGCAGCGTGGGGATGATGCGGTGCAGGCCGCCGCCCGCGAAGTCCAACACGAAGAGCTCGCCGTCGTTCATCTCCGCGAAGGACGAGATGCTCAGCGCCGTGGTGAAGAGCACCTGCGGCTTCGCCCCGCCTCCGGGCACGGCGTCCCCCGGCAGCGACCAGACCCGGCCCGTGCCGAAGTCACCGAAGACGTACTTCCCCACGAGCGCCGGCACCGCGGCGCCTCGGTACACGTAGCCGCCCGTGACGGAGACGCCTTCATCCCGGCCATAGGTGGCCACGGGAGGCGTCAGCCCGGGGACGTCGCAGCCGCCACGCACGCATTCGGTGCCCTCCAGGATGCTCCAGCCGTAGTTGCCGCCCAGCTCGACGCGGTTGATCTCCTCCTGGAGCTTCTCGCCCACGTCCCCCAGCCACAGGGCCCCGGTGCTCCGGTCGAAGCTCCAGCGCCACGGGTTGCGGAAGCCGGTGGCGTAGATCTCCTTGCGCCCGCCCGCCGTCGCATACGGGTTGGTGGGGGGGATGCCATAGGGCCGCGTTCCGTCCACGTCGATCCGCAGCATCTTCCCCAGCAGCTCGTTCGGGTTCTGCGACGTCCGGTTCGGGTCGACGCGCCCGCCGCCGTCGCCGAAGGCGAAGTAGAGAAAGCCATCCGGGCCGAACGCGAGGTGGCCGCCCTTGTGCGTCGAGAAGGACTGGTCTTGTTCGAGCACCACTTCCGCGCTCGCCGGGTCCAGCGTGGCCCCTCCATCCAGGCTGCGGAAGCGGACGATGGACGAGCGCAGCCTCCCCATCTCGTTGGTTCCGACATAGGAGAGGAACACCTCGCCGTTGGTGGCGAAGGACGGGTGGAAGGCCATGCCCAGCAGCCCCGTCTCGTCAAACTCGGCGTTCACCCGGCTCGAGACGTCGGCGAACACCGCGCTCACCGGCGGCGCGGCGCTCGGGTCGAACCAGCGCACCCGCCCTCCCCGCTCCACCACATAGATGCGGCGGTCGTCGCCCGGCGCCTGGAGCGCGAACACGGGCTGGGAGAAGCTCAGCTCCGGAAAGGCGCGCTCCAGGTTCACCCCCGTGGGGTCCGCCGGTCGCGGCGGCGCGACACACGTCGGGTTGGCCGGCCGCGCGTCCATCCCGAAGAGCGCCTGTGAATCCGGACCGTCCGCGTCCGGCGCCTGGGGCGCCCCGCCATCACCCTCCGCGCCCGTCCCCGCGTCGTCCGTGGGGTCGGTGACATCGCTTCCATCTTCGGACCCAGTCCCCTCCGAGGCACCCGGACATGCGAGGGGGATGCCGAGCAGGCCCAACGCGAGCACGACCAAGCTCAGCAGTATCGGCAATGATGGATGTCGCTGTTTCATGGCGATGCGGTGGTCAGAGGTGGGGCTGGACGCCAGGGACCTGTTCTCCCGTCGGAGACCGGCTCTGCCGAGTGCCGGACCGCGTCCGCGCGCGACGTCATGAAGTGGGCGGAGGCTCGTTCCTGGGACGTCGCGGCCTGGACACGCCACGACAGCGGACACTCGCCCTTCGTGAACGGGGCAACGCGGCGGGGCCTTACTCCCTTGCTCCGTCCCGGGGCCGGCCGTCAGCCGGGGGCCGGCCTCACCGCGTGCGAGCACCTAGATTGCTCGGAAAGGAGGCTCCATGAAGACAGGCAGGGGGATTCTTCGCCCGTGGGCTCGCGCGCTCCTCACCGTCGCCATTGGCGCCGCGCCCCTGACAGCGGTGGCGGCGCAGGACACGGCGCCCCAGGTGTCTTGCTATCAGCGCGCCATGGACGGCGGGCTGGACGACTCCATGGCCACGCAGCTCTGCCGGGGAGCCCGCTCCGCGTCACCCGCGGACTGCTTCCTGCGCGTCCAGGACGAGGGCTCCTTGAGTCAGAGCCAGGCCGTCCAGCTCTGCCAGTTCACCGCGCCCGACGAAGACCCCGCGAGCTGTTACATCCAGGCCCGGCAGCAGACCTTCTCCGACACCACGCGCGCGATGCAGCTCTGCCAGCCCGCGCAGCTCTACTGTCCGGGCTTCGTGAACTGAACGCGGCGCGGGGGCAGCGGCCGCTGAAGCAGCTCGCGAAGGCGCGCCAGGTCCACCGGCTTCACCAGGTGCTCGTCGAAGCCGGCCTGCAGCGCCTGGCGCCGGTCCTCTTCCAGGCCGTACCCCGTCACCGCGATGAGCAGCAGGCCGCGCCCCTCCTCCGTGCCGCGAAGCGCCCGGGCCACCTCGTAGCCGTCCATCCCCGGCAAGCCGATGTCGAGCAGGACGATGTCGGGCCGCGCTTCGCGCGCCCGCTCCAGGCCCGAAGGCCCGTCCGCGGCCTCGCTGACGGTGTGGCCCTCCAGTTCGAGCAACTCCCGGACGAGCAGACGGCTGTCCTCGTGGTCATCCACCAGCAGCACGTGGCGGCGGGCGGCGGCCTCCGGCGCGGACACTTCGGGCGAGGGGACCTGCTCCACCTGCCCCCGGGGCAACCGGACGGTGAAGGTGGTGCCCTTCGACAGCCCCTCGCTTCGCGCGCGCACGGTGCCGCCGTGCAACTCCACCAGCCGCTTCACCAACGTCAGCCCGATGCCCAGGCCCCCCTGCGCCCGGTCCAGGGTGCGCTCCGCCTGGAAGAAGAGCTCGAACACCCGCTCCTGGAGCTCCGCGGACAGGCCGTCACCGGTGTCCGAGACCTCCAGCACCACCTCGCCCGCCTCCTCACGGGTCGTCACCCGGACGAGGCCACCCGCCGGCGTGTACTTCAGCGCGTTGGACACCAGGTTGGAGGCGACCTGCTCCAGGCGGCTCGCGTCGCCCGCGAGCCAGGCCGGCGCGACGTCCAGCTCCACGCGGTGCGCCTGTGTCTTCCCGGAGGACTCCAGCGCCGCGACGGCGCGGCGCACGCACTCCGCCAGGTCCATGGCGCCCTTCTGCAGCAGGATGCGCCCGCTGCTCACGCGCTCCACGTCTAGCAGGTCATCCACCAACCGGCCCAGGTGAAGCGACTGACGCTCCACCAGCGCCCGCGTCCGCTCCCGGCCGGCCGCGTCCTCCGTCACCGCCAGCACCTTCACCCCGTGGGTGATGGCGGACAGCGGATTTCGCAGCTCGTGGCCCAACATGGCGAGGAACTGGTCCTTCGCGAGGTTGGCCGCCTCCGCCTCCGTCATCTTCGTGCGAAGCGCCTCCTCGCGCTCCGTCACCATGGCCGCCGTGAGCGCGAGCGTCGCCCGCAGGTCCTCCAGCTCGGAGATGCCGGTGGCCCCCACGTTGGTGAAGGCGTCCGGTGAGTCCGGGCGCTCGCGGGCCGCGCGGGCCAGATCCCGGAGCGGGTGGGTGATGCGGCGCCCCGCCCACGTCGCCCACACCGCGGCGATGGCGCAACAGCCCAGCCCCGCGACGAGCAGCGCGACCAGGGACTGATTCACCGACGCCTTGAACGCCTCGCGGGGCCCCGAGAACGACACCGTCCACGGCACCAACTGCAGGCGCGCGAACGCCGCGTAGGACGGCATGCCATCCACGGTCCGCGAGGCGAAGAACCCCTCGCGGCTGGCGCGGATGTTCTCGATGTACCTGGGACGGGCCTTCGTCCCGACGAAGCGCTCGCGCGCGCGGCTGCGCGAGAGGATGATGCCGTCCTCGTCCACCAGCGTGCCCACCCAGTTCCCCGAGATGCGCTGCTCATCCCAGAGCCGGTCGAAGTGCTGCATGGAATACGTGGCCACCAGCACCCCGGTGAGCGTGCCCCGGTGACGCACCGGCATCGCCACCACCACGGTGGGCGGGCCCTGGAGGCGCTGATAGGGGAAGTCGGAGATGGCGACGCGCCCCGTCTCGACGACCTCACGCACGTAGGGACGGTCATCCACGCGCGCGCTCAGGTCGGTGCCGAAGGGGTGGTCCGTGGTGAACACCGTCCGCCCCTGCACGTCCAGCAGGGAGAGCGAGCCCCAAGGCTCCTGCGTGCGCACCACCGCCTGGCAGGTGGCGTAGAAGGTCTTCAGGTCGCCTTGGGCCAGCGGCGCGGAGTGGGCCAGCACCTCCAGCGCCCGGACGGACTGCCCCAGCTCCCGCTCCACCACGAGCGCCAGCGCGCGGGCCGTCTCACGCATGCCCTGGGCCCGGGCCTCCCGCTGGGCGTCGGCGAAGCGGTTCACCACGCCCGCCGAGAAGAGCACCAACGGCACGAGCAGCCCGAGCGCGAGCAACCCCAGGTAGAAGCGAAGTGAGCGCGCCTTCATCGACCCAGCACCCGAAGGAAGTCGTGCGATGGACGGCCGGCGACCTCCCGAAGAAGCATCACCGCCCCATCGTGCCCGGGCCCCAGGACCGGGTGCCCCCGAGTACAACGAAGTGCCCTGCAATGAACAGTGCGCGACGAAAGGGGCGCAACCGTCCGCTGGCGGATGGATGCCCGCTCGCCGCGAGGACTCCGCGGCCGGGTCGCGTTGACTGCGGGAGAAACGGGGGCGCACAGTCGAAGGCGCCATGAGCGAACCGAGCACGCCCTATCAGTCGTGGCTGGAGTCCTTCGCCAGTGAGCACGGCGCCACCGCCGGCACCGTGCACCTCCAACGCGGAGACGACCTCTTCCTCGTCGCGGCCCTCAACATCCCGCCGCCCTTGATGTCGGCCGTCCAGCACGTGCCCCACGGCAAGGGCATGGCGGGGCTGGCCCAGGTGCGCAAGGCGCCCGTGCAGACCTGCAACCTCAAGGAGGAGACGTCTCCGGACATCAAGCCGGGCGCGAAGGCCGTGGATGCCCGCGCGGCCGTGGCGCTGCCCGTGCTCGACGCCACGGGCCGTGTCCGCGCGGTGGTGGGCATCGCCTTCACCGAGGAAGGCACCCTGGCCATGGACCGCGAGAAGTCGCTCATGGCGGCGGCGGCCCGGCTGCCGCTCGCGGATGGCTGAGCCCACGCCCGCCCTGGGGGCCGCCACGGCGGGCCGTCCCTCCGCGCGCGTCCTCTCCGGGTGGACGGCCTTCTGCGCGCTGCTGCTGGCCGGCATCCTGGTGCCCTTCGCGCTCTTCGGGGCCAGCCTGGAGTCGGCGGCGCAGCACGTCCTCGCCGCCCGTCCACCGCCGTGGCAGGTGGCGCTGCTGCTGGGCGGCCTGCTCGCGGGGGACGTCGTGCTGCCCGTGCCCTCCAGCCTGGTGGGCACCGCGGCCGGCGCACTGCTGGGCTTCTGGGCTGGCGCCGCGACGTCGTGGCTGGGGATGATGGCCGGCTGCGTGACGGGCTACGTGCTGGGCGCCCGGGCCGGCACCGCGGCGCTGCGGCGTCTGGCGGGCGACGCGGAGCTCACGCGGCTGACGCGCGCGGCGGAGCGGATGGGCCCCTGGTTCCTGCTCGTGTTCCGCGCCGTGCCCGTGCTGGCGGAGACCTCCGTGCTCTTCGCGGGCACCAGCCGCATGGCCCCGCGGACCTTCGTGCTCACCAGCGCCCTGGCCAACCTGGGCGTGTCGGTGACGTACGCGGCGCTGGGCGCCAGCGCCGCGGAGCGGGAGTCCTTCCTGCTGCTCTTCGCGGGCATGGTGCTGCTGCCGGGGCTCGCGCTGGCGTGGGCGCGGCGGCGGACACCGCCGCAGCCCAACGCGGGAGCGTGAAGGCCCGGGCTCAGCCGCGCGCGGAGCGGGCGTCGCGGCCCTTGGCGCGGGCGGCCTTGGCGAGCGCGGTGTTGCCCTGCTCGTCGCCGCGCATCCACTCCTTCATCGCGGGCACCACCGTCTTGCTCCACGTCTTGCCCGCGCGAATCACCAGGTAGGCGTTCACCAGCGCGTCCACCATGGCGGACAGCTGCTCCATCAGCATGAGGCGCTCGGAGAGCTGATCATCCTCTTCCTCGCTCATCAGCGCCGGCAGCTTGCCCGCGCGGATGTCGAGGAACTCGGAGTCCAGCGTGGCCTCGAACTCCCGCTCCCCGTGGGTGAAGCGCAGCCGCGCCTGGGCCACGAGCAGGCCCCGGTCCAGCGAGTGCTTCACCTGCTGGGAGTACGGCGCCAACGTGCCCTTGGCGCTCATCTCCGTGACCTCACCCGCGATGCCGCGCAGCACCACGCGGCCCATGAAGAGCACGCTGACGCCTTCGCCCTCCACCTCCACGAGCGCGCCACCTTCCTCGGTGCGCCACAGCAGCCACGTGAGGAACTCCCGGCCCAGGTAGGCGCGGCCGCGCAGCAGCTGCTCGCGCGCTTTGCCCTGTTCGACCTCGGCCTCGTCCTTCTGCTCCTCGGTGGCGCCGCCGTCCACGCCGACATCGCCCCGCATGAAGGCCGCTTCGGCCCGCGCGTCGTCACGCCTCGCCATGTGCCACCTCGTCCGAAGCCGTCGCCGGCAGGTCCATGCCAATCAGCTCCGCGGTGGGCCCTAGCGCGGACTCGTCGATGCCCGCCGTCTGCGCCATGGCCGCCGGCGTCATGCCGAAGAAGTTCACGTTCAGCCCACCCTCCAGCGCGACGGTGATTTCATCCACCACCTTGCGCGACGCGGACCAGATCTGCACCTGCTGCGTCTTCAGGTTCCAGCTCACGTCCACCGTCGTCGTGCGGGGCGTGGCGCGCTTGCGCAGCATCTGGCGGATTTCGTTGCGGCTCTGCGTCTTCTCGCCCCGGCTGGGCGGGCGGCCGTTCTCCTTTTCGAAGGCGGAGGCCCACTTGGCCAGCTCGGCCTTGAGCGCCGCCGCCGGCACCTTGATGGTGTCGATGCGGAACGCGAACAGCGCGTACTCGCCATAGTAGAGACGGCCGGCGGAGAACTCGCTGGACTCCTCGTTCTCGAGCTCCACGAAGCCCACCCCGCGCTCCTCCTCGGAGTTGCGGTCGATGGGCTCGAACGCGTGGGCCTTGAGGCCGCGCGTCAACCAGCGTTTGACATCCGAAGGCGCTTCCTTCGCCGGTTCGACCCGGAAGCGCGACAGCGTGACAGCACCACGAAGGACAGGCATGGGGCGCGGCAGGATGGGGGGCGCGCGGCGTGCCGTCAAGGCACTCGGTGTGGCAGACAGGCACCTTCCCTGCATGACACTCCCGCCCCGCGGCGGTAGCGTCCCCTCCGACATGCGCCGCGTCCCGCCCGCTTCGCTGCTGCTCATGGCCGTTCTGGCGCTCTCCGGCTGCTTCCACGCGAAGCAGCCCGAGGCCCCCGCCGCCACCCTCCCCGCCCTGGCCCACGGCCTCATCGAGACGCTGGAGGCCGAGGGCGCCCTGGCGAGCGCCTACGTCGTGGACGCGCGCACCGGCGAGCCGCTCTTCAAGCACCGCGAGCACGCGCGGCTGCTGCCCGCCTCCACGATGAAGGTGGTCTCCACCGCGTCGGCGCTCTCCGCGCTGGGGCCGGACTACCGCTTCCAGACGCCGGTGGCCCTGGCCGGCACGCTGGACAACGGCCTGTTCCTGGGGGACGTCGTGGTGGAGCCGACGGGAGACCCGTCCCTGGGCTCCTGGCGCTTCGCGGAGACGGCGCAGGCCTGTGAGCAGGTCGCGGACGCGATGCGGGCCCGGGGCGTCCGCCAGTGGCGGGGCCACGTGCGCGTGCGAAGCGCACCGGACGCGGAGTTCCCCTTCGGCCCCGGCTGGGCCTGGGATGACGCCGCCTACGCCTACAGCGCCGCCCCCACCGCCTTCGTCTTCCGGGAGAACGTGGTGGACGTGCTGCTGTCGCGGCAGGCCGGCGCGGACTGCGCCCAGCCGCCCACGATTCAAGTGGCCCCCGCCTTCGCGACGCTGACAGCCGTGATCCACGTGGACATGAGCGCGGAGCGTCCCTCGCTCGCGTGCGTGCGCCAGCGCGGCGGGCCGGGGGTGCGCTGCGTGTGGCGCTCCCCCGCGGACACCTGTCCCCGCAGCGCCGCCGTGAAGCTGTCGGTGGACGAGCCCGAGCAGCTCTTCTCCGCCTGCGTGGAGACAGCCCTGCTCGAGCGCGGCATCCCCCGGCTGCCGCTGACGCTGGAGGCGCCCTCGGCCCCCGCGCCCCTGGTGCCCTCGCCGCTCCTCACCTTGAGCAGCCCGCCCCTGTCGGAGCTGGTGAAGGTGACGAACAAGGAGTCCCTCAACCTGTACGCGGAGCGGCTGGGGTTGCGCTTCGCGCGTCAGCGCGCGGGCTCGGAGAGCTACGCCGCCCTGCGCGGCGCGTTGACGGACGAGCTCACGCGCAGAGGCATCCCCTCGCGGGACCTGCGCCCGGTGGATGGCAGCGGCCTGTCCCGCTACAACCTGGCCACCGCGCGCGGGCTGGTGGGCGTCATCTTCACCAGCCTCCGGGAAAGCTACGGCGACGCCCTGCTGGACAGCCTGCCCGTGGCCGGCCAGGACGGGACGCTCGCCACCCGGCCCGTCACTCCTGAGACGGCGGGCCGCATCCGCGCGAAGACGGGCACGCTCTCCGGTCAGAAGTGCTTCGTGGGCGTGGTGGACCGGCCGGGCGACGCCGAGCACCCGCGCGTCGTGTTCGCGTTGATGCTGGGCAACATGGACGACGGCACCGCCTTGCCCGCCAACGTGGCGTTCGACCGTTTCGCGGAGGCGCTGGTCACACTGCCGCTGCGCTGATTCCAGCACACGCCGTCTGATTCCAGGCCGCCTGGACGGCGGGTGCGCTGGCGAACACCCGGGCCGTGACGGCATTCCCGGAGCAGCGAGTGCCTTTCCCCGCGCATGGGACGTGGCAGGCTGCGCCCACCTTTCCCAACCCCGAGGTGAACCGTGAAGCTGAAGACCGCATTGACGGCGGCGGTGCTGAGCCTGCCGTTGGCTGCGCCGGCCGCCCCCGCTCCCGTCGCCGCCACCTCGGCGCCCCGCAAAGGCGCCGTGAAGGCCCCCGCGACGACGAAGCGGGACCAGGTGGACACCTACCACGGCACGCAGGTGAAGGACCCGTACCAGTGGCTGGAGAACTCCACCGACGCGGACGTGAAGCAGTGGAACGACGCGCAGAATGCGTACACGCGGGCCCTCCTGGACAAGCTCCCGGGGCGCGAGGCCATCCGGCAGCGCGTCTCCGAAATCCTCGGCCACAAGTCCCCGGGCTACGGCGCGCTGCACGAGGCGGGCGGCACCCTGTTCGCCATGAAGTCGCAGCCGCCCAAGCAGCAGTCCTTCCTGGTCGTGCTCGGCTCGGTGAATGACCCGTCGAAGGAGCGCGTGCTGCTGGACCCCATGGTGGTGGACCCGTCGGGCCACACCACCATCGACTGGTACGTGCCCACGCTGGACGGAAAGAAGATCGCCATCTCCCTGTCGAAGAACGGCACGGAGAGCGGCGACGTCACCGTCTATGACGTGGCCACCGGCAAGCCCCTGCCGAACGAAGTGGTGCCCCGGGTGAACGGCGGCACGGCGGGTGGCAGCCTGGCGTGGACCGCGGATGGCAAGGGCTTCTTCTACACGCGCTACCCGCGCGGCACGGAGCGCCCGGAGGCGGACCGGGACTTCTTCCAGCAGGTCTACTTCCACCAACTGGGCACGCCCACGGAGAAGGACACCTACGTCCTGGGCAAGGACTTCCCGCGCATCGCGATGTCGAACCTGGACACGTCGCACGACGGCCAGCACATCTCCGCGCTCGTGGCCAACGGCGACGGCGGCGAGTTCATGCTGTACCTGCGCGACCCGGCCGGGAAGTGGACGCAGGTGTCCAAGTTCGAGGACAAGATCATCCGCGCCCGCTTCGGCCATGACGGCGCGATGTACCTGCTGAGCCGCAAGGACGCGCCGCGAGGCAAGGTGCTGCGCCTGCCGTTGGCCACGCCCACGCTGGACAAGGCCACGGTGCTGGTGCCGCAGGGCGAGGCCAGCATCCAGGGCGTCTTCCCCACGAAGTCCCGGCTCTACGTGAGCGAGCAGCTCGGTGGCCCTTCCCAGCTCCGCATCGTGGACCTGAAGGGACAGGCGCTGGGCCTGGTGCCCACCCTGCCCGTCTCCTCCGTGGGCGGGCTGGTGAGCCAGGGCGACGACGACGTGCTCTTCGTCAACACCAGCTTCACCCAGCCCATGGCCTGGTACCGGTACTCGGCGAAGGACCACGCGGTGGAGAAGACGGCGCTGGCCCGCACGTCGCCGCTGGATTTGAGCGACGTGGAGGTGGTGCGGCAGTTCGCCACGTCCAAGGACGGCACGAAGGTGCCGGTGAGCATCCTCAAGAAGAAGAGCACGAAGCTCAACGGCACCAACCCGGCGCTGCTGACGGGCTACGGCGGCTTCAACATCTCCATCTCGCCGAACTTCAACGCGCTGGCCGGCTTCTGGCTGGAACAGGGCGGCGTGTTCGCGGTGGCCAACCTGCGCGGCGGCTCGGAGTACGGCGAGCAGTGGCACGCCCAGGGCTCGCTCACGCAGAAGCAGAACGTCTTCGACGACTTCCACGCGGCGGCGAAGCTGCTGGTGGACCAGAAGTACACGCAGCCGAAGAAGCTGGCCATCCAGGGCGGCAGCAACGGCGGCCTGCTCATGGGCGCGGCCGTCACCCAGCACCCGGAGATGTACGGCGCCGTCGTGGCCCGCGTCGGCATCTACGACATGCTCCGCGTGGAGCTGACGCCCAATGGGCAGTTCAACATCACCGAGTACGGCACGGTGAAGGACCCGGCGCAGTTCAAGGCGCTGCACGCCTACTCGCCGCTGCACAACGTGAAGGACGGCACGAAGTACCCCTCCGTGCTCTTCACCTCCGGAGCGAATGACCCGCGCGTGGACCCGTTCCACTCGCGGAAGATGGTGGCCCGGATGCAGGAGGCGACGAAGTCGCCGAACCCCATCCTGCTGCGCGCCAACGCGGAGACGGGCCACGGCGCCGGGACGCCGCTGAACGCCCGCATCGAGGAGGAGGTGGACGTGTACTCGTTCGTGTTCAACGCCCTGGGCATGAAGTACATGCCGCCAGCGAAGAAGGTCGCGGCGCCCAAGCCGCA
Source organism: Comamonas sp. KCTC 72670 (assembly GCA_014656495.1). Lineage (GTDB taxonomy): Bacteria > Myxococcota > Myxococcia > Myxococcales > Myxococcaceae > Myxococcus. The sequence continues at coordinate 291,819 of BNCN01000010.1, forward strand.
GTAGCCGCGTGAGGCCCGCATCCACCGCCGCCCGACCCCTGGCGCGGCGGTGGATGGGGTGAAGTGCAACGTCTCAGCAGGTCCAGGTGCAGGCCGTACCGCCCCAGACCTGATTGCAACGTCCTTCCGTCTGCGGGAGCGAGTCACAGAAAGCCTGCGTCGTCCCCGGCAGCGCCTGGCAGCACGGGGCCGGCGGAGGCGGCGGCGGGCACGTCCACACGCACGCGGTGCCGCCCCAGACCTGGTTACAGCGGCCTTCTGTCTGCGGGAGCGAGTCACAGAAAGCCTGCGTCGTCCCCGGCAGCGCCTGGCAGCACCCGGAGTCGAGCGCGGCCTCTTCCGTGGCCACGCCCTCGGTGGCGATGCCATCCTCTTCCACCGCGCCACAGCCCAGCAGCCCCGCGACCGCCAACATCACGGCGCCGGGAAACACGAAACGCTTCAACGAACCCCGCATGTGAGACCACCTTTCAGGAGCAAGCTGCTTCGCCAGCCTAGCTCCAGGAAAAGCGGAAAAGCACGACACATGTTTCAGAGGCCGCGGACCTCGAACGTGCGGGCATCGGGCTCGACGAAGCGCAGGAGGGCCTCCGCTTCCTTCACCAGCGCCTCGCGGTCCTTCTTCTTCTTGAGGGGCACGAAGGGCTCGGCGACGAGCGTGGCCCCGGCGCGCTTGCGCTCCACGCTCCACGTCCCCGCGATGAAGCCATCCACCAGGAAGGTGGCGGGGACTCGCAGGTTCTTCGTGACGAGCTTCGGGCGGTACACCTCGTCCACCCACCGGGCGCGGTCGTCATGCCCGAGCACCAGACTGTCGAAGTCCGGGAGGAAGCGCGCGGGCGCGGGGGTGTCCTCGTCCGGGCGAGGCGCCGTGGGCAGGTCGAAGAGCTCCCGCCCGTTCTCGTCGCGGAACGTGCGCAGCGAGGGGCGCAGCGCCTCGAAGGTGGGCTTCAACCCCTTGAGTCCGGACCACGTCTGGGCATCACCGACCGACGCCGGACCGAACGCCGCGAGGTAGCGTTGAACCAACGTGGGCAGGTCGGCCTCCGCGTTCAACGGGGCCCCCAGCCAGGACTCCGCGACGGCGAAGTCCGTGGTGCCCGGGTAGCCCCACTCCGTCTCCGTGGGGACCTGGATGAGCGGCAGGAACATCCGCACCGCGAAGCCCATCGCGCGCTCGTCCGTCCTCGGGTGACGTGCCACCAGGTGGTCGCGCAGCGCCTCGAAGGTCCGAGGCGCCTCCTCGAAGAAGGCGCGGCCCTCCTGGACCAGCGGCGGGATGTCCAGCCCCTTCGCCCGCTCGCGCAGCACCGACGCCACCGACGCTTCGAGCATCGGCGAGAAGGTGGACCGCAGGTGCAGGTAGTCCTTCGCGCTCGACAGGTGCAGGGTGCCGCGCATCAACGTGGCGCGCACCACCTCCCGGCGTTGGAGCAAGGCGTTGAGCGCCGCTCGCTCGAAGCCCGCGACGCGTGACCACAGGCCCACGAAGGGCGGCCGGGCCTGCTGGGCCTGAAGGGCCAGGAGCCGCTCCACCGCCGCCAGCACGGGGACCTGCTCGCGCGCCAGCAACATCTGCCGGGCCAGCGTCGCGCGGTTGAGGGCTCTACGGGTCAACGGGGTATCGGGCATGGTGCCTCACGTCGCGAGTCACGACGGTGTACCACCCCACGAAAGGGACGGGAGCCGCCGCCGCGCCCTGGAGGTGGATGCTTCACGGTGTCAGCATGCCCCCCATGGACGTGAGCTGGCTCGAAATGATTGCGACGCCCGCGGCGCTGGTGGACCTGGACCGCGTGGACGCCAACCTGCGACGCGTGGCCCGCTACACCGAACAGCACGGGCTGCGGTGGCGCCCTCACACCAAGACGCACAAGACCCCCGAGTTCGCCAGACGCCAGCTCGACGCGGGCGCGCGCGGCGTCACCGTGGCCACGGTCCGCGAGGCCGAGGTCATGGCCGAGGTCTGTGACGACGTGCTGCTGGCCTACCCCGCGGTGGGCGAGGAGCGGCTCGGCAGGCTCATGAAGCTGCCTTCGCGGGTGCGGCTCACCGTGGCGCTGGACTCATTCGAAGCGCTGCAGCACCTGGGGCGCCACGCCAAGCTCTCGCAACGCACCGTGGGCGTCCTGGTGGAGCTGGAGATGGGCATGCGCCGCGTGGGCGTGGCCTCGCCCGAGGACGCCGTCCACCTGGCCCGCGCGGCGGCCTCCACCTCCGGCATCGAGTACCGGGGCATCACCTTCTACGCCGGCCACCTGCGCGCCCCCGGAGGCGCCCTGGGCTCCGAGATGCGCGCCCAGTCCGAGCGTCTGGCCCTGTTCGTGGATGCGCTCTCTGGCGAGGGGCTGAAGCCAGACATCGTCAGCGGCGGCTCCACGCCCACGCTGTGGCGCTCGCACGAGGTCGCCGGGCTCACGGAGATTCGCCCCGGCATCAACATCTTCAACGACCGCAACTCCGTGTCGGCGGGCGCCTGTGACTGGGACGCGTGCGCCTACTCCGTGCTCGCCACGGTGGTCAGCACCTCCGTGGCCGGTCAGGCCGTCATCGACGCGGGCTCCAAGGCGCTCGCGAAGGAAGAAGGGTTCGACCCATCGGGCGGATACGGCGCCCTGCTCGACAGGCCGGAGGTGCGGGTGCAGGGCCTGTCCGAGGAGCACGGGCTGTTGGACCTGTCCCGCACGGCCTGGCGCCCGCGCGTGGGCGAGCTCGTGCGCGTGGTGCCCAACCACGTCTGCGCCTCCGTCAACCTGCACGAGCGGCTGTACCTGGTGCGGCAAGGCCACTCCGTCGCCACGCACGCCATCACCGCCCGCGGCTGGTGAGCCGGGCCGCTCACTCCAGCCGCTGGAGCTCCTTCGCGAGCAAGGTCTCCAGCTCGCGGATGCTGCGGTAGACGATGCAGCGGTAGGACGCGACGTCGAAGCGGAGCTCCTTCACGTCGCGCACCAGCAGCACCGTCGGCCGGCCGCGGCCCCAGGCGTAGCCGACCTCCAGGTACACGTTGGGGTTCGCCAGGGAGAGGTCGGCGATCACGACCTTCGCGGTTTCGATGCGCTCGCGGATGCGCTGGATGATGGGGCCGTCGAACACGGCCTGGTCCACACGTTCGCACAGCAGGCCCGCGGCCTTCACGGGCCCCAGGATGCCGTAATGGTAGGTGTCCTCCAGCTCCGGAGCGAAAGGCATCGCCACGAAGGCGTGAGGCTTTGCCATGGACACCGTGCCCGCGGAGGCCAGGGGCGGCGCCTGCGTCACCGCGGCCATTCGCCTTACACGAAAGACATCCCCTGGAAGCGCCTCGACGCCTGGCGTGGCGCTCAGGCCACGGGCCATGGCCTGGGCGAGTCTTTGCGCCCGCCGAGCGTCCCGCTCCACCACCGTGAAGCGCGTCAGGGATTGAGGCCCGGCGCCCCGCTGAAAGGCTTCGACGAGCCCGCCCACGAACGCCAACACGGCCTCATCCTCGTCCAAGCCGTAGTTGGGCCCGTGGACGGTGCTGGCGACGTGCGCGAGCCCTGAATGGGATTCCAGCGCCGTCAGCGCACGCACGGCGAATTGACGAATCTCGTGGTAGCCGAAATCCCCCAGGCGCACCGTGCCCAGGAAGAGCGCCAGTGGCGCCGTCAGGGCGCCCCGCGTCTCGACGAGGCGACGCGCGCCTGGCGCGACCTCGAGCTGGGCCGTTGGCACGCCCGCGAGCTCCAGGCGCTTCGCGGCGTGACCTGACGCGCCATAGAAGCGCTGTGCGTATTTGAACAACACCGCGTCCGCCTCGAACTCGGTGATGTCTCCCACCTTCAACGCCATGTCGATGAACTGACCCATTGACTCCCACTGTAAAGCCTTGCGTGGGCTGTTCCCAACCGAACGTCAAAGAATGCCCGGCAGGGCATGACGCAATGCGCCTCTCTTTTTCTCGGCTATCAAGTACGTCCTGTCTGAAGATCTCCGTTTGTGTTGTGTTATGGATCGAACCCGACCCTTGGGGGGTCCATCCCGACACAGCCATGACGGCGGGGGACACGGAGGAGAGTCATATGGAGCGCATTGCAATCGTTGGCGCTGGCACTGCAGGACTTCACCTGGGGCTGAAGCTGCTGTCCCACGGTGTTCCCGTGACGATCTACACGGAGCAGGAGCCGGCCCGGCTCAAGAGCGCTCGTCTGCTCAACACCGTGGCGCACCACGCTCCCACGCGCATGCGTGAGCGCGTGCTGGGCGTGGACCACTGGAGCGGCCCCAACGCCGACATGCACTACATCGGCATCCACGTGAATGGCGGCCCTCACCCGTTCAGCCTCCGGGGACGCGTGGACTCGCCTTCCATCTTCGTGGATTACCGTCAGTACCAGCCGCGCCTCGCGGAGGACTTCGTCGCGCGCGGAGGCACGCTGGAGGTGCTCCCGGTCGACATGGATGTGCTGGAGCGCCTGTCACAGCAGCACGCGTTGGTGGTGGTCGCCACCGGCAAGAATGGCCTGACGCGCCTGTTCCCGCGCGTGCCCGAGCTGTCGCCGCACACGCAGCCGCCACGCATGCTGTTCGCCGCGCTGCTCAAGGGCCTGCGGATGCAGGAGCCCATCGGAATGAACGCCCACCTGATTCCGGGCCAGGGCGAAATCTTCGAGTCGCAGGTCGTCACCGAGGGGGGCCGGGTGCCCAGCGTGCTCATCGAGGCCCTGCCCGGAAGCGAGCTGTCGCGGCTCAGCACGCAGCGCTACGAAGAGGACCCGCGCGCCTTCGAGGCGCTGCTGATGGACATGCTGCGGCGCTTCGCGCCCGCGACGTACGAGCGCGTGGACCCGGCGAGCTTCGGCGTTCGGGGTCCGCTCGACTTCCTCCAGGGCTCCTTCACGCCGGTGGTGCGGCGGGGCTGGGCGCAGCTCGCGAGCGGCCGCTTCGCCCTGGCGGTGGGCGACACGCACGTGACGAACGACCCGGTCGCGGGCCAGGGCGCCAACGCGGGCTCCGCGTCCGCCTTCGCGCTGGCGGAGAACATCGTCACCGCGCTGGCCGAGCAACGGCCCTTCGACGAGGCCTTCTGTCGGGAGGCCGAGGCGAGCTCGTGGGCCGCCACCGCGCCGGCGACGTACTGGACCAACGCCCTGCTCCAGCCGCCGCCGCCGCACGTCATCGAGCTGCTGGCCGCTGGCAGCAAGGACGTCCGCGTTGCCGATGGCATCGCCACGGCCTTCGTCACGCCGGAGCTCATCCTCTCCGCATGTGCCAGCCCGGAGAGCACCACGGCGTTCATCGCGCGCTACCGCCCCACCGCCCGCGAGGCCGCCCCGCCCGTCAGCCCGCTCGCGTGGCATCCGCCGCCCGAGGAGACTCCGGTCCACGTGTCGCTGACGCGCTGAGCGCGGCCATGAGACAGCGCGGGGGCGAGGCCTGGTGCTCGCTCCCATCGCCCGTGACGGCGGGTCGCCTTTCACGGTGCGGTGTCGCGAGCCCACCGCGCTCCGCCGCTTCCCGATGATTCACGGAGTGCGGGCCCGTCATTCCCACCTGCTGGACCGGTGAGGCGCGGTTATCTTCCGCGCCATGCGATTCGCCATCGTGGGTTCTGGAGGCGTCGGTGGGTTCTTCGGCGCGCGGCTGGTCCGAGCCGGTCATGACGTGACGTTCCTCGCTCGCGGCGCGCACCTTCGCGCCATGAGTGAGCGCGGGCTGACCATCCGCAGCCCGGACGGAGATTTCACCGTGCCCGTCAAGGCGGAGGACGACGCCCAGCGCTTCGGCCCCATCGACGTCGTGTTCCTCGCTGTGAAGAACTACGACGTGGCCTCCGTGCTCCCCGTCGTGAAGACGCTGCTCGCGCCCCGGGGAAGCACCGCCCAGGGTGAGACGCCGCCGTGGGTCGTCACCCTGCAGAACGGCGTGGACAGCCCCGCCGAGGTGGCCGCCGTCGTCGGAGAGGCCGCCGTCATGGCCGGAACCACGTACATCTCCGCCGCCATCAGCGAGCCCGGCGTCATCACCCAGACGGGCATGAATCACCGCATGGTGCTGGGCGAAGTCTTCGGCGACCTGTCCCGTGTCTCGGCCCGGGCGCAGGCCCTGCGGGACCTGATGGTCGGCGCGGGCCTCCACGTCGAAGCCGTGGCGGACGCGCGGGGCGCGCTCTGGGACAAGCTGTCGTTCCTGGGCTGCATGTCCGGCTTCGCCACGGCGGCCCGGCGCCCCGTGGGGGCCCTGCGGGACAACCCGGTGTTCCGCGACGTCTTCAAACAGGCCACCACCGAGGTGCTCCAGGTCGCCGCCGCCGAGGGCGTCACGACGACGCGCACCCCTGAATCCCTGGTGCAGTACATGGACGGCCTGCCAGCCCACATGCGCCCGTCGATGCTCGTCGACCTGGAGAACGGCAAGCCCCTGGAGGTGGAGTTCCTTCAAGGCGCGGTGGTGCGCCGGGGCCGGGCGCGCGGCGTCCCCACGCCGGTGATGAGCACGCTCTACGCCCTGCTCCAGCCGCACGCCCAGGGCGAACGGAAGGGCTGACGCGCACCGCCCGGTTGAAGGCCAGCCAACAGCCCACCCCGCGGGCCCAGCGCAATCGCCTGGAACGATGCGCATATGAAGGACATATGACCGAGCCGAAGCCCCGTCCTCCCGAGAACGAGCTGCCCCCGGTGCTGGGCCGCGTGGCCTTCCTCGCGGTCGTCTCCGGCCTGACGCCGCTCATCCCCGTCCCCTTCCTGGACGACTACGCCCTCCGGCAGGCCCGGGAGAGCATGGTCCTCACCCTCCTCTCCGAGCACGGCCTCCCCAAGAAGCCAGCCCGGGCCGTGGAGCTGCTCGCCGGCTCTCACGTGGGGCGCACCGCGGGCGGGCGGCTGTTGGGCTCCCTCAAGGGCCTGGCGCTGTTCCCCGTGCGCAAGGTGTTCCGGAAGGTCTTCTTCGTCCTGTGGGTGAAGGACTGCGTGGACGTGGCCTCGCAGGCCCTGCACCACGGCTACCTGCTCAACCACGCCCTGGAGCGCGGCGACCTGAAGGCCGATGAGCTCGAGGGCCCCCAGCCCGAGAAGATTCACGACGCCATCGTCGCCGCCTGCGCGGAGCTGGACCCGCGCCCCGTCAATCAGGCCCTGCGCAGGCTCTTCGCGGGCAGCCGCCTGTTGATGGCCGAGGCCACCCGCGCCTTCTTCAGCGACCAGTCCCCCGGCCCCCGCACGCCGTCACCGGACGAGAGCGCCGAGGTGAAGACGCTCACCGAGCGCCTCATCGCGGCGCTCTGGGAGGAGCGCGGGTACTTCGTCACGCTGCAACAGCACTACGACACGCACCTGAAGGCGCGCCGGGCCGCGTAGCCGTCACGGCACGGTGTCCGAGGCGGTGGCGGCCACAGGCTCGCGGATGCGCCGCGAGAAGTCCGGCCGCCCCTCCGCCGCCAGCGCCCGGGCGTTGATGTGGTAGCGCTGGCGCACCTGCTCCAGGGGCACGTCCTGGTCGATGAGCTTCAGCTCGTAGGCCAGCGCGTCGGAGAAGGCGGGCAACAGGGTGCGGTGGTCGTACGGAACGCGCGCCTCGCTCACCGTCTCCAGGTGCCGCACCAGGTTGGTGGTGCAGTTGTTGGTGAGCGTGTCGTAGAACTCCGGCTCCTCATGCAGCGCGTTCATCCGCGCCACCATGTCGAGGAAGAAGCGGGCGATGCGCTCCTTCGACGCGTCCACCGGGTACATGTAGACGTCATCCTTGCGGTGGTTGGAGCGCAGCTGCACCAGGTCCCGCTCGTCCCCCACCACGTAGACGAGCTCGAACTGACGGAAGAGGCCGCCCAGCGCGGAGAACGTCTCGCCCTTCTCGCGCCGGACCTCGACGGAGAAGACGAGGTAGCGGCCGTCGGAGAAGCCGAAGCTCACCATGGTGTGCGCCGCGCCCCAGACGCCGGAGAAGGGCTCCACGACGAACCAGGCGCCGGTGAGCTCTCGCGTGTCATAGGTGGCCGAGTACCACGCCGCGTCCCAATCCGACGTGTCGCGGTAGCGGAAGTCCCGCACGTCGTACAACGTGACCCGCGAGCCCACCACCTCCCCGCGCGCGGAGCGGGCCAGGTCCGGCGCCCAGTCCCGTTGTGTCGCGGGCCGCACCGTCTGGGTCCACCCCCAGATGGCCACACACCCCGCCGCCATGGCCCCCACCGCCGCGCGCTTCGAGTGAAAGCGCCACGCCGCCACGGCGGCGCCGGACAGCAGCAGGGCGGCCAGCCCCCGCACGAGGACAGGACCTTGGGGCCCCGCCCCCGTCAAGACCAGGGCGAGCGTGGCCCACATGCCCCCGGACACGAGGAACAGGGCCGTGACGACACGAGAAACCTGAAACATGGCCGGCGAGTATAGGCGGCCCCCTGTCTCAGCGCGCCCACGCCTTCCGTGGCTTGACCCCTTTTCCTGGATTGTGCCCAGAATGCGGCCCATTTCAGGAGATCTTCACCATGGCGGATGAGCGCGAGGACACGACGGTCTACAAGGTCGTGCTGAACCACGAGGAGCAGTACTCCATCTGGCCTGCCGACCGGGAGAACGCGCTCGGCTGGAAGGATGCGGGCAAGCAGGGCAGCAAGGCCGAGTGCCTCGAGTACATCAAGGAGGTCTGGACGGACATGCGCCCGCTGAGCCTCCGCAAGAAGATGGAAGAAATGAAGCAGTAGTCCCGGCCACGGCCGTGCGCACGCCCCCTGCGAACCCGGGCCACTTCGCCTGGGTCCGGGGGGCGTGCTGCATGCGCGGTCCCGCGTGTTTCGCCTAGAGGTCCGGCGGTGGCCGGACGCCCAGGTGGCACGCCCTCAGCGCCAGCTGCGTGCGGTTCTCCGCGCCCAGCTTCCGGTAGAGCTGCGTGACGTGCGACTTCACGGTGCGCTCGGCGATTTGGAGGTGCGCGGCGATCTTCAGGTTGTCCGCGCCGCCCGCCACGTACGCCAGCACCTCCCGCTCGCGCTGCGTGAGCGCCAGCAGCACGCTCGCGGTGGGCGACGTCACCGGCGGATGCTCGAAGTCGTTCCGCAAGAGCTGCACCGGGAACAACCGCTCGCCACGGACCAGGGAGTTGATGGCGGACGCGACCGCCGTCGTTCCCAGCCCCGCGCGGAACAGGTAGCCCGACGCACCCTCGTCGAAGCACTGCGAGATGATCTCCGGCGAGCTCACCGCGGAGAGCAACAGCATCCGCACCTCGAGCCGCCGCTTGCGGGCTTCCCTCAGGAGGTTGATGCCCTCCGTGACGGAGCAGCCCACGGCCGCCTCGCTGTCACCTTCCACGTCCATCACCGCGACCTGCGGCGGGTCCGTGCCCAGGCTGTCGAGGAACAGGCGCACGTCCCTCGTCACCGAGGAGATTTGCACGCCCTCACCACGAAGCCCGTCAGCAAGGCCCTGCCAGGCCGCCCACGGTCCTTCGAGAATCGATACACGAATCGCTGCTTGATTGGTTGCCATGCGAAGGCCCCCCAGCCGTCATGGCGAAAACTGCATGAACAGACAACTGACCACAGCCGGCTCCGGTACGACTTGGGCCAGTGGGTTGCATGACAGGGATGAACGAGCGCGTCCGCTGAGCCACTCCGGAGTCGGCCTACCGATGTACGACTCGACTCCTGGCTGTTTTTGACTTTCAGCTACCTCTGACGTCCCTGCGGGCCGCACCTCCTTCAGCCCAGGTTCATGGTCCGACGAAGAAACCCTATCACTGGGAAAGCGCAGACGCGAACCAGCCCCAACGGGAGTGTCCAGTGTGCATGAATTAGAGCCCGTTACAGGGGTTTCATCCGTTGGTTCGTTGTCGCTGTTTCCCGCACGACACGCCGGCGCGTCCACAAGTCGATGGAGTGACCCTCATTCGACCCCATGACTGTCTTCCCGGCCACAGCCGCCTGGGACCTGAAAATCCCGCAACTCAAAGGCGAATCGAGGTGCGACCCAACCGCATGGGTGGAAGGCAGATGTGTATGCTGCACCCCCTGCATGCGCACCGCTCCGACACCCCATCTCGACGTCGCCACCCCTGAGCGCGTGGCGCTCACCCTCCCCGTCGCGGGCATCGGCTACCGGTGCCTCGCGTGGCTGGTGGACGCGAGCCTGTTGTTCTTCTTCTGGTTGGTCGCGTACTTCGTCTTCACCCTGCTGGTGTCGGACGTGCTCGGCGTCCTCCAGGGGCTGTCGGGCGTGGCGCAGACGCTGATGGTGGTGGGCTTCTTCGCCACGCAGTGGCTGTACTGGACGGTGAGCGAGGTCCTCTTCCACGGCCAGACGGTGGGCAAGCGGGCGCTCGGCATCCGCGTGGTGCGGTTGGATGGCGCACCGGTGAGCGTGTACGAGAGCGCGGTCCGCAACCTGTGCCGCGCGGTGGACTTCCTGCCCATGCTGTACGCCACGGCCTGCGTCAGCATGCTGCTGACCCGCCAGCACCGGCGGCTGGGAGATCTGCTCGCGGGCACGCTGCTGGTGCGCGAGGAGCGCATCGACCTGGACAAGTACACCGCCGCGCCCGAGGCCACGGCGCCGGTGCCGTCGGCGGCGGGCGCGCGGCCCCTCACGCCCGAGGACGTGGAGCTGGTGTTGTCCTTCCTGTCTCGGGCACCCGGCCTGGCGCCGGACGTACGGCGGCGGCTGGGCGCGCGGCTGGTGGAGCGCGTGGGCCCGCCGGACGCGGAGTCGCTCGCGGCGGTGCTGGCCTCGGCCGAGAGCACCGAGGCCTTCCTGCGCGCCCGCGTCCAGGGAGCGCGCTGACATGGCCATCCCGCTTCCCGCGTATGTGGCGCGGCGCCGACAGGACTGGGACGCGCTCCAGGCCCTGCTGGCGCGCCAACGCGCGGGCACGCTGAAGCTGGACGAGCTGCGCACGCTGGACACGCTGTACCGGCGCGCGTCCGCGGACCTGGCCCATGCCCAGACGTTCTATCCCGGCACGGACGCCCACCGCTTCCTCAACCAGCTCTGCGGCCAGGCCTACGCCGCCATCTACCAGCCGCCGCGCGAGCGCTGGCCCGCGGTGCGCGACTTCTTCCGCCGCGAGTTCCCCGCCACGCTGCGGCGCGAGCGCGGCTTCGTGGGCGCCAGCGCCGCGCTGTTCCTCCTGGGCATCGTCCTGGGCGCGGTGGTGGTGCTGTGGGAGCCCCGGGGCGCCGAGCTGCTCGTGCCCTCCGGCGTGCGCCACTACGTGGCCCAGGGCCGCATGTGGACGGACGACATCCTGTCGGTGGCGCCGCCCAACTCGGTGGCGTCTGGCATCGCCACCAACAACCTCACCGTCACCATCGTCACCTTCGCCCTGGGCCTCACCTTTGGCCTGGGCACGCTGTTCCTGATGGTGAACAACGGCGTGCACATTGGCGCCATCACCGCGCTGTGCGCGCGCGAGGGCATGGTGGGCGGGCTGCTGGACTTCATCGCCGCGCATGGGCCGGTGGAGCTGTCCATCCTCGTCATCGCCGGTGGGGCGGGACTGATGGTGGGCCAGGCGCTCATCGACCCGGGGGAGCTGCCCCGGGGACAGGCGCTGGCGCTGCGCGGACGGGAGGCGGTGAAGCTGGTGCTGGGCTGCGCGCCGTTCCTGGCCCTCATCGGCGTGGTGGAGGGCTACGTCTCCCCGGGCGACCTGTTCCCCACCTGGGTGAAGGCGGGGCTCGGGTTCGCCCTGGGCGCGCTCTTCTGGGGCTACCTGCTGCGCGCGGGCAGGACGGACGCGGAGGCCGCGGGCATGCCGGCGGACAGGGCCTCCTGACGCTTGCGCTGGCGGTGCCGGAGGATGCGCTCATAGGCCGCGTTCAGCTCGCGCATCTTCTCCGGCGAGCCACCGCGGTCCGGGTGCGCCTCCATGGCGAGCGCGTGGTAGCGCGCGCGCACCGTGTCCGCCGAGTCCAGCGGCGACACACCCAGGAGCCGGTACGGGTCCTGCTCCTCCAGCGCGGACAGCCAGCGGTCCAGCCGGTCCTTGACCTCGATGAACTGCTCGTCCTGCGCGCCCGAGTCCTTCACCGGGTGCGTGCGCACCTTCGCGTCCGCCCGGAAGACGTCGGAGTACACGCTGGACACCCAGCGGTGACACCCGGAACACCGGTAGTAGCGAACCCGGGTCCCCGGTTGCAGGGTCATCCGGATGCCGCAGTGGGTGCACTCCACATCGACGTTTTCCAGGGTCTGCCAGTTCGCGGCCGCCGCGTTCATCGAACCTTGCTCCCATTCGCAACACACCTGTAGCAACGGGGAAGCTGCCACCGTGGGCGATCGCGTCAAGAAAATCTCTCCGCCTCGGGGTAGAAGGGGCTCCATGCATCCCCTGCTTCTCGCTGGCCTGCTGCTTGCCACCGCCGCCCGCGCCCAGGCCCCGGCCGCCGCCGTGGCCCCGGCGGCGGCCCCAGCCTCCCCTGAAGCGACGGTGGCGTCCGACGACACGGCCCTGCTGCGGGGGCTGCTGGGCGCGGTGAAGCCGGCGCCGGAGGAGATCCGGGCCATGGCCATCGAGGACCTGGCCCTGCTCGGCGACGCGCGGGCCTTGGATTCGCTGGCGCTGCTCCTCTGGGACCCCAACCCCCGCATCCAGCAGGCCGCCCTGCGCGCGGTGGCGCTGTTCCAGCACACCCGGGCGGAGGAGATCCTCGCCAACGTGGTGCGCCACCCCCGCCTCCCGGACGCGCTGAAAATCCAGGCGCTCAACGGGCTCATCTTCCAGCGCACCCCCACCGCCCGGCGCGCCGTCCAGGACGCCGCCGTGGACAGCCGGCTCACCGCGGGCGTGCAGAACGCCGCGCGGACCGTGGTGTCCCAGTGGGACGCCGCCCGCCGCTGACGCCCGCAAGCAGGGCAGCCAGCCAGGCACCCCCCTCCAGCGCTCCTCCCCGGGTCCAGGGCCGATTCCTGGAGAAGTGACGCCCCTGCGCTACACTGCGGCGTCATGAAAATCACCCCGCTCGACATCCGGCAGAAGCGGTTCGAAACGGCCCTGCGCGGCTTCTCCCGCCGTGAGGTGGAGGCCTACCTCGAGCTCATCGCCGGCGAGTTCGAGGAGGTGGTGAAGGAGAACATCGCGCTCAAGGAGGAAGTGAAGCGCACCCAGTTCAAGGTCGAACAGCACCAGGAACGGGAGCGCACCCTCCAGGAGACGATGGTCACCGCCCAGCGCATCAGCGAGGACCTGAAGGACGCCGCGAAGAAGGAAGCGGAGATCATCATCGCGGACGCCGAACACCAGGCGGAGAAGATCGTCCACGGCGCCCACCAGCGGCTGGTGCAGGTGGTGGAGGACATCAACGAGCTGAAGCGCCAGCGCACCCAGTTCGAGTCGCAGGTGCGCTCGGTGCTGGAGGCGCACCAGAAGCTGCTGGAGACGTTCAAGAGCCCCACGTTCGCGGACCGCGACTACGCGCGCGTCGAGGACAACGTGGCGTACTTGTCCCAGAAGAAGGCCAACGCCGACTCCTGACGCACCGCGCCGCACCCACAGTGGGTGCGGAGGTTGCGGAAAACAGGGGCGAGGCTGTTATGTCAGGGGAACGTGAGGCCGCCGCACATGCGCCACCTGCTTGTTCTGCTCCTGCTGCTGGCCACCCCGCTCGCCCGGGCGCAAGAACCCGGCGGCGCCCACGGCATCCACGCGCACGAGGTGGTGAGTGACGCCGCCCTGGTGCCGTTGACGCCCCCGCCCGTCGTCAGCGGCGAGCTCACGACGAAGCGCTTCCGCATCCTCCACACCGCCGCCGCCACGGGCGCCGCGCACGAGCTGTCCCGTCAGATTGAAGGCGTCCGGGACACCTTCGGCACCATCCTGGGCAAGGACTGGCCGGGGGTGACGGAGATTCGCCTGGGCGTGGGCCGCTCGGAGTTCGAGGCCCTGGCGCTGCCCGGTGGAAAGCCTCCCGGCTGGGCCGTGGCCCTGGCCTACCCCGTCCATCAAATCATCCTCCTGGACGCCCTCAGCCTGAATGCCCCGGACGGCCAGCAGACGCTGCGCCACGAGCTGGCCCACGTCGCGCTGGGGCAGCTGGCCCCGCAGTGGCCCCGCTGGTTCCAGGAGGGCGTGGCGCAGAACGTCACCGGGGAGCGGTACTCCCTCACGCACTACGGCGCCATCTTCCGCGCGGTGACGCAGGAGCGCGTCTTCCACTTCGAGCACCTGGACCGCGCCTGGCCGGACGTCCCCTCGGACGTGGAGATTGCCTACGCGCAGAGCGCCGCCTTCGTGGCGCACCTGTCCGCGAAGTTCGGCCCGCAGGCCATGGCCGCGCTCGTGGAGGGCGTGGCGCGGGGCGAGCCCTTCGAGACCGCCTTCGGCAAGGCCTTCCGCACCTCGCTGCTGGTGGAGGAGACGGATTGGCGCGGCGGTCTGGCCGCGCGCTACGGCTGGCTGCCGCTCACCACCAGCTCCGCGCTGGTGTGGCTGGGCGCCTCCTTCCTCTGCGTGGCCGCCTACGCCCGCCGCCGGCAGCAGCGCGCCGCGAAGCTGGCGGAGATGGCCGCCCAGGACGCCGCCGAGGACGCCACCCTGCGCCTGCTGGCCGCCCAGGCCGCGGCGGCCAACGCCCAGGCCCAGGAGGGGCTGGCCAGCACCACGGACGCGACGTGGCCGGACTGGCCCGCCGGCCCCCCGGGCACGGACGGCCACGAGCCCGCGCTCGAGACGGACTCCGCCCTCGCGGAGGGCGCGGCCCCCGACTACCTGGACGACGAGGACGGCCCCCACGGCCGCCCGCCCAAGCCCACCCTGCACTGAGCCCTCCCACCCCGGTAGGACTACAGGCCCCACCCTGTAGTTTCTTCCGCGCTCCTGCCTCTCTGCCTGCCCCGCCCTTCAGGGCAACCCTCTGATTTCATTGGAGGATGGGACTTCAGCGGCGTTGGCAGCCGGCTTGCTATGGCCTCCGTACGCGATGCGGAAGGCACTGGACATGAGCGAGCGTGGACGAAAGGCAGCCGTGCTGGCGCGGTTCTTCCGCCAGCAACCGGATCGAATCTCGGCGCTGTGGCGGCGCATGGTGCTGGCGGCGCCGGAGCTGGACGCCTCCCAGGGCATGCCCACCCAGCTGGACAACCTGGTGGAGCCCTTCATCCGCGAGCTGGGCAAGACGCTCGCCGGGGAGGAGACGAGCCCGTGGAGCCGCACGCGCGCGGTGCTGCGCCTGTCGCCGCACCGGGGGGCCCGCGCCCTCTATGACGAATTCGCGGCGCTTCGGCGCTGCCTGGTGGACGCCTCCGAGGTGCTCGGCGGCGGGGATTGGGAACGCGAGCGCATCAACCGCGCGGTCGACGAGGCCGTGGACTCCGCGGTGGCGCTGCTTCAACGGATGAAGGACCCGCGGGCGGATGGGCCGCGGGTTCCCTTCGGTGGGCTGGTCGTCGAGTACTTCGAGCGTCCCTCGCGGACGCGGCGCGTGTCTCCGGACACGGGAGATGGACGTACGGCAATGCACTGAGGGCGTGTAGGGGTTGGCCGGCCCGTTCGACTTGACGCTTCCGGCAACGGGAGCGTCCGAGACCGGCGGGAGGGAGTGCGCCTGGGTGGGGGCCCATGGCGCGCTTGTGGGAAGTCGCGCTCCCGCTGGGGAGTGGTGAGCGCGCACCGCGAGCCGCTGGCAAGACGTGTGGATGGGGGTCCACACGACTCGCCGGTCGGACGGGTCGGCGCATTTGTCGAAGTGTGCAGTGGCGGCCGTGGGGGCCGTGGGGTGCAGCATCCGGGAGGGGCGCCTACGGGGGTGGGCGCTCCTCCCGTCTCTTTTGGCGCGTCAGTGCGCGTCCGCCCAGCTGCGGCCCGCGCCCACGTCCACCTTGAGCGGCACCTTCAGCTCCGCCACCGAAGACATGGCCTGCTTCGCCAGCGCCTTCACCTGCTCCACTTCCGCGTCGGGGGCCTCGAAGAGGAGCTCGTCGTGCACCTGGAGCAGCATCCGGGTGCGCAGCTTCTGGGCCGTCAGCGCCGCGTCCACCGCGAGCATCGCCTTCTTGATGAGGTCCGCGGCGGTGCCCTGGATGGGCATGTTGATGGCGGCGCGCTCGGCGGCCTGGGCCACGCCGCGATTCTTCGAGTTCAGGTCCGCCATGTACCGGCGGCGGCCGTAGAGCGTCTCCACGTAGCCCGTCTTGCGCGCCACGGTGACGGTCTCCTCCAGGTACCGTTTGATGCCCGCGTAGCGGATGAAGTACCGCTCGATGATGTCGCGGGCCACGTCCTGCGCGATGCCGAGCCGCGCCGCCAGGCCGTGCGGCGACAGGCCGTAGGCGATGCCGAAGTTCACCATCTTCGCGACGCGCCGCTGCTCCCGGTCCACCTTGTCGGAGGGCACGCCGAAGACCTCGGCCGCCGTGCGGGTGTGGATGTCCTCGTCGTGCCGGAAGGCCTCGATGAGCACCGCGTCGTCCGCGATGTGCGCCAGCAGCCGCAGCTCCACCTGGCTGTAGTCGGCGCTCACCAACTGGTGCCCCTCGGCGGCCACGAAGGCCCGGCGGATTTCGCGGCCCAGCTCCGTGCGCACGGGGATGTTCTGGAGGTTCGGGTCGGTGGAGGACAGGCGCCCCGTCGCGGTGGCCGCCTGGTGGTACGTGGTGTGGATGCGCCCGTCGGCGGCCACCAGCGTGGGCAGCGTGTCCAGGTAGGTGCTCTTGAGCTTGGACAGGCTGCGGTACTCGATGATGGCGCCTGGGAGCGGGTGCTCCTCGGACAGCTTCTCCAGCACCTCCTGGTCCGCCGAGGGGCCCGTCTTCCCCTTCTTGATGACGGGCAGCTTCAGCTCGTTGAAGAGCACGTCGACGAGCTGGGGGTTGGAGCCGATGTTGAACTCGCGCCCCGCGTGCCGGTAGACCTCCTTCACCTGCGTCTCGACGGCCGCGTCCACCTTCACGGACGTGCGCGACAGCTCCGCGGTGTCGAGCAACACGCCCCGCTGCTCCATCTGCGCGAGCAGCGGCAAGAGCGGCAGCTCCAGGTCGCGCGCCAGGTCCGCCAGCTTCGCGGCCTCCAGCTCCTTCCACAGCTCGGGGGCGAGCCGGCGCGCGGCCTCGGCGCGGATGGCGAAGCCCGTGGCCACCTCCTCCACCGTGTGGTCCGCCAGGGCGCGGTCCTTCTTGCCGCGCTTGCCCTCCGCGGCGGCGGGCAGCGGCGGCAGCTCCGTGAAGAGCCGCTCCCGGGCCAGGTCCACCAGCGCGTGCTCCCGGCGTGACGGGTTGAGCAGGTAGCTCAGCAGCTCCACGTCGTCGTGCGCCCCCCGCAGCGTGATGCCGTCGTTGGCGAGCACCAGGCAGAGCGCCTTGAGGTCATGCCCGCCCTTTTTCACCGCCGCGTCCTCCAGCACGGCGCGGAAGGCCGCGGTGAAGGCCTCCGGCTTCACCTGCGTCACGCCCAGCTGCGCATGCCGCAGGGGCACATACGCCGTCTGCCCATCCGGCAGCGCGAGCGCCATGCCCACCAGCTTCGCGCCGAAAGGCGCGCCCTCGTACGCGGGGATCAGGCTGACGGCGCCCGCCTCGCGCACGCCGCTGGCCAGGGGCGCGAGCTCCGCCTCGGTGCCCACCAGGCGCGGCGTCACCGTCAGCGGCGCGGGCTGCTCCTTCGCCACCTCGGGCGCGCCCGCCGCGGCGCCGTCCTGCGCGGGCAACTCCTTGAGGAGCGCGAAGAACTCCAGCTCCGTGAACAGCTCGCGCGAGCGCTGCGCGTCCAGCGGCCTGCGGGCCAGGTCCGCCATGCCCACGTCTAACGGCAGGTCCGTTTTGAAGGTGACGAGCTGCTTGGCGCGAAGGAGGCTCTCGCGGTGGGAGGCGATGTTCTCCCGAATCTTCGGCTTCTTCACCTCCTCCAGGCGCTCCAGCAGCGTCTCCACGTTCCCGAACTGCTGGATGAGCTCCGTGGCCGTCTTCGGACCGATGCCCGGCACCTTGGGGACGTTGTCCACCGCGTCACCGATGAGGGCCAGGTAGTCACGCATCTGCCCCGGCTCGATGCCCAGCCGGGCCTTCACGTCCGCGGGCAGCGTGTGCACGTCCTTCATCGGGTCGTACAGGCGCACGTCGTCGTCGACAATCTGGACGAAGTCCTTGTCGCCCGTGACGACCTGGACGCAGAAGCCCTCCTGCTTCGCCTTCACGGCCAGCGTGCCGATGACGTCGTCGGCCTCCCAGCCGGCGACCTCCAGCACGGGCACGTTGATGGCCTCCACCACGCGGCGGATGAGGGCGAACTGGGGGACGAGGTCCTCGGGGGGCCCCTCGCGGTTCGCCTTGTACGTGGGGTCAATCTTCTGGCGCTCGGTGCGGCTCTCCTTGTCGAAGGCGAGCGCCACGTGCGTGGGCTTCAGCTCACGCAGGGCCTTGAGCACCATGCGCGTGAAGCCCAGCACCGCGTTGGTCTGCACGCCCTTGCTCGTCGTGAGCGGAGGAATGGCGTGGTACGCGCGGAAGATGAAACCCGAGGCGTCGATGAGGACCAGGGTGGGCGCGGAGCGCGAGGGGCTGGTGTCGACCATGCCCCCGTGCCTAGCGCGCCCGCCCCGCCCTGTCCACGACGGGCGCTACTTGCAGCCCAGCTCCGCCTTCTTCGCGACGACCATCTCCTCCACGCCGTCACCCTTCACGGCGTAGTCCAGCGGGATGGCCATGTCGTTGCAACTGCTCGCCGCCCGGAAGGCCTCCAGGGCCCGCGTGGAGCAGAAGGCCGCCGCCTTGTTGAGGTTCGGGTTGCCCGCGTAGAAGCTGAAGCCCAGCTTCCACACGCGGCACGCGCGCCGCCGGTCCTCGCGGTCCGCCCAGTGCTTGCCGCGCTGGTAGGACTTCTCCGCGAAGTCCTGCAGGATGTTGCGCCGGTAGAACGACGGCTTCGACTCGGCGAGCTCCTGCATGAGCATCTTGTCCGTGGCGAGCGCCTCCCGGAAGGGCTCGGCGGCCTTCTCCGGGTCCTCGGCGGCCAGGTAGCTCTGGCCCGCCTTGAAGAGCTGATCCACGGTGGACATGATCTTCATCAGCTCGTCCGCCTGGGCGTGGTACTGCGCGGCCTCATAGTTGGCCCGCAGCTTCTGCATCGTCGCGAGCGCCTCGCTGCCGCGGCCGCCCCAGTAGTCCAGCAGCGCGGCCTGCATCAGCTTGTTGGGGTAACGCTTCTTGGCCGCCTCCGCGATGATGGTGCGCGGATCCACGGCCCGCTCGTCACCGGCGAGCACCTCCGCCACCGGGCACACCCAGGGCGCCGCGTTGGGGTCCATCTTCTGCCGCGCGATGAGGAACTTCACGAACATCGCGTCCTTGGGCCGCCACTCGTTGCGGCGCAGGCGGCCCTCCAGCTTCAGCGTGAAGCCCAGGGGCGGCTGCAGGTCGTCGCGCGGCACGGACTGGCACCACACCGCCATGTAGACGCCGCAGCGGGACACGGCGGCGCTCCACTGCGAGTCGCGCAGGTACAGCTTGCAGTCCTCCTGGGCGCGCTTGGTCACCGCGTCGGCGGCCTCGCGCGCCTTGGCGCGGGCCCGGCGGAAGTACTCGCTCTCCTTCTGGATCTTCCGGAACGACTCCAGGGCCTCTTCCGGCTTGAGGCGCTGCAGCAGCCGCTCACCCTGGGAGTAGTAGTCGAAGGACTCCTTCTCCAGCTTGATGCGCCGGATGAGCGTGTTCGCCTCCGGGTGGATGGGGTCCAGATCCAGCGCCTGGGTGCAGACCTCGTTGGCCTTGTCCCAGTTCGGCGCGCCCAGCTCGCTGGACGCGTAGGAGCGGCACTCGCTCAGCAGCTCCTGGATCTTCTGCGCCTGGTCCGCCTGGCTGGCGATGCCCGGGGCGGTGGGCACGTCCGCCGCCGGAGGGCTGACGATGGACGACACCATCCCCACCATGAGCAGCACACCCACCAGGGCCGCCGCCACCATGATGAGCTTCTTGCGCTTCTCGGCCGGGTCGATGTCCTCGCCGCCGCCCCGCGCGGCGGCCCCCGCGCCACGGCGCACGGGCGCCGCGGAAGCGTCCTCCTCGAACGACATCTCCACCACGCCGAACTGGAGCAGATCCCCGGGCTCCAGCTGCACCGGCGTCTGGTCCAGCGCCTCGCCGTTGAGCAGCGTCCCGTTGGCGCTGCCCAGGTCCTTCACCGTCACGCCCGCGCTGGTGACCTCGAGCTCCGCGTGCCGGCGGCTGACCGAGTCGTCATCCAGCATGATGGCCGCGGGCGGCTGCCGGCCCACGATGACCTTCCCCTTGAGGGGATACGTCTGCCCGGCCCACGGGCCCACCATGCCGCGCAGCGACGGTCCACTGGCCGCCGGCGCGGGACGCGCTCCGCCCGCCGCCGAGGGACGCGCCGGACGCGGACGCTTCGCCAGCTCCCCGCCCGCGGCGCCCTTCGCCCCACCCGGGGCCTTCTTGATGCTGGGCATGGCCCGGGTGGCGCGGGGACCGGGGCCCTCGCCGCCCACCGGCATGGCGTCGTCGCCGCCCGCGGCGGACTTCGCCGCGCGCCGCGCCCCCGAGCCCCGGACCGGAGCCGCCTTGAGGGTGAGGGTGTAGTCCCCGAGCAGCACCTCCGACTGAGGCGTCAGCGCGGTGGGCTCCATGATGCGCTTGCCATCCACGAACGTGCCATTCGCGCTGCCCACGTCGTCGATGAAGACGGTACCGCCCTCCTCGAAGACGCGCGCGTGTGTGCGCGACACGCCGCCTTCGGTGAGGAGGATGTCGCAGCCTTGCTGGCGGCCCAGCTTCAGCTCGCCGGTGATGGCGTATTCGTTCTCAGTACCGTCAGGCAGACGGACGACCAGAGTGGCCATGGGGACGCGTCACTCCTCGCGGAAGATGCTCATGTTGACGGGGATGCCCTTGCGCTGGAGCTCGTCGTAGAACTTCGGCACGAAGCCGGACGCGACGTAGCGGCCACGGACCTTGTGGTCTTCCGTGAAGCCATCCTGCTTGAAGTAGAAGATGTCCTGGAGGGTCACGATGTCGACCTCCATGCCGGACACCTCGGTGATGTAGCAGATCTTCCGCGTGCCGTCGGAGAAGCGCGTCTGCTGCACGATCATGTGCACCGCGCTGGCGATCTGCTCGCGGATGGCCTTCACCGGCAGGTCCATGCCGGACATGAGCACCATCGTCTCCAGCCGGGCGATGGCGTCACGCGGCGTGTTCGCGTGCAGCGTGGTGAGCGAGCCGTCGTGGCCCGTGTTCATGGCCTGGAGCATGTCCAGCGTCTCACCGGAGCGGCACTCACCGACGACGATGCGGTCGGGCCGCATGCGCAGGCAGTTCTTCACCAGCTCACGGATGGTGATGGCGCCCTTGCCTTCCAGGTTGGGAGGCCGGCTCTCCAGTTGCACCCAGTGGTCCTGCGGGAGCTGCAGCTCGGCGGCGTCCTCCACGGTGATGATGCGCTCACCTTCCGGGATGAACGAGCTGATGATGTTCAGCGTCGTCGTCTTCCCGGAGCCGGTTCCGCCGGAGATGACGATGTTGCGCCGGGCCGTGACGCACATCTCCAGGAACTCGGCCATCTGCGCCGTGACGGTCTTGTACTTGATGAGGTCCGCGATCTTCAGCGAGTCCTTCTTGAACTTGCGGATGGTGATGCAGGGACCCTTCAGCGCCAGCGGCGGGATGATGGCGTTGACGCGGCTGCCGTCCTTGAGGCGCGCGTCCACCAGCGGGCTGGACTCGTCGATGCGGCGGCCAATGGGCGCCACGATGCGCTCGATGACGCCGAGCACCGCCTGGTTGGAGGAGAACGTCTTCTCCGACAGGGTCAGCTTGCCCTTGCGCTCGATGTAGATCTGGTTGGCGTGGTTCACCATGATCTCGCTGATCTCATCCGACGCGAGGAACGCCTCGAGGGGCCCCAGGCCCAGCGCCTCGTTGATGACGTCGGTGAGCAGCTCCTCGCGGTCCACGTCCTCCGGAAGCTCTCCATCCGCTTCCATCTGGTCGATGATGTCGCGGATGGCCTTCTCGGTGCGCCGCCACAGCTCGTCGTCGCCGAGCCGGTCCATGTCCATCCGGCGCAGGTCGAGGTACTCGATGAGGCGGTCGTGGATCTCCTTCTGCAGGCGCGTGTAGCGCTCCTGCCGGGGGTCCACCTTGCGCTTGTTCTTCGCCAGCGCGGAGGCGAGCGACGCCGGCATGTTGCTCTTGGCCGCCGGCGGCGGCGGAGGCTCTGGCTCCTCGTCCTCGTAGGGCTCCTCGTCCTCGTAGGGGCCCTCCTCGTCCTCGTAGGGCCCGTCCTCGCCCTGCTCGTCGTAGTACTCCTCCTCGGGCTGACCCGCGCGGGTCATCACGGGGCCCTCGTCCTCGAGCCCCTCCACGTTGAGGATGTAATCGCCGATGTAGACCTGATCGGTCGGCTTGAGGACCTGAGGCGCGGCAATCTTCTTGCCGTTCACGAACGTGCCGTTCGTGGACTTCATGTCCACGATGATGAACTTCCCGTCCTTGGCGACGATTCGCGAGTGGTACTTGGAGACGTTGCCCTTCGCGAGGATGATGTCATTGCCCGGCAGACGGCCGATGGTGACTTCATTCTTGTGGTACTCGCGCTGCTCGGTCCCGCCGCCCTTTTCCGCGAGGGTGATGAGAAACATGGGGACGGATGCTAGCAAGCCCCCCTTCGTACTCAAAGCGTGAGAACCGGGTTGCACGCTTGCCCGCAAGGCGACGGGCCGGCAACCACCCCCGGGAGGGGTGACGGCCGGCCCGCGAAGACAGCGCCTGGGGGCGCCTGCCTCAGTCGAAGATGTTGAAGTTCACCTCGGACCGGGCCTGCTTGTAGCGGCTCTTCACGTCCTCGATGATGGTCCGGACCTTGTCGGAGTCCGGGTTCACGATGCGCGGGGTGACGAAAATCACCAGCTCGCGCTTGGTGGAGTCGAAGCCGCGGCTCTTGAAGAGCTCACCGATGATGGGGATGTGCCCCAGGCCCGGCAGCTTGGACACCGACTTCTGCTCGTCGTGGCTGAACACGCCGGACAGGACGATGGTCTCACCGTGACGCACGGTGACATTCGTCTTCACCCGGCGGGTACGGAAGCCCGGGATGGAGGCCGAGCCACCGAAGGACACCGCCACGGACGTGTCGATCTCGGACGCCTCGGCCTCGATCTCCGTCTGGATGTTGCCGTTGCGGTCCGCGGTGGGGCGCAGGTTCAGGATGACGCCGTACTTCTTGAACTCGACCGTGAACTGGTTGTTGGTGATGAGCGGGATGGGCACCTCGCCGCCGGCGAGGAACTCCGCCTTCTCACCGCTGGCGCACACCAGCTTGGGCTGCGCGAGCAGGCGGCCGTAGCCGTCGTTGCCCTGGAAGCCGAAGGAGAAGTCCGCGCTGGCGTTGATGCCGATGTTGGCGATGCCCTGGCCGAACGTCCCGGGGAAGAGCTGCTGGGTGATGGTGGAGACGGCCTGCGCGGTGCCCGTGATGTCCGTGGGGTACCGGATGCCGTAGCGGTCGCGGCTGTTGCGGCGGATCTCCACGAACTGGACCTCGGAGAGGATCATCCGCTTAATGCCGACGACGAGGAGGTTCTCCACCTTCTCACCAATGGCCTTGGTGATGAGCTCGGCCTTCTGGAGGTCCTGCTGGCTCTCCACGGAGCCCTCCAGGAAGATGGTGGCGCCCACCACGTTGGCCTGCACGTTCTTCAGGCCCGCCTTCTGGAAGGCCGCGTTGAGGTTCTGGGCCACCAGCTTCTTGGCGTTGGGGGCGATCTTCACGAACGACTTCACGTTCGGGTAGAGGCCCACGACCTGCTCGATGCGGTCGGCGTCCTGGGTGGTGTAGGCCTGACCGTCCAGGTAGATGCGGTCACCCACCATCCGGACGGACACACCTTCGATTTCGCCGAGCAGCCGCTTGATCTCGGTGATGACCTCGTTGGGGTCCTGCTTGCGGACCGCGACCAGGTAGCTGACGCGCTGACCCGAGGACTTCCAGACGAGCAGCGTCGTCTTGCCTTCGGCCTGGCCGGTGATGAGCAGCTGGCCCGAGCCCAGCGTCTTCACGTCCGCGATGCTCGGGTCACCGAGCGCGACGCGGCTGAGACCCGGAATGGTGATCACCTTCTGGGAGCCCACGCCGAGGCTGACGGTGGTGCCATCCTGCGCCAGGGCGCTGCCGCCAGCCACCAGTGCGATGAGGGCGCCAAGCGCCGCGGCATGCGTGATGCGTGTGAACATCGTCCGTGTCCCCTCTTCTCTTCCAGAAGTCCGAGCTAACTCAACGTTCCGTGCTGCCACCACAGCGCCCAGAAGGTGCCGAGCGCGATGGCCACTCCATAGGGGATGTGGCGCTGGGGGGCTGGCTGCGCGTCCGCGCTCGCCAACCGGACCCGAACCGCCCACCGGCGGACCACGGCCGCCAGCGTGTCCCAGACAGCGCCCTGCCAGAGCAGGGTCACCACCGCCTGCAGCGCCCCCACCAGTGAAATGAAGGCCGCCGCCGCGAGCACCGCCGGAAACCCCAGCACGGCGCCCACCCCTCCCATCAACTTCACGTCACCCCACCCCATCCGCCCGCGCAGCGCCGCTGGCAGCAGCAGCAGCGCGAGCCCCACCCCCGAAACCAGCCCGCTGACGAGGCCCTGCTCCAGGTCCCCCACCCCTTGGGTGGCGAGACGCACCCCGAGCCCCACCGCCATCAGCGGGTAGGTGACCACGTCGAGGATCTCCCGGCGAAGCACATCCGTCACCACCGAGATCACGAGGGCCACTCCGAGAACCATCCACAGCGCGATTTGAACAGGCGTCATCAGCGCCTGTCCCATTCGCGGCAGGCGTCCGGTATCAAACCAGGGACGCCTGGAGCCCGTCAATTGGCGAACAACCAGAAGCCCCGCGGGACGGGGCTCGGGTCACGCCATTATCGGAGCAAGAGACGGATTTTCTCGCTGCAGATGAAATACTCGTCCCCGTCCTCGACCTTGCGGCGCTTGATGCGCTGCTTGTTGAACCAGGTTCCGTTGGACGAGCCGAGGTCCTCGATGGTCCACTCATCTCCCTCGCGGGCGATGACGGCGTGCTCACGGGAGACCTTGCCGGAGTTGATGACGAAGTCGCAGTGCTTGCCACGGCCGATGACGAAGCGCTCCTTGACGATCTGCTCCTGATCACCCGACTCGGTGACGAGGTACAGGGCGACGCCCTCCTCTTCCTCCTCGGCGAGGTCGTCAGCGGGCTCTTCCTCCACCTCGTCCGGGGGCGGCTCCTCGTCCATGAGGCCCGGATCCTCGGCGTCGGGCAGCGGCTCCTCGTCCTCGACCATGTCGTCGGCGGGAGGAGGCGGCTCGCTGTTCTTCCCCTTGATGAGGCGCTCGAGCTCCGCGGCCGTCTCCAGCACGCGCTCGGCGACCTCGCGGCGCACCGGGTCGTTGTCCAGGCCGTTGGCGGAGGCGCGCTCCTCCGGCGTGGACCGCACGGGCGGCCGCGCGGGGGCGGGCGTCGCGTCGGCCTTGGGGGCGGGCGCGAGCACGGGCGGCGCGGAGGGACGGGCCGGGCTCGGCGCGGCGGACACGGGCTTCACCGGCGCGGGCGCGGCGGCAGCGGCCACGGGCGCCACGGCGGCCTCGGAGTGAGACTTCACCTCGAGGAAGCCATTCAGGCGCGCGAACATGAAGAGCGCCTGGTTGATCAGCGCATCGCGGTCCGAGCCCATCTGCTGGGCCATGTCTTCGAACGTCTCCCACAGGTGGTCGGCGATACCGACCTTGCGGGCGGGACGGGAGTTCTGATCGATCATCGGTCTTGACTCGCGTGAAACTGGAAGCCCCGGACGATAGCAGAGGCCTCCACTCCCGCCCAGTTACTCGAAGGGAACCAACGCCAGGGACTGCGCCCGGTTGTCGGAGAGGGCCTCCAGGCCGAGCTGGAGGATGCCGTCCGCCGACGGGTAGGCGATGTAGGCCAGGTTCGTGTTCCGCTTCTGAGACGCCGTCACGGTTGCAGGCAGGGTGTAGAACGACAGGCCCGTGCCCGCGGAGTTGTCCGGCGTGAAGATGTAGCTCCGGATGCCGGAGCTCACCGTCACCGCGTAGCGATCCCCCCGGCGCACCTCACGGCCCACCGCCGTCACCCGGATCTGCAGCGGCGGCGGCGGCTGGGGGAAGCGGGAGAGGTTCGGCACCGGCGGCGTCGACGGGTCGCCGTCGTCGTCGAAGTAGAACCCCTCCGGGTGGAAGAAGTACTCGGTGGGGATGCTGTAGCTCGACGCCCCTGTCACATCCCGCGACAGGAAGGTCCCGCCCTCGTCGAAGAGGACGAAGGGCTGGTCACCGCTCGCACGCACCGTGAAACGCGTCAGATTGGCGCACTCCGTGGGGATCTGCTGCGTCTCCGGAACGACGAAGCGCGCGCGCGGGGTCCCCGGCACGGGCTCCACGGACGCGATGGGCAGATCGATGGCGCACAGCGAATCCGAGCTCTCGAGGACGATGATGTCCCCTGCCCTCGCGTTGGCGGCGAGCGTGGCCTCGGCCTCGAACACGCGGGGCGCCTCGGGGTCCCGGACCAGGCTGTTCAGTCCCGGAAGGCCACCCTGGTAGATGATCCGGTAGAAGGCGTTGGGCACGGAGCCCTCGTAGAGCACCGTGGACTGGAGCGACGGATCCTGGGTGACCGTCACCAGGTCCGCGGTCTCGACGGTCAGCGGCACCTCGTTGCCGTCGCGAAGCCCGACAACGGCCCGCGCGCTCGCGGCCGAGAGGTCGAACTGCCGCAGGTCACCCGCCGAGAACAGCGTGATGTAGCCATTGGACGACGGCATGATGCCGAGCAGCGGCACGGTGATGACTCCGTCCGAGCCATTGTCCAGCACGACGCGCAGCGACGCGTCCGGAACCAGCGCGAGCCCGGTGGGCAGGCCGCCCGCGGGGAAGATGGGCAGCATGGGGGCGCCGCTGAGGTCCCGGGCCGTCTGCCCAGGCGGAGACGACTCCAGGTCCACCGCGAGCACGCCCGAGCACTCGCGGGCGGCGGCGCAGGCCGCCTCGTCCCGGATGCCGAAGATGTAGCGCCCCGCGTTGATGGGGTCTTCATCCGGGATGATCGCGCGAGGGTGGCTGACCAGGAGCCGCACGGGCACGTTGCCGAAACCCGCGGACACGTCCAGCGTCGGCACGGAAGGCTGGAGACAGTCCGCCAGGGGGCCGGAGTCGGTGATGACCAGCGTGCGGCCCGACCGGCCCGAGGCCTGCCGCGTGGCCACCGCGACCTGCCCCTGCCCCGCGAGCATCGTCATCGAGAGAATCGACTCGCCCGGCTGGAGGCAGAACACCGTCACCGGGGGCGGCACCGCCGCGGGCTCGGCCGCCAGGAGCGCGTCGGGGCCGGGAATCTCCTGCCGGATGATCCGGGCGCCGCCGGTGTCGGCGTCGAACAGGCCATCGGGGTCCTGGATGGCGTAGTACAGCGTGCTCGGCTCGCTCGTCTCGGCGGCCGGGGAGCGCGACGCGAACGCGGTGACGATGCTGGCGGCCTGGAGACGGACGACCTGCCGCAGCAGCTCCCGCGCCGACGCCACGACGGAGATCTCCGGCGAGCCCGAGCTGCGCGCGTAGATGTAGGGCCCCGGGACGTCGTTGCCGTCCGCGTCGTAGCCCACGTCGCGCGTGAGCGCGTCCGGCCGGTCCAACACGGGGATGGAGAGCGCCTGCAGCGGGTTGGGCGCGGACACGTAGGCGCGAGGGTTCGCCGCCACGTCGAGCACGCGCAGCTCGTCCCGGTCCGAGGACGTGACGAAGACGAGATCATTGCTGGTCATCGTCAGGTCGAAGGCGCCCGACAGACCGGCGAAGCCCGTCGTCAGGTTGGTCGCGGAGCAGCTGCCGGCCAGGCCAGCACACGCGACGAGGGGGACAAGGTAACGGCGCTTCACGGGGAGGTCTCCTGGCACAGGCTGGTGCCCTGGCGCGGGTCACGCCCCTGCCGGGCGCCGAGCCTCGCCACCAGCCGGGCATTCTGCGGCCGGTCGAGGTCGGGGATGTCGATGATGGCCACGCGGCCGTCTCCGAAGGTGCTGGCGAAGATGCGAGCGGAGTTGCCCCGGACGTCCGACGCCAGACCGAAGGGCTGGCTGGGGTTGTTCGGGTCGTTGTCGCCCACCTGGACCTGCGCGATGAGCTGCCCCACTTCCTCGTCGAAGATGGCCACGGCCTCGTCGCCGCTGCCCGTCACCGCCACCAGGTTGCCCCGGCCCGCGCCGCGCGGAATCACTTCCAGCTCGCTGGCGGAGGCGGGCACGGGGAGCGCCGACACGATGCGGACGATGGGGGTGTTCCCCGCCTCCGGCGCCGTCCCCGCCGCGTTCAGCACGTCCAACACGAGCAGCGTGTCCGGGCCACGCGCCAGCAGGTACACGCGCTCGTCCACGATGGTGCTCTCGGGCGCGGCCGGGTCCGGCACGCGCACGGCCGACGGAACCACCGCGACGCCCCGGGCCTCACGCACCGAGTACGTCAGCTCCAGGTCGGTCTCCAGCACGCGGCCCGGCGTGGTGCGGTCCACCAGGCGCAGGATGAAGCGCGCGGGCAGCGCGCCCAGCTGCGGTGACGAGGAGTTGCGCCCGGACGCGTACACGTACCGGCTGCCCACGGCGGTGGAGTGCGCGACGCCAGAGAGCCGGCCGTTGGTGCCCAGCGCCACGAACTCCTCGGGGTTCAGCGCGTCGCGCGTGGGGTTCGCGGCCGGCAGGTTGAGCAGGTAGCCCCGCAGGTCCGCCTCCGCGATGGTCGTCCGGGGGCCGGCCAGCTCCGTGTGCGTCACCCAGACGCGGGCGTCGTCTCCCGTCCCCGCCACGCTCACGCCCAGGGGGCCTGGCGCTGCGGGAAGGCTGTTGGAGGCGCCCGGCACGTCCAGCAGCGACAACGCGTTGTTGCGGCAGTCGCGGTCGCCCCCCTGCACGCAGCTCAGCGAGAGGCCATCCTCGCCCACGTCGACGGCGTGCAGCACGCTGCCCTCGTCGCGCGAAGGAACGAAGAGCCGAGGCGGCCGCCCCGGCGGGCTCCACATGGCCATCTCACCGGCGAAGCTCTGGATCTGCACGTAGGACTGAGGGCCAATCCCCAGCGCCGTCACGTCGTTGGGCAGGCTTTCCGACGGGTCGAAGGGCGTTCCGAACGGCCGCACCCCCACCGCGTCGAGGTCCAGTGCGATGACCGAGCCGGAGTCGTAGCACTTGTCGAAGTTGGCGCTCGCCACGTAGAGGAATCCGTTGGTGGACGGACTCGCGTCGGGGCGCCAGAAGGCAAGTCCACTGGGATAGACGAGCCGGGTGGCCGGAGGGGGCTTGCTCTCGACGCCGATGTCACACGACACGAGGAGCAACGCGGAAGCAAGAAGGTAGGCGCGCATCAGAGGGGGGCGGAGTGTAGGAAGGGGCCTCCCCCCGGGCAACCGGAAACGCGGTGCGCCATTCCCGTGCGCCTTGCGCCCGACGTCGGCGTGCCCCCCGGGGTGCTTCTCCCCCCGGAGGGCAGCCAGGCCCAAGCTCAGGCCGAGGCCGTCTCGGCCTGGATCTTCGAGAAGTCGGCGACCTGGTTGAACAGGGCGCCAATCTCCACCAGCAGGCGGATGCGGTTTTCCCTCAGGGCCTTGTCCTCGGCCATCACCATCACCTTGTCGAAGAAGGTGTCCACGGCGGGCTTGAGACTGGTGATTTCCCGGAGAGCCCCGGCGAAGTCGTCCGAGCGCACCAGCCCCGACACCGTGCCCCGGGCCTGGGTGAAGGCCGCGTGGAGGTTCCGCTCCGGCTCGTCCACCAGCTTCTGGGGGTTGGTCTCCCCGCCCTGCACGTCGCGGCCCTGCTTCTCCACGATGTTGACCACGCGCTTGAAGGCCGCGGCCAGCGGCTGGAAGTCCGCGTGCCCGACGATGAGGCTGAGCGCCTCCACCCGCTTCTGCGCGGCCACCAGGTCGTCGAAGCCGGCGGCGAGCACCGCCTCCACCACGTCCGTGCGGTGCTGCTCGCCCCACAGCGCCTTGAGGCGGCCGCGGAAGAACTCCAGCACCTGCTCGCGCGGCGCGGGCTCGCCGGCCTTGCGCTTGGCGTTGGCGATCTTCGGCGCCAGCAGCCGCAGGGACTCGTCCACCGCGGCGGACAGGCTGAAGCGGTAGCCCCGGCCCAGCACCAGCCGGATGATGGCGATGCACGCGCGGCGCAGCGCGAACGGATCCGCCGCGCCGGTGGGCGCCTTGCCGATGGCGAAGATGCCACACAGCGAGTCCAGCCGGTCCGCGATGCCGATGAACGCCCCCGGGTCCTGCGAGGGCAGCGCGTCCTCGGCGCCGCGCGGCAGGTAGTGCTCCGCGATGGCCAGGGCCACCGCGTCCGTCTCACCGCCCGCGCGGGCATACTCGCGGCCCATGACGCCCTGGAGCTCGGGGAACTCGCCCACCATGCCGGTGACGAGGTCCGCCTTGGCCAGGGTGGCGGCGCGCTCGATGGTGGCCGCGTCCCCCGCCCGCCCGGAGTGCTCGGACAGCCACAGCGCCAGCGTGCGGAAGCGCTCCACCTTCTCCAGGTAGCTCCCGAGCTGGCCCTGCCACACCACGCGGCCCAGCTTCTCCACGCGGTCGATGAGCGGCGTCTTCCGGTCCTCGTCGAAGAAGAAGCGGCCGTCCGCGAGCCGCGCGCGCAGCACGCGCTGGTAGCCGCGCAGGCTGAGCTGCTCGTCGCGCACCGGCGTGTTGGACACGGCGATGAACTTCGGCTGCAGCTTGCCCGCCCCGTCCACCAACGAGAAGTAGCGCTGGTGGCTCTTCATCTCCTGCACCAGCACCTCGGGGGGCAGGTCCAGGTGGCGCTCCTCGAAGGTGCCCACCACCGGGCTCGGCAGCTCGACCAGGTTGGTCACCTGGTCCACCAGGGACTCGTCCTCCAGCACCTGGGCGCCGGCCTTGGCCGCGGCGGCCTTCACCTTCTCCACCAGCTGCGCGCGGCGCCTGGCGATGTCCGCCACCACGTGCGCCTTCTCCAGCGCCGCCTCGTAGTCCGCCGGCGCCTTCAGCTCGATGGCGTCCGGGGCGAGGAAGCGGTGGCCGCGCGTGGACCGGCCGCTCGTCACGTCGCCGAACACCACGGGCAGCACGTCACCGCCCAGCAGCGCCACCAGCCACTGCACCGGGCGCGCGAACGACGTGTCCACGTCGCCCCAGCGCATGGACTTGCGGAAGTTGATGCCGTGCACCGCGGCGTGCAGCGCGTCCTTCAGGATGTCCGCCGCCGCGCGGCCCTTCTCCTCCACGCGCGCGGACAGGTACTCGCCCTTGGCCGTCGTGGCGCGGCCGAGCTGGTCCACCGAGAGCTTGAGCCCCTCGGCGAACTTCTCCGCCGCCTTGGTGGGCTTGCCCTGCGCGTCGAAGGCGGCCTTGGCGCTGGGCCCCAGCACCTCCTTCACGATGTCCTCGCCCGCGTCGGCGATGTCCTTCACCCACACCGCCAACCTGCGCGGCGTGCCGAAGGTGCGGACCTCGCCGTGCTTGAGACGGGCCTCCGCCATGCGCTCGGTGATGACGCGCTTGAGGTCCTCCAGCGCGGGGCCGATGAACGACGCCGGAATCTCCTCGGCGCCCACCTCCAGGAGCAGATCACGCGCCATGGGCCACCTCCCCCTTCTGCTTCTTCTCCACCGGCTTGTTGAGGACCACCGTCTTCCAGTAGTCGCTGGCCGGCTTGCCCTCCAGCACCGGCGGCTGCTCACCCACCGTCCACGGCGACTTGAGCAGCGGATAGCCCAGTCGCTCACGCATCTGGAGGTAGCCCTCCGCGCACAGCCTCGCGTTGTCGCGCACGCGCTTGATGAAGTTGGCGCGCTCCGTGACGGAGATGGCGCCGCGCGCGTCCAGCAGGTTGAAAGCGTGGGAGCACTTCAGCGCGAAGTCATACGCCGGCAGCGGCAGCTGCCGCTCGATGAGGCGCTTGCACTCCTTCTCGTACGCGTCGAAGAGCGCGAAGAGCATCTGCGCGTCCGACTCCTGGAGCGCGTACTTGCTCATCTCCACCTCGTTCGGGTGGAACACCTCGCGGTACTTCACGCCCTTGACCCACTCGATGTCGAAGACGTTCTCCACGTTCTGCAGGTACATGCAGATGCGCTCGAGCCCGTAGGTGAGCTCCGCGGAGACGGGCTTGCAGTCGAAGCCGCCGCACTGCTGGAAGTAGGTGAACTGCGTCACCTCCATCCCGTCACACCAGACCTCCCAGCCCAGGCCCCAGGCGCCGAGCGTGGGCGACTCCCAGTCGTCCTCGACGAACCGGATGTCGTGCTCCAACGGGTCGATGCCAATCTTGCGCAGCGACTCCAGGTACAGCTCCTGGACGTTCTTCGGCGCCGGCTTGAGGATGACCTGGAACTGGTGGTGCTGGAACAGGCGGTTGGGGTTCTCACCGAACCGGCCGTCCGCGGGGCGCCGCGAGGGCTGCACATACGCCACGTTCCAGGGCTCCGGGCCCAGGGCACGCAGGAAGGTGTACGGGGCCATCGTGCCCGCGCCGACCTCGACATCATAGGGCTGCGTGTTGATGCAGCCCTGGTCGGCCCAGTGCTTCTGGAGCGTGAAGATAAGGTCCTGAAAATACATAGCGCGCGGACCCTAGTGACGGGGGTCCGGAGCGTCAAGGACGGCGCTCAGTCCTTGTACAGTGGGAGATCCGCCAGCCGAATCTGGAACTTCGTCTCCTCGCCCGGCTTGATGGGGGCGGACAGGAGCCGGCTCTCCGCCTCGGCGTTCGTCGGGTCCACCACCCGGAGCCTGTAGACGCCCACGGGCAACGGGAACTTCTTCAGGGGCGTGGTGCCCAACTGCGTGGACCCGTCGAACACGGCCGCGCGAGGCACCGTATAGAGGGTAATCCACCCGAGCCCGGCCTTCGCGGCCCCCTTGGCCGTGCTGGTATCCAGCACCTCCGCCATGCCCTCCGGCTCCTGTGTCACCGTCGTCACGGGCTCGTCCACCGGGCGAGCGGCGACCGGCGCCGGGGCCGGCGTTGCAGGCACAGGCGCACGCGCCGGCTCCGCGGCCACCGCCGCCGCGGGGACGGCGGGGACCTTGGCCTCGAGCTTGGACTCGGGCTTGGGCGCGGCGGCCCATCGGGCTGGCGACCCCGCCTCCTTGCCCTTCCGCGTGGGCTTCGCGGCCTCCGGGGCCCTGGCGTGCGCCTCCGGGGCGTCCTCGGAGGGCGCGTCTTCGGCGGGCGCCGCGGGCTCGGCCACCGGCTCGGCGGGCTCCTGCTGGGCGGCGGGGCGCGGGAAGCCCGGCGGCGGGCCCGCCTGCGGCGGGGGCCACGGCTGGTTCGCGGGGTCCACTTCGGGAGGCGGGTCCAGCTCCGCCTTCACCCAGGCCTTGGCGGATTCGAAGGCGGGCGCGAGCTGCGCGCGCACGGCGGGCAGCGTCGCCGCCCACCCCAGGCCGGCCAGCACCACCAGCATGACCAACCGCCCGGCCCACCGCGACGGCGGCCGGGCCACGGGCGTCTCCACCGGCGTATCCGAGGGCCGGGACGCGCCAGCACGCGCGGGCCTCGAAGGCCGGCCCGCTTCCGCGCCAGGACGTGGCGGCCTCGAGCGGAACCGCTGGGTCTGCAGGTCGCTGGGCTCGTCGAACGCCTCGGCTTCCGCTGGAGGCTCCTGCCGGGGCGGCGTCCGGGGGCGCGGGGTGCGCGAGGCCGCGGCGCCTTCCTGCGAGGCACGCGGAGTGCGTGACGGGGCCGCCTCGGGCGCGCGCCGCTGGGGCGCGGGCTTGGGGGCGCTGCCCTGCCCCGCACCGCCTTGTCCACGAGGCGCGCCACCCTCCGCCGCCCGGCGCTGCGGCGCGGCCTTGGGCGCGCTCCCAGTTCCCGCCCGGGAGCCCCCTGGCGACGCGGCCCGGGCCCGAGGCGCGGGCATCTGGGACGTCGGCGCCGCCTCCGCGCCCTCGTCCTGCTGCAGCGCGCCGGCGACCTCGCTGATGCGGGCATCCTCGGCGCGGCTCGCGAGGTCCAGCAGGGTGCGCGTCTTCTGGCGCTTGTCCGCGAACAGGTCGCCCATGACGGCGGACACGCCGTCTTCGTCGAAGAGCTCCGAGCCCAGCGCCGCCTCGATGGCCCGCGCCATCTCCCGGCAGTTGGTGAAGCGCTGCGACACGTCCCGGGACAGGGCCCGCAGGACCACCGCTTCGAGCGCCTCCGGCACGTCCGGGTTGATGCTGCGCGGCGGCGGGATGTCCGCCTCCACGATCTGCAGCATCACCGCCGCCTCATGCGGGCCGCTGAACAGGCGCTGGCCGCACAACATCTCGTGCAGCATGACGCCCACGGAGAAGAGGTCGCTGCGGCCGTCCAGCGTGGCCACGCCCCGGACCTGCTCCGGTGACATGTAGCCGCTGGTGCCCTTCACCGTCCCCACCTGCGTGCGCCCCAGCCGCCCGCGCGCCTTGGCGATGCCGAAGTCGATCACCTTCACGACGCCGTCGTAGGTGAGCATCACGTTCTTCGGCGACACGTCGCGGTGCACCACCACCGCCGGACGGCCCGAGGGGTCCGTGAAATGGTGCGCGTAGTGCAGCCCCAGGCAGGTATCTCGAATCACCCGCCCGACGAAGCCCAGCGGCAGCGGGTACCCCTGGCGGCTGGAGGCCTTGGCCACCTGCTCCAGGTTCTGCCCCGGCAGGAACTCCATGGCGAGGTACAGCTCGCCGCCCTCCTCGCCCAGGTCGAACACCTGCCCGATGTTCGCGTGCGAGAAGGCCGCGGTGATGCGCGCCTCGTCGAGGAACATCTGGACGAACTGCTCGTCCTTCTTGATGTCCGGGAGGATCTGCTTCACCGCGACGAACTTGCGAAATCCCCCCGGGCCCGACGTGTAGGCGAGGAAAAGCTCCGCCATGCCTCCAATGGAGAGGCGCGTGAGGATTTCGTACTTTCCGATCCGCCGCCCCCGGTCGGGATCATCGACGGCGCCACCCTGCATGGACATTCGGGAGGCATGTTAGCCCCCGCCTGGGTCTCCGTCGACCTTCATCGAAGCTCGCCGCGCGCCTGGGTGCCGGGGCCAGCGCCGCCCGGCAGCCCGTCCTCGCTCCAGCCGGAGTGTCCGGTGACTGAAGGGCACGCCGGGCATTTCTCCATGGCATTCAACGCCATGGTTTCATATCGAGCAGGTTGACGCAGGAGTCCCATGGAAGACACCAAGAGTTGTCCCGGGCCCCCCCCGGACAACGCAGCCAGCGCGCCCGGCGAGTCCAAGCAAGACGCCGCCGACCAGCTCCGGCTGCTCATCGAGAGCGTGACCGACCATGCCATCTTGACGCTCGACCTCCACGGCCACGTGGCGAGCTGGAACCCCGGCGCCGAGCGCATCAAGGGCTATCGCGCGGATGAAATCGTCGGACAGCACTTCAGCCGCTTCTATCCCCCCGAAGCCGTGGCGGTGAACAAGCCCCAGCGGGGACTCGACGTGGCGACCCGCGAGGGCCGCTTCGAGGAGGACGGCTGGCGGGTGCGCAAGGACGGCTCCCGCTTCTGGGCCAACGTCGTCATCACCGCCCTCCACGACGAGACGGGCCAGCTGCGCGGCTTCGGCAAGGTGACGCGGGACTTCACGGCCCGGTATCAAGCCCAGGAGCGCCGGGAGATGGACCGGCTGCGCGAGGCCCTGCGCATCCGGGACGACTTCCTCTCCGTGGCGTCGCACGAGCTGCGCACGCCCCTCACCCCGCTCCAACTGAAGCTGACGGCCATGCGCCGCGCCCTCGACCAGGCGCCGAACGGCACCGTATCGGGCGAGCGCATCAGCCGGGACCTCGATGTCGCCGTGCGCCAGGTGCGCAAGCTGGTGGAGCTCGTCGATGACCTGCTCGACGTGTCGCGCATCACCGTGGGCCAGATGACGCTGGAGCGCGCGCCCACGGACCTCGCGCCGCTGCTGCGGGAGGTCGTCGCCCGCTACCTGCCCCAGGCGGCCCAGGTGGGCTGCAGCGTGAGGCTGGAGGCGTCAGCGCCCGTGTGCGGCGAGTGGGACGCCCGCCGCATCGAACAGGTGATGACCAACCTCATCTCCAACGCGCTCAAGTACGGCGCGGGGAAGCCGGTGGACATCCACCTGCACACCGAGGCGGGCCTGGCCCAGCTGACCGTCCGAGACGAGGGCATCGGCATCGCGCCAGACGCCCTGCCGCACATCTTCGACCGGTTCATGCGCGCCGTGTCGGGCCGCAACTATGGCGGACTGGGGCTGGGCCTCTACATCGCGCACCAGGTCGTCACCGCCCACGGCGGCGACATCCAGGTGCGCAGCGAGCCCGGCCACGGGAGCACGTTCAGCGTCCGGCTCCCGCTCGCCCCCACCTGACCCGGGGCCCCGTCACGTGCTCAAGGCGCGGACGCGGCCCGCCAGGTTCTGCGTGAAGAGGCGGTAGATGCGCAGCGCCGCCGCCTCGTGCGTGTCCACATAGCGTTCGAAGTCCGCGCGGCTGATGCGCAGCGCGCGCACGGACGTCCGCGCTCGGACGTGGGCGGAGACAGGGCCGTCCTGCACCAGGGAGATTTCCCCCAGGTACGCGCCGGGCCCCAGCGTGTTGAGGTGACGCGCGTCGTCCTCCGGTCCACTGAAGACGTCCACCGAGCCATCCATCAGCACGAAGAGCCCCACCCCCGGCGCGCCCTTCTCCAGCAGCACCGTGCCGGGCGCGATGATGACCTGACGCGCCAGCCGGTAGAGGTCCTTCATGTCCTCCAGCGACAGCTCCCCGAAGATGGGGATGGCCTTCAGGAACCGGTAGCCGTTCGCCGCCGGCGCGGTGGCTCCCGCGGCGCGGCGGGTGAGCATGGCTTCCGCCTCGGCCTCCATGCCCATGCGGCGCAGCAGCCGCGCCTTCTCCGTCACCAGGTCCGGATGTCCACGCGCCACGTCGGAGCTGCTCACCGCGTCCGCGAGCACCGCGAGCGCCCGGTGGGTGAACCCCTCGGCATCCAGCAACTGGCAGACGCGGAGCACGGCCTCCACGAAGCGGGCATCCTCCGGGCGCACGCCCCCGAGCGCCTCCACCTCCGCGTGGGCCTGCCCCAGCTCCTGATACAGCGCCGCCGCCTCGAAAGGCCGGTCCAGGCGGACCAGACACTGCGCCATGGCCTCGCGCGCGCCCAGCTCGCGATAAATCGACAGGGCCCGCTCCAACGCCCCACCCCGCTCGAAGGCGGCGGCGGCGCGCTCGGGCTCACCGGCGCGAAGGTAGCTCTCCGCGGCGGCCATGTACTGGCCGCTCTGGAAGTAGAGGTCGCCCGTGGTGGCGTCCTCGCCCTGCCCGTCCATCAGCTTCGCGGCGCCCAGGAAGTCGCGCGCACGCCGCAGCACCTCGACGAAGCCCCGGCGCTCCTTCGCCGGCCCCTGCTCGGCCTCGCGGCGAACGCGCTCCCGCTGCGCATCCCCCATCTCTTCGTAAAGCTGCGCCGCCCGGTCCGTGTCCTCCAACTCCACCAGCGACTGGACCGCTCGCAGGGCCCCCTCGCCAGGCGTGCGAATCCGTCCCCCTTGTTCGCCCTGGCCACCTGCCGACTCTGACATTGTTGGGTCTCCCGTTCGGGTGGGACCGGCCAGCCTGGACGCGACGTCTCCCAACCGCTCGTTCCTGGCCTGCGCCCCCTCGGCGATAGAGACTCGCACTGAAATCGTGGCCTGCCAACGGCAGCCGCCGCGAAAGTCAGTCAGCGCCCGGCGTCCGCTCCGCCAACTGGCGCTTGGACGCAGCGCGCCGCCAGGCGTCCTCCAAAAGCTTCCGGACCAGCGCGGGCCGCGCCTGTGCGACGCGAACCAGCAGGTACTCCGGGTAGCCGGCGTAGTGGTCGGTGATGAAACAGCTTTCGGGCTCGGCTCGCATGAGGACCTCGCGCATGCCGGGCTCCACCTTCACGACGAGCGACACCCCATCCTCGTGGAACCGCGCGATGAACTTCTTGCGCACCCGGAACGCGGGCGTGCCGAAGGACGTGCCCTCTTCCATCCCCGGTAGCGACATCGCCAGCGCGCGCACCGCATCGAACGTGAGCCCCTTGCCTCGTGCAGCCATGAGCCTCCCTCCAGGACGCGCCAGACAACCACGCCCCGAAGACGTGGTGTGATGACAAATGAAAGGCGGCGCCCCTGAAAGCCTCGCACGCGCGCGCATCACGTCTGTGATTTCATCCGCGCCCAGCACCCGGCCTGGGGTCCACGCCACTCCGAGTCTCCGCCGACACGGCGCCCTCCCCGCGGCGTTGCTTCAGCGACAAGGGAGATTCCGACTTGTCACGTCTAGCGGAAAACCCGCAGTCCCTGGGACGCCACACCGGAAGTGACTCGCTCCCACAGCGTGCGGCCGTGACGCTCGGCGACTTCGTACGACACCGACAGAGAAGCGTTGGGATGTCGGGCCCCGTGATATCTTGACTTCCATGTCTGCACTGGACCGGGGCCGAGCCGCACCTTCCTCGCCGGACGCGAAGGGCGAGTCGCAATGGAGGACGGATGCCGCAGGTGACGGAGATGCGCCGCTGCACGTCACGCTGCCCTACGAGCACGCCCGCCGGGCGTATGACGCCTCCACGGTGCGCCGCTTCCGGCTCACGGTGGCGGAAGGCCCCGGCACGGGCACGACGTGGGAGTCCACGGGCGACACGTGCTCGGTGGGTTCGCACCCGCTGAACGACTTCACCGTGGAGGACTCCACGGTGTCACGGTTCCACTGCGAGGTCCGCGTGGGCCCACGGGGCCCCCAGGTGAAGGACCTGGACAGCCTCAACGGCGTCATCCTGGACGGCGTCCAGGTGGTGGAGGGGGTGCTGCGCAGCGGCAGCCTGCTGCGGCTGGGCCGCGTGGTGCTGCGCTTCGACTTCAGCGCGGAGAACAACCGCCTTCCGCTGTCGGAGAACGCGCGCTTCGGCACGCTGGTGGGCGCGTCGGTGGCCATGCGCGGCTGCTTCGCGATGATGGAGCGCGCCGCCGGGCGCGACGTGACGGTGCTGCTCGAAGGCGAGACGGGCACGGGGAAGAGCCAGGCCGCGCTGGCCATCCATCAGGCGAGCGCCCGCCGCGACGCGCCCTTCCTCATCGTGGACTGCGGCGCCATCCCCGCGCACCTGCTGGAGAGCGAGCTGTTCGGCCACGAGAAGGGCTCCTTCACTGGCGCGGTGCAGCGGCGCGCGGGCGTCTTCGAGGAGGCCGACGGAGGCACCGTCTTCCTCGACGAGATTGGCGAGCTGCCCGCGGAGCTCCAGCCCAAGCTGCTGCGGGTGCTGGAGAACCGCGAGATTCGCCGGGTGGGCAGCAACAACTACCAGCCCGTGGACGTGCGCCTCATGGCGGCCACGCACCGCGACCTCCGCGCCGAGGTCAACGCGGGCCGCTTCCGCTCCGACCTCTTCTTCCGCCTCGCGGTGCTGCGCCTGCTGCTGCCACCGCTGCGCCAGCGGCCGGAGGACCTGCCCATGCTGGTGGAGGGCATCCTCGACTCCCTGCGCGCGGACCCGGAGCGGACGGGCGCGTTGCGCACGCCGGACTTCCTCGCGCGGCTGCGGCACGCGGCCTGGCCCGGCAACGTGCGCGAGCTGCGCAACTACCTGGAGCGCTGCCTCGTCTTCGAGGAGGCGGTGGAGCTCTCGGAGGAAGAGGCGCGCCGCGTGGGCCCGCCGGAAGTGGACCCGACCCAGCCTTACGCGGACCAACGGCGGCACGTCGTGGATGACTTCGAGCGCCGCTACCTGCGCGCGCTGCTGGAGAAGCACCAGGGCAAGGTGGCCCAGGCCGCCGTCACGGCGGGCATGGACCGCGTCCACCTGTACCGCTTGCTGCGCCGCCACGGCATCAAGCCGTGAGCGTCACCGCGCGCCGCTGACCCGCCAGCAGCCCAGCCGCGCACCGGACACGGGCGTCGCCATCAGGCCCGCCTCCAGTCCTTCGAGCGCGGCCGCGGTCGCCACCAGGCCCGTGCCGGGTGGCTCCGCGACCCAGCCGGGCAGGTGCAGCAGGCCGGCCGCGTCGTGCCCCGCCTCTCTCGGGAGCGGCGCGACGTGCACGGTGATGGCCAGGTCCACGGACCGGGGCTCAGCGCCCGTCTCCACCTGCGCAACCAGCCCGAGCGCCGCGTGCAGGACCCGCGCGCGGGCGGCCTGCTGCGCCGCCGAGTCTGGAGGCAACGGCGCGATGGCCAGCAGACACCCGCTGCCCTCGACGCGCACGTCCAGCCCCGCGGCACGCGCCGTGCCCCCGACCTGCTCCAACAGCGCGTCGAGGTGCGCCAACGACGACGTCTCCAACGCGCCCCGCAGCCGGGCCTCGGCGTAGAGCGCCACCGCGAGCACGGGCCCCTCCGGCGTGGCGCCGCCCCGCACCGCGCGCCGCAGCGCCTCCAGCAAGGCGTCCACGTCCGGGTAGCGGTCCTCGCGCCGCTTCCCCATGCTGCGCAGCACCACGGCGTCCAGCGCCGTGGGAACGGGTGCGCGCTCACTGGGCCGGGGCGGCGGCGCGTTCAGGTGCAAGTCCTCCACGTCGTGCCGGGTGGCGCCTTGGAATGGAGGCTGCCCGGTGACGAGCTGAAACAGCAACACGCCCATCGCGTACAGGTCGGTGCGCGCGTCCGGGGGCTCGCCGCGAATCTGCTCGGGCGCCATGGACAGGGGCGTGCCCAACGAGACGCCGGTGAGCGTGAGCGTGGAAGCCCCGGGTGCGTCCGGCGTCAGGCCCTTGGCCACACCGAAATCCACCAGCTTCACCCGCGGCGCTTCGCCCTGGAGAGAGAGGCGCACCACGTTCTGGGCCTTCAAGTCCCGGTGCACCACGCCCGCCTGATGCGCGGTCCGGAGCGCGCCCCCCACCTGCTCCAGCACCTCCAGGGCCTCGGTGGGCGACAGGGGACCGCGCGACTCCAGCTCCGCCGCGAGGTCCCGTCCGTCCAGCCACTCCATGGCGATGTAGGGCCGCCCATCCGCCAGCGTCCCGTAGCCGAGCACCGCGACAATGTGCGGATGGCTCAGCCGCCGGAGCGTCTCCGCTTCCCGGCGGAAGCGGCGAAGCGCGACGTCCGAGGGTTGTGGCAACAGCACCTTCAGCGCCGCAGCGGCGCCCGTGCGGGCGTGCCGGGCGCGGTAGAGCGTGGAGACGGGCCCCCGGTAGTGGACGTGCTCCACGAGCCAGTCCGCCACCAGGGCCCCCATGCCCAGCTCCTCGCCGTAGAGGGCTTCTTCGTCGCGGGAAGCCATGCGCGCTACGGCAGGAAATCCTTCTTCCGGGGCGGCCAGGGCAGCTGTTCCGTCGGCACTGGCTCGGCCCGCACGGCCCGGCCGCAAATCTTGGAACGCTCACTCTGGGTCACCGTGTCACACGGTGAATGCAGGAAGGTGGTGACGATCTGCGTCCACACCCGCTCCGCGTCGTCGGTGCACAGCTCGTAGTCGCCGTCGCCTGGCGTGATGGGGCCGTCCTGGATGGCGCACTGGCCCGCGGCCACGGGGCTCGTCGTCGGGAAGCAGGGCCCCGTCACCGTCGAGGCGCAGTTGGCCTCCAGGGAGGGAAGCGCGCAGACGCGGCCCGCCGCATAGGCAGCCCCCTGCGACCAGCCTGGGTCGAAGCAGGAGAACATCTTCTTGTAGATGGAGCCATCCACGGTGACGTCGGCGCCCACCACCGCGAACACCTTGCGGTCGTTCACGACGCGCTCCTCGACGTCCACCTCCGCGGCCAGCTCGTCGGGCAAGAAGATGTTGCCGTAGAACGCGCCCTCCCGGACGCCGTACACCTGCTGCTCCGACAGGCCGTAGGCCGTCGGCTCCTCCGAGATCGTCTTCACGGTCGCGACCAGCCCCGTCATCGTGCTCGAGATTGGCGCCGTCATCACGCTGAAGTAGCCGCTCGCCGGGCAGGTGAACATGGCCACCGGCCGTCCCAACGTGCCCAGGCACATGCCCGAGGCCTCGCCCAGGTTGCGGGCATCGAGGTGGTCACACCCCGCGACGCCCTCACACACGCGAAGCACGGCCGGGCCATTCACGCTGGAGCCCAGCGGCGTGCCCGGCGAGGCACAGGACAACGGTCCGCCCGCGCCCGCCCACACCGTCGTCGCCGGCACGCAGGTGCCAATGCCATCCCCGGTCCATCCACAATCCCGCTGCGAGCCCGACGTGCCCGTGACACAGGGCTCGAAGCTGGCGACCCGGGCTCCCGTCACGGGCGCGTGGTCGGCGGGGATCGTCTTCGCCTCCAGCGCATAGATGTTGGGACCGGTCAGCGTGAAGCGGTGCTCGCCCCGGATGGACAGCTCCACGCGCCGGCCCTCTTTGTTGTTGCGGGCCAGGAGGCACGCGGACACGCGCTCCAGACAGTCCTCGGACGGCGCGGACGTGGCCCAGGAAGGACACAGGCCCGCCTTCCCCCACCACTTCCGCACCCCCGGGTTGGGCGTCCGCGGATCGAAGTACTCCACGCTCTGGGAAGGCGTGAGCGCGCAGCTCACCAGATACTCCATGAACTTCTGCGCGTTCGCGTCGTGCAGGCGCCGGCGCGTGTTGGCGTCACCGAAGACGGGATCGAACATCTGCAGGAGGGAGCTCGTCGCCAGCAGCCCGTTCGCCTCGTGGTTGGTGGCGATGGCGTTGAGGACCAACGCCTTCGTGGTGAGCGCATTGGCGATGCGGATCTCCGACGACTGCGTCCCCAGTGGGGGAACGTCCTCTTCGTGTGGCGCCGTTCCACAACCCGCGACAGCGAGCAGAAGCGTGGGGACCGCCACCAGGCAAGGCAAGCGAAGGGCCATGAGTCTTCCTCCAACGACACCGGAAGTAAGGAGAGCGTGCTCCCAGCAAGCATGTGCCGCGCCAGCCAGGGAGAATGAAGTCCGCAGTATCACAGCAAATCTCCCAGGAACGTTCGTGTAGCGGATCACGTCACACCTCCACGGCGGCGTGACATTTCACGCTACTCCCCAGGTACCGCGGCTCGGAGGGCCTCCAGCCGGGCGCGCCAGAGTGGAGCCCCCTCCTCCACCGCGCCCTCCGCCCGGGCCAGCCAGTCGCGGGCCGCGTCGAACCGGCCCGCCTGGAGCGCGCCCCGGGCGGCCTGGAGGAGAATCTCCGCCTTCTCATCCGCCGAGGCCAGGGTGTCCGCGTCTCCCGCGAGGGCGAGCCATGCGGACTGGGACGAGCTTCCGGCCGCGGCATCCTGGACCTGGAGCTCCACCAGCCGGCGCATGACGGCCGTGGGCGGCAACGAATCGGGGGGACAGTGCGCGTCAATCCACCGGAGCTGCCCCGTGGCTTCGTCCAGGTCGCCTCGGGCCGCGCCGATGCGCGCCAGGAGCAACGCATCCACCGGGACGGGGTGCTCGCGGAAGAAGCGCACGCCCAGCGCGTGGACGCGGCGGGCCAGCGGCAGGGCCTCCTCGAACCGGCCTTGCATGTAGAGCACCTCGGCGAGGTTGAACGTGGACCAACGTTCCACCTGGGCGTGCCCCAGCTCGCGGCCCAGCGACATGGCCCGCCGCAAGTCCTCCTCCATGCGCGACACGTCCCCCAGCCGCAGCCACAGCAGCACGCGGTTGATGAGCGTGGCGGCCTGGTGCAGGGCATCACCGGCCCGCGCACAGTGCCGCAGCGCTTCGTCGAAGCGGCTCGCGGCCTCCCCCGTCCTGTCGAGGAACGTGAGCGAGGAGCCCAGCAGCGCCAGCGCCACCACGAGCGACTCATGGTCATGCGCCCGCTCCGCGCCCTCGGCGACACTGGAGAGGATGCGCGCCGCGGCGCCCCACTCGCCCAGGCGCACATGCAGGCGGCCCCGGGCCAGTGAGCAGCGCAGGGACAACCGCGGGTCGTCCAGCCGCTCGATTCGCTCCAGCGCTTCACGCGCGCACGCAGAGGAGCCCTCCACGTCCTCCATCCAATCGCGCGCGGTGGCCTCCTCCAGGAGGAGCTCGACCTGCTGGGCCTCATCGCCCCGCGCTTCCGCCAGCGCCCGCGCCGCGAGCAGGTCCGCCAGGCCTTCCCGGAAGCGCTGGAGCCGGTGCCGGACCCGGCCGCGCCCCGACAGCGCCAGGGCCCTGCGCTCCACGTCGCCTTCCGGCAACAACGCGAGCACCCGCGTGTAGTGCTGCTCGGCTTCGACGGACAGGTGCGCGCGCCGCGCGGCCTCCGCGAGCGCGAGGAACGCGGTGGTGGCCTCCGCGTGAGCGCCACAGGCCGCGGCATGGTGGGCCCAGCGGCGGCGCTCGGCCAGGCCGTCCCGAGGCGTGGCGCGCAGCGCGGCGGCGTGAAGGAGCTTGCGCTCGGCGGCCGGCAACAGGGCCTCCAGCGCCTCGCGCAGCAACGGGTGACGGAAGGCGAAGTGCCCGGGAGACGTGGGCCGCAGCAGCCCCGAGCGGGCCAGCCGTTGGAGCCCCGCCCCCGCGTCGAGCGACGCCACCCGCGCGGTGGCCTCGCCCGGCGGCAGGTGGTGCAAGGCGGCGTCCACGCGGGACACGTCCACCTCCGTGCCCAGCACCGCGCACAACCGCGCCAGCACCCGGTGCGCCGCGGGGAGCCCCGCGACGGCCCGCGCGGCGAGGCGCTCGAAGAGGGGCGTCACCGACACGTCCAACAACGCATCGGGGGCGATGTACCAACCACCGCCGGGAGACGCCCGCAGCGCCCCCGCGGCGCGCAGGGCACCGGCGAGCTCCACGAGCGACAACGGGACGCCTTGCGCGAGCTGCTCCAGGCGCGCCAGCACGGGCTCGGGCACGTGCTCCGCCGGACGCAACAGATGCATCAACAACGCGCGGCTCGCCTCGGGCGACAACGGCGGCAGCGTGAGCCGCTCGACGCGGGCACTCCGCTCGCCCAGGTGGGGACGCAGGCCCAGGAGCGCGGGCCTCGCGGCGACACACACCCAGAGCGGGGCACGGGCTCCCGCCAGCGTGGCCACCTCCAACGCGTCCAGGCTGGTGGGGTCCGCCAGGTGGCCGTCGTCCACCAACAACACGCGGGGGGCTTCGCGAGCGCTCCGCCAGAGCCCCTCCGCCAGCGAGCGGGCGACCGCATGGCGCTCGTCCGC
Source organism: Comamonas sp. KCTC 72670 (assembly GCA_014656495.1). Taxonomy (GTDB): domain Bacteria; phylum Myxococcota; class Myxococcia; order Myxococcales; family Myxococcaceae; genus Myxococcus. The sequence continues at coordinate 336,781 of BNCN01000010.1, forward strand.
GAGCGGCAGCGCCCCGGTGCGGACGACGCGTGGGGGCTCGGCCACCGCGCGCAGCGACTCCACCAGCGGCGCCGCGGACGGCGCATCGGGAGACGGCGCGCGCAGCCGCACCACGATGCACCGGCCCGCCGCCTCCAGGCGCGTGGCGAGTGCCTCCAGGACACGAGACGTCCCGTGCCCCACCTCGCCCGTGAGGACGCACAAGCCCGGGACACCGTCCTCGAGGCAGCGGGAGGCCTCCGCTTCCAGCGAGGCCAGCAGCGACTCCCGTCCCGACAAGGGCGGCGCCTCCGCGGACGACGTGGAGGCGCCCCCGTCATGCAGCCGCAAGCGGGCACCATCGGCCGTGGGCTCCGTCGAGCCAGGGCCCAGCCGCGCCGCCGCACCGGACGTGACACGGGCCTCGCCCGCGCCCAGGTCCTCCGGCCACCAGTCCCCGAGCGCCTCCAGCTCGGGCCCCGCGACCCGCGTGGTGGTGGCCCCCGGAAGGACGTGCAACCGCGCGAGGTGCAGCACCGTGGCGGCGGTCCCCTCCTCCAGCAGCTTTCGCGCGACCACCGCGCCCGCGCGCAGGTTGGCCTCGGCGGAGAGCGACTCGGAGAACGCGACCACGTAGCCCCGAGGCCGTGCGCGCGCGAGCGTGCCGCCCTGCGGCTCAATCGCCGCGCGCAGCGACTCCACGGAGATGTCCGCGCGCACTCCCAGCAGCGCCACCCAGCGCACTCCCGCGCCCGACGCGGAGGCCGTGGGCACGACGGCGGCGTCCCCTTCGCCCGGCACGGGAGACACCGGCAGTGACTGGCGGCACGCCGCATCGAAGGCCTCGAGCACCTCGGACGCGCGCGCGAAACGCTCCGCGGGCGCCTTGGCCAGGCACCGCCGCAACACCTCGTCGAGCGCGGCGGGAACCGGTGCCCGCGTCGACACGCGGGGCGCGCGGAGACTCACATGGCCGTGGCGAATCTCCTCGGCGCCACCGGTGAACGGCGGCGCGCCCGTGAGCAGCTCGAACAGCAGGATGCCGAGCGCGTAGAGGTCCGCGGCCGCTCCGGCTTCACGCGCGTCCAGGCACTGCTCGGGCGCCATGTAATACGGTGTCCCCAGCCGCTGCCCCACGAGGGTCAGCGCGTCGGCTCCGGCCGCGTCACCGTCCGCGTCGTCGGCGACTTCCACGAAGCGCGCCAGCCCGAGGTCCAGCAGGCTGAGCGCTCCGCCTTCGCGCAGGAAGATGTTCTCCGGCTTGAGGTCACGGTGGGCCACACCCACGGCGTGGACGCGCTCCAGGGCCGAACACAGGCCGCCCAGCAGCTCCCGCACGCGCGGAACCGACGCGGCGCCCGTGCCGGGCAACGCGGCCATCCACGCGGCGAGCGTCTGGCCATGCAGCCGCTCCATCACGATGTAGGGACGTCCCCGGAGGGTGTCCGCGTGGAACACCTCGGGGACCGTCGGCGCGCCAATGCGGCGCAGCGCCGCGGCCTCGCGAGCAAAGCGGTCGTGGTGGACGGGCCGACCCAGCTTGAGCGCGACCTCCCCACCGTCCTCCTCGCGATACGCGCTGAAGACGTAGGAGAAACCACCCGTGCCCAGGAGGGCTCCGGGATTCAGACCTGGCACAGCCGGTAGCGGAAGAGGCTCGACATCAGGGCCAGGCGACGCCGCGCGCTGGCCATGCACGGGACACACCGCGCCGGTGGCGAGACGGCGGTGGCAGACCGGACAGCGCATGGGGTGGAACGCAGATTACCAGAGCGCGTGTCCCAGGACGATGACAACCCCCATCACCCCTTCTCCCGCGATGAGGCCCGCGGCCAACGTGACGATACCGCCACCCTCCTCATGGGAACGCCACTTGCGCGCCACCGCCGCGCCCAGGCCCCCCAGGAAGAACCCCAGCGCCGTCGACGCGGGCAGCAGGCACGCCAGCCCCATCCCCAGCGGCGACGGCACCCAGTGTCGTACACGGACGGGCAGCAGCCGCTCGGCCAGTGTGAGTCCCGCGGCGGCGAGCGCGGCCCAACCGAACGCCGCGCGGGTACCGGGCTCCAACGCCCCCAGGCCGGACGCCAACACCTGCGCGATGCTGGCCGTGACGGTGGCCGCGGGTGCGGGGAAGCGCTCCCCTCCGAGCGCGGCGCGGTCTGGCACCAGCAGGAAGAACAAGGGCACCACCGCGGCGGCGCCCACGACACACCCCAGCAACTGCGCCAGGAAGACGCGCCGGGGATGGGCGCCCAGCAGGTGGCCCGTCTTCGCGTCGCTGAGGAGGTCGGCCGAGGAGGAAGCTGCGTTGACGGTGATGCCCGCAGTGGCGAGGTTCGCCTCCACGTTGCGCGGCAGCAGCACGCCGTAGGTCATCTGCGTCAACTGCCCCAGCGGCCCCACGGGTGTCACGTCCGTTTCCCCTGTGACGCGGCAGGCGATGAGGCACAGCAGGAACGACAGCGCCACCGCGAGCGCGGCATGCGGCAACGGCACGCCGAAGCCCACCTTCGCCACCGCGAGCGTGGCGGGCGTCAGGACGATGAGCCCCGCGAGCAACCAACGCCCCGGCACCTGAAGCGCGTCCACGGGATGGGCGGGAGCAACGCGGCGCTGGAACACGCCCTTGAGCGCCCTGCCCAACACGCGTCCTTCCAGGGCGAAGTGCAGCAGCGACGCGGTGGTCAGCGCCGCCGTGCCCGGCCAGAGACTCCACGCGAGGAAGTCTCCATCCGGCGGCAGCAACCCGGAGCCGAACACGCGCGGCGCGACGACACCGTGGATGAGCAACGCGCCCAGGAACCAGGATGCGGTGAGGCGCAGCCCCAGCAGCGCGCCAGCGCCCAGGGGAAGCAGGCTCGTCTCGAAACCAAAGCCCAGGCGCTCCAGCGACAGGCCCCCCAGGGTCCCCGGAAAGGGAAACACATAGGGCAAGCGGCCCAGCCCATCCCGCACCAGCGTGATGAGCGCCGCGATGCCGCCGCCCACGCCCAGCAGCGACAACCGGGGACGGGCCGCGGCGCCCGCCGTGTGCAAGGCGCGAATGGTCGCCGCGGCGGCGGTCCCCGTGGCGAACGGGAGCTGCTCGTGGTCCACGAACTTGCGCTTGAGGGGCACCGCGAAGAGCACGCCCAGCGCGGACAGGAGAAAGGTCCACGCCAGCAGCGCCCACCCGGGGGGATGACTCCCCGTCGTCAGCAACCACGCGCCTTGCACCGACACCAGCGCGCCGCCCGTCGCGTAGCCCGCGGACGACGCCACGGCCTGCGCGGAGCACGTCTCCAACGGAGAGAGCGGCGTGCCCGCGACACCGGGGGCCACGCGTCGGAAAGCCCCGTGCGTGGCGTGCGCGAGCAGCGCGGCGGTGATGGCCACCGGGAACGCCACGGCCATCTTCAGGCCCGCGTAGAGGTTGGTCGCGCAGGTGATGACGCCAATGCCACTGCCCAGCAAGACGGCGCGCAGGGTGAGCTGCGGCACCCGGTCGCCCTGGAAGACCTCGCGCAGCCAGTAGGTATCCAGGGCTTCGGGAGACTCACCCGGAATCCGCAGCAGCGTCAGCGGCGCCTGGGGCGGCGCCACGTTCTCGGAGTCGGCGTGGGGAACGGGCTGAGACATGGGTGGCCCATCCTTTCACCCCCGGCCCCCGTGGGACGAGCCCCCTCAGCCACTCCCCGTCGCGTTGTTCCCCAGACGTTGAACGCCGAGGAGAAGCAGGTAGCGGTCCGAGACGCCTGGCAGGTAGCGCTCCAGATGCACGCCATCCGGACGGAAGCCCAGCTCCGCCAGGAAGCGAAACACGCGATGGGCGGCGGGCTCATCACACACGGCACATTCCAGTGTCGCGAAGAGTGAAGGCGGCACCTCCTGCCCCCGGCACCCCGAAGGCAACCGGCGGCGAGGCTTGATGCGGAAGCCGACCTCGCCCAGCAGTTGCCCCGCCTCGAGGTCGAGCGTGCGGACATAGCCACTGGTGAGGACGGGGATGCCCCGCCGTTCCAACTCCTTCTTTCGGGAAGGCACGGCGCCGCGAAATGCCAGGGGCCCGGGCGGCGCTGACACGGGGAACCACACGAGCAGCGAGGGCTCGCTCCAATGCTCCAGGTGAACCCGGGGCCCCGAGGACGCACCGATTCCCCGCAGGTACTGGTCCGCGAGTTGGAGCGATAGCAGGCGCGCCGACAGGTCCTGCCGCCACGCCGTGAGCATCGACTCCCGCGTCCGCGCGTCACGCCGGAGGAATTCACGGATGGCGGAGAGGGAGATGCCCGCCGCGCGCAGGCTGCTGATGAAGCGGGCCTCCGCGACCTGCCCCGGAGAGTAGGCGCGGTAGCCATTCTCCCTCCGGGCCGAGGGGAGCAGCAGCCCTCGTCGTTCGTAGAAACGCAGGGCGCTCGCGGACAAGCCACAGCGGTCCGCGAACTGCGAAATCGTCAGCATGCGGAGACTTTCGCCTTGAGGTTGAACCTGCTTCAAGGTGCAGGGTGCGGGGACCATGAACGTTTCCGTCGTCTCCCGACACGAAATCCAGTTGGTGGGCATCAAGGTGGTGGGCCGGCGCAGTGAGCTGAGCCACCGCGTCCCCCTCGCCTGGCTCGAACTACTCGCACGGCTGGACAGCATCCCCGGCGTCGTGGACCGCGACGTGTTCCATGGCTGCGTGCCTGGGAGCGACCACGCCCAGGAGGACGCCGACCCCGTCTACCAGTACTGGGTCACCACCGAGGTGCGCGCCGTGGCCGCGCTTCCCGACGGCCTGAAAGCGCTGACCGTGCCAGCGCGCGACTACGCCCTGACGCCCGTGCAGGGCGGCGCGGAGGCCATTGACGCCGCATACCTCCACCTGGCGCAGTGGCTCGAAGCCCAAGGCCGCCGTTCGGCCCCGGAGTCCTTCTTCCTGGAGCGGTACGACTCGCGCAGGCAGAAGGTGACGCCGCCCTACGAGCGCTTCGACTACGACCTGCTCACGCCCCTGCTCCCCTGAGCGCGGCAGGCGGCCCGCGCTACGCCGGACGAACGGGCATCACCTGCGCGAGCGCCTCCACCCGAGGCAGCCCCTCCACCGCGCCGAGCTTCTCCACCACCCGCGCGCCCACCTCGCACGCGAAGCGCGCCAGCTCCGTCAGCTCCTCGGCCGAGGCGCCGCGCAGCGCCTCCGCGCTGCCGTACCAACGCACCAGCCCGTGCAGGAATCCGGCGACGAAGCCGTCCCCCGCGCCCGTGGTGTCCACCGCATGGGCCTTCGGCGCCGGCACGTAGTGCCGCGCCCCCTTCCACAGCAGCACCGCGCCCCGGTCGCCCAAGGTCACCACGGGCAACATCACCCCCAGGTCCGCCAGCCGCGTCAGCGCCTCTTCGGGGACCTCGGTGCCCGTGACGAAGCCAATCTCCTCCTCGGAGAGCTTCACCACCGTGCACAGCGGCAACATCCGAGCGAGCAGCCCCTTCAACTCGGACGTGTCCTCCCACGCGTGAAGGCGCAGGTTGGGGTCACAGCTCACGATGCGCCCCGCGTCACGGGCCAGGCTCAGGATCCGCACCGCCGCGTCTCGCGCCTCCTGCCACTGCAGTGAGTTGGAGCCACAGTGGACCGCCTTCGCGCCCTGGACGAAGGCCGCGTCCACGTCCGTCTGGCCCAGCAGGAACTCCGCCGAGCGCGTCCGGAAGAACGTGAAGGACCGCTCGCCCCGCGCATCCAGCGAGATGAACACCAGCCCGGTGCGCGCCTCGGCCGTCTGGCGCAGGTGGCTGACATCCACGCCCTCGGTGGCCAGCCGCTCGCGGAGGAAGTGCCCGAACTCGTCGGCGCCCACCACGCCCAACATGGCGGGCCGCAGCCCCAGCCGCGCCAGCCCCACCGCGACATTCGCCGGCGAGCCGCCCGAGCACGGATGCCACGCGGACACGTCCCGCACCCGCTGCCCGGGGGCCGCCGGAAGGAAGTCCACCAACGTCTCGCCAAAGCACACGACGTCCAGCGGCGGCATGAGCCCCTCGCTCTCGAACTGCGTCAATCCGTCAGTCCAGGCCCACCTGGGCCATGAAGTCCACGCTCTTGAGGCGGCGGCCCAGATGGTGGGCGATGAAGACGTTGAGCAGCCCCCGCGCCCGGGCCCGCAGCTCCGGAGACAACGGCGTCCGCGCGCCCTCCTGGAGCGCACGCAGGCCCGCGAGCAGGTTCGCCGGCACCGCCACGGACTCACGCGCGCGGGCGCCACAGGGCTCGCACACCGCGCCGCCGTGCGCCTGGTCGAAGCGCGGCCGCTCGCCGGGCATGCCGCCGCACAGCGAGCATGAATCGAAGCGCGGCATCAGGCCCGCGAGCGCCAGCGCGGACAGCTCGAAGGCCAAGAGCGACGTCGGCCCGGCCTCCTTCGCATCCAAGCGCGTCAGGTAGGACTCGAGCAGGAGAAACAGCTCCGGCTGCGGCTCATGGTCCCGCGTCAGCTCGCGGCACAGCTCCACCGCGTACAGCGCCCGGGCGATGAGGGACAGGTCCTCGCGCGCGGCATAGAAGCCCGCGACGATGTCCGTGCCGTCCAACCGCACCGTGCTGCCGCGCGTCTCCACGATGTGCACGCGCAGCCGCATGAACGGCTCCAGCGCCCCGGCGAAGCGCCGCTTGCTCTTGCGCGCCCCCGCGGCGAAGGCCGTCAGCTTGCCGTGCTCACGCGTCAGCAGCGTGACGAGCCGGTCGGACTCGCCATAGTCCACCGAGGACAGCACGAGCGCGTCATCGTCGTATCGCTCCATGGAGGTGCTTCAACGCGCGAGCGGATTGGGAAGCTTTCCGCTCAGCACGAGGAACAGGTACACGCCCAGGAGGAGCGCCGCCAGCAGCACGGACAGCCCCAGGTACGCCCGCTTGCGCCGCTCCTGCTCGAGCTGCACGGGCGACGGCGCCGGGACGGACTTGTCCACCTCCTCGTAGCGCAGCACCGCCTCCTCCGGAGACATGCCGATGACCTGCGCGTACGCGCGGATGTAGTTCACCACGAAGATGCGCGAGGGCAGCCGTTCCACCTGACCGGCCTCGAGCGCGGTGATGAGCGTGGGGGGAATCTTGGTCTCCCGCGCGACGTCGTCACGCGACAGTCCCCGCAGCTCGCGTTGCTGGCTCAAGTATTTGCCGAAGTCGACGTGGTCCACGGGTCCCCAGATACCCAACGCGCTAGAGCTTTTCCAGCAGCCTCCGGCAGTCGTCCTTCAACACCTGTTCACCAGCTTTCGCCTTGCTCTCGCAAGCGGCGAACGCGGCCTTCGCCGCATCCACCTGGCCCTGCTTGGCCTGGCAGACGCCCTCGCGCATGGAGGCGTCGGCCACGTCCGGGCAGTTCTCCCGATACAGCGTGTACTGGCGGCAGGCGTCGGCGGTGCGCCCCGTCTCGTCGTAGATGATCCCCAGGTTCTTGTAACCCAAACAGAATTGGGGGTTCGTCGTCACGGCGGCCTTGATGCTCTCCACGGCGCGGTCCGTCTCGCCCTTCTTGTAGAACGCCCAGCCCAGGTTGCCCTGCGCGATGAAGGGCGTCGGGTAGAGCATGTCGTTGAGGACCGCCTCGTAGAGCTGGATGGCGGTGTCGAAGCGCCCCTGGTCCAGGTGGACGTTGGCCAGGTTGGTGCGCGCCTCGGAGAAGTCCGGACGCACCTTCAGGGCCCGCTCGTAGTGCTTCACGGCCTCGTCCGGCCGGCGGAAGGCGAGGTGCAGCAGGAGCCCCATGGCGTTGTTCGAGTCGGGGTAGTCCGGGTCGTTCTTCAGCGACTTCTGCAGCTCGCGCATCGCGTCCTGGAGCTCCCCGGCCTGCTGCGCCTGGAGGGCCAGGTCATAGTGAATCTCCGCGCTCCGCCGCTCCTTCTCCGTGGGGGTGTGGGAGCAACCGGTGGAGACCAACAGCAGCGCGAGCGAACAGGACGCGGTGGAAAGGCGGAACATGGGGGGCGGCTCTTGGGCGGGGGTGAGGGAGGAACTCAGAAGGCGGCCAGGAAACGGCCCAGGGTGGTGGTGACGTTCTTCTTCTCCTCGGCGCGAGCCACCACGGCGGGCACGAGCTTCGGGTCCTTGAAGAACACCGGCAGCGTCTTGAGCATCTCGTCCTGCTGGCCCGCGTCCATCGCGCGCCAGTTGGCGTCATCCATCATGAAGCCGAGCGACTCCACGAAGGCCAGCGCGTCCCCTTCGTCGTCGCGGTACTCGTCCGCGGACATGTTGCGCCGGCCGGACAGGTACACCGCGCAGTCGGCGGCCTCCGCCAGGTACAGGTAGACGAAGACGGCCGCGGCCCCCTGCCCTCCCCGGATGCCCACCACGAAGGCCTGCGCCGGACCGGCCTGCTTGCCCGGAATGGCCACGTGCGGCGTGTTGAGGGAGGTGTGCAGCGCCAGGACCTGCTCCCGCGTGGCGGGCAGCCCCCGGTAGCGCTCGTCGAGGTTGAACACGGTCGTCTCCGTTACTCGAAACCCCGCACCCGTCAGCGCGTGGTGAGGGTGAACTCCTGCGTGGCGTCCTGCGTGTCCGCCGCCGTCTTCTGGAAGCGGATGAGGGGATTGTCGATCATCACGTTCCCGCCGCCCTCATTCCCCTCGCCAATGATGACCCGAAACACGTGGCCAGGCGAACTGCTGCGCGCATCCCCCGCCGGGCCCTTCCGGGCGATGAACGTCACCGTGTTCGCCCCGGGCTGCAGGCTCCGGGTGACCTCCATCACCACCTGATCCTCGTTGCCGCGCAGCTTCCGCAGCCACTTCGAGTTGATGAACACGTCGATGTCGTACCCCGTCATCCCCGGTACCGGCTGCTCCGTCACCAGCCAGTACCGCTGGGTGAGGCGGGCGGGCCCGGAGGACGGAGGGGGCGCAGTGGGCACCTTGGCCGCGGGGGCCGCCGTGGGTGCGCCCTGCGCGGGGGGCGTGCCGGGCGCGGACGGCGCCTGCGCGGGGGGCGCGGCGGGGGCCGGTGGCGTCACCGTGGTCACCCGCGCCGCGTAGCCCGGGGCGTCGATGTGCACGTTGCCCGACTCGTCGATGCGGACGGTGGCCTTCTCGAACCGCTGGTTGGTGACACCGTCAATCTTGACGCCGTTGAGGAAGACGGAGCCGGCGAAGGCCCCGAAGGGGGCCAGCGCCAGCGTGGCCGCGGCCACGGCGGAGGTGAACAGGGGCTTCTTCATGGCGGGTCACTCCTGGGAATCTTCAACAGTCCCGGGCACTTGGAACGCTTAGCGCACCCAGCGGGACGGAACAAGGTGTGCGTGCACCCCGTTGGAGCGGCCCAGCCGCCCGGAGATTCACCTGCCTGCCCGGCTCAGGGCATGGGCTCGGGGGGCACTTCGCGCTGGGCCAGGGCCCAGTCACCGCCCAGGCCGTGGCCCTCGCGGAAGCGCCTGAAGTCCCTGCGCACCGCGCGCGGATAGCGGCGGAACCGGTCCAGCTCACCCTGCTTGATGGCGTTGCGGATGCGGGTGGGGCCGGCGTTGTAGGCCATCAGGGCCAGGTCCAGGTCCCCACCGAAGCGCTCCTGCAGCGAGCGCAGATACCGGATGCCCAACCTCACGCAGAGCGCGGGGTCGGCCGTCACTTCCTCGCGGGACAGGCGCAGGCCTTCCTTCTCCGCCAGGAAGTGGAGCGTGCTGGGCTTGATCTGCATCAGCCCCCGCGCGCCCTTCACGGACACGGCCTCCTCCGTGAAGTCGGACTCCACGTCGATGATGGCCAGGATCAGCAATGGATCGTACGCCAGCCGCCCGGCCTCCTCGGCGATGGCCTGGATGAGCTGCCGGCGCAGCGTGAGCCCCAGGTCCGGGGCACGCCGCGCCAACACCGCGTCAATCAGGGACGCCTCGGGCGAGATGACCTCCGCGGCCACCACGCCCGGAACCACGGGCTGAACCGGGCGCTCCTCCAGCAGCGGCACCAGCCGCGCGGACACGACGAGCGCAGCGCCAGCGAGGAGCGGGAGCCGGGAACAACCCGAGCTGAAGGCGTGGAGACGTTCGAAGAGCCGCGTACCGAAGGACCTCCCGCCCGAGGGGGCGGGAAGCTTCACTTGGGCTGCTCCAGATTCTGGATGCGCTCGGCCAGCTTGGAGAGCCGGGCATCGAAGGCCGACAGCTCCTCGCGGCGAGGCAGCTTCATCCGGGACAGCGTCTGGCGCACACGCTCCTCCACGTTGTGCTCCAGGTCCTTGCGGTGCCCGGCGAGCCGCTCGGTGAACTCGCGGGCCTGGCGCCGGACCTCGTCCTGGCTCCAACCGGCCACGGCGGCCACCTTCTGCACGGCGCGGGAGGCCTCTTCTTCGGCCGTGTTCACCGCCAGCAGGGCCTGGCTCCAGAGACGCTCGAACGTCTCCGCGACGGGGTGCTTCTCTCGGGGGGCCTCGGGATTGTTGTCCATGGGGTCTCTCCGGGAGGTGTACGAACCGGACGTTGGAGCCCGAACCGGTCGGGGGGAACGGCCGAAATAAGCACACCCCCGCTGTGAAGGGAACGACGGTGATGTACCTCCCCCTTCCCTTTTTCACTCCAGGAAGAGAGAGGCACGACGCTCCGTCGAAGTCCCGCGGAAACTCAGGCGCGGGGGGACGACGCGGGGCTGCTGGCCGCGGGCTTGGCGCCGTTGACGCGGCGGACCGGCTTCAGGAGCGAGTCCACCTTGCGGGACAGCTTCGCCAGCTCCTTGTTGAGGTCCTTGAGCTGGGCCTGGCTGGCCACGCCCACCGCCTCCACGACGCGCGTCTGGATGCCGTCGAAGCGCTTGCGCAGCTCCGTGCCCGCCGCGTCCACGCGCCGGGTCAGCTCCGTGCTGGCCTCGTTGGCGCGCTTGCTCAGCTCCTGCACGCGCGGGTCCGTCAGCAGCTCGCCGGCCTGGAACTTCGTCCACAGGGCCTGAGCCTCCTTGGCGGCCTCCTGGCCTCGCGACTCGAGCGTCTTCACCACCTTGCCCGCTTCGCCCTCCAGCTCCTCGATGCGCTTCTGCGCCTGAGCCAGCTGGGCCTTCAGGAAGCTCTCCACGTTCTGCGCCAACCCGCTCTTCGCGGCCTCGGAGCTCTGAACTTCGTTCTGCGTCGCCTCAGTCTCGGTCTTCGTCGTGGCCATACCGTCCTCCCCTATCCCGGCTTTCACCGGGCGGTAACCAGGTGCGTCAATGCAGCGTCCAACAGTTAACGCGGCGCGCCATGAGCGTCAAGGCAAGGACAGACTCATAACGCGACTGGCCATGAACAAAGGAAAACCGCCGCCCCGGGGAAAGCTCCGGGAGCGGCGGCTGTCTTCTACCGAACGATTCGAGGCGTCAGGACCGCCGGCTAGGCCGCGCCGGTCGTCTGGTTGCCCACCGGGCGCTCGCCCAGGGGGCCGGTGTCGCCGTGAGTGGCGGCCAGGGCGGCCTCCATCTCGTTGACCTCGTCGGTGGGGCTCTCCACCGCGATGTCCAGGTGCTTGTAGTTCGGCAGACCCGTACCGGCGGGGATGAGCCGGCCCATGATGACGTTCTCCTTGAGGCCGCGCAGGTAGTCCACCTTGCCGTTGATGGCGGCCTCGGTGAGCACCTTGGTGGTCTCCTGGAAGGACGACGCGGAGATGAAGGACTCGGTGGAGAGCGAGGCCTTGGTGATGCCGAGCAGCAGCGGCTCGCCCACGGCGGGACGCTTGCCTTCCGACATGACCTTCTCGTTCTCCTCCTCGAACACCCACTTCTCGACCTGCTCGTCGACCAGGAAGTTGGTGTCGCCCACATCGGTGACGCGCACGCGGCGGAGCATCTGCCGCACGATGGTCTCGATGTGCTTGTCGTTAATCTTCACGCCCTGGAGCCGGTAGACCTCCTGCACTTCGTCCACCAGGTAGCGCGCGAGCTCCTTCTCGCCCAGCACCTTGAGGATGTCGTGCGGGTTGGCCGAGCCGTCCATCATCGCCTCGCCGGCCTTCACGCGGTCGCCGGAGTGGACGCTGATGTTCTTGCCCTTGGAGATCAGGTACTCCTTGGCCAGGTCGGTGCGCTGCTCGCCGTTCACCTCGGGGGTGATGATGAGCTTGCGCTTGCCCTTGGTGTCCTTGCCGAACGACACCACGCCGTCGATCTCGGCGATCGCCGCCGCGTCCTTCGGCTTGCGCGCCTCGAAGAGCTCGGCCACGCGGGGCAGACCGCCCGTGATGTCCTTGGTCTTCGTCGTCTCGCGCGGCACCTTGGCGATGACCTCGCCCGGGTGGATCTCATCGCCGTCGTTGACGGTGATGATGGAGCCCTGGGGCAGGAAGTAGCTCGCCGGGTTGCGGGAGCTCGGCAGGTCCTTCACGTTGCCGTTCGCGTCGCGGATGGTGACGCGCGGACGCGCCTCCGGGTCCTTGGACTCGATGACCGTCTTGCGCGACAGACCCGTCACTTCGTCCAGGGTCTCGGACATCGTCACGCCTTCGATGATGTCCTCGTAGCGCACGACACCGCCGACCTCGGTCAGCAGCGGGATGGCGAACGGGTCCCACTCCGCCATGAGGACGCCCGGCTCGATGCGCTGGCCTTCCTTCACGAGGATGCGGGCGCCGTAGATGACCTGGTAGCGCTCGCGCTCGCGGCCCGAGTCGTCCACGACGACGATTTCGCCGTTGCGGTTCATGGCCACCAGCGTGCCGTCCATCTTCTGCACCGTGGTGAGGCCCGCGAACTTCACGCTGCCCGCGTAGCGGTTCTCCAGGCTGGACTGCTCCGCGCGCCGCGTCGCCGCACCACCGATGTGGAAGGTGCGCATCGTGAGCTGCGTACCCGGCTCACCGATGGACTGCGCCGCGATGACGCCGACCGCCTCACCCACGGACACCTTGCGGCCGCGGGCCAAGTCACGGCCGTAGCACTCCACGCAGATGCCGCGCTTGGCCTGGCAGGTGAGCACCGAGCGGATCTTCACCTTGTCCATGCCGCTGTTCTCGATGCGGCGGACGCGGTCCTCGTCGATCTCCTCGTTGGCGCGCACCAGCACCTCGCCCGTCACGGGGTCGAGGATGTCGTCCAGCGCCACGCGGCCCAGGATGCGCTCGCCGAGCGGCTCGATGATCTCGCCGCCCTCCACCAGGGCGCCGATGAACAGGCCGTCCATGGTGCCGCAGTCGTACTCGTTGATGATGGCGTCCTGCGCCACGTCCACGAGACGGCGGGTGAGGTAACCGGAGTTGGCCGTCTTGAGCGCCGTGTCCGCCAGACCCTTGCGGGCGCCGTGCGTGGAGATGAAGTACTGCAGCACGGAGAGGCCTTCACGGAAGTTGGCCGTGATGGGCGTCTCGATGATTTCACCGGAGGGCTTCGCCATCAGACCACGCATACCCGCCAGCTGACGGATCTGCTGGGCGCTACCACGCGCGCCCGAGTCGGCCATGATGTAGATGGGGTTGAAGGACGGCTGCTTGCGCGTCTCGCGCTTGCCGTCGCGGTCCCCGGACGTCTCCTCCTGGGAGATCTGCTGCATCATCTCCTGGGCGACCTTCTCGGTGATCTCCGCCCAGATATCGATGACCTTGTTGTAGCGCTCGCCGTCGGTGATGAGACCCTCGAGGTACTGGTTCTCGATCTCCGACACCACCGCGCGCGCCTCGTCCAGGAACACCTGCTTCTTCGCAGGGATGATCATGTCCTTGAGCGCGATGGAGATGCCGGCGCGGGTGGCGTTGTAGTAGCCGAGGCTGCGCACGCGGTCCGCGAGCAGCACCGTCTCCTTCTCACCCGTGAGGCGGTAGCAGAGGTCGATGAGGCCGCCGAGCGACTTCTTGTCGAGCACCTTGTTGATGGCGTCGAAGCCCACCGCGCGCGGGACGACCTCCCACAGGAGGACGCGGCCGACGGTGGTCTCCTTGCGCTTGCCGTCGAGGCGGCAGACGATCTTCGCCTGGAGGTGGACCTCGCCGTGGTCGTACGCGGCGCGCACCTCGTCGGGCGAGGCGAACACGCGGCCCTCGCCGTTGGCGAACTCGCGGGCGCGGGTCATGTAGTAGATGCCGAGCACCATGTCCTGCGTCGGGACGATGATGGGCTTGCCGTTCGCGGGGCTGAGGATGTTGTTCGTCGACATCATCAGCACGCGGGCCTCCATCTGCGCCTCGATGGAGAGCGGCACGTGGACGGCCATCTGGTCGCCGTCGAAGTCGGCGTTGAAGGCGGCGCACACCAGCGGGTGCAGCTGGATGGCCTTGCCTTCAATCAGCACGGGCTCGAAGGCCTGCATGCCCAGGCGGTGCAGCGTGGGCGCGCGGTTGAGGAGCACCGGGTGCTCGCGGATGACGTCCTCGAGGATGTCCCAGACCTCGGGACGCTCCTTCTCCACCATCTTCTTCGCGGACTTGATGGTGGTGACGTAACCCTTCTCTTCGAGCTTGTTGTAGATGAACGGCTTGAAGAGCTCGAGCGCCATGATCTTGGGCAGGCCGCACTGGTGCAGGCGCAGCTCGGGACCCACGACGATGACGGAGCGGCCCGAGTAGTCCACGCGCTTGCCGAGCAGGTTCTGGCGGAACCGGCCCTGCTTGCCCTTGAGCATGTCGGACAGCGACTTCAGCGGGCGCTTGTTGGGGCCCGTGATCGTCTTGCCGCGGCGGCCGTTGTCGAACAGCGCGTCCACGGCCTCCTGCAGCATCCGCTTCTCGTTGCGGATGATGATGTCCGGAGCGTTGAGCTCCTGCAGGCGCTTCAGACGGTTGTTGCGGTTGATGACGCGGCGGTACAGGTCGTTCAGGTCGGAGGTCGCGAAGCGGCCACCGTCGAGCGGAACGAGCGGGCGCAGGTCCGGCGGAATCACCGGAATCACGTCCAGCATCATCCACTCCGGCTTGTTGCCGGAGACGCGGAACGCCTCGGCCACCTTCAGGCGCTTGGCGTACTTCTTCCGCTTCGCCTCGCTGGTGGTCTCGCGCATGTCCTTGCGCAGCTCTTCGGACAGCTTGTCCACGTCCAGCGACTTGAGCATCTCGCGGACGGCCTCGCCGCCCATGCCCGTGGTGAACGAGTCCTCACCGTGCTCCTGGTAGAGCCGGTGCATCTTGTCCTCGCTGATGAGCTCGCCCTTCTGCAGCGGCGTCGCCTTCGGATCGAGGACGATGTAGCTCTCGCAGTAGAGGACCTTCTCCAGCTCCTTCAGCGTGATGTCGAGCAGGTTGCCGATGCGGCTCGGCAGCGACTTGAGGAACCAGATGTGGGCCACCGGCGTGGCCAGGGTGATGTGACCCAGGCGCTCACGGCGGACCTTCGACTGGATGACCTCGACGCCGCACTTCTCGCACACCACGCCGCGGTGCTTCATGCGCTTGTACTTGCCGCAGTTGCACTCGTAGTCCTTCACCGGTCCGAAGATGCGGGCGCAGAAGAGCCCGTCCCGCTCCGGCTTGAACGTGCGGTAGTTGATCGTCTCCGGCTTCTTCACCTCGCCATGGGACCACTGGCGGATCTTGTCGGGCGACGCCAGGGCGATGCGGATGGCGTTGAACGACAGCGGGTCCTTCGGCTTCTCGAAGAAGTTGAAAATGTCCTTCACGTTGCCTCCGAAATCTCGTTGG
The DNA here is from genome assembly GCA_014656495.1 of Comamonas sp. KCTC 72670. Classification (GTDB taxonomy): domain Bacteria; phylum Myxococcota; class Myxococcia; order Myxococcales; family Myxococcaceae; genus Myxococcus. Next base: position 352,290 of record BNCN01000010.1, read on the forward strand.
GCGCCCCCCTCTCACGAGAGGGGCCGCCAGCTGATTCGGGCCCCCGCCCCGACCCGGCCGCGCCCGACCCTTTTCAGGGACGGCGGGCGGCCGGTCAGGCGGGCGCTCCGTGCAATCAGGCCTCGGTTCCCGTCTTGCGCTCCTCGCCGTCACCGCCGCCGAGGAAGTCGCCACCGAAGCTGCGCTGCCGCTCCGGGGGAGCGCTCTCCAGCAGCTCCACGTCGAGCGCGAGCGACTGGAGCTCCTTGAGGAGCACGTTGAACGACTCGGGCAGGCCGCTCTCGAGGACGTTGTCGCCCTTGACGATGGCCTCGTACATGCGCGTGCGGCCCACCACGTCGTCCGACTTGACGGTGAGGAACTCCTGCAGCGTGTACGCCGCGCCGTAGGCCTCCATCGCCCAGACTTCCATCTCGCCCAGACGCTGACCGCCGAACTGCGCCTTGCCGCCCAGGGGCTGCTGCGTCACGAGCGAGTAGGGCCCGATGGAGCGGGCGTGGATCTTCTCGTCCACCAGGTGGTGCAGCTTCAGCATGTACATGACGCCCACGGTGACGTTCTGGTCGAACGGCTCACCGGTGCGCCCGTCGAAGAGCACCATCTGGCCCGTGCGAGGCAGGTGGCCCTCGTCCAGGAGGGAGTGGATCTCTGTCTCGTGCGCGCCGTCGAAGACGGGCGTGGCGACGTGGATGCCCTTCTTGGAGCGGCGGCAGAGCTGCTTGATCTCCTCGTCGCTGAGCTTGTCGAGGAACTCACCGAACGCCGGGTCGCTGTAGATGACCTTGAGGCGCTCCTTGATGGCGTCCGAGCTCCAGTTGGACTCGACGTAGCGCTGCAGCGCTTCGCCGGTGCCCTTGGCGGCCCAGCCCAGGTGCGTCTCGAGGATCTGCCCGATGTTCATGCGCGAGGGCACGCCCAGCGGGTTGAGGACGATGTCCACCGGACGCCCGTCCTCCAGGTACGGCATGTCCTCCTCGGGGAGGATGCGGGACACGACGCCCTTGTTTCCGTGGCGGCCGGCCATCTTGTCGCCCACGGCCAGCTTGCGCTTGATGGCGACGTACACCTTCACCATCTTGATGACGCCCGGCGGCAGCTCGTCGCCCTTCTTGATGCGGGCGATCTTCTCGCCGAAGGCCAGCTTCACGGCCTCCTTCGTCTCCTCCAGGTTGCGGAGGATGTCGCGCAGGCGGGAGTCCAGCGGGTCGCCGACGGAGATCTCGCCCCAGTACTTGTAGGGCACCGTGGACAGCAGCTCGTCGTCGAGGATGTCCCCCTTCTTCAGGAGGATCTTCCCCTTGTCGTCCACGAGCTTGCCCTGGACCTCCTTGGTGCGGACCAGGCCGCGGATGCGGCCGAAGGCGCTGTCCTGGAGGACCTTGATCTCGTCGTTCTGGTCCTTGAGGAGCTTCGCCTCCTCCATGGACTCGATCTGCTTGGCGCGCTCGTCCTTCTCCACGCCCTTGCGGCTGAACACCTTGGCGTTGATGACGGTGCCCACCACGCCCGGCGGGACGCGGAGCGAGCTGTCACGCACGTCGCCGGCCTTCTCACCGAAGATGGCGCGCAGCAGCTTCTCTTCGGGGGAGAGCTGGGTCTCGCCCTTCGGCGTGATCTTGCCCACCAGCACGTCGCCGGGCTTCACCTCGGCGCCGATGCGGATGATGCCGCTCTCGTCCAGGTCCTTGAGGGCCTCCTCACCCACGTTCGGGATGTCGCGGGTGATCTCCTCCTTGCCCAGCTTGGTGTCGCGCGCGATGCACTCGAACTCCTCGATGTGGATCGACGTGTAGACGTCGTCCTTGAGGATGCGCTCGCTGATGAGGATGGAGTCCTCGAAGTTGTAGCCCTGCCACGGCATGAACGCGACGACCACGTTCTGCCCCAGCGCCAGCTCGCCCGTCTCGGTGGCCGGGCCGTCCGCGATGACATCACCCTTCTTCACCCGGTCGCCCTTGCTGATGATGGGCTTCTGGTTGAGGCAGGTGTTCTGGTTGGAGCGCTGGTACTTGAGCAGGTTGTAGATGTCGACTTCGCTCGTGACGTCGCTGAGCGCGTCGGGCACGTCCGCCTTCACCACGATGCGGCCGGCGTCCACGCTCTCCACGATGCCGTCGCGCCGGGCCACGCAGGTGACGCCGGAGTCGCGGGCGACGATCGCCTCGATGCCGGTGCCCACGAGCGGAGCCGCCGTCCGCAGCAGCGGAACGGCCTGGCGCTGCATGTTGGAGCCCATGAGCGCGCGGTTGGCGTCGTCGTTCTCCAGGAACGGGATGAGCGACGCGGCCACCGACACCAGCTGGTTCGGGGACACGTCCATCAGGTCCACGTCCTCGGCGCGAGCCTGGACGAACTCACCGCCGCGGCGGCTGGACACCAGCGCGTTGGCGAACTTGCCCTTCTTGTCCGTCTCCGCGTTCGCCTGGGCGATGGTGTGCTTCTCCTCCTCGAGCGCGGAGTAGAAGGCCACGTCCGTCGTCACCACGCCCGCCTCGACCTTGCGGTACGGCGTCTCGACGAAGCCGAACTCGTTGACGCGCGCGTAGGTGGACAGCGACGCGATGAGGCCGATGTTCGGACCTTCCGGCGTCTCGATGGGGCAGATGCGGCCGTAGTGCGTCGGGTGCACGTCGCGCACCTCGAAGCCGGCGCGCTCGCGGGTCAGACCGCCGGGCCCGAGGGCCGACAGGCGCCGCTTGTGCGTGACCTCGGACAGCGGGTTCGTCTGGTCCATGAACTGCGACAGCTGGCTGGACCCGAAGAACTCCTTGATGACCGCCGTGACGGGCTTGGCGTTGATGAGATCGTGAGGCATGAGCGTCTCGATCTCCTGGAGGCTCATGCGCTCCTTGATCGCCCGCTCCATGCGCACCAAGCCGATGCGGTACTGGTTCTCCAGCAGCTCGCCCACCGCGCGGACGCGGCGGTTGCCCAGGTGGTCGATGTCGTCGATGGTCCCCTTGCCGTTCTTCAGATCGATCAGGTAGCGGATCACCTCGAGGATGTCGCGCTTGGTGAGGATCTGCCCGTCGAGCGGCTCCTCGAGGCCGAACTTGAAGTTCAGCTTGAGGCGGCCGACCTTGGAGAGGTCGTAACGCTCCGGGTTGAAGAACAGGTTGGTGAACAGGTTGATGGCCGTCTCCGGCGTCGGCGGATCGCCAGGGCGCAGGCGGCGGTAGATCTCCATGATGGACTGCTCGGGGGTCTCGAGCTTGTCCAGCATCATCGTCTCACGCAGGTAGGGACCCACGTTGAGGTTGTCGATGAAGAGAACCTTGAACTCCTTGATGCCGTGCTTCAGGAGCTCGTCGACCTTCTCCTGGGTGACCTCCTCGTTGCACTCGAGGAGCACCACGCCGTTCGTCTCCTCGACGACGTCGTAGGCGGACACCTTGGTGAAGAGCTCATCCGCGTCGATGGGGAGCGTCTTCATCTTCGCCGCTTCGAGCTTCTTGATGGCGGCGCGGGTGAACTTGCGGTTCTTCTTGACGATCAGCTCGCCCGTCTTGGTCTTGATGTCGCGCGTGGCGCGCTGACCGGGCAGCAGCTCGAGCTCGACGCTCTTCTCGAACTCCTCGGCGCTCTGGAGGTAGATGGTCTCCGTCGCGTAGTAGTAGTTGAGGATCTCCTCGGGCGAGCCCTTGAACTCCAGCGGGTTCTTCTTCGCGGTGTCCGGGACGGCGCCGAGCGCGCGGATGAGCACCGTGGCCGGCAGCTTGCGGCGGCGGTCGATGCGCACGTACAGCAGGTCCTTGTGGTCGAACTCGAAGTCGATCCACGAACCGCGGTACGGGATGATGCGGGCGTTGTAGAGCAGCTTGCCAGACGAGTGGCTCTTGCCCTTGTCGTGGTCGAAGAAGGCGCCCGGGCTGCGGTGCAACTGGCTGACGACGACGCGCTCGGTACCGTTGATGATGAAGGTACCGTTCTGGGTCATCAACGGGATTTCCCCGAAGTAGACCTCCTGCTCCTTCACGTCACGGATGGACTGGGCACCCGTCTCCTCGTCCTTGTCCCACACGACCAGGCGGACGACGACCTTGATGGGCGCCGAATAGGTCATGCCACGCTGGTGGCACTCATCGACGTCGTACTTCGGACGCTCCAGGTGATAGCTGACGAACTCCAGCGAAGACGTCTCGTTGAAGTCGCGGATGGGGAAGACCGACTTGAAGACGCCCTGAAGTCCCAGGTCCTCGCGCTTGTCGGGAGCGATGTCGGCCTGAAGGAACTTCTCGTAGGACTGCTTCTGGATGTTGATAAGGTTGGGAATGTCGATGATCTTCGCGATCTTCGCGAAGGTCTTCCGCACGCGGAAATTGTTCTGGATCTGCGTCGGCATTCTGGCTCCGGGGACGACTGCTCGGGCGGGCAAACTTCAATAACGCGCGGCGGCGCCGGGAAATTTGCAACGGACAAATGGGCAAAGCCGACGCCCCCACTCAGGGAGCGCCGGCCTGCACATCCGGTCAGGAGGCTGCCCGAAATTTCCCGGAAAACCGGGCAGCCCCTGTAGAAACTACTTGATCTCGACGGTCGCACCAGCCGCGGTGAGCTGGTCCTTGATCTTCTTGGCGTCGTCCTTGTTAACGCCTTCCTTGACGTTCTTCGGAGCGCCCTCGACCAGGTCCTTGGCCTCCTTCAGGCCCAGGCCGGTGATCGCGCGGATCTCCTTGATGACGTTGATCTTGTTGCCGCCGGCGTTCGCCAGGACAACCGTGAACTCCGTCTTCTCCTCGACAGGAGCGGCGGCGGCGGCCGGGCCCGCGGCAACGGCCACGGCGGCGGCGGAGACGCCCCACTTGGTCTCGAGCTGCTTCACGAGCTCGGCCGCCTCGAGGACGGTCAGGGTGGAGAGCTGGTCAACAATCGCGTTCAGGTCAGCCATTGAAATGTGTCCTTCTGGTTTCGACTAACGGCCCACTCCCCTTTGGAGAGTTCCGGCCGGAGAGGTTGCGGTAGAAAAACTTCTCGAACAGATGAGGGAAAACTAACCCTGCGCCTTGTCCGCGTTGGCCTGGATGACCCGGGCGAGCTGCGAACCCGGAGCCGCGATGGTCCGAACCAGCTTGCTCGCGGGCTCGCTGATGACACCCAGCAGCTGCGCGCGAAGCTCGGGCAGACCCGGCAGCTTGGCCAGGGCCTTCACGCCGGCGACGTCGACCTTGCGGCCTTCGACAACGGCAGTGCGAATCTTGATCTTGTCCTCGATGTCCTTCGAGAACTCGACCAGGATCTTCGCGGGAGCCACCACATCGCCGTAGCTGATGCACAGGGCCACGGGGCCCGTGAAGTCATCAGCGATGACCGACACGGACGTGCCCTGCGCGGCACGGCGCGCCAGCGTGTTCTTGATGACCTTGTACTCGACGCCGCCCTCGCGGAACTTCTTGCGGAGCTTCGTCACCGTCTCCACGTCCACCTTGGTGAACTCGGCGACAACGGCGGAGGTCGTCCTCGAGAACTTCTCGTGGAGCTCCTTGATCATCTCTTCCTTCTCGCTCTTCAGCACTTTGACTCACCTCCTTACTGGGCCCGCCTTTTCAGGACGGGCGTGATGCCTGGGCCAAAGTGGCAGAGCGAGAGGAGCCTCGAGAGGCACCACACCGCACCTCCAGTCTCGGCAGGGCTGGCCTTTCGGCCGTTTGAACCAGGGGCTGAAGGTGCCGTCCGACCGGTTGCCCGGTTGCCAACGGAACATCCACCTTCTTCACCCCAGGTCCCTGCTGTCATGAACCAGGTGTCGGGACACCGCGCCTCACGGCGTGGCGCCCCAATTGCAAAAGCCGGGGGCCTATACCCCCGGCTTCAGCAAAGATCCAGAACTTTCGAACCTGAGACGTCAGACAGGTGACAACCCTGACCTCGTGGCCAGGGTCAGCCTCCCCGTCCGCCCGCCGGAACGACTAGCCGTGGCGCGCCTTGATCTCCGTGGTGTCGAGCTTGATGCCCGGGCCCATGGAGGACGAGATGGCGATACCCTGGAGGTAGACGCCCTTCGCCGCGGACGGCTTCAGCTTCATCACCAAGTCGACCAGCGCGTTGAAGTTCGCCTCGAGCTTCTCGACCTCGAAGGAGGACTTGCCCAGCTTGGCGTGGACGATACCGGCCTTCTCGGCGCGGAAGTCGACCTTACCACCCTTGGCGTCGCGGATGGCCTTGGCGACGTCCATGGTCACCGTGCCGACCTTCGGGTTCGGCATCAGGCCGCGGGGACCGAGCACCTTACCGAGGCGACCGACGACACCCATCATGTCCGGGGTCGCGATGACGGTGTCGAAGTCGAGGAAGCCCTCCTCGATGCGCTTCTGCAGGTCCTCGGCGCCCACCACGTCCGCGCCGGCGTTGGTCGCGTCGGTGGCCTTCTCGCCCTTGGCGAACACGGCCACGCGCACGGTGGCGCCGGTACCATGCGGGAGCACCACGGCGCCACGGACCATCTGGTCCGCGTGCTTCGGGTCCACGCCCAGGTTGATGGAGACGTCGACCGTCTGGTCGTACTTGGTGGCGCGGGCCTCCACCGTCTTCTTCAGGAGCTGAAAGCCCTCGCTGACGGCGTAGCGCTTGTCGCGGTCCACCAGAGCAACGGCCGCACGAAACTTCTTCCCAGTCTTAGCCATGACAGAAATCCTTGTCGTGAGTGGGTGCGCGGCGGCTTAGCCGACGACGTCGATGCCCATGGAGCGCGCGGTGCCGGCAATGGTGTTCATGCAGGCTTCGATCGACGCAGCGGTGGTGTCCTGAATCTTCTTCTTCGCGATTTCCTCGAGCTGAGCGCGGGTGATCTGCCCGACCTTCTCCTTGCCCGGCTTCTTCGCGCCCGAGCCCTTCTTCTTCTCGGTGTGCAGACCGGCGGCCTTCTTGATGAGGACGGCGGCGGGCGGGGTCTTCAGGATGAAGGTGAAGGAGCGGTCCGCATACACGGTGATGACCACCGGGATGATGAGCCCTTCCTTGGCCTCCGCCTGGGTCTTCGCGTTGAACTGCTTGCAGAACTCCATGATGTTCACGCCCTGCTGACCGAGCGCGGGGCCGATCGGCGGAGCGGGGTTCGCCTTGCCGGCGGGAATCTGCAGCTTGACCTGACCTGTGATCTTCTTCATCGAACGACAACTGCCTTTCGAGTGGGTGGTGCGAGCGGGCTACCAGACGGGGAAGCCCTCCCACCCATGAGTCCGGCCCCCACAAGGGACCGGAAATGCGAACGCCGCGCACTCCATACAGGGGTGCACGGCGCCACATCAACTAGCCGGTGGTCTTCTCCACCTGCATGAAGTCCAGCTCCACGGGGGTCGCACGGCCGAAGATGCTCACGAGCACCTTCACCCGGCCCTTCTCCGCGTTGACCTCTTCCACGGTGCCGTTGAAGTTCGCGAACGGACCGTCGATGACGCGCACCGTGTCGCCGTCGTCGAACTGCACCTTGGGCTTCGGCTTGAGCGTGCCCTCGGAGATCTGCGAGGTCAGGCGCGCCACCTCCTGGTCGGAGATGGGGAGCGGATTCTGGTTCTGCGCGGTCCCCGGGAAGCCGGTGATCTTCGGCGTGTTCTTCACCAGGTGGAGCGTGCGGTCGTTCAGCTCCATCTGCACGAAGATGTAGCCGGGGAAGAACTTGCGGCGAGACGTCTTCTTCTCGCCCTTCACCATCTCGACGACCTGCTCCATGGGGATCAGGATTTCACCGAACTGGTCCTGAAGGCCCTCCAGGCGGACCTTCTCTTCCAGGCTCTTCTTCGCCTGGTTCTCGAAGTTCGAGTAGGTGTGGACCACGTACCATTTCATCGCCATTACAGCTTCCCCCACACGGCCGGCAGCCACTCCACCATCAGGTTGTAGGCGGCGGTGTCGATGCAGAAGAGGATGACCGCGGCGACCAGCGAGGCCACCACGACGGCCATGGTCGACGCCTTGGTCTCCGACCAGGTCGGCCAGGTGACCTTCATCAACTCCGAAGCCACATCGATGGACAGCGCGTGGGTACGCGGGTGGAAGTACGCGCCCAGCGCCAGGCCCACGGCCAGCGCGTAGCTCACCAGCGTGGACACCTTCCAGTCCAGGCCCTCGATGAGGACCGGGTCGCTCCAGCTGAAGCGGCCCCACAGCAGCCCGAGCAGGCGCTCCAGGAAGAGGGCCAGGACGATGCCGGCGAGAAGGTAGAAGATGACCACGAGCCGCTTCGGATCCATCGCCGAGCGGTTAGCCTGCTGGCTGGCCTCTGATGCCGTCGCCATGGTGCCTCACGAGGTACTGCGGATGCGAATTCGCGGGACTGCGGAAACACAGGAACCCCCGGCACCACCTGGTACCGGGGGCCCCGCGACTACTGAGAGTTGGCAGGCCAGGAGGGATTCGAACCCCCAACACGCGGATTTGGAGACCGCTGCTCTACCGTTGGAGCTACTGGCCTAAAACCTTCTCTGAACTACCCGACCTAGACCTTGCCTTCTTTGTGGTCCTGGTGCTTGCGGCACCGAGGGCAGAACTTGCTCAGCTCGAGCTTGTCCTGGCTCTTCCGCTTGTTCTTCGTGGTCGTGTAGTTCCGCTCTTTGCAGATGGTGCACTCGAGCGAAATGATGGAACGATTGCCCTTCGGCATGACCTACCTCACCAGATACGAGAAGGGAAGGCTACAACAACGCAGCCCTCCCCTCGAAGAAATCGGGACAGTGTGCCCGGCGGCCTTACGGCCAGCCCGACACTACTCGACGACTTCCGCCACGACGCCGGCGCCGACCGTGCGGCCACCCTCGCGAACGGCGAAGCGCAGCTCCTTCTCCATGGCCACCGGGGTGATGAGCTCCACCTCGATCGCGATGTTGTCGCCCGGCATCACCATTTCGACGTTGTCCGGCAGCTTCACCGAGCCCGTCACGTCCGTGGTGCGGAAGTAGAACTGCGGACGGTAACCCTTGAAGAACGGGGTGTGACGGCCGCCCTCTTCCTTCGACAGGACGTAGATCTGCGCCTTGAACTTGGTGTGCGGGGTGATGCTGCCCGGCTTCGCCAGCACCTGACCGCGCTCCATGTCCTCGCGCTTCAGACCACGCACCAGCGCGCCGATGTTGTCGCCCGCCATGCCCTGATCCAGCAGCTTGCGGAACATCTCCACGCCCGTGACGACCGTCTTCTGCGTCGGACGCAGACCGACGACTTCCACTTCCTCGCCGACCTTGATGACACCGCGCTC
>BNCN01000011.1 GCA_014656495.1 Comamonas sp. KCTC 72670
CGTCCTGCCCCTGCCCCGTCCTGCCTTTGCTGCCCCGTCCTACCCGCCGCCCTTTGCTGCCCCGTACCGCCCCGTCCTACCCGCCGCCCTTGCTGCCCCGTACCGCCCCGTCCTGCCCGCCGCCCTGCTGCCCCGTTTCGCTGCTGCCTGACCCCATAGCAGGGCGCGTGCCGCGCGCCACGTGCATCCCAAGCCCAGCATTTCCAAGCACTTGCGGACATCCACCTGGGCCCACGGGGCAAAGCCACGATCGGTACCAGTAAGAAATCCTGTCCACCTACAATGGAATACCCTCCCTGCCATTCAGGGTTGCCAGGCAATGCCTCTCAAAACCAAGCGCTGGTGTGTGCCTACCGAGCACGATGACGGATACCGTGTGCTGGTGTGCCGCTACCGGCCCCGAGGCCTGCCCAAGGCCCAGGAGACCTGGGACACGTGGCAGAGCCACCTCGCCCCGAGCCCGGAGCTCTTCGACGCGTTCTATGGAAAGGGGCGCACGCCCATCACGCTGGACGCCTACCGCGAGCGGTACCTCCAGGAGATGGCGTCTCAGCAGGAAGCCATCACCGAGCTCGCGAACCGCGTGAAGCGAGGTGAGACGGTGACGCTCCTCTGCTCGAAGGACTGCATCCTCGAACAGGTGTGCCACCGCACCTTGCTGGCCAGCCTCATCGAGGCGGAAGCCGCCCGGCCCGCCTAGAGCGCTTCCGTCACCGGCTGCCGCTGTCCCATCGAGGACGCGCGCCCGATGGCATCCAGCAACCGGTGCAGCTTCAACGCCTCATGGAAGTCAGGCGCCAGCCGCGTCCCCTCATCCACGTCGCGCGCATACGCCGCATACAGATGCCCTACGTCGTAAGCGTCCGGGCTCAGCTCCCCCCGAGGCAACCACGCGTAGCGCTCGGGAGCAGGCAGCGGCTCGAACGACTGGTCCTCCCCCTGAGTGCCGGAGAGCTGAAGGTGCTCGGACATGAGCAGGTCGCCTTCGGTGCCCGTGAAGTGGAAGAAGATGCCGCCGCCGCTGCGCTTGCCCGTCTCGAAGTGCGAGGAGAGCACCGCGCCGCGCTCCAGCGTCCCCTGAACGAGGACCTGGTCAGGCGAGGTCACCGGGAGGGGGTCCTCCGTCTCGATGACCGTCGCCTCCTCGAACTGGCGCGCGATGACACCGGACACGTCTCGCAGCGGCCCGACCGCGGAGAGCACCGTGTCCAGGAAGTGCGCCGCGAAGACGGTGAACATGCTCGCCCCGTTCTTCACATCCGCAGCATAGGTCTCTCGAGCCCTGTAGCGTGAGCCCATCATGGGGACCGCCGCATGCAACGTCACGGAGCGCAGCGTCCCCACGAAGCCTTCCGTCAGCAAGTCCTTCAAATAGCGCACGCCCGGTGACAACCGCCGCTGCAGGCCCACCACGGTCCGGACCTTCGCCGCGTCCGCCAGCTTCGTGAGCGCGGCGGCCTGCGACGTCGACGTCCCCAAGGGCCACTCGCAGAAGACATCCTTGCCCGCGGAGATGGCCGCGCGCACGAGCGCCGCGTGGTCGGGCGCCTTCACCGCGACGACCACCAGATCCACGTCCGGATGCGACACCAGCGCGTTCGCGCGCTCGAAGACATGCGGCACGCCATGACGGCGGGCGACCTCTTCCGCGTGCTCCCGCACCGTGGCGCACACGGCCGTCACCTCGAACCGCGGCAACGCCTTGAGCGCGGGCAGGTGCCCATACAGCGCCCAGCCACCCTCTGAGCTCGCTCCGATGATGCCGACCCGAATCTTCCGCATGCCGCCCATCGCGGCACGATAGACGAAACCCGGGCCCTGGCCTCGCGCGAGCCTCGACGAAAAAGCGGCCCGGGCCGCGATGGGCGTGCCCCATCGCGACCCCGACCGCGACCGCCCACATCGCGTGGACTACTTGTTCATCTTCTCGACGGAGGACGCCATGTTCTCGGTCGTCTTCTCCACGTTGAAGCGCGTCCGGACCTGGTCGCCTTCCTTGATTTCGCGGCGCAGGTGGCTGTTGATGTCCCGGTGCTTCTCGATGGTCTTCCCGTCGATTCGCGTGGCGTGCGTCACGCCCACGGGGACCACCGCGCCGTTCTCGTCCTTGATGTAGAGCTTGTCGCGCTTGACGGCCACGATGGAGCCACTCAGCTCCTGCTGGCCCTGCATCTGGCTGCCGCCCATGCCGCCCGACATCTCGGAGCCGCTGGTGGGCGGCTGCGTGCCCGCCGGGTCCTGCGGCATGGAAGGATCCTGCATCGGTGGCTCCTGCGGCATCGTGGAGTCTTGCGTCCCCTGAGCCAGTGCAACGCCACCCCAAGCCAGACCGGCAATCATCCCCATCACCTTGAGCTTCATGACTGACCCCTTTCGTCCCGGAGGGCGCATCACGCCTCCGACACCAACCGTGGCCACGCCTCGCGGCGTTGCCAGCCGGTGCCGAGGTGCGAACCCCGCCACGGAGCGGGAATCACGCCCGTCCCCCCCTCCTCCCGAGACGATGACAGCGCAGGCCCTTCGCGCCGGCTGTCGATTCCCTCACGGCGTGAGGCAGCCCTCGTTATCCTTTTTTCCCATCCGGAAACGAGGAGCCACCCGATGCGCCAGCCGTCCTCCCGTGAAGCCCTTCAGAAGTTGGGCATCCGTCATCCCATCATCCAAGGGCCCTTCGGTGGTGGGCTCTCGACAGAGCGCCTCACGGCCGCCGTCTCGAACCTCGGAGGGCTGGGCTCGTACGGCGCCTATCAGCTTCCTCCCGACGAAATCGGCCGCGTGGCGGACCGGATTCGCGCGCAGACGGACAAGCCCTTCGCGCTGAACCTCTGGGTCTCCGACCACGACGCGGGCGCACTCAGCCCCGAGGACTTCGAGCGCGTCTACCGCGGCTTCGAGCCCTACTACCGGGAGCTCGGCGTCGACAAGCCCAGGCCGCCCGAGCGCTATCACCACCGCTTCGAGGACCAGGTGGAGGCGCTGCTCGAGGCCCGCCCGCCTGTCTTCAGCTTCGTGTTCGGCGTGCCCCCCGCGGCCGTGCTGGCCGAGTGCCGGCGCAGGGGCATCGTCACCTCGGGCGCGGCCACCACGCTCGCCGAGGCCGAGGCCCTGGACGCGGCCGGAGTCGACCTCATCGTGGCCACGGGCTTCGAGGCCGGTGGCCACCGGCCCTCCTTCCTCGCGCGCGCGGAAGACTCGCTGATGGGGACCATGGCCCTCACGCCGCTCGTCGCGGACCGGGTGAAGGCGCCCGTCATCGCGGCGGGGGGACTCGCGGATGGCCGGGGCATCCGCGCCGTGCTCACCCTGGGAGCCCAGGCCGCGCAACTGGGCACGGCGTTCCTCGCCTGCGAGGAATCCGGGACGACAGACGCCCACCGCGAGCTGCTCTTCAGCGACCGCGCACGGAACACCACCTTGACGCGTGCCTTCACGGGACGGCTCGCGCGGGGCATGACCAACCGGTGGACCGAGGAGATGGCCTCACGGGTGGGTGAGCTCCCGCCCTTTCCCATCCAGAGCTGGTTCCTCTCCAAGCTCAAGCCCGCCGCGGTCAAGGCGGGCCGCACGGACCTCGTGTCCCTGTGGGCCGGACAGGCCACGCCCAACCTGCGCCACCGGACCGTGCCCGCGCTGATGGCGTCCCTGCTCGAGGAGCTGTCGGTCCGTTGAAGAGCGGGCCCCGGCGCAGGGGCGGCATCCGTCCGCCCAGAAATCATTCAATTGCATTTGAATACGGCGTGCATCACCCCGTCTGTCGGGGCTCTCGCGAGGAGCTGGCCGGAGGCTCTCGTACGAGGAAACCGACACATGCAGCCACACAAGAGACGTGTCCCCTATGCCACGGGAATCGTGACGCTATTGACGGTCGCGGCTTGCAACGAGCCCCCCGCGGGCCCCCCACCGCCCCCGGAAGCCGCGGCCCTGCCCCCCGCCGCGGCGCAAACACAAACGCAATCCGTGCAGCAACCCACCTACCCTCAAGCCGACTTCGCGGTGACGGCCGTGTCGGGGCCCGCGAGCGTCCGTTCAGGTGACTTCCTTCCGGCGGTGGTGACGGTCTGCAACCGGGGCACGGCGACGGAGACGACGCTCGTCTCGCTCTTCCTGTCCGCGGACACGGTCATCACCCCGGACACCCCGCCCACGCCCGCCTCCGACCAACGCCTGGCGCAGTTCGGCACGCCCTCCCTGGCACCCGGCCAATGCCATACAGAGACAGTGCACGCCCATGCCTCCGTCAGCGTGCAGGGGACCTACTTCCTGGGCGCCATCGCGCGGCCCAGCAACGCGTTCGAACCGAACTTGCAAGACAACACGCGGGGCAGCGCCCCCATCGGCATCGGAGCCCGGCCCGATTTCGTGGTGACGTCGGTCACGGGCCCCACCAGCGTCACGTCGGGACAGTCCTTCCCCGCGAGCGTCACGGTGTGCAATCCCGGTACGGAGCCGGGCGCGCCCAACGTCGCGCTCTACCTGTCCGCGGACGGGGTCATCACCCCGGAGGTCCCGCTCACGCCCGCCTCCGACGTCCTGCTCGGCGCGCGGCCCCTGGGCACGCTGGCCCCCGGCCAGTGCGGGACGGAGACCCTCACGGTCTCCGCCGCGGTCCAGCGGGAAGGCGCCTACCACCTGGGCGCCATCGTGGACCCGGCGCAGGCCGTGGCCGAGCTCGTCGAAATCAACAACACCCATACGGCCACGCGCATCGGCGTGGGCTCCCGGCCGGACTTCGTCGTCACCTCCGTCACGGGCCCGGACAGCGCCCTTCCCGGACAGGCGCTCAGCAGCAGCGTCCAGGTCTGCAACCAGGGCACGACGCCTGGCAGCGCGCCGGTGGAGCTCTACCTGACGGCGGATGACCTCGTGACGCCGCAGATGCCGCCCAGCCCCTTCGCGGACGTGTGGATGGGAATGCAGCCGTCGGGCACGCTCGAACCCGGCGCGTGCAAGTCGCTGTCCTTCCTGCACACACCGCCCGGTGTCGCCCCCGGCGCCTACCGGCTGGGCGCCATCGTGAACCCCGTGGGTGATGCCGCCGGCGAGCTCCGCTTGGACAACAACACCGGGCTGAGCCCACGCTTCGGCATCGGCGTGGGCCCGGACCTCGTCGTGACGGCCATCAACGGCCCGGTGAGCCACGCGATGGGACAGCCGCTCAGCGCGACCGTGGAGGTGTGCAATCAGGGCACCTCGGCGGCCGGCGGGACGCAGGTGGCGCTCTCCCTCGCGAGCAGCGCGGGAGCGGGCGCGAGCGTCGGCGCCGCGAACGTGAGTCCGCTGGCGGCCGATGCGTGTGAGACAGTGTTCGTCGCGGGCACCCCGCCCATGCTCGTGGACGGGACCTATGCGCTCAACGCCCAGGTGGACCCGTCCGCGGTGGTGAACGAGCTCGTCGAGGACAACAACGTCCGCGTGGGACACCGCGTCGGCGTGGGCATGCGCCCGGACCTGGTCATCCGGGCCATCACGGGCCCCGCCAGCCTCCAGCCCGGCCAGCCGCTGTCCGCCGACGTCGAGGTCTGCAATCAGGGCACCACCGCCGCTGACGCGTCCGTCGACCTGTATGTGTCCTCGGACGCCGACATCACGCCCGGCGCGGATGTCCATGTGGGCCGCGTCTACTCGAACCTCCTGGGACCGGGTGACTGCCAGGTGGTGACAGTCGCTGGCAACACGTTTGGTGTCACGCCCGGCGCGAAGTACCTCGGCGCCGTCGCGGACGCACCGAACCACGTGCCCGAGCTGTTCGAGGACAACAACGTCCACACCGGCCCTCGCCTGGGCGTGGGGAACGGCCCTGACTTCATCGTGAAGACGGTGACGGCCCCCGCCACCCTCACGCTGGGCGCCCCCATCGCCGTCACCCTCGAGGTCTGCAACCAGGGCAACCAGACCGGCGGCACCCCCGTGGAGCTGTTCCTGTCCCAGGACACCTTCATCCAACCGCCCACCGGACCGGGCCAGCCCGGGGACGCCCCCCTCCGCGCGCTCTTCACCGACCCGATTCCGCCCGGCCAGTGCCAGACGCTGTCCACCCTGGCGCACGGCGGCGGCGGGACGGGCACCTACTACGTGGGCGCCATCGCGAACCTCAACCGGTTCGCGCCGGAGCTCATCTACGACAACAACACGCAGGTGAGCGCGCCCGTCACCTTCGTCTACTGAGACGCCGTGAATCCAGGACCGCTCCGTGCCCACGCGCGCGGAGCGGTCGTGTTCATTCCAGGGGACGGGCCTCGCATGTCGCCTCGCGTCAACGCGACTCGGCGGCTCCGCGCACGCGGCGTCGGGCCTGAACGCCTGGCAGGCGCACGAGGGCTCCCGGGCGGCGGCTTCCCTCGGCGTGAGGGGATGTTCAACGTCGGTGGACGTTCCTTCGGGACTTCAAGGAGCCTCGCCCATGACCCACCCGGACACCCCGGTCCGCCTCGACGTCTGGAGCGATTACGTCTGCCCCTTCTGCTACCTCGAGCTGCCCATCATCGAGCAGCTCCACGCCGCGCTGGGCCCCCACCTGGACATCCACTGGCGGGCGTTCGAATTGAGTCCCACGCCCGTGCGGGTGCGCGCTTCGACAGAATCCCCGGACCGGGCGGCATGGACGCGCGCAGCCTCCCCACTCGCCGGGCAACGGGGCGTGACGCTGAAGCAGCCGCCGCTCCAGCCGCGCAGCCGGTTGGCCCTCGAAGCGGCGGAGTTCGCGAAGGACGCGGAGGCGTTCGCGCCCTTCCACAGCGCCCTCTTCCGCGCCTTCTTCGAGGACGGCCAGGACATTGGCGACCTGCGCGTGCTGGGAGACCTCGCACGGGACGTGGGCCTGGACCCGGAGTCCCTGACGCGCGCCCTGGAGGCGGGCCGCTACACCGCGCGCGTGCTCGCCGACGAAGAGGAGGCCCAGCGCCTGGGCATCCGCGGCGTCCCCGCCATGCGGCTCGCGGGCGAGGGGCCCGTGCTGCTGCTGACGGGCGCGCAGCCGGAGGAAGCCGTCCGCGCGGCCCTGGAGCGCGTCCGCCCCGGCCCTCCGCCAGACGCGCTGCACTGAGCACGCCCACCGCCCGCGTGTTCCTGGCGAGAGTCCGCCCCGCCGAATAGGGTGCCGCCATGACGCTTCACCCGACCCTCGTCTTCGCGGATGGCGCCTGTTCGGGCAACCCTGGCCCTGGCGGCTGGGGGACCCTCATCGTCACGCCGGACGGACTCGTGACGGAGCTCGGTGGCCATGAGCCGGAGACCACCAACAACCGGATGGAGCTGACGGCCGTGGGCAAGGCGCTGCGCCACCTGGAGCGCACCCCGGGCCCCATCCACATCCATACGGATTCCACGTATGTCATTCAGGGCGCCACGCGCTGGGCCTTCGGCTGGAGCCGGCGCGGGTGGAAGACGGCCGAGGGCGGCGAGGTCGCCAACGCCGTGTATTGGAAGCGGCTGATGGCGCTGCTCGCCCAGCGCAAGGAGAACCACGAGGGGGACGCCGCGGCCGTCGCGTGGTTCTACGTGCGGGGCCACGTGGGCGTGCCGGGCAACGAGCGCGTGGACGCCATCGCCGTGGCCTTCTCCAAGGGCAGGAACGCGCAGCTCTACACCGGCCCGCTGCAAGGCTACGGCGTGGCGGTGCATGACCTGCCGGAGGACATGTCCCTGCCGCCAGAGAAGACGCGCGAGCAGCGCGAGGCCTCGGCCAAGGCGTACTCCTACCTGAGCCAGGTGGGCGGCAGCGTGAAGCGGCACGCCAGCTGGGCGGCGTGTGAGCGGCGCGTCAAAGGCGTGTCCGGCGCCCGCTTCAAGAAGACAAAGAGCGCGCAGGATGAAGCCAAAGTGTTGGAGGACTGGGGCTTCAAGGGCCAGGACGTCCCGTCGGAGGACTGAGGCGGCCCCTTGAAGCCCATTGCTCCGCCGGGCCATTGCGCCTATGGGACATGCCACTCCCAGCCCGCGAGGACGCAGCATGGCTCAAGAGCCTCTCCAAATCGCATCGGAGTTCCCGGCCCCATCGGTGGATGACTGGCGCCGGCTCGTGGACAAGGACCTGAAGGGCAAGCCCTTCTCGGTTCTACAATCCCAGCTGGAGGGCGGCCTGTCGCTCCAGCCGCTCTACACCCAGCAGGACGCCGCCTCCGCCCAAACGGAGCCGCCCGGCGTGGCCCCCTACCTGCGCGGCACCCAGGCCCTGGGGCTCACCGAGGGTGGGTGGATGCCATGCCAGGAGTACAGCGAACCAGACGTGACGCAGGCGGCCAACGCCATTCGCACGGACCTGGAGCGCGGCACCTGGGGCGTGTGGCTGCACCTGGGCGAGACGCACGGCATCCGCGTGCCGGACGCCGCGGCCATGGGGCGGCTGCTCGCGCACGCGCCACTCGACACGACGCACGTCCACCTGGAGCCCGAGGCGGAGCCGCTCGCCGCCGCGAACCTCTTCCTGCGCGCGGCCGACCAGGCTGGCGTGGCGCGCTCGGCGCTGAAGGGCAGCCTGGGCGTCGACCCGCTCGGCATCCTGGCGCGCACGGGCACGCTGCCCCGGGGCCTCGACGCGACGCTGGCCGAGGCCGCGCCGCTCGTCACCTCGCTGCGGGAGGCCGCGCCGGGCCTGAGGGTGCTGCTGGTGTCCACGCGCGCCTACGCGGACGCGGGCGCCACGGCCGTGCACGAGCTCGCGTGGGCCATCGCCACCGGCGTGGCGTACCTGCGGAGCCTGGAGCGCGCGGGCGTGTCCCCGGACGTGGCGGCGCGCTCCATCCAGTTCGCGCTGTCCGTTGGCGGACAGTTCTTCCCGGAGATTGCCCGGCTGCGCGCCGCCCGGCTGCTCTGGGCCAAGGCCGTGGCGGCATGCGGCGGTTCGCCGGAGGCCCAGGCCATGGCGCTGCACGCGCGCACCGCGAGCAGCACGAAGACGCAGCGCGACCCCTGGGTGAACATCCTCCGCGCCACCGCGGAGTCCTTCGCCGCCGTCGTGGGCGGCGCGGACAGCATCAGCACCGCGCCCTTCGATGAGCCCTTGGGCACGCCCGACGACTCCGCCCGCCGGCTGGCGCGCAACACGCAGCTCATCCTGCGCGACGAGTCGAGCCTCAACCGCGTCGCCGACCCCGCGGGGGGCAGCTACTACCTGGAGCAGCTCACGCAGGAGCTGGCCCGCGCGGCCTGGGCCGAGCTGCGGCGCATCGAGTCCGTGGGTGGCATGGCCCGCGCGCTCACCGAGGGCGACGTGGCCCGGGTGCTCGAGGAGACGAACCAGGCGCGCGCCAAGGCCGTGCGCACGCGCAAGCTGCCCATCGTCGGCGTGAGCGAGTTCCCCCACCTGGGCGAAGCGCCCGTGTCGCGGGAGCCCCGCCCCGCGCCGTCTCACAGCGCGGCCCCGGGCGCGGCCCTGCCCCTGCGCCCCGTGCGCGTGGCCGAGCCCTTCGAGTCCCTGCGCGACGCCAGCGACCGGCACCTCGCCGCGACGGGCGCGCGGCCCCGCGCCTTCATGGCGAGCCTGGGCACGGTGGCGGAGCACACCGCGCGCTCGACGTGGACGGCCAACGTGCTCGCCGCGGGCGGCATCGCGCCGGAGGACGCGCACGGCTTCAAGGACGTGGCGGACGCGGCGGAGCGCTTCGCGGCGTCGGGCGCGCCGCTGGCCGTCATCTCCGGGCCGGACGCGCTGTACCCCGAATGGATTCCCGCGCTGACCGCGGCGCTCAAGGCGAAGGGCGCGCGCGCGGTGGCCGTGGCGGGCCGGCCGGGTGAACACGAGGCCGCCTTCCGCGCGGCGGGCGTGGACGTCTTCCTCTTCGCGGGAGCGGACCTGTTCTCGCTCCTGTCCTCGCTGCACCAACAGCTTGGAGTGGCCTGATGCGCACGCACGTCCCGGACTTCTCGGGCATCGACTTCGACGCCCCCGAAACGAACGCCGCCGCGCCCGCGCGCGAGCAGCAGCTGCGTCAGGCCCGCGAGGCCACGCGCGCCGCCGAGGCGTGGGACACGCCCGAGGGCATCCCCGTCAAGCCGGTGTACACGCGCGAGGACCTGGAGGGCGTGGAGCACCTGGGCTCGCTGCCGGGCCTGCCGCCCTTCGTGCGCGGCCCCTACTCCACCATGTACGTGCAGCAGCCGTGGACGGTGCGGCAGTACGCCGGCTTCTCCACGGCCGAGGCCTCCAACGCCTTCTACCGCCGCAACCTCGCGGCCGGACAGAAGGGCCTGTCCATCGCCTTCGACCTCGCGACGCACCGGGGCTACGACAGCGACCACCCCCGCGTCGCGGGCGACGTGGGCATGGCGGGCGTGGCCATCGACTCCATCAAGGACATGCGCATCCTGTTCGACCGGATTCCGCTCGACCAGATGAGCGTGTCCATGACGATGAACGGGGCCGTGCTCCCGGTGCTGGCGCTCTACGTGGTCGCCGCCGAGGAGCAGGGCGTGCGCCCCGAGCAGCTCAGCGGGACCATCCAGAACGACATCCTCAAGGAGTTCATGGTCCGCAACACGTACATCTACCCGCCCGGGCCGTCGATGCGCATCATCGGCGACATCTTCCGCTTCACGGCGGAGAAGATGCCGCGCTTCAACAGCATCAGCATCAGCGGCTACCACATGCAGGAAGCCGGGGCGACGCAGGACCTGGAGCTGGGCTACACGCTGGCGGATGGCGTGGAGTACGTGCGCGCCGGGCTCGCGGCGGGACTGGGCGTGGACGCCTTCGCGCCGCGCCTGTCCTTCTTCTGGGCCATTGGCATGAACTTCTTCATGGAAGTGGCCAAGATGCGCGCCGCGCGGCTGCTCTGGGCGAAGCTCATCAAGGGCTTCTCCCCGAAGACGGACAAGAGCCTCGCGCTGCGCACGCACAGCCAGACGTCCGGCTGGAGCCTCACCGCGCAGGACGTCTTCAACAACGTCGTGCGCACCTGCGTGGAGGCCATGGCCGCCACCCAGGGCCACACGCAGAGCCTGCACACCAACTCGCTGGACGAGGCCATCGCGCTGCCCACCGACTTCAGCGCCCGCATCGCCCGCAACACCCAGCTCTATCTCCAGTTGGAGAGCGGCACCACGCGCGTCATCGACCCGTGGGGCGGCAGCTACTACGTGGAGCGCCTCACGCACGAGCTGGCGCGCAAGGCCTGGGCCCACATCCAGGAAGTGGAGGCGCTGGGCGGCATGACGAAGGCCATCGAGGCCGGCCTGCCCAAGCTGCGCATCGAGGAGGCGGCGGCCCGCACCCAGGCGCGCATCGACTCCGGGCGTCAGGCCATCATCGGCGTGAACAAGTACCCGCCCGAGCGCGAGGACTCCATCGAGATTCTCAAGGTGGACAACTCCGCGGTGCGCGAGGCGCAGATCGCCCGCCTGCGCGAGCTGCGCGCCGAGCGCAACGCGGAGGACGTGCGCCGCAAGCTGGACGCGCTCACCGAGGCGGGCCGGCGCAATGAAGGCAACCTGCTGGCGCTGGCCATCGACGCGGCCCGCGCCAAGGCGACGGTGGGCGAAATCAGCGACGCGCTCGAGAAGGTCTACGGGCGCTACGAGGCCACGGTGCGCAGCGTGACGGGCGTGTACTCCAGCGAGGCGGGCAAGGACGCCCAGGGCATCACCGAGGCGCGCGCCAAGGCGGACGCGTTCCTCGCGCGCTTCGGCCGCCGGCCGCGCATCCTCATCGCGAAGATGGGCCAGGACGGCCATGACCGCGGGCAGAAGGTCATCGCCACCGCCTTCGCGGACCTGGGCTTCGACGTGGACATCGGGCCGCTGTTCCAGACGCCCGAGGAGTCCGCGCGCCAGGCGGTGGAGAACGACGTGCACGTGGTGGGCGCCAGCTCGCTCGCCGCCGGCCACCTGACGCTGGTGCCGCAGCTCAAGGAGGCGCTCAAGGCGCTGGGCCGCGAGGACATCATGGTCGTCGTGGGCGGCGTCATCCCCGCGCAGGACTACGACGCGCTGCGCGCGGCGGGCGCGGCGGCCATCTTCGGCCCGGGCACGGTCATCTCCAAGGCGGCCATCGAGCTGCTCGACAAGCTGGCGGCGGCGCTGGAGGAGGCGTGAAGCTGCTGCCCGCGGACACCTACGTGGACGGGGTGCGCGCGGGCGACCGGGCCATGCTCGCGCGCGCCATCACCCTGGTGGAGAGCGAGCTGCCGCGCCACGCGGTGCTTGCCCAGGAGGTCCTCACGCGGCTGCTCCCCCACACGGGTGGCAGCCGGCGCGTGGGCATCAGCGGCGTGCCGGGCGTGGGCAAGAGCACCTTCATCGACGCGCTGGGCATGCACCTGGTGAACGCGGGCAAGCGCGTGGCGGTGCTGGCCATCGACCCGTCCAGCACCGTCTCCGGCGGCAGCATCCTGGGGGACAAGACGCGCATGGCGCGGCTGTCGCGCGAGGCCGCGGCGTACATCCGGCCCAGCCCCTCCAGCGGCACGCTGGGCGGCGTGGCGCGCAAGACGCGCGAGACGCTGCTGCTCTGCGAGGCGGCGGGCTTCGACGTGGTGCTGGTGGAAACGGTGGGCGTGGGCCAGTCGGAGACCGTCGTCGCCGACCTGGTGGACTTCTACCTGGTGCTCATGCTGGCGGGCGCGGGGGACGAGCTGCAGGGCATCAAGCGCGGCATCCTGGAGGTGGCGGACATGCTCGCCATCAACAAGGCGGACGGGGACAACAAGCCGCGCGCGGAGCGGGCCCGCTCGGAGCTGCGCGCCGCGTTGCACCTGATGCGTCCGGGCGCCGAGCCGGAAATCACCACGTGCAGTGCCCTGGAGGGCAGCGGCATCGAGAAGCTGTGGACCTCCGTCGACACGCAGTTGGGCCGCGCGGAGGCCTCTGGCGCGCTGCAGCGCCGCCGCACCGCGCAGCAGGTGCAGTGGATGTGGACCATGGTGCAGGACGGCCTCCGGGCGGCCTTGCGTGCGCACCCCGAGGTGTCCGCGATGGTGCCCACGCTGGAGGCGGACGTGCGTGAGGGCCGCGTCACGCCCACCTCGGCCGCACTGCGGGTGCTGGGCGCATTCCTCCCCGAAACGAGGGCCTGACAGGCCGCGTCGTGGAGCGGTCAGTCCCGCTCCAATCCCTTGCCTCGGCATTCACGGCGCTCTTACTGTACGCGCCGTGCGAAACGTCCAGCAGACCCCCGTTCCTACGCCTTACAAGCCCCGTTTCCACGTCCGCATCGTGACGGCCGCCTCGCTGTTCGACGGGCATGACGCCGCCATCAATGTGATGCGCCGCCTCATGCAGGCCTCGGGCGCGGAAATCATCCACCTGGGGCACAACCGCTCGGTGTCGGAGATTGTCGACTGCGCCATCCAGGAGGATGTGCAGGGCATCGCCATCACCTCCTACCAGGGCGGTCACGTCGAGTTCTTCAAGTACATGATTGACCTGCTGCGCGAGCGGAAGGCCAACATCAAGGTCTTCGGCGGCGGCGGCGGCACCATCCTCCCGTCCGAGATTGAAGAGCTCCACCGCTACGGCGTCACGCGCATCTACTCGCCGGACGACGGCCGGGCCATGGGCCTGCAGGGGATGATTGACGACCTCATCGCCCAGTGTGACTTCGAGAAGCGGCCGGCGGAGTTCGCCCCCCTGCTCGACGGCCCCACGCTGCGCGAGCCCGGGCGCATCGCCCCGCTCATCACCATCGCGGAGAACTTCGCCTCCCAGGGCGAGGCCCTGCGCGAGGCCATGTCGCACATCCAGGCCAAGGGGCCGCGCGTCCCCGTGCTGGGCATCACCGGCACCGGCGGCGCGGGCAAGTCCAGCCTCGTGGACGAGCTGGTGCGCCGCTTCCTCGCGGACTTCCCGGACAAGACGCTCGCCGTGCTCTCCGTGGACCCGTCCAAGCGCAAGTCCGGCGGCGCGCTGCTCGGCGACCGCATCCGGATGAACGCCATCGACAACCCGCGCGTGTACATGCGCTCGATGGCCACCCGGCAGAGCAACCTCGCCCTGTCCAAGCACGTGGGCGACTCCATCGAAATCTGCAAGGCTGCGGGCTTCGACCTCATCGTGGTGGAGACCTCCGGCATCGGCCAGTCGGACACCGAAATCACCGAGCACTCCGACGTGGCGCTCTACGTGATGACGGCCGAGTACGGCGCCGCGACGCAGCTCGAGAAGATCGACATGCTCGACTTCGCGGACGTCATCGCCATCAACAAGTTCGACAAGCGCGGCTCGCTGGACGCGCTGCGCGACGTGCGCAAGCAGTGGAAGCGCAACCACAACGCCTTCACCACCGCCGATGACGCCGTGCCCGTGTACGGCACCATCGCCTCGCAGTTCAACGACCCGGGGATGAACCAGCTCTACCGGGCCATCATCGACACGCTCGCCACCAAGACCGGCGCGTCGCTGAAGTCCGGCTTCGAGCTGTCGCCGGGCATGAGCGAGAAGAAGTGGATCATCCCGCCCGAGCGCACGCGCTACCTGGCGGAGATCGTGGAGGCCTGCGAGTCCTACGACGGCTTCGTGAAGGCCCAGGCCGCCATCGCCCGGCGCATGTACCAGCTCCACGGCACCATCGAGGCGCTGCGCACCAACGTGGGCAGGAAGCGCCTGGAAATCGTCGAGCCCAAGGACGCCTCGGACACGGTGCAGGTCACCGAGCGCGTCGAGGGCGAGCCCGCGTACCTGACGGAGCTGGTGGAGCTGTACAAGGATCTGGAGTCGCGGCTCCACGCGGACTGCCGCCGGCTGCTGGCCGAGTGGCCCGCGACGAAGCGCCGCTACGCCGCGTCCAAGTACCAGTTCCAGGTCCGCGACCGCGTCATCGAGCTGGACCTCTACACGGAGACGCTGTCGCACCTGCGCGTCCCCAAGATCGCCCTGCCCCGCTACGAGGACTGGGGCGACATCCTCACCTGGCTGCTGCGGGAGAACGCCCCCGGCGCCTTCCCCTTCACCTCCGGCGTCTTCCCGCTCAAGCGCGAGGGCGAGGACCCGGCGCGCATGTTCGCCGGCGAGGGCGGCCCGGAGCGCACCAACAAGCGCTTCCACTACGTGTCGCGGGGCCTGCCCGCCAAGCGCCTGTCCACCGCGTTCGACTCGGTGACGCTGTACGGCGAGGACCCGGACCACCGGCCGGACATCTACGGCAAGGTGGGCAACTCGGGCGTCTCCATCGCCAACGTGGACGACGCGAAGAAGCTCTACTCCGGCTTCGACCTGGCGGACCCGTCCACCTCCGTGTCGATGACCATCAACGGCCCCGCGCCGATGCTGCTCGGCTTCTTCCTCAACGCCGCGGTGGACCAGCAGTGCGAGAAGTGGATCCGGGAGAACGGCCAGGTGGAGGAGGTCGAGAAGAAGATCGACGCCCTCTACCGCGAGCGCGGCCTGCCGCGTCCGCGCTACCAGGGGGAATTGCCGCAGGGCAACGACGGCCTGGGCCTGCTGCTGCTCGGCGTCTCCGGTGACGAGGTGCTGCCGCGCGACGTCTACGAGCGCATCCGCGCGAAGACGCTCCAGGCGGTGCGCGGCACCGTGCAGGCGGACATCCTGAAGGAGGACCAGGCGCAGAACACCTGCATCTTCTCCACGGAGTTCGCCCTGCGGGTGATGGGCGACATCCAGCAGTACTTCATCGACCAGAAGGTGCGGAACTTCTACTCGGTGTCGATCTCCGGCTACCACATCGCCGAGGCCGGGGCGAACCCCATCTCCCAGCTCGCCTTCACGCTGGCCAACGGCTTCACCTTCGTCGAGTACTACCTGTCGCGGGGCATGGACATCGACGACTTCGCGCCCAACCTCTCGTTCTTCTTCTCGAACGGAATGGACCCGGAGTACGCCGTGCTGGGCCGCGTGGCGCGCCGCATCTGGGCCAAGGCCATCCGGGACAAGTACGGCGGCAACGACCGCTCCCAGAAGCTGAAGTACCACATCCAGACGTCGGGCCGGTCCCTGCACGCGCAGGAGATTGCCTTCAACGACATCCGGACCACGCTCCAGGCGTTGCTCGCGCTCAACGACAACTGCAACTCGTTGCACACCAACGCCTACGACGAAGCCATCACCACGCCCACCGAGGAGAGCGTGCGCCGCGCGCTCGCCATCCAGTTGGTCATCAACAAGGAGTTCGGCCTTTCGAAGAACGAGAACCCCAACCAGGGTGCGTTCATCATCGAGGAGCTGACCGACCTGGTGGAGGCGGCGGTGCTGGCGGAGTTCCGCGCCATCTCCGAGCGCGGCGGCGTGCTGGGCGCCATGGAGCGCATGTACCAGCGCTCCAAGATTCAGGAGGAGTCGCTCTACTACGAGACGCTGAAGCACGACGGGACGCTGCCCATCGTCGGGGTGAACACCTTCCTGGACCCCAAGGGCTCGCCCACGGTGACACCGCCCGAGGTCATCCGCGCCACGACGGAGGAGAAGAACTACGCCATCGACGCGCGCGACGCCTTCTGGAAGCGCAACGCACAGACGGCGCCCAAGGCCCTGGAGGCCGTGCGCCGCGCGGCGCTCGACAACGGCAACATCTTCGCCGCTCTGATGGACGCCTGTAAGGTCTGCACGCTCGGCCAGCTCTCCCGCGCGCTGTACGAGGTGGGCGGGCAGTACCGGCGCAACATGTAGCGTGGAGTGCTCCGACGCCACCGGTCCCCACGCTCGATGCGGGACACGGTGGAGGATGGAACGGGCCGAGGCGCTTGGAGCGCCTCGGCCTTCGTCATTTCAGCGGCCCACTTCCAGCCGGCAGGTCGCGCTGCATCCGTCGCCGCGGGTGGTGTTGCCGTCGTCGCACTCCTCGCCCTCGGAGTCCTGGACCACTCCGTCACCGCAACGCGGCGCCAACATGCATCCCGGCGTGCAGCCGCCGTAAGCGCCGTCATTGTTCATGCCGTGGTCGCACTCCTCCCCCTCGTCCTCGTCGACGATGCCGTTTCCGCACAGGGCGACGCACTCCGTCCGGGCCGTGCTGAAGCCAGCCAGCGAGAGGCGATAGGAAGAGCCGGTCGTGTGCCGCTCCGCCTGGAAGAGGGCGACCTCGTAGATGCCGCCACGCCGCAGCCCCAGCCGCTGCACCAGGGTCGGGTTGGCGAGCGAGACGGTGCCCGGCTCGGGGGCATGGACGCCGCCCAGGTCCAACGCGAGGCGGCCATTGATGAACACCCACACGTCGTCGTCGCCCCGGAAGTCCAGGACCTCCGTCCCCTTGAACTCGAACCAGGCGCGCATCTCGCTGGTGAAGGAGAAGTTGCGGGGCACCGAATTGCTGTCAGGGCGACTCGGCTCATGCCCCGCTGCGACCCACCCCAGATTGTCCAGCGGGAAGAAGCTCTGGTTGTCGAACAGGTAGGTGCCGTTGCCCGTATGCGACAACTGCAGCGACGAGACGACCGGGATGTTCACGTTCGGGACATCGCGGAACCACTGGTCGAACGCGGCCCGCCCATGGGTGGTCTGGGTGCCCCCAGCGGCACGCGCGTAGACCGGCTTTCCATCCCACCCGAGCTGCTCCTCGACGATGCCCCGCTCCGCGCCGTTCTTGTTCTGGAAGTCGATGTGCCCTCGCGGAAGGTTGCCAGCCGCCGGCACGTCGTATCCCCTGAAGTCGCGGTAGACGATGGGGAGGCGCATCTGAAGCGGAGGAGCCTCCGTGACGAGCGTGCAAACGAAGCCCGGCTCGAGCCTGCACTCCGGCGAGCAGCCATCGTTCGCGCGGAGGTTGCCGTCGTCGCACTCCTCCGTCGTCCCAGGCTGAACCACCCCGTCACCACAAATGCTCTCGCAGGTGCCGTCGCTGCAGCGCGGCTCGCGGCGGCAGTCGGGTGAACAGCCGTCACCCAAGTCGTGGTTGCCGTCATCACACTGCTCGGTGCCCTGGACCACGCCATCACCGCACACCGTGCGCGAGCAGGCCGCGCCCACCGTCGGACACTGCCACCCTTCCTCCACCCGGCACAGGTCCGAGCAGCCGTCACCGCGGGTGGTGTTCCCGTCCTCGCACTCCTCGGCGCCCGCGACGATTCCATCACCGCACAACGCCGCGGAGCAGCGGCCCCCCGCCGCCGGACAGCGCCAGCCCAGCTCTACCTCGAGACACGTGGCGGAGCAGCCATCACCGCCCATCCTGTTGCGGTCGTCGCACACCTCGGGCGACTCCACCACGCCGTCGCCACAGCCGACGGGGACGGAGCCCGCGTCAGTGGCGGTCCCAGCATCCTCGCCAGAGCCCGCGTCGACGTCCGTCCCGGCGTCTTCGGCCGAGCCCGCGTCGACATCCGACCCGGCGTCTTCGGCCGAGCCCGCGTCGACATCCGTCCCGGCATCTTCGGCGGAGCCCGCGTCGACGTCCGTCCCGGCATCGGCTTCAGTGCCCGCATCCGGCTCGGTGCCCGCATCCGCGTCCGGCTCGACGCCGCCATCCCCTCCGCCGGTCCCTGCGTCACCGGAGCTGGACGCATCCGGCGTGACGCCACCATCCGGCTCCGGAGACGTGCCTCCACCGCACGCGGTGAGGACCACGACCAAGACCGCGAGCATCTGCCTCGCGGCCGCTATTCGACTCACGCTGTTCACCATGGAACGGATGGTGAAAACGTCTCACACGGAATGTCAACGGCAGACTGTGGAGCAGACTGCCCGCCGGACGAGGCGTTCCCACCACCGGTGAACCAAGTGCGAGCAGCGCCCCACGCCCCCGCGCCTCACGGCACCACGGCGTCCGCGGGAGCGGGCAGCAGCGGCTGGCCCTTCAGCGTGGGCAGCCGCTCCAGCACGTAGTCCACCATGCTGCGCGCCAACGCGTGCTCGCCCATCACCACCCGGTCCACGCCCAACTTCTCCAGGTAGTCCCGCTCCTCGTCGCCGTGGGTGCGCACCACCGCGGGGAGGGAGGGATTCGCTTCCTTCACCTGCTCCACGATGGCGCGCGCCTGCAGCGCGTCCGGCGTGGCGACGATGAGGATGGACGCCGCGTCCAGGTGCGCGTGCTCCAGGATGCCCGGCACCGCGGCGTCCCCGTAGATGGCGGGCACGCCCTCCTCGCGAAGACGCTCCACGTACTCGCGGTTCTGCTCCACGACCACGAACGGAATCCTCCGCTCCGCCAGGCTCTGACCAATCACGCCGCCCACGCGCCCGTAGCCAATCAGCACCGCGTGCCCCTGGAGCTTCACGTCCCCCATGCCAATGGGCAGGTCGGCCAGCTCGTCCTCGTCCGGGTCCATGCGAGCGGCGAAGCGCGGGTTGCGGCGCAGCCACGCCAGCATCGGGTCAATGGCCTTGAACACGAGCGGGTTGAGGGTGATGGACAGCAGCGCCCCCGACAACACCAGGCTCTGCCCCTCCTTCGGCAGCAGCCCGAGCGCCACCCCCAGCCCCACCAGAATGAAGGAGAACTCCCCAATCTGCGCCAGGCTCGCGGACACCGTGAGCGCGGTGTTCACCGGGTAGCGGAACGCCAGCACGATGAAGAAGGCGGCCAGCGACTTGCCCAGGACGATGATGCCCAGCACGGCGAGGACCTGCAGCGGCTGCTTCACCAGCACCGTCGGGTCGAAGAGCATGCCCACCGACACGAAGAACAGCACCGCGAACGCGTCCTGGAGCGGGAGCGAATCCTCCGCCACCCGGTGGCTGAGGTCCGACTCACTGACGACCACGCCCGCGAAGAAGGCGCCCAGCGCGAAGGACACGCCGAAGAGCGCGGCCGCCCCGAAGGCAATGCCCAGCGCCACCGCCAGCACCGACAGCGTGAACAGCTCGCGCGAGCCCGTCTTCGCCACCTGGGTCAGCAGCCACGGCACCAGCCGCATGCCGGCGACCACCATCAGCGCCACGAAGAGACACACCTTCCCCAGCGTCAGGGCCAGCGTCCACGCCAGGCTGTCCCCCGAGGCCGCCGTCGCGGCCGTCTGCGCGTCCGCGCCACCCAGGACGTTGCCCAGCGCGGGGAGGAGGACCAGGGCGAGCACCATCGCCAGGTCCTCCACAATCAGCCAGCCCACCGCGATGCGGCCATTCACCGAGTCCAGGACGCCCCGCTCCTCCAGGGCGCGCAGCAGCACCACCGTGCTGGCGGTGGACAGCGCGAGGCCGAACACCAGGCCCGCGCCCAGGCTCCAACCCCACCAGTGCGCGACCACGGTCCCCATCACGGTGGCGGCCGCAATCTGCACGACGGCGCCCGGCACCGCGATGTTGCGCACCGCGAGCAGGTCCTTGATGGAGAAGTGAATCCCCACGCCGAACATCAGCAGGATGACGCCAATCTCCGCCAACTGGCCGGCCAGCCCCCCATCCGCGACGAAGCCCGGAGTGAACGGCCCCACGGCCACGCCCGCCAACAGATAGCCCACCAAAGGTGGCAGCTTCAGCCATCGGGCGACGAACCCGCCAACGAAGGCCAGTCCGAGTCCAACAGCGATGGTGGCGATGAGCGTGGTGTCGTGAGGCACGGCGTATAGCTCCCTGGGCGCGGCCCGGAAGGAGGTCATGGAAAAGCGGCGCGGCGAGGAATCCAGCCCGTGGGCAGGACCCTCGAACACCTTTCAGTCGTGGGTGGTCTTGAGCTGACGCTCGCGGTTCCGCAGCGAGCCTCAACCTGACCCCAAACTACTACACCGCGCGTTTGTTCCCAACCACCATCAGACCCAAGCAAGCGATGTGCTCGCAAAGCGTCACTTCGAGCAGGAAACCCGCCACGGTGTCGCACGACGCAACGGGACACGCCCGGAAGTCGGCCCCCGCTTCATGGGCGCCCCCGAGGATGGGGGCAGGCGGCTCACCGCGAAGGGCCCCCATCCGCGCCCGCTCGCCTTCCTCGCCCGGTAGGGCCCCATGAGGCCCCCACGCGGCGGAGGTGGCGCCCGGGCGCCCGGGCCCCCGACAACAAATGGCGGCCGGCGGAATATGCGCACGCGGCTCGAAAATCGCCCCGGCGCGCACGGCAGCTTGCTCCCCGCGTGACGCCAACGGGCGGGCGCACACGGCGGCGCCGGGGCAGCGCCATCCCCGACCCCAGGCCCGGCCCGTGCAGCAGCGGGTCCTGCCCCCACGAAGCCTCCGTGGCCGACCTGCCGGAGACGACCGCGCGGAGGCGCCGCTCACGACACGCTCCCCTTCCGCTGGGGCGCGCCGGGCGCGTGGCCGTGGGTTGCGCCTGACGCCGCGTGGGGATAGGGAAGCGGCCTCGTATGTCTGCGACCGCGGAACTGCTCGATGCCGTCCGGGAAGAAGCGCGCCCTGACACCTGGTCTGCCGGCACCGGTCTCGCTCGCGCGGGCGCCGTCTCCGTGCTCTCCGTGGATGACGAGGAGGCCGTGCTTCGAGTCCGCGTCGCGGGCCGCCCCACCCCCGTGAAGACGGTGCTCTACCTGGATGAAGCCATCTGGGAGTGCGACTGCCGAGGCCGCGTGGACCCCTGCGAGCACGTGGTGGCGGCGGCGCTGGCCCTCCACCAGCAGGCCACGGCGAGGCGCGCCCCCGCAGCGCGCCCGGCCACGCCCGCCGCGCGGCCCGGTGCGAACCCCGGTGCCCGGCCCGCGCCCCACGCCAGCGGTGCGCCCAAGCCCGAGCGGATGGTGTACCGGTTCAAGCGCGTGGACGGCGGTCTTCAGTTGGAGCGGCTGGTGGTGCGGCCGGACAACACCGCGCGGCTGCTCGCGCGCAGCCTGGCCTCGCTGGTGGCCAACCCCGTGGAGGCGGCGCGCATCCAGGTGGAGCCCTGCGACCTGGTCGCGGACAAGTTGTTGATGAAGCCCACGCGGGGCGCGCTCCCCCCCGAGCGGCTCACCGCGCTGCTGCGCGCCCTGGAGCCCGCGCGCACCGTGCTCTTCGACGGCGCCCTGATTTCCGTGACGAGCGAGCCGCTCATGCCGCATGTCACGGTGGAGGACCGCGGCGAGAGCACGGTGCTCAAGGTGGCGAAGGACTCGCGCGTCACCGAGGTGGTGAGCGCCGGCATCGCGCTGTGCGGCGGCACCCTGTGTCCCCTGGGCGAGCAGGGCCTCACGGGCGCGTGGCTGGAGAAGCTGCCGCAGGAGCGCGCCTTCGCGCCGCACCAGATGGGCGACCTGACGGGCAAGGTGCTCCCGGACCTCGCCAGGCGCATGCCGGTGGACGTGCGCAGCCAGCGCCTGCCGCCCATCGACCGCACGCTGAAGCCGCGCATCTCCCTGGAGCTGAACCAGCTCGACACCGGCCTCTCGGTGCTGCCAACACTCGTGTACGGCTCGCCGCCCACCGTGCGCATCGACAGCGGCCGCATGGTGTACCTGAAGGGCGCCGCGCCCGTGCGCGACGAGGCCGCCGAGCAGCTGCTCATCCACCAGCTCCGCGACGAGCTGAACATGGCCCCGGGCCGGCGCGTGACGGTGCAGGGCAAGGAGGCGGTGCAGCTCGCCGACAAGCTGCGGCGCTGGCGCGGAGGACTCACGGGCGACGGCGCGGCCGTGGTGACGACCCCGAACGTGCAGCTCAAGCCCGTGCTCAAGGTGGACTCGGGCGACGTGAAGGAGGGCGTGCCCCACGTGGGCTTCGCGTTCGACTTTCAGGTGGAGGGCGAGGACCGCGAGTCGCCCCGCACGGTGGACGCCGAGGCCGTCCTCCGCGCCTGGGAGGAAGGGCTCGGGCTGGTCCCGCTGGAGGGCGGTGGCTGGGCGCCGCTGCCCGCGGAGTGGCTCAAGTCCCACGGCCAACGCGTGGCGGACCTGCTGGCCGCGCGCGGCCGCGATGGCCGGCTCGCCAACCACGCCATCCCGCAGCTCACGGGCCTGTGCGAGGCGCTGGAGCACCCCTCCCCTCCCGGGCTGGAGCGGCTGGCGCCCCTGGTGCAGGGCTTCGAGAAGCTGCCCGACCCGCAGCTCCCCCAGGACCTCACGGCGACGCTGCGCGCGTATCAGCTCCAGGGCGTGAGCTGGCTCACGTTCCTGCGGCAGGCGGGCCTGGGCGGCGTGCTCGCGGACGACATGGGTCTGGGCAAGACGCTGCAGACCATCTGCACGCTGGGGCCCGGCACGCTGGTGGTCGCGCCCACCAGCGTGCTGCCTAACTGGGAGGCGGAGGTGAAGCGCTTCCGTCCCTCGCTCAAGGTCTCCGTGTACCACGGCCCTGGCCGCTCCCTGGATGAGACGGCCGACGTGACGCTGACGACATATGCACTGATGCGCCTGGACGCGGAGGTGCTGGGCGCGAAGCAGTGGAGCACCGTCGTGCTCGACGAGGCCCAGGCCATCAAGAACCCCGACAGCCAGGTGGCGCGCGCCGCGTATGGCCTGCAGGCGGACTTCAAGCTGGCGCTCAGCGGCACGCCCATCGAGAACCGGCTCGATGAGCTCTGGAGCCTGATGCACTTCACCAACCAGGGCCTGCTCGGCGGCCGGAAGGAGTTCGAGGAGCGCTGGTCGCGGCCGGTGTCGGACAACCACAAGGGCGCCGCCGAGCGGCTGCGCGCGCGCATCCGGCCCTTCATCCTGCGCAGGCTCAAGCGGGACGTGGCGCCCGAGCTGCCCCCGCGCACGGACGCCGTGCGCCACGTCACCCTCACCGAACGGGAGCGCGCCGTCTACGACGCCGTCTACTCGGCGACGCGTGAGGAGGTGGTGTCACAGCTCGAGGCAGGCGGCAGCGTCCTGAAGGCGCTGGAGGCCCTGCTGCGGCTCCGTCAGGCGGCGTGTCACCCCGCCCTCGTCCCGGGACAGCAGGCGAAGACGTCCTCCAAGGTGCAGGCGCTGGTGGAGGCGCTGGGGACCGCGGTGGAGGACGGGCACAAGGCGCTCGTCTTCTCCCAGTGGACGTCCATGCTGGACCTCATCGAGCCCGCGCTCCAGGAGGCGGGCATCGGCTTCATCCGGCTGGACGGCAGCACGGCCAACCGCGGCGCGGTGGCGGCGTCCTTCCAGGACCCGAAGGGCCCTCCGGTGATGCTGATTTCACTCAAGGCCGGCGCCACGGGGCTCAACCTCACGGCGGCGGACCACGTCTTCCTCGTGGACCCGTGGTGGAACCCGTCCGTGGAAGCCCAGGCCGCGGACCGCGCGCACCGCATTGGTCAGCAGCGCCCGGTGATGGTGTACCGGCTGGTGTCCCAGGGAACCGTGGAGGAGAAGATCCTCACGCTGCAGGCCAAGAAGCGAGAGCTGTTCGAGGCCGCGCTCGGAGGCGCCTCGGGGGCCACGGCGATCACCCGCGCGGACCTGATGCAGCTCCTGGAGTAGCCCGCGGCGGGACCACGACTCCCTCGCGCGGCGCACGAGGGAGTCCGCGCCGCGGACGTCGCTCAGTGGGCGGCCCCGGTGGCCTTGCCGTTGAGGTACGTCTGCAGCACCTGGATGCGGCTGAGCTGCGTCGGGTCGCCGCCCTTCGCGGGCTCGTAGTCGAGCGGGTTGGCGCTCAGCACGACGAAGTCCGCCACCTTGCCCGGCTCGATGCTGCCGAGCAGCGTGTCGAGCTCATGGTGCCGGGCGGGCACCGCCGTCACCGCGCGCAGCGCCTCCTCGACCGTGGCCGCGTGCTCCTGGCCGAGCACGTAGCTCTTCTGGAAGTCGGGGTAGGCCCAGGTGCGGCGGGTGACGGCCTGCTCCACGAACCACAGCGGGCGCGGCGGCGTCACCATGGAGTCGCTGTGGAGCGAGAACGGGACGCCGTACTTCCGGTTGAACGCGATGGGGTCGATGTTCTTCGCGGCCTCCGCGCCCAGCATGGACACGAAGGCGTCGCCCCAGTACGCGACATGGCCGATGAGGTGCGTCACCTCGATGTCCAACGCCGGCACCGCCTTGCCATGGTGCGTGCCCTTGCCCTGACGCAAGTCGCCGATGCGCTTCGTGAGCGCCTCCTCGCCCACCGTGTTGTGGATGAGCAGCATGCGGTGCGGCAGCGCCTTCTCCTGCTGGAGCTGAGAGGCCGCGTCGAGCGCCCACCCGTTCGCCTCGTTGCCGTTGGCATGCATCTGAATCCGCCAGTCCCCCGTCTCCCAGAGCAGGCGCAGGTCCTTCACGATGGCCTGCGGCCCCGGGAAGTCCGCGCGGCCCTCGCCCGAGCCCGCGCAGTGCCCAGGGTCCTGGTACGCATAGGGCTCGCCAAGCTTCGCGGTGCACCCCTGCGTCGAGCCATCCACCCAGATCTTGATGCCCCCGGCGCCCAGCCAGTTCGGCAGCCGGCAATCATTCTCCGCGCTCGGCACGCAGGCGGGACCGGTCGGCCGAAGCGCATTCTTGACGGCGACATCCCGGACGACGAGCCCCGTCACGCGCAGCGGAAACCCGGGGAGCGAGGCCAGCGTCTTCACGGCGTCAATCTGCGAGACGCTCTGAAGGCCGCCGTCCGCGATGGTCGTGATGCCCGCCTTCCGCATCCCCTCGATGGCCTGCAGGATGTCCTTCTCGTAGCCCTTGAGGAGCTGCGTCGGATTCGACTGCATCAACTCCATGGGCAGCCCCTTCCCCACCGCGGCCATGAACGGCCCATAACCAGCGGACTCCTGGAGCAACCCGCTGTACGTGCCCGTCTTCGGGTCCTTCACCCACGCGCCGCCGCCATCCGCGACGGAGGCCGGGGGCTGACAGGAATCCATGGGGCCGCCACAGACGGCCTCGAAGGCTTTCTGGTTCGCGTACGCGAGGTGACCGGACTGGTCCAGGATCAGGACCGGGCGGTCCTTGCTCACACAGGCCTCCAGGTAGAACATCGGATTGTCCATGAAGGCGGCGGGCCCACCCTTGGCGCAGGCCTTGTTGGTGTCGAACACCTGCCTTGACGGGTCCAGGTTCATGCCCAGGACGAACGCCTTGTCGCTGTTGGCGAACTGCGGGGACAGCTTCATCGCGCCGAGCGCGCTCAGCACGTCCGCGCGCGAGGAACAGTCCACGTTGGGATCCACCCGGTAGGGCGGCGGCAGACACGGCGCCAGGTCGTGCGTGCCCATGACGCTCTGAATCAACGTGGGCAGCAGATGCAGATGCGGGTCGATGAACCCCGGCATCAACACCTGCCCGGGGCTCAACTGGACGACCTCCACGGCGGAGCTCAGGCCCTGCCGCACCTGGTCCTCGGTGCCCACCTTCAAGATTCGACCGCGGGGGTCCACCAGGACGGCGTCGGCGATGGTGCCGTTGTCATCCAGGGTGAGGACCTTTCCGAGGAAGAGGGTCGTGCCCGGCTCCGCAGGGCCGACACCACCCGTCGTTGCACAGGAAGACGATAGAGCCAGGGCCGCGCCGAACGTCAGACAACGAGAAAGCACGTGCTGGCCGAGCGGCGAGAATCGACGCAAAAATCTGTTCATGGGTTTCCTCTCAGGGGACGGAGCAGCCTACACAAACACCCGCCAGGAACCACCCAATTCAAGACAGACAAAACAGACACGCAAGAGCCACGCTGACACGTCAAAGGCACAGATGACACGTCAAGGATGGGCCTCGCCACAAGAGCGCCACCGGGAGACGTGCGACTGACACGACAGCCCCGTGGACTGACGTGTCAGGACCTTGCCTGACGTGTCCGTGCCGAGGCGCTGGCGCTGGACGCCACGGCCTTCGGAACGTGCAGGACCGGACACAGGCCCGGCCGTGCGGTGTGGTGCCTGCCGCGCGAATCCGATGACACGCGCGGACAGGGGCCATCGGCTTCCGGGCGGGGCGATCAACGCGCGACGCAGCGCCGCTGCCTCATTCGAAACCTTCACAGGGAGCGCGCTCCCCATTGAAACACCGCGACGCCTGAGGCGGCGAATCCCCTGAACCATCCCATCAGGGCCCACACGACAGTCTGGCCTCTGACGCGGGTGACGACCCGGAGTTGTATTCTTGGCAGCCAGCTGTTCAACGCCATCGCGCCCCCCCTTCATCACCGCGCGGTGCGTTCAACCGTGAGGAAAACCCAGGCCGTCACTCCTCCGCTGGGCGCATCGAGAAGGACACGGCCTCCGTGCCGAGCATGTACTCGTCACCGTCGGAGACCTGCTGCTTCGTGATGCGCTCATTGTTGAACCAGGTCCCGTTCGAGGAATTGAGGTCCTCGATGAAGACCTCGTCCCCCACGCGGGTGACGACGGCGTGCTCCCGGGAGACCCGCTCCGAGCGCACGACGAGGCTGCAACGGGGTCCTCGGCCAATCGTGAAGCGCTCGGTGGAGATGGCCACCGGCGTGCCTTGCGCCCAGCGGATGAAGACCTCCAGCGGCGCGGGGGCCCGCACGACGTTGGTCGTCTCCGCCGCGTGGTCCGCGGAGAGGGTCACGGCTTCGTCCGCGGGCCGAACCTTCTTCTGCACAGGACGGGGAACGAGCGGGCGCGCGGCGATGGGAGTCGCGGTGGGAGCCTGGGCCTGGGCCTGGGCTGCGTCCGTGGGAGGGTCCACGACGCCCAGAGCGGCAAGCTCCGCCTCCAGGTCGACATCGGACACGTCCCGCTTCGCGGAGGGCGCATCCGCGTCCTCGACATCATCGTCCGAGACGTCGTCCGTGGCCTCCTCGGCCAAGGTCGCGGCATCCGCGTCATCCGCGTCCTCGACATCATCGTCCGAGACGTCGTCATCCGAGTCGTCGTCATCCGAGTCGTCGTCGTCGTCCGAGTCATCGTCATCCAAGTCCTCGTCATCCAAGTCCTCGTCATCCAAGTCCTCGTCATCCGAGTCGTCGTCATCCGAGTCATCCGACGAATCCGCGCCGAGCCCCTCAGAAGGAACCACAGAGGCTTCGACCGCCTCCAGGATCTCCTGCATTCGAGCACGAACCTGCTCGGGAGAGATTTCTGGCACCGTCACGGGCGAAGCCGTGGCGCTTCCAGGGGGCTCCGTCACAGGCTCCTCGACGGCGTCCTCCTCGGAAGCGGCGGCAGCATCAGCCGCCGAGTCCAGCGAAGCGTCATCCACGTCATCAGCAGCAGCAACCTCCCCTGCATCGCCATCCGATGAAGACCGAGGAGCGGCCTCAACGGGGACCGCCTTCGGTGAGGAGGCGCCGGGCGTGGGCGCAACGGCCACCGGCGCAGTGTCGGGCGTGGGCGCCATGACTGCCGACGTCGCGACAGGCGCGCGAGCAACGGCTACCGGCGTAACACCTGGCGCGGAAGCACCAGCCACCACAAGGGCACCTGGCGCGGAAGCACCAGCCACCGCAGGGGTGCCGGGCGCGGAAGCACCAGCCACCGCAGGGGTGCCGGGCGCGGAAGCACCAGCCACCGGCGTAGCGACAGTCGCGGGGGCAACGGCCACCGCAGCAGCACCGGGCGCGGGGGCAACGGCCACCGCGGCAGCACCGGGCGCGGAAGCCACGGGCGCCGAGCGCTCCACCACACGCGTCGCCGCCACCTGGAGGCTCGCGGCCACGGTGGCCACGGGCGCGTGCACCTGCCCCCCGGGCTCGCCGGCGCCCGCGTCCGGGAGCACCTCCCCGTGCAGCGGGACCACCGTGGGCGCCACATAGCCATTCTGACGCGCGAGCTGGAACAGGGCCTGCGCCACCAACGCATCCCGGTCCACGCCCATGTCGCGGCTCATCAACTCCAGCGCCCGCCACAGGGGCTCGGAGACCTCGATTGTCTGACGAATCCGCTTCATGACTACCCCCTCAGGTTGGCCTGCCACGGCGACACATGGTCCGCTTCGGTCAGCCAGAAGAACATCGCCTGCATCTCCGCGTACTGATCCTCGGCAATCCCCGCCAGGTTGGGATGCAACTCCTGGAGCGCGACGCCTTCGAAGTCGAACGTTGGCAGATCCGGGTCGATCCGGCCACGGGACCGCCGGTTGCGGCACTGCCACAGCCGCTGCGTCGCCTGCCCGGCCGCCTGGCCGAAGTCCTCCGGAGGCGCCACCGCGTCCGGCATCCGCACCGACTGCTCCCCGCACGCCCATAGCAGCCAGACCAGCGCGCTCCACTCGCCACGGACCGCGCGGGCCAGGGCCGGCAGCCCCATCCGCGTCGTGGACAGCGTCTCGTCGATGGGCACCGAGTCACCGTCCGCGTCCTCGGTCTCCGTCTCTTCCAACTCGACGGGGCCCTCGGGCAGCAGGGACGACACATCGGGCGGCAGCCAGGGCACGTCCGTGCCGGGCTTGAAGCGGGAGAGAATCTCCGCGCGCAGCAACTGGAGCCGCGTGGCGTACTTGCGGACCACGGCCTGCACCGCGTCGAGTCCCTTCGCGGGGGCGTCCGGGACCTCGCTGAACGTGCAGTGCGCCGGCTCGCGTCCCGCCCAGAATTCGAACCGGGGGAACAGCGCCCGCCTGTAGGTGGAGAGGAACTTCCCCGAATCCGGCTCGAACGGCGCAAGGGCCTCCGCGTCCTTCTGCATCTGCTCGCCCAGGCCCAGGTTCGCCAGGATGAGGCTCCGGGTGAACAGGTACGCGGGCCGCTCGGGCGCCAGCAGCATCGCCGCCAGGATGAAATCCAGCCCCGCCCGGGGCCGGTCCTCCTGGTCCTGAAGCACCGCCAGCCCACGCAGCACGGTCGCGGGCTCCGCGCCCCGCATCAGCGCATCCGCCAGCGCCGCGCGGTCATCGCTCGCGCCGTTCATCACACCGTCGGCGTGCTCGCGCGCGCTCGACTCCGAACGCGGCAGGGTGAGCGCCTCCAGCCACGCCTTCAGCGGCGCCACGTCCAGGGACACCGCGCTGGCACGCGCCATGGCCAGGAGCGCCTCCCGATAGTCGCGTTCGGCCCGCGCCGCCTCGGCGAGCTCGAGCCAGGCCTCCGCGCTCCTCGGCAGGTTCGAGAACACCTCGGAGACCTCGAACGCCTGACGGTCCGGCGCCACACCCAGGTCCCGAGTGGCCACGACCTTCCGGTCCGCGTCCAGCAGCTTCCACGTGCCGCAGGCGAAGCCGTCCGCCATCTCCCCCGCGTCGAACTCCACGCGAGGGTCGGCGTACTCCCCCTTCGCGGACGAGTGGTAGCGCCCGTGACGGTTGCCCTCCTGGAACTCCGCCTCCCAGGCGAGATTGCCATCCCGGTCCCAGAACTGGGTCAGCCCGTGGCGCTCCCCCTCCGCGTTGAGCGACACCAGGGCCCACTGGTCATGGTCCTCGCGGTACTCCGCCTTCTCCGGGAGGCTCGCGGGCCGCGACGGGTACGGCACGCCCGTGGAGGGCACCACGCGCT
Source organism: Comamonas sp. KCTC 72670 (assembly GCA_014656495.1). Classification (GTDB taxonomy): domain Bacteria; phylum Myxococcota; class Myxococcia; order Myxococcales; family Myxococcaceae; genus Myxococcus. Next base: position 30,022 of record BNCN01000011.1, read on the forward strand.
CGCCTTCGCCGTTGTAGTGCAGCACCTGCGTCACGCGGCCGTGCGCGTAGACCATCACCGTGCGGCGGACCGCCTCGCAGACGCCGTTCTCATGCATCCGCTCGGTGGTGTACTGGTCGGACGCGTACCAGGTGCGAGGCCCGTGAAGGTCGCCCTTCTCGAACGCGCCGTCCTGGGAGACCTCCCCGCTCTCATGGAAGCGCTTGAAGGGCCCATGCGGCTTGCCATGGACGAAGATGCACTCGTTGCAGAGCGTTCCGTCCGCGCGCCAGAACTTCCAGGGGCCGTGCTTCTCGCCCGCGTCGTCGTGTTCGCCGAAGCACCACTCCTGGTCACCCTCATCCCACTCCGCGTGGGGCGGGACCCCCAACGGCGGCGTCCCCTCCTCCGTCAGCTGGCGGTTCTTGGCCCGCTGCGCCTCGACGGCCAGGTCCACCGAATCCAGCTTGCGCAGCCAGGTCGCGAACGCCGAGGCCGACATCGCGCCCGAGGCGCGCCGAACCTCGACACCGTCCTTGAAAGCCACCAGCGTGGGGATGGAGCGAATCTCCATGCGACCCGAGACAGCCTCCTGCGCCTCCGTGTCGAGCTTCCCGAAGGTGATGCCCGGGAACTCCTTCGCGGCGGCCTCGAAGGTCGGCGCGAAGCCGCGGCAGGGGCCGCACCACTCCGCCCAGAAATCCACCACGCACACCCCGGCTCCCTGGGTGATGCGGTCAAAGTTCTCCTGGGTCAATTCGACCGTCTGGCCAGCCACGACGACTCCCTTGCGAGATGAGGGGCGCCATAGAAATGAGCGAACGCTCATGCGTCAACGGTGCAATGCGAGGTCTCCCGCAGGCCGCCTCCGAGGCCCGTCAAGTCCCGGAAACCCTTCGTGGAAACCCGTCTCAGAACGCGAAAAAGACCAGCCCTCGAGAAGAATGCGCGCGAGCACCGGCTGGCTCACGCGGTCCGTCCTCGCGTGGAAGGGTCACCCAGACCCCGGGTGAAACACCGCGGCGAACCGCCAGAAACAATTACAATTCCGGTAGGACTCTGAGCGAACGGCCTTCCTTGAAATCACGGTGCGACACCCTTCACGGGATGGATGCACTCCGGCGTTATTCTTCCAGCTCAGGTATACACATCGTGTCATGAGTCGCTCATCCACGGTCGAGACGGTCCTGGGCCAGAGGTACCTACTGCGCCGACGCATTGGCGTGGGGGGCATGGGCACCGTCTACGAAGCGGAGCAGCTCGACACGGGGCGCACCGTCGCCGTCAAGGTGTTGCAGCAGCACCTCGTGGGAGAACCCGCGGTGCACGCGCGGTTCCGCCGCGAGGCCCAGGCCACCGCGAACGTGCGGCACCCGAACATCGTCGAGGTGACGGACTTCCAGGATGCGCCGGACGAGCCGCCCTTTCTCGTCATGGAGCTGCTCCACGGCCAGACGCTCAAGTCGCTGATGAAGAAGGAAGGCCCGTTGCCGGTGGCGCGCGCGGCGAGCATCGCCCACGAGGTGGCGCGCGCGCTCACGGCGGCGCACGAGGCCGGCGTCATCCACCGCGACATCAAGCCCGACAACGTCTTCCTCGTCGACACGGGGACCGAGGCGCTCCAGGTGAGGCTCCTGGACTTCGGCGTCGCCCGGCTCATGCATGAGGACGACGCCGCGGCGCTGGGCACGGAGTCCGGCGCCTGGGTCGGCACACCTTCGTACATGGCCCCGGAGCAGATCCGCTGCCGCCCTGTCGACGGGCGCGCGGACATCTACTCGCTGGGTGCCTGCCTGTACCAGATGGTGACGGGCCAGCGTCCCATCGACGTGGCGGACAACGTGGCCCTGCTCTCGGCCGTGCTGCACAACGTGCCCGCCCCGCTCAACGGCGTGCGCTCCGACGTGCCGGATGGCTTCTCGCAGGTGGTGGAGCGCACGCTGCAGAAGGACCCTGCCGCGCGATTCCCGAGCGCCCTGGAGTTGGTCCAGGCACTCGAGCCATGGACAACGCCCGCGGGCCTGGCGCCGACGCAGCCCGCCGCCGAGTCCTCGCCCGTCGCCGAGGCTCAGTCCTCAGCCGGAGCCTCCCCCGCCGCGGAAGTCCCGCCCGCCGCCGAGGCCGCTCCCGTCTCCGAGGCTCAGACCGCAGCCGGAGTCTCCCCCGCCGCCGAGGCCGCTCCCGTCTCCGGGGCCGCTCCCGTCTCCGGGGCTCAGTCCGCAGCCGGAGCCTCCCTCGCCGCCGAGGCCGCTCCCGTCTCCGAGACTCAGACCGCAGCCGGAGTCGCCCCCGCCGCCGAGGCCGCTCCCGTCTCCGAGGCTCAGTCCGCAGCCGGAGTCGCCCCCGCCGCCGAGGCCGCTCCCGTCTCCGAGGCTCAGTCCGCAGCCGGAACCTCGGCCACCGCCGAACCCCCGCCCTCCGCCAAGGCTTCGTCACTTGCTGGAGCCGCCCCCGTCGCCGGAGCCGCCCCCGCCGCCGAAGCCGCATCCGCAGGCTCCACGCCGCACGCCCCCGGCCCGGCGTCACGGCCCCGGCTGCAAAGTGTCATCATGCTCAGCGGTGCGCTGGGAGTGGGACTCGCCACCACGGGAGGGCTCCTGCTGACGGCCTCCGGGATGCCCCCGCCCGCCGCGGAGGAACCGGCCTTCATCCGAGTCATCGAAGCGCCGCGCCGGGACACGCCCAGCCCCGCCGCGCTCGAACCCCATGCGTACAGCGACGGCTCGGTCGCGGAGTCCGTCGAGCTGCGCGCGCCCGCGCTCGACACGTGTTACGCGCGAATCGGCGAGGACGCCGCCTGCCGTCAGGACACCTACGCGCTGGACTACTCGCCCGAAGGCGTCGTGCTGCGAGCGCGGATGCACCCGCCCCAGCCTTCAGCGCTCGCTCGGTGCATCGACAGGGCGCTTCGAGGCCTCTCCCTGGGCAGGCCCCGCGAGGCGGTCGCGGGCACCGCGACCTTCCTGCTTCTGCGCGAGTAATCCACCTGGGCGCGGCCCGCTCACCGCGACAGCTCGACGCGCGCTCCGGGCGAGAAGTCCGGCGCCAGGAAGTAGACGCGCCCCTCTGAGTTGAGCGCCTGGCGGAGGAACGCCCCCAACGACTGCGCGACACGGACCGCCTGCGCGTCCTGGGCGTCCTTCACCCAGTAGATGGGCAGCGCCTCCCCTTGCTGCCCCTGGAAACAGAAGACCAGGAATCCGTTCGCGCCCACGTCACAGAAACGCGTCCAACCCGATGGGGTGCTCGGGCCACCGGGCCCTGGACGGCTGGCATTCCACCAGCGCGCTCCGGCGCGGAACTCCAGCTCCTCCGCGGGGCGGATGCGATACACGGCGCTCGGGCCCTCGCCGAAGAGCGACGCCCCATCGCACGTGGAATACAGCCGTTGGATGTCCGCGTGCAGGCCACACGCCTCGCCCCACATCCACCGCCAGGAGTCATAACGTTCCTCGGACATCGGCGGCGCGATGGCATGCTCATCCTCGACACGCCGGAGCATGGCATCCAGCCCCAGGTCCTCGTGGAAGACCCAACCGGGCACCGGCCTCAACGCCAGGGTGTCCGCGTTCTGGGACGTCCCCATGAAGCCCGCCGTCAGAGCCATCCGCGCCTTGACCGGGCCCGTGTCGGTGAGCACCTCCAGGGTGACGGGGACCCGGGACAACCCCGTGGGCATCCTGTCACTGGAAAGGGAAACCGCCTCATCCAGGGCGGCTTCCGGCGACACGGCGCCAGGCACCAGCATCGGATTGGGAAAGTCATACGCCCCCGTCAAAGGATTGCGGATGAAGGGGAACAGCTTTCCAATCCAACCATTGAAGGTGTCTCCACCGTACGCATCGCGCAGCTTGTAGATGGCGCGCCAGAACGCAGGGGCCGCGTTCCCTTCAGAAGCCCGGATGAACTGGTCGCACAGTGGCAGCAGATGCTTCGCCCAGTCTTCCAGACCGTACCGAGGGAGCTGCGTCACCTTGTCACGCAACTTGCGCCAGTCGTCCGGCGTGCCTTCGAGCGTGATGGTGGGAATGCCGCAGATGCACTCCACCACGAAGTCGAAGTACTCGCGCATCGCCTCCATCAGCACCACCTGGCTGACCACCCGCTCCACGGGCCCCGTCGTGGAGAAGTCACACACCATCAAGTCATGCATGGCGGGCGAGTGTCCCTGAATCATCGCGGAGAACTCATCCACGACCCCGGGCCAGAAGTCGCCCGATTCGAAGCCTGCCTGGGACGGGTCGCGTTTCACCGACAGCCGCATGCGGCCCCGGTGGCTCACCAGGTCGAACCGCAACGCCTCCGCGTTGCGGATGACATGCAGCGCGAACCCCTGAGCAATCGTGATCCAAAGAATGTCTGGAGAGAGCACCAGCGGACGGTGCCCGCTGAAGGCCAGGTGCACCGCGGCGATGAGCGGATGGGTGTCCAGTGGCCGGACGAAGCGAGCCGCGCCGTGGGAAGCCCCCAGCACCTTCGCGTCCAGGCGCCCCTTCAGCGCCTCCTCGAGCCCCAATTCCTCCAACGGCAGCACGGCGGGCTTCACGGTGTCGACGGCGAAGGTCACGCTTTGGGGCATGCGCGGTATTACATCGCGTGGGTGCACACACCGGCAAGGCGTCCACGCTCGCGAAGCGCAGACAGCGTCCCGCTGAAAATCTCCAGCCGGGTGGACCTGCGCCGCTTCCGGCCCATGTGTCGGCGCGCCGTGCGTTAATGTCTGCCAGCGTTGGCCTTCGCACGTCCGAGGCCGCTCACAGAGGGGTCCATGTTCCATCCAGGCAGTCCTTCCCGCTCCATCCTCTTCATTCTCCCGCTGCTGGTGATGCTGACGCAGACGGCGTGCGGTGACGACGCGCCCACGCCAACACCGGACGCGGGCCAACAGACCTCCGATGGAGGCCGTGACGCGGGCCAGGACGACGACGCCGGCGCGCCGCCTGAAGACGCGGGCGCCGAGGACGCCGGCCTCCCTCCCGACGACGCGGGCACCGGCGAAGAGGACGGCGGCGCGGGTCCCGTGGACGCGGGCGATGAGGACGCCGGCGCGGGCCCCGTCGACGCGGGCGACGAGGATGGTGGCTCGGCTCCTGTCGACGCGGGCGACGAGGACGGTGGCTCGGCCCCCGTTGACGCGGGCGCGGAGGATGGTGGCCCGGCCCCGGTCGACGCCGGCGCGGAGGATGGTGGCTCGGCCCCCGTGGACGCGGGCGACGAGGATGGCGGCTCGGCCCCCGTGGACGCGGGCACCGGGGAGGAGGATGGCGGCACGGACCCTGGAGACGCAGGTGTCGAGGACGGTGGCTCAGCGCCCACCGACGCGGGCAGCGGTGATGGCGGCACCGAGCCGCCCGAGTGCCCCTTCGGCCCGCCGGACTCGGGCACCCCGCCCCCGGGTGACCCGACGGTTGTCTCCGACCCCACCCAGGACATCCTGGTCCGGCTGCGCGCCATCCAGGGCCTCACCGTGACGGAGAACCCCTCGGGAGGCTCCGTGCCAGCGGGACACCGCTTCTTCGTCATGGAGTACGACCAGCCAGCCGACCACGCGCGTCCGGAGTGCCAGCGCTTCAAGCAGCGCATGGCGCTGCTCCACCGTTCGGACACGGCGCCCATGGTCCTCCACACCAGCGGCTACTACGTGTCCCTGTCCTCGGGCCGCCGCGAGCTGACGACGCTGGTCGCCGGCAACCAGCTCTCCCTCGAGCACCGCTTCTTCGAGCCCAGCCGCCCGGTGCCCACCGACTGGAGCCAGCTCACCATCAAGCAGTCCGCGGATGACTTCCACCGCATCGTCGAGGCGCTCAAGCCCATCTACACCGCGCGGTGGCTCTCCACCGGCGGCAGCAAGGGCGGCGAGACGATGGTGTTCTACCGCCGCTTCTATCCGAACGACGTGTACGCGACCGTGGCGTACGTGGCGCCGCTGGCCCGGGCCGATGACGAGCGCTTCCCGGCCTTCCAGGCCACCGTGGGCGGCGATGAGCTGCAGTGGTGCCGCGACCGCATCCATGCCTTCCAGCGCGCCGTCCTGGAGCGGCGGGAGGAGATGCTGACGCTCTTGCGCAACTACGCCGCGCAGCGAGGCCTGACGTACAACCAGTTGGGCTTCGAGCAAGCCCTGGAGCACCTGGCCATCGAGTCGTACTTCGCCTTCTGGCAGTACGACAGCCCCGCGAACTGCCAGTACTTCCCCACGTCCCAGGCCTCGAGCGCGGAGCTGCTGGAGATGCTGGACTGGACGGTGGGCCTGGCCACGTTCTCGGACGGGACGGCCAACGGCATCACGCCGTACCACCCGTACTACTTCCAGGCGAGCCTGGAGCTGGGCTGGCCCATGCCCTACGAGGCCCACCTGGGCAGCCTCATCCACCACCCCAACACGGGCATCGCGCCGGTCTACTCGGTGCCGGGTGTCCCAGTTGTGTTCCGGCCCCAGGCCATGCAGGACATCGCGGACTGGCTGACCACCCAGGGCCAGCGGGTGATGTTCATCTACGGAGACCTGGACCCGTGGACGGCGGCGGCGTTCCCCATGGGCAACGCCCAGGACTCGCCGGTGTTCATCGTCCCGGGCGGCAACCACGGGGCCACCATCGCGCGCCTGCCGGCCGCGACGCGCGGTCAGGCCCAGGACACCGTGCGGCGCTGGGCGGATGTCGCGTCGTTGAAGTACGCCCCCGTGCCGCACCCCGAGGCCGACATCATCGAGTTCGGTCCGCACCTGCCGCCCCGCCTCCAGGCGCCGACGGCTCCGTAATCCACGCGTCCCACGGCGCACCGGCCCCGCCGCCGGTGTGCCGCGGGACGCCGCACCTCGCGGCCCCCGCCTGACGTGTCACCCCTGGCGCTGACACGTCAGCACCGCGTGTCATGGACGCGGACGCGGCGCCAAGTCAGGAGAATCACTCACGCTGAAACAGCGGCCCCGGTGGCACATGTCCTGCTCAACCGGCGCCGCGATGTTGCTCCACAAGCACCTCACGCCCGAACTGACGTCCCGGCTCGAAAAGCTCAAGACCCGCAACGGGTGGACCCTGCGCAAGGCCATGCAGAGCGGCCTCGACCACGAAGACTCCCAGATGGGCGTCTACGCGGGAGACAGTGAGACCTACGCCCTGTTCTCACCGCTGCTCCACCCCATCATCCGGGACCACTCCGGGTGCAACCTGGGTGGCCACACGAGTGACTTCTCGCTCGACGGGCTCCCCCAGGGAGACCTGGACCCCTCGGGCGAGTTCATCATCTCCACGCGGATTCGGGTGGGCCGCAACCTCGCCCGGTATGCGTTTCCGCCCGCCATTGGCGCTCGCGCCCGGGCCGAGCTGGAGGCCGAGGTCGTCCAGGTCCTCACGGGGCTGAAGGGCGAGCTCGCGGGTGAGTACCACCCGCTGGCCAGCCTCTCCGAAGCCCAGCGGCGGACCTGGGTGGAGCAGCACGTCCTGTTCAAGCCCGGAGACCGCTTCCTGGACAGCGCGGGCGTCAACCGGGACTGGCCCCGGAACCGGGGCATCTTCCACACCCCCGACCTGCGGTTCATCGTCTGGGTGGGCGAGGAAGACGCCCTGCGCATCATCAGCATGCAGCCCGGCTCCGGGCTCGCGGCGGTCTTCCGCCGTCTCACGTCGGCGCTGGACGTCCTCGGCGAGCAGCTCGACTTCGCCCGGGACTCACGGCTCGGCTACCACACCGCGTGCCCCACCAACCTGGGCACGGCCATGCGCGCCTCGGTGCTCATCCGGCTGCCGCGCCTGTCGCGCCGCCCGGACCTCCACGCCCGCTGCGCCCGCCTGGGGCTCGCCGTTCGCGGCTTGCACGGCGAGCACTCCGACGCCGAGGACGGAGTCCATGACATCTCCAACGCCGTCCGACTCGGAGTGACGGAGCGAGACATCTACCGCCAGCTGTGGCGAGGGGTCCGGAAGCTCATTGCGATGGAAACTCGCAACGGAATTTTGAACGAAGACAGCCAGGACATCTGAAGACAGACCCCGGCTCATCCGCGCCCACATTGACCCGCCAATTCAGCCATGGATAGCCTTTCGTCTCCCTCACGAAAGGTGGGTTTCATGAAGCAATGGCTTGCCGTCACCCTGGGTGCCGTCATCGGGCTGGGCGCCGCGATTCCTCCGCTGGCGATGGCGGACACCTCCGACGCGGAGCTCGACGCTGCCTCGGGGCCCTGTTTCCTGGAGCTCATCTGCGACAACGGGCGGGTCCTGAGCTGCAACGCCTTCGACTCGTGTCACTACCGTCCGGACGCGCCGGGAGCCCCGGGCTATGTCGTCTGTGACGGCGCGGGCTGGGCCTGCAACGGCGACATCTGGTGATGACTCGCACGCCCCGGGGCGCTGGGCCCCGGGGTGCGCGCACGGCGGCTCAGGCCTTGGGAATCCACCCGTCCACGAGCGCCGGGTTCTGCTTCATCCACTCCCGCACGGCCTTCTCCGGCGTACCGGAGGCGTCCTCGACGGCGCCCATCAAGCTGCCGAGCTGCTGGTCATCCAGCTTGAAGTTGCGCAGCAGCGCCGCGACGTCCGGCAGGTCCTGCTCCAGGCCCACGCGCGTCAGCGTGTGGATGGACTCCTTGGCGCCATAGACGCCCTTCGGGTCCTCCAGGAACTTCAGGTCCCAGCGCGCGAACTTCCAGTGCGGCTTCCACCCGGTGACGACCACGGGGCGCTTCTTGGCGACGGAGTCCTTGAGCTCCGCCGTCATCGCGGGCCCGCTGGAGGGCACCAGCTTCAGCTCCAGCCCGTACGCCTCGATGGCCTTCTCCGTCGTGGTCATGATGCCCGCGCCCGAGTCGATGCCCACGATGGACTGGTTGAGCGCCTGCTTCTTGCCGTTGAGCTGCTCGATGCTGTTGATGTCCAGGTCGGCGGGCACCACCAGGCCGATGCGGGCATCGTCGTAGATGACGCCCAGGTCCACGACCTTGCCCTTGAAGCGCTCCATGTAGCTCTGGTGCGTGACAGGCAGCCAGCTGTCCAGGAAGAAGTCCGCGTCGCCGTTGGCGAGCGAGGCGAACACCGGCGCCACGTCCGCCATGGTCGTCTTGACCTGGTAGTCCATCTTGTCTTCCAGGACGGCCTGCACCAGGTGCGTCATGGCCACGCCCTCGGCCCAGTTCACGTAGACAATCCGGACCACCGGCTTCTTCGCGGGGGCGGCCGTCTCGGCGCCCTCGGCGGCAGGGGCCTTGTTCTCCTGCTTGCAACCGGGAGCGGCGAGCAACCCCGCCACGGCACTGAGCACCAGGGGCAGTCGGTGGAGAGAGGAAAGGTTCATGGGGCGGGTCTCCTTCATGATGAGCGCGTCCGGGGCTTGCCCAGCGCGTGAGTCAAACGGTCCAGCACGATGGCCAGGATGACCACCGCGATGCCGCTCTCGAAGCCCAGCCCGATGCGCAGCTGGGTGATGCCTTTCAGGACCTGCTCGCCCAGGCCGCCCGCGCCAATCATCGCGGAGATGACCACCATGGACAGCGACAGCATGATGGTCTGATTCACACCGGCCAGCAGCGTGGGGATGGCGATGGGGAGCTGCACGTTGAGCAGCGTCTGGCGGGGCGTGGCGCCAAACGCGATGGCCGCCTCGACGACCTCGGCGGGCACCTGACGGATGCCCAGGTTGGTGAGGCGCACGGCGGGCGGCATGGCGAAGATGACCGTGGCCACCACGCCCGGCACCTTGCCCAGCCGGAAGAACAGCACCGCGGGGATGAGGTAGACGAAGGCGGGCATCGTCTGCATCAAGTCCAGGGCGGGACGCAGCACCCGCTCCACGTTGCGGCTGTAGGCGGCCCAGATGCCCAGGGGGATTCCCAGCACCAGCGCCACCAGCGCCGAGCTGAGCACCAGCGCCAGCGTCTCCATGGTGGCCTGCCACAGCCCCATGTCCTGGATGAGCAGCATGCCCAGCGCGGTGAAGACCGCGGTGCCCAGGCCAGAGAGGCGCCAGGCCAGCACCATCAGCACCGCGATGATGGCGTAGCTGGGCGGCAGGAGCAGCGCGGACTCCAGGCCCTGGATGCAGGCCGAGAGGACGGTGCGGATGACGTCGAACACGGGCGCGCCGCGCTCGCCCAGCCAGTCAATGAGTTGCTCGAAGCCTTCACCAATCTTCAGTGCGCTCATGTCAGCTCTTCTCCCCCGCGATGCTGGCCAGCAAGGTGGCGCGGCTGACGATGCCGAGGAAGGACTGGTCCTCGGCGACGACCGCGATGGGAATCTGGGTGGTGGCCGCCACCGCCACCAGCTTCGACAGCGGCGTGTCCGGCGACGTCGTGGGCAGGTCCGTGACGAGGATGCCGTCCAGCGTGTGCTTGTTCTCCGCCATCAGCCGCAGCGCGTCCTCGATGCGCACCACGCCCACCAGCTTGCGGGACTGGTTGGTGACGAAGAGCGTGGAGGTGCCCGACTCGCGCATGCGCTTGACGGCCAGCGCGGGCCCGTCCTTGGGGTGCACCACGGACTCGGGCCGCCGCATGATGGTCCGCGCGGTGATGACCTTGGTGCGGTCCACGTGCTCCACGAAGGCGCGCACGTAGTCGTCCGCCGGGCTGGTGAGAATCTCCTCGGGCGTGCCCAGCTGCGCGATGCGGCCGTCCTTCATGATGACGATGCGCCCGCCCAGCTTGAGCGCCTCGTCCAGGTCGTGGGTGATGAACACGATGGTCTTGTTCATCCGCGACTGGAGCTCCAGCAGCTCGTCCTGCATCTGCCGGCGGATGAGCGGGTCCAACGCGCTGAAGGCCTCGTCCATGAGCAGGATTTCCGCGTCGGTGGCGATGGCCCGCGCCAGCCCCACGCGCTGCTGCATGCCGCCGGACAGCTCCCGGGGGAGCTTCTCCTCGTAGCCCTTCAAGCCCACCAGCTCCAGCGCCTGCTGCGCCTTGGGCCGCGAGTCGCGCCGCTCCAGGCCCTGCATCTCCAGGCCGTACTCCACGTTCCGGATGACGCTGCGGTGCGGGAGCAGGCCGAAGTTCTGGAACACCATGGCCATCTTCCGGCGCCGCACGTCGAGCAGGCCCTGCTTGTCCGCCTTCGTGACGTCCACGCCGTCCACGTGCACGCTCCCGGCGGAGGGCTCGATGAGGCGGTTGAGGCAGCGCAGCACCGTGGACTTGCCGCTGCCGGACAGGCCCATGATGACGAAGATTTCGCCCGCCTTCACCTCGAACGAAGCCTCCTGGATGGCGACGGTGCAGCCCGTCTCCTCCAGGATCTCCTGCTTGCTCCGCCCCTGCTGGAGCAGGGCAATGGCCCGCTCCGGGTTCCCGCCGTAAATCTTCCGCAGGCCGCGGACTTCTATCTTCTCCATGGGGACCTCAGAAGTAGTAGCCGACGTTGATGTTGAAGCGCGTTTCCCAATTCGCGTTCGGGTCGCCCTCGGCCAACGCGTGGCCATAGGCGGGCCCCAGCCACGGCTGGTTCTTTCCGCTCGCCATGTCGACGTACGTGTAGACGGGGCCCGCGGTGACGAGCATGCCCAGCACGTTCTGCATCGACGTCTCGAAGGCCGCGTTGGCCTTATCGAAGAGGCTGAAGTTGTCGTAGAAGGTGAGCTTGGAGATGGGCCCCCACGCCACGGGCACGTCGTACGCGAGCCCCGCCGCATAGACGGTGCCCCGGGTGGCCATCTTGTAGGGCGCGTCATACGCACCCATCGTCACGATGGAGGAGTCGTGCTCTTCCGGGTTCTTCAGGTCATAGCCGTACGAGAGGACCTGCAGCCGGAGGTTGAACGGACCGTAATAACCATCCAGGTGCGCCGCGCCGGCCCAGTTCAGGCCGTTGCGCTGGGTGATGCTGTTGTAGATCTGCCCCGCCTGCGCCGAGACGCCCACCTCGGTCCGCCCCCAATCACCATGCTGGAAGGTGTAGGCCACGCGGGCATTCAGCTTGTTGCTCTCATGGTTGGCGCTGTCCACGCCGAGGTACGCCTCGGTCGGGTTGGAGCTGTTCACCTGCACCACGTCGTAGGAGTAGCGCGCGCTGTCCGTGCTCCGGCCGGTGAAGCTGCCTTCGTCACTCTTGTAGAAGGCGAACTGGAGGTCCCAGGGCCCCTGGGTGTGGACCAGCTTCAACCCCATGTCGTAGTCGTCCTCCATGCCCATGTAATACGGCAGGGAGAAGAACCAGTTGTGTGAGGCATACGGCAAGATGCCGAAGGGCACGCGGTGGACACCCAACTGGAGCTGGGTTTCCTTCGTGAACTCATACCCCACCCAGCCGTGGTGAAGCATGGAGTAGCCCGCGTAGAAGCGGTACTCGGTGGACAGCAAAATCTTGGAGAGCCTGGCATCGACGTTGAGCCGGAACGTATCGAAAGCCATGTCACCGCCACGGTTTCGATTGTCTTCCTCGCCCAGCCACGTCTTGTAGAAAGCGTTGACACGCAACGCCCCGCCCACCTTGAGCATGTCCGCGTCTTCCACCGCGTCCTCCTCGGCACGGGCGGATGGCGCTAGCAGACACGTGAATCCAGACAGCAAAACGGCACCGGTGAAACGGGTAAGACGCGTTGACAACCGCAACTCCTGGCAATAGGCGGCGGGCACACGCCGGCCTCGAGGGTCACGCGTGTCCAGAGCGCCCGACTTGGCACAAGGGGCGGTCCTCTCCCGTTGCACACACAGCGAGGACGCTGGCGCGCGGGACAGGCCACCCAAGGAACAATAATGCGGTGATTCGTTAACAGGTCAGGCGGATCACGTCCAGACCTTTGAACTCAAACGATCTACCCCCGCAGGTGTGGCAGCCTGCATGCCAGGGCCTTGAGACCCACACGCACCGCATGGGTCATCACGGCGCCCGCGTCACCGTCACGGGGTAGGTGTGAGACGCCCTGCGGATGAGCAGGGTGGCGGGGCTTCCCGGGGCGCCGAGCTCCCGCTCCCGGGCCTGACCGACGTCGAGCACGGGCGTGCCGTCGATGGCTCGGACCACGTCCCCCACCCGCAGTGCGCCCTGGTGCAGGTCCTCCATGAGCGCGCTGACGGTGACGTCCTTGCCCTCCATGCCGAAGTGGATGCCCAGCCGCCCGGACTCCACGCGGGGGCGGCCGAGCTTCCAATCCCCCACGTCCAGCACCTTCCCTGGCTCCAGGCGCACCTGCCGCTCGGCCCGCGCGGTCGTCCTGCTCCAGGCGGTGAGGCGATGAGGCCCCGGCGCGAGGTCCTTCAAGGAGAAGCGGCCGTCCGGCCCCGTCGCGGGCGACATGATGCCATCCACGTCCACGAACGCCTGCGGCACCGGCGCGCCCGAGGCGTCCACCAGGCGGCCGGAGACGCCGCCGCCAGCCTCCACCACGACGTCCACCTGGGTGGTGCCACCGGACGTCGAGACGGCCTCCACCGTGCCGGCCCGGCCATCCGCCAGCGTCGCGGTGACGCGGAGGGGGCCCACGGGCACGTCGTCGACGTGGAAGCGCGCCCCCGCGAACTCGAGTTCCTGAACGGTCAGGAAGTCCTCGTCACTGCGCGTCCCGGACACCGCCAGCCGGAAGCCGTCCACCTCCCGCCCTCCCGCCGAGCGGACCGTGCCCACCAGGCGCCCCGCGGCCGCGAGCTGGAGCGACACGGCCTCCTGCGACACGGCGACCGAGGGCAGCTCCCCCCGACGTCCGCCATTCGTGGCCCAGATGCGCAGGGCCCGCCCGCTCACTGAATCCGCGACCACGGTGACCTGGCCGGCCGCGTCCGTGACGTCCTCCATCAGAATCTCATTGCTGCCCACGTCGCCCGCCATGACGGTGGCCGCGATGCTGGGCGCGCCATTCGGCTCCAGCACGGTGACGCGGATGGGGTGGCGCGCCTCGCGCACCTGAAGCGCCACCTGCTGCGTCTGGCCAGCGGCGACCTCCACGCGCTTCTCCTGGTCGCCATCCTGACTGCCCGTGTCGGAAAGCCACGCGATGAGCTTGTAGGTGCCCTCGCGGACACGCATGGACCAGGTGCCATCACGCGACGCGGGGACCTGAAGTGACTCCGTGCGCGCCACGCCTTCACGCAGGGCGTAGACGGTGACGGGCTGCAGCGGCACCTTGCCGTCCTCTGTCCGTACCGTGCCTTCGAGGACGCCCTCGCCCGAAAGCTGGATGCGGACGTTCTGCGTCTCCCCCGCCTTCACCGACACCTTCTCCCGGACATGCATCTGGCTGCCGTCGCGCCACGCGGCGACGTACACATCCGTGGGTGGGACGTCTTCGAGCACGAACCGCCCGGCGCCGTCCGTGAGCGCGCTCAGCACCTCTTCGACGGGCCGCCGGCCCCAACGCCACTCCGCCGCCACGTGGACTCCCGCCAGGGGCGCGGAGGCGTCGTCCACCACGAGCCCCTCGATGCGGCCGTTCGCGTCCAGCTCCGCGACGAGCTCGAAGCGCTGCCCCTCCAGCAGGCGGATGCCCCCGCGGGCCAGCTTCCGGTGCCCCCGCGCCTGGACATTCACCGTGTACGCACCCGGCGCGAGCCCCTCCAGCGTGAAGCGCCCGTCGGCCTCGGTGACGGTGCTGGCCGCGGGCGTGAGCGCCGCGTGGGGGAGGTTCGCGAGCGCCTCCAGCACGACGGCCACGGACGCGCCCTCCACGGGAGCCCCCGTTCCCTTGCGGCGCACCAAGCCCGTTATCGACGAGGCAGCGCCCAGCCGGACCCGGACCTCGCGCACCGTCATGCCCGCGCCCACCACGACGCGCCCCTGCGCCGCGCCCGTGAGCGCCCCCTTCCGGGCGGACACCTCGTAGACGCCAGGGACGACCTCCACCGAGAAACCGCCCCCCTCACCCGTCTCGGCATGCAGGGGCGCGCCCATGCCCGCGGCCGTGACGTGCGCCTCCGAGGCGGGCGAGCCATCCGCCTGCTCGACGAAGCCCTCGATGAAGGCCGAGCCCTCCAGCTCCACGGCGAGCCCCGAACCCGGGACGTGGACGCGCTCCACACGCCGGGGCGCGAACCCCGGCGCGTTGGCCTCGAGCTGGTACTCCCCCGGCGCCAGGCCCTCGAAGCGGAAGAGGCCCCGCGCGTCACTTCCCTGGGTGTGCTGTTCCTCTTCGGGCACGTCCTGGACGCGGCCGGACAGGCGCGTGCGTGGCGACAGGGTGAGCCGGGCGAGAGGAACGGGCTCACGCGAGGCGCGCGCCACCGTCGCGCCGTCCAGCACCGCGCCCGCGCCCAGCGTCAGCCGGACGAGCGTCCGCGCCTCGCCCACGGGCCGGATGACGCCCTCGCGCGCCGTCGCGAACCCGTCCGCCTTCGCGGTGACGAGGTAGGAGCCGGGCCGCGCGGCGAGCGTCACGTGCCCCTGCGCGTCCGTGGTGCCCCGTCCCGCGATGAACCAGTCCGCCCGCCCCCGCCGGATGTCGCGGGCCTCCAGGACATACAGCGTGACGCGCGCGCCCGGGACGGGGCCGGCGGCGCTGGCGACCTCGGCCAGGAGCACCCCGTCCTGTTCGAGCATCGGCTCCGCCACCTCGGGCGTCCCCGTCGGGGCATCGGCGGGCCTCGACGGCGCGCCACCGCCTGGTGCGCTCGCGGGTGAAGCCGCGCCGGCCACCGGGCGCGGCGCGGACACCTGGGCCGCTGGCGCCGCGGCGTCTCCCGGGGATGAGAGCGCCAGCCACGCGAGCCCCCCGCCCAGGAGCACCACAACGCCTGCCACGATGAACATCCGCTTTCGATTCATGCGGCCTCCGAAGCGATGCATCTTGCCGTCAGACATCCGCGGACATCCAGTACGCGGCGTGAATCCACCTGGACACCGCGGCCAACGCCGAGCGCCTCCTGCGGGAGCTTGAATCCGGTGACCCGGCGTTCGCGGACGCGGAGACCCTGCAAGAAGCTCGGCGGGCCACCCTCCGGGCCCAAACCCAGTACACCGGTGTACCTGAGCGTGGCCCTCAAGCCCTATCTGGAAGAAACCCTGTCCGAACAGCGTGAACAGAGAGCCCTCCGGCAGGCGCAGGACCTCTGACGCCATCCCGTCCCGGCGCCAGTTCATCCCTGACGCCGGGCGCTTCGTCCCCGAAAGCCAGACAGGCAGGCAGACACCTCGTAGCGCTGGGGGCATGACGGAGGCGCCAATGCCTCCCGCCATGAGGAGCCTGTCATGCCATCATCGATTCGCCGCAGCCCCTGGATGTTCGCCGCGCTCGCGCTGTCCGTGGCGGCCCCCGCCGCCGCCTCCGCCCCCAGGACGCCGGAGGTGCTCTCCCTCGGCTTCATCTCCCCCTGCCGGACCAGGAGGAGTACCGCATCGCCATCACGCCCGACGGCGGTGGAGCGCAAGCGCGACGGCGGCTGGGGCGAGCCGCGCCACCTGGGCGACGCCGTCCACAGCACCGCCGACGAGCTGTACCCCAGCGTGGACGCCGAGGGCACGCTGTACTTCGGCTCGGACCGCGAGGGCGGATACGGCGGCTGGGACATCTGGCGCTCGCGGCTGCGGCGCGACGGCACCTACGGCCCCGCGGAGAACCTGGGCCCCGCCATCAACACCGAGTCCTGGGAGTTCAACCCCCACGTCACGCCGGATGGACGGACGCTGCTCTTCGCCTCCATCAACCGTCCGGATGGCTACGGCTCCGGTGACGTGTACGCCGCCCGGCGCGGCCGGTGGGGCTGGGAGCCCGCCCGCAACCTGGGGCCCCGGGTGAACACCGAGCTGGACGAGTACCACCCGACGCTCTCGCCCGACCACGACACGCTCTACTTCGTGCGCCACCAGTACGAGCCCTTCGTCCCGGGTGACCTCTACCACGTCCGCGTCGGCCGCCTCCTGTCCGACGTGGGCGTGTGTGACTGAGCGCCCATGCCTGCCCTCCCACCCAGAGCGCATCGACGCGGCGAATGCGCTCCGGGAGCTGCGGGTCATCCAGCCCGTACAGCGGACAGCGGTTCCAGGCGGTGGGGCATGCAACGCATTCATCGCGTCACAAAGGATGTTTCAGATGTGACAACAGCCCCTCGGACACCTCTGAGAGGCCTGCGACTGACACACGGCGTGTGTCCAGGCCTGTCATCATGATAGAGACGGTTTCCGCTGAATCCACCTCGAACCCTGAGTACCCTCCGTGACCTTCTTCTCCAGAAAAGTGCTCTCCCTCCTCGTGTTCCTCATGGCCTCCTCCGCGACCGCCGCGGAGACGTTTGTCCAAGGGAGGAAGGTGCTTCACGCCTGCGTCTACGCCCACACCTACGAGGCGGAGGTGAACCTCTCGTACCGGAACTACACCCTGCCCTGGGGCACCTCCGTGTTCCTCATCTACGGCTGGGGCGGGCAAAACAACTTCGTGCCGTACGACTGGGAGAATGAGCAGACCGTTGAAGTCCACGCTTCGGCCCCGTGGACGTGGAGCACCACCGTGCATGGCATCACCTCCACCCGCACCACGCCCAAGTGGGCCGAGCACCTCGACTTCGTCTGGAAGGTCGTACTGCCCAACGGGCACGTGTTCTACGAGAAGGGCAACCCCTCCACGTGGGGCTACTACGCCGCGGACCTGAATGGCATTGGCCAGATTCCCTGCACGTCAGATGGCAACTTCCTGGGCCCCACGTACCCGCTGACCGTCACCTCCGTGGAGAAGTGGTAGTCCGCGACGCCCCGTCGCCCCCCGGGCGCGCGCCCCGTCACGCGCCCGGGTTTGCCGCACGCGCGTCAGGCGTTCGGGAAGCGGCGCGACATCGGCCCCCAGCGCCCACATCGGAGGAACGCCTGACATGCTGTTAACCATTGGCCATGCCGACGGGCTTTGATTGTCTTACACGTATTCCATGGATAGATAGAGAATGCCGGCTGGGATTCCTCTCATCTGGCGGCGCCGCCCCCTGGCGTCCTCTCTCCAATGGAAGGCATGACCATGAAGAAGCTGCTCTTGGGACTGTTCCTGACGACGATGCCGCTCGTGGGCTGTGGTGTCGAAGACGGCTCGGCGCTGCCGGATGCGAGCGAGTTCGCGGTCACCACGGACGGACAGGAGATGAGCATCGAGCAGCGGGACGCCACGCCGGGTGAACAGCCCCCGGAAGTGGGCGCCGCCAACGTTCGTGTGTCCGAGAATGAACTCGCGTGCTGGGTGGTGCTGGAGTACTGCCGCCATCCGAACACGGGCAAGCCGCACTGTACCGCCACGGGGTGTACTCTCGCCGAGGCCATCCGGAATTGCGAGGCGCTCATCCGGCGCACCTGCGGCTGATCACACAGCACCGCGGGCCCTCCTGGCATGCGAGGGAAGGGCCCGCGGCGCTCGCCTGGCTGGCCATGGCCCCAGCACATTCAATCACTCGCCCGGCACCACCATCACTGATAGCCTCTCCCACCCCAACACTCCTGGGATTGCATCCCAGCGGCGAGGAGAGGAATGACCACGAGCTTCGAGTCCTACAGGTTGGTGGATCCCATCCGGGTCGCGGGTGTCCGGGAAGCCTTGCTCCAATCCTACTTCTCGGATTTTGACCCAGCCTTCTTGGACACCCCAGCGGGGCAGGCCGACGTCGCGGACCACGTGGACAGGCGCTACAACCTGTGCGTCGACCATGTCCTGCCGTGGCTGGCGAGGTACATCGACCTGGGCTCGGCAAACATTGTCGAGCTGGGCTGTGGGACGGGCTCCAGCACCGCGGCCTTCGCCCAGGTGGCCCGGCACGTCTCGGGTTATGACATCCACGCGGCCTCCGTTTCGGGCGCGCGCAGCAGGATGCGGGCCCTGGGCCTGGACAACGTCACGCTGAGCGCCGGTCCGCCCGACGCGCTGATGGGGACCCTGAAGCAGCAGCACGCCGACGGGGTCGACGTGTTCATGCTCTATGCGGTCCTCGAACATCAGACGCCCGCGGAGCGGCTGGCGGCGCTCCGGACAGGCTGGGAGATGCTCCGCCCCGGGGGGCTCCTCGTCGTCGTGGATACGCCCAACCGGCTGGTCTACTCCGACGGGCACACGTCCCTGATGCCCTTCTTCCACCTCCTGCCGCCGGAGCTGGGCTGGCCCTATGCGTCGCGGTCCCCGCGCGCGGCCTTCCGCGACGCCATGGCGAACGTCTCGGAGGCGGACGCCCCCATGCTCCTGACCCGCTGGGGGCTGGGCGCCAGCCACCATGAGCTCGAGCTGGCGCTGGGGGAGCTCGAGCCGCTGCTGGTGGGAACGGGCTTCGAGCCCGAGGTCCTCTCGATGTTCCCGGTCACCTTCGACGAGGAGCTGCTTCGCCTCTTCGTGGAACAGAGCGGCCTCCCGGTCCCCCTCGCCTTCACCCGGTACACCCTGAACTTCGTCCTCCGCAAAGGGGACAATGCAGACTTCATCGCCCGCCGGACGGCGCCGCCACCCCTGCGGCACGTCACCCACACCACGACGGCCGGGGCGCGCATCCAGGCGCTGGAGCAACGCGTCTCCGCGGACGCGCAACTGCTCCAGGCGCAGGCCCGGCACATCCAGGAGCTGGAGCAGCGCATCGCCACGGACTCGCGCGAGCCCCAGCGCTCCGAGCCTCCGCTGCGGCACCAGCTCGTCGACCGGCTCAATGGCGCTTTCAAGAAGACCGCTCTCCACGGGCAGGCGCGGAAGCTCGTGGAGTGGTCGCTGAAGCGCGGCTCGCGGTGAGCGTGAAGGACTCCCGCGGCGTCCGGGCGCCGTGACACGGAGCGGACAGGAGGGCGTGGCAGTGGCGCAGAACATCTACGACGACCCAGCCTTCTTCGAAGGCTACAGCCGGCTCGCGCGCTCGACGCAGGGGCTTGCGGGCGCGCCGGAGTGGCCAGCCCTGCGGGCCATGCTCCCAGACCTCGCGGGCAGCCGCGTCCTGGACCTCGGCTGTGGCTACGGCTGGTTCTGCCGCTGGGCGCGAGAACAAGGCGCCCGGGAGGTGCTCGGCCTCGACGTCTCGCGGCGGATGCTGGAGCGGGCCCAGCAGATGACGTCCGCCCACCCGGGCATCCGCTACGCGCAGGCAGACCTCGAGACCGCCGAACTTCCCGAAGCGGGCTTCGAGCTCGTCTACAGCTCCCTCGCCTTCCACTACATCGCGGACCTGCCGCGCCTGCTCGGCGAGGTGCATCGCGCGCTGGTGCCTGGCGGGGCCCTCGTCTTCTCCACGGAACACCCCATCTACATGGCCCCCACGCGGCCCGGCTGGCGGGTGGATGCCCAGGGACACAAGAGCTGGCCCCTGGATGCCTATCAGGTCGAAGGTCCCAGGACGACGGACTGGCTCGCCCCTGGCGTCCTCAAGTACCACCGGACGCTGGGGACGCTGTTGAATGCCTTGCTCGACACAGGTTTCAGCCTCCGCCGTGTCAACGAATGGGGCCCCTCCGACGCGGACCTCGCCGCCACACCCGCGCTCGCCGAAGAGCGTGAACGCCCGATGATGGTGCTTGTGTCGGCCCGCCGCTGACGGCGCCCACGCCACGTGCAACGATTGCGGCAACATGAAAGGCCCAATCAATGCCAAGCTTGGCGCACCTCGACAAAAAGGTGCGTCATGCGCTGGAATGCACGAAGCCTCGCGGAAGCCCTGTGTTTCCTCTCCCTCCCGCTGTCCATGGCCGCCCACGCCCAGGACACCAACATCGCGCTGAACAAACCCGCCACCGCGTCTTCGATTCACTCGGTCGGCTATCCCACGCAGTTCGGCCCCGCCAAGGCCTTCAACGGCATCATCAACACGACGGACCGCTGGTCATCGGCCGTCTCTCCCTTGCACTCGAACCCGGAGTGGCTCGAGGTCGACCTGCAGGCCGTGCACGGCGTGACAGGCATCACGCTGCACGTCAGCCGGGACAGCAACTACGGGCGGATGGTCGACTTCGACGTGATGTACCGGAGCAGCGACACGGCGAGCTACCAGGTCGTTCCGGGAGGCGCCATCACCGGAAACACGGAGAACATCCGGACCCTCACCTTCGCCCAGCCCGTGAATGCACGTTACGTACGCCTCCACTGCAAGCTGGCGACGAACGACAACCTCTGCCGGGTCCGCGAGCTGCAGGTGTTCGGCAACGCGCTGGCGAACCAGCCGCCCGTCGTCATCGCGGGCAACGGCACGGCCATCACCCTGCCCGTCAATACCGTCGCGCTCCAGGGCTCGGCCACCGACAGCGACGGAACCGTCACGCAGTATCGCTGGGACCAGGTCTCCGGCCCGTCCACGGCGACCCTCACGAACGCCACGTCTCCCACCGCCACCGCCAGCGGCCTGGTCGCGGGCGGATACGTCTTCCGGCTCACCGCCACGGACAACCAGGGCGCCACCGGCTCGGACACCGTGAGCATCACGGTGCATCCGGCGAGCGCGCCCGCCGACCCGCGCGCGGGAAAGCTGCACGTCTGGAACCGGGGCGGGCGGTATGACGCCGCCGTGTTCCTGCCCAAGGGGTACGGAACGCAACCGGGAAAGAAGTACCCCGCGGTGCTCTCGCTGCACGGCCGCGGCGGCACCACGCTCAGCGACGACCACACAGAGGTGGGGACGAACCCAGAGGGCTTCATCCAGCAACTCACGCCCGGAAAGCCGCTGGTCGACACGTTCCCCGGCATTGTCATCGCCCCCAACGGACCTCGCGTGGGAGCGCCGCTGGACACCTGGTGGCAGGTGGACTCCACGCACCTGGTCATCCAGCAAGCGCTGGCGCTCTACGACATCGACCCGGAACGTGTCACCGTCACCGGCCTGTCCGCGGGCGGCAGCGGCGTGAACGAGCAGATGAAGAAGTACCGTGCCACCTATGCCGGCGGCATGCCCATCGCGTACTTCCCCCCCACCCTGGAGGCCCCCTGCGACCTGGACGACTTTCCCATCTGGGCCTCCGGGAACGCCGACGACGGTGTCTTCTCCGCCCAGCGGTGGACCCACGCCACCACGGGCTTCTACACGATGGTGCGGCAGTGCCCTGGCTACACCGGGGAGTTCCTGCTCACCGTGAATCCCAGCGGCGGCCACAGCGGCTGGGACGCGTTCTGGAGCCGCTCCGACGTGCAGCGCTGGCTCGTGAGCCAACAGCGCAAGGCGCCCTGAGCCGCACCTGAGCGGGACTCCAGCCGGACCTGGAGACGCAGGCCCGGCTGGAGCCAGTTGACTCGGGGCCGCGGCCTGTTCGACGGTCCTGACGTCAGCGGGGCGAAGCAGGACGTCAGCGCCCCGCGGGGCCTTCTTTTGCTATACGGCGGCCATGCACAGACACCTGCTCCTGTCGTTCGTGGCCCTCGCCGTCTCCGGCTGCACTGTCGCCCGGCCCGCGACGGTCGATGTTCCCAAGGAGCGCGCCTCGCAGTGCCGAAGCATCTGTTCAGACCTCGACATGCGATTGGGCGCGGTCGTGGTCATCATGAACAGCGCCGGCTGCGTCTGCGAGCCTCGCGACGAAGAGAGCACCTCGAAGCCTCCCAGCAGCTCCTCCGCCGCGATTGGCGGCGCCGCCATCCACGCCGCCATCGAGCTCAGCCAGCGGGAGCAAACGCGGCAACAGTCACAAAGATGACCGGCAGCGACGTCACGGGAGACCGTGAAGCCGCTCGGCCCCGGCGCGCTGCGTCCTCGTAGCGCGGAGCCGAGATGGCCCGGAAGCACACCTCACGCTCAGGAGCGCGGCCCCGCGCCGTGTCCAGGGAGGTGCCCCTCTGCCTCCGAGGCCCCGCTCCGCTGCGCCTTCGGGTGCCCCGCTGGCGGAGAGGATGCCGGCGCACCGCCGCGCCGCTCTGACGAGGAGGAGGACGCCCCCCCGCGCCGGCGTCGGCGGCGCTTCGCCGGACGCCCCACCTCCGGCCCCGGGCCGCCCAACTCACGCAGCACCCGCGCCCGGGTGCCGCCCTCCAGCCGCAGCTCCTGCAGCAGGGCCCGCACCTGCCGCTCGCCGTGGGGATGGCGCAGCGCCGTACACAGCCGCTCGACGATGTCGATGCGCAGCGCCACGCTCCCGAGCACCTCGTAACCGAAGGCGCGCGCCGCCTGCCCCGCCACGTCCGTGGCGCTCAGGACGGGCTCCCGGGGAACGCCCTTGGGCACGGGCCGCTGCTGGAACAGCGACGTCAGCATGCAGCGGCGCTCCAGGGCCTGCGGCGAAAGCGCATCGGCGACGAAGAAGAAGCGGTGTCCCTCGCAGAGCCCCTGTGCGGTGAGCCGCGCGCGGGCCTCCGCGTCCAGCAGCCGCCACTGCTCGCACGCCTCCCCCTGGGACACCACCCCGAGCCCTTCGGACAGCCGGTAGGCCAGCCCTCGCGTCGGCGCGGAGCTGCCCGCCCCCGCGAGCGCCTCCGCGGGGAAGCCCCCCATCGCCTCCGTGACGAGGTCGCGGACCAGCGCCAGCAACCGGCGTTCGAGCCGCTGCCGGGCGCCCGCCGTCCAGACCTCCGGCTCCGCCAGCGCGAGCAGCGGGGAGCGCCGGTCCTTGCCACGCACCAGCCGGGCCAGCGGCTCGCCTTCGAACGCGATGTTGCCCAACGCGTCCACCTCGAAGGCCTCGTGGGCCGCGTCGACCACCCGCTGAACGAACTGCTCCTCCGTCAGCGCCGCGCCGTCCGCGCCGGGCACGTCACTCAACAGGAGCCCCAGCTTGGCGAAGGGGCTGTCCGAACCAGAGGCCGCCTGCGAGGTGGCCCGGACGAAGCGGCGAGAGGTCCTGCGCGCCGCCCGCTGGACGAACCGCTCGACGAGCCGCTCATGGAGCGCGTCCCCCAACGCGTCCTCGATGCTCCGGGTGCGCTCCTGCCAATGTCCGGCGTCCTCCAGCCAGCCCGGGCGATGGCTGATGTACGTCCAGATGCGGATGGCCGCCAGCCGGTCCATCAGCGTGTGGATGTCTCCGGAGACGTCATCGAGCGGAGAGACCTGCCGCGACAACCAGACCGGATCCAACCGGCCATCGCCCGCGGTGAGCTGAAGGAATGTTTCACGCAGCAGCGCCACGTGCTGGCCGAAGAGCCCCTTGCGGAAGTCCGGAACCTGGCAGACCTGCCACAGCAGCTCGACGCGGTCCTGGCCGGTGGCCAGCTCCTGGATGGCCGGAACGCGCGACAGGTCCTTGAGCGCATCGAAGTCATCCGCGCGCTCCACGCGGGTGAAGGCCTGGTGGCCCGGCGCGCGCGCCAACGAGTCCAGCAGCGCCTCCGCGCTGGAGAAGTCGAGCGCCGAGTTGCGCCAGATGAGGTTGCGCACCGCCGGGAAGCGGTGCGTCTCAATGGCCGAGACGACCCGGGGCGACAGCTCCGGCAACGTGTTCAACGTGCCAAAGCTCCCGTCGTTCAAATGGCGCCCGGCGCGGCCGGCGATCTGCGCCAGCTCGTCCGGAAAGAGGTCGCGTTGCTCCGCGCCGTCGAACTTGGACAGCCCCGCGAAGGCCACGTGGTTCAGGTCCAGGTTCAACCCCATGCCAATGGCATCCGTGGCCACCAGGTACTGGACCTCTCCCGACTGATACATGGCCACCTGGGCGTTGCGTGTCCTGGGGGAGAGCGCGCCGAGGACCACGGCGACACCTCCGCGCAACCGGCGCAGCGACTCCGCGAGCTCGTACACGCGGTCCGCGGAGAACGCGACCACGGCCGAACGCGGCGGAAGGCTCTTCAGTGAGCGATGCCCCGAGTAGCGAAGCTGGGACAGGCGCGTGGCGCGCTTCACCGACGCGTGGGGAATCAGCGTCTGGACCATGGGGCGCATCGTGTCCGCGCCCAGGAACCAGGTCTCCTTGCGGCCACGCGCGTGGAGCAGCCGGTCCGTGAAGACGTGCCCCCGCTCCCGGTGCGCGGCGAGCTGGATTTCATCTACCGCCACGAAGTCCGCGGTGCGGTCCGTCGGCATCGCCTCCACGGTGCATATCCAGTAGTCGGGGCGCGGCGGCAGCCGCTTCTCCTCGCCCGTCATCAACGCGACGCGGCCCTCGCCCACCCGGGCGGTCACCCGGTCGTAGACTTCACGGGCGAGCAGGCGCAGCGGGAACCCCATGATGCCCGAACCGTGTTCGAGCATGCGCTCGATGGCCCGGTAGGTCTTCCCGGTGTTCGTGGGCCCCAGCTCCGCCACGACGATGGACGGCCGGCTGGATGCGCTGGAGTTCATTCGCGGAGTCTAACCCCGGACGCGACCCTCCGCCCGGAAGGATGGGCCCCCGGGATTCACGGGCCGAGCGCCTGGGAGCAGGCGCCCGGCTCGCCACGCCGACGCTCAGTGAATGCGCAGCGCGAGCTTCCCGAGGTGATGCTTCCCCACGGCCTCGAGCGCCTTGCCCGCGTCGTCCAGCCGGTAGACCTTCGACACCTCGACATGGAAGGGCCCGGCCTCGATGAGCGCGTTCAGCCGCTCGAGCACGTCCGCATTCGACTTGCCGTCATAGGCTGTCAACTGGACGCCGTCCCGCCGCTGCGGCGCGGGCTCCACGCCGTTGGGGAAGGCGATGTGGCCGCCCTTCTTCACCGTCTCCAACGCCTTCTGTGAGACGTCACCGCCCGCGAGGACCAACGCCGCGTCCAGGCCGTCCGGCGCGAAGTCGCGAATCGCCTTCACCACCGCGTCGGCATCCCCCCGGCCGTCCACGACCTTCTCCGCGCCCAGACGTTTCACCAACTCCACGCCATCCGCGCCCGAGGCCACCGCGACGACCTTCGCGCCCAGACGCCGCGCGAGCTGCACCGCCAGATGGCCCACGCCGCCGCTCGCCCCGTAAACGAGCAGCGTCATGCCCTCGCGAAGCTTGAGCGCGTCCTGGAGACCTTGAAGCGCCGTGATTCCATCCGCGGCCAGCACCCCCGCCTGTTCCGCGCTCAGGCCCTTGGGCACCGGCGCGGTGTCCACCTCCCGCACCACGGCATACTCGGCGTAGAAGCCGCCCTTCGCGTTGAGGAAGCCGGACGCGTAGACCTTGTCGCCAGCCTTGCACCGCGTGACGCCTTGGCCCACGGCCACCACGGTGCCCGCGCCGTCCGTTCCCAGCACGTAGGGGAAGGATGACTTGCCTGGCTTGATCGCCTCCATCTCCCCTTCTCGCTCGGCGGAGTCCCAGCTGCCGACGCCCGCCGTCTCCACTTTGATGAGCACCTCGCCCGCGCCCACCTCCGGCACCGTCACCGTCTTCATGCCGAGGACCTCGGGCCCTCCGAAACGGTCCAATGCGGCGGCCTTCATCTGCGATGGAATGGAAGTCTTCATGGAGTGCTCCTCGGAGGGTGGTGGGCGCCTCCGGCCAGGGTTTCCACGGAGGCTGGCCATGCCCGCTTCGGAATGCAGAGGAGGGCCCGGGAGCCCGAGCCAGGGCTCGCTTTCATGCCTGGCGGGAGCGGTGAGCACGCCCCACGAGCGACCCAGCATGATGCGTGGAGGGTGTTCGGCTTCCGCAGCGCCTGGGCGCCCCCCACCCAGACTGACACCCGATACGGCGCGGCCGGCACACCCCGCCGCGGAGTCAGGTCCGCGGCGGGGCGGGAGGTGCGACGTGCTACTCGACGAACGACTTCGTGCTGTACAGCGCGGCGTTCACCTTGCGGAGGACGGGCAGCCCCGTCTCCGGGTCGCGCTCGGCCAGGCGGTCGACGTACGTCAGGAAGACGTCCGCATCGAGCACGCCAATGTCGGAGCGGCGCTCCGCCGGCACGTTGGCCAGCGTCTCGTAGCCGTCACCACCCGTCGCGTTGAATTGGAGCACGAACAGGCGGTAGGTGGCCGTGGGGCTGACCTCCTTCCACTCGCCCGTGGCCTGGTCCAGGATCTCCAGGTGGGTGGCGCGCTGCCCGCGCTCCTGGGTCGCGTTGACGTCGAAGCGCAGGCCTCCCGTGTAGGGATAGGGGCCCGTCGAGCCTCCCTCGCGGAAGGTCGCGTGCAGGCCGTCCTCGATCATGGATTTCACCTCTTCGCCGGTGATGTCCAGCCGGTAGAGCAGGTTCCCGAAAGGGATGACCTCGATGACGTCGGCCGCGGTCACGGGCCCCAGCAAGGGACGGCGCACGCCGCCGGCGCTCTGCAGCGTGATGTCGGCGCCGCCGTAGTCCGCGTTCGCCACCTCCAGGTAGGCCTGGGCGACGAGCTGCTGGATGTCACCACCGCGGGCATCGGCCTCGCCCAGCTCGTTGCAGCTCACGCTGGAGCGGCTGCGATCCCGGGCGCCCGGCACCCGGCGGTTGCAGAGCTCGTCGGCGGCCACGGAGACGACCTGCTGGCTGTACTGCTCCACGCGCTCCTGGAACGGCGCCAGCACCGCGGCGGCGGCTTCGCTGGGCTGCGTGACGCGGAGGAAGCCACTGGACGCGGCGCTCGCGAGCATCGCGGCGTTGTCCTCGGCGGAGACCGGCGTGCCGCCGATGGAGAACTGGTCGCCGATGAGCACGTGGGGCGTGCCGTTGCACGAGGTCACCACGCCGTCGGCGTCGAAGCGGATGTTCATCTCGCCGACGACTCGCGCGTACTGCCAGGCCTGCCCGATGCACACCGTCTCGCCGTCACGGTTGCGCAGCGGCTCGGCGTAGGCACCCGCGGGCGTCCCCACGTTGAAGTCCTCCATGCTCGCGGGCCCCAGCAGCGTGTGCGAATCACCGCCGATGACCGCGTCCACGCCGCTCAGCTGCGGAATGATGGTGCGGTCGAGGTCGTAGCCGATGTGGCTCATCACGATGATCTTGTTGATGCCCTCGGCCTTCAACGCGTCGATGGCGCGCTGCGCGGCGGGCACCTCCCCCTCGAACATCGTGTCGGGGTCGGGGCTGGAGGACTCCTTCGTCTTGGTGGCGATCGTCAGGCCCACGAGGCCAATCTTCTGACCGCCGCGCTCCACCACGGTGTAGGGATTGACGTACCCGCTGGCCCGCGAGGGGTGCAGCGCGGAGCTTGCGCCGAAGGAGACGTTGGCGCTGATGACAGGCGTCTTGCACGTCCCCGCGTGCAGGCGGTCAATGAAGTTCCGCAGCTCGCTGTCGCCCTTGTCGAACTCGTGGTTGCCGAGCGTGAAGGCGTCGAAGCACACGGTGTTCATCATCGCCGCGTCGGCTTCGCCAATCGCGCCCGCGCGGTTGAAGTACAGCGTGCCCGTGAGCGCGTCACCCGCGTGAAGCTTCAAGACATGCTGCTTGCCAACGGCGAGCTCGGTCATCGCCGTGGTGACGCGCGCGAATCCCGCGGCGTCGACATTGGCGGAGACGGTGGCGCCCGCGGCGTTGGCCACGTTCAATGACACGCTGCCGCTCGCCAGGTGCGAGTGGTGGTCATTGATGTGCAGGATGGTCAAATCCAGTGGCGCCCCCTGCTCGGGCGGCGGCGGGGGTGGCGGCGGAGGCGGCTTGTCCTCACCGTTGTCGCCACATGCCATCAGCGCGCCAGCCACCAGCCAGGCCACGGGGAGCCACCGCCGACGCCGGGACATCCCGGCCGCGCGGCGCACGTCATTCTCCGACATCCACTGCATGCAACCCTCCAAGGTGTGTTTCGGAAGGTAACACTTTCATGGCGATTGCCAGACGCAAGACGACTCACCCCGTGAGCAATTCGCGACCCACCATGTGCGCGCCCAGCAGCACCAGACTGGCCATGAAGCACTTCCGGAACACCGTTGGCGAAAGTTTCTGGCGAAGCCACTGGCCAGCCTGCATCCCGACGAGCGCGGGAAGCAGCATCACCAGGGACATGCCCAGCGCGGCGCTCGAGTACCCGGCATTGAGAGAGAGCCCCGCGGCCAGCGCCACCGTGGACACGGTGAAGGAGATGCCCATGGCTTGGAGCAGTTCGTCCCGGTCGAAGCCAAGTGCCTGCAGGTAGGGCACCGCGGGGATGACGAAGACGCCCGTGGCCGCGGTGACAAGGCCCGTGGCCACGCCGACCCACGGGCCCACGCGCTGCTCGGCGCGGAGCCCCACCTTGAACCGGGCCCCGCTGAGGCCCCAAGCGGCATAGGCCATCAGCGCCACCCCAAGCGACACCGTGGCCCAGGCGCCCACCGGCGCGCCCAGCACCCACGCCCCCGCCAGCGTGCCCACGCACGTCCCCGCCTGCATCGGCGCCAGACGCCGCGACATGGGCCCCAGCGAGCCCCACGGCCGGAGCTGCCAGACGTTGGTCACCAGCGAGGGGACAATCAACAAGGCCGCCGCCTGCGCGGGCGACATCAGCAGCGCCAGGAGCGCCATGGCGATGGTGGGCAACCCCAGCCCCACCACGCCCTTGACGGTCCCCGCCAACACGAAGACGGCGGCGGCCAGGAGCCAGGACAGCCAGGGGTTCGCGGTGAGGCTTTCGAGAGGAGACATGCATCGTGAATCCTGGCGCGCCCCCACCCGGACGAGAATTCGGAACTGCCGGGTGCACCCTACGGCTCCGCCAGAGGCACGCCCCCGTGGCGTGGCCAGGGCATCGTCGCCGCAGCGCGACGGAGACACACAGGCCGCCCCAGGCGAGCGCCAAGGCCCACCTTGGACGCCCGCCCGGAAGCCGGGCGCGGCCCCCCGAGCGACTTCGGCCTGGGGGAATGTGCTGAACCTTGCCCGGGTTGGGGCCGATATGTACGTTCGTACATATCGGCCCCGCGCGAGGGGTCCAGGAGACACCCGTGGCCACCCGCCGTCACGACCCCGCCCGCCGCGACCGAATCATCGACGCCACGCTTCAGGTCATCGCCGAGGGCGGAGTCGCGGGGACCTCGCACCGGCGCGTCGCCGAGCGCGCCGAGGTGCCACTGGGCTCGATGACCTATCACTTCGCCAGCATGGATGAGCTCTTGCGCGAGGCGTTCACGCGGTTCGCGCTGCGCATCAGCGAGCGCTTCGCCGCGCGAATCGGGGAGGCGGCCGACCTGGAAGGCCTGGTCGAAGCCGTCGTCCACCTCGTGCACGACGACCTCGCGGCGGGTCAGGACGAGCTCGTCCTCACGCTGGAGCTCTACACGCTGGCCGCGCGGCAGCCCGCCTTCCGGCAAATCACCCGCGACTGGATGCGCCGGAGCCGAGAGGCGCTCGGACGGCTCGTCGACGCGCGCCGGACGCACGAAGTCGACGCGCTGATCGAGGGCCTGTTCATCCACGCCCAACTCGACCCGGTGCCGCGCGGCCGCGCCGCGACCCGTGCCGCCGTACGCCGTCTCCTCTCCCCCTGAAGCTGAAGCCCTCCCATGACCCTCTCGACCCCGCTGCGGGTGATGCCCGCACCCCGGGCGGCGCGTGCCGCCGTCGCGGCGCTGTTCTTCACCAACGGCGCCATCCTGGCCAACCTGCTGCCTCGCTATCCCCAGCTCAAGGCCGACCTCGGCTTGAGCAACGCGGAGTACGGACTCGCCGTCGCCGCGTTCCCTTCCGGCGCGCTCGTCGCGGGGCTCGCCGCGGGCGCGCTCATCCGCCGCTTCCGCTCGTCGCGCGTGGCGGTCGCCGGCACGATGCTCACCAGCCTGGGAATCCTGGCGGCGGCGCTCGCGCCGTCGTGGGCCGGGCTCGCCGTCGGCCTCTTCTTCGCGGGCTGCATGGACGCCATCACCGACGTGGCGCAGAACTCCCACGGGCTGCGCGTCCAGCGCCTCTACGGGCGCTCCATCCTCAACACCTTCCATGCGACGTGGAGTGTCGGCGCGGTGGTGGGCGGGCTCGTGGGAGGGTTCGCCGCCGGAATCGAGCTGCCGCGAGGCCTCCACCTGGGCTGCTCCGCGCTGCTCTTCACCGCGGTCTCCCTGACGGCGCTGCGCTTCACGCTGCCGGGGCCCGAGCCCGTGGACCCCGCCGGCCCGGCGGAAGGAACGGACGAAGCGCCCACGGCACGACAGGCGCCGAGCCAGAGGTCCATCTGGCTCTCCATCGCGGCGCTCGTCCTCATCGCCTGCGGCGGGACGCTCGTGGAGGACTCCGGGATGACATGGGCCGCCGTCTACCTGAGCGGCACGTTGGGGGCCGAGGCCGCCATCGCATCCCTGGGCTTCGTCGCGCTCGTGGGCGCGCAGTTCGTCGGGCGGCTGCTCGGCGACGGACTCGTCGACAGGTTCGGCCAGCGCGCGGTCGCCCGGGCAGGGGGGACCATCACGGCCCTGGGCATGGGGCTGGCCCTGCTGCTGCCTTCCATCTTCGGGACCATCGCCGGCTTCGCCTTCGCGGGGTTCGGGGTGGCGACGCTGGTCCCCGCCGCCATGCACGGCGCCGACGAGCTGCCCGGCCTCCGTCCGGGAACCGGGCTCACGGTGGTCAGCTGGCTGATGCGGCTCGGGTTCCTCTTGTCGCCGCCCATCGTCGGGCTCGTCGCCGACGCGCTGGGCCTGCGGGTGGGGCTGCTCGTGGTGCCCTTCGCGGGAGCCCTCGTGGTCCTGCTGTCGGGCGTGTTGTCAGCCGTCCGCGCACCCGCGCACCGGATGTAGCGGAGGCCCCGCTGAACCTCGCCCAGCGGGGGCCCCAGCCCGTCCCGGCGGCCCGCCCTCGCCTGCCTCAGGCCGGCCGCTCCACGCGCCCATCCGCGTGGCGGGCGAAGCGGCCCTCCTCCCGCGCGTGGACCGGGTCGTTGTTCGGCCACGGCCAGCCTCCGAAGCCCGTGCGCTGGTAGTCCGCGAAGGCCTGCTGGATTTCCTGGCGGGAGTTCATCACGAACGGGCCGTACTGGACGACGGGCTCGCCAATGGGCCGCCCCTGGAGCATCAGCAGCTCCGCGGTGTCCGCGCCGTTCTCCAACGCCACGGCCACGTCCGAGCGCAGGTCGATGCTGTGCCCGGCCGGAACCGCCCGGCCGCCCACGCGCAGGCCGGAGCCCACGAAGAAGTACAGCATGCGGTTGCTGCCAGCCGCAGCGGCGGGCAGCGTCCACCGCGCGCCCGGAGCCAGCTTCAGCGTCCAGATGGCCACGTCCGCCTCCGCCTGCGCCGCCCAGGACTTGGGCGGTGGCGGCGGCGCCTTCAAGTCGCCCAGCGCCCCGGCCACCACGGTGACCTCGGTGGTGCGGCCTTCCGCGTCCGTCGCCACGTGCCGGGGGATGACGTGACGCCAGAGCATGGAGAAGTGCGGCTCCACGAGCTTGTTCGCGCGCGGCAGATTGAGCCAGATTTGAAACAGCTCCACGGGGTTGGGCTGCTCGCGCTGGAGCAGCGGGAACATCTCCGAGTGGTTGATGCCCGCGCCCGCCGTCAGCCACTGCACGTCACCCCCGCCAAAGCGCGCCGCCGCGCCCAGCGAGTCCGAGTGGTCGAGCAGCCCGCTGCGCACCACGGTGACCGTCTCGAACCCACGGTGCGGGTGCTGCGGGAAGCCGGGCACCACGCTGCCGTGGTACATGTTCCAGCCGTCCCGCCCCTCGAAGTCCTGGCCGATGTTCCGACCCGCGAGCGAGGCGGATGGCCCCATGCGCTCGTTGCCCGTGGGATACGTGTCGTTGTGGTGCACGCAGAAGAGAAACGGGTCGGGCGTGCGCCACGGCATGCCACCGAGCGGCTCCACACGAAGGACGGCTTCAGGCTGCTGACTCATCTTCGGGTCCTCTTTCCTCATGGAGCCCCTGCCCCTCCCACAGCGGCGGGCACTCCCGTCCCCGACACTAACAGCCAGCCTCCCGCGCCGCCCGGCCCGCGGAGCGGCACGCCCGGACGCAAGGACACCGCCAGTGAGGGCGGGCAGCGCCGGATGCCGTGACACCCACGCGCCAAACGCCTCGCGCACGCGGCCATCCACGAGCAAACCCTTGCAAGACGGCCGGCCGAGCGCGAGCCTGGAGTCAAGCGGGGGACGTACCCCTGGGGGGTGAGGGACAGCCTTTCGGCCCGAGCCTATTCAATGGCCTGACCCTCAGACGGCCCGCTGGGTTGCCTGAGCCCGCCGGAAGGACGCTCGCGTTGATGGACTTCACCTCGCACGAATCAATCCTTCGAGAAAAGGTCATCCTGGCCCTCCACGGCACGCCGAGCCTTCCCTTGGCGCTGGAGGCCGCCCGAGCGCCGTTGCTCGAGCTCACGCCCGCGGACTATGTGGGCCTGTGTCTGATCACCACGGACCCCGTCGTGGACTTCAGATGGGTGTCCCCAGGGCCTCGCGTCGCGCTGCTCGATGCGAAGGCCCGCTGGCTCGACTCCGACTTCGTCCGGGCCCCCAGCTCCGCGCAGCAGACCGTGGTGCTCCGGAACGAGCAGAGGCGCCTCCCCGGGGAGCTGGAGGGCGCCGGGGAGGACTCACCCAGCAGCGCGTTGGACCCGAGCCAGGAGCACGTCATGACCCTCCTGGTTCCGGTGCTGCCGAACCTCCTGGGCGCGTTCACCTTCTACCGGGACCACGGGCGCCCCTTCTCCGACCGGGATGCCGCGATGGTGTCCAGCTTCACGCGGCACCTCGCCAATGCCATCCGCAACTCCCACGAGCTGCAGGCCGTCGCGACCAGCGCGCGCATGTTGGAGGCGCTGTACGACATGACGGACTCCGCGTACCTGGTCGTCACGCCCGGCGCGCACGAAGTGGCCCGCTCTCCGCGCGCCACCGCGCTGCTGGAGAAGTGGTTCACGCCCTCGGACTTCAATCTCCGCGGACTCCCGAATGTCCTCCAGGAGCGGCTGGAGGCCCTGGTGGGAATGGACGCGGCCGCGCGGGCCGCGAGCAACCCGTGGATCTCCCTCCACGGGGACGCATACCGGGTGGTGCGGTTCGTCGAGTTGACGGAAGCCGAGGGGCCGCGGCAGTGGGCCCTCACCCTCCATGAAATCCCCGTGTCCATTCCCCTCCCGGACACCATGCGGCTGGGGCTCACACCGCGTCAAATCGACATTGCCAAGGCCATGCTCCGCAACTGGAGCAACGAGCAGATCGCGACCGAGCTCGTTCTCTCCGAGGACACGGTGAAGACGCACGTGCGCGACATCTTCAAGCGGCTGGGGACGGACAACCGGACCGACTTCCTCTATCAGGCGGCGCGCCTCAGCAAACCCGTCTGAAAAGACACAGGCGGGCTCGACCTGTCCCACGCCGTCGAGCCCGCCCGCGGTGATGTGTTTCGCCGTGCCGCTTCAGAAGCGTGGCAACTCCAGCAGGTTGTCCGTCAACACGCCGTTGGCTTTCGTCCGGAGGTACGGCGGCCGCGCGTCGATGACCTCGACCCTCACGTCCGGGGGCAGGGTCTCCACCGCCACGTTTCCTCCGTTCTTGACCCATTGGACCAGCTCCTCGCGACTGGTCTCCCCCACCGCGTTCCCCTCCCTCCAACGAAGGCGGGAGATGTGCTCGTGGAGCGCTCCGCCTTCGAGGTGGATCTGGGTGATGTAGCGCATGAAGACGCCTCCCACTTCGCTGACCATGCTTCGAAGGGGAGGATCACCCGCGTTCGGAGGGCTGTCTCTACCACCGCCGGGGTAGGCGCCCGTTCAAGGCTCGCGGAAGATGCCAGGGTAGATGCAACGCGTGATGCGCGCGGAGAAAATCACCGCCGCCTGGTCCTCCGGGTCCGTCAGCGTCCGCAGCACGGATTCCAGCTCCGCCACGTGGTCACCGTCCAGCGCGCCGTGGCTGCGCAGGAAGGTGACGGACTTGCGGATGTTCGGGAGGGTGTCCGCGGCGATGAGCCGCTCCACCACGCCCGTCGCGCGCGTCTGGGACAGGTACTCCAGCACGTACGCGGTGCCCAGGACGGCCGTGGGCACGCCGGCGCGGGCCGTGAAGAAGTTCCAACCGGTGTACGCGTCCACCGCGGGCCTTCGCGCCGAGGCCTCGACGCGCGCTTCGGGGCAGCCCAGGTTCTTCAGGTCCGACAGCAACCACCGCTCGTGCCCCCGCTCCTCGGCCGCCTTCTGCACCAGCAGCTCCGCCAGCCGCGGGTGCCGGCCCTGTCGCTTCAGCCGGTGCCCCGCCTCCGCCAGCATCGGCGCGCTCCAGCGCACGTAGTGGTACGTCTGAATCAGGTAGTGGATGTAGCCCTCCGTGTCGATGGTGCCGTCGAAGAGGCGCTTCGCGTCCGGCTGCACCTCCAGCGCCGCCACCAGCGCCTTGCCCTCCCGCGCCAGCTCCGACACCCAGCCCTGTCCCACCTGCGCTTCGGTTCGCGTGCTCACGTACGTCTCCTGTTCCGGGCCCTGGGGGTTCCCGGCGTCTGCGAATGAAAGTGACCTGAAAAGAAGGGGCGCTCCCGGCCTAGGCGGCGGAACGCAGGGGCCTGCTCAGCGCGTCGAAGCGCGCCAGGGTGCTCCGGGGAACCTCATCCAGCGCCGCGATGAGCGGCAAGGTGAAGCGGCGAAAGCTCGCGTCGTAGAGCGGCTCGGAGATGAAGCGAGCCCCCATCTTCCGGGCGAACAGCGCCGGCGCCCGGGGCACGCGCAGCCCGGCCAGCAGGCCATGCTGCGCCCGCAGGCGCTCCATGGGCGTGTAGTAGGGGTTGAAGGGGATGGCGGGAGCCTCCACCGGCGCGGGGACCTCCACGCGCCAGCGAGGGCTCATCCACCCGCGGTAGGCCGCCACCTGGCACGACAGGAGCGCGTCCTCGCGCGAGTCCGTGTCCAGGTTCGCGGACGCAATCCAGTGCGTCACGCCGCGGCGGAGGCTCTCCTCGTGGAGCCCCGCGTGCAGCCGGGCCACCACCTCGGAGTGCCGCCAACGGTCCAGCACACAGAAGCGCGACGTCTCCGCCAGCACCATGCCCGGCCCCGTCACGCTCGACAGGTCCAGCTTCTGCTCCAGCTCGAGCCCCAGCCGCCCGCCGATGGCGTCCGCCACCTCCGGGTTCGGCAGCAGCAGGCGCAAGGTCGCCACCGGCTCCCGGTCCGCGTAGACGACGAGGTGCACGGTGGTCTCCAGCGTGTCGAAGCAACTCACCTCGCGGCGCGACGGCGGCATCCACCCGGTTATCAACCCCAGCTCCGCGCCGAAGACGGACCAGCGGACACGGACCGCGTCGTCGAGCTCCCGCTGAGTGGTGGCAACACGACAGTGGATGGACGTCATGGATTCCTCCTGGCGGTGAAGCAGGCCCGGCATCGCGCCGTCCCCTGTCCCTTCTTTCGCCGCCGAAACCCCGAGTGCGCCTCCGGGCCACCCTTTTGCTCCCGGAGAATCCAGGGCCTCCGGAGTACGACGGGGAGCGTGCGTCCAACCCCCGTCCTGGGTGGGCGCCCAAGAAGCGGAGCCCCAACCTGGGAAATCTGGCGTAAGAAGCCGCGCATGACGCGGACCCTTGATGGAACGGAACTCAGCCGGGTGATGCGGGCGGAGATGGCCCAGGAAGTCGCGGCCCTCCAGGCAGCGGGCGTGACACCGGGGCTCTCCGTGGTGCTGGTGGGCAACAACCCCGCGAGCCAGGCCTATGTCGCGAGCAAGACGCGCGCCTGCGAGGCGCTGGGGATGCGCGGCCAGACGCTGACGCTGCCCGAGGACGTCTCGAAGGAGGAGCTGTTCGCCGTCATCGACCGGCTGAACAACGACGCCTCCGTCCACGGCATCCTGGTGCAGCTCCCGCTCCCCGCGCACCTGCCGTACAAGGCCGTGCTGGAGCACATCCATCCCGCCAAGGACGTGGACGGCTTCCACCCGGTGAACGCGGGACTCGCCTTCGTGGGAGACCCGCGAGCCTTCGTGCCCTGCACCCCCGCTGGCATCATGGAGATGCTCCGCCGGGAGAACATCCCCACCCGCGGCAAGCACGTGGTCATCGTGGGGCGCAGCCTCATCGTCAGCAAGCCGCTGGCCTCGCTGCTGATGGCCCCCGGCCCCGACGCCACCGTCACCCTCACCCACCGCCATACGCCGGACCTGGCGTCCTTCACGCGGCAGGCGGACATCCTCATCGTCGCGGTGGGAAAGCAGAACCTCATCACCGCGGACATGGTGAAGCCCGGGGCCGTCGTCATCGACGTGGGGCAGAACCGCGTCCCCGACGAAGGCTCGCCGCGGGGCTACCGGATGGTGGGGGACGTCGACTACGACGCGCTCCTGCCCATCGCCAGCGCCATCACCCCCGTCCCGGGAGGCGTGGGCCCGATGACCATCACCATGCTGCTGGCGAACACGATTCAGGCGGCCCGGCAGGCGCAGAAGGCCTGAGCCACGCCTCGGGACGGCTCCACGCGAGCCGTCCCAGCGTGACGTCTGGCGACAGGGACTCGGGAATCAGGCAGCCGCACCGCTGGCGCCTGCCATGAAGTGGCAATTCCTCCTCAATTCAAAGAACACGAGACACGCCTTCCCATCGCGCAAGGACACGCCTGCCCTCACGTGGGAATTTTCACCTCCCCCTGCAATCACTCGCACACCCCATTCATTGACAGTCAAACACCATTGACACACAGCCATCCCAGTCACGATGGTGTCTCCGCCAAACACTTCACCTGGAGACATCATGTTCAAGGCTGTTCGAGCGCCCCTGCTCTCGACCCTGGCGGCGTCCATGCTGTTGACCGCGTGCGGCGGTGAGCCGCAAGCGCCTCTCGATACGGACGCAGCTGCATCCCACGCCGGAGTCGCGGCGCCGGAAGGGCCACCGGGCCAAGGCAAGACCCGGCGCCGGTTCGTCCCGGGCCAGGTCATCGTGAAGATGAAGTCCACGGACAAGGCGCGGGCCCCCGGGGACGTGCCCACCCTTCGGGGCTACACGACGGCGCTCATCGAGGCGCTTCCCAGCGGCGCGGCCCTGGTGTCGCTGACGTCGGAGCAATCGCTGGCGGCGGCCTCCATCGCCGAGGAGGAGGCGCGCACCCTGGCCGCCATCGAGGCGCTGCGCCGCGACCCGGACGTCGAGTACGCCCACGAGAACCTCTACTTCCAGTTCTTCGCGACGCCGTCCGACCCGCTGTATCCCCAGCAGTGGAACTACCCCGCCATCAACCTTCCCCAGGCGTGGGACACCGTCACTGGAAACGTCACCATCGCGGTCCTCGACTCCGGCCGGCTGGACCACCCGGACCTGCTGGGGCGCTGGACGACGGGCTACGACTTCGGAGATGGGGACCCCAATCCCTACGACACGGGCAGCTATCATCACGGCCTGCACGTGGCGGGCATCCTCGCGGCGCGCGCGAACAACGGCCAGGGCGGAGCCGGTATCTGCTGGGGCTGCCAGCTCATGCCGCTCAAGATTTCGAATAGCCAGGGCGAAATTCCCATGACCGGTGTGAACGCGGCCATCCGCTACGCGGCGGACAATGGAGCGCGTGTCATCAACATGAGCTTCGGCACGGCCTACGACCCCTTCAACCCCTCGGCCGTCAATCCCTGCACCAGCTACCCAGACACGCAGAGCGCGGTGAGCTACGCCCTCGGCAAGGGCGTGGTGCTCGTCGCGGCGGCGGGCAACGACGGCGCCGTGGGCTTCCAGGCGGAGAACGTGACGCCCGCGTCCTGCAAGGGAGTCATCGCCGTGGGCGCTAGCACCCAGTCGGGTGGCATGGCCTCCTGGAGCACGCGGGGCAGCCGCGTGGACGTCATCGCGCCGGGCGGCTTCGGCAGCGCGAGCCTGTTCGGCCAGGGCATTGGCTGCCCCGCCGACCCCAACATCGACCCGTACGTCAGCGGCACCGACCAGATTCTCTCGGCGTGGGCCACCGGAAAGCCCAGCACGATGCTCGTCCCGGCGGACTACTGCCATCGCTACCTGTCTGGAACCTCGATGGCCTCGCCGCATGTCGCGGGCATCGCCGCGCTGATGCTGTCGCAGAAGCCGTCCATGACGCCGGCCCAGGTCACCGCGCGCATCAAGAGCACCACCACCGCCGTCCCGAGCTGCGCCGGAAACTGCGGCACCGGGCGCGTCAACGCCGCGGCGGCCATCTACACGAACCTGCCGGCGCGCCCCACCCAGGGGCTCTGGTGGAACCCCGCGCGCTCCGGCAACGCCATCGACATCCAGCACGTCGCCGTGGACCAGCTCTACCTCACCTGGTTCACGTACACGTCGGCGGGCACCCCCATCTGGTACATCAGCGCCCTCCACGCGCAGCCCGGCGAGTGGCGGGGTGACCTGGTGCGGACCACGTGGAGCGGCTGGAGCGCGACGAACACCGTGGTGGGCACCACTCGAATCGTCCTCAGCGGCGGGCAGTACCGCTTCTACTGGACGCTGGGCGGGCTGTCCGGCAACGAGCCCATCGAGCCGTTCCTGTTCGGCAGCGGAGCGCCCCCGATGAACCTGACCGGCGCCTGGTACAACCCGCTGGAGTCTGGCTGGGGGGTCACCTTCGCCAGCCAGGGGACGCTGCACGTCGCCAACATCACCGTCTACCAGGGGAGCACCCCGACGTGGCTCCAGGGCGTGGGGACCAGCAGCGGCGGCACCCTCACCTTCCCCGTGAACTACATCACCGGCACCAACCTGTGCCCGGGCTGCGTTGGCACGCCGTCGGTCACCGGCACGGCCGCGGGCACGTTCACCATCAACGGCTCCTGGGGCATTCCCAGCGTCATGCCGGCCTCCTCCTCCTTGAGCTTCCCTGGAGGCACCTGGAACCGGCCGTCGCTGACGCTCCACCGGCTCACCGGTCCCTGAGCCAGGGGCCACGCACGGGCGCGCGTCGACGCGTCCCGTGCGCGCCCGCAGCGCAACGCTCCGGAAGCCCTGGGAAGCCGCGCCCCGTCAGCCGTTGACGGCGCGGCCGCTTCCCCAGGGCAGGAACGTCCCGCTTGCGATATCCCTCAGCCATGAGGACACGCCTGCACGCCACGCGCGGCCCGGCCGCGACCGTGAGCCGGGGATTCATGGCCATCACCCTGGGACTCGGCCTGTCGCTGAGTGCATGCAAAGGCGCCCCTCGGCCACCTGGGGGGCCCACCGACAGCGGCGTCCCGCCTCCTCCACCGGGAGAGGAGACGCTGTCCTGGGTGAGCGTCCCCGCGAGCGACGTGAAGGTGCAGTACATCGGGCGGACGTACCGCTCGGACACAGGCGTCGTCTTCTCGCATCCTGGCGTGACGATTCGCGCGCGCTTCTGGGGGGACGCCATTCGGATGCAGCTCCATGACGCGGGCACGGGCGGCGAGACGGGGACCACCTGGTTCGACGTCGTGGTGGATGGCGGGCCGCCCCGGCAGCTCGCCGTGCGAAACGGCCTGTCCACCTACCCGCTCGCCACGGGACTCGCGGTGGGGCTCCACACGGTGGAGCTCACCAAGCGCACCGAGTCCCTCGTGGGGCACAGCGAGCTCGTGGCCCTGGAAGTCCACGGCGAGCCGCGCGAGCCCCCCATGCGCACGGGGCTCCGGCTGGAGTTCGTCGGGGACTCCATTACGTGTGCCTACGGGACGGACGTCTCCCTCATCCCGGATTCGCCCTCCTGGGTTGCCCCCACGTTCACGTCGAAGAACCAGAACCCGAGGCGGGGCTATGCATGGCTCACGGCCGCGCTGCTCGGCGCGGAGCCGCCGGTGCTCATCTGCTATTCGGGCCACGGGGTGTACCGGAACCTGGACAGGTCCACGTCGGGGCTCGTGCCGGCCCTCTATGAGCGCGCGGTTCCGGACCATCCCGTGGACTGGGACTTCTCGCGTGAGTCTCCGGACGTGATTGTCGTCAACGCGGGAACCAACGACGTGTTCGCCGGCAGTGGCACCAACGCGTTCCTTCCCGACGAAGCGGCGTTCAAGTCCGCCTACCGGACGTTCCTCGCGCGGCTTCGGACCCTGCACCCGCGGGCACACCTCGTTTGCACGCTGGGCAGCATGACGGATGGGTACAAGCAGCTCGAGCAGGACGGCGCGGTGACGTCGGTCCACGTTGGCGACTGGCTCACCGAGCTCGTGACGGAGCGGCAGCAGCAGGGAGACACCCGCGTCTACCGCCATGTCATGGCCGAACAGGTTCCCGAGACCGATGGCGTCGGCGAGGACTGGCACCCCTCCGCCACCACGCATCAGAAGATGGCGACCGCGCTTAGCCAGTTCATCCGGGATGTGGTCCGGCCATGACACGCCTGTCCGCGCTCTCGAGGACGGAGCCCACGGCATGCGCGCCTCC
This sequence comes from Comamonas sp. KCTC 72670, assembly GCA_014656495.1. Classification (GTDB taxonomy): domain Bacteria; phylum Myxococcota; class Myxococcia; order Myxococcales; family Myxococcaceae; genus Myxococcus. The sequence continues at coordinate 70,829 of BNCN01000011.1, forward strand.
TGCGCCACTCCGGCCTTCCACATCGCCGTGCAGGCGCTGCGGAAAGCCTGGCCCCAGCCCTCGCGCAGCGCGTGCCCGTGACGAAGCGCTGGAGGCCCCCGCCCTAATCGTTGTCGATATGCACCGGCTCCCCGGCGGAGGACCCGGCATCCGGAGCTCCCGAACCACCGACACCTTCCCGGAACCCCTGAGCGGCCTCTTGCGCCGCGCCATGGGCCCCCTTCGCGGCCTCGCGAGCCCCCTCTTGGATGTCCCGCGCCGCCTCGCCAACCTCCCGGCCGACCTGGCGTGAGTTCTCCCGCGCGGACTGCTCGTCGCAGCCCGTGAAGGCCGCCACCGCGGTCCCCAATCCCACCAGCGTGAGCCACTTCCAACCCGTGTTCTTCATCGAGTCTCCCTCCCGCCCGCAAAGGTAGGCACGCATCCGCGTGAAGGCTGCCCAGGGGCCGAGGGCGCGCCGGCCTTCCCAGGGCAATGGCACACATGCTGACGCGGTGCGCCGCCATGTGAACGGGAGAACGTTGCCGGCATCTTCTGAGTGGAACCCGACACTCGACGGTGTCTAGGCTTTGCCCATGGACCTCATCGTCGAGAACGGACTCGTATTCGATGGTCTGGGCAACCCACCGCGCAAGCTGAACGTGGGCATCCGTGGCACCACGGTGGCCACCCTCTCGGAAGGTCCGATTCCCCGTGCGCCCCACACGCGCGTCATCGACGCCGAGGGCCACTGGGTGACGCCCGGCTTCATCGACTGCCACACGCACTACGACGCGGAGGTGGAGCTGGCCCCCTCCCTCTCCGAGTCCGTCCGCCACGGCGTCACCACCGTGTTCATGGGGAGCTGCTCGCTCAGCCTCGCCTTGGGCACGCCCGAGGACCTGGCGGACATGTTCTGCCGCGTGGAGGCCATCCCCTACGACACCGTCCGCGCACTGCTGGAGGAGCGCAAGACGTGGAACACGCTGGGCGGCTACCTGGAGCACCTGGAAGGTCTGCCCCTGGGCCCGAACGTCGCCTCGTTCCTGGGCCACTCGGCGCTGCGCGCCCACACCATGGGCCTGCACCGCAGCCTGGAGCCCGGCGTGCGCCCGCGCGAGGACGAGCTGCGCGGCATGGAGGCCCTGGTCCGCGAAGGGCTCGACCTGGGCTACCTCGGCCTGTCCATCATGACGCTCAAGTGGGACAAGATGGGCGGCACGCGCGACATCCGCAGCCGTCCCCTTCCCTCCACCTACGCGAGCTGGAGCGAGTACCGCCGCCTCACGCGGCTGCTGCGCGAACGGCGCCGCGTCTTCCAGGGCGTGCCCAACATCAGCACCAAGGTGAACGTGCTGCTGTTCTTCCTGGAGAGCATCGGCCTGCTCCGCCCGAGCCTCAAGACGACCGTCATCTCGATGATGGACCCTCGCGCCAGCCGGGGCATCCACCGTCTCATCGGGGCCCTGTCCCAGGTGGCCAACCGGCTGCTGGGCGCGGACTTCCGGTGGCAGGCGCTGCCTGAAATCTTCGACCTCTGGGCGGACGGCATCGACCTGGTCGTCTTCGAGGAGTTCGGCGCGGGCGCCGCGGCGCTCCACCTCCAGGACGCCGCCGCGCGCGCGGGGCTGCTCCGGGAGCCCGCGTACCGCGACCGCTTCCGGCGCGAGTGGACGAACCGCTTCCTCCCCCGCGCCTTCCACCGAGACTTCAACGAGTCCCGCATCCTCGAGTGCCCGGATGCCAGCGTGGTGGGCAAGTCCTTCGCCGAGGTGGCGCGCGCGCAGGGCCGCGACGCGGTGGACGTCTTCCTGGACCTCATCGCCACGCACGGAGACGCGCTGCGCTGGTACACGGTGATGGCCAATGACCGGCGGGAGGAGCTGGAGCGCATCTGCCGGCACCCGGACATCCTGATGGGCTTCTCGGACGCGGGCGCGCACCTGCGCAACATGGCGCACTACAACTTCCCGCTGCGGCTGCTGCGGCTGGTCCGCGAGGCGGAGAAGCGCGGCGAGCCCTTCATGAGCGTGGAGCGAGCCGTCCACCGGCTCACCGCGGAGATCGCCGAGTGGTTCGGCCTGGACGCGGGCGTACTCGCGGAGGGCCGCCGGGCGGACCTGGTGGTCATCCAGCCCGAGGGCCTGGACGCGCAGCTCGACGAAGTCGCCGAGGCGCCCATGGAGAACTTCGGCGGCTTCGTCCGGCTGGTGCGCCGCAATGACGCCGCGGTGAAGGCGGTGCTCATCTCCGGCCGGGAGGCCGTGACGGAAAGCGGCGTGTCCCCCGCGCTGGGCCAGGAGCGCGGCTTCGGGAGCGTGCTCCGCGCCCGGGGGTGAGGCCCCGGCGGCGGTGCCACCCGTCTACACCGCGTTCGTCCACAGCACCTCGGCGAGCAGGTAGGGCCGCTTCGGCAGGAGGGCATCGTTGCCCGACGGAATTTCGGTCAGCACGTCCTCCTGGTCCTTCTTGTAGAAGTACCGGCACATGTAGCCACGCACCGTGGCATGCTCATATTCGGCGGGCGCGATGAACTTGTGGCCCTTCCTCGGCTCGAAACGCTGGGCATGCGGGGCCAGGTTCTCGGCGCCCTCGAGCGGCTCGACGAAGTGCGGAGCCTGCTTGAGCGCGAAGGGCCCGAGGCCAAAGGATGTTTCGTAGAGCCTCCACACCGCGCCCTCCTTGACACAGACCATCCAGTGATGCGGCGAATCGGTTCGCACCAGCTGGTTGTTGCCCTGGGCGGGCGCATGGGGCGGAACGAGGAACGTCGAGCCCAGCACGTACTTCTCATTCGCATGCTCGAAGGGCGCATGGGTGGAGGTCTCCGTCCCAATCGCCGGGGACACCTTGACCTCCGCGCACTCGATTCCGTGCATGGCGATGCAGTTGATGAAGAGCTGGGCGAAGGCGCTGCAGCTCGAGTTCACCTTGAAGGCGCCGCTCTGAGCCTTCTTCAGCTCCGCTCGACGCAACCGCATGCATCGGAAGAAGTCGTCCTCGGGCAAGGGGTCCACGGTGAGCCAGTACCCCATGTCCGACGGGTGGGGGTCCGGCGTCCCCACGAACTTGCTCCAGATGGCCGCCAGCACCTCGGCGGACCCGGCCTTGCCCTCCGCCCAGGTGCACGCGAAGTACAACGCATCCAGCAGCGGGCCCCCATTGTAGGCCTTGATGTTGTAGCGCCCGGCCGTGGGCAAGGCGTCCACGATGAAGAACGTGTGCTTGGACCGCGGCTCCATCGCCGCGTACTCACAGCCGCTCTCCGCCACCTCCCAGGTGAACTCCACGCCGGAGAGCATCGCCACCGTGCTGGGAATGCCCTCGAGCGGAAACACCGCCTTGCCTTCTCCGCTGGCGTTGAACTCGACCTCGGTGTCAGGCACCCACAGGCAGGTCCCTGGGCCTTGCGCCACCACCGCCCGCACCCAGCGGCGGCTCGAGCTCGGCAACTTCTCCAAGGACTTCTTGGGACTGGCCTTGAAGGTCACGCTCAATGTGGGGGGAGGCGGCTGCGTCACCGCGCCCGTCCGCACATACGCCACCGGCCAACTGACCGGGGGCCGGTTGAGGCTCTTCAGATAGGGGTTGATGACGGCGGGCTTCCAATGGGGGTCGCTCCCATCGGGGAACGCATAGGGCGGGAGATTCCGGTCCGGCTCCGAGGCGCTGCCGGGCAGGCAGTAGACGGGGTCCCCCGGCTCTGGGAAGGCGAAGTGCTCGACGCGGATGTGATTCTGGAACGTGATGCTCTCGAGCGAGAAGACGAGCTCCACCGCGGGCGCTTCACATGAGCGCACCGGGGGCGAGGCATTGCCGGGGGCCGTGCGCGAGTGCTGTTGCTGAATGAACTGCGCGTCCTGGACGACCGAGTCGGTGTATTCCATGTTGCGCTCCAGGTGGGCCGCGAGGCGTCACGGCACGTCGTGCGAGCTGTCTGAGCGAGACGTCAGGGCCGCGGCCGCTTGCCAATCCGCGTCCGTGGCCTCTTGAAACAAACGCGCCAGCTTCGCCCTCGCGGGCACCGCCGGGTCGGACAGCAGCCGCTGAAACGGCGGATGCGCGTCGAACCGCTCCGAGACGACGACGCTGAGCAGGCCAAAGGCGCGCAGGTCCCGGTCGTCATGCAGGCCGTGCGCCCGCGCACGCTGGAGCGCCACCGCCACCCGGCGCCGCACCTGCTCCCGTTCATGCCCCACGACGCGCCCTGGATGTTCCACATAGAGCCGCTCGACGATGGCGGCGGCGCGCTTGTCGTCGTTCACCGCGTCCAGGGCATGAAGTTGCGCGTCACGAATCCTGAGCATCGGGCCTCCGGGATGACAGGGGAGCAGCCAGCCGCTCATAAAACACGAGGGTCGCGTCGAGCGGGAACTTGGGGTCGCGGTTCGGGGCGCGCAGGAGCGGCAGGAATCCCAGCTTCTCGAGCACGCGAATGGACGCGGTGTTCTGCTCCAGGACACAGGTCCGCACCCGCGCGAGCTTCAGCGCCTCGAACGCGAAGCCGAGCACCCACCGGGCGGCGCGCGTCGCCAGACCTCGGCCCCAATAGGGTCGGCCCACCCAATAGGACAGCTGCGCGGACTTCTCCCGCGGCGATACCGCCATCAACGAACAACACCCGACGAAGCCGTCCCGGGCATGCACCACCGCGAAGTGGAACGCCTCTCCCTTCGCACGCGCCTCCGTGGCGGCGCGTATCCAGGCCTCCGCATGGCCAGGAGGATACGGCGAGGGCAGGTGCGAGGTCGCGCTGACCGCCGGGTCCGACGCAAGCGCCTGGAGCGCCGCTGCATGCAGGCGCGTCACCGGCTCCAGCAGGAGCTCGTCGCTCGAGTCCACGGCGGGCATTGAAACGAATATGACACAGGAGCCGCCCGCCCCGTGGTGCGCAGATGTGATTCTTCCCAGGGGCCGGGCCCACCGGAGGCGCCCGCCTGGAAGCGAGCGCTCGTTCCAGGGGCGTACCGCGTCAGTCTCTTGCGCTAAGCTCCCCGCCCCCTTGGCCCCCGCACGGCCGCGCCAGGTGGCCCGCGCCCTGGGGATTCCGGCCGGAGTGCAGGCTGCCGCCCCCACTGACAATCACAACAATTCCCCCCGCCAATCGCGAGCGCGTTAGAAGATCCGCGCCTGCCAACGCCAAACACCCTCACGCGCTACAATCACAAACAAGAATGACGCCCAAGCTGTCCGTGGGCATCCGCCTTGTGGCCGCGGTCCCTGCATGCTCCGGCAGCGCCATGCCCGGACCGCGCTTTCGCAGACTGGAGTGACGCCATGAAGTCCGTAGATGCCCTCCCACGCAGGAAGGGGCCAGGCGCGGGGCGCGCCCTCCTGGCCCTCCTCACGGTGCTCGCGGTGCCCTCGGGCGCCAGCGGCGCCGCCTCCACCTATCCCACCCTGAGCGCGCACAACCGGCACATGCAGTTCGAGGGGCTCCCCAACTGGAGCCGGGTCGGCTTCCGCGGCGGCCAGGACCTCCCCTCCCCCTCCAGCGTCACGTCCCGCGCGGACTGCGTCATCACCCCGCAGGAGCTGGCCTCGGACCATGGGGTGATTCCCGATGACGGCGTGGACGACACCGCGGGGCTGCAGGCCGCCATCGATACGCTCAAGGCGAACTGTTCTCCCTCCGCGCACTTCGACTCGCTCTCCTCCATTGTATTGCCCGCGGGCCGCATCGATCTGAGCCGGCAGGTGTACGTCGACGCGGACTTCCTGCTGATTCGCGGTCAGGGCTCCGGAGCGGGGGGCACCGAGCTGGTGTTCCGCCCGGACGCGAATACGCGCTACGACACGCTGAGCACGGACGGCGGCCGGTGGGAACCGACCACGATGACGTACGGCAGCGGCTCCGACACCGGCAGGGGCGGTTGGATCTGGCCCGGCCGGGCGATGTTCCGCGTCCAGACGCGGGAAGTCGCCACGCGCTACCAGGACGAGCACGCCGCCGCCCCCGCCAACCGCAAGGACTTGTTCGAAGGCTCCATCAACCAGCACTGGGCCTCGGGCGTGCGGCTGGGCAGCAGGGCGGGAGACGCGGGCTTCGCCGCGCGCGAGGGCCACCGCACCCTTCAGCTGGTGTCGAACGCGAACATGACGCGCTTCACGGTGGGCGGGTACCTGTGGGTGGGCGCCGCGAACAGCCAGGCGTTCTACGCCCAGCAACAGATTGGCCCTGAGTTCCTGTCGCAGATGGAGGACCTGCACATGCGGCAGCAGGTGTTCCGCATCACCGGCGTCGACGCGGCGGCGAAGACGCTCACCCTCGACGCGCCGCTCGAGTACGACCTGCCCGTGGACTCCACCTCGGACGGCTCGCCCCCCATCGGGGTGGGTGCGTCCGACAGCAAGGTCACCCCGCTGCGAATGGTGGTGGGGGTGGGCTTCGAGAACTTCGCCTACAGGCAGGACCTGAACGGCCTGCCCAGGGCCGCGGGCGGGACGTACGCCCTGTCTCCCGCGGACGCCGTCCACAACTACGGCAACCTGGCCCCCGAGTACGCGATGCACGGCATCCTGTTCAAGTGGGCGGCGGACAGCTGGGTCCGGAACGTCCGCGCGACGATGACGGGCTCGCATCCGCTGGTGACGGAGGTCGCGGCGAACCTCCAGGTGGAGGGCAACCACTTCGATGGCGCCTGGAACAAGGGCAAGGGAGGCAACGGCTACCTGCGCGGCAGCCGGGTGTGGAACTCGCTGTATGCGTTCAACACCAGCCGCAACCTGCGCCACTTCACCTTCCAGTGGTCCGCCAGCAACAACGTGGCCTTCCGCAATGACCTGGACTCCGACCTGAACCTGCATGGCGGGTGGGAGCGCTACAACCTCTTCGAAGGCAACATCGTCCGCGTCCCCTATGAGCACCGCTCCGCCAACTGCACGGTGAACTGTGGCGGCGAAGGCGGACAGGTGGACGTGGGCACCTGGTACCCCATCTGGTGGGCGGCGGGGCCCAAGGCCATCAAGTGGTCGGGCTCCTCCGGGCCGCAGAACGTCTTCCGCAACAACACGCTGCTCAAGCAGGTGACGCCAGGAGGCGCCTTCCTGCCCTACGCCCCGTACTCCACGCCGGAGGGGACCCCGTCAGAGACTGTGTTCATGTTCGGCTCGGACCCGGCGAACCCGCGGCAGTTCCGGCACCTGTCCCAGGCAGGAGCCCCCATCGCGGATTGGACGTCGCGGGAGACGCTGGCGTACGTCCCGTCCGGCGGCGTCGCCACGCTTCAGCAGCCGGTGTTCCCCTCGCTGTTCCTTCGCAAGGATGCGCCCGTCATCCTCACCACCCGGGCCCGCACCGGGAAGGTGGTGACGTGGAACATGCAAGGCTCGGGAACGAACGAGGGGGGCCTCTATGCCAGCAAGTACACCCTCAACGTGATACCGATGATGACGGGGCAGTTGCAGCACCTCCCGGACGTCATCGCGCTCCAGGAGGCGGGCATCCCCCCCTGGTCGGTGCTCAATCAGGTCATCAACCAGTTCCCCCAGAACGTCTACACCAATCCCGCCGGTCAGATGCCCGACGTGATTCAGTACCGGCTCTCGGGCTCGAGAACGCGAGACAACGCCACCTATCTGTATTGGCTTGAAACCGACCCCAACGGCCACCGTGTCAACCTGGCCATCGCCAGCAGGGTGGAAGCCGACGAGGTCTTCGTGGTGACGCAGGGGCCCAACTGGCCGGGGCCCACGCTGCGCCCCGCCCTGGGCATCCGGCTGGGCAATACGGTGTATTTCACCCTCCACGCGATTTCCCCCAATGGGCCTGACGCGGTGGGCCTGCTGGAGGCGATTCGAGAACAGATGGCCGCCGCCAATGGCGGGCAAGGGTACGACTGGGTCGCGCTGGGTGACTTCAACAGGGCTCCCGCGAACCTCCGGACCGCGCTTGGGTTAGGGCCCAACGGAAATCAATACCACGTCGTCGACCCCGCGGGCCCCACCCAAGGCCTCCCCCACCCCACCGCGACGTTGGACTATGCCGTGGGCCCCAACCACCAAGTCCCGCGCATCTTCGGGGGGCAGGTGTTTTCCGTCGCGAACTCGGACCACTTCCCCGTTCTCTACCACCACACCTTCGAGGCGGGCGGCGGCGCGCCCGAGGAGCCGACGGAGCCCGAGGAGCCCGAAGTGCCACCCCTGGCCGTGGTGCGCAGCGCCTGGTCGGGCCAGGTCGTCGACGTGGACGGCGAGTCCACCACCCGGGGGGCCCCGGTCATCGAGTATCCGTACCACGCGGGGCTGAACCAGCAGTGGCACCTGCGCCGCGAGGACGCACACCCGGGCTACTACCGGCTCCAGAATGGGAACAGCCACCAGTATCTGGGGCAGCAAGGCGGTGTGCCCAACGCCATCGTCGTCCAGTGGAACGAGCGCGCGAACGACCAGCTCTGGAGGCCCGAGCGCCATTCCGACAACACCTACGTCCTTCGCAACTTCCAGACGGGACAGCTGCTGACGGCCTGGATGGGCGGAGGCTCCCTGCGCAATCTGCGGGCCACGGATGAATCCGAGGAGATGGCCTTCGCCCAGCGCTGGTTCCTCCAGCCGCTGGTGGACGCGGGGGACCGGGAGGAGATCGTGAGCTACCCGCCCCAATCCGAGACGGAGCTCGTGGTGGACGTGGAGGGCGGCAGCCCCCTGGAGCACACGCCCATCATCCTCCACCCGGACAACGGCGGAGAGAACCAGCACTTCAGCTTCATCTCCGCGGGGCGCCTGGGAAACGACCCCTGTGGCTACCTCTTCACCGGCTCGGGCTACCTCAGCGCGGACTCACCCGTCGGGACGCCCCAGGACAATGACCCTGTCGCGCTGACCTATTACACGCCCCACAACGACAAGGAGATCCTCTGGTGCGTCAGCACCGTGGGCGGCGTGGCGCACAAGCTCTACAACTTCACGGGCTCCGCCCACGCACCGCACAAGCTGTACCTCACGCGCGGCGCGGAGCGAGAGCAGCTCCGCGCCAGGACGGAGCTGTCCACCGGCGAATCGCAGCTCTGGCAGCTCCGCGCGGTGCATTGAGCCGCCGGGACCGCGTTTCGCGATGAAGGGGGCTCGCATGGCCGCGGGCCCCCTCCTTCACAGGCCAGGGCGGCGACTCACCGGCCAGGGCCACTGCTCGTCGAATATCGCCCCGCGTGCCGGGACGCCCGGCGGAGAGTCACGGCCTCTCTCACGACGGAGCCTCCCATGTCCCCCTTCGCCGCCCCCCTGCTCGCCACCTGGCGGACCGCTACACCCACCAACGACCTGGAAGCCATCCGCGCCCGGGTGGCGGACGACATGGAGGGCGTGAAGTCCGGTGATGCCGCGCGCCTCCACCCAGACGCGCTGACGACGCGGCGCCCGTGCTGCTCGGAGCAACCACGCTCAGCTCGGGCGGCGTTGCGCCTTGTGACGCAAGCGTGTACCCCGTCGACGCGCCGTGGCTTCGCGGTGTTCGAGTCCGGAGGAGCCGTCTGACACCCGTCACCGTTGCCCGCCCCAAGCCCCGCGTGCTGGCCGACATCGTCTCCCGCTCCCCGGTCCACGACGCGGCGCTCGTCCTGGGCGGAGCGTTGCTCACCGCCTCGCTCGCGCAGGTCTCCATTTCGGTGCCGGGCTCTCCGGTGCCCATCACGGGCCAGTCGCTGGGCGTCATCATCACAGCCGCTGCGCTGGGGCCGCTGCGGGGCTCCGCAGCACTGGCCCTCTACCTCCTGCTGGGAGCGGTGGGCCTGCCCGTCTTCGCGGACGGCGCCAATGGCTTCGCGCGCCTCATCGGCGCCACCGGAGGCTTCCTGGTGGGCTTCGTTCCCGCGGCCTTCCTGGTTGGCCTCGCGGCACGGCGAGGACTGGACCGTCGGCCCTGGAGCGCCATGGCCGTCTTCGTCGGAGGGCAGTTGCTCATCTTCGCCATCGGTGTGCCCTGGCTCATCCTGGCGGCACGGCTCAGCGTGACCAAGGCCCTCGACGTGGGCTTCCTGCCCTTCGTGCCAGGCGGGCTCATCAAGGCCGCCATCGCCGCGGTGCTGGTGCCCCTGGCCTGGCGGGGCGTGGACCGGCGAGACTCCTGAGTCCGCGGCTCCGCCTGGGAAGCGGGGGCGTGCGCTCAACGCCCCGAGGCCCACATGAAACGCTTGCTGGCCACCCTGCCCCTGCTCCTCGCGTGCGCGACACCCGCGCCCTCCATGGCGCCAGATTCAAGCCCAGCCCTCGCCGCCCACACGGCGCCTGAGCCTCCGAGCACTGTCTTCACGCTCGTGAGCGTGGAGGTGTTCGGCTCCCGCGAGGTCTCCAAGGCGTCATTGCTCGAGGCCATCGGGCTGCCCGCCCCAGGCAGTCAGCTCGACAAAGCGCGCGTGGATTTCGGCGGCCTCCTCCAGGCGAGCAAGAAGCGGGTGACCGAGCGGTGGCCCTTCGCGCTCTGCACGTACTCGGTCGTCGAGTACCCCGGCAACCAGATGCGCGTGACGGTGAACCTGGTGGACCCCGGCGATGAGTGGCGCATGACGTTCCTGCCTCCGCCCGAGGGTACGCCTGCGGACCCCTCGGGGTTGGTCACCGCCTGGGTCCGCTACCTGGAGAAACTCCAGGAACTGCGACAAACCGGAGCCGTCCCCATCTTCGGAGTCGGCACGTGCCGCGGAATCGTTTGTCATGGCGGCTTCGAGCACCCGGAGCTGGCGAACCGGGAACAGGCGTTCGTGGACGGCGTGCCGCGCCACTTCGAGGCGCTCGTGCGGGTGCTTCGCGAGGACCGGGACGAGGTCCGCCGCATGAGCGCGGCGATGTTGCTGTCGTACCACGGCGCACGCGAAGAACTCGCGGAGGCCCTCGGTGGGTCCGTGAAGGATGCTTCCGCGGGCGTGCGCAACGAAGCCCTGCGTTTACTGGGCGCCATCCAGACGGGCCCGACGCGCGTCATCATCCCGCTCGAACCCGTGCTGGCCGCGCTGTGGTTCCCGCTCAGCACCGACCGCAACAAGGCGGGCTGGGCGCTCGTGCGCATCGTCGAAATCGAAGGCGTTGCTCGCCGCAAGCAAATCCTCAAAACCTCCGGGGAGATGCTCATCCAGATGGCGAGCATGGAGCAGCCCATCGACCACGAGCCGGCGCGCAAGGTCCTCGCGATTCTCGCGGGACGTGACCTGGGCGCGGATGAGGCCGCATGGCGGCGCTGGATGGCGGAGACCACCGCGCCCTGAACCAAGAGCCCAGCAACCCGATGCGGCCGCTGGGCGCCCCGTCTACCGAAAGCCCCCACGGCGAGGGGGACGTCCTGAAGCTGCGTCAGGATGTCGCCCGAAGCGCCGCTGTTGGGCGCCATGGAGGCCACCGCCGCGAGTTCATTGCCGTAGAGCGCGGCGTGCCGCCAGGTCCCCCACCCGCCCATGCTCAACCCCGTCAGGAAGACGCGCCGAAGTCCACCCGCTCCTTCGCGACAATGAGCTGCACGAACGGGCGCAGCTCGGCGCGCGAGGAGTTGTCGAACCTCTGGGGCGCGAACACCATCGCCTTTCATCTGGAGCAGGCGGAATGATTTTACATCAAAAGTACATTTGCAACTGAGATTTACACTCACGCGAATTCACACGCCCGTTTCAGCAAGACCCAATCCCACTTTCGGAACCGGGGCGTCGAATGCATCTGAGCTGTCTTCTCTGATAGACTTACGGACGCAGCGATTGGTGTCCAGACACAAGGAGAAGTGCAATGACTCTGCATCTCGCCGTGCGTCGTTCCCTGTCGGTGTTGTGCGCGAGCCTCATGCTCTCCGCCTGCGGCGGCGAGTTCGAAGAGCCCCTGGCGGAACCCCACGGTGAGCAGTCCTCACCGAGTGAGGCTGTCGCGAAGCCCGAGGCATCGGGCCCGGGTGAAGCCCTCATCGATTGCTTCATCTACACCTGCCCCAGGACGGGCAGGAGCTACAGCGGGTCGACTGACTACGCCGCACGACACCGCTGTGAGCTGGCCTGCGGCAACTTCTGCACCTTCACTGCAAACGTCTGCGCGTAGCGCCCTGATTCCGGGAAATGGGTCGCGTGGGCTCGAAACCGAGCTCGCGCGGTCATGTCCGATTGTTTCAAGACCCGGGCCCGCCCGGTCGGCGATGCTCGGACCATGTCACTCGAAACCCAGCACATCAGCGTCTCCATCGCGCGTTCCGCCACGGACGTGTACGCCTACGCCAGCAACCCGCGAAACCTCCCGGAAAGTGAACACAGACAAACACCCCGGGCGTCCCGCTTCTGGGATGAAGCGACGCCCGCGACTCAGGTCGCGCCCGGCTTCAACGCAGGCGCGGAGCGCAGCAGGCCCGCGCCGCTCACGATGAGAATGCCCGTGAGGACCAGGACCGCGCCCACGGCGAAGGACAGGTCCGCCTCCTCGTTCAGCACGAAGACACCCGCGCTGACACCGAACAGGGGCGTCATGAACGAGAAGACGGACAGGTTGGAGGCGAGGTAACGCCGCAGCAACCAGAACCAGGTGAGGTAGCTCGCGAAGCAGACGATGACGCCTTGAAAGAGCAAGCTGGCCCAGGCCACGGGGGCCATGCTGATGGGGCCGGCTTGCCCTGTGAGCAACGCCACGGGCAGCAGCAGCGCGACGCCCCCCACGAGCTGGTACAGCAGGGTTTGTGTGGGCGGCGCGTCGGACAGCGACGAGACGCGAATCACCACCGTGGTGGCGCCCCACGCCAGGCCCGCGAGCAGTCCCAACGCGTCCCCCCAGAGCACCCCCGGGCTGATGCCACCTCGGAGCCAGCCGCCGCCGAAGGCCATCGCGATGCCCGAGAAGGCCACGCCAATGCCCAGCCACTGCGTGCGGCGCAGCCGCTCGGTGGGCACGAGCCAGTGCAGCCCCAGCGCCGCGAAGACGGGGGCGGTGTAGAGGAAGACGCCCATGTGCGAGGCGTGCGTGTGCCGCAGCCCTTCTCCAACGAAGAGGAACTCCGAGGCGAAGAGCACGCCCACGAGCAGACCGGGACGCCAGGGGCCACGGCGCAACAACCCCCGCTCGCCCCGCGCCCAGCACAGCAGGCCCACGAGCAGCGCGCCCAGGCCTGAACGGACCGCCATCTGCATCATCGTGGGGACGTGGGGAGCGGCCAGCTTGACGGCCACCTGCTGCATGCCCCAGATGGCGCACAACACGACCATGGTCGCGAGCGCGAAGCCGTCCGCGGGCTTTCGGTGAGAGCTCATGCCGTCATCCTGCGGCTGGCGAGGCTGCTTGATATAGCGAGATTCCGACAACCCATCCCGAGAAGGCGCCATGGCGAAGCAGCTCCAGGTTCCTTTCACCACAAAGCTTCCACATCCCGTGTACTTCCGGGCGGCGAGCCTGCCCGCGGCGACGACGTACCCCCAGCACCGTCACCCCTGGGGCGAGTTCGTCTACGCCTTCAGCGGCGTGATGGAGCTCAAGCTGGCGGGCAGCCACTACCTCGCGCCACCGCAGTACGGCATCTGGCTGCCGCCCGACGTCGAGCACCGGGGCATGAACCGCTTCGAGGCGAGCCACTGCTCGCTCTACCTGGCACCGGAGTGGTGCCGGGGCCTGCCCAGGTCCACCTGCGCGATGGCGGTGAGCCCCTTGATGAAGTCGCTGCTGGAGCACCTGCGCGCCCACGAACTGGCGCAGCCACGCACCAGCGCGGAGCGCCGGCTGTTCCGGGTGCTCATCGACCAGTTGGCGCTGGCGCCCGCCCATGGGAGCTACCTGCCCATGTCCGATGACGCGCTCCTGGGGCCTGTCCTCACGGCGCTGGAGCAACACCCGGAGGACGAGCGCTCCCTGGCCGAGTGGGCCCGCGTGCTGCACACCACCGAACGCACGCTGGAGCGGCGCTGCCAGCAACACCTGGGGCTGTCGTTCAGCGAGTGGCGCCAGCGGCTGCGCGTGGTCAAGGCGCTCGCGTTGCTGGAGCAGGGACACGCGGTGGAGGCCATCGCGCTCGACCTGGGCTACAGCAGCGCCTCCGCCTTCATCGCCATGTTCCGGAGGATGACAGGCACCACGCCGGACAAGGTGCGGGGCCATGGGTTCGTGGCGTCATAAAACGAGGGCCGCGCCCCCCTTGGAATGGGCGCGGCCCTCTCGTGCCACATCAACGGCTTGGACGCCCTACTCGCAGTTGCCCGCGCTCAGGTACGCCAGCAGCGAAGCGGTCTCCCCCGAGGCCGGCGTCGCGCTGACGAGGCACTGCCCCTGGGACACCACCACCTGCGTGTCATTCGCGGCGAGCAGCAGCTCGCCCGTCACCAGCTGCAGGCCGCCCTTGAAGCCCGTGGAGGCATTGGCGGGCACCGCGCGCAGGGTCGGCGTCCCGTTGCCACCGCTGAGCCGCAGCCGGTAGGACGCATCTTCATACGCCGCGGGAATCTCCATCGAGGGGTCCGCCTTGAGCGGCGCCAGGTAGAAGCGCGTCACCAGGTCGAACTCCGGCTGCACCTTCAGCAGCGGCGCGCCGTCCGCCCCGCTCGTGAGCGTCGCGGAGAAGTGCCGGCCGGACTGCGCGTTGAGGTCCAGCGAGAAGAGCGTGTCGTCCCCCAGGCGCAGGTGGCTCTGCGCGTCGCCCAGGCCCACGCGCTCCAGCGAGAAGTCCGTCGCGTCCTCCGTCGCCTCGAACGCGTACGAGAGGCCCGCCAGCGACAGCGTCCAATCCTTGCCACGCAGCCCGGGCGCGGTGCCCAGGTAAGGCAGACGCACCTCCGTGGTGTTCAGGTCCAGCGCGACGCGCACGCGGTTGGCGACGCTGTCCGCCTCGAACGCCATCAGCGGCTCGGCCCGCGCGAACGAGAACGCGAAGGTGCCCTCGGGCAGCGCCATCTCCAGGCGCAGCGCATCGAGGATGGAGGTGCTGAAAATCCAGTGCTGCGCACCTGCCTCGGTCACCTTGAACTCCACCTGCCCCACCATCACCGGCGGGAGGAACGCCTCCATGCCGGCCGCGAGCTGCGCCACCGCGCCCTTCAGTCCGCCCAGGTCCACGACGAAGGAGGCGACCTTCGGGAGGAAGCGCAGCGACATCGGCTCGACGCGGTTGGGACCGATGAGCAGCTCCAGCTCCAGCGAGTCATTGCCCAGACTCGTGGCCCGAATCCGCAGCTCGGCCGCATCCACGGCCCGAACACAGCCTTCGTCCGGGCGCTCGGTGCCATCCGTACAGACCTCGCTCCCCTTCAGCCGGAAGAGGAGCGTGTTGCCCTCCGACGACTCCACGTTCGCCTCGGTGAAGATGCGCTCGCGCAGGAACCGCGCCAGCTGCTCCGCCTGCGCGTCCGTGGTCTCCGGAGCGAAGAGCGACGTGCCCTCGGTGCCCAGGGGCAGCGCGGGGAGGGGCACGCCCTCGAACCCCGCTCCGAGCGAAGCCAGCGCGCCGTCCAGGCCATGGAGCGACGAGAGGTTGCCCGTCGTCCGCATGCTGGCGCCGACACCCTTCAGCATCTGCGCGGAGCGCGTGGCGGCGACGTCGGCGACCTTCCGCGCGTCGATGGGCTCCTCGTTGTCACAGCCAGAGGCGACGAACGCGAATGCGGCGACGGCGGCAAGCCAGGGCCTTGAGTTCCACATGGTGCTCTGCTCCTTGGACGGCGAGTCGACAGGCGTCCGGGCAAAGCAACGCTCGCGCCAACTCAGAGCCCTTGTGATTCCAAGGATTTCGAACACCCCCATGGCCCTGGAGTCGGGCCCACCCTGACACGGATGTCAGGAGCGGGCCCGGCCGGGGGACAACGAAAGGGGCTACTCCGCGCGGACCCAGTACTGCGTGCGGCCCAGCAGGGACATGCCGACGTAGCCGCGGACCTTCAGCTTCTTGCCCCCGTCCTCGACGGCGAGCTTGCACTTGTAGGTCTTCCCGTTCGCAGGGTCGAGGATGTTGCCGCCGGACCACTCGTCGTCGTCCTTCTTCAGGTCGCGCAGGATGGTCATCCCGATGATGGGCTGGTCCTTCAACGAGCCCTGGCACTTGTCGCAGAGCGGGTTCTGCTCCTCGTTGGGTTCGCGGAAGAGCTTCTCGATCTTCCCGAACAGCTTCCCGTTCTCCTCGTAGATGGCGATGACGGACTTGGGCTTCTTCGTCTCGTCGTCAATCGTCGTCCACCGGCCAACGGCGGAATTCGCCGCCGCGGGGGCCTTGTCCTCGGCCAGCGCGCTCGACGCCAGCAGCAGGGTCAGGGAAGCGAGTCCAAACCAGCGGGATGCGTTCATGTTTCGAAGTCCTTCTGCACGGGGCTCACGTTGGATGAGGCGTGTCCTCGAGCCGCCTCATCACGTCGTTTCTACCCCACCCCCGCCCGGCACACACCCGTTCACGGCGCGCTGTGTAGAACCCGAACGTGCCGCTTCGCGTCATCCCCTCCGTCCGCTGCGAGCCGCGTCTCAGCGACGGACGCGCAGCACCTGGAAGCCCACGCCCGCGCTTCCGAAGCCGTTCGCGCCCTCCACGCGCACCACCAGCTCTCCGGACGGCAGCGTGCCCCAGACGTCCACGCGTGTCAGGTCCGCGCCGGGCATCCGCTCGTGCCGGCGCGCCTCCTGCCAGGACACCCCGTCCGCGCTGAGGAAGAGCCGCGCGAACACGTCGCCCGCCGCGTGAACATCGCCCTCGTTGAACCAGGCCGTGCCCAGCGACCACCCGCCCCCGGGGACCTGCGCGAGCGACGACGCGGGCCCTGGCAGTGTCATCAACACGCTCAGCGTCCCCGCCGGCGACAGCGTCTGGAGCTTGGGCTGCTCCGGCTTGAACAGCGTCGACTGGCCGAACAGGAGCGCCCCGCTCGAGTGCACCACGCCCGCCATCGCGTTCGCTCCGTAGCCGCGCAGCAGTGTGGTCCAGGTCCATCCCCCATCCAGGGAGCGCAGCACCGCCGCTTGCGCCGTGCTGCTCCCCATCGTCGCCCACAACGCACCTGTCCCGGGGTCCACCGCCAACGCGTAGCCCTGACGATGCGCCGTGAGGGTGGAGCGCACCGCCCAGGTGGCCCCACCATCCGTGCTGGCCCAGAGCCGAAGCGGCACGGCGGACGACGTGGCGGTCTGGGACTCGAGGAAGAACCACGTTCCGCCCCAGCGAGCGAAGCTTCGCGGGCCATGCGCCCGGTAGCTGCCCAGGCGCACCTTGTTTCCCCAGGTCATCCCGCCATCCGTGGAGCGCTGGAGGAAGAACACCCCGCTGTCGCTGGCCACCGCCAGGAGCGTCCCCACGTCCATCGCCACCAGCGTCCACAGGTTGCCGCCCCCCTGCCCTCGCGCGGAGAAGGTGACGCCCCCGTCCGTGCTCGCCATCAGCCGCGAGCGCGGCCCTCCCGCGGGGAGCGCGTACAGCGTCCCGGCGCCGTCCACCGCGAGCAGCTCATGCGTGGCACTGGAGCGCACGAGGTCCAGCCCCATCGCGCCGGGTTCCGGCTCGGGCTCCGGTCCCGGCGGCGGCTCGTTGGCGAGGACGAGCGACACCCGAGACACCGTGCCCCGTGCGTTCGCATCCACCGCTTCGCCGTAGAGACACGGCACCTCACTGCTTCCCGCCGGAAGCACATCCACCGCGTTGAGATAACCCTTGTACGTCGCGTTCCCCTCGAGCGTCACGGCGCTCCCCAGGCTCCCCTTCGCGTCCACCGTGCGCACGCGCAATTCGTAATGCGTATTGAGCGTGCGCACGCGGTTGTAGAAGACATACAGGGTGTCGCCGATGCGGGTGGTGGCGGGCTGGGTCGCCCAGTCCGGGCTGCTCTCCACCAGCACGCGCGCGCCAAAGCTGTCACCGTCGAAGCGCCGGTAGTAGAGCTTCTCCGCCTCATCCTTGTAGACGAGGTGCATGCCGCCCCGCCCGTCCGCCACGGCGCTCAGCGCCGCGCCGTGGTAGATGCCGTCGGGGAACGCCTGACGTACGGCCCCCCAAGCCCCCACCGGGTCCGAGTCCGAGCGGATGCGCATGCGCGCCGGCTCGAAGCCGTCATGCATGCCATAGAGAAAGACGAGCTTCGTCCCCACGCTGAGCAGCCGTCCCCCACCTCGCCGGCGGACCGTGTCCAGGACCTGCTCGGAACCAAAGCGCTGGCCTCCGTCCACGGACACCGCCACCACCGCCGTGGACCCGCCGTCACGCTCCAGCCGGAAGGCCTGCACCCACAACCGGCCATTCGAGTCCCGCGCCAACAGGGCTCGCGAATATCCCGTGCTGGCGTCCGCGTCGAAGACCCGCACCGCGGGCTCTGGCGCCCAGGTGTTCGCTCCGGGCTGATAGCGCCACCATTGGAAGTAGACGTCATGCTGGCTGGAGGCCGCCAGTTGAGGGCCCTCGTAGGAGTAGACGAGCGCCACATCCCGGCCCACGGCCAGCAGCTCCGCCCGGTCCGTGTGCGAGGCATTCGGCTGGATATCCGCCACCCGCCTCACGGTGCGCAGCGCGTCCTCGGAGCGATAGAGCACCAGCCCCTTCCCCTCCGCGCCCGCATGCTGGATGGCCACCAGCCACGTTGGCGGCCGATTGTCTCCGGTGTCGATGCGAACGATGTGACGCTGCGCGGGGAGCGTCAGGGCATTCCCCGCGCCCACCGGAACCAACCCCGTGCCACTCGCCGCCACGACCACGGCCAATACGGCCCCCACCCACCCCGTCATCAGCAACCTCCCTGGACGTCCCACGCCGAACCTGAGCGTGGGAGCGCATGAAGGGAAGGAGGCGCTTGCCCCGCGAACGACGCCACCCCCTGAAGTGAACGGAAGCCCTGCCCGGCCGAGCACGGCGCCGTCACGATTCTCCGTGAGGGCCGAGGACCGGTCCGCATCACGTGAACAGACACCGGATTGAGTCACCGAGGGGGAACACCACATGACTGAAACAAACCAGTCCACTCAGGCGCAGCTCGCGGCGAACACGTGCCTCCGGGCTGGCACGCCCGCGGGGACGTGGGACGTGGCGCTCGCCGGTGCGCTGTGGACGGCTTCGATGCCCCCCCGGAGGCATGCCCCCAGCCGACATCGCGTCTCGCCCGAGCGGCGGCCCTGGGTGCGCGCTGCGCCCGGCGAATCTTTTTCGGACCGACCGATGATTTTCGCCGGTCCGGGCGGTCTCACCCTCAAAACCGCTTGAAGGAGCCGCCATGACCACGACGACCCACGCCGAACACCCGCAGTCCCTCCCCGCCAACCGCCCCCACTCGGGCGCCCAGACCTCCTCCCAGAAGGCCCTCTGGACGGGGCGGGCCCTGAGCGGCATCGCCGTCCTCTTCCTGCTGTTCGACGCCACGGGGAAGCTGCTCCAGATTCCGGAGGCGCAGCAGGGCACCGTGGAGCTCGGCTACCCCGTGAGCGTGCTCTTCGGCCTGGGCGTGACGCAAATGGTGTGCCTGGGCCTGTACCTCCTCCCACGGACCGCCGTGCTGGGCGCCATCCTGTGGACGGGCTACCTCGGCGGCGCGGTCGCCACCCACGTCCGGGTGGACAACCCGCTCTTCAGCCACATGCTCTTCCCCGTCTATGTCGCGGCCTTCCTCTGGCTGGGGCTCTGGCTGCGCGACGAGCGGCTCCGCGCCGTCCTTCCGCTGCGCGGCGGGAAGTAACGCCCCGCCCGACACCCTGGGCGGACAGGCGAGCAGGCCCATCATTCCGCCCGGCCCTGGCCTTTATCGCCTACGCTGCCCGCCGTCTCCTGAAAGGCCGGTGTGCGTCGCATGGGTGGTCGTGTCCTCTCGCCAGTTCTCCTCGTCGGTGCCGGAACGGGGGAGGCCACGTGCGGCATCCTGTACCTGGCGGGCTACCTGCGGCGCGGCGGCATCGAGGCCTTCGTTCGGCTGTACGACGGGGATGAGACCGAAGCGGAGGTGACGCGTACCTTCGAGAGCCTCCTGCGCCGCGTGCGTCCGAAGCTCGTGGGCATCAGCCTCAAGTGGTTCCACCACGTGGACCGCGCGCTGCTCATCGCCAGGACGATACGGCGGCTGGACCCCAGCATCCGCATCGTCGTGGGAGGCAACTCCGCGTCGTACTGGTGGAAGGAGCTGAGCGGGTACGAGAGCATCGACCACGTGGCGCTGGGCGACGGCGAGGTGCCCCTCCTGGCGCTCTGCAACGGCGAGGAGGCGCCGCCCAACGTCGTGACGCGGACCCCGGATGGCCGTCCGCGCCGGCTGCCGTTGTCGTACGTGCAGCGCGCCACCAACACGGACGACATCTACTACTCGCACTTCAACGACATCTTCCTCAGCCAGATGGACCTGCACTCGTTCTCGGGCTGGGTCGCGCCCGGCAAGGGCTGCGGTGAGAACTGCCTGTATTGCGGCGGAGCCCGAGGCAACCAGAAGGCGGACTTCGGGCGCGCGAAGCCCTTCCTGCGCGCCGAGGAGTTCGTGCGCCGCGACCACCAGGAGATCGCCGGC
This sequence comes from Comamonas sp. KCTC 72670, assembly GCA_014656495.1. Lineage (GTDB taxonomy): Bacteria > Myxococcota > Myxococcia > Myxococcales > Myxococcaceae > Myxococcus. The sequence goes on from BNCN01000011.1 coordinate 91,186, forward strand.
AACACGTGGCAGATGCGCTACGACTTCGCGGGCAGCACCGCGGGGTTCTTGAGCAGCACCTGGGCGGGCGTGGACCTCTCCCACCACTGCTGCACGTACTTCCTGTGGGGCGTGCCCAAGGTGGAGCTGGTGGCGGCGCTGGCCGCGACCTTCCACCGCGTCTACATGGTCATCGACATCGGCTGCTTCTCCGAACAGCAGCGGCTGGAGCAGATGGGCCGGGGCCTGCTCAAGCCCTGCGCGAAGGACCGCGAGCTGCTGGAGGTCATCGACGCCTGCCGCCAGTACCCCAACCTGGACATCGAAATCTCCGGCATCGGCGGCCTGCCCTTCGCGAGCAAGGCCACTTTGGAGGAGGAGCTGCGGCTCGTGGAGCGCATCATCGGCCTGGACTGCGTGGTGGGCTATCAGCGGCTGGAGGCGCAGCCCGGAGCGCTGGTGACGGAGCACCCCGCCCGCTTCGACATGGTGACGGAGGCGAAGACGTTCGCGGAGTTCCTCGACTACTTCGAGCGCCGCGAGCCCGGTGACGTGTCCGTGCCGATGATTCGCTTCCGCGACGCGGGGCTGGAGGCGGCGGTCCAGCAGACCTCCGACCGGGTGGACGCGCTGGCCTGGAAGCACCGCGACACACGCAAGAGCGTCGCCATCCAGGGCAAGACGCGGCTGCGCAACACGGCCCCCTGGACCCAGCGCTTCACCCTGGGGGAGTGGCTGGGCAGTCACCGCGCCCCCGCGAAGTTCGCGGGCGAAGCGGTGACCGTCCTGCGCTCCGTGGATGGCATCACGATGAGCTGCGCGCCCTCCGTCAGCCCGAAGCGGTTCTCCGACCCCACGCTCATGCAGGGCGAGGACGGCGCCATCCTCCTGGCCGCGCTGGCCGCCTTCGAGCATCCGACGACCGTGGCCAGCGCGGTGTCGAAGCTCGGCGCGAAGGCCCGGCTCGACCCACATTCCGCGCGGGAGGTCATCGACCACCTGGTGGACGGACGCTTCCTCCAGCCAGCGTAGACGCCCGCACAGCGCCGGACGGCTTCACGCAACTTCACGAGCCCCCAGCCGCGTGGGCGCTTATGGAAGCCGCCATGGAGGTGCCCATGGCATCCGCGAAGGCTGTATTGGGAGGCGTCCTGGGGCGGTTGTTCTTCACTGAAGGCCGGGTGACCCAGGTTCACGAACGCTCACGCGTCTTCCGTCAGATTGACTGCGAGGGCCCGGCGCTGCGAGGTCAGGGATGGACTCCTGGCGACAAGGTGCAGGTCTTCCTGCCGGGGCTGGGCATGCGCACGTACACCCCGCTGTCCTGGGACGCGGAACGCGGCGCCACCTCCTTCCTCGTCTACCTGCACGGCGACAGCCCAGGCGCGAAGTGGGGCCGCGACGTGAAGGTGGGCGACACCCTGTCGTTCTTCGGGCCCCGGCGCTCACTGACCCTGGAAGCCGGAGACGCGCCGGTGGTGCTGTTCGGCGACGAGACGTCCTTCGCGGTGGCGTCCGCGTTCCGAACCGCGGCGAAGCGGGACGTGGCCTCCATCTTCGAGGTGACGGACCCTGACGCCTGCGGCCCTGTGCTCCGTGACCTGGGCATCCACGATGGCCAGCTCGTGGAACGTGAGCCGGGAGACGCACACCTGGCCCGCCTGTACGACCGCCTTCGGGAGGCGCTGCGCGCGAAGCCAGGAGCCGTGTTGGTGATGACCGGCCGGGCGCAGTCCATCCAGGCCTTGCGTGCCCGCCTGCGCGCCGACGGCGACCGCGCCACGCCGAAGGTGAAGGCCTACTGGGCGGTGGGCAAGACAGGGCTGGACTGATTCCCCGCTCGGCGGGCGGCGCCGGGAAAATCAGCCGGAAAAGGCCATGTCACACGCGGCCCGGGCTGCGTCGTCCTGAGATTGAACGCAGGCACTTCCGCCCTGCACGACGCCCAGGAGCCGCCCATGAAGCCCCGGATGAACCCGTTCGACGCCGCCCCCGATGCGATGAAGTTGACCCTCGACTACAGCCAGAAGCTGCTGGGGCTGGGCCTGGAGAAGAGCCTGCAGGAGCTGGTGAAGATTCGCGCCTCCCAGATGAACGGCTGCGCGTTCTGCCTTCACATGCACACCCGGGATGCCCGCGCGCATGGGGAGACGGAGGAGCGCCTCTTCCTGCTGGACGGCTGGCGTGAGTCGCCGCTGTACACCGAGCGCGAGCGGGCAGCCCTCGCCTGGACGGAGGCCCTGACGCACGTTTCCCAGACGCGTGCGCCGGAGGAAGACTACGCTGCCCTGAAGCCCCACTTCACGGAGCAGGAGATCGTCCACCTGACCCTGCTCATCGGGGCGATCAACACCTGGAACCGCATCTCCGTGGGGTTCCGCAGCATCCACCCTGGCACCGCGCCCCACACGGAGGCCGCCTGACGTGAACCCCGCCGACGCCTTCGACCCGCTGCGCCCCCGGCTGCTCCGCATCGCCTACCGGATGCTGGGCATCGTCGCCGAGGCCGAGGACGTGGTGCAGGAGGCGTACTTGCGCTGGCACCAGACCGACCGCGCCGCCGTGCGCGACACCGAGGCCGTGCTCGTCCGCACGGTGACGCGGTTGTGCCTGGACGTCCTGAAGTCCGCCCGCGTGCGCCGCGAGGAGTACGTGGGGACGTGGCTGCCGGAGCCCATCGTCGATGCGGTGGAGGGTGATGATTTGACGCTGACCCTGATGATGGCGCTGGAGCGGCTGTCTCCCCTGGAGCGGGCCGCCTTTCTGCTGCACGACGTGTTCGGCATGGACTTCGAGGAGGTGGCCAAGGCCATCGACCGGGACCCCGCCGCGTGCCGCCAGCTCGCCAGCCGCGCCAGGGCGCATGTGCGCGAAGCCCGGCCCCGCTTCCCCGTATCCGAGGCGCAGGGCCGGGAGCTCGCCTCCGCGTTCTACGCCGCGTCCCGAGGAGGCGACCTGAGGGCGCTCCAGGCCCTCCTGGCCCAGGACGTCGTCGTGTACTCGGATGGCGGTGGCAAGGCGAAGGCCGCCCTCAATCCCATCTACGGCCGGGAGAAGACGCTGCGCCTGTTCGAGGGCCTGCTGCGCATGCTGGACGCGAACTATTCGCAGTTGGTCCACGAGGGCTTCGTCGACGGCCTGCCCGCGTTCGTCACGCTGGAGCAGGACGGCACGCTGCAGACGACCGCCCTGGGCATCGAGGATGGCAAGGTCGTCGCCATCTACGTCACCCGCAACCCCGACAAGCTCCAAGCCGTCCGCGGGCTGGTGAAGGACAAGCTGCCGACGTGAAGGGCGGCGAGGGCTGGAGGCCCCGGCCCGCCCGTTGCGCGTCCCCGAGGCCTTGCCGCGAGACCGAGCCCCGGCTCCGTGGCGAGCGCCGCCCCCGGCGACACGCACCGCGCTCATCGCTCACGGCCGGGCAAGAATGCGTCGCGAGCGCGGCGCTAGAAGCGGTGCACGGCCGTGAGCCGGACGACGGGATGAAGGGCCTCGGTCTTCTGGACGACGCGCTCGGGCTCCGAGAGCAGACACCAGGTGAAGAGCGCACAGGTCGCGGAGCGCGGCACCGCGGACTCCTGCCGGACGTGACTGTAGCCCGCGCCGCCCGACAGCGAGATGTGCCATTGGCGGCCCACCGGTTGAGAATAGCCAATCAACCCACTAACGGAGCCACGGCGCTTCGACACGTCCTCCGCTCCGTCAATGAGGGTGCCGTCTGCCTGGAATGACAGGAATGGGCCCTGAAGAGGGCGCCCCGTCAGGTAGAGCCGGCCACCCGCCTGGAGCCCCTTCGCCTTCAAATTCGTGCCCACGTGCCCGCCCGCGAACACGGAGATGAACCGGGACAACGGCTGCTCGATGTCCACGATGAAGGCCATCGACTCCGGGGACATGGAATCCACCGACAGCGAGTGGAAGCCCATGGCCGCCGCGCTGCGCAACCGCTGGGAGTTCGCATGCGCGACGGGAAGGGCGGCAACGGAGACCTCGTCCTGCGCACGCGCGAGCATCGGCGCGGACAGGAGGCCCGCCACGGCACAGACGCGAAGGGGGTTCGGGTTCATGCGCCGTTCGTAATCAATGGGCATGCCAAAGGGAAACCCTCGAAATGACAGCGGCCCGCCCTGGCCGCTGTGCAGAAACCTGCACGCCTGCGAACGTGTGCTCGCACCCACCACCCTGACAGCGACACGCGTCAATCGTTGGCAGCCCTACATTCGCGACGAGATAAGAGATTTCCACGAATCCTCCTGGAGAATGTCTGCCTTATCCTTCTCTTTCTCATTGAGATTGGGGGGCACTCCGCAATGGCTATCGTCGGCCGAACGCCTATCCTTCAAGCAATGCGAAACGCCTTCGGCATGGGGAGCCCGTCAAGCGCCAAGACGGCCGCCGCCAAGGCGACCCCCGCCGAGGAGGCAGCCCCCAAGTGGCAGAAGACGGCGGCCGCCCTCATGGAGCGCTTCATCGGGTCTGGCTACGTCACGGGCATCACCAAGTCCGGAATCCAGCGGCTCGAGCAGCGCATCATGGGGGAGATGGAGAAGTACATCCGGGAGAACCCCAACAAGTCCGCGGACCAGCTCGACGAGATGTCCAAGAAGATCACGCTGCGGAACCTGTCGATGGCGCGGGTGGATGGCCAGCGCGAGGCCAAGCTGAAGTCGCGCATCCAGGAGCTTCAGCAGGACCGCTGGGGCTGACGCAGCACGAAGCCCGCGGGCCCCTGCCCCGCCCGGGCGGCGCGCACGCCTGGCGCGTTCCTGATATGCGAGTGCGTCGCCCGCTCTCGCCATGCCCTCGTTTCTCGTCCTCCCCGACGGCCGCCGTATCTCCCTGGACAAGCCCGTGGTCTCCCTGGGCTCCGACGCCACCTGCGACGCCGTGCTCGTCGCCCCTGGCGTGAAGCCGAGCCACGCGCTGTTGTTTCGCGACGCGCGAGGCTGGAGCGTGTCCCCCGCGGGCAAAGGCTGTGACATCAAGGTGCGAGGACGGCGCGTGGACCTGGCGCCCCTGGAGCCCGGTGACCGATTCCGCGTGGGCACGGTGGAGGTGGAGCTCATCGAAGCGGAGGCGCCCGCCGCGGGCGCACCGGTAGCGGCGCCCGCCCTGCGGACAGACGGCCGGTTGGTCGCGGTGCTGGCGGAGCTGTCCTCGCGGCTGCTGGTTCAACGGCCCCCGCTGGAGTTGCTGGAAGTGGCGATGCGCGGGCTCGCCGACGTGGTGGGCGCGGACGTGGGCTTCCTCGTCGCGGCGGACTCCCGGGAGGGCGCACGGCGTGTGCTCTGCGCCACGGGCGCGAAGCCGGACGCGGCCGTGGTGGGCGCCCTCGTGGACCGGGTGTTGACCTCCGGGGCGCCCGTGCGGGTGGCCGACGTGGAGGCGGACGCGGCGCTGGCTCGGGCCCCCAGCATGGAAGCCCTGAGGCTGGGCTCCGCGCTGGTGGTGCCGTTGCGCGTGGAGCTGGTGCCCCTGTCCGTGGTGTACCTGGGACGGAGGCTGGGCGCTCCGGCCTTCTCGGCGGTGGAGCTGGAGGAGGCCATGGCGCTCTCCGGGCTCACCGCGCTGCTCCTGTCGACCCGGCGCGAACTGACGGAGCTGCGCGCACAGGTGGAGGGCCTCACCCGCCGCATCGAAGCCGCGACCTTCGAAGGGCTCATCGGCGAGTCCCCCTCCATGCGCGCGCTGTACCGGCAGGTGGAGCGGCTGGGGCCCACGCCGCTCAATGTCCTCATCCAAGGCGAGACGGGGACGGGCAAGGAGCTGGTGGCGCGGGCGCTCCACCGGCGCAGCGGGCGGCGCGGACGGCTGGTGGCCATCAACTGCGCGGCCCTGCCGGAGAACCTCATCGAGCGCGAGCTGTTTGGCCATGCGCGCGGCGCGTTCACGGGCGCGGGCGCGGAGCGGGCGGGGCTCGTGGAAGCGGCGGACGGTGGCACCCTCTTCCTGGACGAGATTGGGGACATGCCCCTGTCGCTCCAGACGCGGCTGCTGCGCGTGGTCCAGGAGCGCGAGGTCACCCGGCTGGGCGAACATCAGCCTCGCAAGGTGGACGTCCGCGTGGTGTCCGCGACCCACGTGGCCCTGGAGGAGGCGGTGCGGCGGGGCACGTTCCGCTCGGACCTGCGCTTCCGCCTGGAGGAGGTGCGCGTGGAGGTCCCACCGCTCCGGGAGCGGGATGAGGACGTGCTGCTCATCGCGCACCACGTGCTGACACACGAAGCGCGCAAGGCGCGGGGCTTCACGCAGAAGGCCACCGAGGCCCTGCGCGGACACCCCTTCCCCGGCAACGTGCGCGAGCTGGTATCGCGGGTGCGCCGCGCGGCGGTGCTGGCGACGGACGAGCTGTTGCGCCCCGAGGACCTGGAGCTGGGCGGTGACGCCGCGCCCATGGTTCCGCTGGAGGAGGCGCGGGAGGCGTTCGTCCAACGCTACGTGCGGGAGGCGATTGCCCGCTGCGGCGGCAGCAAGAAGGACGCGGCGGCGGCGCTGGGCATCGGCCTTCGTTCGCTGTTTCGATACCTCGGCGAGGGGGACTGACACGCCGCCTCCTCTGGAGGGCCCGCCCGCGTGCCAGTCCTGGCACGTTTCCCCCGGCGGCGAGCGCGCCGAGGACGCGATGCGGCGTGCAACCCCGTGAAACCACGGGTGATTCGATGTCTCACGAGGCGTGGGCACGCACGTTGCTCATGGGTCGCCCGTCGCACGCAGGCGGAGAGCCGCCACGGTGCGGATGAACCTCATGGAGACGAAAATGAAGCATCTGGTGATGGGTCTGTTCCTGGCGCTCACGGCCGTTGGTTGCGGCAGCACGACGGACAACGACGACGAGGGGCCCGACAGGAACCCCAGCGAGCAGGAGGCGGGGCTGTGCAGCACGAGCAAGCCGTGTCCCTCCGGGCAGTTCTGCTTCAACGGCTTGTGTGCGCTCGGCTGTCAGTCCAACGCGAACTGCGCGGAGGACCAGTACTGCGACACCGAGGACACGGCCACGCTCGTCTCCTACTGCAAGAACAAGCAGGTGGCGACCTGCACCTCCAACAGCCAGTGCTTGAGCAACCAGATCTGCATCGAAGGCCTGTGCAGCCTGGCGCCTCCGGCCAACCCGCCCTCCTGCAACCCGAACACCAGCGACTTCAAGGATGGCTGCGACACCTATTCGGTGTGTCTGGACCCGGATGACGAGGGCTCGCAGCAGCCGTACTGCGCCAGCTTCGCGCCGTGCCCTCAGGATGGCGTGTGCCCCACGGGCCTGGGCGGCGCGGTGTGCAACGACGGCCTGCTGCCCAACAAGGGCCGCTTCTGCATGCAGGGGCTCTGCAAGGACAACTCGAACTGCCCCTCGTCGTGGAGCTGCGTGAAGCCCTTCACCGGCTCGGTCATCGGGTTCTGCAGCCCGGGTGCGCTCGGCTTCCCGTGCACGGAGAACGCCCACTGCCAGAGCGGCCAGTGCTTCAACGTGCCGGGCTCCATGGGCGCCTGCATGTAGCGGATGAACGCGCCCCCGTGCTCCCTGCCTGGGGGCACGGGGCCGCTGCCGTTGCTGGGGGGTGCGCTTCGAGCGTCCCTCCGCCTAGAGTCGCCCGGGCCTTGGTCATGCGCCGAATCCTCCTGCTCTGTGTGTTGCCCGCGCTGGTGCTGCTCGTCGCGCCGGGCTGTCCGCTCGACATCCGAATCCGCTGCGACGAGCCCGGGGACTGCCCGCAGGGATTCGTCTGCGTGCGCGGGGACTGCGAGCCCGCGACGACAGCGCGCATCGGCGCGGCCTGTGACACGGAGGCTGACTGTGGCCCGGGGCTCAGCTGCGACACGGGGTTTCCAGGGGGCTATTGCCTCCGCCCCTGCTCCGAGGCGGCGCCCTGCCCCGAGGGAAGCGTGTGCGCCCCGGGGCTGGGGATGTGCTTCCAGGCCTGCGGCGAGGCCTGCGTCCGGCCGGGCTACGGCTGTGGACCCGTGCCCGAGGTGTCCGCCCTCTTGAGCGCCTGCGTCCCCGTGACTGCGCCAGTGGATGGCGGCTGCACGGACGCGGAGTGCGAGGTGCCGGATGCCGGATGTACCGGCTCGGGCTGCGAGGCGACGGACGCCGGCTGCACGGGGCCCGGGTGCGAGGCGCCAGACGGGGGGTGCTCGGGCTCGGGCTGTGAAACACCGGACGCCGGTTGCACGGGAGCAGGCTGTGAAACACCGGATGCCGGTTGCACGGGAGCGGGCTGTGAGACACCGGACGCCGGCTGTACGGGCCCGAGCTGCGAGACTCCGGACGCGGGCTGCACGGGGACGGGGTGTGGGACACCGGACGCAGGCTGCGCGAGCACGGTGCCCGTGGGCGGAGCGTGCACGCGGACCTGTGAGTGCGCGGATGCCGAGGCGACATGTATCAACGAGACGTGCGCCCTGGCCTGCGCGACGGACTTCACCTGTCCTGACGGGCAACGCTGTACGGACGCGCAATGTGAAGTGGGGGCGCGGCTGGGAGAGCCCTGCAGAACCCCCTTCGATTGCCCCGGCACCGCGCAGTGCCCCAGGGAGCGGATGCGCTGCGAGGCGCGCTGCAACCCACGGGCGGACCTCTGCGCGGCGGGGTACCGGTGTGCTCCGGACTGGTACTGCGTGAGGGAGTGCTCGGGTCCCCCCGCTTCGGTGGGAGAGGTCTGCGAGAATTCCTGGGACTGCTCGCCCTGTAGCTTCTGCCTTCCCTCGGGGGCGGCGCTGCGGTGCCGTCAGCCCTGCCGGCTGGACCGGGACTGCCCGGGAGGTGCCCCCGGCGCCTGCGAACAGTTGGAGGACACGAAGGCCTGTCGGCTGTAGCTGGCATCTGCCGAGTTGCTCACGGGACCGCGCTCCCGGAGAATGACCGGGTGATGACGGGTGAGGTGCTTGCGGGCCGCTACCGACTCGAGCGGGAGCTGGGGCGTGGGGGAATGGCGACGGTCTTCCTGGCCACGGACCTGCGGCTGTCACGCCCCGTCGCGCTGAAGCGGATGCATCCTGGAGGCGGCGCGGGGCGCGCGGAGCGCTTCCGGCGAGAAGCCGAGCTGGCCGCCTCGCTCCATCACCCCAACGTCCTGGAAGTCCACGACTACGGCGAGGACGCGGCGCATGGCCCGTTCCTCGTCTGCGAGTGGGTGCGGGGCGAGGACCTCCGCGCGCTTGCGGAGAAGCTCTCACCGGTACCCCCCGAAGCGGTGCTGGTGCTGGGCTGGGAGCTCGCCCGGGCGCTGGCCGCGGCGCACGCGCGCGGCATCGTCCACCGGGACGTGAAGCCCGACAACGTGCTGGTGGCGGAGGGCGGACCGCTGAAGCTGGCGGACTTTGGCCTCGCCGCGCTGGAGGACCAGGAGCGGCTCACGAGCACCGGGGCGGTGACGGGCTCGCTGGCATACATGGCCCCCGAGCGCATCGACACAGGCGCGTACTCGCCGGCCTCGGATGTGTACGCGGTGGGAGTCATCCTGTTCGAGTTGTGCGCGGGCACCACACCGCACGCGGGCAAGGGCGCTGCGCACCTGGTCGCGGCGGTGATGACGAAGGATGCGCCGCCGCTGACGGAGGTGGCACCGGGCACACCCGAGCCCCTGTCGGCGCTCGTCGCGAAGTGCCTGGCGAGGGATGCGCGAGACAGGCCCCGCGATGGGGCCGAGCTGGCGGCGGCGTTGGAGGCCCTGCTCCAACGCGAGGCGGGCCCTCCCTCGGACGTGACTCGGGAGTTCCTGAGGGCCCCGGTGGCCCGCGCCACCCACTGGCGTCGTCTCCGCTTCGAGCGGCTGCTGGAGGAAGGACGCGGTCTGCTCGCGCGGGGTGAGGGGGCTCGGGCCGCGAAGGTCCTCAACGCCGCGTTGACGCTGGAGCCCACTTCCGCCGAGGTGGTGGCGCTGCTGCGCGAACGACCGAGGCGCTCCGGCTGGAGGGCAGGTGCCGTGGGCGCGGGCCTCGTGCTCTGCGCGACGGTCGGCGCGGTCTGGTGGTCCCAGGGCACCGAGGACGCGAGGACGCCCCGAAGCACGGAGTCCCCGTCAGGGAAGTCGGCGGCCACCGGAGAGCGACGCCCCGAGCCCACAATCCCGGCCTCGGAGCCCGCCGCGCCGGGAGCAGGCCCTGATACGCGGGAGACGACACGGGAGCCCGCCCCCTCCCACGCAAGTGAGGCACCGAGGACCGTGGAGGCGTTGCCGCCGGCAGCCCCCACGACGAACGGCGACGCGGAGAAGGCAGTCCGGCCTTCTCCGCCGATAGCGCGTCCGAGGGAGCCGGATTCGACGAAGCGCGCGGTCTCAGCCGCGCCCACCCGGCCCGTGACGGCGACCGAGCCCCCAGGTGCAACGTCGGCGCCCGCGCCGGACGCGCCCCCCGCGCGTCCCGCCCTGCTCAAGGTGACAGCGCGTCCGTGGGCCGAGGTGTTCGTGAACGGCACGAGCCACGGCTATACCCCGCGCATGCGTGAAGTCTCGCTGCCCGCGGGGACCTACCGGCTGCGCTTCGTCAATCCCCTGTGTGACGAGGTCGAGCAGGAGGTGACGCTCGCACCTGGAGAGACCGTGTCGCGCGACGTGGTGCTGTCGCCGCGCAAGGCAGAGGTGCTCATCCACGCGCCCGCGGGTGCGCGGCTCTTCGTGGATGGCCGGGAGGTGGGCATCGCGCCCCTGCCCGGCCCGGTGGTGGTCGAGCATGGACGGCACACGGTGACGGCACGCCGCGCGGGCGCGCCTCCCTTGCAACGAGAGGTCGATGTGGTCGCGGGTCGTCGGCTCGAAGTAGCGCTGGACGTGACGCCATGATGAGCGCTGCCTTGGTGATGTGGGTGCTCGCGGCATCGCCGCTCGACAGCGCGCGTGGCGCCTACCAATCCGGCGAGCTGCCCAAGGCCCGCGCCGAGCTGGAGTCCTTGCTCTACCCGCTGCGGCTCGACGGCGATGCGTTGGAGGCGGAAGCCCACCTGTTGCTCGCGGCCACGTATCACGCGCAGGTAGACCTGGCCCGCGCGGAGGACGAGGTGGTGAAAGGGCTGGCCGCGCATGGCGGCGCGGTGCTGGACCCGCTGTTGTATCCACCAGACTTCCTCGCCTTCGTCGAGAGGGCGCGCGCCCAGCACCCGGCACGCATCGAGGAACTGCGCGCCGAGCGGCGCCCTCGGCTGTTCCCGCCGCCCGCCCCCATCGGCTCCCCCGTCCGTGAGGACTCGGTGCCCCAAGCCCCGGCGCTGACCCGTGCCTGGTACCTGGCGCCTTTGGGCGTGGGGCACTTCAAGCACGGGCGCCCGGGGATGGGCACGGTGCTGGCGGTGACGCAGGGGTTGGGGCTCGCGACGGCGGGCGTCTCCCTGGGGACGGCCCTTTCGATGCGCGGCCCCGACGGCCGCTACAGCGCGCGCGACGAGGGCAAGGCGCGGACGCTCAACGTGACGTACCTGGTCGGGGCCTATGCCTTCGCGGTGGCCTATGCGTATGGCGTCCTGGACGGGATGGTGTTGACGCCTGCCCATCCCGACAGCCCCGCCCACTGAACGTCGCGGTCTGGAGCGGGACGCCAGACAGGGCCACGGCGGTGAGCAGCCGTGACCACACCCACGAAAGCCGCCTCGGGACGCGAGCGCGTCGTCGTCACACGCTCCACATCGGCGAAAGAATCAAGGAGCGGCCAGCCGCTCGAGAACACGCGCGGCGACTGCGTCCGGTGACTGCAGCGAGGTGTCCACCACGAGGTCATACCGCTCCGGGTGGAGGAGCACCTCAGCCGCATCCGGCCCCGCGAGCTTCGCCAGGTTGGCCAGGTCCGCCACATCGCGCGCCGCGAGCTGCTGGCACACTTCATCCAGCGTTCCCGACGCGTCGCCCTCCGCATGCCGTGCGAACACCCGGCGGGCGCGTTCCTCCAGCGGGCATTCCAAGAGCACCCGAAGGACGCGGCCACCGCGCCGGTTCAGCTCCGGCGCCAATCGCGACACCACCCACGGGCCAAAGAAGCTGTGAATGAGCGCGCCTCCCGCGAGGACACGCTCCGCCTGGAGACCGTCGAGGAACGCATCCAGCTCCCGCGCGGCCCCTGCATCGAGCGACGCGCTGTAGCGCTGCACGCTGTCGAAGCCTCGGACCGCGGACATCCGCCGCTTGAGGTCTCCCACGTTGTACGCGCGCAAGCCCACCGCGAGGGCCAGCCGTTCCGCCAGCGTGTTCTTCCCCGCGCCGTGCCGTCCCCCAATCACCACGGTCCACGGGGACTGTATCGAAGCGCCCCCTGAGCGAGCCTCCGCCTTGCGCGGCAGCCGGTCCCGATAGACGCGAAGCAACTCCACCGCCGACTCGCGGGACTGCTCCTCCGAGAAGCGTGCGCTGGCGGCCTGGAAGGCTCGACGCCCAGGCCCGTCCTCCGGCGAAATGCCATGGCTGGCGAGCACGTTGCCCGTCCCCGGCGCGTGCCGCTCCTTCGGCGACTCGAGCACGTCCACCCCAGCCTCCACCGAGCGCAGCGGATCAACCATGTCGAGCACCTCCGCGCCCCTCGACACGTTCGCCCCGGCGATGCGCACGGCCTTGAGCCGCACGGACAGCCCCGGAAGCAGCGCTTCGTTCATCTCCCGCTGCACGTCGTCCAGGAACGCCAGCACCTCCTCGGGGGACGCGGGACAGGCGAGCCACACCTGCACCTTGTCTGGCGGAGCTCTCGCCACGCGCACCCGTTCGCGCCACCCCGGGCGCAGGTGACGAAGCACCGCCGCCGCCACCAGTTGGATGGCGTCCGAGCCCGCGTCGAAGCCATAGAACTCGTTCACCGCCATGATGCGCGCGCCCATCCGCACGCCTTGGTGCACCGGCCCCCACTTGATGGGACGGTGCTCCTGCTCCACGAAGCGCTCCGAGGTGTACGCGCTGTCCGTGAGCTGAAGGAACGTGTCGTCCCCGCCCAGCCCCGCCCCCAGCAACTCCCCCTCCAGCGCCTCCTGGCACAAGAGCCCCGTCACCGGGTCCCTCAGCTCCCGGGCCACCGGCAGGGCGCCTTCCGTGTGGAGCCAGCGCAGCAGCGCCTTCGCCCCGGGTTTCAGGATGGCCGAGTCGGACTCGCCTGCTTTCGCATCCTCGGGCGGCTGTTCCACCAGGACGATGCAGTCACGGCGCATCTTGGCCCGCTTGCACAAGGACGTGGCCAGCGCCATCGCCTCGGCGAAGTGCTCCTGCTCCGGACCTCGAGGCGCGGGCACCGGCGTGGCCCCAATGGACAGCGTTGGCGCCCAGAGGGCGCCGTCCTGGAACGGGTGGACCTGCACGTCCACGCCGTCCCCATGCCCCTCCCGAAGCCGCTGCGCCCAGGCGCGCCGCGTCGCCTCGGCATCCCACTCCGGGCGCTTCCAGACCAGCAGCTTCAGCCCGCCGTCTGGCTCGGCGAGCCAGGCCGCCACCGAGGCCTGCCCGACCACCGACGGTTCGCCCCCGTCCACGCCCGTCACGCGCAGGACGGCCAATTCGTCCGCCAGGTCTCGCGCGGACTCACGCATGGACGCCAGCGTGCGGCCAAACTCGGCGGCCGTGGCCCCCGGACGGGAGATGACGCCGAACTCGTCTCCGGAGAGGTAGCGGAAGAAGCACGCGCCGTCACGCCGGGCCACCAGGTCCAGCCGCTCGAAGAGCCGGCGTATCATCCCGTGGCTCTCGTCGCCCACGAGGCGGCGGCCATAGAGGCGGTTGAGGCACTGGAGCTTGTCGATGTCGCCCATGGCCACCCACAAGCCACCAGCGCCCGCGCGCCCGCGCTCAGTGAAGACCCGCTGGCCCTCGCGCCGCTGCGCCGTGGCGGCAGCTCGCAGCGCGTGGCGATAAAGCGGCTCCAAGGCCGCCTCGGACAGCCGGGTGAGCACCGCCAGCGCCACCCCCGTCTCCTCGTTCCAGGCGACGACCTCGTGAGGCACGTTCTCCACCAACAGGTGCTCGAGGACGTCCCAGGCCAGCGCCCCGGTGGTCTCCGCCGCGTCGCCCTTCACCACCACCGCGCCATGCCCCCAGCCCCGCACCAATCCGGCGGAGGCGTGTCCACGTTGCACCGGCAACGCCAGCGGCATCCGCGTCGTGCTGAGGAAGGCGCGCAGCGGCTCCGCCCCCTGCCTCAACCCGACCTGGAAGTGAGCGGGCTCACCGCCTCGCGGCGACAGACGCGCCGTCCACGTCGGGTGCAGCCGTGCCTCCACGAAGCCCAGCACCTGGGAGAGCCGGGCACGCGTGAGATGGTGTCCCCACGGGGCCCTCGGAAAGAGGACTTGTTGCACGCCGCCCGGGTCGGCGGAACGCGCAAGCACCCCGAAGCGGTCCGGACCCAATTGGACCTCCTCGAGGTCCGGCCCCGCCGCGCACCATGAGCAGCCCTCCAGGGGACCGTGAGGCAGCAGGGCCTCGCCAGGGAGCGGCGCGGGCGCGGGCGGCGTAGCCAGGTGCGGCGGAAGCTCGGAAGGAACGGAGACGGCGGAGACCGTGGACTCGCTCATGAGGTGGGGGCTCCCGGTTCGACGTTGACGGCGGGCGGCGTGGGCGCAGCGGACGGGCGGTGCAAGGCGAGCAGCGCCAGCGGGATGAGTCCCGCCACGACGACGAAGAGCCCCTCCGCGCCAAAGGCGGCTGCCAGGGAGTGGCGATCCGCCAGCACACCAAACAGCGGAGAGAGCGCCATCAACACCAGGCTCTGGAAGAAGCCCGCGAAGGACATCACCGTGGCGCGGTGCGAGGAGGGTGTGTCCCGGTGGATGGCGTCATTGACCAGCGGACGCACCAGCCCGCTGGTGACCTGGCTGACGAGGATGACAGCCACGCCCACGAGGCTCGTCGTCCACGCGAGGAAGAAGTAGTGCGCCGCCAGCAGCACGGGGATGGTCAGCAGGGCCAGCGGCTCCCCCAGCCCCTTCGCCAACCGGTGCGCGTTGCGCGCGGCCACCGCGCTGGAGACCATCCACACGAAGTAGATGGCCCCGAAGAACTTCAGGTCCACCCCCGCGTCATGCATGTATGGCTGGGAGAACTTGAAGCCCGTCAGCATGGCCGCGCCCATGAAGCCGGAGAAGAGGACCAGGTAGCGGATGGAGCCGCTGTTCCACACCACGCCCGCCGCGTGACGCATGTGGGCCACCGAGGGCTTGTCCCGCGTGGAGCGGTGGTGCGGCGGCTCGCGGAAGGTCAGCGCCACGAAAAACGCCGCCACGGCGGCCAGCAACGTGAGCAGCACGGGCAGCCGCAGCGACACCTCCGCCGTCGCCCCCCCGATGAGCGAGCCCACGCCCATGCTCCCCAGCCGGTACGACCACGCCTTCCCTTCGTGCTGGCGGTATTCACCCTCGCGGCCCAGGGACTTGAGCGTGTCGTAGAGGAAGGCGGAGTCCGACCCCGACTCGAAGGCCAGGTGGATGCCCAGCACGGCCGACGCGAGGATGAAGACCCCCACGCCGTCTCCGACGAGGAACAGGGTGAGGAAGACCCCCTTGCTCACCGCCGCGATGAGCAGCGCGTACTTGCGTCCCCACCGGTCCGCGACCACGCCGCTGGGCACCTCCAGCGCGAACTGGAAGACGGACTGGACCACGACGAGCAGCATGATCTCGCCGTACGTCAGCCCGCACGCCTGGTAGTACAGGATGGCGACCGGGAACCAGAAGCTGAGCGTGGACAGCAAGGAGTATGCGTAGAAGCGTGGCACGTTGGGCGCCAGTCGTGGCGCCGGGCTGGATGAAGGCACGGAAGCTCCTGGGGCAGTCGAAGGGTGGTTTCAACCAGCGGCGATGAGGGGCTCGGGCGTGGTCGCGGCGAGACGCAGCCGCCACGCTTGGACCACGCAAGCGGCGACCTGCACGGCGGTCAGGCCCGCGGTGTCCACATGCCGCTCCTGCCAGGTGCTCCCGGCGGGCCGGGCCGCGCCGTCCGCCAACCGGACCACCAGTCCTGCGCCGGGCACCCGCCCCTCGCTCGCGAGCCGCGTATCCGCGAACACGCTGGGGCTGGCGCGGAGCACCGCCTGGAGCAGACCGTCGAGCTGTGCCCAGACCCCAGGGTCCCTCGCGAGCTGTTCCTCCCTGGCCAGCAGCGCGGGTGTCACAGCGTCTTCAGCGGAGTCCTCGGCGCCGGGCCTCAGCGTCCCCCGCTCCACGGCTCGGGTGAGCGCCGCCGCCACCTCCGCCAAGGACAGACCGGGCGACAGGGCCTCGTGACGCGCGACGTGCCTCAACAACGACTGGGGCCGCACCAGCGCCCAGCCCAGACCATGGGCGGCCCCTCGCGCGGCGAGCTCGACGAGGCGAGGGTCATGGCCCGTCAGGAGACATGAACGCTCCGGCTCGGCGGGGACGCCCAGCAACCGGATGGACTCCTCGTTGGTCTCCCGGTGCTCGGAGGGCGGCGCGTCCAGTGGCACCCACCGCGTGCCGCGCTCCTCCAGCACACGGTGCAGCTCCGAACGCACGAAGTGCCTGCGCACGTGGCCGCCGCCGAACCCCCAGATGGCCCCAGGCGTGGCGCCCGACTCCTGGTACACATAGCGGTCCGTCTCCGCGAGCTGCTCCGCTGGCGGGCGAGCACCGAGCCTCGTGATGAACCCCGTGCGCTCCACGAGGTCGCACGAGACGGGGACCACGTGCGCGTGGGCATGGGTGTCCCCCCGGTCCGCGCAGTGGAAGCGGCAGATGGCGGAGCGGCCGTGCTCGTACACGCCCACCTCCCCGAACACCGCGTGGACCCGCGCGGCGGCCTCCTGCTGGGCCAGGCGCAGACGCTGGTACTCCACGGCGTCGAGGTCCTCCGCGGAGGGGACATGCGACTCGGACACCACCAGGACGTGGCCGACGAGCGCTGGCCGCGCGTCACACAGCACGCGTGCGCCGGGCAGCGTGAACAGCACCCGCTCATGACCGGCGATGCGACAGAAGGGACACTCACTCACGGCTGGGCTCCTTCGCGAACGCGCGGGGGCGCCGCGTTACCTCGTGTGGAAGGCAGGCGGGCCTCCTCGACGGCCCGGACGATGTGCTCGGCGGTGGCGTCCACCTCCTCCTGCGTGGTGAAGCGGCCCAGGCCCAGGCGCAGGCTCGCGTTGGCCAGGTCCTCCGACACACCCAGCGCGAGCAGCACGTGACTGGGGCGAAGGCTGCTGGACATGCAGGCCGAGCCCGTGGAGAAGGCCACGTGGTGCTGGAGTCGCTCGATGAGCAACTCCCCGTCCACGTCCTCGAAGCTGACATTGAGGTTGCCGGACAACCGGTGGTCCAGGTCTCCGTTGACGTGGACCCCGGGCAGTCGCCCTCGCAGGGCGTCAAGCAGCCGCGTGCGCAACCGCAGCAGGCGGATGCCCTCCTCTTGCATCTCCGCCATCGCGAACTCGCACGCGGCGCCAAGCGCGACGAGCTGGTGCACGGGGAGCGTCCCCGCGCGCATGCCGCCCTCCTGCCCACCTCCGAGCAGCAGCGGGGCCAACCGCCCGCGCGAGGCACGGGCGCCCACGTACAACGCGCCAATCCCCTTGGGCGCGTAGAGCTTGTGGCCCGACAGCGACAGCAGGTCCACCTGGAGGGCGCGCACGTCCAGCGGCAGCTTTCCGCACGTCTGGGCGGCGTCGGTGTGGAAGAGCGGTCCCTGCTCGCGGCACAGCCGGCCAATGGCCGCCACGTCGTTGAGGACGCCCGTCTCGTTGTTGGCGTGCATCACACTGACCAGGAGGGTGTGAGGGCGCAGCGCCGCGCGGACGTGCTCCTCACGCACGCGCCCATCGCGTGGCACGCGCAGCACCGTCACCTCACACCCCTGGCGCTCCATCCAGCGCACCGGCTCCAGCACGGACTTGTGTTCGATGGCCGTGGTCACCACGTGGCGGCGGGGCTGGCGGCACGCCTGGAAGACGCCCAGCAAGGCCAGGTTGTTGCTCTCCGTGGCACCGCTGGTGAAGACCACCTCGTCGCGCTCCGCGCCCAGGAGCCCCGCGACCCGCGCGCGTGCCGTGTCCACCGCGCCCTCGGCCTCCCAGCCATAGGCATGCAACCGGCTGCCCGAGTTGCCGAAGCGCTCGACCAGGTACGGCAGCATCGCCTCCGCCACCCGGGGATCGCAGGGCGTCGTCGCGTGATGGTCCAGATAGATGGGGCCACGGACTCGCGCTGACGCGCGCACGTCCGCCGCCCGAAGCTGGGTTGAGGCCCTGCCTGGCTCCATGGTGGTCCCCCCCGGGACGCAAGTCTCAATGCGTTTGTCCAACCAAACCCTGCCCGCAAAGAGATACAGCAAGACTTTGCGGAAATCCAAATACCTGACCGGCCCACCGCGTCAGCCTTTTGAGACGCGACGCGACACAGGCGGCCGCCCGAACGAGGCAGGTCCACCCACGTTCGCGAGGTGCGGCTCGCGGACACCGGTCCGCCCGTCCAGTAGGATGTCCCGACGGCGGTGGCGCCGCAGGTGAGAGGTCGAACGACGTGAATGGTCCGGACAGTGGAATGGCCCTGGGCGTAGGGCTGGGCATGTTGCTGTTGCTGGTGGTGGGAGGCGCCCTCGGCTTCGGCGCCGCCTTGCTCATCAAGAAGCTCTTCAACCTCTCGATGCTCGCGGCGGCTGGCGTGGGGGGCCTCTTGGTGGTGGTCGGCGCGGTGGGCCTGTTCGCCGTCGTGTTCGATGACCTGACCGCCTCGTGGTGGTCCGCTCGAAGCGCGAAGCCGGTGCACTTCACCGTGCCCAAGGGCTTCAACGGCCCCTTGCATCTGGTCTTCGACGCGAACGGGCCCGCCGTCAACGAGGTGAATGGCAAGCTGGAGGTGACGGTCGGTGAGGCGCGGGTGCAGAGGGTGAAGGCCGGCTCGGGCATCGAGAACGACTACGCCGAGTTCAAGGCCCACGACACCGCGGGCACGCCCGTCGACGTGTTCCTCGACTCGAGCGGCGTCCAGAATGGCCTCACGTATCGCGGGTTCTGGTTCGGAGACCAGACAGGCCGGACGTTCGGCGAGCCGCCCATCATTCCGTCGGAGTGATGGGTACTGGCGAGCCTCGTCAGCATCCACGTCGTGGTGTGGCGGCGGCGGCACGAGCAGCCCCTGACAGGCATTGGCAGGCGCCCCCAGAAAAGCGCCATCGCACTTGCCTCAGAGAGAGACAGCCACTCATGCCATCAGCATTTCCCAGACAACGGCCGCGCTGATGGCCATGGGGCCTTTGCAGTGGTGGTGCGTGCCAGCTCGCGCGTCTCACGGCCCAACGGCCTGCCAGGGGTCGACCTGCTGACGAACCTGAACCGCCCCACGATGACGGCGCGTTTCCTGTTCTTCAGCCGATACCGCAACTCCCTCGACGTGCCGGACTGGGTCTCCTCCGCGGCGCGCACCGAGCTGTGCGGCGGAGGCCTGATGTGGACGGACTGGGCGCGCTGGCTCGCTCCTGCTCCGAGGCGCCCTCGCAACAGGCCGTCAGCGCCGCCGTCCGCCGCGGCCCGGCCGCCTTCCGTTCCTGGGCGCCTTGCCGTGATGCCCCCGGTTTCCACCACCGGGCCTGGGCGCGCCGCGCTCACGTTCCTGCCGGGAGACTGGACGCTCACGGGCGGCCTCGGCGATTTCGTCTGGCATCCAGGGCCGGTCGAGCAGCTCCTGGAGCTCGAGCAGCGAACGCGCCTCGACCACGCCCCGCCGGCCCCGGGCCACGCTGAAGCGCGGAGGGCGGTCGAACAGCGGCAGCTCCTCCTCCACCAACGTGCGCGCGAGCTTCTCTGGCAGGAGCAACCGCACCACGCCCCGCGGGGCTCCATCCGGCAGCATCTCCACGTCGTATTCGAGCGGCACCGCCTGCTCGCGAACCAGCACCGCGTCCGGGAGCGCCAGGAGCGCCTGACGTGTCGCGGGCGGCACGAGCCCGTCCAGCTCGAGCCGCAGCGGACGCGCCTTGAAGTCATCGAGCGTGTCCACGCCGTCCAGCTGCGCCTCGTAGAGCTCGGTCAGCTCCGGCACGCCCAGCGGCGCGGTGGTCCCTCCCGAGCGTCGCCACAGCTCGCGCACCTGGGCGATGGCGACCCGGTGACGGTCCACCGCGGGATGGGGTGCCTCGCCCAGCGCCAGCGCCTCGGCGAGCGCGTGCCGGGCCGCCCCGGCGAGTTCCGGCCCCCAGGCGCGCAGCACCTCGAACTCGCGTTCGAGCTCGAAGCCGAAGAAGTCCACCCGCGTCTCGAGCACGACTGAACGGAAGCGCGCGTCGTACACCGGCGCCGCTGACCGCCGCCGGGCGTATTGGCGCAGCAGGGCCTGGGGCAGGTGCGTGCCTTCGATGCCCGCCTGCGAGTCGCCGTTGCGGTCCGCGAAGTAGCGCAGCGTGCCCGCCACCGCGCCCAGGTTGCCGCACACGCTCGTCTTCGACACCCGCGCGACCTCACCCCAGGCGGTGCGCTCATCGATGACCAGGTCGAAGGGCATGAAGCGTGCGAGCAGGTCGCAGAAACGCCGGTAGACGCGAGCATCCGCGAAGGGCATGCGCGCGGGCAGCGGCAGCCCCACGCTCCGGTACACGCTCGCCATCGCGAGCGCCGCGTCCTCCAGGGCCTTCACCAGCACCCCACGGACCTCCGCCCAGGCCGCGAGCTTCTCCGCGTCGAAGACATGACGCGGCAGCCCCTGCACCGTCCCCACCGAGCCCGCCTCCTGGAAGGCGTCGGCGTAGAGGTTGTACGCCGTCAGGTGGTCGCTGCCGGTGACGAGCAACCCGCCCAGGCTCCGCTCCTCGCGCGTCATCCGGTGCAAGGACTCCACCGAGCTGCACACCGCGAGCACCGGCAACAGCGCGTCCTCCGCGTTGACGATGAGCTCCGCCCATGGACGCTCCACGGGCAGGGCCTCCACCGCGCGGCCGTAGGCGGACAACCGGCCCTCCGCGTCCACGATGTTGCGGGCCTGCAGCTTCGCGAGCGCCCGACGATAGGCATTGCCGTCCAACGGCACGGGCAGGTCCAGCGCATCCGCCCGCACGCCCAGGGCCGCGGCGGTGAGCGCCACCCGCTCCGGCTCACCCGCGAGCTGGAACTCGGGCTCGGTGGGCCGCAGCGAGGCGAAGTGCAGCGGCCGGTCGCTCAGGATGAACACGCGCCCGCCCTCCACCCGCCCGTGCACGCGCCCCGCCATCTGCAGGAGCTCGTTGTTGCCCAGGTGCACACGTGAGAGGACGTTGCGGCCGCGCTCCACCAGGTTGGTGAAGCGCATGTCGTCGATGATGACCGTGTCCAGTCCCGGCACGTTTAGCGCGCTCTGCCCCGCCGCCGTCATCGCGAGCACGAAGGGCCGGGGCGCCGTGCCCTCCAGGAAGGGGCGGATGGCGCGCAGCGGTTCGCCGCCGTGGTAGTGCGCCGCGTGGAGCTCCGGCGCATTCTCGCGGACGTGGGCCGCCACCTCCTCCACCCCCGCGCGCGTCGCCAGGAACACGCCCACGCCGCGCCCATGCCGCTGGACGTCCCGCAGGAAGGCCTCGTCGAGGAAGGACAAGGGCTGACGGCGCTCCACCTCCACCCGGGCCGCCTTCCTCGGGTCGAAGGAGGACACCTGGAGCACGTCCGCGCTGTCCAGGTAGCGCGCGTAGAAGGCCGGGTCCACGGTGGCGGACAGCCAGATGAAGCGGCAGCCCACCCGCTTGCCCAGGGCCAGGCACAGCTCCAGCTCCGCAGAGGTCTGGTGAATCTCATCGACGATGAGCGTGTCCTCCCGCGCGATGGCACCGCTCTGGAACCAGCGCCGCGCGATACCGGTGGTGACGATGACCACGTCCGCGAGCGGCGTCTCCGCCGTGGCCTCCCGCTCGCGGTTGACCACCGCCACCCGCAGGGGCCGCCGCCCCACGATTTCCTCCGCGATGGGGCGGATGGCGAGCGTCTTGCCGGTACCCGTGCCCGCGACAATGCCGAACCCCTGCCCGCTCCGGGCCAGCTCGCGGAGGCGCTCGCCATGGTGCGTCTCCAGGTAGGTGCGCAGCTCCAACCCGAGCGCCAGCTCGATGGTTTCACACGCGGCGCGCGTGGGCGCGATGACCACCACCCGCCCCCGCTGGGGCTGGAAGGAGGGCGAAGCACCAGGGCTCGGCGGCAGGTATCGGTCGGTGGGCGTACGCACAGAGGCCAGTGATACGCACGTGCGACGCCCAGGGGAAGCGATTCGCCCGGTCGAGCCCGGCCGAGGGGAGTCCAGGCCACCCCGCGAAGCCTGGACCCGGTCCGTGGGCCCAGGCCCCGCGCGTTCTGACGTACGTACGGAGGACGTCAGTGCCGAAGATTGAGCACGGCCGCGCTCCTGACTTCGCTCAGGGCCACCCGGGCCACCTCGCCGGTGTCAACGTTGTAGGCCTGGAACAACTGCCCGGTGCGCACGAGGAGCGTGCCCCCGTCCTCGCTGATGTCGAGCACATCGCTGATGGCTTCGATGTCGAGTTCACGGACCTCGTCGTTGTCCAGGGAGTACTCGTACAGTCGAGCGCCACCGGCGTAGGTGTTGCCCTCAATGAAGTACAGCGTGCGCCGCTGGGTGTTCAGCCCCTCGAACTCACCCGTGCTGCACCAGGTGTCATGGGTCCGCCAGACGCGCTCCTTGCCTGTGCGCAGGTCGAGGCGGCGGTAGGTCCCAGGCTTCGACTCGTCACACGCGCGGTTCTCGTCGAAGTGGCCTTCACGGTAGTAGTACACCGTATTGCCCACCAGCAGCGGCACCAGCATGCCCTTGCGCGGCACGTTCTTCAGCGGCGGGCCTATCTTCCAAGGGTGGGTCCCCGTGGGCTCAAGCGTGGCGATGCGCACGCTCCCGTTCTTCTGACGCAGCACCGCTCGCGACTCTCCCTTCACCGGGAAGACGCCCGCGGAGTCCTGGAGGTTGCGGTCGAGCACGCGGATGCCCTGGGGACGCGGGCCGAAGCTCCAGCTCCACCACTCCAGGTAGCTGTGGTCGCCGGTATGGAGGAGCACGCGCGAGCCGTCCTCGGTGAACTGCTTGGGACTCTGGGTGCGAAACACGCCGTTGTCGGTCCACGCCTCCGGCCTGCCCGTCGTGACGCCGATGATGCCGTCGAGGTCCCCCATGATGATGAAGTCGCCGCTCTTGTTCACCCCGCCCGGCGTGATTCTGGGCGTGGGGATGTCCCGGCCCGACAACCGCACGTGGGTGATCTTGTTTCCGAACTGGCTGCTCGAGATGTTCGCCGTCATCGCCCAGCGCCCCGTGGAAGGATGAACCACGAGGTTCCACAGCGAACAGGGCTTGGCCTCCCGCTTGAGGGCTCCCTTCTCGGGACCGCCGAGCATGCGGAACTCACGGAACTGCTCGCACTCCACGATGGCGCGAGCGCCGCCCGGGTCGACATACATGAGCTTCCCCTCGGACAGGGCCAGGAGGGGTACGGGGGAGACGATGGGCTCGGTGGACGGAACGGGGTCGGCCGCCGCCGTGGCGGAGGTGGCCAGCAGTGCGGTGAGCGCGGCGCGTCTCAAGATGTCGTGCATGCGACTGACGACGAAGACATGCGTTTTCTATTCACGCTCCGTGCGCCCGGGTGAACTCCATCACCCAGTTCGTCTCCCACGTCTCGCCATCGAGCGAGAAGGCCTGTTCCCAGCGAGCGCGGTCCGCCCCCTGTCGCGTCCAGCGAAACTGGACCTGAACCGGGCGGCCGTCGTCGGTGTCCTCGCCGTAGAAGACGCCCTCGTCTCCCGTGAAGCCGCCGTGCACGGGAGGAAGCAGGACGCCCCCGCGGCTGTCGATCCAGTAGATGGACCAGCGGCGTTGCCGCAAGTCGAACAGCCGCACCGCCATCCCGGAGAAGCCCCGGTCGAACTCGGCTTCTTCGACATTGGCCACGCCACCCAGATGCGGCCGGCAACGCGCCTTCGATGAGAAGGTGTCCCAGTCGTCGCTGCCTGCCCACCGGTTCTTGAGACGCCGGTTGTGACAGGTCCATTCGCCCAGGAAGAAGTCGAAGTCGTGAACATCGCCAGTGGGGGCCGGGGGAAGTGGCTTCATGGTGAGGCGTCCTTTCGGGAGGTGGCTCAGCGAAGTTGGGAGCGGAGCGTGGGGACCCACGTCAGATGTCCGAGCGGTGCGCTCAGCACAGGATGGAGTCCGTCCAACACCTGCTTGGTCCAGGCTGTCGAACGGGCACGCGCCTCGCGGTACGCCCGGAGATGCTTCGCGGAGGTGAACACCGTGGGACTCCACGAAGCGCTGGTCGAAGAGCGTGACGAGGGCGTCTCGCTGGCCAGGCCGCAGCGTGTACTGACGAAGCTCCAGGATCGAACAGCAGGGGGACGGAGCAGGTGACATGGGACACCCGGGGTTCGAGGCGGAGGCCATCCTTGCCAGCAAGCTGGTAGGGTCATGAAGACCACTTCCGCGTGAACAGGCCCTACCAGTTGAAACTCCCTCCCGGCGCCGTCACCTCGCTGCTCCTCCGGCTGGAGCCGCGCAGCGCCACGCCGCTCCACGAGCAGATTTTCGAGGGCGTCCGCCTGCGCATCCTCCGTGGTGAACTGGCGTCCGGGTGGCGGCTCCCCTCCTCTCGCCAGCTCGCCGCGGAGCTGGATGTGGCCCGAAGCACTGTCCTCCAGGCGCTGGATGCGCTCGCCGCCGAGGGCTACATCGTGACCCGCGCGGGCGCTTCGACCCGCGTCGCGCCCGAGCTGCCCATCGCGCCCGAGGACCGTCCCCGGAGCCACGCTTCACGCATGTCCCGGGGGCCCCGGCTCTCCCATTCGGCGCGGGCCCGGAAGCCAATACCGGTTGGCGCGCCCCGTCTGGGTACGGCGCCTCGCGCCTTTCGTCCGGGAGTCCCCGCCCTCGACCTGTTTCCGGCCGCGCTGTGGGGCCGCACCGTGACGCGCGTTCATGCGCGCGCGAGTACCGGGCTGCTGGATGGCGGAGACCCCCTGGGCCATGCGCCCTTGCGCGAAGCCATCGCGACCCATGTGTCCTCATCACGGGGTGTCCGGTGTAGCGCCGAGCAGGTCTTCGTGACCACGGGGACACAGCAAGCGTTCGATGAAATCCTCCGGATCTCGCTCGACCCGGGAGACGCGGTCTGGGTGGAGGACCCGGGCTATCCCGGCGTGCGTCGCGCGGTGCTCGCCGCTGGGGGCTTCCCGGCTCCCGTCCCCGTGGATTCGGAAGGGCTCGACGTGAGCGAGGGCATCGCGCGGGCGCGCCATGCTCGCGTGGTGATGGTGGCGCCCTCGCACCAGTATCCGCTGGGCGCCACGCTGAGCCTGGTCCGGCGGATGGCCCTGTTGAAGTGGGCGGAGCGCACGCGGTCGGTCATCATCGAAGACGACTACGACAGCGAGTTCCGTCACCGGGGCCGTCCCCTCACCGCGCTGCAGGGGCTCGATGAAGCGGGCTGTGTCGTCTACGTGGGCACCTTCAGCAAGTCGATGTTCCCTGGACTTCGACTGGGCTTCTTCGTCGCGCCGCCCACGCTGGTGGATGCATTCGCCTCGACCCGAGCAGCGTTTCCCGCGCCGGCCTCCGCCCTGGAGCAAGCGGCGTTGGCGGTGTTCATCGAAGAAGGCCACTTCGCGCGGCACTTGCGAAGGATGCGGGTGGCGTATTGGGAGCGCGGTGAAGCCTTGCTCGAAGCCCTTCGGGCCGATTGCGCCGGAGCCCTGACGCCCCGTGACTGTGACACCGGCATGCAGCTCACCGCATCGCTCGCGGCGCCCCTGTCCGACGTGAGCGTCCGCGACGAAGCAGCCCGTCGCGGCGTGGAGGTGGCCGCGCTGTCCGAATACGCCTTCAGCCGGCGCCGTGAAGCAGGCCTCGTGTTTGGCTTTGGGTGTGTCCGGCCAGAGGCCCTCCGTGAAGGGACGCGAACGCTAGCCCGTGCGCTGGAGGCCGCGCAGGGGCGCGGTGGGGGGATTGAATAACAGCCGCGACGTTGTTTAGACAGGGCGGTTCAGTGACGCCGCCTGCTTGAGTCGAACGCGCCACCGTAGACAAGCAGTTTTGATGGCAGATCGAACACATCTTGGCGAGCCCCGAGATCCTTCGGGTGTTGCTCCTCCGTTACGACAGAACTCCGTGGCGGCCGTACCGCTATGTTCTTCAGAGGCAGCGTGCGCCCAATCACGACTCGGCGCCCCGCGCGAACTTTACTCGGGGCAGCACGGGCGGGACGCGTCTCGCGAGGGAGCATCCTGTGTACTTTGAACAAGTGCTTGTTCATCCCTTTCTTGCTGATAGGAACGCCACACTTGGGACACCGTCGTGGTCGTGACTTCTTGGCTTGAGCTGAAAGAGACCCTTGCCCCTTCGCCGACGAATTTGAAACAGGCCGCTTCGAACAATTGCGCGAATGCGCCTCAATCCTTGAGCGCAGCATTCGTTCGGAACACCAGCGACACTTTTCGTAAAGAAAGGTTCTCGGGCAGGCCTTGAGGTGCGCGGCAAAAGCTTTCTTCGTCATCAGTGCACGACAACCTGGGCACTGAATCTTGGGGCCCTCGAAAGGTTTTCGAGCCAGCGAGGCCACAGCCGGAAGAGAGCGGGAGCGGGCGACGACACTGCCCTGCCTTCTTGCCTTTCCCGACTTTTGAGGCTTCCGAGCGGGCTTCGGCGCAGGCTGCGGCAGCTCAGCAAATGCCCCTTTCCCTCCACAAAAATAACAGGCCTCATTGCTCCCCCCGCATGGGCAAGGCTTCATGCGAACCTCCCGCCTGAAAGTATAGCGCAGTCCCCTGCTATTCGGTCCACACCAGGGTCGGCAGGTGAACGTTTGTACTGGCTTGGGCACACTGCATTGCGGCTTGGCGCTGCCCCCAATCCCGAGGTTGCATTGTGCGGAGGGAGAACCATCCGCCGATGCGCTGCATCGCAGCCTGCCGCGGACAACGTGAATCTCGTCCCCCCCGACACCTGCGAGTTACGCCTCGCCACAACTGCATTACCGTCTTCATATGGGCCCCTTGCATATACGGGGCGCTTCGGCGGGAGAGCGGTGTACCCTTCACGGCGCACACGCGTTCGGCACTCGCGGCGGACACAGGGGGGCACCATGAGCCATCTCGAGGAGCGCAGCACCGAAGCCCTCATCCAGGCGTCACTTGAAGGTGACGAGGACGATGAGCGCGCTTGGGACGCAATCTGGGCGCTGCGTCGCCGAGGGACGCGTGACGTGCTGGACGCCGCCATCCAACTTCTGGGGGATTCCTCCGCGAAGGCGCGGGGGCGCGGGGCAGCCATCCTGGGTCAGCTCGGGAAAGAGGCTCCAACCTTCCCGAAGGAGTGCGGAGATGCGCTGATGGGCCAACTACGGCGGGAGCAGGAGCCCGCGGTCCTGTCGGCCATCGGCGTCGCGCTGAGTCAGCTACAAGAGCCGCGCGCCCTTCCCCAGCTCGTCACCCTGGCGAGTCACCCCTCCGAGGAGGCGCGGTATGGCGCGGCGCATGGACTCGCGGTCCTGGCTGCGCCGGAAGCCGTGGATGCGCTCATCCGGCTCTCGGCCGACACGGACCGCGACGTCCGGGACTGGGCGACCTTTGGCCTGGGCACGATGATGGAGGAGATCGACACCCCCGAGCTGCGTGATGCGCTCGCGGCGCGGCTCGCCGACGAGGATCCTGAAATCGTCGGGGAAGCCCTGGTGGGGCTCGCGTACCGCAAGGACCCACGCGCGATCGAACCCGTACGCGAGGCGCTTCGCGGGGATGCGGTCATGGTGTACGCCTTGGAGGCAGCCGCCGAGCTCGGCGACCCGAGCTTCCATCCATTGCTCCTCGCCATTCGCGATGCCCATGCCCCATCGGACAGCTACTTCGACCGCGTCCTGAAGGACGTCCTCTCCCAATTCGAACAGAGAAACAGCGCCGAAGCCGATGAACCGACCTGAACCCCGGCACATGCCAATGACACCCGGTACCACCGACGTACCCGTCGTCGTCTACCACGACCTCGAGAGCTGGGCGGCGATGCGGGTGCTCAGCCTGGTGGCGCTCATTGTCCTCGTCGTCGCGCATGTCTTCGACGTGGACCTGGGTGTGTTCTGGGTCTTCGCGTACGGCATTCCGGGCAGCACGGCGGCAATCGCGGTGATGGGCCGCCGGCGCATCGAGCTGGACTCCACGGGCATCCGGGTCTATCGGCGCGGCAAGCTGCGTTTGCAGCGTCCGCTCTCTTCCTTCTCGCGGCTGAAGCCCCTGTTCGCGGGGACGGTGGCCATCGTCTTCGACGATGGTGCGTGGACGTGGATTCCCTCGGTGGGTCAGGAGGGAACAACCCTCCTGGACTTTCTCTCCGCGACGCGCGAGGCGGAGGTCGTCCGCGGGCCGACCCGCGGCTCGAATGTGCTCGAGATGCGGGTGACCGCGCTGCGATTTCCCGCGGGGACGTGTGTCGGCTGTGGCCGCGAGGCCACCACCACCGTGGATTTCGAGGCGAGCTCCGGATGGAACTTCATCTTCGTCTCCTGGGGTGTCAGCCGCACGCTGCGGGCGCCGGCTTGTGAGCGCTGCCAATCGCGGCGCAAGTGGCTGTTCCGGGGAGCGTTTGCACTCCCAGCGGTCTCGATGCTCTACGTCCTGCCCGGTCCGTGGTCACCGCCGGGGCAGCCGGACCCGATTCGGACCGTCGCCTTCATCGTCGCGGTGTCTTCCTTCCTGGGGCTGATTCGGTGGGGAGATGCCTTGTTCGACCGGTGGCTCTTCGGGCTCTGGGGCTTCTCCTTGTCGAGAGACACCTCACGCGTGCGGCTGCGCGTGCGAGACCCTGGCTTGCGCCACGACATCGCCGGGCTGGCGCGTTCTCCAGGCACGGGCGTGGCCGCCGTCGATGCCGAGGGCACGACGTACGTGCTCTGAGACTCGCGGTCTCACGCGCCAGCCACGGCGGTCCTGTTCCCCGCAAGCAGCGGACGTTGGGGCATGCCGAAAGCCCCGAAAGACGCCATCGCCCCTCCGGGCCACGTCACGGGCGGCCCCGCCCCGCGATAGAGTCCCGCGGATGTCCCTTGCGAGAACCTCCTGGCTCTGGGCCCTCCTGCTGGTCCTCTCCGCCTGTACCTCCGACTCGCCCCCTTCCACGCCCGACTCCGGCACACCAGGACAGCGTGGCCAGGTGGCAGGACAGGCCCTGCTCCAAGGGGCGGCCTCCCATGAAGGCATCCTCCTCACACTCCAGGGGACCGAGCACCGCGCCTCCACCAACGCGGAGGGCCGCTTCACGCTGGAGGCCGTCCCCGAGGGCACCCACACGCTGGTGGCGCAGAAACCGGGCTACCGCGATGCCACGCAGCGCGTGCAGGTGCTTGCGGGCGAGACGGCCACCGCCACGCTCCAGCTCACGGCGGAGCTCGGGGAGCTGCAAGGTCTCGTCATCAGTGAGAATGCGGCCCCTGTTCCCGGCGCGCGCGTGACGCTGCTGGAGACCGGCACCACCCGGACCACCGACGAACAAGGCTCCGTCCACCTCGGCGCAATCGCGTTGGGCACCTACACCGTGGTGGCCGAGAAGGAAGGCCACGTCCGCGCCCAGGAGACAGTCCGCGTCACGAACGTCGAGTTCTCCCGGGTCACCCTCACCCTCCAGCGAGAGCGAGGCAGCCTGAGCGGCACCGCGCTGCTCGAAGGCGCCACCGCGCATGACGGCACCTCCCTCACGCTGCTGGAGAACGGCGCCACCACGACCGCGAATGCGCAGGGCCACTTCACCTTCACCAGCGTCCCCACGGGGACGTACACGGTGCAGGCCCGAAGGGCCCTCTACGCCGACGCCCGGCAGTCCGTGGAGGTCCGCGCGAACACGCCGAGCCAGGTCAACCTGACGCTGAATCGACTCCAGGCCCCGGAGCTCATCGTGCCCGCGCTGGCCGTCCAACGCGGACACCTGCGGCTGACAGGCGCCCACTTCGGAACGGAGCAAGGCAGCCACGGCATCACGCTGGGCGGTGTGGAGGTGGACGAGTACCTCGCCTGGTCCGACGCGGAGGTCGTGGTGCGCGTGCCCGAGAGCCTCGCACCCGGCGTGCACGAGCTGGTCATGACCTCCGGCGTGAGCTGGCGGCCCGACGTCACCGCCTCGGTGCGAGTGCTGCGCCAGCAAACCCTGTCGTACTCCGCCAATTGGGGCATGGGCGTGCTGCCCGACAACACCCTCACCGTCTGGGGCTCCGCCCATGCCTCGAACGGCATCACGCCGGTGCCCTCCGCCCTCTCCGACGTCGTGAGCGTGGCCGCCGGGATGTCCTTCGCGGTGGCCTTGCAGGCGGATGGGAGCGTCATCAAGTGGGGAGGGCCGGAGCCCATCCCCGTGCCCGATGGCCTGTCGGACGTGGTGGCCATCAGCGCGAGTGGCACCCGTGCCCTCGCGCTCAAGCGGGATGGAAGCGTCGTCACCCTCGCCGCGGGCAGCGCCGAGGAGACGCCCGTGCCCGAAGGGCTCCGGGGTGTGGTCGCGATCTCCGCGGGGCCGTTCCACGGCATGGCGCTCAAGGCGGACGGCACCGTCGCCGTCTGGGGACAGGACGTCTTCGACCTCCAGGGTGTCCCGGCGGGCCTGCAGGACGCGGTGGCCATCGCCAACACGAGCAACAGCGCCCTGGCGCTGCGGGCGGATGGAAGCGCGGCCGTCTGGGGCTATGGCGCGGCGTACTACGACCTCGCGAGCACGCCAGACCTCAGCGATGTCGTCGAGGTCGCGGGTGGCGAACACCACTACATGGCGCTCCGCTCCAGCGGCAGCGTCCTCGCCTGGGGAAACAGCGCCTTTGGACAGACGACGCTGCCCTCGGGCTTGACGGATGTCGCCGCCGTCGCGGGGCAGGCCTTCAACAAGAGCCTGGCGCTCCGGTGGAACGGCACCCTCGCGAACTGGGGGGACGCAACGCCCGCGAACCTGCCGCCACCGGGACTCGTCCTCCGCGTCCCGGCCCGGTAGCCCGAGCACGTCCCGGCTCGAACGCTGCCCCCACCTGGAGCGCGCTGCATCGCCTGCGTCCGCGCGATGCACGCGTCCGGGTTCAACCTCGGTGGCCTCCTTCGGTGTCGTCGGTGTCTACAGCGACGCCGTCCCCACCCATCCCACCAGCCCCCGCGGCCCCACCGCCCCCAGCACCACCGCCCCCTCGCCCACCGCCCTTTTCGCCGCCCTTGCCGCCTCCTCCGCCGCTGGGACGCAAGGGACCCTGGTCGGGAATCGCGAGCCCGTGGGGAATGGGCTCGAGGTCGAGCGCCCGGCGGATGAAATCGCGCAGCGACACGACCAGCCGCGCCGTGCCGACCTTGCGCCCGGCGACCATGTCTGCGGCGGCCTCCGCCGCGAGCCGCACCTGCTCCTCGGTGCCGAGCAGCATCACATCCGACAGCGCCGCCTCGACCGCGTCGCGCGTGCGCCGACGGCGTTCGAGCGCCGGGTGGTCGAGCGGCGACGCGAGCACGAGGCCCGGGTCGGGTTCCTGAGCGAGTGGCTCACCCGCCGCGAGCCGGCGCCGCAGGTCGCCCAGGTGGGTCGGGTCCACGACGAGCTCGCCGGTGAATGAGCCGCCCAGCGTCTTGTACGCGGCGATGAGCGTCTTCAGCCGCTCGTTGATTTGACGGTTCTCGCGTTCGCGCCGGCGCTGCACGGTCTGCATCACCAGCAGGCGCAGGCTGACGACCACCAGCGACACCAGCACGAGGCTGGTCAGCGTCGCCGCGAGGGCCCGCCAGGAAGTGAAGTCGAGAGCGCTCATCATCGGCACGAGGATAACGCGTCCACCGCGAAGTCGCCTCGACACGCACATCCGTGCCGCGGCCCGTCTGTCATCGACTTCGTCCGGCAGGAACGACCCGGATTCAATGCGCGTTGCGTATCTCCCCGGACAGGGCTTGCCGCCTTTTCCATGGCTGGGGGATTCAATGCGCGGGTTGAAGTGGTCCGTCCTCGTTGGGTCGACGTGTGTGATGACGCTGGTGGGCTGTGGCTCACCCGAGCAGGACTCGCGTGAGCTCACGCAGAGCCCCGCTCCGAACGGGCCGAGCTCCGAGTCGCCGGGCCATTGCAGCCCGACGGGTGAGCCGCCGGCGGAGGGATGCATCGGTGACGCGGGGACGACCGAAGACGCGGGGACACCTGATGACGCGGGCCTCCCGAGCGATGCGGTGCTGGTGACGAACACCACGCGCTTCTATACGTCGGTGGGAACCTCCGAGCGGGTGGAGGATTTGTCGGCGCAGCCTCCCGAGCTCTATGTGCCGCACGGCTCGACGTTCAGCCTGCTGCTGGGCTCCGCGGTGCCGGGCGGGTGGCGGTTCACGGGTGTGCCCTCCGGGCCGTACTACCTGCGCGTGGGGACGAACTACATCGTCTCGAGCGCGCGCCACGTCGATGTGGGCATCAACAAGCTGGGACGTCCGGACACCGTGTACTCGGACTTCTACTTCACGCCGCTGCAGCTGAACCTGGTGAACACGGCGCCGTGGACGAACTGGTCGAGCCCGTCCCTTCCAGGCTCCAGCCTCCAGCTCGCGTCCGCGCAGGTGGACCTGTATGGCGCCCTGAGCCTCACCGACTTCATCCCCGACGGCGAGACGCGCATCCTCACCTTCAACGCCGAGCTGTGGGCCGGCACGGGCAACATCCCCGTCTTCGAGGCGAGCAAGGGAGATCGGCTCTACGTCTCACAGCACAGCCAGTACCCCGCGGGGACGGCGCCGGATGGCACCGAGCTGGGGTACTCCGCCTTGGACCGCGCGGTGGAGGTGGGCGCGTTCGACTTCACCCCGGATGGTGCCACGCCCCTGCCGCTTGCGGGCGTGATGCAGCCGGCGCCCCGGACGGAGTTCCCGCTCGAGTGGCGTCTGCCGGCCTACACGCTCTGGACCACGGACGCACACCCGCTCGCGACGCCGTCCATCCCCACCTTCTCCGCCATCCCCGCCGCGCACGGCACGAATGACGGCTGGATTGGCTACTCGGGAGAGTTGCTCACCCTGCAGATGCCGCGCGCCGCGTCGTACAACTTCACGCAGCGGCTGCAGTTCGGAAATCCGTTCCCGTCGACCTGGGGCGTGGTGGGCATGGGCAGCTACTCGTTCCGTGTCCAACAGCTGCTTCCGAACGGTTCGGGCCGGCATGTCAACCTGACGGGCAGCATCGCGACGTGGGACGAGTTCAACAGCCTCATCGCGAGCCCTGTTCAGCCGCGCGTGTCGCCGCCGCGGTCGCTGACCATTGACGGCGTACCCGCCAGCACCCAGCGCGAGGTGGGGTCGGCCAGCCCGGTCATCGCCTGGCTGCCGCCGGCCCAGGGCTCCGTCAACGCCTACCGGCTGGCGCTCCTCCGCTATCTCCCGGAGGTGAACGCCCTGGTCACCGATGGCGCCCTCTACGTGTCGGGCTCGGCCACCCAGGTGCGGCTGCCTCCCGGCATGCTGAAGCCAGACAGCATCTATTACCTGCGCCTGTCCGCCTTCGACAGCGCCGGCTACGACATCGAGCGCGACCCGTTCCACACCCGCGAGGCCCTGCCCATGGCCCGCGCGGATGCGTTCAGCTCGCTCTTCACCACGCCGTGATGCGCTGACGGCTTCCTCACGCACGAGGGTGGTCAAGCGAATGCGCCTTGACCCTCGCTGGGCGTGCAACTCGAGCCAAATCCGCCCTGGCCTCAATCCATGCCAATCCCGTGTTTGATATACTGAAGCCCGTGATGACTCGGCGTTGTCACGGACACTGCAGATAGGGAGCGCATGATGAGACTGTCGGGTTTGAAGACCGTGGCCCTTGCGGCCTTCTTGGTGGTGACTGCGTCCGCGTGCGAGGGAGGCGCAGACGCCAGGGGTTCGGAGGACACGTTGACGCAGGGGCGCGAGGTCAGCGGCTTGAACATCACGGCGGACACCGTGAGGAACCTTGCGCCTGGCACCTACCTGCGGCTGGACGGAGCAGCGCAGGAGGATGTGCTCTTGTTCGACCCCTCGCGTGGCGCCATCGACTATTCGCGCATCGCCCTCGTGGCGGGTGGGCAGGAGGTCGCCATGGACCGCTGGCTCGAGGAGGCGGCGCTGACGAAGGGGGTCGACACCGCGGAGCTGCTCAAGAGCGTGCTGGCCGTCAAACTGTCGGAGCAGGACGCCTCGCTCGCTTCGTGGACGTCCTCCGGCACCTCGCAGCAGGGCGTGTGTCCGGACTGCTGCACCGCCGGACACTGCTGCTTGTATACGTCGGACTGCACCTACTACCCGAGCTCGGGGACGATCTACTGCGTCTGCAGCGTCTGGGGATGCTGCGAGAACCCGACGAACCCGCCGGTGCACTGACCGGTGGGGCAACACCGCCGCCGGAGGCCCCTCCGGCGGCGCGTCGTTTCCGCATCCTGTTCGCCTCCCCGCGGGTGAGGCCAGGATGGCGCCACGGCGTCTTGATTTCCCTGCGTGCGGCGGCGGGCGTCGTCCCCCCTGCCTGCCCGGAGGAGCAGGAGCCACGCGATGCTGGGTGGAGTGCCTGCGCTCGGCCGCGGTGTCGCCCTGATGCCAGCCTGGCGCGCGGGCGGGGCGGCTGGCGCCTCAGGTGCACTCCGCTTCGGCGGGTGCAACCTTCAGGAAGGCCCGCGCAGTCTCCTCGCCCTCACGGAGGACGCCTTCACTCCGGCCTTGCCACATACCCCCGGGGGGTATACATCCCGCTGCGGCAGGATACCCCCACCCAGTATGACGTCTTCGCCATGCCCCACTCGCCGGAAGAAAAGAAGAAGGCGCTGCTCCGTGTCCGCCGCATCCGCGGACAGACCGAAGCCTTGGAGCGTGCGCTGGAGTCCGGCGCGGAGTGCGGCACGGTGCTCCAGCAGCTCGCTGCCATCCGGGGCGCCATCAACGGACTGATGTCCGAGGTGCTGGAGTCACACATCCGGGAGGAGTTCGGCCCGGCGTCCGACGAGGATCCACGCCACGCCCAGCGGGTGCGGGACATGACGACGCTGGTCCGCACCTACCTCAAGTGAGTGGGAGTCCCTGCCTTCATCCCCTTGTCCCAGGAGCATCCTCATGAAGTCTCGTGCCGCTGTTGCCTTTGAAGCCGGAAAGCCCCTGAGCATCGTCGAGCTCGACGTCGCGCCTCCGCAGAAGGGCGAGGTCCTGGTTCGCATCACCCACACGGGCGTCTGCCACACCGACGCGTTCACCCTCTCCGGGGATGATCCGGAAGGTCTCTTCCCTGTCGTGCTCGGCCACGAGGGGGCCGGCGTGGTGGAGGCGGTGGGCGAGGGCGTGACGTCCGTCAAGCCCGGCGACCACGTCATCCCGCTCTACACCGCGGAGTGTGGCCAATGTCTGTTCTGTAAGTCTGGCAAGACCAACCTGTGTGTGGCCGTGCGCGCCACCCAGGGCAAGGGCGTGATGCCCGACGGCACCACGCGCTTCTCGTACAACGGCAAGCCCGTCTACCACTACATGGGGTGCTCCACCTTCAGCGAGTACACCGTGTTGGCGGAGGTGTCGCTGGCCCGCATCAACCCGAACGCCAACCCCGAGCAGGTCTGCCTGCTGGGCTGCGGCGTGACGACGGGCCTGGGGGCGGTGAAGAACACGGCCCGCGTGCAGGAAGGGGACTCCGTGGCGGTGTTCGGGCTGGGCGGCATTGGCCTGGCGGTCATCCAGGGCGCCCAGATGGCGAAGGCCGGCCGCATCATCGCCATCGACACGAACCCCGCCAAGTTCGAGCTGGCCAAGGCTTTCGGCGCCACTGACTTCGTCAACCCCAAGGACCACGACCGCCCCATCCAGCAGGTCATCGTGGAGATGACGGGCTGGGGCGTGGACCACTCCTTCGAGTGCATCGGCAACGTGGGCGTGATGCGCGCCGCGCTCGAGTGCGCGCACCGGGGCTGGGGCCAGTCCATCATCATCGGCGTGGCCGGCGCGGGGCAGGAGATCTCCACCCGTCCGTTCCAGCTCGTCACGGGCCGGACCTGGAAGGGCACCGCCTTTGGTGGCGTGAAGGGCCGCTCGGAGCTCCCCGGCATGGTGGAGGACGCGATGTCCGGGAAGATTCAGCTCGCGCCGTTCGTGACCCACACGCGCTCGCTGACCGACATCAACGAGGCCTTCGACCTGATGCACGAGGGCAAGTCCATCCGCACCGTCGTCCGCTACTGAGTCCACCGCCAACGCCTTCTCCGAGGAGCAGGACATGGAACGCATCGAACATCACGCGAGTTTTGGCGGCCGTCAGGAGGTTTGGAAGCACACCTCCTCCGCGCTGGGCGGCGAGACGCGGTTCGGCATCTACCTTCCAGAGGCCGCGCTGCGCGGCGAGCGCTGCCCGGTGCTGTACTGGCTCTCCGGCCTGACCTGCACCGAGCAGAACTTCATCACCAAGGCGGGTGCGCAGGAGCACGCGGCACGTCACGGCTTCATCGTCGTCGCGCCGGACACCAGTCCGCGCGGCGACGCGGTGGCCAACGACGCAGCATACGACCTGGGTCAGGGGGCGGGCTTCTACCTCGACGCCACGCAGGCCCCCTGGGCGCCGCACTTCCGCATGCAGGACTACGTGGCCCGGGAGCTCCCCTCGCTGGTGGAGCAGCACTTCCCGGCCACGGACGCGCGCGGCATCTTCGGCCACTCCATGGGCGGTCACGGCGCGCTCGTCACCGCCCTGCGCAATCCGGGCCGCTACCGCAGCGTGTCCGCCTTCTCTCCCATCGTCGCTCCCACGCAGGTGCCGTGGGGCCAGAAGGCCTTCACCGCCTACCTGGGCGACAACCGTGACGCGTGGGCGGCCTGGGACGCCGTCGAGTTGGTGAAGACGGCCCAGGAGCGCCTGCCCCTCCTGGTGGACCAGGGCGAGGCCGACGAGTTTCTCGCCACCCAGCTGCGCCCGGAGCTGCTGGCCGCCGCCTGCGACGCCACGGGCCACCCGCTCACGCTGCGGCGGCACGCGGGGTACGATCACAGCTATTACTTCATCGCCACGTTCCTCGCGGACCACTTCGCGCACCACGCGAAGGCCCTCGGCGGGTCCAAGAACGGGCGTTCGTAGTCGCAGCGGTCCTTTGTGCTTCCGGTCAGCCCCGAGGTGACGTGTGTCGGGGCTGGCCGTGGCTCAAGCGAGACGGCGATTGAGTCGCGTTGCACGCGGCAGAGGCCCCCATTCTTCCCAAACATCCTCGGCGTCGAGAATCGCGCCAATGCCTTGGCGCTTCCCACCGCGGACTACGACAATCTGGTGCTCTATTTCGGCGTCGCCCTGACCCAGATTCAGAGCCTCGCCCCTCTCTTCTGAAGCTCCGTCGCCGAAGAGGAGCACTGACGAACGGCCATCGCATGAGAGTGGGGGCGCGCCGCCGAGAGACGCGCTCCCCCGACACGGTGTCATCCAGGCTCAGGTCACGCGCTGTGCTCGCGCGCCCTGAACACACATCTGCAGGTGGGGCGCATGAATGCCCCCATCCGCGTGTTCGCTGTTCCGAGTAAATTGGGGCTGTCCCGTGTCCGCCTGGAACGCGGCCAAAACTCCTTCGAAGGAGATGACGACCTGCCCCGCCTCCACCAGCACCGTCGCGCACGAGAAGTTCGTGACGGGCCCCGCGTCCACACGTCGTGACCAAAGCGGATGGCCGCTCGCGGAGTCGAGCGCGTGGACCTCGAAGAAGACGCGTTTCGTCCAGCTCCCTTCGGCGCCGCCCGCGAACACGAACACCCGGCCCTCGTGTACCTCGGCATGTGTCGGACGCGGGCGAACACCCGGGACCGACTTGCCAGGAACGGAGAACGACCACGCGGTGCGGCCACTGGCGCGGTCATAGGCGAAAATTCGGCCGTTGAAAGCCGTCACGAGCAGCGGACTGGGATGAGCCTGTGCGTTCATCCCCTTCCCTTACCACGTGGGCGTGCGCCCCCACGTGGAGGGCACGCGTCACACGTCTTGAGACGCGCAGCGCGCCTGGGGCTCATGAGGCCTCGCGAGGCCCGAGAGGTACACGCCGGTCCCCTTGATGCGGACCTCCTCGACGTTGTTGATGACGAACCCCGGAGTCTCGGGGACGCCATCATCGAACCAGCGTAGCAACAACTCGTGGGCGAAGAATTCGAGAACCCGAGGCGCCGCGACAGGGTCGCCGAGCGCGCGCTTCGGCCCCGGCCAGTCGAGCGACCGACCTCCGGCGTGCGCCAGGGCTGTTCGAAGTTCATGGAACGCACGCGCAAGCACTCCGCGCACCGGGTTGCCATCCACGCTGCAGGTTGACGCCGGGAAGCGGGGACGCCACCCGTTCACAGGGGCTCCGGGGAGCGAGAGAAACTGACAGCAGCGGGTGAAGGCCAGCAGTAGCAACGGCATGCAATGCTTTCCAGGCGGGTCGCGGGAGACATACCTGCTCACCGCGCTCGCCGTGGAGCCGTTCGCCGCCCCTGGGTGTTCATGCACCTGCGCTGACGCACCGCGCTCAAGCCCCGCGATTCCAGGAGTTGAATGAGACGTGCCAAGCGCTCAGGATTCGCCACGCTCGCACCCAAGCGATTTCCACGCCGGTGGGCATACGCCCATCCGAGGCTCTCCATGAAACGATTTGTATCACTCTCCTCGCTCTTCACGCTGTTGGCCTGCGCGGCGTGTGGACCGGAGGCTGCCAATCCACCAGCGTCCTCGCGTGGGGTTCGGACCTCGGCGTTGGCCGTGCCGCAATGGATTGCAACCACCCCAGCGCTGACAGCGCGCAGCAACGCCACCGCGACGCAGATACACATGGGACTGGTGATGGTGGCGGGCGGCCGTGTCTCCGGGGCCATCACGAACAGCGTGGAGCTGTACAACCCGGCCACCCAGGCCTGGACCCCCACGGGCGCCATGAACGCGGTTCGCACCGGCCACACCCTCACCCCGCTCCCCTACGGT
The DNA here is from genome assembly GCA_014656495.1 of Comamonas sp. KCTC 72670. Taxonomy (GTDB): domain Bacteria; phylum Myxococcota; class Myxococcia; order Myxococcales; family Myxococcaceae; genus Myxococcus. The sequence goes on from BNCN01000011.1 coordinate 129,974, forward strand.
CGCGTGCTGGTGGCCAATGGCCAGACGGCGGGCCCCCTGAACATTCCCCTCAACACCGCGGAGATCTACTCCCGCGCCACCGGCACCTGGACGGCCGCCCCCGCGGGGGTCCGGACGCGCACGGAGGGCAAGGCGGTGATGCTCACCTCGAACAAGGTGCTCATCACAGGCGGGATCGGGTCTGGAAGCACCGGCGCCATCGGAGCCGCGGACGTCTTCGACGCCTTCTACAACCGGTGGACCGCCACGGCCATGGTCCACGCCCGCACCCGGCACACGTTGACGGCGCTGCCGTCCGGCAAGGCGCTGGTGACAGGCGGCAGCAACGCGTCTGGCACACTCAGCAGCGTGGAGCTCTTCGATTCCGCGACGAATGCCTTCTCCGTCACCGCGCCCATGAGCCGGCCACGCCACAGCCACACCGCCACGCGGCTGCCCTCCGGCAAGATTCTCGTCGCGGGAGGCAGCGGCACCAACACGGCCGAGCTCTTCGACCCGGCCACCCTGACCTGGGCCCCCACCGGCGCCATGTCCCAAGCCCGAGCAAACCACCACGCGGAGCTGCTCCCGTCCGGCAAGGTGCTCGTGTTCGACGGCAGCGGCACCAGCGAACTCTACGACCCGGCCACGGGCACCTGGAGCGGCAGCGCCTCGCTGCTCTCCCCTCGTTCAAACGGCGTGGCCGTCCTGCTGCGCTCCGGGCAGGTGCTGTTCTCCGGCGGCGCGTACGGCTCCATCTACATGGCGAACTCGGAGCTGTACGAGCCGGGAGAACGCTCCTGGAATGCCACGTCTCCGCTCGAACTGAACCGGTGCCGGCACACGGCCACGGAGCTGCATTCCGGCGCGGTGATGGTCGCAGGCGGCATGGGCAACGGAATGGCGCACTCCAGCGTGGAGGTCTACCTCCCCGACGAGAGGTCGTGGCTTTTCCTCGCGGAGATGACGGAGCCTCGCGTCGGCCATGTCGCGGTCCGGCTTCCGTGGGGACATGTCCTGGTGATTGGCGGCAATCCGTTTACGACGCAGACCACCGCGGAGGTGTACGACCCGGTCGCGAACACCTGGACGCCCACCGGCAGCCTGCTCACGGCGCGCTCGCGGTTCACCGCCACGATGCTGCCGACCGGGAAGGTCGTCGTCACGGGCGGCCGCGACAGCAACAACGCCGTGCTCAACAGCACGGAGGTGTACAACCCAGCCACGGGTACCTGGAGCGCCACGGGCAACTTGAACGTGAGCCGTTCGGACCACGGCGCCGTCCTCATGGCGGATGGCCGGGTGCTCGTGGCGGGAGGTGTCATCGCGGCGTCCCCCAGTCTGCAATACACACCCACCGCCGAGGTGTATGACCCGAACACGGGCACCTGGTCGGCCACCAGCAACATCGCCCCGACAGGCCGCGGCGACCTCACCCTGAACCTGTTGCACTCAGGCGTGCCGCTCGCCGTTGGCGGCCGCACCGTCGGGGTACTCCAGCCCGGCGTATTCTCCACCGATGCTTCCACGCTGTACTCGCCGGTGCCTGGCACCTGGGCCTCCGCAGGAAACCTGACCACCGGGCGCTACGCCCATCAAAGTGTGCTCCTCTCTTCCGGCCAGGTCCTGACCGCGGGCGGCGAGACGAACCCGAGTGGCGGCATGCCCGCGCTTGATCGGCTGGCCAGCGCGGAAGTGTACGACCCGGTGACGAGCACCTGGACGGCCACGGCGAGCATGCTCGTCCCTCGAATGAACTTCACGCTGACACCGCTCTTCACGCAGGAAGTGCTGGCGGTGGGCTGCGGCCCCAACAATGAGCCGTCGGCGGAGCTGTACACGCCGTAGACGGTTCATGCGGCCCGATGGCGGGAGGGGGCACGTCGTGACACCCGCTTTCGGGCAGCGGCACGGAAGCGCGTTGCGAGGCCCACCGAGCCCCACTGGGACGTTCACCTCGAACCGGACCGCTGAGCTGTGCCTCAGCGCCGCCATGAGACCGCGCGCTCAAGCAGGACTACGCCTTCGTCGAGATGGCAGTGCCTTGTGAGGATGCAGGGTGTTGTCGTCGTGAAATCAAGCAGGGAACTGCTGGAGGCGCATCTCGGCGCAGCCCATCCATGCCGAATCAGGCGACCCGTGAGAACCACTCCCCCGTGGAGAACTGGGCCTCCAGCACCGCGGCCAGGTGCGTGTCCTCCAGCAGCACGCCCACCTCGATGTTCCGTGTCTGTCCCCGGTTCGTGAAGTTCGCGGACGTCACGAAGACCCACCGTGCGTCCATCACGACGCATTTCGCATGCAGGCTGGCGAAGACACCCCTCCCGGGTGAGAAGCCGTGGCACTCCGGAAAGGGCGGACCGAAGGGCCAGTGCTCCCGAAGGAACGCCGAGGCCACCGGCGCGCTCGCATAGAGCCTGCAACTCACGCCTCGCTGGAGGGCTTCGTGCAGCGGCCCCAACACGTCCGCTGCGTGGTCGAACGCGAACCCGGCCACCAGCACCGTGCTCGTGGCCTTGTGGAACAGGTCCGCCAGCACGACCGCCGTGTCGCGAGCGCCGCTCCAGCGGGTCTCCGGCCCCGTCCAGACCAGCTCTGGCCTCCGTGCACCCGCGCGCCGCTCCACGAGCACCGTGTCCAGCAGCACCAGCGTTCCCTCCCGTCCTAGCGCGTTCAACGCCGCGACCTCTCCCGTCAGCCGCTCCAGCCCCTCTCCCTGGAGCGCCAGCCGGGACAACGGAAACCCGAGCCGCCGCGTGCCCACCACGGCCCTCAGCCGCTCCAGGTCCAGCGTCGCCACGCCGCTCAGGTCCACGGCGTCTTCAGGAAGGCGACGTCCTCGTGGCCCAGCGTGGGCACGACGAGCGCGCGATCGAGGTACTGGTTGAAGCGCTCGCAGGAGCACTCGGGGAGGAAGAGGCACCCGTGGCACGCGGCGCCCTCCAGGTCGCGGTCATCACGGCCCGTGGGTTCGTGATGCGCGCAGACGGGGTCGTTGGAGCAGAGGCGCGCGTCCTCCAGCGCATGGGACAGGTGCCGCCCCAGTCGCCTGCCCTCCTCCACCAAGCCGCCCAGCGTGCCTTCCGCGCCCGTGGTGCCCGTCATCAACAGGATGCCCGCCATGGGGACGGCGTCGCTGTGCGGCGCGCAGTAGAGCCGCTCGCGGATGGAGCTCGCGGGGTAGCCACACTCCAGCGCCACCTCCGTCATCAACAGATGCGCCAGCGAATGGAGCAGGTAGAGCCGCACGCCCGGGAAGGGAAGCTTCGAACCGGAGCCCTGCTTCCAGCGCTCATATCCAGCCCGGAGCACCTCCTCGCGCCGCAGCACGGGCTCGGACATCTCCCAGGCATGCACCTGCTGCTCGTCGAGCACCAGCAGCATGCCCTCCCCCTGCATCTCCGTCACGGGGACCCAGTCCCGGTGGAGCGACATTGGCGCGAGCGCCACGTCCAGGTCGTAGCGGCCCTGGAGGTCCTTCGACAAGGGCTCCAGCCGCGTGAAGCCGACCTGGGCCTGGACCTCCCGCAGCCGTCGCGCCAGCACCACGCGTTCGACCAGCGAGGGCAGTCCCCGGGGCCGAGCAATCCGCCGGGCCCAGAAGACCTCGCTGCGGTCCCGGGGCATCTCGCCAGGCTTCTCCTGTGGCTGCGCGAGGAACTGGAGCCACTCCGCGGTGCGAATCTCCGGGACGGCTTCGGGCGTGTGCTCGCGCTCCGCATGGATGGCCGCCAGCACCTCCGCGTTGGAGGCGGAGCCGAGCGCCGCCTGCACCTGGGGAATGGTCCGGAAGGCTGGCAGGGTTTCCGCGGTGGCTGACTGGAGGATGCTCCACGCGGACTGCACCTTGCGCCGGAGCGACTCCGGTTCAGGGATGGTGATGGCGCTGGTGGTCTGCGCGAAGTAGCCGTTGCTGGCGGTGCGGACCAGCAGCCGCTGCTTCTCGACGCAGCGCTCCCGCGCCTCCAACCCCAGCCAGGGCCGCTCCCCGTCGCAGGGGGCCTGCTGCTCCTTGTGGGTCATGTCGATGAGGCGCCTGCGCTTGCCGCACGTCGAGCACGCGACCTCGATGTCACTGAAGTCACCGCTCACGCCCTCCTCGAGCTTGAGCTGTGGGGCGTCGCAAGGCTTGCGCTCGTGCATCCACCAGCTCCAGTCGATGTCCGACAGGTGCCCCCGCGGGCACGCCGCGACGAAGCGCACCGGCACGCAGCGCTCGGGCTTCGCGTCCACACCCGCGCAGCGGTGGCGGTACTCCTGGTTCACGCGCTCCAAGCTGTTGGCCCGAACCAGCGTGCGGCAGTGGGGGTTCTGGCAGACGAACCAGCGCGGAAACTCATACACCTGGATGCCGCAGGACTCTGTCGGCTCTCGCTCATCCCCAGCGGGGGGCTTGCGGAAGGGGGCCTCCTTGCTGAGCGGCCACTTGTTGCGGTGGTAGAGCGGTTCGACGATCTCCAGCAACCGCGGCTCGTTGACCACCTCCCCCTGTCCCTTGAGACGCCAGAAGTCCAGGCCGCCGACGAGGACCGCGTCGTTCAGCAGGTCCAGCATGCTGCCCGGGCCGAAGGTGGAGACCACCTGGCTCTGGCGCACGCGCCCATCCGGCGGCCGCGTCGAGCGGGCCCGAGTCCACTTCCTACGGTTCGTCATTTGCCACCTCCTCCGTCGCTGCCTTCGGGGCGCGGTAGCCGCCCAGGGGTTGACGTGAAATCCACAGGTGCACCGAGGACTCCACGTCACGCATGGACGTGGGCGCCTCGAACTTGAGCTCGTCCTGGGTGAGGTTGTCGGTGGGGTCCAGGAAGCCGCGCAGCAGGGGCTTGAGCCCCTTTCCCTCCGGGTCGTAGGGCGAGTACGCGCGCTGGGCGGCGTCCTTCTTCGCCTGCTCGATGATGTTGCGCCACGAGTCGAGCAGGCTTCGCGCGCGCTGCATCACGATGCCGCTGGCCCGCTCCGACTCCTCCTTGAGCAGCCCTCGGCCAGCGCGCTTCGACAGGGTTTCGAGCGCCTGCTCCAGCGCGTCCCGGTGCGCCTGCAGGGACTTCCACTCCAGGGGCGCGGTCATGGCGGTATCCAGCAGCCGGCCCAGCGCCACCACCACGCCCGCGAGCCCCCGGTCGAGCGCCGGTGCCGAGAAAGGCGTCACCGAGGTGGCTTCGACGAAGCGATAGAACGACTCGTGGTACGTCCCGAAGCGCTCGTAGTGACTGCGGTCGCGGGGCTTGGCCGCGTTGAGGCACGTCACCACGAGGCCGGGCTTGTTCAGCTTGCGGCCCACGCGGCTGGACGCCTGGATGTACTCGCTGGTCGTCTTGGGCTGTCCCGCCACGACCATGAGTCCCAACCGGTCGATGTCCACGCCGACGGAAATCATGTTGCTGGCGAGCACGACGTCTACGCTCTGGGGCTGACCGTGCGTGAGTTCCAGGCGGCTCTTCGAGGCCTTGATGTCGGCGGTCTTCTCCCGGCTGGTCAGCTCGATGGGCTCGCCGCGGATGGTCCTGCCCCGGTACCAGGGATGCTCGGCCTCTTTGCCGAAGTCCTCTGGACGGCGACGGACGCGGTCCATCACCCGTCGGCGCACCTCGTCCTCGACCAACCGGCGCATGCCGCCCAGTTCGCGCAGGCTGTTGAAGTAGCCGACGAGCGTCAGGTACGGGTCCGCGCTCACGGCGCCGTGAAGCTGTTCGCCGCGCGCGGCCGCGGCGAGCAGGCTGACATAGACGCGCAGCAGGATGGCCTTCATGGGCCGCCCGGGTGCCGCCACGCCCACGTATTGGCGCGCACCCTTCTTGCCCACGGAGGCGAAGAACGTCTCGGAGGCATCCACGCCCGGCGGAGGGAAGAGCGCGACGTCCCGTCCATAGAGGCGGCTCACCTGCTGCCGGGAGCGGCGGACGGTGGCGGTGGAGGCCACCAACTTCGCCCGGGGCGCGAGCGTCAGGACGGCGCCTTCGTAGAGGCCCACCATGGAGCCCAGCGGGCCGGAGATGAGGTGCAACTCGTCCTGCACGATGAGCTCCGGGGGAGGCAGCCCCTTCGGGAGCGTCACGAGCGCCGCCTTCACGTCCGCGGCGTCATTGCACGGGCCGACGAAGCGCTTCCCGGTGCGCCCCAGGACGCGACCGAAGAGCAATCCCGTCTCTCCGCGCCACGGCAGCATGGCGAACTTGTCCACGGTGGCGACGAGGAAGCACGGCAGCTCGCGGTAGATCTGCTCGTCGACGAAGAGGACGGGGAGCCCTTCCGGGTTGCGGCCCAGGTTGAATGCGCACGCGATGCTGGCGCAGCCGACGAGCACTTCCTCGGGTTTGGATTTGGACGGCCGGAGGATGAAGCACTCCCGCTCGAACGGCGTGGTGCACCAGGGACAGGTGGCGAGCGGGAACGGAGACTGCGCGCGGGCGCTGTTGTCGTTCTTGTACTCCGTGATTTGCGTGGAGGCCTGCTCCAGCGTGTTGGCGGTCGCGGAGCGGCCGACCCACAGTCCGATGGAGAAGCGCACGGCGCCCAGGCGTTTCGGCTCTTGCTGGCGGAGCACTTCGAGCGCGCAGATGAGGGTCGCGGCGCGACCGAGTTGGTCGAGCGTGAGCAGCCGCAGCGTGTAGCGCAGCAGCACGGCCACGCCCAGGCCGCCGTGGAGGTGGGCCTGACCTCGGAGGCGGCGCAGGAGCAAGGTGAAGGCAATGAGTCCCAGGTAGGCCTGCGTCTTTCCTCCTCCGGTGGGGAAGAAAATGAGCTCCACGAGCTCACGGTCCGCGTGGCCTTCGTTCTCGACCGAAGGGAGATTAAGCAGGATGAAAGCGAGCTGGAAGAGACGCCATTGGGGCGCTTCTTCCTGCCGCACCTTGCGTTCCGACTGAGCCATGACGCTGTTCATCCAGCGGAAGGCGTCGAAGGCGAGAGGTTCCCGAGCAAGGAGTTGGATGCCCTCCTCGATGCGGTCCGCCGCGCGTCGAGCCCTCCGGATGAGTTCATCCCGTGTCTCCTCGCGGCGGTCGCTGCCGACAGCGACAGCGGCCTGGGTGGCCACCCATTCACGGTAGGTCCGGACCAGGGGGAGCAGGGCCGCTACGGCCTCCGAGGGTGTCGTGAACGCGGCGAGCTGCTCCATGCCCACCGTGACTTCGTCAATCTGCCGCGCTTCGACGGGGAGCACCTCGACGCGTGGCAGCCAGTCCGTTTCCACGCGGGTGACAGGGACGGAGGTAGATGAGACGCGCACGGAGATGCCATGGCCCACGGCCCACCGCTGGCGGTCGCGGAACTGGAGGTCGTTGACGCGGTCGTCGTCGTCCTCGCTCCTGGCGTCGCTGGAGTCCTGCCGACTGACGAAGCCTTGCGCGCATTCCAAGGCGAGGTGGGTCTGGAAGGCATACGCCTCGTCCCGGTCGCCGGCGGTGCTGGTAGGTGGGCGCGCGTTGACGAGGAAGATGGCGACCGCGAGTTCGCCTTCACGCGTCTTCTCCACGTGGCCTTCCAGGCGCAGGCCCCGGCTGTCCTGGAGGTACATGCCTTCCCGCAGAGCCGCGTCATCCAAGGACAGGGGGACGGTGCGTTGGTGGAATGTGCGGCGCCAGTGCTTGCGCCCCTCTTCTTCGACGCGCTGGTAGTCCGCCCAGCAGACATGCGCGGTGAGTTGTGGCGTGCCTACGGGGACGAAGACGGACAGGCCCATGGACGCGGGCAGGCGGCGCACCTTCTTGGCGCTCGGGTCGGGGCGGGAGGCGTCCTCATTGTCCTCGTCATTACCCGCGGCCAGGTCGTCTTCCTCGTCGTCGGGGTCGTCCTCGATGACGCCCTGGTCGAGCGGGACGAGGAATCCCGTCAGGTACCAGCGGGACGGTGGCGTGCGGAGCGCTTCCGGGGCGTCCGAGACAGGAGCACCTGGAGGCTTTTGGAACGGACCGACAAGGTCCGCTTCGAGCGCATCGATGAGGTGGGAGCGGACCGCTCCCGTGTCAGGGGCATTCATGGGAGGGCTCAGGCGGTCTGGGCGCGGGACTTCGAGGGACGGCGGACGGTGGGGTGGACTTCCTCGTGGGCACGCTGCGCGTTCAGGTCGAAGAGGCGGTCGAGAACGTCGTCCTCGAAGGCTTCGAACTGTTTGGACGTGGCGCCGCAGTACGAAGGGGCGTGGATGTCATTCCAGCCATAGGCATCCAGGACAGCCTGGTCCACGGCTACGTGCAGGTCTCGCAGGCGCTGCGTCGCTGTGTCGGTGACGGACTTGTCCTTGAGCCGGTTGTACGTCGTCGTCAGGCCGATGTTATGGGCCTGCATGTACTGGCTGCGCTCGAAGTGGAGCCGTTCGCCGATGCGGTCGAGCGCGGAGGTGCTTGCAGAGTCAGGGAAGGGGAAGGGGAAAGTTTCGAAGCAGTCGCTCGGTGCGTAACGAAGATCGTTGCGCATGGAGGATGACAGCAAACGTGCCCAGACCTCATGCACCCGTGATTGTAGCAATGTGAGCCAGCGAGCCTGGCTTAGGGTGAAAACGGCGGCTGAATGTGAAAAGATGACGTCCGTTGGCCGCCAGTCGAAAATGAGATGCTTGGAGACTATGCTGATTGCGAGGCAGCGTTCCTCTTTACGAAGTGCCGCCTGGAGTTCGGGACGCGGTCGAATGAATTGCCACCAGAACTGCTTCGCTCCTCTATCCTTGACCTTGTCTCGCTCAGGCTTCACCAACTCCCGTACGATGCGAATGAGTGCCGGCCAGCGCTCCGCTTCCTGTAGTTCCATCTGCCCAAAGTTGATGACGTGCCTTTCGAGGCTTGGCCTGGGGTCGGAGTTGATCTCTTCTCCGCCCACATAGCGAAAGATGCGTTCCGCGTTCTTCGCTGACTTCGCGACGAGCGCTGCTCGCTGCTCGGGGCTGAGCACGAACCCCATGCCAAGGACGATGCATCCCTGGAAGCTCTTCCCAGTATTGGCGGTGAGTACCACGGGATCTGCTCGCTCGGGTTTTCCTCTCAGTCGAGAGTTGAGGTGATTTACGGGCAGACGGTCCAGTCGCCGCTCCAACTTCAAGTCTGAGACGCGGCCCTTCGCCAGATGCACCACGGACACCGAGACGTTGGCGCCAGCCACCGGCCACTTCATGGAGCGCACGGCGTCGTAGAGGTGGCCGCCGTGGTCCACCAAGTGCTTCAATCCCGTGGCTCTCGTGTCCCCCTGCGCGATGGTGTTGGTGGCGATGAACCCGAAGCTTCCGTGTTCACCCAGCAGATGGAACGCACGGCGGAAGAAGTGCGCGGAGAGGTCCGCGTTGCCGTGCGCACCCTCATGAACCGCCTGGAGCCAAGGGAGGTAGTTCTCTCCGCCCGCCTCGATGATGGCGTTCTTTCCCGCGAACGGTGGATTCCCCACGAACCCATCGATCCAGGCCGCCTTGTTGGGCTGCTCGTTGTCGAGCGGATCCGGCCGGCTCCCGTGGAAAACCTCCGGGAACTCCAGTGGCCAGTGGAACGTCCCTGATGGCGCGGAGAACGCCGCGATGTCCGCCGGCATGGGAGGCAGAACCCCATTCTTCGCCTTGGATAGCCACGCCCCAATCAGGTTCGACCGGCGGAAGCGCTCCTTCTCCCGCTCCTTGTCCGAGCCATAGGCGAAAAACGCCCCGACGCACGCATTGGCGATCCGCTTGATGTCCTCCAACGCTGCGTCCGCGTCGCGGAGAAGCCCCTCCTTCACCCGGCCGGGATCCAGGTCCAACTGCAGTGGCTTGCGCTCCGGCCCTTCCAGGTCGAGCGCGAGCTGGAGGATCTCCTCGCGCTTTTCCAGGGAGCGCGTCAGTGCCTTCTTGATGAACGCCCAGGACAGTTCCGACTGCTTCTTGCTGGTCGGGGCCCAGTGAAACGCTTGAAGCTGATCCAGGTCGAGCCCGACCAGTGAATCCCCGCACTTGAGCGCATGGTCCAGGAATGTGAAGGGCTCCGTCTTCGCCAACGTCACGAGCCACAGCGACAGCTTCGCGAGCTTCACGGCCCATGGATTCTTGTCCACGCCGTACAGGCATCGCTGGGCCACCAGCCGGCGTGCCCGCATCACCTCGTCCTCGTGCTTGTCACGCTTCAACACACCCTCGCGTGTCCATGCGGCGACAACCTGGTCCGCGAGATAGCGGCAGGACTCCACCAGGAATGCACCCGACCCCATGGCCGGGTCGCAAATCTTCAGGTTGAGGAGTCTTTCTGAAGATGGCTGAGGCCCCATCGTCTTGAGCAAAGGCTCCAGAGCCCGGCGGACGATGGGCGATGACAGACTTCGAGGCGTGTAGTGGCTGCTGGTCCGTCGCCGCTCGTCGCCAGGCTGGAGTACCCATTGGGATGCGCGTCGTGTCTCGGTCCCCTTCGCGCGATACGGCTCCAGCGCGGTCAGGACCATCTGCTGCGTAGAGGCCTGCTCCAACGCCTTCGACAGGGCTTTCACCGACTTCGCGTCGAGGCCCGCCTCCTCTTCCAGCCATGCCGCACGCCGCTTCGCGGGCTGGGCCAGCACCTCGTCCGCGCAGACCCATACTTTCGAGAGCTTGAGACAGACTCCAGCACCGGTCAGGCGCTTCACGTGGAAGCCCATCAGTCCCTCGTACACGGAGCCGATCTGCTCCACGTCCAGCGACTTGAAGCTCAGTCGCTGTCCCTTGAGGAAGATGAGCCGCTCCAGTACCTGGAGGACCGTTCCGTCATCAAGGGGAGGAACCCGCGCCTCCGTGCCCGCATCGGCGGAACTCGCGCTTCCCAAAAAGGGGAACGTGTCAGGGTCGAAGAGCTGTCCACGCCGTGCCGGCATTCGCAGCTTGTCGTGCGAGGCTCCCAGATAGATGCACCGGAAGAGCGCCAGCAACCGTGGCCACGCACCAAAGCGCCGGTTCATCGAATCGGGGTATTGGCTGGAGTCCTCGACGAGTTGCGCGTGAAGTGCCTTCACCGACAGGTCATCGCGGTAGGGCTCCTGGTCCACGGGAAGCAGGCCCTGGTCCTCCGCGTAAAGGATGAAGACGAGCCGCAAGAGCGTAGAGAGGAGGCCGCCGTAGACATGCTCCTCACCTTGTGAGAGCGCCTCGTCCAGGGCCCTGGAGCCATCCCGTTCAGCGGCCGCCTCGAAACCCGTAAGGAGGATGCCGAGCGCTTCCAGGACCTGTTCGGCCAGTTCGTCGGTGACATCCGCCTGCCGGCGGCGAGACTGCTCCAGGAGCGCGGGAAGCTGATGCTCGGGCAACACGCCGAAGAAGCGGCGCGCGTGCAGGAGCATCACCATCGCGTCGAACAGCGGACGACCGCTGGCGGTGACGAGGTCCTTGAACCGGAAGGTGATGTGCCCTGACGTCTCTCCGTGGGGCGCATAGACCAGGCGCACTGAGTCCCCGTTGAACAGCAGGCCGATGGGGACACGCGCCGCGCGCAGCAGGCGGTCGAACTTGGCGGCCGGCTCGTAGAACCACGCGCCCGTGGTGTCTTCCTTCCTGTCCAGGTCCAACCCAGCCGGCAGCTCCCAGGTCAGGAGCGCGAAGCCTTCCGCGGCGCGGCTGATGGGCGTGGAATCATCCGGCAACCCTTCCGGCTTCGCGGGAGAAGACCCTCGTCGCAGCAGCCCCCGCGTGGGCTTGAGCGTCTGTTGCCCCTCCGCGATATCGAGCTGGAGGTCCTCCGGAAACACCGTGGTGAAATCATCATCTGCGTAGCCCAGCACCTCCCGGAGGAAGCGCGGGACATCCGTCACCCGAGGTGACTCCCGGCCCGCCAGCAGGACGAACCGCGACTGCGCGGACACCGGCAGGCGCTGCATGCACTGCGCGTCCTCCAGGACCGGAATGGAGACCACCAGCCCCTCAATGGGCTGCGCCATCCCCATCCATGTCTGGTGATAGCGGCGCTCGACGTCCCCGCCAAAGTTCTGGCTGTTCATCAGCGCGCCCCCGGCCACAAGTAGACCATGCCCACGGGCACCAGGCGGGCAACCCGCACGGCGTAGGTGGCCTTCAAGGATTCAGGCTGTTCAACGAGTTCCCTTCCAAGCGCTGTCAATCGCTGTTCAAGGTGCACCTTGTCCCTCCTCCATTGGTCCTGCTCCGCCCGGACGTCGAGCTTGAGCTCGAGCTGCGCGCTCAGTGCCTCCTGGATGGCCTCCTGCTGTGTCAGGAGAATCTGTGTCAGCGCCTTGGCTTCGGACGCCCCCCGCGCCGCCAGCTTCTTGCGAGCCCCCTGCTCTCTCTCCGAGGCTTGGTCCTCGATGGCGGGCCAAAGCTTCGAGAAGTCGGACTCGACACCGGCCAGCAGCCGTTTCTGGACGGCCTTGGGTACCGCGGAGAGCGCGGGCGCTTCCGCCAGTGTGGTCTCCAGTTGGTCGATTGCCTTGCGGTCCGCCTCGTCCGCGAAAGGCTTCAAGTGCCCGCGGCCACCCCCGTCCAGCCACCTTGCTGAAACAGAGACCACCTCGTCATGGAGCCGCGCGGCCCCCTCGCCAAAGAGCGACAACCGGCCAAAGACGATGACGCGCGCCACTGCGTCGCGTTGAGCCTGAACCACCGTGACACGGCTCAGGTCGTTCGCGGAGAACCCCTGCGCCAGGAACCGCTGGAGCACCCGCTGGACGAGAGGATGGGACAGGTGCAGGTGGACGAGCTTGCTGGAAACGCCCGGAGGTGCCTCGAAGACGACGGGAGACAGGGAGCGCTTGCGCCACTCCCACGCGGCCTCGTCGCGCTCCCGGCGCGGACGAATGGAATCCAGGGTCGTGCTCCACGAAGCGGGAAGCGCGGGGACCTTCCAGGCCTCCAGCGTCCGGCCCTCTTCCGAGATGGTCTCCCGCTCCAACCGTCCCGCGCCGGCCAACTCGAACCCCACGTCCAGCGCATCGCGCAGCAGGACGGGATTGAAGTCCATCACCTTGCCGCTGCGCTCACGGAGTTCTCCAATCGCATCCAGTTCCTTGCGCAGGGATTGGAGCGTGCGCTGGGACTCCAGTTCCCGCTTCGTCACCTCCGTGCGAGTCGAGGTCGCGGCGCGGGAGAGGCGATCCAGCGTGCTCTTCGTGATGCCCGCGGCGAGCGCATCGTGCATCTGGTCCATCAGCACGGAGCCCAGGCTGCCCAGTTCGCGCGTAATGGTCTCCACCTTGCGCGCGAGGGTGTCGAGCACCGCATCCTCGGCACGCTGGCCGTAGACGAAGTAGCCACAGCGCACGGTGGACGCGGGTTGCAAGGCACGGTCGATGCGACCATTGCGCTGCTCCATGCGTGAGGGATTCCACGGAACGTCGATGTGGAAGAGGTCCGCGCAGTGGCCTTGCAGATTGATGCCTTCGCGCGCGGCGTCGGTCGCGAGGAGGACCCGCACGGGGAACTCCTCCATCGAGCCGTTGAAGGCGGCCTGAACCTCCGCGCGCTTCACGTCATCGATGCCGCCCGTCAGCGTGAGGATGCGCTCATCCCCCCGGTGGGTCCCCTCGAAGGCGGCGGTGAGCTGCGCCTTGAGGTAACGGAGCGTGTCGCCATACTCGGTAAAAACGATGACCCGGCGGGGCTTCCACGCGGCGCCTCGGGTGAGCGGGCATTGGTGCTCGCGAACCCAGTGGAGCAGGGCCCGCAGCTTCGCGTCCCGGGCAGTGCGGTGCCGGGCGCTCAGCTTGAGCATGTCATCCAGGAGCTTGCGCGCCTGGACACTGGCGGACAGCTCCTGACTGTGCTCGCGGATGGTCTCCGCGAACGACAGCTCGAGTGCGTCGTCCGTCTCGCCGTGCTCCTCGGACTCAGGAGCCGTGTCGCCGGTGAGCGCTCCGCCGTCGGGCGCCAGCGCCCCCGCGCCGAAGGCCGCCGCGTGGACGGAGAGCGTGCGGTGGAACGCCTCGATGCTGGAGAGGAGGCGCTTCTGGAGGTTGATAAAGACTAGGCGCCCCTGCTTCGTGCCAGGCGCCATGAGCTCCGTGTAGCGCGCGAGCTTCTGGGACAGTTCCAGTTCCGGGGCGGAGGCTTCGCCCAGGTCGACACGCTGCTCGACGGTCTTTCCGTCCGGGGCGAGCCACTCGGCGTGCCAACGTCCCGAGTCATGCATCAGTCGCACGCCCACCACGTGCCGCTCAGGGTAGCTTTGTGAACTGCCCAGGGCGCGAAGGTCGCCCTTGAGCCGACGCACCATGACGGGAGCCAGCTGTGATTCGCGAACGCGGGTGCCCCGCGTGAAGCGCTGTGGGTCCAACATCTCCAACAGCGCGGAGAAGCTGTTGGAGTGGCCGTTGTGGGGCGTCGCGGAGAGGAAGAGCCGGTGCTCGAAGCGCTCCGCCAGTGAGCGGATGCTGCGAGTGGTCTCGGTGTCGGTGGCGTACCGGCTGGCCGATGCGGGTGCGACGACGTGCGCCTCGTCGAGCACCAACAAGGACTTGTGGTGCCCCTTCTCCTCCAGGAGGGTCTTCAGCGGCTCGAAGTACTCGCTGCGCCGCAGCGTCTGGTACGACACGATGAAGCGTGAGTGCGTGGCCCAGACGGGGACCTGGAAGCCGCGCTCCTGACGGCGGCGGGAGACGAACTCGCTGTTGAAGATTTCGAAGCGCAGACCGAAGCGCTTCTCCATCTCATCGCGCCATTGGAGCGTCACCGACGCCGGGCAGACGATGAGGACGCGGTCCACGCGCTGGCGGAGGATGAGTTCCTGCAACACCAGCCCCGCCTCGATGGTCTTTCCTAGACCTACGTCATCGGCGATGAAGAGATTCACCCGAGGCAGCTCAAGCGCCTTCTTGAGGGGCGTGAGCTGATGATTCATCAAGTGGATGCCCGCGCGGAACGGCGCCTGAAAGAGCCGGGCGTCGGTGGCGGTGACGGAGCTCCACTTGAGCGCGTGCAGATACGCGGCGAAGTGACGCGGCTCGTCGAAACGCTCAGGCGTTCCCAATCCACCCTGTTCAGGTCGGACGACCCGAGCGGCGAGCTCACGCTCCCACAAAACCGACAGGGGGCGTCCCTGTGCATCATCATCGAGACACGTGAGACGAACGAGGGTGTGTTGCTCCCGTACATCCGAAGGAGCAATGACTTCATTGACCAAATACTGACGGTGTCGGACCTGCGCGATATCACCCGCGCACGGCATGGGAGTGATGGGCACGGGAGCAACATCCCGCCACGTGAATGTAGCGGCCATACCACCCCGGAGTTAACACTTCGGAGGTATGCAACAGCCTCATCAAGCCGAATAGGCTGAGGGCGCCGGTACGTTTATCCGCTCAGCGCAGAATCCATTGCAGGCATCGGGTCATATCGGTCTCATCGAGGGAAAGGCATTCTCGTTGGATGCTGCTCGAAACCGCCCCGACGCGAGGTCCCAGTCACCGCACTCGCCAAGGTCTGCAGGCTCGCCGAAGTGCGACACCAAGGGCGCCGACTTGCCGGGACGAGGAACCTGGAGTGATCTCGCACCCGAGCCTCGAACG
The DNA here is from genome assembly GCA_014656495.1 of Comamonas sp. KCTC 72670. Taxonomy (GTDB): domain Bacteria; phylum Myxococcota; class Myxococcia; order Myxococcales; family Myxococcaceae; genus Myxococcus. The sequence goes on from BNCN01000011.1 coordinate 145,382, forward strand.
GTGGGGAAACGATGGCAGGGAAGCTGAAGACACGGGTCAACTCCAGCGGCTACAAACAGTTCTGGGACAAGGACGAGCAGCGTTGGGTCTTCACGCACCGCCGGGTCGCCGAGAAGAAGATCGGGCGCGAACCCGTTCCCGGCGAGGAGGTCCACCACATCAACGGTGACAAGACAGACAATCGCCGCCAGAACCTCGTTGTCCTCAAGGACAGCGTCCACGACCGAGTGCACCAAGAAGATCCCGATGCCTGCTTCCGCTGCGGCAGGTCCGGCCACTGGGCTGAGGACTGCTACGCGGCGACGGACTTCGAGGGAGACGACATCGACGAGGAAGACGACATCGATGATGAGGACGAGGACTGGGACGACGAGGACTGGGACGATGAGGACGAGGATGACGACTACTGATCGCCATCGCCCCCTCGGGCCCTGGTAGTACCGGGGTACATGTCCCATGTCGGCAGGCGGTTCTTGGCCAGCATCCCTACGTGATCGAACCTGAAACAAGTGAACGACCTCACCGGTACGTTGGGCCAACGCCGGTACCTGTCTGCCCCCTGGCAACCCGCTGCACAGGGGCAGTGGGGGCCAGATTCACTGGTGGCTGCGACCGGGCGGCCGCTGGCTTCTGGGAAAAAGAAAGCCCCGGCTCGCCTGATGGCGGCCGGGGCCTTGCTACATCCAGTGGAGGCGGAGGGAATCGAACCCTCGTCCGAAAGCCGTCCGCTCTTCGACCCTACGTGCGTAGTCCGCGATTTGCTACGTCCCTGAGGCTCCCACGGACGGGATACCCAGAGCCGGTCCTGGAAAGGTCTCGCCACCTCGGGTCCAGGCGCCCTCGGAAGCCAGCCTGCATTATGACGGTCCATCCCAACCCCACAGGCCGAGGGCGGGGGGACCGCGCACTATGGGCTGTTTTTAGGCAGCCAGCGCGAGCTCAACGTTGTCGTTGGCTTTTGTGTCTTTGCCGGGTGGGATTTACGAGCTACCAGACAAGCTCGGCACGCGTCTCGAACTTCATTGCCCCCGTCGAAGCCAGGTCGCCCCCGATTGGTTCACTGCACGTCACACGGCCCCTGACGGCGCCGCGTCTTCCCCACATTAACCGCTGACGGGGGCGCGTCAATCCTCCTGATGGTTCGTGGACGCACCTGGGCGCAGGAACGTGGACACTCGGCCCACAAGCCCCTCCCCCACCGAGCCAGCCGTCGTAGGGTCGCCTCCCCGCCGGGTCCCCGCCTTTCCCGCCCGGCCACGAGGCACCTGAATGAGACGACTGCTCCCCCTCCTGCTGCTCCTGTGGGGCTCCGCCCTCCCGGCCGCCGCCGCGTCGATTCCAGCGTCGGACGCCTTCCCGTACGCCCTCACCACGGACACCCTGCCCAACGGGCTCACCGTGGTCCGCGTGCCCTACCCGTCCAGCGGCATCATCGCCTACGTCACCGTGGTCCGCGTCGGCTCGCGCAACGAGGTGGAGCCCGGCAAGACGGGCTTCGCCCACTTCTTCGAGCACATGATGTTCAAGGGCACGAAGACGCACCCGGAGGGCGAGCGCGAGCGCATCCTCGGCAGCTTCGGCTTCGACGACAACGCCTTCACCACCGACGACATCACCCTCTACTACTCCTACGGCCCCACCGCCGGCCTGCCCCAGCTCATCGAAATCGAGGCCGACCGGTTCCAGAACCTGGAGTACAGCGAGCCGGCCTTCCAGACGGAGGCGCTCGCCGTGCTCGGCGAGTACCACAAGAACGCCGCCGCCCCCTTCCTCAAGATGGAGGAGGAGCTCAACGCCGCGGCCTTCACCCGCCACACGTACCAACACACCACCCTGGGCTTCTACAAGGACATCCAGGCGATGCCCCAGGCCTATGAATACAGCCGCACCTTCTTCGAGCGCTGGTACACGCCCGACAACACCCTGCTCTTCATCATCGGCGACTTCGACGACGCCAAGACGATGGAGCTCGTGCGCAAGCACTACGGCCCCTGGGACCGCAAGGCCGCCCAGGTCTCCGTCCCCGCCGAGCCGCCCCAGAAGGGCCCTCGCACCGCGCACATCGACTGGCCCCAGCCCACGCAGCCCCGGCAGGTGATTGCCTGGCGCACGCCCAGCGCCGGCACCAGCCCCGCCGACGCCGCCATCCAGACGCTCCTCGTGGACTACCTCGCCGGCTCCACCAGCCCCGCGTACAAGACGCTGGTCCTGGACAAGCAGCTCGTCGAGTCCATTGGCAGCGACTACTCCGAGCACCGCGACCCGCACCTCTTCTCCCTCACCGCCACCCTCAAGGACGAGCGCCACCGCGACACCGTCCGCAAGACGCTGCTCCAGGAGGTCAGCCGGCTCGCCGCCGGTCGCGTGGACGCCGCGCGCCTCAAGGCCATCCAGGACCACGCCCGCTACGGCGCGCTCATGGCCCTGGAGACGCCTCGCGACGTGGGCATCCAGCTCGGCTGGTACGCCGGCGTCACCGGCGCGCCCGATGGCTTCCAGCGCCACCTGCAGAGCCTGCCCAAGGTGACGCCCGCGCAGCTCTCCGACTTCGCCAAGCGCTACCTCACCGCCAACAAGTTCATCCTGCTCAGCCTCACCCCGAAGACGGCCGCCCCCGGAGGGACGAAGTGATGAAGACCCGCGCGCTCATGTCGCTCACCGCCCTGCTGGGGCTCGCCGGCTGCGCCACCACGCCCACCGCGCCGCCTCCCGACGAGAACGCCCCGCCCCCCGCGGTGCCCGCCCAGGCCGCGCCCCCTCAGACGGCCGCGCTCCCCGAGCGCCCCGAGTCCGTGCCCGCCAAGCCCCTGGGCCAGCCCGAGCCGCTCCAGACAGTGGTCCTCGCCCGGCCGGACACGCCCATCGTCTCCTTCCGGCTCGTCTTCCACACCGGCTCCGTGGATGACCCGAAGGGCAAGGAGGGCCTCACCGCCCTCACCGCCCAGCTCATGGCGGAGGGCGGCACGCAGAAGCTCTCGGCCTCGCAGCTCCTGGAGGCCCTCTACCCCATGGCCGCCGAGCTGGACGTCTTCGTGGACAAGGAGTTCACGACGTTCTCCGGCCGCGTCCACAAGGACTTCCTGGCGCGCTTCCAGGACCTCTTCACCGACGTGCTCCTGGCCCCGCGCCTGGACTCGGCCGAGCTGGAGCGCCTGCGCGCCAACGCCATCAGCGACGTGGAGAACGGCCTGCGCAGCGCCAACGACGAGGCGCTCGGCAAGGCGGCGCTGGAGGCCCTCATCTACGAAGGCCACCCCTACGCGCACTTCACCGGCGGCACCGTGCAGGGCTTGAAGGCGATTACGCTGGACGACGTGAAGGGCCATGCCCAGCGCGTCTTCACCCAGGACCGGCTGGTGGTGGGCCTGGCGGGCGCGGTGGACGACGCGCTCACGCAGTCGCTCACCTCGCGCCTGTCCGCGCTGCCCTCCACGGGCGCGCCCCGGGTGAAGCTGCCCGCCGTGCCGACGACGGCCGGCCGCACCGTCATCATCCAGAAGCCCACGCTCTCCACCGCCGTCAGCATGGGCTTCGTCAATCCCATCCGCCGAGGCGACCCGGACTTCTTCCCCGTGGCCCTGGCGATGGCGAACCTGGGCGAGCACCGTCAGTTCATCGGCGTGCTGTTCAACGAGCTGCGTGAGAAGCGCGGCCTCAACTACGGCGACTACGCCTACGCCGAGCACTTCATCGAGGCGCCCGGCTCCACGTACAACCGCACCAACATCGCGCGCACCCAGCAGGACTTGACGCTGTGGCTGCGCCCCGTGGTGCCCGCCAACGGCGTGTTCGCCACGCGCGGCGCCGTGTTCTTCCTGAGCCAGATGGTGACGGAGGGAATCTCCCAGGAGCGGCTCGACCTGATGCGCGGCTACCTGCAGGGCTACACGCGCCTGTGGGAGCAGACCGACCAGCGGCGGCTGGGCTACGCCATCGACGGCCTCTTCTACGGCACGCCCAACTTCCTGGAGCAGTACCGCCAGGCCATGACGGAGATGACGCCGCAGTCCGTGCAGGACGCGCTGCGCCGCCATGTGCAGCCCGACGCGCTCAACTTCGCCTTCGTCACCGAGGACGCGGAGGGGCTCGCCAAGACGCTGCGCTCCGGTGAACCGACGCCCATCACCTACGCGTCTCCCAAGTCGGCGGAGCTTCTGGAACAGGACAAAGCCATCTCCAGCGCCAAGCTCCCGCTGCGTCCGGAGGGCCTCCAAATCCTGCCCGCGCAGCAGTTCATGGAGAAATAACACACGGCTGTAATCAGCAATGCCGAGGGGTGGGTCATTTCCTTCCACCCCTCGGAGCCGGATGGTAAGAGCCTGAAACATGCGAGGCTTCAGCTTTCGCGGCGCTGCCACCCGACTCGCCACCCTGGGCCTGCTTCTGGCCTCGGTGGCCGCACACGCCGACCACGACCCGTTCGCCCGCGGATTCGACGCCGTTCCAGTGAAGGCCACCGCCGCGCAGCACAGCGGCATCGCCCTGGAAGGCACGAGCAACGCGCTGCCCGTTGGCAGCTTCCGCGCGGCACTCCTGTTCGAATTCAACTGGCGCATCCTCGCCCTCAAACTGGGCGACGAGAAGCTGGGCGACCTCCTGCCCTACCGGCTCGATGCGCACCTGCTGTTCGCCTATCAGCTCCATGAGCGCCTGGAGCTGGCGGTGGACCTGCCCGTCACGCTGCTGCAGGGTGACAACTTCCAGTTGCTGCGCGACGCGCTCAACGCGCCCAACTTCCCGGGCGCCGCGGGCGTGGGCCGCACCACGATGGGCGACATCCGCCTGCTGCCGCGCGTCCACCTGCTGGACCGCGAGAAGTTCCCGGTGGGCGTGTCGCTCGTCGCCGAGGTCCGGCTGCCCACCGGCAGCGCCTCCAGCTTCACCGGTGAGCGCGGCGTGCTGTGGGCGCCTCGCGTCGCGCTGGAGCAGCGCTTCACCTCGCTGCCCGTGCCCATCCGCGTGCTCGGCAACGTGGGCGTGCGGCTGCGGCCCCATGCGCAGTACCTCAACCTGCTCGTGGATGACGAGCTGACGCTGGGCGCCGGCGCCATCGCGGAGCTGCCCAACATGGGCCGCTTCACGGACGTCGAAGCCGTGGCGGAGATGCACCTGGGCACCCCGCTGGTGCGCCCCTTCAACTTCGACCAGGCCGACTCGCTCAAGACGCCGTGGGAGGCCCTGGTGGGCGCCCGCGCGAAGGTCTGGGGCAACTGGGGCCTGGAGCTGAATGTCGGCCGCGGCATCAACGTGTCCAGCGGCTACGGCCGCGAGGCGCTGCGGGTCATGTTCGCGGTGCGCTACGACGAGACGTTCATCGACTCGGACGGCGACGGCATCCCCGATATCCGCGACCGCTGCCCCAACGAGCCCGAGGACTTCGACGGCTTCCAGGACAGCGACGGCTGCCCCGACCCGGACAACGACGGCGACGGCATCCCCGACGGCGAGGACGGCTGCGCCAACGAGAAGGGGCCCAAGCACAACAAGGGCTGCCCGGACCCGAACTACGACACGGACGGCGACGGCGTCGTCGACGGCGAGGACGCGTGCGTCGACAAGCCGGGCCCCAAGTCCAACAAGGGCTGCCCGGAGGATGACAACGACACCGACGGCGACGGCATCCCGGACCGGCTCGACAAGTGCCCGGACAAGCCCGGCCCGAAGGACTACGACGGCTGCCCGGACACCGACGGCGACGAGGTGCCCGACAACGAGGACGACTGCCCCGAGCAGTTCGGTCCGCCGGAGAACAACGGCTGCCCGTACGACTCGCCGCCGTACGTCGTCGTCGAGTCCGACCGCATCCGCATCAAGGGCAACGTGCTCTTCGAGACGGGCTCCGCCGTCATCCAGAAGCAGTCGTACCCGCTGCTCGACGAGGTGGCGACGGTGCTGCGGAAGAACCCGACGCTGGGCCCGGTGCTCATCGAAGGCCACACCGACAACCGCGGCTCGCGCGCCCTCAACATGGGCCTGTCCGACCGCCGCGCGAGGTCCGTGCTCGAGTACCTGGTGGGCCGGGGCATCGACCGCAAGCGCCTCAGCTCGAAGGGCTTCGGCTTCGACAACCCCATCTCGACCAACGACACCGCGCTGGGCCGCGCGAAGAACCGGCGCGTCGACTTCCGGCTCGTGCGCTCCGAGGTGGAGACGGAGAAGAAAGAGACGGTCGTCCCGGCGGGGCAGCAGCCGCCGTCCTCGGCCTCGCAGCCGGCGAAGAAGCCGTAGCACCGTGAGCTGCCCAGGGGCGGCGTGCCGTCATGGCGCCGCCCCGGGAAGCGAATCGTGGCGCGGGGCGCGAGGCCCCGCACCGCTTCAACTCAACTCACTGCGCCTTGAGCGCCCGGTCGATGCGCCTGCGGATGGCGTCCTCGGACAGCGAGCCCCGCTGCGCATCAATCACCTTGCCGTCCCGGTCCAGGAAGTAGAGCGTCGGCAGGGCGGTGACCTGGAAGGCCCGCGCCATGTTGTCGTCCGCGTAGACGACGTACGGCGCCAGGTCCGGCAGGTGGTTGCGCATGAACGCGTCCACCAGCTTGGGCGCGCGGTCGCCGTCATCCCGGCTGGCCGCCACGAAGACGAGCCCCTGCGGCTCGTACTCCTTCGCGAGCTTCACCAGCGCCGGCATCTCCTCCCGGCACGGGGGGCACCAGGTCGCCCAGAAGTCCAGCATCACCACCTGGCCCTTCAGGTCGTCCAGCTTCAGCGTCCCGCCGCCGTGGCGCGGCATCTCCATGGACGGCGCGGACGCCCCATCCGGCACCAGCTTCGCCCGCTGCGCCTCCAGCACGCCCAGGTACACCACGCCGCCCAGGCCCAACGCCGCCAGCGCGCCCAGTACCACCTTCATGCCGCCGCCGCCCGGCTTCGGGGCCGGAGGCGGAGCCCCGATGCTCTCCGTCACGCGAATCCACTCCTCGTCAGGCGGCCATGCACCCGCCGCAGCACCCACCGCACACCGTCGCGAGCCACCGGACGCCGCGACACCCAGGCCGCCACCTCCGGTCCCCAACGATAGTAGCCACGGATGAACACACGCCCGGGCGCGCTCTTCCGCAGCACGTCGTCCCGGTAGGCCCGGAAGGCCACCAGCTCCGGCGCGCCGTCACCGAAGGCCACCGTCGCCACGAAGCACGAGGACGCCGGGCTCACCCACATGAGCCGCTGGTTGGTGAGGTTCACCACCGCCTTCAGCTCGCGCGCCTCCGTGTACACGAAGGCCAAGAGGTCGCGCCGCGCGGAGGGGAACTCCTGGCCGCTGGCCTCCTCGAACTCGATGCGGGTGCTCCCCGTCGTGCCGACCTCGTCCACGGTGAAGAAGTACCGCTTGGAGCTGCGGCCCACCTCCACCTCGAGCCCGCGCAGCTCGCCGAAGTACGCCAGGAAGGGCGTGCGGCACGCCGGGCAGAGGAAGCGGTTGTAGGCGTGATTCGTGAGGAACGCGTAGTCCCCCACCCGCTTGCAGCCCATGTTCGGGCACACCAGCTTCACGCTCGCCTGCGGCGCGGCGCGCGGGTCGTACCGCGACACGCGCGACGCCTTGTCGAACACCGGCGGCGGACGCGGCGGAGACGTCACCAGGTGGCGCGTCGGGTGCGCGGCCCGCTCCAGCTCCTGCGCCCGGCGCCAGGCCGTCTCCGCGGCCTCCAGCCGACCATCCGCCGTGTGGCAGAGCGCCTCGCCGTGGGCCAGCAGCGCGGCCACCAGCTTCTCCAGCGGCGCCACGTTGGAGACCTCGCGCCCGGCGGCCAGCGCCTCCGCCAGCACCCGCTCGACCTCCGGGAGCAGGGCCTTGGCCGCCTTGCGGGAGGGGTCCTCCGCGCGCCGGTACACCGGGGGTTCGGGGATGCGGACAAAGAGCGCCGAGGCCGCCGCGCGCACCCGCTCCACCGCCGCGTCGCCACGCCCCACGTCCAACTGCGCCGCCCGCTCACGGGCCGCCTGAAAGAGTTCTTCGGGTTGCAAGCCCGCGGACATTAAAGGCCCCCACCCCGCCCTGACAGCGCAATGCACACACCTGCGTTCGGAAACTGGCCAAGCCCGCCCCGCCGGTGTACGAACAGGTAGGAGGCTGTGAGCGTGAACGCATTGAAGTTCATCGTCTGGACGTGCTGTGCGGTGGGGCTCGGCGTCTTCCTGGCTTCGGGGAAGGTGGATGGCCGGACGCCCTTGAACCACATGGAGCGGGCGTGGAACCGCTCGGTGAACACCTCGACGGTTGATCGGCTGAAGGACGGGCTCGAGGACGCGTACGAGGACGCCAAGGACGCCGTCGCCGGAAACAAGAAGGATTCGTCGCCTCGTGAGCGTATCAGCGCCGAGGACCGTGCTGCGGTGAACCGCATCATCGCGCAGAAGAAGTAACCCGCCCTCGGGCCCGCTTCCCCCCGACACCCCGCCACCTTAGGTTGCCCGAAAGGTGACTGGTGGGGTGGAGGCGGGGCCATGGGCTGGGCGCGAGGCACGAGGGTCATCCTGTTCGCCGCGCTGGTGTGCGCGCTGGTGCTGCCAGCGCGAGCCACCGGCCAGGAACGGGGACGGCTGTGGGTGGAGTCACAGAATCGCTCCCTGCAGAAACAACGCTCCACGTTGAGTGACGTGGCCCGCCAGGCCATGCCCTCCGTGGTCTCCATCACCACGCAGCAGGCCGCCGACGTGCAGGCCGCCGCGGCCGGTGAGGAAGCCCAGAAGGGCATCGGCTCCGGCTTCATCATCCACCCCGACGGCTACATCCTCACCAGCGCGCACGTGGTGGAGGGCGCGGTAGAGGTCCTCGTCTCCGTGCTGCACCCCCGGGGCTACGTGGAGGAGTACGAGGCGGTGGTCGTCGGCGAGGACTCGCGCACCGACTGCGCCCTGCTCAAAATCGCCGCGCCCCGCAAGCTGCCGGTGCTGAAGCTCGCCTCCGCGTCACACGTGCGCTCGGCGGACTGGATTGTCGTGATTGGCAACCCGTTCGGCCTGGCCCACTCGGTGACGGTGGGCGTGGTCAGCTACATGGGCCGCACGGACGTGACGCCCAACGGCCGGGACGGCGACTTCGACTACATCCAGATGGACGCCTCCATCAACCCGGGCAACTCCGGGGGCCCGGTGCTCGACCTGCACGGGGACGTGGTGGCGGTGGCCAACGCCGTCAATGTCGCGGGCCAGGGCATCGGCTTCGCCATCCCCATCGACATCGCGAAGACGGTGATTCCGCACCTCCAGCACCACGGCCGCGTGCGCCGAGGCTGGCTGGGCATGAGCGTGCAGGACTTCTCCCCCGAGGTGGCGGACGCCTTCAACCTGCGCCAGGGCCGGGGGGTGGTGGTGACGGACATCGTCGCGGGCGGCCCCGCCGAGCGCGCCGGCCTCCAGGTGGGCGACGTCATCGTCGGACTGGACCAGCGGAGCGTGCGGCGCGCCCACGCGCTGCGCTGGCAGGTCGCCGCCCGGGGCGTGGGGCGCAACGTGAAGTTCCAGGTCCACCGGCTGGGCCGCCCCATGAAGATGACGCTGCGGCTGGAGGAGATGCCGTCCGAGGAGGCGCCGCCGGCGTCCGTGGCCACCAGCGCCGCCGGCCGGCACGCGGGCGCGCCCCAGCCGGTGCTGGAGGAGCTGCTGTCCCCGGTGCCCCGCTCGAAGGGCCGCCAGGCGGCTGCGCCCTCCCGGGAAGCGGGCCCAGGCACGGGCGGTTCTGGCCAGGACACCCTCGTGCCCTGAAGTCCCGGATGGGCCCTCGCCGAGCCCCGGTTTTCCGGCCTCCTTGCGTTCGGGTGTCATGGGCGCTAGACAGTGCGCCTTTTTCCGTACCCTTGCGGCGGGTCCACCTCGGTGTGGCGCCGCGATTCGCACCGTTTCGCAGGAGAGTTTCGCAATGGCCGAGGCCCAGACGACCCAGAAGCGCACCAGTTGGCCGCGTTTCGCCAAGAGCAATGGCAAGAAGGCGTGCACCGTGGAGGGCTGCAAGCGCCCCTACCGCGCCAAGAACTACTGCTACTTCCACTACAAGCAGTGGCGCCAGGGCGAGCTGCCGCACAGCCGTTACCGCACCTGCTCCAAGCCGGAGTGCCGCGTGAAGACGTTCAAGGCCGGCCTGTGCGAGAAGCACCACGGCGAGGCGTTCAAGAAGGACGCGGCGTAGACCGCGGTCCCCGGCGCCGGGGCGGCCTCCCCACTCAGGTGGAGGCGCCCCGCGTCACCGCGCGGTCCAGATGCTTGAAGGCCGTGAGCCACAGCTCCGCCTCGCGCTGGGTCAGCCGCGCTCGCATCAAGGTCTGCTCCAGCTCGTTGAGCACGTGCTGCGGCGCCTGCGGGTTGAGGAACTCCGCGCGCAGCATGACCTCCCGCATCCGCTTCGCCAGCGCGCCCAACGTGCCCAGCTTCGCGCCCGGCGCTTCGTCCTCCGCCACGGGCGTGGGCGTCAGGCTCTGACGGTGGCAGAGGTACAGCAGCACCGCGGAGGACTGCGCCAGGTTCATGGACGGCTGCACCGCCGCCGTGGGGATGGCCAGCACGTCATTGCATCGCGCCAGGTCCTCGTCGGACATGCCCCGCTGCTCTCCACCGAAGACGAGCGCCACGCGCCCGCGAGCGCTCTCCTCCGCCAGCCGGCGAATGGCCTCTTCCGGCATCAACGTCGTGCGCCCCTTGAGCTGAGTACGAGACGTCGTGCCCACGGCATACACACAGTCCTTCAGGGCCTCGGAGAGGTCAGACGCCACCTCCATGCCCTTCAGGACGAAGTCGCTTTTGACCGCGAGTTTCTCCGCGCCCTCGATGGATTTGAGCACCGGCTCGGACAGAATCAGCCGTGAGAATCCGAAGTTGGCCATGATGCGGGCCACCGCTCCGAGGTTGTCGGTGGAACGCGTCTGATGAAGGACAACGGTGAGCTGCTCGCCGGGCCGCATGCGCCGAGTTTAGCTGGTTGATCTGGAAGCAGATCGGTATATTCCCGCCTGATGCGTCGCTGGCTCCCTGGGTTGCTCCTCTCTCTCGTTACGGTCCTCACCGCGTGTGGCGAGGCCGGCACGCCCGCGCGTGCCACGATGAGCGCGCGGCAAGCCCTCACCAATCCGCCAGAGTTCCTCGAGTTCGAGTCTTCCTCGACGCGACTGGAGCTCTTCCGCGAGGTGGCGAAGCAGTCCGTCATCGAGTCCGGGCAGGCGGCCCAGGCCCTGGTGCTCTTCCCCGTCAGCCGGCAGGGCGAGCTGCTCGCCGCGCCGGGCTTCGACGCGAAGATGGACCTGTTCCAGGCCCCTGACGCGGGCGGCAACCTGGCGCTGGTGTTCGAGTCCGGTGGCGAGCGTTGGCCGGAGGACCGCCGGGACGGCCTGCAGGGCCTCTCCGAGCGTGAGGCGGCGGAGCTGGTGGCCCGCACGCTGCTGGCGCACTGGGACATCGAGCCGGAGGGCACGGTGCAGGTGGACCGGGCCTCGGGCGCGCCGTACGCGGTCGCTTACGTGGACGGAATCCTGCGCATCAACCCAGCTTTCCTCTACCTGGCAGCGGCGTACGGTCCTTCTTCCCTGCCCGCCTCGCTCCAGTAGAGTCGCGCGCCTCAAGTCAGGCCCCGTGACCTCTCGCCCTTCCCGCGAGAGAGGGGCCGCGAGGCGACAGTGAACACCTCCGCACTTCACGCGCAGCTTCCCCTCACCCTCCAGCAGACGGACCTTCCCGCGCTCGGCCAGCACTACCGCGGCAAGGTGCGTGAGACGTACCGGCAGGATGACCGGCTCATCCTCGTGACGACGGACCGGTTGTCCGCGTTCGACCACATCCTCACCACCATCCCCTTCAAGGGCGAGGTGCTCAACCGGCTCGCCGCCTTCTGGTTCGAGCGCACGAAGCACATCGTCCCCAACCACGTGCTGGACGTGCCCGACGCGAATGTCACGGTGGCGCGCGCCTGCGCGCCCTTCTCCGTGGAGGTCGTCGTGCGCGGCTACCTCACGGGGAGCCTGTGGCGCGACTACCAGAAGGGCTCGCACACCGCCTACGGGCTGCCCTTGCCGGACGGGCTGCGCAAGGACGAGGCCTTCCCCGCCCCCATCATCACCCCGTCCACCAAGGCCGAGTACGGCCTGCACGACGAGCCCATCTCGGAGAAGGAGCTTCTGGCGCGGGGCCTGGCCAGCCCTCGGGACTGGGCGCGCATCACCGAGGCCGCGCTGGGCCTCTTCGCCGAAGGCCAGCAGTGGGCGCGCTCGCGGGGCCTCATCCTCGTGGATACGAAGTACGAGTTCGGCAAGGTGGGCGACACGCTCTACGTCATCGACGAGATGCACACCCCGGACTCCAGCCGCTACTGGGTGGCGGATGAGTACGAGGCGCGCTTCGCGAAGGGCGAGGACCAGCGCATGCTGGACAAGGAGAACATCCGCCAGTGGCTCATCCGCGAGCGGAACTTCTCCGGGCAGGGCACGCCTCCGCCCATCCCCGATGACGTGCGCGTGGACCTGGCCACCAAGTACGTGGCCGCCTACGAGCACATCACCGGCACGCCGCTGACGCTGGAGCCGGGCGACGTGAAGGCCCGCATCGAGCGCAACCTGCGGGAGAAGGGCTACCTGAAGTAGCCCCGCCCCGGTGGCTCAAGCGCTGCGGCCGAACACGCGCTGGAAGACGTCGTCCATGTGGCGCGTGTGGTAGCCCGGGGAGAAGCAGTCCGAAATCTCCTCGGGCGTCATCATCTTCCGCAGGTCCTCATCGGCCAGCAGGGCCTGCTTGAAGTCGAGGCCCTCCTCGTACAGCTTCATCGCGTTGCGCTGGACGATGACGTACGCGGCCTGCCGGTCCATGCCCTTGCGCGCCAGCTCCAGCAAGAGCCGCTGCGAGTTCACCACGCCGCCGAGCAGGTCCAGGTTCTTCTTCATCTGCTCCGGGTAGACGCGCAGGTCCTCCATCAACCTCGCGAAGCGGATGAGCATGAAGTCCGCGAGGATGGTGGCGTCCGGGCCGATGACGCGCTCCACGGAGGAGTGGGAGATGTCCCGCTCGTGCCACAGCGCCACGTCCTCCATGGCGCTCACCGCGTAGCCGCGCAGCAGGCGCGCCAGGCCGGTGAGGTTCTCCGACAGGATGGGGTTGCGCTTGTGCGGCATGGCGCTGGAGCCCTTCTGTCCCGCCGTGAAGGGCTCCTCCGCCTCACGCACCTCGGTGCGCTGCAGGTGGCGAATCTCCACCGCGAACTTCTCGATGCTCGAGCCCAGCAGCGCCAGCGCGGTGAAGAACTCCGCGTGCCTGTCCCGCTGCACCACCTGGCTGGAGGCCGGCGCGGGCTTGAGGCCCAGCTTGCGGCAGACGTGCTCCTCCACCGCGGGAGGCAGGTGCGCGAAGGTGCCCACGGCGCCGGAAATCTTGCCCACGGCGATGACGTCGCGCGCGTGCTCCAGGCGGACGCGGGCGCGGCGCAGCTCGTCGTACCAGATGGCCAGCTTGTGCCCGAAGGTGATGGGCTCCGCGTGGATGCCGTGGCTGCGGCCCATCTGCAGCGTGTGCTTGTGCTCGAAGGCGCGCTTCTCCACCGCCGCCATGACGCGGTCCACATCCTTCAAGATGAGGTCCAGCGCGTCGCGCAGGGTTAGCGCCAGCGACGTGTCCAACACGTCCGACGACGTCATGCCCAGGTGCAGCCAGCGCGCGCTGGGGCCGACGCGCTCCTCCATGAACGTGAGGAAGGCGATGACGTCGTGCTTGGTGGTGCGCTCAATCTCCTCGATTTTCGCCGCGTCCTGCTGCGTGAAGTCCCCGGCGCGCGCGAGGCAGTCCGCCAGCGCCTCGCGGGGCGCCAGCCCGGCCTCCACCATGCCCTCCAGGGCGGCGAGCTCCACGTCGCGCCAACGGCTGTAACGGGCCTCGTCGGACCAGAGGGACGACATCTCCTGACGGCTGTATCGCGGAATCACTCGTAGACCTTCACGGCAAAGTCCCGCCGCGCCGCGAGCCGGAGCAGTTCCAGCACGGCGCCGGAGGACGGATCCAACTTCCTGGCGGCGGTGAGATTGAGGGACAAGTCCAGCCCCTCAGGCTGAACCACCGCCAGCGCTCCTGGATTCACCTTCTCGTGGATGATGCGGTTGGCCAGCCGCCCGGCTTGCTGGCCAATGGCCGTGGGACTGGGCGAGAGCGCCAGCGTCGCCCCCTCCTTCACCTGGCTGGGCGTCAGCGCGGCCAGCGGCAGCTTGTTCGCCGCCGCGAAGGAGATGAGCGCCTGCACCACCGCGGCGTTGCCCACCGTCTTGTCCGCCACCATCAGCATCGCGTCCACCTTGCCCGCGGCGCCGTCGAGCACCTTCTCCGCCCGGCTCCCCGACTCCAGCTCCAGCGGGAGGATGGACATCCCCTTCGAGGACGCCGCGGCCCGCGCCTGCGTCACCGTGCCCGCCGAGAAGCGCGGGTCATGCAGGATGCCCACGCGCTTCACCTTGGGCGACACGGCCTTCAGCGCGTCCAGCTCCGGCCCCAAATCACTGGTGAGGGAGATGCCGGTGACGTTCGCCCCGTCCAGGCCGTACTTCTCGTAGTACGGCACCATGGCGAAGAGGACCGGCACGTCCTCGCCCAGCGAGCGGCGGGCGGCGTTGGCGGCCAGCGGCCCCAGGGCCAGAATCATCGCGGGCTTCTGCGCCGCCAGCTTCTTGAAGAGGCGCGCGGCGGCGCCGGCGCTCTCGTCCAGCATCACCTCCTGCACCTCGGCGCGCGCCTCCGCCGAGAAGCCGGCGATGACGGACGCATAGGGTGCCAGGTTCGCGGACTTCACCGCGACGACGCGGGGACGGGCTTGCGCCGGCGCCGGCGTCTGCGCCAGGGCCACCACCGGCAGCACCGCGACGAGCACCGCGGCGATGCGCCCCCTCATTGCCGCACTCCCGCGCAGCAGCGGAAGCCCACCGCGTTCGAGCGCTCCGTGGGCGTTCCGCTCGCCCGCGCCGAGCAGCGCGACGCCGCGTCGGGCTGGTCGAACGCGCCACCCTTCAACGTGTAGCCCTGCCCTCCGAAGCGCGAGGCCGTCCACTCCGCCACGTTGCCCGCGAGGTCCATCACCGCGTAACCGGACTTGCAACGCGCGAACCGGCCTGAGGCCGACAGCCCTCCCGGCACCTCCGAGGTGTTGCAGGCGCCCGGCTCCTGCGCTTCGCCGAACGGGTACCGCAGGTTGCCCGGACCCTTGCAGGCCTTCTCCCATTCCTGCTCGGTGCAGAGCCGCTTCCCTTCGCGCTCACACGTCGCGCGGGCCTCTTCCCAGGGCACCGCCACCGACGGCCTCGCCCCAGCCTGGTTGGGGTACTCGTATTCGTCCACGCAGAAGGACGGCACCTGGACGTTCGCGACGGGCGACTCGTCCGCGCCCGCCAGCGTGTCGTCGTCCTCGCGTCCCATCTTGAAGGCACCGCCGCTCACCAGCCGCATTCCCGGCGGGCAGCCGCCCTCGGTCGCGGCCACCGCGGCGCCCCCCGCCGCCCCCGGCACGGGCGCGGCGCCACGAGGGCCCTGCCCGCCGGACTTCTGCAGCGATTTGATGAGGAGGAAGCCTCCGCCCCCGCCCACCACCAGGCCACCGAGCACGAGCAGCACCAGCCCCAGCATCGAGCGCTTGGGCTTCGCGGCGCGCGTCGCGGGCTTGGTGAGCACCGCGCCACGGGGCGTGGAGCGCGCATTCGACGACTCGGCGGGCTCACCTCGCTTCCCGCCCGGGCGGGAACCGGGGTCGGAGACCTCCGAAGCACGACGGCGCCCACGATTCCCCGCGTCCTCGGAGGAGCGCCCCTTGCCGCGACTGCCCGTGTCCTCGGCGCCGTCGTCGGACGCGCCATCCCTGCCACGCGAGCGCGAACGGCCCACCGCGGGCGCCGAATCCAGCGTGGGCGCGGCGGCGCGGACGGGCACCGCGGGCGCCGCCTCGAGCGTCATCGCGCTGGAGCGGCTGTCCGTCACCGCGGGCGCGTCCACCTGCGTGGGCGCGGAGGAGCGGCTCAGGGCGGCCTCGGACTCCTGCGCGGACGGGGAAGAACGCTCGGAGCCATCCTCCGCCTCCTTGCGCGAGGGCGCGGCGCGCGCGGCCGCGGGAGGCGCGGCGGCGGACCGGGCCGGAGCGGGCGCCGGCTTGGGCGCGGCGGCTGGCGGCGCGATGAACGGCAGCGCCTGCTCCGTGAGGTGCGGCTGCGCGGGCTTGCCGCGCCCCATGATGGCGGCCAGTGACGCCGCGTCCAGGGGCTGCGTGGCATCCGCCGGGGGCAGGTCCGGAACGGGCGCGGGAGGCTTGGGCGCCGCGACACCGGGAGGCGGCGGCAGGTCCGCCTCCTGCACGGCCGGGAGCATGCCCGTGGGCACCGGCGGCGGGGGCCGGGCGGTCTGCCTCGCGGCGTTCGCGGAGGAGGTGCCCGGCGCGGCCGGCACGCTCCGCGTCTTCGTCACCACCGCGGCCGGCGTGCGCGCCAGGATGTTGGAGAACTCGGTGAGGAATTCGCCCGCCGTCTTCGGCCGGACCAGCGGGTTGAAGTTGAGCGCGCGCCGGTACAGCGCCTCGATGGAGGTCGGCAGGTCCGGGTGGTGCATCGTCAGCCCGGGGATGACGCCCTCCTCGGGCACCAGGCCCGTGAGCATCTCCCCCACGACGGCCGCGAGCGAGTACACGTCCATGCGTGTGTCCAGCTCGCCCCCGCCGATGTACTCCGGCGCGATGTAGGCGTCCGCGCGCTGCCCCTTCTGGGCCTGGACGAACGGCAGGTGCGGCACCGCGAGCCCGAGGCCGTAGTCCGTCACCTTGAGCAGGTCCGGCAGGACGATGACATTCTCGGGCTTGAAGTCGGAGTGCGGCCCGAAGCGGTGCGCCGCGTCCAGGGCCGCCGCCATCTGCGTGAGCAGCGGCTCCACTTCCTTCAACGAGAAGAGCTGCCCGCGCGCGGCGCGCTGCTCCATCATCCGGCGCAGCGTCATCCCCTCCAGGAGCTGCATGGTGACGAAGGGCCGGTCCCCCTCCAGGCCCTCGTCGTACACGCGCAGGAGGTTCGGGTGGTTGAGCTTCTTGGCCACCCGCATGGACAGCGAGAACTGCATGCGCTCTTCGGGCTGCTGCACCAGGCGCGGATGCACGGCCTTGAGCGCGACCTCGACGTCAATCTCCTCGTCCTGGGCCCGGAAGACGAAGCCCATGGGCCCGGAGCCCACCACCTCCAGGATGGCGTAGCGGCCGGCGACGACATCGCCCGGCTTGTAGGGAGCGCCCTCCGCGCCGCGACGGCGAGCGGCGCCAGCGGGCGGACGCGCCGAGGCATCGTGCTTCAGCCCGCAGGTGGGACAGGTGTCTTGGGAGGCAGGGACGAGGCTGCCGCAGCGGTAGCAGAGCAAAGCGGGCGTACTCCAGGAGGCAGTCGGGGGCCACCTCGGGGGAAGGCCCAGCCTCTTATTCTGCACGCTCCCCTGTCATCAAGGAACGCCAAGCACAGGGAGTTCGTGACTAGCGACCCGTGGACCCGAAGCCACCCGCGCCCCGGGAGGTCTCCTCCAGCACATCGACCTCCACCAACGCCGCCTGCGGCGCCGCGGCCACCACCAGTTGGGCCACCCGGTCCCCTCGCCTCAGCGTGAAGGGCTCGTTGGAAAGGTTCACGAGGACCACCTGCACCTCGCCCCGGTAGTCCGCGTCCACCGTACCTGGTGCGTTGAGCAGCGTGACGCCATGCCGCAGCGCCAGCCCCGAGCGGGGCCGCACCTGCCCCTCGTACCCGGGTGGAAGCGCGAGCGCGAGCCCGGTGGGGACCGCCATGCGCTCCAGCGGTCCCAGCACGCGCTCACCCTCGATGTCCGCGCGCAGGTCCAGGCCCGCGGCCTGCGCCGTTTCGTAGCGGGGAAGTGGCAGGGGCTCCGCATGGGTGCGCACCCGGCGCACCTTCACCGTGAGGGGGGAAGACATGCGC
Source organism: Comamonas sp. KCTC 72670 (assembly GCA_014656495.1). GTDB lineage: Bacteria > Myxococcota > Myxococcia > Myxococcales > Myxococcaceae > Myxococcus. The sequence continues at coordinate 163,285 of BNCN01000011.1, forward strand.
AGGGACGTAGCACAGCCACCCTGGCGCTCAACCCACTTCGTGCCACGGCCGCGTCACGGCGCAGGCTCAGGGCGCGGCGTCCTTCACCACGGAGCGCAGCGCCGTGCGGAACTTCAGCGGGTCCATGGGCCGCGCCGCCAGCTCCAACTGGTAGTGCAGATGCGGCCCCGTGGAGCGGCCCGTGTTGCCCGAGAGCGCGACGCGCTGCCCACGAGCCACCCCCTCTCCGACTTTCACCAGCAGCTCCGAGTTGTGGCAGTACGCGGTCGTCACGCCGCGCCCGTGGTCCACCACCAGCACGCGGCCGTTCACCGCGTCCTCGCTGGCCCTGCGCACCACGCCGTCCGCCACGGCCACCACGGACGTCCCCACCGGCACGCCCAGGTCCACGCCGGTGTGCAACTTGCGCCGGCCCAGCACGGGGTGGAAGCGCTCGCCGAAGGGGCTCGTCACGCGCGCGCGCTCGTGAACGGGCCATGCCAGACCGAAGGCGGTGGCCAGGGCCAGGGCCTGCGCGGCGCCCACGGAGGCCCCCTCGAAGCCGGGAGGAAGCTGACTCGCGAGCCGCTCCAGCGTGGGCGTGCCGCCCTCCGCCTGCATCCGCTCCAGGGCGTAGCGCGCGGGAACGCGGCCCGCGAACAGCGCCGTCAGCCGGGCCTCTTCTCCTGGGAAGTCCTCCGCCAGGGCCGCGTGCAGCCTGCGCGCGACCACGGGGCCGTCTTGCGGATCCAACAGCGACGCGGTGGAGACGCCCAGCTCCGAGGCCAGCGCCACCACCGGCGCCCGCGCGCGGGCGTCCATCGACTTGAGCGCCAGGTGGGTGCCCCACGCCAGCGCCTCCGCGTCCGTGAGGGGCCGCATGAGCGGGACATCGGGCGCCACCAGCGGCGCCGACACCGCGGTGCCACTCACGCCGTCGTAGTACGCGAGCAGCGGCCGCGCGGTGCTCCGCGTCCCCGTGGCCCACGCCGTCGCCTTGCGCAGCAACGCCCCCGCGGGCGTGTGGTGGTACGCCGCCCACACGCACAGCGCCGCCATGCAGAAGTCGAGCAGTCCTTTCGCGCGGCGCGGGAACATGGGTGGGCACCTACCGGAAGAAGGACCACAGCGGCGTCGCGTCCACCGCGGCCGCCACGGCGAGAGGAACCACCACCCCGCAGCCCAGCAGCCCCTGGCGCCAGGCCCTCCTGCCTCCCGCCTCCTCACAGACGGCGTCCGCGTGCTGCAGGTTGCGCAGCACCGCGCGCCACCCCAGCGACGCGAGCACCCCCACCAGCCCCGCCAGCGCCAGCACGCGCGCCGCGACGTCCGCCGCGGCGTCACCGAACAGCTCACGCCAGGACAGGTACACCGAGCCCTGGATGAGCTTCGCCACCGCGCACGCGCCGGCCAGCACCACCGCCGCCGTCGCCAGGGGCCGCAGCCAGCGCATGGGCGTGGGCTTGCGCCAGCACCGCGTCCACAGGGCGCGCCACGTCGGCTGCACGGGCTGGGGCTCCATCATCGCGCGCCAGGCCTCCACGGGCGCCGGCGCGCTCGCCTCGCGGTAGCCCAACGCGGGGAGCGCCAGCACGAGGTCCGCGCACAGCTCCCACGCGAGCGCGAGGAAGCGCGCGATGCGCGTGCGCTGCTCCAGCGACACCCACTCCACCAGGGGCGCCGTCAGCTCGAAGCGGCCCACGAAGGCGTCGAAGGCGGCGTCCACCCGGTCCACCACCGACAGCAGCCGCTCATCCAGCGTGTCCGCCGCCGAGTGCACGCCCACCGCCACCAGGGCCACCAGCCCCAACGGCATGAACGCCCAGCGGAACGCCCCCAGGAACCGGGAGACGTCCGTCAGGAACGGCGTGGACGGCGACGCGCTGGGTGGGCGAGGTGGCAAGCAGGCTCCAGTCCGGGCGGGACTCGCACCTCAACGCACGGCCCCCAGGGAGGGTCTAAGCCAGCTCGGGCCGAAACGAAAACACCCCCTCCCGCACCGTGGCGGAAGGGGGCGTCATCAGCACCGGCGCCCCGTTGGAGGGCGCCAGGGCCGCGCGAAGGACTAGGCCTTGGCGTCGGGCTGCGTGGGAGCCGGGGCCGCGGGCTGCGCGGCGGCCTCACCGGCGGCGGCACCCTGCTGCGCGGCGCGCTCGGCCATGGCCTCCTTGCGCGACAGACGAATCTTGCCCGTCTTGTCGATGCTGACGACCTTCACCAGCACCTCGTCGCCCTCGTTCAGCACGTCGGAGACGCTCTTGACGCGCTTGTCGGACAGCTCGGAGATGTGAATGAGGCCGTCGGTGCCCGGGAACAGCTCCACGAAGGCGCCGAACTCGGCGATCTTCCGCACCGTGCCCGTGTAGATCTTCCCGATCTCGGCCTCGCGGGTCAGCGCCTGAATCATCGCGATGGCGGCCTTCACGGCCTCGCCGTTCGCGCTGGCGATGTCCACGCGGCCCGAGTCCTCGATGTTAATCGCGGCACCCGTGCGGGCGATGATGTCCTTGATGACCTTGCCGCCCGGCCCGATGACGTTCTTGATGAACTCGGGACGAATCTGGATGGTGGTGATTCGCGGCGCGTACTGGCTGATCTCCTTGCGGGACTCGGCCAGCGTCTTGAGCATCTCGCCCAGGATGTGCAGACGGCCCTGACGCGCCTGCTCCAGCGCGCGGCTCATGATCTCCGTGGTGAGGCCGGTGATCTTGATGTCCATCTGGATGGACGTGATGCCCTTCGAGGTGCCGCACACCTTGAAGTCCATGTCGCCCAGGTGGTCCTCGTCGCCGAGGATGTCGGAGAGGATGGCGATCTTCTCGCCTTCCTTCACCAGACCCATGGCGATACCGGCGACCGGGGCCTTGAGCGGGACACCCGCGTCCATCAGCGCCAGCGTGCCGCCGCAGACGGAGGCCATGGACGAGGAGCCGTTGGACTCCAGGATGTCCGACACCAGGCGCACCGTGTACGGGAAGGACTCGCTCTTGGGCACCATGTTGCGCAGCGCGCGCTCCGCCAGCGCACCGTGACCGACTTCACGGCGGCCCGGGCCACGCAGCGGCTTGGTCTCGTTCACGCTGAACGGGGGGAAGTTGTAGTGCAGCATGAAGCGCTTGAACGCCATGCCGCCCAGCATCTCCAGGCGCTGCTCGTCATCGCTGGTGCCCAGCGTGGTGACGACGAGCGCCTGCGTCTCGCCGCGCGTGAAGACCGCGCTGCCGTGGGTGCGCGGGAGCACGCCCACTTCGCACGTAATCGGGCGGACCACGTCGTGGCCACGGTCACCGATGCGGCCACCGTTGACCGTCATCTCGCGCATGTGCTCGTACTTCAGGTCCTCCACCACCGACTTGGCGTGCTTCTCCACCAGCGGGGTGTAGGCGTCGCCCAGCTGCTCCTTGAGCTTGGCGATGGTCTCCTTCTTCGTCTTGCCGAGCGCCTCGTAACGCGCACCCTTCTCCTTGATGCCGTAGCCCGCCTTGATGCCGTCCATGGCCAGCTCGCGCACCTTGGCGCGCAGGCCCTCGTCCACGGCGGCCGGCTTCTCGAAGGAGCGGACCTGCTTGTTCAGCTCGCGCCGCAGCTCGTCCTGGAGGTCCAGCGCGGGCTGCGCCGTCTTGAAGCCGAAATCGAGCGCCGCGACCATGTCGGCCTCGGAGACCTCCTCCGCGCCACCTTCCACCATGACGATGGCCTTGCGGCTCACGGCCATGACCAGGTCCAGGTCGCTCTGCTCACGCTGCTTCGCGGTGGGGTTGGCCACCAGCTGACCGCCGACGCGACCCACGCGGATGCCGGCGATGGGGCCGTCGAACGGGATGTCCGACACCCACAGCGCCGCGGAGGCGCCGGTGATGCCGTGGATGTCACCCTCGTTCTCCGGGTCCGAGGAGATGACGCTGGCGATGACCTGCGTCTCGTAGGCGTAGCCTTCCGGGAACAGCGGGCGGCAGGAGCGGTCGACGAGGCGGCTGGCCAGCGTCTCCTTCTCCGTGAGGCGGCCCTCGCGCTTGAAGTAGCTGCCGGGGATGCGGCCGGCCGAATACAGCTTCTCCTGGTACTCCACCGTCAGGGGGAGGAAGTCGACGTCCTTCTTCTCCCGGGCGCTCACGGCCGTCACCAGCAGCATGGTGTCGCCATAGCGAACCACCACGGAGCCGTCGGCCTGCTTCGCCAGACGACCCACCTCGATGCTCAGCTCGCTCTCGCCAATCTTGACGCTCTTCTTCAACATGTCCGTGCCTCTGGATTCTTCAGGGCGAAGACCCCACCGCGCGCACCCGGCCTGGGAAATAGGCCCGGCACCCCGGGAGGGCCCTCGGGGTGTTTGAGCGGTCACCCGCGCCTCAAGACAGGCGCCAATTGAGGCAACCGCCAGCATGTACTGCGGAGGGCGCTTGCGGAGCGCCGGAGGGATGTCTCGGAACTTTTGATCCCTGGCCGCAGGGGCCGACCGAGGTCAGCCCTTCCGAACGGAAACCAAAACCTCCGCAGCCACCACTCCCTTGCCCGCCTCCACCCGCCGCGCTTCCACTTCCGTTACCGCATACGTCTTAAACGCGCGGGGCGCTGGTTTCTGCCAGCGCCCCGGTCCTGCTCAACTGCCTACTTGCGGATGCCGAGGCCGTCGATGAGCTTCTTGTACCGCGCGACGTCCTTGGACTTCAGGTAGTCCAGCAGGCGGCGGCGCTGACCGACCAGCTTCAGCAGACCGCGGCGGGAGTGGTGGTCCTTCTTGTGCGTCTTGAAGTGCTCGGTGAGCATGGTGATGCGCTCGGACAGCAGCGCCACCTGCACCTCGGGCGAACCCGTGTCCGTCTCGTGGGTCTTGAACTTCGACACCAGCTCCGACTTGCGCTCCTGATGCAGCGACATGTGACTCTTCCTAGCCCGCTCCGGTGGAGGTTGCTGCTCGCGTCACCGCGGTCCGCGGAGGGGTACAGACCGGGTTCGTCCTACGAACGAGCGGGGGGGCTTATAAGCTTCACCCCCCGTGGGGTCAACCAATGACGCCTGCCCGCCAGCCCCGGAAGGTCCGGGAGCGTGCGGTGACTTACAACCGCAACCCCGCGAAAAGTCCCGGATTCAGACCAGCACGCGCAGATAGCGCAGGCGGCCCTCGACGATTTCGGCCACCGCCAGCAGCGCCCCCTCGGGGCCCATGACGCGCACCCGGCCGGAGCGCCCCGCGGGGACCTCCACCGGGACGCCGTGGGAGACGCGCTTGGCCTCGGCGGGCCCCACCCGGACCTCGGGCATGTCCACCAACGCATCGGACATGGACAGCAGCCGGCCGGCCAGCGCGCCGTCCTTCACCAGGGCCGGCAGGTCCGCCAGCGGCAGCGCCTGGGCCAGCGCGAAGGGCCCGCTGGCGGTGCGCCGCAGCGCCTCCAGGTGGGCGCCGCAGCCCAGCGCGCGGCCCACGTCCTGGGCCAGGGTGCGCACGAAGAAGCCCTTGGAGCAGCGGACCGACAGCTGCAGCCGGTCCGCGGAGAAGTCGCGGAGCACCAGCTCGTAGACGGTCACCTGGCGGGCGGCCCGCTCCACCTCCTCGCCCGCGCGGGCCAGCTCATAGAGCCGCTTGCCGCCCACCTTCACCGCCGAATACATGGGCGGAACCTGGTCGTAGGTGCCGCGGAAGCGCGCCAGCGCGGCCTCGATGAGCGCGGGCGTCAGGGCGGGCACCGGCGCCTGGGCCGTCACCTGCCCCTCCGCGTCCAGGGTGTCCGTCTCCGAGCCCAGGCGCACCGTGGCGTCGTAGGCCTTGTCACCCTCGGTGATGAAGCCCGCGACCTTGGTGGCCTCGCCCAGGCAGAGCGGCAGCACCCCGGTGGCCAGCGGGTCCAGGGTGCCGGTGTGGCCCACCTTCTTGATGCGAAGCAGCGAACGCACCTGCCGGACCACGTCGAACGACGTGGGGCCAGAGGGCTTGTCAATGACGAGGACGCCGTCCATGTCACGCCAATACTGGAGGCCGGGGGCTGGAACTACCAGCCTTCCTTGTTCCGGACTTCGCGCAGCAACCGGTCAATCTTGTCACCTTCCCCCACGGATTCGTCGAAGGAGAAGAAGATTTCCGGCGACACGCGCAGGTTCACCGCGGACGTCACCTCGCGGCGAACGAAGCCCTTGGCGGCCTCCAGGCCCTTCTGCGTGTCCGCGCGCTCCTGCTCGGTGCCCATCATCGAATAGAAGACACGCGCCACGCGCAGGTCCGGGGAGACCTTCACGCCTGTAATCGTGATGTAGCCGATGCGCGGGTCCCTCAGCATGCCGCGGGTGAGCAAGTCACCGATGGCCGCCTGGATTTCCTGCCCCACCCGCTCCGGTCGGGAATGCGTCGTCATTTCTTCTCCCAGTCTCGCGGGTTGCGCAGGGAGCGGGCCCGAGCCCGCGCCTCATCAATCGTCATCCGTCCACCGCTCGACGGAGACGGGCGGCCCGTGCCGCCGTCCATGCCGCCCTCGTGGCGGCTGTCCCAATCCCCCAACCCCTCGGCCTCCGCCAGCGACGAGCGCTCGCCCCTCAGGAAGCGGGCAATGGCGGCCTCCGAGTGCGCCGCCGCCTGCTCGGCGGACAGCGGGAGCTCCTCCAGGTCCTCGTCCACCCCCGCCGCCGAGAAGGCCCCTCTGACAGCGGGCCTGACGGCCGGCCCGCTCGCGAAGAGCTGGTCGCCCATGCCCAGGATTTCCGTCTCCCGCGACAACAGCGGAGCGACGTACATCTCCTCGACGGCGTGGATGATTTTCTCCAGCTGCTCGTCCACGTGGCGGCGTTCGTTGCCCACCACCGCGAGCGCCAGGGACGCCTTCTGCCAGAGGTCCTGGTCCTCGACCTCGGCCACCGCCACGTTGAAGCGGGCCTTGAGCCGGTCCATCACCCGGCGGAGCACCTGCCGCTTGGACTTCAGCGAGCCGCTGTCCGGAATCTGCAGGGTGAGGCGTGCGACACCAACGAACATACGAGTCCCCCATGCCACGGGTCACCGCGCCAGGGGCGGCGGCAACCCGGGCTTCAGCACCCTGGGAAGATGGGGTCTTCCCAGGGTTTCGGGAGGGCTGACGCTCTCCTTGCGACTAGGTGAGGCTCTGCCGGGTCTCTTCGATTTCGTACGCCTCGATGATGTCGCCCGGCTTGAGGTCGTTGAAGCTCTCGATGCCGATACCGCACTCGAAGCCCTGCGCGACCTCCTTGACGTCGTCCTTGAAGCGGCGCAGCGACGCCATCTTCCCGGAGAACAGCTGCTTGTTCTCGCGCAGGAGGCGGACGAAGGCGCCGCGCTTCATGACGCCATCCAGCACCGCCGCACCCGCGATGGTGCCCAGACGCGGCACGTTGAAGGTGTTGCGCACCTCCGCACGGCCCAGCTTGCGCTCGGTGCGGATGGGCTCCAGCAGCTCCTCCATCTCCGTCCGAACCCCGTCGATGAGCTCGTAGATGATGGAGTAGCTCTTGAGCACCACTTCCTGCGCCTTGGCCGCGGCCTCGGCACCGGACTCCGGGTTGACGTTGAAGCCCAGCACGACGCCCTTGGAGGCCGCCGCCCGCATCACGTCGCCCTCGGTGATGGCGCCCACGCCGGAGTGGACGACCTCCACCTTGACCTTGTGCGTGGACAGCTTCTGGACGGCCTGCTTGACGGCCTCGGACGAGCCCTGCACGTCCGCCTTGATGACGACGCGCAGCTCCTTGGGACCGCCGCCCGCCTTCGTCTTGGCGAACAGCTGCTCCAGGGACTCGCGGCTGACCTTGGACAGCTCGGTCTGCCGCTCCTTCATGTTGCGGTGCTCGGCGATCTGCTTGGCCGACTTCTCGTCCGCCACCACGTTGATGGCGTCACCCGCGCTCGGCACGCCGGACAGACCGACGACCTCGGCGCAGTAGCCCGGCTTCACTTCCTTGACCTGCTCGCCGCGGCTGTTCGTCATCGCGCGGACGCGGCCGTAGTGCGAGCCGGTGACGACGGCGTCGCCCAGCTTCAGCGTGCCTTCCTGCACCAGCACCGTGGCGACGGGGCCCCGGCCGCGGTCCAGCTTGGCCTCGATGATGGCACCCACCGACGGGCGGTTCGGGTTGGCCGACAGCTCGAGCACCTCGGCCTGGAGGGCCAGGTTCTCCAGCAGCAGCTCCAGGTTCTCCTTCGTCTTCGCGGAGACCGGAACCATGATGGTGTCGCCGCCCCACTCTTCCGGGGTGAGCTCGTGGTTGGCCAGGTCCTTCTTCACGCGGTCCGGGTTCGCGCCCGGCACGTCCATCTTGTTGATGGCGACGACGATGGGCACCTCGGCCGCCTTCGCGTGCTTGATGGCCTCCACCGTCTGCGGCATCACGCCGTCGTCGGCGGCCACCACCAGCACCACGATGTCCGTCACGTCGGCGCCACGGGCGCGCATGGACGTGAAGGCCTCGTGGCCCGGCGTGTCGAGGAACGTCACGTCACCGCGCGCGGTGCTGATGCTGTACGCGCCGATGTGCTGGGTGATGCCACCGGCCTCACCCTGCGCGACGTTGGCCTTCCGGATGGCGTCCAGGAGGCTCGTCTTGCCGTGGTCGACGTGGCCCATGATGGTGACCACCGGCGGACGGGGACGCTCGTCCTCGGGACGGGCCTCCACCTCGGGCAGGTAGTCCTCCACCTCGAAGCCCACGCGCTCGATCTTCCAGCCGTAGTCGCTGGCGACCGTCTCCGCCGTGTCCGCGTCCACCATCTGGTTCGCGGTGGCCATCTTCCCCATGCCCATCAGCTTCTTGATGAGCTCGTTGCTGCGCACACCCATGCGCTGGCCCAGGTCGGACACCGTGATGCCCTCCTGCAGCTTGATGACCTTCTTCTCCTCGGCCATCTGGGTGATCTGCGTCTTGGCGCCCTTCTTCGTGGGCTTGCGCTTCTTGCCACGGATGGGGATGGTGACGCGGCCCCAGACCATGTCCGTCAGTTCCTGCTTGGACACGCTCTGCGTATCACCGCTGGTGCGCTTGCGCTGGCCACGCTCCTTGTTCTTGGAGACGTCCACCAGCTCGCGGCCACGGCCCAGGTGGTCCGGGACCACCTTGTACTCACGCCGCTCGGGGATGCCCGTGCGGCCCGGCGCCATGGGGTACTGCTTGGCCGCGCCCGCCGTGGGCGTCACGCGGCGCACCTGGATGAGCGGGCGCGAGATGACGACGGCCTGCGTCGCCGTGGGGCGGGCCTGAGAGCCCGTCGGCGTCACCTGGGCGTGGGGCACGCCGCCCACCATGATGGTGGGACCCTGCGGGACCGGAGAGGCCGAGGCCGAGGCCTGGACACCCGTGCCGGGCGCGGAGGTCGGACGCACCGGCCCCTGACCGGGACGCGAGCCCGGGCCCTGGTAGGAGCTCTGCCCCTGGTACGACGGACGTCCGCCCGGACCACCGGGACGGCCACCCGGGCCACCCGGACCACCGGGACGACCACCCGGACCGCCCGGACCACCGGGACGGCCACCCGGACCGCCCGGACCACCGGGACGACCGCCGGGTCCACCCGGGCCACCGGGGCGACCACCACCGGGGCCGCGCTGCTGATAGCCAGGCGCGGGGCCCCGGGACACGACGGTCGCGGACGAAGGAGTACTCGAAGGCGTCCGGACAGTCGGCGGTACCGGTGAGCGTGGGGGGGGTTGGGGCAAGGTGGTGCTCTCCTGAACAGTGGGACGAGGCTGCGCGGCGGCGGGAGCCGGGACGGCAGCCGGAGGAGCCTCCACGGGGGCCTGAGGGGCCTCGGCGGTAGGCGTGGCTGGGGCCACCTCGACGGCGGCGGGGGCCCGAGGGGCCTCGGCCACCGGCGTGGGGGGCGTAGACGTGACGGAGGCCGCGGCGGCCGGCTCCGGCGTGGAGACGGGCGCTTCGACCCGCTCGGGTTCCGGCGCGTTCGGCGCCTCGACGGGCGCTCGCGGCGCCTCGGGAGCCGCGGCCTGGACCGGCGGAGCCTCGGGAGCCTGGAACACGGGCTCGGGCGGCGCCGACGGCGGCTCGTAGGCCTGAGCGGACTCGATGGAGGATGAAGACTCGGCCCCGCTGTCCGCCGACGCACCGGCGGGCGGACCCACCTTGCGGCGCACGACGAAGCCCTTCGCCGTCACGGGCGGCGTGGCCTGCTTCGGCTTGCGCTTGTCCAGAATCTTCTGGACGGCAGCGGTCGCCTGGTCGTCATCGAGAGACGACGAGTGGCTCTTGACGTCGTAACCGAGGCTCGACAGCTCGGTGACGACCTCCTTGTTGTCGAGCTCAATCCCGTGGCTCTTGAGTTCCTTGGCGATTTCGTGGACGCGCTTCTTCGACATATTGCCCTTGATGGCCTTCTGCTCCGCCGACTCCGGGGCGCAGCACCCTAGTCCAAACCCGAAAATGTGTGCGAGTGGTGACTAACACCCACTCCCCCCCGCACCCCTCCGCTCACCGACCCCCGGCTCCCATGCCTGTCCGAGCTGCGACGGGTCAACCTGGCCCGCCTTTCCGCGAAAGGCCCTACCAAACGCCTTCCGCTTCAGCGCCGCCGTCAGACAACCGGCACCGCACAGGTAGGCGCCCCGTCCTGGCAGCCGCCTCTTCCTGTCGACCTCGATGGCGCCCCCCGCGCCGACCGCGAACCGGGTGAGCTCCATCTGTGGCCGCCGCGACCCGCATCCGACGCACGTCCGGACCGGGCCTGACTCCGTATTCTGCGCATCCGGCACAGGCCGGCGAGCCGGGCGCCGCACGTCCCCTCCCTTGCCTAGCTTACGGCGACTTGGTGGCTTCCGCGCCACCCTCAAACGTCGCCGCCGTCGCGCCGCGCTCGGCATTCAGCTCCGCGCGCAGCTTGGCTTCCTCCACCAGGTAGTTTTCCGCCGCGCTCTTCAGCTGGCGGGCCTTCTTGATACCCACGCCCGGAACATCGCCCAGCTTCGCCAGGTCCTTCTCGTTGGCGATGTCCTCCACCGTGCGATACCCGGCGAGGATGAGCTGCTCGATGGTCTTCTCACCGACGCCCCGGACACGGGCCATGCGCTCGGGCTGGCTGAGCTCGTCCGGGTGCCGGCGGGCCTCCGCGATGCGGGCCTGCTCCCTTTCATAATCCATGCGGGACAGTTCCGCCTGATCCTCGACCATCCGGGTCCGGGCGGCCTCCTGCATGGAGGGGATGCGGGCCGGGTCGATGCCCGGCAGCTGGGCCAGCATCTCCGCGTTGGCCTCGGCGATGTCCCGGGCCTGGCGGAAGCCGTGGGCGTAGAGCGTCTCCACCAGCATCTCGTTGACGCCAGGCAGCGAGCCCAGCGAGCGGTTGGCGAACTCGCGCAGCTCGCGAACCCGGCTCTCGCTGTTGATGTCCAGCTTCCAGCCGGTCAGCTGGGCGGCCAGGCGGACGTTCTGGCCGCGGCGGCCGATGGCCAGGCTGAGCTGGTCGTCCGGGACGATGAGCTCCATGGCGTGGTTGGCCTCGTCGATGATGACGCGGCTGACCTCCGCCGGGGCCAGGGCCGAGCACACGAACCGGGCCGGGTCCTCGTCGAACGGGACGATGTCGATCTTCTCGCCGCGCAGCTCCTGCACCACCGCCTGCACGCGGCTGCCCTTCATGCCGACGCAGGCGCCCACCGGGTCCACGTCCGAGTCCCGGCTGGACACGGCGATCTTCGCGCGGCCACCCGGCTCACGCGCCGCCGCCTCGATGACGACGATGCCCTCGGCGATTTCGGGCACCTCCATCTCGAACAGCTTGGTGAGCAGGTTGACGGACGCGCGGCTGAGGACGATCTGCGGCCCCTTGGACTCACGGAGCACGTCCAGCACGTAGGCCTGGACGCGGTCACCGGGGCGGTAGGTCTCGCGCGGGACCTGCTCGCGCACCGGCAGCACGGCCTCGGCGCGGCCCAGGTCCACGATGATGTTGCCGCGCTCGAACCGGCGGGCGATGCCAGTGACGATCTCGTTCTTGCGGTCGCGGTACTCGTTGAAGACGTTCTCGCGCTCGGCGTCGCGCGTGCGCTGCAGGATGACCTGCTTGGCCGTCTGCGCGGCGATGCGGCCGAAGCCGCGGCGGAAGGTCTTCAGGCGGAGGATGTCGCCGTACTGGTCGTCCTGCGCCTTGGCCTCGGCGGCGTCCTCGTCCCGGTAGAAGATCTGGAACACGAGCTCGTCGCCCGGCTCCACTTCCATGCCCTTCTTGTGGGCCTCGACCAGGGAGATCTGATTCACGGCCTGGACCGGATCGACGATCTCCTCCACCACGGTGATGGCCTGGAACAGCTCCACAACGCCCTTGTCCGGGTCGTACTTCGCCTCGAGCTCGCGGTCCTGGCCAAAGTGCTTCTTGGCCGCGGTCTTCATCGCGTCCTCGAGGGTGGCAATCAGCACAGCCCGGTCGATGCCCTTGTCCTTGGCGACCTGGTCCAGGACGAGGTTGAGGTTGACGCTCGGGTTGGCTTGCTGCGTGGGCATGGTCTTCTCCTAAAAGGGTCCACGGGCGCCCTCGCACGGAGGGGCACCCTGTATGTCGGCGTCTAGAACTGAAACTCCAGATTCGCCTTGGCGATGTCCTTGAACAGGATGTGGAAGGTTCCGGCACCTTCCACCTCCACCGCGATCCCGTCGCCCGCCACCTCGGTCAGCGTGCCGGTGAAGTTCTTGCGCGGGGGCTCTCCCACCGGGCCGAACGTCTTCACCTTCACCTTCTGACCCTTCACCCGCTCGAAGTGCCCCGGCTTCCTCAACGGCCGGTCCACTCCGGGGCTGGAGACCTCCAGGCTGTACTCGTGGGGGATGAAGTCCTCCACGTCGAGCGATGGATCCACCGCTCGCGACACCTGGGTGCACTCGTCCAGCCCCACGCGGCCACCCGGCTTGTCGATGAACAAACGGAGAACCCAGCCCTCGCGCTCCCGGAGGAATTCCAGGTCCACGAGCTCCAGGCCTTCACCCGCGACAATGGGCTCGAGCAGGGCCAAGGCCCGCTCCTCCACCGTCTGCTTGAGGTTCTTCTCCGACATAACCGGGAAACCAGTCTCCAAAAACACGAAAAGCGGGCACGGGGCCCACTTTTCGAAGTGCATCATCGAAAAATGTCGGGGGCGTCCGTAGCACACGCCCCGTCGGGGTGTAAAGGAAGGACGCACCCTCCTGCTCCCGGTGAAACCCGCCCAGCAGCGCGAGGAATTCCCAGGGGTTCCGAGCTTCAGCGGGAGTTATAACGCGCCCATGCACCTCATCGCCGCCGCGCAGATGGTGTCCACCGCCGACAAGGCGCACAACCTGGAGTCCGCCACCCGGCTCGTCCGGCGGGCCGCGGGATTGGGCGCCAGGCTCGTGGGCCTCCCCGAGAACTTCTCCTGGATGGGCCCCGAGCCCGAGCGCCAGGACGCCGCCGAGGGACTCGACGGCCCGACGTTGTCCCGGATGGCCAGCCTGGCCCGGGAGCTGAAGGTGACGGTGCTGGCCGGCAGCGTGCTCGAAGCAGGCGCACCGGGCGGCCGCCTCTACAACACCAGCGTCCTCTTCGGCCCCGGGGGCGAGCGGCTCGCCGTCTACCGGAAGATCCACCTCTTCGACGTGGATGTGGGAGATGGTGCCACCTACCACGAGTCCGCAGCGGTGGCGCCGGGCACGGAGGTGGTCGCGGCGGATACAGAGGTGGGGCGGCTGGGGCTGTCCGTCTGCTACGACCTGCGTTTCCCGGAGCTGTACCGACGGCTGGCGAAGGACCACGCCACCCTGCTGGCGGTCCCCGCGGCCTTCACCTTGATGACGGGCAAGGACCACTGGGAGGTGCTCCTGCGGGCGCGCGCCATCGAAAATCAGGCGTACGTGCTGGCGCCCGCGCAGGGCGGACGGCACTCCGCCAACCGGCTCACCTATGGCCACGCCCTGGTGGTGGACCCCTGGGGGCTGGTGACGGCGCGGGCCTCCGAAGGTGAGGGCCTGGCCCTGGCGCCGGTGGACCCAGAGTTGCAAACCCGGATTCGCCGCAATCTCCCCTGCCTGGAGCACCGCCGTTTGGACTAGCGTGCGCGTGCCCGAGCGCGTTCCCCTCGGGCCCACCTTCGATACACTTCGGGCCCCCCGGAACCTCACTCGTGAACGGACGACGCTGGTCACCCATGCTGCTTGTGCTCGCGCTTTCGGCCCTCCCCGCCGGCTGCACCGCCGACGAGCGCCCGTCCGCGCCCGACGCGGCGACACCAACGCCCGTGGCCACGCTCCGCGCCCACCTGCGCACCATCAAGGGAGGGGTCCAAATCAAGCGCGCCGCGGCGGATGAGTGGAGCCCCGCGCGAGAGGGCCAGCCCCTCTTCGAGAACGACAAGGTCCGCACCGAGGCGGGCGCCGGCACCGACATCGTCTTCTCCGCCAACGGCAGCACGGTGCACCTGGGCGGGGACTCGCTCATCAGCATCGCGGAGACGCGCCCGCGCCCCGGGCTGCAGCGCACGGACCTCACGGTGCTGCGGGGCCGCATCGACGCGGAGTTGGAGAAGCCCGCGACCCAGTCCCTCTCCGTCACCACGCCGTCCGCCACCGTCCATGCAGGCAGGGAGATTGTCTTCCAATGAAGGCGGCGCTCCTGCTTCTGACCTGGCTGGGCGCGGCGCCTCCGGACACCGTGGTGGTGGTGGGCCCGAACGAGTCGCTGCGCCAGGTGGCCGAGCGCACCCTGGGCGACGCGAAGGCGGCGGAGGAGCTCCAGTCGCTCAACGGGTTGTCCTCGGAGGTGGTGGCCGCGGGGACCCGGCTGAAGGTTCCGGGCCACGAGCGCGTGCTGGCGCAGAAGGCGATGGAGACAGCGCGCACGCTGCTGGCCAGCGCCAGGGATTCGAACGTGCCGCCGGAGGCCTCGGCGCACCTCCAGGACGCGGAGACGCACTTCCGCGGCGCCCGGTACGCCCAGGCGTCCGCGGCGGCCAATGCCGCGGGAAAGCTGGTGACGGCGGCCCGCGCGCCGCAGTCCTCCGCGTTCTCCGTGGAGGTGGGCGACAGCGGCGACAACACCACCGTGACCGTGAAGCAGGGCCCGCCCGTCCGCGTGGAGGCGGAGGGTGTCACGCAGCCCGTCGCGAAGGGTGAGTCCGTCCGCGTGGAGAAGGGCCGCCCTCCCCCGGCGCCCACGCCGCTGCTGGTGGCGCCCGCCCCGGCGCAGCCCGAGAACGCCGCGAAGCTGAAGCGGCGTCCCGACGGCGACGGCCACCTGGGTCCGGTGAAGCTGACCTGGGCGGCGGTGTCCGGCGCCGAGCGTTACGAAGTGGAGGTGTCGCGCGAGCAGGAGCAACGCGCCGTCTTCACCCAGACTGTCACCGCCCTGGAGGCGAAGTTGCCCGTCCTCCCCGCGGGGCGCTACCGATGGACGGTGCGCGCGCAGGGGGCCGTGGGCCGCTCCGAGCCCAGCGCGCCGCGCCACTTCGAGCTGGTGCCCGAGCGGCTCAAGCTCGAGGTGAAGAAGGGGCAGTGGCAGTAACCCCTGGAGGAGCCACACCGTGCGCCTGTTCAAAGCCATCCTCCTCTTGATGTTGGTCGTGGGCGTCGTCCCCACGTTGATGGTGGGCTGGCTCTCCGTCTCCCACACGCGCGAGCTGCTGGTGCGCGACGCGCAAGAGCTGGCGCAGGAGCGCGTGAAGCAGCTGCGCCTCAAGGCCGAAATCTTCCTGGGCGAGCCCACCGACGCCGTGGTGGGCCTCGCCCGCATCCCGGGCTTCTTCGGCCTGCCGCTGGAGGCGCAGCAGACGCACCTGGCCTCGGTGCTCAACCAGCGGCGGGAGGTGCTGGCGCTCACCGTGTTCGACGCGGAGGGCAAGCGGCTGCCGGGGTTGCAGGCCTTCTCCAAGCACGACGTGCCCCCCACCGCCCTGGCCGGCCATGAGGAGCGCGCGCGGGCGCTGCTCCCAGGCATCGAGGGCGTGCGCTACGCGGACGTGGTGAAGGACTCCAGCGGCGGCGAGCCCGTGCTGACGCTGGCCTTCCCCGTGGGCGAGCCCGTCCGGGGCTATGTCGCGGCGGACCTGTCTTTGGCGGACCTGCGGAACATGCTGGAGCAGGAGCGCGTGGGCAGCACCGGCTTCGCGTACCTGGCGGACCGGCGCGGGCACCTCGTCGCGGGAGGCGGCGGCATCGCGGGCCTGGGCGAGGACCTGTCGAAGCGCGGCCCCGTGGCGCACGTGCGCCAGCAGCTCGAGGGCAAGCCGGACATGGAGCTGTTCCACGTCGGCAACTTCGGCGAGGGCCGGGACGCGGTGGTCGCCGCGTACACGGCGCTGCCCGTGCTGGGCTGGGCCATCGTCTCCGAGCAGCCCGTGGAGCACGCCTACCGCCAGGTGGACACCATGGAGCAGCGCATCCTGCTGGGCCTGGGCGCCGCCATCCTGGTGGCCGTGGTGCTGGCGGCGCTGTTCTCCCGGAACCTCACCCGGCCGCTCAAGGGGTTCATCAGCGGCGCGCTGGAGCTGGCGCACGGCAAGTTCGGCGTCGAGGTGGACATCCCGCAGAAGAACGAGCTGGGCGAGCTGGCCCAGACGTTCAACTACATGAGCAAGCAGCTGCTCGCGTACGACATGGAGAACCGAGGCCTCTACGAGAGCCTGGAGAAGGGCTACCTGGAGACCATCGTCGCGCTGGCGAACTCCATCGACTCCAAGGACGCGTACACGCGAGGTCACAGCCAGCGCGTGGGCGACGTGTCCGTGCAGATTGGCCGCGAGCTGAACCTCACCGAGCGCGAGCTGCGGCAGCTGCAATACGGCGGCATCCTCCACGACATCGGGAAGATTGGCATCGTGGAGTCCATCCTCTGCAAGCAGACGAAGCTCACGGACCAGGAGATGGCCATCATGCGCGAGCACCCCGCCATTGGGGACGCCATCATCGGTCCGGTGAGCTTCCTGGGCGCGGTGCGCGCCTGCGTCCGCCATCACCACGAGCGCTGGGACGGCACCGGATACCCGGACAAGCTCAAGGGCGAGGACATCCCCCTGCTGGCCCGCATCGTGGCGTGCGCGGACACCTTCGACGCCTGCACCTCCACCCGCCCGTACCAGAAGGCCATGCCGCTGGAGAAGGCGATGGAAATCCTGGACAACCTCTGCGGCGCGCAGTTGGACCCCAAGGTCGTCCAGGCCCTGAAGCAGGTGCTGGCGAAGCAGGGCGTCCGGCTGGAAGGCCACCGGCTGCCCGTGAAGCTCGCCTCCTGATGCCCGAAGGATGGTAGGGAGGACGCCGGACTGTTGAGACGCTGGAAGGTGAAACGTTGAGCTTCTGGGACCGCATCAAGCCCGCCCCCCAAGCCGTCACCGCGACGGATGCACGCCTGTCCTCGGACGGCGGCCGCCTGGACCTGACGTGGGACGACGGCGTGAAGTCGGGCGCCACCGCGCAGGTGCTGCGTCAGCAGTGCCCCTGCGCCGCCTGCGTGGACGAGTGGACGAACAAGCGGACGCTGGACCAGGCCAAGGTCCCCGCCGACCTTCGCATCCAGCAGGTGCAGCCCGTGGGCAACTACGCGCTGGCCTTCAACTTCAGCGACGGCCACACCACCGGCATCTACCCCTGGAAGTTGCTGCGCGACGTCACCCAACCCGCCACCTGAGAACGGGTGAGGACCACCCCGGCCTGGAGGGTCCGTGAACGAACGCTACCGGCTCATCCGGCCCCTGGCCTCGGGAGGCATGGCGGAGCTGTTCCTCGGGGTGGCGCGCGGCGCGGAGGGCTTCGAGCGCCCGGTGGCCATCAAGCGCGTGTTGCCCCACCTCGCGCGCGACCCCGACATCGCGCGCATGTTCCTGGCCGAGGCGCGGCTGTCCACGCTGCTGCAGCACCAGAACATCGCCACCGTTCACGACGTCGGCCAGGGCCCCGAGGGGCTCTTCCTGGTGATGGAGCTGGTGGACGGATGGGACCTGGGCGTGCTGCTCGCCACGGCCGCGCACCGGGGCATCCGCTTCCCGCCGCACCTGGCCGCGTTCATCGTCCACCAGTGCCTGACGGGGCTCGGGCACGCGTATCGGAAGGTGCATGACGGCCGGCCGGTGATGATGGCCCACCGGGACGTCTCCCCTTCCAACATCCTCGTGTCGCGCGAGGGTGAGGTGAAGCTGACGGACTTCGGCATCGCCCGGATGGCCGGCCCCGCGCACACCGCGCCCGGCATCTTTCGCGGGAAGGAGGCCTACAGCGCCCCCGAGGTGCTGCGCGGCGAGCCCGCGACCGCCGCGAGCGACCAGTTCTCCCTGGGCATCGTGCTCCATGAGCTGCTCACGGGGCGGCACCCGTTCCACGGCGAGCAGGACGCGAGCGCGGTGGCCTACGCGATTCTGACGCGCCCGGTGGCGCCACCTCGGGACGTGCCCGGACCGCTGGCGGGCGCGATGGTCCGCATGCTGGCGCAGGAACCGGGAGCGCGGTTCCACTCCCCCGAGTCGCTGAGTGATGGCTTCGCACGGTGGCTCGCGCAGTCGGGGCTGCCGTCGACGTCGCAGACGCTGGCCGCGTTCATGCGCGAGCTGGGCTTGCCGCCGACGCTGCGAGAACAGGCGGAGGCGTCCGGCCCCGCTTTGCACACGCGGCCCTCCAAGGGTGAGCCGTCCCACGCGGAGCTGGAGCACGCGCCCCTCACCCTTCCGGGCGGCGCCGCCCTCAGCAGCAGCGGGCGCATGGTGCATCGGTGCGCGCGGTGCAACCACGTGCTCCCTGGGCCGGGGGTTCCGTGCGCCCACTGCTCGGCGCCGGGGCGGAGCCCCGATGCACCGGGTGAGCCGGCGCTTCCCACGATGCCGATGGCGCCTGCGGGAGCCTCCCGCGCCGGGCCGTCGTCTCGCCTGGAACTCTCGCCGCAGCAGTCGCTCGCGGAGAGCGTGCCCCAGTCGTTCTCCACCGCGGGCATGAAGAGCGTGCTTCAGACGGATGCGGACGCGCTGGAGCTCGCGGAGCGGGAGTTGCCCCCCGACAGCGACTGGCCCGACGACGCGGTCCGGCTCAAACGCCAGCGGCGCAAGCGCGTCGTGGGGTTGGTCGTCGCGCTGGGCGTGCTCGCGGTGGGCGTCTGGCTCTGGCCCCAGCGCTCCACCCTGCTCATCCAGGTGCTTTCAGCGACGGGGCTTCGACTGTCGACGCCGACGCTCACCGTCTCGAGTCAGCCTCCGGGCGCGGCCGTCTGGGTGGATGACTCGGAGCTCGGGACGACGCCGCTGCGAATCGACAACCGCTTCCCGGCGGGGCGCGTCCCCGTCCAGGTGCGCCTCAAGGGCTACCGCACGTGGAAGGGGACGTTCACGGGCGGCGCGAACGCGAACCTCGAGGTGAAGCTGAAGCGCTGAATGCGCGCAGCACGCCCCGGCACGGATGCGGAGGCCGGGCGCAGCACGTCGAGGCGAAGCGCCTCACTTCGCCAGACGCACCGCACGCCCCGGCACGGCTGTGAGAATCCGGCCGGGGGCAGCACGTCGAGATGAAACGCCGCGCGGAGTCCGCGCCCTACTTCACCAGGCGCAGGTGCCCGCGACGCGGCGGCGATGGCTCGTCCGGCGGTCCGTCCGTGGGCGGCGGGACCTCGGCAGGTGGTTCGTCACGCCGCTCGCCCTGCACCTCGCGCAGGAAGGTGCGCGGACGCTCCGCGGCGCCGGGCGCCGGGGCCACGGGCAGCGGCTGGGCCGGACGCGACGCGGCGGTCTGCTGGAGCAGCTCCGGCGGCATGTCCTCCGGATACATCCAGAACTCCTTCGTCACGTGGCTGGCGATGGCGAACAACGCCGACCACGGCACCGCGATGGTGAAGCGCGAGCCCGAGAAGCTCAGCGTGGAGCGCACGCCCCACTCCCCCACCGTCAGGTCCGGTGGATCGAACCGGTACGAGAGATTGAGGCGCAGGTGGGCCTCCGTCTTGACGGAGGCTGGGACGAGCACGCCGGGACGACGCGCGTCCAGGTGGATCATCACCATGCCCTGGTCGAGCGCGGCCAGCAGCCGCTCCTTCTTGTCGAGAACCTTCTTTTCGTCCATCGGTGTACGGCGAAAGAACTTCGGGCGCCCCTCTCAACGTCGGCGCATCGCCCGGTCCATCTCCCGCTTCGTCTCCCGCTCCTTGATGTCGTGGCGCCGGTCCTCGTGCGTCTTGCCCCGGCAGAGCCCCAGCTCCACCTTGGCACGCCCTTTTCTGAAGTACAGCACAAGCGGGATGATCGAATAACCCCGCTCACGCACCTTCGCCGCCCAACGGTCGATTTCTCCTCGGTGCAGCAACAACTTGCGGCTCCGGGTGGGAAGGTGGTCGAAGAAGCTCGCCGCCTTGTAGGAGCCGATGTTCGCGTTGTGCAGGAACATCTCGTCCCCCTTGGGGAGCGCGTAGGCATCCGACAGATTGGCGATTCCGTCTCGCAGTGACTTCACCTCGCTTCCGGTGAGCGCCAGCCCCGCCTCGAGCTTCTCGTCGACCGTGTAGTCGAAGCGCGCACGGCGGTTTTCCGCGATGACCTTCACGCCGGGCTCGCTGCCCACTCCCTTCGCCTTCCCTCCGGATGTCATACGGGTCCCGCGTTCTCCTCACCACCCAATGGCATGTTGTCGATGAGGCGCGTCGTGCCACTGAAGGCCGCGACGAGCAACCGGGCAAGCTGCCCACGCTCCACCGAGGCCAGGGGCGTCAACCGCTCCGCATCCACCAGTTCCACGTAGTCTTCCCGAAGCCCCGCCGCTTCCAATTCGCGCCGGACGGCCCCGACCAGGGCCCCTGCCTCCCGCGTGCCCTCGCGCAGCAGCGCCTGGGCGGCCCGCAGCCCCCGCGAGAGGGCCAGCGCTCGCTGCCGCTCCTCGGGGGACAGGTAGGCATTCCGGCTGCTCATCGCCAGGCCGTCCGCCTCGCGCACGGTGGGCATGCCGACGATGTCGGCGCCCAGGTGCAGGTCGCGGTTGAGCGCCCGGATGACCTGGAGCTGCTGGTAGTCCTTCTCGCCGAAGAGCGCGACGTCCGGGCGGAAGAGGCTCAAGAGCTGGGTGACGATGGTGGCCACCCCACGGAAGTGACCCGGCCGCCGGGCACCGCACATCCCCTGGCTGACCTCCGTCACCTCCACGTACGTCTGATAGCCCGGCGGATACATCACCCCGGGGCCCTCGGGCGCGAAGATGACCTGCGCGCCCGCGCCGATACACTTGGCCACGTCGCCCTCGAAGTCACGGGGGTAGCGCGACAGGTCCTCGCGCGGCCCGAACTGCGTGGGGTTCACGAAGATGGACACGGCCACCGCGTCGGCGCGGCGGCGGCCCTCGCGAATCAGCGAGAGGTGACCTTCGTGCAGGTAGCCCATGGTGGGCACCAGCGCGAGCCGGTGCCCCTCCCGGCGCAGCCCCGCCGTCCAGTCCTTCACGTCCGCGATGGTCTTCAGGACGGCGGGAGCCATGACTAGGCGGGTCTCCCGTAGACGGGGCCCAGCTTCTCGCCACCCTCGGAGGGCGCGGACGGTTCCACCCGGGCCGCCGGAGCCGGAGCCCCCGCCGCCAGCCGGATGTTCTTGTTCGCCTTGAAGGAGTGCTCTTCGTCCGGGAACGCGCCCTTGCGGACCTCGGCGAAGTAGGCGCCCGCGGCCTCCGTAATCGAGCCGTGGAGGTCGGCGTAGCGCTTGACGAACTTGGGCTTGAAGTCCGGGTTCATCCCCAGCAGGTCGTAGCAGACGAGCACCTGGCCATCACAGTCCACGCCGGCGCCAATGCCGATGGTGGGGATGGACAGGCTCTGCGTCACCGTGCGGGCCAGGTCCATGGGCACGCCTTCGAGCACCAGCGCGTAGGCCCCGGCCTGCTCCAGCGCCAGCGCATCGTCCAGAATCTGGCGCGCCTGGTCCTCACCGCGGCCCTGCACGACATAACCGCCCATCTTGTGGACGGACTGCGGCGTCAGCCCCAGGTGCCCCATCACGGGGATGCTCGCGCGAACGATGGCGCGCACCGTGTCCGCGAACTCCGCGCCGCCCTCCAGCTTGATGCTGCCCGCGCCGCCCTCCGCCACCAGCCGGCCCGCGTTGCGGACCGCGTCCTGGGTCGACACCTGGTAGCTCATGAAGGGCAGGTCCGCGACGACGTGCGCCCTGCGCGCGCCCCGGGCGACCGCCGCCGTGTGGTAGACCATCTGGTCCATGGTCACCGGCAACGTGGAGTCGTGCCCCTGGATGACCATGCCCAGCGAGTCACCCACGAGGAGCACATCCGCGCCCGCTCCTTCGAGGATGTGGGCGAACGTGGCGTCGTAGGCGGTGACCATGCAGATCTTCTGACCGATCTGCTTGAAGCGCTTCAGCGTGTGGATGGTGACCTTGTCCTTCACGGTTCACCTCCTATGGCTACGGGTGGAACGGCCTGACGTGTCCATTCGCGCCTCGCCGTCCGCTGGGGATCGCCGGGAGCTCAGGACACGCCACCGCACTCTAACGCCCCCGGGCCTGCCGTGGGGGCATTGAAGGCGGGCGTCCCACCAGGAGCCTGGCTTTCAGCCCCGGCGGGATGCCTTCGGAACGTAATGCTGGGTGCCCGGCTTCGCCTTCCGGATGGTGGCAAGCAGGTCTTCCCTGTCTGCCTCGACATTCACGAAGTCGATGTCCGAGGTGTCCACCACGAGGAGCGGGGTGTCCGTGTAGTGGAAGAAGAAGTTGTTGTAGGAGTGGACGAGCCCCTCCAGGTACGTGGAGTCGAACTTGCGCTCGAACTCCCGGCCGCGCTTCTTGATGCGGTGCAGGAGCACGTCCAGGCGGGCCTGGAGGTAGATGACCAGGTCGGGCTTGGCCACGCGGGGCCCGAGCGCCTCGAAGACGCGCTCGTAGAGGGCCAGCTCGTGCGCGTCCAGGTTGAGGTGCGCGAAGATGCGGTCCTTGGCGAACAGGTAGTCGCTGACCGTCATCGAGCTGAACAAGTCCTGCTGGAACAGTTCCTGCTGCTGCCGAAAGCGCGAGAGCAGGAAGAAGATCTGCGTCTGGAACCCGAACTTCTGCCGGTCCGTGTAGAAGTTGGAGAGGAAGGGATTCTCCTCCACCACCTCGAGGACGCGGCGGCCCGACAAACGCTCCGCGAGGATGTTGGAGAGGCTCGTCTTGCCCACGCCAATGGGCCCTTCCACCACGATATACCGGTAGTCCATCCGCCCGAGGCCTCCCGCCCGCGGAATGCGCGTTGAGACCGCGCGCGCGAGACTTCGCGCGAAGGCGCGGCCACGCACGCGGGCGGATAACACAACACGGCCGCTGGAATCCGGCAATTTTCCACGGCGGCGGGCGTCCCTTGACGCTCCGGGACGCATCCCCTACGGTCCGCGCGACTTCTTGGTGTGTGCGCGGGGCGTTCTCCGGACATGAGTGGCAGACAGCGGGCGAAGACAGTGGTGCGGCTGGAAGAGGCTCGCCAGAGCACGCCCACCGCCCAGCGCGCGCCCACACCTCCCTTGGAGCCGGATCCGCTCTACGGCGTGGTCCTGCTCAAGACGGCCATGGAGCTGAAGCGGCGGCAGGACGGCACCGTGGAGGACATCCTCCGGGGCGTGCTCGCCCGCATGCGCATCCCCGAGGCCGAGTTCTTCGCCTACCTGGAGCAGCAAGGCGGCCTGCTCCAGGCGCTGGGAATGCGCGCGCGGTAGCGCCTACGCCGCGGGGGGCGCCGTCACCGGCCCCAGCGCGCGCTCGATGGCCGCGAACTCCTCCACGGACAAGGTCTCCGCGCGGCGCTGCGGATCCACCCCGGCCGTCTCCAGGGCCGCGAGCAGCACGTCCTGCGTGCCCAGCGTCGGGTCCGACTTGATGGAGTTGAGCAGCGTCTTGCGCCGGTGCGCGAAGGACGCCTTCACCACCCGCGTGAACCGGGCCTCGTCGATGATGGGCGCGCGAGGCGCCTTGCGGCGCGTGAGCCGCAGCACCGCAGAGTCCACCTTCGGCGGCGGGTGGAAGCGCCACGCCTCCAGCGTGAGGACGTTCTCCGCGTCGTAGTGCATGCCGAGCAGCACCGTGAGCAGGCCGTAATCCCGGTTGCCGGGCTCGGCGGCGAGCCGCTCCACCACTTCCTTCTGCAGCGTGAAGACGGCGCGCGACACGTGGGCGCGCTGCTCCAGGACGCGGAAGAGGATGGGGCTGGTGAGGTGGTACGGGAGGTTGCCCGCCACCGCGACGTCGGGCGCGCCCGCCACCTGGGCGAAGTCCACCGTGGCGGCGTTGCCGGACACCACGCGCACGCCGGGGATGGCCTCCTTCTCCAGGACCATCACCATGTCCCGGTCCCGCTCCACGGCGGTGACGCGGGCGCCCGTGGCGGCCAGGAAGCGCGTGAGGTGTCCCAGGCCCGGTCCCAGCTCCACCACCGGCTCGTCGGCGCGGAGGGTCAACGCGTCCGCGATGGCCTCCAGCGCGTCCTCGTCTCCGAGGAAGTTCTGTCCCCAGCTGTACTTGGCGCGCAGGCCATGCCGCTTGAGGATGTCTCTTGGCGATTCCACCCGTCTGCTCCCTCTACATGCGCCAGGCCGGGTCGGCGGCGAGGCGGAAATCTCCGCGCAGGCCGCGGCGGTACGCCTCATACCCCGCCACCGCGATCATCGCCCCATTGTCCGTGCACAGCCGCACCGGGGGCAGGAACATGTTCAGCCCGCGCTCCTCGGCCCGGGCCTGGCAGAGCGCGCGCAGCCGCGAGTTCGCCGCCACGCCGCCGCAAATCACGAGCTGCTTGTGGCCCAGCCGGCGCGCGGCGGCCACCAGCTTCTTGGACAGCACGTCCGCCACGGCCTCCTGGAAGGACGCGCAAAGGTCCGCCAGCGCCTGGCCCTGGGGCACGCCGTGCTTCTGCACGTGGTGCAGCACCGCCGTCTTCAGCCCGGAGAAGGACACGTCGAAGTTGTCGCCGGGCAGCGCGCGCGGGAAGCGGATGGCCTCCGGGTTCCCCTTCTGCGCGAGCTGGTCGATGGGCAGACCGCCGGGGTACGGCAGCCCGAGGATGCGCGCCGTCTTGTCGTAGGCCTCGCCAGCCGCGTCGTCGCGCGTGCTGCCCACCAGCCGGTACTGGCCGTAGGCCTGCACCTCGTAGAGGCTGGTGTGCCCGCCCGAGACGACGAGCCCGAGGAACGGCGGCTCCGGCGCCACCTCCAGCAGCCGGATGGCCAGCAGGTGGCCCTCCAGGTGGTTGGCGCCCACGAAGGGCTTGCCGGTCGCCAGGCTCAGGCCCTTGGCCACCTGCACGCCCACGAGCAGCGCGCCGATGAGGCCGGGGCCCGAGGTGACGGCGATGAGGTCCACGTCGTCGAGCGTCTTGTTCGCCCGCGTCAGGGCCTCGTGGACGACGGGGAGCACCTGGACGATGTGGTTGCGGCTGGCCAACTCCGGCACCACCCCACCCCACCGCCTGTGGATGTCCACCTGCGTGGAGACGACATCCGACAACACGCGGCGGCCATCCTCCACGACGGCGGCGGCGGTCTCATCACACGAGGTTTCCAGTCCAAGGACGAGCAAGGCGGCTCACTTCTCGGGGCCATTGAGGGGAAGTGGGACCGCCACCCGCTCAGTTGCCCAGCCCCCTGAGCAACGTGCGGACCTCTTCGGCGGAGGACCCCGTGGGTTCCAGCAACAAGTACTGCTTGTAGGCCTCGGCCGCCTGGGAATTCTTACCCGTGAACTGCAGCGCCATGCCGAGCGAAATCCAGGCCCGGGCGTTGGTGGCCTCCTCCTTGACGACCTCCTGGAGCAGCTTGGCCGCTTCACGGTAGGCCGCGTCGGACGTGAAGCCGTTGACCAGGGCGATGCCCAGGCCCGCCTTCGCCTCCGTGTCCGTCGGCTTGATGGCCAGCGCCTTGCGGAAGCCGCCCGCCGCGGAGCGGAAGCGCTGACCGACGATGGCCGCCCTCGACTGCTTGATCAACGTGGCGAACTCCACCTCCGGGTCCACCGAGGGCGCGGCGGGCGTCTCCGGCGTCGGCGTGGCCTCGGGGGGCGTGTTCTCGGGAGGCTTGGGCGCTTCGGCGACCGCGACGCCTGAATCCGGCGTGGCGGACGGAGGAGGCTCCGGGGGCGTCTCGGGGGCCTTGGCGTTGGCCTCCGGCGGCGCGGCCTCGGGCGGCGTCTCCGGGGTCCCGGTGTTGGCCGGCTGCTTCGACTCCACCACGGGCGGCGGCTTCGGCGGTGGGACCTCTCCAGAGGCACCGCCCCTCGTTCCGACGACGACGGCCGCGACGGCGCCGATGAGCGCCACCGCCGCGCCGATGATGAGTCCCGTGCGCTTCGGACGGGGCGCGTCGTTTTGGGCGGACGGAGACGACGTCGAGGACGCGCTCGCAGTGGCTTGCGCGGGTTTCGAGGAAGAGGCCTGTGCGCCGCCGGCAGGATTCGTGGACGCACCCGGCGAGGTGCCCGGGGGTGTGACGGATGCGCCTGCCCCCGCCGGGCTCGAGGATGCGGTGCCAGCCGGATTCGCAGGCCCCGTCGACGCAGTACCCGCAGGACTCGCGGACGCACCCGACGCGGTGCCAGCCGGGCTCGAAGAACCCGCCGGCGAGGCGCCAGCCGGATTCACGGACGCGCCCGACGCGGTGTCGGCGGGACTCGGAGCCCCAGCGGACGTGGCTCCAGCCGCCCCGTTCGTGGCGTCGACGCCGGACGTCGGCGAGACGGGCTCCACGGCCGACTCGACGATGCTGGCCAGCGGCGCGCTCGGCGTGGGCGGCTCAGCGGCCAGCTCAGGGACGCCGTGCCCTGGATAGGGCGGCAGCGCGAGCTGAGGCGTGGCGGGCACTTCCTCGGCCAGGGGAATGGGCTCGGCGTCGGCGTGGGCCGGAGCCATGGGAGGCACCCGCGGCGTCACGTAACCGCTGCCACTCACCAGCGTCACCTCGGACGACGGCGGCGCGGGCATCGGGGGCGGCACGGGAGGGAACGGATTGGGCGCGATGGCCGCGCCACCGAAGATGGGCGCCCGAGGAGACTGCGCGGGCTCGTTGAACGCCGTGCTCGCGGACGCGGCGGCCGAACGGCGCGCGCGCGGCGCATGCGACCAGCCGGAGCCAGGGCCCCACGTCGTCGACGCGTTGATGCCCTCGGTGTCGACGCGGCTCCAGTCCAGCAGCAGGCTGCGGCGCGCGTGGTCCACGGCATGGTGCGCCGGCGGCGGCTCCACCAGGAAGGACGAGCCCTCCTGCGCGGGCGGCAGCGAATCCTGCGTGGCCTCCGTGTCCTCCCCATCCAGGGACTCCGGACGCTTGGGCCGCGGATGGAAGACGACCACGTTCGCGGGCTGCTGCGGCGCAGCGGGCGCGGGCTCCTCGGCGGCGGGCTCTTCCTCCACCCCCGCGGGCGGCGCCAGCACGCTCTGCGGCATCGGACGCGGCGCGGGCTCTGGAGCGGCGGCGACGGGCTCGGGCAGGGCTTCGGGGACCGCCGCCTCGGGGACAGGCTGCGGCGGGCTCTCCGGCGCGGCGGGCGCGGGCTCCACCGCCGCGCTGGCCGGAGGCGCGGTGTTGAGCCACTGCTCGATGCCGGGCTTGCTGCTCTGCACCGGCTCCATCGGCGCGTGCCCCAGCTCGCGGATGAGGCCTTCGAAGTACAGCTTGCTGATGATGCCCAGCGCGGCCAGGTCCTCGAAGTCCGAGTCCTCCACCACGCGGCTCAACGCGCGCTTGCCGTCGAA
Organism: Comamonas sp. KCTC 72670; assembly: GCA_014656495.1. Classification (GTDB taxonomy): domain Bacteria; phylum Myxococcota; class Myxococcia; order Myxococcales; family Myxococcaceae; genus Myxococcus. The sequence continues at coordinate 190,882 of BNCN01000011.1, forward strand.
GAGCCGCAGCAGGCCGTTCACCTCGTCCGGAATCTCCGACAGGCGGTCGGCGAGCTGGTGGTAGTCGATCTCGAACACCGTCTCGAGCGGCGGCAGCTGCTCGAGCATGCGGCCCCACTCGTCGAGGCGGCGCATGCCCTCCATCAGCAGGCCCTGCGTGGAGATTTCGATGCGCTCGGTCCGGTCGAGCGCGCTGAACTGCACCTCGAACTGACCCTCGAAGGTGTTCAGCATCCGGTAGAAGGCGTTCTCGCCCTTGAGCCGCCCAAGCTCCGCGTCGATGACGCGTCCGTCCTTGAAGTAGACGGTGCCGGTGCGCTCGCCCTGGATGTTGATGAGGCCCGTCTTGCGGCCAATCTCGAACGTCTGCACCAGGTCCACCACGCCCATGTCGGCGAGGCTGCCGGCGAAGCCGCCCTTCGTCGTCTCCCGCTTCTCGATCCTCTCCTTCTCCGCCTTCTGGAGGATCATCTTCACGCGGGTGACGATCTCTTTGATGTAGATCGGCTTGGTCAGGTAGTCGTCACCACCGAGCTCCAGGCCGCGCACCTTGAACTCGACCGACTTCTGACTCGTCAGGAAGACGAACGGGATGAACTTGAAGCGCTCGTCGGACTTGAGCGTCTTGCACAGCTCGAAGCCGTCCATCTCCGGCATCTTCGTGTCCGCGAGCACGAGGTCCGGTGGACTGATCTGGACCTTCTCGAGCGCATCCTTGCCGTGAATGGCCGTCGTCACGGAGAAGCCAGCCTTCTTCAGGCTGACCTCCATGACCCGGAGGCTCTTCGCGTCACCATCGACCAGGAGCAGGTGCTGCTTGGCCACGTTCCATGCCTTTCGTCACTGCAGACGGCCCAGGGAGCCTGACGCGGGAGCATCCTGCCCGCTTTCGAGGCATGTCAATGGCTTGGGCCGCCGGGGAACCTGGCTGGCCTCCTGCTGGACAGGCGGCGAGTGCCAGGTACGGGGGTGAGTCGAATCGAGCCTGGGTGGACCACCCACACCCAGGGTGAGACCTGATGCGTCAGCGGAAGAAGCCTCCCTTCTTCGGGGGGTTCTTCTTGCGCATGTCGATGAGCCGCAGCTCCTGATTGGCCTCCAGGTGCTTGGGGTTGGCGCGCACGGCCTCGCGGAAGCAGCGCTCGGCGCGGTCCATGTCCCCTTCGACGCGGGCGATGACGCCGAGCTGGTAGTGCGCGCGATCACAATTCGGATCAGCCCGGACGACGTCCGCCATCATCTGCTTGGCCTTGGGCATGTCCGCCTTGCGCGCGGGGTCCATGTAGATGGCCCAGGCCCGAGCGGCCAGGTACAGCGGCCGGGGGTCCAGCGCGTGGGCGCGCTCGTAGTGCTCCGAGGCCGTCGTGAAGTCGCGCTTGCGGAAGAAGACCTCGCCCATCTTGTAGAGGTCGTCCGCGTTGCTGTCTTGCCGGGCCTGGGGCCGCAGCACCGGGGCCGTGGTGGCGGGCGTCGAAGCGGGGGGCTTCGGCAGGGCCTGCTGGGCCTGGAGGTTCTGCTGGTACGTCTTGCGGCGCGCGTCGTCGTAGAGGACCTCGTAGGCCTCGCGGATGGCCTCGAACACGGCCGTGATCTTCGGCGCCATGTGCGGCAGCGACGGCGGCAGGCGGTCCGGGTGGAAGACCTTCGCCAGGCTGAGGAACGCGGACTTCACCTGATCGCGCGTGGCGTCCTGCGCGACGCCGAGCACGTAGAAGTGGTCCCGCTTGGCCTGGACGTCGGCGAAGCGCTGTTCGAGCTGCTGGGCGAGGCGGGCCTCATCAGGCTTGGGCGTCTCGGGGGCCGAGGGGGCCGGCGCGGCGGCCTGCTCGGGCGTGGCGCCAGCAGCGGGCGCGGCGCCGGGCGTGGGGGGCGTGCGCCCGCCGAGAACACCCATGTTCTCCATCGCGCGGCGCAACAGGCGCTGACGGCGGAGCTTCGCTGCCTCGTCGGGGTTGGAGGGATCTGCCGCCACGTCGTCCTCGTCAAAGTCCCAGTCGTCCAAATCTCCGGACGGCTCGTCCCAGTCAGTCTGGCCAGTTGGCCATGAGTTGTCACCGGGGAAGGCCCCCGATGAAGCCGGTGCTACCGGTTCAATGGTCGCTTCGACAATGGCCTCGACGGGAGGCTCGTCGAAATCGATGTTCGGCTGATTGACATCCGAGCGGACGAGCGACTCCAGGTGCGAATCCACCTGGAGCAGCGCGGCCTCGAAGGAGGCGGTCAGCGTATCGGCGCCTTCGTCCTTGTCGAAGGAGACGATGCGCCAGAGGTCCTCGTCGCCCGCCTTGGGCGCGGCGGCGCCGGAACGGGCCTGCGACGGCGCGGGGGCCTGCGTGGCCCAGTCGCTGTCCTCCTCCTCGTCGGGCGAGGCTTCCAGCAGGATGTCCGCGTCGTCGTCGCCCACGGGCTGGAGGACCGGCGGGCCGGCGGCGCGCGAGGGCTGCGGGGCGGGCAGTGGCTCGGAGACGGCCCAGATTTCGGGCTCGGGTTCGACTTCGAGGAGCGGGAGCTCGGTCTCGGTGCCGGCCGGGTCGCTGAGGGAGATCTGCGCGGTGCTCCAGGGTTCGTCCTGGACGGGGACGCGGTCCTCCGTGCGCGAGGGCGGAGAAGAACGCGGCGGCTCGTCGGCGAGCCACGGCTCCAGCGGCTGCGACTTCGAGCGGCGGAGGGCCTCCTCCATGTCCCGGACGAGCTCGGCCTGGGCCTTCTGCCGCGCGAGCCGCAGGGCATCGGGGCTTTCATCCCCGCCGGCCAGGTCGAGCGCGGGGGTGCCCGCTTCGAGGGAGGCGTCCGGCTCGGCGGACGAGGCGGGCACCTCCGTGAGGAGGATGTCCCCCACCTCGAGCGTGAGGGCCTCGACGTCCTCGGCCGCGAGTTCGGGAATGTCGACGGCGGGTGGCGCGGCCGGTTCGGGCTGACGGGCGTCGTCGGCGAAGCTGGCTTCTTCTGCCTGCCGGGCCTGCTCGGCGGCACGCGATTCCTTGCCGCGGCGAACCGCGTCCGCGCGGCGACGCTCGACTTCGAGACGGACTTCTTCGGCCTGGCGGGCTTCCTCGGCGCGAGCGACCTCGGCGAGACGGGCTTCTTCGGCGGCCCAGATCTCCTCCGCGCGACGAGCCTCGGCGGCCAGATGCGCGGCTTCCGCGAGACGGCGCTCCTCCGCGAGGCGGGCTTCCTCGGCGAGGCGCTCGGCTTCGATGCGCACTTCTTCCGCGAGGCGGGCTTCCTCGGCGAGGCGCTCCGCTTCTTCGGCCAGACGCTCGGCTTCGAGGCGGGCCTCTTCCGCGCGGCGCTCCGCGGCTTCGGCCAGGCGGGCCTCTTCGGCGAGGCGCTCCTCTTCGGCCTGCCGAGCCACTTCCGCAAGGCGACTTTCTTCTTCGAGACGTGCCTCTTCCGCGAGACGCGCCTCTTCCGCGAGACGGGCCTCTTCGGCCAGTCGCGCTTCTTCCGCGAGGCGACGTTCTTCTTCGAGCCGGGCCTCTTCCGCGACGCGTGCCTCCTCAGCCAGCCGCTCCGCTTCGAGCCGAGCCTCCTCAGCCAGTCGCGCCTCTTCCGCCAGCCGAGCTTCCTCAGCGACGCGACGCTCTTCTTCGATTCGGGCCTCTTCAGCGAGGCGAGCCTCTTCCGCGAGTCGGGCCTCTTCGGCGAGTCGGACTTCCTCAGCGACGCGACGCTCTTCTTCGAGCCGGGCCTCTTCAGCGAGGCGAGCCTCTTCAGCGAGTCGGGCTTCCTCAGCGACGCGACGCTCTTCTTCGAGCCGGGCCTCTTCCGCGAGGCGAGCCTCTTCAGCGAGTCGGGCTTCCTCAGCGACGCGACGCTCTTCTTCGAGCCGGGCCTCTTCCGCCAGCCGCGTCTCTTCCGCGAGGCGGGCCTCCTCAGCCAACCGCTCCGCTTCGAGCCGAGCCTCCTCGGCCAGTCGGGCCTCTTCTGCGAGCCGGGCCTCTTCCGCTAGGCGACGCTCCGCTTCGAGGCGAGCCTCTTCCGCCAGTCGCGCCTCTTCCGCGAGCCGGGCCTCCTCAGCCAGTCGCGCCTCTTCCGCGAGCCGGGCCTCTTCCTCGGCAAGGCGTTCGGCTTCGAGCCGGGCCTCCTCAGCCAGTCGCGCCTCTTCCGCGAGCAGGGCCTCTTCAGCTAGGCGACGCTCCTCTTCGAGGCGAGCCTCTTCCGCGAGGCGCGCCTCTTCCTCGGCAAGGCGTTCGGCTTCGAGCCGGGCCTCTTCCGCGAGCCGGGCCTCTTCCGCGAGCCGGGCCTCTTCCGCGAGCCGAGCCTCCTCAGCCAGTCGCGCCTCTTCCGCGAGCCGAGCCTCCTCAGCCAGTCGCGCCTCTTCCGCGAGCCGGGCTTCCTCAGCCAGTCGCGCCTCTTCCGCGAGGCGAGCCTCTTCAGCGAGTCGGGCTTCCTCAGCGACGCGACGCTCTTCTTCGAGCCGGGCCTCTTCCGCGAGGCGAGCCTCTTCTGCGAGTCGGGCCTCCTCAGCCAGTCGCGCCTCTTCCGCGAGGCGAGCCTCTTCCGCGAGCCGGGCCTCTTCCGCTAGGCGACGCTCCTCTTCGAGGCGAGCCTCTTCCGCCAGTCGCGCCTCTTCCTCGGCAAGGCGTTCGGCTTCGAGCCGAGCCTCTTCAGCCAGGCGCGCCTCTTCCGCCAGCCGCGCCTCTTCCGCCAGCCGCGCCTCCTCCGCGAGCCGAGCTTCCTCAGCGACGCGACGCTCTTCTTCGAGGCGCGCCTCTTCCGCCAGCCGGGCCTCTTCCGCGAGGCGACGCTCTTCTTCGAGCCGCGCCTCTTCCGCGAGTCGAGCCTCCTCAGCGATCCGCCGCGCCTCTTCGAGCCGCGCCTCCTCCTCCGCCCGCCGCCGAGCCTCTTCCTCCTCGCGACGGAGCCGTTCGCGCTCGCTCCACTCCTCCACGGAGAGCGCCTGAACGGAGCCCTCGCGCTCCAGCACGAGCAGCAGGGCCTCCTGCGCGGGCGTCAGCGCCTCCGGCTCCCGGAACTCCGCCAGCGTCTCCAGGAACGCCCGCTCCGACGCATCCGAGATCCACGGGCCGCAGGCCTCGACATCCTCACACCGGAACACGCGCGCGGCCCCGTCGCGAACGGGCACCTCCAGCGCCGCGCGCACCACCCTCGCGCCCGCGATGGGCCGGAACGCCTCCGCCTCCACCTCCCCCGGCTCGAACGCCGCGCGCTCGGCCAGCGCGCTCAGCCTCCGCACGTGGGCCAGCACCTGCTGCTCCGCCACCACCTCCGGCACCAGGCCGAACTCCTCCAGCGTCTCCGCGTCCGGAATCCCCGCCCCACCGCGCGCCCACAGCGTATCCAGCGCCTCCGCGCCGAGCAGCCCGGACTGGAGCAGCGCCTGCGCGGGGCTCTGGTACCCAAAGCCCAGCTGCGTCCCCACCAGGTCGCCCTCGCGCAAGAGCAGCCGGGACTCACGCCCTCCCGAGGAAAGCGTGAGCCACCCGGTGGCTCGGGACTTGTGGGCGGAGTAGAGCGCTTCGGCGGCCTGCGACGGGGTCATGCGTCGCCGCAGTGTAGTCCCTCCACACGGCCCCTCAACTTGCCGAGGGCGCTTGCCTGCCCGCTCAGGTGAAACGGACCTGTCGCAGGGCCTCGTAGGTCCCAATCCCCACCGAGGTGGACAGGTTCAGGCTCCGCCGGTCCTCCAGCATGGGAATCGTCACCGGCGTCCCCGTCCCCCCCTCCATCACCTCCGGGGCCAGCCCGGACACCTCCGAGCCGAACACCAGGTGGTCCCCCTCCTCGAACCGGGCCTCGTACAGGGATGTCGCGGCCCGGGCGGAGAACAGCCAGCGGCGGGCCTCCGGGTAGTCCGCCACATAGGCCGCATAGGTTGGATACAGGCGGAGAAATACCTTGTCCCAGTAGTCCAGGCCGGCCCGCTTGAGCTGCTTGTCGTCGATGGAGAACCCCAGGGGCTCCACCAGGATGAGCCGGCAGCCCGTGACGGCGCACAGCCGGGCGACGTTGCCCGTGTTGGGGGGAATCTGGGGAGAAACGAGGACCAGGTGGAGAGGACGCGCCAGGGGCTCGAGCATGGGGTAGAAGGCGCTACATGCGCTGGAAGGTGAACAACGAGACGCGGCAACGGCTGCTCGCGGACCGGGCAGAACGAGCCAGCTCGTTCGTCCAGAGGTTCAAGGGGCTCATGGGGCGGCGCTCGCTGGCCGTGGGCGAGGGGCTGCATATCGCCCCCTGCAACTCCATCCACACTTTCTTCATGCGCATCCCCATTGACGTGCTGTTCCTGGACGCCCAGGGCCGCATCGTCAAGCAGATGCCCGCGCTTGTCCCCTGGCGGGCCACGTCCGTGTATTTCCAGTCACGCTCCGTCCTGGAGCTCCCCGCGGGCGTGCTGGCGGCCAGCGGGACCCAGGAGGGGGACCTGCTCAGCTTCGAGCCGGTACCCTGAGGCCCGGCCCGGAGGGCCCACGCCTGTCCGGCCGGGATGCACGAGTTTTGACCGATTTCCGAGCGCTTTGTTAACCTCCGGCGCCACGTTTCTCGCCCCTTTAGAAGAGTTCTCGCGCATGCGCATCGAGGTAGCTGGCAGCACCCACGTTGGGATGAAGCGGAATCACAACGAGGACAACTTCCTGATGCTCCCGGAAGAGTTTCTCTTCTGCGTCGCGGACGGCATGGGCGGCCACTCGTCAGGCGAAATCGCCAGCCGCATCGCGGTGGACGAGCTCGGGGAGTTCTACAAGCTCACGTCCAAGGACCAGGACTGCACCTGGCCCTTCAAGATGGACAAGACGCGCAACTATGACGAGAACCGGCTGGCCACCGGCATCAAGCTCGCCAACGCGCGCATCTTCGAGAAGGCCAGCTCCGAGTCGAAGTACAAGGGCATGGGCACCACCATCGTCTCGGTGCACTTCGGGCAGAGCGCCGTCTACGTGGGCCACGTGGGCGACAGCCGCGTGTACTACTTCCGCGACGGCGCGCTGAAGCAGGTGACGGAGGACCACTCCCTGCTCAACGACTACCTCAAGGCGAAGAAGCTCTCGCCGGAGGAGGTGGAGAACTTCCCCCACAAGAACGTCATCGTCCGGGCGCTCGGCATGAAGGAGAACGTCCAGGTGGACGTGTCGCGCGTGGAGCCGAAGGAGGACGACGTCTTCCTGCTGTGCTCGGACGGCCTGAGCGGCATGGTGACGGACGCGCAGATGCAGGAAATCCTGCAGCGCACGCCGGAGCTGGAGAAGGCCTGCTCGCAGCTCATCGACATGGCCAACGCCGCAGGCGGCAACGACAACGTCACCTGCGTGCTGGCCCGCTACCACGCCGCCTGAGCGGCGCTCAGCGTCCGTTCAGCGGCGCGGCAATCCGGTGCGCGCCCCAGGCGAGCACCTCGGAGAGGGCTTCCTGAGGGGACACCACGGTGTCCTCGAAGACGGTGGTCCGCTCCAGCCGGGCCCCCGCTTCCACCCGGGCCCCTGCTTCCAGCGACACACCGGGCCCCACGGCCGCACCCGCGGCCACCGAAGCCCCCTGCCCCAGGTACGCCGGGCCCCGCACCGTCCCGTCCGCGCGGGCGGAAGGCTGGGCCCACGTCCCGCCCACGTCGCGGGAGGTGCCCGCCAACGGGGAGTCCGCGCCCAGCCACTCCAGGCGCACGCGCCCGGCGAGCACGTCCTGCACGGTGGCGAGGTAACGCGAAGGCGTGCCCAGGTCGGACCAGTACCCGTCCACCCGAACACCCCGCACCGTCTGGCCCGCCGCCATGGCGCGCACGTAGACGCCGCGGTTGATGTCCTCCTCACCCTCCGGCGACATGAAGTCGAAGACGCGCGGCGACATCACGTGCACGCCGGTGAAGTGCCACGGGGACAGGCCTTCACCACCGGGCCCGTGGCCCGCGATGCGCCGCACGTGCCCCGCCGCGTCCAGCTCCACCGCGGCGTAGGTCTCCCCCACCGGCATGGGCTGCAGCACCATGGTGGCCAGCGCGCCGGAGGCCCGGTGCATGGCCACCACCGGCCGCAGGTCCACCGGGTAGAGGATGTCCCCGTTGAACACGAGGAAGTCGTCGCCCGCCAGGAAGTCGCGCAGGCCGCGGATGCCGCCGCCCGTGCCCTGGATGACGGGCTCGTGCACCACGTGAAGCGGCAGCCCCGCGCGAGCGCACTCGGCGCGGGCCACCGAGGCCATGGTGTCCGGCAGGTGGTGGGTGTTGATGCCCACCGCCGTCACGCCCGCCGCCTTCAGCACCGCCAGGTGGTAGCGAAGCAGCGGCTGTCCCAGCAGCGGCAGCGCCGGCTTGGGCCAGCGCTCGGTGAGCGGACGCAGGCGCGTGCCCAGGCCCGCGCAGAGGACCATGGCCTTCATCTCAGGCCGCCAGTTCCGGCACGTACTTCGCCACCAGGTCCTGCAGCTTGCGCAGCTCCGGCCGCCGCGCGAAGCCTTCGCGCACGTAGCGCAGCGACGCGGGGATGGACACCAGGAAGCCCGGGTTGCCCTTCACGCGGTGGATGAACTCGAAGCGCCCCGCGTCCTTCAGCTTGCGCTGGATGGTGAGCAGGTCGAAGAAGGCCTTGAACGACGGTGCGTCGATGCGCTCGCCACTCACCTCCTCGAAGGTGGCGATGTAGCGGTCCAGCATCGCGTCCACGAAGCCCCGGTCCAGCTCCACGTAGCTGTCGCGCAAGAGCGCCACCAGGTCGTACTGGCGCGGGCCCTGGAGCGCGTCCTGGAAGTCGATGACGACCAGCTCGCCCTCCTTCACCATGATGTTGCGGCTCTGGTAGTCGCGGTGCGTGAAGCCCCGGGGCGCCGCGGCCAACTGCTTCGCGATGTCACGGAAGGTCGCGTCCAGCTCCGCGCGCTCCTCGGCCGTGGGCTGCTTGCCGCTCCACGCCTCCAGGCCCCACTCGCGGAAGTGGTGCAGCTCCCAGTCGTAGAGGTCCTCGTCGAAGGCGCGGGTGAAGGCCAGGCAGTCCGGGTCCTCCGCCTTCTCCGCCGCGGCGCGCAGGCGCGCGAGCAGGTCCACCGCGCGCGTGTAGAGCGCCTCGTGGTGCTTGCCGCCCTCCAGCGCGGACTCGAAGGTGATGTCGCTCAAATCTTCAATCACCATCATCCCCGCCGGCTCGTCGTAGCGGAGGATGCGGGGCACGCGCACGTTCAGCTTCTCCAGGTAGCGGTGCACGTTGAGGAAGGGCAGCTCCTTGGGCGGCTCTCCCTTGGTGGCCTCGTCGCTCTTCTTCGTCGAGTCAGGCGGCATCACCATCACCACCCAGCTCTCGGGGGGCGCGCCAACGCGGTAGTACGAGCGGCTGCTCGCCTCGCCCTTCAGCTTCGTGATGGCGGCGTGGGCAACGGGACGGCCAATGGCCTGTCCCACCTGGTCGCGCAGGGCGGCCTCGAGTTCCATATCGACGGGGTTCTCCGGAGGGGGTTGTTGCAAGGTCCCCGCGAGTATCGGAGGCGGCCCCGCCCGGGTCAAAGCCCTGTCCCGGTGGATGCCCGCATACCCTTCGGGCTGTCGCCCACCCGTCGGGCAAGCAACCTTTCCCCGCCCACGTCCGGGTGCGTCGGAACACCCCACCCCTTGGGGCGGGTTCACCGCAGTCCCAGGGAACAAGAGGCCACACGCTGTCGACCGGGCCCCAGCGGCGGCATATAAGACGCGCCGCGAACCCTCATTTACTTACGGAAACCGCGATGGACATCCACGAGAACATTCTCACCGCCATTGGCAACACGCCGCTGGTCAAGCTCAACAAGCTCGTCGGACCGAACGACGCCACCGTGCTGGTGAAGTGCGAGTTCATGAACCCCGGCGCGTCCATCAAGGACCGCATGGCGCTCTACATCCTCGAGAAGGCCGCGCGGGAGGGCAAGCTCAAGCCCGGCGGCACCATCGTCGAGAACACGTCCGGCAACACCGGCATGGGCGTGGCGCTGGCCGCCGCGGTGAAGGGCTACAAGTGCATCTTCACCATGCCGGACAAGATGTCCCTGGAGAAGATCAACCGCCTGAAGGCGCTGGGCGCGCAGGTGGTGGTGACGCCGACGAACGTGCCGGCCGAGGACCCGCGCAGCTACTACGAGACGGCCAAGCGCCTGCACCGCGAGACGCCGGGCGCGTTCATGCTGAACCAGTACCACAACCCCGACAACATCGAGGCGCACTACAACACCACCGGTCCTGAGATCTACAAGCAGACCGAGGGCAAGTTCGACTACTTCGTCGCGGGCCTGGGCACCGGCGGCACGATGAGCGGCGCCGGCAAGTTCCTGAAGGAGAAGATCCCCGGCCTGAAGAACGTGGGCGTGGACCCGGAGGGCTCCGTCTACGAGGGCTACTTCAAGACGGGCAAGCTGACCGAGCCGCACGTCTACAAGGTGGAAGGCATTGGCGAGGACATGCTGTGCGGCGCCATGGACTTCACCCACCTGGACGACGTGCGCCAGGTCGATGACCGGCAGTGCTTCATCGCCGCGCGCCGCCTGGCGCGTGAGGAAGGCATCTTCGCCGGCGGCTCCTCCGGCGCGGCCATCCACGTCGCGGTGCAGTTGGCCAAGGAAGTCGGCAAGGGCAAGACGATTGTCGTCGTGCTGCCGGACTCGGGCAGCAGCTACATCAGCAAGTTCCACTCCGACGAGTGGATGCGCGACAACGGCTTCCTGGAGGACAAGGGCTCCGGCACCATCCGCGACATCCTGGGTGACAACCGCAAGGACGTGAAGACGGCCCGCCGCGGCGACAAGGTGGACCAGGTGGTGGAAACGATGCGGGGCCACGGCATCAGCCAGATGCCGGTGGTGGACGCCGACGGCCGCACCGTGGGCATGGTGCACGAGTACGACCTGCTCAACGCGCTGGTGGCCGGCAAGGTGAAGTTCACCGACACCATCGACGCCATCATCGCCCCGCTCCAGGGCGCGCTGTCGCTGGACACCAGCATCGCCCGCCTGCGCGAGGTGTTCGCCCAGGACAACGTGGCGGTGGTGAAGGACGGCGAGAAGGTCGTCGGCATCGTCACGAAGATCGACCTCATCGACTACCTGCACCGCACGGCGGCGTAGTCACCGGCGCCCCGCGCGCCTGGATGCACGAAGGGCCTCCCGCTCCCAGTAAAGGGAACGTGGAGGCCCTTGGTGTTTCCGGCCCGGCCCTACTCCTGCGGGCGCCGGCCGAAGAGCACGTTGGCCAGCTCGGTCATCACCACCTCGTCCTTCTGGTTGCGGACCTCCATGCGCAGCTTGACGGCGCCCCGGTCCAACTTGCTGCGCGAGGGGGTGGCCGAGACGACCTCCACGCGCACGCGCAGCGCATCCCCGGGCCTCACCGGCTTGAGCCAGCGCAGCTCATCCAGGCCGGGCGAGCCCAGGCTGGACGTCTGTCCCAGGAAGCTCTGCACCAGCAGCCGGTGACAGAGGGACGCGGTGTGCCAGCCGCTGGCCACCAGCCCGCCGAAGATGCTGCCTTGGGCGCCCTCGTCGCTCAGGTGGAAGGGCTGCGGGTCGAACTGCGTCGCGAAGGCGATGATCTCCTCGCGCGACACGACATGGGGGCCGTGCTCACTCACGTCCCCCGGCTGGAAGTCCTCGAAATAGCGCATGCGCGCTACTTCAACGCGTCGTGTCCTTGGATTCCAGCTCCTCCGGATGGAACACGCGCGAAGCCACGCGGTCCAGCACCTCGGAGTTCCACTTGATGCTGGCCTTCATCAGCCGGCGCATCTCCTTGGCGAAGGCGCGCTCGCTGGGCATGCGGGTGTAGGTCCGGGCCAGATAGAGGCCCCGGTTCTCCCGCTCGTAGTCCACGGTGCCGCCGCCGGAGTCCGTGCCTTCCCGCTCCTCGGCCTGGAAGGTCTCGATGACGCCGGGCTTGGGCGGCTCGCGGAAGCGGTACACCAGGGCGCTGCACTTCAGCGCCTGGGTGTCCTCCAACCACTCGAAGTACAGCGACGCGCCCCCCGCGTTGAGCCCGCCGAAGCCCTGGGGATTGATGCCCGGGCTGGGCGGCGTGCCCTCCTCGTGGAGAAAACCCTGGACCAAGCGCTGCGCCGACTCCCGCGTCATCGGGGTGTCGGCGGGAGCGGCGGGCCCCAGGCCTGCGATCCAGGACCGGAGCAGGCCTGCGAGGCCACTGCGGGGAGCGGTTGCCATGGGCTACTTGTTGAAGTTGCCTTCGCGGGCCTGGTCGAACGGCACGCGGTTCTTGAGGTAGACCTCTTCGAACTTGTGGCCGTCGAACGGGTTCAGGTGGAACTCGTTGAAGTGGTGGACCTTGGAGCCCTTGCCACCGTCCGCGATGGGGTTCCACTTGTCCGGGATGGGGCCCAGGCCGAACATGCTGGGGACCGGGTCGCCGCGGTTCACGTAGTGCACGTAGTTCGGGCCGTCCGGGTACGTGGTGGCGGCGGCGCCGAACGTCTCCACGTTGATCTTCCCCATCAGCGACTGGGCGTCCGACTTGGACATCCCATCTTCGATGCGCAGCCGGTTGTACACGTCGTTCAGCGCGCGGCTGGAGATGAGGCCACCCTGGCTGTGCGCCATCAGGTGCACGTCACGGCCGGCCTTGATTTCGGTGTAGAGCGTGTCCGCCAGGGTGTCCACGGCGGGGTTGGTGCCCTTGTCCAGCTTGTCCTTGATGCACTGGGCCAGGTCCGCGCCCATGCCTTCGGTCGCGTTGTGGATGCCGATGACGCGCGAGCCCGTCGCGTTCGCGATGGCCTGGAGGCTCTCGGACTGGGCCTCCTTCGTCGTCAGGATGCCATTGACGTGGATGACCGTCGACTGCGGATTCGGGTTGCCAGCCGGCGTCACGCCCGGGATGTCCGCCAGCGGGGTGCCCGGCGGGAACGTCTGGCCGCCCGCGCCCACCAGCTTGCCGTCGTGCACGCGGTCCGGCTGGTTGCCACCCCCGAAGAACTCCTGCACGCCCCGGGCAGCGCCACCGACGACGTTGCCCACGCCCTTGGCGGCGCCCGTGGCGGCGTTCTCGAAGCCGTCCACGAACTGGCCGACCTTGCGGCCACCGGCGGCCGCGGCGTCCTTCACGTTGCCGACAGCGTTGCCAACGGCGTCCTGCGTGCGGTCGATGGCCTTCTCTGCACCGGTACGGACCTTGTTGATGAACTTCCCGATGGGGTTCATGGGGGGCTCCAGGGCGATTCGTAAGGAAAGGACGACAGTGAGGGGATTATCGACCCGCAGTCTCAGAAGTTGCGCTGCCCCTCACTTTGCCGCACCGCGGCACGGGATCAGCGCCCGAAGACGCGGTCCGCCACCCGGTTGAGGACGGTGCTGCTCCACTCGAGGCTGGCGTTCATCAGCCGCTTCATGTCGTCGTTGAAGATGGGGATCTGCGGCGCCGTGGTGTAGGTGCGGCTGAGGAACAGGGACTTGTTCTCCGGCTCGAAGTCCACGGTGCCACCGCCGGTGTCGGTGCCCTTCTTCTGCTCGTCCTGGAAGCCCTCCAGGATGCCGGGCTTGGGGTTGTCCCGGAACCGGTGGATGAGCGCGCTGCACTCCAGCGCCTGCTCCTTGTCGTGCCACTCGAAGTAGAGCTGGGCATCGCCCAGGGCGACGCCACCGAAGCCCTGGGGATTGATGCCGACGCTGTTGGGGTTGCCGTTGGCGGCGAGGAACGCCTGCGCCAGCATCGTTGCTTCTTCGCGGGTCATGGGGTGTCGGTCTCCAGGGGGCACGAACTGCCTGAAGCCTCAGCCTAGCAAATCGGTACGCCGCCTCCAGCCTGGAGCAAATGCCAAGGGCCTCCACACGCCGCGCGAAGGCGAACGTGGGAGGCCCCGGGAGCGGCGCTCGGAGCGCCTACGGCGTCACTTCGCGGCGTCGAGCGCCTGGGCCAGGTCGTCCACCAGGTCCCGCGCGTCCTCGATGCCCACCGACAGGCGGATGAAGCCGTCGGTGATGCCGAGCTGCTCACGCGACTCCTTGGGGATGGAGGCGTGGGTCATGATGGCCGGGTGCTCGATGAGCGACTCGACGCCGCCGAGCGACTCGGCGCAGGCGAACACCTTCACCGTCTTGAGGAAGGTGCGGGCCGCCTCCAGGCCGCCGTGAATGTCGAACGTCACCATGCCGCCGAAGCCAGACATCTGCTGCTTGGCCAGGGCGTGCTGCGGGTGCGACTCCAGTCCCGGGTAGGTGACCTTCTTCACCTTCGGGTGGGTCGCCAGGAACTGCGCGACCTTCATCGCGTTGGAGGCGTGGCGGTCCATGCGCACGTGCAGCGTCTTCACGCCGCGCAGCACCATGAAGCTGTCGAAGGCGCCGGACACGCCGCCCACCGCGTTCTGGAGGAAGTACATCCGCTCGGCCACGTCCTCGCGGCTGGTGCAGACGAAGCCGCCAATGACGTCGCTGTGGCCGTTGATGTACTTGGTGGTGGAGTGCGCCACCACGTCGAAGCCGAGGTCCAGCGGGCGCTGGAAGTACGGCGTCATGAACGTGTTGTCCGCGACGGAGAGGATGTTCCGCTTCTTGGCGACCTCGGCGATGCGCGCCAGGTCGATGAGCTTGAGCATCGGGTTGGTGGGGGACTCCACCCACACCATCTTCGTCTTCGGCGTAATCGCCGCCTCGAAGTTCTCCGGCTTGGACAGGTCCACGAAGGAGTAGTGCAGCCCGGCCCGACGGAACACCTTGTCGAAGATGCGGAAGGTGCCGCCGTACACATCGTCCGAGACAATGACGTGGTCACCCGCGTCCAGCATGTGCATCAGCATGGCCGTGCCCGCCAGGCCGGAAGCGAAGGCCGCGCCGTGCTTGGCGCCCTCGAGCGCCGCCAGACAGTCCTGGAGCGCGTTGCGGGTGGGGTTCTGCGTCCGGCTGTACTCGAAGCCCTTGTGCTCTCCGGGGCCGTCCTGGACGTAGGTGGAGGTCAGGTAGACGGGCGTCATGATGGCGCCCGTGGTGGGGTCCGGCTCCTGACCGGCGTGAATGGCAAGCGTGTCGAAGCGCATGGCCGGGGACCTAACACAGCCCTGGGGGCCGCGCAGCAGGACCTGCCTATTCGAACTTCCCGTGACGCCCCGCCCCCTGGGCGAATCGTGCGGCGCCGGCAAGGGACTCCGACTCCAGCACCTTGACGCCACGCGAGAATTCCTGACGCAGCGCTTCCTCCAGGCCCAGGCCCCCCTGCGCATAGGCGGAGTACCGGTCCGCCTTCATGCACGCCTGGGGGAACGCGGCCACCTCCCGCGCCAGCGCCTCGGCGGCCTCGCGCGCCTGTCCCCGAGGGACGACGCGGTTGACCAGGCCCATGGCCAGCGCCTCCTGGGCGGGGACGGGCCTGCCGGTGAGGATGAGGTCCAGCGCCCGCGACAGGCCGATGAGCCGGGGCAGCCGCAGCGTGCCCCCGTCGATGAGGGGCACGCCCCAGCGCCGGCAGAAGACGCCCAGCACCGCGTCCTCTTCCGCCACGCGCAGGTCGCACCACAGCGCCAGCTCCAACCCACCCGCCACCGCGTGTCCACCGATGGACGCGATGACGGGCTTGGACAGCAGCATGCGCGAGGGGCCCATGGGGCCGTCGCCGTCCAACTCCAGCCGGGGCAGCCGCCCCTCCGCCACGGCCTTCAGGTCCGCGCCCGCGCAGAAGGTGCCGCCGTCCCCGTGGAGCACACCCACCCGGGCGTCCGGGTCCGCGTCGAAGGCCCGGAAGGCGTCCGCCAGCGCCTGCGCGGTGGCGCCGTCTACGGCGTTGCGCACCTCCGGACGGTGCAGGATGACGGTGGTGACGGGGCCGTTCTTCTCGACGCGCACGCTCATGGCCCCCGAGTCTTCTTCCCCCGGCACAGGACCGCAATCGTCCGGGCGCCGCGCGGGAGGCCTTTCCGCGCTTGTCGTCCGCCGGAGAGTCGGGGATGAGGGGGCCCGCGGTGGTCTGGACGGAAGGACGCTTGGGCATGTCGGACACAGACGGGAAGCACGGCTCTCACGACGCGAACGGCCCTTCGGGCATGTTCGCCAACCGCCTGCGCAAGGGCGACAAGCGCTTCCGCAAGTGGGCCCGGACGCAGGGCCTGACAGCCTTCCGCGTCTACGACCGGGACATCCCCGAGTACCCATTCGCCATCGACGTCTACGGCGACTGCGTCCACGTGGTGGAGTACCCCCGCCGGCGCGCGATCGCCTCCGGCGCCGCGGACGCGCAGCGCGAGGAAGTCCTGGCCGAGGTGGCCCAGGTGATGGCCGTCCCACCCGAGCGCATCTTCGTGAAGACGCACACGCCCCAGCCCTGGGGCCGCTCCCAGTACGGCCGCGTGGGGCAGGACAGCGGGCGGCTCGTGGTGGAGGAGCAGGGCCTGAAGTTCTGGGTGAACCTGGGTGACTACCTGGACACCGGGCTCTTCATGGACCACCGCAACACCCGCGCGCGCGTGCGGGAGGAAGCCCGGGGCAAGCGCTTCCTCAACCTCTTCGCGTACACCGGGGCCTTCACCGTCTACGCCGCCGCCGGAGGGGCCGCGAGCACCATGACGGTGGACCTGTCCAACACGTACCTGGACTGGGCCGAGGACAACCTGGAGCTCAACGGGCTGGCCGACGCGCGCCACGTCCTGGTGCGCGCGGACGCCAAGGCCTGGGTGGAAGCACAGGCTGGCGGCCCGGAGCGGTACGACCTGGTGGTGTGCGACCCGCCGTCCTTCTCCACGTCGAAGAAGATGTCGGGCAGCTTCAACGTGCAGCGCGACCACCCTCGCCTGCTGGCCGCCATCCGGGCGCTGCTGGCGCCCGGCGGCGTCCTCTACTTCTCCAACAACTTCCTGGGGTTCCAGTTGGACCCGAAGGCCACGCGGGGGATGGAGGTGGAGGAAATCACCCCGCGCTCCATCCCCGAGGACTTCCAGCGCAAGGAGATCCACCGCTGCTGGCGCATGGTGGCTCCCTGACGCTGGCGGCCGTCCTCGCTACAGCCAGCAGACGCTGTCGATGCAGCGCTCGCCGGCCGGGCACTCGCAGTTGGCCTGGCAGCTGTTGCCACTGCCCGTGTTGAACGGCTTGCAGGCGCCATCCGTGCAGACCTGACCGGAGGGGCACTCGCAGTTGGCGCGGCACACCTGGGTGGACGTCCCGGAGTCCTGCGCCGGAGGCGGCGGCGAGGGCGCCTTGCACTGGCCGCTGGAGCAGACCATCCCCGAGGGGCAGTCGCAGTTGGCCTGGCAGGCCGGGCCCGTGCCCGCATCCGGCGGCGGAGGCGGCGGCGCGGGAGGACGGCAGTAGCCACCCGTGCAGACCTGACCCGAGGGGCAGTCGCAGTTGGCCACGCACGTCTGGCCCGGGTCCGGCTCCGGCATCCTGCACTGGCCATTGAAGCAGACCTTGCCGGCGGGGCACTCGCAGTTGGCGCGGCACTCGCCGCCGTCGGGGATGGGCAGGCAGTAGCCAATCTGGCAGGCGTAGTTCTCCGGGCACTGGGTGGTGGATTCGCACGCTGCACGGCACCGGCCATCCACGCAGTCCTTGCCGCCCGAGCAATCCGCGGCCGTGGAGCAGCTGTTCGGGTCCACCGGGCGCGGACGGCACAGGCCGCTCACGCACATGTCCGTGCCATCGCACCAGGTGTCGTCATGGCAGCCGCGGATGCACTGATTGTTGATGCAGTAGTTCCCCGCGCCGCAGTCCAGGTTGACCCGGCACATCTGGGGACCGGGGCCACCGTCCACCGCGCCACCGTCCGGGCGGGTGCCACCGTCAGAGCCCGCATCCGGGCGGGTCCCCCCGTCCGTGCCGGAGTCAGGCCGGGTACCACCGTCCGTGCCGGAATCCGGGCGGGTGCCACCGTCCGTGGCGCCATTGGCCACGCAGAACCGGTCCTGGCACTTCTGCTCCGCGCCACACTGGGAATCCCGCGAGCAGGGCTGCAGGCAGTAGCTGTTGACGCAGATCTGCGAGCCCGAGCAGTCGATGGACGAAGAACACTGGCCCGTGCCACGGGGAATGTCCCGACACACCCCGCCGCGGCAGCTCTGGCCGCTGTCACAGTCCCGGTCGGAGGCGCAGAGACAGATGTCGTCGTCGTCGTCGTACCAGTCGTCCTCACCATGAACGATGCAGCTTGGGAGGACGGCGAGTACCGCGAGCAGCGGCAGCCACATCAGGCTACGTCTGGGTGTGTTCCGCATGGGGAGGGGACTCCAAAAGCGTGGGGAACCGGTCCGGCCACCGGAGGGGTTGTCCGGTTTCTGCACCGATGGACTCCGTAGCCCAGACGGCTGATCAAAAATTTTATTTGATCGGCATTCGTCTTTCCGGAGACCCATGGCCATGGAGGTATGTAGTGGCCTGGACCTTTCATCTGGTCAGCGGACTGAACCCGTCGTGGGCCAGGCCGCTGTCGCCCGCCGAGGGAGAACCCCTGGTGTTCCTGCGTGGAGCCCGCTCATTCGCGCACGTCACCGGCCTCCCGGAGGCGCGACAGGGCACGGCCACGCCCGGCGCGTCGGCGTTGGATGAGCCAAGGCTCCAGGGATTGGTCCGCCGCATCCAGGATGGAGACCTGACCGCTTTCGAACAGCTCTACGCGCTCACCCACGCGGACGCGTCCCGGACGCTGTGGCACCTGGTGGGGAACCGCGTGGACGTGGAGGACCTCCTCCAAGAGGCCTACATCCGGCTGCTGACGGCCGTGAAGGGCTACCGGGGCGAGTCGCGGTTTCGGACCTTCTTCTACCGGGTGTGCTCGAACGTGGCCCTGTCCCACCTGCGCTGGAAGCGGCGCAGGCCCGAGGACAGCGTCTGGGAGCTGCCGGAGACGGAGGCCCACGGCGAGGACCCGGAGCGCGCCGCGGCGAGGCGTCAGGCGGCCCGTTTGGTGGAGCTGGCGCTGGAGAAGCTGAAGCCGAAGAAGCGCATCGTCTTCGTCTATTACGAGCTGTGTGGAATGAGCCCGGACGAAATCGCCGAGGCCGTGGGAAGCACCCCCAACACCGTCCGCAGCCGGCTGCACCATGCGCGGCTGGAGTTCAACGACGCCATGCAGCGTCTGCTCGGCGAAGGCCGTTCTGGAGGTCCCCATGGCTCGCCATGAGCACCTCGCGCTGTGGGCCCTGGCTGCGGGTGAGCTGGACGCGGAGGCGCGCGCCCGTGCGGAAGCGCACGTCGCGGACTGCGCGGAGTGTGCCCGGGAGTTCGAGCGTGTCCGCCAGTCCCGCGCCGTGCTGCACGACGCGCGGGACGTGGTGCCCGAGGCGCGCACGAGCGTGATGAGCGAGCGGTTGCGCTCGGAGGCGGCGCGGCGCATGGGGGGCTCCCGCCCGGAGCTCCGTTGGCCGTGGGCCGTGGCCCTCGCCGGTGTCTGCGCGGTGGTGCTGGCGCTGTGGCTGGTCCGCGCGCCCTCGGGGCCCGGTGGCGCGGGAGGGCTCGTGGCCGAGCGCCCGGCGCCCGAGGCTGGCGCCGCGCCCACGCCTGGGCACGCGGCGACGGGTGCCCCGGAAGGCACCGCCCATGGCGAGGACGTTGCGCCCACGGGGGACGAAACCGCCGCTGGGAACATGGCCCAGGCGGGCACGGAGACGACGGACGTCGGCGGCGCATCGCGAGAGCGCGTGGCCATCGTCGAGGCCGAGCGCACGGCCGCCTCGGGTGCCGTCATCCGTGAGACGGGGGGACAGGAGCGCGCGCTGGCGCCGGGCATGCGGTTGCGGTCCGGCTCGGCGGTGCGAACCCCCGCCCGGTCCAGCGCGATGCTTCGCCTGCCCGATGAGAGCCGGGTGCGACTGTCCGCGGGTTCAGAGGTGGAGCTCTCCCGGGCGGAGTCCCGCGACGTGCACCTCACGGTGAAGCAGGGGCGCCTCTCGGTGGAGGCGTCCCATGCGGAGCGCCACGGCTTCCTCGTCGAGGCCGCGGGCATGCGCGTGTCCGTGGTGGGAACCGTCTTCACGGTCGAGCGGACGAAGGATGGCGCCGCGGTGGCGGTGGCCGAGGGCCAGGTCCGTGTCGAGGCGGACGGCCAGCCCGCGCGGTTGGTCAGCGCGGGGGAGCGACTGGAGCTGCATTCGCGGAAGCACACGCTGAGCCCGCGGAAGATGTCGAAGCCGGACCTGCGCGCCTTCGCGGAGCTGCGCGCGCCCACCGAGCCAGCGCCGGCGCGGCCCAGCGCCTCCCGCCCAGGGCCGAAGACCGACGCTGTTGGCTCGCAGCCTGAAGCCACACCGGAGCCCAGCATCACGGCGGCGGCGCCCGGTCCTCTCGCGCCGGCCCGACAGCCGCCCACCACCCCAGGCGCCATCACCGCGGCCACGCCCGAGACGCAGCCGGACACCGCCCCAGAGGCCATCACGTCGGTGACGCCCGGCCTTCATGCGCCGCCTCCCGCGAATGCCCTGGCACCGGTGGGCGCTGCTGGCAACGTGGCGCTGGCGCCACCGTCCGCCGTGGATCCAGGCCAGGAGTTCGCCCCCTACCCGCTCCCGTCGGTGAATCCCCCCGCGCCCGCCGCCCCGGAGTCGCCCACCGAGGCGGTCGCCAGGAAAGACACGAAGAAACGCGAGCCATTGATTCCCATGGCCCTGGTCTCGAAGAACGCGGACGAGCGATTCCTGGGCTACGCCCGGATTCAGATCAGCTCGCGCAAGTGTGAGAACTTCCTCGTGGGTCTGGAGGAGATTGCGCAGCGCAGCCCGCGCAAGGGCCACCGGGAGCAGGCGCGATACCTACGAGCACGGTGCTTCGAGGAGAAGCTCGAATCCCACCGGGCTCGGGACGAGTACCGCCTGTACCTCCAGGAGTTCCCGCGCGGGAAGTACGTCAAGGAGGCCCGCGCGGCATTGCTGCCCTGAGGCGTCCCTGCCCCAGGATGGCGCAGTGCGGGCGCGACACGGCTCGAACCAAGCCCCTGAGGACACCGCCGACACCACCCCTTGGGGCCGGGCGGCAATCCCGGCGTCAGCCCTCGGTGCCGGTGCGCGGCAGCTTCTGCGGTGGCTCGGTGGCATTGCCTCGCGCCACCAGCTCACGCACCACGGACTCCAGCGCGCGGATGCGGCGGCCCGCACGGCCCGGGGCCCACTGCGGCACCTCCGGCCCTCGGAGCAACTCCATCGCCTGCTCCACCCCGCCCGCCTTGCCCTTCAGCGCGCGCGCCGTGGCCAGCCGCACGCTGCTCGACGGCCGCCGGGTGATGCCGCCCGCCCACAACAAATCCAGCGCGAAGGTGGTCCACACCGCCAGCTCGTCGTCGGGGCGCAGGAAGGCCTCGAAGCGCTTCATCGCGTCCCCCCGAGGCTCACCCGCGCGGAGCACGTCCTCGGACAACTCCACGTGCAGCGGCGTGCTGTAGGCCAGCGGCTGCTCGGGCGCGATGACGGCCTCGAAGCGCTCGCCCGTGGAAGGCCGGCACGCCACCGCGTGCACCAGCTCGGTGGGGAACTCCTCGCCACCCGCCGGGTGCGCATTGGCCTCACCGTAGAAGAGGACCAGCTTCTCGAAGCGCTCGGCCAGCGAGCGCAGCTCCAGGGGCGGACGCCAGGGCCCGAAGTAGATGCGGCGCCGGTTGGGAGACGTCCGCGTCGACTGCCGCTCCAGTTGCGTGTCCACCATGAACTCGAACGCCCGCAGCATGGTGTCGAAGCGCGCCGGGTCGCCTTCGAGGATGCCCAGCATCTCCACCACCGCCTCGATGGTGGAAACGCAGTGGTCCGCGGGCTCCGCGCGGATGCGGTAGTTGCTCGGCCGGCGCGGCACGAAGCCGATGCGCGGCAGGCCCGCCAGCAACGGGTTGCGCGAGACGACCTTCTTCGCCTGCGGCCACGTGCCATCCACCACGATGAGCGTCTTGGGTGGATTGTGGCGCGCCTCCTCCACCGAGATGGCGTCCTCGCCCGGGAACAGCACGGCCACCGACTCCGGCTGCGCCGCGATCTCCTCCAGCCGCCGGTGGCCGGTGAAGTCGACGCCCTCGTGCAGCTCCGAGTTGCTCAGCGACAGGTGGGCCATGCGCGCGGTGCCAATGGCGACGCGGCTCTCGCGTGGGTGCTGGAGGAACACGACGCGCGTGCGGGTCTCCAGCCGGGGCGGCAGCTGCGCGCAATAACACGTGCTCTCGGGACGACGACAACGCAGACAGAGGTTACGCACGGCCACCGCCTTTACGGCACCCCTTGGAGCCGGGCAAGTCCCGCCACCCGAGAAGCCGGGGCAGGCAGGGCGCCAGGGGGCCGGCCTCCCTGTCCCGGAACGGAAGTCCTCCCCTCCCCCCGGGCGGCGGAGTACAGAGCCCCACGTGAATCTGCTGCTCCTGCTCGACGAAGATTTCCTGCCCGACGGCACCGCGCGGCTCACCGGGCGGCGGGCCCAGCACGCCCGGGAGGTGCTTCGCGCCGAACCCGGCGAATCCCTCCGCGTGGGACGGCTGGGAGGCCTCACCGGCACCGGCGAGGTCCTGGAGAACAGCGCCGGCGTGCTGCACGTGCGCGTCACCCTCACCGAGCCCCCGCCGCCCCGCGCGGGCGTGGACCTGCTGCTCGCCATCCCCCGGCCCAAGGCGCTGAAGAAGGTGCTGCCCGCGGTGGCCTCGCTGGGCGTGGACCGCATCGTCCTGGTCAACGCCGCGAGGGTGGAGAAGAGCTACTTCGACTCCAAGGTGCTGGACGCCGCCTTCGTGCACGAGCTGCTCATCCAGGGCCTGGAGCAGGCCCGCGACACGCGCCTGCCCGAGGTGCTGGTGCGCGAGCGCTTCCGCCCCTTCGTGGAGGACGAGCTCGACGCGGTGTTCGGACCGCGGTCGCTCCGCCTGCTCCCCCACCCGCCCGCGAGGCAGCCCCTGCGCGCGTCGGGCGTGGAGACGGCCCAGCGCGTCGTGCTCGCCATCGGTCCGGATGGGGGCTGGGTGCCCTTCGAAGCCGACCTCCTGGAAGCCCACGGTTTCCACCCCTTTTCGTTGGGGCCCCGCATTCTTCGCGTGGAGACAGCCGTGCCCGTCCTCCTCGGGCAAGTCTCCCTTCTTCGAGACAACATCCCGGTGCCCTCCGAGCCAACTCGGGCTTGAAGTACCGCCGCGCGCGGGTGAAGAGTTGTCCATGGCCACGAACCGCTCTTCCGCCGCCGCTCAGCCCGCCCTGGGCGAGCAACAGCCGCTCGTCACCTCCGAGGAACAGGCCCCCGCAGCCGCGCCGGCGAAGCCCGCCACGCATGACACGGCGCCGCCTCCGGCCCTGCTCGACTTCATGATGAAGGACTGGAAGCCGCGCTCGAAGAAGCTTCCGCCCAGAATCAAGAACGCGGAGTCCTTCAAGGCCCGCCGCCGCGCGCTCTCCAAGCTGTTCCCGGGCGAGACGCTCGTCATCCCCAGCGGCCACGAGAAGGTGCGCGCCAACGACACCAACTTCCGCTTCCGGCCGGGCAGCGACTTCTACTACCTCACCGGCAACATGGAGCCGGACTGCGTGCTCGTGCTCCAGCCCAAGGAGAAGGGCGGCCACACCGACGTGCTCTTCGTGGAGCCCAACCCGGGCCGCACG
This sequence comes from Comamonas sp. KCTC 72670, assembly GCA_014656495.1. Classification (GTDB taxonomy): domain Bacteria; phylum Myxococcota; class Myxococcia; order Myxococcales; family Myxococcaceae; genus Myxococcus. Next base: position 214,329 of record BNCN01000011.1, read on the forward strand.
GACGCCACCTTCTTCACCGACCGCGTGAAGGGCGAGCTGTGGGAAGGCCCGCGCCTGGGCGTGAAGGAGAGCCAGGCCCGCTACGGCGTGGACCAGGCCCAGGGCCTCAACGAGCTGCCGGACCTCCTCGCGAGCCTCAGCGGTGAGGTGAGCCGGCCCACGCGCGTGCTGCGCGGCCTGTCCCCCAAGGTGGACGGCGCCGTGCCGGAGCCCTCCGACAAGGACAAGGACAAGCAGCTGGCCCAGGCGCTGTCGGAGATGCGCCTGCTCAAGGACGCGCAGGAGCTGAAGGAGCTCCAGACGTCCATCGACTCCACCCAGCGTGGCTTCGAGGACGTCATCCGCGGCCTGAAGACGGCGAAGACGGAGCGCTACGTGGAGGGCATCTTCAACCTCCGCGCCCGCGTGGAAGGCAACGACGTGGGCTACCGCACCATCGCCGCCGCGGGCTCGCACGCGTGCGTGCTGCACTGGCACCACAATGACGGGCCGCTCGTCCCTGGAGATTTGCTGCTGCTGGACGCGGGCGTGGAGGGCCAGACGCTCTACACCGCGGACATCACCCGCACCCTGCCCATCGCCGGCAAGTTCACGCCGGAGCAGCGCGAAATCTACGAGCTGGTGCTGAAGGCGCAGGACGCCGCCTTCGCGCAGGTGAAGCCGGGCAACGACTTCATGGAGCCCAACCGCGCCGCCATGCGCGTGCTCGCCGAGGGCCTGGAGGCGCTGGGCATCCTCGACAGCGCCGAGGAGGCGCTCAAGGACGAGCACCAGTTCTACAAGCGCTACTCGCTCCACAACGTGAGCCACATGCTCGGTCTGGACGTGCACGACTGCGCCCAGGCGCGGCAGGAGGCCTACAAGTACGGGAAGCTCCAGGCCGGCATGGTGCTGACGGTGGAGCCGGGCCTGTACTTCCAGACGGACGACCTCACCGTGCCCAAGCGCTACCGCGGCATCGGCGTGCGCATCGAGGACGACGTCGTCGTCACCGCGCGCGGATGCAAGGTCCTCTCCGCCGACATCCCCCGCGCCACCAAGGACGTGGAGGCCTGGATGAGGGGCCTGTGGGCGGAGGACAAGGCCGGCAAGAAGAAGAAAAAGAAGAAGTAGGCCAGGCCTACTTCGCCTTCGGCGCGGCGGTGGGCTTCGCGCTCGCCGCCGCCCGCTCCTGCCACTCCGACAGCGGCATCGGCTTCACGTCCTTGAGCGTGGACACGTCGACGTCGAAGGTGCGCGGGCCCGAGCTCGAGTCCGAGCCGGCGGTGAAGTTCAGCCGGTGGATTTCGTGCCCGTCCTCCGTCTCCAGCACCACGCGCCACTTGCCCGGCTTCAGGTTGGACGTCGTCGCGTAGTAGCGGTAGCCGCCGTCCGTGCCGTTGCTGCTCACGTCGGCCACGAAGCCGTTGCCGTACGTCGTCCAGCCCTTCTGCGGGTCGTCGAAGTACCAGCGCACGCGGACCTTGTACGACTGGAAGTGCTTCGGCGCGAAGATGCGGAAGAAGTAGTAGGGCTTGTCTCCCGTCTGCATCAGGAAGTCCGGGTCGCCCCACGTCCACGGCTTGTACCAGGTGCGGGCGTCCACCGAGGACAGGTGATAGACGCCCGGGCTCACCCGCTCCACCTGGTGGTAGATGCCCGCGAACTGCACCGACACCGGCAGCGGCGGAATCACGCCCACCACGTAGAGCCCCAGGAGGGCCGCCTGCACGCCGAAACCCGGGACGGCCACGTTGCGCAGCACGTAGCGGCTGTCATCCGGGCGCCAACGGGCGATGAGCCGCATCATCCCGAAGATGCTCAACGAGCCCAGCGCGACGGCCAGCAGAAAGACCCAGAAGCCCATGCGCCCGAGCACCACTGGGAGCAGACAGATGAAGTACATGGTCACGCTCAGGCTGAGCAGCACCATGCGCATGACGGGGCCCAGCTTGCGGAACACGGGCAGCTCGTTGGCCGCCAGCAAGGCGAAGATGCCCGCCACGAAGAGGTAGGGCAGCGCGCCCGACGAGCTCTTGAAGAGCAGCAGCATGAACGCGCTGAGCAGGCTTCCGAAGAGGAAGTGGATGGCGTCCTCGCGCCAGCGCCACACCTTCACGAGGAACTTCGGAGGCTCCACGCCGTCCGGGTAGCGCTGCTCCAGGAGCAGCAGGCCCGTGAGGACCAGCAGGTACCCGAAGTTCTGCACCAGCGTCAGCGTGTCGTCGATGCGGCCGATGGTGAGGACGTCGTAGAGAAAGCCTCCGAAGAAGAAGAGGGCCATCTCCCACTTCTCGTGGCGGGCGCGGAACTGCTGCACCTTGTCCAGGAGGGTGGGCGTCTTCGCCGTGTCCACCAGGTCGTCCGGGTCCACCGTCACGCCGGGCGCGTGGGCCGGCAGGACGGCGTCCGTCAGGGCGACGGCGGCGTTGGTATCAGCGACGGGGACGTTCGCATCGACGGCGGGTGCGGCGGGCACGTCGGCGGCTTCGTCCGGGCTCTGGGGGGCGTTCTGACGGTTGGCGGTGACCACGGGGTTCCTCGGGGCAGCGGCCTCCCATCCTAGCCGCAGCGGGGGGAGTCGGTCTCCCCTCGCCCGTCATGCCCCGAGGCCCTGTCCGCTAGGCCGGGCTCTTGCCCGCGACCAGGTCGGCCAGCTCCCCGCGCTCGTGCAGCTCCATGAGGATGTCGGAGCCGCCGATGAACTGCCCGTTGATGAAAATCTGGGGGATGGTGGGCCAGTTGGTGAAGTCCTTGATGCCCTGGCGAATCTCCGGATCCGAGAGCACGTCCACCGTGTGGACCTCGCCCAGGGGCTGCAGCAGCTGCAGGGCCCGCGCGGAGAAGCCGCACTGCGGGAACAAGGCGTTGCCCTTCATGAACAGGACAATCTTGTGCGACTGCGTCTCCTGCTCCAACCGGGCCTTGAGTTCAGGCGTCATGGGTACCGCTCCTTCTTAGCGTGTCCCGAGCTTCTTCCACTGCTCGGGAGAGTAGGTCTTTAGCGCGAGCGCATGCAGCTCGCCGCTCTTCAGCCATTGTTGCAGGGGCGCGTACACGAGCTGGTGCTGTTGCACCATCGCTTTCCCCGCGAAGTCAGGGCTCACCACCCGGGCCTCGTAGTGGTCTCCCGTCCCGGTGTAGTCCCGCACCTCCACCTCGGAGCCCGGCAGGGCCTCCAGGATGCGGCCCCGGATGAATTCAGCGTCGAGCATCAGTTCATTCCCCTTCCCATCACCAGCATGGCGGGGTCCACCCCCATGCTTCGCAGCGTCGTATCCCACAGCTTCGAGGGCTCGTGGCCCAGCACCGACTCCGCCGAGGCCTCGGTGAAGAGCCAGGAGCCGGCGGCGATCTCGCTCTCCAACTGCTTGGGCCCCCACCCGGCATACCCCAGGCAGAAGCGCAGGCGCGGATTCGGATTGGTCAGCAGGGGCCCCAGCGCGTCCAGCGTCACGCTCAGGAACAGGCCGGGAAGCACCGAGTGCTTCTCGCGCTGCTCCACGTCGTCGTGGAGGACGAAACCTCGCTGAGGCTCCACCGGGCCGCCCAGGAAGACGGCGTGCTCCTTGCGGCCCGCGGCGACGCCCAGGCTCTGCCCGCGCGCCAGCTCACCGAGCGTCAGCGGCGCGCTCCGGTTGATGACGAGCCCCATGGAGCCCGTCTCGCTGTGCTCGAGCATCAGGACGACCGAGCGGTAGAAATTCGGGTCGCCGAGCTGGGGCATGGCGACCAGCAAGCCGGGAGCGAGGTTCTTCACGCAAGGAGCATCAACCGTTCACGCGGATGGCGCAACCGGAACCCGCCCCGGCGGCCCCTGCCAGAGGGGCCCTCAGTGCCAGCTCGTGTGCCTGGACTGGAGCGCCTCGGCCAGCCGCTGGGGGTCCAGGGGCTTGCCGATGAAGAGGTCCGCGCCCAGGCCCTTGCACTTGCGCGCCATGGCCGCGTCGCTCATGGCGCTCACGCCGATGAGCACGGACTGCGGGAAGCGCTCGCGCAGCCGGGACATGAGGGTGGCGCCGCTGCGGCCGGGCAGGAAGACGTCGACGATGGCGGCGTCCATGCGCTTGTTGCGCACGGCGAACTCGGCCTCCTCGGCGCTGCCCACGGGCAGGGGCTCGTAGCCCCAGCCCGCCAGCATCTCGACGAGGATTTCGCGGTGGGAGGGGTCGTCCTCGACAACGAGCACCGCGCCGCGCGCAGGCTCCAGCTTCAGCGTGTCCGCGCGTTGCTCCTCGCGCTCGCGGGTGTCGAGTTCGGTGGAGGTGGCAAGCTCTTCGCTGGTCGTGAGGGACATGGCGTCACCGATGTGGGCAAAAGGTTTCCGTGTGAGGAGAACCCCTCCCTCAACGTTGGGAATTCCACTTCGGAGCGGAGCCGACGTCCCGCCTCGCGCGTCCGTCAGGCTGCCCTGCGAGGTGCCCCGGAGAGTGCCTGGGAGGCGAACGAGGCGCCGAGCACCAGCAGCACGAGCAGGGCCCAGGCAGGCAGGACCACGCGCCCTCCACCCTCGTAGATGAGGGCGGCGTAGCTGGTGCCCAGGTAGCGGCCCAGGGACATGGGCTCCATGCGGGCGATGCCGAAGAAGCTCACGGTGGACTCGGTGAGGATGGCCGCGGGCAGGCGGGAGAGGAACACCGCCAGGGCGAAGGGGCGCAGCGCGGGCCACAGGTGGACGCGCAGCAGGTGCAGGCCTCCGCCGCCCAGCGCTCGCGACGCCGCGACGTACTCCTGGGATTCGAGCGTCGCCAGGCGGTTGCGGAACATGCGCGCGGGGCCGGCCCAGCCGACCAGGGCGAGCGAGGCGACCATCAACCCGAACGGGCCCAGGCCCCCGCCCTGCCCCGCGTCCGCGAGCGACTGGCCCGCGAGCTGGAGCACCATCACCACGAGCACGTCTGGCAGGGCGAACACGGCGTCCACGCCTCGGAGCAGGGTCTGCTCCACGGCGCCGCCGGAGAGCCGCGCCACGGCGGCGACGGTGAGGCCGATGAGCGTGGACAGCGCGCCCGCCGCGAGCCCCACGGCCAGGGAGACCCAGAGTCCGCCGAAGGCCAGCTCGCACACGGTGCGGTCCGGACGCGTGGGGTCCATGCCCAGCGGGCACGTCTGGGCCAGGGCCTCCGGGAACAGCCGCCCCGCGATGAGGCTGAGCAGCCCGAGCCCGACGAGGAGGGCCAGTCCGACACGGGCGCGCAGGGGGACGCGGTTCATGCCGTGGCCTCCCGGGAGCGCGGGTCCACGGCGTAGCGGAGCACCTCCACCACGAGGCTCACGATGACGAGCAACGTGGCGAAGGTGGTGGTGGCCACGACGACGACGGCGACCTGTTTGTTGAGCACGGCGAGGACGTAGAGCTGACCGAAGTACGGCAGCCCGAGGACGCGCTCCGCCGCGAACGAGCCCGCGAGCAGCGAGGTGGCCACGGGGCCCACTGCGTCGAGCATCGCGGGCCACACGTTGGGCAGCACGTGACGGCGCAGCACGGTGGCGCGAGACAGGCCCTTGCCCAGCGCGGTGCGCACGTAGTCGCGAGACAGCTCGGCCTCCAGCGAGTCGCCCACCAATGTGCCCAGGAAGATGCCGGGCCAGATGGACGTCACCAGCGCGGCGCACAGCTCCGGCAACAGGTGGCCACGCTCCACCACTGCGGGGGCCAACAGCAGCGCCGGGATGAAGACGGGGGTGCCGAACGCGACCGCGGGCACCACGTCGCCCATCGCGGTCCAGCGGCCCTTGCGCCATCGGGTGCGCAGCAGCGCGAAGCCCAGGGCCCACGTCAGCGCGAGCGGCAGTGCCATGAGCCCCACGCCCACGCTGCCGGAGAGCTTCGTCAGCAGTTCATCGCCGGTGATGCCCTGGGCGCTCGTGCCCAGGCGCTCGCCACGGAAGAGCTTCTCCCAGGGGCGAAGGAAGCCCAGCGGCTCGCCGATGCCCAGGTCGCGGCGATACGAGGCCGCCAGTTCGCGAGACACCTGCCGCTTGGCATCCGTCTCCGTGGTGAGCGGCAACGCGGTCATGAGGAAGTACGACGCGATGGCCACCACGGGGACCAACACCACCTGACGAAGCAACCGCTGCGCCACGGCCCTCATGGCACGCCTCGCCGACTCACAGCGAAGCCACGAACACGCGCACTCCGGATTGCGCGACCAGCGCATCCACTGCCGTCCGCAGCATCCGCACCTGCGGTGACTACAGCGCTCCCCCCCAGCGCGGCGTACACAGTGCCGACGTCAACGAGAGCACGCACAACACCATCCATTTGCGCGTTCCATCCGCCGCCCTCGCCACGCGCCAGGCAGGAAGCCTCAGCCTGAAAGCAGCCGCTCAAGGCGAATCCTCCGCCCGAGGCGCATCCATCGTCACGCGCAGCGCGCGCAGGGCCAGGAAGTTGAACGGGTCCACGTCCAGTCCACGCAGCCGCTCCCGCGCGCGGTAGTAGCGGTCCGGGTGGTACAGCGGCGCAATCACCGCCTGCTCCCCCACCAGCACCTCCTGCGCTTCGACGTACCGAGCACGGGCGCTCACCTCGTCCGGTGCACCATCCCCCGCCTCCAGCAGCCGCTCGAAGCGCGCCATCGGCTCGCCGCCCGCCTGCGTCTCCCAACCCGTCTGGTGATTGCCCTCCCGCTCGAACAGCGTGAAGAACGTGTTCGGGTGCGCGTAATCCGCGCCCAGCCGCCGCAGGTACAAGTCATACGTCCGAGGCCCCTGCGCCGAGCGCCGCGAAATCTCCGCCGAGAAATCCGAGCGCGCCTCCAACACCACCTGAACCCCCACGCGAGCCAGCTGCGCCGCCACCCGCTCCGCGATGGCCACCTCGGGTACGAATCCATCCCCCGACCGGTAGATGAGCCGCAACGGCCGCCCCAGCCCCGTCACGCCCGTCAGCTCCGCCCGAGCCTGCTCCGGCGCGTAATGCGGCAAACGCGCCGCCTCCTCCGCGCTCGCGGCCTGCGGGAGCTCCGGAGGCAACAGCACGTGCGACGGCCGCGCCTCGGGCAACAGCCCTGCCACCAGCGCCTCCCGGTCCAGCGCCCTCGACAGCGCGCGCCGGACCTCAGGCCTGTCCAGCGGCGCCTTCTCCGTGTTGAAGGCCAGGAAGTACGTGGACAACAGAGGCTCACGGCGCAGGTCCGCGGGCCGGTGGATGCGCAGCGCCGCGGCGCTGTCCACGAAGACGAACTCCACCCGCCCCCGCTCATACAGCGCCGGGCCAATCTCCGACTTCATCAGCGTGATGACAGGCGCGGGCGCCTCACCCGCCGCCAGCGGCGGAGGAAACGCCGAGCCCGGGTTGTACACGAGCCGCACCCGCTCCCCCGCCCGGTCCCACTGGTCGACCCGATAGGGCCCCAGCGCCAGCGGCCGGCCATCCCGAGGGCGGTCGAAGTAGTCCCGCACCTCCTCGTCGGACTTCCCCTCCAAATCCGCCGAGGGCGCCGGATAGAACAGGTACACGTTGGCCACGCGAGCCAGGAAGTAGCTGCGGGGCCGCGCCAGCGTGACGCGCAACGTGTGCCCATCCACGGCCGCCACGCCCACGCGCTCCATCGCGGCACGGACCTCGGCCTCGGACGCGCCACGCTCCTGGAGCGCCAGCACCTCCGACGCCCCGTCGAGGTCCGCCATCTCCCCGCGCTCGCGCCCCTGGAGCGCCCGGCGCCACCCCACCACGAAGTCGCGCGCCACCAGCGGCGCACCGTTGGACCAGCGCACGTCCTGCCGCAGGTGGAACGTGTAGACGTCCCGCCCCTGCGCGTCCGTGACGCGCTCCCACCGCTCCGCCAGCCCCGGCCCCACCGTGTGGTCCGGCTGCAGCTGCGTGAGTCCGCGCTGGGTGGCCAGCATCACCGGGTAGTTCGCCCAGCTGTCCGGGTCGGAGTGGCTCCAATCCAGCGTGGTGGGCATGGCCGGCACCACCACCTTCACGCCGGGCTCCGGCTGGAAGCCGCACGGCCCGCACGAGGCGGCCACCACCGCCACCAGGTACCACCACCACCGGAGTCGAGCGCGCGGAGCCACCAGGGCCCCTTCTACCCCGAAGCCCCAGGCCCCCGAAAAGGAGAAGCCAGGAGCCCGGCGACCTGGGTCGTCCGGCGTCCTGGCTTCCCTTCAGCTCACCCGGGCGGGCACGACGCCCGCCGGGTGCTGTCCGTCTTTCGCTAGGCCGGTGCCACGGCCGGCGAGGAGGCGGGCAGCTCGGCGCCACCCGGCTTGCCGCCGTCCGCGGAGGCCGGCTTGCGGCCGAACTCCTCCGGCTTCTCCAGCACCAGCGCCTCGCGCAGCACGTCGTCCACGAACTCCACCGGGACGATGCGCAGCTGCTTGCGAATCTTCAGCGGGATGTCCTTCAGGTCCTTCTTGTTCGCCTTCGGGATGAGGACCGTCTTGATGCCCGCGCGGTGCGCGGCCAGCGTCTTCTCCTTCAGGCCGCCAATGGGGAGCACCCGGCCACGCAGGGTGATTTCACCCGTCATGGCCACATCGCGGCGGATGAGCACGCGCGTGAGCGCGCTCACCAGGGCGGTGCAGATGGTGACGCCAGCGGACGGACCGTCCTTCGGAATGGCGCCCTCGGGCAGGTGGACGTGGATGTCGTAGTTCTCGAACACCTTGCGGTCGATGCCGAAGCGCTCGGCGCGGCTGCGCACGTAGGACATGGCCGCCTGCGCGGACTCCTGCATCACCTCGCCCAGCTTGCCGGTGATGATGAGCTTGCCCTTGCCCGGCATCACCGTGGCTTCGGTGGTGAGGATTTCGCCGCCCAGCTCCGTCCAGGCCAGGCCCGTGACGATGCCCACCTGGTCCTCGCGCTCCGCCACGCCGTAGCGGTAGCGGGGCGTGCCCAGGAACTTCATGGCCATCTTCCGGTCCACCTCGATGTCCCGCTTGCCGTTCTTCAGCACGTCGCGGGCAATCTTGCGGAACACGCCACCAATCTCACGCTCGAGCGAGCGCACGCCCGACTCCCGCGTGTAGCGGTGGATGATGGTGCGCAGCGCCGGGTCGGAGATGTCGACCTTGAGGTCCGCCAGCCCGTTGGCCTCCTGCTCCTTCGGGATGAGGTAGCGCCGGGCGATGGAGAGCTTCTCCGGCTCCGTGTAGCCCGCGATGCGAATCACTTCCATGCGGTCCTGCAGCGGACCGGGGATGTTGTGCATCGTGTTCGCGGTGCAGATGAACATCACCTTGGACAGGTCGTAGTCGAGGTCCAGGTAGTGGTCATTGAAGTTGTGGTTCTGCTCGGGGTCCAGCACCTCCAGCAGCGCCGCGCTCGGGTCGCCACGGAAGTCCGTGGACATCTTGTCGATCTCGTCGAGCAGGAAGACGGGGTTGTTGCTGCCCGCCTTCTTCAGCGACTGGATGAGCTTGCCCGGCATCGCGCCGATGTACGTGCGGCGGTGGCCACGAATCTCGGCCTCGTCCCGCACGCCGCCCAGCGACAGGCGCACGAACTTGCGGCCCGTGGCCCGGGCAATGGAGCGCGCCAGCGACGTCTTGCCGACACCCGGAGGACCCACGAAGCACAGCACGGGGCCCTTGAGCTTCTTCACCAGCTGCTGCACGGCCAGGTACTCGAGGATGCGCTCCTTCGGCTTCTTCAGGCCGTAGTGGTCCTCGTTGAGCACCGTCTCCGCCTCGGTGACGTCCAGACGGTCCTGCGTCTCGTCGTACCAGGGGAGGCTGATGATCCAGTCGATGTAGTTGCGGACGACGGTGGCCTCGGCGCTCATCGGGCTCATCATCCGGAGCTTCTTCAGCTCCTTCTTGACCTTGAGCGTGGCCTCCTTGCTCATCCGCTTGTTCTTCAGCTTCTCCTCAATCTCCTGAATCTCGTTCTTGAACTCGTCGCGCTCACCCAGCTCCTTCTGAATGGCCTGCATCTGCTCATTCAGGTAGTACTCCTTCTGGGTCTTCTCCATCTGCTTCTTGACGCGCGTGCGGATCTTCTTCTCCACCTGGAGAATCTCGATCTCACCCTGCATCAGCTCGTAGAGCTTCTCCAGGCGCTTGGCCGGGGACTCCGTCTCGAGCAGGGCCTGCTTGTCATTCAGCTTCAGCGAGAGGTGCGCGACGATGGTGTCCGCGAGCCGCGCCGGGTCGTCGATGCTGGCGACCTGCATCAGCATCTCGGGCGGGATGCGCTTGTTGAGCTTGACGAAGGCCTCGAAGACGGAGTGGACGCTGCGAACGAGCGCCTCCAGCTCCACCGTCTTCTCCGTCTGCTCCTCCACCTCCTCCACCTCGACCATGAAGAAGGCGTCGTTGGGGTGGAACTTCTTCACCTTCGCGCGGCGCACGCCTTCAACCAGCACCTTCACCGTGCCGTCGGGCAGCGGGAGGAGCTGGATGACGTGGCCCAGCGTACCGAAGTGAAAGATGTCGTCCGGGGTGGGGTCGTTCGTCTTGGCCTTCTTCTGCGCAGCCAGCAGGATGACGGCCTTGTCGTCCGGCCCCTTGTGCGCCATCGCGTCCTTCAACGCCGCGATGGACTTCTCCCGGCCGACGAACAACGGCACCACCATGTGCGGGAACACGATGATGTCCCGAAGGGGCAAGAGCGGGACCGTCAAACCCCGCTTCTGGGCTTCCTTCTTGTCGTCACGTCCGAAGAACATGTATCCGCCACCTGCGGGCCCTCGGAGTTGCAGGCCCCTAGAAGAGTTGCCCGTCTGCTCGCTCGCCGAGCATTCGTACGGGATGCAGCAGTTCTATAACACGGCGATTCGCGGCGCCGTTCCCCGGCTCAAGATTGGGGAACGGCGTCATGCCATCAAGGGAACACCCGAGGCTCCCTCGGGCGTCCGCCTGGGGTGTCAGCGGCCCTGCGCAGCCACCCCACCCTGTGCCCCCTGGACCCCCAGGGCATGGAACAGGAACGAATACAGGTCCACGCTGGACTCAATGGCCTTGGCCACCTGATCCGCGCCGCCGTGGCCCGCGTTGGCCTCGATGCGCAGCAGCACCGGGGCCTGGTTGCCCGGGGCGTTCTGCACGGCCGCCACGAACTTGCGGGCGTGCATGGGGTCCACGCGGTCATCGTGGTCCGCCGCCATCATCAGCAGGGCGGGGTAGCGCACGTCCGCCCGCACGTGGTGGTAGGGCGAGTAGGCGTGCAGCGTCTTGAAGTCCTCGGCCTTGTCCGCCGTGCCGTACTCCGGAATCCAGGTCCGGCCGCTGCCGAAGAGGTGGTAGCGCACCATGTCCAGCAGGGGCACGCCGCACACCACCGCGCCGTAGAGCTCCGGCCGCTGCGTCATGGCCGCGCCCACCAGCAGGCCGCCGTTGCTGCCGCCGTAGATGGCCAGCTTCTTGGGCTGCGTGTACTTCGCCTGGGCCAGGTGCTCGGCCGCCGCGTGGAAGTCGTCGAAGACGTTCTGCTTCTTGTCCAGGCGGCCGGCGTCGTGCCACGCCTTGCCGTACTCACCCCCACCGCGCAGGTTGGCCACCGCGTACACGCCGCCCGCGTCCAGCCAGGGCAGGATGCTCGCCCGGAAGGTGGGCTCCATGCTCACGTTGAAGCCGCCGTAGCCGTACAGGAGCGTGGGCGCGTTGCCGTCCAGCGCCAGGTCCTTCCGGTGCACCACGAACATGGGCACCTTCGTCCCGTCCTTGGACGTGTAGAACACCTGGTCGACCTTGTACTGCTCCGGGTTCATGGGCAGGTCCACCTTGGCCCAGAGCTCGGACTTCCCGGTGCTGACGGACGTCTTGTAGATCTGCCGCGGCGTGGTGAAGGACGTGAAGATGAAGAAGGCGTCGTCCAGGTCCTCCAGACCCACCAGGTTGGACGCGGCGCCCACGCCCGGCAGCTGCACGGTGCGCACCGGCTTGCCCTTCAGCGTGGCCACGCGCACCTCGGTGGTGGCATCCTTCAGGTACTCCAGCGCCAGGTGCCCGCCGACGATGTTCGCCGACTGGAGCGAGGCCACCGGGTCCTCGGCGACGATCTCCTTCCAGGACGCGCGGGCCGGCTTCGCCGGGTCCACCTCGAAGACGCGCTGGCGCGGGGCGCCCTCGTCCGTGAGGACGTAGAAGCGGTCCTTCCAGGCGTGCACCTCGTACTTGGCGCCCACGCCCTTCACCAGCAGGCGGAAGTCCTTCTCGCCCGGGCGCTTCCAGTAGACGTCGTTCTCGCTCCAGCCGCGGAGGATGTAGACGAAGAGGTACTTGCCGTCGCGGCTCAGGTCGCTCTGGAGGAACGTCGTCGGGTCCCCCGTGCGCTCGTGCACCACCGTGTCCTTCGCCGGCTCCGTGCCCAGCGCGTGGTAGCGGATGGTGGTGTAGCCGGGGCGCTCGTCCACCTTGATGGACGAATCGGTGGGCAGCCACTCGTAATAGAAGCCCTTGCTGTCGGGCGTCCACTTGGGCGTGGCGTACTTGGCGCCCTCGATGACGTCCACCTTGGACCACTCGCCCGAGTCCACGTCGATGACGTGCAGCACCGCCTCGTCCGCGGCGTTGGGCTTCTGGGCGAAGGCCACCTTCTTGCCGTCCCAGGACACCGCCCAGGTGCCCAGCGACACGGTGCCGTCCTTGCTCCAGGTGTTCGGGTCGAGCAGCACCTTCTCCGGGCCGCTCTCCCCCTGGCGCCAGTAGACGATGCCCTTCTCCTTGTCCTTGTGCGTGCGCGTGTAGAAGAAGCGCCCGGCGCGGCGGGACGGGGTGGAGATGGAGTCGGTGTAGAACAGCTCGGTGAAGCGCTTGTGCAGCGCCTCACGACCGGGGAACTTCGCCAGCTGCTCGCGGGCGTGCGTGTCCTGCGCCTTCATCCACGCCTGGACCTCGGGGGCCTTCTCGTCCTCGAGCCAGCGGTACGGGTCCGCCACCTGGACGCCGTGCAACGTGTCGACAATGGACTCCGCCCGGGTCGCCGGGTGTGACATGCGAGGGGACTCCTCGGGAACGGGGGCCGCGGAGGCTGCCGCGGGGAGCTCTTCGCGCGCCGCCTCTTTCTGGGAGGCACACGCCGCGAGCGACATCAAGGCGGGGACGAGCAGCTTTCTCATGGGCCCAGCACATACAGAAAGGCCCCCGGCCGTCCCACAAAAAGTGTGGAGGGGCCAACGGAGCCTGGCCCCTCCCTGACGAAAGGGGCGCGTCCAGCCCACCTGTCGGTGGTGCCGTGACGCGCCCCGTCAACCTGCCAGCGCCGGGGCCCAGGGCCCCTGGCGTCAGGCGGATTCCTTCTTCGGCTCCGCAGCTTCCTTCTCCGCCTGCGCGTGGAGCACGACGGGCTCGCTCTTCTTGAGAATCACTTCCTCGGAGATGAGCACCTCGCGCGCCGTCTTGCGGGACGGGATTTCGTACATCACGTCCAGCATGGCCGACTCCAGGATGGAGCGCAGGCCACGGGCGCCCGCCTTGCGGCGGATGGCCTCGTTGGCGATGGCCTTGAGGGCGCCGTCGGTGAACTTCAGCGTCACGCCGTCCAGCTCGAAGAGCTTGCGGTACTGCTTGGTGAGCGCGTTCTTCGGCTGGTTGAGGATGTTGATGAGGGCGGCCTCATCCAGCTCCTCCAGCGCGGTGATGATGGGCAGGCGGCCGATGAACTCCGGAATCATGCCGAACTTCAGCAGGTCCTCGGGCTCCACGTGCTTGAGCAGCTCCGTGAGGCTGCGTTGCTTCTTGGACTGCACGTCCGCGCCAAAGCCCAGGCTGCGGCCGCCCATGCGCCGCTCAATCACCTGGTCCAGGCCGCCGAAGGCGCCGCCGCAGATGAAGAGGATGTTGGTGGTGTCCACCTGCAGGAATTCCTGCTGCGGGTGCTTGCGGCCCCCCTTGGGCGGGACGTTGGCCACCGTGCCTTCGATGAGCTTCAGCAGCGCCTGCTGGACGCCCTCGCCGCTGACGTCGCGGGTGATGGAGGGGTTCTCCGACTTGCGGGCGATCTTGTCGATTTCGTCGATGTAGACGATGCCGCGCTGGGCCCGCTCGATGTCGTGGTCGGCGGCCTGCAGCAGGTTGACGATGATGTTCTCGACGTCCTCGCCCACGTAGCCGGCCTCGGTGAGGCAGGTGGCGTCGGCGATGGTGAAGGGCACGTTGAGGATGCGCGCCAGCGTCTGCGCCAGCAGCGTCTTGCCGCTACCGGTGGGCCCCAGCAGAAGGATGTTGCTCTTCTGCAGCTCCACGTCCTCCATCGCGACCTTGGACTCGATGCGCTTGTAGTGGTTGTGCACGGCGACGGAGAGCGTCTTCTTCGCGCGCTCCTGCCCGATCACATACTCGTCCAGCACCGCCTTGATTTCGGAGGGCCGGGGGATGCGCAGCTTGGTGTCCTTCGTCTCCTCGCGGTCGATCTCCTCCGCGATGATGTCGTTGCACAGCCCGATGCACTCGTCGCAGATGTAGACCGTCGGCCCCGCGATGAGCTTCTTGACCTCCTTCTGTGACTTTCCACAGAAGGAGCAGCAGAGGGTCTGGTTGTCTCGCTTCTCCACGTTCTTGCCCGCCATTTCGTCCCTCGCTGCGCCTGAAAGGCCCCAACCCCGAACTCCACCCACCCCGTTCCTGGCTCGGGTCCAATCTAGTCAGCCCCCGTCCGGAACGTCCACGCGCCTTCCGGGTACTTAACAGGGGCCGTGCCACGACGCAGAAAGCAGAAAGCCGGAGTCGCGGGGGCGCATTCCCGCGGCTCCGGCTGCCGGCCGAGGCTCCGAAGCCTCGGCAATTCGCCTACTTCTTCTCTTCCTTGCCCAGCCCCACGACCTTCCGGGGGTTCTGGATCTCATCGATGATGCCGTAGGCCTTCGCCTCCGAAGCACCCATGAAGTAGTCGCGGTCCGTGTCCTTCTCGACACGTTCAATGGACTGTCCGGTGTGCTTGACGATGAGCTCGTTGAGCTTCGCCTTCATCCGGAGGATTTCCTTGGCCTGGATTTCGATGTCCGTGGCCTGACCGCGCACCCCACCCAGGGGCTGGTGAATCATGATGCGGCTGGAAGGCAGGGTGTAGCGCTTGCCCTTCGCACCGGCGAGCAGCAGGACGGCCCCCATGGAGGCCGCCTGCCCGACGCAGATGGTCGACACCGGACACTTCACGTACTGCATGGTGTCGTAGATGGCGAGCCCCGCCGTCACGGAGCCGCCCGGCGAGTTGATGTAGAGGTTGATGTCCTTGTCCGGGTCTTCCGACTCCAGGAACAGCAACTGGGCGACGATGACGTTGGCGACGTCATCGTCGATCTCCGTCCCCAGCATCACGATGCGGTCCTTCAGGAGCCGGCTGTAGATGTCGTACGAGCGCTCACCCCGGTGGGTCTGCTCGATGACGTAGGGAACGGGCATGAAGGGCATGTCGACCTCGGTGAGAGAACCTTACGAATACTTCGCCCGGCTCCTCAGGAATTCAATCGTCTTTTCCTCCCTCAGTCGGAGAGACAACCCGAGCCGCTCGTCAGGGCCCTTGAAGTACTTCTGGACCATGGCGACGGGCTGGCCCGCCTCGGTGGCGAGCTGCTCGATGCGGGCGTCCACGTCCGCGTCGGAGGCCTGGATGCCCTCCTTCTGAGCGATGGACTCGAAGAGCAGCGTGCCCTTCACTTCCTGGAGGGCCTTCTCGCGCATGTCCTCGCGCAGACGGTTGAAGTCCAGGTTGAGCTGGCGGGGATCCACGCCGGAGCGCTGGAGCTGCTGCAGCGCGCCGCGCAGCATGGAGTCCATGGCCCGCTCCACCATGGCGCGGGGCACGTCGAAGGTGTTGCGCTCCAGCAGCGCCTTCATCAGCGCCTCGCGCTCCTCACCCTCGACCTGGGACTTGCGCGCCTTCTCCATGTCCGTGCGGACCTTGGTGCGCAGCTCGTCCAGGGACTGGGCGATGCCCGACTCCTTGGCGAAGTCGTCGTTCAGCTCGGGGACGATCTCCTTCTGCACGCCCTTGAGCGTGAGGTGGAAGCGCGCCGTCTTCCCGCGCACCTCCTCCACCTGGTAGTCCTGGGGGAAGGCGTAGTCGATGTCCTTGGACTCGCCCACCTTGACGCCCTCCAGGGCGGCGATCTTCGACTCCACGAGCTCACCGGGCTGCACCTGCACGGTGATGCCCTCGGCCTTGCTGCCGGTGAAGGGCTGGCCGTCCACGGTGGCGTCGAAGTCCACGGTGGCGTAGTCGCCGGAGGCGGCCGTGTCACGGTCGGTGACGGGCTCCAGGCGCGCCAGGGACTGGCGCATGCGCTCCAGTTGCTCGTTCACCTGTTCGTCGGTGACGGCGGTGTCGGACTTGACCAGCGGCAGCTCGACGTAGTCCTTCGCCTCCACCTTGGGCTTCACCTCGACGCGCGCCTCGAAGGTGAACGGGGTGTTGGGCTTCAGGCCGGCGTTGGTCACCTGCGGCGTGGCGACGACCTCCACGTTGTGCTCGCGGATGGCCTCCACGTACGCGCTCTGCACCACGCGCTGGATGACCTCGTCCTCGACCTGGCCGCGGAAGCGCTGCTCGAGGATGCGACGAGGCACCTTGCCCTGACGGAACCCCGGCAGCCGCACCTGGCGGCCCAGGTTGGAGTACGCGCGGGAGAGTTCCTCCGCCACGCGGGCATCGTCGACCTCGATGGAGAGCTTCTTCTCGGTGGGAGAAAGCTCTTCGACCTGGACCTTCATGCGGGCCTCGCTCGCCACCGCCATGGACAGAGCGTCTCTTTCGGGCGGTGCCGGAAAAGTGGGACGTGCGCCTTTAGGGGATAGGCACGAACGGGTCAACGCGAAATGGGCGAGGAGGGACTCGAACCCTCACACCTTGCGGTACCAGATCCTAAGTCTGGCGCGTCTACCAGTTTCGCCACCCGCCCGGGCCGCGTCGTCGTGCGCTGCACCGTCTTACCGCGAAACGTCCACGGGACGGCAGAGGCCGTGAAAAACAAAAAGGCCCCTCCATTTCTGGAGGGGCCTCACAGTGAGAGCGGAGGGAATCGAACCCACAACCTATGGATTAAGAGTCCATTGCTCTGCCAATTGAGCTACGCTCCCGGCACTGCCTCGGTCCGCCGCCTGCGCGGCGTCGAGGTGGCGCGGTAACTACAGAACGCCGCCGGCTGTGTCAAAGCGTTTTTTCACACCCCTCTTCATTCCTCTCCCAGTCGATCATCCGCGCACTGTTTTCAGCGCGGGGTGACGCTGGTTCGCACGCCCTGCTGCCGGCCCCCGAGCGCGGCGCGGGCATGTGAAGCGAGCGCCCCGCCCCGATGTTCAACATGGCCTGTAGCACGCTGTTGCTCCCGCCTAGCGGGACGGAGGGCGTGTGACGGCTCGCGGTCAGTCCTCTCGAAAGCACCGAGCACCCCGCGGCAACCATGCGGGCGGACGGAGGTCGTCCGCCCTTTTCGCGCAGGACGTAGCAGGAGAAGACAGAGATGGAAGCCAACCCCCAACAGAAGGCGGACGCGGCGGCCAGCCAGGGCGCCCCGCAGGCCGGATGGACGCGTGAGCGCGTGGAGCTCGTGAAGCGGACCATTTGCCCTCGCGGCATCAGCGAGGACGAGTTCGCCCTCTTCATCGAGCAGTGCAAGCGCAGCGGCCTGGACCCGCTCCTCAAGGAGGCCTTCTGCGTGGCGCGCCGGCAGAACACCGGCAACCGCGAGCGGCCCAACTGGGTGACGAAGTACGAGTTCCAACCCTCGGAGGCTGGGATGCTCGCACGCGCCGAGCGCTTCCCGGACTTCAAGGGCATCCAGGCGAGCGCGGTGTTCGCCGAGGACGACATCGTCGTGGACCAGGGCCGGGGCGAGGTGGTGCACCGGTTCAACCCCGCCAAGCGCAAGGGCGCGCTGGTGGGCGCCTGGGCCCGCGTGGTGCGGGAGGGCAAGCTGCCCGTCGTCGTGTGGCTGGACTTCAGCGGCTACGTCCAGCAGACGCCGCTGTGGTCCAAGATTCCCACGACGATGATCGAGAAGTGCGCCCGCGTGGCCGCCCTGCGCAAGGCGTACCCCGAGGCCTTCGGCGGACTCTACGTGCGGGAGGAGATGCCCGCCGAGGACTACGAGTCGCACGCCGACGAGCACGGCGGCGGCCCCTACGAGGTGCTGGGCTCCAAGCCCGGTCCCCTCAAGGCGTCCTTCCCGCCGCTGGCGTCCTCGGAGCCCCGTCCGCAGCAGGCGGCGGCGCAGCTGGACATCGACGTGCCGCTGCAGTCCAAGCGGACGCGTGAGTCCCCCCTGGAGGCGGTGCCCACCGCGGCGCCTCCCCAGCGGGAGCAGGCGGCGCAGCCCGTCGCCACCCCGGAGCCCGCGCCGCGGCCCAAGCCGAGCGCGGTGGTGGTGGCGTTCGGCCCCCACAAGGGGAAGACGGCCTCCGAGCTCTCCGACGAGGAGCTGAGCGAGTCCATCGACCTGGCGAACGAGAAGCTGATGGAGCAGCCCCGCGCGCGCTGGGCCAAGGCGATGCGGGAGAACCTGCTGGCGCTGGAAGCGGAGACGGAGCTGCGCTGCCGGGTGCCCGCGTCGAAGAACGGCGCTGGAAACGGCGCGGCTCACGACGCTTGATGCGAGCAGGCTGCTAACCTGGACCCCGTCCCCAACACCTGTGGCCAAGGTAGCGGCCGGTGTTGGGGCGGTGTTGGGCGTCCCGCGTTGAAGTGCTCGGCGGCGGCGCTGTTTGGCGCGCGAACCGTCGAGATTCTGCGGGGTTACTGGTACGCGCTCGGAGGGACTTGAACCCCCAACCCCCGGGTTCGAAGCCCGGTGCTCTATCCAGTTGAGCTACGAACGCAAATTCGAGGGCGGGTAAAGAAGGGCGGCCAACCGGGATCGAACCGGTAACCTCCGGAGTCACAGTCCGGCGCTCTAACCAGTTGAGCTATGGCCGCCGTTACAGCTTTACCGCGAACGGCGTTTGAAGCGGCGGCTTCCCTACCGTGGAAACCAGGACCGTGACAAGGCCCAAATGTTACAACGGCCAACTCATCGGAATCTGACGCCTTTTCATGAGCCTCTCCGCTACGGCGCCGCGCTCGCGGCCGACGCCGGTTCCACCGGAGGCGTCGGAGGTTGCAGCTCGAACGCATCCAAGTCGAGGCCCACCTTGGACGGGTCCTCGCGGTCGACGACGACCGTCACCCAGGACGCGGGCTGGACACGGGAAGTCCATTGGTTGGGGATGTTCACGTCGAGCGTCGTCGTGAAGGCCGCCTGCCGTGGCGGATGAACGCTCAGCGTCAGTTCGAAGCAGCCGCTGCTCTTGAAGCAGGCAATGCACGAACCCCTGGCGGCCCGCTCGACACGCGCCGGAGCTGGGGTGCCATCCATGGCGCTCGCCGTGTTTCGAGCGCCTGGGCACTGCCCCAACATCATCAGCAAGAAGACGACGCCGACAATCACGCCGACGCCCTTGAGGTTCGCGCTCCATCTGGAACCCACCCATCCTCGCAGCCTACAGCGGCCACTGAGGTAGGTCACAGCGGGCGTTTTCGCCTTCGACCCCCGAAGAGGATGGGGAGCGCGAGCCGAGGAGGTGCCGCCGCCCTTGCGGGCGACGGCATTTCCTCAAGGCTTTCAGGCGGATAAGTTGGCGCCCCAGGCAGGACTCGAACCTGCGACCCCCGACTTAGAAGGTCGGTGCTCTATCCAGCTGAGCTACTGGAGCTGGCCGGGCCGCCTGCTTCCGCTGCTGCACTTCAAGTCGGGGCGAGAGGATTCGAACCTCCGACCCCCTGCGCCCAAGGCAGGTGCGCTACCAGGCTGCGCTACGCCCCGAGAAGTCCGGCATTGTTGAACCATCCGGAACGGACGCGCAAGGCCGACGTGACTGACGGCCTCGCATTCCGAACGGCTACAAGCCCAGCAGGTGAGGCTTCATCTTCTGGAAGGCCTTGCCCCGATGGGAGATGGCGGACTTCTCCTCCGGCGTCAGCTCCGCCAGCGCCCGGTCGCCCCCCGGGAGGATGAAGACGGGGTCATAACCGAAACCATGGCTGCCCTTGGGCGCGTGGCCGATGTGGCCATGGCACTGCCCCACCTCCACCTTCGCCTCCCCTCCCCCGGGCCGCACCAGCGCCAGCGCGCAACGGAAGGACGCGGTGCGCTTTTCATCGGGCACCCCGGTCAGCTCGGTCAGCAGCTTCTCGTAGCGGGCCCGGTCATCCCCCGGGGCATACCGCGCGGACTGCACACCGGGCCGGCCACCCAGCGCGTCCACGCAGAGGCCAGAGTCGTCCGCCAGGGTGAGCAGCCCCGTGGCGTCCGCGTAGGCCCGGGCCTTCATCACCGCGTTCTCCTCGAACGTGGCGCCGTCCTCCGCGGGCTCGGGGACAGGCGGAAGGTCCGCCAGGGACACCACCTCCACCGCGTCTCCGACGAGGCCGCGCAGCTCGCGCAGCTTGCCCTTGTTCGTGGTGGCGAACAGCAGCCGGGGCTTCACCGTCATCCCAGCACCTGCGCCTGCGCGGCCGTCAGCCGCTGGATGGCGGCCAGCCCGCCGTCCACCATGGCGTCCAGCGCCTTGCGGTCGAAGAGCTGGTGCTCCGCCGTGCCCTGCAGCTCCACCATGCGGCCGTCCGCGGTGGCCACCAGGTTCAGGTCCACGTCCGCGGTGGAGTCCTCGTCGTAGTCCAGGTCCACGCGGACCTCGCCCTTCACGATGCCCACGGACACGGCGGCCAGCGGCGTGAGCTTGGGCATCTTGGACAGCGTGCCGGCCTTCTGCAGCGAGCGCAGCGCCAGCACCAGCGCCACGTAGGCCCCGGTGATGGAGGCGGTGCGCGTGCCGCCGTCCGCCTGGAGCACGTCACAGTCCAGCGTGAGGGTGCGCGTGCCCAGCGTGGACAGGTCCACCGCGGCGCGCAGCGAGCGGCCGATGAGCCGCTGGATTTCCATGGTGCGGCCCGTCTGCTTGCCCTTGGCGGACTCGCGCTGGTTCCGCGAGTGCGTGGCGCGCGGCAGCATGCCGTACTCCGCCGTCACCCAGCCGGTGCCCTTGCCCATCAGGTGCGGCGGCACGCGCTCCTCCGTGGAGCAGGTGACGAGCACCTTGGTGTGGCCGAACTCGACCTGGACCGAGCCCTCCGCATAGCGGGAGACACCGGGAGTGAGGATGACAGGGCGAAGGTCCAGCGCACCACGTTGGAAGGAACGCACAGCAGGCTCCTGGGAAATGAGGACGAGCGTCCCCCTCTCTACCAGAGCCGCGCCGCGTGGGTGTCGATTGCCGTGGCGCCGATGCACTCAGGGCGACACGGGGCCCGCCACCTCGGTCCCCCGGACGGCGTCCCTGCGCCGCGTCTCCTTCAGGAAGGCCAGCACGCCCTCCGTAATCGCAGCGGCCAGCTTCTCCTGGTACTCCGGCCGGCCCAGCCGAGGGCCCTCCACCGGATGGGAGATGTAGCCCACCTCCAGGAGGACGGCCGGGCACTCCACGCCGGAGAGGACGAAGAAGGGCGCCTGCTGCACGCCCCGGTTCGCCGCGCGGGTGCTCCGGATGAGGCGCGGGTGGATGGCGTAGGCCAGGCGGGAGGAGTCCGCGTGCGCCTCCGTGCGCGCCAGGTCCTGGAGGATGAAGGCCAGCGTGGAGTCCGTGCGCGCGGCGCGCGACATCGGCGCCTCCGCGTTCTCCCGGTCCGCCACCGCGAGCGCGGCGTCACCCGAGGCGTTGGCGGACAAGAAGTACGTCTCGATGCCCTCGGTGCGCGCGCGCATCTTCTTGGTGGGCATCGAGTTGGCGTGGATGGAGATGAAGAGGTCGGGCTTGTGGTCGTTGGTCCACGCCACGCGCTCCGTCAGCGTCACCAGGGCATCCTGCTCGCGCGTCAGGTACACGTCGCCGCCCGCGGCCTCGAGCTTGTCCCGGAGGCGGAGCGAAATCTGGAGCGCGACGTCCTTCTCGCGGAGCTTGCCGGGGCCCTTGGCGCCTTCCTTCGCGCCGCCATGTCCCGGGTCGATGATGATGCGCGCGGGACGCTCCGCCGCCCCGGCGATGACGGGGACCAGCCAGAGCAACGACAGGAGGCCGAGGAGGGGGCGGCGCGGCGACGGCATGCTGGGGGCCCATGCTACTGGAGCCCGGCCCCCGGCGCGAAATCCGGGCCTCAGCCCACCACGTCGATGCCCGGCTTCCCCGCCTGGACTTCGCCAATCAGCGCCGCGTCCACCCCGGCGGCCTCGAACGCCTTGAGCGCCTTCAGGGCCTGTCGTGCGGGGACGCTGGCCAGCAGCCCGCCGTTGGTCTGCGCGTCCGCGAGCACCCACTGGATGCACTCGGGCAGCCCTTCGGGAAAGCGGACCTTCTTGCGCACATGGTCGAGGTTCGACTTCGTCCCCCCGGGGACGACGCCCTCCTCGGCCAGCGCGGGGACGTCCGCGATGAGGGGGATGCGCTCCAGGTCCAACGAGGCGCGCACCTTCGCCGCGGTCATCATCTCCAGCAGGTGGCCCAGCAGGCCGTACCCCGTCACGTCCGTGAGGGCGTTCACCTTGAACTTCCCGGAGGCGAACACCTCACCGGCGGCGCGGTTGAGCGTGGTCATCACGCCCAGGGCCCGCTTCGTCAGCTCCTTGGACGCCACGCCGCGCTTGATGGCGGTGGTGGCGATGCCCGAGCCCAGGGGCTTGGTGAGGAAGAGCACGTCGCCCGGCTTCGCGCCCGCGTTGGTGAGCACCTTCTTCGGGTGCACCACGCCGGTGACGGCCATGCCGAACTTCGGCTCGGCGTCGCGGATGCTGTGGCCGCCCAGGATGGGGATGCCGGCCTCGTCCGCCTTGGACTGCCCGCCCGCGAGGATCTTCGACAGCACCTTCAGCGGGAGCTCGTCCGGGAAGCACACCAGGTTGAGCGCGAAGAGCGGGCGCGCGCCCATGGCGTAGATGTCCGACAGGGCGTTCGCCGCCGCGATGGCGCCGAACTGGAACGGGTCGTCCACCACGGGCGGGAAGAAGTCGACCGTCTCCACCACCGCCATGCCCGGCGCCAGCTTGTACACGGCGGCGTCGTCATTGGTGGAGAAGCCCACCAGGGCCTGCGCGGCCTTGGCGGACTTCAGCCCGCCCAGGACCTGGGCCAGGTCGGAGGCGCGCAGCTTGGCCGCGCACCCCGCGCAGTGACTCATCTCCGTGAGGCGCTTCGACTTCACCGCCTTCGCGTCCGCCATGGTGCTCCCCCCACTCCGCCGTGAAGCCACGTGCCGCCACTCCCCTGCCCGCCGGCACTAGGCCGCGCGGATGTAGTCCCGCTTGAGCAACTGCACCACGGCCTCGGCGGTGACGACGTCATCCGCGTCCGCGTGGTCCATCACCGAGTTCAGCGAGCCGTAGTTGTGCACCAGTTGCAGCACGTCCAGCAGCTCCGGCGCCAGCTCCCGCAGGGGCGGGGTCAGCGGCGAGGCCACCACCAACGAGGCATCCGCGGACGGCAGGTTCGGCTGCAGGCGCTTGATTTCGTCCAGTTGGCGGAGCGCGTCCATGAGGAGCGCCTCGGTGGACGAGTCCAGCTCCACCATGAACTCCTGGTTCTCCGCCGGGCGCAGCTCGAAGTCGCCCTCTTCCCAGGTGATGATGCGGTTGAAGCTCTTCTGGGGGCCCAGGTTGTGGTTCTCGCCGATGACGGCGTAGTACACGCGGCCCTGGCGCAGGTAGATGCGCCCTTCCTGGTCGCTGCGCTGCACCACCAGCACGCCGTTCTTCTTGGACGTGTGGAACAGCTGGAGCAAGTCCGGGAGGGGAATCTCCTCGATCTTCCCCGTCATGGAGCTGGCCTTGTTCGTCGTCCGGGCGGCCTGGGCCGCGGCGGCCTCTTCCAGCTTCAGGCGGGCGGTGCCCTCGTCCACGCTGGCGCCCTCCGCGCCCTGGTGCACGAGCTTGAGGATGGAGGTGCCGATGAGGATGCGGTCCCCCTCCTTCAGGCGCGACTGCTTGACCTTCTCGCCGTTGACGAAGGTGCCGTTGGTGGAGCCCAGGTCCTCGATGGTGATGCTCCCATCGGAGAAGCTGATGCGCGCGTGCTTGCGGGAGACCATGTCCTCCACGAGCACCATGTCCAGCTCACTGGAGCGGCCGATGACGATTTGCTTGTCCGCCTTCAGCGGGAATTCGCCGCCCTGGTACTTCCCAGAGATGAACTTGAGGGCGTAGGTCTTTTGGGTGTCCATGGTCGTCAGCCAGCCTGCTCCGCCTTGCCGGGGTCCTTCACCAGGTTGAGGTACATCTGCGCGCTCTTGTTGTCGGGGCTGCGCGCCAGCACGTCCTCCCAGACCCGCACCGCCTCCGCCCGACGCCCGGCGGAGTACAGCGCGACGCCATACTGGATGTGCCCCGGCAGGAAGGCCGGGTTCTGGGTGATGACCTGCTCGTATTCCAGGAGGGCGGCCGCGTTGTCCCCCGCGTCACGCAGGGCGTTGCCCAGCTTGAGGCGGATGTCCACGAACTGCGGACACAGCGCGAGCGCGCGCCGGTACTCCTCGATGGCCTTCGCCCACACGCCGCTGGACGCGAAGACGTCGCCAATCTCGCCGTACATGTTGGCGATCTTCTTCTCGACGTAGGGGTCGAGCTCGCCGGGGCCGCCTTTCTGCTGCGACAGGGCGGCCTGGTAGACCTCCTTCGCCTCGGCGTACTTCCCCATGTCGTTGTAGATGACGGCCAGGTTGAGCGCCGCCTCGGTATAGGCGGGGTTCAGCTTCAGCGCGGATTCGAACGCGCGCTGCGCCCGGGCGAACTGCCCCTGGTCGTGGTAGATGATGCCGAGCATGTTGAATACGTCCGCGAACGTCGGATTCTGCTCGACGATCTTCGCGAGGTATTGCTCGGCCTGCGCGTACTGCTTCTTCTCGAAGTAGCCGCGCCCGAGGGTCAGTAGCTGCTTGAGGGGCTCTTCCATGAATCGGCCCGCCAGGGCCCTGCCTCCGAGACGAACAGCCTACATGAGGCTGGGAGAAAACAAGAATTCATCACCACGCCACGACAACGACAGTTGCCGCTGGCCCCGCGTATCCACCGGCCGCGCCGGCAGCGCCCCTTGGAGGCGCCAGTGCTCCGTGACGACCGCGTCGTCCCGCTCCAGCCGGACGTACCATGCCTCAGCCCGGTAGCCACGCGCACGGACCTGTTGCAATTGTTCCCACTCCGGCCCGCCAACCCCGGGGGTGTCCGGGCCCGCGAGCCGCTCCATCGCCGCCGCGTCCGCCGCCTGGAGCGCCCTGCGCCGGGACTCCAAGGCCGCCACCACCGCCTGGAGCCGGGGCGCCGCCGACGTCTCCGGCACCCAGCTCCCACCTCGCGCGACGAAGGGTACCCGCTCCACGCCCGCCGTGCCTACCCGGGTTTCCCCCAGGGTGCCCTCGAAATCGAGCGTGGCGAAGGCCTCGGCCCGCTGGCCTCCGGGCTCCACGTTGACGGTGATGCGCGCGAAGCGGTGCTTGCTGGACTTCAACGGCTGGGGCGCGCCGGGAATCCCCAGCGACAGGCCCTCCGTCTCCGTCTCCTTGAGCGCGGTGATGATTTCCAGCTCGGGGCCGGCCGCGGCGCCCAGGATGCGCGGGGCGAAGAGGGCCAGGGTGCCCCCCAGCGCCAGCAGCACGATGAGACCGCCGCCGAAGCGGCTCCAGTCCTGGGTCGTCCTCACGAGCCCAGCATACGCTGGGCCCGCTCCGCGGCGGGCGTGCCGGGCAGCCGGCGCAGCACCTGGCGCAGCGTGTCCTGCGCCTTCTCCGTCTCGTTGAGCTTCACGTACGCGGCGTGGAGGCCGAACAGGGCCCGCTCCTCGTACTCCGTGCCCGGGTAGCGGCGCAGCAGCCCTTCCAGGCGCTGGACCACGGCCTTCCAGCGCTCGCGGGACTCGTAGAACTCGGCCGCGTACATCTCATGCGCGGCGAGCCGGCGCCGGGCGTCTTCCCACTGCACCTTGGCGTCGTTCGCGTACTGCGAGTTCGGGTACTGGCGGCGGAACTCCTCCATGGCCACCAGCGCGGAGCGGATTTCGCCCTGGTCCTTCTCCTTGGAGGGCGGCAGGGCGAAGAACTCGGAGGGGTAGGCCTTCACGTGCGTCATGCCAGCCTGGAAGGCCGCGTAGTCCACCTTGGGGTGCGTGGGGTGGAGCTTGATGAAGGCCAGGTACTGCTCCTTGGCCTCGGGGAAGGCCTCGCGCTCGAAGTCCAGGTCCGCCAGGCGCAGCTCGGCCTCGCGCGCGGCCTCCTGGTACGGGAACTTCGTGCGGACGTACTCGAAGTACTTCTGCGCGCGGAAGAAGTCCTTGTTCTCCAGGGCCTCGCCGCCGAGCCGGAGGTTCTCATCGGCCAGGGCGGCGTAGTCGGGCTCACCGGCCTGGCCCTGCGTGAGGGAGGCACACCCGGAACCGAACATCAGGAAGGCGGACAGAAAGGCGACGGCGGAACGCATCGCCGCCACGCTATTCCTCCGGCCCCGAGGGGTCCAGCGAAGCTTCGCCGAGCAACCGGTAGATGACGTCCTCCGCGAAGCCCCGGCTGTCCAGGAGCCGTCCTGCGCGCGCCCGCTCCTTGGCCGTGAGCGGACGGCCGAGCAGCCCCCGCTTCTCCAGCACCGCCCGCGCCGCGGACAGGGCGTCGAAGGCGACCGTGTCGCGGGCCTCGGCGATGGCCTGCTGGGCCGTCCCCTCCTCCAGGCCGTGCGCCCGCAGGCGGTGCTCCACGGCGGCGGGGCCCAGGCGGCCACGGCCCAGGAGCAGCGCGGCGCGCTCGCGGGCGAAGCGCTCGTCGTCGAGGTAGCCCCAGTCCTTCACGCGGGTGAGCGCGGCCTCTCGCACCGGCGCCTCGAAGCCCTTCCGGGTGAGGGCCTGGTCCAGCTCGTGACGGCTGCGTCCGCGCATGGACAGGAGCTTGAGGCACGCGTCCGTGGCACGGCGAACAGCGTCGGGCGCTTCGTCCTCCGGATGCATGGCGGGATACCTAGCATGTGGTAACAGGCGCAGCCATGCACCCCGTACTCGCTCGCTTCCTCGCCGCTGACGCCGCTCGGGAAACGCTCCAAAAGCAGCAGTCGGGCGGAGAGCTCTCCGCCGAAGAACAGGCGTTCGCCGACGCCGCCTCCGCGAACCCGAAGCACAAGTCCGTGCTGCTGGGCGTGGGCGGCCGCGTCCTGTCCACCGATGCGCAGGCCTCGCTGGTGCTGCTGGCGGCCCACGCCGCGGTGAAGGCCCTGGCGGAGGACGCCACCCTCGCCGAGCCCGCGCAGAAGGCCCGCGAGGCCCTGGCCGAGGAAGGCGCCAGCCCGGAGGAGACGGATGCCTTCCTGGCGTCCATCCTCCTGGAGGAGGCGTTCGGCTACGAGCAGGACGTGGACTCCTTCGATGGCGAGTACGTGAAGGAGGCGCTGGGCGAGGTGCCCGCGCTGGCCGCGCTCACCAAGGAGGCCGTGGACGCGCTCTTCCTCACGTTCGTGAAGGGCGCCGCCAACGACGCCGAGCGGAAGGTGCGCGAGGGCATGGCCCGCGCCCTGTTCGACATCGCGTGGTCGGAGGGCCCCGCGCCCATCAACCCCGAGCACATGGAGGCGGTGCTCGACGCGGAGGTGGTGGACCGGCCCGAGGAGGAGCAGGAGGCCAAGGTGCAGGCCACCGCGCAGTTGCTCCAGGCGCTGTCCAAGGAGGGCCTCGTGGGCCCCATCCGCCTGTCCCGGCTGCGCGCGCTGCTGGGCGAGGATGACGCGTAGGTTGTTTGAGTGGGCGCCTCGCGTGCGGCAGACGCGAACGGGCGCCCTGCCCCTCCCGAATGGGCGGCCAGGGTGCCCACAGGCCCCTGCGCCGCTCAGGGCCTGACGCCTCGATGCGCGGCAGACGCGAACGGGCACCCTGCCCCGTTCATGAGCCGGCGCGTTGATGCGCGGCAGACGCGAACGGGCGCCCTGCCCCCTTCAAGGGCGGGCGCCTCGACGCTCGGTCAGAACCGCTCGATCTGGAAGTCGTCGTCCCCACCTGCCGCCGGAGCGGCAGCGGGAGCCGGCGCGGGCGGACGTGCCACGGGCGGAGGCGTCATGGGACGCCCCACCGGCATGCCGGGCGCGGGCGCCCCCGGACGCATGGCCTGAGGCGCCGGAGCACCGGGGCGCATCGCCTGCGGCGCGGGAGCCGCCGGACGCATCGGCTGGGCCATGGGCGCCGGAGCGGGCGCGGCCTGCGGCGCCGCGGCCCCCGTGGGCGCCCCCTTCTGCGCGAACGCGGAGGAGCCCGGGATGGGCCGCGACTCGCCGGGCTTCGCGTCGAAGTTGTCCCACTTGGAGTCCGACGTCCCGCTGATGCCGGAGAAGCGCAGCGCGAAGTCGTCCGGGTTGGTGGCCTGCCGGTGGGCCTCCTCGTAGGTGACGAGCCCCTGCCGCACCAGGCTCATCAGCGACTGGTCGAAGGTCTGCATCCCGTACGAGTCCGTGCCCTGGGCGATGGCGTCGTGGATCTCCTTCGTGCGGTCCTTGTCCTCGATCATCTCGCGGACGCGGGCCGTGACGCGCAGCACCTCCACGGCGGCCACACGGCCCTTGCCGTCCGCGCGCGGCACCAGACGCTGGGACACCACGCCCTTGAGCACGCTCGCGAGCTGCAGGCGCACCTGCTTCTGCTGGTGCGGCGGGAAGGCGGAGACGATGCGGTTGATGGTCTCCGTGGCGTCCAGGGTGTGCAGCGTGGACATCACCAGGTGGCCCGTCTCGGCGGCGTGGAGCGCCGTCTCGATGGTCTCATGGTCACGCATTTCGCCCACGAGGATGACGTCCGGGTCCTGCCGCAGCGCGCTCTTGAGCGCCTGCGCGAAGCTCATCGTGTCCACGCCCACCTCGCGCTGGTTCACGATGGAGCGCTTGTCCCGAATGAGGAACTCGATGGGGTCCTCAATCGTCATGATGTGGCTGGTCTCGTTGGCGTTGATGTGGTCGATCATCGCCGCCAGCGTGGTGGACTTGCCGGAGCCCGTGGTGCCCGTCACCAGCACCAGGCCGCGCTCCTCGCCGCAAATCTTGGCCAGAATCTGGGGCAGCAGCAGGTCCTGGATGGTCATCACCTTGAAGGGGATGACACGGAGCACGGCGCCCACGGTGCCGCGCTGCTGGAAGACGTTCACGCGGAAGCGCCCGAGCCCCGGCACGCCGTAGGCCAGGTCCACCTCGTTGCTCGCCTTGAACTTCTCCTTCTGGAACTCGTTCATGATGCCGAAGGCCATGCGAGCCACCTCCTCGGGAGGGAGGCGGCGGCCGTCCTTCAGCGGAACCAGCGAGCCGTCCACGCGGAACATGGGCGGCAGGCCTGCCTTGAGATGAATGTCGGAGGCACCGCCGCGCAGGGCGATCTGGAGGATCTCGTTGAGTTCCATGAGCGGGCGGAATGCTACCAGACGCTCGCCGGCACATGCGATGGGGCTTGAAGGACCCCGAAAACACAGCGGCGGAGGCCCTCGAAGAGGACCCCCGCCGTGAGAACAACCCAACCGCCGAGCGAGCTGCTTAGCGCTTGGAGAACTGGAACCGGCGACGCGCGCCCGGCTGGCCGTACTTCTTGCGCTCGACCGCGCGAGCATCGCGGGTGAGGAAGCCGGCCTTCTTCAGCGCCGGACGGAACTCCGGGTTGAAGGAGCACAGCGCCCGGGCGATGCCGTGACGGATGGCGCCGGCCTGACCGGAGAGACCGCCACCCTTGACGTTGACCGTGACGTCAATCTTGCCCTTCTGCTCGAGAATCTCGAGGGGCTGATTGAGGATCATCTTCGACGTCTCACGGCCGAAGTACGCGTTCAGCTCGCGGCCGTTGACGGTGACCAGGCCAGTGCCGGGACGGATCCAGACGCGGGCGGTGGCCTCCTTGCGGCGGCCGGTGGCGTAGAAACCGAGATCTTGGTTGATGGGCATGGACGTTGTCTCCCTTACGCCTCGACCTCGAACGCGGCCGGCTTCTGGGCAGCGTGCGGGTGCGTGTCACCTGCGTACACCTTCAGCTTCGTCATCATCTGCCGGCCCAGCGCGTTGCGCGGAAGCATGCGCCGCACGGCGTTGATGATGATGTCCTCGGGGTGACGCTGGCGGAGCTTGGCCAGGTTGGTGATCTTCAGGGCGCCCGGGAAACCCGCGTGCGGGTGCCGGTAGTACATCTTGTCCTGCTCCTTCGTGCCCGTCACCTTCACCTTGTCGGCGTTGATGACGACCACGTGGTCGCCCGTGTCGATGGACGGCGTGTAGATGGCCTTGTGCTTGCCCTTCAGCAGGGTGGCAATCTGGCTCGCCGCGCGGCCCAGCACCTTGTCGGACACGTCAATGACGTGCCACTGGCGCTTGATGTCCCCAGCCTTCGCGCTGTAGGTCTTCTGCGACATTTCGTGCACTCCAGACTTCTCGCGGCCGCCGTGTGCATTCCAGGGGCCGCTGCTCGTGCTTGATTCAACCGCGGGTCGACCGTGAAAACTTCACGGAGGCCCGGAAAGGCCGACCGTCCTAGTGGGT
The DNA here is from genome assembly GCA_014656495.1 of Comamonas sp. KCTC 72670. GTDB lineage: Bacteria > Myxococcota > Myxococcia > Myxococcales > Myxococcaceae > Myxococcus. The sequence goes on from BNCN01000011.1 coordinate 244,682, forward strand.
GTCGCGGATCAAGTCAAGGTCGCACCGCACCGGACGTCCGGATTCCCGGACCCGCCCCGCCAGGATGCCCCCTTGGAGCCCCCAGCTACCGGGCGGCTCCCCCGGAAGGCCCGGCCCCACCTGGAGGAGAGCCGGGAATCCCGGGTTTCTTGAAGCGCTCCTTCAGGTTGGCGAAGAAGTTCTTCTCCTCCGTGGTGGGAGGTCCCTCGCGCGGCGCGTCCAGGGACACCAGCTCCACCACCTCCGGAGGCAGGTCCTCCAGGAAGCGCGAGGGGGTGCGCGGGACTTCCTTGCCGCGCTTCACGCGGGTGGCGGCGCGGGTGAGGTACAGCACCTCCTTGGCGCGGGTGATGCCCACGTAGCAGAGGCGCCGCTCCTCCTCGAGGTTCTGCGCCTCGCCCTGCATGCCCCCGTGGGGCATCAGGTCCTCCTCCATGCCGATGAAGAAGACGAGCCGGTACTCCAGGCCCTTGGAGGCGTGCACCGTCATCAGGGTGACGCGGCGGTTGGCGCCCGGGACTTCCTCTTCCTCCTGCCGGGTGTCCAGGCTCAGGCGGTTGAGGTACGTCAGCAGGCTGGCCTTGGGGCCCTCGCGCTTCTCGAACTTCTCCAGCGAGTTGAGCACGCCGTCCACGCCCTTGAGCTTCTTGTCCGCGGCGGTGGCGCTGGTGGCGTGGGCGCGGGTGGCCTCGGCGAAGCCAATCTCCTCCAGGAGCTTGCGCGTGGTGGTGGCGAGCTGGCCGTGCTCGTAGGCGGCCCGGTAGCGCTCCACCATCTCCACGAAGTCCGCCACCCGGCCTCCGGCGCCCGGCGGCAGGTCCTCGTACTCGGTGGCCTTGCGCATCGCCGTCCACAGCGTGACGCCCTCGCCCCGCGCGTGCACCTGGAGCCGCTCCATGGTGACGTCGCCAATGCCCCGCGCGGGCACGTTGACGATGCGCATGAGGGAGATTTCGTCCAGCTTGTTCACGATGACCTTGAAGTACGCGATGACGTCCTTCACCTCGCGCCGGTCGAAGAACTCGCTGCCGCCCACCACCTCGTAGGCGATGTTCTTCTCGCGCAGCATCTCCTCCACCGGGTGGGCTTGGCCGTTGGTCCGGTAGAGCACCGCGATGTCATCCGCGCTGATGCCCAGCGCGATGTGCTTCTGGATTTCGTGCGCGACGAAGCGGGCCTCCTCCTCGTCGTTGGGGCACGTCACCACCTTCACCTTCACGCCCCCCTTGCGGTCGGTCCACATCTGCTTGGCCTTGCGCTCGGGGTTCTTGGCGATGACGGCGTTGGCCGCGTCCAGCACCGTCTGGACGGAGCGGTAGTTCTGCTCCAGCCGCACCTCCTTCCCTCCTGGGAAGAGGCGGTCGAAGTCGAGGATGTTGCGCACCTCCGCGCCGCGCCACGAATAGATGCACTGGTCGTCGTCGCCCACCGCGCACACGTTGCGCGAGCGGCCCGCGAGCAGCTTCAGCAGCTCCAGCTGCGCGGTGTTGGTGTCCTGGAACTCGTCCACCAGCAGGAAGCGGAAGCGCTTGGTGTACTTCTCGTAGAGGTCCGGGTGCTCGCGAAGGAGGCGCGCGGGCAGCAGCAGCAGGTCATCGAAGTCCACCGAGCCCTGGGCCTTCAGCCCCAGCTGGTAGTCCGGGTACACCATGTGGGTGATGAGGTCGTAGTCATCCCCCAGCCCCTCCGGCTTGGGCTCCGGCGTCTTGCCGGAGTTCTTCGCCTTGGAGATGAGCCCCAGCACCTTGCGCGCGTCGAAGGCGCGGTCGTCGATCTTGTGCTCCCGCATGGCGCGCCGGATGTTGGCGATCTGGTCGCCCATGTCCGCGATGGCGAACTTCCTGGGCCACCCCAGGCGGTGGATGTCCTCACGGAGCATCTCCGCGCCAAAGGCGTGGAAGGTGCAGACGAGCACGCCCTGCGCCCGGGGCCCGGCCATGTGGACCAGGCGCTCCTTCATCTCCGTGGCGGCCTTGTTGGTGAAGGTCACCGCGAGGATGTTGCGGGCCATGATGAGGCCCGGCCGCTCGTTCAGCAGGTGAACGATGCGGTGGGTGATGACGCGAGTCTTGCCGCTGCCAGCGCCTGCTAGCACGAGGAGCGGTCCCTCGAGGGTGACCACGGCCTCGCGCTGCGGAGGATTGAGCTTCGAGAGGTCCATTGCGCGCGGGGCGGGGATACCCTTTGATTCGTTCGTGCGCGACTCTTTTTTCCCCAAGCGCTCTGGCGCTTTTCTCGCACTCGTCCTGGGCACGGGGTGCCTTGGCGAGTCCGGTACGCCCCGGGAGGTGACACCTGAGGTGTCGGCGGAGAGCGCGCCCTGCGTGTACTTCAAGCGGCTGGCGCCCTTCCTCCCGGAGCACCTGGACGGCTTCACGGTGACGCACACCCAGGGCTCCACCGGCAAGTACGGCGAGGTGTCCGTCTCCGAGGCGGAGCGGCTCTACACCCGGGGTGAGGGCCGCGAGGTGAAGGTGCGCATCGTGGACACCACCATGGGGGAGCGCATCGGCAACGCCATCCGCGAGGCGGCCACCCGGGCCCAGGGCCGGCCCGCCAGCGACCCCGCCGCCCCCATCCTCCTGGACGACGCCGTGGGCTTCGTGCGGTACGACGCCGAGGAGTCCACGGCCGAAGCGAACCTCCTGGTGGGGGGGCGCTACGTGGTTGCCGTCACCAGCCGGGGATTTCCGGGTACGGTGGAGGTGCGCCGCGTGGCGCGCGGCATCGACCTCGCGGGGCTGGCTCGCCTGAAGCCCGCCCCGAACTGATGAAGGAGTGGTCCCGGTGGTGAAGGACAAAGGAACGCGGCCGGAGAAGGCGGACCTGGTCGCGCAGGAGAAGGCGGCGCGCGAGGTGGTGTCCACCCTGGGCAAGCGGGAGTTCCTGGAGCAGTTCCAGAAGCTGACCAAGGGCTTCGCGGCCGACCCGGGCAACCCCGGCTCCTACGCGTGCGAGGGCTGCCAGCGCTGCGCCAACTGCATGTTCTGCAAGGACTGCGACAGCTGCTTCACGTGCACGCACTGCACCCGGTGCGAGCTGTGCAACAACTGCTCGCACTGCGTGGACTGCAAGAGCTGCAACGCCTGCGCGTACTGCGTCCAGAGCGAGAACTGCTCCACCAGCGCGTACCTGGTGCTGTGCCGCAACCTCCAGGACTGCAACTACTGCTTCGGGTGCGTGGGCCTGTCGAAGAAGGACTTCCACATCCTCAACGTCCCCTTCCCCCGGACCGAGTACTTCAAGGTCGTGGGCCGGCTGCGCAAGGAGCTGGGGATTCCGTAGGCCCCAGCCCCTGCCCGCTTCGCCTTAGAGGGCGCGCACGTAGAGGGCCTTCAGGTACTCCGTCTCCGGCAACCCGGCGAGCACCGGGTGGTCGAGCCCCGCGCCCCGCCGCTCCAGGATCTGCACCGGCCGCTTCGCATCCGCGGCGGCCGAGAGCACCATCTCCTCGAAGGCCGCGCGGTCCAGCTTGCCCGAGCAGGAGCAGGTGACGAGCAGCCCGTCCGGCTTGAGGCAGCGGAAGGCGCGCAGGTTCAGCTCGTGGTAGGCGCGCAGCGCGGTGGCCAGGCCCTCGCGGCGCTTGGCCAGGCCGGGCGGGTCCAGCACCACGGTGTCGAAGCGGCGCCCGCTGGTGTCGAAGCGGCGCAGCACGTCGAAGGCGTTGGCGTTCTCCACCGTGACGTTGGCGCGGCCGTTGGCCTCGGCGTTCGCCTTCGCGCGCGCGGCGGCCTTCTCGTCCTGCTCCACCGCCACCACCGAGGCGCAGGTGCGCGCCAGCGAGAGCGCGAAGCCGCCGTGGTAGCTGAAGAGGTCCAGCGCGTCGCCACGCGCCAGCTCGCCGGCGCGCAGGTGGTTGTCCACCTGGTCCAGGAAGGCGCCTGTCTTCATGTCGCCCTGGAGGTCGACCTCGAAGCGGTTCTCTCCCTCGTGGTACGTGAAGCGCGCGGCGCCTTCGCCGTGCAGCAGGCGCGCCTCTCGCGGCAGGCCCTCGAAGTCGCGGCCGGAGGCGTCGTCCCGGCACATGACGTGGGTGGCGCCGGTGAGCTCCACCAGCATCTTCGCCAGCGTCTCCTTGCGCGCGTCCATTCCCTCGGAGAGGGTCTGGAGGGTGAGGCCCTTGCCGTAGCGGTCCACGAAGAGGCCGGGGAGCTGGTCCGCCTCGCCGTGCACCAGCCGCAAGCCGTCACGGCCGGACAGGTACGCCCGGCGCGCCAACGCGGCCTCCAGGCGGCGGCGGAAGAAGGCGTCGTCCACCGGCTCGTCGGCGGGCGACTTGCGCGTCAGCAGGCGCAAGGCCAGGGGCGAGCGGCGGGCGTAGAGGGCCTGGCCAATGGGGTTGCCCTGGGAGTCCACCACCAGCACCACCGCGCCGGGGCCCTTCACGTCGGGCGGGGCGGCGATTTCAGTGCGGTACACCCAGGGATTGAAGTGCCGCAGCGAGCGGGCACCCTTGGGGGTGACACGCGCGACGGGCAGGGCTGCATGGGGGGGCATCAGGGTTACTCCAGGCCGCGCGCGGCCAGCTCTTCATCGTCTTCGCCGCGAAGGTGCCCGATTTCGTGCAGCAACGTCACGCGGATCTGCTCACGAAGTTCCTCGGACGTGCGGACGGCCCTCGCCAGGTTGCGGCGGTAGAGCACCACGGAGCGGCACGGCGTCTCGGAGCCGTCGCAGGGCTCGCTCAGGGGCGGCCCCCGGAACAGGCCCAGGATGGTGGGCGACAGCGGCGGCTGGTTGGCCAGCAGGTCCGCGTCCGCGGGCAGCTCCTCCGCGGTGACGGGCACGCCGTCCAGGTCCCCTCGCATGTCCTTGGGCAGCTCCGCGACGGCCCGGAGGACCTCCGCGCGGAACTCCGCCTCCGAGGGCAGCGGCGGCTCCGGGAAATCATCGGGGGCCAGCGCGCGCGCCTTCTCGAAGTGGACCCGCGCCTGCTTCCACTTGCCCTCGCGCTCCAGCAGCAGGCCCAGGTGCTGGTGGGCGTGCGCGGCGCGCTCCGGGTCGTCCACGAGGCCGGCGAAGGTGGCGCGCGCGTCGCCGAAGCGGCACAGCTCGAAGAGGGCCAGGGCCCGCTCGTACAGGGCCTCGCGGCTGCCGGGGTTGCGGGCGAGGACGATGGCCGAATGCGCCAGCGAGGACTCCGCCTGCCCCAGGTCGTTGAAGGCCATGGCGGCCACCAGCGCGAGGTGGGGAATCAGCTCCGGGGGCGTGTTGGGCTGGGACAGGCCCCGCTCCGCGTAGAGGGCGCCCAGCTCGTCCCGCTCCCGCGTGGAGGGCAGCTGCACCGCGTACAGGTGGGCCGAGCCCAGCAGCGCGGACGGGTCCCCCGGGTCGATGGCGAGCGCCCGCGCATAGGCCAGCTGCGCTTCGGTCTCACGCCCCAGGGCGGCCAGCGCGACGCCGCGCTCCGCGTGGGCCGCGGCCAGGTCCGGCTCCAACGCGGCGGCCTGGGCGGCGCAGGACAAGGCCTCCTCGAAGCGGCCCTCCTCGAAGTAGCGACGCGACGCGTCCAACGGGGCGGCGCCCTCCGCCTTGCACACGGCCAGGGGCTGCACGCGGTGGGTGGCGTCCTCGGGAGGCGGCCCGGGACGAACACTGGCGTGGGACGCCGCGCCCGCGGGCGCGCTGGCGGTGGACTCGGCCGGACATGCCGGAGCCTGCGCTTCGGCCGCGGGAGCGCCGCGCTTGCACGCTACGAAGAGGAGACAGAGGGCGAGCAGACCGCGCCGCGACATGGGCCGCCAGGGTACGGCAACACCTCGTGCGCTGGAAGCAGGGACGTGCATGCCCGCCTGCTCACATGACCCACATTCCCCCGCACTGCATTAGGTTGTCCGCCCCATGAGCGAACTGATTCTGGCATCCACTTCGAGCGCCCGGCGTGCCCTGATGGACGGCCTGGGCCTGCCCTACCGCGCGGAGGCCCCCGGCGTGGACGAGGTCGTGTCCCCCCACCTGTCGGCGGAGGACGCCGTGCGGGAGCTGGCCTCGCGCAAGGCCCGCGCGGTGCATCAGCGGCACCCGGAGGCGTGGGTGCTGGGCGCGGACCAGCTCGTCGAGGTGGCGGGAGAAATCCTCTCCAAGCCCGAGGACCGGAACGCGGCGCGGGTGCAGCTCGGCAAGCTGCTGGGCCACACGCACGCCATCCACACCGGCGTGTGCCTGGTGGGCCCCGGCGGGCAGGTGCACGAGGCCGTGGAGACGGCGCGGCTCGGCTTCTACGCGCTGAGCGCGGAGGAGTTGGAGCGATACCTGGACTTGGAGGAGTGGGTGGGCTGCTGTGGCAGCTACCGCGTGGAGAGCGCCGGACAGGCGCTGCTGGAGCGGCTCGAGGGAGACCGCTCCAACGTGCAGGGCCTGCCCATGGTGACGGTGGTGCGGCTGCTGCGGCGCGCGGGCTTCCGCTTCTTCTAAGCGCCGCTGACGGCCACGCCCACCGCCCACTCACGCCTCGGAGGACAGCTCCGCGAGGATCTCCGCGTAGGCCGCGCGGGCCTTGTCCGCCTGGTCCGCCTTGAAGCTCACGGCGGCCACCACCGGATGTCCACCGCCACCGTAGCGCCCGGCGATGGCGGACAGGTCGTGCCGCCGCGTCTCCGGCTTCCACGGGTTGGAGCCGATGGAGACCTTCGCGCGCGAGGCGCCCTTCCCCACCCACAGCGTGTAGCGCGCGTCCGGATAGAGCGCGTAGGCGATGAACTTGTTGAGGCTGTCCACGCCCTGGTCCACCAGGTCGAAGAACACGACGCCGCGCTCGTAGCGGGCGTGCGTGCGCACCAGCTCGATGTTCGACTGGTGGCGCTCCAGCAGCGGCGCCAGCGGCCCGGCGATGAGCGGCGAGGCCGCGATGTCCGCCAGCGACTCGGACTGCATGCGGCGGATGACCTCGGGGATGAGCGCCGGGTCCTTGTTCGCCTCCAGCACCGTCATGATGCGCAGCGCGGGCTCCTCCAGCGCCACCGCCATCTGCGGCGACGGGAACTGCGCGCCGTCGATGATTTCCGCCCAGTGGATGAGGTCCGCCATGGGCGCGGCGTCCCAGCCGAAGCGCTCGCGCGCCACGTCCGCCAGGTACTTCGTGCAGCTCTTGCGGTGCGCGTCGTGGAACTTGCGGCCACTGGAGTCCGCGCGGAAGTGCGCCTCATCCCCCGGCTGCTGGAAGGCGGAGGCGTGGTGGTCGAACCACCACGTGAGCCGCGCGTCCTGGCTGTACCGGAAGTCGACGATGACGTTCTCCTCGCCGGTGAACACGGCCGGGTCGATGCCCTCGGCGCCCGGCTTGTGGTTCAGGCCGAGGTACCGGAAGGCCGCGTCCGGACGGATGCGCTCCCGGTAGAAGCGGGAGAACACGGCCGCGCTGGCGGCGCCGTCGAAGCAGCTGTCGTGAAAGAGGACCTGGACGTTCATGAGGACGAGCCCCTTACTGCAACGCGAGTCCCGCGCCCACCCTCGAGAAGGCGCCTTCGTCCACCGCCCCCACCGACTGGGGCGCCACCACCGCCAGCCCCACGAGCCGTCCGTCCAGCAACACGCCGCAGCCCACCGCGCCCTGCGCGCCCCCCGGCGTCGTCAACGCATGGACGGTGGCCTTGGACCCCAGGGCCGGAGGCGCCGGCAGGGACAGGGACTCGCCCAGGGTACCGCCCAGCGCCTGGAGCAGCCCCTTGCACCCCGCGCCCTTGCCCGCGGCACGCTCCACCCACAGCAGGCCATAGCGCCCCTGCGCCGCGTCGCCGAAGCCCACGCCGCCGCCATGCAGCGTGGACGCGGGCAGCACCAGGTGCGGCGCGAGCTGCTCACGCGTCATCCGCGCCCACCCCACGGGCAAATCCAGGCGGTAGCCCAGCTCGGCGCCCACCAGCGACTGCCGCCCGCCCGCCCCCGATACGCCGGCCATGGGCAGCGCCAACAGCCCCGCCGAGGCCACCGCCGCGCCCAGCCCCAACCCCAGGCCCAGGAAGCGCCGCGTGGGCCCCGGCTCGCCCACCACCATGGTCAGCGTCACCACCCCGAGGATGAGGTACGCCAGATGGACGGGCGCCAGCGGCGCTTCCCGCGCCAGCCACGCCGTGGCCACAAGCTGCGCCACCACGCCCACCTGCGCCAGCCCCTTCGCGGGGCCCCGGTTGAGCACCAGCACCAGCGCGAGCACCGCGTCGAGCGCCACCAGGCCGTACGTCCACGGGGGGTCCTCCAGCGTGCCCACCAGGCCCGCCGCGCGGACGAACCACGCCGCCGCGCTGGCCAGGAGCACGCCCGCCGCCGGCCCCGGATGGGCCGACACCGCGCTGGTCACCAGGTCGCCGCCGAACACCGTCGCGTCGTCGTCCGCCTCCACCATGGGCCGGTCCAACCGCATCCGGCCCACCTTCTTGTGGGACTGGAGATGGTCGAACGGCTCGTGACACCGGGGACACGCGGTGGCGCCGCGCGCAATAGGACTGTGGCCGCAGTTCGGACAAAGAGTCTGGGGCATGGCCCCCGGCGTATACCGCACTGCCCGCGCCGCCTACGAGGCCACGACATTCGTGTCACGACCTGCGGGTTTCGCGCCTGGGAAGGCGGTTCTGGGCTGGAAGACATGCCTCTGACATTGAGGTCAGATTGGACCTAGGTGCCAAGAATTGTAAGCCACGTGACGAAGCGGGGCATTGAACGAAACGTCGAGTTCGCGCTCAGAGTGAGCGAAATCGCTCGATGAAACGATTCATACCCAGGCAGGGCCGCGAACCCAGCGAGCGTCTTGTCTGCTTAACCCCGCTTTCCGCCAGGGGAAGCGGTGTCCTTGTCCCACCAGGCGGGTCGTCAGGCGGCTGGCACCCCAACTGCATGATGTCAGACCCACGGTGTACTCACCCGCGCAGGACGAAGCGAGGGAGGAACCATGGGCAAGCGGACGACACGAAGCAGGAGTGCGGTTCCCAGGCAGGGCCGGCGGGTGATGCCCGCACTGCGGCGGACGGCGCAGCGGGCCCGCGCCGCGGCGGACAAGGTCCACCTGACGGTGGGCGAGGTCATCGCGGCGGCCTTCGACACGTCCGGCGGCGAGCTGGCCGACGTCATGGAGCAGCTGACCTCGCCGCAGATGGCCCGGGCGCTCGGGCGGCGCATCGTCGTCGTCGGTTGAGCGCGTCTCCACGCGCTCCCAGCGAGTGACACGCGTGAGGCGTCGCGCCCGGCGTGAGCGTCACGCTCCGGCCAGCAGGACTCCGGCCGTGTAGCGCTGCCGCGTGGGTTCTCCCGCGAGCAGGCTTTCAAGGTCTTCCGTGCCGGAGCGCGTCTCCAGGCGCACAGGTGCGGCCAGCACGTGCGGCTCCCCGGCCACGGTGTGTCCACGCCCCGTGCCGAACGAGGACACCGGCGCGGTGGCACAAGCAGCGAAGAGCAGGAAGCCAGGTGACAGGTAGCGCTTCATGCGAGTCCTCCGGGAAGAGGCCCCGGCGCGGGCCCCAGGCGCCCGGCCGACGGTCGCACCCCGAGGTGAGGCAAGACTCCGGCACCCTCCGCCGCGGACGTACGAAGGCCCGCGCCTCCGAGCGGGAGACGCGGGCCAGGAGCCTCACACCGTCAGCGAACCGGGACTACCGGGGCTGCCAGCGCGGACGGTGGTCGTCGCCGCGGGACGTCTGCAGGGTGAAGCCGCCCACCGGGTGGACGATGGCGTCGCCCACCTTCGTGCCAGCCACGGGGTCAATCTGCTGGACGTTGAGCCGGCCCCCCTGGACATAGGCCACGTGGTGCCCGTCCGGAGAGAACGAGGGCAGCGTGGCGCCCTCCGCGAAGCTGACCTCGTCGCCCACGGGCGTGCCGTCCGCGGGGTTGATGCGGCGCAGGAAGATGATGTTGCCCGGGTCACCCGCGCAGGGCGACGTGCCCGCGCCACACAGCACCGGCTCGCCCGTGGTGGGGTTGAAGAAGTAGGCGCGGACATACGCCACCCAGCTGCCATCCGGCGCCCAGTTGGGGTTGGCGATGTACGAGTCCACGGACCCCTCCTCGCCCGGGACCGAGGTGGCCTCGGCGATGGTCTGCACGGCGGCGCCGCCCACCGGGACGATGTAGAGCGCGGCGTTCAGCCCCACCGGCCGCGTCTCGTCCGGCCGCAGGAACAGGAGCTGGTCATTGACGCGGTTGTAGTGCGGCTGCTCCGCCGTGGGGCCGGCGACGGCCAGCGGCGCGGGCGTGCCGCCCACGGTGGACGTCGACAGGCCCACGGTGGAGGTGCTGAACGCGAACGTGTTGCCGTTGCGCCAGTCCGGGAACGTGCCCTGCGCGGTGGCCTGCTCCACCGGGCCGCCCTCGGGCAGCACGCGGGAGATGCCGGAGATGCTGTCACCCGCGCGGCGCACGTAGAGGAGCGAATCCCCCGGCTCCCACTCCAGGTAGAGGAAGCCCTCGGTGCTGCCCGTGGTGCCGTTGGCGAGCACCGTGGGCGCGACCTCGGCGAGCGGCACGTCTCGCACCACCAGCTCACCGGCGAGGTTGCCCGTCGAGCTGCCCGTCTCGGTGGCGCCCTGGACGAACGCGATGCGCGAGCCCGCCGGGTTCCAGCGCGGGTAGCGGCTGTTCACGGCGGCCTCCGACAGGCGCGCGGGCTCCGGCTCGTCGAAGCGCGTCACCACGGCGGCCATCGCGTCGCTGTCGTCCATGGCCGTGAAGGCCACGTGCAGCGACTGACACGTCATCGCCTCGCCCTCGGCCTCGCAGCGCAGGCCCGCGGCGCAGTCCGCGGAGCTGGTGCAGGCCTCACCCTTGGCGGCCGTGCCGATGACCACCATGCCACCGTCGGCGCCCGCATCCGGCTCCTCGGTGCCCGCGTCCATCTCCGTGCCCGCGTCCTCCTCCGTGCCGGCGTCCATCTCCGTGCCCGCGTCCTCCTCCGTCCCGGCGTCCGGCTCCGGCTGCGGCTCCACGTTCCGCAGCTCGCACTTGCCCGAGCGGCACGTCCACTCCTGACCCGCGGGAGCCCCACCATTCTCGCGGCGGCAGTCGAACTGATCGGTACACTCGTCACCACACCCCGTCGACAGCACCAGCAGCGCGCCGCACAGCGCGCTGACAACGACACGCATGGTCATAGAGACCCTCCGAAGAACTCAGGGGGCGCGTATACCGTCACGGTTTCCAGACGTGCTTACCCTGTGGTCCAGGTCCGCGCTGCGTGTTCCTGACTGAACGCCCCGAGGGAGTTGCCTGCTCAATGATAGACACCCACTGCCACCTCGACGCGCCGCGGTTCGACGCCGACCGGGAGGAAGTCCTCTCACGCGCCTGGGCCGCGGGGCTCCACGGCATCGTGATTCCTGGCGTCGGGCCGCATGACTGGGAGCCATTGCTGGAGCTGTCCCGGCGGGAGCCACGCCTCCAGGTGGGCCTGGGCATCCACCCCCAGCTGCTCCCGGAGATGCCCCCCGGAGAGGACGACGCCGTGCTGGAGCACCTGGACGCGCTGCTGGCCCAGGGGGGCGCGGCGGCGGTGGGCGAGTGCGGGTTGGACGGCCCCAGCCTCCCGGGCGCGCCGCTGGAGCGGCAGGTGTCCGTGTTGAAGCGGCACCTCGCGCTGGCGCGCAAGCACGGGCTGCCGGTGTTGATGCACTGCCACCGGCTGCACCCGGCGCTCATCGACCTGCTGAAGGAGGAGCCCCTGCCCGAGGCCGGCCTGCTCATGCACAGCTACAGCGGCGGCGTGGAGCTGGCGCGCTTCTATCTCCAGAAGGGCTGCCACTTCTCCTTCGCGGGCCCCGTCACCTGGGCGGAGGCCCGCAAGCCACTGGACGCGCTGCGGGCCATCCCCCTGGAGCGGCTGATGGCGGAGACGGACGCCCCGGACCAGGCGCCCACGCCCCACCGGGGGACCCGCTCCGAGCCGGGCTACCTTCCCCACATCATCGAGGGCATGGCCCGGGTCCGGGGGGAGCCCGTCGAGGAGGTCGCCCGGCAGACGACCGAGAATGCCCGCCGCTTCTTCCGGGAAGCTTTCCCCGCGCCTTCGCGGTAGGCGAGCGGTCGCGTTATAGAGGACCGCCATGAACCCGCAGCCGCTCCCCGCCCCCGCTCCCGCGAGTGAGACGCCCCCCGTCGTCCCGGACTCGCTCGCCCGTCCCTTCAAGCTTTCCCGCCGCTTCGACCGGACCGGCCGCCTGCTGGGCGACTCCGCGATGGAGCGGCTGGCCAACGCGCGCGTGGTGGTGTTCGGCCTGGGCGGCGTGGGCAGCTTCGCGGCCGAGGGCCTGGTGCGCAGCGGCATTGGCCACCTGACGCTGGTGGACCACGACGACGTGTGCGTCACCAACACCAACCGCCAGCTCCACGCGACGGTGAAGGCCGTGGGCAAGCCCAAGGCGGAGCTGATGGCGCAGCGCTGCCAGGAGATCAATCCGGCGGCGAAGGTGGAGGCGGTGCGCGAGTTCTACCGCGCGGACGTGGCCGAGCAGATGCTCCAGGCCGGCCAGTACGACTTCGTGGTGGACGCCATCGACAACGTGAAGGCGAAGCTGCACCTGCTGCACCGCTGCGTGACGCTGGGCATCCCGGTGGTCAGCTCCATGGGCGCCGCGGGCCGGCTGGACCCCACCGCCATCCGCGTGGAGGACCTGTCCGAGACGCACATGGACCCCTTCGCCAAGGACATCCGCAAGCTGCTCAAGCGCAAGTACGCGGTGGAGACGGACAAGCACACGGGCATCACCGCCGTGTACTCCATCGAGGCGCGGCGGCTGCCGGTGACGCTCCAGTACGACGACGCCACGGACGGCTTCCTGTGCGTGTGCCCGCAGGACAACGAGTTCCACACCTGCGACCACCGCACGCAGATTGACGGCAGCGTGGCCTTCGTCACGTCCTGCTTCGGGATGAACGCGGCGGGCGTGGTGGTGCGGCGGCTCGCCTCGGCCCGCTAGGCCGCGCGCTTCACGCCACCTGCTGCGGCCGGAGCGCCTCGGCCGCGGCGCCCTCGCGTCCGCAGGGACGGCGGAAGACACACCGCGCGCAGGCCGTCAGCGACTCCGTGGGCGGGAAGGCGGACGCGTCCAGCGGCGTGTTCGTGGCCGGGTCCTTCAGCAGCGCGCGCATCTTGGCGACGCTCTGCTCGAAGTGCTGGCGGAAGGAGGCCATGGCCTCCGGATTCACGGTGACCTCCTGCTCCTTGCCCTCGTTGAGGTACACGAGCGCGGCGCGCACCTTCTCCACGGGGAAGCGGTAGCGCTGCGCCACGTAGAGCGCGTAGCCGAGCACCTGCTCGTCGTAGCCCTCGCGCGACTTGCCCGTCTTCCAGTCCACCACCACCGGCGTGCCGTCCGCGTCCACGAAGGCGAAGTCGGGAATCGCGAAGACCTTGAGGCCGTCCAGGGTGAAGTGGGCGAAGTCGAAGCCCGCGTCCACCTCCAGCCACTGCTCGGGCTTGAGGCTGTGCGCCAGGTCCTTCCAGCGCGAGGTGAAGAACCAGGACAGCGCGGAGCGCACCGTCTCCCAGTTCTGCTTCCACGCCTCGTCGGGGACGGGCTCCGCGTACTCGTGCTCCACCAGGCCGGTGAACTGCTTGCGGTACTTCTGCGACCAGTAGTTCTTCGAGCGCGAGTGACGGAAGTCGTCCTGCATCAGCTTGCGGGTGCGCGCCTCCACCACCGCCGGGTCCACCTTGCGGCCCGCGCGCCAGTCCAGCAGCACGTCCTTGATGCTCTCGTGCACCACGCTGCCGGCCCACGTGTAGCGGTTGCCCAGCTTCTTCAGCACGTACAGCTCGCGCACGTCCTTGGGCGCATCCGCCTCCCAGCCGCCCCAGGAGCGGTAGTAGTAGAGGTAGTACGCGCGAAGGCACTCGGAGAACTTCTCGTGGCGGCTCTTGGACCAGGAGAAGTCGTTGCTGAGAGGGGGGCGCCGCATGAAGGCGCGCATCCTAGGCGTTCGCCCGCTTCATCAGAAGGGGAACAGGCGAGGAAACAGGCCCCCGCTGGTCGTTGAAAGACAATCCCCTCAGGCAACCAGGAAGGTATGGTGCGTGCCGGCATGAAAACCCAACCCTTCAAGGGCCGGGTGGTCCTCATCACGGGGGCTTCCGGAGGCATTGGCAGGGCGGCGGCGAAGGCCTACGCGGCTGCGGGCGCGGATGTGGTCCTGGCCGCCCGGCGTCAAACGGAGCTCGAGGATGCAGCCCGTGAAGTGTCGTCACTGGGCGTGAGGGCACTGCCCGTGCGGTGCGACGTGACGGTGGGCGAGGACGTGGCCCGGCTGATGGCGGAGACGGACGCCGCGTTCGGCGGGCTGGATGTGCTCGTCAACAACGCGGGCCGGGGGACGTACGGGCCGCTGGAGGCCATGGGCGAGGCCCAGCTCCGGCAGGTCTTCGAGTTGAACGTCATCAGCCTGTGGCGGGTGACGCAAGCGGCCCTGCCCCTGCTGCGCAAGCGGCGGGGCGCGCAGGTGGTCAACGTCAGCTCGGTGCTGGGCCATCGGGGCCTGCCGCTGCTCGGCGCCTATTGCGCGTCCAAGGCCGCGGTGAATGTGATGACGGAGTCGCTTCGCGCGGAGCTCGCCGCGGAGGGCATCCGGGTGCTGCTCGTGTCCCCCGGCTTCACGGAGAGCGACTTCCGAGAGAACCGCCTCAACGCGGAGGGCTGGAAGCAGGAGGCCATTCCCCTGAAGGCCATGTCCGCCGAAGAGGTCGCCGGCGCCATGGTCCGCGCGAGCCGCCGGGGGCACCGGGACACCGTGCTCACGCTGCCGGGCCGGGTGATGGTGCTCGCCAACCGGTGGGCCCCCGCCCTGTTCGACCGCGTCGCCCGCCGCATGGCGGCTGAAATGAAGAAGAAGCGCTCATGACCTCCCGCAGTCCCCGCGCGAAGACGTCCGCCGCTGATGCCGCGCCGAAGTCGAAGAGCAGCCGCCGAGCCGCCCAAGAAGGAGTGAATGCTGCGCCGACGGGTGACGGCCCTGCACAGAAGCTCCGGGCGGGACGCACCACCGCCGATGTAGCGGAAGCGAACCTGGACGGCGCATCGTCCGAGGCCCCCGCACGAAAGCCTCGCGCGAAGCGCACCAGCAGCGACAGCGTGTCAGCGGACATGGGCGCCGCAACGGCCGAGGCCCCCGCACGGAAGCCCCGCGCGGGGCGGCCACCGGCGACTCCGCTGGTGGCCACCGTGTCGCCCACGTCAGAGCACCTCACCAGCGTGCGCGCGCCGCTCCTGGGCTGGTACGACCGGAACAAGCGCGACCTGCCGTGGCGCCGGACAAAGGACGCGTACGCCATCTGGCTGAGCGAGGTCATGCTCCAGCAGACCCAGGTGTCGACGGTGATTCCCTACTGGGAGCGCTTCCTCAAGCGCTTTCCGACCGTGCGCGCCTTGGCGTCCGCTCCCCTCGATGACGTGCTCTCGGGCTGGAAGGGCCTGGGCTACTACACGCGCGCTCGCAACCTGCACCGCGCCGCGCAGGAAATCGTCGCGCGATGTGGCGGCGCCCTGCCCTCCACGGCGGCGGAGCTGCTCGAGTTGCCCGGCTTCGGCCGCTACACCGCCGGCGCGGTGGCCTCCATCGCCTTCGGAGAGGAAGCCCCGCTGGTGGACGGCAACGTCGCCCGGGTGCTGTCCCGCATCTTCGAGGTCGAGGGTCTCCCCGGAGACCGTCAACGCGAGGCCACCCTATGGGCGCTCGCCACCGCGCTGGTGAAGGGCGAGCGGCCCGGGGACCTCAATCAGGCCCTCATGGAGCACGGCGCCACCACGTGCCGGCCCGAGAATCCGCTGTGCCTCTTGTGCCCCGTGCGCGGGGCCTGCGTCGCCTTCCGCAAGGGCCGCGTGGACGAGCTCCCCCCCGCCAAGGTGCGCGCCACGCCCAAGAAGCTGACGCTGGCCGTCGCCGTGTGGCCCCACGCGGGCACCCTCCTCTTCGCGCGCCGCGCGGACGCCGGGCTCTTCGGCGGCCTGTGGGAGCTTCCCGCCGCGGAAGTCCCCGAAGACGCGACGGACGCCGAAGCCCGTGCGCGGCTCGCCGCGGCGCTGGGCGTCGACGTGACGCTGGAAGCGCCGCTGGGCACGGTGAAGCGGCAGCTCACCCACCGCGACCTCACGCTGCGGCTGCTGCGCGTCTCCGGCCCGCGCAGGCCCACCCGCTGCGACGCGTTCCAGGAGCTGCGTTGGTGCAGCGCCAAGGACGCCGAGGCGCTGGGCATGAGCACGGCCATGCAGCGGGCGCTCGACACCGCGCTCGGCGCTGGGGTGCTGGCAGGCGGTTGAGCGCACAGACGCAACCCGGCACGTGCCCTGTCCTCCGTCCGACAGCAAGCCAGTCCTCCTGTCGGACTGACAACCCAGAGAATGCCGTGCCGGTTTCATCCCGCGCTGGGGCGACTCAATGTCCGCGGACCCCTTCCCTCTGGAGGAATCCGCGCATGGCTCGCCACAACGCCAACAAGCAGCACAGCCCGGCCGCGAAGAAGGCGCCGGCCGCGTCCGCTGACATCAAGCCCCGGGCCTCGGAGTCCCGCCCGAGTCCCTCGAACGAGCAGATCGCGCGCCGGGCCTACGAAATCTTCCTCGCCCGGGGCGGCACGCACGGCAGCTCCGAGCAGGACTGGTTCCAGGCCGAGCGCGAGCTGCGGCTCGGCCGGCAGTAGCGCCCCTGTCAGTGGGGGTTCGTGGCGCCAACGGGGGGCCGCTCAGCGGAGAGCGCCCCTCGGAGCCGCCGCTGAGCCGCCTTCAGCTCTTCCAGGATGCGCTCGGCGTCGCCCACCGAGCGCATCGCGAGACCGCACGCGGGCGTCAGCACCACGGTGGACACCACCTGCGCGAAGGTGAAGCCGCGAGGCAGCGCCGCCTTCAGCGTGGCCTCCACCGAATCCACCAGCTCCCCGACCTCGTACGCGGACGCCAGGTCCGTGGGGATGATGCCCAGGCTCAGCGTCGCGCCCGACGCGAGGAAGCGCTCCAGCGCGGCGCTCGACTCCACCATGGCATCCAGCGACAGCCTCACATCCAGCGACAACAGGTCCGGCTGGACGTCCAGCAACGCCGCCCAGTCCGTGTTGCCGCAGCAGTGCAGCCCCACCAGCGCGCCCTCACGCTGCAGGGCGACCACCAACAACTTCAACTCCTGCATCGCAATCAAGTGACGGGGATTCGTGCGCTGGAGCGCGAAGAGCCCGGGCTCGTCCAGGTAGAAGAGCGGCGTGGTGCCCGCGCGGCGCAGCGCCTTCACCATGGCCAACGCGCGCGCCAGCGTCAGGCGGAACATCGCCTCATCCAGGCCCGGTACATCCAACGTGGGCCGGCCGTCCGGCGTGCGCGCCACCGAACGCACCGTGAAGGGCCCCGCGAGCTGCGCCTTGGCGAAGGCCAGCTTCCGCGTCTCCACTTCCCACAAGAAGGGGCGCCACGCGCGGCACGCCTCGGGTGAGGGCTCGAAGGCCTCGAACTGACCAGACTGGAACGCGGCCTCCAACCGGGCCTCGAAGGCGGCGCGCCCGGCTTGCCACGCCGTCAGGTCGACGGTGCACAGCCCCTCGTCGTCGAAGGACAGGCCCGGAAGGCCCTCCAGGGCCGCGGGAATCATCAACTCCGAGGGCTTGCCCACGGGCAGCTGCGGCAGGAACGGGATGTCCAGCGCCAACGCGGCCTGGAGCCCCAGCTCCACTTGCGTGTGCGGCAAGCTCCCGATTCCGGTGGTGGCGCAGGCAGGCAGCAACTGGACGGCTCGACGGATGTTCGGCGCGCTCATGGCGCGGACTCTACCCGCTCCCCGGCGCCCGGGTGTGCCTGCCCATCCCCGTTGCGCCGGGTTCCCGACCTTCCCGTCCAGCAACAACGTTCCACCCGAGAACCGGAGAGCACCCCGGTGGACAGGGAGGGGGGCGGAGATGAACAGGCGGATGGGATGGTGGGGAACAGGCACCCTGGCGGCGGCAGTGCTCGCCGGCCCCGCGCTCGCGGAGACACCTCGCGTCAAGGCACAGCCCGCCCCGGGCTTCGGGGCCGCGGGCCTGACGGTGCGCAGCGGCGTGGCGGCCTGGTCGGGCAACGTGGGCGAGGAGACGGGCGTGGGAACCTTCCTGGCCCTCGTGGGAGAAATCCCCGTCGTCACCGCGGTGGGCCTGGAGGTGGGCTACGAGGGCTCCGCCAACGGCTATGACGACGCCCGGCGCGGCACGCTGTGGCGGCACAACGGCGGAGTGCTGGCCAAGGTGGGCCCGACGCTCTTCTCTCAGTGGAAGCCCTTCGTCGGCGCGGGCGCGGGCGTCAGCTACTTCCACCCGACGCCCATGGACGTGGGCAGCGCCTTCAAGAAGGGCTGGGGCGCGGAGGTGCCGCTCGCCGCCGGACTCGAGTACCGGTACAGCGGCGTCACCGCCGGCCTGCGCGCCACCTACCGCGTGCTGGTGGCCCGGGACTTCGCGCCGACGAGCGCGGACGTGGGCAACCTCTTCAGCGGGGACCTCAGCCTGGGCATGCGCTTCTAAGCCAGGACCTCACGTCACCGAGAAGTACGACGCCTGCGGGTGGTGGAAGACGATGGCGGACACCGACGCCTCCGGCTCCATCATGGAGCCGTCGGTGAGCTGCACGCCGATGTCCTCCGGCCGCAGCGCGGCGAACAGCTTCGACTGATCCTCCAGCCTCGGACACGCCGGATAGCCGAAGGAGTAGCGCTTGCCCGCGTACTCCGCGCGGAAGCGCTCCAGCATCGTCATGTCCGGCCGGTCCGGCGTGCCCCACATGCTGCGAAGCTGGGTGTGCAGCAGCTCCGCGTAGCCCTCGGCCGTCTCCAGCGCCAGGGCCTGCACCGCGTGCATCTTCAGGAACTCGCCCTTCGCCTTGAGCTCCTCGGCCAGCTCGCGGATGCCCGCGCCGGCGGTGACGACGAACATGGCCACGTTGTCCGTGGGCGCGCCGCCCTCCAGCGGGCGCAGGTAGTCCGAGAGGCACAGCCCGCCCTCCCGGTCCTGGCGCGGGAAGTCGAAGGACGCGGCCTCCTTGCCCGTGGCGCCGTCGAACAGCACCACCCGGTTGCCGTCACTGCCCGCCTTGAAGAACTGGAACACGGCGCGCGCCTGCATGACGCCGCCGCGCAGGAAGCCCTTCAGCTCCTCCACCGCCTCCTTGAGCGCCAGCGCCTTGCGGCCCTCCTCCGTCTTCGCCAGCTCCGCCTCGCCCGGCGTGCCCAGCACACGCGACGAGGAGCGCAGGCCCAGGTGGCGGCCGTACAGCATCACCGGGTTGATGAAGCGCCAGATGTGGTCCAGCGGCGTGTTGGACAACACGTGGCGCTCCCAGTCCGGGGCGGACGGGACGGCGTCGAGCACCTTCACCTCCGCGCTGCGCCCGCGCGACACCTGCGCCGCCGGCGCCGGACGCTCCTTCACCTCACGCGCCAGCTTCTCGCGGCGCACGGCCAGGTCGCCCCGGAGCTTCTCGTGCGAGGCCGGGTCCACAATCTGCTTGGCGAGGTCCAGGCCGCTCATCGCGTCCTGCGCGTAGGCCACGGTGCCGCCGCCGTAGGCCGGGGCGATGTTGCGGTCCACGAAGTTTCGGCTGAGCGCGGCGCCGCCCACCAGGATGGGCGTCTCCACCCCCGCGCGCCGCAGGTCCTCCGCGGTGGCCACCATCTGGTGCGCGCTCTTCACCAGCAGGCCCGACAGGCCGAGGATGTCCGGCCGGTGCTCGCGCACGGCCTGCACCAGCTGCTCGGGCGGCACCTTGATGCCCAGGTTCACCACCTGGAAGCCGTTGTTGGCCAGGATGATTTCCACCAGGTTCTTGCCGATGTCGTGCACATCGCCCTTGACCGTGGCGAGCACCACCTTGCCGCGCTGGGCCGCCTGGGCCTGGCTCATGTGCGGCTCCAGGAAGCCCACCGCGGCCTTCATGGACTCGGCGCTCTGGAGCACCTCGGCGACAATCAGCTCGTTGGCGCCGAAGAGCCGGCCCACCTCGTCCATGCCCTTCATCAGCGGCCCGTTGATGATTTCCAGCGGCGGGTACTTCTGCATCGCCAGCTCCAGGTCGGCGATGAGGCCGTCGCGCGTGCCCTCGATGATGTAGCGCTGGAGCCGCTCCTCCAGGGGCAGCGTGCTCACTTGAACGCGCGCCGGCTTGCGCTCGCGGAAGTGCGCGGCGAAGGGCGTCACCGGGTCCGCGCCCCGGTTGTAGAGGAGGTCCTCGGACAGCCTGCGCTCCTCCTCCGGCAGGGACGGGTAGCGCTCCAGCTTCTCGGAGTTCACCAGCGCCATGTCCAGGCCCGCCTGGACGTTGTGGTACAGGAAGACGGAGTTGAGCACCTCGCGGCCCGCGGTGGGCAGGCCGAAGGACACGTTGGAGATGCCCAGCACCGTCTTGCAGCGCGGGAAGCGCTGCTTGATGAGCCGCACGCCTTCAATCGTCTCCACGCCGCTGCCCGTGTACTGCGCGTCGCCAGAGGCGCACGGGAAGACGAGCGGGTCGAAGTACAGGTCCTCCGGCTTCATCCCGTACTTCTTCGTCAGCAGCTCGTACGAGCGCTCCGCCACCTCCAGCTTGCGCTGGCGCGTGACGGCCATGCCCACCTCGTCGATGCAGCCCACCACCAGCGCCGCGCCGAAGCGGCGGGCCAGCGGCACCACCTTCTCGAAGCGCTCCTCGCCGTCCTCCAGGTTGACCGAGTTGATGATGGCCTTGCCCTGGCTGTACGTGAGCGCCATCTCGATGACGGCCTCGTCGGTGGAGTCAATCATCAAGGGCACGCGCACCTTCTTGATGACCACCTCCAGGAAGCTGCGCATGTCCTCCAGCTCGTCGCGGTCCGGGTTGGCCAGGCAGATGTCGATGACCTGCGCGCCGCGCTTCACCTGCGCGCGGGCAATCTCCGACGCGTCGTCGAACTGGCCCGCGACGATGAGCTCCTTGAACTTCTTGCTGCCGATGACGTTGGTGCGCTCACCCACGATGAGGGGGCGCAGCTCGTCCGTCACCTCCAGGTAGTCCACGCCGGACAGCGAGGCCCGGGGCTGGGGCGCGCCGGCGCGCGGCTTCAGGCCCTCCACGGCCTTGGCCAGCGCGGTGATGTGCCCCGCGTGCGTGCCGCAACAGCCCCCCACCACGCTGAGCCAGCCCTGCTCACAGAAGCGCCGCACGGAGCGCGCCAGCATCTCCGGCGTCTCCAGGTAGTGGCCGTTCTCGTCCGGCAGGCCCGCGTTGGGGACACACGACACGGGGAACGCGCTCATCGCGGCCAGCGAGCGCAGGTGGTCCGTCATGAAGTCCGGGCCCGTGGCGCAGTTGAGGCCCAGGTACAGCAGGTCCGCGTGCTCCAGCGACGCGGCCAGGCTCTCCACGCTCTGCCCGGCGAGCATCGTGCCCATGGGCTCAATCGTCCCGGACACCGCCACCGGCAGCGCGTAGCCCAGCTTCTGGAACGCCCGCTCGACGCCCAGCAGCGCGGCCTTCACGTTGCGGGTGTCCTGCGCCGTTTCAATCAAGAGGTAGTCCGAGCCGCCCCGGGCCAGCCCCTCGGCCTGCACGGCGAAGTTGTCCACCAGCTCGTCGAAGGTGACGCCGCCGGTGACGGTGATGGCCTTCGTGGTGGGGCCAATGGAGCCCGCAACCCAGCGCATGCGGCCGTCCTTCGCCTCGGCGGCGGCGGCGGCGTTGCGGGCCAGCCGCGCGGAGGCCTCGTTGAGCTCGAGCGCCCGGTCGCCCAGGCCGAACTCCGCCAGCACCAGCGGCGTGCCGCCGAAGCTGTCCGTCTCCGTCACGTCCGCGCCGGCCGCGAAGTAGCGCGCGTGGATGCCCTCCACCAGCTCCGGCCGGGTGATGACGAGGTACTCGTTGCAGCCCTCGTACTCCGGGCCACCGAAGTCCGCCGCCTTGAGGTTCGCGTCCTGGAGCAAGGTGCCCATGGCGCCGTCCAGCACCAGCACGCGCTCGCGCATCGCGGCGCGCAGCGCCTCCACGCGACGGCCATTCTCACCAGGAGGCAGCGGGAGGGCGGTGGGGGCATGGCTCGTCATGACGGTTTGACTCCAGTGAGCAGGAAGACTCGAAAGGGACTGGCCCCGTCCCGCGCGTGCGTCTCGCGGGTCAGGGACGTGAAGCCGGCCTCGCGCAGCGCGGCCTCGATGGATTCGGGCGCGAAGCCCAGGTGCCGGTGGCCCAGCCGCTCCAGCACCCAGCGTTCCTCGTGGGGCATCAGCTCCAGCACCACCAGCCGGCCGCCCGGCTTGAGCAGACGGGCGGCCTCGGCCAGCACCGCCTGCGGCGCCTCCACGTGATGGAGGCTCTGGGAAATCACCACCAGGTCCAGGCTGGCGGACGCGAGCGACAGGCGGTGCAGGTCCTCACCCAGGAAGCGGATGTTCTCCAGGCCCTCGCGGCTCGCGCGCGCCCGCGCCTGCTCCAGCGCCTCCGCGTTCTGGTCGATGGCCCACACGCGCCGCGCCCAGCGGGCAATCGCCGCGCTCAGCACGCCGGTGCCGCAGCCGAAGTCCGCGACCTCCAGCGGCGGCAGCAGCGACGCCAGCGCGCCGGCCCACAGGAACCACGACTGCCCGGGCTCCAGGAGCCGCTCGTTGAGCGCCTGCCGGTCCTCGCGCGCTCGCAGCAGGTCCTTCAGCCGCGCCGAGTCCCCCGCCGCGTCCTCCGCCTCGCGCGCCATCTGGATGAGCGGCCAGCGCCCGTCCGCCTGCCCCAGCGCCAGCGAGTAGTAGCTGTAGCCCGCGTGGCGCTCCTCGCGCAGCAGCCCCAGCCCCTTGAGCTTGCCCAGGTGGTGCGACACCGAGGACTGCGCCACGCCCACCAGCGACACCAGCTCCGTCACGTTCAACGGCGCCTCGGCCACCAGGCGGAGGATTCGCAGGCGCGTTGGGTCACCGAGGACCCGGAATGACTGGGACAACTCCTCCATATCGCCGCATCAACATATGTCGATACCGACGCCCTGACCAGCATTCTCTAGACGCGACGCGTTGCCTGATACCCGTCAGTCGCGTACACGGCGGAGCATGGCGACGCCCTCCCACACCCCGACCCTTGGCGCATTGCTGGACGGCAAGCGGTTTGGACTCGTCCTCTCCGCTGGATATTTCGGCTTCTACGGTCACGCGGGCTTCCTCAAGGGCCTGACGTCCGCGGGCTTGAAGCCCCACGCGTACGCGGGCACGTCCGCGGGCGGCATGGTGGCGGCCTACGCGGCGGCGGGCACGCCGGTGCACGACATCGAGGAGCTGGTGCTGCGGCAGACGCGCGCCAACTTCTGGGACCCGGACCCCATTGGCGCGGTGCTCAACGCGGCCGACGCGGGGCACGGGCTGACGGGCCTGCTCAAGGGCGAGCGCTTCCGCCGGCTCCTGGAGGACACGCTGCCGGTGCGCACCTTCGAGGAGCTGCCGCACCCGCTGCTCCTGGTGGGCGCCAACCTCACGCTGGGCCGCCACGACGTCTTCAACTCGGGTGAGCTGGCGCCGCGCGTCCACGCGACGTGCGCCTATCCCGGCCTGTTCCGCGCGGTGCCGCTGGAGGGCAACCTGTATTGGGACGGCGGCCTCGTGGACAAGGCGCCCGCGCTGTCGCTGCACGAGAGCGCCGCGGGCGCGGAGCTGGACGCCATCCTCGTGCACTACCTGCCCAGCAAGACGCGCAAGGTGGTGGGCGGGCCCATGGCCTACGCGCAGGGCCTGGCGGCGGGCTCGGCGGCGCTGCGCCAGGACCACTTCCGCCTCCAGCTCACCGTGCTGGAGCAGAAGCAGGTGCCCGTCTACGTCGTCGTCTCCAACCTCCCGCCGGTGACGCCCACCACGATGGAGCGCGGCTTCGACGCCCTGGACCAGGCGCGGCTGGCCGCGGAGCGCGCCCTGGCGCGGCCGCCCCTGCCCTTCTCCCAGGCCGCGTGGTGAGCCTCAGCGCTGCCACACCATGAGCACCGCGGGCGCGATGGCGACCATCGCGCCCGCGCCGAAGGCCAGCACCACCTGGAGGAAGAAGAGGTCCTCCAGCCGCTCCACCAGCGACATCTCCACGCGCTCGAGGCCCAGCGACTCCAGGTTCCGCACCGCGGTGGTGGCGTCCGGCGCGGAGACGACGGCGCGCAGGGCCAACATCCCCAACACGCGGCGCGACTGCTCCATGAGGAAGCGCTCCACCTCCGTCCGCTTCGGGGCAGCCGCCTCGCCCCGAGCAGCTTCCGCCTCACGCAGGTGCTCGCTCACCGACGCGTCCACGACGCGCGACAGCTCCTCGCGGGACAGCGCCCCCTTCCCCTGGAGCCGCTTCGCCACCTGCACCGTGACGGGCTTGAGGACCGCGTACACGCGGCCCACGACGCCCCGCTCCTTCGCCTCGTGCGCCAGCCGGCCCGACACGGCCTGCAACATGAACGCGTAGCCCCCTGACGCGGACAGGGCCAGCGGCGGCACCACGACGCCCAGCACCACGAGCCACGCGGGCGGCGGCGCCGCGCCCAGCCAGCCGGGCAGGAACCAGGTCGCCGCGCCCACGGCCACCCCCACCAGGCCGAAGAGCGCGCCACCCTTGAACGCGCCCAGCAAGCCCACGCCCATCAACGACAACACCACCCGCAGCCCCTGCCCCAACGCACCCAACACGCGCATCGACGGATGCTCCCGGGCGGCGAGCCGCCCACACTGCCCCGCAACGGCGAGACGCCGATTCCAAGGCAAGCCGACGATTCCACGTGGGCTGACAACACGCCAGCCGCGCGCGTCCGAGCCAACCGTGCGAGCCTCCTCCCAGGGGGCGGCGTCCTGTTGGCTTTCGAACAGCTCCGGGGCGCCCTTCCTCATTTCATGACAGACCAGGAACGCATGATGTCCGCGTGACTCGGGGTTCCGGTGTTCGCGCCGGGGCTCCATCACGGCCGTCCCCCGACTGAAGTGGAGGCTGTCCATGACGACGTCGTCGTTCCTGTCGATGCGCCCCCTGCGTTACGCGATGCTGTCCCTGTCGATGCTGGCGTTCGCGCCCGCTGCGGAAGCCGCGCCGCAGCGGCTGAAGCCCCGCGAGCTCGTCGCGAAGCCCACGGGCCGCGAGCTGGCTCCGAACACCTACGTGGAGCGCATCGTGGTGAAGTTCCACGAAGGCAGCCACGTGCGCCTGCGCGACCACAAGCTGGTGGCGCTCACGTCCGAGCGCGACGCGGCGGAGCAGTCGCTGCTCGCCGGACGCAACCTGGACTCGGCCCGCGTCCAGAACGACGCCACCCAGGTGGAGTCCCTGCTGGAGCGCGCGCCGCGCACCGGCGGCGTGGCCCGCCTCTTCGACGCGCCCGAGGCGACGCTCACCACGAACAAGGCCTCCGGCGAGAAGCGCAGCGGCCAGCAGCTGGCGGACCTGAACCTCTACTTCGAGGTGCCGCTGATGCCGGGCACCACGGCGGAGCGCGTGACCGACCTGGTCGCCGCGCTCAACGCGCTGGACGGGGTGGAGGTGGCCTACGCCGAGCCGCCCCCCGAGCCCGCCATGGTGAACTTCGCCATGGAGCCCGCGGTGCGCAGCCTGCTCGCGGCCGCGGACATCCCGCCCACCACCCCGCTGTATGAGAGCAACCAGGGCTACCTCAACGCGGCGCCCAACGGCGTCGACGCGAGGTACGGGTGGTCGATGCGCGGCGGCACGGGCGCGGGAGTGAAGGTGGTGGACGTGGAAGGCGGCTGGCGCACCACGCACGAGGACATGCCGGAACTCTTCTTCAAGAATGGCACCCAGTACGCGGACCTCGGCTGGCGCAACCACGGCACGGCCGTGCTGGGCGAGATAGTCGGCGCGGGCAATGCGTACGGCGTGACGGGCATCGCGTACGGGGCGCAGGCGGGCTACGCGTCCATCGGCTCCCAGAGCTCGGCCAGCGCTATCGCCAACGCGGCCACCGCGGTGGGCCAGGGCGGCATCGTCCTCATCGAGCTGCACGCCCAGGGCCCCTCGGATGGCACCGCGTGCACGTGCAACACCTCCCAGTGCAATTACATCGCGATGGAGTACTGGCAGGCGAACTACGACGCCATCAAGACGGCCACCGCCAACGGCGTCATCGTCGTGGAGGCCGCGGGTAACGGCAGCGCCGACCTGGACGCGGCCGCGTACGGTGGCCGGTTCAACCGCAACACGCGAGACTCGGAGGCCATCTTCGTGGGCGGCAGCACCGCCACCACCCGCGCGCCCATGTGCTGGACGAACTTCGGCGGCCGCGTGGACGTGCACGGCTGGGGCGAGCGCGTCTACTCCATGGGCTACGGCAACGTCTGGGGCAGCTACGGCGAGGACCAGTTCTACACGTCCAGCTTCAGCGGCACGTCCAGCGCCTCGCCCATCGTGGTGGGCGCCGCCGCCGTCGCCCAGGGCGTGGCCAAGGCTCGGGGTGGCCTGCTGACGAGCAAGCAGATGCGCACGGTGCTGCGCGAGACGGGCACGCCGCAGGCCGCCGACGCGCGGCAGATTGGCCCGCTGCCCGACCTGCGCCGGGCCCTGCCCCGCGTCGTCGCCGGCGACTACTAGGCCCACCCACGGGAGCTCCCCACCGTCCGCGCGAGACGGTGGGGGCTGTCCTCGTGACTACCGCGCGCCGTAGCGCCGGTGGTCCACCATGAGGCAGCGGTCCTGCACCACCTGGATGCCCGCCTTGGCCAGCTTCTCCGCCGCGGCGTCGTTGCGGATGCCGGACTGGAACCACACCGCCTTCGGCTTCTTCGCGATGAGGTCGTCCACGTGCGCGTCGATGTCCTGCGGCCTGCGGAACACGTCCACCAGGTCCAGCTCACCCGGCACGTCCGCCAGCCGCCGGAACACCGGCTTGCCCAGGATGTGTGTCACGTCCGGGTAGTAGACGGGCACGGGCACCACCTCCACGCCCGCGCGCGCCAGGTAGTCCGGCACGTAGAAGGCCGGCTGCCCGGACTGCTGCTCCGTCTTGATG
The DNA here is from genome assembly GCA_014656495.1 of Comamonas sp. KCTC 72670. Taxonomy (GTDB): domain Bacteria; phylum Myxococcota; class Myxococcia; order Myxococcales; family Myxococcaceae; genus Myxococcus. Next base: position 271,571 of record BNCN01000011.1, read on the forward strand.
CCGAGCACGGCCACCCGCCGCGCGCCCTTCACCACCCGCTCCACGCCTGCTTCGTCCTCGATGAGGTTCTGCTCCCAGGTCATCGCGCCTCCTCCTGGAGCCCCTCTGCCCGGGACTCCGTCGTGACAGTCCACGCCTCGCCCGCCACCGTCGCCCGCACCGTGAGCTGGCGGCTCACCGGAACGAAGCGTCCCCGCGCCACCAGCTGTTCGCCCTCGCAGGCCACCCCCGGCGTCAGCTCCGGGCGGCCCGCCATCACCCATGCATCCGTCAGCGCGTCCGGCGCGTCCTCCGGCAGCGCGTCCAGGCACCGCAGGCTCAACACCACCGCGTCGCCCAGCGGCGTGCCCCGCGTGCCTTGCACGGTGCGCTCCAGGACATAGGCCACCTGGCTGTCGCCCATGGGCACCAGGTCCACGGCCCAGCTGCGCTGGCCCTCGGTGAGGTTGCGCTGGAGCAGGCCGGAGAACTTCACCTCCCACTCGCGGCGCGCGCGCGCTTCCAGGGCCTCGGGCTCGAAGAAGCGCTCCAGCACGCCCGCTTCCGAGCCCCCGGGGACCACCTGGCGCAGCGCCTCTTGCGCGGCCTCGGGCTCCACGAGCTTCACGAAGGTGCCGTCCGCCGCCAGCCACGCCTGCAGCGTGAAGCGCGCCAGCACGTCCGCCACGCCCGTGGGCACCTCCTGCCCGTTGCGCCACAGCCGCGAGGACGGCACCGACTGCGCCAGCAGCCAGCCCCCGTCGGAGGGCGTGAAGCGCGTTCGCGTGGTGAGCTCCACTTCCTCGCGCAGCGCCTGGCCACCGCGCTCCACCGAGCGCACGCTGCGCTGCGTCTCCGTGAGGACGCGGTCCACCGGCGGCTGGAAGTCCAGCCGGACCGTGGCGGGCCGAGGCTCCGCGGGCGCCACCGAGAGCGGCGCCCGGTGGCTGCAAGCGGTGACGGTCAGCGAGAGCATGAGACTGCACGACAAGAACCCGGGACGCATGCGCGTCCGCACGCTGGCAGAAAGCGCCCGCGCCCGCGAGCGCTTCCACCCCGCGGCGTCCAGGAAGGACGCCGCCCTGTTCACGGATGACGCGTCTGGCCGTCCGGGGCGTTCTCCACCAGGTCCCTGCCGATGTTGCGGCGGTCCCGGTTCACCCCGTCGTCGTCCTTCAATCCGCCCAGGGCGGACCTGCGGGCGGCCTCGGCGAGGTCCCGCATCACGGCCTCACGGGTGGCGTACTCCGGACGCGGCAGGCACTTGAAGAGGTTGATGACATCGGGGGGCGCGCCTGCATCCGCGGCGGCCATCACCAGTTGCTCCCGCTCGACGGGGTACTCCACGGCGTCGAGGTGCGGGGTGATGGAGAGCGCCGGATCCTCCGCGAGTCCATAAGCCATCGTGCATCCGCCTTTCTGCCCGGGCGCCCTGGCCCTCGGCCCCGGTGCGTTCGTGTTGTGCCCTGACAACGTGGGGATGGCCGAGGCGCGGGACCACCCGGGGCGCCCCCGTCCCCGCCGCTGCCCGTCCAGGGGGCCAGCCGCCTTGCTCCCTTCCCGGGGTAGAGTGCCCGCGACGCCGTCCTCGCAGGAGCTCCCACACCCCATGTTCGCCGCCTCCCTGCTGCTCGCCGGGCTCACGCTCGCCAGCACGCCCAGCAGCGCCCCGGCCGCACCGCCCCCGCCCGCGCACGTGCGGGACGTCTTCGCCCTGGACGACGAGGCCTTCCTCGCCCAGGCCCAGGCCGACCTGGCCCTGCTGGAGCGCAACACGCGGGGCCTGAGGGGCCTGCAGGACGCCGCGAAGCAGTCGCGCGACGTGTACCTCCAGAAGCAGAGCGTCCCGTACACGCCGGACCAGAAGCAGCTGCTGCTCAGCACCTGGGCGTCCTTCTTCGACTACTTCGTCGCCACCGAGGTCATCCGCCAGCGCTACTGGGACTTCGTCAAGGTGCCCGCCCACTCGCAGCCGAAGAAGCACGCCTGGGGTTTCCTCCTCACCCACGGCGCGCTCACCACGGAGCTGGCCCATGGCCTCACCTACGCGGACCTCACCGTGGGGCGCAAACAACTGGAGGTGCTGCTGGACGAGCCCTCACCCGAGTACGGCCTCCCCCCGCGCGCCTTCACCCGGTTCAAGGACAAGGCCATCCACGTGTCCACCAGCACGCAGCTGCTCAGCGGGGACGGCTACAAGGAGCAGCTCCGCCCGCTGCTGGTGAAGGCCGGGGCGATGGAGGCCCCGCGCGTGCCCTGGGTCCTCCAGGAGATGAAGCACAACAGCAAGGTCGCCAAGGGACTGCTGACCCAGCGGGGCGCCAAGCTCTTCGCCAAGGCCGCCGCGGGACGCACCGCCGGCACCGCGCAGCGCGCCTTCTTCCCGGTGCAGCGCGCGGTGGCCGAATGGATGGGCGACACCCGCGTGCGCCGCGTGGGCCAGCCGCTCATCTCCCGCGAGCAGGCGCTGTCGCTGCTGGAGCGGATGGAGCCCGGCGACATCCTGGTGGCCCGGCAGAACTGGTACCTCTCCAACATCGGCCTGCCGGGCTTCTGGCCCCACGCGGAGCTGTTCCTCGGCACGCCCGCCCAGCTTCGCGCCTACCTGGACGATGACGCGGAGGTGAAGGCCTGGGTCGCCACGCTCCCGGACGCGCCGGCCTCCTTCACGCAGCACCTGGCCCGGGCCTTCCCCGCCAAGTGGGCCGAGTACACGGGGCAAGACGCGCACGGCGACCCCATCCGCATCCTCGAGTCCATCAGCGAGGGCGTGTCCTTCACCGGCCTGGAGCACGGCATGCGGGTGGACTACCTGGGCGTCATGCGCCCGCGCCTGTCCCGCCTGGAGAAGGCCCGCGCGATTCTGCGCGCCTTCACCTTCCAGGGCCGGCCCTACGACTTCGACTTCGACTTCTTCTCCGACCAGACGCTCGTGTGCACGGAGCTGGTGTGGAAGTCCTACGCGCCCGCCAGCGACATGACGGGGCTGCGCATCCCCCTGGTCAGCGTGGCCGGGCGGCGCACCCTCCCCGCCAACGAGCTGGTCCGCCTCTTCGACGCGGAGTTCGGCCGGGAGGACCGGCAGCTCGACTTCGTGGCCTTCCTGGACGGCCGGGAGGCGGAAGGCGACGCGAAGGAGGCGGACGCGGACGCATTCCGTTACAGCTACCGCCGTGCCAAGTGGGACATCGCCCAGGAGTAGACACACCATGACGGAGCAGATGGCCGAAGAGATGCTGCAGTTGTCCGCCCAGCTCTTCGAGAAGATGATTTCCCAGCAGCAGGCCAAGGTGCTGCGGCTGGCCCGCGAGGCCGTGCCCAACATCTCCCCGGAAGAAGTGCGCAATTCCCACGACTTCCCGCAACTGAAGGAACATCCTACATTCGAGTTCGAGGATGGAATCCTGTCGGGGCTGATTGCGGCCCAGGTTGCCCTCCGGGCGGAAATCAAGGGACGGCTGCCATTTGAACCTCCTTCATTCTGACGCTCGGCTGCCTGCCTTTGCCGTCCGGGCCATCGTGGGTTACTGGTTCCCGCCGTGAGCATTCCCTCTGGATTCAGCCCGCCGCTGGCTCGGGAGCGTCTGGTGTCGGCGCTGGCGGCGGAGCCCCCTCGGCTGGACCTGGCGGCCCTGGCCATCGCCACCCTGGCCCAGCCCTTGTTGGACGCCCCGGGGTGTCTGCACATGCTGGACGTGCTCGCATGCCGGGTGCAGGTGGAGGCGGAGCGGCTGAGCGAGAAGGGAGAGGTCCTCGCCTCGCTGCGGGCCCTGCGCCACGTGCTGGCGGACATCGAGGGCTTCCGCGGCAACGAGGACGACTACCACTCGCCGGAGAACAGCTTCCTGGACCAGGTGCTGGAGCGGAAGCTGGGGCTGCCGATTACCCTCTCCGTCGTCTACCTGGAGGTGGCGCGGCGCGCCGGCATCTCCCTGTACGGCGTCCCCTTCCCCGGCCACTTCCTGGTCGCGCACGACGCGGGGGACCACAAGCTGGTCATGGACCCGTTCCACCACGGGGACATCCTCACGGAGCACGGCTGCGCGGAGCTGCTCAAGCGCGTGGCGCCGCAGCTCAAGTTCGACCGCAGCATGCTGGCCCCCGCGCCGGTGGAGCTGATTGCGTACCGGATGCTGTCCAACCTGCGGCGCGTGTACCTGGGCCGCGAGGACTGCGAGCGCGGCCTGGCGGTGGTGGACATGCTGCTGCTCCTGGCGCCAGACCACCCGGGCGAGCTGCGCACCCGCGCGGCGCTGCTGAGCAGCCTGGGCGCGTACCGCGCGGCGCTGAAGGACGTGGAGCGCTGCCTGGCGCTGTCGCCCGATGCGCCCGACCGGGACCGGTTGGAGATGACGGCTCGCGAGCTGCGGGAGCGCGCGGCGTTGCTGAACTGAAAACCACCGGGCCCGGACGCGGCCTGGGGAGGACGCTCGCATGTCCCACGAGGTGAAGCCCTGGCGCAGGCTGCGCCGCGGCCTGGAACACGACTACACCGTCGCTCGCGTGCGCGAGGACTGGTGGGAGGACCCGCGCACGAACCAGGAGCACCCTCGCGTGCGCGTGGACTGCGCGGACTGGGTGACGGTCATCGCGGTGACGCCGGACGCGCAGCTCGTGCTGGTGCGGCAGTTCCGCTTCGGCATCGAGCGGAGCACGCTGGAGGTTCCTGGCGGCCTCGTGGACCCGGGCGAGTCCCCCGAGGCCGCCGCGGCGCGCGAGCTGGAGGAAGAGACGGGCTACGTGCCGGGCCGGCTGGTGTCCCTGGGGCAGGTGCATCCCAACCCCGCGTTCCAGGGCAACGTGAGCCACAGCTTCGTCGCGCTGGACTGCGTGAAGCGGCACGAGGGCCGACAGGACGCGGGCGAGGACATCGCGGTGGAGCTGCACCCGCGCGCGGACCTGCCCCGGCTCATCCTGGAGGGCCACATCTCGCATTCGGTGGTGGTGACGGCCTTCTTCCTGGAGCGGCTGCGCGCGGAGTCCCAGGGGACGCCGTAGACGCACGCCGCTAATGGAACGAACAGCCGCAGCCGCAGCTGTCGAAGAAGGGGGACTCGCCCCGGGCGCAGACGAAGAAGACGGCCTGGCAATCCTGCTTGTCCCTGGACACGAACCTGCGGCGTGACGCCTGTGCGTCGCACTTCGCCCGGTCCGCCACCGGCTGCGACACCTCGGCCGCCTCCCCTTCGTCGGAGAGCGAACCGCAGCCCGCGGCCAACAGGGCCGGGAACAGCGCCAGGACGCCCTTCAGTTGGAACACCCGTCACCTCTCGAACCCGCGCGCGGCCCTCCCTCCGCACACGTGCTGAAATGCAACCTGGGGAGCGTCCCGGGAAACCGGGAGTCCCCCGGGCAACGATGATGCGCGGCGCGTGGACCGCGCCACATTTCAGGCGTGCAGGGACGGACACACGGCGCCGCGATTCGCGACGGGTGTCGGCCAGCACACGGAGGCCTCGGCGCGTGGGGAGGGTCCGACGTCAGCGGGGCTTCTTCGCCCGTGGGCGGCGGCGCGGCGCGGCCTTCGGCGCCGGCGCGGCCTCCCGCTCCCAGGTCCCGGAGCGTCCACCCGACTTGTGCTCCAACCGCACCGCGTCCAGCACCATGCCGCGGTCCACGCTCTTGCACATGTCGTAGACCGTGAGCGCCGCGGCGCAGGCCGCGGTGAGCGCCTCCATCTCCACGCCCGTGCGGTCCACCGTCTTCACCTGCACCCGGACGCGGAGCCCCTCCTCCTCCGGCACCAGCGTCACCTCCACGCCCGCGAGCGCGATGGGATGGCACAGCGGAATGAAGTCCGGCGTGCGCTTGGCGGCCATGATGCCGGCAAGCCTCGCCGCAGCGAGCACGTCCCCCTTCTCCACCCTCCCCGCGAGGATTCGCTCGCGCGTGGCGGGGAGCATCCGCAGCAGCGCGGTGGCCACCGCCACGCGGTCCGTCTTCGGCTTCTCACCGACGTCGATCATCTTCATCGGCGCATCCCTTCGGCCACCGCGGCGAGCAGGTCATCCGCGACGTCGTCCGGGTCCTCCAACCCCACGGACACGCGGATGAGGTTCTCCTGGATGCCCGCCGCCGCGCGCTCCTCCGGCGTGAAGCGGCGCGCGCTGGCGCTGGCCGCGTGCATCACCAGCGTGCACACATCGCCCAGCGAAGGGCCGGGCCGGCCCACCTTCAGCGCCTCCAGGAAGCGCAGGCTCTCCGGCCGCCCCGCGCCCTGGATTTCGAACGCCACCATGGGCCCGCCGCCGAGCAGCAGCTCGCCCGCCGTGGCGTGGTCCGGATGCGAGGTCAGCCCTGGGTAGATGACCCGCTCCAGCAGCGGAGACGCCGCCAGCCGCCGAGCCACGTGCGCCGCGTGCTCGACATGCGCCTTCATGCGCACCGGCAACGTGCGCAGCCCGCGCAGCGTCAGCCATGCCTCGAAGGGCCCCAGCACGTCCCCCGCGAGCACCCGCCCGGCGCGCAGCGGCGCCATGCGCTCCCGCGAGCCGCTCACCGTGCCGCCCAGCGCGTCGCTGTGCCCGTTGAGCCACTTGCTCGTGGACTGCACCGCGTAGTCCGCGCCCAGCGCCAGCGCCTGCTGCCCCACCGGCGACGGGAAGGTGCCATCCACCACGAACGTCGCGCCCACGTCGCGGCACGCCTGCGCCAGCACGCGCAGGTCCGGCACGCGCAGCAGCGGATTGGAGATGCTCTCCGCCAGCACCATGCGCGGCTTCAGCTCGCGGATGCGCCCGGCCACGGCGGGGTCCGTCATCAGGAACGCGTGCAGCTCCACGCCCAGCGTGGCGCACAGGTTCTTGTACAGCGCGCGCGTGACGCCGTAGCCGTCGGCCGGCATCACCAGCGCGTCGCCCGCGCGGAACCCCTGGGCCTCGAAGACGGCGCGCAGCGCGGCCATGCCACTGGCGTACGCCACACACGCCTCCGCGCCCTCCAGCGCGGCCACCGCCTCCTCCAGCAGCGTCGTGTTGGGCGCGCTGATGCGGGCGTAGGCGTAGTCCTTCCCATCCAGCGCCGCGTCCAGGTCCTCGCTGCTGTCGAACCAGTTCACCGCCGCCGGGTAGATGGGCGGCGACACCGGCACCGCCTTGCTTCCGGCCAGCCGTGTCCCGGCGTGCACCGCCACTGTCTTCTGCTTCGAGCTCATGGGCCTGGATGGGTCCTTCGCGGGAATGGAAAGGCCGGCCCTCGAACGAAGGGCCGGCCTGGGATGCTCGCGGATTGTCGCGCGAGCGGAAGGGCTACTCGCCGTGCTCGATGAGCCAGCGCTCCGCGTCGATGGCGGCCATGCAGCCCGTGCCCGCCGCGGTGATGGCTTGGCGGTAGTAGTGGTCCTGCACGTCGCCGCAGGCGAACACGCCCTCGATGTTCGTGCGGGTGGAGCCCGGCACCGTCTTCAGGTAGCCGCCCTGGTGCGTCTCCAGCACGCCCTGGAACAGCTCCGTGTTGGGCGTGTGGCCAATGGCCACGAACAGGCCCGTCGCCTTGATGAGCTGGCTGTCGCCCGTCTTCAGGTTGCGCACCACCGCGCCATTCATGCCCTTGCCGTCGCCGACGACCTCCTCCACCGCGGAGTCCCACATGAAGGAGATCTTCGGGTTCTGCTTGGCGCGCTCCTGCATCACCTTGGACGCGCGCAGCGTGTCGCGGCGGTGGATGAGGGTGACGTGGTTGACGATCTTCGCCAGGTACGTCGCCTCCTCCATGGCCGTGTCACCGCCGCCCACCACCAGCACGTCCTGCTTCTTGAAGAAGGCACCGTCGCAGGTGGCGCACGCGGAGACGCCGCGGTTCTTGTAAGCGTCCTCGCCCTTCACGCCCAGCCACTTGGCCGTCGCGCCGGTGGAGATGATGACCGTCTCCGAACGGTAGCTGACGCTCTCCCCCTGGATGAGGAAGGGGCGCTGGGAGAAGTCCACCTTCACCACGTTCTCCATGTGGAGGGTGGTGCCGAACCGCTCCGCCTGCTTCTGGAAGCGCTCCATGAGCTCCGGGCCGGTGATGGCCTCCGGGAAGCCGGGGTAGTTCTCCACGTCGGTCGTCACCATGAGCTGCCCGCCCGGGACGCGCTGCGGGTGCTCCAGCGTGGGGCCGCCCGCGAACACCACCGGCTGCAGGTTGGCGCGCGCGGCGTAGATGGCCGCGGTGTAGCCCGCGGGCCCCGAGCCGATAATGGTCACCTTGTTGATCTTCTCCTCCGCCACGACTCCTCCCAAATCTCGTTGATGGCCCCAAGGTACCAGAGCGCCTCGGGCGCGTGATACGAAGCTGGCCTCATGGATGCCGCCGTCCTCAAGAAGGTTGCGCTGTTCGAGGGTTTGACCCAGGGACAGCTCGCCAAGGTCGCGCAGGTTGGCCACTTCCGGGCCTTCCCGGCGGGCGCCTTTCTCTTCCGTGAGGGGGAGACCGGCCAGGAGATGTTCGTAATCGCCGAGGGCAAGGTCCGCATCTCCAAGTCCGTGCCCGGCATCGGCGAGGAGGCGCTCGCCATCCTGGAGCCCGGCCAGTATTTCGGCGAGATGGCGGTTATCGAGGACTCCCCCCGCTCGGCGGACGCTATCGCCCATGTGAGCTGCTCCGTCTGGGTCATCGAGCGTTCCCAGTTGGATCAGCTCATGTTCACCGACAAGGACCTGGCGTACGTGCTGCTCTGGACCTTCGTGCGGACGCTGAGCGAGCGGCTCCGCGAGACGAACGAGAAGATCAAGGGCTTCTTCGCCCTCTCCCGCTTCTGACGCCTCTCACCCCCTGAGAAACGGGTGGAGCAGGCCTGACCGTCCGCCATCCGAGCCCGATTCACCGTGTCGGGACGGGTAGGTACGTCACTCCCCAGGTGGCACAAGCAGGCACACGGGTTGCTTTGTCCCCGCCTCGTGGAGGGCGGCGGGATGGAGCAGGCGGCGGGAGCGGCGTGGGCGGGCGGTGGGTCCGCGAGCGAAGGGTCGGTGAGGGCGAAAGGGGAAGGAAGCGTGGAGGAGTCGCGAGAGCGCCTCTTCCGGCTGGGGGCGGCGGCACTCACCGACCCGGAGCTGTTGTGCCTGGTGTGGAACCCCGGGCCGCGGGCGCCCGGGGCCTGGGCGCTCGCGCGGGCGTTGCTGGCGCAGGGCGGCGGGCTCAAGGCCCTGGCGCAGGAAGAGCCTCTCGCCTTGAGTCAGCGTCCGGGCGTGGGGACGGTCCGCGCCGCCCAGGCGTTGGCGGCGCTGGAGCTGGGGCGCCGCTCGCAACGTGCCCGGGAGCGGCGGCCGAAGCTGCGCACGCCTCGGGAGATTGCCGGCTACCTGGCGCCGGTGCTGGGGGCGCTGCGGCGGGAGGTGTTCCACGTCCTGTGCTTCAACGCGCGCAACGTGCTGCTGCACGACGTGCGGGTGGCGGAGGGCACCATGAACGCGTGCCCGGTGGACCCGCGCGAGGTGTTCGCGGCGGCGCTCACGGCGCGCGCCACGGCCATCGTCCTGGCGCACAACCACCCCTCCGGAGACCCGGAGCCCAGCATCCAGGACGTGGCGCTGACGCGGCACCTCGTGGCGGGCGGCCGGCTGCTCAACATCAAGGTGTTGGACCACGTGGTGACGGGGGACGGCGGCTACGTGTCCATGCTGGAGCGGGGCCTGCTGCCGGACGAGGACAAGGAGACGGGGCGCGCATGGAGCGCGAATGGAGGCGGCGGATGATGGTGAGCGTGGTGGGGCTGTGGAGCGCGGTGCAGGTGGAGCTGCTCGAGGACACGCGGGCGCAGGTGGTGCGGCTGGACACCGGACAGGCGTGCACCGTGGAGCGCGCGGCGCTCCCCAAGGGCGCGCGCGAGGGCGACGTGGTGGTGGATGGCCGGCTGGAGCCAGGGCAGACGGAGGCGCGGCGGCGGGACGTGGCGCGGCTCCGAGCGCGGCTGGCTGTTCCAGTTCCACCGAACCTCGAGCTGTGAGTGGAGGCCGCGCGGCGGCCTCGTTTCCGTTGACGGCTGGACCAGGATGATGAACATGCGCGCGATGCCGGTGGACCTGCCCTACCTCGAGGAAGCACAGCAGGGGCTGGTGCGCCACTTCGGCCTGTCCCGGTTCCGGCCGGGGCAGGACCAGGTCATCTCCTCGGTCCTCAGCGGGCGGAACACGCTGGTGGTGATGCCCACCGGCGCGGGCAAGAGCCTGTGCTACCAGTTGCCCGCCACGCTGCTGCCGGGCCTGACGCTGGTGGTGTCGCCGCTCATCGCGCTGATGAAGGACCAGGTGGAGCAGCTCGCCGCGCGAGGCATCCCGGCCACCTTCATCAACTCGTCGCTGTCGGACCTGGAGCGCGCGGACCGGATGCGCCGGCTGCGCGCGCGCGAGTACAAGCTGCTCTACGTCGCGCCGGAGCGCTTCCGCAGCATCAGCTTCCTGGAGACGGTGTCCTCCCTGGGCGTGGACCTGCTCGCCGTGGACGAGGCGCACTGCATCTCCCAGTGGGGGCACGACTTCCGGCCGGACTACGCGCTGCTCGGACAGGTGCGCAAGCGGCTGCGTCCCCCGCGCACGGTGGCGCTCACCGCCACGGCCACGCCGGAGGTGCGCGCGGACATCGTGCGCGTCCTCTTGATGAAGGACCCGCAGGAGTTCGCCATGGGGTTCGACCGCCCCAACCTCTTCCTGGGCAAGCAGGAGGTGGGCGGCGACGCGGACCGGCACGAGGCGTGCGCGCGGCTGGCGGGCACGGGGGGCAGCGGCATCGTCTACTGCTCCACGCGCCGGGCGGCCGAAGGCGTCTTCTCCGAGCTGCACGGCCGGGGCGTGAAGGCGGTGCTGTACCACGCGGGCATGGACGACGATGCGCGCCGCCGCGCCCAGGACACCTTCATGTCCGCGAAGGAAGCGGTGGCGGTGGCCACCAACGCCTTCGGCATGGGCATCGACAAGCCGGACATCCGCTTCGTCGCCCACGCCAACATCCCCCGGGCCGTGGAGGCGTACTACCAGGAGATTGGCCGCGCGGGCCGGGACGGACAGGCCGCGCGCGCGGTGCTCCTCTTCAACCACTCGGACGTCTTCACCCAGGAGCGGCTCATCCAGGGCAGCCACCCGTCCGAGGCCGTGTTCGGCGACGTGTGGAACGTCCTCCAGTCGGTGGAGGAGTTCGACCGGGGCGTGCACGCGCTCGCGGGCAGTGTGAGCGCGAGCGAGTTCGAGGTCTCCGCCGCCCTGCGACTGCTGGAGCGCGAGGGCAAGGTGGAGCGCGGCAGCCGCGGCGAGGGCGAGCACGGCATCACGCTGTTGGAGAAGGCCACCTCCGCGCAGCCGCACTCGCCGGACGCGCAGCGGCTGCTCAAGTCCCTGCTCGAGACGTTCCCCGTGGGCCGGCAGGTGACGACGGAGCTGACCATCCTCGCGCGCCGCATCGGTCTGTCCGTGGACGAGGTCCGCCACGCGCTCGGGCTCTTGGAAAAGGCCCACGTCGCCAAGGTGCGGCGGCCCTTCGCGGGGCGCTCCATCCGCGCGCTGGAGCGGGTGCCCTTCCGCGAGCTGGCGCTCGACCTGAGCCGCGTGCGGGAGCAGGAGCGGCTGAACCTGGCCCTCCTGCGCCGGATGACGGAGTACGCCTACACGGACCGGGACAAGAAGTGCCGGCGCGGCTCGCTGCTTCGCTACTTCGGCCAGCGGGACGTGCCTCCGGCGTGTGGCAACTGCGACGTGTGTACGCCGGAGAAGATGCCCACGCTGCTGGCGCATGGGCCGTCCGGCTCACGCTCGAGGGGCCCGTCCTCGGCGGCGGCGCCGGTGGTGACGAACTACAGCGAGCTGGCCTCCACGGAGCTGCGGCGCTGGCGCAAGGAGCTGTCGAAGGACCTGGGCGTCGCCCCCTTCATCATCTTCAACGACGCCACGCTGCTGGGCCTGTCCGCCGCGCTGCCCGTGGACCGCGAGGGCTTCCTCGCGGTGAAGGGCACCGGCGAGAGCCGCTGGGAGCGCTTCGGTCCCAAGGTGGTGGAAATCTGCCTCATGGCGCGCGCCGCGGGCCATGAGCCCCAAGCGGTCCCCGAGGTCGCGGCCCGCAAGCCCACCATCCGCCGGCGGAGCTGAGCAACACCCCAGGTCAGGGACTGCGCCCCCCCTGGCGCTGGGCGCGCCGCGCCAGCAGGGTCCGCACGCCCCCCATGAGCGTGCCCACCACCATGGCGAGCAGGAAGATGACCACCATGGTGGTGATGCCGAAGACGACGCGCACGCCGGCCTCGGAGATGCGGCCGGAGAAGTAGGCCGCGCGCAGCGGCGCCATGGCGCCCGTCAGCTCCAGCGCCCTCGCGGGGAGCGAGTCCAGCGACAGCGACAGCCGCTGGAGGAAGGGCAAGGGGTAGTAGCGCAGGGCAATCTCCACCCCGAGCCCCAGCAGCAGGTAGATGAGCGACAGCAGGAACGCGTTCCCCCACATGATTCGCAACAGGGGGGAGTCGGACCGGGAGGAGGAAGGCCGCACGCTACCTCGCCGCCTTCTTCTTGAGGCTGGGCAGGGCCTTCTTCACGCGCGCCGCCTCGTTCGAGCCACCCGCGAGCTTCAGGAACGCTTCATACGACGCCACGGCCTGCGGCAGCTCTCCAGGCTCGCGCACCAGCAGGTCCGCGAGCGCCAGCCGCGCCATGCCGTCCGCGGGCTCCAGCTCCACGGCCTTCAACAGCGCGGCCTTGGCCACGGGCTCCTGCTTCTGCTTGAGCGCCACCATGCCCAGGGCCAGCTGCGCCCGCCCGTCGAAGGGCGCCAGGCGCACGGCTTCATCCGCGGCGGTGCGGGCGTCCTTCACGGCCCCCGCGCCCAGCAGCGCCCGCGCCATGGTGGTCCGGGCGAAGGCCTTGTCCCAGACGGTGGGTGCCCGCGCGGCCAGGTCCTCCAGGGTCCTCGCCGCGCCACGGCCGCCCCCGGGGAGCTGCGCGTACAGCTCCCCCACGCGGCCACAGGTGGCGTCCGGGCCCTCCCGGCGGGCCGCGGCGAAGGCCGCCTCCGCGTTGCCGCTGTTGCCCTGGCGCATGAAGGCCAGCGCGATTTCACAGAAGGTGTCCGCGTCCTTCGGGTCCAGCTTGTTGGCGCGCTCCAGCGCGGCGAAGCCGCCCCGCGCGTCACCCGCGCCGAACAGGATGGCCGCGCGCAGCTTGTGCGCCTCGGCGTCATCCGACGTCAGCTTCACCGAGCGGGCCACCGCCGCCTCCGCGTCCTTCCGGCGGCCCGAGTGGTAGAGCGCCAGCGCGAAGCCCTTGTGCGCCGCCGCGCTGCCAGGGTTCTCCAGTTGCCAGGCCTCGAACTGCTTGAGCGCCTCCGGCGTCTTGCCCAGCGACAAGAGCGTCCGCCCCAGCGCGTCGCGGGCCTCGCCGTGCGCGCCATTGCGCTCCACCGCCTGCGTCAGCGGCTTGAGGGCCATGTCTGGCAGCCCGCGCGCCAGCATCAGCCGCCCCAGCGAGCACGCGCCCTCGTAGTCTCGAGGGTCCTTCTGGGCCTCCTCGAACTGCTGCTGCGCCTTGTCGTAGGCCCGCTCGCGCCAGTAGAGCTGCCCCAGCGCCAGGCGCATGTCGTTGCGCGGACGCTTCGCCGCCAGCAGCGCCTTCTCCAGCAGCTCGCGGGCCTGGGTGCCATTGCCCTCGGCGGCGTCCGCCAGGGCCAGCCAGGAGACGGCCTCGGGGGGATAGCGGTCATTCACCCGGGTCCGCGCCAGCTCCGCGCGAGCCCGCTTCCAATCCCCGAGCCGCGCGTAGGCGGCGCCGCGCACCAGGGCCACCTTGCGCCCTCCGTCCGCGTCCAGGCGGGTGAGCACCTCGCGCTCGCGGTCGCGGTCCAGCAGCGTGCGGCCCAGCCCCTCGCGGGCCTCGTCGCTCTTCGGGCGCAGCTTGAGCGCGGCTTCGTAAGCGGCCTGGGCCGCGTCCAGCGTCCCGGCCGCGCGGCTGGCGGCACCGAGCGCCAGTTGGAACTCGAAGGCCAGCGGCCCCTGCGTCCCCTTCATGAGCAGCGCCCGGGCCTCGGCATGCTTGCCCTGCGCGGAGAGCAGCTCACCGTGCACCAACTGCTGGCGCGCCTCGAGCCGAGGGGGCAGCTTCGGGTCCTCGGCGAGCTTCGCCACGTCCGCCAGCGCGACGTCCAGGTCCTGGTACAGCGCGAGCCGCGCCTCCGCCTGGCCGATGCGGGCGAAGGGGTGCTCGGGGGACTTCTTGCGCGCGCGCTCGTACATCTCGATGGCCTGGGGAAAATCCTCGGAGGCCTTGTAATAATCACCCAGGGCCACCAGCGCGCGGACGTTGGAGGAGGAAGCCCGCAGCGCCCGGTCGAAGCGCTCCAGCGCCTGCTTCTCGTCCTTCGCCTCCAGCAACAGGCTGCCGGCGAGCGCATGCACCTCCGTGCTCTCCTGCTGCGAGCCGAGCAGCGCGCTTCGCGCCAACGCGCGTCCCCGCTCGTCCGCGACCAGCACGTTGGTGACGAGCACCAGCCCCGGCGCGCCATCCTTCACCCCCGGCCGCTCCAATGCCTCCAGCGCCTGACGCCGGTCCTCCGAGGCCTCGCCGTGGTCCGCGAACCGGAGCGCGTGCGCCCACGCCGTCAGGGACCAGACGCGGGTGCTGCTCTCATCCATCTCCTGGGCCTTGCCCAACTGCGCCAGGGCGGCGTCCAGCGACGCGCCCGTGTCCTGGAGGATGAGGTCCTCGGCCCGGGCCAGCGTCTCGTTCAGCGTCTGCCCGCCCTGCTTCGCGCGGATGTTGATGAAGCTGACGATGACGATGGCCAGCACCACCACGCCCACCACCGCGCCGGCGACCTTCACGCCGTGCCGGGCGATGAACGACGTCTTGGCGGCCTCGCGCGCCAGCTTGGCCCGGAGTTCCTTCTCGTACTCCGCCGTGAGGGTTTCCGTGTCCGGCTTGCGGGCCTTCGACTTCGCCGCGCCCGAGGCGGGCGCCGCGTCCGGGATGTCCTCGAGCAGCGAGCGCTTGCCCACCGCGGAGGTCCGCGCCGCGGGGGTGGCGACCGCGCGGGGCGTCGCCGCCGTGGGCTCGGGGGGAGGGAGGTCTCCAAGGAGCCCGCCCGCGCCAGCCGACGCCGCGGCATCCGCCGCGATGGCCTCCGCCACGGAGGCGGGTTCATCATGGGCCTCGGGCCGCGACGCCTCGGCGTCCGGCTCCGCGCCAGAATCCAGCGGCGAGGGAGCGTCCTCCGAGCCCGCGGCCCGAGCGGTGTCGGCCCCCTGCCCCGCTTCACCGTCCTGCGCGGCAAGGTCCTGCCCGTCGGAGGTCTCGCCCCCGGGTGCGCCTGCGTCAGGTGCCTCGGAAGCCGCGCGCCGCGCGTCCTGCGGGGGCGCCTCCTCATCGTCTCCCAGGTTCAAATCGAGGCTCGGAACCTCCGAGCCCAACGCGGTCTGCGACACTGGCACGCGACGGTCCAGCAGCCCCAACGCCGCGCCCGCGTCACGGGCCGGCGCCGAATGGTCCACGCCGTCGCCGTGCGGCTTGTCGGTCCCCACCTGAGCGGCTTCGGCGCCACGTGGGGAGGCATCACCCTGCGGGGCCGTCTCTGCGCCGCGTGAGGACGCGTTGCCCGAGGACTCCGCCCCGGCGCCACTCCCGGAGGACTCCTCCGACGAAGCAGCCTCACCGCCCTCGGCCGACCCCGCGCCGTCCGGGCCTTCCTCACTCCGCCCCGCCGACTTCACCTTCGCGGCCTCCCCCAGCGCCGCGGCCCGCCGTCGCGCGGCGGCCATGGGCGCCGCGGGGGACGAGGACGCCTCCGGCTCGGCCTTGGGCTCCTCGGCCGGCGCATCCTCCTCCGCCGCGGGCTTCTCCAAGCCCATCAGGTCCGCGAACACGGGGGCGGGCCCACCCGCCAGCGCCTGTTGCGCCTGGTCCAGCCAGTTCTTCACGCGCCCGTCGTTGGGCTGCAGCGCCACGGCCTTGCGAAGGATGGGCAGCGCGGACCGGTACAGTCCGCGCTGCAGCAACACCTCGCCAATCAGGTTGTAGGCGTAGGGGTTGTCCTTCTCGATGGAGATGGCCTGGTCGAACTGCTCCATCGCCTCGGCGGGACGGCCCTGTTGAATGAGGCCCTTGCCCCACAACACGCGCCCCACGATGGACGCGGGGTGGTGGGAGATGCCTTGTCCGCAGACCTCGATGGCGCGCGCGGCGTCCCCCTTTTCCAGCAGGGCCTTGGCGAGTTCGACGAATACGGAAGAAGTGGGGTCCTGCCGGAGGAGCTGCTCGTAACGCTCCACCATCGACTTGGCCATTGCGCTCGCGACTCCGGTGCTCGGGCGGGGAGCCGGACCATAGCACCCCTCTCTCGTCCGGGGCTGCTGCCGGGTGCTACCCTGGGGGCGTGAATCGCCTGCCTGCCCTGCTCCTCGCGCTCGTCCTCGGAGCGTGCGCAACCACGGTCAAGAAATCCAACCTGGAAGCACTCAAGCCCACCGTCGAGCGCTTTCACCAGGCCGTCCGCTGGAAGGACTTCCGGAGCGCCGCCCGCATCATCGTTCCGGAGCGCCGCAAGGACTTCCAGAAGACCCGCCTCAAGCTCAACGACGACAAGGACTTGTCCGTCACCGACTACGAAATCGAGGACGTGAAGCTGTCCGACGACGGGCTGCGCGCCACGGTGCAGAGCCGCATCCAGTGGATGCGCCTGCCCTCGGCCTCCGAGCACACCGCCATCGTCACCTCGGAGTTCATCTACCGGGACGGGGCGTGGCTTTTGGAGAGCCAGGAGGACGGGCCATTCGAGGGCGAGCTGCCAGCGCCCTGAGGCACACCGTCCCCCCAAAAAGAAACCGCCCACCGTCTCGGGGCCGGCCGAGGCGGTGGGCGTCGGGAGCTCCCCGATGGAGCGCCCTACAAGAAACCGCCCACCGTCTCGGGGCCGGCCGAGACGGGGGGCGTCGGGAACTCCCCCATGGAGTGCCCTACAAGAGTCCGCCCGCCGTCTCGGGGCCGGCCGAGACGGAGGGCGTCGGGAGCTCCCCAATGGAGCGCCCTACAGTTTGACGGAGCGACACCGTTTGCCGGGCCCGTGTCGCCGCGCCGTGATGGGCAGCACCTAGAGCAATGGGAGTGCCAAGCCCCCATCCCCCGCGAGGCACCGTCAAAGCGCTGGAGATTCAAGGGCTTGCACGTCACCGGGCTCGACGCATCCCTGCCCCAGGGAGCGGAGCCGTGACACCTGTGTCAGTGCACCCCGGGCAGGGCGCCGCGCCGGGGGTGACACGGATGTCAGGGGGCTTGGACTTCCGGGAGGCTAGTCGCCCTGGACGGAGCGGATGGTGTCGCGCATGGAGTGGCGCGGCTTCCAGGCCACGTCCTTCACCCAGCGGCTGCCATCCACGGCGCAGAGGAACTGGATGTGGTCCAGCTCCGGCGGCGGGAAGTTGGCGAGCCGGTACTTGAAGAGCATGCCCAGCAGCGGGCGCGCCACCGGGTGCGGCACGGGGATGGGCGAGTTCCCCAGCTCCCGCATCACCGAGGACAGGGGCACCTCGCCCGGGCCCACGACGTTGTAGACGCCCTTGGGCTCGGGGCGGAGCGCCTCCACCATGGCGCGCGCCACGTCCTCCACGTGGATGAGCTGCACCATCGGGTCGAAGCCCGCCATCATCCAGGGCCTGCGCATGCGCAGGTAGTTGGACGGCGCGTTCTTGATGGTGGGCCCCACGATGTGGACGGGCCGGAGGATGACCGTCTCGATGTGGGGGTGCTTCCAGAAGAAGCTGTGCGCCAGCATGTCCACTTCGATGAGGTCGCGCACGCCCGAGAAGCGGCTGGCGGCCATCAACGGCGCGTCTTCCGTGAGGAAGTTGGAGTTGTCCGGGCTGGGGCCGTAGACGTTGGCCGACGAGAGCACGACGACCTTCTTCACGCCGTACTTCGCGCAGTACTCCAACAGGCGCGTGGTGCCCACGACGTTGAACGAGTGGTGCTCCTCCTCGCTCATCCGCGGGTCATGCATGATGCCCATGTGGATGACGGCGCGGATCTCGTTCTTCCGGAACACGTCCTCCGCCTTCTTCTTGCGGAGGTCCAGCTCGTACATCTCGACGTCCTTCGGCTTGCCCATGAAGGGGCGCCGGTCGATGCCGATGATGCGCTCGTGCTTGTGCAGCAGCTTCGCGAGGGTGCGGCCGAGGTTGCCGCTGATGCCCGTGACGACGACGGCCGGTCTCATGGTGCCTCCCCTCTTAGCACCGCCGGACGCGCCGCTCACCAGAACACGCCCCGGCGCTCCTTGAGGCCCTGGTGGAGCATGGACTGGATGGACGCCTTCACCGTGCGGACCTTCTTGTCCAGCTCGCTGTCCTCGTCATCCGGGCGGCCGGAGAAGCGCAGCGGCTCCCCGAAGTAGATGCGGTACTTCGTGGGCAGGGGGATGGGCAGGCCCGTGGGGGTGATGGGGAAGGACGGGAAGCCCAGCAGCTTCGCCACCGGCTTGAGGTCCATCAGCGCGGGGGCCTGCTCCTCGGCGCCCACGACGGCCACGGGGACGATGGGGGTGTTCGTCTCCAGCGCCAGCCGCATGAAGCCCAGGCCGAACTCCTGCAACTGGTAGCGCTGGGGCCACAGCTTGTTGATGCCGCGCGCGCCCTCCGGGAAGACGAGGATGGCCTCCTCCGACTCCAGGAGCCGCCGGCAGTTCTCCGGCGTGCCGACAATCTGCCCCACGCGCGCCATGAAGGTGGACACGTACGGGAGCGACGGCACCCACTTCTCCACCATGCTGCGGATGGCGCGGGGCGGGCTGGCCTCCAGCATCATCGACACGCCAATCATGGCGCCGTCCATGGGCAGCTGGCCGGAGTGGTTGGACACCAGCAGCACCCGGCCGGCGGGAACGTTCTCGATGCCGTACGCCTCCACGCGGAAGTAGTTCCGGTAGAGCCACAGGAGCGGGGCCACCGCGGACAGGCTGTAGTCCAGGTCGAAGCCGAACGGGTCCACCCCGTACTCGTTCCCCGGGCGGGCCAGGGCCTGGAGCCGCTGCTTCTGCTCGTCGTTGGCGAGCCGGTCCGTCCACTCGCGCAGGCCCTTCTTCACTCGGTCGGTGACGTTCTCCAGCATGGGGGCTCTTTACACCACCGGCCCCGCCGCCGGGAGTGGCCCGCAACCCAGGACATGGCAACGGGGCCCCTCGGACACCCCAGCGCCGCGCGGAAGTACGCTGTCGGACAGGAGCCCGGGTGGGAGCGCCCTACACCGTGGCGGACAGGCGCCCGGCGGCGTCGCGGAGCGTGACGACCTCGCGCTCCGCCTTCAGCCAGCCGAACACCTCACGCAGGCGCGCCATCTTCTGCGAGGCGCTGACGCGCAAATCCCGCTGCTGCCGGACCAGCTCCGGGGGAATCCCATCCGACGCGTCCAGCACGTCCACGCCGTGCAGCTCGAAGTTGAAGAGGGTGTCCCGGCGGCACGTGCGCCAGAGCTGGCGCAGCGAGGCCCGGGGCAGCGTGGTGGCGAAGGTGCCGATGAGCGGGAAGCGCAGGGCGGGCGTCACCGTCATGGGCAGCTCCAGCACGGCGCCCTCGCCCCGCCGGTAGGGCTGCGCGGGGTCGGGCCGGTACGGCACCCGGGGCGCCAGCAGCACACGGGGCGTGTCCAGCACGGAGCGGGATGGACGTCCCAGCACCGACAGCGCTCCCATCACCGCCGCCTTGGCCGCGTAGTACGGCGCGGCGGGAAAGGCCGACGAGCCATAGCGGTAGCCCAGCGCCGCCGTGGCCGCGTACAGGTCCGCGTTCAACGTGTAGCCCGGGGCCCGGAACCCCACGGGACGCACGCCCGTGGCGGCGAGGATGGCGGCGTCCGCGCGCGAGAGGTCCTGGAGGATGGCCTCCGCCCCCCGCCGCGTCAGGGCGTAGTCGTGGGCGTGGCTGTGGCTGGCCACCTCGATGCCCGCTTCATGGGAGGCGCGCATGCCCACGGCGGCAGCGGGGTCGGACTCCAGGTCCTCGCCGATGACGAAGAAGGTCCCGGGCGCCCCCAACCCGTCCAGCAGCTCGCGGAAGCGAGGCACCGCCACCGCGTGCACCAGCGAGCGCGCGCGGTCGTCGAGCATCGACTCCGGCAGGCCGTGGATCCGGCAGTAGTGGGGCAGCGAGTCGAGGTCGACGGAGATGGACGCCAGCCGCACGGTGCGCCCCTCCCCGCTCAGGTCCCGCGCACGCGGATGACGTAGAACAGCTTGCCCACGTTCTTGAGCACGTTGGGCACGCGCTTGAACAGGTGGATGGACGGCTGGCGCTTCTCGTGGAGCTGGATGGGAATCTCCACCACGCGGAGCCCCTCGCGCCACGCGCGGATGACGAACTCGCTGGCGAACACGTCCATGTCCACCACGCACTTCTGGATGACGGGCAGCAGCGCCTCGCGGCGGAACGCCTTCAAGCCGTGCGTGTCGGTGCCCTGGAAGCCCAGCGCCACCTTGAGCAGCTTGTTGTGCACGCGCGTGGCGGCCCGGCGAATCAGCGGGCGCTGATCACTGGCGCCCTTGGCCGCCTTGGAGCCCACCACCATGTCCGCCTCGTCCCGCTCCAACCGCGGCAGCGCCGCGTCGTAGAAGGTCAGGTCACACAGGTCGATTTCATCGCAGATGACGTAGGTGCCCCGGGCCTTGAGGATGCCGGCCTTGAGCGCCACCCCGTAGTTGGGCGTCTCCGAGTGGAACCAGCGCAGGCGCGGGTTCTTCGCGCACAGGTCCTCGAGGATGGCGGGCGTTGCGTCGCGCGAGCCGTTCTCCGCGAAGATGATTTCGTAGTCGAGCCCGCGTGCATCCAGCCCCTGGCGCAACTCCTCCGCCGCCGAGGCGATGATGGACTCCTCGTTGTAGACAGGGATGACGACGGTGAGGTGCGGGGCCATGAACTCGAATCCGGATGGCTAACACGCCCCAGGCCACCCGTCGACACCTTGCGACGGGCGGACAGGAGAGATGTCAACCGTTGAGGGTCCTCGCGCACGCACGCCCCGCGAGGATGGCGTCCTCCATGGAGGAGTACTCCCACTGCCCGTAGCGGCCGGCAATCTGGATTCCGGCATGCTCCAGGAAGCGCAGAATCTCCGCCTTCGCCGGGCCATAGGCCTCGTCGTAGAGCACGTAGGCGTGGGGAATCTCGCGCGCCTGGGCGAAGAGGATGTCGTCCGCGGAGTGAATCATCTGCGAGCGCACCAAGTCCTCCACGGCGTACTTCTCCGCGGCGGCCGGGGACAGCTCACCGTGGTGGCTGTACTCCACGTAGAACGTGGACGTGTCCGGTGGCGCCAGCGGCGCGTACACGGCGGAGGGCGAGCCGATGCGGTACGTGTGGAACTCCGGCTCCGGCAGGTAGATCCAATGCCAGGGCTGGCGATTGGCCCCCTTGGCGCCCACGGCCACATACGTGACGGTGGTGGCGCGAAGCTGCTTCGCCGCGGCCTGCACGGAATCCGGCACACCGGAAGCGCCCTGGGCCAGCAGCTTCACCAGCCCCGGCAGCGAGATGCTGGACACCAACCCCGCATAGGGCTGCACGCTGCCGTCCGACAGCGTCACCTTCCGGGCCTTCCAGTCGACGGAGGTCGGCTCGGTGTGCGTGCTCAGCTGGCCACCCTCGAGGTGGCTGAGCATGGCGCGCGCGAGGCTCTCGATGCCGCCCTCGCGCGGGTACAGGAAGGACGCGTTGTAGCCGACCGCGTCGCTGCCGGCGCCCAGGGCCCCATCCACCACTTCCTTGAGGTTGGGGCGCGGCACGAAGCGGCCCACCCAGGCGGCGGACATCTCGCGCGGGTGCACGGTCCACAGCTTCTGGTTGTAGGGCACCATGAAGTTCTTCGCGAAGCCCTCCCCCATGTAGCGGAGGATGAACTCCTCGAAGTTGGTCGGCTCGCGCTCGCGCAGCGCGCGGCCCTTCTCACCGTAGACGGCCTCCACGTAGCCGGTGAGGTTCTCCGCCACGACCTCTGGCGGCAGGCCGTGCGTGTTCACCTGGTACGGGAAGCGGGTGAAGACGCCGCGCGTGAAGATGCCCGCCTTGCGCTGGATGCGGACCATCTGATCCGGCAGCCACAGCGTGTTCACCAGGGCCTGGATCTCCGGGTCCCTCAAGTGGAGCCAGTGGCCGGTGGGGTCGAAATAACACCCCTGGATGACCTCGGTCTTGATGAGACCGCCGACCCGGTCGGACTTCTCGATGAGTCGCCAGGGCTTGTTCAGGAAGTGGGCGGTGGACAGGCCCGCGAGGCCCGCGCCCAGGATGACGATGGGTTCCATGCGAGGGTGGGTCTACCACCTTCCACTCCGGGAGCGGCGAAACGAACTCGGCGTGCTGACCAGCGGGACACGGAGGCCCTCGGCCGCTCGCCCGGGAGGGTGCGCTTCAACCTCCTCGTGCGCGTTCTTTCCGGGCTGGAAACGCCTCTGGTAGCCTGCGCGCACCGCGAAGGCGCTCGGTCCCCCTCTCGCGAGCTCGGAACCCCATGAAAGTCTCCTGCCCGTCTTGCCAGACGAACTACAACATCGATGACAAGCGGATCCCCCCGGGCGGCGCGAAGCTCAAGTGTGCCCGGTGCCAGACCACGTTCCCCATCAAGCTCGATGCGGTGAGCGCGCCCCCGGCGTCCGAGGCCGCCGTCCCCCTCCCGGGGACGTCCGCGCCCGCCCCGCAGACCCCCGCACCCCAGGCCGCCGCCATCCCGCTGCCGGGTGCCGCGTCCCAGGCCGCCATCCCGCTGCCGGGTGCGGCCTCGCACGCCGCGCCCCAGGCCGCCATCCCACTTCCTGGCGCCGTCCCCCAGGCCGCGAGCCCCTCGGCATCCGCCGCCATCCCGCTTCCTGGCGCCACGGCCCCCCAGGCCGCGAGCCCCTCGGCATCCGCCGCCATCCCGCTGCCGGGTGCGGCCGCGCCGGCTGGAGCCATCCCGCTGCCGGCGGCGCCCGCGCCCCAGGCCGCCATTCCCCTTCCCGGGGCACCGACGGGCGCCGGAGCCATCCCGCTACCGGGCGCCACGGCGGGGGCGATTCCGCTGCCGGGAGCCCCTGCTGGCGCGCAGGCCATCCCCCTCCCTGGAGCGCCCGCGGCCCAGGCCGCCATCCCACTGCCAGGGGGCCCCTCGGCGTCCACCGCCATCCCGCTTCCTGGCGCCGCCGGGGCCATTCCCCTGCCGGGAGGCCCGGCCTCCGCTGCGCCATTTCCGCCGCCGGGCGCCTCCGATGCCTTCGGCGCCGCCATTCCCCTCCCTGGCGCCGCGCCAGAGCCCGACCCGTTCGCCTTCGACATGAGCGAGCCCGAGCAGGCCGCCCCGCAGCCGGACGCATTCGGCTTCGACATGAGCGAGCCCGAGCAGGCCGCCCCGCAGCCGGACGCGTTCGGCTTCGACGCGGGCACACCGGCGGGAACCGCCTCCGAGGAGGACGCCTTCGCCTTCGACATGAGCTCGCCGGCCGAAGCCGCGGCGGCCATGCCGCAGTCCGGCGGTGACGCCTCGTTTGACGCGTTTGACGGATACGACGCGGAGCCCGTCCAGGAGACCCGCGATGTGACGCGCGTGGTCGCCATTCCGATGCCGACCGATGCCTTCCGCGAGCCGCCCGCCCAGGACTCCGGCTATGGCGTGAACGCGCCCGCGGGAACCTCGCGCGACTTCGACTTCGACACCACCGAAGCCCCCGTCGAGGACGCCTCGCAGGGGTACGGCGTGAACGCGCCCGCGGGAACCGCGCGCGACTTCGACTTCTCGGACGACGCCCTGCCTGTCCCCGTGGAGGCCGCGCCCCCCGAGGACGCGTTCGCCTTCGACATCGAGTCGCCCGCGGGCGACGCCCAGGCCTCGGTCCCCGAAGCGGACCCGTTCGCCCTGCCGCCGCCGCCCGCGGCCAGCGCGCCCCTGGACGACCCGTTCGCCCTGCCGCCGCAAGCGGACGCCTTCGCCCTGCCGCCGCCCCCTGACGCCTACGCGATGCCCGCGGCGCCCGAGGCCTCGCCCTACGCGATGCCGCCGCCCGCGGCCGGAGCCCCCTCGTTCGACTTCGGCGAGCTGCCCGTGCCCGCGAACGCGGACCCGTTCGCCCTGCCGCCGCCCGGCGCTGACTTCTCCGACCTGCCCGCGCCTGCGGCGCCGCAGGCCCTGGAGTTCGCGGACCTGCCCTCGCCGGCCGCTCCGGCGCCAGACCTCTCGTTCGACTTCAACGAGCCACCGGCGCCCGCGGCGGACCCGTTCGCCGTCGACTTCAGCGCGCCGCCGCCGGCCGCCGACCCGTTCGCCGCGGACTTCGGCTCCGTGCCCTCCGGAGACCCGTTCGCCGCCGACTTCAGCGCGCCGCCGCCGGCCGCTCCCGCCCCCGCGGCGGACCCGTTCGCCATCGACTTCGCCGAGCCCGCGGCGGCCCCCGTCTCCGTCAACCCGGCGGTGGACTTCGGCGACGTGGACTTCGGCGCGCCTCCGCCGTCCGCCGCGTCGCCCTCCATCCCGGACTCGCTCGAGTTCGACCCCACCGCCCGGCCGGATGACGACCTGGAGGCGGACCTCTCCGACCCGCTGCCGCCGCCGCCCAACGCCGGCCCGGCGGACGGCCTGGAGATGCTGTCCTTCATCGACGACGCCGCGGGCAAGGACGCCGGCGCGCAGGCCGGCGCCAAGGTGCGCCGGTTCCACGTCCGCCGCCGCTCCGGCAAGGTCTTCGGCCCGTTCGACGAGGGCGTCATCGTCAAGATGCTCGAGGACGGCCAGCTCCTGGGCAACGAGGACGTCTCGCTCGACTCGGAGTCCTGGTCCGCCATCGGCACGATTCCGACCTTCGCCGCCGCCATCCAGCGGCTGATGGAAGGGCCCGCCAAGCTGGTGACGCCTTCCGCGGCCCCCACCGCCGTCGTGGTCGAGGCCCCGCAGGCGGAAGGCGCCGGTCAGCAGGCCACCATGCGGCGGCTGGAGCAGCTCTACGAGGGCCGCATGGCCGCGGTCTCCGTGGTGGACCGCAGCGGCAACACGGAGAAGTGGAAGAAGCGCATCCCCGCGATGATCGCCGCCGGTGTCGTGGTGGTGGTGGCGGGCATCGGCGCGGCCACGGAGTTCGGAACGCGCTACGGCGCCTTCGGCCGCCGCGCCCTCTTCCCCGCGCGCGTCGCGAGCGGCTCCGCCGAGGCCCAGCAGGTCGCCGCCGTCCAGAAGGCCCTGCTCCAGGACACCTTCGAGAGCTACAAGCAGGCCCGCGAGCTCAGCGCCCAGCTGCTCCAGAAGAAGGAGTACCCGGAGGTCCGCTCGCTGTGGTGCCAGTCGGTCCACTACCTCCAGCGCCGCTACGCCGCGAGCAACCCCAACGACCTGAACCGCTGCCGTCAGGACCTGGCGGAGATCGGGATGCTGGGTGAGAAGGACGTCGCCGTCATCAAGGCGTCCGCGGCCATGGCCCTCACGGGCCGTCAGGCCGACACCATCATCCCCACCCTCAGCGGCGCCTACAGCCGGGAGGACACCCAGGGCGACCTGGAGCTGGCCTTCCTGCTGGCCGAGGCCTACGGCCAGAAGCGCGACGAGAAGCGCGCCCTGGACACGCTGACCAAGGTGCTCGCCAAGGACCCCAAGTCCGCCAAGGCGCACCACGCCGTGGGCAACCTGCACCAGGCCGCCGACCGCGCCGACGAGGCCGCCGCCGCGTATGCCGCGGCCCTGGAAGCCGACCCGAAGCACGTGGCGTCCGCGGTGGAGCTGGCCGCGGTGGAGCTGCTGGTCCGCAAGGACGTGGCGAAGGGCACCGAGGCCGTGGAACGGGCGCTCGCCGCGGACGTGCAGTCCGCGCTGGGCCCCGCGGAGCTGGCCCGGGCCCGGGGCCTCAAGGGCGTGGCGCTGTTCCAGAAGCACCAGCCCAAGGAGGCCGAGGCCGAGCTGAAGGCCGCCCTGGAGATGGACGCCAAGTCGCCCTTCCTCCGCGGGCAGCTCGCGCGCGTGCTGCGCGCCCAGCGCAACTTCGACGCGGCGCGCCCCATCTACGAGACGCTGTCCTCGGAGGAGCCCAACAACCTCGAGTTCGCGGACGGCCACATCACCGCGCTGGTGATGACCGGCAAGATGCAGGACGCGCTGGAAGCGGTGAAGAAGGCCAACGGCGTGTTCCCCAACGAGGCCCGCATCGCCTACCTCTACGGCCGCATCGAGGACGCGCTGGACAAGCTCGCCGACGCGGAGGGCCACTACAAGCGCGCCATCGCCGCGGACGAGAACCTGGTGGAGGCGCGCCTCTACCTGGGCCGCTTCTACCTGGCCCAGCGGCGCAACGTGGAAGCGCGCGGGCAGCTCGAGGAGGCCGTGAAGCGGGCGCCCGAGCACGCGGGCGTGCGCGCGGGCCTGGGTGAGCTGGCGCTGGCGGAGAACAACGCGCTGCTGGCCCAGCAGGAGTTCGAGCGGTCCGTGCAGCTCGACCCCATCCTCGCCGACGCCCACCTGGGCCTGTCGCGCGTGGCCCTGCTGACGGACGACCTGGAGACGGCGAAGTCCGAGTCCAACCGCGCCCTGGAGCTGGACCCGCACCTGCTCAAGGACGGCCGGCTGCAGCGCGGCCTCGTGCTGTGGCGGCTGGGCCAGCTCGAGGAGGCCGTGGCCGAGCTGGAGAAGGCGAAGACGGAGGACCCCCGCTCCACCACGATTCCCATCACGCTGGGCGCGGTGCTCCTGGAGCGCGGCGACCTGCCGGGCGCGGAGAGCAACCTGGGCCTCGCGCTCAGCAACGAGCCCTCCAACCACGAGGCGCTCTACTACCTGGCGCTCGTGAAGGCGAAGCGGCTGGAGTTCACCCAGGCGCTGGACAACATGCGCAAGGCCGTGGAGCGCGCCCCCAACCGCCCGGACTACCACTACGCCTACGGCGTCATCCTGCGGGACGCGAAGAACCTGCCGGACGCCATGGGCGCCTGGCGCAAGGCCGTGGAGTTGGACCGCAACCACGCGGACGGCCACGAGGCGCTGGGCCATGCCCTGCTGGAGAGCAGCAAGTTCGACGAGGCCATCACCTCTTTCGAGGCCAGCCTGAAGGCCGACCCCCGCCGCACCCGGGTGCTGGGCTCCATCGGCGACGCCTACTTCGCCGCCGCCCGCTGGAACGACGCCATCAAGCGCTACCAGTCCGCCCTCAAGGCGGACCCCAAGCTGGGCTACGTCTATTACAAGGTCGCCCGCGCCTTCACCGAGCAGGCCCAGCACGCCAAGGCCATCGACTGGTACCGCAAGGCCACCAACCTGGAGCCGGAGAACCCCATGGCCTACTACTACCTGGGCTTCGCCTATAAGGAGCGGAACAAGAAGCGCGAGGCGGTGCAGGCCTTCAAGGACTACCTGTCGCGCAAGCCGAACGCGACGGACAAGAAGGACATCGAGGACGAAATCTACGACCTGCAGAACTGAGGTCGCGTCCCGCCGCCCCCCGCTCGCCTGGCACTCCCGGGCGTCAGGGGGCGGGGCCAGGGGCGTCCAGCCCTGAGCACCCCGGTTGCGAGGAACCTTGCTGGCCTCTCCGGGCGTGACTACAAGGCGTCCTCCATGCTGGACCTCCGGAACGTTGCGCAGAACTTCGATGCGGTGGTCGCCCGGCTCAAGACGCGGGGCGGCAACCTGGATTTGGGCCCTTTCCAGCGGCTCTTCGCCGAGCGCCGCGAGCTGTACGTCTCCGTGGAGTCGCTGGCCGCGCGCCGCAACGCCGCCAACGAGGAGATGAAGCGCAAGGCGAAGGAGGACCCCAAGGCGCTGGACGCGCTGCGCGGCGACCTCCGCGCCGTCTCCCAGGAAATCAAGGAGAAGGAGGCGCGCCTCAAGGACGTGGAGGAGGAGCTCAACCGCATCCTCCTGCTCATCCCCAACGTGCCCCATGACTCCGTCCCCGTGGGCGGCGGCGCCGAGGACAACGTCCAGGTGGCCCTCTGGGGCGAGAAGCCCGACCTGCTCTTCACCCCCAAGCAGCACTTCGAGCTGGGCGAGAAGCTGGGCATGCTCGACTTCGAGCGCGCCGCCAAGGTATCCGGCAGCCGGTTCACCTTCTACAAGGGCGCGCTGGCGCGGCTGGAGCGGGCGCTCGTCACCTTCATGATCGACGTGCACTCCAGCAAGGGCTACACGGAGCTGCTCCCGCCCTACCTGGTGCTGCGCGAGACGATGATGGGCACCGGCCAGCTGCCCAAGTTCGAGGACGACGTCTTCAAGACGGTGGGTGAGCCGGAGCGCTTCCTCATCCCCACCGCCGAAGTCCCCGTCACCAACTACCACTCGGACGAAATCCTGGAGGGCGAGTCCCTCCCCATCCGCTACTGCGCCTTCAGCCCCAGCTTCCGCGCCGAAGCCGGCGCCGCGGGCAAGGACACCCGCGGCCTCATCCGTCAGCACCAGTTCCACAAGGTGGAGCTGGTGAAGTTCGCCCACCAGGAGAAGAGCCTGGACGAGCTCGAGTCCATGACGGACGACGCCTGCGACATCCTCCGTCGCCTGGGCCTCCACCACCGGGTGATGCTGCTGTGCACCGGGGACATGGGCTTCAGCGCTCGGAAGACCTACGACATCGAGGTCTGGATGCCCGGGCAGAACGCGTACCGGGAGATTTCGTCCTGCTCCGACTGCGGCGACTTCCAGGCCCGCCGGGCGAAGATTCGCTACCGGGCCCAGAAGGGGGACAAGCCCCAGCTCGCCCATACGCTCAACGGCAGCGGCCTGGCGGTCGGCCGGACGACCATCGCCATCCTGGAGAACTACCAGCGCGAGGACGGAAGCGTGGCCATTCCGGAGGCGTTGGTGCCGTACATGGGCGGGTTGAAAGAGCTGAAACCGATTTGAGTCTGAATCCGGCTTGCAACGCGCGAAGAATCAGGTAGAAGGGCGGCCCCACGGACGTCGGTCCGGGGGGGTGCCAAGTCGGCCCCGGTGGTATGGAGGCGTGGCCGAGCGGTTGAAGGCAGCGGTCTTGAAAACCGCAGAGGGTGAAAGCTCTCCGTAGGTTCGAATCCTACCGCCTCCGAGTTTTTGTTCTTGAATTTGTTGGCTCTTTGACAGAGAAGAGTTGGAGAGATGGCCGAGAGGCTGAAGGCACAGGTTTGCTAAACCTGCATACTCGAAAGGGTATCGAGGGTTCGAATCCCTCTCTCTCCGCCACTTGTTGTTGTAGCAGCGCCGGAAGAAATGCTCCCTTAGCTCAGCTGGATAGAGCGTCGGACTACGAATCCGAAGGCCGGAGGTTCGAATCCTCCAGGGAGCGCCACTTCTTTCGAGCAGTTCTCCATGAGTGACGAAGCCTTCATGCAGCAGGCGCTATCGCTCGCGCGGGAAGCAGCGGAACTCGGAGAGGTCCCCGTTGGTGCAGTCGCGGTATTGGACGGTGCGGTCGTTGGCACTGGCTTCAATCGCCGGGAGGTGGACCGAAACCCACTCGCTCACGCTGAGATGTTGGCAATGGATGCCGCAGCCCGGAAAATCGGTGCTTGGCGGCTCTCGGGTGTCACCCTGTATGTGACGCTTGAACCCTGTGCCATGTGCGCCGGAGGTCTGGTGCAATCCCGCGTGACACGACTTGTCTTCGGAGCTTCGGATCCGAAAGCAGGCGCTGTGGGTTCGCTCTACAATCTGGTCGAAGAGCCTCGACACAACCACCGGCTCCAAGTCACGAGTGGTATTCTGGCGGACGAGAGTCGCCTGCTGCTGAAGACGTTTTTCGCACGCTTGCGTACGAAGAAACGTGAAAATTGAATATTGGAGAGCTGGCCGAGTGGTCGAAGGCACCTGACTCGAAATCAGGCATACCGGCAACGGTATCGTAGGTTCGAATCCTACGCTCTCCGCTCCAGCTTTTTTGGAGAGGTGGCCGAGCGGTTGAAGGCGCACGCCTGGAACGCGTGTATATCTGAAAGGGTATCGTGGGTTCGAATCCCACCCTCTCCGTTGTTGTTTCTGCAGCACGTCGTTACAGTTTTTATGGTCGGGACAACGTGGGGGCGCGAACCCCGCCAGGTCCGGAAGGAAGCAACGGTAGCGTACTTCCGCGTGTGTCCCGGCCGTCCTTTATGAAGAGCCGGTGTCCTTTTCGGGGCACCGGCTCTTCGCCTTTGCGGGCTTGCTGCCCCTCCCCTACTCGCCTCGCGCCAGCATCGTTTCGCGCCCAATCCGGCCGACGATGCGGAAGCCACCGGCTTGGAGCTCCTCGAGGGCCCGGTCCTCGAAGGTGACGGCGCGGTTGAACCGCGCATCTCGCAGGGCGTGCTGGAAGGCTGCGTCTCGCGGCCAGTCACAAGTGAGCCAGGGGATTCGCTTGCCCAGGTAGAAGAAGCCGCCCGAGCCCCACAACCCCTCGTTGACGATGAGCAGGCCCCGCGCGTCGCCCCGGGTGGCGGCCACAATCGCGCGAAGCTGGTCCGCCCGCAGGTCTCCGGACGGGAAGACGGCGGCCACCCACAGGGAGCTGACCAGGGCGAGCCCCATGAAGCCCCATCGGGCCCGGGGACCGAGCTCCTGGGTCATGCAGTTCATCGCGGCGGGGGCCGCGGCCAGCATGAGCAGCACCAGGGCGGGATAGAGGAAGCGCTCCTCCTTATGGGCGGTGGCCAGCAGCACCCCGGTGTAGGCGGCGGCGCACCACAGCGGGAGCGAGAGGGCTTGCCGCTGACGGAGCGCGGCGAGCGCCGGTGGCATGGCGGCCCAGGCCCAGAGCGGAACCGCGGAGAGGAACGGCCTTACATAGAAGCTGGGTGCGTCCGCGCCGAACTGGGCCGCGGCCCTTCCTGAAAAGACGTTGAAGCGGGCGTACGCGACGAAGGAATGGAAGGGCCTGCCCCACGTCGCCCAGTCGAGTGCCCCGAGGGCCACCGCCACGAGCAGGCCACTCGCGCAGGTGAAGGCGAGCAGCCGCCACCGCCGCGAGGCCGCCAGCCACACCAGGGCCGCGAGGACGAAGATGGCGGATGGGTAGCGCGCCACCACCGCCAGCCCCAGGGCCAGTCCGCCCACGAGCCCCGCGCGGGTCTCCCGCTCGCGGCGGTCCAGCGCCTCCATGGCCACCACGAGCAGCGAGGCGGAGAGCGATTCGGCCATGGTGCGGCCCGCGAAGACGAGCACCGGCCCATAGAGGCCCACCAGCAGCGCCGCCCATCCACCCCCGGTGGGACCGGCCCGGCGCTCGGCGAAACGGTATGCGGCCCAGAGGCTCCAGGCATGCAGCGCGGCCTGGGGCACCGCCAACACGGCGCGGTACGCCCGCGGGTCGGTGAGGCCAAGCACGTCCGCCACCTTGAGGAACCCCGCCAGCACACCGGGCACGGCCCAGTTGCGGAGCCCGTCGCGCCACTCCCAGGCCAGGACGCCGTAGCCATGCACCCGCCACCAGGCCGGCTCCAGCGACTGAAACACCTCATCCGGGTGGATGCGGCCCAGCTGCGCCACCGCGATGACGCCCGGAAGCAGGGCCACGACGGAGAGCACCCAGCGGGTCCAGTTCCTGGCGGGGGCACCGTGAGGCGCGTCCTCCAGAAGCGTGACAGGCGCGGGCAGCGGGTCGACGGCGATGGGTGCGGCGAGGTCAGGCGCGGACACGGGCGCGGCCGACTCTTCCCCTCCGTCAAGCCGGACGCAAGGCGCGCGACGTTCGTCCGCCCGCTCCCCTCCCGGCCCGGAGCGAAGAGGGCCACCGGGAGTGGAATCCCACCTCATGGGAGGGCAACGACATGGATCATTCACGCCGCCGTGTTTAGATGACGCCCCCCATGAGCTACCTCGTTCTCGCCCGCAAATGGCGCCCGCAGAAGTTCGACGACATGACCGGACAGGAGCACGTCGTCCGGACCGTCGCGAACGCCATCAAGATGGACCGGGTCGCGCACGCGTACCTGTTCTGCGGACCTCGCGGCGTGGGCAAGACGACGGCCGCCCGCCTGCTCGCCAAGGCGCTCAACTGTGAGAAGGGCCCCACCGCGCAGCCGTGCGGTGAGTGCCGCGCCTGCACGGAGATTGCCGCGGGCACCAGCGTGGACGTGGCGGAAATCGACGGCGCCTCCAACAACGGCGTCGAGAACGTCCGCGAGATTCGCGAGAACGCGAAGTACCTGCCGCAACGGGACCGGCACAAAATCTACATCATCGATGAGGTCCACATGCTGTCGGGGGCGGCGTTCAACGCGCTGCTCAAGACGCTGGAGGAGCCGCCCGGGCACGTGAAGTTCATCTTCGCGACCACGGAGGCGCACAAGCTCCCGGACACCATCCTGTCGCGGTGCCAGCGGCACAACTTCCGCCGGATTCCGGCGGCGCGGATGCTTCAGCGGCTCCAGGAAATCTGCAAGGCGGAGAACGCTGGCATCTCCGACCGCTCGTTGTCGCTGGTGGTGCGCCAGTCCGAAGGCGGCATGCGCGACGCGCTGAGCCTGCTGGACCAGGTGCTGGCCTCGTGCGGCGCCAACCCCTCCGATGAAGAGGTGGCCGAAGCGCTGGGCGCCATCGACCGCACGCTGGTGCAGGACTTCGCCGACGCGCTGGTCCACAAGGACGCGAAGCGGGTGCTGGAGCGCGTGGAGGAGGTCTTCAACCGCGGGCTCGACTTGAAGCGACTGGCGGAGGAGCTCGCCTTCCAGTTGCGGCATCTCTTCGTCACCAAGACGCTGGGCAAGGCCCCCGACGAGCTGGCCGAGTCCGAGCAGAAGGCGCTTGTCGCCCTGGCGCAGGACGCGGAGCCCGCGCAGCTCACCCGGCTGTTCGACGTGGTGCATGGCTGCATCTGGGATGTGTCGCGCGCGGCCCAGCCCCGGCTCGCGCTGGAGATGGCGCTGCTCAAGGCCATCCAGCTGTCTCCGGGTGGCTCCATTCCCGAGCTGCTCGCCCGCGTGGACAAGCTCGCGGCGGGGATGGGTGACGGTTCCGCGAAGTCGAACGCTGGAGCGCCGGGAGGTCGCTCCAGTCCCGCCAACTTTCGCGCCTGAGACACGGCAGGAAGTCCCAGTCCAGGGCGCGGCCCCACGTCCGTGGGAAGCCCGAGGTGCGCCCGCGCCGAGCCCGGCTTCGGGAATGAGAGCCGACTCCGCGTGGAGTCAGAACACGGGCCACGGCGGCACCTCGGGCATCAGCGCGGTCCCCGACGCACCGCCGCACAGGGACGCTACGCCTGCGCAGCTCGGCCCTCAGCAGGGTGAGTCCACCCGCGACACGGCAGCTCAGCCGGGCCACGTCCCCGCACGATTCGCCCCTGCCGGACAGACACACGCTGACGAGCCCTCCCGCGTTACAGGTTTCGCGCCCACGCAGGTTGGCCCTGAGGGGCCGTACCACCCCAGCGAACCCACCGGAGGCCTGCGTCACAACGCGCCGCCTCCCGTCGGCGTTTCGTCCGCTCCGATGCACCCGACGGAGCCACCGCGCTTCGCCGCGGACTCCGGTGCCATCCGCCATGACGAGCCCCCGCGCGTTTCGGCACCGCCGGGCCCGCGCATGGACGACCTGTCCCCGTCGGCGGCCCGGCCCTTGTCGTTCCTCCGAAACGGCGGCGCGGCCCCCGAGCCCCAGGGCTACCAGGCCACGCAGATGATTCCGTCCGGGCCCGTGATGGAGGGCCTGTCGCCATCGGCGGCGCGTCCCCTGTCCTTCCTCCGGAACGGCGGCTCGGCCCAGCCCCCCGCGGCGCCCTCGCAACCACCGGCTGGCGCCACGCCGCTTTCGCGCACCACCGAGCCCGCCCCGACGGTCCGCATCACCAACATCCGCAAGCCGGAGCCCACCGCCGCCGAGACACCGGACTACGCGGAAGAGGACGCGCGCTACTACCCCGAGGAGAACTCCCCCGAAGGCTGTGCCTCCGGCGAGTGCATCCCCGACGAAGCCGCTCCGGCCCCATCGGCTCCGATGGCGGCCAACGTCCCATCAGCGTCCATGGAGCCCGCGCGCCCAGCCGAGCCGATGACGGCCGCACCACCCGCGCCCATGGCGGTCGCGCGCCCACCCCCTTTGATGGCGGACGCCCCCCCCGCGCCCATGGCGGTCGCGCGCCCAGCCGCGGCGATGGCGGCCCCCCCCGCGCGTCCAGCGGCACCACCGCCCCCCTGGGCAGCGGCGCCCCGCCCCACCCCGGCGCCCGAGCCCACCGTCGCCAGTGAGCCCGAACCGGAGCCGCCCGCCCCTGTCGTCACGCGCTCCCGGGACAACCCGAACCTGCCCCTCATCGAACGGTGGCGGGCCGCGGTGGACACCGTGAAGTCCTCTCACCCCCGGCAGGGCGCGGCGCTGGCCAACGGTCGGCTGATGTCCATGCGGAACGGTGAAATCGTCCTCGGCTTCCTGCCCGTGGCCGGCTTCCACCGCATGGCCGTCAACTCCACCGCGGGCAAGGCCGCCGTGGACCGGGCCCTGGCCGAGCACTTCGGCCGCGCGGTGAAGCTCACCCTCCAGGACGTGGCCCCGGACGACCCACGCCTGGGCCCCAGCCTGGCCGAGCAAGACGCCCAGAGCCGCGAGGCCCATGAGAAGAACACCGACAGCAAGGTCCGCAGCCACCCGGCCGTCCGTGCGGTGCTCAAGTTCCTGGGCGGCGAAATCGAGCACATCCAGGTCTATGAGCCCGAGCGGCCCGGGGCCGTGCCGGCGGCCGACACTCCCGACGACAGCGCCTGACAACCGTCGCGCGCAACGGTAGGGTGGCGCCCCATTCCACGCCGGAGCGGTGCCACGCATGGCACGCGCTCCCATGAGCACCGAGGAAGCATATGCCTGGCGTCGACCTGAACTACTTCATCCGGCAGGCGAACAAGCTGACGGAGAAGATTGAAGAGCGGAAGCAGCAACTGGCCGAGGAGAGCGTCGAGGCCAAGGCCGGTGACGGCCGCGTCACCGTCGTCGCCAACGGCATCCAGGAGATCCGCAGCATCAAGATCGACAAGGAAGCCATCGACCCGAACGACACGTCGATGCTCGAGGACCTCATCACGGCGGCCGTGAATGCCGCCCTGGCGAGCAGCCGTCAGCACATGCAGCGCGAGCTCGCGAAAATCTCCGGCGGCGTCAAGATCCCCGGCGTTACCTGATACCGGATGACCCCCGACCCGCTGAATCGACTCGTCGCCCAGTTGGCGAAGCTGCCAGGCATCGGCGAGAAGACCGCGCAGCGCCTCGCGTTCTACATCCTGCGAGCGCCGGGTGAGTACGCGGCGGAGCTGTCGCAAGCCGTCCGCGAGGTGAAGGAGAAGGTGCACCTGTGCGTGCGCTGTTTCTCCCTCACCGACGCGGAGACCTGCAACTTCTGCCGCGACTCCCGCCGGGATGAACGCGTCCTGTGCGTGGTGGAGACCTTCGCCGACCTGATGGCGCTGGAGCGCACCCGCGAGTTCAAGGGCCGCTACCACGTCCTGCACGGCGTGCTGTCGCCGCTCGAGGGCGTGGGCCCCGAACAGCTCCGCATCCGGGAGCTGCTGGAGCGCCTCAACGATGGCCGGGTGGAGGAGCTCATCCTCGCCACCAACCCGGACGTCGAGGGCGAGGCCACCGCGCTGTACCTGACGCGCCTGCTCAAGCCCATGGGCCTGCGCGTCACCCGCATCGCCCAGGGCCTGCCCATGGGCGGCGACCTGGAGTTCGCGGACCAGGCCACGCTCGCCAAGGCACTCTCCGCCCGGCGAGACCTGTAGGCCCCGCACGGTGGCGGCGCGAGGCTGCTCGCGCCGCTACTGCGTCACCCGCCACGTGAAGGGCATCACCACGGTGACTTCCTGGTCGCGATGCGCCGGGAAGCGCAACCGCTCGGCCTGCGTCTCCAGGCAACGCCCCACGCCCGACGACGCCAGCGGGCCTCGCGTCCCCGCCCGCACCTTGCCCGACCCGGCGATGGTGAGCTGCACCTGCACCTCGCCCTGGCTCGAAGGCAGGTCCGCCTTGAAGCGCTCGAAGCACGAGGAGATGCGCGAGCGTCCACGCGACACGACCCGCTGGACGTCCTCGATGCCCAGCGTCACCCGCTTCTGCGCGGCCGCCTTCTTCGATGCAGGCACGGGCGCGGCCTCCGCCTGCTCCTCGTCCGCATCCGTGACCTCATCAGGAACGTCCGCGGCCACGGGCGGTTCGGAGTCCGGAGCCCCCAGCGCCTGCGCGCTCCCAGCACCATCGATGGCGGGCGCTCCGGAAGCCCCATCCCCCGAGGGCACGAGCCCGGCCGCGGACGGCGCGGCGACCTCACCCGCCAACGCGGGCGCATCGACGGTCGCCACGGGAGGAGACAGCGGCCCCGAGGACGGCGTCGTCACCCACTGCCGGTACCCGACGATTCCCGCCGCCGTCAGCAGCATGCCCCCCGCGAGCCCCACCGCCAGCGTGCGCCAGCGCGGCGCCGCAGCCGCGGTGGCCGGCTCTGGAGCCGAGGCCCCTCGCGGCGCGGACGGGACATGCGCGGGCAGCCCTCCCGGCGAGGAGGGCCGCACGGACATCCCCGGCCGCTGCGCGGAGGTGACATCGCCCTCCCGAGCGAGCACGCCGTACAGGTTCGTCCCCTGCGCTTCCACGCCAGACGCGGGAGCCTGGGCCCCCTCCCCCGTGGCACCCACGGCCGCGGTGAGGGTCGCCAGCGTGGGGATGCGGGTGCGCTCGGTGTAGCGCTCCTCGCCGAAGTGCCCCTTCAAGAAGGCGCCGAGCTGCAACGTCCCGGCGCCGCTCAGGTGCTCGCCGAGGAAGGCCTCCAATGCGTTCGCGAACGCCTCCGCCGTCGGGTAGCGGTCCTCCGGCTTGAAGGCCATGGCCTTGAGCAGGATGGCCTCCAGCTCCTCCGGCAGGTCGGGCCTCAGCTCGCGCGGCGGCTTGAGCTCGCCTTGCAGCAGCGCATTGAGCACCGCGAGGTCGTTCTCCCGCGAGAAGGGCCGCACATGGGTGAGCGCCTCGTACAAGCTCACGCCCAGCGCGAAGACGTCCGCGCGGCGGTCCACCTCCTTGCCGCGCGCCTGCTCCGGCGCCATGTACATGTACTTGCCCTTCACCACGCCGGTGCGCGTGTTGACGAGCCGCGACTCGGCCTTGGCGATGCCGAAGTCCAGCACCTTCACCTGGCCCTGGTACGTCAGGTAGAGGTTCGACGGGGAGATGTCGCGGTGGACGACGTTCAGCGGCTGTCCGGCCTCGTTCGTGAACTCGTGCGCGAAGTGCAGGCCGCGCGCGGCGTCGATGAGGACGCGCAGCACCACGGGGAGCGGCAGGTAGCTCCGCTTGCGCCCCGCCAGCCGCAGCGTCGTGGAGAAGTCCTCGCCCGCGAGGTACTCCATGCAGATGTAGTAGCAGCCCTCCGCGAAGCCCAGCTCCTGAATCTGGACGATGTTCGGGTGGGCCAGCTTCGCCGCCAGCCGCGCCTCGTCCCGGAACATCTCCACGAAGTCGGGGTTGTTCGTCAGGTGCGGCAGCATCCGCTTGATGACGACATTGCGCTCGAAGCCATCCGCGCCGAGCAGCTTGGCGAGGAAGATTTCCGCCATGCCGCCCTCGGCCAGCTTCCGCACGAGCACGTACGGGCCATAGGGCTGCAACAAAGGCACGGGAGCCGCTTCGGGCACGGGCCGGGGGGTCGGCTGGGGGGGTGACATCCTCACGGCCCTCGCTGTTTCAGGG
Organism: Comamonas sp. KCTC 72670; assembly: GCA_014656495.1. Taxonomy (GTDB): domain Bacteria; phylum Myxococcota; class Myxococcia; order Myxococcales; family Myxococcaceae; genus Myxococcus. The sequence goes on from BNCN01000011.1 coordinate 309,085, forward strand.
TGCGCACCGTATGGACCGCCGGGGCACCAGGACGCGTCATCTTAAACACCAACACGGGAGGCGAGCCCACCGGCTCCACCCAGGTGCTGAACCGGTGTTTGCCATCCAGCGGCACCGGGCGTCCATTGATGGACAGGCGGGCGTCCACCGGGGCAACCCCGGACGCTCGCACCCTTGCTCCCCCGGGCTGGCCATTACGCGGTGCGGCCACGATGAGCTCCTGAACGGAGTTGTCGTAGACCAGCTCCAGCTTGTTCATCCGCCCTCCCTTGAGCTGTGCACCCGTGGCGGAAAGCGGCGTGACGGACCAGAGGTAGCTGCCCTCGCCCAGGGCCCCCGCGTCCAACGCGGCCCGCGTGTCCGTCACGGTGCGCTCCGTCACCGGCGAGTCCAGCGCGCCCACGCGGTACACCGCCACGCGGTAGCGCGCGGCGTTCGCCTCCGCGCCATAGGTGAACGTCACCGCCGGGGGCTTGTCCTGGTAGTAGATGGTCGTCTTGTCCGGCCCCTCGGGCACCACGTTGCGCACCCGCGCCAGCGAGCGCGCTGCGCGCTCCGGCGCGAACGTCGCGTGCCCCTTCACCTGGGTGCCGTCCTTGCGGCGCACGCGCCAGTGCAGGCTGCCACGGGAAGGCGCGGGCACATTGACGAAGGACTGGAACACCGTGCCCGAGAGCACCGGGCGCGTGAAGGCCGCGTCCTCGGCCACCTCCACCTCGGCCTCGCCCTCCCCTTCCCAGGTGAGCGCCACTTCGTGCAGCCCCGAGTGGAAGACCTCGGCGCCGTCGACGACGCCCAGGGCGAGCGGCGCCTGCGCCAGTGAATCCACCCGCATCGCCGCGGCTACGGTGGCCCGCTCACCGGCGCGCAGGGCCTGCCGCGCGTCGCCTCGCACCAGCGTCACCTGCCCCGTGAGCGCGTCCACGAGATAGCCCGCGGCCGTCCGCCGCACCGCCAGCCGCGCCTCGCCACCGCCCTCCACCTGCAACCCCGGCAGCACCAGGCGGCTGGTACGGCCGCGCGCGAGCTGCAGCCCCAGCCAGCCCTTCAACAAATCCAGCCGCGCCTCATCGGTGGTGCCCCCCTGCTCCGCGGACGTCAGCACCACCTCCCCGTCCGAGCCCAGGGTCAGCACCGAAGCCGAGCCCGCCATCCCCAACACCGCCGTGCCCCCGGGCCGCGTGCGCACGCTGTCGCCCGGGGCCAGCACCTCGCCCTGCTTCGCCACCGGGCGCCAGCGGGCGCCGCCCTTCGCCCGGACCTCCGCGCGCCCCGAGCCCAGGCGCACCGTCACCGCGATGGGCGCCAGTTCCATGACCCGCGCGCCCTTGGCCACCAGCTCCGCCCGGCCCGACTTCGCCTCGACCGACTCACCCTCGGTCGCGCGCACCGACTTGCCGTCCCGGCCGATGAACTCGATGGCGCCCAGCCGCACCTCGACACGGCCCGAGTCCTCCGCCACCTGCACACGCACTTCACTGGGCTCCTCGGGGCCCACGCGAGTGAGGCCGAACGGCGTGCGGATGGTCAGCGCCACCTTCGAGCGAGGCTCCGTCTGCTTCACATCGGCCGGCACGCGCGACAACAGGATGCCCCGCTCCACCTGGAGCACGATGCCGCCCGAGTCCTCGCCCAGCGCGAAGCGAGCGTCCGGCCCCACCTCCACCGAGCGGCCATCCGGGAAGCGCACCGTGGCGGCGCCGCCCGCGGCCGTCTCCAACGCGTCACCACCATAGAGCGGGCCCTCCGTGGCGGGGCCCTGCTTCCCACCTCGCTCCAGGCGCACATCGCCGCGCAGCCCCTCCAGTTGCCCGAGCGCCTCACCGAGCCCCGCGTCCACGGACGCTCCGGCGGTGGGAGGTGGCGCCGCGTCGTCCTTGTCACAGCCAACGAACACGAGCAGGACGAGCAGGAACCAACGACTCACCGTTTCCCCCTCGGGAAGAGGTCGACATTGAAGATGGTCCGCTCACCATCGCGCAGCGTGACGACCTTCGTCTGGGACAGGTGCCCCCGCGCGGAGATGGTGATGCGGTAGGTGCCGCCTCGCACCTGGACGTTGAACGTGCCCTTCGCATCCGTGCGCGCGCGCACCCGGGCCTTCGTGATGAGGAGCGTCGCCACCAGCGGCTGCCCGCCGCGCACGCTCCGAACCTGCCCCGACAACGTGGCCCGGACGCCCTTGCGGTCCTCGGCCAGCGGCACCGACAACGAGGACGCCTGCCCCGCGACGATGAACGCGGCCTCCTCCGCCATGCGGAAGCCCGCCACCTTCACAGCGACGGACACGGGCCCCGGGGGCAGCGACGCGATGTCCACCTGCCCCGTCAGGTCCGTGCGAGCCTCCACGGTGCCCACCGACACAGGGACACCGGGCAGCGGCACGCCGGTGCGCGCGTTCACCACCGTCACGCGCAACGACCCCATCGGCGGCGGCAACGGGCTCGCCCGCACCTCCAGCTCCGAGCGCGCCCCGGCCTCCACCGTGGCCGTCGCCTCCGTGTCGGCGTAGCCCTCCGCGAGGATGCGCGCGGACACCTCGCCGGGCGGCAGGGACTCCACGTCCACCCGCCCCTGCGCATCCGCCACGCGCTCTTCATCTCCCAGCACCACGCGGGCACCCGGCAGCGGCGCCCCCGTGTTCGCATCCAGCACCCGGAACGTCATCCGCCCAGGCACCACCTGCACCGGAGGCGCCACGGGCCGCGACACCCGCGTGCCCTCATGCCACGCCAGCTCCAGCGCCGCGCCCAGGCGCCGCAGCCGCTGCCGGGACTCCGTCCCATCCGCCAACGTCACCGCGTCCTGCACGTGCTGGAAGTCCAGCACCAGCGTGCCCGTCCACCGGTCCGCGCGCCGCAGCGGCACCAGCAACGCGCCGCCCGCCGAGAAGCCCGTCGCCTCCGCCCTGCCGCCCGAGGCATCCCGCACTGACAGCGCCACCGGCAGCTCGCCACGCGCCTCCAGGCCCAGCCCCAGGGGCAGCGGCACCCGCACCCGGCCATTCACCACCGCCGCGCGCCGCACACCTCGCAGCAGCACCGGCTCCGATGAATCATGGAAGTGCGGCAGCTGCGCGAAGCCGTACCCCGCGCCCACCTCCGCGCGCACCGGCCCCAGGAAGAACCGCGCCCGGGGCCCCACCGAGGCCCTCAGCAGGCTGCCGCCCGTGATCCGCAGCGCGCCCTCCCGCAGGTCGAAGCCCTCTCGCTGAACTCCCGCCCAGGCGCCAAGCCACGACGTGCCCAGCCACGCCGTCCCCACCGCCGACACGTCGTTCGGCGTGAGCCCCTCATAGGTGAGCCCGGGCCCTACATCCGCCTGGCGCCCGTCCCGCAGGGCCACGCCATAACGAAGGCGCAACGAAGCGTGCTCGGCCACCTCCTCCGCCAGGACGGAGGGTGCGGCGAGCAGCACGAGGAGCACCAGCACCAGGCGCGCCGGGGGGGTACGCAGGGAAGGCGGGAGCGGCAAAACGCGGCGGAGTATAGAGAAAGCGGGGAAGGCCCCCAACCCCGCGTCCTGGTCGATTCAAGTGGATCCGCCGATCCGTGGCCTCTACCCCCCAAAGCCGCCGGGGGACCGGGGAAGCAGCACGGAAGTCCCTCCTGGAAGCGGATGGCTTCTTGCTGGAGTGGAGACGCTTTGCTAAGCATCCTGACGGTCGGTAGCGCCTCGTCTAACCTCGTGGATTCACTCCAGAAACATCGGAGCGTCGACGCGAGGCGGGGTGAGCGAACGCTGAGGAGCGCATACGCCCATGGGCACGCAACTGGTGATGTACGAAGAGGAGTTCACCAAGATCAACGCCGTTTGCGACCGGCTTACCAAGGACGCGAACGCGAAGGTGGTCTTCCTCGTCGACAAGAACGGGCAGCTCATCTCCTCCGCGGGTCAGACGCAGAACATCGACACGACGTCACTGGCCTCGCTGACGGCCGGTAACGTGGCGGCGATGGGTGGTCTGGCCAAGCTGATTGGGGAGAACGAGTTCCCCAACCAGTTCCACGAGGGGGCCAAGGACTCGCTGTACATGACCATCGTCGGCAGCCGGGTCGTGCTGGTCGTCATCTTCGACAACCGCACCAGCCTCGGCCTCGTCCGCCTTCGCATCAAGAAGGCCAGCGACGAGCTCACGAAGATCTTCGAGAGCCTGGTGAAGAAGACGGACAGTCCTGGAGCTGGGTCGCCCTTCGCCGAGATCTCCGACGACGATATCGACAACCTCTTCAGCGAGTAACCCGGGAAGCCATGTCCTTCATCAATTACTCATCCCGCGAAATCAACTGCAAGATTGTCTATTACGGGCCCGGGCTCTGCGGGAAGACGACCAACCTTCAGTACATCTACAACAAGACCGCCGCGGAGACGAAGGGCAAGCTCATCTCCCTCTCCACGGAGACGGACCGCACGCTCTTCTTCGACTTCCTGCCGCTGTCGCTCGGTGAGATTCGCGGCTTCAAGACGCGCTTCCACCTGTACACGGTGCCCGGTCAGGTCTTCTACGACGCCAGCCGCAAGCTCATCCTCAAGGGTGTGGACGGCGTGGTGTTCGTGGCCGACAGCCAGATCGAGCGCATGGAAGCCAACATGGAGTCGCTCGAGAACCTCCGCATCAACCTCGCGGAGCAGGGCTACGACCTGAACAAGATTCCGTACGTCATCCAGTACAACAAGCGCGACCTGCCCAACGCGGTGACGGTGGAGGAGATGCGCAAGGCGCTCAACCCCCGCAACATCCCGGAGTACCAGGCCGTGGCCCCCACCGGCGTGGGCGTGTTCGACACGCTCAAGGCCGTGGCCAAGCTCGTCCTCACCGAGCTCAAGAAGGGTGGCTGAAGCAAGCGCCCAGGCGGGCGACCCCGGTCCCCGCCCATGGCGTGGCAAGACGGCCCACGGGCAAGGGTGCTATGTCCTCCCTTGCCGTCAGGTCGGACCGTCTGCCCACTGAGGTCGTACCGTGCGTGTCGCCGCCACCCTCCCGCTCCTCGCCCTGCTGGGCGCCGCCTTCCCTGGGCCGGCGCTCGCGCAGGAGCCCGCCGCGCCCGCGGCATCCTCCGCACCAACGGCCGCGACCGCGGACGAGGCGTTCAACACCCGCGTGAAGACGCTGGAGGAGAACGTCGTCGACCTGAAGGAGAAGGTCTACCGCTCCAAGGCGCGGCTGCTCCTGATGCAGGAGACGGTGCTCGGCGGTGACGTCTCCACCGGCTCGCGCGCCGTCATCGTCCACAAGAACGAGATGGGCGGCTCCTTCGAATTGGAGTCCGTGACGTACGCGCTGGACGGCGCGCCCATCTACACGCAGGTGGATGAAGAGGGCCTGACGGACCTGGGCAAGCGCGAGCGCTTCGAGGTCTTCAACGGCCGCATCGTCCCCGGGCAGCACCAGCTCGCCGTGCGCCTCGTGTACCGGGGCAATGGCTACGGCGTCTTCAGCTACCTGGAGGGCTACAAGTTCAAGGTGCAGTCCAGCTACACGTTCAACGCGGAGCCCGGCAAGACGTCCACCGTGCAGGTGGTGGGCTTCGAGCAGGGCGGCATCACCACCGACCTGAAGGACCGCCCCGCGGTGCGCTACGACATCTCCACCGCGCGCGCCTCGGGCAGCAAGGCTCCGCCCGCCGCGCCGCCTCCGGTCACCCGCACCACTCCCGGACAGTAGAGGGCCGCACGGTGACTGCCTCACTCCGCGCCCTCGCCCTCGCGGCGGCCCTGATGGGGCCCGCGGCCGTCGACGCCGCCCAGCCCGCCGCGGCGCAAGCGCCCGCCCCCCGCCCCAGCTCGCGTGACCTGGCCCCCCGGCTCGACGCGGTGGAGAAGGCGCTGCGCGGCGCGGAGGAGACGCTCCTCTCCGTGGAGACGCAGTACCTCCAGCGCGCCGCCCCCAGCGAGGCGGAAGCGCACACACAGCGCTACTCCGACGGCGAAATCCACTACCAGTTGGGTGACTGGCCCGCGGCGTCCATCCTCTTCTACGACCTGGTCAGCGACCCGCGCTTCCGCGCGCATCCGCGCTACCCGGACGCGCTGTTCTACCTGGCGGACTCCCTGCTCGAGCAGCGCAACTACATCGGCGCGCGCATGTACCTGCGCGAGCTGCTCGCCCTGCCCTCCTCCACCCGCCGCCACCGCGAGGCGCTGTCGCGCTACGTGACGGTGGCCGGGCGCCTCAACCACTACGAGGGCATCGAGGCCTCCGTGGAGCAGGCCCGCACGCTGCACGGCGGACGGCTGCCTCCTGAAATCGCGTACGTCCACGCGAAGTGGCTCTTCCGCCGCAAGGACCTGTCCCCGTCCGAGCGCATCGCCCAGGCCCGCGCGGCCTTCACGCCGCTGGCGCAGGCCACCCAGGGCTCCTTCCGCTTCCAGGCCGCCTACCACCTGGGCGTCCTCTCCATGCAGGAAGGCGACCTGCCCGCGGCCATCGCCCGCTTCCAGAAGCTCGCCACGCCGCCAGCGGCCCAGGCCGCGCAGGCCGCTCCCGGCAAGACGGGGCCCCGCCGCATCGCCCTCACGCCCGAGGAGGAAGCCCGGCACGTGCGCGAGCTGGCGCTCCTGTCGCTGGGGCGGCTGCTCTACGAGACGGGGCGCTTCGACGAGGCGCTGGACCGCTATGGCCAGGTGCCTCGCGACAGCGAGTCCTTCCCGGACTCGCTCTACGAAAGCGCGTGGGTCCACGTGCGGCTGGGCCACTACCAGCAGGCGAAGAACGCGCTCGACATCCTGATGCTGGTGGCGCCCGGCTCGCAGCTCGCCGCCGAGGGCCGGCTCCTGCAGGGCAACCTGCTGCTGAAGCTGCGCCGCTACGACGAGGCGACCGACGCGTATACGCACGTCATCGACACCTTCCGCCCCGCGCGGGAGCAGGTGGACACGCTGCTGGGCTCGAACCGCGACCCGGTGGCGTACTTCGACCGGTTGCTCGGGCGCACCGACGGCCCGCCGGACCTGAACTCCCTGCTGCCATCGCTGGTGTTGAAGTACGCCACCACGCAGCGCGAGGTCGCGGACGCGGTGCGGATGGTCGACGACGTCGACAGCAGCCGGCGGGGCCGGCAAGAAGCGGCGGCCATCGCCAAGCGCATCCTGGAGGCCCTGGACACGCGGGCCCTGGAGTCCTTCCCGGAGCTGCAGGAGGCCCACCGGCGCGGAGACGCCGTCGACACCGCCATCACCCACGCGGACGCGGAGCTGGTGCGGGTGGAGACGCTGGCGCTGGAAGGCGTGCTCACGCCGGGCGAACGCGCGCGGCTGGCGGCTCTTCGCGGCGAGCGGGAGCCGATGGAGCGGCGCTTCACCGCCCTGCCCACCACGCTGGAAGGGTGGGAGGCGCGGCGCGAACGCATGCAACGGCGCGTGGACGAAGTGGACCGCGAGGCCCACCGGCTCACCTACGAGCTCCAATCACTCCAGGCCATCGGCGCGTCCATCCGCCAGTGGGTGGCCGACTCGCGCCCGCAGCGACAGACGCCTCAGGACGAGGAGCGGGAGTTCCTCCTGCAACTGCAGGCCGAGCTTCAGACGCTCACGGACCTCCAGGCGGAGCTGGCCACCACGCGCGCGCGGCTGGCGGACGAGCGCAACGCCGTGGACACCGCGCTGGCCGGAGAGCAGGCCATCCGCGTCAGCTACGCCGATTCCCTCCGGCGTGAACGCGCGGTGCTGCGCGAGGCGGAGTCCCGGGCGGACGCGGACGTCCTCGCCACGCTCCGGCGCACCCAGGCGCTGCGCCAGCGCATGGACCGCATGCACGGACGCGTGACGAACGCCCGGTCCGCGGTGCGCGAACAACTGGAGCGCCAGGGCCGCGTCATCCGCGAGAAGGTCGTCGCCGAACAGAAGCTGCTCGAACGCTACGAGGCGGAGGTCGCCGCGGTGTCCGGTGACGCCCGCCTCCTGGTGGGCCGCATCGCCTACGACAGCATCCGCCGCGTGCGGCAGCAGTTCTACGAGCTGGAGCTCAAGGCGGACGTGGGCGTGGTGGACGTGGCCTTCAACGAGAAGCAGGACAAGACGACGGACATCCAGACGCTGTCCACGCAGAAGGACGAAGCCCTGCGTGAGCTGGACGCCGACTTCCAGGACGTCCTGTCCGAGGTGAAGGAGTGATGCGCTCCCGCCTGCTCGCGGCCCTGCTCCTGCTGGGCGCCCCCGCTTTCGCCGAAGAGTCCCCGGCCGCGCCACCAGCGTCCCCCTATCTCCAGGGCCTGGGACGCACGTCCGAGGAGGAAGCGCTGCTCCAGGAGGTGAGCCGCGCGCTCGAGCTGTACGTGTCGGAGGCGCGCGAGTTCGACCGCGAGGTGCAGGAGCTGGTGGAGCGGCGCTACGAGCAGAAGCGCGGCGCGCTGGCGTCCTCGTACGAGAAGCGCATCAAGGACCTGGAGGCCCAGGAGCGCCGCAAGCGCGTGGACGCCATCGCCCGGTTCGAGGCGTTCCTCCGCCAGTACCCCGACGAGCCGCGCTACACGCCGGACGTCATGTTCCGCCTGGCGGAGCTGTATTACGAGCGCTCGTCGGATGACCACCTGCTCGCGATGCGCGACTACGCGGAGCGGCTGGAGGCCCACGACAAGGACCCGAGCGCGGAGTTCCCCTCAGAGCCGCGCGTGGACTACGGGCCGTCCATCACGCTGTACCGCAAGCTGCTGGCGGCCTTCCCGGACTTCCGCCTCAACGACGGCGCCTGGTACCTGCTGGCCTACTGCCTGGAGAAGCAGGACCGGTACGAGGAAGGCCTGGACGCGTACCAGCAGCTCCTCGCGCGCTACCCCCAGAGCCGCTTCGCCACCGAGTCGTGGGTGCGCATCGGCGAGTACTGGTTCGACAACTACGAGGACCGGCAGGCCCTCCCCAAGGCGGCCCATGCGTACGAGTCCGCCACGCGCGATACCACGCACCCGCTCTACGACAAGGCGCTCTACAAGCTGGGCTGGACGTACTACCGCATGGACCGCTTCGACCCGGCGGTGGCGTCCTTCCTCACGCTGGTGGACTTCTACGACGCCCAGCGCGCCGCGAAGGGTGACGCGGCCGCCGGCGGCGACCTGCGCGAGGAGGCCCTCCAGTACGTGGCCATCTCCCTGGCGGACGACAGCTGGGGCGGCCTGGCCCGGGCGGATGCGCTCTTTGCCCAGCGCGGCCCCAGGACCTACGAGGGCGAGGTCTACCAGCGGCTGGGCAACGTCTACTTCGACCAGACGAAGCACACGGCGGCTGTCGAGGCGTACCGGCGCGTGCTGCTGAAGGACCCGGGCTCACGGGACGCCCCGCGGATTCAGCAGCGCATCGTCCAGGCCTACGAGCGGGACCGCCTGCTGGCCGTGTCCTTCGCGGAGTCCGAGGCCCTGGCCAACCTCTACCGGCCCGGCAGCCCCTGGTACGAGAAGAACAAGGACGACTCGGAGGCCATCAACCGCGCCAACGTGCTGGCCGAGCGCAGCCTGTACGGCAGCGCGACGTACCACCATCAGCAGGCGCTGGTCTTCAAGCAGGAGGGCAAGTTCGAGCAGGCCCGGAGCGCCTTCGAGGTCGCCGCCCGCGCCTACGGCACCTACCTGGAGCGCTTCCCGCGGACGAAGAGCGCGGGCGACATGCGCTTCTATTACGCGGAGTGCCTCTACAACGCCTTCCAGTTCACCGCCGCCGCCCGCGCCTATGCACACGTGCGGGACTCCGACCCGTCCAACAAGCACCACGCGGACGCGACGCTCAACGCGGTGCTCTCGTGGCAGAAGCAGCTGGCCCAGGACGTCCAGGCGGGCACGGTGCCGCCGTCGAAGGCGCTGCGCTCCACCGAGCGTCCGCGGGGCCAGGCCGTGGCGCGCCGCCCGTTCGCCCCCACCGAGCAGGAGCTCGTGTCGGCGGCGGACGCGTACGTGGCCCGGCTGCCCCAGGGCGAGCGGGCGCCGAGCATCGCCTACCAGGCCGCGGAGCTGTACTACACGCACGACGACTTCCCGGAGGCGCGCAAGCGCTTCGAGGCCATCATCCAGGCCTACCCGCGCCACGAGGTGGCCCGCTACGCCACCAACCTCACCATCGAGACGTACCTCATCGACGAGGACTGGCGCAGCGTGGAGGCGGTCAGCGCGAGGCTGGCCAGCAACGACAAGGTCATCGACCCGAAGAGCGAGCTGCACCAGCAGTTGGTGCAGTTCAAGCTCGCCGGCCGCTTCAAGCTCGCCGACCAGCTCATGGCCGAGTCCCAGTACGAGGAAGCGGCGGCCAAGTACATCCAGCTGGTGGACGAGGCCCCCCGCCACGAGTTCGCGGACAAGGCGCTCAACAACGCCGCGGTGGCCCACGAGAACACCCGCCGCTTCGACTCCGCGCTGAAGCTGTACGAGCGCATCTACAGCGAGTACCCGGCCTCGCCGCTGGCGGGCGGCGCGCTGTTCCGCGTGGCGGTGAACGCGGAGAACTCCTACGACTTCGACAAGGCCGTCGTCAGCTACCAGAAGCTGGTGAAGGACTACCCCGCGTCCAAGGACCGGGAGGCGGCGCTCTTCAACGCCGCGCGCCTGCTGGAGGGCCAGCAGCGCTACCCCGAGGCCGCCGCGGCCTTCATGCGCTACGCGGAGCTGTTCCCCAAGGCGGAGGACGCGCCGAAGAACCAGTACCGCGCCGCCATCATCTACGAGAAGCAGGGCAACCCTCGCGGCGAGGTCCGCGCGCTCGAGGAGTTCGTGCGCAAGTTCGCCTCGCGGCCCGCGCAGGTGGAGCTGGTGGTGGACGCGCACCGGCGCATGGGCGACGCCCAGCAGAAGCTGGGCAGCGCGAGCGAGGCCCAGCGCGCCTGGGAGCGCTCCGCCGCGGAGTTCGACCGGCGCAAGCTCCAGCCGGACACGCACCCGCTGGCCGCCGACGCCGCCGCGTACAGCCGCTTCCAGCTGGCCGAAGCCGAGTTCCAGAAGTTCGACAAGCTGAAGATTGGCGGCCGGGGCAAGGCCCTGGAGAACAGCTTCGCCGCCAAGCGCAACGGCGTGAAGTCCGTCAACGCGGCCTACGCGCGCGTCTTCCCGTACAAGCAGTTGGAGTGGACACTGGCCGCGCTGTACCGCCGGGGCTACGCGCTGGAGCGCTTCGCCAACACCATCATCGAGACGCCCGTCCCCGCCGAGGTGAAGCGGATGGGCGACGAGGCGGTGGTCGTCTATCAGGACTCGCTGGTGCAGCAGACCACCGCGCTGGAAGAGGCGGCCGTGGAGAGCTACGCGGCGACGCTGGCCGAGGCGCGCAAGAATCGCCTCACCAACGAGTGGACGCGCCGCACGCTGGAGTCCCTCAACCGGTTCCGGCCCAAGGAGTACCCGGTGCTCAAGGAGCCCAAGCAGGCCTTCGCCGCGGACGCCGCCTATCCCGACGGGCTCGTGGGGAGCCTCGCGGGCCCCACGCGTGTGACGCCGCCAGAAGGCCCGCGCCTCACCGGGGAGGGAGTGAAGTGAGCCCTGGCCCTCGCCGTCCCCGCGCCCGCGTGCTGACCTCCGCGGTGCTGACCTCCGGCCTCTGGCTGTCCGCCTGCGCCACCACGGCGCCCCGCCCAGACACCGCCGCCGCCGAGGCACCTGCCACGGTCAGCACCGAGGAGGCCGCCAAGCCCGAAGTCATCGAGCCCGCGCCTGTGGCCCGCCCCGCCGACCCTCGGGGCGCCGAGCAGGACTTCGCCCACGCGGTGGAGATTGCGCGCCGGGGCGAGCTGACCGCGGCCGAGGCGGCGCTGCGCACGCTGGTGGAGCTGGACCCGAAGCTCGACTACGCGTGGACCAACCTGGGCATCGTCCAGGAGCGGCTGGGCAAGCCCGCCGAGGCCGAGCGCTCCTACCGCAAGGCGCTGGAAGCCGCCCCCGAGCAGCAGTCCGCCTGGGACTGCCTGACGCGTCTCTACGGCCGCACGGGCCGCGCCGCGAAGCTGGAGGCGGAATTGCGCGAGCGGCTGACGTCCCAGCCGGACTCGGTGACGCTGCGCACGGCGCTGGCCATCACCCTGCTCCAGACGAAGGACCTCGCCGCCGCCGCGGCTGAGGCGAAGCTCGCGCTCAAGGGCGACGAACGGCACGTGCGCGCCATGCAGGTGCTGGCGCAGGTCTACTACCGCGAGGGCAAGCACGAGCTGGCGCGCATGGTGTTGGAGAACGCCCGCGCCATCGACGCCAAGGACGGGGCCACGCACAACGCGCTGGGGTTGGTGTACCTCGCGCTCGACTCGCGCCCCCAGGCGATGGAGGCCTTCAAGGAGGCCTCGCTGCTGCGGCCGGACTTCGCGGAGGCGCGCAACAACTTCGGCGCGATGCTCAACGAGGCGCAGGACTACGCCGCCGCCGTCACGGAGCTGGAGGCCGCGGTGCGCGCCGCGCCGGACTTCGCCTCCGCGCGCCTCAACCTGGGCAATGCCTACCGGGGCGTGGGCGACTTCGCGCGGGCCCGCGCCGAGTACGAGCAGGTCCTGCTGCTGATGCCCACCGCGGCGGACGCCTACTTCAACCTGGCCATCCTCTACCTCGACGTGGAGCCGCCGGGGATGGAGACGCTGAAGCGTTACAAGACGGCCCTCTCCCACTTCGACAGCTACCAGGCGCGCGGGGGCCGCGACGAGCGCATCGCCCAGTACGTGAAGGACGCGCGCAAGCTCATCGACCGCGAGGAGCGGCGGCTGGAGCGCGAACAGAAGGACCAGCTTCGCAAGGCCGCGGAGGCGCAGAAAGCAGCAGCCGCCGCGCCCCCCGAGGGAACACCGCCCGCCCCTGAAGTGTCCAAGCCGGAGCTGGACACGCGCGTCGCGGCACCGGACGCCTCACCTTCCACCACCTCTGACCCGGCGGCGCCTCCCAGCGACGCGCCGGATGCCCCGGTGCCCGCCGGCTCGGATAGACTCACCACCGACGCACAGTAGACCCGCCATGCGCCCCACCCTCGCCCTCATCGTGCTGCTCACCGCCGCGCCCGTGCTCGCGCAGGACGCCAGGCGTTCGGCCACGGCCAGCAGCAACGCTTCGTCGAAGAAGGCCCCGCGCAAGGTCATCCGCCTGGAGGCCATCACCGTCGAGGGCCGCATCCAGAAGCCCCAGGCCATGTACATCCTCCAGCGCTCCAACCTGAGCTTCGACGACCTCAACCGCACCGAGAGCTTCGTGCCCAAGGTCGAGAAGAGCGTGGAACAGGAACCCTTCTAGTCCCATGGCCGCCACCTCGCAGAACAAGCTGCTCCGCGTCGGCGTCATTCAGAACGGCCGCATCGTCGAGGAGCACCACGTCCGCCGCGAAGCGGTCACCATCGGCCACGACGCGAAGAACACCATCGTCCTGCCCGCGTCCGAAGGCCGCCCCGCCCGCTTCGCGCTGCTGGAGAACCACAACCAGCAGTTCCACCTCGTCATCGCCCCGGGCATGCAGGGCCGCGTCAACCTGGGCTCGTCCGACGTGGACTTCGACTCGCTGCGCACGCAGGGCCTGGCCACCCGGCGCGGTGAGCTGCACGTGCTGCCGCTGCAAGAGACGGCGCGCGGCAAGGTGGAGCTGGGCGACGCCACCCTCTTCTTCCAGTTCGTCACGCCGCCGCCCGAAGAGGCGAAGCCGGTGCTGCCCGCCGACGTCATGGTCAGCCGGTGGAAGACGATGGACCGCGTCTTCTTCGGCATCCTCGCCGCCTCGCTGCTGGTCCACTTCTCCGGCGCCGCCATCATCCTCTCCTCGGAGACGCCGCAGGTGGCCGAGCTGGAGCTGGACGAACTGGATGACCGCTTCGTGCGCGCCATCATCCCCCAGCGCCCGGTGGAGGCGCCCAAGCCCGTGGAAGCGGGCCCTGCCCCCAAGACGGACACGCCGGAGGCCGCGCCCAAGGAGGCCGCCCCCTCCGAGCCCAAGCCCTCGGGCGACGCCGTGCAGCAGCGCCGCGCGGAGGTGGTGAAGAAGGTCTCCAACACCGGCCTGCTCAAGATTCTCGGCTCCAACCGCGGCGGGGGCCAGGGCGCCTTCGCGGACGTGCTGGGGAGCGCCAGCGGCGCGGGGGACATCGCCGAGGCCCTGGCCGGCGCGGGCGGCGTGGGCGTGGCCCGCGAGGCCTCGGTGGGCACGCCTGGAGGTCCGCGTGGCGGTGGTACGGGCACGGTGACGGACATCGGCGCCATTGGTACGCAGGGCGCCGGCAAGGTGGACCTGGGCGACAAGAAGGAGACGGTGGTGAAGGGCCGCGTCCAGGACGCCACGCCCGAAATCGAGAGCGCGGACGTGGACCGGGACGCGCTGGCCCGCTACGTGCGCGCGCGCAAGGCCGCCATCCAGAGCTGCTACGAGAAGGAGCTCAAGCGGAACCCCAACCTCAAGGGCAAGGTGGTGGTCCGCTTCACCATCAAGACGTCCGGCCGCGCGGGGGACATCGAAATCGAGGAGAACACCCTGGGCAGCGAGGCGGTGGGCAGTTGCATCCGCACCACCATCCGCAGCTGGGTGTTCCCCTTCAAACCCGACGACGAGACGGCCGTTTCCTACCCCTTCGTCTTCGCGCCGGCGGGCTAGGCTCCCGGCCCGGAGCACCCATCCCGGGCCTCGGGGGGACCATGGAGAAGCTGTCCGTCATCGCCTCATCACCCCTCTTCGAGATGCTCTCCACCGCGGAGCTGCACCGCCTCGCGGAGCTCGCGCGGGCGCGGAGCTTCTCGGCGGGCGAGGTCATCTTCGAGGAAGGCGACCTGGGCGACAGCCTCTTCGTCGTCGTGCGCGGCCAGGTGGAGGTCGCGCGCCGTCAGCCCGGCGGCGGCATGCACTCGCTCACGGTGCTGTCCCCACCCGAGTTCTTCGGGGAGATGGGCCTCATCGACAAGGACTTCCGCTCCGCCACGGTCCACGCGAAGACGGACGTGGCCTTGCTCCAGCTCAGCGCGCAGGACCTTCGCGAGTTCCGGAGCACGCATGGAGATGGCTTCACCTTCATCGTGGTGAATATCGCCAGGAGCCTGTCCGCCCGCCTGCGCGAAGCCAACCTCCGGCTTGCTTCGAAGGCGTGATTAACCAGTCATGACCACATTCATCGCCCTCGTGTTGGTTTGACACCCCCCACCCCTGCCTCTACGCTCTGCGGCATCGTGAGCCGCATGCGCAACGTCGGAATGCTCGCCATCCTGGCCGCCGGCATGGCGACGGCACAAAGCCCGTCCCCCGCCGCGCCCCCCGCACCTCCCGCCGCCACCGCGTCGCTGGAGAAGGCCCGCGACGTGCCGGACGCGGTGAAGCTCACGCGCAGCACCCAGGCCCTGGGTGGCATGCGCGAGGTGCTCCGCGCCGTGCTCGGCAAGGTCGAGGAGGCCCGGCGCACCAAGGACGTGGTGAAGCTCAACTGCGCCAACGAGAAGCTCACCCAAATCAAGGGCCTGCTGCGCATCTCCGAGCAGGCGGACGTGTCCCTCCAGGAGGCCGTCGCCCGCCAGGAGCCCTCGTCCAGCGAGCACGAATTCACCAAGGTGCTGATCGCCCAGCAGAAGGTGACGCAGCTGCGCTCGGAGGCCGAGGAGTGCATTGGCCAGCTCGCGTTCCGCACCGATGAGAACCTCTTCGTGGAGGTGGAAGAGCCCAACAACCTCCCCGGAGGAGACCCCAGCCGTCCTCCCTCTCCCGACATCGTCCTGGTGCGCCCGCCGCCCGCCAGCCCCGTCCGGTAGCACCCTCGCTTCAAAACGAAACGTTCGGTCCGGCCCCGACTCGCATGTTATGACGCCGCCGGCCGCAAGCACGAAAGGTGGGAGGACCTGCGCCTCACACCTGGGAAGCCCCACTGAGCCATGAAGCAGCGCGCGACATTCTGGGGTGGACTGGGCGCGCTGGCGCTGCTCGCCCTGGGCGGCGCGGCCCAGGGCCAGGCCATCTCGGCGCCGCCGACGGGGGGTAACGGCTTCAAGGTGGGCAGCGGACGGCTGCACCCCTTCTTCGACCTGGAGACGCGGCTGGACAGCGGCGTGGGTTACTTCACGCCGCCCAATCTGCCCGAGCCCGACTTGACGCCCGTCTCCGCCAACCTGGCGAGCGACGTGGCGCTGCGGTTCCGCCCCGGCTTCCGGCTGGAGATTCCGTCCCCCAAGCTGGAGTTCCACCTCGGCGCCAACCTGGACTACGTGATGTACACGGGCCTGGTGACGAAGAGCGCCACCACGGCCTCGCGGATGGAGGGCGCGGCGAACCTCAACGCGCGCTTCAATCCGGACGCGCCGTTGTCGGTGGAGGTGTCGAACCAGTTCGCCCGGTCGGACCGCACGCGCACCGCCGCGGTGGGCGTGGGGGTGCTGAGCCTCTTCAACGAGGCCCGCGTGCGCACGCCGTGGCGGCCCGGCGGCGGCGCCCTGGAGCTGATTCCCAGCGCGGCCTACGCGGTGGAGTTCTTCCAGCCGCTGAGCACGGTGAACCCCATCGGCTGCAGCGAAAGCGTGTGCGCCCCGTCCGCGGTGGAGCGCTTCGACTACGGCAACCTGCGACTGGGCGCCGAGGGCCGCTGGCGCTTCCTGCCGAAGACGGCGTTCGTGCTCGACACGAACCTGGACGTCCGCCACTACCTCAAGGACGGCACGCCCAGCGCCTCGCTGCTGCGCGCCCTGGGCGGCGTGGCGGGCCTTGTCTCACCCAAGGTGGCCGTCGTCGCCAAGGCGGGCTGGGGTCAGAATCTCGCCAGCACGGGCGGCGGCACCTTCCTGGGACAGTTGGAGGGCACCTACCTCTACAGCCCCACGCTGAGCTTCAAGGCCGGCTACCTGCGGATGATTGAGCCGGTGGCCGCGTACAACCTGTTCGTCGACAACCGCGTCTATGGCGAGGTGCGCGCGCTCTTTGGCGGCAAGCTGACGCTGGCCGGGCTCATGGCGGTGGACTTCCTGCGCTTCGACGGCGGACGCAACGACACCCTGTACAGCGTGAATCTCGGCCCGGAGTATCAGTTCTACCCGTGGCTGACGGGCGCGGCCGGCTACATGCTCGGCAGCCGCTCCTCCTCCGTGAGTGGCGGCGGCCTCAACTTCACGCGGCACGAGGGGTTCGCCCGCCTCTCCGTGACGTACTGAGGCCCCCATCCGCGTGGAGCTGAAGCGCTTCCTCACCGTCCTGTCCCTCGCGGCGCTGCCCGCGTGCTTCGGTACGTCGCAGCGCCCGCCGCCGCCCGCGCCCACGCCCTCCTCCGAGACGGCCACGCCGGCCCGTCCTGGCGGCGGCACGCTGGGCCCCGGGGACGTGGTGGAGGTGCGCGTCTTCCAGGAGCCCGAGCACTCCGGCACCTGGCGCGTGTCCGGTGAAGGCACCATCGACTATCCGCTGTGCGGCAAGGTGCCGCTGTCGGGGACGACGCCCAGCTCGGCCGCGGACCTGCTGCGGGACTGCCTGGCGCGCTACGTGCGCCGCCCGCAGGTGTCGGTGCTCATCCGCGAGTACAACTCACAGAAGGTGTTCGTCTTCGGCGAGGTGCAGAAGCCCGGCACCTTCCCCGTGGACAACGAGATGTCCATCGTCCAGGCGATTACGCTGGCGGGCGGCTTCACCAAGCTGGCGGCGAAGAACAACACGCTGGTGACGCGCGTGGTGGACGGGCAGGAGCGCAAGATTCGCGTGCCCGTGGAGGACATCGGCGTGGGGCGGGAGAAGAACTTCATGCTCCAGCCAGGTGACATCGTCTTCGTGCCGGAGAGCTTCTTCTAGCCTCAGCCGCGCGGGGGCTGCTCGCGCAGGCCGTCCACGAAGCGCTTCACCTCGGCCAGCAGCGACGGGGCCAGCGCGGGCGCGGACGCAATCACGTCACCGCGCAGCACGTCGAACGGTTCGCCGGAGATGTGCCGGATGACGCCGCCCGCCTCCTCCACCAGCAGCGAGCCCGCGGCAATGTCCCAGGGCTTCAATCCGAACTCGAAGAAGCCGTCGAAGCGGCCCGCGGCCACGTAGGCCAGGTCCATGGCGGCGCTGCCCGTGCGGCGCATGCCCTGCGCGTGGAGGATGAGCCGGGTGAAGAGGCCCACGGGCCCTTCGGGGCGCTCGCGCACGTCGTAGGGGAAGCCCGTGCACAAGAGCGCGCGGTCCAGCGTGGACACGGTGCTGGCGCGCAGCGGACGGCCGTTGAGGGTGGCGCCCTGCCCTCGCGCGGCGGAGAACAGCTCGTCCAGCATCGGGTCATACACGACGCCGGCCAGCACGCCGCCGGGGCCCTCCACCGCGACGCTGACGCAGAAGTGCGGCACGCGGTGCGAGTAGTTGGTGGTGCCATCCAGCGGGTCCACCAGCCAGCGCAGGCTGTCCGAGCCCTGCGTGGCGCCGCTCTCCTCCGCGAGGATGGCGTGGTCCGGGTGCCGCTCGCGGATGAAGGCCAGCAGCGCCTCCTCGGAGGCCTTGTCCGCGTCCGTCACCAGGTCGATGCCGCCCTTGAACTCGATGGTGCGCTCGCCCAGGAACCGCTCCGCGAGGATGCGGCCGGCCAGCCGGGCGCCCTCCTCGGCGGTGCGGCGCAGGCTGGCGGGGGACTCCTGGGACATGTCGCGCTCCTCTACGGGGTGGGCTCGGCGAGCAGCGCCTCGAGCTCCGTCTGGTACTTCGCGAGGTACTCCTCCGCGAAGCCCTCGTGGACATGGCGGACCAGGCCCTTGCGGTCGATGAAGTACGTCGTGGGCATGCCTCGCACCTTGAGCGTGCGCTCGGCCACCTGGGCGTTCTGGTCCACCAGGATGGGCAGCGTCACCTTCGTCTCCTCTAGGAAGGTGGGGATGGCGCGCGCGTCTTCATCGATGTTGAGCGCGTACACCTTCAGGCCCTGGGCCGCGTACTCGTTGGCCAGGTCCTGGTAGTACGGCAGCGCGTCCTTGCAGGGCTCACACCACGTGGCCCACACGTCGAGCACCACCACGCTGCCCCGGTCCGAGGCGATGTCGTAGACCTCCCCGCCCGGGTACCGCTTCACCTGGAACTGCAGCGGCCCCGCCGCCTTCATGGCGCTGCGCTGGCTCGCGGCCGCGTCGAGCGGCGGCATGTCGCGACGGGCACAGCCAGCCAGCGCGAGCACGCCCGCCAGCACGGTGAACGAAAAGCGCGGCATCTCAGGCCCCCTTGTGAGCCCGGGCCCCGAGGGCCGCGAGCACCTTGTCGATGAAGCCCCCGAAGGCCCCGTTGCTCATCACCAGCAGCACGTCACCGGGGCGGGCCTCCTGGGCGACCAGGTCCACCAGGGCCTGCACGTCCGTGGCGCCCTCGGCGGGGATGCCCTGGGCCTGGAGGTCCGTGACGAGCTTGCGCACGTCCAGCTCCTCGCCCACGGGCACCTTGTCGTGGAGCTCGGGCACCTTGAGGCTCGCGCGGGCCGCGCCGGTGAAGGCGTGGGCGTAGTCCTCCTGGTGGATGTTGCGGCGGCTGGTGTTGGAGCGCGGCTCGAAGACGGCCCACAGGCGCCGCTGCGGGTAGCGGTGGTGGATGGCGGCGATGGTCTCCCGCACCGCCGTCGGGTGGTGCGCGAAGTCGTCAATCACCATGACGCCGTCGGGCTCGCCGCGAATCTCCTGCCGGCGCTTCACGCCGCTGAAGCTGGCCAGCCCCTGGGCGATTTCGTCGAACGAGAGCCCCAGGCCCAGCGCCGCGGCGATGACGGCCAGCGCGTTCTCCACGTTGTGCGCGCCGCCCATGGGGAGCCGCACCGTGCCCAGCGACTCGCCGTGGGCCACGACGTCGAAGCGCGCGCCCTCGGGGCCGAAGGACAGGTTGCGCGGCGTGTAGTCCGCGTCCGCGCCCACCTTCGCCACGTACGTCACCACGCGGCCCTTGCAGCCCTCGCGGGACAGCTTCACCGCGTTGGGGTAGGCGGCGCAGACGACGAGCTGTCCGTCCTCGGGGATGAGGCGCACGAACTTCTCGAACGTCGCCTCGTAGTGCGGCAAGTCTCGGAAGATGTCCGCGTGGTCGAACTCCACGCTGGTGAGGATGGCGGTGCGCGGCCGGTAGTGGAGGAACTTGGAGCCCTTGTCCCAGTACGCGGTGTCGTACTCGTCGCCCTCGACGACGAAGTGCGCGCCCTTCCCCACGCGGTAGTTGCCCGCGTAGTTCTGCGTCACGCCGCCCACGAGGAAGGACGGGTCCTTGCCCGCCGCCACCAGCACGTGGGCCATGAGCGAGGACGTCGTCGTCTTCCCGTGCGTGCCGGCCACGACGACGGAGTGCGAGCGGTCCAGGAAGAGCGAGCCCAGCGCCGCGGGGAAGCTCATCTGCTTGAGCCCCCGCTCGCGCACGGCGGTGGCCTCGGGATTCACGCGGCGGATGACGTTGCCGATGATGACGAGGTCCGGCTTCGCCGCGTCCAGGTTCTCCGGACGGTACGGCGTGGAGGCGGGGATGCCCCACGTCCGGAGCATGTCGCTCATGGGCGGGTAGACATTCTCGTCGCTGCCGGTGACGTCGTAGCCGGCGGCCTTGAGCATGCCGGCGAAGGAGCCCATGCCCGTGCCGGCCACGCCCACCAGGTGGATGCGCCGCACGCTGCCGGGTTCGAGGGTGTCGAGGACGTTTCCGTTGTCGTCAGCCATGGTGTCCCTGCTTGAGTTCGGTGAGCCCGAGCGCCTCCACGACGAAGTCATGGAAGAGGGGGCGGAAATCCCGGATGCGCGTTTCCTGGCGGCCATGGGCCACGCGGTTGGTCACCAGCGCCACCACCAGCGAGCGGCGCAGGTCCACCCAGAGGCTGGTGCCGGTGAAGCCCAGGTGCCCCACCGCGCCCGGCGGCGTATCGCCGATGTAGTGCCCGGCGCTGGACACGCCCTCGGAGGGCGAGTCGAAGCCCATGGAGCGCGTACTGCCTTGGACCAGGGGGTCGGTGGCGAGCGCGCGGTGCCACAGCGGCCCCGGCGCGAGCACGCCCGACCCCGAGCAGCCGTCCAGCACCGCCTGGCCGAAGCGCGCCACGTCCACGGCGGTGCCGAAGAGCCCCGCGTGTCCCGCGACGCCGTCCATCCCCCAGGCGTTGTCGTCATCGACCTCGCCCAGGCGCGTGGGCTGGGAGGGCACGTCCTTCCACAGGCCCTCCTGCCCCGGAGCCGGCTCGCGCGGGCGGGTGGCGCCGGTGGGCGCTGGCGCGGCGTCCGCGGGGAAGTCGGTGAGGCGGTGGAACCGGGCACCGAGCCCCAGGGGCTCGGCGACGTGCTGGGAGAACAGCGTGTCCAGCGGAGCGCCCGCGGCCCGCGAGAGGATTTCGCCCAGGAGGATGAAGCCCACGTCGCTGTACGCGGCGCGCGTCTTGGGCTCGGCGGCGAGCGGCGTGCTGGCGGCGGCCTGGATGACCTCGTCACGGACGCGAGCGCGCAGGGCGGAGGGACAGTCCGCGTTCAGCAGCTCCGGGTGCGCGGTGAGCGCCTGCGCGAAGAAGGGCACGAAGGGTGGCAGGCCGGAGCGGTGGTAGAGCAGGTCCGCCACGGTGACACCGGCGTCGCCCACGGGCGTGCCCGGGAAGTAGCGGGACACCAGCGTCTCGGGACCCACCTTCCCTTCCGTCCAGAGGCGGAGGAAGAGCGAGGTGGTGCCGAGGACCTTGGTGAGCGAGGCGAGGTCGAAGCGCGTGTCCCCGGAGACGTCGCCCGCGACGCCGCCGAACACCTGGACGCCCCGGTGCAGGACGACGGCCTGGGCCGAGGGGAAGACGCCGATGCCACAGGCGTCATCGAGGACCTTCTGGAGAATCGCGATGGGGTGCGTACCGCCACTCATGCGAGCACGGCTCCTTCGAGGAAGGTGAGGCGCGCGGCGTCCGCATCCAGGCGGACCTGCGTGCCGAGCGCCACGGGGTAGTTGATGTCACCGTGGCCAATGGGAAAGCCCGCCGCGCACGGGAGGCCCGCCTCGCGAGCGAGCTCCCGGAGCACATCGGCGCAGGCGTAGTCGGCGCCCTTCTCCTCGCAGCCGGTGAAGTCGCCCAGGACGATGCCGCGCACGCGAGAGAAGACGCCCGCCAGGCGCAGGTGGGTCCACATGCGGTCGATGCGGTACGGGCGCTCGGTGACGTCCTCCAGCAGAAGCACCGCGCCGTCGAGCGGCGGCATGTACGAGGTGCCGATGAGGCGGGACAGCACGGACAGGTTGCCGCCGACGAGGTGGCCCTCGGCCATGCCCGGCACATAGGTGGCCGAGCCCGTCAGCGGGGGCGGCGCCTCCGGCGACTCGAGGAGGCGGAACAGGTACTCGCGGACCGCGGGAGGCTGCCGGCCGAGCTGCGTGAGGACGGGCCCGTGGAAGGACACGCGCCCCAGCGCCTGGAGCGCCCCGTGGACGGAGGTGAGGTCGGAGAAGCCGACGAAGGCCGCGTGCGAGGCATCCGCGAAGGGGAGGTCCGGCAGGAGCCGTGCGCTGCCGTAGCCGCCGCGAGCGCTGAAGATGGCGCGAGCGTCCCGGTCCAGCAGCGCGCGAGACAGCTCCCCGCCCCGGCGGGCGTCATCCCCCGCGAGGTAGCGGTGGGAGGCGAAGATGTCTGGGGCGTGGAGGGGACGGTAGCGCTCGGCGATGACGGCGAGTCCGGCTTCGAAGGTCAGACGGTCGAAGGGCCCGGAGGGAGCGACGACATGCACGGCGTCGCGAGGACGGAGCGGGAGGGGCTTGAGCCAGCGCACGGTGCGCTTCATAGCACCCGGGGCCCGAGGGGCACGGTGATTCGAGCCCCGGGCGAGCGAAGCGTTGAGTTCCCCCGTCCGTCGGAACACGAACACTGCGACCGCCCGTCCCCCCCGCCTCTACCCTGCCGAGCGCTCCAGGACGGCCGCGAAGAAGGCGTCCGTGCCATGCCGGTGGGGCGCGACAAAGAGGAACCCGTCGCGAAGACACGCGTCCGGGAGCCACCCCGCCCCGGGCCGCACGAGGCGGAAGTCCGGGTGGGACGCCAGGAACCCGGCGACGACGTCCTCGTTCTCCAAGCGGTTGACGGTGCAGGTGGCGTAGACGAGCCGCCCGCCAGGACGCACCAGCCGGGCGCCGCGCTGGAGAATCTCCTGCTGGAGCGCCGGAAACCGGGTGAGCACCTCCGGCGGGATGCGGAAGCGCTGGTCGGGCCCCCGGCGCAGGGAGCCCAGCTCCGAGCAAGGCGCGTCGACGAGCACCCGGTCCGCGTCGAGCGTCTCGGGAAGGCTCCGGAGCACCTGGACCCGGGTGAGGTGCGCCCGGGCGGAGCGCTGGAGGAGCCGGTCGAGCCGTTCGGGGTCCGGGTCATAGGCCAGGAGCCGCCCCGAGTCCCTCATGTCCGCGCCCAGTTGGAGCGTCTTTCCCCCCGCCCCGGCACAGAGGTCCAGCACCGTCTCCCCGGGCTGGGCGCCCACGAGGCCCCCCAGGAGCTGGCTGCCCTCGTCCTGGACCTCGAACAGGCCCTCCTGAAGCGACGGGAGGCCATAGAGGTTGGGCCGAGGCCCCTCGACGTGGAGCGCCAGCGGGCTCCAGGGCCCTGGGCGGGTCTCCACGCCCTCGGAGCGGAGCCGCTCGGCCAGCGCCTCCCGGGAGCTGCGGAGGACGTTGGTCCGCAGGGTGATGGGCCCCGGGACGTTCAGGTGGGCACAGAAGTCGTCGGCCTCGGGGCCAAACTCCCGGGCGAAGTGGTCGGCGAGCCAGTCCGGAAGGGAGGCCCGGAGCGCGAGCGTGGGGGGCGCTTCCGACACCAGCGACGGCGGAGTCCCCTCCCCCAGTCCCGCCAGAGCGGCGGCCTCCGAGGCCGGAACGCCCGCCAGGCCCAGCAGCAGGGCATGGAGCAGGAGGCCGGGAGGGGCGTCCTCGCGCCCGAGGAGGAAGCCGAGGCGCCGCCGCCAGAGGCCAACGTTGAAGACCGCCTCCTTGAGAGCCTGGCGCTGCTCGCGGGTCAGGGAGCGATGGTCACGCAGAGTACGGTCGAGCACGCGCTCAGCGGCGGAGCCGGCGAGCACCTGGGCGATGGAATCGGCCGCCACGGAGCCCAGTCCCGAGAGTGCGGACCAGGGCTGGAGGTGGAGCCGGGAGAATGGATCAAAAGGGACTGTTGACAGAGCGGTCACCATTCTCTAGAAAGCGCCTCATCACGGCAACGCGGTTCCGCCGGGACGACATATTCCCCGATAGCTCAGCCGGTAGAGCGGGTGACTGTTAATCACTAGGTCCGTGGTTCGAGTCCACGTCGGGGAGCTGAACGAAGGGCCCTACCAACCGGTAGGGCCCTTTTTGTTTAACAAGGGCCTCGCGATGACATCGCGGGGCCTTCGTGCTTAAGCCCCTGAATCCCAAGGGATTCTGGCTCGCGGTGCTGAAGTTGGCGCTCTCGTCCCTCTACCCCGCAGAGCGAGACGCCCCCTCTCCTTCGCCACCGATTGGGCTCTCTGGACCGCTCTTTCACCCGTTTTGGGGAGAGAGAGGCCGAGAGCGGTTAACAGTTTTGTTAACCACTTCGGGCGACCGATTCTAACAATCCAGGGCTTTCGATGTCGTACCTTCCAGGGTTGCCTTGCTTCCCTGTCTCCAAGGCGGCTCGAAGCCATTCGGCGACGGATTGGCCCCTCGTGGCTGTTAAGCGAGAGAGCGAAACGCGGCGGAGGCTTACCGGGTACTCCCGATTTCGTCGCGCGGCGCAGACTCTCCGAGACGACTCTCAGAAGATCTCGGCCGCGCTCTTCCACCGACAGTCCGCTCTGCCTCCGCCTCCCTGCGATTCTCCACCCGCTGCGCGTGCCTCCGAGGCTTCTGGGTCGGAAGGACAACCCGAAGGCGCGCTAGCGCACGCCTTCCTTGGATGTTGAACTCTCCATTCGTCCGCGCAGGAGTCCGCCACGACCAGTGCACCTCCGGGTTGATGAATCAACGAGATGCCGCCCCACGGCCCCCGGACGGGCGCGACCTTCGCTCAGCCCGGTTGTGCCGCTTCACCTCCCGCGCAGAGAGAAGAGACCCAGTCACTCTTCACGATTCGACTACTAGGCCCAGTCGACCTCTCAGTTCACCGGACGAGTTTGGGCACATCCATCTCCAACACTCCAAACATGGGCCCGTACTTCGTCGCCCAGCAGACTGCTCGCTCAATTTTGAGATCGGCGCCTTAGCCCCAACTGTCTCTAGACGCCGGAGGGCATGAGCGGAATCCCTGGGACCCGCCGACGACGTCGTCGACGGCGTGATGGATACATGCGGAGCCGCTCGGGGTCTCCGTATGCATGAAATGGCCCCTTGTACCCGAGCAGATGCAGCATGAAGTCATCCGCCAAGTCATAAAGCCGCCGAAGCTCTCCCTTCAGCGGCAAATACGTATTCCGCTGACCCAACTGCGAGTACGAACTCTGACCGGAATGAAATATACAATTTCGATTAGCAATAAACCCCATGCGCTTGTCGACCTTCGGAACGCCGAGATGATTTCCGGCCTCGATCAACAAATCACGGAATCCCAGCTTTGCATTACTCGCACTAAAGAAGTCTCTAATAGTCCCATTAGAGTTCTTCTTCGTTGCATGCTTCGCCACATCCCGGGCGAAGTTGAACTTCACCGACTCCATAAAGACACTCAAGAGAAGAAACTGCAGCTCGGCAGTGGTTTCCTGGTGCGCACGCCAGAAGTACTCAACGAGAAGCGAGGCCCGCCAAGGCGCCTTGGCGGCACGATAATTCCCCAGCGTCTTCGACAGAAACTCCCCCATCTCATCTCCGACGAGGGTAATAACATTGCGCATGGGCTTAAAATCCCATGAGTTCGAAAAGAACTCGTAACGCTGAATTCGCGAGGAGGAGTGATATTCGCGAAAACACGGCACCACCGGACACCTTGCGGCAACAGTCACTAGCCGCGCCACATCCTCCGCAAGTTCATCTGCCTTCGCACGTGCAAGCCTTCCGCCCGTAACGTCCAAATAGGCGCCGAATCGAAAAGGCTCATACGCCCCCCGTGGGAACAGAGAAGCTCTGTACCTCCCGTCCTCAACCTTCGCAACACCCGCATAGACACTCAAATTCTTCAAATAATATCGAGCAAGCCGTATCGGCGCCTGGCTTTCGCGCGAAAGCACGCAGCGATATGGAATAAAGACCACATCCGTCTTTCGCCTCGTGACGGGCTGAATACCCACCAGCACGGCATCCACTTCTTCCAGCCTGAACCCATCGCGGGTCTTACCAGCAATTCTGACGCGATGCGGGACATCCTGCGAATGTCGCACAGGGTGAACATAGGTAAAACGAATCTCGACACGTGAATCCGCAAAGACACGAACTTGTCCCCTTGATGTCCATGCCGCACCACCACCGCGAATGGTCATTTCGGGGAAAATCCACTCCTTAAAAACTGGCACATCACTTTTTCTGTCTCGCCCCTGCTCCATCTTTCACCTGTCGAACATCCGCAGAGTCACAGCCATTGCGCGCATCATCGACGATCAGACCGCTCCAGATTTCTCTGGGGCGGCATCAAGAACAAGCCTAGTCAGCAGTTCCTGGCACCGGCGCGCGGGAGTTCTGCCCGAGCCAGGATTACTGTCCGACCCCACTCCTCCACGTGGACGACCTGCCCTCGCTGAATGAAGAAGTACCTCGTGTTGAGGACCTTCCCTCCGAAGGCATTCTTCCCGCGGAAGGAGCTCTTCACAATCCAGTAGGCATCGCGGGCAACGGGAGCCGACGTCGAGACATGCTCGTAACTGTCGGGGTCATTCATCACCTGCCGGAGATACTGCTTCACCTCCAGCACTGAGCCGTCCCAGCCTGAGTTCTTAGGCTTCTCCCCGCGCATCTCCACCATCAGCTTCTCGGCTTCGCGCTGGAGCTGGATTTTCTCCAGCCCCGGCTGGATGCGCTTCCGTTGCTGGGCGGCCTGGCCCGACAGGGTGCTCCACTCCTTCGACTTGGCGACCTCGAGTCCCTCGAACCCCTTCAAGGTGGCGTCAGCAGATTTCAGCTCCGCCTCCGCCGCCTCCCATTCCTTGGCCTTGGCATGAGCCACTGCACGCGCCAACCCGGCGGAGACCTCCGGACCCTTGACCTTGAAGTTCTCCTTGCCGCGCAGCTCCCTCGCGCTCGAAAGCGCGGTCGCCGCGTCTGCGTTGCTTGGAGCCAGGGCACTCGCCCTCTCCAGGAGGGGTACGGCATCTGCGGGCTTCGCGGCGGACAGCAACTCGCGGCCCTTGGCCAGGTACGCTGCGCTACACGGCGCCCAGCTCTTCTCGGGGATGTCCCGGAGGTCCCCAAAGCTGTTGCAGAGGTCGACGGCTTCGTGGGGCGCCGACGTCGCGACCGCTGCAGCAATGCGCACGGACATGTCCGCTTCATGGGCGCGACTCTCGGCGACCTTCCGCTGCCCCTCTTCGGCAGAGGCCCGAATCATCGCAATATTGCGGGAACTCTCGTTCCCGTTCCTGATGGCGCCAAAGACGACAATGACGGAAGCAATTGCGCCAATGACAGCAGCGTTGCGGTGCTTGGAGTCCTTCTTCCTGAAGATTGCGATGGACCCAGCGAGGGCGCCCACCCCCAGCACCGCTCCAGGGTGTCCAAGCCTCATGACCCAGCCCATGAAGGCAAGCACGAAGCAGGAGGCGATGAGCATGACAAGGACGGGCGTCCCCTTCGGCGGCGTCGGCTGCGAAGGAGGAGGCGAAAGCGGTTGAGAAGGAGATGCCTGACTCATGCCGGGATGATGCCGCCTTCCCTACTCCCCTCGTCAAGCCGCTACTCCGGCTCTTGATGAGTCTCTCTCTGAGAGCCGAAGACCGCCCCGAAGAATCGCTCCGTGCCCGCACGTCTCTGTCTCCGCCCGCGGGCAGAGACTCTACAGAAGCCGCTCGTCCACGCCTTCAGGCGCGACACGTCCGAAGGCAGAGCGCAGCCTCTTCGTCCATACCTCTCAAGGGTGAGTCCCCAACTCCTCGACGCCCCAGGGAGGGCTCGCTACTGTCCTCACGATGAGCGGCAGCTCCTTCATGCCGCGCGGGGAACGCCCAATGCCCAAGAGGGTCCAGAGCGTGCTGAACGGCAGGGTGTTCGAGGCCTCCGACTTCCGCTGGACGCTGCTAACCCTCAACCGGGAGCGGACGCTGACCGACGCCGAAATGGCGGCCTCCCCGGCCCAGGTGCAAGAGACTGACGGACTGGCTGCGTGGGCACGGACCGAGAGGGGGTTCGGTGCCCGCTCATGTGCTGGAGCATCAGGAGCGGCCCAGTACGAATCACGAAACTGCGATGGACGAATTCCGCCGGCAGGCAGGTGCTTACAGCCCCTAACAAACGTCAGAGCAGAGGCAGCCTCCTTGTGAGATGGTCAGTAACTGGCTGGCAGCTATGCGGGATAGACCTATAATCTGTCCTCGGGGCTTCCCGGTGGTTGCCGCGATCTGTTAACTTTCCTGAACGAGCAACGGGGCGGCCCTGGGCCTCCCGCTTCGTGAGGAGACCAGCGCCTGACCAGCCCGATCCTTGGCGTCCAATCTCGCTGCCCGCGCGCTCAACCGTGTTCTCTTGGGCGTCGCGGCACTTTCGGATTCATGAACGCGACTGTTGTTGCCATGTCGCTCGCCCTCTCAGCGTGCGGTACTCCCTTCAGACGAACCAAGCGACCAGTCGCTGTGGCGAGCCCCATCGGGTTTTCAACCGTGGCGCCGACCACGCTGTTGACGGTCAACAGACCGACCGAGGAGCAGCACGCGGAACTGCAGCGCGCTCTGGACGTCATTGATGCGGCGCTTCTCATCGCCAACAAGCCGATCATCGTGGACGGGCAACCCCAAAGCGAGAATGCGCTCAGGGAGCAAGCACATGCGGCCGTGAGGAAAGCGTGGTCCGTGCTCGAACACGAGGTCCTAGCGCCACTTGAGGAAGACGTAATGGCAATGAATGTGCAAATGGGAGTCGGGTGGAGCTTCCCGGCCGTCGATCCCATCGCACAGCTTGAAGAGATTCGGACCCAGCTCAAGCGTCTCCGGAGGCTCGCCTCGCATACGGTGGATTTTACCATTCGAACACTGCCGAAAGCGGGCGTGAAATTCGAACTGGTGCCTCTCAATAGCGTGGCTCGGGGTCGGAGTGGCATGAGCGATCAATTGCTCCTCAACATTATCCGAGGACACTACACGCTAACCTTTACCGACGGAAACAAGCGCTGCGACTGCAAGCTCGAACTCTACGACGACCCTCCAACAGAGCTTATCTGCGATCTCACTCGGGGCGGCGAATGCACCCGTCGCTGAAAGAATAAGATGCCCAGCAAACCAGCGAAGCAGTTACATGAGGATGGCGCTCAGGGCAACCAGAAGCTGAATGCGGTCCCGAAGCTCGCCGGCACGAGCAAGTTGTTTGTGCATCGCATTCTTCAATTTTTCGTGGCGACCGCCATCGGGCTTGCGCCCTTTTTGGGGAAGCTCTCCGTCCCCGGATTCTCGGCGCTGCTGGAGATTTTCCCCCTTCAGCTCCAGAGCGCGCTGTTACCGCTGTCTTCTGTCCTGATGGGAGTGATCGTTGTCACCACTGACTTCCTGATAGAGGATGGGCCGCTCAGCCGCAAGCGGTCCCGGAAAATCATGTTCTCACTGGTTGCCGTCGCGGGAGTCGGACTTCTTGGCCTGCTGACCGTTCACACCCTGGCTGTGGCCCAAGTCTCGTTCAGCGGGGGTGCCCACAAGGCGAGCTTCGTGATCGGCTTTCCGCCACACGAATACGCCGGGCCCGATTGCCCGAAGCGTTGCGTTGGCCTCTCCTCGGAAGCCTGTATCGAACAGTACCTCGGCCTGGAGCCTACCTTGGTCACCACCTGCTTCGGAGAAGCCAAAGTCTCGAGCGCGAAGCTCGTCTACGCCCTCTTGTACCTCTGCGTAATGGGCTCTCTCGCCGCGATGGTCGGGGTCGGCATCCTCGCGGCCCGCCGTAAACGTGCAGGGGCTCATTGAGTTCCGGGAAAGGCTCCACCGAAGCGCTTCCTGGCGAGCAGGCGGAACCGTCGGTAGCGACCTCCCACCCAAAGCGTCAGCGCGCCCCAAGGCTTGATTGGGCCGTCCCGCTTAAATGCACTTTCAAAGTGGACGTCTTCCCCCTGTGTCAGGGAAGTTGTCGCCTCGGCTGACGTGCCGAGCACATCGGCCTCTCCCTTTCTCGGGGTGCCGGTGTGCGCGCAGGACGCTTGAGTCCACATAGTGCAGCGTCCAATCCAGGCTCATGTCCTGGTGGTCCTTCGCCTGAAGTCGGCGCACCACATGGCTCCAGACACCTGACCACTGCCAGAGGGAGAAGCAGCAGGTGGGCAACTTCCAGGGTCAAGTCCCGAATCCTGTGTAGTTGGTTCGGAGGGGGTTCGGGGGAGGAAGGCTCCTTGGCGGGGTCATTCAGCGGTGTCTGAGTTTGAGTTCAGCAGGGACATGTCGAGGTAGCGACGGTCGTCCCAGACGCCCGTGACTTCGAAGGCGACAGCGGTGATGAGGCGCAGCGCGCTGGCGCGGTCCGGGAAGGCGCCCACGGAGCGGATGCGGCGCTTCACCTCACCGTGGAGGCGCTCCAGGCCGTTGG
>BNCN01000012.1:0-114085 GCA_014656495.1 Comamonas sp. KCTC 72670
CTGCACATTCCAGGGGCGGAACTTCTTGCTCATGGGGGCATTGAGCCCCCTCAACTCCTGCAGGGCAAGGGCCCTTCGCGATTACCGCGACAGGCTCCTAGCGCGCCGTCCGCGGCGCCCACGCGGCTGGGGATACAAGAGCTCCTCGAGCTGCTGCCGCACCGCTATCCGATGCTCATGGTCGACCGCGTCGACCAACTGGAACCGGGCGTGTTCGCCGAAGGCATCAAGTGCGTCACGGTGAACGAGCCCTTCTTCCAGGGACACTTTCCCGAGCACCCCATCATGCCGGGCGTGCTCATCGTCGAGGCCATGGCGCAGGTCGCGGGGGTCATGTTGCGCACCCGGCCCCGCGTGGCCGACGCGGCTGAAAGACAGACATCCTCGGCCCGCCCGGGGTTGATGGCCAACATCCAACGGATGCGATTCCGACGTCCCGTCCTGCCCGGAGACCAGCTCCGCATCCGGGCCACGCATCTCAAGAGTCTCGGCGGCCTCCACCACGTGAAAGTCGAAGCACGGGTGGGCGAAGAGCTCGCCGCGGACGGCGAACTGATGCTCGGCGGCGGCTGAGCGCGAGGAAACCCAACACCATGTTCCTGAACGTGCTGCTCCAGGGGAGCGGCTTTCCACGGCTGCGCGCCACGGTCACCCTGGTGCAATCCCAGAAGCGAAACATCCTGGTGGACAGCGGCCTGTGCGACGACGCGGACCGGCTGGTGCGAGCACTCGCGGAACGTGGCCTCACGCCCGACGACGTGGACGTCGTCGTCGCCACCCACCTCCACTACGACCATTGCGGCAACCACCTGTTGTTCCGCAACGCGCGCTACGTCGTGGGCGCCAAGGACTACGTCGAGAACGCTCACTTCATCCAGGCCTATCACCAGGACCGCACGCCCGGGAAGGCCGCGACGTCGGAGCTGCTGCGCGAAAACTACCAGACGGTGAAGGAGTTCTATGTCCGCTCCATCGTCCGGGAGGTGACGCGCAACATCGACTTCTACAACCGGGTGCTCGAACGTGACGCGCGCTTCGTCCCCGTGGAGGACAGCCACTGGCTGACCGAAGAGGTCGAGGTGCTCCCCACGCCAGGGCACACCCACGGCCATATCTCCGTCGTCGCGCACCGCGCTCGCACGCAGAGCGAGGGCCCACCCCGGAAGATTCTCATCGCGGGCGACGCCCTCTTCACCCGGAAGTCACTGGTGGAGAACGGCGAGCGGGAGCTGCAGCTCGCCCAGGACGTCGCGCGCTACAGCGACACCCGCCAGAGGCTCCTGAGCACGTACCGCCACATCATCCCGGGCCATGACGGCTTGGTGGACACGTCGCCGGAGCAGCCGCTGGAGGTGCTCCCGTGAGCGCGCGTCGAGTCGTCATCACGGGCCTGGGCGTCACGGCCGCCAACGCCCTCTCCGCCGAGGAGCTGGCGCACGCCCTGATGGAGGGCCGCGGCGGTGTCCGCCCCACGGATGCGTTTGGCATCGAGGGGCGGACCTCGTCCGCGGGCGTGGTGGACCTGCCCGGCTTCGACCCGGACGGCCTGGACCGCGTGTCACAGCTGGCACTCCACGCCGCTGAGCAGGCACTGCGTGACAGCGGGCTCGAGACCCATCCGGACTGGCGGGCGGAGACGGGGGTGATGATGGGCACCAGCCGTGGACCCGCCTTGTCGCTCGAACGGACGCTGCGCTCGAGCCACGACGAGGTACGCGGCAGGCTCGCGGCGGAGCTGCCCTTCTCCTCCATCGCCCGGAACATCGCGGACCGGTTTGGCCTGGGCGGCATCCTGTCCACGGTGACGATGGCCTGCGTCTCCAGCAGCCTCGCCATCGGAAGGGCCCTGGATGAAGTCCGCCAGGGCCGGACCTCGGTGATGCTGGCGGGAGGCGCCGACGCGCTGACCTCGCTCAGCTTCAGCGGGTTCTCCGTCCTGCGCGCGATGACGCCCACGGTGTGCCGTCCCTTCGACCACCGGCGCAACGGCATGGTGTTGGGCGAAGGCGCGGGCGTCATCGTGCTCGAGGAACTGAATCACGCACGCCAGCGCGGCGCGCGCATCCACGCGGAGCTGTGTGGCTGGGGAACAGCGGGAGATGCCCACCACCCCACCAGCCCGCATCCAGAGGGGCGCGGCCTCCAGCAGGCGATGACGCTGGCCCTGCGGCACGCCGCGCTGTCGACGGAGCAGATCGACTTCGTCAACCTGCATGGCACCGGCACGCCGGCCAACGACCCCGCGGAGTGCCACGCCCTGCGCGCCATCTTCGGGGCCCGGACCGCCTCGCTGCCGGTCAACTCGCTCAAGCCCTACTTCGGGCACACCCTGGGCGCCTCGGGCGTCCTGGAGCTGATTGGCTCGCTCGTGGGCATGGCGCGGGACTTCATCCCCCCCACGCTCCACTGCGAGGAGCTGGACCCGCGGTGCGATGTCGCCGTGGTGCGCGGCGAGGCGCTCGCGCGGCGCTTGGACATCCTGATGAGCACCAAGTCCGCGTTCGGAGGGGCCAACGTCGCCCTCATTGCCCGGCGCCTCTCTGACCTCGCGGAGGTGGCAGCATGAGCCGCACCTTCGTCATCACGGGACTGGGCGCGGTCCATCCCTCGCCCTCGGACGCCGGCAGCCCATGGGAGCGCATCCCGGACGCGGCGTTGGTGAAGCCGCCCGCCCAGTTGCGCCACATGGACCGGCTGGGGCGCATCACGCTGACCGCCACCACGCTCGCCTGGGAGGACGCCGGACTCGGCGCCGCATCGGACGACGCGCTCCAGACGGGCATCGCGTTCGGCTCGGGCTACGGATGCCTGCCCACCAACGAGGAGTACCTCGAGAGCATCCTGGAGCGCGGCGGACGCTACGGAAACCCGGTGGTGTTCCAGAACACCGTCACCAACGCGGCCACGGGCGCCATCTCCATGGTGCACGGCCTCCGCGGCCCCACGGCGACGCTGTGCTCGGGCTGGGCCGCGGGCCTGGAGGCGCTGCGCTTCGGCTGTCAGCAAATCGAGGACGGCCAGGCGGAGCGGATGGTGGTGTGCAGCGCGGACAGCCTTCAGCCCGGACTGCTCGCCAGACTGGGGCTCCCGACCGGGCCGCGGGTGAGCGAGGCGGCCTGTGCCCTGGTCGTCGAGTCACAAACGTCCGCGCGAGGCCGTGGCGCTCACCGTTATGCGGAGGTCGCCGGAAGCGGGCACCGGGGAGGCTCGCTCACGGAGCAGGCCCGCACCCTGGCTCGCGCGGTGAAGGACGCGCTGCACGCGGCGGGCATCGCGCCCGGACACGTGGGCACCGTCTTCACTTGCGAGAACACCCGGAAGGAGTTCGACGGCTGGGAGCATCGCGGGCTTCACGAAGCGCTCGGCGCCCATGCCGGGCGGGTGGAGCTGGTCGGCATCAAGGAAACCCTGGGCGAGAGCTTCAGCGCGGCGGGCACGCTGGCCGTGATGCAGGCCGCGCGGGCGCTCGACATGGGGCGGTTCGCGGACACGGGACGGCCTCTCTCCTCCGACTGGGTGCTGGTCACCGCGCTGGGAGGGGAAGGCAGCGCCCTCGCCGTGGTGCTGCGCAGGTGCTCCCATGCCTGACGACGCCTTCAAACGCATCCAGGACGGGACGCCTCACCGGTTCCCCATGCTCCTCATCGACTCGGTGGAGCATCCGTCACCGGGTACCGGCCGGGCCACGAAGCAGGTCTCCGCCAATGAGGTGCTGTTCGAGCGCTTCGGTGACGCGCCGCCCGCCCTGCCCTCGTGCCTGCTCGTGGATGCGCTGGGACAGGTGGCCATCACGCTCCTCAAGGGGCCCGACGGCGAGGCGCCTGCCGTCTGGTACCTCGGGGGCCTCGAGGCGATGAGCTTTCACACCCCCATCCCTGCCGGAAGCGTCGTGCGGATGGAGGCGAACCTTCTCAAACGCTGGCGGACCACGGCCCGGGTCGAGGTCAAGGCCTGGCTCGAAACCGGGCCCGCCGCGGACGGCGTCATGGTGCTTTCCCAAAGGGAGTCGAAGTCAGATGAATCACGCTGAAACAACCACACCTTTTGTGCAGGGATTGCTCCACGCCCACGTGGCGCTCGTCACGGGCGCGGGACAACCCGTCGCCAATGCCATTGCGCGGCGGCTGGCGCGCGCGGGGGCGCGGCTGGCGTTGGTCTCCTCACCGGAGCATGAGCGGGAGACCGCGGCGCTCGCCAAGGAGCTGGGCGGAGCGCTGGTCATGAACTGCGAGGCTTCGGATGCCCAGGCGGTGGGCGCGGTGGTCCGCCGCACGGCCACGGAGCTGGAGCGCATCGACCTGCTCGTCAACGCGGACTTGAGCCGCGAGCCCGGCGCCTTGAGTGACCTGCCCCCGGAGAAGTGGAAGGCCCTGCTCGGGCGCCACCTGAGTGGTGCCGCCTGGTTCTGCAAGGAGGTCATCCGTCCAATGATGCGCCAGCGCTCGGGCCGCATCATCAACCTGGTGGACGCCACCTCCGGAGGCACGCGCAGGGTGGCGGCAGAGGGCCTCACCGCGATGACCCGCGCGCTCGCGAACGAGCTGTCGCGACAGGGCATCTCGGTGAACACCCTGGCGGTCCACTTCCTCGAGGCGGAGACGCGGCATCTGTCCCCGGAGCAGCGCAAGCGGCTCGACGGCGAGCTGGGGCCGCTGGGCAGGCTCGGGAGCGCGGAGGAGGTCGCGGAGGCGGCGCTCTTCCTGGCCTCCAGCGCGGCCAACCTCACGACGGGACAGCGCCTGTCCGCCACCGGAGGGCCGGCATGAGCGCGCGCACGGCGACACGTCAGCGGTTCCTGGGGCAGGCGGTCATCATCACGGGCGCCTCGCGTGGCATCGGCAAGGCCATTGCCCTCGCCTTCGCGACCGAGGGCGCGGACATTGTCCTCAACTACGGCAGCAATGAAGAAGCAGCGCGGCAGGCCGCCTCGGAGGTGGAGGCCCTGGGACGTCGCTGCGTGCTGGTGCCGGGCTCCGTCGCCAGTCCGGAGGTTCCGGACCAGCTCCGAGGGGCGGCGCTCGCGAGCTTCGGCCGAGTCGACGTGCTCGTGAACAACGCGGGCATCAGCCGGGACGGGCATCTGATGCTGCTGCAGCCCGCCGCCTGGCGCGAGACGATGGACGTCAACCTCCATGGCACGCTCGCCTGCTGCCAGGCGGTCATCCCGGCCATGAAACGGCAGGGCCACGGCATCATCATCAACATGTCCTCCTCGGCGGGGCTCCGTGGACGCGCGGGACAGGTACCCTACGCCGCCACGAAGGGCGCGCTGATTGGTCTGACGCAGACGCTGGCGGCGGAGCTGGGGCCGCACGGCATCCGGGTGAACTGCGTCGCCCCCGGGTTCGTGGAGACGGACATGGTGGCCGGGCTGATGAGCCGCCCGGGCGTGCGCGAGGGCTTCATCCAATCCACGCCCATCCGCCGGCTCGGGACGGTGGAGGACGTCGCCAACGCCACGCTGTTCCTCGCCTCGCCCGAGAGCGCCTACGTGGTGGGCGACGTGCTGCGCGTGAACGGCGGGTTGGTGATGTAGCGCGCCGCCCCAGGCGGCGTGTCTCGGGAATCAAGCCACACGAAAAGAGATACAGGATGAGTCACAGGGTCGTCGTCACCGGCATTGGCGTCCTCACGCCCATCGGCAACAACCTGAAGGAGTTCTCCGACGGGTTGCGCGCGGGGCGTGATGGAATTGCGCCCGTCACCCATTTCGATGCCAGCAAGCATCGCTGTCAGTCCGCGGGAGAACTGAAGAACATCGACTTCTCGGCGCACTTCGACGCCGAGGAGCTGCCCTACCTCAGCCGGGGCTCCCGGATGATTCGGGTGGCGGCGGCACAAGGGCTTGCGGCCTCCGGGCTGGACTTGAGCGTGGAGGACCGCTCGCGCATCGGCGTGGTGCTGGGCACCAACCTGGGCGGCATGCCCGCGGACAAGGCGGGCTACGCCGCGCTCCACTACCCGTACCGGCGGGGGCGCGCGAAGCCGAAGGAGCCCTGGCGGGCGCTGGTGCTCGAGAGCTTCATCTGCGCCATGAGCGACCAGGTGGCCTGCCAGTACGGACTGGGGGGCCTCAGCCTGGTCATGTCCACCGCGTGCAGCGCGGGCCTGCATGCCCTGGGTGTGGCGATGGATGCGATTCGCACCGGGCAGAGCGAGGTGATGCTGGCGGGCGGCGTGGACCCGCTCAGTGAGATGCCCCAGGCGGGCTTCGGCGTCCTGCGCTCGCTGGCGAGCGACAAGCTTCGTCCCTTCAGCAAGGACCGGGATGGGACGCTCCTGGGGGAGTCCGCCTCGCTCTGGGTGCTGGAGAGCGAAGCCCACGCGAAGCGGCGGGGCGCGCGCATCCTGGCGGAGCTCGCGGGGTACGGCGGCTCCACGGACGCGTATCACATGACGCGTCCCGATGAGACGGGTCGGGGCCCCGCCAGGGCCATGCAGGCCGCGCTGGCGAGCGCGGGGATGGCGCCCGAACAGATTGGCTACATCAAGGCGCACGGCACGGGCACCCCGGCCAACGACGTCATCGAGACGCGCGCCATCAAGCAGCTCTTTGGCGAGAAGACGCAGGTCCCCGTCAGCTCCATCAAGGCGATGCTCGGACACAGCCTGGGCGCCAGCGGCGCCACGGAGGCCGCGGCGGCGGTGGTGGCGCTCAACGACGGCTTCCTGCCCCCCACGCTGAACCTGGAGACGCCCGACCCGGAGTGCGACCTGGACTACGTGCCCCACCGCAGCCGCCCCGCGGCGCTGGAGGCCGTGCTCACGAACGCGTTCGGCTTCGGGGGCAACAACGCCGCCATGGTCTTCCGCCGGTGGGAGGGCTGATGCGCCACGACGACATGGACACCCGAATGGCAGACGCAACCCGCATCGTCATCACCGGCATGGGCGCCGTGTCCCCCTATGGGGCCGGCGTCCCCGCCTTGCTCGGAGGGCTCACCGAAGGCCGCAGCGCCCTCCGCCCCATCGAGGACTTCGACACCTCCGGGTGCGGCTGCACGCACGGCGCCCGCGTGCCGCAAGGGAGCCTGACCGCGCTGACGGGCTCCAACAACCTGCGGCGCGCGCCCCGGGGGACGCAGTTCTCCATGCTCGCCACGGAGGAGGCGCTCCAGATGGCGGGCTACAGCCCCTCCACGTGGGCGCCCGAGCGGGTGAGCGTGTTCCTGGGCACGTACCGGGCCATGGCCGAGGTCAGCCAGGACATCTGGCACCGCATCATCACCAGCGAGCCGCGCTTCGTGCAGCCCCTGCTCTTCCAGGAGACGGTGACGAACGCCGTGGCGAGCGCGCTCAGCATCCGCTGGGGCTGGCGCGGCACCAACTACGCCATCAGCGCGGGAAACGCCTGCGGGTTCCAGGTGCTCACCCTGGCGGCGCAGGCCCTGCGCGGCGGGCGCGCGGACGCCATCATCGCGGGGACCTTCGACCTGTTCACCACGGCCACGCACTTCGACATGGATGACATTGGCGTGCTGAGCGGCGCCAACGTGAGCCGCCCCTTCGACACCCGGCGGGATGGCTTCATCATGGGCGAGGGCGCGGCGGTGGTGGTGCTGGAGACGCTCGCCGCCGCGAAGGCGCGTGGCGCCACCGTGCTGGCGGAGGTGGCGGGGCTGGGCGTCGCGCACGACGGTCACGCCTTCGGCGTCCATCACCGGGAAGGCCGGGGGCTCGCCTCCGCGATGCGGCAGGCGCTCCAGGCGGCGAACGTCGCTCCCGACGCGGTGGACTACATCGCCGCCGCGAGCAACTCCACGCCGTCGCTGGACAGGGCCGAAGCGGCCGCGCTGCGGACGGCCCTGGGAGACGCGGCGAGCACCGTGCCCCTCAGCAGCATCAAGGGGCTCCTGGGCGAGGCGGAGTCCGCCAGCGACATGTTCAACCTGCTCGCGTGTGTCGGCGCGGTCCGCGGTGGCGGGCTGCCCGTCCAGGCCGGCACGGAGCAGCCCGAGTTCGAACTCAATCTGGTGCGCACCTCCCAGGGACACCGGCCCGTCAAGGCGGCCCTGGCGCACTCCTACTCGTTCGGGGGCAACGCCGGAGCGGCGTTGGTCCGAGCCCTCTCGCAACAGGAATGACTTCAATGAGCCAGTTGGAAGTGGCGGCGGGAAGCCCACCGGAAACGGACGTGCTCCTGTCCCTGAACGACATCCGGCGCGACTACGTGCTGGGTGAAGCTAAAGTCGAAGCGCTGAAGGGCGTCTCCCTGCGCATCCACCGGGGCGAGTTCGTCGCCGTCTGGGGACCTTCGGGCAGCGGCAAGTCCAGCCTGATGAACATCCTGGGGCTGGTGGATGCCCCCACCTCCGGGGACGTGAGCCTGGAGGGCACGCCCATCTCGAAGCTGTCCGACAACGCGCTGTCGGACCTGCGCAGCCAGAAGGTCGGCTTCGTCTTCCAGAGCTTCAACCTCATCCCCGTGCTCAGCGCCCTGGAGAACGTCCAGGTGCCGCTGCAAATCCAGGGTGTCGGCGCGGCCGAGGCGCGGGCGCGCGCGCGCCAGGCGCTGAAGGACGTGGGCCTGGAGAATCAAGCCCACGCGCTCCCGGACAAGATGAGCGGCGGCCAGCGCCAGCGCGTGGCCATTGCCCGGGCGCTGGTCACCGCGCCCGCCATCGTGGTGGCGGACGAGCCCACGGCCAACCTGGATTCAGAGAACAGCTACATGGTGGTCAAGCTCATGCGTGAGCTCAACCGCGCCAAGCGCGTCACCTTCATCTTCACCACCCACGACCCCCGGCTCCTGGACCTGGTCGACCGGAAGCTCCTGCTCAAGGACGGCCTGCTCCAGAGCGACGAGGCTGTGCGATGAACTACTTCTCCATCGGCTTCCGGAACATCCTGAAGAACCGCCGGCGCAGCCTCGTCACCCTCCTGTCGGTGGGCATCGGCTTCGCGTCCATCAGCCTCTTCGCGGGCTACATCCAATACGTGTACGGCGGCCTGGCCAAGCAGGCCATCCATGGCGAGCTGCTGGGCCACCTGACGGTGATGAAGCGCGGGCTGCGCACCGAGGGGCGGCTGCACCCGGCGAAGTACATGTTCACGAAGGAGGAGCTGGACCGCATCACGCCCATCCTCCGGCAATACCCGCACACGCGGCTGGTGACGCCGCGCATGTCGCTCAGCGGCATGGTCTCCAACGGCACCGCGTCCACCGTCTTCGTGGGCGAAGGCATGGTCCCCGAGGACGTCAAGAAGCTCCAGGGGGGCTTCGAGCGGAAGCTCTCCGGCGACCTGAAGGCAGACAACCCCATTGGCGTGGCCACGGCGCAGGACCTCGGGAGGATTCTCAACCTGAAGCCCGGCGATTCGGCCGCG
This sequence comes from Comamonas sp. KCTC 72670, assembly GCA_014656495.1. Lineage (GTDB taxonomy): Bacteria > Myxococcota > Myxococcia > Myxococcales > Myxococcaceae > Myxococcus. Next base: position 9,328 of record BNCN01000012.1, read on the forward strand.
TTGCTGGTCAGCACGGTGACCGGGCAGGCCAACGCGCTGGACGTGGACATCGTGGATGACTTCAACACCGGCAACGTGGGCACGAACGACAAGTTCCTGTACCTGCCCTTCGACCTGGCGAAGTCCCTGTATGACTTCGACGGCGCCGAGCGGCTCATCGTGCTGCTGGATGACAAGGCCTTCACCGAGGAAGCCCGGACGCAGCTCACGGCCCAACTGCAGCAAGCGGGCTTCGACGTGGAGCTCAAGACGTGGCTGGAGCTGTCGAGCTTCTACGCGCAGGTGAAGCGGCTGTTCGACATGATCTTCGCCTTCATCTTCAGCAACGTCTTCATCGTGGTGGTCATGAGCATCGTGAACGCCATGAGCATGACGGTCGTGGAGCGGACGCGCGAGATTGGCACGCTGCGCGCCATGGGCCTGCGGCGCTCGGGCATCCTGCGGCTCTTCACCACGGAGGCGTTCATGCTCGTGGTGCTGGGCTGCGCGGGAGGCCTGCTCGTCACGCTGCTGGTCCGCTTCGCCGTCAACAGCGCGGGCATCACGTATACGCCGCCCAACTCGTCCAACGTGGTCAGCCTCATGGTCGACCTCGACCTTCCGAGGATGGCGCGGACCTTCGTCATGCTCTCGCTGCTGGGCGTTGGCGCGGCCTGGTTCCCGGCGCGGGCGGCGGCGCGCAAGCTCGTCATCGACTCACTGGGTCACACCTGAGGCCGTGGGAGACACGCTCATGAAACATGCTCTTGCACTCATCGCGGGCGGGCTGCTCCTGCTCACGGGCTCCGCGCACGCCACCCCGCCGGACGCTGCGGAGATTCTCGAGGCGTCGGACCGCGCACGCGGCGGAGGACTTCCTGGCATCCGGTGGACCGTCCGCATCACCCCCATGAACGGCGCGGACGCGGAGCCGGCGCGGGTGCTCACGCTGAAGGCCCACGCCACGGCCAGCCTCGCGGAGACGCGCGAGCCCGTGCGCTTCAAGGGCTCCAAGCTGCTGCAGGTGGACCGGAACATGTGGATGAGCCGCCCCGGGCTCCGCAAGCCGGTTCCCATCTCGCCCCGACAGAAACTGTCGGGCCAGGCCTCGCAGGGCGACATCGCGTCCACGAACTACGCCACCGACTACAAGGCCCGGTTGCTGCGCGAGGAGGAGCTTGAAGGCGAGGCCACCTACGTCCTGGAGCTGACGGCGGTGAACACGTTCTGCACCTACGACCGCATCACCTACTGGGTGTCCAAGGCGCGGCACGTCGGGGTGAAGGCGGACTTCATCTCCCTGTCCGGGAAGCGGCTGAAGTCCGCCACCTTCGAATACGCCAACCAGCTCAGCCACGACGGCAAGACGTTTCCCTTCGTGAGCAAGATGGTCATCCAGGACGCGCTCACCGCCGCGAGGACCACGCTGGAGTACTCCGACGTGCAGGTGGCGGAGCTGCCGCGAGGGACGTTCGACGTCAACCGGCTCGGGAACTGAGCGGCATGCGCGCCAGACGATTCACGGTCACCCCGTCAGCGGGCCTGTCGTTGCTCCTGGGCCTGCTGACGGGCGGGTGGGGAACCGGCGCCAAGGCCCAGGACCTTCAAGAGTTCCTGGACCAGGGGTCGGCGAACCTCCAGGTGTTCGCCCTCGACACCGAGCGAGGGCTTCAGGCGAACAGTCTGCTCAACCCCGGCAACCGCATCGCCCGCCTGCCCCGGGGACAGAGCGAGCTGGAGGCACGGCTCGACTTGAAGCTCGGCTTGGACGCGCTCGAGTTGAGCGTGAAGCCTCGTGCCCGCTTCGAATGGTTCCGCTTCGGCAGCGGGAAGCCGGAGACCCACCTGGACGCGTGGCTGAATCAGGGGACGGTGACGCTCTACCCCGCACAATCGCTCACGCTCTCCGCGGGCCGGGACATCCTGACCTGGGGGCCGTCCAACTTCCGCTCGCCCAGCAACCCCATCTACTTCGAGAACGGCCGAATCATCCCGCTGCGAGAGCTTCGCGGCGTGGACATGGCGCAGGCCACCTGGTCCCCCACGCAAGCGCTGTCCGTTTCACTGATGCACCAGTGGGGTGATGGCCGCGGAGGCTGGCAGTGGGACACGGACTCGGGCTTCAAGGCCTTGTCGCTGCTCAAGGTGGACTACACGGCGGATGTCTATGTCGCGAGCGTGAACGCGTCCAAGCGGTGGGCCCATGAACGTCCCCGCTTCGGCGCGTTCGCCCAGACCACCGTCAGCGACGCGCTGCTCGTGTACGCGGAGGCCGGACTGCGGCAGGGGACTCCCGCGCTGTATCCGGAGTCGCAGCCCACTGCCGTGGGGGGCGCGTTCCTCCCCCGCCATGCCACCGACGGCAGGCGCTTCTACTCAGCCCTCGTCGGCGGCAGCTACACCCTGAACTCGGGCCACACGGTGTCCCTGGAGTATCTCGCCAACAACGAGGGCTACCGGTGGGCGGACGGAGCGCGGTACTTCGACATCGCGGCGCGGGCCTCCGCGCTCCTCACGGCGCCCTCCCCGGACGCGCCGCTGGCGGGACAGACGCTGGGAAACGCGCTCAACAACGGGCTCGCGCTGCTCGGCCGTCATTACCTGTTCTTGCAAGCGCAGAACAACCCAGCGGACAGCGGCCCCATCTGGCAACTGCGCTATTCCCTCAACCTGGTGGACGGCAGCGGCCAGGTCTCCGCCTACGGTGAATGGAACGTATGGGAACGGCTGGCCCTCTTCGCGGTGGGCGTTTTGCACCACGGCAGCCCCCGCTCCGAGTTCCATGCCTTGCAGAGCCGGTCCATCCTCATGGGCGTCAAGGGCTACGTCCTTTAGCGTCGACCCCGCATAGGGAGACACCCCACCGTTCCATGATGTGTTCACAGGGCAGCGCAAGGCCTTGTCAGGACCCCGGGGCGCATTGTCTGCCCAACAAGCCTCGTCTATGACTCCGCGCGAAGCCCAATCCCTCCCAAAAGGCAGACACGCATGTCGAGCGACGTGACGCGGGAAGTGAAAATCAAGGAAGGAACGGTGAAGGGGACGATTGAAGAGGGCATCGCCACCTTCAGGGGAATCCCCTACGCGGAGCCTCCCGTGGGCAAGCTGCGCTGGAGCCCGCCCGTGCGAAAGAAGTCGCTGGGAGACGCGACCTTCGAGGCCTTCGCGTACGGCGCGTCCCCCCTCCAGTCGCGGCAGGGCTGCATCGAGGGCGGTGGCGGGGATCCCGGCGTCATGTCCGAGGACTGCCTCTTCCTCAATGTCTGGACGCCCTCCCTGGACGAGACGGCGAACAAGCCGGTGGTGGTGTGGCTCTACGGCGGCGCCTTCGTCGTGGGGACCGGCAGCGTGCCGCCCTACAACGGCATCCCCATGGCCCAGCGGGACGTGGTGCTCGTCACGTTCAACTACCGCGTGGGCCACCTGGGGTTCTTCGCCCATCCGCTCCTCAATCAAGCGGACGGCGCGCCCCAGGCGCACGCCAACTTCGGCCTGATGGACCAGCTCATGGTCCTGGAGTGGGTGCAGGACAACATCGCGAAGTTCGGCGGCAACCCGGGCAACGTCACCCTCGTCGGTGAGTCCGCGGGCGCCAAGAGCGTGCTCGCGCACTTCAGCTCCCCGCTCCACGCGGGACGGACGCTGTTCCACCGGGGCATCGCCCAGAGCGTGTACGTGCTCGGGGAGAAGCCCCTGTCCAAGGCCCAGGCCAACGGCGTGCAGTTCACGCAGGACCTGGTGACGGCGGGGCTCCTGAAGGAGGGATTCACCCTGGAGGAGCTGCGCAAGGTGCCCGGGGACGAGTTCTGGCGTCATTCGCCCGGGACCTTCAACGCCCCCAGCCCCATCGTCGGGGATGCGGTGCTCCCCAAGAGCCTCCGGGCCACATTCGAAACCCATCAGCAGAAGCAGTTGCCGCTCATCATGGGCAGCACGAGCAACGACGCCAGCGTCGCGAAGGCGTTCGGGATGACCACCGACGTCATCATCAACCTGTTGAAGGACAGGAAGCTCTACGACGCGGTCAAGCTGGTGTACTCCGGCGTCGAGGGCGACGAGGAGCTGGCCCGGCGGGTGGTGCTGGACTTCGTGTTCGCCATCACGCCCAAGTACTTCGGAGACCTGCACAGCAAGAAGGACGGCGGCAGCAACAAGATGTGGCGATACGAATTCGCCTACGTCCCCGACGCGCTCGCGAGCCAGCAGCCCCAGGGCGTGCCCCACGGCAGCGACGTCCCGTACTTCCTGGGCACCTGCGAGCGGTGCCCCCCCACGGCCGAGGCCTTCAACGACGCGGACCGCGCCTTCGCCGGCAAGGTGCTGGACTACGTGGTCAGCTTCGCGAGCGCCGGGGAGCCCAAGTCGGCCGTGGGAGGCGTCGCCTGGCCCCGGCACGTGGAGGCGCTCCTCCTCCCCCAGGACCGGCTGCTGCTGCTGGACGCGGTGATTGCGGCGCAATCCAACTTCAAGTCGGGTCTCATGGGCCTCGCGGCGTCCGCCGTGAAGATGGGCACCTTCGACGAGGTGGAGACCAACGTGGCGCAGGTGCCGACCTTCGCCAGCCGGGGGGCCTGAACGGCGGTTGAGCCGGGGCGCCGATGGCCAGCCCGCGCCTCCGCGCCCTCGCTCAACGTCCGTGAGCGGCGTCGGAGGGCGCGGCGTCGGCGCCCAGGCCTTTCAACTGCCTCACGGCGTTGTCGTTCTTCGGGTTGAGCTCCAGCGACTTCTTGTAGTGATGGATGGCCTCTTTCTTCCGCCCGGCCATGGCGTAGCCCTCGCCCAGGCTGTCATGGGCATTGGAGTCGTCGGGGTAGAACGCGACGTTGGCCTCGAACACCTTCAGGGCCTCGTCGAGCTTCTTCGCCCGCAGGAGCGAGTAGGCCACGTCGTTGAGGATGGCCGGTGACAGGTTCGCCGCCTCCGGCTGGGCCGCCTTCTGCGACTTGTACCAGGCGATGGCCGCGTCCGCGCCCTTGGCCCGGACCAGCAGGTCCACCATCGCGCTGGGGCTGTCGTCCTGGGCTTCGATGTCCTTCCAGCCGTACTCCGCCCCCGCGCTGACCAGGATTCGGTCGATGAGGCGGGAGCCCTCCTCCGAGTTGGTCATGACGGCGATACCGCTGCCCGAATCCGCGAAGGCCAAGAGGAAGGCGCGATACCCCGCGTTGCCGCCGCCGTGTCCGAACCACGCCTTCCCCTCTCGACGCATGAAGCCGATGCCGAAGGCCTCGGAGTGACGCGTGAGCATCTGCTTCGCCATGCTGGGGGACACGATGCGCCGCGACTTGCCGTTCGACGCCTTGGAGACTTCCAGGGCGATGCGGGCGAGGTCCGAGGGCGTGGTCCACAGCCCCGCCGCGCCCAGCTCCGGATACGTGTGCCAGCGGCCCTCCAAGCTCGTGCCATCCGAGAGGGTCCCCACGGCCGCGAGGGACTCCAGGGCCTTGGGCAGGGGCTGCTCGAAGGTGCTGTGCTTCAGCCCCAGCGGCGCGAGCACCGTGTCCCGCATGATGCGCGGGAAGGGCTTCTGGAGCTGGTCCACGAGCATCTGCTGGACGATGGTCGTCCCGCCGCCGCTGTAGCGCGTCAAGGTGCCCGGCACGGTGTCCACCCGCACGGGGCTGCTGTTCGCGGGCGCCTCACCGTCGAGCACCTGCCGCGTCGTGGGCACCGGCGCGCCGGCCGCGTATCCCGCGAAGCCGTGCACCGTCGTCCCCGCGCTGTGGGAGAGCAGCCGGCGGAGCGTCACCTTCTGCTCCTGCGTGTAGGCGCTCTCCGGCACCTTCCAGGAGACGAGCTTTTCATTGATGTCCGCGTCCAGCGACCACTTGCGCTTCTCCGCGTGGTGCATCGCGGCCAGGGCCGTCACGGGCTTGCTGATGGAGGCCGCCTGGAACAGGGTTTCAAGGGTGACCGGCTCGGCTCCGCCCGCCTCACGGACTCCGTAGGACTTCGCCCACACGAGCGCGCCCTTCTCGAAGACGGCGATGCTCACGCCCGGAATCTTGTAGAGCGTCATCCACTCCTGGAGCGACAACGTGCGCGGCGCCTCCCCCGGAAGGCGGAGCGGTGGCAGCCCGGATTCCACCCGCGCGATGCGAGCGGCCTCCGACGGACGCGCCACCCACTGCGTCACGGGCTCGGCGGGGGCCGCGGCGGTGAGCAGCAGGGGGAGGGCGAAGATTGCGGCGAGACGGACAGGTGGCATTCGGGACATGGCGAGCCAAGTACGAAGGAGTTCGGAGGTGATTGCAATCCCGTCACGATTCCTCCGGGGAAGCGCCGCGGGTGAGCAGCCCCAGGTCCAGCTCCTCCACGTCGAGCTCCTCCTCGATTCGCTGGAAGGCCGCGTCACCAATGGTGCCGGCCGCCCTCAGCGTGATGAGCCGGTACCGCGAGGCCTCGGCGACCTTGCGGACAATGGCCAGGTCGATGTCGAAGGCGCGCTCCGCGTCCGTGCCGTCGCCGTGCGCCCCCCTGCCCCCACTGGCCAGGTCCGTCTCGGCGCGATGGAGCAGGACGGCGTAGCGGCGGCGCAGCAGTCCGGACATCTCCGCGTCGGGCTGCTCGGACGTGGCCTGGAGCGCGGCCCGCAGCGTTTCGACCCGGGCGAGCCGCACCTCCCGCTCCACCGAATGGTCGACCTCGAGCTCCAGCGCGTTGAGCAACGGTCGCAGCGTCATGCCCTGGACGACGAGCGTGCCGAGCACGACGGAGAAGGCGGTGAAGAGAATCAAGTCGCGGAAGGGAAATCCTGGCCCGCCCTGCCCCTCGGTGGGCAGCGCGAGCGCCGCCGCGAGCGTCACGATGCCTCGCATGCCACACCACCCGACGACCGCCGCGGCTTCCTTCGACAACGCGGACGCGCCGCTTCGCCCGCCCCAGCGGCGCGCTCGCCACCGGGAGAACGCGGAGGCGCCGGACACCCACACGATGCGGGCCACCATGGTCGCGGTGCAAATCGTGGCCGCGATGCCCGCGTACTCCAGCAGCGTGCGTGCGTCCAACCGGCCCAGGATGTCTTTCAATTGAAAGCCCACCAGGATGAAGGCCAGGACGTTCAGCACGAAGACGGCGAACTCCCAGACGGCGTAGGAGGGAATCCGGATGCGTGCCGGCGTGACTTCAGCGGCGCGGCGCGCGGTCGCCATGGCGAAGACCACGACCGTCAAGATGCCGGAGAGGTGGAGCCGCTCCGCGAGCAACCACACGGCGAAGGTCCCGCAGAACTGGACCACGACCGCGGTGGCGATGTCTTGAATCCTCGAGGTCACCCGGAGGACGACCCGCGACAACACAAGTCCGAGCAGCGCGCTGCCCACGGTGACGACGAGCAGCAATGGCACCGCGCGCTCCGGCGACAGCGCCCCCGCGAGCGCGGCGCCCACCGCGAGCCGGTAGACCAGGAGCGCGCTCGCGTCATTGAAGAGGCTCTCCCCTTCGAGGATGACGAGCAGCCGGTACGGCGGGCGCAGTTGCTTGAGCACGGCCGTCGCAGCCGCCGCGTCCGGCGGCGCCACGATGGCCCCCAGCGCGATGGCCACCGGCCACGTCATCCCCGGCACCAACGCATGGGCCACGGCCGCGACCACGGCGATGGTGAAGGCCACCGCGCCGATGACGAGCCCCGCGACGGTGCGCCAGTTCGCCCGGAGGTCACGCAGGGACGCATCGAACGCCGCGTCCAGCAGCACGGGCGCCACGAACAAGGTCAGCGCGAGCTCGGGGTCCAGCACGAGCGTTGGCGTCCCGGGGACCAGCGCCAGCACGGCCCCCGCGAGCGCCACCATCGCCGGATAGGGCGCGCCGAGGCGGCGCGACAACGCCGTGAGGCCCGCCCCCGCGAGCAGGAGCCCCACGATGATTTCGAAGACGAGCATGCGGCGGGCCCCCGCCCGTCCCTACCAGGACCGCACGCCGCCTCCCATGCCCCGCGGGCCGAGCCCCGTGCCGCGCAGCCAGGTGCTTCCTGGCGCAACGTCACGGAGTGGAAACTTCAGCCGGGCCCAAGCCGCGCCGCACGCGTCACGGCGCATCACCGCCGGTCGGCGCGGCGCCAGCGGAGCGTCAGTCCCGCGTGGCCGGACGTCTGACGGCGGTCACCTCGCAGGTCGAAGGGGAGCTCGAGGCCGCCCTCCGCGCGCAGCTCGAGCGTCGGGCTCAACCGGTACGCGATGCCCAGCGAGCCGCCGGGCGCGGCCAGCAGGTTCGTGCCATTGAACCGGCCTTGGAAGGCGGTGAGCGGTCCTGCCACGGAGCCCATCAACGACGCGCCGCCGGTGAGCGTCCATCTCGGGTGGAGGCGGTAGTCGAGCAGCGCCTGCGCCCCGAGGCGGAAGTTCACGGGCTCGACGTAGTTGTTGGTGACGGGCACGTACCAGAGGCCCGCGCTGGGGGCGACGGCCAGCGTCCAGGAGGGCGTGTCGAGGAGCCGATGCCGCGTGCCGAGCTCCAGCCCCAGCAGCGTGAGGCGCCCGCCCCAATCCCAGTTGTCGCCAACGCCCTTGCGGAAGGTGAGCTCGGGGTTGGGCAGGTAGGCCCGCTCCCGGCCACGCTCGAAGGCAATGCCCGTCACGGAGACGCCGATGTCCGTCGTCCCGGCGGGGGTGGTGGCCGCGCCCAGGTTCCGGGGTCCACTCAGGCACCCCGGCGTGCAGAGGAGCAGCCCGCCCAGCCACAGTGCGCGCCGCGGCGTCATGGCTGCCACGCGAAGCGCACCCAGACCGGGTAGTGGTCACTGCCCGAAGGCCCTCTGTCCACGCCCCGCTCCAGTGGAGAGAGCCCCCGGGAGAAGATGGAGTCGAGCGGCAAGCCGCCAATCACGGAGTCGACGGTGTCGCCCACGCCTCGCGATGCCCATTCGTAGCCCCGGTCCGAGAACAGCTTCACGGTCTGCCGCAGGCTCCCCGGGTCCGAGGTGTTGAAGTCCCCCGCGATGACCTGCATCGGCCCGCGCCCATCCACCCCGTTGATGAGGGCCTCCGTCTGGTCCAAGCGTCCGCCGAGCCCGACGATGGGCGTCGCGTTGTGGACCGAGACTGTCTGGACGAGCGCCCCGTCGATGTCGACCGTCGCGACCACGCCGATGCGGCGGCGCTGGTGGTACGGGTCATCGTGAGGCAGGTGAATCTTCCAGTCCTCGATGATGGGCCACCGGCTCAGCACCGCGTTGCCGAAGTCACCGCCATCCACCTGCACGGAGGCCGGGTAGTAGACGTACGTGAGCCCGAGCTCCTTCGCGATGCGGTCCACGGAGGGCGCGTCCATCTCCTGCATCGCGATGACGTCCGCCCCCGCGAGGGGAGGCCGCTTCAGCGCGGTGATGGCCTCGGTGACGTTCTCCGAAAAGGCGAGGTTGTAGGCCACGAAGGTGACCGAGGAAGGAACCTCGGTGGCGACGGGGCCCGGTGGCCGATGGTCCCCGCTGTATCGCGGCCCCGCCTCATCCGTGTAGTTCTCCGCGAGCGGGCAGCCCGTCAGGAGCACGAGCACGAGGAGCACCCACGACCGGGAGACCGGCGGCCTGCCGCCTGCTTCCGCGCCTGGCCATCGCATCCATTCGACTGCGGACTTCAAAGAGCAACTCATCGCGCACGTGAACGAAAGGGCGCGACAGAGATTCCACCGGCGCCCGCGCGAGGGACTTCAACGCTCCCTCGGGCGGAGGCGGGGCCCTGGGGGGAGCGCACGCCTCCGCGCCGGGGCTACTGCTTCTGGAACTCCGGGGAGCCGAGCAGCAACCCCGCGATGAGCGGCACGTCCACGGGACGCGCCTCACCCACCGCGCTGGCGGCCTCCGCTCGCTGGGAGAGCGCTTCCAGGATGGTGGCGCGCGTCGCTTGTGACGGCGGCGCGCCCAGCAACGCCTGGCCCAGTGCGTCCACCCAGGCCTCCTCGGTGGGCTCGGCGGGCGTCGCCAGGGCCCGGAGTGACACCTTCGTCCCTGGCATCCGCCCGGAGACGAGCTCCAGGCTGAAGTTGAGCCGGGCCACCAGCGAGCCGCTGTTCACCCAGGGCGCGGACACCTCGGGGAAGCCGGTGGGCGCCGGAGCACGGAAGAGCGGCTCGCCCATCTTCGCCAGCGATTGGACCAGCCGGGGCCGCACCGTCACCTCCGCGTCCGTGGCGCGCAGCGCCGACACCACGAACTCGAAGGGCGTCTTCACCTTCGCGCCGCGGGCCGCCTCCGCCCAGAACTCCGGGGCCTGGAAGAGCGCGCGGTACACCGTGGGCAAATCCCCCTTCGAAGCGAGGAACACCTGGGCCACCCGCTCCACCAACGCGGGCGGCGGCGTGTCAGAGACGAAGCGCCGCGCCAGCCGGGTCGCCACGTGGCGCGCGGTGGAGGGATGGCGCGCGAGCAGGTCCAGCACGCGCTCACCGTCCGCCTCGCTCCGGCTCCCCGGGATGGGGTGCCCCAACACCTGCTTGTCCTCCGCGTCATGGGCGCGGCGGCGGAAGAAGAACGCGGGCGCCTTGCGCGGCCGCCGGATGCTCCAGCCGGTGAAGCACCGCGCCACCTCGCGCACGTCCTGCTGGGTATAGCCCCCGTCCACGCCCAACGTGTGCAGCTCCAGCAGCTCGCGCGCGTAGTTCTCGTTGAGGCCGGGCATCGGCGCGGCGGGCTCCGAGTCCTCGCCGTCGTCGTCCGTCAGCGGCGCTTCACGCGCCATGCGCTCCGGCATGCCGTCGCGGGTGCTGCGCCAGTTGTCCAGGTAGAAGAGCATCGCCGGGTGGCGCGCCGTGGCGCCGAGCAGCTCCCGGAAGTTGCCGAAGACATTCGGGCGAATGGCGTCGCGCTCATAGGACGTCACCATCCACCGGACCGCGCCCTTGTCCGCGGACACGTTGAAGTGGTTGAACCAGAAATCCACCAGCACCTCTTCGAGCTGGTTGGGGCTCTCCACCGCGCGCAACAGCTTCGCCGCCGACTGCTCCAGGCCGATGCGCGCGGGGCGCTCCAGCTCGCGTCCGTCGAGCAGGGCCTGCTCCCGCTGCTTCCTGGGTGGGTAGTCCCGCACCAGCTCCGCCATGGACATCGTCAGCGTGGGCAACGCCTGGAGCTTCGCGTCCAGCGCCGGCGGCAAGGGCGCTCCCGGCCTGTCGAGCTGCGACGCCACCCAGCCCTCCACGCCCAACCGCCGCAGGTCCGCCAGCGACCGCGCCGAGGGGCCGAAAGCCAACCGCCGCAGGACATGGACCGCGCGCGCCTCATCGAAGGCGGGCGGGGCCGGCGCGTCCTCGGGTGTGGGGTGAGGGGTGCTCGCACATGAGAGCACGACGACCGCCAGGAATCCGACAGACAGAAGGCGCATGACACCAGGGGAACACCGCGGGGCGTCAGACGTTACGCCACCGGAATGCGAACCTGGCAGGTGGGTTCGAAGTCAAAGGACGGTTTCCTGGCGCAACAGCTTTTCGGCCCACGCCTTCGTGACTTGCAGGATGGCGTCCCCTGGCTGAGAGAACAGAGCCCCCATGCCGCCTCCCCCGCCCTCACGCGCACGGCGCTTCCCCGCGCTGCCGCTGGTCCTCGCACTGGCGAGCGGATGTGTCCCCACCGCCGATGACACAAGGCCGGGCTCCGGTGCCCAGGACCCGCTCGAAGGCCCCTTCCAGCCCGTGGTCGACCTGCGCGCGGACGTGAACCGCAACGGCATCGTCGAGTTCGACGACCCGTCGGAAGACGAGGGCGAGGACACCTGGACCGCCGAGCGAGGCGCCATCTTCCTGGCCAACATCGACGATGACGAGCGGGCCTGTCCCTTCTCCATGGACCCCGACCGCATCAGTGACGCCGAGCTGGCGCAGTGCAACGACGCCGCGGACGACGTGGTCAACGGCGAGGCGGACCTGGAGGACCTCGCGCGGCTGCGCACCGCCCCCTGGCGCGAGGCCCCCGTGGGGACGGTGGGCTCCGTCAGCGTGTCCGGCGCCGCGGCCAGCAAGGTGCGGCTGTTCAAGCGCGTCCGGAACGAGTTCGTCTCCGGCGCCTTCCCCGACACGGTGTTCCTCACCACGGCCGAGGTGCGGCGCGGCGTGGAGCTGGCCATCGAGGGGCGGGACATCGTCCGCGACCTCGATGAATGGGACGGCTTCGCGGACGTGGTGCTCACCATCGGCCGCAACAACCCGCACGACCCCGTGTTCACCGACACCGTGCGCATGCGTGTCGCGCCGGTGGTGCTGTTCCACCACCTCACGCCGGCCTGGAACGTCTTCGTCTCCAAGCCCCTGGGCAGCACCGGTTCCACCGAGTTCCGGCAGGAGCTGGGCGGTGTGCTCGCGAGCTCCGGTGAGCGGATGGTGTACTCGGAGTTCGCGGTCGACGACCTCTGGCCGCAGGACTACTTCGAGCCGGCCTATATGTCGATGCCGGCACCGGGAGGGCGCCAGCACGTCATCCAGGTCAACTACCGGGGTCCCCACTACTACAACACCTCGGAGAACGCTCCGCTCCGGGCCGCGGGCCGCATCGCGTTCTGGCTGCGAGGCCCCGACAGCGCCGCCGTCCAGCAATACCAGCCCGGCACGTCCATGGCGTCCCAGACGCTGAACTCCTTCGGCAACACGGAGGTCATCCCGCCCTACGAGAAGGATGGCGTGCGCTACCCCCTGGGCCGGATGTTCCGTGGCCGCGGCCCCGACACCCGGCCCGACTATCAGCCCGACCCCAGCTTCACGAAGCTGCTGGAGGCCCAGGGCATGCAGCCGCCCGTCTACGTGGACACGTCCTGGCTGTTCGTGGACCACGTGGATGAGACCTTCTCCTTCCTGCCCGCGCCCACGCCACGCGGGTGGATCGCCCTGGTGGCGGACCCCGCGCTCGCGCGGCGCATGCTCCAGGAAGCCCAGGCACGGGGGCACGGAGACGCGAAGCTCTTCGAAGGTTTGACCTGGTCCTACTCCGTCCCCGCCGAGACGCGCATCGCCGAGGTGCTCGACAACCCCGGGCTGATGGACGCGAGCGCCGTGGCCGCGCTGGAAATCGACGCGCAGCTCGCCATCCTCCAGGAGGCCACGGGCCTCACCGAGGAGGAAATCGTGCGCGTCCCCTTCCTCTTCCAGAACGCCATGGAGGGCGTGACGGCGTACCAGCCCGCGACGTTGAACCTGCTGTCACTGACGCCCACGCAAGTCGTCGCCCCCGACCCGCATGGCCCCATCATCGACGGGAAGGACATGTTCAAGGTCCAGTTCGAGCAGGCGCTCGGCGCGTACGGCATCCGCGTGCATTGGGTGGATGCCTGGGACCCCTTCCACCTGCTGCAAGGGGACGTGCACTGCGCCACCCAGTCGGCGCGGCGGGTGCCGGACGTGAAGTGGTGGGAGGGCGGCCGATGACTCGCGGATGGAGCCGGGGCCTGGGCCTCGCCGTGCTGCTGGCCGCGCTGGGCGCGCAGGCCACCGAAGCCACCTCACCCCAGCCGGCGTGGAAGGGCCTGCTTCAGGAGCAGATTGCCCGCGCCCGCCGGACGCAGCCCCAGGCGTTCCTCCGCTTCACCATCGCCGCCTCGCGGGTGGACGCGCTGGATGCGAAGAAGCAGGCCACCCTGGCCGCGACGGCGCCAGGGCTGCGGGCGCTGGGCCCGGAGGCGCTGTGGCCCATGGTGGAGCGGCTCGCGTTTCCGGCCCAGGACAAGGCGTCGCTTCCCATGCGGGAGTCCGCGCGCCTGGCGCTCACGGTGGGCATGGTGGAGGCCGCGGGCGCACTGCGCGATGTACGCCTGGCGCCGCTGTGGCAGGAGATGCTCGAGGCCCAGGACACCCCGCCCCCGGTCCTCCACGCGGCGGCGGGGGCGCTGGCGCGGCTGGAGACCCTGTCGGCGGCGAACACGCTCATCGCCCTCTCGCGCCAGGAGGGGCCTCGCGGCGAAGCAGCCCTCGATGCCCTGGGCCTGTGCCGGCGGCTGGTGGCCACGCGCGCGCTGGCGGACGCCCTGGAGGCACGGCCGGACCGCGAGCGCATGCGCCACATCGCCCGCGCGCTGGGGGACGCGGGCTCGGTGTGGGCCTGGAAGACGTCGGGCGTGAAGGCCCGCGCGGAGGAAGGGGCCGTCCGCCGCGTGGCCGCCGAAGCCCTGGTGCGCGTGTACCTGAAGACGGACGGTGACGTGCGGCGCGCGGTGTCCAACGCGTTGCTGCGCGTGGACGCGCCGGAGACCCCCGCGCTCATCGACGCGGCCCGAGCGCGCGCCGAGCCGCCTCAACAAGCCGAGCTGGACGCCCTGTCCGAGCGGCTGCGCCGCAACCCGCTCCGCTGACGTCAGGCCGCTTCGATTTCCATGCGGTAGCCCACGCCGCGCACCGTCTGGATGGCGAAGCGAGACGCGCTGTTCCACCCCAGCTTCTTCTTCAGGCTGGAGACGAAGTTGTCCACGGTGTGCGGGTCCACGACGACGTCGCGGCCCCACACCGCGTCGAGGATTTCGTCCCGGCGCAGCACGCGCTCACGCTCCTTCACCAGGAAGGCGAGCAGGTCGAACTCCTTGCGCGTCAGCTCCACTGGCGCGCCCGCGGGGGTCTCCACCTTGCGGCGGTCCAGGTCCACGCGGTAGCCCGCGAAGCGCAGCCCCTTCACGGGCGCCGCGCCCGAGCGGCGAACCAACGCGCCCACGCGCGCCAGCAGCTCGCGCAGCCGGTAGGGCTTGCCCAGGTAGTCCTGGGCGCCGGACTCGAAGCCGCGCACCACGTCGTCCTCCAGGGTGCGCGCGGTGAGCATCAACACGGGGGTCGTCACGCCCTCCTCGCGGAGCGCGCGACACAGGCTGTAGCCATCACCATCCGGCAGCATCACGTCCAGCAGGATGAGCTGGAAGTCGCCGCGGACCAGGTGCTCGCGCGCCTCGCGCACGCAGGTGGCCTCCTCCACCCGGTAGCCGCCTTGATTCTCCAGGTTGTCGCGCAGCGCCAGCCGCAGGTTGGCGTCGTCCTCCACCAGGAGCAGCGCCGGAATGGATGAGGTCATGTCGTCACCGTGTGGGGAAGCGAAGCTCGAAGGTGGTGCCCTCGGGACTGGAGGCGGCCACGTGCAGCGTGCCGCCGTGGACGCGCATGATGCGGCGACAGAGGGCCAGTCCCAGGCCGCTGCCAGGGGCATTGACGCCCTGACCGGGGAGGCGCACGAACTCCTCGAAGGCGCGCTCCCACTGCGCCCGGGGAATGCCCACGCCGTTGTCGGAGAAGCGCACCCGGCCGTCGTCCAGCGCCTCCACCCGCAGGCGCACCGGGCTGCGCGTGTTGTAGGCACAGGCATTGCGCGCGAGGTTGGAGAGCAAGAGCCGCAGGAGCTGCCCATCCGCGTGCAGGGTGCGCTCGCCCACGTCCACCTCCCACTCCACGGGCACCTTGGACCCGGACTCCCAATCCCGGCGCAGTTGGGCCACCAGCTCGTCCAGGCGCACCGGCTCCAGCCGGGGCTCCCAACGGCCCTTGTCGATGCGGTTGAAGGACAGCAGGTTCTCCACCAGGAAGCCCAGCCCGTCCGCCTCGCGGACGATGCGCGACGGGTAGTCACGCGCGTCCGTGCCCTCCGCCAGACGCCACTCCAGCGTCTCCGCCAAGAGCCGGATGGAGGCCAGGGGCGTGCGCAGCTCGTGCGACACCGTGGCCACGAAGTCGCTCTTGAGTTCGACGAAGCGCAGCTTGCGCTGCTGCGCCACGAAGGCCAACGCTGCGATGCCCAGGGCCAACACCGCGCACAGCGCCACCATGCCCGTCTTCAGCCGGTAGCGCCGCTCCAGCGCGCCCTGCGCCCGCGCCCACTCTGGCGTGTCCACGGACAGCGGCAGGTCCTCCAGCGGAAGCACCTCCGCGTCCTCCAGCAGCCGCACCTGTCCGTCGGATTCGAGCAGCCCGCGCTCCCGCATCTCCTGCGTGAGGGCTTGGAGCAGCGCGCCCGCGTCCACCGCCACGCCTCGCACGTGGCTGCCGCCGCGCGGCTCCAGGTACCAACCGCTGCGCACCAACACGGGCCCCGACAGGGATTCAGGCAATGGCAGCGGCTCGGCGGCGAGCTCGGCGGCGCGGGCCTCGAAGTCGGCCACGGGCACCCCCACCTTCTTGGAGAGCGCCACGATGCGCTCGTGGAGGAAGGCGAAGTCCTCCTGCGTGAAGCGCGAGCGGCGCAGGAGCAGCAAGCGCTGGAGGCCATCCAACCGGCCGCTCCGTCCGTCCGCCAGCCCATCGCGCACCAGCGAGTGCATCAACTGCGGCACGGGGTCGCCGCGCTCCGCCAGTGACTCCAGGACCACCAGGACGCCGGGCACGTCGCGCGTGGAGGCCAGGACGTACTGTGAGCGGTGTTGGAGCAGCGCCATCAGCGCCACGGTGGACGCGCGGCGGTCACCTCGGGCCAGCGCCCGGTCGACCTCGCGAATCAACGCGAGCCGCTCCGCCCAGGGGTCTTCCACTTCGTCCGCCCGCTCCGTTCCGGCGCGAAGGCCCGCGTAACGGGCCTTCGCGGGGGCGACGTCCTCCGTGTCATAAAGGGCCAGCCGGGGCAGGAGCTGCGTGCCGCGCTCGCGCAGGTAGAGGCCCGCGGCGGGAGCGAGCGGGTCCTGCGCGGCGGTCTCCAGCGCGGCGCGGGCCGCCTCCAACCGGTCCCTCAGCGACTGGGCCAGGGACGCCTGGGCGTACTGCTCCAGCGCCTCCCGGCGCGAGTCGAGCGAGGCCTGCGCGTCGTCCCGCTCGGCCGCGAAGATGCGCTGGAGATAGCCCAGGCCCCAGGCCAACCCGACGAAGCCCAGCAGCAGCGCGATGAGTGTGGGCAGGAGCCGGCGGAGCATGGGCGCGGCTCAGTTCCCCAGGGAGGGCACGTCGTCGAAGTCCGAGCTTCCGGAGGGCATGAGCCGCTCGAAGCGCTCCTTGCGCGTGTCCAGCGCCTGCGCCTTGCGGATGAGCGCGCCCAGCTCCACCACGTCCTTGCGGCCCCGCAGCGGTTCACCGATGCCCTCCCACAACGTCAGCAGCCGGGGCCAGTCCAGCGTGCGCGTCCAGAAGGAGCCCCGCAGCTTCTCCGCGAACGCGGAGGCCACGTAGGCCAGGCGCGTGGAGGCCGCGGCCCGGCTGTACTCCGGACGCAGCGTGCTGGACGGCATCAACATCTGCACGCGCCGCCAGCTGGTGGAGGTGCCCTGCTCATAGCGGACCCGGAGCACCCCGAACGCGATGGAGGGCCCCTGCACCTTCACCTCGTGAATGGCGGTGATGGACTGGCCCGCCTCCAGCGGGAACATCTTCAGCGCCTCGCCACTCCCGAGCGGCTCCGGAGACGGGGACAGGTACTCGTAGCCCACCAACCGGTACCGGGCGACCGCCTTCCGGTTGAACTCCAGTTGGACACCCACCTCGCGAACCGCCTCGCGGGCCGTCACGGTGACGCGGACCACGTGGTAGCCCTTGCGACTGGGCGACGGAAAGCCTTCGACGTGGAGCAGGAAGGGACCGTACGGCTCGCCTTCGTTCCCCAGCTCGAAGCTGTTGATGAAGCCCTCGGTCCGCACCACGCCTTCACCGGGCAGGATGTCGCGTGACAAGTAGTCGCGCGCCGCCGCGTAGACGCGGGTGTCTGCGGCCACGGGATACTCCGAGACGCGCGACTCCTCCGTGTCGATGGTGGGGTTCACCCCGAAGCCCCGCGTCTCGAGGCCAAAGACGGGCTTGCCCAATGACGCGCGATACAGGGCCTGCCAGGAACCCTCCGGCACGAGCACGGGCAGGTGCTGCAAGGTCCACGCGGGCGCCCGCTCGCGGTCATCGTCCAGGGGCTGCGCCAGGACGAGGGGCTGGGACGGCGCGGCAGGAGCGAGCGCCGCGTCCACGCGCACCTCCTTGCCGGGCGTCACCGTGAGGTCCGTTCGAACGAAGGGCTGGAAGGACTCCTTCTCGAAGCGGAGCGAGTAGACGCCCTCCGGCAGGTTCGAGAACCCATAGCCCCCATCCACGTTCGTCACCGTGGTGCGCGGCGCCGCCAGGGCGGGCGAGGTGGCGACGACGCTCACCCCCGAGAGAGG
The DNA here is from genome assembly GCA_014656495.1 of Comamonas sp. KCTC 72670. Classification (GTDB taxonomy): domain Bacteria; phylum Myxococcota; class Myxococcia; order Myxococcales; family Myxococcaceae; genus Myxococcus. The sequence continues at coordinate 27,321 of BNCN01000012.1, forward strand.
CGTCCGGTCCCCCGCGCGCACGACGACGCCGAAGGCGCTGAGGCCTTGGGGTCGCCCCCCTGACGCCAGCACGGGCGCGGCCAGCAGCAGGCAGAGGGCACAGAGGACTTGGAAGAAGGCGGGCTTCATCGTGGGCGCCATCCCGGGCCACGCGCGCCGTGGCCGCTGCTGGGAGGTCCTCACAGCGTGCCGCACGCGGGCCCGCCGTTCATCATGGTTTCATCATGTCATGGGGGAGGAAACGGCACGTCCAGCACCGGCCGCTTCTTCGCGTCCGGCAAGTCGTAGTGCCACCACTCCATGCGGTTGCGCTTGAAGCCCACGCCTTCCATGGCCTCGCGCAGGATTTCGCGGTGCTTGCGGGAGGCCTCGGTGCCCCCCGCGTAGCCGTGGTGCGCGGCCGGGCTGAAGGTGTCGAAGGGGGTGGGCATCTCCACCTCCTGGCCCTCCAACGTCGTCAGCGTGAGGTCCACCGCCCCACCCCGGTTGTGGTTCGAGCCCGTGCGCGGGTTGGCCACGTAGCCAGGCACCGGCATGATCTTCCACATCTCCCACTGCACCGCGCGCGGCCGGTAGCAGTCGTACACCTTCAGCCGGTAGCCCTTCGCGCGCAGCGCGTCCGCGGCCTTCTTCAGTCGCTGCGCCGACTCGGGCAGCAGCAGGCACCGCGCGCTGTCCGGGTACACCTTGCGCTTGAGGAAGTTGTCCTCCGTCGCGTAGCGCAGGTCGACGACCAGGTCCGCCACCACCGTGGTGGCGTCCACCAGCGAAGCGGCGGCCTTCGGCGTCCCCGCGTCCTCGGCGAGCGCCGGGCTGGAGGCCAGCACCAGCGCGACGGCCCCACCCCAACGCGCGCGCGACGTCATGCGGACTCCGTGTAGCGCGTGGGGTCCGGCACGCCGGCCTCCTCGAAGCCCTTCTTGCGCAGCAGGCAGCTGTCGCAGCGGCCACACGCGCGGCCCTGGGCATCCGGGTCGTAGCAGGAGTGCGTCAGCCCGTAGTCCACGCCCAGCTTCACGCCCTCGCGGATGATGTCCGCCTTCGTCAGGCCGGACAGCGGCGCGTGCACGGTGAAGCGCGCGCCCTCCACGCCGGCCTTGGTGGCCAGGTTGGCCATGGCTTCGAAGGAGCGGATGAACTCCGGCCGGCAATCCGGATAGCCGCTGTAGTCCACCGCGTTGACGCCGATGTAGATGTCCGTGCTGCCCACCACCTCCGCCAGCCCCAGCGCCAGCGAGAGGAACAGCGCGTTGCGCGCGGGCACGTACGTCACGGGGATGCCGTGGCTCATCTCGTCCGCGGGCCGGTCCTTGGGCACTTCAATGTCCGCCGTCAGCGCGGAGCCGCCCACCTGCCGCAGGTCGATGGACACCACCCGGAAGTCCGTCACGCCCATGGCGGCGGACACCTTCTTCGCCTGCTCCAGCTCCACCGCGTGCCGCTGGCCGTAGGCCACCGCGAGACAGACGGGCTCGAAGCCCTTCGCCTTGGCCATGGCCAGGCACGTCGTCGAGTCCAGCCCGCCCGAAATCAACACCACCGCGCGCTTCACCATCAATCCCTCCGCTCTCCCTGGAGGGTGTACACCGTCGTGCAGGTCGTCGGCTGGCAATTGCAGTTGCGGGTGCCCGGCAGGAAGATGTCCGTGAGCGAGCCGCACGCCAGCGACACGTCGTAGCCGTTCTCCGTGGGCCCCGGCACCGAGCCGTCGGGGAGCCCCCCGTCGAACTGGCGGCAGTCCCGGTTGAGGTTGCGCGCCTGGCTGTCGCTGAAGAGCGTCACCTTCAGCGTCTCCTCGATGGCCGAGTCCTCACACCCGGTGCCACACGAGGCGCGGCGCGCGACGGCCCGCAGCGTGGACGTGGCCACCTGCCCGTCGTAGCCCGCGTCGCGCGAGTACCCCTGGACGGTGAAGAAGCCCGAGCCCGCGTCCGTGTCGCGCGAGAAGGTGCCCTCGAAGAGGAACACCCCCGCGTCGTTCACTTGCGCGAAGTCCGGCACCGAGGCGTCGCACGTGGTGCGCGCGGCGTCGATGCGGGCCTCGAAGCGGAAGGAGCCGAGCACCTGGTCACCCGGGTACACCGGCTCGGAATAGCAGGCCATCGCCACGGCGACGGCCGCGATGGGCAGGACGGCGAGAGCAAGACGCTTCACGTGCATGGCGCGGCCACGCTACACGGCTAGACGCCGTCCAGCACGCAAAGGGCCAGCGCGCGGAAGGTGTCCCCCCGGGCAAGCACCTCGCCTACATCCACCTGCGCCGGGTCCCCACCCCGCACCACGGCGTCGAGCCGCGCCAGGACGCGCCCCGCCGCCAACGAGGCCGGCACGGCGCGGAAGGCCACCACCGCCGCCGCGTCCAGCCCCTTCACCGGGCCGGGCCGCGCCAACTGGACGCCGTCCTCGCCCAGGGCCAGGGCCAGCGCGCACAGGTAGCTCAGCTCGGACGCGCCGAAGCAGGACAGCGCGCCGGCGCCCAGCACGAGCACGTCGCCGCGGGCCAGGTACGCCTCGACTCCACCCACCGGGTCCACCAGCAACTGCATCGCGCCCGCGCCCAGCGAGGACAGAATGGGCCGCAGGGCGGCGGCGAGCCGGGGCAGCCGCTCCGCCGTGACGGGCACCGCGCCCGGCGGCACCGGATGCTCGAAGCCAGCGGGGATGGCGGGCAGCGCCGACACGGACGACTGAGGCGCCGCCGCGTCGCTGGACGACAGCGCCGCGCCGATGCCATCCGCCCGCTGCGAGTCCTCGGTCCGGTTCAGGGCCCTCAAGGACTCGGCGTAGAGCGTCCATCCGTCCACGTCCAGCGGATGCTCGCGGAGCAGGCTCGGCCAGATGCGCGCGGCCAGGGCCACGCCTTCGGGCACCGCGGAGAGGTGCTCGACGGCCAGGCGCGTGACTTCGGAAGACAGCGTCCCCGCGTCGAAGAGGCGCGCGGCGAGCCGGGCCGCCGGGGACACGAGCTGCGCGTCCAGGTAGCCTCGGAGGATGGCCTCCAGCACCGCGGGCTCGTTGGTGAGCCGCTCGCGCAGGCGCAGCGCCTCGCCCGTGAGTCCGCGCTCCTCCGCCAACCGCGCGCGGCGGGCCAGGCGGTCGTCGGTCTCCGGCAGGCGCTCCAACTGCGCGGCGGCGTCCCCCACCATGCCCAGGGCTTCGTAGGCGTCCGCCAGCCGCTCGCGGTACAGGTCCGTGGACTCGCCACCGGCGGCCTGCTCCACGCGCTCCACCAGCGACACGAAGACGGCGGGCTCCTCGACCAGGTCCACCAGCGAGAGCAGGTGCCGCAGCGAGTGGAGCTGCGCGGGGTCCTCCACCAGGGCCTGCTCGAAGGCCGCGCGCGCCTCTGGCAGTTGCTCCAGCGGGCTGAGGAGCAGCTCACCGCGCTCCAGGTGCAGGACGGCGCGAGCGCCCGCGTCCGGCTCCACCTCGACGAGCTGCGACAGCGTGCGCACGCAGGCCTCGAAGCGGCCCAGCTCCAGCTCCAGCCCGTGACGCTCGCGCAGCAGCGCCTTGCGCCGGGCGGGCCAGCCCTCCGCGGCCATCGCGAGCGCTTCCACCCGCACCGTCACCGGCTGGGCTTGCACGTGCGCCAGCACCGCCTCCGCCAGCGCCTCCGGGAGCTGCTCCAGCCCCGGCAGCAACAGCGTGAGCCGGGCCGCGAAGCCGGGCTCGGGCGCCAGCTCCTCCAGCGCGCGCAGGCGCGGCAGCACCGGAGCGGAGGCCGAACGCAGCACCTCGTCCCGCAGCGTGCCGGCGAACGCGGCGTCGCGCGCGGCGGACAGGCCCGCGAGTTCCAGCAGCCCCTCCGCGTCCTGCTCGGCGCGCAGGCCGTCCGCCAGCGCGGCGGCGTGCGCGGGGTCCGCGTCCGCCAGGGCGGCCAGGGCCCACAAGGCCTCGCGCGTGCGCGCCGTGTCGCCGGCCTGCGCGGCCATGGCCAGCGCGTCCGTCAGCTCTCCCGCGGCCATGGCGGGCGCGAAGCCCACTTCCAACGCGCGGGTGAAGGCGCCCAGCCGGCCGAAACGCTCCGCCAGCTCCGACGGCGCGAGCATGTCCGGCGCCTCGGCGGCGATGCGCTCGAACACCTCCAGCGCCTCGCCGTGCTCTCCCGCCTTCTCCCAGAGGCCCGCGGCCTCCAGCAGCAACGGGGGCCGCTCCTCGGGCGCGGCCAGCCGCGCGGCCTGGAGCAGCGCCCGGGCCGCGCGCGGCGTGTCTCCCGACGCGCGGTGCAGGTGGGCCACGCGCAGGGCGGCGTCGACGTCCGGCTCCACGGCCGCCGCGTCCTTCGCCGCCTTCAACGCGTCGGGGAGCTGGCCCGCCGCCTCGAAGCCTCGCGCGGCCGACAGGAGCAGCGCCTGCCGCTCGCGGCCGGAGGTCAGCTCCGCGCGGGCCACCTGCACCTCGGCCCGGCGCGCGGGGGCGTCCTTCAGCAGCGGCTCCAGGGCCTCCAGCGCGTCCGCGTAACCGGCGCCCGAGGCGCCGCGGGCGGCCACCGACTCCAGCGCCTCGCGCGCGACCTCCTCGCGACCCGCGTCACGCGCGAGCCCGGCCAGCTCCAGCCGCAGCACGGCGGCCTCGTCCGCGTCCTCCACGCGAGGCACCCAGCGCTCCAGCGCCTCCAGGAGACGCGTGGGCTCGGAGCGCTGCCGCAGCCCCTCCACCAGCGCCTGGAGCGCCGTGAGGTCTTCCGGCGCGGCCTCCGCGGCGCGCTGGGTGAGCGTCCACGCCGCGTCCTCGTCCGCCAGCGAGCTGGACGCCACGGACGCGGCGGCCAGGAGCAGCTCCGCCGCCCGGCGGCCACCCGCCGCCTCCGCGCCCGCGGCGTACACGTCCAGCAGGTCGCCGTGACGTCCCAGCGCGTGCAGACCCGCCACCGCCCGGTCGATGACGGAGGCGTCGGCGGGACGCAGCCGCGCCAGGGGCAGCAGCGCGTCGATGGCGTCCTTCGGGTCGTCGAAGAGGTCCGCCGCGCGGCGGTAGAGCACCTCGGCGGTGGCGGTGTCCTCCGCCTTGCGCGCCAGTTGGAGCGACGCCCGGTAGAGGCCCGGCGCGTTGCCCGTGCGCGAGTGGACCTCGGCCAGGAGCGACAGCGCCTCTTGTCCGCGCTCGCCCTCGGGCTCCAGCGACACGACGGCCTCGAAGGCGTCCGCCGCGTCGTGGAACGCGCCCGAACCGAGCGAGGCGTGCCCCAGCCGCAGCCAGGTCCGCGTGCGCACCGGCACCGGCAGCGCGTCTCCGCCCACGTCCAGCAGGCGGCGGTCGTACGGGCGCGCGGCGACGGGGCCGCCGCCCTTCGCGGCCAGCTCGGCGCGCGCGGACAGGGCGTCCACGTCATCCCCCGCCATCGCGAGGTATTCGTCGAAGGCCTCCGCGGCCAGCAGCGCCTCCCCCGCGTCCAGCAGGCGGGTGGCGCGCTCACGCAGCAGCGGCAGCGCGTCCTGCGCGGACAGGGCCGCCGCGCGCTGGGACAGCAGCTCCGCGAGCCGGCGCACGTCCCCCGCCGCGCGCTCCCGCACGCGCTCGAACGCCTCCGCGCTCGCGGGGCTCAGCTCGAAGGCCTGGTCCTCGCACAGCAGCGCCCGCTCCCGGGCGCCGGCGGCACGGAAGGCGCGGGCGGCGGCGAGGTAGCTCTCCGCGGCGGCCACGGCCTCCTGACGCTGCGCCCTTCGCAGCATCAGCTCCGCGAGCGCCTGGTGGTCCTCGGCCTCCTCCAGGAACGCGAGGTGACGGCCGAAGACAGGTTCGCGGAACGGGTCGGCCTCCAGCAACACCGCGTCGAACTCCGCGGCGTCCGCGTGGCGCTTCACCTCGTGCAGCAGCTCCGCCGCTTGCGCGGTGAGCTCCAGGTCATCCGGACGCGCGGCGCGCGCGGCGATGAACGCGGCGGCGGCGGCATCCGGGCGCCCGGCCCGGTCCCGGTACAGCACGGCGGCACGCAGGAACAGCTCCGCGCGGCGCTCCGTGTCCGGCTCGCCCTCGGCGCACTCCTCGTACCAGGCCGCGAGCTCTCCCAGACGACCGTCGTCCTCCAGGAGCTTCTCCAGCAGCCCCTCGGCCTCCGTCAGCGCCCGGTCCTTGTGCAGCGCCGAGCGCAGCAACGCCTCGGCCTTCTCGACATCCGACAGGACGCCCAGGTGGAGCCGCGCCAGCCGCAGCAGCACGGTCGCGGCCTCACGCCCCTCCTCCAGCAGCGGCAGCGCGCGCTCCAGCCAGAGGGCCTCCGCCGCCGCGTCGTCGCGGCGCTCGGCCAGGGCCGCGCCGAGCTTCGCCGTCCCCAGGTCCACCGCCAGGGCGAACGCGCGCTCCAGCGCGGCCTCCGCGGCGGCGGGGTCCAGCTTCACGTCGCGCAGCAGCTTCGCGCGGTAGCGCTCACACGCGGCGGCCTCGGCGTGCTGGCCTTGCGCCTCCAGCAAGTCCCGAGCATCCGCGAGCGCCCGCAGCGCGTCGTCCGCGCGGCCCAGGTCGACCGCGAGCCGGGCCTCCTCCTGATACGCCGCGAGCGCGTCCTCCTGGGCTCCCGCCTGGAGGCTCAGCGAGGCCACCTGGCGCAGCTCGGCGAGCAGCTCCACCGTCCGGCCCGTCTCCCGGTGCAGGGCCGCGAGCCGGCGCCGCAGCGGCAAGGGCTCCGAGGCCATCGACGCCGCGCGCGACAGCAGCGAGGCCGCCACGCCCGCGTCCGCGAGCACCTCACGGGCCCGCGCCGCCAGCTCGACGAGCCGCCGCACGGTGTCCTCGGACGGCGCCAGCGCGTGCGCGTGCGTGACGCGCACCTCGAAGGCGCCGCGCGGGTCGTCCTTCTCCAGCAACGCGGCGAGCCGCAGCACCGCGGGCTCGCACAGGGGCCGCTCGACGAGCAGCTTCCGGTACGCGGCCACCGCGCGCTTCGACTCCCCCGCCTGCTCGGCCAGCTCCGCCAGCCGCAGCCACGTGGTCTCCGCGGCCTCGGGCGCGCCGCGGAAGTCCGCGGCGGAAGCGAGCGCGTCCTGAAGCGGCAGCGCTTCGATGACGGCGCCGCGCAGGTAGAGCAGCTCCGCCAGCGAGGCCAGCTCCGCGCCCTGGGCGGGCACGAGCGCGTGGGCCTTGCGCGCCAGCTTCAGCGCGCGGTCCAGGTCATGCGCGCCGTGGGCGTAACCCGCGCCCTCGCGCAGCAGCAGCGCGGCGTCCTGGGGCGTGGCGCTCTCCGCCGCCGTCTCCAGCAGCGCCGCGGCCTCCCGCAGCTCACCGCGCTCCGCGACCAGCGACACCAACCGGCGGCGCACGGCCGCGTCGGACGGCGCCAGGCGCAGCGCCTGCCGCAGCGCGGCCTCGGCGGGCACCGGCTGCGCCAGGCGGTCCAGGTAGAGGCCCGCCAGCTCCGCGTACAGCGCGGCCGCCTCGGAGGGCGGGACGTGCGGCGCCTCGGTGGACAGCAGCTCGGCCAGCGCGGCCCAGTCCTCGCGGGCCCGCAGCACGCGCTGGAGCGCCGTGGTGGCTTGAACGTGCCGAGGCGCCAGGGCGAGCGCCGACTCCAGGCTCTGCCCCGCGTCTTCCAGCCGGCCACCGGACTCCAGCAGCGTGGCGCGCGCGAGCAGCGCCTCCACGCGACGAGGCGTGGGGCCCTGAAGCGCCGCCTCCGCGAGCGCGGCGGCCTCGTCGTCGGGCCTGCCATCGCGGCGCGCCAGCTCGGCGAGCACGAAGAAGGCGTCACACCGCTCCGCCGCGGGCGGCTCCAGGCCGATGGCGGCGCTCAGGGCCTCGCGGGCGAGGACGCGCTCGTCCTTCTCCACCAGCAGGGAGGCCAGGGACAGCAGCCGCTCCCGCGCGCGCGTGGCGAGGTTCGCGTCGGCGGACACCGCGCGGCGCCAGACCTCCAGCTCCGCGGCCTCGTCGCCCGTCTCGCGCGCCAGCTCCGTCAGCGCGAGCAGCAGCGACGCGGGACGGCGCGAGCCCTTCGCGGCCTCCGAGAAGTCGTCGCGCGCGGAGGCCACGCGGCCCGCGGCGCGGTGGAGCACGGCGCGGCGGGCCAGCAGCTCCGCGCGCGCCTCGCCCGACGCGGCGGCCACGAGCGTGCTCAGCAGCTCCAGCCGCTCCGACTCCTCTTCCGGCGTGCCCGTGCCCGGCGGGGGCAGCAGGTCCAGCAGCGCCTGGGCCGCCCAGGTGTCGTGCGGCTCTTCCAGGCGCAGGCTGCGCAGCGCGTCCACCGCGGTGTTCGCGCGGCCCAGCCCCAGCGACAGCTCGGCCAGCTCACGGCGCGCGGCGCGGCGCGGCTCCCCCGCCAGACGCGGCCACAGCTCCACCAGCAGGTCCGCCAGCGCCTCGCGAGCGCCCGCCTTGCGGTGCAGCGAGGCCAGCTCCACCCGCGCCTCCAGGTCCTCGGGCGCGCGGGCGCAGTACTCGGCCAGCAGGCGGCGGGCGGCGTCCGTGCGGCTGGCGCGCACCGCCGCGGTGGCCGCCTTGCGCGTCAGGGCCACCCGCTCCGTCTCGCGCGGGGCGTCGCTGTCCGCGGGAGGCAGGGCCAGCACGGCCTCGAAGTCTTCCAGCGCGGCGCGGGCGTCCGTGGGCAGGCGCAGCTCACCCCGGCGCTGCCGCGCGGGCGCGAACGTGGCGTCGCGCTCCAGCGCGTCGGCGAGGAAGGCCTCCTCGCGGCTGGTGCCCGCGGCGAGCAGCGACGCGCGGAAGAGCAGCTTCGCCCCGGCGCGAGCCTCTGGCACCAGCGCGGCGCGGCGCGCGTACAGGCGCGCGGCCTCCAGCTTCTCGCCCCGCTCCAGCTCCAGCTCGGCCAGCGACTCCAGGACCTCGGCCGCCAGCGGCCCCTCGGGGCTCGCCTCCAGCGCGGCCGTCAGGCGCATCAGCGCGGCGGCCTTCTCGTCCCGCTCCAGCAGCGCGCGGGCGCTCTGCAGGAACAGCGGCGCGGCCTCCTCGGCGCGGTCGGCGCCCATCAGCGCCTGGGCGCGGCTGGCCCACAGCTCCGCCAGCGCCTGCGACTCGCCCGCCTCGGTGTAGAGCGCCTCCAGGCGCGCGGACAGGGCATCGTCCAACCGGCGCAGCGGGAAGGCCTGCGCATAGGCGGCGATGGCGCCCTCGCGGTCGCCCAACATCTCGCACGCGCGCCCCAGCCGCGAGCGCACGTCCGCCAGCTTCTCCGGCGCCGCCGTGCGCGGCAGCGTGGACAGCAGCGTCTCCAGGGCGCGCCGGGCGTGCTCCGGGCGCTCGCAGCGCAGCGACAGGTCCGCCAGGTCCAGCAGCACGGCGGCGTCCGGCGCCAGCCGCGCGGCCTTCTCCAGCGCCACCAGCGCGTCGCCCACGCGGCCCAGCCGCGCCTCCAACACCCCGGCCAGCTCGCGCAGCGCCGCCGCCGCGAGCCGCTTGTCGCCCTGCGCCTCGGCCACCCGCGCGCGAACCTCCAACGCGTCGGCCAGCCCCGCCATGTCGGCGCGCTTGCGCTGCAAGGCGCACAGCTCGCCCAGCGCGGGCAGGTCATCCGGCTCCGCGCGCAGCACTTCCTGGAGCGCGTGGACGGCCAGGTCCAAATCGAAGGCGAGGTCGCGCGCGGCCACCGCGAGGCGGCGGTACTTCTGCGCCCGCTCCTTCAGGTCCGTGGACATCCGCGCCAGCGAGGACAGGCAGCGCGTCAGCAGCGCCCCATCCCGGCGGGCCTCCGCCAGCGCCAGCAGCGACTCCAACGCGGCCCGGTGGTCGCCGTCCGCCTCCAGGGCCAGCAGGAGCAGCCGCTCCGCCTTCTCGGGCTGCTGCAGCTTGCCCCGGTACAGCTCGCCGGCCTCGGCCCAGGCCGCCGCGCGCTTGCCCGGCGCCTCCTGGAGCGCCGCGGCCTTCTCCAGCGCCTCGGCCAGCTCCTGCGAGCGGCCCGTGGCGCGGAAGTAAGGAATCAGCTCCTCCAGCGCCACCGCGTCGCGCGGGTCCAACGCCAGCGCGGACTCCAGGTGCTCCCGCGCGCGCGCCGGGTCGCCCAGCCGCGTGCGGTACAGCCGCGCCAGGGCGTGGTGACTCGCGTGCGCCGCGTGCCGCACCCCTTCCGAACGCGGAGCGGGGCCGGCCAGCTCCAGCGCCTGCTGGTAGCCCGCGAGCGCCTCCTGCAGCCGGCCCAGTCCCTCCGCCACCCGCGCGGCGGCGAACAGCGGCTCCGGCTCACCGGGCAGCAGCGACACCGCCTCGCGGAAGCGCAGCAGCGCGTTCTCCGGCTGCTTCAGGCCTTCGTCCCACACGCGGCCGGCCATCAGGTCGGCGTGGCCCACCCGGTCCAGCTCGTGGCGGCCCATGGCCACCTCACGCAGCCGGTCCAGGGCCTTCAGCGCGCGCAGGTGTTCCCCGCCGCGGTGGCACAGCTCGCCCAGCAGCAGCAGCGCGTCCGGATGGTCCGGTGCCAGCCGCAGCGCGGCCTCGCAGTGCAGCCGCGCGCCGGCGATGTCGTCCTCGGTCTGCGCGCACAGCCGCGCCAGATGCACGTGCGCGTCGGCGGCCTCGGCGGGGTCCCGGGCCAGCGCCGCGAGCCGGCGGTACGCACGCACCGCGCCCGCGCGGTCCCTCGCCTGGTCCGAGGCGCGCGCCAGCGCCTTGAGCGAAGGCAGGTGGTCGGGCTTGAGCCCCAGCAGCTCGTGCAGCGCCTTCACCGCCACTTGCGGCGCGGTGTCGCGCGAGCAGCGGGCGGCGGCCTCGGCGGCGAAGAAGGCCGCGGCCTCCTCCGAGGTCCGGCGAGCGAGCGCGCACAGCGCCAGGTAGCGCTCGGCGGCGCGGGCACCCTCCCCCCGGCGCTCGCGCACCACGGCCTCGCCCCAGAGCGCGGCGGGGCTGCGGTCGCGACGGCGTTGCAGCGTCGCGGCCACGTCCAGCGCCAGGTCATGCGCCTGCGGGTCCGCCACCATCAGTGACAGCAGCCGCTCGGCGGCGAAGGGGTGCGCGTCCTGCGCGTCACCGGCCTGGAGATACGCCTGACGGGCCTCGGCCAGACGGCCCTGCGCGATGAGCCCCTCCGCGTCCGCGAAGGCGCGCGCGCCCTCCAAGGCCAGCAGCAGCTCCTCGTCCGGAGGCGACGGCGGGGGCAGGCCGCCCGCTGAGAAGCGCAGCCGCAGCCCCGTGCTGGAGACCTCCGCGGCCGACAGGCGCGCGGTGTCCAGCATCGGCATCTTGTACCCACGGCTCACCGCCGCGAGCTGGCACAGCGCGGGCAGCACGCGCGTGGAGAACCCGGTGGCCCCACGCACCTCCACGTCGGGCACCAACGCGAGCGCGCCCACGGCCGCGGACAGGAGCCCGGGGACCTGCACGGACGGCGTGGAGGAGAAGCCGTAGAGGCGCACGTCGTAAAGGTAGACGGCGAGCCGCTCCCCATCCGCGTCGAACGCCACCTTGAACGTGAAGGGCGTGCGCTCCGGCGCGGGCAGCCGGCCCTGGCCTTCGAGGTAGCCAGGGCGGAAGTGAAGCCGGAGCTCCTCGATGCCCGCCAGACGCCCGGCCAGCTCGGCCACCCGGCGCGTCACCAGGTCCGCGTCGACGGACAGCTCGAGGAAGCCGAAGAGCAGCTTCTTGCGCTGGTAGCGCGTGGCGCCGGCGCTGACGTTGAAGGGGAAGCTGACGTCCGGAATCTGCAGCGCGAAGTCGGAGACGCGCAGGCCCGGCAGGACTTCCAGCGCCGGGAAGCCCACGAACGCCCTGCGGTCCAGCAGGCGCAGTTCGGGGGCGGCGGCGCGCGCATCGAGCGCCGTGGCGGGCTTGGGAGAATCGCTTTCGGTGGCCATCGCGGGAGCAGGGACGTTAGCACGGGGGCCAAGCCCTCGAAATTTCTGGCAAACCCCCGCTTGTGGGGCAAGCAACGAGACGTGATGGCTGCCTGCCCCCGGCGTGAAGGAACGGGCTGCGCCCCGCGGCGAAGTCGGACAAGATGCGCCCCGCGTGTTGGCCCCTGACTCCCTTGTCCTCGACGGTCGCTTCCGGGTTCTCCGTCCGCTGGGCTCAGGCGGCATGGGAGAGGTCTACCTGGGTGAACAGGTCTCCCTGGGCCGCAAGGTGGCCATCAAGGTCCTGCACCACGACCTCCACGCCCAGGCCGGCATGGCGGAGCGCTTCAAGCGCGAGGCCCGCCTCCTCTCCGCCGTCGAGCACCCCGCCGTGGTGCGCATCGTCGACTTTGGTGAGTCCGGCGACCACGCCTGCCTCGTCATGGAGTTCGTCGAGGGTGAGAGCTTGTACGACGTCCTCACCCCCGGCCCCATGGCCCCCGGCCGCGGGCTGCCGCTGCTTCAGCAGTTGGCGGAGGGACTGGCCGCCATCCACGACAAGGGCATCATCCACCGCGACCTGAAGCCGGAGAACGTCTTCATCTCCAAGAGCGCCCGGGGCGAGCAGGCCCGGCTCCTGGACTTCGGCATCGCCCGGCTGGTGGAGCCGGACGCCTCCAGCAGCGTCAGCCAGGTGGGCGTGGTGCTGGGGACGCCCGAATACCTTTCACCGGAGCAGGCCGTGGGCGCGAAGGTGGACACGCGCAGCGACCTGTACTCCTTCGGCGTGCTGATCTACCGCGTGCTGTCCGGGCGGCTGCCCTTCGACGGCCCCCTGCCGAGAAACTTCCTCTCGCAGCACGCCTCCGCCGCGCCGCTCCCGCTGGACCGCGCGGCCCCCACGTTGTCGCGCTATGTGGGCCTGCTGTCGCTGGTGATGCGCCTGTTGGAGAAGGACCCCAGCAAGCGCCCCCAGAGCGCGCACGAGCTGGCGGACGCGTTGGCCGCGGCGCACTCGGCCCTCTCCGCCTTCACCCCGGGCCTGGGCACGCCCGCCTATGCCCCGCCGCCGGGAAATGGCGCCACGCCCTCCTCCGGCACCTCGGTGTTCGGCCTGGGGAGCCCCACGGGAGGCACCCCGGGCCCGACGGGCACGGCGGCCTTCGCGGGCAACGCCCCCGCGCCCCAGGCGAGCAGTGGCACCGCCGCGTTCGGCGTGGCCTCCAGCGGCGCGCCCGCGAACGCCATGCCCATGGCCGCCGCGCCGCGGACGGGGACGGCGTCCTTCGGGATGAGGGTCTCCGGCAGCATGGCCGCGTTGACGGGCGGCGGCGCGCCCGTGGTGAAGCCGCAGAACCTCACGGTGATGCTCACCGACATCCAGGGCTTCACCGAGCGCACCAGTCGCCAGACGCATGAAGAGAACGCGCGGATGCTGGAGACGCATGACCGGCTGCTGATGCCCCTGGTGAAGGAGCACGACGGCCGGCTCGTCCAGAAGCGCGGTGACGCGTTGCTGGTGGTGTTCCGCTCCCCCACCGCGGGCGTGCTGTGTGGCATGGCCATGCAGGACCGCCTGTGGCGCCACAACCAGACGGTGCCAGAGGTGGACCGCCTCAACGTGCGCGTCTGTCTGCACGCGGGCGAGGTGCTCGCCACCGCCGACACGGTGATGGGCGAGCCCATGGAGGTCGTCGAGACGGTGGAGCACGTCGCCAGCGCGGGCGAGGTCACCTTCACCGAGGCGGTGAACCTGGCGCGCAACCGCGCCGAGGTCGTCGCCGAGCCCTGCGGCACCATCACCCTGCCCGGCCGCGAGGAGCAGCTCCAGCTCTACCGCTGCCAGCGCGCCTCGGAGGGCCCTCCCTTCGGCGACCGCTTCGCCTCGCAGAGCGGACGGGGGAGCGCGCTCGCGCCCCTGCTGACGCGGCTCAAAGCCGTGAAGGTCCCCGAGGGCGCCGTCACGCTCCTGCGCACCCGCAAGCGCGAAGCCATGATGGTCGCCGGCGCGGTGGTGCTGCTGGCGGGTGGCGCCGCGTGGCTGGGCCAGCGGAGCAACCCGGGCACCCGGGCCTTCTCCCTGCTCCAAGAGGGCAAGCTGGACGAAGCCCTGGTGCTGCTGGACGGGGCGACGGCGGAGGAGAAGGAGCTGCCCGCCGTGCGCCGCGCGCGCGTGGCCGCGCATCACCTCAAGGGCCACCACATCAGCGAGCGGTCCGCCCTCAACAACCTGAGGGACGACGAAGTCGGGGACGTGGAGGAGCTGATTCTCGACGGGCTCGCGGAGGACTACGGCAAGGAGCCGCTCAACGTCCTGGAGCGGGCCATGGCGCGGCTCCCGAAGGCGCGCATGCGCGCCCGTTACGAGGACCTGGCCGAAGCGCCCTACTCGCCGCGCCAGTGGGGCGCGCTGCGCTACCTGGAGTTCGCCAAGGCCGCGGACGGCGTGAACCTGGTCCGCGCCTACAGCGAGTCCCTCAACGCCCCGGACTGCGGCATCCGCACCCTGGCCGCCAACCGGCTCGCGGGGCTGGGAGATGCGGATGCCATCGCCGCCCTGGAGCGCGTCACCGCGCTGCCCAAGGAGAAGGGCGTGTTCGGGGGCAAGGACTGCGGCCACGAGGCCGCGGCCAGCGCCATCAAGTCGCTCAAGAAGAAGCGCGACTGACGCTCCCCGCGCGGCGCCTCCTCAGTCGTGGTGCCGCGCGTGGCCCTTCTTCTTGCCGCGCCCCTTGTGCCGGTCGTCATCCCAGTCGTCCCGGCGCGCCTTCACCTTCTCGTCCACCCGGAGGAGGCTGCGCGAGTACGCGTCGAAGTCGAGGTGCAGGTGCCCCTTCGCGTTGCGCGTGGACGCGTGGAACTTCACCCGCCACACGTCACGCCCCTTGCGGTCGGCGTCTTTCAAGCGGCACTCGTAGCCACGCGCGCGGCACTGGCTGAAGCCCAGGTTCACCGCTTCTCTGTGAGTCATGGCCGTGGGACGTGGCTGCTGCCTCGGCGGGGGGTTGCGCGAGTGCACGACACAACCCGGAGCCAGCAGCAGACAGCCGATAAAGAGGGCAAGTCGCATGCGGCCCATGACGCAACAGCGTGCCGCATCTTCAAAGCCACGCAGCGTGCGGGCGTTCACTGGAAAGTTACAGCTTCTCCGGTGATGCGAAGGCCGCGAACAGCTCTCCCGCGAGATACGCACGCGAGCCCTTCGCCGCGGGGCGGATGAAGTCGTTCACCACGGGCCCACCCTGCTCCAACTGGTGCCGAGCGGGGAACGACAGGTTCAGCCGTCCCCGCGCCACGCCCTTGCCGCCCCGGTGGATGAAGGTGACGGTGCCGTGGGAGTCCACGCCCTCCACCACCCCGATGTGCGTCA
Source organism: Comamonas sp. KCTC 72670 (assembly GCA_014656495.1). Classification (GTDB taxonomy): domain Bacteria; phylum Myxococcota; class Myxococcia; order Myxococcales; family Myxococcaceae; genus Myxococcus. The sequence goes on from BNCN01000012.1 coordinate 42,402, forward strand.
TCCCATCATTGCGGCGACCATCGCGGTTGCGGTCGTACGTCTCGCGGAAGAAGACGAGGTCTCCCGGACGCGGCGGCTGGTGATGGACGGAGCCCACCTCCACCGCGCGGCGGAAGATGGCGGAGACGGCGTTCTCTCCCGACAGGAAGCCGTGCGCTACCAGGTCGATGCCCGCGGAGCGGTACGCCAGCCGCACGAAACCGGAGCAGTCATCCGGCACCGCGCGGCTGACCTTGCGCAGCGACCGCATGCCCACCAGTTGCGTGGAGCGCTGCACGATGGAGCGCCCCATCTGCGACGGCGTGAGCAGCACGTCCCAGAACCGGCCGGACGTGCTCGCCGGGCCCGTCACCTGCTCGGCGGCGCGCAGCGTGGCCTCGATGACACCCGCCGTCACCCACCGGGGCTCCACCGCGACTGGCGGCGCCCCGAGCTCCACCGCCGTCACCGGCACCGTGTCCACGCGGGCCGCGGGCGCGCTCACCGTCACGGCCTCCTCGCTCACGGCGGGCTCCGGAGCGCGCGTCTTCACGGTGGCGCACCCCACGAGCGCGCAGAGGGGCATGACGGACAGCAGTCGGAGGCGGAGCGGCATGAGGGGCCGCATTCAAAACCACCTCTTGGGCCGTCCGCCAAGAACTGTCGGTATCACCCCTCCCAGGTCGCGAGCAGCTCGCGCACCCGTGCATACCTGTGAAGCAGGGTGGCGCGATGAGCACTGAGCATCACCATGGAACCAATGACCATGAGTCCCAGGATGAACAGAGACGCTGCGGCGATGCGGTGGTCCCGCATGCCGAAGCGCACCAGGTTGGCGGCGATGCACGTCACCAGGAAGCCGGTGCCCAGATACACGTAGGAGCGGATGCGCAGCGCGATGCCGAACGCCACGCCCACCACGCACAAGAAGACACAGAGCAACATGGCGCTGCCATCGCTGAACATGAGCGGCTTCCACGCCCCCGCCACGTAGATGACCGTGACGGCCAACGCCCGCAGCCGCGCGTAGGTGTCCGCATCGATGGAGCCCCGGAACACGCGCAGCAGCGCGAGCAACGAGAGCCCCGCGGGGATGACGTAGAACTGCGCCTCGCCCGAACCGGTCCACTGCCACACCAGGAGCAGCGCCACGTTGAAGGCCACCACGGACACCAGCGACGCCAGACCGCGGCGCGCCGGATGTGACGCCAGCGCGGCGAAGTGCGCGGCATGCCCCACCAGCAGCGCCGCCGCATCCAGCGGGTCCCTCCAGGGCGCGGAGAGCAGCCCTGCCAGCGGGAAGAGATAGGCGCCCAGCACGGCGGGGCCGCGGAAGCACGCCAGGGTGCTGCCCTCGCGTTGCACGAAGAAGTAGAGCCCCGTGAACAGCGCACCGCCCACCAGGGCCGCCAGGCTGTCCCCCGCCACCAGCGTCGCGCCCATCCCCAACATCCGGACGGAGAGGTACCCCAACGCGAGCACGCCCTGGGCCAGATAGGCGAACGCCGCGTCCTTCTCCACCGCCGCGCGGCGCACCAGCGCGATGAGCAGCACGCCCAGTGACACGCTCGCGACGAGCCCCTCACGCAGCGCGCCCAGGGACGCATCCACGAGCGCCAGGCCCGTCACCACCTCGAGGAGCGCCACCACCGTGAAGCCAAAGCCCACGGCCTTGCGCTGCGTGGGACTCGCCACGAAGAGCGCGAGCGCGGCCAGCAGCGCGCTGCCCGCGCCGAAGTACGGCAGCAGGAACGCCGCGCCCCGGCCGCTGGAGAACACCACCCCCAGGTGAATCAGCACCCCATGCACGGCGACGAGCGAGGCCAACCACCCCAGGAGCTCCCGCTCCCGGCGCCGGTACACCACCGCCCACGTCGCCCCCACCGCGAAGAGGAGGGACAGCGGCATTCCCACGTGCCCCAGCTCCCGAATGGCCGTGAGCGACAGCAGCGACAAGCCCCAGCCACCGTGGTGCAGCGAGGCGCCCACGCGGACCTCCCGCGTGTCCAGCCACATGCCCAGCAGGCAGAGGGCCAGCCCGACGCCACCGAGAATCGCGGGCAACCACAGCGGGTCCACGGCCGCGACGAGCGTCATCCCCAACAAGCCGGTGGCCACGTTGGCCATCCACCGCTCGCGCGCCACCATCAGCAGACAGGCCGTGGCCACGCCAACCAGCGCCGCTGGCAGCGAGAGAGACCCCGTCCACGACGTCAGCACGCGCTGCACCAACAGCGCGCCCAGGGCGCCAGCGCCGCCCACCCACAGCGGCTCGCTCCAGGTGTCTTCGAGCGGAGGCAACACCTTCGCGAAGGCCCGGGTGAGCCCGCGCTGGATGGCGCCCACCTGACACACGGCGGCCAGGGCCGCGGCCCCCAGCGCCACGATGAAGCTCGACAGCCCGTCCCCATCCCGACGGAACAGGAGGTCCTCCAGGCCCACCGCGCCCATGGGCGCCAGCGCCAGCGCCAGCACCCAGACCGCGGGCGCGAGCAGCCACCGGTGCGACAGCAGGAACGCGGAGAGCGCCAGCACGCCAGCCAACACCCCCAGGTTCGCGGGGGTGGGAGCATCCATGACGGTCAGCACCGCCATGACCAGCGCCGTGGCGACAGAAGCAAGCCGCAGGGCCGCGTCCCGCCCGCTGCGGAAGAAGGCCCAAACGCGCGCTGGCCAGTGGCTCTCCGCGATGGCCACCGCGAGCAACAAGGCCATGGCAACGGACCGGGCCACCGGGAACGGAAGCAGCGCCAGCGCGGCGCCGCACACCCGGATGAAAGGCAGAGGCCCCGGCATCAGCGCCACGGACGCCGTCAGCACGTACAGCGGCGTGCGGTCCACGGCCGAGCTGAGCGCCAGGACGACCATGGCCACCGTCACCGCGGCGAGCCAGCCCTGCATCCACAACGACAGCGCGTTGCGGGGCGCCTCCTCCCGCGAGCGGAGCAGCAGCGAGGCCACGACGGGGACGTGCGCCACGGCGCGCACCAGCACCAGTGCCAGCAGGGGCAGCGCCTGGACCCAGCCGGGCAGCGCGCCGCCCACCACGACGATGCCCACGAACGAATAGGGCACGACGAGCGCGGCGAGGAAGGGGAGCCGCGTGGCGCGCGTCCAGAGCAGGGGCAGCGCGCCCGTCCCCGCGAGCAGCAGCGGCAGCGGCGCGTCGTCCCACTTCACCACCGCCATTCCGAGGACCCCGGCGGCGCACAGCGACGCGGCCAGCGCGAAGCGCTCACCGCCCGCGCCGACACGCGCCACGGAGGGGACCTCCTCCAGCACGGCCAGGAGGCTCAGCACCGCCGCGAGTCCCAGCAGGGCCACGCCGCCCGAGGCCGACAGCGCGCAGACGGCATAGAACGCGGCCACGACGACGCTCACCGTCGCGGGCAAGGCGCGGGCGGTGAGGAGCGCCGCGAGCGCCGCCCCCAGCAAGAGCGGCGTGTGCCCCACCGACGCCGAACCGAGCAGGGCCGTCGGCGGGAGAACGAGCGCGATGAGCGCCGCCACCGTGGTGTTGATGTTCCGGCCTCCCCGCGCCGCGATGACGGAGGCCCCCAGCGCCCAGCAGCAGAACAGCACCACGGACAGCTCCGGAGACATCCAGCCACCCCACGGCGTGTAGACGCCCGGCAGGTCGCGAATCAGCGCCAGGGAGGCCAGCCCCACGGCGATGAAACGAACCCAGGGAATGGCCCGCGACGCCACGGCCACCGCTCCCGCGGCGACGAGGATGACGACGCCCAACCCCGGCACCCGGTCGAGCATGCCCCAGGGCACCGCGAGCAGCGCGTAGAACACCGCGGGCAGGCCCAACCACCGCGCCACCCCGCCCCGCAGGCCCACCAACGCCAACCCGAGCGCCGTCGCGGCGAGCGCGGGCGCCACCGACTTCGAAGCCAGCTGTCCCGCCAGCGACGGCACCACGGCCGCGGCGAGCACGGCCGCCAGGGCCATGAGCGCGGCGCTCTGGAACATCCAGGCGACCAGCACGGCGGCCGCCGCGCACAAGGCCATGCCCGTCACGGCCGTGAGGCCGGTCCCCAGCGTCAGGCCCATGAGGAAGCCCACCAGGGACACCACGCCCACGATGACGCCCAGCAACTGCCGCGTCCTCGCCGTACACACCTGCGCCACCGCGGCGAGCACCAGCGCCAACGCCCCCACCGCGACCGAGCCCCGGGAAGCCTCGAGGACCGCGAGCGCCTGGAAGGGCAGGAACAGGCACAGCCCCGCCCCGACGACCGTCAGGAAGAAGCGCTCCACCAGCAGGCCCAACGTCAGGCACAACACGGCCAGCGCCAGGGCGCTCCAGAAGGCCGGCCGCGCATCCGGGCCGGTGATGCTCAGGAAGACGAAGAGCACGCTCGCCACGGCGGTGGTCCGCAGCAGCACCTCGGCCAGCGCGGTGTCCCTGGCGCTCCCGACGCGCTCGCCCCGCCACAGCCGGGACACCGCGAGCACCGCGCCCGCGAAGATGAAGGGCAGCGCGGACAGCGCGCCGAACTGCAAGGGGAGCGGCTCCGTGACGGCGTAGCCAAACCGGACCTTCACCCCGTTCATCCAGCGAAGCGCCAGCCCGGGGAAGAGCTGGGAGCAGGAGGCGTAGGTGAAGTACAGCGTCGCATAGGCCGCGGACGCCCAACGGACGCGCGCCAGTCCCCCGCGCGCCAACGACACCAAGGTCCAGGACATCACCGCGGCGGTGACGAAGAACGTCGGCGGAGCCGCCACCGACGCCGCGATGAGGCACGCGGCCTGGAGGGACACCGCGCCCATGGCCAGTGCGTCCGTCCCGCGCTCGGGGTCCAAGGTCCGGAAGCGCAGCGCCGTGGCCAGCAGGAACGCACAGAACGGTGCATACGCTCCGGCGGAGACCTCGACCTCCGCGCCCGCGAGCGCGACGTGCAACCGCGCGAAGTAGAGGAGCAACAGGTAGAGCGGCGCGGCGATGACGAAGGCGAGCGACGTGTCCTCACGCGGCGTGGGCGTGGGACGCGAAGCCAGCAGGAAGTAGAGCGCGCACGGGAGGACGTCGAGCCACAGCGCATGCTCGCCCCACCGCGCGGCGAGCGGCGCCAGCCCCATCATCCAGGTGCTGGCCACGAGCGCCAACTGGATGAAGGGCCGTGACGGCGCGTCGATGGCATCCAGCGGCTTGCGGGCCAGGAAGGCCGCCACACCCGACCAGACCACCAACGACGGAACGAGCAGTCCGGTCCCCACGCCTCCCAACTGAAACAGGTCCCCCAGCCCCAGGGGCCCCAACGCGATGCCCGCGAGCGGCGCGACCGCGGCGCCGATGAGCCCCAGGATGTGCCCCGGCTTGCGCAGCGCCTCGCGCCTCGCGAGGAACGCCCCCCAGATGGCGAAGCCCGCGGAGTACCCCGCCGTCATCCCGAACACGGTGAGCGAGCGGACGCTGGACGACATCCCCGCCCAGCTCTCGAAGACGAAGTAGAGGGTGCCCGAGAGGATGAGGAAGGCACCGACGAACCACATGATGCTTTCGTAGAGGAACGGCCTCCACACGCGGTTCCAGGTGGAGGTCTCCTCGACGAGCCGCGCGGTGAGGCTGCGCGGTTGCGGCGGCTCCGAGTAGGGCTCCGCCGGATTCGGAGGCAGCGGAAGGAGCGCGTCGTGGCGCTCGGCGCCGGTCTCCTCGGTCTCCGGCTCCGCCGCCCGAGCCGAGGCCTCCGCCGGCGGCGCGGGGGTGGGCTCGAACCCGTGAGATGGAACGTCGTGCCTCGCGGACTCGGAGGAGGACGACGGCGCTTCGCTCCAGGCGGGAGCCTCGGGCGAGGTTGAAGGGGACTCGGCCTGCGCCGCGGCAGCGGCGGGGTCCTCCGACTGCGTGGCCATGACCGCGCCCGTGGAGACCTCGGCCGCCTCCGCCTCTTGCGGCGTGGACCGAGACTCGTGCGCGGCGGGGACTTCGTCCGGCGCCGTGCCAGCCACCTGCACCGAGCCGTCCTGGGGCAGCTCCGTCAGCACCGCCAGGAGGATGCGCGCCTGCCGCTCATATCGCTGAAAGATGAAACGCCGGGCATTCAGCGGGACGTCGGAAAGCTCCCAGCGCGGCAACTCACCCAGCAGGAACTGGACGTGGGCGAGCTCCGCTTCCACCACGGCGCGTGAGCGCTCCGACATCCTCGCACCACAGAGCGCACAAATGACGTCCTTGCCACGCCGCTCTTCACGGCAGTCAGGGCAATACATGCATCCCCCTCGTTACAACGAACATGCCACCCCTCCCTCCCCCAAGTACAGACGCGGCCCGGGCCGAGGGGCGCGCACACGTCCACGCGGCGGCTCCGCGTCGTGGCACACGTGTGCAGCCGGCTGCACAACCCGGCGGGCATCAGGGGAACACACAGGGCGTCCTGGCCCCGGCCGCTGGCCCTCCTCCCCCGCGTGTGAAACGTTGCGCCCATGAGCACGGAAGCGCTGACGCTGCGACGAATCGACGCCCGGGATGACACCTCGGTGGCGGACATCATCCGGACGGTGATGCCGGAGTTTGGCGCGGACGGTCCGGGGTTCGCCATCCACGACCCCGAGGTGTCCGCGATGACCGCCGCCTACAGCCGCCCCAGGCACGCCTACTTCGTCGTGGAGCGGGCGGGACGCATCATTGGAGGGGGAGGAATCGCCCCGCTGGAAGGCGGAGACGCGGGCGTCTGCGAATTGCGGAAGATGTACTTCCTCCCCGAGGCCCGAGGGCTCGGCCTGGGCGAGCGCCTGCTGCGCCACTGCCTGGAGTTCGCGCGCGATGCGGGCTTCCGGACCTGCTACCTCGAAACGCTGGCCGGGATGAACCAGGCCCAGAAGCTCTACCGCCGCATGGGCTTCGAGCCACTCTGCGCGCCCATGGGCAACACCGGGCATTTCGGCTGCGACCACTGGTACAGCCGGGACCTGTCCCTGCCGCTCACCTGACGCGGACGCCCCCCTGCCCTGTCTGCGCCCGCGGGAGCGAGCCTGGGCCCCGCCGTGCCCGCGTCACCACCTTCGAAGAAACCGGTGACGCAGGCACGGGGCCACGAGCCGAAGGATGGCGCCAGCGCCCCTCACAAAGAGGCTCGAACAGGCATGGCGCGAAAAAGCCCGTCCGCCCCCAGCCGCCGGGCGCCCAGACACGAGAGTCCGAAAACGGCGCGCGCGCCCTCGGCACCGGGCCACGTCGTCGAGCCGCCGCCCCGTCCGGACAAGCGCCCCTTCGACATCGACGAAGTGCTTGGCCGCGTTCGCGAGTCCGTGCGCCACTTCGCGGACGCCGCGATGTTCGCGCTCGCCGCCCGGGGCCATGACAGCCTCTTCGAGCAGCTCGTCGCCTGCATCCTCTCCATCCGGACACGCGACGAGGTGAGCCTGCCCGTCTCGCTCGCCCTGCTCCGGCGCGCCTCCACGCCCGAGGCCCTCGCGAAGCTGTCACCCGAGGCCATCGACGCGCTCATCCAGCCCGTCACCTTCCATGAAGCCAAGGCCCGGCAGCTTCACGCCATCGCCGTGCGCACACGCGATGAATTCAGCGGAACGCTGCCGTGTGATACCCAGGTCCTCCAGTCCTTCAAGGGCGTGGGGCCCAAGTGCGCGCACCTGTCGCTGGGCATCGCCTGCGGGCACGAAGCCATCAGCGTGGACATCCACGTCCACCGGGTGACGAACCGCTGGGGCTACGTGCAAGCCCGCACACCCGAGGCCACGATGGAAGCGCTGGAGGCGCAGCTCCCTCGCGCGTATTGGGTGGAGATCAACCGGCTGCTGGTGCCCTTCGGCAAACATGTCTGCACGGGCACGCGGCCGAAGTGCTCCGCGTGTCCCGTGCTCGACTCCTGCCGTCAGGTGGGCGTGAAGGACGCGCGCTGACGCTACCGGTCCTGCCCCACGAGCTGCGTCGCCCGGCGGGCCAGCCGCCGCCAGGGGTTGGTCCGGCCGCCATTCTCCAGCGTGATTTCCTTCGAGTGCCGCAGGTCCTTGGCCCAGCACCGCGCCAGCTTGCGAACGAAGGACGCGTCGTGAATGACGAGCGATCCCTCCTTCAACTTGTTGAGCGACAGCGAGTCCATGTTGGTGGAGCCCACGACGGCCAACCAGTCGTCCACGAGCAGCGTCTTCGAATGCATCATCGACGGCTGGTACTCCCAGACGCGCACGCCCGCGGCCAGCAGCCGCTCGTAGGTCGAACGCTGGGACGCGCGCATGATGGGCACGTCATGGCAGGGGCCGGGCCCCAGGATGCGAATCTCCACGCCCTGGCGGCACTTCTCCTCCAACTGCTCCAGAATCGCGTTGGGCGGTGAGAAGTACGCGTTGGCAATCCAGATGCGCTCGCGCGCGGCGCCAATCACCACGCGAATCATGCGCTCCGCGTCGGTGAGGCCCAGCTTGCCCGCGCTGTCGATGAAGCCCGCCGAACAGGGCCCGCGTGCCTCCGGCTCGGGGAAGGCGCTGGGGGGAATCAACCCGCCGCCCGACTCCTGCCAGTGCCGGGAGAACGACAACTGCATGCGGCGCACCTCGGGCCCTTCGACCCGCAGGTGCGTGTCACGCCACTCGTCGGGCTTCAGGCCGTCGCCTTCCCACACCTTCCAGATGCCGAAGCCGCCCGTGTAGCCGATGCGCCCGTCGACAATCACCAGCTTCTGGTGGCTGCGACCCAGCAGCCGCCCCAGCATCTTGCCCGCGAGCAGCCGGTAGTAGTGGACCTCCACCCCCGCGTCCGTGAGCACCTTCTCCACCTTCTGGTCGAAGTCCCGGTCGCCGCGAATCTCCTCGCTGCCCACCGGGTCCACCACCACGCGGCACTCGACGCCCGCCCGCGCGCGTTCGACCAGCGCCTCCACCACCCGGTCCGACAGCTCGCAGGGCCGCCAGATGTAGACGAGGACGTGGACGCTGCTGCGCGCGGCCCGGATGTCCTCCAGCATGCGTTCGAAGACGGCGCTGTTCTCCAGCAGCTCCAGGGAGTGTCCAGGCACCAACCCCACCCCCGTGGATTGGTAGAGCGCGAAGGAGAAGGCCTCGGGCCCCGGGGGCAACGTGAAGGGCCCCTGCATCTCATGGCGCGCGCGTTCGTCGCTGCCCGAGAAGCCCAGCGCACCGGGCTTGGGAATCAGGTCCTCCAGCTCCTGCATTTCATCCATACGGGCAAGCTAGGGATGCCCCCCTTCACAGGGAATGGCGCGCCCGGCCGCCTGCCCGTGGAAGACACACGCTTCTCGTTGCCGCGCGGCGCCATGCTGGCCACACTGCGCCCGTCCTCTCAAGTCCAGGAGCGCCACCATGGTGGATGACACCCGTCCGACAGCCCACGAGCTGCTGTCCCTTCCTCGCCTCGCGCCGCTCGTCCCCATGTTGTACGTGGCGTGGACGGACGGGGAGCTCACGCCGGAGGAGATTCGCGCCATGGGCACCGCCGCCCGCGCGCAGCCCTGGCTCGACCTGCGGGCCAACACCGTGCTGGCCCGCTGGCTGGACCCGCTCGTCCCGCCCAGCCCCGCCGAGTTGGCCCAGGTGCGCGAGCACATCCGCCGCACCGCGGAGCGCCTGTCCCATAGCGGACAGAAGAACCTCGCGGAGCTGGGCGCGCAGCTCGCCCAGGTGGGCAACGGCGACGAGGGCCTCCCCGCGCCCATGCCGGAGCTCACGCGCGCGTTGAACGAGCTGGAGGCGTCCCTGGGCGTCTCCGGCAGCGAGGCCGTGCGCTCGCTCGTCCCCGCCGCCTCGCCCAGCCGCGCCACGCCGCGCGCGCCCACGACCTTCGACCCGGAGGCCCTGCGCGCGGTGCTGGACCGCACGTACCCCGAGACGCGCGCCCAGGTGCGCCAGTGGCTGGCCGACCCGGCCTTCCGCTACACGGACACGCGCGACACCGGGAAGTACCGGGAGCAGGTGCTCACCTGGCTCAAGGCCCTGGCAGACCAGGGGCTGGGGCGCATCGCCTTCCCGAAGGACAACGAGACGCACTCGGACCTGGGGCCCTTCCTCACCGCGTTCGAGACGATGGCCTATTTCGACCTGAGCCTGGTCATCAAGGCCGGAGTCCACTTCGGCCTCTTCGGCGCGAGCATCCTCTTCCTCGGCACGGAGAAGCACCACCAGAAGTACCTGCCCCGGGTGGCCTCGCTGGAGCTGCCCGGCTGCTTCGCCATGAGCGAGCTGGGCCACGGCTCCAACGTGCGCGACGTGGAGACGGTGGCGCGCTACGACGTGGAGACGGGCGAGTTCGTGGTGCACACGCCCACGGAGACGGCGCGCAAGGAGTGGATTGGCAACGCCGCCCGGCATGGCCGCATCGCCACCGTGTTCGCCCAGCTCGAGGTGGGCGGACGCGCGCTGGGCGTCCACGCGCTGCTGGTGCCGCTGCGCGATGAAGCCGGGCGCGTGCTGCCCGGGGTTCGCATCGAGGACTGCGGCGAGAAGCTGGGCCTCAACGGCGTGGACAACGGCCGCATCTGGTTCCAGCACGTGCGCGTGCCGCGGGAGAACCTGCTGGACCGCTTCGGCCAGGTGACCGAGCAGGGCGAGTACGTCAGCTCCATCACCGGCGACTCGAAGCGCTTCTTCACCATGCTGGGCACGCTGGTGGCGGGCCGGGTGAGCGTGGCCGGCGCGGGGCTGAGCGCGGCCAAGAGCGGGCTCACCATCGCCATCCGCTACGGTGATTTGCGGCGCCAGTTCGGCCCCGCGGGCGACCAGGAGTTCCGCCTGCTGGACCACCAGGCCCACCAGCGGCGCCTGCTCAAGCCCCTGGCGAAGACGTACGCCATGGACTTCGCGCTCGAGTACCTCGTCGAGCGCTACGTGAACCGCACCGAGGAGGACGCGCGCGAGGTGGAGTCGCTCGCCGCCGGCTTCAAGGCCTACAGCACCTGGCACACCACCGCCGTGCTCCAGGAAGCGCGCGAGGCGTGCGGCGGCCAGGGCTACCTGGAGGCGAACCGGCTGGCGGCGCTGAAGGCGGACACGGACGTGTTCACCACCTTCGAGGGCGACAACACGGTGCTGATGCAGCTGGTGGCCAAGGGCCTGCTCACGGGCTACCGGCAGCGCTTCGAGGACGACCGCGTCTTCGCCGTGCTGCGCATCCTGGCGGACCGGGCCACCAGCATGGTGGACCGCAACCCCTTCGCCGCGCGGCGCACCGACAGCGACCACCTGCGCGACAACGACTACCACCTGCGCGCGCTGCGCTTCCGCGAGGAGGAGCTGCTGGCCACCGTGTCCAAGCGCATCCGCAAGCGGCTGAGCGCGGGCGTGGAGGCCTTCGAGGCCTTCAACCAGGTCCAGGTCCACATGCTGGAGCTGGCCCACGCCCACGTGGAGCGGCTGGCGCTGGAGCAGTTCCTCAAGGGCGTGGCCGAGGTGAAGGACCCGGGCCTCAAGACGGTGCTGGGCCGCCTGTGCGACCTCTACGGCCTGTCCTGCCTGGAGGCCGCCAGCGGCTGGTTCCAGGAGCACGGGTGGCTGGAGGGCGCCAAGGCCAAGGCCATCCGCAAGGAGGTGACGCGGCTGTGCGCCGAGCTCCGCCCGGACGCCGTGGCGCTGGTGGACGCGTTTGGGATTCCAGACACCTGCCTCGCCGCGCCCATCGGCCTGGGCCACCTGTCGCCATGAGGTGAACGTTTCCAGGCAGGCGGGACTGACCGCCTGCCTGCCCCATGTGCAGCTTCGTGGGGCCATGACACGACACGTGACATTTCTGATGTGTGCCCTCGGGTGGCTCGCGGGCTGCGCGACGATGTCTCCCGTGGAGCGCGCCGCGGCCCTGGAGGCCCAGAACAAGCAGCGGGTGCAGCAGCTCACCGAGGAGCTCTACAACCTGCGCAAGCTGGACCGCATCCCGGAGTACATCGCCGAGGACTTCGTGGACCGCTCCCACGGCGCGCCCGCCGGCGTGGTGGGACCGGCCGCCCTGCGCCAGCAGGCCGAGGCCAGCTTCCAGGCCTTCCCCGACCTGAAGTTCGACATCCTCCACCTGGTGGCGGACGGCGACCTGGTGCTGGTGCACTGGCAGGCCGCGGGTCCGGACCCGAAGCACCTGGACCCGACCGGCGAGCCCCAGTCGCTCCTGCTCCAGGGGCACTCCCTGTACCGCCTGCGCGACGGCAAGGTGGTGGAGGCGTGGGACATCTCCGACCGACTCTCGCCGCTGCTCCAGCGCGGCTACAAGGTGGTGCCGCCCACGCTGTAGCCGCTACCCGCCCGGCGCGCGGAAGACCTCGCCGTCCTGGCCCTCCACGAACAGGCTGGCGCCATCCGACGGCGAGACGCGGAGCGCCACGCGCGGCAGCCCCTTGCGGTCTCTCAGCACCAGGCCGGGCGAGCCATGCTCGTCCGCGCCCAGGATGGCCCGGGGGCGCCCGTCCGCGTCCGACAGCTCCAGGCGGGACGAGCCGTCCACCTGGAGGCCCACGGCGAACAGCTCCCCGCCGCCCGGCTTGGACAGCGTCAGGCGCGGCGCCTCGTCCGAGTACACCATCAGCTCCGCCAGGGACTGGCCGTCCGCGGTGGAGAAACGGAGCCGGGGCGCGCCATCCTCGCCCACGCCGAGCAGCGCCCGGGGCCGGCCCTCGCCGTCCCGCAGCACCAGGCCCGCGTTGCCCTGCGCATCCGTGTCCAACGTGGCCCGCGTCTGGCCGCGCGCGTCCGTCAGCACCAGGCGCGACGTCACCAGGGTGCCAGCCGACACGCCCTCTCCCGGCAGCGCCGCCACCCCCAGGCCCAGGCCCGCGAGCGCGAGCGCCGCGAAGGTGAGTCCCTGCCAGAGCCGGCAACGGCGCTCCAGCCGCGCCATCCGTGTTTCGAGCGAGTCGTCCATTCGAGAGCCTCCTTCTCCAGGGCACAAGCTAACGGATGTGACGCCCGGGCGCGCGCCCGACTGTCCACCAGTGACGCAACGCCGACAACGGACGTGGTCGCTCCGCCGCTCGTGCCCTACCTGGGCATGCAGTCCCTTCAGGAAGGCCCCATGACCTCACGCCTCAGGCTGCTGCCACTGCTGGCCCTGCTCTCCGTGACGACCTGCGTGCGAAACCCCGCAACGGGCAAACGCATGCTGTCGCTCGTGTCCCAGAACGATGAAATCGCCCTGGGCAAACAGAGCGCGGAGGAGGTCCGTGGGTCCATTGGCCTCATCCAGGAGCCCAAGGTCCAGGACTACGTCGCCCGGGTGGGCCTGCCCATGGCCAAGGCGTCCGAGCGGCCCGAGCTGCCGTGGACCGTGCAGGCCGTGGACGACCCGGTGGTGAACGCCTTCGCCCTCCCCGGGGGCCCCGTGTTCGTCACGCGCGGCCTGCTCACGGCGCTCAACTCCGAGGCGGAGCTGGCCTCCGTGCTGGGACACGAGGTCGCCCACATCACCGCGCGGCACTCGGTGGAGCAGCTCTCCCAGGCGCAGCTCGCGCAGGCGGGCCTCTTGCTGGGCAGCGTGCTGAGCGAGGACGTGGCCCGCTTCGGGGGCCTGGCCGCCGCGGGCCTCCAGTTGCTGTTCCTCAAGTACGGCCGCGACGACGAGCGCCAGGCGGACGAGCTGGGCTTCAAGTACATGCTCAACGCCGGCTACGACGTGCGCGCCGCCGCCAACGTCTTCGCCACGCTGGACCGCGTGGGCAAGGCCGCGGGCGGACAGAGCCTGCCCGCGTGGCTGTCCACCCACCCGGACCCAGGCGACCGCGTGAAGGCCGCGCAGGAGCGCGCCGCGAAGGCGAACGTGGACTTCAAGACGCTCAAGGACGGCCGGGAGGAATACCTCGCCCTGCTCCAGGGCATGGCCTACGGCGACGACCCGCGGCAGGGCTTCTTCCGGGGCAACGTCTTCATGCACCCCGGCCTGCGCTTCCAGCTCACCTTCCCGCAGGGGTGGAAGACGGCGAACCAGCCGCAGCAGGTGGCGGGCATCAGCCCCCAGGAGGACGCAATCGTCGGGCTGGTGCCCACCGGGAACATCGCGCCCCAAGAGGCGATGCAGCGCTTCATGGCGCAGGAGGGCATCCAGCCCGCCAGCGCCGCGCCCGCGGGGTTTCCTCCGGGCGCCGCGTTCTTCCAGGCGCAGACGCAGCAAGGCGTCATCGCGGGGGTCACCGCCTTCGTGACCCAGGGTGGCACCACGCTCCAGCTCCTGGGCTACACCGGGGCGCAGCAGTTGCCCGCGTACGAGGACGCCTTCCGCGCCACCTTCGCCAGCTTCGGCGAACTGACGGACGCCTCGGCGCTGGCCGTCCAGCCCGCGCGGATTGAACTGGCGAAAATCGCATCCCCCATGACGCTGCAGGAGTTCAACGCGCAGAACCCGTCCACCATCTCCGTGGAGGAGCTGGCCATCATCAACGGCGTCCAGCCCGGGGACACGCTGCCCGCGGGCCGGACGGTGAAGCGCGTGACGGGCGGGGTGAAGTCCACGCCCTGAGCCGGGCTCCGGCGGGGGACACCGGAGCCCGAGGTGCCACTCAGTAGTCGATGTTGTCGTCGCCGCGCTCGGACGCGCGGTAGACGTCATCCGAACGGCCCTGCTGGCGGTCCGTCTCCTCCACGTAGTCGGAGGGGTTGGCGTCGGTGTTGCGCCGGATGGGGCGGCCCGCACCGAACAGGAAGCCCAGCTTGAACTGCGCGAAGCCGCCGTTGAAGCCCGCGGCGAAGTCCGCGCCGGAGCCGTCCACCTTCCCAACCAGGGGGAAGGAGATGCCCACTTCAGGCATTACCCGGAGGCCGTTGGAGACGCGGAGCGCATAGCCCAACGAGCCACCCGCGCTGAGGAGGTTGACGCCACCAAACCGCGTGTAGATGACGCGAGGTCCCAGCACCAGCTCGGAGCCGCCATCCGTCTTGAAGCCCACTAGCAGCGGGAGGGCCACATTCACATATCTCGTCGAAATGCCCTCGTCCTCGTCGCCCATGGTGATGGACGCCCCTGAGATGGACGGGGCCAGGGAGATGGCAAGGTCCGGGTCATTCGGTTGCGTCAGCAACACCTTGGTTTGCAGCTCGGCCAGGGAGAACCCCACTCGCGCGCCCACATCCACCCGCTCTGACACACCGTAGCGAAGCGCCATGTCGAAGTGAGGCATGACGACCCCTGCTGTAGCGCTGTCGCCCCCCAGGACCGCCGCCCCCAGCGCCCCCGGCTCGATGGCGAACTGGAAGCGTCCCGCCCCCAGCGTGTCCGCCGTCTGGACATGGCTCATCGACGCACAACCCGACCCAAACACGGCCATCAATCCAAATACAACAGTAACAACATGGCGAAGCATGTTCCCCTCCAAAGCCTTTCATTCCGTTCTGGAACGTGGCGGGAGGAATGGACGTCGAACGGAATCGAACATTCACACTGAATCATCCGAAACCGGATTTTTCCGGGGCGGGCGGGCGGCGCATCATGCGGGGTATGAGCCCCCACGAACGCGAGCAGCTGACGACGGCCTACACAGCGACGCGCTACGTCATCCGCCCCCATCCCAGCACGGGGGGCGTCGAGCAAATCCTGCGAGCGGGCGCCCTGCACCCGGCCCTGGACGCAACGCTTGCGGCCCGCGGCCACCGGGAGTGGGCCTTCCTGACGGCGTGGAACCCCGGCTCGCAATGGCGAAGCGACGAGGAGAACCGCCGCGCGCAGGAGCGGCTGGTCGCGCAGCTCGTCGCGGGCGGCTGGGCGGTGGCCTCCGCGCTGGGCGAAGCGGATGACGGCAGCTGGTGCGAACAGAGCCTCTTCGTCCCCGGCCTGCCCCGCGAGGAGGCCGCGCGCTTCGGACGCGCCTACGGCCAGGTGGCCGTCCTCGTGGGACGCACGGGCGGGCAGGCGGAGCTGCTGTTCTGCGAGGAGGCCCACGCTCCGGCGCCGTGACGCCTCACCGGGCCCTCGGGCGGGTCATCGGGCGCCCAGGTGGGCCGGCTCACGCGACGCCCGACGTCCTCCCGCTCAGGGAATAGGGCCCCGGGGCGTGCCCGCGGCCGGCACCGAGGCGCCACTGCCACCCACGGCGGCATCCCCCATGTTCTCCGGGATGATGTCCAGCTCGCGGGCGTTGATGACCCGGCGCGCCAGCTCGTCGAACTCGACCTCCAGGATGCGGCCGGGCTGGTCCGCGAGGCCGAAGCGGATGCGCCAGAAGTTGGGGCGTATCTCCACCGCCTCCCCGGCCTCCGCCAGGACCAGCGAGTTGTTGCGGGCGTATTCCTCTCCCGCCTGGACGACGTCCCGGGCGCCCAGCTCCGTCTGCACGGCGGCCGAGCTGGGAGGCGCGGGGGGACGTCCGGTGGGGCCCGTCGCGCAGGCCATGGAGGCCAGGATGGCGCCGGACAAGAGGAACCGGGGGACGATGCGGAATCGGATCGGCGTCATATGCCCATGGTGAGCACGCCGCGTGCCACCTGCAGACAAGAGCGCCGGGAATGTCCTGTGTCGGACGTGCTCCCGGCGCGGCGCCCGGATGGCGCCCCACCAGGGGAGCACACCGCCCCGGAGCGACTCCGGGGCGGAACGGCCCTACGTCATCACTTCGCCGGAGCGGGCGACGGGGTGATGGCGCGCTGCTTCTCCACCACCTCGTCGATGAGGCCGTACTGCCGCGCGTCCTCGGCGCTCATGAAGTAGTCGCGCTCGGTGTCCTTCTCGATGCGCTCGACGGTGTGGCCGGTGTGCTTCACGATGAGGCCGTTGATGTAGCTGCGCAGCCGGAGGATTTCCTTGGCCTGGATGTCGATGTCCGTGGCCTGGCCCTGCGCGCCGCCCAGCGGCTGGTGAATCATGATGCGGCTGTTGGGGAGCGCGTAGCGCTTGCCCTTGGCCCCCGCCAGCAGCAGCAGCGCGCCCATGGACGCGGCCTGCCCCACGCAGATGGTGGACACCGGACACTTCACGTACTGCATGGTGTCGTAGATGGCGAGGCCCGCCGTCACGGACCCACCCGGCGAGTTGATGTAGAGGTTGATGCCCTTGTCCGGGTCTTCCGACTCCAGGAACAGGAGCTGGGCCACGATGATGTTGGCCACGTCGTCATTGACAGGCGTGCCCAGCATGATGATGCGGTCCTTGAGGAGCCGGCTGTACAGGTCGTACGCCCGCTCGCCGCGGTGCGTGGTCTCGATGACGAAGGGGACGTTCATGACGCCCCTACCCTAATCGCCCTTCCGCCGCCGCGCCCGTCCCTTCTTCCCGGAGCGTACGCTGCCCCACGCTTCGGGGCAGCGGCTCCCCTGCCCCCCGGGGGGCCTACCCCTTGCGGCCCGTCATGTCCTCCGGGCGGACCCACTGGTCGAACTGCTCGGGCGTGACGAGCCCCAGCGCCACGGCCGTCTCCTTGAGCGTGGTGCCGTCCCGGTGGGCCGTCTTGGCGATTTTCGCCGCGTTGTCGTAGCCGATGTGGGGGTTGAGCGCCGTCACCAGCATCAGGCTGCGCTCCAGGTTCTCCTGGATGCGGGCCCGGTTCGGCTCGATGCCCACCGCGCAGTGCAGGCGGAAGCTGCGCATGCCGTCCGCCAGCAGCCGGCAGCTCTGGAGCAGGTTGTGGGCGATGAGCGGCTTGAAGACGTTGAGCTGGAAGTTGCCGGACGCGCCGCCCACGGTGACGGCCACGTCGTTGCCCATCACCTGGGCGCACAGCATGGTGAGCGCCTCGCTCTGGGTGGGGTTCACCTTGCCCGGCATGATGGAGCTGCCCGGCTCGTTCTCCGGGATGAGGATCTCCGCCAGGCCCGAGCGCGGCCCGGAGGACAGCCAACGCACGTCGTTGGCCACCTTGAAGAGCACCGCCGCCAGCCCCTTGAGCGCCCCGTGCGCCTGCACCAGCGCGTCGTTGGCGGCCAGCGCCTCGAACTTGTTGGGCGCGGTGACGAAGGGGTGGCCGGTGAGCTGGGCCAGCTCCTTCGCCACGCGCTCGGCGTAGCCCTGGGGCGCGTTGAGGCCCGTGCCCACCGCCGTGCCGCCCAGGGCCAGCTCCAGGAGGTGCGGCAGCGTCCGCTCCAGGTGGGCCTGCGCGTGGTCCAGCTGCGCCACGAAGCCGCCCAGCTCCTGGCCCAGCGTCAGCGGCGTGGCGTCCTGCAGGTGGGTGCGGCCCACCTTCACCACGTCCTGGAAGGCGCGGGACTTCTCCGCGAACACGTCGCGAAGGGACTTCAGCTCGGGCAGCACCTGCCCGGTGATGGCGGCCACGGCGGCCACGTTCATCGCGGTGGGGAAGACGTCGTTGGAGCTCTGCCCCTTGTTGACGTCGTCGTTGGGGTGGACCTTGCGCGCCTCACCGCGCTCGCCGCCCAGGAGCTCCGAGGCGCGGTTGGCGAGCACCTCGTTCGTGTTCATGTTCGTCTGCGTCCCGCTGCCCGTCTGCCAGACGCTCAGGGGGAACTCGGCGTCGTGCCGGCCGGCCAGGACCTCGTCCGCCGCCCGGACGATGGCGTCGCCCTTCTCCTTCGCCAGCGTGCCGTTCTCCACGTTCACCACCGCGGCGGCCTTCTTCACCAGCACGAGCGCGCGGATGAGGGCCAGCGGCATGCGCTCGGTGGAGATGGCGAAGTTCTGGAGGCTGCGCTGCGTCTGCGCCCCCCACAGCCGGTCGGCGGGGACGTCGATGGGGCCGAAGGTGTCTTTCTCGGTGCGAACGTTCTTCGTGCTCACGCGTGGGGGCTCCTCGAATCGAGTCGAACCCCTTCGATAACAAACCGGGGCCCCCGCGCGGGGCTCCGGCCTCATTTTCTTCGTTGGACGCTGAGCACTACACCCGGCGCTCGACGCGGGGCGTGGTCTCCGAGTTCCCCAGGCCGGACAGCCAGTTGTACGTGCGCCGCAGCGGCGCGGTGCCCGTCGCCGACGGCGGCGTGAAGGCCCACAGCAGCAGGTACACCATCAACGCGGTGCCCCCGGACACCGCCAGCGCCACCACGAAGCCCACGCGGATGAGCGCCGCGTCCACGCCCAGCTCCCGCCCCAGCGCCGCGCACACGCCCGTCAACAGCCGCCCGTCCACGCCCCGGTGCATCGGCTCCGTGCGCGTGCCACAGCGCGGGCACCTCCGGACCTCCAGGCTCACCTCCTCCGTGCAGCTGGCGCAGCGTCTCTTGGCGTCCATCACGTCTCCCTTCCGGGCCCATTCCCACTTGGCGTCCGCGGGCCTCATTCCTACCTACGCGCCTTGGCGCTCCCCATTGCATACGCCCTGGGGACCATTTGTTGATTTACAGATTTAACAAGCCGCTTGTTGACAGAGTTACAGGCAAGCAGGCAAAGATCCTCGCCGCACTTCCTTTTTGCCCTCTCGGGACTCATTTTCCGAGCCGTTCCAGCAGATTTACAACGCGCCAAGCCAAAGGAGCCTCGATGTCGGACCAAGCCCCCTCTGTGAAGCCCCCGGCCTTCAGCCCGGGCGTGGTGGTGAAGGGGCCCTGGCACCCCGACTACGCGGAGGTGCTCACCCCGGAGGCCCTGGACTTCGTGGCGAAGCTGGTCCGCACCTTCGGTGAACGCCGGCTGGCCCTGCTGGAGCGCCGCAAGGTGGTGCAGGCGGCCTGGAGCAAGGGCGAGCGCCCCCACTTCCTGCCGGAGACGAAGTCCATCCGGGAGGGCGACTGGACGGTGGCCCCCCTGCCGGCCGACCTGCAGGACCGCCGCGTGGAGATCACCGGCCCGGTGGACCGGAAGATGGTCATCAACGCGCTCAACTCCGGGGCGAACGTCTTCATGGCGGACTTCGAGGACGCCAACAGCCCCACCTGGGACAACGTGGTGCGCGGGCAAATCAACCTGCGTGACGCGGTGAAGGGCACCATCTCCTTCACCGCGGAGAACGGGAAGCACTACGCCCTCAACCCGAAGCGCGCCGTGCTCTTCGTGCGACCCCGCGGCTGGCACCTGCCGGAGCGGAACGTCGAAATCGACGGCAAGCCCGTCTCCGGCTCGCTCTTCGACTTCGGGCTCTTCTTCTTCCACAACGCGCGCGAGCAGCTGGCGCGCGGCACCGGGCCCTACTTCTACCTGCCGAAGATGCAGAGCCACCTGGAGGCCCGGCTGTGGAACGACGTGTTCCACCTGGCCCAGTCGGAGCTCAACATCCCGCGCGGCACCATCAAGGCCACCGTCCTCATCGAGACGCTGCCCGCCGCGTTCGAGATGGACGAAATCCTCTACGAGCTGCGCGAGCACTCGGCCGGCCTCAACTGCGGCCGCTGGGACTACATCTTCAGCTTCATCAAGACGCTCCAGTCCGACACCAGCGTGGTGCTGCCCGACCGCGGCCAGGTGACCATGGACAAGGCGTTCCTCAACGCCTACTCGCAGCTGCTCATCCAGACGTGCCACCGCCGCAACGTGCACGCCATGGGCGGCATGGCGGCCTTCATCCCCATCAAGGGGGACGCGGCGGCCAACGACGCCGTCATGGACAAGGTGCGCGCGGACAAGCTGCGCGAGGTGAAGAACGGCCACGACGGCACGTGGGTGGCCCACCCCGGCCTCGTGGAGATCGCCCGCGACATCTTCGACTCGCACATGAAGGGCCCCAACCAGCTCTCCAACAAGCGCGAGGACGTGAAGATTGGCGAGGCGGAGCTGCTCAAGGTGCCCTCCGGCACGCGCACCGAGGAGGGCCTGCGCCACAACATCCGCGTGGGCATCCAGTACACCGCCGCGTGGCTGGGCGGACTGGGCTGCGTGCCGCTCTACAACCTGATGGAGGACGCGGCCACCGCTGAAATCTCACGCGCGCAGGTGTGGCAGTGGATTCACCACGGCGCCTCGCTGGAGGACGGCCGCAAGGTGACGCCCGCCCTCTTCCGCGACGCGCTGGGCGAGGAGATGGGCCGGCTCGAGAAGGAAGGCGCCCAGGAGCGCTACGGCGCCGAGCACCTGGAGCGCGCGCGCAAGCTCTTCGAGCAGCTCTCCACCGCGGGGACCTTCGAGGACTTCCTCACCCTGCCGGCCTACGACGCCCTGGAAGCCCAACGCTGAACCCTTTCTGGATTTCGCAGCAGCAACCCACCACTTTACCGCAGCGAGGAGCCCACGATGTACGACGCCACGCCGACCACGACCGATGCCTCCCCTCACGCCAAGCTCCACGCGCAGCGTTTCGAGGGCATCAAGCGCAACTACACGCAGAAGGACGTGGAGAAGCTCCGCGGTTCCATCACCATCCGCCACACGCTCGCGGAGATGGGCGCCAAGAAGCTCTGGGAGCTGCTCCACACCGAGGACTACATCAACGCGCTCGGCTCGCTCACCGGCAACCAGGCGGTGCAGATGGTGCGCGCGGGCCTGAAGGCCATCTACCTGTCCGGCTGGCAGGTGGCGGCGGACGCGAACTCCGCCGGGCAGATGTACCCGGACCAGAGCCTCTACCCGGTGGACAGCGTCCCCACCGTGGTGCGGAAGATCAACAACGCCCTGCGCCGCGCGGACCAGATTGACCACGCGGAGGGCCGCAAGGACCGCTACTGGTTCGCGCCCATCATCGCCGACGCCGAGGCCGGCTTCGGTGGCCCGCTCAACGCCTTCGAGCTGATGAAGGGCATGATTGAGGCGGGCGCCGCCGGCGTTCACTTCGAGGACCAGCTGGCCAGCGAGAAGAAGTGCGGCCACATGGGCGGCAAGGTGCTGGTGCCCACCAGCCACTTCATCCGCACCCTCTCCGCGGCCCGGCTCGCGGCGGACGTCATGGACGTGCCCACGCTGCTGGTGGCGCGCACGGACGCGGACAGCGCCAAGCTGCTGATGAGCGACTCGGACGAGTACGACCACGCCTTCATCGACAAGAAGGCCGGCCGCACCGCGGAGGGCTTCTACCGCCTCAACGGCGGCCTGGACTGCGCCATCGCCCGCGGCCTGGCGTACGCGCCCTACGCGGACCTGGTGTGGTGCGAGACGAGCACCCCGGACCTGGCCCAGGCGAAGAAGTTCGCCGAGTCCATCCGCGCCAAGTACCCGAACAAGCTCCTGGCCTACAACTGCTCGCCGTCCTTCAACTGGAAGAAGAACCTGGACGACGCCACCATCGCCAAGTTCCAGCGCGAACTGGGCGCCATGGGCTACAAGTTCCAGTTCGTCACCCTGGCCGGCTTCCACGCGCTCAACTTCGGGATGTACGAGCTGGCGCGGAAGTACAAGGACCGCGGCATGGCGGCCTACAGCGAGCTGCAGCAGGCCGAGTTCGCGGCGGAGAAGGACGGCTACACCGCCACGCGCCACCAGCGCGAGGTGGGCACGGGCTACTTCGACCAGGTCGCCGAGGTCATCTCCGGCGGCAACGCCAGCACGCTGGCCCTGACGGAGTCCACCGAGGCCCACCAGTTCTAGGAATCAGCGCTTCTTGAAGTCACTCGAGGGCCGCGGCTGACGGGGAGCATGCCCGTAAGTCCGCGGCTTTCGGGCGTTTTGGGCCTTCCGCGCAACTTCGCGGGGCCACCGGGCGATAATGGGGGTTCGAGAGGTCCGACACGTGCGTGGTGCGCGTCCCGGGCCGAGACGGAGGCGCCATGACCCGCATCAACTCCTTCAACGGCCCCATGATTCAGCCCGCCGCCACGCAGGCGCAGGCCCGCGCCAGCAGCACGAGCTTTGGCGCGCTGGTGAACCCCATGGCCCCGGCGAACCGGCCTGGGGATCCGCTGATGGTGTCGGGGGGCGCGGTGGTCGCCTCGGCGCTCGCCTCGGTGGGGAGCTCGCCGAACAACGGCATGCTGAACTCCTACCTGTCCGCCGTGGGCCGTGGGCCCATCTCCGAGGACGGCTCGCGGGGCCCGGCGTCCCAGGCCCCGGCCGGCTCCGAGCAGGCACAGCAGGAGCAGGTCCTCATGGAGCTGGCGGAGATGTCCGCCGCGACGCTGTCGAACTCCATCCTGCACATGGGCAACAAGATGAAGATCGACATGGAGCGCGAGTAGCCGCGCGGAGGCTCAGCGCTTCTTCTTGTCGCTGTCCGCGTTGTAGGCGTCACGTTGGCCCCGCTGCAGCTCGGGGCCCTTTCTCCACGGCAGGTCGACGTCCGTGCGTTGACCGCCGTTCTGCTCCCCGACGTCGTTGAGGAACTCGGCGCGCCCCTCCGCGGGGACGTTGTCGCCGTCCTCCTCCGGGTCCTTCTGCTTCTTGGGGTCGAGCGGGATTCCCGCGCTGCGCTTGAGATAGTCCTTGGGGTCCATGCCTCCAAGGTGGCGACGCCGGACGTCCGCGCGCAGAGGGCGGACAGGCAGCCGGGCCGTCGTTGGCTCAGTTGAGGTACTTGGGCCGGGGCGGCTCTGCGGGCTGCTGCTTCATCATCTCCAGGCCCTGGCGGGTGAGCACGAAGCGGACGACGCCGGAGCCGCGCTCGGTCTCGATTTCAGCCTCGAAGGCGGGGCCGGAGATGCCTCCGAAGGAGACCTCCTTCCGGAGGTTGACCACCCGGCCGCTCATCATGTCCCCGCCCACTTGCCTGGCGCCTTCGCCCTTCGAATGGAGCTCGTAGGCCGCCTGGTGCAGCGTCATCGCCAGCGCGGGCGACAGCGGCTGGTTGCTGAAGAGGACGGAGATGAGGAGCCAGTAGGGAGGTGCCTGATCGTCGGAGGACATCGCGCTCCCATCCTAAGCGGCTCGTCAGGCGGAGGCCCGTGGAAGTGAAGGCGCCCGCATCACCGCGTGGGGAGCTCGCGGAAGGTGATGCCTTCCAGGCCCAGCCGCTGCACGGCGTCCTTGAAGCGCTCGGTGCCGATGAGCACGGTCGCGAAGTTGCCCACGCGGAAGAGGTCCCGGTCCGTAGGCAGCGAGGCCGCGTCGAGGATGGGGTCGTCGGGCAGCGTGAGTTTGAAGCGGCCACAGGTGGCGCAGGGGGGCGGCGTCTCCGGCGGATAGCAGTCCGGGTGCAGTTGGCCTCGTAGCTCGACTTGAGGCTCCAGATATTCAGGCGCAGCCTTCTGACGGAAGCGCAGTTCCGCCTTCCCGCTCGCGGGCCCCAGAACACCTTCGGATTGGAGCCCCTCGAAGGAGTCCCGGCGAAGCAACAGCAGATAGCTGCCCTGCCACGTCAGTGGCCCCAAATCGCCCCGCGCAGTTCCCACCAATGGGCCAAACAACGTCCCCGGAGGAAGGGCGGCGCCAGGAGGGGCCAGCGGGCGAACCAACGCCTGGAGGCGCGTGAACTCGGCGAATGGCTCGGGCCGGGCCTTCAGGAACTCGTGCTGCTCTGGCAGCGCGGATAAATCGACCGCAGGGTAGTTATGGCCGGTTGAGGCCCAGGTCGCGCCGCAGCCGGGGCACTTCGCCAACCCAGGCAGGCCCCATTTGTGCGCGGCATTGAAGTCCCCTTTGTAAGCGGCCAACGCCGTCCAATCCTCCAAGAGCCAGAAGTAGCGGGGCATGCATCCTCACGTTCCAGGCCGAGAATAATAGGGTCGGATCGGTCCGCCGATGAGCTGGAAGCGGTAGATGAGCTCCCCTGCGTGCTTGAAGATCTCTTCGGGCGACGCGTCCGGGCTGCGGGTTCTGAACTCCCGCCATGCTCGATTCCACGCGCCACCACGATTGCCTCCCTGGTGAATCCTTTGGTGGAGCTCTCTCGGTATCGGCATGGTGTAGTTGTGAATCTTGACGCCCTGCTGCACGAACCAATCGGCGAGGTCCTGGGCCTGGGGAAAGATGTGGTGCTTCTCCCAGCGTCCGGGCGGCAACCGATGTGACGGCGGAATGACTCGCTCCGGCGCCCCACTCCAGTTGGGGAACACCATCACCGCGCCGCGCGGGAGCTGCTGACCAGCGCCCCAGTTCCGACGAGGGCCCCTCCCAGGAGCCGCGGCAGCCGCAGGGGGACGTGCGGGAGGGAAGCGCGCCAGCTCCACCACGCCGGGCGGGTCCGCGCACGGGTAGAAGCCGCACGCGTCTCCCAGACACAGCAGAGAGACACACGGGTCCTCGTGCGGAGTCGAGCACTCCAGCTCCGCCTCGTCCCAGACTTGCTGCATGGGCGGCCTGGCCGAGGTGGCACACCCCAGCCAGAGCACCGCCAGCACCGGAATCCATCGGAGCAGACTGATTCGCATCCACTGAAGCCTAGGCTTCAGGTCTGTCTTTTCCGCTCCGCTCTACCCCGCACGGGGACGGCGCCGGGAGGCGATGCCCTCGGCGAGGGCGACCTGCTGCTTCCAATGCCCATACAGACGGCCCTGTGAAGCCAGACGGTCCAACTTGCGCTGCGTCGCCTCATCCACCGAACCCGGCGGAGCATCCCGGAAGGGCGTCCCTGGCAGCGGCATGAAGGTATGCCCATGCACGCGCGCCCCCAGCGCCGCCAGCTTCTCCATCAACGCCACCGTCGCGTCCACGTCCGCAGGCTCCTCGCCTGGAAGTCCCAGGATGAAGTCCACGTTGGGAACGAAGCCGCACTCCACCGCGATACGCGTGGCGCGCACCACCGTCTCCACGTCGTGCCCCCGGCGCGTGCTCTGGAGGATGCGCTCGGAGCCGGACTGACCGCCGATGATGAGGTTGTCGTTGTGGACGTAGCGCTTGAGCAGCGCCAGCGCCTCCGGCGTCACGTGCTCGGGCCGGACCTCCGACGGGAAGGTGCCGTAGTAGACGCGCCCGTCCGGCGCCATCGCCTCCTTCACCGCCGCGAGCAGCGACTCCACCGCCTCCAGGTTCACCGACTCATCCGCGGTGCCATAGGACATGGACGTGGGCGTGATGAAGCGGATGTCTCGCCGACCCGAGCGCCGCAGCTCGCGCGCCCAGTGCGCCACGTTGGCCACGGAGCGATGCCGGAAGCGCGCCTTGCTCATGAACGGCGTCTGGCAGAAGCGGCACGCGTAGATGCAGCCACGCGTAATCTCGATGGCGCCATACTGCGCGTTGCGCGCGGCGAACGGCGGGAAGTCGTCGAGCTGCACGCCCTCGCCCCGGCCGTGCTGCACCAGCTTCCCGTCCTTCAAATACGCGACGCCGTGCGTGTCTCGAGGCTCCTCGCCACGCTGCACACGGCCCAGCAGCGCCCGCAGTGAGTGCTCTCCCTCGCCCACCGCCACCAGGTCGAAGCCCGCCTGGAGCGTCTGGAGCGTCTCCGCCGTGGCGTGCACCCCACCGGCGATGCACAGCACCTCCCGGCCCTCCAGGCGCTCACGCACCCACGCCAGCTCCGCCGCCGCGGGCGCGAAGCTGGCCGAATAGAAGGACCACGCGGCCACCACCACGTCACCGGCGTCCGAGCGCGCTCGCACGGTGTCCAGCAACGTCTCACGGCTGCGCGGGAAGTGGAGCGTCACATCCGCCAGGGCCGGGTCGGACTCCACGGCGCCCGCCAGCACGGTGAAGGCGTACTTGCCCGGGTACTGGTAGCTCATGACGAGCGAAACGCGGCGAGGTGGCTGCATGCTGGAGGCGATTTATGCCACAGCCCCCGCCGCGCGAGCACACGGGTGGACAGGCATCGGACATACCGCCCGGCCCTGGGCGCTCGGCCGTGTCAGGGGGTCGCCACCAGCGACAGGGCCAGGGTATCGAAGCCAGGGAATCCCATGACCTCGGGAGGCACGCGCCCGTCCGGCACGGCCATCCGCACCACGACCAGGTCCTGGGCCGGCACCACCAGCAACAGCTGCCCGAACGAGCCGCGCGCGGAGTACGCCTTCGGCGCCCCCTCCACCTGGGTTCGCAGCGGAACCCGGGCGCTCTTCTCCATCAACTCCTGCACGCCCGCCAGTCCGCCCAGCCGCTCGGTGAGCGCCTTCGTGAACTCCTCCGAGGGAAGCGGCTTGCCCACCAAGTCCCGCAGACGCGACAGCGAAGCCTCCCGCATGCCGTTGCGGCGCGCCTCGTTCACCAAATCCTGACCGAGCACCCGGAACGACTTCTCGTAGACGAGCCACCAGAGCAGCCCCGCCGTCGGATTGTGGTCCTGGGACGGCGCCGCGGTGCACTCGCGAATCCACGCCTCGCTCAGGAGGCGCTGCCCGTTCCAGACGCCGCCTTGGAGCATCATCTGCCCCACCTTGGCGAAGTCCACGGGGTGCAGCCGCAGGCCGGACATGCCCAGCGGATTGCCAGACGGGTCCTTCTGCCAGAAAACGTCCCGGATGCCGAGCGGCTCGAAGAGGCGACGCATCAGGTACGCGTCCATCTTCTCACCCGAGGCGCGCTCCACCACCCCCGCCAGCAGGTTGGTGGCCTTGTTGTTGTAGAAGAACCGGCTGCCCGGCATGTCCGCCACGTGGCTGTCGAGCGCGTAGCGGACGAAGTCCCGCGACTCGTAGATGTCCATCGCGTGGGCGTTCGCCGCCAGCCCCGAGGTGTGATTGAGCAGGTGCCGGAGGGTGACCTTGCCCTTGATGCCGTCCTTCCACGCGGGGAAGTAGGTGGAGACAGGCGTGTCGATGGAGGGAATCTTGCCCTCGTCGAGGAGCAGCCCGATGGCCAGCGCCGTCACGCCCTTGGTCGCGGACATGGACTCGATGCGCTGCGTCTCGCCGCCGAAGTACCACTCCCCCACCAGCTTGCCGTGGCGGAGCACCACCAACGCGGAGGACCCCGCGTCCTCGGCGGCCTTCACGAAGGCCGCGAGCGCCGGCTCCGAGAGCCCCGCCTCCGCGGGTGTCACCTTCTCCAACCCCGCGCCCACATTGCCCTCGACACGGGCCTTCCGAGCGTTCTCCCGTGCACGAGCCACCAACCCGTCGAAGCCCGGCATCCGCCGCAGCGGCGCCAGGGACTTGTCGTGCAGCAGGTCTCCCGGGGAGCTCATCCCCTGTTCGACGGCGCGCTCCAGCCAGGTGAAGGCCCCGGCGTCGTCCCCCGTGCCCAGCGAGGCATAGGCGGCGTACCACGCCACGTCGTCCGACCGATGGCCGCCGTCCCACAGTCGCCGCAGCTCCGCGAGCGCGGAGTCGAACTGCCCGGCCTCCATCGCCCTGCCCGCCCGTTGCAGCGCCTCTCGGAGCGGGGCCTCAGGGTCCGCGGGCGCGGGCGGCGCCGTGGCGACCGGCGCCGCGGCGGGCGCGGGCACCTGTTGCGCGTGGGAACAAGCCAGCACGCAGCAGAGTGGGAGGATGAGGCGGTATCGCATGAGAGGTCCAGGGGGCTTTGCCGGAGCACGCCCAACGCCCCTGGACCACGGATATTGCATGGCTCGCTCGGCGGAGCGAGCAGCGAAGCGGGCGGCCTTCGCGCCGCGAGCCCACGAAGGCGCGCGGACCCGAAGTCCGCGCGCCCTCCGTGGCTCAGCTCCTGCGGCGGCGGTACCCCGCCAGCCCCATCAACCCCAGCAGCGCGAAGGCCGCCGCGGAACCACCGGTGCTGCTGCACCCCGCCCGCGCGGTGACATTGTCATCCGGGGAGATGCCGCCGGGCGGAGGCACGTTCGGCCAGCCCTCCGTGCCCGCATCACCCTGTGACACCGGCGTCCCCGCGTCCGTCTCGGGCTCCTCGGAACCTTCACCCGGGTCCACCGGGTCCGGGTCCACGGGTGAACCGGCGTCCTGGGGGGAACCCGCGTCCACCGGCGAGCCCGCGTCCACTGGAGAACCCGCATCCGGCGTCCCCGCGTCCACGGGAGGCGGCTCCGGCTCCGGCTTCGGCGTGAGCACGTCCGACAGCGCCGTCGCCTGGATGAAACCGTCGTGGTAGACGACGCCCACCGGCTTCACCGTGTCGCTCCGGTAGAGGCCAATCTTCAGATAGTTCCGCTGCCCCTTGTACATCGTCATCGCGGCGCGCTTGGGCAGCACCTTCTCCTGGTTGTGCCACAGCTCGACGAAGCCCACCTTCGGGTCCGACGACCACTTCGCGCGCAGGATGAACTCGTGCCACACGCCCCGGGTGAGCTTCGTGCGCCAGGGAATCTCGGCGGTGCCCGGGAGCGACAGCAGGATCTGCTCGCCCCGGACGTAGAACTCCACCGGCGGCGAGCCGCAGCACCCGTCGTGGTGCCACTGCGTGAAGAGCTGCCACGTGTCCACGCTGGGGAAGTCGTTCGCGAACATCACCTTCCAGCGGTAGTAGTACTCGGAGCCCACCGCCTCGTTGCTGATGTAGACGAGCTCGTTGCGATTCCCGCTGGCGTTGATGGGGTCGTCGCCCTGATGCACCGTCGCCTTCAGGGCGTATTTGCCTTCAGCCACCGGTGATGTGACGACCTGGAGCCGGTTCGCGTTGACCATCTGCGCACGGGAGTACTGCGAGCGGTCACCCGTCTCGAAGTCCCCCCGCCACACAATGCCTGCCATGGCGAGCCCGGGGACACACCACATCACAAGCCATACGGGGATAAAGGCTCTCAAAAGACATCCTCGCAAAGGTTTGGAATGCAACGACCAGCGCACCGTACAGCAATCGGTTCCGTGCTTCATTCCCCCCGCAAAACCTTCCCACTGGCCCGGCAAGTGGGCAGCCAGACATGCAAGCCCTTGAATGTTTCACGCCATGTTTCACGTCGCGCGCGGTGCGGCTGACACACTCCGGCCGTCCTGGCAAGCCGTCCGCAACACGTCGCGTCATCAACACGCCGGACAACCTTCAAGCTGACGGGTGGCACGTGTGGGGTATGGTCTCCCCTTTCCGGCGCTCCATCACAGGGGCGTCCCGAGTGTCCCCATGCTTGTCCTGCGTGACGTCCAGAAGACCGACCTGCCCGGGCTCAAAAGGCTCGCGGCCGTGCTGAACACGGTGAACCTGCCGAACAACGAGGAAACGCTCTCGGCCATCGTGGACACGTCGGTGAAGAGCTTCGCGGGCAAGGTGAAGAACCCCTTCGAGCGCGAGTACCTGTTCGTGCTGGAGGACGTGCGCAACAGCCTCATCATCGGCACGTCGATGATCATCGCGCAGCACGGCACCTACGAGGCCCCGCACATCTATTACGAGGTGAGCGAGCGCGAGCACTACTCCGCGTCCCTCTCCCGTCACCTTCGCCACAAGGTCCTCTCCATCGCCTACAACTACGAAGGCCCCACGGAAGTGGGCGGCCTCGTGGTGGACCCGCCCTACCGCGCCACGCCGGACAAACCCGGCAAGCAGCTGTCCTACGGGCGCTTCCTCTTCATCGCCATGCACCGGCGGCTGTTCCGCCCCCGCGTGCTGGCGGAGCTGCTGCCCCCGCTGATGCCTGACGGCCGCAGCCTGCTCTGGGAGGCCTGCGGCAAGAAGTTCACCGGCCTCACCTACCAGGAGGCGGACCGCCTCAGCCGGCAGAACAAGGAGTTCATCAAGGAGCTCTTCCCCGCCTCGGACATCTACGCGTCGCTCTTCCCCGCGCGCGTGCAGAAGGTGCTCGGCGAGGTGGGCCCGCAGACGCGCGGCGTGCAGCGCATGCTGGAGCGCATCGGCTTCAAGTACATGGAGCGCATCGACCCGTTCGACGGCGGCCCGCACTTCGAGGCCGACACCGGCGACATCTCCCTGGTCCGCAAGTTCCGCACGCTCAAGGTGGCGGACGGCGACTTCGACATGGAGGGAGACGACGTGCTCGTGGCGGTGGAGAGCGACTCTGGCCGCAACCGCTTCCGCTCCGTGCGCTGCCAGGCCCGGCTGGAGAACACCCAGGCCTTCCTGCCCGCGCGCGCCAAGGAGGTGCTGGACGTCCAGCCCGGCTCGAAGGTGTCCATCATCCCCTTCGAGTAGCAGCGCCGCGCTTCAAGGCTGGCGCACCACCCGGTGCGCCCCTCGGAGCAGCGCCAGCCACCGCGCCCCCGCCTCCAGCGCCGGCCCCTGGGCATCCGCCAGCGCCAGGGGCAGGTGGGTGCGCGGCGTCACGGGGTCCAGCGAGGTGGGGTCCAGGTCCAGCGTCCCGCCGGACTTCAGCGCCACGCGCACCCAGGCGTGGGGCCTCGCGGGCCCGCCGTCCACCACCAGCAGCCCGTGCACCAGCGCCACGCGGACACCCTGCGCGCGGGCCCTCGCGGCGAAGCGCAGCGCGTGCGCCAGACACCCGCCCGCCTCGCCCTCCCCGGCCTCGTTCCAGTCCGCGCCCCCCGGGACCTTCTCCGGGAAGGCCGCGTGGACCTCCGCCGACAGCGCCCGGGCCGCGCGCGGCGTCCACGGCGTCATGCCCTCCAGGCGGGCGGGCACCGGGAGGGGCGGCTCCAGCGTCAGCGCGCCTCGCGCACCCGAGCCCTCCACGGGGAGCCCGTCCGCGAAGAGCTCCGGCGGCGGGCGCAGCCGTTCTCCGGGCCTCGCGAGCGTGAAGCGGGCGTCGCCCACATCCAGCGCCTCCATGCGCCCGTCGTCGCCGTAACGCGCCACGAAGGGCGTGCCCAGCAGCGTGCCCTCCACACGGCGGCCCTCCACGGTGGAGACGCAGTGCGCTCCTTCGCGGCCCGTCAGCTCCTCCCGGCCCACGGCGCAGCCCACGGGGGGGATGCCCCTCCAGAGCCACAGCGCCTGCGGCACGGCCTGCGTGCCCCGCACCCGACCCTGGGCGTCCACCTGCAGCGTCTGCTCGCGGCGGCGCTCCCCGGCCTTTCCAGCCCGCGTGTGCAGGTGCTGGCTGAGGTAGGTGAACCGGCCGGGCTCCAGCGTCAGCGTCACCGTGCCCACGGGCACGCCGCGCCAGGAGAAGACGTAGCGCGTCGACGCCGCCACGGGCTCGCGCCCCTCGCCGGGATTTTCAGACTTCACCGGGAGAGTCAGGAGCAGCAGCGCGAGCAGGGTGGCCACGGCCCCAGTGTGCGGCGTTTTGAGGACCGGCGCGAGAAGGCGGAGTAGCGTTCCAGTCCTTCATGGGCGCCAAACGGTACCTGTTCACGTTCGGCCTGGCGGCAGGGCTGGTCTCCGCGCTCCTCCTCGGAGGACTGCTGCGAGCCGTGTCCGGGGCGCCGCTGCCGAGCACCACCTGGGCCGTGGTGCTGCTCGCCACGCCCGCGCTCTATCTGACCGGCGGCTATGTCGCGTGGTTCCGCTGGGCCGCGCAGCGGCGGCGGCTGCGGCGGCACGTCATGGCGCGGCTGGCGGAGGGCGACCTCACCACCACCGTGGGCCCCCGCTACGAGGGCCACGAGGACGTGCGCCGGCTCATCCTGTCCCTGCGGCGCGCCCTGGCGCAGGTGCAGCGGGTGACGGCCAACCTGCACCGCACCAGCACGGACGTGAGCGGACAGGCGCGGATGCTGCTGGAGGCCGCCCGGCGGCAGGGCGGCGCGGTGGAGCGCACGCTGGAGGCCGTCAGCGGCATGGGCGGCAGCCTCCAGGTGGCCGGCAAGCGCGTGCACCAACTGGAGGTCTTCGCCGTCGACACCACCGGCGCGCTGCTGGAGATGACCGAGCGACTGGAGCAGGTGGTGGACTCGCTCGCGCAGGTCAACACCTTCGCCCACAACACCACGTCGCTGATGCAGGCCATGGCCGAGCGCATGGCCAACATCGCCGCGTCCGGCGACGAGCTGGGCCGCTTCGCCAGCGAGGCCGAGGACTTCGTGGCCGCGGTGGAGGGCGGCATCGACTCGGTGCGCCGCCGCGCGAACGAGACGAACCAGCTGGCCATCGCCGTGACGGCCACCGCCGAGCGCGGTGAAGTGCTGGTGGGCGACAGCGTCAAGGGCATGTACCGGGTGGAGGAGACGGTCCGGAAGGCCGCCGAGCTGATGGAGATGCTGGGCACGCGCTCGATGGAAATCGGGCGCATCGTCGACGTCATCCAGGAGATCGCCGACCAGACGAACCTGCTGGCCCTCAACGCCGCCATCATCGCGGCCCAGGCCGGCGTGCACGGGCGTCCGTTCGGCGTCGTGGCCAACGAGATTCGCAACCTGGCCGAGCGCACCACGCGCTCCACGCGCGAAATCGGCGCCATGGTCGCGGGCGTTCGCGACGCGGTGCAGACCGCCGTGACGCTGGTGCAGGAAGGCCGCGAGCAGGCCACCACGGGCGTCGCGCTGGGCGACCGCGCCGCGGAGGCCCTGGTGGAGATTCGCACCATCACCCAGCGCACCTTCACCGCCGTGGAGGCCACGGTGGCGGAGACGCAGCGGCTGGAGGCCCAGGGCGCCACCGTCGTGGAGGCCAGCCGCCGCGTGGCCCTGCGGGTGGAGGACGTCACGCGCATGGCCATCGAGCAGTCCGGCCACGCGCGCGAGCTGCTGCGGCAGACGCAGGAGATGGCCCGCGTGGGCCAGGGCGCCTCGCAGAAGGCCGAGGCCCAGGCGCGCACGGGGCGGGACTTGTCCGAGTCCGTGGTGCGCTTGAGCGCGGCGCTCGAGGAGCTGCGCTCGGCCAACGTGGTGCTCACCAAGGCCGACGCCGCCATCCGCGAGGAGGTCGCGCAGGTGCGCGAGGACGCCCGCCGGGTCATCCGCATCGGCGACGGGCTGACGCGCACCGTGGACCAGCTCGCCCACGAAGCCGAGGGCCTGGAAGCCGAGGTGTACCACTTCAAGCTGCCCACGCCCCGCCCTGGCGGCACGCTGCGCGTGGGCCTGCATCAGACGGCCTCGCTGCGGAACCGGCAGGCCGTGGACCCGCTCTTCAGCGTGGAGAACCAGGTCTCCGAGCTCACCGCGTGCGTGTTCTCCACGCTCGTGCGCCGGCAGGACGGCGGACTGGAGCCCGACCTCGCCGAGCGCTGGGACGCCGACCCGTCCGCGCGCCGCTACCGCTTCTATCTGCGCCGGGGCGTCACCTTCCATGACGGCACGCTGCTCACCGCCACCGACGTGAAGCGGCACCTGGAGCGGCTGCTGGACCCGGCGCTCCGCTCGCCCGACCGGAGTCTCCTGGAGGACGTGGAGGGCGCTCCCGAGTACGCCGCCGGCATGGCGCGCGACGTGTCCGGCCTGGAGGTGCTCGACGACCACACGCTGGAGATTCGCCTGCGCGAGCCCAAGGCGTTCTTCCTCCAGCTCATGGCGCTCACCGCCACGGCGGTGGCCCGGACGGACGCGAGCGGGCGGCTGGTGGGCACCGGGCCCTTCCGGCTCCTCACGCTGGAGCCGGAGCGCGTGGTGCTGGAGCGCAATCCCGCCTACTGGCGCACCAGCGCGACGATGGTGGACCGCTTGGAGT
Source organism: Comamonas sp. KCTC 72670 (assembly GCA_014656495.1). Taxonomy (GTDB): domain Bacteria; phylum Myxococcota; class Myxococcia; order Myxococcales; family Myxococcaceae; genus Myxococcus. The sequence goes on from BNCN01000012.1 coordinate 76,315, forward strand.
TCGTGCTCACCGGCTCGCGGAAGGAAGCGGTGTCGCTGCTGCGGCAGGGCGCGGTGGACCTGGTGTCATTCCTGGATACCGAGCACGTGGAGCTGCCGGGCTTGGAGGCCCTGCAGGTGGCCGCCAGCACCACGCCCTCCACCGCCTTCCTGGTGCTCAACCACCGCGAGGCGCCCTTCGACGACGTGCGCGTCCGGCGCGCGCTCCGGGCGGGCATGGACGTCCAGGCCCTGGTGAGCCAGTTCCATCCCGGTGCCCGCGTGGCGCGCTCGCTGACGCCGCCGGAGCTGCTGGACGACGCGGACATGGGCCCGCTGCCCACGCCCAACGTGGCGCTCGCGGAGCAATTGCTGCGCGAGGTGGGCCTGCGCAGGGTGCGGTTGACGCTGCACCGGCCCACGGGGAACGACCATTCCGCGGAGGACGCGGTCCTGTTCCGGCCGCTGCTCCAGGCGGGTTTGCTGGAGCTGCGCTACGTGGAGATGTCGCGCGAGGAGTACACGGCGCAGGTGACGGAGGGGAAGCTGCCGGCCTTCCGCAACCGCTGGCTCGCCGACTACCCGGACCCGGACACCTTCCTCCACTTCCTGCTCCACTCCAGCGCGCAGACGGTGTTCCCCATGGGGTACCGGAACCCGGAGCTGGACCGGCTCACGGCCGAGGCGCGCGTGTCCATCGACCCGGAGCTGCGGCGCCAGCTCTACCTGCGCGCGGAGAAGCTGTTCCAGGAGGACTGCCCGCTCATCCCGCTGTACCACGACCGCGCCCACGCGGCGGCGACCCCCGCCGTGCAGGCCCTGCGGCTGCACCAGACACCGCCGCAGGTGCGCTTCGATGACCTCTGGGTGGACCCGAGCGCGAGCACGTGAGGGCGCAGGATGCTCGCCGGTCACAGCGTCAGAGATAGCCCCAGTCGTACATGTCGGCGGGCTCTTCCGTGAGCTCGACTCCGACGAAGCGGCCCTCTTGGACGAGGACCTTGGCCCAGAGGTCCACATGACATCGAGGGCACTCGCCCAGACCTCTCGCCCAAAAGCTGTCGTGGGTCAGCGTCACCGTGGGGCCCACCTGCGGACGCCGCATCGTCGAGGGTCGGTGCAGGACCCCATCCCCCACCCGGAACTCGTCCAACTGCAACACACCGATGAGCGCCTGGAACATGACGTCATCCGCGCCCCCACAGGCGGGGCACTTCACGGGTGCAATGAACTCGTTGTAGCGGCCCATGCGGCTCCTTCGCGCGGAGGCGAGTATCCCCGAACGGGCCCGATGGCTCACGGTAACTCGCGACGGACCCCACCCGGACCGCCATGTCGCAGTGGCCAGCCGCGCTCGCTCACCTGCATCTCGGGGCCCAGGCCGTACGACTCCAGGGTCCACACGCCGTCCCGCTCCAGGACGACATAGAGAGCGCCTCCCTCGAACGCCGCGCCCACCACGCGGGGCTGCGCAGGCAACGGGCACATGCCCACGCGTTCGCCTCGGGAGAAGAACTGGAGCCAGGATTGGTGCCCGTCGGGTGACTCCGCGTCCGCGAGCACGCCCACCACGTCACCTTGCAGCAATGCGGCCTCGTACACGGTGCCTGGAAGTGACTCATGAGGCAGGGCGTCCACCTCCCAGGCCGTGTGCCCCGTGCCCGACTCCACCGCGCGAAGCACCACGCGCTCTTCCTCGGCAGTACAGGGCAAGCCATCCGTGCGCGCACACGCGCGTGCGAAGAGATAAGCCATTGTTCCTCCACTCGACACCAGCGCGGGCGCTGTGAGCGGCACGCGTGTACCGGTGCCGGTGTCCCAGTCCACCGTCGTCGGAGTACCTGCATCGGTCCGCACGAAGGCGCTGCCTCCAGCCAAGAGCACGCCATTGGCAATCGCCAACGATGCACCTCCATCCGGCACACCGCCGTCGAGCAGCGGCGTCAGCGAAAACTCCGTCTCCACGCGCCGCAGCCGACCATCCACTGTGTAGACATAGGCCGTGCCGTCCGCGCCGAGAACGAGCCGCGCCTCGCCACTCCACGCCTCGACCTGCGACGCCCCCAGCACGGTGCCCGCATCCTCACGGCCCGCGAGCCACACCAGCCGCGCGGACTCCATCTGCGCGGTCCCTCCATCCGGCACGGCGGCGCCCCAAGACACATAGGCGAGCACGTCGCCAGATTCCGTGAGCGCCACGTGCCCCGTCCCGGGCCCGCCCGCCCACGTTCCCGCGTCCGCGCCGAGCGCCCCCCAGGTGGCCTCCCAGAGCCGCTCACCGGACCCTCGGTGCGCGTAACCCTCTAGTCCGTCCGCAGCCCGCACCACCACGCCCGCGTCCGAAGCCGCGAGCAACGTCCGCGCGCCCCCATCCGGATACGCCGACGCGTAACGCAGCAACCCCGAGCCCGTGTACGCGACCAACTGGCACCCCGCGTCCCCACCACACACCGACGTGAAAACCCCATCCCCCTCCACGAGCACCACCGGGCCACCGTCCTCCGACACCGGCGCCCCCTCCAGCACCTGGCGGAACGCGGGTTCCAACTCGACAGGCTCCGGGCGCTCGCACGCGCCGGCCCGGCACCGCCCCTCGTCCTGACAGGCCGTGGCTGGCGCGCAGACGAAGCCCTCCGGCGGAGCCATCTCCCGGCAGGTCCCCAGCAGGCACAGCCGCGCCGTCTGGCAGCTCACCGGACCACACGGCACGAAGTCATCCACGTTCACCGACGTGCAGCCCTTGTCCCGGTCGCACACGCCCACCTCACAGGGGTTCCACGGCGCGGGACACGCCACCTGCGTCGTCACGCACCCGCGCGTGGGCGAGCACGCATCCACCGTGCACGGGTTGTTGTCATCACACGTCCGAGGCTCGCCAACACACGTCCCCGCCTTGCAGCGCCCGTTCACCTCACAGCGGCTCTCCGCCGTGCACGCGGCGCCCTCCTCCAGCGGCGTCTCCACGCACGCACCGGACGCCACATCGAAGTGGAACGTCGAGCAGGGCCGCTCCGGACACGGCGAGGGCCGCACCCCCATCCCCGTCAGCCGCACGGACTCCGTCACCCCCGCGCCCGCCAGCACCAGCGTGCCCTCCGCCACGCCATCGCCCGCGGTGAACACCACCTCCACGTCCGCCACGCCGCTGCCGGGCACGCCCACCTCCGGCGTCACCACCGCGAAGGGCCCGTCCACGGCGGCCACCACCGTCACGCCCGAGCGGCCCGTGGCGAGCACCGCAACGCCACGGCGTGCCTGCGCGCCCTCCAGCACGCGGCCGAAATCCACCACCGACTCCCGAGGCCGGAAGCCCTGCCGCGTGCCCCCCGTGCCCGAGCCCTCCGGCTGACACCCCACCACGGCGAGCACGAGCGCCAGGAGCCACGCAGTCCAGCAACGCACAGGCGAATGCATGGCGGCGGAATCAACCGGACGCCGTCAGCCCCTGCAATGCGACGCCGAGGCGCCGTCCTCCGACGAACTCAGGGCCCCGGCGCGGGGGCACGGCGGCGCGCGAGCATCCGGATGCCCAAGGCGATGGCGGCAATCACGACCAGCCCCACCACCGCGTACTGGTAGCGCGCCATGAGCACCGTCAGCCGCTCCAGGTTGCCGCCCACCATGGCGCCCAGCCCCAGCACCAACGCGGTATGTGCCATGGCGGACACCGCCCCCAGCGCCAGCGCGTTGAACCGCGGCATGCGTGAGGCCCCCGCCGCGACGAAGATGAGCCCGCGAATGCCCGGCAGGAAACGGTTCACCAACAGCAACCACGGCCCGTTCACCCGCATCCGCGCCTGCACCTGCTCCAGCCGCGCGTGGGTGATGCCCAAGAAGCTCCGCCCGGGCTGGGCCTCGAAGCGCTTCGCCAGCCAGTGGCCCACCGCGTAGTTGATGGCCGCGCCCACCACGCTCCCCACCGTGACGACGAGGAACACCAGCAGCCACGGCTGCGAGCCGCGCACCGCGTACACGCCCCCCAGCAGGGTGATGGTGTCCCCGGGGAAGGGCGGCACGACGTACTCGAGCATCGCCGCCAGACCCAGCACCAGCAGGCCCAAGGGCCCCAGGGCCGAGATGAGCTGGTCGATGTATTCCACCATGCGCCGTTCGATTTAAGTCGGACGCCGCCCGGGGGAAAGCGGCATCCACCCGGCCCCGTCACCGGTGAACATCCCGGGGGCCTTCACAGAGGCCCCAAGCGGGACGTCACGGCGTCGTCGAGGAAGCCGGTGCCTCGGAAGGCCGCGGCATCACCGTGCCGCCGTACTGGGTGGCCGCCAGCGTTCCACACGCCGCGCCAATCTCCTTGCCACCCGAGTACCGCCGCGCCACCGGCGACTTGAGAATCTGGAGGTGGTCGCGGAACGCGCTCAGCTCCTCCGGCGTGGGCGGCAGGTACTTCCCGGTGGGGTCCGTCACGTCGATGAGGTCCACCTTGATGCGGATGCCCTCGAACGCGGCCTTCAGCGCCTCGGCGTCCTCCAGCCCCATGTTGAAGCCGCTGATGGCCACGTAGGCGATCATCGCCCGCTCGCGCCGCACCTCGCTGTACTCGCGGATGGCGGCGATGAGCTCCGGCAGCGGGTGCGTCTTTTCGATGGGCAGCACCTTCGCGCGCTTCTCCGCGATGGCGCTCGTCACGGAGAACGCGAGCCGGTACGGATGGCCCTCGCGCACATAGCGGCGGATGGCCGGCACGTGGCCCGCGGTGGAGAAGGTGATGGACTCCCCCGCGATGGAGAAGCCCGCTGGGTGGCGCAGGATGTCCGCCGCGCGCAGCGTCTCCTTGTAGTTGAGCAGCGGCTCGCCCATCCCCATGAAGACGACGCCGCGCACCGGCCGGTCCGCTTCGGCGCGGACCTGCAGCACCTGATCCAGAATCTCCCAGGTCTGCAGATTCCTTTTGAAGCCCAACTTGCCCGTCATGCAGAAGTCGCACGCGAGCGCACAGCCCACCTGGCTGGAGACGCAGATGACGTACTTCTCATCGAAGATGGGGATGCGGACCGCCTCGATGCGCCCGCCCAGCGGGGAGTCGAAGAGGTACTTCACGAAGCCGTCGTCGGCGCGGCGGCGCTCGACGATCTCCAGCTTCGGCATCTGCGCGTGGGCCCGGAGGTGATCTCCCACCCTGCGCGGCACCTGCCGGGCCGAGGCGACGTCCTCGACGGTCTGCAGACCGTGGGCGAACACGGCCGCGAACACCTTGCGTACGGCGGTGGGCGACGGGGAGAGCGGCGCGAGCGCGGCCTCCAGCTCCGGAAGCGAAAGGGACTTCAGGTTCACGAGGCGGACTTGATTTTGGAGCGAAGGAACTCGGTGAGCTTCTGGGAGACTTCCTTCGGCATCTTCGCCACCAGGGCCTTCTTGCAGAGCCCCGGCGTGGCCCGGTAGGTGCGCAGGAACTCCACACAGGGGCTACACCCCCGCAGATGCTCACGCAGATGCTGTGCGTCCTCTGGAGACATCTCTCCGTCGAGGTATTCCAGCAGGAGGTTGATGGAGTCTTTGCAGTTGTACATCCGAACCTCGGCTGGCTGCGTCGCGCCCTCGTCTCTTTCGATGATGCCGAGCGCTCTGTCGCGTTTCACAGCTCGCGACTGTCCCGGTTGTAGAAAGCGTCGATGGCTTCACGGAGCGCGAGCCGTGCGCGGTGCAACCGGCTCTTGATGGCGGGGATGGAGTCCCCCGTCACCTCAGCAATCTGTTCGTAACTGAGGCCCTCCACGTCTTTCAAGAGGAAGACCTCCCGGTACCCCTCGGGCAGGCGGTCCGAGGCCTGCTGGATGGCGTTCCCCAGCTCGGCGTCCAGGGCCTTCTCCTCGGCGTCCCGGCTCCAATCCGTCTGGGGATACTCCGCCAGGGAGCCCCGCTCGGTGAACTCCGGGCCCTGGAGCTCCTGCTCGGCTGCCTGGGCCACGCGGCGGTGGCGCAGGCGCATGAGCGCATGGTTGGCCGCGATGCGGTGGACCCAGGACCCGAAGGCCGCATCCCCCCGGAAATCCTTCAGATGTTGATAGGCGGACAGGAAGGTGTCCTGGGTGATTTCGGCCGCGTCGGCCTCCGAACGCGTCATCCGGAGCGCCAGGCCGTACACCCTGTCCCGGTGGGCATCCACCAGGGCCTCGAAGGCGGAAACATCCCCATCCTGTGCGCGGGCGAGGAGCTGACGGTCCTCTTCCCTGACGGCCTCGTCGGACATGGCGGGGCGCACCCAACCAGCCAGGAAGCCCGGCGTCAAGCGGGCTTGCGGCGCCCGGGGGACGGCCCCCTGCTGACGTGTTGACTGTCCCGGACCCACAGCCGGAAGGGTTCGGCGGCCCACGCACCGGCGTAGTCCACCCCGATCCGGGGCCCCCGGGACACGGCGGACTCGGGAACAGGCGTCCCGGGTCGCAGATGAAGCGCCGGGGAGCAGAGCCCGTGCCGGTTGTGCGCCCGGGTGAGGCCCAGGGCCTTGCACAGGCGCCCGGGGCCGTCCGTGCGCCCCCCCGGGGGCAGCCCCTCCAGCGGCTCCACCGCCCGGACCAGCACCGCCGCCCCCACCCCGGTGGCATCCGTCACCACGTTGAAACAGTGGTGCATGCCATAAATCAGATAGACGTACGCCACGCCGGGCGGGCCGAACATGACCTCGGTGCGCGGCGTCAGGCCCTTGGCCGCGTGGCACGCCAGGTCGTGCTCACCGACGTAGGCCTCCGTCTCGACGATGCGGCCCACGCGGCGCTGCCCGGCCGCCTCCACCACCAGCAGGGTGCCGAGAAGTTCGCGAGCCACCACCAGCGCGGGGCGGGCGTAGAAGGACTCCGGCAACCAGTTCACGCAGGAATGATAACGGCAGTTCCCAGCCGCGCGGGGCTGGTGCACATTGCATCGCACCATGTCCACGCCCGGCCGGCTCTCCGGTCTCCTGCTCCCGCTCTTCTCCCTCCGCTCGCAGGCCGACTTCGGCATCGGCGACTTCGGCGCCATGGAGGGCCTCTTCACCTGGATGAAGGCCGCACGCCAGCGGATGCTGATGGTGCTGCCGCTGCTGCCCACGGCGCCGGGGGACTCGAGCCCGTACGCCACGCGCTCGGCCTTTGGCCTCAACCCCCTCTTCATCGACCTGCAGAAGCTGCCGGAGTTCGCGGCGGCGGGCGGAGAGGCGGCCCTGTCGGACACCCAGCGCGCCCAGCTCGCGGAGGCCCGCCGCGCGCCCCGCGTGCGCTACGACCTGGTCTTCCCCCTCAAGGACGCCGCCTTCGCCAAGGCCTTCGACGTCTTCGAGCAGCAGCACTGGGCGCCCCAGTCCGAGCGCGCCAAGGCCTTCCAGCAGTGGCGCGAGGCCCAGGGCGAGTGGCTGGAGAGCTACGCCCTGTTCACCGCCATCAGCGAGCAGGAGGACCGTCGCGCGTGGTGGGAGTGGCCCGAGGGCCTGCGCACCCGCCAGCCCGAGGCGCTGGCCGCCAAGTCCCGGGAGCTGGAGCGGCGCGTGCGCTACCACGCGTGGCTCCAGTGGGTGGCCGAGCAGCAGTGGAACGAGGCGCGGACCCAGGCGCGCGCGCACGACGTGCTCCTGTGCGGCGACGAGCCCTTCATCATCGGCCAGGACAGCGCGGACGTCTGGGCGCACCCGGACATCCTGCGGCGCGACGCCCGCCTGGGCGTGCCCCCGGATGACTTCTCCGCCACGGGCCAGGACTGGGGCCTGCCCTACTTCGACTTCGCGGCCATGGAGAAGGACGACTTCGCGTGGCTGAAGACGCGCGCGAAGAAGGCGGCCAGCTACTACGACTTGCGCCGCGTGGACCACGCGGTGGGCTACTTCCGCCAGTGGATTCGCGACGAGCAGACGCCCACCGGGCGCTTCATCCCGCCGGACGAGGCGAGCCACCGCTACTTCGGCGAGAAGACGTTCCGCCTGCTCTCCGAGGGCGCGGGCATCGTCGCCGAGGACCTGGGCGTGATTCCGCCCTTCGTGCGCCACATCCTCGCGGACCTGAAGCTGCCCGGCTACCGGGTGATGCGCTGGGAGCGCGACGACAACCACTACCGCGACCCGCGCCAGTTCCCCACGGTGTCGCTGGTGACCACCGGCACCCATGACACGGACACGGTGGCCGAGTGGTGGGAGGGCGCGGGCGACCACGAGCGCCACGCCGCGGCCCGCTCGTGGCCGGAGCTGCACGGCGTGCACATCTCCCGCGAGTTCAGCCCGGACGTCCACCGGGCCATGCTCGCCTCGGCGCTCAACGCCGCCAGCGACCTGTGCGTGCTGCCCTGGCAGGACGTACTCGGCACCCGGGACCGCATCAACCTGCCCGGCTCCATGAGCGACTCGAACTGGGCGTACCGCATCGAGCAGAACGTGGGTGACTTGCTCACCGACCCGCGCACGAAGGAGGCCGCCGAGCGGCTGGCCTGGCTCACCGCCTCCGCGCGGCGCTGACGTCCGCGCCGGCCGCCGCTCCCGGGAGCCGCGATGTTCCCGGTTGAACGCGGCGGCCTTGGCGGCCGCTCAGTTGATGCACTTCACCTGGGCCGGGAAGCCGTCGAACAGGGCGCACCGCCGGTTGGAGTTGGCGCACTCCAGCCGCTCGCAGACGTCGTCGAAGACGCAGATGGGCGGCGAGCGGCCGAACTCCAGGAAGATCTCCGTGCAGAACTGGTACGGATTCACGCAGCCGAACGAGCCGCAGTAGGGCGCGTCCGAGAAGCTCTCGCCTTCCCGGAGGCGCACCGCCTCGTCCTCGGACACGCCACACGCGGACACGCAGACCGCGAGCACGGAGAACACCCAGCTTCTCATTCGGCGGGACAGAGCCATGGCCCCATCTTGGGCCAGGAGGGCCCGGCTTGCACGTCCTCGCGAAGGACCGTTTCGGGACAGCGGACACTGCTCGCGGGCCGGAGGACCCGGTATGCGACACTGCCGCGCACGTCTGGGTAGAAGAAGTGTTGGGGCGCCAAGCCTTCCGGCTATGAAACATCCCGTGGCCGCCGCCCTTCTCAGACATCTCCTCCTCGCCACCTCCGTCGCGCTCCTGCTGACCGCGGGCTGCGCCACCACCAATGCGCCGCCCCCCTCGGGCCCCAAGGTCACCGCCTTGGACATCCAGGGCACGGACCAGGTGAGCGAGGGCGCCATCAAGGACCGCATCCTCACCACCGCGACGCCCTTCTGGGGCTTCTGGCCCTTCGGAGGTCCCAGCTACTTCGACGCCAACGCGTGGCAGGCGGACCTGCGCCGCATCGAGCGGTACTACCAGGCCCAGGGCTACTACCAGGCCCAGGTGGTCAACGCCGAGGTGAAGCCGGATGGCGACGACAAGGTCGCCATCGACATCCAGGTGCAGGAGGGCGAGCCCACCCACATCGGCGCAATCCAGGTGACGGGCCTGGACACCCTGCCGGAGGAGGTGCGCGAGGAGCACAGCAAGTACGTGCTGGACGACCTGCCCCTGCGGGAAGGCGCCATCTTCAAGGAGGAGGCCTGGGAGGAGACGAAGACGCGGGTCCAGCAGCGGCTGCGCGAGCTGGCCTATGCCGAGGCGGAGGTCGACGGCGAGGTGCAGGTGGACGTGGACACCCGCAAGGCCCTCGTGCGGCTCAACACCCGGCCCGGCATCCGCTACCGCTTCGGCAACACCTTCGTCGCCACCGACGCCAACCCGCAGGTGCCCCCGCGCCGCATCATCGAGCAGGTGACGGGCGCGCTGAAGAAGGGGGACTGGTACAGCGAGACGGCGCTGGCCAACGCCCAGGCGCGCGTCTTCCGCATGGGCGTGTTCGGCGCGGTGAAGGTGAACCGCGGCGCGCCGGACCGGGAGACGGGCACGGTGCCGGTGGTGGTGGACGTGCGCGAGGCGCCCTTCCGCTCGGTGCGGCTGGGCGGCGGTCTGGGCGTGGACGCGGCCCGGCAGGAGGCGCGCGTGGTGGGCGAGTGGACGCACCGCAACTTCGGCGGCGGCCTGCGCCGCTTCACCGTCCGCGGCCGGCTGGGCTACGCTTTCATCCCCAACGTCCTCAACTGGAACAAGGACGGGCCCGTCTTCGACGTCACCGCCGAATACGAGCAGCCGCGCTTCCTCTTCCGGGACCTGCGGGCGCAGAACTCGCTCACGGTGGAGAAGGGCCTGGAGCAGGCCTATGACTTCTGGGGCGGCCGGCTCCAGACGGGTGTCATCTGGCAGCCGCACCCCGACTTCTCCATCTTCCCCTCGTACAACCTCCAGGTGTACCGGCTCACCGGCCGCGTCAGCGCCGACGCCCGCGTGCCGCCCATCGTCCTGGGCTGCGGCGCGGGCCAGGAGCAGTGCAACACGGCGCTCAGCTTCCTGGAGCTGGCCTTCACCTGGGACCGCCGCGACGACGTCATCGAGCCGCGCGACGGCTACTACGTCGCCTTCTCCATCCAGAAGGGCGGCGGCAAGCTCCTCCGGGGTGACTTCAACTACATCCGCCTGCTGCCCGACCTGCGCGCCTACCGCTCTTTCGGCGCGGACAAGCGCTTCATCCTGGCCGCGAAGGTCCGCGCGGGCACGCTGAACCCCGCGGACGGCCAGAGCTCCATCGTCACCCGCTTCTTCTCCGGCGGCGGCACGTTCATGCGCGGCTTCAACAGCCAGCGCCTGTCCCCCATGGCGGCCCTGCAGCGCACGGGGGAGGACCTGGACGGCGACGGGATTCCGGACCCCGTCCAGGACCAGGAGTGGAACACCGTGCCCGTGGGCGGCAACAGCCTCTTCGAGACCTCCCTCGAGATGCGCTACCAGGTCTCGGAGAGCGTGATGGTGGCCGCCTTCTATGACTCCGGCCTCGTGGGCGTGGAGAGCTTCGCCAGCGCGAACCGGCCCAAGCTCTTCGGCCCGCAGCACTACCATGCCCTGGGCATGGGCCTGCGCTACCTGACGGTGGTGGGGCCCATCCGCCTGGACATCGCCCGTCGATTGAACATCGGCGGGGGATTGCCCGTCTCCACCCCGGGGTACATCTATCCCGAAGCGGGAGGCTGTTTCGGCATTGGGAGCCGGTGGCGGCCCTCCGGCCCGACCACGCCCAGCGGCGCCTTCGCGGGCGCGCCGGATGGGCAGTGCGCGCTGCACCTGTCGATTGGAGAGGCGTTTTGACGGAATCCACCTCGAACGCCTCGCCGCCGCCCCCTCCGCCTCGCCGCCGCGCGCGGTGGGGCCGCCGCGTGCTGTGGGGCCTGCTGGGGCTGGTGGGCCTCATCGTGCTCCTCGTCGCGGGCGCGCTCGTCTTCGCCACCACGCCGCGCGGCGAAGCGTTCCTCGTGGAGAAGGGCCTCGCGCTCGCCAACGAGCAGTTCTCCGGCCGCCTGGAGCTGGGCCGCCTGGACCTGTCCCTGGGCGGCGTCATCCTGGAGGACCTCAAGCTGTACGACCCCGAAGGCGAGCTGGTGGCGGAAATCGCCCGGGTGGACGTGCGCGCGCGGCTGGCGGGGCTCGTGCGTCAACACGTGGACCTGCCCTCCGCGCGCATCGAACGGCCGCGCCTGTACCTGGCGCAGGATGAACGCGGCCTCAACCTCACCCGCGCGCTGGAGCCCCGCACGCCCAGCCCGGAGAAGCCGCCGTCCGGCCGGGGCTCGCTGGTGCTGGACCTGCGCGAGCTCGTCCTCCAAGACGGGTATGTCGACTTCCGGCAGGAGCTGCCCGAGGGCGGCGAGCGGCAGGTGCGGCTGGAGGATTTGGACGCCCGGGGCTCGGCCCGCTTCGCCGCCGCGACGGTGGGCGTGGGCGCGAACCTGGACGCCACGGCCCAGCTCACGCGGCCCGTGACCGGCCCGGTGAAGCTGAACCTGAAGGCCCGCGGCGAGGAGAACGCCTTCCAGGGTGACGTGGGCCTGGCGCTCGCCGGCCTGCTGCTGGACGCGAGCGGCAGCGCGCAGCTCCCGCCCGAGACGCCTCCGGGCACGCCACCGGGAGATTTAAAGGCCTCGCTGGTGCTGCGCCGGCTGACGGCGCCGCCGGAGCTGCTGAAGACCTTCGTCCCCACCTGGCCGCTCCTGGTGCCGGTGTCCGCCGAGGGCACCGCCGGGCTGGACGGCGACGCGGCCCAGGTGGACGTGTCCGCCAAGGCGGCCAGCGCCACGTTGTCCGTGAAGGGCGGCCTGGACCTGGAGCGGATGATGACGGACGGCCTCGCCGTAAAGGCCCGGGACGTGGACCTGTCCGAGCTGATGGCCCAGGGCCCCAAGACGCGCATCTCCGCGGACCTGGACGCCAAGGGCGGCGGCACCAGCCTCGAGTCCGCCGAGGGCGAGGTGAAGCTCACCGTCTCCCCTTCCGAATACCTGGGACAGCCGCTGGGCCCGGTGGAGCTGGAGGCCAGCGCGAAGGAAGGCCGCTATTCGCTGATGCGGCTGCGCATGCTCGCCCCGGGCGTGGCGTTGCAGGCCAAAGGACACGGCACGGCCGAGTCCATCCAACTGAACGGCGGGCTCACCGCGGGCAACCTCGCCCTGCTGTCGCAGATGCTGGCGAAGCTGATGCCGGGCACGGTGGCGCCCATGGCGGGCAACGGCACCCTGGACTTCTCCGTGAAGGGGCCGCTGCGCACGCCCGCCGTGAAGGTCGACGGCGGCTTCCCCGCGCTGCGCTACGGCGACGTGGTGGCGCAGGACCTCGCGTTGAAGCTGGAGATGCCCAACGCCACCCAGCCGCTCACCTCCAACGCCACGCTGGTGGTGGCCCGGCTGCGCGCGGGCGGACGCGACCTGCGGGATGTCGCCGTCACGCTGGCCACGCAGGAGCGCAACCTGGACGCCAGCGTGCGCGTCCAGGGCGACGCCGAGCTGGGCCTCACGATGAAGGGCCAGGTGGACAAGAACGGCCAGGGCCTGGGCATCCGGGAGCTGGCGCTGTTCTGGCCCGAGGCCACCTGGACGCTCCAGCAGCCCACGCACGTGGGCTTCGGTGGCGGCAACGTCGAGGTGGCCCCGCCGCTGGTGCTCGCGTCGGAGGGCCAGACGCTGTCGCTGCAGGGCTCGATGCGCGGCCAGCGCATCGCGGCGCGCGTGGAGCTGGGCGCCTTCGACCTGGCACGGCTGCCGGCCGCCTTCGTCCCGGAGTCGCTGGGCCTGGGTGGCACGCTGACGGGCCATGCCGCCGCCAGCGGGACGATGGCCCGCCCCGACGCGGAGGTGGACATCCGGCTGGAGGATGGCCGCGCGCAAGGGTACGAGGGCCTCCAGTCGGAGCTGAAGGCGCGCTACGTGAAGGACCGCGCCACCGGAACGCTGACGGCCGGGCTGCCCGTGGCGCGGCTCGCCGCCGAGTTCGACGTGCCCGTGCAGGCCGTCCTCAAGCGCCGCCGCGACACGCTGTCCCTGCGCGTGAATCTGGAGTCGCTGGACGTGGCCGGGGTGATGAAGCTCGCGGGCCAGCCCGAGAGCGCTAGCGGCAAGCTGGCGGGCACGCTGACCGTGGAGGGCTCCGCGCGCGACCCGCTGCTGGACTTGACCCTACGCGGCCAGGACGTGCGCTACGAGGTGCCGCCTCCGGGCTTCTCGCTCCCGAAGCCGCTGGCCTTCGAGCTGCGCGCCGTCTCCAACCGCGAGGACCAGAAGCTGTCCGCGCGCCTGGACGTGCAGGGCCTCAGCCCGCAGACCTACGTGGCCGTGCGCACGCCCTACACCCTGGGCGGGCTGATAACGCAGCCGCCCACGCCGGACGAGGTCTTCTCGACGGTGCTCGGCGTGGAAGCCCGCGTCACGGAGCTGCCCCTCACGCTTCTGCAAGGCATGAGCGGCGTGCAGCAGCCGGGCGGCACCGTGTCGGCGCAGCTCGACTTCGAGGGCTCCGTCCTGGTGCCCCAGGCGACGCTGCGCGTGAAGGCGGACGCCGTGACGATGAACGGGCTGCCGCCCATGAACGGCCAGCTCAGCGTCGTGGGCAACGAGCGCGACGTGAAGCTGACCCTGGCCGCGCAGCGCCAGGACGGCCCGCTGGCCCAGCTGACGGCCAGGCTGGACGCGCCGCTGGGCGCGCTCCAGGACCGCGAGGTGTACGGCCACATCCCGTTCGACATCGTGGGCCGCGTCGGTCCGGTGCCGCTCCAGGAGCTGCCCGGCCTGGCCACGCCCCCCGCCGCCGTGGCGCGGGGCGCGCCGCCTCCGGAAGGTGGCCGGTCCAAGGGCATCCAGGGCGTGCTGGCCATGGAGCTGGGCGCCCGGGGCACCCTGGACACACCCCAATTGGAGCTCACCGCGGGCGTGCAGGGCCTGGGCATGGGCAACACGGGCCTGGGCCAGGTGCGGCTGAACTACGCGTACAAGGACACCCGCTCCCGCTTCGACCTGCTGTTCACCGAGCCCGGCGGCGGCACCCTGCTGGTGAACGGCGGCCTGGGCATGGACGTATCGCTGCCCGCCATCACCCGGGGCCTCCAGACGGACACCGCCCCCGTGGAGGTGGCGCTCAAGGCCCGCGACTTCAACCCGGCCTTCCTGTCCGGCACCGTGGAGATGCTGCGCAGCATCGGCGGCATCCTCCAGGCGGACGCCAGCCTCGCGGGGACCCTGGGCAAGCCCACCTTCAACGGGAGCCTGGAGTGGAAGGACGGCAAGCTGGGGGTGATGGGCATGGGCGAGTACCGCGACATCCAGCTCGCCCTGAAGGCCAGCCGGGAGTCGCTCGCCATCACCACGCTGTCGGCGAACGCGGGCAACGGCTGGATGCGCCTCAACTCGCCGCTGACCGCGGTGCGCAACGTCCGCGGTGAGTACGACGTGTCGAGCCCCGGTACCTCCGACCCGCCGCTGGTGCTGCGCAACTTCCCCATCATCGTCGACGACCAGCTCATGGCGCTGGTGAGCCTGCGCGGCAAGGTGGAGGGCACCGTCTCTCCGCGCCTCATCAACCTGCGCAACGTCGCCATCCCCGAGGCCACCATCGAGCTGCCGGAGGCCAAGCGCAAGGACTTGCAGCCGCTGGAGCGGCCCGGCGACGTGGTGCTCGTGCGCAACGGCGAGCCATTGGACCGCAAGAAGCGCAAGGAGGCCCAGACGCCTCCGGCCGCCGCGCCCGGCACCGCGCAAGGGGGCGGCGGGCCTCCCGCGGAGGGCGCCGCGGCCGCGAAGGCGGGGACGGAGGAGTCCGAGTCACGGCCCATGGTCGTCTGGATGAACGTGAACGCGCCCAGGAACCTCTGGGTGAAGGGCTCGGACATCAACGCGGAGCTGGGGCTGTCCGACGACTTCCGCGTCGAATACACGGACGTGGCGCGCCTGTTCGGCGAGGTGCGCGTGCTGCGCGGACGCGTGGACGTGCTCGGCCGCCGCTTCGACATCCAGCGCGACAGCCAGGTGCGCTTCACGGGCCCGCCCGCGACGCCGTACATCAACGTCACCGCCGAGCACCGCAACGACAACGCCCAGGTCACCGTGTTCGTCACCATCCGGGGACAGGGGCGCGAAATCACGCTCAAGCCCACCAGTGACCCGCCGCTGCCGGAGTCGGAAATCTACACGCTGCTGGCCACCGGCCGGCGCACGCTGGAGCGCGGCTCGGGTGCGTCCATGAACGCCAGCGCCCAGGCTGCGTCCGTGGTGGGCTCGCTGGTCGCCAACGAGGCCCGCAAGGCCCTGGCGGCGAAGCTGCCCCTGGACGTCGTCTCCATCGAGGCCGGTGACTCCGGCATCGCGGGCACCAAGCTGGAGGTCGGCACGTACGTGACGGACAAAATCTACGTCGGCTACACCGGCCGGGTGGGCGCCAACCTCCAGCAGGGCGAGAACGCCAACGCGGTGCGCTTCGAATACCAGCTCGGCACGCGCTGGAGCCTGGAAGGCCAGTACGGCGACGCGCGCTCCGGCGGCCTGGACCTCATCTGGACCAACCAGTACTGAGGCCCGTGCCCACCGCGACACGGCGGGCGCCCGTCCTTCCGAACGGGCGCCGCCGCGCGTCGTGAATCAGAGGCCGTACATCGCGAAGCAGGAGCCCGCGGGGCCCGCGCCGGAGCTGGGCGCGGACGGCGCGCTCAACCACGCGCTGCCGGAGCCGCACTGGTGCCACTGCCGGTCCCCGGTGGACTGCACGCAGGTGCGCGGCGGCACCGAGCGGCCCAGCGTGGCGGACGGGCACCACCCGTAGGACACGGTGCAGTTCGTGGGCTGGGCGGTGCTGCCGGACGTGAAGGCCCCGGACTGGCACTGTCGCCACATGGCGTCGGACGAGCTCTGCACGCAGCCCAGCTCGGGCACGTCCGCGCCGGCCGTCTCGGAGAAGCAACCCGCGGCGGAGCCCCAGGCATAGGCGGACGCGTAGCGGTGGTAGACGACGGCCACCAGCGACGAGCCGCCCACCGTGGTCCGGCCGCACTGGAGGGCATACGCGCCCACCCACGGCGTATACGTGTAGAGCGCCGCCGTCGCCTTGTTCGCCGGACGCACCGAGCACGGGTCGGACGTGGACTTCAGCACGCCCACGCGCCAGCCGGAGACGGTGGGCCGCCCCGCGTCCAGGTCCGTCAGGTAGCCGCGCAGCTTCTTGGCGGAGCAGTCAATCTGCTTGCCGAAGCCCACGTATTGCGCGTCACAGCCGCTGGTGTCCGGACAGCCACAGCCGGTGGCCTTCGCCAGGTTGTTGGAGGTGCCGCTCTGGATGAGGCTGGACTCCACCTGGATGCGGGCCAGCATGTAGAGCGGGCTGATGCCAAACGCCTTGGAGCGCTCGACGATGAGCGCGGCGGCCGTCTTGTTGCTGAACGCCGGGTCCCGGTAGGTCGCCAGGAACGAGCGGTTCTGCTGGAGGAAGGCCTGCACCTGCGCGGTGGTGATCCATTGGCCACCGGTGATGTCGGTGTCCTCCAGCAGCCGGTGCATGTCGTACTTCGTCGTGGCCTCCAGCAGCACCTGACCCGTCAGCTCGTCGATGACAGGCTCTTCCTGCGCGTCGATGGGACCACAGCCCGCCGCCACCAGCGCGGGCACCAGCAACAACCACAATCGCGTCTTCATCGCGACCTCGGGGGATGGGCCGCGCGAACGCGGCCAGGGGGGACCCCGAGGCTCCAGCCGCGAGTCACATCATTCAAGGATTTCTCATTTTAAATGCCTGGCGGATTATTCCGCCCACCCGTGTTCGTCGCGTGGCCCACACAGACGGTGCGTGGCCGCGGGAGTAGCGTGCGGGTCATGAAGAACATCCATGCGCGCAAAGGGCCTCGGCGACTTCTCTCCCTGACGGTGGGCCTGCTGTTGGTGACGGGCTGCGCCAGCTCGGACGATGACGGCCAGCGGCCTCCGGGTGACGCGGGCACGCAACGGCCGGACGGTGGCGGCGGCGTGGTGGAGCCGGGGGAATGTCTCCCGGGGCCGCTCCTGACGTCGCTGGGGAAGGACCGGCTGCTGGTGGGCGCGCAGATGCAGGACGACACCGCGGCCAGCGCGCCGTTCGACCTCCACTACCTCTACATCGCGGGCGGCCTCTTCGACTCGAACAACGCCTGCACGTCGTGCAACGCGGGGTGCAGCGCGGCGGGGACTTCGTGTCAGGGCGGAGGGTGCGCGTGGTGGGGCTGCTGGCAGGACACGTCACGCCCCCCCGGCGACTACGTGCGCGGCTTCGTCTCGCGGGCCCAGGGGCGCCGGCCCGCGCAGGTCCCGCTCATCACCTACTACCAGCAGCTCCTGGGCAGCGGACGCGCGGAGGGTGAGCAGCAGCTCGGCGCGCTCAACGAGCTGGCCTTCATGCGGCGCTATCTGGCGGACTGGCGCTTCGTGTTGCAGCAGGTGGGCGACGCGCAGGCGCTCCTGCACATCGAGCCGGACCTGTGGGGCTACATCCAGTTCTACCACGGCACCGCGAGCCGCCTGCCCGCGCAGGTGGCCAGCGCCAACGCCACGGACTGCGGCGGCATGGAGAACAACGCCGCGGGCCTGGGGCGCTGCATGATTGCCATGGCCCGCAAGTACGCGCCCAACGCGAAGGTGGGCCTGCATGCCAGCCCCTGGGCGACGCGCTACGACGTGTATCTCAACACGAGCGCCTCCTTCGACGTCGCGGGCGAGGCGCGCAAGGTGGCCGACTTCCTCGAGCAGGTGGGCGCCCATGACACGGACTTCGTGGTGGTGGAGGCCTCCGACCGCGACGCGGGCTTCTACGAGTCCCAGGGCGAAGGCGTGTGGTGGGACGCCACCAACGCCACCCGGCCGAACTTCCATCAGGCGTTCGCCTGGGCCCGGGCCCTCTCGGAGCAGTTGAACAGGCCGAACCTGTGGTGGCAGTTGCCCGTGGGCCACATGGCCCTGCCCAACGTGAACCAGCGCTGGCGGGACAACCGCGCGGACTACTTCTTCTCGCACACGGCGGAGCTGGCCGCGGCGCACGCCATGGGCTTCTCGTTTGGCGCGGGCGAGGGGCGGCAGACGACACCGGAGACGGATGACGGGCACCTCGTCGGCAGGGTGCGCGCCTACGCGCAGTCGGGTGGACAGGCGCCGTGCCCTCCCACGCTGGCGCCCTGAGAAAACCGGGCCCGCGCGGCCCGGCCCCTCCGGCGGCGCCCTGGCTCACTTTAGCGCCAGGGCCTCACACGCGACATCACGCGGTCAGGGCTTCGCGGCGACCCGCCACAGCGTGTTGCTGGCGTCGTCGGCGACGAGCAGAGAGCCATCCGGCAGCACGGTGACGCCCACCGGTCGGCCGTGCACCTGCGCGGAGGACTCGTCGGCGATGAAGCCCGTGAGGAAGTCCTCCTGCGGGCCGCTGGGCCGGCCGTCCTTGAACGGCACGAAGACGACCTTGTAGCCAGACAGCACCTTCCGGTTCCACGAGCCGTGCTGCCCGATGAAGGCGCCGCCCTGGTACCGGCTCGGGAACGCCTTGCCGCCGTAGAACGCCAACCCGAGCGAGGCCGTGTGCGAGCCCAGCTCCACGTCCGGCACGCGCGTCTTGCGAACCAGGTCCGGGCGCTGTCCGGCCATGCGCGGATCCTCGTTCGCCCCGAAGTAGGCATAGGGCCAGCCGTAGAAGGCGCCGTCCACCACGTGCGCGAGGTAGTCCGGCACCAGGTCCTCGCCCAGGTTGTCGCGCTCGTTGACCACCGTCCACAGCGTGTCCGTGCCCGGCGCCCAGTCCATGCCCACCGGGTTGCGCAGGCCGCTGGCGAAGATGCGCTCGCCGCTGCCGTCCGGGCTGATTTCGAGGATGTTCGCGCGCCGCTCCTCTTCCTTCAGGCCGTACTCGGCGACGTTGCTCGCCGAGCCCACGGACACGTAGAGCTTCGAGCCGTCCGCGTTCGCCAGCAGGTTGCGCGTCCAGTGGTTGTTGTAGCCACCGGCGGGCAGGTCGAGCACCTTCTGCCCCTGCGCGCGCAGCGCCGTCGCGCCCGTCTCGTAGGGGAAGCGCCAGACGCCATCCGTGTTCGCCACGTAGAGGTGGTCGCCCAGGAGCGCCATGCCCAGCGGCTGGTTCAGCCCCTCCAGGAAGACCTCGCGCACCTCGGGGCGGCCGTCGCCGTCCGCGTCGCGCAGCAAGGTGATGCGGTTGGCGCTGGTGCCGATGTTCTGCGAGCGGACCTTGCCCGTCTCGATGGCCTTCTCGCGGTCCTCCGCGTTCTTGAACAGGGAGGCGGCCTCCGCGACCAGCACGTCCCCGTTGGGCAGCACGTACATCCAGCGGGGATTGCTGAACCCGTCCGCGTACCGCGTCACCTCGAAGCCCTCGGGCGCCCGGGGCTGCGTGCCCTCCGGCCAGCCGATGACGTTGCTG
Source organism: Comamonas sp. KCTC 72670 (assembly GCA_014656495.1). Classification (GTDB taxonomy): domain Bacteria; phylum Myxococcota; class Myxococcia; order Myxococcales; family Myxococcaceae; genus Myxococcus. The sequence goes on from BNCN01000012.1 coordinate 96,017, forward strand.
TAGCGCTTCACGTCGAAGCTGGGGTCCGGAGCCGGCAGGGCCGGCGCGGGCACGGAGGGCTCCGGCGAGGCCGAGGGCGCGCGGTGCGCGCAGTCCACCAGGAACACCATCGCCACCGCGCTGAGGGAGCATCGAGAGAGCAGGTTCATGCGCCCTCTTTACGAAGGCTCCGCCGCGCGGCGAGCCTCGAGTCCCCTCGGGTGTTGAGTGGTGAGAGGCCGGGACGGGGGTTGCTCGGTGCCTGACACCGCGGGGCCGTGGCGCGCTTCCGATTCCGCGCAGGAGTAATTTTAGACCAGTGTTGCAAAGGATACACTCCTCGTGTATCCATGACCTCACCCTGTGAGCTTCACAGGGCGCGGGTCGCCCCACATCTCAGATCCCCCCTTCTTGTTCGGGGCGACTCGTACCCACCACGGACAGTCGCCCTCACCGTGTCTGCCCCTTCCTGACCGGGGCGGTCCGCACCTTCCCCAGCCAGCTTCCGTCTCGACGGGCTCGGGTTCGCGCTGCATCCAGCGCGGAGTCCCTGCAGCCCTCGGCGGGCCGCTCAACGGTCCATCCGGCGACAGGCTCCGGCGCGGGCTCGCGCCAAGCCCAGGCCGCACTCGGCCGGATTCTTCAGCGATCCATCCGGCGACGGGCGCGGGCTCGCGCGGCATCCAGCGCGGAGTCCATGCCACCCCCCTCGGCGGGCTTCTTCTCGGCTTCCTGTGCTTGAGCAGGGCGCTCAGCCGCCTGGGAGTCTTGAGGCGCGGAGGGCTTCGCGGGTGCGACGGGCCTGGGCTCCACGTTCGACTTCGCGGGCCGCTCGCTGACGCCGGTGGAACGTGCGGCCCGCAACCTGGGCGCGGAGAGGAAGCGCCGCACGGCCACCTCCGCCAGCAGCACGGCCAGGGCCAGCGCCACCAGCCACGGCGCCAGCGGCACCCGGCCCAGGGACTCGGGGGCGTCCATGAAGAGGCCCGTCATGGACAGGCGCTCCACGCCGCCCCCCACCGCCGCGATGGCGCGCAGCAACGCCTGCCCTTCCTTCGCGGAGCCGGGCTCGAACTCCGGCGCGTAGGGCAGCGTGACGGGCGGGGCCCTGAGCACCTTCGACCCCAGCCGCACCACGGGGTGCCACGTGCCGCTGCCTTCCAACAGATACTCGGCGACGAGCCGGTCCTCGTCCTCCCAGCGCATCGGACGCTCCACGGGCGCGGTGCGGCCATCACCGGGCAGCAGCACCAGCGTCGGCGCCGCACCGGGAAGCGGGTCTCCTGGAGGCAGGTCCAGCGTCACCCGCAGCATGTGTCCTCGGCGCTCGGTGCGCACCACCGCCTCGCCGACGGGTATCGCCCCCGCCAGGGACCAGCGCACCATGCCCTCCAGGGCCGCCTGCAAGGCGCTCCAGGTGCGCAGCTCACCGGTGTACGGCCCATCCACCTCCGCGGTGAACGCCACCGTGCGGCCCGCGCCCCGGGGCCACATCGCGAGGATGGGCGCACCATTCGCATCGAGGGTGCGCAGCGCCACGTTGGCCCGGGGCCGGAGATACGTGAGGTTGTAGCCCCCCACCTGCGGCAACCCCTCCGGGGACAGGCGGCCGAGCAACGGCAAATCCGGCGCGCCTTCCACCGAGGCCGGCTCGTCCACGAAGGTGGCGCGGGCCACGGTGAGCGTCTCCTGGCTGAAGATGCGCGGGAGGCTCATCGCGTCCTCCGCGAAGTACACGCGCCCACCGCCCCGCCTGGCCACGTCACGCAGCAGCTCCGCATCCGGGTCCGTGGACTGGCCGAGCCCGATGACGGACACCGTCACGTTCTTGGCGCGCAGGGAGGCCAGCGTGCTCTCGTAGTCCTCGGGGGCCTCGGAGTCCGCGGCGTCGGAGAACAGGAGGACGTGCCGCGTGGGCTTCTCGCTGCGGAGGATTTCGCCGCGCCCCGCGCGGAGGGCCTCACCGACGTAGATGCCGCCGCCTCCGCTGAAGCCGCGCGCGACAGCGTCGAGCGGAAGCCCCTTCTCCACGGGACTGAGCGGGAAGATTTCATGGGCCTCCGTGTCCACCATGTGCACGGAGACTTCGTCCTTGGGGTTGAGCAGCGTCAGCGCGGCCACGACGCCTTCGGCGGCCAGCTCCATCTTCGTGCGTCCGTCGGGGACGGTGATGCCCATGGAGCACGACGCGTCCATCAACACGCTGAGGGCCAGCGAGGCGCGGCGCTGCTCCTCGCGCATCTCCAGGGACACGGGCAGCAGCGGCTCCACGGGCGAGCGGCGGTAACCGCCCTCACCGAAGCTGCCGCGGCCTCCCGTCATCACCAGGCCGCCACCGGCTTCCTCCACGTAGGCCGCCAGGGCATTGAGTCCAGGCTCACCGAGCGCGTTGGCGTCCACGTTCTCCAGCACCACGGAGCCCACGCCGTCCAGGTCATCCAAGGTGAGGCGGAAGGGCGCGCGGACATCGAGCAGCAAGCCCGCGTCCTGGAGTGACTTCGCGAGCGTGCCCCGAGACTGGTTCGTGAGGAGCAGCACGCGCGGCGGGCCCTCCACGCGCAGCACCGCGACGCCGCGATCGTTCTCCACCACACCATCGCCGGGGGCGGCCACGGAGAGCTGGTAGCGGACGAGGCCCGGCTCCTCGACCAGGTCGCGCAGGGGGAGCACGTTGGGGCCGGGCTGGAAGTCGAAGGGCCCCTGGAGCAGGACGCGGCCGTTGCGCTCCAGGCGAACGGTGCCAGTCACCGAGGCGCTGGCATGCACCACGGCGGAGAACTGGAAGGGCTCGCGAATGGAGACGGCGGCGGGCACGTCCACGGAGACGACGGCGACATCGAGCGGCGGCTCGGGGCGCGCGACGTGCCGCCAGTCCACGGCGAGCCCTCGGGCCGCGAGGCGCCGCGCCGCGCCGCGAGCATCCACGCCGGTGGCGCGGCCATCGGAGAGCAGCAGCACACGGCCCATGCGCTCGTCGGGGATGAGCGCACCGGCGGCGTCGAGCGCGGCGGACACATCGGAGGCCTCGACATCCACGGGACGGGTGAAGCCACCGAAGCCGCCGCTGTGGGAGAGAGGCTTCTCGACTCGCGATTCCCGGCCGAAGGTGATGACGCCCACCCGGTCACCCGGACGTCGCTGGGCTTCCAGCAAGGTGATGAGCTCCTGGGCGGTGCGGTCCACGTCACGCGGCATGGACGCGGAGCGGTCCACCACCACGACCACGTCACTGCCCGCGTCCGCCAGCCGCAGCTCGGGCCCGGAGAGCGCGCCCACGGTGAGCACCAACAGCGCGGCGCGCAGCCACATGGGCGGGCCGGGACGCCGGCCATACTTCCAGAGGAAGAGGCCCAGCGGCAGGAGCAGCACCCACGCCTGAGGAAGGGAGAACGTCATTCGCCTGCCGCGAGGATGCGGCCCTGGCCGTCGATGGCGTAGACAGCGCCGCCATCGAGGAGGACCAGCCCAGGGCCACAAGCACTGAGGTTGGGGGAGAACGTCACGTAGAACAGGTCATCGCTCGCCTGAACCACGCGCGTATCGATGTACCGCCAGTCCGCGAGACACTTGCCCTCGGGCGTATCCTGCTTCTCGGGTGCAATCCACGGCGGCCGGAAATCGGCCATCGCCACCTTGAGCGCCGCCATCATGGGCCCGGTGAGCTTCACCCCACCCTCAATCTGGCCCGGAATCTTCACAGCCTCGTTGGCAGGAACCCGCTCGGGCTTTTCAAACCGATAGAGCCCCGACGCGGAGCATCCGCAAAGCCCCAAAACCGGCCCCCATGCCAACAGCCGTCGCACTGAAGCCCCCCAGCCGCGATAACCCCCTTTCATCCAGCCTCCGGGGAGGAGTCGCACAGTCGGTGCACGCATGAGGCTCACCGTCCCCCTGTGTTCGCGGGCTCTCGCCGCGTGAGGTAGAAGTCCGCCAGCAGCGCGGCCAGCAGCAGGACCAGGGGCCACCGTGCCCGGCCCGCACCGTCGCTCGGCGCGTCGTCTGTCCCTGTCTCACGCGCCGGGAGGTCCACGCTGCCACGTCCGCGCAGGTCCGACTCGCGAGCATCCAGCGCCAGCACCTGCGCCGCATCCACCGCGTCGCCGTCCCGCTCCAGCACATACGTCCCAGGCTCGGACGGCGGCGACAGGCTCACTTCGCCCGCGCCGAACACCGGCCTGCGCGTCCCCGGCCCCACGAGCGTGTAGCGCGCCCCCGACAGCGTCACCACCGGCAGCGGCTCGCCCAACAGCAACTGCCGCCGGGGAAACCCCTCCCGCGCCCGCCGCGCCTGACGGACCACGTTGCTCAACAACACCGGCCACGCGGACACCCGCTGCACGTTCGAGCGCGCCAGGTCCACGTTGAGATGAATGCGTCCGCCCTCCTCCTCGGACACCAGCACCGCGTCACCCGCGCTCACCAGCGGCTTGCCCGGCGGATTGTCACCGGCCGTCCACCGCACGCCCGACAACTGCACGTCGTCCAGCAGCGGATGCCCCTTCTCCGAGAAGAACGGCCCCAGGAACGTGCGCGGCTTTCCGCCCGCCCCCACCGTCACCCGAGCGTCCGTCCCCGGCGGCCCCAGCAGCAGCTCCGCCTCCGAGCCCCCCGCCCCGCGCGCCACCTCCGGCGACACCGCGAGGAACCGCTCCAGCGCGGCCTGCTCGGTGCGCCCCAACCCCGCCGCCAGCGCCACCGCGATGGGCCGCGCGGGCGCGGGAGGCAGCCGCACCCGGCCATCCTCCAGCAGCGCATCATCGGGCAGCGACACCTCCACGTCCCCCGCCCCCTGGAAGGTGAGCCGGAGCGTCGCGGTGCCCTCCCCCGGGAGGCGCACCCGCTCCACCTTCTCGGTGCCCTCCTTCGCCCCCGGCCCCGGCAGCGCGCGGACACGGACCTCCACGTCCTCCAGCCCGTCACCGAAGCCCGCCACCCGGAGCGTCACCGTCGCCGTGGAGCCCTCGTCCCGCCGCTGCGCGGAGACGAGCGCCACGTTCGGGCGTGCCGTCCCGAGCGCCGTCCACCGCACCGACGCGGGCACCAGCGCCTCGCTCTCCGGCGGCACGTCCGTGAAGAAGGCCACGCGGCGCTCCGCCCCCGCCAGCTCCTGCGCCCAGATGAGCGTGGGCATCGGGTCATGGTCAGCGCCCAGCGCCTGGAACGACTCCAGCGCCGCCAGCGCCCGGGAAGGCTCCGCCTCCGGCCCCGCGAGCATGCGAGGCGCCCCACCACTGGCCAGCACCGTCACCCGCGTGGCGGCCTCCGACGCCACGCGCTTCGCCGCCTCACGCCGCACCTGCTCCAACACCGTCACGCCGTCCGGCCCTCGCGCGGACATGGACAGGCTGCCATCCACCACCAACACCAGATGCCGCGCGCGCGCCGAATCCCCCCAACGCACGTCCGCGAGGAACAGCGCCGCCGCCACCACCGCCAACGCCTCCAGCAGCAGCGAGGCCTCCCGCGTGAAGCGCTCGAACCGAGGCCCCGCCTCCGCGCGAGGGCTCGGCCGGCGCCACAGGAACAGCGCGCTCACCACCACCGGCTTCTGTCGGCGCCGCAGGAAATAGGCCGCCACCAGGGGCACCAACGCCCCCAGCGCCAACAGCCCCCACGGGAACCCGAAGCTCACCCGCCACCTCCCGTGGCGTGCCTCGCCGGACGTGGCATCAAGACGCACCCGCCGCGACGAACAGGGGCCGGAGCGGCCCCGTCACCAGCGAGACCAGGGAGTCCTCGGCCGGCGCCACCAGCAACGCCCCACGCGCCCGCAGCGCCGCGCCTCGCAGGGCCCGCTGGTGCTCCGCGAACCGGCGCGCATACGCGGCCAGCACGTCCTCCGTCAGCAGCTCCTCCAGCGCCGCGCCGCTCTCCGAATCCACCAGCCGCGCGCCCTCGCCACCCGACGGGTCCAGGTCCTCCGCGTCCAGCACCTGCGCCAGGAACAGCGCGGAGGCCCCGCGCGCCAGCCGCGCGCACAGTCCGGGCAGGTCCGCCTCGAAAAGGAAGTCACTCACCACCACGCGCACGCCACACGGCCGCAGCGGCGGAAGCCGCCCCAGCGACTCCGGCAAGCCATCGTGCGCGTCGAAGCCCGCGGCCTCCAGCACGGCCCTGCACGCCGGGCCCTGGACGCGCTCCGGCCTCGCGCCGGCCACCAGCAACGTGGGCGCCAGTCCCTGGCGAGCCGCCACCTCCGCGGTCAGCAGCGCCACCTCCCGGGCGCACGCGGCCTTGCGCGGGGACAGCGCCATGGAGCGCGAGCCATCCAGCACCACCTCGACCCGCGGGGCCACCTCGTCCTGGCGGATGCGCAGGACCAGCTCGCCCGTGCGCGCCACCGCGTTCCAATCCACCTGCCGCAGGTCATCCCCGGGCTGGTAGGCGCGGAAGTCGTGCAGCTCCAACGCGCTGCCCGCGGACGTGGCGCGCACCTCGCCCACGAGCCCCCGGTGGGGGACCCTCGGCAGCGCCAGGGCCAGGCCCGGCACCAACCGCGCGACGGCGGCCACATCCATCCGTTCACTCACGACGCGTGGGCCCGCCGCTCACGCTCCGCGAGCATCCGGTCCGTGGCGAACGCGGCCAGGAGCGCCACGCCCACGACGAAATACAAGAGCTCCAAGGCCATCTTCGGCCCGCCCGCGCTGTAGTCGTAGGACGAGAAGTTCACGAGCCCTACCAGCGGGTTGAAGAGGTTGATGATGGGGTCATCCCCATCGAAGCCCGTCAACACCGCCGCCAGGGGAGGCAGCGCGGACGCCAGCGCCACCGACGCCACGAACGACACGCGCACCGCCACGGGCGTGGCCAGCCGGTCCTGACGAACCCGGCGCCCCAGGCCCACCGCCAGCGACAGGAAGAGCACCCCATAGGTCGGCATCGCCAGCGTGGCCATCCGCAAGGGCAGGTGCCGCAGCGGCGGGTTCGCGGACAGGCACTCGAGCCCCCAGAAGAACAGGCCCCACGCCGTGAGCAGCAGGGCCATCCAGCGGAAGCCTCGCAGCGCGCCCGGCCGGAGCAGGGACCAGGGCTGGGAGACGGCCCGCTGGGCCCGGGCCTGCCCGTCCACGTCCGACACCACGAACATGCCCACGACGATGAGGTGCGCTCCGCCCAGGAGCCCGAACAACTCCGCCACCGAGTGACTCCGCCCCTCGAACCACCAGACGGCCAGGCCCAGGAGCATGGCGATGGCCACCTGAACGCCCACCGCGCGGCGAGGCCCTCGCGTGTAGTCCTCCGTGGGCAGCGCCAGCCGCGACGCCGCGGCCTCGAAGAGCAGCCATCCGTCCAGGAGCATCAGCACCAGCGCGGCGCCCACCAGGTAGAGGAACTCGGACTCGCGCAGCATCCGGTCCCCCAGCTCGGTCATCGCATAGGACGCCCCCAGGGCCTGCAGCAGCCCGAGGCCCAGCATCGCCAGCACCGCGAAGTGGACGAACGCCCGGCCCAGGCGCCCATCCGCGAGCGTCGCCGCGCACACGCCGGCCACCGTGACGAACACGAGCCACGCCCCCCCCAGCCCCAGCACGACGAGAATCGTGGGCAGCGCGATGCCGTTGAGGAAATAGCTGAAGAGGAGGAAGGGACCCACCGCGGAGGCGTACAGCGACGCCTGCACCAGGAAGGAGGCCACCTTCCCGCGGAGGATGCGACGCGGCCCCAGCCCCGTCAGCACCAGCAACACCCACGTCTCGTCCTCGCGCTCCCTCGCCAGGGAGCGGTAGGCGCTGTACGGGATGACGAAGAAGTGCGCGAGCCCCAGGCACACGAAGAAGGCGAAGAAGTAACCCTGGCCGTGCCGCGCGTTCGCGGACTCGCGCGTGTCCACGTAGGCAATCAACGCCACCATCAGACACGCCAGCAGCATCAACCCGAAGCACACCCAGAAGACGCGCGTGCGCAGTCCCTGGCGGACCTCCTTCACCACCAGCGGGTTGAGCCGGTCGCCCCACCGCTCCGTCCAGGCGCCGGCCGCGGCGGCGGAGCGTCCACCCGACGCCGTGGGCTCCGGAGCAGGCGGGCTCACCGCCGTATCCACGGGCACGCTCACGCCACCCTCCCCTTCGTCACCGTCATGAAGGCATCCTCGAGGTTCCGCTCCCGCGCGCTGAAGGCGCACACGGGAAGCCCCGCGCCCACCAGCGCCGCCAGCAGCACCGCCGCGGCGGCGTCCGCCTGCGCGGGGCCCGTGCCCGCCTCCAGCTCCAGCCGCACGCGCAGCGACTCGCCTTCCCGCGCCACTTGCGTCACCCTCGGCTGCTCCAGGAGCAGTCGCTCGGCGCGCGCCCAGACGGCCTCGCCCGCCTCGCCCGGAGCCAGCCGCACCGTCAGCTCGGGCGTCACCACCGCGCCCGCCTCCTGCTGCTGCAGCAGGTCCTCCACCTTCCCGGTGGCCAGCAGGCGGCCCTGCTCGATGATGGCGCAGGTGTCGCAGATCTCCGCCAGCTCCGTGAGGATGTGGCTGGAGATGATGACCGCCTTGCCCTGGTCCGCGAGCGCGCGAAGCAGCTCCCGCAGCTCGATGCGCGCGCGCGGGTCCAGGCCGTCCGCGGGCTCATCCAACAGCAACAAGCGCGGGTCGTGCAGCAGCGTGCGTCCCAAGGCCACGCGCTGCCGCATGCCCTTGGACAGCGCGGTGGTGAGGCGGCTCGCCAGCGGCGTGAGGCCGGTGAAGCCCATCACCGACTCCACGCGCTGCCGGCGCGCGGCGCCCTTCAAGCCATAGGCGCGCGCGAAGAAGTCCAGGAACTCGAAGACGGTGACGTCGTCATAGGTGCCGTATCGGTCCGGCATGTAGCCGATGAGCGGACGTGCCCGGTCCGGTGTGTCCACGAGCGAGTGCCCATCCAGCAGCACCTCGCCCGACGTGGGGACGTCCAGCGTGGCGAGGATGCGCAGCGTGGTGCTCTTGCCCGCGCCGTTGGGGCCGATGAAGCCCAGGATGCTGCCCGCCTCCAGGGAGAACGACACGTCATCCACCGCGCGCAGCGCCCCGTAGTCGCGCCGCAGTCCCTTCACCTCCAGCAGGCTCATGGCCGCACCTCTTCCAGTTGGCCTCGCACCACGTGCGCGCCCCCCTCCAGCTCCATCTTCACCGTGGACGTGGGCGCCATCCCCACGCCGCCCAGCCGCACGATGAAGCCGCCTTCGGACAGCGGCGCCAGGAAGCGCTCCTTGCCCACCGAGAGCCGGCCGGCGCCCAGCGCCGCGTCCGACAACAGCCGGCTCACCGGCGTCTCACCCTCGGGCAGCGGCGCGCCCAGGTTCACCTCCGCGCCGTCCATCATGGCGGGCACCGCGTAGTGCTGGCCGCCCAGCCGGAGGTAGCCCTCCTCCAGCTTCGCGCCCAGGGCGTTCTGGACGCGAACCGCGTCACCCTCGCGGCGGACGGACAGCCGGGCACGGGATGGCAGCACCGACACCTCGCCCCACTCGCGGTACGTCCGGGGCGGGAGGAAGTTGTTCTTCACCGTCAAGCCGTGGGTCCAGTCCAGCTCCAGGGTGGCGTCATCAGCGCCGACACTCTCCGGCGCGAGCAGCGCGCTGGTCGCGGGCAGGCTCACGGCGCCCACGGACATGTTCGCGTACCAGGCCGCGACCCCCAGCGTCACCGCGCGCGAGCGCTCAGAGTCGAGCAACGTCAGGCTGTGGCGCAACGAGTGCACGGAGAAGCCATCCACGAGCACGGACCAGGCAATCAAGGCCGCGCAGGTGATGACCGACACCATGGGCACGGCGACCAACACCGCCACCGGCCCTCGGCGGCGCGCCAGCATCAAGCTCCCGGGCCCCACCGCCAGCACGAAGAGGAAGATGAGCAACAGGAACCGCCCCACCGGCGCCCGGGCATTGTCGAGCAGCGGGGCGAAACCACCGGCGAGCAGGTTGCCGCGCTCCCACCGGGGCGCGAGCCCCGCCGGATTCACCGGTCCCGGGAGGGGCGTCCGAAGCAGTCCCTTCAAGACCTGGCCACACTCGAGCGCGGAGGGACACAGCCACACCTGGCCAAAGCCATAATCCGCCCCCGCGGCGATATCGCCCGGGTCGAGCAGCGGCAGCCGCTCTCTCACACCGCTCGACAGCTCGTTCAGCACGAGCCGGCCTCCCGTGGCGGCATAGGACTCCAGCGCGGCCCAGACGTCCGCGGGCACGGAGAGCGGGTCTCCGGGCACCATCACGACGGGGTAACCCACGTAGGCCGCCAGCTCCCGGGGCGCATCTCTTGGCTCAATGGTGCGCAGGGAGAAGAGCGGGCCGGCGCTCGAACCCGCCACCGGTACGCCGGACGTGCCGTCGAAGTCCTTGAGGGCCCCCAGCACCAGCATCGTCGCGCTGTTCACCCCATCCAGATAGACGGGGCTCACCAACGCGTCCTGTCCAACGACATCCACCTGGAGGTTGCCCGAATACAGTGACGCGGGCACGTGGACCCACGCGACGAGCCGCTGCCGGGGAGGGACCTCGACGACGCGCTCGGTGACGCGCGTCCCGCCGCCGGAGTGCCCACGAAACGTCAGCCGGACGGTGAGGGGCACGGGCCCCGTGTTCTGCAGCGCGACATCCACCGGGGCAAAGCCGCGCGGGGGCCGCAGCGGCCCCGTCCGGATGGAGACGCGCAAGTCGCCCACCGTCCGCGCTTCCGCGTGGCCGGAGGCGTCCCGGTATCCGCGCGCCGACGACTCGCCCTCGCCCTCTTCTTCGTCGGACGTCGCCCGCGCGCTCGATGCGCCCAGGAGGCACGACAGGAGCCCCACCGCCACCAGCAGGCTACGCACGCGGCACCTCGGGGACCGCCTGGAGCAGCGCGCGCACCACGTCCGTGGCGCCGACCTTCTCCAACGAGGCCTCGTAGGCCAGCACCAGCCGGTGGTTGAGGACGGCGGGCGCGGCGGCCACCACGTCGTCGAAGCCCACGTTGGGCCGCCCCTGCAGCAGGGCCAGGGCGCGCCCGGAGGCCGCGAGCGCGAGCGCCGCTCGAGGACTGGCGCCATACCGCACGAAGCGGCGCACGGCCTCGGGCGCCGAGGGCTGACGCGGGTCGGTGGCTTCCACCAGCCGGCCAATGAAGTCCGCCACGGGGCCGGGCAGGTGCACCCGGTCCGCGGCGGCGAAGAGCCGGCCCAGGCCTTCCGCGTCCAGCACGGGCGTCAGCTCCGGCGGCGCGCCGCGCACGCGCGTGGTGAGCAGCGCGCGCAGCGTCTTCGCGCCCACGGGCGGCACCTGGATGCGGAAGAGGAAGCGGTCGAGCTGCGCCTCCGGCAAGGGATACGTGCCCTCGAGCTCGATGGGGTTCTGCGTGGCGAGCACGAAGAACGGATCCGGCAGCCGCCGCGTCTGCCCGAGCACGGTGACGCTGCGCTCCTGCATCGCCTCCAGCAGCGCGGACTGCGTCTTCGGGCTGGAGCGGTTGATTTCGTCCGCGAGCACGAGGCTGGCGAAGAGGGGCCCCTCACGGAACACGAAGTCGCGGCGGCCCTCGCCCTCCAGCACGTAGGTGCCGGTGATGTCGCCGGGGAGCAGGTCCGGGGTGAACTGGATGCGGCGGAAGGGCAGTGACAAGAGCCGCCCCAGGGCCTTGCACAGCTCCGTCTTGCCCAGGCCCGGCAGGCCCTCCAGCAACACGTGCCCGCGCGCGAGCACGGCCACCACGACCTGCTCGACGACCGACTCCTGGTCCAGCATGACGGTGTTCAGCCCATCCTTGAGCCGTGCCGCCACCTCCGCCGCTCCCTGTGCCTCGGCGGGACTGAGAAGCTCCGCTGCCACGTCATTGCCCCCTTCCAGACGACTCGCCACCAAAGTACCGCTTCACCATGTCCCGGTTGCGAGGAAGCAGCGGCGCCGCGCCAGCCCCCTCTGTCGCGGCGCCCCGGGCCTGCGTGCCCTGCGCGCCCCCCGCCCCGGACGCCCCCGCCCGCCGCTTCGGGTCCGCGGCCTTGAGCCCCCAGAGCTCATGACCCTCATCGCCACCCTGGCCTGGAGGCAGGGCCTCGAAGGCGAGGCGGTCCGGGTCCATCTCCGCCTCGTCGCCGAAGACGAGGGGCTGGCTGCCGCCTCCTCGGGACACGCCCGCGCCCTCCTGGACGCCCCGGCTCGCGTGCCCCCGCGCTCCCTGACCTTCGCCGCCCCGAGGGTCTCCCTCGGCGCCACCTTCGCCGGAGCCTCCACGCGACGCGCGCCCCTGGCCCTGGCGTCCCTGGCCATCACGCCCCGCGTTGGGACGGCGGGCCTGGGACTGCGAGCCGTTCTCGCGGTTCGGGTCGAAACGGTTCTCCAGCGACTGGCGGCGCCGCTCCAGGGCCTGACGCAAATCGGAGATCTGGTCGGGTGAGCCAGCGGCCTGTCCACGGGCTCGCGTCCGCGCGTCACCTTGAGCGCCCTGCTGCGGCTGGGCACCATGCTGCCCCTGCTGAGCCTGAGCGCCGTGCTGTGACTGCGCGCCCTGCTGTCCCTGCTGCGGCTGAGCGCCTTGCTGCGCGGACGCCTGCGCATCGCCCGACTGCGGCGACGTTCCATCCGCTGCGGATGGCGTCGAACCCTCGGGCTGCTCGCCGCCCGCTCGAGCCTCCGGACCGTCCAGGGCCATCAACGCGCGCTCCAGCTCCTCGCGCTCGCGTGTGGCGGCCTCGGAGCCTCCCGCCGCGCTCAGGGCCTCCTCCAGCGCACGCGCGGCCTCGGAGGCGTGGGCGAGCTGCGCGGCGGCCTCCGCGGCCTTCTCCGCCAGCCGGTGCTCCAGCGCATCGGCGGCCTCCCAGTCCCCGGAGTCGAAGCGGCCCTCCGCGACCTCCTCCGCCAACCGCCGCAGCTCGTCCTCGACCGATTCCTCCAGGGCCTCTTCCTGGGAGAGCGCCTCCGCCTGCGCTTGCACCGAGGCCACCTTCGCGGCCGCCGCCGCGTTCACCGGACGGCTCCGCGACGAGGGCAGGGGCAGCAGGAATCCGACGCACACGAACAGCACGGCGCCCGCGAGCGCGCCAACGGGGCGCCGCCAGTTCACCTCAGGCAGCTTCACCGCGCTCGCGAGCTGGTTGACGGACAGCTCCCACGCGCCCACCGGCCGCTCCAGCCGGGTGAGCAGCAATCCCCCCGCGTTCGCCGAGCGGTCCGCGAGCACCGCCGCATGCTCCAATGAGACGCCCCGGGAACGGGCGCGCCAGAACCACGCGCCGAGCCCCACGGCCAGCACCGGCGGCAGCGCCCAGACGAAGGACTCGCGCAGGAGGAAGCGCGCCAGCACACAAGCCGTCGCGGTGGCCCACACGGGAACGATGCCGGCCTCGGCCCAGGCCACCGCGTTGAGCCGCCGTTGCACGCGCCGGATGGGCGCGAGCACGAGAGCCTGGAAGCGGCGTTCTTCACTGGCAGCCATGAACCCGTGAGTGTCGGCTACCAGGCCCACCCTTCACAAGCGACGCGAGCCCCACCCGTCGAGGCGCGAGGGTGGGCGGTCGTCTCCGGTCAGCCATCGGTATCGCTCCCCTGCTCGAATCCTCATCCCGCGCGGCAGGAGGTGCCCACGCCCGCACCGCGACGCGAGGCTGCCCCAGGTGTCGGCATGAGCGGAGCCGGCAGCCTGCACACCGCCCTCGGGTGCCATCCCGCGCCTTCACGAAAGGCCGGCGTCCTCGCGCGCTCCACTGGCACCGTCACGTCAGGGGCCCCACTGTCCGCTTGACGCCACCGCCGCGTGGCACCTGATAGAAACGGCCTCGAGAATGCTGCTCGCCCGCCCGCCAGAACTGGCGCCGCACGCGCCGTGGCCCGACATGCCCTTGGTCGTGTGGCCCACGGCCCTCGCGATGTGGGGGCCTGGGGACACGACCACGCGGCATGCCCACCACGCCATGCACCTGGTGCTCTGCCGGACGGGCGCGCTCTCCCTCCGCGCCTCCGGAATGAAGACCGCCGAGCAGGCATCCGGCGTGCTCGTGGGACCCGATGTGCCCCATGCGCTCGATGCACGCGGCACCGATGTCCTCATCCTCTTCATCGAGCCCGAGAGTCACGACGGCGAACGGCTGATGTCCGCGCTCGACGGGCCGGTGCGGCTGTTCGACAGCGCGCGGCGCGACGCGCTCCTCGCGCCCCTCCCTACGTCCGCGCCCCTGGGACACGAAGCCGTCGGGCAGTGGATGGAGCGCACGCTCGAAACCCTCTCCGGCACGCTGGAGACACCCCGCCGCATCCACCCCCGCGTGCGCAAGCTCCTGCGCCACCTGCGCGCGGAGCCCGCGCCGGAGGACACCTCGCTCGAGACGCTCGCCCAGGCCGTGGGCCTCTCGCCGGGCAGGCTGATGCACGTGTTCAGCGAGTCGCTCGGCGTCCCCCTGCGGCCCTATCTCCTCTGGCTCCGGCTCCAGCGCGCCTCGGGTGCCATCGCCGCGGGGCGCACGTTGGGGGAAGCCGCCCACGCCGCGGGGTTCTCGGACGCGGCCCACCTGACGCGCACCTTCCGGCGGATGTTCGGCACGACGCCTTCGTCACTGCAGCGGCGAGGCCCCGGCATGCGCGCCCAGGCTCGAAGCGGCGCCACGCGCTGAGGCCCCCCGAGGGCCCGGGCTCGCATCCCCGGGAGACAGCGATGCGCTCCGTCCTCGCGGAGCACCTCCCGGAGGCAGCCCCCACACGAACCCGCCCCGGCGACAACGCCAGCGCAGCACCTCGACGACACAGCCAGTTCGTTCAAGCGCGCGGCCACGTCGGCGCTCCATCTTGAGGGTCACGGCGCCGAGGCCATCGAGGCCCGCGCCCCTTCCGAGGAGCCCCCGTGTCCTTCGCCATCATCCTGGTGTCCCTCTTCGCCGTGCTCCACCTGCCCCCGCTGCGCCGCAGGCCCGCGCTGGCCTCGCCCCGAGACCGCGCCGCCGTGGCCGCGGGACTCTTCTTCATTGGAGCCGGCGTCATGCACTTCGTCATGCCCCGCTGGTACGCCGCCATGATTCCGCCCCAGCTCCCCGCCCCCACCTTCTGGGTCATCCTCTCCGGCGTCGCGGAGGTCGCGGGCGGGGTGGGCCTGCTGCTGCCGCGCACCCGCCGACTCTCCGCGCTGGGGCTCATCGTCCTGCTGGTGGCCATCCTCCCCGCCAACATCCACGAGGCCCGGGCCAACACCACCGCCCACGTGCTGCCCCTCCCGGACCTGTACTTCTGGCTGCGCATCCCCTTCCAGCTCGTCTACGTCGCGTGGGTGGCGTGGGCCGGCGGTCCGTGGCGCGCCGGAGGCCGTGCACGCGTGGTGGCCCACGGTTAGGCTCGCGCGCACCTATGCACTTCCGTCATCTCGGCCGCAGCGGCCTGGTCGTCAGTGAGATTTCCTACGGCAACTGGCTCACCCACGGTTCCCAGGTGGAAGAGGAGACCGCGTTCGCCTGCGTGCGCGCGGCCCTGGACGTGGGCATCACCACCTTCGACACCGCCGACGTCTACGCGGGCACCCGGGCCGAGGAGGTGCTCGGCCGCGCCCTGAAGGGCCAGCGCCGCGCGGGCTACGAGCTGTTCACCAAGGTGTACTTCCCTACCGGCGCCGGAAAGAACGACCGGGGCCTGTCACGCAAGCACATCTTCGAGAGCATCGACGGCTCCCTGCGCCGGCTCCAGACGGACTACGTGGACCTGTACCAGGCGCACCGCTTCGACGTGGAGACGCCGCTGGAGGAGACGATGCTCGCGTTCGCCGACCTCGTCCGCCAGGGCAAGGCGCTCTACATCGGCGTGTCCGAGTGGACGGGCGACCAGATTCGCCAGGGCGCCGCGCTGGCCCGCGAGCTGCGCGTGCCCTTCATCTCCAACCAACCGCAGTACTCCATGCTCCACCGCGTCATCGAGTCCCAGGTCATCCCCGCCTCGGAGGAGGCAGGGCTGGGGCAGATTGTCTGGTCGCCCATCGCCCAGGGCGTGCTCACGGGCAAGTACCTGCCGGGCCACCAGCCGCCCGCGGGCAGCCGCGCCACCGACGCCAACGGCGCGCGCTACGGCATCAACCGCTTCATGACGGACGACGTGCTCACCCGCGTGCAGCAGCTCGCGCCGCTGGCGAAGCAGGCCGGGCTCTCCATGGCCCAGCTCGCCGTCGCTTGGGTGCTCCAGCATCCCAACGTCGCCTCCGCCATCGTCGGCGCCTCCCGCCCGGAGCAGGTCCACGACAACGTGAAGGCCGCGGGCGTGAAGCTCGAGCCCGAGCTGCTGCGGCGGATTGACGCGGTGCTGGGCCCCGCCATCGAGCGAAACCCCGCACTCACCGAGGTCCCGCCCCGCCGGCCCTGAGCGCGTCCCACCCGGGCGGGCGGAGAACCGTCCGCTTCCGGGAGCGGCTCCTGGAAACACTTTGGGGCGTGAACCGTAGGAAGAAGGCAACCGGCGGTCCCAGCCGTTCCATTTGACTTTCCGCGCCAAGGGAACAACAGATGGGCCCGCAAGTTGGCAACCGGGTTGCGCGTAACCCGTAGCCCACCTTTACCTAGGCTTCCCCTCATGACGCCCTTCCTATCCCTGGCCCAGATGGGTCACTCCGAGCTTGGCTGGCTCAGCAGCAAGCTCCTGAGCGTGACGCTCACCTCCGCCGAGTGGGTGCTCTGGGTGCTCGTCGTCCTGTCGGTGCTCTCCATCGCCATCATGCTGGAGCGCACGGTGTACTTCGCCCGTCACCGGCTGCCGGACTCCGAGGCCCTGGCGGTGCGGCTGGCCCGCGGGGAGTACGACGTCGCGCGCAAGGCCATCGAGGGCAAGACGGGCATGGAGGCCGCCATCATCCGCGAGGCGCTGGCCTCCGCCGACCAGGGCGCGGACACCGTGGAGCAGGTGATTGCCTCCACCCTGTCGCGCGAGCGGCCCCAGTACGAGCGCTTCCTGTCGTACCTGGGCACGCTGGGCAACAACGCGCCCTTCATCGGGCTGTTCGGCACGGTGCTCGGCATCATCAAGGCCTTCCATGACCTGGGACAGATGAACGCCCAGGGCGGCGGCGGCGGCATGCAGCAGACCGTCATGGCCGGCATCTCGGAGGCGCTCGTCGCCACGGCCGTGGGTCTGGCGGTGGCGATCCCCGCCGTGGTGGCCTTCAACGTCTTCAACCGTCAGCTCAAGACGCTCACCAGCCGCGCCAACGCCCTGGGCTACGCCCTGGTGGGCAGCATGCGCGCCGAGCGCTCCACGTCCGGCAACACGGCCGCGCGCGCCGCGGAGGCCCGTTAGCCCATGGCCGGCGGCGCGCAGGACAACGACGAGGAAATCACGGGCATCAACGTCACGCCGCTGGTGGACGTGGTGCTGGTGCTCCTCATCATCTTCATGGTGACGGCCAACTTCATCGTCCGCGAGACGGTGGAGGTGGACCTGCCCCGCGCCGCCAACGGTGGTGAGACGGTGCAGGGCCTGGTCAACGTGGTGCTCGACAAGGAGGGCAAGCTCTACTTCGACGGCACCGAGGTGACGGAGAAGGAGCTGGAGGCCAAGGTCGTCGAGGCCCTCACCAAGGACAAGGAGACGCGCGCCATCATCAGCGCCGACCAGTCCCTGCCCTACGGCCGCGTGATGCGGCTCATCGACGTGGTGAAGGGCCAGGGCATCGCGAAGTTCGCCCTCAACATCGAGAAGGACGCAGCCCCCGCGGCCGCGCCCGCCGCGCCCTGAAGCGAGGCGTCAGCTCATGAGTCAGGCGGCCCTCGACAACGCTCCGACACCCCGACGCGACCGCTCGCTGGCCGTGGTGGGCGTCTTCTTGTTCGTCTCGCTGGGGATTCACGTCGGCGGCTTCTGGGCCCTGGGCGAGGGCACCTCCCGCGCCCGTCCGCCCGCCGTGAAGCCGGTGGAGATGGTGATGGTGGAGGTGCAGAAGCCGCCCCCGCCCCCACCGCCGGCCCCCGAGGAGCCCAAGCCGGAGCCACCCAAGCCGCCTCCGCCCAAGCCCAAGGCCGTGAAGCCGCCCCCCGTGAAGGTCGCCGAGGCCCCCAAGCCGGTGCCCCCGCCTCCCGTGGACGCGCCGCCGCCGCCCAACGACACGCCGCCGCCGGAGCCGCAGGCCAAGCCGCCGCCGCTGGTGGTGGGCATGACGATGTCGTCCACCACCAGCGCGGGCTCCTTCGCCGC
>BNCN01000012.1:114232-336135 GCA_014656495.1 Comamonas sp. KCTC 72670
CGTGAAGGGCTACAGCGCGCCCAAGTACGCGCCCATCTACCAGGTGGACTCCGAGCCCACCGTGGCCTCCGAGGTGAAGATTCCCTACCCGGAGGAGGCGCGGCGCGCGGGCGTGGAGGGCACCGTCACGCTCTCCATCGCCATCAGCCACGAGGGCAAGGTGACCTCGGTGAAGATTCTCAAGGGCCCCGGCTACGGCCTCAATGAAGCCGCGCGAGACGCCATCCGCCGCTTCCGCTTCAAGCCCGCCATCAAGGGCGGCGAGCCCGTCGCCACGGAGATGAAGTACTCCTACACCTTCCTGCTGGACTGAGGGCCTCGCCACACCGGCGAGCCCCATCCGGCCCGCCTACTTACTGCGGGCACAGCGCCCGGCGCATGATGTCGCGCAGGGCGCACAGGTCCTCATCCGCCATGTTGGCGATGGCCTCGGGCGGCTCGGACATGCGCTGCAGCAGCCGCTCCCGCAGCGCCGCGCCCTCCTCCGTCAACACCAGCCGCTTCACCCGCCGGTCCTGCTCGGAGCTGCGGCGCACCACCAGCCCGCGCGCCTCCATCCGGTCCACCAGGCCCGTCACGTTGGACGCGTCGCACGACAGGTAGGCGGCCAGCGTACTCATGGCCAGCGGCCCTTCACCGAGCTGCCGCAGCACGTGCGCCTGCACCGGTGACAAATCGAACTCCGCCGCCAGCGCGGGGAAGTTCCGCATGTGGGTGTGCATCAGCTCGAAGAGGAGCGTCCACGCCTGGCGTGGCAGGTCTCCCGCGGGCTCGGCCCGCCCGCGCAGGTCCGCGGGCTTCTTCTCCAGGTGCTCGCTGCTCCCATTCATACCCGACATGGTAATTCACCTGAGCCACCTAAACAATTGACTCCATCAACTATTGAGGGCTACTACATTCCGGAGCTTCCAAATTCGGACGTCATGGACTATGGCTCCCGACCCGAGGCTCAACCCGTAGCAAGTCCATTCCGGACGCAGTGGCCCCGCGCCGGCGCGGGCCCTTCAGGAGGTAGAGGCGGTCATGAGTTCATTCCTGGCGCTGTCCCTGGCGGCCACCCTGGCCGCGGCACCGCCCACGCTGACATTGGAAGACGCGCTCAACCGCGCCCGCCAGGAGAACCTGGACCTCAAGGCCGCGCAGGCCCGCCTCGCCCAGGCGGACACCGCGTCCCGCAAGGCCTGGTCCAACTACCTGCCCCAGGTCACCGTCAACGGCGCCATCATCCGCAACTCCATCGAGGCCGTCATCCCCGCGGGTCCGCTCGCGCCGGTCGAAATCGTCCTCCAGCCGCGCGTGCAGCTCCAGGCCCAGGGCCAGATTCGGCAGGCCCTCATCGCGCCGCAGCTGTGGGCCGGCATCCAGGCCGCCTACCAGGCGGAGCGCGTGGCCGCCCTCAACGTGGAGCAGGCCCGGCGTGAAATCTTCTTCGGCGTGGCGCAGGCGTTCTACGGCACCGCGGCGCAGGCCCAGGCGGTGACGGTGCAGGAGCGGCTGGTGGAGCTCAACACCGCGCGCGCCAAGGACACGAAGGTCCGCTTCGAGGCGGGCACGGTGACGCGCGTGGCGCTGCTGCGCGCCGAGCAGGACCTGGCCCGGGCCGAGCAGGACCTCATCCGCGCGCGCAACGCGGAGGCCTCGGCCAAGCTGGTGCTGGCCACCTTGCTGGCGCTGGACGACCCGAACTTCAACGTCGCCATGCCGCCGGAGCCGCAGGTGCCGGAGAAGACGGACACCGACGTGCTCGTGGAGCGCTCGCTCGAGCAGCGGGCGGACGTGGCCGCGGCGCGGAAGCAGGTGGAGCTGTCGCAGACCAACAAGCGCGGCGTGTGGCTCAGCTACCTGCCCAACGTGCAGGTGAGCGGCACGTACAACATCAACAACGCGGCGGGCCTCGTCGGCTCCAACCGCATCTGGCTCATCACGCTGGGCGCCAGCTGGACGCTGTGGGACGGCGGTCTGCGCGAGGCGAATCTGGCGGAGGCCTCCGCCGTCATCGCGCAGAACCGGGCGCTGCAGCGCAAGGCGGAGCTCACCGCGCGCCAGGAAGTGAACACCGCGCAGCTCGACCTCGAGAGCGCCCTGGCCAACCGCTTCAAGGCCGCGCAGGCCGTGGAGCTGGCCCGCGAGTCCCAGCGCCTCACCGAGGCCGCCTTCCGGGCCGACGTGGCGACCTACCTGGAAGTGGCGGACGCGAACACCGCGCTCACCCAGGCGGAGATTGGCCTGGTGGCCGAGCGGCTCCAGGCCTCGCTCGCCGCGCTGAAGCTGATGCGCGCCGTGGGTGCCTTCGGCGCCCGGCCGCTGACCTCGGACCTGATGGTGGAGCAGTCGGAGGCGCCGTTCCTCCAGCCGCTGCCCGAGCAGACGAAGCCGACGCAGCCGGCGCAGGAAGGCCCGCAGGACGCGCCCCGGCAGCAGTAATCCGGGACCCGCCGTCCGGCGCCCGTTCGTTCTCCGGGCGCCGCGCCGGGCGCTGGTTGTGGACGTCCCAACCCGGCAGCAACCTCGTGGAGAGGCATCGCACCCTTTCCCGAGGAGGACGTCATGGCGGAAGGACAATGGGGCAACTGCAAGGGCTGCCGTTACTTCGCCAACCAGAACCCGCAGAGCGCGAGCGAGACGCACCGCTGCATGCAGCCGGAGCTGTCCGAGTTCGAGCTGGAGGTCTCCGGCGAGAGTGGCTGTAACGCCTACGAGGCGCGCGCCGGCGTGGGGACGCCCGTCTACGAGGAGCCCTCACCGTCGATGCACTGAGCGCGGGGCAGCGGCCCCCGCCCTCACGGGCTCGGGGCCTCGCGCGTGAAGGGCACCACCGTCGGCTTCATGCCCGCGCCGTAGTAGATGCGCTCCAGGAGCCGGCGCTGGTGCACCAGCGGCGTGTCGAAGCGGTCCAACCGCATGCCCTTGTGGCTGTACGGCGTGTCCGCCACGGTGGCGATGAACCGCGCGTCGTCGCGGACCTCCCACCACGTCAGCGCCATGGCGGCCCGCGCCGCCACGGGGAGCAGCGGGCGCACCAGCGGCTGCTCCGTCCGCAGGAACGAGAACACGTGCAGGCGCGTGGTGCGCGCCGTCTCCGGCACGAAGAAGATGTTGGCGCGGGTGATGAAGGGCCGTGGACGCCCGTCGGGCGCCGTCCACTGGATGGTGTACTGGCTGCGCACCGGGTCGAAGCGCGTCACCCATTCATTCTGGAACACGTCACCGTCGCGCACGCCCAGCACCACCATCATGGGCGCGGGCCGCTGCGGGGCGCGGTAGCGCACCACGGTGCGGTCCTCCAGGTTCTGCGCCTCGAAGTCCACGCGGCCCGCGTTCGCGTCATCCCAGCCCAGCCGGGTGTGGACGTAGGGCGTGTGCTCGTCCTCGCTGAAGTTGTCGAGCGACACGTGCAGGGGCGCCGCGAAGTGCGTGGAGAACGCGCCCCCGAAGACGTAGCCCTCGTCACCCATGTCGGGCATCGCGGAGAGCGGCGTGTCCCGCTCGGCCAGCCAGAGGTAGCCGTAGCGCTCCACCACCTGGAAGCTGCGCGCGTCGCAGTGACGCAGCTCCGGCTGGCTGGGGTTGCTGCCCTTGCCCTGCGCGTCGAAGCGCCAGCCGTGGTACGGGCACTGGAGCCGCCCATCCGGACGCACCTTGCCCTTGGACAACGGCGCGAACCGGTGGGGGCACGCATCCGCGAGCGCGGCCGGTTGTCCCGAGCCGTCCCGGAACAGCGCATAGGCGCGGCCCGCGAGCTCCACGCGAACCGGTGAGGTGCCCAGCGAGCGGGCGGGAAGGACGGGATGGAAGTGACGGATGACCTTGGGGGTAGGCTCCATGTGCCCCCAGTATAAATCGGCGGCTATCCCCGTTTGCAGTGGCCTCCTCGTTACGCGGGGTGAACCGGAGGGCCGGGCAGCGCGCTTCCCCCTGGGTTATGCTTCCCGCCCGTGGACACCCCCTCCGCTCCCCGCCGTCGCCTGCCGGTGACCGCTGTGTTGCTCGTCGTCGCCGCGCTGGTGTGCGCGGGAGCCGCACTCCATGTGCAGGGGTTGATTCCCGCGCGGGTGCCCACGGCGTCCACGCCCTTCCACTACCAGGACTACGCGAAGGCGCTGCGGCACGTGCGCGCCAATGGCGACGTGGACTTCGCGTCCATGGGCCGTGAGCGCAAGACGCTGGACACCTTCATCGACTCGCTGGCCTCGTTCTCTCCGCACAACCGGCCGGACGTCTTCCCCACGCCGGAGGACGCGCTGGCGTACTGGCTCAACACCTACAACGCGCTGGTGCTGCAGCAGGTGGTGGACGGCTACCCCTATCTGGAGACGGTGCAGCAGCCCTGGCTGGGACGCTTCTTCTGGGGCCGCGCCTGGCCCGTGGGCGGCGAGCGGCTCACGCTGTGGGCGCTGGAGCACCGCGTGCTGCGCCGCGAGTTCGCCGACCCGCGCATCCACCTGGCCCTCTTCCAGGCCGCGCGCGGAGGGGCGCGGCTGGATGGCTCGCACTTCCAGCCGGAGTTCCTCGACTCGCAGCTCAACGAGGCGGGGCGCCGCTTCGTGGGAGACCGGCGCAACGTGCGGCTGGAGCGGGACACCGTCTACCTGGCGTCGCTGTTCGCGGAGCGCCGGGAGGACTTCCTCGCCGCGCTGCCCGAGGGCCGCGGCGGCAACGTGCTCCAGTTCGTCTGGGCCTTCCTGCCGGACACCTGCGAGGAGCGCCCGGGCTGCGACACCCGGAGCGACCTGGACCGCGCCTGCGGCCCCCGGCTGGACCAGTGCCGCATCGTCTTCATGGAGCGGGACTGGACGCTGCCGGACGCCGCCGCGCGCGCGGCGCGCCCCTGAAGGGCCTCACGCCGGCACGCGCTCGCCGAGCCGCGCGGCGCCGTGTTTCGACGGGGTGCCTGAATCCTCCTTGCGCTGCCGCAGCCACTTCTCCACCCCCACCACGGGCAGCACCACCGCGCCCACCAGGATGGACAGGCCCACGCCCTCGAGGCCCAGCGGCGCGGTGCCGAACACGCGCTGCATGAAGGGCAGGTACATGAAGGCCACCTGGAGCAGCACCAGCAGGCCCATGCCCACGAACACGGAGCGGTTGCTGAAGAGGCCGACCTTGCGCACCGAGCCCATGAGGCTGCGGCACATGAACAGGTAGAACATCTGGAAGCTGATGACGGTGTTCACCGCCATCGTCTGGGCCTCGGCCAGCGCCCGCGTGTGTCCGTTGGGGGTGAGGTCCCGGTGGTACTCCCACCAGAAGAGACCGATGGCGCCCGCGGCCATCAGCACCGCCACCAAGCCGGTGCGCATCACCACGAAGTGATTGAGCACCGGCGCTCCGGGGTCCCTGGGCGCCCTGCGCATGACGTCCGGCTCGCGGGCCTCGAAGGCCAGCGGCAGCGCGAGGGACACCGTGGCCACCAGGTTGATCCACAGCAACTGCGTGGGGAGCATGGCCATCAGCGGCACCAGCCGTCCTCCCACGTCTTGGATGGGGAACAGCGAGACGCCGAAGAGCAGGATGAGCGCCAGGCCCAGGTTGGTGGGCAGCACGAAGGCCAGCGACTTGATGAGGTTGTCGTAGACGCGCCGGCCCTCCTCCACCGCCGCGACGATGGAGGCGAAGTTGTCATCCGTCAGCACGATGTCCGCCGCGTCCTTGGCCACCGCGGTGCCGGTGATGCCCATGGCCACGCCGATGTTGGCCTGCTTGAGCGCGGGCGCGTCATTCACCCCGTCCCCCGTCATGGCCACCACGTGCCGCCGGCGCTGGAGCGCGCGCACCAGCCGCAGCTTGTGCTCGGGCGCCACGCGCGCGAAGACATTCGAACGGTGGGCCACCACCTCCAGCGCCGCGTCATCCGTGGCCGCCAGCCTCGCGCCGGTGACGCCCTCCTCGTCCGGTGCCAGCAACCCGAGCTGCGCGCCGATGGCCACCGCCGTCGCCGGGTGGTCGCCCGTAATCATCTTCACGGTGATGCCCGCGTCGTGACAGGCGCGCACCGCCGCCATCGCCTCCTCGCGCGGCGGGTCAATCATCCCCTGCAGCCCCAGCAGCCGCAGCCCGCTCGCCACGTCCTCCATCCGCAGCGAGGTGTGCGCGCTCGACACCTCCCGGTACGCCACCGCGAGCACGCGCATGCCCCGCCGCGCCATCCGCTCCACCTCCGCCAGGACCTCGCTGGAGGTGCCGGCGTCCGCCTCCGCGCAGCGGCGCAGCACCACTTCGGGCGCGCCCTTGAGCAGGATGCGGTGGCCTGCCTCCCCGGCCGCGTGCAGCGTGGCCATGAACTGGTTCTCGGACTCGAAGGGGATGGCATCCAGGCGAGGATGCGCCTCGCGCACCGCCTCCAGCGACATGCCCGCCTTCTCCGCCGCCACCAGCAGCGCGGCCTCGGTCGGGTCGCCCGTCATCTCCCACTGGCCATCCCGGTGCTGGAGCGCCGCGTCGTTGCACAGCGCGCCCGCCAGCAGCAGCGCCTGGACGTCCTCGGGCGGCGCCTCCACGCGCTGCCCGTCCCGCGTCAGCTCGCCCTTGGGTGTGTACCCCACGCCGCTGAGCGCGTACGTCCCGGCCGACGTCCACAGCGCCTGCACCGTCATCTCGTTGCGGGTCAGCGTCCCCGTCTTGTCCGAGCAGATGACGGTGGTGCTCCCCAGCGTCTCCACCGCGGGCAGCTTGCGGATGACGGCGCGCCGCGCGGCCATGCGCTGCACGCCAATGGCCAGGGCGATGGTGACGATGGCGGGCAGCCCCTCGGGAATCGCCGCCACCGCCAGGGTGATGGCCACGACGACGGCCTCGCTCAACGCGTAGCCGCGCACCAGGCCCACGCCCAGCAGCGCGACGGAGATGAGCAGGATGCCCACGGTGATGTACTTGCCGATGACGGCCAGGGCCTGGGTGAGCGGCGTCTGGAGGTCGGTGGCCTCGCGCAGCAGCGTGGAGATGCGGCCCAGCTCGGTGGCCTGCCCCGTGGCCACCACCACCGCCTGCGCCGAACCGGAGGTCACCAGCGTCCCACCGAAGAGCAAGCTGGCGCGGTCGCCCAGCTCGGCCTCCTCTGGCACGGGCGCCACCGCCTTCTGCGCGGGCACGGACTCACCGGTGAGCGCGGCCTCCTCCACCGACAGGTTGCGCGCCGACAAGAGCCGCATGTCCGCGGGGACCTTGTCGCCGGGCGCCAGCTCCATCACGTCGCCGGGCACCCCCTGCGCAGCGGGCACCCGCAGCTTGCGGCCCGCGCGAATCACCGTGGCGGTCTCCGGCACCATGCGGCTGAGGGATTCAATCGCCTTCCCCGCACGGTACTCCTGCACGAAGCCAATCAACGTGTTGAGCACCACCACCGCCGCCACCACCAGCCCGTCCGTCACCTTCCCCATGATGACGGCCAGCACCGCGGACGCGATGAGCACCCAGATGAACGGGCTGTTCACCTGCCGCCACAGCAGCGTCAGCGGTCCGTCCCGCTTCGCGCGCTCCAGCACGTTCGGTCCATGACGGGCCAGCCGCTCGCGTGCCTCCTCGTCCGTCAGCCCCTCGGCCGTGCTGCCCAGCTCCGCCAGCACCTTGTCCGGCGACAGCGCGTGCCACGGGTGCCTCGAGGACGCAGGCGACCTGGCGGGCGGTGGTGCGTCCGGTCGTGATGGCGCGGGGGGCTGGTCTGTCATCCGTGGGCTCCTTTCCTGCAATCTGGCAACGGTCGCGCGCATCTCCACCTGGGCGGAGTACAGGTGGACAACGCATTGCCCTCCAGGGCCATTGTTCCGGCACGGGAGGGAAACAAAGGCGCCCCTCCTGGACGGGGCGATGATGAATCCCTCACGCCGTCCCGCACCGGCGGGATGTCTTTCATTGGCACCGCGAGTGCAATCACTTCGCAACGGACAATCGGTCCGGGAGGCGCAAGTGATTGTGAAGCAGTGGAGAAAGGGATGGGGCGTGTTGCCCCTTCTCGGGATGGCGGTGGGCTGTGGCGGCGCGGTGACGGAGGAGGCAGGTGGGCAGCAGCGCCAGACCGCGGCGGTGGAAGCAGCGGCGCTCCCCCCTGGCTGCGAAATCCTGGGCACGGAGTACCACGCCAGCGGACGCCCCGCGGGCGACACCTACGTCACGCAGGACGCACCGGATACGCCGAATCCCGCCTCCGCGGTCATCATCTCGGACGGCAACCCCCGGCAGGAAGCCTATCTGCGCTTCAGGGTCGATGGCCTCTCGCGGGCCACGGTGCTCCAGGCGACGCTCCGGCTCCATGCGCAGGACGGCTCCAGCAACGGCCCTGCCCTGTACGCCACCAGCCCGGACTGGAGCGAGCACACCCTGACCTGGAACACCCGTCCCCCGCCCGTTGGACCGCCGCTGGCCAATGTGGGCGCCATCGCCTCCGGGACCTTCGTGGAGTACGACGTCACGGCACACGTCACGGAGGATGGGCTGTACGGCTTCGTCCTCCTCCCCGAGGTGGGCGATGGAACGGACTTCGCCGCCGACCGGCATCCCAACACCTCCCTGCGCCCGGAGCTGCGACTGCGGTTGCGCGAGGAGCAACCCCGGTGTCAGCACTTCGGGACGGGCGGCGCCGTCACCCAGGTCCTCCGCGGCGATGCGCACGCCAACGCCCTGGCCGCGGACAGCAGCGGCGGCTTCGCCCTCCTGAGCACGGTCCACTATGACGCCGCGCCCTATGGAACGGGGCTGCGACTGACGCGTTACGACGCGAACGGCACCCCGGTCTGGACGCGGGAACATCCCCAGCCGGGCGAATGGCTGACGCTCGGAGGGCTCGCGCTCACGCCCCTGGGCAACCTGCTCGTGTATGGACGCTACACGGGCGCGCTGGACCTCGGCGCGGGCCCCGTCCCAGGAACCGGGGCGGGCACGTACGGACTCTTCATCGCGAAGTTCAGCCCGACGGGCCAGTTCGTCTGGGCCCACGCCTTCCGCTCGACCGTCCAGAACCAGGGCACGGCCTCGCAAGGACAGCTCATGGCCCATGGCATCGCGACCGATGCCAACGGCAGCCTCATCCTCACCGGTGAGTTCCAGGGTCAGTTGGACCTGGGAGGCGGCGTCCTGGACGCGGGGCCTTCGAGCCACCCGCCCGGCGGCCCCAGGGGGATGTTCCTCGCGAAGTTCTCCTGGGAAGGGACGCACCTGTGGTCCCACGCCTTCGCCGCGGGCGAGGATGGCAGCACCCAAGGCCACGCCGTGGCGACCGACAGCCAGGGCCACGTCCTGGTCGGCGGCAACACCAGCGGCACCAACGCCCTGGGCACGGCCGCACCGCAGACGCCCTTCATCGCGCGCTTCCTTCCCACCGGAGAACTCCAGTGGGCGCGGCGGCTCGACGGGGTGTGGGGCAACATCATGGGCGTGGCGCCCATGCCGGATGACGCCGTCGCGTTCAGCGGCCACGTCCGAGGCACCTTCACCTTCGCGGGCACCCCGTTGACGAGCATGGGCGAATCACCCGACATGGTGCTCGGCGTGCTGGAGACCACCTCGGCGGACCGGTGGGGACGGCTGTATGGCGGCATCGACGGTGAATACAACCGGGGCCTCGTCGTGGACGCGCAGGGCAACCTCGTGACGAAGGGGTTCTTCAACCACGCGACTGACCTGGGCGCCGGCACCTTGAACCCCTACCAGGCCGGCGAGGTGAATCCCTATGTGGCCAGCCATGGGCCCGACGGCAGCCACCGCTGGTCCCGGGCCATGGGTGAAGGCCTGATACCCACGCTGCTGGCCATGACGCCCTCGGGAGAGACGCTCTTCGGCGGCTACCTCCTGGAGTCGGAGCCCATCCGCGTGGACCAGACGCACTACACCTCGGATGACGGCTTCACGTTCCTCCTGAGGCTGTCTCCCTGAAACACGCCGTGTCTTCCGGGGGGCGCCCCCTCACCTCCCGGAGGACAGGTGAATCCACCGGCGCTCCGCGTGGGAGCGCCGGGCCGCGTCCAGCACCTGCTGGTTGCGCCACCCGTCCTCCAGCGTGGCCGCGTCCTCCACGATGACGCGCCCCTCGCGCAGGGCCTCGGTGAACGCACGCGCGAACAGCAGGAAGCCGCGTGCCCACTCGTTGTCGGGCAGTCCGGGTGGCAGCGGGGGCTCCTCGGGGAGCGCCACCCGCTCCCATGCACGGGCGCCCACGGTGGAGCGCCACAGCTCTCGGCCCTCCACCCGCAGTCCTCCGCGCTCGCACGACACCTCGACGCCGTGCAGGGGCCGGCCAGGGGACACCATCGACACGTCAATGGCGGCCGTCGCCGCGCCGAAACGCAGCAGCAGCCGTGCTTCATCGTCGCTCGTCACCGCGCGAGCCATCCCGGCAACAGGGTCAGGGCGCTCCGGGAGGTGCGTGGCCAGCTCGCCCAGCACCGCGTCCGGCTCGGTGCCCAGCACGAAGCGCAAGGTGTCCACCGCGTGTGAGCCAATGGCCCCCAGGAGGCCGCCCCCCTGCGCCGCGTCCGACCACCAGTCCCACGGCCGCTCCGGCGACGCGCGGTTGTCGTTGCGGTAGTCGACGCGCGCGCTGCGCACCGCGCCCAACTCCCCGGAGCGCACCAGGTCGCGCATCCTCCGCCGCGCGGGCAGGAACCGCAGCTCGTGGTCCATCAGCGCCAGCACACGCCGCTCCCGGGCCACGTGCCACATGGCGCGGGCCTCCTCCGCGTCCAACGCGGTGGGCTTCTCGCAAAGCACCGCCTTGCCAGCCTCCAACGCGGCCAGGGTGATGGGCCGGTGCAGCGCGGGCGGCGCGGAGACGCAGACGCAATCCACCTCGGGCCGCGACACCACCTCGCGCCAGTCCGTCGTCACGTGCGGAATCCCGAGCTGACGGCCCGCGGCCTCCGCCGTCTCGGCCCGAGCGCTCGCGAGGCTCACCACCTGGACACCGGGCAGCGTGCGCAGCACGGGCACCTGCGTCGTGCGCGCGAAGCCCGCGCCAATGACTCCCACCCGAACCGTGCGCGCCGTGGACATTTCCGTCTCCCCTGAACCGATGACGCGACGCGCAGGTTGTGTTTGGAGCGCCCCCATTGCCAACAGCCTCAAATTCAGAGTATCCGAGAATTAGCAGGAATCACCGGCTGGATACTCTTCCTGATGACTTCCCAAAAGCTTCGTTGGACCGCGGCCGCAGGCGCGTTGCTCATCGCGGTGGCCGTGGCGCTGTTCTGGACACGTGACGCCTCGCCCACCTCCGAGGACCCTCCACCCACCGTTGCCGGCCACGCGGCCCCCCAGACGCCACGTGGCGCGCCGGGCGCCGCGGCAGGTGCGGCGACAACCGAGGAGCCGGAGCCGGCGGTGGAGCAACTGCCCATGCCCGGCTGCTGGGACGGGCTCCATGCCTTCGATGCCTCCGTGTCCATGGACACGTTCCGGCAGGCGCTGGCGATGGCCATCGGCAACAACGACCGCTACCTCGCGTCGTACCTGCAGGAGCGGCTGACAGAGCTGGTCGGCGGAGACGCCGCGCGCGCGTTGCAGGTGTTGGAGTGGGCCCAGAGCGCCAACGGGCCTGAGCTGAGCATCTACATGGACGCGCTGAAGGACGCGCCCGCGGTGCACACGGCGCAGGTGGCGCAGCGCTTGTTGAAGATGGGCGAGGACCCGGGTGCCACCTCGCAGCAACGCTCGGCGGCGCTGGATGCGTTGGAGACGCAGCGCAAGCTGACGGCCGGAGACATCCAGCGGCTCAAGACGCTGGCGCTGGACGAGACGCTGGACTCCACCGCCTGGGTGGCCACGCGCACGCTGGGCCGGGTGATGAAGGAGGACTTCTCCCGCACCGGCAACTACGCGCCCTATTGGAAGGAGCTGCTCGACATCGGCTCCACGTCCGACGACATGGCCGTGCGGCTGCTCGCGCTGGAGATGCCGTCGTACTCGAACCCCGTCATTGGCGAGGAGTCCTTCGACTCCCTGAAGCGCATCCTCGCCAACGACCGCGAGCGGGACGTGCGGGAGATGGCGGCCTTCCGCCTGGGGCTGACGAAGGCGCCGGACCAGGCGCTGGACATCTTCCGCGACGCCTTCGAGAAGGAGCACGACCTCTGCGTGCGGTGGGCCATCTTCCGCTTCGCGGTGCGCGCGGCCGGCGAGAAGGCCCTGCCGCTGCTGGAGCAGTTCGCCACGAAGGACCCGCGCTTCACGCAGGACTACCTGGAGTTCCAGGCGCTCTACGCGTCGGGCACGGTGGACTTCGCCCGCATCTGGCTGGGCAAGCGCGAACACCACAACTGCCTCGTCGAGGAAGGAGCGCCGCACTGATGGTCCCCGTGTCGATGAAGCAGGCGGGGCGCGCGGCGCTCCTGGTGGTCCTCACGTCCCTGTCGCCCCTGGCCGCGCGAGGCGAGGTCGCGATTCGCCCCGCGCAGTGCACGGTGCAGGGCATGCTGGACGACGTGCGGCAGGCGATGAAGCACGGCTCGCCCGCGCTGAAGCGCTACGTGAAGATGCGGCTGAAGGAGGCCGCGCTCGCCATGTCCGCGGAGTCCCTGCTGGCGGCGTGGCAGGGAGAGCGCGACCCGGAGGTGCTCGAGGCGCTGGGCGCGGCCCTGGCCACCAAGGCCAGCAACACGGGCGCGCCGGGCTTGATTCAGCCGCTGCTGGCGCGGGCCGTGGGTGACGCGGACCCGGCCCTGCGCGCCGCGGCGGTCCGCGGGCTGCGCGGCGTGCCCTCCGTCGAGTTCATGGAGAAGAACGGCGGCGTGGTGACGTACGAGCAGCTGGTGCGAGACGCGTCTCCCGAGGTCCGCGCGGCGGTGGCGGAGAACCTCGTCGCGGAGAGCGCGGACGTCTACAGCGGCCATGACCGGGGCGTGTCGGAGGCGGCGGTGTCCGTGGCGGCGGCGTCGGAGGACCCGGCCGTGGCGGCGAAGCTCCTGCGCGAGGTCTCCATGGAGGCCGTGGGCCACGAGGCCGTGGAGCAGGTGACGCGCCAGCTCCGCTCGGAGAACCCGGAGCTGCGGGCGGCGGCGGCCACGGCGCTGGGCGGCGTGCCCGGCGGTGAGGCGGCGGGGGCGCGCGGCTCGCTGGTGGACCTGTACCGGGACGACAAGGACCCGGCGGTGCGCAAGGCGGCGCTCCAGGGCATCGCGCGGCTGGGGCAATCCCAGGCGGCGTCCGTGCTGGAGTCACTGCGCGGCGTGGACCGCTCCATGGACGCGGAGATCGACGCCTGGCTGAACGTCCTGAAGCTCAACCTCCAGGAGTGGGAGCTCGTGCTGCGCGAGAAGCAGCGCCTCCGGAGGTAACGCCTGCTTCACCGCAGTACGCAGCGCAACACCAACGAGGGAGTCTCTAGATGAAGACGATGAAGCTGACCCTGGCGGCGGCCGTTCTCGCCGCCACGGGCTGGGGCACCACTGTCACGGCCGCCACGGCCGTGGGCCCCATTTGTGATGCCGCAGCGCGCGTGGGCTCCACGACGTACTACTCGTGCTCGGGCAGCAGCCACAACGCGCTCGATATCAGCAACGGTACGTGCAGCGTGTGGAACCACCGCGGGATGATCAACGTCAGCCGCCACTACGCCTACTACGGCGGCTGTGCGAACAACTGCAGCGGCGGCACGAGCTGCAACGGCGGCGCGGGCAACTACTACGTCGTCTCCGGCGGCAGCGGCTGGGACTTCCGCCAGCTCCACCTGAACTCGAATGGCTCGTCGCGCAGCCAGACGTGTGACCGGTGCGCGCTGGGCCTCGTGGGCTCCACGGGCAACTCCACGGGCGCGCACGTGCACGCGGACAACCGCCAGTACGGCACGCGCAAGACGGCCTGGTACACCAGCGTCGGCACCACGTGCGGCACCAACGCCAACTGCAGCAACCGCCTCGGCACGCCCACGCTCTGATTCGCAGCCCCCACACCCCGCCCCGTCCTGGCCCGCGTTGGCGCGCCGGGACGGGGTTTCTCATGTCCGCAGTCTGCCCGCGTCATTCGAGGTGGCTGAGCTCGGCCTCCGCGTGCGCCCTGTACAGGGGCACGACTTCCACGGCGAGCACACCCTCCAAACATTCCCGAGCGCCTGCCAGGTCTCCATCCTCGACACGGCGGTTGGCCTCCGAGATGGCACGCATCAAACGCTGCGAGCCCTCTCGAATGCGGCGGCGTACTTCGCGGACCAGCCTGACGCCCCCTTCGGGGGTTGCCAGCGCCTGCTCCACCTCCACATCAGGAATCACGACCTGCCGCGCAACGCGGCGGAGCAGCACCGTGACTTCTGGAGAGAACGCCACGCGGCCATCTCGAGCGAGCCGACGCTCCAGCTCCGCGACCTGGTCCCAGTCGTGTTTCTCACCCATCAACGGACCTTGCCTGTTCGCGAGCAGAGATGAAACGGCCACTCACGTTGTCCCTCGCAATTGCGGAAACAGTCGTAGCAGTTGCCACCCCATCCCTCCTGATTCTTGCAGGCGACATAGGTGTCCATGCAGTGCTGCTTCCATCCGGCGTCAGCGTCCGCCGCGGCGGCCACGTCCTTGGACGCCTGTGCTGCTTCGTTCAAGACCCGCGCACCGTTGAGGAGTCCCGCGGCTTCGGACGCGCTGACACCACAGCTCTCGGGCCCCCACTTCTTGATGCAACAAACCAGGGTGGACTCGCCCGGTCTGCAGTCCATCGCCATGGATTGAGCGAGATAGGACGCGTCCACCGGGCCTTGCCGCCCCGACGCACATGCCGACAGCAGCAGGCCCCAGAGCAAGAAAACTCCCGCTACGGACCGATGCCACAAGGGCGCCTGCGCTCGAATGGACATGGCGCACAGTCAAACAGACGCCCGTGCACACCCCAAAGGGCTCGGATGCCTTTTGGACACCGGCCCACCCCCTGGGGCCCCTGGGTTGACGGGACACCGTGCCCGGCGGCACCGTGAAGGAGCTCAGCAGTCAGCGTTCTCTTCGGCCCAGGAGCGTACGCGTCATGGCTTCCGACTCGCCCGTCCGCGGCATCGACCATGTCGGCATCACCGTGCCCGACCTCGAAGCAGCCACCGCCTTCTTCGTGGAGGCGCTCGGCGCGCAGGTGCTCTACGACACGCTGAAGAAGGGACAGACGCCGCAGGAAGGCGAGGACCTCGAGCGGCGCCTGCGCTTCCTCCGAGGCTCCAGCATCCGCGCCATGCGCCTGCTCCGCCTGGGCAACGGCCCCAGCCTCGAGCTCTTCGAGTACGCGGCCCCCGAGCAGCGCCCACCGGCCCGGCCCAACGACCTGGGCCTCCAGCACTTCGCCGTCTACGTGGAGGACATGGACGCGGCGCTCGCGCGCTTCCAGGCGGCCGGAGGCGAGGTCTTCTCCCGCCCTCACGAGCTGCCGCCGCTGGAGCAGGGCCCAGGCAACGCCTTCTGCTACGCCAAAGCCCCCTGGGGCACCGTCATCGAGTTCATCCGCTACCCGTCGCCCCAGCCCTACGAAACCCACACCGCGCTGCGGCGATGGAAACCGCCCCAGCGCGGCTGAGACACCGTCACAGCGACTCGCGGACCGCCTTCAGCGCGCCGTCGTAGTCCGGCTCGTGGGTCATCTCCTTGACGATCTCCCGGAACACGACCTTGCCCTCGCGGTTCAACACGAAGGTGCTGCGCGCCAGCAGGCCCAGCTCCTTCATGTACAGGCCGTACTTCTCACCGAACTCGCGGTCCTTGTAGTCCGACACCACGGTGACGTTCTGGATGCCCTCGGCCGCGGAGAAGCGCCCCAGCGCGAAGGGCAAATCCAGCGTGACGAACAAGACCTGCACGTCCGGTCCCAGCGCGGTGGCTTCCTTGTTGAACGCGCGAAGCTGCGCCGCGCACACCCGCGTGTCCACGCTGGGCGCCACGCTCAACACCACCACCTTGCCCTTCGTGTCCGACAGCTTCAGCGCGTCGTTGAGCCCCTTGTACGCGGTGAAGTCCGGGGCCGTGTCGCCCACCTTCACCTCGTCCCCCACCAGCGTCACCGGCTGCCCCTTGAACGTGACGATGCCCTTGTGCTCGGCCATGGAATGCCTCTCCTCTTCGGGTAGCGCGCGGCCTACTTCACCAGCAGCGCCGCGCCAATCAGACCGCTGTCGTCGCCCAGCTCCGCGTCGGCGATGAGCAACCCCTCGCGCGACGTCATGGAGGACCACTGGCGCACGCCCTCCTCCACCTGGCGCCGCAGGCCCGGGCAGTGCGACAGCACACCGCCGCCCAGCACCAGCCGCGCCGGGTTGAGCATCGTCACCATGTTGGCCACGGACAGCGCCAGGAAGCGCGCCGCGCGCTCATAGACCTCCACCGCCGCCGCGTCCCCCGCCTCCGCCGCCTTCTCCAGCGTCACCGGGGTGATGCGCGACGGGTCGCCGCCCGTCAGCCGCTGCACCTCCGGCGCGTTCCCACTGGCGAGCAGCTCGCGCGTCTGCGCGATGAGGTTGTGGCCGCCGACGTAGGCCTCCAGGCAGCCCAGCTCGCCGCAGCCGCAGCGGCGTCCGCCCGGAACCACCTTGATGTGGCCCAGCTCGCCCGCCACGCCGCCGCCACCATCCACCAGGTGTCCACCCGCGATGATGGCGCTGCCCACGCCCGAGCCCACGAACACCACCAGCATGTCCTGGGCCCCGCGACCGGCGCCGGCGTGCAGCTCGCCCCACGCCGCCGCAGCCAGGTCGTTCACCACGCGCACCGGCTGGCCCAGCCGGTCCGTGAGCAGCGCGCCCAGCGGCACGTTGCGCCAGCCCAGGTTGGGGGCGACCGACAGCACGCCTGAGTCCTTGTGAATCTGCCCGGCGGCGGCGACCCCGCACGCGCCCAGCGGCACGCCCGCGGACTTCACGGCGTCCGAGACCGCCTGGGCGATGGTCTCCACGACGCCCGCGGGGCTGCGTTCGACCAGCGCCACCTTCGAGGCGGCAATCAGATTCCCCCCCGCGTCCACGACGGCGGCGCGGGCGAAGGTGCCTCCCAGGTCGATTCCAAGCGTTGGCATGGTGCGTCCTCTCTCAGGCCTTCAGCTTGGAAACCAACGCGGCGGCCAGGGCTTCTACTTCCTTCTGGCGCGCCTCGTCCTTGAGCTTCCCGTCCGGGGTGAAGGCATCCGACACCCGGGCCATGTGCACCTGCGAGGGCAGCACGTACGCGCCCACGGAGGACATCACCTGCCGCAGGTGCGGCTGCATGCGCGCGGTGCCGAAGACGCCGGGCGTGGCGCCCATCATCGCCACCCACTTCTCCTTGAAGAGCCCCCCGGGCGGGCGAGACACCCAGTCGATGGCGTTCTTCAGGCCACCGGGGATGGAGGCGTTGTACTCCGGGCTGGCGATGAGCAGGCCCTGGGCCTTGCCCAGCCGCTCGCGCAGCGCCTCCACCGAAGCAGGCAGGGCCTTGGCCTCCACGTCGCCGTCGTAGATGGGCAAATCCAACGTCTTCAGGTCCACCACGTCCACGTCCGCCCCGAGCGAGCGGGCGTGGGCGGCGGCGATGTCCAGGAGCTTCCGGTTGAAGCTCCCGGTCCGGAGGCTGCCACTGATGGCGAGAATGCGCGGCGTCGTCATGTCAGCCCCCGACCTCGACCTTCACCTTCTCCACCGTACCCTCGATGAGGGCCTGGATCTCCTTGAGGCGCTCGGGCGTGTTCGCCTCGAAACGAAGCACCAGGATGGGCTGCGTGTTGGAGGCGCGGATGAGGCCCCAGCCGTCCGGGAAGGTCACGCGCACGCCGTCCACGTCGATGATGTCGTGGCCCGCGTCGCGCAGCGTCTCGGTGGCGCGCTTCACCATCTCGAACTTCTTCTCCTCCTTCGTGTCGAAGCGCAACTCCGGGCTCGCGTACGTCTTCGGCACGTCGGACAGGAGCTCCGACATGGTCGCCTTCTCGTGCGTCAGGATTTCGAGCAGGCGCGCGGTGGAGTAGATGGCGTCGTCGAAGCCGAAGTAGCGGTTCTTGAAGAAGATGTGGCCGCTCATCTCGCCGGCCAGCTCCGCCTGCGTCTCCTTCATCTTCGACTTGATGAGCGAGTGGCCGGCCTTCCACATGACGGGCTTGCCGCCGCGCTTCGCGATGTCGTCGTACAGCGTGTAGCTGCACTTCACCTCGCCGACGATGGCCGCGCCCGGGCTCTCCTTCAGCACGTAGCGGCTGAAGAGGACCATCAGCTGGTCGCCCCAGAGGATGTTGCCCTGGTCGTCGATGACGCCGATGCGGTCGCTGTCACCGTCGTACGCGATGCCCACCTCGGCCTTCTCGCGCTTCACCGCCGCGATGAGGTCCTGCAGGTTCTCCACCACCGTCGGGTCCGGGTGATGGTTGGGGAACGTCGCGTCCATCTCGCAGAACAGGGGCACCACGTCGAAGCCCATGCTCTCGAACAGCGGCACCGCGATGGCGCCGCCCGTGCCGTTGCCGGCGTCGATGACGATGCGCATCCCCTTGCGGCCCACCTTCACCGTCTGACGGACGAAGTGGTTGTACGGGGTGATGATGTCGTAGGGCGTCACCGTGCCCGGCTTCGAGCCCACCTCGAAGTCCTTCGCCTCGATGAGCTTGCGCAGGGCCTGGATTTCGTGGCTGTGGAAGGTCGTCTTCCCCGCGCCAATCTTGAAGCCGTTGTACTCCGGCGGGTTGTGGCTGCCGGTAATCATCGCCAGGCCATCCACCGGCAGGGTGTTGGCGGCGAAGTACGTCAGCGGCGTCGGCACCACGCCCACGTCGAACACGTTGAGGCCGGTGGACGTGAGGCCCGCGCAGAGCGAGTCCCGGAAGCGGGTGGAGGACTCGCGGCAGTCGCGGCCCACCGCGATGGAGCGCCCGCCCTGACGACGGATGATGGTGCCCAGGCCCTTGCCCAGCAGCTCCACCACCTCGGTGGTGAGGTCCTTATCGACGAGGCCTCGGATATCGTATTCGCGGAAGATGTGCGCGTTCATGAAGGTGTCCCCGCCCCCGTGACCGCGGAGGGCATGGCAGAGGGCGGCGGACTCTACACGAGCGCGGGCCAGGGGGGCACCCGGCCAGAGGCTGCCCCTGGCCCGTTGGAGGGCCAAGGGGACAGGAAGGACCCGCCCTCGCTACGGGAGCGGGGACGAGACGGCCCGAGGGACCTCGTGCAGCACGGGGGGCATGGAGGGGACCAGCCCCTGCGCCCGCTGGCGAAGCTCCTGGTAGTGCCGCAGCCAGGAGACGTTGAGCGGGTCCAGCGCCAGGGCGTTGGCATACCGCGACAGGGCCGCCCGCAGGGCCCGCTGCGCCTCCAGCGCGTGCCCCTGGGTGAAGAGCGCCCGGGCCCGCGCCTCCGAGCCGGGCCGCGCCGACAGGAACGCGTGACGCAGCGGCTCCACCTCCTCGTCCGGGAGCCCCGCCTCCACGCAGCGCGACAGGCCGGAGAGGTTGCCCCGCACGGCGTCGAAGCCGGCGCGGCTGAGCGGCTCGCCCAGGGTGCGGCGCGCGGACTCCACCCGGCCCCGCAGGGACTCCAGGGCCCGGCGTTGCGCGGACGGCAGCGGGCGGGCGCGGAAGCCCTCCAGGCGGCGCAGGGCGGCGCTGGCGCGGCGGCGAATCTCCTCGAAGTCGGCGTCCGGGCGCGCGCCCAGCAGCGCGTACGGGTCCTGCGCGGCCTCGGCGGCCCGTGACAGCAGCCGCGCCAGCTCCCCGTCCGGCCGCGGCTCCGGCCGCGTGCCCGCTTCCAGCATCCACGCCATCCAGGGGCGCAGCGCCGGGCCGGGCTCGGCGAAGTGGAGGAAGGCCCCCGCGGCCACGCCCCACGTCCGCGCCTCGTCGCCCGTGACATGGCGGACGACGTCGCCCTCGCACGTCAGGGTGCGGCCGCGGAAGGCCAGCTCCACCTCCAGCCTCGCGGCGAGCGGCGGCAGCGCGCCGTCCCAGGCCGCGAAGAAGCCATCCACCGCCACGTCACTGGCCGACACGGACACCCATTCACCGTCCAGCCGCAGCCGGACGTCGAGCCCCACGGGCGCCGCGACGCGGGGCGCGGGCGCCTCCAGCACCGGCTCCGCGTGGGCCGCCGCCCGCAGCGCCAGGTGCAGCGGCGTGGCGCCGTCCTCCGGAATCGCCTGGCCGAAGATGGTGACGTTGCCTTGCGGCACCCGCATCTCCGGCAGCAGCAGGATGGGCATCTCCGGCACGGGCGCGTCCTCGTCCAGCACGATGTCGATGTCCACCAGCAGCTCCACGTCGTCGACCAGCGCCGCCGCGCGCTCGGCCGCCCGGGCCCGCGGGTCCATGCACTGCACGAGCGCCTCGCGGAACGCGCGGGCATCCGCGAAGCGCTCCCCCGGACGCGACGCCAGCGCCCGCAGCAGCACCGCGGACAGCGCCGGAGGCACGCAGGGGTTGAGCACGTGCGGCTCCGGCGGGGCCAGCTCGCCCGCGCGGCCAATGCCGAAGGGCAGCCGCCCCGTGAGCAGCAGGTAGCCCACCACGCCCAACGCGTACACGTCCGCGCGGCCGTCCACGGGCTCGCCGGACCACTGCTCGGGCGCGATGAAGGCCGGAGAGCCCACCACCATGCCGCGGGCGCGCGCCTGGGGCGACAGGCTGGAGCTGAGAATCGCGCTGGCGCCGAAGTCGAGCACCTTCACCCGCCGCTCACCGTTCGCGTCGCGGGTGAGGACCAGGTTGTCGGCGGACAAATCGCAGTGCAGCAGCCCGCGCGCGTGCGCGGCCTCCACCGCCTCCAGCGCCTGCCCCAGCAGCTCCACCGCCTCCACGGGCGACAGCGGCATGGGGAGACGGGAGAAGGACTCGCCGTCCGCG
Organism: Comamonas sp. KCTC 72670; assembly: GCA_014656495.1. GTDB lineage: Bacteria > Myxococcota > Myxococcia > Myxococcales > Myxococcaceae > Myxococcus. Next base: position 134,969 of record BNCN01000012.1, read on the forward strand.
TACTCCATCAACAGGCACGGCAGGCCGCCTGGCCCCGGGCGCGCATCCAGCACGCGGGCCACATACGGGTGCACCAGGTCGCGCAACGCGTGCGCCTCCGCGTAGAAGCGGCGCTGAATCTCCGGCTGCGCGGCCAGGTGCGGGTGCAGGACCTTCACCGCGAAGCGGTGGCCCGTGGGCGTGTACTCGGCCAGGTACACCGTGCCCAGCGCCCCGGCGCCCAGCCAGCGCCGCAGGACGAGCGGCCCGTGCCGCTGCCCCTCCAGGCAACTGGCGGACACCGCCACGTCGGTGGAGCGGGCCGGGCACACCGCGCCGGCCGGATGGTTCACGTCACACTGAGCGCACGCCATACCCCACCACCCTCTGGCGCCCCGGAGCGGGGCAGGCGGTGGGGCCCTTGCAACCGGCGTGCAGAGGACCCTTGTGCACTTCCAGACAGAGCAAGCCCCCAGGTGGCCGAGGTCCTCGGTGAATCAGGGGCCAGCGCCCCGTCATTCTTTCAGGGTCGCGCCCGGGCGTTTTTCCAGCGCACCCGGGCGCACCTGGGCGCCTACAGGTACTTCGTCAGCTTGCGGGCCTTGAGCGCCTCGACGACCTTGCGGACGTCCTGGCTCTTGTCCTTGGGCACCACGAGCACCGCGTCGCCGGAGTCCACCACCACCATGTCGGTGAGGCCCACCACGGACAGCGGCCGCTTGTCGGCCAGCACCACGCAGTTGTGGCAGTCCACCACCACCGCCTGCGCGCCGGACACCACGTTGCCGTGGGCGTCCGCGGGGCGGACCTCCGGGATGGCCGCGAACGAGCCCACGTCCGACCAGCCGAAGTCCCCGGGCAGCACCGCGATGTTGGCCGCCTTCTCCATCACGCCATAGTCGATGGAGATGGAGGGCAGCTTGGGGAACACCTTCTTCAGCACGCCGCCGAAGGTCCGCTTCCCCGCGGCCTTGCGCAGGGTGTCCAGGCCCTTCTGCATCTCCGGCATGTGCTTCGCGAACGCCTCCAGGATGACGTCCACGCGGAAGACGAAGATGCCGCCGTTCCACAGGTAGTCACCGGACTTCACGTAGCCGCGGGCCGTGTCCAGGTCCGGCTTCTCCTTGAAGGCCCGCACCTTGCGGCCGCCGCCCTCCAGCGCCGCGCCCACCTGGATGTAGCCGTAGCCCGTCTCCGGGCGCGACGGCTTGATGCCCAGCGTGACGATGTGCCCCGACTCCGCCAGGTCCGCCGCGTCCGCCAGCGTGCGCTTGAAGCCCGCGACGTCCGCGACGTGGTGGTCCGAAGGCAGCACCACCATGACGCCCTTCGGGTCCCTGGCGGCCACCTGCACCGCCGCCAGGGCGATGGCGGGCGCGGTGTTGCGGGCCACCGGCTCCACCAGCAGGTTCGCCTTGGGCAGGCCCTTCACCAGCTTCGCCGCGGCCTTCGCGTGCAGCGGGCCACAGACGATGAAGGTGTCCTTCACGGAAGCGAGCCCCTTGAGGCGCGCGGACGTGTCGGTGATGAGCGGCTGCTTGGAGGCCAGCGGGAGGAACTGCTTGGGCCGGGCCTGACGCGACAGCGGCCAGAAGCGGGTGCCGGAACCACCGGCCATGATGACGGGGTAGAGGGCCATTTCGGGTGTTGCACTCCTGAAGGCCCCGGACCGAACCGGCGGCCATATCCATATGGCGGCGCACCATACCGTTTCGGCCTGGGCGGGAAAGGGGGACTCGCCCGCCCGCCCTCCAGACGCGGGGCCACGAAGGGCGGTGAGAGTTTTGACCCGCCACCAAAAAGCCAGTCTCATGCCGCGCTGTTGGACTTCCTCAAGGCCAGATCCACCGGGCTGACGCTCATCCTCACCGTCGCGCTGGCGTTGGGGCTCTCGCTGGCACCGGTTCCAGACGCCTTCCGGCCGCTCCCGAGTCTCCAAAGAGGCCCGCTGCACGAGAAGCTGGTGGCGCTCGTCCTGCCGACGTCGATGTCGGGAGGCCGCGCCACCCGTCCGCCCGGCGAGGTGATGACGGCCGGCGCCGGCGCCGCCCAGCGCCCCCCGGAAGAGACGGAGGAGGTGGAGCAGGAGACGGACGCCGGCTCGCTGGTGGCCGAGCCCCTGCCCGCCATCCCCACCACGCCGGGCATCGGCCTGGAAGAGCTGAGCGCCCCCACCCTGGCCCGCGCGCGGGAGCTGGAAGCGCTGCGTGAGCGCATGGGCGCCCAGCACGTGGACGTCGAGCTGAACTGCCGCAAGGAGGACCCGGACGGCGAATGCCTGGAGGATGGCCTGGCCCCCTTCACCCGGGCGCTGTCCGAGCTGCGCACGGACGCCCGGCGCACGCCGGTGCGCGTGGTGCACCTGGGGGACTCGCTGGTCGCGTCCGACCACATCACCGACCTGGTCCGGGACCGCCTCCAGGAGCGCTTCGGCGCCGGCGGCAAGGGCTTCCTGTTCATCACCCGCCCCGCCAGCGCGGGCCGCTGGACGCGCTCCGGACGGGGCACGGATGGCTGGGAAATCGAGCGGCTGGTGGACTCCAAGTGGCCGAAGGACCGCGTGGGCTGGACGGGCGTGGCCTTCAGCACGGACAAGGGCTCGCAGAGCACGCGCTACGACGTGGAGGGCTCGCGCGTGGCGGAGCTCTTCTTCCTGGCCCAGCCCTCCAGCGGCTCGGTGCAGTTCTCCGTGGACGGCAAGCCGCTGCAGCGCATCCAGACGCGGGGCTTCTCCAAGAACAAGTCGGAGGCGGCCTTCGCCCGCGTGACGCTGCCGCAGGGCGCGAAGACGCTGACGCTCACCACCGCGGGCAAGGTGGAGCTGCACGGCATGACGCTGGAGTCCGGCACGCCGGGCGTCGTCTACGACACGGTGGGCCTGCTGGGCGGCATGGCGGAGGTGTACCTGCGCGCCCAGCCCGCCGCGTTCCGCGCGCAACTGCGTCAGCGCAAGCCGTCGCTGGTGGTGATGATGGTGGGCGGCAACGAGGCCTTCTTCTACTCCAGGGACCGCATCACGCTGGAGACGGTGCGCGAGCAGATTCGCGAGCTGATGTCCCGCGTGCGCGCCAACGTGCCGTCCGCCGCGTGCCTGCTCTTGGCCCCCATCGACGCGGGCGTGCGCACCATGAGCGGCGAGGTGGTGGCGCGGCGGGGCACCCAGGAGATTGGCGCCATCTACCGCGAGGAGGCCCGCGCGGCCGGGTGCGCCTTCTGGGACGCCTACGCCGCCATGGGGGGCGAGGGCTCCGCGGCGCGCTGGTTCGAGGAGGGGCTGATGCTGGACGACCTCGTCCACCCGCGCGCCCGGGGCTCCGACCTGCTGGGCCACCTCTTCGACATGTCCCTCCAGCGCGCCTTCGCCAGGAGCCGCGCGCCCCTGCTGGCCGTGGCGGACCCCACGGGCCTGCAGGACGCGGACACCGCGCTGGCCCGGACGTTCGACAAGCTGCGGCGCCGCGAGTCCGGCGAGGCCCTGCGCGTGGGCTTCACGCAGCTGGGCGGCTCGCACACGGCCTCGCACTACTTCACGGACGCGGTGCGCGGCGTGCTGGCCAAGCGCTTCGGTGACGCGGGACGGGGCTTCATCGCCGCGGGCAAGGCGTCCTCCCGCCTGGAGCCCTCGGGCGTGACGCGCGCGCTGGAAGGTGAATGGAACATCGAGGACGCGAAGTCCTCGCCGCCCGGCGGCCCCTGGGGCCTCACGGGCATCCGCGCCGTGGGGAGCCCGGGCGCGAAGCTGCGCATCCAGTTCTGCAAGGACTGCCCGGACGCGAAGGAGCCCGCCGGCCGGTTGGACCTGTACGCGCTGGACGTGCCGGACACGCGCGCTCCGGACATCACCGTGGACGGAGAGGCCATGCCCGCCGAGGCACCGCCGCCGGAGCCGCTCACCGCGCCCACCGTGCGCATCCGCTCCTTCCCCGTCACCGGGCCCTCGCACACCGTGGAGGTCACCGCGCCGCAGGACGGCCACGTCACGGTGCTGGGGGCCTCGCTGGAGTACGACACGCCGGGCATCGTGTACGACGCGCTGGGCCTGCCCGGCGCCACGTCCTTCACCCTGCGGGACATGGACGCCGCGGCGGTGGACGCGCAGCTCGCGTCCCGTCGGCCCGACCTGCTCGTGTTCTGGTACGGCACCAACGAGGCGAGCCACCCGGCGCTGGACACCCCCGCGCTGCGCCGGGACTACACCGCCCTCTTGAAGCGGCTGCGCCAGGCCACCAACGCGGAGTGCCTGGTGATGGGCCCCACGGACCGGCTGGCGCAGGACGCCAACGGCCAGTGGAGCGAGGCGCCCTCGCTGGCGTCGGTGCTGAACACGCTGCCGCAGGTGGCGAAGGACGCGGGCTGCGCGTACTGGTCGCCGCGCGCGGCCATGGGCGGAGAGCGCTCCATGCTGCGCTGGCAGCGCATGCAGCCGGCGCTGGGCCACGCGGACGGGGTCCACCTGACGCCGGAAGGCTACGCGCGGCTGGCGGGCGCGTTCGCCCGGGAGCTGCTCACCGCGTACGAGGCCCACAAGAAGGCGGGCCCCACCTCGCGCGTGGAGGACAACTGACGTGCTGTCGCACAGCGTCCAGTATCTCGTCTTCGTCATCGCGGTGTTCGCCCTCTACTGGGCGGTGCACCGGCATTACTGGCCGCGCCTGGGCGTGCTGCTGGTGGCCAGCCTCTTCTTCTACGCGGCCTTCACGCCCTTCCCCATCCTCATCTTCCTGGTGGGCGTCACGGTGGACCACCTGTGCGTGAAGGGCATGGCCCGCGCGCAGTCACCGGGGCTGCGCAAGGCGCTCGTCACGGTGTCGGTGGTCTCCAACCTGAGCCTGCTCGCGGGCTTCAAGTACCTGGAGATGCTGCGGCAGACGGCGCTGTCGCTGCTGGCGCCGTGGGGCATCGAGGTCCGCGCCGAGCCCTTCAACCTGCTGATGCCGGTGGGCCTGTCCTTCTTCGTGTTCCAGGCCATCAGCTACACGGTGGACGTGTACCGGGGGAAGGCGAGCGCGGAGCACTCGTTTTTGGAGCACCTGCTGTACCTGATGTTCTTCCCGCGCGTGGTGAGCGGCCCCATCGTCCGCGCGTCGGAGCTGATGGTGCACTTCCGCCAGACGCCTGGCCTCACGCCCGAGGCCGGCGGCCATGCCCTCTTCCGCATCGCGGTGGGCCTGGTGAAGAAGCTGGTCATCGCGGACGTGCTGGGCGCGGGCCTGGTGGACCCCGTCTTCGCCGCGCCGGAGAAGTACGCCTCCGCCGAGTGCATCGTCGCGGCGGTGGCCTACACCTTCGAGCTCTACTACGACTTCTCGGGGTACTCGGACATCGCCATTGGCGTGGCGGCGCTGTTCGGCTTCAAGTTCCCGGAGAACTTCAACCGGCCGTACCTGGCGAAGAACATCGGCGAGTTCTGGAACCGGTGGCACCTGAGCCTGTCCACGTGGCTGCGGGACTACCTGTACCGGCCGCTGGGCGGCAACCGCGTGTCCAAGCCGCGCGTGCTCTTCAACCTGATGACGGTGATGGTGCTGGGCGGCCTGTGGCACGGCGCGGACTGGCGCTTCGCCGTGTGGGGCCTGGTGCACGGCGTCGCGCTGTGCATCTCGCGGTGCTGGGAGTGGTCCGTGGGCAAGCCCGAGTCCCCGGGCGTTCCGCGCCTGGCGCTGGGGATGCTGGCCACCTTCACCATCGTGGTGCTGACGCGCGTGGTGTTCCGGGCCGCGGACATGGCGCACGCGGGTGAGTTCTACGAGCGGATGATGGCGGGCGTGCCGGGCATCGCCAACGTGAGCCCGCTGGTGTGGGGCATGTTGGCGGCGGCGGTGTTCTTCCACGTGGTGCCGATGAAGCTCTACACGGTGTCGTCGGAGCTCTTCGTCCGCATGCCGGTGCCGGTGCGCGCCACGGCGCTGGTGCTGGTCGGCCTGGGCATCCGCCACCTGTCCGCCGTGGAGACGCGGCCGTACGTGTACCTGCAGTTCTGAGCGGGCATCGGGGCTGCCAGGCCCCGGTTCCCCAGGCCCTCGCCCGCGTCTTGCCTCCGGGGCGGTGTGTTCCCAGTCTCTGGGAGTGGGCTCGTCAGCGGAATCCTCAATGAGCCCAGAGACAGGCCCGGCCTCCGTGCCTGTCTGGGCGCGCTGGCTCCAGGCCAGCGCCGTGGAGGAGGGAGACTGCGCATGGCGGGCATCCAGGCACGCTCCCGCACGGCCATGCGGCCTGGAGTTCCCAGGGACGGCCCTCCGCGAGATGCCGCGCCCATCCGTTGGTGGCTGCGGCATCGGGTGTGGCTCTCGCCCGTGGTGGGCGCGGTGATGGGGGCCTGCCTGGGCGTGGTGTTCGTGAGCCAGCCTGTGTTCGCGGCGAGCGTCCTGCTCGGCGTCGCCTGGCAGGCCACCACCACCGAGGCGCGGGACATGCTCTTCACCGTGTTGGGCATCGCGCTGACGTCCCTGAGCATCGTGCTGTCCCTCTCCATGCTCGTGGTGCAGAACGTCTCCGAGCAGTTCACGCCACGGCTGCTGCGGCATTTCGTGCGCGGCGCGGGCATCCGCGTGGTCATCCCGGTGTTCGTCGCCACCAGCGTCTTCTGCCTCGTGGCCGCCCACGAGTTCGGGCTCGTCGCGGGCGCCGAGCGCGCGCCCCGGCCTGCGCTCGGCCTGGCCATGGTGCTGCTCATCGCATGTGAGGGCGCGCTCGTCTTCCAGGTGCTCCACACCATCCAGACGATGCGCGTGGAGAACATCGTCCAGCAGGTGCGCATGGACACGCTGCGGGTGGCACACAGGATGGAGCGGCTGCGCTCAGCGGATGTCCAGGCGCGGGCCGAGGCACCGGTGCCCGCGGGTGTGACGTGGCCCCTTCGCGCTCGGAAGAACGGCTTCGTCGTCTCCGTGGATGCGCGGGCCCTGCTGGAGGTGGCGACGGCGCGGCGGCTCGTCATCCATCTGGAGCGGGCCATTGGCGAGCCGGTGATTCAAGGTACGGAAGTGGGTTGGTTCTCGCCGGAGGACCGCCTCTCCCCCGCTTCGTGCGAGGTGACCGAGGCCCTCCTGCTCCGGGCCCTCCGCACGAACTGCTGGCGGGACGAGGACGTGGACGTCGCGCTGGGCGTGCGCCAGTTGGTGGACGTGGCCGTCAAGGCACTCTCGCCCGGCGTCAACGACCCGTACACCGCCGTGGAGGCGCTGGACCAGCTCATCTTCTTGATGTGCGAGCTGAGCCAACTGCGGCTGGGCCCGCGCGTGGTCCCCGACGCATCTGGCAAACGGCGCGTCTTCCTTCATTCCCCGTCGCTGCGCGACTACCTGGACCTGATTACGGACCAGACGCTTCGCTATGGCGACGGCGAACCGGCCGTCGTCATCCGGCTGCTGCGGCTGGCGGGCGCCGTGGGCCAATGCGTGCGGAGCGCCGACGGGCGCCAGACTGCACGCGAGACGCTGCACCGCATCCTGGCGGCCACGGAGCGGAGGCAGCAGGACGCATCGTGGCTTGGGAGCATCCGCCGTTACGCGGTGTCGATAGAGCAGGCGATGGAGGGAAAACCGCTGCCCCCGCTGCCGGCCATCGGGTTCTGAGTCGTCACCCGGCCGCACGTCCCCTCCCTCGCGCGACCACGAGCAACACGCCCACCCCCAGGAGCAGCGCGAACAACGCCAGACAGACGCGGACCAGCAGCTGCATGGCCCGCTCGAAGGCATGGTCCACCCAGCCCCGGGCCACCCCATCCAACTGCCGCAGCGCGGCGACACGCTCCGCGCGCAGGGCCTCCATCACCGCCGCGCGCTCACGGTCCACATCGCCCATGAACGCCTGGCGCTCAGCGGAGATGAACGCCTGGAGCGCCATCCGCTCCTGCGCCAGGCCCGAGAGCACGGCGGCCCGCTCGCGGGACACCAGCGCCTGGGCACCGGCCGCCATGGCGTCGAAGTGGCCGAGGAGGTCCACCGCGCGCTTCAACTCGGCCAGCGCGGCGCCCAGGGCCGGGAGGTCCGCCGCATCGTTGGCCGCGAGCTCCGCCTGCCATCGCGCCTGCCGGGGGAGGCTTGCGGCATAGAGGTCCAGCCGCGTGGTGAGGTCTCGGGCATCCTCCAACAGCACGGCCGCCGCGCCCAGCGGGCTGACGCCGGAGCGCGTGGACACGGTGGCCAGCAGCGAGGCGGTGGACTCGCGCGCGGTGAGCGGACCGGTGAGAGGGTGCGCGGCGGCCCACGCGTGGACGAGCGCGCGCTCACGTGAGATGTCCTCGCGGCCGGAGAGGTCCCGCCAGAGCGCCATGACCTCCGCCTCCATGGCCTCCAGCTCGCGCCGGGCCCGCTGCACCTGCGCGGGCGGCGCGCGGGCGGCGCGCCGGGGCAGCGCGTCCTGCAACTGGGCGAGCAGCGCCCACGCATCCACCAGCCCCGCCACCGGGTCGGGTTGGAGCAGCGTCGCCTGGAGGATGGGCACCCCGCTGCTCTTGAACTCCAGCATGGCCCGGTGGACCTCCCGGGAGCCCGAGCTCGCGGAGACGCCGTCCGCCGCCGCCTCCAGCATCCCAGGCAGACGGCGCGCCAGGTCCCGCACCTGGACGCGCAGCGCCGCGACGTTCAGGTCTGACCGGCCCACGCGCTCGAGCAGGGGGGAACGGGGCGGCGCGGAGGCGCACGCGGAGCAGAGCAGGAACATCAGGCCCGCGAACAGGCGCCCTGGGCGAGCGGGAGCGGGACACATGGGACAGCGGCCGACAGTGCGCCCTCCCCCTTCGTCCGCCAAGCCGCCTGCAGGTCCGGGGGCCCGTCGCATCGCGGACGCCGGGCGGGTGTGTCCGGTCCAGGGCGCGCGCGCGCCGCGGCTCAGTGCGGTCCTGGCCGCGCTGGACTTGGACAGGCCGCACCCGGTGGAGAAACCCTGGAAGCGCCCGGCGCCCATGTTGGCGGCGCCCAGGCCGGGCATGAGAAGGCGCCTCCCGTGCAGGCATCAAGGCCCAGGGCCTTGCGCGAAGGGCAAGGCGTGCGCCCCCGGGTGACGCGCGCTGCCCGGTGGCGCAGGGCGGCCCGTGAATCGGAGTAGGGATGGGGACGGCGTCACCAGCACGCCAATCCCTCACGGGCGAGCGGTCATGCCAGGAGCCGCCCGGGCGACGCCGTGAATTGCGCGGCGGCGGGGGCGTTCGCAGCGTGTCACGGGGTACCAGCACGAGGGACCTGGTGGTGAGCGACCTGGTGGCGCGGGCATGGCGAGCGGTACGGCGGGGGCCCCCAGGCCTGCGGCAGGCGCGCGACTATCAGCGCCGCGGGTTCCGGGCGGACCTGCTCTCGTCGCTCACCATTGGCGCGATGCTCATCCCCCAGGGCCTGGCCTACGCGCAGCTCGTGGGCGTGCGCCCCGCGGCGGGGCTCTACGCGGGCGTGGCGGGCATGGTGGCCTACGCGCTGTTCGGGCCCTCGCGGCACCTCATCATCGGTCCAGAGGCCGGTGCCGCCATCCTCAGCGCCGCGGCGCTCGCCCCCATGGCCGCGGGAGCGGACGCCGCGCGCTACGCATCATTGGCGGCGCTGCTGGCGCTGCTGGTCGGCGTGTCGAGCCTGCTCGGAGGACTGCTCAAGCTGGGCGCGCTCGCGGACCTCCTGTCCAAGCCCATCCTCATCGGCTACGTCAATGGCGCGGCGCTCATCATCATCGGCAGCCAGCTCGCGCGCCTCTTCGGGCTGGAGCGCCGCGCCGACACCTTCACGGGTCAGGTCCACGAGGTGGCCACCCACCTCCACCAGACCCACGTCCCGACGCTCCTGCTGGGGCTGGGCGTCATCGCCCTGCTCGTGCTGCTGCGGCAACTGCTCCCCAAGGCGCCCGGCCCGCTCATCCTGGTGGTCCTCACCACGGCGGCGGGGGCGCTGTTCCAACTGGAGCATGGCGGCATCAAGGTCGTGGGCCCCCTCGCCGCCGAGCCTCCTTCTCCAGGCCTGCCGTCCGTGCGCTTCGAGGACGTGCGGGCGCTGCTCCCCGCTGCCTTCAGCCTGGCGCTCGTCAACTACGCCAGCTCCGTCCTGACGGGCCGATTCTACGCCGACAGGTTCCGCTACCGGCTGGACAGCAACCAGGAGTTCCTCGGGCAGGCGGCCGCCAACCTCGCCAATGCCTTCAGCCAGGGGTTCCCCGTGACGGGGAGTGACTCGCGCACGGCGGTCAACGTCTCCATGGGAGGGCGGACCCAGCTGGTGGGGGTGCTCGCCGCTGGCGTGGTGCTGGTGTTCGCTTTGTTCCTCACGCCCCTGCTCCACGACCTGCCCCTGGTGACGCTCGGCGCCATTGTCTTCGTGGCCGCAGTGTACCTGCTGCAGGTCCAGGCCATCATCGACCTGTGGCGCGTGCGGCGCGTGGAGGCGGTGCTGGCGTGCGTGACGATGGTGGGGGTGCTCATCCTGGGCATCCTCCAAGGCATCCTCGTCGCGGTGGCGCTGGCATTGGCGGACCTCATCCGCCGAGCCGCCAGGCCCCACGACGCGGTGCTGGGCGAGCGCGAGGGCGTGCCCGGCTACCACGACATCGAGCGCGCCGAAAACGCGGAGACGGTGCCCGGACTCGTCATCTACCGCTTCGATGCGCCGCTGTTCTTCGCCAACGCCCGACATCTGCGGGAGCACGCTCAAGCCCTGGTTTCCGACGCGAAGAACCCGCGTTCCGGCGAGCCTCCGGCGCACCCTCCCGTGCACTGAGCGGGGCGCGGCTGGATGCTGGAGTGCCCCCTCCTTCCGGACCATGCCCCCACGGCTCGAGGTGCACACCTCCTGTCCAGGAGGCGACACATGGCAAGCAAGGCGAAACCGACGGGCAATGGAAACGGCAATGGCAAGCGGGCGCAGCGCCAGCCCAACATCCTGGTCATCTGGGGCGATGACATCGGGCTCTGGAACATCAGCGCCTACAACCAGGGGATGATGGGCTACCGCACGCCCAACATCGACCGCATCGCGAAGGAAGGCGCGATGATGACGGACTGCTACGGCCAGCAGAGCTGCACCGCGGGCCGCGCGGCCTTCATCACCGGCATGAACCCGCTGCGCACGGGGCTCACCACCATTGGCATGCCCGGGGCGAAGTACGGGCTCCAGGACTCCGACCCCACCATCGCGGAGCTGCTCAAGCCGCTGGGCTACACCTGCGGCCACTTCGGGAAGAACCACGTGGGTGACTCCAACCCCTACCTGCCCACCGTGCACGGCTTCGACGAGTTCTTCGGCAACCTCTACCACCTCAACGCGGAGGGCGAACCGGAGTGCCCGGACTACCCCAAGGACCCGAGCTTCCGGGAGCGCTTCGGCCCCCGGGGCGTGCTCCGGAGCTGGGCCACGGACCGCAATGACCCCACCGAGGAGAAGCGCTGGGGCGTGGTGGGCAAGCAGCGCATCGAGGACACCGGCCCGCTCACCCGCAAACGCATGGAGACCGTGGACGGGGAGTTCCTCCAGGGAACGCTGGACTTCATGGAGCGCGCCGTAAAGGACGGCAAGCCGTTCTTCCTCTGGCACAACACCACGCGCACCCACGTGTGGACCTATCTGCAGGAGAAGTACCGGAACGCCACCGGCTACGGCCTCTACGCGGACGCCATGCGGGAGCTGGACGACATCGTCGGCGTGCTGCTGGCCAAGCTGGAGGAACTGGGCATCGCGGACAACACGCTGGTGGTCTTCTCCACCGACAACGGCGTGGAGAAGATGGGCTGGCCCGACGGCGGCAACAGCCCGTTCCGCGGCGAGAAGGGCTCCACCTGGGAGGGCGGCGTGCGCGTGCCCTGCATGGTGCGCTGGCCGGGCGTCGTGGAGCCCGGGCGCGTCATCAACGACGTCTTCGCGCACGAGGACTGGATGCCCACGCTGGTCTCCGCGGCCGGCGGCCCCACGGACCTGGTGGAGCAGTGCCGGCGTGGCTACAAGGCGGGTGACAAGACGTTCAAGGTCTACCTGGATGGGTATGACCAGAACGGGCTGCTGTCGGGCAAGGAGCAGGGGCGCCGGCAGGAGTTCATCTACGTGCTCGACAGCGGGAACCTCGCGGCCGTCCGGCACGGCGACTGGAAGCTCATCTTCAACTACCAGGATGGCGAGGGGCCCGACATGTGGTTCAGCGGCAAGCGCTTCGACCCGGCGTGGCCCTACCTCATCAACCTGCGCTCGGACCCGTTCGAGTACGGCCCCCACGCCGGCCTGTACCTGCAGTGGTACGGGGAGCGCATGTTCACCTTCGTGCCCGCGCAGGCGCTGGTCCAGAAGTTCGCGCAGAGCCTGCTCGACTACCCTCCCAGCCAGGCCCCGGGCAGCCTGAGCATCGGGCCCATCAAGGAGCGCGTGAAGCGGCGGCTGGCCGAAGCGCATGAGCGCAAGGACGAGACCAGCATCGCCGACCAGGTCATGGCGCTGGCCGAAGAGGTGGAGCAGTTCGTCCGCCGCAGCCAGCAGTCGCACGCGTAGCCACGCCTCACGCCGGGCGGCGGTGTTGCACCGCCGCCCATATCCGCTCGCCCCAGAGCGCGACGCGCTGCCGCCGCGGTCCACCGGAGCGGACGGGCGGCACCACCAGCGTCGCGAACACCAGCCCCAACACCAGCTGGAGCGCCACCAGCAGCACGTTGAACAGCCGCGCGTCCTCCATGCCCGGGCGCCCCAGGCCGAGCAGCGCGATGATGGCCTGCGTCCCCATGAAGCCCGGCGCGAGCTGCAACAAGCCCGGCATGATGACCGTCATCGGCATCCGCTGTGAGCCCCGGCCGTAGAGCAGCCCGGCCACGCCCAGGACGAACGCGGCCACCATCGGGCTCCCCTGCTCCCCCAGCACCGCCTTCATCCCCGCCTGCGTCCCATAGGCGAGCAGCACCCCTCCGACGATGCCCACCAGGTCGCGCGTCCGGCCCGCCATGCAGACGGCCAGCGCCACGCCCCCCACCGCCAGCACCAGGAAGGTGATGAGCGGCGACAGCACGTGCGCGTCGCTGTACACGGGGAGCGGCCCGAGAAAACGCCACACCTTGGTGGCCGCCAGGATGCCCACGCCCAGCATCAGGAAGCGCAGCAGGCCATACGCCAGGCGCGTCATGCCGGCCTCCACGGACTCCGTCGCCAGCTCCAACGAGCCGAGCGTGACCACCATGGCGGGCACCAACAACACGGCCCCACCGAACAACGCCTGGACCACGTCGAAAGGCGGCAGGACGAAGCGGAGCCCGAACGCCGCCAGTGTTCCCAGGAACGCCGCGAGGAAGCTCTTCTGCAGGTCCACCCGCTGCGACGTCAACGTCCCGAAGTGGATGACGCCCGCGATGGCGCCCACGAGGAGGGCCGCGAACATCTCCCACCGGCCTCCGCCCACGCGCGCCGCGACCGCCGCGCCATACACGCCGTAGGCCAGGAGCACGAGCCACTTCGGATAGGGGGAGCTCGAGGCCGCGATGCGGTCCAACCTCGCGCGGGCCTCTGGCAGGCCGACGCCGCCCGCCGCGATGGCATCCGTCAATTGGAGGAGCGCCGCCGCGCGGCCCAGGTTCCAGTGCGGGTTGAAGGGCAGCCGGGAGAACTCCGCGGGCGACCGCCGTGGAGCCACCACTTGCGTCATGGCCAGGCTCTGGACCGTGAAGACCTCGGTCTTCAGCCCCCAGGCCTTCGCGGCCCGGCGCACGCAGTCCTCCACGAAGAGCGAGGGCTGGTAGGCCAGATGCAGGGCCTTGGCCAGGTCCAGGAGAAAGCGGGACGCCGCCTCCTCATCCACCTCCGTCCCCATCCGGTACTCGCGTTCCATCGAAGATGCGCCTCCAATCCCGCTGCATGCTGACCACGACCCAGTCGCCCTGGCGCGCGGCCTTCAACGACGCGCCGTCGTTCTCCTCGTAGGCGAACTCACGCGCCGCATCGTCGTGGTGGATGAGCAGGGCGAAGCCCGGGCGAGGGTGCTTGCGCGTGTACTCCAGCATCTGGATGTCGCCGCCGGAGCGCACGTTGCCCGCCGCGAACGCGGGCCGCCGGCCGATGTGCTCGTCGATGCCCACCTGCTTGCCCGCCTTGTCATTGACGTGGGACACGCGCGCCTCCCGGCGCAGCGCTGGGGGCGCGTGCCCATCGTCGAAGGACTTCTTCAACTGGCTGCCAATGACCTGCTGGGGCGGGATGCCGTAGGTCTCCTCGGAGATGACGCGCATGAAGTCGCTGCCCCCCGCCGAGGCGAGCCACGTCTGGAAGCCGTTCGCGCGCAGGTACCGGAGCAACTCCAGCATGGGTGCATAGGCGAGCTGGTTGTATGCAACGCCCCATCTCGGGTGGCGGGCGTGCTGGAAGAAGGTGCGGACGTCCTGGATGAACGCCTCCTCCGACATGCCGGCGTGCGTCTCTCCCAGCAGCTTCGTCAACCGTGCCTTGTCCAGGAGGGAGAGTTCCGTGAGGTCGCCCTCCAGGATGGCCTTGAACGGCTGCCGCTTCGCGAGCGACGGGTTCTCCTTCACGCGGGAGCGGAGCGGCTTCAACATGAAGGCCCCTTGCACGAGCGGCTGCTCCGGCCAGAGCGTGCCGTCATTGTCGAAGGTGGCGATGCGCGCCTCGGGCGGGATGAAGCCGGCGGCCCGCTCGGTGGTGGCGCGGGTGACGAAGTCGATGATGGCCTGCTTCACCGCCCCCTCGCTCCACGACGGGAGCGGATCCGCGGCCCATGCCTGGAGCTGTCCCTCGACCAGACGCGCGAACGCGGCGAGCAGCCGGCCCCCTTCACGCAGTGCCTCACGAACCATGCCCGCCTCCTGGCGCGCCGCGCGCCCACACGGCCTTCCAGGACGGTGATGCCGGCATCACCGCGCCACAACGACACCTGGAGTGCGTGGAGAGAGGGCACGCTGGGCTCGGCCGCCGCGACAGGCGGGCCCCTCCGAGCCCCATCCTCGAGCGACACCGCGACGTGAGCCTCCCCCTGCCTGGCCCCCCGAAAGGCCCCCTCCGACATGCGCCCAGCTCGGTGAGGCACGAAGTCGACGACAACCCACCGGAATCACAACGCTTTTTCTTGGCGCGACGCTTTCCTCGGTGACGTGTCGATCCGTTCCGGGGTTATTCGTCGTGATTTTGAAAGGCGGGCACGGCGGCCGATTCGACCGGCGTGCATCCTCCTCCCACTTGAAGAACGAAAGGACCCAGCGATGCGCGTGATGGTGATTGTGAAGGCGACGAAGAACTCCGAGGCCAACGTGATGCCCAGCGAGCAGCTGCTCGCGGAGATGGGCGCGTTCAACGAGGAGCTGATGAAGGCCGGCATCCTGCAGGGCGGTGACGGACTTCACCCGAGCAGCCGTGGCAAGCGCGTGCGCTTCAGCGGCGGCAAGAAGTCGGTCATCGACGGTCCGTTCGCGGAGACAAAGGAGCTCATCGCGGGCTACTGGCTCTGGCAGGTGAAGTCGATGGAAGAGGCGGTGGCGTGGGCCAGCCGCTGCCCGGACCACATGCCCGGCGAGGAGTCCGAGCTGGAGATTCGCCCCGTGTTCGAGGCCGAGGACTTCGGCGCCGAGTTCACGCCGGAGCTGCGCGAGAAGGAAGAGAAGCTGCGCGAGGAGCTGGAGAAGAAGCAGAAGGCGTAGCGCGCCGCGGGTGACCGCGGTCAGCCCGCGAGGCCATCGAGACAGTCTGGCGTGAGGCGTCCGTCGGACTGCGCGATGGCCGCGCAGGTGTCCTCCACCTGCGGTCATGGGAGCGGGCCGAGGCCGTCAGAGCCGGATGGTACCTCCTGAGAAGTGCCCCTCCTCCATGCGGCGGGCACTTCCGGAGGGTGGCATGACATCGCGCTTCGCGGGTGCAGTGCTCCTGGCGGTTGTCCTCACCGGCTGCGCGACGCCCCGGGCCGTGCGCCTGGACACGGGCCAGGGCGAGCCCCTTGTCTACGTCCCTCCGAGGACCGCGAAGCCCGTCGAGATTGACGAGGAAGCGTTCCGGAAGGTGTTGACCCGGCTCGTGCTGGACATGCGCTTCTCTCTCGATACCCGGGAGCCGGAGCGCCCAAGGGTCCGGCTCGCGGCATGGGGCACGGCGTCTCGACCCGACTCCGCGCGCGACTACGGCGCCTGGTGCTCGCGTCAGGACAACCCCGGCGAGTGCCTCTCCCTCCTCGAGGATGGCTTCTCCTTCATGGACGCCAGCGCGCGGCGGAAGATGGCGCTCTCCTTCGCCTGGGACGGCGTCTGGGAAGGCGCGCAGGCCGCGGTGCACGAGGTCGTCAACCCACTCGCGCTCAAGGCGATGATTACGTCGGCGATGGCCGCGTACATGCTCCTCGTCGTCGCGCCCGAGCCCATCACCAAGCTCATCGCCGTCGCGCTGACGGCCTACGTCGTCGCCTACCTCGGCGTCGACACCTTCATGAATCTCGTGCAGGGCTGGCAGCGGCTCACCTCGGACTCCGAGCGTGCCGTGTCGCTCCAGGAGCTGGAGAGCGCGGGGCACCGCTTCGGCCGGGTCATGGGGGAGAACGGCGCCAGGGTCCTCATCCTCGCGCTGACGGCGGCGTTGAGCGGTGGGGCCGCGAACATGGCTTCGAAGGGTCCCATGCTGCCCGGCTTCGCCAGCGCGGCGCTCGCGGCGGAGACCCAGGTGGGCTTCCGGCTGTCCGCCGCGGTGGCAGGAGGGGTCCGCTCCATCTCCGTCGCCGAAGGCGTGATGACCGTGGGCCTCGCCCCCAACGCGGTCGCCATGGCGGCACGCGGCCCTGGCGGTGGCGAGGCACTCTCGTCCGACGTTTCGCCTTCTTCGCAACTCCTCGACAACCAACTTCCCGACATGCTCCCGGAAGAGCTTGAAGTCGCTCGCGAACTGGGTGTCACACCGGTCAGCGTGGATTCAGCTCAATTCGCGCGCTATGCCAGTGAGGAAAGAGTGAAGTGGGTGCTCACCGAAGAGGGGCAACTTCAGATCGTTCCACATCGATGGAGCTCGGTCGAAATCTCTCATGCCGTCGCAAGTGGTGGCAGACCGGTACTGGCGGCAGGTGAAGCAGAATTCGCCGTTCACGGAACCACGTATTTTGGTATCCGGATCACACCCCGGAGCGGCCACTACCTCAAGGGAGCGTCGTCAGCCACGAGCAAGCGGGCTATTGAGCTTGGACGAAAAGCCTTCGCTCAATACGGAATCACTTTTCCGCCCTGATGCGAGACCATGAAAGCGAACTCCTCGTTGGTCCAAACCGTCTTGAAGTGGCCGCTCCCCCAAGTCAGGGCGTGGCTCGACGGACTCACCATCGGTGAGCCCGTCGACGGCGCGTTCTTCAACTGGGATGTCTTCGCTTTCACGCTCGCGGCGCGCGCTCAACAAGAGCGGAGCCCGGAATGGGGCCACATCGCACTGCGGGTCTACGGCGCGCTCGCGCAACGCCACTTCGACGAGGACGAGTTCTCAATCAGGCTCTCAGAAATGAACCTGCGCTCATGGATGATCGCGGAGTTCGGCGAGCACGAAGGCGACTTTGTCTTCGACTCCGCCCCCATCGTGGCATGGGTCCAGCGTCTGACGAAGATGCCTCTCGAGGAGGCCGCTCACTGGGTCGCCCTGGAGGACCCCAGCGCGGTCCCCATCGAGAAACTCCGCGCCATGCGAAGGCTCAAGCACGCGCTCAAAATCCTGGCGCACGCCTTGCCCCGAACGCAGGTGGAGCAGAAGCACCCAGAGCTCGTCCCCTGGCTCCAGTTCCGAACCCGCCTTTACTGACGCGGCGGCGTCCTAACCCACCCCGCCAGGCACCTGCGTCACATGGCTCAGGAAGTCACGCAGGATGCGCGCCGTGGCGCCCCAGATGACGTGCGTCCCATACGTGTAGAAGTACAGGTCCCGCTCCGCGCCCATGATTTCCTTCCGCTCCACGCGGAAGATGGCCGGGTCCATCAAGCCCGCCAGGGGCACCTCCAGGATGAAGGCCACCTCCTCGGGGCTCGGGTGATACTTCCCGTCCCCCGGAATGACGCCCACGAAGGGCCGCACCCGGTACTGCGAAATCGTGGGCACCTCGTCCAGCATGCCCAGCACCCGCACGCCGCGCCGGTCGATTCCCAGCTCCTCCTCCGTCTCGCGCAGCGCCGTGTGCAGGGGCGTGGCGTCCTCGGGCTCACGCCCGCCGCCTGGGAAGCTGTACTGGTCCGCGTGCGTCCGCAGCGTCGCGGGCCTGCGAGTGAAGAGCACGTGGGGCACACCGTCCCGCTCGAACACCGGCACCAGCACCGAGGCCTCCCGCAGGGTCCACCCCGGCAGGTACACCTCGCGCGCCGGCCGCGAGGACAGCCGGGACTCCAGTGACTGGAACAGCGCCTCCACACTCACGGCCCACGTCCTCCCGCGCTAGTCGGTGATCTGCTTCTCCACGGGCGGCGTCCCCGGCTCGCCTGGAACCTCCACGTTCTCCGTGCCCGACAGCGGGTTCAGCTTCCCCGTCTGGAGCAGCACCAGCAGCAGCAACCCCAGCGCCACGCGGTACACCACGAACACCATCGTCGTGCGCGTGCGCAGGAAGCGCAGCAGCCACGCGATGGCCGCCATGCCCGAGGCGAAGGCCACCAGCGTCCCCACCCACAGCGCCATGGCGGAGGGCCGCGTCTCCGCCTCCAGCAGGTGCTTGAGCTCGAAGACGCCCGCCAGCGTGGTGGCCGGGATGGACAGCAGGAACGAGTAGCGCGCCGCGTCCTCGCGCTTGAGCCCCAGCGACAGGCCGCCCGTCAGCGTGGTGCCAGAGCGGGACGCGCCCGGAATCAGCGCCAGCGCCTGCCACATGCCAATGAGGATGCCATCCCTCCACCGCATGTCCGCCAGCGTCCGCTGGTGCGAGGCCCGCTTCTCCACGAAGAGGAGGATGAGGGCCAACACGATGAGGCTTCCGGAAATCACGTAGAGCGAGCGGAACTCGTTCTCGATGAACTTCTTCAAGGTCAGCCCGGCGATGCCCACCGGCAGCGTGCCCACCAGGACGAACCACGCCAGCCGCGCCTCCAGCGTGCCGAAGGGCTCGCGCCGCGCCAGCCCGCGGAAGAAGGCCGTCACCAACGAAACGATGTCCTTGCGGAAGTAGATGAGCACCGCCGCCACCGTGCCCAACTGGATGACCGCCGAGTACGCCGCGCCCGGGTCCCTCCAGCCGAACAGCTCCGGCGCGATGCGCAGGTGCGCCGTGGAGCTGATGGGGAGGAACTCCGTGAGACCCTGGACCAGACCCAGGACAATGGCTTCGAGGAGGCTCATAGGGTGCGGCCCCCGGATGTATGCCCGCTCCCTTGCTCCAGCAAGGGTGTTCCACCGTCTCTGTACGCACGGACACCCACGGCCCTCGCGGGACGGGTAGGCTCGGACCGCACCATGCCCCCTGCCCCCCTCTGTCCCTGCTCCTCCGGCCTGCGCTACCGCGAGTGCTGCGCCCCCTTCCACCGCGGCGAGGCCGAGCCGCCCGACGCCGAGCGCCTCATGCGCAGCCGCTACAGCGCCTTCGCCCTGCGCGAGGTGACCTGGCTGTGGAAGTCACTGCACCCCAGCCACCCCGACCGCGCGAAGCCCCAGGAAGCGGTGCTGCGCGAGCTGCGCGCCTTCGCCCAGGCGCACCAGTACCCGAAGCTGGTGGTGATGGACCGCGCGGCCCCGGACGAAAGCGGGCTGGCCCAGGTGCTCTTCTTCGCGAAGGTGTTCGAGAAGGGAAAGGACCAGTCCTTCGTGGAGCGCTCCGACTTCCGGCATGACGGCACGGGCTGGCGCTACCTGTCCGGCGTGGCCCTGTCCCCCAAGGAGCTGACGGGCCCGCCCGAGTCACTCACGCTGGCCACGTTCCCTCGCCAGGTGGGCGTCTGAAAGTGGATGAAGCAGGCTGTCCGCCTGCCCCCGGGGGCGGCAGTCTCTCGTTGAAATGAAGGGGCCCTTCTCATAGGTTCCCCCACGACTTCGAGGAGCGCTGCGAGGCCGGAAACGGCCCCAGGCTCGAAGGGAATCACCCAACGGCGCTCACCTGTACGCGTCTCTTGCGAGGGTGAGTCGTCGCAGTCGCCAACACCCGCACTTCCCGCGCCCGGGGCGCCGCGCCCGCTGGACCAGGAGCCATTGCCATGACCGCTGCAACCAAGTCCCAGAAGCAGGATTACGCCATCGCCGACCTCTCGCTCGCCGGCTGGGGCCGCAAGGAGATCCGCATCGCCGAGAGCGAGATGCCCGCGCTCATGGCCATCCGCGAGGAGTACGCCAAGACGCAGCCCCTCAAGGGCGCGCGCGTGACGGGCTCGCTGCACATGACCATCCAGACGGCCGTGCTGGTGGAGACGCTCCAGGCGCTGGGCGCCGAGGTGCGCTGGGCCTCGTGCAACATCTACTCCACGCAGGACCACGCCGCCGCCGCGCTGGTGGAGAAGGGCACGCCCGTCTTCGCCCACAAGGGCGAGACGCTCAAGGAATACTGGGACTTCACCCACCGCATCTTCGAGTTCGGCCCCGCGGGCAGCGAGCACGAAGGTCCGAACATGATTCTGGACGACGGCGGTGACGCCACGCTGCTCATGCACCTGGGCAAGCGCGCGGAGAAGGACGCCAGCCTCCTGGCCAACCCCCAGAGCGAGGAGGAGCGCGAGCTGTACGCGGCCATCAAGGCGAAGCTGGCCGAGGACGCGACCTGGTACACGCGCAAGAGCGCGAAGATTCTCGGCGTCACCGAGGAGACCACCACGGGCGTGCACCGCCTCCAGGAGATGTCCGCCAAGGGCACGCTCCTGTTCCGCGCCATCAACGTCAACGACAGCGTGACGAAGAGCAAGTTCGACAACCTGTACGGCTGCCGCGAGTCGCTGGTGGACGGCATCAAGCGCGCCACCGACGTGATGGTCGCCGGGAAGATCGCCGTCGTCGCGGGCTACGGCGATGTCGGCAAGGGCTCGGCGCAGGCGCTGCGCGCGCTGTCCGCCCAGGTGTGGGTGACGGAGATCGACCCCATCTGCGCGCTCCAGGCCGCGATGGAAGGCTACCGCGTCGTCACCATGGACTACGCCGCGGACAAGGCGGACATCTTCGTCACCGCCACGGGCAACAAGGGTGTCATCACCCATGACCACATGGCCAAGATGAAGGACCAGGCCATCGTCTGCAACATCGGCCACTTCGACAACGAAATCGAGGTCGCCTCCCTGGAGAAGTACCAGTGGGAGGAGATCAAGCCGCAGGTCGACCACGTCATCTTCCCGGACAACAAGCGCATCATCCTGCTGGCCAAGGGCCGGCTGGTGAACCTGGGCTGCGGCACCGGCCACCCCAGCTACGTGATGTCCAGCTCGTTCGCGAACCAGACCATCGCGCAGATCGAGCTGTACTCGCACAGCGCCAACTACGAGGTCGGCAAGGTCTACGTGCTGCCCAAGCACCTGGACGAGAAGGTCGCCCGGCTCCAGCTCAAGAAGCTCAACGCGCAGCTCACCGAGCTGAGCCAGGAGCAGGCCGACTACATCGGCGTGAAGACCTCCGGCCCGTACAAGCCGGACACGTACCGCTACTAAGCGAAGCGTGCGGCGGGTCCTCGCCGCCCACCTTGGGGGCGAGGGCCCGCCGCGCCAGCCCGAAGCGCCGCTGGCCGCCCACCACCGCATGGCGAGGGCCCGGCGCGCCAGCCCGACGCGCCGCTGGCGGGCCGGCACCGCCTGCACATCACCGGGCTGGGCTGAACCGTGACGGTGCGCGGGCGCGACGCGCGAAGCCTCTGCTGAAACACAACGGGCCGCCTCCCCGCTTGGGAGACGGCCCGTGTGCTTGCGGGCCCCGCGCATCCAGTGAGGAGGCACGGGGCCTGGCGTCAGGCGACTGGACTCAGACGGCCTTCAGGCGGCGGCCACCCGTGGGGGCGGCGCTCTTGGCGGCGTCGCGGAGCGCGTCCTTCTTCTCCTCGATGCGCTCCCAGGTGAACTCCTTCTCGGTGCGGCCGAAGTGACCGTAGGCGGCGGTCTTCTGGTAGATGGGCCGCAGCAGGTCCAGGTACTCGGTGATTTCACGCGGACGCAGGCCGAACGTCTTGCGGACGGCCAGGGCGATGCGCTCCTCGGGGACCGTGGCGGTGCCGAAGGTCTCCACCATCACGCTGACGGGCTCGGCCACGCCGATGGCGTAGGACACCTGCACCTCGCAGCGGCGGGCCAGGCCCGCGGCCACCACCGTCTTGGCGATGTGACGGCCCATGTACGCGGCGGAGCGGTCCACCTTGGACGGGTCCTTGCCGCTGAACGCGCCGCCACCGTGACGGCCCATGCCGCCGTAGGTGTCCACGATGATCTTCCGGCCCGTCAGGCCGGAGTCACCCATGGGGCCACCCACCACGAAGCGGCCGGTGGGGTTGATGAAGAACTTCGTCTTGTTGTCGACGAGCTTCTTGGGCAGCGCCTTCGCGATGACGTCCTCGCGGATGGCCTCCTGGATCTTCTTGTTGGAGACCTCGTCGGAGTGCTGCGTGGACACCACCACCGCGTCGATGCGGGCGGGGCGGCCGTCGCGGTACTCCACCGTCACCTGGCTCTTACCGTCCGGGCGGATCCACGGGTGCGCCTTGCGGCGCACGTCCGCCAGGCGGCGGGTGATGGCGTGCGCGTAGTGGATGGGCGCGGGCATCAGCTCCGGCGTCTCGTCGCACGCGAAGCCGAACATCATGCCCTGGTCGCCGGCGCCCTGGTCCTTCTTGTTGTCGACACCCCGGGCGATGTCCTGGCTCTGGCCCTCGATGGCCACCATGACACCGCACGTGTTGCCGTCATAGCCCATGGCGCTGTCGGTGTAGCCGATGCGGCAGATGGTGCTGCGGACGATCTTCGGGATGTCCACGTAACAATTCGTCGTCACTTCGCCCGCGACAATGGCGAGGCCCGTCTTGACGAGCGTCTCCACGGCGACGCGCGCCTGGGGGTCCTTGGCGATGATGGCATCCAGCACACCGTCGGAGATCTGATCGGCGATCTTGTCCGGGTGGCCTTCAGTGACGGATTCGGACGTGAACAGGAAGTCGGTAGGCATGTCGTCTCAGAAGCTGCGCTGACAGTGCGCAGGGGGCGGACACTAAACGTCGCGTCCTAGAGGAGTCAAACGCGCAAGAGGGCTCCATCATTCATCTTTTCGGAATCTGGCAGGGCCCACCAACCGGGCGGGTTCGTCCGAACGGCCGCCATCCCCCCAGGCGTGAATTTCGCGAGGCGCCGGACGTTCCCTTGGGCTAACAGACGTCCGGCATTCGCTCTGGAGGAACCCCTGACATGAACGCCCGCTTCCGCACCCTCACCTTCCTGGCCACCCTCGCTTTCGCCGTGCCCGCGCTCGCCGCGAAGGAGGACGCCGTCGCCAAGCCGGTGAAGACCGTGGTGCAGTCCGTGAGATACGAGCGTGATGCGCTGGCCCTCAAGCACTTCGGCAGCGAGGAGCAGGGCAAGTTCCTGCTCGGCGAGGACTGGGCCAAGGGCACCGACGCGCAGCGCAAGGAGTTCGTCACGCTGTTCCAGGACCTGTTCGCGAACATCGCCTTCCCCCGCGTGCGGGAGAACTTCAAGAACCTGGACTCCATCACCTACGAGCCCTCGCAGGTGCAGGGCGGCGAGGCCTCCGTCGCCTCCACCGTCTTCATCAAGCACCCGCTCAAGACGCAGGAGATGAAGCTGAAGTACCGGCTGGTGAAGGAGGCCGCCGCGTGGAAGGTCGTCGACGTGACGGTGCTCGGCTCGTCCATGCTGCAGGACATCCGCGACACGCAGGTGAAGCCGCTGATGGCCCAGGGCGGCTGGGACCTGCTGCTGGAGCGCATGCGCACGGAGCTGGCGAAGGTGAAGAAGAAGTAGCCCGCCCCTGCCCGGCGGCCGGGCCACCAGGCAGCCCGGCCGCCTCGCCGTTTCCGCGGCGGCAGCGCATCGCGTAGAGTGCACCTCCCCCCTTGCCTGGCCGATGACCGCCCCCACCCCCGTCCAGTCCACGGCGACCAAGCCGCAGCCCTCCGCCCGTGAGGTGGATGCCTTCTGCATGCAGTACGCCCCTCGGGCCCCCGGCCACTCCGCCGTGCGCGACCTGTACCGGCTGCTGTGCGACGTGCCCGAAGGCGGCCTGGAGCAACGCCTCGAGTGGGTGGAGCGCTGGGTGCAGTGGCTGCGCGAGCGCATCCCCGCCCACGGGCTGGTGGACGCCTTGGAGCCCGAGGTCTCGCCCTCCGACAGCCGCCTGGCGCTCCTGGTCCGCGTGCTCGAGGGTGAGCCGGCGATGCGCGCCGCCGTCACCCGGCTGGTGGCCGCGGTCTGCGAGGGCTGCCGGGGCCTCACGCTCTTCGCCCAGGTGGGACTGCCCGCGGGCCAGGGCTTCTTCGCCGAGGCGTCGGACCGGTTCGCCCGCACCCTGCTGCCCACGGTGCCCGAGCCCGGCAAGCTGTCCGAGCTGCTGCTGCGCCTGTGCCCGCACCCGGACGACGCGAGGTGGCTCGCGGGGCTGTCACCCACGCGCCTGGCGCAATTGGCGGCCCTGGTGGGGGAGCCCAAGCCCCCCGAGCCCGCGCCCGCCGCCCGCGTGCGCGCCGACTTGATGGACGCGCTGCTGCTGCTCGCGGTGCAGTTGGCGGCGCTGGGCATGGCGGAGGACGTGCGGGACCGCAGCCCGGAGACGGCCTTCCGCGCCTCGCCCTTCCTGAGGCTGAGGATGCTGTGCGACTCGGTGCTCGCGCGCGACGGCGCGCCGGACACGCTGCGGGACCTGGCCACCTGCGTGGCGGACTGCCGGCAGGTGGTGGCCAGCGTGTCACGCCACCTGGAGGACCGGGGCGTCAGCGTGGACCTCGTCTACCGGCTGGAGCGCATCCGCCGGGGCCTGCAGCGCATGGAGGCCATCGCCCGCGTGCTGGGCGCTCCCCGGGGCGAGGCACGGTGGCGCGAGGCGATGGCGCTGGTGTCGAACCTGCTGCGCCGCGCGCACGCGGACCGCTCCGTCATGGAGCTGGCGCGGCGGAACGTGCGGATGCTGGCGCGCAAAATCGTCGAACGCGCGGGCCACTCCGGCGAGCACTACATCACCAGCACCCGCGAGGGCTTCCACGCCATGGTGCACTCCGCGGCGGGCGGCGGCCTGGTGACCGCGGTCGCGGTGGCGAACAAGACGTTCCTGTCGGGCTTGCTGCTGGCGCCCTTCTTCTCCTTCATGGCCGTGGGGCTGAACTACGCGGCGGCCTTCGTGCTCATCCAGTTGCTGGGCTTCACGCTGGCCACGAAGCAGCCGTCCGTGACGGCCGCAACGCTCGCGGGCGCGGTGGGAGAAGGCGCCCGCGGCGAGCGGCTGGCCAGCCTGGTGGAGCTCATCCCCCGCATCACCCGCTCCCAGCTCGCGGCCTTCGCGGGCAACCTGGGCGTGGTGGCGCCCACGGCCGTCGCCTTCGCCCTGGGGTATCAGGCCCTCACCGGCCACACCTTCATGAGCCCGGCCAAGGCCCAGGCCACGGTGGCCTCGCTCCATCCCTGGAAGAGCGGCACCTTGCTCTACGCCGCGATGACGGGCGTCATGCTGTGGATGAGCAGCGTGGCGGGGGGCTGGCTGGAGAACTTCGTCGTGTACCGGAGGCTGCCGGAGGCGCTCGCCCACCACCCCCTGCTGCGGCGGCTGCTGGGAGTGGACCGGGCGCGACGGCTGGCGGATGGCTTCCAGCACGCGGCCTCGGGCCTGGGCGCCAACGTGGCGCTGGGCTTCCTGTTGGCCCTGGGGCCGGTGGTGGGCCGCTTCTTCGGCCTCGTCCTGGATGTGCGCCATGTCACCTTCGTGCTCGGCGCGCTCGCCCTGGCCGGCACCTCCCTGGGGCCCGACGCGGTGCTCCAGCCCGCGTTCTTGTGGGCGTTGGGGGGCGCGGCCCTGACGGGCTTCATCAACTTCGGGGTGTCCTTCTCGCTGGCCCTGGGGGTGGCGGCGCGCGCCCGGGACGTCCCCAGCCGGGAAGCCCTGCCCTTCCTCCGCGCCGTGCTCACCCACCTCGTCCGGGAGCCCCGCTCGTTCTTTTTGCCTCCCAAGGAGTTGGAAAACGACGTGCTGCGGGTCTCCGCGCCGCCGGCGAGCTGAGTTTTATTCCCCGGGGGATGCGGCAGGGCAGCGGCCTGACGGCCGGGCTTTGCCTTTCGGGACAGGGCTTTTGCCGGTAGGGTCCCCGCCGCATGAGCGGCGATAGAAATCCGAACTCCCACTCCCGTTTCGCCCAGGCCTTCGCCGGACTTCTCGTCCAGCGCGCCGGGTCCGTCCTCCTCCTGATGCTGGCCCTGCTGGCCGTGTCACTGTGGGGAACGTCGAAGCTGCACATCAACTCCAACCAGCTCGACCTCATCTCCCAGGACCTGGAAGAGGTGAAGGACGTCAAGCAGGTCATCGACATGGTGGGAGGCAGCGGCTTCCTCATGGTCGCCCTGCGCTCGTCCGACGAGGCCGCGATGAAGCGCACCGCGGACGACCTCGCGGCCATCCTCCAGGCGGACAAGGAGAACGTGCGCAACGTCTCCTACAAGCTGCCCGTCGAGTTCATCCAGCAGAACATGGTCCTCTTCGTGAAGACGGAGGACCTGGTCGAGGGCAAGCGCCGCATCATGGAGTTCCTGCGCGACAAGCTGAAGCGCAGCAACCCGTTCTTCATCGACCTGGGCGGCTCCAAGCCCGTCGAGCTGAACATGCAGGACCTAGTCGACAAGTACTCTTCCATTGGCAAGAAGAGCATCCGCGACGACTACAACATCTCCAACGACAAGAAGATGTTGATGCTGCTCGTCAAGCCGATGTGGGACAACACCGAGATTGGCAAGACGAAGGAGTACCTGGAGCGGCTCAAGGGCCAGATTGACGCGTACTCCGCGCAGCCCGGCAAGGTGAAGCTGGTCGAGGACTACAAGCTGATGGGCGATGACAAGACCATCGCCTACGGCTTCACCGGCTCCTACAAGACGACGGTGGATGACTCGTACGCCATCGAGGACTCCCTGGAGCCGGTGACGCTCATCGCCCTGGGCTCCATCTTCCTCATCACCATCATCTTCTTCCGCAAGCTGGCGCCGACCTTCCTGGTCGTCATCGGCACGGTGGTGGGCACGCTCTACACGCTCGGCTTCACCTACGCGACGGTGGGCGAGCTGAACATGATTACGTCCATCCTGGGCGGCATCCTGCTCGGCTTCGGCATCGACTACGGCATCCACTTCATCTTCCGCACGCGGCTGGAGCTGGGCGCGGGCAAGCCGTACGACGTGGCCATCCGCGACGCGGTGATGAACGCGGGCCGTCCGGCCGCGGTGGCCGCCGTGGTGACCGCCGGCTCCTTCTTCGTGCTGATGGTCAGCGAGTTCCGCGGCTTCAGCCAGTTCGGCTTCCTGGCCGGCATGGGCACCCTCATCCTGGGCCTCACGCTGTTCTGCTGGAGCGCGTCCATCCTGGCGCTGGCCGGCCGCATCAACCCGGAGCTGCCCCAGAAGCTCATCGGCATCATGAAGCCGCCGCCCACCAACTCCGCCACCACCGGCAAGGAGCTGCGCATCCCCAAGCCGAAGCTGGTGCTGGGCATCAGCACGGCCATCGTCGCGCTCATCTGCGCCGCCGCGGTGCCCTGGGCCGGGTCCGAGGAGCCGCCCAAGGGCGTGGAGCTGGGCTTCTTCGAGCGCCTCAAGTACGGCGTCAGCTTCAACTACAACACCCGCGCGCTCATCCCCGACGGCATGTCGTCCGTGCTGCTCCAGGACGAAATCAACGAGCGCTTCAACATCTCCAGCGACCCGATGGCCATCTACACCAAGGACCTGGACGAGGCCGAGGGCGTGTACCGGGAGCTGACGCAGAACCCGGACAAGTACCCCTCCATCGACCAGGTGGTGAGCATCTTCACCTTCGTGCCTCCGGCGGAGACGGCCGCGGCCAACGCCAAGGTGCTGGAGGAGTGGAAGGCGGAGATGGCGCAACTCGAGGAGGAGGGCTTCTCCGTCGCCGCGCTGCCGCCGGAGATGCAGGCCAACGCGGACTTCTTCAAGAAGGTGCTGGACGCCAAGCCCTTCGACGTCCACGGCGTGCCGGCCAACTACACCGCCCAGTTCCGCAACCTGCCCTCCGCCAGGCCGGAGAACCACGGCTACCTGACGTACATCTACGCCAGCGTGGACCTGATGGACGGCCAGAAAATGCTGGCGTTCTCCGACGAGACGCGGGTCATCAAGGCCTCGTACACGCCGGGCAAGTACGACCAGGACGCGTGGGACCCGAAGGCCCCCACCGTGGAGAAGGAGTTCCGCGCCGCGGGCGCCACGCAGCTCTACGCGCGGCTGGCGCGCATCGTCCTCTGGGACGGCAAGGTCACCGTGGTGCTCACCGCGCTGTGGATCCTGGCCATGCACTTCCTGGACTTCCGCAACGCGAAGCTGGCGCTGGCGTCGGTGATTCCGCTGGGCGTGGGCGTGGCGATGATGCTCGGAATCATGGCGCTGACAGGGCTGCGCCTGAACTTCATGAACATCATCATCCTGCCCATCCTCCTGGGCTTCGGCGTGAGTCACGGCCTCTACCTGCTCCACCGCTTCCTGGAGGGCACCTCGCCCCTGGTGGCGCTGCGCAGCGTGGGCGCGGCCGTGGCCTCCTCCACGCTGACGGCCGTGGTGGCCTTCGCGGCGCTGCTGGCCGCGGCCCACAACGGCCTGCGCTCCATGGGTCTGGTAGCGTGCATTGGCCTCATCACCACGCTGGTGGTGTCCTTCACCGTGCTGGCCGCGGTGATGCAGCTCATGTACGACCGCCGTCAGCGCGAGTCGGGCAAGCCCTCGGGTGAGGGTGGCTCGGCTGGCGGTGGCAAGGACTCCGAGCCGAAGGCGGCCTGAGCCGCCTGGCCCGGGCGTGCATCTGACGGAGGCCCCCTTCTCCAAGAAGGGGGCCGGGAGAGGGACATCATGATGAAGCGACTGTTGCCCGTGCTCGGGCTGGGCCTGCTGTCCGGATGCTCCGCGGTGAAGAGCCAGCGGCTCCGCCCCGACTACGACACGGTGGACAAGCACCAGGTGAAGCGGCTGGTGGTGGTGACGCAGCCGCTGCCCGACGGCAAGGTCGCCGTGGGCGAGCTGTGGAGCCTCATCGCCCGCCAGTGGGTGAACCAGAACCGGGACTTCCTGGTGAAGGAGAGCGCGGCGCTCCCCGACGTCCCCACCGACGCCACGTTCAAGGCGCTGTGCGTGGAGGGCCTGGAGGGCGTGCTGTGGCTGTCGCCGCAAATCGCGCTCAGGGGCAGCGGCGCCGAGGCCGCCGTGGTGGCCAAGCTCGTGCGCTGCCGCGACGGCGAAGAGGTCTGGGCCGCCGAGGCCGCCGGGAGCTGGAGCTCCAAGGATTCGGACTACGAGCAGCGCATCGGCCAGTACGTCCAGGAGCTGGGCGAAGAGGTGGCCCCCTACGTCGTGCCCACCACCAAGCTGCTGACGGCCACGTTGGACACGCTGCCCAATCCCGAACTGAACGACGCGGACAAGGACGAGAAAATCGAGCTGGGTGAGTAGGTTCATCCCTCGTGGATGAGCAGACCGTCACCCTGAGATTGGCCCTGGCCGCCCTGCTGGGGGGTGTGCTGGGGCTGGAGCGTGAGGTGCGCGGCCAGGCCGCGGGGCTGCGCACCCACATCCTCGTCTCCCTGGGCGCCTGCTGCTTCACGCTGGCCAGCGTCTTCATTGAAGTGGCGCTGGGCCCGGACACGCCCGAAGGCACCCGGGGCGACATCAGCCGCATCGCCAGCCAGGTGGTGGTGGGCATCGGCTTCCTGGGCGCGGGCGTCATCCTGCGCCACAACGGCCAGGTGACGGGCCTCACGACGGCGGCCAACCTCTGGCTCACCGCGTCCGTGGGGCTGGCCACGGGGCTCGGCTTTCCCTTCGCCGCCCTCACCACCACCGCCATCGCCTTGATGTGCCTCGCGGGCCTGCGCCCGCTGGAGCGCGCCATCAGCCGCTACCGCGTCCGCCGGGGCATCCGCCGCGAGCAGGACGTGGACGGCGACGAACGCCCCTGAAGCCACGCGTCCGCCGCGCACGCCGCCACACCACCGCTTGCGCCAATAACGCAACTCAGTTACATAAACACCCCGACTACCTCTGAGTCGGGCGTGTCACCGCGCGGCCTCCTGGCCTCGCGGCATGCCCTGTCGCGTCCTCACGTCCGGAGACCTCCATGCCCAAGGGAAACCGCACCATCATCCAGCTCGTGTCGTCCGCGGGGACGGGCTACGTCTACACAACGACGAAGAACAAGCGAAAGTCGCAGGAGAAGCTTCAGCTCAAGAAGTACGACCCGCGCGTGCGCAAGCATGTGCTCTTCGTGGAGGGCAAACCGTGACGCCGCCCCGGCTGCCCGTCACGGTGCTCTCCGGCTTCCTCGGCGCGGGCAAGACGACGCTGCTCAACCACGTCCTCCAGAACCGAGAGGGCCTGCGGGTGGCGGTCATCGTCAACGACATGAGCGAGGTGAACATCGACGCCCGGCTGGTGAAGGCGGGCGGCGGGGCGCTGAGCCGCGTGGACGAGAAGCTCGTGGAGCTGTCCAACGGGTGTATCTGCTGCACGCTGCGCGAGGACCTGCTCCTGGAGGTCTCCCGGCTCGCCCGGGAAGGCCGCTTCGACTACCTGCTCATCGAGTCCACCGGCATCTCCGAGCCCCTGCCCGTCGCGGAGACCTTCACCTTCGAGGACGAATCCGGCCAGCGCCTGTCGGACGTGGCGCGGCTGGACACCCTGGTGACGGTGGTGGACGCCCTCCACTTCCTGCGGGACTGGAACGCCGCGGATGACCTCGCCGCGCGAGGGCTCGCCGCAGCGGACGAGGACGAGCGCACCGTGGTGGACCTGCTCGTGGAGCAGGTGGAGTTCGCGGACGTGCTCGTGCTCAACAAGCTGGACCTGGTCCCCGCGGAGGAAGCCGCCCGGCTCCAGGACATCCTGCGCAAGCTCAACCCCGGCGCGGCGCTCGTCCCCGCGGAGCGCGGGCGCGTCCCGCTGACCGCGGTGCTCAACACCGGCCGCTTCGACTTCGAGCGCGCGCGCCGCTCACCCGGCTGGCTCCGGGAGCTGCGGGGCGAGCACACGCCGGAGACGGAGACGTACGGCATCCGCAGCTTCGTCTTCCGCAGCCGCGTGCCCTTCCACCCCGCCCGGCTGTGGGACTTCATCCACGGGAGCTGGACGGGGGTGCTGCGCTCCAAGGGCTTCTTCTGGCTCGCGTCTCGGAATGACATCGCGGGCGTGTGGGCCCAGGCGGGCGGCGCGTGCAGCTTCGAGCCCGGCGGGGTGTGGTGGGACGCCATGCCCCGCGCCGAGTGGCCGGAGGACGCCGCCTCCCGCGCCGACATCGAGCGCGAGTGCGTGGGCCCCCACGGCGACCGGCGGCAGGAAGTCGTCTTCATCACCCTGGACGCGGACCACGAGGAGATGGCGCGGCTGCTCGAGGACTGCCTGCTCACGCCCGGGGAGCTGGCGCGCGGACCGGGGCACTGGGCCCGGTTCGAGGACCCGTTTCCTGAATGGACGGTGCTGCGGGCCGAGGACGCGTCCCAGGAAGCGGAGGGCGCCTGAGATGCGGCCCGCGCACGCCCTCCCCTCCCGCCCCGTCGCGCCCCGGGAGGCCCATGCCTTCGTCTGGACGCCCGAGGCGCTCGCGGACATCTACCGCGCGGAGCTCAACCTCTGCGTCTGGCGCCGGGGCTTCGACACGCCGCTGACGCATTGGCTCAACGACGTGGTGGCCACACGCGAGTTGGACGTCATCGCCCGCGTGCGCGGCGACGCACCGGACCTGAGGTCCCGGCTCGAAGGGCTGCCCCAGGGCCCCCTGTTCGAGGCGTGGCTCGAGGACGTGCACTTCCTCGCGCGGCTCTACGTGGACCTGTTCGGCGTCGCCGAACTGGGTGTGCGCCTCCACATAATCGGCGGGGACATGTGCCCGCGCTTCCATGTGGACCGCGTGGGCGTCCGGCTGCTGTGCACCTATGCGGGCCCGGCCACCGAATGGCTGGAGAACGTCCACGTCGTGCGCGGCGCGCTCGGGGCCACCGGTGACGTCACGCGGCCGGGCGCCCCCGTCCGCGCGCTGGAGCGCTTCGACGTGGCGCTCCTCAAGGGCGAGTCGTGGCCCGGCAACCAGGGCAACGGCGCCGTGCACCGCTCTCCCGCCATCGCCGGCAGTGGCCGGCGGCGGCTCTTCCTCTCCATCGAAGCACTCTAGAGGCCCCCACCATGTCCAAGGTCTGCCAGGTCACCGGAAAGCGGCCGCTCGTCGGCAACACCGTCTCCCACGCCAACAACCGGCACAAGCGGCGCTCGCTGCCCAACCTCCAGTGGCACCGCTTCTGGGTGCCGCACCTGAACCGCTTCGTGAAGCTGCGGGTGAGCACGCACGGCATCCGCATCATCAACCAGCGCGGCATCGACCGCGTGGTGCGCGAGCTGCTCGCGGAAGGCGTGAAGCTCTGATGCGCCGCCGCGAGGGCCGCCCCACCCGCGCGCCGAGGCTCCGGTGCGCCGCGCGGCACCGGCCACGAGGCCGTGCGTTCGCGCCGCCGCTGATGGTGGACGTCGCCGCGGACGACTCGGACGAAGCCGCGGCGCCCCCGTCCCACCTGAACGTCGTGCCCTCCGCTGAACCCCTGAGCGAGTCCGTGCCCTGAGGGCCGGCTCGCACCGAGAGAGACACCGCCATGGCGAAGAAGAGCAAGGTCGCGCGAAACGAGCAGCGCAAGGCCCTGGTCGCGAGGTACGCGAAGCGGCGCGAGGCGCTCAAGGCGCGCATCCGCGACCTGTCCCTGTCCCCGGAAGAACGCCGCGAGGCCCAGGACGCGCTGGCGTCCCTGCCCCGCGACTCGAACCCCAACCGCGTGACGAACCGCTGCGCGCTCACCGGCAGGCCGCGCGGCAACCTGCGGCGCTTCGGCCTCTCTCGCATCGCGTTCCGCGAGAAGGCCCTCCGGGGAGAGATTCCCGGCGTGGTCAAATCGAGTTGGTGAGTCCCGCGCCGCTCAGTGGCGCGAGTGCCGGCGCGAATCCGACGGCGCCTCACGGCGAGGCGCCGCGTCATCACCGCCGCCCGCCCAGTGCTGCGCCATGCCAGACGCCTGGCGAACGGGAGACGACACAGGCTCCTCCTCGGAGTCCTCGTCCGCCCAGCCCAGCCCGCCCGTGAGGTCGTGCTGGAGCGGCAGGCCCGCGGTGGTGGAGGTGCGCCGCGCGGGCGCCAGCGCCTCGGGCCGAAGGTCCGGCAGCTCGGCGAGCTCTCCGCGCAGGTAGACGTCATCTCCGTCGATGTCCGTCACATCCGAGAAGGACACGCGGCAGTCGCGCGTGAAGAGGCGCCCCCTGCCAATGAAGAACCCCGCCGCGTCCGCGGCGATGATGGTGCCCACCTTCTCACCATCCCGGTCTCTCGCTGTCATGCCCATCTGGATGTTCGCGGGATTGAACATGCTTGCTCCTGGGGCGAGCCAAATGCCCGTCCCAGCAAGTTGCACATGCCCGTCCGCAACCGGAATCCCCTCCGGGTCCGGTAGACGTGTTGGCAAGCCATCGCCGCGCACCCCGCCCTCACCAGGGCGGGGGTTCAGGCCGTGTTTCGGCCGGACGGCGGAGCCCCGTGCTCCCGAGGCTCATGGTCGGCGGGCTCCGCGTTCCCCACACCCGGCGCCTCCGGCTCCATCGTCTCGGCGAAGCGGCGGTCCATCTCCGTGCGCACGTAGCGCTCGATTTCCTCCGCGGTGGTCAGCTCCATGGCGTTCTGCAGCAGGTCCATGGCGTCCGCGCGGCTGACCCGACGGAGCAGCCGCTTCACCACCGGAATCTGGCCCGACGTCATGGACAGCTCGTCGAAGCCCAGCGCCAACAGCACCAGCGTGTAGAGCGGGTCTCCCGCCATTTCCCCACACATGGCCACGGGGATGTTCGCCGCCCGCGCCGCGTCGATGATGCCGCGCAGTTGCCGGAGCACGGACAGGTGGAGGGGCCGGTAGAGGTAGGCCACCTCGCGGTTCTGGCGGTCGATGGCCAGCGAGTACTGGATGAGGTCGTTGGTCCCCACCGAGAAGAAGTCCGCCTCCTGGGCCAGGCGGTCCGCGATGGTGGCCGCGCTGGGCGTCTCCACCATGATGCCCACCGGGAAGCGCTTGCCAATGGGCACCCCCAAGCGGCCCAGCTCGGTGCGGCACGCCTCCAGCTCGCTGCGGGCCTCGCGCAGCTCGCTCACGCCGCAGATGAGGGGGAACATCAGCCGCAGGTTGCCGTGCACGCTGGCCCGCAGGAGCGCGCGGAGCTGCGTGCGGAACAGCTCCCGGTTGGACAGGCAGTAGCGGATGGCCCGCAGGCCCATGGCCGGGTTGGGTTCCTTCTCGTGCTTCGTCTTGCCCGGCACCTTGTCGCCGCCCAGGTCCAGCGTGCGGATGGTGACGGGACGCCCGCCCATGGCCTCGAGCACCTGCCGGTAGGCGCGGTAGTGCTCCTCCTCGGTGGGCGCCGTCTTCCGGTCCAGGAACATGAACTCGGTGCGGTACAGGCCAATGCCCTCCGCGCCGTGCGCCAGCAGCGAGGGGATCTCCTCCAGGAACTCGATGTTGCCGTTGAGGCGAATCTGGAAGCCGTCGGAGCTGACTGCGGGCAGGTCCTTGGTGGCGAGCGCCAGCCGCTCGCTCTCCTGATAGCGGCGCTGCTCCTCGCGGAACACCTCGAGCTGCTCCTCCGAGGGGTTCACCAGCACCACGCCCCGGATGCCATCCATGGCCACCAGGTCGCCCGGCGAAATCTGCTCGCTGGCCCGGCCGGCGCCCACCACCGCGGGTGTCTCCCGCGCGCGGGCGACGATGGCGGTGTGGCTCGTCTGGCCGCCCAGGTCCGTCACGAAGCCCGCCACCCGGCCACTGCGCGCCATCAGCGCGGCGTCCGCGGGGGACAAGTCGTGCGCGACGACGATGGCCTCGGCGGGGACCTCCACCTCCTCGTCCACCACCTGGCCCATCAGGTTGCGGATGATGCGGTCGGCGACGTAGTCGACGTCCGAGCGGCGCTCGCGGAAGTACTCGTCCGGGATGTTGTCGAACAGGTGCTTGATTTTGCGCGCCACGCGCCGGACGGCCCACTCGGCGTTGATGCGGTCCTCGATGATGAGCCGGTTCACCTCGTCCACGAGCATGGGGTCGTGGAGCATCAACCGGTGCGCTTCCAGGATGAGGGCGTGGTCGCTGCCCTCGGTGCGCGTAATCTGGTCCTTCAGCTCGGCGAGCTGCCGGTCGGACAGGTCGATGGCGGTCTTCATCCGCATCCGCTCGGGCTCGACCTCCGCCTCCGCCAGACGCAACTTGGGCGTGCGGATGCGTTTGCGGTCCAGGATGAAGGCATGCCCCACCGCGATGCCGGGAGAGGCGCCGATGCCCAACAACCTCAGAGTGGGGGTGGCCTGGCTGCTCACGATTCCTTCCGCTCCTGTCCCTCTACCGCGTTTTCCCAACAGCCCGTCACTGCGCCTCGCCGAAACGGTCTCCAATGAGCTTCGCCAGCTCCTGGAGACAGGCGTCCGCGTCTTCGCCCTTGCAGGTGAGCTTCACCTGCGTGCCCTGGGCGGCCGCGAGCATCAGCACGCCCATGATGGATTTGGCATTGGCCCGCTGTCCCTGGGCTTCGATGGTGACCTCGCTCTTGAACCGGTTGGCCACCTTGACCATCTGCGCCGCGGCCCGGGCGTGGAGCCCCAGCGCGTTGATGATCTCGTATGTCCCTTCGACCACGCTTGCCATCTCGACTCCCACTCTCCTTAAAGGAATGCTCCCGCCACGCAGGCCAGGCCCGCCGCGACATAGAGCACCACGTAGTTCGGCACCCGACGACTCACTAGCACGTAGGACGCCACCCCCAAGGCCAGGCACCCGGCCGCCAGCAGGGGCGCATACAGGCCCCCCGCGTTGGCCCCGAACGACACCGCCAGCCAGGCGGCCACACCTCCGGCGCTGGTCGCCGCCACCGCCCGCAGCCGCGCGCCACGGGCCGGAAGATTCGCGCGCGCCACGGCCTCCACCAGCCGGTCCCCCAGCGTGAGGCCCAGCCAGTACAGGCGCACCCGCAGCAGCACGTGCACCAGGTTGTAGAGCACCAGGAACAGCGGCACCGACCACACGCCCAGCAGCGGCACCAGCGCGGCGCTCACCGCCCCCGTCGCGGGCTTGAGGGACAACCAGAAGAAGCCGTCCCCTAGCGCCGCCAGCGGGCCCATCAGCGCGGCCTTGAAGGCCACCACCTTGTCCGGCGTCTCCTCGCCCCGGGCGATGCGCTGCTCGTGGTTGAGGACCCCGCCGACGATGGCCGCCGCCACGTAGGGGTGCGTGTTGAAGAAGACCAGGTGCCGCCGCACCGCCTCCTCGCGCGCGGCGCCCGCCGGATACAGCGCCGCCAGGGCCGGGTAGACGGCGTAGGCCAGCCCCAGGTTCTGCATGCCCTTGGGGTTCCACGACGCCTGGAGGAAGAGCGAGCGCAGGAAGACGCGCAGCAGCACCCCGAAGCCCAGCGTCGTGGGGGCCGTGCTCATCGGGCCTCCAGGAGCAGGACGCTGACCACGGACGCCGTCACCAGCGCCGCGCCCAGCCCCGCGTAGAGCGGCGCGCGCCGGGCGTGGCTGCCCTGCGCCGCGATGGCCGCCGCCACGGACGCCATCGCCGGCCAGGCCCACGCCAGCCCGCGCACCACCTTGGGTGGGAGCGCCTGGAGCAGCGGCTCGATGTAGAAGCCCAGCAGCGCGCACAGCGCCGTGAGCGCGCCGTACACCACGAAGTGGGGCCACATCCCCCACAGGTTCTGCCGCATCGCGCGCGTCAGGTCGCCCGCCTCGGCGGACGCCAGGGCCACCCGCGCCAGCCGCGCCGTGTAGCCCTCCAGCAACCGGTCACCGCGGCGGCCCACGCGCCCCAGACCGATGAAGAGCAGCACCGCCAGCGACCAGATGGCCGGCGTGGAGCCCGCGCCCGTGGCCGCCGACAGCGTGGCCGCGGCGGCGCTGGCGCCCGTGGCCGCCACCGTGTCGTTCTCCGGCAGGGCCGCGCCCAGGTTGGCGGTGCCCAGGAAGAAGAGCTCCAGGAGCATGCCAATGGCCAGCCCGGACGCCACGTCCCCCAGGAGGGCGCCCATGACGGTGGCGGCGACCAGGGGCCGGGACATCATGGCCTGGAGGAACGCCTTGCGCTCCAGTGCCACCAGTCCGCCCCACAGCCCCGCGAGCGCCACCTGGGTCCAGACGACGCTCACGCGCTCACCCGGCCTTTGCCCACCGCTCGTGGAGGTCTGGCAGGTCCACCGGCTTCTCGGCGGGCACCGCGCGGGCCGCCACGCGGACGCCCTGGTCGGCGAGCTGCTGGAGCGTCTTCAGCTCCGCCTCCGCCAGGAACACGGACGGAGACACCTGCCTGCGGCCGGTGCCGAAGTGCACGTTGCCCAGATTCAGCTCATCCATGGCGAGCCCGTGCGCGTGCGCGAAGGGCACCGAGGCCACGTCCCGCAGCAGCACCAGGGTGCGCACGCCATCCTTGGACAGCGCGGCGAAGTCCACCTGGGAGAGGGGCAGAATCTGCACCTCGATGGCGCTCTGGACGGCCAGCGCCATGGCCGCGCGAATGAGGGGACTGGAGGCCGCCTCGTCATCCGCCACGACGACCCGGGAGACCTTGAGGTGCGGGAGCCAGGCCTCGACGACCTGACCATGGATGAGGCGGTTGTCGACGCGGACCAGGGTGATCACGGCAGTCTCGAATCGCCGACCCGCGCGGGTCCGTCAAGTTCGCGGCTGCTGCTGAGCCTCGCGAAGCAGGGCGGATGCGCAGGTGATGTTGCGCTGGCCATGGGAAGCCAGCTGGTTGGCCATCTCCGGTAGCGACAACTCCTCCGAACGGAGCGAGTTCGCCTTCAGCAGCATGGGCAGGTTGACGCCAGCAAGGACCTCCACATTCATTCGCTGACACATCATCAGCGATTCCTTACAGGGCGTACCTCCGAAGAGGTCGGCCAGAATGATGACACCGGAGCCCTCATCCACGCGGGCAACCGCCTGCTTCATCTTCGCCCGGAGTTCCTCGACGGGAGTCCCAGGCTCGATGTTACAGGTTGCCACCGCGGGAAGCTCTCCCACGATCTGCTCGGCGGTGGAGACCAGCTCCTCCGCCAGACGTCCGTGCGCTGCGACGACGAGGCCGACCATGTCCGCTCCTGACCAACCCCCCGAAGCTGCGTCCTACGCCTGAACGAAGCGCAGCGCAACTCCGGCGAAAGTTTCCGCCCTGACCTCTGACCTAAGCTGTCTCTGCCTGCAACGAAAACTAAGGCGACCACAGCGGTGGTGCCCGAAATTTCGGGTCCGGCCGCGCGCAGGGCTGTCGCCTGCCGGACGGGGTAGCGCCTCCGCGTCCCCCACACTCTAGAGATGCGCCGCGCGCCCCGAAGATTCATTGGGGCGAGACATCAAATATTAGGCGCCGTATCACCCCGAGTTGATGCTCCGTTCAGGCGCTGCGTCAGGTGTCCTGGTGGGTGGTCTGACTGGGAGGCAGGCAAGCGTTCCCGGGTCGACGATGACGCCCCACCCCGGCACGGCCTGCCGCTCCGTGCATTCCCGGTGCGGGAGGCATGTGGCGCGGCGACTGGCGGATTACTTGTGGGCGCACGGCGGGCCGGATGGGATGTGCCCGTCGTTGAACGCACCGGCCGACTCCGGGGCGACACGAGGACGTCATGGCCAAGACGAAGCTTTTGAAGCAGGGCGACGCGGTACCGGACATCACCCTCACGGGCGCCAACCGCCAGCCGGTGCGGCTGCGCGATTTGGTGGGACAGAAGGTGCTCGTCGTCTACTTCTACCCGAAGGATGACTCCCCGGGCTGCACCGCGCAGGCGTGCAGCCTGCGGGACCAGTACGAGGATTTCGTCGCCGCCGGCGCGGACGTGGTGGGCATCAGCGGCGATTCATCGGAGTCGCACGAGGGCTTCGCGACGAAGCACCGGCTGCCCTTCAAGCTGCTCAGCGACGAGCGCGGTGAGGCCCGCGAGGCGTTCGGGGTGTCCACGTCGTTCCTGGGCCTGCTGCCCGGACGCGTCACCTTCGTGGTGGACCGCTCGGGCATCGTGCGCGACAGCTTCGAGTCGCAGATTCGCGTTGGCGAGCACGTGCGGCGCGCGCTCGACCTGGTGCGCACGCTGGCGCAGGAAGGCGCGTCGTCGGCATCCGAGGCGAAGTAGCCGCCTGCTGACCGGGCGGGCGGGCGGGGCCAGGCGCGTGCCAGCTCCGCACGCGCCCGTCCCAGGCGCGAACGGTCCACGAGGGCCGCGGGCGGCTTTCGCGCAAGAAACGCACTCGGCAAACCGGGGTGCACCTCGTGCGCGCACGCTGGCCCGCGCCTTGCTCAATGCCCTTTCGACTTCGCGATGCACGTGAAGCGAAAGGAACGGCGACATGCGTTTTCCGGACGAGAACCTGTTCGACGAAGTGGTGCTCAACCTGGGGCCGCTGATGGCGATGAAGGTGGTGGGCGTGGTGCTGCTGCTCGCCAGCTATGTGCGCCCCTTCTGATTCGCGCGGCGGCCGACGCGTGCAGGAAATGCGCTCCCCCGAAAACGTAACCGTGCGCTCCGAGCCCGCGCGTTAACATGATGCGGACCCGGACGTCGGTCCTCTGGCCCGCGTCCCATTCCAGGAAGGGAGCCCATGGTGTTCTCACGTGGTAGGCGGTTTGGCGTCGGGGTGCTGTGCCTGGGACTGATGACAGGGGCCTGTGCGGCGCGACAGGAAACACCTCCATCGCCGGAGGAGGCCGCCGCACCCGCGCCCCAAACCGAAGCGCAGGCTCCCCAAGACGGCGCGCAACAGGAGGCCCCCACCGTGGCGACGAACCTGACGTGCACGCTGAGCGGCCCCGCGCTGGTGCGCTCGGGCGAGCCGGTGGAGCTCGTCTTCCAGCTGAGCAACCCCACCGCGAAGCCCGTGCGCGTGCTCACCTGGCACACACCCCTGGAGGGCGTGCTCAACAAGATCTTCGACGTGTCCCGCGACAACACGGAGCTCGAATACCGCGGGCCCATGGCGAAGCGCGCGCCGCCCACGGCGGACAGCTACGTCACCCTCGCGCCCGGCGCGTCCGCGGAGGGCAAGGTGGACGCCGCGCGCTACTACGACCTCCGGGCGCCCGGCACGTACCGCATCGCGTTCCGGGGCCCGCTGATGGACGTCGCCCAGGAGGGACAGCAGGTCCCCGCCCCCAACGGCGGCTACCGCGCGATGGACGTGTCGTGCCCGGCGGTGCAGGTCACCATCACGCCCTGAAGCACGGGCCGGGCCCCGGGCGGGACGCCTCCGCGCGGGGCCTCGGGTCCTGAGCCGTGGTCCGTCACATCATGAAGCAGCCCTGGACAGCGGCCGTCCGGCCCGCGTCCGGAAAGGAGGCAGGGGTGTTCTCACGTGGTAGGCGGTTGACTGTCGCGGTATTGTGGCTGGGAATGACGACGGGCGCCTGTGCGGCGCGGCGGGAAGTACCTCCATCACCGGAGGAAGCCACCACACCCGCGCTTCAAGTCGACACTCAACGGGAGACATCCACCGTGGCGACGAAGCTGCTGTGCACGCTGAATGGCCCGGTCCAGGTGCGCTCGGGCGAACCGGTGGAACTGGTCTTCACTTTGAGCAACCCCACGGACAAGCGCGTGCGCGTGCTCACCTGGCACACGCCCTTGGAGGGCGTGCTCAACAAGATCTTCGACGTGTCCCGCGACAACGTGGAGGTCGAATACAACGGCCCCATGGCGGACCGGGCGCTTCCCTCGGCGGACAGCTACATCACGCTCGAGCCCGGCGCATCCGCGGAGGAAAGGGTGGACGTCGCCTTCTCCTACGACCTCCGGGCGCCCGGCACGTACCGCATCGCGTTCCGAGGCCCGCTGATGGATGTCGCGCAGGAGGGACAGCAGGTCCCCGCCCCCCACGGCGGTTTCCGCGCGATGGACGTGTCGTGCCCGGCGGTGCAGGTCACCATCACGCCCTGAAGCACGGGCCAGGCTTCGGACTCAGCCCACCACCAGCCGCGCGCGCTGCTTCGCGGGGCGGATGCGCGCGGTGGCCCCCGCGCCGAAGCGGAGGAAGTCCTCCTCCACGCCGTCGCTGAAGATGACGCCCTCCGACGCCATCCGCGACTCCAGCACCAGCTCACACGCCTCCGTCACATCGCCCATCACCAGGCTCGCGCCCGAGTGACGGCTGGCGAAGGGCTCACGCACCACGAACAGCAGCCGCGGGTCCTCCCACCCCAGTTGCGGGGACGGGCCCGGCACCCCGCCCGAGCGCGCCGTCACGCCTCGCGCCAGGTTGAAGATGGAGGACAGCCATCCGGTGGCGCCCGCGCCCGTGGACACCACCACCCCACTGGAGGACTGGGACTCCTCCTGGTCACCCGTGCGCAGCCGGTAGCGCGCGGACACGTGGGAGCGGGCGCCAATGAACAAGTCGTTGAAGGCCAGCAGCCGCTGGCCGTCCTCCAGCCGCGCCTCCGCCAGCGTCACGCGCTTGAAGGCCGCCTTGCCGTCCAGCACCCGCCGCACCGCTCCGCGCGCGCCCGACACCGAGTGGGGCAACAGCACGCCGTCGAAGCGCTCCGGGTCCGGGTTCACGCCCACCAGCGGCTGCTCCCCCACGTACTTCGCCACGTTGGCCACCAGCCCGTCCTGCCCCGCGACGACCACGACCTCCTTGCCCG
Source organism: Comamonas sp. KCTC 72670 (assembly GCA_014656495.1). Taxonomy (GTDB): domain Bacteria; phylum Myxococcota; class Myxococcia; order Myxococcales; family Myxococcaceae; genus Myxococcus. The sequence continues at coordinate 176,684 of BNCN01000012.1, forward strand.
TGAAGAGGAACGTGGGCACCAGGCTCCGGTCCACCTGCTGCACCGGCAAGCCGAAGGACAGCGAGTCCCGCAGCGTGTCCACGTTGCGCCGGTACGCCTCGTCCTCGCGGGTGAACTCGTCGAAGTCCTGGCCGGCGTGCTCCACGTAGAACTTCGCCTGCTTCTTCGTGTTGAAGCGCTCCACCAGGCCCGCCATCCGCGTGCGGCGGGTGATGAGCACGACCTTCTCGTACATGACGCCCTCCCCGCTCAGCGCTAGCGGCCCTTCGTCCCCGAGCCCTGACCGTGGTAGCCGGAAACCCCCACCAGCGAGCGCAGCAGGTCCGGCGACACGTTCAGCTCCCCGATGCGCTGCGCGTTCTCCGCCATCTCCCGGAACGCCAGCGCGATGTTGAGCGCCGGGTCGCCGCCGCTCGCCGACGTGGCCATCAGCGTCTTCCAGTCCACGCCGCGCACGGGCGCCAGCGTCTTCTCCAGCGCGTACGCACGGGCGTCCGCGGCCTGCCGCTCGTTCTCGCTCCAGCGGGTCATCAGCGCGGCGCGCTGCTCCTCCACGGCGATGTCCGCGGCCATCTTCGCCTCGCGAATCTGGCGCTGCCGCTCCTCCACCGCCAGCTCCGTGGCCAGCTCGCTCTCCTTGATGCGCCGCTCCTGCTCCACCGCGGCGTTGCGTCGCGCGTAGATGGCCTCGTCCGCGTCGCGCTGCAACGCCTCCCGCGCCTCGGCCTCCAGCGCCCGCGCCATCTCCGGCGTCGGCTTCACCGACAGCAACGAGAAGGCCATCACCTCCACCCCCAGCGACTTCACCGCCTCCGCCTCCGCCAGCGCCAGCAACACCTTCGCCTCGATGGCGTCCGAGCGCACCAGCACCTCGCGCAGCGTCAACCCCTGCACCACCGAGCGCGCCCGCACCTGCGCCACCTGGACCAGCCGCTCCTCGAGCTTCTCCGGGTCATCCGAGCGGTAACGCCCCGTGGCCCCCACCGAATAGTCCAGCAGCGAGGACAGCCGCCGCGGGTCCGCCACCCGCCACGTGAGCTGGCCCTGGAGCGTCACCGACTGGAAGTCCCGCGTCACCTCGTTGAAGACGAAGGGCACGTCCGCGCTCGACAGCGGCACCGACACCAGCGTCGCCGACGGCTTCCAATAGAAGAACGAGAGGCCCGCCCCCTCCCGGACCACCTTTCCCCCCTCGAACTGCATCACGTACGTCGTCGGTGCCGCCTTCATGTAGCCGATGACCATGGCCCGCCCCTCTTCGTGTCGTTGATACACATTCTTAGTGTCCAATCGACACGATTTCAAGATGTCCGATAGCGAATCGCGATTCATCCGCGTTGCGACACGAGGCACGCAGGTCGCATGGACGAATTCGCGCCTCGTGCGCACCGTGTGAACACCCCCGGATCAGTCAGCAGCGATGCCGGGCCACGAGGAAAGGGCGTACGGTGACGACACAGGAATGGCATCTGGATGCAGCGAGAATTTCGCGCGCCGACCATTCATCCGCCGCGCGCCATCCCTACCTTTCCTTCGCACTTCGGGAGAGCGCATGCGGATCGCGGTGATTTCGGACCTCCATCTCGGGCGGCGCGATGCCGCCGACCACTTCGGGCACGACGACTCCGGCTTCCTGCGGTTCCTTCGTTTCTTGGAAGGTAACTTCGAGCGAATCGTGCTCCTGGGCGACATCTTCGAGACGCTCACGCCCCGTACGCCCGGGATGAAGGTGTCGGAGCTGATGGCGGCTCGCGCGGCGCACCCGGAAATCGTCCGGCGCTTCGAGCTGCCCCGCTACCACTACATCCACGGCAACCACGACCTGGTGGCGGGCACCGTGCTGGGCGCCCCCGAGCAGATGATTCTGGAGGCGGACGGGGTGCGGATGCTGTTCACCCACGGACACCACCACGACTGGATGATTCGCAAGGCGCGGCTCCTGTCCGAGGCGGCGGTGTGGGCCGGCGCGTGGCTGCGCCGGATGCGGCTGCGGGCGATGTTCCGCTGGTTCCAGGCGCTGGACCTCAAAATCACCAACGCCCTTCCGGACCCGGAGCGCTGCACGTTCCAGCGCTGGGCGGTGTCGCGGGCCAACGCGAACAACGCGGACATCGTCGTCACCGGCCACACCCACCTGGGCCTGCGCGTGGAGCACGGCAGCAAGCTGTTCCTCAACAGCGGGACGTGCTCGGAGGGGCAGTTCTCCTTCCTCAGCCTGGATACACGCGCCGGGAACTACTCGCTGCACACCACCTGGTAGCCCTGGGCCCACGGGCGGGCAGGAGGGCGGCGGGGAGCCCGGTCCGCTGCTTCTTCCTCGCCCCAAACCGGGGGCGGGGACATAACATTGGCGGATGTTCAGGCGGCTCACCGAGGCGCTCCGCGTCCTGACGCGACGCACCCCGAGAAACGGCTCCGGTCCCATGCCGGAGGCCCCCCGGCAGCTGCTCCTCGCCGACCTGGCGGAGGACACGCGGCCCCGGACGAAGACGGCCGCCCGCAGGGCCTCGCCGCGCACCGCCCGGACCGCGCGCTACTTCGACCTCCACGATGACTTCAGAATCCCCGGGCGCCCCGAGCTGAGCGACCCCGTGGCCGTGGACGCCCGGCAGAAGCTGGACTCCGTCTGGCTCTTCACCTCGGGCGCCCGCGTTCGAAACGTGGGGAAGCTGCGCCTGGCCGTGAAGCCTCCCGGACCGCCGCTGGACTTCTCGCTGGCGGGCGCCGGGCTCACCCCGGTGGTCTCCGCGCGCGTGGCCTCCGTCTTCCGGGAGCTGGCGCCGCATGACGTCCAGGTGCTGCCCGTGGAGGTGGAGGACCGCCGCGAGCCCTTCTTCATCCTCGTCGCCACCCGGCTGGTGCGCTGCATCGACGAGCGGGCCTGCGCCGAGGTCGTCCACTACACGGCGGATGACAGCCCGCCCGAGCGCGTGGGCCACTACCGCAGCGTGCAGGGGCTGCGCGTCGACCCCTCGAAGACCAACGGTGCCCGCGTGTTCCGCACGTGGGGCTGGCCGGTGAGCTTCATCGTGTCCGAGGGCATCAAGGAAGCCCTGGAGCACGCCGGCGTCACCGGCGCGCGCTTCGCGGAAGTCACGGAGCCGCCCCGGAAGCCCTGCCGCAAGAAGACCGCCGCGAAGAAGTCCCGGCCCAAGCGCCGCTGACGCGCCGGCGCAGCCCGTTCGCCCGTGGCAGGCATGCCGGAGCCAGGCGCTCCGCGCCCTGCGTGCGTCCGCCCATTCCTCGCACGGGGAAAACCTGACTCGGACTGGAATGGCCCTTCACGACAACGCCTCCCACCGCCTCTGACGCAAGTCATTGGAGCAATGCGTCACACGGCATGGACTGTCACAGACTTGCATTCTCTGGAAACTCGCTGGTACTTTCTTCGTCGCCCGAAAGAACTTTGCTCCGTTCACGGCCGCCAGCACGTCACAACGCGCCGCGCCATCTGGACGAAGGCTCTCGAAGCACTCTGGTTTCTTCGCCGTAAGAACGAAGTTTTCCAGCCTTGGAGGGGAGTGCATGCATTCGAACAAGCGTTTCGCATGGGGATGGGTGGCGGCGGGCGTCTTCGCGGTGTCGGGTCTGGTCGCCGCGTGTGACCCCGAGGAAACTCCCACTCCGACACCGGATGCCGGTCAGCAGAACCCGGACTCGGGGACGCGGCCGGACTCGGGGACGCCCGACTCCGGAGCGCCGGACGCGGGCAACCCGCCCGACGCGGGCAACGACGAGGACGCGGGCACCGAGCCCGACGCCGGCACCGAGGAGGACGCGGGCACCACCCTGACGCTGCCCCTGGCGGTGGACGGCAGCTGGATTCCCAGCGGCTACATGGGCGACGGCTCCAGCGGCGGCGTGACGTACAGCGGCACGGACTGCGCCGCGCGGGCCGGCACGGGCCTGGGCGCCTGCCACCGGTTCACCTGGACGCCCGGCGGCGAGGGCTGGGCGGGCGTCTTCTGGCAGTACCCGGAAGGCAACTGGGGTGACCGCGACGGCTTCGCGGTCCCCGCCGGCGCCACGTCCGTCTCCTTCTACGCCTGGGGCACCGAGGGCGGCGAAGTCGTCTCGTTCATGGCGGGAATGAACGCTGCTGACGGATTCGAGGTCCCGCTTCGGGATGTCGCGCTCACCACCACCCCGACCCAGTACACAATCGACCTCAGCAGCATCCAATACGGGCTGGTGGTGGGTGGCTTCGGGTGGAGTGCCGGTGGAAGGACGACTCCGCTCGTCTTCTTCATCGACGACATCCACTGGCGCTGACACCCACCTCCATCCTCGCGGCGGAACGGAGCGAGAGAACGATGCGAGTGGGAACGGCGGTGATGACGGTCGACGCGGCGGGCATGCGCGCGCAGAACAGCAGCCTGCTGCTCAACATGATCTGGCGTGAGCGCCAGATCTCCCGGGCGGAAATCGCCCGGCGGACAGAGCTCAGTCCGTCCACCGTCTCCGCCATCGTGGCGGACCTGGAACGCTCCGGCCTGGTGCGCAGCATTGGCGCCGGGGTGTCCCGGGGCGGCCGCCGGCCCACCCTCATCGGCTTCTGCGATGACGCGTTCAGCATCATCGGCGTGGAGATGGGCGCCACCCACGTGACGGCCGTCCTCACCGACCTCCGCGGCCGGGTGCGGGCGAACCGTCACGCCAACCACGCCGTCCGCGAGGACCCGAAGGGCACGCTCCAGAAGGTGCGGGAGCTGGTGCAGGAAGTCCTGGACGCCGAGCGCGTGCCGCGCCGGTCCGTGGTGGGCATGGGCATCGCCGTGCCCAGCCCGGTCCACCCGGCCGCGCCGGGGAAGCTGTCGCCGCTGCTCGTCCCCGCGTGGCGCGACTACGACGTCCAGGAGTCCCTGCGCGGCACCTTCGGCCTGCCGGTGCTGGTGGACAACGACGCGAACCTGGGCGCGCTGTCGGAGTGCTACTGGGGCGCGGGCACGCACGGCGAGGACCTGGCGTACATCAAGCTGGCCACGGGCATCGGCTCCGGCCACATCATCCACGGCGACGTCTACCGTGGCGCGGGCGGCACCGCGGGCGAAATCAGCCACATGGCGGTGGACTCCTCGGGGCCGCAGTGCGTGTGCGGCCTGCGCGGCTGCCTCGTCACCCTCATCGGCTCCGCGGCGCTCCTGGAGCGCGCGCGGCAGTTGATGGACCGGAAGGACTCGCGGCTGCTCACGGTGCGCGAGCTGGTGGAAGGCGCCCGGGCGGGAGAGCCGGCCGCGCGCCAGGTCATCGACGGGCTCGGGCACTACCTGGGCATCGCCGTGGCCGGTCTGTTGAACCTGCTCAACCCCGCCACCGTCGTGCTCGGCGGAGAAATCTCGTCGGTCGGAGACCTGCTGCTGGACCCGCTCCGCGCATCGGTGCGCAAGCGGGCGCTGTCCACCTCCATGGCGGAGACGCGCATCGTCACCTCCGCGCTGGGAGACCGCGCCATCGCCGTGGGCGCGGCCACCCTGGTGCTCCAGGCGGCGCTGCGTGACCGAACCCTCTTCCCCCTCCAACACATAGGCAAATCTGCATGACGCTCCCCCGCCTCCTTCCCGTGGCCGTGGCCCTGATGGGCCTCGCCTGTGACCCGGCCGCCAACCGGGTGAACCGCCCCAACACGCCGCCCCCCACCCCCCATCAACCCAACACGGATTGGGAGCTGGTGTGGCAGGACGAGTTCGAAGGCGAAGCGGGAACCCCACCCTCCCCCGACCGGTGGGTGCACGACGTGGGCGGGCACGGCTGGGGCAACGAGCAGCTCGAGTTCAACACCAATCGGACGGAGAACGCCGCGCATGACGGCGAGGGCCACCTGGTCCTCACCGCGCGCCGCGAGCGCTACGGCAACCGCGACTACACCTCCGCGCGCATCCGGACGCAGGGCCGCTACGAGCCCCTGTATGGCCGCATCGAGGCGCGCATCCAGCTGCCCGTGGGCCGCGGCATCTGGCCCGCCTTCTGGATGCTGGGCGCGAACATCGCCGCCGTGGATTGGCCGGAGTGCGGCGAAATCGACATCATGGAGTACCGGGGGCAGCTGCCCTCCATCCTCCGCGGCTCGCTGCACGGCCCGGGCTACTCCGCCGGCAACAACATCGGGCAGGAGCACGTCGTCAGCGGCAAGCGGCTGAACGAAGGCTTCCACATCTACGCGGTGGAGTGGGAGCCGGACCGCATCCGCTGGTTCCTCGACGACACCATGTACTTCGAGGCCACGCCCGCGAAGCTGCCCGCGGGCGCCCGCTGGGTCTTCGACAGCCCCCAGTTCATCATCCTCAACGTCGCCGTGGGCGGCACCTTCGTGGGCCCCGTGGGCCGCGACACCGTGTTCCCCCAGGAGATGAAGGTGGACTACGTGCGCGTCTACGCGAGGCCCACGTGAAGACCGCGCTCTGGGCGCTGACACTCCTGCTGGTGGCCTGCAAGGTGGAACCCCGCCCGCGGCCGCCCGGAGTGCTGTTCGTCTCCGTGGAGCAACAGAGCGCCTGGGTGCGCAACTTCAACCCGCTGTTCGCGGGCGCGGGCTCCCGCTGGCCCACGCGCGCGGGCGTGTACGAGTGCCTCGAAATCTTCAGCCCCGCGGTGGGCCAATGGACGCCGTGGCTGGCCACCGGCCACACGTGGTCCGAGGACCGCCGCACGCTGCGCTTCACGCTGCGCGAGGGCGTGCGCTGGTCGGATGGAAAGCCCTTCTCCGCGGATGACGTGGCCTTCACCTTCCAGCTCCTCAAGCAGCACGCGGCGCTGGACGCGGGCGGCGTGTGGCGCTTCGTGGAGGACGTGCGCGCGGAGGACGCGCGCACGGTGGCCTTCCAGTTCTCCCGCGTCTACATCCCCGGCTTCGCGGAGCTGGCGCAGCAGCCCATCGTCGCCCGCCACGTCTGGGAGAAGGTCACCGACCCGGTGACGTTCACCAACCCGGAGCCCGTGGGCACCGGGCCCTTCACGGAGGTCACCCTCTTCCGCAACCAGGTCTACGAGCTGGGCCGCAACCCGCACTACTGGCAGCCCGGCAAACCCGCGGTGTCCGCGCTGCGCTTCCTCGCCTTCCCCACCAATGACCAGGCCAACCTGGCGCTGGTGGAGGGCGAGGTGGACTGGGCGGGCAACTTCGTCCCCGCCGTGGACCGCACCTTCGTGGCGCGGGACCCGGAGCACCACGGCCGCTGGTTCCCGCTCTACGGCAGCACCGTCTTCCTCTACCCCAACACCACCCTGCCGCCCCTGGACGACGTGCGCGTGCGCAAGGCGCTGAGCATGGCGCTGGACCGCGAGCGGCTCGTCGAAATCGCCATGTACGGCTACACGCGACCGGCGGACGCCACGGCGCTCAACGACGCGTACACCACCTGGCGCGACGCGGAGACGGCCCAGGGCGCTTGGGTGAAGCACGACCTGGAGGCGGCGAAGCGGCTCCTGGACGAAGCGGGCCTGAAGGAGGGCCCGGACGGCCTGCGGCGCAAGGCGGATGGACAGCCGCTCGCGCTGGACATCGAGGTCGTCGGCGGGTGGTCGGACTGGGTGCGCGCCGGGCAGGTCGTGGCGAGGGATTTGCGGAAGCTGGGCGTGCAGGCGCAGCTTCGCACCTACGAGTTCGGCGCCTGGTACGCGCGGCTCCAGAAGGGCGAGTTCCAGTTGGCCATCTCCTGGTCCCTGGACGGCCCCACGCCGTACACCTTCTACAAGTGGCAGCTCTCCCCGCGCACGGTGCGCCCGGTGGGCGAGGTGGCCGCGGCCAACTGGCACCGCTACGGCGACGCGGAGGCGGATGAGCTGCTCACGCGCTTCGAGCGCGCGGACTCCGAGGACGAGCAGCGCGCGCTGATGGCGGCGGTGCAGCGGCGCTACTCCGAGACGGCGCCGTCCATTCCGCTCTTCCCCAATCCGTCCTGGGGCGAGTCCAACACGAAGCGCTTCACCGGCTTCCCCACGGCGCAGAACCCCTACGCGCGCCTGTCTCCCCACGCCGAGCCCGACAGCCTGCTGGTGCTGACGGCGCTCACGCCCCGAGAGCCCTGAGCCATGGCCTACGTCCTGCGGAGGTTGGGCTTCTACCTGCTGGCGGCCTGGGCGTCGCTGACGCTCAACTTCGTCATTCCCCGGCTGGCGCCCGGTGACCCGGCGTCTGCCATGTTCGCGCGCTTCGAGGGCCGCGTGCAGCCCGAGGCCATGGTCGCGCTGCGCGCCGCCTTCGGCTTCACGGACGCCCCCTGGTACCTCCAGTACGTCACGTACCTGAAGCACCTGTTCCAGGGCGACCTGGGCCTGTCCTACGCGTACTACCCGGCGCGCGTGTCCGAGGTGATTGGCACCGGGCTGGTGTGGACGCTGGGGCTCGCGGGCTGCGCGGTCATCATCAGCTTCGCGGTGGGCTCCATGCTGGGCGTGCTCGCCGCGTGGAACCGCGGGGGGTGGCTGGACGCGGCGGTGGCGCCGGCGCTCGCCTTCCTGGGGGCCTTCCCCTACTTCTGGCTGGCCATGCTGGCCCTGTACCTCTTCGGGTTCGGGCTGGGTTGGTTCCCGCTGCGGCACGCGTACTCGCACGACCTGGAGCCCGCGCTGTCCTTCACCTTCGCGGCGGACGTGGCGCGGCACGCCTTCCTGCCCGCGGCCTCCATCGTCATGGCGACGCTGGGCGGGTGGATGCTGAGCATGCGCAACACCATGGTGGCCACGCTGGGCACCGACACGCTCCGGCTGGCGCACGCGAAGGGCCTGCCGCCCCGTCAGGTGATGCTGCGCTACGCCGCGCGCAACGCGCTGCTGCCCAACGTCACCGGCTTCGGCATGGCGCTGGGCTTCGTGCTGAGCGGCTCGCTGCTGACGGAGATTGTCTTCTCGTACCCCGGCACCGGCTACCTGCTCATCCTCGCCGTGCGCAACCAGGACTACCCGCTGATGCAGGGGCTCTTCCTGACCATCACCTTCGCCGTGCTCGCCGCGAACTTCGCCGTGGACCTGCTGTGTCTGTGGCTGGACCCGAGGACCCGCGCCCATGCGTGACCTTCTTCGACGGCTGCTGCGTCAGCGCAAGGCGGCGGTGGGCGGGAGCATCCTCCTGGGCTTCATCGTCCTGGCCCTCATCGGCCCGTGGCTGGTGATGGACCCCACGGAGCTGGCCGGTCGCCCCCACCAGCCGCCCTCCTCCGCGCACTGGTTCGGCACCACGGGCCAGGGGCAGGACGTTCTGGCGCAGACGGTGGTGGGCGCCCGCGAGACGCTGGCCATCGGCTTCGCGGTGGGGGCGCTCGTCACGCTGCTGGGCGCGCTCATCGGCGTGACGTCCGGGTACATCGGCCGGCGCGTGGACGACGTGCTGACGCTCACGACCAACGTCTTCCTCGTCATCCCCGGCCTGCCGCTGGCCATCGTCCTGGGCGCATACCTGCCCTCGGGCCCCTTCCGCATGGTGGTGGTGCTGTCGCTGGCGGGCTGGGCCTGGAATGCCCGCGTCTTCCGCGCCGGGGCCCTGGCGCTGCGCAACCGCGACTTCGTCTCCGCCGCGCTCGTCGCCGGGGAGAGCCGCTCGCGCATCGTCGTCCAGCAACTGCTGCCCAACATGGCGTCGCTGCTGGGCTCGTCGTTCATCGGCAACACGCTCTACGCCGTGGGCGCGCAGGTGGGCCTGGAGTTCCTCGGGCTGGGCGATGTGGGCTCGGTGACGTGGGGCACCAACCTGTACTGGGCGGGCAATGACGCCGCGCTGCTGACGCGCTCGTGGTGGGTGTTCGTGCCCACGGGCATGTGCATCGCGCTGGTGGGCTTCTCGCTGACGCTGCTGAGCTCCGCCATCGACGAGGTGACCAACCCGGCTCTGAAGGCGCCTCCGGTGACGACCACTGCGGTGCGCTCGGCGCAGGCGGCCCCGGAGGAGGCGCAGGCTCCATCCGGCGCCCTGCTGAGCATCCGCGACGTGTGCATCGAGTACGCCACGGAGCGCGGCCCCGCGCGGGTGGTGGACTCCGTGTCCTTCGACATCGGCCCGGGCGAGGTGTTCGGCCTCGCGGGTGAGTCCGGCAGCGGCAAGTCCACGCTGGGGTACGCGCTGCTGCGCCTGCTGCCTCCGGCCGCGAGCATCACGCGGGGCCGCATCGTGCTGGATGGCACGGACGTCACGGCGCTCGATGAGCCCGCGCTGCGTGCGTACCGCTGGAGCCAGGTGTCGATGGTGTTCCAGAGCGCGATGAGCGCGCTCAACCCGGTGCTCACGCTGGGGGACCAGTTCCACGACACGCTGGCGGCGCACGGGCGCACCACTCGCGCGGCGGCGCATGCCCGCGCGCGGGAGCTGCTGGCCATGGTGGGGCTGGCGCCGCAGTTGGTGGACGCGTGGCCACACCAGCTCTCCGGCGGCATGCGGCAGCGTGTGGGCATCGCACTGGCGCTGGCCCTGGAGCCGAAGCTGGTGGTGATGGACGAGCCGACCACGGCGCTGGACGTGGTGGTGCAGAAGGAGCTGCTCCAGCGCGTGTTGGAGTTGAAGCAGCGGCTGGGCTTCGCTGTGCTGTTCATCACCCACGACCTGCCGCTGCTGCTCGCGCTGTCGGACCGCGTGGGCGTACTCCAAGGCGGCAAGCTGGTGGAGGTGGACACGGCGGAGCGCCTGCGCACGGGCGCACAGCATCCGTACACGCGCCTGCTGCTGTCCTCCTTCCCGCACCTGAGCGCGGCGGATGCGCAGGTGCCCGCCGACGTGGCGATGTCGGCGCCGGAGCACGCGGCGGCGCAGGCCACGGCCCAGGGAGGTGGACGGTGACACTGGCCCTTCAAGCGGCAACGGCACGCCAGTTCGGTGGGCGCTCAGGCGCCCATCACGGGCCCCCAGCGCGCGAAGGCGCGGCCCACGGCACAGGGGGATGGACGATGACGTTGCCCTCGCGGGCCGCGCCTCCGCCCTCGCGCTGTGCGCATGAGCATGGCGCGTGCGGCGTCGACGCAGGCATGAACACGAGCGACGGCCCAGCGAGGTGGACGATGACATTGCGCTCGCGGGCCGCTGCCCCACCCCGTCGCCGTGCGCATGAGCGTGGCGCCTGCGGCGTCGGCGCACGCGAGGGCGCTAGCGCAGTCCCCGGGAGGCACCCATGAGCCAGCCCCTGCTGGAGGCCAGCGGCCTGCTGCGCACGGTCCCCGTGGGCGGCTTCCTGTCCCGCGAGCGCCGCACGCTCCTCGACCGCGTCTCCTTCACGCTGGAGCGCGGTGAAATCGTCGCGCTGGTCGGCGAGTCCGGAAGCGGCAAGTCCACGCTGGCCCGCGTGCTCGCGCGCCTGGACTCACCCGACGCGGGCACCCTGCGGCTCGGCGGCGAGGACGTGCTCGCCAACGAGCGCGGCGGCGCGTCGCTCGCGTACCGGGGCCGGGTGCAGATGGTGTTCCAGGACCCCTTCGCCTCGCTCAACCCCGTCCACACCGTGGCCCACCACCTGGAGCGCCCGCTGCTGCGCCACGGCCGGGCCACGCGCGCCGAGCTGACGAGCCGCGTCCACGCCCTGCTCGAGTCCGTGGGCCTGACACCCGCCGCCCAGCTTGCCCAGCGCCATCCGCACGAGCTCTCCGGAGGTCAGCGGCAGCGCGTGGCCGTGGCGCGCGCGCTGGCGGTGGAGCCGGACGTCATCATCGCGGACGAGCCCACCTCCATGCTGGACGTCTCCACGCGCCGGGGTGTGCTGCAACTGCTGCGCGGCCTGACGCGCGAGCGCGGCATCGGCATCCTCTTCATCACCCACGACCTCGCCAGCGCGCGGCACCTGGCCGACCGCGTCCTCGTCCTCTACGCGGGCAGCGTCGTGGAGTCTGGCCGGACGGCCGACGTGCTCGCGGCGCCCCGGCATCCGTACACGCGCCTGCTCCTCTCCGCCGTGCCGGACGGCGCGGACTTCCTCGACACCCCGCTCCCCGTGCGTCCGGCGTCCGGCCCGATGCCCGTGGGCGGCTGCCCCTTCGCGCCCCGCTGCCCCCACGCGGAAGCGCGCTGCAACGACACCCTTCCCCCGTCTCACGTCCACGCCGCGGACCACACGGTCCGCTGCCATCTCGATTCCTCGAAAGGAGCCTCCGACAATGCGGCAGTTCCCCAATGACTTCCTGTGGGGTGTGGCCACCTCCGCCTTCCAGATTGAAGGTGCCACCCACGCCGATGGACGCGGTGAGTCCATCTGGGACCGCTTCGCCGCCACGCCGGGCAAGATCAGCGACGGCTCGGATGGCAAGGTCGCCTGCGACCACTACCACCGCTGGCGCGAAGACGTGGCGTTGATGCGCTGGCTGGGCGTGAAGTCCTACCGCTTCTCCGTCGCCTGGCCCCGCGTGATTCCCACCGGGCGCGGCGCCGTGAACGCCGCGGGCCTCGACTTCTACTCGCGGCTGGTGGACGGGCTGCTCGAAGCGGGCATCGAGCCCTTCGTCACGCTCTACCACTGGGACCTGCCCCAGGTGCTCCAGGACCAGGGCGGCTGGCCAAACCGCGACACCGCGAGCGCCTTCGTCGAATACGCCGACGTGATGAGCCGCAAGCTCGGCGACCGCGTGTCCCGCTGGATTACCCACAACGAGCCCTGGTGCATCAGCTTCCTGGGCCACGCCAACGGCGAGCACGCTCCGGGCCACAAGAACTGGGGCGAGATGCTGGCCACCGCGCACCACCTGCTCGTGTCCCATGGCCAGGCGGTGCCCGTCATCCGCGCCAACGTGAAGAACGCGTCGGTGGGCATCACCCTCAACCTGTCCCCCGCCGAGCCCGCCTCGCCCAGCGCCGAGGACGCGGAGGCCTGCCGCCGCCACGACGGCAGCTTCAACCGCTGGTACCTCGACCCGCTCTACGGCCGCGGCTACCCGACGGACGTCGTGGAGGACTACGTGAAGGATGGCCACCTCGCCTCGTCCACGCTGCCCTTCGTGCGCGACGGAGACATGGCCACCATCGCCGTCCCCACCGACTTCCTGGGCATCAACTACTACTCGCGCGCCATCATGCGCAGCGACCGCATCCCCGAGTCGCAGAACGCGCCGCGCACGGTGCACCCGGAGCCGGAGCGCACCGACATGGACTGGGAGGTGTACGCCCCCGCCCTCACGCGCCTGCTCCAGCACCTGCACACGCACTACCAGCCGGGCCCCATCTACATCACCGAGAACGGCTGCGCCTACGCCACCGGCCCCAGCGAGGACGGCAGGGTGCATGACGAGAAGCGCGTGGCCTACCTGCGCTCGCACCTGGAGGCGTCGCTCGAGGCCATCAACCAGGGCGTGCCGCTGGCCGGCTACTTCGCCTGGTCCCTGATGGACAACTTCGAGTGGGCCTTCGGGTACCAGAAGCGCTTCGGCATGGTCTACGTGGACTACGACTCGCAGCGCCGCATCCCGAAGGACAGCGCCCACCTCTACAAGGCCCTGGTCGAGAAGAACGGGCTGGACGTGGAGCTCGCCGCGTGAATTCGCTCGCCCTCATCACCAGCCTCGCGGTCGCGCTGACGCAGGTGCCACCGCCCGTCGGTCCGGAGACAGCGGTTCCTCCCGCCCAGTCACCCACGGTGGCGGGCCCCAGCCCCACCGAGCCCACCGCCACCGAGCCTGTCACCGACAAGCCCCTGGCGCCCGAGACGCCGCCGCCACCCGCCGACGCGCCGGTGGTGAGGGTGCCGCCCGTCAACGTCAACGCGGAGGCCCAGGCCGTCCGCGTCTACCGCGACGAGCGCGGCTTCAAGCTCCAGGTCAACGGCCGGGACTTCCCCATCTTCGGCATGAACTGGGGCTACACGCCCATTGGCGAGAACTACCGGTACTCGCTGTGGACGCAGAAGGAGGACTTCATCCGCGCGGTGCTGCACCGCGAGATGACGCTGCTGCGCGACATGGGCGTCAACGCCATCCGGCAGTTCGACGACATCCCGCCGCAGTGGGTGACGTACATCCACAAGAACTACGGCATCTACACCGTGGTGAACCCGCTCATGGGCCGCTACGGCACCAACGTGGACGGCGTCATGGTGCCGAACACGGACTACTCCAACCCCAACCACCGCCGGGCGCTGCTCAATGACCTGGCGCAGAAGGTGGAGAAGTACCGCGACGTGCCCGGCGTGCTGATGTGGATGCTGGGCAACGAGAACAACTACGGCCTGCACTGGACCAGCTTCGAAATCGAGGCGCTGCCCGGGCAGGAGGACACCGCCCGCGCCGAGCACCTGTATTCGATGATGGGCGAGGCCGTGCGGCTCATCAAGCAGCGCGACACGCTGCACCCCGTCTCCATCGCCAACGGTGACCTGCAGTACATCGACCTCATCGCGCGCCTGATGCCGGAGCTGGACATCCTGGGCTCCAACGTCTACCGCGGCCCCTCCGCGCGCGACCTGTTCGACGAGGTGCTGCGCAAGCTGAACAAGCCCGTCATGTTCACCGAGTTCGGCGCGGACGCCTACGACGCCAAGGCGGGCCGCGAGGACCACCTGGCGCAGGCCGAGTACCTGCGCAAGCAGTGGGAGGAGATCTACTCCCAGGCCTACGGGCAGGGCCGCGCGCAGAACGCGCTGGGCGGCTTCGTGTTCCAGTGGGTGGACGGCTGGTGGAAGTACAACCAGGAGGCCAACCTCTCCATCCACGACACCACCGCGTCCTGGCCCAACGGCGGCTACGAATCCGACTTCGTGCCCGGCCAGAACAACATGAACGAGGAGTGGTTCGGCATCTGCGCGCTGGGGCCCGAGGACGAAGCCGGCATCGCCCGCGTCCAGCCGCGCACTGCGTACTACGTGCTCCAGGCGGCCTTCCGCATGGACCCGTACGCCCCCACCACGAACCCCGACACCATCCGCGAGCACTTCGCGTCCATCCGCCCCACGGAGATGTCGCGTGGCTACGAGTCCTCCATGGCGCTGGCCCGCACGGACGACCTGAGCGCGGTGCGCGTCTCCAATCTGCGGCTGCTCATGGACAGCTCCCTGTCGCGGGGCAGCATCGCCACGGTGCGGCCCAACCAGGTGTCCGTGGACCACACGGAGTCCGTCTTCTTCGACCTGGCGCTCCAGCCGACCTCCGGCGTGTACGGGCGCGCGTCGTTCAACGTCGTGGGCAACGTGGCGCAGAACCGCCTCAACAACATCTTCTACGAGAACCGCGGCATCCCCTCCGCGCCCGGCTCGGCCGGCAACCCCACCGTGGGTGGGCAGGCCCCGGTGCCCGGCGTCGGCGGCATCCCCGGCCAGCAACAGCAACCGCTGGGCCTGGACCGGCTCGCGCTGTACCAGGCCGAGTTCAAGCTCGACCGCGCGGACTTCCAGTTGGAGGGCTTCTACCGCACCGCCCACTTCCACTGGGGCGAGGAGGGCGACTTCTTCGGCCTGTACCGCGAGGCGAACTACGGCCCCGCGCTGGACATCTACAAGGGCAACGCGCCCTTCGGCGTCGTCTTCACCGGCAAGAACGGACTGGAGGGCCTCAAGGTCGCGTTGGGCCCCGAGCTCTACTGGGGCGCCAACCCGTCCATCGTCGCCAAGTACCGCCGCAACGTGGGCCCCGTCACCCTGACGCTGATGCACCAGGAGGACATCGCCCGCGGCGCCACCCAGCTCACCGCGTCCGTCATCCGCGAGCGCGTGGCGCGCAGGTCCACGCTGTCGCTCGGCTGGACGAAGGGCCCCATGTCGCTGGAGGTCGGCGGCATCCTCGCGGCCCCGCAGCGCGTGGGCGAGGAGTTCACCTGGTCGCGCCCCACGAACGGCCCCAGCTACCTCAACAGCGGCTACGAGGTGATGCGGGACGAAATCCAGATGCTCGACACGCTGGGTGCCAAGGCGCGGCTCACCTACGACCTGGGCGCGGTGCGCACGTTCCTCCAGGGCTCCTACCGCGGCCTCGTGTCGGACGGCGGCCCCGAGCAGGGCATCCTGCTGACGGGCTGGAGCCTGCGGGAGAGCGGCCGTGGCAACCACTTCGGTGGACAGGCGGGCGCCGTCATCCAGGTCGGCAGCTCGTTCCAGGTGTCCCCCAACCTGCTGTACCAGAAGCCCCTCATCGGGCCCAACCCGACCATCCAGGACGGGTACGACGCGGAGACGGGCCGGTACTTCGCCGGCGTGCGTCCGCGCAACGTGCTGGTGGATGCCTTCACCGTGCTCGACAACCGCGAGACGCTGGGCGCCGAGCTGCTCCTCACCTTCGACCCCACGCCCGGAACCTGGTTCTGGCAGTGGGACCGCGACATGCGCGAGGACGCGCCCTTCGCGGCGGGCCTGGACATCGTGTACCGGCGGCAGCCGACGTCGCGTGACGCGGGCATCGCCATCCTCGCGGACGGCAGCATGGTGGCCTTCGGCAACGCGCCGGTCGCCCGCGACGAGTGGGAGGCCACGCTGCGCGTCGTCACCAACCCGATGCCGCGGCTGAAAATCTTCGGCGCCGCCTTCGCGGGCAGCAACCAGTCCTCGGGCGAGGACTCACGGCAGGTGCAGCGCTTCGGCGTGGATGCCTCCGTGCTGTGGGACACGGTGATGCTGACGACGCAGCTGCACTTCAACAACTGGGGTCCGTACGACTACCACCGCGTCTTCAACCTCACCTACCCCATCCAGCTCGGCGGGGACCTGTCCTACGGCCTCAAGCGCCCGGTGATGGGCATGGTGACCACCCGCTTCGGCGTGCGCGGCCTGGTGCGCATGCTGGACCAGTATTCGGAAGGCCTCAGCACCAGGGCCATCGCGGAAGGACTCGAAGGCCGTGAATTCGAAATGGGCGCCTATGCCATCCTGTCTCTCTAGTGGAGGTCGTATGAAGACGTGGCTTCTGCTGGCCTGCGCCGGGGCTGTCACCGGTTGCTACGAACCGGCCAACTTCGTGTATGGCGAATCCTTGGACGGCCTCACCCTCACGCTCCACAGCCCGGACGTCGGCATCTACCCCGACACGTCCGTGCTGGAGGACCCGAACAACCCCTTCCGCAGCAGCGCGGTGGGGGCCGACACGAAGTGGGACATCCAGTCCCAGGCCGGCAGCGTGGCCGCGTTCTACGCGTGGGCCACCGTGCTCGCCCGGGAGCCGGGAGGCGAGGCCCAGTTCTACGTGGGCAGCAACCTGCTCGGCATCTACCAGAGCGGCGCGGCCCGGCAGGAGGACCTGCCCCAGGTCCGGCTGCAGGCCATCCGCGCGTACCAGAACATGCTCGACCTGTTCCCGACCGCGGTGACGTACGACGCCACCGGCACCTTCGCCTACGATTTGGCGACGCCCGCCTACAAGGGCATCGTCGAGATGGGCGGCATGGTGCAAGGCGGCTGGGTGCTGATGCAGACAGCCAATGGCACGGAGAGGGCGGTGCGGCCATGAAGCGCGTGGGACTCGTGATGTGCGTCTTCCTGGCGGCGGGCTGCCGCCCCGACCCCGGCGTGCCGGACTACTCGGACCAGGGCTATGACAGGCCCGACTCGGGCGTGGACCCCAACAGCGATGTGCTGCCGGGCCCCTTCCCCTATGTCGCCGGGCAGCGGCGGCTCGCCGTGGGCTTCTACGAGGGAGGCCGCTCCGAGGACGTGGCGGTGGATGGCGTCAACACGCACATCTATCTCTACGAAGGCACCCTCACCCTGGAGCCTTCCAGCACGCGCGTCGAAGGCCGGCAGGCCGAGCTGGTGGTCCACGCGGGCAAGACGTGGCTGGGCTTCGGCGTGCACTGGAACACGCCGCGCAACCTGGACGGCTGGAAGACGCTGCACGTCAGCATCAACTCGGCCGACCCGGGCTTCGCCAATGTGTCCATTGGCATGAATGACGACGAGAGCGTCCAGCTCCCCGCAGCGCGGTATGGCTATGCGAATGACGGGGAGTGGCACCACCTGGCCATCCCCCTGGCGGACTTCGCCGCGGGCGGTGTGAACCTCGGCGCGGTGCGGGCGCCCTTCGTCTTCATCGCTGGCGCGGGGCCCGCCGCGGACACGCTGCTGCTCGACAACCTCTACTTCACCGCGGACTGACGCCGTCCCCGCCGCGCGGCCGCCCACAGCGGCCCGCGGCGGCCGTGACAGAGGACCTCCGCGAGCACGGCGAGACCTGGACACACTTCGACTGTGTCCGACATGCAACCGTTACATCCCTGATACAGAGCTTCCCCAGGCTTATCAGACCGTCATGCTATCCAAGGTTTCCACCCTTGGAGGATGTCCATGACGATTCGAGGTCTCGCGCTCGCATGTCTCACCGCCCTCGCGGCGCCCGGCTGTTCCCCGACGGAGTCCGCCCCCACGCAGGAGGTCGGGACCCACACCGCGGAGGCGACGACGCCCACGCGCATCTACGCCGCCGAAGGCGCCCTCGACCTGAGCTTCGAGACGCTGGGCACCTTCGAGGAGCGTGACGGCGTGCGCGCGCTCGTCCTGCGCGCCACCGCGAACCGCTATCTGCAGCACGTGTTCAGCTTCGTTCCGGATGACGCCTTCGGCACGTCGTCCATCATCAGCGAACGCCGCTTCGAGGTCGTACTCAAGGAAGGGTACGAGCTGAACACGGTGCTCTCCGGCCTGCCGCTCTTCATCACCGTCAACACCTTCACCGGCGTGCCGAACCAGTACACCGCGCGCATCGTGGTGGCGCCGCGCTTCTTTGACTTCCGGGGTTCCAGCGGCATCTTCGTGGAGACAGACGTCAACCCCGTCTGGGTCCAGCACGGCGGCAGCCCCCTGACCTACCGCGGACACGCGAGCGCCGCGGCGAGCGCGCTCACGGTGACGGCGCCGGACGGCATCCCGCTGGTGACGCCGTCGGGCGCGGGCCAGTTCCTGCTCGACTGGAGCTACTCCGCCGTTCAGCAGGCCATGGACCCGCACACGGTGCCGCTCACCTTCGACGCCGCCCTCTCCGGCGGCGGCACGGCGCGCAAGACGGCCCGGCTGGTCGCGCGTGTCACCGAGCTGGCGCTCACGTCCGGCGACGCCTACGAGGTCTGGCCCAGCCAGCCGTGCCTGCCGTCCGTGCACGCCTGTGTCTATTCGCAGCCGCAGTCGCGGGACTTCTCCGCGTGCGGCACCTACCGGCAGGTGTCGCGCTGCATGTACGCGGGCGTCTGTGAGGGCGGCGCGACCACGCCCATGGCGCTCACGGCCATTGACACCACCGTCCTGGAGCCCGAGCGCCTCCAGTGGAACTCCACCTCCACGGGCATGAGCTGGCACCACCTGGAGCCGGTGGACGCGTTCACCATCCCGGAGTGCCCCACCGAGCCGAAGACGATTCAGTCCGTCATGGCGAAGCTCGGCGCGATGTACCCCGCGCTCTCGCAGCCGTCCGAAGGCAGCTACATCGGCCGCGCGGACCTGGACCAGGTGCTGTTCTTCAGCCCCTGGCGGGACGGCGGCGCGCTGCTGGCCGCCATGGATGTCTTTTCCGGTGGCGGAGAGGTCCATGCCTGGACCACGACGTATCCCATCTCCTGCCACAACTGCACCGACAACAAGGCGTGGGTGGTGTTGTTCTATCCCGCGAGCAGCAAGGTCCTCGTGCTCGAGGGCAACTACGGCCACGACAGCTGAGAAAGCTTTCACTTTCCGCCAGGACATCGTCCTGGAGTCCTGGCGGAGAGATGGCCTTCATTTGAAAAGCATTTGCAGACAAACACGGCAGCCAATTGCGGCGGCCGCATGACATCCCCAAACTGACACGCCAACGTCCCACCCCAGGGACGTCCGTGCCTGCAATCAAACCCTCGGGAGAAACCATGCGACTGCATCGCCTTGGACTGGCGTGTGTTTCAATGTGTGTTGTGTTGACGGGTTGTGCCGAAGATGGCGCCGGCCCGCTTCATGACGAGCAGGAACAACGGACCCCCGTCAACCCGAATGACTCCGCGGGAGACGGGACGGACGCGGAGGGGCGCGACATCGCGGGGACCCGCACGGTGTTCGTGATGAACACCGAGCGCTTCTTCACCGCGGTGGGGGTCGCCGTTCGCGGCAAGGACATGTCCGCCAACCCGCCCGAAATCCTCATCCGAAATGGCAGAACCTTCACGCGTATCAGGGGTTCACCGTATGCGGGTGGCTACCGGTTCCTCAACGTCCCGGAGGGGGAGTACTACCTGAAGGCCAGCGCCACGACCTACGTCGTCACGGACGAACAGCATGTGGAGATTGGACGGAACCGGCTGGGCCGGGAGGACACTGTCTTCACGGAGCAGTACTACAACCCGTTGCACCTGAACCTCACGAACCTGGCCCCGTGGAACGCCAGCGCCCCGTATCAGAACGGCTCCCGGCTGCAGTTCACCTCGGGGGAGGTGGAGTTCTTGGGAGAGGCGAACATCTTCGACACCATTCCCAACGGCGAGACGCGCCTGGACACCCAGAACGCCTTCCTCGACAGCTATCTGGGAGGCACCCCGGTCTTCGAGGCGGCGAAGGGCGACAGGCTGTATGTGAATCAGCTCACGGCGGTCAACCAGGGGTATCTGCCCTCGGGGCAGCTCCTGACGGCCAGCACCGTCGTGCGGAGCATGGAAGTGCCCGCTTTCGACTACGTCCCCGACGGCATGACGCCCCTGTCCATCAGCGGAGCCATGCAAAACGTCCCGCTGTCGAACGTCTCGCTGGAGTGGCGGCTGGGCTCGTACGCGCCCCTCGCCTCGGCCGTGCACCCCGCCGCGACCTATCGCTCCGCCGCCTTCTACATCGAAGCCTCGGCCCATGGTCCCGAGGAGGGTTGGGTGGGCTACTCGGGTGAGGTGTTCGCGGCCACGCTGCCGCAGGGCGCGGCCTTCACCCTGGCGCAGAACTTCTCGTACGGAAACCCCTACCCCTCTCACTGGCGGATGATTGGTACCGCCTACCACACCTACACCACCGCGGAGGTCCCGCCGGGCCT
The DNA here is from genome assembly GCA_014656495.1 of Comamonas sp. KCTC 72670. Classification (GTDB taxonomy): domain Bacteria; phylum Myxococcota; class Myxococcia; order Myxococcales; family Myxococcaceae; genus Myxococcus. The sequence goes on from BNCN01000012.1 coordinate 197,531, forward strand.
GGGGGGGCCGCCCCGTACGCTCCGAGGCAACATCACGGTCGTCGACGAGCTGGAGAACCTGGTCGTCAACCCCATCATCCCGACGCTGACGCCTCCGCGAGGCCTGGCCATCGACGGCATCCCGGCAACTTCGCAGCGCGTGGTGGGCAACTCCAGCCCCGTCATCTCCTGGCAGCCCCCCGCGAACGGCGCACCCACGGCCTACCGGGTGACCGTCCAGCATCTCCACCCCGAGTTTCAAATCCTGACGACATACGGCAGCATCTTCCTGCCGAGCACCACCACGGAGGTGCGGCTGCCCCCCGGGTATCTCGCGCCCGGCTCCATCTACTTCCTGAGGGTGGCTGCCATCGACAGCCCCAACGCGGATGTGACGCGTGAGCCGTTCTCCTCCTACGAAAAGCTGCCCAGCGTCTACGCGGATACGGTGAGCTCGCTCTTCTCCACGCCGTGACCCGGCAGCCCCGTCCCCGGCCACGCGCGTCGCTGGGGACGGGCGGTGCGCGCAAGGCTTCATCAAACGGCGCTGCAAGAGAGATAGCCTTCATTCGAAAAGCATCTCCTGACACTCACGGCAAAAGGATTGCCGCACCCGCACGAATTCCCCACACTCCCAAGCGACGTCCCCCCAGGGACGTCCGTGCCAGCAATCAACCCTTGGAGAATGTCATGCGATTGCATCGCCTTGGCTTGGCGTGTGTCTCGATGTGCGCCGTATTGACGGGTTGTGCCGATGACGGGGTCGACCTCCGTCACGACACACAGGACCAACGCATCCCCGTCAGCCCGAATGACGCCGCGGGAGAGGGAGCCTCGCCTGAGGAGATCGCGCCCGCGGAGGCGCGGGACATCCCGGGCACTAGCACGGTGTTCGTGATGAACACCGAGCGCTTCTTCACGTCGGTGGGTGTCGCCGTCCGGGGCCGGGACATGTCGGCCAACCCGCCGGAAATCCACGTCCTCCATGGCAACACCTTCACCCGAATCACCGGCACGCCGTACGGCGGCGGCTACCGGTTCTTCAACGTCCCCGAGCGGGAGTACTACCTGAAGACGGGGTGGTCCTTCATCATCACGGACGAGCGTCGCGTGGAGATTGGCCGGAATCGCCTGGGGCGGTCGGACGCCGTCGCCACCGCGCATTCCAACATCCCGGTGGAGCTCGGCCTCACGAACCTGGCCCCCTGGAATGCCAGCAACACGTTCCCCGGCGGCTCCCGCCTTCAGCTCGTCTCCAGCGAGCAGGATGTCTCGGGCGAGGTCGTCCTCCAAGACCTCGTCGCGCAGGGTGCGACGAGCCTGAGCACCACCAACGCGTATGCCTACACCTTCACGGGCAACCTTCCCGTCTTCGAGGCGGCCAAGGGCGATGACCTGTATGTGAATCAAATCTCGGGCGTTCCACACGGGCTGCTGCCGAACGGCCAGGTGCTGATGGCCGACACCATCGTCCGGAGCATGAATGTTCCCGCCTTGGACTACACTGCGGATGGCGTGACGCCGCTCATCCTCAACGGCGCCATGCAGGAAGTCCCCCTGTCCAATGTCTCGCTGGAGTGGCGCCTGGGCGACTATCCGGCCCTGGCCCCGTCCGTTCACCCCAACGCGATCCCTCGCGGCCCCACGCTCTTCATCGACGCCTCGGCCCATGGTCCCGAGGAGGGCTGGGTGAGCTACTCCGGGGAGGTGTTCCTCGCCATGCTGCCGACAGGCGCGTCCTTCACCTTCGCCCACAACCTGACGTACGGAAATCCCTACCCGTCCAACTGGCGCCTGGTGGGCACCGCCCGGTACCCGTACCTCAACATGGAGGTGCTGCCGGGCATCGGTGGTGTGCCGCGACACACGACGGCCTCCATCAGCACCACGGACTACCTGGAGGACCTGGTCACCAGCCCCATCACCCCGACGCTGACGCCGCCGCAAGCCCTCGCCATCGATGGCATCCCGGCGACTTCGCAGCGCGTGGTGGGCAACTCCAGCCCCGTCATCTCCTGGCAGCCCCCCGCGAACGGTGCGCCCACCGCGTATCAGGTGAACCTCACGCACTACGACCCGACGTACTCCACGATGGTGACGAAGAACGTCTTCTATCTGCCGGGCACGGAGACGGAAGTGCGGTTGCCCCCGGGCATCCTGACGACCAACTCCATCTACCGCGTGGTGGTGACGGCCATCGACAGCCCTCACTTCGAGGTGACGCGCGCGCCGTTCCAGACGAGCGACAAGCTTCCGAAGACCTCCGCGTCCACGATGAGCTCCTTCTTCAGCACGCCGTAACAGAACAGCCACCCGCTCCTGGCGTCAGTCCCGCGCCAGGAGCGGGCCGGCTCCGTCTGGCTTCAGGCCCAGCTCCTGACAAAGAGATACCCTTCATTCGAGAAGCACCCTCCTCACAAGAAGATGAGAGGTTGCAGAAGCAACATGGGCGTCAGAGTATCCGCGCGGGCCGGCAACACCGCAGCACCCCGTACGGAAACACCATGCGAATGCATCGCCTTGGATTGGCGTGTGTCTCGATGTCTGTCGTTCTCTCTGGCTGCGCCGATGGCGAACCGGACAACGGTGAGTCATTGCAAGACAACCAGAGACCCGTGAGCCAGACCAGCACCTCCGGCAGCAGCGAAGTCAATGGACCGGATGCAGTGCTCGTCACGCACACCGAGCGGTTCCACACCTCCGTGGGCATCGCTGTCCGCAGCAAGGATTTGTCATCCAATCCCCCTGAACTCCTCGTGCGCACGAGCACCGGCTTCACGCCCGTCACGGGAGCTCCACACGCAGGGGGCTACCGCTTCCTGGGCGTGCCACAGGGCGAGTACTACCTGAAGACCGGGAGCAACTTCGTCGTCACCGATGAGCGCCACGTGGAGGTAGGCCAGAACTTCCGGGGACGGGAAGATACCGTCTTCTCAGCCATCCACGACGCGGACCTGGCCGTGGATCTCACGAACGTCGCGCCGTGGGAGGACCCCGACGGGAGCTTCCTGGGCAGTCGAATCCAGCTCGTCTCCGGGCAGCTCGACTTCGTGGCGGACACGTATCTCTGGAACTCCACCCTCCCCGGCGCGACGCACCTGTATGGCCATGGCACCGCCTACAGTCTGTCGAACACCTTCCCGGCCTTCGACGCCTCGAAGCAGGATGGCCTGTATGTGAACCAGTTCTCGAGCTTCCAGGGGGCCCGGCTTCCGACGGGAGCGCCGCTGGTCGGCGAAACCATCTCCCGGAGCCTGGCGCTGCCCTTCTTCGATTACGACCCGCAACACGCCTCGGTCGTCACCGTCAGCGGCGCCATGCAGGCCGTCCCCACGGAGGGCTTCTCCCTGGAGTGGCGGCTGGGGAGCTACCCCGCGCAGGCCCCGTCCATCCACCCGCTGGCGACGGCACGCGCGCCCAGCTTCACAATCAGCCCCGCGCCGCACAGCCCGGCGGCATCCTGGGTGGGCTACGCAGGGGAGGTCTTCAACTTCACGCTGCCCGCTGGAGCGAACTTCACCCTGACGGACCAATTGGCGTATGGCAATCCGTACCCATCCTCGTGGCAGATGGTGGGTAGCGCCCATTATCCGTTCTCCCTCTCCGAGACCGCGCCAGGTGCCAGCCGCGCGCGTGCCATGAGCGGCGCCATGGCGAGCTGGGACACCCTGGAGAACCTGGTCGCCAGCCCCATCGAGCCCAAGCTGACGCCAGCCCGCGCCCTGGCCATCGACGGCATCGCCGCGACGGCGCAGCGAGAGGTGAGCAACAGCAGCCCCCTCATCACCTGGACGGCGCCGGTGACGGGGGTCCCCAATGCCTATCGGGTGCTCCTCAAGCGCTACAATGTCAGCAGCGCCGCGCTGTGGGTGCAGAACCAGTTCTACCTGCCGGGCACGGCCTCGGAGCTGCGCATTCCCACGGGGGTGCTGGCGCCCGGCGCCGTCTACGCGTTGACGGTGACGGCCATCGACAGCCCCAACTCGGACGTGACGCGTGAGCCGTTCGCCGTCGTCGAGCAACTGCCCCTCCACCTGGCGGACACCCTGAGCTCCTTCTTCACCACGCCGTAAACAACGCACTGCCCGTTCCCAGCAGCTTCCTCACTGCTGGGAACGGGGAGGTCTCATCGCCGGCCACGGCTAGCGGCGCCGACGCTGAGAGGCACGGGCGGGCTTCGCCTTCACCTCCGGCGGCAGGGCCTCCAACCACGCCCGCACCGCGTCGGCCTGGGACGTCCGGCCTGACGCCGCGAAGCGCTCCCGGGCCTTCGCCGCCTCGGCCCTCGCCTCCGCGCCCTGGCCTTCCTTCCACAGCGCGCGGGCGAGCGCGAAGCCGGACTCGCCCAGCGAGTCGTCTTGCGCGCCCGTGAAGGCCACCGCCTTGCGCAACGGCTCCAACGCCTCGAGGGTGCGCCCGAGCCCCAGCAACGCCTGCCCCACGCCGTCGTAGGAGTACTGGAGGTCCTCGTCGTCAGGCGCCAACCGGGCGCGCTTCACCGCCAGCGCGGCTTCGTAGACCTTCAGCGCCTCCTCGTGGCGCCCCAGCGCGAGCAGGCTCATGCCCTCCTCGTCGAGCGCCTCCGCCAGCTTCACATGGTCGCCGCCCAGCAGCTCGCGATGCAGCGTCACCGAGGCGCGCGCGTGCTCCAGCGCCCGGGTGAATTGCCGCTGCTCCCGCAGCGCCATGGACAGCCCCTGGTGACGCCGCGCCACGTCCAGGTGCCGGGGCCCCACCGCCGCCTCCGTCTGCCGCAGCGCCTCTTCCAGGACGCGCACGGCCTCCGCGAAGGCGCCGGCCTCCAGCAGCACCCGGCCCAGCGAGAAGGTCACCCGCGCGCGCTTGGGATGTCCGGAGGGCAAGGCGTCCGTCAGCACCGTCGCGGCCTCCTCCAACAAAGCGCGGGCCTCCGCGGTCTTCCCCTGCATCAGCGCGAGGTTGGCCTCGTTCACCAGCAGGTCCCCCTGGAGCACCGCGTCGCCGCCCAGCCGTTCGAGCGTCGCCCGCCCCAGCCGCGCCCACCGCGTGGCCTGTTCGAAGCGTTCGCGCTCCCCTTCGACATAGAGCAGCTTGTTGAGAACGGAGACCTCCAGCCGGTCCGCACGCCCCACCGTGGCGTCGTAGACGGCCTGCTCCAGGATGCCGGCGCCCTGCTCCTTCTCGCCCAGCACGGCCTGGAGCCACCCCTGGTGGAAGCGCAGCTCCGCCATCAATGGTGCGTAGCGCACGGCCAGCACGCGGGACTCCAGCGCGTTCGCCGCCGCCAGCGCTTGGGGATAGCGGCTGGTGTCCACCAGCGCCTTCACCTCCGACATCCCCCCTTCCAGCGACTCCAGCTCCGCGCGCAGCGCCGGGTCCGAGGGCCGGGGCTGCTGGCTCGCCAGGGCCTCCACATCCGCGCAGTCCTCGGGCGAAGGCAGCGCGTACGCCGCATCCAGCGCCTTCTCCACGCCCGCCGCTTCCGCGCGCCCCAGCGCGTCCACCAACGCGTGCAGGTCCTTGCGGCGCCGCTCCAGACAGACGACGCGCTGGGTGTACAGCGCCTCGGGTTGGGCCTCGTGCACCCGCGTGGCCTCGCAGGCCTCGGTGTGCTGTCGCGCCCAGGTGCTCGCGTAGGCGTCCAGCACCTGCCCCACCCGCCCCGCCATGTCCTCCGCCAACGGGCTGCCCGTGGCCGAGAAGGCCGTGGACACGCGCTGCCTCGCGGCGGGCCCCCAGCTGCTCGCGAGCAGCCCCTCCGCGCCCGCGCAGACGCTGGACTGCCACCACAGCGCGCCGCCCACCACGCCCACCAAGGCCGCCGTGGCCACGGCCATGCCGCCGGCCTTGCGGACCCTGGCGCGGCGCTGGTCCTGGGACAGCGCCTCCAGGAGCGCCCCCATGGAGGGGAAGCGCGCCTCGGGCTCCAGCGACAACCCGCGCATCACCGCGCGGCGCACCCACGCGGGGACCCGGGGCTCGGCGGGCGGCTCGTGGATGAGCGACCCCGCGTCCACGGCCTCCCCGGAGCGCAGCGCCTTCGCGGCCCGCGAGAGCTCATCCGGGTCGAACGGACGCTGGTTGTAGAGCGCCCGGTACAGCGTCGCGCAGAAGCTGAACTGGTCCGAGCGCGCGTCCAGAGCCTCGCCCCGGAACTGCTCGGGAGACATGAAGGGCGGCGTCCCCAGGACGACGCCCGTCTCGGTGAGCGGCTCGTTCAGCGGCCGTGAAATCTCCGAGCACATGGGCACGCGCGCCACCGTGGGCTGCTCGTCCAGGGGCAGGTTGTCCACGGGGCGGGCCAGCCCGAAGTCGGTGACGCAGACGCGCCCATCCCGCCCCACCAGCACGTTGGCGGGCTTGAAGTCCCGGTGCACCAGCCCCGCCGCGTGCGCGGCCTCGAGCCCGCGCCCTGCTTGCAGGTACGTCGCCAGCACCTCGCGCCAGGAGCGGACCTTCTCCCGCCGCCAGTCCGCCAGCGTGCCGCCCGACACCAGCTCCATGGTGAAGAAGACCTGCCCATCCCACGTGCCCACCTCATAGATGGGGATGACGTTGGGATGGGAGACGCGCGCCATGGCCTGCGCCTCCCGCAGCAGCCGGACGCGCCCGCCCTCCTCGTCGACGTGCCGCGCCTCGACGCTCAGCAGCTTGAGCGCCACCTTCCGGTCCAGGTCCGGGTCATAGGCCGCGTACACCGCGCCCATGCCGCCCTGCCCCAGCAGCTTCAGCGGGATGAAGCGCCCCACCCGCTGGCCCAGCGGGCCGCGCGCTGAAGCCTGTCCAGACGCCTCGCGAGAGGAGGAGGGCTCCGCCGCGCGCGGCGCACCGTGCGCATCCGCGGGCACGACCTGCGTCGACAGCTCCGGCGAATCATCGGCACCCGAGCCCCGGTCATCGGTGTTGGCCATGGCGCCAGTGTACCGGGAAACGAGCCACTTCCTGCGCGTATGAAGGATTCACACGCAACCGCACACACACGCCGCCGATAATGGAAACAGTCGCACGCAGTCCACGAGGGGGTCCGCCATGACGGTGATTGCCAACACCACGCTCAACTCAGTGCGTCAGGCACTCTCGAAGCTCCCGTCGCCAGGCCAGGGCGGCCCCGCCGCGCCCATCCTGAAGGATGCTCGGCCGCCCGCCGAGCTGGCCCGCATGGAGCGCGACCTGTTCCAGGACACGAAGCCCGCGCCCCGGGGCGTGCCCCGGCTCACCGTGCCGGACGCCATGGGCATCACCGACCTGCCCTTCCTGCGCGACCTGGCCCCCGAGAACGAGGCGGGGCAGGCCCAGGCCCACAAGGGCTGGTCGCCGACCGCCTCCGTCATCGCGCAGGACTCGGACGTGGGCTGTGGCGAGGCCACGCTGGCCTTCCTGAGCCGTGCGAGCCGCAGCGTGACGAAGGGCACCCTGTGCGAGAAGCAGGAGCGCGAGTCCGTCCGCGCGAGCGCCGCGGCGGTCAGCGGCCCGCGGTCCACGAGCTCGAAGGTGGAGGTGAACCTGGATGACGGCGCCACGCCGGAGGAGATGTCCACGGCGCTGGGGGGCCTGGGCATCGAAATCACCGGCGGCTTCGCCGACTTCGACGCGGCCGCCACGGGCCGGGCGCTGAAGGAAGGCCAGTTCGGCATGGCGCTGGTGGACTCCAACGCCATCCTCAACGGCGCGCTCGCGCCGGAGCAGCAGCGCAGCGGCCCGGGGCAGCTCCACTGGGTCACCATTGATGGCATCAACAGCAACGGGACGGCCGACCCGTCGGATGACCTGTTCCGCGTGAAGGACCCCGTCAACGGCGAGTACTGGGTGTCCGCCCGGGACTTGGAGAAGGCCGTCCAGTCCGCCCAGCAGCACCACGGCAGCGGCGGCATCTTCGCCCTGGAGAACCGGACCGACGTGGGCAGCGCGTCGGAGCGCGACGCGCTGGCCCAGCTCAACCGCGAGCGCACGGCGTCCTTCGCGGACAAGAACGGCGTGGGCAGCAAGCGCCTCAGCCTGGGTGAGTCGAGCTGAGGCGCCTTCGCGCCGAGGCCCGCTCAGTAGGTGTAATAGACAGGCGGCGTGGTGCTGGTGAAGAAGTTGTAATACGTGGCCACGTAGTTGGGGCGGTTGCCCACCTCGCCCGGCAGCGGGCCCCCCTTCGTCCCGTAGACGACCAGCGTGGAGCCGCCGTCCGTCTGGTCCAGCGCGCAGCTCTGCACATGCTGCGTTCCGTACATGACGACGATGTCCGTCGAGCGGACGATGCTGAGCGTCGCCGGGTCGATGTGGTTCACCTGACAGCGGTTCATCGAGCTGCCACTGGGCGTGGGCTTGTACGAGTAGGCCGTGGCCACGCCGTAGCTGTTCGCCAGGAGGGCGCGGTACATGGTGCCGTACGACGCGCCCAGCGTCACGCTGCCCGCGCCATAGGCACAGGTGCTGGACGCCGCGCGCGTCACGACGAGGTCCTCGCGCGGCGGCATGGACCCGGGCACCGGCACCGCGGAGATGGTGAACGTGCAGCCCTGCGTCGTGCCCGTCACGAGCGTGGACTCCTGCCGCGCCAGCGCCTCCTGCTCGACGGGCTCTTCGGGGGCACCACAGGCAGACAAGGACACGGCGGCGCACAACCCCACGGCGAACTTGAAGACTTGCATGTCGGGACTCCGATACGGAGAGGATGGGGACTTGTCCCCACCTCCCCAAAAGCTGACAGAGTCCGTGTCCGCCATTCAACTGAAGCAAACTGCAACACATTGGCAGCGCAATTTCGCAGCGCCAATCCCTGTGCCGACCTGGGTCCCAATCAACCGCGTATTCCGACAGCGCGGTGCGTCCCTACACCTTCTTGGCCCTGGGCGCGCGCCGGGTCGTGGTGGCGGCTCTGGGCGCAACACGTGGGGCCGGAGCCGCCACGGGCGCTTGAGCCGCCGAGAGCTGTTGCCGCGCACGGGAGCTGAAGTTGGGGTTGGTCGTCCACCAGTCCAGGCCCATCTCCTGCGCCCGCTCCACCGAGCAGATAATCAGTCGAATCTGGATGGTCAGCAGCTCGACGTTCGTCAGATTGATTTTGATGTCCCCGGTGATGACGATGCCCTTGTCCAGCACCCGCTCCAGGATGTCGGCCACGGAGCTGCTGCGGGTCGAGGTGGGCGGGTAGTGTCGCTGAGGGGGCGGCGTCGGGTGTTCGTCGATCTGGGCCATGGCTCCTCGCTCTCTGTCCGCTGCTTGGCCAGCCTCACAGCGTCGTGCCCAGCGGCCCGAGGTCCAGGTTCAGGTCCTCGTCCGTCAGGTCGAATTGCTTCTTCAAGACATCCATCTGCTCCTGCAGGCGCAGGAAGGTGACGCCCAGCCTCTCAATCTGCTCCTCGCTGAGGGAGCCGGCGTCGATCCGGCGCAACGCTTGACGCTCCAACAACTGGCGGATGAGCTCGACGACGGCGAGCACCAGTTGCACCAGCCCGGCCTGGACGTTCTCCTCGTCCAGCTCCAGCCTGGGCGGCTTCGCCGGCTCCAACGCCCGGGCGAGTTCCTCCACGGCTTGTGGTGCGCCTTCGACTGCCATGGCTCTCCCTTCCTCAGTGCAAGCGCTGCGGATGTTCGGGAAGGGAGCCCACCTCCAGCGCCGTCTCCACCGAGGTCAGCAGCAGTCGCAGGCCCACATAGATGAGATCCACGTCGGCCACCGAAATCACCAGGTCACCGCTGATGACCACGCCCTTGTTGAGTACCCGGTCCAGCAGCTCCAACAACGAGGCGCGCTCCTGCGCGGCCTCGGGTGTCGTCGCCTGCCCGTTCATCGCTTCCTACCTCCAGCCCCTGCCTCCTCCTGCGCTTTCAACGCGTCCAAGCGGTCGAGCAGCTTCGACTCCTGCGCGTCGAACTGCTCCTCCGTGATTTCGCCGCGCTCGAGCTCCCGGTACAGGTCGCTCAGGCGGGCGCGGAGGTCGGACTCCTCGTTGGACTGTTCGTCCTGCACGGCCTTGTGCACCGAACGGAAGATCCACGCGATGCTCCGGACAGGGGCCATCAAGATGTCGTCCAGGACAATCAAGGCGCCCCCTGCGCTGCCTCCTCCACCTCCTCGAAGTGGATTCTCAGCTGGGTGAAGTTGTACGGCGGCCAGGGGCCGGTCACGTCCACCTGGAAGTTCTCGGGCAGCGACGCGCCCAGCTTCTTCACGGCCGTGTTGAAAGCGCCGACCTTCTTGTGGGGTACCAGCGCGGACAGGTTCACCACCTCCGACTCATTGCGCGGCTCGTTGACCACGGTCTGGCTGGCCACGGACTTGATTCCATCCAGCACCTTGTCGGCGGTGGCCTCACGGAAGTCGTTGAGCAGGCCGACGAAGGACTTTCCCAGTTCGATCTTCTCTTCGCGTGAGGGTTCTCCCTCACGGTAGAGGTCGTCCCGCATCGCCTTGAGCTCGGGGAGGGCTTGGACGTAGTACCCGAACGCATCGGGGTCGCGAAGCCGGATGCGGAGGCCCAGCTCCACATTCCCTTTCACCGCGTGGAGCTGCGTGAGGAAGTCGTCCACGTGCTCGGCCAGCAGGTTCCGGACCTCCCGCTCGCTGCTGGCGATGATGCCGAACGCGACCGGCAGCATCGGCGCCTGGTCCATCACCTGGCCCAGCACCGCGCTGTGGGCGCGGAGGAGTTTGCGCTCCGGTCGAAGCGTCTGCGGTTCGATATCGCTGACGATGGCCGCCAACCTCCCGGACATCACCGGGTGCACATCCGCACCTTCGATGCCGGGAGTGTCGAGGTTCAGCGAGTCGACCGCCTCCATCGGGACCACCGCGTACAGATAGCGTCCCTCCGGGGTGGCCTTCTCATGTCGAGTCTTGGCGCGTGGCATGACGTTGTCCTTTCCCGTTCAGGAGGAGGTTCAGACCGCGGCAGGCGCAGCCGCGGCGGCGGTGAGGCCGATGGCATCGGCGTACTTGAGGTAGGTCTCGACCGAGGCGATGACGACGCGTGCCTCGATGGAGAGCACCTCGATGCCGACCAGCGAGACCTTCACCCAGGCATCGACCACGATTCCCTTGTCCAGGATCCGGTCGATGACATCCCCCAGCGAGGAGTTTCCGGTCGTAGTTGAGACATTGGCCATGACGTATTCATCCTTTCTCTTGCAAGTGCTCCAGCTCGGCGAGGGCCGCCACGGCGGGCTTTGCCAGGTCGGCCACGAAGCCGTAGGGGGGCCACGGGCCGCTGCACATCACCTTGCCGGGGCAGTCTTGCTGGAATCGAAGGAAGGCCCGCCGGAACTCGGCGAGCCTGGGCCGCTCCACCAGGAAGGCCATGGAGAGCAGCTGCCCGTCTGGGCGAGCGGCCTGGTCCCAGTTGGAGCGGACGAACAGCCCGGAGAAGGCCGCCTGCGCCCGCTCCGCCATGCGCCGGGCAGCGCGCTCCATCCGGGTCTGCCGCGAATAGAAGCGACGCCGGTTGTCCAGGTAGGCCCGCCCTCGAGTCGGGGCGTCCGACCCGGCGGGCGCCGCTGCCTGCTCCGGGGGCTCCACCCCCTCCGACGCCTGGAACAGGATGCGCAGCCCCATCTCGTCGCAGCCCGCCACCTGGGCCAGCGCGTCCCAGAACTGCCGCTCGTAGCGGCGCAGGAACTCCACCACCTGTTCGGGGTGATGCACGAAGCAGCCGTAGCGCATGGGCAGCACCGGCAGCCGGCGGTGCAGCTGCTCGACCACCCGGGCGAACTCCAGCGCCTGCTCGATGCCGGCCGAGGCGGCCAGCTCCTCCGCCACCGGCGAGATGGCCGCGGCCAGGTCGCCGTGCTTCACCGCCATCAGCGGCGCATGGTTCAGCCCCGGCGGCAGTGCCTCCTGCGTTGCCGCCCGTGCGTCCAGGACCCCGTAGACGAGGGACTTCACGACGGCTCCTCCAGGCTGGGACAGAAGCTGTAGGGAGGCCAGGGGCCGGTCGCCTCCACGGTCAAACCCTGAGGCTGATACCGGGCCGCGAGCTGCCGCACGCGCTGGTTGAATCGCCGCACCTGTCCAGAGCGCACCAGGAACGCGGAGTTCAGCACCATGTCGTCCTGCCGGCCCGAGAGCCCGCGGTCCGCCAGGCGCAGGGGCTTCACCGAAGTGGCCCCCGGGGCGAGCTCCTCGCGGATGTGCGCGGCCAGACGCCGGCCCTCGTCGCGGCTGCGCACGTCGAGCTCGCGCTGCAGCTTCTTCTCGTGGAAGTAGCGCGCGCCGGGAGACTCGGGGAGGTGCTGGAGGCGCTGACGGAACTCGGGCGCTTGCTCCAGGTGCGCGCGCAGGCGCGGGGCGTTGGCGTAGACCTTGACGGCCCACTCCTCCTTGTCGGCGATGTCGTCGAGGAACTGGGAAATCCGTCGCCGGTGGGCGTCGACCACCTCGGACAGCGCTCGCGGTGAGGAGAAGATCGCCCCGAAGCTCACCGGAAGCACCGGCGAGTCCTGCATCACCTCCTCGAGCACATGCTCGTGCCGGACCGCCCGGGGCGCCACCCACTCCAGGTCCTGGGTGGGGTCCGCGCCCTCCGGCCCCAGGAACTCCTCCATCGACAGAGGACTGTAGATGGCCGCGAGGCCCCCCAGCTTCAGCGTCCGCACGTCGGCGGCGCCGCTGACGCCGGGAGCGGAGAGGTGCTCCACCGCCCCTGCCCGCGTGAAGCCATAGACGTACAGGGCTTGATGGCCGTGAGCGCTCATGACCGGCGTGCCTCCTTGTGTCCATGGAGCGCCTTGAGCAGGCCCTCGGAGGTGATGACGAGGCGCTTTCCCTTGCCGCGGATGACGTGGCGCACGGCCTCCCAGGCGGCTTGGTTGCACACGGCCTGGATGTCGGCGCCGGAGAAGGACTCGCTGCGCGCGGCGAGCACGTCCAGGTCGAGGTCCTTCGCCAGCGGCTTGTCGCGCAGGTGGACCTGGAAGATTTCGCGCCGCGCCTCGCGGTCCGGCAGCGGCACGTCGACGAGCAGGTCGAAGCGTCCCGGGCGCAGCAGCGCGGGGTCGAGCAGGTCCGGGCGGTTGGTGGCCGCGAGCACCAGCACGCCGTTCAGCTCCTCGATGCCATCCATCTCCGACAGGAACTGGCTGACGACCCGCTCCGAGACGCGCTCGTCCATCCCTCCGGAGGACCGCGTCGGCACGAGCGAGTCGATCTCATCGAAGAAGATGATGCAGGGGGCCGCCTGACGGGCCTTCTGGAAGGTCTCGCGCACGCCCCTTTCGGACTCCCCCACGAACTTGCTGAGCAGCGCCGGGCCCTTGACCGAGATGAAGTTGACCTGGCTCTCGCGGGCGGCGGCCTTGGCCATCAGCGTCTTGCCGCAGCCGGGGGGCCCGCTCAGCAGCACGCCCTTGGGAGGGCGGACCTTGGCCCGCGCGAACGCCTCGGGGTAGCGGAGCGGCCACTCCACCGCCTCGACGAGCCGCTGCTTGAGCTGCCCCAGTCCGCCCACGTCCTTCCAGCCCACGTCCGGTGTCTCCACGAACACCTCGCGGATCGCCGAGGGCCCCACCTCGTGCAGCGCCGCCTGGAAGTCGGCCATCGTCACCTGGATTTGCATCAGCGCGTCGTAGGGAATCTCGGCCGAGGCGAAGTCGATTTGGGGAATCAGCCGGCGCAGGCAGAGCATCGCGGCCTCGCGGCATAGGGCCTGGAGGTCCGCGCCCACGAAGCCGTGCGTCACGGCCGCCAGGTGGTCCAGGTCCACGTCCTCCGCCAACGGCATGCCCCGGCTGTGGATGGCGAGGATTTCATTGCGCGCCGTGCGGTCCGGGATGGAGATGGCGATTTCCCGGTCGAACCGTCCCGGGCGACGCAGCGCCGGGTCCAGCACGTTGGGGATGTTGGTGGCCGCCAGCACGATGACGTGCCGGCGTTGGGCCAGGCCGTCCATCAGTGACAGCAGCTGCGCCACCACGCGCTTCTCCACCTCGCCCTGCACGTTCTCGCGCCGGGGAGCGATGGCGTCTATCTCGTCCACGAAGATGATGGCCGGGGCCTTGCGCTGGGCCTCGTCGAAGATCTGCCGGAGGTGGGCCTCACTCTCTCCGTAGAACTTGTGCATGATTTCCGGGCCGGTGATGGTGAAGAACGCCGCCGCCGTCTCGTGGGCCACCGCCCGGGCAATCAGCGTCTTGCCGCAGCCCGGCGGGCCATACAGCAGCACCCCCTTGGGGGCATCGATGCCCAGGCGCTCGAACACCTCCGGATAGCGCAGCGGCAGCTCCACGATTTCGCGGATGCGGCCCAGCTCCCGCTTCAGCCCTCCCACGTCCTCGTAGCTGACGGCGCGCGCCCGCTCGTGCGTCACCTTCTCCTTCTCCGGCGCCTTGGCGACCTCCAGCAGGGTGTTGGGGTGAATCACCACCGCCCCCATCGGAGCGGTCTCGACGACGCGGAAGTCGGCCGTGCGGCTGCCGAACAGCAGCGCCCGGACCCGGTCTCCCTTCACCACCGGCAGCCCGTCCAGCAGCGTGCCGATGTAGGCCAGATCTCGCTGCGAGGGGGTGAACTCCAGGGGCGCCAACACGACCTTCTCGGCGTGCCGGGCGGGGGCCAGGGTCAGCGTCACCGGCTCGTCCAACTGCACCCCGGTGTTGGCCCGGGTGACACCATCAATCTGGAGGATTCCGCGCCCCCGGGCGTCCGGGTAGGAGGGCATCACCTTGGCCGCGCTGCGGCGCTTGCCGGACAGCGTGACGATGTCGCCGATGTGCGCCCCCAGCCGCTGCATGTCGGCGGGGTCCATGCGAGCGAGGCCACGGCCCAGGTCCTTGCCGAGGGCCTCGGCGGCGCGCAGCGTCCGCGGATGTTCCCGGGTCGCGACACTCACGAGCGGCGCTCCTCCTTGCCCTCGAGGCGAATCTCGAGGACGCCGTTGCGGCAGCGCGTGTGCATCTGCCGGCGGGTGAAGCGCCGGGGGAGCAGGACCTCCTTGTGGTACTTGAGCGCTCCGTGCTCGGCGTGCAGGGTCAGGATGTCTTCGCGGAGCTCCAGCGAGATGTCCTCGCGGTCGACCCCTGGCAGCTCGGCCACCACCAGCACGTCCGGCCCCTCCTCGAAGACATCCACCAGGGGCTCGCGGATGGGGTGGACGACCGCCTTGCCGGTCTGCGGGTCCTGCCGGATGTTCCCGAAGGGCTCCACGCGCGGCGCGCCGCTCGGTTGACCGGGCGCGCCGCCTCCAATCCGGAGGTTGAAGCCATAGACGCCCTTGAGCCCCGAGTCGGAGGTCCCGAGCTCTCCGGAGCGTTGGAGCTGTTCGCCCTTCTCCGCGAGCTCCGTCAGTTTCGTCACGAGGCTGGTGATGCCTTCGAGGAACCCTCCACCGCTGATGCCACCCTTCTGCGCCATCGCTCCACCTGTCTTGATTCAAAGCTTTGGCATCCGCCGCTCCGTGCCCAGCGGCAAGACGCGAAGGTGGCGTCACCGCCCGCCCCATGCCCAGCGAGGAGCGGCACGGAGAGGGGCCGGCTGGAGATGCCTGGTCGATGGGGCGCGGCGGGAATGGCGCCCTTCTGCCCATCGCCCGGGCGGAGGCAGGTCGACGTGGCAGGGGCGGGGCCGCCTCAGCGCCCTGAACTTCGCCACCGGTCGTGTCTACGTTTGCCAAGGACACACCTGCGCGTCTGGCACGCGTGTGTGTCAGGGGTGTGGGCACCCATGGCTTCGGTCAAAGGAATCTCGAACGGGGGAAACACGCGCAGGCGCGTCCAGCAAGAGACGCTCCCCGAGGCTGAACAAGCGCGGGAAGAAATGGAGCTGCTCCACGCGCGGCGGGAGGCGCTCATCGCCCACTTCGCGCAGTCCGGAGCCAAGCTCCTCACGGTCGCGGCCAGGCGGCTGCCGACCGTGCTGACGCGGCCCGTGCTCGAAGGGGGCAGCCGCGTTCTCCAGGACACCGCCTTCTATCTCCAGGAAGCGACGATGGAGGAGTTACTCAACGCCGCGCAGAAAAAGCTGAAGGAGCAGCCGGGGAGCTCCCTCCTCGGGCTGCTGGGCATTGGACTGCTCACCGGGCGGCTGCTCCGGAAGCTCGCGAAGAAGGGGGGAGCCGAGTCCTTCCAAGAGCGACTGCGCAAGAGCATGTTCCTGGCGACCCATGGCGGCGTCGGGCGGCCCCCCGCCGCCGCACGTCAGCGGTTGCTGCGCGGTGAAGCGGGTGGAGCGCCGGCGCAGGGAGGCGTGGCCGAGGGCTTCAAGGAGCGGTTGCGCGAAGGCATGTCCATGGCGACGCACGGCGGTGGCGTGGGGCGGCCCCCCGCCGCGACGCGCCTGCGACTGCAGAAGGCTGGAGGGCCGAAGGCAGGCGTGAAGAAGTCGCCGCCCAGCCCCGAGGAGGCCCCTTCCCCGAAGGCGCCCACCCCCGCGTCGGGCGGCTACCTGGGGATGGGGGCCATCCCCGTCCGGCTGCCGGAGAAGCTCGCGAAGGCCCATGGCACCTCAGGCGGCCTCAAGGTCGCGAGCGTGGAGCCGGAGGGCCCGGCCGAGGAGGCGGGGCTGCATCCGGGTGACACGCTGCTCACGCTGGAAGGTCAGCCCTTGCGAGAGGTGGATGACCTGGTCGCGCAGCTTCCGCCAGAACGTGTGGGCCAGACGGTGCACGCCAAGGTGCTGCGCGCCGGGGCGGCCAGGGACGTCGACCTCACCGTGGGCGCGCACCCGTGAGCCAGGTGTCGCGAGCGCCCCTGCTCAGTAGGCGTAGAAGACGGGCGGCGTGGTGCTGGTGAAGAAGTCGTAATAGGTGGCGACGTAGTTGCTGCCGCTGCCCGTCTCGCCGTAGAGGCGGCCCCCCTTCGTCCCGTAGACGACCAGCGTCGCGCCGCCGTCCGTCTGGTCCAGGTGGCAACTGTTGATGTTGCCCGAGCCCAGGAACACCGCGATGCCCTCGCTGCGCACCACCGCCAGGGTCTCCGGGTGGAGGTGACGCACGCCGCAGGAGACGGGGGCGCTGCCGCTGGGCGAGTACTTGCCGGTGTACGTCACCGCGATGCCGAGGCTGTTCGCCAGGAGCGCCCGGGCGGGGAAGACGTAGGAGCCCGAATCCAACGTCACGCTCGCCTCGGGCCAGGGGCACGTGCTGGACGCCGCGCGCGTCACCGACACGCTGTACCGCGGCGGCACGGTGCCGGGGACCGTGGTGGAGGTGATGGAGTACGTGCAGCCCTGCGTGGTGCCGGTGGTCAGCGCCGCGTCCTGCTGCGCCAGCGACTCCTCCCCGGCGGACTCCTCGGGGGCCCCGCAGGCGGCCAGGGACACGGCGGCACAAAACCAGACGGCGGACTTGAAGACTTGCATGAAAGGCTCCAGTGGGAAGGGGACGGGAATTCAACCCCATCCCCTTCAAAACCCAACAGACTTTCTGTCTGTCATTTGACTGGAGCGGATTGCAACGCATGTGCATTGCAATTTCGCAGCGCTATTCCTTCTCGATGTCCCGGTCCCAGAGCTGGACGCGGGTGTCCGCGTCCGTCAGGCGCCGGGTGAGCTCGGCGGCGATGGCGACGGAGCGGTGCTTGCCGCCGGTGCAGCCCAGGGCCACCGTGAGATACGCCTTCCCCTCCTTCTGGTAGCGGGGGAAGAGGAAGCGGCAGAGGTCCACGACCTTCTCGAGGAACTGCTGCGTCTCCTCCCGGTCCAGCACGTAGGCGGCCACCTTGGGCACCTTGCCCGTCAGCCCCTTCAGCTCCGGGACGAAGTACGGGTTGGGCAGGAAGCGCACGTCCAGGACGAGGTCCGCCTGCGGCGGCACGCCGTAGCGGTAGCCGAAGGACATGATGGACAGGCTGGGGCCGGCGGCGGGCTCCGGGCTGAAGCGGGCCTGCACCATGCGCTTCAGGTCATGCACGTTGAGCGTGGACGAGTCGATGACCTGGTCAGCCAGCTCGCGCAAGTCCCGCAGCGCCTGGCGCTCCGCCTTGATGCCCTCGGCGACGGTGCCGTTGGGCGCCAGCGGGTGGCGGCGGCGCGTCTCGCTGAAGCGGCGGATGAGGCTGTCGTCGCTGGAGTCCAGGAAGAGGACCTCCACCTGGTGCCCGGCGCGGCGGACCTCGGCGAGGATGCGCGGCGCGTCCTTGAGGAAGACGCCCTCGCGGACGTCCACCACCAGCGCCATGCGCTCGAAGTGGCCGCCACCGGCCAGCTCCGTGAGCTTGGGCAGCAACAGCACCGGCAGGTTGTCGATGCAGAAGAAGCCGGAATCCTCCAGCGCGCGGATGGCGGTGGACTTTCCGGAGCCGGACATGCCGGTGATGATGACGATTTGTTTCGCGGGGGCGGTCACTCGACCTCTTCTCCCAGGGTGCGGCGCATCGCCCCTTCGGCGATGGCCCGATTGAGCCGCTCGGCGAACTCTCTCGCCGAGTGGTGTCCCTGTAGCTTTAGCAACTGGTTGCGGGCCGCGACCTCGATGATGGTCGCCATGTTGCGGCCCGGACGAACGGGCACCACCGACAGGGGGATGTCCACCCCCACAATCTGCAGGTGGCGGTCCTCCACGCCCAGGCGGTCATACTCCTGGTGGGGGTCCCACTCCTGGAGCTCGATGACCAGCTCGATTTTCTTTTGTTCGCGGACCGCGGCGACGCCGAACAGGTCCTTGATGTTGATGATGCCCAGGCCGCGAATCTCCATGTGATGTTTGATGACGGGGTTGCCAGCACCGTAGACGGCCCCCTTGCGGCGGGTGACGTCCACGATGTCGTCCGCCACCAGGCGGTGGGCCCGCATCACCAGGTCCAGGGCAATCTCGCTCTTGCCGATGCCACTCTTGCCCAGCAGCAAGATGCCCACGCCGAACACGTCCATCAACACCCCGTGAAGGCTGCTGGACTCGGTGAGCGCCTCCTCCAGGAAGGTCTGCACCCGCATGATGAACTCGCTGGACAGGAGCGGCGTCTTCATCAGCGCCAGCCCCGCGCCCTCACAGGCGGAGACGAGGGCCTGGGGAATCTCCAGGTCCTTGGTCACCACGACGCACGCGAGCTCCTCCTCGGCGAAGAGCTGCGCCAGCGCATCCACCTGCCGCTGCTCCGGCAGGGTGGCCAGGTACGAAATTTCCGTATTGCCGAAGACCTGCACCCGGTGCGGATGGAGGTGCTCGGTGAAGCCCGCCAGCGCCAGCCCCGGCTTCTGGATGCGCGAGGACACCACGGTCCGCGCCAACCCGCTCCGGCCGGCGACGAGCACCAGCCGCAGGTCGTAGTCGTGGTCCTCGAGCAGTTGGGAGATGCGGATGGATTTCATCGTCAGCCCGTGGATATCACCGGTGGGCCCTTTTGCGGGGACGGCCTTCCTTGGCGCCTCAACGATGGGGAGGGCAAGAGGGAGGACCGGGGCATGCCCGCCCCACCGGGGCTGGGGGGCCGTGGCTTCGGGCAGGCAACGGAAGCCCGCCGAGCCCATTCCCCAGGCCCGCAGCGGCTGGTAAGCCGGAAAACATGTCCGACTGTCTCTTCTGCAAGATTCGCGATGGGCTCATCCCCGCCAAGGTGGTGTACCGCGACGACGAGTGCCTGGCGTTCGAGGACATCAACCCCCAGGCGCCCACCCACGTGCTGTTCATCCCCCGCAAGCACATCGCCACGGTGAACGACATCGCGCCGGAGGACCGCGCCGTCGTGGGGCACCTGTTCACCGCCGCCGCCAAGGTGGCCGAGCAGCGCGGCCACGCCTCCCCGAGCAACGGCTACCGGGTGGTGATGAACACCCACGCCCACGCCGGCCAGACGGTGTTCCACATCCACCTGCACCTGCTGGCGGGACGCCCGCTCGGCTGGCCGCCGGGCTAGGGACTTCCGGAGTCACTGCGCGGCGGGCTCGGCGGTGACGGGGGCGGAGGGGCCGGAGGCGGCCTCCACGTCCTTCACGCTCGGGGCCGGCCCGGTGCCCCGGCGGAGCACGTGCAGCACGCTGCTCTTCTCGTCCGTCCAGGTGAAGTCCGGCTCGCCCCGCAGGCCCAGCCTGCGCACGCGCGAGGTGGCCCGCGTGAAGGTGGGCCCCCAGGAGAACTCGCGGTCCGGGCTCAGCACCATCCAGTTGCTGCGCAGCGCGTCCCCCTTCGTCTCGTTGACGACCAGGGCCGCGTGCAGCCCCAGCGCCCGCGCGTGCGACAGCGTCAGCGGCACCAGGTCCAGGTGCACGTTGCTGATGTGCATCGCCAGCACGCCGTGGGGCGCCAGGTGCGCGCGGTAGAGCGCCACGGCCTCCCGGGTGAGCAGGTGGACCGGCACGGCGTCCGAGGAGAAGGTGTCCAGCGCGAGCACGTCGAAGCCCCGCGCCCCCGCCTCCAGCTCGCGCTCCAGGGAGATGCGCGCGTCGCCCTCCACCAGCTCCACCGTCGCCGCCGTGTCCCGCAGGTAGGAGAAGTAGCCGCCCTGCCCTTGCGCCAGGGCGATGACCGCGGGGTCGATTTCATAGAAGCGGCCGGTGTCCCCGGCCTGGAGCAGCGCCGCGCTCGTGCCGACGCCCAGCCCCAGCACGCCCACGCGCAGCCCCGGCGGCAGGCCCAGGGCCTCGCGCAGGCGGCGTTGCTCGGCGATGGCCAGCCCCAGGCCCGCCTCCGGCGTGTAGTACGTGGTGGCCACGGACTTGCGCGCGGGCGCCACGTGCTGGAAGCCGTGGGTGATGGCGCCGTGCAGCAGGCTGAAGCGGTGGTGCTCCGGGTCCCCGATGCCCTGCTCCATCACCCGCACGACGCCGAAGAAGTTGCGCGAGGCGAAGCGCGCGCGGCCCTGCTCGCGGGCCATGGTGTACGTCAGGTGTCCGGCCACCAGCAGCAGCATGGCGCCGCGGAGGACCTGCTGCAGCCGCTGCGTCCGCGTCGCGTCCGCCCCCGCCTGCTTCGCCATGCCCACCAGGGCCACGACGCAGCAGGCGCCCAGGGACAGCGGGTACTCCCAGTAGGCGGTGAAGAGCGCGGGCGCGAGCACGCTGATGAGCAGCCCGCCCAGTACGCCGCCCACGGAGACCCACAGGTAGAAGGCGCTGAGGTGCCGGGGCGCGGGGCGCAGCCGGTACAGCTCGCCGTGGCACACCATGCTTCCGGCGAAGAGCGCGCCGGAGTAGGCCACGAGCTGGAGCACCAGCGAGGACTGGGGCCCTTGCGTCTGCGCGTGCGCCACGCCCGCTCCCGAGGCGATGAGCAGCACGGCGTAGACGGTGCGCGAGTAGAAGGACTCCCGCGAGAAGGCGAGGATGAAGGTCAGCAGGTAGACGGCCAGCGGCAGCACCCAGAGGAACGGGCCCGCGGCCACGTCCTGGGTGAGCTGGTTCGTCGTCGCCAGCAGCAGCACCGAGGCGCAGGTGCTCAGCCCCAGCCACTTCATCATGGCGCGCGCCGTGGGAGGTGCTCCCGACTCGCCGCTTCCAATGTCCTCCGTCACGGGCGTGGCGGTGACGGGCGAGGCCGCCGTGGCGGGCGCGGGCACCTCCGCGGGCTGCTTCATCACCTCCAGCGCGCACACCGCGCAGGCGCCGGCGAAGAAGACGAAGCCCACGCCCCAGGCCCAGGCCTGCGCGCCGCGCCCCACCCAGGGCTCGAGCAGGAACGGGTAGCCCAGCAGCGCCAGCAGCGAGCCCGCGTTGGACAGCGCGTACAGCGGATACGGCGAGCGGCCCGGCCGCGCGCGGGCGAACCAGGACTGCAACAGCGGCCCGGTGGTGCTGAGCACGAAGAAGGGCAGGCCGATGGTGGCCGCCAGCATCGCCAGCAGGCGGGGCACGGCGAACGCGGTGCCCTCGGGCCGCCACTCGGGCCCGGGCGCCACCGGGGAGCCCGACAGCAACGCGCGGGCGCCCAGCAGCACCACCGCCACCGCGAGCAGCCCCAGGTGGACCCGCGCCTGGGTGCGGGGCGCCAGCCGGGACGCGAGCCCATGCGAGTACGCGTAGCCGCCCAGCAGCACCGCCTGGAAGAACAGCATGCACGCCGTCCACACCCCGGGCGTTCCGCCGTACCAGGGCAGCGAGTAACGCCCCACCAGCGGTTGCACGCCGAACAGGAGGAAGGCGCTGGCGAAGATGGCGATGGCGTAGCGAGACATGGCGTGGCTTCAGGCTTTCGCGCCCGGCGGGCCCGGTCAACTCTCCGGCGCCGGAAGGTGAAGAAGGGCTTCGCTCAGCGAGGCGGCGCTCGCGGCGCGAAGAGACGGGCGCCCGAGGGAGCGAGCGCGGTCTCCATGGGCAGGCCGTAGAGCACCTCCAAGGCGCCGCGCTCCAGCACCTCGGCCGAAGGGCCTCGCGCGAGCACACGCCCGTCCCGGAGCAGCAACACGTGGGTGGCGAAGGCCGCGGCGAGGTTCACGTCGTGCAGCACCGCCACCGCGCCCAGGCCCGCGTCGACGCGCGCGCGCACGCGGTCCAACGCGCCCACCTGATGGGCCACATCCAGGAAGGCGGTGGGCTCGTCGAGCAGGAGCAGCTCGGGGCGCTGCACCAGCCCCCGGGCCAGCATCAACATGCGGCGCTCGCCCCCCGACAGCGCCTCGGCGGGCCGCTCCGACAGGTGGTCAATGCCAAGCTCTGTCAGCACCTCGTGCGCCAGCGCCACGTCCCCCGCCGACGGAAGGCCCCACAACCCCAGGTGCGGGCTGCGGCCCATCAACACCAGCTCCAGGCCGCTGAAGCCCTCGGCGGACTCGAACGTCTGCGGCACCCAGGCGACCTTCTGCGCCAGCGCGCGGGGCGCCCAGTCACCGCGCGCCCGCCCCAGCAGTTGGACCTCGCCCCGCGTCCAGGGCCCCATGCCGAGCGCCGCGCGCAGCAGCGTGCTCTTGCCCGTGCCGTTGGGGCCGAGCACCGCCCACAGCTCGCCCGGACGCACCTCGCACTCCACCCCGTGCAGGATGGGACGCGACCCATAGCCCGCGACCAGCGCCCGGGTGGAGAGCAGCGGCTCCACGGGACTAGTACAGCTCCTTCTGCTTCTGCAGCAGGAAGCGCTTCATCGCGCGCACCTTGCGCAGGGCCTCCGGGTCATCCGTGGTGCCCGCGGCCTCCACCTCGCTCTTCACCTCGGCGTAGCGCGTGCACCAGAGCCCCAACACCACGCACGAGTGCTCCGAGTTGAGCTTGTTGAAGAGCGCGTTCGTCTCCCGCCACTCCTTCTCCAGCGTGGTGAGCGGCCGGCTCCGGGCGGCGGTTCGCACCTTGCGGACGGCCGCGCGCTTCGTGGACGCGTCCGTGCCAGCAGGACCGTCCAGCGGCGCGAGGAAGGAGTCGTCGAGCCCGTCACTCCCTGGAGGCGTGGTGCCCTGCTGCGCGGGCTTCTCGCCGCCCGGGGTCCCTGGCGCGGTGGCCCCCGGAGCCTGAGCGGGGTCTTCGGTGCCCGCGGGCGCCCCCTTCTCGTTCGCGCCCAGGGCCGCGAGCGTCCCCTGAGGCTTCGTCGGGGTGATGGGTTGGGCCGGCGGAGGCCCTTCCTGCGAAGGCTGGCCCGTCACGCGGCTGAGCAGCTGCTCGCGGAGCTCGGGAGGGCTCAGGAAGAACGCCCCTCCCGCCACCGGGACCAGCAAGGTCAGCACGGCGAACAAGGGGCCCTTGCCGCGCTTCGCGGGGCGCTCGGGCATCGCCGTGCGGCGGGTTTCTTCCTTCGCGAGGCGCTCGGCCGAGCGCGTCTCCGGCCGCACGGGCATCGTCGTGCGGCGGGTCTCCTCGCTCGCGGGGATGGAGACGCGGACGTCCTCGTCCTCGTCCTCCTCCACGGAGGACTCGACGGGCGCGGGGGCGGGGCGCACCGCGGAGGCAGACCCCGCCCTCCGGGCTCCGGCTGGCGCCATCCCCGGCGAAGACGTCCGGACCCGGCGGGATTGTGTCCGGGGACGAGAGACGCCGGACCGCTCCTCCTCGTCGTCGGAGCGCCCCACGTCGTTCAAGAGCCCGGCCTCCAACACCACCCGCGGCTGCGTCTCGTCGTGCCGGGTGACGCGCGGGTCGGTGTCGCTGTAGTGCGAGACGCGCGGCTGCGTGTCGTCATGGCGCTCGGTCCGCGATGGGCGATGGATGCGCGGGTGCGTGTCCACGTCGGCGATGCTCGCCACGGGGTCCTCATGGCTCACGTCGTCGGTGGAGAGGACGGGCATGTCCGCCGCGGGCGCGTCGTGCGCGTCCTCGCCGTGAGCAGGGGCTTCAGGCTCGGGGAAGGCAGCGGCCTCGTCCTCCGGGGAGAGGGCCTGTCCGCCCTGCGCGGGCGTCGCGTCCGCGAGGGGCGCGGCGTCATGCGGGTCCGCCCAGGCGGCGGGGACGGCCGGCACACCCCGGGAGTTCGGCGAAGCGGCGGGCGTCGCCACCGAGGAGGTCGACCGGGGAGGTGTCGCGCCTTGCGGCGGGGACACGGCGGGCAGCATCCCGGAGCTCGATCTCGACGAGGCCGCGACGAGCGCGGGCACGGCCCGTGACGGCGTCGCGCCGGGCGGCGGCGGAGGCGCGGCCGGAATCACCGCGGAAGCGGTTCGCGACGGCGCTCCCTCCGCGTGCGGCACCGCCGGCATCCCTGGCGAGGACAGGCCCCGCGCGGAGCCCTCCGCGTGCGGCGCCGCCGGCATCCCTGGCGAGGACACACCGCGTGAAGCGCCCTCCGCGTGGGCCACCGCCGCCAGCGCTGGCGAGGCACCTTCCGTATGAAACGGCGGCGGTTCGCGCGACGGGCCCTCCGCGTGTGACGCGGCCTCGCTGTCCGCGGGCGGCGACGCACCGTCGTGCGGCCTCCCCAACGCAGGCGCTGGAGGCGCGGGCACGGCCGCCATCATCGTCGCGGACGTCCGCGACAACGTCAGCCCCAAAGCGGGTGACGCATCGGCCTCCATCTCGGCCGAATCCTCCGCGGGCGCATCTTCGTCACTCGCCCAAGACGCCACCTCGACCGAAGGCTCGCTGTCCGCCGGAGCCGGGCCGGAGGCAGCGTCCCGCGCGTCGAAGTCCTCGTCCTGGAACGAAGCGTCGTCGTCCGCCTCCGCCCACCGAGGCGCGGCGGCCTCTTCGTGAGCGACGGAGGCGGTGCGCGGCGACGCGTCGGCATCCCCCGAGGGAGCGGGCACCGACACCGCGGGCATCACCACCACGCCGGTGCGAGGAAACGACCCGCCGGTCTGTGGATCCGGCCCCGACGCATGCACCGCCCGAGCATTCGCCAACGCGGTCGTCGGACGCGGCGGCACCGCGGGCGTGGGCGCCCCGACAGCAGACGCCCCCGGCGCTTCGTGCCGCGCCGACGCCCCAGCGGCCCGGGGCCCCCGAATCTTCGGGTCCGTCGACTCGACCGAGCGCGACTCGCTCTCCAGCGACAGCTCGCCCAGGCTCGGCAGGGCCAGCTCGGTCGGCCGCAGGTGCGGCGGCAACAGCGCCCGCGCGGCGGCCACCCCCGGCGGCACCGCCTCGGGCGGCATCACCGTCATCTGGACTTCCCGAGTCATCGCGGGCGCGCGAGGCAGCACGTCCCCCTGCCCGGCGCCCTCGCCCCGGACGAAGGCCTCCGGCTCCACCTCCACGGACGGCGCCGTGTCCTGACGCACGCCCCGCGAACGCGCCTCTTCCTCCAGCGCCTCGATGGGGAACCCGGGGCGCGTGGACTCGTCGATGGGCACGCCCGGACGCGTCTCGCCGTCCGACACCGGCCCGCCGGCTTCGCGGCTGCGCGGCGTGGGGAAGAACGACAGCGGCTCCACCGGACCGTCCAGGCGGATGGTCTTCGCCGGCAGCATCGCGTGCGTCATCTTCGGCGCCAGCGGGTCGTCCGGCATCGACGCCAGCGCCCGGACCTCCTCCGTGGACAACCGGGGCACGTCCTTGAGGCTCGCGAGCAGCCGGCGCTCCGCCTGGAAGTCCGAGGCGAAGAGCTCGCGCATGAAGCGGCTGACGCTCTCCGGGCCCGCGCTCGCGTCAATCTCCATCAAGCAGGCCTGGAGCCGCCCGCGGAACTCCTCCGCCGTCTGGAAGCGCTGCGCGGGGTCCACCGCCAGCGCCTTGGCCACCAGCGCCGTCACCGCGGGCGGCGTGAGCGGCTCCACCTGGTCCAACGGCGCGATGCGCGGGTGGGCCACCAGGGACATCAGCTCGCCCGGGTGGATGCCGTCGAAGGGGTTCTTCCCGCAGATGAGCTCGTAGAGACACAGGCCCACCGCGTACAGGTCGCTGCGGCGGTCCACGGGCTGGTGCCGCGCCTGCTCCGGCGACATGTAGAGGAACTTGCCCAGGATGATGCTGGGGTTCGTCTTCGCCGCCGACAGCCGGCTCTTCGCGAGCCCGAAGTCGATGACCTTCACCTCCCCTTCGTAGGAGATGAGGATGTTCTGCGGCGAGATGTCCCGGTGGACGAGCTTCAGGTCCTCCCCGTCGTCGTCCTTCTTGCGGTGCGCATAGGCCAGCGCGTCCAGCACGCGGCCCATGGTGTAGAGGATGAACGTGACGGGCAGCGGCACCTGCCGGTCCCTGACGCGCGCGGCCACCTTGCGCAGGTCCTTGCCGTCCACGTGCTCGAGCGCCATGTAGGCCTCGTCCTCGTGGAGCCCCATGTCCAACACCTGGGCGATGGAGCCATGGCTCAGGCGGACGAGGGTGCGCGCCTCGCCCACGAAACGCTCGACGAACTCCGTGTCCGCGGCGAGCTGCGGGAGGATTTTCTTGATGACGCAGAGCTTCTCGAAGCCCTGGGCCCCCTCCAGCCGCGCGAGGTAGATTTCTCCCATGCCCCCCGTCGCCAGATGCGACAGGAGCGTGTACCGGCCAAAGGGCTGGGGCCGGAAGGGTCTCAACCGGGCGGGTTGGCTCGACGAGTTCATGCGGGGCGGGGGTTCACCACGACGGGGTCCGTATTGAACCCTGTCCCGGTACGTCGCAGCAACCCGTCAACCGGACGCGGGGTGTCTCAGCGAATGCCCGGATTGGTCAACTGGCCGACATCCTCCTCGATCACCTCGAAGGCCGCCACCTTGTCCTTCGGGGGGCGGAGGAGCCGCTCGCCCAGCGGCTGGACGTCGAAGCGGGCGCCCACCGTGGCCAGGACCTTGCCCGTGATGAGCACCTGGCCCGGGCTGGCGGTGCCCGCGAGCCAGCTCGCCACGCTCACGCCCTCGCCCACGACGGTGTAGTCGGAGCGCGTCTCGGCGCCGATCATCCCCACCAGGGCCCGGGTGCTGTGCAACGCGATGCGCAACTCGCAGCGCTCGTCCAGGGGCCTGCGGCTCATGGCCCGCTCCCAGTCCGCCCGCAGGGCCAGCGCCGCGCGGACGGCCTGCACGGAGTCCTCGCCCTTCGCGTAGGGGACGCCGAAGAGGGCCCGCAGGGACTCGCCCCGGAAGCCCTCCACCGTCGCGTCGAAGCTGTAGACGATGCCGCCCATCCGCGCGTGGAAGTCATTGAGCATCTGCGTGGCCCGCGCCGCGCCGATGCGCATGGCCAGCACGGAGAAGCCCACCAGCTCCGCGTGCAGGATGGTGAGGTTGCGCTCCTCCAACCCCGGGAGCTTGCCGCCCTGGCGCTGGGCCTCGGCGGCGCGGCGCTCGGCCACGTCGGGTGGATGGAAGCGCTCCAGGTCGCGGCGGAGCCGGTCCGCCCCGGTGCCCGTCTCGCGCGGCGCGAACTTCTGCACGCCGGTGGCCAGCAGGTGCGCCACCGCGGTGCAGGCATCCAACATCACCTCCACGCTGGAGTCGCCCTTGGCGGAGGTGTTGACGTAGAGCACGCCCGCGTAGGGAGGCTCGGCGCCGATGGGGATGCACAGCACCCGGTCCACGCCGTAGAGGATGACGCTCTCCCGGCTCGCGAAGCGGCGGTCGTCGCGCACGTCGCCCACGGCGATGGCGCGGCCCTGGCGCAGGGCCTCCTCGACGATGGCGTCCGAGACGGGGACCTCGCCCTGGGCCAGCCGCCCCCGGTGGCGCACGGCGGCGGGGACGAGCGCGCCAATGGAGTGCCGGAGCAGCACCACCGCGGTGGTCGCCCCCGTGCGCTCCAGCAGCCGGTCCATCGTCGTGTCCAGGAAGGACGACAGCGTGGTGGCCGACGAGAGCGCCTCCGCGATGCGGAACAACAGCACCAGCGTCTCCTGCCCCACGCGCGGACTGGCGGCGGGCAGCGGCGCGGACGTGGCCGAAGAGAAGCTGTCGTCGAAGGAGACGGGCCCCACGTTGTCCAGGAGCCGCAGGACGTCGGCGTCCCTCACGTTCTTCGCCAGCAGCACGGAGCCGCCCACGTCCTGACCGTGACCGAAGCGCACGACGCCGCCCGCGCCCAGGTCCACCATCTCCGTGGCCGCGTTCTCCACGGTGTTGGGCTGGCGGACGGACAGCGTGTTCTCGCCCAGCGCGACCGAGTCTCCGGCGACGAGCTGCTTCGAGCCCTGCAAGGGGGCGCCGTTGATGCGGCTGCCGTTGCGACTGCCCAGGTCCTCGATGCGAAGCACGTCGCCGTCGACGTACAGCCGCGCATGCCGGCGCGACACGAGGTCGCCGCCCAGGACGATGTCGTTCTCGTCCGCACGGCCGAGGCTCGTCACGCCCTCAGGCAGATCGTACGACGTATCGAAGTAGCCGGGCCCGTTGATGATGATCTGCCACATCGAATGCCCGACCTTACACGAGTCTCCCGCGTGTTGAGAGAAGGAGACTGCGACTCGGTGCGGGTTGGCCGTCACCCAGCGCCCGAACGCATCCTCCGCACCGCGTCATTTCACGGAGGGTGCGGACCACCTCCGAACGGATGATCAGCGCGACCGGCGGAGGAACAGGGACGTCCCCTGCCGCACCACCTGAAAGGCCGCGAGCGGACGCGTCGCCGGGCCGTTCAACACCTGCCCGTCCTGGCTGAAGCGGGAGCCGTGGCAGGGGCACTCCATCACCCCGTCATCGGGCACCCACTCCACGGCGCAGTCACCGTGCGTGCAGATGCGCCACAGCGCGGCGTAACAATCCTGTGACACGTGGACAATGACCACGTCCAGCAGCGCCTGGGGGATGCGCACCGCCGCCGCGCCGCCGGGGACCTGAAGGGCTGGATGATCCGCCAAGGGGACCTCCACCCAGCCCTCCTCGGGGCCACCGGGAACGGGGGCATTGTCACAGGCCGCGCCCGGCCCTCCCGCATCGGGAGGGTCGAGCACGATGGCTTCCCGCCAACCGTCGCCGCACCCCGCACCGAGCACCGCCAGGGCACAGGTGCCCTCGAGCAGCGTCCGGAGCGCGGCGCGGCGGTCCACCTCCCCCTTCATGGACAGGGGACATGGACGTGGCGGGGCTCCCTTCATGGGGCGTCGCTCGCCAGGGAGACGCCGTTCACCACCGCGACGGCGTCCAGGTCGAAGCCCCCGGACGTGCCGCCGTAGCGGTTGTTCCCCGCGTCGACGATGCGCACGTACCGCGCGCGGCTCAGGCCCACCGTCGCCAGGTCGAAGCCGTCACCGCCCGCCACCGCCGGGTCCGTGGCGCTGATGCCATTGGCCGGGTTGGCGTAGACCGGGTTGACGCCCGCGCACCCCGGATAGCCACCCGCCGCGTCGGCGAAGGCGCACGGGAACTCGAACCAGGTGACGCCGTCATCGCTCACGGAGACGATGCCCCGCTCCGAGTACAGCGTCGGTCCGCCCGCGACGAAGAAGGGGTTCTCGAACACGAGCAGGTCCACGCCCGGCCCATCCACCACGGCGATGTCGGTGAAGCGCAGGACGATGCTGCCGCCCCGGCCCAGCGAGAGCACATCCAGCGAGCCGGTGTCCGCCCCCAACCCCGAGGGCGGCCCGAGCACGACCTCTGGGAAGCGGTCCTGCCCGAAGCCCGCGCTGTCGCCCGGGGTGAAGGAGACGACCTCATCGGCGTACGGGTCCGCGGGCTTCAGCCCCGCGTCAGGATCCAACGGCGTGGAGCCATCCGGCGTACCGGCGTCGTCTTGCACCGGGTCCGTGCCCGCGTCGTCGTCGACGAGGGTGGACCCGTCACCGCACGCAGCGGTACCCAGGAGCACGGCGAGCGCCGTGCCCCAGGGGAAGCGATGGCCGAGACGACGGCTCACTGCGCCTCCTGGATGCGCACCAACCGCTGACCGTTCTTGTCCTCGATGGCCACCAGCAGGTCCGCGCCCATGTTGGACAACTGCGTCACGGAGGTGCACTGGTCCGCGAACGTCAACACCGGCGCACGCTCACCGATGACGACGTCGGACGGCGCGCTCCCCAGGGACAGGGCGTAGCGCGACACATCGGTCGAGACGAAGCTCCAGTTCTCATCGTAGCCGCCGCGCTTGACGACGACGCCGTTGCCGAAGCTGGAGGAGGCGTTGAAGTCGCTGCCCACGACGACCTCCGGCTGCGTCCCCAGGTCGACAGGGGTGCCGCTGCTCACCGCCGCCGTCACCACCGAGGGCGCCACGACGCGGGCCTTGTTGCTGAAGTCCACGCTGCTCGAGTACCCCAGGAAGGCGACGCCGTTGTCGGCCACCGCGGTGAAGCCGCTGGCCCCCGCCTCGCCCGCCGGGAAGTTGGCCACCCGCACCGTTTGGAAGGGCGACTCGGAGGTCACCAGGCCGTAGATGCCCACGCCGCCCGTCGCGTCGCCCAGCGAGAAGCCGTTGACGAGCACCACGCGGTCCGCGCCCGAGGCGAAGGACGCCGCACTGTAGTTGCCCTGCGACGAGAGGTAGGAAGACGCCGAGGGCGTGGTGAGGTCGTGCATCGCCACCGAGCCCGGTGCGCCCTGCGCGGACGTGGTGTAACCCGCGAAGAGGCGCTGGCCGTCATTCACCAGGTAGCCGTTCGAGAACACCGTCGCCGTGCCCGTGCGGTCCGCCGGAGCGACGACGTCGAAGAGCTTCGTGCCGTCCGTCTGCAGTTCGGGCCAGATGCCCAGCGAGAACATGCCGAGCTCGACCCCCATGCCGCTGCCACGCACGGCGTAGACCGTGTAGACGGGGCCCGGCGACGTCGCGAGCGCGAGCACATCCTCCGGAAGCGCCGCGGATTCAGCGGCCACGAAGCCGCCCCCGAGTTGAAGCGTGCCGAACACGGGGTCGTGCGACGCCATCTCGCACGGATGACCCGTGCCCGCGTCCGGCTCCGTACCAGCGTCCGGCTCCGTACCAGCGTCCGGCTCCGTACCCGCGTCGGGCTCCGTGCCCGCGTCGGGCTCGGGCTCCGTGCCGGAATCCGGCTCCGGGTTCGTGCCGGCGTCCTCCTCGGGGACCTGCTGGATGGGCCGCGTCTCACACTTCTCCGCGACACACGACCACTGCTGCCCCTCGGGCGCGGCGCCGTTCTCGCTGCGGCAGTCGAAGGCATCCACGCACTCGGAGCCGCAGCCCGTGGTGGCGACCGCCAGCACGAGGCTGGCCGTGGCGAACATCAGGGACTTCGAGCGGGCGCCCACGCGCTTCACATCGGCGTACTTCATCGGTGTCCTCACTCCCTCTTCCGCCCCCACGGGCAGATGGGCTTCCAGGAGGACACGGCCGAAGGCAAAGCCCCGGCGCACCTCATGCGCGCCGGATGACACCGCCCCCGCCGCCTCCCCTCGGAGGCCTCGGTGATGTCCGTGCGCAAGGCACGGGTCTTCGGCAGGTTTTCGGACTCGCAGGCGCGGGTGCCCAGGGCACCCACCTACTCGCCGTCGCTTCCCAGCCCACCCGGGCCAGTGCTCGTCGTGACGGCTTTCGTTCCTGCTCACCGCTGCGGGGCAGTCCCGGATTCACACCGGGTTCCCTTGAGTCGCCGTGGAATCACAGCGACACCGAGGACGCCGGCGGGGATATGGCGGGTGACAGCCATTGTCAATGACTGGTGCCCAGGCGCACCCGCCGCCGCAGCAGCGCGAGGAACAGCGGCCCCCCGAGCAACGCCGTGACAACGCCCACGGGAGGCTCCGCGCCAAAGAGGGGGAAAGCCAGCCGCGCCAGCAAGTCCGACAGCACCAGGAAAGCCGCGCCGCCCAGCGCGGACAACGGCACCAGCAGGCG
The DNA here is from genome assembly GCA_014656495.1 of Comamonas sp. KCTC 72670. Classification (GTDB taxonomy): domain Bacteria; phylum Myxococcota; class Myxococcia; order Myxococcales; family Myxococcaceae; genus Myxococcus. Next base: position 229,398 of record BNCN01000012.1, read on the forward strand.
CTGGTCCGGGCCAAACGCCAGCCGCAGGAGATGCGGCACGATGAGGCCCACGAAGCCAATCAAGCCCGTCAGCGCCACCGCGCCCGCGACGCTCGCGCTGGAGGCCAGGAGCAACCAACGGCGGGTCGCCGCCACGGGCACGCCCAGGGACGCCGCGTCATCGTCGCCCAACGACAACAGATTCAACCGTGCGGAGAGCACCCACATGACGCCAATCGCGACCGCCTGGAGCAGCGCGGAGAGCACCAGCGTGGCGCCGCGCTCGTAGCCCAGCGCGCCCGCGAGCCAGTAGAGGATTTCTCCCAGCCGGTCGGGGTCGGACAGCGTCTTCACCAAGGTGATGGCCGCGGACGCGAACGCGTTGAAGACGACGCCCGTGAGCAGCGCCGCGTAAGGAGCGCGCGACGCGGGGCCTCGGCTGGCGGACAGGACGAAGAGGATGGCGGCCCCCGCGCCCAGGAAGGAGCACAGCGCGGGCGCGGAGAGGCGGGACAGGGCGCCGCCCAATCCGGGCGCCACCTCGCCCACGGTGGCAAGCCCCACCGCGAGCGCCAACGTCGCGCCCAGCGCGGCCCCCCCAGAGACACCGAGCACGAACGGATCCGCGAGCGGGTTGCGCAACAACCCCTGAAGCGTCGCGCCGGATGCGGCCAGCCCCGCGCCGACGATGGCGCCCAGGAGCGCGCGCGGCAGCCGCAACGACCAGAAGATGACGGCATCGGTGGAGTCCGGCTCCGTCAACGCGGCGGTGAGGGAGATGGACTGCTCGCCGAAGCGCACCGCCACGGCCAGACAGGCCGCCGCCAGCACGAAGGACCCCGCGAACAACCCCACCGCGCGCGAGGCCCGAAACCCTCCCGCCCCAGCCTGTGCCCGTCGTGATGCCGCCGCTTCGCTCACGGCGCGCCCTTCCCCGCTCCCCCCGGATGCAGCAGCCGGAAGAGCTCCTCCAACCCACGGCCCAGCGTAGGCCCCGGTTGCAAGAGCGCCATGGACGGAAGGTCCACCCAGCGCGCGCCGGACAGTCCTGGGAGCGCCCGCAGCTTGTCCTTGCCCACGTCCACGTCCGCCGCGTCCACCACGACGGTGGCCCGGGCACGGACCACGCGCTCCACCGAGTACACCGGATAGGCCGAGCCCGCGTCCGCCGCCACGTTGATGCCGCCCGCGTCCCGCAGCAGCTCGTCCGCGAAGGAGCCAGGGCCCGCGACCACGAGCGGCTCGAAGCCATAGACGAACAACACGCGCGGCGCGGGCAGCTTCTTCGCCGCCTCCCGGATGCGCGCGCGCGTCGCCTCGATGTCGGACACGATGGCGTCGGCTTCCGTCTCCTTGCCGAGCGCCTGCCCCACCGCACGGAGGGCCGCGAGGACGTCCGGCACGGAGTGCAGCGGAAGGAGCAGCACGGGCACGCCCAGCTCCGCCATCTTCTCCACCGGGCGCTGGTTGCCCGGCCCCGGCTGCACCAGGAGCAGGTCCGGCTTGAGCGCCACCACCGCCTCGACCGACGGGTCCGTGAAGCCGCCCACGCGCGGCAACTTCGCCACTGCCTTCGCCTCGTCGAAGCGGGACACCCCCACCAGCGTGCTCCCCGCCCCCAACGACAGCACCATCTCCGACAAGGAAGGCGCCAGCGTCACCACCCGCCGCACCTTCGCCGGTGCGGGCGGCCCCAACGTCCGGAGGCTCGAGCTGGAGGCCTTCTCCGCGGCCTCCACGGTTCCAGCGAACAGGCACAGCGCCGCGAGGAGCAGCACGGAGACGCCGGAGCGCGAGCGGGAAGTCATGTTCATCGGCATCATGGTGCGCGCATCCTCAGTTCAGGGCGGTGACGTCAATGGCGTTGGACACGGGCCGGCGGGGGTCCACCGGGCACGCCTCCAACGCGGGGCCCACGGCCTGCGGGGAAGAGAAGCCACGCCGCTCCACCAGCCGGCCATCCTCCACCGCCACCACGAAGACCCGGCCCGCGTTCGTGTCCGCCAGATACACCGCGCCTTGCGACACGGCGAAGCGGCTGGCCACGGAGATGTTGCACCCCGGCGTCCCAGGCTCACATCCCACCCGGAGCGCATACGCAGCCACGGGCGCGTCCTCCTTCACCAACACCAGGCCCGACGCACGCACGGCGCTGGCGCTGTGGCCGTTGGCTTCGTCGTATTCGGACTCTCCGAGGCAGGCCACCACGAGCTGGTCACCCACCGCCTCCACGTAACCCGCGTTGAGGCAATCCGTCGCGCCCAGGTCGATGGCGCTCACGCTCCCATCCGCCGGGTTGATTTTCGCGAGCATGCCCGGGCCGTTGGGCCGGTAGCCGTTGTAGGGGTTCAGGTTGGTGAGGGCCACGTAGACGCCCGTGGACGTCGCCGCGACGGAGTACGGCAACGGCAACACCGTGCCGCCGTCGAAGGGCTTCAGGTCCAAGCCTGTGAGCGAAATCGTGTCCACCTTGCGCGGCTGCTCGGGGTTGGAGATGTCCACGCGGGCCACGGCATTGCCGAACTGGAACATGGACCCGCCCGTGCCGAACAACGGGACATACAGCGTGGTGCCCCACTTCGCGAGCGCCTGTGGGCTGGTGTTCGCCCCCAGGTGCACCTGCGTCACGGTGCGAAGCCCCAGGCCCGCGCCCTGGGCGGGGCCCTCGCGCTTGAGCACCTGCAAGGTGTTGTTCACCGAGTCCACGACGTAGACATAGGGCGGATCCACCAGGATGTCGTTGGGCGAGCCCGCCACGCCGCCCAGGGAGTCCTCCTCCACCACCGTCCCCAGCGCGCCCGCCGGCGTCTGAAGCAGCTTGGACGCGGTGGCATCCGCCGCGAGCACGTAGCCGTCCCACGAAGCGAGCGACTGCACGCCCGAGCCGAACTGACGGCGAGGCCCGAGCCGGTCCGTCCCCGCCTGGATGCCCACGAGCTGCCCGTTGGTGTAGCAGGCCGCCACCACGTCGTAGCCGCAACGGCCCTCGTGACAGGACTGCACGTCCGGGCACACGTTGCCGCAGGCACCACAGTTCAGCACGTCCGCGCGAATATCCACGCACGCGTCGCCGCAGCGCAGGCTCCCCTCGGAGCACCCTTCGCGGCACACGCCGGCTTCACACACGAGCCCGGCGGCGCAGGCGTTGCCACAGGCCCCGCAGTTCGCGACGTCGCTCGCCGTGGCCACGCAGGCGCCATCACACGACTCCGTCCCCGGGCGGCACCCGCAGGCGCCGGCCTGACACGTCTGACCATCGCCGCACGCATTGCCACAGGCGCCGCAGTTCGCGGCGTCGCCGCTCACGTCCACGCAGGCGTCGCCGCAGACGGACAGGCCCGACGTGCACACGGCGCCCTGCTCCGGACATCCGGTGAGGAACAGCGCCGCGGTGACAGCCAGCAGCAGCGCGCGAAGGAGCGGCTCAGGGGACGGGGGATGCGGGCGAGGCATGGGGCTCCTGAGGGGACGTGGCGGTGGAGGAAGCGCCCGGTTCGAGCGCCATGGCGAGCGTCACGTAGACAGCGCGCCCGGGCAGCGGGAAGCCGGTGAAGTCGAAGGTCCGCACATCGAGGAGGTTCTTCAGCTCGACGGACACGGTGACCTCGGGTTTGTGGAGGAAGGTGCTGGACGCGCCCGCGCTCACCAGCGTGCGCGACGGCAAATCCAGCGAGCCCGTGCGGTTGACGCGCTGCACGGATTGGTAGAGCACCTCCGCGCGGGCATTGAGCCAGTCGGGCCCCGCGCGCACGCGCCCCACCCACTTGTGCCGGGGACGGTAGGGCAGGTCCTTGCCGAAGAAGCGCGGGTCTCCATAGCGGTTCTCCGTGCGCAGCCACGTGTAGCCGGTGCTGGCCAGGAGCCACGGGAAGGGCCGCGCCTCACCTTCCAGCTCCAGGCCCCAGACCCGGGCCGTGTCGAAGTTGTAGGGGCGCGCCATCAGCGGCGGGTACAGCTCATAGGCGATGAGATTCTCATACAGCGCCGCGAAGCCCCCGGCGGTGACGCTCCAGCGCGGCGTCTCGTCCTCGTCGCTCACCCGCCCCGAGCGCCACATCACCGCAGCGTCCATGTAGAGCGCACGCTCGGGCTTCAGCCCCGGGTTGGGCAGCAGCGTGCCCTGACGGATGTACAGCTCCAGGAAGGAGGGCGCGCGGTGGGACTGGCCCGCGTTGGCGCGCAGCCCGAAGCCCCGCCCCAGCTCCACGGAGGCGCCCAGCTTCGGCGACAGCAGCCAGTAGGGCCCCACCCGCTCCAGCCGCATCGCGGGCACCACGTCCAGCACGCCGTCGAAGAGGCGCAGCTCGTCCATGGCCATGACGCTCGCGCGCCACCACGCGGCGGCTTGTGAGTTCTCCGCTTGCGTGACGTTCTCACCCGACGTCGCCACGGTGACGGTCAGCGACTGGTGCTCGCCCAGCGGCCTGCGTCCCTCCAGCTCCACACCGCCCACCGAGTGCCGCTGCGCGCCGCCCGCGCCTGGGATTCGGCCCGTCACCTCCAGCGCGTCACGCCGGAAGAAGCCTCGCGCGCTGCCCTGCCCCACCCCATCGAGCACTCCGGACCAACGCAGCCCCAAGGCCAACCGGCCCAGCCCCTGGTCTCCGGTGGACTGGGGGTTCTGCACCGTGCCCGGGATGGCGCGCTCCTCCACGGACAGCTCCGCGAGCGCGTCCAACCGTGAGCCCCCCGCCAGCCGTCGCCGGTAGCGCAGCAGCGCGCCGCCGCCTTGCGCGTTGTTGCGCGCGCGGCGCTCGGAGACCTGGGGATTGCCATCCACGGCCGGGAGGTCGTCCACGTCGTAGGCGAAGTCGCCATCCGAACGCCCCCCGTGCACCAGCACCAGCGCCTGTCCACCGAGCAGCGGCCCCGTGGCGGCCACGTGCCCCAGCGCCGTGTTCCAGCTCCCGTAGGTGACTTCGCCGCTGGTGCGCAGGCTCGGCCCGGGCGCGCGGGTGATGATGTTCACCGCGCCGCCGAGTCCCCCCGAGCCATACCGCGCGCCCGCGCCACCTCGGAGGACCTCGAAGCGCTCCACCAACGCGGAGGGGATGAGCGACAGGTCCGACAGGCCGCCCGCGCCGTTGAGCGGAATGCCGTCCAGGAACACGAGCACGCCGTTGGAGGACGCGCCTCGCACCACCAGGCTCTTGCTCTGTCCGTACCCGCCGGAGTCCTGCACCGCGAGCCCCACCGAGCCCACGAGCAGCTCCGCGGTGTCGCGCGCCTCACCGGCCCGCTCGCGCGCGTCGATGACGGTGATGGCGCCCGTGGGGTCCCTGCGCTCGGGCGATTCGGGAGGGGGCGGTGTCCGCCCGCGAACCACGGTGGTGCGCGTGGGAGCGGCGTCAGCGCTGGAGTCATCGACCGAGGGCGTGGCTTCGGGCGCTGGCGAGTCCTCCACCAGCGACGCAGTCGGCACCGGAGACTCGGGCGCTTCCTGGGCGCCATCCATGGCCACGGTCGGGACCGCGGCCTCGGAAGGCTGCGCCCTGACGGGACGGGACAGGCTGAGCACCAGGCACACGACACGCCCGGCGAGGAAGGTCCACCGCATGCTCCGCCTTCCGCTCCCTCCGACGAAGAGAGAAGGCCAACCGCCCGGGCCCACGAAAGGCTCGGCCGCACCCCTGGGCAGGTCTCCTGGCTGACGGACTCTGGCGGCTGACACACGCTGCGTCATGCCAGAAGAGGACTTCCGCCTTCCCCCGGACGCAGCCGGAGTGGCGACAAACCGAAGCCCCCGGCCCTGACCTCAGGGCTGCCCGTTCACAGTGGCGGGACCGCGCCGGACTCGCACCGGCTTCCCTCTTGAAAGCCCGACATGGGCACCCAAGGGCGCGCCCTTTGTAGGAGGTCACCTCCGGCGGGTCAAGCGCACCGGGGACGGTGTCCAGGACGCACGCACGGACTGCTCGGCCGCATACGTCTGGAGGAACACGAGCTCCACGTTGCCCACCGTGAGCCGCGAACGGCACAGCAGCGGCGCGGGGCGGCCCGGCAGAATCAGCACGCCGTCCTGGTACGTCCCCCGCTCACTCTCCAGGTCCGTCACACTCCACAGCCCCGTGTGCGGCTCCCGGCGGAAACGGGCATGCAGGCGCGACACGGAGGGCTCGGCCAGGACGAGGTCGCACTCCGCGCCACGACCCAGCGTCACCTCGGACGCGGCGGGGTTCAGGCGCGGGCGAAGCTCCAACACGAGGGGCTCCGTGACGCGCGGCCTCGGACCGCCCACCCGGGAGCCTGGAGGCGTGGGCTCCCACAACAACACGGGCCAGCTCCCATCGCGCGTCCGCGTGTCGCACTGCGCCGTCTTGGACACGCGCACCTTCCCTGTCGAATCCGAATGGACGCGCGCAACATGGGCATGCGGTTCCCGTCCCGCCAGCCCCTCGGACGCTCGAATTCGATGCGGAGACGCGTGGGACGTACACCCACTCGCGGCTACGGGGCGCCGGGTGTCCCCGCGTCCTCACACGCCACGCCCGAGTCGGACTCCGTCCCCGTGGGCTCGCAGTCCGGAGGAACGTCCCCGGGCGCCCACCACAAGCCGTCCGCTTCGAGCAGGGCCTCGTCATCCTCGGAGGAGAAGGAGCCCGTCCCGGCATCCGTGCCCCGGAGCTTCGCCACCGGGTCCTCGACAGCGCAACCGGCGCCCCAGGCCAGCAGTGACACGACGAGCAGGTGCTTCACGGTGCGGCTCATCGGCATCCACCTTTCACGGGAAGACCACCAGCGCGACGTTCAACCGAGGGCGCACGGCCCAACCCTCGCGGAGCGGGTCGAACCCATTCGAATCCACGAAGCCGAAGATGGGACGGCCGACGACGATGTCCATCGCCAGCGAGCTCTCCACCCCGAAGTACCGCGAGAAGCGCCAGCGCAGGGAGGTGTCCGGTCCCGTCATCAACGCGGGGTGGATGCGAGGGCCCGCCGGGTCCACGCCGCCGACGAGCGCATGGGCGGACCGCATGAAGACGAGGAGCCCCGCCCCGGCCCCCACGCTCCACCGCCACGCGCCGTCACTCAGCAGCGGCGTATCGAGCCCGAAGCTCAAGGCGTACTGATCCAGCCGAACCTCGGTGCGGTCGTCCACGAGGCTCCTCGGGAGCCCCGCAATGAACTGGAAGCGGAAGCGCAGCCGGGGGAACTCCCACCCGGAGCCGATCATCCAGCCCTGATAGCCCAGGGTGCTGTACCCATCGAGCGAGGCCAGACCGCCCGCCAGCAACTGCCACTGCACCGACTGTGTGTCGTACGCCGGGGGCCTCTCCCGGGCCCGAGGCGCATCCCCGGCGTCCGCCGCGAACGAGGCAGAGCCCGCGAGGAGTCCTCCCAACACGCCGAGACGCAGCCAACCGGTGCCCGTTGCCATGGCGCGGACGCTACCGCCCACCCAGCAAGGACGGAAGCCCCCCGCCCGGCCACTCAACGGTTCGTTGCAGGAGCCGCGCGCAGCTCATGACTGACACGCTCGGCCTCTTGAAAGACGCGCAGCAGGTTGCCTCCGAGAATCTTGTGAATCTGCTCGCGGGTGTAGCCCCGGGCCACCAGGGCCTCGGTGATGCGCGGCAGGTCCGCCACCGAGTCGATGCCCTGGGGCGTGGCGTCGATGCCATCGAAGTCCGAGCCGAGCCCCACATGCGCGACCCCCGCCACCTTGGCGATGTGGTCGATGTGATTGATGAGCACCTCCAACGGCGGACGCTTCGCCTTCTCGACCCACACCGAGGTCTCCAGGAAGGTGGCTCGGAAGCGGGTGGCGGCGTCGGCGTTCGCATGCCGTGCCTCGACGGCGTCGAAGGCGGCCTTTCGTTCAGGGGCCATCGCGGCGTAGGCCTCTCGGAATTCGTCATCGATGAACGCGGCGTAGAAGTTCACCATCACCACGCCGCCGTTGGCCGCCACCGCCTTCAACATGGCATCCGTCATGTTGCGCGGATGGCTCGCCAACGCCCGCGCGGAGGAATGCGAGGCGATGACTGGCGCCCGCGTCACCTTCATCACGTCGAAGAAGGTCGCGTCCGCGACGTGGGACACGTCCACCAGCATGCCCAGCCGGTTCATCTCCCGGACGACGTCGCGTCCGAAGTCCGTCAGGCCGCCATGGTGCTTCACCTTCGGGTCATCCAGGTCCCCGGAGGAGTCCGCCCAGCCGGTGGAGTTGGACCAGGTCAACGTCATGTACCGCACGCCCAGCCGGTAGAAGAGGCGGAGCACGCCCAGGTCGTCTTCAATCGCGTGCCCGCCCTCGACGCCCATCAAGGTGGCCAGCCGCTTCTTCTTTCCAGAGCGCGCGGCGACGATGTCCTTGGAGGACAGCGCGAGCACCATCTCCTCCGGATGACGCTCCACCTGCTGAAGCACCGCGTCGATGAGGCGCAGCGCGCGGTGCGTGTACCGGCCCGAATGCTCCTGGGGCGAAACCCAGATGGAGAAAAACCCCGCGCCCAGGTTGCCCGCGCGAGCCCGGGCAAGGTCCACGTGGCCCACGCCCTCCGGCGACTTCGAGCCCAAGTCGAAGCCCTCGTCCAGCATCCGCAAGGGCGTGTCCAGGTGCGTGTCGATGATGAGCGCGGATTCGTGGATGGCGCGAGCCTTCGCGGACACCCCCGGAGGCTCGGCGGCGAGCACGGGCGCCCCCAGCAGACTCACCGCGGCAAGGACGAAGCGCTTCACTCGGACACCTCCGCATGGCGGGACGGAGGCACTCTCCCACGGGCCCGGAAGCCCATGAAGCCGCGGCGCCCGAGGCTTCTCGCCCCCTGAGAGGCCACTGGAGTCACGCTGTCCGTCCTCGCGGCGAGACGGTTCTCACATCCGCGCACGGTGTGTGGAGACGGCCCCGAGGAGAACACCGTTGGCACGCCGGCTGCTCAAGCCCTCCTCGACCTCAGGCGGTCAAGCCGACGAGGCAGCCGCGCCGTGGTGGCGCGATGCGGAGCGTGGAGGTGGTTGATGCTGACGGCGGGTAAGCGACTGGCGGTCTTCTCCATTCGCGAGGGCAAGGGCGGGAGCATCTGGGTGCGGGCGGGGAGCGCGTTCGTGAACAAGGACGGCTCGCTCAATGTGTTGCTGGACGTGCTGCCGCTGGACGGGAAGCTGCACGTGCGCGAGGCGGCGGAGAAGCGGGACGCGCCGGGGATGAGCGGGGGCCGCTACGCCGGGGAGCTGGGCCTGGACGCGCCCGTGGGCGGACACTCGTGAGGGCGCTGTGCGCGGTGGTGCTGGGCCTCATGTTGTGCGGGCCCGGGGTGGCGGTGGCGGCGAAGCTGCGCACGCAGCACACGGGCACCGTGAACCTGAACGAGGCCACCGCGGCGGAGCTGGATTTGCTGCCGGGCGTCGGTGAGAAGGCGGCGCAGCGCATCATCGAGCACCGGCAGAAGCGGCCCTTCAAGCGCGTGGAGGAGTTGGTGCGCGTGAAGGGCTTCGGCAAGAAGAAGTTCCTCAAGCTCAAGGCGCATCTGGCGCTGAGCGGGCCCACGACGCTGCGAGTCGAACAGGTGCCCGCCCCTCCCGAGAGAAAGGAGGTGAGCACGACGAACGACTGACAAAGCGACTTCCGGAACGAGGGCCGCCGCCCGGGATTTCTCTCGTGGCCCAGGCGGCGGCCCGTGGTTCGTGGATGGGCCCATGAGGGGCAACCAGGAGGGCACCCCCCGCGAGCGGTAGCCAACCGGGAGTGGATTGGTACCATCCGCCGCCATGAACCGACGCCTCACGAACCTGCTGACCGCGGTGCCGCTCACGGCCGCGCTGGTTGCTCCGCCCGTGCTCGCCTGTACCAGCATGCTGGTCTCCAAGGGGGCCACGACGGACGGCGCCACCTTCGTCACCTACGCGGCGGACGCGCACGAGCTGTACGGCGAGCTGTACTACACGCCCGCGCGCCACCACGCGCCCGGGGCGATGCGCGACATCGTCGAGTGGGACACCGGCAAGTTCCTGGGCCGCATCCCCCAGCCCGCCGCGACGTACTCGGTGGTGGGCAACATGAACGAGCACCAGCTCTCCATCGGTGAGTCCACCTTCGGCGGGCGCGAGGAGCTCGCGGGCCCCGCGGGCATCATCGACTACGGCTCGCTCATCTACACCACGCTAGAGCGCGCGAAGACGGCGCGCGAGGCCATCCAGGTGATGACGACGCTGGTCGCCGAGCACGGCTATGCCTCCAGCGGCGAGTCGTTCTCCATCGCCGACCCGAAGGAGGCCTGGCTGCTGGAGATGATTGGCAAGGGCAAGGGCGAGAAGGGCGCGGTGTGGGTGGCCCGCAAGCTGCCGGACGGGTACCTCTCCGCGCACGCCAACCAGGCGCGTATCGGGACGTTCCCGCTCAACGACAAGCAGACGACGCTCTACTCGCCGGACGTCATCTCCTTCGCCCGGGCGAAGGGCTGGTTCAAGGGCGCCGACAAGGACTTCAACTTCGCGGAGACGTACAACCCCATCGACTTCGGCGGGCAGCGCTTCTCCGAGGCGCGCGTGTGGAGCATCTTCCGCCGCGCGGCGCCGTCCATGAAGCTGGGCGTGGAGTACGCGAACGGCGCCGCGCCGGAGAAGCGGCTGCCGCTGTGGGTGAAGCCGGACAAGAAGCTGTCCGTGCAGGACACCATGGCGCTGATGCGCGACCACTTCGAGGGCACCCCGCTGGACATGACGAAGGACGTGGGCGCGGGCCCCTACGCGGTGCCCTACCGCTGGCGGCCCATGACGTGGGAGGTGGACGGCAAGCAGTACGTCCACGAGCGCGCCATCTCCACGCAGCAGACGGGCTTCTCCTTCGTCGCGCAGATGCGGGACTGGCTGCCGGCGCCCATCGGCGGCGTGCTCTGGTTCGGCGTGGATGACACCTTCACCACCGTCTACACGCCCATGTACGCCGGCATCCGGCAGGTGCCGCGCAACTTCGCGCAGGGCGTGGCCAGCCGCGGCGAGTTCTCCTGGGATTCGTCCTTCTGGGTCTTCAACTGGGTGTCGAACCAGGCCTACGCGCGCTGGAGCGACATCGTGCAAGACGTGCAGCGCGAGCAGGGCCACCTGGAAGGCCAGTTCCTCGCGGACCAGGCCGACGTGGAGAAGCGCGCCCAGGAGCAGTTCAAGCGCAGCCCGGAGGAGGCGCGGCAGTACCTCACGGACTACTCGCTCCAGCAGGGCGAGAAGGTCCACACCCGCTGGCGCAAGCTCGGCGAGACGCTGCTGGTGAAGTACATCGACGGCAACGTGCGCGACGACCTGGGCAAGGTGAACCACCCCAAGTACCAGGAGGCCTGGTACCGCCGCATCGTGCAGGAGAACGGCAAGGCCCTGGCGATGCCCGCCAAGCCCGCCGAGCCTCCCGCCGCGGCCCCGGCTCCGGCCCAGCCGCCCGCACAGAAGCCGGCGCCCAAGCCCACCGTGGCCCCCGCGCCGTAACCCCGCGGCATCCTTGGAGCGGGGAGCCTCTCCCCGCTCCTGCGGGGCACCCGGCATCCGTCATCAGGCTGATGATTCCGGCTCCACCCCCCTTGGGACACAACCTCGGCCACACCGGCGCCGAGAATGAGGAATAAGCGCACATCATCCGCCTGGGACACACCAGGTAGGGGGACGATCATGGGCCGCATCACGCACAGCACGACGAAGCCGACGGGCACCACGCCACCGCCGAAGACCACGCCCACCGGAGGTCCGCCGACGCCGCCTCCGCCTCCGTCCACCCCCAAGAAGGCGCCGCCGCCGGTGCCGCCGAAGCCGCCGGACCTCTTCGTGTCGGGCACGAACACCAACACGGTGCGCACGCCGAACCTCTCGCCGCCGCCTCCGCCCGTGCCGCCCTCCGTGGGCGGGCCGAAGCCCACCGGGGTGGGCGGCACCACCGCGCCCGCCACCGGCACGGTCGCGAAGAACACCGTCGTCACCACCGGCCCCGCCGTCCTCCGGGCTGACTCGGCCATCGCGCCCTTCGTGGCCCAGGGCGTGCCCCGGGGCGCCATCAAGAACATCAGCGACGCGGGCTTCTCCGCGCTCCAGGGCCTGCAGCGCAACCAGGGCGACGCGAGCTCCGCGGAGTTCGCCACGCTGCGGGCGGAAGTCGGCCCCAAGGCCGACCTCATCCGCGCGGTGTTCGCCCAGGGCGGCCCGCACGTGAAGGGCGGTGACGCCGAGCGCGTGAAGCTGGCCGGCGCGCTCAACGAGGGCTTCACCGTGGACAACACCACGGTGCAGAGCTACCGCAAGCAGATGAGCACGCTCACGGATGGGAAGTTCGAACCCTACGTGGAGATGGCGAACACCCACCTGACGCAGAACAAGACCGAGTACCCCAACGCGGCCACCAGCGTGGCGGACATGAACAAGCTCTCCGACGAGGGCAAGGTGTCCGTCTACAAATACACGCAGGAGAAGTTCAAGCCGTACAACGGGCAGGTCCTCTTCCCGCTGGCGAAGGGCGGCGTGGGCCCCACGAGCACCGCCCTGCGCAACAACGTGGATGGCATCGCCGTCACCCGCTCCGCGCTCAACGAGCTGCCCAAGTTCGAGGGCACCGTGTACCGGGGCGACAGCAAGAAGTACTACGACGCGTACACGAAGGACGCCGTCATCACCCGCGACGCCTTCACCAGCACGGCGAAGAAGCCGGACTCGAGCTTCGACGGCGACGCCGTCATCGAAATCCAGAGCAAGACGGGCCGCGACATCCAGGGCGCCTCGCTCAAGCCGGGCGAGGAGGAGGTCCTCATCCCGCCGGGCGCCACCTTCAAGGTCCTGGAGCGTGACGACAAGGGCTCCGTCCTCCGGCTGAAGCTCGAGGAGATTTGAGCGCCTGCCCGCCCCGCACCCGGGCGACACGGCACCGGGTGCGGACGGGCCCCGTCTCCAGACGCGCGGGTGACCTCCAGCGTCATGACGCGAGGCGAACCCGGGGGGCTCCGACGCCGCCGGGTCCGGCCGGCCCCGTCGCGCGGAGCCCTGCCTGGCGGCCAGCTTCGGGGCGGTCAACAGCCCACGGTTTTTCCCCAGCAGCCCGGACCGCGACGCGATAGACCTGCTGGGACTCAAACCTTTGGGTTGAGACACGGAGGCAGCAGGTGACGGCAGAAGAATCCACGAAGGACCCGGCAGACGCGGCGCTGGAGCCCCACGAAGGCGAGCGGACCTACAAGGGGCCTCCTCTCGGCGAGGTGCTCGAGTTCATGCGGCTGCTCTGGGCCGTGGACCACGGGCTTCAGTCCACGTCGAAGCGCATGGAGTCCACGCTCGGACTCACCGGTCCGCAGCGGCTGGTCATCCGGCTGGTGGGGCGCTTTCCCGGCATCACCGCCGGCATGCTCGCGCAGATTCTCCACGTGCACCCCAGCACCCTGACGGGCGTCCTCAAGCGCCTGGAGAAGCGGGGCCTGCTGGACCGCAAGGCGGATCCGCTCGACGGGCGCAAGGCGCTGTTCTCCCTGACGGAGGAAGGGCGCTCGCTCGACATCCCCTCCGAGGGCACGGTGGAGTCGGCGGTGCAGCGCGTCCTGTCGCGCCTGTCGCGCCCGCGCATCCTCGCCACGCAGGACGTGCTCACCGCGCTCGCGCAGGAGCTGGGCGGCGTCCCCATGCCCGAGGCCGAGGTCGAGTTCGACCAGCAGGCCCTCCCCAAGCCCGCCGCCCGCTGAGCCCGGCGCCCGCTCGCTCCCCCGCCACCGTGGGGGACGCTCGAGGCGGAGCACGTAGAACGGGCGGGTCCGATTTCCCGCGTTACCTCTCGGACCCTCGCCCTCACGCCTTCTTCCAGCGCCGGACACCCCGGAGCCTCTCACGGGGGCTCCCGGGGCGTTAGGCCTCGCAGGATGGGGCTGACTGCTAGAAAATCGGGAAATAGGCCGCCCCACCGGGGGTTGCCTCGCCATTGAGCGGACAGGACAGCGTGAACCTCGACACCCCGCAGACCCCAGGCCCCGAGCTACCGCCCCCGCCCCCGCCTCCACCGTCTCCCCCCGCCTCGCGGGCCCGTCCCACCACCGAAGCCCCTGGCGTGGAGGCGCTGCTCGCCGCCGTCCGAGGCCGTCAGCGCCGGTACCTGTGGCTCCAGGGCGGAATGCTGGGCGTGGCGCTGGCGGCGGCGCTGCTGGTGGCCGGTGGCTTCGTCGCGCTGGTGGCCCCGCGCACGGGCGCCACGCTGTTGTGGCTGACGCTGCCCCTGGGCGTGGCGGCGGCGTGTGTCTTCGGCCTGTGGCTGGCCAGGCGCCGCGTGGGCGACGACGTCCTCACCGCGCGGCTCATCGGCGAGAAGCGCCCGGAGCTGTCCCTGGATGTGCTCGCCGCGGTGGAGCTGATGCGCGAGCCGGACGCGCCGGGCAACGGCTCCCCGGAGCTGGCCGGCGCCTTCCTGGAGCAGATGGACGCGCGCGCCCGCACGGTGGACGCGCGGTCGGTGGTGGACAGCAAGCCCGTGCGCCAGTTCGCGCTGGGCGCGGGCGGCGTGCTGCTGGCGCTGGTGGTGTTGATGGGGGTGCTCGGTGACCGCTGGTCCGCGGGCATGGCGCGCATCCGCGAGGTGGCGGCGACGCCCAAGGCCCAGGCCCAGGTGGAGCCCATCACCGGAGACATCGAGCTGACCTTCCGCTACCCCGCGTACACGGGCCTGGCGCCGCGCACGGTGCCGGGGACGAACGGCGAAATCAGCGCGCCCGCGGGGACGGAGGTCCTGCTGAAGACGCGCTCGGACCGCCCGGTGGAGCGCGCGGACCTCGTGGTCAACGGACAGGCGCTGCCGTTGAAGGTGACGGAGCAACGGAACCTCGAAGGCGGCTTCGTGGCGAAGCAGTCCGGGCACTACCGCTTCGCCTTCTACGGCGCGAGGAACAAGGAGCTCGCGATGGGGCCGGACATCGCCCTCAACGTGGAGGCGGACAAGGCGCCCGAGGTGTCGCTGCTCACGCCCACGGTGGAGCTGGAGATCGACCCGGGCGACCAGGTGGCGCTCAAGTACGAGGCCTCGGACGACTACGGCCTGTCCGGCATGGCGCTGGTGTTCCGCACGCCCGGCGCGCAGCAGGAGACGCGGGTGCCGCTGCCGCGCGAGGACGGCCGCCGCCACCGGGGCACGTACAACTGGAGCCTGGGCAACCTCAAGCTCGACCCGGGCGACCGCATCACCTACTACGTGGAGGCGCAGGACAACGACGCGGTGGAGGGCCCCAAGAAGGGCGTGAGCCGCACGCAGGTGCTGCGCGTCTACTCCGCCGCCGAGCACCGCCGCGCCGCGCTGGAGAAGGCCGAGCAGCTCTGGGGCCGGATGGTGGACCACCTCGCGGACCGGCTGGAGGGCCCGGAGCGCGCGAAGCAGAAGGACCCGCAGGCCATCACCGCCGGGGCCACCGTGGACGCCAGCGGCGAGAGCCTCGTCTCCGACATGAAGACGCTGGCGCAGGAGCTGTCGCGCGAGCGCGACGTGCCCAGCGAGCTCGTCTCGGCGCTGAGCAACATCTCCGAGTCCCTGGGCAGCCACATCCGCGGCACCGCCGAGCTGCGCCGGCTGTACCTGCGCACCCAGCGCGCCCGCGGCGAGGACTGGGGCACCGGCAACCGCCTCACCGCCGTGGTGAACGAGGAAATCACCGAGCTGGAGAAGGACATCCTCTACCTGGAGTCGCTGCTCGACCGGCAAAAGCTGGAGGCGCTCCAGGAGATGGCCAAGCAGCTGTCCAACGAGCGGCGCGAGCTGGCGAACCTCATCGAGCAGTACAAGTCCAACCCGGACGAGGCCGCGCGCCAGGCGGTGATGGAGCAGATTCAGCAGCTCAAGTCCCGCATCCAGGAGCTGATGCAGCGCATGGCGGAGATGCGCAAGGGCATCCGCGACGAGCACCTCAACGCCGAGGCCCTGTCCGAGATGATGAAGGACCAGGACATGCGCAGCGCGCTCGACGACGTGGAGAAGCTCATGCGCGAGGGCAAGGCGGACGAGGCCCTGGCGAAGCTGCAGGAGCTGGGCATGCAGATGGACGAGATGCTCCAGAACCTGGACCAGGCGGGCGACGAGTTCGGCGGCGAGCAGCACCCCGAGCTGGCCGAGAAGTTCGGCAAGTTCATGGAGGACCTCCAGAGCACCGTGCAGGAGCAGCAGCGCGTCGCGGACCAGACGAAGCAGCTGCGCGACCAGGCCCGCGCGCAGAACCGCGACCGGCTGGCCGAGAAGGGCGAGTCCATGAAGGACAACCTGCTGCGCAAGGTGCAGCAGGCCCAGGAGAGCTACAAGGCGCTGGAGCCCGGGCAGCTCAACAGCCGCGCCGCGCGTCCGCTGGAGGAGGCCCAGTCGGAGCTCCAGAACGTGGAGAACGCGCTGAAGGTGAACGACTACGACCTGGCGGCGGAGTCCGCGGCCCGGGCGGAGGACGCGGCCCGGCAGCTGTCGATGATGGGCGAGCAGCAGCGCCACCTGGACGAGATGTTCGGCAACCCCGAAGAGGTGGTGAAGCAGTCCACCGAGCTGGCGCAGCGCCTGGGCCGCGACGCGCGCAACGTGTCGGAGGTGAACCGGCAGCTCCAGTCCCTCTTCCCCCCTCCGGGCTCGCAGCTGTCGCAGCAGGAGAAGCAGCAGCTCCAGCAGCTCGGCCAGCAGCAGTCGCAACTGGAGGAGCGCGCGCAGGGCCTTCGCCAGCAGATGGAGGAGATGCAGCAGATGGCGCCCATCTTCGGCGAGGAGGCCACGCAGCAGATGGAGGGCGCGGGCCAGCGCATGGGAGAGGCCGCCAAGCGGATGCAGGGCAAGGACCCGGGCCGCGGCTACGGCGAGCAGCAGGCCGCGCTGGAGGGCCTGCGCCAGTTCCAGCAGCAGATGCAGGAAGGCCAGCGCGGCGGCAAGGGCGGGCTCCCCATGCCCATGGGCATGGGCCGGCGCCAGCAGGGCAACGGCCGCGACCCGAAGCAGAAGGTGGAGCTGCCGGACGAGGACGCGTTCCAGGCGCCGAAGGAGTTCCGCAAGGACCTGCTCGACGCGATGAAGCAGGGCGCCCCGGAGAAGTACCGGGAGCAGGTGAAGCGCTACTACGAGGAGCTGGTGAAGTGAGCCGCCATCCGATGACACACGCCTCCGGAGTCCGGGCGCTCCTCGCGGCGCTGGCCGTGGCGCTCTTCTGCGCGCCGTCCGCGGCGTGGGCGCAGAGCAGCTCGCTCAAGGACGAGGTGAAGGAGCGGCTGGGCCGCGTGGAGACGGAGCTGGACGACTGGGACGTCCCCGGCGCCCGGCGCGAGCTCTCCGAGGTGGAGAAGCTGCTCCCCGCCGACGTGGAGCCGCTGAAGTACTACCAGGGCCGCGTGGCCTTCGAGGAGGGCCGCTACGACGACGCGGTGGCGCTGCTGGAGGGCGCCCAAATCGAGGACAAGCCGGGCAGCTACCTCCGGCTGGCCAAGGACACGCGCGACATCACGAAGGCGCACCTGCGCGCGGAGAGCGAGCACTTCATCTTCCAGTACCCCAAGGGGAAGGAAGAGGTGCTGGTGCCCTACGCGCTGGAGACGCTGGAGGCCATCCACCGCGCGATGAAGGAGGACCTCGGCTGGACGCCGCCGGGCGGCAAGATTCGCGTGGAGGTGGTGAGCAACGCGCGTGAGCTGTCGAAGGTGAGCACGCTGACGGAGAAGCAGATTGGCACCACGGGCACCATCGCCATCTGCAAGTTCAACAAGCTGATGGTGACCAGCCCCAAGGCGGTGGCGCGCGGCTACGACTGGCAGGACACGCTGGCGCACGAGTACATCCACCTGGTCATCAGCCAGATGAGCCGCAACACGGTGCCCATCTGGCTGCACGAAGGGCTGGCCAAGTTCCTGGAGTCGCGTTGGCGCGGCAAGGCGGGCCTGGCGATGACGCCGTCCACGCAGGCGCTGCTGGGCAAGCGGGTGAAGGCGGACACGCTCATCCCCTTCGAGAAGATGCACCCGTCCATCGCCCTGCTGCCCACGGCCGAGGACGCGGCCACCGCGTTCGCGGAGGTGTTCTACGCCATCGACTACGTGCACAGCGTGAAGGGCACGGCGGGCCTGCGCGCCATCATCCAGGAGCTGAAGGCCGGGCAGAAGGACCGCAAGGCGGTGGAGGTGGCCATGGGCATGCCCTTCGGCCTCTTCGAGAAGTCCTGGCTGGCGCACATCAAGAAGCAGCCCTTCCCCACCGAGCTGATTCCCCGCGAGGACCGCGTGGTGTTGAAGGAGAACGCCAAGGGCCAGGTGAAGGACGAGAACGAGAAGAAGGGGCGCGAAATCTCGTTCGGCGACTTCCAGGAGGTGACGGAGGTGCCCGCGCGCAAGTTCGCGCACCTGGGTGAGCTCCTGCGCGAGCGCAACCGCGTGAAGGCCGCGGCCGAGGAGTACGCCAAGGCGCACAAGCTGGTGGGCGACAAGTACGAGTCGGTGTCCAACAAGTACGCGCTGGCCCTGCTGGAGCTGCGGCGGCTGGACGAGGCGGAGAGCGTGCTGCGCGGCAGCCTGCGCGTGCACCCGGGCTCTGCGTCCACCAACGTCCACCTGGGCCGCATCCTGCTGTACCGGAAGGACTACCCGAAGGCGAAGACCGCCTATCTGGAGGCGCTGGCCTCGGACCCGTTCGACCCGGAGATTCACCTGGCCCTCACGCGCATCCACGGCTCCATGGGCGAGACGGCCCTGGCGGGACGCGCGCGTCAGGCGAGCGCCCTGCTCACGGGCCTCAAGGCCGAAGAGGTGGACCGCGTGGCGCAGCAGTTCCTGAAGGACGAGGGCGGGCTGTCGGAGATGAACGTCTCCGGCACGTCGGACACGGAGGCGCCGAAGGACGCGGCGCAGCCCGTGAAGACAGACGCGGGGAACTGAAGCGAGGGCGTCGGCTACACGTCGACGCCCAGCTCCTTCAGGGACGCCTTTGATTTGGCATGTCCCTGTTCCGCGGCCTTCTTGAAGCACTGAAGCGCGCGCGCCTTGGATTTCGGCGCGCCGTTGCCGTCCAGGTACATCCCGCCCAGGCTGTAGAGCGCGCTGGCGTCCCCCTGCTTCGCGGACAGTTGGTACCACTTGAAGGCGCCCAGCAGGTCCACGGGGCCTCCGACGCCTTCGAGGCACAGCCATCCCAGGACGCATTGCGCCCCCGCGTCCCCTGCTTCCGCGGCCTGCTTGTAGAGTTGGATGGCGCGCTTCAGGTTTTTCCGAACGCCCCGGCCCACCTCGAAGCACTCGGCGACGAAGCGAAGGTTCTTCACGTCCCCTCGCCGCGCATCCGCCAGCCACAGCGCGATGGCCTCTTTCATCCGCTCCTGACGGGGACTCTTCGAGAGCACGGCGGCGAGGTTCCCGCGTGAGGGAGGGAAGCCCAGCGCCAGCGAACGCCGGTACCACTGTTCCGCGAGCCGCGGGTTCGGCCGCACACCCGGGCCCCTTCCCTGCTCGTAGCAGAGCGCCAGGTTGAACGCGGCGACGCCATCTCCCAGGCCCGCCGCCTTTCGCATCCAGCGCATGGCCTCTGGCACGTCCTGACGAATGCCGTCGCCGTGCTCCAGATGGAGCGCGACGTTCGTCATCGCCTCCACCCTGCCGGCTCGTGCCGCCATCAGATAGGCATGGGCCATCGCTTCGCGGGAATCCTCCGGCCCAGTCTCCAGATTCCAGGCCCGCTCCATCGCCTTGACTGACAAGGGCGTGACGGTGGCCTTGCGGCTCCGACGAACCTTCTTCTCTGGACGTTGAGCCAAGCGCGGGGCTCCTGTGAGCAGCATTGTCTGGCGCGACCGTGCGCTCAGCCCCAGGGGTTCCCCCCAGGATAGGATGCCAGCATGCGCGACTTATGGTTCGTAGAGCACGGCAAAGGAGAGCCCTTCCTGCTCCTACACCCCGGCGGCACCGACACCCGGGCACTTCAATCGCTCATCTCGGTCCTGGGAGACGGCTATCGCATCATCGCCCCGGAACAACGCGGGCATGGGCGAACACCGGATGTCGAAGGCGATTGGAGTTTCGCGCGGATGGCGGCGGACACCGCCGCGCTGCTCGAACACCTGAAGCTCTCCGACGTTCACGTCTTCGGCTGGAGCGATGGCGCGATTGTCGGGCTGCACCTGGCGCTCGCGCGGCCCGACCTGGTGCGGAGCCTCGTCTTCGGCGCGGCGCCCTTTCGCGTCGACGGCTGGCGTGACGGCGTTCTCGGAGGGAGCCCGCCAGACTTCATGGCCCAGGCCTACGCCGAGCTGTCGCCCGATGGCCTCGGACACTGGCCGGCCGTCGTCGCGAAGTCAGCGAAGCTCCACGAGCGGGAGCCCGCCATCACCGTCGAGGCCCTGCGCGGCCTGAAGCACCCGGTGCTGGTGGTCATGGGAGACGACGACGAGGTCCGCTTCGAACACGCCATCGAGATGTATGAAGCCCTGCCCGACGGAGAGCTGGCCGTGGTGCCTCGGGCGACGCATGGACTGCTCGTGGAGAAGCCCGACCTCCTGGCCCGGCTCATCCGCGACTTCCATTCACCGGACAAAGACAATGGAGTCGCTCCGCTTCGTCGCGGCCAGCGCTGAACAGGCTCGTGGAGCCCCCGACTCGAGCGCCACCAGCAGCCAGGCCAACAGCCGTTACGACGGCGCCCCACTGACCTCGCCGCCTCCCATGTCTAGCTTCCCGCACGGGAGGCTCGATGGAAGCGCGGTTCCTCGTCTCGCTTGCCGCCGAACTGATGGAGTGGGCGGGCGTGTGCAGCATGGTGCTGGGCGCCGTCTTCGCACTCGTGGTGCTCGCCACGGGCAAGCGGCTCCCCGGCGGTGAGGCCTACCGTCGCTTCCGGCTCAACCTGGGCCGCGCCATCCTGCTCGGCCTGGAGTTCCTCGTCGCCGCCGACATCATCCGCACCGTGAGCCAGCGCCCCACGCTGAACGGCGTGCTGGTGCTCGGCCTCATCGTCCTCATCCGGACCTTCCTCAGCTTCACCCTCACCGTGGAGCTCGAGGGCCGCTGGCCCTGGCAGTCCCGCGAGGCGGAATCCACGGGCCCGACGCACCCCACCTCCCCTCCGGCTTCCCCGCACCACCCCGCACCGCCGCCACCCGACGCACCACGTCCGGTGAAACACTGAACGCAGCGGGTCGGACGCGTGGACAGCGGTACCGTCGTCCGCCGGACCCTGCTCTCCCCTCGCGTGAAGTGGCGCACGGACGCGGCACCTGCCGCCGTGCATCCCGCGCCAACGCCGCTCCAACGTGCGCGCCCGCCTTTCCCCACGCACAAGGAGCACCACCCCAATGAAACATCCCCTCCCGGGACTCGTCCTCGCCGCCTCGCTGTTCGCCCAGAGCGCGCCGCTCGCGCAGTCCGGTATGCCCGACAGCCCTCCGCCCCCGCAGGACACCGTGTCCGTGCAGAAGGGCATGGCGACGTACCGCGGCTACACCGCGCCCACGGACGAGAAGGCGCTGCTCGACCGGCTGCACCATGCGAACCAGCAGGAGATCAAGGCGGGCCAGCTCGCGCAGCAGCGCTCGCAGAACCCGGACGTGAAGGCCTTTGGCGCCATCATGATGAAGGCCCACACCGCGCTGGACCAGAAGCTCACGTCCTATGCGCGCAGCAAGGGCCTGAAGCTGGCGGACACGCCCAAGGCCATGAACGACGCCGAGGAGACCGCGCAGGCCACGGCGAAGGCGACGATGGACCAGCTCGCGGTCATCCGCGGCGCGCCCTTCGACTCCGTCTATCTCTCCTCGCAGGTGGCGGGACACGACGCCGTCCTGGGCCTGGTGCACACCGCGCAGAAGGCGATGCCCAAGGCCTCGCCCGAGCTGGCCGCGATGCTCATGGACCTGAGCAAGCAAGTGCCCGCGCACCGGCATCAGGCCTGGAGCATGCTCGGCAAGCTGGGAGGCGACTCGGGCGTGGGCGGCTCGGGGCCCGCGCACCCGCCGAAGCCGAAGCCGAAGCCGTGATTCGAGGCACGGTTCACTTTCACGCTCTGCTCACACACGCATCCGAGGGGTGAGCCCGACGCGCTCGCGGTGCATGATGGGCCCCATGATGACTCGTACGCTGACCTTGACCGTCCTCGTCACCGCGAGCGCGCTGCTGAGCGGCTGCTTCAACAACGCGGAAGCCATTTGCGAGAAGCGGAAGGAGTGCTTCTCCAACTCCCTCAACGTCAACCGCTGTGCCGACGAGCTCGACGACTGGGCGAACGCCCGGGACCAGGACCGCCGCAAGGACCGGCTCGCCGACTGCGCGGACTGTCTCGACCGCCGTACCTGCGCGCAGATTCGCACCGAGTGCATCGGGGCCTGCGTCGGCGTCCCCTGAGCCTGCAAAGCACCGGGGCCCGCATCTTCCGACGCGGGCCCCGGGAGTGACGTCACACCGCTACGCGGCTACTTGCGCGTCCACTGGTCCAGCCAGCCCAGGACCTCGTCGTGCCACTGCACGCTGTTGGCCGGGCGCAGCACCCAGTGGTTCTCTTCGGGGAAGTAGAGCAGCTTGGAAGGGATGCCCTTCCGCTGGAGCGCCGTGAAGGTGCCCAGGCCCTGCGTCTCCACCACGCGGAAGTCCTGCCCGCCGTGGATGACCATCATCGGCGTCTTCCACTTGGCCACGTGGTCCACCGGGTTGTGCTTGCGGTAGCCCTCCGGGTTCTCCCACGGCGTGCCCTTGTGCTCCCACTCCGGGAACCACAGCTCCTCGGTGTCGAAGTAGCCCATGCGCTCGTCGAGGATGCCGTCGTGGTTGACGAGGCACTTGAAGCCGTCCGGCCAGTTACCGGCGATCCAGTTGATCATGTACCCGCCGTAGCTGGCCCCCAGCGCGCACATCTTGTCCTGATTGATGAAGCTGTAGCGCTTGAGCGCCGCGGCCAGGCCCTTCTGGAGGTCCTCGAACGGCTTGCCACCCCAGTCATCCGAGATGGAGTCCGTGAACCCCTGCCCGTAGCCGGTGGAGCCATGGAAGTCGACCATGACGGCCACGTAGCCGCGGCCCGCGTACACCTGCGGGTTCCACCGGTAATGGAAGTGGTTGCCGAACGAGCCCTGCGGCCCGCCGTGGATGAGGAACGCCAGCGGGTACTTCTTCTTCGGGTCGAAGTTCACCGGCTTCACGACGTACGCGTGGACCGTCTCATTGTTCCAACCCGGGAACGAGAACTGCTCGAAGTCACCGAAGCGCACGCGCGCCAGCGTGTCCTGGTTCACCTGCGTCAGCTGACGCGAACCCGAGCCATCCGCGTTCATCACGTGCAGGTCCGCGGGCGAATCCAGGTCGTCGTAGACGTAGACGATGCGGCCACCCGCCGCAGGCTGCGCGCCATCCGCGAAGCCGTCCTTGAGCAACCGGGTGGGCTTCCCCGTGGCCACGTCCAACGCGAAGAGGGGGTGCTGCCCCACGTCCCCCGCGCTCACGATGAGCGACTTCCCGTCCGCGCTCCACGCGAGGCCACCGACGGAGCGGTCCCACTCCTCGGCGAGCACGCGCTCCTGGCCGCCCGGCCACGTGCGCAGGATGACGCGGTAGCGGTCCGCCTCGAAGCCGGGGCGCGACATGGCCAGGTAGGCCAGCGTCTTGCCGTCCGGGCTGAAGACGGGGCTGGTGTCGGTGGCGCGGTTCTTCTCCGTTAGCTTGCGCGGCTTCGCCTTGCCGTCGATCGGCGCGACGAAGAGGTCCAGGTCGGTGGACCACGCCTCGGCGCGGCCCACGTCGCGCGCGGCGAAGACGATGCTCTTGTTGTCCGGCGTGAAGGTGAACTCCTCCGCGCCGCCGAAGGGCTTGGAGGGGCTGTCCGCGTCCATGCCCTTCATCACGTCCACGGGCGCGCCGCCGGCCACGGGGACGACGAAGACGTGCGAGCGCCGCCCGTCCTTCCACGTGTCCCAGTGCCGGGCGAAGAGCTTGTCGTAGGTGCGGCCGGTGGCCTTGCGCTTGGCGCGCTCCTCTTCACGCTGCGGCGTGCACTCCAGCGTGGGGCAGTCCGGGAAGACCTCCAGCGCCACGGCCAGCCGCGTGCCGTCCGGCGACAGACGGAAGGAGGCGACATCCAGCGGGAGCTTCGTCACCGGCAGGGCCTCGCCGCCGTCCACGGGCAGCCGCCACACCTGCGAGGAGCCGCCGCGCGAGGACAGGAAGAAGAGGCTCTTGCCGTCCGGCGCCCAGGTGGGCTCGGAGTCCGCGTCCGGGTGCGAGGTCAGCTGGCGCGGCGCGGCGTCTCCGTCCACGCCGACGAGCCACAGGTCCGTGCGGCCCCGGTTGGCCTCCATGTCCGTGGTGCGCAGGACATAGGCCACCTGCTTGCCGTCCGGGGAGACGCGCGGGCTGCTCAGCCGGCGCATGGAAATCATGTCGTGATGGGTGAACGGCTGGGGCTTGGCCGCTGGCGCCGGAGTGGCGCTCAGGGCCAGGGCCGCGAGTAGCGACAGCGACAAGGTCGTCTCCTGGTTCAGTCGCCCCGCCGTCACCCCACCCGAGGGGTGCGTCACGGGCACGGTTGTCGGGGGTGGACGCTGCCTGCTACGGCCCGCCCTGTCCACCCTCGCGTACCCGGGGTGCCCTCCACACGCATCCAGAGGCGCACTCCGGCATGACGCGGCGCTTCGGCGCGGTTAGACACGGGCCCATGAGCGAGCCCATCACCCTCCGCGTCTGGTCCGATTACGTCTGTCCCTGGTGTTACGTCGGTCAGGTCGAGGTCCAGAAGCTGAAGAAGGAGTACGACGTCCAGGTGGACTGGCGTCCCTTCTATCTCCGCCCGGAGACGCCCCCCGAGGGCCTGCCCCTGCCCGACTACGTCCGCGAGAAGATGAAGGACCCGAACAACCCGCTGAAGCTCCGGGCCCAGGCAGCCGGGCTCGCCCTGGTGATGCGGGACATCATCCCCTCCACCCGCCGCGCCCACGAGGCGACCGAGTTCGCCCGGGAGAAGGGCCGCCAGGAGCCGTTCCACGCCGCCGTGCTGCGCCGCTACTGGATTGCGGGCCAGGACCTCTGGCAGTGGGACACGCTCCGGGGCGCCGCGCAGGAAGCGGGCCTGGACCCGGACGCGCTGCAGCGCGCCGTGGAGGGCGGCCGCTACACGAAGGTCGTGGAGGACTCCATCCAGGAGGCGCGCG
This sequence comes from Comamonas sp. KCTC 72670, assembly GCA_014656495.1. Classification (GTDB taxonomy): domain Bacteria; phylum Myxococcota; class Myxococcia; order Myxococcales; family Myxococcaceae; genus Myxococcus. The sequence goes on from BNCN01000012.1 coordinate 254,438, forward strand.
CCATCGGCGTCAGCGCGGTGCCCACCTTCGTCCTCGGGGAGAAATTCGGCCTGCAGGGCGCGCAGGAGTACCCCGTGTTCCAGGAGGCCATGCGGCGCCTGGGCGCGACGCCGCGCGCGCAGCCCTGAGCAGCAGCCCCAGGGGCTCAGAGCCCCTTGAGCAGCACGAGCATCCGGCCGAGCGTCTCGCCGCCTCCACTCCCCGCCAAGCCCTGCGCGAGGGAGTGGAGCTGGGGCGCCTGCTCCACGTGCTTGGCGATGAGCTGGAAGCACTCCACCGCGGCGGCGTCGAGCCGCGCGCGGGCGGCCTCGGTGTCGCGTGAAGGCTCCGCGCAGAGCGCCACCACCTCGGGGTGACCGAAGAGCGTCCAGCAGAGGACCGCCTCGCGGAGCACCATGCGGAACACGTAGTCCAGCACCCGGGGCGCGTCCGTGAAGGCGTGGCGCAGCCAGTGGTTCACCGCGTGGTGGCGGAAGTACTGCTCCACCCGCTCGGCCAAGGCGGGCGACAGCCGCGCGCGGCGCTCCTCGTGAATCCGCCAGGCGTCGTCGGGAATCAGGTCCTCGCCGCCGTAGGACGCGAGCACCTGGTCCACCAGCGTGAGGAACCGCTCGCTCCCGCTCCGGACCGCGCCTCGCCGCGCCTTGAGCACGGTGGCGCAGATGCCCGCCCACGGGCCCCCGGGCAGCGCCAGGGACGCGAAGCCCCCGTGCAGCGCGGACAGCGTCTCCGGCGCGGAGAACGTGTGCAGCACCTCCGTCAGCAACGTGTCGGCGCCCTCGCGCGCGGCGCCGCGAAACACCTCCGTGCCCTGGAAGTAGAAGCCATCCAGGCGGAGCCCCAACTGGCCCAGCGCGAACAGCCGCGCGGCGAAGGGGAGCTCCCGGTGTTGGAGCAACGCCAGCGCGGTGGCGCGCACGGCCGGCGCGTGCCGCCTCCAGGCGTTGTCCTCGTCACCATCGAGCGGACGCGCCAGCTCCGGCCGCAGCGCGAGGTCCTCCGAGACAGGCACCGCCTCCAAGGCGTCTTCCGGCAACAGGCACAGGCGGGCCACCTCGGGACACGCGAGCGAGCCCGTCACCTCCAACCCGTGCGACCAACGCGTGGCGACACGCGGAAACGTGGCGCAGGCGTCCGGGAGCGCGGGCTCACCGTAGGCGCGGTGCAGGGAGCACGTCTTGCGCGCGTCCAGGAAGACGCAGTGCCCGTCCTCCCGCTTGGCGATGACCGCCTCGTCGCCGGGCGCGGCGCCGGGCTCGGGGCGGATGAAGGCGTCCACCCGCTCCGCGTCCGGACCACCGGCCACCGCGTCGCGCAGGCGCTTCAGCCGGTCCTCGCTGACCGGGACGACGAGCCCCGCGCAGCAGGTGTCCTCGCAGTCCTGCGCGAGGCACCTGAAGCGCGTCATGTACCGGGGCGAGGTGGCGGTCATGGCGGAACGTTACTTCCGGCCCAGCGCCTTCTTCACGAAGCCCCAGAAGCCACCGGCGCGCTCCTTGAGGTCGGCGCCACGGCGCTCCTCGGCGGCCTTCACGGACTCCTTGCTGACCTGGAGCTGCTTCTGGAGCTCCTCGGGCGAGTAGCGCGTGGCCAGCGTGGCCTTCACTTCCTTGCGCGTGGAGTACTCGCGCGCCTCCACGTGCAGCACGCATTCGGAGTCGAGCTTGAGCGTCACCGCCACGCGCACGGAGCCCTTGGGCCCCTTGGGCAGGCCCTCGATGCGCACCGTGCCCAGGTACTCGTTGGCGGAGATGTGGTTGTCCTCGCCCTGGAAGATGGACAGCTCGAGCGCCTCCTCGTTGTCCTTCGTCGTGTTGATGGCGAAGGAGCGCTGCGCGGGCAGCGGGCTGTTGCGCTCGATGACGCGCTTGAAGGCGCCGCCGGGCATGGCCACGCCCACCGTCATCGGCAGCACGTCGATGAGCACCACGCTGCTCACCTTGTCCACCGAGCCCGAGTAGAGCGCCGCGCCCAGGGCCACCGCCTCATCCGCGTTGACGCTGGCCTGCGGGCCCTTGCCGAAGAGCGCCTTGAGCTTGTCGCGCACCAGCGGCATGCGGCTCATGCCGCCCACCAGGATGATGTCGTCCACCTCGGCGGCCTTCAGCTTCGCGTCCAGGAGCACGTCGCGCACCACGTCGATGGTGCGGCTGAGCAGCGGCTCGCAAATCTTCTCCAGCTCCTGCCGGTTCATGACGACGCGCAAGTCACGCGGCCGGCCCGAGTCGTCCATCATCAACATGGGGATGTGGACCTCGAAGGTGCTGCGCTCGGACAGCGCCATCTTCGCGCGCTCGGCCGCGTCACTCACACGCGACAGGGCGATGCCGTCACCGTTGAAGGCGATGCCCTCCGTCTGCTGGAAGCGCGCCAGCAGGAAGTCGACGATGAGGTTGTCGAAGTCGATACCGCCCAGGAAGATGTCGCCGCCGGTGCCGAGCACCTCGAAGACGTTCTTCTCGATCTTGAGAATCGTGGCGTCGAAGGTACCGCCGCCCAGGTCGTAGACGAGGACCTTCTTGTTGAGTTCACGGTTGAGGCCGTAGGCGAGCGCCGCGGACGTGGGCTCGTTGAGGATGCGCTCCACCTTGAGGCCCGCGAGGATGCCGGACTTGCGCACCGCCTCACGCTGCGGCTCGGAGTAGTACGCGGGCACCGTCACCACCGCGCGCTCCACCTTCTGGTTGAGGTGGGCCTCCGCCATCTCCTTGCACTCGCGGAGGATGATGGCCTGCACCTCTTCCAGCGACAGCGCCGTGTCCGCCAGCCGCACGGCCGCGCGGCCCGCGGAGTCGGGGACGATGTCGTAGTGGAAGCGCTCGCGGACCTGGTTCACCACCGCGCTGTCATAGGGACGGCCGACGAGCCGCTTCGCGCCGTAGATGGTGTGCTGGGGACGCAGCACCAGTTGGTTCTTCGCGCGGTGGCTGACGAGCAGCTTGTTCTGCGCGTTGAGTGAGATGACGGAAGGGATGGTGTTGTAGCCCTCCCGCGAGCGCAGCACGAGCGGACGGCCGTTGGAGAGCAGCGCCACGCAGGAGTTGGTGGTCCCCAGGTCGATGCCGATGACAGGGCCCGTGCCACTCAGCGGGCCCGGCGGCGGCAGGAACACCGTCTTGGGCAGGCCGTTCGCGTCGAGCGCGGGCGCCTGGGCGGCGACCTTCGCGGCGGCGGGGGCGAGCACCGTGGGCGTGCCCACCGGCTCGGGGGCCCGGGGCGCCTCGCGGCGCACCTGGGGGAGCCCCTGCGGTGGCGCCGCGACGGCGGGCGGAGGGGGCGGAGGCCGGACCGCCGCGGGCGGAGGCGGAGGGGGCGGCGGCGCACGAGGAGGTGGCGGAGGCGCGAGAGGAGGCGCCTCGGTGACGTCCTCGGTCAGGTCGAGGTCGAACTCGATGGAGCCCCCCCCCGCGGACGGGCGCGCGGGCGGAGGCGGCGCACGGACAGGGGCTGGCGCGGGTGGAGGCGCGACGGGTGCGCGCGGCGGAGGCGGCGGCGCCTCGGTGACGTCCTCGGACAGGTCCAGGTCGAATTCGAACGCACCGCCCCCGGATGGGGGCTTCGCGGGAGCAGGCAGCGGCGCAGGAGCGCGCGGCTTCGCGGGCGGAGGTGGAGCCACCGGGGCAGCGGGCTCCGCGTCGCTCAGGTCCAGGTCGAACTCGAACGCGCCACCCGACACCGGCGCGGGGGCCGGCGGAGCGGGTGCACGACGAGGCGGGGGCGGCGGCGCTGGCGCAGCGGGCTCCACGTCGCCCAGGTCCAGGTCGAAATCGAAGGCACTGCCACCCGCGGCCGGCGCCGGCGGTGCGCGCGGCGGGGCCGGTGGAGGCGGCGCCACGGGGGCAGCGGGCTCCGCGTCGCCCAGCTCCAGCTCGAACTCGAACGCACTGCCCCCCGCGGCCGGCGCCGCCGGTGGAGCGACACGGGGCGGTGGAGCCGGCGCACGAGGCGGCTCGGCCACCGCGTCGCCCAGGTCCAGGTCGAACTCCAGGGCGCTTCCATTCGCGGAGCCGGAAGAAGGCTCGACCTCCAGCGAGATGCCGACCTCGATGGGCGGCTCGTCGAGCGGCAGGCCCATGGCCACGGGGGCATCGGTGGACGCGCTCTCGATTTCGAACTCGAAGCCCGGAAGCGGCTCGTCCACCTCCAGCGCCCCAGCGGGCGGAGGCGGCGTGCTCGCGATGAGCTCGTCGAGCGGAATGTCCACGTCGTCCGCGGCGGAGGGCGGAGGCGGTGAGTACGACACCGGCACCCGGCTGGGCAGCGGCGTCTTCGGCTCGTCCACGGACATCGAGAAGTCGAACGGCTCATCCAGCGCCGGGGCCGGGCTGCCTCCCGCGGGCTCGATGTCGTCGAACAGGGAGTCGAGCGCCATGCCTCCCCCGTCAACGGGAGCCGCCGGCGCGGCGGGCCGAGGCGGCGGCGCGGGCGCGGGCCTCGCCTGTACAGGGGGCGCGGGCGCGGGCCGTGACATCGGCGCCACGGCGGGCGCGATCGCCGGCGCCACGGCGGGAGCGATGGACGGTGCGATCGACGGCGCGACGGACGGCGCAATCGCGGGCAAGGGCTGGATGCCGGGCGCGGCGACAGCCGCCGTGGGCTTGCTCAGCACCATCATGTCGACGAGCGCGCGGCTCGCCGTGTCCAGCTCCTCGAACTGGAGGCCCATGCCTGGAGGCCCTGCGGGGTCGTTCACCTCACGGACCCAGCGGACCATCGCGGTGCCACGGAGCACGCGAACGCCACCGGCGATCTGCACCTCGAACTTCACGGGGGTCCCCACCGGCTGTGGGGTGCGCGAGCGGATGAACATCCCACCCGGGCTCAGGTTGGTGGCGAACTCCTCCGCGAAGCTCCCCACCGTCTCATGTTTCAGCTTCACCAGCAGGCCAACTGCCTTCCTGTCCGTGGTGCGCCTGCCTTGATCCATGGCGAGGACAATCGCGGTACGCGCCCCGCCGCTCAAGCAGGTTTTGACCCCTTGGCTTCCTGCTCGGCGAATGGCCAACGCCAGGTGGGCAGACTGACTACCTGCACCTTCCTATATCTTCCGCGGTGTCCCTCTGCACGGGAGCCCTCATGAGCGCGATACCCCTCACAGTTTCCGCCCCCGCGCGCGCGGGCTGGCTCGTTGACCGGCGGCACGACCTGCTCTCCACCGTGGGCGGGTTCGCGGTGAGCCTGTCGCTGGTCGGACTCCATGTCTGGGGTGGCGTCAGCAGCCTGGTGCTGTGGTGGGCCTGGGTGCTCGCGTTGGACGGACCGCACCTGTTCGCCACCGTGTCCCGCACCTACCTGGACGCCCGCGAATGGCAGACGCGGCGGCGCCTGCTCCTGGGCAGCCTCGCCTGGTTCGCGGCGGGGCCCGTCTCCTTCGCGCTGTCGGCGGTGATGGGGACGAAGCTGCCCTTCGCCCTCTTCATGACGCTGGCCGCGCTGTGGGCGTACTGGCACGTGGTGCGGCAGCACTACGGCATCATGGCGCTGTACCAGCGCAAGGCCGGTGAAGCGCAGCCGTTCGACCGGCGGCTCGACAGCGTGACGCTGTACACGGGGCTCATCGCGCCCTTCGTCGCGTTCGCGGTGACGCACCCGGGTGCGCGCAAGCAACTGGGACTGCTGGGCCCGCCCACGTGGGAGCCGGTGGTGGCCGGCGCGTGCTTCGCCCTCGTGCTGGCGCTGGTGGTGTTCCACGCGGGCCGGCAGGTGCAGCGGCACCGCGCGGGCTTGAAGGTGAATGGTCCGAAGCTGCTGATGATGGGCGCGGCGCTGGCGCTGACGGCCGTGGTGTTCTGGCCTCCGCTGTCCGCGCGCATGGACTTCATCATGTTCGCCGTCGCGGTGACCGCGTTCCACAACGTGCAGTACCACGGCATCGTCTGGTTCTATCACCGCAACCGCTACCACGCGGCGGGCGTGGACCCCGCGCCCTTCGGCTGGGCGCCCCGGGTGAGCAGTCGCTTCGCCATCTACGCGGCGTGCGGCCTCGTGTTCACGCTGGTGTACCGGGGCCTGGGCTGCGGCTTCGGCGCGCATCCGGGCTGCGGCGTGTTCGACGCGAAGACGCAGCTGGGCGCGGGCCTGACGCTGCGCAACCTGATGGAGTGCTTCATCTGGGGCTTCGCGCTGCACCACTACTACCTGGACCAGAAAATCTGGCGCGTGAGCCGGGATACGAGGCTGAACCGGGATTTGAAGCTCGGGACGTCGCCGTCCGCCTGACCGGCAGCCCGCTTGCCGCCCAGGAGGTGACATCTCGCTGTCAGAACACAGGCGCGGCCCGAAACCGGTGATAGCGTGCGCCGCGAATGAAGCGGATTCTCTGGGTCCTGGGTGCAGCCTTCGTGCTGCTGGCGGCGTCCGGCGCGGGCGCCTTCTTCTGGTTCGAACGGCAGGCGCACACGGCCGCGGCGCCTCCTGGTGCGGACGCGGTGGAGTTCACCGTGCCCAAGGGCGCCACCGGGCGGGGCCTGGGCACGCTGCTCGCGTCGCAGGGCCTCATCCAGGACGCACGCGTCTGGCGCTGGCACCTCTACCGGCGCGGCGGCTTCGCGCCCAAGGCGGGCCGGCATGAAATCAGCCCGTCCATGACGCTGGCCGAGCTGGCCACCGAGTTGGAAGACAACCCGATTCCGGAGGACGTCCCCTTCGTCGTCGTCGAGGGCTGGCGCCTGCGCGACACGGACGCGGCGCTCGCGGCGGCGGGCCACATCAAGGCGGGCGCGTACATCGCCGCGGCCAGCAAGCCCCAGGACTTCACCGCGCCCTTCCCCCTGCCCTCCACGGGCACGCTGGAGGGCTACCTGTACCCGGAGACCTACGGCGTGATTCCGGGCAAGTTCGACGTGAAGGCGCTCATCCAGCGGCAGATTGACGCCTTCGCGCAGCGCTTCTATTCGCCCAACCGCGACGCCATCACGAAGAGCGGACGGACGCTGCACGAGGTCGTGGTGATGGCCTCCATGCTGGAGCGCGAGGAGCCGCTGCCCGACCAGCGCCCCCTGGTCGCGGGCATCCTGTGGAAGCGCGTGGACAAGGGCTTCCCGCTCGGCGTGGACGCGACGTCCCGGTACGAGCTGGCGCAGTGGAATGACCGCACCGCGTTCCTCAAGCGCCTGCGCGACCCGCAGGACCCGTACAACACCCGGCACAAGAAGGGCCTGCCGCCCGGCCCCATCGGCGCGCCGACGGTGGCGTCGCTCCAGGCCGCGATGGCGCCCAAGCCGAGCGAGTACTGGTACTACCTGCACGACGCGCAGCGCATCCTCCGCCCCTCGCGCAACGCCGAGGAGCATGAGGCGCTTCGCCGCAAGTACAACGTGTACTGACGCTGAGACGCGGCGCGCTTCGGAACACCGAGGCGCGCCAGCTCAGTGACGAGACGGCGTGCTGCGATGCGCGAGGGCCGCGAGGCACCGACAGCAGGGCCCGTAGCAAGTCGGCATGCTGGCTCCGTGCCGCCATGCGCGAGGGTCGCGAGGCACCGGCAGCCAAGCCCCGCATCGGCGCAGTGCCACCGCCTCTCGGACGCGACACTTCGACAACGACGCCGCGTACCGGCTCAGCGCCCCGTGAACACCGGCGCGCGACGCTCCGCGGCCGCCGCCAGTCCCTCGCCCAGGTCCGCGCTGCCGTAGCTCTCCGCCTGGAAGCGCGCTTCCGCCTCCAGCGCCCGCTGCAACTGCACCCGGTCGACGCCCAGCCGCGTCTTCAGCGCGCGCACGGCGAGCGGCGCGTTCGCGGCGATCTTCCCCGCCACCTCCCGCGCCCGCGCGAGCACCTGCCCGGACGGCGCCGCCTCCAGCGCCAGGCCGAGCTTCACCGCCTCCTTGCCATCGAAGCGGCGGCCCGTGAGCAGCAGCTCCGCGCCCGCCTGCGCCCCGGCACGCAGCGGCGCCAGGTACGTGGCCCCCATGCCGGGATGCAGCCCCAACTGGACGAAGTTGAGCGCCAGCTTCGAGTCCTCGGCCACGAGGCACACGTCACACGCGAGCGCCACGCACAGCCCCGCGCCGATCGCCGGCCCCTCCACCGCCGCGATGACCGGCACCGGGAGCTCCAACACGCTAAGATACCGCGCGTAGAAGCCCAGCATGAAGACGCGCGCCTCCTCGAAGGACGCCTGGCGCAACCGCTCCAGCATCTTCAGATCGCCGCCCGCGGAGAAGGCCCCACCCGCGCCGGTGAACACCACGGCGCGGACGTCCCCGCGGAGCTTCAATTCGCCCACCCGCGCGCGAAGCGCGTCGCCCAGCTCGGGCGTCATCACGTTGCGGCGGGCGGTGTCGTTGAGGGTGAGGGTGGCGACGGCACCCTCCACCTCGAGGAGGACCTCGGCGGCAGGAGCGGACATGGCCGCGCACTGTAGCGGCCCCGCGCGGCTACGGCACCACGAGCCGGAGGAACGCGTCCTGGTTCCAGGTGTCCCCCGCCCCATCGCGCTGCCAACCCGTGACGGCCAGCCCGCGACCGGGCACCGCCGCCACGCCCGCCGTGGTGAGCGAGCACACGCCGCTGGTGCACGGCTGCGCGGAGAGCGTCTGCTCACCCAGCCGCGCCCCCGAGGCGTCGTAGCGCGTCAGCACGCTGCCGCACGTCACCGCCACCGCGCCCGAGTCCTCCACCGCGACGGACGCGCCCAGCTCCGTCACCGGCCCGCAGACGGGCTGCCGGACCCACCGCTCCGCGCCATCCGGGCCCGCGGTCAGCACGAAGGCCCCCGACGACCCCAGCGACGCCTCGCCCCACACCAGCAGGCCGATGAAGTCACCCGCGGCCACGACCGTGCCGTCCGCCGCCACCGACACCGACGTGATGCGGCCCTTCGCGCCCGGCGCCTCCTTGCCCCACAGCAGCCGGCCCGCCGTGTCGAACGCGAGCACCACGAAGCCGCGGCCCCCGGGCGTGCCGAACGTCTGGCCATCCACCTCCAGCGTGTCCACGAGCTGGCCCGCGAGGATCGCCTGCCCCGACGGCGTCAGCGCCGCCGCGTGCAGCGCCGAGTCCAGGTTCGCGCCCGCGAAGCGCCGCGTCCAAAGCACGGAGCCGTCCGCCGCGTAGTGGGTGAGCACGGGGTCCTCGATGAACTCCCCCTCCCACTCCTCGCCCGCGGCCAGCACGCCGCCCCGCGCGTCCGCGGAGATGGCGTAGACCTTCTGCCCCACGCGGTGCTGCCACACCGGCTGTCCCGCCGCGTCGAACTTCACCAGGAAGCCGTCCTGCGCCTCGCCCAGCCCGAAGTCCGCCGAGTAGAGGAACGCGTTGCCCGACAGGAACGTCGCCGCGTCACTCGCCGCCACGCGCGTATCGGAGAAGCGGTTGCGCACCCATTCCCGGGACCAGCGCGGCGCGCCCGCCGCCGTGTAGCGCGCCAGCGTCAGGGAGAGCTTCTCGCCCTCCACCGGCTCCCGGTCCTCGTCCTGGCGCGGGGTGCTGTAGACCACCACCGCCACGTCGCCAGACGGGGCCGCCGACACGCCCGTCCCGATGTCGTCCTGGGGGCCACCCACCACCTGGCTCCAGGGGGAGGCGGCCTGCGTGGGCCGCTTCGGAATGCCGCTGACGACCTCCGGCGCCGTGGGGGCCACGGAGACGCTGGGTGCGGCCTCATCCCCCGTCCGTGGACCTTCGGACACAGCGCCCCCGTCCCCGCCGCATCCCCCCGCCACCCACAGCAGGGCGACCGGAAGAAGCCCCGTCCAGAGGTTGCCACGCCCACCACGCCGGAAAGTCCCCATGACACGCTCCAAGGAGCCCGCTCCCGGACACCGGAAGCAAAGGCCTTGGGAACCTAAGCAGCGTGTCCAGCCCCCGGCATTCCCCCCCAGCCCGAGGGCACTGTCACATGGCCGGGGGGCATGCAGCCGATCAGCCCGCACATGTGCCCCAGCGTACCGGGGTGTGGGGCAGTGGAATAGGTCACCCCCCGAACGGTTGGCAGCGCACGCCCAGGCGCAAGGGTGGCGGAATCCTTTGGTCCCAGCGCCGCCCACGAATTAAGAGAACCGTTCCATGGAAAGCGCCGCCCCCGACTCTCTGCCCGTGCCCGACGCCTCGAGCGACGACCTCCGTGCCGTCGAGGAGCTCGCCCAGGCCCGCAACGAAATCGTCGCCCAGATTGAAAAGCGCGTCGTCGGTCAGCGCGAGGTGGTGGAGCACCTGCTCATCTCCCTCTTCAGCCGGGGCCACTGCCTCTTCGTGGGCGTGCCGGGCCTCGCCAAGACGCTGCTCATCTCCACGCTGGCGGACGTCCTCAACCTGTCCTTCAACCGCATCCAGTTCACGCCGGACCTGATGCCGTCGGACATCACCGGCACGGACATCCTGGAAGAGGACCGCACCACCGGCCGGCGCACCTTCCGCTTCCTCCAGGGTCCGCTGTTCGCGAACATCATCCTCGCGGACGAGGTGAACCGCACCCCGCCGAAGACGCAGGCCGCGCTGCTGCAGGCCATGCAGGAGTACCGCGTCACCGCCGGTGGCCGCACGTACCCGCTGGAGCTGCCCTTCCTCGTCTTCGCCACGCAGAACCCCATCGAGCAGGAGGGCACCTATCCGCTGCCCGAGGCCCAGCTCGACCGCTTCATGTTCCTGGTGGACGTGGGCTACCCCACCGCCGAGGAGGAGGTGCAGATCGTCAAGAGCACCACCGGCGGTCCGCAGCCGAAGCTGGAGAAGATCCTGTCCCCCGAGCGCATCCTCGCGCTGCAGGAGCTGGTGCGCCGCGTGCCGGTGCCCGACCACGTGGTGCGCTACGCCGTGGAGCTGGTGCGCCACACGCGCCCCAAGGAGCCGGGCGCGCCGGAGTTCATCGCGAAGAACGCGTCCTGGGGCGCCGGTCCCCGCGCCAGCCAGTACCTGGTGGTGGCCGCGAAGGCGCGCGCCATCCTCCACGGCCGCTTCGTGGCCACCGTCGAGGACGTGCGCGCCCTGGCCCGCCCCGTCCTGCGCCACCGCGTGCTGCCCAACTTCACCGCGGAGAGCGAGGGCATCACCTCCGTGAAGCTCATCGACCAGCTCCTCACGGTGGTGAAGGGCTAGCGCCCGCGCATGCTGCTCGACGCCCAGACACTGGCCCGCCTCCAGGGAGTGAAGCTGCGCGCCCGCGCGGTGATGGAGGGCGTGCTGTCCGGCCTCCACAAGAGCCCCCATCAGGGGCAGAGCGTGGAGTTCGCGGAGCACAAGGAGTACGCCCCCGGCGACGAGCTCCGCCACCTGGACTGGAAGGCCTACGGCAAGTTCGACAAGTACTACGTCAAGCGCTTCGAGCACGAGACGAACCTGCGCGCGGTGATGGTGGTGGATGCCTCCGCCTCCATGGGCTACCGCAGCGGCGCGCTCAGCAAGCTGGACGTGGCCACCACGCTGGCCGGCGCGCTGTGCTACCTGCTGGTGCGCCAGCAGGACGCGGCGGGCCTGGCGCTGATGGCGGGCGGCAAGTGGAAGGACGTGCCGCCGCGCGCGTCGGCCGGGCACCTCAACGTGCTGCTCGACACGCTGGAGCACACCCAGCCCACCGGCGCCACGGACCTGGGCAGCGCGGCGGACCACCTGGCGGAGGTGCTGCCCCGGCGCTCCAGCGTCATCGTCCTGTCGGACCTGCTGGACGAGAACCAGGACGCCCTGCGCCGCATCCTGGCGCTGCGGCAGCGGAAGAACGACGTGTCCGTGTTCCACCTGGTGGACCCCGCGGAGCTGACGTTCCCCTTCGACGACCCCACGCTCTTCATCGACATGGAGGGCCAGGGCCGCATCGAGGTGAACCCGCGCGAAATCAAGGAGAGCTACCTGGAGGAGTTCAACGCCTTCCTGGCGAACGTGAAGGCCGCGTGCGCCGAGGCGGACGTGGACTACGACCTGGTGCGCACGGACGACAAGCTGGATGACGTGCTGCTGCGGTACCTGTCGCGCCGCGGGAGGCGCCGGTGACCTTCGGCAATCCGTGGATGCTGCTGGGCGCGCTGGGCGCCTTCATCCCCCTGCTGGTGCACCTGTTCGACCGGCGCCGTCCCCGGCCGCACCCCTTCGGGCCGCTGGCCTTCGTGATGCGCAGCCAGAAGCGCACCGCCAGCCGCCTCAAGCTCAAGCGCCTGCTGCTGTACGCGCTGCGCACGCTCATCCTGCTGGCCATCCCCATCGCGCTCGCCCGTCCGGAGCTGTCCCGTGACGCCGCCGCCGCGCAGGTGGTGAAGGGCCCCGCCGCCACCGCCATCATCCTGGACGCCTCGCTGTCCATGCGCTGGTCGGATGGAACCTCCAACTTCGAGCGCGCCCGTGACGAGGCCCGCGACGCCCTGAAGGACCTGCTGCCGGAGGAGCCCGCCACGGTGCTCGTCTGCACGCAGAACCCCGCCGCGCCCCCGCCGCCCGGCTTCGACCGGGGCCGCCTGCGCTCGCTGGTGGACGAGGCCCGCGCCACCTACGGCGCCGCGGACCTGTCGCGCTGCCTGGACATGGCGGCGCGCACGCTGGAGGAGAACCCCATGCCGGCCAAGCGGCTGGTGCTGGTCTCCGACATGACGGCCTCGGCCTTCCGGCTGGAGGCGCCGCCGCCCACGGTGAAGGGCCCCACGGGCGAGCTGGTGAAGCCGGAGGTGGTGCTCCGCGACGCGGCCGAGGGCCAGGACGTCCTGGGCAACCGCGCCATCGTCGACCTCAAGGTGGAGCCCGCGCTCCAAGCCGGCCCTCGCACGTTCCAGTTCACCTTCACGGTGCGCAACTTCGGCACCGAGCCGGTGAAGGACCTGGAGGCCGCGGTGCGCGTGGGCGAGTCCACGCTGGCCAAGGGCTTCCTGGACATCCCGCCCGGCGGCACCACGCAGAAGGCGCTCACGGTGCGCTTCCCACAGGGCGGCACGGTGCTGGGACAGGTGACGCTGGCGCCGGACGCGCTGGTGGAGGATGACCGGCGCTCGTTCGTGCTGCCCGTGCCGCGCGCGCTGAAGGCGCTGGTGGTGAACGGCTCGCCCCACGCGACGCGCTACCGGGACGAGGCCTTCTTCGTGGACGCGGCCCTCACCGCGCCGGGCTCGCCGGTGGAGGTGGCCACGCGCGACGCGGAGGTGGGCCTGCGCGAGGACTTCTCCACCTACGACCTGGTGCTGCTGCTCAACGTGCCCGCGCCCAGCGCGGAAGAGGCGCAGAAGCTGGCGGCCTTCGTGGAGAACGGCGGCGGCCTCTTCATCAGCATGGGCGACCGGGTGAACCCGGACACGTACAACCAGCGGCTGGGCGCCGTGCTGCCGCGTCCGCTGCGGCTGGTGCGCACCAGCGCCGAGCGCGACGACCCGGACGCCGACACCAAGAGCGCGCGGCTGGCGCAGGTGTCCGTGGAGCACGTCCTCTTCTCGCCCTTCACGGGGCAGGCGGAGGAGGGGCTCGTGGGCGCGCGCTTCTACAAGTACATGCTGCTGGAGGCGGACAACCCGGGCGCGGCGGGAGCAAGCCAGGTGCTGGCCACGTACGAGGACGGCGCGCCCGCGGTGGCGGTGGCGCGCAAGGGCAAGGGGCGCGTGGCGCTGCTCACCAGCACGGTGGACCGCGACTGGAGCGACTTCGCCATCCGCACGTCCTTCCTGCCGCTGATGCAGCGCTTCGCCGCGTACCTCACCGGCTCGCTGGACGAGCGCGAGGAGGTCCGCGTGCGCGTGGGTGAAGGCGCGACGCTGCGTCCCGAGGGCGCGCAGAAGGTGTCCGCGGTGCGCGCGCCGGACGGCGCCGAGGTCACGGTGAAGGAGCAGCCGGACGGCTCGCTGGTGGCCGGCCCCGTCATGGAGCCGGGCGTGTACTCGGTGCTGGGCGCGGATGGGAAGGTGCAGCCGGACCTGTCGTTCGCCGCCGTGCTCGACCCGTCCGAGAGCGACCTGGGCCGCGTGCCCATGGACACGCTCACCGCCTACTTCGGCGAGGAGACGGTGAAGGCCTCCACGGGGGACTCGGACAAGCCCTCCGTGCCGCTGTGGACGTGGCTCATCCTGGCCGCGTGCCTGGCGTTCTTCTTCGAGGGCACGCTGCTGCGCAAGTAGCCACGGGCGGGAGGCGCTCCGTGCGCCTCCCGCGAAGCCCTCACATCAGCCCCGGAGCTGGCGCGCTAGGACGCCGCCCGCGAAGACGACCGCCGCCGCGGCGGCAAGGCGTGGAAGCCCCCTCCGCAGCTTGTGCTCGGCCACGTCCACGCGGTCCGCCATCAGCAGCATCATCCAGTGCCGCGTCCAGTGGTCCGGGTACTTGTAGGCCAGGCGCCGCAGCGCGCCGGAGACGCCCTTGGGCGGCTGCGCCGTGCCGAACACCGGCGGCATCTTCCGCGCTGGCTGGCCGTGCTTGAACACCGTCACGTCCGACTGCTGGCGCACCGGTGTGCCCTGCGCATCGCCGCGAAGCTGCTCGGGGAACTCCTCCTTGGGGAAGCCAGGGCGGCTGCGGGGGTCGGCGTCCACGCCGTACCCGGGGATGTCCTTCACGTTCGGGTTCATGGTGGGCTCCTTCCACTCAGGCGTGGCCATGCGGGGAGAGGACGCACTTGATGCAGCCGTCCTTCTTCTTGGAGAAGAGGTCGTACGCCTTCGGCGCGTCCTCCAGGTTGAAGCGGTGGGTGATGATGCCCTTGGCGTCCACGCGCCCCTTGCGGATGTGCTCCAGCAGGTGCGGCATGTAGCGCTTCACGTTGCACTGCCCCAACCGCAGCGTCTGGTTCTTGTTCATCGCCGTGCCGATATCCACCAGGTTCCACGGCGGCCCGTACACGCCCACCACGGAGATGACGCCGCCCTTGCGGGTGGCGTGCATGCACCAGTTGAGCGCGGTGGTGGCGCCGGCCTCGGCCATCAAGCCCAGGCCCAGCACGCGCTGGAGCATGGAGCCTTCGGCCTCGCAGCCCACCGCCTCGATGCTCACGTCGGCGCCGCGGCCCTCGGTGGTCTCCTTGATGGCGGTGACGATGTCCACGTCCTTGAAGTTCAGCGTCTCCACATGGGCGAACTTCCGGGCGAAGTCGAGCCGGTAGTCCTGCAGGTCCACCGCGATGACGCGGCCTGCGCCCATCAGCCACGCGCTCTTCATGGCGAAGAGCCCCACCGGGCCCGCGCCGAACACCACCACCGTGTCCCCCGGCTGGATGCCGCCCATCTCCGCGCCCATGTAGCCGGTGGGGAAGATGTCGCTGAGGAAGAGCACGTCCTCCTCGTCCATGTCCTCCGGCACCTTCATGGGCCCCACGTTGGCGAAGGGCACGCGCACGTACTCCGCCTGGCCACCGTCGTAGCCGCCCGTGGTGTGCGAGTAGCCGAACGTGCCGCACGCCACGTCGCTGGAGGGGTTGGAGTTCTCACAGCACGCCGTGAGGCCCTTCTTGCAGTAGAAGCACGCGCCGCAGGAGATGTTGAACGGCACCACCACCCGGTCTCCGGGCTTGAGGTTGGTGACACCCGGGCCCACCTCCTCGATGACGCCGGCGAACTCATGGCCGAAGGTGCAGCCCACCCGCGTGTCGGGGATGAGGCCGTGCAGCAAGTGCAGGTCCGAGCCACAGATGGCGGTCTTCGTCACTTTGAGCACCGCGTCCTGGGGGTGCTCGATGCGAGGGTCGGGCTTGTCCTTCACCCGAACCTGATAGGGCCCTTCGTAACTGAGTGCGCGCATGCGGGTTCTTGCTCCTTTGTGGGTAAAGGAGTGAGGACCGCGTGGGAGCGAGGCAAGGCAGAGCGGACGCTCGCATGAATACTCGCCCTGCCCTTGTCCGGAGAGCGGCCTTCCATGCGCTGTGCATCCACCGCCGCCGAAGGTGGATGTTTCCGCTACGCTGACAACGCCTCCCACGATGCGGGAGGCCTCACCGGCGGAGGCGGCGGCAACCCCATGGACATCCAACTGGCGGACGAAATCCGGAAGCAGGTCGAAGAGGCCTTCCGCAAGCGCGGCCGGGTCAACATCGTCATCGCGGGACGCAGCGGCGTAGGCAAGAGCACGCTCGTCAACGCCGTGTTCCACGGCCGCATCGCGGACACCGGCCAGGGCCGCCCCGTCACGAAGGAGACGCGCGAGTACACGAAGGACGGCATCCCCGTCAGCATCCTCGACACCCGGGGCCTGGAGCTGGGCGCCTTCACGGAGACGTTGAAGCTGCTGGAGGAGCTGGTCGCCACGCGCGCGAAGGAGGCCGACGCCACCCGTCACCTGCACTGCGCCTGGCTGTGCATCAGCGAGGACTCGCGCCGCGTGGAGGATGGCGATGTGAAGGCGGCGGAGATGCTCGCGCGCCACATGCCCGTGGTGGTCGTGGTCACCAAGGCGCGCAGCGACCAGGGCTTCCGCGCGGAGGTGCAGACGCTGCTCCCCATGGCCCGCAACGTCATGCGCGTGCGCGCGCTCCAGGAGACGGACGACGAGGGCCACACGCTCCAGCCCAAGGGCCTGGTGGAGCTCGTCGAGCTCACCATGGAGCTGGTGCCCGAGGCCCAGCGCAACGCCTTCGCCGCCGCCCAGCGCGTGAGCATTGGCCAGAAGCGCAAGCGCGCGCACGGCATCGTCGCCAGCGCCGCGGCCGCGGCCGGCATCATCGGAGCCGTCCCCGTCCCTTTCGCCGACGCCGCCCTGCTCGTCCCCACGCAGGTCGGAATGCTGGCGGGGGTGAGTAGCGTGTTCGGCCTCCCAATGACGGAGGCCTTCCTGTCCACGCTGGTGGGCGCGAGCATCACCGGCCTGGGCGCCACCTTCACCGGCCAGTCCATCGTGTCCGGGCTGCTGAAGCTCATCCCCGGCCCGGGCACGGCGATTGGCGCCCTCATCTCCGCCACCACCGCCACCGCGCTCACCACGGTGTTCGGCGAGGCCTACATCGCGGTCCTCTCCAAGCTGATGGAGAAGCGCTGCGGGGAGCTGCCCACGGAGGAGGAGGTCATCCAGGCCTTCCGCGAGGAGATGTCCCTGCGCGGCGCCGCGTGAGCCCCGGCGCTACTTCACGCGCTCGATTTTGTAGCGGCGGCCCTTGATGCGGCCCTCGCTCAAGCGCTGGAAGGCCACGCGTGACACGCGCTTCGCGACGGCCACGTAGGCCACGTGGTCCTGGATTTCAATCTTCCCCACGTCGGAGGACTGGAGCCCACCCGCCTCGCCCGTGAGCGCGCCCAGGATGTCGCCGGGCCGCATCTTGTCCTTGCGGCCCGCGGAGATGTAGAGCGTGTCCCAGTTGGACTCCAACGACACCGCGTTGCGCGGGTCCGCGGACGGCAGGGCCTCCACGTCGCCCCGCTCCAGCTTCACGCCGGTGGCCAGCTGGATGTCGTCCACCTTGCGCCCGTCGCGCGGCGTGACGATGGAGATGGCCAGGCCCGCGCGGCCCGCCCGGCCGGTGCGGCCGATGCGGTGCACGTAGGGCTCGGCCTGCATGGGCAGGTCGAAGTTCACCACCGCGTCCAGCGCCTCCACGTCGATGCCCCGCCCCGCCACGTCCGTGGCGATGAGCACCCGCGTGCTCTGGTTGCGGAACTTCGCCATCACCCGGTCGCGCTCGAACTGCTCCAAGTCCCCCTGGAGCCCGTCCACGCTGACGCCCGCCGCGGAGAGCGTCTTCTTCAGCTCCACCACCGTCGCCTTGAGGTTGCAGAAGACGATGGCGGACGCGGGCTGGTGGTGCCGCAGGATGCGCAGCAGCAGCTCCGGCTTCTCCTGCGGCTCGCAGTCGTAGCGCACCTGCTGGATGTCCGGCCCCGCGTCGGCGGCCTCCACCGTCACGCGCGCGGGCGAGCGCTGGAAGTCGCGGCTCAGCGCCTCGATGTCCGGCGGGAAGGTGGCGGAGAAGAGCACCGTCTGCCGCCGCGGCGGCATGGCCCCGAGGATGCGCTCCATGTCCTCGCGGAAGCCCATGTCGAGCATCCGGTCCGCCTCGTCCAGCACCACCGTGGAGAGCTGCCGCGTCTCCAGCGCCTCCCGGTCCAGCACGTCCATCACCCGGCCCGGCGTCCCCACCGCCAGGTGCGCGCCCTTCTCCAGCGCCTCCAACTGCGGGCGGATGGGCTGACCGCCCGCGAGCACCAGCACCTGGAGCCCCGGCAGCCGCCGCCCCAGCCGGCGGATCTCCCCCGCCACCTGCGCGCACAGCTCGCGCGTGGGGCACAGCACCAGCGCCTGCACCTTGCGGTGCTGCAGATTGACCTTCTGGAGCAGCGGCAGCGCGAAGGCCGCCGTCTTGCCGCTGCCCGTCTGCGCCTGGCCCACCAAGTCCCGGCCCTGGAGCAGCACCGGGATGCTCTGCGC
Source organism: Comamonas sp. KCTC 72670 (assembly GCA_014656495.1). Lineage (GTDB taxonomy): Bacteria > Myxococcota > Myxococcia > Myxococcales > Myxococcaceae > Myxococcus. Next base: position 272,684 of record BNCN01000012.1, read on the forward strand.
CTGGATGGGCGTGGCCGTCTTGAAGTCGAGCTCCTCCAGGACCTGGAGGAGCGGAGGAGAGAGTGCGAGCGCGGAAAAATCCATTCAGGGCCTCGAAGAGCGGAGGCACGGAAGGAGCCTCGGGTTCTGCAGGCCCCATGTCACACCCAGCGAAGCCAGGACAAGTGAAGCCGCGCACACCGCCTGGCCGCCCGCACTGGATTGCCGGTCGGACTTTCTGAGTAAATCTCGCTTTGCAGGAAAGTACCCACCCCACGCTCGCCAGGAGCCCGCATGTCTTCCTTCCGTCGACACCTGTCCCTGCTCTCCGCCGTCCTGCTCGTCGCCGCCTGTGGTGGCGCCGAGGAGCCCTTCTCCGAGGAGGACCCCACGCCGGGGCTGGAGTCCTCCGACGTGGGGGGCGACGTGGAGGCCTTCAGCGCCTGTACGGTGACGCTCGCCTGCACTGGCGGCTCGTCGATCCAGTGCTCGAGCACCGTGGGCAGCTGCTCCTCCACCAGCACGTCCGTCACGTGTGATGGCGAGACGCAGGCGTGCCCTCCCACCTCCTGCGCGGCGCCCCTGACGCGGACCATCCGGCAGGGCATTGGCGCGTGCTACCCGGCGAGACACCCCTTCGGGCGCTACTACATCGACGCCCCCGAAAGCGACGTGACGTACACGTGGACGAGCAACTACGCGAATCTTCACTGGACCACGGGTTCGAACATGAACCTCTCCGCCACCTCGGTGGGCTGGTTCACCCTGTATGTGACGGCGTCGCGTCCGGGCTGCACCCAGACGACGAGCTTCTGGGCTGACTTCTACGCCGACGACTGCGGCTTCTAGCCAGGGACTTTCCATGCACCCCGCCCGCCCCACCTTCCTCGGCTGCGCGCTCATCGGCGCGCTCGTGCTGCTGCCCACGACAGCGGCGGCTCGGACCGCCATCCTCCAGCAGGATGGCCAGTGGCGGTTGCAGGTGGACGGGCGGGCGTACGTGGCACGCGGCGTCACCTTCAGCGGCAGCAGCAACAGCACCGCGTATGACGCGGACTGCGCGCGGCTCGCGGCGCTGGGGGTGAACACCCTGCGCACGTGGGGCGTCAACTCGGAGACGCGGCTGCTGCTCGACGCCGCGCACAAACACGGCCTCAAGGTGCTCGTCGGCCTCTGGATGCGGCACGGCCAGCCCGGCATGGAGGGCGACGACACCTTCGACTACACGCGCGACACGGGCGGCATGAAGAAGCAGCTCGAGGACACGCTGAAGCACGTGCGCGCCTTCAAGGACCACCCCGCGGTGCTGGCCTGGGGCGTGGGCAACGAGGTCATCCTCAACAGCCCCAACGACGCGGCGAAGGAGGCCTATGCGCGCTTCCTGGAGAAGGTCCTCCGTGAACTCAAGAAGGTCGACCCAGACCACCCCGTCATCTCCGTGGACGCGTGGACGATGGCGGTCCCCTGGTGGGAGAAGCACGTGCCGTCGCTCGACGCCTATGGCCTCAACGTCTACGGCGGCGGCATCCACGTGCTGCCCACGGAGCTGGCCAAGGCCGGCGTGAAGAAGCCCTGGTTCATCACCGAGTTCGGCGCGCAGGGGGAATGGGACGCCCCCAAGGACGTCCACGGCGTGCCCCGGGAGCCCACCGACGCGGAGAAGTACGCCGCCATCGTCGAGGGCTGGAACACCGCGCTGGCGCCACACGTGAAGGAGGGCCGGTGCCTGGGGCTGTTCGTGTTCAACTATTCGGCGTCGTTCGACCACACCAGCCTCTGGCTGGGCATGCTGTCCGGCACCGCCACCCGGCCCGCGTGGCACGCGGTGCGTGAGGCCTACACGGGCCAGAAGCCCGCCACGCCCCTGCCCCGCATCGCCTCCGTCACCGTCCAGGGGGCGGTGCGCGAGGGCCCCAGCACCTGGGCCCAGGTGCGGGTGGACGTTGACGCCTCGGGCCCGAAGCTCCACGGCATCGCCTTCGCCTACAACTTCCGGGGCGCCGCCACCCGCCACGAACGCGACGAGGTGCGCCGGCTGGACGCGCGGCCCGGCCCCACGCCGGGCACCTGGCAGGTGCGCCTGCCCGCGGTGCGCGGGGCCATCAAGCTTTACGCCCTGGGCAAGGACGACGCGGGCAACCTCGCGCTGGCCACCACCTCCACCCGCCTGCCCCTCCCCACGTCCGAGCCCGCTCGCCCGGGCAGCAGCCCCCCGTGAAGGCGCTCGGTTCAAGACAGGCAAACCGAGCAGGAGAGCACGAAGCAAGAAGTCCTGGTAAGTGGCGGGCTCCCCAACTTCTGGAGATGCCCCGCATGAAGAAGTCGACCTGGAAGTCCCTGGCCCTCGCGCTGCCGCTGCTGGCGGCCTGTGGCGGCGCTCCGCAGCAGGACGCGCCGGTGGACAGCGCGCCGGTGGAGACGCAGCAGGCGCCGCTCACCGCGCCCACCGCCACCGTGAGCTTCCACACGGGGTGGACGCACGCGCAGCACGGCGCCATCGTCCGCGGCGGCCAGCTCGTCGTCGACTACAACCTGTACCGGATGACGGACTGCCACCTGAGCACCTACAACGGTGTGCAGGTCTGGGACACGCTGGCCTACGTCCGCTTCCTCCCCAGCGGCCAGCTCTTCAGCGGCAGCGTGAAGCAGGCCACGGGCGGCACCACCTTCGAGAAGAAGCCCTTCGAGGTCACCGTGCCGTCGGACGCCACCAGCGTGGAGCTGTGGTTCCTCACCGCCGGCCGCACGTGCACGCAGCGCTACGACAGCAACTACGGCCAGAACTACGCCTTCCCCGTGGAGGCGCAGGCGCCGTCCGCGGTGGTGTGGGCCGGCGACTGGGGCGGCAGCCTCGCGCGTGACTGCGAGCACCGCGACGGGCTGGCGGACCCCATCGTCATCGACAGCTACGTCATGGAGCGCGCCTGCAAGTTCGTGGACGCGGACGTGTACGTGCCGGGCGTGACGGACGCCGCCACCGCGCGGCCCGAGTACATCCATGCGCAGGTGGAGTTCAGCGTGGACGGAGCCGCCACGCAGTACAAGCCGCTCGCCTTCCAAGGTCGTGTGGGCAACAACTACCGGTACCGCTGGAACCTCGCGTCCGAGCCGCTCGCGTATACGCCGTGGAGCGCGTACGCATTCGGGTTCCGCTATTCAACGGACGGTGTGAGCTGGTATCGCATCGCGAACGGCGAGGGCCCGTCGGGCGGTGCCGCACGCACCCTGCAGCGCAGCTTCTGACACGGGTTACCGCGAGCACAGGCCGCTGAAGCAAGCCTCGCGCTTCAGCGGCAACTCGGAAGAGGCGCTGTGGCACGAGGTGTTCCCATATGAATGAAGGCGAGCGCTTTGCTCGATTCCAGCGGGGCCAAACCCGGGCCGGGCCCAGGAAAGGGAACGCGAGATGAACACTGGCACTCCACGCGTGGCGGAACGGATTCCCACAGGCATCCCAGGTCTCGACACCGTGCTGCACGGCGGCTTCCGCAAGGCCCGCACCTACATGCTGCTGGGGATGCCTGGCTCCGGGAAGACCATCTTCGCCAACCAGGTGTGCTTCCACCACGTGCGCCACCAGGGCGGGCGCGTGCTGTACATGACGCTGCTGGCGGAGTCGCACACGGAGCTCGTCGGCAACCTCAGCTCGTTGTCCTTCTTCGACTCCAACCTTCTGCCCAGCTCCATCACCTATCTGAGCGCGTTCACCGTGCTCGAGCAGGGCGGGCTGGATGCGCTGGCGGACCTCATCCGCAAGGAGACCAAGGCGCATCAGGCCACGCTGCTCGTGCTCGACGGGCTGGTGGCGGCGGAGGAGGTGGCGTCGTCCCAGCAGGCCATCAAGAAGTTCATCCACGGCCTCCAGGTCGTCACGGGCTTGATGGGCTGCACGACGTTGATCCTCACCACCGGCCGGGGCCAGGGGCTGCGCGCCGAGCACACCATGGTGGACGGCCTGCTGCTGTTGCGGCAGCGCATGTTCGGCGCGCGCGCCGTGCGGGAGCTGTTCGTGCGCAAGTTCCGGGGCAGCTCCCATCTGCTCGGCAAGCACAGCTTCGAAATCACCCAGGACGGCATCGTCATCTACCCCCGGATGGAGACGCTCGCGCAATCAGGCCCACCGCCGAGCCCGCCCTCGTCGGCGAAGTGCGCGATGGGCGTGGCCGGCCTGGACGCCATGTTGAACGGGGGCGTGGCGCAGGGCTCAACGACCATCCTGTTGGGACCGTCCGGCAGCGGGAAGACGCTGCTGGGCCTGAACTTCCTCGCGGAGGGCGCCCGCCAGGGCGAGCGCGTGCACTACTTCGCATTCTATGACTCGCCGGAGCGGATGGTGTCGCAAGCGGCGGGCATCGGGCTCGACTTGAAGCCCCTCATCGACCGGGGGGACTTCGAGGTCAGCTTCCGGCCGCCCACCGAGAACCTGCTGGACAAGCTCGGCGTGCAGTTGCTGGACACCATCCGGACGCACGGCGTGCGCCGCCTCTTCCTGGACGGCTATGACGCGCTTCGCAGGGCGGCCCTCCGGCAGTCACGGGTGGCCCGCTTCCTGGCCGCGCTGGTCAACGAGTGCCGCATGCGCGGCGTGACGCTGCTCTACTCCGTGGAAACCACGTCCTCCTTCGGCCCGGAGGTGCGATTCCCGATGAAGGGCATCTCCATGGTGGCGGAGAACGTCCTCTACGTGCGCCACGCCGAGCTGGACGGCCAACTGCGCCGCTTCATCGCGGTGCTGAAGCTGCGCAACAGCGCTCATGACCGGGCGCTGCGGGAGCTGAACATCAGCTCCAAGGGCATGGAGGTGACGGACACCTTCGCGGACGTCGAGATGATGATGACCGGCCTGCCGCGGAAGAACGCGTCCCGACACCCCGACAGCGGGCGCCGGGAGAAGTAGTCATGGGGCCCATCCTCATCGTCGATGACGAGTTCGGCATCGTCGAAGCCATGCAAGACCTCCTGAGCGACGAGGGCTACCGGACCGCCATCGCCCTCAATGGCAAGGAGGCCTTGGAGCGCATGGCCGAGGAGCGCCCCTGCATGGTGCTGCTCGACTACATGATGCCCATCATGAACGGCCCCGCGCTGCTGGAGGCGATGGAGCGCACGCCCCTGCTGCGGGACATCCCGGTGGTGATGATGAGCGCCAGCCCACCGGACTACTGGAAGGACCTCCGCTGCGCCGCCTTCCTGCCCAAGCCCTTCTCCCTGGATGACCTGCTGCGGGTGGTGAAGCGCTTCGCCCAGGGCGCCATCCTCCAGTGACGCGCCCCTTCGGCCCACGGCCTGACAGGCAGCCGACGCTGTCGTGAAAACGGCGCGCCTCCCGAGCGCCCAGGGCCCGGCTTCTGCCAGACTGCGCGCCGTGACGACCTCCGCCCTCTACCGCGACTGCGCCCGCCTCTTCATGGTGGGCTTCCCCGGCACCGACATCGACCGTGAGCTCGCCGCGTTGATGGATGACGGCATCTACGGGGCCATCCTCTTCAAGCGCAACGTGGGCACCGCCGCGGACACGGCCGCGCTGTGCCACGCGTTGAAAACACGCGCGGGCCGGCCCTTCATCCTCTCGGTGGACCAGGAAGGTGGACGCGTGGCCCGGCTTCGCGGCGCGCCCTTCACCGCGCTGCCCCCCATGCGCGAGCTGGGACAGCGCGGCGACACCGCCCTGGTGGAGCGGGTGGGCCGACTGCTCGCGTACGAGCTGCGCGCGCTGGGCTTCGACTGGGACTTCGCGCCGGTGCTGGACGTGGACACCAACCCGGCCAACCCCGTCATCGGCGACCGCAGCTTCAGCCGCGAGGCGGAGGAGGTGGCGCGGCTGGGCGTGGCGCTCGCGCGCGGGCTGGAGGCTGGCGGCGTGGCCTCGTGTGGCAAGCACTTCCCCGGGCACGGCGACACCACCACCGACAGCCACCTGACGCTGCCGCGGCTGCCGCACACGCTGGAGCGGCTGCGCAGCGTGGAGCTGGTGCCCTTCCGGGCCTTCGCGCAGGCGGGGCTGGCCTCGTTGATGACGGCGCACGTGCTCTTCGACGCGCTGGACCCCGGCGTGCCCGCGACCATGAGCCCGCGCGTGCTCCAGGGCGTGCTGCGCGAGGAGCTGGGCTTCGACGGCGTGCTCGTCAGCGATGACTTGGAGATGAAGGCCATCGCGGGCCACTACTCCGTGGAGGAGGCCACGGTGCAGGGCACGCTCGCGGGCGTGGACCTGTTCCTGGTGTGCCACAACGCGGACGTGCAGCGCCGGGCCATTGAAGCGCTGGTGAAGGCCGTGGAGTCCGGGCGCGTCCCGCGTGAGCGGATTGCACAGGCCCATCGCCGGCTGGATGCGCTCAGCGCCCGCTTCGCGCACCCGGCGGAGGACCGGCTCGCCACGCTGGACGGCGGTGAACACCGCGCGCTCGCCGAGGGGCTCGTCAGCACCTTCACGGGCAAGGACCCGACCGAGGTGATGCTGGCCACCCGCTGAGGCGCGGGCGGCCGGGTGCTCCCGGCCGTGTCACCGGGAGCAGAGGGAGGGGCGCAGCGTGCCCCTTCCGAGGCTCAGCGGCGATAGGGGCCGCTGCGGTCCTGCCAGCCCAGCGGGGCATAGCCGCTGGCGTGACGATGCCGGTTGCCGCCCACGGCCGCGCCGTCCTCACCGCCCAGTCCCTGGGCCGCCGGCGCGTACCCGGCGCCACCTTCGACCGAGTACCGGTCCTGCATCATCTTCCCGGCGTCATCCTGGATGGAGCGGTTCTGCGCGCCGTCGTTCTGCGGCGTGCGCGGGTCGATGCTGGAGCCAATCTGACCGATGGTCCCGTTGTAGCCCCGGTTGGAGGGCATGGTCCAAGGCGGCAGCGCCGCGTTGGTGTTGCCGCCCTCGATGTTCTTCATGGCCTCGGCCTGGTCGCCGCGCTGGCCGACGAAGCTGCCCCGGGTCTCATCCGGCTGACTGCCCCCCGTCTCCGGCAGGGGACCGCAACCCACGGCCACCAGGGTGCCCGCAGCCACCGCCACTGCCCACCGCCGAATATTCCGCTCGCGCATGTCGATTCCTTTCGGTCCCTTCGATTCTGACTGTGGATACATCCCGAAGATGGGGCACGCCGGTCGAACAGACCACCGGGCGGCGCGACGTCCGCAGGACGACGAACCGCCCCTGTGCTTCTCCCTATAGCCTCAGCGACGGGGCCGAGCAGCCTTCTTCGAGGCCGGGGCCCTCCGGGCCGAGGAGCCCTTCTTCCCCGCGGCAGAAGCCTTCTTGGCGGCGGACTTCTTGAGCGCCGAGGCCGACTTCGCCGGCGCGGCAGCCTGCTTCCCCGCCGAGGCCTTCTTGCTCGCCGGAGCCTTCGCAGCGGACGCCGAGGCCTTCTTCGAGGCCGAAGCCTTCTTGCTCGCCGGAGCCTTCGCAGCGGCCGCCGGGGCCTTCTTGCTCAACGGTGCCTTGCCAGCGGATGCCGGAGCCTTCGCAGCGGACACCGAGGCCTTCTTGCTCGCCGGAGCCTTCCCAGCGGACGCCGGTGCCTTCTTGCTCACCGGTGCCTTCGCAGCGGACGCCGGTGCCTTCTTGCTCGCCGAGGCCCTGCCAGCAGGCGCTGGGGCCTTCGCAGCGGACGCCGACGCGCTCTTCCCGGCGGGGGCCTTCTTCGTGGCGGCCACCTTCTTGCCCGCGGGCGCCTTCTTCGCCGCCCCGGCCGGAGCGCCGCCGTTCAGCGCGGCCAGCACCTCGGCCACGTGGCCGTTCACCTTCACCTTGGGCCACACCTGCTTCACCTTGCCGTCAGGCCCGATGAGGAACGTGGCGCGGGTGATGCCCATGAACTTGCGGCCGTAGAGCGACTTCTCGCCCCAGACGCCGTAGGCCTCCGACAGCGCGCGGTCCACGTCCGCCAGCAGCGGGAAGGGCAGGTTGAACTTGGCCGCGAACTTCTGGTGGCTCGCGGCGCTGTCGGTGGACACGCCCAGCACCACCGCGCCGGCGGCCTCCAGCGCCGAGTGCTCGTCCCGGAAGTCACACGCCTCCACGGTGCATCCGGGCGTGTTGTCCTTCGGATAGAAGTAGAGGACGACGTTGCGGCCCGCGAACTGCGCGAGCGTCACCGTGTTTCCGTCCTGGTCGGGAACCTGGAAGGCGGGGGCCTGGTCACCTGCTTGGGGCATGGGCATGCGGGCTCATTAGCCAACATGCCCGCGCCACTCAACGTCCTCCGTCACCTACCCGTCAGGTCAGGGAGGGTTGGCCGGAGCAGGATGGCCCGCCTCACTGCCGTGGTCATGGTCGTGCTCGCCCGGCGGATGGCTGTGGGCCTCCAGCCGGACCAGCTCGTTGTGGCATGTATCCAACGCCGCGCGCAGGGGCTCGCGCTCCGGCCCCTCCGGCGCCTGGCCCAACCGGATGGCCAGGGCCTCGCAGGCGGCGCGCTTGGCATCCGCCTCCGTCGTCCCCGGACCGGTGGAGCCGGGTGTGGCGAGCGGACGCGGCGGGAGCCTCCCGCGGAGTCCTCGGATGGCGGCGATGCGCTGGTCCGCGGCCGGGCGCGCCTTGGAGTCCTTGTCGATGGCATCGAGGGCCGCGATGACGGGATCCCACGCGGGGTCCAGGGGTGAGACGCGGCGGTCAATGAGCTCGCGGTAGCGCTTCTCGGCGTCGCGGAGCTGGTCGGGCCCCTTGTCGCAGCCGGGCGACAGAAGCAGACAGAGCGCGAGTGGAATGACGGCGGACAGCCGTCGGGGGGGCATCCTCATGCGGGGTAGGTTCTCCTCTCCTGCTGGCCTCCCGATTGAAGCACGGCTAGGGTGTCCCGTCGTGCAGCCCATTCTCCTCGCCTTCCTGCTCGGCCTGTCCCAAGGCATGCTTCACGCCGTGGGGCCCGACCACTGCGCCGCCATGGCCACCCTCGGAACCCTGGGGGGAGGCCGGCGCCGCGCCGCCATCGCCACCGCCGTGCGCTTCGCCCTGGGCCACGCGGCCATGCTGGGCGGCATCGCCGCGGTCTGCATCCTGGCGGGCGTGGGCCTGTCGGAGACCTTCGAGCGCTGGGCTGAAATCTTCGGCGGCGCGGTGCTGGTGGCGCTCGCGGTGGCCGCGCTGCTCTTCCCCCACAGCCTGGACCACGGCCATCCGCACCTGCCCGGCCACACGAAGGAGCCGCACCAGCACGTCCACACGGTGAGCACCACCGCGGGCGCGCTGATGGCCGTCAGCGGCGTGCGCTCGCTGCTGCTCGCCCTGCCGCCGCTGCTGGTGGGCGGAAGCATGAGCGCGGCCGCGTGGATGTACCTGCCCGGCTTCGCGCTGGGCATCCTCATCGGCATGGGCGTGGTGGGCCTGATCTTCGCGGAGGGCATCGCCCGCCTGAACGCGCAAATCACCCTGTGGGTGCAGCGCACGGTGGCCGTGGGCTCCGCGGCGCTGGGCCTGTTCTGGATGGGCTCGCGGCTGATCGGCGGGTAGTCCCGGCCCTGGAGGACCCCGCCCTTTCGAAAGGTGGCGGGGCGAAGCGCCTGACTACGCGCGCTTGTCCAGGATGCCCAGCGACATCATCGACACGAGGAAGCCGTAGACGACGTGCTCGGGGCGGTTGGCGAAGGCCAGCAGCTCCGCCACGGTGCGGTTGCCGTCCACCTTCGGCAGCAGCTCCGCCTCCCATCGCTCCAGCTCCACTTCGTTGAGCTGATACGCCGGGGCCACGGCGGGGATGAGCCGGTCCTCCGGCTGCAGCAGGCGGCGCAGGCGCTCCGGCTTGTAGAGCTTCTTGATGCCCCGGACGATGAGGTTGGCGGGGTGGACGTCCAGCTTGATGGACTCCGCGCTCGCCTTCTCCTTGAAGCTCAGCAGGTAGGAGCCCTCTTCCCACGCGAAGAGCGAGTAGATGACGGCCTTCACCTGCTGGCCCACGTAGTACAGGCGCTCGGTGTCCTTGAGCAGCCCGCGCTCAACGAGCACGTCACCGGTGCGGCGGTTGCTCTGCGCGGCCACCGCGGAGGCGTCCTGGAGCTGCTCGGGTTTGATCTTCCCCACGCGGACCAGGAACTGGCCGAAGCGATCCGCGAGCAGGTTGGAGAGGGCGAACACCGGCGTGCCCTTCTCGAAGTAGAGGACCTTCTTCACCTTGCCCTTCTGCACGCCCAGCTCGCCCGTCTCGCGGGAGAGATAGAAGGCGGTGAGCAGTGAGGGGAGGTTGTCCTTGAGCTCGCCGCGGCGGCTGCCCGGCGCGCCCGCGGGGGGCGGGTCCGGCGGACGGCCCGGCGTGGGCGGCCGCACGTGCGTGGCCGGCACCTTCTGCATGGGGCTGGCCGTGAGGTTGGCGCCGCGAATCTCCGCCGTGATGTTGCCGCCGCCCGTCACCTTGATGCGGCCGGTCAGCTCCATGGCGTCCTGCGGGCCCTCCTCCTCCACGTCGATGTCCAGCTCCACCTCGAAGGCGTCCTGGAGCGACGCGGCCGCCGCCAGGGGCTTCTCCGGAGGCAGCACCTTCGTCATGGCCTCCAGCAGCTTCTGCGCCTCGAAGGGCTTCTCGAAGTAGCCGGCGGCCTGGTACTTCGTGCGCGACTCGACGGCGTGCTTGCCGCCCTTGAAGACGCCCGTGATGAAGAGGAGCGGGAGCTGGGGGTTGTCCTTCCGCAGCGCGTCCGCGAGGTGGTAGCCCATCATGTCGGGCAGCAGGATGTCGAGCACGGCCGCCGCCGGGGCCTGCGCCTTCGCCAGCTCCAACGCCTGCTTGCCGCGGTTCGCGCCAATGACCTCGTAGCCCGCTTCCTCGAAGAGCTGCGTGAGGAGGGACAACAGCTCCTGATTGTCATCGACGACGAGGATTCGGGGTGCCATCGCGGGGCGTACCGTACCAGATGCCACGGGAAGGGTCAGACAATCTGCCCCGGGGTGCTCCTGGCTCCGCGATGGATGCATCCGCACCTCCGGGCGGTTAGGGTGACGGCCTCGATGTCCCCCTCCCGCTCCGCCTTCCGTTCCCGTCTGCAGCGCCTGCTGGCCTGCCTCCCTCTTCTGTTGCCCGCCGCGGCCCTGGCCCAATGGGACGGCGGGCTCGACGCCGGCCTCCCCGATGCGTCCGTGGGTGAGGGCGGCGCCGACCGGGACAACCCCGAAGGGGATGACAGTACAGGCAGGGTGAATACCTCTTGTCGCAGCACCCGGGATTGTTCTCCCCGCTTCTCCTGCGACAACGGACTGTGCCAGTACACTGGCGTGCGCAAGGTGGACCAGCAAGGCTGCGTGCTCGGCGCCGAGGCCGCGCTCGTCATCGTCGGTCTGGCCGCCGTGGGTGGGTACAGGCGCAGGCGTTAGGAGCACTCGCATGAGGCTGGGGCTCAAGGCGGACAATCTGCTGGAGCGCGTGGCGGGCTGGTTCAACCTGGCGCCGCAGCCGGTGGCCCATGCCTTCTTCGGGATGATGGCGTCGCGCACGCTGATGGCCGGCGTGCGGCTGGGTGTCTATGAAGCGCTGACGGACGGCCCCGTGTCGGCGGAGACGCTGGCGGCGCGGCTGAAGCTGTCCCAGGAAGGCACGCGCACGCTGCTGGAGGCGCTGGTCGCGTGCGAGGCGGTGGAGCGTCAGCGCGGCGGGCGTTACCGCCTGGCGCCTCGGGCCAGGCGCTGGCTGGACCCCCGCTCCCCCAACTACGTGGGCGCCTTCCTCGAGTTCAACTACGCCCAGTGGGACTGGTGGAACAAGTTGGAGGGCACGGTCCGCACCGGCGAGGCGGTGGACATCCACGGCTTCGCGCCGGACGACGCGCGCTGGCGCGACTACATCCACGCCATGCACCAGCTCGCCCGGCTGGCGGCGCCCGAGGTCGCCGGCGCCATCCCCCTGCCCCGGGGGGCGAAGCAAGTGTTGGATTTGGGCGGCGCCCACGGCTGGTTCGCCGCCGAGCTGTGCCTGCGCAACAAGGGCCTGAAGGCCACGGTGCTGGACCTGGAGGGCAGCGCCCGCGTGGGCCGTGAAATCATCGCCTCGGCGGGGCTCACCCACCTGGTGACCCACCGCGAGGGCGACATCCTCACCGCGGAGCTGGGCGGCCCCTACGACGGGGTGATGCTCTTCCAGGTGATGCACCACCTGTCGCCCGCGCAGAACGTGGCCCTGCTGCGGCGGGTGCGCGGCGCGCTGGCCCCCAAGGGGACGCTGGCGGTGCTGGAGTACCTGCGCGAGGACCGGGACGCCCCGTCCAGCGCGGCGCCGCTCATCGGCCTGCACTACTTCCTCACCTCGGGCGCGGCCGCCTACACCCCCGCGGAGGTCGAGGGCTTCCTCGACGACGCGGGCTTCCGCATCGAGAACAGCCGCCCTATCCGGCACCTCCCCCTGCAGACGCTCCTGGTGGCCCGGCTGGACTGAGCGTCCCCCTGGTCGCTGACCGGGCGGGCCTGTCATGACGTGGTGTGTCCACGCGTGGCGGCTCTGCGCTACCCTGCCCGCCTTTCGATGGCCCCCGTCACTTCATTGCCCATGCTTCCCGAAACGCCGCTCCCCGAGGACTCTCCGGACGTCCCGCTCGCCGTCGACCTGGACGGGACGCTGGTGCGCACGGACACGCTGCACGAGAACCTGCTCGTCCTCTTCAAGCACGCGCCCTGGCTGCTGCTGCTGGCGCCGCTGTGGGTGCTCAAGGGCAAGGCCTACTTCAAGGCGGAGGTGGCCCGGCGCGCGTCCCTGGACGCGGCGAGCCTGCCCTACCACGAGGAGCTGTTGGCCTGGCTCCACGCGGAGAAGGCCCGGGGCCGCCGCCTGGTGCTCGCCACCGCGGCGGACCGGCGCATCGCCGACGCGGTGGCCGCGCACCTGGGCATCTTCTCCGACGTCGTCGCCAGCGAGGCGACGGTGAACCTGTCTGGCGCGCGCAAGCTGGCGAAGCTGAAAGAGCTGCTGGGCACCTTCGACTACGCGGGCAACGACACGGTGGACCTGCCGTTGTGGCGCGAGTGCCGCCGCATCGTCGTGGTCCACGCGCCCGCGGGCGTGCTGAAGCAGGCCCAGGGCCTGGGCCGCGACGTCCACCGCGTCTTCGAGCGCCCCGTCACCAGCCCCCGCGTCTGGGTGAAGGCGCTGCGCGTGCACCAGTGGGCGAAGAACGCGCTCGTCTTCGTGCCGCTCTTCGCGGCCCACAAGGCCACCGACACCGCCATGCTGGTCCAGGCGCTGCTGGGCTTCACGGCCTTCAGCCTGTGCGCCTCCAGCGTGTACGTGCTGAACGACTTGCTGGACCTGGACTCGGACCGGCGGCACCCGACGAAGAAGAAGCGGCCCTTCGCGGCCTGCACGCTGCCGGTGAGCACCGGCGTGGTGCTGGCGCCCGTGCTGCTGCTGGCGGGCGCGGCGGTGTGCCTGCTGCTCCCGCCCGCCTTCGCGGCCCTGCTGGCCGCCTACTACGTGCTGACGCTGGCCTACTCGCTGCGGCTCAAGCAGGTGGTGATGCTGGACGTGCTGGTGCTGGCCGGGCTGTACACGGTGCGCATCTTCGGCGGCGCGCTGGCGGTCAACGTGCCCACGTCGAGCTGGCTGATGATGTTCAGCATGTTCATCTTCCTCTCGCTCGCGCTGGTGAAGCGGCTGAGCGAGGTGCGGCGGCTACGGCTCTCCAACGAGACCTCCGCTCACGGGCGCGGCTACCTGGCCCAGGACTACGAGCAGCTCGCCAGCCTGGGTGCGGCTTCCGGACAGGTGTCCGTGCTGGTGCTGGCGCTCTACATCACCTCCGACGAGGTGACGGCGCTGTACTCGCATCCGGAGCGGCTGTGGCTCATCTGCCCGGTGATGCTGTACTGGGTGGGCCGGGTGTGGCTGCTGGCCCACCGCGGGCTGGTGAACGAGGATCCGCTTGTCTTCGCCCTGAGGGACCGGGTGAGCTACGCGGTGGGCCTCGTGTGCGCGTTGGTGCTATGGGCCGCCACGTGAGAGGTCTGGCGCGATGAAGTCATGGGAGTCCTGGGGGCGCTATCCCCAAGTCGAACAGCAGGCGCACACGCTGGTGTGGCGCACGGACGGGTTGCCGTCGAAGGACGGCAGCGTGCTGCCCCACGGCCTGGGGCGCAGCTACGGGGATTCGTGCCTGAACGCCGGGGGCACGCTGCTGCTCACCTCCGGGCTGGACCGCTTCATCGCCTTCGACCCGGCCACCGGCGTGGTGCGCTGCGAGGCGGGCGTGTCCCTGGACACGATTCTGCGGCTGGCGGCGCCGCGCGGCTGGTTCCTGCCGGTGACGCCGGGCACCAAGTTCGTGACGGTGGGCGGCGCCATCGCCAACGACGTGCACGGGAAGAACCACCACCGGGGTGGCACCTTCGGCCGCTTCGTGCGGCGCTTCGAGCTGCTGCGCTCGGACGGCAGCCGCCGCGTGTGCGCGCCGGATGAGAACCCGGACTGGTACGGCGCCACCATTGGCGGCCTGGGCCTCACCGGGCTCGTCACCTGGGCGGAGGTGCAGCTCAAGCCCATCAGCAACCCGTACGTGCTCCAGGAGACGGTGCCCTTCGGGAACCTGGACGGGTTCCTCGACGTGGCCCGCGCGTCCGAGAAGGACTACGAGTTCACCATGGCCTGGGTGGACTGCCTGGCCCGGGGCAAGAAGCTGGGGCGCGGCCTGCTGTACCGGGGCAACTTCGCGCCGCCGCAGTTCGACGGGCTGCCGCTGGCCAAGAGCCACCTGTCGCATGGCGTGGGGCTGGCGGTGCCCATGGACATGCCGGCCTTCTGCCTCAACCGGCTGTCGGTGTCCGCCTTCAACTGGCTCTACTACCACCGGCAGAACGGCAAGCCGAAGCAGCGGCTCACGCACTACGACCCGTTCTTCTATCCGCTGGACGCCATCTACGCGTGGAACCGCATCTACGGCCGGCGCGGCTTCCTCCAGTTCCAGTGCGTGGTGCCCTATTCGACGGCGCGCGACGCGCTGAAGGAAATCCTGGAGCGCAGCTCGCGCGGCGGCCTGCCCAGCTTCCTCTCCGTGCTGAAGACCTTCGGTGACATCCCCTCGCCGGGCTGGCTGTCCTTCCCGCGCGAGGGCGTGACGCTGGCCATGGACTTCGCCAACCGCGGCGAGAAGACGTGGAAGCTGGTGGAGGACCTGGACCGGCTGACGCGGCAGGCGGGCGGCGCGGTGTACCCGGCGAAGGACGCGCGGATGAGCCCGGAGAACTTCGCGGCGTACTTCCCGCAGCGCGAGCGCTTCATGCCGTACGTGGACCCGTCGTTCTCCTCGTCGTTCTGGCGGCGGGTGAACCCGGTGTCCCTGCCCTTCTCCCTGGCCGCGGAGCGAGGTGCGTCGGCGGCGCCCCCGCCGCAGTCCCTGCTTGCCATCCGCTGACCTTCTTTCCGAGATTCGCTCCCCATGAAGAAAGTGCTCGTCCTCGGCGCCACCAGCGCCATTGCCCAGGCGACGGTGCGGCTGCTGGCCGCGCGCGGCGCCTCGCTGTACCTGACTGGCCGCAACGCGGCGAACCTCGAGGCGGTGACGAAGGACGCCGCCACGCGGGGCTCGGCGAAGGTGGAGTCGCAGGTGGTGGACCTGAACGACTTCAGCAGCCACGAGGGCCTCGTGGAGGCCGCGTACACGGCGCTGGGCGGGCTGGACGGCGTGGTGCTCGCGCACGGCGTGCTGGGTGACCAGGCGGAGGCGCAGCGCTCCTGGGAGGCCACGGAGGCGGTGCTGCGCACCAACTTCCTGAGCGCGGTGTCGCTGCTGACGGTGCTGGCCAACCGCTTCGAGGCGCAGAAGGCCGGCACGCTGGTGGTGATTTCGTCGGTGGCGGGCGACCGCGGCCGGCAGAGCAACTACGTGTACGGCGCGTCGAAGGGCGCGCTGAACGTGTTCCTCCAGGGCCTGCGCAACCGACTGGCGAAGTCCAACGTGGCGGTGGTGACGGTGAAGCCGGGCTTCGTCGACACGCCGATGACGGCGCACCTGCCGAAGAACAAGCTCTTCGCCTCGCCGGAGAAGGTGGCGCGCGGCCTGCTGAGCGCCGCGGACGCGCGGAAGAACGAGGTCTACGTCCCCGGCATCTGGGCGCTCATCATGCTCATCATCCGGACGATTCCGGAGACGGTGTTCAAGCGCATGAAGCTCTGAGCGCGTCCCCGAACCGCGGACTCAATCCAGCGCGGGCACGTCGCGGCCCTCGCCAAAGCCCAGGGCCCAGAAGCGCGGGCGCTGGGGCTCGCGCGCGAGCAGCCACAGCAGGTGGTACTTCGCCTCGTCCTGGCCATCCAGCGCGAGCGCGAAGGTGCCGTAGTGCATGGCCACCGACGTGGACGAGCGCAGCACCTTGTGCGCCTGGAGCGCCTCCACCGGCCCCATGTGCACCGGCCTGAAGGCCGTGGGCCGGTACGCGCCGATGGGCAGCACCGACAGCCGCATGGGCCCGAAGCGCTCGGCCATCATCGCGAAGTGGGGACCGAAGCCCGTGTCGCCCGCGAAGAACACCGGGCCGCCGGACGTGGAGATGACGTAGCCCGCCCAGAGCGTCGCCGAGACGTCCGTGAGCCCGCGATTGGAGCGGTGCTGCGCGGGGACCGCCGTCACCTCCTGGCCGGGCGCCACCTCCGTGGACTGCCACCAGTCGAGCTCCACCACGCGCTGGAAGCCCTCGCCCTCCAAGAGCGCCTTGTTGCCCAGCCCCACGATGAAGCGCGGATGGTGCGCTCCCTCCAGGCGCCGCAGCGTGGGCATGTCCATGTGGTCGTAGTGGTTGTGGCTCACCACCACCACGTCGATGGGCGGCAGGTCCTCGAAGCGGATGCCCGGCGGCCGCACACGCTCGGGCCCGACGAAGGGCACCGGGCTGGGCCGGTTCGAATAGATGGGGTCCGTCAGCACGTTGAGCCCGTCCGCTTGGATGAGCACGGTGGCGTGGTTGATGAACGTCACCCGGAGCTGCCCCGCCCCCACGCGCTTCGGCGGCGGCTCGCCGGGAGCGAACTCCTCGTACTCCCGCCACGGCCCGCGAGGCCCCGTGCGCAGCGCCTTGAAGACCTCATCCGGGCCCAGCCGCTTCACGGGCTCCAGGTTCTCGAACCGCTCGCCGTCGAAGTGGTCCGTCACCGGCCCTTGATGGCGAGGCCCCGCGAAGAGGCAGCCTCCGAGCCACGGCGCCGACAGCAACAGCATCAACGGCAAGCGCTTCGACATGGGCCGGGAAGGACGGTCCAGGGACATGGTTGCGGTGCTCCATCCGGACAGGACGTGGGAAGACGCCCGCTCGGCCCGGGCCCGGAGTCCTTGTCTCTGCGCGGCAGTGGACCGGGTTTGCGCCCGTCCAGCAACCGGGAACGCACATCCAGAGGCGCCCCGGTACGCCGGGGTCACGCGCCGGTGACGGACAGCGGATACACCCGCGCCGCCTCGGCCCCTACGCCACGATGCCGTGCAGGATGCGCTCGAACAACCAGGGCGACTTGCCCAGCAGCCGCACCACGGGCCGGCGAAGCCACGGCCGCCGCGCCAGCGTGAGCAGCGCCCCCGTGGACCACGCGTACTTCCGGAAGACGCGTTGGAAGCATTCCTCGTACGGCATGAGGGCCTCGCGCGAGGCGCCCCGCGCGAGCGCCTCCGGGAGCAGGTTGCCCAGCGCCTCCGCGCACACGAAGGCCAGCGACATGCCCTCCCCGGTGATTGCGTCCACGTATCCCGCCGCGTCGCCCACCAGCGCGAAGCGGTCCGCGATGCGCGCCCGCGACACGCGCGCCAGCGGCCCCGCGCCGCGGGGCTGGGAGTCCGGCACAGCGCCGGACAGACGGGCCTCCAGCAGGGGGAAGCGGGCCAGCAGCGACTCGAAGCTCACCGGCCCCTCCACCCGCCCGTCTTCCCAGAGGAAGGCCAGCCCCACGCGCTTCACACCCGTGGGCGTCACGTACGCCTCCACGCCCGGCGCGAAGTAGATCTCCACATAGGGCGTCCACGGCGCGAGCTGGAAGTGCCTTCGCAGCCCGAAGCGGCGCGGCCCCACGGGCGCGATGTCCAGGCCTTCCGCATGGCGCAGCGGTGAAGCCAGGCCGTCCGCCGCCACCAGCATCGACGCCTCCACCGGCCCCGCCTCCGTATGCAGCACCACGCCGCCGCCGTGGCGCTGGTGCGAGGCCACCCGCGTGCGCTCCCGCAGCTCCACGCCCACCGCGCGCGCCCGCGACACCAGCGCCGAGGCCAGGGCCACGCGCCGCACGCCCAGCGCGCCCTTGCCAGGAAAGAGCCCCTCCGCCGTGCTGCCGTCCTCCTGGACGTAGCGGACGCCCTTGAAGGGGAAGCTCCCTTCGTCATCCAGCAGGGGCCGCGCCCCCAGCCGCTCCAGGACGGCCAGGCCCGTAGGCAGCAGCCCTTCACCGCAGGCCTTGTCCACGGGCGCGCTGGCGCGCTCCAGCACCACGGTGTTCAACCCACGCAGCGTGGTGGTGATGGCCACCGACAGCCCCGCGGGCCCGCCCCCTACCACGGCGACGTCGTACCGCTTCACGGCGTGGGCTCCTCCCTCGTGCTCAATGGCTCTCAATCCCATAGCACCCGGTGCTGACCGGCTGAAAGGACGGGGTGTCCTCGCACCTGGGTCTCACACGCCACTGCGCGCGAAGGGAACGCCTCACGTATCGCTCTCCGCTCGCACCATCGCCAGCGCGCTCTTGGCCATCTCCACGGCGAGCGCCACGGGCCCCACGCGCTTGGGCGGCGCCAGCTCGTCGGCGAGATACCGCCGCAGGGCCTCGGCGCGGCGCAGCTTGCCGCTCGAGGTCCGAGGCAACGTCCCCGGCTCCAACAGACGCACGGTGTGCGGCCGCACGCCCGTGGCCTCCACCACCACGGCGCGGATGCGCTCCTCGACGCCGGCGTCCGCCTCCGGCCCCGCGCGCTCGGCGAGGATGAGCAGCGCCTCGTCCCCGCCGCCCTCCGGCGTGAAGCCCAACGCCACCGCGCAGCCGGTGCGCACGCCGTCCACGCCTTGAAGCGGGTCCTCGAAGGCCTGGGGCGCGTGGTTGGCGCCGCGGATGATGACCACGTCCTTCGCGCGGCCCGTGAGGAACAGCTCACCGTCCGCGAGGAAGCCCAGGTCTCCCGTGTCCAACCACCCGTCCCGGGTCAGCACCCGGTCGGTGGCCTGCGCATCCGCGAAATAGCCAGACATCAGCGAAGGGCCCCGCGCGAAGACGCGGCCCACCCGCTGCTCCGGGAGCACCTCGCCCGTCTCGGCGCGCACCTCCACCTCGAAGCCCGCCACGGGCTGGCCCACGCTCACCAGCTCGCGCGCGCCCTCCCCCACCCGGCCCTCCCGCGCGAGCAGGCCCGAGTCCACACCGAGCACGCGGGGACCTCGGCCCTCCGGCGGGAAGGTGACGGCGAGCGAGGCCTCGGACAGGCCGTACACCGGACGCAGCGCCCGCGCGGAGAAGCCCCACCGCTCGAAGCGCTGGGCGAAGCGGCGCAGCGTGTCCGAGGACACCGGCTCCGCGCCGTTGAGCGCGTGCTTCCAGGCCGACAGGTCCACGCCGTCCAGGTCCTCGTCCTTCACCCGCTTCAGACACAACCCATACGCGAAGTTGGGCGCCGGAGAGATGTAGCCCTGGTGCCGGGACAGCGCGCGCAGCCACAGCGCGGGCCTCGCGAGGAAGACCTCGGGAGGAATCAGCACCAGGTGCCCCGGGTAGTACATCGCCGACAGCAAACAGCCGATGAGCCCCATGTCGTGGTACAGCGGCAGCCAGCTCACGCCCACGCGCGGCGCGCCCTGCCCCAGCGGCATGGCCATCTCCAGCGCCGCCACCTGCGACAGCAACGCCTCGTGCGTCAGCGACACCGGCTTCGGGTCCACCGTGGAGCCGGAGGAGAACTGGATGAGCCCCAGGGACTCGGGCCGCACGGCGACTTCCCACGTGTCGTCGCCGCGCGAGACGGACTCGACGGTGTGACAGCCCAACCTTGGGCGCGCCCGCTCCACGCTCGGCCCCAGGAGCAGCCGCACCTTGGCGTCCGTCAGCACCAGCACCGCGCCGGTGACCTGCAGCATCCGCGAGGTGGACCGGTGGTACTCCTCCAGCCGCCCCAGCCGCACCGGCGGGTACAGCGGCACTGGCACCGCGCCCGCGAGCAGCGCGCCGAAGAAGGCCTCCATGAAGGCGGGCGACGTGGGCAGCAGCAAGGCCACCCGGTCCCCCTCGCTCACACCCAGCCTCGCCAGCCCCGCGGCGGTGCGCTTCGCCCGGGCGTACACCTCCGCCCAGGGCATCGTCACTTCGCGCTCGGCCGCGTCCACGAAGGTGAGCCCCTGCGTCGAGGAGCGTGCGGTCGCCGCCAGCGTCGCGTTCACCGTCGCGTGCCTCAAGGCGGGCAACGCAGGGCCCTTCACCCGCGCGCCCGGGGCCGCGCCCACCTGGGCCTCCCGCGCCGCTTCGCCGGGCCCCGAGGGCGTCATGGCCCGACCTCTGACACCGCGTCCGCGGGCGCCGCGACGCGCCGGGCCACCAGCCTGGCCAGGTCGCCCACCGTGCGCACGCCCTGCGCGTCCTCTTCGGACAAGCGGATGCGGAAGCGGTTCTCCAGCCCCACCGCGAGCACCGTGAGCCCCAGGCTGTCCAACTGGAGGTCGCGCACCAGGTCCTGCGCGGGCTCCACGGCGCCCTTCCACTCCAGCTCGTCGGTGACGATGCGGTGAATCTCGGTGATGACCTCCAATTCGCGCTCAACCACGTGGCACCTCCGGAATGAAGCGGGGACGGTGGGAGAACGCCTGCGCGTACGCCTCACCCAGCGCCGCTTCCTCCGCGCGGATTCGCACGGAGAGGAGCGCCGCGTTGCCCACCGTGAAGACAACCGCCGTCCACCATGCCCCATGGATGAGCGGCACACACGCCAACTCCAACACCACCGCGACATAGTTGGGGTGGCGCAGGAAGCGGTAGGGGCCTCCCGTCACCGGGGCCAGCCCCGGCACCACGATGATGCGCGAGTTCCACCGGCTGCCCAGGGTGATGATGGCCCAGTACCGCAGCCCCTGTGCCAGCACCGCGCCGCCGAGCGCCACCCAGCCCCACACGCCCGGAAAGGCGCGCTGGAGCAGGAACACCTCCGCCACGCAGGCGAACAGGAAGAGCGTGTGGAACACCACCATGAAGCGGTAGTGCTTCTGCCCGGTCTCCACGCCGCCTTGCGCGAAGGCCAGGGCGGCGTTGCGATTGGAGAGCACCAGCTCCAACACGCGCTCGGCGACCAGCACGCCCATGAAGGTCAGGAAGACGGCCTGCGTGAAGGTCACCATCGCAGCAGCACCATCTCCGCGCCGAAGCCCGGGCCCATGGCCATCATCACGCCCCAGTCCCCGGGCCGCGCGTCGACCTGCTCCAGCGTCTCGCCCAGCACGAAGAGCACCGACGCGGAGGAGAGGTTGCCCACCTCGCGCAGCGACGCCCACGAGCGCTCCAGCGACGCGGCGGGCAGCTCCAGCGCCTCCTCGAAGGCCTCCAGCACCTTGGGCCCGCCCGTGTGCGCCACCCAGTGGCGGATGTCCCCGCGCGTGAGCCCGTGCTGCGCGAGGAAGCCATCCACGTTGCCCCGGATGTGGTCCTTCACCAACCCCGGCACCTTGGCGGAGAGCACCACCTTGAAGCCGGAGTCCACCACGTCCCAGCCCATGATGCGCTCGGTGTCCGGATAGAACACCGCGCGCGACGCCACCACGCGGGGCCCCTTCGCGCCGGGCACCTCCGCGCCCCGGAGCACCGCGCAGGCGGCGCCGTCACCGAAGAGGCCGGAGGCGATGATGTTGGGGATGGACAGGTCCTCGCGCTGCAGCGTCAACGAACACAGCTCCACGGCGACGAGCAGCGCGGTGTGCGTGGGGAAGCCGCGCAGGTAGTCCGCCGCGCGCGCCACACCCGCCGCGCCCGCCACACAGCCCAGCCCGAAGAGCGGCGTGCGCTTGATGTCCTCGCGGAAGCGCACGCGGTTGGCCAGCCGCGCGTCGATGCTGGGCGTGGAGATGCCCGTCACGGTGACGAAGAAGACGTGGTCCACGTCCGAGGGCGCGAGCCCCGCCGCGTCCAACGACTGCCGCACCACCGTCTCGCTCAGCTCCGTGGCCGCGCGAATCCAGGCGTCATTGCGCTGCTGGAACGTCACCAGCGGCGGATAGGCCTCCAGCGGCAGCGCCAGGTGCCGGCCGCCCACCTGCACGGCGCGGTGGAGGTCCTCCAGGCGCTCCAGGTTGAAGTGGCGCGTCGCCCATAGCTCGCGAAACGCGGCGATGAGCTGTTCCTGACTGGCGTAGTGCGGCGGAAGCGCACGTCCCACCGCGCGGATGAACGGCGAGCGGTCCTGGCCTGAAGCACTGAGCATGGCGATCCCGGGGCATTCGCGTCGGGCCCGAGTTGACGCTGAATCGGAGACAGCGTCCAACGCGATTTGGGAGGCGCCTGCTGGAGTGTTGCCCGCCCACCGCGAGCCGCCGAGTGTCACGCGGATGACGCACACGGGCGGCCCCCCTGTCGAGGAAAGCCGACCACGCCCCTTCACAAGGGTTGAACGAACCTTAGCGCCGCGAGCACGCGGCCACGAGCAGCAGGAGGACCGCCCAGGTCAACCCGCCCGGCGCCGACGAACAGCCGCCCTCGTCACGCGGCGGCGCGGGTTCATTCGGGGCACCCGCGTCAGGCCCCGCCTCCGCGCCACCGTCCGGGTCGCCCCCGGTGCCAGCGTCGGCCCCACCGTCCGCGTCAGGCGCCACGCCACCGTCCGGGCCGGGGCCGGGAGGCGGCGTGTCGATGCAGGGCGCCCCGGAGTCCTCACCGGAGATGCACAGCCGCCCATACCGGCCGACTCCCTCCAGCCGCCCGTCCACCACGGCGACGAGGACGTGGCTGGCGTCGGTCGCCGCCACCCGCGCGGACAGGGTGCCCGCGCCCTCCGCGCGGGCCACGCGCAGCACCTGCGTCGGCGTCACGGCGGCCACCAGCAGATGCACGGAAGGCAACGCGTCGCCTTCGGTGGACGTGAAGGACACCGTGACGGAAGGCCCGCCCCCTGCCACCTCGAAGTAGCGCGTCGACGCGGCGGCCACCCGGACGGACGGCTCGGACACCGGCAGCGCGCGCGGAGCCGCCGTCAGTCGCGCGTAGCCCTCGCCGCGCGCATAACCCGCGTCCAGCGCCCGGCGCGGCCCGGTGGCCAGGTTCCACAGCGCGAACTCCGCGAAGGCGGTGTCGAAGTCCGCGCCCCAGTCGCGCCGCAGCACCGTGTCCACCAGCACCGGCCAGCGGACCGACGGCGCCAGCACGCTCTCCTCCCACAGCGAGCGCACCACCCCGTCCCCGAAGCGCTCGCTCAGGAACTGGAAGTAGAGGCTCGAGCCATAGCTGAAGGACACCGCGGGCCCCTCCGGGTCCAGCACCAGGGTGCGGTCCGGACGCGACAGGTACGCGGCGGTGAAGCGCTCCAGGTCGTCCAGCGCGGGCCGGTAGTGCTCGCTGGCCCAGACCGCGGTGCCCTCGGACGCCACGCTGCCCAGGCCGGGGTGATAGGCGGCCTGCACCGCGTGGAAGAACTCGTGGCTGGCGAGGATGTCCACCGCCTCGTCATAGGAGGGGTAGTTGTACCCCGCGAAGTCGTTCTCCTGGAGCATGTGCCCGGTGCAGCGCGACGTCTCCTCCAGACAGCCGTCCAGCCGGAACGCGCCGTCCGCGACGCCGCCGAAGTCCACCAGATACACGTCGAAGCGGTCGTCACCGCCGTTGTCGCTCCCCACCCAGCCATCATCCGGCGGCAGGCGGAAGCCCAGGCCTTCGTAGAAGACCGCGACGCGGTCATACGCGGCTGCGACGGTGTCCACCGCGTCCGGGACGCCGTTCCCATCCGCGTCCGCCAGCGGCACCGCGTTGGAGCCGGCGCGGGAGAAGTGGATTCGGAAGCGCCCCCCAGGGGACACGACCGACTCCACCGCCTCCCCCTCGTCGAAGCGCGGCGGCATCGACGAGGGCGAGGTGGGGCGCGCTCCCGCTTGCAGTCCCGCCTCCCACGTCACGAACGCATCGTGCCGCTCGTGCGGTTCACGCGGAGCCTGCTGGACAGGTCCACACCCGAAAGGGAGCAGCAGGAGCAGCGCCCGGAGCCTCATGGCAGGAAGGCCCACTTCACGCGGAGCTGCGCCGCGCCGCTCGGCACACCCGACGGCAGGCTGTCGTTCGCGTTGCAGTGCTGCTGCACCGGCAGGTCGTAGTACGACGTCACCTCGAACTTCACGTGACGCCCGTCCGCCAGGCGGATGACGTAGACGTCGCCCGACATCTTGATGCAGCCCGTGTAGCTCCAGAAGCTGCTGAGCGCCATCGTCGGACCCGACAGGCCCGAGTCGTCCGGGATGAACTCGCACGTCTCGGTGTACCAGGCGTCCTTCTGGAAGCTCAGGCCCTCGGCCACGGACGTCACGTCCTCGAAGCGGGTGCCCTGGGGCAGCCGCGCCACGGAGACACAAGACGGGCCGGACGTTCCGCTGTTCACCCGGATGTAGTAGCGGCGGAAGGCGATGTCCCAGTCGTGCGCGCCCAGCGCGGTCTGGTCATCGATGCTGACGCGCGCCAGGCCGTCCTGCGTGAAGCGCGCGTAGGTGTAGGACTGGTTCACGTTCAGGCCACCCGCCCGGGCGTCGACGTACGAATGGAACTCGCCCGCCGGCGCGTCCTCCTCGTACATCTCCGTCGTCGACGCGGTGGTGAGCAGGTTCAGCCGGTCGATGCTCTGCTCGCTGCACGGCACCGCGTTGGTGCACGCGGGCTCGGGCTCCGTGCCCGCGTCCGGCTCGGGCTCCGTGCCCGCGTCCGGCTCGGGCTCCGTGCCCGCGTCCGGCTCGGGCTCCGGGTCGGTGCCAGCGTCCGGCACCGGGTCCGTGCCCGAGTCCGCTGGCGGAGTCCCCGAATCCGTCTGTCCCGCGTCGGGCACCGGAGTGGGGTCCTCTTCGGACGAACCACAGTTCACCAGCAGGACCAGCGCCATGGCCACGGCGGCCAGCACCCACAGCCCCTGCGTCCCGGCATCCCTCTGCATCATGTGTTCGGTGTGACTCTTCATCAGCAGCGCTCCCTCGGAGGATGCGGAGCCGGTGACCACCCACGGCCAGGCCAGAACGCGCACGGCGTCGTGCCCTTCCGGCTTCCACGCGGCGCACAGTATTGATAACGATTCTCATATTCAATACCCTGTCCGTCATAATCATCATTCGAAGGACACCCCACGCCGGAAATGGCCGCGGTCCTCGCGAGCACGCGGGTGTCGCGTTTCGCGAAGCAAGGGCTACCGGGCCGACGGCGAGCGCGGCTTCCGAGCCCGCGTCAGCGCAGCCGCCGGCACGCGGAGGACTTCACCGCCAGGGACACGTGCGCGCCGGGCACCACGCCCAGCTCCCGCACCGACGCGGACGTGAGCCACACCACCCAGCGCACGCCGTCCACCTCCACCGTGGCCGCGGCTTCTCCGACGGGGAGTGGCTCCACCTTCAACACCGTGCCCGCCATGACGTTCCGAGCCGAGATGCCCGTCAGCGCGTGGATGGACAGCAGGATGTCCGAGGCGGGCACCGCGTAGGCCGCGCGCATGCCCGTGGCCAGCTCCGGCGCGTCGGGCACCCACAGCGACAGGCCCCCTGAGAGCTTCAGCCGCAGGCCGCCGCCTTCGGGCCGGTGCAGGACCCCTTCGAGGATGTTCTCCTCGCCCTCCTCTCCGGAGCCGAGCAGCCCCCGCGCCGCCGTGCCCAGCACCTCGGCCGCGCGCCCCACCGCGCGAACCTGGCCGTGCTCCAACAGCAGGGCCTCCTGGGCCAGCACGCGCGCTTCGCCCAGTTGGTGCGTGACGTACAACATCGGCACGCGGGCTTCGTCGCGCACGCGCAGCAGGTACGGCAGCACCCGCTCCTTCAGCGCGACGTCCAGCGCCGCGAGCGGCTCGTCGAGCAGCAACAACGCCGGGTCCGTGGCCAGCGCGCGCGCCAGCGCCACGCGCTGCTTCTCGCCACCGGACAACGTGGCGGGGTAGCGGTGCAGCAGCGGCGCCAGCTCGAGAATCTCCACGGCCTCGTCCACGCGGGACGCGCGCCCTGGCCGCGCGCCGAAGCGCACGTTCTGCGCCGCCGTGAGGTGCGGGAAGAGCAGCGCGTCCTGAGGCACGTAGCCCATGCGGCGCTGCTCGGGCGGAACGTCGCGCCGGGCCTCACTGTCCAACAGCACGTGGCCCGCCACCGCCACCCGGCCCCGCGCGCCACGCCGCAGGCCCGCGAGCACCTCCAGCAGCGACGTCTTGCCGGAGCCCGAACGCCCCATCACCGCCACGGACGTGCCCTCCAGCCGCGCCTTCACCTCCAAGGTGAAGCGCGCCAGCGGCAGCCGGAGGTCCAGGTCCAGGCTCACGCGCGCACCCGCCGCCCGCGCCGCCGCGTCACGGACTCGGTCGCGAACACCGCCACGAACGCGAGCACCGCGGCCACGCCCGCGAGCTGCAACGCCTCCGCGTCCCGCCCCAACTGCGTGCGCTGGAAGATGGCCAGCGACAACGTCTGCGTGCGGCCCGGGATGTTGCCCGCCACCAGCACCGTGGCGCCGAACTCACCCAGCGCGCGAGAGAACGCCAGCAGTGCGCCCACCAGCACCCCGCGCCAGGCCAGCGGCAGCGTCACGCGGAAGAAGGCCCGCAGGCGCGAGTCGCCCAGCGTGCGCGCCACCGCGACAAGCCGGGGGTCCACCTCCTCGAAGCCGGAGCGCGCGGAGCGCACCAGCAGCGGGAACGCCATCACCGCGCTCGCCAGCACCACCGCCCTGGGCGTGAAGACGACCTCCACGCCCCACGCATCCAGCACGCGGCCCAAGGGGCCATGACGGCCGAGCAACTCCAGCAGCACCAGGCCCACCGCCGTGGGAGGCAGCACCAACGGCAGGGTGAGCAGCGTCTCCACCACGCCCTTGCCTGGACCGTCCCACCGCGCCAGCGCGTACGCAGCCGCCACACCCAAGGGAAGGATGAGCAGCGTGGCCAGCACCGCCACCCACACCGTGAACAGCACCAGCTCCGCGACGCCCTCCATCAAGGTGCCCGCGTCCCCGGCGCCGCCGCGGGCACACCGAAGCCGTGCCGCGCGAAGACCTTCCGGGCCGCGTCGGACTGGAGGAAGCGCACGTAGGCGCGCGCCGCCTCCGTCGCGTCGCCGCGGGTCAACACCGCGGCGGGATACACGATGCGCGGCACGTCCTGCTCGGGCACCTGGAAGGCCACGCGCACACGCTTCGAATGCGCCGCGTCCGTGGAATACACCACGCCCGCGTCCACGCGCCCGGTCTCCACCGCCGCCAGCGCCGCGCGCACGTTGAGCGCCGGAACGACCTTGGGCTCCAACGCCTCCCAGAGCCCCACCTTCATCAGCCAGGCCTTCGCGTACACGCCGGCGGGCACCGCCTCCGGGTCCGCCAGCGACAACCGCTTGAGGCTCCGCAGCCCCGCCGGCGCGGACAGCTGCGCCTTCACGTCCGCCGGCACCACGACCACCAGCCGGTTGGACAGCAGGTCCACGCGGGTCGAGGGCGCGACGAGCCCCGCCTTCTCCACCGCGTCCATCTGCGCTTCGTCGGCGGAGAGGAAGACGTCCGCCGGCGCCCCCGCGATGACCTGACGCGCCAGGTCGCTGGAGGCCCCCAGGGAGAACTCCACCGTGTGCCCCGTGGCCTTCTTGAACGCCGGGGCCAGCTCCTGGAGCGCGTCCGTGGTGCTCACCGCCGCGAACACCAGCACCTTGTCCGCTCGGGCGAACGGTCCCGCCAGCAACGCGACAACGGCGCAGAGCAGGGTCAGATGACGCATGGCGTAGCTCCTCGCATATCTGAATAATACGCGCCGCATTGTCGCCAGGTTCGCGGACGTCCAGACAACAGATTGACCCGCTCATGCGGGGCCGCTATGGGATACTCCGTGTCACGGAAATTCCACAAAGAGGATGATGACGTCTCCGAGGACATGGAGAAGCTCCAGGGCCTGCTCCTCGCTTTGGGCCGGCGCCGTTCGCTCCGTGACCCCATCGCCAGCATGTGCGAGCAGCTCCAGTTCACCCCGCCGCAGGTCCACGCCATCTTGTGGCTCGGCCGGGATGGAGCACTCACCATGGGCGACCTCGCGCGCCGGCTCGGCGTCACCGAGAAGACGGTGACGGGCGTTGTGGACCGGCTCGAGCGCCAGGGACACCTCGCGCGTGAGCGCAGCGCCACCGACCGCCGCGTCGTCCACTGCCGCCTCACCGATGACGGGCAGGCGACCTGGCAGCGGCTCGAGCGCCTCGTCTCCTCGGGGATGCGGCAGTTCCTGGGCATCCTCGATGGCGCCGACCGCAAGGCGCTCTTCTCCATCCTGGAGAAGCTGCTCAAGCGCATCGACACGCCGCCGACGCCGGCCGCGCCTCGCGAACGCTCGGCCTGACGACCCGGCGAGCGCGCTGCCGCCTTCCTCCCTTCCAAGCCGGCTGACACGCGCCATTGCCCGAGGGGGCAGGAACCCCAGGGCGCGAGGCGGTCGCAGCTTGCCGGAGGGGGACGGCGATGATGGGACGCGCACGCGGGCTGACGGTGGGACTGCTCCTGGGCTTGATGGCCTGCCGGAGGGACGCGGAGGAGACGCCCCCTGCTTCGGCGCCCTCCACGCAACCGGCGCCCCCGGCCGAGGCGTCCTCCACGCCCCCGTTGCCGCCAGGACGCGCGGTGGCGCTCGCCTCCGTCGCTCCGCTGGTGGCGTCCGTGAGCCCCGCGGTCGTCAATGTGGAGGTGCGGATTGGCGTGTCCGCGCGAGAAGGCCCCGAGAACACGCCGTGGGGCGGCGGGGGCCCCTCGCCTTTTGGTGGTGCCCCCTGGGACGACGAGGACACACCCTGGGGCGGAGAAGGGCCATCCCCCTTCGGCGGCGCGCCGTCTCCCTTCGAGGACTCCGTCCCCTTCGCCCCGCCCGTGCGCGAGGGCATTGGCTCGGGGTTCATCATCGACGCCAAGGGCTGGGTGCTCACCAACCACCACCTGGTGGCGGACGCGGAGGAGATTCAGGTGCAGCTCGCCGACGGGCGCGACCTGGAGGCCCGCGTGATGGGTTCGGACCCGCTCACGGACGTGGCGGTGCTTCAGCTCCAATTGCCGGAGGGCGCGAAGCCGCTCCCCGTGGTGCGCCTGGGAGACTCGGACGCGCTGCGCGTCGGGGACTGGGTGGTGGCCATTGGCAACCCCTTCGGCCTGACCTCCAGCACCAGCCTGGGTATCCTCTCCGCGAAGGAACGGAACATCGAGGCGGGCCCCTTCGACGACTTCCTCCAGACGGACGCCGCCATCAACCCTGGCAACTCCGGAGGCCCGCTGTTCAACCTGCACGGCGAGGTGGTGGGCATCAACACCGCCATCGCCGGCGAGGGCTCGGGCATTGGCTTCGCGGTGCCCAGCAACCTCGTCAAGGCGCTGCTGCCGCAATTGGAGAGGAAGGGCACCATCTCCCGGGGATGGCTGGGGCTGCTGGTGCAGGACGTGACGCCGGACCTCGGTGAAGCGCTGGGCGCGCCCGTGCGCGAAGGCGCGGTCATCACGGACGTCACGAAGGAGACGGCGGCCGCCAGGGCGGGGCTCCAGCCGGATGACGTCATCGTCTCCGTGGATGGACAGCCCGTGGACTCGGCGCGGGCGCTCACGCGCTCGGTGGCGATGAAGGCCCCGGGCTCGGAGCTCTCGCTGACGCTCTACCGGGACGCGAGGAAACGCGACGTGAAGGCGACCCTGGGCAAGCGGCCCGACCTGGAGGGCGTCGCCGACGACAAGCCCGCCGAGGACTCGCAGCACCCCGCGGAGCATCGCGTGGGGTTGAGCGTGATGGACATGGACCCACGGCTCGCGGAGTCGGAGGAGTTGCCAGAGGCGGGCGCGTTGGTGACCGAGGTGGCGCCCGCCTCCATGGCGGAGCACGCCGGGATGATTCCCGGCATGGTGGTGGTGGAGGCCGCGAACCAACCCGTGCGCGTCGCACAGGACGTGGTGCGGGCACTGCGGAAAGCGAAGCCTGGAGAGAGGGTGCTGCTGCGCGTGGCGCTCCCCGGCGGTGGCCGCGAGCTGCGCGCGCTCACGGTTCCAGCGAAGTAGGCGCGAAGAGGCCCGAGCCATGCGACGGCCTCGCGCACGCTCCGGCTCACCCCGCTGGCGGAGCAGGCGCGCGCGCCAGCAACACGCGCGGGTGCACCAGCAACGCGACGGCTTCCCGCACCGTCCAGTAGATGCGATCCATCATGTCGAGGTTGCGCTCGGTCTCCAGCGCCGGGCTGGTGGCCACTTCATGGCCGTACAGCCGGAAGTAGTTGCGCGCGCGCAGCAGGTGGTACGGGTCGGACACCACCACGACCCGCCGCGCGCCCAGCTCGCGCAAGAGCCCGGACGTGAGCCGCGCGTTGTCGTCGGTGGAGTGACTCCCCTCTTCGAGC
Organism: Comamonas sp. KCTC 72670; assembly: GCA_014656495.1. Lineage (GTDB taxonomy): Bacteria > Myxococcota > Myxococcia > Myxococcales > Myxococcaceae > Myxococcus. The sequence continues at coordinate 303,105 of BNCN01000012.1, forward strand.
ACGCACGCCTCCGCGGGCACGCCCAACTGCGTGGCGAGTTGGAACATGACCCGCGCTTCGGAAGGAGGATTCGTGCCCACGCCACCGGAGAAGATGAGCCGGGGCGCCACCCCACGGCGATACAGCGCCACCGCGTGCTCCGTGCGCGCCCGCAGCGCGCCGGAGGGAGCACCGCCTGGGAGCACGCGCGCCCCCAGGACGACCAGCGCATCCGCGGCCACCGCCCCCTCACGCTGCCCGAAGCGGTCCACCACCCAGGCGAGCCCGAAGACACCACACGTCAGCACCCCCGCCCCAATCAGCAGGGCTCGGACGAGACGTTCCTTTCGATGTCCAGAGGCGATGAGCGGCACGCTCCGCAGGGTAGACCGAAGCAGCGCCAGCGCCACGACGCAATCCGCCCTCGAAGCACGCCACCCCGAGGGCGCCGCGGCATGGCGCGTCGCGTGATTGATTCGCCTGGGAGACACGCCCGCCTCGCCTGGGCTGGACGCGGGCCCGTGGGGTGCGCTCCAATCACCCGGGTGATGACTCCCGAAGACGTGACGAAGGCCCTGTCGGACGTGGAGCTGGTGCCCTGCGCGGAGATGGCGCTGATGGATGCGCGGCGCCTGGTGGACGCCTGCCTGGACGCGGACGTCCCCGCGCTCGTCCACCGCGAGGCGTGCGCCAAGCCGGGGTGCAGCCCGAAGTTCCAGGTGCTGGTGCGCCCCGAGGACGGCCCCCGCGTGGCCGCCCTGCTCCATCAGCGCTGGGCGGACAGCATCGAGCGCGAGGGGCTGGCCCCCGTGGGCGGCGCCCCTGTCACGGAGGATGGCGAGCTCCCCTGCCCGGCCTGTGGCACCGCCGCGCCCCTGGTGGAAGGCGCCTGCAGTGACTGCGGACTTCAGCTCGACTGAGGACCGGGCGGACGAGGCGGCTCTCCACGGCGCCACTTCGTCCCCTGAAACATTCGCAGCACAATGTGCCCTACCCGGCGCGTCCCGCCGGCGACCCCACCCCTGACGTGGCGCACCGCGCTCCCGTGGAGAACGTGAATGGAAGTCAAAGGCGTCGCCTTCCTGGCCCGGCAACAGCTGATGGTGCAGACCCATGGGGAGGCGGCCTGGAAGGCGTTCCTCACGGAGTTCGCGACGAAGGAGCCCTTCTTCGCCAAACCCGTGATGCCGGTATCCCGCATGCCCGCGGACGCGTTCCTCCGGCTCAACGACGAGCTGCTGGCGCGCTTCTACAATAACGACCTGAACGCCTGGTGGCGGTTCGGCGTGAAGTCCGCCGAGTACGCGCTGGGCCAGGGCCAGCTCAAGGCGATGTTCAGCCAGGGCGACTTCCGTCGCTTCCTCCTGTTCACCCCTGGCATCTGGAAGGGCTACTTCACCGAGGGCGACCTGAGCGTGGTTCCCGGCGAGGGCCACACGGACCTGCACATCACGAACGTGCCCAAGCCGCACCCGTACTTCGAGCTGTCGGTGATGGGCTTCGCCCACGGCGGCCTGACGTACCTGGGCGCGCAGAACCTCGAGCACCAGGTGCTCAAGGGCTTCACCCGGAACGACAACGAAGTGCTCTACCGCTTCAACGTGGGCTGAGCCCCACGCCGGCCCGCGCCACGCTCAAGGCGCGGCGCCGGTGATGCGCGCCGCGGCGTCGGACTCCACCACCGCCGGCCCGTCGCGCCGGGCCACCGCGTCCAGCTTCAGCCGCAGGTCCGCCACCACGGGGTAGTGGTCGGAGACATCCACGCGCAGCACCCGGCTGGCCACGGGCGTGAAGGCATCACACGCCAGCACGTAGTCGATGCGCAGCGTGGGCAGGAACGCGGGCAGCGGATACGTGCCGCCCAGGGTCCCCGTGTCGGCGACCACATCCCGCAGCCCCCGGCGCAAGAGCCGGGTGGAGCGGGAGTCGGGACCGTCGTTGAGGTCCCCCATCAGCAGCTTGGGCCGGGCGTCCTGCGCCAGCAGCCGCGCCACGTACGCGCTCTGCCGCACCCGCGTGTTCCCGTTGAAGGGCCGGCGGATGAGGTGCGTGAGGTAGACGCTCACCTCGCGGCCATCCACCTCCATCACCGCGTGCGCCAACGTGCGCGGCTCCGCGCCGCGCGGCACCGGCAGCGGGTACTGCGCCAGCGCCTCCAGCGGGAAGCGGGAGAGCACCGCGATGCCGTAGGCGCCGCCGAACAGGTCCGTGGTGCGGAAGTGGGCGCGGTACTTCAAGCCCGTGAGGCGGGACAGCTCCGCCGTCTGGTCCAGCCCCTTCGCCCGGGTGGAGCCCACGTCCACCTCCTGCAAGGCGACGACGTCCGGCACCGCCGCGCGGATGACCTGGGCCACGCGCTCCAGGCCGCGGGCGCCCGATTGGATGTTGAACGTCATCACCCGCAGCTCGCCCGGCGCGCGTTGCACGGCGATGTCGGACGCGGTGGCGACGTGGTGGCCCGGGCCGGTCGCGCACGCGAGCGGCCCCATCAGGAACAGGACGGGGAGGAGATGGCGGAGGCGCATGTCGGGAGGGGCGCGATGTTACGTCCCGAGCGGAAGCCTGTCGCCCCGCCCGCCCAGGCCCGCGCGGAGGGCAGGCGAGCAGCCGGGCGACAAGGGAGCAAGACGGCGAGGCCGTGGCTGCTTCGCGCAGGCGGGCCCTTCCCCACGCCCGGCATCGCCCCCAACCTGTTCCTTCATGGAAACGACACTGGCATCCGAGACCCCTGGCCGGCGTCCCTGGCGCACCCTGGCGCTGGCCGCCCTCCCCGTGGCGCTGCTCCCCTGGGGCCTGCGCAGCTACCGCGCCCGCCGCCGCGCGCGCCGCCCGGCGCCACTTCGCAGCGCCGTGGGGCTGGGGCTGGTGTCACTGGCCATCCTGCGGCTCGCCGGGGATTCCCGGCTGAAGTCGCGGCTGCCCACGCGCTGGCGGCAGCGGCTGCCGACCTTCGACGCCTTCCTGCCGGAAGAGTTCACCGCCTCGGTCGCCTCCGGGCACTGAGGGGCCTGTCACGGCCCCCCCGCCAGAGGCGTCCGGCGAACGGGCCTAGCGGCGGCGGCGCAGGCGGGTGCTCAGCAGCACCAGCGCGGCGCCCAGCAGCGGGACACCGCCAGCGGCGGCGCAGCCGCTGTCGTCATTGCTGTCGCCATCGCCCCCACCGCCGCTGGTCACGTTGACCTCGAGCGTGGTGGCGGCGGACGCGTCGCCCTGCTCGGTGCCGTTCTCGTTCACCGAGTTGCCCGCGCCGTAGAGCGTGACGCGGCCCGTGGTGGCCGGCGCGACCATCGTGAAGTCGAAGCGGGCCTCTCCGTTGGAGAAGCGGCGGATGGTGCTGTGGGTCAGCTCACCGCTCAGCTTGCGCGAGCCCGAACCGGTGGCGGTGAGCGTGGCCGCCGCCTCGCTCACGGCCACGTTGTAGCCCGCCCCCACGGCCGGGCCGCCCCGGATGATGATGGCGTAGTTGCCCGTCGCGCCCGGCGCGAGCGTGGTGGGCCCTTCGATGGTCACCGTGGTCGTACCGCTGCCGCCGCTGTGGCACTCCGCACACGTGAGGCTCGCCCCGTCCTTGCCACTTCTGCCACTGATGCCAGCGGAGTTGGCGAGCGCGGAACCGGAAACGAGGCACGCCGACACGACACCGGCAACGCCGAGAGATGCAAGGAACGACCGCATGAAGCCTCCGAGAAAACGACGGAAAAGGAGGTCCCCTACATAGCGCGTCGCGCCACTCCTTCACAGCCGCCCTAACGGCCGCTACTGCGCAGCAATACCGCACAGGCCTCGTCACGGAGTTGCGACAATGTGTAGCGAGTCCCCACCCCGGAGTGCTCCAATCCGGCCACCAGCGACAGCACCCCGTGCGCCGTGGCCCAGGCCACGTTCGCCAGGCGACGCGGCTGGAGCCCCGGGGCCAGCCGCCCCGCGCGCGCATCCGCCTGGAGCCGGGCCTCCAAAACGTCATTGAGCTGTCCACTCAGCGCCAGCACCCGGGCCTGGTGCGCCTCGGATTGACGCCCCATCAACTGCGGCCACAGGTAGACGACGCGGAAGCCGTCCAGGTCCTCGGCATATAAATCCACCCGGGCGCGAACCAGCGCGGCCAGCGCCTCCACTCCGCTGCCCGCGGACGCCACCGCCGCCTCCAGCACCTTCACCTCGCGCTCCAGCCCCTCCACCGCCAGCGCCCCGACGAGGTCCTCCTTCGAGCGGAAGTAGTAGAAAAGTGAAGGCTTGCTCAGGTCCGCCTCCGCCGCCACGGCGTCCAGGGTCAACCCCAACACCCCGCCGCGGACGAGCACCGCCCGGGCCGCGACGAGGATGGCCTGGCGGCGCCCCTCCTGACGCCGCGCCTTGCGCGCCTCGCGCTCGGAGGGCTCGCCCGCCGCATTCACTTCAGGTGCTGGCGCGGGCGTCGCCGAGGGGACCTTGCGGCGGCCCGGCGCGGCCTTGCGGCCACCGCCACTAGAGCCGGCCGAGGGCATCGCGCACCGCCTCCCGACCGTCTCGCTCCAACACGTCGCCGTGGCAGACCACCACGCGCTCCACGTCCCACGCCAGCACGCGCGCCAGTGACGCCCGCAGGGCCTCCCGGTCCTTGATGAGGGAGCGGGTCAGCAGCGTGGGTGACAGCCTCTGCCACGCGCGGTTCAGCTTCAGGTACACGCGGGTGAACCACGAACCCGTCTGGTGGATGTTGAACGCCAGGTCGGTGACGAGCAGCGTCCGGCTGGGACGGTGGAAGAAGAGCAGCTCGTCCAGCTTCGGCATCCCCTGGACCACCACCTGCTCCAACACGGGAGCCCAGGCGGGCTCGGCCGTGTCGCCCAGCGCCACGTCGATGCGCAGGTCGGGCCGCTTGCGCCGCAGCCCCGCGGGCGCCGCCACCTTCGCGTCCGGATAGGCCTCCGCCCAATCTTGCAGGGACACGTGGTGCATCAGGTTGGGCGCCACCAGGAAGCGCACCGGCCCGAGCGCGTCCACCGCCGCCCGCGCCTCCGGAGTGAAGCGAACGGGCGAGTGCAGCCACAGCCCTCCGTCCGGCAGGCGGACAGCCGTCATCCGGCCTCCCAGGTCCATGACGCCCATCTGGAACGGCACCGTGAAGACGTACACGCCCTCGGCCACCTCACGAAACATGACTGCCTCCTGGAAGCGGATTCGACCTTCGCTCATTATTCTGACCACTGGTCGAAAAATGCAATCCATTCCGGGATGGAACCGGGCGCCCGGGCGGTCCTGGAGGTGACGGGGCCGTTGATTTCCGGGTGGGCCCGGCGTAGGCAACCGTCCTCTTTCCACGACTTTTGAAGGGTGCTCCGCACATGGCCGAGAAGCTCACGCCCCGCGAGAAGGGCTTTTCCGAGTGGTACGTCGACCTGGTCCAGAAGGCGAAGCTCGCCGACTACTCGGACGTGAAGGGCTGCATGGTCATCCGGCCCAATGGCTATGCGCTGTGGGAGAACATGCAGCGCGTCCTGGACAAGAAGTTCAAGGACCTGGGCCACAAGAACGCCTACTTCCCGCTGCTCATCCCCGAGAGCTACCTGAAGAAGGAAGCCGAGCACGTCGAGGGCTTCAACCCGCAGCTCGCCGTCGTCACCCACGCGGGTGGCTCGAAGCTGGAGGAGCCCTACGTCATCCGGCCCACCAGCGAGACCATCATCAACCGCAGCTTCGCCAAGTGGATTCAGAGCTACCGGGACCTCCCGATGCTGCTGAACCAGTGGGCGAACGTGATGCGCTGGGAGATGCGCACGCGCCTGTTCCTGCGCACCACCGAGTTCCTCTGGCAGGAAGGCCACACCTGTCACGAGACGGAGGAGGACGCGGAGAAGGAGACCCGGCAGATGCTGGAGGTCTACCGGACCTTCGCCGAGGACTACATGGCGATGCCCGTGCTGACGGGCCAGAAGTCGGAGTCCGAGCGCTTCGCCGGCGCGCTGCGCACCTACAGCATCGAAGCGATGATGCAGGACAAGAAGGCGCTGCAGGCGGGCACCAGCCACAACCTGGGCCAGAACTTCGCCAAGGCCTTCGACACGCAGTTCCAGGGCCGCGACGGCAAGATGCACCACGTGTGGCAGACGTCCTGGGGCGTGTCCACGCGCCTCATCGGCGGCCTCATCATGACCCACTCGGATGACGCCGGCCTCATCGTCCCGCCGAAGCTGGCGGCCACGCACGTGGTCATCATCCCCATCTTCGGCAAGGCCTCCGACGCGGAGAAGGCGCAGGTGCTGGAGAAGACGCACGCGCTGGCCGCGGACCTGCGCAAGGCCGGCCTGGGCGTGGTGCTGGACGACGACGACTCCAAGAGCCCGGGCTTCAAGTACAATGAGCACGAGCTCATCGGCACGTGTCTGCGCATCGAGCTGGGCCCCAAGGACCTGGCGAAGAACTCCTGCGTCATGGTCCGCCGCGACGTGCGCCAGAAGGAGTTCGTGTCGCTGGACGAGGCCGTGTCCAAGGCCCAGGCCATGCTGGACGCCATGCAGTCGGACCTGTTCAACAAGGCCAAGGCGTTCCGCGACTCGCACACCTTCGAGGTCAACTCCTACGAGGAGCTGAAGGAGAAGGCCGACCAGGGCTTCCTGCTCGCGCACTGGAACCTGGACCCCAAGGTGGAGGCGCGCATCAAGGAGGAGACGGGCCTGACGACGCGCTGCCGTCCCTTCGACCTCAAGCAGGAGCCGGGCAAGTGCGTCGTCACCGGCGAGCCCTCGCCGGGCCGCATCGTGTTCTCCAAGGCGTACTGATTCATCCGCGCGCTGGATGACGGCGCGCTGGCGGCAGGGACGGAGACGTCGCCTGCCGCCTCGCGGCTCTTCAGCTCGCGGCGCGCACGGCGGCGGCGCGCGCCATGAAGGTGGCCACGGGCTCGGCCTTCCCCGCCACGGGCAACGGCGCGGCCGGTTCGAACTGGAACGCCTCCGCGCACTGCGCCTGCGTCGCGCCGGAGACCAGCAGGGGGACGCCCACCTTCTTGGTGAGCCCCTCGATGCGGCTGGCCAGGTTCACCGCGTCCCCAATCACGGTGTACTCGCGCCGCTGCTCGCTGCCCACGTCCCCCACCACCACGCGTCCGGTGTGGATGCCGATGCCGATGCGCAGCGGCTCCTCGCCCCGGCGCTCGCGCTCGGCGTTGAGCGCGTCCAACGCCTCCAGCATCGCCAGCCCGCAAGCGACCGCGGCCCTGGGGTGCCCGGGCAAATCCAGCGGCGCGCCGAAGTACGCCAGGATGCCGTCGCCGATGAACTTGTCGAGCGTCCCGCCGTGGCGGAACACCACCTCCACCATGCGGGACAGGTACTCGTTGAGCAGCGCCACCACGTGGGGGCTGTCCATGCGCTCGGACATGGAGGTGAACCCGCGGATGTCGGAGAAGAGGAGCGTCACCTCTCGGTGCTCACCGCTGCCGGCCTCGGTGCCACGCTCCGCGATCTGCCGCGCCACCTCCGGAGAGAAGTAGCGGCCCAGCCGCTCGCGCTGCAGCTCCTCCTGGGCCACCTCCTTGACCAGCCCCAGCACCTGCCGGCCGATGAAGGACGCGGCCAGCGCGGCCAGTGTCAGCACCAACACCATGCCGGAGAGAAACGCATCGGGCGGCAACCGGGCCTGGAACAGGAGCCAGCCCTCCAGCCCGATGGCCAGCAGCGTGGCGCCCACCACGTACCTGCGTGACAGCGTCAGCAGGGCCACGATGACCACCAGGGTGATGAACACGCCCAGCGTCAACAAGGCCGTGGTGCTCGGCGCGGGCGCCCCCTGGATGGACAACCACTGCAAGGCGCAGACAGCGGGCATGTCGATGAGCGTCACGCCCAACGCGGGCCGCCGGCCCAACGCGGGCAAGCGCCGCGCGCCCAACCAGAGCGCGATGGACAGCAGCAGGTAGGCGGCCAGGGCCCACGAGGGCACGCGCCAGTCGTCCAGCCACGCCACGGCCCACCAGCTCGCGGTCCCCGCCACCCGGACCCGGTTGAGCCATTCCCCCACCTGCGCGCGCCAACCGTTCAGCCGTTTTTGAAGTGTCTCGTCGACCTGCATGCGCTTCGGCATCGGACCTGGACGGTAGCCCAGGCGCTTCGCCGTCTCCAATCAGGCCCCTGTGACGCGGCGCTGACTCAGGGCAGGCAGGTGGGCGCGCCACCGGTGTCTCGGTGCGCGTCAGGCACGTCCGCCCTGATACTTGTAAGACCAAGGAACAGCCCGTTCACGGCGGTCCTCCGGAGCCTCGAGCCATGCGCCTGTTCACCGCCGTCACGTTGGGCGACACCGTCGAATCGCGCACCGCCGCGCGGATGGAGGAGCTGCGCGTGCTGGCGCCCCGAGCCCGCTGGGTGAAGGTGGAGGGCCTCCACCTCACGCTCGTCTTCCTGGGCGACGTGGAGGACGCGCGCCTGCCCGCAATCCAGGAAGCACTGACACCCGTCGGCGCTCGGCACGCGCCCTTCGCGCTGTCCGTGGAGGGGGGTGGCGCGTTCGGAGCCCCCGCACACCCTCGGGTGCTCTGGGCCGACGTCCGAGGCGCCACGGACGCCTTGAAGGCCTTGCAGGCCGATACCGCCCAGGTGCTCCAACCCCTGGGCTTCGAACCCGAGCACCGGGAGTACACCGCGCACCTCACGCTGGCGCGCGCACGCGAGCCCCGGGGCGACCCGGCCCTGGCCTCCTGCGTCCAGGCGCTGTCACAGGCCACCCTGGGGGATGCGCGCGTGGAGCGGCTCATCCTCTTTGAAAGCAAGGGAGGCCATTACCTGCACCGGCTGGAGGTTCCCCTCTCGCGCGGACTGGGGTAGCGCGCACCCAGCGCCCCGCGGGCTGCCCGCACCACCGAGTCCCTGACTGGCATCGGGGGTGCAACCCCGTGCCTCGGCCCAGGTAAGCACCTGAAAGGACTCGTCGATGCGATGGTGGCTCATGCTGTGGGTGTGGCTCGGTGCCCTCGACGCGGGCGCCGCGCCACACGAGGACCTGGAAGCCCGGCTGCGCACGGGGGACATCGTCTTCCACACCTCCCGCTCCTCGCAGTCACAGCCCATCCAGGAAGCCACGCAGAGCCCCCTGTCACACGTGGGCATCGTGGAGGTGACGAAGCAAGGCGCGTGGGTGGTGGAGGCCATACAGCCCGTGCAGCGCGTCCGCTTCTCGAAGTGGAAGGCCCGCGGCGTGAAGGGCGCCATCCTGGTGCTGCGGCCCCAGGCCCTGAGCGAGGCGCAGCGGCAACAGGCCGTGACGGCGGCGAAGACCCACCTGGGCAAGCCGTACGACTGGCGCTTCGAGTGGGGAGACGACGCGATGTACTGCTCGGAGCTGGTGCACAAGGCCTACGCCCAGGGCGCGGGCGTGGAGTACGGGAAGCGGGAGCGGCTGGACTCGCTCCGGGTGAACGGCCTGGAGCGGCAGCTGCGCGAACGCTACGGCCAGCGTGTCCCCCTGGACCTGGAGCTGGTGACACCCGCCAGCATCGCCGCTGATACACGGCTGGAAGTCGTTTACTCGGATTACTCGCCCGAGAGGTAGCGCCGCGCGCGAGGACGCGCCTGCATGGCGAGGACACGGTAGACTCCGCGCCATGCGACGCATCCTGGTGCTCCTCCCGCTCCTCGCACTCGCCGGCTGTAAGAAGGACGAAAGTCCCGGTGCTGTGAAAGTCACGGTGAACTACTCGGGCTTCCTTCCTGGCTGTGTGCTGGTGAAGGCTCGCGACGAGGCGAGCGGAAGAGAGCTCTCCACGCCCGTCCCCGGCAAGGGCACGCGTCCCCAAGGTGGCTCCCTGGTCGCCGCGGTCATCGCGCCCGCGGGCTGGGGCAGCTCGGTCCGAATCGAAGCCCTCGCGCACGAACAGAGCTGCGATGCGGGCACGCCCGTGGTGACCAGCACGGCGCTCGCGACGCTGACGCCGGGTGAGTCCGTCCCGGTGACGCTGTCGCTCCAGGCCACGGACGCCGACGGAGACGGCTACGTCAGCGTGCTCACCGGCGGCACGGACTGCAACGACAACAACGCCAACATCCACCCTGGCGCGGTGGAGCTCTGCAACGACGTGGACGACAACTGCGATGGCATCTCGGACCAGGTGGAGTTCTCCCTGGGCCAGAGCTGCACGGAGGGCGTGGACTGCCCCGGCACCCGCGCGTGCGGCCAGGACGGCGGCGTCGTCTGCAACGCACCGGATGCCGTCTACGCCTATCCGGACAGGGACCAGGACGGCCGGGGTGACATGCACGCGGAGGCGGTCGCGTTCTGCACGGGCATCGGCGCGGGCTACGTCCTGGGGCCCCCGGATGACTGCGATGACACCAACCCCAGCATCCGCCCCGGAGCGCCCGAGCTTTGCAACGGCGTGGATGACAACTGCGATGGGAACATCGATGAGACGTTCCCGCAGCTCGGCACCGCCTGCGAGGCGCAGGGACAATGCCCCGGCACCCAGGTCTGTGACGCCGCGCAGACGGGCACGACGTGCCAGGCCACGACGCCGCCCAGCGATTGGTTCCTGGATGAAGACGGCGACGGCTTCGGCAGCGGCACGGCCGTCCAGGCCTGCATCACGCCAGGAGCCGGGTACGTCAACCAGGGTGGAGACTGCAACGACGGCAACCCGTTCACCTATCCCGGCGCGCCTGAAATCTGCGATGGCCTGGACAACAACTGCGATGGAACGCCCGACGGCCCCGGCGTGTGCCCGGAGGCGGGCGCCAGCTTCGTGCCCCGGCTCGTGGGTGCGCCGGAGCGGCAGTGGCGCTCCATCTTCACCGAAACGCCGGGAGATGTGACGGTCGTGGGCAACATGGGCGGCGTCGCCGTCCTCACGCCTGGCTCGACGACGTTCCAGTTCCTCACCACGGGATGCGGCGACAGTACCTTCGGCTATAACGCCGTCTGGGTGGACATGGCGGACCTGGGCCGCGGCTACATGGGCTCTTCGTCCCAGGGCATGCTCAGGTTCTTCGTCCGGAGCGAGGCTTCCTGCACCCAGGCCCACCAACTGAACAACGTCGTGCAAGGACTCGTCGGCTTCCGGCACAACGGCGCCCTGGAGATTCACGGCGTCACGTCGACCTTCGCAAATAACCAGGGGGTGACCTTTGCCTGGAACGGTGGGACCGACGCGGCGTCATTGACGTTCTGGCCCTCGACCGTTGCGCATTTGTATGACATCCACGGGCGCTCACGTTCAGCACTGTTCGCGGTCGGCGGCTTCGATTCAGGCAACACCAGGGCTCGCATCTATCGATTCACCAGCGGCAGCAGCCCGTGGCAGACCGAGGATGTCCAGACCACCATCCCCACGCTGGGGAGACTCCAGGCCGTCTGGGTGGTGAACGACAAACTCGCATTTGCCGTCGGCGATTCCCATAGCGGCTCGAACTCGGTGGTTCGCTGGGACGGCAGCACCTGGAGCCGAATGCCCTTCCCCACCACGCACAATGAGAGCTTGAGGTCCGTCATCGCGTTCGGCGCCAACTCCGTCTACGTCGTCGCGCACAACGGCCGCGTCTACCGGTACGACGGCACGCAGTGGCAGATCATCTACGAGAACACGAGCGCCCGGTTCAGGGACATCGCCGGCACGAGCCCCGCGGACCTCTGGATCGCTGGTGAGAATGGCCAGATCTTCCACTGGCCCCAGTGAGCAGCCGTGCCTCATCCGCTGCGCACCGACAGCGCGGCGGGTGAGGCGCCCACCCTTCCCATGAAGCAAGTGGGCCCCCTGACACGAGGTTGCGCGCCTTCCGAGCAAGGCGCCATCCCCGGGACTTCGCGCACCGTGCTCGCAACAAGGGAGCGTCGCATCAGCACCGCGATGCTCGGGCACAGGGCCCCGAAGCGCGACATCACCGACAGCGCAGCGCACCCGACAGCCAATCGGCGCGGGCTGCGCAGCGCGGCCTTGCCGACAGCACGGCGCTCTCACCAGCAAAGCGGCGCGGGTTGCACGGCAAGGCCGCGCCCCCAAAACACAACGGGCACGCCCCCCAGAGGGAAGCGTGCCCGCGTGAAACCACTCGGCGAAGAACCTACTTGGCGCGGCGCTTCCGAGCACCCGCGTCCGGCGCGGTGCCCGCGTCCTCGCCACCCGCGGCGGCGTCGGTGGCGGCGGCGTCGGCACCCGTGCCCGCATCGGCCTCGGCGGGGGCCGGGCGCTCAACCTGCGGCGGCGGGTTGATGAGCGTCAGCGAGCTCAGGAACTCATCCGCGCCCGGCGCGCCAATGCCCGCGTTGTAGACGGTGATGAGGTTGTAGACGCGCGGCCCCACCAGGAAGCTGCGGCCCTTCACCTCGCCGCTGGGCGACGCGAGCATGTACGACTTGCCCGGGTAGCCATCCAGGGTGGTGTCCTCGGAGCTCTTCAGCTCGCCGCCCACCTGCTGGGCGATGCCCTGGATGCCGCCGTTGATGAGCGCCTCGGCGGGGACCGTGGCGACGAACGCCTCCGGGTAGTCCACCGCGTTGACGATGTAGCTGACGCCGTCCACGTTGGTCGCGTAGGTGACCAGCGTCGCCTTGTCCGTGCGCTTCGGCAGGGGCGCCTCGCTGCGCTGCGCCTGGGGCGGCTCACCCGGCAGCTTCACGGTGAAGCCCTCGGGGGCCTCCAGGACGTTGAACTGAACGGCGGGGGCCGCGTCTCCGCCCTCGTTGGGGAGCTCCTCGATGGTGGAGGAGGCTTCCTGGTTCTCGGGCTTCTGCATACCGGCGCACGCGGCGGACAGGAGCGAGAGGGTGGCGAGGCTTGCGACAAGGCGGGACAACGGGGACATGGGCACACTTCCTGAGTGTGGTTGAACGCAGTGCGTCGAATGACGCTAGTCGAACTTCCTGGGTGCTGACTACCCGACTTTGAGTCAGGAGCCAGTTTCAACGCGCGCCGAGGCCTTCCGGAGCGTCAGCGAGAGGACGGAGCGGAACGCCACGCACACCGCATCGTGGGGGACCCAACTGCTTACTCGCCAAGGTATGCACGCCGGACCTCCGCGCTCTCCAGGAGCGCCTTGCCCGGCCCCGCCATCACCACCTCGCCCGTCTCCAGAACATAGCCGTAATGGGCCGCGTTGAGCGCCAGATGCGCGTTCTGCTCCACGAGCAGCACGCTCACCCCGGTGGCGTTCACCTCGCGCAGGGTGCGGAAGATGGCCTCCGTCACCTGCGGCGCCAGCCCCAGCGACGGCTCATCCAGCAGCAGCAGCTGCGGCTTGCTCAAGAGCGCGCGGGCGATGGCCAGCATCTGCTGCTCGCCGCCCGACAGCGTCCCCGCCATCTGCTTGCGGCGCTCCTTGAGCACCGGGAAGAGCGTGAAGCTCTTCTCCAGGTCCGCCTGGATGCCCGCGGTGTCCCTGCGCAGGTACGCGCCCAGCTCCAGGTTCTCCTGCACGGACATGTTGGGGAACACGCCCCGGCCCTCGGGCGCGTGCGCCATGCCGCGCGGCACCAGCTGGTGCGCCTTCATGGACGTGGTGTCGTGCCCGTTGAACTGGATGCGTCCGGCGCTGGGCTTGAGCATGCCGCTCACCGCGCGCAGGGTGCTCGTCTTGCCCGCACCGTTCGCGCCGATGAGGGCCACCACCTCACCCTTGCCCACCGTCAGCGACACACCCTTGAGCGCCTGGATGGCGCCGTAGTGCACCTTGATGCCGTCCACCGACAACAACGGCGGGAAGGCCTGGCGCTCGCCCAGCGTCTTCACGTGCGCCTCGCTCACGCCGCCCCTCCGTGGCTCTCCAGGTAGCTGTCGCCCAGGTACGCCTCGATGACCTTGCGGTCGCTGCGCACCTGCGCCGGCGCGCCGCGGGCAATCGTCTCGCCGTGGTCCAGCACGGTGATGAACTCACAGATGCCCATGACCAGCTTCATGTCGTGCTCGATGACGAGCACCCCCAGCTTGAAGTCGTCCCGGAGTTTGCGGATGAGCACCATCAGGTCCGCCTTCTCCCGGGTGTTCATGCCGGCCGCGGGCTCGTCCAGCAGCAGCACCTTGGGCTGCGTGCCCAGCGCGCGCGCGATCTCCAGCCGGCGCTGCTCGCCGTAGGGGAGGTTGCGCGCCTCCTCGTCACGGCGGTGGGACAGGCCCATGACCTCCAGCAGGTGCTCCGCCTGCTGCGTCAGCTCCCGCTCCTCGTGCTGGAAGCGCGGGGTGAGCAGCAGGGCCCGCCACCAGTCGCGGTAGTTGACGAAGGCGCCCTTCACCTTCGTCCCCAGCCCCACGCCCTCCGGGTGCAGCGCGCCCTGCGCCCGGCACGCCACCTTCACGTTGTCCAACGCGGTGAGCGCGCGGAACAGGCGGATGTTCTGGAAGGTGCGCGCCAGGCCCAGGTGGTTGATTTGATGCGGCAGCCACCCATTCACGCGCTGACCGGCCACGCGGACCTCGCCCTGGGTGGGCTGGTACACGCCCGTCAGCACGTTGAACGCCGTGGACTTGCCCGCGCCGTTGGGCCCGATGAGGCCCAGCAGGTCCCCCTGCCGCACGGTGAGGTTGAAGTCCGTCAGCGCCTTGAGGCCGCCGAACTGGATGCTCACCCCGTCCGCCTGGAGCATGGGTGCGCCCGCCTCCGCCTTCGTCTCCTGCACGAGCGCGCTCACGCCAGCCCCTTGCGCTTGCGGGGAATCCACCGCGGCAACACGTCCCAGAGTTCCTTCGTCCCGAACAGGCCCTGGGGCCGCGCCAGCATCAGCACCACCAGCAGGAGGCCGTAGACGGGCATGCGAATCTGGTCCACCCGCTGCGCCAGGCTGCCCTCGGCGCCCAGCACGGAGAACAGCGAGCGCAGGCCCTCCGGCAGCAGCGTGAGGAAGGTCGCCGCGACGATGGCGCCCGTCGTGGAGCCCAGGCCGCCCAGCACCACCATGACGACGATCTCCATCGACTTCACGAAGGTGAACGAGCCCGGGTTGATGATGGGCACGAAGTGCGCGAACAGCCCGCCGGCGATGCCCGCGAAGAACGACGAGATGACGAAGGCGCGGACCTTGTAGCCCGTGGTGTCCACGCCCATGGCCTCGGCGGCCACCTCGTCCTCGCGGATGGCCCAGAGGCTGCGGCCGTGGCTGGAGCCGGTGATGCGCCGGGCCACCAGCACGGTGAGGAACACCCAGAAGTACACCATGGCCGGCGTGGAGGTCTGCGGGATGCCGGACAGGCCCAGCGCGCGGCCGAAGGCGTCCGTGTTCTGCACCACCACGCGGATGATTTCGCCGAAGCCCAGCGTGACAATGGCCAGGTAGTCACCGCGCAGCCGCAGCGACGGCAGGCCCACCAGGAAGCCGCACAGCGCCGCGGCCAGGCCGCCCACCAGCAGCGACGCGACGAAGAACACCTGGTCGCTGGCCGCCACCGGGAGGAACGACAGCGCCACGTCCTTGAGGTTCAGCGACATCACGCCCGCGATGTACGCCCCCACCGCCATGAAGCCCGCGTGGCCGATGGAGAACTGCCCCGTCATCCCGTTCACGATGTTGAGGCTGACCGCCAGGATGATGTTCACCCCCACCACCGACAGCAGGTAGGAGGCGAACGGCGCGTCGCTCATCAGCCACTGGAACAGCGCCAGCACGGGCAGCGCCACCAGCACGGGCAGGATGCCGCGCAGCGAGGCGGGGATGGCGGAGCGGGCTTCAGGGACCGGAATCGCCGGAGTCTCCATCACACCTTCTCCGCGGCGACGCGGCCGAAGAGGCCGCCCGGCTTCACCAGCAGCACCAGGATGAGGAACCCGAAGGCCACCGCGTCACGCCAGGTGCTGGCCGCGTAGCCCACCACGAACTCCTCCACCAGCCCCAGCACCAGCCCGCCAATCACGGCGCCCGGCACGTGGCCGATGCCGCCAATCACGGCCGCCACGAAGGCCTTGAGGCCCACGTACAGGCCCATCAGCGGGCTCACCGACGTGTCCTTGATGGCGTAGAGCAGGCCGGCGCCCGCGGCCAGCGCGCTGCTGAGCATGAACGTGAGCGCGATGACGCGGTCGGTGGGGATGCCCATGAGCGCCGCCACGCGGTGGTCCCAGGACACGGCCCGCATGGCGCGCCCGAAGCGGGTGCGGAACACCAGGTACTGCAGGCTCACCATCAGCACCACGGCGATGCCGAAGCTGATGACCTGCCAGTTCCACACCACCACGTCGCGGTCGCCAATGACGAGCCACTCCACCGGCTCGATGACCTCCGGGAAGGCCCGGGGCGCCGCGCCCGGCAGGAAGCCGAGGTCCAGCTGGAAGCCGTAGGACAGCGCGAAGGAGATGCCAATCGCGGTGATGAGCGCGGTGAGGCGCGGCTTCTCCCGCAGGGGGCGGTACGCGAAGCGCTCGATGAGGAACCCGAGCAGCGCGCAGCCCAGCATGGCCACGGCGAACACGGCGGCCACGCCCACCAGGGAGCTGCGCATGTCGCGTCCGAGCGCGAACGCGGTGGCGTAGCCCATGTAGACGCCGACCATCATGACGTCGCCGTGGGCGAAGTTGATGAGCTTCAGGACGCCGTACACCATCGTGTAGCCGAGCGCGACGAGCGCGTAGATGGTGCCGGCGGCCAGTCCGTTGATGAGATGCTGGAGGAGCTGCGCCATTAGGGATTGATGGTCGTGACGTACTGCGTCTTGCCGTCCTCGACCTTCAGGACGACGGCGGACTTCACGGCGTTGCGGTTGGCATCCAGGCTGACGGTGCCCGCCACGCCCGGGAAGTCCTTCGTCTGGGCGATGGCGTCACGCACGGCCGGGCCGCTCAGGTCCTTGGCGCGCTCCAGCGCGGCCACCGCCACGCGGGCGGCGTCGTAGCCCAGCGCCGCCAGGGCGTCCGGCACCGCGCCGTAGGCCGCCTTGTAGTCCGCGATGAACTTCTGCACGCGCGGGTCCGGGTTGTCCGGCGAGTAGTGGTTGGAGAAGTAGCTGCCCGAGATGGCGCTGCCGCCCAGCTCGAAGAGCTTCTCGGAGTCCCAGCCGTCGCCGCCCATCAGCGGGACCTTCAGGCCCACCTCGCGCGCCTGGCGGGCGATGATGCCCACCTCGCTGTAGTAGCCCGGCACGTAGATGCCCTCCGGCTGCGACTTGCGGATGGCGGTGAGTTGGGCGCGGTAGTCGGTGTCGCCCTGGCTGTAGCTCTCCACCGCCGACACCTTGCCGCCCATCTCCGTGAACTTGCGCGTGAACACGTCCGCCAGGCCAATGGAGTACGCGCTCTTGTTGTCCTGGAGCACCGCCACCTTGTTCAGCTTCAGGTTCTCCCGCGCGAACTTCGCCATCACGAAGCCCTGGAACGGGTCGATGAAGCAGACGCGGAAGATGTAGTCACCCTTGTCGGTGACGGTGGGATTGGTGGAGGACGGGGTAATCATGGGCACCCCCGCCGCCTGCGCCTTCTCCGCCATGGCCAGCGAGTTGGACGACGCCACGTCGCCCAGGATGAGCACGACCTTGTCCTGCGTAATCAGGCGCGTGGCGGCCTGGGCCGCCTCCTCGGGCTTGCTCTGGTTGTCGTAGACGCGAATCGCCAGCTTCTTGCCCTTCACGCCGCCCGCGGCGTTGGCCTCCTTGAGGGCCAGCTCGATGCCGTTGCGCGTGGAGATGCCGAACGTGGCCTGGCCACCGGTGAGCGAGCCCACCTGCCCCAGCAGGATGGTGTTCGCGTCCGCCGGAGCGCCACCCGGCCCAGGACCCTGCCCCTGCGCGGCCTGCGAGCCTCCTTCACCCGAAGGGGCGGGCTGCGTCTTCTTCTCGCAAGCGGCCACCATGACGGCGAGCGCGGCGAGGAGCATCGGGGCGAGTCGTCGCATGCGGGGCTTCCCTTCTCAGGAACTGACACGGCAAAGCCCCGGTTTTCTAGGGGACACCACTGCATGGGTCAAGCTCGCAGCCGCCCCGTGCCCCCGTTACTCACCCTCTGTGCGGCGCGTCAGTCAGGAGTGCAGCCCGTCCACCGGGCCGTCGTGGAGCACCTCGCCCCGCTCCTCCACCTCGGCCGTCTCCTTCCGGACGGTGGCGTGGACCTTGCGGAGCTCCTCGGCCGTGTACCGGGAAACCGCGACCTCCTGCCAGACATGGACGCTCTTGGTGAACTCCACCCGCTCCTCGCGCAGGGGGATGACGAAGGTGCCCGCCTCGAAGGGCACCAGCCCCTCCAGCACCGGCTGGGCGGACGCCGCGGCCACCGGTGAGCCCTCCGCGGCCACGGCCTGCTCGGACACCCGCTCCACCAGCAGCTCCTCGCGCCGCACGGGCACGGAGAACTGCCGCACCTCCGTGCGGACCACCTTGTGGATGCGCACCTGCCCCGTCTCGTGCACCACGACGCGGGGATGCGCCTCCTCATGCGCCAGCGGCACCACCAGGTCCGCGGGCGTCGCGAAGCCGGAGGCCAGCACGGACTCGGGGCGGCCGCCGTCGGTGCCCTCGGAGGGGGACACCTCGTCCCGGGTGAGTCCCAGGTGCACGTCGGCGTCGCGCACGTCCACCACGTCGCCGTAGCGCACGGTGAAGCCCTTCACGCGCAGCAGCCCGCCTTCGATGGCGAAGGACTCCTCGCCGCACCCCACCACCGTGCCCAGCCGCGTCCCATCCGCGGTGAAGACCCGCATTCCTTCCCGTACGTCCCAGCGCATCGAAGGGCTCCTCTCCTGTCGTGTGGTGACGGCTCAGGCCGGGGCGGGCGCCGCGGTCTCGAACCAGGGTTGCTCCCTGCCGCTCGGGCCTCGCCGGAGCACCCGCTCCGTGTCGGGCCACGGGCGCGCCTCCCCCGCATCTTCTCGCGGCGCGCGGGCGACCGCGGGTGAAGCGGCGGGCACCAGGGCCAGGGCGGGCACCAGGGCCAGGGCGGGGAGCTGGGTCCGCCGGCGCGCGAGCCGGCCCGCCACCAGCGCGCCCACCAGACCGGACACGCACGCCACACCCACCAGGGGGCCTCGCGAATCAGGGCGGAGCAGCCGGTGGAGGCCTCGCGCCACCAGGTGGGCGCCGAGGCTCAAGGCCGCGCCGCCCATCCATGCCCCCTCACGCTGGCGCCACGGCTCCCAGGTTCCTTGCCTGCTCCTCATGACGTTCTCCCGTCGGGCGCTCGCGGCGCGTGTGGCCCGGTCGCACCCCGCCTTGAAGATGGGGTGGGCCCTGGCACCCTGAGAAGCCCCGGCCCCCGCCCCTTCATGCCTGGGGCCTCGGGCAGCCGACAGGACAGGCGGGTGTCCGGGCGGGCAGGCACATGACCGAGCCAACTGGCCCCTTGTCGTTGGCCCCTGTTACCGCGCCCCGGCGCTCACACCTTCCAAGTGACCGGGGTGGAAACCCCAGCGCCTCGCGCTCGCACGCGAAGCCACCACCAGCACCGGGGTCCAGGGTGAACCAGCCGGTCCACCCGCCCTGGTCACGAGGAGCCAGCCATGTATCAACGCAGCGACATCAAGGAAGGGATGGTTGTCCGCAGCATCGACGGCGAGAAGCTCGGCAAGGTCTTCGCCGTGGGAGAGGGCGAGTTCCACATCGAGAAGGGCCTGTTCTTCCCCAAGGACTACCTGGTCCGGTACTCCGAGATCAGCCGCATCGACGGCGCGGAGATCATCCTCAGCCACGGCAAGGAGATGCTGAGTCGCCTGTCCGACGACAGCCGCACGGACACGCTCGCCGGGACCGGCGCGGGCGCGGGTGTGGGCCCCGGCGCGGTGGGCCTGGACACGGACCGGGCCACGGCGCGCTCCCGCGCGGGCATCGACACCAGCGCGGACACGGTGAGCAGAGGCACCTACGACACGGGCTACGACACGCGGCTGGGCAAGGAGGCCCGCTACGGCGCCAGCCCTGACGCGGACACGGTCGTCGGCTCGCGTGGCCTGCATGGCCGGGAGGAGGACATCACCATCCCCGTGCACAAGGAGGAGGTGGACGTCCTCAAGCGGGATGTCCAGGCGGGCGAGGTCCGCGTCCACAAGGACGTCGTGGAGGAGGACCAGGAGCTCGACGTCCCCGTGCGCCGCGAGCGCGTCCGCGTGGAGCGCCGCGACGTGAGCCCGGGCCGCCCGGCGATGAACGCCTCCTTCCAGGAGGAGACCGTCGTCGTCCCGCTGCGCGCCGAGGAGGTCGAGGTCCAGAAGCGCGCCGTCGTCAGCGAGGAGGTCGTCATCCACAAGGATGAAATCGACGAGGAGCGCCACATCTCCGAGCACGTGCGCCGCGAGCAGGTGGACGTGCGCACCGAGGGCAGCGACGAGCGGCCCCGCACGCTGGACGCGCCCACCGACGACCCGCTCAAGCGCGGGTACTGAGGACACGGCCGGGAGGCCTCCCGGCCCCTCCTCACAGGGGCCGGGCCTTCTCTTTCACGTTCAAGCCGGCGTCTTCAGCTGCGGCGGGCGCATGATGCGCGTCTCCATGGAGCTCACGTTCCCCGGTGCGCCCGCCACCGGGGCGGCGCGCTCCAGCCGCTCGAACTCGCGGTTCCGGTCGGGGAAGTGCTTCAGCATCAACTGCACGAGCTCCGCGTCGCTCGCGGGCTTGCAGGCGTCCGCCAGCCGGTCCGCCATCTCCGCGGCGCTGCTGAAGCGCGCCTCGGGCCGCTTGGCCAGCGCCGTCCGCAGCACGCTCCACAGCGAGCGGGAGATGTGCGAGGGCCGGGACGGGAGCGCCTCGTCGCAGATGGCGTGCATGGTGGCCAGCTCATCGGGCTTCTCGAAGGCGCGCACGCCGGTGAGCGACTGGTAGAGGATGAGCCCCATCGCGAACAAGTCGCTGCGCGCGTCCAGCTTCATGCCCCGCGCCTGCTCCGGGGACATGTACAGTGGCTTGCCCTTCACGATGCCCGGCAGCGTCACCGTGCGCTGGGCGCGGGCCTTGGCCACGCCGAAGTCCAGCACCTTCACCCGCCCGTCGAACCCCACCATGAGGTTGTGCGGGGACAAGTCCCGGTGCACCAGCTCCAGCGACTCGCCATCCTCGCCGAGCAGGGAGTGCGCGGCCTGGAGGCCCGTCAGCCCCTGGCACACCACCGCCACCGCGTGCGCGGGCTCCAGCGGGCCCCGGGCGGCGCGGATGAGCCGCTCCAGGTCCACGCCGCGCACCAACTCCATCGCGATGAAGTAGGCGCCCTCCGCCTCGCCGAAGTCGTAGACGTGCACCAGGTTGGGGTGCGCCAGCCGCAGGCCGATGCGGGCCTCGTCCAGGAACTGCTCGACGACGGAGGGGTCCGAGGACAGGTGCGGGAGGATGCGCTTGAGGGCCACCATCCGCCCCAGGCCCTCCGGCCCGCGCGTCCGGGCCACCAGCACCTGGGCCATGCCGCCCGTGCCCAGCGGCGTCACCACCTCATACCGGCCGATGTGGCCCCGCGACGCGGGCGGCGTGTCCGTCACCAGCCCGTCCAGCCGCTCCAGCGCGCTCTTGCCCCCTGTCAGCGCCAGGAAACCCAGCACGGCGGTGTCGAGCTGCTCGCCGATGGCCTCCACCAGCTTCAGCACCATCCGGCCGCCGTCCTCGAAGTGGCCGCCCACCACCAGCCCCAGCCCGCCCAGCTCCAGGCTGCCCAGCGCCAGGCGGGTGCAGAAGAGCGTCCGTCCGTCCTCAAGCGCGTGGATGCCTTGCCAGAACGCCGCCTGCGCCACGTCCACGCCGGGCTCGCCCAGCACCCGCGTCACCACGGGGCCGCGCGTGCCACGCAAGGACACGAAGCCCGCGGGGGCATGCACCAGCCGGGCACACTGCGTGAGAAACACGTCGAGCCCGGAGTCGAGGTCCAGGCCCCGCTCCAGGCAGTCCTCCAGGATGACGTCCGACATGCGATGCACGGACATCAACGCCCGGAGGAAGACGACCTCGTCCTCCAACGAAGGAAATTCCACGGGTGCATTCAACACCCGGAATCACCTTTGCGGAAACCCAAGGGCCCACGAGGTGCCCGGTGGGCTACACGCGCTCCCGGTCCTTCAGGGAGGACACGGCGGGGAGGCGCTCGGGGGCGCCGGTGCGCAGCGACAGCGACACGTGCTCGTCCATCAGCCCGTGCGCCTCCAACACGCGCTCCAGGTACGCCACGCGCTCGCGCAGCAACTGGACGTCCACGCCGCCGCTCTGAGGGACCTCCTTCAACCGGATGAAGGCCTCCACCAGGGGCTTGAGGCAGAAGCGAAGCGTGAGCCCAAGCAGGGGGACCCCCACCACCATGGCGGTGATGAGGGAGACGACGATAGCTTCAGTGACGTCCATCGGTGTGCTCCAGGGTGACTGCGCGCTGAGCAGTCTACGCGGGAGCGCCGGAACGATTGCGCGAGGCGCTCAGCTCGCCTGCCCCGTGTAGATGGCGTCCGCGATGCGGTAGGCGCTGCCCTCCAGGCGCTGGAAGGCCTCCTTGAGCACCGCCGTGTCGGTGGTGTTGAGCACCTCCTTGAGGCGCTCCAGGTCCGCCTTGATCTCCTCGCGGTCCTTCTCCGACAGGAGGCTGGCGTACTCCTCCAGGCTCTTCTCCGTCGTGTAGATGAGGCCGTCCGCGTTGTTGCGCAGCTCCGCCAGCTCCTTCTTCTTCTTGTCGTCGGTGGCGTGCGACTGCGCGTCGGAGATCATCGCCTGGATTTCGGCCTCGGACAGGCCGGAGTTGCTCACCACGCGCACCTGCTGGACCTTGCCGGTGCCCAGGTCCTTGGCGCTGACGTGGACGATGCCGTTGGCGTCGATGTCGAACGACACCTCGATTTGCGGCACGCCGCGCGGCGCCGGGGGGATGCCCACCAGCTCGAAGCGCGCCAGCGTCTTGTTGTCCGCCGCCATCTCGCGCTCGCCCTGGAGCACGTGCACGCTCACCAGCGGCTGGTTGTCCACCGCGGTGGAGAACACCTGGCTCTTCTTGCAGGGGATGGTGGTGTTCTTGTCGATAATCTTGGTGAAGACGCCACCGGCCGTCTCGACGCCGAGCGACAGCGGCGTGACGTCCAGCAGGAGGACGTCCTTCACCTCGCCCTTGAGCACGCCGCCCTGGATGGCCGCGCCCACGGCGACGACCTCGTCCGGGTTGATGCCCTTGTGCGGGTCCTTGCCGAAGAACTCCTTCACCTTCTGCTGCACGCGCGGCATGCGCGTCATGCCGCCCACCAGCAGCACCTGGTTGATCTGCTGCGCGGCGAGGCCCGCGTCCTTCAGGGCGATGCGGCACGGCTCGATGGTGCGGTCGATGAGGTCCGTCACCAGCGCCTCGAAGGTGGCGCGGTCCACGGTCTCCGTCAGGTGCTTGGGGCCGGTGGCATCGGCGGTGATGAACGGCAGGTTCACCTCCGTCTCCGGCGCGCTGGACAGCTCGTGCTTGGCGCGCTCGGCCGCCTCCTTCAGGCGCTGGAGCGCCATGCGGTCCTTGCGCAGGTCCAGGCCGTTGTTCTGCTCGGCGAAGCGCTTGGCCAGGTAGTCGATGAGCCGCTGGTCGAAGTCCTCACCGCCCAGGAACGTGTCGCCGTTGGTGCTCTTGACCTCGAACACGCCGGCGTTGAGTTCCAGGATGGAGATATCGAAGGTGCCGCCGCCCAGGTCGTAGACGGCGATGCGCTCGGTGCCACCCTCCTGCACCTTGTCCAGGCCGTAGGCCAGGGCCGCCGCGGTGGGCTCGTTGATGATGCGCAGGACGTTGAGCCCGGCGATGCGGCCGGCGTCCTTGGTGGCCTGACGCTGGCTGTCGTTGAAGTAGGCCGGAACGGTGACGACCGCCTCGGTGACCTGCTCACCGAGATAGTCCTCCGCCGTCTGCTTCATCTTCATCAGGACGATGGCGGAGACCTCGGGCGGGCTGTAGCCCTTGCCGCGAATCTCCACCCACGCGTCGCCGTTGGGGCTGGAGGCCACCTTGAACGGGGACACGCCAATGGCCTTCTTGGCCTCGGGCGAGTCGAACTTGCGGCCGATGAGCCGCTTCGCCGCGAAGACGGTATTCTCCGGGTTGGTGATGGCCTGCCGCTTGGCGATCTGCCCCACCAGGCGCTCACCCGAGTCCGTGAAGCCCACCATGGAAGGCGTGGTCCGGCTGCCTTCGCTGTTGGGGATGACCACCGGCTCGCCGCCTTCCATGACGGCGACGCACGAGTTGGTCGTCCCAAGGTCGATTCCAATCACCTTGCCCATGATGGTTACTGACTCCCCCCGGAAGAGTTCTCGGTCTGCTCGGGCGCGTCGGGCGACCCGGTGTCGGTGGCGGCGGCGGGTTCAACGGCCGCGGCGGGTTCGGCGGCGGCGACGGCCTCCGGCGCGCGCGCGACGACGACCATGGCCGGACGGACCAGCCGGTCGTTGAGGTGGAAGCCGCGCACCACCTCGTAGACCACGTGGCCCGCGGGGACGTCCGCCGTCTCCACCTGCTGGATGGCCTCGTGGAGGCGCGGGTCGAAGACCTGGCCCTTGGCGCTGAAGCCCTTCACGCCGTGGCGGGCGAGCGCGTCCTCGAAGGACTTGCGCGTCATGGCCACGCCCTTCTCGAAGCTGTCGAGGTCCGGCGACTTGGCCGCCGCGTCGAGCGCGCGGTCCAGGTTGTCCAGCACCGGGAGCAGGTCCTTGAGCAGCTTCTCCGAGCCGAAGCGCTGGACCTCCTCCTTCTCCTTCTGCGCGCGCTTGCGGTAGTTCTCCAGGTCCGCGGCGTGACGCACGGTGCGCTCCTGCGCATCCTTTGCACGCTCGTGGGCCTCGCGCAGACGCTCCATCGTCTCGCGGCCCTTGGCCTGGCTGAACTCCAGCTGCGCCTTGAGGGACTCCACCTCCTGGCGAAGCGCCGCCACGTCCTCGGACGGTGCCGCCGCTTCACTGGGAGGGGGCTCTTCGGGAGACGGGGACGCCTCGGCTTCCGCCGGGGTGGACGGGCTGGAGACCCCCACCTCGATGACGGTCACCTCGTCCTCTTCGTCCATGTGACGCTCGACGCTGCGCACCGCCGCGTCGATGACGTCCTGCCCGATTTCCGTCTGGATTCTGCTCTTGTCGTTCGAGCCGGCCACGGCGCGCACTATCTCACGCGCCGCAGGACACTCCAAATGTCCAGAAGGACAAAGGATTCCGACCCGGCCCCCGGGCAGGCGGGCTTCACGCCCAGCGGAACTTCACGCTCAGGCGGTGGGCTTCTTCGGCTTTCCAATCGTCTTCTTGGAACCCGAAGCAGGCTTCTTGGCCGCCTTCGTCGCGGGGCTCTTGGTGTCGGCGCCGGCCTTCTTGCGGCCAATGGACTTACCCCCTGCCTTCTTGGCCGTGGGGCGGGAGGCGCTGCCCTTGGAGGCCTTGGGCTCCGAGGCGGGCTCGGCCGACGCCGGCTTGGACTTGGGGGAGGCCTTTTCGCCGCCCTCCTCCTCCGGCTTGAAGGCGCGCTCCACGGCGCCCTCGACCTGACGCACCGCGACTTCAATCTTCTCCGCGGCGACCTTGCTGGTGCTGGCGGCCCAGGTGCGCAGCTGCTCCAGGCCTTCCTTCACCTTGGCCTGGTTGTCGGGGTCCTTCACTTCCTTGAGGAGGCGCTTGGCCTCGCCCCGCAGGTCATCGGTGGTGCGCTTGAGCTCGTCGCCGGTGCGCTTGAGGAACTCCATCAACTGCTGCTTGTCCCACTTGTTGTTGCCCATGCGCCATATCCTCCATGGGGCGGACATCCCCCCGAATCCACCACCATTCCACTCTACGTATCCCTGGAAGCGCAAAACCTTCCGGTGATTCCCTGGAGTGAAACACGACCGAGTGCGTCGGCCATTGCGTCGTGCACGTCGGTGCCGTGCGGGGATAGAGTGCTCACCTCGCGGGCTCTGTGCCACGAAGCCCGCGCTGGAGCCCGCCGACATGTCGTTGATCCGAATGGCGGGGATGCTCGCCGTCCTCACCCTGCTGTCCGCCTGCGATGGACGCGGCACCACCGTCCCCCCGCAGTTGCCCGCAGTCGAGCTGTCGCCCACCACGGTGGGCCTCGACTACGAAGCCATGTTCACCGCGTCCGGGGGCGAGCCGCCCCTGCGCTACTCGGTGACGCCGCCTCCGCCGGGGTTCTCCTTCTTCACGGGCGAGGGACGGCTGCTGGGGCCGGGGTCGGAGGCCGGGGACTTCTCCATCACGGTGACGGTGCGGGACGCGAACGGCACGGAGCACGTGCGCACGTACGCGCTGAAAATCTATGCGCGCCCCGAGGTCACCAGCGACGCGCTCCCCGTGGCCACGGCGGGTGGCAGCTACGAGCACGTCCTGGTCGCCACGGGCGGACGCCCGCCGCTGGAGTGGGAGGTGGTGGGGGGCTCGCTGCCCACGGGTATCGAGCTCCGTTCCGAAGGCGTGCTGAGCGGGCAGCCGCAGGGCGAGGGCACGTACCCCGTCACCCTGCGGGTCCATGACGCCCACGGCGCCGAGGCGCAGGTGCAGCTCGGGCTCCAGGTGCTGGCGCCGGGAGAGTCGCCGGACGGAGGCCCGCATGAGGGGACCTTCCCGCTGTCGGTGGCAAACTGGAACATCGAGTGGTTCGGCGACACGCAGAACGGGCCGACCAACGAGCCCCTGCAGTTGGCCAACGCGCAGGCCGTCATCGCCGACGCGGGCGTGGACATCTGGGGCCTGGCGGAGATTGTCAGCACGGCGCACTTCAACGACCTGAAGGCGGGGCTGCCCGGTTACGACGGCTTCCTCGCGGATGACGGCACGCGGGTGTCGTCGGGCACGTCGTATTACGGGGCGAACGACCAGAAGGTCGGCGTGCTGTTCAAGTCGGACGTGGTGCAGGTGCTGCAAGCGGACGTCGTGCTCTTGAACTCAAGCTATGACTTTGGCGGGCGTCCTCCGCTCCGCGTGGACTTGCGCGTCCGCCGGGCGGATGGCTCCACGGTGGACGTGACGGCGCTGATTCTGCACATGAAGGCGTACTCCACCGAGCAGGACTACGCGCGCCGGCAGAGCGCCTCTCGCGCGCTCAAGGACTACCTGGACCTGCGCCTGCCCACGCAGCGGGTGATGGTGATTGGCGACTGGAACGACGACGTGGACGAGTCCACCACGACCAACCCCGCCACCGGGTGGAAGTTCGACTCGCCCTACCTCAACTTCATCAACGACCCGAGCCGGTACATGTTCACGACGGAGGCGCTGTCGCGCGCGGGCGTGAGCAGCACGACGAGCCGGCCGTCCTTCATCGACCACCAGCTCGTGTCCAACGAGCTGCGGGACAGCTACATCCCCAACTCGACCCGGGTGCTGCGGCCGAACATCCCGAGCTACCGGAGCACGACCTCCGACCACTACCCCATCATCAGCCGCTTCAACTTCGGCCAGCAGGGCCAGGGGAGCGGCGAGGCGCGGTACCCGGTGTTCATCAACGAGTACCTGCCGCAGACGGGCAACCTCCCGGGGACGTCGACGCCCGACTATGACCGCCAGTTCGTCGAGCTGGTGAACGGGGGCACCACGGCCGTGGACCTGGGCGGCTGGAAGATTCACGACGCCAACTCGTATGCGGGGAGCGACCCCGTGCGGCATGTGTTCCCCGCGGGGACGATGATTCATCCCGGTAAGTCGTACGTCGTGTACTCGGGCCCGACGGCGGTGCCCCAGGGCGCGACGAACGCCACGTCTGCATCGGGCGGCGGACTGTACCTGAACCGAGGCGTCAATCAGGGCAGCAGCGGCGACACCGTGTACCTCGTGCGGCCAGACAACACCGTGCAGGACAGCGTGGCGTACCGGGATACGACGGTGGGCATCTCCTACAACCGGAGCCCGGACGGCAGCGCCACGGGGACCTGGGTGCCGCATACGCAGTTGCAGACGGGCCTGCAGGCTTCGCCTGGGCAGCGGGCTGTCGGCGCGGCCTGGTTGCTACGGTGACGTCGGCGTCGGTACACCCACGACTGCAACGTGCTCAGCGTAAGGGCCTGGCTATAAATTACTTATCCATCCGGGGTTTGAGGACGTAGTTCCAGTCACCATGGAAGGTCGCGCGGACGAGGTGGAGTGCGTGCATGGCCTCCGGAGAGACGCTGACTCCTGTGCGGTAGCGCCGTCGGTCCAGCCGTGCTTTCACCTTCAAGCCCTTGGTATTGGTCGTGGTGCCGATGAGGTTCACCACCGTTTCGTAGTCCTCCAGTGGGCGGCCTCTCCAATTCAGGCTGATGTGGCTGAAGAGGCGATGCTCCACCTTGTTCCACTTGCTCGTACCAGGTGGAAAATGACAGACGCTGATGCAAAGCCCCGTCGCGTCCGCCAGCCGCTGCAGCTCCGCCTTCCAGACCCGGCTTCGCGCGCTGTTGCTGCCGCCCGAGTCCGCCGTCACCAGGAGTTCCTTCGCCTCGGGGTAGCGCTCCTGGCCCATTTTGCGCCACCATGCGCCGAGGCTGTTGACGGCGAAGACGGGCGTGTCGTGGTCCACCCCCACTGACACCCAGGCGATGTTGTCCCCGATGTCGTACACACCGTAGGGAATCGCCTTGCCCACCGCCGTGTCTGGGAAATCATGCGTCAGGCTCAGCACCGGCGCCCCCGCCGGCTGCCATTCGCGGCCTCCATTCTTGAACTCCCCCACCAACTCCTTCTTCTTCGTGTCCACCGAAACGACGGGCTGCCCCCGCGCCTGGAACTCCTGCACCTGAGCGTTGATGTGCTGTAACCGTCCGGCCAACGACGTGCTGAGAGGCGTTGAGCGAAGCGTCGGCGCCGTGGACCCTGGCTGTTGCTGAGCGAAGTAGTTGATGGAGATTGCGGTCGCGACGAGCGCATTGGTTGCCGGGAAGAGATGTTGCAGGCCACGCAGAGTCCAGCAACGAGCCGGATTCTGGCGCGCCACGCTGCGTGAGGTAGTCCGCGGGGCTCTGAGAGGACGGGGCGCGGCGGCGTTCGCCATCTCGCGTGGGAGAAAGGTGACCTGGAGCGTGCGCCAACACGCTCACAGGTCGGGCGCCCCGCTCGACGTGAGAGAGAGAAGCGAAGCACCCAAGGAGTCGTACGGACGCGCGTCGGCGTCAAGTCCTGGGCGGCACAGATGCCGTCCGTGTCGTCAGTACGTCCGGCTCGCTGCGCCGCTTGCGGCGCAGCGAGCCGCCCTGTGGGAGCGCCGCTGGGGCTTCATGGGCATGGCAGCCGGAGCCGCCAGGTGCGAGGTCCGCTGGACACTGGCGCGTCGCCCGTGCTCGTGGAGTTGCGCGTGCGCCGCTACCGCTGCCGTGCGTGCGGCGTGACGCAGACGGTAGTGCCCGCGCAGGTGCTGGGCAGGAAGCTGTATTCGCTCGCGGCCATCGCCTGGGCGCTGGCCCTGTGGGGCCTCGAGTCGCTGCCGGCGGCGGCGGTACGCAGACGCGTGAGTCCGTGGGACGTGGTGGGGCCAGGGAGCGCTGGGCGCTGGGATGCCCTCTGCCGCTGGGCCGGGGAGGCCAGGCGCGGGACGCTCCTGGGCTGCGTGCGGCCGGCGCCCGCGGACTGGACGGCGCGAGCGGTGGCCGCACGAGCGGCGACGACAGTCGCCGCCTTTGCGCTCGCGGCGACGGGACCGCCCTCGCTGTCCGCCTGTTCGTTCCGGGGAACCGAGCGCGCTCACTGAGGGGCTTGCTCCGCCGCCATCGACTCCCCTCACGCAGAAGTCCGTCCCACCCGACAGGCCCCGTCCTCGAAGACCTACCTGCGGCGGGACGGTAGGCGTCTGCGCTCCCAAGAAGCCCATGCCGGGATGAGGGGGCGGTAGGGGAAGTCCGCGCAAAATGAAGAGCCTCACCCCGAAGTCCCATGCCGAGGCGGTGGCGGTGTTTCGCCACGGAGTCATCGGCGCCCTCACCCAGGCGCACATGGACCGAGGCCAACTCGCCTCGGCGCTCGAGTCCCTCGCCCAGCAGCGCTTCGTGCCGCCGGGCTCCAAGGTGAGCCACTGCTACTCGGCGGCCACGCTCGAGCGCTGGTACTACGCGTACAAGAAGCGCGGCCTCTCAGGCCTCGCCCCGCGCGGCCGCAGCGACAAGGGCCGCGCCCAGCAGCTCTCGGCGGCCCAGCGCGAGCTGCTGCTCGACATCCGGCGGGAGTACCCGTCCGCGTCGGTGACGCTCATCCTGCGTACACTCGTCACCGATGGACGGCTCGAGAAGGACGCCGTCTCGGCGACGACGGTGCGCCGCCTCTTCGCGCAAGCAGGACTCGACCGCGTCGGGATGCGTGATGGCAGCGGCACGAAGACGCGCCTGCGCTGGCAGGCCGAGCGCCCCATGGCCCTGTGGCACGCGGACGTGTGTCACGGGCCTGGACTCACCGTCGGGGGCAAGTCGCTGCCCTTGCGCATCCACGCGCTGCTGGACGACGCGAGTCGGTACGTCGTGGCGTTGGAGGCCCACCACACTGAGCGCGAGGTGGACATGCTGGGCCTCATGGTGCGCGCCCTGCGCAAGCACGGTCCACCGGACGCTCTCTACCTGGACAATGGCGCCACGTACCGGGGCGAGACGCTCGCCACCGCGTGCGCTCGCATCGGCACGTCGCTCTTGCACGCGCGGCCCTACGACGCCCCCGCCCGCGGGAAGATGGAGCGCTTCTGGCGCACGCTGCGCGAGGGCTGCCTCGACTTCCTCGGGCCCGTCGCCTCGCTGCACGACGTCAATGTCCGCCTCTGCGCATTCCTCGACGCGCACTACCACGCCACCTCGCACGCTGCCCTCATGGGCGCGACACCGAGAAGCGTCTTCGAGGCCGCGCCCCGGATGCCCGATGGCTTCGACGAAGCGAAGCTGCGCGAGGCCCTCACCACCCGCGTCCGCCGAAGCGTGCGGCGCGACACCACCGTCGCTGTCGATGGTGCCGATTACGAACTCGACGCAGGCCACCTCGCCGGGCGCCTCGTGCACCTGTGCCGCTGCCTTGTCGACCTGGGTGAGACTCCCTGGGCCGAATTCGAGGGCAAGCGCTACACCCTCCACCCAGTCGACGCGGTGAAGAACGCGCGCCGCAAGAGGCCGCTGCGTCGGCCTCCCGTCCACGACGAGACATACCGGCTACACCCCGCGTTTGACCCGCCCCTGGCTCTCCTCGACCGCGCCGTCGGGCGTCCTCCTCGGCATCGCGATGCAGGTGAGTCATGACGCCCGCCTACGTCACCCACTTTGGCTTCTCCGAGGCGCCCTTCTCCAAGGAGATTGCCGACGCGGACCTCTGGCTGCCGGCCTCCAAGACGAGCCTCGTCGAGGAACTCTGCGAAGCCGTGCGCGAGCGGCAGAGCGTCATGCTGGTGGGCGAGCCCGGCGTCGGCAAGACATGCGTCCTGCGCGCGCTCCGCCACCGGCTACCCCAGGCGGGCTTCCGCCTCACCTACTGTCATAACGCCACGCTGGGCCGCCGCGACTTCTACCGCCAGTTGTGTCTCGCCCTCGGGCTCACGCCGTCCGCCACCGCCGCCGCCGTCTTCTACGCCGTCTCCAGCCACGTGGAGGACCTCGGTCGCGAGCGCGTCCACCCCGTCTTCCTCCTCGACGAGGCGCACCTGCTCCACCAGGACGTGCTCGACCACCTCCACATCCTCCTGAACTACCAGTGGGACTCGAAGGCGCTCCTTTCCCTCATCCTCGTCGGCCTGCCCGAGCTCGACTCGCGGCTCGCGATGCGTCGTAACCGCAGCCTCGCCTCCCGCCTCGCACGCCGACTCATCATCGACGCGCTTCAGCCCGATGACACCGCGGAGTACCTCCGCCTGCGCCTGAAGAACGCGGGCTGCGAGCGAGAGCTCTTCGCCTCTGACGCAATGGCGATGCTCCATGAGGCCGCCTCCGGCGCCCACCGCGACATCGACCGGCTCGCGACCACTGCGCTTCGCGAGGCCGCCCGTCGCAAGAAGAAGCTCGTCGAGCGCGACGTACTCGCACGCGTGCTCGACACCGACGACGCCGCTCTTTAGGCCACTCCCATCAACCAGGCGGTTCGCTCGTCCATCAACCAGCCCGCCTCGCAACACATGGCGTCGGCGCACTTGGACGTCACCACGTGCGCAATGAAGCCAGGGCCGTACTCGCCCCTGTCCACCACCCGGGCCGGAGGCGGGACCGTCACGACGCCCCGGCCGCACGTGCATGCCAGCACTTCCTGCACGTGCACCTGCCGCCCGAAGCGCGCGGGGAGGTACTCGTACAGCACTGAGGTTCGGCCCTGGCTCAGTGGCTCCAGCGCTTCGCTGCCACAGGCGGGGCAGTAGCGCTCCTCGGCGGGCACCGCGTGGCGAATCTCTCGCGACGGGGCCTCCTCCGCCTTCCGGGCCGCTCTTTCTCGGCGCTTCTTCTTCGCGGCCTCCGCCTGGGCCGCCGTGGCGTCCGCATCCCCGCGCAGCTCGGAGGCCACCGTCGGCAGCTTCTCCGTCCTGCGGCCGAAGACGTGGCGCTCCAGTGTCGCCATCTTTGCTTCCAGCGACGTCAGGCGCTCTTTGAGTTCCTCGGCCTCCTCGCGCCAGGGGCAGAAGTGGTCTTGAGGAAGCTCGCGAGGCACCTGGCAGCAACACGCCGCCGCCGTGCTACGTCCCGTGCTGGGCCTCTCAGGTGCCCGTGCGCTCGGGAGGCGTCCAGGCGGGCTGGCGCCTCACCTGGGCCACGTCGATGCCGTCCAGCAGCATCGCCAACTGCGTGGCGTCCAGGTGCACCACCTGCGCGCCGTCGTCCACCGGCGGCAGCCGGAAGCGGCCCGTCTCCAGTCGCTTGTACAGCAGCACGAAGCCGCCCCGGCTCCACGTCAGCACCTTGATGCGGTCTCCTCGCCTGGAAACGAAGGCGAAGAGGTGCCCCGAGTAGACGTCCTCGCCCCAGGCCGTGCGCACCAGCGCCATGAGGCCGTCGATGGACTTGCGCATGTCCACCGGCTCCGTGGCCAGCACCACGCGCACCGAGGCAGGCAGGGCAAACACGCCTCACCGTCCCAGTGCCGCGACGAGGCGGGCCACGTACTCCACGTCGGTGCCGAAGGCGAAGCGCAGGCAAGCGCCGCTGGCCAACTCCACCTCGAGCAGCGC
The DNA here is from genome assembly GCA_014656495.1 of Comamonas sp. KCTC 72670. GTDB lineage: Bacteria > Myxococcota > Myxococcia > Myxococcales > Myxococcaceae > Myxococcus. The sequence continues at coordinate 335,996 of BNCN01000012.1, forward strand.
CGTGCTCGGCTGCGCCACGCAAGCCACCTCCACCGGCAGCAGGCGCACCGGCTCCGCCTTCCCGGCCCGCTGACGCCTCCGCCGGTACACCCACGACTGCAGTGTGCTCAGCCTCACGCCTCTCTGCTGGGAGAACTCCT
>BNCN01000013.1:0-37578 GCA_014656495.1 Comamonas sp. KCTC 72670
TCATCGCGGAGGTGACCGCCCGCTCACGCCAGCAGCGCCGCGAGCGTGAACGGCGCAAGCGTGAGGCATCCCTCGGGAGCGGCGGCTAAACCGGAAGCGGATGGTCCTACGCAGAGGCTGTTCGCGTGATTGAGGAAAGAGGGGATTACAAGCAATTTTAAGCCTCGGAAATATTGTCGATGACCAAGCCCAGTGCCTACGACGAAGCCAAAGGTCTTGTTGAGGATTTGAAGTCAAAAGGAGTGATGGGATCTAAATTCTTCGAGACGGTTGACGACTTGTTATCCGTCCACGAAACGACAGTCGCCATGGAGATTCTTTGCGATAATATCAATGGAGAGAGCATTCAGCTAGACGAGGAGTTGTACCTGCGCTTGCAGAGAATCTGTTCCGAATTGAGACTCGACAGTCATTACATGAGCGGCATTAGTTTGCCGCCGAGTCTCCAAACATAAAGGCCGTCTCGCCCGAAATCTCCTTGCGCGTAGCGGAGGCCTTTGGCCTTCAGGACCATGGCGCTCAGCGCTTGTGGCCAGCAGTTGAACGGGCCGGCACCAGCGCTCCTGATAGACGCGTTCAGTAGGGCGACAGTCGGCAACCGGGCAGGGGACCTACAGGGTGCGCTGGGCGTACAGCCCCGTTAAACGACGTTGACAGCCCCCCCTGGGCTGGCAGATTCCGCGCCCGCTGGCGGCTTACAACCGCCCGTTTTCCAAAAGGTTTCAGGTGTCCCGATGAGCGTTACCCAGGCCGACATCATCGCTGCGATGTCGAAGGTGATGGATCCCGAGCTTCACGTCGACCTCGTGAAGGCGGGAATGGTGAAGGACGTCCGCGTCTCCGGGGACACCGCGAAACTCAAGATTGAGCTCACCACGCCTGCCTGCCCCATGAAGGGGAAGATCCAGGCGGACTCCGAGGCCGCCCTCAAGGCCGTCCCCGGTCTCAAGTCCTTCGACATCGAGTGGGGCGCCCAGGTCCGCCCGGCCGGCGGTGGCATGCCCGCCGGCGCGCTCCTCCCCAAGGTGAAGAACATCATCCTCGTCGGCGCGGGGAAGGGCGGGGTGGGCAAGTCCACCGTCGCCGTGAACCTCGCCACCGCCCTGGCCCAGCACGGCGCCAAGGTCGGCCTGCTCGACGCCGACTTCTACGGCCCCTCCGTCCCCCTGATGACCGGCCTGGGCGACAAGCGCCCCGTCAGCCCGGATGGCAAGTCGCTCAACCCACTGGAGGCCCACGGCCTCAAGGTCATGTCCATCGGATTCCTCGTGGAGGCCGACCAGGCGCTCATCTGGCGCGGCCCCATGCTCCACGGCGCCCTGATGCAGCTCGTCCGGGACGTGAGCTGGGGCGAGCTCGACTACCTGGTCCTCGACCTGCCGCCGGGCACCGGTGACGTGGCGCTCACGCTGTCCCAGTCCGTCCGGGCCGCTGGCGCGGTGCTCGTCACCACGCCGCAGGACGTCGCGCTGGCGGACGTGGTCCGCGCCAAGCAGATGTTCGACAAGGTCCACATCCCCGTGCTGGGCATCGTGGAGAACATGAGCCAGTTCGTGTGCCCGAACTGCTCGCACACCACGGCCATCTTCAACCACGGCGGTGGCCGCAAGGCCGCGCAGATGTTCGGGATTCCATTCCTCGGCGAAATCCCGCTGGACCTGAAGGTGCGTGAGTCTGGAGACTCCGGCGTGCCGGTGGTCGTAGGTGCGAAGGACAGCCCGGAGGCGAAGGCCTTCCAGGAGGTCGCGCGGAACATCGCGGGGCGCGTGTCCGCCCAGAGCATCAAGAGCGTTCCGCTGCCGGTGGTGCAGGCCCGCTAACTATCGAGGAGACATCATGGCCCCGGCCGGCAACGACGACTTCCCGCCCGACCCGCTGCTCGACGATGACGAGCCGCAGGGCCGCGGCAGTGGCACCAACGGGCCCGCGGGCTTCGTTCCCGAGTTCGTCCGCCGCATGGCCGTGGCTGGCCTGGGCGCCCTCTTCATGACCGAAGAGGGCATCCGCAACCTCGCCGGCCAGCTCAAGCTCCCCAAGGAAGCCCTCGGCTTCATCCTCGGCCAGGCTGAGAAGACCAAGGACGAGGTGACGCGCGCCGTCACCGAGGAGCTCCGCCGCTTCCTCCAGTCCGAGAAGCTCCGCGACGAGTTCCTCAAGCTCATGTCCGGGATGACGGTGGAGATCAAGGCGCAGATCCGCCTCGTCCCCCAGGAGAAGGACGAGAAGCCCTCCGAGCCGGAAGCCCCCGCCGCCGAGCCCACCAAGCCCCGCCGGTCCGCCACGCCCAGCGTGGTCATCTCCGAACTCAACGCGAAGCGCCCCAGCGCCAAGCGCACCAAGAAGGAGTAACGGTGGCGGATACGCCTCCTCCTTCCGAAGCCACGCCGCCCCCTCGCCCCCAGGAACGCAAGAGCGCGCTGGCGAAGCGGCTGCCGCTGCTCCTCCTCGTGGGCCTCGGCCTCTACCTCTGGCAGGTGACGGGCACGCCCGAGCGGGATGTCGCGTTCCAGCTCGCGGGGCCCGGCTGGGCCTCCGTGCGCGCCGTGGACCTGCAGATCTCCGACGCCGAGGGGAAGCTGCTCAAGCGCGAGGAGCGGTTCTTCCCGTCCGGGCCGCCGCCGGAGCTCGCGTACAAGGTAGACCTGCCCGAGGGCACCTGGGACGCGGAGCTCTTCGTGAAACGTGAGGGCAGCGACGCCCGTGTGCGACTGGAGACGCCGCTCGTCGTGGGCGAGGACCGCTTCATCGTCCGTGAGCTCCAGTTGCCCGCCGCAGTTCGTTGACCGACCTGGAGGCGTGGGCTAAGGCCGCTCGCACGCCGTTCTTCACTTCATTTTTTCCGACCCAAGAGGTGCGTACACGCCATGGCAACGGAACACATTGTCGTCGTCGGGGCAGGGCAGATGGGCGCGGGCATCGCGCAGGTGGCGCTGGTCGCCGGTCTCCGCGTCACCCTGGCGGATGTCTCCAAGGAAGGGCTCGCCAAGGGCGCTGACCGCATCCGCGCCGGCCTGAAGAAGCTGGTGGAGAAGGGCAAGCTCGACGCCGCCAGGCAGCAGGCCGCCGAGGCCAACCTCGCCACCGTGACGAAGGTCACCGAGGCCAAGGACGTGGACTTCGCCGTCGAGGCCGTGACGGAGAGCGAGGGCCTCAAGCGCGGCATCTTCCTGGACCTGGACGAAATCGTGCGCCCGGGCGGCGTGCTCGCCACGAACACCTCGTCCATCCCCATCACCCGGATCGCCGCTTACACCAAGCGCCCCGAGTCCGTCATCGGCATGCACTTCATGAACCCGGTGCCGGTGATGCAGCTCGTGGAGCTCATCCGCGGCGCCGCCACCTCCGATGAGACGTACGCCACCACGCGCGCCCTGGCCGAGAAGATGGGCAAGACGACCGTGGTCTCCAAGGACTACCCGGGCTTCATCGTCAACCGCATCCTCATCCCGATGCTCAACGAAGCCTGCTTCGCCGTCATGGAGGGCCTGGGCTCCGTCGAGGACATCGACACCGCGATGAAGCTGGGCACCAACCAGCCCATGGGCCCGCTGCAGCTCGCTGACTTCATCGGCCTGGACACCGTGCTCTACATCGCCGAGGTGCTCCACAAGGGCCTGGGTGACTCCAAGTACCGCCCCAGCCCCCTGCTGCGCCAGTACGTGGAGGCGGGCTGGTACGGCAAGAAGAACGGCCGCGGCTTCTACAAGTACTAGCCCGCCACGCGGTGACCCACTTCCCCCAGGAGCCTCGAACATGGCCTACGAGAACATCCGGCTGGAGCAGGAGGGCGCCATCGCGACCCTCTTCGTCGACCGCCCCAAGGCGCTCAACGCCCTCAACACCAAGACGCTGCAGGAGCTCGAGTCCGCGCTGAAGTCCCTGCCCGCGGACGTGCGCGTCCTCATCCTCACCGGCGGCGGCGAGAAGGCCTTCGTCGCCGGCGCTGACATCGCGGAGATGGCCGCGCTCACCGACGCGCAGGCCCAGGAGTTCGGCGCCCTGGGGCACCGGGTCATGGCCTCGCTGGAGGCGCTGCCCATCCCGACCATCGCGGCCGTGAATGGCTTCGCGCTCGGCGGCGGCTCCGAGCTGGCCCTGGCCTGCGACTTCATCTACGCGTCCGAGAAGGCCAAGCTCGGCCTGCCGGAAGTCGGCCTGGGTGTCATTCCGGGCTTCGGTGGAACGCAGCGCCTCACCCGCCTGGTGGGCCGCGCCCGCGCCAAGGAGCTCATCTTCACCGGTGAGCGCATCGACGCGGCCAAGGCCAAGGAGTACGGCATCGTGCTGGAGGTCCTCCCCGCGGACGGCCTGCTCGCGCACTGCCGCGCCGTGGCGGAGAAGATGCTCAAGAACAGCCCGCTGGCCATCTCCAAGGCCAAGCAGGTCATCGAGGCCGGCGCGGATCAGGACCTGCGCAAGGCGAACGAGATCGAGCGCCAGGCCTTCGGCGACCTGTTCGGCTCCGCGGATCAGCGCGAGGGCATGAAGGCCTTCCTCGAGAAGCGCCCCGCGACCTTCACCGGGAAGTAACGCGGTGAAGGGGCTCGCGGCCGGGGGACTGCTGACGTGTCTCCTGGCCGCATCGCCCGCCCGGGCCTCGGACGACGCCGAGGGCGCGGAGGGGCGGGCGCCCGTGCTGGTGTCCTGGAAGCGCTCGCTGTGCCTCTACACGGCCTGCTTCCTGGAGCCGCTCATCCCGGACCTCCGCTACGAGTGGGGACCGGGCTCAAGCGAGCACTGGGTGCTGTCCTGGCCCATCCACCCGTGGGCGCTGCCGCCCTTGGACATCCCGGGGCCGACGCTCGTGGTGTCCCCGTTCCTGGAGCCGCAGCTCCGGCTGCGGGGCGCGGCCTTCCGGATGCTCGCCGGGGCACGGGTGTATGCGTTTCCGGACGCCGCGCGCTTCGGAGTGTTGGCCGAAGGCGCCGGGTTGTGGGGACAGGACGGCTCGGGCGGCGTGGCGGGGCTCGGGGTGTCCTATGACTTGATCGAGCGGCACCGCGACACCGTGCCGTGGACCGTGTCCGTGGTGGTGCGGCGGGCCTGGACGGGGGAGGGGAACCGGCTGGACGTGAGCCTCGACGTCACGGTGCCCCTGAATATGTTCGTGGGTTCTCCCGGGGAATCCCGGGTCTCGGACGGCCGGATCGTGTCACCCCGGTGAACCCTGGCGCGCCTTCCGTACCCGCGCCGCGTCTTCGCTGTTCCCGAGGGGTGCCCCTCATATTATGGAGGTTCCATGAACTTCGAGTTGACCGACATCCAGCGTGAAATCCAGCGGATGACCCGCGAGTTCGCGGCCAAGGAGCTGATCCCCAACGCCCGCAAGTGGGACGAGCACCACGCCTGGCCGACCGACGCGGTGAAGAAGCTCGCCGAGCTGTCCCTGCTGGGCGTGGCCGTTCCCGAGCAGCACGGCGGCGCCGGGCTCGACAACGTCTGTTACGCCATCGCCATGGAGGAGATCAGCCGCGGCTGTGCCTCCACCGGCGTCATCATGAGCGTGAACAACTCGCTCTACTGCGATCCGATCATGAAGTTCGGCACGGACGCGCAGAAGGAGCAGTTCCTGGCGCCGTTCGCCCGGGGCGAGAAGCTCGGCTGCTTCGGCCTGACGGAGCCCGAGGCCGGCAGCGACGCCGCCGCGCAGAAGACGGTCGCCGTGCGCAAGGGTGACGAGTACGTCATCAACGGCTCGAAGAACTGGATCACCAACGGCCCCAAGGCCGACGCCATCGTCCTGATGACGATGACCAACAAGGACGCGGGCCACAAGGGCATCACCGCGTTCATGGTCCCCACGGACACCCCGGGGTTCATCCGCGCCGAGCCCGACAAGAAGATGGGCATCAGCGCCGCCTGGTCCTGCTCCATGTTCTTCGAGGACATGCGCGTGCCGGCCAAGTACATGCTCGGCAAGGAAGGCGAGGGCTTCAAGATCGCCATGAGCACGCTGGACGGCGGCCGCATCGGCATCGCGTCGCAGGCGCTGGGCATCGCGCGCGCGGCGTACGAGGAGGCGGTGCGCTACTCCGGTGAGCGCAAGTCCTTCGGCAAGCCCATCCGCGAGCACCAGGCCATCCAGTTCATGATCGCGGACATGGCCACGGAGATCGACGCGGCCCGGCTGCTCGTGTGGCGCGCGGCGCTCCAGAAGGACAAGGGCGTGCGCCACAGCGCGGAGAGCGCCATGGCCAAGCTGTACGCCAGCGAGATGGCCAGCCGCGTGGCGAACAAGGCCCTCCAGGTGCACGGCGGCATGGGCTACAGCAAGGAGATGGACGTGGAGCGCCACGTGCGCGACGCGCGCATCACCGAGATCTACGAAGGCACGAGCGAGATTCAGCGCATCGTCATCGCCGCCAACCTGCTGAGGGAGTAACCGTCATGACGCGAGCGCTTCTGTCCGCAGTCGTCCTGGCCTCGGCGGTGGCGCTCGCGCAGGGCGCCCCGTCCAAGGCGCCCTCGAGCGGCAAGCCCGCACCGACGAAGCCGGCCCCCGCCAAGCGCGACGGGCCGGACGTCGAGCGGCTGCCCTTCACCCCGGACTCCATCCGGCAGGTCGTCCAGCACCATCAGCGCCGCATCCAGGAGTGCTACGAAGACCACATGGCGGAGAAGGACCGCACGGTGCAGGGCAAGCTGATGACGACCTTCACCATCGACCCCAACGGGCTGGTGAAGGACGCCCGCGTGGTGAAGAAGGCCAGCACGCTCAAGGACCCCAGCCTCCATGACTGCGTGCAGGCCGTCCTGTCGTCCATGACCTTCCCCAAGCCTCCGGATGGCGCGGACCACCCCATCGAGTATCCGTTCAACCTGAAGGCCATCGAGTAGGACAGCCGCCGTGAACTTCGAGCTCACCGAGACGCAGACCCTCATCCGTGACACCGCCCGCAAGTTCGCTCGGGAGCGCGTGGCCCCCCTGGCCCGGGCGCTGGACCGCGAGGAGCGCTTCCCCACAGACCTCTTCAAGGAGCTGGGCGAGCTGGGCCTGCTCGGCGTGAACCTGCCGGCCCGCTACGGCGGCTCGGAGGCCGGCGCGGTCTCCTACGCCCTGGCGATGATGGAGATGGCGGCCGCGGACGCCTCCACCTCCGTGGCCATGGCCGTCACCAACATGTGCGGCGAGCTCATCAACGCGTTCGGCACCGACGCGCAGCGCGAGAAGTACGTCACGCGCCTGGCGTCCGGTGAGGCCATCGCGGGCTCCTTCGCGCTGTCCGAGCCCCACGCGGGCTCCGACCCGGGCGCGCTGCGCACCACCGCGGTGCGGCGCGGCGACACGTGGGTCCTCAACGGCAGCAAGCAGTGGATCACCTCCGGCGCGCACGCCGGGGTGCTGGTGGTGTGGGCCCGCACGTCCGGGGCGGGCAACAAGGGCCTGTCGTGCTTCATCGTCGAGGGCGGGACGAAGGGGCTCATCGTCGGTAAGCACGAGGACAAGATGGGCCTGCGCTCCTCCAACACGGTGGGGCTCACCTTCGAGGACTGCGAAATCCCGGCGGAGAACCTGCTGGGCGCCGAAGGGCAGGGCTTCCGGCTGGCCATGGTCGCGCTGGACGGCGGGCGCATCGGCATCGCGGCGCAGGCCTGCGGCGTGGGCCGGGCGGCGCTCGATGCGTCGGTGGCCTACGTGAAGGACCGCAAGGCGTTTGGCCAGGCGATTGGCGAGTTCCAGGGTCCGCGCTTCATGCTCGCGGACATGAAGACGCAGCTGGACGCGGCGGAGCTGCTGACGCTGCGCGCGGCGGTGATGAAGGAGCAGGGCCAGCCGTTCTCCCGGGAGGCCTCCATGGCGAAGCTGTTCGCCAGCGAGATGAGCAACCGCGTGGCGGACAAAGGCGTACAGCTCCACGGCGGCTACGGGTACATCGACGAGTTCCCCGTGGAGCGGTACTTCCGCGATGCCCGCGTGCAGACCATCTATGAGGGCACCAGCGAGGTGCAGCGGCTGGTGATCGCCCGGGAGAGCTTCAAGCTGCTGGGGTGAGCCTGGAATCACAGGGGCTTGGCCGCCTGTTCGTGCTCCTGGCAGGGGCGCGGCGCTCCAGGTCGGGAGGGCTGCGCGGCAGGGCAGGCGTTCTTAACTACGTGCCAGGATCCGAAGGGCGGCTAGGTTTCGAGGCCCGCCCACCTGGATTCCAGCCGGGCGGACGACGAACCGGACCATTGACTTTTCCGGGGTAGGACATCCACCCAACAGCACAGGGGCTCGAGCTCGCTTGACTCCCGGAATCACCGGTGTCTAGGGTGCGCGGCTTCCATCAAATCAGGTCCTCAATGAGGAGGACGCACGGCGAGGCCCGCTGCTCCCCGCAGGCCGCGACGGAAAAACCACCATCAGGGGGCAGCTGTACCGGTTTCAAAGGACTTCCATTTCATGCAGCAGAACGTGAACCAGCAGGTCGGGATGGACGGCGGCGACGAAGACTTTGCCGCAATGTTCGAGGCCTCGCTCAAGGAGCGCGGTGGTGACGGGATCCTGAAGGAAGGGGAGATCGTCAAGGGCACCGTGGTCCAGGTGACGAAGGACTTCGCGATTGTCGACATCGGATACAAGTCCGAGGGACAGGTCCCGATCTCCGAGTTCACCAATCCTCGCGGAGAGGTCTCGGTTCAGGCCGGTGACCCCGTCGAGGTCCTCCTGGAGAGCCGCGAGAACGACACGGGCATGGTCGTCCTCTCCAAGGAGAAGGCCGACAAGATGCGCATCTGGGACGAGATCAGCGCCGCCTGCGAGCGCGACGAGATCGTCAAGGGCACCATCGTCGGCCGCGTGAAGGGCGGTCTGTCCGTCGACATCGGCGTGAAGGCGTTCCTGCCCGGCTCGCAGGTTGACATCCGCCCCGTGCGGAACCTTGACCAGTACATCTCGAAGGAATTCGAGTTCAAGGTCATCAAGTTCAACAAGAAGCGCGGCAACATCGTCCTCTCCCGCCGCGTGCTCCTCGAGAAGCAGCGCGAGGAGATGAAGAAGGAGACCCTCAAGAACCTCAAGGAGGGTGCCGTCCTCAAGGGCGTGGTCAAGAACCTCACCGACTACGGTGCGTTCATCGACCTGGGCGGTATCGACGGTCTGCTCCACATCACGGACATGTCGTGGGGCCGCATCGGTCACCCGAGCGAGATGTTCAACGTGGGTGACGAGGTTCGCGTCGTCGTCCTCAAGTTCGACCCGACGCAGGAGCGCGTCAGCCTGGGCCTCAAGCAGATCCAGGAGGATCCGTGGCACCGCGCCGACGAGAAGTACCCGGTCGGCACGCGCGTGCGCGGCAAGGTCGTGTCCATCACGGACTACGGCGCGTTCATCGAGATCGAGCAGGGCGTCGAGGGTCTGGTGCACGTGTCCGAGATGTCCTGGACCAAGCGCCTCAAGCACCCGTCCAAGATCCTGGAGGTCGGCCAGGAGGTGGAGGCCGTCGTCCTGGACATCGATCCGAAGGCCAAGCGCATCGCGCTGGGCATGAAGCAGATCGAGCAGAACCCCTGGACGCTGCTCGAGGACAAGTACCCGATCGGCTCCGTCATCAAGGGTCAGATCCGCAACGTCACCGACTTCGGCGTGTTCGTCGGCGTCGAGGAGGGCGTGGACGGCCTGGTGCACGTCTCGGACATCTCCTGGACGGTGCGCATCAAGCACCCGGGCGAGATGTTCAAGAAGGGCGACGAAGTCGAGGCGGTGGTGCTCAACATCGACGTCGAGAACGAGCGCTTCAGCCTGGGCATCAAGCAGCTCCAGCCGGATCCCTGGGAGACGCTGTCCGAGCGCCTGCCCGTGGGCAGCCGCGTGAAGGGCAAGGTCACCAAGGTCACCGACTTCGGCGCGTTCGTGGAGATCGAGCCGGGCATCGAGGGCCTCGTCCACGTCTCCGAGCTGAAGGAGGAGCGTGTCGAGAACCCGCGTGACGTGGTGCAGGAGGCGCAGGATGTCGAGGTGAAGATCATCGACATCAACACCCCGGACCGGAAGGTCGCGCTGTCGATGAAGGCGCTGATCGGCGAGGGCGAGGACTACCGCGAGTACCTCCGCAAGCAGGCGGAAGGCTCGAAGGCGCGCCTCGGCGACGTGATGGCGAGCAAGCTGAAGAAGTAGTCTTCAGCCGCACGCGCCAGCACGGCGAGACGGCCGGGTTCCCGAAAGGGGGCCCGGCCGTTGCCGTTGCGGGGTGTCGCCGTCCCGTGCGGGCTCGCGCGCGAGGTCCGGCTTTGACGGGAATCCCCCGCGAGCGCTAAGCAAGGCCCTGCGTGCTTCGGGGCCGAGCGCGCGGGGGAGGCATTCCATGGGTTTTCGTTTTGGGACTGTGGGCCACGGCGCCCGGGTGGCCTGTGCGCTCGCGATGAGCGCGCTGCTGGGTTGTTCGAGCGAGGAGGGCACGTCGTCGAAGCCGCCCGGCGCGGCGCGCATCGAGCTGCCCGTCGCGGCGCTCACGGCGGGCGAGGCGGGGACGTTCCGCTGCGTCGCCGAGGATCCGGACGGCGATCCGCTGACCTACGTGTTCGACTGGGGGCGCGCGAAAGCCGACACCGACGTGTCCGCGCGCGTGCCCAGCGGCACGGCCGCGGACGTGACGGCCACCTTCCAGGCCGTGGGTGAGTTCATGGCCCGCTGCCGCGCGGTCGACGTGCGCGGACAGGCGGGTGCGTGGTCCCAACATCTGGGTTTCGCCGTCCAAGCCGCGCCGTCTCCGAACGACGGGAAGCGCGAGCTCACGTTGAACGTCCTGGGGCTGGGGCAGGTGAGGAGCACGCCCGCCGGGATTGATGGGTGCACGGGCACGTGCAGCGCACGCTTCGACCTGGGGACCCACGTCGCCCTGGAGGTGGAGCCCGCGGACGGTTGGCGCTTCGTGGGCTGGCTCGGCTGCGGCGACGATCCGGGCCCCCACGTCATCCGGGTCGAGGCGGATCGAGGCTGCACCGCGAGGTTCGCGCCGAAGGTGGAGATCGCCTCCGAGTGGCGGCAGTCCGGCGCCGTGCTCCCCAGTGACGCGGCCTGGGGCCCCGGGGGCACGCTGCTCGCCGTGCTGGACCGCGCGGGCATCCAGGGGGTGGTGCGCGTCTGGAATGTGAGCCAGGGGCATCTGGCCCAGGAGATTCGCCTCAACAGCGCGGCCCTCCGCTCGGTGGCCTGGGGCCCGCAGGTCCGTGACCTCGCCGTGGGGCTCGCGGATGGCCGCGTGGCCCTGTTCGACCCGGGAACGGAGGAGCCCTACCGGACGTGGAAGGCCCATGACGGCGCCGTGGTGACGATGGGCTGGTTGCCGGGTGGGGGTGAGCTCGCGACCGTGCACAACATCGCCACGGGCGGCGCGGAGGTGCGCTTCTGGGACGCCGCCACGGGGACGGAGAGCCGGCCGCTGCTGCGCACCACGAGCACCATCCAGCACCTCCACTGGAGCCCGGAGGGTCAGCGGCTCGCGCTGGAGGTGCAGAGTGGCCGCGTGGAGCTCCACACGCTGGACCTCTCGGCGCCGCGCCACGTCGTGGAGGGCGCGGAGAGCTTCGCCTGGAGCCCGGACGGCACCCGCTACGCCGTGGGCAGCTACCGGAATGTCCAGGTGCACGCGACGGCGAGCCACGCGCTGGCGGCCTCGTGGCCAGGCGCGTGGAGCGTGTCCTCGCGCCTGGACTGGAGCCCGACGAGGGACTGGCTCGTGGTGTCGGACCTGCTCCGCAACCTGGTCGTCCTCGACGTCAACACGGGCGCCGTCGTCACGGATGCCTCCGAGCGCCCGGCGGATCCGTTGAACGGGACGGGCTACAGCGCCCTGCGCTTCCACCCTAACGGAGACTCGTTCGTCGCGGTGGAGGGCATCCCGGCCGCCGTCTCCGTCTTCACCGTGGAGGCACAAGCACCGCGGGCCCACCGGCGCGAGCTGCTGACCCACGCGAAGGCGGTGAACGCCACCGCATGGTCGCCTGGAGGGCACACCGTGGCGTCAGCGGGAGGCGACGGCAAGGTCCGGCTCTGGGACGCCTCCGGCAGGGCCCAGGCGACGCTGGACGGGCATGACGGCAAGGACGTGCATGCGCTGAGCTGGAACGCTGACGGTACCTGGCTCGCGACGGGCGGCGCGGATGGTAAGGCCCTCATCTGGGATGCCGCGACAGGCGCCGTCGCCAGCGGGCCGTTCCATTTGACGCCGAGGGATCAGGGGCGGACGCCGCGCATCGACTTCGTCGCGCTCCAAGCGTCCGGCGGCGTGGGCTACCTGGCCGTCGCGGGCCACGCCCCCGTGCTCACCGGCAGGCTGAGCGGCGTGCAGGTCTGGAACACCCGGACGGGCGCGGAGCTGCTCTCCATCCCTCGGACAGACAGCCCGGTCGTGGCGCTCGGATGGAGTGCCCAGGGGTTGGTCATCGTCCACGACGACGCGACCTGGGACGTCTGGAACCCGGAGACGGGAGCGCGCCAACGGGTGGAGGGCCCTCGGGAGATGTTGTCCGCGGCGGCCATCAGCCCGGATGGGACGCAGGTGGCGTGCAGTGACCGCCTGGGCGTGTCCGTCCTGGACCTTGCGACAGGCAACCTCGTCGCGGAGGCGGCGAGCCCCCGTGATCAGCAGACCCTGGCGTGGAGCCCCGACGGAAGGCGCTTCGCCGGCGGAGGTTGGACGAACCTCGTCTTCCAGTGGGAGCTGCGTGAGGACCGCCACCTGCTGGGCTCCGTGATCGGCGCGCATGAGGGCCCCGTCACGGGCGTCTCGTGGCGCCCGGATGGCCAGGCCCTCGCCTCGGGCGGAACCGACAGCGCGCTGATCTCCTGGTACGCCCGGTAGAAACCGTCCGACCGGTCGGGCGGGGAAGGGCGTGGCGTCCGGGGCCCGAGGCCTCGTGATGCCGCGCCCTTGCCCGTGCTGCCGCACCGCGTCGTGCTCAGTGGACGCTCCCTGTCGTGTGACGAGCAAGGATGCTTGAACTCAGGGAAGTGGCCGGTGATAAGGGCCAGCGCCGCTGTTATCGAAACTCATCCGCACATCCTCATTAGGAGGCAGTTTTCATGGCTCGTGACGTCGTCATCGTGGGCGCGGCCCGTACTCCCATTGGTGCCTTCCAGGGCGCGCTGTCCAAGTTGACGGCGCCGCAGCTCGGCGCGATTGCCATCAAGGCGGCGCTGGAGCGCGCGGGCGTGAAGCCCGACGCCGTGCAGGAGGTCATCCTGGGCTGTGTGCTCACCGCCGGCGTGGGCCAGGCGCCTGCCCGCCAGGCCGCCATCTTCGCGGGCCTGCCCGAGACGGTCCCCGCCACCACGCTCAACAAGGTCTGTGGCTCCGGCCTCAAGGCCGTCATCGCGGGCGCGCAGGCCATTGCCCTGGGTGACGCGGACGTCGTCGTCGTGGGCGGCATGGAGTCCATGAGCAACGCGCCCTACATCAGCCACAGCATGCGTGGCGGTGCGCGCATGGGCAACGTGGAGTTCAAGGACGCGATGATCCACGACGGCCTCTGGGACGTGTACGGCAACGTCCACATGGGCATCTGCGCCGAGGAGTGCGCCACGACGCAGAACATCAGCCGTGCGCAGCAGGACGAGTTCGCGCTGGAGTCCACGCGCCGCGCCATCCAGTCCCAGAAGGAAGGCCTGTTCCAGGCGGAGATCGTCCCGGTGCAGATCCCCGGCAAGAAGCCGGAGGACGTCGTCACGGTGTCGGACGACGAGGGTCCCCGCAACGCGAAGCCGGAGAAGATTCCGGGCCTGAAGCCGGTGTTCAAGAAGGACGGCACGGTGACGGCTGCCAACGCGTCCTCCATCAACGACGGCGCCGCGGCGCTGGTGCTGATGAGCGAGGAGCGGGCGAAGGCCGAGGGCCGCACCATCCTGGGCCGCATCACGGGCCACGCGCAGGCGGCGCGCAAGCCGGTGGAGTTCACCATCGCCCCCACGGACGCCATCAACAAGCTGCTGACCAAGAAGGGCGTCAGCGCGGGTGACGTGGACCTCTGGGAGATCAACGAGGCCTTCGCGGTGGTGTCCATCGCGAACAACCGGCTGCTCAACCTGGACCCGTCCAAGGTGAACGTGCGCGGCGGCGCGGTGGCCCTGGGCCACCCGATTGGCGCGTCCGGCGCGCGCGTGCTGGTGACGCTGCTGCAGACGATGAAGGACCAGGACAAGAAGCGTGGCGTCGCGTCGCTCTGCATCGGCGGCGGTGAGGGCATCGCGCTGATGGTGGAGCGCTGATTCTCCTCTCCCGGTAAGGGAGGGGGCACGGGGTGGGGGCCTCCACGGGCCTTCACCCCGTTCGCACATGCGGGAGGGCGGATGAACAAGGTCTACGCGAACGCGGACGAGGCGGTCGCCGACATCCCAGACGGCTGCACGCTCATGAGCGGCGGCTTCGGGCTGTGCGGCAACCCGGAGAATCTCATCGAGGCACTTCACCGGAAGAACGTGAAGGACCTCACCATCATCTCCAACAACTGCGGCACCACCGAGCTTGGGCTCGGAATCCTTCTTCAGAACAAGCAGGTGAAGAAGATGGTGTCCAGCTACGTGGGTGAGAACAAGGAGTTCGAGCGCCAGTTCCTCTCCGGTGAGCTGGAGGTGGAGCTGAACCCGCAGGGCACGCTGGCCGAGCGCATCCGCGCGGGCGGCTGCGGCATTGGCGGCTTCTTCACCCCCACGGGCGCCGGCACCCAGGTGGCCGAGGGCAAGGAGACGCGCGTCATCGACGGGCGGCTGCACGTGCTGGAGACGCCGCTGAAGGCGGACTTCGCCATCGTCCGCGCGTGGAAGGCGGACCGCTGGGGCAACCTGGTGTTCCGGAAGACGGCGCGGAACTTCTCCCCGATGATGTGCATGGCGGCCAAGGTCACCATCGTCGAGGCGGAGCACATCGTGGAGCCCGGCGAGCTGGACCCCGACCTGGTCCACATCCCGAGCATCTTCGTGAAGCGCATCGTCCAGGCGAAGAACCTCCAGAAGTGGATCGAGCGGCGCACCGTCCGCAAGTCGGCCTGAGGAGCCCATCCATGCCACTCACTCGTGAACAGATCGCGCAGCGCATCGCCCAGGAGCTGCAGGACGGCTTCTACGTCAACCTGGGCATCGGCATGCCCACCCTGGTGGCCAACTACATCCCGAAGGGCATGGACATCGTGCTCCAGTCGGAGAACGGCCTGCTGGGCATCGGCCCGTGGCCGGTGGAGGGCCAGGAGGACCCGGACCTCATCAACGCCGGCAAGGAGACGGTGACGGCGGTGCCCGGCGCCGCGTACTTCGACTCGGCGCTGTCGTTCGGGATGATCCGCGGCGGCCACATCGACATGGCCGTGCTGGGCGCCATGGAGGTCAGCGAAGAGGGCGACCTGGCCAACTGGATGATCCCCGGGAAGATGATCAAGGGCATGGGCGGCGCCATGGACCTGGCCGTCGGTGCCCAGCGCATCTTCGTGGCCATGGAGCACGCCAACAAGGACGGGCAGCCGAAGATCCTCAAGAAGTGCTCGCTGCCGCTGACCGGCCTCAAGTGCATCCACCACATCGTCACGGACCACGCGTACATCGACGTGACGCCGGAGGGGCTCGTCCTGCGCGAGCTGGCCCCGGGCGTGACGGTGGAGCGGGTGCAGCAGCTCACCGAGCCCAAGCTGAAGATCGCCCCCGACGTGCGCGAGATGAAAGTCTGAGCGTGTGCGGTTAAGGTGCACCGCCGCGGGTGACGTACCCCTCCCGCGGCGGAGCGCTCCTCATGGCAGACAGTCCCGACACCTCGACCCCTCAGCCCCGCGCGCCGCGACTCGAACACGAGCTTCCGGTGGCCTACCGCAGCGTCTCCGGCTTCGTGACGGACTTCGCGGTGAACCTGTCGAAGGGTGGCCTCTACATCAACACCGACAAGCCGCTGCCCGTGGGCACGGAGGTGCGGTTGCTGGTGACGCTGCCCGGCGTGCACTTCCCGGTGGACCTGACGGGGAGGGTGACGCGCACCAGCGCGGTGGGGGCTTCGAAGTCCCAGTCCCCGGGGATGGCCGTGGAGTTCGTGGACGTTGATGACGACAAGCGAACGCGTATCGAGGAGTTCGTGGAGCGCCTGCGCTCCGAGCTCCCACCCGAGTAGTGCCTGAATGCAGCCGCTCCCTGAACTTCCCGTCCAATTGACGATTGAACGCCTGGGGCAACTGGGCGAAGGCGTGGCCTCGTGGCAGGGGCGCACCGTCTTCGTCCCGGGCACCTTCCCCGGCGACACCGTGCGCGTGCACCTGGAGCTGCAGGGCCGCGTGCTGCGCGGCATCCTGCGGCAGCTGGTCTCTCCAGGGCCGGACCGCCGCGAGGAGCCCTGCGTCTACTCGCGCGACTGCGGCGGCTGTGACTGGCTGGGGCTGGCCGAGCCCGCCCAGCGCGCCGCGAAGCAGGAGATCGTCCTCTCCACCCTGGAGCACCTGGGCCGGCTGTCCCGGGACACGTTCACCGTGAGGCCGCTGCTGGTGGCCCCTCGGGACTGGGGGTATCGCCGCCGCGCGGTGCTGCACCCCACGGGCAAGGCCACGCTGGGGTACTTCGGCCGGCGCAGCCACGAGCGCGTGCCCGTGGAGGTCTGCGGCGCGCTCACGCCCGTGTTGGCGGCGCTGCCCGGGAAGCTGGCGCCGCTGCTCAAGCCCCTGACGAAGGACGCCGAGGAAGTGATGCTGCTCGCGGAGGGTGACCAGGCCGCCTTCGCCGTGAACCTCCAAGGGCCCGTGACGTCGCGCCACCTGGAGGCCGCGGAGGCCGCCGTGCGCTCGCTGCGGCTCCAGGGCGCGGTGCTGACGCCGAAGGAGGGCTCGGCCCGGCTCATCGGGAAGCCCGCGCTGCGCTCGTACTCGCCGCTGCGGCCCGAGGTCCCCCTGTATCTCCGGCCGGACGCGTTCGCCCAGGCCCACGCCGAGGCCAACGTGGGGCTCGTGACTTCGGCCATCTACGAGCTCGGGGCCCGTGATTCGGACTCGGTGCTGGAGCTGTACTCGGGCAATGGGAACTTCACGTTCCCGCTGGCCGGGGGCGCCGCCTCCGTGCTCGGCGTGGAGTCGTCTCCCGTGGGCGTGGAGCTGGCCCAGCGGAGCGCCCGCGAGGGTGGGGTGACGAATGTGCGCTTCGTCCAGGGAGACGCCCGGAAGGTCTGCGATGGCTTGGTGGCCGAGCAGCGCCGCTTCGACGTGTGCCTCGCGGACCCGCCTCGTGCCGGTGCTCCAGGACTGGCGAAGTGGATGACGGCCCTCGGCATCCGGCGCGTGGTGTACGTGGCGTGTGACCCGGCCTCACTGGCTCGGGACGCCGCCGGGCTGGTCGAGGCGGGATACAAGCCCCTGGCCCTCCAGGTGGTCGATATGTTCCCCCAGACGCACCATGTCGAAGCCGTGATGTCCTTCGAGCGGGCGTCATGAGCGGCGTGAACCCAGACTGAAAGTGCGTCTTTTCGTTTTGCGTGAGCGGCTGGGACGGGCGGCCTCTTGGGACCGCTTGTCGTGCCTCCCTCTGAATTTGATGCCCATGCGCGCGCATCAAAATCGCATTAAGCAGTAAAACGTAAATTCATATAGATTACACGGAGTGTACCAGGGGGCCGGGCGACCGCTCGCTGGGCGCCGGTGCATTCCCGATTGCACCGGCGCCGTCCCCGGACATGATGGTTGCGTGGACGCCCGTATCGTCGAGTTCGCCGAAGTGCTTCGCCAGAACGGTGTGCGTGTGAGTACGTCCGAGGTCCAGGACGCCCTGCGCGCCACGTCCGAGGTGGGGCTCCAGGATCGGAACCTGTTCCGTTCGGTGCTTCGGACCACCCTCGTGAAGCGCGAGCTGGACGTGGACACCTTCAACCGCGCCTTCGAGTTCTACTTCTCGGGCGCGGCCCGGACATTCGAGGCCATCGACCAGTCGCTGGCGAAGCAGCTCGAGGAGGAGGGCTACCTGGAAGGCGACCTGCTGAAGATGGTCATCATCCAGATGCACCAGCTCCTGCCGGAGATGTCGCCCCTGGCGCAGGCCGTGCTCATGGGGGACCGGTCGCGGCTGGCGCAGATCTTCCGGATGGCGTCGCTGCAGCTCGACCTGTCCCGGATGGAGAGCCCGCTGCAGGCCGGCTTCTTCGCGCGGCGCATGCTGGCGGCGGCCGGGGCGGACAAGGCCCGCTCCGACATGAAGTCCCTGGAGGACGAGCTGCGCGCCCGCGGCCTCACGCCGGAAGGGGTGGAGATCGTCTCGCGCCACGTGGCCGCCGCGATGCGGAAGATTGAAGACGCCGCGCGCCAGGAGGTGAAGCGGCAGGCCGAGGCCCGCATCCGCCGCCGGGGCGACAGCGCCACCGAGAAGCCGCTCCACCTGCTCACCCAGGCGGAGGTGGACCAGATGGAGTCCGCCGTCCGCACCCTGGCCGACAAGCTGCGCAGCCGCCTCATCCGCAAGCAGCGCTCGCACCGCAAGGGCGCGCTCAACGTGCGCCGCACCCTGCGCCGGAACCTGCCGTGGGGCGGGGTGCCCATGGTGCCCCAGTTCCGCACCCGCCGCCCCGAGCGCCCCGAGCTGGTGGTGCTCTGCGACGTGTCGGACTCGGTGCGGCAGGCCTCGCGCATGATGCTGCTGTTCATGCACACGATGCAGTCGCTCTTCGTCCGGGTGCGCTCCTTCGTCTTCGTCTCCGACGTGGGCGAGGTGACGCAGTACTTCAAGGACCTGGACGTGGATGACGCCATCGACATGGCCACAGCTGGCAAGACGGTGTCGCTGAGCGCCAACTCCAACTACGGCCGCGCGCTGGCGGACTTCACCCGGGACCACCTGGGCAGCATCACCCGCCGCACCACCGTCATGGTGATTGGCGACGGCCGCAACAACTACAACGCGAACAACGCCTGGGCGCTCAAGGACCTGCGCCGCAAGGCCAAGCGACTGCTGTGGATCTGCCCCGAGGAGCGCGGCAACTGGGGCATTGGCGACAGCGAGATGCTCACCTACGAGAAGCACTGCCATCAGGCGGTCGTCGTCACGTCCGTGTCGGACCTGGCGCGCATCGCCGACCAGCTCGTGCCCGCATAGAGGCGAACCCCATGTCCTCCTTCCTCTTCGACGACAACGGCTTCCAGGACGTCCCCAACCGCGAGGTCTCCACGGACCTCACCGCCGCGGACGACCGGACCCTCCGCTGGGCCGCGCCCCCGCTGGATGCGGCGAAGCTCGACGCCCTGGTCCGCTACCAGCAGACCTACCTGGCCCAGGCCGAGCCCGGGCAGGGCACCGACGCGCTGGGCCGCGCCCACACCGAGGCCCTGGCCACCTCCGGGCTGAGCCCCAAGGAGGCGGAGCAGGGCAGCGCCTTGCTCCGCGCCTTTGGGGGCCGGCGCTGGGCCGCCCGGAAGCTCCAGGACAAGCTGGGCCAGCTCCAGGGCGACGGCGCGACGGAGACGGAGCTCCGGGCCCGGATCCAGACGGAGCTCGTGAAGCAGGAGCGTGAAACGGACGCCCTGGCGCGGCGTTACGGAGAGGACGCCCTGGCGCTGCTCCGGGCCCGTGAGGCGGAGCTGCTGGAGCTGCACACCCGCCTCACGCGGCTGCTCACCCGGGGATGAAGCCGGGCGGGCGGCCGGTTGCATTCCGCGTCCGGCCATCGGATAAG
The DNA here is from genome assembly GCA_014656495.1 of Comamonas sp. KCTC 72670. Taxonomy (GTDB): domain Bacteria; phylum Myxococcota; class Myxococcia; order Myxococcales; family Myxococcaceae; genus Myxococcus. The sequence continues at coordinate 19,593 of BNCN01000013.1, forward strand.
GGCACGTACTTGCTCAGGGTTCTTCCATGAAGCGCTATTTCATCCACACCTTCGGCTGCCAGATGAACGTCAACGACTCGCTCCGCATGAGCGAGGTGTTGAGCCAGATGTCCTACGCGCCGACGCCGGTGCCGGACAACGCCGACCTCATCATCCTCAACACCTGCTCCATCCGGGAGAAGGCCGAGGACAAGATGCTGTCCGCCCTGGGCCGCTACAAGCCGGTGAAGGCCAGCCGCGGCGCGCTGATTGGCGTGGGCGGGTGCGTGGCGCAGCAGGAGAAGGACAAGCTCCTCAAGAAGGTGCCGTACCTGGACTTCGTCTTCGGTCCCGACAACATCGCCCGCCTGCCGGACATCATCGGCCGCGTGTCGGCGGAGCGGGAGCGGGTGGTGGAGACGGCCTTCGTGAACTCGGAGGAGTACGTCTTCCCCCGCGCCGACCCGGAGACGTCCCGCGGCAAGGTGACCGAGTTCGTCACGGTGATGAAGGGCTGCGACAACGTCTGCTCGTTCTGCATCGTGCCGCACACGCGCGGCCGTGAGGTGAGCCGGGCGTTCCCGGACGTACTCGTCGAGGTGGCGGACCTGGCCAAGGTCGGCGTGCGGGAGGTGACGCTCATCGGCCAGAACGTGAACTCGTACGCGGGCGGCATCTCCTTCGCCCAGTTGCTGCTGCGCACCGCGGAGGTGCCGGGCATCGAGCGCGTGCGCTTCACCACCAGCCACCCGCATGACCTGTCCGACGAGCTGATCGAAGCCTTCCGCGTCCAGCCGAAGATCACCCCGCACTTCCACCTGCCGGTGCAGTGCGGCAGCGACCGCATCCTGAAGATGATGCGCCGCGACTACACGGTGGTGCAGTACCTGGAGCGGCTGGCCAAGCTGCGCGAGGCGCGCCCCGGCATCGCCGTCACCACGGACATCATCGTCGGCTTCCCCGGTGAGACGGAGGAAGAGTTCGAGATGACGATGCAGCTGACCGAGCAGGTCCGCTACGACAACCAGTTCTCCTTCGTCTACAGCCCCCGGCCCAAGACGGGCGCGGCGCTGCGCGAGAAGGACTGGGGCCCGGTGCCGCACGAGGTGAAGATCGCCCGCCTGGAGCGCCTGCAGAAGCTGCAGCGGCGCATCAGCGGCGAAATCACCGCGGCGCTGGTGGGCTCCGAGGTGGAGGTGATGGTGGAGGGGCACTCGCGCTACGACCCCACCAAGCGCTTCGGCCGCACGCCGGAGAACCGCACCGTCAACTTCGAGGGCGACGCCCCTGCCGGTGCCTTCGTGACGGTGAAGGTGGAGCGCGCCACGCCCAATCAGCTCGCGGGCAAGCAGGTGGCCCTGCTCAAGCCGCCCACGGTGGAGCCGCTGCCCGTGCCCGTCGCGGAGAACCCCTTCCACGTCGTCGCGGAGGCGTAAGCGCATGCCGTTGAGGCCGTTCCGAGGAATGTCCCCCCGCGTCCACCCCGGCTGCTTCGTGGACGACTCCGCCCAACTGGTCGGTGACATCGAGGTGGGGGAGGACTCCTCCATCTGGTTCAACTGCGTGCTGCGCGGGGACGTGAATCCCATTCGCATCGGGAAGCGCACCAACGTGCAGGACCTGTCCCTGGTGCACGTCACCGGCGGCCGGTCCACCACCGTCGTCGGCGACGACGTGACGGTGGGGCACCACGTCATCCTCCACGGCTGCACCATCGGGAACCGGGTGCTGGTGGGCATGGGCTCCACCATCATGGATGACGCGGAAGTAGGGGACGACTGCATCATCGGCGCCGGCGCGCTGCTGACGCCGGGCACGAAGATTCCCCCGGGCTCGCTGGTGGTGGGCTCCCCGGGCCGCGTGAAGCGCCCCATCACCGAGGCGGAGCGGGACTTCCTGTTGCTGTCCGCGCACCACTACGTGGAGCTCGCGAAGGAGTACCAGACGGAGCGCTGACCCGCTCGCGAGCCTACGCTGGGCGTGTTAGGAGCACATCCATGGCTCTCGTGCCTGCCACAACGCTCAAGGCGTGCCCGCTGTTCAAGGGCTTCACGGACACTGGCATCCAGATTTTCGCGGGGATCGCCGTCGCGCGCGCGTTCCCCAAGGGGACCGCGCTCTTCGCCGAAGGCAAGGCGGGTGAGTCGCTCCTCATCGTCGGGGAAGGCACCGTCCGCCTGAGCGCGAAGAGCGCCTCCGGCGAGGACGTCACCCTGGGCGAGGTGGGCGCCGGTGAGCCCCTGGGCGAGCTGGCCCTGGTGCAGAAGGGTGAGCGGTTGTGCTCCGCCACCGCTGTCACCGACGTGTCCGCCCTGGAGATTCGCGCCGCGGATTTTCAGAAGCTCCTGGCGACCAAACCCCAGGCCTGCGTGAAGCTGCTGATGGGAATCGTCTCCCACTTCGGCCAGAAGGCCCGTGACAACCGGGACATGCTGCGAACGCTGGTGGGGAAGGCGCCCGCTGCTTAAGTAAGACGACGGACCTTCCTTCCGAGCGCCGGAGTGTGCCGCCGTGAAGTCTCAGGTGGGACATGTCGGAGCCCTGGATGGAAGGCATCCAGGTGGGCAGGCGGCCCTCGAAGCGTGCGCGACGTCAGGACACTGGGGCTGCGGGAGGTGTCGGTCGGAGAATAAGAAGTGAAAACGGGCGCCGGTCAGGGCCCGGGAGGAGGCCGGGTGCCGGAGGATTTGTTGTCGAGTCCCCATTACCCGGAGTTTTGACGACCCGCGCCCGGTTGATGTCTGGGCGCTAGAGGGGCGGTCCGAGCGGATTCGGAAAAGAGCAGCCCCCTCGGAAGTGAACGGACGGGACGACGCGTGCAAGAACTTCTCACCAACCTCCTTGGCGAATCGCAGGGCTTCTTCGCCTATGCCACCGTGTTCGGCATCCTGGTGGCCTGCGGGCTGGGTGTGCCGCTGCCGGAGGACATCTCCCTCATCCTGGGGGGCTTCCTGGCTCACAAGGGTGCCGCCAACCTGTCGGTCATGATGGTGGTGGGCTTCGCGGGCATCCTCGTGGGTGACAGCCTCATCTACCTGGCCGGCCGCCGGCTGGGTGGGAAGCTGGGACGCGAGGGCAGCGGTGGCTTCTTCGCCCGGATTGTCACGCCGGAGAAGCGCGCGAAGGTGGAGGGCCTGTTCGCCAAGCACGGGCACAAGGTGGTCTGCATCGCCCGCTTCATGCCGGGCGTGCGCGCGGTGACGTACTTCACGGCGGGCTCCGTGGGCATGCCCTACTGGCGCTTCATCTTCTGGGACGGCCTGGCGGCGCTGCTGTCCGCGCCCGTGTTCATCTGGCTCGGCTACCACTTCGGTGGGGAGCTCGACACGATGATCGCCAAGTTCAAGGAGGGGCAGTTCGTGGTGATGGGCGTGCTGGTGGTCGCCGCCGTGGGCTACTTCGTGTGGCGCAAGCGCCGTCAGGCCGCTGAGCGAGCGCAGGCCGCCATCGTGGACCCGGTGGCCGTTCCCGCGCTGGTGACCGAGTCGGTCGCCGCGCCGCTGCGGACCCCCGTGGCGGGTTCTTCGGGCGAGGCCCTGTTCGTCGCCGCGCCGGAGCAGGGCTCGGCCGATGGGACGCGCGAGCTGCAGAAGTCCTGAGGTGTGGGCGGTGGCGGTGTCCAAGCGAGCTGTCGCGCTGAGCACCGCTTCACGCCCTTGAGGCGCCAGCGGCTTCTTCCGTGGTTGCCGGGCTTCCAGGAACAGGGTCAGGATTGAGGGCTAGCCTCTCCTCGTCCCACTCCTGAGCCCTGCTGATGCCCAAAACCCTTCTTCGCGCTTGTGCCGTGGTCCTGCTCGCAGCCACGGGCTCAGCACAGGCGCAGGCCATGCCTCCGGTGCCCCACGAGGCTCCGGTCCCCGCTGTTCCGGAGGGACCTCCGGAGACCGCCGCGCCGGACCCCGCTGAAACCACCGAGACGCCCCCCGAGGATGGCCCGGTGTCTTCGCCGCTCACGGAGGGCGCTGTCACCGCCACTCCTGTGGCTGCTCCCTCCGAGGAGCCTGCCGCCTCGAACGGCGGTGCCTTCGCCGGCGACACCGCGCTGGTCCCCGTGGGCACGCAGTTCCCACCCGAGCACATCGACGACCCCGTCAAGGCGCGCGCCCTGGCCGAGGAGACCGAGCGCAGCGCGCCGGCCCTCGTCGTCAGCGGCGGCATCAGCCTGGGCGCCTATCAGGCCGGTTTCATCTCCACCCTGGTCCGATTCTGGAGCGTCGCGCAGCGGGAGGGCGCCGAATCTGGACTGGGCAACCCGGCGCCTCGTGTCTGGACAGGCGCCTCCGCGGGCGCGGTGAACGCGCTGCTCGGGGGACTGGCTTCTTGTGACACGGCCTTCGCCCAGCCGCAGTGGTCTCCGGAGCAGAGCCTGTTCTGGACGGTGTGGATCGACCAGCTCGACCTCGACCGGCTCCTCCCGGAGGAGCGGGATGACGCACCTCAGGGCACGCACCTCTTCAGCGAGCCGCACATGCGGGACACCCTGCAGCTCATCCTGGAGAAGTCGAAGCAGGCGCGCTTCAAGGATGACTGCACGTTCGCCTACGGCCTCACCGTGACGAACCTCCAGGGCCGAGACGTCCCGTTCGGCGCGGGCGGACCGGAGTCGCAGTTCAAGCTGAAGCGCGTGACGGAGAAGCTCGTCGTCCAGGTGATGACGGAGGGGGAGGGGAAGATCACCGCGCGGTTGCCCTTCCTCGAGGGCGCCACGAGCGCGAAGTTCCCGTACATCGGCGTGAAGCCGGAGGAGCTCGTCTACTACCCGGCCCTGGGCGCGCAGCCGACGGGTGACGGTGGACACGAGGTGTCGCTGGCCAACCTGCTGCTGACACCGCAGGCCTCCGGCGCGTTCCCGCTCGCGTTCCCGCCTGTGCCCGTCTCGATGTCCTTCTTCAAGGAGACGCAGTGGGGCGACCTGGAGGCGCTGACGCTCGTCGACGGCGGCGTGCTCAACAACAACCCGGTGGACCTCGCGGTGCGGCTCGGCTCGCGCTGGGTGGAGCGCAGCGCCTCCCGCGAGACGGTCCTCAACCGCGCGCGCTTTCCCATCGTGTACCTGGACCAAGACGTCGTGGGCTGGGACTGGGCCTCGCCGCCGGCCCGTCCCCAGGGCTCGCGCAGCCCGCTGGACGAGGCCTACTTCCAGTACCTCGGCAACGTGATGAACGCGGCCCGCGACAGCGCCGTGCTCAACACGCTGGAGCACGACATCAATCTGTCCGGCCGCATCAAGATTCCGCGCCGGACGTCGGTGCTGCCCTCCGAGTTCCAGTTCGCGATGATGGGCTTCTTCGACCGGCGCTTCCGCGAGCACGACTTCTACCGCGGCATGCAGGACGCTATCCGCTTCCTGTCGACCCAGCTCACCTCGACGCGCGCCGTGGACCTGATGGTGCCTCGGACGGAGAAGGAGCGCCTGCGGGATCGCGAGCTGCGCGTCCTGAACGTCCTGGGCATCGCGTCCCCGGGCTTCCGCTGCGTCGTGGAGAACGTCTGTGACACGACGCCCGAGCTGGGGAAGCTGCGGAAGGCCTCGGACGCCCTGACGCGCAAGGCGGAGGCCCGGACTCTCGAAAAGGGCAAGGTGGATGTGTTGCTCGCCGCGCTGGGGGACGTCGGCTATCGCTACAGCGACGGCGTCATGGAGGGCGCCGAGTCCACGGGCACGCGAGAGGACCTCGTGCCCGTCCGCAAGCGGGTGGGCACGGCCTTCCACAGCCTGGTGTCGCAGCAGAAGGGCAACCTGAAGATTCCGCTGCGTCCCGCCGGCGCCGTGTTCCTGGACGAGTGGCTGACGTACTCGAAGCCGCACCACGTCTGGACGCTCAGCGCCATGCGGCAACGCGGCGTGGGCGTGGGCTTCGAGCTGCCCTTCCTCGCGTCCGAGCAGGGCCGCGAGGACTACGCGTACAGCCGCAACGAGTGGCGCTTCGGCACGGTGCTCTCCGGATTGGGCGTGCGCGACATGGACCAGCTCGTGCCCAATGAGACGCGCGTCCGTTGGGCCTCGCTGGGAATGTACGTGGACTGCGTCTCCGACATGGATGGCTTCTCCGGCGCCATCTCGTTCCTCGACCTGGGCCCGTACGTCCGGTGGCGCGCGGGCCTCGGCGTGACGGCGGGCTACCTGAGCCAACCGAACGAGCTGGTCCTGACGCTCCCGGAGGCCCGGCTCGGCGTGGACCTGGCGGAGATGGTGGGCCTGCGCCTGACGATGCCGCTCTACCTCCTCAAGAAGACGGAGGGCGAGCGGCAGCTGCACCGCGGGACACCCAAGTACTTCAAGGAGCTGGGCCTGGGCGTCGAGGTGCTGCTCACCCGGTGGTGAGCTTCAGGGCCTCGCGGATTCGCTCCGCCAGCTCGCGGACGCTCGGGGCCTTGAGCACGCTGTAGTGGTCGCCGGACACGGGATGCGTCTCGAGCCCGGCGCCCACGAGCGCGCCCCAGCCGCCATCCGCCGGTGCCTCCGCTGCGTTTCCGGTCGCCTTGAGCAGCAACACGCGACCGGGATTCATCGCGGCGGGCTGGTAGCGGCGGGCGGCGCGCAGGTTGGCCTCGAAGACCCGGAACAGGGCGCGCAGGTGCTCCCGCTCCATCCCGGGGGGCAGTGCGCCCGCGTGGTGGCCGGCGTCCCAGAGGGTGTCCAGCACGGCTTCGGGTGAGTCCCCTCGGAGCGGTGCTGCGTCTGGAGCCAGGCCGGTGAGCCCCATGCCGAGCAGATCGCTCGCGAAGGCCGTGATGGCCTGGGTGCTTGTGCGTTCGGGCTCGGCGACGTTGAGCGCGGCGGGCGTGTACGCGTCGATGAGCGCGAGCAGCGCCACCGTGTCGCCTTGCTCTCGGAGCTGGCGCGCCATCTCGTAAGCGATGACGCCGCCCACGGACCAGCCGCCCAGGACGTAGGGGCCCGAGGGTTGGACGGTGCGAATGGCGGAGACGTAGGCCGTCGCCATCTCTTCCACCGTGGTCCGGGGTGGGGCGCCGCCATCGAGCCCTTGCGCTTGGATGCCGTAGAACGGCCGCTCCGCTCCCAGCAACCGGGCCAGCTCCGCGTAGGCCAGGACGTTGCCTCCGACGGGATGCACACAGAAGAACGGAACCTCCGTTCCACCTCGGGCCGTGGCGAACGGCACCAACGTCGTGGCGTGCGCCGAGTCGCCCCGGCGCAGCAACGCGGCGAGCTGCTCGACGGTGGGGGTCTGGAAGAGCGCGGCGAGCGGGAGCTGCTGGCCGAGCGACTCGCGCAGCTCCGCGACGAGCCGCACGGCCAGCAGGGAGTGCCCGCCCAGCTCGAAGAAGCTGGAGCGCACGCTGATGGGGGACATGCCGAGAACCTGTTCCCAGACTCGGAGCAACTGAAGCTCCAGCGCGTCTCGCGGCGGGACGTGTGCCTCCTTCAGGCCGGAGTCCCCTGGGTTGGGGGGCGGCAGCACCTTTCGATCCACCTTGCCGCTGGGCGTCAGGGGCAGGCTGGTGAGCGACACGAAAGCCGAGGGCACCATGTACTCGGGCAGCCGCTGCTGGAGGTGATGGCGCAGAGCCTCCGTCGACAGCCCGGCATCCTCGGTGCGGTCGGGCACGACGTAGGCCACGAGCCGCTTGTCCCCGGGCACGTCCTCGCGTGCGAGCACGACGGCGTCACGGACGTGGGCGTGGGTCCGCAGGGCGGCCTCGATTTCGCCCAGTTCGATGCGGAAGCCGCGCAGCTTCACCTGGAAATCCAACCGGCCCAGGTACTCCAGCGTCCCGTCCTCGCGCCAGCGGACCTTGTCGCCCGTGCGGTACATCCTTTCGCCTGGCGTGGTGGCGAAGGGGTTGGGCACGAACCGCTCCGCCGTCAACGCCGGGCGGTCCAGGTAGCCGCGCGCCAGGCCTGCTCCCGCCAGGAACAGCTCGCCCGCGGCGCCCTGAGGCGACAACGATAGGTGCTCATCGAGCACGTACACCTGCGTCCCGACCAGGGGTTGGCCGATGACAGGGACGACCGCGTGGTGGTGCGGCGCCTCCGCCCGTTGCTGCTCGGTGGCGGGAGCCGTTTCTCGGCGTGGCTGCCGCACAGGCGCGAAGGTGGCGTACACCGTGCTCTCGGTGGGGCCGTAGGCGTTGAACGCCTCCGTCCGTCCCGACTCCGCCAGTCGCCTCCAGAGTGAGGCGTCCATGGCCTCACCCGCGCACACAATCCTCCGGGGCACGTGGGCGCGCTCCAGGAGTCCGGCTTGGAGCAGCAGCGTCAGCTGCGCGGGGGTGCAGTCCAGCACGTCCACGCGCTGGGCCTCCAACCACGCCACCATGGCCTCAGGGTCCCTGCGCGTCGCCTCCGGCACCAGGCACAGGCAGTGGCCGCCCTCCGACAAGTGGATGAGCTGCCCCAGGCTGACGTCGAAGTAGAGGGGCGCGTTGAGGCTCAGGCGCTGTCCGTTCGGCAGGCCCGCGAAGAAGGCCCGCGCCATGGCACGGTGCAGTGCCTCCCAAGCGTGGTGCTGCACCACGACGCCCTTGGGCGTCCCCGTGGAGCCCGAGGTGTAGAGGACGTATGCCGCAGGGTCGGCGTGGGCAGCCCCAGGGACATCTCGCGCCGGTAGCGTCGAAAGATGCGCGGCTTCCGTGTCGAGCCAGACGCGGTGCTTCACGTGCGGCTGCCAGTCCTCGACAAGGCGCTGGTGCGCCACCAGGACGGAGGCCTGGCTGTCCTCCAGCACGAAGCGCTTCCGCTCCGCAGGGGCCGCCGGGTCGATGGGCACGAAGGCGCCGCCCGCCTTCAGCACCGCCAACACCGCGACCACGGCATCCGGCGACCGATCCAGGCACAAGCCCACCCGGCGCTCCGGACCGACGCCCAGTGTGCGCAGATGCGCGGCGAGCTGGTTCGCTCGCGCGTTGAGCTGGGCGTACGTCAGCCCCTGGTCACCCAGCACCACCGCGGGTGCCTCCGGCGTCTGGGCGGCCTGCTGCTCGAAGCGCTCATGGAACGCGCGCCTCTGCCGTGGGAGCCATGGGGTGCCGGCCTCCAACGGCTCACCGCTCCCACTCGGGTGCCCAGGCGCGCCGCCCCCGTCCATCAGCATTCGCTGACGCTCCAGCTCCGTGAGCCAGGGCAGGGTGGCCACGCGGCTGTCCGGCGAGGCCACGGCGGCCTCCAGTGCCCGCGACAGGTGCGCAACCAGTCGCTCCACGCGCCCGCGTTCGAACAACTCGGTGCTGTAGACCAGGCCGCCACGGAAGCCGTCCTCCGTGCGGGACAGCGACAGCTCCATCTCGAACTTCGTGACGACGCGCGAGGACTCCAAGGGGCTCAGCGTCAGGCCCGGCAGTGACAGCTCCGCATCGGGAGCGTTCTGCAGGGCGAACAGCACCTGGAACAGCGGGCTGCGGCCCAGGTCACGCGCAGGCTGGAGTTCCTCGACCAGGCGTTCGAAGGGCAGGTCCTGGTGCTCGTAGGCCCCCAGCGTGGTGTCGCGCACTTGCGCCAGCAACTGGCGGAAGGTCAGGCCCGGCGACAGCCGCGCGCGCAGCGCCAGCGTGTTGATGAAGAAGCCAATCAGCCCCTCCGTCTGCGCATGGCGACGCCCCGCGATGGGCGAGCCCACCACCACATCCTCCTGCCCCGAATGCCGGGCCAGCACGGCCTGGAACGCGGCCAGCAACACCATGAACGGCGTGGCGCCTTCGCGCTGCGCCAGCGACTCCACCGCCTCGCTGAGGGCCGAGGACAGGTGTACCGGAACGAACGCGCCCTGGTGCCCCAGCACGGCCGGACGCGGCGTGTCCGTGGGCAACTCCAGCGCGTGCGGCGCGCCCGCCAACCGGTGCTTCCACCAGTCGAGCTGGCGGCGCAGGGCCTCGCCCTGCATCCACGCCCGCTGCCACACCGCGTAGTCCGCGTACTGCACCGGCAGCTCGGGCAACCGCGCCGGTTGACCCGCACGGAAGTCCTCGTAGAGCGCGGCCACCTCCCGCACCAGCACGCCCATGGACCAACCGTCCGAGACGATGTGGTGCATGCACACCAGCAGCACATGCTCGGACGCCGTGAGCTTCAGCACCGTCACACGCAGCAGCGGTCCAGCGGCGAGGTCGAACGGACGCTGGAAATCGTCGGTGGCGTGCTTCACCGCCTCCGCTTCCCGCCGTGCCACGTCCTGGGCGCCGGACAGGTCCACCACCGTCAACGGCAGCGGCCGTGGCGAATGGATGACCTGATGGGGCGCTCCGCGCTCCGCGTGGAACGTCGTGCGAAGCGACGCATGCCGTTGCACGAGCGCATCCACGGCGTGCTGCAAGGCCGTGAGCTCCAAGGCCCCGGACAGCCGCAGCGCCGACGGGATGTTGTACGCGGACCCACCGGGCTGGAGCTGGTCCAGGAACCAGAGCCGCTGTTGCGCGAAGGAGAGCGGCAGCGGCCCCTCCATCGTGGACCGGGTCAACGGAGGAAGACGGGCCTCCGGGGCCGCCGCGCCCAGACGCGCGGCGAGGCCCGCGACCGTGGGGGCCTCGAAGAACGCCTGAAGCCCCAACTCCACGCCGAATACTTCGCGGAGACGGGCCACCACCTGCGTGGCCAGCAGCGAGTGGCCCCCCAGCTCGAAGAAGTTGTCCCGCCGGCTCACCTCGGGAACGTGCAGCAGCGCCTTCCACAGCTCCACCAACGTGGCTTCCGTGGGTGTCGCGGGAGGCTCGATGACGCGCTCGCGCGCCACCTGCGTGACGTCCGGGTGGGGAAGCGCCTTGCGGTCCACCTTGGCACTGGGCGTCAGGGGCAGGGACTCCAGCGGCACGTACACCGACGGCAGCATGTAGTCGGGCAGTCGCTGCTGAAGGAACCCGCGCAAGTCCTCGACGGACACCGGGGACTCCGCGTCGGACACCACGTAGGCCACGAGCCGCTTGCCGCCAGTCGCATCCTCCCGCGCCATCACCACGGCCTCCCGCACGAACGGATGGCCGCGCAGCGCCACCTCGATTTCGCCCAGTTCGATGCGGAAGCCGCGCAGCTTCACCTGGAAGTCCAACCGGCCCAGGTACTCCAGCGTCCCATCGTGGCACCACCGGACCTTGTCACCCGTGCGGTACATCCTTTCGCCCGGCGCCGCCGCGAAGGGATTGGGCACGAAGCGCTCCGCCGTCAGCTCCGGACGGCCCAGGTAGCCCCGCGCCAGATTGGCACCCGCGATGTACAGCTCACCCGCGACGCCCGTGGGCGTCAGCCGCTGCGCTGCATCCAACACGTACAACCGGGTCCCGGCGAGCGGGCCGCCGATGCGGGGCACCTGGCTTTCGCTCCGCCAGACGCGCTCCAGGGTGACGCAAACGGTGCTCTCCGTGGGTCCATACGCGTTGAACGCTTCCGTCCGCTCCGCGCGAGCCAACCGGTTCCACAGGGCGGGGGACATGGCCTCGCCACCGCAGACGATTCGCTCCGGCACCTGCGGCGCGTCCAGCAACCCGGCCTCGACCATCAGCGACAACTGCGCGGGCGCGCAGTCGAGCGCGTTCACGCGCTGCGCCTGGACCCACGCCACCAGGGCCTTGGGGTCCTTCCGGGTGTCCTCCGGCACGAGGCACAGGCAATCTCCCTGCGCCAGATGAACGATGTGCACCAGGGAGCCATCGAAGTGCAGCGGCGCATTCAGGCTGATGCGCCACGGGGGCCGCCGCGCCTCCTGGAACACGTGGGCCACGGCGTCCTGCATCGCCCCGAAGCTTCGGTGCGGCACCATGACGCCCTTGGGGGTGCCGGTGGAGCCCGACGTATAGATGACGTAGGCGAGCGCCTCTTCGTGGGTGCGCGAGGCGACATCCGTCACGGGCAGTGACGCGAACTGGGCCGCGTCCGTGTCGAGGCACAGCACGTAGCCGAAGGCGGGCTCCCACGCGTCGGCCAGAGGCTGGACCGTGAGCAGGATGGACGCCGTGCTGTCCTGGAAGATGAAGGCCTTGCGCTGCGCGGGGGCGGAGGGGTCGATGGGCACGAAGGCCCCGCCCGCCTTGAGCACCGCCAGCAACGCGATGAGGGCCTCGGGCGTCCGCTCCAGGCACAGTGCCACCCGCGTCTCCGCGGCGACGCCCAGCGTGCGCAAGTGCGCGGCGAGCTGGTTCGCTCGCGCGTTGAGCTGGGCGTACGTCAGCACCTGGTCGCCCAGCACCACGGCCGGGGCCTCGGGCGTCCTCGCGGCGTGCTGCTCGATGCGCTCATGGAACAGGGCACCGGGCGGACCCGCGGGGACGGCGGCGCCGCTCCATTCCGTCAGGAGCCGGTGCGCTTCGGCGCCCGACATCACCGGCAAGGACTCGACGCTCGCGTCCGGACCGCCGAGGAAGCCTTCCAGCAGTTGCAGGTAGTGCGCGAAGAGCCGCTCGGCCGTCGCGGCCTCGAACAGGTCGGTGCTGTACTTCAGCGTCCCCGAGAACCCCTCCGAGGTTCGAGCCAGCTCCAGGCTGACCTCGCTCAGGGCGATGCCGGCCTCTCCCAGGTCCGCCGCGCGCACGGTCAGCTCGGGCAGGGCCAGCTCGGGGACGGGGGCGTTCTGCACCGCGAACAGCGACTGGACCAGCGGCGGGCGGCTCGGGTCGCGAACAGGATTGAGCTCCTCCACCAGCCGCTCGAAGGGCAGGTCCTGGTGCTCGTACGCGCCCAGCGTGGTGTCGCGCACCTGCGCCAGCAACTGGCGCGGCGTGAGCCCCGGCGTGAAGCGGGCTCGCAGCACCAGCGTGTTCACGAAGAACCCGATGAGCCCCTCCGTCGCCCCCTGCGTGCGGTTGGCGATGGGCGAGCCCACGAGCACGTCGTCCTGGCCCGAGTGCCGATGAAGCAGCAACTGGTACACGGCCAGCAACAACATGAAGGGTGTGACGCCCTCACTCTGGGCACGGGCTTCCACCCGCTGGGTCAACTCGCGCCCCAACGCCACGTGCAGCGTCGCCCCTCGGTACGAATAGACGGCCGGGCGCGGCTTGTCGGTGGGCAGCTCCAGCGCATGCGGCGCATCGGCAAGCTGCTGCTTCCACCAATCGAGCTGCGCATCCAGGCGCTTCGTGGACGCGTCGGAGCGCTGCCACACCGCGTAGTCCGCGTACTGCACTGGGAGCGCCGGCAGCGGGGACGGCCGCCCCTGACGGAAGGCGACGTACAGCGCCGTGAGCTCGCGCACGAGCACCCCCAGGGACCAGCCGTCCGACACGATGTGATGCACGTGCAGGAGCAGCAGGGACTCGTGGGCTCCCAGCCGGAGCAGCAGCGTGCGCAACACCGGGCCCTGGCGCAGGTCGAAGGGACGCCGGGCCTCCTCGGTGGCGCGGCGCACGGCCTCGGCCCGCCGGAGCGCTTCGTCCGGGATGCCTGAGAGGTCCACGTCTTCGAACGGCACGGGCACCGTCGGATGGATGACCTGGACGGGCTGGCCCGCCACGGCGCGGAAGGTGGTCCGCAGGCTCTCGTGCCGGCGAACCAGCTCCTGCAGGCTCCGCTGAAGCGCCGACGCGTCCAGCGCGCCTTCCAACTGGAGGGGCAGGGGGACGTTGTAGTGGGTGTTCCCCGGCTCCATCTGGTCGATGAACCACAGGCGCTGCTGCGCGAAGGACAGCGGCAGGTCACCGGTGCGGGACGCCTTGGCGATCGTCGACGTCCGGGGCGCGGCGGCACCGGCGACGGGCCCCAGGTGCTCCGCCAACCCGGCCACGGTGGGCCGGGCGAACAGGTCACTCAAGGACAGGTCCACGCCCAGGGCCTCACGCACGCGCGTGACGACCTGGGTGGCCAGCAGCGAGTGCCCGCCCAACTCGAAGAAGTCGTCATGGATGCCGACCTGCGCGGCCCCCAGGACCTCCGACCAGATGAAGACGAGCTGCGCCTCCAGTGGACTCCGCGGAGCACCTGCCGCGGCCTGGGACACCACGGGCTTCGGAGCCTCCGGCTTGGGTAAGGCCTTCCGGTCCACCTTGCCGTTGGCGTTCAGCGGCAACGCCGGCAGCGCCACGACGGCCGAGGGCACCATGTAGTCCGGCAGCTGCTTCTGGACGAAGGCACGGAGCGCGGCCACGTCCAGTTGGGCCGGCGCCTCCGTGCTCACGTAGGCCACCAGGCGCTTGTCGCCGGGGGTGTCCTCACGCGCTACGACCACCGTGTCCTCGACGCCCGCGAACTGACGGAGCACGGCTTCGATCTCCGCCGGTTCGATGCGGAAGCCTCGCACCTTCACCTGGAAGTCGGCGCGGCCCAGGAACTCCAGCGTCCCATCTGGCCGCCAGCGCGCCTTGTCTCCCGTGCGGTACAGCCTCGCGCCGGGGGTGGTGGCGAAGGGGTGCGGGATGAAGCGCTCGGCGGTGAGCGCGGGCTGTTCGAGGTAGCCCCAGGCCAGGCCGTCTCCACCGACGAACAGCTCGCCGGGCACGTCGGGCGGAACGGGGTGCAGGTCCGCGTCCAGCACGTAGGTGGTCGAGTTGGCGATGGGGCGGCCCACGGGCACGGAGCGCCCCAGCCGATCTCCCGACCGGAGGGCCTGCGTCGCGGAGAAGGTCGTGTTCTCCGTGGGACCGTAGCCGTTGACCAGCACGGCCTCCGGCGCCAACCGCGCCAGGTGCTCTCGCACGCGAGGTACGGACAGGACATCGCCTCCCGCGAGCACCTGCCGCACCTGGGACAGCGCGTCTCCCTGGCTCGCGGCCACCTGTTCGAAGAGGGCCGCCGTCAACCACAGCGTGGTGATGCTTTCTCGGACCAGCAGCGCGCCCAGGTCCTCGACGGCCAGCGCCTTGGGCGGCGCGAGCACCAGGCGAGCCCCATGGAGCAGGGCGCCCCAGATCTCGAACGTCGAGGCATCGAACGCCGCGGGCGCCAACTGGAGGAAGACCTCACGAGGCCCGAAGCGGACGAAGCTGCTGCCCTTGACCAGCCGCACCACGCCCCGGTGCGGCACGCCGACGCCCTTGGGGCGGCCCGTGCTGCCGGAGGTGAACATCACGTAGGCCAGGTCGTCACCGCCCACCGGGACCTCGGGCGCCGTCACGGGCTGGGCGCCGATGACCTGCGCATCCGCGTCGAGGAGCACGAGCGGGCACCCCGGGTCCGGCAACTCCTCCGCGATGGCGTCCTGGCTCAAGAGGACGCTGACGCGCGCGTCGTGCAGCATCGAGGTGATGCGCTCCGTCGGCTGCCGGGGCTCCACGGGCACGTAGGCCGCTCCGGCCTTGAGGATGCCCAGCATACCGACGATGAGGTCCGGTGAACGCTCGACGCACAGGCCCACCCGGGCCCCCGGGCGCACGCCCACCGTGCGCAGGTGATGGGCGAGCTGA
This sequence comes from Comamonas sp. KCTC 72670, assembly GCA_014656495.1. GTDB lineage: Bacteria > Myxococcota > Myxococcia > Myxococcales > Myxococcaceae > Myxococcus. The sequence continues at coordinate 34,857 of BNCN01000013.1, forward strand.
TTCGCGCGCTGGTCGAGCTGCCGGTAGGTCAGGGGCCTCGTCGCCGAGGACACCGCGACGGAGCCTGGACTCCGCGCCGCCTGCGCGGCGAACAGGGCGTGAATGGCCGTGTCTCGCGGGTAGTCCACCGCGGTGGCGTTCACGTCCGTCAGCACCTGCTTCCGCTCGTCCGGCGTCAGCAGCGAGAGACGGGACAGAGGGACGTCGGGCGACGCCACCGCCGCTTCGAGCAGCGCGGCCAGACGGCGGCTCAGCCTCGCCGCCGTGTCCGCCGTGAACAAGGCGGTGCTGTAGTTGATGCCACCCTCGAAGCCCTGCGTCGTGCGTTGGAGCTGAAGCTCCAGGTCGAAGCGGACGACACTGGGAGGCGGCTCCTCGAGCGACAGCGTCAGGCCCGCGAGGGACAGCGCCGGGAGCGGTGCGTTGTGCAGGGTGAAGGAGACCTGGAACAGCGGCGTGCGGCTCGGGTCGCGCTCGGGCTGGAGGACCTCGACCAGCTTCTCGAACGGGACGTCCTGGTGCTCGTACGCGCCCAGCGTGGTGTCCCGCACCTGCGCCAGCAGCGATCGGAAGGTGACGTGACCCTGCACCCGGGACCGCAGCACCAGGTTGTTGACGAAGAAGCCGATGAGGTCCTCGGACTCCGCCTGACGGCGCCCGGCGATGGGCGAGCCCACCAGGATGTCCTCCTGACCGGAGTACCGGCTCAGCACCACCTGGAACGCCGCGAGCAACACCATGAACGGCGTGGCGGCTTCGCGCTTGGCGAGCGTCTCCAGAGCCTCGCTCAGCGGGTTCGACAGGCTGAGCGGGGTGCTGGCGCCACGGAAGGACTGCTGGGCCGGACGCGGCTTGTCGGTGGGCAGCTCCAAGTGGGACGGCGCCCCCGCGAGCTTGCCGCGCCAGTAATCGAGCTGCGCGTCCATGACCTCGCCCTGGAGCCACTGCCGCTGCCACACCGCGAAGTCCGCGTACTGGATGGGCAGGGCGGGCAGGGGCGACGGCTGGCCCTGGCTGAAGGCCGCGTAGAGGGCGGCCAGCTCGCGGACCATGACGCCGTTGGACCAGCCATCCGTGACGATGTGGTGCAGGTTGAGCACCAGCACGTGATCCGTGTCCGCGTGCTTCATCAGCAGGGCTCGCATCAGCGGGCCTTGCTCCAGGTCGAAGGGATACCGCGCCTCTTCCTGGACGAGCCGCAGTGTCTCCTCGTGGCGAACCTCGGCCTCCGTCAGGTCCGTCAGGTCGAGGACCTCCAGGGGCACGCTGGCCGTCGGATGGATGACCTGGACGGGGGCATCGCCTTCCAAGCGGAAGGTCGTGCGGAGGGCTTCGTGGCGGCGAACCAGCTCGTCGAAGCTCTGCTGGAGCGCGGGTAGGTTCAACGCGCCCTGGAGCTTCAACGGGAAGGCGAGGTTGTACGCGCTGCTGCCCGACTCACTCAGCTGACTGACGAACCACAGCCGTTGCTGCGCGAAGGACAGGGGTAACGTGGAGGAACGGTCCACGGGCACCAGGGGCGGCAGGGCGACGGCCGGGGCGCTGGGCACCTGCCGCTGCGCGTCCAGGAACGCCGCGAGTCCCGCCACGGTTGGCGCTTCGAAGAAGGCCCGGAGTGGCAGCTCGACGCCGAACTGCGTGCGGACGCGCACCATGACCTGGGTCGCCAGGAGCGAGTGGCCTCCGAGCTCGAAGAACCCATCGTGGATACCGACACGGCGCACGCCGAGCACCGTGGAGAAGAGTCCCGCGAGGGCCTCCTCGGTGGGGGTTCTCGGGGCCACGTGCTGGCCCGGCTGGGCCGTGGGGGCCTCGGGCGCCGGCAGGGCCTTGCGGTCCACCTTGCCGCTGGGTGTCAACGGAAGGACGCCCAGGTGCACGAACACCGAGGGCACCATGTGCGAGGGAAGCTGCTTCTGCAGATGCGCTTGCAGCGTCGCGGGCGTCAGCGGCTCCGCGTCACCTGTCACGTAGGCGATGAGGCGCGCATCGCCTTGCGTCTCCTGGCGGACCACCGCCACCGCGTCCCGCACGGACGGATGGCCACGAAGGGCGGCTTCGATTTCGCCGAGTTCGATGCGGAAGCCGCGCAGCTTCACCTGGAAGTCGGCGCGGCCCAGGTACTCCAGCGTCCCGTCCGGCAGCCACCGCGCCACGTCGCCCGTGCGGTACAGGCGCGCGCCCGGGGTGCTGCTGAAGGCGTCCGGGATGAAGCGCTCGGCCGTCAGCTCCGGTCGCTGCCGGTACCCGCGGCCCACCTGCACGCCGCCGATGTGCAGCTCGCCCGGGATGCCCACCGGCGTGGGCTGCCCGTGCCCGTCCAGCACGTACAGCATCGTGTTCGCCACCGGCTTGCCGATGGGGATGCGCTGCAACTGCGTGTCCCTTGGGCAGGGCCAGTAGCTGACGTCCACCGCCGCTTCTGTCGGGCCGTAGAGGTTGTGCACCACCACCGCTGCCGGTAGCCGCGCGTACGCCTTCTTCACCAACTCCGCGTCCAGCGCCTCGCCGCTGCACACCACCCGGCGCAGGGCGCTCAGGCCCTCCAGCCCGGGCTCCTCCAGGAAGGCGCGCAGCATGGAGGGCACGAAGTGCAGCGTGCTGACGCGCTCCTCCTTCACCACCTTCGCCAGGTACGCCGGCTCCTGGTGGCCTCCGGGACGGGCCACCACCAGCCTCGCGCCCACCGCCAGTGGCCAGAAGAACTCCCACACCGACACGT
>BNCN01000013.1:37588-64654 GCA_014656495.1 Comamonas sp. KCTC 72670
TCACCACGTCTTCGCTGCCCAGCCCGTACTCCTGTTGCATCCACTTCAGCCGGTTGACGATGGCGCCGTGCGCGTTCATCGCCCCCTTGGGGCGGCCCGTGCTGCCGGAGGTGAAGATGACGTACGCCAGGGCGTCACGGCCCACCTGGGGTACTGCCGGCCGCGTCACCGGATGCCGCGACACCTCGTCTCGCTGTGCGTCCAGCAGCACCACGCGCGCGCCGACCTGCGTCACCGGTTGCCCCGGCACTGCGGGCATGCCCTGGCTGGGCTCACGCGCCGAGTCTCCCGCCGCCTCCCGTGCGAGCGAAGTGGCCAGCACGTCCTGATGCCGTGCATGCGTCAGCAGCACCGTCGCGCCGCTGTCCTCCAGCATCCCCGTGAGCCGCTCCCGGGGATACGCCGGGTCCAACGGCACGTACGCCGCGCCCGCCTTCAGCACGCCCAGCAGCGCCACCACCATGTCCACCGAGCGCTCCAGGCACACGCCCACCAGCGACTCGACGCCCACGCCCAGTCCACGCAGGTGGTGCGCCACCTGGTTCGCACGCGCCTCCAGCTCCCGGTACGTCACGTGCTCCGACTCGAACGTCACCGCCACCGCGTCCGGCGTCCGCTCGGCCTGTGCCTCCATCAGCCCGTGCAGCGTGTCCCCAACCGGGTACGCCTCACGCCGCCCCTGGAACGTCTTCACAACCTGCGCCCGCTCGGCCTCGGTGAAGAGAGGAACACGGGTCAGGGGGAGGTCCGGGAACGCCACGACCCGCCGCGCGAGTTCGACCAGATGCTGCGCGAGGCGCTCCATCGTGTCCGCATCGAAGAGCGCGGACGCGTACTCGAACCGGCAGTTCAGCTCGCTCTTGTTCTCGAGGAGTTCCAGGCTCAAATCAAACTTGGACGAGTCCGCGGGAAGCGAGATCTGGCTGAGCTGCAGCGACTGATGCGCCACGTCCACCATGGGCGTGTTGACCACGTTCAGCACGGCCTGGAAGACCGGCGTCCGGCTCTGGTCCCGAGGAAGCTGCAGCGCCTCGATGACGCGCTCAAAAGGCGCGTCCTGATTCGTGAACGCCTCGAGCGACTGCCGCTTCACCCGCGAGAGCAACTCCCGGAACGACGGACCACCCGACAGGCGTGAACGCATCGCGAGCGTGTTCACGAAGCACCCCAGCAGTCCCTCCACCTCCGGCCGTGTGCGGCCCGCGATGGGGATGCCCACCGCGAAGTCATCCTGACCGGCCGTGCGGCCCAGCACGGCCTGGAATAGCGCCAGCAGGACCATGAACGACGTGGCGCCTTCACGCCGGCCGAAGGCCAGCAGCGGCTCCGTCACCTCGGACGGAATCAGGAACGAGCAGGACCCACCGGCGTACGACTGCACCGCGGGCCGAGGCCGGTCCGTGGGCAGCTCCAGCGCGGAGACGCCCGCCAGCTCCGACTTCCACCACTGAACCTGCGCGTCCATGACCGCGCCTTCCAGCCACTCGCGTTGCCACACCGCGTAGTCCGCGTACTGCACCGGCAGCGGCGGCAGGGGCGACTCGAGGCCCGCGCTGAAGCACGGGTAGAGCACGGACAGCTCCTGGCCCACGACGAGCGTGCCCCAGGCGTCGGAGATGACGTGGTGCTGCATCAGGCTGAGGACGTGCTCCTCGGGGCCCATCCGCAGCAGCAACGCCCGGATGACGGGGCCTCGCTCCAGGTCGAAGGGCTCGGCGCCCAGCGCATGGCAGCGGCGCAGCATCTCCGCCTCCCGCTCCTCCGCCGTGGCGCCCGGGACGTCTTCCACCGGCAAGGGCAGGGTGACCTCGGGGTGGATGACCTGCACGGCGCCGCCTTCGGTCAGCGCATACGTGGTGCGCAGGACCTCGTGCCGCCGCACCATTTCATTCACCGCGGCCCGGAGCGCCTCGGTGTCCAGCGCGCCCACCAGCCGGAAGCTGGAGCCGTTGTTGTAGGCCGTGTTGTCCGGGTCGAGCTGCTGGAGGTACCAGAGTCGTTGCTGCGCGAACGAGAGCGGCAGCGGACGGTCCCTGGACACGCGTGAAATCGCGGGCGGCGCGGTGGGCACCGTCGCGACCGGCTCGGACACCCGCGGCTTCGCGCCGGCGTTCGAGGGCCGCGTCGCTGGCGATTTGATGACCTGCGAGGCTGGAAGCGTCACGGGCTCCACGCGGCCATCCATCCGGATTCGGGCGTGGCGGCCGGTGCGGAAGAGACGGGCACTCGCGCGGGCCGGGTGGGGCACCAGCCGGCGATGCTCCTCCTCCCCCGCGCGCCACAGCCGCCCCGGCAACCCGGCGCCTTCCAACGCCAGCTCACCGACGATGCCGGGCGGCACGGGCATTCCGGCGGCGTCCAGCACCCAGGCCTGAAGCCCGTCCGGGATGCGCTCGTTCGGCGTGCGCGGCAACAGGGCGCCCTCGGACACGTCGCCCGCGAGCAGCACCTTGGCTTCGGAGACCTCCACCAAGGAACGGGCCAGCTCCGACGAAGCACCTTCGAGCACCACCGCGCCCACGGGCTTCAGCGCCTCGCGGGCCTTCGGGAGCTCCGCGAGCGTGCGGGCCAGGCGCGCCGACGCCTGGAGCATCACCGCGCCGGACTGACGCGCCAGCTCCAGCAGCTCCTCCACGCCCTGGCCGGCCTCCACGCGCACGTGCTCTCGCTGACGGTCAGCGGCCTGCTCCATGCGCTCGCGCAGCGTGGCCAGCCGGCGCAGCCCCTCCATCACCACCGGCGTCTCCAGGCCGAAGTCGATGAGGCAGGCCACCTCGTCCACGTCGGAGCCACGGACCAGTTCCATCCGCCGCAGGCCACTCTCCACGGTGCCGATGAGCCCCGTGCCCTTGGCGTGGTGCTCGAAGGTGTGCTCCAGCATGGCCTCCAGGTCGGCCTCGGACACCTTGTCGATTTCGCCCTGGAAGCCCTGGGCCGCCAGCAGCGACGCGGCGATCTCCGCCGAGCTCCGGAAGTAACGCAGCAGCGGCTTGCGGACGGTGTGCAGGACGTCCTGCTCGTCGTCGCCGATGAACGTGTGGAGCATCAACGTGATGTGGCCGCGGCCCGGGTGGCCATTGCGGCGCCAGGCCTCGCGGTAGAGCGCCACTTTCGGCTTCAAGTCCTCGAGCGACTGCGTCAACAGACCGGTGAGCACGCCCGCGCCCACCTCGCCCGCGAGCCGGAACGTCTCCGGGCTGCTGGCCGCCGTGAGCCACACGGGCAGCTCGGCCTGGACGGGCCGGGGACGCAGGCCGACCTCCACCGCCACGCCGCCGCCACCCGTGCGGCGGAGCTTCTCGCCACGCCACAGGGCTCGCAGCGTTTGGAGGTGCCGCATCAGGATGTTGCGGCGGTCCTCGAAGTTCTCCGGCGCGAAGGAGAAGTCGGCCACATGCCAGCCCGTGGCCACCGACAGGCCCACGCGGCCACCGGACAGGTTGTCCACCACCGACCACTGCTCGGCGATCTGCATCGGGTCGTGCAGCGGGAGCACCACGCTGCCGGAGCGCAGCCGCAGGTTGCGCGTCACGGTGGCCAGCGCCGCCGCCACCACCGCGGGCTGGGGATAGAGCCCACCGAACGAGTGGAAGTGACGCTCCGGCGTCCACACCGCCGAGAACCCGTGCGCGTCCGCGAACTTCGAGCCTTCAATCAGCAGCTCGTACTTGGGCCCCGAGAGCGAGTCCTCGTCGTTGGCGAAGTAGAGCAGGCTCACGTCCATGGCGCCCTGGCGCGGGCCGCCGGAGTGCAACCGGACCAGCCGCTCCGTCACCTGCGCGGAGGGGAACGCCACGCGCAGGCCGCGTGACAGCGCCCACAGGGTCTCCAGCTCCGGGCGGTCCGCCGCGCCGTCCGTCGCCGCCAGCCACGTGGTGCCTTCCGCGGGATGAAGCCGCGCGTCGAGCCCTTCGAAGAACGCCGCGAGCCCGTGATGGTCCAGGGCCCAAGCGGCCTGGTCCCTCTTCCCGGCGGGCAGAATCCACGCCAGCGAGTCCACGGTGGGATGCTCCACCGCGCCTCGGGCACCCGAGGACGCCCAGGCGTCGTCGAGGAACACGGTCCGCGCCGCGTCCAATCGGGCGGAGGTCGTCACGTTCTTCTGGGTGACGAGCACCGGCACCCGGGAGCCTTCCGGCGCGTAGTCGGAGAGCGTGCCGAGCTCGGAAGCGCCCAGCGTCACCACGGCCGCGCCCGCTTCGAGCACGCCCCACAGCACCGCCAGCTTCTCGGGCGAAGGCGGCAGGCACACCGCCACGGGTTCACCCGCGCGGACGCCCAAGGCCCCCAAGCGCGTGGCGACCGCGCGGGCGCGCTCAGCCAGCGTCGCCCACGTCCACTGGGTGGTGCCTTGCACCGTTGCCAGGGCCTGCGGTTGCCTCGCTGCGCGCTCCGCCAGCAGGGCGGGCACGGACGTGGAGACCGGCCTCGACCGGGGCGACGGCCACGTCTTCCGGTCCGTCTCGGTGACGAGGTTCAGGCGGGAGACGTGCTCGGTGGGCTGGGCCAGCGCCGAGGCGAGCAGCGATTGTAGGTGCTCGCCCATCCGGTGAACGGTGGCTTCGTCGAACAGCTCGGTGGCGTACTCCAGCGCGCCGTGGATGCGGCCCGCGTTGTCACCCAGCACCAGGGTCAAATCACCCAGCGTTCCGCCCCACTGGACGGGCGCGTCCGGGACTTCCACCGCCGAGCCCTTGACGCCGGTCAGCGCCAGCCCGGCGCCGCCGACCTGCTCGTTCGCGTGGAAGACGAAGAGCGAATCCATGATGCGCTCACGGCCAATGTCCTTGCCGGGAACCAGCGCCGCCACGAGGTACTCGAAGGGCACGTCGGGACGGGATTGGACCTCGTTGACCTCCTGCCGCACGCGGTGCAGCAGCGTGGTGAACGACGGGTCATCCGAGAAGCTCACCCGGAAGGCCACGGAGTGGGCCACATACCCGATGAGCGGCAGCAGCTCCGGCCGCGTCCGGTTGGCGATGGGCGTCCCGACGATGATGTCCGTCTGCCCGCTGTAGCGGTGCAACAGCGCCTTCCACGCCGCCAGCAGCACCATGTACGCCGTGAAGCCCTCGCGCTTGCCGAAGGCGAGCAGCGCCTGCGAGAGCGCGGGCGTGAACTCCACGTGGATGCGCGCCGAGGTGAGCGGGCAGACGGCGGGCCTCGGCCGGTCGGTGGGAAGGCCCAGGTGCTTCGGCAGCGCGGTGAGGCGCTGACGCCACCACTGCTCCTGCTCGTCCTGGAGCAACCCCTCCTCGAAGACCTGCCGCTGCCACGCGCCGAAGTCCGCGTACTGCACGGGGAGCGGCGGGAGCGGTGCGGGAAGACCCTGCTGGAAGGCGACGTAGTGCTGGAACACCTCGTTGATGAAGAGGGAGATGGAGAGGGTGTCGCAGACGACGTGGTGGATGTTGCCCAGCAGCATGTAGTGCTGGGTGTCCAGTTCGAGCAGCGTGGTCCGGACGACCGGGCCGTTCACGAGGTCGAAGGGGGCCGCAGCGTCCTCGCGAGCCAGGCGCATGGCCTCGGCCTCGCGGTGCTCCTTCGGTCCCGTCAGCGCGACCTGGACCAGCGGGACGTGCATCTCCGCGTGGAACCGCTGCACGGGCTGGCCGTCCACCTCTTCGTAGGTGGTGCGCAGGGCTTCGTGGCGGCGGACGACCTCCTGCACGCAGCGTTCGAGCAACCTCGTGTCGATGGCGCCTTCGAGCCGCAGGACGAACGGGATGTTGTAGGCGGAGAGGCCGGGGAGGTGCTGCTCCAGCCGCCAGACCCGCTCCTGGACGAACGAGAGCGGCAGCGTCTTCGTGCGCGGACGCGGCGCGATGGGCAGCATCCGCACGGCCTCCGTCGTCGCGGGCGCCTTGCTCAGCAAGGGAACGAGTCGCTCCGCGATCCCCGCGACCGTGGGGGCCTCGAACAAGGCGGCCAGGGGGAGCTGGACGCCGAAGGTGCTCCGGACCTGGTTGAGCAACTGGGCCGCCATCAGCGAGTTGCCGCCAATCTCCAGGAAGTTGTCGTCCCGCCCGACGAACTCCACGCCGAGGCGGTCCCGCCACAACGCGGCGAGCCGCTCCTCGATGTCCCCGCGTGGCGAGTCCTCGCGAACGGGGAGGTCGCCCTCACTTGCGGGGGAACGCTCCGTGCTCACACCGTGAGTTCCTGGCACGAGGTGGTGCGCGGCTCCCGCGACCGGCGAACTCCCGCTCCGGGACGCTTCGGCGCTGACCGCGTCGGTGCGCGGCGCGGGCCCATGCGTCAGGTGGGCCGGAGGAACCGATTGGACCTGATGGGCTGAGTGAACCTGAAGAGCAGGCTGAGCGTGGGCCCCAGAGTGTGCTGGGTGCCAGGGGGAGGGCTGAGGCTCCGAATGAGCCTGTGCCGCCGAATGAGCAGGTGGCGCCATGGGCACCCCTCGCGCCACGGTCGCGGCGCCAGGCTTCGGCGCCTCCACCCAGCAGCGCTTCTCCTGGAAGGGGTAGCTCGGAAGGTGCAGCCGCTGGCGCTGCTCATGCCGGTAGAACGCGCTCCATTCCAACGGCACGCCCAGCGTCCAAAGCTCACCCACCGTGCCGAGCAGACTCGCGTGCTCCGGCGTCGCTCCGCCCCTGCGCAGGGTCGCCACGGCCTTGACCCGCGCTTTGTCCGCGCCCAGGCAGGCCCGCACCAACGGCGTCAGGTCCTGCCCGGGGCCGACCTCGAGCAACAGGCTGCACCCGTCTTCCAGCAGTGAGCCCACCGCGTCCAGGAACCGCACCGGCTCGCGCATCTGGTCGGCCCAGTACTCGGGCCGGGCCAGCATGCCCGGCTGCGCCCAGCGTCCGGTGACGCTGGAGGCGTAGCGCAGCGTCGGCTCCTCTCGCTTCAGCGAGGCCACCACGCCCGCCATCGCGGGCATCAGCGGCTCCACGTCAGCCGAATGGAAGGCGTGGGGCGCGGGCATCCGGACGGCGCCCACGTCCTGCTGCTTCAGCGCGGCCTGGAGGCGCTCCACCTCCGGAATGGGCCCCGCGACGACGCACCGGTCCGGCCCGTTAATGGCGGCCAGGGACAACCTGCCGGTCAGCATCGGACGGACCTGCGCCTCCGGCAGCGCCACCGCGAGCATGGCGCCCGGGGGCATGCGGTGCATCAGCTCACCACGCGCCACCGCGAGCCGGAGCCCGTCCTCCAGGGACAGCACCCCCGACAGGTGCGCCGCCGCGTACTCGCCGAAGCTATGGCCCAGCACGGCATGCGGCTTCAGGCCCCAGGCCATCCACATCCGCGCCAGGGCGGACTCCAGGATGAACAGCGCGGGCAGCGCCACGCGGGTATCGGCCAGCCAGGCCGCGACCTCCGCGTCCTCGCTCGATGCGGCCAGCATCAGGCCCCGGACACGCGCACGCAGGCCCGGGTCGAGCAGCGACAGGCTCGCGTCCACGGCGCCGCGGAACGCGGGCTCCGCTTCGTACAGCTCGCGTCCCATGCCGGCCTGCTGCGCCCCCTGGCCGGGGAAGATGAAGGCCACGCGGCGTCCCCGCACCAGGTCATCCGGCTTGAGCCGCACGGGCGTGTACGGCTTGCGCAGCACGCGCGCCAGGTCCTCGGCGTCGCGCGCCACCACGCTGCGCCGGACCTCGAAGCCCTTGCGCCCCAGCGCATGCGTGAAGGCGATGTCCGGCAGGGACAGACTCCCGGCGTGCGCTTCGGCGTGCGCGGCGAGCTGCTGGGTCGCCGCCTCCAGTGCCTCGGGGGTCCTCGCCGACAAGGTGACGACCTGATGCGATCGGGTGGTAGAGCCACTGTGGGCCACGGGAGACTCCTCGAGCACGGCGTGGGCGTTGGTGCCACCAATGCCGAAGGAGCTGACAGCCGCGAACCGCGGCGCCTCGCCCCTCGGCCACGGCCGGAGGGTGGTGTTGACGAAGAAGGGACCGGAGTCGAAAGCGATCTGCGGGTTGGGGCGCTCGAAGTGCAGGCTGGGCGGGACCTCGCCATGGTGCAGGGACAGCGCGACCTTGATGAGGCCCGCGAGCCCGGCCACCGTGTCCAGGTGCCCGACGTTGCTCTTGAGGGAGGCCAGGGCGATGGTGCCCCGGTGCTCCGCGCCCAGGCCGTACGCCCGCTGGAGCGCCGTGACTTCAATGGGGTCGCCCAGCGGCGTCGCCGTGCCGTGGGCTTCCACGTAGCCAATGTCCCGCGGCTTCACGCCGGAACGGGCGAGCGCCTGCTGGATGACCGCCGTCTGGCCCTGCACGCTGGGCGCCATGTAGCTGGACTTGTGGCGGCCGTCGTTGTTCGTCGCGCTGGCCTTGATGACGGCGTAGATGGCGTCGCCGTCACGCTGCGCGTCTTCCAGCCGCTTGAGCACGACACACGCGACGCCGCTCCCGATGACGGTGCCCTTCGCCTTGGCGTCGAAGCTGCGGCAGTGCCCATCCGGCGAATGGATGAGCCCCTCCTGGTAGACGTAGCCCGTGCGCTGGGGCACCGCGATGCGCGTCGCGCCCGCCATGGCCACGCCGGACTGTCCCGCCAGCAGGTTCTGGCAGGCGAGGTGGACCGCGACCAGGCCCGTGGAGCACGCCGTGTGGACGAGCACGCTCTCACCGGTGAGCCCCAGCTTGAACGACGTCTTCGTGGCCAGGCTGTCGTGCGTGGTGGTGCCGTAGATTTCGAACAGCGCGGCGCCGTCGAGGGGCACCGTCGCGTGAACGGCCTCGGTGTACCCGGAGTCAATGGCCCCCGCATAGAGCGAGATGGCCTCCGGGAACCGCTCCGGGTCCACGCCGGCGTCCTCCAGCGCCGCCCACGCGCACTGGAGGAAGAGCCGCTGCTGCGGGTCCATCCACTGCGCCTCCCGGAGCGACACGTCGAAGAACCCCGGGTCGAACGCGTCGATGTTGTCCACCACGCCGCCCGCTGGCACGAAGTCGGGGTGCTGGGACAGCTCCACGCCCTCCGGCAGCCCCGGCAGCCGCTCCACCTCCTCGGGGGAGAAGCGGGAGATGGACTCGACGCCCTCGCGCAGGTTCTTCCAGAAGGCCTGGACCGAGTCCGCGCCCGGGAAGCGGCCCGACATGCCGATGATGGCGACAGCGCCGGAGACAGAGGCGGGCCGCGCCGGTTCGCGCGTGGCCTCGGGCTCGGGAGCCGCGGCCCGCGCGGGCGCCTCGCTCGACGGCTGCGCGGTGGGCGCACCCCGCGAGTCCGACTCCAGGATGCGCGCGAGCCGATGCACGGTGGGGTGCTCGAACAGCCACACCACGGGGAGGTCACGGGCCAGCGCCTCGCGCAGGCGCGCCGAGATGCGGACCACCGACAAGGACGTGCCGCCCAGGTCATCGAAGAGGTGGTCGTGGACGCCGATGCGCTCGGTGCCCAGCTCCCGGGCCCACAGGCTCGCGAGTTGGGACTCCAGCGGGCTCGCGGGCTCCACGAAGCGGCCTTCGCGGCCGGTGGACACGCGGTCCGGCGCGGGCAGGTCCTTCCGGTCCACCTTGCCGCTGGTGTTCAGGGGCAGCTCCGGGAGGACCACGAAGAAGGACGGCACCATGTACTCGGGGAGCCGCTCGCGCATGCCGGCGCGCAGGGCCGCCGCGTCCAGCGGCGTGGAACCCGCGCCCATGACATAGGCCACCAGGCGCTTGTCGCCCGGGGTGTCCTCACGCACCACGGCCGCGGCCTCCACCACGCCCGGCAGGGCCCGGAGTCCGGCTTCGACATCCGCCAGCTCGATTCGGAAGCCGCGCACCTTCACCTGCTGGTCCGTGCGGCCCACGAACTCCAGCAGCCCGTCCGGGCGCCAGCGAGCGATGTCTCCGGTCCGGTAGAGCCGCTCACCGGGCTGGGTGGCGAAGGGGTGGGGGACGAAGCGCTCCGCCGTGAGGTCCGGGCGGGAGACGTAGCCGCGCGCGAGGCCATCGCCGCCGATGAACAGCTCGCCCGGCACGCCCACCGGAACGGGCTGGAGCTTCGCGTCCAGCACGTACGTCCGCGTGTTGTGGAGGGGCCCGCCAATGGGGACCGAGGCCCCCACCTGCGAGGCCTCCGTCATGGCGAAGGTCGTGGTGGCGACGGTGTTCTCCGTCGGCCCATAACCATTGATGACCGTGAGGCCCGGAGCGTTCGCCAGCGCGCGGCGGGTGTGCGGCGCGGACAGCACGTCGCCGGCCACCTCGACGGTCCTCAGCTTCTGGAGCAGCGAGGGCCGGTGCTCCACGGCCTGGGTGAAGAGGCCCGTCGAGAAGTGGGCGAACGTCACGCGGTGCCGCTCCACGACCTGCTCCAGGCGGTCCAAGTCGCTGGGTAGCGCGCCCTCCGGATAGAGCACCAGCCGTCCACCATTCAGCAGCGGTGCCCAGAGTTCGAGCACCGAGCCGTCGAAGGCCGTGGGCGACAGGTGGAGGCTCGTCTCCCGGACGCCGATGCCGGAGTGGGGCTCGCTGTAGACGACGCGCAGCAGGCTCCGATGCTCGACGCCCACGCCCTTGGGACGCCCGGTGCTCCCGGACGTGAACATGACGTAGGCGAGCTGGCGCGCCCCCGCGCCCGATTCCGCCAACGCCGCCTCGGGCATGGCCGATAGGTCCAGCTCCTCCAGGAACAACGTCCGGAGGTCCTGCTCGGGCAAGCGGAGCCTCTCGCGCAGCTCACGCGACGTGAGCAGCAGGCGCGGCGGGGCGTCCTCCAACATCGCGGTCAACCGCTGGGTGGGGAACGACGCGTCCAAAGGAACGTAGGCGCCCCCGGCCTTGAGGACGGCCAGCAGCGCGACGGCCCAGCCAGGGCTGCGCTCCAGGCACACGGCCACGAGGACCTCGGGGCCCACGCCCTCGGAGCGCAGCAGGTGCGCCAGCTGGTTGGCCCGGGCGTCGAGTTGTCCGTACGTCAGGACCGTGTCGCCCGCCTCCAGCGCGATGGCGGAGGGCCGCAAGGTGGCGTGACGCGCGAACATCTCCGCGACGGAGACGTCGGACGGGTACGGCTTCGTGGTGGCGTTCCAGGTCACCAGCACCTGCTCGCGCTCGGACGGCGTGAGCAGGTCCAGCGTCCAAAGCGGGCGCTCGGGCGCGGCGGCCGCCGAGGCGAGGAGCGCCTGGAAGTGACCGGCGATCCGGCGGACGGTCGCGACCTCGTACAGGTCGGTGCTGTATTCGATGACGCCGCGGAGGCCGTCCGGGCCCTCCGACAGCACCAGGCCCAGGTCGAAGCGCGCGGTGGCGTTCTCGACTTCCATCGGGCGCAGCGTCAGGCCCGGCGCACGGAGCACTTCCGTGGGCGTGTTCTGGAGCGAGAAGAGGACCTGGACCAGCGGCGTGCGGCCCAGGTCTCGCTGGGGCTGCATCGCCTCCACGAGCCGCTCGAAGGGCAGCTCTTGATGGGCGTAGGCGCCCAGCGTCGTGTCCCGGACCTGCGCGAGCAGGGCGCGGAACGAGTCTCCCGGCCGCACTCTGGCGCGCAACACCAGCGTGTTGACGAAGAAGCCGATGAGGCCCTCCAGGTCACCGTGGCGGCGCCCGGCGATGGGGGAGCCCACGAGCAGGTCCTCCTGCCGGCTGTACCGGGCCAGCAGCACCTGCCACGCGGCGAGCAGCGCCATGAAGGGCGTCACCCCGGCCTGCTTCGCGAGCGCGAGGAAGGGATCCACGACCTCCTTCGGGACATGGAGGGGGTGGAGCTCACCGAACTGCGAGCGGAGCGACGGTCGCGGCTTGTCAGTGGGCAAGTCCAGGACCTGCGGCGCCCCCTGGAGCTGCTGCTTCCACCATGAGACCTCCGATTCGAAAGTGTCGCCCTGGAGCCACTGCCGCTGCCACACCGCGTAGTCCGCGTACTGGACCGGCAGCGGAGGCAGCCCCGGTGCCTTCTTCTGGGAGAAGGCCTCGTAGGCCAGGGCCACCTCGCGGACCATGATGGCCAACGACCAGCCGTCCGACACGATGTGGTGCATGACGAGCACCAGGACGTGGAGCTCCGGTTCCAGTTCGAGCAGGTGCGTGCGCAGCAGCGGCCCCTGGCTCAGGTCGAAGGGCCGACCCGCTTCTTCGGAGGCGAACCGCTGCGCCTCCAACTCCCGGTCGCCCACGGGCAGGTGGGTGAGGGAGGTCAGCGGGAGCGTCCAGGCCGAGGGCCCCTGGATGACCTGGACCGGGGCCTCGCCCCTCAACTCGAAGGTGGTGCGCAGCGACTCGTGACGGGTGACCAGCCAGGACAGCGCCTGACGCAAGGCCTCCACGTCCAGCACGCCGTCCAGGCGCAAGGCGCCGGAGACGTTGTAGTTGCTGCTCCCGGGCTGGAGCTGGTCCAACACCCACAGCCGGTGCTGGGCGAAGGACAGCGGCATCGCCCCGTCCCGAGGGACAGGCCGGAGCTGGGGGCCTTGTTGTGCGGGCGCGGCGCGGAAGAGCATGCCCTCCTCGACGAGCTCGGTGACTCGCGCGACCGTCGAGGCATCGAAGAGCGCGTGAAGCTCCAGCTCCACGCCGAACATCGCGCGCACCCGCGAGACGAGCTGCGTCGCCAGCAGCGAGTGACCTCCCAGGGCGAAGAAGTCGTCGTGCAGGCCCACGTGCTCCACGCGGAGCAGCTCGCGGAACATGCCCGCGACGCGCTGCTGGAACGGCGTCAGGCGCTCCTTCACGGCGGGCTTCGGAGCCGAAGCGGTGGCGGCGACGGTAGGGGCGGGGAGCGCCTTCCGGTCCACCTTGCCACTGACAGTCAGGGGCAGGGCCGGAAGCAGCATCACCGCGGAGGGCACCATGTAGGCGGGGAGCTTCTCCGCGCTCAGTGCGCGCACGGCGGCCACGTCCAAGTCGGCGTTTCCCGTCACATAGGCGATGAGTCGCGCATCTCCCACCGTCTCCTCACGGACGACCGCCACCGCGTCGCTCACACCGGGGTGGCTTCGGAGGACCGCTTCGATTTCGCCCAGCTCGATGCGGAAGCCGCGTAGCTTCACCTGGAAGTCCGTCCGGCCCAGGTACTCCACCGTTCCGTCCGGCAACCACCTCGCCATGTCGCCGGTGCAGTACAGGCGCGCGCCCGGTACGCCGCTGAAGGCGTCCGGGATGAAGCGCTCGGCCGTCAGCTCCGGCCGCCGCCGGTACCCACGGCCCACCTGCGCGCCGCCGATGTGCAGCTCGCCCGGAATGCCGACAGGCGCCAGCTGACCGTCCTTGTCCAACACGTACAGCACTGTGTTCGACATGGGCGCGCCGATGAGGACCCGCTGTAGCCGCGCGTCACGAGGGCAATGCCAGTAGCTGACTTCCACCGCCGCTTCCGTGGGGCCGTAGAAGTTGTAGACCTCCACCGCGTCCGGCAGTCGCGCGTGCGCCTTCTTCACCAATTCCGGGTCCAACGCCTCACCGGTGCACATCACCCGGCGCAAGTCGCTCAGCCCCTCGAGCCCGGGCGTATCCAGGAAGGCGCGCAGCATGGAAGGCACGAAGTGCACCGTGCTGACGCGCTCCTCCTTCAGCACCTTCACCAGGTACGCCGGGTCCTGGTGGCCTCCGGGCTTCGCCACCACCAGCCTCGCGCCCATCAACAACGGCCAGAAGAACTCCCACACCGAGACGTCGAAGCTGAAGGGCGTCTTCTGCAGAAGCACGTCTTCGCGGCCCAGCGTGGGCTCATGCCGCATCCACCGCAGCCGGTTGACGATGGCACGGTGTGAGTTCATCGCGCCCTTGGGGCGGCCCGTGCTTCCCGACGTGAAGATGACGTACGCCAGCGCCTCCGGCCCCACCTGAGGCACCGTCAGCCGCGTCACCGGATGCCGCGACACCTCGGCTCGCTGCGCATCCAGCAGCACGACCCGCGCGGGGGCCTCCGCCAGCACGTCACGGTGCCGCTCGTGCGTCAGCACCACCGTCGCGCCGCTGTCCTCCAGCATCCCCGTGAGCCGCTCCCGCGGATACGTCGGGTCCAGCGGCACGTACGCCGCGCCCGCCTTCAGCACGCCCAGCAGCGCCACCACCATGTCCACCGAGCGCTCCAGGCACACGCCCACCAGCGACTCGGCACCCGCGCCCATTCCACGCAGGTGGTGCGCCACCTGGTTCGCACGCGCCTCCAGCTCCCGGTACGTCACGTGCTCCGACTCGAACGTCACCGCCACCGCGTCCGGCGTCCGCTCGGCCTGCGCCTCGACCAACCCGTGCAGGGTTTCCCCTTCCGGGTACTCCTCCCGCCGTCCCTGGAACGTCTTCAGCAACTGCACCCGCTCGGTGTCCGGCAACATCGTCAACTCGTGAAGCGGTGCGTGCGGGTCCTGGACCACGGCCTCCAGCACCGTTTGGAAGTGGCGGACCAGCCGCTCGGCGGCCTCCGGCGTGAACAGGTCCAGGCTGAACTCCAACGTGCCATCCAGGCTGCCGTCACGCAGCTCCATCATGGAGAGCGTGAGGTCGAGCCGGGCCGTCTCCGTCGCCGCGTCCAACAGCTCGAGTTCCACGCCCGGCCATGACGGCGGCTGCATGGGCGCGTTCTGGAGGATGAACATCACCTGGACGAGCGGCGTCCGGCCTCCACCACGCTCACCTCCGATGGCCTCCACCAACCGGTCGAAAGGCACGTCCTGCCGCACGTACGCGGCGAGCGACTCCTCGCGAACCCGGGCCACCAGCTCCGCGAAGGTGGGCGCGCCGTTCAGCCGGGCCCGCAGCACCAACGTGTTGACGAAGAAGCCGATCAACGGCTCCAGCTCCGCCCGAGTCCGGTTGGCGATGGGACTGGCCACGCAGAAGTCGTCCTGCCCCGAGTACCGGGACAGGAGCGTCTCGTACGCCGCCAGCAGGACCATGAAGAGGGTGGCGCGTTGCTCTCGGGCGACGGCGTTCAGCGCCGTCGCGAGCTCGGGAGGCAACGAGAAGGAGAGGCTCGCCCCGCGGGCCGTGCGTGCCGCGGGCCGTCCGAGGTCGCCGTGCACCTCCAAGGCAGGCGCGGACTGGAGATGCTCCCGCAGCTCCGCGAGTTGGGCCTGGATGCCCTCGCCGCGCACCCACTCCCGTTGCCACGCCGCGAAGTCCGCGTACTGCACCGGCAGCGGCGGCAGGGGTGAGGCCGCGTCTTCATGGAACGCGGCGTAGAGGGCGGCGACCTCTCGCATCAGCACGCCCATGGACCAGCCATCCGAGACGATGTGATGTAGGCACAGCAGCAGGACATGCACCTCCGCGTCCATGCGCAGCAGCACCGTGCGGAGCAACGGCCCCGTGGTCAGGTCGAACGCGTGGTGCGCTTCCTCCACCACGCGCTGACGCAACCGCGCGTCCCGGGACGTCGCCTCCCACGAGGACAGGTCCTCCACGGGCAGCGGCCACTGCTCCGGGGCGGCGTGAATCCGCTGCGCGGGGAGTCCGTCACGCGCTGAGAACGTGGTGCGGAGGACCTCATGCCGTCGGACCAGCTCCGCGAAGGTGCTCCGCAGCGCGGCCACATCCAGGGGGCCCGTCAACTTCAGGGCGAAGGGCACGTTGTAGATGGCCTGGCCCTTCTGGAGCTGCGCGAGGAACCACAGTCGCTGCTGCGCGAAGGACACCGGCAACGGCTCGGAGCCGCGAGGCACCGGCAGCAAGGGCGGCATGGACGCGCGCGACGACTGCATCATCAACGACTCGATGCGCTCCGCCAGCCCGGCGAGCGTCGGCGCCTCGAAGAGCGTCCGCAGCGGGACCTCGACGCCGAGCTCCGTCCGGACCCGCGTCACCAACTGCGTGGCCAGCAAGGAGTGGCCGCCGAGCTCGAAGAAGTCGTCCTGCGGGCGGATTCGCTCCACTCGGAGCACCTCACGGAAGAGCGCCGCCAGTTGCTGCTGAAGCAAGGGCAGCGCGGCCACGTCCACCTCGTCCGCCGCCCCTGACGACAGGTCCGGCGGCGGAAGTGCCTTCCGGTCCACCTTGCCGTTGGAGGACAGGGGCAGGGAAGGCAATGGAACCAGGGCCGAGGGCACCATGTACTCGGGGAGCCGCTGGCGCAGGTGTTCGCGCAGCGCCGCCGTGTCCACGTCGTCCGGCGTCACATACGCCACCAGCCGCTTGTCCCCAGGCGCGTCCTCGCGCACCAGCGCGACGGAGGACTCCACCGAGGGATGGAGCCGCAGCGCGGTCTCCACTTCGCCCAGCTCGATGCGGAAGCCGCGCAGCTTCACCTGGAAGTCGGCGCGGCCCAGGAACTGGAGCGTGCCATCCGGCAACCACCGCGCCCGGTCTCCGGACCGGTAAAGCCGCGAGCCCGACGGGCCGAACGGTGAGGGCACGAAGCGCTCGGCGGTGAGCGTGGCGTTGCCAAGGTAGCCCCGCGCCAGGCCGTCGCCGCCGATGAACACCTCGCCGGGCACACCCACGGGAACGGGCCGCATCCCCGCGTCGAGCAGGTACACCTGGGTGTTCGCGATGGGCCGGCCAATGGAGACCGAGTTCCCCACGGCGTCCCCAGGCCGCAGGCGATGGCAGGCACTGAAGGTGGTGCCCTCCGTGGGGCCGTAGCCGTTCACCAGTCCGACGCCCTGAGCCAGCCGCTCGCGGACACGCTCCGCCGGGAGCACATCGCCGCCAGCGAGCAACTGGGGCACTCGCCCCAACGCCTCCGGTTGATGCTGCTGCATCTGGTCGAAGAGGGCCGCCGTCAGCCAGAGCACCGAAACACGGTGCCGCTGGAGCGCCTGCCCCAGCTCCGCGAGGTCCGGCGTCCGCTGGGGATGCAGCACCAGCCGGGCGCCGTGAAGCAGCGCACCCCAGATCTCCAACGTGGAGGCATCGAAGGCCAGGGGCGCCAGTTGGAGCACCACCTCGTCGGGCCCCAGGTCCACGAAGCGCGAACCGACGAGCAGGCGCACCACACCTCGGTGGGGAATGGCCACGCCCTTCGGCGTCCCCGTGGAGCCCGAAGTGTAGGTGATGTACGCGAGCTGCTCCGCGCCCACGCGCGAGTCCGTGACAGGCGCGTCGGACTGCAGGGCGACCTGCGCCCAGTCCGCGTCCAGGCTCACGACGAGCTGCGCCCCCGCGGGAAGTTCGTCCTCCAGCGCCACCTCGGTGAGCACGACGGAGACGCCCGCGTCATCCGCCATGAAGGCCAGCCGCTGCGCCGGGTACGCCGGGTCGAGCGGCACGTAGCAGCCGCCCGCCTTGAGAATGCCCAGCAGCCCCACCAGCAGGTCGAGCCCGCGGTGCATGAAGACGCCGACGCGCGACTCGGCCCCGATGCCCAACGCGCGCAGGTGGCGGGCGAGCTGGTTGGAGCGCGCATCCAGCTCCGCGTACGTCAGCGTGCGTCCGTCGTGCTCCACGGCCACCGCTCGAGGCGTCCGCGCGGCCTGCTCCACGAACAGGGACGGAATCGTCGCGTCCTGGGGGTACGCGACCTGCGTGTCGTTCCACGCCGAAAGCACCTGCTCGCGCTCCCGTCCATCCATCAACGGGAGTTCACTGAGCCGCCGCTCCAGGACGCCTTCTCCCAGGGCCGTCAGCAGGACGCGCAGATGCTCGACCATCCGACGCGCGGTGTCCTCCGTGAAGAGGTCCAGGCTGTATTCGAGCTGCCCCTCGAGGCCTCCGTCCCGCGCCATGAGCGACAGCGTCAAGTCGAACCGGGCCGTGTCCGTCGCGTGCGGGAGCACCTGCACGTCCACACCCGGCAACGCTGGGGCCTGGAGGTCCGAGCTCAGCAGCACGAAGAGCACCTGGAACAACGGCGTGCGGGACAGGTCCCGCTCACCGCCCAGGGCATCGACCAACTGCTCGAAGGGCACGTCCTGGTGGGCGAAGGCACCCAGCGCCTCCTCACGAACGGAGGCGAGGATGTCCGCGAAGGACGGATCCCCCGCGAGGCGGCACCGCAGCGTGAGCGGATTGACGAAGAGGCCGATGAGCCCCTCCAACTCCCGCTGCGCGCGCGCGGCCACGGACGTGCCGACGGTGAAGTCCGTCTGGCCGGAGTAGCGGGACAGCAGCGCCTGCCAACCAGACATCAGCACCATGTACAGGGTGGCGTTGTTCGCCCGGCCAACGTGCTCGAGCTGGGCGACCAGGTCGGCGGGCAGGGTGAAGAAGAGCGTCGCGCCCCTGGCACTGCGAATGGGCGGCCGGGCATGGTCGGTGGGCAGCTCCAACGGAGGCGCCCCTTCGAGCCGCGAGCGCCACCAGTCCCGTTGAGACTCCAGCGCCGGGCCCTGCAGCACGCGCCGCTGCCATTCGGCGTAGTCGGCGTACTGCACCTCCAACGCGGGCAGGGCGGCTTCGTGGCCGAGCGCCAGCGCCTCGTACAGCGCGCCGACCTCCCGCACCAACACGCCCATGGACCAACCGTCCGAGACGATGTGGTGCATGCCCAGCAGCAGGACGTGGGCGTCCGGGCCCGTGCGCAGCAGCACCGTCCGGAACAACGGCCCGGTCTCCAGCGAGAAGGCGCGGTGCGCCTCCTCGTTCATGCGCTTCTGGACGGCGGCTTCGCGCGAGGGCGCGTCCAGCGTGCTCAGTTCCTCCACGGGCAGCGGCCACTCGGTCGGCGCCGGGTGGATGCGCTGGGCGGGCTGGCCGTCCTTCGATACGAAGGTGGTGCGGAGCGCCTCATGGCGGCGCACGACCTCCGTGAAGGTGCGTCGCAGGAGCGCCACGTCGAGGGGCCCCGTCAGCCGCAAGGCCACGGGCATGTGATTGACGGCGAGCCCGGGTTGGAGCTGCTCCATGAACCACAAGCGCCGCTGAGCGAACGTGACCTCGAAGGTGCCTTCGCCATCGCCAGTGCGAGGCAGCGGCTCCAGCGGGATGGCGTTCGCGACGCCCGCGTGTCCGTCAAGCCGGGCGGCGAGCTCCGCCACCGTGGGGGCCTCGAAGAACGCGCGGAGCGGCAGGTCCACCTGGAGCGCCGCGCGGATGCGAGCCACCACCTGCGTGGCCAACAGGGAGTGACCTCCCAGTTCGAAGAAGTTGTCGTGCCGACCGACCCCGGGGGCGTGAAGCACGTCCTTCCACACCTCCACCAGCCGCGCTTCCGTCGGCGTGGCAGGGGGCTCCGCGACGGCGGCGCGAGCCATCCGCGAGGCGTCGGGGACAGGCAACGCCTTGCGGTCGACCTTGCCACTGGGGGTCAGCGGCAGGGCCGTGAGTGCAACGAAGGCGGACGGCACCATGTACTCGGGCAGCCGCTGTTGGAGGTGCTGACGCAGCCGCTCCGGCGCGAGGCCGGACTCAGCGGCCCCGACGACGTAGGCCACGAGCCGCTTGTCTCCGGGCACGTCCTCGCGCACCAGGGCAACGGCATCCCGGATGTCGGCGTGCGTCCGAAGGCTGGCTTCGACTTCCCCCAGCTCGATGCGGAAGCCGCGCAGCTTCACCTGGAAGTCCAACCGGCCCAGGTACTCCAGCGTGCCGTCCTCTCGCCATCGGGCCTTGTCGCCCGTGCGGTACAGCCTCGCACCCGGCGTGGTGGAGAAGGGGTTGGGAACGAAGCGCTCCGCCGTCAGGTGCGGCCGGCCCAGGTAGCCACGCGCCAGCCCTTCGCCCGCGAGGTACAACTCTCCAGCAGCCCCTTGAGGCGACAGCGCCAGACGCTCATCGAGCACGTACACCTGCGTCCCAGCCAGGGGCTGGCCGATGACAGGGACGACCGCCCGGTGGTGCGACTCCGCCAGGAGCGGCTCGGCAGCAGTCTCGCGGTGTAGCGGCTGCACCGGCGCGAAGGTGGCGTACACCGTGCTCTCGGTGGGGCCGTAGGCGTTGAACGCCTCCGTCCGTCCCGATTCCGCCAGTCGCCGCCACAGCGAGGCGTCCATGGCCTCACCCGCGCACACAATCCTGGCGGGCACGTGGGCTCGCTCCAGGAGCCCGGCCTGTAGCAGCAACGACAACTGCGCGGGCGTGCAGTCCAGCACGTCCACGCGCTGGGCCTCCAGCCACGCCACCATGGCCTCTGGGTCCTTCCGCGTCGCCTCCGGAACCAGGCACAGGCAGTGGCCACCCTCCACCAGGTGGATGAGTTGCCCCAAGCTGACGTCGAAGTAGAGGGGCGCGTTGAGGCTCAGCCGTTGCCCGGCGGGCAGTCCTTCAAAGAAGGCCCGCGCCGTGGCGTGGTGCAGGGTCGCCAGCGCGCGGTGCTGCACCACGACGCCCTTGGGCGTGCCCGTGGAGCCCGACGTGTAGAGAACGTAGGCCGCATTGTCCTCGTGGACGAAGTGTCCCGGGACGTCGTGCGCCGGCAGCGCCGAGAGCCGCGAGGCGTCCGCGTCGAGAACAACGCGGTGCCGCACGTCGGGCTGCCAGTCCTCGACGAACTGCTGGTGCGCCACCAACACGGAGGCCTGGCTGTCTTCGAGGACGAACGACTTCCTCTGCGACGGTGCCGCAGGGTCGACGGGCACGAAGGCGCCTCCCGCCTTCATCACCGCCAGTACGGCGATGACCGCCTCCGGCGAGCGCTCCAGGCACAGCGCCACGCGCGTCTCTGGACCTACGCCCAGCGTCCGCAGGTGCGCGGCCAACTGATTCGACCGGGCGTTGAGCTGGGCGTACGTCAGGGACTCTTCGCCCAGGACCACGGAGAGTGCCTCCGGCGTCCTCGCTGCTTGCTGCTCGAAGCGCAGGTGGAGCAATGCGCTGAGCCGTGTCGCGGCCTGAGGGCCACGCACACCGGCGCCACTCCAGTCCTCCAGCAACCGCCGACGCTCCGAGTCCGTATGCAAGGGCAGGGCGGAAGTCGCGAGCTCCGGCTCGGCCACCACGGCATCCAGCACCAGCGCCAGGTGGGCGATCAGCCGCTCCACCCGTGCAGGCTCGAACAGCTCGGTGCTGAAGATGAGGTCTCCTAGGAAGCCGCCCGGCGCCCGGGTCAACGACAGCTCCAGTTCGAACTTGGTGACTGCGTGCGCCGGCTCGAGGGTTCGAACGGTCAGCTCAGGCAGGGACAGCGCACTGTCCGGAGCGTTCTGCAAGGCGAACAGCACCTGGAACAACGGACTGCGGCCCAGGTCCCTCGTGGGTTGGAGTTCCTCCACCAGTCGCTCAAAGGGCAGGTCCTGGTGCTCGTAGGCGCCCAGCGTGGTGTCGCGCACTTGCGCCAGCAACTGACGGAAGCTCTGCCCCGGCGACAGCCGCGCGCGCAGCACCAGCGTGTTGACGAAGAAGCCAATCAGGCCTTCCGTCTGCGCGTGGCGTCGGCCCGCGATGGGCGAGCCCACCAGCACGTCGTCCTGCCCGGAGTGCCGGGCCAGCACGGCTTGGAACGCCGCCAGCAGCACCATGAAGGGCGTGGCACCTTCTCGCTGGGCCAGCGCCTCCACGGCTTCGCTCAGCGCCAGCGGCAGCCGCACCGGGGCGGACGCGCCGTGGTGGCTCAGCACCGCCGGGCGCGGCTTGTCCGTGGGCAACTCCAGCGCGTGCGGCGCACCCTTTAGCTGCTGCCGCCACCAGTCCAACTGCCGCTTCAGCGCCTCGCCCCGCAGCCACTCCCGCTGCCACACCGCGAAGTCCGCGTACTGCACCGGCAGCTCGGGCAACGCGGCTGGCTTGCCCCCACAGAAGGACGCGTAGAGCGAAGCCACTTCCCGCACCAGCACGCCCATGGACCAACCGTCCGAGACGATGTGGTGCATGCACACCAGCAGCATGTGCTCGGACGCTTCCAGCTTCAGCAGCGTCACTCGCAGCAATGGGCCCGTGGCGAGGTCGAACGGGCGCTGGGCGTCCTCGGTGGCGCGCTTCAACGCCTCCGCTTCCCGCTGTGCTTTCTCCGGGAGGCTCGACAGGTCCACCACCTCCAGCGGCACGGGCGCCGGTGGGTGGATGACCTGATGCGCCTCACCATTCGCATCACCGAACGTGGTCCGAAGCGCTTCATGCCGCCGCACGAGCTCATCCACTGCGCGGCGCAATGACTGAACGTCGACGCGGCCCGACAACCGCAGCGCCGCGGACATGTTGTATTCCGACCCACCGGGCTGGAGCTGGTCCAAGAACCAGAGTCGCTGCTGCGCGAAGGACGGCGGAACCACCCCTTCGCGAGAGGCACGCATCAGGGGAGGCAGCTGCGGCCCCGCGGTGTCGCCGCGCAGGCGCTCGGCCAGGGCAGCCACCGTGGGCGATTCGAAGAAGGTGCGGAGGCTCAGCTCCACATCGAAGGCTTCGCGGATGCGGGCGACGACTCGCGTCGCCAAAAGAGAGTGACCACCCAGCTCGAAGAAGTTGTCCCGCCGGCCCACCACCGAGGTGCGCAGCAGCTCCTTCCAAATCTCCACGAGCCGCGCCTCGGTGGGCGTGGCGGGCGGCTCGGCATCCCGGCCTCCGGACTGCTCCGCGGCTTCGGGCGCGGGCAAGGCCCAGCGATCCACCTTGCCACTGGGCGTCAGCGGCAACGCATCCAGGGACACGACGGAGGAGGGGACCATGTACTCGGGCAACAGCCGGCGAAGGTCCTCTCTCAGCGTGGCCGCGTCCAGGGCGTGGGCTGGACGTGGCACGACGTAGGCCACGAGCCGCGTGTCGCCGGAGACGTCCTCCCGCGCCATCACCACGGCGTCGTGGACCGAAGCATGAGCACGGAGCACGGCTTCGATTTCACCCGGCTCGATGCGGATGCCGCGCACCTTCACCTGCGCATCGCCACGACCGAGGTACTCCAGGCAGCCATCCTCCCGCCACCGGGCCACGTCGCCGGTCCGGTACAGGCGCTCGCCGACACCGAAGGGGGAGGGCACGAAGCGGTCCGCCGTCAGCTCTGGCCTGCCGAGGTAGCTGCGCGCCACGCCACTGCCGCCGATGAAAAGCTCCCCGGGGACTCCCACGGGAACGAGCGCCAGCTCACGGTCCAGCACGTACAGCCGCACGTTCGGCAGCGCCCGGCCAATGGGCACCTCACGCGAAGCGGCGTGGGACACGGAGGACAGGTCCACGGCGGTGGCGACGGCCGTCACTTCGGTGAGGCCGTAGGTGTTGAGCAGAGGGACCCGAGCGCCCACGCTCCGGTGCCACTGCGCCACGCGTTCAGCGGCCGCACGCTCGCCGCCGATGACCACCCACTTCAGGTTCGAAGGCAGGCGGGCTGTCCCGGCTTCGAGACTCGCGGCCACGTCGTGCCAGAACGCCGTGGGCAGGTTGAGCTGCGTCACGCCCGCCGCGTCGCACTTCTCGAGGAACACGCTCGGCACATCGAGCATGTCCGGCGTCCGCAGCACCAGCGTCCCGCCGCGCGTCAGGCAGGGGTAGATTTCCTCCGCGCTCGTGTCCCAGCTGATGGACGCGAACTGGAGCACCCGGTCCCCAGGCTCCACCGGGAAAGTGGTCCACGCCGCTCGCGTGAAGTTGACCAGTGACTGGTGCGCGACCACGACACCCTTGGGCAGGCCCGTCGAGCCCGACGTGTAGAGCACATACGCGGCGGCACCGGGAGGCACCGAGACGCTCGGTGCTTCGCGTTCTCCCTCCGAGGACGACGCGTCCACGTCCAGCCAGACGCGGCCCTGCGCGTCGCCCAGCCGCGCACGGAGCGCCGCGCGCGCCACGACGACCTGCGCACCGCAGTCCTCCAACATGAAGCCCAGGCGCTCGGCCGGGTACTCCGCATCGAGAGGCACGTAGGCGCCGCCCGCCTTGAGCACACCGAGCAGCGCGGCCAGCAACTCCACCGAGCGCTCCACGCACACCGCGACGCGAGACTCCACGCCCACGCCCGCTTCGCGCAGCCGACAGGCCAGCGCGTTCGCACGCGCATCCAGCTCCCGGTACGTCACCGACCGGGCTCCGTCCATCACCGCCACGGCATCCGGAGTCCGGGCGACCTGGGCTTCGAACAAGGCGTGGATGCGAGCGTCGTCCGCAAGCGCCTCGACCGGGCCTTGCCACGCTTCGAGCAACCGCTGTCGCTCCGAGGCCGCCATCATCGGCAGCGCGTCGACGCGCGCATCCGGATTCTCTACAATGCTCGCCAGGAGCTGTTGGAAGTGCGCGAAGAGCCGCTGGGCCGTACCGGCGACGAACAAGTCGGTGTTGAAGTTGAGCGTGCCCGTGAACCCGTCCTTGGCGCGGCCCAGGTCCAGGCTCAGCTCGAACAACGCCACGCCGGTGTCCTGGACCTCCGCGGGCCGAGCCGTCAGCCCCGGGAGATCGAGCTCGGGCAGCGGCGCGTTCTGGACGGTGAAGAGTGTCTGGAACAGCGGTGTACGGCTCAAGTCCCGAGCGGGCTGGAGTTCCTCCACCAGTCGCTCAAAGGGCAGGTCCTGGTGCTCGTAGGCGCCCAGCGTGGTGTCGCGCACTTGCGCCAGCAACTGACGGAAGCTCCGCCCCGGCGACAGGCGCGCGCGCAGCACCAGCGTGTTGACGAAGAAGCCAATCAGGCCTTCCGTCTGCGCGTGGCGCCGGCCCGCGATGGGCGAGCCCACCAGCACGTCGTCCTGCCCGGAGTGCCGGGCCAGCACGGTTTGGAACGCCGCCAGCAGCACCATGAAGGGCGTGGCGCCTTCTCGCTGGGCCAGCGCCTCCACGGCTTCGCTCAGCGCCAGCGGCAGCCGCACCGGGACGGACGCGCCGTGGTGGCTCAGCACCGCCGGGCGCGGCTTGTCCGTGGGCAACTCCAGCGCGTGCGGCGCACCCTTTAGCTGCTGCCGCCACCAGTCCAACTGCCGCTTCAGCGCCTCGCCCCGCAGCCACTCCCGCTGCCACACCGCGAAGTCCGCGTACTGCACCGGCAGCTCGGGCAACGCGGCTGGCTTGCCCCCAAAGAAGGATTCGTAGAGTGAAGCCACTTCCCGCACCAGCACGCCCATGGACCAGCCGTCCGAGACGATGTGGTGCATGCACACCAGCAGCACATGCTCGGACGCTTCCAGCTTCAGCAGCGTCACTCGCAGCACTGGGCCCGTGGCGAGGTCGAACGGGCGCTGGGCGTCCTCGGTGGCGCGCTTCTCGGCCTCCGCTTCCCGCTGTGCTTTCTCCGGGAGGCTCGACAGGTCCACCACCTCCAGCGGCATGGGCGCCGGTGGGTGGATGATCTGACGCGCTTCACCGCCTTCTGCCTGGAAGGTCGTGCGAAGCGACGCATGCCGCCGCACGAGCTCATTCATGGCGCTGTGCAGTGCCTGGAGGTCCAGGGTGCCCGACAACCGGAGCGCCGCCGGAATGACGTAGAGCGCCTGACCGGGCTGGAGCTGCTCCAGGAACCAGAGTCGCTGCTGGGCGAAGGACAGCGGCGCCGGCCCCTCCAGCTTGGCGGGGACCAACGATGGCAGGTGGGGCGCGACGCTGGCCGCGCCCAGGCGCTCGGCGAGGGCGGACACGGTGGGCGCATCGAAGAAGTCGCGGAGGCCCAGCTCCACGTTGAAGGCCGCACGGATGCGAGACACGACCTGCGTCGCCAGCAGCGAGTGCCCACCCAGCGCGAAGAAGTCATCCTTCGCTCCCACGCGGGACTGGCCCAGGATCTCCCCGAAGACACGGGCCACGGTCTCCTCGGTCGGGTTGCGGGGCGTGACGAAGCCGTCCTCGGAGCCGAGCCGTTCGGCCTCGGGAGCGGGGAGGGCCCCTCGGTCCACCTTGCCACTGGGCGACAACGGCAGTGCGGGCAGCACCACGAAGGCGGACGGCACCATGTGCGCGGGCAACGACTCCGCCAGCGCGTTTCGAAGCTGGGCCACCGCGCGAGCGCTCCGGGCGCCTCGCAGCGGGTCACTCGCCAGCCCCTCCAGGGACGTGCGCGCGCTTGCGGACGGAGGTGTCAGGTCCCACGTCTCCGCCGTACCGGGCCGCGCGAACACCACGTCCATGGCGCCATCCCGGTGCGCGGCCGCCCAGCTCACGCGCACTTCGTAGCCAGTCGCCGTGCCCAGCGCGTACAGGTCTTCGGGCTCCACGCCACGCGTTCCAGCGCCGTCGCGCAGGACCTCACGGATGCCCGCCACCGTGGGCGGCCGAACCGCCGCCGCGAGCAACTCGACGAGCCGGGTGTGCTCCACCACGCGCGCGTTCGGGAGCTGGCGCACGGCGAGAAGGTCGGGCTTCGAGGCCAGGCGCTCACGCAAGGCGCCCAAGGTGAGAGCGGAACCGTCCACCCAATCGGGGCGTGCGCTTCGGGCCGTCGACGTCTCCGGAGGGCCAGCGTGGAGGATGACCTCGTAACGGAAGCGGCTCAGTTCGTTGTCGTAGCGGCCGTGCTTGGGCAGCACCTCCACCCGCGCGATTCCGGGGATGATTTGGGGAAGCGTGGTGAAGAAGGCAGGGGAGAGCACCAGCTCCTTGTCCGCGAGGATGTCGCGCTGGACGCGGTAGCCGAGCTGAGCCGAGGCGACCTGTGGCGCCGTCCGGTGCAGCCGCACTGATGCCCGGAACGCCTCCAGCAACTCCAGGCTGCGCACGTCGCCGAGGAACACCCGGCCCCCCGGCTTCAGGACGCTCACGGCGCCTCGCAGCACGTTGAGCAGGAAGTCCACGCTGGAGAAGGTCTGGATGACCGAGTTGAGGACGACGGTGTCGAAGGAGTCCGGCTCCAGGCCCGTGAAGTCCTCCGCGCTCCGGTGGAGCAGGTGGACGGAGTCGAGCGCGCCGCCCATGCGCTCCCGCTGACGCTCGATGCGATCCAACGCGGGCCGGGCGAAGTCGACGCCCCAGTAGGCTTCGCAATGCGGCGCCAACCGGTACAGCAACAGGCCAGTGCCGCATCCCAGCTCCAGCACGCGCTTCGGCCGAAGCCCGAGGATCTGCGACACGGTGGTGTCGACCCACTCGCGCATCTGCTCGGCGGGGATCGGCGCCCCGGTGTAGCTGTCATCCCAGCCGATGATGTCGAACGTCGGGTCAACGTCCTCCGAGGCGTCGCGGGCGTAGGCCTCGTCGTAGATGGCCTTCCACTGCGAGGACGGGTCCCCGGCCTCCACCGGCGCCTTCTCGTCGAGGACGACGTACGCCACGAGGCGCGTGTCTCCGGGCGAGTCCTCCCGCGCCATCACGACCGACTCACGCACGGCACGGTTCGTGTGCAAGGCGGCTTCGATTTCGCCCAGCTCGATGCGGAAGCCGCGCAGCTTCACCTGGAAGTCGGCGCGGCCCAGGTACTCCAGCGTCCCGTCCGGCAGCCACCGCGCCACGTCGCCCGTGC
>BNCN01000013.1:64813-247685 GCA_014656495.1 Comamonas sp. KCTC 72670
CCGCAGCCGGTATCCACGCCCCACCTGCACGCCGCCGATGTGAAGCTCGCCCGGGATGCCCACCGGCGTGGGCTGCCCGTGCCCGTCCAGCACGTACAGCACCGTGTTCGCCACCGGCTTGCCGATGGGAATCCGCTGCAACTGAGTGTCCCGGGGGCAGGGCCAGTAGCTGACGTCCACCGCCGCTTCCGTCGGGCCGTAGAGGTTGTGCACCTCCACCGCACCCGGCAGCCGCGCGTATGCCTTCTTCACCAACTCCGCGTCCAGCGCCTCGCCGCTGCACACCACCCGGCGCAGGGCACTCAGGCCCTCCAGCCCGGGCTCCTCCAGGAAGGCGCGCAGCATGGAGGGCACGAAGTGAAGCGTGCTGACGCGCTCCGCCTCCACCACCTTCGCCAGGTACGCCGGCTCCTGGTGGCCTCCGGGACGGGCCACCACCAGCCTCGCGCCCACCGCCAGTGGCCAGAAGAACTCCCACACCGACACGTCGAAGCTGAAGGGCGTCTTCTGCAGCACCACGTCTTCGCCGCCCAGCCCGTACTCCTGCTGCATCCACTTCAGCCGGTTGACGATGGCGCCGTGCGCGTTCATCGCCCCCTTGGGGCGGCCCGTGCTTCCTGACGTGAAGATGACGTACGCCAGGGCGTCCCGGCCCACCTGAGGCACCGCCGGCCGCGTCACCGGATGCCGCGACACCTCGTCTCGCTGTGCGTCCAGCAGCACCATCCGTTGGCCCGGCACGGCTTGGCTGCGCTCACGCACCGAGTCTCCCGCCGCGCCTCGTGCGTTCGGCGATGCCAGCACGTCCTGATGCCGCTGGTGCGTCAGCACCACCGTCGCGCCGCTGTCCTCCAGCATCCCCGTGAGCCGCTCCGGGGGATACGCCGGGTCCAACGGCACGTACGCCGCGCCCGCCTTCAGCACGCCCAGCAGCGCCACCACCATGTCTACCGAGCGCTCCAGGCACACACCCACCAGCGACTCGACGCCCACGCCCAGTCCACGCAGGTGGTGCGCTACCTGGTTCGCACGCGCCTCCAGCTCCCGGTACGTCACGTGCTCCGACTCGAACGTCACCGCCACCGCGTCCGGCGTCCGCTCGGCCTGCGCCTCCATCAGCCCGTGCAGCGTGTCCCCAACCGGGTACGCCTCACGCCGACCCTGAAACGCCGTCAGCACCTGGTGGCGGTCCTCGACCGTCATCAGCGGCAGCTCGGACAGGAGGGCGCCAGGGGCCTCGACCATGCCGCGAACCACGCGCTCCAACTGCGCGAGGAGCCGATCCGCGGTCTCCGCGTCGAAGAGGTCCGCGGAGTACTTGCAGCCGATGAGCAAGCCCTCGGGGCGATGCGTCGCCTCGAAGGTCATGTCCAGCTCTGCGGTGTGGTTGTCCACCAGCGACACGTCGAGCGTCAGCGCCCCACGCGCCGACAGCCCCCGAGGCCACGCGTAGTCGTCCAGGATGAAGCCCACGTTGTACAGCTCGCGCCGCTCGGCGCCGGGCTGCTGCACGGCCGCGAGCACCTGTTCGAAGGGCACGTGCCCATGGGCCAACGCGCCCAACGTGCGCGCCTTCACCTCCGTGAGCATGTCCGTCACGGTCGCCCCGCGCGGCAGCCGCACCCGCAAGGGAACGAAGTTGGTGCAGTCGCCCATCAGCTCACGGGTCCCCGCGGCGTCGCGCCCCGCGATGACCGTCCCGACGACGAAGTCGGACTGGCCGCTCCACCGGTGCAGCACCGTGGACAGCGCGGACAGCACCCCCACGAAGGGCGTAGCCCCTTCACGCCGCCCCAAGGCGTGCAGCCGCGTCATCAGCGACGCGGGCAACAAGCGAACCCGGCGAGCGCCGTGCACGGAGAGCCGCTGAGGCCGAGGCCTGTCAGTCGGCAGCGAGAGCAACTGAGGCGCGCCCGCGAGCGTCTCCCGCCACCACGCAAGCTCCGTCGAAAGGGCCTGCGGCGTGAAATGAACACGCTGCCAGGACGCGAAGTCCCCGTACTGGAACGCGGGCTCGGCGAGCGGAGACGGCGTGCCCTCCGAGAACGCACCGTACAGCGCGGCCAGCTCGCGGACGAACAGCGCCACGGACGTGCCGTCCACCACCAGGTGGTGCATGACGGCCAGCAGGACATGGTCCTCCGGTCCGAAACGAAGGAGGGAGCACCGGACCAGCGGCCCCGACTCCAAGTCCATGGGACGATGGGCGTCGAGCACGGCTTGCGCTTCGAGCGCCTCCTGCCGCGCCGCCCCCGTCAGCCCGTTGAAGTCCAGGCACGGCAGCGACACGGGCGCCGGGGGCGACACGCGTTGCAGCAGCTCGCCGTCACGCGAAACGAAGGTGGTGCGAAGGGCCTCATGTCGGCGCAGCACCTCCGACAAGGCGCGTTCCAACACGGGCACATCGAGCGCCCCCCGCAGCGACAACGCCACCGGAAGCTGGTTCGACGTCCACGCCGGGTCCAACTGAAGGAGGAACCACAGTCGCTGCTGCGCGAACGACGCGGGGGCAAGCTCCGCACCGGCGGGCCGGCGCTGGAGCGCGGGCAGTTGGCGCCCGGGGTTCTCGGCGGAGACCGTCTCCACCAGCGTCCGCAGGCTCAGGTCCTGAAGCAGCGCCGCGATGGAGATGCGCACGCCCAGCCGCTTCTCCACACGGCCCTGCAGGTCCGCCGCGCCCAACGAATCCAAGCCCAACAACGTGAGCGGCGTCCCCGTGTCCGGGTTCCCGCCCTCACTGCCCAGGACGGCCACCAGTTCCTCACGAAGCGCCGCCTCCACCGCCTCCCGGGAGAGCGCCGGCTGGATGACGGGAGCAGGGGAGACGGTGGCGCCCGGCTTCACGCCCGTCCCGCTCCGCCACACCGGGACGAACGTCCCGGACGTGAGGGCCTCGCGGCATGCGTAGCGCTGAATCTTCCCGCTCGACGTCTTCATCACCGCGCCCGGCGGCAACAGCACCAGGGTGTGCGGCTGCACCTGGAACTCACCGACGATGGCCTGCCGGAGCGTGTCCGCCACGGCGCTCAACGCCGCGGAATCGGAGCCTTCGGCCAGGTCCCTCGCCACCTCCGCGACCACCGCGAGCGCCTCGCCGTCCGGCGTGTCGATGGAGAACGCGGCGACGCAGCCGGGACGCACCTTCCGGTGGGCGCGCTCGACGACGCTCTCCACGTCCTGCGGGTACAGGTTCCGGCCGCGCAGGATGATGAGGTCCTTGCGCCGCCCCGTGACGATGAGCTGCCCGTCCTCCAGGAGCAGCCCCAGGTCCCCGGTGCGCAGGTACTTCGGCCCTGCCTCCGCGCCCACGGGGACGGCCTGGAAGATGTCCACGCTGTCCTCGGGCTTGCGCCAGTACCCCTGCGCGACGCTCCCGCCCGAGACCCAGATTTCCCCCACCTGGCCTGGGGGGCGCGGCAGCCGCGACTCCGGGTCCACGATGAGCAAGCGCTGCTCGGCCAGCGTGGTCCCGCAGCCGATATGCGTCCGGGCGCCCTCCGTCCCGGCGGCGGCCTGAACCGCCTGGCCCCGGCTCAGCGCGGCGGCATCGAGCACGTGCACCCGCGGCACGCGGCCCTTCTCCTCACCGGTGACGATGAGCGTGCCTTCGGCCAGGCCGTAGCACGGGTAGAAGGCTTCACGGCGGAAGCCGCTGGGCGCGAACACCTCCGCGAAGCGGTCCAACGTGGCGGCGCGAATCGGCTCGGCGCCGCAGAAGGCCACGTCCCACGCACGCAGGTCGAGCGCCTGCGCCTCCTCGGGCATGGCGCGGCGCGCGCACAGCTCGAAGGCGAAGTTGGGCCCGCCGCTGACGGTGGCGCGGTACTTCGACACGGCCTCCAGCCAACGCAGGGGCCGCTGGAGGAAGGCCATGGGCGACATGAGCGTCACCGGGAAGCCGGTGAACAGCGGCTGGAGGATGCCGCCGATGAGGCCCATGTCGTGGTACGGCGGCAGCCAGATGACGCCCGAGCTCGAGGGCCCCGTCTGGAAGGCGCCCGTAATCAGCCCCAGGTTGTGGAGCAGGTTCGAGTGGCTGAGCATCACCCCCTTGGGCGTGCCCGTGGAGCCCGAGGTGTACTGAAGGAAGGCCAGCGACTCCGGCCCCACGCCCGGGTCCTTCCAGGACGCCGCGCCGTCCGTGGACAGGTCATCCGTGGCCAGCCAGGTCAGCGCCCGGAAGTCCGGGGCCTGCTCGAAGACGAAGTCCGCGAGCGACAGGATGCCGGAGGTGGTGAGCACCACCGTGGCCTGGGCGTCCTCGATGATGGCGCGCAGGCGGGGCAGGGTGCGCTCCAGCCGCATCGGGTCCGGGGGATACGCGGGCACCGCCACCGCGCCGGCATAGAGGCACCCGAAGAAGCCCGCGACGTAGTCCAGGCCCGGCGGATAGAGCAGCAACACCCGCTGCCCCTGCGCACCCTGGGATTGCAGCAACGCGCCGATGCGCGTCGCCCGCTCATGCAGCTCCCTGGCGCTGAGCGAGCCTTCCTCGCCTTCAGCGTCGCCCAGGAAGACGTACTGTTTCCGGTGCGCCGCCTCTCCAAAGGCGCGGTGGGAGAGGACCTCGAGAAGGGTTCGCGGAGACTCGTGCATGGAGCGCGCTCAGCTGTCCAGAAGGGGGCGGGGCGCTACACATAGCAGGCAATCTCAGACGCTAAGGATCTGATACAAATATCGAAAAATTCCCCAAATCCCGCATGACGCGGAGTGGAGCCACGACTCCACGGAGTGGATTCAGGCGCGTCCGAAGAGGCCCTTGAGCCACTCCATGAAACCGCGCTGCTTCGGAGTGCCAGTGGCCGACACGGCGTGTATGGCCGGTGGCCCGCGGAGCGTGGACTGCACGGGCCTGCTGGCGCCAGGAGACGCCACGGATGACTGCGCGCTGGTGCCGCCGGCGGGTTTCACGGACGCGGCGGGGCCCGTGGCCACGGCGCCCGCATGCGCCACGACGCGCACCGGTGTCCCGGGCGCCCTCGGGGGCGCGGAGGCGGGGGCGCTCTCCACCTCCGCCTGGGCCAGCCGCGCCTTCACGGCTTCGGGGGTGTCGCGCGTGGAGAAGGTGCTCGTCACCTCGCGTCCGGACGAGGCCTCACGCGCGGTGACCTTCAGCAGCGACTCGTTGCTGACCTCGAAGGTGACGTTCACCTGCACCGCGCCGCGCGGGAGCTTGGGCAGCCCCTCCAGCTTCAGCGTGCCCAGGTATTCGTTGTCCGCCGCCTTGTCGGAGTCACCCTGGAACACGGTGAGCTCCAGCTCCGTCTGGCCGTCGCGGTGCGTGGCCAGGGTGTAGCTCTTGGTGGAGGGCAGCGACGTGTTGCGCTCCATCACCGCCTTGAAGCGCCCGCCGGGCAGCCCCACGCCAATGGCCATGGGGAGCACGTCGATGAGCACCACGCCTTCGAGCTGCCCCAGGCTGTGCGCCAGCAGCGCCGCGCCCAGGGCCACGGCCTCGTCCGGGTGGACGCCCTTGCTGGGCGGCTTGCCAAAGAACTTCGTGATCTTCTCGTGCACCAGCGGGAAGCGGCTCTGGCCTCCCACGAGGATGACCTCGTCGATGTCCTTCGGCGTCAGCTTCTTCGCCGCCAGCACCTCGTCGCAAACCTGGAGGGTGCGGGCCACCAGCCCCTCGGTCAGCTCGATGAGCTTCTGCCGCGACAGCATGACATCCAGGTCGCAGGGCTTGTTGTCGATCATCGTCACGAACGCGACGTGCACCCGCACCTCCGAGCGCTCCGACAGCGCGCACTTGGCGCGCTCGGCCGCGTCGTTGATGCGCTGCATGGCCACGCGATCCCCCTGGAAGGGGCGGCCCATGGTCTTCTGGAACTCCTCCAACAGGTACGTGACGATGGCGGTGTCGAAGTCGATGCCGCCCAGGAACGTGTCGCCGCCGGTGGAGATGACCTCGTAGACGTTGTCGTTCAGCTCCAGCACCGACGCGTCGAACGTCCCTCCGCCCAGGTCGTACACCAGCACGCGCTGGTTCAGGTTGCGCCCGTAGCCATACGCCAGCGCCGCCGACGTGGGCTCGTTGAGGATGCGCTCGACGTACA
Source organism: Comamonas sp. KCTC 72670 (assembly GCA_014656495.1). Classification (GTDB taxonomy): domain Bacteria; phylum Myxococcota; class Myxococcia; order Myxococcales; family Myxococcaceae; genus Myxococcus. The sequence continues at coordinate 70,873 of BNCN01000013.1, forward strand.
GGCCGGCCAGCTTCCCGGCCTCGCGCACGGCCTGGCGCTGGTTGTCGTTGTAGTAGGCCGGGACGGTGACGACGGCCCGGGACACCGGGTGGCCCAACTGGTTCTGCGCCACCTCCCGGACCTCGCGGAGGATGAGCGCGGAGATCTGCTGGAGCGTGTAGACGTGCTCGCCCAGCTTCACGCCCGCGTCGCCGTTCTCACTGGCGGCGATCTCGTAGTGGAACCGGTCCTTGATCTGCTCGACCACCGGCGACGCGAAGGGACGTCCCACCAGCCGCTTCGCGCCGTACACCGTCTGGCGCGGGTTGGTCAGCATCTGCCCCTTGGCGGGGTGGCCCACCACCAGCTTGCCGCGCGTGTTGACGGCGATGATGGACGGCACCGTGTTGTGACCTTCGCGGCTGGGCAGCACGCCCGGCTTGCCGTTGCGCACGTACGCCGCGCAGGAGTTCGTCGTCCCCAGGTCGATGCCAATGACCACGCCCGCACGGCGCGGCTCCTCCGAGCTCAGGTTCAGCGCCGAGTTCTCGATCATCACCGGCGCCGCGGGCGCCGCGGCGCTGGCCTCACCAGGAGCCGGGGCCACTGGAGCCGCCTCGGGGAGGACCGCGACGGGGGCCTGCTCCTGGGGTGGGACGTTGTAGTCCGGCGGCCCCACCCCCGGAGGCACCGGGGGGACGTCCGACTGGGCGTGGGGCAGGGTGACGACGACGGAGTCGAGGAAGCGGCGGGTCGGCCCGTCGACGTTCAGGAAGCGCAGCCCCATGCCGGGCACGCCCTGGCCTCCCTGGCCTGTGACGAAGTGAACAACCGCGGCCGCGTGGATGATGCGCTCCCCGCCCGCCAGTTTGAGATCCAAGGTGACGGCCGTGCCCGGCGGCTTCACCGCGCGTGCGCGCAGGTAGATGCCACCCCGGGTCACATTGGGGCCGTACTTCGCCAGGAACTCCTCGGGTGACGAGAAGGGCAACTTCACCACGAGCCCGACCGCACCCTGATTCGAATCCGTCAATGCCCGGTTCCTGAGACGAGAGGGGATACTGGGTTGCGATTATCGCCCGAACTCCGAGGGAACGGGCGTCAAAAACAGCGCCCTTCCCCGTTGCGCCGGGGCAGCGTACCTCGTATGGAACCGCACCCGCGGGCTGTGGTGCCCCGCGGGCACCTGCCCACGGGAGCGCCGCCCATGCTCAACCCCGATATCCGGCTCGCCCTCACCTTCGACGACGTCCTGCTGGTCCCGGCCGAGAGCTCGGTCGTCCCCAAGGACGTCGACCTCACGACCCGGCTCACCCGCAACCTCCGCCTCAACATCCCGCTCCTGTCGGCGGCCATGGACACCGTCACGGAGTCCCGGACGGCCATCGCCATGGCCCAGGAGGGCGGGATTGGCGTCATCCACAAGAACATGACGCCCGAGCAGCAGGCGCTCGAGGTCCTCAAGGTCAAGAAGTTCGAGAGCGGCATGGTGGTGGATCCGGTCACCATCGAGCCCGACGCGCCCCTGGGCCGCGCGCTGGAGCTGATGCGCCTGCACGGCGTGTCCGGCGTCCCCGTGGTGCAGGGCCAGCGCCTGGTGGGCATCGTCACCAGCCGTGACGTGCGCTTCGAGACCAACCTCACGCAGAAGGTCGAAGCGGTGATGACGCGCAAGCTCGTCACCGGCCGCGAGGGCATCACCCAGGACGACGCGCAGAAGCTGCTGCACGAGCACCGCATCGAGAAGCTGCTCGTCGTCAACGAGGCCTTCGAGCTCAAGGGCCTCATCACCATCAAGGACATCGAGAAGCGCCGCACGCACCCCAACGCGGCCAAGGACGGCAAGGGCCGCCTGCTGTGCGCCGCCGCCGTGGGGGTGTCCGCGGACCGCGAGGCCCGCGTCGAGGCGCTCATCAAGGCCGGCGTGGACGTCATCGTCGTGGACACCGCGCACGGGCACTCCACCGCCGTGCTGGACGGCGTGCGCGACACCCGCAAGAACTTCCAGGGCTTCGAGCTCATCGCCGGCAACGTCGCCACCGCCGAGGCCACCCGCGCGCTCATCCAGGCCGGCGTGGACGCGGTGAAGGTGGGCATCGGCCCCGGCTCCATCTGCACCACCCGCGTGGTGGCCGGCGTGGGCGTGCCCCAGGTCACCGCGGTGGATGACTGCGTCCGCGAGGCCATGAAGCACGACGTGCCCGTCATCTCCGACGGCGGCATCAAGTACTCGGGCGACATCGTCAAGGCGCTGGCCGCCGGGGCCAACACGGTGATGATCGGCTCGCTCTTCGCCGGCACCGAGGAGTCCCCCGGCGACGTCATCCTGTACCAGGGCCGCAGCTACAAGAGCTACCGCGGTATGGGCAGCCTGGGCGCCATGAAGCAGGGCGCCAAGGACCGCTACTTCCAGGCGGACGTGGAGGCCGTGAAGCTGGTGCCCGAGGGCATCGAGGGCCGCGTGCCGTACAAGGGCTCCCTGTCGATGAACGTCCACCAGATGCTGGGCGGCATCCGCAGCGGCATGGGCTACGTGGGCTGCCGCTCCATCGACGAGCTGCGCACGAAGGCCACCTTCGTCCGCATCACCTCGGCCGGGCTCAAGGAGAGCCACGTGCACGACGTCATCATCACCGAGGAAGCGCCGAACTACCGCGTCGAGTAGTCCCGGCGCACGGAGGCGGGTGGCCCCAGGAGGGCCGCCTTGCCTCGCGGCCTGGTGCTTGATTCCGGGCACGAAAAAGGGCCCGCGCCTCAGCGGCGGGGCCCCGGGTCGCCAGCCCCTGGAAGGGCTCGCGCGAACTACCGGCCGCGCTTCCGGCCGCCGCCCGAGGCGGGCGTAGCGGGCTCATCCGCGGCGGGCGTGGACGGCACCACGCGCTTCTCCGCGGAGGCGACCTTGTTGAGCAGCGTCTCCTTGTCGTCCGGCTCCAGCGTCTCGATGGCCTGGCGCAGGGTGTTGAAGTCGAGCCGGGCGATGGTGACGGTGTTGCCGCCCTTGATTTCCTGGACGGTGGGCACGTCCACCAGCTCGCGCATGTAGGTCTCGAACTCCACCCGCACGTCGGCCGTCTGCTGGATGCAGGTGTCCTTGGCGTTGACCAGGTGCTGGGTGCCCTCGCGGTAGCTGAGGTCCGGGTTGCGGGTCATCGCCTCCTCGAAGGTGGCGGTCCGCTTCTTCAGCGAGGAATAGAGCTCGATGTAGTCCACCAGCCGGTCCGTCTCCGGGCGGTTCACGTTGCGCGCCTTGGCCAGCGCCTCCGTGGAGTCCTCGCAGGAGATCTTCTCGAGCTCGGCGGCGCCCGGCGTTTCCTTCACGGAGAGATTCCGGGTTTCGCGGTCCAGCCGCTCATCCGAGGAGATCTCCTTCACACATCCGGTGGCGGACAGTAGGAGTAGGGTCGCTGCAGCGGTAGGGGCGGACAGGCGGCGCGGCATCCAGGCCTCGAACAATTGAAGGTACTTGGGCGTTGAATTCCGGAAGTTTGTAGCGATAAGGGCCCCCAGCCGTCAACGACGCCCCTCTTGGAGACTCCCCAGGTGGACCTGCACGCCGAAAAAATCCTGATCCTCGATTTCGGGAGCCAGTACACCCAGCTCATCGCCCGGCGCGTCCGCGAGCTGGGCGTCTATTGCGAAATCCACCGCCCGGACCTCCCGGCGGAGGACATCCGCAAGTTCGCCCCCCGCGGAATCGTCCTCTCGGGTGGGCCCGCCTCCGTGGAGGCCCCCGACTCCCCCCGCTGTGACCCGTTCGTCTTCGAGGCGGGCGTCCCGGTGCTGGGCATCTGCTACGGGCTCCAGCTCACCGCCAAGCTGCTGGGCGGCAAGATTGACCGGAGCGCCCACCGCGAGTTCGGCAGCGCCGAGGTGGAAGTGCTCGCCCGCCGGGGCCCCTTCGCGGAGTTCACCCCCGGGGACAAGGTCCAGGTCTGGATGAGCCACGGCGACCGGGTGGAGCAGCTCCCCCCGGGCTTCGAGGCCATTGGCCGCAGCGGCAACTCGCCCTTCGCCGCCACCGCCCATGCGACGAAGCCCTGGTTCGGCCTCCAGTTCCACCCGGAGGTGGTCCACACCCCGCTGGGCAAGAGCATGCTGCGCGCCTTCCTCTTCAACGAGTGCAAGGTCAGCGGCTCGTGGACGATGAAGGGCTTCATCGACGAGGCGGTGGGCACCATCCGCCGCCAGGTGGGTGAGCACGGCCGCGTCATCTGCGCCCTGTCCGGCGGCGTGGACAGCTCCGTGGCGGCGCTGCTGCTTCACCGGGCCATTGGCCCCCGGCTCCAGTGCATCTTCGTAGACAACGGGGTGCTGCGGCAGAACGAGCGCGCCCAGGTGGAGGCGCTGTTCGTGGACCGCTTCCACGTCCCTCTGAAGACTGTGGATGCCCGGCAGCGCTTCCTGGACAAGCTGGCCGGGGTGACGGACCCGGAGAAGAAGCGGAAGATCATCGGCCGCGAGTTCATCGCCGTGTTCGAGGAGGCCTCCCGCGACGTGCAGGACGCGGAGTTCCTCGCCCAGGGCACGCTGTACCCGGACGTCATCGAGTCCGTGTCGTACAAGGGCCCGTCCGTCACCATCAAGAGCCACCACAACGTGGGCGGCCTGCCGGAGACGATGAAGCTCAAGCTGGTGGAGCCCCTGCGCGAACTCTTCAAGGACGAGGTCCGCGCCCTGGGCCGCGAGCTGGGCCTGCCGGACGAGATGGTGTCCCGCCAGCCCTTCCCGGGCCCCGGCCTGGCCATCCGCGTGCTGGGGGAAGTCACCGAGCAGCGGCTGGAGCTGGTGCGGCGCGCGGACGCCATCGTCCAGGAGGAGATTCGCAGCGCCGGCCTCTACAAGGAGGTCTGGCAGGCGTTCGCGGTGCTCCTGCCGGTGCAGAGCGTGGGCGTCATGGGCGACGAGCGCACCTACGAGTCCACCTGCGTGCTGCGCGCCGTCACCAGCGTGGACGGCATGACGGCGGACTGGGCCCGGCTGCCGTTCAACGTGCTGGAGCGCATCTCCACGCGCATCACCAACGAGGTGCGCGGCATCAACCGCGTCGTCTACGACATCTCGTCCAAGCCCCCCGCGACCATCGAGTGGGAGTAGGGCGGAGGCGGGCAGGGCGCCTGCCGGGTTGAAATGAAAGAGGCTGCCCGGAGCGAACCGGGCAGCCTCTTCGACTTCCGGGGCCCTGGCGTCATGCGCCGGGGCCCCTTTTTTCACGGAGGGACTCAGCCCGCGGGGTTGGCCTTCACGGGCGGGACCTTCGTGCTGCCCGGGCGGAGTTCCTCGAGCAGCCGCGTGGCGCCGTAGATCTTCGTCAGCGACTCGATGATGGCCGCGCTGTGGACGCTGACCGAGCGGTTCACGCTCTCGTCGAAGCCGTACTCGCCGCCCAGGGACTGGATGTTGCCGTCGAACACGATGCCGACGATCTCCGCGTCCTTGTTGATGACCGGCGAGCCCGAGTTGCCACCGATGATGTCGTTGGTGGAGACGAAGTTCATCGGCGTGGTGCCGTCGAGCGCCTTCTCGTTCTTCAGCCAGGACTTCGGCAGGGCGAAGGGATCCTCACCCGTGGCGTGGTCGAAGGTGCCGGCCATCTGGGTGATGGGGGCGATCTGCTTGCCGTTCTCCGTGTAGCCCTTCACCGCGCCGTAGGACAGGCGCAGGCTGAACGTGGCGTCCGGGTACTGGTTGGTGCCGTAGATCTCGAACTTCGACTTGGCCACCAGCTCGCTGTTCTTGCGAATGACGGACTCGACGTTCTCCTCGTACGTCTTGCGGATGTTGCGCATGTCCGGATCCAGCGCGACGGCCAGCTGGATCATCGGGTCCTTGGACGCGCTGATGGCATCCTTGCCGCCCTTGTAGAGGGCCTGACGCGCCTTCACGTCACGCAGCTTGGTGCCCTTGACCAGCCGGGCGGCCAGCTTCTCCGGGGACTCCTTGCCCAGGACCTTCTTCACGAAGGGGTGGTCCGAGCCGAGCTCCTCGCGCATCTTGGTGAGGCTGAACGTCAGCCGGGCGATCTCCAGCTCCGGGTAGATGGGGGCCGGGCTGAACAGCTGGGCCTCCAGGGCCGGGACGTTGGCCTGGTTGAACTCGCGCAGGCGCTGGCCGTTCTCCTTGGGCAGCTCGTCCGCGCTGCGCACCAGCGTGCGGGCCAGCGAGAAGAGCGAGGAGGACAGGCCGCTGCCGCTCTCCATGAACGACAGGTCCTTGCGGATGTTGCCCAGCTGCACCTGGGCCTTGGCGATCTCGTCCCACGCGGCGCCGTACTTCTTCTTCATCTCCGGGTTCGCGTCGACCTTCTTGCGCAGCTCCTGCTCGGCGGCGACCTTCTGCGCGAAGAACGCCTTGTCCAGCAGGGCCTCGTGACGGCCCTTGAGCGCCTTCACCGAGTTCTCCACGCCGAACAGCATGTTGGTGGAGATGCGGCGCTGCTCGGCGCCACGGCGGCCGAACTCCGTCAGCATGCCGCGCATCTCGGACAGCGTCATGAGCGTCTTGGGCAGCACCACGTCGCGCTGGAACTCCAGCTCCGCGACGGTGAGGCCGCGCGAGGTGCGGCCCGGGTGGCCGGAGATGAAGGTCAGCTCGCCTTCCTTGGCGCCCTTGTCGGACCACTTGAAGAAGTTGTTCGTGGTCGCCGGCTTGCCGTCCTCGTAGACGCGCAGGAACGTCACGTCCAGGTCGTACCGGGGGAACGTGAAGTTGTCCGGGTCACCGCCGAAGAACGCGATGGCGTGCTCGGGCGCCATCACCAGGCGCACGTCCTGGAAGCGCTTGTACTCGTAGAGGTTGTACTGGCCGCCCTGGTACAGCGTGACCACGTCACAGCGCGCCTTGGCGTTGCCCGCGGAACAGGCCTGCTCCAGCTCGGACATCTTCGCCTTCAGGGTTTCGGCGTACTGCTTGCCGGACAGGCCCTGCGTGGCCTTGTTCAGCGTCTCCGTGACGTCGGTGATCTTGACCAGCTGGTTGATCTCCATCGCCGGGCACTTCGTCTCCTCGGCCTGCGCCTTCGCGTAGAAGCCGTTGGCGATGTAGTCCTTCTTCGCCGTGGAGAGCTGGTCGATGCAGCCGCGCGCGCAGTGGTGATTCGTCATCACCAGGCCGTTTTGCGACACGAAGCTCGCCGAGCATCCGCCCGCGAGCCGCGCCGACGACAGGCGCACGTTGTCCAGCCACTGCTGGGAAGGCTCGAAGCCGTACTTATCCTTCACCTTCGCGGAGGGAAAGTTGTTGTAGGTCCACATGCCCTCGTCGGCCATCGCGGGAGCCGCGCCGAGGAGGGTGGCAATCACGAACAAGCGCTTCATGAAACGGTCCTTTCCAGGGCCATGGGTGTCGCGGTTCTGCGGGAAGCTCCTGGCTGGGTCAAGCCAGTAAAAACCGGGGAATTTTTCCCGGAGCACCCAACATGCGAGCGGGCTGCTGATTCCCGCCGTCACGGGTTGGATTGCGAGGCAAAACGGACCTCGTTCCGATCCGCGAATGGAACAACGTGACGCGGCGGAAAAAGTCGCAACCGCGGCGCGTTTTCCAGGCAACGCGGCGTGTCATCCGGGATTGTGTTCCGGGGTTGGGATTGTGTGGTCCCAGGCGTGGGACGGGATGGCGCCGCCCTCAGTCCTTCCGAAGCGCCTGGAGCGGGTCCATCCGTGTCGCCCGCCGTGCCGGAACCCAGCAGGCGAACAACGCCACGGCGGTGAGCAGCATCGCCACGGCCCCGAAGGTCCAGGGGTCCCGCGCGCTCACCCCATGAAGCTGGCTCGCGAGCACCCGGGACAGCCCGAGCGCCGAGACCAGGCCCACGGCGAGCCCCACGGCAGTCATTCCCGCGCCCTGGCCCAGGACGAGCAGAAGCACATCCACCGGCCGGGCGCCCAGGGCCATCCGGACACCCAGCTCGCGCGTCCGCTGGGTCACCCGGAGCGAGACGACGCCGTAGAGGCCGTAGGCGGCGAGAACGACGGCGAGCCCCGCGAAGCCACCGAGCAGCCCCAGGACCAGCCGGCGCATCGCCAGGGACTGCGAGATGACCTGGTCCAGGGTGAGCGCCCGGTAGACGGGCACGGTGCCATCCACCTGGCGGATGGCCTCCCGGATGGCCGGAAACAGCGTCTGGGGTGGCAATTCGGTGCGCACCACCAGCACCAGCCCGTCGTCGCCCCAGGGCCTGCCGTGGGGAACGTGGAACTCGGCGAGGGGCTCGCGGTCCAGCCCCGCCTGGCGGACGTCTCCCGTGACGCCGACGATGGCGTACGTCGTTGTCCCGATGCGCAGCCGCTGCCCCAGGGCGCCTCCCGCCGGGAAGTGCCGGCGGGCCAGGGTTTCATTGACGATGACGACACCGGGCTGGTCCGGGGCGGCGTCCAAGGACGTGAAATCGCGCCCTTGCAGCAAGGGGATGCCCATCGTGGAGAAGTATCCCGGGCTGGTGGCGCGCCGCTCGGCACGGGGCTCGTCGCCGGGCTCTGGCTGGGGGGCTCCTTCGACCTCGTACCGGGCGTTGTTCCAGGCCCGTTGGATGGGCAGCACCGACGTCATGCCCGTCGCGGTGACGCCCGGGAGCGCGCGAACCGCCTCCAATACCGGCTCCAGGAGCCGCTCTGGCAGCGCCGTGTCCAACCCGCCGTCCGTGAAGAAACGGTCGTCCGGGATGGCGAGATGCAGCGTGAGGACCTGGCCCGGAGCGAGCCCGGAGGACGTACCCAGCAGGTGCAGGAAGCCGCGCCCGAGAAGCCCAGCGCCGACGAGCAAGACCAACGAAAGGGCGAACTCCACGATCACCAGCGAGGCCCCCAGGCGGCGGCCAAGACCCGGCACCGTGCCGCCATCGCCCGCGGCGGCGAGCCCGCCACGGACGTCCAGCCGGGAGACCTGGAGGGCCGGAACCAGCCCGAAAGCCAGGCCGCTGACGCAGGTGACCGCCAGGAGGAACAGGAACGCCGTGCCATCCAGCGCGATGTCCTGACGCCGGGGCAGGCTCTCAGGAGCCAGGGCCAACAGGGCGTCCAGGCCCCAGTGCGCCAGCAACGCGGCCAGTGCGCCGCCCAGGAGTGCCAGCAAGAGGCTCTCCACGAGCAACTGCTGGATGACTCGAGCCCGGCCGGCGCCCAACGCCAGACGAACAGCCAGCTCGCGACGGCGCGTGCCCGCACGGGCCAGCAGCAGGTTCGCGACGTTCGTACACGCGATGAGGAGCACCAGGGCGGCGGCACCGAACAGGACCTGAAGCGGCGCCCGCCAGGACTGTGTCTGGCTTTCGTCGAGCGGAATGACCCGGGCGCTCTGATGCTGGCGGGATTCAGACTGCGCCGAGGCGGCGTTCGCGGCGACGTGTTTCAACTGGGTTTCGGCGGAGGCCACCGAAACGCCTGGAGCGAGCCAGGCCCGGAGGGTCAGCACCGTGGACCGGGTCCGGGCGGCGGCGTCTGGGGGAGCCACCAGCGGGAGCCAGACATCCGTGGACGCATCGAACGCGGCGGGCATCACGCCAATGACGGTATGGGCCAGGCCATCCAGGCTGACGAAACGGCCGATGACGGCCGGGTCGGCGCCAAAACGGGAGCGCCAGAGGCGTTCGCCGAGAACCGCGACCGGGGCCTGACCGGGCAGGTCCGCATCGGACGCGAAAGTCCGGCCCAGCAAGGGCGGGACGCCGTGAACCGCGAAGAAATCCGCCGTGCCGCGGACAGCCTGGAGCCGCTCGGGGGCATCCGCGTCCTGGAGCGTGACGCCGCCGCCTGTGAATGCCGCCATGTGCTCGAAGGCAGGGCTGTTCTGGCGCCAGGCCCAAAACGTGGGCCAGGACACCGGGCCGCCATAGCCCTGGGAGCGGACCTCGACGAGGCTGACCAGCCGCTCGGGCTCCGCGTACGGCAACGGCCGGAGGAGGACGCCGTGGACTACGCTGAAGATGACCGCGTTGGCGCCAATCCCCAGCGCCAGGCACAGCACAGCGGCCGCGACGAAGCCGGATGAGCGGCGGAAGATGCGGAGCGCGAAGCGAACATCCGCGGCGAGCGAATCCAGGAAGGTCATGGCCGGTGGTCGGGGGTGGAGATCCTGCCGGAACCGGCTGCAATCAACGGACCGAACCTGGGCCGGAACGCCCGAAAGCCCGAGGGAGGGAACGGCCTGGCTCAACCCCAGGGCTCCCGCCCGCTTAGTTTACATAACGCATGTTATCGGACGTTCTTTTAGAGGGAGAGGTAGGGTCGCGGACGTTCTCCACGGGGCCATGGCCACCAGCCTGCGGCCCGGTTGGCCGGCTGGCACTCGGCGCTTTCCGGTCCCCGCTTGGGCGCATACCGTGGCCGCCACATGCGTCTTCTTCGATTCGGACTCGCCGCCGCCGCTTGTTGTGGCGCTCTCGTCCTCGCGGGCTGTCCCGACAAGCCGGCCGCAGTCCCGGACTCAGGCGTCGTCGAGGCCCCGCAGGTTCCCGCCGAGCCGCCGCCCACACGGTTCTCGCTCAGCTACCGGGCTCCGGCGACCCGCCCGGCTGGCGGGCTCGATTCGAATGCCGGCAGCCCCAACGCGGCCCCGCTGGACTCGGGCATCGCCGCGGACCCCGGCACCGCCCAGGTGGCGCTGTCCGAGGTCTCCCTGGCGCCGGACGAAGAATCCGTCATTGAGCCGACCACGCTCCTGGAGCTCCGGACGACTCGCCCGCTCAAGAACTACCGGGTCCGGCTGTTCGATGAGGCCGACCGGGCCATGATTTCCGACGACACCGTCGAGGAAACCGACGCCGGCCTCGTCTACCGGATCCAGCTACCGCAGCCCCTCAAAACGGGCTTCAAGTACACGCTCGTCGTCGACGCCCAGACCGGCACCGCGTTCACGGACGCCCTCGGCCGCGACGTCGACGAGTTCCGGCAAACCCTTCAGATTGCTGGCGAAAAGGAAAAGCCGGCGCCCCCGCCCAAGCCGTCCGGCAAGAAGAAACGCCGGTAACTCGAGCACCTGGCCGCCGCGGGCCCGAACCTGGCCCAGGCATCCGCCGGGTTGCGCCTGCACAGGCGCTCCAGCCAACCGTCGGCGCCAAGCCGCCAGGCCCGAGCGCCCCAGGCTCACCGCGCCGGGTTCATCCCCGGCGCCCATTCAATCCCAGCCGCCCGCTCAGCGGTCCGCGACCGGCGGCAGCCCCAGCGAGCTCTTCAGCTCCCGCAGCTTGGCCTGAATCAGCCGCATGTTCTTGGGCCCCATGCGCAGCAAGTGCTTCTGCGCGGGGCTCAAGTCCTCCAGCTCCGGCGCCGCGTAGGCATGGAGCGCGCCCTCGGGAATGACCTCCACCGGGCCTTCCTGCACCGGCACCTTGAGCAGATGCTGGATCGCCGCGCTCAGCGAGCTGTTGAAAGTCTGTCCCGGCGGCGCGATCTCGGCATTGGCCTGGTCAATCAAGGGCTTCAGCTCGCGATACACGCTGGCCGCGGACTGCGTGTCGATGGACCCGATGACCCGGGCCACCGTGTCGTAGCGCGCGTAGCTCGCCGGATCGATGACCGTGGTTCCATCCACCTCGGTCACCGAGAACGCGCCGGTGGGCGCCAGGAATCCGAGCATGGCGCGCGGGCTCGCGCCCTCCGAAATGCTCGTGACCGCCGCCGTGAAGCGCCGGACCAGATCCTTCTCGTTCATCCAGCGCGCGAGCTCGGGGTCTGGCGACAACTGGCTCGCATGGCTGCGAATCTCCGCATCCTGCTCGGGCAGCGACACCTCGGGAACCGTCGTCGGCGGCGCCGCGGCGACGTCCCCGGTGGGCGCGGCCGGAGCCATCTCCGTGGGCTGAGACTCGTGACGCCGGAGTCCAAAATACGACGCCACCAACGCCAGACCGGCCAGCCCGAGGACGACGGCCAACGTCTTGCCTTTCGAACTCGAAGTGGACTCAGGAACCTCGGCCGGCGTCGGATTCGTCGGGTCGCTCATTCATTCCTCCGTGGTGGACCCTACAAGCTACAAACGCCCCCCAAGGGCATTCCACCGCACCCGCGCCTTTCGTGACCCCAGGTGTTCACCGTCCGGAAGTCTCGAACGCACGGCTGCTGTCGGGACGGTGGACCGGGCACAGTCACCCTGCCCGCTCAGCCGTCCTGCTCCATGGCCCGGACCCGAGCGAGCGTCTCCAGATCGCGCTCCGTCGGCCCCAACTCGAGGATGATCCGGCTCACGTCATAAAGCACGTCGCCGCGCTCGAACACTGGCAGCCGGGGAACATCCTGGTTCAGCTCGTCCGCCCCCCGGTTGTACGCCACGTCCATCAACGTCCGGAGCTGGAAGGCGTCGTAGAGGTTGTACTCGACCAGGAACCGCAGGGCCTCCACGTCGCCGCGGCGCTGATACGCGCGCCACAGCAGCACCGCGTCGTAGCCGTTCACGCCCTTCATGTGCGGCGGGCGCTCGGCGCCAATCTTCCCCTCGATTTCCTTCAGGCCGCCGCCCATGCCCAGACGCCGCGTCACGAACCGCAAGTCGATGTGCGCGTCCGGCACCGGAAAGCGCCCCGGACCGAAGTAGTCCCGGAGCACCGGCACGTCGAAGCACGAGCCGTTGAAGGTCACCCACAGCCGCCGCGCCGCCATCGCCTCCGGCAGCGCGTCCATGTTCCGCCCCTGGATGAAGACGTGGAGTCCCTTCGAATCGAACAGGCTCACCACCGTGGGCGCCTGCGCCTCACGGCCATCCGTCTCGATGTCGAAGTAGACGGCGTCGTCCTGGAACTCAGGGTACAGGCGCCAGTGCTCACGGGACGGAAGCAGCTCCGCGAGCTTCCGCAAATCCCTGCGGGCCAGCGCGTCCCGCGTCTCGGCGATGCGCGCCCGGGCCACGTCGTCCGACTTCCGGTTGAGCGCCACGCCCTCACCGGCGGCCGGAAAGTCATCCCAGGTCCGGATGCCGCGGGACCAGAGGTCCTTCTCCCGCCACGGCCCCACGCCCGGAATGTGCTGGAACGTCCGCTGAAGCATCAATCGAGCGAGCCCAGCCTTCCCGCCACCAGGTCGTCCAGGAGCGGGATGTCCGCTTCGCAGAACGGCAGTGACTGCATCTGCGCCGGCGTCTGGAACGCCAGGGCATGGGCACCGAGCGGCCGGGGCTCGCCGGAGACAATCCGGGACAGGTACAGCACCAGTTCCACCGTCAGGTCCGGATACGTGTGCTGACCTTCCCAGAGCCTGCGGCCCACGGAGAGCTCCACGTCCAGCTCCTCGCGGCATTCACGGGCCAGCGCGGCCTCGTCGGACTCTCCGGCCTCCACCTTGCCGCCGGGGAACTCCCAGAGCAGCGCGCGGCTGCCACCGGGGAGCCGCTGCTGAACCAGGAACTGGCGTCCGTCGTCCGGCCGAGGAATCAGGGCCGCCACCACGCGGACCGTCCTGCGTGCCGGCGCCGTCACCCCTGAATCCCGTTCATGTCCAGCGAGTACAGGAAGCCGTTGTTCGACAGCACGAACAGTTGCCGGCCGGCCACGAACGGCGGCGCGGTGATGCCACCGCCCGGGTTCCAGGCCACGCGCGAGCGGCCCGTCTTGGGCTCCAGGAACAGCAACGAACCGGACGTAGGCACCAGGAGCATTCCCTTGGCGAACACCGGAGCGAAGGCCGCCCGTTCCCCCAGGGGATGCGACCAGAGGAGCCGTCCCGTCTCCGCCAGGTAGGCGTCCACGCGGCCGTCGCCCGTGGCGAACAGCACCTGACCGCTGATCAGCAGCCCCGTCATGCCCGGCACCGAGGTGCTCCAGACCACGTCCCCGGTGTCCGCCTCGAGCGCGAAGATGCCGCTCTTGTAGGAGGTGACGTAGAGCTGCCCGTTGGCATCCATCACCGGGCTGCTGTCCACGTCCAGGAACTCGGAGCCCGGACCGGACAGCGAGCGCTCCCAGGTGACGCCGCCGTCGTCGGCGCTCAGCGCGACCACGTAGCCGTCGGAGAAGCCGATGTAGGCCACGCCCTCGCGGACAAGCGGCCGGGAGGCGCCACGGACCGTGAAGCCCGTGGGCGGATCCCGCCGGTACTGCCAGGCCCACTGCCCGTCCGCGACCTTCACGGCGAACAGCGTGTCGCTCTCGGAGGCCACCAGCACCAGGCCCTCGGACACCACGGGCACGGTCGCCAGGGCCTCGCCCGCGACGTACTTCCACTTCTCTTCGCCCGTGGCCGCGTCCAGCGCGTACAGCACGCCGTCACCGCCCGGCACGTACGCGATCCCGTCCACCACGCGGGGACCCGCGTTGAACCGGTTCGCCGTCTTGTACAGCCACTTGACCTTGCCGTCCGGCCCCACGCCCCGGGCGTAGCCGTCCCGGGTCAGCGCGATGGCCGTCCGGCTCACCGGGTCATACGCCGGTGACGCCGTCTCGCGCGGCCCGTACTCCAGCGTGGCCGGGGGCGACAGGGACGCCCACCAGTTCACGGAGAAGTAGTCGAGCGGCGCCTGGGACGCCGGCCGAGGGTACTCGGGGTTGCCGTAGAACTGCGTGCCACTGCAGCCGCCCAGAAGCCCCGCCACCACGGTGCTACCCAGCCAACGCTTCCAGCTCACGAGCCGCATCGTCATGGCGTGTGTATCTACTCCGCGGCCGGAGCGGGCGCAGCCGCCGGAGCGGCCGGAGCCTCCGGGGCAGGAACCTTCACACCTTCGGACGCCAGCACCGCCAGGCGCTCGCCGGCCTGACGCGCCGCGGCCGTGTTCGGGTGCGCGGTGGTGAGCTTCGACAGCACCTGGGCCGCCTCCTCCTTCTTGCCCAGGAGGATGAGCATGCGGGCCTTGTGGTAGTCGCCCATGCCCACGAGGAACGTGCCGCTGGCGGCGTTCATCTGCTCGAAGGCCTTGATGGCGTCGTCGAACTTGCCCTCGGCCTCGAGCGCGTAGCCCTGGCCCTCGAAGGCCTCGGCGCGGAGCGGGTCGTTCTGGGCCGCGCCCTTGAGGAACTCACCGAAGGCGGCCTGCGCGCCCGGGTAGTTGCCCAGCCGGAACTGCGCGTTGCCCTCGGTCAGGGCCGCCGTGGCCGCCGACCGGGTGCCACCGTGCTCCTTGCGGAACGCGTCCAGCGCCTTCACCAGCTCCTGGTCGCGCTCCGTGACGTTCGCGAAGGGCTTCTCGGTGTCACCGGGCTGCGCGGGCTGCACGCCTTCCACGGGGCGGTCGAGAAGGCTGAGGGCCTGGCCCAGGGCCATGGCGGCCTTCTCCTCGCCGCGCTTGGACACCTCGCTGGCGATGGCCACGCCCACGCCGCCCAGGATGAGCACACCGGCGGCGAGGCCGATGATCTTCTGGCGCTGGGCAAGCCAGTCGCTCGCCTCGGTGCCGGCCTTCTGGAAGGTGTCCGGCTGGCTGAGCTCTTTCTGGCGAATCTTCTCGGTCTTGGTGGTTCCGGCCACGTCTGGAAACCTCTGGATTTAGAGCGGCGCACTGTATGGAGCGCGCGCTACGAGTGTCAACGCACTGACGCCTCAGCGCTTCCCCTGGCGCTGCGGCCGTTTGCGGGCCTCGCGCTTGGCCTGCCCGGGCCGGCCCTTGAAGATGAGCCGGATGGGCACGCGCAGGTCGAACGTCTTGCGCAGCTGGTTGGTGATGTACCGCTTGTACATGTCCGGAACGCCTTCCGGATGGTTCACGGTGAGCGCGAAGGTCGGCGGCGCCGCCGCCACCTGGGCGATGTAGTACAGCCGCAGGGGCTTGCCCCGGACGATGGGCGCCGGGTTGTTGTCGACCATGTGCTCCAGCAGCCGGTTGAGCTGCGGCGTGGGCGCCCGGAAGCGGAACTGCTCGGCGAGCTCCGTCGCGACGTCCACCACCTTCTCCACCTTGGAGCCCGTCAGGGCGGAGGTGAAGAGGATGGGCGCATAGCCCACGAACTTGAGGGCGTACTTGAGGGACTCGCGGTAGGTCTCCTGCCGGCGCTGGTCCGCGCCCACCAGGTCCCACTTGTTCACGACGATGACCAGCGCGCGGCCGCGCTCCTCGGCCAGGCCCGCCAGCTTCGCGTCCTGGTCCACCGCGGGCTCCGTGGCGTCCATCAGCAGCACCGCCACGTCGCTGCGCTCCATCGCCTTCAGCGCGGCGATGACGGAGAACTGCTCCACGCGCTGGGCAATGGACTTCTTGCGCCGGATGCCCGCCGTGTCGGTGAGGACGATCTTCCGGCCCTTGTACGTCAGCTCGGAGTCCACCGGATCACGCGTGGTGCCCGCGACCTCGCTGGCCACCACCCGCTTCTCCTTCAGGATGGCGTTGACCAGCGTGCTCTTGCCCGCGTTGGGCCGGCCGATGATGGCCATGCGGATGAGCCCGTCATCCGGCGGGGCCTCATCGTCCTCGCCCTCTTCCTTGGGCGGCAGCTTGGACGTGACGGCGTCGAACAGCTCCTGCATGCCCAGGCCGTGCTCGGCGGACAGCGGCTGCACGTCGCCCAGGCCCAGGCGGTAGAACTCACCGGCCAGGGCCAGCATCTGCCCCGTCGTCGTGTCCAGCTTGTTGGCGGCCAGCACCACCGGCTTGCCGCTCTTGCGCAGGAAGTTGGCCACGGCCTCGTCCGCCGCGGTGAGGCCCGCGCGGGCGTCCGTGACGAAGACGATGACGTCGCACTCGTCCACGGCCAGCTGGGCCTGCTCCCGCACCTGCTGCAGGAGCTGGTCCTCGTCACCGGGCACGAAGCCGCCGGTGTCGATGAAGGTGAACTTGCGGCCTTCCCACTCCGCGTCCGCGTAGTGGCGGTCCCGCGTCACGCCGGGCTCGTCCTGCACCAGCGCGAGGCGGCGGCCCGCGAGCCGGTTGAACAGCGTGCTCTTGCCCACGTTGGGGCGTCCGACAATGGCGACCAGGGGCTTCATCTCAGTCGTATCCCAGCTTCTTGAGGCCTTCGGGGCGCTCGCTCCAGCGCGGTTCCACGCGCACGCGCAGGTCCAGGTAGACGTGCGCGCCCAGCAGCCGCTGCACGGACTTGCGTGCGTCGGTGCCAATGGTCTTCAGCATCTGCCCCTGCTTGCCAATGATGATGGCCTTCTGGCTGTCGCGCTCCACGAAGATGGACGCGGCGATGCGGATGAGTCCGCCCAGTTGATTCGGCGGCGTGCCCGGCCGGGGCTCGCGCTCGGATTCGTCGAAGATGTCCACCACCACCGCCGTGGAGTACGGAATCTCCTGGCGGCAGTGCCGCAGCACCTGCTCCCGGATGTACTCCGCCACCAGCGCGCGCTCCTGCTGGTCGGTGAGCATGTCCTCGTCGAAGACGTTCTCTCCCTCCGGCAGGTGCCCGAGCACGGTGCGGAACAGGTGCTCCACGCCGTCCTTCTCCCGGGCGGAGATGGGCACCACCTCCGCGAAGGGGAACTCGTTGCGGTACAGGTCGATGAGCGGCAGCAGCTGCGACTTGGGGACGCTGTCGATCTTGTTGATGACCAGGAAGGTCGGCTTGCCGATCTTCTGCAGCCGCTCGAGGATGGCGCGGTTGCCCGGGCTCACCTCGGGCTTCTCGCCCGCCGGGGGCTCGATGAGGAAGAGGACCAGGTCCACCTCCTCGGCGGCCTGGAGCGCCACCTCGACCATGTAGCGGTTCAGCTCGCCCTTGGCCTGGTGGATGCCCGGCGTGTCGATGAACGCCACCTGCCCCTCCGGGCGGGTGACGACGCCGAGGATGCGGTTGCGGGTCGTCTGCGGCTTGGGCGAGACGATGGCGATCTTCTCGCCGGTCAATGCATTGAGCAGCGTGCTCTTGCCCACGTTGGGGCGCCCGATGAGGGCGGCGAAGCCGCTGCGGTGGTTCTTGGGGGAGGCCATTGCTTCGAAGGTGGTCTGGGTCGCCGCGTCGCCGCGGGGGCCCGAAAAAGGAACTGCAGAACAGCGCCCTATCACAGCTCACCGCCCGCCCGGTCCATTGGGAACGGGCGGCGAGCGGTCAGGCTACGGCTGGGTCGTCGAGATGGTCAGCTTGTTGATGACGACGTCCTGGCGGGGACGGTCGTTTCCGTCGCGGGGCGCGCCGGCGATCTTCTCCACGACGTCGTAGCCGCTGAGCACCTCACCGAAGATGGTGTGCTTGTTGTTGAGGTACGTCGGCTTGGACGTGGTGATGAAGAACTGGCTGCCGTTGGTGTTGGGGCGGCCGATGTTGGCCGTGGCCAGCAGACCCACTTTGTCGAAGGTCCGGCCGCTCTGGTACTCGTCGTCCACGTTGAAGCCCGGGCCGCCGCGGCCGGTGCCCGTGGGGTCACCGCCCTGAATCATGAAGCCCGGAATCACGCGGTGGAAGATGATGCCGTCGTAGTACGCGCGCTGCGTCTTCTCGCCCGTCTTCGGGTCCTGGAAGGGCAGCTCGCCCGTCGCCAGGCCCACGAAGCTGCTCACCGTCTTCGGCGCGTCCTTCGAGAACAGCTTCACCACGATCTTGCCGAGCGTGGTGTCGAAGGTGGCGTAAAGGTCATTGCCCGCGCGGGCCTCGTCCAACATTCCCATGCTACCCTCCCGTGTGGGGGCCCGTCGAAGGGACGGGCCCGAATGGTGTCACGGCCTTGGTGAAACCGACTTCGCGCCCGCGGCCTTCTGGGGCGCTGCTCCCTTGCTCGCCGCGGGGGCCGTCACGCCCGCGGGAGCCTTGTCCCCCAGCACCACCCGGTTGAGCATCACCGCGGTACGGGGACGGTCCCGGTTGTCCCGGGGCACCTTGCCAATCTTCTCCACCACGTCATAGCCCGCCACCACCTCACCGAAGATGGTGTGCTTGTTGTTCAGGTAGCCCGGCGTGGAGGTGGTGATGAAGAACTGGCTGCCATTGGTGTTGGGCCCGGCGTTGGCCATGGCCAGCAGGCCGACCTTGTTGAAGGTCCGGCCGCTCTGGAACTCATCCGCGAAGCGGTAGCCCGGGTCTCCGAGCCCCGTGCCGGTGGGGTCACCGGCCTGAATCATGAAACCGGGAATCACGCGGTGGAACACCGTGCCGTCGTAGAGCGGCTTCGTCGACATCTCCCCGGACCGGGCGTCCCGCCACGCCTTCTCACCGGCGGCGAGCCCCACGAAGTTGGCCACCGTCTTGGGCGCCTCCTTGGAGAAGAGCCGGACGATGATGTCGCCCTCGCTCGTCTGGAGCGTGGCGTAGACGTCCTTGCCGGAGGCCGCCTTGCGGGTCCACTTGCCGGAGTCCGCGGCCAGGACGGAGCCCGCCCACAGGCAGGTGACCAGCGCGAGCGTCTTTCGGAGGGAGGCGGGGGGCATCGTGGCGCGGCACCTTACGCGCCGCCCCCTGCCCCATCCAAGGGGTTTCACGCCGGGGTGTCGTGTCCTGGCGTTCCGGGCGGGGGCGAGGTGGGACAGGCGGCCCCATCCTGGAGCTTCTCCAGGGTGGCCTGCGCGGCGGACTGCTCCGCCTCCTTCTTGCTGCGTCCAGAGGCCCGGGCGAAGGCGGTGTCGCCCAGCATCAGCTCCACCTCGAACACCTTGGAGTGTTCCGGACCGGACTCGGACACCACCTTGTATCGGGGCTGGAGCTTGAGCCGCTCGTGGGCCAGCTCCTGGAGCAGCGTCTTGTAGTCGAGCCGGCCCTGCCCGCTGGACACCTCGTCCAGCAGCTCCGCGAAGTACCGGTCCACCAGGGCCACCGCCGGGTCCAGCCCGCTGGTGAGGAACACCGCGCCGAAGACGGCCTCCAGCGCGTCCGCGAGCACGGAGTTCTTCTCCCGGCCGCCGGACATGAGCTCGCCCCGGCCGAGCAGCAGCAGGTCCCCCAGCGGGAGGGTCCGGGCCACGCGGGCCAGGCCGTCCTCGTTGACGACGCGGGCGCGCATCTTGGTCAGGTCACCCTCGGGCAGCCCCGGACAGCGCGCCATCAACCGGTGGCTGACGGCCAGGTTGACCACCGCGTCGCCCAGGAACTCCAGGCGCTGGTTGTCCTTCAGGTCCTTGTCCCGGGACTCGTTGACGTACGTCTTGTGCGTCAGGGCCTCGAGCGCCGTCTCCATCCGGGAGAACTTCAGGCCCAGCCGTGACTCCAGCACCTGAACCCGCTCCGACGGGTTCATCTTGTCCGCACCACTCAACGCAATCACTCCTGAGGCGTGTCCGGACCCACCAGCCTCACGGCCGCGGGGGCGACCTTCAGGAGGTCCGCCACCATCCGCACGATGCCTGGAAACTCATCCAGTTCGAACCGCCCCGCCCACTCCTTGCCCTGGGGCCCGGCCAGCAGGCCCCGGAAGGTGCGGCCCGCCACCCGGGCGGCCGCGAAGCGGTAGGGACGGCCCTCCACCTGCAACTGCGCCAGCAGCTCCAGGCTGCTGCGGGGCGGCACCAGGGCCTCGGCGCCGAACTTCTCCACGATGTCCGAGAAGCGCACCAGCCCGGCGCCCACCGGCGTGGCCTGGGGACGCGAGGCCGGCTCACCGAAGAGCGCGACCAGGTAGCCCGTCAGCGCGGCCCGCTCGCGGAACTCCGACAGCTCCAGCGTGTGGCCCGTGCCGGAAGGCAGCTCCTCGCGGCCTCGAGAGACGCGGGCCACCCGGAAGTTGCCCAGCCGGTCCGACACCAGCGTGACGGACAGCTCGCCGTCCGCGACGTCCGTGGACAGCTCCAGCGTCTCCGGCTCCACGCGCGGCGTCAGCCCCAGGACCTGGAGCTCCGCCGAGCGGCGCTGGACGTGGAAGATGTGCTCGTTGAACGCGTCCGCGAGCAGCGCCTCGATGTCCGCCACGTCGCTGAGCGCGCCAATCAGGATGGGGGCCAGCCCCACCACCGCCGGCGGCGAGATGGGGATGAGCCGATCCCCCATGACCTGGAAGGTCACCTCCGGGATGAAGGCCCGGGTGACGGGATTGACCAGTGGCGACGCCTCGAGGTCCAGCACCGCCTCGGTGCCGGCCACGTCCTCTCGCAACTGCAGCCCGAGACCTTCCAGCCGCGCGGTGTCCATCAAGCCCCTTTGAAGATTTCCCGGGCGATGATTGTACGCTGGATCTCGCTGGTGCCTTCGCCGATCTCACACAGCTTCGCGTCGCGAAGGTAGCGCTCGACGGGGAACTCACGGGTGTAACCGTACCCACCGTGGATCTGCACCGCCTTGTTGCAGGCCCGCATGGCGGACTCGGAGGCGAAGAGCTTGGCCATGGAGGCCTCGCGCGAGTACGGCTTGCCCTCGTCGGCCAGCTTCGCGGCGCGGTGGACGAGCAGCCGGGCGGCGTCGATCTCCGTCTTCATGTCCGCCATCATCCAGCGCAGGCCCTGGAACTCGCTGATGGGCTGACCGAACGCGGTGCGCTCGCGGGAGTAACCGACGGACTCCTCCAGGGCGCCGCGGCCCAGGCCCACGGCCAGCGCGCCAATGGTGATGCGGCCGCGGTCGAGGATCTTCATCGTGTCGATGAAGCCATGGTCGACCTCCCCCACGCGGGCGGAGTCCGGCAGCTCGACGTTCTCCAGGATGAGCTCGGCGGTGTCCGAGGAGCGCATGCCCAGCTTGCCGTGGATGGCGCGCTGGCTGAACCCCGGCACGTCCTTCTCCAGCACGAAGGCGGTGATGCCCTTCTGCCGCTTCTCCGGCGAGGTGAGCGCGAGCACCACGAACACGTCACCCACGGTACCCTGGGTGATGAACATCTTGGTGCCGTTGAGCACCCACGTGTCGCCCTTGCGCACCGCCGTGGTCTTCATGCTGGACGCGTCCGAGCCGGACCCGGGCTCCGTCAGGCCCCACGCGCCCAGGTACTCGGCGGTGGCGAGCTTGGGCAGGTACTGCTGGCGCTGCGCGTCGTTGCCGAAGACGCGCAGGTGGCTGGTGCCCAGGCCGTTGTGGCTGGCCACCGTCAGCGCGAGCGAGCCGTCGTAGCGGGCGATCTCCTCCACGGCGACCGCCACGGCGAGCGAGTCCATGGCGGCGCCGCCGAACTCCTCGCCCACGAGGATGCCCATCACCCCGAGCTGACCCAGCTCCTTGACGACCTCCATGGGGAATTTCTCGTCCTTGTCCCACTCGCGTGCGTAGGGCTTCACCCGCCGTTCACAGAATTCGCGGATGGAGGACTGGAGGGCGCGGTGGCTTTCAGGAAGTTCGAAATCCATGGTGTCGACAGGATCTATAGCAAACGGCCCGGATGCAGCCCGGGCCTTCGAGGTGAAGTAACGCTACCTACTCAAACCGGATAGACGCCGTGCTTCTTTTCCGCCCGGGGCGCGTGGCGCTGCGAATACACGCCGTAACGCTGGGCCAGCTCCTGGCGGAGCCGCTCCCCCGGGATGATGTCATCGATGACGAGCTCGCTGGCCAGTTTGTAGATGTCCACGTCCTGCTTGTACTCGTCGCGCAGCTTCTGGACGTAGGCGGGGCGCTCGGCCTCCGGAAGCTCTTGAATCTTGTTGTAGTAGACGGCGTTCACCGCCGCCTCCGGGCCCATGACGGCGATCATCGCGCCCGGCAGGGCCAGGGTGGCGTCCGGCGCGAAGCCGGGGCCGCTCATGGCGTAGAGGCCGGCGCCGTAGGCCTTGCGGACCACCACGCAGATGCGCGGCACGCTGGCCTCGGACACGGCGGAGATCATCTTCGCGCCCGCGCGGATGATACCGGCGCGCTCCACCTTGGTGCCGATCATGAAGCCCGGCACGTCCGCCAGGTAGAGCAGCGGGATGTTGAATGCATCACACAACCAGATGAAGCGGGCCGCCTTGTCCGCGCTGTCCACGAACAACACGCCGCCCTTGTACTTGGGCTGGTTGGCGACGATGCCCACCGGGCGGCCGTCGATGCGGGCCAGGCCCGTGACGAGCTCCTGGGCGAAGAGCTTCTTCACCTCGAACCAGCTGCCCTCGTCAATCAGCTCGTAGATGAGCTCGTGGATGTTGAAGGGCTTGTTCTGGTCGACGGGGACGATCTCCTCCACCTTCTTGCCGCCGGCCTTGGGGGCCTTGGGCTCGGCGCGCGGCGGGGCCTGGGAGAAGTTCTCCGGGAAGAAGCCGATGTACTTCTTGGCCGCCTCGATGGCCTCCTGCTCCGTCTTCACCAGCACGTCGCCCACGCCGGAGATGGAGCAGTGCATCTTCGCGCCGCCCATCTCCTCCAGGGACACCTTCTCACCGATGACCATCTCCGCCATGCGCGGGCTGCCCAGGTACATGGAGGCGTTGCCCTCCACCATGATGACCAGGTCGCAGAACGCGGGGATGTACGCGCCGCCCGCGGCGGAGGGCCCGAAGAGGAGGCACACCTGCGGCACGAAGCCGGACATGTGCACCTCGTTGTAGAAGATGCGGCCGGCGCCCCGGCGGCCAGGGAACATCTCCACCTGGTCGGTGATGCGGGCTCCGGCGGAGTCCACCAGGTAGAAGAGCGGGCAGCGCAGGCCGCGGGCCGTCTCCTGGATGCGGAGGATCTTCTCCACGGTGCGGGCGCCCCAGCTGCCCGCCTTCACGGTGGAGTCGTTGGCCATGATGGCCACGGTGCGGCCGGCCACCTTGCCCACGCCGATGATGACACCATCCGAGGGCAGGTCCGGGTCCAGGTTGTTGGCGAGCTTCGCGTCCTCCACGAAGGAGCCTTCGTCCACGAGCAGGCGGATGCGCTCGCGTGCGAAGAGCTTGCCCGCCTCCTGGTTCTTGGCGTGGTACTTCGGCGCGCCACCCTTCTCCACCTGGGCGATCTTCTCCAGCAGTTTCGAGTCTTGGGACATGGCCCGTGGCACATAGCAGAAAGGGCTACGGCTGGCTGCCTTCTCGCTGAGGGGGCGGCATGGCGTGACAGACACTCGACGCACCGCGCAGAACATGTCCACCGGGGGATGCCGCTCCAGGCTCCCCTGCCTACCTTGGTGCGTAACGGGGGCGTGCTCGCGAGTGATGCGCACCCGGCAACCATCGGGCCCAGGAGGAACGCATGTTCGCAGCGAAGAAAGGCAAGTGGATGGCGAAGGGAATTGCCCGGAGCGACCTGTATCGCAAGTGGCTCGCCCACAAGCTCGTCAATGACCTCCCCCGCGCGGCCAGGAACCGCTGGGATGACTTCGAGCCGGATGACGTGCTGCGGCATGTCGGCTTGACCACCTACAAGCCGGTGCGCTCGGGCCTGGGCGGCCTGGGCGTGTTCCTGCTCGGCGTGGCCGCCGGCGGCGTGGCGGCGCTGCTGCTCGCCCCCCAGAAGGGCACCGAGCTGCGCACGTCCGTGAAGGACAAGGCCACGGCCTACATGAACAAGCAGAACGTCAACCTGGGCCAGGAGCGGACGGCCAACGCGTAACCGCCGCCCGGGCCTTGGCGCCCGCGCGGGCAGCGCTTTCGGGGACGGGGACCCACTCCACGTGGGCCTTCCGTCCCCGATGCCGTTTCCGCGGGCCTAGCGGCCCTTGTAGACGGGGGCGCGCTTCTCGGCGAAGGCGCGCAGGCCCTCCAGCCGGTCCTCCGTCTTGAGGATCTCCTCGTACTTGCGCAGCTCCAGCGCCAGCGCGTCGTCCAGCTCCAGGCCCGTGCCCTCGTCGATGGCGTGCTTGGCCGTGGCCACGGCGATGGGCGCGTTCTCCACCACCGCCTCCGCCAGGCCGTAGGCCACCGCCACCAGGTGCCCTTCCGGCGCGAGCCGGTTCACCAGGCCCACGCTGAAGGCCTCGGCCGCGTTGATGCGCCGGGCGGTGAGGATGAGGTCCTTCGCGCGGCCCGGCCCCACCAGCCGCGCCAGCCGCTGCGTTCCGCCGCCGCCCGGGATGATGCCCAGCTTCACCTCGGTGAGGCCCAGCTCGGCCGCGGGGGCCGCCACGCGCAAGTCACACGCGAGCGCCAGCTCGGTGCCACCGCCGAAGGCCGCGCCGTTGATGGCGGCGATGAAGACACAGTCGCTCTTCTCCAGCGCGCGGAAGGTGCGGCGCAGGCCGTCCAGGAAGGCGCGGACCTCGTCCTCCGCCATGGTGGCGCGCTCCTTGAGGTCGGCGCCGGCGCAGAAGGCCTTGTCACCCGCGCCGGTGATGACGACGGCGCGCACCTCGCGGCTGGAGGACACGCGCGTCACCAGCTCGCCCAGCTCCTTGAGCATGGCGCGGCTGATGGCGTTGCGGCGGCTCTCGCCGTCGATGGTCCAGATCTCGATGGGACCCCGTGCGTCGACCTTGAATTCCGGCATGTTCGCTCCCCTTTCCCGGCCTGGCAGCCGGGCTGCCCTGGGCCGGGGAGAGTGCGGCCAGAAGCCGGGTCTGGCAAGGCGGAAACGGTTAGCATGCGGGACATGGCCACGCCTCCGCGCTCCATCTCGCACCGACTCTCCCGGTGGGCCCCCTGGCTGCCCGCCCTGGCCTTCATGGCGCTCATGCTCCCGCTCGAGGCCCTGGCCCGCGGCGGTGGCGGCGAGCACTACTCCCGCCCCTCGTCCGGCAGCGGTGGCCGCGGCGGCGATGGCGACGGCGTCGGCATCTACGTCGTCTACCAGCTCCTCAGCCTGGTGTTCCGCTACCCGAAGGTCATGATTCCGCTGCTGTGCATTGGCGGCGTCGTGTGCTGGCTGTACCGGCGCAACCTGCACCCGGACGCGACGACGCGGCGGGCCTTCGAGCAGCAGGAGGCCTACCAGCGCACCCTGGTGTCCGAGCGGGACGTGCAGGGCTGGGTGAACGCGCTCCGGTTGAAGGACCGCGCGTTCGAGCTCGCGCCGATGCTCGACAAGACGAAGTGGCTGTTCCTGGAGCTGCAGAAGGCGTGGTTCCAGCGGGACATGTCGCCGGTGCGGCCGTTCCTCTCGGACGCCACGTTCCAGCGCTTCGGGGTGCAGTTGGAGCTCATGCGCGCGCAGGGCGTGCGCGACGCCATCACCGACTTCGAGGTGCTGGAGCTCCAGTTGATTGGCCTGGAGCAGAGCGAGTGGTTCGACAGCATCCACGTGCGCGTGCACGCGCGCATGCGGGACACGGATGTGCCCGCGAGCTTCAGCGACGCGCAGGCCACGGAGGCCGCGCGCAAGGTGCCCAGCGAGGCCTTCACGGAGGTATGGACCTTCGTGCGCAAGCCGGGGGCGCAGACGCGCATCGGCGCGGACCTGTTCCAGGGCAAGTGCCCCAACTGCGGCGCGCCCTTCAAGGGCGGCGCGTCCAACAGCTGCGAGTTCTGCGGCGCGGTGGTGAACTCCGGCAACTACGACTGGACGCTCTCCGAAATCACGCAGGGCATCGAGCACGCGCCGTACCACAAGACGGTGGACGGGCTGATGCAGGCTCGCGAGGCCGACCCGGCGCTCAACCTGGAGATGCTGGAGGACCGCGCGTCGCTCCTGTTCTGGAAGTGGATCGACGCGCAGAGCCGCGGGGACACGAAGCCGCTGGCCAAGGTGGCTCGCGCGGACACCGTGCGGCAGTTGGAGGCGGAGGTGGACGGGCTGCGCCGCCAGGGCCGCCGCCGCGTGTTCCTGGAGTGCGCCGTGGGCTCCGCGGACGTGCGGACGTTCCAGGTGGACCCGCAGGGGTATGACGTGGCGCATGTGGAGATTCGCTGGAGCGCGCGCATGGGCGTGGGCCCCCTCGACGAGCGGCCCCCTTCCCTGCCCACGGTGCCGCAGCGGTTCATCTTCACGCTCACGCGCAAGCACGGCGCGAAGACGAACACCGCCAACGGCATGTCCACGGACCGGTGCCCGCAGTGCAACGCGCCGCTGACGAACAGCGCGGCCACGGACTGCGAGTACTGCGGCACGCCCCTGGCGAGTGGCGAGCGGGACTGGGTGCTCGCGGCGGCGCGCTCGTATGAGGCGTGGAACGCGGCCGAGGACTCGCGGTTCCGGGCCATGCCTCCGCGCCGGGCGGCGGCGGCGCCCCGTGCGCAGCGGAATGAGCACCCGCAGGCCACCGAGGACTCGGTCATGGACGTCCAGGAGCGGCAGCGGCTGCTCTACATGATGGCCGCCATCGCCGCGGCCGACGGCGAGGTGACGGCCGCGGAGCGGAAGCTGCTCAAGCTGTGCTCGGAGCGCTGGGGCGTGGCCTGGGACAACGTGGAGATGGCGCTCCGTTCGGGGCCGCAGCTCTTCGAGCGGCTGGTGCCGCGCGGCAGCGCCGAGGCCGAGGTGTTCCTGCGCAACATCGTGGAGATGGCCCTGGTGGACGGGCGCATCGACCGGAAGGAGCGGCGGATGCTGGAGAGCGCCGCCGCGCACCTGGGGCTGCAGGACCGGCTGGAGTCGATGCTCCGCGGGCAGTAGGCGGCGCGAGTCTCCCGCCAGGAGGTGCGGCTCGGACGCCAGTCGGAGGCTCCGAGCCGCGGCCTCGCGGGAACCGACGCGCGGGTGTGGCGCCCCAGCATGCGCTCCGCATCCTCACGGATGCGGCGCATGCGCGCCGAGTCGCGGCGCGTGCGCGAACCCGGTCCTGTCACACGCGCTGGGTCTCCGCCGGAGCCCCCGCCTCTTCATACGTCTCGATGACGCCGTGGACCCGGCCCGTCACGGCGCGCAGCGTTCCCGCCGCGGCGTTCGTCTGCTCCACCCGGCCCAGGGTCTGCTGCATCATCGCGGACAGCTCGTCCACCGCGCTGGAGATCTCCGCCACGCCGGCGGCCTGTTGGCTCACCGTCGCGGAGATTTGCTGCACCCCTTCCGAGCTGGTCCGGAGCACCGTGGACAGGCCCCGCAGGCGCTCACCCGACGCGCGCACCACCTCGAGGTCCTTCGCCATCCGGTCCGCGCCCTTCAGGCTGAGCGCGACCACCTGCTGCAACGATTGATGGGCCGAGTCGAGCGCGCCGCTCACCTGCCCGGCCGCGCGCACCGACTGCTGCGCCAGCCGGCGCATCTCCGACGCCACCACCGCGAAACCTCGGCCCTGATCTCCCGCGCGCGCCGCCTCGATGGCCGCGTTCACCGCCACCAGGTTCGACTGGTCCGCGAGGTCCTTCACCGTCAGGGTGATGCTCGACAACTGCCGCGCCTGCCCGTCGAGCCCGCGCAGCATGCCCGCGATCTCCATCACCTGCTCCCGGATGCCCTCCAGCCCCTCCATGCTCTGGCCCAGCATGGACTCCGCCGTGCTGCCCACGTCGCCCGCCTGGAGCGTCGACGCCAGGATGGCGTCCGCCTGCCGCGCAGCGATGGAGGACGCCTGCTGCATCGCGGTCGCCGCCACCTGCGTCTGCGCGAGCGCCGCGGACTGCCGTGACAGCACCTCGCGCTGCGCGTCCGTGCTCGCCACGAGCGTCCGCGTCGCGTCCGTCAGCTCCCGCGCCGAGTCCACGAGCGGCTCCACCACGCGCGTGCGCACCTCGCCCTGCGACAGCTCCAGCCACGCCTGCCGCGCGGCCAGCTCCTTCGCGTCCTTCACCGCGCCCCGTCCGCCAATGACGAGGAACACGTTCTCGAACACCACCCAGCCGATGTGCTCCACCGCCCGCCAGAGGCTGGCCGTCTCCGTGCCGAAGATGGAGACCGGCCAGTACAGGTTGCGCAGCACGTGGTCCGCGGCCACCACCCCCGAGTAGAGGAACAGCACCCGCACGTCCCGGTACATGGCCAGGAGCGCCAGGGAGCCGAAGATGTGGAAGTGCGTCTCGATGCGCCCATCCGTCAGGTGGATGAGCAGCCCGGACACCAGCGCCTGCGCCACCGCGACGGTGAACCGCGTGGACACCCGCCCGGGCCGCGTCCAGGCCAGCGCGATGGGGAGGCTCGCGATCAGCAGCCCCAGCCCGACCGCCGCCCAGACGTGCGGATGCACCGTGCTGGCCGTGCCACTCCAGGTCCGCGGCGCCAGGACGACGGCCACGATGACTCCGGCCACCCACTGGAGCACCATCAGCCCGGAGAACATCCGGTCCGTGCGACGCCCCAAGGACGCCTGGTGCGCATCGAAGAGCGATTGGGCACGTCGCGCGAGGACGACTGGATCGAGCGAGACGTTCATCGGGCACATCCAAACGGGGCAACGGGCGGGGTCAAAACAACCCCAACCCTACCCGCACGCCCGGCCCAAACGTTAGCCCGTGTGGAATTTTTCAGTGATACTCGGACTCTAGAGAATCCGGGTACTGCGCGACCCTGAGTCTTTCCCGCTCCCGCTCACGTCTGGGCGCGCCGAGAGGCCTTCTTCTCGCGCTCGCCCAGGGCGGCCTGGAGGTACTTGCCCGCCAGCTTCCGGCCGATCAGCTCCTGGGCAATCTCCCCAGCCTCCACGAGCCGATCCAGGTTGATGCCGGTGTCCACGCCCATGCCGTGCAGCATGAAGACGGCGTCCTCCGTGGCCAGGTTCCCGGCCGCGCCCGGCGCATAGGGGCACCCGCCCAGGCCACCGATGCTCGCGTCGAACGTCGTCACGCCCGCGGACAGGCCCACCAGCGCGTTGGCCAGGGCCGTGCCCCGCGTGTCGTGCAGGTGCAGCGCCAGCTTCTCCACGGGGAGGTGCTTCAGCAGCGCATCCAGCAGCACCTCCGTCTGGCGCGGCGTGCCGATGCCAATCGTGTCGCCCAGGCTGAGCTGGTAGATGCCCGCGTCCACGAGCTGCCGGCAGATGTCCACCACGCGCTCCACCGGGACGTCGCCCTCATAGGGGCAGCCCCACACGGTGGACAGGTAGCCGCGCACCTGCATGCCCGCCTGGAGCGCGGCGCCGGTGACTTCGCGCGCGCCCGCCAGGGCCTCGGCGATGGACTTGTTGATGTTCTTCTTCGAGTGGGCCTCGGACGCCGAGATGAAGATGGCGGCCTCCTGCAGGCCCGCCTCCTTGGCGCGCTCCAGGCCCTTGAGGTTGGGCACCAGCGCGGAGAACACGACGCCCTCGCGGCGGCCCACCAGCCGCAGCAGCTCCTCCGCGTCCGCCAGTTGGGGAATCCACTTGGGTGACACGAACGACGTCACCTCGATGCGCTTCTCCCCCGCGGCGACCAGCGCGTTGATGAGCCGCGCCTTGTCCCGGGTGGGCAGCGTGCGCAGCTCGTTCTGCAAACCGTCTCGGGGGCCGACCTCGTAGACGTCGACCCGCTTGGGCAGCTGGCCCAGCCAGCCCAGCCGCGTCCTGGAGTGTTCGTTCAGCTCAGCCATGGCGGCGCTCCGCTCCCACGATGAGGTCGGTCGACTGCGGGCCCAGGGGCTCACCTTCCAAGCCCCCCTTCACCCACATCACCGAAAACCCCGTGCTTTCCAACAGCCCAACCCATTCCGCAAGGGGATAGTAACGAAGGGCATATGACGCGCGCAGGCAACGGCCGTCGGGCGTCGTCAACGTGCGCAGCCCCGTGTCACGGCCCGTCCGGGGGTCGAAGTGGCTCGACTCCTCCAACACACTTCCGTCCGGCAGCGTCTGGCGGAAGGCCGCCTGGGGCGATGCCTCCATCCGCTCGTACGGCACCGTCTGGAACACCCACCGTCCTCCTGGCCGCAGCATGCGCGCGACCTCGCGGAGGATGTGCACGTGCTCGGCATCCGTGAAGGCGGCCAGCGTCGAGTACCACGCGTAGGCGCCCGCCAACGACGCCTCGCGGAACGGCAGGGCCCGCAGGTCCCCCTGCACCGCCGGAAAGCCAGGGCGGCGCATGGACAGCGACAACGCATCCAACTCCAGACCGATGACGCGCCCCGCCAACGGCCCCGAGGCGTTCAGCCGCGCCGCGTGGCGGCCATGGCCACACCCCAGGTCCACCACCGGCTCGGGCCCGGGGACGTCCGCGAAGGCCCGGGCCAGGAAGTCCACCTCGCGCGCGGTGACGGCCTCCGACAGGAACGGCAGCGTGCTGCGCAGGTAGAGCTCCCCGAAGAAGCTCATCGCGCCCGCAGGCCCGCCCGCAGCCGGCGCGCGGCCTCATCCAGCACCGCCTCCGTCTTGCAGAAGGCGAAGCGGGCCAGCCCCTGCCCCAGGTGCCGGTGCTCCGGGCCGTAGAAGACACTGGGCGGAATCGCCGCCACGCCCACCTCGGACACCAGGTGGCGGCAGAAGGCCACGTCATCGGCGAAGCCCTGGCCGGCGATGTCCGCGAGGATGAAGTAGCTGCCCTCCGGGGTGAACGCCCTCAGCCCGGCCTCGCGCAGTCCGGCGAGCAGCCGCTCCCGCTTCGACACGTAGGACGCGGCCAGCCCGTCGAAGTACGTGTCTGGCAGCCGCAGCGCCGCCGCCATCGCGGCCTGCAGCGGCGCGGCGGTGGCGAAGGTGACGAACTGATGGGCTCGCTGGACGGCGTCGCGCAGCGGCGGCGGCGCGATGACCCAGCCCACCTTCCACCCGGTGAGGCTGAACGTCTTGCCGCCGCTGCTCACCGTCACCGTGCGCTCCGCCAGGCCGGGCACCGTCGCGGGCCGCAGGTGCCGCGCGGGCGCGAAGACGATGTGCTCGTACACCTCGTCGGACAGCACCTTCACGTCGTACTCGGCGCACAGCTCCGCCAGGAAGGTCAGCTCGTCCCGGGTGAACACCTTGCCCGTGGGGTTGTGCGGCGTGTTGAGGATGAGCAGCCGGGTGCGGGGACCGAACGCGGCGCGCACCTCGTCGCGGTCGAACCACCACTGCGCGTGGCCGGCGTCCGGCGGGCGCAGCGGCACGTAGCGCGCGGTGGCGCCCACGAAGGTGATGTTGGCGTCGTAGGAGTCGTAGAAGGGCTCGAAGGCCACCACCTCGTCGCCCGGGTCCACCAACCCCAGCAGCGTATCGAGGATCGCCTCGGTGGCGCCGCTGGTCACCGTCACCATGGTGTCCGGGTCCACCGTCTGGCCGTGGAAGCGCGCCGAGTGCTCGGCGATGGCCACGCGCAAGTCCCGGGCCCCCGCCCCCATCGCGTACTGGTTGCCCCCCTCCCGGATGGCGCGTTGCGCGGCGTCCTTGATGGCGTCGGGCCCGTCGAAGTCCGGGAACCCCTGGCCCAGGTTCACCGCGCCGTGCTTCACGGCCAGGGCGCTGAACTCGGAGAAGACGGTGGTGGCGAACCGGGTGACTCGCTGCGCGGCTACGGGCCTGGACATGGACGTCGGCTCCTCGTCCCGGGAAGGCCCGGGCGCTCAGGGCCTGACGATAGCGTCCACCGGGACGGAACGCGCGTCCTTCACCACTTCGCGCTGCCGGCCGGCCCGCGAGACGCCCATGGCCAACCCCGCCACCACCATCGCCAGCGGCACCGAACACAGCAGGTCCGTGGCGTAGTGGAAGCGGCCCACCAGCGTGGCGGCGATGAGCCCCAGCCCCGGAAGCAGCGCCACCCAGAACGTCCGGCGCGAGTACCGCCACGCGTAATAGAGCACCAGCAGCGTGGCGCCCGTGTGTCCGGACGGGAAGCAGTCTCGGCTGAACATCGGCGTGCGCATCACCGAGTCCAGCAGCGGCGCCACCGTCCCCCGCAGCGGCCCGTCGAACGCGTCCACCAGGAAGTAGCGCGGCCCCACCGCGGGCACCAACGCATAGGCCGCGTAGTTGAGGCAGAAGAGCAACCCCAGCGCGGTGAGAAACTCCTCGTACTCCGCGCCTCCCGGGCGGCGGTAGAGCACCAGCCCCAGCACGAGCGCCCACACGAAGTGGCCGTAGTAGCAGACCAGCAACACGTCGTTGAGCCAGGCGGGGACGATGCGCGCCAGCACCACCGCGGCCTGGAAGCCGAAGAGCCGCTGATCGGCCGCCACCAACTGCGCGTCCTTGAGCAGGGGGTTGAGGGTGTCCACCAGCGGCGACAGCCAACCATGCGTCATCACCGCCGTGGGCAGCAGCCACCAGTCCGCGATGATGTCCGGCCAGCGGTGTCCCGGGTACGACGCGGCCACCGTCCGCAGGACGAGCGGCCCCATGCCCATCAGCGTGAACAGCAGCGCGGCACGCAAGGCCCCGGGCGCCCAGTGGCCCGGGCCCACCAGCACCCACGCCGCAATCGCGCACGACACCACGATGATGAGGTCCACCGGCGTGAGCTGGACACGCACCGCCGGCGGCCGATTCACCGGGACCTCCCCCATGGCACTTTGGGAAAACCAGGAACTCACGCTGACATCCGCTCCCCCGGCGGCGCGACCTCCGCGCCGGAATCGCCGAGCCCTAAGCTCTGAACGCCCGCTCCCTTCCCCGCCACTGTCCCCCCACGGCCCTTCCACCTCTCCAACAATGCGAGCAGCGCAGGGAAGAAGACCGTGGTCCCCAGAAAGGTGCACATGACCCCGAGTAGCGCAATCTGACCGATGCTGCGCAGACCCTGGTGGTTGGCCACCAGCAGCGCGCCGTAGCCGGCCGCGTTGGACAGCGTGGCCACCACGGCCGCCAGCCCCGTGTGACGCACCACCTTGCCGAGCGAGCCGGGCCCCTCCTCCTCGTACCGGTGGAAGAGGTGCACCGAGTTGTCCACGGCGATGGCGAGCAGGTTCGGCAGCACCACGGCGTTGATGAAGTTGAGCTGGACGTCGAAGAGGTACATGCCGCCGGCCAGGCACGTCATGCCGAGGTACAGCGGACCGGTGACCAGCAGCGCGCGCTTGAGGCTGCGCAAGCTCACCAGGATGACCAGGAACACCACCAGCGCCGCGGACCACAGGATGAGCGGACCGTCCGCGCGCACCAGCGCGAAGATGCGGGCGGCGATGCGATTGCTGTCCAGCACCGCCACGGAGATGCCCTGCGCCTCCGCGCCCGCCATCACCTCGTCGATCTGCGAGGCCCAGCGCCGCAGGTCCTCCGTGTCCGTGTTCTCCACCGACGGGAACATGAGCAGGAAGGTGCCCTTCCCGTCCGCCGCCTCGAAGCGGCGCCGGACCTCCACGGGGACCGCGTCCAGGCCATACGGCTTCGCGTCCACCATGCGGCGGAACTCCTGAAGCCGCGGGTCGCCCGTCATTTCGGCGGGCAGCTCATCCAGGCCCTGGAGCACCTCGCGCAGGCCGGCCAGCTCCACCTCGCGCCGCGCCATCTCCCGCGGCAGCAGGTCATTGAGCGACGCGGCGTCCAGGATGGCCGACTGCTCGCCGTGGCGCTGCTTCACCTCGGCGACGATGGCCTCCACCCGCGCCGCCTGGGCCACGTCGTCCACCAGGAAGATGGCCGGGCTCAGCGGCTGGCCAATCTGCTCCGTGACATGGTCGTTCAGCCGCGACGCCGGTGATTCGCCCTGGAGCTTGCGCATGTCCGTCTCGAAGCGCAGGCGGGAGGACACGGCGACGGAGAACACGGCGAAGCCCACCACCGACAGGGCGATGGCGACGATGGCGCTCGTGGGCCACCGGCGCCACTGCCGCTCCGGCTTCGGCCTGGGCGCAGCCGCCGCGGAGCCCGCGTCGTCCGCGCGGGCGGGGCGCAGCCGCTCGGCGATGGCCAGCAGGGATGGCCCCAGCGCGTACGCGGCCAGCACCGCCAGCAGCACGCCGAGCCCCGCCAGCAGCCCGAACTGCTTGAACGCCTGGAACTGCGCCAGCAGCAGCACGAAGAAGGCCGCCGCGTTCGTCACCGCGGAGGTCATCGCGCCGCTGAAGGTGCCGCGCACCGCCGTGGCGATGGCCTGGCGCGCGGGCCGCGTGCGCCGCTCCTCCCAGTAGCGCATGCTCAGGTGCACACCGTACTCGATGCCCAGGCCAATCAGGATGGCGACGAGGAAACCGGTCACCACGTTGAGGTGGCCGATGGCGAGCTCCGCGAAGGCGAACGTCAGCACCACGCCCACCACGACGGGGATGCCCACCACCGCCAACGCCGAGATGCGCCGCGTGGCCAGCAGGATGAGGCCCACGGCGATCAGCGCGGACAACGCGCCGGCGCGCGACAGGTCATCGCGCATCACCGCGTCCTCTTCGATGCGGCCCTGGAAGTTGCCCGTGGCCTGGAGCTTCACGGCCGGATAGCGCTCCGAGGCCAGCTTCCGTCCGGCCTCCACGGCCATGTCCACGAAGCCGCGCGCGAAGTCGAGGTCCCCCGCCGTCCCGGCGGGCTTGATCATCAAATAGACCTCGGTGCCATCCGCGCTGCCCAGCGTCTCGCGCACGGGCGAGTCGGGCGCGTACTTCTTCGCGATGGCCTCGAAGTCGGGCGGCGCCGCCTGCGGTCCCGCGCCCAGGTCGATGTAGAACGGATTCGCGAGCTGACGCTCGTAGCGCAGGCGCGCCGTCACGTCCTGGCGCAACGCGGCCAGTTTCTCAATAGGCAATAACAGCAACGCATTTTGACGGAAGAAGCCCACGTCATAGCGATGCTCGACGTAGCGGACCTCGGGCAGGGCCTCCAGGCGTGCCTGCAGCTCCTCCGCGTAGGACTCCAGGCGCGCGCGCGTGTCGCCCGACGCCACGAGCACCAGGTAGCCGTCCCCACCCGCCTTCTCTGACACACGTGTCAGATCTCGCACCTCCCGGGAGCCCTGCGGGAGCAGCTCCACGAACGACCCGCGGAACTCCAAGCGCGACGCCAAGGCCATGCCGCCGAGCGTCAACACCCCGAAGAACAGCAGCACCCGCCAGGGACGCGAGACGGCTGTCTCGATGAAGCGCTCGAACCACGCGTGTCGTTGAGAGCGGGCCAACGTCGACTCCTCGGGAGCGGGCCGGGAGCAAATTTCCGGCCACGCAGTGGCGTCCCTGAGCACAGGGCAAAACGGAGGGCTTGCAGGCGCAGGGACCCGACAACAGGTGTGCAGCCAGATGCACACCGTGTTCACCAGTATCGACTGGCGAACAGCGCGTGTGCGACGGCGGGGTGCCACCAAAGTCGCGGGGCTGTCAAGCCGCGCTCAGATACGGGCTGAACACGCGGGATGATCGGCGAGGCGCTTGCCTTGACACTGCCGCGCTCCCTCTTTATTCACGGCCCGCGTCCCCCGTGGAAGGCCGCAGGACGCAGGCTTCCCCAAGTCGAAATGCAGCCACTGGAACGGGGCGGTCGCGACGAGGAGAGCCGCGGGCTCCCGGGCCGGTCCATGCCTCCAAGACGCAGCGTGAGAGAGAGACCGATCACCCATGAGCGACGTCTTCGACAAGTGCCGTAACTGGAAGGACTACCGAATCGCGAAGGCCACGGGGCTCTATCCGTACTTTCGCGCCATCGAAGCGTCGCACGGCGCCACCGAGGTGGAGATCGAAGGCAAGCGCGTCATCATGGTCGGGTCCAACAACTACCTGGGCCTGTCCGCCGACCCGCGCGTGAAGGAAGCCGCCATCAAGGCGACGGAGAAGTTCGGCACCACCAGCTCCGGCTCGCGCCTGCTCAACGGCACGCTGGCGCTGCACGAGGAGCTCGAGGCGCGGCTGGCGAAGTTCCTCAACCGCGAGTCCGCCATCGTCATCTCCACCGGGTTCCAGACGAACCTGGCGCTGGCCTCCATCCTGGGCCGTCACGACATCGTCTTCAGCGACCGGCAGAACCACGCGTCGCTGGTGGACGGCATCCGCCTGTCGTTCGCCACCGAGCGCAAGTTCCGCCACAACGACATGGACCACCTGGAGCAGCTGTTGTCCCAGGCGGATCCCGACGCGGGGAAGATCATCGTCACCGACGGCGTCTTCTCCATGGAAGGCGACATCTGCAACCTGCCGCGCATCGTGGAGCTGGCGAAGCACTACAACGCGCGCGTGATGACGGATGACGCGCACGCCATGGGCGTGCTGGGCACGCTGGGCCGGGGCACGTCGGAGTACTTCGACCTGGAGAAGGAGACGGACCTCGTCATGGGGACCTTCTCCAAGAGCTTCGCGTCGCTGGGCGGCGTGCTGGCCGGGCCCTTCGAGGTCATCAACTACATCCGCCACAAGGCGCGCTCGGTCATCTTCTCCGCGTCCATGACGCCGGGCTCCATCGCCGCGGCGCTCAAGTCGCTGGAGATCATCGAGGCCGAGCCGGAGCGCCGCGAGCGGCTGCTCGACATCGCGGAGAAGATGCACAACGGCTTCCGCGCCATGGGCTTCGACACGGGCGTGTCGGTGACGCCGGTGGTGCCGGTGCACATCGGCGACCAGGTGAAGTGCTTCCGCTTCTGGCGCGCGCTGCACGAGGCCGGCGTCTTCGCCAACCCGGTGATTCCGCCGGCGGTGGAGCCGGGCCACGCGCTCATCCGCACCTCGTACATGGCCACGCACACCGACGCGCAGCTGGACCGGGTGCTGGACACCTTCGAGACCATTGGCCGCAAGCTGGGCGTCATCCCGGAGACGCGCCCCACCGTCTACGAGCCGGTGCAGATCGCCCGGCCGGGCACGCGCGTCCTGTCCAACCGCGCCAGCGAGACCTGGTCCGCGGGCGCCGCGGGGCTGCTGGCGGACAAGGGCGGCATCACCCTGGACCAGCTGTCGCGCATGTCGTCGCGCGAGGTGGCCGGGCGCTTCTTCGACGCGGTGGAGCAGCTGACGTGGCGCGCGGCCAACCTGCAGCCGGACGACCTGCGCAAGCTGGGCTCGGCGCCGATGAAGCTGTGGGAGAAGCGCGGCGAGCTTCCGGGAATCCTGCTGGAGAAGGGCGCCCACTTCTTCATGCGCAACGGCGCCCACTCCGACCGGAACTGACCCGCCCATGGCCCTCCACGCCGAGCCGACTCCCCCGTCGTCATCGTCACCGACCATGCCCTCGGACGTGCAGGTGACCCCCGTTCGGAGCGAGGCGGAGCGGATGCAGTTCATCCGCCTCCCCTTCTCCCTCTACACGAGCGACCCCCACTGGGTTCCGCCGCTGGAGATGGAGCGCAGGGACTTCCTCGACCCGAAGAAGAACCCCTTCTTCGAGTACGGCGAGGTGGAGCTCTTCCTGGCCCGGCGTGGCAGCGCGCTCGTGGGCCGCATCGCCGCCATCCGCAACCCGCGGCACATGGAGATTCACGGCACGAAGGAGGGCTTCTTCGGCCTCTTCGAGTGCGTGAATGACGCGGGCATCGCCCGGGTGCTGGTGGACGCCGCGGCCGCGTGGCTCCGTCAGCGCGGCATGGACACGATGCTGGGGCCGGCCAACTTCTCGTCCAACCAGGACTGGGGCCTGCTCATCGACGGCTTCGACTCACCGCCCGCGGTGATGATGCCGCACAACCCGCCCTACTACCTGCCGCTCTTGGAGGCGTGTGGCCTGACGAAGGCCAAGGACCTGTACGCCTTCGAGCTGTCCTCCTCCGCGCAGCCGCCGGAGAAGGTGGTCCGCATCTCGGAGAAGATTCGCCAGCGCGACGGCGTCGTCGTGCGTCCGGTGGACATGAAGAACCTGGACGCCGAGGTGAAGCGCATCCGGGACATCTACAACTCGGCGTGGGAGAAGAACTGGGGCTTCGTCCCGTTCACCGACGCGGAGTTCGACCACCTGGCCAAGGAGCTGAAGACGGTGGTCCGCCCGGAGCTGGCGCTCATGGCCGAGGTCCAGGGCGAGCCGGTGGCCTTCTCCCTGACGGTGCCGGACGCCAACCAGGCCATCCGCGCGGCCAACGGGCGGCTCACCACGTTTGGCCTGCCCATCGGCCTGGTGAAGCTGGCGCTGGCCTCGCGCCGCATCAACCGGCTGCGCCTCATCATCCTCGGCATCAAGGAGGGCTACCGGCGCCGCGGCCTGGACGCCATCCTGTACCTGGACACCCTGCGCACCGCGAAGCAGCTCGGCTACGTGGGCGGGGAGATCTCCTGGACGCTCGAGGACAACCACCTCGTCAATCGCGCCATCGAGTCCATGGGCGCCCAGCGCTCCAAGACGTACCGCGTCTTCCAGCGCGCGCTCTGAGTTCCGCCCCACCTCTGGAGTCTGCCTTGCGCATCCTGCTCACCGGTGGCACCGGCTTCATTGGCCAGCGGCTCGCGCGCCGCATCGTGGAGCGTGGCGACACGCTCACCCTGATGGTGCGCGCCAGCTCGCGCCGGGGCCCCCTGGAGTCGCTCGGGGCCCGCTTCGTGGTGGCGGACCTCACCACCGGCCAGGGCCTGGCGGACGCCGTGCGCGACGTGGACTGCGTGCTGCACCTGGCCGGCGTCACCAAGTCCCGCGAGCCCGCGGGCTACATGGAGGGCAACGCGCACGGCACCCGCCGCCTGGTGGAGGCCATGGCCGCCCTGCCCCACCCGCCCCGGCTGGTGTACTGCTCCTCGCTGGCCGCCGCGGGGCCGTCCACCCCCGAGCGCCCGCGCCGCGAAGAGGACCCGCCGGCCCCCGTCTCCCTCTACGGCCGCAGCAAGCTGGGCGGCGAGCAGGCGGTGCGCGAGTTCGCCAGCAAGGTGTCCTCCGTCATCGTCCGGCCGCCCATCGTCTATGGCCCGGGGGACGCGGAGTTCCTGCCCTCGCTGCTGCCCATGGCGAAGCTGGGCGTGGCGCTGAAGAGCGGCTTCGGGCCGAAGCGGTACTCCCTCATCCACGTGGACGACCTGTGCACCGCGCTGCTCGCGGCGGCCGAGCGCGGCGCCACCGTGTCCCAGGACGACGTGGCGCGCGGCGTCTACACCGTGTCGGACGGCGTGGAGCACTCGTGGGAGGACGTCTGCGCGGCCATGGCCGGCGCGCTGGGCAAGGGCCGCCCCGCGGTGGTGCCGGTGCCGCAGACGGTGAGCTACGTGGTGGGCTTGGGCTCGGAGGCCGTGGCCCGGCTGCGCGGCACGGTGCCCATCCTCAACCGCGACAAGGTGCGGGAGATGACGTGCCCCGCGTGGACGTGCTCCACCGAGCGCGCCAGCCGTGAGCTCGGGTTCCTCCCCACCATCCCCTTGGCCCAGGGGTTCGCGGGCGCGCTGGCGGCCCTCAAGAACACGTAGGCCGGAGCACCCGCGAGGGCGCCCCGGCCAGGGGTTGAGCCATTCACTGCCAGCCGCGAAGCTACGGCGCCGCCGTCTGGCCCGTCTTCTGCGCGGACGCCGCGTTCTCCTTCTCCAGCTGCGCCCGCTTGCTCTTCAGCGTGGAGAGCAGCCCATCGAAGCCCTTGTCGGAGAGCAGCTTGCGGAACTGGCCCTTGTAGGTGTCGACCAGGGACACCTCGTCGGTGACGACGTCGTAGATGCGCCACGGGCTGGTGGCCGAGGTGCGGTACAGGCGGTAGTCCACGGGGACGGAGTCCTTCTTCACCGTGACGGTGGTGCCCACGGTGGCCTCGTTCCCCTCCACGCCCTCCTCGCCGTACTTCACGTTCGCCTGGGCCTGCCCCAGGGCCTTCTGGGCATAGGACGCGCGCAGGAGGCCCGTCATCGTCTCGGTGAACTCCTTGCGCTGTGCGGGCTTGAGCTCGGACCAGGCCTTGTCACCCAGGGCACGCTTCGCCAGCTCCTCGAAGTCGACGAACTTCTCGACGACGGAGGCCAATGACTGCGCGGTGGCGCCGGGGGCGTTGGCGGCCTTCTGGACATCCGCGTTCCCGGATTTGACGACGGTGAGCGGCCCCGGCGCGGCGGCGAGCAAGGTGGCGGCAAGCAGGGAAGCAATCATTCAGTCGGCTCCGAGTGAAAGGACGGTAAGGAAGACAGCGGTCGGCGCATGGTTATTCACCCGGGGCGATGGGTGCACCCGTCACACGAGAGAGAGCGGCCATGCCCACCCGGACGTCATGCCAGCTCCTGCCCTTGCCCCCCGAGGCCTGGGCATAGGCCGTGAACGCGTCCACGAGGTCGCGGGTGTCACCGGTCCCCAGGTCGAACGCGGTGAAGGCCGCCGTCACCCACCGGCGCGCGCTGCGCTGGGCTTCCCCAAAGGAGCGGGCGCGGCTCCAGGCGGCCACCAGCTCGCTGTGCACCTTGGCGACCTCCAGCCGGATGCCCGCCCGAATCTGCTTCTCCTGCGCGCGCAGCTTGTCCAGCTCGGCGCGCGCCTGGGCCAGCAGCGCGTCCTTCACCGGGATGTCGAACGTGCCCCGCATCACCAGGCCCACCCCCGCCGTCCGGTCGTTGAAGGGGTCGAACGCGAAGGGCGTGCGCTGCCGCGTGGCGCTGCTGGTGAAGCGCACGTCGTAGAAGCCGGCGATGCCCAGGTCCGGGTAGTAGCTGCGCTCGCGGATGAAGACTTCCTGTTCGCGGGCGGCGATGCCTGCGGCGATGGCGGTGAGCTCCGGACGGTAGGCCTCGGCGCGGGCCAGGGACTGGTCCAGGCTGGGCACCGGCACGTCCTCGTCCAGCTCCAGCTCCTCCTCCACCACCGTCACGGCGTCGTCCGGCCCCGCGTTGGCCAGCAGGCCAATGGCGGCGAGCGCCAGTTGACGCCCCTGCAGGGCCTCCGCCCGCTGCGCTTCGACGATCTGCCGGAAGAAGCGGACCTTGTGAGCGTCCACCGCGGACACCTGGCCGGAGTCCTCCTTCAGCAGCCGGTCGATGCGCTCGCCGGCGTCCTCCAGCCGCTTCGACACCTCTTCAATCTGGTGCAAGCCGTTCTGGGCGAGCTGGAAGCCGAAGTAAGCCTGCGCGGCCTGGAAGCCGACTTCATTCCGGACGCGTTCCCGCAGCGCCGAGCCCAGCACCGGCCCCTGCGCGCCGGCCTTCTCCAGCGCCGTCAGCTTGCCGAACGTGTAGATGGGCAGCACCGCGTTGCCCGTGGAGAACACGGTCACTCCGACGCGGCCGAAGTTCAGGTCGCCCTTGAGCGTGGCCGGCGTCGTCGGCGGGCCGCCGAGCCCATCGTTGCGCGCCTCCGGCGTCGGGCCGCCCGCGCCCACGGTGATCTCGAACTTGGGGAACCAGGCCCACCGCGCCTGATCGTAGAGCGCGTGGAACCTGCGCAGCTCCGCGCTCGCCTCCTCCACCCGGGAGTCGGATTCGCGGGCTCGCGCCACCAACTGCGCCAGGGTGAGCGGCGCCGGCCGCGCGGGCTTCGCCTCCGAGTCGGGCGCCTCCGTCACCGTGTCCTTCGCCTGCTCCGCCTCGGTGGCGGGCTCCTGGACGGGTGCGGGGGAGATGCCCGGCCCCCCACCCTGCGACCCCGGCGTCTCCTCGATGGTGCTGGGGGCGATGGAGGGCGGGCCGGGAGGAAGGTTCGGTCCGCCGGTCCCCACGCGAGGCGGCCGAGTCCCGCTGGGCGTGCCCCTGCCCGGGG
Organism: Comamonas sp. KCTC 72670; assembly: GCA_014656495.1. Lineage (GTDB taxonomy): Bacteria > Myxococcota > Myxococcia > Myxococcales > Myxococcaceae > Myxococcus. The sequence continues at coordinate 112,683 of BNCN01000013.1, forward strand.
CGGCCGTGGGGGTGTCCGTGCTGGGGGCGGTCAAATCCGGCGTGGCCGGCGCGGGGGAGGTTCCCGGCGTCGACGTGGAGGGTGACGACGTGCTCCCCGTGCCGGGCGCGGGGCTGCTCCCTGTTCCCACCGAGCCGGGGGTGAGCTGCGCTCCGGCAACGCCCGCCGCGAGCACCAGCGCCACTGTCACGCCATGATCCAGGTGTCTGCGCATCAACCCGCCTTGTGGCGCTCCCATATATGAGAAATCCACGGCGGCGCAGCATGTCCGTTCGACGCCGGGACGTCACCGGAGATGTTCGTCCCATATCCATCGTCTGGTACCGGGGCGCGCGAAAAGGAGTTGGTGGGACGTGGCGCATGCAGCAGATTGCACCTGTTCCCGAGACAGAGGATCCCCACACATGCCCCATACCGATCGCGTCAAGCAGATCCTGTCGTGGTACCCGTCCGACAACCCCGGCACGCTGACCAACCTGGCCCGCTTGCTGAACACCGGCACGCTGGCCGGCACGGGAAAGCTCGTCATCCTCCCGGTGGACCAGGGCTTCGAGCACGGCCCGGCCCGCTCCTTCGGACCGAACCCGGCGGGGTACGATCCGGACTACCACATCCAGTTGGCCATCGAGTCGGGCTGCAACGCCTACGCGGCGCCCCTGGGTTTCCTGGAGGCGGTGGCCGGAAAGTACGCGGGTGAGATTCCCCTCATCCTCAAGGTCAACAACTCCGACACGCTGGCCAAGGTGCCCAACCCCATGTCCGCCGTGACGAGCTCCGTGAAGGACGCCGTCCGCCTGGGCTGCACCGCCGTCGGCTACACCATCTACCCGGGCTCGGGCGCGCGCAACGAGCAGTACGAGGACCTCCGCGACATCATCGCGGAGGCCAAGTCGTACGGCCTGCCCACCGTCCTCTGGGCCTACCCCCGCGGCAACCTCTCCAAGGAGGGTGAGACGGGCATCGACGTGGTGGCGTACGCGGCGCAGATCAGCGCGCAGCTGGGCGCCCATGTCATCAAGGTGAAGCCGCCGCAGGACCACATCGAGCAGCCCGAGGCCAAGAAGGCCTTCGAGAAGGCCGGCATCGCCACCAAGACGATGGCCGAGCGCGTCCGCGAAGTGGTCCGCTCCGCCTTCAACGGCAAGCGCATCGTCATCTTCTCCGGCGGCGAGGCCAAGAGCACCGAGGCCCTGCTCGAGGAGATCAAGCAGATCAACGCCGGCGGCGGCTTCGGCTCCATCATGGGCCGCAACGCCTTCCAGCGCCCGCACGCCGAGTCCATCAAGCTGCTCAAGGACGTGATGGCCATCTTCGCCGGCAAGGCGTAGGCGCCAGGCGAACGCGAAGAAGTCCCAGGCCCGTCAGCCTCGCGCTGGCGGGCCTTTTACGTGCGCCGCGACGAGCGGCACGAGGCGCTCGCGACACGCCGGAAAACAAAAAGGCCCGCCAGGTTTCCCTGGCGGGCCTCTTCATTTCAGAGTGGAGCTAATCGGGATCGAACCGATGACCTCTTGAATGCCATTCAAGCGCTCTCCCAGCTGAGCTATAGCCCCGTCTTTTGCTGCTGAGCCGCTTTGGGGAGCGGCCCGACCGGCGAAGTGGGTGCCTTCTACCGCTTCTTCGCCCCAGGCACCAGAACTCTTTGAGGCTTCGGTGCTTTTTTTTGTTCGTTCAACCGCTCGGCCACTTCCGCGCCTTCCATGAGGATGTCCGTGAGCTCGCGCGCGTGCGCCTCGGCCGCCTGCTCCGCTGCTTCAACCGCCTTGAGCGCCGCCTCGAATCCAGCGGGGAGCGTGAGCCGGCCCTTCTGCAGCTGGCGCCAGACGGCCTCGCCCAGCTCCCGGAGCGCCTTCTCCTTTTGATCCCTCAGCACGGTGGTCCGCGCGTTCGCCCGGGCCAGGTCCGTGTTGCGCTCCACGGCCTCACGCAGCTGCGCCAGCCGAGCTTGCGCCGCCTCGAAGGCCTCGTTGATCTGCTTCACCACCTCGGACTGCTTCGAGTCGGCCGCCAAGTCAGTCACACTCCTTGAGGAATCAACGATTGCGTAGCGTGCGGTCTCGGAACCTGTCAACCCGGCCCCGGCCCCGTCCTTCTCAACCGCGCCGCGAAGAAGCCACCCCCGGGCACCTTGGGAGGCAGCGCCTTGAGGTACGGCCCCTGCGCCGCGAGTGCGGCGCGCTCCGCTCCGAGCACGTGCTCGACGGGCTCCAGCGTGAAGTCCGGATGCTTCGCCAGGAAGGCCTCCACCACCGCCTCGTCCTCTTCGGGCATCACCGAGCAGGTCGCATAGACGATGAGTGCACCCGGCTTCGCCTGGCGTGAGACTTCCTCGAGCAGCTCCGTCTGCGTGGCCTGGTAGCGGGCAATCTCCTGGGCCGTGAGCTTCCACTTCTGATCCGGCTCACGCGCCAGGGAGCCCGTCCCGCTGCAGGGCGCGTCCACGAGCAACACGTCCGCGTCGGACAGGGGCAGCGGATGCGGAAACGCGACCTGTCTCAAGGAGAAGTGGCGCACCCGCTCGCGCGCCTCGGCCAGGCGGCGGCGGGAACGGTCCCCCGCGAGCACCCTGCCCCTGGGCCCCACGAAGTCCGCGAGCGCCAGCGTCTTGCCGCCCGCCCCCGCGCAGATGTCCGCGACGGTGAAGCCCTCCATCGAACCCGCGGAGGGCCGGCACATCTCGGAGATGAGCTGGCTGCCCACGTCCTGGACCTGGAGCCGGCCGCTCTTCATCACCCGCGTCTCGAAGACCCGGTGACTGGAGTCCGTCACCCGCACCGCGTCCGGCGCGGCGGCCACCGCCTCCGCGTTGACGCCCTCTTCCTTGAGCGCCGCGAGCACCGCGTCCCGCGTCCCCGGAGGCCGCGCGCGGAAGTGCAGCGACGGCTCCTCGTCGAGCGCCGCGAGCAGGCCCTCCAGCACGTCTTCCGGGTACACCTGCGCCAGCCGCAGCACGAGCCAGGTGGGGAACGAGTAGCGGGTCGCCAGCTTCTCGGCGTGCGAGTCCGGCATCGGCGCTTCGGGGAGCGGCAGCTCCACCACGCGCTGGAGCAGATCGTCCTTGATGGTGCGCGGCCGCACCGGGCCCGGCAGCCGGACCTCCGGCCCGATGCGCGTCCAGCCCTCACCACAGAAGATGCGGCGCCAGAGGGCATAGCGCACCAGCGCCTGGTCCTCCGTCAGCCCGACCTTCCCCATGGTGTGCCCCAGCAGCCGCGCCGCCAGGTCCAGCAGCCGCTGGTGCCGGGACAGCTCCCGCACCGCCATGGCGGTGAAGCGGCGCTCCTGCCCCCCCAGGCCATTGGCCTCCCGCAGCGCGTTGGCGAGCGCGGCTTTCAAGGGCTCGCCCCGGAGCACCGCGATGTGCGCCTCGAGCGCCGCCGTCGCGCCACGCCGGGAGGGACGACCCAGGCGCTCCGGGTCCACGGGGGCTACCGGCCAAACAGAATCCACGTGCCTCAGCCCTGCCCTTTCAGTCCCACGACCACCGCCAGACAGCCCGCCGGACTGCGAACCCGAGGCACCTGCCCGGCGCCCAGGAAGAAGTATCCCGGGGCGGCGTACGACACGCCATCCACCTCCAGCGTGCCTTCCACCACACGAACCCCTTCACCCTCGGGCGATATGGGGAACGTCCAGTTGAAGTCCCCGCCCGGCGCCATGAGCAGCCAGGATTCACGGAGAGTAATCCTTGAAATTCGCGGCGCGTGCGCCTCCGCCGCCATCGTGTCACCCTCGACGGGACGCGCCTCCTGCGTGGTGGCCAGGCGCTCGCAGTCCTGACGCAGCGCGATGAAGCGCTCGACCAGCGCGACGATGTCCTCGATCTGGAACGGCTTGAGGAGGATGGCGTCCGCCACGTGGGGGAGGACGGCCTGGGTGACCTCCTCCGGCGTCGCGGCGCTGACCACCGCCACCGGCTGCTGACGCTGGCGGGCGGCCTCCACGACGGTGGGGCCTCCCAGCTCACCGCCGGAGATGCGCAGGTCGGTGATGACCAGAACAAAACGCTCCGCCTGGAACGCGGCGACGGCTTCCTCCCCGGTACTGACCGCATGGACCTCCGCGAACTCGGAGATGAGCTCGCCCATGCCTTCCCGAAGGCTCGCGTCGTCCTCGACCAGCAACACCCTCATATAGGGGGGTACCTCCGCCGCCCCGAACTTCAGTGGAGCCTGTCCTCATACCAGGACCGGGCGCTTCCAGCGGAAGACCACCTCGCCGGTCCTGCCCTTCGGATGATGGCCCTCCCCGGACTCGAACCGGGACGCGGGGTCAGCCGCAGCGGATTTTGAGTCCGCCTCGTCTACCAATTTCGACAGAGGGCCCCCTGCTGTCGCGACGGCCGAACGTATACCGCGAGTTGATACCAAGTGCATCCGAAGATTGCGGTGCCTGACGCACATCGATAAGAGGGCCCCCCCATGTACAACCTTCTCATTTCCCTCGGTGTGGGAATCGCCGTCGCGCTCCTGGTGAAGGTGGCCGGCTTCTCCATCTGGGCCGGGCTCGTCCCCGGAATCCTGGCCCTCGTTGGCACCTACATCGTGCTCGCCCGTCGGGTGGCCAGCCGCATCCAGGCCCTCATGACGGTGGTCCAGAAGGATCTCCAGTCCCAGCCCACCAGCCAGAAGGACGCCCAGTCGCGGGTGGACCGGGCGGTGAAGACGCTGGAGCAGGGGCTCGTCTACGACAAGTGGCAGTTCCTCGTCGGACCGGAGCTCCACGCCCAGATTGGCATGCTGAAGTACATGGTGAAGGACCATGAGGGGGCCAAGGCGGCCTTCGACAAGGGCAGCAGCCGCAACTACATGGCCAAGGCCATGGAGGGCGCCCTCTACTTCCAGCGCAAGGACTTCGACGCCATGAAGAAGGCGTTCGAGTCCGCCACCAAGAGCGGGAAGAAGGAGTCCATCGTCTGGGCGGCCTACGCCTGGTGCCTGCTCCAGAACAAGGACAAGGACGGCGCGCTGCGCGTGCTCGCCCGGGGCGTGGAGGAGAACCCCAAGGACGAGAAGCTCAAGGGCAGCCTCGCCGCGCTGCAGAACGACAAGCGGCTGAAGATGAAGCCCTACGAGCCCATGTGGTGGCAGTTCGGCCTGGAAGCGCCGCCGCCGGTCATGCCGCCCATGGGTGGCCGCCGCATGCAGTTCAACACCCGACGCTAGCGTCCCGCCGCGCGGCGCCCAGCGTCGGCCCGCGCACGGGAATATCTACCGCTTCGCCGCTCAGCGCGCTGCAACGTCTTCCGACCCTGTACAACAGGGCGACGTAGACGGTGTGCAACCACCCGGAAACACTCTGACTGCCCTCCCCCACCGAAGGGCATGCTGCTTGCTCCTGCCCCGTGCATACGGATGGCGGGGAAAGGCCCCGTCTCGCGGAGCCGGACAGGCTTGGCAGCCGGAGGTCTCGGGTGAAGGTTGTGGGCGTTGGGGTGTGCTTGCAGGACCGGGCGGCGGCGGATGCGCGTGGGGCGCAGGGGCGTTGGGAGCACACGGCGGGGCGTGGCACCCGAGACTTTCGGCCTGCCATTTCGCAGCAGCCGAGTGAAGCGGAGTGGTGCATGGAACGGCGCGGCCGGACCTCGGAGCGGTCCCTTCTGCTCATCATCGAGGATGACGCGAACGTCCGCGAGAGCCTCGTGGACCTGCTCGCCGCTCGCTTCGACGTGCTCGCCGCGCCGGATTCGGACGCGGGGCTGGAGCTGGCGCGGGAGCACCGCCCGGACCTCATCCTCCTGGACCGGTTCCTTCCCGGCGGCGACGGGCTCGCGGTGCTGGAGATGCTCCAGCGCGAGTCCCGCACGGAGGCCGTCCCCGTCATCTTCCTGACGGGCGACGCGGACGAGGCCACGCTGGAGCGCTGCCTGGAGATGGGCGCCGTGGACTTCATCCACAAGCCGGCGAGCGCGCGCGAGCTGCTGGCGCGCATCGACCGGGCGCTGCGCCAGAGCGAGCAGCAGCGCCGGCTCCAGATCCTGGCGCAGACGGACGGCCTCACGGGGCTGGCCAACTTCCGGGCGCTGACCATCCGGCTCGATGAGGAGTTCCGCCGGGCCCAGCGCTACCAGTACCCGCTGAGCGTCGTCATCATCGACCTGGACCACCTCAAGGCCATCAACGACGGCATGGGCCATGACGTGGGCAACCGGGCCATCCTCGCGCTGGCGGCCCAGCTGAAGAACGAGCTGCGGGAGTCCGACTTCGCGGCGCGCTTTGGCGGGGACGAGTTCGTCGCGCTGCTGCCGCACCAGACGGCGATGGAAGCAGCCGTCTTCGCCGAGCGCATCCGCACCGGGCTGCGCGCCGTCGGCGTGCAGAAGAGCGACGGCCGCCCTGCCCCCTTCGGGCTGAGTGTCAGCGTGGGCATCGCCGACCATACCTTCGAAGGGCCCAGGGAGGACACGGAGTCGCTGATGAAGGCGGCGGACGCGGCCCTCTACGAGGCGAAGCGCGAGGGGCGGGATCGGGTGGTCGTGTTCGGCCGTCCCACCAGTGCCCCCTCCGCGCAGCGGCACTGAACGGGGAGTGGCGGGGCAGGCAACGGCGGGGCAGCAGCGAGGGCGCGGATGATGCTGGCGAACAGACTGGCGACAGGTTCGAGGGTAGCAGTCGTGGGAGGCGGCATTGCCGGAGCGGGGCTTGCCGCCTCCCTCCTTTTCAACGGACGCGCACGCGGCCTCTCGCTGGACGTGCGCGTGTATTCAGGCGGCATGTCGGAGCGCACCGCACCGCCGGCCGTGCTGACACCGGAGTGTCGCTCGCGCCTGGCGGCGCTGGGCTGCCGCATCCCTCCGGAGTGGCGGGCGCACGAGCTGCGCGGCGTGGAGATCATCGCGGAGGGACGCCGTGAGCTGCTGAGCGCCGCGCCCGGTGGCCTGTGGGTGGTGGACGGCTGGCCCCAGGGCCTGGGCGGGCTCGAGCAGGTGCGCGACGTCCTCGCCACCGCGGCCAGCGCCCAGGGGGCCCGCTTCCTTCCCCGCCACGTCGAGCGCGTGGAGCGGCAGGCCCCCGCGCCGGACGCACCGGCCTCCGTGCGAGGCGCGGGCTCGCTGGTGGTGCGCGCCCAGGGCAGCGGCGACCGCTTCCACGCGGTGGCGCTGGCCTCGGGCGCCGGGCCGATGATGGGCGACGCCTTCTTCAAGGGCTTCAAGCCCGCGCCCACGGTGGCCGCGGTCCAGGCGCGCCTGCGCCACGCCTCGCCGCGCCTGGAGCTCGCTCCGGTGGCGCGGCTGTGGATCGCCCCCCTGCCGTCCGTGGACGCGCTGTTCCTGCTGCCCGGCGCCAGCTCCGTGTACGCGCTGGCCTTCGGTCCGGCGGTGACGCCCGCGGACCTGTGCCAGGTGCTGATGATGGCGGCGCGGGATGGCCTGGTGGAGGAAGGCTTCGAGCTGGCCGCCCTGGAGACCACCCGCCTTCCCTATGGCCCTGGCCGGACGCTGGTGGCGCCCGGGCAGATCGCGGTGGGCCCGGCGGCCTTCGGGCACCCGCTGCAGCTGGGGCTGTCGGAGACGCTGGCGTCGTGCAGCCGCGCCGCCGTGGCGCTGCTCGACGGCGGCCTGGATGTCGGGACGTTGGAGCGCCGCTACGTCCGCGAAGGACTGGGCGAGCTGCTGGAGGATGCGGCGGCGGGCGCCCGCACGATGACGTGGCTGCGCCGCGCCGGGCCTCGAGCGCCGGGCGCCTTCGTCAAGGCGCAGGGACGGCGGACGCTGGGCGGCACCTTTGGCGGTGGCGTGCTGGGCCTGAGCTCGCCCACGCCCATGGCGCTCCTGGGCGCCGCGCGGTGGGCGGGACTGAGGGAAGTGCTGGGCTCGTGGCTCCGCACCACCATGGAGCCCGTCCCCACGGCGGTCCCCGAGCTGGAGCCGGACCTGTACTACGTGGTGGATGACGATCCGGACGCGCGGGACGCGCTGACGGCGCTGCTGGAGAGCACGGGCGCGAAGGTGGTGGCGTTCGCCGACGAGCTCGCCCTCTTCTGCGCCGTGGCGCGGCGGCCTCCCACGGCCATCATCCTGGACGTGGTGCTGCACTGGGTGGACGGGCTGCGGCTGGCCGAGGGCCTGAAGCAACACCCTCTCACCCGGGGCACCCGCGTGCTGGTGATGAGCGGCCTCAACCGGCCCCACGTCCGGCAGCGCGCCCTGGACGCGGGGGCCGAGGCCTTCCTGCCCAAGCCCGTGGACCCGGACCGGCTGCTGCGCATCCTCACCGGACGCATTCCAGCGCCGCCCGAGATGGCGCCCGCTCCCGCGCCGGCGCTGTCGGAGACTTCACGGGAGCTCGCCGCGGACCGCTATGCGTCCTGAGCGCCGGACGTGACGGCCACGGTGGCGACCGGGGCGTGAACCGCCTCGGCGCTGTCGGGCATCAGCGCCTTGAGGTTGGCGCGGATCGTCTCGCTGATTCGCTCCAACGGCAGGTCGTTGTCGTCGTGGCCGAACGGGTCCTCGATCTCCACGCCGATCTCCTCGATGCCGAAGAAGATGTAGGCGACGATGAACGTGGCCAGCACCGTCAGCCAGCCGAACGCGTCCACCAGCGCGAAGGGCAGCGTGTAGCAATAGACCATCAGCGCCCGGCGCAGGTGCATCATGTAGGCGAACGGAATCGGCGTCTTGTGGATGCGCTCGCAGCCGCCGATGTAGTCGATGAGCAGCTGGACGTTCTGATCGAGCTGCATCTGCACGTATTCGGGGTAGTACCCCCGCCGCCGCCCCTCATCGAGCACGGCGGACATCTTCTGCGCCACGGCGAGCGGCACATGCTGGCTGCTCAGCACGGCGTTGGCTTCATCGCGCGGGAGCTCGGACGCCACCGGCCCCAAATCCCTCTCCCCTCGAAGGTTGGCCGTCGCGGCATAGGGGAACGTGCTGATCCACCGCAGCAGCGTGCTGTAGAGGGCCGCGTCGTGGCGGATGAAGACGCCGGCGGCGCGGGCCAGGTTGCGCGTCTCGTTGACGATGCCGCCCCACAGCTTCCGGCCTTCCCAGAACCGGTCATAGGAGGCGTTGGTCCGGAAGACGAGCAGCAGGCTGAGGGAGATGCCCGCGAGCGTGTGCACCGTGGCCGGGATGTCCAGCGGCTTCAGGTAGCGGTGCCCTGCGGTGACGGCCACGGCCCACACCACGCAGACCAGGACCCGCGCCACGATCTCGCGGACCATCGAACCGCGGAGGTAATGGAAGTAGCTCCACCAACGGTGCGGATCGTAGTCAATCATATGGGCGCAGTGGCGCGTACGCTGCCGCGCCACCGCCGGGCATGGCAAGCGCCTTCGCAGGGGGGCGCTCAGGAAGCGTCCATCCCTGACGAAGGCGCTGTGCGAACGCCCGCTCGCCCGTCAGCGGGCGATGTGGGCAGGCGTCGCCGGTCCCCCCGAGCGGAGCACGCGGCGCACCGTCAGCGCCCCCGCCATCAGGGCCACCCCCCGGAAGAAGATGCCGATACCCACCAGCGTCCCCACCAGCCAGACGGCGGAGATGGGCCACTGCCGCATCACCAGGATGCCCAGGAAGATGGACACCGCGCCGTAGAAGAAGTCCCAGCCCCACCGGGGGTATCGGTCCATCACCGAGGTGATGGCGTGGAAGAGCCCGCTGGCGAAGAAGTAGCCGGCGAGCAGCAGGGTCATCGCGCCCAGCCCCGCCGCCGGGTACACGAGGACGAAGAGGCCCACGACGACGGAGAGGATGCCGCCCAGCAGGTACAGCCAGAAGGGGCCACCGGACTTGCGCTCCCGGAAGGCGGAGATGATTTCCATCACCCCCGCGCCCGCCAGCAACGCGCCGAACAAGATGGCCGACACCAGGCTGGTGAAGAAGGCCGCGCCCAGCGCGACGATGCCCAGGATCATCGTCAACAATCCCAGGATGAAGGGGCCACCCCAGGCGGCCGAGTTCACCCTCGGCGTCACAGCGGGGTTGAGGACTTCCGGTTTGCGTTCATCGGTGAAGGCCATGACGATTGCTCCCGAGGTGTGAGCACCAGGGTGGCCGGGCAGACACATCCGTCGAAGCCTCGGCACATCCACCATCGAACGTGGGCTCCGGGACGGAGCGCGACAACGCTCGCCGGCCCCGCTTCGCCCCCCGCCTGCCCCACCCGAATGGACGGGCCCCTACTTCGCGGCGCTGGCGACCTCCCGCGCGAGCGCCTCCTCGTACGGCGGCGACAGGAAGACGGCCCCCGGCTCCTTGCGGAACCACGTCAGCTGGCGCTTGGCGTAGCGGCGCGTCTCCTGCGCGGTGTCATGAATGGCCTCGGCCTCGGACATCCGGCCCTCCACGACGGCGCGCGCCTGCACGTAGCCCACGCTGCGCATGGGGGCAGCCTCGGCGTAGCCCCGCGCCAACAGCGCCCGCGTCTCCTCCACGAGCCCCCGCGCGAACAGCCCCTGCGTCCGGGCGTTGATGAGGCGGTACAGCGCGTCGCGCGGCGGTGAGAGGACGAACAGCCGGAAAGAATAGCGGTCCGGCGCGAAGGCGTGGGCCCGCCGGAACTCCGACGCGGGGACGCCCGTCTGGGCGTGAATCTCCAGCGCGCGGATGACGCGGACCAGGTCCTGAGGCGGCAGCTTCGCCGCCGTCTCTGGATCCACCTCCGCCAGCTTGCGGTGGACCGCCTCACGGCCCGCCTCCAGCGCGAGCGCCTCCAACTCCACCCTCAACGCGGGCAAGGCCCCGGGCGCCTCGAGCACGCCGTGCAACAGCACGCGCAGGTACAGGCCCGTGCCCCCCACGACGAACACGGGCCGCCCGCGCGCGGCAATCGCCTCGATGACGGCGTCCGCGCGCCGCTGGTACTCGACGGCGGAGAACGGCTCCATCGGGTCCACGGCGGACACCAGGTGGTGGGGCACCGCGGCCAGCTCCTCCTCGGAGGGCTTCGCCGTCCCGATGTCGAAGTGCCGGTACACCTGCTGCGAATCCGCGCTGACAATCTCCCCGCCGGCCCGGCGCGCCAGCTCGATGGCCAGCGCCGTCTTCCCCGAGGCAGTGGGCCCGGCAATCACCGTCAGCGCGGGCCGTGGCGAGCCCCCCCCTTCCCCCTCACGCATGCCCCAGCGCTCCCTGGAGGACCGTGGCCGCGGACGCATCCCGCGCGAAGACGAGCCGCACCGGCGCCACCTCCGACAGCAACCGCCCCGCGGCGGCGAGCAACCCACCCCGCCCGGCCGGCGTCGCCTCGGGCAGCAGTGCATTCAGCAACAACATCCGTCCCACCTCACCCGCCGGCTGAGCCTCCCACCGGGAGGCGGCATCCCAGGCCAGCGTGCCCACGGCCGTCAACCGCGCCTCGACGGGCTGCCCCACATTCCAGGGCGTCCCCGCCACGCGCCACCCGTCCCCCGGCGCGGGCCAGACGGCCACCAGCTCGTCGGACAATGTCTGGCCACCGGAACCACCCCAGAGCGCGCCGAGCGTGCTCTTCCCCGCGCCCGAATTCCCGGTGAACAGCGCCGCGCGGCCCTGGTGCGCGATGGCCACCCCGTGGACGAGCAGCCCGCCCCTGCGAGCCAGCGCCCGCGCGAGCATCACCTTCAGCACCGTCTCGATGGGGAACCGGCCATGCCCCACGACGTGGGCCTGGAGCCCCTCCGCGGACAACGTGGCCTCGTAGTCCTCCCCGGAGAGCCCCACGCCGCCGTCCGAGAGCCGCGACGTCCGCGGCAAGGTGCGCACCGACGGCGCGGGACGCGGCTCGGCGGGGAGCTCCACTCGAAGGCGCGCCGCCCCTTCACCGGCGACCTCCCGTGACACCCCGAACCGGGAGAACAGGCGCCCGAGCGCGTCGAGCCCATGCGCCTCGAGGGCCTCCACCACGACCGGCCAACCCGCGATGCGAAGGCAGAGCTCCGTCCGCGCCAACGTGCCTTCCGGCGGAAGGCTCAGGGAATGCACTCCGACTCGCCGGGAATCTGGCACTGGGAGATTTGTGCCAGCGCCACGAAGGGCTGCGCCCAGAGGATGGCCGGCGCCTCATAGGCGCGTCCCGTGACGGGCGGAGGAGTCGGGGCCGTGTCGGGAGTCATGGGGTGCTCGGGCGAAGAAGGAGGAACGGGCTTCACGGGAAGGGTACCGGGAACGCGCAGATACGACCATCCTCGGAGCCCACATGCAGGCGGCCCACGGTGTGGTCGACGGTGGGAGTCCCGATTCGCTGCGCGCCGCCAATGGCGACCTGGCGGGAGTCGGCGCCGTCATGCAGCTCCAGCTGGTGGACCTGCCCGTCGGAGCTGCCAACGTAGATGTGGGCCACCCCATTCCGGTTGAACGAGAATGTCCCGGACGGCGAGGCAACGGGGGTGCTCCAGCGCAGCGTCGGGGGCGAGTTGGCCGCCCCGGTGACGTCGTACAGCGCGACCCGCCCGGCGGACAGGCTGGCCACGAAGCCCCCGCCCTGGGGCCGCACGAAGCTGGTGAAGGCGGGCGTGCTCGGCGAGGGACGCGTCGTCACGGGCAGGCTCCATGCCAGCTGCGCGGTCGCCACGTCCACGCCGTGGACGCTGCCGTTGCTGTCCGTCACCAGGATCAGGTTGCTGTACGCGTTGCGCACCAGGCTCAGCTCGACGTCGCCCACGGGAAGCTGGGCAAGCTGCTGGCCATTCAGCGTGTTCAGCACGCGCAGCGTGTTCACCGAGCCCGCGTGGGAGCGCGTGGCCACGAAGAGCCGGTTGGTGGTGTAGTCCACCACCATGCCCCCGGCCACCATGCCCAGGTTGCCCGGGCGGTACGTCCAGACGACGGCGCCCGTGGCGGCGTTCAGGGCCACCACCCGGTTCTGCGAGGCGTTCGAAAGCCGCGTGGCGAAGAAGACCAGGTCGCGGTTGGGGTGCGCGGACCGGTAGGCCGCGTTCGCGTAGTCGAAGAGCTGCGTGACGGGGAACGACTGGATGGTGCCAATGGGCTGGCCGCCGTTGTCCCAGCGCCACAGCACCTGGCCCGTCTCGGCGTGGAGCGCGCTGGCCACCCCACCCTGGTCGCCCACGAGGATGTACTGCCCGGAGCGGCCATGCAGGGGGACCACGGGGAAGCGGCTGCCAATGAGGCCCGACAGCGGACGCGGGCGCCAGCGCTCGGCGCCGTCCTGGGACGGGTTCGTCACCTGGGTGAGGTTGGCCACCACGGAGTCGTTGAAGGCGCTGAAGATGCCCGCGCCCAGCTCGGTGATGGGCTGCTGCGAGGCATTCAGGCCCACCGAGTAGCACCACAGCGGCGCCGCGCCCACGCGGGCCCGCGGCGTGGCCACCAGGGCCGCGGACGTGGGCTGGTTGCCCGTCGAGTACCCCCGCGCGTCATCCATGTTGAAGACGCGGTAGTAGTAGGTGGTGCCGTTGGTCACCAACGTATCGGTGAACGTGGTGGCGGCGCCCGTCTCGTCCGCGAACACGACCTGCGCGTTCCCCAGCGTCGCGCCCGCCGTGTAGCGCAGGCCCGGGATGGGTGAGGTGTTCGGGGCCTGGCCGACCGCGCGCGCGATGACCGCGCCGCGATGCACCGCCGGGTTGTCCCACGTGAGCGTCACGCTGCCATCGCGCGCCACCCCCGTCAGCCGCGCCACTTCCGGCGGGAAGCCCACCAGCAGCGTGATCGGGGCTTCAACGCGAATGGCCGGGCCGCCGTAGTCGTCGATGAGGTGGAAGCGGTGGCGGAACGTCGTCGCGCCCGACAGCGACGGACCCGAGCCGAAGTTCGAGTACGTCACCGTGAAGGAGCGCTCACCATTCACGGGGATGCCGGTGGCGTTCGTGGACTCCCAGGTGAGGCCCCGCGTGTTGTTGGCGGCCAGGCGCCAGCCCGCGGGCGCCGCCGAGGCGTTGGCGATGGTGAAGTAGTTGAGCGCCGGCCGCAGCAGCGTGACCTCGTGCAGCGGCATGGGGCCCCGGTTCTGGAGGGTGTAGGTGATGGAGCGGCCCGTGGCGTTGGCGGCCACCGCGTTGACGTTCATGCGCACGCGGTGCAGCACCACCTGCCCTCGCTTCGAGTCCACCACGTTCGACGTCACCGCCGCGCCGTTCCGCGTGGCATCCACCTGCCCCCGGAAGGCGTAGTCCGCGAACTGCGTGCCCGACACCTGGTACGTCCAGACGAAGTGCGCGGAGGCCCCCGGGTCCAGCCGGGGAACACTCACGGGTGACGGACCCGACACGGGCGTCGCGGCGGCCGAGCCCGTGAACACCGGCGGCCTCGGCGTGACGTTCAGGAAGGTGTCCGTGGCGGAGGGGTTCGTCACCGTCATCCGGACGCTCACCGTCTCGCCCGAGAACGCGTCCACGGTGTCCACGTCCAGGGCCACGGGCAGCGCGCCCACGTTGACCATCCGGGTGTCGGCCACCGGCGAGACGACGTTGCCCGAGCCGTTGACGCCGCGCACCTGGGCCACCAGCGTCCCCGGGGTGGTCGTCCTCGCGCGCGCGGAGTACACCCCCGCGTTGCGGCTGGCGAGGTTCCACCGGAACGACGCAGGCTCCAGGTCCATCACCTGGAACGAGACGGCGCCCGCGCCCGTGGAGGGCCCTTCGATGGTGGTGTTGTTCTGCGACGTGCCCGTGCGGTTCTCGACCACCATGCGCGCGTCGATGTCACCGCCCACGCCCATGACGCTCGGCTGCACCGACACATCCGTGGCCAGGCCGGAGCGCGACCAGCTCGAGCCCGACCCATTCACCGCCGTGGTGAAGTCGCCGCCCGCGCAGGTGTCGCGTGCCCGGGTGAAGGTGGAGCCGAAGCGCTCGTTGTTCTGGTCGCTGTTCGAGACCGGCGGCACCATCCGCAGCGTGAAGCGCGCCGTCTGGTCCTGCCCCAGGCCATAGGGGCCGCTGCCGTTGCAGGGCGCCAGGTTGTAGAAGATGACCCACCGCTCGGTGGCGATGTAGTCCACCCGCCACCCCGGCGGCGCGCTCGTGGACAGCAGCACGTAGCCGGACGGCAGCTCGAAGGTCATCTCGTTGATGGTGCGGAAGAACAACGACCAGTTGTAGGTGTTGTTGCGCACGTCGACGGTCAGCTCGGAGGCCTCGTCCATGACCACGCGGGGCCGGGAGTCCCCGGGCTGCGCGACGGTGGTGATGGCGGCGGTCGGGAACATCGACTGCGCCCACCCGAGCGTGGGCGTCAACATCGCGACGGCGGCGGCGAGGCGGACGGAGGAGTGGCGCATGGACAAGGGCCTCACGGGTCCAGGGTGAAGGAAGCCGCCGTCAGGGGCTCCCCGTCGAGGAAGAAGCGCGCCTCCCACGTCCCGCTCATGCCGGAGGTGGCCACGGCCGTCCCGGCCACGGGCAGCGAGAAGCGGACCGTGCGGGACTCCTCCACGAGGGCATCCAGCTCGGTGGTCCGCCGCTCATACGGGAGGCCCGACGGCGGCACGAACTCCACGGACACCTTGCGCCGGCCTCGAACGCCGGTGACCGTCAGGTCGACGTCCACCTGCTCCATCGACAGTCCACCCCGGCGGTGCTCATCCAGCCCGATGAACGTGGCCTCGCCCAGGGGAATCACGGGCGGAGGCGGCCGCGCGCCAATGTCCACGGGGGGCGGCAACACGTCCGTGGGCTCCAGCGGATCCGCGTCCTGGGTCGGCGGCGTGCGAACCGGGGCATAGGGCGCGACGCCCGCCTCCGTGCACGCGGCCAGCAACACCGCCGCCGACAGGAACGCCAGGCGAATTCGCATCACCGCACCTCCTCCACCGCGTCGATGAGCCCGAGCCGGCGCAACTCCGTGAGGAACTTCAGCGTGTCCGTGAGCACCCGCTCCACCTCCCAGCCATGCCGCTGGGAGACGAGCTCCACCAGGGCCCGCGCGGTGCGCGTCCCGTCGCAGAGCATCCAGACCTCCACGGCCGTCTCGTTGAGGCCGCGCAGCGTGTTGCCCTCGGCGTCCAGGATGATGAAGTCCGCCCCGAAGCGCTGCCCCGAGACGTCCTCCCGCCACCGCGGCGCGTGCTCCGCGTTGAACTCCGTCGTCATTGGCCACCTCGCCGGCCCAGCAGCGCCGCCAACCGCCACTTCACGGCCACCCGAATTCGCCCCAACCACCGAGGGCCCTGATCCCACCCGGTCTCCAGCAGGACACCGCCGCGGCGCACCTGACGCACCCGCCCCAGCACCCGGGACGGTGGCAGCGGCGGATCCTCCGAAGCCGTGTTGTCTCCGCGCAGCGCCACCGCGCCGGACTCCCACCGCGCCAGGCGGTGGAGCACCAGGGCGTGATCGAACCGCGCGAGCAGGACGTCACCGGGACGGGGCGTGCCCTCCAGGGGCTCGACGCCCGCCTGATCACCCGAGCGCAGCGACGGCCACATGCTGTCCCCATGCACGGGGATCCAGCGCAGGGCCGAGGGCGCGACGGGGGAGGACGGCTCGCGAGGCATCACGGGTCAGTCTACCTGACCCGATCCGCTCCCGCGAGTTCCCTCCCACCGAATACCCCAGCGTTTATCAGGGGTTACGCGCCTGCCTCAATTTCTCA
This sequence comes from Comamonas sp. KCTC 72670, assembly GCA_014656495.1. Taxonomy (GTDB): domain Bacteria; phylum Myxococcota; class Myxococcia; order Myxococcales; family Myxococcaceae; genus Myxococcus. Next base: position 129,160 of record BNCN01000013.1, read on the forward strand.
GAGTTAGCAAGGAGCGCCCGGAATACTGTTCTCAACCCCACAACGCCTACGCGGAAGCAGCCCGTTGAGCCCGCACCGTCTGGGCCACCGCGTCGAGCGCGACGGGGATGAGCTCCCCTCCGGCCATGGGCTTCAGCTTCGCCTGACCGCTGGCGCGCTCCGCCTCGCCCAGCACCAGCGTGAAGTGGGCGTTGCTCTTGTCCGCGCGCTTCATCTGGCTCTTGAGGCTGCCGCCGCGGGTGTCGAACTCCACGCGCAGGCCGTCCCGACGCAGGTGGCTGGCCAGGGTGAAGGCGGCGTCGTGCGAGCCCGCGTCCGCCACCGCCACGAAGACATCCGGGCGGACGGTGAACTGCTGGCCGCTCTCCTTCAGCAGCAGCACCAGCCGGTCCAGGCCGCAGGCGAAGCCCACCGCGGGCGTGTCCGGCCCGCCCAGGCTCTTCACCAGCTTGTCGTAGCGCCCTCCCCCGCCCACCGTGCTCGCGGTGCCCAGCGCGGGGTGCGAGGCGATGAACTCGAAGACGGTGCGCGTGTAGTAGTCCAGCCCGCGGACCATGCGCGGATTCACCACGTGCTGGATGTTCAGCGCCGTCAGCTTGCGCTGCACGTCGTCGAAGTGCGCGCGGCAGGGCTCGCACAGGGACTCCAGCACGTTGGGCCCCGCCGAGGCGATGGCCTGACACGTGGGGTTCTTGCAGTCCAGGACGCGCAGGGGGTTCTTCTCCATGCGCTTCTGGCAGTCCCCGCACAGCTCCTCGCGGCGGGACTGGAGGTACTCCACCAGCTTCGCGTGGTACGTGGGCCGGCAGGCCTCGTCTCCCAGCGAGTTGACGTTGAGGGTGATGTCCTTGAGGCCCAGGCGCTCCAGGAACTGGACCACCACGTCCATCACCTCGACGTCCTGGGCGGCCTCCTTCGCGCCGTAGGCCTCCGCGCCGATTTGATAGAACTGGCGGTAGCGGCCCGTCTTCATCCGCTCGTAGCGGAACATGGGCCCCATGTAGAACCAGCGCGTCAGCGGCTCCTGCGTGTTGATGGAGTGCTCGATGTACGCGCGCGCCGCGGGCGCGGTGCCTTCCGGCCGCATGGACAGGCTGCGCTCGCCCTTGTCCATGAAGGTGTACATCTCCTTGCCGACGATGTCCGTCTCCTCGCCCACGCTGCGCACGAAGAGCGCCGTGTCCTCCACCATGGGCGTGCGGATCTCACCGTAGCCGAAGCGGCCGAACACCTCGCGGGCCAGCCCCTCCACGTGCTGCCAGATCTCGATCTCCCCCGGGAGGAGATCGTTCATGCCCTTGACGCCGGCGACCTTCTGACTCACGTGATGACTCCAATGCGCTTGCCCAGCCGGACCACCGCCTCCTCCTGGAGGCTCTCGTCCCAGATAACGCGCTTGGGCTCGAACAGCAGGATGACGGTGGAGCCCATCTCGAAGCGGCCCAGCTCGCCGCCCTTCTCCACGCCAATGGCCGTGCCGTACTGATGCACCTTGCCCGGCTGACCGGTGTGCGTCGTCACGTCGTCATAGGCCGCCTTGATGCGCGACACGCACGTGGCGCCCACCTTCACCACGGCGCACTTGCCCGCCACCGTGTCCAGGTACGTCACCAGCCGCTCGTTGACGCAGAACAGGGACTGCTTGTTCTTCACCGACGCGGGGTTCACTGGCCAGAACTCGCCGGGGATGTACGCGTAGCCGGTGATGGTGCCCCCCAGCGGCGCGTGGATGCGGTGGTAGTCGCGCGGCGACAGGTAGATGGTCGTCCAGGCGCCGCCGTGGAACGGCTTCGCCGCCTCGGAGTCCCCCAGCAGCTCGTCCACCGTGTACTCAATGCCCTTGGCCTGCAGGCACCGGCCGTTGTCCGAGTACCCCACCTGGGACACCCGGCCATCCACCGGCGAGACGACGACCTTCTCGCCCGCGTCCACGGGGCGGAGGCCCGGCTTGAGGCTCCGGGTGAAGAACTGGGCGAAGGTCGGGAAGTGGTCGAACGAGTGCTCGGCCTCCTCCATGTCCACGTTGTAGGCCTTGGCGAAGGCGCGCATCGCGGCCTGGTGCACCGGCGCGGGCACGGGCAGGCGGGTGGCCACCCCCACCACGGTGGAGAGCGCGGACTTCGGCAACACCTGCATCAACTTCATGAAAGTCTGGTCGTTCATATCGGCGAATCGTGGCTAGCGGCCGGCGTCGGTCGCGGGTGCCGGGCCCCCGTCGGTCGTGGACGGGACCAGGTTCACGGCACTCTTGGGTAACAGCGTGAGCACCTTCCCCCCTTCGATGAGGAGGAACGTGTCTTGATGCTGGGGGTACTCCAGGCGGCAGGCGGTGCGGTCGGCCAGCTGCCAGGTCTCCCGCATCCCCCGCCCCTGCACGTCAATGGGCGCTCCCCGCTGGAAGCAGCCTCGGAAGCCCGCGATCAACTCGGAGGCCGCGGTTCCCGCCTGGGGACCATTGCCCGTCCCGGCATCCTCGGGGCCCGCATCGGGCGGCTCGGCCGGCGCGGGAGGCGGCGCCGGCTCATCGTTGGCCGGGGCCACGTAGGTCCCCGGCGGAAGCTCGCGCGCGCTGGCGACCGCCTTCTCGCGCTCGGAGGCGGCGGCCTCCATCCGCTGGCGGCCCTCCTTGATGCGCTGGAGCAGCTCGCGGGCGCCCTCGGCGTCCAGGCTGTCCGCGGGGACGCGCTGGAGCTGGGCTTCAATCTCGCCCACGCCCGGATCCAGGTAGGCCTCGTCCAGCTTCTGCGAGTACAGCTCGCGGAAGCGGCGGGCGGCCTCTTCGTACTCGGCGGAGGGCGCGGGCGGCTCGCGGCGGCACGCGGTGGGCGCCAGCGTGAGCAGGACGGCGGAGACGACGCCCACGAGGGGCCTGAGGGACGCTCGGAGGACCAGGGTGCGCACGGCACGGGTTTATGTCATTTCCCCGCGCCTGTCCGCCTTTTGTACCCCGGGGCCCGGCTCAAACACCCAGGAACAGGCGCTTTCCGAAGTTCAGCGCCAGGTCCGCGTCGAAGATCTTCTGCGCCGACGTCTCGATGTCGTACTCGACGCGGATGTACTCCACCGTGCGCGCGTCCGTGTCACAGATGACGAAGCACGCCCGGTTGTCGTAGTCGCGCGGCTGGCCCACGCTGCCCACGGAGATGATGTACTTGTAGCCGCGGCGGATGCCGAACTTCTGCGCCACCACGTCGTTCACCTCGCCATTGCCAATGGCGAAGGCGCGGCACAGGTGGCTGTGACCAATGAACGTCACCTCGGGCAGCTCCGCCACGTAGGGCGTCAGCTCCCGGGCCTGCTCCAGCGCGAAGATGTACTCGTACGCCTTCGGGTCGATGGGCGAGCCGTGGCAGAACCCCACGTCGCCAATCCGGTACGTGTACGGCAGGCTGCGCAGCCAGGCCATGTTCTCGTCGGTGAGGACGTTGGCGGACCAGTCGAGCGCGTGCCGGGCGGCGTCGTAGTAGTACGAGTAGTCCATCCGCCCCGCCACCGCGGCGTCGTGGTTGCCCAGCAAGGTGACCTCCGCCACCGAGCGCACCAGCTCACAGCACGGATTGGGGGACGCCCCGTAACCGACGATGTCTCCCAGCGAGACGAACCGATCCACCTTCTGGTGTTCGGCGACGCGGAGCACCTCGGTCAGCGCCTCGATGTTGGAGTGGATGTCGGAGATGACGGCGATGCGCATGGGGGGCCTCGGTCCGGAATCTGGGGTTCAACCCGCCCAGCCGGCCTTCACCTGGGTCTGCTGCTGCTGCGAAATCATCTGACGGAGCCGCCCCAGGGTATCGCTGTCCAGGGACTCGAAACGCAACCCCATGCCCGCGGGATGCGTTCGCTCCTCCGTCTCCCTCAACCAGACCACCGTCGCCTTCGCGTGGATGTCGGGATGGCCCGTGGGCGTCAGCTTGACGACCGTGCGTGCGCCCCGGGCCAGGGGCGTGCTCGTCCGGAGGAACAACCCTCCCTCGCTCAAATTCGAGATTCGCGCATAGAGCGTGACGTTGTCACCCTCGCACCAGCACCGAAGCTGGGTGGGAATCCGTGTGGACTTTCGGTTTTCGCTCAACCCGGAACCTTCTTCCGTCACCCGAATCCGCAGCCTAGGGACGGCCTGATTCCGCAGTCAAGTTCAGGGGCGGCCTTCCGCACCGCCCCTGCCCGAGCGAGGACTCAGCCCTCCACCGGGCCCAGGTCCTCGAAGTGGGTCAGCGCGCGGAACTCCGCGAAGCGGGCGTGGATCTCCGGGCGGGTCACCTCGCGCAGGCGCTCCAGGCTGAACTTCTCCACCGTGAAGGAGGCCATGACGCTGCCCATGACCATGGCGCGGCGCAGCAAAGCGGAGTCCACCTTGCCGTTGGAGGTCGCCAGCGCGCCCATGAAGCCGCCCGCGAAGGTGTCACCGGCGCCGGTGGGGTCGAAGACCTCGGCCAGGGGGAAGGCCGGGCAGGCGAAGATGTGCTCGCCGTCGAAGAGGAGCGCGCCGTACTCGCCGCGCTTGATGACCACGCGCTGCGGGCCCATGCCGAGGATGGCGCGAGCGGCCTTCACCACGTTGTGCTCGCCGGCCAGCTGGCGGGCCTCGCCGTCGTTGACGAAGAGCAGGTTCACCCGGGACAGCGTCTTGATCAGGGCCTGGCGGCTGCCCTGGATCCAGAAGTTCATGGTGTCGGCGGCCACCAGCTTGGGGGCCTTCACCTGGTCCAACACCTGCGACTGCAGCTCCGGGTGGATGTTGCCCAGGAAGACGTAGGGCGTGTCGCGGTACGCCTCCGGCAGCTTGGGCGAGAAGGCCTGGAAGACGTTGAGCTGGGTGTCCAGCGTCTGCGCCTCGTTCAGCTCGTAGCCATAGCGGCCCTTCCAGCGGAAGGTGCGGCCGGACTCACGGGTGAGGCCCTCCAGGTCGATGCCGCGCCCGCGCAGGAAGTTCAGGTGCCCTTCGGGGAAGTCCTCGCCCACCACCGCGACGACGCGCGTGGGGCTGAAGAACGAGGCCGACGTGGAGAAGTAGGTGGCCGAGCCCCCGAGGATGTCCTCCTTCTGGCCGAAGGGGGTTTCCACCGAGTCCAGTGCGACGGAGCCGACGACGAGCAGGGACATGCGAGCTTCCTGGGGGGATATGCCGTGAAAAAGGCACGGCGCTCCCCGGAACCCCGTGCCCATGCCGGGTACGTTGTTTCCCGTTTTCCGTCAAGCACCGAGCGGGGGGATCAGGGCACCGGAATGCCTGTCAAGGTGAGGATGGCCTTCAAGTCGTCGTCGGTGAAGAAGAGTCCGCCGCCGACGAAGAAGTCGCGGCCAGCCACCAGGCGGCGGGTCGCCAGGTCCCGCTGCTGCGCGTTGAGCATGTCGTCCATGCCCGCGATCAAATAGAGGTGATCAATGGGCTGGGCGCGGATGGCGGCGCGCAGCCGCGGGTAGCGCAGCTCATCGTCCGCGAAGTTGAAGGCATCCAGTTGGAAGCGCAGCGCGTCGTTGAAGAAGTGGAGGTCGGTGCCCACGCCGCCCGTGGACTCGATGAGGCCCACGCGCAGCGTGGCGAAGTACCAGCGCTTGGCGAACTGCGCGCTGATCTTGAGGCTCTCGCGCGTCACCTTGCGCGTCTGCACCACGGGGTCGCCTTCGGACGGCGGGTTGTTCTGCACCACCTCCGTCGTCACGGTGCCGCGCGGGTCGTCCACCAGCTCCAGCAGGTAGAACTTGTCCGGCTTGGGGATGAGCCGGACGGAGAAGATGTTCTTCGAGTTGCCCTGCGCGGCCAGGTACGTGCTCTGGATGCCGATCTCCGCCTGGAGGTCCGTCAGGCGCGAGGCGAAGCGGGACACGTCCTGCACGGTCTCGCGCAGCTCGCGGCCCACCGTCTCGTCGGCCAGCAGCACGCCCGCGGCGCCCTCCCCTTCCTTCACCTTGCGGGTGATCTCCTCCAGGTTGCTCAGCGTGCCGTCCAGCTTCTTGAGCGTGTCCTTGACGCTGGCGACCGTCTCCTTCACGTCGCCCTCGTTGCTGCCCACCATGTTCTTCACGCTCGCGAGCACCGTGCGCACGTCGCGGGTGATGAACTCGATGTTGTCGACGATGCGGGAGATCTCCGCCTGATTCCCCTGCGTGATGCCGCGCACGTCCTGGGAGATGCCCTCCACGTTGCCGACGATGGTGTCCAGGCGGTCCGCGTTGCGGCGCACCGTGGCGTCCACGGAGTCCGACAGCCGCACCAGGTTCTCCACGATGCGCTGGAGCGAACCGGCGCCGCGCTCGCCGCCGAGCACCTCGCGCAGCGCCCCCGTCACCTCCTGGATGTCGGCGGTGATCTGCGACAGCGACTCGAAGACGGCCTCCATGCCCTGGGTGTCGATGACGCGGCGGATCTGCCCGCCGCTCTCCAGGTGGGGCGCGCCTTCCGTGCCGGGGTTCAGGTCCAGCAGGTAGTCACCCAGCAGGGACTCCGAGCGCTTGGTGACGACCGCGTCCTCGCGCAGATCCACGTCGTTGCGGATCTTCAGCCACACCTTCGCCCGGGTGCCCTCCAGAGAGATGCCGTCAATCTCGCCCACGGGGATGCCGGCGATCTGCACGCGCCCGCGCACGGCGAGGCCCGAGGCATCCCGGAAATAGGCCCACACCCTCGTGGATTCGCTGTCGCTCAAACCACCTTTGCGAGCGAACAGGACGAAGGTGACGAGAAAAGCCCCCGCCGCGATGACCAGCAGGCCCACACGGAAGGGCGTGACGAGCTTCTTCACCTGTTGTGACTCCGAGCGCGACCGGCCGGGCGGGACTCTAGCGTTTTGCATCCCGAGTGCCACAAATTCGTGCGGCGCCCGGGCCTCGCCTGCCCCACGGCCACGTCAGTTCTTCCCGAACCACGTCTCCAGGAACACCTTCACCGCGGGGTGCTCGGACTCCCGGAGCTGCTCCGGCGTGCCGTTGGCGACGATGACGCCCTTGGAGAGGAAGGCGATCTGGTCCGCCACGTTGAAGGCGGAGGAGATGTCGTGGCTGATGACCACGCTGGTGACGCCCAGCTCCCGCTGCGCGGCGAGGATCATCTCGTCCACGTAGTCAGTGGTGATGGGGTCCAGGCCCGTGGTGGGTTCATCATAGAGGACCACCTTGGGGTCCATGACGATGGCCCGCGCCAGCCCCACCCGCTTGCGCATGCCGCCGGACAGGTCCGCGGGGAACCGGTCCTCCACGTCCCGCTTCAGGCCCATCAAATCCAGGCGCGCCCGGACCTTCTGGCGGATGACGTCCTCCGGATCCTTCGTGTGCTCCCGCAGGGGGAAGGCCACGTTCTCGAAGACCGTCATGGAGTCGAACAGCGCCGCCGCCTGGAACACCATCCCGAAGGTGTTGCGCACCTTCTGGAGCGCCTCCACACCCATGGGGACGATGTCCTCCCCGTCGATGATGACCTTGCCGCTGTCCGGCTTGAGCAGGCCGATCATGTGCTTCATCAGCACCGTCTTCCCGGAGCCCGAGCCCCCCAGGATGACGCAGGTGCTGCCGGCGGGCACCGTGAGGTTGATGCCGGTGAGGACCTTGTGGTCGCCGAACGTCTTGTGCAGGTCCTCGACCTGGATCATCGGCCGGGAGGCCGCGGGGGACCTGGAGGCCGGGGGCGACATCAGAAGAAGAGCACGCCGATCATGAAGTCGAGGATGAAGATGGACAGCGCGCTGGCCACCATCGCCTCGGTGGTCGCCTGCCCCACGCCCTTGGCGCCGCCCGAGGCGTTGAACCCCTTGAAGCAGCAAATAAGCGCCACGGACAGGCCGAACACGGCGCCCTTGATCAACCCCTGGAACACGTCCTCGGGCGCCAGCCACTGCTGGGTGCGCGAAAGGAACGTGCCGGGAGAAATCCCCAGGCCGCCCACGGCCACCACGTAGGCGCCCCCCATGCCCATGGTGTTGAAGAGCATGGTGAGGGCGGGAACCATGAACAGCCCCGCGAGCACCCGGGGGACCAGCAGGTACTGCACCGGGTTGACGGCCATGGTCTCCAGGGCGTCCACCTGCTCGGTGACGCGCATGGTGCCCAGCTCGGTGCACATGGCGGAGCCGGCGCGCATGGTGACCATCAGCGCGGAGAACACGGCCGCCAGCTCGCGCGTCAGGGTGAGCGCCACGGTGGGCCCCACCAGGCTCTCCGCGTCGAAGAGCTGGAAGGCCGTGGACGTCTGGAGGGCGAAGACCATGCCGGTGAACGTGCCGGTGAGCGACACGATGAAGATGGAGCCCACGCCCACGAAGTCCAGCTGGGCGAAGAGGTTCGCCAGCCGGAAGGGGCGCCGCACGCTCCAGCGGAACACATCCAACCCCATGGTGAAGATGCCACCCAGGGTGCTGACCACGTCGATGAGCCCCTGACCGAAGCTCGTGACGGCCTGGGTGAGGAGCCCGGGCTCGCGCGCCGGCTTGGTGGGGGTCTGCATGGTCATGCGTTCGGCGTTACTCTTATGGCGGCCCGGAGGCCGGCACAAGACCCAGGGAGGCAGGCGACGAAGACACTTCCTCCCGCGGAAGCGATGCCGTTATGTTCCGCGCCCCTTTACTCCCATGCCCGGTGGCCTTCCGCGCCGGGCAGAGAAACAGACGAACGAACATGGCAACTCATAAGGTCGGCGGCGAGGTGGATGCACTCTGTACCCGCTGCAAGCTCACGCTCGCGCACACCATCCTGGCGATGGTGGGAACGAAGATTGCCCGGGTGCGCTGCAATACCTGCGGGGGTGACCACGCCTACCGCGGGGCCCCTGGCGTGACGGATCGCCCCTCGTCCTCCAGCACCACCCGCACGGCGCGCGCCTCGAGCAGCAGCTCCCCGAGCAAGGCGGAGAAGATCATCATCTCCTTCGAGGAGCAGCTCGCCGGGAAGGACGTGGCCAGCGCGCCCCGCTACAGCCCCAAGGACACCTACCGGGTGGACCAGGTCATCCAGCATCCCACCTTCGGCACGGGCTTCGTGACGGCGGTGCGCGGCGACAAGGTGGACATCACGTTCCGGGGTGACACCAAGACGCTGGTGCACGGCCGCGGCGGCGCTCCCGCCGAGAAGCCCGTCTTCAGCCCGCCCGTCCGGCAGACGACCGGCCCCGCGGACAAGCCGCAGCCCGTCAGCGAGGACGCCGAGCAGCTGCCGATCCCTTCGGACGAAGAGCTGTTCCCGTCTTCGGGAGACTGACTCCGCCGCGAATCTCCAGGAGGGGCACCGACGATGAGACTGCGTGCACTGCCCCTCCTCCTGTGGTGGCTCGCCATGCCCCTGGCGAGCACGGCGGCGACGCCCCAGGCCCGGGTGTCCTGGCGACCTGAGCGCATCGTGCTCGGCCGGGACACCCAGGTGGCCATCCAGGTCCAGGTGCCAGGCGGTGCGGGCTCGGTCCACGCCGCGGCATCGTCGGGGTCCTTCGTTTCGGACCGGGTGGACGGCGGCGCCGTCCGCGCGTTCCAGTGGCGGCCCCCCCCGGAGCGGTATCCCCAGGTGGCGGTGCTCCTCTTCTGGGCGGAAGGCGCCAGCCCGGGTGCGCCGCCGTGGGTGACGGTGGCACGGCTTCCGTTGGTGGGGCAGACCGAGCTCGACGTGGTGACCGCCGCCGGGGCGAACGTCGAAGTCGAGGTGGCGGAGCGCCGCTTCGGTCCGGTCCGGGCGAATGGCCGGGGAAAGGCTCGCGTCCCCGTCGAAGTGCCTCCGGGCGTCCGTCGCGCGCGGGTGCTCGCCACGCGGGAGACGCTGCGCACGGATGCGACGGTGCCGCTGGATGCGCCTCCGGAGTCCCCGCTCGCGGTGGCGCTGACCGCACGGCCACTGCCCGCGAGTGACGGCGGATGGCTGCTGGTGGCGGGACCTGCGCCGCTGCGCGCGGAAGACGTGACAGTGGCGGCGGACGGCGCGACGGCGCGGATGGCGCCTCCGCATCTGCCCGCTGGCAATACGGACACGCGAGCGGAGACGCGTCGGAGCCGCGAAGAGGCGGACTCCTCAAGCACGCGTTCGGAGACGCCAAGGGCCTTCGCGGAGGATGTGCTTCGTTATCGCGTGGTCCCCGTGCCAGGCGCCACGCAGGTGGACGTGCGCGTCGAGCGTCCGGGCCCGCCACGTAAGGGCGTCGCGAAAGCCAGCGTCAGCCGAGTCTCCGCGCCTGTCGCGGCGGGGACTTCAAGCGGCGGCGACGCATGGCAAACGTCGTACTTCCTTCTCGCGGGTGGCGTGGTGGCCGGAGGCTCCGATGCCGGCCCCACGGGCGGAGTGGGCGTCACGGTGCTCACGCCGCTGTGGCATCAGCGCCTGGCCGCGGAACTGGAAGTGGGCGTTCGGACCGCGAGCGACGACACCTCCGTGGCCGTGGCCGGCGCGACGCGCTCCCAGGTTCTGGCCCTGCCCATCCTGCTGTCAGTCCGCGCTGAGCTTTTCAAACGGGCCGGCTTCTCGCTCCATGGCCGCGCCGGTGGAGGCCCCATGCCCGTCCACCACTACCGCTCCAGCGAGCTTCATGACGAAGTGAAGGAGAGCAAGCTCCGAGGCATGGGGTTCCTCTCCGTCCAGGCCAGCTACCGCTTCGGTCGATGGAGCGCGCTGGCGGAGGCCCGCGGGGCCTGGGCGCCGGTGCGAACCCCCTGGCTGGACACCCAGCTCGGCGGCCTCGCCGTGTATCTCGGGGCGCGCTTCCAGCCGTGAGCAAGGTGCGGGTCCCGCGACACCGCGCCGGGGCTCAACTCACAGCGGCGCGAAGCAGCTCCCGAGCCCGTGCCATGTCCGAGGGCATCGGAGCCTCCACGGCGCGAGCCGGCACCCCCTGAAGCGCGGGCCACTCCACGCGAGCGGCATGCAGCGGCGTCCGCGCCAGCACCACCGTGTCCCCTCCCCCGCCCAGGTCCTTCTCGGCCAGGGGCGCCTCGCGCCCGTACTGGTGGTCCACCATCAACGGGTGCCCCAGGGACAGGAGGTGGACGCGAATCTGGTGCGTGCGCCCCGTCAGGGGCTCCGCCTCCACCAGCGACGCGCGCTCGAACGTCTCCACTGGCCGCACCCGGGTGCGCGAGGCCTTGGCCTCCGCCTCCCCGGGCCGAGCCACGCGCATGCGCCCCTTGCGCGCGGCCACCAATGGCGCATCCACGAGCTGGGGCGCCTCCACCCGGCCCTCCACCAGCGCCAGGTAGCGCTTGCGCACCTTGCCCGTCTCGAAAGCCCCGGAGAGCGCCCGGTGGACCTGGGCATCCAGCGCGAAGACGAGGGCCCCCGAGGTGTCCCGATCCAACCGGTGCACCACGAAGACCTTCTGTCCCCGCTGCGTCTCCAGCAACTCCCGGAGCGAGGGCCCACCCTCGCGTCCGGGAATGACGAGCATGCCGGGTGGCTTGTCCACCACGAGCACGCCCCCGCCCTCGAAGAGGATGCGGACGTCGGTCACTCGTACTCCGACGCCGGGACCACGGTGATGGGCCCCAGGCCCTTGAGCTGCTTCTTCACCACGTCGGCCTTGCCCAGCACCACCACCGCGGGCGGCTGCGCGAAGCAGTACTTCTTCGCCACCGCGAGCACTTCCTTCGGCGTCACGGCGCGCAGCCGATCCCGGAACTTCTCCACCCAGTCATCCCCCAGCCCGTGCAGCCGGGCCTCGGCGATGCTCCCTGCGATGGACTCGTTCGTCTCCGTGCGCAGCGGATAGAGGCCCGCGAGGTACGACTGGGCGTCCGCCAGCTCTCGCGGCTTGAGCCCCTTCTCCCGGACACTGGCGATCTGCGCCAGCGCCACGTCGATAATCTCCCGCGTGGACTCCGTCTTGGTGAACGTGGACAGCGCGAACACGCCGCCCGCGTTCATCGAGTCGAACCATGAGCTGACGCCGTACGTGAGGCCGCGGTTGACGCGAATCTCGTTCATCAGCCGCGACGTGAAGCCGCCGCCCAGCGCGATGTTCATCGCCGTGGCCGGGAAGTAGTCCGCGTGCCCCATGCGCATGCCCGGGCCGCCCAGGCGCACCTGGGACTGCGTCTGGTCCGGCTTGTCCACGATGAGCACCCGCCCGCCCTGGGCAATGCCCTTCGGCGCGGGGAGCTCCATCGGCGCGTCCGGTCCGCCCGTCCACCCCGCGAACGCCTCTTCCGCGGCGGCCGCCACGCGGTCCGGGGGCATGGCGCCCACGACCACCAGCATGGCCACCTTGGGCCCGATGCGCTCCTCGTGGAAGCGCACCACGTCCTCCCGGGTGAACGTGCGCACGGACTTCGACGAGCCGCCCACGTCGTGCCCGTAGGGATGGTCGCCCCAGAGCGCGCGGACCATGGCCCGGTCGGCGATGATGGACGGGTCGTCCAGGTCATTGGCGAAGTGCGCCAGCTCGCGCTCCCGGGCGTCGTCCACCTCGGACTGGGGGAACGTCGGCTCGCGCACCAGCTGCCCCATCACGCCGAGCATCTGCACGAAGTGCTCGGCCGGCGTGGTGAGGGACAGCGACAGCGTGTCCTCGCTCACGCCCACGCTCAGGCTGGCGCCGACGAACTCGACGGCCTCGTCGATGGCCTGCGCGTTCAACCGGCGCGTGCCCCGGCGCAGCAGGCGGGCGGTGAAGTCCGCCAGGCCGTGCTTGCCCTCGGGGTCGGTGGCGCTGCCCGCGCGGATCACCAGCCGCGCGGACACCAGGGGCAGCGGTCCACGCTCCGCGGCGATGACCTTCAAGCCGCTGGACGTGGTGCGCTCATGCAGCGTGGGGAGCGTCAGCGCGCTCGCGGTGTCGCGAGTCCCGCGCTTCGGCGGGGCCTTGCGGGAGGCCGCGGACTTGCGCGAAGGCGCGGCCTTGGGGGCCGGTGCTGCTTTGAGAGCGGACGTCACGCGGCGGACGGCGGCTTTCGAGGACGAACTCTTACGTGAGGCCATGAGTAGAGGGCTTTCCTTTTCCGGTCCGGGCTCAGGCTTCGGTGGACGTGGGGACCAGGGTCACCACGGAGCGGGCCTCGGGCGCGAAGTACTTCGCGGCCACGGCCTTCACCCGGTCGTTCGTGATGGACGCGTAGGCGGCGGGGAGCGTGAGCACGCGGCGCCAGTCACCGAGCAGCGCCTCGTAGTGGCCCAGGGCGTGGGCCCGGCCGTTGTTGGTCGCCAGCTCCCGCATGTGGTCCGAGCGCAGGTTGTTCTGGGCCTTCTGCAGCTCGCGGTCGGTGATGCCCTCGCGCGCGATCTTCTCCAGCTCGGCGTACAGCGCGGCCTCCACCTTCTTGGGGTCGGAGTCCGGCTTCAGCGCCAGGTAGAAGAGGATGGTGCCCGGGTCGATGCGCCAGCTCCAGTCCAGCATCAGCGACACCGCCAGCTTCTGCTCGTACACCAGGGAGCGGACCAGCCGGCTCCCCTCGCCCTTCGTCAGGACGTACTGGATGACGTCGAGCACGAAGGTGTCTTCGTCCCGGGCCGCGGGGCCGCGGAAGCCCAGCATCAGCGCGGGCGACTGCGCGGGGTGACGGACCTCGGCGCGGCGCTCCCCCTTCTGCTCCGGCTCCGAGTTGAGCACCGAGGCGGGCGCGGGGCCGCGGGGGATGTTCCCGTAGTACTTGCGCACCAGCGCCAGCGTCTTCTTCGGGTCGATGTCCCCGACGATGTAGAGCACCGCGTTGTTGGGGGCGTAGTAGGTGCGGAAGTACTCCTGACAGTCCTCGCGGCGGATGGCCTCGATGTCCGCCATCCAGCCGATGACGGGCCAGCGGTACGGGTGCGCCTTGTAGACGAGCGTGCCCAGCTCCTCGTCCATGATGCCGGTGATGTCGTTGTCCACGCGGACGCGGCGCTCTTCCTTCACCACCTCGCGCTCGCTGGTGAGCGTCTCCTGGGAGATGCGCAGCGAGCGCATCCGGTCCGACTCCAGGTCGAGCACCGTCTCCAGCGCGTCCGCGGAGAAGTCGTCGTAGTACACCGTCAAGTCGTTGGACGTGTACGCGTTGGAGCGGCCGCCGCTGGACTCCAGCGTCTTGTCGAACATCTTGGGGCCGTACTTCTTCGCCCCGTTGAACATCATGTGCTCGAACAGGTGGCTGATGCCGGTGATGCCGGGCCGCTCGTTGCGGCTGCCCACCTGGAACACGGTGTAGAGGCTGACGACGGGGGCCTGGTGATTGGCCAGGAGCCGGACCTGGAGGCCGTTGGGAAGGGTTGCCTCGTGGACGTCGAACAGGGACTCGAGAGCGGGGTCCGCCACGCGAGTGGGTGCTTTGCTCGGGGAAGCCTTGGGCATAGGTCCCCGAACCTAACCAGAGCGTGGCTATAGATCCACGACACCCGCACGCAAGGCCATCACCACGGCCTCCACATGCGAGTTGACGCCCATCTTCCGGTAGATATGAGACAGGTGCGTGCGCACCGTCCGGCGCTCCAGCGTCATCACGTGGCCCACCTCGGCGTTGGACAGGCCCTTGGCGACGTAGCGGAGGACCTCGAACTCCAGGGGCGTGAGCGACCAGGGGTTCTCCGGCTTCTTCGCCTCCTCGGCGGACTTCGCCTGGACGGACTGGAAGTAGTTCCAGAAGCGCCGGGCGATGATGGGCTCCAGCACGGTGCCCCCCTCCATCACCTCCTGGATGCCGGAGCGGATCTTCTCCGGCCCCACCCGCTTCACCAGGTAGCCGGACGCACCGGCCTGGATGGCCTCGTACACCTTCGTCTCGTCGTCGAAGGACGTGAGGATGAGGATCTCCACCTCGGGCGCCCGGCGCTTCACCCGCTGCGTGACCTGGATGCCGTTGATGCCCGGCAGCTCCAAGTCGAGCAGGACGAGCTGCGGGCGGAGCTGGACGATGTCCTCCACCGCGGCCTCCCCTTCCTGCGAGCTGCCGATGACCTCCAGCTCGGGAAAGGTGGCCAGGACCTTGAGCAGGTTCTTGAGGAGCTGGGGCTGGTCCTCGACGACGAAGATGCGGGTCGGTTCCACGGGGCTCACCGCCTCTGAGGTGTGAACGTGTCCACCAGGACCTTCTGGTGCTGTCCCCGCTTCAAGCGCAGGTCCAGCTCCTTGGGTTCTCCGGTGGCGACGGACACCAGCTTGATGTGCCGGGTACCCGCCTTGATGGGATATCGAGTGAGGGGCGTACGACGACTCACCCGCGCGCCGTCGATGTACACATGGGCCGGCACGTTGGTGGAGATGGTGACGAAGGCCCGCTGCGACTTCGGCGGGAGCTTCGGCTCGGGGGCGGCGTCCTCCTCCTGGGCACGCGGCGCGGGTGCGGCCGGGGCGGGAGGACGGGCCGCGGGCGGCGGCAGGATGGGCACCGCGGGAGGAGGTCCCACGGGCGCCTCGGCCACGGGCACTTCGGGCGTGGCCGCCTTGGGCACGCCCGCGTCATCACCGCGGAACCTCCAGGCGGCCGCCAGGAAGGTGATGAGCCCCACGCCCACGAGGATGCCGACGATGGCCATCTTCCGCCCGTACCGGTTCTCGGCGATGGACAGCCGGCGCTCCGCGCTGTTCAGTCGCCGCTGGACCTCGGAGGGCCGGGGCAGCGCGGGATCGGACGGCGGCATCGCGATGTCGTCGCGCTCGCGGGGCACGTCGGGCTTCATCGCGGCGGGGATGCTGTCGAGGAGCGTCTTCGGCCCCCGGGCCTCCGCCTGCGGCCGCCGGGGCCTTCGGGGCCGCCCCGGCGCGGAGACGGACACCGACAACTCGTCATCCTCGGTGGGCTCGGGCGCGGAGAAGTCCTCGACCATCTTCAGGCGCGGGTTGCGGCCAATGCGCGTATGCCCGCTCCCACCGCCCTGCGCCCCCTGCTGGCGCCGAGGCTTCGGAGGCGCCGCGCCCGGTGGCGCGTCCCAGCCCTGCTCCAGCGGCCCCGCGGGGCTCGGCCCCGTCTCCTCGGCTTCCATGGGCGCAGGAGCCCCGGACTTCTCCGGGGCCTTCACCCGCGTCGCCAGGGAGGCCACGTCCGGCTCGTAGTCCTGCGGCCGGTACGCCTCGAACATCGGCTCCGAGGCCTCCTGCGTCTCCGCGCTGGCCTCGTCCTCCGTCAGCGCGCGGCTGTACGGCGCGCGCTGGACCACGGACTTCTCCAGCTCCTCGGCGCGCAGGTCGTCCATCTCCGCGCCGGAGATGGGCTCCAGGCTGAAGGGCTCCTTGAACGGCGGCGGCCCCCCGCTGACGATGCTCATCTCGTTGGGGAACAGCTCGCTCACGAAGCGGCGCACGTCATCCGGGGTGGGCATGCCCCCGTTGGCGGAGAGGTGGTTGCGCAGCGACGAGGCGAACTCCCCGCTGGAGCGGAAGCGGCGCTGCGGCGTGGGCTCGAGCGCCCGGAGGATGATGGGGTCCAGGCGCGCGTTGATGCGGCGGTCCACGCGGCTGGGCGGCGGAAGCGCCTCGCTGCGGCGGGTGGACACGCCGCCGCTGCCCGACACCACCGGCTCGCGCTGGGTGAGCAGCTCGTACGCGATGGCGCCCAGCGAATACACGTCCGACTGCTCGGAGTGGGGCTCTCCACGGGAGACCTCCGGGGCGCGGTAGGTGCCGCGGCCCCGGTGCCCGAAGGACTTGCGCAGCTGCGGCACGGCCATCAGGGCGCGCAGCGCGCCGAAGTCACAGACGGCGGGGAACCCATCGCGCGACAGCAAGACGTTGCCCGGGGTGATGGCGCCGTGCACCACGCCGGCCTCGTGGGCCAGGTGGAGGGCCTCCAGGAGCTGGATGACGATGTAGAGCCCCACCATGGGGGGCAGCACCACGTCCTTGGAGTGCAGCCGCTGGAGCGCGGTGCCCAGCGTGAAGCCGTCCAGGTCCTCGCGCACGACGGCCAGCCGCTGGCGGACGACGCCCAGGTCCAGCACGTGGAGGATGCCCGGGTGGCGCACGGGCTGGAGCAGCCGGGTCGTCTCCGCGAGGTCGTGGGCGTAGGCCGGGTCCGACGTGCGGGGATGGAACAGCTTCACCACCACGGGCACCCCGGGCACCTCGATGCCCTGGTACAGCTCGGCCAGCTCCCCGCCTTCGAGCTTCCCCGTGAGCCGGTAGGTGGCGCTCATCGCTTCTTTCGCGCCGGACGCCGCCGCGTGACGGCGGAAAAGACGAAGCCACACCAGACGCACGACTCACCGCGGCGTCCGCGAGGCAACTCCAGGGTGCACCCCGGGCACCGGGGCCGGGCCCGGACGGGGGCGGCGGGCTCGGCCGCCCGCGGGGCGCCCCTGCGCGCGGCGGGCTCCAGGGTGGCGACATTCAGACGCAGCCGGGCCTCCAGGAGGCGGACTCGGTCTTCGAGCGCGGCGATCCGGGCGGACAGGCGAGCTTGAACCGCCTCGGGGGCCTCCGAGGGCTGTCGTCGGTTGGGCGAGCGCATCGCAGACCCCGAAGCGTGCCATGCCAGCTCCAAACCCCGCAAGGAGAGAGCCGGACCCTCCGCCCGCGTGTTATGTGTCTGAGTCCCTTGGCACCGTCACTTTCCCCGTTCCGTCCCATCCCGGGTGGGCCCGCGCCGGACCCGCTTCACGGGAGCTTCCGTTCTCCACTCAACCGAGCGCGCGCCGAAGACGCCGCGCGGCGGGCCGAAGGACTGCTGTCCGACGAGGAGCTCACCCGGCTGCTCACGTCCCCGCGCGAGCGGCGCGAGGTGGTGCAGCGTTCGCGGGAGATCTTCGTCAACCGCAACCTGCGCATGTCCAGCGTCGAGCTGCTCGGCTTCGACATGGACTACACGCTGGCCATCTACCACATGCGCCGGCTGGAGCAGCTCTCGTTCGACATGACGCTGGCGAAGCTGGTGAGCGAGTACGGCTACCCGCCGGTGGTGGGCGGACTGCTCTACGACCACCACTTCGTGATGCGCGGGCTCGCGGTGGACCGGGTGAACGGGAACATCCTGAAGATGGACCGGTTCGGCCACGTGGGCCGCGCGTACCACGGGCTGCGCCCGCTGAAGCGCGAGGTCTGGCGGGAGCTGTACCGCAACAAGCGCGTGCGGCTGCGCAACCCGCAGTTCGCGTGGAACGACACGCTGTTCGCGCTGCCGGAGACGTGCCTCTACGCGGGCATCATCGAGCTGCTGGAGTCGCTGGGCCACCCGGTGGACTACGGCAAGCTGTACGACGACATCCGGGAGGCCATCGACACGGTGCACCGGGACAACTCGCTCAAGCGCGAGGTGCGCAAGGACCTGGCGCGCTACGTGTTCCTGGACCCGGAGCTGGGGCCGGCGCTGCACAAGCTGCGCTCGGGTGGGAAGAAGCTGTTCCTGCTGACGAACTCGGCGTGGGACTACACGGACGCGTTGATGAAGTACCTGCTGGACGGCCAGCTCGCGGAGTACCCGAGCTGGCGCAACTACTTCGACGTGGTGGTGACGGCCGCGGGCAAGCCGGGCTTCTTCACGGACGCGCGCCCCTTCCTGGAGCTGGACGCGTCGACGGAGGAAGGCCGCGTGGTGGGCGAGGCCACGTCGCTGGAGCGCGGCAAGGTCTACTCCGGCGGCAACCTGGCGCGCTTCGAGGAGCTCACCGGCTACCGGGGTGAGAACATCCTGTACGTGGGCGACCACATCTACGGCGACATCCTGAAGTCGAAGAAGGCGTCGCTGTGGCGCACCTGCATGGTGGTGCAGGAGATTGAGGACGAGATCACCTACACCGCGACGCGGCAGGAGGAGATCGGGACGCTGTCGCAGGTGGAGGTGCTGCGCGAGCGCCTGGACGACGAGGTCAACCACCACAAGACGCTGCTCAACATCCTGGAGCGGCGGCTGGAGCGCGAGCAGCTGGCGGCGGACGAGCGCCTGGGCGTGGAGGAGCTGCGCAAGCAGACGAAGCTGGAGCTGGACCGGATGCGGCGCGCGCTGAAGGAAGCCAACGACGTGGCGGACACGCTCGAAGTGGACGTCGAGGAAGGCTTCAATCCGTACTGGGGACTGCTCTTCAAGGAAGGCAACGAGAACAGCCGCTTCGGCTACCAGGTGGAGCAGTACGCGTGCCTGTACACGAGCCGCGTGTCGAACTTCCTGCACCACTCGCCCATGCAGTACTACCGCTCGCCCCGGGACAAGATGGCCCACGAGCAGGCTGGCGCCCTGTCCGCGCGCCTGTCCCCCATGGGCGGAGAAGGCCCCGCCAAGGGCGCTGGGAACGAGTAGCCACGCAGGACGTGTCAGACCCTCCCCCAGACTGGGGACCTGTCAGGTAGCCATCCCGAGGAGTCGGGTGCTACCCTGAGGACGTCACAGGTTCCCTTCATGAGGAGGTGTCGGTATGGGGTGGGGAAAGAGACGGAAGCCAGCGACCTACGAGGACATCGAGCAGCTACCGGTTGGCTGGGTTGGAGAAATCGTCGACGACGCGCTGTATGCCTCGCCCCGGCCCGCCTACGGCCACCTGCGCGCCGCCGCCCGGCTGACAAGTCTCCTCACGCATTCCTTCGAGCTCTCGCGCGAGGGGCTTGGCAGTTGGTGGTTTCTGGCGGAACCCGAGCTCCATTTCGCGCGCGATGTTGTGGTGCCCGACGTCGCCGGGTGGCGACGCGAAAGGTTGCCAGAGCCCCTGGACCCCGAACTGCCGTGGTTCAGCACCGCGCCCGACTGGCTTTGCGAAGTGCTGTCACCCTCGACGCGGAGCCTGGATCGGCTGCGCAAGCTGCCGCTGTACTTCCGCGAGGGCGTGGGGAACGTGTGGCTCATCGACCCCGTGCAGCGGTCGCTGGAGATCTACCGGCGTGGTGCCTCCAGTTGGGTCCGCAGCCACCTGTTTACAGGGGATGCCACCGTGAACGCGGAGCCCTTCGAGGCCACGCCACTCCACCTGGGCATGCTGTGGACGCCACGCATGGGAGGCCCGCTGGTACACCGGTAAGCCCGCCCCTCAGGGCGCAGCGGACGGCCCCACCCGGCCCCAGACGACGTCGGTGAAGCGCGAGCCGGGCTCATCCTCGAGCCCGAGCTTGCGCAGGTCGTCTGTGTACTTCGCGCCCTTCACCACCACCCACCGGCGCGCCACGCGGCGGGCCTCCGCCAGCGTCTCCAGCGTCAACGGCGCGTGCTCCGCGAAGCGGCGCAGCATGTCGAACGCGGGCTGCGACTTGCGCGGCTTGGCGAACATCGGGTCGAAGAACACGACGTCGAAGGAGCGCGGCGCCAACGTCTTCAGGTACTCGCGCGCATCCGCGTGCAGCACCTCGACGTGCCCCGAGTCCTCGCCCAGCGCGTAGCGCCGCAGCCCCTCCCCCGCCACCGCCGCCAGCGCCTGGCTGCGCTCCAGCCCCACCACGCGCCCCGTGGGCCCCACGGCCAGCGAGGCCACCATCGCGTCCTGCGCCAGCCCCAACGTGCAGTCCAACACCGCGTCGCCCGCGCGAAGCTCCGCCACCCGAACGAAGGCATCCGGCTCACCCTCGCGCAGCCGCATCCGGCGCAGGTGCGCCATGCCCGCGTGGAAGCCGAACGAGCCCTCCGTGTCCCACAGCGTGACGCCGTCCCCGCCCACCACGAGCAGCGCGGCCACCTTCGTGCCCAGCCACGGCGCCACGCTCTCCTTCGCGCGCCGGGGAAGGAACGGCACACCCCAGCGCGCCCCCACGGCGCGCGCCTCGCGCACCAACGCCGCGTCCACCTTCGTGCTCGTCGTCACCGCCAGCGGTACCAGGGCCACCTCCGCCTCCGGCATCCACCATGCCCGCCGCGCAGGGGCAACCGTTTCCTCCACCCACGACGCCGTGCGCCACCCACGGACGGCCCGGCGCGTCAATCGTGGAGAGCCGCGTCAACGTCCGTCGGAGACCCGACACGATAAGAACGAGTTAACGAACTTCATAGGAATCCGCGCCTTCGTGCCTCAGAATCAGACTTCCTTCGGACGATGGAGAATCTCCCCAATCCGCGTCCGGAGTGGTTCGCTTGGAGAGGACAACGATGCGCAACAGAGCAACAGGAATGGCCGTTGTCGTACTGGTCGCAACCCTCATGACCGGCGACGTGCTCGCCGCCACCTTCGGAGTGACGCCCTCGGGCTCGTCTGCTGTTTTCTTCGTCGACACCACCGCCTGGGCGGACATCCATTACGTCCGCAACAACCAGGGTCAGCTCAACTATCGGATGGGCATCGTCAACGGCCGGAACCAATACACGGTGACCGGGCTGTCCGCGGGCGAAACCATCGACTACTCGTTCACGTACTGGGACGTGTCCTGCAACTGTGCGCGCGACACCGCGTGGACGCGCTACACGCACGGCACGCAGCCGCCGCCTCCCCCGCCGGATGCGGGCACCGACGCGGGCACGCCGCCCCCGACGGACGCGGGCACGCCGCCCACGGGCCCCATCGTCCCGCTCTACAACAACACCACGGCGCTCGAGCCCGCCACGGTGCAGGAGACAGCCTCCGCCATCATCACCCGCGTGGGTGACCGCGTCCGGGATCGCCACGCGCGCGAGGACATGTTCCAGGCGTACGACCACTACCTGCCGCTCTACTTCCAGGCGCGCACGCACTACATCGAGATCGTCGACGAGGTCGCCAAGGGCGGCAACCGCATCACGGTGAACCTGCACACCGTCTACCCCTACGACAGGCCGGACTTCCGCGCCTTCTTCCGCGGCCTCAACACGGTGGCGGAGTACTTCCACAACGGCCAGTTCACCCGCATCAACGACTACCTCTACACCAACAGCGTCGACTACAACGCCAAGGAGGGCCGTGGCATCCGCGTGGGTGACCGCATGGAGCTCGAGGTGGGCGTCTTCCTTCGTCAACCGGTGGAAGGCCGCTTCAACTACTACTCCACCACGTACCTCTACATGGTCGGCCAGGGAGGCGTGGTGCCCTTCGACGTGACGGGCGCCATCCGCGACTCCATCCCCATGCCGCAGGCGGCGTGGAGCGGCGGGCGCACCACGCTGAGCTCGCCGCAGTCCAACGAGCCCGACAACCGCTTCCTGCAGATGGCCAACAACCTGGCGCCGGTCAGCGCCCAGCCCTTCGTCGAGGGCCGGCGCATCCACCACACGAACTTCGGTGACGGCAGCCACTCCGAGCCGGGCAACCCCGCCATGACGCAGCACCAGGGCAAGCTGGGCCCCAGCTACGTCGCCCCGTCCTGCGTCGCCTGCCACGTGCAGAACGGCCGCGGCCTGCCGCCCGCCAACAACACCACGCTGACCAACTACGTGGTGAAGGTGGGCCAGTCCAACGGCGCCGCCGATCCGTTCCTCGGCTTCCGGCTGCAGCCGCGCCGCACCAGCGGAACCCCGGAGGGCGAGGCCCGCATCACCGGGTGGACCGTCACCTCCGGCACCTACGGCGATGGCAGCCGCTTCGAGCTGCGCCGGCCCAACTACGGCTTCACCAACAACACGCCGACGAACTACTCCGCGCGCATCACCCCGCAGCTGGTGGGCATGGGCCTGCTCGAGGCCGTCCCCGAGTCCGCCATCATCGCGCTGGAGGACCCGAACGACAGCAACGGCGACGGCATCTCCGGCCGCGCGCACCAGGTGCGCGACCCGCAGACGGGCCAGACGCGGCTGGGCCGCTTCGGATGGAAGGCCAGCACCGCCACGGTGCGCCACCAGGTGGCCGAGGCCCTCAACAGCGACATCGGCGTGACGACGTCGGTGTTCCCCTCGTTGGACTGCGGCCCCTCCCAGCAGGGGTGCTCCGGCACCAGCACCGAGCTGGCCAACACGGAGCTGGACAAGCTCAGCCGCTACATCGCCCTGCTGGGCGTGCCGGCCCGCCGCAACGTGAGCGACGCCACCGTCACCCGCGGCGAGACGCTGTTCAACAACGCGGGCTGCGCCCGCTGCCACGTGGCCACGCTGACGACCAGCGCGTTCCACCCGCACGCGGAGCTGCGCAGCCAGACCATCCGTCCGTACACGGACCTGCTGCTGCACGACATGGGCTCGGGTCTGGCGGACAACCTGCCGGACGGCCAGGCCACGGGCGCGGAGTGGCGCACCCCGCCGCTGTGGGGCATTGGCCTGACGGCGGGCGTGAGCGGCGGTGAGGCGTACCTGCACGACGGCCGCGCCCGCAACCTGGCCGAGGCCATCCTCTGGCACGGCGGCGAGGGCCAGGCGGCGCGCAACAACTTCGCCAACATGAACAGCACGGACCGCAACGCGCTGCTGACGTTCCTGCGCTCGCTGTAACCGGCTGAAGCAGCACCCGGGAGGGCCGCGCGGAACCGGCGGCCCTCCTACCGGGGACTCGGCTCAGGACGCGTTCGCCGCGTGGAGCTGCTTGCGGCCGCCCTGCATGATGGCCACGGTGACGGACTGGTTCCGGCCGTTGCGCTTCGAGTGGTAGAGGCACTGGTCGGCCAGGTCGATGAGCTGCTGCTTCTCCATGGCGCTGTCGGGGAAGGTGGCGATGCCCAGCGACATGGTGATCTTGAGCGGCCCCATCTCCGTCTGGAAGACCTCCGCCTGCACGGCCTCGCGGATGCGCTCGGAGATGGTGAAGGCGCCCTTGGCGTCCGTCTCCGGCATGATGATGACGAACTCCTCGCCGCCGTAGCGGGCGACGATGTCCGTGTCGCGCGCCATCGTCTTGATGATGCGTGCCACGCCCTTGAGCACCTGGTCGCCCGTCGGGTGGCCGTAGGTGTCGTTGACGCTCTTGAAGTGGTCCACGTCGGTGAGGATGACGGAGCACTTGCGCTGGTAGCGCCGCGCCTGAGCCAGGATTTCATCCGCCTTCGTCTGGAAGGTGCGGTGGTTGAACAGGCCGGTGAGGCCGTCCGTGGTGGCCATGCGCTCCATCTGCTCGAAGAGCTGCGCGCGGAGCACCGCCTGCGCGGCCTGGATGGCGATGACCTCGATCATCCGCAGCACGTCCTGCTCGAAGGCCGCCTTCTTCCGCGAGCCCGCCACCAGCGTGCCCAGGATGCGGTCCCCCGCCACCAGCGGGAAGATCTTCAGCGCGCCCAGGCCGCGAATCTGCGTCTCGTCATCGAAGATGATTTGCCGGTCCATGGCCTTGATGTCGCGGCCCGGCAGCGGCGCCCCGTAGCGGACCACGTTGGCGACCAGCCCGTTGTTGTCCTCGAAGCTCTGACCCGACAGCGCCTGGCCCTGGGCCGTCACGCCGGACATGCGCACCACGCGGTGCATGCGCTTGCCGTCGACCTCGGACACCAGCGTCACCGCGCAGAAGTCCAGGCCCGCCAGCTGACGGGTGCTCTCCAGCACCGCGACGAAGACCTGGTCGGGGCTGCCCGCGCGGTTGAGCTCCTCGATGGCGCGGAAGAACCGGTCCTTCTCGTCCCGCGTCTTGCGGATGTAGCTCATCACCCGCTCCACCTCGATGGAGCGCAGCACCTCGCCGGCGATGGTGCTGAGCAGCTTCTCGTCCTGGTCGCTGAAGGGCTCGTTCGTCAGCCGGTCCGCCACCAGCACGCCGCGCACCAGGCCGCTGGCCTCCAGGATGGGCACCGCGAGCAGCGCCTGCACCGTGGGGCCGCCGCCCTCGTAGTGCGTCACGCCCTTGAGGCCGTTGGGCGAGTTCATCCGCACCGGCGCGCGGCGCTTGAGCACGCCGCCGATGATGCCCTCCCCCGCGTTGAAGCGCTCGCGCTGCACGCGCTCGGAGCCGGAGCGGCAGTCGTACAGCTTCAGGCTGCGGTCGTCCGACGTGAGCAGGAAGGCGGCGCAGGTGTACGTGCGCAGGCCCGTCTCGGCGATCTCCAGCGCGGCCTGCACGGCGCCTTCAATCTCCTTCACGGAGGCCACCAGCCACTTCTCGTCCGAGCTCATCCCGCTGAAGCTGTCCTGCGTCCCGGAGGACACCAGCCGGAAGGTCCGGGCCCGCTCCTCCACCTCGCGGATGCGCTTCTGCACCGCGTCGCTCTCCGCCCGGCGCGCCGCCGCGATGCGCGTGGCCAGCACCAGGTGGTACAGCCCGGAGAACAGGGCCAGGAAGGCCGCGTGCGTCAGGTAGCCCGTGGGGTTGGGCACCGGCCCGCCCAGCGTCACCAGCGCGTCGAACACCAGCGCCACGCCCAGCAGCGTGAGCCCGGCGTTGCGCGGCAGGAAGGCCACCAGGAAGGCCATCAACAGATAGACGATGGGGAACAGGTCCCCGCCACCAATGGCCACCACGACGAAGGCCGCCGAGATGAGCGCCCCGCCCAGCTCCAGGTCGTCGCGCAGGTCGATGACGGCGCCCACCGCGCCGCGCATGGCCCGGCGCCAGGCGGCCACCGCGATGCCCACCAGCAGGCAGCCCACCAGGGCCGCTTCCGTCCAGCCCAACGTCTGCAGCCCCCGGAAGCCGCCGCGCGCCAGGTGGATGAACGTGGCGAGCGCCGCGGCGGCGGGGATGGAACGGACGGCGAGACGCAGCAACCTTCCGGGAGACGGAAACTCGGGAAGCGACGTCATGGGGACTCCAGGTGGAAGACGAGCTCGCCCGGCTTCACGTAGCCGAGCTCCTCACGCACGGCGCGCTCCAGGGCGGCCGGGTCCTTTCGCAACGCGGCAATCTCGTTGCGCAGGGCCTCGTTCTGGGCGGAAAGGGAGCGGTTGCGGGCCTGCACCGACTCCACGTCCTGGCGCAGGGAGAGGTAGCGGCGGAAGCCGTTGGCGTCCACGACGGACACCAGGCTCAGGGCCGCAGCCACCCCTACCGCCACCACCAGGAACTTTCGCCTCGCCGTCATGAGCGCGGAGGACCGTACCAGTGGCCCCCCGCCCCGCAAGATTTCCGCTCCAGACCTGTAGCAGCGCTCAGCGGGCCCCGGTTACGGCGCCTGTGCGAGCAGCTTCTCCACGGCCTTGGCCATGTCGGCGTGGGACTCCACCCCGTGCCAGCCGGCCACGGCGCGGCCCCGGCGGTCCAGCATCACGGTGGTGGGCAGCCCCTGGATGACGCCGAAGGCGCTGCGTCCTTCAATCATCTCGGGGTCCGCGACCAGCACCGGGTAGCGCAGCGCATAATGGTCGGCGAAGGGCGCCAGGACCTTCTCCCCGTCCAGGTCCATGCCCACCGCCACGACCTGGAAGCCCTGGGGGCCGTAGTCCTTCTGGAGGGCCTCCAGCGTGGGCATCTCCGCCAGGCAGGGGAAGCACCACGTCGCGAAGAACGAGACGAGCACCACCTTCCCGTCCAGGGCGCGGAGGTCGTGCGGCGTGGGCCCCACGGCGGGGAGGTTCAGCGCGTTCAGGAAGGCGTGGCCCGCGTCCACGGGGCGC
The DNA here is from genome assembly GCA_014656495.1 of Comamonas sp. KCTC 72670. GTDB lineage: Bacteria > Myxococcota > Myxococcia > Myxococcales > Myxococcaceae > Myxococcus. The sequence continues at coordinate 155,307 of BNCN01000013.1, forward strand.
GCGCCTCGGCAACCGGCCAGGACGACCAGCGCCACCAGGGCGGCCCGTCGCAGCACGCGGGACATGGACTCAGGCCTCCGAGGCGATGGCTGCGCCCCGCTGACAGTCGCGGCACAGCCCGTACAGCTCCATCTTATGGGAGGTCACCTTGAAGCCGTGCCGGCGGGCCACCGCGTCCTGGAGCGCCTCGATGCGTTCGTTCTCGAACTCGATGATGGTGCCGCAGCGGGTACAGACCAGGTGGTCGTGGTGATCCCGCCCCGCCGCCGCCTCGTAGCGCGTCTGCCCGTCACCGAAGTTGCGGGCGTGGGCCAGGCCACACTCACTGAGCAACTTCATGGTGCGATACACGGTGGCGACGGACACCTTGGTGTCCTGCTCGCGCACCTTGTTCCACAGCTCCTCCACCGACAGGTGGCCCCCCACCGCGAAGAACGTGTCGATGATGAGGCTGCGCTGCCGGGTGCTCTTCAGCCCGTGCTGGGCCATGTAGCGGGCGAGCACCTCGTCCTTGTCGCGGTCGTCTTCGTGGTGGTGGCTGTGGCTGTTGCTCATGTTCAATCCTTCAATGTCGCCGAGGGGCCGCGCCCGCATCCGACGCCGAGGGGAGGCCCGCCGCTGCCCCGCCCTCCGCTCCTGTTGTAACCAATCCGGTGAGTCACCGCGACCCGGGCATTTCCCAACGAAGGCCCCGCACCGGAGAAGAATTCGTCACCGGCAAGTGTTGGGCTCCGAACGCGGCGGGCCTGATACTCCCGTCCATTCCTCCCGGCAACGCCGGGCGTGCGGCCGAGGGGGGCGCTGCTCCACCTGCCCGCCCGTCCCCGCGACTTGCACTCGCCGTAGGCTGTTTAGATTGGAATCGGACTGGCTCATTGACACCCGTCTGCAGGCGAAGATAGAGGCAACCGCCCTCGTAAACGAGCATTTTTCCGCGACATTCATGAACAGTCCCTGGCAGAGAAGACGACAGCCCGATGACGTCCCCACCCCCGTGGCGGTTGCCGTCTCGGACTTCTGCCGGCGCGCGAAGGCTCCCGCGCCGGCGCCCGAGGTCCGTGAGGCGCTGGCCCTCCTGGCCGAGGCTGATGACTTCCGCGTCCGCGCCTTGACGGACGCCGAGCCGGAGGCCACCCCCCTGGGGCCCTTCGCCATCATCGACATCCTCAGCGGCACCCAGGCCGCGGTGGCCGCCCAGCGGCAGGCCTGCGGCTACTACGACGTGGCCCGCGAGCTGGCCCACGTGCGCGATCAGAAGACGCCGCCGCCCGCGCCCGCCCCCCTCACCTTCGCGCCGCCGCCCGCCGCCGGGACGGACGGCTCGGAGGCGGCGAAGAAGGCCGGCAAGCCGTCGAAGGAGGACGGCGAGGCCACCGTCAAGGAGCGCATCGCCCCGCGCAAGCGCGCCCCGGCCGAGGAGTCCGTCGCCGGCCCCGCCGACCTCGTCGAGGAGCCCGCCCACTCGCGCCGCGACCTGCCGCGCCCCCGGGGCCGCTTCACCCGCGTGGAGGCGCCGCGCGCGTCCTTCCTGGAGCTGACGCGCCTGTCCGGCAAGCCCGTCGTGGAGGCCGCGCTGGAGGCCAACGAGCACCGCTTCGCCCTGCTGCGCAACCTGTCCCAGCGCTTCAACGGCGCCCGGGGCGAGCTGACGCAGGTGGATCTGGAGAACGTCCTGCGCGACCACGGGCTGATGGACGCGCTGGTGGAGAAGGAGCGCCGCCAGGTGCTCGACGGCTTCACCTCCCAGCGAGGCGCCGCGGGCCGCGTGGCCTGGGCCCTGGGGCTGAGCCCGTCGGAGCTGCAGCGGCTCGTGTCCGTGCTGTCGCTGACCGAGGACGTGGAGGCCCTGCGCGAGCGCTTCCGCCGCGAGGCCCTGGCCACCCAGCACCTGACGCACCGGTTGGACCTGCTCGGCCGCGAGAAGTACCTGAACGACCTGGGCATCCAGAAGAAGTTCGCCGACACGCTCCGCAAGGAGCTGGAGCGCCTGGTCGGCGACGTCCTGCCCGACGCCGAGGACCTGCACGGCCTGGCGGACGCCGTCGCCCGCAAGCACGGCGCACCCGCCGAGCTCGTCTTCCGCGCCTTCGAGCGCCTGGGCCTGGCGGACGGACTGCGAAAGCAGCTCCTCGCCGCCTCCCGCTGAAACAACACCCTGACGAGGCACTGAGAACCATGCCCATCTACGAGTACTCCTGCCAGAGCTGTGGAAAGATGATCGACGTGCTGCAGAAGATCTCCGACCCCGCCCCTGCCACGTGCAGCGCGTGCGGCGCCGAGGGGCAGATGCAGAAGGTCGTCAGCCGGTCGAGCTTCGTCCTCAAGGGCGGGGGCTGGTACTCCGACCTGTACAGCTCCACGAAGAAGGACGGCAGCTCCTCGTCGAGCAGCAGCAGCTCGTCGTCCTCTTCCTCCTCGTCATCGAGCGCGTCCTCCGCGCCCAGTACGCCCGCTCCGGCGCCGGCCCCCGCGCCCGCCGCCTCCAGCGACAAGAAGTAGCCGCACGGGAGCGGGGGGAGCCGAAAATTCGCTCTGGGCGTGAGAGCAACGCACACTCACGTCCCGTGCCCTTCCCCCCCTCCAAGCGTCCTCCCCGTCACTGCGCGCTGTGTGGCCATCCGGAGCTGACGGACACCCGCGGGCTCGGCCGGTTCCTGCTCGTCGCGGATCCCCTCGGCAGGGGGCCCATCTGCCCACCCCAGCGGGGGTGCCGCGGCGGCAAGCGCGAGGCGTTGGTACCGTCACCGCTGACGCAGCCCGCCCGGTGAGCTAATCAAGACACCTTCCGCGCCCTGCTTCCCGCGAAAGGTGTCATGCCCCTCGCCCCACTTCGAATCCGCTCCCTGTCCGTCCTCCTGGCCGCCGCGCTGGGCGCTGGCTGTGCGTCCCAGACGCGCATGCCGCCCGAGGCGCGCAACGCCCTGAACCAGTCCCTCTCGGGGCCCGAGGCGGAGCAGTACCTGCGCATCTCCAGCAACGTCACGCCCCTCTTCGGAGACGGCTCCAAGAAGCTGCTGACACCCTACGCCCCCGAGGACGTGCAGCTGCTCGACGACACGGACGGCAAGCCCATCAACCCCGGCGCCGTGGAGCGCGTCCTGCCCGCGGGCACGAAGGTGCGCATCACCCGCGTGGAGTTCCCCACGTCCTGGGTCATCACCGAGCGCGTCCTCTACAGCCCGCGGAACTGGCCCTGGGTGTACCTCACGGAGGCCGGCGCGCCGCCCTCCGCCCCGCCGCTCATCCTGGTGATGCCGCCCAACCTGGACCGCCCCGAGGACTTCCGCGCCGAGTTGGAGAAGTACCTCTCCGCCCGGGATGTGAAGCCCACGCTGGACGCCCTGCCACCCGCGGTGCTCGAGGCCGTGCGCGAGAAGCGGCTGGTGGCCAACATGCCCGCGGACGCGGTGCGCATGGCCTGGGGCCCGCCGGAGACGGTGCGCCGCTCCCTGGAGGGCGCCGCCCGGCAGGAGGAGTGGATCTATCCCGGCGGCCGCCGCAAGGTCGTCCTCACGGATGGCCGCCTCGCGCGCGCCGAGGAGGCCGGCGCCTCGGTTCTCCCCTGAGGCACCCCTGCCTGGGCCGGCTAGCGGCGACGACGCTTGCCGCCGCCGCCACCACCGCCGCGGCCACCGGACTTGCGCGCCGCCTGGGCCTCGCCCGGGCGGGTGAGCCGGGGCAGGTCGCCCGCCATCACCGGCCAGAAGTCGCCCTTGAGCAGCTCCGCCACCAGCTCCGCCTGCGTCTGGATGGGCCGCTTGAACATCGTCGCGCCGCGGCCCACCTCGTCGAGCGAGCCCCGCGCGTCGCTGCCGCCCACGCACGGCAGCTTCATCGCCGTGGCGGCCTCGACGGCCAGATCGTTGGACGTCTGCTTCACCCGGGCGTTGTAGCCCTCCACCGCGCTGAGCACGCTCAGCGAGCGGATGAAGTCCATGGCCGGGTTCTGCGAGTCCCGGTCATACGGCCGTGCGGCGACGATGGCGGCGCCCATGGCCTTGACCTTGGGCAGACACTCCGCCGCGCTCCACGGCTTCTCCCGGTTGCTGCCCCACATCTGCACCGGCTCCGGCGCCAGCTCCGGCTTCGGGAAGAAGCACAGGTACTGCCCCCGGTCGGTGACGAGCTCCAGCCCGACGAAGACCTTCAGCTTCGACTTCGCTCCGATGTCGAAGAGCTCGTCGCAGCCGTCCTGGGTGTTCGTCTCGGTGAAGGCCACCCCGTCCAGGCCGAACAGCGCGGCCCGCTCCAGCACGGCGCGAGGGTCCAGCTCGCAACCCTTGGACAGGTGTGAATGGGCGTGCAGGTCAATGAGCATGGGCGCTGCTCCCTAACAGGCTCCCCCGAGGCCTGTCGAGCCTGCAACGCCCCGCCGGTGACTCAGGCGAAGGCGTAGGACTGAAAGGCGCCCTGGTTGGCCTGGGTGTTCTTCTCCTCGTACGTGCGGATGAGGTAGCCCATCAGCATCAGCGAGGACGTGTTCTCCAGCACCCGGGACGGGTCCTTGGAGATGAGATTCGCGCTGTAGTTGAGGAAGAACTGGGCCAGCTCCTCACCTGCCTCCTTGACGATGAGCGCATTCAGCGCGGAGGGCTCCATCGTCCGGATGGTGTTGATGAAGTCTACGGCCAGGTCCTTCTTGGTCTTCATGTCCACGGGCCTTCCCCCTTCCCCACTCCGCCGCCACTCGCGGCCCCCTGCCCCGAGCGCCCCACGCCATCAGGTGCGACCCGAGCAACATAGGCATGCGCGGGAGGCTGCAAACCCCCAGGCATGGACGATCAACATCCCCCCGGCAGGGAAGCCGGGTTTTTGACACCCCGGAATGCCACGTGCGATAACCTCCTATTGTCCTGAATCAGCACCGCACAAGGAGTGGCAGGCGATGTTCACGGGCGTGAAGGTCTTCTCCGCCACCAAGGCGAAGGAGCGCGAGGAGCTGGGTGAGAACGTCACCCGGTGGCTGAAGAGCAACTCCGACCTGGAGATTGTGGACCGGGTCGTGTGTCAGTCGTCCGACAACGAATTCCACTGCTACACCCTCGTGCTCTTCTACAAGCACGGCAGGAGTGAGCAGGCGGCCCCGCAGCCCTGAGCGGGATGCACCGGCGGAAGGGGACGGCCCACCCCTCCACCGGAACATCCCCTGCACCTACTGCTGGCTGGGCACGTAGACCGCCACACCCCGAGCCGGCACGGCCAGCACCGTCTCGGTCCCAGCGAGCTGCAGCGTCTGGCCCGTGAAGATGTCCTGATAGACCTCCGCGCTCGCGGCCAGGCTGCCCATCAGCTCCAGCACCAGCGAGCGCTCCACCGCGCCGCGGTTGATGGCCACGATGGCGCCCCGTCCGTCCGGCAGGTCCCGCTGGAACACGTACAGGTCGTTCTCCACGCGCAGCGTGCGCCGCGCGCCGGACTGCAGCGCCGCGTGTGACAGGCGCGCCTGGCCCAGCTTCTGGACCACGTCCAGCAGCTCCCGCTCCAGCCCCGACAGCGCGGCCCCGAAGCGCATGAACCGGCGGTTGTCCGGATCGCCCGCGCCCGGCAGGCCCACCTCGTCGCCGTAGTACACCAGCGGCACGCCCGGCTGGGTCAGCACGAAGGTGAAGCCGTACTTCGCCTTCTCGAAGGCGGCCGGGTCCGTCACGACGGCCGAGGGGCGGTGCGGGCCGAACGGGTCGCTCCCCTCCCCCTGCAGTTGGCCCGAGGCCTGCGACATGAAGCGCGCCACGTCGTGGTTGCCCAGGAAGGGCGAGTTGAGCGTGCCCGGCGCGTAGTACAGCTCGTTGGCGCGCACGGCGTCGTCCACGCGCTGCAGGCCCTGGCCATCCGCGAAGGCCTCGCGCACCGGCCAGTACAGCGGGAAGTCGAACTGGCCATCCAGCTCACGCGGGCTGATGTAGCGGGCGATCTGCGACCGCCCGTCCGCGCCGACGAACGTCTCACCCACCAGGTAGAACTCGGTGCCCGTCATCGCGGTGATCTCCTGCAGCTTCCCGCGGATGGTGCGTCCGGCCACCTGCTCCATGTGCTTCACGGCGTCCATGCGGAAGCCGTCGAAGTCCGCCTGCTCCAGCCACCACAGCGTGTCCGCGGCGTACTGGTCCACGAAGTCCGTGGAGCGCCAGTTGAGGTCCGGCAGGTAGTCCGTGAACTTGCAGATGAGGCGCTGCGCCTCCCAGTCACAGTCCTGGGTGCCGCACACGCAGCTCGCCGCGGTGTTGAACCAGCCGTCCTGGCCGTGGTTCGTCCAGTAGGGGTGCTCCTGGTGGACGTGGTTGAGCACCAGGTCGGCGATGACGCGGATGCCGTGCTTGTGCGCCGCGGACGTGAGGGCGCGCAGCTCCTCCAACGAGCCGAAGCGGTGCTGCGTCTCGCGCGGCTTCGACGGCCAGTAGCCGTGGTAGCCCGTGTAGTACTTGCCGCCGGTGCCGATGAAGCGGCCCTCGGGGTTCTGGTCCACCGGGGAGATCCACAGCGTGCGCACGCCGAGCGCGTCGAAGTACCCCTCTTCGATCTTCTGCGTGATGCCCGCGAAGTCACCGCCCAGGTAGTTGGCGATGGGGTCCACGTCCGCCACCGGGCCGTCGTTCTCCGGCTTCGCGTTGAGGAAGCGGTCGGTGAAGGCGAAGTACATCAAGCCCGAGTCCCAGCGGAAGCGCTCCGGCTCCACCCAGAACGGCAGGTACAGCGGCGCGGCCTCGCGCCCCGTGCTGTCGCGCGCCACCACCTTCACGTGGTGCTTGCCCTGCGCCAGCCCCTCCAGGCGCAGCACGAAGCGTCCTGTTGCGGCGTCGTACGCGTCGGGGCGGGCCACGCCGTCCAGCGACAGCACCATGCCCTCCCCCGCCGGGCCCGCGCGGTCCGTGCCGTCCAGGTACGCGGCCTCGAGGTCCAGCGTGCCCGTGGGCGTCACCGCGAAGCGCTGGAGCTCCAGCACCGGCTGACGGCAGTCCGGGACGGTGAGCCGCGAATACTCCTCCGAGCGAACCCAGCGGGAGTACGGGTTCTCCGGGTCCAGCTGAGGCTTGTTGCCCACCACGAACCGGTAGCCGTAATCACGCGGCTCCAGGCCCTCCAGGCGCAGCGTGTAGACGCCATCACCGCGGTCGGTCATGGCCTGCGCCCTGGCGGCGAAGTTCGTCCACTCGCCGCTGACCTCCACCGGGCCCGCGACGGACTGCTGCGGCGCGTAGGTCAATGTCACGTCGCAGGTCCGAACAGGGATGGAGTCGGACTCTCCACAGGCGGCGGCCGTCAGCAGCGCGGGGAGCGTCAGCAGTCGAGGGATGCGGAAGTGCGTCATGGAAGCCCCCTTCTACGGGAGGGGCGCTCGCTTTTCCAAGCCCCCGGCTTCGAGGCGGCTGACCTGGCGCGTCGAATTCTGGACGCACATCGAAGGGGGCCTATCGGGCCTCGAACTCCTGGAGGATGCGGAGGACGGTGCTGGCCTGGGGGTGGTCCGTGGGGGCCAGCTCCAGGAAGCGGTGGTAGTGCCGGGCGCCCTCGTGAATCCGCCCCAGCTTGACCTCCACGGCGCCCAGCATCAGGTAGCACTCGGCCTCCGCCGGCGCGAGCCGGACACACTCCCGCGCGGCCTTGCGCGCCTCGCCGTATTTGCCGCCGCGCTGGAAGGCCCGGGCCGCGCTGAGCGCCTTGTCCGCGGGCCCCGCCACGGTCGCCTGTGACGATGAGGTCACATCCACGCCCTCGCCCCGGCTGCCCTGGGCCAGCCGGGTCTGACCGCGCGTGTTCGAGCCCACCGCGGAGGCGGGCTTGGCGCCGCGGACCGGGGACGTGGGGCGCGAGGTGGCGGCGCGCGCCGGTGCGGCGTCCACCGCCACTTCTTCATCCTCCGCGTCGTTCGCCTCCGGGGCCGCCTTCGGTCCCGAGACAGCCGCCTGGGGCGCCGCGGCCACCGGAGGCGCGCCGAGGATGCGCTCGGCCGCGGGCGGCCCCGGCTCACGGAGGGGCTCCTTCGCGGCGGCCAGCAAGTCGGACCCGACCCAGGTCACCGCCAAGACACCGAGCAGCGCGGCGACCACCAGCCCCACGTTCGTCACCCACTGGGAGGTGCGGCTCCCTTCCGCGAAGAGGCCGACCCGCGTGACGCGCGGAGCCTCTTCCTCGGCGGCGACGGGAAGCGCCTCGGATTCGAGCGGCTCGGACACGACTTCATCGGAGTGGAAGTCCGGGTCCAACGCGGGCACGCCGTGCTGGGTGGGCGCGGGGATGGGCGGGGCCTCCCGCCAGACGGAGATTTCCTCCAGGAAGGCCGCGGGCACGCGCGCGTCCAGCCCGAGCGCCTCCAAGTCCTCCCGGTACAGCTCGCGCAGCAGGTACGCCACGGACATGGGCGAGAACCGCGGCGAGGACGAATAGAGGAATCCGGCGAGCGCGTCGCTGAAGGCGTGGGCGGACTCGAAGCGCGCCTCCTTGTCCAACGCGAGCGCCTTCCGGAGGATGGCGTCCAGCGCCACCGGCACATCCGGCCGCACGTCCCGGACGGACGGCAGGGGCTGCCCGTTGTTCAACCGGCGCAGGACCAGGTGCACCTGCCCCTCCACCGGCAGCCGGCCGCAGAGCATCTGGAACAGCACCACGCCGGTGGCCCACACGTCCGTGCGCGCGTCCACGGCCTCGCCGCGCGCCTGCTCCGGCGAGAAGAAGAGGTACTTCCCCTTCACCACGCCCGGCTCGGTGTTGAAGCTGCGCAGCGAGCGCGCCTTCGCGATGCCGAAGTCGACGATCTTGACCTGCCCCTCGTAGCCGATGAGGACGTTGTCGGGAGAGATGTCGCGGTGGACGATACCCAGGGGCTCGCCGCGCTCGTCACTGCGCGTGTGGGCGTAGTGCAGGCCGCGGCACATCTCCATGGCCACGAAGACGGCGATGGGCACGGGGATGCAGTGAAACCCGGAGCGCAGCGCCCGCTTCAGGATGCGGTGGAGCGGCTGTCCGTCCACCAGCTCCATGGCCAGGAAGTACTGGCCGTCCACCTTCCCGAAGTCGAAGACCTGGGCGATGGCGCCGTGCGACAGCGTGGCGGAGATGCGCGCCTCGCTGATGAACATCGAGACGAAGGCCTCGTCGTTCGCGTACTCCGGCAGCACCTTCTTGATGAGCACGGGCTTGGTGACCCCCGCCGCGCCACGGAGGCGGGCGCGCCAGGTCTCCGCCATGCCGCCATGGCCTACCCGCTCTTGCAGTTCATATCGGCCGAATCGCTCTCGCGGCGCACGCGTCATTCCGGGTGATACCCCCACTCCCAGTTTACAGTATAACCTGGGAATGCAGCGCCCAACCCCGCACGGCGCCTGTGGTAAGGTCCCCGGCCGTGGCGAGTCTGGGAGACGAGGACGGGTACGACGAGCTGGTCCGCACCGATGCGTTGCCGGCCATTCGCGTCCAACGCGTGCGCACGCGGCTGGTGGTGGTGTCGGGGCCGGATGCGGGGCGCGACTGGCCCCTGATGCCGGGGCGTTACCGCGTGGGCTCGGGGCGGGACGTGGACATCCTCCTGGCGGACCGCGCGGTGTCGCGGCTGCACCTGCTGCTCGACGTGAGCGACGCGGGCGTGCGCGCGGTGGACCCGGGCTCTCGCAATGGCTCGTACTGTGAAGGCATGCGCTTCCAGGAGCTGGAGGTCCGCACCGGCGCGGTCCTCAAGCTGGGCACCACCGAGCTGAAGCTGGTGCCGGAGAGCGAGCGCCCCCGGGCCCGGCCCTTGTCGGCGCGCAGCGCCTTTGGCGCGCTGGTGGGCAACAGCCTGCGGATGCGGGAGCTCTTCACCCTGCTGGAGAAGCTGTCCGCGGGTGAGTCGGACGTCCTCATCCAGGGCGAGACGGGCACGGGCAAGGAGCTGTGCGCGGAGGCCATCCACACGCACAGCCCGCGCGCCAAGGGGCCCTTCGTCATCGTCGACCTGGCGGGCATCGCCCCCGCGCTGCTGGAGAGCGAGCTGTTCGGCCACGTGAAGGGCGCCTTCACGGGGGCGCAGGCGGACCGCGCGGGCGCCTTCGAGCGCGCGCACGGCGGCACCGTCTTCCTGGACGAGGTGGGTGAGCTCCCGCTGGAGGTCCAGCCCCGCCTGCTGCGCGCGCTGGAGCGACGGCAGGTGAAGCGCGTGGGCGCCAACGACTACCGGACGGTGGACGTGCGCGTCGTCGCGGCCACGCACCAGGACCTGGAGGGCGCGGTCCAGGCGGGCCGCTTCCGGGGGGACTTGTTCCACCGGCTCGCGGTGCTGCGCGTGGGCCTGCCACCGCTGCGAGAGCGGCCCGAGGACATCCCGCTGCTGGTGGATACCGTGCTGACGCGCATGGGGCGTCAGCCGGGCGCGCTGTCGGACCAGACGCGCGCGCTGCTCGCCCAGTACCCCTGGCCGGGCAACGTGCGCGAGCTGCGCAACGTGGTGGACCGCGTGGTGAACCTGGGCGACGAGGCCCTGCCGGACATCCCGGACGTGCCCGCCCCCGCCGAGGAGCCCACCACCCTGCCCCCTCCGGCGGACGACCCGGAGAGCACCCGTCCCATCTCCCTGGACATGCCGTTCAAGGAGGCGAAGGACCGCATCATCGAGGGCTTCGAGCGCGACTACCTGCGCGCCCTCATCGACCGTTGTGAAGGCAACGTGTCCCGCGCCGCCCGCGAGGCCGGCATCGACCGCGTCTACCTTCGCAAGCTCCTGCGCAAGCACGGCCTGGACACCGGCCCCGCCTGAGCGGCGCGCGGGCCCCGCGCCACGGGGGCCTGCACGGAGGCCGTGGCCGCTCCTTCACCCGCCGGGTCCTCCCTGGGCGAATCCGCCCGGCATGTCGCCGGGCCTGACAGGTGAAAGTCCATGGCCTTTTGCTCGCGCGTGCGCGCCCTCCTGCTCGCCCTGATCCCCATCGCCATGCTTCCGCTGGTGGCGTGCGGTGGCGGCGACAGCAAGCTCTCCGTGCTGCTGACAGATGCCCCGGGTGACGGCATCCAGACAGCCGTTGTCACCATTTCGGAAATCTACCTCCAAGGCGGAAACGGCAACGGCGGCCGCGTGGTGCTCCGCGATACGCCCGTCACCGTGAGCCTGCTGGACCTGGCCAACTCCACGTCCGAGCTCGTCTCCGAAGCCGTGGTGCCCCGGGGTGACTACGCCGAAATCCGCTTCGTCATCACCGGTGGCTACATCGAGGTGGCGGACGCGGACGGCGCGACGACCGTCTTTGCGTCATCGGACGACTATGCCGGCTTGCCCGAGGGCACGCGGGTGGACGGCCGGCTCCACATGCCCAGCTACGGCGCCTCCGGCCTGAAGGTGAAGTTCGCCGAGAAGCTGACGCTCGAGGGTGAGCAGAAGGTCCTCCTCGTCGACTTCGACGTCGGGCAGAGCTTCGGCAGGGAGGCGGGCAACTCGGGCCGGTGGGTGATGAGCCCCGTCATCAAGGCCGCCGACGTGACGGCCTCTGGCAGCATCCGCGTGACGGCGGACACGGCGTCCTCCGTGGTGCTGCCCGTGGTGGATGGCCGGCAGGTGACGCTCGGCGACTTCCAGGTGGTGATGACCAACGACGCCGGCAGCCGGGAGTGGCTGCCCCTGACGGACGAGGACGGCGACGGGACCTACGAGGCGACCTTCAAGTTCCTCTTCCCCGGCGACTTCACCGTGGAGCTCGTGGCGCCCCGCTTCGTCAGCGCGACCACGGCGCCGGACCGTCCGGTGGCCGTCTCCCTGGGCTCGGGCCGCGTGGAGACCCACCACTTCACCGTCACGGGAGCCACGCGCCAGTAACGCGCGGCTTCCTTCGGTTTTCATGGGAGCTGGCGCGGGGTCGGTTCCTATGGCGAGGCGTCGGGTGAGTTCCCGGCGCCTCGTTTTTTCGCGCGACTCGCGCGGCGGCTCAGTAGACGACCAGCGGCTGCGGCGCGTGGTAGCTGACGATGGTCAGCACCGGGATGCGCGGCGCCTCGTCATCCGTCTCCGGACCACCGGACGTCAGGCGGATGCCATCGAAGCGCGCGAGGATGACGTAGTCGCGCCGCGTCTCCAGGAACGGGTCCGCGCGGGCCAGGCGGCCCAGGGCCTCTCGCCCCGTCTCGTCGGAGATGTTCTCCACGAAGCGCCGCGTCGTCGTCCTGCTCGAACGCTGCGCCGAGCTCACCGTCCCGCCCAACTGCCCCGGCCCGGTGAGGACCGTCTGCCCGGACAGGTCGCCCGAGTACGCGGTGGCTGAATCCATGCGCTCCCCGTACCCCACCGCCTCCTCCGTCTGAACGGAGCTCAAGGCGTGCTCCACCAGCCACACGGTGGGGCGCTCCCCTTCCGAGCGCTGGTCCGCCACCTGGGCGCGCAGCAGCACGTAGCGCCCCTTGTACGTGTCCGGCCGGTCCATGGCCGAGGCCAGCGAGAAGATGGGAATCTGCTTCTCCTGGAGGTAGCGCAGCTCGCCCGGCACGCTGCCGCCGCGCTGGGCCACCACGCGGGCGATCAGCTTCGCCCCTTCCGGGCGGACGCTCAGGTCCTGCGCCCAGGCGCGGCCCAGCAGCGCGTTGAGCTGCGTGAAGGGCGTGTGCTCAATGCACGCCTTCAAGCCATCCCAGGCCTCATCCCGGGAGGCGCCCTGGAGACGCCGGGCGGCGGCCTCACACACCGCGGGGTTGGCGTAGCGCGCGGCGAAGCCCTTGGGGTCCTCCGTGGGGCTGGGCGCGGGCGGCGGCGGTGGAGGCCGGGCGGCGAAGGACATCTCCTGCGTGGGAGGCGGATCCTCCGACCACGTCACGTGCGAATGCGAGGCGCCGCAACCGGCGGCGAGCGGCCCCAGCAGGGCCCACGTGGACAACATCCAGGATGGACGGCGCATGGTGTGGAACTCCTAGAGGGAGGCGGAGCCAGGGCTGACGGAACGCTTGCGCTGCTGGACGGTGGGCGCGGGCTGCGGCCCGGAGCGCGGCAACACGACGGCGCACGCGTCCGCGCACCGGTCGCTGAGGCAGGCCTGCGTCTGGGGCGCGGTGGCCTGCTGCGACACCTCCGCGTAGCAGCGGTCGGCGGTGCCGGGGCAGTTCGCGCGGGCGGCGCACTCGCAACACGGCGAGGCCACCGTGGCCATGAACTGCACCTCCTGCAGGACGTTGGCGAGCGCCCGGTAACAGGAGCGAGCGCCCGGAGCGAACCGGCCCTTGGCGTCCACCACGAAGGACGTGCCCTCCAGCCCGCACTGGTCCACCGCGGTGACGTAGCGGCGCTCACAGAGCGAGACGAGCGTCGCGTCCGGACGGCCCTCCCGGATGTTGCCCACCGCCTCCGAGCACAGCGCGCGGCCCACGTCCTGGAGCATGCTCTTGTTCGACGTGTCCTGCGCGTCGCTGGGGGAGCCCGCGGACAGGTCGGCCTCGAACACGCACTCCTTTCCCGCGCGCAAGGTGTCGACGGTGCAGGCCCAGGCCGTGGGGGACTCATCCGCCACCGGGGGCGCGGCGAGCGCCTCGGGAGGGATTGCCGGGGCCGCGCCCTCTGGCGCCGAACCCAAGAGGAAAAGGGAGACGAGGATCGCCTTCATGGACATGGCAGGTTAGGACGTTGCCCCTCCGGGCACAAACCATCCCTGGCATGACTGTCTCGTGGACCCGGCGTGCTCCTCTTCCCTACCTACGCTGACGCGAACCCGCGTCCACCAGGGGACGCAATCCCAGCCTGGAGTCCTGGCTCACCCGCGCGGGGCCGCGCATGATGTCCAGCGGATGTCTCGGATTGAGGTGGAGAGCGTGGATGACGACGCGGTGTGGCAGCCCTACGAAGGCGGAAGCTCCCTGGGCTGGATGGGCACCCAGGGCGGCACCATCGCGCGTGACGAGGCGCTCCGAGACCAGCTGCGCCTGACCTACGAGAGGGATGACAGCCGCTCCTTTCACGCCATCTCCTGCTCGGTGACGGGCTGGCTGCTCTACCACCGGTTCTTCGACAACGCCGACGCGGCCCACGCCGCCTTCGAGGAGATGAAGCCCGCGCTCCTGGACCTCCTCGCCCAGCTCCCCGAAGGCGGCGCCAGTCCTCCTGGGAATGCGCGGCTCGCGGGGCCCCTGCTGGCCGCCTTCACCGTGCGCTACGGGTAGCCCGGTGCGAAAGGGCTTGGTCCTCGCGAAGGTCCTGGCATGAATGGCGCACCCGCCATGTCCGCCCAACGCCTCCAGACCGAAGCCGCCTTCGAGGACGAAACCTTCTCCGACCTGAACCTCCAGGCGGCGGACCTCCGGGGGAAGGAGTTCTACCGGTGCACCTTCAGCAACTGCACCCTCCAGGAGAGCCACTGGGGGCGGGCCCGGCTGGAGGCCTGCGTCTTCACCGGATGTGACCTCACCCGCGCGAAGTTCGCGGACACGTCGCTTCGCGAGGTGCGCTTCGAGGGCTCGAAGCTGATGGGCATCGACTGGACGGACGTGGGCACCTTCCCGGAAGTCACCTTCGAGGGCTCGAACCTGCGCTACTGCACCTTCGCGGGGCTCAGTCTGCGCAAGACGTCGTTCCTGAACTGCACGGCGCTGGAGATGAACTTCATCGACACGGACCTGTCCGAGTCGGACTTCAGCGGCTCGGACATCAGCGGCAGCAACTTCCGGGGCTGCACGCTCACAAAGACGGACTTTGGCGGCGCGCAGGGCGTGTTCATCGACCCCACGCGCAACCGCGTGAAGGCGACGCGCATCCCCGTGGACGCGGCGGTGAACTACGCGCAGACGCTCGGCCTGGTGGTCGCGGGGCACGGAGATGCACGGCCCGCGGCGAAGACGGCGCGCAAGAAAGGCGGCTGACCCACGCGTCCCGCGCGCTGCTGGGAGAGCCTTGAACCTCGCTTGCGCTGGCGCGCGCTCAGGTCGACGACAGCCCCTCCAGCACGACCTCCAGGCCTCCGTACTCGGACGCCGCGAGCGTCAGCGCCCAGCCATGCACCTGCGCGACGTGCTGCGTGATGTGCAGGCCCAGCCCCTGCCCCGAGAGCCCGCGTGTGCGCGCGGCGTTGCCCCGGAAGCGCCGCTCCATCAAGCGAGCGCGCTCCGCTTCGGGGATGCCCGGGCCGTCATCGATGACACGCAGCCGGAAGCGCTTCTCGCGGGAGTGCTCCAGCACCACCGCCACGTGGCCGTCCTCGCGGCCATGATGGATGCCGTTGAACACGATGTTGCTCACGGCCTGCTCGATGAGCGTCACGTCGCCGTCGACCCAGACCGCCGCCTCCGGCACGCCGCGCTCCAAGGCGATGCGTTGCTGCCGCGCGATGGGCTGGTGCCGCCCCAGCACGCGTGCAATCACCGCGTTGAGGTCCACCGCCGCGAACTCGGCCCGCGGCGCCCCGGCCTCGAGCCGCGCGGCCGCCGCGAGGTTGTGCACCAGCGAAGCGATGTAGTGCGCCTCCCCCATCGCGTCCCCGACGACCGCTGGCTCCAGCGCCTCCCCCTGGCGCAGCCGCTGCTGGAGCGTCGACAGGTGGCCCTGGAGCACCGTGAGCGGCGTCATCACGTCGTGCGTGGTGTTCGAGAGGAAGTCGCGCAGGGCCTGCTCCCGGGCCTCCTGCTGCGAAAGCTGATGCTGGATTTCAGCCCGGGCCTCCTGGAACGCGCGCGCCAGCTCAGCCACCTCGTCATCGCCGCGCACCTGCACCGGCGCCACATAGCGGCTGCTCGCGGAAGCGCGCACCTCCGACGTGAGCTGCCGGACGCGCCGGACCATGGGCCCCAGGGCCACCACCATCGCGAGCACGGCGAGGAAGGGGATGGCCAGCACCTCGGGCGGGGGCATCCCTCCGAGCGGCGGGCCCCGGGGCTCCAGCCTCCGCGCGAGGACGAAGGCGCAGGGACCCTCCGCCCAGGGCATGCGCACCAGGACGTCGAGCTGTGACTCCCCACGCATCGCCGTCCGCCGGACCACGGAGGTTCGACCCTCCAGGGCTTCACGCCGCACCGACTCCGGCAACACGGGTGCGTGCGGGTTGCGGGATTCGAGCCGACCGTCGTAGGCGAAGTGCGTGACGAACCCCGGACCGCCCGCGGAACGAGGCCCCCCGGGCCCCTCCGGCCGAGGCGGGCGGTCCGGCGCACCCGGTCCAGGCTCCGGCCGAGGCGGGCCTCCGCGCCACGAGCGCCACGCCTCCGGCTGCGCCTCGCAGCGCTCGCGCTCACCCGCCTGCATCCGCGCCAGCGTGGACGCCTCCAGCACCTCGACCTGGTTGCGCTGGCGCAGCGAATGCTGCACGTACCCCAGCCCCGCGACCATCGGCACCGAGACCGCGGCCACGGTGAGCGCCAGCCGCAAGCGCAGCTTCACGCGTCCTCCCCCGGCGTGAGCCGGTAGCCCACGCCCCAGACAGTCTCCACGCCATGCCGCGCGCCCAGCTTCCGCCGGAGCCGGGACACGTGCACGTCCAGCGTCCGCTCCGTGCCCTCCCGCTCCGGATCCAACACGTGCTCCAACAACCATTGCCGCGTGACGGCCTCGCGGGGCCGCCGGGCCAACGCCGCCAGCAGGGCGAACTCCACACGCGTCAGCTCCACGGGCTGCCCGTGCATCCAGACCACCTGCGCCTGGAAGTCGATTCGCAGCGGCCCGACGTCCACGGCGGCTCCAGCCTTCTGGAGCAGGGGCCGTCGCAGCCGCGCCCGGACGCGCTCGATGAGCTCCTCCGGCCAGAACGGCTTCGTCAGGTAGTCATCCGCGCCCAGCTTCAGCGCCCGCACCTTGTCCAGCGTGTCGTTGCGCGCGCTGAGGATGAGCACGGGCACCTCCGAAAACGTCCGGAGCGACTTCAGCATGTCGAGCCCATAGGTCCCCGGGAGCATCAAATCCAGGACCACGAGGCTCACGTCGGGCAGCTCGCCCGGCGCGAGGACCCGGCCCTCGCGCCACCACGAAGGCGCGAAGCCCGCGCCGCGCAGGTGCTCGACAATCTGCGCGCCGAGCTGCGGGTCATCCTCCACGAGCAGCACGCGCTCGCCCATGCCCTCTGCCTCCTCGTCCACCGGGAGCGGTGCTCGCCGCCCCGCCATCCAACATGCTCAGGGAAGCACGCCCTCCCCGCCCGGTGGCGGCCCCATGCCGCCGTCCCAGTCCGGCGGAGGCCCCATCCCGCCGCCCCCCGGCGGAGGTCCGCCCGGGCCCCCGCCACCACCGCTGCCTCCCGGGACCGCGCACTGCGCCTCCGACAGCGACGAGCGGAGGACCAGTGTCTTCCACGCCAGCAACGCGCCGTCCGCCATGCGCTCGGTCTGGAACAGAGAGTCCGCCACGGCGTCCCCCGAGATGACGGTGTCGTTCTGGTTCGTCGTGTCCCGAGGTCCGCGCGCGTCGTAGAGCGGCTGCGTGTCGATGATGTCGTCGTTGAGCGCGTCATCGAAGTAGAGCTGAGAGGTGACGAACTCGCTGCCGTCCACCCGGACCGTGAAGTGGATGTGGATGGTGCGGCTGCTGTACCACCCCGGGAAACACGTATCGAAGTTCACCCGGCCCTGCGCGTCCGTGGTCTGCACGCCCCGGAACCACCGCGCCGCGCGGGCCTCGGCGTCGCCGGACGTGCAGAAGTCGCTGGCGTCCTCGCCCGAGTACAGCCCGCCCGGCCCCGCATGCCAGATGTCCACTGTCGCACCCGGAATGGGCTCGCACTGTTCATTCACCACCAACAGGGCCAGGCGCACGGGCAGCCCGTTCTCGCCCTCGCTGATGTCCTGGCGCTCCACCGTGGTCGCATAGCACGGCCCCAGCGTCGCCTCGCAGGTGAGCGCGCACACCGTCCCGATGCCCGCGGCGAACGGGTCCGGATAGGACGCCGCCTGCGTCATCGCGGCGGTGCCACCGGTGGCCCAGCCCGAGCCCCCCGCCCCCGCATCGGGCGCCACGCCGGTGTCCAGGTCGTCGATGGGGTCGGTCCCCACGCCGCAAGCCGCGACGAGGCGAGCGAGCGGAAGGGTCGCCACCGCCACACCCATGCCCTTGAGAATCCGCCGGCGGGTCATGACTTCACTTTTCATCCACAGCCTCCGTACCAGTCGGTGATGTGCCCGCTTCCCTGGGCACGACTCCGTTCTGGACGGCAAAGCTTGCGCGAACCTTAAGCGCCTCCAGGTGCTCCGGAGCCAAGACCCCTCGGGCGCTAGGTGTGGGGCCGAAGCTCCGCCAGCAGCGCGCCCAGCTTCTCCAGCGCGAGCCGCGCGCGCGTCTTCACCGTCCCCAGCGGGTCGCCGGTGAGCTCGGAGATCTCGCGCTGGGAGAGCCCCTCGAAGTAGGCCAGCTCCACCACCTCCCGCTGCTCGGGAGGTAGCTGGGCCAACGCCGCCAGGACGCGGACACGTGACTCGCCCTGCCCCGCGGCCTCGTCGGGCGCCGTGGGCGTCGCGCTGACCGGAGGCCCCTCGTGCGCGACCCCCTCCACGACCCGCGCCATCGTCCCCAGCGAACGGACCCGGTCGATGGCGCGCGTCCGGACGATGGTCGTCACCCACGCCTCCAGCCCACCGCGCGCCGGGTCGAACTCACGGGCCCGGCGCCAGACCTCCAGGAAGGCCTCCTGCATCACCTCTTCCGCGTCCGCGCGGGACGGCAGCAGCCGCAAGGTGATGGCGAAGCACCGGCCACCGCAGCGCGCGTAGACCTGCCGCATCGCCGGGGCGCTGCCCAGGGCCACCTGACGGAGGAGCGCCTGGTCTGACGCCGGGTCGCTTGCTTGGAGGTCAGCGGTGGGAGGAGGCGCCATGTTCGTCCCGGATAGCTCATTCAGCGGGGCAGTTCCCAGCTTCAAGTATCGGCAGGCGGGCACCCGGGCGCGCTTTGCCTTCCAGGGTGGGCAGCGCCAACCCCCATCCTTAACGTTCACGAGCCAACGCGGCCGGCACGCAAGCCGTCCAGCATCGACAACAGGCACGATTCGCCGCCAGGCAAAGACAACCCAAGACCTATAAGGAAGGGCCGCCAGCCACCATGACCGAACGACTCGGAAGCGTATTCATCGAGGGAGTGAGCCCCGAGCTGGATGCGGGTCGTCACGCCGTGAAGCGTGTCGTCGGCGAGCAGTGCACCGTCAGGGCGGACGTCTTCAAGGAAGGCCATGACGTCCTGGTCGCCGTCATCCGCTGGCGGCAGGTGACGCCGAAGGCGCAGCAGACCGACTGGGCGGAAGTGCCCATGCGCTTCCTCGGCAACGACCGCTGGGAGGGCGAGTTCCCCCTGCGCCACAACGGCCGCTACGAGTACACGATTGAAGCCTGGCCCGACTTGTTCCGGACCTGGACCTCCGAGCTCAAGCGCAAGGTGGACGTGGGCCGGGACGTGCGCAGCGAGCTGCTGGAGGGCGCCGCGCTGCTGGAGGGCGCCGCGAAGCGGGCCCGCGCCGCGAAGCAGGAAGACGACGCGCGGGTGCTGGCCGAGGCCGCCGTCCGCCTGCGCCAGGCCCCCTCCCCGGACCTCATCGCCGTGGCGCTGGCGCCCGAGCTGGCCACCATCGCCTCCACGTACCCCGACCGGACGCTCGCGCGCCGCTACGACAAGGTCCCCGAGGTGTTCGCGGACCGCGAGAAGGCGCGCTTCAGCAGCTGGTACGAATTCTTCCCGCGCTCGGCGAAGCGGGACGGCGTCACGCACGCCACCTTCCGGGACGCGGAAGGCTGGCTGCCGTACATCCAG
The DNA here is from genome assembly GCA_014656495.1 of Comamonas sp. KCTC 72670. GTDB lineage: Bacteria > Myxococcota > Myxococcia > Myxococcales > Myxococcaceae > Myxococcus. Next base: position 174,952 of record BNCN01000013.1, read on the forward strand.
CAGCTGGGCTTCGACACCGTCTACCTCCCGCCCATCCACCCCATTGGCCGGACGGCGCGCAAGGGGAAGAACAACTCCCTCACCGCGACCGCGGACGACGTGGGCAGCCCCTGGGCCATTGGCGCCACGGAGGGCGGACACAAGGCCGTGCATCCCAAGCTGGGGACGCTGGAGGACTTCCGGCGCTTCGTGCAGGCGGCCCAGGCGCACGGCATCGAAGTGGCGCTCGACCTCGCCTTCCAGTGCTCGCCGGACCACCCCTACGTGAAGGAGCATCCGGAGTGGTTCCAGCAGCGGCCCGACGGCACCATCAAGACGGCGGAGAACCCGCCCAAGCGCTACGAGGACATCGTCAACTTCGACTGGATGGGGCCCGGCCGTGAGTCCCTCTGGGCGGAGCTCGAGTCCGTCGTGCTCCACTGGGTGAAGCAGGGGGTGAACACCTTCCGCGTGGACAACCCCCACACCAAGCCCATGCAGTTCTGGGCGTGGCTCATCCGCCGCGTGCAGGAGGCGCATCCCCAGGTCCTCTTCCTGTCCGAGGCCTTCACGCGGCCCAAGGTCATGAAGGCCCTGGCCAAGGTGGGCTTCACCCAGTCGTACACGTACTTCACCTGGCGCAACTTCAAGGGCGAGCTGCAGGACTACCTGGAGGAGATCACCCAGCCGCCGGTGTCCGACTACTTCCGGGGCAACCTCTGGCCCAACACGCCGGACATCCTCCCGGAGTTCCTCCAGAACGCGGGCCCGGGCGCCTTCCGCCTCCGCGCCGCGCTGGCCGGAACGCTGTCCTCCGTCTGGGGCATGTACTGCGGCTATGAGCTGTGCGAGGGCCGCCCCATCCCCGGCAAGGAGGAGTACACCGATTCGGAGAAGTACCAGCTCGTCGCGTGGGACCTGGACCGGCCCGGCAACATCCGGGACTGGATTGCGCGCCTCAACGCCGCGCGCCGCACGCACCCCGCGCTGCACCAGTACGGCACGCTCCAGTTCTTCACGTCGAACAACGACCGCATCCTCTTCTACGGCAAACGCACGCCGGACCGCTCCAGCCTGGTCCTGGTCGCCGTGAGCCTTGACCCGTACGCCGCGCAGGAGGCCCTGCTGCATGTGCCCCTGGAATGGCTCGGCGCGCGGCCCGACGAGACGTATCAGGTGCACGAGTTGATGTCGGACCAGCGCTCGCTATGGCAGGGTCCCGACGTGCAGGTGCGCCTGACACCGGAGCAGCCCGCGGCCCTCTGGGCCGTCCACCGCTTCCGCCGTACCGAGAACGCGTTCGACTACTACGAGTGAGTGACAACCCGAGAGGCGTATGGACCAAGATCCCCTCTGGTACAAGAAGGCCCTGATCTACGAGCTGCACCTCCGCGCATTCCATGACTCGAATGGAGACGGCCACGGCGACATCCCCGGCCTGATTGAGAAGCTGCCGTACCTCCAGGACCTGGGCATCAACTGCCTCTGGCTCTTGCCGCACTACCCTTCGCCGCTCCGCGACGACGGCTACGACATCGCGGACTTCTACGGCGTGCACCCGGACTACGGCACGCTCGCGGACTTCCAGCGCCTGGTGGACGAGGCGCACAAGCGCGACATCCGCATCATCACCGAGCTGGTCGTCAACCACACCAGCGACCAGCACCCCTGGTTCCAGGAAGCGCGCAGCGACCCGAACAGCCCCAAGCGCGACTGGTACGTCTGGAGCGACACCGACGACCAGTACAAGGGCGCGCGCATCATCTTCCTCGACACGGAGCGCTCCAACTGGACGTGGGATCCGGTGGCCAAGCAGTACTTCTGGCACCGCTTCTTCAGCCACCAGCCGGACCTCAACTACGACAACCCCGAGGTGCAGGAGGCCATGCTGGATGTCATGCGCTTCTGGCTCAACATGGGGGTGGACGGGTTCCGCTGCGACGCCGTGCCCTACCTCTTCGAGCGCGAGGGCACCAACTGCGAGAACCTCCCGGAGACGCACGCCTTCCTCAAGCGCCTGCGGAAGACCATCGACGCCGAGTACCAGGGGAAGATGCTGCTGGCCGAGGCGAACCAGTGGCCCGCCGACGTGCGCGTGTACTTCGGCGACGGCGACGAGTTCCACATGGGCTTCCACTTCCCGGTGATGCCCCGCCTCTACATGGCGGTGCGCCGCGAGGACCGGACGCCCATCGTCGAAATCATGCAGCAGACGCCGGACATCCCGGACAACTGCCAGTGGGCCATCTTCCTGCGCAACCACGACGAGCTCACCCTGGAGATGGTGACGGACGAGGACCGGGACTACATGTACCGGGAGTACGCCACCGATCCGCGCATGCGCATCAACCTGGGCATCCGCCGCCGCCTGGCGCCGCTGATGGACAACGGCCGCCGGCGCATCGAGCTGATGCACAGCCTGCTCTTCACCCTGCCCGGCACGCCCGTCCTCTACTACGGGGACGAGATTGGCATGGGTGACAACATCTACCTCGGCGACCGCAACGGCGTGCGCACGCCCATGCAGTGGACGGGTGACCGCAACGCCGGCTTCAGCCGCGCGGACTACTCACGCCTGTACGCGCCCGTCATCGCCGACCCGGTGTACGGCTACCAGTCCATCAACGTGGAGGCGCAGGAGCGCGTGAAGTCCAGCCTCCTGCACTGGGTGAAGCGGATGATTCGCATCCGCCAGCGCTACCCCGTCTTCTCCTTGGGGAACCTGCGCTTCCTCCAGACGGAGAACCGCAAGGTGATGGCCTTCGTCCGCCAGTGGGAAGGCCAGACGGTCCTCGTGGTGTGCAACCTGTCGCGCTTCGCCCAGCCGGCGGTGCTCGACCTTCGTGAATGGGAGGGCACGGTGCCGGTGGAGCTGATTGGTGAGACGCCCTTCCCCCGGGTGAGCGAGCTGCCCTATCAGCTCTCCATGGGTCCCTACATGTTCCTATGGTTCCGGCTGGACCAGCCGCAGCAGGGAAGGAGCGTCGCGTGAACGCCTTGGACCTGACGAAGCTCCCCGACTACCTCAAACATCAGCGCTGGTTCAGCGGCAAGGCGTGGCCCATCAAGCACGTCACCGTGATTGACCATGCCACCATCGACTCCGGCGGCTGCGCCTTCAGCCTCGCGGTGGTGGAGGTCGTCTACGAGCTGGGCAGCCCGGAGCGCTACCTGCTGCCCGTGCAGCCCTCCTCGGACGGCGTGCGTGACGCGCTGGAGAGCGACGAGTGCATGCGCGGCCTCTTCGAGCTCATCCGGACCTCCGGCGAGGTGGCCTCTGGCTCCGGGCGCGTGCAGGGCGAATGGATTGGCGGACAGGAGGGCCTGCTCGCCCTGCCCTCGCCGGTGAGCGTTCGGCGGCTGATGGTGGAGCAGAGCAACACCTCCGTCGTGCTGGGCGAGAAGGTCATCCTGAAGATCATCCGGAAGCTGGAAGCCGGGGTGAACCCCGAGCACGAAGTGGGCCGCTTCCTGGCCACCAAGACGTCCTTTCGCGCGACCCCGACGCTGCTCGGTGCGTTGCACCTGGAGGGGACGGCGGGCGCGACGCTCGCGGTGGCCCACCGCTTCGTGCCGGACGCCACGGATGGCTGGAAGTACACGTTGGACCGCCTGCGCCAGGAGCGCGCGCTGAGCGAGCGCTTCTTGACGGAGATGCGCGAGCTGGGCATGCGCCTGGGCGAGCTGCACCTCGCCTTCGCCTCGGCGACGGACGAGGACCCCGCCTTCGCGCCGGAGCCGCTGCTCCAGGAGGACCTGCAGCGCTGGAGCGCCTCCATCGTCGGTGAGCTGGGCGTGACGCTGGCGGACGCGGCGCGGTCGCATCCGGACCTGGAGCACCGCCGCGAGTCGCTCATCGACCACGCGAAGCGGCTGGCGCAGGTGCCGCCGTCCGGGCAGAAGATTCGCATCCACGGAGACCTGCACCTGGGCCAGGTGCTGCGCGCCAATGAGCAGTGGCTCCTCTTCGACTTCGAAGGCGAGCCCGCGCGCTCCTTCACCTCGCGCCGGGAGAAGTACAGCGCGCTGCGGGACGTGGCCGGGATGATCCGCTCCTTCGACTACGCGGAGGCCACGGTGGCGCTGGAGGGCGGGACGCCCCATGAGCGCGTGGGCCCCATCCGTGACGCCTTCGTGAACGGATACAAGCAGGCGACGCGCGGCGCGCCCTTCCTGCCCACGGACGAGTCCTCGTTCGACGTCATGCTCCGCGCGTTCGAATTGGAGAAGCTGCTCTACGAAGTGCGATACGAAATGCAGAACCGGCCCGACTGGGTGCGCATCCCCGTCTCGGCCCTCTTGCGCATGGAGGCACCCCAGTGAGGAAGCCAGCCGACAAGGCCCAGGTCGACGCGGAGCTTCAGCGCGTCGTGGAGTTGAGGCATCCCGAGCCCCACTCCGTCCTGGGCATCCACCCGGACGGAGACGGCGTCGTGATTCGCGCCTTCCGCCCGGACGCCGTGGCCATCCACGTGCTGCCGGAGTCCGGCGGCCGCGTGGCGATGACGCACCGGCTGGGCGGCGTCTTCGAGGCCCGCATCAACGGCAAGGACCAGACGTTCAACTACCTGCTGGAGGTGGAGTACCCCGGCAAGCGCGTCTTCACCCTCCGCGACCCGTACAGCTTCCTCCCCACCCTGGGAGAGATGGACCTGTACTACGCCGGTGAGGGCCGCCACGAGCGCCTCTGGGAGCGAATGGGCGCGCACCTGCTCCACCACAACGGCGTGCGCGGCACCTCCTTCGCGGTGTGGGCCCCCACCGCCGCGGGCGTGTCGGTGGTGGGTGACTTCAACGGCTGGGATGGCCGGCTGCATTCGATGCGGCGCATGGGCTCGTCCGGCATCTGGGAGCTCTTCATCCCCGAGGTCGGCGAAGGCACGCGGTACAAGTTCGAGATTCGCCCGGGACAGGGCGGCGCCAACGTCCTCAAGGCGGACCCCTTCGCCTTCCGCACCGAGGTCCCCCCGGCCACCGCGTCCGTGGTGCATGACCTCGCCCGCTACGAGTGGAACGACGACGCCTGGTTGGACCAGCGCGCGCAGCGCCACGACGTGCACCACCAGCCGTGGAGCGTCTACGAAGTCCACCTGGGAAGCTGGCGGCGCGTGGTGGAGGACGGCGACCGGCCCATGACTTACCGCGAGCTGGCCCCCGCGCTGGCCGAGTACATCAAGTTCACCGGCTTCACCCACGTGGAGCTGCTCCCCGTCGCCGAGCACCCCTATGGCGGCTCCTGGGGCTACCAGGTCGGCGGCTACTACGCCCCCACGGCGCGCTTCGGCCACCCGGACGACCTGCGCTTCTTCATCGACCACATGCACCAGGAAGGCATCGGGGTGCTCGTGGACTGGGTGCCGGGCCACTTCCCGCGGGACTTGCACGCGCTGGGACAGTTCGACGGCACGTCGCTGTACGAGCACGCGGACCCGCGCAAGGGCGCGCAGCCGGACTGGGGCACGCTGGTCTTCAACTTCGGGCGCAACGAGGTCCGCAACTTCCTCATCGCCAACGCGCTGTTCTGGATCGAGGAGTACCACATCGATGGCCTGCGCGTGGACGCGGTGGCGTCCATGCTCTACCTCGACTACAGCCGCAAGCAGGGCGAGTGGATTCCCAACCGCTGGGGGGGCCGGGAGAATGAAGAGGCCATCCACTTCATGCGCGAGCTGAACGAGACGGTCCGCCGCAAGCACCCGGGCGTCGTCGTCATCGCCGAGGAGTCCACGGCGTGGCCCAAGGTCTCCGCGCCCGTGGAGGAAGGCGGCCTGGGCTTCCACTTCAAGTGGAACATGGGGTGGATGCACGACACGCTGTCGTACTTCTCCAAGGACCCCATCTACCGGCAGTACCACCACAACCAGCTCACCTTCGGGCTGCTGTATGCGTTCAGCGAGCACTTCATGCTGCCGCTGAGCCATGACGAGGTGGTCCACGGCAAGGGCAGCCTCTACGGCCGCATGCCGGGAGACGCGTGGCAGAAGCGCGCCAACCTGCGCGCGCTCTTCGCATGGATGTGGGCGCACCCGGGCAAGAAGCTGGTGTTCATGGGCGGCGAGTTCGGCCAGCCGGCGGAGTGGAACCACGACAAGAGCCTGGACTGGCACCTCACGCACGACCCGGGCCACCGCGGCATCCTCTTGCTGATGGCGGACCTCAACCGCATCTACCGGGACATGCCCGCGCTGTACGACGCGGACAGCGAGCCCATGGGCTTCCAGTGGCTCCAGCCGGACGCGGCGGCGGACAACGTCTTCGCGTTCGTGCGACGCTCGCGCCAGCCCGGGCGTCACGTGGTGTGTGTCGCCAACCTGTCGCCGGCCGTGCGAGAGAACTACCGCGTGGGCTTCCCGCTCCAGGGCCGCTACGTGGAGCTGCTCAACACGGACGCCGAGCAGTACGGCGGGTCCAACCTCGGCAACATGGGGCAGCTCCACACCGAGCCCACGGGCTGGGATGGCCAGCCCGCCTCGGCCACGCTCACCCTGCCCCCGCTGTCCGTGCTGTGGTTCACGCCCGGCTAGCGCGTGTCCTCCCATCAGCGCCAGTGGCGGATGCCGGCGATGTGCACCATCGCTGGCATCTCGCGGCGCACCGCGCGGCCCCCGTCTACAGCAGCGACATCCCCTTCCGTTTCTCGATCAGGAAGTCGCGCAGCGCGCTGACCTTCGAAGGCATCTGCTCCCGCGAGGGGGAATACAAGTAGAAGCCCTCGTGGTGGTGCGACCAGCTCCGCAGGACACGGACCAGCCGGCCGTCGGCCAGATATTCCTGAACAGCGATGTCGAGGTGCTGGATCAGCCCGATTCCCTGGACCGCCGCGCGCATCATGTGCTGGTCGTCGCTGGTGATGAGATTGCCGGTCACGGACTGGGTGAAGTGCCGCCCCTTCTTGCCGGGTGCATTGAAATCCCATTCACGGAGCGCACCGCTGCTTGAGCGTCGATAGTTGATGCAGTTGTGCTGCGCGAGGTGGTCAGGCGTCGCCGGCACGCCGTGCCGTTCGAGATAGGCGGGAGCACCCACCACCACCATCGACAAGGCGGGGCTGATGGGTACCGCGACGACGTGGTCCGCAAGGCTTTTCCCCAGGCGGATGCCGACGTCGCTCCCATTGGCGATGATGTTCGACAAGGCGTCGTCCATGATCAGCTCGAGGCTGACCTTCGGGTAGCGCAGGTAGAACTCCGCCAGGTGAGGCTCTATCAGCGCCTTGGCCGCCAGGCGCGAGGTGTTGACCCGAAGCAGGCCGGATGGCGCGCGGCCCGTGTCGGCGAGGCTCTGGACCATCTGCGCGATCTGGCTCAGCGTGGGCTGCAAGGTGTCCAAGAGCCGCTGGCCTGCCTCGGTCAGGGACATGTCGCGGGTGGTGCGGTAGAGCAGGCGCACGCCCAGTTGACGCTCCAAGGCCTTGAGGTTCTGCGATAGCGCGGCCCTCGACACCCCTACTTCTTCCGCGGCGCGCGTGAAGCTGCGGTGGTGGGCGATGCGCGCGAACCAGGCCAATGACGGGAGCAGCGAAGGATTCATGCGCTTGATTGTAAATGGGTGCTTATCAGTCATGTATAGATTGGGGGTCTATTCATACGCAATCCGAAAGGTATCTTGCTGCCTGTGAGTACGTGTTGGGAGAACACGCGATGCGCATGCGCAAGCTCGGAAACAGCGGACTGTTCGTGTCGGAGTTGTGCTTCGGCGCAATGACCTTCGGAGGAAGTGACGGCCTGTGGGGCCAGGTCGGCAAGCTCGATCAGGGCGAGGCCGACGCACTCGTCGGCGCGGCGCTCGAGGCGGGCATCAACTTCTTCGACACGGCGAACGTCTACGCCCATGGCCGCAGCGAGACCATGCTCGGCCAGTCGCTGCGCAATCTCGGCGTGTCGAGGGACGACGTCGTCATCGCCACCAAGGTGGCCTCCGCCATGGGGGAAGGACCGAACATGCGCGGCGCGGCGCGCGGTCACATCCTGAGCCAGAGCCGCGCGAGCCTCGAGCGGCTCGGTCTCGACCATATCGATCTCTACCAAATCCATGCATTCGACCCGGCGACGCCCATCGAGGAAACGATGGAGGCGCTCGACACGCTCGTCCGCGCGGGTGACGTCCGCTACATCGGCCTGTCGAACTGGGCCGCCTGGCAGGTCATGAAGGCGCTCGGCATCGGCCGGGCAAAAGGGCTCGCGCCGATCATCTCGCTGCAGGCGTACTACACACTGGTGGGCCGGGAGCTGGAGCGGGAGATCGTCCCCATGCTGACCTCCGAGCAGGTCGGATTGATGGTGTGGAGCCCGCTGGCGGGTGGCTACCTGACAGGGAAGTATTCCGGAGGCGATGGCGGCGCCAGCGGCAGGCTGACGGAGCTGGATTTCCCGCCGATCAACCGCCACCGCGGCGAACCGCTGATCGCGGTCCTGAGCGCCGTTGCCCGCAGACATGGTGCCACGCCGGGCCAGATCGCCATCGCCTGGCTGCTGCATCAGCCCGCCGTGACGACCGTCATCCTCGGCGCCAAGCGCGTCGAGCAGCTTGTCGAAAACATGCAGGCGCCCCGGCTCCGCCTGGACGAGACGGATCTGTCGGAACTCGACGCGGTCAGCAGGCTGCCTATCGAGTACCCCGGATGGCTCCTGGACCGCTCAGGCGACCGGAACTCCTGACCGAAATCAAAAGCATCCGAATGACGGGCCCCTGCGGTCTTCGTCAACCTTTCCAAGACTGACCCTGGAGTCGAAACATGTCGACCAAGCCATTACGCGTGGGAATCATTGGTGCCGATACGAAGGCGAGCTGGGCAGGCGCCTCTCACATTCCGGCCGTTCAGGCGCAACCCGCCTTGGTGCTTGCCGCAGTCGCGACCCGCAAGGAAGAGAGCGCGAAGGCAGCGGCCAAGGCCTTTGGTGCCGAGCGCTGGTACGCCGACCCCTACGAGCTCATTTGTGACGAGCGCATCGATGTCGTCACCGTCGCCGTCAAGGTGCCGGCACACCGCGAGCTGGTGCTCGCGGCGCTGGAAGCCAAGAAGGCTGTGTACTGCGAAGCACCGCTGGGCACGACCTTGGCAGAAACGGAGGAAATGGCCGCCGCGGCTGGGAGGCTGCACACCGCGATCGGCCTGCAGGGACGAATGAATCCCTCCGTGCGCCGCGCCGCGGAGCTCATCGCCGCGGGCAAGCTCGGCAGGTTGATGTCGGCCAGCGTCAGGGCGACGACGTTCGGTTACGGTCCGCAGTCGTCCAGTGCCTACGACTATTTCAACAAGGCGGCGTCCGGCGCCAGCTTCATGACCATCACGGCCGCGCACGTCCTCGACGTCGTCGAGGCCCTGCTTGGGAACATCATCGAGGTCGACGCGCGCACCGAGCTTCTCTGGCCGGAGATTCAATTGCTCGACACCGGCGAGACCTCGGCGCGTGAGATCCCCGACCACGTCGACCTGATCGCCAAGACGGCGCTCGGCGCCTCGGTTTCCGTGCAGGTACTCGCCGGCGTGGCGGCGGGAGCGGCTCAGTTCGAGCTGACGATTCGCGGTTCGGGAGGCTGGCTGAAGCTGACCGGCGACCATGTCGCGGGCGTCCAGGTCGGCGACCTGGTCCTGTCAGCGAGCGTAGGGTTCGAAGCGCCCGAAAGACCCATCGCATCGGGCGTGGGCGCTACGTCCGCAGAGTTCTGGAAGGGCGCCGCCATCAATGTCGGCGAGGTCTACGCCAGCCTGGCGCGCGATATTTCAGCCGGCACGTTCGCCACCCCGGGCTTCTCGCACGCGGTGCATAACAGCCGGCTGATCGCCGCGGTCGAACGCGCGGCGCAGACCGGCGAGCGGCAGCGAGATTTTGCGTGTACCGAGGCTGGAACCACGGCGCAACACGCAGGAACGCATCCTGCAGTGTGAGATCAACTCGTCGAGGAATTGGGGGTGAGGCCCCTGGCCCGCGCGCCAGCGGCGACCGTGGCAACGGATTGAGGGGGGGCATTGTCCCTCCGTCAGGAAATGGCGCCCGCCTACGATGTAGGCACCATGACCGCACAAATCAGCGACACGCTCATCTTCCGCGAACAGGAGTTCGACCTCGCGGCATTCAATGGCGAGGGCCTCTTCGATCCGGAGCAGCACGGCCTCATCCCCGAGGCGATGTCGACGTCATGCTATCGCGGCTACTGGTGCACCTACGAGGTCGTCGCCGAGTCGCTGCGCCTCCAGGAGCTCTTCATCGGACTGCCGGCCCCAGTGGCCGACGCGGCCCGGCATGGCACGGGGCCCGCCCTGTTCGAGCAGCCGCCCGTCTACTCGGAAGAGCTCCACTGCTTCACCTACCGCAAGCTGTCCGCGCCCGTCCCATTCACCGGAGGGATCCTCGCCGCTGCCGACTTCATCCAGGAGCTCTACGTGCACATGGGCTTCCACCCCGCGTGGAAGTTCCGCAGGGTGCACGAATGGGTCTTCGAGCAAGGGACGTTGGTGCAGACCCGGGACTGCTCATCGGAGATGGCCCTCCTCCGGGAGAAGCTTGGCAACGCCCCGCTTCGCCCGCGGAATCCGAATGACAAACAAGACGTGGAGCGTTGGATCGACGAGTGCTTCACTCGCCACTACTGGCGCTGAGCGACAACTCCCAGGCGGGCGGCGGAGCGCCGGAGCCCCGCATGATGCCCCTGGCTGATGCAGTCCGTGAGCCCCGGGGCGGGAGTCCTCCTCGAACGAGGCTTCTCCCGCCCCACAACTCACGGGGCCTGCGCTGTGAAGCGAGGCGTCACGGGAACGCCATCACGGTCGGCGACGTGGTGCTGGTGAAGAAGTGCGGGTAGCTCGCGGTGTAGCGGCTCCCGCTGCCACTCTCGCCCCAGATGACCCCCGTCTTCGTTCCTGAGACGGTGACGGTCGTGCCGTCCCCGGCGATCGCCACGTTCTCAGACACGATGTTGCCCGCCCCCAGATAGACACCCAGGCTGGTCGTCCGGACGACCGTCAGCGTGGCCGGGTCCACATGGTGCAAGTGGAGGGTGATGGGCGCGCTGCCGCTGACGCTCCCCCTCCGGGTGTAGCTGGCCGCGAGCCCCAGCGCGTTCCCCGCGACGGACCGAGTCGGCTCATAGACGACAGACGTGCCCAGCGTCACACTGCCAGGCCCATGGACACACGTTGGGATGGGCTGACGGAAGAGCCGGATATCATAGACAGGCGGCGTCACGCCCGGCTGAGGATAGGCGGAGATGCTGTAGATGCAGCCGTCCATTGCCACGGACGACGCCGCGGCCTCTTGCTGCACCAGCGCGTCATCCTGCTCAGGCAACCCTTCTCCGCCACAGGCAGAGACGAGAACGGCAGTGCAAAGAGAGACAGCCCGGCTGAAGAATCGCATCGCGCAATGACTCCTTGGCTTGAGTGGAAGCGTGAGGAAGCTAACAGCAAAGTGATTGGCGGCGTGGACGTTCTGCACGCAGCCTCTCATTCCGCGATGACACCACAGGGGCGACAATGACCCTGCGCCTGGAGCACCGTCACGCGCGCGGGATGAACGTCTTCGTGCCCCAGGTCCGGCACAGGCATGCCGGACAAGCGACCCAATGACAATCAACCCACCCAACACCACGGCAAGCCCCCACCAGCCTTCAGCACAGACAGACAATTTCAATCAATCACTCTGTCCCAGCACCCTGCCAAACCACTGATAGTTCGAGCATGTAGGCACGGCCACTTCAACCTGAACACCCGCGCACGTAGGCACGCCCCGAAAAACCACTGAACAGGGTTACAGCAAAACGTACAGGATCAGAGCGCAGCGCCTGACTGAACATTCAAGCAGTACAGGTCCCGTTGGAGGGTCCAGGAAACTGCCTGATGACGTGTTCAGGTAGGCGAAGCCCGGGATCAGCTGCAGGCTCAAACAGCGAGTCTCGGCCGCTCGTGCTGCCCAGCACCCACTGCTCATCTATTCATGTAGGCACAGCACCCAGAGGCTCTTTTTTCCAGTGCGCCACCCACACCGCGATCACTCACGATGCGGGCGGAAGCACCCTCATCAGTGCAGCGTGCTCTCGAGGAGCTGAAAGCCCGTGCCAATGCCTTGCACATTGGTCAGCCGCAGCAGCACCTCCCCCGAGGTGAGCTGCCAATAGACATCCGCGCGCGCGTAGTCATCTGGGAGGAGGCGGGGATAGGCCTTGAACTCCGCCCACGTGACGCCGTCCGCGCTGAACATGAGGTGGGCGGCTTCGTCCCCTGGCGCGTACACGTCCCCCCCGGTCTCGCGCGTGGTGCCCATCAGGTATCCGCCATCACGGAGCCGAAGCACGGAGTAGCTCGGCCCTGGCAGCCGCGTCATCTCCATCATCTCATCGTCCGCCCCCACGCGACGGATGCTGGGAACGTCGGGCCCGTAGAGGGTGTCCGAGCCGAAGAGCAGGCCCGGAGGGGTGACGATACCGTCCACCGCGACGCCCCGAGGACCGTCCACCACGGCGCTCCACGTCACGCCGTCATCCACCGAGCGCAGCAAGCCTCCTCGCGCGTCCCCCATCATCGCCCAAAGGACGCCCTGCTCCGCGTCCGCCACCAGCGAGTGGCAGTGACGTCGCCCCTCCAGCGTGGCGCGCACCGTCCAGGTGGCCCCCCCGTCCGTGCTCGCCCAGATGCGGATGGGCGACTCGTTGGAGAACACCTGGTACTCACCAAAGAAGACGGTGCCACGCAGCTCGCGAATGTTGCCCGGTTGGAGCATGCGGAACATGCCCAGGGGCAGCACATCCCGCCAGGTGGCGCCGTTGTCCGTGGAGCGCGAAAGCGAGTGCATGCCCCCCTGGGCCAGGGTGTCCGCGATCAAGGTGCCGTCCTTCAGGGACGTCATGACCTGGAAGGCGGAGCCTTTCGGGTGGCGACCGCGCGGCGTCCAGGTGCGCGCGTTGTCCGTGCTGGCCCACAGCAGTGAACGGCCCATCTCCCGCTGCACCGCGAACACGGTGCCGTCGGGGTCCACGGTGAGCACGTCGTGGGTGGAGTTCGTCAGCGTCTCCGTGAGGGACATCTTCCTGGCGGGCTCCTCGGACGGCTCGCGCCCGAACCGCAGCGCGACCTCCGCCCCCATCAACGCATGGGCCTTTTCGGAGAGTCCTTCGGAGTCCTCCTGCATGATGGGCACGAAGCGCGCATCGCGCGACTCCGTGAGGACCCTGTCGAAGTCCACCACCTGGACCGCCGGGCTCGCCGAGCGCAGCCAATCATTCACCGCCGCCCGGACCTCTCGAGCTGGCTCCCCGCTGGGCGACGTGCCCCCCCGAAGCGGGAGTGTCCCGGCGTGGACGCGGCACTGTGAACCCAACCTCGACAGCAGCGTATCCAACGATGCCAGCAGCGCGGGCGCGTCGGCGGCAGGCGCTTCGTCATCGCCCAGCACCACCAGGCAGTCCGTGACGCCCGCGAGCCGCAGCGTCCCCGCGTCGAGCGCCGAGACCACCGAGTCGATGCGCTGGCCCTCGTGACTGAGGTTGATCACCGGCACGCCCAGCAGCCGCTCGGCCACGGCGGGCCACGTCTTCCGGATGTCACCGGCGGGCGCCCCCTTGCCCACGGCGAAGCGGCCTCCAATGAGCGCGATGGTGCGGTCGGGCGGGCCGTCCACCTCAATGCCACCAAGCCCCACCAGCCGGCGCTGCGCCACGCCCATCTGGCCGGGCTCCGAGACGTGGCTCCCCTCGGCCACATAGCTCTGGGGGAAGAGGTCCACGAGCCCCTCGGCGACGGCGCCCTCGACCTCGAAGGAGATGGCCAGCTCCTCGCGGAAGCGCACGGACAGCGCCACGGGGTCACTGTGAAGCGCGTGACGTGCGCCGAGCTGCGCGCCTGGCGCGCCCTGGAAGGTGAGCGGCAGCGGGGCCGACGCGAGCACGCCATGGGCGTCCGCGCGAGCCACGGTGGCCGCATGGATCGTGAGGGTGTCATCCCCCGCGAAGAAGACGAAGCTCAGCCGCTCGCCAGCGCGCGCCACGGGGATGCGGAAGCGAAAGGTCGTGCGTGTCTCCACGGTTCGCGAGCCCGGCAGCGTTTGCAAGAAGGCAGGTGGGAACACCTGATGTCCAGTGGCCTCCGCTGGCTCGTCCCCGGGCGCAGGAGCTTCGGGCTCCAGGGGGTGTCCACCATCGGAAGAGATCGAGGGCTCGACGGGAGTCGGCGGGGCCTGGATGGGGGGTGGCGCCTCCCCTCCTGGATGCGAACTGCAGGCCATTCCCAAGCAGAGTCCCACCGCGACCAGCCCCACCGCCCCTGAATTCCATCTTGCTGTCATGACGTCCCTGACCTCTCCGCATTCGACCGGGAAGCTGAGCAACGGCGGAATCGGCGACCAGCGACTCATTAGGACCACACACGTGTCGGTGTCCGCGCAAACACCTCTCTTGCGAGGCAGGGACGCACTGACCATGACTCCCTCCGGGCACATGAAGGGGTCGCGCGGCATGCGCCAGAAAGGACATCGCAGTGGTGCTTTCGTCTTGGCATGGCAGCGCAGGCCCCGCGGGGACGGTGACGGGGTGAGCAAGCGCGCCCATTCACCGTGGCAGATGACACTGCTCGCGCTCGCGCTTGCGGGCTTGGCCGCGGGCTGCGTCCTCTACCTGGCGCATGCCGCCGCCGCGGCCCGTTGGGCGTGGGCCGCGACCACCACCGTCGTCTTGATTCCCACGCTCGGCGCCGTCATCCAGGGCCTGCTGCGCAGAGAGACCGGCGTGGACCTCATCGCGGTCCTGGCCATGGCGGGCGCGCTGGCGCTCGGCGAGAACCTCGCGGGCGCCATCATCGCCGTGATGCTCACGGGAGGAGCGGCGCTCGAGCGCTTCGCGGTCGCTCGGGCCCACCGTGAGCTCGCAGCGCTCCTGGAGCGGGCGCCGCGCGTCGCACACCGGCGCGCCGGGCGTGACATCGTCGACGTGGACGTCGCGGAGGTCGGGCTCGGCGACTTCCTCGTCATCAAACCGGGTGAGGTGGTTCCCGCCGATGGCATCGTCGGAGGAGGAGGCGCCGTGCTGGACGAGTCGGCGCTCACGGGGGAGTCGAAACCCGTGCGACTCGACGCCGGCACGCCGGTCCGCAGCGGGAGCACGAACGCCGGGGGCCCCTTCGAGCTGCGCGTCACCGCCCCCGCGGCCGAGAGCACGTATGCGGGCATCATTCGACTGGTCAAGGCGGCCGAGGCGTCGAAGGCGCCCTTCGTCCAGCTCGCGGACCGCTACGCACTCGGGTTCCTGGGCCTCACGCTCGCCCTGTCCGCCTTCGCGGGGTTCGTGGGCGGCCCGGACCGCGCGCTCGCGGTGCTCGTCGTGGCGACCCCCTGCCCGCTGCTCCTGGCCGCTCCGGCGGCGCTCATCGCCGGTGTCTCTCGCGCGGCGAAGCACGGCATCATCGTCAAGGGCGGAGGCCCGCTCGAAACGCTCGCGCGCGTCAAGGTGCTGCTCCTCGACAAGACGGGGACGGTGACGTCGGCGCGGCCGCAGGTCGTCGCGGTCGAAGCGCTCGGGCCCCTGTCGTCGGACGACGTCGTCCGGCTCGCGGCGTCTGTCGAGCAGCTATCCGTCCACCCGTTCGCCCCCGCGATTCTCGCGGAGGCACGCGACCGGCGCATGGAGCTCAGCTTCCCGCTCGACGTCCGCGAACAGATGGGCACGGGCCTCGCGGGGACCGTCGACGGCCGCCGCGTGACGGTGGGCCAACTCGCCTACGCGGCACCGGACACGCCCCGCACGCCGGAGCTGCGGTCCATCGAGCTGCGCACGGCGGTTGAAGGCTCCTCGAGCGTCTACGTCTCCGTCGACGGCGCGCTCGCGGGCGTCCTCCTGCTTCAGGACCCGATTCGACCGGAGGCGCCTCGCACGCTGCGCTCGCTCCGGGCCGCGGGCGTCCAGCGCATCCACATGGTGACGGGCGACCACCCCGACGTCGCCGAGCTCGTCGGTGATGCGCTGGGCATGGACCGCGTGTTCGCCGAGCGAGCGCCGGAGGAGAAGGTCGAGGTCATCAAGACCGTCCGGACCGAGGGAATCACCGCGATGGTCGGCGACGGCATCAACGACGCCCCGGCATTGGCGCTCGCCGACATCGGCATCGCCATGGGAGCGCGCGGCGCCACGGCGGCCTCCGAGGCCGCGGACGTCGTGCTCACCACGGACCGGCTCGAAGGGCTCCTGCTCGCGACGCGGATCGCGCAGCGTACCCGGCGCATCGCGCTGGAGAGCGTCTTCGTCGGGATGGGGCTCTCGCTCGTGGCGATGCTCTTCGCCGCCGCGGGCTACCTCACGCCGGTCGCGGGGGCCCTCCTCCAGGAAGGCATCGACGTCCTCGTCATCCTGAACGCCCTGCGCGCCCTCGGCGGAGGGGGCCTCATGGCGCCCAAGCGCCCGGAGACCCGGGGGCTCGCGCAGGGGCTCGCCTTGGCGCATCAGTCCTTGCGGCCCCACGTCAACGAGCTCGCGGCACTGGCGGCGCGCCTTGACACCCTGGAACCGTCGGATGCGCGCGCACAGCTCGAACGACTCCGCGACATGCTCGAGGAGAAGCTCCTGCCGCACGAGCAAGAGGAGCAGCAGACCGCCTATCCGCTGTTCGGAAAATTCCTCAAGGACGAGGACCCCACCGGGCCGCTCATCCAGACCCACCATGAGATCCGCCGGCTCACGCGCCTCTTCGGGCGGCGGGTCGCGCAGCTTCCGCCCGAAGGACTCCGGCCCGAGGAGCTGCGCGACCTCCGCCGGGTCCTCTACAGCCTGCACGCCATCCTCTCCCTCCACTTCGCGCAGGAGGAGGAGCTGTACAGCCTCTTCGAGGCGTGAACGCCGCGCATGCCGTTGCCGCGGAAGGGAGCTCAGGTGTCATGGCGGGCCCTGACGCCCACGGCCACTTCAATCACCTCCTGCGTGCTGGCTTCCCGGCGAGCCGCCGCGAGTTGCTGCCGGAGACCGCGGGCCCGCGCCTCCAGCCACTTCTCCGCGGATTGGGTCGCGATGAGCCGCGCCCCATGTTCCGACGCCATCGCATCCAGCAACACGTCATGGAGCGTGATGTAGAGAAACTCTCGCATCGTCGCGGCGGCGAACGCCTCCGAACGAACATGGCGAGCCCGTGGCCGCGCCTCCGCGTTCGCCACTTCGAGAGGCAGCAGGCGCACGCTCTCCGGGCTCACGCGCCCCACACCGGTGAAGCGGCTGGAGACGATGTCGAAGCTCAAGAGCCTGTCTTCCGCGTAGCGGCCCAGGACCTCTTCGGCCAGTTGAAGCAACAGGCTCGAGATGCCAGCCACGCTGGTCGGCATGGCGTGCTCTCGAAGCACGGCGACGCCCCTGCGCCGCAGCAAGGACGCGGCGCGACGTCCGACACAGTAGGTAGGCCCGCCTCCGAGCGCGGCACGGCGCGCCGCCGCTTCGGCGACGACCTGGCTGTTGTAGCTCCCACACAGGCCCAGCTCGGCTCCGATGACGAGCACCCCCGCCCCCTCCACGCCCTGCGCGATGACGGCCCCCGCCTCCTGCAGCATGCGCTCCACGCCGCTCCGGTAGACGCGGGCCTGCTCGACCGACCTCCGCGCTTCGCGCAGATGATGGGCGGAGAGGCTCTTCATCGCGCCCACGGCCTCGCCCAGCGCCTCGAGTGAGCGGAGCCTCCGCCGTCCCGCCAGGTCGCTCCTCACCGACACGGCTCCGGCGCGCGGCCCCAGAGTCGCGCGAGCTGCTGCTTCCACGCCTCGTTCTCCAGGAGGTTGGGATTCTGTGCGAGGGCCCGGCGCCCCAGGGCCCATACGGTTTCCGCCGCGGCGTCGGGCGGCACCGCGTCCAGCCATCCCTCCGACACGGCCGTGAGCGCGATGACCTGGTCCGCCAAGGTCCGCACGGTGAACCGTGGCTGGCGGAGCAACTCCCGGAGGAGATGGCCCCGCACCAACGCCTCCCGCGTCGAAGGGTCCACATCGAGGCCGACGCGCGTCAGCGCCTCGAGCGACTCGAACCGCGACATGGCGATGCGCAGGTTCCGGGCCGCGGCCCGAAGCGATGCGGGCTGTGCCGCCCCTCCGACGCGCGACACGCTTCGCCCGACGTCCACGGCGGGGAGCTGGTTCCTCGCGAAGAGGGCCGAGTCCAGATAGAGCTGACCATCTGTTATCGAGATGAGGTTCGTCGGGATGTACGCGGTGATGTCGCTCTCCGTGGTCTCGACGATCGGCAAGGCCGTGAGCGAGCCCCCTCCCGCGGCCTCTGATAGCGCCGTTGCCCGCTCGAGCAGTTGGGCGTGGATGTAGAAGATGTCTCCGGGGAAGGCCTCCCGGCCCGGCGGACGCCCCAACAGGAGCGCCAGCTCCCGGTAGGCATCGGCGTGTTTCGTCAGGTCGTCGAAGACGATCAGCGCATCCTGCCCTGCATCCCGAAAGTGCTCAGCGACCGTGGCGCCCGCATAGGGCGCGAGGTACTGGAGCCCTGGGGGGTCGCCCGCTTCCGACGCAATCACGACCGTACCCGCCAGGGCGCCACACAGCTCGAGCTGCTCGCGGACGCCCTGGACGCGGGAGCTGGGCTGACCGATGGCGACGTAGACACATGAGACCTTCGCCGGGACCTGCGCCGCAATGATGTCCAGCGCGAGCGCCGTCTTGCCCACGTTGTGGTCCCCCACGATGAGCTGCCGTTGCCCCCGGCCAATGGGAATCGCCGCGTCGATGACCATCACCCCCGTGAGCAAGGGCCTGACCACGGGCGCGCGCTCCGAAAGCGCGGGTGCGGGCCTGAAGACGGGCTGCCGCTTCCCCGCTGGAGGAGGGCCGTCATCCCGCGGGCGGCCGAGCGGGTCCAACACCCGCCCCAAGAGCTCTCGCCCCACCTGAACGGAGGGCGGGCGTCCCACGGCTTCAACGCCATCCCCCGCACACACCCGCTCCGCCCCTTGCAGCAGCACCACCCCCGTATGCGAGGGCGCGAGCTCGTGAGCCATGCCCAGGGCCCCCGAAGCAAAGACGACGAGCTCATCCGCGCCGCAAGCGGGGAGCCCCACCACTCGGGCCACGTCATCACCGACTTCGACGACCGCCCCACGGAGCCTGGCAGCCCTCCGGAGCTCCAGGTCGACAACGTCCTGGAGGCGTCGAGCCACGTCCTCGTCAGGCATCCGCCCCCTCCAAGCTGGCGCCGCTGGCGTCCCTGGGTGGATTCACGGCGCGGGCGGCCTGGCGGGCCACGGAGAGCGCGGTGGCATCGACCTGCCCCGCTGGCGTCGTCACGCGAACCCCCGCTCCGAGCGCGGTGACGACCCGCTCACGCACGCCGGCACCGAGCACTTCCTCCAGGAGCCCGCGCGCCCGGGCGTCCAGGGGCCGCGCGCTCTCCACCGACGCGGGCGCGCGCGCCTCCGCGGGCACCGAGGCGAGCTCGGCGCAGGCGGCGCGGACGAGCGCGAGGTCGAGCGCGGGGCCATCGAGCGCGGCCAGGAGGCGGCGCACCGACTCGGCGGCGATGCGCCCGATGGTGTCCACCAACTCCGCGGCGCTGGCGTCCCGCCAATCCTGGAGCTCCTTCTCCAGTCGCCGCCGATCTTCCACCTGGACGCGCTTCGCCGCCTCGGCCGCCTGAAGGGCTTCGTCCCGGGCCGAAGCGAGCAGCGCACGGCGGCGCTCCTCGCTCTCACGCCCCGCGGCCTCACGCTCGGCCCGCGCCGCTCGCGACACGGCCTCGGCCTCCTCCCGCTGGTGCCGCGCAGCCTCGGCCTCCTGGGCATGGCGGGCCTGCTCCGCGTCGAGCGCGCGGCGAATGGGCTTGAAGAGGAGCCACCCCAGCACCGCGGCCAACACCAGGAAGTTCACCGCCTCGAACAAGAAGTTGGTGAAGGCGGGCGACACGGCGGCTCACCTCGCGGGCAACAAGGGGTTCGCGAAGAGCAGGACCAAGGCGATGACCAGACAGAAAATGGCGGTGGACTCCACCATGGCCAGGGCCACGAACTGGTTGCGTGTGATGGCGCCTGCTTCATCCGGCTGTCGGGCCAGGGCGTCCATGCCAGCGGCGCCAATGCGGCTCTCCCCGAACGCCGCGCCAATGGCGCCGAGCGCCATCGTCAAGCCCGCGGTGATGATGGACACCAGGGCCAGGATGGTGTGCTCGCTCATGCTCCCTCCTCCTCTCCAACGCGGATTGCCGCGCCGATGTAGACGCTCGCCAGAATCGTGAAGATGTAGGCCTGAAGCAGGCCGATGAGCAGGTCCAGCGCCATGAGCGGGACAGGCACCAGCAGGCCGACGAGCGCGACGATGAGCGCGACGATGAGGTGGCCGCTCATCATGTTGCCGAACAGCCGCAGCGCGAGCGCGAGCGTCCGGGACAGCTCGCTGACCAGGTGGAGCGGGAAGAGCAGCGGGCTCGGCTGGAAGTAGCGCTTGACGTAGCCAGCGAGGCCGCGTGCCCGGATACCAGCGAATGGCACGGCCAGGAAAACCAACGCGGCGAGCGCGCTCGTCGCGGCGAGGTTGGTGGTGGGTGGAGCGAAGCCAGGCAACTGGCCCAGGAGCGAAGCCCCCGCGATGAACAGGAACAGGCTCCCCGAGAAGACCTCAAGCCCGCGCGAGGGATGGCCGACGGTCTCCGTCACCAGGTCCCGAAGGAACCGGTACATGAGCCGCCCCGCCGCGGCCAGGCGCCCCTCCGGCGCGCGCGCGACAGCCCTCCCCACCGGCGCGAGGGCCCCCCAGAGAAAGAGGCTGGTCGCCACGCTGGTCGCCATCGTGCGCGTCAACGGTACGGGCCCCAGCCAGACAATCACGTGCTCGGTGAAGACCTCGGCGCTCATCGGAACCTCCGCTGAACGAGCGCGCTGGTTGCGGCAAAACCGGCGAGCCACCCCGCCGCTCCCGCCACGAGGTGCCCCGCCAGGGCCGAGACGAGGAGCACGGCCCCCACGAGCCCCAGGCGCAGCAGCAGCGACAGGGCGCCCGCCCTCCCCCGCGCCGCGTTCACGAGCAGGTGCGCCTGCACCACGCCCGCGGCGGCCCCCAGGAGCGCGAACCCCCAACCGTTCATGGCCCGCTCCCGCGCACCGCCCGGAAGGCCATGAGACACCCCAACACGGTGCCCACGAGCAGCAACAGGAGCGTCAGCTTCACCCCTGTCTCGAGCCAGGCATCGAGCTGCCGCCCCAGGAGCGCGCCGCCCGTGGAGCAGAGGATGATGGGCCACCCCACGCTCCCAATCAGCGCCAGCGCTCGCCAGAACTCCCCACCCGCAGTGCGTCGCTGGTACCGCGAGAGGTCCTTTCGGGCCCGCTCCCGAGCCTCCTCTCGCCGGGTAGGCGTCAGGCGCTCAGCCATGACGGGCCTTCGTGCGCGGCGCCACCGGCCCCTGCCGCAGCTCGTGTGCGATGCGCTGCTCGAGCTCGCCGAGGCGCCGCCGCATGGAGAGTTCGCTGTCCGGGGTCGCCAATGCCCGGGAGAGCGACGCGAGCACGTCCTCGCCCCGCGCGCCCACCACCGCGAACGGCGTGTAGAGGATGCTGGTGTCACCCGCGGCATCGAGCAGCCCCCCGGCGGTGGCGGCGAAGCGCACCCCGTCCTCCATCTGCAACAAACACAGCCCCGGCTCGACCACCGAGGCGAAGGCCTCCTCCCGCGGCCGCAGCCCGACGTGGCCGCTCTCCGTTGGAACGCGCGCCGAGCGAACGCGCGCGTCCACCACCACCTCCTGCGGTGTGCGGATGACGAAGCGCAGGCGCTCACCCATGCAGCACCTCCGAGAGCGCGCCCATCATGAAGAGGCTGTCCTCGGGCAAGGCATCGCAGCGTCCCTCCAGGATGGAGGACACCCCCTCCAGGGTTTCGGCCATGGACACCCACCGCCCCGGCAGCCCCGTGAAGCTCTCCGTGACGAAGAACGGCTGTGTCAGGAAGTTGCGGAGCCGCTTCGCCCGGCCCACGAGTGTCCGGTCCTCGGGTGACAGCTCGTCGACGCCGAGCATCGAGATCACGTCTCGCAGCTCTTCGTGGCGGGCCAGCAGGCTCCGCGCCTCCTCCGCGACGTCGCAATGGCGCTGCCCCACGAAGGTGGCATCCAGGGCCTTGGAGACCGAGGAGAGCGGATCGACCGCCGGGTAGTAGCCCTCGGCAGCCACCGCGCGCGACAGGACGAGCGCGCTGTCGATATGCCAGAACGCATGCGTCACCGCGGGGTCCCCGTAGTCGTCCGCCGGGACGTACACCGCCTGCACGGAGAGCATCCCCCCCTGGTGGGTCGCGGTGATTCGCTCCTCGATGGCCGCCAGGTCCGCGGCGAGCGTGGGCTGATATCCCACGCGAGAAGGAAGACGTCCGAGCAGACCGCTGACCTCCATGCCAGCCTGCACATGACGGTAGATGTTATCGACCACGAACATCACGTCCTGGCCCAGCGCGTCGCGGAAGTACTCGGCGATGGAGAGCGCCGCCTCGCCAACCATGAACCGGGCGCCGGGCGTCTCCTTCATCTGCCCGAAGACGAGGGCCGTGCGGTCGAGGACGCCACGCCGCCGCATCTCCTCCCAGAGCTCCAGGCCCTCTCGCGAGCGCTCACCAATCCCCGCGAAGACCGCGACGCCCTTGAACCCGGCGACCGCATTGTGGATGAACTCCGTCAGGACGATGGTCTTCCCCACCCCCGCGCCCCCGAACACCGCGGCGCGCCCGCCCTGAACGAAGGGGCAGAACAAGTCGATGACCTTGATCCCCGTCTCGTAGACTTTCATCCAAGGACGCCGAGCCCACGGTGGCGGCGGCGGGCGGCGAAGCGGGAGGTGGTCCTCCGGGACAATGGCGCCTCCGCCGTCGAGCGGCGTCCCCCGCAGGTCCACGACGCGTCCGAGCAGCCCCCGTCCCACGGGGACTTGCAGGGGACGGCCATCGCCGTGAACGGGGGCGCCGCGCCGGAGCCCTCGCGTCTCGTCGAGCGCGATTGCACGCAAGCGCGCGGCCCCCACGTGCGCCTGCACCACGGCGAGCACGTGCCCCTGCTCCGCGGCACATTCGAGCGCGGCGCCAATGGTGGGCACCGTCCCTTCCACGTCGATCTCCAGGACCGTGCCCCGGACGGAGGCAATGCGTCCCTTGACCACTGGCTCGGTCCGCGTCACGAGCCGCTCCGGCATCCAGCAGCGCAGCGCGGGTTTCGCGCAGGGAAGACGGGCCGTCGCGGGCAGCTTCGCTCCCTTGTCTGGCCCGCCTCGGCATTCATCCCAACACCCCTCCATGGAACGGTCCCCTTTTGGGATACGCATGGGGGGACCTCCACGACACCTCACCCCCGGCAGGCATCCCCTCAGGCGTGGTTGCACGCCGGGAGCCCGAGCCCGACGTTTGCTGGGGAGACGTGAAGCCGGGCCCCTTCCTGGGCCACGACGGGGTGGGAGTCATCGAGGAGCTGGCCTCTGACGCGAGCGGCTTTCAAACAGGCGACCGCGGCCTCCTGGGCGCCATCACGCCGTGGAGACGGTGCAACGCATGTCTATCCGCCCCCTACCCCAGGGCGAACCTGGAACGGCTTGCGGGCCGAAGGGAGGCCGGCCGGCCGGAGGCATGATGCTCAAGCCATTTGAAGTCCACATCCAGGCCGAGCCCCTGACGCATCTCGAATCCGAGCTGGCCCCCAGTGACTGGCGCGAATTCCTGTCCCGCGCGGACCACGCGCGGGCCATCATGAAGGGCCGCACGTTCTGGAACATCAGCTCCACCGCGAAGGGCGGCGGCGTCGCGGAGATGCTGCCCGGGCTGGTCGCCTACACCCGCGGCGCGGGCGTGGATTCGCGCTGGCTGGTGCTGACCGGGACTCCGGCGTTCTTCCACATCACCAAGCGTCTCTTCAATGCGCTGCATGGCTCGAGCGGGGACGGGTCGGCGCTCGGGGCCGTCGAGCGAGAAACGTACGACGACGTGCTTCAAGACAATGCGGAGGAGCTGCTTGCCCTGGTGAAGCCAGGCGACGTGGTGCTCCTGCATGACCCGCAGACCTGCGGGCTTGGCCCCGCGTTGGCCGAGGCAGGCGCCAGCGTCGTCTGGCGCTGTCACGTCGGGCGGGACACGCCCAACGCAGAGGTGTCACGGGCGTGGGAGTTCCTGGCTCCGGGGTTGTCCGCCGCCCGGTTCCTCATCTTCAGCAGAGCCGCCTACGTTCCGCCCCAGTACGCGGACCGAGCGCTGATCATCCAGCCCTCCATCGACATCTTCGCGGTGAAGAACCAGCCCATGGCGCCCGCGGTCGCGCGGGCCATCCTCGCCACCACCGGCCTGCTTCGGTCGGGGCCGGACATGCCCGAGCCCGCCTTCACTCGCGCGGACGGCGTCACGGGCCGCGTGTCGCGGGGCGCGGACATCATCCGGTTGGGCACCGGGCCCGTTCCCGACATGCCGCTGCTCGTGCAGGTGTCTCGATGGGACCCGCTGAAGGATGCAGCGGGCGTGCTGAGCGGCTTCGCGCTGCTCCTGCGGCAGACGCCCCACCTGCGCGTGGAGCTGGTGCTCGCGGGGCCCGCCGTCACGTCCGTGGCGGACGACCCGGATGCGGCAGCCACGCTCGAGGACGTCCTCGCCTTGTGGCGCCGGCAATCCCACTTCGTGCGTCAGCGCATCCACCTGGCGTGTCTCCCCATGACCGATCTCGAGGAGAACGCCGCCATCGTCAACGCGCTCCAGCGACATGCGGCCGTGGTGACGCAGAAGAGCCTCCAGGAAGGCTTCGGGCTCACCATCACCGAAGCCATGTGGAAGGCACGCCCCGTGGTCGCCAGCGCGGTGGGCGGGCTCCAAGACCAGGTCCTCCCTGGGGAGAACGGCCTGCTCCTGCGCAACCCTGAAGACCGGGCGGAGTTCGCGGGCGCCGTGCGCTCACTCCTGGAGGCTCCGGAGCGAGCAACCCTCATGGGCTTGCGCGCGCATGAACATGTCCGCACCCACTTCACCATCACCCGCCATCTCTCGGACTTCGTGCGCCTCCTGGAGCGCCTCTCAATGCAGAAATAAAACACACATCAATCACACACAAAAAGACAATCATAACCAATCACAGACAACACAAAACACATTCATCGCGATACGCGCGGAGTGAGGACTGAACAATCGATCGGGCTGACATCCCGGCAGGCCCCTGGAAAACCACTGAACATCCCAGCAGGCCATTCGGCAGGATCAGAATGCCCTCAATCACTGAACATGCGACCAGCCCGAATCCGCCCAGGACCCCCTGAGAAATACCTGATCTTCAGTTCATGTAGGCACAGCATGACAACACGCCGCCTGACCCAATGCCTGCCCACCCGTTCATGTAGGCATGACGCCACTGCCCAGATCAGGACTCACTGAACATCCAGGCAGTCAAAGGCAGCCAGTCCACCGCTCGCTCGGCTGGCCGCTGATCGCCGGAGCCGCGAATGACGGCGCGCTGCGGCGCTTGTCCCCTGCGCCTGGAGCCCCCAGCGTACCGGTGGGCTCATTCAAAGGACGGTGGATGGCGAAAAAGAAGATCGTCGAAGGGTACGGAGGCACGAGCGAGCAGCGTCAACGCCACCTCCAGAACGACAACTTCTCAGAACGGGCGCCGGAGACGCCGGAAGAAGTCGAAGCGGTTCGAAGCACGCCGGACAAGGACGGGCGAACGG
This sequence comes from Comamonas sp. KCTC 72670, assembly GCA_014656495.1. Classification (GTDB taxonomy): domain Bacteria; phylum Myxococcota; class Myxococcia; order Myxococcales; family Myxococcaceae; genus Myxococcus. The sequence continues at coordinate 200,558 of BNCN01000013.1, forward strand.
TCACCATCCATCCATTGGGAACGGAGGACTCGGACGACCTCTGGCGCGGAGAGCCGTGAGCCACGGGGGCCCTCCCGGCCGCACCGTCAGCGCATGAACAGGAAGTAGAGCACCGCGCTCAAGGCGACGGAGACCAGGATGCTGCCGATACAGCCGAGCCGGTTCGAGAAGAAGAAGAACATGCGCGGGCGCAAGGTGCGCACGCCCGGCTCGAATGGAAGCCGGGGGGCCCGCTGTGTCCTGGGGCGTACGGGAGACCGCCGGCGGCCTACGCGCCGCGCTTGAGCCGCTCCACATAGTCCGCGGGCAGCCCCGCGGCCTGGGCCCCTCGCACCAACGCCTCCACGAAGCGCGAGCTGATGGGGCCGTCGGACGAGGCCCGGCGTGGATTGGTGACGAAGGCCGTGGCCTCCACCTCCTGGCCGTCCACCCGCACGCGCACCGGCCGCTCCACGCACATGCTCGTCACGAAGCCTTCCTTGTGCTGGATGATGGGCCAGTCCTGCCCCCGGATCTCGAACAGGCGGCCATGGACCTTCTGGCCGCTCGCGTCCGTCAGCCCGGCGACCCGGCCACCCCACCACCGCGACGGGAAGTCGTAGACGAGGTCCACGTCCAGCGCCTCGGCCAGCCGGCCTTCGGGCAGCTCGAAGAAGTCGTAGCTGTGCTGGGACCGCCACTCCTCGAACGCCGCGCGGTCCAGGATGGTCGAGTACGCGAAATACAGCCGCGTGGCGGACGGGTCCGCGCCCGCGCGCGCCTTCATCACCTGGTCGTAATGCGAATCCATGTCCGCCCCTCTTCGGCTACTTCGAGCCCCGGCGGGCGCCCGAGCCATCGTCCCGGAAGACGGACAGCACACCGGACACGTCCAGCCGGGACGTCTTGATGAACAACCGGAGCGCGCGCTCCACATGCTCGGCCAGCGTGGCCATCTTCTCCAGGCGATGGAGCCGGTCGCGGGGCAGCTCCGCCTGGGACTCGGCCAACCGCCGGGCCTCCGCCAGGTCGGCGCGGATGCGCGCGACGAAGCCCGCCTCGCGCTCCTCGATGACGTGCGTCACCATCCGCACGAGGTCATTCTCCGCGCCGTAGCGCCACACCGTGTCCTGGGGCAGCCGCACGCGTTGGATGACGCCCCAGCGCTCCAGGTCGCGCAGCAGCATGGAGACGCCGCCCTTGGACAGGTCCAGCTCGCGCTCGATCTCACCGGCGGTCAGAGGCTCACCGCGCAGGTACAGCAGGGCCCACACCCGGCCCTGGTTGCGCTTGAACCCCCAGAATTCAATCACGTTCCCCACCGCGTCCACCGCGATGGCTTCCCAGGGCGCGAGCCGGCCATCCGCTGGCGGCGCCTCCGAGGCAGGGCTCCCGGGTCCCCCGGTCCACAGGTAGCCCTTCATGCAGCGCGCCCCTGGACTTGCTCGGCGATGCCGGCCGACAGCCGCCGCGCCCAGCTCACCAGCTCCGCGCCGGTGGGCTCCTCGGCGAAGTGCCCCAGCTTGTCGAGCGCGGCGTCAATCTCCGCGTTCATGCGCTCCATGGACGCGTCCACCGCGCCCGTGGCCTCGATGGCCGCGCCAATCTCCTTCGTGCGCTCCGGGGTGATGGCGGCGAACGCCCACGCGTCCTTCAACTTCCGGCGCAGCGACTCATCCTTGGCCACCGCCAGGAGGATGGGCATGGACGGCGTGCGCGAGTGCACGTCCGCGTAGCGCGGCTTGCCCACGTCCGTGCCCAGGATGTCCCGGATGTCGTCGGCGATCTGGAAGGCCACGCCCAGGTGCCGGCCGAACCCGTCGAAGCGCTCCACCGCCTCGGGGTGGTCCGCCAGCGTCGCCGCCGCCTTGCCGCACCAGCCGAAGAGCGAGCCCGTCTTGCCCTCGGCGATGAAGCGCAGCCGGTTCATCGGCAGGTCCAGGTCGCCGCGGGCCTCCACCTCGGCGATGGCCGCGCGCGTCATCTCCGCCACCACCGACAGCGCGCTGCGCGTCAGCCGCGCGTCCAGCAGGGACAGCTGGTGCAGGCCGTTGGCCAGGATGAGGTCGCCGCTCATCACCGCGACGATGTTGCCCCAGCGCGCGTTCACCGTGGGCCGGCCGCGGCGGAACATGCCGGCGTCCACCACGTCGTCATGGAGCAGGCTGGCCGAGTGGATGAGCTCCGCGGCCACCGCCACGTCCACCAGCCGCTCCGCCGGGACCCCCACCGCGCCGCCGAACAGCCGCGTCAGCATGGGGCGCGCACGCTTGCTGCCGCTTCCCAGGCAGAGGTGACGGGCAGCCTCCATCAGCGTGTCACCCTTCACGCCCGGACCGGCGTCACCATCCACCAGGGTGCTGCCAATCCGCTGCTCCACCGCCCCCAGAAAGTCCGTCAGCTCCCGAGCCAGATCCATGTGCGCCGTCTCCTCGTTCGTTCATATAGTTCAAGACCGCTTGAACTGCACCTGATTCCAGCGCTGCCCAGCAGCCGGGCGCGGCGCCGTGACAGGAGATGTGGGACAGGCGCGTTTCTCCCGCCCGGAGAGCGGCCGGACGTCCTGGGGCCTCCCGGGGTCGGATTGAGACCGGCCTCCGGGGCGTGAGACACCCAGCGGACCCGTGACTCGCGCAGCCTCCCGTCGGCCGTTCCTCCGCAGCTTCGCTTCTCTCGCCTCCGCGGTTCCGCTGTTCCGGCCGGGCTCGTCCCTGCCTGGCTCCACGGCGCCGCTGCTGGGAGCGCCGCCCACGGACGGCCCCGGCCCCCGCGTCGCGGAGTCACGGGGCAGGCTGCGCCAGACGCTGGGCGCCTCCGTCGTGGAGGGCATGTTCGCGGAGGTGTTCACCGCCTGCGCGGGCGCGACGGTGCTCACCGCCTGGGCCATTGCCCTGAAGCTGGGCCCCTTCCTGGTGGGCGTGATGACCGCCCTGCCCTTCTTCGCGCAGTTCGTCCAGTTCCCCGCGGCGTGGCTCACGGGCCTCTTCGGGCACCGGCGGGTGGCGCTCACCGCGGTGTTCCTCTCGCGCGTGGTGATGTTTCCCCTGGCCATCCTCCCCTGGCTCGAGCTGCCCTTCGAGGCGCAGCAGCGCCTGCTGTTGACGGTGGCGGGCGTCTCCGCGTCGCTGAGCGTGGTGGGCAACAACGCCTGGGTGGCCTGGATGGGGGAGCTGGTGCCACGCGCCGTCCGGGGCCGCTTCTTCGGGAGGCGCACCGCGCTCACGACGCTGGCGGGCACCCTGGCCTCGCTCGGCGCGGGACTCCTGATGGACCGCCTTCGCCCGGGGCTCGGCGTGGGCGTCGCGCTGCCGCTGCTCGCGCTGGCGTCGTGCATCATGGGCGTCATCACCACCTTGATGATGGCCACGCAGCACGACCCGGCGCCGCCTGGCACCACGCCTCCGCTGGAGCTCAAGGGCGCGCTGGTGCCGTTCAAGGATGACAAGGCGCGCCGCGTGTTGTCCTACCAGATGGCCTGGAACGCGGCCGTGGGCGTCTCCGCGCCCTTCTTCGCCCTGCACAGCCTGCAGAACCTCAAGATGACCTTCGTCATCATGGCGCTGCACGCCGCCGCGGTGGCCGGGGTGCGCATCCTCGCGGCGCCGCTCTGGGGCCGCGCCATTGACCGCTGCGGCGCCCAGCCCGTCCTGATGGCGTGCTCCCTGGGCATCGCGTTCATCCCCGCCCTCTGGCTGCTGCCCACCGCGGGCACCTTGTGGCCGCTGCTCTTCGACGTCCTCCTCGCCGGCGCGCTGTGGAGCGGCCACGGCCTGGCCATCTTCGAGCTGCCGCTGACCGTCGCCCCGCGGAAGAACCGCCCCTTCTATCTCGCGGCCTTCGCCACCGCGGGTGGCCTGGCCTACGCCGCCGCCGCCGCGCTCGGGGGCGCCATCGCCGCCGCGCTGCCCACGAACTTCACGTTGGGCGGTCACGCGTGGGTCAATCTCCACGTCCTCTTCGTGCTGTCCTCCGTGGCCCGGCTGGGCGCCGCCCTGTTGACGGCGCGCATCCTGGAACCCGGCGTCCGGCCCGTGCGAACCGTGGGCGCGCTGCTGGAGCGGCTGCTGCCGAGGCCAATCGCTGCTCAGCGCACCGCGTTGGACAAATGACAAACACAAACGATAACAGCGACAGTGCGGGTGATCCTGCGGGATTGTGCAATTCCTTGGCACCCAGGCAGATATTTCCAGAATAGTTGGTGATTTGCCTTTTTCACGGAAAGTGTGTTTTCTGCCGCGCCAGCACCGTCCCCCTTCGAGGGGCGCGGTCAACCCGCAGCGCAGGAGCACGACATGTCCTCAGGTCCTTACCGAAGGCGCCTTTTTCATGCGGTGTTTCTCATGGGAACCCTCTCGGGTTCTGCGGCAATGGCAGTCAACTCGCAGCACGACGAACACCGCAATTTCGACGCACGTGACGCGTACAATGCGCAGGCGAAGTTTGGTGTCTCCCGCGCGCAGTTGGCCAGCCAGGCGGCCCTGCGGCAGGCGGTCCCCGGCCTCCTCGTGGAGTTCGACGAGTCCAACGGCCTGGTGCGGTCGCTGACCAACCCGGTGGGCGCGCTGTCCGGCCCGAGCAGCGGAGACCCGCTGGCCATTGGCCTGGACTTCGTCCAGAAGCACCGCGACGCGTTCGGGCTGAGCCTGAACGACCTCGCGAACCTCGAGGTCACGGACCGCGTCTATTCGAAGCTCAGCGGCATCACCAACCTGTACCTGCGCCAGACGTTCAAGGGCGTGCCCGTCTACAACGCGCAGCTGCAGATCAACGTGGGCCGTGACGGCAGCGTGCTCAGCGTGCACAGCGACTTCCTCCCGTCGCTGGAGACGTCGCTGGCCGGCACCACGCCGCGCCTGGGCGCCGCCGAGGCGGTGGCCGGTGTGGCCAGGCACCTGGGCGTACGGCTCGCCACGCCGCCCCAGGCCCTGGAGGCGGCGAAGGGCGCGCGCCAGCTGACGCGCGTCGCGGTGGAGGGCTTGTCCACCGAGCCCGTCGACGCGGAGCTGGTCGTCCTGCCGGTCCGCCTGGGCGAGGCGCGCCTGGTGTGGCGCTTCCAGGTCCACACGCTCGACAACGACCACGCCTACGACCTGACGGTGGACGCGCAGACGGGCAAGGTCTGGACGCGCTTCGACTGGGTGGCCGCGGACTCCTACCGCGTCTATCCCATGCCGGTGGAGAGTCCCATCCACACCACGCCGCTGCCCCCCTCCGACGGCCGCGTGCTGGTCAACAACCCCGCCAACGCCACGGCCTCGCCTTACGGCTGGCATGACACCAACGGCGTCGCTGGCGCCGAGTTCACCATCCCGCGCGGCAACAACGTCCACGCCTACGTGGACGCCAGCAACACCGGCTCGCCGCCCGCCACTCAGCCCAACTGCGGCGCGACGCTCAACTGCGACTTCCCCATCAACCTCACGGCCGCGCCGTCCACGTACGTCCCCGCGGCCGTCACGAACCTCTTCTACTGGAACAACATCATCCACGACGTCCACTACCAGTACGGCTTCGACGAGCGTTCCGGTAACTTCCAGGTGAACAACTACGGCCGTGGCGGCCTGGGCAACGACGACGTCCGCGCCGAGGCCCAGGATGGTGGCGGCCGCAACAACGCCAACTTCCTCACCCCGCCGGACGGCCAGCGCCCGCGCATGCAGATGTACATCTGGAACACCGTCACGCCGAACCGCGACGGTGACCTGGACGCCGGCATCATCGTCCACGAGTACGGCCATGGCATCTCCAACCGCCTGGTCGGTGGCCCCAGCAACGTGTCGTGCCTGGGCAACCGGCAGCAGCCGGGTGAAGGCATCAGCGACTTCCTGTCGCTCTTCTACACCGCGCGCGCGACGGACACCGGTCCGCAGGGCCGTGGCGTGGGCACCTACGCGCTGAACCAGCCCACCACCGGCGTGGGCATCCGTCCGCAGCGCTACAGCACCAGCCCCTCCGTCAACACCTGGACCTACGCCAGCATCAGCAGCCAGGCCGTTCCGCACGGCGTGGGCGCGGTGTTCGCGCAGGGCATGTGGGAGGCGTACTGGGCGCTCGTCGACGCGCACGGCTTCAGCCCGGACCTGTACAACGCCACCGGCACCGCGGGTAACCAGCGCATGATGCTGTACTTCACCCAGGGCCTGAAGAACACGCCGTGCAGCCCCACCTTCACCCAGGTGCGTGACGGCATCATCACCGCGGCCACGGCCCTGCACGGCGGCGCGGACGTGTGCCGCCTGTGGACCGCGTTCGCCGCGTTCGGCCTGGGCAGCAACGCCGTCTCCGGTGGTTCGACCAGCATCACGCCCACCAACGGCTTCGCGGTCCCCGCCGCGTGCGCATCCCTCGCCCCCACGGGCGCCGCTCCGACGGATGTGACGCTGTAGTCTGCTGATCAGGTCAGGCCGGAGCGACCCGCGCTCCGGCCTGACCGTACCGCCCGCCTGGAAGGAAGGCCTTCCAAGGCGCGCGAAAGCAGCACCCGCCTCGCGCGTTGAGGTATCACTCCGCTCGATGCGCCTACGCACCGCCTGGAGCCTGCTGCTGCTCGGCCTCTCGCCGCTGACCTGGGCGTGCAAACGAGAGCCGCCTCCGGCCTATGTCCGGCTCCAGGGCACCGCGCCCCCGCTGGGGCAGGTTCCGGCATCCCGCGCGCTGCTCGTCGTCTTCTGGGCGTCGTGGTGCCCGCCCTGCGTCGAGGAGACGCCCCCACTCCTCGCCCTCGCCCAGACGCCGCCAGAGGACCTCCAGGTCATCGTCTTCAGCCATGACGAGAGCGCGCGGGCCGTGGAGTCCTTCTTCCAGGGCCCCGCGCCAGCCCCCCTCCACCTCCGCCTCGATTCGGACAAGCGCGCGGGCAGCGACTTCGGCGTGGACCGGCTCCCCGTCAGCTTCCTCCTCGTCGACGGGCGTCTGGCCGCTCGCTTCTCGGGCCCACGTGACTGGGATGCGCGGGAGATGCGCCGCCTGCTGGAGAAGCTGATTCGCGAAACGCCACGGCCAGCGGCCGGCGCGCCGGATTGACACTCCCTCGGCTCCTTTTGTAAGCCGCTCCTGGATGCAGTCCCTTCTGCGAATGCTCGCGGTGCTCCTGGTCCTGATGACCGGCGGCGTCTTCCAGACGCTGGCCCTGGCGTCGGACTCGCATGGGGATTGCGCGGATGAAGCCAGCGACGATTGCGAGGACTGCTCCCCCAACTGTGTGCTGTGCGTGTGCTGTCCGCTGCGGGCCGCCCCCGGCCCCAGCTCGCCCGTCGCCCAGGTGATTCCGCTCCCCCGGCCGCTGCCAGTCCCCTCGCACGTGACGGAGCCCACGCTCTCCGGCGTTGGGACCGACATCTTCCAGCCGCCCAGAGCCTGACACCGCCCTTCACGGGAGACGTGTGTCTTGCGAAGGCCCGGGCCGGACGTGTGCGCACGTCCGCGCCGCCCGCCTGAGCCCTGTCCATTCCTCCCGCGCACCTTCGCGCGGGCCCTCACCACCGTGGGCACGCGCCCCGGCCGGAGCGCTTCATCATGCACTCGCTGCGTTCGCTGTCCGTCGTCCTGTCGCTGTTCACCGCCCCCGTCCTGGCCGCGGAGCCCCAGGCCGCGCCGCAGGCCCCGACCGCCGAGCCCGAGAAGCCGCGCTGTGAGCACGGCGTCCAGAAGTCCCTCTGCGCCCGCTGCAACCCGAAGCTGGCGCCCGTCTTCAAGGCCAAGAAGGACTGGTGCCCGGAGCATGCGCGGCCCGAGTCCCAGTGCGTCCTCTGCAACCCGGAGCTCGCCAAGAAGGGCGTGAAGTAGATGCGCGCCTCCCGAGCCGGCCCCTGTGTCCTGGCGGTGCTGCTGGCCTTGAGCGCCGCCCGTTGCAGCCAGCAAGCGACGCCCCCCACGCAGCAGGCACCGTCGCCGCCGCCAGCCGCCTCGGGAGGCGCCCCCACGCTGTGCGAGCACCGCGTCCCCGCGGAGCTGTGCACCCGCTGCAACCCGGACCTCGTCGACGTCTTCAAGGACCAGGGCGACTGGTGCGGCGAGCACGGCGTCCCCGAGTCCCAGTGCTTCCGGTGCAACCCGGGGCTCACCTTCACCGCCCAGCCCTCCGTGTTCCCGGAGCCGGGCACGCGCGTCCGCCTGGCCTCGGCCGAGACGGCCCGCGAAGCCGGCATCCAGACGCACCGTGTCCAGAAGCGGCCCTTTGCCCAAACCCTGGAGGTCGTCGGCCAGCTCGACTTCAACCAGAACCGGTTGGCGCAGCTGTCCGCGCGCAGCGAGGCGCTGATCACCGACGTCCGGGTGGACGTGGGCGACGAGGTGAAGGCGGGGCAGCCCCTGGTGTTCGTGACGTCCGGGGCGGTGGGCGCGGACCAGGGGCGGCTGTCGGCGGCACAGTCACGGCTGTCGGTGGCGCGCTCGGCGCTCGAACGGGAGCAGACGCTGGCCGCGAGCGGCATCAGCGCCCGAAAGGACGTCGAGTCCGCCGAGGCGGAGGTCGCGGCGGCCGAAGCCGAGCGCAACGCCGCCCGCGCGGCCCTGTCCGCCGCGGGAGCCCACCTCCACGGGACGCCAGGCACCTATGCGCTGGCGGCGCCCTTCGCGGGCACGGTGGTGGCGCGCGATGCCGTCGCCGGACGCTACGCGTCCTCGGGTCAGCCGCTCCTCCAGATCGCGGACCTGAGCACCGTCTGGGCCCTGCTGGAGATACCGGAGGCGGACGCGCTCCAGGTGCGCGCGGGGCAACGCGTGAGCCTCTCGTTCAACGGCCTGCCCGGACAGTCACGCGACGCCACGCTCACCCGCATCGGCGCCTCGGTGGACCGGGCCTCCCGGACGGTGCGCGCCCGCGTCGAGCTGCCCAACCCGGACGGAGCGCTCAAGGCCGGGCTCTTCCTCCAGGCCCGCATCCAGGTCGCCGCCGAGCATGACGCGCTGATGGTCCCCCACGCCGCCATCCAGCGCGCCGAGGGCCAGACGCTGGTGTTCGTCCGGAAGAAGCCAGGACTCTACGAGCCCGTGGGGGTGGAGCTGGGCGCCCACACGCGCGAGGAGGTGGAGGTCCTCCAGGGCCTCACGGAGGGCGCGGAGGTCGTCACCACCGGCGCCTTCCTGCTCAAGACGGAGATCCTCAAGGACTCCATTGGCGCGGGCTGCTGTGAGACGGTGGGGGACGAGTAGCCGCCATGCTCACCCGGGTCATCGAATGGTCCCTGTCCCACCGAGGGGCGGTCCTCGTCGCCACGGCGGCCCTCGTCGTCTCGGGCCTGCTCGCCTTCCGCGCCCTGCCCATCGACGCGCTCCCCGACACCACGCCCACCCAGGTGCAGGTCAACACCGTCGCGCCGGCGCTCACGCCCGTGGAGGTGGAGCGGCAGCTCACGGTCCCCGTCGAGCAGGCGCTCGCGGGCCTCCCGCGGGTCAGCGAGCTGCGCTCCCTCTCCAAGTTCGGCCTCTCCCAGGTCACCCTCCAGTTCGAGGACGGCACGGACCTCTGGTTCGCCCGGCAACGCGTCGCCGAGCGGCTGGGCCGGGTGCAGTTGCCCGCGGGCATCGCGCCGCCCACGCTCGGGCCCGAAGCCACCGGCCTGGGCGAGGTCTTCCACTATCTGGTCAAGAGCCGGACGAAGCGGCTCGAGGAGCTGCGCACCCTGCATGACTGGGTCATCGCGCCCCAGCTCCGCAGCGTGCCCGGCGTGGCGGAGGTGAACGCGTGGGGCGGCGAGGAGAAGCAGTGGCACGTCATCGTCGATCCGCGCCGCCTGCAGCAGTTCAACCTCTCCCTGGGCGACGTCTACCGGGCGCTGGAGGAGAACAACGCCAACGTCGGCGGAGGCGCCCTGGAGCGCGGGGGCGCGGCCACGCTGGTGCTGGGCGTCGGACGGCTCACGGACGGCGGCGCCATCGAGGAGGTGGTCATCGCGGCGCGCCAGGGCGTTCCCGTGCGCATCCGGGACGTGGCCCGCGTCGAGGTGGGCCATGAAATCCGGCGCGGCGCCACCACCGCGGATGGCGAAGGCGAGGTGGTCCTCGGCCTGGGCTTCATGCGCGTTGGCGAAAACTCCCACACGGTGACGCAGGCGCTGGCCCAGCGCTTGGAGGACATCACCCGGCGGCTGCCCCACGACGTCCACGTAGAGCCCGTCTACCAGCGCACGGAGCTGGTGGACCTCGTGCTGCGCACCGTGCGCACCAACCTGCTGGAAGGCGCGCTGCTGGTCATCGCGGTGCTCTTCGTGTTCCTGGGCAACTGGCGCGCGGGCCTCATCGTGGCCGCGGCCATCCCGCTGTCCCTCCTGTTCGCCTTCAACGCGATGCTGCGCTTCGGCATCGCCGGCACGCTCATGTCGCTGGGCGCCATCGACTTCGGGCTCGTCGTCGACTCGTCCGTCATCCTGGTGGAGAACGCGGAGCGGCGGCTCGCCGAGGCCCGGGACGGACGCTCCCTGCTGGAGGTGGTGCGCGACGCCGCGGTCGAGGTGCGCAAGCCCACGCTCTTCGGTGAGCTCATCATCATGGTCGTCTACCTGCCCATCCTGGCCCTGGAGGGTGTGGAAGGGAAGCTGTTCCGCCCCATGGCGCTCACCGTCATCTTCGCGTTGCTGGGCAGCGCGCTCCTGTCCATGACGCTGATGCCGGTGCTGGCCTCCTTCGCGTTGCAGCGGGGCGGCGGAGGCGTGCACGCCGAACCCAGGCGGGTGCGCTGGCTCCAGCGCGCCTACCGGCCCGTGCTCGAATGGGCGCTGACCCACGCGCGGCTCACCTTGACCACCGCCGTGCTCCTCGTCGTGGCCGCGGCCGTCGCCGCCACGCGCCTGGGCAGCGAGTTCGTCCCCCGGCTGTCCGAAGGCACGCTCGTCATCAACACCGTGCGGCTGGCGGAGGTCTCCCTCACGGAGTCCATCCGCTATGGCACGCAGATCGAGCGGGTGTTGCGCTCCCGGTTCCCCGACGAGGTCCAGCGCGTGTGGACGCGCACCGGTACGGCGGAGGTGGCCACCGACCCCATGGGCATCGAGTTGTCCGACGTGTTCATCACCCTCAAACCCCGGGGTGAATGGAAGCGCGCCAGCACCCAGGAGGAGCTGGTGAACGAAATGAAGGCCGAGCTGGCGGACCTCCCCGGCATGCGCATGGCCTTCCTCCAACCCATTGAAATGCGCGTCAACGAGATGATCGCGGGCGTGCGCAGCGACGTGGGCATCAAGCTCTTTGGCGACGACCTGGAGCTGCTCAAGGCCAAGGCCCGCGAGTTGGAGACGCTGGTCCGCGCCATCCCGGGCGCCGCGGACGTCACGGTGGAGCAGGTGACGGGCCAGCCCGTGCTCGAAATCACCGTGGACCGGGCGGCGGTGGCCCGCTACGGCATCCCCACCCGCGCGGTCCTCGACGTCGTGGAGGCGGTGGGCACGCGCATCGTCGGCGAGGTGCGCGAGGGTGAACGGCGCTTCGACCTGGCCGTGCGCCTGTCCGAATCGTACCGCCAGGACCCCGCCAAGCTCGCCACCATCCCCGTGGCCGCACCCGGCGGCGAGCGCGTGCCGCTGGGACGGCTGGCGACCCTCCGCGAGACCACCGGCCCCACCACCCTCCAACGCGAGTGGGGACAACGGCGGCTGGTCATCCAGGCCAACGTGCGCGACCGGGACCTGGGCGGCTTCGTCGCGGAGGTGCGCCGCACGCTCGACGAACGGTTGGCGCTGCCCGAAGGCTACTTCCTTCGCTACGGCGGCCAGTTCGAGCACCTCGAACGCGCCCGGGCGCGGCTGAGCATCGTCGTGCCCGTCGCCCTGGCCCTCATCTTCCTCTTGCTCTACATCACCTACCAGCGCGTCCTGGACGCCCTGCGCATCTTCGCCGGTGTCCCCTTCGCGCTCGTGGGGGGCGTGCTCGCGCTCTTCGCGCGGGGCCTGCCCTTCTCCATCTCCGCCGCCGTCGGGTTCATCGCCCTGTCTGGCGTGTCCGTCCTGGGGGACATGGTGCTCGTCTCCCGGGTGCGCGGTCTGCTGGAGCAAGGGCTGGAGTTGGGTGACGCCCTCCGCCAGGCGGCCGTGTCCCGGCTGCGCCCGGTGCTGATGACCGCGGCGGTGGCCGCCATCGGGTTCGTCCCCATGGCGCTCAACACCGGCGTCGGCGCGGAGGTCCAACGGCCGCTGGCCACGGTGGTCATTGGCGGCGTCCTGTCCTCCACCCTGCTCACCCTGCTGGTGCTCCCGGTCCTCTACTCGGTCTTCGGCGCCCGGCAGCCGACACGCATCGACGCAGGCGTCTTGCACTCCCACGCCAACGGCATTACGAAGGCGTCGTGATGCGCGTCCTGCTGATGCTGGTGCTCGTACACGGGCTCGTGCCTTCCTTCGGGGAGGCCGTCGAGCTGGCCGTGCACTACGCCGCCACGGGACACGTCGCCCACTCCGAAGAGGATGAATCCGATTTGGGGGACCTCGGCCGGGAGCACGGCTGTGGCCCGACGGATCATCAGTGCGGTTGCTGCCCCAGTCAGGTCAGCACGCCTGTCTCCTCGGTCGTCACGTTCTGGGTCGCGCGGGGAGCGCCCCCGAAGATCGCCGGCACGCCGCAGCAAGCAGCGGAGGCCGTCAGCCCTCGGCTCCTGCGTCCGCCCATAACCGCCTGATCGCCAGTCAGGTCCTCCGGGCCTGGGACGCGTGAGGCATGCCTCACGTCCACGCGGGCGGCTGTGCGCCAGCGTGAGCGGGAACGCGTCCCCGGGAACGGGCCTGCCGGCGCCATCCTTTCTCGAGGCCCCATGGGCGCTCCACGCGGGCGCGCACATGCCATCGCCTCCTCTCGTCACGCCTTGGCGGTTGTCGGCGCCGACGGCCGTGCGGGTCCTGGCACCGGATGGCGCCAGTCCCCGCACGCCGCCTCGCGCCACGACTCCGCGGGCCTGCCCTCCCCTTCGAGGTACGCGCCACGTGTCTCCAGCCCTTCGCCTTCGACTCATCAGCGCCCTGCTCTTCACCCCCATGGCGGCCCTCGCGGCCCGCCCCTTGACGATGCAGCAATCCGTCGCGCTCGCGCTCGAACAGAGCCCTCGCCTCATCGAGGGACGGGCCGATGCCGCCGCCGCCCGGGCACAGTTGGAGGGCGCCTCCCTCCTGTTGCAAAGCAACCCGCAGCTCCAGGCCGCCGCGGGGCCCCGGTTCCGCGACGAGGGCAACACGGTTGAGCTCAACCTGGGTGTGAGCCAGCAGTTGGAGGTCTTCGGCCAGCGCGGGGCACGGAAGGACGCAGCGCGCGCCACCGCCGCCGCGAGTCAGTCCCGGCTCGAGGCCCTCAAGGTCGACCTGGCCGCCGAGGTCCGCCAGTCCTTCGGCCGGGCGCTCGCGGCCGAACGCGCGCTGCGGCTGAGCGAGGACGGTCTGGCGCTGGCGGAGGAAGGCCGCAAGACGGCCGAGGAACGGCTCAAGGCCGGCGCCGCGTCCCACATCGAGGTGAACATCGCGCGCGTGGAGCTCGGCCGCGCCCAGCGCGAGAAGGTCCGCGCCACCCAGCAGCGCATCCAATCCCTGGCGGAGCTGAAGCTCTTGCTGAACCTGGACGCGAGCGAGGACGTCATGCCCGAGGGTGAGCTCAGCACAGTGGTGGTGGCCCCTCCCGCCATCACCGAGCTCGTCGAGCAGGCCACGCGGCAGCGGCAGGACCTCCAGGCCGCGCGGGCGGACTGGGAAGCCGCGCAGGCGGAGGTCCGCTTCGCCAGCCGCGACGCCCTGCCACGGCCCAGCGTCGGGGTGAGCTATGGCCGCGAGGAGAACGACACCATCGTCCAGGGGACGCTCAGCATCGACCTCCCGCTCTTCAACCGGAACCCTGCGGGCAAAGGCACGAGCCTCGCGCGCGAGCGTCAGGCGCAACAGCGGCTCGCCGCCACCGAGCGCTTCGTTCGCACCGAAGTCGAGCTGGCGCTGAACCGGTACCGCGCCGCCCAGGCCACGGCGAGCGTCTACGGCGCCGACGTGCTCTCCGCGCTCCAGGAGAACCTGAGCCTCGTCACCGAGGCATACCGCGCCGGCAAGGTGGACTACCTGCAGCTGCTCATCATCCGGCGCGAGGCGCTCGATGGGCGCCGCGGCTACATCGAGGCGCTCGAGGAGCTGAACGCCGCCAACGCCCAGCTCATCAAGGCCGTGGGAGGTCTTCAATGAACGCCGCGTCCATGATTCCAGCCCTCCTCCTCGCAGGAGCCCTCCTCGCGGCGGGTTGTTCGGAGAAGCCCCACGCCCACGCGCCCGGCGCCGCGCACGATGACGACCACGCGCCCCGGGGCGGCAAGGACGCCGCGGCGACGGGGCACGACGCGCGCGTCACGCTCACGCCCGAGGCCGTCCGCGCTGCGCGCCTGGAGCTGGCGACGGCCCAGGTGAAGCCCCTGGTCTCCGGCCTCGTGGTGCCCGCGCGCATCACCTTCACCCAGGGCGGCGTGGCCAAGGTGGCCTCGCGCGTCCCCGGGCGGCTCGACACGCTCGGGGTCGTGTTGGGGCAGAAGGTGAAGCGCGGCCAGGTGCTCGGGTACCTGGACAGCCCGGAGCTGGGGCAGGCCCGGGCGGACTTCCTCTCCGCCGCGACCAAGGCGCGCGTGGCCGAGGCGAACTACAAGCGGGAGCAGGAGCTGCTCGCGAAGGGCATCACCAGCGAGCGGGAGATGCGGGAGGCCGAGAGCGCCTTCGTCACCGCCCAGGCCGAGACCAACGCCGCGGACGGCCGGCTCCACGCCCTGGGCCTCTCCGACAAGGAGATCTCCCTGCTGCGAGCCAATGACCACTACAGCTCGCGCTTCCCCGCCGTCAGCCCGCTGGACGGCACCGTGGTGGAGATTCAAGGCACGCTGGGACAGGCCGTGGAGGCCACCACGCCCCTGTTCACCGTCGCCGACCTCTCCCAGCTCTGGGCCATGCTGGACCTCGCCGAGTCCCAGCTCTCACGCGTCCGCACGGGGCAGCGTGTGGCCCTCACCGTCCAGGCGCTCCCCGGTCAGGAGTTCGCGGGCGAAGTGGGCTACATCGGAGACATCGTCGACGAGAAGACGCGCACCATCCCCGTCCGGGTGGTGGTGGGCAACGCGGACCGGCGGCTCAAGCCCGGGATGTTCGCCCAGGCCACCATCGCCACCGAAGCCGAGGCGCCCGGGGAGGGACGGAACGCGAACCACCGCGTCGTGGTGCCCCGGCAGGCCATCCAGCAGGTGGCGGGGGAACAGGTCGTCTTCGTCCCCCTCTCGGAGACGCAGTTCCGCCCCCGCGAGGTGACGACAGGCGCCAGCTCCGCCAGCGAGGTGGAGGTGCTCACCGGGCTCGCGGCCGGTGAGCGCTACGTCGCCCAGGGCGCCTTCATCCTCAAGTCCGAGCTCTCCAAGGAGAGCATGGGCGAAGGCCACTCCCACTAGGTGGCCGCCATGTTCGACCGGCTCATTCATTTCTCCATCCAGAACCGCGTCCTCGTCTTCATCCTCACCGGGGTGCTCATCGGCTTCGGGTTGAACGCCCTGCGCCACCTGCCCATCGACGCGGTCCCCGACGTCACCAACGTCCAGGTGCAGGTCCTCACCTCGTCACCGGGGCTCGGCCCCGTGGAGGTCGAGCGGTTCATCACCATCCCCGTCGAAACGGCGATGAGCGGCCTCCCGGACACCGAGGAGATTCGCTCGGTCTCCAAGTTCGGCCTCTCCGTCGTCACCATCGTCTTCAAGGAGCACGTCGACATCTACTTCGCGCGCCAGCTCATCCAGGAGCGGCTGGCCTCCGCGAAGGAGGACATCCCCGAAGGGTACGGCTCGCCGGAGATGGGCCCCATCTCCACCGGCCTGGGCGAAATCTACCAGTTCGAGGTGCGCGGCCAGGGCCAGAGCGCCATGGAGCTGCGCAGCATCCTGGAATGGCAGATCTCCCCTCGCCTGCGCGCCGTCCCGGGCGTGGTCGAGGTCAACGCCTTCGGGGGCGAGCTCAAGACGTACGAAGTGCAGGTGGACCCGGCGCGGCTCTCCGCGTACGGCCTGTCCCTGTCGCGGCTCTTCGAGGCGTTGGCGCAGAACAACGCCAACGCGGGCGGGGCCTCCATCGCCCGCGGCCCGGAGCAGGTGCTCGTCCGCGGCGAAGGCCTGGTCGAGTCGCTGGAGGACATTCGCGTCATCGTCCTCGCCACCTCGGACCAGGGCGTGCCCGTCTTCGTTCGCGACGTGGCCGAGGTGACCTTCGCGCCGCAGGTCCGCCAGGGCGCCGTGACTCGCGATGGGCGGGGCGAGGTGGTCACCGGCATCGTCATGATGCTCATCGGTCAGAACTCGCGCGAGGTGGTCAACGCCGTGAAGGCCGAGGTGGAGCGCATCCGCCCCTCCCTCCCGCCCGGCGTCACGCTGGACACCTTCTATGACCGCACCGACCTGGTCCGGAAGACGATCCAGACGGTGGCGACCAACCTCCTCGAGGGCGGCCTGCTGGTCATCGTCGTGCTGTTCCTCATGCTCCGGAACCTCCGCGCGGGCTTGCTCGCCGCGGCGGCCATTCCGCTGTCCATGCTCTGCGCCTTCATCGGCATGCGCGCGCTGGGCGTCTCCGGCAACCTGATGTCGCTGGGGGCCATCGACTTCGGGCTCATCGTCGACGGCGCGCTCATCATCGTGGAGAACGCCGTGCGCCACATCGCGGAGCGCAGCCACGCGCTGGGCCGCGAGCTGACGCTGGAGGAGCGCGACGACGTCGTCTACCACAGCGCGGTGGAGGTCCGGCAGGCCGCCGCCTTTGGCGAGGTCATCATCGGCGTGGTGTACCTGCCCATCCTCGCCCTCAGCGGCATCGAGGGGAAGATGTTCAAGCCCATGGCCATCACCGTCATCTGCGCGCTGGCCGGAGCCTTCGTCCTCTCTCTCACCTTCGTCCCCGCGCTCGCGTCCGTCCTCCTGCCCCGGAAGACGCAGGAGCGGGAGAGCTTCATCGTGACGGGGGCGCGCCGCGTCTACGAACCCGCGCTGGCCTGGTGCCTCCGGAAGCGGACCGTCGTGGTCAGCGTCGCCGCGGGGCTGCTGGTGGCCAGCCTGGCCACCGTGCCGTTCCTCGGCGCGGAGTTCATCCCCCGCCTGGACGAAGGCGCCATCGCCATCCAGGCCTGGCGCGTCCCCTCCGTCTCCCTGGAGGAGTCCGTCCGGCAGACGGGGCTCATCGAGACGGTGCTCAAGCGCTTCCCGGAGGTCACCACGGTGGTCTCCCGCACCGGCCGCGCGGAGATCGCCACCGACCCCATGGGGGTCGAAATCAGCGACATCTTCGTCATGCTCAAGCCGCACGAGGACTGGACGACGGCGAAGGACCGCGAAGGGCTCATCGCCCACTTCAACGAGGCCCTGGCCAAGGAGGTCCCCGGCAGCCTGTTCAGCTATTCGCAGCCCATCGAGCTTCGCGTCAGCGAGCTCATCGCGGGCGTGCGCTCCGACGTCGCGCTCAAGCTCTATGGCGAGGACCTGGAGGTGCTGAAACAGACGGGCGACACGCTCGCGGCGGCCTTGTCGAAGGTCCCGGGCGCCGCGGACGTGAAGGCGGAGCAGGTGGCGGGGCTGCCCGTGGCGCGCATCCAGATCGACCGGCAGGCGATCGCGCGCTACGGCATCAACGTCCGCCAGGTGCTGGACACCATCGAGGCCATCGGCGGCAAGGAGGTGGGCACGGTGGTGGAGGGCTCGCGGCGCTTCGCGCTCCAGGTCCGCTTCGCGCCTGGCGCGCGGGACAGCGTGGAGCGGCTCGAGGCGCTCCGAATCACCAGCCCCACGGGGCAGCTCATCCCGCTGTCGCAGCTCGCGCGGGTCGTCGTCGAGGACGGGCCGGCGCAGGTGAGCCGGGAGAACATCCAGCGCCGGCTCACCATCGAGGCCAACGTGCGCGGCAGGGACCTCCAGGGCTTCGTGACGGAGGCCGAGCAGGTCATCGCGCGGGACGTGAAGCTGCCCACGGGCTACTGGGTGGACTGGGGCGGCCAGTTCGAGAACCTCCAGTCCGCGTCACGCCGGCTGGCCTTCGTGGTGCCGCTCACCCTGCTGCTCATCTTCGTGCTGCTCTACACCACGTTCAACGCGGTGCGCCCCGCCCTGCTCATCTACCTCAACATCCCCTTCGCCATCACCGGAGGGGTGTTGGCGCTGCTGGTGCGAGGCATGCCGCTGTCCATCTCCGCGGCGGTGGGGTTCATCGCGCTGTTCGGTGTGGCGGTGCTCAACGGGCTGGTGCTCGTCGCGAGCATCCGGAAGCTGCGGCAGGACGGGCTGGAGCCCCTGCAGGCGGCCCATGACGCGGCGCACCTCCGCTTGAGGCCCGTTTTGACCACCGCCCTGGTGGCGTCCCTCGGCTTCCTCCCCATGGCCTTCTCCACGGGCGCGGGCGCGGAGGTCCAGAAACCCCTGGCCACGGTGGTCATCGGGGGGCTCTTCACGTCCACCCTGCTCACCCTGCTGGTGCTGCCCACGGTGTACGCCTGGTTCGATGGAGGGGCCCCTCGGCAGGAGGGCAGCCCGGGGTGAGCGAGACAGGGCGTGGCCAGTTTCCTGGCCACGCTCTAGCCTGGGGGCATGTGCCGGAACATCAAGCCCCTCTTCAACTTCGCGCCCCCCGCCACCGACGCCGACATCCGGGCGGCGGCGCTCCAGTTCGTCCGGAAGATCGCCGGGACACGCGCGCCCTCGAAGGCGAACACAGACGCCTTCGAACGCGCCGTGGAGGAGATCTACGAAAGCTCGAAGCGCATGCTCGACGGGCTGGTCGCCACGACCCCGCCCCGGGACCGGGCCCGCTTCGAGGCCATGAAGCGCCTGCGCTACAAGACCGCTGAGCGCCGTTGAGCCCGGCTCGCGCGAGGAGGGGTTGGACTAGACGGGACGCACGAGGCCAGCGCGGTCCAGGAGCTCTGTCACCCGCGCGGCCAGCGCCAGGTGCTCCGGGCTCCTGGCCGTAAAGCGCTCTGGGGTGAGGACGATGAGTGTCCCCTTGTCTTCGACGGGCTCGATTCGAACAGGTGCCGGCAAGAGCGGCACCCGGCCCCGCCGCCTGGCGATGTATGTCACCCACCCGATTCTGAGCGCGGCAGGGTCCCCTGGGTCGACAGATTGAAGATGTTCGGACGACATGCCGACAGCGAAATCGGGCTCCCACGCGGTCGCCAGGCATCTCACGAGGCCGGTGAGAATCGGCGCCACCAACACCCGGTCTGCATTCGGCCCTCTGCTCGGGAGCTCGAACACGCAAGCATTGCCCACGCGCTCGGAGTATCCGCCACACGTCACGTTGAACGCGCTGCCGTCCTGATCGTCGCTCGCGCCGTTCCATCCACTGAAGCGAAAACCAAGCTCCTCAACGACCCGGTCCCTGCCATCGCGGATGAGCTTCTCGAGCGCTTCGCGGGTGGGCGCGATGGGGCGAAGCAGCGCGTCTTTCCGCGACTTGCCTTGGCGAAACCATTGACTGAAGGCCGGGTCGACGTTCGCCACCGTGACGAAGAGCGCTTCCGCGCGCTGGGCACATGCTGCCGCGGATTCCCGGCGGGCGCCCCAGTAGGCACCGGCGAAAAACGTCTCCTCCTCGTGGAAAGCGGCGGGCATCAGCGGGGCTCCTCCTACAAGGGGGGGACATAGATGACTTCTATCCCGATGACCCGTTCCTTCTGGAAGAGGAGTCGAATGGCTTCGGCCGTTTTCTCCTCAGCGATGCACCACCTGAGTGGTACGCCCCTGGGCGTCACAGCCAACTGACGCTGAGCTTGTTCGACAAGAGCCCTGGCTCCCGACCCCTCGAACCAGATCTTGGGCTTCAGGTTGTCGAGGAACTTGTTCGCGTAGCCAGGTCCCTTGGCCTCCAGCAAGACGCCGCTCTCGAAACCATCGAATTTGACGTTCCGCACCCAGTACGCTTCGTCTGCCGGTCGCCCAGAGACTTGCTCCTGGTAACGCCGCGCGCGAGGAGACATGGACTCCTTCGCGGGCCCCCAATGCCCTGGGCCCTCGGGCGCGCCGGCGCCCTGCGCCGCGGCATTGGCGCGCTGGAGGATGATGGCCGCACCAGGTCCGCCACTCAGGACCGCCACGACTTGCCTCGCGGGTACGGAGACACGCTCCAGCACCAAAACGCCCTCGGCAGACAGCGACAACACCGGCACCGACCCCTCGACTCCCACCAGCGCACCATGCAGCGTGCGACTCACGGAGGACGCCGTGCCCCAGGTGGTGAGAAGCCCCGTCGCCAGCCGGGAGACGGCCTGCACCTGCTCTCCACGCGTCATGTACCGGAAGCGCTGCAGGTATTCAGGCGACGAGGAAATCAGCGCCGCCACGGCGGCGGGCATGCGCTGGAGCGCCGCCATGTTTTCAACGGGCGATGTCGAGAAGAACTGCCCCACCGCGAGGGCGAGCCCAACGAAAGCCTCCTCGGCACCGTCGAGTGTGCGGCTGACGTAGTCCGCATCATCGTGGACGTCAGCGAAGGCGCCGTGCCCCGACTCTTGCAGTCGGCCGTTCAGCTCCCGAAAGACCCCGCCCCGCCCTGAGTAGAAGACCCCCAGCGCGAACTGCCCCGCCCGGAAGGTCCCATCCTTCCACTCCACGGCGCTCACACGTTGCTGCGTCTTCCCACTGCGCACCCATGCGAGGTAGCCGTCTGGCCGAAGGACCGCCAGATGCGCGAAGCGCTCCGCGCGAAGGTCCAATTCGGCGCGAGACACCGCTCCCGCGGTCAACACCTCGCGCAGCATGTACCCAACAGCCATGCGGGCCGGGAACTGCCCGAGCGTCACATCCTCCTGACCCAATGCCTCCAACAACCTCGCTGCCAGCATGGGCGTCAGCGAGCCCTCGCTACCGGGCCATCCTTCGAGTGCCTCCACTCCCGCGCCACGTACGAGCGCGCTGAATTCACCACTCCGCAGGCCGCGCGAACGGGCCGCCCCGTCAGCAGGAGCCGATGTGGCCGCAGCCCCGTCTCTGTCCCCCATCCGCGATGAGCGCAGGTGAAGAGAACCCCTGCGAGTCGACGGTTCGCTTCCAGCACAGCCCGTGACGATGAAGACGGCGCAAAGAACCCAAAGGCCAGCACGCACGCGCCACCCCCTGGCACCCATGCTGACACTCATGGCGGACAGCCTGGAGGGAAACCGACTGGCCGATGGAATCCTTCAGCAGCCCCGTAGCGTGGCATCACACCTGAGCATGGGCGGCTCGCCGTCCCCACAGGCCGTGCTTACCCTTCCGCGGAGCAGCCTCCTGACGGTGGGGTGGATGTGGCGACGCAGCAGGGCAGGACCCGGAAGGCACGGAAGCGGACGTCCAGCGGTCAACGCTCCGACACGGCGCTGTTGATCATCGACGTCATCAACGACCTCGAGTTCCCAGGTGGCGAAGCCGTGCTCCCCTGGGCCCTCCGGATGGTGAAGCGCCTGGGCCCTTTCGCGGCCAGCATGCGGCGGGCCGGCGTCCCGGTCATCTACGTCAACGACAACTTCGGCTACTGGCGCAGCAACTTCCGCGACATCTACACCCACTGCACCCGGCCCGGCATCCGGGGCCGGGACGTCGCCCGCGCCCTCAAGCCCCAGCCGGATGACTACTTCATCCTCAAGCCCAAGCACTCGGCCTTCTTCGCCACGTCCCTGGTGCCGCTCCTGGACCACCTGGGCACGAAGAAGCTCATCCTCGCGGGGCTCGCCACCAACCTGTGCATCTTCTTCAGCGCCCATGACGCCCACATGCACGAGTACAAGCTCACCGTGCTGAGCGACTGCTGCGCGGCGGAGAGCGACGAGGACCACGACCTGGCGCTCTCCCAGCTCCAGCGCTTCCTCCACGTTCACGTCTGCCGAAGCGACCAGGTGCATCCACGGGCGAAGCGGCGCCGCCCCACGGCCCGGCGCCCCAAGACCGCGAAGTAGCCCTGGCGACCCGCGCGCCGCGCACAGGAGACCGCGAAACGCGTCCGCGTCAGACGTTGTAGGCGCGCACGACCTGGGACACACGTTCGGACAGCATCTTCAAGGAGTCCGCGGCGTCGCTGGTCGTGGAGATGCGGGACACCGTGTCCGTCATCAGCGTGTTCAGCTCATTCACCGCGGTGAAGATCTGCTCGATGCCCGTGGCCTGCTGGCTCACGGTCCGCGCGATCTGCCGCGCCGCCGCGGTGCTGTCCTCGACGATGGTGGTGAGCTGCTTCAAGGTGTCACCGGACGTGCGGACCTGCGCCAGGCCCGCCTCCATGCGCTCGGTGCCCTCGGCGGTGATCTCCACGGTGCCGATGATGGCCTGGTTGATGTCCAGGAGGATGCGGCGCACCTGATTGGTGGCGCGGATGGACTGGTCCGCCAGCACCCGAATCTCCCGGGCCACCACGGCGAAGCCCTGGCCATGTTCACCGGAGCGCGCCGCCTCGATGGCCGCGTTGACGGCCAGCAGATGGGACTGGTCCGCCAGGTCCTTCACCGTCTCGGTGATGCCGCTGATCTGCTTCGTCCGCTCCCCCAGGGCGGTGATGCGCGCGGCGATCTCCGCCACCTGATTGCGCACGTCCTCCATGCCATCGATGCTGGCCGCCACCGACTCCTCGCCCGTGCGGCTCAGCTGCTCGGCGCGCTCGGCCACCTGGATGACGGACTCGGCGGAGCCTGACGCGAGCAGCGCCGTCTGACGAATCTCCTGCGCCGTCACCTGCGTCTCCTGGAGCGCGGCGGCGTGGCGGGTCACCATCTCGTTCTGCTGCTCCGCGGACTCCGTCAGGCCCATCACCGAGTCACTGAGCAGCTCCGTGGAGGACTGGAGCTGGTGCAGCAGGTCCTTCAGCTTGCCCACCAGCAGGCCCACGGCCCGCGCGAGCTGGCCCACCTCGTCGTTCGAGTCGATGCGGATGACCTCCCGCAGGTCACCGTGCACGGCGATCCGCCGCACCACCGCCTCCAGCTTGACCAGCGGCGAGACGATGGCGCGGCTGATGACGAAGGCGGCGCCCGTGAACACCAGCAGCGCCACCAGCGCCACGATGCCCACGTTGGAGAGCGCGCCCTCGACCCGGCCGCGGGCCTGGGTCCGGTCGAAACCCACGTGGACGCGGCCCGCGCCGCCCGGCACGAGCGCCATCAGGTCCTGCAGCTCGGTCGCGCCATCCTGGAGGACCAGCCCGTCCTCCGACGCCAGCAACCGCTCACGCGCGTCGCGGAGCACCTGCGCCTTCTCACCGGCCACGCCCACGATCGCGCCGTCCGCGTCGAAGGCCGCCACGTAGGCCACGCCACCATGCCGGGCCACGGCCTCCAGCGTCTGCTGCACCTCCCCGTGCGCGTGGCGCTTCATGCCATCCGCCAGCGCGGAGGCCAGCACCGTGGGCAGCGCGCCGCTCAGCTCCCGGCCCTGGGCCTCGAAGGCCTCCTGGAGCCGAGGCACCGTGTATCCCTGGGAGAGGAGGACGAACAGCAGCGCCACGACGATGGGCGCCAAGGTGATCTTGTGCGTGAGAGAGAGTCGCATCCGGCCCCGCCCGTTTCGGGCGCTCAACGGGAAATGATGCTCCATCCAACAGTTCAGAAGCGGCGCATTGTGGGCGCCCGCGTGCGGGGGTGCAATCCCTCGGGAAACCACTACGCCACAGACGCAGGACGCTGCTCTGCCAATGAAATTTCACGCCGGACATGAACGGCGCCGAGCCAAATCCAGACATGCGCTCGAACACATGGACACA
Source organism: Comamonas sp. KCTC 72670 (assembly GCA_014656495.1). Lineage (GTDB taxonomy): Bacteria > Myxococcota > Myxococcia > Myxococcales > Myxococcaceae > Myxococcus. Next base: position 224,215 of record BNCN01000013.1, read on the forward strand.
TGCAAGGCTTTGTGCTCAGGGGCGCACCATTCGAGTACCGGCGCGCGACGCGGGTGTTACAGTCGACCCCACGCACGGCTCGCACACCCCGAGGGAACACCATGCCAGAGACCACCTACCAGCGGCTTCGCTCCGCGAACGCCGACCTGACGCTCATGCAGGAGTTGAACGCCGTCTTCGCGGTGGCGTTCGAGGACCCGGAGGCCTATGCCCAGCCTCCGGAGGACGACTACCTGCGCGCCATCCTGGGCCGCGAGGAGACGGTCGTCCTGGTGGCGCGGGTCGACGGACAGGTGGTCGGCGGGCTCGTGGCCTATGAGCTCCCGAAGCTCGAGCGGCGGTGCAGCGAGCTCTACGTGTATGACCTCGCCATCGCCCCGCCGTTCCGGCGCCAGGGCATCGCGACCGAGCTGTTCACGCAGCTCAAGAAGGTCGCCGCGGACCGAGGCATCCCCTTCATCTTCGTCCAGGCGGACGCGGCGGACGCGCCCGCCGTCGGGCTCTACGCGGGCCTGGGCGCGCGCGAGGACGTGGCGCACTTCGACATCGCGACCTCGAAGTCCTGAGCCCCCCGGGCACGGGGAGCGACCATCGCGCCCCGTGCGGCTCCGTCTCCATGGCGAGGCAGGCGGCGCGTCAAGGCGCGTCGCCCGCGACCGTGGCTCCCACGGTGCTCCACCAGGCCGTCTCGGCGCGCTCCTTCGTCGGCTCCACCGGGCGGCCCAGGATGGGCGTGAGCAGTGAGACGCCCCGCTCACGCGCCTCGGCCACCAGCTCGTTGGCAGGTGCGTCCCAGTCGTGCAGCGCCAGGTTGAACGTGCCCCAGTGGATGGGCAGCAGGGTCCGCCCCTTCACCATCTCGTGCGCCTTCAAGGCCTGGTGGGGCCCCAGGTGGATGCTCCCCCAGGACGGGTGGAAGGCGCCCACCTCGAACATGGCCACGTCGAAGGGGCCGAAGCGCCGCCCCACCTCCTCGAACTCGTCCGTGAGCCCGGTGTCGCCACTGAAGAACACGCGGTGCTGCGCCCCCAGCAGCGCCCAGGACGTCCAGGACGTGCTGTTCCGGTCCGACAGCCCCCGGCCGGAGAAGTGCTGCGCGGGCGTGGCGACCACGCGGAGCCGGCCCTCCCCCAGCGAGACCTCCTGCCACCAGTCCAGCTCCACCACGCGCTCGGACGGCACGCCCCACTTCTCCAGGTGCGCCCCCACGCCCAGCGGGGCGTAGAACGGCACCTTGCGCGACGCCAGGGCGCGAATGGTGGGCATGTCCAGGTGGTCGTAGTGGTCATGCGAGATCAGGATCGCATCCACGTCCGGCAGCGCCTCCAGCGGCAGCGGGGGCGGATGGAAGCGCTTGGGCCCCGCGAGGGTGGACGGCGACGCGCGCTCGCCCCAGACGGGGTCGGTGAGCACGCGGAAGCCATCCACCTCCACCAGCAACGTGGAGTGCCCCAGCCACGTCACGCGCAGCCCCGTCTCCGGCGGCTTCGCCAGCGCCGCGGCCACGTCGCGCTCCATGGGCAGCGCCGCGGGCGGCGTGCGCTGCTGCGTCCCGAAGAGCAGCTCCTTCACCGTGCTCCACGTCGGCCCGTTGAGCGCGGCGCGGTCTCCCGCCGTGTTGGTGAAGACGCCGTCCTTGTAGCGCGCGGACGCCCGCATCCGCTCCAGCCTCGCGCCCTCGGGGCTCGCGCCGAAGGCGGCGAGGCCGTCGGTCGTCGTCCAGGTGAGGAGGCCCAGAACCCCAGCGCCCAACGCCACCGCCATCAAGGAGTACCGCCACCAGCGCCGCCGAGCCCGCGTTGGGGCCAGGAATGCTTCTCTCATGGCCCCAACGTGTAGCGCTGACCCCAAGGCAGCGCTCGCGAAATCAGCCCCGGCCGCGCCTACCGGCCGCTGGTGACCTTCAGCCCCACGATGGAGGTCACCAGCAACGCCAGGAAGAAGAGGCGCGCGGGGGTCGCGGGCTCACGAAAGAGCACCATCCCCAGGATGGCCGCTCCCGTGGCGCCAATGCCCACCCAGACGCCGTAGGCGGTACCAATGGGCAGGTGCTTCGTGGCCACGCCGAGCAACACCATGCTGGCGACGATGGCACTGCCTGTCAGCACGCTGGGGACCAGGCGGGTGAAACCCTCGGTGTATTTGAGCCCGATCGCCCAACACACCTCCAGCAACCCCGCGATGACGAGGAGAATCCAGGACATGACGTACGACTCCCGATGTCGCGTCGTCTTGTCCTGACCGGGTACGGCGCGCCTCGTCCGGGCCGGCGGGCTCCCCATGAGCCGCCGACGGCCCCTGTATAAAACCCCCGTGCCCCCAGTTCAACCGTCGCCCCTGGGCCATCGCCCCGGAGGGCGGGGGGCGCGGGCGGCGCGTCGTGCAGGCACCCATGGGAGGGCTCGCGGCCGACATGGCTGCTCCGGGTTGAACCGGAATGTCCTCGGTCTCAGCTTCTCTCGGAGCATTCCCAAACGGTCGGAGGCATTTGAGATGAAACGAATCCAGGCACTGGTCGTCGCGGGCGCGTTGTGTGGGGGTACGGCCCTGGCCAAGGACGAGCCGAACATGCGCGGACTCACGGTCACCGTGGGCGGCGGCGTGGAAGGCTACAGCAGGGGGCTCGCGCCTCGCATCGACCCGGGCGCGGCGTACGGAGCCACCGCGACGCTCAAACCGTCTCGCGTGTTCGGCATCGAGCTGGGCTACACCGGCGCCCTCAACAAGATCGACCGGCGCGGCACCGAGGACCTGGTGGGCAACCCGGACATCATCCGCAACGGTGGCCAGGCCGTGGCCACGATTGGACTCACGGCCAGCCCCATCCAGCCCTACATCCTCGGCGGCATCGGCATCAACCGGTACAACGTCCGGCGCGGCGCCGAGGCGCTCGGCTACCGCGACGACACCGCGGGCGCGGTGCCGCTGGGCGCCGGGCTTCGCTTCTACACGGGCACCTTCACCGCGGACCTGCGGGCCAACTACAACCTGCTCTTCGACCAGCAGCTCGTCCCTTCGCTGCCGCCCGCGGAGAATCAGCCCATCTCCGACGTCACGTTCGCCAGTGGCTCCAGCTACAACGCGACGCTGAACCTCGGCGCCACGTTCTGAGTGAGCGGCGGGCGGGGCCTCGAGCGACACGGCCCCCGCCCGCGTCACCCAATCCCGTCATGGATGAACTTGAGGACGGCGATGAACTGGCGGTCCATCACCAGCAGGATGAGCAAGGGCGCCAACGCCGAGCCGATGACCGCCTGCAGCGCCACCAGGTCCCAGGGGAGCAGCCGCATCTTCCGCGACAGCGTGAACGCCGTGCCGATGTCCGCCAGGGAGGACATCTCGGGCGCGCCCAGCAACTCCGCGTCGGGGCCCCCATCGAACCACTTCTGCTCGAACTGCCGTGAGTGCCGCGCGGCGAGCGGAGAGAAGCCCTCGATGGACCGCCGCTTGGCCAGGACCAGCTGCGGCACGAAGAAGCCCATGGGCGCGAACACCAGCACCACCGCGCCCGCCGCGATGACAGCCAGCGGAATCACGTAGGCCCCTGGGTTCGCGGCCAGCCCCGCGGGCACGACCCGGGACGTGTACGCGGCCACCACCACGGACAGGGAGAACACCACCGGCGAGAAGCTGGCCTGGCAGACGGGAAGGAACCCCAGCCCCGCCATCATGTCCGGGTGGGTGGGCACCAGCGTCAATGGCAGCCGGGAGATGCGCAGCAGGAAGGCACTCCAGACGACGCCCCGCCACACCCACCGGAGCGCGAGGAATCGGAAGACGGGCTGGCTCACCAGGAGGTTCCACCAGCCCGCCATGGAGGAGTCCCCGCCATCGGGCGACAGCGTCCAGGACCGGGTGGCATCCGCCGGCGCGATGAAGGTCAGCGTGTAGGCCAGGAGGAGCAGCAGCACCTCGACGAGGTAGCTGTCACGCCAACGCATGGCCCTCCGGGCGTCCGCGTCGAAGGTCGCCAGGGCATCGGCCCGCACCAGGTTGGCCTCGAGGAAGTGCCGCGCCGCGAAGCGCAGGCGCCCGTCGATGTAGGTCTCCGCGCCCACCAGCACGGGCAACGCAATCAAGAGCTGCGCGTGGACCTGCAGCTCGTTGAAGAGCGACGCCACGGCGGAGCCGCCCTCGGGCAGCGAGAACAGCAGCAGCGGGAACCAGGCGACCACCGCGACCACCAGCGCCCGGAGCACCGGGTCATAGCGGCGCCGAGGCGCCCTGCGCAGCCGCTGCTCGGTCTGGAACAGCAGGCCTCCCCTCACCAGGGAGAAGTCAGTGAGCGTCGCTGGCGGGTCCATGGCGCGGTGGTGCCGGCGTGGATGGCACCAAGCCCACGGTGGGGACGCACGCGGCGGCTGACAAGCGCGGGCCCGCTGGCCTCCGGGCCCGGCCGGGAAGCCCCGGCGTGGACACGAGCCCTGTCCCGCGGTGCCGGATTGTTCCCTGCCTCGCGGCCCCCCACGTTTCCCAGGGAGGCACGCACATGAGCATCGACGTCGTCGACGAGGTCGCGGCCCAGGACGAGCACTCCATGACGCGCGGCGCGGGGCAACAGGCCCGCTCCTTGCCCGGCATGGTCTACATCCCGGGCGGGACGTTCTGGATGGGCTCGGACCACCACTATCCAGAGGAGCGCCCCGCGCATCAGGTGACGGTGACGGACTTCTGGATGGACAGCCAGCCCGTCACCAACGCCGACTTCGCGCGCTTCGTGGACGCCACCCACTACGTCACCGTCGCGGAGCGGCCCCTCAATCCAGAGGACTTCCCCGGCGCGAAACCGGAGCTGCTCGTCCCAGGCTCGCTCGTGTTCAAGAAGACGCGCGTGCGCGTGGACCTGCGGGATTTGACGCAGTGGTGGTTCTACACCGCGGGCGCGTGCTGGAAGCACCCCGAAGGCCCGGACAGCACCTGGGAGGGGCGCGAACAACATCCCGTGGTGCACGTCTGTTACGAGGACGCGCTCGCCTACGCCACCTGGGCGGACAAGGCGCTGCCCACCGAGGCGGAGTGGGAGTACGCCGCGCGCGGCGGAATGGAGCGCAAGGTGTACGTCTGGGGCGACGAGTTCGCGCCAGGCGGCAAGCTGATGGCCAACACCTGGCAGGGCGAGTTCCCCTGGCAGAACCTCAACACGGACGGCTTCGAGGGCACGTCCCCCGTGGGCAGCTTCCCTCCCAACACCTACGGCCTCTTCGACATGGCCGGCAACGTGTGGGAATGGACCTCCGACTGGTACCAGGAGCGACACACGAGCCAGGGCGGCAAGCCCTGCTGCATCCCCGTCAATCCCCGGGGCCCGGCCTCGTCCGAGCGGAGCCTGGACCCCTGCCTCCCCCAGGTGAAGATTCCCCGCCGGGTCCTCAAGGGTGGCAGCCACCTGTGCGCGCCGAACTATTGCCTGCGCTACCGGCCCGCGGCCCGCTCGCCGCAAGCCGTGGACAGCGGGACGTCTCACATCGGCTTCCGCTGCGTCGTCCGCACCTGACCGGCGTCCCCCCGGGAATCGACACGCCCCACGCAACTTCGTGGGCGAGTGAAGGACAATTCCTACAAACGCATGAGGAAACACACCTCATGCTTCATTGACCTGGGGGGGTCAACATCATGGGAAACTTCACGAAGGCAGCGTCGACGGTGGTGCGGCTCGGAGCGCGGGAAGCCAGTCACACGGGGCCGAAGCAGGCGCCGAAGCTGTTCAAGCAGCCGGCCGCGCACTTCTCCACGAAGGCCACCCAGACGCCGTCGCAGATCGCCCAGAAGGTCAAGGATCACAACAACAGCATGGACCTGATGCGCGACATCATGGAGGCGGAGGATCGCCGCCATGGTGGCAACAACGCGATGACGCCGCCCATCAAGTACGACGTCCCGCTGTCTCGCCGGGAGAACTTCGCGTTCGACCCCATCCAGCCGGGCTACGGCACCCCGAAGTCCGCCATCGACAAGCTGGGCAAGCTCCAGCCCGCGGGGAAGAGCGCCACCGTCACCGCGTCCGACCACGTCGATGGCGAGAAGTCCGTCAAGGGCAAGACGCCGTTCACGTCGTTCAGTGGCCCGCCGGTGGGCGTGGACGGCAAGGCCACGGGGCCTCTCGTCGACAACCCGCTCTACGGCAGGAACCGCATCGTCACCAACCCGGTCAAGGACCCCGAAATCAGCGCGGTGCTGGACCAGTTCGACATCCAGCACGACCTGCGCACGAGCATCAAGCCCGGCTTCGATGACATCGCCGTGCTGCGCTCCGAGCCCCGTCCGCAGCCCGTCTGGAAGCCCACCGAGGAGGAGCGCCAGCTCATGCCCAGCGTCGGCGTGGATCCGGAGAAGCCCTACTTCACCTTCCGCGAGCGCGCGATGGTGAACTCGGCGCGGGACCAGGAGTACCTCGTCAAGGGCACCGTCAGCCAGTTCGACTACTTCCAGGGCCAGCCGGACGGCACGCTCAAGCCCCTCTCCAAGCAAGAGGTGATTGACGAGGCCAGCAAGCACAAGCCCTGAGCCACCGGTCCGCCGTGGAACGGCGGACTCGGGAGGCGACCCGGCGCGCGCCCCGGAAGTCCATGGGGCACGCGCCGGAGCAGCGCATCAACCGCAGGTCATCGTCCAGCGGCAGTTGTTGGACAGACACTCACGGCCGCTGGCGCACAGCGCGCCGCGGTCCTTCTTGGGCTGGCACTTGCCCGCGTTGAGGCCCCAGCCGCAGTACTGGCTGCTGCCGCAATCGCTGTCCGTGGAGCACACGCAGCTGCCAGTGAGGCCAGAGCAGCCGTCCATGGCGTTGCAGGCGCCGCTGACGCACTCCTGCGCGAAGCGGCAGCTCTCCCCCATCTGCTTGGAGGCCGGCGCGTAGCGGTGGCCACACATCTGGGGATAGGCCGCCTCGCGGGTGGCCTTCGGGACGTACGCGGCCACGCCGCCGGTGTCGATGTTCGTCGCCGCGTCCGCCATGCCGGTGCGCGTGCCCGTGGCCCGCTCCCACATGCGGATGAACGTCTCAGCCGAGCCCTCCAGGCCCGTGGTGTTGACGCCGAGGTTCTTCAGGTCGCGCACCACGTCCGGCAGCAGCCCCACGTGGGCCAGGCCGTACACGTCGAAGTCGGTCCCCAGCGGCGCCGGGCCGGACACGCGCTGCTGGTGGGCCTGGGCGGCGGCCTCCGCGGGGAAGCCGGCGGAGCAGGCGCCGTGGCCACCGAAGCGCGGGCGCGTCTGCTGGATGAAGCCGTTGAGGTCCGCGCCGAAGCCCATGTTCACCTTGAGGCCCATGCGGCCGAACTCATAGGCCTGCGCCAGCGAGCGCGTGGAGCCCTGGCAGTTGTTGGCCACCGGCGTGCGGGTGTAGTCGCGCGTCTCGTCATGCGCGGTGCGCAGCCCGAACATGCCGCCCGTCTGGCGCAGGTACCGGATGATGGACGCGGGCGTCGTCTTCTCGTTGGCGGCCAGGCCCGGGTGCATCACCTCGCGGAAGTGGCCGTGGGAGATGTAGAGCGGGTAGTACGTCCGGGCCTGCGCGATGGCGTAGGTGTCGTCCACGGAGCGCTCGGACATGTGCGCCACGTCGACGAGCATCCCCTTGTTCATCATCTCGCCGACCAGGGCCTTGCCCTCGGCCGTCAGGCCCTTGGTGTTCTTGCAGTTGGCGTCCACGTCGAAGCCCAGCGTGAAGCCGTTGCCCGTGAGGCCACAGTCCGTGTCCACGTGGCAGTTCTCCAGGAACTGCGCGACCTGGAAGATGGCGTTGTGCGGCGCCGCGCCGCCAAAGCGGTTGTCCAGCTGGTGCACCGGCTGGATGGAGCGCACGCCCAGCGCGTGGACGCGGTTGAGCTCGGACTGCCAGTTCTTGGTGCCGAAGAGCTTGCTCGACTCGATGGACAGCACCATCGCCAGCTTGCCGGACGCGATGATCTGCCGCGCGTGCGCGGGCGACAGCGCGATCTCCGCCCACGGCGTGCGCGCGTCGAAGTCACGCGCCATCTGGAGCTGCACGTCCACGTCCACCATCTCGTCACAGGGGCGCTTGATGTTCTGGTACGGGAGCGCCTTGCAGAGGAACTCGTTGCTCACCAGCGAGATGGTGACCAGCGACATGCCGCCCAGGTGGGCCTGCCGCAGCCAGCCCTCCCAGGCCTGCTGATGCGCGATGGTGTCCCAGCGCGGCCACTGCGTGGGCACGTTCATCCGGCCCAGGTGCAGGCCCGTATCGCCCTCCGTCCCCTCCACCTGCCCGATGATCTCCGACGCCACCGCGCCGCCAATGCCGAACATCTGGGAGAGCACGGGGATGCCGCTCAGGTTCACCCCGCCCGCGTTGGGGCACACGTTGAGCATGGAGCTCAAATCCATGCGCACGCGCGCATGATCGCTCTCCGGGAATCCTCCGTCACAGCTCACCAGCGTGCCGGTGTGCTTGCCGTGAAACCAGCCACCGCTGAACGCCTCCTCGGCGAACATATGGTGGTGCATCTCCGCGAAGCCCGGGACGGTCGCGGCCTGCGCCACCTCTCCCACCGCGGCTTCTTCAACGGGGACGCTCTCCTCCTCCGTGGGCTGGCACCCCTGCGTGAGCGCGAGCGCGGAGGCGAGGGAGAGGGACAACAAACGCCGAGGGGCAGGGCCGATACATCGCTGCATACAGTGCACCTTTCCAGTACCGCGGGGAGGTGCCCTGGGAGTACCAGGAGTGACTCCTGTTTTTCAATGATTCCAACTTTTTCTTGAGAACTGAAACAGCGGCGTAGCGTGTGTCGTAGCAAGGTGTGAAGCGTCAGGTCACAACACGCTGGCAAGCCTCACGGGCAGGTGGGGCAACTGCCCACCCTTCACAGATTGACGCTCCAAAGTGGTCTCGACCTCATGGAGCCGTGGATGAAGAAGCCCTGGCGTTGCCTTCCGGTGGTGCTGCCCCTCCTGGTTGCTTGCGAGCTGCCGGCCGTGGACGCCTTGCGACCGTCGCACAACGAAGCGCCCTCCCGGCCTCCTCGGCAGTGGGAGCCCTGTGGTCTCACCGCGAGCAGGCTCCTGGACCTCCACCCCGGCCCGGGCGACGCGCGAATCGAAGAGCCCCTCCCCGGCGCGAACCAGCTCTTCTTCACCGCGGACGATGGCCGCCATGGCAGTGAGCTGTGGACGAGCAGCGGCACGCACGGTGACGGCACCCGCTTGCTCCGGGACATCGCCACGGGCGCGAAGGGCGCGGCCCCCTCCAACCTCACGCGCGTGGGCGACCGGCTCTTCTTCATCGCGGATGACGGCGTGAATGGCCGAGCCCTGTGGACCAGCGATGGGACCCGCGGCGGCACGACGCTGCTCAAGCGCATCCAGCCCGTGGGGGCGGGGCTGGCGGACCCGCAGGCCCTGGTGGCGTACCGGGACCGGCTCTACTTCGCCGCCGAGCATCCCACGGGCAAGCGCGGCACGGAGCTGTGGACCAGCGACGGCACGCCGGAGGGCACCCGCGAAGTCGCGGACCTCACGCCCGGGCCCGAGAGCGCCTATCCCCGCCGCTTCGCCGTGCACGGAGGCTCGCTGTACTTCGTGATGAGCCGGGGCGAGGAGAACTGGCTCGTGCGCGGAGAAGGTGGCGCCAGCTTCACGCCGCTCCACAAGGTCTACGAGGACACGGTCCTCTTCGGCATGAAGAGCGTGGGCGACAAGCTCTTCTTCCTCGAGGACCCCGACGAAGGCGAAGCGACCCTGCACGTGACGGACGGCACGCCCGGGGGCACCCGCCGCCTGCGCTTCTTCCCCGGAGACTATCCCCACGACCTGGTGGCCATGGACGGCCGGCTCTACTTCAGCGCCGGCTCCGGAACGGAAGCGGGTGAGGAGCTCTGGGTCAGCGATGGGACGGTGTCCGGCACACGGCGGCTGAAGGACATCCGGCCGGGAAGGAAAGGTTCGTCGCCCGCCTCGCTCAGCGTGCTGAGAGAGCGCATCTACTTCTCCGCGGATGACGGCAAGCATGGACGCGAGCTGTGGATCAGCGATGGGACGTTCGGGGGCACGAAGCTGTTCAAGGACCTGCTCCGGGGCACGCGAGGCGCATCGCCCACCGAGCTGACGGTCCTCCATGACTGGCTGTTCTTCAGCGCGGAGAATTCAGACGGCAAGGCGGAGACCTGGCTCAGCAACGGCAGCACGTCGGGCTTCTGGCGAATCGACACGGACAGAGCCCACGCGGCGCGAGGCTTCGTCCGCTCTGGCTGGGACGTGTTCTTCACCGCCGAGACTCGGGACAGCGGCCGGGAGCTCTACGCCCTGCCCTTCCGTCCCACCGGCGAGTGCGCGCGGCCGCGGCCCTGACCGGAGCCGACGCGCCGCGTGGCGGGCGGGAGCTGGCCGCCTCCCGGTTCCCCGCTTCGCCTCGGCCCCCTGCCGCGCCGGTCGTCACGCCCTACCGACGCGGCTGCTGAAGTGACCTTACGCGTCGCCGTGCCGCTTCAGCATCGCCACCACCACGTCGACAGCGGGAGCCTTGAGGACGGAGTGGTGATCTCCAGCGGCCTCGGCCACCTCCACGCCGCCCTCTGCCAGGGCCGCCCAACCGCCATCCGCCCCTGTCGGGACCCGCGTCTGGCTGGCGCGAAGCAGGCTGACACGTCCGCCGTAGCGCCCAGGCGTGTACCGCCACAGGGCGCGGAGGTTGCTCGCGTAGACGCGATACAGGGCGTGGAGCTGCTCGAGCTCAACCCCCTTCGGCAACGCGCCCGCGCGCCGGGCCTGCTCGAGCAACTGCGCCAGCTGCGAGGCCTCGCCTGGGAGGGCTTCATCCGCGGTCCGCTCGGGCAGGGGGAGCCCGAGGACCTGGGACGTGAACTCCACGAACCGGGCGGCCATCCACTCCGCGCCCACGGGCTCCGGCGGCCGTTGGTCGAAGGCATACGCATCGATGAGCAGGAGCTGCTCCACCCGCTCCCCCTGCTGCTCCAGTTGCCGCGCCATTTCAAAGGCGATGACGCCCCCCAACGACCAACCGCCCAGCCTGTACGGACCGGCGGGCTGGACCTCGCGCATCGCCGCCACGTAACACGCAGCCATGGCCTCCACCGTCTCCAACGGCGCGTCCGCATCCTCGAGCCCCGGCGATTGGAGGGCGTAGAACGGCTGGTCCGCCCCCAGCCGTCGCGACAGCTCCAGGTACGGCAGGACAGTGCCGCTGACGGGGTGGACGAAGAACGAGGGCCGCCGCGAGCCACCGCCATTCAACGTCACCACGGGAGACAGCCGCGCCGGCGTCTGGCGGAGGCGCTCCGCCAGTTCCTCCAGCGTGCCCGCCTGGAACAGTGTCACCACCGGCAGGCTGCGCCCGAGCCGCTCGCGGATGCGAGACACCAACCGCATGGCCAGAAGGGAGTGCCCTCCCAGCTCGAAGAAGTTCGAGTGGATTCCAATGGGCCCGACGCCCAACAGCTCCTCCCAGATACCCGCGAGCACCCACTCCAACGTGTCGCGAGGCGCCACATCGGCCCGGCCCTCCGCGGCCCGAAGCACCTCGGGGACCGGGAGCGCCGCGCGGTCCACCTTGCCGTTGGGCGTCAACGGCAACGCGTCCAACGTCAGGAAGGCCGATGGCACCATGAAGTCGGGCAATTGCTCCTTCACGAAGCTCCGCGCCTCCACGGTGTCGAGCACCCGGCCCTGTTGCGCCACGACATACGCGACGAGGCGTCGGCCCCCGCCCCCATCCTCACGCGCGAGCACCACGGCGTCTCGGATGGCCGGGTGACGCCGCAGGGTGGCTTCGACTTCTCCCAGCTCGATGCGGAAGCCGCGCACCTTCACCTGCGCGTCGATGCGGCCCAGGTACTGCAGCTCCCCCCCTGGCAACCACCGCACGCGGTCCCCCGTGCGGTAGAGCCGAGCCCCGGGTTGCTGGCTGAACGCGTCGGGAACGAAGCGCTCCGCTGTCAGCTCGGGCCGGTCGACGTACCCACGGGCCAGTCCGGCGCCGCCCAGGTACAGCTCGCCCGCGACGCCCTGCGGCACGGGCTGGCCGAACGCGTCGAGCACGTAGGCACGCGTCCCATCGAGCGGACGGCCCACCGTGGGCTCGCGAGACGCGCCACGGAGGGCCTCCGCCCAGGTCGAGTACGTCGTGTCCTCGGTGGGGCCATACAGGTTGAGCACCCGCTGGACTCCAGGAGCCGCCGCGTGAATCGCCTCCACCAAGGTCCCCGGCAACGGCTCGCCGGCCAGGTTCACTGCCCGCACCGACTCAGGGACGGCGTTGGCCCGCACCAACTCCGCCATCGCCGAGGGCACGGTGTTGATGAGCGTCACGCGCCTTGCCGCGGGAAGCGTCGGCAACTCGAGCGCGTTGCGGGCCAGGACCACGGTCCCCCCGCGCGTGAGGGGGGCGAACAGCTCGAAGACGGACAGGTCGAAGTTGAGTGACGTGGACGCCAACACGCCAGCCATCTCCTGCTGAGAGAACGTCCGTGCCGTCCAGCGCAGGAAGGCCACGGCGCTTCGGTGCTCCAACGCCACCCCCTTGGGGCGGCCCGTGCTCCCGGAGGTGAAGAGCACGTAGGCCAGGTGGTCCGGAGCGGCGCCAGCGCGCGCCGCCACGCCAGACGGCGCGGCAGTCCACGCCGTATCGAGCGCGACCCGAGCCGCGTCCACGGGAGGCAGCCCCTCCAACAACGCGCGCTGCCCCACGAGCACACGCGGCTTCGCATCCTCCAGCATGAACGCCAGACGCCGCCGAGGATACGCCGGGTCCAACGGAACGTAAGCGCCACCCGCCTTGAGGATGCCGAGCACCGCGACCAACAGGTCCGCGTTGCGCTCCGCGCACACGCCCACTCGAACCTCGGGCCCCACGCCCAACCCGCGCAAGCGCACCGCGAGCAGGCTCGCGCGATGGTCCAGCTCCCGGTACGTCAGCGAGGTGTCACCGGCCACCACCGCCACCGCGTCGGGCGAGGCCGCGACCTGCCGCTCAATGAGGGTATGAATGCACGCATCCGCGGGTCCACCCGCGCCCGTGTCATTCCACTCCACGAGCACGCGCCGTTGCTCGCTCGGGTCCAGCAGCGGGAGTTCGAACACGGGCCGATCGGGCGCCTCGACAGCGGCCGTGAGCAGGGCCTTCAAGTGCCCCAACAGCCGCTCCACCGTCGCGCGCTCGAACAGCGCCGTGGCGTACTCCAGGCCTCCCGCGAAGCCGTCCCGGCCCTCCGTGAAACCGAGCGTGAGGTCGAACCGCGAGACGTGATGCTCCACGGACACGGGGCTCAGTGCCTGATGCGCGTGGGGCGCGCTGGGCCCAGCCGCTCCCGGTGTGCTGTCGAAGGTGAGCATCACCTGGAACAGCGGTGAATGGCTGAGGCTGCGCTCCGCGCGCAGGGCCTCCACCAGCCGCTCGAAGGGCACATCCTGGTGCGAATAGGCGCCGAGCGTCACCTCTCGAACCCGGGCGAGGAGTTCCCGGAACGAGGGGTTTCCATCCAGCCGGGTCCTGAGCACCAGCGTGTTGACGAAGAAGCCGATGAGCCCCTCTGTCTCCGCGCGCGTGCGCCCCGCGATGGGGGACCCCACGCACACGTCCTCCTGCCCCGAGTAGCGCGCCAGCACCGCTTGGAACGCCGCGAGCAACACCATGAAAGCAGTGGCGCCCTCCTGGTGGCCGAGCGCGCGCACCGCATCGGACAGCTCGCGTCCCAGCGCGAAGGGAACGATGGCCCCTTCCAGGGACTGGACCGCCGGACGCGGCCTGTCCGTCGGCAGCTCCAGCAGGCGCGGGGCCCCAGCCAGTTGCCGCGACCAATAGCCGAGCTGCGCCTCCAGGACCTCGCCCTGGAGCCACTCACGCTGCCAGACCGCGTAGTCCGCGTATTGCAGCGGCAGCTCCGGCAACAGGGGTGCGTGGCCCTGTGAGAAGGCCGCGTAGAGCTGCCCCATCTCGTCGACCAGCCGGCCCATGGACCAACCATCCGAGACGATGTGGTGCATCACCAGCACCAGCAGGTGCTCCTGATCGGACACGATGAGCAAGGCGATGCGCAGCAACGGTCCGCGCTCCAGGTCGAACGGACGCTGCGAGGCCTCTTGCGCGAGCCGCTGGGCCTCCGCCTCCCGTTGAAGCGTCGGCAGCGTCCGCAGGTCCACGACGTCGAGCCGCACATCGCCACGGGCGTCGATGACCTGCACCGGCGCCCCATCCTGGACCTTGAAGGTGGTGCGCAGGGACTCGTGCCGCAGGACCAGCGCCTCGAAGCTCTGCTTCAGTGCCTCCACGTTCAACGGCCCGTTCAACCACACGGACGCGGGGACGTTGTAGACGGTGCTGCTCGGCTCGAGTTGCGCGAGGAACCACAGGCGCTGCTGCGCGAATGACAGAGGCAGCGGCCTGTCTCGCGGCACGCGGACCAGGAGCGGGGTACCCGACGGACGCGCCGTGCCATCCGTACGCACCAGGCGCAGCGCCAGCCTGTCCACGCTGGGAGACTCGAAAACCTCGCGCAGGGAGAGCTCGACGCCCAGCTCTTCCCGGATACGGGACACCAACTGCGTCGCCAGAAGCGAATGGCCGCCCAGCGCGAAGAAGTCCGCCCCCAGGCCGACGCGCTCGATGCGCAGCACACCCTCGAAGATGGCGGCCAGCTTCTTCTCGGCCTCCGTCCGCGGCGGCAGATACACACCGGCCGCCAGCCGCTCCGCATCGGGTGCGGGCAGCGCCTTGCGGTCCACCTTGCCGTTGGGCGTCAGTGGCAGCGCCTTCAGCGATACGAACGCCGAGGGCACCATGTACGCCGGAAGCCGTTGCCGCAGGTGCTCACGCAGATGATCCGCGTCAGGCCATGCGTCGTCGCGCGGCGTCACGTACGCGACGAGCCGCTTGCCTTCCGCGCCGTCCTCACGGGCCACCACAACGGCCTCGTTGACGCCCGGGTGGGCCGCCAGCGCTGCTTCGATTTCCCCTGGTTCGATGCGGTAGCCGCGCACCTTCACCTGCGTGTCCGCTCGTCCGAGGAACTCCAGCGTCCCGTTCCCCAGCCACCTCACCACGTCCCCTGTGCGGTACAGCCGCTCTCCGTCCCCAAACGGGCTCGGCACGAAGCGCTCCGCCGTCAACTCCGGCCGCCCCACGTACCCCACCGCCAACCCGTCTCCCCCTACGTACAGCTCGCCAGGCACTCCCACCGGCGCGGGGTTGAGCTGCGCATCCAGCACGTACGTCGTCGTGTTCGGCACGGGCCGCCCAATCGACACCGTGGCGCCAACGTCCTCCGGCTTCTCCAGCCGGTACGTACTGGAGAACGTCGTGTTCTCCGTCGGCCCGTACCCGTTGATGAGCACCTGCCCCGACGCCAGTCGCTCCTTCACCCGGGCCACCGGCAGCGCATCGCCTCCCGCGAGCAACTGCTTCACCTTCGCCAGCGCCTGCGGCTGCCTCGCCTGCATCTGCTCGAACAGCGCCGCCGTCAGCCACAGCGATGTGACTCCCGCCTCGCCCAACTTCCGGCCCAACTCCTCCAGCGACGGCGTCCCCGCCGGGTACACCACCAGCTTCGACCCGTGCAGCAACGCGCCCCAGAGTTCCAGCGTGGAGGCATCGAAGGAGATGGGCGCCAACTGCAGCCACACCTCCTCTGGCCCGAAGTGGGCGAAGTCCGTCCCCAATACCAGCCGCGACACCGCTCGGTGCGGCACGCCCACACCCTTCGGCTTCCCCGTACTCCCTGACGTGAACATCACGTACGCCAGACTCTCCCCTCCCGTCCCGCCACCGAGGTTGCTCTCCGGCTGCCTCGCAATGAGCGCGTCCCACTCCGTGTCCACGCTCACCGCATGATCCGCCCCACCAAGACCCGTGTTCAGGAGCAACGCATGTTGCCCAACCCAGAGCTTCACACCTGATTCACGTGCCATCCAGGTGAGGCGTTCGGCCGGGTAGCTGGCATCCAGCGGGACGTACACACCACCCGCCTTCAGGATACCCAGCACGCTCACCACCAACTCCAGCGAGCGCTCCACGCACAGCCCCACCCGCACCTCGGGACCCACGCCCTTGGCCTTCAGGTGGTGCGCCAACTGATTCGCCCGGCGATTCAGCTCGTCGTACGTCAGTCGCTCGCCCTCGTACTCCACCGCCACCGCATGCGGCGTCCGCGTCACCTGTCGCTCGAAGAGCACATTCAAGCTGACGTCGCGCGGGTAGTCCGTCGTCCTCCCACTCCACGACTGAAGCCGCTGCTGCTCATCGGCCTCCATCAGCGGCAGTTCGCCGAGTCGCGTCTCCGGCTTCGAAACCGCCGCCTCCGCAAGCACTCTCAAGTGCCTCAGCAGCCGCTCCACCGTCTCCGGCTCGAACAAGTCGCTGTTGTACTCCAGCGCTCCCGACAGGCCTCCCTCGCTCGTCTCCCCCACTCCCAGCGTCAGCTCGAACTTCGACGTCCTCCCCGCTGACTCCGCCGCCTCCACCTTCAGCCCCGGTAGGCTCACTTCCCCTCCCGGTGCGTTCTGCAGCACCAGCATCACCTGGAAGAGCGGACTGCGGCTCATGTCCCTCTCCGGCTCCAACTCCTCCACCACTCTCTCGAATGGCACTTCCTGGTGCGCGTACGCTCCCAGCGTCACCTCTCTCGCCTCCCTCACCAGCTCCCGGAAGCTCTTCCCTCCCTCCACCTTCCCCCTCAACACCAGCGTGTTGACGAAGAAGCCAATCAGCCCCTCCGTCTCACCCCTCGTCCGGTTCGCGATGGCCGTTCCCACACAAACCTCTTCCTGCCTCGCGTACCTCGACAGCACCACCTGGAATGCCGCCAGCAGCACCATGAAGGGCGTGGCTCCTTCACTCTGCGCCAGCGCCTTCACCTCGCCCCACAGCCCCTTCGGCCACTCCAGCCCCTTCGTCCCGCCTCGGTAACTCTGCACCGCCGGCCTCGGCTTGTCCGTCGGCAACTCCAGCGCCGCAGGTGCCCCCTCCAACACCCTCCTCCAGTACCCGAGCTGCTCCTCCAGCACCTCGCCCTGCAGCCACTCCCTCTGCCACACCGCGTAGTCCGCGTACTGCACCGGCAACTCTGGCAGCGGCGACGCCTTCCCCTCGCTGAAGGCCCCGTACAGCGCCACCAACTCCTTCACCAGAATCCCCATCGACCAGCCGTCCGACACGATGTGGTGCATCACCACCACCAACTCGTGCTCCTCCTCCCCCTTCCTCACCAGCGTCGCCCTCAGCAGCGGCCCTGTCTCCAGGTTGAATGGACGAAGCGCCTCTGCGTCCGCGATCCGCCGCGCCTCGATAGACCGTTCAGCTTCCAGCCACGGACGGAGGTCCACCACATCCAACCGGATGTCCGTCGCATCAGAGACGACCTGTACGGGTGTCCCCCCACGCGCCTGGAATGTCGTGCGCAGCGACTCATGGCGCCGCACCAGGGCGTCGAAGCTGCGCTCGAGCGCGCGGGAATCGAGCGCCCCCCTCAGCCGAACTGCCACGGGCACGTTGTAGAACGCCCCCCCTGACTCCATCTGGTCGAGGAACCACAGCCGCTGCTGCGCGAATGACAACGGCAGCGCGCGCTCACGAGAGGCCCGACGCAGCGGTGGCGCCTCCAGCGCACTTGGCGTTGGGTCCGCGGACTCCAGCCTCCGCGCCAGACGCTCCACCGTCGGAGATTCGAAGACGTCCCTCAGTGGCAACTCCACCTGGAATGACTCACGCACGCGCGACACGAGCTGTGTCGCCAGCAATGAATGTCCACCCAAGTCGAAGAAGTCGCCGTCCACGCCGACGCGTTCGACGTGCAGCACTTCCGCGAAAATGCTCGCGAGCTTCTTCTCCGTCGCTGTTCTCGGTGCATCGAATCGCTCAGCGTCGACGCGTTGAGCCTCTGGTACGGGCAGGGCCTTGCGGTCCACCTTGCCGTTGGGCGTCAGCGGCAGTGCCTCCAACACCACGTACGCCGACGGCACCATGTACTCCGGGAGCCGCTGCTTCACATGGCTGCGCAGTGCACTGGCTTCGACCTCCGCGCCCTCTTGCGCCGTGACGTACGCGACGAGCCGCTTGCCTTCGGCGCCATCCTCACGCGCCACCACAACGGCTTCATTGACACCCGGGTGAGTCGCCAGCGCTGCTTCGACTTCCCCTGGTTCGATGCGGTAGCCGCGCACCTTCACCTGCGTGTCCGCTCGTCCGAGGAACTCCAGCGTCCCGTTCCCCAGCCACCGCACCACGTCCCCTGTGCGGTACAGCCGCTCTCCATCGCCAAACGGGCTCGGTACGAAGCGCTCCGCCGTCAGCTCCGGACGCCCCACGTACCCCACCGCCAACCCGTCTCCACCCACATACAGCTCGCCAGGCACTCCCACCGGCGCGGGGTTGAACTGCGCGTCCAGCACGTACGTCGTCGTGTTCGGCACGGGTCGCCCAATCGACACCGTGGCGCCCACGTCCTCCGGCTTCTCCATCCGGTACGTCGCGGAGAACGTCGTGTTCTCCGTCGGCCCGTACCCGTTGATGAGCACCTGCCCCGCGGCCAACCGCTCCTTCACGCGGGCCACCGGCAACGCATCACCACCCGCCAAGAGTTGCTTCACCTTCGCCAGTGCCTGCGGCTGCCTCGCCTGCATCTGCTCGAACAGCGCCGCCGTCAGCCACAGCGACGTGACTTCTGCCTCTTCCAGCTTGCGGCCCAACTGCTCCAGCGACGGCGTCCCCGCCGGGTACACCACCAGCTTCGCCCCGTGCAGCAGCGCGCCCCAGACTTCCAGCGTGGAGGCGTCGAAGGAGATGGGTGCCAACTGCAGCCACACCTCCTCAGGCCCGAAGCGCGCGAAGTCCGTCCCCAGCACCAACCGCGACACCGCTCGGTGCGGCACGCCCACGCCCTTGGGCCTCCCGGTGCTCCCCGACGTGAACATCACGTACGCGAGGTTCTCTCCACCCACGCACGGAACAGGGTTGCTCTCCGGTTGCGTCGCGATGAGCGCGTCCCACTCCGTGTCCACACTCACCACCAACTCGCTGCCAGACGCCACCTCATCCGCCAGCCGCTCCTGTGCGACCAGCACCGCCACCCCGGCCTCGCGCTTCATCCACGCGAGCCGCTCCAGTGGGTAGCTGGCATCCAGCGGGACGTACACACCACCCGCCTTCAGGATGCCCAGCACGCTCACCACCAACTCCAGCGAGCGCTCCACGCACAACCCCACCCGCACCTCGGGGCCCACACCCAACGCCCGCAGGTGGTGCGCAAGCTGGTTCGCACGACGGTTCAGCTCGCCGTACGTCAGTCGCTCGCCCTGGTATTCCACCGCCACCGCATCTGGCGTCCGTGACACCTGTGCTTCGAACAACGCCGCCAGCGACTTCTCGCGCGGGTACTCAGCCACTGCCCCGCTCCACGCATCCACCAGTCGCTGCTGCTCTTCCCTCCCCATCAGCGGGAGCGCGCCAAGACGGGTCTGGGGCGCATTCACCGCGGCCTCCAGCAACACCTGCAGGTGCCTCAACAACCGGTCCACCGTCTCGGCTTCGAACAGGTCGCTGTTGTAGTTGGCCGCGGCAACGGCTCCATCCGGGACCTCTTGGAGCACCAGCGACAGTTCGAACTTCGACGTCTTGCCTTCGGACGCCATGCCCGAAAGCCTCAGTCCGTCCTGCAGTGTCACCGTAGTGGCCGGTGTGTTCTGAAGCGTCAACGTCACCTGGAACAGGGGGCTGCGGCTCAGGTCGCGCTCGGGTTGAAGTTCCTCCACCAGTTTCTCGAACGGGACCTCTTGGTGCGCGTACGCCCCCAGGGTCGTCTCTCGCATTTGCCTCAGCAAATCCAGGAAACGGTCCTCTGGCTTTACCTTCGCCCTCAGCACCAGCATGTTGGCGAAGAAGCCAATCAGCCCTTCCGTCTCACCATGCGTGCGCCCGGCGATAGGCGAACCCACGCTCACGTCATCCTGCCCCGCGTATCTCGACAGCAACACCTGGTACGCAGCGAGCAGCACCATGAAAGGTGTCGCGCCCTCGCGATGAGCCAGCGCCTTGACGCGAGTCCACAGAGACTTCGGCCAGTGATGGTCGAGATGACCGCCGCGGAAGCTCTGAACCGGAGGCCGAGGTCTGTCGGTCGGCAGCCCCAGGGCGGTTGAAGCCCCCGAAAGCTGCCGCCTCCAGTAAGCGAGTTGCGCCTCCAGGACCTCGCCCTGAAGCCAATCCCGTTGCCAGACCGCGTAATCGGGATACTGGACCGGCAGCGCAGGCAGCGGCGAAGCGCGGCCATGAGAGAACGCCTCGTACAACGCGGCGACCTCACGCACGAGGATGTCCATCGACCAGCCGTCCGCGACGATGTGGTGCATGACGAGCACCAGCACATGCTCCTGCTCGGAAAGCCGTATCAGCGTCACTCGGAGGAGCGGTCCGCTTTCGAGGTCGAAGGGCTGATGGGCCTCCAGCGCTGCCAGTTGAGTGGCCTCCTGTGTGGAGCTGATCTCCACCTGCCGGAAAACCCTCGGAGCCTCCGCCGAGATGACCTGCACCGGCATTCCGTCACGATGGCTGAACGTGGTCCTCAGTGCCTCGTGACGGCGCACGAGTCCCTCGAAGCTCCGCTGGAGAACGTCCGCGTCCAGCAGTCCTTCCACCCGAAGCACGGCGGGCACGTTGTAGGACGCACTCCCCGGAGCCATACGGTCCAGCAGCCAGAGCCGCTGCTGCGCAAACGAAGGAGGCAACACCAGGCTGCCATCCGCACGCGCCTTCAGCGGGGGCGCAATCACACCGCCGCCGGAGCGGACAACCCGATCCACACGTTCCGCGAGCGCAGCCAAGGTGGCTGCTTCGAACAGCTCGCGCAGTGGCAGTTCAACCCCGAACGTGCCTCGGATTCGCGACACCGCCTGGGTTGCCAACAGCGAGTGGCCACCCAGCTCGAAGAAGTTGTCCGTCAGGCCGATGCGCTCGACACCGAGCACCTGCGAGTAGATCGCCGCCAGCAGTTCTTCAGTGGGTGTGCGCGGGGCTTCGTAGCCGGAACCTGCTGTGCGTTCGCCTGACCATGGCGACGGCAAGGCCTTACGATCGATCTTCCCATTTGGCGTCAGTGGCAGCTCGTCCAGCACCACGTACGCCGACGGCACCATGTACTCCGGCAACCGCTGCTTCACGTGAGCACGGAGCGCGCTTGAATCCAGCTTGGCGTCCGCCTGGGCTGTGACATACGCGACCAGTCGTTTGCCTTCGGCCCCATCCTCACGCGCCACGACGACGGCTTCATTGACGCCCGGGTGGGCCGCCAGCGCGGCTTCGATTTCCCCGGGGTCGATACGGTACCCACGCACCTTCACCTGCGTATCCGCCCGGCCGAGGAACTCCAGCGTCCCGTTCCCCAGCCACCGCACCACGTCGCCCGTGCGGTACAACCGCTCTCCGTCCCCAAACGGGCTCGGCACGAAGCGCTCCGCCGTCAACTCCGGCCGCCCCACGTACCCCACCGCCAAACCGTCTCCTCCCAAATACAGCTCGCCAGGCACTCCCACCGGCGCGGGGTTGAACTGCGCGTCCAGCACGTACGTCGTCGTGTTCGGCACGGGCCGCCCAATCGACACCGTGGCGCCCACGTCCTCCGGCTTCTCCATCCGGTACGTACTGGAGAACGTCGTGTTCTCCGTCGGCCCGTACCCGTTGATGAGCACCCTCCCTGCAGCCAACCGCTCCTTCACTCGGGCCACCGGCAGCGCGTCGCCTCCCGCGAGCAACTGCTTCACCTTCGCCAGTGCCTGCGGCTGCCTCGCCTGCATCTGCTCGAACAGCGCCGCCGTCAGCCACAGCGACGTGACTTCCGCCTCGCCCAGCTTCCGGCCCAACTCCTCCAGCGACGGAGTCCCTGCCGGGTACACCACCAGTTTCGCCCCGTGCAGCAGCGCGCCCCACAACTCCAGCGTCGACGCGTCGAAGGAGATGGGCGCCAACTGCAACCACACCTCCTCTGGCCCGAAGCGCGCGAAGTCCGTCTCCAACACCAACCGAGACACCGCTCGGTGCGGCACGCCCACGCCCTTGGGCTTCCCCGTGCTCCCTGACGTGAACATCACGTACGCGAGGTTCTCTCCACATACACACGGGCCAGGATTGCTCTCCGGTTGCCCTGCAATGAGCGCGTCCCACTCGGTGTCCACACTCACGATTGGAGTCCCATCCGCGAGGCGGAGACTCCTGTTCAGCGAGTGCTGCCCAACGAAGGCCTTTACGTCTGCATCGTGGACCATCCACCTCAACCGTTCCTGCGGATAGGTCGCATCCAACGGGACGTACACGCCTCCCGCCTTCAGGATGCCAAGCACGCTCACCACCAACTCCAGCGAGCGCTCCACACACAGCCCCACCCGCACCTCGGGGCCTACGCCCATCGCTTTCAGATGGTGCGCCAACTGATTCGCGCGGCAGTTCAGCTCGCCATACGTCAGTCGCTGGCCCTCGTACTCCACCGCTACCGCATCTGGCGTCCGTGACACCTGCGCTTCAAACAACTCGCCCAACGACTTCTCTCGCGGGTAGTCCGTCGCAGAGCCACTCCACATCTGAAGCAACTGCTGCTCATCTGCCTCCATCAGCGGCAGCTCACCGAGTCGCGTCTCCGGCTTCGAAACCGCCGCCTCCGCAAGCACTCTCAAGTGCCTCAGCAGCCGCTCCACCGTCTCCGGCTCGAACAGGTCGCTGTTGTACTCCAGCGCTCCCGACAGGCCTCCCTCGCTCGTCTCCCCCACTCCCAGCGTCAGCTCGAACTTCGACGTCCTCCCCGCTGACTCCGCCGCCTCCACCTTCAGCCCCGGTAGGCTCACTTCCCCTCCCGGTGCGTTCTGCAGCACCAGCATCACCTGGAAGAGCGGACTTCGGCTCATGTCCCTCTCCGGCTCCAACTCCTCCACCACTCTCTCGAATGGCACTTCCTGGTGCGCGTACGCTCCCAGCGTCACCTCTCTCGCCTCCCTCACCAACTCCCGGAAGCTCTTCCCTCCCTCCACCTTCCCCCTCAACACCAGCGTGTTGACGAAGAAGCCAATCAATCCCTCCGTCTCTCCCCTCGTCCGGTTCGCGATGGCCGTTCCCACACAAACCTCTTCCTGCCTCGCGTACCTCGACAGCACCACCTGGAATGCCGCCAGCAGCACCATGAAGGGCGTGGCTCCTTCACTCTGCGCCAGCGCCTTCACCTCGCCCCACAGCCCCTTCGGCCACTCCAGCCCCTTCGTCCCGCCTCGGTACGTCTGCACCGCCGGCCTCGGCTTGTCCGTCGGCAACTCCAGCGCCGCAGGTGCCCCCTCCAACGCCCTCCTCCAGTACCCCAGCTGCTCCTCCAGCACCTCCCCCTGCAGCCACTCCCTCTGCCACACCGC
Source organism: Comamonas sp. KCTC 72670 (assembly GCA_014656495.1). Classification (GTDB taxonomy): domain Bacteria; phylum Myxococcota; class Myxococcia; order Myxococcales; family Myxococcaceae; genus Myxococcus. Next base: position 247,561 of record BNCN01000013.1, read on the forward strand.
GTAGTCCGCGTACTGCACCGCCAACTCTGGCAGCGGCGACGCCTTCCCCTCGCTGAAGGCCCCGTACAGCGCCACCAACTCCTTCACCAGAATCCCCATCGACCAGCCGTCCGACACGATGTGGT
>BNCN01000013.1:247851-249846 GCA_014656495.1 Comamonas sp. KCTC 72670
CGGACGCTGGGATTCCTCGGCAATCCATCGCGACACAGAGAGGTCGCGGTCCGTCCCCGCTGAGTTGAAATCCAGCTGCATCAAGGATTGGGTGGGCTCCGCCGCGATGACCTGCACCGGAACACCCTCTTCCATCCGGAACGTCGTGCGCAGTGATTCGTGCCGGCGCACCAACTCGTGGAAGCTGGCTTCCAACGCCGCACTGTCCAGGCGCCCCGTGAGCCTTACGACCGAAGGCACATTGTAGAAGGCACTGCCCGGTTCCATCTGGTCGAGGAACCACAGACGTTGCTGCGCAAATGACAGCGGCAGCATGCCGCGTCGCAGCGCCCTCACGATGGGCGGAGCACGAAGAACCTTGGCATCCTGACTCGTGGCCTCTTCCAACCGGCGAGCCAACGTCTCCACCGTGGAGCATTCGAAAACATCGCGCAGAGGCAACTCAACGCGAAGCTCATCCCGCACACGTGACACCAACTGGGTGGCGAGCAATGAGTGCCCACCCAACTCGAAGAAGTCCCCATCCAACCCGACGCGCTCGACGCGCAGCACTTCCTCGAAGATGCTCGCCAGGCGCTGCTCAATCTCGGTCCGCGGAGCCATGTATAGCGTGCTTGCCGCACCACCCGCGTCCGGCTCCGGCAGCGCCTTGCGGTCCACCTTCCCGTTGGGCGTCAGCGGCAGCGCCTCCAGCACCACATACGCCGACGGCACCATGTACTCCGGCAACCGCTGCTTCATATGGCTGCGCAGTGCACCGGCTTCGACCTCCGCGCCCTCTTGCGCCGTGACGTACGCGACGAGCCGCTTGCCTTCGGCGCCATCCTCACGGGCCACGACGACGGCCTCGTTGACGCCCGGGTGGGCCGCCAGCGCTGCTTCGATTTCCCCTGGTTCGATGCGGTACCCACGCACCTTCACCTGCGTGTCCGCTCGTCCGAGGAACTCCAGCGTCCCGTTCCCCAGCCACCGCACCACGTCCCCTGTGCGGTACAGCCGCTCTCCGTCCCCAAACGGGCTCGGCACGAAGCGCTCCGCCGTCAGCTCCGGACGCCCCACGTACCCCACCGCCAACCCGTCTCCACCCACGTACAGCTCGCCAGGCACTCCCACCGGCGCGGGGTTGAGCTGCGCGTCCAGCACGTACGTCGCCGTGTTCGGCACGGGACGCCCAATCGACACCGTGGCGCCCACGTCCTCCGGCTTCTCCATCCGGTACGTCGCGGAGAACGTCGTGTTCTCCGTCGGGCCGTACCCGTTGATGAGCACATGTCCCGACGCCAGCCGCTCCTTCACTCGGGCCACCGGCAGCGCGTCACCTCCCGCCAAAAGCTGCTTCACCGTCGCCAGTGCCTGCGGCTGCCTCGCCTGCATCTGCTCGAACAGCGCCGCCGTCAGCCACAGCGACGTGACTGCTGCCTCTTCCAGCTTCCGGCCCAGCGCCTCCAGCGACGGCGTCCCCGCCGGGTACACCACCAGCTTCGACCCGTGCAGCAGCGCACCCCAGAGTTCCAGCGTGGAGGCGTCAAAGGAGATGGGCGCCAGTTGCAGCCACACCTCCTCAGGCCCGAAGCGCGCGAAGTCCGTCCCCAGCACCAACCGCGACACCGCTCGGTGCGGCACGCCCACACCCTTCGGCTTCCCCGTACTCCCTGACGTGAACATCACGTACGCCAGACTCTCCCCGCCCGTCCCGACCCCAACGTTGCTCTCCGGCTGCCTCGCAATGAGCGCGTCCCACTCCGTGTCCACGCTCACCACCAACTCGCCGCCAGACGCCACCTCGTCCGCCAGCCGCTCCTGGGCGACCAGCACCGCCACCCCGGCCTCGCGCTTCATCCACGCGAGCCGCTCCAGCGGGTAGCTGGCATCCAGCGGGACGTACACACCCCCCGCCTTCAGGATGCCCAGCACGCTCACCACCAACTCCAGCGAGCGCTCCACGCACAACCCCACCCGCACCTCGGGGCCCACACCCAACGCCCGCAGGTGGTG
>BNCN01000014.1 GCA_014656495.1 Comamonas sp. KCTC 72670
GGCGGGTAGGACGGGGCAGCAAAGGCAGGACGGGGCAGTACGGCAGCACGGGGCAGCAAGGGGCGGCGGGTAGGACGGGGCAGCACGCAGTACGCAGCACCAAGCAACGCAGCACTCAGCACCAGGCAGTGCAGGGCGGCGGGTAGGACGGGCGTGAAGCAGCACAACGGGGCGTGGGTCCCGTTTCAGGTCGGACGGCTCGGGCGAGTGGGATGGGTGAGTGGGAGCCGGTCCTCAGCGGAGGAGTAGGTTCGCGAGGACCGGTTCACCTCAACACACGGGCGCCGAAGCCACCCGGAGGGGCGGCCTCGAAACGCGCGGAACACGGCCGTGGCCGCTCAGAGGTTGAAGCCGACGTTACCGACGGAGATGCTCGGTCCGAAGATGAAGGACCACTTGCTCGACGGAACGACGGGGTCCAGCGACGGGTCGCCACCGGTGCGGCGGCGGATGTCACCGCGGAACTCATAGGCCATCCACGCCTGTGCACCCACGGCGGCGCCGGGCCCGATCGGAACACGCAACCCCAGTCCGAGCACCACGGCGAGCGTGGGCGGAAACTGGATGTCTCCCGATTGCGGCACGAGCCCCAATCCCATCAATCCCGCCTCGATGCCCAGCAGCCGCTCCTGGCCCTCGTTGTTCAACAGGGCCAGGCGCGACACGACACCGAAGTTGATGGCGAGCTGCCCGGTGGGCTCGGTGGCGCGGTAGAGACCCGCGGGGATGGCGGCCGTCGTGTAGAGCCGGAAGAGGCCGCCGGTGACGATGGCGGTCCACTGCGCGGAGGGCAGGCCGGTGCGGTCGGTGGTGCTCAGCGCGTACCGCGACTCATCCGCCACATGGGAGACCTGCACGGTGATGCGGTCGTACTGCCCCAGGTTGCCCGGCACGGGGATGTCGCGCTGGTCGCCTTGAGGCCGCAGGAACATGCGCTGCTCGACGCTGCTCTCTCCGCGTGCCGAGCCGTCCGGCTTGGTGACGTTGATGCGGAGCACGACCTCCTGGTTGCCCTCCTCGGGCTTCAGGCGCTCGCGGTGCACGATGACGCGGCACGTGTTGCGCATCGCGTACGGGATCCGGTGCGGGCGGCTCGGCTCCAGCTTCTGGTCCTTGCCCTCCGCGTCCGCGCAGACGAACTCCACCAACTGCTCGATGCGCGCGGGCACGCTGGCCTCGCGCACCACCCGTTGGAAGCGCTCGTCCACGGACACCAGGTCCGTGGTGGCCAGCTCCGCGGGCAGCGTGGGCAGCCGGTAGCCGAAACGCAGCGCGACGAAGGTGCCCGGAGCGGCCTCGCCCTGGATGAGCGTGGCGGAGTCGCGCGTCGTGACGCTGTACGCGCCGGGCAGCGGCTCCAACACGAAGCGCCCCAGGCCGGCGTTGGAGGCCATGTGCACTTCCGCCGGCCGGTTGGTGGGGATGAAGTCGATGGAGCCGTGGCCGGGGAGGTCCAGGCTGGCGCGCGGAACCGGCAGCGGCAGCGTCTTCGTCGTCTCGGACGCGACCACCGTGCCGTCCTGCCGCGAGGTCAGCGCGGTGATGGTCACCTGCTGGTCGGAGGTGCCGCCGGTGCGCAGCATCACGTAGGTGCCCTCCGCCAGCTTCACCACGCGCTCCACGCGGACGCGGATGCCGTTGACGGTCCACACCAGGGTGCGCGGGTCGTGCGCGCAGACGGGATCCAACCGGACCACCAGCGCGGAGTTCTCCGCTCCGCGCAGCACCGAGCCCTCCACGGAGGACAGCGGGCAGGCCAGCACCGACAGCGTGGTGGTGATGACCTGGTCCAGCACGTCACCCCGGGCGAAGAACACGCGGGGCACCAGGCGCGCGCGCAGCGTGATGCTCGCGTCCACGCCCGGCACGTTGCGTACGGAGATGAAGCCCTCGTCCGGCTCGCAGCGCGCGATGCCGCAGTCCGTGGTCGCGATGGCCTCCGAGTGGCTCACCGGGACGCTGCCCGGGCCCTTCGACACGTCGATGCCGTTGGACAGCACCAGCGGCTCGGTGAGGATGGTGCGGCCGGGCCGGATGCGGAGCGACTCCGGGTCCACCAGGTTGCCGTAGGCGTCGTACGTCCGCACCTCGGGGCCGATGCGCCCATACGGCGGAATCCAATAGAGCGCCGTGTCCGTGGGGAGGCCCTGCGGCACGGGGACGGCGCAGTCGGCCAGGCCCTTGGGCTTGGAGGGCGAGAGGCAGATGTCCTGGCCCTCCATGGGGGGCCGCTCCGGCTCGCCGCGCGGCTGCCCGGACCAGGCAACGCCCACGTTCAGCAGGCCCACGCCGCGCAGCTCCAGCCGGCCTTCATCCGGGTAGAACGAGGTGCCGGAGGCGTCGATGCGCGGCAGGGGGCCGGTGGCAATCACCGTGACGACCCGCTCGGTGGTGGCGCACTGCGCCGGGGTGTCCGCCACCTTGAGGTCCTGCGTCCGCGCGCTCTCATCCGGCTTGGCGGGCGGATGGAGGGAGCGCCCATCCGGGCCCAGGCTCCAGCCATTGCGGACCGGGCCGCAGATGACGCCCTGGGTCAGCACTTCGACGGAGCGGCCACCTTCCGGCACTTGCACGACGGGCGCGGCGGCGGCGAGCCCCGAGGCCAGCAGCGAGGCGAGGACGAGGAGGCGTGCAAGGGGCATCACTTCGCTAAAGAGCGAAGGATTCCCCTTGGGTCAAGCTGGATTGCCCGCGGATATCAGGCGGCGGGCTGCGCCTCGATGCCCAGGGCCTCATGTGCGAAGCGAAACATTCGCTCATTGAGTTTTCCAAGAAATTCAAGCGGGTGCCGGCCAGCGCGGTCCGCGGCGTCCTCCATCTTCTCCTTGCAGCGGAGGTCGGCGCAGAGGTTCACCCCCACGCGCCGCTTGTTGTCCACGGCTGTGGTGAGCAGGCACACCTCATGGGCCGAGCCGTAGCTGTGGCACCACTCGCACATGCGGGTGACGGGCTCTCCGCCCAGGGAGTCGCGGCGGAAGATGAGGCCAATGGGCTTGCGGCTGCCGGGCGCGGAGAAGATGAGGTACACGCGCGCGCCGGAGGTCTCCGTCCAGGCGAGGTAGTCCCGCACGAAGAGGGGAAAGGTGATGCCCACGGGCATCTCGATGACGCGGCGGTCTCTGGGGCGGAAGGATTCGATGAGCGCCCGGTCGTTTTCGAATCGGAACACGGCTGCTCCTTGGAGAACGTCTGCCCCTAACAGTGGGGCTGGGGTGATTCCACCGGAACCCGCCCGCGAAGCGATCGCCCCCCTGGCTCGGTCCTCCGCGAACCCTCCGAAAAACGAGGCCATTCCCCGCCGGCTCGGGCCGGAGTAGACATGCCGTGCCGGGTGGTGAGGGTCACCTCCCGTGGATTCCCTGGAGGCAATCGTGAACTCGCCCCTTGTCCTGACGGTGGTGGAAATCCTGTTCGCCTCGGGGGCGCAGGCCGTCTGAGCGGCCACGAAGGTCCCGCACAGCGCGGTCCCGCGCTCCTCGAGGTGCCCTGAAATCCAGGTGCGCCGCAGGCACCGCTGTGTCCGGAGTCCTTTCCACATGTCTCTCGAATCCCTCGGCTGGGGCCCAGCCTTCACTTCCGCTTTCGCTTCGCTCGTTTCGCAGTTCCCTCATCCTCTCGTGCCCGGCCGCGTCGTGCGCCAGCACCGAGGTCTGCTCACGGTTCAGACGGAGTCCCGCGCCGTGCTCGCGCGCACCGCCGGACGGCTCCTCCACCAGGCGCCCGGCGCGCAGGCCCTGCCCACCATCGGGGACTGGGTCGCGCTCCAGCTCCCGGAGGGGGAGGGCGAGGCGCTGCTCCACGCGGTCCTGCCTCGTACCAGCGTGCTCGCCCGGCGCGAGGCGGGCAGCGAGCGCGACGGGCAGCTCATCGCCGCCAACCTGGACATCGTGTTCCTCGCCGCGGGGCTGGACGGCAACTTCAATCCCCGGCGCATCGAACGCGCGCTCTCCCTGGCGTGGAGCAGCGGCGCCTCGCCCGTGGTGTTGCTCACCAAGGCGGACCTCCACCCCGACGCGGCCTCGCTCGTCGCCGAGGTGGAGGCCCTGACGCCGGGCGTCCCGGTGCTCGCGCTGAGCGCCCGGACGGGCGATGGCGTCGAGTCCGTGGCCGCGCACCTGCCCGCCGGCAAGACGGGGGCGCTGCTCGGCTCCTCGGGCGTGGGCAAGTCCACGCTCGTCAACCGGCTCCTGGGCGAGTCACGGCTGGTCACCCAGGCCGTGCGGGAGGAGGACGACAAGGGCCGCCACACCACCACGCACCGCGAGCTCTTCGTGTTGCCGGGCGGAGGGCTGCTCATCGACGGCCCGGGCATGCGCGAGCTGGGGCTGATGGGAGGCGAGGACGAGGGCATCGAGCAGACGTTCTCGGACATCCTCGAGCTCGCGGAGGGCTGCCGCTTCTCGGATTGCCAGCACCAGGGCGAGCCGGGGTGCGCGGTGCGCGCGGCGGTGGCGTCCGGCGCGCTCCCGGAGGCGCGGCTGGCCAGCTACGAGCGGCTGCGGCGTGAGCAGGCCTTCCAGGCCCGGAAGGCGAGCGTGACCCCCGAGCGGGAGAACCGCAAGCACGAGCGGGCCCGGACGACGATGGCCTGGGAGGCCATGCGCTCCAAGCGCCGGCGCGACTGAGGCGCCCGAGGTTTGGGAGGCGGGGAGAGTGACCGCCTCTCGACGCCCCGGCCGCGATGCTTGCGGCCGGGCGCGAACCCGGGCGGGGCGGCGCGTCTATACTCCGCGCCCATCATGAAGAGCGACTCACTCAAGGAACGCCTGCGCCGCAAGCTGCGGTGGGACCTCTGGCTGACGCTGGGCCCCGCGGCCGTCATCGTCAGCATCGCGTTCGCCGTCACATTCTACTTCGTCAAGCCCGCCCCGCCGAAGAAGCTCGTCATCGCCGCGGCGGGGGATGAAGGCGGCTTCCGGTACTTCGCGCGGAAGTATCAGGAGTACCTCGCGCAGCACGGCGTCACGGTGGAGATTCGCCCGACGGATGGCTCCCTCACCAGCGTCAAGCTGCTGGAGGATGAGCGCTCCGGCGTGGACGTGGCCTTCGTGCAGAGCGGCGCCTCGGATGCCGCGATGGCCCCCCACGTCGTCTCACTGGGGAGCCTCTCCTACGTCCCGCTGTGGATTTTCTACCGGGGCGCTCCGCTCCAGGACCTCAACGAGCTCCAGGGCAAGCGCATCGTCGTGGGGCCCGAGACGAGTGGGACGCGGGCCTTGTCCCTCAAGCTGCTGGAGGCCAACCGCGTGGGCGCCGCGCCCACGGAGCTGCTCACCCTGAGCCGTGACGAGGGCATCGAGCAGCTCAAGCAGGGCAAGGTCGACGCCGTCTTCATCGTGTCTCCCGCGGAGTCGCCCCCCATCCAGCGGCTGGCGGCGGTGCCGGACATCCAGGTCCTCAGCTTCTCGCGGGCGGAGGCCTACACCCGCCGCTTCCCCTACCTGTCCAGGCACCTGCTCCCGCGTGGCGTCTTCGACCTGGGGGCGGACATCCCGGACCACGACGTGGTGTTGCTGGCGCCCACCGCGAACCTGCTGGCGACGGATTCCCTCCACCCGGCGCTGGCGTACCTCCTGCTGCGCGCGGCCAGCGAGGTCCACGGCAAGGCGGGCATCCTGGACCGCACCGGCGAGTTCCCCGCGGCGCTGGAGGCGGGCTTCCCCTACAGCAGCGAGGCGCGGCGCTACTACGCGTCCGGCGTCCCGCTGCTGCACCGCTATCTGCCCTTCTGGGCCGCCAACCTGGTGGACCGGCTGTGGGTGATGCTGGTGCCCTTCATCGCCGTGCTGGTGCCGCTGGGGCGCCTGGCGCCGGCGCTGTACCAGTGGCGCGTGCGCTCGCGCATCTTCCGCTGGTACGCGCGGCTGAAGGAAATCGAGCTCCAACTGGAGGAGAGCCCGGGCCCGGAGCGGCTGGACGACATGCTCCGGCGGCTGGACGAGGCCGAGCGCGAGGTGAACCGCATCCCCATGCCCCTGGCCTACGCGGAGAACCTCTACTTCTTCCGCGAACACGTGGACGTGGTCCGCCGCAGGTTGGCCCGGCGCATCACCGAGTCGGGCGGGACGCTGCCCCCGGCCATGCTGGCGGCGGAGAAGCGGGCGTAGTCCACTCGTACGCATCGTGAATGTGCGCGGCTGTGGGAAGAGGGCCGCGCCAGGCCCTTCGAAAAAAAACGCCAGGGCGGCCTCAAGGTTTTCGGGGCCGTGCGTTTTGAATTTCGAAGTGGGGATGGTGAGGGAGCAAGCCCGGGGGGGCTGTTGCTTCCGGAGGGCGAGGGCGCATCCCTGACGGGACGCGCGGTCATTGGGAGCACGTCGAGGGGGCGTGCTCCCAATGTTTTTTCTGGAGCTCTCGTTCGAGTGGCTCACGCGGCGGGGAGTGCGTCGGGGGGCGCGCTCCCCGCTGTGTTTTTCTGGGGTCCGCCGGGCCCGGTCTCCCGGGCGCCGGCCTTCCACCGTGTGACTACTCGGCGTTGGACGAGGGGAGCACCTTGATGGGCTGCCCGTCGTCGCCCGTCACCGTGGTGCCCGTCGCCTTCTGCTGCTCGGCGGTGGGCGTCCCGACGTCGAAGCTGAAGACGCGCGACAGGTGCGCGCCGTCGAAAGTCCCGGTGACGGTGACCACCAGGAGCGAGCGTCCTTCACCCGGGGCGAAGAGGACGTCGAACTCCGACACGGAGTCCTGGGTGAAGCTCCCGGTGACGGGCGTGGGGGCGCTCTTCACGTCGAGGCCGTCCACGCCGGAGAGCTGGACCTGGACGTCCGTCGCCGCCTTCTCGAAGCGCAGGGCGATGCGGGCCTGGTCTTCACCCACCTTCGCGTCCACCCGGACGGGGGCGCCCGCCTTCCGGGTGTCCGTGCTGTCCGCGGACGTGGGGTTCGACTTCGACTGAGAGGTGCAGGCCACCGGCGCCGCGAGCGCGAGGAGGCTGGACAGGGCTGCGATTGCCTTGAGGTTCATGTGCGCTCCGGGCTCACGGGGAGGTGATGGAGAGGGTCGGGGTGTAGTTGGCGTTGGTTTCGGAGAAGCCCACCAGCACGAGGACATAGGGTTCGTCGGCCCGCGTGGGGATGGTGAAGGTCTCCGTGCCGCTGAGGTACCGGTCGGCGCTGCCGACGACCTCGCCGCGGTGGTAGACCTCGATGCCCACGTCCTCCGAGTGCGTCGCGGTGAAGGTCATGGACTGCCCCGTGCCCTGGAAGACGAAGTACTGGTTCTGCGGGCGCTTGTTGTAGTCCACGCCGCCGCGCAGCGTGACAGTGGTGTTGAACGGAATCCGGTCCACGTTCGTGTAGATGCTGCGCAGCGGCGCGTCGCCGTCACCGAAGTCCGAGGTGATGGACCCGATGTTGTAGAAGGCCGCCAGCGTGTCCACGTCCGCGGCGTTCACGCCCGGCTGGGTCTTGAAGCTGTTGAGGAAGGAGCCGATGGTGGTGAGCGCGGGCGTCGACTTCTGGGGGCCCACCAGCACGTCGTAGAACACGCCGATGTCGTGCGACACGCGGTCATGGGGCTCGTTGCTGCCGGAGTCGTACAAGTCGTAGAGCATCCGGAAGACGCTCATCTCGGAGAAGGAGCCCCGGGAGGAGATGGGGTCGTCGGTGGTGGGCGTGGGCTCGCTCTCCGCGTCGAAGCCGAAGGCGGCCAGCGTCGTGCCGCTCCACAGCGTGTCGACGTAGATGGGCTCCGGCAGGATGATGCTGGCCAGCGCGTTGCCATAGCCCTCGCCGAAGGCCAGGCGCGGGTCCAGGCTCTCGCCGCTGGAGTGCGGGCCACCCGGGCTGTCCGCGCGGGACAGGTTGGCCTCGAAGTAGTGCCCCCACTCATGGACGATGACGTGGGCGTCGTACTCGTCGGTGTCCACGCCGTCGCGGCCGAGCACGTAGATTTCGTTCTCCGAGAACGAGAAGTGCGACGTGCCAATCTGACCCCGGGCCTTGTTGCCTGACTGCGGGACGTTGTTCGGGCTCCAGTTCACCTTGAGCAGGGGGAAGTTGACCTGCCGGGCGTCCATGAAGGCGCGCGACGCGGTGTACATGCTGTCGAGGATGGCGAAGGGCGCGGCGATGCGCTGGCTCGCCGTGTACCGGGTCCCCGCCCAGCCGTGGGTCGCGTGCAGGTTCTTGGTCGTCTCCGACGGGGTGAGCGTGTTGCCCACGGCCCAGATGGCGTTGTTGTCGGTGTTGTCCTCGATCTGGATTTCAGGCGTGGACGTCTTGGCGAGCGCGACCACCGTCAGGGCCGCGGTGCCCGAAGGCCGGTAGGTGACGGTGTAGCGGCCCTCTTCGTCCGTCGTCCCGTCGACGAGCACCCGCGTGCCCTGCCGGACCTGGACGACGGCGTTGCGCACGGGCCGCACGGACGCCTGGCTGAACTCCAGCGTGCCCCGGCGCGTGGACGGGGAGTAGACGGCGGGGACGAAGTCGTACGTCACCAGACCGCTGATGGTGACAGGGTCTCCCGGAGGGCCGTCGCCACCGCCATCGCCATCGCCACCTTCATCGTCACCGTTACACGCAGGTGCCAGCGCCAGGGTGAATGCAAGCGCCAGCACCTTGCGGGTGAGGCGTCGCGTCGATTTGCGCGTCACGTCCATTCGGTTCTCTCCCCCTTGCCCTCGCGCATTCGAGGGCAGGCGGGACATTGTCGGCAACTCCGCAGCCAACTTCAAACGCCCATTGGCTGCTTGCCTTGCCGCCGGGGGCGGCGCGTCACGTCATGGCAGGGGGCCGTCGACCAGCCGCAGCACGTCCGCCAGCACGCCCGCGGCCGTCACCGCGGCGCCCGCGCCGTAGCCGCGAATCACGAGCGGGGTGGGGCTGTACCGCTCCGACGTGAAGCTGAGCGCGTTCTCGCCGCCTTTGACGGCGGCCAGCGGATGCGTCAGGGGAACCGGGACGAGCCCGACGAAGCAGCCTTCCTCGGTGACGCTGCCCACGTAGCGCAGCACCTTGCCCTCCTGCCGGAGCGCCTCCACGCGGCGCTGGAAGGCGGCGTCCACCTGGGGCAGCCGGGCGAGGAAGTCGTCCAGCGGCCCCGTCGCGTCGAAGTCCGAGGGCAGCAGCGAGTCCAGCGTCACCTGCTCCAGCTCCACGGTGCGGCCCAGCTCGCGCGCGAGGATGAGCACCTTGCGCGCCACGTCCGTCCCGTGCAGGTCGTCGCGCGGGTCCGGCTCGGTGAAGCGCTTCTCCATGGCGGTGCCCACCGCGCGAGACAGGGGCACGCCCTCCTCGGTCAGGCCCAGGATGAACGACAGCGAGCCGGAGAGGATGCCCTCCACGCGCAGCACGCGGTCTCCGGTGCGCAGCATGTTCTTCAGCGTGTCGATGACGGGCAGCGCCGCGCCCACGTTCGTCTCGTACAGGAAGCGCCGCTGGTGACGCGAGGCCGTCTCGCGCAGCTTGCGCCAGTGGCTCCACTGCCCGGCGTTGGCCTTCTTGTTGGCGGTGACGACGTGGAGCCCGGCCTCCATCAGCGACGGGTAGGCGAGCGCGATGTCCTCGCTGCTGGTGCAGTCCACGAACACGGGCCGGCCCGGGCGCTTGGCGCGGGCCCAGTCGCGGAAGGTGTCCAGCGGCGCGCCGTCGTTGCCCGACGCGAGCCGCGCCTGCCAGTCCTCCAGGGGCAGGCCTTCGCCGGACGCCACGCAGCGCTTGCTGTTGGCGATGACGCACACGCGCAGGTCGAGCCCGTGGGCGCGCAGCTTGGGCGCCTGCTGGTGCACCTGCTTGAGCAGCTCGCCGCCCACGCTGCCCACGCCGGCCAGCAGCAGCTCCACCACTTCGGTGGTGCCGAAGCACCGGCCGTGGACGTGCGCCAGCGCGCGCGGGCCGTCCGTCTCCGAGATGACGGCGGAGATGCTGCGCTCGCTGGAGCCCTGGGCGATGGCGGCGATGCTGCACCCCACGTCCGCCAGCGCGCTGAAGAACGTCCCGGCCACGCCCACGCGGTGGCGCATGCCGTCACCGACGATGCTGAGCACGGCGAGCCCGCGCTGCTGCTCGATGGTGTCCACCTTGCCCGCGGCGCGCTCCATCTCGAAGGCGGCCTCCAGCGCCTGCACGGCGCGCTCCGCGTCCGGTTGCTGGACGCAGAAGCTGATGGAGCACTCGCTGGAGCCCTGGGTGATGAGCACCACGGAGATGCTGGCGTGGGCCATGGCCTCGAAGACGCGGGCGGCGGTACCGGGCACGCCCTTCAAGCCCGCGCCCGCCAGGTTCACCAGCGCGATGCTCGGGAGGAAGGACAGGCCGCGCACCGGGTGCTCGGGCGGCGCGGCGTCGTCGGTGACGCGGGTGCCCGGGTGCTCGGGGCGGAAGCTGTTGCAGACGCGCACCGGGATGCCGCGCTCGCGCGCGGGCGCAATCGTCTTGGGGTGGAGCACCTTCGCGCCGAAGTAGGCCAGCTCCATGGCCTCCTCGAAGCTCACCTCGGGCAGCGGGAAGGCCTCGGGCACCAGGCGCGGGTCCGCGCTGAAGATGCCGTCCACGTCCGTCCAGATTTCCAGCAGCTCGGCGTCCAGCGCCGCCGCCGCCAGCGCCGCCGAGTAGTCCGAGCCCCCGCGGCCCAGGCACATCGTCTTGCCCTTGCCGTCGCCGCCGAAGAAGCCCGGCATCAGCATCAATCCGGGGCCACTGGCGTCACGCAGCGGCGCGAAGCGGGCGCGGCTCTCCTCCTGGAGCGGCGTGGCCTGGAGCGGGTCGCCCACACAGAGGATGGCGTCCCGGGGCTCCACCGCATGCGGCGAGAGGCCTCGCGCGGCCATCAACGCGCCCAGGATGAGGCACGAGGCGCGCTCGCCCAGGCCGGACAGGTGCGCGAGCACGGAGGGCGAGCATTCACGCAGCAGCCCCACGCCTTGCAGCAGGCCCCGCAGCTCGGCGGCCAGCGTGGACAGCCCTTCCTCCAGCGAGCGCAGCCGCGCCTCGCCCAGCTCCGCGGCCAGCTCGCGGACGATGCCGCGGTGGACCTCCTCGAAGCGGCCGTGGAGCGACTCCACGGGGCCGCCTTCCTGGGCGGCGCGCGCGGAGTCCACCAGCAGGTTGGTGATGCCGGAGACGGCGGAGGCGACCACCATCACCCGCGTCTCCTTGCGCGCGGCCTCCGCCAGGTCCACCACGCCGCGCATGCGCTGCGCGTTGCCCACGCTCGTCCCGCCGAACTTCATCACCCTCATGACCGCACCTCGCGGCGGGAGGCGGGAAGCCGGGGCTGCTGTCCAGGGCACGTCGACGGGAGGGTGGGCTGCATTCGAGACTCCTGAGGCGTTTGACAACAAAAAAGCCCCGCGCCGGAGAGCGCGGGGCCGAGCTGGAAACCGAAGGGGGTTCCTGAGCTAGACCACCCGCGCCCGGCGGGAAGTCGTCGTCGTGGTGGTGGTCTGGGTGGTCGTCGCACGGCACGCGCGGGCGGGGGACGTCGTTCCCTCGCGCTGCACATGCTGGCCGTTGACGCCGCTCATGACACGAAGGCTGGCCCACCTTGCCGCGGCAAGTCAAGCAGGGGACCTGGCAGGTCCCCGCGTGCCGGGGCCCGGTTCACGGGGGTGAACGCGGGCCCTCCCCAGGGTTCAGCTTGCGAGCATCACGACCAGTTGCGTGAGGCCGTAGACGACCGCCGCGGTGATGGCCGCCGCGGGAATGGTGAACACCCAGGCCCAGATGATGCGGCCCGCGACGCCCCACTTCACGGCGCGCCAGCCCTTGGTGGAGCCCACGCCCACGATGGCGCCGGTGATGGTGTGCGTGGTGGACACGGGGATGCCCAGCTGCGCCAGCGCGATGATGGTGACGCCGCCGCCCGTCTCCGCGGCGAAGCCGCCGATGGGCGCCAGCTTGGTGAGGCTGTGGCCCATGGTGCGCACGATGCGCCACCCGCCGAAGAATGTCCCCAGGGAGATGGCCGCGTGACAGGAGATGATCATCCACCAGTCGATGTGGAACGGCCGGTCCTTCCAGATGGTGCCGAAGAGCACCACCGCGATGATGCCCATCACCTTCTGCGCGTCATTGGTGCCGTGGCTGTAGGAGAAGATGGCGGAGGACACGAGCTGCAGCCTGCGGAACCAGGAGTCCACCTTCAGCGGCGTCTGGCGGTGCACGGCCCACGTGCTCAACACCATCAGGCTGATGCCCAGCGTCATGCCGATGAGCGGCGAGAGCACGATGAAGGCGGCGATCTTCGCGATGCCCGAGCCGACGAGGCCGGCGAAGCCGAGCACCGGCAGCGTGGCGCCAATCATCCCGCCCGCCAGCGCGTGCGACGACGACGAGGGCAGGCCCCACCACCACGTCAGCAGGTTCCAGACGATGGCGCCCATGAGCGCTGCGAAGATGACGGAGAGCACCGCGGTGGGGCCCTCGGCGCGGAGCATCTCGAAGTTGATGATGCCCTTGCCCATGGTGTTGGCCACATGGACACCCCCGCCAAAAGCCGCCACGAAGTTGAAGAAGGCAGCCCAGGCCACGGCCAGGTTGGGGGAGAGCACTCGGGTGGAGACCACCGTGGCGATGGAGTTCGCCGCGTCGTGGAATCCATTGATGAAGTCGAAGATGAGTGCGACCGCGACGATGAGGATGACGGCGGCGAGTAGCATTTCAGCTGTGCTCCAGCACCACGCCTTCGATGACGTTGGCCACCGACTGGCACTTGTCGGTGGCGGTCTCGATGAAGTCGTAAATCTCCTTCCACTTGATGATGAGCAGCGTGTCCGCCCCGCTCTTGAAGAGCCGGCCGACGCCCGCGCGCAGGGCCTCGTCCGCCTGCGTCTCCAGGCGCTTGATCTCCTTGCACCCGGCGAGGATCTGCTCCGGCTTCTTGATGAGGCGAAGCGCGGCCACGACCTCCTGCACCTTCTGCGTGGACAGCACCAGCAGGCGCGCCAGCTCCGTGGCGTCCGGCAGGCTGGACGGGATTTCGTAGTAGTGCAGGCGCGCGGCGGCGGCGTTCGTCAGGTCCAGCACGTCGTCGATGCGGGAGAGCAGCGTGTGAATCTGCCCCCGGTCGAACGGGGTGATGAACTGCTGGTGCAGGCGGTTGAAGGCGGTGTGGGTGACCTCGTCCCCACGGTGCTCCACGTCCTTGAGCGCTTGGACCCGCGCGGCGACATCGCGGTAGTCACTGAGCAGCGCGTAGAGCATCTTCGCGCCTTCGACGGTGACGGCACATTGCGCATCGAAGTCGTCGAAGAACTCGTCCGACTTCGGCATCAGCTTCTCGAGCATCCGTCCCTCCAAGTCGCCTGAAGACAGGCGACGCCGTTCACGAGGGCCGTCGAGATGGCGGTCACGGGCCCCTGGCGCGCCCGTGACTACCCTAAGTGGAGAGAATCTCCAGCCTTCCTTTCTGCTTGCCTGCGGTTCGCTCCCTCGCTAGGCGGCGCTCAGACGGCGACGACAATCTTCCCGAAGTGCGCCCCGGACTCCATGTAGGCCAGGGCCTCGCGCGCCTGCTCGAAGGGGAAGCTCCGGTCGATGACGGGCTCGAGCCGGTGCTGGGTGATGAGCCGGTTCATGTCCTCGAACATGGCGCGGCTGCCCACATAGGTCCGCTGGACGTCCAGCTTCTTGGGCTCCACCAGGGCCGGGTCTGGTTTGGCGAAACCGCCGCTGAGCATGCCGATGAGGGAGATGTGGCCCCCGGGCCGGGTGGCCTTGGCCGAGCGGGGGAAGGTCTCCTCGCCTCCCACCTCCAGGACGTGGTCCACGCCCTGGCCGCCGGTGAGCGAGAGGACCTCCGTCTCCCAGTCCGGGTGCTTGCGGTAGTTGATGGTGCCATCCGCGCCCAGCTTCCGGGCGTGCTCCAGCTTCGCGTCCTGGCTGGAGGTGATGATGACGCGGGCCCCCAGGGCCTTGGCGAACTGGAGCGCGAAGATGGACACGCCGCCGGTGCCCTGGGCCAGCACCGTCTGGCCCGGCTGGAGCCGGCCCTCGGAGACCAGCGAGTTCCAGGCCGTGACGGCCGCGCAGGGCAGGGTGGCGCCCTCCTCGAAGGACAGGTGCTCCGGGAGGAGGACGAGCCCCTCCGCGTCCACGACGGCGTACTCCGCCAGGACGCCATTCACGCTGCCGCCCAGGGCGTTCTGCGTCTTCTCCGGGCTGGGCGGTCCGTCCGTCCACGTCTGGAAGAAGGTGGCCGCCACGCGGTCGCCCGGGGTGACGCGCGAGACGCCCGAGCCCACGGCGACCACCTCGCCCGCGCCGTCCGACACGGGGATGAGGGACGGGGGGCGGGCGCCCGGATAGCGGCCCAGGGCGATGTAGAGGTCACGGTAGTTGAGGGACACCGCGCGGACTCGGACCAGGGCCTGACCCGGGCCCGGCTGGGGCTGCGGTCGCTCCACCTGGACCCATGCGTCGACGCTCCCCGTCTGCTGCAGCTCGTAGGCTCTCATGCGCGCATGACTAGCCATGGACGGGCGGGGCCGCCAGGCAACTGATGAGGGAGGCGCTCGCCTGCCGGGTCGGGTTTGCTGCGAGTGTAATCTTCCGGCCCTCCGCCCCTCGCCCGGTCCTGGCGTTGGACGGCAAGGGGGGTGGGCAGGGGCGGCAAACCCGGATAGATGCAGGCGGCAGCAGGGGAGCGGCCCGTGGGTCGGGACGCTCCAGCCGTTTCCCCGGGTTCAAGCATGATGCCGATTCGCCCCACGCCGCTGTCTGTCGCGCCGATGATGGACTGGACGGACCGGAACTGCCGGTACTTCCACCGGCTGCTCAGCCGTCACACGCTGCTGTACACGGAGATGGTGACGACGGGCGCCGTCCTCCACGGAGATCGGGAGCGGCTCCTGGGCTACGACGCGGCGGAGCACCCCGTGGCGCTCCAACTCGGCGGCTCCGAGCCCGCGGCGCTCGCCGCGTCGGCCCGCATTGGCGAAGAGTGGGGCTACGACGAAATCAACCTCAACGTCGGCTGCCCGAGCGACCGCGTGCAGTCCGGCCGCTTCGGCGCGTGCCTCATGGCGGAGCCGGACCTCGTCGCCCGGCTGGTGGGCGCCATGCGGGACGCGGTGAGCATCCCCGTGACGGTGAAGTCGCGCATCGCCATCGACGAGCTGGAGGAGTGGCCGACGCTGGAGGGCTTCATCCGGACCGTGTCGGCCGCGGGCTGCACGCGCTTCATCGTGCACGCGCGCAAGGCGTGGCTCCAGGGGCTGAGCCCCAAGGAGAACCGCGACGTGCCGCCGCTGCGCTACGAGCTGGTCCACCGCCTCAAGGCGGAGTTCCCCCACCTGGACATCAGCATCAACGGCGGCATCAAGACGTTGGACGCCGCCGCCGAGCAGCTCCAGCACGTGGACGGGGTGATGATGGGGCGCGCGCCCTACGAGAACCCCTACCTGCTGGCGGAGGCGGACCGGCGCTTCTTCGGCGCCACCACGCCGGTGCCCCAGCGGCACGAGGTCGTGGAGGCGATGTTGCCGTACATCGAGAAGGCCCGGGGCCGCGGCGCGCCGCTCGGCGCCATCACCCGGCACATGCTGGGGCTCTTCCAGGGACTGCCCGGCGCGCGCGCGTGGCGGCGGCACCTGAGTGAGAACGCCCACAAGCCGGGCGCGGGTCCGGATGTCGTGGTGGCGGCGCTCGCGAAGGTGCGGCGGGAGCCGGAGACGGACGTGGCGGCCTGAAGCAGGCCCCCTGACACCAGAGGGAACCGCAGGCCGGGAACAGCTCCCCAGGACCGGCATGCGATTCCCTCTGGCTCACGCCCTTCCCTGAAGTTCCGCGCTCCCCGGTGCGTCCGGCTCCCGGATGTCCCCAGGCGCCGCTCCAAGCCGGCGCCCTCACCCGGGCTCCTGACGCACCCCGGAGCGCGAAGCTCCCTCCGTGCTCCCCTTGTCGTCCGGGAGCATCACGCCCGGACCTGCCCGGACGGCCGAAGCCGCCGCGTGCATGGCCAGGGTTGTCGCATTCCAGGCGCGCGCGCACCCGTCATGGTTTGCGCATGGTTCCTTCACGGAGCGCGTCCAGCAGCGCGGGCGGGTCGCCTTGCCGGAAGGCCGCGAGCCCCGCCTCGAAGTCCGCCTGGGCGCCGGCCGCATCGCCTTGCCGTGCGCGCAGGGCTCCGCGCGCGTGCAGCAGCTCCGGGTCGACGTCCTCGCCCGTCTGGGACGCCAGCGCTTCACTCAGGTCGGCCACCGCTTCGTCCAGCCGGCCCAGGCGGCCTCGCGCGGCGGCGCGTTGCTGGAGCAGCCAGGGGTTGCCCGGCGCTTCCGCGAGCGCGAGCGTCCAGTCCCGCTCCGCGTCTTCATGGCGCTCCAACGCCTCCAGGGCCTCGGCGCGCTTCATGTGCAGCACCAGCGCCTTGCGGTAGCCCGAGTCGACGAGGGTGTCGAAGTCCGCCACGGCCTCCTCATGGCGGCCCAGCCGGCACAGGCACAACGCGCGGTGCAGCCGGCTGGTGAGGTGCCCGGGCGCCAGCTCCAGCACGCGCTCATACCAGCCCATCGCCTCTTCGGGGACGCCGCCCCAGATGGCCAGCGTCTGCGCCAGCTCCAGCAGCACGCGCGCCTGCCGGGGGTTCGCCTCCGCCAGGCTTCGGGCGAGCGCGAGCGCGGACGTGTACCGGCCGCTGCGTCGCAGGCGGTCCACCTCCCGGAGCTGCGCGGCCAACTCCGGGGGACAGGCTTCGCGGCCGTTGCGCTCCACCCTCAGGCCCTCACGGCGTGTTCGGGAAGGCGCGCGTCGCCGCGTCGTAGTCGTTCCACCACGACTGGAGGGCCTTCATGTCCGTGGCGCGCGGCTCGTCGCCGGGGCCCGCCATGTCCAGGTAGGCGTGCAGCATGGGCCGGAAGTACGGGTGCGCGCAGCGGTCGATGATGTCCTGCGCACGCCGCCTGGGCGAGCGGATGTCCATGTTGAGCGCGTAGCCCTGCTCGGTGACGACGCACTTGATGTCGTGCTCGGTGTGGTCGATGTGCCGCACGTACGGCATGACACAGCTCACCGTGCGGCCGTCCCGCAGCCGCCGCGTGGACGGCGTGTGGACGATGCTCAGGTACGCGTTGCGGAAGAAGTCACCCGAGCCGCCCAGCCCGTTGACGATGCGCGAGCCGTCGATGTGCGTGGAGTTGACGTGCCCGTAGATGTCCACCTCGATGGGCGTGTTCATCGCGATGACGAAGAGGCGGGAGATGATTTCGGGGCTGTTGGACAGCCACATGGGCCGCAGCACCAGCCGGTCCTTGCTGCGCTCGAACATGTCGAGGAAGCGCTGGCGGCCCTCGGCGGAGAAGGACACCGCGGTGGCGGACGCGTACTCGAACTTCTGGTCGTCCTCCACGTAGCGCAGCATCCCGTCCTGGAAGACCTCGGTCCAGAAGCGGATTTTCTGGAAGGGCGACTCGTAGAGCTGGCCGATGATGGCGTTGGCCACGTTGCCCACGCCGGACTGAATCGGCGGCAGGCGCTTGCCCCACGCGTACTGCTTCTGGCAGCTCAGCAGGAAGTCGATGACGTGCTCGGCGATGCGCTTCGCCGTGTCGTCCGCGGCCTTGAAGGGCACCGGGTGGTCGGGCGTGCGGGACTCCACCACCGCCACCACCTTGCTCAGGTCGAACTCCACGTAGGGGTTGCCGATGCGGTCTCGGACGTTCACCAGCGGCAGCGGCCAGCCCACGTGCGGGTGGACGGCGGGCAGGACGATGTCGTGGAAGCCCGTGTAGTCCGGCCCGGAGGTGTTGACCTCGAGCACGATCTTCTTCGCGCGGGCCAGGGCCTCCGCGCTGATGCCCACCGACGAGGTGAGGATGACGCTGCCGTTCTTCCGGATGCGCGACACCTCGACCACGGCCACGTCGATGTCGCCGTAGAAGCCGTACATCAGGTTGCGCGCGAAGGCGGACAGGTGGACGTCCGTGAAGTCCATCTCGCCGGCGTGGATGCGGCGCCGCGACGCGGACGAGGACATGTAGGGACCGCGCTTGGAGATGAAGGGCGCCAGGGGGCCCTCCACGTCCTCGGACAGGGACGCGCCCGACAGCAGCGTGATGCGCGACTCCGGCGCCGTCTGGGAGAAGTGCCAGGCGAGCGCCGGGAAGAACGTCTTGGGCTCGCCCGACTTGGTGAAGCCGCTGATGGCCACGGTGTTTCCGTGGACGACGTGCTTCACCGCCTCCTCGACGGGGACAACCTTCGCCAGCAGCGCGGCGTTCTCGATGCGGTCCTTCAGCGTGCTCGTCGCGGTCATGGCGTCCGGGTGTAACACACCGCGTCTTGTGAGGCGCCCGGGCATTGGCCGGGAACAGGGGAGCGGGCAGGCGTGTTGGGGCGCCCGCGATTCCGTCCCCCGGTTCGTGGCGGGATGCCGTTAGTCTCCGCCCCTTCTGTTAGCCCCTTTCGTTGGGAGACCTCCCTACATGCGTAAGCTCTTCTTCGCGGGCGCGGGCATGGCCGTGCTCGCGTCCGCCGGCTGTGCGACGACCTCGCAGGAGTCCCAGGCCATGGCCACCGCGCCCCAGACGACCGCCCCCGCCGCCCCCGCCGCGGAGCAGACGAACCCGCTGCTCAAGTCGTGGGCGGGTCCCCATGGCGGCGTGCCGCCGTTCGACCAGGTGAAGGTGGGGCTGTTCAAGCCGGCGCTCGAGGCCGCGATGGACCAGACGCGCGCCGAGCTGGCGGCCATCGCCAACAACCCGGCGCCGGCCACCTTCGAGAACACGCTGGTGGCGCTGGAGGCCACGGCCAAGACGCAGGGCGAGGTGGAGACGCTCTACGGCATCTGGAGCTCGTCCATGAGCGGGCCGGAGTTCCAGGCGCTGGAGCGGGAGATGGCGCCGAAGATGGCGGCCTTCGACGATGAAATCTACCAGAACGAGGCGCTCTTCCGCCGCATCGAGGCGGTGTACCAGTCGCCCGACAAGGCGAAGCTGACGCCCGAGCAGCAGCGGCTCGCGTGGCTGCACTACACGCGCTTCGTGCGCTCCGGCGCGAAGCTGGACGCGGCGGCGAAGCAGAAGCTGGCGGCCGTCAACCAGCGGCTCGCCTCGCTCTACACGAACTTCAGCCAGAACGTGCTCGCGGACGAGGAGGGCTACACCGTCGTCCTGGAGTCGGAGGCGGACCTGGCGGGCCTGCCGGAGTCCGTGCGCGCGGGCGCCGCCGCCGCGGCCGAGTCGCGGGGGCAGAAGGGCAAGTGGGTCATCACCAACACGCGCTCCTCCATGGAGCCGTTCCTCACGTACTCCTCGCGCCGTGATTTGCGCGAGAAGGTGTGGCGCCACTACGTCAACCGCGGTGACAACGGCGACGCGCGCGACAACAACGCCATCATCGCGGAGGTCCTCAAGCTGCGCGCCGAGCGCGCCGCGCTGCTGGGCTACAAGACGCACGCGCACTGGCGGCTGGAGAACACCATGGCCCGCACGCCCGAGCGCGCCATGGAGCTGATGGAGGCCGTCTGGAAGCCCGCGGTGGCCCGTGTCCACGAAGAGGTCAAGGACATGCAGCGCGTGGCGGACAAGGAGGGCGCGAAGCTCAAGATCGAGCCCTGGGACTACCGCTACTACGCGGAGAAGGTCCGCAAGGCGAAGTACGACCTGGACCAGAACGAGGTGAAGCCCTACCTCCAACTGGAGAAGCTGCGCGAGGGCATGTTCTGGGTGGCCGGCGAGCTGTTCGGCTTCTCCTTCACCCAGGTGAACGACGTGCCCGTCTTCCACCCCGACGTGCGCGTCTGGGAGGTGAAGGACCAGGCCAGCGGGCGGCACGTGGGCCTGTGGTACTTCGACCCGTACGCGCGCAAGGGCAAGCGCTCCGGCGCGTGGATGAACGCGTACCGCAGCCAGGAGCGGTTCCGGGGCGAGGTCACCACCATCGTCTCCAACAACTCCAACTTCGTGAAGGGCCAGCCTGGTGAGGCGGTGCTCATCAGCTGGGAGGACGCCTCCACGCTGTTCCACGAGTTCGGCCACGCGCTGCACGGCCTCAGCTCCAACGTGACGTACCCGTCGCTGGCGGGCACGGCGGTGGCGCGCGACTACGTGGAGTTCCCCTCGCAGCTGCTGGAGCACTGGCTGTCCACGCCCGAGGTGCTCAACACCTACGCGCTGCACTACCAGACGGGCAAGCCCATCCCGCGGGCGCTGGTGGACCGCATCGAGAAGGCCGCGACGTTCAACCAGGGCTTCGCGACGGTGGAGTACCTGGCCAGCGCGCTGGTGGACATGAAGCTGCACCTGGCGGGCGCCACGCCCATCGACGCGGACGCCTTCGAGCGCGATACGCTCAACGCGCTGGGCATGCCGAAGGAGATCGTCATGCGCCACCGCACGCCGCAGTTCGGCCACGTGTTCGCGGGGGACGGGTACTCGGCGGGCTACTACAGCTACCTGTGGTCGGACACGCTGACGGCGGACGCCTTCGAGCGCTTCACGGAGGGCAAGGGCGCCTACGACAAGGACGTGGCCGCGCTCCTGCGCCAGCACGTCTTCTCCGTGGGCAACACCCTGGACCCGGCGGACGCGTACCGCGCCTTCCGGGGCCGTGAGGCGGGCATCCAGGCGCTGATGCGCAAGCGCGGCTTCCCCGTGCCGGGCGCGCAGCCCGCGGCCGCGAAGAAGGCCGCGAAGTAGCGCCCGGCGGTGGGCCCGGGCTACCCCTCCAGCGGGAAGAAGTGGCTGAAGGGGCCCGGGCCCTTGCCCAGGGCCAGCGGGTGCTCCAGCGCGGCGGTGACGTAGTCCTTCGCGCGCCGCGTGGCCTCCAGCGGCGGCTGGCCCAGCGCCAGGTGCGCGGCGATGGCCGCCGACAGCGTGCAGCCGGTGCCGTGGGTGTTGCGGGTGTCCACGGCGCGCAGGTGCAGCGTCTCCATCCGCTCGCCGTCGAACCAGACGTCGGTGCCGCGCAGCGCGCCCGTCATGCCGCCGCCCTTCACCAGCACGGCCTGGGGGCCCAGGCGGTGGATGCGGCGCGCGGCCTCCTGCATGTCCGCCAGCGTCGTCAGCGTCATGCCGGCGAGCAGCTCCGCCTCGTGGCGGTTGGGCGTGGCCACCGTGGCCAGCGGCAGCAGCAGCTCCTTGAGGGCGCCCACGGCCGCGTCGTCGATGAGGCGCGCGCCGGCGCGGGACACCATGACGGGGTCCACCACCAGCGGGCCCAGACCCAGCGCGCGCAGGCGCTGCGCCACGGTGGTGATGATGGCCGGGTTGACGAGCATGCCCGTCTTCACGGCGCCCGCGCCGATGTCGGAGGCCACCGCGTCGATTTGCGCGGCGACGGACTCCGGGGGCAGCACGTCCACGCGGGTGACGCCCTGCGTGTTCTGCGCGGTGATGGCTGTCAGGGCGCTGGTGCCATGGACGCGGTGGAAGGCGAAGGTGCTCAGGTCGGCCTGGATGCCGGCGCCGCCGCCGCTGTCGGAGCCGGCGATGGTGAGCGCGGTGGCCACGGACTTCGAAGTCTCCATGGCCGCCATGGTGCGGGAGCGGGCGCCCCGCCGCCAGTGCTTCGAGCGCTCACGGGTCCAGGAAGGCGTGTTTCACCGCGTCCATCAGCGGGTCCCGGTGCCCGTTCTCCGGCTCGAGGAAGTGCCCCTGGCTGAGGGTCCAGATGATGGCGCCGCCCAGGTTCTTCTCCCGCGCGTACGCGCCCTTCACCGCGAGCGAGCGCGGGTCTTCATAGGAGACGTAGTTGCACAGCCCCGGGCCGTGGCCGTCGGGGAACGAGAGGTAGGGCACCTGGGCCTCGTCGTCCCACCGGTCGGCGTCCGCCCGGTAGTAGTGCGTCATGATGTTGGTGTAGCTCATGAAGTTGTCGCTCTGGCCCTCGAACACGCCCTCGCGGCCGTCCAGCGGCGTGTGCGGCTCCGTCACACCGCCCCAGCACGTCCCGAAGAAGCCGATGCCCAGGCCCAGCCGCCCCGCGGGGACGCCCGCCTCCAGGTAGCCCTCCACGGAGTGCGAGACGGAGGTGGGGTGGAACTGGGAGTGCCCGTAGAGCGGGCTGGAGTGCCAGCTCTCCCAGCCGCCCCAGTGCCCGCTCATCTTGTAGGACATGATGTTGAGCTGGTCGACGCGGGAGGCCAGCTGCTTCATGAAGTCGGCCCGGTACCGGCTCATGGGGAAGTTGGAGTTCAGCCAGTCCACCGGCACCGTGAGGATGATGCCGGGGCGGGCCGCGCGCAGGCCATCCAGCAGCGCCAGCAGCGGCTCGCCGTCGTCGGGCTGCGGGGGCGCGCCCTCCGGGATGTCCGCGGCCAGGATGATGGGCTCCCAGTCGACGTCGATGCCGTCGTAGCCCAGCTCGTCCATCAACTGGATGAGGTTGCGGATGAAGTGCGCGCGCTGGGCCTGGGACGCGGCGTGGATGAAGTTCTGGTGCTCGCCGAAGCCGCCCAGCATGAGCAGGGCCTTGCGCCCTTGCTGGTGCGCGCGCGCCGCCAGGGCCTTGGCCATGGCGCGTCCGTGGCGCTCGTCGATGTTGGCGTCGAAGTTCGCGTTCAGCGTGCCGTTGGGGTTCGGCTTCACGCGGCCCACGACGAGGTGCGTGAGGCCCGTCACGTCCACCGCGTCCACCGGCTGCATCCACAGCTGGTAGCCCACGAAGTAGCCCGTCACCCAGTCGGTGGGCTCGCCACCGGCGCGGGTCTGCACGGTGGCGGTGGCGATGGGCCCCTCGCCCTGCGCGTTGGTGGCGGCCACGGTGATGCGGTACGGAACGCCGTTGACCAGCCCGGGGAGGACGGCGCTCGCGGCGGGCGCGTCCACCGTCACCGAGACATTGCCGGGCGACGCGGTGAGCCGGTACTGAAGCAGCGGCCGGCCGCCGTAGCTCGCGGGGGCCAGCCAGCTCACGAAGGCGTGCCCGTTGCCCGGCGTGGCGCGCACGGAGCGGGGCTGGCCCGGCACGGTGGGGTTCGGAATCGACATTCCGGGCTGCGGCGTCACTAGCTCCGTCTGCACCGAGGCCGGGCCCTCGCCGTTGATGTTCACCGCCGACACCTTGAAGGTGTACGCGAAGCCGTTGTGGAGGCCGCGCACCGTGGCCTGGAACTGGTCCGACGTGACGATGGCGCCGCCGCACGCGGGCTCGCACCGCACGATGTAGTACATGAGCGGGTGGCCGCCGTCCCGCGACGGGGGCTGCCACGTCACCAGGGCCTCGGCGTCCGCGGCCTGGGCCGCCGCGCTGTGCGGGGCCTCGGGGAGCCCGGGGCCCTCTGTCTGGCCGCCCAGGCACGCGGCCAATGTCCCCACCATCAGGCCGAGCCCGAGCTGCTTCCACACCGCGGATGCATTCCCCACTGCACACCCCCTGCGACGATCCGCGTCATGTACACGACTTATGTTTCGTGGTGAAGTTGGAAAATATTCACAATGCTGTAAACCGTTGAATCCGAGAAAACGGGCCTGTCCTCCAGGGCGTCTCGGGAGAAACCGGGGGCGCCGGGCGGCGTTTGCTACCGTGGTGCGTCCCTTCCTCGAGTCTCGCCGATGAAACGCATCCTCCTGTCGTTGCTCGCCGTCGTCGTTGTCCTCGCGGGGGTCCTTCTCACGAAGGCGGCCCGCTTCACCTCGCGGCAGGTGCAGCCGGAGCCGGCCGCGCCCTTCACCGTGGACGCGAACGCGGCGGCGGAGCGGCTGGGCGGCGCGCTGCGGTTGAAGACGCTGGCCGCGTCCGAGGGGAAGCCGGCGGAGGATGCGGCCTTCGTCGCGCTGCACGCGTACATCCAGGAGCAGTACCCCCGCATCCACCAGACGCTGAAGCGCGAGCCGGTGGGGGCGCACTCGGTGATGTACACGTGGGCGGGCTCGGACGCGTCGCTGCGGCCGGCGATGCTGCTGGGGCACCTGGATGTGGTGCCCGTGGAGCCCGGCACGGAGGCGTCCTGGACGCATCCGCCGTACAGCGGCCGGGTGGCGGACGGCTACGTCTGGGGCCGGGGCGCGCTGGACGACAAGGGCAGCGTCTTCGGCATCCTGGAGTCGGTGGAGGCGCTGCTCGCGGCGGGCTTCCAGCCCCGGCGCACGGTGCTGCTCGCCTTCGGTGGGGACGAGGAGGTGGGCGGGCACGCGGGCGCGGAGACGCTGGCGAAGCAGCTGCGCGAGCGGGGCGTGACGCTGGAGTCCGTGCTGGATGAAGGCGGGATGATTGTGTCGGGCACCGTGCCCGGCGTGGCCTCGCCGGTGGCGCTGGTGGGCGTGTCGGAGAAGGGCTTCGCCAGCGCGGAGCTCATCGTGAACGGCGAGGGCGGCCACTCGTCCATGCCGCCGCCCCAGACGGCCGTGGGGGTGCTGAGCCGCGCCATCTCCCGGCTGGAGGACGCGCCCATGCCCGCGCACCTGCGCGGCGGCAGCCGGGCCCTGTTCGAGTTCACCGGGCCGGAGATGGGCTTGGGCATGCGGGTGCTCTTCGCCAACCTGTGGTTGTTCGAGCCGCTGGTGCTGCGCCAGCTCACCGCGAAGGCCACCACCAACGCGGCGGTGCGCACGACGACGGCGGCCACCATGTTCGAGGGCAGCGAGCGCGACAACGTCCTGCCCGCCCGCGCCCGCGCGGTGGTGAACTTCCGCATCCTGCCCGGGGACTCCGTGGAGCGCGTGCTCGAGCACGTGCGCGGCGTGGTGGATGACCCGCGGGTGAAGGTCAGCACGCTGGGGTTCATCAGCGAGCCCTCGCCGGTGTCGCGCACGGATTCGGAGGCGTGGACCCAGCTCCAGCGCAGCGTGCGCCAGGTGTTCCCCGACGTCGTCGTGGCACCGTACCTCATGCTGGGCGCGTCCGACTCGCGCTACTTCACCGGGCTGAGCGAGAACGTCTATCGCTTCATGCCCCTGCGCCTGGACAGCGCCGACCTGTCACGACTTCATGGCAAGGACGAGCGCGTCTCCGTGGAGGGCTACGCGGACGCCGTCCGTTTCTACGCCCAATACGTCCGCAACGTCGCGAACTGAGGGCGCGGCGCGCTTCGGGCTTTCTGCGAAAATGGTGTTTCGGTCGCAGTTATCATGAATGCAAATGTGTGCACCGCGCGGGGAGGGCCTGGAAAGTCCGTTCCGCCTGCACATCTGTGCACCGTCTGCACCTTGTCTGCGACCAATGGACATGACGCGTTGACAGGCGTGCGAAGCAATTTCAGCATTTGCTTCTATGGTGAACCCCCCTCGCGGAACACGGCTGGCGAGCGCGTTGCTCGCATCTCTTTTTTTCACGTTGGTCGCATGTAACGGCGGGGGAGGGTCGGCGAAGCCAGATGCCGGCACGGACCCGGTGCACGACGGTTCCACGCCGGATGACGGCGGCGTGTTGACCTGCGGTGACGGTCAGCGCCAGGAAGGCGAGACCTGTGACGACGGCAACCGGGTGAGCGGTGACGGCTGCGACTCGGACTGTCAGATCGAGGGTGGCTACCTCTGCGAGACGCCGGGCCAGCCGTGCGTGCGCCTGGTGAACTGCGGCAACGGCGTCGTCGAGGACGGCGAGCAGTGCGACGACCGGAACCTCATCAGCGGTGACGGGTGCGACGGAAGCTGCCGCGTCGAGCCGGGCTGGGCGTGCCCGGAGCAGGGCGGCCGGTGCCGCGCGGCGGCGTGTGGTGACGGCATCATCGCCGGTGACGAGGAGTGCGAGGACGGCAACACGGCGAACGGCGACGGCTGCAACGAGTTCTGCCGACTCGAGGACGGTTGGAAGTGCCCGCCGGGTGAGCCGTGCAGCCGCACCACGTGCGGCGACGGCATCGTCGAGGGCACCGAGCAGTGCGACGACGGCAACACCGTGATGGGTGACGGCTGCTCGCCGCTGTGCACCAAGGAGCCCCGCTGCGTCGACGGCGTCTGCGAGGAGACGTGCGGCGACGGCATCATCCTCCCCGGCAGCACCGTGGAGCAGTGCGACGACGGCAACACGCGCGCCAACGACGGCTGCTCGCCGGATTGCAAGCTGGAGGAGGGCTTCGCGTGCGTGCTCATCGAGCAGGAGCCGCCGGCGCAGGTGTCCATCCCCGTCGTCTACCGTGACTTCCGCGGGTGGGACCTGCAGGCCGGCAACGGCGTGCCCCGGGGCCACGAGGACTTCCAGAACCGGAACGCGGGCCGGGAGAACGGCATCGTCCAGAACCGGCTCGATGCCAATGGCCGCCCCGTCTACGCGAAGGAGGGCCAGACGTCGCCCAACACCAGCAACCGGGCCAACTTCGACCAGTGGTACAAGGAGGTCCCCAACGTCAACAAGACCATCGTCAGCACCTTCGTGCTGAACCAGTTGGGCAACACCGGCACGTACGAGTTCGACCAGGACGCGTTCTTTCCGCTCGACCGTCCGGACTTGTTCCCCTTCGGCTGGGTGGCCGCGGGCCATGAGCGGACGCGCTCCGACCTCACGAACACGCAGCGTAACTTCCACTTCACCAGCGAGGCCCGCTACTGGTTCGAGTACAAGGGCAGCGAGGTGCTGACGTTCCGCGGCGACGACGACGTGTGGGTGTTCGTCAACGGCCGGCTGGCGCTGGACCTGGGCGGTGTGCACGGTCCGGAGTCCGGCACCATCAACATGGCGAACCAGGCGAACGCGCTGGGGCTGCGGCTGGGCGGCATCTACGAGGTGGTCGTGTTCCAGGCCGAGCGCCACACCTCTGGCTCCTCCTACCGCCTCACGCTCAGCAACTTCCTCACGGCCCGCTCCGAGTGCTCCGCCACCTGCGGCAACGAGGTCGTGGACG
The DNA here is from genome assembly GCA_014656495.1 of Comamonas sp. KCTC 72670. Taxonomy (GTDB): domain Bacteria; phylum Myxococcota; class Myxococcia; order Myxococcales; family Myxococcaceae; genus Myxococcus. The sequence continues at coordinate 26,656 of BNCN01000014.1, forward strand.
ACGGCGAGGACTGCGACGATGGCTTCGCGGGTAACACGGGCGAGTACGGCATGTGCGGCCGCAACTGCCTCTGGGGCCCGCGCTGCGGCGACGGCATCACGCAGGAGGAGTTCGGCGAGGAGTGCGACGACGGCAACACCGTCAGCCGCGACGGCTGCAGCTCCACCTGCAAGCTGGAGATTGGCTGATTCCGTGGTCCTGACGTGACAGGTGAGGCGCCGCTCCGGAGGAGAACCTCTTCCGGAGCGGGGCTTCCCTGGGAATGAGGGAGCAGGCAGCCTCTCCTGGCCGGGCGTCTGTTATCGTCCGCGCGCCCCATGCCTTCCCGTCCGTTCCTCCGCTGGCCGTCCTTCGTGTCCCTCGTGCTCGCCGCCTCGGTGGCGCAGGGGGCCGCGGCGCCGGCCTTGCCTCCGCCCGGCGAAGTCATGGCGACGCTGCGCCAGGTGGACACGGCGCGCGCGCAGGGCCGCGCCAACGCGATGGACAGCGAGCTGGAGGAGCAGGCCCGTGCGCGGCGAGGGGACCTGATGCCCCGGCTGTACCGGGCGTGGCTGACGTTCCCTTCGGACGGATGCTGGAACGAGCTGAAGGCCATCTCCACGCTGGACCCGGAGAACCCATGGCCCCGGGTGGGCATGGGGCTCGTGTACATCCGCTGGGGGCTGCTGGCGGAGGCGCGGGCGCCCATCGCCGCGGCGTTGAAGCTGAAGCCCGGCTTCGCGCCCGCGCTCTGGGCGGAGGGGCTGCTGCTCCAGGCGGAGGGCAAGCCCGCGGAGGCCGAGGTCCGGCTGCGCGAGGCCTTGGCCCAACTGGACGCGCCGCAGATTCGCACGTCGCTGGCGATGTTGCTGGCGGGCATCCCCGCTCGGGAGGCCGACGCGCGCGCGGAGCTGACGCGGACGGTGGAGGCCTGGCCGGAGCAGCCGGAGGCGTTGCGGAAGCTGGCTCAGCTGGCCCGGGCCGCCAATGACGTCCGCGCCGCGGCGACCGCGGGCGAGAAGCTGGTGGCCCTCAAGCCGAGGGACCGCGAGGCGCACCGGCTCCAGGCCGACTTGTGGCTGGCCGCCTCGGAGAAGGTGAAGGCCACGCAGTCCCTGGAGCGTTACGCGGAGTTGGGGGGCGTGGAGCCCGAGCCGCTGGCGCTGCTGGCGCGGCTGTACCGGGAGCTGGCGCGCAACGAGGACGAGGAGAAGGCGTTGGTCCGGCTCGCCGCCGCGGCGCCCACGGACCCCGAGCCGTTGCTGCGTCTGGCCGAGCTGGCCGAGGCCCGCGCGGATGCGGCGACGGCCGAGTCGCAGCTCGTGAAGGCCTCCGAGCGCGCGCCGGGACGTGGCGACATCCACGTGCTGCGCGCCCGGCTCGTGCTGAAGCAGTCACGTCACCAGGATGCGTTGGTGGCCTACCGTGCCGCGCTCGCGGCGCCGGAGCGGCGGGTGCCCGAGGCCGAAGCCGAGGCCGCAGCGCTGGTGAAGCACTTCCGCCTGCCGTCGCAGCCCGCGCGGGGAACGCAGGAGCAGATCTACAACCGCGTCTCCCTGGGGTTGGTCGCGCTCTACATGAACCGGCTCAAGGAGGCGCCGGGGCTCAAGGGCAACCTCAAGGTCCAGGTCCAGGTGGACGCCTCCGGGAAGGCCACGGGCGTGACGGTGCTCTACGACAGCCTCAATGAGGCGCTCATCACCGGCCACGCGCACTTCGCCTTCATGGACGCGCAGTACCCGCCCGGGCCCGACACGCCCGTCTTCCAGTACGTGTTCCGCCCGCCGAAGTGAGGCCCGGGCCCGGCCGTGCGTGCTGCCTCGGCCGAGCCCGCGAGCGACAGGCCGCTACGGGTTGTCGATGCGCTGCTCGTACTGGGTGCCGCTACCGCCGTAGCCCTGCACCTGGTTGCGCAACCGCTCCCAGTTGGCGCGGGCCTGCTTCTCCTGGCTCTGCTGCGACTGGACCTTGCGCTGGGCCTCCTCCACCTTGCGCTGGGCGTCCGCCGTGGCGGAGGCGAAGTCGGCCTCGGACAGGTCCTGCGCGCGCACGTCCTGGTTGGCCTTCAGGGCGTTGTACTCGGCCATGCTGAGCTTCGCGTCGGCCACCGCCAGCTCGTTCTCCCGCAGCTCCTTCTGGGCCTCCATCGTCTTGATGGCCTGCTCGCGGTACTTCACCTGGGCCTGCGCGGCGCTCAGGCCGGAGTCCGCGCCCTTGAGCTCGGATTGCGCCTGGCGGATGTTGCTGCTCTGGCCGGTGGCGTTGGCGGCCTTGAGCGCGGCGTCATGCGCGTCCCGGCGTGCCTTGGCCGCGTCCGCGTTGCGCTTGGCCACCTCCAGCTCACGGCGCGCGTCATTGAGGGCCACGTCGGACCGGGTGACCGCGTCCTGCGCCATGCGCTTCTGCGTTTGCGCCTCGCGGACATCACCCAACTGGTCCTCGGGTACGCGAGCCAGCCAGGACTCGTCCACCTTCGCGGCGCGGGACGAGCTGCAACCCGTGCTCATGACCGCCAGAGCCGCCCCCATCATCACACCCGCGAAAACCCGACGCTTCTTCGCCTGAAACATGCTCCGTCTCCTCTCGTGTGCGCGTGTTGCCTGCCAAGACGGTAGTCACGCCCTGCTGAGGAGGCAGACGGCAGGGAGGCGTGCCGAGACGGCGCCCCACCAGGGCTGGGGACGAGGGCCCGCTCGCTCGTCTGCCCTGCGTGGAGACAGGTCAGCGCTTCTCCAGGACGACGGCGTAGAACTCGATGCCCACGCCCTCCCGGTCCGCGTCGGTGATGTGCCCCGGAGGGAGCCCCAGGAATTCACTGACGGGCACCACCTCCGTGGCGTCTCGTGCCCAGGGGCCGCAGAGGTCCAGGTATTCGGGCAGGGAGTAGAGCTGGAAGGACTCTCCCATCTGCCGGAACGTGTTTTCGAACTGTTCCCACTGAGGCGTGGAGAGGCCCGGCGTCTTCGTCTCGAAGGTGGTGAAGAGCTTCGAGCCCGGCGCCGCCCAGTCGTAGAGGTCGCGGAAGAACTGACGGTTTTCGTCCGCCGTGAGGAACACGGTGATGCCATTGGCACCAAAGGCGACACGGCGCTCACCCTGAAGGAAGGCCTCCACGTCTGTTCGGCGCAGGAAGTCCCCGGCCTTCCGGATGTCGCATTCCAGGTAGCGCACGTTCGGCGTGTTCCCCAGCAGATGCTGGGCGGTGGTGATGGTGAGGGGATTGACGTCGCTGTAGAGCACGCGCGTGTCCGGGAGCACGGCGTGGACGTGGTCCCCGGTCGGCAGGCCGGACGCGAAGTCCACCCAGTGCTGGAAGCCATCGGCGGACAGGCGCTGCGCGGCGGTGCGAAGGCAGGCGCGCAGCATGCGCACCCACTTCGGGGTGGCGGGCAGGAGCGAGAACATGAACTCCGCCGCCTGCCGGTCCGCCTCGAAGTGGTGTGTCCCGCCCAGCGTGTAGTCGTAGATGCGGGCGGCATTGGGGATGTTCGGGTTGACGCCCGGGATGCGGGCGAGCGCTTCGGAATCCATGTTCCAGCTCCGTGGGGACAGCGTGTTCAGGGGCTCCACCTCAGGGATACGGTCTCCAGCATTCCGTCGGGCTGCGTGCGGCGGAGCCCGACCACCAGGACGGAGCCGTCACCCAGGGCGGTGACGCGGTGGTCGGACACCGCGGCGCTCATGGGCGTTCCGGCTGTCCACGCGCCCGTGTCCGGCGACCACAGCTCCACCGTGGCCGAGGCCGCGAAGTCCGTCTGCCCGAGCCCGCCGAACGCTCCCGCTCGTCCGTCCGGGAGCGCGGCCAGCACGACGCTGGAGCGCAGGTCCGTGAGCGCCCCGGTGGGCGTCCACTGTTCTCTCGCCGGGTCCCAGAGCTCGGCGGTGCCCAGCAGCTCGCCTTGGTGCCACCCGCCCACGACGAGGACGCGCCCGTCGGAGAGCGTGACGCCCTGGGGGTCGTCACGGGACGCGGTGAGGGGCTGCGACGTCCGCCAGGTGCGCGTACCGGGCTCCCAGACCTCCGTGTTCCGGTCGAGCGGTGGCGCGAGGTGCTGGCCTTCGATGATGGCGAAGCCGAAGCCGTTGTCCCGGCCTCCGGCGATGACCACGCGCTCGCCGCTCACGCACACGGGCCCCGGGTGGAACAGGCGCACCGTCTGCCCCGCGGGCTCCCAGGCCGAGGCGCCGGGCCGCAGCAGCTCCGCCCGCGTTCCCCGCTCCAGGTCCGAGGCGTCATGGTCGGAGCCCAGCACCAGGACGGCGCCATCCGGCAGCGCCACCGCGACGGGCCTGTCCCGCGCCGCGAGCAACGGGGGCCCTTCCCGGAAGCACCGGGTGTCGGGCTCCCAGAAGAGCGTGTCCGCCATCTCCAGGTCGGTGTGGTTCCGGCCGCCCACGATGAGCACGCGCCCGTCGGGTAGGGGCACCGCGGCGTGGCCTTGCCGGGGCCGCGGCATGGGAGACAGCGCCTCCCAGGTGTTCGACGCCGCGTCCCACCGCATCGCGCTGGCGGCCGTCGCGGGCGTGGTGCCGCCGCCTTGCTCGCTCCAGACCTGCCCACCCACGACGAGCGCGCCGCCGGGCACGGCTGTCAGGGTGAAGGCGTCGAGCCAGAGGCCGGGGTAGGGGAGTCGCTGCGCGGGCGGCGTCGAAGTCATGGCCGCATCGTATGCGGCGGGCGGGCGGGCCCGTACACGGCGTGTTTCACGCCCATGCGGCGCGTGGCTCTGGACCGGGGTGGTAGAGTCCACGACACCGCATGGCCTCTCTCACCGCGTCTCGTCTGGATGTGTTTCGCGCCGCGCTCCTCGTGCTGGTGACGAGCTGCGCCACCCTGGTCCTGGAGCTGGCCGCGGCCCGGCTCCTGGCGCCCTTCATCGGCGCCTCGCTCCACACGTGGACGAGCATCATCGGCGTGGTGCTCGCGGGCATCAGCCTGGGCAGCTACGCGGGGGGCCGGCTGTCGGAGCGCGGCGCGTCGTTCCGGTGGCTCGCGGGTCTCACCTCCCTGGGCGCGGTGCTGGCGCTGCTGCCGCTGGGGTGGGTGGCCGTGCTGGGAGACGGCGCCGCGCTGCGCGCCATCCCCGTGCTGCCGCGCACCTTCCTGCTCACCTTCCTGGGCTTCTTCCCCGTCAGCTTCGTGCTGGCCATGGTGACGCCGCTGGCGCTCCGGTTGCTGCTCCCGGACCTGGCGCGCGCCGGGCGCATCGGCGGGCTGCTGTACGCGCTGGGGACGCTGGGCGGGCTCGCGGGCAACTTCCTCACGGGCTTCGTGCTGGTGGCGTGGTTCCCCGTGCCCACCATCGTGCTCACCGTGGCGGGCGCGTTGCTGCTGTGCGCGCTGATGGCGCTGCCCCGGGCCTCCGTCTCCGCGCCGCCCATCCTGGCGACACCCGTGGGGGACGTGGGGCCGTCCGTCACCCCGGAGGCGCCGCGCGGCGGCGTGGACCTGCGCACGCGGCCCGTGCTGGCGTGTGTCCTGGTGGCCTGCGCGAGCTTCTGCACGCTCGCCATCGAGCTGGCGGCCAGCCGCATCCTGGCGCCCACCGTGGGGGTCTCGCTGCTGAGCTGGACGGGCATCATCGGCGTGGTGCTGATGGGCATGGCGCTGGGCAACTTCGTGGGCGGCCACCTCGCGGACCGCTGGCCGCGCCAGGGCGTGCTCGCGGGCTCCTTGCTGGTGGCGGCGGCGAGCTGCCTGCTGATTCCGCCCGTCCACCAGTGGCTGGTGCGCCGGGAGCTCTTCGAGGGGATGGGGCTCCAGGCGCGCATCGTCGCGTACACGGCCGCGGTGTTCCTGGTGCCGGTGACGGCGCTGGGTACCTTGTCGCCGCAGGTGCTCCGGCTGACGTTGTCGGACCTGGGGCAGGCGGGGCGCACCGTGGGCCGGCTCTCCGCGTGGAGCACGGCGGGCGCGCTGCTCGGCTCGTTCCTCACCGGCTGGTGGCTCATCGCCGCGGTGGGCGTCTATCCGCTGGTGGTGGGGGCCAGCCTGGGCCTGGTGGCGCTGGCGGCCTTCGTGGGGCAGGTGTGGCGGACGCCGCGGCTCTTCGGCGCCACCACCGGGACGCTCGCGCTGGCGGGCGTCTTCGGTTGGCTGGGGCTCTTCGCCTCGCCCTGCACCGAGGAGACGGACTACTTCTGCATCCAGGTCAACCCGGTGGACTACCAGGGCCGCAAGCTGCTGGCCATGCAGCTGGACCAGCTGACGCACACGCTGGTGGACCTGAAGGACCCGTCGTACCTGGGCAACGCGTACTGCTACATCCACTCGGAGGTGGTGCGGCACGTGGCCGAGCGCGCCGCCGCGCCCCGGATGCTGATGATTGGCGGCGGGGGCTACGTGGTGCCGCGCTGGGTGGAGACCTACGTCCCGCAGGTGCGGATGGAGGTGGTGGAGATCGACCCCGCCGTCACGCGCATCGCCCTGGAGCGCTTCGGCGTGAAGCCCGACACGCGCATCGCGTCGTTTAGCCTGGACGGTCGGCAGTACCTGCAGGAGCTGGCGGAGCGGGGGGCCTACGACCTCATCATCCAGGACGCCGTCAATGACTTGTCGGTGCCCTACCACCTGGTGACGCGCGAGTACGACGCGCTGGTGCGCTCGCTGCTCAAGCCGGACGGCATCTACCTGCTGACCGTCATCGACGAGATTCCCCGTGGGGCCTTCCTGCGCGCGGCCATCCGGACGGTGCAGGAGGTCTTCCCCCACGTGGAGGTGCTCCACGATGCGCGCACCGGCTCGAAGGGGCAGGGCGTCTACATCATCGCGGGCTCGGGGCGGCCCATGGAGCTGGAGCGCCTGCCGGAGCTGCTGCGGGGCGTGGGCATCGAGCGGCCCCGCACGGGCCTGGTGCCCCGCGCGGAGATCGACGCGTACCTGGCCGAGGGCCCCGCGCTGGTGCTGACGGATGACTTCGCCCCGGTGGACAACCTGCTCGCGGAGCTGTTCCTCCTCCGGGAGCAGGTCGCGCCGTAGCTCAGGCCTTCACCGCTTCGATGATGCTGGAGCCGCTGCGCGTCGGCAGGATGCGCTCCACCTTCCACGCGGTGGCGCCGAGCAGCGCGTGGAACTCGTCGCGGGTGCGCTCCCGGCCATCCGCGAGCACCAGCATGTTGAGGTCCAGCAGGTGGGAGGGGTCGGGATTCCGGTTGTCGGGAATCACCATCTCCAGCACGTAGAGCCGCGCCCCCGCCGGCGCCGCCGCGTGGAGCTGCCGCAGGATGTTGGTGGAGGCCGCGTCATCCCAGTCGTGGAGGATGTGCTTGAGCAGGTACGCCTCGGCGGCTGGCACCTGGGGCTCGAAGAAGCTTCCAGCCACCACGTCCACGCGGCCGGCCAGCCCCTGCGCCTCCAACTGCGCCTTCGCGCCCTCCACGACGTGCGGCAGGTCGAAGAGGATACCCCGGCAGGACGGCTGGGCGCGCAGCACGTGCGAGAGCAGCATGCCGTGGCTGCCCCCGATGTCCGCCACCCGGGCGAACGGGGAGAAGTCGATGAGCTGCGTCAGCTCGCCGGCGGCCAGCGCGGACAGGTTGCCCATGGCCTGGGCGAAGTGCGTCGCCTCGTCGGGATGCCGGGCGAAGTGCTCCCAGATGTCGCCACCCAGCGCCGTCTTCACCGTCGACTTCCCGGTGCGAATCGCCTCCGGCAGGTGCCCCCAGGGCCGCCAATGGGACGCGTCGCTCTGGGTGATGGCTGCCTCCCGCAGCGAGCCCGGCACGCCCGAGCGCAGGCCTTCGCCCATGGGCGTGAGCGCGAAGGTCCGCTCCGCGATGGAATGAAAGATGCCCGCGGTGATGCCCCCTCGCATCAGCCGGAACAGGGCGTCCGGGTGGACGTCGAGCTCGGCCGCCAGCGAATCACTGTCACGGGCCCCGCCCGCGAGCAGGTCCGCGATGCCCAGCCGGGCCACGGTGCCGATGACCTGCGTGGTCCAATAACCAGCGATGCGCTCGTAGAGCTGCTGCGTGGGAGAGGGATTTCCCTCGGACATGATTTTCATGTCCCGCAGTCTATCCCTGTTCAATGGCTGTCATCACCGAGCGTGAAGCCTCTCGGCCAGGGACGCCGCGCCGCCCCGGGGTGTCGAGGCGGCACCCCCCGAGGGGCTACTTGCCCTTGGAATAGTCGCGGCTGGCGATGACGCCCTGGACCTCGGCGAGCGCGCGGGCGCCGGAGGCGGACTCGAGCGCCTTCTCCGCGATGGCCTGGACCTGACGCTTGGCCTCGGCCAGCTCCGTCTGGAGCGTCTGGAGGGACTGGGCCTGCTTGGTGGCCGTCTCCTTGAGCGAGGCAATCTCCATGGCCGCGACGCGCTGCGCCGTCTCCGCGTCCTTCGTGGCCAGCGTGAGCTTCAGCTCCCACTCGGACTTCACCCGGTTGCCTGTGATGGACGCGGCGGTGTCCGTCTCCTTCTTCAGCACCAGCGGGAAGTCCGCCACCTGCTTGCGCAGGTCCTCCAGCTCCTTCTCCCGCAGCTTGAGGGCCTCGTCCCGCGCGGCCCACTCCTTCTCCAGCTTCTCCTTGCGGTCGCGCTCGGCGGCGGCCTGCAGGCGTAGGGATTCGGCGAAGGCGTCCTGCTCCTTCTTGCGCTGCTGCTGGGTGTCATAGGCATACGCCTCCTCGTCGCGCTTGCGGGCCAGCTCGGTGGCCTGCGCCTCGGCGGACTGGTCCGCGTCCGCCTTGGCGCGGGTGTCGGCGATGTCCTTGCGCAGCCGCTCCATCTCCGCCTCGAGCTCCGCCTTGCGCTTGTCATACTCGGCGACGAGCACGTCGATGGCGCTGGCGGCCACGTCCTTGCCGTGCAGCCCGTTGAGCTCCTCCGTCTTGAGGTGGATGGCCTCGTCGAGCTGCTTGAGCTCCTCCACCAGGGAGATGACCTGCTCGTTGATGCCGGCCAGCGTCTTGTTGATGGTGAGGCCCGCCTCGGTGACCTTCTTCACCGCGGACTCGGCGGTGAGGCTGGCCACGTCCGCCAGCACGTTCCGGGCGTGCACGTCCTGGGCGTCCTGCTCCTTGGTGGAGACGATGGGCTTGTTGCGGGCCTTGCGCGCCAGCTCGTCGAAGGCGGCCTTGGTGGCCTCGGTGGAGCGGTTGCGGGCGACGACGTTGCGCTTGGACGTCTTGCGAGTGGCCATGTGACTCTCCAGGTAGGGCACGGCCAGGGCAGGCCCGAAAGCCTGCGAGGGACGTGCGGGATTTGTGGAATCGCTGGCGCCCTTTCCGGGCGACCATGAGCAAAAGATACCTGGGGGGTCTGACACGGTTGGCCGGGTTTCAGGCGGCCGAAACCGATGTTTGGAGCCCCACCGGCAACGCTTGGGGCCACACCGCCCTTGTCCTCGGGGCCGGGGCCCGGCTAACTCGCGGTCCCGGAATCGGCTCATAGGGAGAGCGTCAATGCAGGTCGTCAGTGTGAAGAAGGCCCTCGCGGGTGGGGTGGAGGCGGGGACGAAGGTGGAGGTCCGCGGCTGGGTGCGCACGCGCCGCGACTCCAAGGCGGGCATCAGCTTCGTCAACGTCAGCGACGGGTCGACCTTCGACCCCATCCAGGTGGTGGCCCCCAACGCGCTGCCCAACTACGAGAAGGACATCCTGCACCTCACGGCGGGCTGCTCGGTCATCTGCCGGGGCACGCTGGTGAAATCCCAGGGCAAGGGGCAGGCCTTCGAGGTCCAGGCGGACGAGGTCCAGGTGCTGGGCTTCGTGGACGACCCGGACACGTACCCCATCCAGCCCAAGCAGCACACGCTCGAGTTCCTCCGCGACGTGGCGCACCTGCGCGTGCGCACCAACACGTTCAGCGCGGTGACGCGCGTGCGCCACCGCGCGGCCATGGCGGTGCACCGCTTCTTCGACGAGGAGGGCTTCTTCTGGGTGAACACGCCCATCATCACCGCGAGCGACGCGGAGGGCGCCGGGCAGATGTTCCGCGTCTCCACGCTGGACGCGGTGAACCCGCCCCGCACGCCGGAGGGCAAGATTGACTGGCACAAGGACTTCTTCGGCAAGGAGGCCTACCTGACGGTCTCCGGCCAGCTCAACGTGGAGGCCTACGCCCTGGCGATGTCCAAGGTGTACACGTTCGGCCCCACGTTCCGCGCGGAGAACTCCAACACCACGCGGCACCTGGCCGAGTTCTGGATGATCGAGCCGGAGATTGCCTTCGCGGACCTCAACGAGGACGCGAACCTGGCCGAGCGCTTCCTCAAGTATGTCTTCAAGGCGGTGCTGGATGACTGCGCGCCGGACCTGAAGTTCTTCGAGGAGCGCGTGCAGAAGGGCGTCACGGAGCGCATGGAGAAGTTCATCAGCTCCAGCTTCGAGCGCATCGACTACACGGACGCCGTCGAAATCCTGAAGAAGGCCAAGAAGAAGTTCGAGTACGCGCCGGAGTGGGGCAAGGACCTCCAGACGGAGCACGAGCGCTACCTCACCGAGGAGCACGTGGGCCGGCCCGTGGTGGTGATGAACTACCCGGAGGCCATCAAGTCCTTCTACATGCGCATCAACGACGACGGCAGGACGGTCGCCGCCATGGACGTGCTCGCCCCGGGCATTGGCGAAATCATCGGCGGCAGCCAGCGCGAGGAGCGCCTGGACGTGCTGGACCAGCGCATCCAGAAGTTCGGCCTCAAGCCGGAGTCGTACCAGTGGTACCGCGACCTGCGCCGCTACGGCTCAGTGCCGCACGCCGGCTTCGGGCTCGGCTTCGAGCGGCTCATCGTCTACATCTGCGGCCTGCAGAACATCCGTGACGCGATTCCGTACCCGCGCGTCCCGGGCTCGGCGGCGTTCTAGTCCGAGGCCCTGGTGGAACGCCGGTGTCTCCTCCGCGGTGGAGGAGACACCGGGCGCCCGTCACGGGAGCTGCGTCTGCAGCGCGCTCCAGCGGGTGCGAATCCACTGCCGCACGTATTCGACTTCCTCCTCGTACGAGTTGAAGTCCTGACGCGTGTGCCAGTTGGGGAAGTTGCCGTGGCCGCCCCACGGGTCGTTCGGGTCGCCGAAGCCGCGGTGCCGCTGGCCCCACTTCGCCCAGTCCCGCCGCGCGGAGGGCCCCGTCTCCTGGACGTAGCCGTCGATGAGGGCGAGCACCTCCTCCACCTTCAGCGTGTCCCGCAGCAGCGCCCGGTAGCGCTCGCGCATGGGGCCGTCGAGGGTGGGCTCCGCCAGCATCTTCTGGAAGAGGAGGTTGTCCTCCCGGAAGGTGGGCCGCGCCGTGGGCGAGGTGCGGGTGGTGTCGTAGGACTGGCCGAAGGTGGCGTCCATGTCCCAGGGGATGTACCGCCACGGGCCGCCGGTGGCCGGGTCGTACGCGTGGAAGGCGTTCTTCGCCGCCGAGTCCACGCCCAGGATGAGCGTGTTGAAGATCCACCAGTCCTGGTAGTCCTGGACGTTCACCCGCTGCGGGAAGCCCTCGCGGAAGGCCGCCGCGTCCGAGTCCGCGATGAAGGCGGTGAGCTCCTCGAGCGGGGCGAACGCGCCGGGCCGGCCCTCCTCGGGGGTTCCCTCCGCCTTCTCGAAGCCCTCGTGGAGGTGCTCCTTGGGCGTGCCGTCCTTGCGGAGCCGGGAGAAGTTGGCGCGGTTGTCGTCCGCCTTGAAGAGGTCGCTGTCCTTGTCGATGCCGTTGGCGCCCATGAGGCGCTTGCTGACGTGGTCCGACACGGTGAAGAGGCCCACGTACTTGTTGTTCAGGTAGAGCACCGCGCTGTACGTGCGGATGTGGACGTGGGCCGGGCTCATCTTGCTCCACACGTCGAAGGCGAGCCGCGAGCGCAGGTACGCGTTGTCGTTGAACGTGGTGATGAGCACCACGCGCTTGCGGTCCACGTAGCCGTTGCCGAAGACGGGCTCGGAGAACAGGTCCTCGTCCGGGAACTTCAGCGTCATGCTGCGCTTGGGGAACACGCTGGACGTGGCGCCCCGGTACTTCGCCTCCAGGTCGAAGCGCTTGCCCCGGTAGACGAGCTGCACGGGCCGGTAGCCGCCGGCCGTCAGGCTGCCCTCGAAGGAGATGTGGAACACGGGCAGGCCGTATTCCTCTGTGTACGCGGCCGGGTCGGCGATGGGGACATTGCCCGGCGCGGACTCGTTCTCCGCCACGCCCACCTTGAGCGTGCCCGTCTCGCCGGTGGTCTCCTCGCGCAGCGAGAGGTTCCACACGGCGGCCTGGTCCTTGCCGGGCGTCCAGCTCAGGGCGCCGGTGGCCGCGTCGAACTGGGCGCCAGGGGGCAGGTTGTCCACGACGAAGCGGAGCTCCGCGGCGGTGTGGCCGGTGCCACACGTCACGGTGGCGGAGACGGGCTCACCTTCGAGCACCCAGCGCGCCTCGCCCGCGGTGGGGGCGCACTGGCTGTTCTGCTCGGGGGGAGGTCCGCCGTCGGGCGTTCCGGGAGGGGGCCCACCGTCGGGTGTGCCGCTGTCGTCCGCGCCGCCGGGTGGGAGGCCCGCGTCGGGGCTCCCTCCGGTGTCGGGAGGCTCGTTGTCCGGGCCCAGGGCAGACGGGCCGCTGGAGCCGCCCGCGCACGCCACCACCAGCCCGGCCACTCCCGCCAGGAACATCCTCGAAAAGCGATTCCCGCCCACCGATGCCCTCCCCCTCGAACGCTCCACCTGGACTGACAGGAGTAACCATCCCGTGACAGGCGGGGGAGCCCCTGGGGGCTCATCCAGTGTCGGCTCATCGACGTTGGTGGGCGAGGTCAGGGGACGCGGTGCCTGGTGGGCATCCGGCCTGAGCCCCCCGCTTCAGAGTGGAGCACTTCGTGCGCTGGCTGGCTTGAGAGCTGTGGGTGGGCCGTAGCAACCAGGCGCGGAACGCCATGGCGTGCGCCTGATGCACGGAGCTGCGTCAGCTGGCCTTGAGGCGCCCGGTGTCCTCGGCGTGCTTCGCGAGCGCCTCGGCGATCTGCTCCGCCTTCCACAGCGGGTCCAGGCAGGGGCAGAAGTAGCCGGGGCCGGCCTTCTCGCGCACGGCCCATTCGAAGAAGCCGCGCGCGGTGTCGTGCAGCTCCTCGGGCAGGAAGAGCGCGGCGACGTCGTACTCGGTGAAGCGCAGCATGCCCGGCACGCGCCACTCGCGCTCCCAGTCGAAGCGGTAGCTGTAGGGCGCGTTGTGGTGGTCACCCTGGATGTCCACGAACGGCGTCATGGACCAGAGCGGCTCTTGCTGCGGCGACGGCGACGCGAGCGCGCGCTCCACCTGGTGCTTGAGCGCGGTGTGCGCGGGCGAGTTGTACTGGACGTACCAGACGGGCCCGCCACCCTGCGAGAGGATGTAGCTCTTGCTGAACCCAATGCCGTACAGGCTGCGCCGCTGGACGAGCCGGGCGAGCTGGTCGATGGGAATCTCGCTGAAGCACACCGACCGGTGGCGCTCGGCGACGGCGGGCTCGCGGCGGGCGATGCCGAAGCCTTCTGCGCCGGGGATGAGCGACCGGCTGCCCAGGATGCTCATCATGTTCTGATAGGAGTCTTGATAGGGCGGTCCCGGCTTCGTGAAGTGAACCACGAAGTCAGACATGTCTCGCCACTGTGGATTCGTCTGGTAGCCGAGCATCATCCCTACTCCGGGATGCAATGTCCCGGACGGGGCAGGGTGATGCAACTCGAACAGCGGGGTTCATCCGGGGCCCGTCCGTCTTGCTTTCGGGCAGGCGTGGCTGCGTATGCTCTGCGGCTCCCCAAGCAGTTCAACCCGAGAGGCTGGCTCATGAAGCTGCGCAACGTGTTGGTGTTGTCCATGGCGGCGGGGCTGATGGTGGCGTGTGGTGGTCCCGCTCCCGAGGAAGGCGCCGAAATGGCGACGCAGGAGGCCGAGCTGACGACGTGCGGTTACGTCTCGGGGCCCGAGTCCTACGTCTCCGCGGAGGAGGCCTGTGAGATGGCCCGCCACTTCGCGCCCAACTTCTGCTCGGGGCTGGGCGGCGTGCAGTCCATCAACCGGTTCTGCCTCTACACAGACGGCCCGCCGTGGCAGGCCTCCGTCCGCGTGTGTTGCAACCAGTAGTCAGCGGACGCGTGTCGCGGTGACCCAGACGCCGGGCCTGGGCCGCAACGTGATGGCGGCGGCGGGGCGGATGACCTGGCCCGGCGTCAGATTCAGCCGGACGCGTTGGAGCATCGTGGCCAGCACGAGCACCAGCTCCATGAGCGCGAACTGGTTGCCGATGCATTGGCGCGGCCCGCCGCCGAACGGGAACCAGGCGAAGCGCGGCCGCTCCTGCTCGTGCTCGGGCAGGAAGCGGTCCGGGTCGAAGCCCTCGGGGTTGTCCCAGACGCGAGGGTGCCGGTGCGTCACCCAGGGCGACAACAGCAGGTAGGTCCCCTTGGGAATCCGGAAGCCGCCAATGACGTCGTCCTCCACGGCGACGCGCGAGAGGCTCCAGGCCGGTGGGTAGAGGCGCAGGGATTCGTCCACCACGCGCCGGGTGAGCGCCAGCCGGGGGAGGTCCTCGTCGGTGGGCGCGCGTCCACCCAAGGCCTGGGCGAGCTCGGCCTCCACGTCGCGGCGCACGGACGGATGCTGGGACAGCAGCATGAAGGTCCACGACAGGGCGTTGGCCGTCGTCTCGTGCCCGGCGAGGAGCATCGTGAGGACCTCGTCGCGCAACTGGGTGTCGCTCATCCGCTCGCCCGTGTCCGCGTCGTGCTGCTCCAACATCATCTGCAGCAGGTCGTGGTGCTCGCCGGTGTCGCGGCGGCGCGTCTCGATGATGCCGCGCACCACGCGGTCGAGCGTGTGCGTGTCGCGCTCGAACCGGCGATGGGTGGGCAGCGGCAGCCGCCTCGGGATGGGCAGGGCCTGCGTGAGCCGCTTGTACGTGAAGACCTGCACCCGGCCCATGGCGTCCGCGATGTCGTGCCACGCGCCGCTGACGTCCTGCCCGAAGAGCGTGGCGCTGGCGATGCGCAGCGTCAGCCGCATGCAGTCCTCGGCCACGTTGAAGGCGACGCCCGCATCGGCGCGGGACTCCAACTCGCTGGCGAGGTCCGACGCCGCGCCCACCATGGTCCGCGCGAAGCCGGCCAGGCGCTGCCGATGGAAGGCGGGCTGGGCCAGCCTGCGCTGCCGCAGCCAGAAGCTGCCTTCGCTGGTGAGCAGCCCGTGTCCCAGCAGTTCGCGCAGCGCGGCGAAGCCCCGGGTCCGCTTGCCGTAGCGCCTCGCCTGGTCCTGGAGGACGTGGCGCACGCCATCCGGATGCGCGACCACCACCAGCGAGGCCGGCCCGATGTGGACGCGCACCACGTCGCCGTACTGGCGCACCTGGGCCTGTAGGAAAGTGAGCGGGTCCTTGCGCAGGACGCGCATGTGGCCGAGCAGCGGCGTCCCGGAGGGACTCGGCGGCAGCGGGGCGGCGGTGGACGCGCCCGCGGGATGGAGGGACATGGCTCGGTGCTCCTTCCGAAGCAG
Organism: Comamonas sp. KCTC 72670; assembly: GCA_014656495.1. Classification (GTDB taxonomy): domain Bacteria; phylum Myxococcota; class Myxococcia; order Myxococcales; family Myxococcaceae; genus Myxococcus. Next base: position 42,054 of record BNCN01000014.1, read on the forward strand.
GAGGCCGCAACCTCTGTACGCGGTGTCCTGGCCCGGTAGGGACCGCCGGTCGGCCCCGCCCCCAGGCCGTTGGAGGCAGCACGGTGGCGGACTACCATTGGCCGCTTCTTGACGAGGAGACGCCTCTGGACACCCTGTTCCGAAAGGGCCGCCTGGCCCTCGCCGCCGTGCTCGTCCTGGCGCTGGCGCCCGTGGCCCTGGCCGCCGCGGGCAGCCCGCAGCTCCAGGCCTTCTTCCAACAAGACCTCACCGACGCGGCGTATCAACAGAAAGTCTATTCGCGCGTCGCGGGGAAGTGGCGGCAGCCCGGGGCCAAGGCCCGGCCCGCCCTGGGCAAGAAGGTGGTGGTCCGCGCCGTGATTGGCCGGGACGGCAAGCTCGTCTCGACGGACATCGCCATCGAGTCCGGCTCCAAGGCCTGGGATGACGCCGCGCTGGCGGCCGTGAAGAAGGCCGCGCCTTTTCCCCCGCTGCCCGCGAGCTTTCCGCTGGCCACGTTGGATGCCCACTTCCACGTGGCCTGGGTCGCCAGCCCGTAGCGCGCGGTAGCGAATGGGGAGGGCGCTCCCCGGTGAGCACGCGGTATATGGTGCGCCCATGGCAACTCCTCATATCTCCGCAGCCCCCGGTGACTTCGCTGACGTGGTCCTCATGCCCGGCGACCCGCTCCGGGCCCGATACATCTCCGAGCGCTTCCTGGAGGGCGTCCGCGAGGTCAACGCCGTGCGCAACATGCTGGGCTACACCGGCACGTTCCGGGGCCGCCGGCTGTCGGTGATGGGGCACGGCATGGGAATTCCCTCCCTCTCCATCTACGCCACCGAGCTCATCCGGACCTACGGGGCCCGCGTGCTCATCCGCGTGGGGAGCTGCGGCGCGCTGAGCACGGACGTGAAGGTCCGGGACGTCATCATCGCCACGGGCGCGGGCACGGATTCCAACGTGAACCGGATGCGGCTGATGGGGCACGACTTCGCCGCGGTGGCGGACTTCACGCTCGCGCGCCGCGCCATGGAGGCGGCGGAGCGGCGCAACAAGTCCGTCCGCGCCGGGCCCGTCTTCACGTCCGACCTCTTCTACCACCCGCAGGAGCAGCTCAACGCCACGCTGGCGCGCATGGGCGTCCTGGCCGTGGAGATGGAGGTCGCGGGCCTCTACGGCGTGGCCGCGGAGTCCGGTGCCCGGGCCCTGGGGCTGCTCACCGTGTCGGACCACATCATCACCGGCGAGAAGCTCTCGCCCCAGGAGCGGCAGACGACGTTCGACGAGATGATTGAACTCGCCCTGGATGTCGCGGTCGCCGAGCCCGCGCCGTAATCCTCCGCCTTCAAGCGAGCAGGCAAGCAGGTGCGGTACAGGCCTGTTCGCGCTGAAGGTGCGGGAGGGCCGCTCTCGGAGCGCTTTTGAACTCGGGGGGCGGCCAGAAATCCGGGACGGTGCTTTGTGCCCAGCAGGATTCCGGGCCATCCTCCGCCCCGGTGCGTTACCCAATCTGGCTCCTGCTCGTCTGCGCCGGCTGTGCCGCGCGCGTATCTCCTCACGCTGGCACTGCGCCGGCCGCCGCCGTGCGTGCCCAGGACTCCGTCCCGGTGGCCGCCGCCGCGCCGCCGTCCGAAGTGACGGACGCCGCTCCGGCACCTGTCGAGGCCGCTCCGGTGGCCGTGGAGTCGGCCGCCGCCGCGCCCGAGTCCATGACGGCCACGGATGGCTGCGCGGTCGGCGCCGAGGACCTGGAGTCCGACGAAGAGGAGCTGGCCGAGGGCGAGGGCGATGACGGCGAGAAGGAGACGCCGGACGCGGTGGTCGAGGGACCGATTCCGCAAGGCCCGGTCTACAGCGCGGAGATTTCCGACGAGGAGCTGGCGCGGCGGTGGAAGGACGAGATTGCTTCCCTGGGGTCCATGGCCGTGGGCTTCGCGCACAGCGGCCGGCTGGTGAACGCGAAGCAGTTCCCGCAGGGGGAGGACTGGATTGTCGTCATGCCCGCGGGGGCCTGGGCCACCGAGGAGACGATTGACTACCTGACCGAGGCCATCCGTGACGTGCGCGCGCGCTTCCCGAACGCGCCTCCGCTGCGCGTCAACGGCATCAGCCACAAGGAGGGCGGCTACATGCGCCCTCACAAGAGCCACCAGAACGGCCGCGATGTGGACGTGGGCTTCTACTACCCGACGGTGGACCCCATCCGGACCCGCGCGCGTGAGCACGTCATCGACGTGGGGTTGAACTGGGCGCTCATCCGCTCGCTGCTCATCAAGACGGATGTGCAGATGATTCTCGTCGACCGTCGCGTGCGCAAGGTCATCTACGACTACGCGGTCCGCGCGGGCGAGGACAAGGCGTGGCTGGACTCGATTTTCAATGACGGCCCCATGGGCATGGTCCGCCACGCCCGCGGGCACCGCGACCACTTCCACATCCGCTTCCACAACCCAAGGGCCCAGGAGCTGGGCCGCCGCGTGCAGCCGTTCCTGTCGCTCCAGCCGGAGCACAACGTCACCACGCACCGCATCCGGAATGGCGACACGCTGGGCGGCATCGCGCTCAAGTACGGGTCGTCGGTCGCGATGATCAAGAAGGCGAACCGGATGAAGAACAACTTCCTGCGCGCCGGGAACCGGCTGTCCGTGCCGCTGCGCGGGCCTTGCACGCACTGCCCGGTGCCGCCGCCGTTCGTGTTGCCGACGCGCCGGCTGCCGCCCAACGAGGTGGCGCCCGCGCTGGTGGCCGCCGCGTCCAAGGCGCCGGAGAATGACTGCGCCCGTCCGGCCTCCGCCGAGCCCGCGAAGGCCGCGGCGCCCGTGGTGGGCAGTGCCTCGGTGGAGGCGGCCGCGTCCGTGCTTCCCACCGCCGGTGGCCATGTGGCCGCCGAGGTGAAGCCTGCGTCCAGCACGGCGCAGGCGACTGCCGCTACGGCGGAGGAGGCCGCGCCCGCGGTAGGCCGTGCCTCCGTGGGGGCCGCCGCGTCCGTGCTGCCTGCTGCCGGTGGGAAGGCGGCCGTCGAGGTGAAGCCCGCGACCAGCACGGCGCAGGTGGCTGCTGGCGCGGTGACGCCTGCCGCCGGTTCCTCGCGGGACGTCGTGCCTGCGGTGGGCAGTGCCTCCGTGGGGGCGGCCGCGTCCGTGTTGCCCGCGGCGACGGTCGAGAAGAGCGGCGCTGGCGTGAAGCCGGCTGCTGGCACCTCGCGGGACGTCGTGCCCGCGGTGGGCAGCGCCTCCGCTGGGACGTCCACGGGCGCCGTGGTGCCTGCTTCCGGCTCCGTGCGAGATGTGTCGGCTCCCGTGAAGCCCGCCGCCGCCGTGAATGTGGCCTCGACGGTGGTCCCCGCCGCCGCGACGCAAGACGCGCCGGCTGCGGGTGAGCCTGGTTCGAAGGCCCAGGACGCGAAGCCGGCCGCCGCCGAGCCCGCGCCCGCCGTGAAGCCCGCCGCCGCTCCGGCGCGGGAGTCGGAGCAGGGCGCCGCGGGCGTCAGCCACGGGCGCTGAGCCCTGCCGCCCACCGTGCGGCCCCGGGCCCCGTGTCACCCTCGCGGCGACACGGGGCTCGTTCGTTCCAGAGTGTGGTAGGCACGGGGCTGTCCATGGCGTTCCCCCCGAATCGGGGGCGCTCGCTGGCCCACAAGGCCCGCCAGCGCTCCCCCGGCCACCACTACAACGCGAGCTTCATGTCCGCCGCAGACCGGGCGGAGGCCCTGAGCTGGCTCGCGACGCTCCATCCCCTCTGGGAGGAGCGTTACTCCAAGCACTTCCCGCCACCCCCGGGGCAAACCCAGCGGCGGCTGTTGCGGCCGGTGTACTGGCTCGGGAACTGGCAGTTCGCGTGTCTCGACTACTACCACCCGCCCAAAGGCGTGCTGAACCGGTGCGTGCAAGCCGAGCCGTTCCCCGCGGTGCTCCAGCGTCAGGTGACGAAAATCGAGGAGCTGGCCCGGCGGATGTACCGGGGGCCGGACATGCCCGCGCGCTGGCACCTCAACACCTGCCTGGTGAACTTCTACGGCAGCCGCCTGGAGGATGGCCGCTGGGTGGACACCGCCCGCGTGGGCGAGCACAAGGACTTCGAGCCCGGACCCGTGGCCTCGCTTTCGTTCGGCGAGCGCGCGCTCATCCAGTTCGTCACCTCCTCGCGCCCGGGCGAGCGGGACGCGGTGGTGTTGGAGCAGTGGCTGGATGACGGCTCACTCCAGCTCTTCGGCGGCGCGCGGTGGAAGGACCAGACGTTCCACCGCGTGCAGCGGGTGGACACGCGCACCGGCAAGACGCTGGCGCCGGAGCTGCCCGACTTCCGGACCCGCCGCATCAACCTCACGTTCCGCTATGTGCCGGACGAACACGTCATCCCGTTCTCCGCGCTGACTCCCGAGGCGCGCGAGGACGTGCGGCCGTACATGGCGCAGCTCGCGAAGGGCAGTGCCTTCTTTCGCGAGGCCCTGGCGCGAGAGTCCACCGTCACTCCCGCCTGACGTGCCGGACCTGCGCTGACCGCTACTCGGGTCGGCGCTTGCCGTGCGTGCGGGCATGCCGCCCGGGGGCCTGGTCCGTCGTGCGCTTCGACTGGCCGTGGTCCTTCTGCGGAGGCCCCGGGTCTTTCTGGGCCGCGAGGAAGTGCTCCCACGCCTCCTTGAAGACGGGGTCCTCGCGCGGCACGGGGACGCGGGGAATCTCCGAGCGCATCACGTGCTCGATGCGCGTGATGGCCTGGCCCTCGCGCGTGGTGGCGAAGGTGGAGGCGATGCCACTCGCCGCCGCGCGGGCGGTGCGGCCAATGCGGTGCACGTAGTCCTCAGGCGCGTGGGGCAGGTCGTAGTTGATGACGTGGCCCACGTCCTCCACATCGAGCCCGCGCGCCGCGATGTCCGTGGCGACGAGGCAGCGGTAGGTGCCATCGCGGAAGCCGTCCATCGCCTGCTTGCGCTGGTTCTGCGTGCGGTCCGCGTGCAGCACCCCGGTCCGGTGCCCCGCGCGCTGCAGCGCCCGCTGCACCTTGTCCGCGCGCTCCTTCGCCCGGGTGAACACCAGCGCCGTCTTCGAGTCCTGCGCCAGGAGCGTGAGCAACAGCGGCGTCTTCTCCTCGGGGCGGAGGAAGTACAGGCGTTGCTCGGCGCGCTCGGCGGGCGTGCCGCTGCGGGTGACCTCGAGGCGAACGGGGTTGTACAGCCGGCCCCGGGCGAAGCGGCTGACGTCTGGCCCGAGCGTCGCGGAGAACAGCAGGTTCTGCTTGCGCCGGGGGAGGAGGGCGAAGATGCGCTCCAACTGCGGCAGGAAGCCCATGTCGAGCATCCGGTCCGCTTCGTCGAGGACGAGCGCCTCCAGCTTGGGGAAGGTGACGGAGGCGTTCTCCATCAAGTCCACCAGCCGGCCCGGGGTGGCGACGACGAAGGAGGGGTAGGTCTTGAGCGCCTCGACCTGACGCCCCATGTCCTCTCCGCCAATGACGGTGGTGTGCGTGAGGCGGCGAGGCTCGGCGAAGAAGCGCACGGGCTCGGCGATCTGCTGCACCAGCTCCCGCGTGGGCGCGAGCACCAGCGCGACGGTGCCCTTCTTCCCCGCGAGGCGCTCCACCAGGGGGACGACGTACGCGGCCGTCTTGCCCGTCCCGGTGGCCGCGCAGCCGATGACGTCCCGGCCGGCGAGCGCTGGAGGGATGGCCTGCTGCTGAATGGGTGTGGGCTGCGTGAAACGTGCGCGCCGGAGGGCGCCGAGCGTCTCCCGCGAGAGGCCCAGTTGTTCGAAGGTGTCGCTCACGGCCCCCGGGGTACCACGTCAGCGGGCCTCGTGGGAAAGGGCCTCGACATGGCGCCGTGCTTCCCGAGGACCGCGAGGGCATGATGGTCCGGCCTGGAACGCCCGATGCCCCCTGCCGCCACGCCTCCGTCCGATATGTCACTGCCCGTGGTGCTCGACACCAACGTGGTCCTGGACCTGTACGTGTTCGATGACCCGTACACCCGCCCGCTGGGCGCCGCGCTGGAATCCGGCGCGCTCACCGCCTGGACGGACGAGGAGACGCTGGCCGAGCTGGGCTACGTGCTGGCCTCCCGGAACTTCCAACCCGGGCTGGCCGCGCCCACGCGCACCGCCGCGTTCGAACGCTACCGGGCTTGGGTTCGCATGGCGCCCGGCCCGGGCTCAGCACCCGAGCTGACGCTGCCGCGCTGCAGGGACCGGGATGACCAGAAGTTCCTGCGGCTGGCCGCGCGAGCCGGCGCCGCGTGGTTGGTGAGCAAGGACAAGCGGGTGCTCTCCATGGCGGACCGTGCGGGCTTGCCGTTCCTCATCCTCACGCCACGGCAGGCCGTGCTGCGCATACCTCCCAAGGGGTAGATACAGATTCACGGGGCCGGCACATCTTGCGTGGCGAGTTGCGCAGGCACTCGAACCCCATGCGAGAGAACATGTTCCGGATTGCGATGGCCGTGATGCTGGCCCTGACCGTCTTCGTTGGTTGCGGCGGGGCGGACGATGACAACCCAGGCACACCCCAGAAGGTGAGCTGCGACGCGCGGAACTGCGCGGGGTGCTGTCTCAACAACGTCTGCCAGACGGGCACGACGGCGGCCGCGTGTGGCAAGGAAGGCGCCTCGTGCCGGGCCTGTGGCGGCGCCCAGGTGTGCAAGGTGGACCAGACCTGTGGGGTGGACCCGAACGGTGTCTGGCGCGTGCAGCCCGTCTCCGCGCAAATCGCCGCGACCAACAATGGCTCGTCATGGGACGTGGGCGGCTCGCCCCCGGATGTCTTCGTCCGGATGCTGTGCCCGGGCGCCACGGCCGTCGTGGAGACCGCGATAGCGGAGAGCTTCAACCCTACGTGGTCAACGGGAGGATGCGAGGCGCGGGCGGGCCTCCTGTTGGCGGAGCCCTGGGTATTTCGGCTGTGGGATCATGACACCACGGTGAATGACACCATCACCGACGAACTCCGGTTCCAGTTCACCGAGCAGCACTTCGCCGCGGGCACGGTGACGTTCCAGGCGTCGGGCGGCATGACGTCGCTGACGGTGCAGCTCCAGAAGCAGCCCTGAGCGTTGGGCTGAAGGGCTCACGGCGGACCCGGACGCGATGCCCGGGCCCGCCGACGTGCATCAGGCCTTGGTCGCGGGGCTGTAGCGCAGGACGAGGACCCGGTCGTCATTGACGAGGAAGGTGGTGATGGCCGTCGGGCTGGCCTTGCCGTTCACCTCGCCCCAGTCGATGACGTGGAAGCGGAGGAAGAAGGCGCCCTCCATCACGCTGTCCTCGATGTCGCTCGTGATGACGACGTCCGCCTTCTCGCCCGCGTAGGTGACGAGCGTCTGGCGGAACCGGTACCAGGATTCACGGCTGCCGGAGAGCTCGGACTGGCCGCGCAGGAACGCGGTGGGACGGGCCAGTGAGCCCAGGAGGAAGTCGCCACCCGTCAGCTGGTGCTTGAGGCGCTCGTCCGGGGGGAGGTTGGGCTCGTAGCAGCCCAGGCACTCGCCCTCGCAACTGCAATCGTTGTTGCCGGCCTTGCCCGTCGCCTTGCGGCGCTTCTCGCATTGGCTGATGCACGTCTTGGCCTTCTGGGCCGCGGCCTTGCTCACCTTCTCCAAGGTTGCCAGCATCTTCGCCTGGCTCGCATCCGCCTCGAAGAAGGAGGCGTCTCCCAGGTGGAGCAGCCCGGCGATACGGACCAGGCCGTTGCTCTCCATGGCGGAGAGGGCTGTCTTCGCCGAGGCCGCCTGGGAGCCCAGCTGCGCCGGCTTGACGCGCGTCCACTTCGCGCGCGCTTCGGACTCCATCCCCTCGTAGTCGAGGTTGACCCGGTCGAAGAGCTCGGCCGCCTTTTTCGCGCGTTCCAGCGCCGACGCGTAGCTGGCGTTCGCAGGGACCGAGGCGAGGTGCCGCATGGAGTAGGTCTGGCCCCGTTGTTCCTCGTCGTCGGAGATGTCCCGCGAAAGCAGCGTCTTCACGCCATAGCGCGGCGCCCACACCATCTTGGACGCGGTGCCGCTGCGGGCCGCCGCCTGCTTCCGCTCGAGCGCGAAGGTCCGGACCTGCTCGAAGGCCGCCGCCTCGGCCTCCGGCTTGTAGGGGTCTTCGCCCTCGACGTACACGCGCAGGTCGCTGAGGCAGGTGTCGTCGTAGGCCGTGCCGGGGTAGGTGGACACGAGCGTGAGCCGCACGCCATGGACCTTGTTCGGGACGGGCAGGCGGACCTCCTGCCAGCCGAGCACGTCCTTCAGCTCCGTCTCCAGCGTGGTGCCCGTGACCTGGGCCCCCGTCTCGCCTTGCACGAGCGGCTCCAGCTTCACCTTGCGAGGCCGGGCGTTGGCGCGGAAGAGCTTCTCCGACTTCTGGAAGCCGTTGCGGATGAACAGGCGGTATGTCTTCGCGCGGCTGAGCTCCGGGCCCCACCACTCCAGGGCCTCGCCTTCGCCCCGGCCCTTGGCCCCTTCCACCCAGGCGGTGGCCGGGTCGTCGTCCGCCACGTAGAGCGGCAGATAGTTCTGCTCGTGTTTGTTCCAGCCATTCTCCAGGAACGAGGAGGCCGTCACGCGGCGGGGATGCAGCCGGTTGGCGGAGCCCGCATCCGGCTCGAGCATGACGGGAGGCGCCGCGGCGAGGAGGAGCGACAGGAGAATCATGGCTTGCGTCCCTTCGGGGTGTGTAACGGCGGGAGGGGTTGGAGCGGCGCGGCCCAGAGCACCAGCTGTGACAGCCCGGCTGGGTAGAGCCCCGAGACTTCCTGCTCGTGCGACACGAGGTGGTAGACGACGCGCGCGTACCGCGCCCCCCTTGGCAAGGGGACGCTGCGGGTCTCACCCGGCAGCAGCCGGGTGTCTTCCACCGCGCCCAGGTGGGGCAGGGGCTCGTGGGGCCACACGCGGACCTCCAGCTTGCGGCCGAAGGTGGCGATGGTGCGCGGCGCTTCGAAGAGGGGTTCGCCGGAGACCTCCACGCTCACCCAGCGCATGACGTCGCCGGTGGGGAAGGCATGGCCCACCTCGCGCGTGGAGATGCGCAGGGCCGCGCCGGCTTGCTCCACGCGAAGCGCGGCCTTGAGGGACTCGGTGCGCCGCGTGCCTCCGAAGCCGTGGTCTCCCCGGGGCATGTGGCAGGCCGTGCAATGCCGCGTCTCGCCGCGTTGGGCCCGCCAGCGGCGCCATTCGCCCACGGTGTCTTGTTGAAGCTGGGTGGACGACAGCCGCACCTGCTGGCCCGCGCTCGTCACCACGGGGAAGCCGAACTGGTGGCACCCCGCACAGGGCATGCCTTCGGCCCTGGCCTCGTCGCCCAGGGGGGCATGGCAGCCCGCGCAGGTGACGCCGTGCTCCTCGGGAGGACTGTCCTTGGGAAGCGGACCTCGCTCCAGGTTTCGCGCGAAGGGGGCATGGCATTGCACGCACCAGCCGGGCCGGTCCTCGGTCAACGCCATCTGGAAGACGTCATCCATGCGGGCGTTGGCGTGGCCGCTGTGTTGCCAGGACTCCACCTGGGACGCATGGCACTCCGCGCAGCGCTGGACGCTCCAGTCGGGCAGGCCATGCGGCGCGGGCCCCGGCTCCATGGGCGCGGTGCCCTTGGGGAAGCGCGCGGTGGGGGCTGTGGCCAGCAGCGAACAGGTGAAGAGGACGAGCACGGACACGGTGGACTCGCACTGTAGGCGTGATTGAAGGGCGCGCGGTACAACTCCAGCCCATGCATGCCTATGAGATTCAAGCAGGGTTCGGGTTGGACAAGCTGGTGCGCGTCGAACGGCCGGACCCGGTACCGGGCCCCATGCAGGTTCGGGTGCGCGTGAAGGCCACGAGCCTCAACTCGCGGGACCTGATGATGGTGGAGGGTCGTTACAACCCGCGTCAGAAGTTGCCGCTCGTGCCCAACTCGGATGCGGCGGGCGTGGTGGACGCTGTGGGGCCGGGTGTGACGCGCGTGAAGCCTGGCGACCGGGTGATGAGTCTCTTCGCGCAGGCGTGGAGCGCGGGAGAGCCCACGCGCGCCGCGCAGGTGAGCACGCTGGGCGGCCCGCTGGATGGGGGGCTCGCGGACACGGTGCTGCTGCATGAAGACGGCGCGGTGCCCACGCCCGCGTATCTGTCCGATGAAGAGGCGGCCACGCTCCCGTGCGCGGCGGTGACCGCCTGGAGCGCGCTCGTCACGCATGGCGCGCTCAAGGCGGGCGACACCGTGTTGCTCCAGGGGACGGGCGGCGTGTCCATCTTCGCGCTGCAGATTGCCCGGCTGACGGGCGCGCGCATCCTCATCACCTCCAGCCGCGACGACAAACTCGCGCGGGCCCGGAGCCTGGGTGCGCACGAGACGATCAACTACGTGACGACGCCGGACTGGGACAAGGCGGCGCGCGCGATGACTGGCGGCGTGGGCGTGGACCACGTGGTGGAGGTGGGGGGCGCTGGGACCTTCGAGAAGTCACTGCGCGCGGTGCGTCCCGGAGGCACGGTGTCTGTGATTGGGGTGCTCAGCGGTGGTGCCGGCGCCATGCCGTTGACGCCCATCCTCATGCAGAACCTGCGGGTGCAGGGCATCTTCGTGGGGCACCGTCAGGGGTTCGAGGCGCTCAACCGGGCCTTCTCCCTGCATCAGGTCCGCCCCGTGGTGGACCGGGTCTTCGCCTTCGATGAGGCGCGTGCCGCCTTCGAGCACCTCAAGAGCGGGGCGCACTTCGGCAAGGTGGTCATCCGGGTCGCTTGAGACCGGCTGTGACTCTCCGCGACACATCTGTTTTTGCACGCCCCCTGTTCACCTGGTGTGAACACAGGTGTATTGTTTCAATGTCGCTTCAGCGACAGAGGGGGAGTCCACATGAGCGCAGGGAAGATCATCGTTGAGCTTGGCAAGATCATTGGCGGTGGCGTCGCTTACGACGTCATCAAGGAGGGGGCCAAGGCGGTGAAGGACAAGGCCTGGGAAGGGCACGACCCGAACAAGCGTCCGTCGCCCCAGCCCGCGCCCACGCGGCCCAAGCCTCCCGAGAAGGCGCCGCCGGCGAAGGCGCCTGTCGCGGGGCCTCGTCCCAAGCCCCGGTGAGCGCTTCCGCTTCATCCGCCGTGGAGTGCCGCGCCTGACCTGCGCAGTGGGTGAGCTGGACCGCGATATCGGTCCAGCCGCCAGTGCCAAGGCCCGCGTTTCCATGGGAGGCGCTGAACCGGCACGTTGCTTCAGCGCGCTGCTTCACACCCGCGCTTCCACGGGGGCGCAGCGACATCGCCGCGCCTCGCCCGTGTGCCGGATGTTCCGGACCACGCGCCTGGGCTCAGGAGCCTGTCTCGTGGGGACCCGGCTCGGAGGACGACGCCGGGCGCGCGACATAGGAGACCTGGGGGCCCGCCGCGCGTGCATTGCGTGCGCCGCCGCGTCCCTGCTGGGGGCGCTGTTGCCTGGGCCCCCCTGCGTTGTTGCCCGAGTTCCCCTGCCGGGGCTCCCGGACCACGTTGGGAGGAGGCTCCGAGGTCATGCCGACCGCGGGGCGCGTCTCGACCCTGGGCTGCTGCCTTCCGTTGGGGCCGCCGCGCCGGTCGTTGCGCTCGGGACGCGCCCCGTTTCCGCGCGGCCCCTGATCCGAGGGTGAGGTGAAGGCCCCGCCGGATGCATCACCGCGTGGGGGACGGCCATTTCCGCCCGGGCGCGGGTCGTTCTGCCGCGAGTCTCCCGCCGCGCCGCGGCCTTGATACGGCTCGCTCGCTCCCGTGCGCGGGTCGTTGCGGCCAGGGCGTCCGGGGCCACCGTTCCCGAAGCGCTGCTCGCCAGGACCGGAACGCCCAGGGCCACCCGCACGCTGTTCATTCGGGCCCGAGCGCCGGCCGCCGCCCGAGCGCTGCTCATTCGGACCGGACCGCTCAGGTCCTTCCGCACGCTGCTCATTCGGGCCCGAGCGCCCGGGGCCACCATTGCTCGCGCTGAAGCGACCGGGACCGTTGCCGTCCGAACGCTGCTCGGCAGGACCGGAACGCCCAGGGCCACCCGCACGCTGTTCGTTCGGGCCCGAGCGCCGGCCTCCGCCCGAACGCTGCTCATTCGGACCGGAGCGCTCAGGTCCGTCCGAACGCTGCTCATTCGGGCCCGCGCGCCCAGGGCCACCGTTGCTCGCGCTGAATCGACCGGGACCGTTGCCGCCCGCGCGCTGCTCATTCGGCGCTCCGCGGCCAGGGGCGCCATTGTTCGGCCCGGCTCGCCCCGGACCACCCGGACGCTGCTCGTTCGGACCGGGCCGCCCAGGGCCGCCACTTCCCGCGCGCTGCTCGTTGGGACCTGTGCGCCCAGCGCCACCCGCGCGCTGGCCATTGGGGGCAGGGCGCGAGGCGTTCCCACCGCCTCCCCCCCGCGGCGGCGGCCTGCCGCCACCGAAGCCACGATTCCGGCCACCCCGGGGCGGCGGCGCCGCCACGGCCGGCTTGCCGCGCTCACCACCGCCCTGGCGCAGCACCAGCGCTTCCAATTCACGAAGCTCGGCCTCGGCGGCCTCTTCGGGCGTCATGTCACGCGCGGGCGCCGCCAACTCCACCGGCGCGGGCTCGGGGACGAAGACCTCCTCGCGCGGTGCCCGGACGTTCTGCCCACGCGGGCCGCCACGGCCGTTGCGCCGAGCCCCTTCCCGGAAGTTGCCCGACGGCGTGAAGTCCGGCGTCAGCTCCCGCCGGACATAGGCATTCCAGATCTCCGCCGTGTCGCCCGCGGCGTCGAACAACGCGGGCGCGGTGGCGGCGAGGAAGTTGCGGACGTTGTCCAGGTCGCGCCGGAAGTAGAACTCCGCGCGGTTGTTCCGTGCAGCCGCCACCGTCTGCGGGAAGTCGATGATGGTGGGCCCCTGATAGCTCATCAGGATGTTGTACGGAGACAGGTCGCCGTGGATGAGGTCGGCGCACAGCATGTTGATGACCTGTCCGCGCAGGTCCACGTACATCGCCTGGGCTTCCTCGGCCGTCCGGGGGGGGGCCTCCACCATGCGCGGTGCGGGGTGGCCTTCCGGATCCAGCACCACCTCCATGAGGAGGATGCCCTCGTAGAACATCACCGGCGTGGGCACGCGCACGCCCTGGGCGTGCAGCTTGTAGAGCGAGTCCGACTCGGCGCTCTTCCAGGCGTCCTCGGCGGCGTTCTGCCCGAAGCGGCTGCCCTTCTCCATGGCGCGGCGCGTGCGCGAATTGCGCACCTCGCGGCCTTCCCGGTAGCCCGCGTTGTTGCGGAAGTTCCGCTCGTGGCGCTCCTTGTACAGCTTGGCCGCGACCACCTGTCCGGCATGCTGAACCAGCCATACCTCCGCTTCCTTGCCCGTCTTCAACTGGCCGATGATGGCTTCAATGATGCCGTCAGCCAGGAGGGTCTCTAGCGAGTCATTCATTCCGACGCGGGATTCCAGTGGGGGCCGGGCGGGATTTTCGGCGCAACGGTGAGCGTGCGGGCGGCCCTGTTCGCGGCGCACGGCGGCATGTGAACATCTCGCGGCCCCTTCTTGCTACCAACACGGTTCGGCAAGCAGCCAGGGAGCCTGGCGAACGGCCTGCTAGCAGTTTGCATCCCGAGGCTCCAGGGGAACCAGGGCTTTGAGGGGACGGGGTGGGTCATCTTGGACCAAAACCCCGGTCCAGGGCAGGGCGTTCCCTTGCCGGCGATGCGGGCTCCGGCGCCCGAAGGGGCAAAGCGCGGCGGGAGGGTCGGCACTTACCGCGCTCGATGCTTGGACCCGCACGAGGGAGCGCTACGATGCGCGCCGTCCAGGGAGGGGTTCATCATGGCGACGAAGTCACGCAAGACGGCTGTTGCGAAGAAGTCATCCCGGCGCGGTTCGACGGCCAAGAAGTCCACGGCCAAGAAGGCGCCCGCGCGCAAGCAGTCCACGGCGAAGAAGCGCACGGCCAAGAAGGCGCCCGCGAAGAAGGCCAGCGCCAAGAAGGCCACGGCGAAGAAGGCCAGCGCCAAGAAGGCCACGGCGAAGAAGGCCACGGCGAAGAAGGCCAGCGCCAAGAAGGCCACGGCGAAGAAGGCCACAGCGAAGAAGGCCAGCGCCAAGAAGGCGCCCGCGAAGAAGGCCCCCGCGCGCAAGCAGGCCGCGGCGCGGAAGTCGACGCGGCCCACGACGGGCTCGCCGTTCGTCGAGCAGGTGGAGACGACGTCCGCGGGCTTGCAGCCGCTGGCGCCCACGCACGCGCCGGTGGATGAGTTCACCAGCACCGGCAATGAGGTGCTCGACATCTTCCAGCGTTATGACCGTGACCGGACGGGCACCATCGACCGGGCCGAGTTCGCGCGGCTGCTGGAGGCGCTGGGCCAGAACATCTCCGATGAAGAACTGGAAATCGCGATCGACATCGTCGACACGGACCGCACCGGGAAGATTTCCTGGAATGAGTTCCGTACGTGGTGGAACAGCCGCTGACGGCGCGCGGCAAGTCCGTCCTGGACCGCGCGGCCCTCTGGCATGATGCGGTCCGAGCGGACCTACATTCTCGCGGTAGGGGGAAGGGTGGCTGACCTGGCGTCGGGCGCACACGCAGCGGTCTTCGAGCACTCCCGTGACGGGGTGCTCGTGCTGGATGCTGGGCAAAGAATCGTGGAGGTCAACCGCGCGGCGGAGCGAATCTTCGGACCTCGCTCCGCGTACCTGGGGCAGCCGGTGGCGGCGCTGCTGCCGGGGTGGCGGCCTCCCGAGGCGCGCGCCTCCGCGGAAACCGCCCTTCGTGAGACGGAGCTCGCGGGCCAGCGCCCTGGCGGTGTCGGGCCCGCCGTCTACCTGCGCGTGATGACGCTGCCCATCCCGGGCGAGCACGAGACGGGTTGGGTGCTGCAGCTCCAGGACATGACGGCGCGCCTGGAGGTGGAGGCGTCGCTGCGTCAGCAGAAGGAGTTCTTCGAGGCGGTGGTCATCAACAGCCCGGTGGCCATCATCACCATCACCCGGCAGTTCCGGGTGCTGTCGTGGAACCCGGAGGCGACGCGGCTGTTCGGGTACACCCCGGCGGAGGCGCTCGGAAAGCACATCTTCGACCTGGTGGCCTCCGAGCCGTCGGTGCTCCCCGAGGCGGAGCTCGCGTCGCGCGAGGTCGTGCTGCGGGGGCGCCTGCACTCCGTCACCCGGCGGGTGCGCAAGGATGGCAGCGTGGTGGACGTGGAGCTGCGGGCCCTGCCCGTCTCCGTGGGCGGCCGGCAGCTCGGCTTCATCGCCATCTACCACGACATCACGGACCTGGAGCGCGCGCGCAAGGCGGCCGAGGCGGCCAATCAGGCCAAGAGCCTGTTCCTGGCCACGATGAGCCACGAAATCCGCACGCCCATGAACGCCATCATCGGCATGACGGGGCTGCTCCTGGACCGCGCGTTGACGGAGGAGCAGCGCGACTTCGTCGCCACCATCCGGCAGAGCAGCGAGGCGCTGCTGACGCTGCTCAACGACGTGCTGGACTTCTCCAAGATCGAAGCGGGCCGCTTCGAGGCGGAGCTGCGGCCCTTCGACCTGCGCCAGTGCGTGGAGTCCGTGCTGGACCTGCTGGCCGTCCGCGCGAGCGAGAAGAACCTGGACCTGGGCTGTGACATCGCGCAGCAGGTGCCGCAGATGTTGGTGGGGGATGCGTCACGCATCCGCCAGGTGCTGCTCAACCTCGTGGGCAACGCGCTCAAGTTCACCGAGCAGGGCGGGGCGGTGGTGAGCGTGGAGGGGGCGGCGGTGTCCGGCGAGGAGGGCTCGGCGGAGTGGGCGCTGACCTTCAGCGTCCAGGACACGGGCCCCGGGATTCCCGAGGACCGCCGCGCGGGCCTGTTCCAGCCCTTCAACCAGTTGGACGCCTCGGTGTCCCGTCGCTTTGGCGGCACGGGGTTGGGGTTGGCCATCTCCAAGCGGCTGGTGGAGGCCATGGGCGGCACCATCTGGGTGGAGAGCGAGGGCATCCCCGGCCGGGGCACCACCTTCAGCTTCACCTTGCGCGCCCAGGCCGCGCCGCAGGCGTACGCGGTGCATCTGCGTCAGGAGCAGCCGCTCCTGCAGGGCCGCCGCGTGCTCATCGTGGACGACAACGCCCTCTTCCGGCGCCTCCTGGGACGACAGCTGCGGGCCTGGGGGGTGGAGCCGGTGGAGACGGCGTCGGGGCCGGAGGCGCTGTCCCAGTTCGAGTCGGGCACGGGCTACGACGTCGCGCTCATCGACCACCACATGCCGGGAATGGATGGCGCCACGCTGGCCGAGCGCCTCCGGCGGGAGGGGCAGGGCCTGCCGTTGTTGTTGCTGTCGACGCCGGGACGGCGGGGCAACCCTCCCGAGGGGCTCTTCGTGGGCGTGTTGTCCCGTCCGCTGAAGACCTCGCAGCTCTACGACGCGTTGATTTCGTGCTTCTCGCAGCACGTGCCGCCCACCCGCGAGCTTCAGGCGTCCCGCGCGGGGCCCTTCCCAGGCGTGCGGCCCGGGGACTCCGCGCCGCTCGACATCCTCCTGGTGGAGGACAACGCGACGAACCAGAAGCTGGCGCTGCTGGTGTTGGAGCGGCTCGGCTACCGCGCCGACGTGGCCCTCAATGGCCGGCAGGCGCTGCAGGCCGTCTGCCAGAAGCGCTACGACGTGGTGCTGATGGACCTGCAGATGCCGGAGATGGACGGCCTGGAGGCCACGCGCCGCATCCGGCAGGAGCTGCCGCCCAGGGCCCAGCCCTGGGTCGTGGCGATGACGGCCAACGCGATGGACTCCGACCGCGAGCAGTGTTTCGCGGCGGGCATGGACGACTTCCTGGGCAAGCCCATCCGCGTGGACGCGCTGACCACCGCGCTGCTTCGGTGCCAGGGGCGCCGCTCCGAGGCCGCGCCCGAGCAGCGCGCCAGCGCCGCCGCCGTGGTGACGCCCCTGTCGACGCTGATGGACGGGCTGCCCGAGTCGGCCCGCATCGAGGGACTGGAGCCCACCGCGCTCGCGCGCCTGTGGGCGGAGCTGGGCGCGCAGGCCGGCCTGGTGCTCCCGGAGCTCATCGACACCGCGCTGCACAGCATGCCGGCCCTGCTGGAGGACGCCTACGCCGCGCTCGCGCGGGGGCACGCGGATGACCTGGGCCGCGCGGCGCACACGCTCAAGTCGAACGCGGCCTGGTTCGGCGCCACGGCGCTGGAGGCCCATGCCCGCGCCATCGAGCAGCAGGCGGACGCCGGGAACCTGGGCGACATGGCTGCGCGGCTGGAGCGTTGCCGGGCGGAGTTGGACGCCGCCCGCGTGTTGCTCGGTCGCCTGCGGGACAGCCTCCAGGCCCTGTCGAGGGGCTGACACGTGGCGGGCGGATGCCCGTCAAATGCGCGCGCGCCGCACGTCTCGGGTGCCGGAAGGCCCCTCCGGAGGCTATCTCTTCGGGGCATTCGCGGACGCCACCGAGGCGAGGGAGAGCGCATGGCCCGTTACGACTTCGACGTGTTCACCATTGGCGGCGGCTCTGGCGGCGTCGCGGCCAGCCGCAGGGCGGGGGCCCACGGCGCCCGGGTCGCCCTCTGTGAAGACCGCGACCTGGGGGGCACCTGTGTCCACCGGGGCTGTGTGCCCAAGAAGCTCCTGGTCTACGGCGCGCACTTCCGCGAGGAGTTCCAGGACGCGGAGGGCTACGGCTGGACGCTGCAGGCGCCGGTGTTCTCCTGGCGCACGCTGCTGGCCGCGAAGGACAAGGAGCTGGAGCGGCTGGGCGGGGTGTACGCGCGGCTGCTGCGGGACTCCGGCGTGACGGTGGTGGAGGGGCGCGGGCGCGTCGTGGATGCGCACACGGTGGAGGTGGCGGGGAAGCAGTACACGGCGGAGCGCATCCTGGTGGCCACCGGCTCCCGGCCCTACCTGCCGCAGGACATCACGGGCATCGAGCACGCCATCACCTCGGACGACGCGCTGTCCTTCCCGGAGCTCCCCAAGCGGCTGGCCATCGTCGGGGCCGGGTACATCGGCGTGGAGCTCGCGGGCATCTTCCACGGCCTGGGCTCGAAGGTGACGATGTTGATTCGCGGCGCGAGCGTGCTGGGCGGCTTCGATGAGGACGTGCGCTCGTTCCTCACGGAGGAGATGCGCAAGAAGGGCATCGAGCTGATGACGGACACCTTCATCCGGGACATCGAGAAGCGCCAGGACGGCGGGGTGAGCCTGCTGACGGGCGGCGGCGAGACGGTGGATGCGGACGCGGTGCTCTTCGCCACCGGCCGGATTCCCAACACCGCGGAGTTGGGGCTTGAAGCGGCGGGCGTGGTGCTGGACGCGCGCGGCGCGGTGGTGGTGGACGAGTGGTCACGCAGCTCGGTGGAGAGCATCTACGCGGTGGGGGACGTCACCGACCGCATCAACCTCACGCCGGTGGCCATCGCGGAGGGGCGGGCCCTGGCGGAGACGCTCTTCAACGACAACCCGACGCAGATGGACCACACCAATGTGCCGTCCGCCGTCTTCAGCCAGCCCCCCGTGGCCTCCGTGGGCCTGACGGAGGTGGAGGCGAAGGAGCGGCTGGGCAAGCTGGACATCTACGTCACCAGCTTCCGGCCCATGAAGCACACGCTGAGCGGCCGCAACGAGCGCACCATGATGAAGGTGGTGGTGGAGCGCGAGTCCAACCGGGTGGTCGGCTGCCACATGGTGGGGGCGGACGCGCCGGAAATCATCCAGGGGCTGGCGGTGGCGGTGAAGTGCGGCGTCACCAAGAAGCAGCTCGACGCCACGGTGGGCATCCACCCCACGGCGGCCGAGGAGTTCGTCACGCTGCGCGACAAGCGGCCGGACCCCGACGAGCGGCTGGCCGCCGAGCTGGGCCATGATGCGGCGGTGCCTCCCCGGCGCTGACGTCCACGGCGAGTCAGGCTCGCGGCCGTCCCCGCGTCCCTGGGCGGCTTTGCCGTACCCCACCTCGAGGTGAGCCATGAGTGATTCCCCAGCGGACCCATCCGCCCCAGGCGCCGCGCGCATCCGGGGCCTGGAGCAGGTGGACCGGCTGTCCGTGCCGCTGCCTCACGGCACCGAGGTGACGACCCGGGTGGAGCGCCTCGCCTCGGGGGGCCGGCGCATCCCGCAGGGCGTGGTGGGCCGGGTGGTCCGCGCGCACGACGGCGGCTTCGACGTTCAGATTGTCGGCGTGGGCGAGGTCTGGTTCGCGCGGGACGAGCTGGTGCCCCGGCGCCCGGGACAGGTGCAGTTCGCCCAGCGCCGCGAGGCGGCCTGGACGGCCCTGACGCCCTGTGTGGTGCTGGAGACGCGCGTGGGCAGCCACGCGTGGGGGCTGGCCGATGAGCGCTCGGACGTGGATGTGCGGGGCGTCTTCGCGCTGCCGCTGCCCTGGAGCTTCGGATTGACCGAGGCCCCCAAGGACCTGGTGAGCGCGGATGGCAGCACCACGTACTGGGAGGTCCACAAGCTGGTGGAGCAGGCGCTGCGCGCGGACCCGAACACGCTGGAGACGCTCTTCGTCCCTGGCGCCAGGGCGGTGGACGCCATCGGCGAGTGGCTGCTGGCCGAGCGCGACGCCTTCGTGTCCAAGGCCCTGTTCGGCAGTTTCGGGCGCTATGCCATGAGCCAGCTCGACAAGCTCACGCGCAGCCAGCGGCTGGCGGAGCATCGGGACTTGCTGCTGGCGTGGCTGTGCGAGGAGCCCGCGCCGGACCTGGATGAAGTGGCGCGCCGGCTGTCGGCCGTTTCGCCGCGCGAGGCCCCGACGCCCCAGGACGCGCTGCTGGCGGCGAAGACGTACGTGAAGCAGCTCTACCGCTCGCTCTGGGACCAGGGACTGCTGGCCGCCAACGACTTCAAGGCGCTCACCGCGTATGCCCGTGGCGGGGGACAGCGGCCTCCATCCGCGCGCGAGCTGCGGCCCAAGAATGCCTACAACCTGCTGCGGCTGGTGGCGACGGCGACGGGCTGGTTGCGCGAAGGCGCGCCCACCTTCGAGGCCTCGGGTTCGCTGAAGGCGCGGCTGCTGGACATCAAGGCGGGCCGCGTCCCGCTGGAGGAGGTGCTTCGGGACGCGGAGGCGCTGGCGCCCGAATTGGAGGCCGCGCACCGGGACAGCCGCCTGCCGGAGCATCCGGACTATGCGCGCGCGGACCGGCTGCTAAGGCGCGTGGGGGAGGAGGTCGCGCGGCGCTGGGTGTTGAAGGTCCCGGGCCCGTTGGGCCGAGAGGCCCCGGAGGCCCCGGCCATGACGTGGAAGGAGCTGGAATGAAGGGCACCTTGACGGAACATCAGCGCGCCGTGGCGGACCGGGTCCTCGACGAGGAGTCCAGCCGCCGCGCGCACCTGGTCGTGTCGCTCTCCGGCGCGCACGCCTATGGCTTTCCCTCTCCGGACAGCGACCTGGACCTGAAGTCCATCCACATCGCGCCCACCTCGGTGCTGCTGGGCCTTCAGCCGGCGCACCTCCCCACGGAGCGGCTGGAGGTGCTGGAGGGCGTGGAGGTGGACTACTCGTCCAACGAGCTGCTGCCCGTGCTCCAGGGGCTCCTGCAGGGCAATGGGAACTACCTGGAGCGGGTGCTGGGCGCCATCCCGCTGCGGGGCTCTCCGGAGCTGGAGTCGCTCCGGCCGCTCGTGCGCGCTTCCATGTCCCGCCGCATCCACCGGCACTACAACGGCTTTGGCCAGGGGCAGCTCCGTGAGTGGGAGAAGAGCGGGTTCCGGTCCGCGAAGCGGCTGCTCTACGTCCTGCGCACCACGCTGACGGGGGCGCATGCGCTGCGAACCGGCGTGGTGGAGACGGACGTCACGGAGCTGCTGTCGCCGTATGGCTTCGAGGAGGCCCACGCCCTGGTGCAGGAGAAGATCCGGGGCGAGAAGAGCGAGCTCCCGGAGGCGCTGAGCGAGAAGTGGCGGGGCGAGGTGGCGCGCTCGTTCGAGGTGCTGGAGGCCGCGAAGGCGGACTCCATCCTGCCCGAGGCGCCCCCCGCGGACGCGGTGGCCGCGCTGGAGGCGTGGCTGCTCGACCTGCGGCGGCGGAGCTTCGACGGTTAGCCGCCGCTGTCAGGGCGTCAGGGCCTCTCGGATGAGGGGCTGCAGGGCCAGGGAGAGGTTCATCGCGAAGCTGACGACGCCGGCGCCCGGGTCATCCCGCTCCAGATGCATGCCGAGCACGGCGTAGTAGCCCGCGTCCCGGTCCACCCACGGCGTCCAGCCGAACGCTCCGGGCGAGCTGATGACGGAGCAGCCCTGGGCGGGCGTCTGGCACTCCAGCCACGCCGTCAGGCCGTAGCGCAGGTCCAGGCCCATGTCCCTGGCGGGAGAGTTCCCGATGATGACGCCGGGGTAGGGCTCGATGGCCTGGGCGTCGAAGAGCTCGGGGGTGCCGAAGGTCCGGCCGCCGAAGGTGCCCCGGTGGAACACGATGGCGAGCAAGGGCGCGTACTCGTTCATGGAGGCACGCAGTCCACCGGCGACGAGCGGGTTGGTGGTGCCGTTCGGGCGGTTGGGGGCGGTGAAGTAAGTCACCTCCGGAGGGAGCCCCAGGGGCTGCGCCAGCGTCTCCGCGAAGAGCGTGTTCCACGTCTTGCCCGTGGCGACTTCGGCCATCCGCGCGGCGACGTGCAGGTGGGTGCTGCCATAGTCGAACCGCGTCCCCGGCGGCGCGACCGGGGAGGCATTGGCGATGCTGGAGACGCAGGCCGCCAGGGTGATGCCCGGTTGGAACGTGCAGAGGTGGGACGGCGGCAGGCCCGAGGTGAAGGAGAGCAGGTGCCGCAGGGTGATGCCCGCCTTGTCGCCCGTCCACCCGAGGACCTCGCCCGTGGTGGAGTCCAACGTGAGGTGGCCTTGCCGGATGAGCTCGAAGAGCAGGGTTCCGGAGACCATCTTCGACGCGGAGGCCACCGCCACCCGCCGGTCCGGCGCGAAGTCGCCCACGCGGTGCTCGTAGACCTTGCGGTCCTGCGCGTCGTAGATAGCGAGCGCCACGCCCGGCACGTCAGCGCCGGCCTGGGCGACGCGGGACTCCAGCTCGGCCGTCACGGCGTCCCAGGGGGACCCGGCATCCTCCTCGGTGCTCCCTGCGTCGGGGGCTGGGTCGCCCGCGTCGGGCCCCGTGCTCCCCGCATCCGGGGTGGGGGGCGGCGCGCCACCATCCGGCGTTGGCGCGTCCGCGCCGCCACATGCAAACAGGACGACTCCCGCCACGGCCATCAGTGCTCGGTACATGCTCGTGATTTCGCCTCCGCTTGCGCCAACACCCCGCGGCGCGGAAGGTTACTGAGCATTCGGCGCGCCAGCCGCGCTACGGGGCCGGGGGCGAAGGCGCGAGCAGGTCCAGGCGCTCCCGCCGGTCCCAGACCACCTGCTGGCGCCGCTTGAAGTACCAGACGCGGTGCCAGGGAATCTCGCCGTCCGGGACAAAGTCGTTGAACGGCATCTCCGCCATCACCTCGTCATGGGTGTCGTACCCGATGACGAACTCGCGGGGGTCGAACCGCTCGTCCCACCGGATGCGGTGGTAGACCTCGCGGCTGGTGGTGAAGCGCTCGTGGGACATGGCGGGGCTCGCTGGTGAGGGGTAGGGGACCGCGCCCGTTCTCCGCTCTCCTCAAGATAGGGAGGCCCGGCGCGACGCATCCGACGCCGGGCCGGAGGGCCGCCTGACGTGTCGCCCCTATGACGGGTTCACCCCCGCCACGAGGTAGAAGCGGAGCTCTCCGGAGTTGACGCCATACGCCGCGTCCACGCCCACCAGGGGCAACACGATGTTGCGCAGGTACAGGCGCAGGCCCGCGCCCACCCCCTGGGCCACCGTGGCGGCGCCGAGCCCTCCTCGGGAGTCCGGCAGGTAGCTGCGCACCACGCGCCCATTCACGTCGCGCAGCTCCCGGTCCTCGGGCAGGCTCCGCCACATCATCACCCCGGTGTCGGAGAAGGCCACGCCCCGGAAGGACAGCGGGCTCACCGTGAACAGCGGGAAGTGGTACTCGGCGGTGACGCTCAGCCGCGTGTCGCCTCGGAACTGACGGTAGACGAAGCCTCGCAGCGAGTTGCCGCCCATCACGAACTCTTGATGGAAGGGCAGGTTCACGCCGGCGACGGCCTCGCCGCGCAGCACCAGGTTGTGTTCGCCCATCAACCGCAGGCCGTGGCGGTAGAGCAGGCCGAAGCGCTCGTAGCGGAAGTCGCTGCCGACGCCGGGGTTGGAGAGCTCGTACGACGCCTCCAGGTTGAGGCCCTCCATCACCGCGTGCAGGTTCTGCCGCGTGTCGATGCCCACCATCAGCCGCAGCGAGGCGTCCTGCTGCGCGGGCCCCAGGGAGAAGACGGGCGTCGTCACCTCTTCCCTCGAGTCCGGCGACCTGGCGTCGATGGACATCAGCCGGTACTTGGCCGCCGCGCGCACGCGCTCGAACAGCAGGAACCCGAGCTCCCCCGCGATGGAGGCGGAGTTCATCCGCGTCCTGCGCACCACCTCCGGCCGCTTCTGGCCGGAGCCGGGCTGGTACTCGTCCACCCGGTCGCTGCGCAGCTGGCCTTCCAGGCTGAAGCGGAGCTGGGGCAGGCCGAAGAGGTTCGGGTCCAGGAAGCCCGCGTAGAGGCCGCTCTCCGCCGTGCTCACCTGCGCCGCGGTCGCGAACTTCTTGCTGCGGCCCCACAGGTTGTTCTCCGCGTACAGCACGCCGCCGCCCACGTTGTCCGACTGCAGCACGAAGGTGGGCGCCACCACCCACGACGCCTTGTCCTCCACCTCCAGAATCAGGCGCACGCGGCCCGGTCCGGTCGGCTCGAAGCCCACCTTCACTTCCTGGAACAGCCCCGTGGCCACGAGGCGCCGTTCAATCTTCGCGAGGTCTTCCTGGGTGAGCGGATCGCCTTCGCCCAGGCGGGCATAGGCGCGCACCGTGTCGGGGCGCGTCTTCTCCGGTCCGCGCACCACGACCTCGTCCACCACGGGGTCCGGCTCCGTGAATTGCGCAGTTGCCCGAGGCGCCAGGAGGCTCATCACCAGCGCCGCGCATCCAACCCATACGCGTCTGCTCATCGCTCGTTGCACGTCCGTGAAAGGGGCCGCCGGCCAGCGCCCGCACCGCTCAACTTACCTTGAGTTGGCCTCCGGGAGGGGCTCCTCGCGGCCCGCCCCTCTGCTATGCCTGGGCGCATGTTCTCCTTCATCCGCCAGCTCCGGCGCCGAAGGCTGCTCCAGCGGCCCTTTCCGGAGGCCTGGCTGGGCTACCTCGAAGCGCGGGTTCCCTTCTTCCGCACGCTGTCGCCCGACCTGCGCCAGCGCTTCCTGGACAAGCTCAAGGTGTTCGCCTGGGAGAAGGAGTTCATCGGCGCCGGAGGCCTGGAGGTCACCGATGAGATGCGGGTGGTGATTTCGGCCACGGCGGTGCAACTCGTCGTGCACCTGGGCCTGTCGTATTACGACCGCCTGCGGGAGATCATCGTCTACCCCGGCGCCTTCCGAATCCCCGACCGCACGGGCGTGGTGCTGGGCGAGGCCAAGAGCTGGGGCTCCGTCATCCTGTCGTGGGAGTCCGTCCTCGCGGGCCTGCGGAACCCGGACGATGGCCACGACACCGCCACGCACGAGTTCGCCCATGTGCTGGACCGCGCGGACGGCGCCTTCGATGGCACACCGAACCTGCGGGCGTACTCCCACTACCGGGCCTGGAGCGCGGTGATGGGGGAGCACTTCCACAAGCTGCAGGAGGGCCGGCGTCAGGAGCGGCAGGTCCTGGATGATTACGGGAGCCTCAACGAGGCCGAGTTCTTCGCCGTGGCCACCGAGTCGTTTTTCGAGAAACCCAGGCAAATGCGGGAAAAAACGCCGGCGCTCTACGAGGAGCTGAAGCGCTTCTACGGGTGGGATCCCGCGACCGGCACCTGAACGTCCGGGCATGAACGCCCTGGCTGTGCTACGCGGCGACCTGGGTGTTCATCTCCTGGAGTGGAATCCATGGCCTCAGCCCCGAGCAGCCCCTCCGCATCCATGTTCATCGACCTGGAACGGGATGCCTGGCGGGCGCTGCGTGCCGCGACACCCCTGCCGCTGGAGGCGTCGGAGATTGATGCGCTTCGGGGCCTGGGCGAGCACCTGGACCTGGACGAGGTGGTGGACGTCTATCTGCCGTTGTCCCGGCTGCTCAACCTGCAGGTGGCCGCCGCGCAGCGCCTGTGGGCGGACCAGCAGGCCTTCCTGGGCGCCACGGTGCAGAAGGTGCCGTTCATCATCGCCATCGCCGGGAGCGTGGCGGTGGGCAAGAGCACGACGGCGCGCATCCTCCAGGCCCTGCTGAAGCGGTGGCCGGACCACCCCCGCGTGGAGCTGGTGACGACGGACGGGTTCCTCTTCCCCAACGGCGTGCTCACCGAGCGCGGCCTGATGAAGCGCAAGGGGTTCCCGGAGAGCTACGACCGGCGCGGGCTGGTGCGCTTCCTGGCGGAGCTGAAGGCCGGGCGCGCCGAGGTGATGGCGCCGGTGTACTCACACCTCGTCTATGACGTGGTGCCCGGCGAGGCGCAGGCCATCCACCAGCCGGACATCCTCATCCTGGAGGGGCTCAACGTCCTCCAGACGGGCGCGCAGGAAGGCAAGCAGCTCCCCACCACGTTCCTCTCCGACTTCTTCGACTTCTCCATCTACGTGGACGCGCACGAGTCGGACATCCGGAAGTGGTACGTGGACCGCTTCCTCAAGCTCCAGCAGACGGCGTTCCGCGACGAGCGCAGCTACTTCCGCCGCTTCTCCGAGCTGAGCACCGAGCAGGCCGTGGCCATGGCCGAGTCCGTGTGGGGCGAAATCAACGGCCCCAACCTGGTCCAGAACATCGCGCCCAGCCGCTCGCGCGCCCGGCTCATCCTGTCCAAGGGGCCGGACCACAAGGTGAAGCGGGTCCGGCTGCGGAAGATGTAGCGCCGCGCCTCAGAAGCGCAGGCGGTAGTGCAGCGCCTTGGGCCGCGTCAACGCGTCGAAGCCCAGCGCGCTCAGCGTCACGCCCCGGCCGGAGTCCTTCACGCCGCTCCACGGCAGCGCCGGGTCCAGGGCGTCGCAGCGGTTCATGTACACGGTGCCCGCCTCCAGCCGCCGCGCCAGCCGGTCCGCGCGGTCGCGGTCGGACGTCCAGATGCTCGCGGTGAGCCCCAGCCGGGACGCGTTCATCAGCGCCAGGGCCTCCTCGTCGGAGTCCACGGGGGCGATGGGCAGCAGCGGCCCGAAGGACTCCTCGCGCATCAGCCGGGCCTGGGGGCTCACGTCGCGCAGCAGCGTGGGCTCGAAGAAGCGGCCGCGTCCGTCGACTTGCGTGGGGCGGCCGCCGGTGACGAGCCGGGCGCCCTGGGCGGTGGCGTCCTGGACGAAGGCGTGGAGCTCGGCGGGGTGCCAGGGCTGGGCGATGGGGCCCATCGTCGTCTTCTCCGACTCCGGGTCGCCCAGCACGTAGGCGCGCACCAGCGGCTCCGCGGCGTCGATGAAGCGCTCGTACAGCGAGCGGTGCACGTACACGCGCTCCACCGCGCAGCAGCTCTGCCCCGCGTTGTACATGGCGCCGTCGACGATGTTCTCCACCGCCTTGTCGAGGTCGCAGTCCTCCGCGACATAGGCCGGGTCGTTGCCGCCCAGCTCCAGGCCGATGTGCAGGAAGCGCTCGCGCGCGGCGGCCTGCATCTTGTGCCCGCCGAGCACCGAGCCCGTGAAGAGCACGTGGTCCACGCGCGTGTCCGCGACGAGCTGCTCCGTGCCGGGATAGTCCAGGAAGATGGCCTGCACCGTGCCGTCCGGCGCGCCCGCTTCGGCGAAGGCGCGCGCGAAGTGGGCGCCGCACAGGGGCGTGCGCGGCGAGTGCTTCACGACGACCGCGTTGCCCGCGAGCACCGCGGGCGCGATGGCGTTCACCGCGGTGAGCAGCGGGTAGTTCCACGCGGGGAGGTCCAACACCACGCCCAGCGGCTCCTTGGCGATGCGCCGCTCGAAGCCGTCCTTGGGCGGAAGGACGATGTCCGCCAGCGACTCGGCGGCGATGGCCGCCATGTGGCGGAGCCGGCCGGCCATGCCGCCCACCTCACCCCGGGCCTGGGACAGGGGCTTGCCCATCTGCCGGGTGATGTCCCGGGCGATGCTCTCGGTGTTCTTCTCCATCGCCTCGCAGGCGCGCAGCACCAGCTTCACGCGCTCCTCCACGCTGAGGGCGCGCAGGGCGCGCGACGCGGCACGGGCGCGCTCCAGCACGGCGTCCAGCTTCGCGGGCGACGTGGACTCGACCGACGCGGCGACGTCGCCGGTGAAGGGGTTGTCGACGATGTGCGTGTTCATGGCCTCGCAGGAAAGCCACGGAGGCGCACGGCGTCATGGGCCCCGGTGGGCGGTGAGGGCCCGGCGCGTGTGGTACGCGACAGATGCCACCGGGGAAGTGTTGTCGGCCCATCGCCTCCGGGGTGGCGCCCGCTCCGCTGTCCGCCGGGCCTTCAGGTTCCCGGCGGGGTGCGTGCGCAGAGCGTCCCGTCCTCGAGCTCGATGATGCGCTGTTGGAGCATCCGCACCAACTCCGAGGCGCCTTCTTCCTCGACGATTTCCAGGGCCCGTTGCTCGGTCTGGAGCGCCTCTTCACACGCGCCGCTTCCCGCCAGGGCCATGGCCAGCGTGTCCAAGGCGTTGGGGCTCCACGGCGCGAGCGTCACCGCCCAACGCGCCAGGGGCAGGGCTTCCTCCGCGCGGCCCTGGGTGACGAACAGCCAGGCCAGCTCGCGGGCCGCGGACGCGCTGCGTGGGTCCAGGCGCAGGGCCTCGCGGTAGGCGGCCACGCGCTCCTCTTCGGCATCGGGGGCCTGGCGCAGCGCCGACCCCAGCATGCGCCAGGCCTCGGTCTCCGTGGGGTGGGCCTCCACGGCCGCCCGCGCGATGAGGACCCGCTCCTCCTCCGGCGCGCCGCGCAGCTTCGCCGACAGCGCCAGCAACCCCGTGGGGTTCAACCGGAGGGCCTCGTCGAGTTCGGTCCGCGCCACCTTCTGGCGGTTCGAGATGAAGGGCTCCCGGTGCGCCAGGGCCGCGCCCAGCGCCGCCAGCTTCGACCGGACGGCGTGGACCTGGGCGTCGTCGAGGACCTCCTCGACGAAGCCCGAGCCCACGGGCGGCACGGAGACCGTGCGCTCCCGGAAGTGGCCGTTGCGCACGTATTCGTAGAGGAAGGCGTCGAGCCGAGGCGTCTTCAACTCCGGCAGCGCCTGGGTCAGGGCCTCGTCGGGGGTGACGCCCCGGTTGAGGAGCGCGAGGTATTCGGCGAACGACTGGGCGCGCTCGTTCACGAGCCAGTGCACCAGCAGCCAGCTCCCCGAGTAGTTCGCGCCCACGTCCTTGTCCTGCTCGCGGGCCTCCAGCGTCCGGTCCCAATGGAGGACGCGCTGCATCGTCCAGCCCCGGGAGAAGCCCCGCTGGACGGCGTCGAGGTAGGAGCGCATGTTGGCGATGGCCACGTGGTGGGGCCCTCCGATGACGGCGGACTGCCCGTCTTCGGAGAGACGCAGCGTCTCCAGGTATTCCGCCAGCCCCTCCGACAACCAACGCGGCTGCCGCGCCAGGGTGTAGGCGCTCAGGTAGTGCGCCAGTTCGTGATTCAGCGGCGACGACGTGGAGTTGGAGAAGGCCTTGAAGAAGGTCTGGTCCCAGGTCCCCGGCCGGCCCGACAGCACGATGAGCGCCTCGTTGTCGGAGCGGTGGAAGAACGCCCGCACCCGGCGGGGGTAGAGGCCTTCGAATTCACGCGGGCTCTGGAGGACGTAGACGTCCACCTTCGTCATCTGCTGGCCCATCGCGTGCGGCCACATCGCCACGAGGATGGCGGAGCGGGTCCGCTCCAGCCGCCGCATGGCGTCACGGGCCTCCTCGGCGGGGAGGTCCGTGTGGAGCGTGTAGTGGTCGCTGTCCAGCCGCACCCACGGGCGTCCACCTTCACCCGGGCACGTGGTGAAGCGCGGGCCCACGACGCAAGCCATCTGGGTGGTGGAGAGCAGGGCGAGCAGTGCTCCCATCGCGAGGCCGTGGCGCAAGTCGGGTCGTCTCCTCTCCTCGGCGGGGGCGCGGGCCCCGGCGGTCAACCAGTGTAACGCCCGCCCTCCACGGACATAGCGCCGGTGTCGCGCGGCGCGGGGTGTCAGCGCGGCTTGCTCGCTGGGCGCACCATGTCGATGTGCGGGATGCCGTCCTCGTCGTACACGTCGCCCCGCGCCTGGAAGCCGAAGCCTTCGTAGAAGCGCTGGAGGTAGTGCTGGGCGCCGATGTGGATGGGGGCCTCGGGGTAGAGGCTGTCGAGCCGGGCGATGCCTCGCGCCACCAGCTCGCGTCCGAGCCCCAGTCCCCGCGCGCGGGGGGACGTCACCACGCGGCCCAGGCTGCTGGCCTCCGCGTACTTCAGACCCGGCGGAAGGATTCGCAGGTAGGCGGCGAGTAGGCGGGTGCCCTGGACCTCGTCATGGAGGAGCAGGTGCTCGGCGCCCCGGTCGTACCCATCCACGTCCTGGTAGATGGAGCGCTGCTCCACCACGAACACTTCCTGCCGCAGGGCGAGCACGTCGTACAGCTCGTCGAGCAGCAGCGTCTGGAAGGACTTCCAATGCCAGGTGCGCATGAGGTGGGCGTCTAGCACGGGTAAGCGTCCGGGGCCTCTCTCGCAGGACCCCCGGCGCCGCCTGGGGAACTCGCTGATACGCTGCGCGCCGCGATGACGAAGGACCCGGCGACAGGAGGCAGGTTCCGCCGCGTGGTGGCCGTCACCGGGGTGTCACTGCTCGCCGCGGGCCTCGCCGAGCTCGCCCACCTGCCCGCTGGGGCGCTGTTGGGCTCGATGCTGGTGTCGATTGCCGCCTCGCTGACGCTCTCGGTGCACGCGCCGGTGGGGCCGCGCGGGATGTTGGTGTCGCAGGCCGTGCTCGGCAGCGCGCTGTGTTCGTCCTTCTCCCCGGAGGCGTGGAGCGCGCTGGCGGCGAACTGGGTCGTGGCGCTGGCCGCGGTCGTGGGCGTGGTGGCGGTGGCGCAGGGCGTGGCGCTGGTGTGCGCGCGGTTGGGGCACCTGGACCCACGCACGGCGTCCCTGGGGCTGATGCCAGGGGGCGCGTCCGCGATGGTGGCGCTGAGTGAGGAGCTGGGCGCGGACGCGCGGCTGGTGACGCTCTTCCAGTACATGCGCCTGGGCGTCGTGATTCTCGTGGCGGTGGCCGTGGGGCGCTGGGCGGGGGATTCGCCGGAGGTGGGGGTCGCCCGGGCCGCGGACCTGCCCGGTTCTCCATCGCCCTGGCTGGCGTGGCTGACGACAGTGGGGGTGGCCGGGGTGGGGAGCGTGCTGGGCGTGCGCATGAAGTTGCCCGCCGGGGCCTTCCTGGGCCCGGTGTTGCTGGGCATTCCGCTGACCGCGCTGGGCGTCCCCGTGGGGGCGTGGCCTCCGGGCGTGCTCGCGCTGGCGCTGTGGGGGCTGGGCGTGCGCGTGGGCAGTCAGTTCGACGCGGCGGCCGTGGCGGAGCTGAAGCGGGTGGCGCACATCGCGTTGCTCGCCTCGTTGACGATGGTGGCGGGATGCCTGCTGCTCGCCTGGGGGTGGTCCGCCGCCGCGGGGGTGGACCTGCTCACCACCTACTTCGCCACCTCGCCGGGCGGCGCGGATTCGGTGCTGGCCATCGCCCTGGGCACGCAGGCCACGGTGTCCGTCGTGCTGGCGGTCCAGGTCGGGCGGGTGCTGCTCATCTTCCTGGTCGCGCCTTCGTTCCTGCGCCGGTTGTCGCCCTCGCGTGGGGCCTGAGCGGCGGGCTGACAACCTGGCAGGCGGGGCTCGGTGGCCCGGTGTCCTGCATGCGCGGTGTGGGAGCCCCAGGCGAGGACGCGGCCCCGGCGGCGCCGCGCTCGCGCGGTTAGTATGTAGGCCGCGATGACCTCACTCCATGACGTCCTGCCTGCCCCTGATGTGAGTCCGAGCGTGGAGGCCCTGGCCGCGTTGCTCCGGCGACGCCGCACGGTGGTGCTCACGGGCGCGGGGTGCAGCACGGAGTCGGGCATCCCGGACTACCGGGGGCCGGGGACGCGGGCCCGTGCGCGCAACCCCATCCAGCACCGCGAGTTCATGACGCGGCCGGAGGTGCGGGCGCGGTATTGGGCGCGGAGCTTGATGGGGTGGCCGCGCTTCTCCTCGGCGCGGCCCAACGCGGCGCATGCGGCGCTCGCGGCGCTGGAGCAGGCGGGGCACGTGCCGGGGCTTATCACCCAGAACGTGGACCAACTGCACCAGGCGGCAGGCAGCTCACGCGTGATTGAGCTGCACGGCGCGCTCGCCCGGGTCCGTTGCCTGACGTGTGGCGCGCAGGAGCGCCGCGTGGATTTGCAGGAGCGGTTGCTGGCCCTCAACCCGGACTTCTCGCATGAGGTGCTGGAGCTGCGCCCGGACGGTGACGCGGACCTGACGTCCGAGCAGTTGTCCGCGTTCCGCGTTCCGGCGTGCCTGGCCTGCGGTGGGCCGCTCAAACCGGACGTCGTCTTCTTCGGTGACAACGTGCCCGTTCCCACGGTGGAGGCCGCGTTCGCCCTGCTGGAGGAGGGGGACGCGTTGCTGGTGGTGGGCTCGTCCCTGGCCATCTTCTCCGGTTACCGCTTCCTGGTGCGGGCGTCGGAGCGGCGCATGCCCATCGCCATCCTCAACATGGGGGAGTGCCGCGGTGTGGAGCTGGCGGACGTGCACCTGGAGGCAAGGGCGGGGGACGCGCTCCCCCGGCTCGCGGAGGCGCTCGCGCGCGGCTGAGGACGCTGGCGGTTACTTCACGTCGTAGACCTTGCGAATGACGTGACCCCCGCGCTCGACATCGACCTCGAAGCGTCGTTGGCCGCGGAGCGCGTCGTACGCCTGCAAGGTTTGCTCGGGGGTGTGAAGCGCAATGCCATTGATGTTCCGGACCACGTCCCCCGACTGGAATCCAAGCTGCGCATAGAGAGCGCCCGGCTTGAGTGAGAAGAGCTTGAATCCGTACGCTTTCCCGTCTCGAAAGGCGGGGACGATGCGCACGTGTGTCTGCGGGTCACCCATCTGTTCGAGCGCTTCCGTGAAGCGTTGAAGGGGTATCTCGTAGGCGTGTTCTCCCACTTCGCGGATGCCGCAGTCCGCGCTACGGGGTGTTGGGGTGGGAGGCGCGACGTCGGGCCTGGGCTGCTGGGCGTGTTCCACCCGGTTGTCGATGGAGGCGTTGACGTGCTTCCGGTCGGCGTGGGCCAGGCCGGCCACGGTGAGCGCGGTGAGCGTGATGACGCCCAGGGTGATGGAGGCGAAGTGCTTCCGGATGGAGCGGGCCATGTGTGCGTGTCTCCGTTGGCGAAGGGGATGACACGCGGCCTTGAGCAAACACGGGGCCAGTGGCGCCGCGACACCTGTCGCACTCGGAAGAGGCCCGCGCGTGAGTGCCGCGCGGCGTCGCCCCTGTCACGAAATGGCAGACGCGGAGTGACAAGCTGTCATTGCAAGATTTTGACGGCTTTGTGATGGATTGCGCGGCGTGTCACGGGGGCGTGGAGCAGTCAGGTTTGACAATTTTGACGCCAGCGAATGCGGGCGACGTCAGGCAACTTCATTTCCTGGCAAACGAGAATCTGCGCATCCCCCCTACGCACCTGTCTGTCTGGGTGACGCGAGCATTGTCCTTGAAGACCTACTCCGTCCGCAGTGGCGACACGCTGAGCGCGCTGGCGCGGAAGTTCAACACGTCCGTGTCGGCGCTGGCGAAGGCCAATGACATCGCAGACCCCAGCAAGATTCGCTCGGGCCAGAAGCTGACCATCCCCGACACCTTCGAGGGGACGGCCTCGAAGGGTGGAAGCAACGCGGGGGCCGGCACCGCGAATCGTCCGGCGGGTGGTGACTCCTTTGCTCCGGCGACGTCAGCGCGCGCGGCCAACGGTCAGGTTCGCGATGACGACGGCCGCAAGTTCCCCACGTCGAGGGACGGTACGCCGCTCTACAGGCAGGGCGATCCGCAGTGGGGCTCGCGGCGTCTGGGCACCAGCTCCAGCCTGTCCGCCGCGGGCTGCGCCATGACGGCCACGGCGATGGCCGTGAGCAAGATCACCGGGAAGACCATCAACCCGGGCGAGATGGACGCCTACCTGGACCGCAACAACGGCTACTCGGGCAACGCGCTCAAGTGGGGCTCGGCGGCGGCCATGGGCGGCTTGGGCGCGGCGAAGCAGGCCTGGAACCTCAACACCATCAACAAGCAGATCGACGCGGGCCGGCCGGTCGTCGTGGGCGTGGACTACAAGCCGGGCAGCGGCGGTGGCGCGAACGGCACCGACCACTGGATCACCATCACCGGCCGAGGCACGCAGAACGGCAAGCCCGTCTACTACGCGAACGACCCCGCGACGGGGAAGGAGATCACCCTCAACGTCCAGGGCAGCCGTCTGTCGGGCGGTCCCCAGGGCTACAAGACGACGGGGGAGCTGGTGACGTTCTCCGGCGGCAACCCGCGCCCGGGCAACACCAACGGTGGCACGGGCGGCGCGCAGGGCCCCGGTGGTCCGACGAAGCCGCCTCCCGCCGCGGGTGGCTCGGTGAAGGGCATGCCGCTGCCCGGCCGCGACTTGGAGAAGGGCGCTCGCGGCGCGGCGGTGGAGCAGCTCCAGAAGGCGTTGGTGAGGGGCGGCTACATGACCCAGGCCGAGATGAACACCGGCCCGGGCGTCTTCGGTCCCCGCACCGAGTCCGCGCTCAAGGATTTCCAGGCCGCCAACGGCGTGAACAACACCGGCTACTACGGCCCGCTGACGCGCGCGGCGTTCTCCAAGCTGGGCGCCAAGGTGTCCGGCGGCGGTTCCACCAGCGGCACCGGCGGGACGCAGGGCTCGGGCGGGACGCAGGGCGCCGGCGGGCCCGCGAAGGGCAACAACGACCTGAGCGGCTTCTCGTCGAACAAGTACGACAACCTCATCAACGAGATGTCGCGCAAGTACAACGTGCCCGCGCGCCTCATCAAGGCGGTCATCCAGCAGGAGTCCACCTTCAACCCGAACGCGAAGTCGGGCGCGGGCGCGGTGGGCCTGATGCAGCTCATGCCGGGCACCGCGCGCGACCTGGGCGTCACGAACCGGGCGGATCCGCGCCAGAGCATCGAGGGTGGAACGAAGTACCTCTCGCAGCAGCTCAAGCGCTTCAACGGCGACGTGCGCCTGGCGCTCGCGGCCTACAACGCGGGCCCGGGCAACGTGAGCAAGTACGGCGGCGTGCCTCCGTTCAAGGAGACGCAGGACTACGTGCGGAAGATCACCGGTTGGTACAACGGCGCCGGTCCCGCGTAGGACCGCCCGCCGTGCCACGCACCCGGCCCGGTCTCCTGTCAGGAGCCCGGGCCTCGGTGTTTCAACCCACGCGCGTCACGGCGCGGGCCAGAACGCGGGCGCGTAGGCCTCCGGAATGGCCACCACGCGCTGCTGCGTCTCCGGGTTCCAGACGTTGGCCGCCGCGTAGCCGCCATACGACGTCACCAGCAGCAGCCCTCGGCCGAACTGGAAGCTCAGGTAGGCGTCCGGCTCCGCGAGGTCCTTCAGGAACACGTGCTGAGCTCCGCGTTGCCAGATGAGGGGCTGCCCCATGGCCAACAGGGGGCCCGCCTTGCGAGCGGAGTAGTAGAGCGTGCCGCCCGGCCCCGGCAGCTCCATCCACCACGCGCCTTCCGCGGCGCCCGGGACCTGGGCGTTCAGTGCCTTGGCCGTGGCGCCGGGAACGCGCGTCCCGAGCGCCTGACTCGGAGGCGAGGCCGTATACGCCGGCGTGAGCGTGGCCTCGGCGTCGAGCAGTCCCTGGTCGGAGGGGGTGGATTCCTGGACGCGGTGGGCCTTGGCCTCGATGCGCTTCCACCCGCTGTCCTCCAGCCGGAAGGCCATGGCAAGTCCGGGGATGCCCTTTCCCGGAGGCACGGGGAAGGACTCGCCGGCGAACGCCACGGCGTTCTTCTGGACGGCCTTGGGCGCGAAGGCCACGAAGATGAGGGCCACGGGCCTGCCTTCCGCGTCAAAGCCGAGGCGTGACACGTAGGGCTCGTTCTCGTTGCCCGCGCTGGTGCCTCCGGGCAGCGTCTTCAAGTCGAGCGGCTCGCCCGCCTTCGTGTCGGCATTCACGCGCCACGCGCGGGGCACCTCGCCGTCGCCCGAGGGCCACGTGAAGATGAGCCCCTGTCTTCCATCCGCGCTCCACGACACCTGTGACCTGTCACAGGCGGCCTCGAAGCGGAACACGCGGGTGGCGGTGCCCGGCAGGGGCTGCCGCATCCATTCACAGTGCTCCGCGTCCTCGGTGGGCTTGAGATAGCCGAGCTCCGCGGCGGGCGGCTCGGCTTTCGCGGGCGCAGGGGCCGCTGGGCTGGGGGCTTCCGGTGCCGGCGCGGGCGCGGAGGCCGCTGGCGGTGGCGCGGGCGCCTTGCTGTCCTGACCGGACTGGCAGCCCAGGAGCGCCACGGCGGCGAACAAGGCGGGAGCGGGGCGGAAGCGATGCATGGGGCACCTCGGCGGTGGCGGGCCTTCGATTGCGCGAACGATACAGGACTGCTGCCGCGATAGGCTGCCACAGCCATGTCGAGTCCCACCGCGCCGTCCTCGCCTTCTCGCCGATTTCATGCAGAGCCGCTCATCGACATCCATCGGCATGTGTCGGAGCGGCTGGCCGAGGGGCCGGTGACCATCGAAGTGCCCGACCCGGACCTGGGGCGGGGCTGTTACCCCGGTGAGCGCGTGGGGCCCGGTGGGGCGCTGCTGCACAGGCCCCTGCGCGGGTGGTGTGACCTGGCGGAGGGGCTCGCGTGCCGGTTGCTGACGCCTCGCTCCGTGGACGCGACGCACGTCGCGTTGACCTTCGAGCGATTGGGGCCCGAGGCCTCGTGGCACGCGGGAGGCGAGGCGGAGGGGGCGACCTCGAGGGAGGAGCGGTATGGCGCCACCTCGGCGTTCGCGCGCGTGCGCAAGTTGGAGGATGCGGGGTTCCTGTTGCCCTGGCTCGATGCGCTCGGCCGCATCCGGTTGCCCGAGTCCGCTCGCGTGCTCGACCTGGGCGTCAATCGCGGTGATGAGCTGGCGGCCTTCTCGTGGCTCGAAGGCGCGCCAGAGGTGTCCTTCGTGGGCGTGGACCACAGCGCGAGCGCCATCGAGGAGGCGCGGGCCCGCTTCCCGGACGCGCGGCACCGCTTCCACGTCGCCGACCTGAACGCGCTGCCCGAGGGGCTGGGCCGCTTCCACCTCGTGGTGTCGGTGGGCACGCTGCAGAGCCCCGGTGTGGATGACCACGCGCTGCTGCGCAAGCTGGTGCAGGAGCACCTGGAGCCGAGCTCCGCGTTGTTGCTCGGCTTCCCCAACTCACGCTTCCGGGATGGCGAGGTCGTCTACGGCGCGCGGGTGCGGAACCTGCGAGAGCCGGACCTCTCGTTGGTGGTGAAGGACCTGTCCTTCTACCGCCGCTACCTGCACCAGCACGGCTTCCGCACCTTCCTGGGCGGCAAGTACGACTTGCTGCTCACGGCGGTGCGGGAGGCGGGCGGCTGACCGGTGTGCCTGTTACGTGCCCCGCGCGCACCACGAAGTCTCCGAAGCCTTCGCCGGGGCTGCGCTCCCGCGCGTAGCCCGCGAACAGGGGCTCCAGCGCGGCGAGGATGGTGTCCTCGTCGATGTTCTCCCGGTAGAGCCGGTTGAGGCGTTGCCCACGGGCGTCGCCTCCCAGGTGCAGGTTGTAGCGGCCCGGGGCCTTGCCCACGAGGCCCACCTCGGCCAGGTACGGCCTCGCGCAGCCGTTGGGGCACCCGGTGATGCGGAGCAGCAGGTTGGCGTCCTCGAGCCCGTGGGCGCGCAGCCGCTCCTCCACGCGGCCGACGAAGGTGGGCAGGTAGCGTTCGGCCTCGGCCATGGCCAGGCCGCAGGTGGGCAAGGCGACGCAGGCCAGCGCGTTGCGGCGCACGGGGCTGGCGTTGCGGAAGCCATCCAGCGCGTGCGCGGCGACCAGCGCGTCGATGGCGGCGCGAGCGCCAGCGGGGACCCCCGCGATGACGAGGTTCTGGTTCGCGGTGAGGCGGAAGTCCCCGGTGTGGACGCGCGCGATTTCACGGAGCCCGGTGAGGTGCGGCGCCCCGGGCCGGTCCGCCACGCGGCCGCTGTCCAGGTGCAGCGTCAGGTGCCACTGGCCGTCATGGCCCTCCGTCCACCCGAAGCGGTCGCCGTTGTGCTCGAAGGCGAAGGGGCGCGCGGGCTGGAGCGCGAAGCCGAGCCGCTTCTCCAACTCCGCCGTGAACCAGGGGACGCCGCGCTCCTCCAGGACGTACTTCAACCGGGCGTGCTTGCGGTTCGACCGGTCCCCGAAGTCGCGGTGGACCTTCACCACCTCCTCGGCGACGGCGAGCGTCTGCTCCGGCGTGATGAAGCCCACGACGTCCGCCAGCCGTGGATACGTGGCCGCGTCGCCGTGCGTCGCGCCCATGCCGCCGCCCACCGAGACGTTGAAGCCCGCCAGCGCCCCGTCCTCGATGATGGCGATGAAGCCCAAGTCCTGCGCGAACACGTCCACGTCGTTGAGCGGCGGCACCGCGACGGCGGCCTTGAACTTCCGGGGCAGGTAGGTGGGGCCGTAGATGGGCTCATCCTCGCCGCCGGCGACCTTCTCGTTGCCCAGCCAGATTTCGTAGTAGGCGCGCGTCTTGGGCAGCAGGTGCTCGGAGATGCGCACCGCCCACTGGTACACGGTGGCGTGGACGCGCGAGTCCACGGGGTTGGGGTTGCACAGCACGTTGCGGTTGACGTCGCCACAGGCGGCCAGGGTGTCCATCATCGCCGCGTTGATGCGCGCGATGGTCACCTGGAGGTCATCCTTGATGATGCCGTGCAACTGGAACGCCTGCCGCGTGGTGATGCGGAGCGTGTGGTTGGCGTGCTCGCGGGCCAGGGCGTCCATGGCCAGCCATTGCGATGGGGTGCACACGCCGCCCGGCAGGCGGGTGCGGAGCATGAAGCTGTAGTCAGGCTCCAGCTTCTGCTGCCGCCGCTCCTCCCGCAGGTCGCGGTCGTCCTGCTGGTAGCTGCCGTGGAACTTGATGAGGCTGAGGTCCGGCGTGGCGAGGCCTCCCGTCACCGGGTCCTCCAGGCTCTCCGCCAGGGTTCCCCGGAGCAGGTGGCTCTTCGCCTTGATGTGCTCCACTTCGGAGAGCGGCTTGGGCTCGTTGCTCATGTCAGTGCTCGCAATCGGAAGATGGGTCAGTAGACGTCGCGCAGGTAGCGCCGCTGCTCGCGCAGGGCTTCGAGCCACGCGTGCGCGTCCTCGCGGCTCTTCCCGCCGTGCGTGGCGACGACGTCCACCAGCGCGGCATGGACATCCGGCGCCATGCGCTGGGCGTCACCGCACACGTAGAGGTGGGCGCCGCCTTCCAGCCAGGCGTAGACGTCTCGGCCCGCCTCGAGCAGCCGGTGCTGCACGTAGACCTTCTGCGCGCGGTCCCGGGAGAAGGCGAGCGACAGCCGGTGCAGCGTCTGCTTCTTCAACGCCTCCTGCCACTCCGTTTGGTAGAGGAACTGGGTCCGGAAGTGCTGTTCGCCGAAGAAGAGCCAGTTCCGGCCGCGCGCGCCGCGCTCCGCCCGTTCCTGGACGAAGGCCCGGAAGGGCGCCACGCCCGTGCCGGGGCCAATCATCAGCACGTCCTTGTCGCCGTCCTCGGGCAGGCGGAAGCGCTCGTTCGGCTCGATGAAGACGCGGACCGTGTCGGTGCCCGCGGTGCGCGTGGCCAGGTGGTACGACGCCGCGCCGAAGTGACGCAGGTCGAAGGCGGTGTAGTCCACGACGGACACCGTCAGGTGGGCCTCCTCGCCCACGCGCAGGGGGCTGGAGGCAATCGAGTACAGGCGCGGCGTCAGCTTGCGCAGGGCCTGGACCAGCTCGGCGGCCTCCCAGTCCGCCTTGTGCGCGCGAAGCACGTCGATGAGCTGATGGCTCGCGAGCAACGCCCGGAAGGCCTCGGGGTTGCCGGGCTGGAGTACATCCCGCAACGCGGAGCTGTTCGACAACGTGGCGTGCCGCTCCAGGAAGGGGCGGTTGAGCCTGGTGATTTCGAGCGCGTCGCTCAGCCACCGGGCCAGGGGCAATGTGCGGCCCTCTCGCGTGACGTCCAGGTTCCCATCCAGGCGCAGCTCGGACAGGAGGGCCTCCACCAGCTCGGGAGGATTGTGGGGCCACACGCCCAGCGCGTCGCCGGGGGCATACGTCAGCCCCGAGCCTTCGAGCGACAGCTCCACGTGACGCACGTCCTTGAGCGCGCCGCGCGCGGTGATGCGCTGGTTGAGGAGGACCTCCGCGGAGAAGGGGGACTCCTTGTTGAAGGCGGGCGTGGCTCGCTGCTCGCGCAGAGGCAGGACGGTGGCCGTCGCGGCGGCGCGGGGCGTCAGCGATTCACGGGCGCGGGCGAAGGCCTGGTCGAGCCAGCCCTTGGCGACAGGCTCGAAGTCCACGTCGCAGTCCGCGCGCTCCAGCAGCCGCGTGGCGCCCAGCTCCGCGAGGCGGCTGTCCAGCGCCTTGCCGACTTCGCAGAAGCGGGGGTAGCTGGAGTCACCGAGCCCGAGGACGGCGTAGCGCAACGCCTCCACGCGCGGCGCGCGCTTGCCCAGGAGGAACTCGCAGAAGCCTCGCGCGTCGTCCGGCGGGTCGCCATCGCCCTGCGTGCTGATGACCACGCAGAGGAGTTGCTCCTTGGCCAGCTCCCGCACGGGGTAGTCGCTGGCGCGGAACAGGCGCGCGGTGAGCCCGGCGGACTCCACCTGGTGCTTGAGGCGCTCGGCGAGCAGGCGGCTGTTTCCGGTCTGCGTCCCGTAGACGATGGTGAAGGGGACGGCGGGGGCTGCCTCGGTGACGGGGACCACGGCCGTCACGGAAGACTGCGGTGCCCGCGCGGCGAGGCCCGCCGTGTAGCCGCTCAGCCAGTTCAAGGCATTCGCGTCGAGTCCCTGAAGCAGCTCGAACAGGTGGGCGCTTCGGGCATCGCCGAGGAGCGCGTTGACGAAGGCAGGGGCCGCGTTCATCGCACGGCCTCACGGAGCGCGGTGATTCGGGCGAGCTGTTGCTCCAGGTCCTCACCGGCTTCGAGCTCCAACACCACCGCGCCCGCGTCCCGGGCCTCCGCGCGCAGGGCCCGGCGTGCCTGCGGCGCGTCGGTGTGCACCAGCGCGACGAGCCCGGCGGACACCAGCGCGAGCGCGACCTCCACATCGCCTGGGACGGCGGAGACGTGCCAGCCCAGGTCGAACAGCCGCCGCTCCAACTGGAAGGCGCGGTCGCTGGCGTCCTGGGTCGCGGGCAGCAGGATGAGGGTTCCGGGCTGGCCCAGCCGGCCCCGCCGCTCGGCTTGCGTGACGAGCGAGGCGCTCACCGTGCCGTTCGCGTCGTCCACCGCGGGGCCCAGCACCATGCCCGCGCCCACCGTGTCGTGGGTGAGCGCGTCGATGACGATGAAGGCGCCCGTGCGGCGGTTGTCCCGGTACGGGTCCGTGAGCAGGGGCCGCCGGCAGGACAGCCGGATCTTCCCGATGTCGTTGAGGGACAGGGACTCGGCGGGCTGTTCGGACAGGTCCGACAGCTCCTTGCGCCACAGCACGCGTTCGATGTGCGCCGGCGCGGTGCGCGTGGCCTGCTTCACCAGGTAGCGCCGGGAGCAGTCCAGCGGCTGCTCCCCGAACCACACGAGCATCGCGTCGAGCCGGTGGAGCGCCAGGGGCGGCGCTTCGACATGGGACAGCAGGTCACCCCGGCTCGCGTCCACTTCATCCGCCAGCCGCAGCGTGACGGACGCGGGGAAGGAGGCCTCCTCCAGCGGTCCGTCGAAGGTGTCGATTCCCGCCACGCGGGTGCGCCGGCCGGAGGGATGGACCTGCACCGTGTCACCCACGCGGACCGTCCCGGAGGCGAGCTGGCCCGCGAGGCCCCGGTAGTCCTGATGGGGGCGCAGCACGTACTGCACGGGGAAGCGGAACGGCGCGTCCTCCTGCCGGCGCTGGTGGGGGAGGGACTCCAGCCACGAGAGCAGGGTGCCGCCCTGGTGCCACGGGGTGCGGGCGCTGGGCTGGGTGATGTTGTCGCCGCGGCTGGCGCTGACGGGGAACAGCCGCACGCCCTCGAAGCCGAGCGCCTGGGCGAAGCTGGCGAGCTCGGAGCCGATTTTCTCGAAGAGGGCCGGGTCGAAGCCCGTGAGGTCCATCTTGTTCACCGCGACGGCCAGGTAGGGGATGCCCAGCAGCGAGGCGATGTACGCGTGGCGTCGCGTCTGCGGCAGCACGCCCAGCCGCGCGTCCACCAGGATGACGGCCGCGTCGGCGGTGGAGGCGCCTGTGGCCATGTTGCGCGTGTATTGGATGTGCCCGGGCGTGTCCGCGATGATGACCTTGCGGCGCGCCGTGCTCAGGTACCGGTACGCGACGTCGATGGTGATGCCCTGCTCGCGTTCGGCGCGCAGGCCATCCGTGAAGAGGGAGAAGTCCAGCGCCTCTTCCTCCGCGCCCGCCGCGGCGCGCAGCCCCTGGGCCAGCACCTCAGCGGGGACGGCGGCCGCCGCCTCCGTCCGGGCGGCGGCCCGCTTCGCGCTGGCCTTGCGCACGGCGGAAATCTGGTCCTCGAAGAGGCCGTCGCATTCATAGAGCAGCCGGCCGATGAGGGTGGACTTCCCGTCGTCCACGGAGCCGACGACGACCAGACGAAGCAGCTCGCGGGCGGAGTGCTGTTCGAGCAGTTGCTGCAAGC
Organism: Comamonas sp. KCTC 72670; assembly: GCA_014656495.1. Classification (GTDB taxonomy): domain Bacteria; phylum Myxococcota; class Myxococcia; order Myxococcales; family Myxococcaceae; genus Myxococcus. Next base: position 83,684 of record BNCN01000014.1, read on the forward strand.
CGGTGTCCATCAGAAGTAACCCTCGCGCTTCTTGAGCTCCATGGAGCCTTCTTCGTCATGGTCGATGAGCCGGCCCTGCCGTTCGGACTGGCGCGCGTTCACCATCTCGTGGATGACGCTCTCCACCGTGGTGGCGGAGGACTCGATGGCGCCGCTCAGCGGGTAGCAGCCCAGCGTGCGGAAGCGCACGCGCCGGAGCTCGGGCTTCTCGCCGGGCTTCAGCCGCATGCGCTCGTCGTCCACCATCAGCAGCGTGCCGCCGCGGTCAATCACCGGGCGCTCCGCCGCGAAGTACAGCGGCACCACGGGGATTCGCTCGCGCAGCACGTAGTGCCACACGTCCAGCTCCGTCCAGTTGGACAGCGGGAAGACGCGCATGCTCTCCCCCGCGTCGACGCGGCCGTTGAAGAGGTTCCACAGCTCGGGGCGCTGCCGCCGCGGGTCCCACTGGCCATGTCGGTCCCGGAACGAGAACACGCGCTCCTTGGCCCGAGACTTCTCCTCGTCGCGGCGGGCGCCCCCGAAGGCCGCGTCGAAGCCATGCCGGGCCAGCGCCTCCAGCAGGGCCTGCGTCTTCATGGCGTGGGTGTACTTCTGGCTGCCGTGGTCGAAGGGGTTGATGCCCTCCGCCAGGGCGCGCTGGTTCTGGTGGACGATGAGGCGCAGCCCATGCCGCGCCACGAAGCTGTCCCGGAACGCGTACATCTCCCGGAACTTCCACGTCGTGTCCACGTGGAGCAGCGGGAAGGGCAGCGGCGCGGGATGGAACGCCTTGCGCGCCAGGTGCAGCAGCACCTGCGAGTCCTTGCCGATGCTGTAGAGCATCACCGGGTTGGCGAACTCGGCCACCGTCTCCCGGAGGATGTGGATGCTCTCCGCTTCCAGCTCCGACAGGTGCGACGTGCGCGCGAACGAACTCTCACTCATGACCACCCTCCGCCACGCGCGCCGGCGTGTGCGCTTCCCGTGGAGTGCCCTGCGCCACCAGCGAGGGGAGCCGTGAGCGCAGCGAGACGACCTCCCCCACGATGAGCAGCGAGGGCGAGCCCAGCGCTTCCTGCTTCACCTGCCGGGCGATGCGCTCCAGCGGCGCCTCCACCACCCGTTGATGCTCCCACGTGCCCGCCTCCACCACGGCCGCCGGCGTCGAGGCCGCGCGCCCGGAGGCCATCAAGGCATGCGCCGTCTCCTCCAGCCGGTGTCCGGCCATATAGAGGACCAGCGTCTGGGCCCTGGCGAGGAAGTCCCAGTCCAGCGCGCTGCCGCCCCGGTGGGCGGTGGCGAACGTCACCGCGCCGGAGAGGCCTCGGTGCGTGACGGGAATGCCCGCCGCCGCGGGGACGGCGGTGCCGGCGGTGATGCCGGGCACCACTTCATACGGAATGCCCGCTTCCTCCAGCGCGAGGGCCTCCTCGCCGCCGCGGCCGAAGACGAAGGCGTCGCCCCCCTTGAGCCGGACGACGCGGCGGCCCAGCAGGGCCTGCGCGATGAGGATGACGTGAATCTCCTCCTGGCTGACGGAGTCACCGCCGCCCGCCTTGCCCACGTAGATGAGGCGGGCGTGGGGCCGTGCATGCTCCAGCACCGCGGGGTGGATGAGCCGGTCGTGGACGACGGTGTCCGCCTCCCGCAGCACGCGCGCGGCGCGCAAGGTCAGCAGCTCCGGATCTCCCGGGCCCGCGCCGACCAGGGACACGCGGCCTCTCATCTGCTCTCTCATGGTGTCTCTCCCGAAGTCTTCCAGGGCTTCAGTGCTTCGCGGAGCAGGGCCCACGCGGCCTTGCGCTCGCCCCGCGCCAGCCGTGCGCCGATGCCGCCCGTCGCCACGTCCTTCAACAGCCGCTGGCGCTCCCGGCCTCGGGGCAGTTGCTCGCGCAGCCAGCCGCTGAGCCGCGCGCGCCAGACGTGGTGCCGCGCCACCTGGGCCGTGAGCACTTCCCGCAGATGGCTCGCGAGCGCGGGCGCCTGCCCCGCGGTGGACACGGCGATGGTGATGGGACCCCGCCGCCCCACGGAGGGCAGGGTGAAGTCGCACAGCGCGGGCTCGTCCGCGGTGTTGACCCAGATGCCCAGCGCGCGGGCCTCGGCGGCCACCCGCGGGCCCACGGCGGCGTCATCCGCGGCGGCCAGCACCAGGTGGTGCCCCCGGACGTCGCCCGCCTGGTACGGGCGAGGCAGCCACTCGAGCTGGCCACCCTCGGCGAGCCTCCGCAGCGTGGGCGTGGCCTCGGGGGCGATGACGCGCAGGCGCGCGCCCGACGCGAGCACCGCGAGGGCGCGGCCTTCGGCGATGGTGCCACCCCCGACGAGGAGGACGTGGCGGCCCTCCAGGCGCAGGCAGACGGCGTAATCCAGATGCGGGGTGGTCATGGCGTCTTTCATCGGACCGGGTGCAGACCGCACTCGCGCTTGTCCGCGGACTCCCACCACCAGCGGCCCGCGCGCTCGTCCTCGTACGGCTTCACCGCGCGCGTGCAGGGGGCGCAGCCGATGGACGGGTAGCCGCGGTCATGGAGCGCGTTGTAGGGCACGCCCTGCGTCCGCACGTAGGTCCAGATGTCACGCGTGGACCACGCGGCCAGGGGGTTGAGCTTGAGCAGCCCGTGCGCTCCGTCCAGCTCCAGGGTCTCCACCGCGGTGCGGGTGATGGACTGCTCGCGGCGCAGCCCCGTCACCCAGGCCTCGCGGTGGGACAACGCGCGTCGCAGCGGCGCCACCTTGCGGATGGCGCAGCACTCCTTTCGCGCCTCGAGGCTCTGGCGAAAGGAGAAGTACCCCTTCGTGGACTCGAGCGTCTCCACCTGCTCGCGCTCGGGGAAGTAGGTCTCCACGGTGACGCCGTAGCGTTTGCGGACCACCTCGATGAGCTCGTACGTCTCCGGTGGGAGCCGGCCGGTGTCGAGCGTGAAGATGCGCAGGCTGGGGGCGTGCTGGCGCGCCAGGTCGATGAGGACCATGTCCTCCACGCCGAAGCTGGAGGCGATGGCGGCGTTCGCGCCCAAGCGCCGCTCGGCCCACGCGAGCACCTGCTCCGCGGAGGCGGTCCGCAGGTTCGCGGCTTCGGCTTCCGCGAGCAGGGCTTGCGCGGGTGCGGGGTGCGGCGGTGGGGAGGACATGGGGACTCCGGGAAAAGAAAAGGCCCGCCTTCGAGGGAGGGCGGGCCGCGCGAGCAGGAAGGTTCGAGAAGGGAGCTACGCGCTTCTCGATGCTCGGCACCCGCTGGACGGCGGACACGCGGAACAGGCACAGCAGGGGCAACACGCGACGGGGGCGGCGTCACGCCCGGGATGGGACGCGGAGGGCATCGTGGCGGCGTGGGGGGCTGCGAAGGTCATGGGGACGCGTGCGCGGCGAGGATGGGGAATGAAGAAGGCCCGGTTCCTGGGACAGGAGACCGGGCCGGGAAGACTGCGCGAGGGGGAAGCACGAAACCCTTCCCGAATGCGCGTCAACAACCCAGGCCCGGCAGGCGACAACACGAACACGTCCGACGGCAGCGGCGGCGACACAGCGCGGCGGTCGGGATGTTCAGGTGCGTCATCGAGGTCCGTACGCTAACGGCTGTCGGAAGAGGCGTCAACCCGCCCTCCGGCAAGGGCCTCGGCGCGCATTCCCGGCGCGGCGCGGCCCTGGCACGTTCGCCTGCTCCTGGGGTTGCGCGCGGCCGGTGGGATGCGGCGGACGGCGCGCACGGCCTCGGGGGCCATGCGCCCCTGGGGGTGAACGCGGAGCGCGCCGTTGGAAGGGGGCGGGCGTGCGGGCCCTCGTTGCTCATCCGCCGGTGCGCATCACCTTTTGCGGCAAGCCGGATTCATTTCGTCACCCCATGGAGGCCATCAATGGCGAGCACGAACAAGGACGTCGAGACGCTCAACTCGTTCCTGCGCGGTGAAATCTCCGCGGTGGAGACCTACCGCCAGGCGCGCGGCCACGTCACGGACGACCTGGCCCGCGACGCGCTGGAGTACTGCCAACAGGACCACGAGCACCGCGTGGAGGAGATCCGCGACCGCATTCTCAAGATGGGCGGCGAGCCCGCGGAGGGCTCCGGCATCTGGGGCACCTTCGCCAAGCTCGTGCAGGGCGGCGCGGACATGCTGGGGGAGAAGGCCGCCATCCAGGCACTGGAGGAGGGCGAGGACCACGGCCTGGCCGACTACCAGCGGGACGCGGACCAGGTCCACGGCGAGGCCCGCCGCTTCGTGCGCATGGAGCTGATTCCCGCCCAGAAGCGGACCCATGAGCGGCTGAGCCGCCTCAAGCGCACGCTTCACTAAAGGCGCTGGCCGGGCGTTCCGTGTGGGACGCCCGGCTGCTGCTTTCGGTTCTCGCGCCGCGCGCTTGAATCCCTGGAGTTGGGGCCTGTTCAGGGCCTCGCGCATGTCGGTGAACCCTCCCCACGTGGGGCGCTGGAGCTTGCTGGCACGGCGTGCGATACCTGGGGTTGGCCCGAAGCGTTTGGGGAGGCGGAGCATGTCGCCGGACCGCGGTTCATCGGAACGGAAGTCACGTGTGGAGAGTGACTCCGGCGAGGAACCTCGGCCCGCGCCCGCGCCTTCCTCCGCGTTGATGGATGCCAGCCATGCCGGCACGTTGAGCGCGGGCTGTGACGCGTTGTTCCGCGCCACGGAGACCACGCTCCAGTGGGCCTGGCGCGTCTTGAAGGTCGCCAAGGCGGGCCCCGGCGCCGGGCCGCTGGTGATGTCCGCCCGCCAGTGCGCGCTCGAGTTCCTGGACCGCGTGCCGCCCCACGTGCGTCGCGGCGTGGCGGAGCTGCTGGGCTACTGCAGCCTCTGGCAGGCGGTGTGTACGCGGCTGAGCCGCCCGGTGGCGCGCTCCAACGAGGAGCTGTTGCATGAGCTGGGAGAGGACCTCCAGGTCCTCCTGCATGGGGCCCAGGCGCGCCTGGGGACCGCCTTCGCGCTGGAGCAGGGCCTGCTGGTCCACCTGGGGCGGCTGCGGGACTCGCGCCGCGCGGAGCCGGGCACGCCGTTGGAGCTGCGCGCCGCGCTGGATGCCTTCACCCATTCGCTCTCCGAGCTGATGACCGCGGCCAGCGCCTACCGCCGCGCGTGGGAGGCGGTGGAGGCGGAGCTGTCGGAGTCCGCGTCGTGGCTGGACGCGGGAGACCCGGGCTTCTGCTCCTGGATGGCGGAGCACCTGTCGGAGACGGTGTTCGCGTGGCGCCACGCCCAGGCCTCCGTGCGGCTGCTGCGCGAGCTGGGGGCGCTGTCCCACCCGCCCTGAGACGGGTGGGGCGTGCTCACGCCTCCACGAGGATGCGGTGCCGGTACAGCTCCAGCAGCACGTCCTCGGACAGGTCGGCCTGCTTGTGGTCGCGCAGGTGCTGGCGCACGGCCTCCACGGGCTCGCGGCCGGTGAAGTCCACCAGCAGGCCATACGCCTCGCCGGGCAGGGCGATGGCGTCGAATTCACTGTAGGCGCCCAGCGCCACGCTGCCGTCCGGGAGCCACTGCACGGTGGCGTCGGGGTTGAGCTTGAGCACGCGCGGCAGCCGCGGTGAGACGGCGGTGTCGTGGAGCTTCTCCAGCGTCTTCAGCTCGATGGTGCCGTCCAGGCCGAGCAGCTTCTCCAGTCCATCTGGCGGCAGCGCCTTCACCAACTGGTAGCAGGCCCGGTAGTAGTCGAGCTCGCGGCCCGCGTGTTCCTTCCACAGCGCGGCGTAGGCCTTCTCGGGCGGCGCGGTGTCATCCAGGTCCTCCACGCTCAGCGGCGCCTGCTGCGTCTCCGCGCGGTCCCTCCCGGACAGCACGTAGTCGGGGAGGAGCTGGAGCGCGGCCCAGCGCGAGAGCTGGATCTCCGCCAGCGTCAGGTACGTCTTCACCGACATCCAGAACTTGCGGCCGTCCGCGCCCGCCACGTACTTGCAGAAGAAGGTGGAGCAGACGGCCTCGCGGTAGGGCCAGATGGTGCAGCCGCCGCTGTCCTGGGAGAAGTACCCGCAGCGCAGCGAGGCGGCGCGGCCGAAGAACTGGTGGCCGTTCTTGTAGAGGAACTGGAACTTGGCGGGGGGCTTCACCCACTGCGGCGTGACGCCCACGCGGCTGGAAATCTTCGCCTCCATGCGGCGGCGGCCCTCCGCCAGCTCCGGCCGCTCATCCGACAGCAGCGCGCCCACCAGGTAGTTGGGCAGGCGCGGCGAATAGGTGCAGCACTTGGTGTCCGGCCGGAACATCCGGCTCACGCCGTCCACGGACTCGACGGTGTCCTGGGCGGTGTCCTGGCACATGGCGCACTGGGCGCACGTGGCCTTGGTCTCCTCGGGCACCACGTCTCCCTGGAAGAAGCGGGGGAGGAGGTCTCGGTAGAGGAGGGGCAGGCTGTCGAGCAGGCGAGGCATGAAGGCTCCGGGAAGGGGTCCACCGACGCGCCTGGACTCCCCGGCGCGGGCTTTCTTCCCGGAGCCTGACGAGCGTGACGACGCGTCGAGCGGCCTAGAAGTAGCAGACGTTGTCGAAGCCGCAGTAGCCCTGCCGCGTGCCGCACTGGCAGTGGTAGTCGTCCGAACACAGCATGGCCGGGCAGAACGGGCCGCCGGGGCCGCCGCCCGTCCCGCCGCCCGTGCGGTACGTGTACTCGCAGACGTTGTTGACACACGCGGCCGTCTGCGCGCTCGGGCACGCGCTCTGGCACTGGAAGTCGTCGTCACAGAACATCTCGAAGCACATGCCCGCGGAGGACACTTCGCCCGGGTCTCCAGGCGCGGGGCGGGCGCTGTTGTCGCAGAGGGCCTGCGGCGCCGCGCTGATGGGATGGGCGACCGCGGCGGTCGCGAACGTCAACAGGATGGCTGCACTCCAAGCGAAGGGACGGCGGGCGAGGGACATGGACGACTCCTGGCTCCGGGGCCGTGCGGCAGTGCACGGGAATGTCGGGCTGTCAAAGAATACCAGGAGGCGTCAAGGCTGAGCGGGCGCCGTCAGCGCCGCGGGGATTGAATGTCTGACATTGATGCTTCGCGGCACAGCCCCTACCTGTGGGGTCTACGGGGCCGCGGTATGCCGCGAGTCGCGAAGCACCCGCGCAGTCAGGTCAAAAAGCGTGGCTCCCAGTGAAACCGCACTATTGGCTGATCGTGCAGGTGCCGTGTCCGCTAGGCTACGGACCCGATGTCGTGGGTCATCCCCCCGTTGACCGCGCGGACATGTGTTCATGGACGGCTCCAGTCCCTCCCCATCACTGGTTGAAGCCCAGGACGTTGGCGTCGTTGAGCACGCGCATGCGCTGATGGCCCACCAGTTCCCGCACTTCCATCCGGTGGCGCGCCACGCCATCGAGGGGCTCGTGCGCGGGTGCGAGACCTGGCGCCGGTGGTTCCCCGCGCGCAGGCCCAGCGGCGTGGTGAACGCGCTGACGCCGTGGGAGCAGTTCCTGGCCACGGAGGCCCGCTCGCGCCGCGTCATGATGACGGTGCAGCCGCTGGGCGTGGACACGTCCGGCGGCGCGTGGGCCGCGGTGCTGCTGGCGAACGTGGCGCGCTGGTACCGGGACGTCCAGCGCGTGCGCCGGCACAACCAGCCCCTGGAGGTCTGGGTGGCGCGCCTCGGTCGCGAAGGCCGCGACGCGCGTCAGCGGGTGAGCGACCCGGCGGTGCTCACCGCGGCGTTCACCTGCGACGACGGCCGGTTCCAGATGGTGCGGCTGCGGCTGGACGACGCGGCGTTGACGGCCGGCGCGGTGGCGGCGCTGCTGGCGCGGACCCCCGCGTGCACGTGGGCGGAGGCACGCCGCGACGGCGTGCACCCGCAGGTGGTGGTGGACCGGGCCGGGCGGAGTGGCAGCGCGTGGGCCTCGCATCTGCTGACCTCGAGCGCCTGGCTGGGCGCGCGCGTGGACGCGGCGACCGGCGCGCTGGAGCTGAGCTTCGACCACCTGGTGATGGACGGCACGGCGATGGCCGAGCTGTCGCTGGCCGCTGGCGTGGGGCTGCCGGGGCAGGGCGCGCGCGCCGAGCCCGACGCGTGGCTCACCGGTCCGGGCGAGCCCGCGCCGGTGCTTCGCGTGGAGTTGCCGGAGCGGCTCGACTTCCGGAACCTCGCCTGCGCGATGCTCGCCGCGATGCAGCAGGCGGGCGCGGGCGCGATCCCCGGTGACAACCCGACGTTGCTGGTCCCCGTGCTGCCCGCCGCGCCGCTGTCCATCCCGAAGAAGTGGCGGCGCATCGGGGTCGCGGTGGTGTCGTCGCGGACGCTCACCGGGCCGGTGACACCCGCCGACGTCTCGGAGGTGTTGGAGCAGACCCGGCGGGGCGGCGGCGTTCTGGAGGACATCTTCTCGACGTTGTACGCGCCGTCGCTACCCTGGTGGCTGCCGTCACTCACCACCCGTGGCTTCGCTGGCACGCCGTGGCTGAAGCAGGTCCCGGCCGCGCTGGGCGGCAATGGCTTGTTGTCCAAGATCACCCTGGAGGTCGACGATGATGACGCGCTGGCTCGGCATCCCTCCCTCTTCTTCAACACCATGCGGCCGCTCGAGGCCGTTGGCGGAGGCGTGGCCCTCTGCGTGACGGAGGTCCTTCGCGCGACCCCTTCAGGCGTGCGCAAGCGCTTCTTCGCCTCGCTCGCGGGCAGCGGCCCCTTCGCCTCGCGCGAGCGGCTGCGAGCCTTCCGCGAGGCGCTGCTGCCCGAGGCCAACCGCCGGGCGCGCCCCGCCCGCCGCTGACCCCATCCGGTCTTCCGACTCGAAAGTCCTCAATGGCCCCATCCCACGACGCCGGACGCATCCAGCCTCGACTCCATCTGAAGTTCCCCTTCGATTCGAGCTTCCCCCGCATCTGGCATCGCAATGGCCCGGGCTCCACGCACCTGTGGAACGGGCTCAACATGCTCTTCCCCCAGGGGGAGCGCTTCTTCGTGCGCAGCGTCAACTACTACCTGCCGCAGCTGGGGGACGCGCCGGAGCTGCGCGCGCAGGTGAAGGCGTTCTTCGCGCAGGAGGGCAAGCACGCGCGCGAGCACCAGGACTACATCGAGCTGCTGGCGTCACAGGGCTACGAGGTGCAGGGCTTCCTGCGGCGCTACGAGTCCTTCCTCTGGACCTTCATCCACGGGGCGCTGTCCCCCTCGCTGCGCCTGTCCATCACCGCCGCGCTGGAGCACTACACGGCGTTGATGGGGGAGCACACGCTGCGGCTGGGCGTGTTCGCGGACGGTCACCCGGCGATGCGCAGCCTCATCGAGTGGCACGCGGCGGAGGAGATCGAGCACAAGGCCGTGGCGTTCGACGTGCTGAAGAAGGTGGCGCCGGGCTACGGGCTGCGCGTGTTCGGCATGGTGCTGGGGGTGGTGTCGCTCTTCGCCCTGTGGTTCGCCGCCACGGTGACGCTGCTGCGCCAGGAGCAGGGGCTGGGGTGGATGGGCCTGCTGCGGGAGCTCTGGCGGGCGCACAAGAAGGACCCGGTGTTGTTCCGCGTGCTGGGGGGCGGGCTGACGCAATACCTGCGCCCGTCCTTCCATCCGCTGGACAACGACAACCTGGCCCTGGCGCGGGCACACCTCGCGAAGCTGGAGGCCCCCGTCGAGCCGATGCCGGAACGCGAGGCCGCGTAGGCGGAGGTGGCTGCCGGGTGGGCGGGCATCCGAAGCAGCAGCTGTCCTCCTGGGGAACGTGCTCGCGCGGGCGCGGGTTGCTGGCCCCTGCGATGCTCCGTCCAACGCCCAGGGGGCTCCTCCTCGCCGTGGTGCTGCTGAGCGGAGCCCTGGCCCCCTCGGCCTGGGCCTTCTCGGTGCAGGACCACCGCGCGCTCACCGAGGCCGCCATCGACGCGGCCACCGCGTCTGGCGCCGCGCCCGGGCTGGCCGAGCATCGGGGCGCGGTGGTGCATGGCGCCACCGCGGAGGACCTGAACCTCCACGTGAAGTGGACCGGCTGGCACCACTTCTATCGCCCGGAGGGGCGCCTTGGCTCCGCGGTGCGGCGAGGCTCGGACGCGCGGGTCGCCGCGCTGTGGGAGGACGCGCTGGAGGCGGCGCGCCAGGGGGACGTGGCGCGCGCGTGGGACCGCGCCGGCCACCTGGCGCACCACCTCCAGGACATGGCGTCTCCGCCGCACGTCGTGCCGGTGAACCACGGCCTCACCGACCGCTTCGAGGGCTACGGCGTTCGCGGCGCGTTGACCCGGCTTCCCCCGCGCGAGGTGGCGCCGCTCTCCGGCGCCGACGCGCAGCACGCGCTGGCGCTGGAGACGTTGGCGGCGGTGCGCACGGAGGTGCTGCGCACCGATGACGGGGCGCCGCTGCCCTGGAGCGCCTTCTGGTCCGAGCCCGACGCCGCGGTCCCCGGCGCCTTTGGTGTCTACGGGCCGGTGGGCAACGCCTTCGGCCTGCGCGAGGTCCGCTGGGAGGGGAGGGCGCGCAGGATTCCTCCTGAAGCGCCCGCTGCCTTCATGGCCGCGCGGGTGGCTTCGGCGGTGGCGTACTCGGCCGCGTTCCTGACGTGGGCGGCGCAGCGCTTCGAGGAGGCCTCGCTCCCCGACGCGCCCTTCGTCGCCCTGCGCGTGTTTCGTCCCTCGCCGGAGGTGTCGTTGGAGGTGCTGGGCGGCGTCGCGTCGGATGCGCGGGGGGCGGCGCCCCTCGTGGGGCTTCGCGGCTCGCTGCCGTTGCCCCATGGGCTGGGGCTGTCGGTGGATTGGACGCGAGGCCTCGGCGGAGGCGCAGGCGTGCGCCCGTGGCCGGTAGGCGGCTGGGCCTTCTCCGTGCTGTCTCCGCCGCTGGTGGCCTGGCGGCCGGGCTACGCGTTCGGCCTGGACGTGAGGGCCTCGGCGGGCCTGGGGGTGCGCTCCTGGGAAGGGGACGGCGCGCGCCTCGGCGTTCCGGTGGGGCTGCGCTTCCACGCGTCCCTGGGCGGCCCCTTCGTCGCCAGCACGGAGGTGCTCTACCAAGGGTTGCGCCCGCCCGGCGTCACCTGGGCGCATGGCTTCTCGTGGAGCCTGGGCCTGGGGATGGCGCTGGGCGACCGGTAAGCGGAGCCGGTGCTTCCCGGGTTGTCCCGTACGCCGTGCAGGCTCTGACGTGCGGGGGACACCTACCGTGACGCCTGCCCGCATGTCCTGCAGGCGGCGCGGCGTGAACTCTTCACGCGCCGGGACGACGCACGGTGATAAGGACGCCCCCGCTGTTACCCAGAGCCACGACTTCGACCCATGTCCAGCATGCACATCCTGCGTGGGGCCCCGGCCCTTTCTGAATTCAGGCTCGCCAAGCTCCTGGCCCAGTGCCAGGAGCGAGTGCCCTCCGTGTCTTCGCTTCACGCGGAGTTCGTGCACTTCATCGACGCTCCGGCGCCGCTCTCTCCGTCCGACCAGGCCACCCTGGGCCGGCTGCTCGACTACGGGCCGCGTGTGGCCACGGGCGCCCGCACGGGCAGCCTGCTGCTGGTGCTGCCTCGGCCGGGCACGATCTCACCCTGGTCCTCGAAGGCCACCGACATCGCGCACAACTGCGGCCTCGCGGACCGCGTGCGGCGCATGGAGCGCGGCACCGCGTTCTTCATCGCCGGTGAAGGGGGGCATTCGCTGCCCGAGGCCGAGCTGGAGCGCCTGAAGCCGGTGCTGCATGACCGGATGACCCAGGCCGTGTTGGGCCGGCTGGAGGATGCTGCCGTCCTGTTCGCGGAGCACACGCCCCGGCCCTTCACCACGGTGGATGTGCTGGCGGGTGGCCGCGCGGCGCTGGTGGCCGCCAACCGCGACCTGGGCCTGGCACTGGCCGACGACGAGATGGACTACCTGGTGGCGCGCTTCACCGAGCTGAAGCGCAACCCCACCGACGTCGAGCTGATGATGTTCGCGCAGGCCAACAGCGAGCACTGCCGGCACAAGATCTTCAACGCGAGCTGGACCATCGACGGCAAGCCGCGGGAGCGCTCGCTCTTCCAGGCCATCAAGAACACGTACGTCCAGAACCAGGAAGGCGTGCTCGGCGCCTACAAGGACAACGCGGCCGTCATCGAAGGCTTCGAGGTGGACCGCTTCTTCCCGTCCCCCGAGTCCGGTGAGTGGGGCTCCGTGCGCGAGCCGGCCCACATCATGATCAAGGTGGAGACGCACAACCACCCGACGGCCATCTCGCCGTTCCCGGGCGCCGCCACGGGCGCGGGCGGAGAGATTCGCGACGAGGGCGCCACCGGGCGCGGCGCGCGTCCCAAGGCGGGACTCACGGGCTTCAGCGTGAGCCACCTGCGCATCCCGGGCCTCGAGCAGCCCTGGGAGCTGCCCTACGGCAAGCCGGACCGCATCGTCTCCGCGCTGGACATCATGGTGGACGGCCCGCTGGGCGGCGCCGCGTTCAACAACGAGTTCGGCCGGCCGAACCTCGCGGGCTACTTCCGCAGCTACGAGGTGCAGGTCCCCACGCCGGGCGGCGTGGAGGTGCGCGGCTATCACAAGCCCATCATGATCGCCGGCGGCCTGGGCAACATCCGGGCGCCGCACGTGAAGAAGGAGCAGCTGCGCTCCGGGGACAAGCTCATCGTCCTGGGCGGCCCGGCGATGCTCATCGGCCTGGGCGGTGGCGCGGCGTCGTCCATGGCGCAGGGCGCGAGCGCCGCGGACCTCGACTTCGCCTCCGTGCAGCGCGACAACGCGGAGATGGAGCGGCGCTGCCAGGAGGTCATCGACCGCTGCTGGGCCATGGGGGAGAAGAACCCCATCCGCTCCATCCACGACGTGGGCGCGGGCGGCCTGTCCAACGCGGTGCCGGAGCTGGCGCACGACAACGACCTGGGCGGACGCCTGGAGCTGCGCGCGGTGCCCAACGCGGAGCCGGGCATGTCCCCGGTGGAGATCTGGTGCAACGAGGCGCAGGAGCGCTACGTCCTCGGCGTGGCGCCGGAGGACCTGGCGCGCTTCGCCGCCCTGTGCGAGCGCGAACGCGCCCCCTTCGCCGTGCTGGGAGACGCCACCGCCGAGCAGACGCTGAAGCTGTCGGACTCGCGGTTCGGCGATGCGCCCATCGACCTGCCCATGGACGTGCTGTTCGGCAAGCCGCCGCGCATGCACCGCGACGTGGCGTCGCGCCCGGTGTCCTACGCGCCGCTGAAGCTGGACGGCTCGCTGAAGGAGCTGTCCGAGCGCGTGCTCAGCCACCCGACGGTGGCGGACAAGTCGTTCCTCATCACGATTGGCGACCGCACCGTGTCCGGCCTCAGCAGCCGGGACCAGATGGTGGGGCCGTGGCAGGTGCCGGTGGCGGACTGCGCGGTGACGCTGTCCACCGTGACGAGCACCACCGGTGAGGCCATGTCCCTGGGCGAGCGCACGCCGCTGGCCCTCATCGACGCGGCGGCCTCGGCGCGCATGGCGGTGGGCGAGGCGCTCACCAACATCGCGGCGGCGCGCATCCGCAAGCTGTCGGACGTGAAGCTGTCGGCCAACTGGATGGCCTCGGCGGGCAGCCCGGGCGAGGACGCCGGCCTCTACGCCGCCGTGAATGCCGTGGGCATGGAGCTGTGCCCGGCGCTGGGAATCACCATCCCCGTGGGCAAGGACTCGATGTCCATGCGCACCGTCTGGGAGGAGCAGGGCACGCGCAAGGCCGTGACCTCGCCGGTGTCGCTCATCATCACCGCGTTCGCGCCGGTGCTGGACGTGCGCAAGTCGCTCACGCCGCAGCTCGTGGAGGTGGCCGAGGACACGCGGCTGCTGTTCATCGACCTGGCGCGCGGGAAGCAGCGGCTGGGCGGCTCCGTGGTGGCGCACGTCCACGGGCAGGTGGGCCCGGAGAGCCCGGACGTGGAGGACCCGGCCCTGCTGCGCGGCTTCTTCGCGGCGGTGCAGGCGCTCAACGACGAGGGCGCGCTGCTCGCGTACCACGACCGCTCCGACGGCGGCCTCTGGGCCACGTTGTGCGAGATGGCCTTCGCCGGGCGCTGCGGGTTCGACGTGGACGTGACGGCGCTGGGCGGCGACGTGACGGCGGCCCTCTTCAACGAGGAGCTGGGCGCGGTGGTGCAGGTGCGCGCGCCGGACGTGGCGCGCGTGCGCGAGGTGCTGGCGCAGCAGGCGCTGGGCGTGCAGGTCCACGAGCTGGGCCGGCCCCAGGCGGCGCTGGAGGTGCGCGTGCGGCACGGCGGGGACGTGCTGCTGTCCGAGGACACCCTGGCCCTGCGCCGCATCTGGTCGCGCGTCAGCCACGCGATGCAGAAGCTGCGCGACAACCCGTCCTGCGCGGACCAGGAGTCCGCCGCGCGCAGTGACCCGTCGGACCCGGGCCTGTCGCCCAAGCTGACCTTCGACCCGGCGCAGGACGTGGCGGCGCCGTTCATCGCCAAGGGTGCGCGGCCCCGCGTGGCCGTGCTGCGCGAGCAGGGCGTGAACAGTCAGCAGGAGATGGCCGCGGCCTTCACGCGCGCGGGCTTCGCGGCGGTGGATGTCCACATGAGCGACATCCTGAGCGGGCGCGTGTCGCTGGCGGACTTCAAGGGGGTGATGGCGTGCGGCGGCTTCTCCTACGGAGACGTCCTGGGCGCGGGCGGCGGGTGGGCGAAGTCCATCCTCTTCAATCCGCGCGCGCGGGACGCGTTCGCCGCCTTCTTCGCGCGGCCGGACAGCTTTGGCCTGGGTGTGTGCAACGGCTGCCAGATGATGGCGCAGCTCAAGGACATCATCCCGGGCGCGGAGCACTTCCCCCGCTTCGTGCGCAACGCCTCCGAGCAGTTCGAGGCGCGCCTGTCCCTGGTCGAGGTCGCGAAGACGCCCTCGCTGTTCTACCAGGGCATGGAGGGCAGCCAGTTGCTCATCGTCACCTCGCACGGCGAGGGCCGCGCGGAGTTCGCCAGCGCCGAGGACGCCGCGAAGGTCAACGGGCTGGGCCTGGTGACGTCGCGCTGGGTGGACAACCTCGGCCGCGTGACGGAGACGTACCCCGCCAACCCGAACGGCTCGCCGCACGGCATCGCGGGCCTGACGACGCAGGATGGCCGCTTCACCATCACCATGCCGCACCCGGAGCGCGTGCACCGCTCCGTGCAGCACTCGTGGCGTCCGCGCGAGTGGGGCGACGACGGCCCGTGGATGCGCATGTTCCGCAACGCCCGCGTCTGGCTGGGCTGAAGCGGCGCGCTGCTGTCGGGCAGGGTGGCCTTCCCTCGAGGCGGAGGCCGCCCTCCTGCGCCCACGGGGCTGCTCCGCGCAGGACAGCCGCGTCCCGCCGATGGGGCCGGCGCGCGGCCCGCGTGTCACCCAGCGGCCTACTGCCCTGATGGCAAAGGACGCGCTTCCTCGCGGTGAAGTGCTCGCAGACACAGGTAGTCGAGCATCAGGGTCGCGCCCGCCAGCGCGGTGATGCCGCTCGTGTCGTAGGGCGGTGAAACCTCCACGAGGTCCATGCCCACGAACTCGATTCCATCGAGCCTGCGGAGGATGGCCCGGGCCTGCTGGGTGGTGAGCCCGCCCACCACCGGGGTGCCCGTGCCCGGCGCACAGCTCGGGTCCAGGCAGTCGATGTCGAAGGACAGATACGCCTTGTGGCCGCCGACGATGCGGTGGACCTCGCTGGCAGCCCACGCCGCGCCGCGCTCGTGCACCTGGTCCGCGTCGAGCCACGTCAGTCCCAGCGGGTCGGCATTGAAGGTGCGGATGCCAATCTGGACGGAGTGCTCCGGGAGGATGAGCCCCTCCTTCACCGCGTGGTGGAACATGGTGCCGTGGCTGATGCGGCCCTCCTCGCCCGGCCATGTGTCGGAGTGCGCATCGAACTGCACGAGCGCGAGCGGCCCGTGCTTTTGTGCATACGCGCGCAGCAGCGGATAGCTGATGAAGTGGTCGCCTCCCATGGCCACCAGCGAGATGCCCCGCTCGAGCAGCTCATGCGCCTGCCAGGTGATGTGCGCGGGCACCTCCTGCGGCCGGCCGGGGTCGAAGGCGAAGTCGCCGTAGTCGATGACGCCCATTCGCTTCAGGGGATTGAAACCCCATGGCCAGGGCGTCGCGGCGACACCGTTGGAAGCGGCGCGCAGGCCACTGGGGCCGAAGCGAGCACCGGGCCGGTGCGTCGAGGCCAAATCGTAGGGCACGCCCACGATGGCGATGTCCACCCCCGTCAAGTCGCGGGTGAAGGGGCAGCGGAGGAAGCCTGTGGCGCCGGGGTATGTGTCCTGCCCCTGCATCGTTCAATACCCCGCGAGCCCGCCGCCGCGGCGCACGTGGCGCTCGGCGAGGTGAAAGAGGAAGAGCCCGAGCCCGAGCCAGGCCAGCCCGTTGAGGGTGGCGATGACGAAGTCGGCCAGCTCCAGCGGCTCCCCCCGAGCCATCATTCCGCGCAGCAGCGCGGCACCGGGCGCGAGCGGCGCCACGGCCCCCACCCAGCGGCCGGTATCGCCCCAGTCCTCCCAGGGCGTCGTCACCAGGAAGAGCAGCCCGTACTGCGACAACTGCAGGAGGCTGGGGATGCGCTTGAGGCGCAGGGCCAGCCCTCCCAGCGCGAAGCCCAGGCCCCATGCGGCGAGCACCACCGTCACCATCACCGGAACCACGCCCGGCGAGAGCGCCAGCGTCCGGCCGGTGATGAGCAGGATGCTCCCCAGCACCGTCAGCAGCACGCCCAACTGCACCACCAGGTCCGCGGCCACTCGCGTCAGGAAGACCCGGGCCGGACCGAAGGGCGAGAGGAACAACTGCTCCAGCGTCCCCATGGCCGCTTCACCCTGGACGGCCCACCCCACGCCGTTGAGCCCCAGCGTCGCCACGCTCCACAGGAAATAGCCCACGATGAGACCGTCCAGCCGGTCCCCCAGCGCGCCGGAGCCGGGGCCCGCCACGTACCGCACGCCCCAGAACAGCATGAGGAACACGAGGACCAGTGACACCAGCATCGTCACCACCTCCCCCGGATAGCGCCGGAACAGCGCCCAACTGCGGCGCAGCTCCGCCAGGAAGAGTCCGTGCATGGCCGCCTATCCCCTCTCCGGAGGCAGGGCCTCCGGCCGCGTCACCTTGAGGAACACCTCGGTCAGGTCCGCCCTGTCTCGCTCCACCCGCAGCAGCGGGAGCGGCGCCAGGGCCTGGAGCACCCCGTACAGCCCCTCCGCGGGCCCGGGCCAGGTGACCTCTCCGCCCTGCGCGCTCGCCCCCAGCGACTGGAGCGACTGGAGCCGCGCGTGCGAGGGGGGCTCCTCCAACTGGATGACGTAGCGCTGGGCGGAGAAGCGCGCCAACAGGGCCTGCGTCTCGCCCTCCGCCACCACGCGCCCGCCGTGGAGGATGCAGACCCGGTGCGCCAGCTCCTGCGCCACGTCCAGTTGGTGCGTGGTGAGCAGCACCGCGCAGCCCTCCGAGGCCAGCTCGCGCACGAGCACCTTCACCTCCTCGGCGGCCTCCACGTCCAGGCCGAGCGTGGGCTCGTCCAGGAGCAGCAGCCGGGGCTCGTGCACCAGGCCCACCGCGATGGAGAGCTTCTGCTGCATGCCACGTGACAGCTCCTGCGCCTGCGTGCGCGCCCGGTCCGACAGCCGGAAGCGCTCCAGCAGCACCGTGGCCCGCCGCCGCGCCTGCCGCCCGGACAGGCCCCGGAGCACGCCGAAGTACTCCAGGTTCTCCTGCGAGGTCAGCCGCCAGTACAGGTTGCGGGTGCCCTCCAGCACCACGCCCACCTGCGTGAGCGCCCGCGCGTCCTGGTGCGGATCCCGGCCCAGCACGCGCACCGTCCCCGCGTCCGGACGGACGAGCCCGGACATCATCTTGATGCACGTCGTCTTCCCGGCCCCGTTCGAGCCCAGGAAGGCGAGCACCTCGCCCGCCTCCAGCGTCAGCGAGACGCCGCCCACCGCGACCACCTCACGCCCGTCCGAGCGGTAGCGCTTGTGCAGCGCCTCCGCGTGGAGCACCTCCGCCCGCGGCCGCGTCATGGCGCGACGCTCGCGGCCCGGGGCGCGTACAGCCAACCGCCGACGCTGAAGCGCCGCTGCGTCCCGGCCTCGGGCAGCACCTCGCTCACGTAGTGGAGCGTGGCCCGCGTCGCGTCGAAGAGCACGATGCTGTTGTACTCCGCCTCCATCCGCACGGTGCCGCCATCCGGTGTGACGAAGTGCAGGGCCCCGCCATACTCCGGCCGCCAGCCGGGCGACAGGTACAGCGCGAAGGCCACGTGGCGCCGGTCGAAGTCGTCGATGTGCGGGGAGACGAAGTGGCTGCGCGCCATGACGCGGGGCGAGAGGTCGCCGCCGTCCAGCGTCACCCCACACGCCTGCTCGAAGAAGCGCAGGAAGGGGGCTCCGAAGAACTCCGAACGGAAGCGCAGGAACGTCATCACGTTGCGGCTGAGCCGACACTCGGGGCGCACGCCGGCCATCATGCTCATGACATAGAAGCGGTCCCCGGGCGGGGCCGCGTACCACGCGTCCTCGGGCACGTAGTCGTCGTGGGTCGTGAGCTTGTAGCGCATGTCGAAGAGCGCCTCCTCCGCCAGGAAGCGCGCCAGGGCCATGGCCACCTCCGGCTGGAAGAAGTCCCTCAGGACCAGCGCTCCCGCCGGGTGCTCGCGGTACTGCGCGCGATACCCTTCGAGCCGCTCCGGGCTCAGGTGCTGGGATTGGAGCCACGATTCGGGCGCCACCATGTCCACTGCCTCCGGGTTGTTACGGGGGACGTGCTGCCTGACTTCGGGGCCCGGAGCCTCGGCGGTGGCCCCGGAGCCTTCGCTGCGTTCGGACCGCCAGTCCCGCGCCGCCGCGCCCCGGCCTCAGCGGCACCGGGCCGTCCGCGAGCGCGGGACCGGACAGTCACGGGGACCCGGGTGGGCCCCCTTGCGTCAGCGGTCCTTCACCGCCACCGGGCGAACAGGCTCGATGGGGGTGACGGCTACGCCGGTGCCCGGGTTGGTGCCGGCGGCCGCGTACGGATTGACGAGGTCGACGAGACCGTCGTGCTTGCGCAGCGCGGGGGGCACGTACGTGCCCTTCGCCACCACGCTCTGGGTCATCTGCATGTGGATTCACCTTGGAATACGACGAGTTGTCGCTGCATGAGCTGCTGCATCAACCAGTTCAGGTCTTCGCGGATCACCTCCTCCTCGGCGTTGAAGTCACGGCCGATGTCTCCGGCGATGTCGTCGAGCGTGCGCTCGCCCGACAGTCGCACCCAGACGAAGGCGCCCACGCCGTCGAGCGTGAGCGGGCGCTGTCCTCCGGGCATGAGCTCCACGGTCCCCTCGGGCGTGTGCCGCCAGGGCACGTCCGCGCGCACCGGGTACGCGCGCCAGAGCGGAGCCCACGAGGGGGCGCCGGGCGGGTAGCGCCTGGAGCACACCTCTCGCGCCAGTCGCAGCAGCTCCTCGCGCGACAGGTCCGGTGGGTTCTCCACCGCATCCGGCGGGTAGAGGGGACGCAGTCCGGCCCCGATGAAGGGGGATGGGCGCTCCATGCGTGGCTCCCGGGGCTTGGGCTCAATCCGCCCGAGGATGGATGAGGCCGCTGGACAGGAGCTCCTTCGCGAGCGACTCCACGTCCGCGCGCGCCTGTGCCTCCGTCACCTCGAAGTGCTCCTGCAGCCGGGCCACGGCCTCGCGCAGCGGGGCGCCGCGCTCGAGGGTTTCCCAGACGAGCGTGCCGGTGGCGTTGAGGGTGAAGTAGAGGTTGCTCTTCAGGTCGACGATGACCGCTTCGCCCTCCATGACGGTGGACTGCAGTTCGGCGCGGGGGCGGTAGGCGGTCTCCAGGGAGGGTGCCTCGTTCGGGGTGGACATGGGTCTCCTCGTGGGTTGCGGGCTCAAGGGCGACCGGAGAGCAAGAGCTCGGCGAGGGCCTCGCCGATGGGCTGCCCGGTGGCGGATTGGTAGAAGGTGAAGCCGGGGGCGGGGTTGACCTCGAAGCAGCACAGCTCCCCGTCGGGTGTGCGCCGCAGGTCGATGCCGCTCACCACCATGCCCAGGGCCTGGCTCAGCGCCAGGCAGCGCTCGAGGTCGGCCGGAGGCAGGCTCGCCTCGCGAAGGGTGCACGTGTGTCCCTCGGCTTCGGCGAAGCGGTAGTCCGTCGCGCCGGAGTGCAGCTCGGTGACGAAGACGCGCGTGCCCACGACGTGGACGCGCACGTCGGTGCCGGGCACCTGTTCCTGGAACATCACCGGGCAGTGGCGGAGCGTGTCCAGGCGCCCCAGGTCGTCCGAGGACACGCGGCGCACCACGGAGCGCTCGGGCCCCTGGGACTTGTAGATGACGCGCCCGTCGTGCTGTTCGATGAAGCGGCGCGCGTCCTCCGGCACGGAGGTGATGAGCGTGTCGGGCACGCGGAAGCCGTGGCGGGCGGCGATCATCTGCTGGTAGGGCTTGGACGCATTGGAGCGGCACGGCTCCGGCCGGTTGACGACGAGCCCGGGGAGGCTGTCCGCCCACGCGGCCAGGGCCGCCAGCCCCGACTCGCGCGGGTCTCCCTCCGGCACGCCCGCGGGCCGCCACGCCCCCAGCACCTCATCAAGTTGGTGCAGGTACACGGACGTCAGCTCGGCGTGGGCCACCTCGCGCCGGCCGCAGCGAAGGCGTCCCTCGCCGGGCGCCCCGGGAGACCAGACGGGCCCGAAGCCTTCGGGGTAGTGCCGGGCATCCAGCAGCAGGACGTCCTCGCCCGAGGACAAGAGCCGCTCGGAGAGGAAGGCCAGGGCCGGGTTGGCCAGTGCGCCCACGAGCAGAATCATGCCGCGCGCCCCTCGCCGGCGAGCCGCCGTGCCAGCGCCTCGGTCAGGGGCGTCGCCACGCTGGCCGCCGCGTCCTCCAGGCGAGGGCAGGGCTCCACGTCCAGGCAGATGCCGGCTCCGGCCAGCGCCAGGGTGACGCGCGCGAAGCCCAGTCCCAGCCGTCCCGCGAGCGACACGGCCTGGTCCACCAGCGGCGGCGGGGCCTCCCAGGGGTGCCAGGGCGAGCCCGGTTCGGCCCGCCACTCGGCCGCGGCCAGCGAGAGGCCCACGACATAGAGGCGCGCGAGCGGCGCGTCCGGCACCCGGATGACACAGGCGGGAGCCCGCGCGCGCAGCAGCACGTCCAGCGGCTCACCCGTGGCGGCCTGGGGCGCCGCACGTCCGCGCAGCGAGCCCACGAGGAGCCGGCCTTCCCCCACGAAGCGCGCTGCCTCGTCGGTGTCCGGCGTGACGAGCGCCTCCGGGGGATGCAGCCCCACGGCGCGCACGGCGTCCATCGCGCCCGAGGCGAACAGGAAGGGCCTGCGCGCGGCGGGCGCCGAGGGCCGGTTGGCCACGAAGCATGGCAGGGCCTCCAGCAGCGCGAGCAGGCTGGCGCGGACCTCCGCGCGCACGTAGTGCGCATCCGCCGCGCTCATGCCCGGCTCCGGCACGAAGGGCGCGTGCTCTCGGGCGAGCACGCCGGAGAGGGCGCTCAAGGCGACCTGCTGCCCGTCGACTTCCAGGGCGCCCTCGGGACCTTGGGTGCGCGGGCGCCACGTCCAGCGCACCGAGGACACGGGCCGTGACGCGGCGGCCAGGACGGCGCGGACGCCCTCCTGCCACAGCCGGGCCTGGACCGCCCGCGCGAGCGCGTCTTCGGAGTGGGCCAGCAGGAGCACCACGGCCTCACGCCCCCTGTCCCGCCGTGGGCAGGGGCAGTCCCCTGGAGATGCGCCGGGCCTCGCCCTCGAACTCCTTGAGCAGCTCCGGGCTGGCGGTGGCCAGCGGCACGTAGCGGCCCTCCACCATGGCGCCGTACTTGTGGGAGACGGCCCACGCCACGCGCGCGTCCTCCAGCCCGGCGCGCGCGTTGCCCGGCGGGCCCACCAGCACGGTGGTGGCCTTCTCCTCGTCGAGGAACGTCACCTCCGGCCCCAGCCCCAGCCCGCGGGTGTCCACCAGGATGAAGAGGCCGGGGCGCGCGCGGCGCACGGCGAGCGCTGGGCCCTCGCGTGTCCCCTTGTCCCAGGCATCGCGCCAGCGCCCCACCTCGTCGCTCAACCGCTGGACCAGGTCCTTGCGGCCCTCGAGCCCCGTGTCGTAGTCGGCGGTGAAGTAGTAGGCCACCTTGCTCAGGTCCGTGCCCGGGGGGAAGACGTCCGCGTACGCGGCGAAGGGCTGCAGGTTGCGGACCCCGTGCTCCGAGGCCTTGTCGTAGTAGGGGCTGAAGCGGTCCACGCGCAGCCGGCCCAGCCCCTGGGGCGGGTTGAGGTGGCGCAGCGCGGGCATCAGCGCCAGCACGTCCTCGTACTCCTGGGCCGAGTCCCCGGGGAACGCATAGAGCAGGTTCCAGGAGTTGGTGACGCCCGCGGCGCGCGTGTAGCGCAGCATCGCGATGTTCTGCGCGGCCGACACGCCCTTGTTCATCCGCTTGAGCAGTGGCGTGGACAGCGCCTCGATGCCGGGCTGGATGTGCGTGACGCCCGCGGCGCGCAGCAGCATGACCTTGTCCAGCGAGAGGTTGGCCTTCTCCTCGTAGAAGAGCTCCACGCCGGGCAGCTCCTCCGCCAGGCGCGGCAGGAGCGTGCGGAAGTAGCTGGTGGGCATGATGTTGTCCGTCAGCCACACCCGCTTCGTCGGGTGGTCGTCCAGGAGCGCCTTCAGGTCCGTGAGCACGCGCTCGGGGGACTTCTCCCGGAACTTCATGCCCAGTCCGTTGAGGCCGCAGAAGGTGCAGTGGTGCAGCTCGCCCCACCAGCACCCGCGGCTCGTCTCGTAGAGGACGTACGTCTCCTGGGCGGGGTCGCCCAGGTTCTTCAGGAGGCGCTCGCGCTGGGCGTAGTACTCCTCGTAGCGGGGGCGCGGCAGGGCGTCCATGTCCCTGCGCATGGCGCTGGTGATGATGCGCGGCTCGGGGCGGCGGCCGGCGCGCAGCTCGCGCAGCAGCTCCACGAAGGCGGCCTCGCTCTCGCCGGAGAAGATGTAGTCCACAGGGGCGCCCGTGGACGCGAGCCCCTGTGCCATCTCCCCCTCGCAGTTGGCGCCGCCCAGGAGGGTGACGGTCTCCGGGCGGTGGCGCTTGACGGCCCTCAGCAGCGCGATGGCGGCGGCCGTCTGCTCGAAGGTGGTGGAGGCCCCCACGACAGGGAAGCCGCACCGGGCGATGGCCTGGCCCATCCGGTCCGCCCAGTCGTAGGCACGCGCCTCCAGCTCCCGCATGCGCGCCAGGTCCAGCCGCATGCCGAACTGGGCGATGGCGCCGGTGAAGCGCTCGTCCTGGGAGCCATCCTCTGGCAATGCCAGCGCGGGCCGGTCGAACGCGGCCCGAGCGAAGAAGCGCTCTCCGAACAGCTCCGGCGTGCAGGCGTAGTCACAGGCCATGTCCACGTAGGTGCGCTGGCCCACCTCTCCCGCCAGGTGGAGGTTGGCGTAGAGCACCCGCGCCTCCAGGCCGGCCTCACGGGCACAGGCCTGGAGCAGGTGCACGCCCAGCCCGCCATAGGAGAAGCCGGCGAAGGGCGGGAGGATGAGCAGCGCGTCCGCCGGGGCCAGGTCGGACAGGTCGGGGACGGTGGGCGTCGTGTCCATCACGCGGCCCCCTGGGGCGCCGGAGGCGTGCCGAGCACCTGGAGCCCAGGGGCCCGGGTGACGGGCCCCGCCTCGCGTTCCTTCGCCTCCTCCTCGAGCCGCAGGAGCAGGTCCACCGGCGCGGTGGCCAGCGGGACGAACCAGCCATCCACGTGGGCGGCCACGCGGCGCTCCAACGCCCACGCATGCGTGGTGCTGCTGGGGTGCCGCGCGGGCATCAGCACCTCGCGCGCCTCCTCCCGTGTGAGGAAGCGGCCCTCCTGCGTGCCCTCCAGGCCCCGCCGGTCCACCAGGAAGAAGGCCTTTTCGGTGAGTTGGCGCACCTCCAGCAATGGCCGGGCCGCGCTGGACCAGACCTCGCGCCAGTGCTCCACCTCCTCCTTCAGCCGGGCGATGAGCTCTGGCGCCTCGCGCGCGCCGCTGGGGTACTCGCCATTGAAGTGGTAGGCGATCTTCGACAGGTCCGCGTGGGCCGGATACACGGAGGCGTAGCCCTGCTGGGGCGTCAGCCGGGTGATGCCGTAGGTGGCCGGGCGCATGAAGTAGGGGCTGAAGCGGTCGATGGTGAGCGGGTGCAGCCCCACGGGCGGCTGGAGGTGGCGCAGCAGCGGCACCAGCGCGAGGGTCTCCTCGTAGTCGGCCGGTGAGTCCCCGGGGAAGTCGTAGAGCAGGTTCCAGGAGACGTTGAGGCCCGCGGTGGCCGCGTAGCGCAGCAGGCGCACGCTCTGGGGGCCGGTGAGGCCCTTGTCCATGCGCTTGAGCAACGGCGTCGACAGGGACTCGATGCCGGGCTGGATGTTGGCCACGCCCGCCTTCTTCAATGCCAGACACTGGGCCAGGGAGAGGTTGGCCTTCAGCTCGTAATAGATGTCCAGCCCCGGCACCTCCTCCGCCAGCCGCGGCAGCAGCGTACGGAAGTAGGTGTGCGGCATGATGTTGTCGGCCATGAGGATCTTCCGGGTGGGGTGCGCGGAGACCAGGGTCTTCAGCTCGCGCAACACGCGCTCCGGCGTGCGCTCCCGGAACTTCATCGTCTCGCCGTTGAAGCCACAGAAGGTGCACGGGTGCTTCTGTCCCCACCAGCAGCCGCGGCTGGACTCGCAGTGCAGCCACAGCTCGGCCTCGGCCAGTGGGGTGTCCGGCAGGAACACCTGGCGCTGGGCGAAGAACTCGCCGAAGTCCGGGGTGGGCAGCGCGTCCATGTTCATGCAGGGCGAGCCCTGGACAATCTGCGTCTTCGGTCGTTGGCCCTGGGCCAGCGCGGCCAGGAAGTCCACGAAGGCCTTCTCGCTCTCGCCGGAGAAGATGTGGTCCACGCGCGAGCGCAGCGACGCCAGCCCCTCGGCCATCTCTCCCTGACAGTTGCCGCCGCCCAGGAGCGTCACCACCTCGGGCGCCAGGGCCTTGATGCGCTCGAGCAGCGCGATGCTGGCGAGCGTCTGCTCGAAGGTGACGGTGCAGCCCACGACGCGGTAGCCGGCGTCGATGATGCGCCGGGCCAGGTCATCCGCCCACGCGGAGGCCTGTTGTGAGGCGTCACGGTAGGCCTGCCAGTCCACGGAGAGGTTCATCTCGCTGGCGAGCTCGTCCTCGGTCGCCGCGGGCGCCGAGCCGCGCGGGTCCGCCAGCGGCAGGCCGAAGGCTGCCTCGGAGAAAAGCCGCTCTCCGCTCAGCTCGCTGTAGGGCGCGCCTCGACAGATGGCCTTGTAGAGGGACTCGCCGATGACGCCCGCCCACGTCAGGTTGGCGTACATCACGTCCACGCGGAAGCCCCGCTCCCGGGCGCACGCCTGGAGCAGGTGGGCCGCGAGCGAGGGGCAGTCAGTGGCGGCGAACGGAGGGACGACGATGAGCACGTCCCCACGAGGCGCCCCGGGTGTGAAGGGCTCTGGCGTCACGGAAGCTCCGGTGCGGGTCAAGGTCAGCGTGAATGGATTAGCAACCCGCATGCCCATTCCGCCGATCGTCGACGCCGAGGGGCGGACGCTCATGTCTGGAATGAGATTGAGGCAATTCGTGTCACAGACGGCGCGAGTCTGTGGCACGGCGGGTTACAGGTGGCGGGTGGGCGCCCACTCGATTTGTCAGGGGCGCGGCGTGCGCCCTGGTGCCTGGCCATGCCAGGCAATTTCATGACGCATCGGTGGAGCGGATGTGCCTGGCCACGTCGATGGCCAGGCATTCGTGTCTGTGTTGGTCCACGACGGTGAGGCGCTCGAGCTGCTGCTCATTGGCGCTTGCGTCGGGTCCGAAGTCCCAGGCCCTTGCCGCCGGACTTCTGTCTCCATCGGGCGCGCGTCTGCTCGGTGCGGCCGTGCGGCCGGGCCGCCTCCACCGCACTGGCTTTGACGCACTAAGTCTTCACCAGCTCCAGCGGCTGCCCTTCGGGTACGTGCTTCATGGACACCGAGTTCATGCAGTAGCGCAGCCCCGTGGGCGGCGGACCGTCTGGGAAGACGTGGCCGAGGTGCCCGTCGCAGCGCGCGCAGCGGACCTCGGTGCGAATCATCCCGTAGGACACGTCCTGGATTTCCGACACCGCGTCGGCCGTCACCGGCTGCGTGAAGGACGGCCAGCCCGTGCCGGACTCGAACTTCGTGCCCGCCTTGAACAGCGGGTTGCCGCAGCCCGCGCAGACGTAGGTGCCGGGCGTCTTCGTGCCCAGGAAACAGCCGGAGCCCGGACGCTCGGTGCCGTGCCTGCGGAGGACGTCATACTCCTGGGGGCTCAAGCGCTTGCGCCACTCGTCGTCGCTGAGGATGAGCTTGTCGACCATGCCTTCCTGCTCCTTGTCCAGGCCCGGACCGGGGCCCACGCACATGTCAGATGCGCATCCTGCCCCAGGGTCGCGCCTGGTGGGCAAGAAGGAGTCAAGGAGGCCGCCCGCTCTCCTGCTTCACGTTCGTGCGGGGGGCGGGAGGCGGCGGCGAGGCGCCGGGGTTCCACGGAGGTGGGCGTCATGCCGAGCAAGGAGCGTGCAATGCGGATTGGCGAGCTGATGACCAAGAACCTGGAGACCATCGAGGCAGGTGAGTCCGTTCGAGTCGCGGCCTTGAGGATGCGGACGTGCAACATCGGCTCACTGCCCGTGCTCGAAAAGGGGCAACTGGTGGGCATGCTGACCGACCGGGACATCGCGGTCCGGTCCGCCGCGCTGGGCCAGGACCCCAACGCCACGCCGGTGCGCGAGGTGATGACCTCCACCGTCATCACCTGCGACGCGGACGCGACGCTGGAGACGGCGGAGCGGGTCATGGAAGAGAAGATGGTGCGGCGGCTCGTCGTCGTGGATGGGGACCGGCGTCCCATCGGCCTCCTGAGCCTGGACGACCTGGCCACGGTGCCCGAGGAGGTCCTGCACGCGGGAGAGGTGCTGGAGCGGCTCCAGCAGGCTTGACGCCGCCGGGGCGCGAGCCGCCTCCGCTCGCGCCCCGGGGTTCCTCAGGCGTCCAGGACAGGGCGGCACGCTGCGGCGAGCTCCGCCACGGCCACGCCCCACGGCACGTCCCGCTGCGCACCGTCGCGCTGCCGCAGCCGGACGTTGCCGCTGGCCAGCTCCTTCGCGCCCGCGACGACCAGCCACGGGACGCCCGCCGCGTGGGCATCCAGGACCTTGCGCGACAGGGACTCGCCCCGGCGGTCCACGCTGGCGCGGCAGCCCGACTCACGCAGCTGCGCCGCGAAGCGCTCCGCGTAGTCCCCAGCGGCTTCGCCCACCGCGGCCACCACCACCTGCTCGGGGGCCAGCCAGGGCGGGAGCGCGCCGCCGTGGTGCTCCAGCAGCACGCCGATGAACCGCTCCAGGCTGCCGAGCAGCGCGCGGTGAAGCATCACCGGGCGCACGCGGGCCCCCGATGCGTCGACGTAGTGGAGGTCGAAGCGCTCGGGCAGCACGAGGTCCAGTTGCAGGGTCCCGCATTGCCACGCCCGCCCCAGCCGGTCCTTCAAGACGAACTCCAGCTTCGGCCCGTAGAAGGCGCCTTCCCCTGGCTGCATCAGGCAGTCGAGCCCCGCCTCCTTCGCCGCGAGCAGCAGCCACGACTCCGCCTGGTCCCAGACCTCGTCACGTCCCGCGCGGGCCACGGGCCTGCCGGAGAAGGCGACCTGCACGTCGTGGAAGCCAAAGCCCGCGTAGAAGGAGCGCAGCGAGCGCGCGAAGCGGACCACCTCCGGCACCACCTGCTCCCCGGCGCAGAAGATGTGCCCGTCATCCTGGGTGAACTGGCGCAGGCGGAACAGTCCGTGGAGCGCGCCTCCGGGCTCGGCGCGGTGGACCAGCCCGAACTCGCCCAGGCGCAGCGGCAGGTCGCGGTAGCTGGGTGCCATGCGCTGCACCAGCTCGATGTGGCCCGGGCAGCTCACCGGCTTCACGCCGAGGCGCCGCGCGCCGTCCTCCACGAGGAACATGTTCTCGCGGAAGTTCTCCCAGTGGCCGCTGCGCTCCCACAGCGGCTGCGCGTAGATTTGAGGGGTCCTGACTTCCTGGTAGCCCTCGCGCCGCATGCGCTGGCGCACGTGCTCTTCCAGCAGCCGGTACAGCAGCAACCCGCGCGGGTGCCAGAACACCATGCCGGGTGCCTCCTCCTGCAGGTGGAAGAGGTCCAGGCGCTGGCCCAGCGCGCGGTGGTCGTGTTCGTCGAGCATGACTTCGTCTCCGATTCGGAAGGGTGAAAAGCCGTCCGGTCGGGGCGCTGAGCGAGCGCACGGTGGCCCCAGCCGGAGTCGGCGGGGCAGGGAACCGTGCGTTCGTCAGCTCACCACGTGACGCGCACGGCTCCACACCCGCCGAAGCGAGTCGTGGTGCCGGTGGTCGTGGTGGTGATGGCGAAGCTCACGCGAACAAGATGCGAGGGGCGCGGAAGATTGTCAACTCAGCCTCCGGCGGCGGGGTTGAAGCACAGCCATTGGTAGCGGCCCCCCAGCACGCCCGCACAGAGGCAGAAGTTGGGCCGGTTGCCCTCACAGCACTCCACCTCGCGGCCCCGGCTCGAGCAGGGGGTGTGCTCGTAGTCGGAGCACTGGGGCTGCCCGCCGGGACACGTGAAGCCCGGGCACGCGGTGAAGACGCCGTCGCACGACACCCCGGCGTAGTCCGTGGACGAACACGTCGTCCCGGTACACGAGACGGACTGCCCGGAGTCGCAGAGCGCCGTACAGGTGCTCTGCTGGGACACCTGTCCCTCGGGCGGCGTGGAGCCCTCAGGCGTGAGGGCCTCCGTGTCTCCACAGCCGAGGACGGACAGACTGACGGCGGCCAGCAGCGCGGCGAGAGCGTGCTTCACGGGGGCACCTCCAGGGGCAGCGATTGAGCGCGGGAACTGTAGTCCCGCGCTCGCGCCGTCCAGAGGTGTGCCCCGCTCGCGGGTGTCTCTACGCCAACAGAGCGGCGAGCCCGATGAGGCCCGCGATGAGGAAGAAGAGCGACTCACCGGCGATGAGGCCACCGCCCATCAGCGACATGGTGCTCATGTCCTCGGGGAGCGCTTCGCCTTCACCCGGGCTGCCGCTGACGGCCGGCTGGCCGCGCTTGGAGAAGGTGTTCCAGACGGACGTCACGATGCCGCCCGCGCCGAACCACAGTGACACCGGGAACGCCACGAAGCCGCCGAACGACGAGGCGTAGGGGCTGGGCAGCAGGAGGGCGTCCACCGTCCAGCCGACGGCGAAGCCCGTGCGGGAGCTCTTCACGTAGGCCTGGTAGCGCGCGTTGTTCCGCACCACCTTGCGCAGCAGCTCGTAGACGAAGCCGATGACCAGGCCGATGAGCAGGGCATTCACGACGGCCTGCGACAGCGAGCCGAGGTCCCGGATGGCGCCCACCAGCTTGTACGTCATCGCGGAGCCCCACTGGCCCACCTCGGCGTTGGGGTTGTCGAGCTGGTTGATGGTGAGGGCCGGGTAGGCCGTCATGAACACGCGCGCCAGCCCCACGCACAGCAGGGCGCCCATGATGACGCCCAGCACCTGGTAGCGGAACTGGGTGACGCGGTTGGTGCCCAGGCGCCAGCCGGTGGAGCGGTCCTGCTGCATGTCACACCCCACCGACGTGGAGATGAGCAGGATGGTGGCGGCCATCATGCCCACCAGGGGGATGCGCAGGCCCACCATGGACATCAGCAGCACGGAGATGACGAAGGCGCTGGAGATGGGGTTCTGGTCGGTGATGCCGAAGGAGATGCCGTTGATGAGCACGAACAGGAGGGACAGCAGCATGCCGAAGAGGAGCCAGCCCACGGGCTGGTCCAAGACCTGCGTGCCCACCAGCAGCGTCGCGGCGCCCCAGACGACCACCCAGGCCAGCAGCCGGGGGACGTTGACCTTCTTCCAGGACTCCTCCGCCGCTTCGTCCTTCACCGCGGCCCGCTCGCGGATGCGCTTCGCCGCCTGGATGGCCAGCAGCGACAGGTCCACCACGGCCGCGCCGCAAATCATCCCCAGGCCGATGACGAAGCCAATCTTCCGGAACGGGTCATTGGGGCCGAGCCAACCGATTTCCCGGAAGGTGGGCAGCAATACGAGGCCGATGACGGCCATCACGATGGCGGGCACGGTGATGCGGCTGCCGACAATCATGCCCGCGCCCAGCGTCGCCGCGCTGGTGCCGATGGAGGCGACGAAGGCCACCTTCTCCGTCATCCACGCGGCCACGGCGCCCAGGAGGGTGCCGCCGCCCAGCTTGGAGATGGACGCCTTGAGCAGGCGCTTGTCCGTGAGGGCGCGCAGGATGTTGGCCACCGCCAGCCCGGACGGGTAGTCCAGCTGGAGCTTGTCCACGAGCAGCGGCGTGTAGAGCATGCCCACGCCCACCGCGAACATGCCCACGCAGCCGACGAAGAGCATCAGCTTCCAGGCGGCGGGCATCTCCATGCCCAGCCACACCATGGACTGGATGAGCACGGACATGGCGCACAGCGAGGCCACCGACGCGGCCATCGTCTGCATGTAGTTGGCGCCGTGCTTGCCGTCCGCGCCATAGCCGTAGGTGACGGCGCTGCCGAGGATGCCGGCCAGCACCTGCCCGCCGACGAAGAAGCCCACGCTGAAGTTCATGTACGAGGCGGCGATGCCGCCCAGGGGCCCCAGGACGAACATGGCCACCGCGCTCAGCAGCAGGTGGTACTTCCACGTCCCCACCGGCGGGAGCCAGCGGAAGCGGGGCTGCTGGAGGGGGGCGGAGACAGCGCCCGCGGAAGACGGCAGCGGGGGCTCGGGGGGGAGCGAGGGGGCGGGCAATGACATTCGAGGCCGAAGGGTACCGGCGTTCCGCGCGCATGTCACAACCTGGGCCGTCGGGTGCGAGGCCGGGCCGCCCGCTCGCCCGCATGCGGGAGGCGCCCCGTGGCGGCGCACCCCGTGGCAACATCCGCCGCCATGCGATTCACCCTGCACCGGGGCGTCAGTCTGGCCGTGCTCGCCTCGGCCCGGACGGAGGCCGACCACCACGAGGACCTGGGCTGCAGCATCCAGGGCCCCACCGCGCGGCCCGTGCGCCGCGCCTTCCTGCCGCTGAAGCGGCACGTCGCCCTGCTGGGCCGCGAGGGCGCCTTGCGCGAGGCCCAGGCCCTGGTGCGCTGGTTGGAGGATACCCCGCGTTACGCCGCGCTGTGCGTGGGCAAGACGCGCCGGATGGGGCGGCGGGTGCTGCGGCCCGACGTGCTGTTCCCGGAGGCGACGAAGCACCGGCCTCGTGTGCTGCACCTGCGCCAGGACGCGCTGGGTCTGGATGTGCCGGTGCGCGCGTCCGAGTGGCCGGCCGTGGCGGACTTCTTCGCGGCGCTCGCGCGGGGCGCCACGCGCGCGGAGCTCCGGGCCTTCTCGGCCCTGCCCGTGCTGGCGGAGCTGATGGCGGACCTGGGGCAGGCGGGCTGGCTGGTGCGGCATGAGGTCCCCGTGGAGGTCCCCGGGCCCGGCGCGCTCTTCGTGGGCCACAACACGGTGCTGGTCGCCGGGCGCGAGGGCCGCGTGCTGGTGGACCCGTACTTCCGGCCCGCGGGCGCGGTGGACCTGCCGGGTTATTCGCCGATGCAGCCGCGCGACGTGGGCCGCGTCGACGCCGTGGTCATCACCCACTCGCATGGGGACCACTTCCACCTGGGCTCGCTGCTGCAACTGCCTCGCGATACACGCGTCTTCGTGCCCGCGGTGACGCGCGAGAGCCTCTTCTCCACGGACTGTGCCCTGCGTCTGACACAGCTCGGCTTCACGCGCGTGGAGCCCTTGCGCTGGGGCGAGTCCCGGCAGGTGGGCGACGTCACGGTGAGCGCCTTGCCCTTTCATGGCGAGCAGCCCACGGACGGCGAAGGCCCGTACCCGGGCCTCTTCAACGAGGGCAACACGTGGAGGGTGCGCGCACCCACGTTCTCGGCGGCCTTCTTCGCGGACGCGGGGCATGACGTGCGCGGGGACATGGCCGCGGTGTGCCGGCGCGTGCGCCGCGAGGCTCCGGTGGACGTGCTCTTCTGCGGCGTGAGGGGCTTCCGGCTGGCGCCCATCTTCTTCGGCTTCACGACGCTGGAGGCGTTCCTCGTCAACGTGCCGCGCGAGTCGCTGACGGCGCCGCAGCGGCTGATGGCGGGGCCGGAGGAGGCCCTGCGTTATGGCGCGCTGCTCGGCGCGCGGTATGTGGTGCCGTGCGCGGATGGCGGCGCGCCCTGGTACTGGCGCGAAGGCATGGGGCCCCGCTACGACGGCTACCCCGGTGAGCCCGTCAGCGGCGCGAGCCACTTGGACGAGAACCCTGACGCGGACCCCTATCCGGAGCGCCTCATCGAGGTCCGGCGGGCCGTGAAGGACGCGCCACGGCCCCTGGTGCTGCGTCCGGGCGAGTCGCTGCGGTGGCGCGGGGCACGCGCGCCGGAGGTGCTGCGCCACCCCGGCTTCACGTGGCCCTTCGGCACGGCGGCGTGAAGGGGCTCAGCGCGCCGTCAGTCGCGCCCGGCCTCGGATGAACATCACCGCGTACACCACCGCGACGCACACGAGGCAGAGCACGCCCACCATGAGGAAGCGGCGGACGAGCTGTTCGTCCCCCCACTGATGGGTTCCAGAGAGCCGGCTCGCGTCGCTCAGGCCGATGCCCTCGCTGCGCCCGAAGGGGATGGCGTTGAAGTTCCGCTTCGACTGCCACCAGGTGTCAAAGCCGTCCATGAGGGACAGCGCGCCCAGTGGAAGGAAGCCCCAGCGCAGCGCCTGGCGGTGGATGTAGCTTCCAGGAGGGGCGTAGAACGACAACATCAACGCCGTGCCCAGCACCATCATCCCGGCGTCGCCGTTGAAGACGATGAGCATGTCCACCGTGCGCGCGGACAGGAGGAGCGTGCACACGGCTTGAACGGTCAGCACGAACGCGCCGCTCGCCACCCACACCCACCGGCGGCGCTTCCAGTTCACATACACCAGCAGTCCCAACCCCGCGGCGAGGAGCAGCGAGAGCAGGGGCGCGCGTCCGAAGTGGACCGTCTTCCACAGCGTGGGCAGCGCGGCCTCGCCGCACAACCAGGCCGTGATGGCGTGGCCCAGCTCATGGAACGGCATGGTGATGAGCCGGACCAGGGACCCGCTGAAGTTGCCCTTCACCGCGAAGAACGCCACCAGGAGCGCCACGGGGAGGGCCCAGGTGCGCAGGCGGTGCTCGAGCGCGGCCTCCTCGGCGTCGACGTCCCACGCGGGCGTCTCCGGGGGAAGCACGTCCGAGCGCAGGTCCGGCGTCGCCAGCCACGCGGGGTCGACGAGCGGCGGTGCCTCCTCGGGCGGTGGGGGGACCTCGTGCTCACGCTGCTGGGCGGCCCGGGCATCGGCCTTGGCGTAGATGATGCCGCACCGAGGGCATTCCGGTCCGGCGGCGCGGGGCGACTGGCAGCGAGGGCAGGGCAGGGCGGAGGAGGCTTCCACGGTATTCCCACTCTAAGAGGCCGCCGCGTCGGGTGAAAACCACGGACCTGGCGGGCCTGCCCGGGCTTGACGTCCCCGCGCGAGTCGCCCATGAGCGCACCATGTCGTCCCTGGACACGAAGACACGTGGGCGGACGTCGCGCGGGCGCTTGCGCGCGCTGGACGTGTACCTGTGCCGTTTCGAGCAGGCCCTGCTCGAGCGCCGCGACGGCCCCTGGGCCCAGGCCGTCTTCGCCGACGTGGGATTTGGCGAGCACCCGTGGACGACCTTGGAGAGCGCTCAGGCCTTTCGCGCCCTCAACCCGGAGCTGCCCGTGGTGGGCGTGGAGCTGGACGCGGACCGCGCCGCGGCGGCGCAGGTGGACGCGGGCGCCCGCACCCATTTCCGCCAGGGCGGCTTCGACCTCCCGCTCCAGGCCCATGAGCCCGCGAGGCTGGTGCGGGCCATGAACCTGCTCCGTCAGGGGCCCGCGGAGCGAGTCCCCGAGGTCCACCGCACCCTGTCCCGCTACCTGCTGACTTCCGGCCTGCTGGTGGAGGGCAGCGCGGATGCGACGGGCGCGGTGCTCTCCGCACATCTGCTGCGGCGTCGCACCGACGCGCCGGACGACCTGCCCTTCCGGGAGGGGCTGCTGTTCCACACGGACTTCAGCCACGGCTTCGCGCCCGTGCTGTTCCGCGATTGGCTGCCGCGAGACTTGCGCCGCCGGGTGCGTGCGGGTGAGCCCATCCACGACTTCTTCTCGGCCTGGACCGCCGCGTGGCGAGAGGCGCGTGACTCGGGTCATTCACACCCACCCGATGTTTTTCGCGAGACCACCCCGAGGCTGGCGGCGCGCGTGGACGGAGTGGATGTGGACCCGTGGCTGGGTTCCCACGGCTATGTTCTTTGGAGGCCCAAGGAGGGTGTCTGTTCCTGACGACAATCGCCGCGGCTTCTCTCTCGGAAAAGAAGAGCGCGCGGGGACAGGAGCCAAGTGGGGGGGCGTGCGGCTATCCTGCGCGCGGGAAATCCGGAGGCCCTCGTCATCCCCGCGTGCAGGCGCGGATGCGGGGCCCGACTACGACATGAAACGGCACATCTTTTCCCTCCTCTCCGCGGCGATGTCCGCGAGCTCGTCAGGTGTCGGCGCGGCCCGCCCGGCGGCGCCTTGCTCGCGTCACGCGGGTGAGGGAGGCGTGCCGGGACTGCAGCAGGAGATTGAGACCGCCATGGTGGAGCAGGCACCTCGGACTCGCGTGGAGGGCCGGCCGTCCGTGCTGCTCTTCTCGGCGGGCTTCTACGGCACGCTCGCGGCCGCGCGTTGCTTTGGCCGCAACGGCATCGACGTCACGGTGGCGGACCCCGGCAAGTTGGGGCCCGCCAGCTGGTCCCGCTACGTGGGCCGCCGCGTCCAGTGCCCCCCGGAGTCCCAGCCCGAGGCCTTCGTCGCGTGGCTGATGGACCTGGGCCGGCGCGAGCCGCTCCAGCACGTGCTCTACCCGACGAGCGACGAGCTGGCGTGGCTGGTGTCGCTGCACCGCGAGGAGCTGTCGCGCTACTTCCACCTCTACGACCCGGGCATCGACGCCGTCTACGGCCTGCTCAACAAGCGCAAGCTCCACGAGGCCGGGCAGGCGGTGGGGCTGAAGCTGCCGCGCACCTGGTTCCCGGAGTCGGAGGCGGACCTGGACGCGGTGGCGCGCGAGGCCCGCTTCCCCGTCCTCATCAAGCCCACCACGCAGATTCTCTACTCCACGCACCGCAAGGGGCAGCCGGTGCAGGCGCCCGGGCAGCTCGCGGAGGAGTACCGCGCCTTCTCGCGGGACGGGTACGCGCCCATGTTGGTGCGCTTCGACGCCGCGGTGTCAC
This sequence comes from Comamonas sp. KCTC 72670, assembly GCA_014656495.1. Classification (GTDB taxonomy): domain Bacteria; phylum Myxococcota; class Myxococcia; order Myxococcales; family Myxococcaceae; genus Myxococcus. The sequence goes on from BNCN01000014.1 coordinate 118,858, forward strand.
GCCCCATGGTGCAGGAGTTCCATCCGGAGGCCGCGGAGGGCATCTACAGCCTCTCCGGCTTCGTGGATGCGTCCGGTGAGCTGTTCGAGGTGCGCGGCGCCATGAAGGTGCTCCAGCGTCCCCGGCGCCTGGGCGTGGGCGTGTGCTTCGAGTCCGCGCCCGTGCGCGAGGAGCTGGCGGCGGGGCTCCAGCGCCTGTGCAAGCACCTGGGCTACCACGGCGTCTTCGAGGTGGAGTTCATCCAGACGCAGGACGACTTCCTCCTCATCGACTTCAACCCGCGCTACTACGGGCAGATGGGCTTCGACATCGCCCGGGGCCTGCCGCTGCCGCTGCTGGCCTACCACGCCGCGCTGGGCGACACGGACGCGCTGCGCCGCGAGTTGAAGGCCGCGCGCGACTGGCGCGGCAACGGCGAGGTGTTCTGCAACCGCATCGCCTTGGAGATGCTGCTCAACCTCCAGCGCCTGTCCGGCGCGCTCCCCGTGGACGAGGCGCGGCAGTGGCGGCGCTGGCTGGGCGAGCACCGCGACACGGCGGTGGACCCGCTCATCGACTCGGACGACCTGATGCCCACCGCGGTGGAGGTGGCGCAGATTCTCTACGGCTCCGCGCGCCACCCCCGGGCCTTCATCCGGATGATGGTGCTCAACCGGTGAGCGCGGTGCTCGGGACGGTGGCGTCGAACGTCACCAGGTCGTCGAACGTCTCCGCGCGCCGCAGCAGCCGCTCCTGGCCATCCTCCAGCGCGATGATGGCTGGCTGCGGATAGGAGAAGGACGTGGCGAAGGGCACGAAGTAGGCCCCCGCGTCCATGATGGCCAGCGTGTCACCCACGCGCAGGTCCGGCAGGCGCTTGGCGTGGTACAGCGTGTCGCCCGGCGTGCAGATGGGGCCCACCACCGTGTAGATCTTGTCCGCGGGTGCGTCCGGCCGGTCCACGTGGAAGAGCTGGTGGTACTCGTTGCGCACGCACTCGGCATGGTTGATGCCGGCGTCCAGCACCGCCCACGTCCTGTCTTCACCCGCCTTGAGCGCGTGCACGCGGCCCAGCAACAGCTGCGTGTCGCCCGTCATGGCGCGGCCCGGCTCCAGGAAGATGCGGGGGCGCTGACGGCCCCGGCGCGCGTAGTGCGACTCCACCAGCTCCACCGCCAGTGCCACGTAGCGCTCGATGGACAGCGACGCCGCCGGGTCGGGCGCGGGCACGTCGCGGAAGAAGGTGAGGTTGAGGCGCCAGTCGCGCTCGGCGATGTGCTCGACGGTGGGCGTGTTGAGGCTGCCGCCCAAATCCAGCACCTCCAAATCCAGCCCCAGCTCCTGGTGCAGCGTGTCCGTGAAGTCGAGCACCGCCTCCACGAAGGCCGTGAGGTCGCCCTCGGTGCGGATGGTCTCCCCGCGGTGCGCGTGCAGGCCCACCACATCCAGGTTCCGCGAGGCGCGCGCCTGCTGGTAGGCCCGCAGCGCGGCGCCCCCGGCGATGGGCGTGCCGAACTGCCCCGTCCAGCCGCTGCCCGTCGTCACCCGCACAGCGACGCGCGGGCGGCGCTCCAGCTCGGCGGCGAGCCGGGCGAAGACGGCGATCTCCTCCGCGTGGTTGGCGGCCAGGAGCTGGATGCCGCGGGTGATGGCCTCGCGCACCGAGGCCTCCGACTTCACCGGGCCGTTGTAGACGATGCGGTCGGCCGGGACGCCCAGCTTCAGCGCCAGCCACATCTCATAGGCGGAGATGACCTCCGCGCCCACGCCCAGGCCGTGCAGGAAGGACAGCACGCCCGGCACCGGGTTCGTCTTGTACGAGTAATAGACCTCGCAGCCGCCCGTGCGCCCCGGCGGCACCGCGAGGAAGCGCTCCGCGTTGCGGCGCAGCGCCGCCATGTGCACCACGTGCAGCGGCGAGCCCCAGCGCTCCACCAGGCCCGCAAGCGGCACACCCTCCAGCGACAGGCCCTGGCCGGGCAGCGTCTGCAGGCCCCAGTGCGACGCGGGCACGGACGTGCGCGCGGGCGTCATGGCCTTCTGGAGCACCGGGCGCAGCGTCTGCTTCACCTGGCGCTTGGCCGTTCCGAGCAGCCGGCTCTTGAGGCTCATGACACGCGGCCCTGGTTGCGCAGGCGCAGCGGCAGGCGGCGGGCGACCTCGAAGGGCAGCACCCGCAGGGCGGCCTGCATGAGCCGGTACTCCAGCATGCCGTTCGTCTTGCGGTACTTGCCGTGAATCATCTCGTTGGACTGCACCACCAGCGTGCCGTCCTTGCCCAGGTTGTGCATCAGCGACGGGCGGCCGGTGCGGTAGTGCAGGATGGGCCGGTTGACGTAGACGTGGCCGTAGGCGCGGATGCCGCGCAGGTAGAAGTCCACGTCCTCATACACGGGGATGCTGGCGTCGAAGCCGCCCAGCGGCGCGAAGTGCTCGCGGCGCACCATGCACGCGGAGTTCACGTACAGGGTGCCGCGGAAGAGGATGTGGGCCACCGTCCACGCGCTGTTGGGGGTGCTGGCGCCCACCTGGGCCGCCCACTCGAAGTACTCGCTCTTGTCCTTGAGCCAGTCCGCGTCGTCGCCGAAGGGCACCACCCAGCCCACCGCCACGCCGGCGTCCGGCCGCGCGTCCAGCGCGCTCACCATGGCGTGCAGCGCGCCCTCGGCGAGCATGTCGTCGTCATCCAGGAAGTGCAGGTACCGGCCGCGGGCCAGCGTGGCCCCGTGGTTGCGCACCACCGCCGGGCGGCCCTTCGAGGGCGGGTCGTTCACCCAGTAGCGGACCCGGTCGTCCTTCAGCCCTTCCACCGCCTCGCGCGCCGTGCCCTCGGGGGTGTCGTCCAGGACGAGGACCTCGACGCTCACCCCTTCCTGGCGGAGGACCGACCGGATGGCCTCCACCACTTCCTTCTCCCGCTTGTGGGTGGGCATCACCACCGAGACGTCAATCACGGACATGCCGGACTTATACGCGGTGGCGGCCACGACTGAGAAGCCGTGGAGGCGGGTGCAAACCCGTCACATCAGTAGCTCGCGAACGCGAGGTCGAAATCACCTCCGAAGAGGTCCTCGGGGTCGTTTTCGACCTGTGCATGTGCCGCCGCAACCAGGACCGGAATGTCTTGGTTTTGTCGGTTTGCTGAGACTCGGGGACTTGCTGCTATGCTGGCGCCCGTCCAGCTCAGGCTGCCCGTCGCCACGCGAATCACCCTCTGCGCGCGACCGAAGTCCCAGTGCGCGAGGCGGTTTTTCGAGGGCTGCTTGGGGTGCCGGGCCATGGTCATCCTCCTGCTCCGCGCCAGCGAAGCTGCTCGTGGGTTTTGCAGGCGTCATGCCAGCCCGGCGGACGGGCCGGGACGCGTGGGGAAAACGACGCGTGTCACTCGGGCGTGACGTGTGGTTGGCTGTTCGCGGAGGTTTCGGGCCACTGGGTCAGACTTGACGCCGGACGCGGCTCGCGACAGGAAAGAGCCCTCCCATGGCGTTCCTTCTGGCCCACGAAGTCGAGCCGCCTCGGCCCTGCAGCTACCTGCCGGAGCGGCAGGCGTCGCTCGAGAACCTCGTGTTGGAGGACGTCACCCCGGAGGAGTACGAGCACCTGCTGGTGCGAGGCTGGCGTCGCTTCGGGCTGGTGTACTTCCGGCCAGCCTGCGCGGACTGCCGGGCCTGTGTGTCGCTGCGCATCCCGGTGGCCGGTTTCCGGCCCAATCGCAGCCAGCGGCGGGCCCGCGCGGCGTGCGCGCACCTGCGCGTGGAGGTGGGGACGCCTCGGGTGGACGACGCGCGGCTCGCCCTGTACCGGCAGTGGCATTCCGAGCGCGAGGTGGCGCGCGAATGGTCGCCGTCGCCCATCACCGCGCGCGAGTACTCGCTCCAGTTCTCCTATCCGCATCCCTCCGCCCGCGAGGTGGCCTGGTACGACGACGGCGCGGAGGGCGGGCCCCGCCTGGTGGGCGTGGGCATCAGCGACGAGACGCCGCGCGCCTGGAGCGCGGTGTACTTCTTCTACGACCCCGCCTACGCGCACCTGTCGCTGGGCACGGCCAACGTGGTGCGCCAGGTGGAGCTGGCCCAGGCCCGCGGCATCCCGCACGTCTACCTGGGCTACCGCGTCCAGGACTGCGCGTCACTGCGTTACAAGGGCGCCTTCCGGCCGCACGAGCTGCTGGAGACGCGGCCCGCGCTGGACGCCGCGCCTCACTGGGCCCCGGCCTCCTCCGACGACACCTGAGGCGGCACGCCGAGCGCCCCGTCGAAGTGCTGGCGCAACCGGCGCGCGTACTCCTCCGGGGCCACGCGGGCGTACTGGCCATGGCCCGCGCCCTCGACGACCCAGAGCGACTTGGGTTCGCACGCGGCCTGGAAGAGGCTGGCCTGCAGCTTCGCGGGCGCGTCCGGGTCCACGTCGCCGTTGACGAGCAGCAGCGGCCGGCCGCTCAGCCGGCACATCCCGTCAATGGGCCGCACCGCGTCCACCCTCACGCCCGCGCGCCGCAGCGTCCACAGCACGGGCTCGGCGCTCAGCGCGCCCCACTTGCCATAACCCGACTGGATGTCCGCTTCGAGCGCGGGGTACGCGCCCGCGGCGGCCACCGCCTTCACCCGCGCGTCCTCGCTGGCCACCAGCAGGGACGTGGTGCCGCCCATGGAGAAGCCGAAGAGCCCCAGCCGCTCCGGGTCCACGTCCGGCCGCCGTGACACGAAGTCGAGCGCCGCCGTCACGTCGCGCCGCTCCCGGTCGCCCCAGGTCACGGTGTCGCCGCCGCTCTCGCCGTGCGCGCGCAGGTCGAACATCAGCACGCCGTAACCGGAGGCGATGAGGGTGCGCGCCTCGAAGAGGAGCTGCGCGCGGTTGTCCGCGAAGCCATGCACCAGCACCACCGCCGCGCGGTTGCGTGACGGCACGTACCAGCCTCGCAGCACCACACCGTCCGAGGTGGTGAAGGACACGTCCTCCCGCCCCGGCAGCTCCGGCGCGGGACGTTGCGCGGCGATGGGCCGCGGATGCAGCAGGCCCTGGCCAATCCGGTGGCCGCTCACGGCGAAGTAGCCCGCCGCCGCCAGCAGCAGGACCAGGGGCGCCAGCACGATGACACGGTGGAGTTGAGTACGTGTTTTCACGGATAATTCAGGATGACTGGGAATAAAGCGGACACTAGCCGAGCCTGGGAGTGGCGGAGCGAGTACAAGTTGATTAGACCGACGACGAGGCAGGTCGGAGCCGGGGGGAGTCCTGGCGCTCCAGAGGTCCTGGACCACGGCGCCACGAGGCGCGCCTTCGAGAGTGCGGGTGATGCTCGTCAAGACACAGGGGGAGCCGCCCCCGGCGCCGGCCCGGAAGCGCGTGTTGTTCACGCTGGTGTTCCTGGGCTCCGGTGGCATCGAGCGGTCGGTGTGCAACGTGCTGGCGGGGCTGGACCCCGGCCGGTTCGACACGAAGATGTTCTTCCACCACCGCCCGCATCCCAAGAGCCAGAGCGACCGGATTCCCCAGCGCACCCAGGTGGTGTGGGGCACCGATGCCTTCGAGTACCGGCGGGGCATGCTGCCGCGCTTCTTCTGGCGGCTGGTGCAGGAGGCCCGTGACGTGGACGTCATCGTCGCGGGGCAGGAGGGCCGCGCGGCGCTGCTGGCGTGTCTGGCCGGGCGGCTGCTCAACAAGCCCGTGGTGGGGATGATCCACTTCGACTGGGGCGCCTTCCACCTGGAGCAGCCCCGGCGGCAGCTCTGGGGGCTGCGGTGGCTCTACCCGCGCATGAGCGGCATCGTCGCGTGCGGCCACGACTCCGCGAAGGCCTTCCAGGCGCTGGTGCCCGTGCGGCCCGAGCAGCTGCACGTCATCCCCAACTTCGTGGATGGCGAGAAGGTGCGTCTCGCCGGGGAGCAGCCGCTGCCGCAGTGGGCCGAGCCCATCTACCGCAAGCCCGTCATCATCGCGGTGGGCCGGTTGGAGCACCAGAAGGCCTTCGACGTGCTCATCCGCGGCCACGCGCTGATGCGGCAGGCGGGGGTGGACCACCACCTGCTCATCCTGGGCGAAGGCTCGCTGGAGGGGGAGCTGAAGGCGCTGGTGGCGTCCCTGGGCGTGGAGGACTCCGTCTTCCTGCCGGGCTTCACGCCCAACCCGCACGCGCTCATGCGCCGGGCGGCCGCCTTCGTGCTGTCCTCGCGCTTCGAGGGCCTGCCCATGGTGCTGTTGGAGGCGCTCGCGCTGGGCTGCCCCGTCGTCAGCACTGACTGCCCGTCGGGTCCCGCGGAGGTGCTGGAGCACGGCCAGCACGGCGTCCTGGTGCCCATGGAGCAGCCGCGGGCGCTGGCGGACGCGCTGGGCCGCGTGGTCCAGGACGCGGCGCACCGCGAGGATTTGTCCGTCCGGGCCCGGCGGCGCGCCGAGGAGCTGTCCTCGGAGCGCGCCCTGACGGCCTGGGAGCGCCTGCTCTCGTCACTCTGACAGCGGGCGGGGGGCCCGGCTCCCTGCCCTCTGGTGGCGGAATGAAATGGGGGCCCCCGTGAGGTTGACGTCGGGGGCGTCTGGCGAGACAGCCATGCCCCTTCGGGGGCGCATGAGGTAGGAATCCCTTGCCGGCCCCCGGCTGCTTCACGAGGATTCACCCCCATCATGACGACGACGAACGAAACGCAGGGCCTGAACTTCCTCCAGGAAATCATCGAGGAAGACCAGCGGACGGGAAAGCACGCGGGCCGCGTGCACACCCGCTTCCCGCCCGAGCCCAACGGTTACCTCCACATCGGCCACGCCAAGTCCATCTGCCTGAACTTCGGGCTGGCGCAGCAGTACGGGGGGAAGTGCAACCTGCGCTTCGACGATACGAACCCCGTCACCGAGGACACCGATTACGTCGAGTCCATCCAGCGTGACGTGAAGTGGCTGGGCTTCGAGTGGGAGGACCGGAAGTTCTTCGCCTCCGACTACTTCCCCAAGCTCTACGACTTCGCCGTGCAGCTCATCAAGCAGGGCAAGGCCTACGTGTGCAGCCTGTCCCCGGACGAGATTCGCGCGTACCGCGGCGACTTCACCACGCCGGGCCGCAACAGCCCGTACCGCGAGCGCTCCGTCGAGGAGAACCTGGACCTCTTCCACCGCATGCGCGCGGGCGAGTTCTCCGACGGCCAGCACACCCTGCGGGCGAAGATCGACATGACGTCGCCCAACCCGGTGCTGCGCGACCCGCCCATCTACCGCATCCGCCATGTGCACCACCACCGCACGGGCGACGCGTGGCCCATCTACCCGCTCTACGACTTCGCGCACTGCCTGTCGGACGCCATCGAGGGCATCACCCACTCCGTCTGTACGTTGGAGTTCGAGAACCGCCGCGTGCTGTACGACTGGATTGTCGACAGCCTCGTCAGCGGGGACCGGCCCTATCAGTACGAGTTCAACCGGCTGAACCTCAACTACACGGTGATGAGCAAGCGCAAGCTGCTCAAGCTGGTGACGGAGGGGTTCGTGTCGGGCTGGGATGACCCGCGCATGATGACCCTCAGCGGTCTGCGCCGGCGCGGCTTCACCCCGGCGTCCATCCGCGACTTCGCCACACGCGTGGGCGTGAGCAAGGCGCAGCAGCTCATCGACATGGGGCTCTTGGAGCTGTGCATCCGCGACGACCTCAACGAGACGGCCCCGCGCGCCATGGCGGTGCTGCGGCCCCTGAAGGTCGTGCTGGAGAACTACCCGGAAGGGCAGACGGAGACGCTGGAGGTGCAGAACCACCCGCAGAAGCCGGAGATGGGGACGCGCCAGGTGCCCTTCTCGCGCGAGCTGTACATCGAGGCGGATGACTTCATGGAGGAGCCGCCCAAGGGCTTCTTCCGGCTGTCGCCCGGCAAGGAGGTGCGGCTGCGCTCGGCGTACTTCATCAAATGCGAGAAGGTCATCAAGGACGACGCGGGCAACGTGGTGGAGCTGCGCTGCTCGTACGACCCGGCCACGCGCGGCGGCAACGCGCCGGATGGCCGCAAGGTGAAGGGCACGCTGCACTGGGTGCCGGGCAGCGCGCCCGTCGCCGAGGTGCGGCTCTATGACCGGCTCTTCTCCGTGGAGGCGCCGGACGCGGACGACGCAAAGGACTTCACCACCTTCCTCAACCCGGCCAGCCTGCAGACGCTGCGCGATGCCCGCATCGAGCCGATGCTCGCGGACGCCGCCACGGAGTCGCGCTTCCAGTTCGAGCGCACCGGGTACTTCTACGTGGACCCGAAGGACTCGAAGCCGGGCAAGCCCGTCTTCAACCGCACGGTGACGCTGAAGGACTCGTGGACGAAGGAGCAGGGCAAGGGGAAGTAGTCCCCGCCTGACGGACGTGCCGGGTGCCGCCATCCTGGGCGGCACCCGCCCGCGCGGCCCGGTTGCTTCCTATTGGAACGCGCGTGTGTCTCGGGAAGACGCACCGCGCGGCCCAGGCAATCGGGCGGGGCGCATGACTCAGAGTGAACTCCTGGCGGACGTTGAGTGGCGCGCGGCTTGCTCTCGCGGCGCCGCGGTGGCCGTTCCTGGCCACGCATGACCTCCAGAGGGGGAGTCACATGATGAGGAAGCTGTGTCCTGACGCCCGGGGTGTATCGAGAGCTGTCGCGGTGTCGGCGGTGTTCGCCGCGGGGCTCCTGGGGAGCTCCGCCTTCGCGCAGTCGCCGCAAAGCCAGACGTTCGGTTACACCGGCGGGCTGCAGACCTTCACGGTGCCGGCGAACGTGAGCGCGGTGACGGTGCGCGCGGTGGGGGCACGAGGCGGGAACGCCTTCAACCACGCGGGGGCGGGGCTGGGCGCGTCCATCCGTGGCACGTTCAACGTGACGGCGGGAGAGCAGCTGACGCTGCTGGTGGGTGGCGCCGGTGCCAATGGCACCAATGGCGGCGGTGGGGGTGGTTCGTTCGCGTGGCGTGGGACGGGCCTCGCGTCGTTGTCGTCGCTGATGGTGGCGGCGGGCGGCGGCGGTGGCGCGGGCTGCAATGGCTTCAACGCCTGGGGCGGCGCGCTGAACCTGGATGGCACGTGGGGTAACGGCAGCCCTGGCGCGAGCGGTGGCAGCAACCAGGGCGGCGGCGCGGGCGGTGTGCAGGGCTTCCACGGCGGCGGTGGCGGCGGCGCGGGCCTGACGCATTCGGGCGGGACGGGGGCCAACGGCCCGGGCTCTGGCGGCGGCCATGGTGGCACGGCCATCAGCGCGGGGGGCGCGGGCGGCACGGGCACGCTCAGCGGCAACGGTGGCTTCGGCGGCGGCGGTGGCGCGGGTGGCGCGGCCGGTGGCGGCGGCGGCTTCAGCGGCGGCGGCGCGGGTGGCGCGGCGACGAACTGCGGGGGTGGCGGTGGCGGCGGCTCGTACAACGCGGGTGCCAACCCCTGGGATGAGCTCGACGTCGGCACGGGCCACGGACAGATCGTCATCGACTACCTGATGCCGTTCTGAGGCACCCGTGAGTGGATGGCGCCTCCTGGATGCGGGCGGCGCCATCCGGTCGCACCCAACCCCCAGACCTCAAGGTCGTTCACCTTCGGCATGCGGCCACCGCCGCAGGTTTCCGAGGCCTGGCGTCGGCAGCCGTGCGAGACAGTGGGGCCGCCGACGCGGCTCAGGTAGGCAGGGTTTCTGTCCGGTCGCTTGCGCCGCTCCGGTGGAAGTCGCTCCGGAGCGGCACCTGCGTCGCGAGGCTCACTGCTTCGCAGCGGGCGCTTCGAGCTCCTTGATCATCTTCACCGCGTTCTCGTTCTTGGGGTCCAGCTCCAGGGACTTGCGGTAGTTCGCGAGCGCCAATTCCTTGTCGCCGTTCGCCGCGTACGCCTCGCCGAGGCTGTCGTAGCAATTGGCCCCCGTGGGGAACATCTCCACGTTGAGCTTGAACAGCTCGATGGCATCCGCGGTGCGGCCGGTCCGCAGGAGGTTGTATCCCACCGTGTTGAGGTGCTGCTCGCCGAAGTCGTACTGGGCCTCCTTCGTCTTCTTGAGCGTGCGGTAGGTGGAGATGGCCTGGGCGGCGGAGCCCTCGCCGAGCGCCTCCATCATCACCTGGCCAATGGGCATCCGCGGCTGACGGGGCGTGATGCCATGGAGGATGCTCACGACGCCGCCCGCGATCTCCTGCAGGCCGCCGTGGGTCATGTTGTCGAGCAGGATGACGGTCTCCTTGCTTTCGGGCACACGCACCAGGAGGGACGAGAAGCCGTTGATGCCGCCGCTGTGGAAGACGCTCGGAACCATCGTCTTGCCGTCATGCATCTTCATGGGGGCGATGACCCAGCCGAAGCCGTAGTGCTCGAGGCCCGGGGTGAGCATCTTCTGCTTGAGCGCCGCGGGCATCAGCGTGTCGCCGTAGAAGGCCTGGCCCCAGCGGTAGAGGTCCTCCACCGTGGAGTACAGCGCGCCCGCGGCGTAGGGGACCTCCATGTTCAGGTAGTCCGCGTTGCTGATGCCACCCGGCTTCGTGGCATAGCCACTGGCGCGCTTGGGCAGCACCGTGGTGCCCACGTCGTAGCCGGAGTCCTTCATCCCCAGGGGGCCCAGGATGCGCGCCTGCACGGCCTCCGCGTACGTCTGCCCCGTGAGCTTCTCGATGATGGCGCCGAGCAGGTAGTAGCCCGAGTTGTTGTACGCGAACTTCGTTCCGGGCTCGAACTGCAGGTCGCCACTGCACGCCCGCTTCACGAACGCCGCGACGCCGCCGGTGCCGTTCGCGTCCTTCATGATGTCGGCCTGCGCCGTGTAGCTGGGGATGCCGGAGGTGTGGTTCAGCAGGTGGGTGATGGTGACGCGGTCACCCGTGTCCTTGCGGTAGTCGGGCAGGTGCTTCGTGAGGGGGTCGTCCAGTTGGAGCTTCCCCTCCGCGGCCAGCTGCAGGATGACCGTCGCCGTGAAGGACTTGGTGATGGAGGCGATGCGGAACTTCGTGTCCGGCGTGTGGGGCACGTTCCATTCGAGGTTCGCGGACCCGTAGCCCTTCTTGAGGAGGACGCCGCTCTCGTTGGCGACCAGCACCGTCCCGTTGAAGAGGCCCAGCTGGTGGAACTTGCCGACGTACCGCTCCACCTCCTGCTTCTTGGAGGCGGCCTCCGCCAGCGGAGCGACCAGGACCAGCGCCACGACGGCGCCCACGACACTCGATTTCAAAGCACGCATGCGGCCTCTCCCTCTTCGTACGGGAATGTACGGCGGGAGGGCGGGGGGATTGCACGGCCCCTGACGGAAATCAGGGCGCGTCGTCGGAGGGGGGCGCCTCGCGGGTCATCTCCACCATGGTGGGGCGCCAGCCCAGCTTCGCGAACAGGCGCTGCGCGTTGGCGTTCTTCGCCGCGGTGTGCAGGACGACCCGCGGCACGCCCAGGGCCGTGAGGCGCCTCATCATCTCTTCCGCGAGCAGGGCCCCCACGCCCGTGCCGCGGGCCTTCTCGTCCACCCAGATGTCGTGAAAGGCGCCGCTGCGGTCCAGCAGGGCATTCCAGTCCACGGCTTCGACGCGGCCGTAGGCATAGCCCACGACCTCGCCGTCCAGCTCCGCGACCAGGACGACCGCGTCCGCCTTCTTCGCCTCGCGGCCCAGCCACCACTGGTAGCCGGACTCCACGTCCTCCGGAAGCATGAAGCGTGCGCTGTCGAACGCGTGGTGCTGCCGGGCGAGCGCCGCGCCCATGCGGCCCAGGGTGGGCGCATCCGAGGGCTGGGCGGGACGAAGGGTGACGGGCATGTTGGCTCCGAGGCAGTGGGCGGGCGCCTTCCTATACCGGGCTTCACCACCGGGCGATGACCTCGGCGGAAGGGGCGGCTTGGCGGCATGGCCACGAGACAACATTGTTGGTGGGAAGGGCGTCCAGCAATCGTTGGCGGGAGGGAGGCACGTCAACGCGGAGGGCGTCTGGCTGCCTCCTTGCGCTTCGCCGCGGCCTCCGGATGGACCACTTGGACCACAGCACTTCGATGTCCGCGCCACCCGCCCGGGACGATTCCTCACGGGCGCCGGGCCGCATGACGGCGGACGGGGATGGAGGCAGTCCGCTCGGCATCCTGGAGGCCGTCTTCCTCAACATGGGGGACGGCGTCTCGGTGGTGGATGGGCAAGGGCGCTTCGTCCTGCTCAACCCCATGGCCCAGCAGATTTTCGGCGCCATGCCGCCGCAGGACCTCCCCGTGTCCCAGTGGTCGGAGCACTTCGGCCTCTACCTCCCCGACACCGTCACGCCCTATCCCGTCGAGGAGCTTCCCCTCGGCCGGGCGCTCGTCCGGGGCGAGGCGGTGGACCAGGCGGAGGTCTTCGTCCGGAACGCCCGCCATCCGCGCGGCCTCTGGTTGCTGGTGGGGGCGCGCAGGCTCCTGGACTCGGCGGGTGAACCGTACGGCGCGGTGTCCGTGTTCCGGGACATCACCGCCATCAAGCAGACGGAGGCGGCGCTGCGCGAGGAGGAGGAGAAGTACCGGAGGCTCTACAAGAACACCCCCGCGATGATGCACTCCATCGACAGCGAGGGGCGGCTCGTCAGCGTCAGTGAGTTCTGGCTGCGCACCTTGGGGTATGCCCGCGAGGAGGTCCTGGGGCGGCGCTCCGTGGAGTTCTTCACGCCGGCGTCCCGGCGGTACGCGCGTGAGCACGTCCTGCCCGAGTTCTTCAAGACGGGCGTCTGCAAGGATGTGCCGTATCAAATCATGAAGAAGAACGGAGAGGTGCTCGACATCCTGCTCTCCGCCATCTCCGAACGGGACGCCTCCGGGAAGGTGGTCCGCTCGCTCGCGGTGCTGACGGACGTGACGGAGCGCAAGCGCGTGGAGGACGCGCTCGTCGAGAGCGAGAAGCGGATGCGCGCCATCCTCGACAACGCCAACTCCGTCTTCTTCATCATCGACCGGCAAGAGCGCTACATCTTCGTGAACCGCGAATGGGAGCGCCTCTTCCACAAGTCCTACCAGGAGGTCGTCGGGAAGCTCACGACCGAGGTCCTCCCCGCGGAGCTGGCGGAGGGCTTCCACCGGTCGAGTCAGGCCGTCTTCGACTCCGGAGAGGCCATTCAGCGGGAGCAGCGCCTCCCCCTGTCGGACGGCATCTACACCCACCTCACGCAGAAGTTCCCGCTCATCGACTCGTCCGGGACGATGTACGCGCTGTGCGGCATCTCCACCGACGTGACGGAGCTCAAGCAGATGGAGCTGGGCCAGCGGTTCCTGGCGGAGGCGAGCCGGGCGCTCGTGACCTCGCTCGACGCCGAGACCATCCTGCAGCGGGCGGCGGAGCTGTCGGTGCCCACGCTGGGCGCGTTGTGCATCGTCTCCGTGCTCGACCGCGAGACGGCCCTCCGCCCGGTCGCGGTGGCCTCCATCGACCCGGACGGGGGCCGCACCGCGCGCAAGTTCCTCGATGTGCATCCGCCGGCGCCCGGGGCGCGTGACGGGCCCTACGCGGTCCTGGCGACAGGGCGCTCCACGACGTCACCCGAAGCCTCGGCGCTGCTGGCGCCGGAGGCGTTGAAGGAGGCGCGGTGGCAATCCCTGCGGGCGCTCGGCGCGCACGCGTCCCTGAACGTTCCCCTTCGCGCGCGGGGCTCCCTGCTGGGGGTGTTGTCCATCGTCTCCGCGCAGGCGGGGCGGCCCTATGGCCCCCGTGAAATCACCCTGGCCGAGGAGCTGGGCCAGCGCGCGGCCTTCGCCATCGAGAACGCCCAGCTCTACCGCAAGGCGCAGGAGTCCATTCGCGCGCGCGACGAGTTCCTGTCCATCGCCTCCCATGAATTGAAGACGCCCGTCACCTCCATGAAGCTGCGCTTGCAGCAGTTGGGGCGCACGTTGGCGAAGCAGGACTCCGGTCAGGTCCCGGCGGACAAGGTCTCCGCCATGCTGGACGTCTTCAGCGACCAGCTCCGGCGCCTGTCCCATCTGGTGGACCACCTGCTGGACGTGTCCCGCGTCAACGAGAGCCGGGTCGACCTGCGGCGCGAGGACGTGGACCTGGCGGCGGTGGCGCGTGACGTCACGGGGCACCTGCGGGGGCAGATGGTCCGGGCGGGCTGCGCGTTCGAGCTGCTGGCGCCCACGCCTGTCCCGGGGCGGTGGGACCGGCTCCGGGTGGAGCAGGTGATGATCAACCTGCTGACGAACGCGATGAAGTACGGCGCGGGCGCGCCCATCCGGATGGAGGTGACGCGCGTGGAGGAGGGCGCCCGCATCCGCGTGCAGGACCACGGCGTGGGCATCCCGCTGGCGGCCCAGGCGCGCATCTTCGACCGCTTCGAGCGCGCCGCGTCCCGCAACTACGGGGGCTTGGGGCTCGGCCTCTTCATCACCCGGAGGCTCGTCGAGGCCCACGGGGGCACCATTCAGGTGGAGAGCCGGCCGGGCCACGGCGCCATCTTCACCGTCGACCTTCCGCCGGAGCCTCGTCCCAAGTGACGCGCGGCGGCGGGAGGGGCAGACTGAAGCCTCCCCATGCACACGCTCGACGCCGAACTCGACACCGCTCGCCGCATCGCCCGCCAGGCCGGGGCGATCCTGCTGGAGGTCTACGCCACGCCGTTCGCCGTCCAGGACAAGGCGGGAGGCATGGGGCCCGTCACCGAAGCCGATGAGCGCGCCAACGCCTTCATCGTGGACGCGCTGCGCACCGCCTTCCCGTCGGACGGCGTGGTGGCGGAGGAGTCCGACAACAGCGCGGGCGCGGGCCGCTTCGAGCGCTGCTGGTTCGTGGACCCCATGGACGGCACCCAGGAGTTCGTCCACCGCAACGGCGAGTTCGCCATCCACGTGGGGCTCGCCATCGGCGGCAGGCCCGCGCTGGGCGTCGTCTACCGGCCCGTGGGAGACCGGCTGTATGGGGGCGTGGTGGGGCAGGGGGGCTTCGTGGAGGACGCGGCGGGCCGCCGTGCCCTGCGGGTGTCGGACACGGCGGAGCCCTCCGCGCTGCGGCTGGTGGTGTCCCGCTCCCACCGCTCGCGCCTGACGGACGCGGTGGCGCGCCGCCTGGGCATCACCCGCGAGCAGGCGAGCGGCTCGGTGGGCCTCAAGTGCGGCCTGCTGGCCGAGGCCGCCGCCGACCTCTACCTGCACGTCAGCGACAAGAGCTACCGCTGGGACAACTGCGCCCCGGAGGCCGTGCTGCGCGCGGCGGGCGGCGTCCTGACGGACCTGGGCGGCACGCCGTACGCCTACGACGGCGCGGAGCTGCAGAACCACCGCGGCCTGCTGGCCTGCAACGCCGCGGCGTTCGAGCGGGTGGCGCCGGTGGTGGCGGAGTTCGCCCGCGAGGCGGGCATCCTCCGCTGAGCCTCGAGGGCGCGGGTCGCGTCAGGACGCGGTCGTCTCGCAGCGCTGGATGATGGTGCGCAGCTGGGACTGCACGCCGGAGAGCATGTTGCGCAGGCGGGCATGGCGCAGCGAACCGGCGAGCGCGTTGGACAGCGCCTGGAGCACGGAGACCTCCATCGGGGGCCACTGGCGCTCGGCGCGGCAGTCGTCGAAGCCGACGAAGCCCCACCACTCACCGCCGACGGTGATGGGGCAGACCAGCAGCGACTGGATGTCCTGGCTCTCCAGCAGCTCGCGCGCGGGCGACGGGAAGTCCCGGGGCGGGCCCTGGATGGGCTTGCCAGACGACAGGGGCGCGACCCACGAGGGGAGGACCTCCGCGTAGGGGACGTTCTGGAGCTCGGGGTTGTCGAGCTGCGCGGACGCCGCGGCGGCGGTCCACTCGTAGCGCTGGCTGCACAGGCTCTCACCGGTGGGGCTGGTGCCGTTCTCGAAGATGTAGACGCGGTCGACGTCGAGCGCGACACCGACCTTTCCGAGTGCCTCCGCGACCGTCTTGGGCTCGAAGCCCTTCTCCAACAGCAGCTGCGAGACGTTCATGATGGCTGCGAATGCGGACGAGGCCATGGTGTCTGCTCCAGGTGGGGGCGCCTGTTGCGGGACAGGTCGGGGGGAACCTGTGCGGGGAGCGTCGCACGCGGATGCACCCACGGGTCAAGTCGCGGTGCGCGAGGGTCCGCACATCCACACCCGGAGTCTTCCGCCCTGTCAGTCCTGCTCCACGGCGCGTCTCAGCTCGGAGAAGAGCTGGCCCAGCGCCTCCAGTTGGTAGTGCGCGTTGAGCCCGCTGGGATTGGGCAACACCCAGAGCCGGGTGTCCCCCATGCGCTCCGGTTGCGGGCCCAGCGCCGCCTTGGGGCGGCCGAAGGCGGTGCGGTAGGCGCTCACGCCCAGCACCGCGAGGCAGCGGGGCTGGTAGCGCGCCACCTTGGCCTCGAGCGACCTCGCGCCACGCTCCAGCTCGCCCGGCGCCAGCAGGTCCGCGGTGGCGGTGGCGCGGTCCACCACGTTGGTGATGCCATAGCCCAGCGCCAGCAGCGCGTCCTGTTCGGTGGGCAGGAAGGTGCGCGGTGTGATGCCCGCGGCGTGCAGCGTGGGCCAGAAGCGGTTGCCGGGCCGCGCGAAGTGGTAGCCCACCACCGCCGAGTAGAGGCTCGGGTTGATGCCGCAGAAGAGCACGCGCAGCCGGGGGGCGATGACGTCCGGCATGGTGCGGCCGGTGGCTGCGTCCAACTCATCTCGTGAGGGGCGACGGAGCTGTGTCATGGGGGCGCATCTTCGCGGGCCTACCTGGGAAGGCAACCCCCTTCGCCCCCATTCCGTGGGTGGGGTGTTGCCCGTGGGACGGAGTTCGCGGGGCGGCGCGGATGGCTGGCGGCGGCGCGCTGGCTGGGGCAGGCTCGGCGCTTTCGACCCCACGCGCTCAGGAGGCTGTTCGAGATGCCCCACATCGTCACGCTGACGCTCAATCCGGCCATCGATGTCGCCACATCCGTGCCGGAAGTCACCCCGGAGCACAAGCTGCGCTGTGGCCCCGTTCGCAGGGACCCGGGAGGGGGCGGCATCAACGTGGCGCGCGTGGTGCGCGAGCTGGGCGGCGAGTCCATCGCCGTCTACACGCGCGGCGGCGCCACCGGCGGCCTGCTGGAGGAGCTGCTGGAGGAGAAGGGGCTCTTGCGCCGCTCCATCCCCCTGCGGGACTGCACCCGGGAGAGCTTCACCGTGGCGGAGGGCTCGGGCGCGCGTGAGTACCGCTTCATCCTGCCCGGGCCCACGCTGTCCGAGCGCGAGTGGCAGCGGTGCCTCGAGGCGCTGGACGACGTGGCCGTGGGCGCCGCGTTCATCGTCGCCAGCGGCAGCCTGGCGCCCGGCGTGCCCGAGGACTTCTACGCGCGCGTGGCCCGGCTGGGCAAACGCCTCGGCGTGCGCGTGGTGGTGGACACCAGCGGCCCCCCGCTGCGCGCCGCGCTGGAAGAGGGCGTGTATCTGGCCAAGCCCAACCGCCGCGAGCTGCGGGACCTCAGCGGCGTCACGGCCGAGGACTTCGACACGCAGGCCGCCGCGGCGCGGGAGCTGGTGGCCCGCGGGAGCGCGGAGCTGTTGGCGGTGTCGATGGGCGCGGACGGGGCGCTGCTGACGTCGCGCGAGGCCCAGTTCCGGGCCGAGCCCCCGCCCGTGAAGACGCACAGCTCGGTGGGCGCGGGTGACAGCTTCGTCGCGGGGATGACGCTGGCGCTGGCGCGGGGCAATCCTCCGGAAGAAGCCCTGCGCTGGGGCATCGCCTCGGGCACGGCCGCGCTGCTGACGCAGGGGACGGACCTGTGCCTCCGCGAGGACGTGGAGCGCCTCCATGCCCAGGTGGCGGTGACGCAGGTGCGGCGTCCGTAGCGCCGCGGACCGGCGGACGGCGCCCCAGGGCACCTTCAGGGGCGGCCTGGGCGCCGTGGCGCCCGTCGCTCAGCGGCGCTCCACCGCGACGGCGCCGCCCTTCATCACCCACCGCACCTTGCGCAGCGCGCGGATGTCCTTCGTCGGGTCGCCCTCCACCGCCGCGAGGTCCGCGAGCAGTCCGGCCTTCACCTGTCCAATCCGGTCCTCGCGCTGGAGCATCGCCGCGTTGCCGGACGTCGCCGCTCGGAGCGCCTGCGCGGGCGTCATGCCGTAGGCCACCATCAACTCCAGCTCGCGCGCGTTCTCGCCATGCGGGAAGACGCCGGAGTCACCGCCCGCGCACATCGGGACACCGGCGCTCAGCGCGGCGCGGAAGCTGGCGCGCTTCTGCTGGAGCGTCGGGGGCTCCGGGTCCACGCCGCGCTTGTAGCCCCGATGCTCGAACATCGCGTCGGTGGCGGCCAGGGTGGGGCACAGGTAGACGCCGCGCTGGGCCATCAAGCGGAACACCTCGGGCGTCCCCTCGTCGCCGTGTTCGACGCTCGCGGCGCCCGCCAGCACCGCCCGGCGGATGCCCTCCGGCGTGCTCGCGTGGACGGACACCGGGCGGCCACTGTCGCGCGCGGTGTCGACGATGCGCTTCATCTCCTCCAGCGAGAACGTGGGGCGGCCCTCGTGGTGGGGCCCCCACCGGTAATCGCCGTACACCTTCACCCAGTCCGCGCCCCGGCCGATTTGCGCGCGCACCACCCGCGTCAGCGTCTCCACGCCGTCCGCCTCTTCCGCGCCCTGCGGGACGGTCCACTCCGAGGCGAAGCCCTTGGGCGCATAGCTCCCGGTGGCGACGATGGCGCGCGTGGCCACCAGCAGGCGCGGGCCGGGGATGATGCCTTGGTTGATGGCCTGCTGGATGCCCACGTCCGCGTCAGCGGCGCCCTCGGAGCCCAGGTCCCGCGCGGTGGTGAAGCCCGCCGCCAACGTCGCCCGGGCGTGGTTGGTGGCGCGCGCCACCCGGAGGGCCAGGGACTCCTTCAGCACCTGGTCGTTCCAGGACGCCTCGTTGTACGGATGCAGGAGCAGGTGCGAGTGGCCCTCGATGAGCCCGGGCAGCAGCGTGGTGCCGCTCAGGTCCACGAGCGTCGTTCCCTCGGGGGCCTTCACCTGGGCCGCGGGGCCGGCGGCGACGATGCGGTCGCCCGTCACCAGGACGACCCATCCCGTGTGCGGCTTGGGCGTGACGCCGTCGAAGACGCGGTCGGGGCGCAGCAGGTACGACGCCGGTGCGGCGATGTGCGTCGGTTCGGCAGCGTTCGCCACGAGGGTGGCGAGCAATGAAGCAAAGAGAATGGCGCGCATGGGCAGGGGAGCAGCCAGGCTCGGGCGGCGAGGGAGCGTGGGTGTTAGATCGATGGCCATGGCTTTCCAAGACCGCTCGAACGCACTTCAGGCGCTAGAAGCCGAGTTCCAGGCAGAGCGCGCATCGTCGCTTCGGAAACTGGAAACAAGGCTGGAGGCGCTGCTGGGGGAGCTGGCCCAGGTGGAGCTTCAGCTCAAGTCCCGCGCGGGGAAGGACCGGCGCGCCCAGCTGGCCCGCCACCAGGACCTGCGCAAGGAGGCCGAGCACCAGCGCTGGTGCTTCATGGTGCAACGGGAGGCGTGTGGCTTCGTCAACCACGACGACCTCGACCGGTACTACCCACTCCCCCCGCCCTGGAGGGAGTGAGCACGGGCTCAGCTCGTGGCACGCCAGGCGGCCACCGCGAGCAGCAGCCAGCCCGCGAGGAACGCCACCCCGCCCAGCGGGGTGATGGCGCCCAGCACCCGGACGCCGGACAGGGCGAGCGCGTAGAGGCTCCCGGAGAACAGGACGATGCCCACCATCATCGCCCAGCCCGCGCCGTTGAGCAGCGACGCGGGGCGGAAGTGCCCCAGCAGCCCCACCGCGATGAGGCCCAGCGCGTGGTACATGTGGTACCGCGCTCCGGTCTCGAAGATGACCTGAAGGTCCTGGGGCAGCCGGCTCTTCAGCGCGTGCGCTCCGAAGGCTCCCGCGGACACGGAGAGGAAAGCGTTCACAGCCCCCAGGACGATCCACCACCGCATCATCGTGCGCCTTTCATCGGAAGTCGGACTGGTGCACGCTACACCGCCGCAGCCGGAGCGTCCTGGCCGACGTCAACTCCCGGACCGCTCACATACGCATGACCTCAGCCAATTTCATTCCTTCCACGAAGCCGCTTCCTTTCGAGCTGCACCCGTCCTCCATCCAGGGCACGGGGGCCTTCGCCATCCGCCGCATCCGCAAGGGGACGCGCATCATCGAGTACCTCGGTGAGCGCATCACGCAGGATGAAGCGGACGTCCGCTACGACGACGAGGCGATGGACCGGCACCACACGTTCCTGTTCAACCTCGACAAGAGGACGGTGCTGGACGCGGGGACGGTTCACAACGAGGCGCGCTACATCAACCACTCGTGCGCGCCCAACTGTGAGGCCCTCATCGACAAGGGCCACATCTACATCTACGCCATCACCACCATCGAGCCCGGCGACGAGCTGGTGTACGACTACGGCTACGAGCGCACCCCGGACATGGGGCCCGAGGCCGAGGCCCTCTACGTGTGCCGCTGCGGCGCGCCCAACTGCCGGGGCACCATCCTGGCGCCGGAGAAGAAGGCGCCCGCCCGCAAGAAGTCCGCGACGAAGTCCAAGTCCGTGACGAAGTCCAAGTCCAAGGCGGCGTCGAAGTCCCGGAGCAAGAAGGACGCGGGCGTGAAGAAGTCCGCGGGGCAGAAGAAGTCCGCGTCCGGTGCCAGCAAGGCGCCCAAGCGGGCGAAGTCGCCCAGCCGCAAGCGCGCGGGCTGAGGTGCCCGCGGGGAGCCCGTGTCCTCCTCGGGAGGGCCGGGCTTCCTGTGATGGAGCCGGCGGCGTCACGGCATGGACGCGCGGCGCTTTCCGGGCGCCGCGCGTGTCCCGCCGAGGTCAGGGTGAGGGCGCCGGGCAGGCGTAGACGGTGAAGACCACGTCCGCGCCCAGGCGCGCGGCGCGGGCCAGCACCGCTGCGGACAGCCGGTAGGACGCCTCGTGCGGCGAGGCTCCGGATTGGATGCCGATGTCCAGCGTCCGTGCCTTGCATTGCGCCCACTCTTCGCGGGCCTCCGCGGGCAGGGCGTCGATGAGCGAGGCCAGTTGGTCCACGGCCTCCTCGGGTGAGGCGGGCTGCTCGGCGAGCTCCAGGCTCACGAAGTCCGTCTCGTCCGTCAGGATGATGATGGATTCACCGAGCGCGGCCAGCAGCTTGGGCACGCCAGCCTGGCTTCTGAGAATCAGGTCGACATTGAGGAACGTGGTTTCCGCGAGCGTCGTCATGATGTGGCGCCTCCGTGTCTACTTCGCGGGAGTGAAATGGCAGTGCCCCAGGCAGTTCCTGCACTTCGCGGCGGCGTTGTCCCGCGCGTCTGTCTGGCACTTCGCTTTGTTCAAGCCCGTTCCCGTGTACGGCCCCGAGCAGACGCCCTTCTCGCGCAACTCCTGGCAGGAGCGGCCCGCCGAGGAGTGGACGTCCCGATGCTGGCAGGAGCAGGTGCCCACCTTGGCCTTCGTCTTGGACGCCGACGGCGTCGGGCGGTAGCGCGCGCTGAACGGCTCCGTGACGATGTCCGCGAGGGACTCCTCGGACAGCGGGGCGTGGGCCTTCGCCGCCAGGAACTCGAGGAGGTCCGCGCGATCGGCTTCGCTGAGGCTGGGCCCGGGCGTTTCGTCCGGGCGGGTGGTGGCGGGGGATGCTCCGGAAATCCATACCGGGATGCTCAAGGCCGCCAGGGCAACAGCCATCAACAGACAACGGTCGAGTTTCTTGGACCTGCCGAGCTGCATCTGTCTTTCCCCCGGTGTGAAGCGGCGCGTCCCCATGCGCGCGGCGAGGACTCTGCCCGGACTGGTTTCCAGACGTCAACGATTGCAACACGGGGCGATGCCGTGCCGCGCCTGTCGATGGCGTGAACGCCTCGGTGTCGCGGGGCCTCGGGGATTGGCGCGTCCCGGCGTAGAGTCCTCGCCGTGAACGACGTCCTCCACTTCCTGCTCACCGCGCCCGCCGAGCCGCGGCTCCTCGACTCCGTCGATGTCTGGTGGCGTCAGCACCAGTCACTGGCCTCCCGCTTCACCGCGCCCGCGGACCTGGCGCTGGCTGGGGGCTTTCTCGCGGACCGGCTGGGGTTCGCGTTCGCGTCGGGCTATCAGGCCGCGCACCGGCGCCTGTTCCCGGCGCTCCCTGCGGACCGGACCATCGCGCTCTGCGCCACCGAGCCGGGCGGCGCGCACCCGAACGCCATCGAGACGCGGCTGGTAGACGCGGGCTCGGGCCTCCGCGTCTCGGGCGCCAAGACGTTCGTGACGTTGGGGACGTACGCGGAGCTGCTGCTCGTGGTGGCCTCGGAAGGCCAGGATGCGCAGGGGCGCAATCGGCTGCGGATGGTGCTCGTGGATGCGAAGCGGGCAGGGGTTCGCCTGAATCCGCTGTCCGAGCTGCCCTTCATCCCAGAGGTTCCGCACGCGGAGCTGACGCTGGAGGACGTGGCGCCGGACGAGGTGCTCCCCGGTGATGGTTACGCGCTCTACCTCAAGCCCTTCCGCACCGCGGAGGACTGCCACGTGCAGCTCGCGATGCTGGGCTGGCTGATTCAGGTGGGCCGCCGCAGCGGCTGGCCGGACGAGGTGCGCGAGGAGCTGCTCGCCCTGGCGGTGATGATGCGCGGCCTGTCCCAGGCGGACCCGACGGCGGACTCCACGCATATCGCGCTGGGCGGCGGGCTCGCGCTGACGAAGCGCGCGGTGCTGGAGCGGTGCGAGCCGCTCTGGGCGACCACGGATGCGATCACCCAGGAGCGTTGGGCTCGGGACCGGGTGCTGCTCGGCGTCGCTGGCAAGGTGCGCGCGAAGCGGCTGGTCGCGGCCCGGCAGCGGATTCAGGGTGCCTCAGCGCAGGGCGGCTGAGGAGTCGGCCCACGCGCGCAGCCGGCCGTCGCCTCCTCTGGGGCTGGCCACGCAGCCAGGCCGCCTCAGCGCAGGGCGGCTGAGACCGGGCACAAACACGCCGCCGAGGCCGCCCGGCACTGCACCCGCAAAAAGTGAAGGGCCGGGCCTCCACGAAGGAGGACCCGGCCCGGTGCTCACTCACCTCGCGGCGGTGACGTGACTCAGTAGCGGCCGCCGCCCACGGCGGAGACGATGGCGGAGAGGATGCGGCCCTCCACGCCCCACACGGCCTTGTTCAGGCCCTTGACGCCCGCGCCGCGCAGGTAGTCCGTGAAGTCGTGCAGCGCGGTGGAGCGCTGCATGCCCTCGCCCTTGGCCGCGTAGAGCAGCGGGGTGCTGGGCGCGCCCGTCAGGCCCAGGTCCGGCACGGCCTCGGACAGCTTCTGCGGGTCGATGCCCGTCGCGGCGGACATCATCGCCACGGTGAACTTGTGCACCGGCAGGTCGCGCACGTTCGGAACCTTCTTGTAGGTCTTCGCCTTCTCCTTCTCGCTGCTGGCGAGCGCCTCCAGCGGCACGTTCGCCATGGCGATGATCTGCTCGTTCGTCACGTGCTTGCTGTCGAGGATGGCCCGGCTGAACAGGCTGGCCGCCGTATCACCCTTGATGGTGATGTTGTTCGCGTCCGGGTTCGACTGGAGCCGCGACACCATGGACTGGACCGCCTTGCCCACCTCGGTGTCCGGGCCCCCGCGCCAGGCGCCGGGAATCGGCTGGGCGGCAGCGGCGGGGCGGGCACGCGACGGGCCCTCGAAGGAGTTCACCTGGGTGTGACCGACGGCGGCGGTGCGGGACGTGTTCGCCGTCCGCTGGGCCTGGGCCTCCGGCTGAGCCCGCGCGGGCGAGGGAGAAGGATTCGAGAGGACGCGGGGGCGGCTGTCGATGCGGGACATGGCCAGGGGGTCTCCGGGTAAAATCGGCTTGTCGATGATTATCGCAAGTTGGCTGTAAAGGTTGCGTGGGACGCTATGTTCCCAAGCGATGAAGGCCTTTCCCAAAGAGTTCGCTGACTGGTTGACCCCTCGGGGCCGCCGCATCCTCGACGGCAAGGAGCGCGACGTCGTGGGCGCGCTGCTCGACCCGGCCCGTCCCTTCGTGGCCCTGCAAGGTGTCATCGACCCGCGCAGGGCCGTGGCATGCCGCGATGCGTTGGACGCCGCCATGCGCGAGACGATGGTGCCCATGGAGGACCCGATTCCGGCGGACTCCATCTCCGGGCAGACGATGAACTACATGGAGCTGCTGCCCAAGACGGTGCGCGTGAGCACGGCGCTGCTGGAGAGCCGCCGCTCGCGTTCGTGGCGCGCGGCGGAGTCGGTGGGGCTCACGGACATGCTGCGCTCGGACACCTTCGCGGGGTTCGCCGCCGCGGTGACGGGCCGGGCGCTGCGCCGCAAGTGGGGCATCCAGGCGCTCTGCTACGGCCCGGGGGACTACTCCGGCCCCCACAATGACCACCACCCCGAGGAGGAGGAGGCCCGCGACGGCTACGTGGACATGCACATCAGCCTCACGCTGCCGGGCGTGGAGCACCAGTACCTCGTCTACGCGCAGGACGGGCACCTCTCGGAGATGACCCGCGTCAGCACCGTGGGCGGCATCACCGTGTACCGGCTGCCTTTCTGGCACTACACGACGCCGCTGCTGGCCCGGAAGGGGCGGGAGGCGTCCTGCCGCCGCTGGGTGCTGTTGGGCACCTTCCTGGACGCGGCCCCGGGGGCCCGGCCCGCGACGACCATTCTCCCGGCGCAGGCTCCGGCGAAACGCCCGGTTGCCCGGTAGGCCGGTGACTTTCGGGAGTGGCGGCGGGGCCGGACGGCGTTAGCTTGGGGCGCCCTATGAGCCCCACCGACACCGACGCCCTGGCCGGAGACCTCCTCGAGTACATCGACGCCTCGCCCACGCCGTACCATGCGGTGCGCGAGTCGGCCCGCCGCCTGACGCAGGCGGGTTACCGTCAGCTGGATGAGCGCGAGCCCTGGGCGCTGGAGCCCGGCGCGCGCGTCTTCGTCACCCGGGGGGACACGAGCATCGCGGCCTTCCACCTCGGCGCCCAGCCCGTGGACCGGGCGGGCTTCCGGCTGGTGGGTTCGCACACGGACTCGCCGAACCTGCGCGTGAAGCCGAACGCGGCGGTGACGAAGAACGGCTACCAGCAGCTCGGCGTGGAGATTTACGGCGGGGTGCTGCTGCACACCTGGACGGACCGGGACTTGTCGCTCGCGGGCCGCGTCATGGTGATGGTGGAGGGGCGCCCCCAGCGGCACCTGGTGGACTTCCGCCGGCCGCTCTTGCGCGTGCCCAACCTGGCCATCCACCTCAACCGCGGGGTGAACACGGACGGCGTGAAGCTGAACGCGCAGGAGCACATGGTGCCGGTGCTGGGCCTGGAGCGCGCGGGCGCCGCGGAGCTGCACGGGCTGCTCTTGGAGGAGCTGGCCAAGGGCGGCGTGAAGGCGCAGGCGGGGGACATCCTCGGCTACGACTTGTGCCTCTATGACTTGCAGCCGTCCATCCGCTCGGGCGCGCACGGCGAGTTCCTCCACGCGCCGCGCCTGGACAACCTCGCGAGCTGCCACGCGAGCCTGTCCGCGCTGCTCTCCAGCAGCGCGCCGCGCGAGGCCACCAGCGGCGTCATCCTGTTCGACCACGAAGAGGTGGGCAGCCGCAGCGCGCAGGGCGCCGCGTCTCCCTTCCTGCGCACGCTGCTGGAGCGCCTGACGCTGGCGCACTCGGACGGCAAGCCGGACGCGTTCCACCGCGCCATCGCGCACTCGTTCCTGGTGAGCGCGGACATGGCGCACGCCATCCATCCCAACTACGCGTCCATGCACGAGCCCAAGCACCAGCCGCACATGGGCGCGGGCCCGGTCATCAAGTCGAACGTGAATCAGTCCTACGCCACGGATGGCGAGTCGTGGGCCTTCTTCACGGCGCTGTGCCGCGAGGCCGGCGTGACGCCGCAGCACTTCGTCACCCGCACGGACCTGGGCTGCGGCAGCACGATTGGGCCCATCTCCGCGGGGCAGCTCGGCATCCGCACGGTGGACGTGGGCAACCCCATGCTGTCCATGCACTCCATCCGTGAGATGGCTTGCGCCACCGACGTCGCGCAGATGGTGGCCGTGCTGAGTCGGCTGTTCGCCTGAGCGTGAGCGTGACCTCATGACACGCGTCCGCCTCCTCCTGCGGAGGCGGACGTCCCGCGAGCGTGAAGCTCAGGACACCGCGATGGTCAGCCGGCGCTCGCGGGCCTCGGTCAGCGTGTGCGCGTCCAGGAGGACCGCCGTCTTCTCGGGCGCGGACAGCGGCTCGGCGGTGTCGCCCAGCAGCTTGCGGCGCGCGGAGGCCAGCGCCATGGGCACGGCGGCCGGTGAGGGCTGGGACTCCAGCAGCGCCAGGTGCAGCGCGTGCGCCTTGGCATCCGAGATGACGTGGTCCACCGCGTCCGCCACCGGCTCCATCGCGAACTCCCCGGCCACCTCCTGCGAGCGCTCCAGCACCTTGGGGGGCTCGGACTCCTCGGGGATGACGAGCAGGCCGCGCCGCTCCAGCCACAGGCCCAGCGACGCGCGCGAGGTGAAGACGGAGAGCGGGATGGACAGCAGCAGCCCCGCCACCACGGGCGACAGCCACAGCAGCAGTCCCGGCGACAGGAACCAGGCCACCGCGGCGAGCCCGACGCCCACGGCGGTGTGGACGGCGTGGCGGCGGGCCGCCTCGGACCAGGGCAGGTCGGCGTCGTCGCGCTGCTGGCTGGACCAGCTGACCTTGTAGCCGAGCAGCGTCCCGAAGACGAAGTGCGACTGGAACAGCATCATCACCGGCGCCATCAGCGTGGCGAGCACGCTCTCCAGCAGCACGCTGAGCACCAGCCGCACCCGGCCGCCCATCAGCGCCGAGTCCTTGGCGCTCGCCAGGCCCAACAGGAGCCCGAAAATCTTGGGCGCGAACAGCATGCCCATGGACACGGCGAACAGCCGCATGGAGCCCTTGGCATCGAAGTGCATCGCCTCCGGCGGCAGGTCCTCCAGGAGGTGCGGGTTGGAGAACGACAGCCACCCGTCCCAGAGGCCGGCCACCAGGCCCGACGTCAGGAACAGCAGCCACAGCGGGGACGCGGCGTAGGACATCACGCCCATCAGGAAGTGGCCCCGGCTGATGGGGTGCAGGCCGCCCGCGGCCACCAGGCTCAGGTGCTGCAGGTTGCCCTGGCACCAGCGGCGGTCGCGCTGCGCGTAGTCCAGCAGGCTCGGGGGCGGCTGTTCGAAGCTGCCGCCCAGCTCCGTCACCAGCCACACGGTGTAGCCCGCGCGGCGCATCAGCGCGGCCTCCACGAAGTCGTGGCTGAGGATGTGGCCGCCGAAGGGCTGCTGCCCGGGGAGCACCGGCAGGCCGCAGTGCTGGATGAAGGCCTCGGTGCGGATGATGGCGTTGTGGCCCCAGTAGTTGGACTCACCGAGCTGCCACGCGGCGGCGCCCGCGGCCACCACCGGGCCGTACACGCGGCCCGCGAACTGCTGCAGCCGGGCGAAGAGGGTGCTGCGGCCCACGTTGAGCGGAGGCGCCTGGAGGATGCCCGCGCGCGGGTTGAGCTCCATCAGCCGCGCCATCGTCACCAGCGTGCGGCCGTCCATGAGGCTGTCGGCGTCCAGCACGATGGTGAAGTCGTAGTGGCGGCCCCAGCGCTCGCAGAAGTCCTGGAGGTTGCCGGCCTTCTTGCCGGTGTTGTCCGTGCGGCGCCGGTAGAAGATGCGGCCCTGTCCGCCCACGCGGCGGCACAGGTCGGCCCAGGCGAGCTCCTCGGCGATCCACGCCTCGGGCCGCGTGGAGTCGCTGAGGATGTAGAAGTCGAACGCGTCCAACTGGCCCGTGGCGGCCACGGACTCGTAGGTGGCCTGCACGTTGGCGAAGACGGAGGCCGGGTCCTCGTTGTGGACCGGCATCACCACCGACGTGCGCGAGGCGAGCCGCTTCGCCGCCTCCTCCGCCGTGGGCCAGCGCAGCCCGGGCAGGCGCTTGCTGACCGCGAGCTGGAGGAAGCCCGCCACCGCCGTCCAGAAGGACAGGGCAATCCACCCGAAGCACAGCACGAAGAGCGCCAGCAGCACGCCTTCGGGGACGGTGGTACCGCGCGCGCTCAGCAGGCGGTGCATCTCCCAGGTGCCCGCCACCGTGGTCACGGCGGCGAGGCCCAGGACGAAGAGGCGCCGGATGCCGGCGCTCTCCGGTGAGAACGAGTGAGCGTGCATGGCGGAACCTCGCGAAGGGTCTCCCGGCGCGCGGGAGGCTACGTCAGCGGGAGACGGACATGTCCGGCTGGCCGGCGCGCAGCCAGCGGCGCAGGCGCTCTCCCAGCGGCCAGAGCACAAGCTGCTGCTCCGGCATCGCCGTGGCAACCTGCGCCGGCGTGGGCACGGGCACCGCGGCGCTCAGGGCGCGGGACAGCTCGTGCGGCACCGCGTCCCGCGTGAAGACGGTGGCGCCGAAGCGCGCGCCGTCGCAGAGGACGAAGGCGGCGCGGCCCCGCGTCAGCAGGCGGCCTTCACCCACCACGTCCATGTCCAGCTCGCGCGTCAGCCACGTCTCCACGCGGGCCCGGGCCAGGGCCACGGCGGCCTGCGGCTTCACGTTGGACGCGGTGACACCCTCCAGCGCCCAGGCGGCCAGGGCGGCCAGGTCCTCGGCGGCTTCGAAGCCGAAGCCCTGGAAGAAGGCGTCGAGCGCCACGCACGTCTCCGGACGGACCCACTCGGTCGTCGTCACGGAGGGGCAGGTGTTCGGCGTCGTCACGGAATCCATAGATAGCTCCAGGTCTCGGTGAGGGTCTCCGAACCGCGCCGCAGGAAGGCGCGCAGCTCGATAGGTTCGCTGGTGCCCTCGGGCTCCAGCTCGAAGGTGGTGCGCCAGCCACCGGAAGGTTCATGGCGCTGAATGGTGGAGCGCAGCACCTGGCCCTTGGCCGCGGTGATGACCGCCTCCACCGGCCCGTCCTCGGCGCGGGCGGTACGGGAGAAGTCGAGGATGAACCGGCGCGTGGCCGGGGTGACGCCCTCGCCCACGGGCATGCCCGGGGTGATGGCGGAGGTGATGCGCGTCGAGGTGACGACGCCGCCCGTGCTCTCCCAGGGCGACTTCGAACCCCAGTGCAGCCGGTAGGCCACGCGCAGCGGCGTGCCCGGGGTGAGCGGCGCGTCCGGCACCCAGAAGGCGACGATGTTGTCGTGCGTCTCGTCCGGCGTGGGAATCTCCACCAGGCGCACCGCGCCCGGGCCCCACTCGCCCACTGGCTCCACCCACGCGCTGGGGCGGCGCTCGTAGCGGGCCTCCAGGTCCTCGTAGTTGTGGAAGGCGGTGTCCCGCTGCAGCAGGCCGAACGCGCGCGGGTTCTCCGCGCGGAAGCTGGAGGTGCGCACCGCCTTCGGGTTCTGCAGCGGGCGCCACAGCTGCTCGCCGTCCTTGCTCCACACGAGCAGGCCGTCCGAGTCGTGGACCTCCGGCCGGAAGTCGTCGAACTTCGCGCGGTCGTTCTCACCGAACAGGTACATGCTGGTGAGCGGCGCCACGCCCAGGTTCTCGATGCTGCGGCGCGAGAAGAGCGTGGCCTCCACGTCCATCACCGTGTTGGCGCCGGGGGTGATGGTGAAGCGGTACGCGCCGGTGATGCTCGGCCCGTCCATGAGCGCGTGCACCACCACGTGGTTCGCGCCGTCCGCCGGCCGCTCCAGCCAGAACTCACGGAAGTCCGGGAACTCCTCGGGGCTCGGCTGCGCGGTGTCGATGGCGATGCCGCGCGCGGACAGGCCGTAGAGGTTGCCCTGGCCCAGCGAGCGGAAGTAGCTGGCGCCCTGGAACACGGCCAGCTCGTCGAAGATATCGGGCGTGTTGAGCGGGTGGTGGAAGCGCAGGCCCGCGAAGCCGTCCACGCCGGTGCGAGGCAGGGACGCCTTGTTGACGACCTTGCCGTAGCTGAAGAGGTCCTGGGAGAAGCGCAGCGGCTGCGCGCGGCCCGCCTCCACGACGTTCATCACCACCGGGGACTGGAACAGGAAGCCCGGGTGGAAGAACTGCACGTGGAAGGGGAGGCCCGCGTCACGCCAGTGCGCGCGCTCCGGACGGAAGCGGATGTCGCGGTACTGGTCGTAGTTGAGCTGGGAGTAGGCCTTGGGCAGCGACTTCGGCGGCGCCACGTAGGGCTGGGCCGCCAGCGCGCGCGCGCGCTCCACCACCGTCTCCGTGGAGAAGGCCGTCGTGCCCTTCATGGCGGTGCTCCGGGCCTTCGTCGCCGCGGGCTCGCGGGCGACGGCGGGGGTGCAGGACGCGACCGCCATCGCGCACAACCAGGGCGCACCCAGCCTCAACGCTTTTTGCCGCAACGACGTCACGTTCGAGTGCCTCCAAGTTCGTGGGTTCGCCGACCCGACCGCACACTCCGCGTGGTCTCGCGGTGCGGCGCGTCAGTGCTTCAGCAACCCGCGTACCAGCGCGGCCAACTCGAATCCGCCGACGTGAAAACGCTCTGATTCCGGTGGGTTGGACTCATGGGGTCCAGGCCGACTCCGGAAAAACCCGGCTCACGGGCGTGGGCCGTGAACGGTTCCCTGCCCAGCGGTCGGGGGGGGTGGGGAGGATAGGGACAGGGGCCGTGGGGGCCTGTCCAAATCTTCCACAGGCTGACAATTCGCTATGCGTGCGCGAGCCGTTCCTGGATCAGGGAGAGGAGTTCCCTGCCTGCGAACGGCTTTTCCAGGTGGGGGCTGGGCACCGACTCCAGGAAGGCCCGGGCCTGGGCCGTCACCGCGCCGCCGGTGAGGAAGATGACCCGGCGGGCCTGCTCGGGGTGGCGGGCCTGGAGGGCGGAGTAGAAGTCCATCCCGCTCATGCCGGGCATCATCAGGTCGCAGAAGACGACGTCGAAGCGCTCGCCGGCCTCGATGCGGGCCAGGGCCTCCTGGGCCCGGGTGGAGAGGGTGACGTCGTGGTGCGGACGCAGGGTGCGCCCCAGCGCCGTACACACCAGCGGCTCGTCGTCCACCACCAGCAGCCGGCCGCGCCTCTCCGCCGGGGCGGGCGGCGGTGGGGGCGGTGGGCGCACCGGCTCCGTCCGCTGGGCGGGCGGCAGGAGCACCTGGAAGGCGGAGCCCTTGCCCGGCTCGCTCGTCACGTGGATTTCCCCACCCAGGGCCGTGACGATGCTGTGGCAGATGGACAGGCCCAGGCCGGTGCCCACCCCGGGCTCCTTGGTGGTGAAGAAGGGGTCGAAGAGGCGGGGCAGGTGTTCCTGGGTGATACCCGCGCCCGTGTCCGACACCTCCACGAAGACGCGCCCGTTGGCCGCCACGCGCGTGACGACGCGGATTTCGTGACGCTCGGGCGTCCCGGCGGGAATGGCCTGTGCGGCGTTCACGAGCAGGTTGAGGAACACCTGTCCCAGGCGGGACTCGTTGCCGACCACGGAGGGGACCTCGTCCAACTGCTTCACCAGCCGGGCGCGGTGGCGAATCTCCGTGGTGGCCAGATTCAGCGTGGACTCGAGGACCTGCCGGATGTCGACTTCCGCGCTCTCGGCTGAGTCCACCCGGCTGAACGTCTTCAAGTCCCGGACGATGCTGCGCACCCGGTCCGCGCCCTGCTGGGCCTCGGCGAGCGCCGCCTGCGCGCTGCCCACCGCCTCCGCCAGCCGGGGCTCGACGCTCCGGCTGCCCGCGGGGAGCACGTCGGCGAGCTCCTCGCGCGCGAAGGCCAGGTTGGCGGTGAGGTACGCCAGCGGGTTGTTGATTTCGTGCGCCACGCCCGCGGCGAGCGTGCCCACGGAGGCCATGCGCTGCGCGAGCATGAGCCGCCCCTGCATCTGGTAGCGCTCCGTCAAGTCGTGCGAGACGGAGACGATGGAGTCCTTGCCGTCGAAGGGCAGGGGGAAGGTGGTGGACTCCACGTGCAGCACGCTGCCGTCGCGTTTGACCATCCGCCGCTCCTGGAGCGCCGCGCGGCCGGTGCGCAGGGCCTCGTGCATGCGCGCGTCGGCGCTGGCGAAGTCCTCGGGCGGGATGATGTCGGAGATGTGCTTGCCCAGCAGCTCGTCCACGCTCTCGTAGCCCAGGGCGGAGACGACCTTCTGGTTGGCGTAGCGCACGCGCGCGCCCGTGTCGAAGACGGCCACCAGGTCCGGCAGGCTTCCGATGAGGGTGCGGAAGCTCACCTCGGAGCGGCGCAGGCCCTCCTCGGCGCGCTTGAGCGCGGTGATGTCCGGGAAGAAGGAGATGACGTGCGGCGCGCCGCCGTAGGACACCATGCCCATGAAGAGCAGCGTGTGGCGCAGCTCCCCGCCGCGGGTGCGGTAGTCGACGTCCATGCCGCGCACCGTGCCGTGGTGCCGCAGGCGCTCCACCACGTGCGCGCGGTCGCTGTGGGTCCGCCACAGGCCCAGCTCCACCGTGGTGCGGCCAATGACCTCGTCGCGCGGGAGGTCGAGGAGCTGGAAGTAGAAGTCGTTGGCGGCCACCACCCGGCCGTCGGAGATGGAGGTGATGGACGTGGGCACCGGGCTGACGGCCAGCAGGGTGTCCTTGAGGTCGTTGCCGAAGGACATGTCCCGGCGGTCCTCGCGGCGGGTGAAGCGGCGCTGGGCCAGCTCCAGGCGCAGCGCCAGCTCCTCTTCCTCCACGGGCCAGGCCAGCAGGTCATCCGCGCCGGCGTCCAGCGAGGGCCGCAACGCGGCCAGCTCTCCCCGGCGGCCCAGCAGCATCAGCACCGACGCCTCGGCGCCCGGGAGGCTGCGCAGCGCGCGGACCAGCGGGACGCGGGACGTGCTGTCCCGGGCGTCCACCATCACCAGCGCGCACGTCCCGCTGCGCCAGGCGGCCGGGACATCCGCCTCGCGCGTCACGGTCATCACCGTGTGTCCCTGCTCCCGCAGGCGGCCTTCCAGTGGCGCCAGGTCCGCCCCTCCCCCCTGGGTGACAATCAGGACCCGCATGGGACTCCTCGTGAAGACGGACGCTCATCGTTACACGACGTCTGCTGTTGTAAAGCCGGTCGCCGGACCGGTTTGCCGTGGAGGTGACGAAGCGCCCGGACTGTTACACTGCCACCTGGACCCGGGTGGACCGGTGGAGAACGGGGGAGCGTATGGACCGGCGGGGCGTGAATGAAGAGACGGCCATGGAGCCGCGGAAGCCGCCGCCGTTGCCGGTGCAGGTGCCGCGGCGGAACTTCGAAGGGCTGTTCGTCCACGCGCTGAAGCCCACGGGTGCCTTCGCCCAGTCCCTGCGAGACATCGGTTACGACATGGAGGCGGCGCAGGAGTACTACTCGCTCTCCGTGTGGCGCGCGGCGCTGGGCGTGGCCCGCCGGCACGTCTATGCGGGCCAGGCCCCCGAGGTGGCCAACCGCGCCCTGGGGCACCACTACGTGGAGGGCTTCGCGCAGACGCTGGTGGGCCGCATCTTCGCCACCGCCGCGCCCCTGCTGGGAACGGAGCGGTGCCTGACGCGGCTGCCCACCTATCTGCGCGCGGGCCGCGAGGACATGAAGATGCTGCTGGAGCCGGTGCAGTCCTGCGAGTGGCGCATCCGCGTCGTGGACCCGGACCCGCTGCCGGACTTCGTCGCGGGGGTGGTGGAGGGCGTCCTCCGGCGCACCAAGGTGACGCCGCAGGTGGAGGTGCTGGAGCGGCAGATTTCCGCCTACGCCCTGCGGGTGCGGTGGAAGGGCGCCTGAGCGGGTGGGAGGCCTCGGCCGGCGGGCCCGCGCCCAGCCAGGGCGGCGGGGCCCCGCTGGGGCCTGCTCAGTTGTGATTGGCGGCGAAGTGTCGAGTCGTTAAACGTGCCACCCGTATGCACAAGACTCACCTCGTCGGTGCGCGCACGCACAACCTGAAGGACCTGTCGGTCGACCTCTCGGAAGGGGAGTTCGTCTGCGTCACGGGCGTCTCGGGCGCCGGCAAATCGAGCCTGGCGCTCGACACCCTGTACGCCGAGGGGCAGCGGCGCTTCGTGGAGAGCTTCAGCCCGTACGCCCGCCAGTTCCTCGAGCGGCTGGAGCGGCCGCCCATGGAGGCGCTGGAGCCCGTGGCCGCGGGCGTGGCCGTGGACCGCCGCGCGCCGGTGAAGAGCTCGCGCTCGACGGTCGCCACCCTGGCGGACGTGGAGCCGTACCTGTCCGCGCTGTTCACCCGGGAGGCGGTGCCGGTGTGTGGCACCTGCGGCGTGGAGGCGGTGCGGACCGACGCGCGCGTGGCGGCGGCCGCGGCCATCCGCGAGCACGCGGACGTGCAGGCCATCATCACCTTCCCGCTACGCATCCCGGACACGGCCGCGTTCCTGGACGCGCGGGCCCGGCTCCTCAAGGACGGCTACCACCGGCTGATGGTGCAGGGCGAGGTGAAGGAGCTGGAGACGCTCCGTCCCGCCGAGGCCACGGACCCGGCCGGCGTCGCGCGCGTGGTGGTGGACCGGGTGAAGCTGAGCACCGGGCAGCTGTCGCGGGTGACGCAGGCGCTGGAGGACGCGTGGAGCCGCGCGGACGGCGAGGCGCACCTGTTCGTCCCCGGGCAGAGCGCGCCCCAGCGGCTGCGGCGCGGGCTGGTGTGCCCCAAGTGCGCCCGGGAGTTCGAGGCCGCGCGGCCCGGCCTCTTCAGCTACCAGTCCCCGGTGGGCGCGTGCGCGGCGTGCCGCGGGTTCGGCCGCACCATCGGCATCGACTGGGGCAAGGTGATTCCCAACCCCGAGCTGAGCCTGTCCCAGGGCGCCATCCGCCCCTGGTCCGGCCAGTCCACGACGTGGGAGCGCGGCATGCTCCAGCGCTGGTGCAAGGCGAAGGGCATCCCCTGGGAGAAGCCCTGGGGCTCGCTCACGGCCGCGCAGCGCGAGTCGGTGCTGGAGGGCGAGGGAGACTACGACGACGGCCGCGCCTACCCGGGCGTGCGCGCGTGGTTCCGGTGGATGGAGGGCCGCACGTACAAGATGCACGTGCGCGTCCTGCTGGCGCGCTATCGCGCCTATACGCTGTGCGAGAGCTGCGGCGGCGGGCGCCTCAACGCGCAGGCGCGCGCGTACCGCGTGGGCGGGCTGGATTTGCCGTCGTGGCACCACCTGGAGCTGACGGACGCGCTCGCGCGGCTGGACGCGCTGCGCACCACGACGGGGCAGGGCGAGCTGGCCCGCCGCGAGCTGGCCGGCCGGCTGCGCTACCTCCAGCGCGTGGGCCTGGGCTACCTCACGCTGGACCGGCCCGCGCGCACGCTGTCGGGCGGCGAGGCGCAGCGGGTGTCGCTGACGGCCGCGCTGGGGACGTCCCTCACGGGCGCGCTCTTCGTGCTGGACGAGCCCACCGTGGGCCTGCACCCGGGGGATGTTCCGCCGTTGACGGAGGCCATCGCCGAGCTGGCGGAGCGGGGCAACATCGCGCTCGTCATCGAGCATGACCCGCTGGTCATCCGTTCCGCGCACCGCGTGCTGGAGCTGGGGCCTGGGGCGGGCAAGCAGGGCGGACAGCTCGTGTTCGATGGCACGCCGGAGGCGCTCTCAAAGCACCAGGAGCTGCCCACGGGCCGGCTGCTGTCGGGCGTGGACGCGGTGACGCGCGTGCCGCGCCCGCGCACCGGGGAGTTGGTGATTCGGGGCGCCCGCGAGCACAACCTGAAGGACCTGTCCGTGCGCGTGCCCCTGGGCATCCTGTGCGCGGTGACGGGGCCCAGCGGCTCGGGCAAGAGCACGCTGGTGGACGAGGTTCTGTACCGGCACCTGGCGCGGCGGCTGGGCGTGAAGGACGTGGAGGCGCCCGGCGCGGTGGACGCGGTGGAGGGCCTGGAGGCGTTGAAGGCCGTCACCCTGGTGGACCAGTCTCCCCTGGGGCGCACCTCGCGCGGCAACGCGGCCACGTACACCAAGGCGTGGGACCGGCTGCGCGAGCGCTTCGCCTCCGAGCCCGACGCGGAGGTGCGCGGCCTCACGGCGGCGCACTTCTCGTTCAACGTCGACAAGGGCCGCTGCGAGGCGTGCTCGGGCGAGGGCTACGAGACGGTGGAGATGCAGTTCCTCGCCGACGTGGCGCTCCTGTGCCCGGTGTGCCGGGGCCGGCGCTTCAAGGAAGAAGTGCTGGCCGTCAGGCACCAGGGCTTCAGCGTGGCCCAGGTGCTGGAGATGACGGTGGACGAGGTGCTCCAGCACTTCGGGAGTGACTCGGCCCTCCAGCGCACGCTGGGGCCGGTGGCCCGGCTGGGACTGGGCTATCTGCCCCTGGGGCAGCCGCTGTCCACGTTGTCGGGTGGCGAGGCGCAGCGCTTGAAGCTGGCGCGCGCGCTGGCCAGCGAGGCGAAGGAGACGCTGTTCCTCATCGACGAGCCCAGCGCGGGCTTGCACGCGGAGGACGTGCGGCACGTCATCGCGGCGCTGCATGCGCTGGTGGAGCGCGGCGCCAGCGTCATCGTGGTGGACCACGACGTGGCGGTGATGAAGGCCTCGGACTGGGTCATCGACCTGGGGCCGGTGGGCGGCCGTGACGGTGGCCTGCTGGTGGCGGAGGGCACGCCGGAGGACGTGGCGCGCGGCAAGGGCGCCACGGCCCAGGCGCTGCGGGGCGAGCGCAAGGCGCTGGGCCGCGCGGTGAAGCTGCGCAAGCCGGCCAAGGGCGAGGTGCCCGCCATCGAGGTCGAGCACGCGCGCGAGCACAACCTCCACGACGTGTCCTGCCGCATCCCATTGGGGAAGATGACCGTCGTCACCGGGCCGAGCGGCTCGGGCAAGAGCTCGCTCGTCTTCGACGTCGTGTTCGCGGAAGGGCAGCGCCGCTTCCTGGAGACGTTGAGCCCGTACGCGCGGCAGTTCCTGCCGTCGATGCCGCGTCCGGACGTGGAGCGCATCAGCTCCCTGCCGCCGTCGGTGGCGCTGGAGCAGCGCACCTCGCGCGCGGGCGCCACCAGCACCGTGGCCACCGTCACCGAGGTGGCCCACTACCTGCGCCTGCTCTACGCCAAGCTGGGCGAGCCGCACTGCCCGATGGACGACTCGCCCATCGCGGCCGCGTCTCCGGACGTGCTCTTCGCGCAGCTCACGGCGACGAAGGGCGAGGGGACGCTGCTGGCGCCCGCGGTGCGCTCGCGCAAGGGCACCTATCTGGACGTCTTCGCGGCGGCCGCGCGCGCGGGGATTGCCCAGGCCATCGTCGACGGGAAGCTCGCGTCCACGGACGACCCGCCGCGCCTGGCGAAGACGCGCGAGCACGACATCGACCTGGTCATGTACCAGGGCAAGCTGTCAAAGCTGAGCCGCGACGTGTTCGAGAAGGCGCTCGGCTGGGGCCAGGGCGCGGTGAAGGTGGACGCGGGCAAGGGCGAGACGCTGCTGTCCACCGAACGGACCTGCCCCCAGTGCGGCACCGCCGTGCCGGAACTGGACCCGCGCTGGTTCTCCTTCAACACCAAGCAGGGCCGCTGCGAGTCGTGCGAAGGCACCGGCATCCAGGGCGGCGCCGAGGCGATGGCCGAGGGCGAGGTGGCCCCCTGCCGCGCGTGCGAGGGCAGTCGGCTGGCGCCCGTGCCCCGCGGGGTGCGCTTGGAGGGGGCGCGCTACCACGAGGTGGTGCAGCAGTCCGTCGCCGCCTCGCTGGCGCGCGTGCGCGCGTGGAAGTTCAAGGGGGACCGGGCGCTGCTGGGGGAGCCGTCCCGCCAGGAGCTGCTGCGCCGCATGGAGTTCCTGGAGCGCGTGGGCCTGGGCTACCTGTCCCTGGACCGCAACGCCTCCACGCTGTCGGGTGGAGAGATGCAGCGGCTGCGGCTGTCCGCGCAGCTCGGCGCGGGGCTCACCGGCGCCATGTACGTGCTGGACGAGCCCACCATCGGCCTGCACCCGCGCGACACGCACCGGCTGCTCGACAACCTGCGCGCGCTGGTGGCCACGGGCTCCACGGTGCTGGTGGTGGAGCATGACTCGGACACCATCCGCGCGGCGGACCACCTGCTGGACCTGGGCCCGACGGGTGGGCGCGGCGGCGGGCACATCCTCGCGGAGGGCCCTCCGGACGTGGTGCTGGAGAGCGACTCGCCCACGGCGCGCGCGTTGAAGGAGGCGCAGGTGCGGCCTCCGTCCGCGCGTGGCGAGCCGAAGCAGTGGATTGAGCTGAAGGGCGCGCGGGCCAACAACCTGAAGCGCGTGGACCTGCGGCTGCCCGTGGGCCGGCTCAACGTGGTGTCGGGCGTGTCGGGCTCCGGCAAGAGCACGTTGATTCGCCAGGTGCTGTACCCGGCCCTGCGCGAGAAGCTGGACCGCGTCACGCCGAAGCCGGGCCCCTTCACGTCCCTGCACGGCGCGGAGGCGGTGAAGCGCGTGCTGTCGGTGGACCAGTCGCCCATTGGCCGCACCCCGCGCTCGGTGCCGGCGACGTTCCTGGGCATCTGGGACGAGCTGCGGCGCGTCTTCGCCGCCACGCCCGAGGCGAAGATCAAGGGCTTCTCGCCCACGCGCTTCTCCTTCAACTCCACCAGCGGGGGCCGCTGCACGGCGTGCGAGGGGCAGGGCGCCATCTCCCATGAGATGTCCTTCCTCCCGGACGTGGTGACGCCGTGCGAGGCGTGCAACGGCGCGCGCTTCGACGCGGCGACGCTGGAGGTGCGCTACCACGGGCTGAGCATCGGCGACGTGCTCCGCCTGTCCGCGGACGAGGCCAAGGACGTCTTCAAGGCGCTTCCCCGCGTGGCCGCGCCCCTGGAGTGTCTGGCGGACCTGGGGGTGGGCTACCTGCAGCTCGGCCAGGGCTCCAACACCTTGTCCGGCGGAGAGGCCCAGCGCTTGAAGCTGGCGGCCGAGCTGACGGCCTCCTCGCGGCACGAGCCCACGCTGTACGTGCTGGACGAGCCCACCACCGGCTTGCACCTGGGCGACGTGGAGAAGCTCATCACCTTCATGGGCCGGCTGGTGGACCGCGGCGACACGTTGGTGGTCATAGAACATCACCCGTCCGTGATTGGCGCCGCGGACCACGTCGTGGAGCTGGGGCCCGACGGTGGAGACGCGGGTGGCGTCATCGTCGCCGAGGGGACGCCCCGGGACGTGGCCAGGCTGAAGACGGCCACGGGCCGTGTGCTCAAATCACTCTTTTCCGGTGAAGACACACGTCCCCGTGCCGCGGCGCGGCGCGCGTGAAACCCACGGGCGGCTGGGGCATTGTGGGGATGGCATGAAGACCCTCCCCTTGCTGTCCCTGACCGCGGCGCTCGCCGTCTCCCCGGCCCTGGCCGCGAAGCCGGCGGCGCCGAAGCCCCCCACCGCGAAGTCCGAAACCCCGAGCGAGAAGAAGCCCATGTCCTTCCATGACCTCTCCGCCAACCGGCTCGACGGCAAGCCCGAGAAGCTGTCCAGCTACCAGGGCAAGGTCGTCCTGGTGGTGAACACCGCGTCCGAGTGTGGCTACACGCCGCAGTACGCGGGCCTGGAGAAGCTCCACCAGGCGTACAAGGACCAGGGGCTCGTCGTGGCGGGCTTCCCGTCCAACGACTTCGGCGGGCAGGAGCCGGGCTCGTCCGAGGAGATCAAGAAGTTCTGCGAGCTGCGCTTCAAGGTCACCTTCCCCATGTTCGAGAAGGTGAAGACGAAGGGAGACGGCCAGTCGCCCGTCTACGCGTTCCTGTCCA
Source organism: Comamonas sp. KCTC 72670 (assembly GCA_014656495.1). Taxonomy (GTDB): domain Bacteria; phylum Myxococcota; class Myxococcia; order Myxococcales; family Myxococcaceae; genus Myxococcus. Next base: position 158,193 of record BNCN01000014.1, read on the forward strand.
AGGACCACCCGGCGCCCAAGTGGAACTTCCACAAGTACGTGGTGGGCAAGGACGGCCAGGTGAAGGCCGCCTTCCCCAGTTCGGTGACGCCGGACAGCGCGGAGCTGAAGGCGGCCATCGACAGCGCGCTCGCGCAGCCGTAGGCCCGGGAAGGGGCGCGTGGGGGCTGGCCCTCCGGCCCTTGCCCCGGCGGCATGCGGCCCAGGCCTCCGCCCTGGCGGGGGCCGTGGTGGGGGCTCACCCTGAATGCCGGACACGGCTCGAAGGGAGACCCCATGGAGACGCTGGACGCGGCGTGGCCACCGCTGCCCCTGGATGCGTGGAAGGACACCTACGCCACGCTGCACCGGTACACGCAGGTCATCGGCAAGGTGAAGCTCGCGCTGACGCCACCGCAGAATCACTGGTGGAACGTGGCGTTCCGCGTGACGGCGCGCGGAATGACGACGGGGCTCATCCCGTATGAAGACGGCGCGTTCGAGGTCGACTTCGACTTCCGCTCGCATGAGCTCCTCTTTCGCGCCAGCCGCGGGCCCACGCGGGTGATGGCGCTGGAGCCCCGGCCGGTGGCGGAGTTCTACCGGGACGTCATGGCGACGCTGCGCTCCATGGGCGTCGAGACGCGCATCTGGGAGCAGCCCGTCGAGATTCCCGAGGACGCGATTCCGTTCAGCCAGGACCTGCAGCACCGCAGCTACGACGGCGAGGCGGTGGAGCGCTGGTGGCGGGCCACGATGCAGGCCACGCTCGTGTTCGAGGTGTTCCGCGCGCGCTTCACCGGCAAGTGCAGTCCGGTGCACTTCTTCTGGGGGAGCTTCGACCTGGCGGTGACGCGCTTCTCCGGGCGGCCCGCGCCGGACAGGCCTGGCGCGGACCCCATCACCCAGGAGGCGTACTGCGAGGAGGTCAGCAGCGCGGGCTTCTGGCCGGGACTCCCGGCGACGGGCGGCGCGGCCTTCTACAGCTACGCGGCGCCGGAGCCCGACGGCTTCGCCACCGCGCAGGTGCGTCCGGCCGCCGCCCGGTACGACGCGGCCATCAAGGAGTACCTGCTGTCCTACGATGACGTGAGGCGGGCGGAGGACCCTCAGGCGGTCCTGCTCGATTTCCTCCAGAGCACCTACGCGGCCTGCGCGGACCTGGGCGGCTGGGAGCGGGACCGCCTGGAGCGGCCGCTCATCGTCCCCGAAGCCCACCGCGCACGCCGCGGGGTGGACGCGGGCACCCTGGCCGAGCAGCCCGTGCCCTGACGGCGGCCGGCCTCGCGGGAGCGCCCCGCGAGGCCGGTGCCGGCTCCTCGCCCTGGGCGTCACTTCGCCTTGGGCGGGAAGTGCTTCAGCAGGTCCGTCACGGCTTCATCCAGCTTCTTCTGCTGCTTCTCCGCGTTGGCGTTCTCATCCAGCTCCGCCTGGGCCGTGCCACGCCAGACGAGCTGCTTCGACTCCGGGTCCACGACGTCGAGGATGAGGGAGCCTTCCTCGTATTCGCGCAGGTACGTCTCCGGCAGGGTGACAGCGCCGCCCGCGTAGAAGGGGTCCGTGAAGGGGCCGCCCCAGGGGTAGCCGTAGTAGTCGTCCACCGTCTCGGCCTTCAGCGCGTTGTGGATGGCGCCATGCCAGCCGATGAGGAAGTCCGGGTTGGCGCCGGTCTCCACCTTTTTGTAGCCGCGCGCGAGGAGGTAGCGGTCCACCGTCTGCTCGACGCGCGCGCCGACGATGGGGTTGTACACACGGTCATCCTTGCCCGTGGGCTGCGGGAGCCAGGCGTAGGTGCGGTACCCCTCCAGCTTCTGCGTGGCGGAGGGGTCATAGTTGGTGTTGACGTCGATGCCGGAGCACGCGGCGAAAGCCAGTGCCAGCAAGGGTGTGGCGATTCGGGTCAGCAGCCGCAAGGGGGCCTCCTTCGGTGGCGGCGCGGCGCGCGCCGTTGCCTCCCTGACGGTACTCACGGCGCGAGGTCTCCCTCCGCGCCGGACGCCCGGCCCTCCCCGGCTGGAGGGCTAGTCCTTCTCGGGCTCCCACCGGCCCTTCTTCCGGCCCTCCGTGCGCGCCAGCGAGAGCGCGAGCTTCGCGCGCTTCTCTTCCGGCAGGTCCTTCGCCAGCGTCTGGTACAGCTCCTTGTCGAGCGCGGCGATGCGCTCTCTCGCCTCGAAGGCGCCCAGCGCCGCCGTGTCCACCTGGGACAGGGCCTCGCTGTCACCCCGCGAGGCCCGGAAGAGGATGCGCGCCGACTCACGGACCTGCTTGCGCAGCGGCCGCCGCCGCTCGTCGAACTTGCGCAGCGTCTCTTCCAGCTTCAGCGCCTGCGCGTTGTTCAAGCTGAGCAGGTCCGACAGCTCCAGCACCTGCCGCAGCCGGTGGCGCTTCTCCGCGTGCTCCAGCCGCTCCTCGACACGGGCCTCACGCCTGGCGGGGGACGCCGCCGCCACCAGGGGCACCAGGGCCAACAACACCACCGCCATCCGCGTCCGCGCCATCGTCATCACAGCGTCTCTCCCACGTCGAAGTCGAAGTCCTCGTCCCAGGTATCGGAGTCCTCGAACGTGTCCAGCGGATCCAGTCCGGCCCAGGCCTCGATGGCGGCCATCGTCTCCGCGTCCAGCTCCTCGGCGGGCTGCGCCGCCGCCGTGGGCTGCGCCGTGGGGGCCTGCCCTGGGAGTCGCCACGCGCCGGGCACCATCAGCACCAGCGTCACCGCCGCGGCGGTGGCCACCAGCGCGCCCAGGGTCCGCAGCCCCAGGCCCTGCTTGCGGGCGCCTCGCCGCCACTCGGACAGCGTGCGCCGGGGCAGCTCGTCCAGCTCCGTCTTCTCCTGCGCGGTGAGGGGCGGCAGCGCCACCCGCGCGAGCAGCTCCACCGACGCGTCGAAGGCCTGACGGCAGCCCTCGCAGCGCTCGAGGTGCGCCATGAGCACCACCGCCTCCGCGTCCTCAAGCGCCCCCGCGGCATGCAGGTCCAGCCGCTCCTCCTGGTCTGGGCACGCAGCCATCAGTGCTTCTCCTCGGGTGCGCCCACCCGCGCCTTGAGGCGCTTCATCGCATGGTGGAACTGCACCTTCGCGTTGTTCTCCGTGATGCCGAGCGTCTCGGCGATGTCCTTGAACGCCAGCCCGCCGTCCACCCGCAGCGTCAGCACCTCTCGCTGACGGCGGGGCAGGGTGAGCACCTCCGCGCGCACCTGCCGCTCGCGCTCGGCGCGCTCCAGCCTGTCTTGCGCGGACTCGGACGGGTCCTCGGCCAGGTCGTCCGGCTCGGAGGCCACCAGCACCGGGCGCCAGCGTTGCCCCTGCCTCGCGTGGTTCTTCGCCAGGTTGAGCGCGATGCGCACCAGCCACGCGCGAAAGGGCGCGGGCCCCGACGGCGTGAAGCGCGCGAACACCCGGCGCGAGGCCTCCAGCGCGCGCAGGAAGGCGCTCTGCACCAGGTCCGAGGCGTCCTCCGGCCGCGACACGTAGCGGCGCACCAACGAGAAGACGAGCGCGCGGTGCCGCATCACCAGCACCTCGAAGGCCGCCGGCTCGCCTTCCAGGAACGCGCGGCAGAGCGCCTCATCGGACGCTCGCTCCAGGCCCGCCCGGGCCATGCGCGCGGGCAGCGAGACCACCCGGCCGCCTGTTTCCCTGATGCTCACGTGGCTCCAACCCCGGGGCGGGGCAAAGGTTAATTTTGGCCGATTTCGTCGGGCATTTTCTATTTGTTCCAGAATTGCTGGGAGTTGGGCCGACAAACCTGCTTCCCCGGGTTGCTGGGGGAGGGGCCGCGCTGGGACAATGGCGGGACGGTGACGACCTGGGACGGGGGAATGTTGACCCAAGGATCTGGCTCTCGCATCAAGGGCGGCGTGCTCATCTCGCGGCTCAACATGCTGCGCCACCACGGCGGGCAGGGGCGGGTGGACGAGGTGCTCCGGCGCTTGCCCGCGGAGGACCAGGCGCTGCTGCGGAAGATGCTGCTGCCGGTCGGCTGGTATCCCCTGGAGCTGAACCTGCGGCTCGACGCGGCCATCGCCGGGGTGGTGTCGCCGGAGGACGAGGACCGCGCCTTCCTGGAGATGGGGCGCGCCTCGGCGGACGAGGCCCTGCACGGCGCGCAGCACGTCTTCGTGAAGGAGGGCGAGCCGCACTTCCTGCTGACCCAGGCGCCGCAAATCTACCGCTTCTATTACGCGGTGGGCTCGCGCACCTACGAGCCGACGGGGCCGAGCTCCGGCGTGCTGCGCACCTTTGGCGCGGAGAACGTCACGGTGCCGGATTGCCTGACCATCATCGGCTGGCACACGCGGGCCATCGAGCTGTGCGGCGGGCGGGCGGTGCGCATCAGCCACCCCATGTGCCGGGCGCGCGGCGCGCCGCACTGCGAGTACCACTGCGCGTGGGAGTGAGCGCGGCGCCGCTCAGGCGGGAGGCGCCGCGTCCGGCAGGGGATGCGCGCGCAGGTAGCGGAGCACGTCGTCCAGGTGGCGGTACACGCGGACCTCGTGCCGGATGATGTCCTCGATGCGGCCGTCCGGCCCGATGATGAAGGTGACGCGGCGGTCCACGTTGAGCATGGGCCAGAGCACGTCATAGGCGCGGCTGATGGCCCGGTCCGCGTCGCCGAGCAGCGCGAAGTGGATGTCCTCCGCCTCCGCGAACTCGCACTGGGTGCGCTGCGTGTCCACGGAGACGCCCACCAGCTCCGCGCCCAGGTCCTTGAGCACCGCGTGGTTGTCCCGGAACGCGCGGTTCTCGATGGTGCAGCCCAGCGTGAAGGCCTTGGGGAAGAAGAAGAGCACCACGCGCCGGCCGCGCAGGGACGACAACCGAACGGGCGCCCCATGACAGTCGGTGGCGGTGAAGTCCGGTGCGATGTCTCCGACGGAAGGCATGCCGCTGCGTCCCTACCACGTTTGAGGCGGGCCCGTTGGACAAGCGTTCAGGATAAGGTCCGCGCCCGTGCGGCCTTCCAGGGACAGGGACAAGCAGACTTCTGAGCGTTTTCAACAGCGGTTGGCCCAGGCCATGGGCGTGACGCGGGTGGCGCGCGTCACCGGGCTGGACCGGACCGGCGTGGAGGTGGCGTGCGCGGTGCGCCCCGGCGGGCATGTCCTGCAGGTGTGCAACGGCAAGGGCCTCACGTCCGAGGACGCGGCGTGGGGCGCGCTGCTGGAGACGGCGGAGCTGTGGGCCGCGGAGTCGGTGGAGCCCGGCGCGTGTGCCTGGGGCTCGATGGTGGAGCTCGATGGCCACGTGGGCACGCTGTGGAGCGCGGAGGACCTGGGCTCCGCGGGCGCGCTGGTGGCGCCCCGGTTGTGGAGCGAGTACGTCCGCTGCGCGTGGCGCGAGGCCACGGAGCTGAACTCCGGCAAGCCGGTATGGGTGCCCGCGCAGGGGCTTCACGTGCCTCCTTCGGGGAGCCCCTCGCTCGGGCCGGTGGCGGTGGCGTGGACCAGCAACGGCTCCGGCGCGCATCCGGACGCGGGGCAGGCGCTGCTGCATGCGCTGTTGGAGGCGACGGAGCGCGACCAGCTCTCGCGCGCGCTTCCGGAGGGGTGGACGGAGGAGGGGGTTCAGAACCGCCTGCTGCGCTCCGCGGGCCTGGGCGAGCTGGCGCCCGCGGTGGATGCGCTGGCCCAGCGGCTGCGGGAGCGGGGCTTCGGGGTGTACCTCTTCGACGCCACGCCCGCCGCGCGCGCGCCGGGGGCGGCGGGGCTGCCCGTGGCCGCCGCGGTGCTGGTGGACTTGGAGGAGGGCCCGGTGCCGCTCACCGCGGGCTACGCGTGCGCGATGACGCGGGAGTCGGCGCTGCTGAAGGCGTTGTTGGAGGCGGCGCAGTCGCGGCTGACGGACATCCACGGTGCCCGCGAGGACGTGGCCGCCGCGGACCGGGAGGCGGCGCGAGGCTTCGCCGAGGCGTGTGCCCAGGTGCGCCCCCGCCGGGGCGTGGAAGTCATGCCCGACTTGGGCGCGCAGGCGCGCGGGCCCGCGCCACGGCGGGTGCGCCAGGTGCTCTCGCGGCTGGAGGGCGCGGGGTTCAAGCGGGTGGCCGCGGTGGAGATGCCGTCACCGGTGGAGGGCCTCCACGTGCGGCGCGTGGTGGTGCCGGGCATGCAGATTTCGGAGCTCCTATGAAGCGGCGCGCGGACAATCTGGTGGTGTTCCTGGGGCCCTCGTTGCCGGCGGCGGAGGCGCAGCGCCTGACGCCGTGCACGGTGCTGCCGCCCGCGCGGCAGGGCGACGTGTGGCGCGCGCTGGCCCTGCGGCCCAAGGCCATCGTCCTGGTGGATGGTGTCTTCGAGGCCCAGCCCTCGGTGTGGCACCACGAGCTGCTGGCCGCGTTGGAGGCCGGCGTGGCCGTCTTCGGCGGTGGGAGCATGGGCGCCCTGCGCGCCGCGGAGCTCGCGCCGCACGGCGTGGTGGGCGTGGGCCGCATCTTCGAATGGTACCGCGACAACACCGTGGTGGATGACGCCGAGGTGGCGCTCCTCCACGCGGACGCGGAGCACGGCTTCCGGCCGCTCACGGTGCCGCTGGTCAACGTCCGGCACGCCGCGGAGCTCGCCACCGCGGCGGGGGTCCTCAAGCGCGCGGCCGCCCAGGCGCTCGTCGACGCCGCGCGCTCCGTCTTCTACCAGGAGCGCACCTGGAGCAGCGTCCTGGAGGCCGTGGCGCCGCACTGGTCCGCGCCCACCCGCGCCGCCTGGGACGCCTGGTTCCCCAAGGGTGCCGAGGACCTGAAGCGGCGGGACGCCCTCGCGTGCCTCCAGGCCGCCGCGGCGTGGGTGGCCTCGGGGGCACCGGCGCCTCGTGGCGAGGTGCAGTCCCCGTCCTCCCTGGTTCGCCGCCGCCGGCTGGTGGACGACGTCACGGGTGGGAAGGGCGGCTGGGTGTCCTCGGGCCGCGTGTTGGCCGCGCTTCGCGACGCGCCCGACGCCGAGGCGCTGGCCGAGGCGGGCCTCCGCCGCGCGCTCCTCTCGGGTTGGGCGAGGACGCAGGGCCTGCGGGTCTCCGACGACGAGGTGGCCGAAGTGGAGGCCGCCTGGTGGCGGGAGCAGCGCGTGCCGGAAGCCCGGCGCGCCGCGTTCCTCTCTCGCCTGGGGTTGGACGCGTGGGGGCTGCGCCGCCTGTGCGAGGCGCGGGCCCTGGAGCGGCTCGTCCTGGAGCATGCGACACGCCTGTTGCCAGATGGCCCTTCCTGGGACGAGGCCCTGGCCGCCGAGGCCCGCCTCACCGGGCGCTGGGCGGAGGCCGCGAGCGAAGTCGCGGGGGCGCCAGAGGACCCAACGGAGGGCGTTGGGTCCGGGCGCGCGGGGGACTGACCTCGCGGGTAAGCGAAAACGTGACATCCCGGATGAAAAGGATAGGGTCAACCCTGGAGGTTGCCCTTGTCCAGCCCCGCTCCCTGGGTGGTTAAACAGTCTCTCGCGTGGAACGCACGGCCCGAAGGCGTGCGTCCCGGGCGTGCCACGCGTCAGGTGGGGCAGGCCGGCCGCGATGGAAGCCCGAGCCACGGGAGTGGGTGGCAGTGAGGTCTCCGCCCTTCCATCCAGACCAGCTGGTGCCGGACAGCGAAGTCGGGCCATGGCGCATCCTGGAGTCGTTGGGCTCGGGCGGCTTTGGCCGTGTCTTCAAGGTGGAGCGGGCGGGCCGCAGCTACTCGCTGAAGATGGCGCTTCGTCCGGCGGGGCAGCACACGCCCGAGGAGGAAGACATCAACGGCCGCCTGGCGCACGAAGTGGCGGCGCTGCTGGCCTGTGCGCCGCATCCGAACCTGCCGGCGCTGCACGCGGTGGACCGGTGGCCGGAGCCCCCTGACGGCTACCTGTACTTCGTCACCGACTACATCGAAGGCGAGACGTTCCACGAGTGGCGCTGGCGCGCGAAGCCCACGGCGGCGCACCTGCTGACCGTCTTCACGGAGGTGGTGCGCGTGGTGGCGGACATGCACCGCCGGGGCGTGCACCACCGCGACATCAAGGGCGACAACCTGCTCATCCGCCGCGAGGACGAGCGGCCCTTCCTCATCGACCTGGGCACGGTGCGGCTGCCCGGCGCCACCACGCTGACGGTGGGCGTGGCGCCCGCGTCGCCCCACCTGCTGCCTCCCGAATGCGTGGCCTTCCTGCGCGAGGGCTCGTGGCAGCAGGGCGCGAACTTCGACGCGGGCGTGCCCGGTGACCTCTACGCGCTGGGCGCGCTGCTGTACGAGGCGCTCACGGATGGCTACGCGTTCGACCCGAAGCTCCCGTATGACCGCCTGCTGCCGGCCATCGAGACGGTGACGCCGCGCGCGCCCCACGTCGTCAATCCGAAGGTGCCGCGCGCGCTAGGGGAGATTGCCCTGCGGCTGCTCGCCAAGCGCCCCGAGGACCGGTACGCGAGCGCGGAGGCCCTGCTGCAAGCCCTCTGGGACGTGGCGAAGGAGAAGCGGCAGCCCGCCTGGAAGGTGTCCCTGGACCGTCCGCCCGAAGGCGCGGGCGACGCGGAGGCGCCCCGGGTCCGCATGGTGCCGGACGCGCCCGTCACCACCCCCGGGCAACGGCCGCGTGGAGAGGGCCCCACGGGCATCGCTCCGGTGTTGCCGCTCAACCCCGAGCCCCGGGAGGTGCCCGCTCCAGAGGCGCCCGCCGCCGCGACGCCCCCGGCGCCAGAGGCCCCCGCGGCGCCCGTGAAGTCTTCCGTCGATGCTCCGGCGGAACCCCTCCCACCGCCTCCGGCGCCCCAACGCCGTCGCGGCGTCGTGGGCCGAGGCGTGGCCGCCGTGCTGGCCGTGGGCCTCGTGGCGTTCGGGCTGAGTCGTCTGGTGTCCCCCTCCGAGGTGGATCCGGCGACCGCACCGTCTCTTCCCATTGAGAAAGGAAGTCCCGCAGTGACGAGTCGTTCTTCGAATTCCTCCGAGACGCCCAGCCCCGAGGTGGTGCCCTCCCTCACGGACGCGGGAGCCGCGGTCCAGGACGCGGGCGAGCCCGCCGCGGCGCACGCGGAGCTGGCCTCCGCCGAAGCGGGAGGCGAGGCCGCGCCACGGCCGAAGAAGCGCACGTCGTCCACCTCCGCGCTGGGCAAGGCCGCCGCCGTGGCGTGCCTCACCGCTGCCTGCGCCGGTGGGCCCCAGGTCCGGGAGGCGCCCCCTCAGCGCGCCTGTCCCCCGGAGGTGCTCGCGGGCATGGCGGAGATTGGCCTCTATCCTCCGAAGATGATGGGCAACGACGAGACGGTCGGCGCCGTCCCGAGCTACCAAGACTGGAAGCCGGTGCCCGTGCCTCCGGACGGCAGCCCCATCACCCTCTACGCCCTCAGCAACGTCACCAGCGCCCACGTCCGCATCTTCCCCAAGGGGACCCGGTTGCATGGCACGTTGTTCCGGGGGCGCACGGCCATCTACGGCTGGATTACCGAGGCGGAGTTCCCCGATGGCCGCCGGATGCCGGTCTGCGGAAACATCGTCAACAACGCCAGCCGGGAGGAACTCGGGATGCGATACGATGACGCGAGCACCCCCGGCAATCCGATGATGGCTCCGGGCATCAACCTGGCGGCGTCGCAGGTGCTCGGAAAACTCGGGACGCGCAAGTAGCCCTCCTGCCTGTCATGGTGGGCGCGCGCCCTTGCTAGAGGTGGCTCGGCCTTGACTGGTTCGCCCGCATTCATCGTGCTCGCCTGGGGAGTGTTGTGGTCCGCGACGGCGCAGGCCGCGGCGCAGGAGCCGCCCGGCAGCGGGAGCGCGGTGCGGAGAATCGACGTCCAGGCGGGGACGCCGCTGGCGCCGCAGGAGGTCCGCATCAGCCCCGGGCTGTCCACCACCGTGTTCTTCGACGCGCGCATCCGCCCGGAGCAGCTGGTGCTCGAGGGGCGCGAGCGCTTCCAGCGCTTTGGCGTGACGGAGGACCACCTCGTGCTGGTGCCCTCGTCCACGTTCCGCGAGGGTGAGCGGCTTCGGCTGGAGGTCCGCTTCCATGACGGCGCGGTACCGGAGCGCGCCGTCATGGTGCTCGTCGTGGACTCCGCGCGCGCGGAGCGGCAGGTGGAGCTCTTCCGCCAGACGCGCTCCGCCGCATCCTACCAGCAGGAGGTGGAGGAGCTGCGTTCAGGGATGCTCCGGCTGGAGCGCCAGGTTCAGCAGCTTCAGCGCTCCCGTCCGGGGGAATGCAGCCGGGAGTCCCTGGTGGCGGACCTCGGTGACGAGGACTCCATCGCCTTTCGGGCCTGGTTTCCCCGGAAGGTGTCTGGGGAGTTCTCACTGCTGCGCGCGACCTTCCTCCGGCTGTCTCCCCGCTGGGCCGCCTTGCGGCTGACGCTGACGGGGACACGCGCCAGCAGGGGGTGGGCCGTGGCGGGGGCGGAGCTCACGGATGCCCAGGGCCGGCGGTTGAAGTCGCTGCCCCCCTGGCAGGCCGGGCCCGTGGGAGACGGTGAGACCTCCATCGTCATCCTGCTGGATGAGCCGAGCACCCCGGGCGAGGGGCTGGGGCGCTACACCCTGGAGCTGTGGAACGAGGGCCGGAAGCAGACCTTGAAGATGGAGGGGCTCCAGGCGCGGTGAGCCGCGACTTGAGCCCTGCGCCCCGCCGTGTAGGGTGGCGCTCCGGCCGATGACCTCACTTCCCCCGCCCGAGTCCCTCCGCTGCATCAACGCCGACGCCCGCGAGCCCCAGGGCTACCGCGCCGCGCTGGGCGACACCCGCGCCGCGTTGCTCCACACGGACCCGCCGTATTGCCTGCTCACCCGGCGGCGCAAGGGCGGGGACCTCCGCGACACCCGCGCGCACAAGAAGATCGACCAGAACCCCATCGTCCGCTTCGAGACGGTGCGCGACTACCGCGCCTTCTCCGAGGCCTGGCTGTCTCGCGCCACCGCGCACCTCACGCCGGACGCCGTCCTGGTCATCTGGACGAACCTCCTGGGCAAGGAGCCCATCCTCACCGCCGCGCGCGGGCTCGGCTATCCGCACCTGCGCGGCGAGTACGTCTGGGGCAAGCGCACCACGGACAAGAACGCCAACGAGCAGACGCTGCGCGTGTACGAGGTCGCGCTCGTCATCGCGCGCACGCCCGAGCCGCCGCTGGAGCCCGGCGGCCTGCCCACCGTCTGGGCCGTGGTCGGCGGCTACGACGACGAAGGCGAGGCGAAGCGCTGGGGCGGCCACCCGCACCACAAGCCCTTCTCCGTGCTGGAGCCGCTCGTGCGCACGTACAGCCGACCCGGAGACACGGTGCTGGACCCCTTCGCGGGCAGCGGCTCCATGCCCTCGGCGGCCCTGAAGCTGGGCCGCGTGCCCGCGTGCCTGGAGGTCGAGCCCGAGTGGGCCGAGCGCGTGACGCACCGCCTGCGCGACACGGCCCGCGAGGAGGCTCAGCGCGCCAGCGCCCGGTAGAGGCGCGTGTCCGCCCACGCGGGGATGTCCGTGGGGCGGTGCGCCCACCAGTTCATCACCAGCGTGCGCCGCTGCCGCGCGCGGCCGGGCAGCTTGCCGTCCGGAATCTGGTTCTCCGCGTCCAGCACGCCGTGGGTCAGCGTGCCGTCGAACACCACCAGCCGGTTGGGCCGGGGCGTCACCAGGTCGGCGGTGTCGAGCCGGGAGGGCGCCAGGGACGGGTTGGCCGGGTCGGGCTTCTCGCGCGTCACCACCAGCGCGCCGCCGCGCACGCGGTTGAGGAAGAGCACCGAGGAGATGCGCGGGTGCACCAGCTCGCCGGTGCGCCGCGCCAGCTTCTCGTCGCGGTCCTGGTGGAAGTCCACGCGCACGTCCGTGGGGGACATGCGCGACAGCCACCATTCGACGCCCGCCACGCGGCGCTTGCCGGCGATGTGGGGACGCAGCGCGAGGATGATGTCCTCCACCACGTTGCCGGCCGGGCCGAAGTCGAACCAGAAGGTCGTCTGGTAGGTCTGTCGCAAGCGCTCCGTGCCCACGTCGCCCACGCGCCGCAGCAGCCGGCGGAAGAGCAGGGGGGGCACGGCGTTTTCCGTCAGTCGAACGAGGGTTTCCACGGGGCGCACAGCATGCCATCTTCGCCTACCGCCCGGTGGCGTGGACCATTCTCCTCCGGCGAGGAGGGCTCGGAGGAACGATGAAGGCGCACCAGAAGATGCTCGTCGGCATTGCCGCCGGCGCGGTGGCGGGGCTCGTCGCCAACGCCGCCGCGGGTGATTCGGCCTGGCTGGCGTTCCTCGTGGACAACGTGGCCTCGCCCTTGGGGCAGATCTTCATCCGCCTGCTGCTGATGCTCGTGGTGCCGCTGCTGTTCTCCGCCATCGTCGTGGCGGTGTCGGAGCTGGACCTCAAGCAGGTGGGCCGGCTGGGCGTCCGCACGCTGGGCTACACCGTCGTCCTGTCCTCCATCTCCGTGCTCATCGGCCTGGTGCTGGTCAACACGCTGGAGCCCGGCGCGGGGCTGAGCGACGAGGCCCGCGCGCTGGCCCAGGGCGGGATGACCATCCAGGCCGCCGCGGCGCCGGGGGCGTCGTCGTTTGGCGCGGTCATCGTGTCCATGGTGCCCACCAACCCCATCAAGGCGGCGGGGGACGGAGACTTCATCGGCCTCATCGTCTTCTCGCTCATCTTCGGCATGGGCGTGGCGTTGACGCAGGGCGAGCCCGTCCAGCGCCTGCAGCAGTCCATCCAGGGCCTCTACGACGTGATGATGAAGCTCATCGACGGCGTGCTGAAGCTGGCGCCCATCGGCGTGGCCGCGCTGCTCTTCTCCATGACGGCGCGGCTGGGCTTCGGCATCTTCGGGCAGCTCGCCGCCTACATGGGCACGGTGCTGCTGGCGCTGGGCATCCACATGTTCGTCGTCTACTCGCTGTCGGTGCGCTTCCTGGGCGGGCGCAGCCCCATCGAGTTCTTCCGCAGCAGCCGGCTGGCCATCGTCACCGCGTTCTCCACGTCCTCCTCCAGCGCCACGCTGCCCACCGCGCTCAAGGTGGCCGAGGAGAACCTGAAGCTGCCCCGCAACGTGTCGCGCTTCGTGCTGACCGCGGGCTCGGCCATGAACCAGAACGGCACCGCGCTCTTCGAGGGCGTCACGGTGCTCTTCCTGGCCCAGGTCTACGGCGTGGAGCTGAGCCTGACCGACCAGTCGCTCATCATGTTCATCTGCATCCTGGCGGGCATTGGCACCGCCGGCGTGCCCGCGGGCTCCATCCCCGTCATCGCGATGATCCTGGGCATGTTCAAGATTCCGGTGGAGGGCCTGGGCCTCATCCTGGGCGTGGACCGCTTCCTGGACATGTGTCGCACCACCCTCAACGTCACCGGCGACCTGGCCGCCGCCGTGTACGTGGCGCGCGGGGAACCGGCCGACAGCCCGGTCGAAGAGGGAGCCGTGGACCCTTCCACGACCTGACGCCCGGCATTTCCCGCCGCACCTTCCCGCAATCGCAGTTTCCTCGCAGTCATCACCAAGGAGCCCGCATGAGGGTCGCCAAGGATTCCGTCGTCTCGCTGGATTACAAGCTGCACCTGGGAGACGGTCAGGTCATCGACCAGAGCGCTCCCGGCCAGCCGCTCTCCTATCTGCATGGGCACCGGCAGATTGTCCCGGGGCTCGAGGGCGCCCTGGAGGGCATGAACCTGGGTGACAGCAAGCAGGTGGTGGTGGCGCCAGGGCAGGGCTATGGCGAGCACGACCCGGCGGGCGTGCGCACCGTGCCGCGCAACATGCTGCCGCCGGGGATGAATCCCCAGGCGGGCCAGACGCTGATGGCGCAGACGGACCAGGGCGACATCCCCCTGCGCATCCAGGAGGTGCGCGACGACGGCATCGTGGTGGACCTCAACCACCCGCTGGCGGGCAAGACGCTGCACTTCGACGTCACCGTGAAGGACGTCCGGGCGGCCACGCAGGAAGAGCTGACGCACGGCCACGTCCACGGGCCGGGCGGGCATGAGCACGGCTGACGCGCTGCCCTGACGCGGCGCGGCCAGCCTGGGAGGTTGGCCCGCCCGTCGCACGCCGTGCTCGCGGGGGGAAGGGGCGTGCATTATCGTCGCGCCCCCCATGAGCCAGTCCCCCTCACAGACGCCCAGCCCCAGCAACCTCCGCATCCAGCCGACCGACTCGCCCGGTGACGCGGGCGCCTCCGCGGCGAGGGACCCGGAGCGTTACTGGCTGGAGCACGTCTACCAGGGCGGGGTGCGTCAGCTCACCGTCCGCGCCGTCATCGCCGGCATGCTCATTGGCGCGGTGATGTGCCTCTCCAACCTCTACGTCATCCTCAAGACGGGCTGGAGCCTGGGCGTCACCATCACCGCCTGCATCCTCGCCTTCGCGGTGTTCGGCACGCTGCGCTCGCTGCGCGTGCTGAAGACGGAGTTCACCGACCTGGAGAACAACGCCATGGGCTCGGTGGCCTCGGCGGCCGGGTACATGACGGGCGGCGGCAACATGGCCGCGGTGCCCGCGCTGCTGATGCTGACGGGCGCGCTGCCGTCCGCGGGCTGGCTGATGGTCTGGTTCGCCGTCATCTCCGCGATGGGCGTCTTCGCCGCCATCCCCATCAAGCGCCAGCTCATCAACGTGGAAGCGCTGCCGTTCCCCACGGGCACGGCCACCGCGGAGACCATCCGCGCGCTCCACGGCCACGGTGAGACGGCCCGCCGCAAGTCGCGCCTGCTGGCCATCGCGGGCGGCATCGGCGCGCTGCTGGTGACGCTGCGCGACGCGCGCTTCGCGTGGCTGACCAACATCCCGGAGAAGGTGAGCCTCCCGTTCACCCTGCTGGGGAAGAAGGCGTCGGCGTGGTCGCTGTCCTTCGACTTCAGCCTGCTGCTGGTGGGCGCGGGCGCGCTGGTGAGCTTCCGCACCGGCTGGTCCATGCTGCTGGGCGCGGTCCTCACCTACGGCTTCCTCGCGCCGGCCATGGTGACCCAGGGCGCCATCGCGGAGGTGACGTACCGCTCCATCAACAGCTGGATGGTGTGGACGGGCTCGGCGGTGCTGGTGTCCTCCGGCCTGCTGTCGTTCGCCTTCCAGTGGCGGAGCGTGGCGCGCTCGTTCAAGTCCCTGGCGGGCCTCTTCCGCGGGAAGAACGCCAAGGAGGAGGAGGCGGATCCGCTGGCCGGCATCGAGTGCCCGCCCGCGTGGTTCCCCCTGGGCTTCGCGATTCTGGGCCCCATCGCCGTCTTCCTGATGGCCTACCTCTTCCAGATTCCGTGGTGGGCGGGCGTCATGGCCCTGCCGCTGGCCGTCGTCATGGGCGTCATCGCCAGCCGGGTGACGGGCGAGACGGACACCACGCCCACCAAGGCGCTGGGGCCCGTCACACAGCTCATCTTCGGCGGCCTGGCGCCGGGCAACATCCCCGCCAACGTGATGAGCGCCAACGCCACCGGCGGCGTGGGGCTCCACTCCGCGGACCTGCTCACGGACCTGAAGTCGGGGTGGTTGCTGGGCGCCAACCCGCGCCAGCAGTTCATCGCGCAGCTCTTCGGCGTGGTGGCCGGCGCGGTGGTGGTGGTGCCCGTGTTCAACATCCTGGTGCCGGACGCCAGCATGCTGGGCTCCGAGGAGTTCCCCGCGCCCGCGTCCATGGTGTGGGCGGGCGTGTCGAAGCTGCTCGCCACGGGCGTGGCCGCGCTGCCGGACTCGGCCCGCGTGGGCGCGCTGTGCGGCGCCCTGCTGGGCATCTTCCTGGTGCTGTTGGAGCGCTGGGCGCCGGCGAGGATGAAGGCCTACGTGCCGTCGCCCGCGGGCTTCGGGCTGGCCATCGTGATTCCGGGCTCCAGCTCCATCGCCTTCTTCTTCGGCTCGGCCATCGCCGCGCTGCTGCGCCGCGCGAAGCCGAAGCTGGCGGAGGAGACGGTGCTTCCCATCTCCTCCGGGTTCATCGCGGGTGAGAGCCTGCTGGGCATCGGCATCGCCATGGCGAAGGCCTTCGGCGTGATGCCCAAGTAGTGCTCAGTCCACCCGGAACGTGGAGAAGGACGCGCCCGCGATGAAGCGGAAGGTGGGCGTGTCCATGCCCGCGCCCACGCCTGGCCCGCCCAGCACGAAGAGGTCCAGCCAGGACAGGGTGTGCCGGCGGATGGCGATGAGCAGCTCGCCGGCCGCGCGTCCACCCTGCAGGGGAATCCCCGCCACCACGCTGACCTCGCCGCGCGTGCTCTCTCCGGCCCGCGACGTCACCGTGGCGCCCAGGCGCAGCTCGTTGCCGATGAGGTCCTGGGAGTAGCCCGAGACGCTGTGCAGCTCCTGCTTCTTGCGCAGCAGCACGCCGGCCTCGCCGCCCACCTGCCACGTCTCCGCGAGGAAGCCGACCTGCAGGCGGGGGTGCACGGCGTAGTCGTCACGGGCCAGCAGGGCGGTGCTGCCAAGGGGGAGCGCCGCGGAGACGTCCGCCGCCAGCTGGAGGCCGAAGTCCTGGCGCAGCAGCGCGGCCCGCACGCCGGCCCACGGCGCGCCCAGGCCCGAGCCGTTGGGGGCGCTGAAGTCCCGGTGCTGCTTGCCACCCTGGCCGACGATGAAGGGCAGCTCCGCCGCCACCTGGAGCCACGGCAGCACGCCGTAGGCGAGCGTCAGGTCCATGGTGAAGCGGTTCTCCACCAGGCCCATGCCGCTGCCCGGCTCCCAGCGCTGCTGGAAGTGGAAGGGCAGCTGCTCGTAGTGGCCCTGCAGGCCCACGCGCAACTCGCCCTGGGGCATCGTGCGCCCCGTGCCCACGACGAGCGAGCCGAGGGCGGCCGAGTCGAACTCCAGCCGTTGCAGATTGAAGGTGGGGAGACTTCGGGCCTGGGCCCGCGAATCCGTGGGGCTCAGCAGGACCAGGGAAGACAACACAGAGACAAGCGCGAGCGCAGGCCGGAACAGCAAGGCGACGCCTCCAAACGAGACATGACGTGAGTGCGACAGCGACAGTCCCGAAGCACCGAACGAGTCTCACGCCGTGCCGCGCCGCGCAAGCGCGCCACCATTTCCCCTCCGTTCAGCAAGTATTGCGGTTCCCAACACCGCCCCGTCTTGACGGAGTTCGTGTCCGGATTCTCCCTGGGTTGCGGTGAAGTCCCATTCACAGACATGGCTGTGAATGGGCAATTCCTGTCTTCAGGAAACCACCGTCATGCCCCGGAGGACAGGTCCTGCAACTCCTGCCACCGCGCGTACAGCCGGTCCACCTCGGCGGCGGTGGCATCCAGCTCCTTCTGCACCTCCGCCACCTTGGGCCCGTTGCTGTAGACGGCCGGGTCGGCGAGCTGCGCCTCCAGGGCCGCCTTGCGGGACTCGGCCGCCTCGATGGTGGCCTCCATGCCGTCCAGCTCGCGCTGGTCCTTGTAGGAGAGCTTCCCGGGCTTGCGCGCGGCCTTGGCGGGGGCCGCCGCCGTGGCTTCCTCCGGCTTGGGGGCGGGCCTGGGCGCGGCGGCGCTCGCGGCGCTGGCGGCCTTCTCGTCCGACTGCTCCTTCAGCCGCCGGTACATGGCGTAGTTGCCCTCGTACCGGGTGACGCGGCCTTCGCCCTCGAAGGTGAGGATGCTGGTGGCCACCTTGTCCAGGAAGTACCGGTCGTGGGTGACGAGCAGCGTGCTGCCCCCGAAGTCGAGGAGCAGCCGCTCCAGGATGTTGAGGGTGACGATGTCCAGGTCGTTGGTGGGCTCGTCCAGCACCAGCACGTTGGCGCCTTCCAGGAACAGGCGCGCCAGCAGCAGCCGGTTGCGCTCGCCGCCCGACAGGGCCTTCACCTTCATGCGCTGCATGGGCACGGGGAAGAGCAGGTCGTCCAGGTAGTCGCGCAGGGCCACCTTCTGGTCCCCCAGCTCCACCCAGTCCTCGCCCTGGGAGGCCGCTTCGTACACGGTGGCCTCCACGTCGAGCTGCGCCCGGCTCTGGTCGTAGTACGCCACCTTCGTGTTCTTCCCGATGACGAGCGTGCCGCCGTCGGGCTCCACCTCGCCCAGCAGCACGCGCAGGAAGGTCGTCTTGCCCACGCCGTTGGGGCCCACCAGGCCCACGCGCTCGCCGCGCTGGAGCCGGAAGTCCACGCCGTCCAGGACCTTGCGGTCGCCGAAGGCCTTCTTCACGCCCTCGGCCTCGATGACGGTGTGGCCCAGCCGGGGCGCCGCCGCCACGCGCAGGTCGGCCACCTTGGGACGCTCGAAGCCCTTCTCCGCCATCAGCTTCTGCGCGCGCTCGATGCGCGACTTGCTCTTGGTGCGGCGGGCCTCCGGGCCCTTGCGCAGCCACGCCACCTCCTGGGCAATCCAGCGCTCGCGCTTGTGCTGGGCCAGCGCGGCGTTCTCCTGCGCCACCAGCTTCTGCTCCACGTAGGCCTGGTAGTTGCCGGGGTAGGACGTGACGCCCGCGCCGGGCTGGATTTCGACGATGCGGTCCACCAGCCCATCCAGGAAGTACCGGTCGTGGGTGACGAGCAGCAGCGCCCCGGGCAGCTTGTCCAGCTCCTCCTCCAGCCAGTCCACGGTGTCCGCGTCCAGGTGGTTGGTGGGCTCGTCGAGCAGCAGCAAGTCCGGCCGCGTCAGCAGGGCGCGGGCAATGGCCACGCGCTTGCGCAGGCCGCCGGACAGCTGCGCCACGGGGCGGTCCCAGTCCTTCACGCCCAACCGGTCCAGCAGCGTCTTCGCGTGGTGCTCGGTGTCCCAGCCGCCCATCTGCTCGATGCGGTCGCTGAGCGCGGAGAACTGCGTCATCAGCTTGTCCTGCTCCTCGGCCGGGGCGGACTCCATCCGCTTCGCCAGCTCCGCGTGGGCGGCCAGGGCCTCCTTCAGCGGCCCCTGGGAGACGGACAGCTCGGAGGCCACCGTGGCGCCTTCCGGGAACTCCGGCTCCTGGGGCAGGTAGGTGACGCGGGCGCCGCGGCGCAGCTGCAGCTCGCCGGTGTCCGCGCGGGAGGCGCCGGCGAGGATCTTCATCAGGGACGACTTGCCGGAGCCGTTGACGCCCACCAGGCCCACCCGTTCCCCCTCCGCGATGGTGAAGGTGAGGTCCTGGAAGACGGTGCGGCTTCCGAAGCTGAGCTGGACGTTGGCGGCGCGGAGCAGCGTCACGGGATTGGACTCCTGAAAAGGCGAAAGGCGCCCCTCCATGAAGAGGGACGCCTTCCTTACCGCCAGTGGGTGGCGGATGCGCGGACTACTTGCGCGCGGCCTGCTCAGCCGCCAGCTTCTCCTTGTACGACGCCATCAGGGCCTCGGACTCGTTCCGGGGCACCGGCGTGTAGCGGGAGAACTCCATCGTGTACTCGCCCTTGCCCTGGGTGGCGGAGCGCAGGTCCGTGGAGTAGCCGAACATCGTGTTCAGCGGCACCTCGGCCACCGCCGTGACGTAGCCCTCGGCCGTCTCGGTGGAGAGGATGGTGCCACGGCGCTGGTTCAGCTGACCGACGACGGAGCCCTGGAAGTCCTCGGGCGCCTGGACCTCCACCTTCATCATCGGCTCGAGGATGATGGGCTTGGCGGCGGCGTAGCCCTCGCGGAAGCCCATGATGGCGGCCGTCTTGAACGCCATTTCGGACGAGTCGACCGCGTGGAAGGCGCCGTCGTTGATGACGACGCGCACGCCCACGACGGGGAAGCCGATGAGGCTGCCCTTCTTCACGGCCTCGGTGAAGCCCTTGTCGCAGGCCGGGATGAACTCGCGGGGGATGGAGCCGCCCACGATGTCGTCCACGAACTCGTACTGCTGCACGGCGTCCGAGGGCAGCGGCTCGAGGTAGCCGCACACGCGGGCGAACTGGCCGGAGCCACCCGTCTGCTTCTTGTGCGTGTACGCGAACTCGCCCTTCTGGGAGATGGTCTCGCGGTACGCCACCTGCGGCTTACCGGCCTGGACCTCGCAGTTGTACTCGCGCTTCATGCGCTCGATGTAGATCTCCAGGTGGAGCTCACCCATGCCGCGGATGATGGTCTGCCCGGACTCCTCGTCGCGGTGCACGCGGAAGGTGGGGTCTTCCTTGGTGAACCGGTTGAGCGCCTTGGAGAAGTTGGCCAGCGCGGAGCGGTCCTTGGGGGCCACGGCGAGCGAGATCACGGCGTCCGGAACGTGCATGGACGTCATGGTGTAGTTCACCGCGCCGTCGGTGAACGTGTCACCGGACGCGCACTCGATGCCGAACAGCGCAACGATGTCACCGGCGGTGGCGTCGTTGATGTCGTTCATCTGGCTGGAGTGCATGCGCACGATGCGCGGAACCTTGACCTTCTTCTGGTTCGACTGGTTGACGATGAAGTCACCCTTCGAAACCCGGCCCTGGTAGATGCGCATGTACGTCAGCTGCCCGTAGCGGCCGTCTTCCAGCTTGAACGCCAGACCGACGAAGGGCTTCTCCGGGTCGGACTCGAGGATGACCTTCGCCTCGTTGTTCTTCTGGTCCAGCGCCTCGTTCTGCGCCTCCTTGGGGTTCGGGAGGTACGCGCAGACGGCGTTCAGGAGCAGCTGCACGCCCTTGTTCTTGTAGGCGGAGCCGCACATGACCGGCGTCATCTTCAGGCCGATGGTGGCCCGGCGGATGGCGGCGATCAGCTGCTCGTTGCTGATGGCCTCGTCGGCCAGGAACAGCTCGCCGAGCTGGTCGTCGACCTCGGCCACGCCCTCGATCATCTGCTGGCGGCGCGTCTTGGCCTCGTCCAGCAGCTCCGCGGGAACCTCCTCCTCGCGGACGTTCTCGCCGTTGTCACCATCGAAGTAGAACGCCTTCATGGTGATGAGGTCGATCAGGCCCTTGTGACGGTCCTCGGCGCCGATGGGCAGCTGGAGCTTCACGGGGTGGTGGTTCAGCTTCTCCTTCAGCTGCGCGGCCACGCGGTCATAGTTCGCGCCGGCGCGGTCCATCTTGTTGACGAACGCGATGCGCGGAACGCGGTAGCGCTTCATCTGGCGGTCCACCGTGATGGACTGCGACTGCACGCCGGACACGGAGCAGAGGACGAGGATGGCGCCGTCGAGCACGCGGAGCGAGCGCTCCACCTCGATGGTGAAGTCCACGTGTCCCGGCGTGTCGATCAGGTTGATGTTGTGGTCGCCCCACATCGCGAACGTGGCGGCGGACTGGATGGTGATGCCCTTCTCACGCTCCAGGTCCATCGAGTCCATGATCGCGCCCACGCCGTCCTTGCCGCGGACCTCGTGGATCTCGTGAATCCGACCCGTGTAGAACAGGATGCGCTCGGAGAGCGTCGTCTTGCCCGAGTCGATGTGGGCGGAGATACCGATGTTTCGAATCTTCTCGATGGGTGCGTTGGCGGCCACGATCCGGTCCTTCTTTTCTTGAAAGTGCCTGACGGAACAGAGCAGGCGGGGCCTCTACTTCCCACAGGACGTAGTTTCCAGCCAAATCCGCATGGAGTGAGACTCACCTGAGCCCACCTCCGCCTACTCTGTGCCATTTCAGTTGGGGTTATTAACGATGAGCGCGCGCGAAAACTTCTCCTTGGCCCAGGCCTGGTTGGACGCTTTCAACGCCTACGACGTGGACGCGCTGGTGGCGCTTTATGCCGAGGATGCCACCCACACGTCACCGAAAATCCGGGTGCTGCATCCGGAGACAGGTGGACGTTTGGTGGGCCGGCCGGCCCTGTCCGCGTGGTGGAAGGCGGCGAACGCCCGGCTGCCGGGGCTGCGGTACGAGCTGCTGGCCCTCACGGCGGACGAGGACCGGGTGTTCATGGAGTACCTGCGCCACGCGCCGGGGGAGGCCCCCATGCCGGTGGCGGAGGTCTTCGAGGTCCGCGGGGGCCGGATTGTCGCCTCGCGCGTGTACCACGGCTGAGGACGCCCCCAGGGCGCGGGAGTTGGGCTAGCGTGCCCGCGCCCCAGACACCGAGGAGGACGGACGTGGCCAAGAACTCCAGCACCAGCGCCTTCGACAGGGACTTCGGGTACCTGATGCCGTTCCTGGACCGGGTGACGGAGGCCGCCTCCCAGTTGGAGGACGCCTCCGCCCGCGCCGAGCTCTCCCGGCTGATGGTGGAGGAGAAGGCGCGCTGGCAGCGCATCCAGGAGCTGCTGGGTGGGGCCGGCGGCCGGGGCGCGGCCATCCCCGCGGCCGCGCAGGAGTCCACCTCCGAGGCGCCGCGGCTGGCGCGGGCCTCGGCGGACGACCTGCATGAGGCGGCGCCTTTCGCCACCGGCCTCACGGTGGGCAGCCTCAAAGGCACCCGCTGAGCTGATCCAACGCGTCGAAGGTCGCCGCTTTGTAGGCCTCTGACAGGGTGGGGTAGTTGAAGCAGGTCTCCACGAAGAGCCGCGCGGTGGCGCCCGTCATGAGCGCCATCAGGCCCACGTGCACCAGCTCGGAGGCCTGGGGCCCCATGACGTGCACGCCCAGCAGCTTGAGGCTCTCCCGGTGGAAGAGCAGCTTCAGGAGGCCGTGCGTGTCGCCCAGGATCTGGCCCCGCGGGTTGGTGGCGAAGGGCGCGCGGCCGGCCACGTAGGGCACGTTGAGCTTGCGCAGGGCCTCCTCCGTCTCACCGGCCATGGACACCTCGGGGATGGTGTAGATGCCGAAGGGCAGCACCGGGGCCATGGTGCGCCCGCCGCCCAGGCCGAAGGCGTGCTCCACCGCGATGCGCGCCTGGTCCATGGAGGTGGAGGCCAGCGCGGGGAAGCCGATGACGTCCCCCACCGCGTAGATGTGGGGCACGGCCGTCTGGAACGTGGGGCCCACCTCCACCTGGCCGCGCGGGCCCACCTTCACGCCCAGGGCCTCCAGGCCCAGGCCCGCCGTGTTGGCGGTGCGGCCGGAGGCCACCAGCACCTGGTCCGTCTCCAGCACCGCCCCCGAGGACAGCACCATCTGGATGGGGGTGTCCGCGTCCTGGGGCACGTCCACCTTCTCCACCACCTGCCCGAAGCGCAGCTGGATGCCGAGCGCCTCCATGCGCTGGCCCAGCAGGGCGGAGAACTCGTCGTCGAGGAAGGACAGCAGCTCCGTGCGCGCCTCCACCAGCGTCACGGGGATGCCCAGGGCGGCGAACATGCACGCGTACTCGCAGCCGATGACGCCCGCGCCCACCACCACCAGCGAGCGCGGCAGCCGCTCCAGCTCCAGCACCTCGTCCGAGTCGTGGATGCGCGGATCCTCGAAGGGGTAGAGCGGGGGCCGGTACGGCGACGAGCCGGTGGCCACCAGCAGCGTGTCGCCCGTGAGCCGCCGCTCCGGCGCGTCCTGGCGGCGCACCACGACGGTGTGCGCGTCCGCGAGCGCCCCGGTGCCCTGGAGGATCTCCACCTTGTGGCGCTGGAGGTTGCGCGCGATGCGCTCGCGCTCGATGTCCTTCACCCGCCGCTCCCGGAAGAGGAAGTCGGACACGGTGGCCTCGTGGCGCAGCGTCGTCTCCACGCTGTAGAGGCCGCGGGCCCGGAAGCCGGACAGGTGCAGCGCCGTCTCCCGGAGCGTCTTGGAGGGCAGGGTGCCCGTGTTCGCCGCGGTGCCTCCCAGCACCGGCTCCCGCTCCACCACCGCCACGCGTTTGCCCGCGAGGGCCGCCTGCACCGCGCCCCATTCACCGGCTGGGCCGGAGCCAATCACCACCAGGTCGAAGTCCGCCATGGGGGCGAAGGTACGCGACCCCGCCGGTGCTTTGAAGTCAATGCAACCCGCTAAGGGGCCGAGGGGGCGCGCCCTTCGTAGCGCAGCCCCTCGTGGACCTCGTCGTCGGTGAGCAGCCGGAAGGTGCCCTCGGGGATGCCGTCCAGCGACACGCCGCCCACGGCCTCGCGGTGCAGCGCGCGCACCGGCAGGCCCACCGCGCCCAGCATCCGCTTCACCTGGTGGTGCCGGCCCTCGGTGAGCGTCACCTCCACGGTGTGCTCGTCGCGCACGCGGACCTTGGCGGGGCGGGCGGGGCCGTCATCCAGCGTCATGCCCCGGCGCAGGGGCTCCACCTTCTCGTCGTCCGCGATGCTGAAGACGGTGGCCACGTAGCGCTTGGGCAGCCGCGTGTCCGGGGACGTGGCGTGCGCCACCAGCTTGTCGTCGTTGGTGAAGAGCAGCAGGCCCGTGGAGTCCACGTCCAGGCGCCCCACGGCGTGCCACGTGTAGCGCGCCAGCTCCGGGGGCAGCTGCGGCAGCAGGGCCTCGAACACGGTGCCGGTGCGGTGCTGCCGCTCCGTGGAGGACAAGAGGCCCGCGGGCTTGTGGAAGGCCAGCACGCGCGTGGCGGGGGCCTCCAGCGACACGACGTGCCCGTCCACCTTCACGGTGGCGCCCGGGGGCACGGGGGCGAGCGCCATCTTCGCCACGCGGCCGTTGATGCTGACGCGGCCGGCGCGGATGGCGTCGTCGGCCTCGTCCTGCGGGAAGATGCCGGCGCGGGCCAGCGCGCGGGCCAGCCAATCCGGCTTCTCCTTGCCCTCCCAGCGTTTGTGCTGCGGTGGCTTCGTCTTGTCGGGCTTGCGGGACATGGGCGCGGCACTGTACCCGGCCCGCCCGGAGACGGCAGGGGAAGTGTGCCTGGGGCAGGCCCCTGGGGGAGGGCCTGGCTGGGCGCCCGGTCCCTGTCCGCCCTTGGCGCGCGGCCCTCCGGGAGGGCGGGCACCCCCGCGGGCCGGTGGCCACCTTTCCAGGAAGCACCCTCTGCCAGGAGACCGCTCATGAACACCCGGATGCCGTACCTGTCGCTGCTGGTCCCCGCGCTCGCGCTCGCGCAGTCCCAGGCCGAGTCTCCCGTCACCGCGCCCATCGGCCGTGAGCCCACGGCCATGAGCGGGCCCTCGACGTGGGTCTGGGTGCTGCTGCTCGTGGTGGCCGCCGCCGCCTTCGCCTGGAGCGCCACGCGCCTGGCCCGGCGTCACAAGGGGCCGCCGCCCCCGGGCCGGGGAGGCATCGGGGTGGGCTCGGGCACGAACGTGCCGCGCAAGACGCGCCCCGTCTAACCGGCCGGCCACCGCTTGCGGACGCTGTGAAGCGCGGCCAACCACAGCCGCGCTTCCTTCCGCGTCAGCCGTGAGCGGCGCAGCGGCGCGAACAGGTCCCTCACCGCCGTGCGGCCCGGCTGGGCGTCCACCAGGAAGCCCCCGGCGGTGAGGACGTTCTCCAGCGTGGACTCCACCTGCGCCAGCTCCGCGTCCGTGGCCGCGGCGGGCAGGGGCCCCGGGGGCGTGGCGGCGGCCTCCAGCATCGCCACGCGGACCTCGTAGGCATAGAGCAGCACGGCCTGCGCCAGGTTGATGGAGGGCTGCTCGGGCGCGGTCGGCACGGCCGACAAGTCGTGGACGCGCTCCACCTCCGCGTTGTTGAGGCCGCTGCGCTCGTCGCCGAAGACGAGCGCCACCGGGCCCTGGGGCGCCCGGGCCACCAGCTCCTCGCCCACCGCGCGTGGGGCGAGCCGGCGCTTGCCCTCGACCTTGCGGGAGCTGGTCCCCACCACCCAGACGCAGTCGGACACCGCCTCCTCCAGCGTGTCCGCGCGCCGGGCCGCGTCCAGCACGTCCCCGGCGTGGACGGCGAGCCTGCGCGCGGGCTCCAAATCCTCGACTTCCGGGCGGACCCAGACCCAGTCGGACAAGCCGCAGTTCTTCAGGGCCCGGGCCGCGGCGCCGAGGTTTTCCGCGTTGCGCGGGCGCATGAGGACGAATCGGACGGGCAGCACCATGCGGGGCGCACCTTATCGGAATGGATGTCCCGTGGCGGCGCGGACTCCGCTAGCCTGGAGACCTCGAAGCCTTCGCAGGCGCCGGGGCGCCACGTGGGGTGTGGCCTCACGGACACCCTGCGGGTCCGCTGACGCGCGGGGGACGCGTCACGGCCGTGGGCGCCTGACCACAGCCCTCTCTTCCTCGGGGTGCCCTCGTCCGGCACGCCTTGTGAAGAACACGCGACATCTTCTGGAGGAATCATGGGTTCGCAGTCCGTCGTCACGCAGCAGCCCCCCTGGGCGAAACGCTCCGGGTGGCTCCTCGCGGCCTTGCTGGTGGGCACCACGCTCGCCGGCTGCAAGAAGGAAGAGGCGCCCTCCGCGGAGCCGTCCTCGACGCAGCCCCAGCCGCCCGCCACGCAGTCGCCCTCCGCGGCGCCGGATGCGGCCACCACGGCCTCCGCGGAGGCGCCCAGGCCCGTCTCGCCCGAGACGCTGACGCCCGTCATCCGCGCCGTGTCCACCGGTGACACGCTGCCGGACCGGGTCGTCATCGAGTTTCCCCGGGACGTGCGGCCCGACAACGAACTGGTGACGCCGGACACGTCCGTCACCTTCTCGCCGAGCGTGCCGGGCAGCTTCGCGTGGACCTCCGCGTCCACGCTCACCTTCACGCCGGCGGACAGCGGCTTCGCCTTCGACACGAAGTACACCGTCACGGTGGGGGCCGTGGGGCTGTCGTCGGGCCTGGTGAAGCCGCCCGTGGAGGGGGCGTGGTCCCACGCCTTCAGCACGCCGCCGTTCCAGTTCGTCCGCCTGGTGCCGCGTCAGCTCGACGTCGTGAAGGGCCGCGTGGAGGTGGAGGCCGTCTTCTCCGGCCCGGTGGACATCGCCGCCGTGCGCTCGCGCAGCGCCTTCCGGGTGGGGAGCCAGGCGGTGGGGGACGTGAAGTGGCGCACCGTCGTCCCGTCGCGGAACGTCGTGGCCGCGCAGCTGACCAGCCCGCTGCTCAAGCAGGGCCGCACCGTGGACTTCAGCCTCCAGGCGGGCCTGCCCGCCGCGTCGCAGGCGAAGACGGTGGCGCCCGCGGCGCGGAGCGCGTTCGAGGTTCGCCCCGGCAAGCGCATCGACATCACCCGCGTCTCCGTGGAGCAGGGCAACACCGGCTTCTACCTGGAGGTGAGCTGCCGCGACGTGGACGGCGCCGAGCCGCCCACGCCCCGCGAGACGGATGGCTATGACCCGTACTACTGGGACCACCGCAACCGCGGCTGCTCGCTGGACGAGGGCATCGCCGCCGAGGCCATCCACCTGTCGCCCGCGGTGAAGGTCTCCGTCGCGCCGAGCCGCCGCGGCTTCCGCATCTTCGGTGACTTCAAGCGCGGCTCGTACACGCTGCGCATCGACGCCGGCACGGCCTCGGTGGGCGGCGGCATGCTGCTGGCCACCTTCGAGGAGGCGGTCGCCGTCCCCGCGCGCTCGCCCCAGCTCTCCTTCGCGACGACGGGCCGCTACCTGCCGCGCAGCGCGTGGCGCAACCTGCCGCTGCAGCACCTCAACCTGGACTCGGCGGAGCTCACCGTCCGCAACGTGCCGCCGGAGAACCTCGTCTTCTGGATGAGCGACGACTACCGGGAGCGCGCGGACGAGCGCACCTCCAACGTCGTGGCGAAGCAGAAGCTGGCGCTCAAGGCGCCGGCGGACACCCTCACGACGACCTATGTGGACGTGGCCACCCTGGTGCCCGGCAACATCCGGGGCCTGGTGGAAATCACGGCCAAGCAGGGCCGCTACGAGGCGGCCAGCCGCATCCTGCTCACCAACCTGAGCCTCGTGGCCAAGCGGGGCGGACCGGCCCCGGGCTCCAGCGACGCCGGTGAGGTCTGGGTGTGGGCGCTGGGCATCGAGAACACCGAGCCGCTGTCCGGCGTCGAAGTCACCCTGGTGAAGAAGAGCGGCGAGGCGGTGTCCCGCTGCACCACGGTGGCGGCGGAGGGCTGCGTGCTCAAGGTGCCCGCGCCCGGCGTGGATGACAGCCAGCCCTTCGCGCTCATCGCCCGGGATGGCGGCGAGCTGACGTACCTCAAGTACAGCGAGCTCAAGACGGAGATCGCCAACTCGGACGTGCAGGGCGAGCCGTACCGCTCCGAGAAGGCCTACCGCGCCGCCATCTGGTCCGACCGGGGCGTGTACCGGCCCGGCGACACCGCGCACATCGCCGCGGTGCTGCGCGGCCAGGACGACAAGGCGCCGCCTTCGGGGATGCCGGTGGAGCTGCGCGTGGTGGACCCGCGCGAGCGCGAGCTGAAGAAGGTGTCGCTGAAGACGAACGCGGCGGGCGTGGTGTCGTTGGATTTGCCCTTCGACTCCTTCCAGGACACGGGCACCTACGGCGTGACGCTGAAGGTCGCCGACCGCGACGTGGCCTGGTACCACGTCAGCGTGGAGGAGTTCGTCCCCGAGCGCATGAAGGTGGAGGCGCGCACGGAGAAGAGCGGCTACCTCCAGGGCGAGGAGATTCCGGTGGGCGTGGAGGCGGCGTACCTCTTCGGCGGCTCCGCGGAGGGCAGCCCGGTGGAGGTGGCGTGCCGGCTGGTGCCGTCGTCGTTCAAGCCCAAGGACAACGCGCAGTACACGTATGGCCTCTGGCGCCAGGACGGCAGCGAGCCGCGCGGCGTCACGCTGGGGCAGGTGAAGGGCACGCTGGACGCCAAGGGCCAGGCGCTGCTGCGCTGCCCGGCCCAGGGGGCCATGGGCGCCCTGAAGGGGGCCGCCGAGCTGAGCGCGCTGGCCAGCGTCTTCGAGTCCGGCAGCGGCCGCTCCACCGTGAACAGCGTGAAGGTGCCGGTGCACCCGGAGACCTACTACGTGGGCCTCCAGGCCAGCACGGGCAAGGTGAAGGCCGGCAAGCCCTTCACGGTGAAGGGCGTGGTGGTGGACTGGGACGGCAAGCTGGTGACGGCCTCCGGCAAGGCGCCCGCGTCCGTGGACGTGGAGTACCTGCGCCTGGAGGAGGAGTACGGCTACTTCTACGACGAGAACGAGGGCTATGAGCGCTACCAGCGCCACCTGCGTCCGCTGCGGGAGGGCCGCTCCTCGGTGGCGGTGAAGGACGGCCGCTTCTCGCTGGACGTGACGCCGGGCGCGGACGCCGCGGGCTACATCGTGCGCGTGCGCTCCGGCGGCGCGCAGACGGACCTGGAGCTGGAGGGCGAGGGCCGCTACTACTGGTGGGGCGAGGGCTCGCGCGTGGACCAGACGCCGCGCCCGCTCAAGCCCACCTCGCTGAGCCTGGTGCTGCCGGCGAAGGCGCGCGTGGGGCAGGCCATCACGGTGAAGGTGAAGGCGCCCTACAAGGGCCGCATGCTCTTCACGGCGGAGACGGACCGCGTGCTCGCGTCCCACTGGGTGGCGGTGGAGCCCGGCGAGGCGACGTGGACCTTCACGCCGTCCGCCTTCGCGCCCAACGTCTACATCAGCACGTTCCTGGTGAAGGACCCCCATCTGGAGTCCGCGCAGGCCTTCATGCCGGACCGCGCCTTCGGCGTGGGCAGCGTGACGCTGGAGCCGGTGGAGTACACGCAGACGGTGACGATGAACGTCCCCAAGGAGGTGCGCTCCAACGACACCGTCACGGTGGAGCTGGAGCTGGGCGCGCAGGAGGGCCCCACCTTCGCCACGGTGGCGGTGGTAGACGAGGGCATCCTCTCCCTCACGCGCTTCCAGAGCCCCGACCCGCAGAAGCAGCTCTTCACCAAGCGGGCGCTGGGCGTGGAGACCTACGAGACGCTGGGCTGGACGCTGCTGGTTCCGCCGGGCGGCGCGTCCCGCTCCACGGGCGGTGACGGCGAGGGCGGCGCCGCCGGGCGGGTGCAGCCCGTCAAGCCGGTGGCGCTGTGGAGCGGCCTGCTGCCGGTGCCCTCGAACGGGAAGCTGCGTGTGCCCTTCAAGCTGCCGCAGTACCGCGGCGCCGTGCGGGTGATGGCGGTGACGGCCGGCCCGCAGCGCATTGGCCGCGCCAGCGCGCAGGTGGTGGTGCGCGACCCGCTGGTGCTCCAGACGACGCTGCCGCGCTTCCTCACGCAGAACGACGAAATCCAGGTGCCCGTCTTCGTCACCAACCTGTCCGGCAAGGCGCAGGACGTGAAGGTGACGCTCACCGCCGAGTCGCTGCCGGTGCCGGGGCTGGTGATGCCGGCCACGGCCACCTCGCCCCTGCAGCTCCTGGGCAAGAGCGAGGGCCAGGCGCGGGTGGAGGACACGAAGTCCCACACCTTCGTCTTCCAGGCCCGCGCGGTGCAGGCGGTGGGCGCGGCGCGGCTGAAGGTGACGGTGGAGGGCGGCGGCTACACCTCGCACGAGTCGCTGGACGTGCCGCTGTCGCCCGCGGGCCCGCGGGAGCGGCGGGTGCAGCAAATCGAGCTGGCGCAGGGGACGACGGACGTGTCGCAGTACCTCAAGGGCTGGGTGCCCACGACGGAGCGCTCCACGCTGTGGGTGACGGCCAACCCGTACGCGCGCTCGCTCCAGCACCTCTCGTACCTGGTGCGCTACCCCTACGGCTGCGTGGAGCAGACCACGTCCTCCACCCGGCCGCTGCTGTACGTGTCCGAGCTGGTGAACGACGTGGACCCCACGCTGACGAAGGGCGCCTCCGTCAGCGACATGGTGCTGGCGGGCATCAACCGCGTGTTGTCCATGCAGACGGCGTCCGGCGGCTTCGGCTACTGGCCCGGCGCCACCGAGCCGGTGGGCTGGGGCTCGGCCTACGCCACGCACATGCTGCTGGACGCGCAGAAGCTGAAGTACCCCGTGCCGCAGGACCGGCTGAACGACGCGCTGACGTGGATGTCCAACGAGGTGAACCGGCTGGAGAAGCGCGAGGGCCGCGGCGACAGCCACCTGGAGGGCTCCGAGCCCTACATGCACTACGTCCTCTCCGTGGCGGGCAAGGGCCGCAAGGCGCGCATCCAGAAGATGGTGGACGCGCTGGCGGAGTCCGCGAAGAAGGCGCCGCTGTCCGGCGAGCAGCTGGAGCAGGACTACATGCTCAAGGCCGCGCTGTGGCTGTCGGGAGACCGCCGCTATGAGAAGGAGCTGCGCAACCCGGACCTGTCCCCCGTCACCGACGAGCGGCGCAATGACTGGTCCTTCTACTCGGACCGCCGCCGCCGGGGCTTCATGCTGAGCACCTTCGAGGACCTGTTCGGCAAGGACGCCGCGGGCGAGCCGCTGGCGCGGATGGTGGCCGAGTCGCTCCAGGCGCACCGCAGCGACTGGTACACCACGCAGGAGCTGGTCTGGGGCATCACCGGCCTGGGCAAGCGCATCCAGGGCGCGGCCACCACCTTCGCCGCGCCGGTGCTGATGGCGGACGGCAAGGCGGTGACGCCGGTGCAGGACAAGGGGACGCGGACCTCCGACAGGACGTGGGCCGTGGCCCGGGCCAGCGAGCGGCAGGGGCTCCAGTTGGAGGTGAAGTCCAAGGACGAGGGCACGCTGTACCTCATCCTCAGCAGCGAGGGCGTGCGCTCGGATGGCAAGCCGCGCGTGGGCGGCGAGGGCCTGGCGCTCTCGCGCACCTGGCGCAAGGCGGACGGCACGGCGCTGGCCATGGGCTCGGCCCCGGTGGCGCTGGCCGACCTCGTGTACGTGGAGCTGGCCATCCAGAACACCACGGCCGAGCGCGTGCAGAACATCGCGTTGGTGGACCGGCTGCCGGCGGGTTGGGAAATCGAGAACGCGCGGCTGGGCCGTGGCGGCTCGGTGGACTGGGCGGCGCCGGACACGCTGTGGTCCGCCGACTACGTGAACATCCGGGATGACCGGATGGAGGTCTTCGGCAGCCTGGGGCCTCGCGAGACGAAGAAGGTCATCTACGCGGTGCGCGCGGTGACGGCGGGGGCCTTCACCCTGCCGTCGGCGGAGGCGGAGGCCATGTATGACCCGCGGCTGTGGGCGCGGGAGGCGGGCCAGTCCATCCAGGTCTCCGGGCCTTGGAAGGACAACCTGCTGTAGCGCACGCGGGGGAGACGCTCCTTACGCGAGCGTCTCCCACAGCGCGTCGAACGCGCGGCTGAAGGGCTGCACCAGCCGCGCGTCGTCGGACACGAGGATGTTCTCGTGGTTGTGCGTGGCCGCCGAGCGCGTCCAGTTGTAGCTGCCCGTCACCAGCCGCAGCCGGTCGAACACGGCGAACTTGTGGTGCATGTGGGCGGACGTCCGGTCCAGGCGGACGGGGATTCCGGCGTCGCCCAGCCGCTCCATGTCGGAGCCAGGGTCCATGGCCTTTCCATCGTCACTCACGATTCGCATCCGCACGCCGCGCCGGTGCGCGTCCAGCAGCGCGCGGGTGATGCGGTCATCCGTCACCGTGAAGACGCACACGTCGATGGCGCCGCGCGCCGTCTGGATTTGCTGGACGATGGCGTTGAGCGGGCCCTCTCCCGGCGAGAAGTGCGCCTCCATGCGCGAGGTCTCCACGGGCTCGGGCGCGTGCAGCGCCTGCACCGTCTCCTCCAGCCAGGAGATGACCTCCCGGGAGCGGGCGTCCTTCATCGACGCGCGCGCCAGGGCGAAGGCGCGGGAGCGGAAGAGGGTGAGCAGGGCCTCGCCCGCCCGCCGCTCCGCCAGCACGGCCTGCAGCGCCTGCCGCTCGGTGGGGGTGAGCCGCCGGTCGTCGAGGATGGACGTCAGGATGGCGTCGATTTCAATCGCATTCATCACGCGTAACATACGCCAGGGATTCACCGCCTCATGAGCCGTGCTCGTCGAATCAAGCGGACGCTGTCACGCGTCATCCTCGCGGGCGCCGTGCTCCTGGCGGCGGTGTGGGTGGCTGCCTGGCGCCTGCCGCTGCCCGAGCGCCTGTCCGCGCCCGCCTCGGTGGTGATGGAGTACCGGGACGGCACGCCCGCCCACGTCTTCCTCGCCCCGGACGAGCGCTGGCGCATCCCCACGCGGTTGGAGCGGGTGGACCCGGACTACATCCAGGCCCTGCTGGCGCTGGAGGACAAGCGCTTCTTCCACCACCCCGGCGTGGACCCGGTCGCGGTGCTGCGCGCCGCCGCACGCAACGCGGTGACCGGGCGGCGGACGTCGGGCGCCTCCACCCTGACGATGCAACTGGTGCGCGTGCTGGAGCCCCGGCCCCGCACCTTCACGTCGAAGGTCATCGAGTCCTTCCGGGCGGTGCAGCTCGAGGTGCGGCTGACCAAGCGCGAGGTGCTGGCGGCCTATCTCCAGTTCGTCCCCTACGGGCGCAACGTGGAGGGCGTGGAGGCGGCCGCGCTGGCGTACTTCGGTCACACGGCGGCGCACCTGAGCCCGGCGGAGATCGCCACGTTGCTGGCGGTGCCGCAGAACCCGAACCGGCGCTTCCCCACGGCGCAGAACCTGGCGCGGCTGAAGGCGGCGCGGGACGGCGTGGCGCGCCGGCTGCTGGACGCCGAGGCGCTTCCCCGGGGGACGGATGACGCCCGCGTGTCTCCTGAAACGGTGCTGCGTGAGGTGCACGCGACGCCCGTGCCCCAGGACTTGACGCCCTTTCCCCGCGAGGCGCCGCACGTGGCGGTGTGGCTGCGCGCCCAGCGGCCGGAGCAGACCCGGTTGCACACCACGCTGGATGTGGGCACCCAGCGGATGGTGGAGCGGCTGATGCGCGACGCGGCCGTGGGGCTGGCGCAGCGGGGCATCCACAACGGCACGGCGGTGGTGGTGGACCGCCAGCAGGCGGAGGTGCTCGCGCTGGTGGGCAACTTCGACTTCTTCGACACGAAGCACGGCGGGCAGATCGCCGGCTTCGCCACGCCGCGCTCGCCGGGCTCGGCGCTCAAGCCGTTGCTGTATGCCATGGGCATCGACCTGGGGATGGTGGTGCCGGAGCAGCTGGTGGCGGACGTGCCCACGGCCTATGGCGGCTACGCGCCGCGCAACTTCGACGGCCGCTTCCAGGGACTGGTGCGGCTGGAGTACGCGCTGTCGCAGTCCCTCAACATGCCCTTCGTGCGGCTGCTGGAGCGCGTGGGGGTGGAGCGCTTCCTGGGCGCCCTGCGCGCGGCGGGGGTCACCAGTCTGGTCCAGGCGCCGGGCTACTACGGCCTGTCCGCGGCGGTGGGCGGCATCGAGATGACGCCGCTGGAGCTGGCCGGCGTGTACGTGGCGCTGGCGGGGGATGGGCATGCGCCCGCGCTGCGCCTCCTCATGGGGGAGCCTCCGGCGGGAGCGCCCGCAGAGGTGCTGTCCCCGGGCGCGGCGTGGCTGACGCGCCGCGCGCTGGCCCTGCGAGATCGGCCGGACTTCCCGGAGCGGCGGCGGCTCACGGGCATGCCCGCGCGCGTGCACTGGAAGACGGGGACGAGCTTCGGGCACCGGGACGCGTGGGCGGCGGGCTCGGGCCCCCGTCACACGGCGGTTGTCTGGCTGGGGAACTTCGACCACACGCCCAGCGTGCACCTGGTGGGCGCGGACGCCGCGGGGCCCGTGCTGTTCGACATCCTGGAGGGCGTGGGCCCGCGCGGCCTGGCGCAGCAGGAGGACGAGCGCCTGCATCCGCCGGAGGACCTCGCGCACGTGGAGGTCTGCGCCTATTCGGGGCACCTGCCGACGGATGCGTGCGTGCAGCGCAAGCACGTGTACGCGCGGCGCTCGGCGGTGCCCACGGCGCGGTGTCCCTACCACCAGCACGTGGAGGTGGAAGTGGCCTCCGGACTCTCGGTGGGGCCCATGTGCAGGGAAGGGCGGAAGACGGAGACGCGGGTGTACGTGTCCTGGCCGGCGACGATTCGCCGCTGGCTGGAGGACCAGCACCGGCGCCTGCCCGAGCCGCCCGCCGCGGCGCCGGGCTGCGAGCCGGGTGGGGCGCGCGCCGCGCCCTCCATCGTGTCTCCAGCGCCAGGGCAGGTGGCCATCCTGATTCCCGGCGTGCCCGCGTCGCAGCAGGAGGTGCCGCTGGAGGCGGAGGCCTCGCACGAGCGGGCGTTGACGTGGTTCGTGGACGGCGCGCTGCTGGGGACGGCCCGCGCCGACGAGCGCATGTGGTGGACGCCCTCGGTGGGCACGCACGAGATTCTCGTGACGGACGACCGGGGCCTGACGGCGAAGCGGACCCTGGTGGTGCGCGTGCGGCAGTAACGTGAGACGCGGCGCCCCTGTTTCCAGGAGCGCCGCGTTCCAATGCGGCGTGCTTCGGTGCTAGCGCACCTCCCAGCCGTCCGCGCCGCGCTCGTACCGCTTGCCCGCGCCCAGGTCGCCGTAGAAGAGCAGGTCCTTCACGCCCACCACGGAGCGCCCGTCGAACAGGCCAATCTCCCCGTTGGCGGGCATCTGGATTCCCAGCTGCGACGCCTGGATGCGCACGCGCTGACCCGGCGCCACCGTCAGCTCCGGCAGCACGGCGCCAATGGGCGCACGCACCTGCGTGTGGAGGTGGCCAGGGCTCTGCGCCAGGCTGATGCGCAGCTGCGTGGTCAGCACCATGCCCCGCAGGGAGATGGGCGCGGAGGTGCGGTTGCCCACCTCCACCCAGCCCTCGCGCGGGTGGACGGCCTCGAACACCAGCGTGGGCCGCTGCTGCGCGTGGCGCTCCAGCTCCCGGAGGATGAATGCGCGGCGCTCGCGCACGTACCGCTTCAGGTAGGC
The DNA here is from genome assembly GCA_014656495.1 of Comamonas sp. KCTC 72670. Taxonomy (GTDB): domain Bacteria; phylum Myxococcota; class Myxococcia; order Myxococcales; family Myxococcaceae; genus Myxococcus. The sequence continues at coordinate 193,331 of BNCN01000014.1, forward strand.
CCGGCCCGCGGTGAAGCGGCCATAGTCCATGAACGGGTCGTCCTTCATGTGCGGGTCGATGAGCGCGTGCAGCGTGTCGATGTGCGCGTCCATGACCTCGCTGACGAAGAGCTCCTCCATCGCCTTGTCCAGCCGCGCGCCCAGCCGCTCACGCAGCACCGGGTTCATCACCACGCGCGTGGCCAGGTTGGAGAACACCGGCAGGTAGCCCGGGTACGACGCCGTCTCGTGCTTGCGCTGCTCGTACATCTTCTCCACCCACGCGTCCGTGAGGGTGAAGGAGAACAGCGGGTGGCGCATGTTGCTGGTGCTCTGGCTCATGTCCTCCACGCTGATGGGGTACCACCAGCGCGAGTCCACGTTGTTGAGGTCCCACGGGACATAGGACCACTTGGCCACCGCGCGGTCGTAGATGAAGTAGCTCTCCGAGTCCTCCACGTAGTTGTTGGACATCAGCGCATCCATCACCATGGCGCGCAGGTAGTGCTCCAGGTGGAAGCGCTTCTCCATCTCGCTGACGAACTGGGGCTCGGGCGTGTGGTTGATGGCGCCCACCATCTCCCAGAGCTTGTCGTCCGGCTGGGACTCGTTGGTCTTCTTCGCCCAGTCACCCTGGTAGGGGACCTTCACCATCTTGAACTCGCAGTCCTTCCAGCCGCAGCGGTAGATGGTCCCGTCGGTGTCCGGGAAGTTGTGCGCCCGCAGGAAGGCCTTGTTCACCTGCTCGATTTCCAGGAACACGCCCTGGTACTGGCCGTTGACGTTGAGCCGCACCAGCGTGCCCTTCGACGCGGGCACCCGCATCGCCTCCAGCAGGTCGAAGGCAATCTTCTCCGCCAGCAGCGTCGCGTCCGCGTACTCGGCCACGAGGTTCAGGGAGGTGCGGCCCTCGAAGCGCACGCCGTCCTCGAACTTCACGTTCCAGCTCTTCTTCGGGAAGAAGCGCGCGGAGGCGCCGCGCAGGCGGACCTGCACGCGGTACGTCGTCCCGTTCGCCTTGAAGAGGCCGTCCTGCTCGGGCGTCCACGGGTCCGCCTCGAACAGGCGCATCGTCTCTTCGGGAATGATGAGCTCGTACTGCGGCACCGACGTCGCCACGGCCGGCATCTGGAAGGGCCGCTCCACCTCGGGCACGGGCGGGGGCGGCTCGGGAGGCGGGTCGACCGGCGGCGGCTGCTCGGGAGGAGGCTCCACGGGCGGCGGCTGCGTCGGTGGCGGCTGCCCGTTGCCGGGAGGCCCCTGGGGGTCCTCCACGCCGGGAGGGTCCTGGATGGCCGGAGGCCGCTCCACCTGGGTGCCATCGCACGCCCACAGGCTCAGCAGCGGAAGACACAACAGCAGTCGGGAAGGAGTCATCGACCCAGGCCCAGAGCAACGCCTGTGCCCGCTCCGGGGGCCGCCCAATGATGAGGACTGGACGTTCGACGCCGCCGGTGGGCCGTTGCCGTCGCGTGCAAGGGAAAGGGATTACCCAACCTGGCTGCTCGCCCATCCCTGGAGGGAATGGGACGTGAAGGGGCCCCTGGCGGGGCAGGCGTCCGGGCGGAGCGGGCCCTCTTTCCCCGCGTGGCCTGTGCACGCCGCGCGGCGGCGGCCCTAGCTTCAAGAGGAGCGCACGCGCCGCGTCAGGGAGAGAGGACCCCAAATGGAATCGTGGAACCAGACGTCGTCCGACACCGTCCGCGCCCATGCGCCGCTGGTCGTCAACCGGCGCATCGACGAGCACGTCGAGCGCTGCGTCCGGTACATGGCGGAGAAGGGGGACCGCGCGGAGATGTCGCGCTACCTCCAGCGGCTGGAGCGGGAGTGGGACGTCCACCGCGCCGTGGCCGTGACGACCTCGGCCCTGGGCTTGCTCGGCTTGCTGCTCGGCCGGCGGGATGGCGGGCGCTGGCGCGGGCTGAGCACGGCGGCGGGCGCGCTGATGCTCCAGCACGGCCTGTCCGGCTTCAGCCCGCTGTCCGAGCTGTTCCGGGCGCTCGGCGTGCGAACGCGCCGGGAAATCGACCTGGAGAAGTTCGCCATCAAGGCGCTGCGCGGCGACTTCGAGCGCATCCCCAATGAGGGGGGGCCCATGGCCCGGGCCAACGCCGCCCTCGTCGCCGCGCAGTCGTGACGTCCCGCCTCAGTGGCGGGGCGCCGTGTAGCCGCCGCCCACCGCCGGCATCAGGGCGGGGGACATGGGCGTGGGCGCCACGCCCTGGCTCTTGCCGGTGTTCGCCTGGTCGAAGAAGCCGTTGAGGCCCGCGATGCCCAGCGAGAAGTTCGTCACCCAGCCCGGGTCCGGCTTCCCTGCCGCGGCGCGGACGTCGAGCGGCCGCGCGAAGTGCAGCCGCAGCAGCAGGGGGCCCAGCGCCAGGTTGACGCCCGCGACGGCGTTGACGACGCGGTGGTTCCACAAGTCATCGCGGCTCTCGCCCACGCCGCCCGCGTCGATGCCGGCAATCGCCTCCATGTCGCTGAGGAACGCCACCCGGATGATGTCGTTGAGGGGCAGCTGCACCTCCAGGGTGGAATAGACGTAGTGCCGGCCGAGCAGCCAGTTGATGTCGCCGAAGTTCACGCCGCGCAGCGTGTCGAACGAGGACAGGAAGTAGGACCGCGCGTACCGGCCGCCCAGCGTGGTGCCCAGGCCGCCACGGATGAAGACGTTGGCGCGGCCGTAGATGGGGAAGTACCGCTCCGCGTCGATGCGGACGTTGCCGTAGGCCTGGTTGTTGAACGGCTGCACGCCCACCGTGGTCTCCAGCATGGCGGCGCTGCCCGACAGCGGGCCGGTGGCGTAGTGGTACTTCAGGGTGTCGTAGCCAATGGTGCCGCTGGCCTCCGTCTGGAAGCGGATGGCGCGGTTGCGCGCGTTCCACTCGGTCAGCAGCTCCATGTTGGCGGCGTTGCGCTCCGGGAAGAAGAGCTCGAACTCCGTGAAGTCATCCAGGAAGTACTTGGTGCCGCCCACGGACAAGTCACCCTGCACGAAGAAGAAGGTGCTCAGCGGGTAGCGCAGGCTTCCGAGCACGCCGAAGAACCGCTCGCCGGACGTGAAGAAGGCCTGGCTGGCTTGCCCCTCGTTCTCGAAGGTGCGGTCCACGCGGAAGCGCAGCGACTGGAAGAGGCCGCCACCCCACGTCGACCGGCTCTTGTTGTTGATGTAGAGCAGGAAGCCGTCCGTCAAATCGAAGCTGCCGTACACCGCCAGGGTGAGCAGGAACTGGTGGTCCTTCATGCGGTCGCTGGCCGCCGCGAAGAGCTGGCCCACGAAGCCGCCGCCGCCCGCGCCCGCGAAGCCGAAGAAGGGACCGAACTCCAGGTTCTGCCGCGCGAAGGGCATGTAGGCCGTGGCGTCCGTGAGCGGGCGCACCGCCAGGGGGCTGGGCGGCTCCGGCGGCGGCTCCACGGGCACGTCCAGCGACAGCATCTTCGGCGGACGAATCACCGCGGGGCGCCGCTCGCCGGAGACGTGGAACAGCACCCACAGGCTGCCATCCGGTCCAGGGCCGGGCTCGAACAGGCCCGTCGTCAGGTCCGTGCGCCGCACGATGCGGCCGTCCTTCGTCAGCTCGTGCAGGTCGGAGCTGCTGTTGTGGAACGCGGTGAAGAAGATGCGGCCATCCGCCAGGGCCAAGGGGGCCGTGTGGTCCCGCTCCTCGCTGGTGAGCCGCTCCACCTGACGGGGCGCGTCCGGGCGCACGCGGAAGAGGTTGAACTGGCGGTGGGACGTCGCGTCGGACGTGAAGATGATGCCGGAGGGACCCCACGTCACCTCCCGCTCGGAGAACACGTCGTCGGTGAGCTGCAGCGGCTTGGCGTCCGCACCCGCCTGCGTGTCGATGGCGTAGATGTCCCGGAGGCCCGCGTCGTTGATGCCGATGAAGGCCACCCAGCGGCCGTCCGGGGAGAAGGCCGGCGAGTACGCCGCCAGCAGGCCGTGCCGGTCGATGCGGTACGCGGTGCGACCGCCGACGTCCAGCTCCACCGACAGCCCCACCTCCCGGTCGATGCCGGTGCGGATGGGGTTGCGGCGCACCAGCACGTCCGCGCCGCGGCGCTCGGCCTTGTGCCTGTAGTCCTGCACGTAGATGACGTCGCGCCCGGTGATTTCGGCGATGAAGGCGAACTTGTTGTCCGTCAGCGCGAAGCTGCGGTTGGAGATGGGGTGCAGCGACTCCACGCCCGGAACGCCGTCTCCGGTCACCTTCACCGTCTTGTCCGGCACGCGCGGATCCATCAGGTACAGCCGGCTCTCGCCCGTCTCCGGGACGATGGTGCGCAGCGCCAGCACGTTGCCGTTCGGCGATGACGCCATGGCGGTGGTGTAGCCCGGCGCCTTGTCGAGCAGGTCCAACGCCGGCGAGGACTGCTCGGACGCGAGGTACGTCTTGAAGGCCCGGCGCTTCAGCCAGTTCTCGAACCGCGCGGAGATGCGCTTCGGGTTGTCGCCGGTGAGCCGCTCCAGCAGCTCCTCGAACTTCAGCGCCGGTGAGTCGCGCGAGCCGCCCGTCAGCCGGGGCGACTCCTCGAGCACACGCTGGATGAAGCCGGTGCCGTACTCCTCCTCCAGGAAGGACACGCGGACCTGGCCCACCTTGTAGATCCACAGGTAGCCGTAGGGCCCGGGGGAGAAGAAGTCGAGGAACGCGTAGCCCTTGAACAGGTCCGGGTTCACCAGCAGGTCCCGCACCAGCATCTCCGCTTCCGGGTCCATGCCCCGCTTGGCGTAGAACTCGGCGAGGCCTTCGATGAACCACAGGGGAATGGCCTGCAGCGGGTCGCCGAACATCTTGGCCTGCTCGGCCACGGTGCGGACCTTCTGGATGGTGAACTGGTGCGCGAGCTCGTGGGTGCTGACCTCCTCGAAGAGGCGGTGGTCACCCAGGTACGGCAGCGTCAGCTTCAGGTCCTCGCCCGTGCTGGTGAGACCGAGCGTGCCCTCGGACACGGCGAAGAGGTTGGTCTGCAGGAACTCCTGGTAGCTGCTGTAGAGGATGTACGGGAACGTCTTGGTGGGGACGTATTTGAACTGGTCCACCAGGTAGCGGTAGGCCTCCTCGATGAGGGGCGCGGCGCGCTCGGCGACCATGCGCTCCCGCTCATAGAAGTAGAAGCGCACGCCGCCCGTCTTGTCCCCCAGGGACTTCGCGTAGGTGTAGTTGAACCCGCCATCCGAGCCGGCGAACACCGACTGGCCGCCGCCCAGCACCGAGCCGCCGTCATCGGAGTCGCTGGCCATCAGGTAGTTGCCGCCATCCGGCGCGCCGCCGTCCGTGCCCGCCGCGACCGCGCCGCCGTCCGCGCCTCCATCCACCATGACCAGGGCGCCCGCGTCCTCCGTGCCCCCATCCGGATTCTCCGGCTGCACCACCTGTACGCCGCCGTCGTCACCGACGGGCAGGGGCGGCACCACCACCGCGGGGACACCGCCGTCGGCGTCCTGGGCGGCCGCCGTGGGCGGGCTGCCGGGCAGGTCCGCCCGGGACTCCGGCCGGGGCGTGATCTCCGTCGTCTCCGGCGAGGGGCCGGGCGGCCTCCCCACGGGGTTGCCCTCCTCGGGCGAGGTCGTGGGAGCCCCAGGGTTGGCGCCGCCGGGCGTCTCCGGCGGATTCTCATGGGCCGTCCTGTCCGGCGGCTCGGCCATCCCCGTGGCCCCGGGGCCGACGAGGATGTCCGCGTGACGCCACTCGAACACGTAGCTGTTCACCGGCGTTTTCCCGGGCCTCCGGGGCACGACGTAGAACTGGGCAAGCGCGAGCCCCGGGAGAAACAGGACGAGCAGGGCTGCGGCGAGGGGACGGGGGTTCACTGAAGGCACCTCTGTGGGTGGGGTACCGGCGAGACTACACCTGCCTGGGAGGCTGCCTCCCAGGGGCCCGGGTATACAAGCTGCCCGAGCATTTCTTTCCGTTTACTTGACGGGCAGTGGGCTTCGCTCCCTTGGGGCACGGAGGAGCGTCGCGGTTCGTCGGGTGCGGGCGCCGGATGATATGCAGGGGGCATGAAACGCCTCCTCGCAGTCACCAGCACCCTGGCGCTCGCCACCGCCTGCGGCAACGGCAATTCGACCGAGCCCAAAGCGGAATGTCAGATCGAGGCCATCGATTTGTCGGCCTGCCAGCTTTCAAGCCTCGCGGGCGTCCAACCCGAGGGCATCTGGAATCTCAACATCAACCTCAATGACGGCGGCGGCGCCGCGTCCGCCATGCGGTTGTCGGGCGGAGGCAGCACCACCCCGATGCTCATGGGGGTCAACGCCACGGAGCGGCAGTCCACGCCCGAGTCGTTCTTCATGGCCAGCGAGTTCCAGAACGCCAGCGGCATCGCGATCCGCTTCGCCATCGCCGGGTGCGGTTCGACCGGGCCCGGACAGATGACCGGCATCTTCCGTCGCTGCGCCAACGGAAACCTGGACATGCGAGGCACCTTCGAGGCCGTCCGGGTGGAGCGCCGGGCGGGCGAGGACGAGGCCTCGGGCGTGGCGCTGGTCAGTGAGGTGCGCCTAACGGACGCCACGGCCACGAACGTCACCGTGGCGAACGGACATGCCTTCGTGACGATGGGGGCCAAGGGCCTGGCCATCTACGACGTGAGCAACCCCGAGCAGCCGCGCCGGCTGGCCCTGTCGGAGCCGTCCAACGACTACTTCACCAGCACGCTGGTGAACGGGCAGACGCTCTACGTGGGCAGCCGCCGCAGCGGCGTCATCGTGTTCGACATCACCAATCCGGCCTCGCCCGTGCGCCTGCGCTCCGTGCCGGAGTCCGTGGTGGAGGTGACCAGCCTCACGCTGGATGGCACCACCCTGTACGCGGCGTCCCCGGCGCCCAACTCGGAGGTCTACGTCTACGACGTCGCCACGCCCGCGGAGCCGCGGCAGCTCACGCGCTACTTCGTCGAGGGCGCCGAGCCGCTGGCCGGTGAGGTCCCCCTGAACGTGACGGCGCACGGCGGCCGCCTCTACGTGAGCAACTGGTCCTACGGCATGACGGTGTCGGATGTGACCACGCCCGCGCGCCCGAAGATGCTGGGCCGCTTCGCCAGCGCCGCCTCGCGCGCCACGGTGGTGGGGGTGGTGGAGGGCCGGACGCTGGCGTTCGACGTGGGCGAGGACTGGGGTTCGCACCTCAGCGTGCTCGACGTGGGCATGCCGGCCACGGTGTCGCGGGTGGGCGAGTTCCGGACGCGCCCGCATGTGGCCGTTCGGGACGTGGCCTTCTCCGGGACGAAGGTCTACCTGGCGTATGGCCAGGACGGCCTGCGCATCGTGGACGTGGGCGTGCCGGGCGAGCCGCGTCAGGTGGCCTACTACAACACCTGGCGCGAGTCGGACGCGGGCCATGGCGTCGGGTTCCTCGAGGGCCTGAGCAAGGTCCACGTGCCGGGTGACGGCTACATCTACGCGACGGACTCCTCACGGGGGCTGCTCATCTTCCGCGACACGGTAGAGTAGGGGGCGTGATGAGCGACACCCCCGCGCGGGGCTGTGACAGGTGTCAGGCGCTTCCGTCCCCTCAGGAGGCGTCCGGGCGCCTGTTCTTGTGGAGCCCGGTGGGGCACAGCCAGGGCCGGCTGCTGAACTGCCTCCGGGAAGCACGGCACGAGGTCCAGGTGCGTGCCGAGGCCCGGTGCGTCGTGGTGTGCGTCCCCCAGGCGACGCTGTCGCCCCTGGTGGCGAACGTGGTGGCCGCGCTCTCGCAGGAAGAGGCGCGGGCCACCCGGGCGCTCTTCATGGTGGGGGAGGACGAGCCCGGCCTCCCGGACTACCCACGCGTGGGGTCGCTCCAGCGGTTCGTCACGCGCGCGCGCGCGGGGTGGCTGGTGGACCTGCTGGCCGAGCAGCGGCTCACCACTCACTTCCAGCCCATCGTCCATGCACAGGACACCGGCCGCATCTTCGCGTACGAGGCGTTGATGCGGGGCCGGGAGCGGGACGGCGCGCTGGTGCCTCCTGGCCGGATGATGCAGACGGCGCGCGAGGCGGACCTGCTCTTCCAGTTGGACCTGGCCGCGCGCACCACGGCCATCCGGGAAGCGGTGAAGCACGGACTGAACACGCACCTCTTCATCAACTTCACGCCCACGGCCATCTACGACGCGAGCTTCTGTCTGCGCTCCACGGTGGAGGCCATCCACGCGGCGGGGATTCCGCCCGAGCGGGTGGTGTTCGAAATCATCGAGACGGACCAGACGGCGGACGCGGAGCACCTGCGGGGCATCGTCGACTTCTATCGCCGGTCGGGGTTCCAGGTGGCGTTGGACGACCTGGGCGCGGGCTTCTCGTCGCTGAACCTCATCCACCGGCTGCGCCCGGACATCATCAAGTTGGACATGGAGCTGGTGCGCGACGTCCACCTGGACCCGTACAAGGGGTCCATCGTGGAGAAGCTCCTGGAGATCGCGCGGACGCTGGGCATCCGCACGGTGGCGGAGGGCATCGAGACGCACGAGGAGCTGCGCTGGGTGCGCGCGCACGGGGTGGACTTCGTGCAGGGCTACCTCATCTCCCGCCCGCAGAGTCCCCCCGTGGCGTCGACGCCGTCCTTCACGGATTGAGCAGGACGTTGCCCGTTCCGGACCGCTCCAGGTTGGCCGCCCGGGCGAGGCTGAGCTCGACGCCCGCGTCCTGGAGCGCGAGCCGTGCGCCGTAGACGTCCCGGTTGAGCGCGGCGTTCCGAGCCAGGTTGAGCAGGGCGCGCAGGCGCTCCGCGTGGACGACGACGGCGCCCTGACCGTCCTGGGCCGCGCTGTCGCGCACGTCGATGAAGGCATTGTCGGCAATGTCGATCGCGTTGCTGACGTCCAGTTCCCCCTGCTCGAGCGCGGTGTCGGCCGCGAGCATCCACTGGCCGGCGGCCTGAATCTGGGACAGGCGCTGCTGGCGGGAGGACTCCACGTCGACGGCGCGGTCGCCGAGGGTGTCCACCTGGAGCTGTACGGCCTGGTTGCGCACGGTGAGGTCGGCGTCGCGCTCGTTCAACTGCGTCTCGAGTTGATTCAGGCGCTGGCGCATCTGCTGGAGTTGCTGCTGTTCGGGCGTGGGGGCCTTCTGCTGCGGGTTGGCGTTGCCCGAGCCGCCCGTGCCCGTGGTGTTGTTCACGGGGGCCACGGTGGAGGGATAGCCGATGGGCTCGGAGCGGCCGATGGGCTCCGAACGGCCAATGGGCTCGGAGCGGCCGATGGGCTCCGAACGGCCGATGAAGGCGGGCGTGGGCGCGATGCCCGTGGAGCCCGGTGTCACGGAGGGGGGCGTGGTGCCCGCGCCGCCGGTGCCCTGCTGTGCGCCGGTGCCCTGCTGCGCGCCTTGCGTGCCCGTCACGTCGGTGCCCTGCTGCGCGCCTTGTGTGCCCATGACGCCGGTGCCCTGCTGCGCGCCTGGTGTACCCGTGACGCCTGTGCCCTGCTGAGCGCCTTGTGTGCCCATGACGCCGGTGCCCTGTTGCGCGCCTTGTGTACCCGTGACGCCGGTGCCCTGTTGAGCGCCCTGTGTGCCCGTGGCGCTGAAGTCCGGCTGCTCGGCGCTGCCCGCGCCGCTCACGTCTTGCTGGCCGGTGGTTCCAGTCCCGGTGCCGCTCATGTCCTGCTGTCCGGTGCCCGAGCCGCTGGTCCCACTCATGTCCTGCTGTCCGGTGCCCGAACCGCCGGTGCCATCCATGTCCTGCTGTCCGGTGCCCGAGCCGCCGGTGCCGCTCAGGTCCTGCTGACCGACGCTGCCAGCGCCACCCGTGGCGTTGAGGTTCTGTTGCCCGTCGTTACCGGAGCCACCAGACGCGTTTCCACGGAGGTCCTGCTGACCGAAGCTGCCGGAGCCACCGAAGCTCTGCTGACCGAAGCTGCCGGAGCCACCGGTCGCGTTCCCGCTGAGGTCTTGTTGCTGCACCGTGCCCATGTCGCCGGAGCCTGTGCCGCTCAGGTCCTGTTGCTGCACCGAGCCCATGTATCCAGCGCCCGTGCCACTGAGGTCCTGTTGCTGCACGGTACCCGTATAGCCAGCGCCGCTCATGTCTTGCTGACCGATGGTGCCAGAGGCTCCCGTGCCTGTGCCGCTCAGGTCCTGTTGCTGCACCGAGCCCATGTATCCGGAGCCCGTGCCACTGAGGTCCTGTTGCTGCACGGTACCCGTGTAGCCCGTGCCGCTCAGGTCCTGCTGGCCCGCCGCGCCATTCAGCCCCTCCGCCGCCGTACCGTCATCGGAAGCGGTGCCACTGCCACCGGTGGCGGCCTGCTGCTGCTGCAGGTCCTCCAGCGGCGAGGGAACCGGTTGGTACTGCTGCGCCGCTTCATCGAGCGCCACCTGTCCCGTCGTCGGAGGCGTCGAGCCATCCGGCAGCACCGGCGTCAGCACGAAGCTGGACGGCGATGACTCCTCCGTCGATTCGTACACGTAGCCCGCGGGAGGCCGCAGGCCCTCAATCTCCTCCGCGGCCTGCTGGTTCGCGTCCTGGAGCGCCGCCGCGGCGGGGTCCCGGATGGACGGATCCTCGGGCGGAATGATGACCGGAGCGCTCGGCGTCTGCCCGAGGCTCAACCCAGCGGCGATGGCAATCCAGAGGGGCATGGGAAAAATCTGCCCACTCGCCCGGCAGCGAACACCCCAACGGCCGCGGCGGCGCCCGAGGGGCTGCTCGCAGACCGGGCATCCCCGCGCTGCCCGCCTGCCTGCCCAGGCGCCGAGGGCCGTGCCCCACGAACTCCGGGAGCACGGCCCTCTGAACATCCCGAGCTCGAGCGTGAATCAGAGGTTGAGCCGAAGCCCCGCGCCCAACTGGAACGTCGGCGCGGGGACGTTGAAGGCCGGAATCGGCTGCCCGTCCACGACAAGTCCCTCCGGCACATCGAAGCCGAGCCGGAACTCGCCGCCCCGCCGGCCGTAGCTCATGGAGCCATACGCCTCCACCGTGAGGTACGTGAGCGCCCGGTGGATCACATTGAGCCGCGTGGTGAAGGAGCGGTCCGACAGGTTCCCCAGCGTGAAGAGATTGAAGGACGTCCGCTCCAGGGAACCGGGCCGGTCGAGGAAGACGTACGCGGCGCCGTAATGCCGCCCCAGGTAGAGCGGATTGAAGGCGTCTTTCAGGAGGAGGTACGGGTACCCGAACGAGCTCGTGTAGCCCGTCGAGTTGTAGAAGTACTCCACCCCCAGCACCGCCAGGTCATTGTCTCCGTAGGAGAAGCTGTACGTCGCGCCGGCCGTCACCTGCGGCGTGAGGCCCTCGGGCACGTACGACTCGACCTGCACGCTGCCCTGCGCGATGTCCTCGAGCGTCGTCCCCGCCGGGATGCGGTACAGCGGCCGGTCCGTGCGCTTCTTCAGCGCCACCTCGCTGTAGATGTCCAGCGGCCCCAGCGGCGAGGACACGTCGAGCCCGAAGCGAGGCCGGCGGCCATTCTGCGCCACCGCGCTGGCCCCGAACTCCGCGGGCCCCAGCAGGACCTCCGCCCGCAGGGCGCCGCCCAGGCGGCCCAGCCGGTTGACCGGGTTGTTGCCACCGGCCTGGGACGTGGGGCTGCCGCTCGGGTCGGTGACCGCGCCCACGTCGGTGCCCAGGTCATCCATCACCACGACGCCGTAGAGGTTCCAGCCCTTGGACTCCCACGGCAGGTGCATCTTCACCATCGACACACCGGTGCGCAGGTCCACGAAGGCCAGCGGATCCCGCCGCTGCGGCGACAGGAAGTCCGTCGGGTTCCAGATCTGCCCGGTGCCCCACTTCACGTGCTGCTTGCCCACGGTGAAGAACAGCGTGCGCGCGATGTCGAACCGCAGCCAGGCCTGATCCAACAGCACGCGGGGATTCGACAGGGCATTGGGCGCCGTGCCCGGCGGCTGGGCGGGGTCGTAGCTCAACCGGCCGACGATGTAGCCGCGCAGCCGGTCGGAGGGACGCGCGTCGAAGAAGCCGTCCACCAGCGTGGGCGCGGAGAACGACGTGTTGCGCAGCGGGGTGTTCTCGCTCCCCGCCATGAAGCCGCGCACGTAGAACTGGCCGCCAATCTTCAGCGGATCATCCAGCACCTCCTCGGTGTCGAAGGCGCTGCGCGAGGCGGGCCCGTTCAGCACGTCCGCGTCCCGGTCGTCACCGGTGTTCGAATCCGACAGCGTCGGTTGCCGCTCGGTGGGGTCGGTGGAGGCCGGGCGGGCCTCCGCGCCGTCCCCCCCGAAGAGGGCGTCGTCGTCTCGCTCGGCGGCGTCCTCGCTGGACGTCGCCGGCGCCGCGGCGGGCGCCTCCTCCTGGCCGCCGAAGAGGGCGTCCTCGTCGGGCCGGTCCTCGGATTGGGCCAGCGCGGGCGCACCCGTGAGGGCCGCGGTCAGCGCCGCGGCCAGCGTCAACGTGCGGGAGGTCATCGGCTCTTGCTCTCGAGCCACGCCTTGGTGAAGAGGTTGGCCTCCAGCGGGCGCAGGTCCACCGTCTTGATGAGGATGGTGGTGGAGTTGCCCTTCTCGACCTCGTCGTAGATGCGCATCTCCTCGGGCACCCAGACGTTGTCCTTCTTGGACTCGCTGAACATCTTCTTCCAGCGGGGGTAGAGCGCGGTGCGCATCTTCCGGCCGGAGAGGGCGTACTCCTCCTGCTTGAGGATGTTGCCGGACTCCTTGTCCACCCAGAGCTTGAGGACGGGGTAGGCCACGTCCACGTTCGGCTTGACCTTCAGGTTCAGCACGTGGGCCGTGTACTTGCCCAGCTTCGCCTCACCCTCGTAGGAGGGGTCGAACTCCTCGGCCAGCCGCGACTCGTCGAAGTCCGCGCGGCGGCTGTCGGTGCCGGCGATGCGCTCGCGCTCCGTGCGGCGCTCCCAGCGGCCCACGTTGGGGTCGTAGTTCCAGAGGTTCTTGTCCAGCCGCAGGTAGCCCTTGCCCGCCTCTGCCTTGGGCTTGGTGAAGAGCATCATCAGCTTGTCATCCGCGTCGCGGCGGTAGACGACCAGCTCGTAGACGAGGTCCGCCTTCCCCTTCTCCTTCTGCTCCAGGTAGACCATCGCCTTGTAGTCGCCGCCGTTGCGCTGGCGGTCGTCGATGGTGGCCAGGAGCTTCACCTGCTCGGCCTGCTCCATGGCCAGGGCGGCCGGCGCGGACAGCAGCGCCACGGCCAGGGCCGCGGCGGACAGCATGTTCATGAGGCGCATGTGTTCACCCGATGTGGTGCATCGCCGTCACCGGCTTGAGCCGCGCGGCGAGGAAGGAGGGGATGAGGGAGATGGCGGTGGTGCACGCGGTGATGAAGGCCATGGCTCCCACGATGGACGCGGGGTTCACGGCCAGATTCAACGTGTCCGACATGATGAAGATGGCGACGGCCTCCGGGACGTTCACCGCCAGGGCGTTGATGCCCATGCACAGCGCGAGCCCGAGGGTCGCGCCCGTCAGCGTGCCCAGCACGCCGAGCAGCATGGCCTCGAAGACGAACATCAGCAGCACGCGGGTGCGCTGCATGCCAATGGCCCGCAGGGTGCCAATCTCCCGGGTGCGCTCCCGGATGGCGATCCACAGCGTGTTCATGATGCCCACGCCGATGATGACCATCAGCACGAAGATGAGCACGCCCGTGAGGCTGTTGAGGGCGGTGAGCGTCCAGGTGATGAAGGAGATTTCGTCCTCCCAGTTGGTGATGTCCAGCCGCTGGCCCGTCCACGCCTCGCGGTTGACCGTCTCGAACTTCATGAAGAACGCGCGCGGGTCGTGCTCCATCACGGTGTGGCCCGCGTCCGTCAGCGTCTGACGCAGGCGCGCCTGCACCGTGGGCACCTGCTGGATGTCCTTCAGGTAGAGCATCAGCGCGCCCGCGGTGTCGCTCTTGAACTGGTAGAGCGCGCGCAGCGTGTCCGACGGGACGAAGATGCCGAAGTCGCTCAGCATGCCCATGTCCGCGGCGATGGCCACCACGCGCACGTCCACGGTGTTGCTGGTGCCGCGCATCGTCTGCGCGGCCAGCGTCACGGACTCGCCCACCTGGACGTTGAGCCGCTTGGCCTGCTTCTCGAAGAGCAGCACCGTGTCGGGCTCGCCCAGGCCGTCCAGCGCTCCCGCGCGCACCTGCAGCACCTTGCGCAGGCCGGGCTCGGCCTGGATGTCGATGCCGCCCACGCCCACCTGGATGGAGCCCGTCTCGCTCACCACCTTGAGCCAGCCCCGGCCGCGCTGGACGGCGAAGTCCAGCTCCGGCACGTCCTTGCGAATCTGCTCCAGGATGGCCGGATAGGCCGTGACGACGGGCGCCGCCTGGCCCGCCGTCACCTTGTAGAAGCCGGCCACGTTGACGTGCCCGGTGGACAGCGTGGTGGCGGAGCGGAGCATCGTCTCCTTCATCCCCGTGGACAGGCCCATGAGGATGACGAGCAGCGTGGTGACGCCCGCGATGGCACCGCCCAGCAGCAGCGTGCGCCGGCGGTGGGTACCGAGGTTTCGGAATGCGATGAGGAAGAGCTGGAGCATGTTCTCACTCGTCCGTCTGCATCGCCTGGAGGGGCGAGACCCGGGTCGCGAGGAACGCGGGATAGAGGGTGGAGATGGCGGAGACGCCCAGGACGATCACGAACGCCGCCACCAGGTTGCTGGCGCTCAGCGAGGGGAACAGCCGGGGGCCGGAGAAGAAGAAGTAGAGCGCTTCGTTGCCGGCGGGGATGCCGGTGCTGTGGAGCCAGGCCATGAAGCCGCTGCCCACCAGGGAGCCCGCGGCGCCGAACACGAGCCCCAGCACCAGCGTCTCCACCAGCACCATGCCCAGCACGAACGAGCGCTGGGCGCCGATGGCCCGCATGGTTCCCACCTCGCGCACGCGCTGCAGGGTGGCCATCATCATGGCGTTGTTGATGATGACCAGCGCCACCACGAAGATGATGAAGACGGCGAAGTAGAGCACCAGCTTCCCGAGCAGCACGAACTGGCCGATGATGCCCGCCGCCTCCTGCCAGGACACCACGCGCAGCTTCAGGCCCGCGTCCTTCGCGGCCTGCCGCAGCTCCGCCATCGTCTGTTCCAACTGCTCCGGGTCCTTGAGCATCACCGCCGCGCTCAGGGCCACGCCCTGCTCAATCTCCTGCTGGCTGTACACGCGCTGGAGCAGGTCGTCGCGCTTGAGGGTCTCCTCGGCGCCGAGGAACGCGGCCCGGTCGTCGATGTCCGTGGACGCGGCCTCCGCCACCAGGACGCCGCTGTCCTCGCCGAAGAGGGCCTCCTCCGCCTGCTCCCGGTTCAGGGCCGTCAGGCCGCTCTGCTTCTGGATGGCCGCCAGCTCCGCCTTCTTGTCCGCGGTGAGGTAGCCGTACAGGTCGCGGAAGGACATCAAGTCCATCAGGCTCAGCGCGCCGGCCATGGCGGACTTCTCCAGGCCCTTGAACTGGTAGGTGCCGTAGACCTTCACGTTGGCGCTCTGCATGTAGCCGGTGCGGGTGAAGGCGGTGATGGTGAGGGTGTCACCCATCCGCAGGCGGTACAGCTCCAGCAGGGGCGCCAGCTCCGCGTAGAACTGCGCGTAGCGGGTGTCGAAGTTGTCATCGTCCAGGGTGAAGAACCGGGTGAGCAGCGGCTCCAGCCCGGCCTCCTGCGTGCCCAGCAGCTTCTGCAGCCGCGACACCATCTCCCGCGTCTTCAAGGGGTCCAGCTGGAAGATGATCTCGCGCGTCTGCGTCTGGTTCTCCTTCACCCAGCGCTGCAGCTCCGGGTCGGTGGCGATGGTCTTCTGGTTGAGCTCCCGCTGCTGCTTGATGTGGTCCATGCGGAGCGCGGACTTCAGCTTCAGGAACTCCTCGTAGAAGAGCTTGGACAGCAGCATGCCGCGCTGTCCGGTGGGCACCGCCTGGCCGTCCACGATCTCCATCCGGTCGAAGGTGCGCTGGAAGGCGTCCAGGTCCGTGCCGGCGTAGCGAAGCTCCAGCATGTCGCCGTCCGGAATCTGCGGCGCGATGCGGTTCTCCAAGAGCTCCAGCGCGCCGTACGGGTCCTGCTCGAAGGTGTCCCAGAACGCGTCCGTGCGCGCGCGGGCCAGGGCCTCCACCTCGGCGGGGTCCTTGTTGGCGCCGCCGCCCAGCTCCTGCTCGCTCTTGGCCGTCTGCGCGGCCATCAGCTCCACCATCTGCCGCACGTGGCCCTTCACGCTGTCGATGTTCTCGCGCAGCGCGGGCGTCTCGCCGGCGTCGTCCCGCGTCTTGTACAGCTCGCGCAGGCGCGACAGCGTCAGGTCCACCGTGTTGCCCGAGGTGATGATGGCGCTGCTGGTGCCCAGGGGCACCACGGTCCGCACGTTGGGGTGCTTCTCCAGGAAGGGCTTGAGCTGGCTGAAATCGTCCAGCGCCGCCAGGTCCGGCTCGCCGCTCATGCTGCCGTAGAGCGCCAGCGGGTCCTTCGAGTCATCCGAGTAGACCTGGATGTGCCCGGCGATGCTGCCGATGATGCTGCGGCTCATCGCGCTGTCCATGCTGTCCATCAGCGCGCCACCCACCACGACGAGCAGGGTGCCGAAGAAGATGATGCCGCCGATGAGCAGGTTGATCTTGCTGGTGAACAGGTTGCGGAAGGCCACCTGCAGCAGCAGACGGAAGTGCCCCATGTCAGTGGCCCCCAGACGCCATGGCGCGGCTGGCCTCGGCGGCGCTGATGCGGTCCAGGAACTTGCCGTCCGCCAGGCGCACCACCGCGTTGGCGTGGCTCATCACCTTCGCGTCGTGCGTGGAGAAGATGAAGGTGGTGCCCTCCTTCTGGTTGAGCTCCTTCATCAGGTCGATGATGTTCTGGCCCGTCACCGAGTCGAGGTTTGCGGTGGGCTCGTCCGCGAGCACCAGCTGCGGCCGCGTGACGAGCGCGCGCGCCACGGCCACGCGCTGCCGCTGGCCACCGGACAGCTCGTTGGGGCGGTGCTTCGCGTGGCTGGCCAGGCCCACCTGCTCCAGGAGCTGCATCACCCGCTCGCGGCGCTGGGCCTTGTCCAGCTTGCGCTGGAGCAGCAGGGGGAACTCCACGTTCTGGAAGACGCTCAGCACCTGCACCAGGTTGAAGCTCTGGAAGATGAAGCCAATGGTGTGCAGGCGCAGGTGGGTGAGCTGGCGCTCCGTCAGCTGCTTGGTGTCCTGGCCGGCCACCCGGACCACGCCGCCCGTGGCGGTGTCCACGCAGCCGATGAGGTTGAGCAGCGTCGTCTTGCCACTGCCGGACGGCCCCGCGATGGAGATGAACTCACCGGCATGGACCTCCAGGTCCACCCCGCGCAGCGCCGGGACGACCACCTTGCCCAGGGTGTAGTCCTTGGTCACGTTCGCGATGGAGACGATGGGAGACTGCGGGGTGGCGGGATTCATGCGGTTCGTCCTTTCGAAGTCTTGGAGGTCCTGGCGGGGCGAGAGGGACGCGGGGTCTGCGCCGCGCGCCACCGATGGGCGATGCCGGCGAGTTCTGTCAGGTAGAAAGCACAGAAGTCAGACGCGTCGCGTAAATTTTGATTTCCAGAGAGATGAGGCGCCTCGAGGGCCGCGCCCAGGATGCGGGCGAAGGACTTCAGCCCGTCCTCCGCGGCCCGAAGGCTGCCTTCCCATCCCTCGGAGTGAATGACGTAGTAGTGCTGGCGGTCCCCGGGAACGCTGGTGGGTTCCACGAGGCCCATGTCGGCGCATTCACGGAGGTTGGTGGACACCGACGCCGCACTCACATTGAGCAGCGTGGCGATGCGCTTGTTCGACAGGGGTTTGCCCGCAAGCATCAGCAGCGCGTAGATGCGCCCGCTGATGCGCGTTCCCCCTCGCCGCTCGAAGTACTGCCCCATCGATTCGATGAAGCGGCGCTCGGCGGCCTCCAGTTCCACCATGCCTGTCCCCAAGCCACACCGGCCGGGCGCCCCATCGCGGAGCCGCTGGCAGCCTGGTGAGCGGGCAGGTTTTTAAGTGGCGGACATCGTTCAGTCAATACTGAATGGACTGTACGCCGAGGCGGCGCGGCGGACCCGGGGGGCGCCGCGTGCCAAGGCGCAGGGCCCGCAGCCGGGTGCGGCTGCGGGCCCTGGAATCCCCATCATGGGGGGCAGGTCTGTCATGGGATGTGACGCTTCACCTAGAACGTGTCGGGCGAGGTGCTGGAGCCCGTGTCCGGGTTCAGCGTGCCGCTCTCGTGGCCCGCGCCGCCGGTGCCGTCATCGTTCTTGTGGGTGTCCAGCCCGGAGCCGCCCATGTTGTTGTCCTGGTTGATGGACGAGTCCGGCGTGAGCGCCTCGTCACCCGCGCCGCCCGTGCCGGAGAGCGAGATGCTCTTGGCGACGTTCTTGGTGTCCTTCACCTCGTAGCTGGCGCGAATCTCCTGGCCGGGACGCAGGTCCTTGGCCTTCTTCAGCGCCGGGTCGCTGAAGGTGGTGCCGCGGTCGATCTCGAGCGGGACCACCGCGCCCTGCATGTCGACGAAGATCTTGTCACTCTCCGCCTTCACGACGCGGCCGTTGAGCTCCTTCTGGCCCATGGCGGCGTGTTGGCCCATGGTGCCGGAGCCGCCCAGGCCGGGCTCGTTCTCACTGGGGACGGTGCTCTCGCTCTGCACCGTGGTGGTGGTGTCCCGCTGGATTTCCGTGGTGCCCACCTGGCCCGAGCCGCCCTGGGCCGAGGTGTCCTTCGGCTTGTTCTCATCGTTGTTGGCCAGTGCAGCACCGGAACCGAGCATGGCGATGGTCGCGAAGACGCCGACGAGCTTCTTCATGGGATTTCTCCTGTGGCTGTTGTGAGTGGGCGAGGCGGCGATGGCCCCTCGTTGGAGAAAACCTAGGTGCGCTCGCGGAAGCGGACAGGGCTTGCTCACCCCCCTGCTGGGATGCCCGTTCGCTCTGCTGCCGGTGGTTCGTGGACTGCGCACGTCGAGCGGAGAGGGGAGCGCCTTGAAGGAGGCCGGCGATTTCCCGTACCGTCAGGGCCCCAGTGCCCACCTGCCAGCCCGGCGGGGGGCCCGACAGGAGACCGTCTCCGAAATGCCTCCCACCGCCAAGCCGTCCCCGACCGCGCAGGACCTCCCCGCGCCCTCGTTTCCCGCCATCGAGTCGCTGCTCGAGGCGGCCTCCGTGGAAGAGGTCCGCGGCTTCTTCGATTCGGTGAAGACGGGACTCACCGACCTCAAGGGCCCCAAGGTGGAGCAGGGCAAGAAGGCCCAGGCCGCCATTGGCCGCGCCGAGGAGCTCCTGGGCCTGCTGGTGGAGACCCGCGAGCGGCTGATCGCCGAGTCGAAGGGCGGCAAGGGCCGGAAATGACGGTGGTTTTGCCGTGGGGCGTCCTTTTTTTCCGGGGATAGGCAACCGGCGGCGCCCCCCGGCGATAATGCAAGTGAGAGCATCCTGAGCATCGAAGATCTCTGACTTTTCCGCTGGAAGCAGCGCCTGGAGGAAGCAATGGCGAAGATCGACAACATGATGGGCCCGAACGTTCGTCTCTCGACCAACGTCACGACGGCGCGGCAGACGCCGGACACCGGTTTCGGCGCGCGGCTTCACAACGGCCTCAACAGCGCGGCCAGCGCCGTGGGCACGGGCGTGGGCGCGATGGCGGGCATGGTCCCGGGCGGGCAGATCGTCTCGGCCGCCGTCTCCTCGATGCACACGTTCTCCTCGACGGGTGGCTCGGGCATGGGCGCGCCGTACGCGGGCGTGATGAACACCGCGGTGGGCGGCACCCTGGGCGGCGCGGTGGCTCCGGCCGGCGGCGGCATCGGTGGTGGCCTGGGCGGCGGCGCGGTCGCCGGCTCTGGCTCTCCGCTGGGCCTGGGCGCGCAGGGCAACGGCAGCACCACGGATATCGTCAACGGCAATTTCTCGCTGAACAAGATGGCCGAGGAGAACTCCAAGCTCCTGAACCTGCAGGCCGCCATCCAGCAGGAATCGCAGACTTTCACCGCGATCTCGAACGTGATGAAGTCGCGCAACGATACGATCAAGAACTCCATCGGCAACGTTCGCTAACCGCGGGCGTCGCCCCAGGGAAAGCGAATGGCGGAGACCTCGGAGATTTCGAACAGCCTGGTTCCACTCGGCAAGCAGCAGGCGCGTGTCCTGCTGGAGGCCGGTTACCTGTGGCTCGACATGGGCCACTTCGACAAGGCGAAGGAGATCTTCTCCGGGGCCGCCGCGCTGATGCCCCGCAGCGAAGTGCCGCAGCTGGCGCTGGGCGCGGTGGAGTTCTCGCAGGGCCGGCATGACAAGGCCCTGCAGGCCTACCGCGTCGCGCAGCGCCTGGCCCCGCAGTCCTCGCTCCCGCGGGCGCACGCGGGCGAGGCGCTGCTGTTCATGGGGAAGGTGCCGGAGGCCCTCAAGGAGCTGAAGGCCGCCATGGACCTGGAGCCGGACGGGGACGGTGCCCGCCTGGCGCAGTCGCTCATCCAGGCCAAGGAGGCGGGAGTCCTGCCTCCGGCGAAGACGTAGGACGGAGGTCACGGCGATGGCTGTCGGCGGTGTCGGACGAGGCGGTGGGAAGGGCCGCGCGGGTGGCGCGAAGGGCCCTGCCGGCGCGGCGCCGGCGGGTGGCGCCAGCTTTGGTGGCAAGGTGGACCGGGCGGAGTCTCTTGTCGGGCCCTCGGGTCTGGTAGGCTCCAGCAACGTCCAGGGCCCCCAGGCCGCGGATCCAGTGGCCTCCCAGGCGGTGGCCATTGCCCGCAAGCTGAAGAACGGGGGCTTCAAGAGCAAGGAAGAGGCGACGCAGGCCCTGGTCGCTGAAATCCTGAAGGAGAAGCTCCGCATGAAGTCTTCCTCCCTCACCCACAAGATCGCAGACGCGCTTCAGGATGATCCGCGGCTGAACCAGGTCCTCGAGCGGCTGTGGTCGAAGGCCGAGTGAGCGGCGCTTGGCTCTGGGCGACGACAGGAAGGTCATCCTCGAGAAGTACGGCCCCTACGTCCGGTCGCTCGCGGCGACCGTGCGCAAGCAGTTCAATGCCCAGCTGGAGCTGGACGAGCTGCTGGCCTATGGCCAGATAGGGCTGCTCGAGGCCGCCGAGCGATTCGATCCGAAGGTGGGGGCCAACTTCCTCACGTTCGCGCACTACCGCATCAAGGGCGCCATCTTCGACGGCCTGCGGAAGATGGGCGTGCTGCGCGGCTCCGACGCCCGCAACGCCTATGTGGGAGAGCGGGCGGCGGCGTATCTGGGAAATCTTTCGGATCGTGAGTCCGGAGCAGGCAACCGCGGGAGCTCATTCTCCGATGATGTCAGTGACATCTCGGACGCGGTGGCGGGGCTGGCGATGGTCTTCGCCACCAGCATGGAAGGCGCGGACTCCGCCGGTTACACCGACGAGTCGCTCCCCGTCGACGTCCGGATGGAGCAGGAGCAGTTGAAGACGCGGGTGCGGGCGGCGATTGAGAAGCTCCCGGAGAAGGAGCGGAAGCTCCTGCTGGGGTACTACTTCCAGGGCCGGACGCTGGAAGAGGCGGGAGCGGAGATAGGGCAGTCGAAGAGCTGGGCTTCGCGGCTTCACGCGCGGGCAATCGACCGGCTCAAGGAACTCTTGAACGAGGAGGAGGAGCTGCCTCCTTCTCCGATGGATACAGGGAGGGTCTCACATGGCGGGTCCGATGGCCGGAGTCTCCGCGGCGCAGGTCGCTCAGCAGAAGCTGCAGGATCAGGGCGCCCAGCAGACGAACAAGCAGGGCGCGTCGAAGTTCGACGGAGTTCTCGCTGACAAGTCGCAGGGCG
This sequence comes from Comamonas sp. KCTC 72670, assembly GCA_014656495.1. Lineage (GTDB taxonomy): Bacteria > Myxococcota > Myxococcia > Myxococcales > Myxococcaceae > Myxococcus. The sequence continues at coordinate 214,961 of BNCN01000014.1, forward strand.
CGGGCCAGGTGGACGCGGCCCAGCAGGTCAACAAGACGCAGCAGGTCCAGTCCGCGCAGCGCGTGGACTCGGTGCGTCAGGTGGAGACCGTCAACAAGACGGAGAAGGCCGCCCTCAACAAGTTGAGCGGTGCCCAGGAGTCGGTGACGACCAAGGCGGCGGAGCCGGTGACGGCCAAGGCCGAGGCGTCCAAGTCCTCCAAGGCCGGCGACATGATGCAGCAGATCGTCGGCGACCTGGAGAAGGGCCAGGTCAACCTGGAGCACATCATCAAGCAAGCCTCCAGCGGCAAGGCGTTCTCCAACGCGGAGCTGCTGTCGCTCCAGGCCTCCATGTACCAGTACACGCAGCAGCTGGACCTGACGAGCAAGGTCGTGGAGAAGGCCACCACGGGCCTGAAGGACGTCGTCAAGACCCAGGTGTAGCGTTCCCACCCCGGACCTCCGGCGGCGCGTCCCCAGGGCGGTCCCTCCCTCAGCAAGCGGGAGGGGGCGCCCTTCCGCGTTTTTCGGGGGCCTAGTAAGCTCCGACCCGCCCATGATTCGCCGACCGCACGCGCTAGCCGCCCCGCTTCTTGCCCTCCTCTTCCTGACGGGCTGCCACATCGAGCTCCAGCACGCGCTGAGTGAGGCGGACGCCAACGAAATCTACGTCCTGCTCAGCAAGAACGGCATCAACGCCAAGAAGGAGAAGGAGGAGGGCGGCAACGAGGTGCGGTTCATGATCACCGTGCCCAAGGCGGATGCCGCGCAGGCCGCGGAGCTGCTCAAGCTCAACTCGCTGCCGCGCCCGGTGGAGCGGGGCCTGGCCCACTTCGCCAAGGGCAGCATGGTGCCCACCGCGACGGAGGAGCGCGCCATGTTCCTCAAGGCCATGGGCGGCGAGGTCTCCAACGCGCTCAATCAGATCGACGGCGTGCTGGAAGCGCGCGCCATCGTGATGGTGCCGGAGAACAACGACCTGACGCAGCCGGAGAACAAGCCGATGCCGTCCGCGTCGGTGTTCATCAAGTACCGCCCGGGAGAGGGTGGCAAGCCGCCCATCGACACGGCCGTGGTGCAGCAGTTCGCGGCCACCGCGGTGCCGGAGCTGAAGCCCAGCGCGGTGACGGTGCTGATGACGCAGGCGCTGCCGCCGTCGGCGGAGACGGACTCGGAGAGCCGCCTCCAGGACGTGCTGGGGCTGCGGATGACGGCGTCCAGCGCCAGCCAGTTCAAGGTCATGTTCGCGGGCGCCTTCGTGCTCGTGCTGGCGATGATGGGCCTGACGCTGTGGACCTTCATGCGCGGCGGCGCGTCCAGCGCGCCGGCGGCTCGCGGGGGAGGCCGCGCCCGCGGTCGTCCGGAGGCCTGACGTCCCTGGCCCCTCACGGTGGGGCCTTTCTCCTTCTCCCAGCGGGCGTCCGTGGGGCCCGCGAGGTGACGTTTGGACTCGTTCTTCACCTCGCTCAACAAGCGCCAGAGCATGCTGCTCCTGACGGCCGTGACGTTCTGCGGCCAGGAGAGCCTCGGCGCGTTGGAGCACCTCCCGGAAGAGGAGGGGGCGCTCCTGCGTCATCGCGCGCAGGAGCTGCTGCAGATTCCGCGCGAGAAGCGCATCCCGGCGCTGGTGCAGGAGATCAAGCGGCTGGTCAAGGACCGCCGCGGGCAGCTCTGGAGCGCGGAGCCGGAGCGGCTGGCCACGCTGCTGCAACGCGAGCGCGGCGCGCTGGTGGAAGTGGTGCTGCGCGCGCTGCCGGGCTCGCTGGCGGAGGCGGTGCGTGCCCACCTCCCGCCGTCCCGCGTGAAGCTGACCCGGGAGGTGCGGCCGCAGGTCCTCGACATCGTCCGGTGGAAGCTGGAGGAGCTGCTCGCGCGCGAGGTCGCGGGTCAGCAGGCCGCGGGCTTCAAGTTCGCGGACGTGCTCCAGCTCCAGCAGCGTGAGCTGTTGACCATGTGTGACCGGCTGGGCGCGCGCGTGCTGGGCCCCGCGATGGCGGGCCTGCCCGACGCGGAGCGCGAGGCGATGCTGGAGCCGCTGCCGCCGGACCTGAAGCTGCTGGCCACCAAGGCCATCGCGGCCAACGCCCCCCGCAAGCTGCCCGAGGACGACGCGCGCGCGCAGTTGGAGCAGCATGAGGGGCTCACGCGGCCGGTGGGCGCCATGCGCAGCGCGGGCGCGCAGCGGCTGGCCCGTGCGTGCGTGGCGCAGTCTCCGGAGTTCGCCGCGCGCATGCTGGAGAAGTACCGCGGTGAGTTCGGCAGCCTCCTGGCGAAGTGGGTGCGCGAGGAGCGCGTTCGGCCCACGGCGCGCGGTGACGGTGGCCGGACGGACATCGTCATGGATTTGGAGCGGCTGGCCACGCGGGGGCTCATCGAGCGCCCGGTCCGGCTGGCGACGCCGCCCCCTCCGAGGCAGTCCGTGGTGCTGCCGCCTCCACCCGGGGCGCGCAAGGCCGCCGCTGCCGCCGCGGCGGCACCCCCGAAGGCCGTGGCGGGAACGCCCGCGAAGGCCGCGGCGCCGGACGCCAACCCTATGGCGGAGGTTCCCACGCGTCCTCCGGTCCGGGGCCAGGCGCCCGGCGCGGCCCGTCCGGGTGGGGCCGCGCCGGCCCGTCGCGACTTCATGGCGGAGCGTGCGGCCCGGAACGCGGGCGTGTTGTCCTCGCGAGCCCCGTCCCCGGGTGCCACGCCCGCGAAGCGGCAGGAGGGCTCGGCCGTGCACCGGGTTCCGCCCCGCCGTGAGCCCGCGGGCGCGGGGGCTCGGCGTGACGCGGATGGGCCCACGACGCGTCCGCCGCGCGCGGATCCCGAGGGCGTCCGCATTGGACCGCCGCCCTCCCGGTTGGGCCAGCGAGGTGCCCGTCCCAAGCCGCAGGACCCCGACACGTTGTCCGAACGGGAGCGCTCCCGCGTGGCCGAGGGCTCCCGGGTGCACGCGCGCGCGCCGGAAGAGCGCTCGCGGGTGACGCCGGGCGCGCCGGAAGAGCGCTCGCGGGCGACGCCGGGTGCCCCGGAAGAGCGCTCCCGCGTGGCCGAGGGCTCGCGGGTGCATGCGCGTGCGCCGGAAGAGCGCTCGCGGGTGACGCCGGGCGCTCAGGACGAGCGCTCGCGGGTGACGCCGGGGGCCCAGGATGAGCGCTCCCGCGTGGCCGAGGGCTCGCGGGTGCATGAGCGTTCCCGCGTGGCGGAAGGCTCGCGTGTCCATTCGTCGACACCGGAGGAGCGCTCGCGGGTGACGCCGGGCGCCCAGGACGAGCGTTCCCGCGTCGCGGGCGGCTCACGGGTCCAGCAGCGGCCCTCCGCCGACGACCGCTCCCGCGTCGCGGGGGGCTCGCGCGTGCAGCAGCGCCCCGTCGAGGAGCAGTCCCGCGTCCGCCCCAAGGCGGAGGCGCCCTCCTCGGACCGGGAGGACTCCGAGGTCTCCCGCGTGTTCCGCTCGCGCTCGTCTGGCACCCAGGGGGGCGGCCGGACCCGGGCCCCGGAGCCCGTCGAGCCGGAGCGTCCTCCCAGGGTCCTCACCGGGCGGGCCATCACCTCGCCCTCCCTGGCGCCCATGCCCAAGCCCCGGGGCGAGGGGACCGCCGTGCAGCGCCGTCCCCGTCCTCCGTCGGAGACCGACCGTCCGGCGGTTCCCGGTGCAGGGGGGCGTGGACCCCGGGGCGGAACGCGCTAGCATCCGGACCGCAAGGAGCGGCCCATGGCGATCGGCAAGGTGATCAGAGGTGACGGGACGGCGGCGGCGGAGCCCGTGGCGCACACGCCCGAGCGTCCCGTGCTACGGCCTCCCCGTGCGGGGGTGATGAACGCCGAGGTCTTCGAGGCCCGGCAGGGCGCCTCGGCCATCCTGGAGGAGGCCCAGCGCGAGAAGGAGCGCATCCTGGCGGAGGCCCAGCGCGAGCGCGAGGAGCTGCTCGCCAAGACGCGGGAGCAGGGCCGTCAGGAGGGCCTGGCGCAGGCCACCGAAATCATCCTCCGCGCGAAGATGCAGGCGGGCGAGGTGCTCGGCGGCCACGAGCAGGACGTCATCGCGCTGTCGCTGAAGGTGGCGGAGAAGATCATCGGGCGGAGCCTGGAGAAGGACCCGGAGCTGCTGGTGGAGCTGTGCGCGGCGGCCATCGAGAACCTGCGCAGCGCCCGCTCCATGATTCTGCGGGTGCACCCGAAGACGGCCGCGGTGCTCCGCGCGAAGAAGCCCGTGCTGATGGAGCTCATCGGCCGCGCGGTGGACCTGGCCATCAAGGAGGACCCCGAGGTGGCCCCGGTGGGCTGCATCGTCCAGACGGAGTTCGGCACGGTGGACGCGCAGCTGCCCACGCAGCTGGAGATGCTCCAGAACGTCCTGCTGCCGGACACCGCGCGCAAGGAAGGCCCGGCCTAGGCCGGTCGTTCCCAGGGACTCGCCCATGGCCATCGACCTCTCGCGGTACTTCGACCTCATCAAGGAAGCCCAGGTCGTGCGCGTGCGCGGCCGCGTCACGGAGCTGACGGGCCTCATCATCAAGGCCAGCGTGCCCAACGTCCGCGTGGGCGAGCTGGTGCTCATCAAGAGCCGCAACCGCGGCGCGGTGAAGGCGGAGGTGGTGGGCTTCCAGGGGGATGAGGTGATGCTCATGCCCCTGGGCGAGCTGCACGGCATCGGCCCGGACAGCGAGGTCATCCCCACCGGCAAGCCGCTGAGCATCAAGTGCGGCGAGGCGCTCCTGGGCCGCGTGCTCAACGGCATCGGCGAGCCCATGGACGGCCAGCCCTTGCCCGACGAGGGCCTCATCGACTGGTCCGTGGACCGCGACTGCCCGGACCCCTTCACACGTCAGCGCATCGAGCGGCCGCTGCCCCTGGGCGTGCGCTGCATCGACGGCCTGCTCACGGTGGGCGAGGGCCAGCGCGTGGGCCTCTTCGCCGGCTCCGGCGTCGGCAAGTCCACGCTGATGGGGCAGATTGCCCGGAACACCCAAGCGGACCTCTGCGTGGTGGCGCTCATCGGCGAACGTGGCCGCGAGGTGCGCGAGTTCATCGAGGACGCCATGGGCGAGGAGGGCATGAAGCGCTCCGTGCTGGTGTGCGCCACCTCCGACCAGCCCAGCCTCGTGCGTCTGCGCGCCGCCTACGTCGCCACCGCCATCGCCGAGTATTTCCGCGAGCGCGGCGGCAACGTCCTCTTCATGCTCGACACGGTGACGCGTCTGGCGCGTGCCCAGCGTGAAATCGGCCTCGCCGTGGGTGAGCCTCCCGCCCGTCAGGGTTACCCGCCGAGCGTGTTCTCCATGCTGCCGCGCATCCTGGAGCGCACGGGCAACTCGGAGAAGGGCAAGTGCACCGCCATCTACACCTGCCTCGTGGCCGGTGGTGACATGGAAGAGCCCATCGCCGACGAGGTCCGCGGTATTCTCGACGGCCACTTCATCCTCAACCGCGCCCTGGGCGAGCGAAACCAGTGGCCGGCCATGGACGTGCTCGCCAGCCTCAGCCGTGTGATGAGCGGCATCGTCTCCAAGGACCACAAGAAGGCGGCGGGGCGGCTGCGCGAGCTGCTCTCCACATACGAGAAGCAGCGCGACCTCATCCTCCTGGGGGCCTACCAGTACGGGACGGATCCCCGCACGGATCAGGCCATCGACAAGTACGACGCCATCATCGACTTCCTCAAGCAGGACACCCACTCCAACTCCGCGTTCGAGGAGACGGTGGAGCAGCTCATCGCCCTGTTCGACGAGTAACTCGCGGGCGAGGGGTGCGCTGCGGGGATTCCGGGTTAGGATGGGGCCAACATGCCCCCGTACCGGTTGCAGGCCCTGCAGGACATGCGCGCCCGGGCCAAGGAAGAGGCGGAGCAGGCCTTTTCCTCCGCCATCAAGGCGCTGGAGAAGGAGAAGGTGGAGCTTCAGCGGCTCATCGACGAGCTGGAGCAGCGCAAGCGCGAGCGCAAGGCGAAGGTGGCCGCCTACCTGAAGGAGGTCATGTTCAAGGGCGCCGGCATCAACGGCATGAACATGATGAACCGCTTCGAGGAGCGCCTGAAGGACGAGGAGGCGCAGGTGGCGCTGGAGGTGGAACGCCAGCGGGAGGCCGTCAAGGTCGCCGAGCGCCTGGTGGAGCAGCGCCGCCGGGAGATGGCCGAGGCCGCCAAGGAGCTGAAGGCCATCGAGAAGCACCGAGAGAACTGGCAGAAGCAGGTGAAGTACGAGCGCCAACAGCGCGAGGAGTTGAACCAGGAGGAGATTGGCAACGCCTTGTTCCTGGCGCGTCAGCGCAAGTAACCTGCCGCCTCCTCATCCCCCTGGAATGACGTCATGAGCCGAGTTGACGACGATCGCGAAGCAGCGCGCATGGCCGAGCGCCTCCTCCAGGAGAAGAAGCTCGCCGAGGGCCAGGCCAAGAAGCGCCAGGAGGGGGCCTCCGCCTTCCAGCGGCTGATGCAGCAGTCCCAGCAGCCCCCGCCCTCACCGGGGGCGCCGCCCACGACGCCCCAGCAGCAGCAGGGCGGCCTGGCCCGGGCGGTGCTCGCCCGCGCCACCCAGCAGGGCAAGACGTTCGGTGAGCGGGTGCAGCAGCAGTCCCAGCAGCCGGGCATGAAGGAGCTGGCCCAGCCGCAAACGCAGGGCATGGCGCAGGCCCAGGCCTCGGAGGCTCGGGGTGGAACCCGCGCCGCCGACTCCCGGGATGCCCGGCGGACCGAGGAGCGCAAGACGTCCGACAGCCGCGACAAGGACCTGGGCAAGGCCGAGTCCTCCCTGGGCCAGGTCAACTCGGAGCGCGGCGCCGCCATTCGCGCGGACGCCGACGCGGGCGGTGGCAAGGGCAGCGGCGGGGGCAAGGACAAGAAGGAGGGCGGCTCGGAGTCCATCGCCCCCGGCTTCCGCTTCAACCCCGCGCTGATGGCGCCAGTGCCCGTGGCCAAGCCCAAGGACACTGCGGGCTCGGAGCGCCTGCGGGCGATGGCGAGCGAAATCGCGCAGAAGATCGTGGAGCGCGTCCGGGTGGGCACCAACGCCGCCGGCAACGCGGAGTTCCAGATTGATCTGCGCGGCGACGTGCTCAAGGGCCTGTCCATCAAGGTCAGCGCGCGCAACGGGAAGATCTCCGCCACCTTCAGCGGCAGCGACCGCGAGGTGCTCAAGCAGCTCGAAGGGGCCAGCGAGGGCCTGCGCTCGGCGCTCAGCGGCCGGGGGCTCCGGCTTGAAGACGTCCGCTTCGAGGCGAAGACATGAGTTTGGAGTCCGAGGAGGATGGACCGGGCGTGCATGAGCGCACCATGCTGGTGGACCTGCGCCAGCTGCGGCCCTCGCGCCCGGAGTCCGAGGAGGCTCCCGCGGAGCAGGCGCCCGAGGCACCGCGTGAGCGGACCTGGCGGCCCTTCGTCTTCCAGAACCTGGAGAAGGTGTCTCGGGCGCAGGGCCTGCTCGCGGAGCGGCTGCGCTGGTTGACGCCCGCCGAGGGCACGGCGACCGCCGTGGCGGCGCGGCTCAAGGAGCTGTTCGACGCCGAGGTGCGCCTGACGGTGGAGTCCGTGCAGGTGCGGCCCATGGCGGAGCTGCGGCGCTTTTTGGGCGACCCGACGTTCCTGGCGGTGCTCGCGCCGGGCGCGCTCCAGGGCCGGGCGGTGCTCGAGGTGGAGCTGGCGCTGGCGCACGTGGCGGTGGACCTGCTCCTGGGCGGCGCCGGTGAGACGGTGGGCCTGCGCCCGCTGACGGACATCGAGGAAGGCGTGATGGCCTACGTCGTCCTCGAGGGCCTCAAGCTGCTGGTGCCGGGGCTGCAGCCGGCGGTGCCGCGTCCCCGGCTGGACGGCGTGGCGCGCGGCGTGGACGAGGTCTCCGCGCGGCTGGGCGATGACGGCCCCATGTTGGCGGTCCACCTCCACGCGACGCTGGGCGCGCACAGCGGCATGGTGCGGCTGGTGGTGCCGGCGGCGGTGCTGGACGCGGCGGAGCCGGCGGTGGAGAGCGCGCAGCGGAGGGCCCGGGCGAAGGCGGACCTGGAGGCCTTCGCGAGCCGCCTGTCGGCGGTGCGCGGCTTCTTGCGCGCGGAGATTGGCGCCGCGGAGATCTCCGGCCAGGACCTGGCGAGCCTGCGGGTGAAGGACGTGCTGCTGGTGGACTCGCTCACGGCGCGGCCGGACAAGGGCGAGACGGGCACGGCGCAGCTGCGGATGGGGAAGGGGACGTCGGGGCACGCCGCGGCGGAGGTGTTCGTCGGTGAGGATGGGCGCTATCGGGCGCGCATCACCGACATCATCCCCGGGGACCCGGGGCATCCCGGGTCGGTGGCCGAGGGCGGCTCGGCGCCAGCGGATGAACAAGAGGACTTCACGAACCCGGAGCTGGACGTGCCTCCGGAACTGGAAGGGGCGGCCTTGGACGATGTGAGCAAGCCGGACGGAAGCGACCTGCTCGGAGACGTGCCCCTGCAGATCGCCGTGGAGCTGGCGCGGGTGCCCGTCAACGCGCAGCAGGTGGTGGGGCTGCGCGCGGGGCAGGTCCTGGAGCTCAACCGCGGTCCGGGTGAGCCGGTGGAGCTGTCCGTCAACGGCAAGGTGGTGGCCCGCGGGGAGCTGGTGGAGCTGGAAGGCCAGCTCGGCGTGCGCATCATCACCCTGGCGGGGTGAGCCCCAGGCGAGGTGAAGCAAGCAGGCAGGAGTGGCCTGCCGGGTGGGGGGCCGTGGCGGTCCTCCGGCCGATGCACTAGCCTCGCGCTCTGTCATGGTAGTCCTCCGCCCCCCCTTCATGCGCTTGTTGCTGGGCGCCGCGCTGGTGTTCGCGCCGGCCGCCGCCAAGGCCCAGGCTCCGTCCACTCCCGCGCCGGTCGCACCCAGGGTGAAAGCCGAGGCGCCCGAGGCCGGTGCCCATGCGCAGGAAGCAGGGCGTGGGCGTGTCTCGGCTCCCGCGCGCGCGGCGGCGCCCAGTGAAGGGGCCGTTGCCCCTTCCGTGCCCGCTGCGGCCCAGGCCCCTGTCCGGGGCAATCCAACCGCTGCTCCGGCGCCCGACGCGGCTCAGCCCGCCGAGGGGCGTGGGGCCGCCACCGCTTCGGCGCCCGCCGAGGCCCAGGCCGCCCCAGCCGCAGCGCCGGTGGCCGCGCCCGCGGCGCCGTCCGCCCAGGACGCCGCGCTGTTGGAGGCGGACCGGGCGCTCGACGCGGAGCTGGCCGCCCGGGAGGCGAAGCGTCAGGCCTCGGCCTGGGGCAGCTCGGAGGCGGACGCGCTGGCGGAGTCCGAGGAGTCCGAGAACCTGGGCTGGGCGCTGGTGCGCACGCTGCTCGTGCTGGGCGTGGTGGTGGCCTCCATCTACCTCACGTTGAACGTGGGCCTGCGCAAGCTGATGGGCCTCCAGGGCGCGGCCATGGGCCGTCAGCCGCTGGTCTCCGTGGTGGAGCGGCTCCCGCTGGACCAGCGCCGCAGCCTCTTCGTGGTGAAGGCCGCGGACGAATACCTGCTGGTGGGCGGCGGCGAGGGCGGCCTGCAACTGTTGTCGAAGCTGGATGTGGAGGCGGTGGAGCGCATTCGCGCGCAGCGCCCGCAGACGAACGCCGTTTCACTGAGCCCATTCCTCCAGAAGCTCCTCTCCCGCCGCAGCGGTGGCTCGCCTTCCCAGCCCCCCGGCTCCTGACGACCGTGCCCGTGAACATCCTGTCTCCAGCCCGCTCCCGTCTCCCGCGCGTCGCGCCCTGGCTGTTCGCGGCCGCGGCCTCTGCCCATCCCTTCACGGCGCTCGCGCAGAAGCGCGGGGGCGCGGCCATCCCGGACTCGGTGGTCAACGAGGCCGTCAACAGCGACTCGTTCGCCTCGCGCCCGCTCATCCTCATCCTGGCGCTGGCGGCCATGGGCCTGGTGCCCTTCGCGCTGATGATGGCCACCAGCTTCGTGAAGATTTCGGTGGTGCTCTCCATCGTCCGCTCGGCGCTGGGCACGCAGCAGATTCCGCCCACCCAGGTCATCACCGGCCTGGCGGTCATCCTCACCGTCTACATCATGGCCCCCGTGGGCCAGCAGATGTACCGCGCGGCCGGCGTGGACATCTGGTCCAAGGGGCCCGGCGTCTTCTCCTCGGAGACGGTGGGGTCCATGCTCGGCGCGGCCAGCAAGTCCAAGGAGCCGCTGCGCGAGTGGCTCATCAAGAAGGTGACCACCAAGGACCGGGCGCTCTTCTTCAACCTCGCCAAGAAGCTGCGCAAGGGCGAGGACCGCGACGCCGTGGAGAACAATGACTTCATGGTCATCATCCCGGCCTTCGTGGTGTCGGAGCTGAAGGAGGCCTTTCAAATAGGCTTCCTGCTCTTCGTCCCGTTCATCGTCATCGACATGGTGGTGGCCAACATCCTGCTCGCGCTGGGCATGCACATGCTGTCACCCACCACCATCTCCATGCCGTTCAAGCTGCTGCTGTTCGTGCTCGTGGACGGTTGGTATCTCATCGCCAAGGGCCTGGTCGTCGGCTACCTGTAGGAAGAGGGCTCCATGAATCAGCTTACGTTCATCACCCAGGAGGCCCTGTTCCTGGTGCTCGTCGCGTCGGCGCCGCCGGTGCTCATGAGCCTGCTGGTGGGGTTCATCATCTCGCTGTTCCAGGCCACCACGCAGATCCAGGAGCAGACGCTCACCTTCGCGCCGAAGGTCGTCGCCGTCTTCGGCGTGCTGGCGCTGGCGGGCCCCTGGATTGGCAGCCAGTTGGTGCGCTTCACGTTCCACGTGTTCGACAGGTTCCCCGCGCTCATCAAATGAACGTCGCGGACCTCGTGGCAGAGCTGGGCACCCGGGCCAACGTCTCGGCCGTCATCTTCACGGTGGCGCTGGTGATGTGCCGGGTGATGCCCCTGCTCATCTTCAGCCCCTTCCTGGGCGGTGAGGTGGTCCCCACCGAGCTGAAGATGGGCATCGGGCTGACGCTCTCCATCGTGCTCTATCCCATCATCGCGGGCTCGGTGACGGCCATCCCCCTGAGCGCGATGCCGTACATCGCGCTGATGGCGAAGGAGATATTCATCGGCTTCACCATGGCCTTCGTGGTCAACACGCTCTTCGAGGCGGCGCGCGTGGCCGGCAACCTGGTGGACACCATGGCCGGCAGCAACAACGCGCAGCTGTACGTGCCGCAGCTCGGCCAGCAGGTGACGCTCTTCTCCAGCTTCAAGGTCCAGCTGTCGGTGGTGCTGTTCCTCACCTTGAACGGGCACCACATCGTCATCCAGGCGCTGGCGGACAGCCTGGTGTCGGTGCCCTTGGACGGCTTCCCCAACTTCCACAGCGGCCCCTGGCCCTTCTTCGACCTGATGATTCGCGTGTTCGCGAACCTGCTTCGGGTGAGCCTGGCGCTGGCGGCGCCGGCCATGCTGGCCACCTTCCTCACCGACGTGGCGCTGGGCGCCATCAACCGCGTGGCGCCGCAAATCCAGGTGTTCTTCATTTCGATGTCCGTCAAACCCCTGGTGAGCGTGCTCCTCATCTTCCTGGTGCTGGGCGCGTTGATGGACCGCATGCAGGGGGAGATGGTCCAGATGCTGCGGACGCTCCACCTGTCCCTGCGGCTGCTCTCCTGAGCCGCTTCATCCCGGACACGCCATGTCGGACGAGAGCGGAGAAAAAACAGAGGAGCCATCCCAGAAGAAGCTGGATGACTCACGCAAGAAGGGGCAGGTCTGGAAAAGCAAGGACCTGAGCGGCGTGGGCGTGCTGCTGGTGGGCCTGGCCGCGGTCAAGTTCAGCTGGGACATGCTGGAGACGGAGCTGACGTCGCTCTTCATGTTCTCCTTCGACCAGCTGGCGCACCCGGAGAGCCTGGCGGTGGCCACCGGGCAGCTGCTCTACCTGGGCCTTCGCGCGGTGCTGGTGGTGTCGCTGCCGGTGCTGGCGGGCTGCGCCATCGTGGGCGGATTGATGGAGTACCTCCAGGTGGGGACGCTCTTCACCATGGACCCCTTGATGCCGAAGATGGAGAAGCTCAACCCCATCCAGGGCATGAAGAACCTGTTCAACAAGAAGGCGGTTGTTGAACTGCTGAAGAACCTCATCAAAATCACCGTCACCGCGTACGTCGTCTACGGCGTGGTGCGCGACTCCATGCCCCTGGTGGTGGAGACCGTGCGCCAGGACACGCGCTCCATCATGACCATCATGGGAGAGCTGGTGACGCGCGTGGCCACGCGCGTGGCGCTGATGTTCGTCCTCTTCGGCGTCTTCGACGTCTGGTGGCAGCGCAAGTCCTTCATGAAGGACATGATGATGACGAAGGAGGAGGTCAAGAAGGAGTACAAGCAGAGCGAGGGCGACCCGCACCACAAGGCCAAGCGCAAGGAGATGCACCAGGAGATCATGGAGGGTGCGCAGATGGAGGCCGTGCGCGAGGCGGACGTCATCGTCACCAACCCGGACCACGTGGCGGTGGCCCTCAAGTACGACCGGGAGAAGGACGGCGCGCCGCGCGTGCTCGCCCGGGGCATCGACTTCAAGGCCGAGCGCATCAAGGCCATTGCCCGTGAGCAGGACGTGCCCACGCTGCGCAACGTGCCCCTGGCCCACGCCCTGCTGCGGGTGGAGGTGGGGCACGAGGTCCCCGAGGAGCTGTACGACGCGGTCGCCGAGGTCCTCAACTTCGTCTACGGCCTGAAGTCCGGCCAGCCGGCCCCTGAGGGCCGCGCGTGACGGGGCCGGGTGCGGCTATCATGCAGGGACAGCGGGGCTTCTCATGAGTGACGACGCCGAAATCGCCATCGCGTTGAAGTACGACAAGGAGAAGGACGGTGCCCCGCGCGTGGTGGCCAAGGGCATGCGCCTCAAGGCGGAGAAGATTCGCGAGATTGCCCGCGAGCACAACATCCCGCTGATGCGCAACGTGAACCTGGCCAACGCCCTCTACCGCGTGGAGGTGGGCCATGAGGTCCCCGAGGAGCTGTATGACGCCGTGGCCGAGGTCCTGAACTTCGTCTACGAGCTGCAACGCGAGCAGGCGGCCGCGGCCCACCGCCGCTAGGGGGCTGGACGTCCCCCACCCATCTGGAGTGAGGTTCGGTATCACCATGGCCAGAATCAACAATCCGCCTCCGAGTACGTCCCTGTGGCCCTGGGGCGGTCCCCGCAGCGTCCGTGAGCGGCTCGTCGACCCGGCGCAGATCGACCGGAAGAAGCTCCGCAAGACGGGCAACCCGAAGAACCCGGCGCTCGCGTCCGCGGCGCTGCTGGACTTCATCGGGCCGGCGCACTCCTCGGAGGAGCTCCGCCTGCCGCTGCCCCCGCACCCCGGCGGGCACGAGTCGGACCTGGAGGGCTTCAGCGACAGGCCCCACCTGGCCAGCGTGGCCGGCCGCGGCGACGAGGACCAGCGCCGGATGCTGGAGCGGGGCCTGGGCAAGGTGAAGGCGGCCCCGGACCGGCTGGAGCGGCTCAAGGCGCTGCTGCACCGCGAGTCCGCCATGCTGTCGCTGGTGGATCAGGTGAACGAGGAGTCGAAGGAGATCATCCGGCGCATGTGGGACGCGCAGAAGGACGAGGGCTACTAGCGTCATGCCAGTGCTGGACCCCGATGATCCGAAGGACGAGGCGAAGCTGGACGCCCTGCTGCAGCGCTGGGCGGACGGCAAGGCCACGCTGCGGGACGTGCGTGGCTACTCGGACGACGAGCTCTACGCCATCGCCAAGACGGCCTACTTCTTCTTCTACCAGGGGCGGGTGAACGAGGCCCGCACGCTCTTCCAGGGCCTGTATGCCGTCAACCCGACGGACGCGTACTTCGCCAAGGCCCTGGGCGTGGTGGAGATGGCCGCTGGAAACGGGCAGGGGGCGCTGGCCGCCTTCGACGTGGCCGCCAAGCTGGCCCCGCACGACCCGTCCGTCTACGTGGGCCGGGCCGAGGTGAAGCTGGCCCTGGGCCAGAAGCCGCAGGCCGTGGAGGATTTGCGGCGGGCCGCGGCCATGCAGCCGGGGGACGACCCGGTGGTGCGCAAGGCGGCGGCCATGATTTCCGCCCTGAGCCGCCGGTGAACCCGCATTTCACATCCGGAATGGACTGAACTTCCAGGGAGTCTGGTAGGCTGCGCGGCGCTCAATTCTTCGTCGTCAGGGAGGTCGTTGACATGTCGAACCCGAATCCTGATCCGCGCGTGCCCGCCCAGATGCCCCCGGAGGCTCCCGCCGAGCTGACCGGCAAGCGCGAGCGGCTCATCACCGAGCTCGAGAACCAGGCGAAGTCCGCTCAGGGCACGCTGCAGCAGGTGATGCGGAAGATGTCCGCGCTGCTCTCCAACACCAAGCCGGGCGCGTCCCTCAACTTCCAGCTGTACCAGGACGTGAAGGATGCCTTTTCCCGTCACCTGAACGAGGCGACGAAGACGCCGGCGCTGGCCAACATGCCGCCCGTCCTCGTGGAGTCCGTGGAGTGGATGCAGGCCTACCTGAACGCCCGTGGCTTCGCCGCGGACGAGGCCGCGGCTCCCGCGCCCGCCGCCACGGCGGCTCCGGCCCCCGCGGCCAAGGCCCCCGCCGGCCCCGGCGGTGGCAAGGACGCCTTCGAGACCTCCAGCAAGAAGCACGCGTCGCTGACCGGTGACGTGCCGCCGCCGCCCGCGTCCCCGCCGGACGTGAAGGCCGAGCAGAAGGATCTGGAGTCCTTCAAGGCCTGGATGAAGAACCCCAGCCTGGGCAAGCTCAAGGGCTAGCCTCGCCGCAGTCATCCCGGGCCTGGAAGGACGCAACTCCAGGCCTGGGGCGGCAGATAACTCCTTCGAGACGTACTTTTCTTCCGAGGAGCATTCCCCATGACCACCAAGATTGCGAACAACGCGCCCGCGACCGGATCCGCGCGCAAGTCGGCGACGACCCCCCAGCAGCAGACGCAGGCCTGGCAGGGTGTGCTGGACTCCGCCGTGGCCAACATGAACGACCCCGAGATCAAGGGCAGCACCAAGTACCTTGGCGAGGGCCGGATCAACACGGTGAAGCAGAAGGTTCAGGGGGACATGGAGGCGTTCATCCAGGCCAACCCGAACGCCACCGCCGACGAGGTGAAGTCCCACGCCGAGTCGACGACGAAGAAGCACGAGACGAACGCCATGTTCCAGAAGATGCGGGACGACAACTTCTTCGGGAAGTTGATGAACCGCCGCAAGGAGCTCCTCAAGGACATGTGGGGCGAGTAGTCCTCGCCTGAGCGGCACCCCCGCTCACGTGTTCACGCAACCGCCGCCCGGGTCCTGGACCGGGGCGGCGGTTTTGCTTTGCGGGGACGTTTGGGCGTGGCGCCGGTCCGAGGGGGCGTGGCGCCTGGCGGAGTCGTCTCTGGCGGGGCACACGCCCGGCACGGAGCGGCTCTGGGGGGCGAGGCCGGGCCGGGCGTCCAGGGCGCGCCGGGAACTCGGGGCGGGGCAGGGCGAGCCGGGCGTCCAGGGCGAGCCGGGAGTTCGGGGCGGGGCAGGGCGAGCCGGGCGTCCAGGGCGAGC
>BNCN01000015.1:0-166534 GCA_014656495.1 Comamonas sp. KCTC 72670
AATGTTCCTGGCCACGCTACTTCGGCGGACCTGCCTGCTCGGCTGCACTCAGGTCCCTGATTCTGCTCCGCTTTTCTTCATCACGTTAAACGGACGCGGATGCCCCACAACGAGACTCGCCCATGACCTTGGATGCTGGAGCGAAGCTGCTGCACGCGGTACGTGAGCTGGCCCCTGCCCTCTCCGCTCGCAGCGCGGAAATCGAGCAGGCACGGCAGCTCCCCCCGGACATCGTCGCGACGCTGAAAGACATTGGCGTCTACAAGATGTTCGTGCCCCGCTCCCATGGTGGCGCGGAGCTGGACCTCGTCACGGGCCTGGACGTGCTCTCCGAGCTGGCCCGCGCGGATGCCTCCACCGCGTGGACGATGATGATTGCCTCGGAGAGCCCCCAGCTCTTCGCCCTGCTCGCCCGCGAGGAGTTCGACGCCGTCTACGCGAACGGCCCCAACGTCGCGGTGGGCGGCGCGTTCAACGCGCAGGGCCAGGCGGTGCAGGTGGACGGCGGCTACCGCGTCACCGGCCACTGGAACTTCGCCACGGGCTGCCGCCAGAGTGACTGGCTGTTCGGCAACTGCGTCGTGCTGGGCCCGGATGGCAAGCCGCGCCCGGGCCCCGCCGAGGGCGTGCCCGAGACACGCGCGATGATGCTGCCCGCCAAGGACGTGCGCATCATCGAGCACTGGGACGTGCTCGGCCTGCGTGGCACCGGCAGCCACGACATCGCCATCGACGCCTTCGTCCCGCGGCGCAACGCCTTCGACATCTTCACCGGCCAGCCCGCCGTGCCCGGCCCTGGCTTCGTGATGCCCGTGCTGCACTACGCCATGCACATCGGCGCGGTGGCGGTGGGCATCGCCCAGGGCGCGGTGGATGACCTGCTCGCGCTCGCCCGCTCCGGCAAGCGCCGGCTGTACGCGCGCACCTCGCTGGTGGACTCGCCCGTGTTCCGCAACCGGCTGGGCCGCGCGGAGACGGGCGCGCGCGCCGCGCACGACGCGCTCCGCCGCATGGGTGAGGTCTTCTGGGAGGCCTGCCAGCACGCGCCCGCGACGGCCTTCACGCTGGCACCCCAGGTCTCCTCCACCCTGACGTGGGCCGTGGAGACGTCCGCCGAGGTCGTCACGGCCTGCTACCACGCGGGCGGCGGCACCTCCGTGCGCGACGGCACCCCGCTCCAGCGCCGCTTCCGCGACATCCACACCCTCACCCAGCACGCGGCGGTGGCGGAGGGCTGGTTCACCCAGGAGGGCAGCGCGCTCCTGGGCTTCCCCGTCCTCTTCGAGGCCTGAGGGCGGCGGCGGGCGCGCGCTACGTCCGCGAGGCGCGCAGCTCCGCGCGGCGAATCTTGCCGCTCACCGTCTTGGGCAGCTCGGTGACGAACTCGATGTCGCGCGGGTACTTGTACGGGGCCGTGGTGCGCTTCACGTGCTCCTGCAGCGCCTGCGCGAGCGCCGGGGACGCGGTGTGCCCCGGCGCCAGCACCACGAAGGCCTTCACGCGCTGGCCCAGCTTCGCGTCCGGCACGCCGATGACGGCGGACTCCGCCACCGCGTCATGCTCCAGCAACGCGGACTCCACCTCGAAGGGGCCCACGCGGTAGCCCGACGTCTTGATGACGTCATCGGCGCGCCCCACGAACCAGAAGTAGCCGTCCGCGTCCCGCACGGCCCGGTCCCCCGTCACGTACCAGTCGCCGCGCCGGCACGCGGCGTTGGCCACGTCGTCCCCCAGGTAGCCCTGGAACAGGCCCACCGGCCGCTCGGGGAGCACACGCACGGCGATGTCCCCCTCCTGCCCGTCCGCCACCTCCTGCCCCTGGTCGTCGATGACGCCCACCGTGAAGCCCGGGGACGGCTTGCCCATGGAGCCCACGCGCGGCGCCACCGGCGGGAACATGCCCACCACCATCACCGTCTCCGTCTGCCCGTAGCCCTCCCGGATGTGCAGGCCGGTGGCGGCCTTCCACGAGTCGATAACCTCCGGGTTGAGCGGCTCGCCGGCGCTCACGGTGTGACGCAGCGCGGACAGGTCGAAGGCCTTCACGTCCTGGAGCACCAGGGCCCGCCACGCGGTGGGCGGCGCGCAGAAGGTGGAGACGCGCTGGGTCTCCAGCACCTTCAGCAGCTTCGCGGGCTCGAAGCGGCCCCGGAAGTCGTAGACGACGTTGCACGCGCCCTGGCTCCACGGGCCGAAGAGCTTGCCCCAGGCGCACTTGGCCCAGCCGGTGTCGCTCAACGTCAGGTGCCGGTCCTCGGGCGTCAAGTCGAGCCAGTAGCGCCCGGTAATCACGTGGCCCAGGCCGTAGCTGGCCTGCGTGTGCAGCACCATCTTCGGCATGCCGGTGGTGCCGGACGTGAAGTAGATGAGCATGGGCGCGTCCGCGCGCGTGGGCTCGAAGTCCGCCAGCGCGTCCGCGGCGCCGGGCACGTAGCGCGTCCACGGGGACGGCGCGCCCTCGCCCACCGACAGCCAGGTCCGCACCCTCCCCGTCCCCACCACGCCGTCGAAGCGCTCCAGGCAGCTCACGTCCGCGATGACGGCCTGGGCGTCCGCCACCTCCAGCCGGTAGCGGATGTCCTTGGGCGTGAGCATGGGCGTGCCGGGCATGAAGACGATGCCCGCGCGGATGCAGCCCAGCACCAGGAACCACCACTCCGGGACGCGCGGCATCATGATGAAGGTGCGGTCCCCGCGGCGAAGGCCCTGCTCCGTCAGGAAGCGCGCCGCGTGGAGCGAGCGCCGCCGCAGGTCCTCCCACGTGAAGCGCCGCGCCTGCCCCGCCTCATCGGACCACAGCAGGGCCAACGCCTCGGGGCGCTCGGCGGCGTGCCGGTCGATGACGTCGGCGGCGAAGTTGAAGTGCTCGGGCCGCTCCCACCGGAAGTCCCGGCGGGTGGCCTCGTAGTCCTTCATGTTCCGAGGGGGCGACAACGGCATGCGGCGGACTCCTGGCGGGGGGAATCGAACGCCCGAGCCTGCCACGCCGTCCCGGGCCCGTCCGCCGCGACCGCCACCATCGCCCGATGCCGGACACGCGCCCGCACGCTCCCCGGAAAAGCAAAAGGCCGGCCCTGTCACAGGCCGGCCTCCGCGCTGCCCCGCGGTGCCCTTCGAGGGCCCCCGCGTCACTCCAGGCACGGGCTCAGTTGATTTCCGAGCACGGGAAGAGCGTGTTGTACGCGCCGCAGGTGCGGAGCGTGGCCAGCAGCAACTGCTCGGCGGTGGCCGCGCGGCCCGCGGCGTCCTCGCCCCGCGCGCGCTCCCGGTCCGCCAGGAGGTTCAACCACGGGTCCCTGGAGCCGTGGGCATACCGCTGCAGCGCCTTGAGCGCCTCCGCGTCCTTCACCGCGGCGCCCGTGTGTAGCAGCGCGCCGACGTACAGGTCCGTCTCCTGCGAGGCCCGCAGCGTGTCCAGCAGGCCCGGCATGGGCTCGCCCTTCATCAACCGCGCGTAGTCGCGCGCCAGCGGTGCACGGGCGCCGAAGTCACGCGCCGCCATGTCCCGGACGTAGTCCTGGAGCACCGTGCCGCCGCCCAGCCGGTCCAACGCCGTGGCGAGCGGCATCAGCGCGGCCACCGCGTCCGCCGAGGGCGCCGCGCGAACGGCCTCGTACAGCGCCGCGCGGGCCACCGCGGGCTGCTGCGCCGCCAGGTACGACGCCTCCGCGCCGCCCTCCGCGAGCTGCCCCCAGGTCTCACGCACCTGCCGCTGCCACCGGGCCGCCTCCGCGTCACGCAGCACGCGCAGCTCCTCCGCGCGCTGCTCCGCGGCCAGCCTCCAACCCGCCTCCTGCCCGGGCAGCGAGGCGACGTCCCGGAAGGACACCTCCGCCTGCTTCAACAGCCCCAGACCCCGAAGCGCCAGCCCGCGGTTCCACAGCGCCTGGGCGTGCCGGGGCTCCTGGCTCAGCGCGCCGCCCAGCAGGTTCAGCGCCTCCTCCCACCGCTGTCCGCTGAGGGCCACCACCGCCCGGTCATTGTCCTTGTCCGCCGACGCAGGCGCCCGCGACAGGAAGGCCTCCGCCTGCTGCCAGTCGCCGCGCAGGGCATAGGCCGCCGCGATGCCACGAAAGTCCCGCTGCTCCTCCAGGTCCGCCAGGGGCCGCAGCGGCAGCGGGCTCGCCGCGCCAGACGTGCCGCGCATGGGCTCGTAGGGAACGAAGCGGTCCGCCTGGGGATGACTGAGCCGCGCCTCCAGCGTCCTCGAGTCCGCGCTCGCCAGCCACACGTCGGCGGGGGCATCGGACGGCGCCTGATACCGAAACACGCCCACCGCGGCCAACCCCGCGGCCAGCGCCACCGGCACCACCGCGCGGGAGGCCCGCTGGAGCCACGGCCGCAGCGGCGTCACCTTCTCCGGCAGGGGCTCCGGGGCCGCGCCCTGCGCGCCCCCCAGCGCGCGGGCGGCCAGCAGCTCCAGTTGCAGGACATCCCTCAGCCCCGCCTCGCATTCGTCGCAGCGCGACAGGTGCTGGCGAAAGGCCTCCGCGTCGGGAGCGGACAGCTCACCGTCCACGAAGAGGTGCAGCTTGGTGCATGGCGTATTCATGAGCTCGTGGCCCCCTGCTCCCGGGCTACCGCCACCTGGGGCAGCAGCAGTTCCTTCAAATCCCTGCGGGCCAGCGTGAGCCAACTGCCCACGGTGCCCACGGGAACATTGAAATGCTCGGCGATGGCGTTGTAGCGCTTGCCCTCCGCGTGCAGCCGGTAGGCATCACGCAGGTGAGGCTTCAACCGCTCGATGGCTTTCTCGAACGCGTCGGTGCTCACCAGCGCCCAGCTCTCCTGGGCGGCCTCCGGCGACCCCGTCGGGTCCTGGACCAACGCCAGGTGCGGCAACCCCCGGGACTCCGTCCGCTGGCGGCGGCAGTAGTCCAGGAAGCGGTTCGTCATCGTCGTACACAGCCACGCCGCCGCCGCGGAGTCCGACCGGTCCTTCAAGTGGCCGAACTCTGGCAACGCCCGCTCGAAGGTCTCCTGGACCAGGTCGTCCGGCTCCAGGCCGGAGCGGGCGCACAACCGGCGGGCCAGCCCCAGGAGGCAGGGCCGATGCTGACGGATGAACGCTTCGAAGCGCCTCCGCTCCCGGTTGAAGAGGTCCGACATGAAGCCCCACTCACATGCGCGTCTGCGTGTTCCCCAGTCAAAGACGCGCGCCGGTTGAATCCTTGAGAAGAAAAAAGCAGGGACCCGGACAGAAAAATGCCCGGGAGGGTGGAAAAACCCGCCCGGGCCTGGGGATCAGCGGACCTGGCTGGCGCTGGAGTGCCCCGGCCCGGCCAGCGGGGGAACCGCTGGAGGGGGCGTCGGGAGCCGCTTCCGCGGGGCCACCGTGGCCGTGTCACAGTTGACGTAGGTGTTCTTCACGTGGGCTTCGCCGGACTCGGAATCCAAGCTACCGGCCATGAGGGATTCAACGGGCGTCATGGGCGCTCGCACCTCGTAGTGGGGTTGGGCTGAAAACAGACATGGGTGATACGGACAACACGTACAGTCCTTATCATGACACGCGCCAACCCCGTGCATCTGACAGGGCGGCTTGCGACATGGAATTCATGGAGTTCTGAATGAGCAGGGAAGATTCGCGCCTGGCTTTGGAATGGCACACCTGGTTGGCGGAGAACCTCGCCCTGGGCGTGAGCGCGGAGGACGCGCGGCAGGTGCTGGTGAACGCGGGCGTGGAGGACGCGCTGGCGCAGCGGGAGATCGCCGCGGCGCAGGCGCACCCCTACGTGGCGGGCGCGCGGCGCATCGGCCGGCGCTACGAGTGGCTGGAGGCGCTGTCGGACCTGTACGCGGAGCTGCACCGCCAGTCGGGCGAGGTGCGGCTGGAGAAGCGCCGGGACCTGAGCCCCGAGGCGTTCTTCTCCCGCTACTACTTCGGCCACCGCCCCGTGGTGCTGCAAGGCCTCATGGAGGACTGGCCTGCGATGCGCCGCTGGTCGCTCGCGGACTTCAGCGAGCGCTTTGGCGACGTGGAGGTGGAAATCATGTCCGGGCGCGACACCAACCCGGACCACGCCTCGCAGCCCGACAAGCACCGCCAGGTGGTGCCCCTGCGCGAGTACGTGCGCCGGGTGGAGACGGCGGGTGAGACCAACGACTTCTACATGGTGCCGCGCAACGAGAACTGGAAGCGCGACGGGCTGGCCCGGCTGCGCGAGGACATCCGCGCGCCCGCGGGCATCATCGACCCGGAGCTGCGGCCGGACATGACGACGCTGCTGCTGGGCCCGCCGGGCACCGTCACCCCGCTGCACCATGACAACATGAACGTGCTGCTGGGACAGGTGATGGGCCGCAAGCACGTGCGGCTGGTGCCGTCCTTCCAGCGCCACCTCGTCTACCCGCGCCACGGCACCTTCAGCGCGGTGGACGCCGCCCAGCCCGACCCGGCGCGCTTCCCCCTGTACGGCGAGGCCACCGTCCTGGAGGCCGTGGTGGAGCCGGGCGAAATGCTCTTCCTGCCCGTGGGCTGGTGGCACTGGGTGCGCGCGCTGGATGTGAGCGCCTCCGTCACCTTCCATCATTTCCAGCTCCCGGGAGGAAACACGCACCTGAGGACCCCGCAGTAGGCGGCCGTGAGTCGGGCCACCTCCTCAATATGACTCCACCAGGATGACATGCCGGGTCCACCCTGCCCGGTGGTCCCGGTCCAACCAGCGCTGGCGCTCGTCCCGCAGGGCCACCGCGGGCTGGGCGCCCTCGCGGATGCGGCGGCGGACCCCGTCGAAGAAGCGACCGGCGGCGTCCGGGATGTCCACCGTGGAGGCCAGCACCGCGCGCGCGCCGGCGTCGATGAAGGCCGCGGGCAGACTGAAGGGCTCGTGGCTGGTGGTGGAGTTCGCCGCGCGGCCGGCGCTGCACGCCGCCAGGAAGACCATGGGGGCGCCCGTGAGCTTCTGCTGGCGCACCACGTCCGCGGTGAGCGCGTACCGGCCGCTCGTCTCCGGGGACAGCACCACCAGCGAGGCGTCCGACAGCGACGGGTCCATGATGCCGTGGGCGTGGATTTCAATCTCCGTGGCGTCGCGCATGTCCGCCAGCACCCGCGCGGGCGTGGCGTCCGAGCCGGAGAGCACCTGCAGCGGCACCGCCTCCTGCTCCTGCGAAGGGAACCACGGGGGCAGCCTCGGGAGCTGGAGCAGCGCGGGCGCGTCCACGCTGGAGACGACGAGCCGCCGCGCCGTGGGCGTGGAGCGGGGCTGCGACGTGTGGCCCAGCCGGAAGCTCCACGCCACGTCCGGCGGCAGCAGGTCCGTGCGCCCGAAGACGGGAGGCCACGCCAGCACGTCCACGTGCGCGCAGCCCTTCAGGGCCTGGCGCAGCCGCTCCGGCACCAGGCGCGAGGTGTCCACGCGGCTGAAGGGCCCCTGCCGGTCCGACTCGTAGTGCCCCAGCACCTCGCCCGTCGTCCCCCGCGCCACCAGCACCGTGCGCTCACCGTGCACGGCCGCCGCCAGGGCGCACCGCCGCGGCACGGGCGTGCCGAGCTGCGCGGCCATCAACTCCAGCGCCTGCGCGTATTCCCCCGCCTTGCCCGCGTCGGTGACGAGCGAGGAGTAGCTCAGCGCCCAGGCCTCGCGCGCCAGCGAGTCCCCGCGGGGCAGCGCCTCCGCCTCCGTGAGGGTCTTCCGCAGCAAGGCCTGGCCCCGGGCGCGGTCGGAATCCAGCAGGAAGCGGCCCTCCACGTAATGGGCGTACACGGCGTCGCTGGGCATGGGGTTGCTGTGATTGGCCCACGCCAACGCGCGCTGGAGCAGCGCCTCATCCCCGGGCTTCGGCCGGGTGCGTGACAGCTCCGCGAGGTTGACGGCGAAGAGCAGGCTGAGCGGCTCGTTCTCGCAGGCGGCGTTCGCGTCCACCTCGCGGCGCGCGTCGTCCATGCGGTTGTCCAGGTAGTACGTGTGGGCCAGGTTCTCCCGGGGCCAGACGCAGTTGCCACGGCCGCGCGCGGACCACTCCTCGATATAGGCGCGCGAGCTGGCGAAGTCTCCGCGCGAGCGGGTGATGGCGGCCAGCACCTCCAGCGCGGTGAACTCCATGTCCCATTCGCGAAGCTGGCGCGCCCAGGACCAGGCGGTGCGGGTGTGCTGCTCCCCCTCGGTGAGCCGCTGCAGGTCGGCGTAGAGGATGCCCAGCCGCAGCTCCAGGTCGACGCAGCGCGCGGAGAGGCCCTCCTCGCGGCAGCGCTGGAGCGCGTTGAAGAAGCGCTGCTCGGCCTTCCACCACTTGCCCTCGGCCGTCTCGCGGATGGCCTCCTCGCGTTCGATGTAGAGGTTGAACCAGGGGTCGTTCTGGCGCTTCGCGCGCTCCACCACCTGGGCGGTCAACCGGCGCGTGGCGCGCGCATGCTGCGCCGTGCCCAGGAAGAGGTCGTCTTCACCGGAGGCCAGCACGCGCTCCAGCAAGCGGTCCGGCCGGTCCAGCTTGCCCTTCACCAGGGACGCGTACTCGCGGGCCAGCTCGCCGCGGCGCGTGAAGTTCCGGCCGCTCACGCGCTTGACGTAGTCCGCCAGCGTGGAGCCGCCATGCCCCCTGTCCAGCTCCTGCGCCAGGGGCATCAGGGCCAGGACCCGCTCCTTCGAGGGCGCCGCGCGGACCGCGTCATAGAAGACCTGACGGACGACCCCCGGGTCCCTCCGGGCGGCGTCCAGCGGCAGGGGCGCCGTCGGGTCGTCCACCAGCGCGAGCGTGGCGTCCCGCGCCTCCTTCCACCGGCGCGCGCGATCCAGCGTGGCGTCGCGTTGCTCGCGGGCGTTGGCCTTGGCCTCCTGGCTCCAGCCCTGCTCATTCAGCAGCGCCACCTGTTCGAAGGTGTCCGCCGCCTTCAGGGTGAGCCCCATCTCCTGGAGCACGAGCGCCCGGTTCCACAGGGCCTGCGGATGTCGCGGCTGCGCCTTCAGGGCCCCGTCCAGCAAGCGCAGGGCCTGCTCATGGGAGCCCCGGGCCAGGTACACCGCCGCCAGGTCGCTGTCGCGGTCCGGGGAGGAAGGCAGGCGCTCCAGGAAGGAGGCCGCCTGGTTCCATTCACCCTGAAGGGCATAGGCGGACGCGATTCCGGACAAATCGCCCGCCTCCTCCAACCGGGCGAGGTCGCGCAGCGGGATCGGTTCAGGTGGAACGGGGCAGCCCCCCGCGGAAGTGCGCCGCCGGTAGCGGTCCGCCTCCGGGTGCGTGAGGCGGGCCTCGATGCGCGACGCGGCGCGGCGCTCGGTCCAGAACTGCGGCGACACGGGCGCTCCGCTCCCCTTGGAGGGCGTGCGGGCAAGCAGGACGGTCAACACCAACACGGGCGTGGCCAGCGCCAGGACCAGGACTTTGTCGTACGCCGGCTTCAACATGCTGCCCCCTCGGGCGCCATCCCCCGAACCAGCCGCCCAACCACCGCGTTGTACACCATCAATCCTTCCCCACCGACTTCCGGTGGGGGTCGAGCGGCTGTCATCGCGTGAATTTTCTCCGCATTTTCAGCGCTCCTCACCGGCCACCCACCCACAGGGCGCCGGGTGGTCAGGCCGTGAACCAGGCAGCCTCACCTGGAGACGGCTTGCGCCAAAAACCTTGAGTGCAGGCCAGGCCCGCATCCCTTCGGAATCACTGTCGCTACGCGGCTCCAAGCCAGGGTGGCGACAACGGCCCGCCCGCCAGCCCGCCCCTCGGAGGAGACGGCGGGGGCCCCCCGGCCCGAGGGTTTTCCAACAGGGCACGAGCGGGAAGTAGCACGTCCGCCTGAGTGTCCCACTGCGCCAACCTGGAACGAAAGGACCTCGCTTGACGCAGCTGTTTCGACTTGCCGCCTTGGTGTCACTGATTCCCACGTTCGCCACCGCGGACGTGGTGTGGAAGGGTGACTTCGAGACGGGCAACATCTCGCAGTGGACGCGCAGCCAGAGCGTTGCCAACAGCCGGCTCCAGGTCGTGACGGATGTCGTTCGCGAAGGACGTTACGCGTTGAAGGCCACGGTGCGTCAGGGCGATGACCCCATTGGCGCCAGCGGCAACCGCAATGAATTGCTCTACATCAGCCAGGAGAAGGTGAACTCCACCTGGTACTACAAGTGGAGCACCCTCTTCCCGACGAACTACCCGCTCGATGAACGGTGGCAGGTCTTCGCGCAGTGGCATCAGGCGGGCTGCTGCGGCTCCCCCCCGCTGGAGTTCTACGCGCGCAACGATGAGCTGTACATGCGCGTGGGCGGCGCGAAGGGCAAGGTGCTGTGGACCGCGCCAATGCAGCGCGGTGACTGGCATGACTTCGTGCTGGAGGTGAAGTGGTCGCCGGATGCCAAGGCGGGCTTCGTCCAGCTCTGGCACAACGGGAAGCTCGTCGTGAAGAAGACCCACGCCGCGACGCAGTTCGGCAAGGAGCTGAACTACTTGAAGCTGGGCCTCTACCGCGACAGCTCCATCCGCCCCGAGGCGAGCGTCTACCACGACGGCTTCCACATGGCCTCGACGCTGGAGGCGGTGCTGCCGCCCCCGCCTCCGCCGCCCCCCGAGCCGGAGCCCGCTCCGACCGAGCCCGAGCCCACCGAGCCCGAGCCCACGCCCCCCCTTCCGGAGGAGCGCACCGACACCCCGTTGGAGCAGCCCACCACGCCCGACGCGCCCACCGCCGAGACGCCCGTCGCCTATCCGCAGAACCGCTGGGGCGTCACCACGCGAGAGGGAACCATCACGCCGGAGAATCCCCTGGGCGAGCCTCAGGCGCAGAGCTGCAGCGCCACCGGCGCGGGCAGCGCGCCGTTCACCGCCGCCGTGGGGCTGCTCTCGCTGGGCGCGCTCTTCGTCCGCCGCCGCAAGGCCGCCGAGGCCCGCGCGCACGCGAAGCGCTGAGCCCGCGGCGTGGGTCTCCGAGTCAGGGCTCCTTGAGGAGGTGGAGCCCCTCGGAGACCTTGGCCAGCAGCGCGCGCAGCGTGGTGTGCTCCTCTTCGCTCAGAGGCGCCATCAACGCGGCGATGCGCCGGAAGTGGTCCGGCAGCATGCCTTCAACCAGTTGTCGGGCCTTGGACGTGAGGCGCACCGTGTACATGCGCCGGTCCTCCGGATGGTCCTCGCGGGAGATGAGGCCGTCCTTCTCCAGCGTGTCCAGCAGCCCCGTCATCGTGGCGCGGCTGACACCGGAGCTCTCCGCGAGGTCGGCCGGCGTGAGCGCGCCCTCCACGTCCTCCGTGGAGTACAGGCGCACCAGCACCGTGAAGCGGCCCAGCGACAAGCCGTGGCGCCCCAGGTGCGCCTCGTACGCGCTCGACAGGTCATGCGAGGCCCGCAGCAGCGTGATGCACGTCTCGATGGCGCGCGCGTCGAACTCGGGGAAGCGCTGTGCCAGACGCTGAAGCCGCTCATAGCGGGGTCCGGCCGCGAGGGTCGAAGGGTTGGAGGGTCGGGTCGGCACGGCCCTGACCTCGTAAGGCGCCTAACGGTTTTAGGCAACGAGAAAGGTGGCCCCTGGCCCCGGGGGCGCCTGGCGTCATGAACAGCCCGTGCTGGACGTGAAGGACGACACCGTGCAGGCAGCCTTGCGCCGTGCGTGCGAAGAGGTGGGCTTGCCGGAGTCGCTGCGGGGCTGCTCGGCACGCCTGGGCAATCGCCCGTGCCCGCGTGAGGACGGCGCGCGGCGTGGCATAGGCTGCGGGCACCATGAATCCCATCGTCCATGCCGAGCTGGCCTGGCTCGCGGCCCAGGGGCTGCGTGAGCGCAGAGACCGCATCCTCGTCACCTGCGCGGGGCTGGCTCCGGACCTGGATGGGCTCACGCTGCTCGTGAGTGAAGACGCCTATCTTCGCTATCACCACGTCATCTTCCATGGGTACGTGGGTGCCCTCGTCACGGCGACGGTCTGCGCGGCGCTGGCGCATCAGCGGCTCCGGGTGGCGGCGTTGGCGTTGGGCACCTTCCACCTGCACCTGCTCTGCGACCTCGCGGGCAGCGGGCCCGGGTGGCCCATCTTCTACTTCTGGCCCACGAGCATGCATTCGTGGTTCTGGTCGGGACAGTGGGACCTCGCCTCCTGGCAGAACGCGGTCATCGGGCTGGCCACGACGCTGCTGTGTCTGGCCTGCGCGCTGCGCTTCCGCCGCACCTTCGTGGAGGTGTTCTCCGCCCGGTGGGACGCGGAGGTCACTCGCACGCTGCGGCGCCGATTCCTCCGTGAGGAATTCGTGCGAGAACCATGACGTGATTGTCCATGCGTCCAACTTCAGCATGGACGCATGCACATCCTCGGACTCGGGTTGATGGCCGCGAGCGTGATGGGAGCCACGCTCGAGGCTCCCATCACGTCAGTCACTGTCTACAGTGACCAGGCGCAAGTGGTTCGCGCTGGCAGCGTCACGGTGTCTGGCTCGCAGCGGGTGACGTTTCCCCGGCTGCCCAAGAACGTGGACACCGACTCCATCCGCGTCGAGGCTGACGGCGCGGAGGTGTCCCACGTCGACGTGCGCACGGTGACACGCGAGGCCTTCTCTCACGACGATGCGCGCAAGCTCATCGCGCGGACGGAGGAGGTCGACATCTCGCTCGCGCGCATCATCGCCGAGCGCAATGTCCACCACGCGCAGATTGAAGCGCTCCGGCGCATTCGTCCCAAGGTGCCGGATGAATCCGAGGCCGCGTGGGCCCAGACGAATCCTTCGGGCTGGAGCACCGCGGCGTCCTTCCTCGTGGACGTGAAGGTGGCGCTGGAGCCCGTGACGACCGGCGGCTACGCACTCCAGTCCGACGATGGCATCGCGACCTGGAAGGTGAAGCTGGCCCCGGGCGAGAAGCGCACCGTGGACTTCGCCTTCCACGTCGACGCGCCCTCCAGCTACGAGACGAAGGGGTTGTAGCCGGGGCATCCTGCCCCTCGCCGGGGCAATCTGCCCCGTCCTGGAGGGCCCTCACGACACCGTGCCCGAATGAAGCCGCGTTGGCACAGCGGATGCTTTCTCCGAGGACAAGGAAGGAGCCCGGCCGCCTCGAAGGCCGGCGAGGGCTCATGCGGCAAACGTCGCCTTCCTTGTTGCAGCACTCGCGGTACGTTGTGAGAACCCACCTCCGGTCCGTGCGCACCCTCCCCCTCGAGGCGCACGGGCCGGAGCAGCCTCTTTCGCGAACCGCCCGTGAGACTCGCCCGCAAGTTCACCCTCGCCCTCGTCCTGCTCGCCATCGCCGTCATGGCGGGCCTGCAGTACTTCCAGGTCCGCCGCGAGCTCGAGCGCTCCGCCATGGACATGCAGCACGACCACCGGCTGCTCGGCCACACGCTCGCGGGCTCCATTGGCAAGGCGTGGCAGCTCGCGGGAGAGCGCGAGGCGCTGACGCTCTTGTCGCAGGCCAACCGCTTCCAGGAGCAGGTCCACCTGCGGTGGGTGTGGCTGGACGGAGGCCCCGGCACCCCGGACCTCACCGGCTTTCCGCCCCGGCTGCGCACGTCGCTGCTCCAGGGCAAGGACGGCTCCATGGTGGACCCCGCCGTGGACCCGGGCCTGCTGCACTCGTACACGCCCGTGCTCATCGGCAACCGCCTGGGCGCCATCGAAATCACCGAGTCCCTGGGTGCGCAGCGGCAGTACGTCAACACCGTCGTCCTGGGCACCTTCGCCGCCACCGCCGCCATGGCGTTGGGCTTCATCGTGGCCGCCATGGCCATGGGCCGCAGGCTGGTGGGCGAGCCCGTGGAGCAGCTCGTGTCGCTGGCGCACCGCATTGGCCAGGGCGACCTCACCGCCCGCGTGTCGCTGCCGCAGCGCCGGGGCGACGAGCTCACCACCCTGGCCGGCGCCATGAACCAGATGGGCGAGCAGTTGGAGGAGACGCGCTCGCGCCTGGCCACGGAGACGGCCGCGCGCCTGTCCGCCGTGGACCACCTGCGGCACGCCGACCGGCTCACCACCGTGGGCAAGCTGGCCTCCGGCGTGGCGCACGAGCTGGGCACCCCGCTCAACGTCGTCATGGGCCGGGCGAAGATGATCTCCTCCGGCGAGGCGGAGGGCGAGGAGGTGGGCGAGTGCGCGCAAATCATCTCGCAGCAGGCCCAGCACATGACGGCCATCATCCGGCAGCTCCTCGACTTCGCCCGGCGGCGCAAGCCCCACCGCGCCCCCGAGGACGTGCAGGACCTGGTCGAGCGCTCCCTGTCCCTGCTGCGCTCCATGGCCGCGCGCAACAGCGTCACGCTGGAGACGGACATCCCCACCGGCCTCATGGTGCAGGTGGACGCGGGTCAGGTGCAGCAGGTGCTCACCAACCTGGTGATGAATGGCGTGCAGGCCATGAAGCAGCCGGGCACCGTGCGGGTGCGCGCCGAGCATGCCCGGAGCACCCCGCCCCCTGACGTGGGCGGTCCGGAGGGGGACTTCGTGCGCGTGGACGTGGAGGACGAGGGCCAGGGCATCCCCGAGGACGTGCTGGCCCACGTCTTCGAGCCCTTCTTCACCACCAAGGACGTGGGCGAGGGCACCGGACTGGGCCTGTCTGTCTCCTATGGGCTCATGCAGGAACACGGCGGCTGGATTGCCGTGCGAAGCGAGCCCGGACGCGGTAGCTGCTTCTCCATCTACCTGCCGAAGGGTGAGGACACATGCCAGGCCGCGTCCTAGTCGTCGAGGACGAGCGCGAGATGCGCGCGATGTTGGAGAAGGGACTGACGCGCCGGGGCTTCGCGCCCGTGGCGCTCCCGTCCGCGGACGAGGCCCTGGGGCGCCTGGCCGCCGAGGACTTCGACGTGGTGCTGACCGACCTGCGCATGCCCGGCATGGACGGGCTGGCGCTGTGCGAGCGCATCGCCCTCAACCGCCCGGACATCCCCGTGGTGGTGGTGACGGCCTTCGGCAGCCTGGAGACGGCGGTGGCCGCCATCCGCGCCGGCGCGTACGACTTCGTCACCAAGCCCATCGACGTGGACGCGCTGGTGCTGGTGCTGGAGCGCGCCGTGCAGCACCGCGCCCTGCGCGAGGAGGTGCGGCGGCTGCGCCAGGAGCTGGGCCGGCGCGAGGACAGCGGCACCGTGGTGGGCGAGAGCCCCGCCATGAAGCAGGCCTACGCGCTCATCGACCGCGTGGCGGACCTGGACTCCACGGTGCTGATCACCGGCGAGAGCGGCACCGGCAAGGAGGTGGCGGCCCGGGCCGTCCACACGCGCGGGCGGCGCAAGGACGGCCCCTTCGTCGCCATCAACTGCGCGGCCATGCCGGAGGCCCTGCTGGAGAGCGAGCTGTTCGGCCACGCCAAGGGCGCCTTCACCGACGCCAAGGCCGCGCGCACCGGCCTGTTCGTCCAGGCCAACGGCGGCACCCTCTTCCTGGACGAAGTGGGCGAGCTGCCCCTCACCCTCCAGCCCAAGCTGCTGCGCGCGCTGCAGGAGCGCACGGTGCGCCCGGTGGGTGGCGACACGGAGGTGCCCTTCGACGCGCGCATCGTCGCGGCCACCAACCGCGACCTGGAGCTGGCCGTGGAGGAGGACCGCTTCCGCGAGGACCTCTACTACCGGCTCAACGTCATCGGCGTGGAGCTGCCGCCGCTGCGCGCGCGCGGCAACGACGTGCTGGCGCTGTCGCAGCGCTTCATCGAGCAGTTCGCCTCGCGCACCGGCAAGCGGGTGCTGGGCCCGTCGCCGGCGGCGGCGCAGCGGCTGCTGGCCTACGGCTGGCCGGGCAACGTGCGCGAACTCCAGAACTGCCTCGAGCGCGCGGTGGCCCTCACCTCGTTCGAGGAGATCACCGTGGACGACCTGCCCGAGCGCGTCCGCAACTACAGCCAGCCGCGCGTGGTGCCGGAGACGCAGGACGCGTCGGAGCTGGTGACGCTGGAGGAGCTGGAGCGGCGCTACATCCACCGCGTGCTGGAGGCGGTGGGCGGCAGCCGCACGCTGGCGGCGCGCATCCTCGGCGTGGACCGCAAGACGCTGTACCGCAAGCTGGAGCGCGACGAAGGGGCGCGCAAGGGCTGAGCTACTCCACGAGGTCCAGGCGCACTTCGAAGATGCGGGGCCACAGCTTGCCCGTCATGAAGATGCGCCCCGTGCCCGGCTCCACCGCGATGCCGTTGAGCACGGCCTCGTGGCTGGTCACCTGCCCCGCCACCGCGCGCGTCAGGTCCGACGCGTCGATGATGCCCACCACCGTCCCGGTGGCCGGGTCGATTTCGAGCACGTCCGAGCTGTGCCAGATGTTGGCGTAGATGACGCCGTTGACGCACTCCAGCTCGTTGATGAGCTCCACGGGCTCGCCGCGCAGCTTCACCTCCACGGAGCCCACCTGGGTGAAGCCCTCGGGCTCGTGGAAGGTGAGCACGTGGCTGCCATCACTGCGCACCAGCTTCCCTTCCCAGAAGCACAGGCCCCAGCCCTCGCCCGAGTAGCGCGTGGTCCGCTCGCGCTGGGGCGGCATGCCGCTCCAGGTGAAGAGGAGCCCCTCCGTCCAGGTGAGCTGGTACAGGCGCTCGCCGTCGCTGGCGAGCCCCTCCGCGAAGATGTTCCCCAGCCGCTCCATCCACACCGGCTGCGCCGTCTCCAGCGACAGTTGCCGCAACGTGCCCTGATGCCCCGTGCTCTCGAAGAGGAGGCCCTTGTGGAACACCAGGCCCTGGGTGAAGGCGTCCGTCGCGTGCGGATAGGCGCGGACGATGCGCGCCACGCGCCGCACCGGCTCCCGCGCGCCAGGCCCCGCGTCCGGCACGGGCCGCGTCGGCGGGTTGCACTGGAACGCCGCGGTCAGCGCGAACAACGGCAGCAGCGTGGAGGGATTCCGCATGAGACGCCTCGTGTGCGGGAGCGCGAATGACGGGCGCCCACCACCGCGCGCGAGCCTGAACTCAGACGTGCCAGGGCGCAAGCACCCACGCCTTCAGGGCGACGCGATTTTCGCCAGGCCGCACTCCGGGGCCTAGCGAGGCGGCACCAACGCCTCCACCACTTCGCACAGGTCCTCCATGGCGAAGGGCTTGTTGAGCACGCGCGCCGCGCCGAGCAGCTCCGCCTCCTGATGGAGCTGGGCATCCCCGAACGCGGTGATGAGGATGACGGGCGTCGTCCATCCCTCGCGGCGCAAGCGGGCCAGCACCTCGATGCCGGAGAAGCCGGGCATGCGCACGTCGGTGACGATGAGGTCGGGCACCTGCGTCTGCTGCGCGAGCAACCCATCCACCAGGGCCTTGACCAACCCCGGGCCGTCCGGCGCCTCCACCACGTCATAGCCCCGCCGGCTGAGCGCCCGCCGCAACAGGGTGCGCATCTCCGGCTGGTCCTCACCCAGCAGGATGCGAGGCGCGCTGCGGCGTGCCACCCACTCCCGCGTGGACAGCGGCCACTCCCGAGCGTCCCCGTTCATCCCGCTGATTTCATCTGGCCCCATGAATGACGGCTCCTTCTGGTGAGGTGGGCATGCCCCGCGCCAGGGCCCCTTCCTCACGTGGGAACGGGCCGGCACCGGGCGGGCCTCCCATGAGCATCCGCCGTGCCACCGGCCCCGCCAGAGCCCCCGGGCCTGGCCGACAGGCGGGCGACCGCCAAGGGCAAGCCCGCCTCACCGGGGAGCGCCGCCATCCGCCTCCCGCGCGACCCCTCTTCTATGTAAGCAGCGCGCCGCGGGGCGACAGGCGCGGCCCTGGAGGTGCGCCGCCCGGGTGCGAGCCCCTCTGGCCCACGCCCACCCGGTTTGTAGGGGCAGCGGCGCCAAGGTGGCAGCGCACGCGGAGGCCTGGGGCACGTCGCTCGGGGAGAAATGCCCCAAGTCGGGGCAGTTTGCCCCGAAGCCGTGGGGCGTTTGGGGCACACGCGGGGCGGACTCCCGAGGCACACCGAGGGCGTGAAGCGTTGGCCCACCGGCTGCAATAGGCCCCTGCATCGGTTCGGGCTTGGGGCCCACGCAAGAAACCCCATGGCGATGACCGCCGCTGACGTCGGGGGACAGTCAGCAGGTGGGCGTCACCTTCCACCCCTCCAAGGTGGGACCTTTCTCGCGAAGCCCCTCGCCTGGACCGGCATTTTCCCTTCTCTCTCTCTCGCATGGAGATCGAACGATGGCCTGCTCGCTCCCCTCTCGCCGGTTCCTGACTGCCCTGGTCCTTCTTCCCGCCGCAACGCTGGGCGCTTGTGGTCAGGCCGTGGCCTCCGCGTCCGCGGCGCCCAACCCTTCGGCCACCGTCACCGCCAGCGCGCAAGCCCAGGCGCCGCTGCCCATCCAGAAGACGCTCTTCAACCCCGCCGTGGGCGGCGCGCAGAATGGCATCACCTCGCTGGCGCCGCTGGTGGACGCGGTGAAGGGCGCGGTCGTCAACGTGGAGGTGCGCGCCAAGCCCCGCCGCTCGGCCGCGGTGCAGCGCCTGCCGCCCGGCATGGCGGAGCGCTTCGGCCTGCCGCCCGGCTTCGGCGGCGAGGGCAGCGGCCCGGCGCGCCAGGGCGCGGGCTCCGGCTTCATCATCGACCCCTCCGGCATCGTCCTCACCAACAACCACGTGGTGGAGGACGCCGACCAGGTCCGCGTGAAGCTGGATGATGGCCGCGCGTTCGACGCGGAGGTGATGGGACGCGATCCGCTCACCGACGTGGCGCTGCTCAAGCTCAAGGGCGCGCCGAGCAACCTGCCCTCGGTGCCGCTGGGTGACTCGGACGCGGTGCGCGTGGGCGACGCCGTGATGGCCATTGGCAACCCCTTCGGGCTGGCCTCCAGCGTGAGCGCGGGCATCCTGTCCGCGCGCGCCCGGGACATCCAGGCGGGCCCCTACGACGAGTTCCTCCAGACGGACGCCGCCATCAACCCCGGCAACTCCGGTGGGCCGCTCTTCAACATGAAGGGCGAGGTGGTGGGCATGAACACCGCCATCGTCGGCGGCGCCACGGGCATTGGCTTCGCGGTGCCCAGCAAGCTCATCCAGGCGCTGCTGCCGCAGCTCAAGGAGACGGGCGTGGTGCGGCGCGGCTGGCTGGGATTGGCCGTGCAGGACCTCACACCGGACCTGTCACGCGCCCTGGGCCTGGAGGCCATGAAGGGCGCGGTGGTGGCGGGCGTCAATCGCAACAGCCCGGGCGAGCGCGCGGGCCTGCGCGAGGAGGACGTCATCACCTCCGTCAATGGCAGACCCGTGGAGTCCGCGGGCGGGCTGACCCGCGCCGTGGCCTTGCTGAAGCCAGACAGCCGCGTGAAGGTGGAGCTGCTGCGGGGTGGCAAGGCCCAGACGCTGGACGTCACGCTGGGGACGCGGCCCGCCATGAACGGCGAGGAGGAGGTGCAGCCGCGCAACGGCTCGGCGACCGCGCCGAGGCGGCTGGGCGTGCAGCTGTCCGACACGCGGGAGGGCGGCGCCCAGGTGGTGGCCGTGGAGCCCGGGAGCCCCGCCGAGCGCGGGGGCTTGGTCCCCGGCATGGTCCTGGTCCAGGTGGGTGACCAGAAAATCAACTCCGCCTCCGACGCCGTCCAGGTCCTCTCCTCCGCGAAGCCCGGCGCCGCGCTGCTGCTCCGCGTGCGCATGCCCGGCTCGGAGTCCACGCTCCTGCGCGCCGTGGAAGTCCCGAACCGGTGAGAGGCTTGCCGGGTAAGCTTGGACACTCCGGGTTGGTACTTAGACGACCCGGGGGGTCCTGAAACCCGCGGACACCTGACGTAGAGTCCCGTCCGTGCCGCGATGCCAGACATGCGGACGGCGGTGGGAAGGCTCTCACACGCCGTGCCCGCCAGGACCACCCGCGCAGGGCGACAGCCCCTCGCCGTCCCCCGTGCCCGCCGTTCCCGGGTACCGGGTGGACGGCGTCTTCGCGCAAGGAGGCTTCGGCGTGATGCTGGGCGCCTCGCGCGAGGCCGATGGCCAACGCGTGGCCATCAAGGTGGCCCGCGGGAGCAGCTCGTTGGGCCGCGCGCAGCTCGCCCGCGAGTCCGAGGCGCTGCGCGTGCTGGGCCCGCCCACGGTGCCCGCGCTGTACGAGGCCGGCGCGCTTCCGGGCGGCGCGCGCTTCCTCGCCATGGAGTACGTGCCGCTGCCCACGCTGGCGGACCGGCTGGCCCGCGCCGCGGGTCCCCTGCCCTCCGAGGAGCTGGCTCCGCGCGCGCTGGCGGTGGTGGACACCGTCGCCCAGGTCCACGCCCACGGGCTCGCCCACTGCGACCTCAAGCCCGAGCACCTCTTCATCGACGAGTCGACGGGCCGCGTGCGCGTCTTCGACTTCGGGCTGGTGCGGGGCACCTCCGCGGAGAACACCGCCCGCCCCAACGAGGCCACCACGCCCAGTGACGCGTCCGGCTTCGCCGGCACCGCGGAGTACATGGCCCCCGAGCAGTGCGCAGGCAACGCGGACATGTCCCCCCGCACGGACGTGTACGCGCTCGGCGTGCTCCTCTACGAGATGCTCACCGGCCGGCCGCCCTTCTTCGGCGCCACGCCGGACGTGCTCCAGGCGCACCTGTCGCTGCGGCCGCCGCCGCCCTCCGACTTCGCGCCCGTGCCCCCCGCCCTGGAGGAGGTCGTCCTGCGCTGCCTGGCGAAGGAGCCCGCGCGCCGGCCGGAGAACGCCACCGCGCTGGGCACCGCGCTGCGCGAGGCCTTCGAGCACGCCCACCGCGCCACCGAGCCCGCCACGCCCCGGCCCGCCGCCCCGGGCGAGCCGCGCCCCGCGCAGATGCGCCGCTCCGTGGCCATCCTGTTCCTCACCTCGCGCGCCAACCCCGTGTCGCTCCAGAAGGCCCTGGCCTCCTATGGCGGCCACATGGCGTTCTCCGATGCCCAGCGCGTCGCCGCCGTCTTCGACCCGGAGGCCGGGGAGAACCCCGTGCGCCGCGCCATGCGCGCCGCCGAGGGCTTGACGGAGCGGGGGCTGGTGCCGGGCGGGTTGGTGGACGTCTCCGCCGTCACCGTGCAGCGCCGTCCCACGGGGGCGCCGCGCTACCTGGGCGCCATCCTGTCTCGGGAGGACCGCTATCCCACGGGGCCGGAGGCGCACGGGCTCCTCATGTCCCCCGCCGCCGCGGAGGCCGTGCCCGAGGTGCCGTGCATGGAGGTCCCCGAGCTGCGCGGGCTGCTGCGGCCCGCGCCTCCGGGGGCCGCGCCCCGGCCCGACATCACCGTCCTCCAGTTGGGCAGTGAAGTGCTGGTGGGCCGCGAGGCGGAGCTGTCCGAGCTGCTGGAGAGCGCCCGCTCCGCCGTGGGCGAGGCCGCGCCCACCATCGTCACCGTGCTGAGCGAGCGCGGGCACGGCAAGAGCCACCTGGCCGCGACGCTCGCCCGGCGCCTCCAGCTGATGCTGCCGCATGCGCGGGTGTACAGCAGCCGCTCCCGCGAGCCCGTGCAGGGCGACCCGGACGGCACCCTGCGCACGCTGCTGCGCTGCGCGCTCAACGCCTTCGAGCGCGACGACACGGACACCGAGCAACAGACGCGCGCCGCCATCCTCCAGCGCCTGGGCCCCACGCTGGGCAACGAGCTGTGGCCGGGCGTCGCCGCCACCATGGGGTGGTACACGCCGGGTGGACCGGAGCTCCAGAGCTGGGCGGCCGCGCCGGGCGCGCTGCGCTCCCTGGCCATGCGCGCCGCGGGTGAGCTGCTGGCCGCCAACGCCCGGGAGCGCCCCGTGTGCCTGGTGCTGGACGACGCGCACTTCGCGGAGGAGACCGCGCTGGATGCGCTGGAGTACGCGTGTCTCGCCGAGGCGAGCGTCCCGCTGTGGGTGTGCGTGCTGGCGCGGCCGGGCTTCGAGAAGAGCCGGCCGGCGTGGGGCACTCGCGCCGCGAGGCAGGCCACGCTGGCGCTGCCCGTGCTGCCGCCGGACCAGGCGCAGGCCCTGTGCCGCTTGCTGCTCAAGCCGGTGGAGAACGTCCCCGCGCAGGCGGTGGAGCGCATCGTCGAGCGCGCCCAGCACGTGCCCCTCCACCTGGTGGAGCTGGTGCGGGGCCTCAAGCGCCAGGGGCTGGTGCGCCAGCGGGCCCCGGGCGGGAGCTGGTACCTCGTCACCGACGGGCTGGAGAAGGTGCCCGAGCTGCGGCTGGTGGAGTGGCTGGCGGACCGCGAGCTGGGCGCGCTGCCGCCCTCGCTGGCCGCGCACGCGCGGCTGTGCGCGATGCTGGGCACGGACTTCACCGCGGCCACCGCCGAAGGCGTGGTGCGGGAGCTGGAGCGCGACGGCGCGGCGGGCGGCTTCCCCCTGGACGCGGGCCACGCCACCAAGCGGCTGTTGGACTCCGGCCTGCTGGTGTCCCACCGCCATGAAGGGCTGAGCTTCCGTAACGAGCTCCTGCGAGAAGCCGTGGCGGCCACCCTGCCCGCCGCCGAGCGCGAGCGCATCCACCACGCGGCGTATCGCTACTTCCTCAGCGCGGCGGGCGCGGGGGAGCGGCAGCGACTGCCGCGTCTGGCGTTGCATGCCGCCGCCGCGGGACGCCGGGACGAAGCCGCCGCGCTCTCCATCGACCTGGCCGAGTCCGCCCGGGGTCGCCACGCGTTCCTCGACGCCGAGGCCATGTACACGCGCGCGCTGGAGCTGCTGGAGCCCACGGACGAGCTGCGCTGCCTCACCGCGCTGCGCGGGCGGGGGCTGATGCGCATCCGCATTGGCCGGTATGACGACTCGCTCGCGGACTTCGCGGCGGCCCGGGAGCGCGCGCGCCGGCTGGGCCACACGCGCACGGAGGTGGAGCTGCTGCTCGACGAGGCGATGGCGCTGGACTGGGTGAACGACTACACGCGCAGCGAGGCCATGGCGCTGGAGGCCCAGCACCTGGCGGCCACGGTGGCCTCGCCCTACGTGCAGGCCCGGCTGCTGCTGGCGCTCGGCCGCGCGCAGTTCCGCAAGGGGGAGTGGCAGGAGGCGCGCATGCCCCTGGAGGCCGCCGCCGAGCGCGCGCGCCGGCTGGGGGACGCGGGGTACGAGACGCAGGTGGTGGCGCAGCTGCTGCTGGCCGTCATCCTCCCCAACCTGGGTGACATCGACGAGACGGAGCACGTGCTCAACGAGGTCATCACCGCGTGCACCGAGCGCGGAGACCACTTCCACCTGGGTAGCGCCATCAACAACCGGCGCAACTTGTGGGTGGCGCGCAAGGAGCTGACACGGGCGCTGAAGGACCAGGAGCGCTTCATGCACCTCGGCCGCGAGCTGGGCATGGTGGGCTGGGAGTACTTCGCCGAGCACAACCTGGGTGAGCTGCACTACCAGGCGGGCGACGCGGAGGCCGCCACGCCGCACATCACCCGGGCCATCGCGCTGGAGCGCCGGCACCCGGAGGTGGCTTCACGGCCGTGGGCCCTGCTCCTCCAGGCGCGGACGCTGGCGTGGACGGGCCGCCATGCGCGGGCGCGGGAGGTGCTGGCGCAGGTGCGGCAGGTGATGGCGGAAGGCCCGCCGGGCGTGGAGCTGAGCCCGTCCGAGGAGGTGCTCTTCTCCATGGTGGAGCTGGCCACGCGGGATGCCTCGCCGGAGGCTTGGTGGTCGCTGCGGGAGCGCTCCGCGCAGGTGTCGGTGGAGCAGGAGCCCCTGGAGGTGCTCGAGATGATGGGGCTGGCGGCGCTGCGGCGCGGGGACAGAGAAGAAGCCGCGCGCGTGCTCCGCGAGGCGCTGGAGCGCTCACGGCACGTTCCGAACCTCATGGAGGGCCGCATCCGGCGGTCGCTCGCGAAGGTGCACGAATCGTCGTCGGCGACGTGAGGCTCGGCGCCGACGACGAGGCCCCTCCCGCGGCAGGAAGCCCAGCGCCACACCTCCATGGCGCGGGCCTTCGCTCGCTTCGGGGACGAGCGTCACCGGCGACTCGAAGCCCAGCGCCATCCACACGGCGCGGACCTTCATTCGCGCCAGGAACGCGCCCCACCCCCTACATGAGGCCCAGCGCCATCAACGCGGCGAAGAGCACGCCCGCCAGTGACTCACCCGCGATGGCGCCCGCCGCCAGCGTGGACACGTTCCGCTCCGCCGCCGCGGGCCAGCGCCAACGCGCCGCCGCCAGCCCCAGCGCGCCCACGCAAATCGTCACCGCGTAGTACGCCGGCAGGATGAAGCCGATGCCCAGCGCCACGGGCAATGGCAGCCACCGCGCCACGCGCCCCCGGGACGCGAACGTCAGCAGCGCCCCCACGCCCACGGCCACGCCCGCGGCCATCGCGGCCTGCGGCGGCAGGCCGTCCAGCCCACGCACCGCCACCTCCGCCACGGCGCGGAACTGGTGCGCGAAGGGCGCGGGCAGCGCCTCCGAGCCCAGGCCCTGCGTCCGCGTCAGCAGCAGGTACACCGGCACGCCCACCACCGAGCCCGCCAGCACGCCCACCAACTGCGCGGCGAGCAAGCGGCGCGGAGACGCGCCCAGCAGGTGCCCCGCCTTGAGCGACCACATGCTGACGCCCGTCTGCGCCGCCGCGCCCGACACCACCGCGCCCGCCGCGACGTTGGGCGCCACGGCCCCCGGCAACAACCCGCCGAAGATGACCTGCGTCACCTGCCCCATCTGCGTCACGGGCGACACGTCCACCTGCCCGGCGCCGCGCGCGCACACCGCGCACAGCGGCAGCACCAGCACCAGCGCCAGCAGCATGTACGGCACGCTCAACCCGAACAGCATCGAGCCCAGCCCCACCGCGAGGACACAGGCGCCGAGCCCGACGCCGAACGCCCAGCCCGGCACCGACTCCCCCTTCCCCAGGTGGCCCAAGTCCCGGGCCGCCCCGAGGAAGTCGCGCGCCTGCGCCAGCAGCGACGCCATCGCCGAGCCCACCATCAACCCCACCCCAGGCCAGGTGAGCCACGCGGAGAGCGACTCGTAGCCCGTCTCCGCCAGCAGGCCCGTGCCCGCGAGCCACGGCGACAGCACGCCCCACGCCACCGCCGCGCCCGCCAGCATGCTCAGGCCCAGCCGGGGCCCCGTCATCATGCCGATGGCCAGCAGCATGGGGCTCCACCCCACGCCCCACGTCAGCGACGCCGCGGGCACGCCCCCCAGCGTCCCCGGCAGCGCCGTCATGCCTGGCAGCCACTTGAAGGCATCCCGCACCGCCGTGACGGCCACCGCCGCCGCGCCCGCGCCCGCGAGCAGCCAGCCCCGCCCCGCGCGGGCCTCCGTGCCGGTCGACGCGTGCATCGCCGTAATCAGCTCCGCGGTGGCGATGCCCGTGGGGAACGGCAGCGCCTCCTGCGCCACCAGCCGCCGCCGGAGCAGGTGCGCGGCGAGCACGCCCAGCACGCCCAGCGCCACGCTCCACACCGCCACGCCCCAGGCCGGAACGGACGTGCCCAGCAGCGTCAGCGCGGGCAGCGCGCCCAGCAGCCCCGCCGCCGCGGGCATGGCGCCCACCGAGGCCGCGGCCGTCTGCGTGAGGTTGTTCTCCAGGGGTGTATAGGCCGCGCCCCGCTTGCGCGACACCGTGGCCAGCGCGCTGAAGCCCAGCACGGCGGCGGTGACGGAGCCGCTCTCCCACCAGCCCGTCTTCAGCCCCATGTAGACGTTGGTGACGGCCAGGAGCCCGCCAATGAGCAGGCCCATGCCCAGCGCGCGCGCCGTCAACTCCAGGGGCGCCGTGTGCGCCTGCACCCGCGTCAGGACGGGCGCGACATCCGTGGGGGAGGTCTCCGGTTCCGTGAGCTCGCGCACCGAAGGAATCATCGCCCCGCCTCGGCGGAGCGGCCCACCAGCTCCCGAAGCTGCGTCAAATCCAGCGGCTTGGAAATCTTGGCGTTGGGCACCTCGCGCAGGAAGGTCACCGTGCGCGGCGTGAAGGCACCCCCTGTCATGAACACCATGCGTCCGGCTTGCTCCGGGGCGCAGCGCCCCAGCTCGTGGTACAGGTCCATGCCCGTCATCCCGGGCATCATCACATCACAGAGGATGAGGTCGAAGCGGCCGCCGTCGCTCACCAGCCGGAGCGCGGCCTGGGCGCTGTTCGCGGTGGCCACCTCGTGGTCCGCGGCCAGCGAGCGCTGCAGGGCCAGCGTCACGTTGGGCTCGTCGTCCACCACCAGGATGCGCGCCCGCGCGTTGGCCTGCATCGCGGCGGCGAGCCGGGGCAGCACCTCCAGCTCGCGCGTGGCGGCGCACAGCACCACGCGGAACGTGCTGCCGCGTCCCAGCTCGCTGTCGGCCTGGATGGAGCCGCCCATGGACTCCACGATGCCGTGGCAGATGGACAGCCCCAGCCCCGTGCCCACGCCCACCGGCTTGGTGGTGAAGAACGGGTCGAAGATGCGGCTCAGCACCTCGGGGGCCATGCCCATGCCCGTGTCGCGGACCTCCACCACCACGCGGTCCTTCTCGCCGCCGCGGATGACCACGCGAATCTCGTGCTCCACGCCCGGCGTACCCTCCTCCGGAATCGCCTGCGCCGCGTTGAGCAGCAGGTTGAGGAACACCTGGCACAGCCGGGACTCGCTGGCCTCCACCGGCGCCACCGGCTCGAACTCCGTCACCAGCCGGGCGCGGTGGCGGATGACGTTGTCCGCCATCTTGCACGCCAGCTCCACCGCGCGGCGCACGTCCACCGGCATCAGCCGCGCCTCCTGCTCGCCGCGCGCGAAGACCTTCAAGTCCCTCACGATGGTGGCGATGCGCTCGGCGCCCTCCGCCGTCTCGCGGACCAGCTGCTGCAGCGACGCGACGGGCGCCGCGGGGGCCTGGCTCTCCAGCCGCTCCAGCCCCTCGCGGATGAGGTGCAGGTTGACGAGCATGTAGGCCAGCGGGTTGTTGATTTCGTGCGCCACGCCCGCGCCCAGCGTGCCCACCGACGCGAGCCGGTCCGCCACCACCAGGTGCGCCTGGAGCTGCTTGCGCTCGGTGGTGTCGCGGTGGACCATGATGTTGGCGATGCCGCGCCCCTCGCTGTCCCGCAGCGGCACGACGACGGACTCACACCAGAAGGGTGTCCCGTCGCGGCGCTTGAACTCCAGCTCTCCGGACCAGCGCCCCTGCTTGTCCAGCGCGGTGAGAATCTGGCCGGTGAGCCGGTCCGGCTCGTCCGGGTGCAGCACGCTGAAGAGCGTCTGCCCCAGGGCCTCCGACTTCTGCCGCCCGAACATGCGCTCGGCGCTGGAGTTCCAGTCGATGATGCCGCCCGCCAGGTCGGTGATGACGACGCCGTCGTAGATGCTCTCGAAGATGAGGGACTGGCGGTGCAGCTCCTGCTCGGCCAGCTTGCGCGCGGTGATGTCCATCACCGTGCCCGTCACCCGCGCCGGCGCGCCCGTGGCGTCACACAACACGTCGCCCTTGCATGAAATCCAGCGCCAGCCGCTGCCCTGCGGCTCGATGCGGTACTCCACGTCCACCTGCGTCTTCTTCTCCAGCGCGGCGCCCAGCACGTCGCTCACGCGGGGCAGGTCCGCGGGGTGGACCACCTCCGACAGCTCCATGGCGCGGC
This sequence comes from Comamonas sp. KCTC 72670, assembly GCA_014656495.1. Classification (GTDB taxonomy): domain Bacteria; phylum Myxococcota; class Myxococcia; order Myxococcales; family Myxococcaceae; genus Myxococcus. The sequence goes on from BNCN01000015.1 coordinate 27,308, forward strand.
CCGACAGCTTGCCCACGGGCAGCCCCAGGAGCCGGTCCACCTGCTCGCTCCACGTCACCCGGCCGCTGGTGGCGTTCCAATCCCAGATGCCCACGCGCGCGGCCGTCAGCGCCTGGCGCAGCTGCTCCTCGCGCGGCTCCAGGACGTCGCGCTTGGAGAAGCGGAACACCGTGACGGTGCCGATCTGCAGCCGGTCCCCCTCCATCAGCTCGGCGCTGCTGACGGGCACGCCGTTGAGCAGCGTGCCGTTGGTGGAGTCCAAATCCGTGACGTGGCAGGAGCCATCACTGCCCCGGACGATGCGCGCGTGCCTGCGCGACACCCCGTGGTCGTCGATGCGCACCGTGACGTCCGAACCGCGGCCGATGACGTGCTCCCCCAGGTCCAGGCGGAAGGCCTTGCCAATGGCCGCCGGTGTCGTGGTGCTGATGAGAATGAGACAGGCTCCCGTGGAGGACGGAGGCGGGGCCATGGCAAGCCCCGCACACGTCGTGAGGTCGTCCAGCATCGTCATTTCGCAGCCCCCCGACGCCCGCCTGAAGCCCCACGTCCCGTCCATCCCCGAGCTCCCGTACGAAGCGTCACGCCTCCGGAATCCCATCAGTGCCGGGGCCCCTGCGTCCAATCCCCCCCGACCCCAGGGCGACAGACCTTCCGACAGCGAACATCCCGCCCGCGGCGCACCGCCGCCCGCCCCACCAGGTGGTCAACGCGCCCACCACGATGCCGCGTTGCGGCGGGAATTCATTCCCGCACCCAGGCAGACTTCGTGGGGAAAGGTGTAAGGATCAGGCACCCCATGGCGGCGGACTCCGAGAGCACCTTCCGCATCCAGGCCCGAGCGGACCTGCATGCGTCCGAGCGACTTCACAGTGACGCGTCCCGCGCGCAGCGCGGCCCGGGCACGCTCGCGGGCGAATACGTCCTCAAGGCCCTGCTGGCGTCCGGCGGACACGGCAGTGTCTATGAGGCCGAGCACCGCATCCTGGGCCGCAGGGCCGCGGTGAAGGTGCTCCACCCCCACCTGGCGGACCAGGGCGAGATGCTCAAGCGCTTCGTGCGCGAGGCCCGGGTGGTGAACCAGATACGCCACCCCAACATCGTGGACGTGTACGACTTCGGGCTGATGCCCGACGGCAGCCCCTATTACGTCATGGAGCTGCTCACCGGGCGCACGCTCAGCCAGGTGGTGCAGGAGCGGGGGCGGCTGTCGTCCTCGCGCGCGCTCGCGTACCTGGAGCCCGTCTGCGGCGCGCTGGAGGCCGCGCACCGCGCGGGCGTGGTCCACCGAGACTTGAAGGCCAGCAACATCCTGGTGGTGGAGGAAGGCGAGCGGCCCCGGGTGAAGCTGCTGGACTTCGGCATCGCCAAGCTGCTGCACGCCGAGCCCGCGCAGGAAGGCCTCACCATCGCCGGCCAGCGGCTGGGCACCGCGCACGCCATGGCGCCCGAGCAGTTCCGCGGCGGCCCCATTGGCCCGCACACGGACATCTACGCGCTGGGCGTGCTGCTGCACCAGCTCGTCACCGGCCGCTATCCGTTCCAGTGCGAGGACCGGATGGAGCTGGAGCGGCTGCACCTGGAGGCCCCGCCGCCGCGCCCCAGCGCCATCGCCGCCGTGTCCCCAGCCGTGGACGCGGTGGTGCTGCGCTGCCTGGAGAAGGATGGGGCTCGGCGCTTCAGCAGCGTGACGGCGTTCCTCGCCGCGCTCAGCGAAGCGGCCGAAGAGCCCGTCCAGCCCGCGCGCCGCACCCGGCTGGCGCTCGCCGTCCACGCCGAGGTGGTGCTCGCCGCCTCCGCCCAGGACGATGACGCCGTGTACGCGGTGCTCGCGGACGTGCTGGACGGACTCGAGCAGGGGCTGCGCGGCGGCGGCTTCCTGCTCGCGCTCCAGTCCGGCACCTCGCTGCTGGCCGTCCACCCGCTGGAGAATGGCGCCCCCAGCGCCGAGCGCACGGAGTACCTGCGCGAGGCGGAGCGCACCCTGCGGCTGCTGCAGACCATGGCCCAGAAGCTGGCGGAGCCGGTGAACGCCCACGTCCACCTGTGCATCCACCTGGGCCAGGCGGAGACGCGCGGCGACGCCCAGGAGTCCGAGGTCGTCGGAGGCCCCGTCACCGATGTGGGCACCTGGCGGCTGCGCTCCCCGGACGGCTTCGCCCTCACCCCGGCGGCGTCGCTGGCGCTCGAGTTCGACGAGAGCGACTGACTCGCGGCTAACACGTATCTGTTATCACCTTGCATGCAGGCGCCGCGTGCGGCGTCTGGGATGACACACATCAGGTGTTCCCAGGCAGACCCCCACGCGAACATTCCCGCTTGGCTATATTTCTCGCGCCCTGAAAAGCCTCACACTGAGTGCATCCATCAGCGACAGCATTTTCGTACATGGGAGCTGGAACTGATGGCATTCGAGAATCCGGCGCTGCTGGCTTCTCGTAACGGGGGAAAGCCATGCACCAAAAGCCAGCGTCTGTGTCTGGAATTCAAATCAACCACCGGCTGAAACACCGATGCGGGTCGGTGGCCGCCCGGGGACTGCTGAGCCTGATGCTGGGATTCTCCGTGAGCGCATGCGGCCCCGCGGAGCACGGCGGTGACGACTGGGCGCCGGCCGTGGCGCGCGCGGCCTCGGAGTCCGACAACGGACTCTCCACCAATGGTTTGTCGACCAATGGCCTGTCGACCAACGGGCTGTCCACCAATGGGTTGTCAACAAATGGCCTGTCAACGATTGGATTCTCCAACTGGTTCAACCAGGACCCCGAGCGCGCGGACGAGCTCATGCGATACATCATCAAGTGCGCGGCGAAGGGGAACCAGCAGCGCAAATACACCAACCCCGTCACGGGGGTGACGCACACGTGGTACGGCGGCCTGGGCCTGGCACACCAGTGGGCCACGGGCGCGGCGGCGACCCGGGAGGAGCAGGAGGTCGTCTCCGCGTGTCTGGCGGCGCACGCCAACAAGTTCGGCCTCACGGTCTCCATCTCCGTGCTGGGCCGGAACGCGCGGGGGGCGGAGATCTCCTATACGGAGCAGGAGCTGTCGCTGTTCAGCGAGCGGGAGGCGTGCTTCTTCGGCAACCTCTTCGACGGCACCGGCGTCTTCGCCGCCACCGACCGCGGCTACCTCGCCTGGGACGAGAGCTCCGTGCGCGCCTGCGGCCTGTCCTCCAATCCGGACCAGTCGGACTGCCTGCCCATGCTCCATGCAGGCACCTGCCAGTCGCTCTGCCAGCGCGCCACCGACAACAGCGTGCCCTTTGGCGTGGACGCGGAGAAGCAGAACCCGCCCAGCGACGGAGCGCGGCCCTATTACGAAACCTGCACCTATAACGGACGGGCGTACCGTCCCCTCACGACGCGCCTCCAGCCGCGAGACATCCACCGCTGTGGTGACGGCGTCTGCCAGCTCACCGAGCGTTGCGGCTCGGGCACGACGCCGGACAGCTGCCGGGTGGACTGCGGTATCTGTTCTGGCTGAAGCATGAGGGCCCTGGCGGAACACACCGCCACCGTCGTGCGTCACACGTTGGCACCGCCCCTCGGTGCCTTGCCCCGTACCACCATGCCGGTGTTGACTACCCGGGTCTGTCGCGGCTCGGGGTTATTCCACGAGCAGACACCCCACCCCTGGAGCCGGACGCGATGACACTTCGAGCGAGGGTGAAGTTGATGTCGGCGGTGGCCCAGCGGCGCGGAACCTTGCGGCGCGCCTTCAACCAGCTTCAAGGCCCCCCCCTGGGAGGCGTGCGCCTTCGCGCGCACCGTCCTCCCGCGGGTGAGGCGGAGCGGCTGGAAGAGACGGTGCGTGAGCGGACCGCCGCGCTGGAGGCGGCCAACATCAAGCTGTCACGCAGCCTGGAGCAGCTCCGGGCCACGCAGGCCCAGCTCCTGTTCGCGGACCGGTTGATTGCGTTGGGCCGTATCGCCGCGGGCGTGGGCCACGAAATCAACAACCCGCTGGCCTTCATCCTCAGCAACCTCGAATACATCCACCAGGAGCTCCAGCAGAAGGAGCACCTGTCCGAGCAGGAGCGCCAGGAGGTGCTGGAGGCGCTGGCCGAGACGCGCGACGGCGCCGAGCGCATCCGCCTCATCGTGCGTGACTTGCAGACGCTGTCACGCGCGGAGGACGTGGGCACGGGCCCGTCGGACCTGGGCTCGGTGGTGCGAACGGCGGCGAAGATGGCCATGCACGAGCTGCGGCACCGGGCCCGGCTGGTGGTGGAGTGCGAGGGCCTGCCGCCCGTGCAGGGCAACGGCGCGCGGCTGGGCCAGGTGTTCCTGAACCTGCTGCTCAACGCGGCGCAGTCCATCGTCCCGGGCGCGGTGGACAAGAACGAGGTCCACATCGTCGCCCGGGAGGCCAAGTCCGGCCGCGTGGCGGTGGAGGTGCGGGACACCGGCTGCGGCATCTCCGCGGAGCACCGCGAGCGCATCTTCGACCCCTTCTTCACCACCAAGCCCCTGGGCGTGGGCACGGGCCTGGGGCTGGCGGTGTGTCATGGCATCGTGACGTCGCTGGGCGGCACCCTGACGGTGGAGAGCGCGCCGGAGCGCGGCAGCATCTTCCGCGTCACGTTGCCCGTGGCCGGCGCCTTCGCCCAGGCCCCCCGCTCACAGCCTGCGGACGCCGCGGCCTGACGAGCTCCGGCGGACGCACCGGTTCGTACCGCGTCATCCCCTGCATCGGCGGCGCGTAGAGGTGCAGCGACACGGCGCCGTGGCGGGACGCGTTGTCGATGCGATGAATGGTGTCCGAGAGCTCGACGAGGACGTCCCCTTCGTCCGCGCGCACGGCCGTCTCGGGAGCCAACCGGTCCCCGGCCCAGGCGTAGCGCGTCTCCCGCAGCTCGCCCTGCACCAGCCAGGACACACCGCCGGAGCCGCCATGGTCGTGCACGCACGAGGCCTGACCGGGGAGCCATGAAATGAGCAGCAGCTCACACGCGGGGGTCCGGGCCACGGTGCGCCGCGTGTAGCCCGCCGCGTCGAAGTGGACCAGCTCCCGCAGCAGCCTCCAATCCACCGTGCTGGAGCGCAGCCGTTCCACCAGCCACGCCACGGATGGAATCTCCTCGGGCCGCTCGGGGAGCTGCCAGCCGAGCAGCGCGTGGGCCATGGAATGAAGCTCACGCTCGGGGATGAGGGACTCGCGCATGATGACCTCCCGCGTGTGGGTTGGAGTGTGAACACCCCACAACACCTTGCCCACCGAGGCGGGGCAGGCCGGCGGGCACGGCGCCTGGACACCTGGATGCCGCGGGAGGATGCCAGCGAGCGCGGCAGGACCTACGATTGCGGCGTGCGAGCACAGGGGTGTTGGGATGTGGCCATCGTGGGGGGAGGGGCCAGCGGCACGCTGCTGGCGGCGAACCTCCTCAGGAGCGCGCGCGCGCCGCTTCGCGTGGCCTTGGTGGAGCGGAGCGGGCGGGCGGGCCTGGGGTTGGCGTACTCGACGACGAGTTCCTGTCACCTGCTGAACGTGCCCGCCGCGAAGATGGGCGCCTTCACGGAGGACCCGGAGCACTTCCTGCGCTGGGTGCGCCGGGAGCAGCCGGGCACCCCGCCGGGGGCCTTCATCGCCCGTCAGCGCTACGGGCGCTACCTGGAGTCGGTGCTGCGCGAGGCGCGCGCCAACGCGGCGCCCGGGGTGCACCTGGACGTCGTGAGTGACGAGGTCGTGTCGGTGGAGGAGGCGAGCGACGCCGTGCGGCTCGTGCTCGCGGATGGCGCGTGGCTGGAAGCCGGGATGGCCGTGCTGGCCCTGGGCAACGCCCCGCCCTCCAACCTGCGCGTCTCCGACGGCGGGCTGTACGTCAGCCGCCGCTACCACCGCTCGCCCTGGGCGCCCGACGCGCTCCGCGGCGTGAAGGCCCAGGACGACGTGCTGCTCATCGGCACCGGGCTCACCATGGTGGACACCGTGCTCTCGCTGATGGCGCAGGGCCACCAGGGCCACATCCATGCCCTCTCCCGGCACGGCCTGCTGCCGCACGTGCACCAGGAAGCGGCCCCCTCGGCCTATGCGGCGCCGGGCATCCGGGACGCGCTGCGGGCCCTGCGGCAGGAGCTGCGGCGCGAGCACCCCGAGGCGGCGCGCCCGGAGGGACACCCTCCCCTGGCGGTGCGCATCCGGCCCGTCTTGCGCCTCGTGCGCCGGGAGGTGAAGCGCGCGGCGGAGGCGGGCGCGGACTGGCGAACGGTGGTGGATGCGCTGCGGCCCGTGTCCGTGCCGCTCTGGCAGCGGCTGCCGGTGAACGAGCGCCGGCGCTTCCTCCGGCACCTGCGCACCTACTGGGACGTGCACCGGCACCGGATGGCGCCCAGCATCGGCGAGACGGTGGAGCGGCTGCGGCGCGAAGGCCAGCTGACGCTGCACGCCGGGCACATCCGAAGCTTCGCGCTGGAGGACTCGGGCGTGGAGGTCCGCCTGCGTCCCCGCGGGCGCGGCGACCAGGAGGCGGCGCTGCACGTCCAGCACGTCATCAACTGCACGGGCCCGGAGGGCGCGATGACGCGGGGCCACCCGGTGCTCGGCGGCCTGGTGGAGACGGGGCGCGTGAGCCCGGACGCGCTGGGCATGGGCCTGGCGGCGGACGCGGCGGGCGCGCTGCTGGACATCCAGGGCCGCGCCTCCGGCCGCCTCTACACCCTGGGCCCGCCCCGGCGAGGTGAGCTGTGGGAGACGACGGCCGTCCCCGAGATTCGCGGCCACGCCCGGAACCTGGCGTGGCATCTGCTGCGGCGGCTGGAAGCCTCGCGCGCGCCGCGCGAGCCCCTGGAGTCCGCGGGCGTCCCGCTCGAAGGGTGAGGCGCCCGGCTACTCGGCGGACACCGCCACGATGCCCAGCCCCTCCACCGTGAGCTGCACCCGGTCCCCCGGGCGCAGCATGTGCGCGGCGGTGGCGGCGCCCGCGAGCACGATGCTCCCCGCGGGCAGCACCTGGCCCCGCTGCGCGAGCAGCTCGCACAGCTGGATGAGGGAGATGACCGGGTCCCCGGAGATGGCGTCCGAGCGCGCGGACTGCACGGGCTCGCCATTCACCGTCATGGTCATCTCCAGCCGCGTGAGGTCCATGGCGCGGGGGGGATGCTCGGCGGTGGCGAGCACGAACAGCGACGACGACGCGTTGTCCGCGACCACGTCCGGCAGGGAGAAGTATTTGAAGTCGCGGTAGCGCGAGTCGAGGATCTCCATCGCCGCGAACACGGACTCGCAGGCGTCCAGCGCCTCGTCGCGCGTCACGGTGCCGCGCAGCTCCCGCCCGATGCGGAAGGCGATCTCCGGCTCGATTTTGGGGTGCACGCCCCGCGAGAGCTGAATCACCCCGCCCGCGGGCACCTGCATGCGGTCGGTGAGCACGCCGTACACGGGCGAGTCCAGGTTCATCTGCTTGCGCTTGGCCTCGGAGGTGAGCCCCATCTTCAGGCCCACCACGCGCTCGCCGTGCGACTGGCGCAGCCGGATGCCGGCCTCCTGGATGGCGTAGGCGTCCGGCACGCTCAGCGCGGCGTGCTCGCGCGTGAGCGGCGCCACCTCGCGGCGCTCCAACCTGGCCGAATCCAGCGTGTGTGCCAGTGCCTCGTGGTCCACGGTCGCGGTCATCCCCTGCCCTCGTTCGTCGTTGCCGGCCACGCCTTCATGGCGCACCGCCCGGATGGAAGGCGCGGAGCTTCCGGTACACCCACACGGCCACGCAAGCGCCGCGAGCACGCGGGTGTCACGAGCGGACGCTGGCCTTCCAGGCCACGGGTGCTGCATAACGCGGGAACCCCGGCCGGGTGGGACTCTTCGAGGGAGGCCTTTTCATGCGACACCCCAGCATCATCGCGGCGCTGCTCTTCACCGCCACGGCGGCCAGCGCCCAGGAATACGACGAGCACGTTCACGACGGCTTCTACCTGCGCCTGCAGGTGGGCGGCGGCTACCTGCGCGCGAAGGCGACGGACGCCATCCCCCAGTTCACGGTGAAGGGCGCCGGCGGAAACATCAACGCCGAGGTCGGCTTCGCGCTGGTCAACAACTTCATCCTCCACGCGAAGTTCTACGGCGCGTCCACGCCGAACCCGAGCCTCCAGATTGGTGACCTCACCATCGAGGGACAGGACGAGGAGCGGAACCAGAACTACGGCGCCGTGGGCCTGGGCGTCACCTATTACATCATGCCCGCCAACGTCTATCTGTCCGGCGCGCTGACCTACACCCAGCTGACCGTCACCCGCCGGAACGAGAAGGTGGCGGAGTCGGACATCGGCGGTGGCCTGCACCTGGGCATCGGCAAGGAGTGGTGGGTGAGCAAGAACTGGGGCCTGGGCGTCGGCGCCGAGCTGGCCCTGGGCCGCATCCGCAACGAGTTCGACCGCGAGAGCTGGAACATCGCCAACTTCTCCGTCGTGCTGTCCGCGACCTACAACTGAGCCGCGCCGCGCCCGCCAGCCTCAGCCCTGCCGGTTGAGGCTGGCCGCGAGCGCGCGCACCGCCACGCGGGGGCTGAAGCGCACGCCCAGCGTCCCCACCCAGTTGAGCAGGCCGTGGATGGCCAGCACCCGGCCGCGCATCATCATCCCGTAGGCATGGGCGGCCACCGCCTCCGCCGTCGCCACGCCGGGCCGCTGGAACAGGCGCGTGTTGCCGTTGCCCGCCCGCTGCGTGAACTCCGTGTGCGTGGCCCCGGGGCAGTGGCACGTCACCGTCACGCCCGTGCCCTTGAGCTCGTAGGCCAGCGCCTCCGACAGGGACACCACGAAGGCCTTGGTGGCGAAGTACGTCGCCATGTACGGGCCGGGCTGGAAGCCCGCGGTGGAGGCGACGTTGAGGATGCGCCCGGCGCCGCGCTCCCGCATGGGCCGCGCGAACAGGTGGGACAGCTTCAGCAGCGCGGTGCAGTTGACCGCCACCATCTCCGCCTCGCTCGCCAGGGCCTGCTCGAGGAACGGGCCACACGAGCCGAAGCCCGCGTTGTTCACCAGGAAGTCCACGGCGAGTCCGCGCGCGCGCACGGCCTCGAAGAGCTGCTCGGGCGCGTTTGGCTGGGACAGGTCCGCGGGGAAGACATGCGCCTTCACCCCGTGCGCCTGCTCCAGCTTCGCGGCCAGGGCCTCCAGCCGCGCGGCGCTCCGGGCGACCAGGATGACGTCATGGCCATCCCGCGCGAAACAGTGCGCGAACTGCTCTCCCAAACCCGCCGAGGCTCCGGTGATGAGCGCCACTTTCCGCGACATGGTGTGTCCTCCAGGCCCCGCCTTATAGCCGAGCGGCCGAAGTGTGGCGGCCCCACGAACATCCCGCCGCCCCCGACAGGCAGGGCGGGCAGGCGGCCGCATGCCGCTGGGGCACTCCCGCGGCTTGCCAGGGCCGGGCGGGGTGGCGAGCTTTACGTCCCACCTGCCGCGCCGCGAGGACACCTGGGCCGACAGGAACGAGAGCACTTCCCGTGAGCGCGCGGAACCGGGGCCGCTCGTGCTCGCGGGGTCGCGGCCAGGCGCGGACCCGTCGACCGTGTCGTGCGAGGACACCACCCTCCCGGGCCGCTCTTGGCACCTCCGGTGCGGCCCCCAGGCGAGCCTGTCATGAGCGAGCTGGAAACGAAGCTGTCCCTGCTGCGCGCCCATCTTGGCGACCTGGGGGCCATCCGCCTGCGGGGCGCGGACTGGTTCTCCTGGGCCACCTGTGGCGGCTCCAACGTGGTGCTGCTCGCGGAGGAGACCGGGGTGGCCGAGGTGCTCGTCACGCGCGAGGGCGCCTGGGCGCTCACGGACCGCATCGAAGCGGAGCGGCTGGAGAAGGAGGAGCTGCCTCCGGGGCTGCCCATCCAGGTGAGTCCGTGGGAGGCCCCCGACCAGCGCGAGGCGTGGGTCGCCGCGCGAGTCCGAGGCACTGTCGCGTCGGACCGGCCCGCGCGGGGAGAGGCGCCGCTGCCCGAGGCCCTGGTCCGCGCCCGGTCGTCACTGTTGCCGCAGGAACTGGAGCGTTACCGCGCGCTGGGCAAGGACACCGCGGAGGCGATGACGGAGGTGCTGCTCGCGGCCACGCCCGAGTGGACAGGCTTCGAGCTGGCGGGCGCGGGCGCGGAGGCGCTCTGGGCCCGGGGCATCCAGCCGGCCCTCACCCTGGTCGGGGATGAGCGTCGGCTTCCCCTGTACCGGCATGCCACCGCGACACGGGAGCGGCTCGGCGCGCGAGCGATGATCGTCGTCTGCGGGAGGCGGCACGGCTTGTTCGCCAACCTCACCCGCTTCGTCTACTTCCGCGCGCCCTCCGCCGAGGAGCGCCGCCTCGCGGCCGACGTCCTGCGCGTGGAGGCCGCCGCCTTCGAGGCCAGTCGGCCTGGGAATACACTGGGGCAGATCTACTCGGCGATTGCCCGCGCGTACGCGGATGCGGGCCACCCCGGCGCGGAGACGCTCCATCACCAGGGTGGCCCCTGCGGCTATCTCTCCCGCGATGCGCTGGCGCGTCCCGGCATGACGATGACGTTGGCGCCTCACGGGGCGGTGGCGTGGAACCCGTCCCTCCCCGGAGCCAAGAGTGAGGATACCTGCGTGGTGTCTCCCGGCCGGCTGGAGGTCCTCACGGTGGACCCGCGCTGGCCGTCCGTGGAGGTCGCGGGGCGCCTCAGACCCGACCTGCTCGTGCGCTAGTCCGAGGTCGGCGCGCCTCAGGCCCGAACAGCTCGTGTGCGAGTCCGGCGTCGGCGCGCCTCAGGCCCGAACAGCTCGTGTGCGAGTCCGGCGTCGGCGCGCCCCAAGCCCGAGCAACTCGTGTGCGAGTCCGAGGTCGGCGCGCCTCAGGCCCGAACGGCTCGTGCGATGCCGTGCCACCTCAGGCCCGGCCTGCGCGTGCGCTCCTGCGGTGCCTCGCCCTGTCAGGCCCAGCTTGCTCGTGCGCTCCCGGGGCACCTCGCACGCGGGCACCTCGCGGACGTGCGGGCGTGCCCAAGCCGCTGTGCGTCATGGCCGGCGGTGAAGCCGTCTTCGCCAAGCGTCATGCGAGCAACAAGGCGGCCTTCCCGCGCGCTGGCCAGCGGTGGACGGCGCCTGTGCGCGGCGCTGGTGACATGAAGAGGGGCGGCGTACATTGCGCCGTCCCACTGGGGCGGCGCGGTCGTGCTTCCCTGCGCGAGGCCGTGAAGCGGTGTCCGTCGCCGCGCCGTGGGCAGACACAACCGGAGAGCGCGGCCATGGAGAAGGTGCTCAACTACATCGGTGGCGAGCTGCTGCCTGCCCGAAGCGGCGCGTGGCTGGACAAGCCCGAGCCCGCGACGGGGGCGACCTACGCCCAGGTCCCGGACTCCGACGCGTCCGACATCCAGCACGCGGTGCAGGCCGCCGCCCGAGCCTTCCCCGCGTGGGCCGCCACCCCGGCCTCCGAGCGCTCGCGCATGTTGCGCCGCATCGCGGACGGCATCCGGGGCCGCCTGGACGCCTTCGCCCGCGCGGAGTCCATCGACACCGGCAAACCGCTGTCCGTCGCCTCCACGGTGGACATCCCGCGCAGCATCCTCAACTTCGAGTTCTTCGCGGACGCGGCGACGCAGTTCGCCAGCGAGGCGCACGCCACGGACAACGTGGCCATCAACTACACCCTGCGCTCGCCGCTGGGCGTGGTGGGCTGCATCTCCCCGTGGAACCTGCCGCTGTACCTGCTGACGTGGAAGATTGCCCCGGCGCTCGCCAGTGGAAACTGCGTGGTGGCCAAGCCGTCCGAGGTGACGCCGATGACGGCGTACCTGCTGGCCCAGGTCTGCCGCGACGTGGGCCTGCCGCCGGGCGTGCTCAACCTGGTGAACGGCCTGGGCCCCAAGGTGGGCGCCGCGATGAGCGAGCACCCGGACATCAGCGCCATCTCGTTCACCGGCAGCACCCGCACCGGCGCCGAGATTGCCCGCGTGGCCGCGCCCGTCTTCAAGAAGCTGTCGCTGGAGATGGGCGGGAAGAACCCGAACGTCATCTTCGCGGACTGCGACTTCGACGAGGCGCTGGCCACCACGGTGCGCTCGTCCTTCGCCAACCAGGGCCAAATCTGCCTCTGCGGCCCGCGCATCTTCGTGCAGCGTCCCCTCTACGCGCGCTTCAAGGAGGCGCTGGTGGCGCGCACGCGCGCGCTCAAGGTCGGTGACCCGCTGGAGCCCGGCACGGACCAGGGCGCGCTGGTGTCGCAGCAGCACTTCGACAAGGTGCTGGGCTACGTGGACCTCGCGAAGCAGGAGGGCGGGCGCATCCTCACCGGTGGGCAGCGCGCCAACGTCCCCGGGCGCTGCCGCGAGGGCTGGTTCGTGGAGCCCACCCTCATCGAGGGCCTCGACTGGAACTGCCGCACCAACCAGGAAGAAATCTTCGGCCCGGTGGCCAGCATCATGCCCTTCGACTCGGAGGACGAGGTGCTCGCGTGGGCCAACTCCACGAAGTACGGCCTGGCCGCCAGCGTGTGGACGCAGGACGTGTCCCGCGCGCACCGCTTCGCCTCGCGGCTGCACAGCGGCATCGTCTGGGTGAACACGTGGATGCTGCGTGACTTGCGCACGCCGTTCGGCGGCGTGAAGGACTCGGGCGTGGGACGCGAGGGCGGCTGGGACGCGCTGCGCTTCTTCACCGAGCCGAAGAATGTCTGCATCAAGCTGTAAGCCCCCTTCCCTCCCCAACCTGAGGAGCACGCCGTGAGCAGCGACAGCGCGCGAGTCGATTCGCAGAAGGCCCCGGAGCCGGTGGGCCTGTATCCCCACGCCCGCCGCGTGGGCAACCTCCTGTTCCTGTCCGGCGTGGGCCCGCGCGAGCGCGGCACGAAGAAGATTCCCGGCGTGGAGCTGGACGCGGAGGGCAACATCGTCTCGTACGACATCGAGGCGCAGTGCCACTCCGTGTTCCGCAACGTCCGCTACATCCTGGAGGACGCGGGCTCGTCCTGGGACAAGCTGGTGGACGTCACGGTGTACCTCACCGACATGAAGAAGGACTTCCCCACCTACAACCGGCTGTGGGCGGAGTACTTCAAGGACGACCCGCCGTGCCGGACGACGCTCGAGATCAACCGGCTGCCCACGCCCATCGCCATCGAGCTCAAGTGCATCGCCACCATCGGAGGTGAATGAATGGGCCGCCTGACCCCCATCAACTTCAAGAAGTGGATCGACGAGCACCGCCACCTGCTCAAGCCACCCGTGGGCAACCAGCAGATCTGGGAGGACCGCGACTTCATGGTCACCGTCGTCGGTGGCCCCAACGCGCGCACGGACTTCCACATCAACGAGGGCGAGGAGTTCTTCTACCAGCTCGAGGGCACGATGAACCTGCGGGTCATCGACGAGGGCCAGGTGCAGGACATCCCCATCCACGAAGGGGAGATCTTCCTGCTGCCGCCCAACGTGCCGCACTCGCCGCAGCGCCCCGCGGGCACGGTGGGGCTGGTGCTGGAGCGCCGCCGCCAGCCCAAGGAGCTGGATGGCTTCATGTGGCTGTGCCCCCAGTGCGGCGAGAAGCTCTACGAGGAGTTCGTCCACGTCACGAACCTGGTGACGCAGCTGCCGCCCATCTTCGAGCACTTCTACGGCAACCCCGACAACTGCACCTGCAAGAAGTGCGGGACGCAGGTGGTCAAGGGAGGTCCCGCCCGTTGAAGGTCGACATCCACACGCACCTGCTCCCCGCCGAGCTGCCGCGCTTCGCGGAGCGCTACGGCTACGGCGGATTCATCACCCTGGACCACCACGCGCCCTGCCGCGCGCGCATGCTCCGGGATGACGGCAAGTTCTTCCGCGAAATCGAAAGCAACTGCTGGGACCCGGTGAAGCGCATCAAGGAGTGCGACGCGGCCGGCGTCCACGTCCAGGTGCTGTCCACCATCCCCGTGATGTTCGGCTACTGGACGAAGCCCGAGCACGGCGCGGACCTGGCGCGCTTCCTCAACGACCACCTCGCGTCCGTGGTGCACGCGCACCCCAAGCGCTTCGTGGGCCTGGGCACGGTGCCGCTCCAGTCACCCGAGCGGGCCATCCGCGAGTTGGAGCGGTGCGTGAAGGAGCTGGGCTTCTCGGGCGTGCAGATTGGCTCGCACGTCAACGACTGGAACCTGTCCGACCCGGCGCTGTTCCCCTTCTTCGAGGCCGCCAGCGAGCTGGGCGCGTCCGTCTTCGTCCACCCGTGGGACATGATGGGCGAGGCGAAGATGCAGAAGTACTGGCTGCCGTGGCTGGTGGGCATGCCCGCCGAGGTGTCGCTGGCCATCTGCTCCGTCATCTTCGGCGGCGTCATGGAGCGGCTGCCCAAGCTGCGCTTCGCCTTCGCGCACGGCGGCGGCGCGTTCCCCCACACGCTCGGCCGGATTCAGCACGGCTTCGAGGCCCGGCCGGACCTGGTGGCCGTGGACAACAAGGTGCCGCCCCGCGACTACCTGGGCCGCTTCTGGGTGGACTCGCTGGTCCACGACCCGGACGCGCTGCGCTTCATCGTCCAGCTCTTCGGGCAGGACAAGGTGGCGCTCGGCAGTGACTACCCCTTCCCCCTGGGCGAGGACCGCCCTGGCACGCTCATCGAGTCCCTGACCGAGCTGGAGCCCGCCGCGCGTGAGCGGCTGCTCTGGCGCAATGCCTTCGACTGGCTGGGACGCGCCCCCGAGGACTTCGCACCATGACGACGCCGCACCCCTTCGAGGACACCGAGGCCTTCGCGCACAAGCTGGACGCGGAGGACGCGCTGCGCGGCTACCGCGACGCGTTCCACTTCCCGCCCGCGCCGGACGGCAAGCCGGTGGTGTACCTGGCGGGCAACTCGCTGGGCCTCCAGCCACGCAACGCCGCGCGCTACATCCAGGAGGAGCTGGAGGACTGGGCCCGGCTGGGCGTGGAGGGCCACGTCCACGGCCGCCACCCGTGGCTGCACTACCACGAGCTCGTCACCGAGCAGGCGGCGCGGCTGGTGGGCGCCAAGCCGCTGGAAGTCGTGGTGATGAACACCCTGTCGGTGAACCTGCACCTGATGATGGTGTCGTTCTACCGGCCCACGAAGCAGCGCTTCAAAATCCTGGTGGAGGGCGGCGCCTTCCCCTCGGACCAGTACGCCGTCGCCTCGCAGGTGCGCTTCCACGGCTACGACGCGCGCGAAGCGGTGATGGAGCTGAAGCCTCGCGAGGGCGAGGAGACGCTGCGCACCGAGGACATCCTCGAGACGATTGAACGCCACGGCGATGAAGTGGCGCTGGTGATGCTGGGCAGCGTGAACTACCTCACCGGCCAGGCCTTCGACCTGCCGGCGATCACGAAGGCCGCGCACGCGAAGGGCTGCTTCGTCGGCTTCGACCTGGCGCACGGCGCGGGCAACCTGAAGCTGTCCCTGCACGACGACGGGCCGGACTTCGCGGTGTGGTGCTCATACAAGTACCTCAACGCCGGCCCGGGCGCGCTGGGCGGCGTGTTCGTCCACGAGCGCCACGCGAACACGAAGGACCTGCCCCGCTTCGAGGGCTGGTGGGGCCACGACAAGAAGACGCGCTTCCAGATGGGCCCCACCTTCGAGCCCCTGCCGGGCGCCGAGGGGTGGCAGCTCTCCAACCCGCCCATCTTCCAGCTCGCGGCGCTGCGCGCGTCCCTGGAGCTGTTCGACCAGGCCGGCATCGCCGCGCTGCGCGCCAAGAGCGAGCGGCTCACCGGCTACCTGGAGTCCCTGTTGGACCGGCTGCCCCAGGGCTACGTGCGCATCACCACGCCCCGCGACGTGAAGCAGCGCGGCGCGCAGCTCTCCCTGCGCTTCCGGGGCGAGCCCCAGGGCCTGCTCAAGCGGATGGGCGAGGCGGGCATCATCTGCGACTTCCGCAAGCCGGACATCATCCGCGCGGCCCCCGCGCCGCTCTACAACTCCTTCACGGACGTCTACCGCTTCGTGAAGGCCCTGGAAGGCTACGCCCGTGAGTGAGCCGCGAGAGCACACCGTCACCGTGGTGGGCGCGGGCCTGGTGGGCTCGCTGCTCTCCCTCTACCTGGCGCGCCGGGGCCACGCCGTGGAGCTGCTGGAGCGGCGCCCGGACATGCGGCGTGAAACCGTCGACGCGGGCCGCTCCATCAACCTGGCCATCTCCACGCGCGGGCTGCATGCGCTGCGGCAGCTGGGCCTGGAGGAGGAGGCGCTGAAGCACGCCATCCCCATGCGCGGGCGGATGATTCACCCGCCGCAGGGCGCGCTCGTCTACCAGCCCTACGGCAAGGACGACTCGCAGCACATCAACTCGCTGTCGCGCGCGTGGCTGAACGCGTTCCTCATGACGGCGGCCGAGGCCACCGGCCAGGTGAACATCCGCTTCAAGCAGCGGGTGACACAGTTGGACCTGGGCCCGGGCACGCTCACGGTGCACGACGACGCCACCGGACAGGTCCGGCAGGAGACGGGCCGCGTGGTGTTCGGCACGGACGGCTCCGCCTCCGCGGTGCGGCAGGCGCTGGAGAAGCTGCCGGGCTACACGGGCACGCAGGAGCAGCTCGGCCACGGGTACAAGGAGCTGACGATTCCGCCGGGCCCGGGCGGCACGTTCCAGATGGAGAAGCACGCGCTCCACATCTGGCCGCGCGGCACGTACATGCTCATCGCGCTGCCCAACGAGGACGGCAGCTTCACCTGCACGCTGTTCCTCCCGTGGCAGGGGCCGGTGAGCTTCGCCTCGCTGGACACGCCCGAGCGGCTGTCGGCGTTCTTCGACGCGCAGTTCCCGGACGCGAAGGCGCTCATCCCGGACCTGGAGGAGGCGTTCTTCTCGCGCCCCACCGGCAGCATGGTGACGGTGAAGGGAGCGCCCTGGCGCGCGGGTGGTTTGACGCTGCTCCTGGGTGACGCGGCGCATGCCATCGTCCCCTTCTTCGGCCAGGGGATGAACTGCGGCTTCGAGGACTGCGTCGTCCTGGACTCGCTGCTGGAGCGCGGCGGCTCGTGGGAGAGCGTGTTCACGGACTTCGAGCGCCTGCGCAAGACGAACGCGGACGCCATCGCCGACATGGCGGTGGAGAACTTCGTGGAGATGCGCGACAGCACCGGCGACCCGCGCTTCCAGTTGCGCAAGGCCGTGGAGAAGGTGCTGCTCAACGCCTTCCCGGGCCAGTTCGTCAGCCGCTACTCGCTGGTGAGCTTCAGCCGGGTGCCCTACCGGCTCGCCTATCAGGTCGGCGCGCTGACGGACGGCATCGTCGCCGAGCTGACCGAGGGGCTGGCGAGGGCGGAGGACGTGGACCTGAAGCGCGCGGCGGAGCTCATCCAGAGCCGGCTGGCGCCATTCCTGAAGGAGCACGCGGATGGATTTCGGACTGAAGGGTAAGCGGGCGCTGGTGATGGGGGCCTCCGCGGGGCTGGGCTACGCCATCGCCGAGGCGCTGGTGAAGGAAGGCGCCACGGTGGCCATCTGCTCGCGCGGCGGCGAGAAGCTGGAGCAGGCCGCGAAGAAGCTGGGCGCGGCGCTCGCGGTGCCGTGTGATTTGACGCAGCCGGGGGCCGCGAAGTCGCTGGTGGAGACCGTCGCCGCGAAGCTGGGCGGCGTGGACGTCCTCATCGTGAACACGGGCGGGCCGCCCGCTGGCGGCTTCGAGTCGCTGACGCCGGAGCAGTGGCAGCTCGGCTTCCAGAGCCTGTGGATGGCCGCGGTGGACGGCATCCAGGCGGTGCTCCCGGGGATGAAGGAGCGCCAGTGGGGCCGCATCGTCCTGGTGACGTCGCTGGCCGCGCGCGAGGCGATGAACAACCTGACCATCTCCAACGGCCTGCGCGCGGGCCTGCTCGGGTTGGTGAAGACGGTGAGCAACGAGGTGGCGCAGCACGGCGTCACGCTGAACGCGGTGCTGCCGGGCTACCACGCCACCGAGCGCATGCAGCAGCTCGGGCTGACGGACGAGAAGGTGGCGCCGCAGATTCCCGCGCGCCGGCTGGGCCGCCCGGAGGAGCTGGCCGCGCTCACC
The DNA here is from genome assembly GCA_014656495.1 of Comamonas sp. KCTC 72670. Taxonomy (GTDB): domain Bacteria; phylum Myxococcota; class Myxococcia; order Myxococcales; family Myxococcaceae; genus Myxococcus. The sequence goes on from BNCN01000015.1 coordinate 45,240, forward strand.
GCGTTCCTCGCCTCCGAGCAGGCGTCGTACGTCACCGGTCAGTCCATCGCGGTGGACGGCGGCGCGCAGCGGGGCTTCTGAGCGCGCCCGATGAGGCGAGCCTCGCCGGACGCCACGCGCGCCGGGCGAGGCGCATGCTTCACATCAAGGCCTGCACCGCGGCGACGACGTGCGGCCATTCCCGTGAGCGCGGGTCGATGACCTCGAAGTGCCCCGCGCCCGGCAAGGTGACGCAGCGGACGTCGTCTCCCAGCTCACGGCCTCGCGCGCAGAAGTCCTCGCTCATCGACACCGGCACGGTGTCGTCCGCCGTGCCGTGGACGAGCACCTGGGGCACGCCCAGCGGCTGGAGCGCCGCGGGTGAGGCGGCGCGGTAGCGCTCCGGCACCGAGGACGGCGTACCGCCCAGGAACGTCTCCACGATGCCGTCCCCCAACCGGTGCGCGAAAGCACGCGCGAGGTCCACGACGCCCGCCAGCGGCACCACACCCCGCAGGGGCAGTGGCGCGTCCACGTGAAGCACGTCACCGGGCCGCAGCTTGTGCCGGCCGCCGAGCCACGCCACCAGTTGGCCTCCCGCCGAGTGGCCGAGCGCCACGACCCGCGAGAGGTCCAGCGCCTGTGACTGCGCGAGCGTGCGCAGGAAGTCGGTGCCCCGCGCGACATCCTCCAGCGTGCCGGGCCAGCCGCCGCCGTCATGCCCCACGCGCCGGTACTCCAGGCTCCACGTCGCGAAGCCCCGCTGGGTCAGGTCCGCGCACAGGTGCCCCGCGTGCTCCAGCCCGTACTTCGCGCGCCAGAAGCCGCCATGGACGACGACCACCACCGGATGCGGCCCCGGGCCCGCGGGCAGGCGCAGGTCGCCGAACTGGTGAGGCTCCGTGCCATACGCGATGCGCGCATCCGCCGCGGGGGCGGGCGTCTCCAGGACCCACATCGAGTTCATGGAGACATCCTACTCGGTTGCATCTGCGCGCCCGCGTGGGCATAGCGGGAGGCCCCCCCCCACGCTTCGAGTTCCCCATGACGCCACCGAAGAAGGTCACCCTCCTGCCATGCGCCTGCGGACGTGTCGTCCTGGAGACCACCGGTGCGCCGCTCCTGACGGCCTGCTGCTACTGCGATGACTGCCAGGAAGGCGCCCGTCGCATCGAGGCCCTGCCGGGTGCGCCCGCCGTGCTCACCGCCGACGGTGGCACGGAGCTCGTGCTCTACCGGAAGGACCGCGTCCGCTGCGCGCGGGGCGCCGAGCTGCTGCGCCCCCTCAAGCTCCAGGAGCAGTCCGTCACGAACCGGTTCGTCGCCACCTGCTGTGACACAGCCATGTACCTCGGCTTCGACAAGGGCCCCCACTGGGTGTCGGTGTACCGGACCCGGTTCGCGGACGCCGCCCCGCCCATCCAGCTGCGCGTCCAGACGAAATTCAGGCCCGCGAACTCCCCCTTGCCAGACAGCGTGCCTACCTATCCGGGCTATCCCCTCCGCTTCATGGTGAAGCTCGTGGGCGCGCGGCTCGCCATGTGGCTGGGACGCTGAGCATCCGCGCGATGCGTCACCTCCTGCCGGTCCTTTGTCCGCCAAGCACCAGCCCGAGGGCTTCCATGGTGGGTCCAAGTGTCATCCGGCAGGCTTTGAAGGTTTCATCGCCAAGTTTTTAGGCTCTAGCTCGCCAGATTTAGACTTGATTTCCAATCGCCAAATGTAAATACCTGCCCCCACGGATTCAGCCCGCCGCGTTGTCGGCGAGGAACCCGGCCTGGGAGGCACGGTCAATGGAGACGAAGAGTCTGCGGACGTTCCTGGAGATTCCCTACGACGAGCTCGAGGAGCGCAACCTCAAGGCGAAGGAGCAGCGCCTCAAGCACGTCGCGCCGGAGAAGCTGCGCGAGGAGCGCATCGAGTACCTCACCAAGGAACGCGGCATCAAAGCGGTCACCGTGTGCTTCACCGACCTCGAAGGCCGGCTGCACATGCTGGACTACGACAAGAAGTTCCTCATCAAGAGCGCCGACAACCTGACGTTCGATGGTTCGTCCATCCGGGGCTTCTCCGCGCAGCAGGAGAGCGACCTGCGGCTGAACATCGACTGGGGCGCCTTCTACTGGCTGCCCTCGGACATCTTCGGTCCGGGCAAGGTGCTGGTGTTCAGCGAGGTGCTGGAGCGTGACGGCACGCCGTACCACGCCGACCTGCGCGGCAAGCTCAAGCAGATCACCGAGGCCATGTACCAGAAGGACGGCACGGTGTTCCACGCGGCGCCCGAAATCGAGGGCTTCCTCTTCAAGGGCCGCGACGCCGAGCGCCACTACCACGAGGTCGGCCGCTTCGACTTCATCTCCATCGGCGGCTACTACCACTCGCTGCCCGGTGACGTGCTGCGCACCTTCATCGACAAGGTGGCCGAGGCCCAGCGCGCCATGGGCTTCCTCAACGAGAAGGACCACCCCGAGGTCGCGCCCAGCCAGTTCGAGATCAACTTCTCGTACAGCGAGGCCATCATCGCGGCGGACCAGATTCAGCTCTACAAGCTGCTCGCCCGCCAGGTGGCCGCGCAGTTGGACTGCACCGCCAGCTTCCTCCCGAAGCCGGTGACGGGCGTCAACGGCAACGGCATGCACATGAACATGTCGCTGTCCAAGGGCGGGAAGAACCTCTTCTACGACAAGGACGGGCAGGACGGCCTCAGCGCGATGGGCTGGGAGTTCATCGACCGCATCCTCAACAACGCCAACGACATCTGCCTCACGCTCAACTCCAGCGTGAACGCGTACCGCCGCCTGGACCCGCACTACGAGGCGCCCAACCAGATCAAGGCCAGCGCCAACAACCGCGGCGCCATGGTCCGCATCCCCTTCGGCAACGAGCGCAGCGCGCGCGTCGAGTGCCGCTCGGTGGCGCCGGACGCCAACCCGTACCTGGTGCTCTACACCCTGCTGCGCACCGGCCTGGAGGGCCCGCAGCCGCAGGAGGACGCGGAGACGAAGCGCAGCCGCACCCGCTTCCTGCCGGACAACATCTTCGACGCCATCCGCATCTTCAAGAGCAGCCAGTTCGTGTCGTCCATCCTCGGTGAGAACGTGCAGAGCAAGTTCGCCGAGCTCAAGACGTCCACGGCCGAGCGCAGCCCGAAGCAGCTGGGCAACCGCGTGAAGTACTCCGAAATCGTGTTCCACCACGAGGTCACCAACCAGTACCTCTGGAGCCAGTTCTAGGAACACGCGTCCGCGCGCCGCCGGACGACAGGGGCCGCCGTCCTCCCGTTTCCTGGGAGGCGGCGGCTTCGTCCGTTACAGGGGCTCGCCGCGCAGCGCGGCTCGCGGCGCTGAAGCCCGGGGCCGCGACAGCCGCAGCAGCACCAGCCCCGCGACGGTGGTGAGCGCCATGGTGACGCCTTCCCGCGCGCTGGCGCCGAAGGCCACCAGCGTCAGGCCCAGCCCCAGCGTGGGCACCGCCAGCAGCGCGTGCAGCGGACGCAGGCCCCGCTCGCGCCGCCGGGCCAGCGTGGCCAGCGCGGCGGCGGTGACGCCGTACTGCATCAGCACCGCGATGCTGGAGAGCGCGAACAGCTCCGACACGTCCCCCAGGTTGACGAACAGCAGCACCACGGCCCAGGTGACGGCCAAGGCGCGCGCGGGCACGCCGCCCGCGGACATGCTGTCGAGCCCCAGCAGCGTGTGCTCGCCCGACGCCAGCGCGGACAGGTAGCGCGGCGTGGTCACCAGCATCCCCAGACAGATGCCCAGCGCGGACACGCTGGTGCCCGCCCGCACCCACCCTTCGAGCCCGGGCCCGCCCCACACCCACGCCGCGGCGGCCAGCGGCGTGGCGTGCGCGGCCAGGTCCGGCAGCGCCGCCACGCAGGCCCACACCAGCCCCACGTACAGCAGCACCGCCATCAGCAACGAGCCCACCGTGGCCAGGGGCACGGCGCGTGAAGACGAGCGCACCTGCCCCGCGATGACCGGGACGATTTCAAAGCCCTGATACGCGAACATCACCGTCAGCCCCGCGCGCAGCCAGGACACCTCCACGGCGGGATTCGCGGCCAGCGCCGCCGTGGGAGGCGGCCCGGACATGGACAGGAACGCGACCAGCAGCGCGGCCAGGGGCAGCAGCTTGAAGACGGTGAGCGCCGTCCACGTGCCCGCCGACACGCGGATGCCGGACGCCACCACGGCCGCCAGCGCCGTGACGAGGACGGACGCGAGCACGCGCTGTCCCAGGGCCCCCTCCAGGCCCAGCGAGGGCGCCACCGCCTGGGAGAGGCCCGCCACCACCGCGGACGTGCTCAGGAACGCGCTGACGTAGGCCACCCACCCCACCAGGAAGGACGCCCGCTCGCCGAAGGCGGCTCGCGCGAAGAGGACCGGCCCGCCATCCTCGCTGAAGCGGCGGCCGAGCACGGCGAAGGCCAGCGCCACCGGTATCAGCGCGAGCCCGGTCAGCGCGAACGCGGCGATGGCACGGGCCCCCGGCGCCAGCGAGGCGACCTCCGCCGGGGCGAAGAAGATGCCCACGCCGACGATGCCGTTGACGCCGAGTGCGAGCAGTTGCAGCGGCCCCACCGGGCGCGACGCCGACGCGGCGGGAGTGGAAGGCGAATCCGACACGAACGCACTTCACTACAGTCGGCCGCCGGACACCAATTCGCCCCGCGGCGGAGCCCGGTATGATGCGCCGCCCGGAGCGTTGTGGCCCGGTTGCAGGTCGCCTGCTCGAGCAACGAGCGGGACGGAGAGGCGTTCGATGCGGCTTCACGGTGCGCTGCTGGGACTGGGACTGCTCTGCTCGGGCTGCGCGACGTTGAGCCGCGGCTTCGGCGCCACGGTCAACGAAGACACGGGCGAGTACGAGACGCCGGAAGAAGAGAAGGTGTACGTCGTCCCCGCCGAGGACGCGATGATGGTGGCGCGCCGCATCCTGGAAGAGCAGCGCTACGACGTCCTGGAGAAGGAAGGCGGGCTGGAGATGTTCTCCTCGGCCCATGAGCCCGGGAAGAACACGCCGGGCGTGCGCACCATCGAGCGCTACTACATCAAGGGCGAGCGGCTGGGACCCCGGCAGACCGTCGTCCGCGTCTTCCGGCTCAGCTACAACGAGATGGAGACCCAGCTGGAGATTCCGCCGCAGGCCATGGGGCAGCGGGACGCGAACTACTTCTCCGCCCAGGACGCCCACCCGTTCGACGCCACCCGGGATGCCTACGCCGGTCCTCGGGGCGCGGCGATGCAGGACCCGTTCAAGGGCGCACCGGGCATGGAGCGCTTCCGGATGGCGCGCGGCGTGCGCGACCTGGACATCGAGCGGACCCTGCTGCAGCGGCTGGAGATGGTGCCCGCGCTGGAGCTGGTGGGCAGCAACGCCCCCGTGCCCATCCGCTCCGTGACGCTGGAGGGCTGGCCCACGGACCAGGTCTCCCAGGCGCCGGAGTGCGGCACCCTCGTGGAGGGCGCCGGGCCGTTGATGGCGCCGGGGCAGGTGCTGCTGCTCGCGGATCCGCTGGGGACGCGCGAGCTGCCCACCGCGGCGCTGCGGATGCTCTGTGAAGCCACGGCGCGAGGCCTGCCGGTGACGCTGGCGCTGTCGCTGCCCGCCTCCGAGCAGCCCCTGCTGGACACCTACCTGGCGAGCGCCGGCCAGCCCCAGGACCTCCAGACACTGCTCAACGAGAGCCCCTTCTGGCGCCGCACCTACCAGGACGGCCGCAGCAGCGGCGCCATGCTCTGGCTGGTCGAACAGGCCCGCAGGCTGCGCGCCTCCGGCAAGGACCTCGCCCTGGTGGCCTTCGACGCGGAGAAGGCCCAGGGCAACGCGCGCGAAGCGGAGATGGCGAAGAACCTGCTCGGCCATCAGCAGGGGCGCGCCCAGGCCTGGACGCTGGTGCTCGCGGGCGGCACGCACGTGCGCACGGCGGGCGTGAACTGGGACAGCGACTATGTGCCGCTGGGCGCGCGGCTGGCCCAGGCGCTGCCCTCGGTGCGCGCGCTCGACGTGGGCTTCCAGCGCGGCACGCAGTTCTCCTGCCGCTACAACGTCTGGGATGAGGTGGAGTGCAACCTGTTCGCCATCAGCCCCACGAAGGAGGTGCGGCAGAAGCCCGACACCGCCTCCGGCGTGCACCTCTTCGCGCAGCCGCTCGCGGAAGGGTTTCACGGCCGCCTCTACGTGGGCGCGCTGAGCGCGTCACCTCCGGCGCTCCATCGGATGGCGCCCACCACCGCCACCCGGACACCGCCCGCACCTTAGCGACACGGCAAGTCCTGCCGGGGTTGGCAAGCCTTGCCGTGCCAGGATGGCGCGTGCGGCAACGTCTGCCGCCCTGGCCCGGCCTCCCTAGGCCCGGAGGCCGCGCAATGGCTGGCACCCCAGTTGCTCTTCCTGGGCCCGCCACGCTCCGCCGGCCTGCATGACGCGGTATCGCGACGAGGGCGTGAGGCCCAAAGTGCTCCTTGAAGACGTCGCGCCTGTCCATATCGAAGTCCGTTGCGGTGCTCACGAGGCCCAGCGCACCGTCCACGGACCGCCGTCTGGCCTCACGCGGCTGTCTGTCACGTGCGGGTGAAACCCTTTCCCGGACACCGCGGCCATGAGCCGCGACGACATCCTGCGTCCCGTCCAGCGAATGTCTGCCCATGCATCGGGTTGCCCGGCCCGGTGTGGGCGTGACAGCATTCTCCGCCCCGACATGGCCCCTTCACAACCCAGCGCCCGCGACACGCGCCCTCTTGGGAGCACCTCAGAATCGGCGGACTCCAGCGCTTCGTATCTCCTGGTCCTGGAGGGAGACTCCACGTGGCGCTTCTCCCTTCCCGCCGAGGGTGTGGTGCTGGTGGGCCGCGACGAACAGGCGGACCTGTGCCTGCGCGATGACAGCGTTTCCCGCCGCCACGCACGGCTGGTGTTGACGGAGGAAGGCGCGCGCCTGATGGACCTGGACAGCCACAACGGCACCACGCTCAACGGCCGCCCCGTGGACACCGCGCAGCCATTGCTGTCCGGTGACGTGGTGTCCTTTGGTGCCGTGGTCGCGGTGGTGCGCACACGCGCGCGCGCCGCTCCCGCGCATGCGCCGCTCCAGACCGAGCGGCTGATGGCGCGACTGCGCGAGGAGGCCGACCGGGCCTTGCGCTATGGCCGGCCGCTCACCGCGCTGGTGCTCGCATTGCCGGAGCAGGGCTGCCTGGGCCGAGAGGCCGCCGAGGCGTTGCTGGCGGTGGAGGCAGGCCCCGCGGAAGCCGCGGGCTGGCTGGATGGCTCGCACCTGCTGTGGCTGATGCCCGAGGTCTCCGGCGAGCCCGGCGAGGACGGCCTGGGAGAGCGCGTCGGTGCGCTGCTCGCCGCGTGTCCGCAGGGACGACTGGGCCTCGCGACCTGTCCCGCGGATGGCTGCGACGCGGAGTCCCTGGTCGCGGCGGCGCGCGCGGCGGCCCGGACCGCGGTGTCTGGCACCTGGGCGCCCGCGGCTGAAGGCATCACCCGGCTCACGCTGGCGGACCGCACGGTGCTGGTCGCGGACGCCGCCATGGCGCAGCTCTACAGCCTGCTGCGCCGGCTCGCGGCCAGCGAGCTGCCCGTGCTGGTGTGTGGTGAGACGGGCGTGGGCAAGGAGAACGCCGCCTTCGCCGTACACCACTGGTCCCCCCGCTCGGACAAGCCCTTCATCGCCATCAACTGCGCCGCCCTTCCGGAAGGACTGGTGGAGAGCGAGCTGTTCGGCCACGAGCGTGGCGCCTTCACGGGTGCCAACACCGCGCGGGTCGGTCTGCTGGAGAGCGCCCAGGGCGGCACCGTCTTCCTGGACGAAGTGGGCGAGCTGCCCGCCCCCGCGCAGGCCAAGCTGCTGCGCGCGCTGGAGGTGCGCCGAATCACCCGCGTGGGCGACGTGCGCGAGCGGGCCATCGACCTGCGCGTGGTGGCCGCCACGCACCGGGACTTGGAGGCGGAGGTCCGGGCGGGGCGGTTCCGGGAGGACTTGTACTTCCGGCTCGGCGCGGCGACGGTGCTGCTGCCGCCGCTGCGAGAGCGTCCGCGTGAGGTGCCGCTGCTGGCGCGCGACTTCCTGGCGCGGGCCTGTCAGTCACTGGGCCGGGGGGAGATGGAGCTGTCCGCGGGCACGCTGTATGCGCTGTCTCGCCACACGTGGCCCGGCAATGTGCGCGAGCTGCGCAATCTGATGGACTACGCGGCGGCGGCCGTGCCGGAGAACGTGGTGGAGCCGCACCACCTGCCCCCGCGCATGCAGGCTCGGGGCTCGGGCGCGCCGGTGGCGACCATGGCGCAGGATCTGGGACCGGCGCCCATGGAGGTCGCGCAGGGGGGGCCGCGGAAGGCGCATGTGCCCCTGGCACAGGAGATTCGAGATTTGGAGCGGCGCCGCATGCAGGAAGCGCTCGAGGCGGCAGAGGGTGTCCAGACTCGCGCGGCGGCGATGATTGGCATGCCCATCCGGACCTTCTCGTTCAAGTTGAAGCAGCTCGGCTTGCAGCCGCGTGCCGCTCGCAAAGGGCCGCCCGGCGGATGAAATCCGCTCCGGGGCGACTGGAGCCCCCTTCGGAGTTCGAGGAGTACCGGCTGCTGCGCCCCTTGGGGCACGGGGCCATGGGACAGGTGTACCTGGCGCAGGACACGCTGCTGGACCGGCGGGTGGCGGTGAAGTTCATCGCCACGGCGCAGGGGCGACTGCCAGACGCGGCGGCACGGGCGCGCTTCTTCCAGGAGGCTCGCGCCATCGCCCGGCTCCAGCATCCCAACGTGGTGGCCATCCACCGCGTGGGCGAGGTGCGCGGTCAGCCCTATCTGGTGTCCGAGCTCATCCGGGGAGAGCCGCTGGACCGGCTGCTGCGCCCGGTGGACGCGCGGCTTGCGCTCCAACTGGGGATTGGGCTCGCACGAGGCCTTGCGGCGGCGCACCGGCGCGGCATCCTGCACCGGGACATCAAGCCGGCGAATGCCATCCTCTCCGAGGACGGCGAGGTGAAGCTGCTCGACTTCGGACTCGCGGAGGCCGCGTTCGTCGAGGTGGAGCTTCCCGCGTTCGCGGTGGATGCGGACACACGGCTCCTGGAGGCGCCGCGCCCTTTTGCGCGCCAGGGCGCAGCGAACGCGCCGTCCCCTCGAGGGCTGAGCCCCGCGGATACGCGGGAGCTGCCCGCCCAGCAGAGGCATGACACGGGCCCGCAGGGGGCGGTGCGTGGCCCCTCACCCCACTCCGCCGCGCAGACGCGAGACACCGGTCCACGCGCCGATGCCGGGAGCCGAGAAGCAACGCCACATCCCGCCGCGCAGACACGAGACACCGGTCCACGCGCCGATGCCGGGAGCCAAGGAGCAACGCCACATCCCGCCGCGCTGCCGCAAGACACCGGGCCCAGAGCTGGCGCCGAGGCGCGCTCACCCGCGCAACTGCGGCACGACACCCGCTCACAACGTGACACGGCGGCGTCCGATGCCGATTCCAGCGCGCGGGCTTTCGGCACGCAGGAGCACGCACTTCGGCAGAGTGGCGGCGAGGCCGCACCTGACACGGCCCCCCGTGCGCCCCCACCGCCGGACGCTTCCCGGCACGAGGGTGTCCCCGGCACGCCGCTCTATCTGGCGCCCGAGCTGTGGAGAGGTGAGCCAGCCAGCCGCGCCAGTGACATCTACGCGCTGGGTGTCCTCCTGTATGAGCTGTGCGCGGGCCGTGCTCCCCATGAAGGCATCCCAGTGGAGGAACTCGGCGCCGCCATCCAGGAACACTCCCCTGCGCCTCTCGCCGAGCGCGCCCCCGGCGTCTCCACCGCCTTCGCCGCCATCGTGGACCGCTGCCTCGACGCGGACCCGGCCCGGCGCTTCGAGTCCGGGGACGCGCTCCGCGAAGCGCTCGAAGCGCTGAGCACGCCCACCCGCGCCAGCAACCTTCTCACCGGCAATCCCTACCTCGGCCTGCGCGCCTTCGACGCCGCACACCGGAGCGTCTTCTTCGGCCGCGAGCCCGAGCTGCGAGAAGTCCTCGACCGGCTGCGCGGCGACACCTTCGTCCTGCTCGCGGGCGACTCCGGCGTGGGCAAGTCCTCGCTGTGCCGGGCGGGCGTGCTCCCCGCTGTCACCCAGGAGGGATGGGAGGACGGTGGCCCCACGTGGACGGTCCTCTCCGGGACACCCGGCCGCAGGCCCCTGGAGACCTGGGTGGAGCTGCTGGCCCCCGTGACCGGAGAGAGCCCGGAGGCCCTGCACTCGCGCCTCACCACCGAGGAGCCCGGCGTCCTCGCCCGGGCCCTGCGCCGCCGCGCCCCCGACGCCGCGCCCCTGCTCCTGTTCATCGACCAGTTCGAGGAGCTCGTCACCTTCTCGGAGCCCTCGCAAGCCGCCCGGCTTTCCGAGGAGCTGGCCCTGGTGCTGCGCCGCGCGCCTCGCGTCCGCATCCTCGCCACGGCGCGCAGTGACTGCCTCACGCGGCTGGTCGCCCTCCCCGGCCTGGGCGACGAAGTGCCACGCGCGCTCCACCTGCTTCGCGCCCTGTCCGAACACGGCCTGCGCGAAGCCGTGGAAGGCCCCTTGCGCCATCAGGGCCTGCGCTTCGAAACACCCGCCATGGTGGACGCGCTGGTCGCCTCCGCCGCCCGCGCGGAGGGAGGCCTGCCCCTGCTCCAGTTCGCGCTGGAGGCACTCTGGGAAGCGCGAGACCTCCAGCAACAACACATCCCCGCCGCCGCGCTGGAGACCCTGGGGGGCGTGGAGGGCGCGCTGGCCCGTCACGCGGACGCGGTGGTCGCCCGGCTCCGGCCCGAGCAGCGGCCTCGCGCCCGGGAGATGCTCCTGGAGCTGGTGACGCCCGAAGGCACCCGCATGCGCCGCTCCCTGGAGGAGCTGCTGCGTGGCCCCGACGATGACACCGGGCGCGAGGTGCTCGACGGGCTGGTGCGCGGCCGGCTGCTCACCGCGGGCGAGGCCGAGGACGGCGACGGCGTCTACACCCTGGCCCACGAAAGCCTCGTCACCGGCTGGGACACCCTGCGCGGCTGGCTCGGGCAGGATGAGCAGCGCCGCGCCGTGCGAATGCGCCTGGAGCGCGCCGCCGCGGAGTGGACACGACTGGGACGCCCCTCAGAACTGCTCTACGGCGCGCGTCAGCTCGACGGCGTCCGGGCCGCGGGCCTCTCCCACGTCGACGGTACCCGAGAGCGGGACTTCCTCGCCCGCTCGAAAGCGGCCGTGCGCCGGCAACGCGTCACTCGCTGGCTGGTCGTGGCGCTGGTGCCCCTGGTGCTGGGCGGCGTGGTGGGCGTCACGCGCGTGCAGGCCCGGGCGCAGTTGGACGCCCGCATCCACCGCCACCTGGAAGAAGCCCAGGCGCAGCAGGCCGCGCTGGAGGGGCACCTCGGCCAGTTCAGTCAGCTGCGCTTCCAGGCCTTCAACCTGTTCGACACACCAGGGCCTCAAAACCGCGAGGCCGCCGAAGCCGTGTGGACCCAGGCGCGACAGGCCCGTCAGGCGCTGGAGGAGGCCCTCCTGCGCGCCATGTCGGAGCTGGAGGCCGCCTGGGGGCTGTCGCCCGGACACCCGCGGGTGGGCCCGCTCATGGCCAACCTGCTGGTGACGCGCGCGGAGCTCGCCGAGCAGGAGCGACAACCCGAGCAACACGCGCAATGGCTCGCGCGGCTCGCGGCCCATGACGCCCTGGGCGAGCTGCGCCAGGGCCTCACAGCCCCCGCGGTGCTGACCCTCACCAGTGAGCCCGCGGGCGCGCGCGTTCGCCTGCTGGAGCCCCATCCAGACGGTGAGCCCCACCCGGGACGCGAGCTGGGCCCCACACCGTTGCGAGCGGTGGAGCTGCCCGCGGGCTCCCACCTGTTGGCCATCGAAGCCCCCGGCCGGTTCCCGGTGCGAGTGCCCGTGCTGCTGGCCGCGGGGGAGCGGCTGGAGTTGGACCTGCCGCTCCCGGAGAGCTCCTCGGTGCCAGAGGGCTTCGTGCACATCCCCGCCGGGCGCTTCCTCCAGGGCGCGGAGGAGAGCGAGTACCTGCGGCGGGCCTTCTTCTTCGCGCCGCCGCTCCATCCCGTGACGACGGACGCGTACCTCATCGCGAAACACGAGGTGACGTTCGCGCAGTACATCGCCTTCCTGAAGACGCTGCCGCCCGAGGAGCGCGCCGCGCGGATGCCGGGCTCACGCCGCCGGCTCACCGTGGTGGACCTGGCGCACGAGCCGGATGGCCGCTGGCGGCTCACCCTGCGCCCCGCGTCGGCCAGCTACAGCGTGCGGGACGGCGAGCCGCTCCACTACGGCAAACGGGACCGACGTCAGCGGCAGGACTGGTTGCGCTTCCCCGTCTCCGCCGTGTCCTTCGACGACGCCCTGGCCTACACGGCGTGGCTGGACCGCACGGGCCAGGTGCCGGGCGCGCGCATGTGCACGGAGCGCGAGTGGGAGCGGGCCGCCCGAGGCGCGGACGGACGCCGCTATCCCGGCGGGGACTGGCTGGCCCCGGACGACGCCAACCATGACGCCACCTATGGCCGGGAGCCCTGGGGCTTCGGCCCCGACGAGGTGGGCAGCCACCCGCGCTCACGCAGCCCGTTCGGCGTGGACGACCTGGTGGGCAACGTGTGGGAGTGGACGCGCTCCGACGTGGACCCGGAGAAGCCGTCCGCCCAGGGCGGCAGTTGGTACCAGAGCGACCTGACGGCGCACACCGCCAACCGGGACCGCGTGGAGCGGACACAACGAGAAGCGCTCATCGGCTTCCGCGTCTGCGCCACGCCGCGCCCCTGAACCGCAACACCTGCCGGGGTCCGGCAATCCTTGCCGTCCATTCCTGCCAGCCTCGCGGGCCCGGCCGGCCGTGCCTGCAACTCCTGCCAGGGAGGCGCGCCCCGCAGGCGTCGTGGCACGGCGGATGCTCTGTCACGCCGCAACCCACGACGAACGAGGTGCCCCACATGAAGCGCCGCTCCCGATGGCTCCCACCGTGTCTTCTCGGCTTCCTGCTCACCGCCTGCGGCCCCGCCTTGGAGGAAGGCGCAGCCCCCCTGTCCCAGCAAGCCTTCGCGGGTGACGGGGATGACCCCGACTCCCACTCGCAGGGCACCCTGCTCCACGCGGCCCCTGTCCACGACATCGTCTACGACAACGCCACCGTGCTCCACGAAGGCACGCAGCGGGAAGCCCGCCTGCAGTTGGAGCGCGGGGGCATCGTCGCCACCATGCCCCTGTTCATCGATGGGACGACGCCCAGCCTCCAGAGCTGCGGGGGCTCGGCGCCCCAGGACGAGACGCGAAGCTGTGGCTTCGTCGTGGATGGGCAAGGCGTCTGTACACCGGGCGCCAGCGTCTCCCTGCGGGGAGGCAACAGCCACTCCACCCGCAACTGGTGCACGGGCGCGCCCGTGCTTCGCGTCTGCGCGGGCGAAGCGCCCTGCGAGCACCAGGGCCAGGGCTACCTGGCCTCCGCCAACAACAACGTGTCGCTGAACTTCTGCCCCACCACGCAGTTCACCTGTCCCTCGAGCGGCGTGTACACCGCGATGGTGGGACCCGGCACCCCCAACACGGCGTGGGAGATGCAACTGTCAGCGAGGCAGGGCGGATACCCCGCGACGCACAAGACGTTCAAGGGAGAGGCGCTGATTGGCGCCAGGCTCTATCAAGACACGGTCCCCTCCGCGGACACCTGGCTGGACATCATCGACGTCACCGATGCGAGCGTGTTCCCCGCCACCGAGGGCTCCGGGATGTGGGCCTCGTCCAACCACACCTATCTGTACGAGGTGCACTACACGCCCACCGGCGGCTCGACGTCCCTGCCCCTGTGCGCCATGGGCGTGAACCGGGCCGTGCCGGTCCAAGGCCTCTTCACCACGCAAGGCGCGCGGCAGGAGAGCACCCAGCGCTTCACGCTGGGCTGCGACGCGGGCGTCATCGCCAAGTGCTATCGCTGGGGCTACATGCCGTGGCGGGACGGCGCGCAGCAGCCCGGCGCCATCACCGAGGCGCACTGGTCCTGCACCCGCATGGCGCGCGCCGACTATTGCGGACAGGGCATACCCTTCACCCAGGACGGCACGCGCATCCAACCCTGGGATGCCCTGACGCCCGCCATCATCTCCCCGCCCGGGCCGGTCTCGAGCGTGGAGGACATGAGCTTCGAGGCGGGCTGGAACACACAGGGCCCCGCGTGCCTCAGCCACCTGCGCTGGCAGCACCTGACGGCGGCCTGTGTGCCCCTCAACGCGCCCATCTACGACGAGGACGGCAAGATTCTGAATGACTGCCGGGACCCGAACACGCCGTACGGTCCGGGCAAGTGCGCGGAGATTTGCGACACCGCCGAGGAGGCCGCCTCGTTCTACGGCAGCCGCGTCTTCAACAACTCCGCCATCCACACGCCCTGAGCGGCGTCACGCCCCGGCGAGGTGCTCCCAGTCCGCCTCGTCGTGGAACACGTGGACCGCCAGCCGCTCGCACACGGCCCGGTGCGAGCGCGCGGCGGCGCCCCCCACCCAGACGGGAATGTCGGCGGGCAGCGCCTGCTTCACCTGCGACAGCGCCGCCTCGAAGGCCGTCTCGCCCCGGTCCATCACCGTCGACAGGCCCACGAAGTCCGGCCGCAGCGCCATCACCGCGCGGCCCAAGTCGGACGCGGGGACCCGCTGCCCCAGCAGCGTCACGCGGAGCCCCAGGTACCGCAGGCGCAGCGCGGCGCCCAGCAGGCCCATCTCGTGCTCCTCGTCCGGGAAGCACGCCAGCACCGCGTGCCGGTGCCGCCCCGGGGGCGCCGCGTGGAGCAGGCTCACCAGCCGCTCCCGCACCACCTGCGACACCAGGTGCTCCTGAGACACCGACAGCGCGCCCGCGTGCCAACGCTCGCCCACCGCGCGCAGCAGCGGCGTCAGCACCTCGTCGTAGGCCTTGAGCGGAGGCAGCGCCGCCATCATCGTGTCCAGCACGTCCTTCACGCCCTGCTGGTCATAAGCCTGGGCGGCGGCGAACACCGACTCGCTCCAGGCCTCGGCGTTCGCGCGGGGGTTGGCGAGCGGCCCGTTCGCGGCGCGCTCCAGCTCGGACTGGGCCACCAACTGCGGCAGGAGCTTCGCCGCCTCGCTGATGGCCATGCCTTCATCGGTGAGCTGCTTGAGCTGCTTGAGCACCGCCACGTCCCGGTCCGTGTAGACGCGGTAGCCCGAGGGCGTGCGGCGCGGCGTGAGCACCCCGTAGCGGCGCTCCCAGGCCCGGATGAGCTCCACGCGGACTCCGGCCAGCTCGGCGGCGATGTGGATTCGATAGGTGCGCTCGGCCATGTCCCGCCGCAAGACTAGGGACGATTCTGGGCGTTTCGCACCTGATTCCAGATGGCCACGAGCTCTTCAGACGACTCCGCGTACTGCGCGCCGAGCGAAAAGATGGCCTTCAGGTGCTCGCGGGCGCCCAGCCCCCCCACCACGACGGGGAACGGCGCGCAGGCCCGCAGGGCCTCCTCCAGCACCGGGGTGAACTCCTCCACGGAGCGCGAGCGCACGAAGGACAGGGCCACCACGTCCGGCCGCACCTGCGCGCAGGCCACCTGGAGCGCCATCGCCGGGGTGTCCGCCCCCAGCAGCGTCACCCGCCAGCCCTTGCGCTTGAGGTGGATGCCCAGCACCAGCAGCCCGCCCTCGTGGTGGTCCCCCGACGGGCAGGCCAGCAGCGTCCGCGGGCCAGTGCTCACGGAGGACAGGCCGTCATACACCCGCCGCAAGCGCTGCCGGATGAGCGCCGACGCCAGGTGCTCCCGGGCGATGTCCAGCCGCACCCCCATCTCCCGAAGCAGCGGCAGGAGGAACCGGTCGCAGTACGCCTCCACGTCCATGACGGTCTGCGCGTCATCCAGCACGCGCGTCACCTCATCCCCGTCCAGGGTCACCACCGAGGCCCAGAACCGCTCCACCAGGCGCTCCGCCTCCGGCTGCTCGCGCGGCGGCGGCGAGGCCCGCACCAGGGCGATGGCCTCGCTCACCGACAAGCCGTCCTCCTGGATGAGCCGCGCCACGCGACGCACGGCCTCCACCTCGTCGCGCGAATAGACGCGGTAGTTGTTGCCCTCGCTGCGCAGCGGCTGCGGGAAGCCATAGCGCCGCTCCCAGGCGCGCAGCGTGGCCTCGCGGATGCCCGTCATGCGGGCGATGGTGCGGATGCGCAGGCTCACGACGCCAGCCCCCGGGCCGCGTCCCAGCGCTCCGCCACCCCGCGCGCGCCGGACACCCGGCGCGTGAAGCCGTCCAGGGACGTCACCGCCGCCAGCCGCCGCACCACCGTCTCCAGGCCCTCCTGGAACACGGCCATGTCTCCGGGCGGGTGCGGCGTGCCGACCTCCAGCAACACGTCGGGGCGCTCATGCTCGAAGAAGCCGTAGCGAACGGCGATGGGCAGACACTCCACCTTGGACACGCGCGCCAACATCTCCACGCCGCGCTCCAGCCGCAACGGCAGCACGCCGAAGGGCCGGTGCTCGCCCTCGGGGAAGACGAAGACCACGGCGTCCGGCTTGCGCAGCAGGTCCTTCGCGTAGCGCAGCGACGACACGGAGGACACCGCGTCCTTGCGCCGGATGCTGAAGGCGCCAATCCGCGTGAGGAAGCGGTAGCGGCGAAGGTTCTCCTCGTCCATGAGGCAATAGCCGTCCCAGCCCGCCGTCTGGCAGAGCTGGTTGAGCACGAAGCCATCCCACCAGTTGGAGTGGTTCAGGTACACCAGCCGCCCGGGCCCACCCGGAGGCAGCGCGCCGCGCACCCACAGGCCCCGGAACGCCGAGCGGAACTTCCAGCCGATGTACCGGTCCCACGCCCAGCCCAGCGGACCGCCTTTCGCCGCGTGAATCACGACGCCTTGGCCTCCCCCAGCAGCGACACCAGCCCGGTGAACAGCGCCAGGCCCAGCGACACCAGCACGCTGGTGATGAGGAAGAAGAGCACCTCCTCCAGGGGCACCATGCCCAGGTAGATGCCCAGGTGCTTGCCCTCACCGAAGTTCCAGATGCCGGTGGAGATGGCCAGGTGGTCCGCCACCGACAGGTACAGCCCTAGGATGAAGGCCGGCGGCAGCACCGCCTTGAGCACCGCGCCGGAGCGCTCCTTGTAATGGCGCACCAGCACGACCAGCTGCAAGCCGATGACGGGCAGCGTCCAGGCCAGCAGGTGGATGAGGTAGGCCCACTTCGTCTCCATCATGGCGTCACCTCGCGGGCGGACAGCGCACCGCCGCGCGCCGCCTCGGCGCCGGGTGTCGCGGGCCGAGACGCGGCCTCCGGCGCCAGCACGCGCGCCAGCCGCGCCCGCGCCCACAGGCCCACCAGCAGCGTCTGGAGCCCGAAGAAGAGGTACTCCTCCAAGGGCAGGTAGCCCAGCCGGATGCCCCAGATGCGCTCCGGGTCGAAGCCCCAGAGGCCCCACTTCACCGCCAGGTTGTCCCAGGGGGACGTCGCCGCGTAGACGACGATGAGCAACAGCCCCATGGGCGCCAGGCTCCGGGCCGTGAAGGTGCGGCGGTAGCGCCACACCAGGAAGAGAATGGGCACCACCACGAACAACCCGAGGAATCGCGCGTACGTCATCCCGGTCCTCCACTCAGTTCAGGCGCCACCCGGACCATTCGGCCGCCGGGTCGCAGTGAGTATGTCTGCCCTCGCCAGGTCACCGTGCCCTGCTGCCACAGCGAGCGCACGAAGGCCGCCAGCAGCAGCGCCTCGCCCAGCAGCCAATCCGTCACCGCGTAGGCCCGTCCCGCGTCCGCCAGCGAGCCGGACAGCCCGGCCAGTCGCAGGGCCAGCAGCACGCGGATGGCCACCAGTCCGGTGACGGCCAGGGCCAGCACGGGCGAGCCCAACCCCGCCGCCAGCAGCATCAACGGCGGCGTGGGCGTGAAGAGCAGCGGCACCGTGGGATAGAGCGCCGGCCGGTGGCTGGCCAGCACCTGCATCCACCGCGTGAAGCGCGCCAGGGGCGCATCCCAGGACACCGCCGAGTCCAGGGGCACCACCGCGGGCGCGCCGGTCAGCACCACGGACAGCCCCCGCGCATGCAGCCGCTTCGCCAGCTCCAGGTCCTCGCCAATGTGGTCCGCCAAGGGCCGCAGCGCGCACGTGGCCACGGGCGACAGCCCCAGCGCCTTGCCACACACGGCCTTCGCCCCCGCGCTCATCGCGTCCAGGGCGCGGAAGCTGTGGTGCGTGTAGCGCAGCAGGCCCGCCATCGCGCGGCTCGCGCCGTCCCGGGGCCCCACGGGCAGCGGCGCGGCGGTGCTCAGCGCCGCGCCCGCGGCCACCGGCGCCGCCAGTCCCTCCACCAGCGCGCCCGTCACCGCCACGTCCGCGTCCACGGACAGCACCACGCGGCCCTCCAGGGGCAGCACGTCCAGCGCGTACAGCAGGTGCCCCACCTTCCGGTTCGGCGTCAGCGGGTCGCTGGGCAGCCAGCGCACGCCGGGCGCGAGCCGGGGGCGGTAGGGCGAGACGACGACCTGCTCCAGCGGCCCGGCGTAGTCGATGGGCTGCGCCAGGTTCTCCAGCTCCCGCGGCGTGGGCGCATCCACCGGGCGCAGCAGCAGCACCGGCGGCAGCGCGCCGGCGGAGGGCGCCGTCCCCGCGCGCGACCTCGACAGGCGCACCCACGCCACCGCGCTGAAGCCCGCGGCCACGCCACACCAGACGAGGGACGCGAGGACGAGCGCGCTCATGCCGCCCGTCCCATGCGCGTGCGGAAGTGCGCCATCCAGCGAATGAAGGGCGAGTGGAAGCGGCGGAAGTCCGCCACCTCGCCCATGGAATCCAGCGGGCCGGTGCGCGCCTCCAACCGAGCGTAGAAGGGCGACGACTCCAGCAGCTTCGGCTGCCCCACGACGATGTTCCCCGCCTGCAGCCGCGACGGCACGCGCAGCCCCCAGCCGGTGATGTTGGTGGGACGCGACTCCGGATTGGGTCCTCGCTCGCAGCGCACGCCACACGCGCCCGCCACCATGCGCAGCGGCGCGACGCCCTCGGGCAGGTGGTAGTCCACCACCGTCTCGTCCTCGCGGTGCGTCCGCGTCCAGTGCCAGCCCGACAGCCGGGCGCCCAGCAACTCCTCACCGTGGTTGGTGTCGTGGTAGCCCAGGCCGTCGGCCTCGATGCCCAACGACGACACCTCCAGCCGGGCCTCCGCGCGCGGCGCCAGCGGCTGCCAGTAATGCGGGAGCCCGGGCATCAACTGCACCACCTCGCCCACGGGCGTCCGCGGCTCCATCGTCAGGCTCGCGCGCACCGGCCGGCCCCACGGCGCCGTCCAGTCATCCACGTCCATGCGCACCGCGCCAGCGTCCGAGTACGACAGCGTGGAGCGGCCGATGCGCAGCCGGCCCGGCGCCTCCAGCTCCGCCTGCGCGTACTCGCTGAGCACCCACAGCCGGCGCACGCCCTCGTGGTACAGCGCGAAGTTCACCGCGCTGTGCTCCAGCGGCCGTCCGCCCCGCCGCGCCGCCACCGAGTACCGGGGCGAGAAGAGCGAGCCGAGCATGAAGATGCACACGGCGCTGTAGGGCCCCGCGGTGACGTCCGCGTAGAACCAGCGGTAGGCGCCCGCCACCTCGGGCAGCGCGGGCAATCGGGAAAGTCGGTTCATGCGCTCCTCCGCAGGTGTTGCGAGGCCAGCTCCGCGGCGAAGCGCCCGGACAACATCACCAGCGGCACGCCGCCACCGGGATGCGTGCCACCTCCCGCGAAGAACAGGCCCGGCGTGTCGCCGCGGATGCGAGGCCGGCGGAAGGGACCGAACTTCCCATGCGGCAGGAAGCCGTAGATGGAGCCGCCCGGCGCCCCCTGCGCGGCCAGGTCCACCGGCGAGCGCTGGCCAATGACGCGCACCCGCCCCTGCAACGCGGGGTAGTGCTGGAACAGCCGCGCGAGCATCTGCGCCTTCACGCGCTCCACGTCCTCCTCCCAGCTCCGGGCCGCCTGCTCCGCGCCCTGAGCGTCCATGGGGAGCGCGGGCGCGTTCACCATGACGAAGAGCCCGGTGCGCCCCGCCGGCGCCATGCTGTCGTCCGTGGCGGAGGGGTTGCAGAAGTACACCGTCGGGTCGGAGGCGAGCTGCCCGCTGAACAGCTCGTCGAACTCGCGCCGGTAGTCGCCCCCGAAGAGCACCGTGTGGTGCGGCAGCGCGGGGCGGCCCTCGACGTCCAGCAGCAGCACGAAGCCGGACAGCGCCAGGGGCTCCTCGGTGCGCGCGAGCCGCTCCAGCGGGTCCGCGTTCACCACCACGCTGTCGAAGCGCTCGGTGCCTTCGGCGGGGCCCACCTGGTAGCCCTCGCGCGTGCGCTCGAAGCGGGCCCGCGTGCCCAGGTGGATGCGCACGCCCAGCCGGCGCGCGGCCTGCCCCAGCGCCTCCACCAGCGCGCCGATGCCGCCGCGCACGTGGTGGACACCGTAGGCATGTTCGATGTGCGGGATGAGCGCGAAGGCCGCGCTCGCCTCGTACGGCGACGCGCCCGTGTAGGTGGCGAAGCGGCCCACGTACTGGCGCATCGCGTCCGTCTTGAAGTGCCGGACCGCCAGCTCGTGGAGCGTGCCCATCTTCATCCCGGCCAGGACGGCGCCCACGCCGCGCTTCGCCACGCGCGCCATGAAGCCGGCCAGGCCCTCGAAGGGGGCCTCCAGGTAGGGCTCACCCGCGGCCCGCCAGATGGCCGAGGCCTCCGCGTAGAAGCGCCGCACGCCCTCCGCCTCGCTGGCCTGCAGCCCCGCCGCGCTCTGGGCCGTGCGCTCCAGGTCCTTGTGCGCGGTGAACTCGCGCCCGTCCTCGAAGCGGTAGGTGCACTGCGGCTCCAGCTCCGTGAAGCGCGGCAGCAGGTCCTCCGCCCCCAGCTTCAGGAAGGTGCCGCGCACCAGGTCCGGCAGCGTCAGCAGCGTGGGCCCCGTGTCCAGGGTGAGGCCCTCCACCGTGACGGCCTGCGCCTTGCCGCCGAGCGACGCGCCGCGCTCGAACAGCGTCACCTCGTGCCCGTCCTTCGCCAGCAGGGCCGCGGCCGTCAGTCCGCCAATGCCGCCGCCCACCACCGCCACGCGGTTGCGCTTCATGACAGGCCTCCCGTCCCGGTGGGCAGCAAGGGCATCCGCACCTCGCCCTGGGGCACCGGCAGCACCGCCCGGGGCAGCACCAGGGCCGCGGAGGCCAGCGCGAGCTTGCGGCGCGTCGTCACGTGGGCGCGGGCGCTGAACACGTCGTAGTCGCGCGCCTCGATGTCGCGGAGGATGTCGCCGTAGATGGCGCCCATCAGCCGCACCATCCGCTGGCTGCCGAAGCCGGTGAGGTAGTGCACCCCCGCCGCCGCGCGCGCGTAGTACGCCCGCGAGCGCTCCACCTGGAAGCGCATGAAGGACCGCCAGCGCGCGTCCACCTGCCCGCGCCGCAGGTCCTCCTCCGACAGGCCGAAGGCGGCCAGCTCCTCGGCGGGCAGGTACACCCGGCCGCGCTCCAGGTCCTCGCGCACGTCGCGGAGGATGTTGGTGAGCTGCATGGCCCGGCCCAGGTCCGCCGCGGGCTCCACCGCCGCCGCGTCCGAGCACCCCAGCACCGGCGTCAGCATCAACCCCACCACGCCCGCCACGCGGTAGCAGTAGAGGTCCAGCTGCGCCCAGGTGGTGTAGCGGTGCAGCGTGAGGTCCATCTCCATGCCGGAGATGAGGTCCTGGAAGGGCTGCTCCGGAATCCGGTAGTGCCGCACCGTGTGCTCGAGCGCGGCGAACTCCCCCGCGTCCCAGGGCGTGGCGGCCTCGGCCACCTTCACCCGCTCCGCCGGAGGCCCCAGCTCGCGCGAGGCCAGCTCCGGCATGGACAGGTACAGCTCCGCCACGCGCTGCCGCGCCCGCGCCAGCCGCGACGGCAACGCCTCGGCCGCGCTCGCCGCGTCGTCACCATCCACCATGTCGTCCAGGCGCCGGCAGAACGCATACAGCGCGAACGCCGCCTTCCGCCGCAGCCCGAAGAGCAGGTACGAGGCGAAGAAGAAGCTCTTGGCGTGGTGCCGCGTCACCTGCTTCGCCCGCACGTAGCCTTGCGCCACCAGCGCCATGTCGGCCGGAGGGCTCATGCCGCCACCCCGGGGAGGAGCGCGGCGGACGCGCTCCGGGGCGACAGGGCCACGCCCTGCGACTGGGCCCACGTCATCAACCGCTCCGTCACCAGCCGCGCGGAGATGAGCACCGTGGGCAGCCCCGTGCCCGGCTGCGTGGACGCGCCGACGAAGAAGAGGTTCTTCACCCGCGCGTCCTGGTTGGCCGGACGGAAGGGGCCAATCTGCGTGAAGTTCTGCGACAGGCCGAAGGCGCTGCCCTTGGCCAGGTTGAACGTGCCCGCCCAGTCATCCGGCGTGAACACGCGCTCCACCTCGATGTCCGACTCCAGCGAGGGGAAGCCCAGCTCCGCCATGCGGGCGAAGAACTTCGCGCGCACCTTGGGCCCCTCCACCTTCCAGTCCATGCCCGGGTGCTGGTGCGGCACGGGCACCAGGACGTAGAGCGAGTCCTTGCCCTCCGGCGCCAGGGACGCGTCCGTGCGCGTGGGCACGTTGAGGTAGAAGCTCGGGTCCTCGGGGACGCGGAAGCGCTCGAAGATGTCGTCGAAGGAGCCCTTGTAGTCGCGGCCGAACACCACGTTGTGGTGGAGCAGCTCCGGGTAGCGCCGCTTCAGGCCCAGGTAGAGCATGTAGCCGCTGGACGTGTAGCGCAGCTTCTCCTTGCGCTTGAGCGTCGTCGCCTGCGGGTCGAGCAGCTTCTCGTACGCGTAGGGCAGGTCCGCGTTGCACAGCACCGCGTCCGCCTCCACCACCTCGCCGCCCTCCAGGCGCACGCCCTGGGTCCGGCCCCCGCTGGTGAGGATGCGCTCCACGGGAGCGCCGTAGCGGATGCGCACGCCCTCCTCGAGCGCCAGCCGCTCCAGCGCCTGGGGGATGGCGTACAGGCCGCCCTTGGGGAACCAGATGCCCACGCCCAGCTCGGTGAAGGGCAGCAGGCCGTAGACGGCGGGCGACGCGAAGGGCGACACGCCCAGGTACATCGTCTGGAACGTCATCGCCGCGCGCAGGCGCTCATCCTGGAAGTAGCGGCTGACGTCGCCGTACATGCGGCGGTGGGCGCGCACCTGGAAGATGCGGGCGAGCACGCGGGGCGAGAAGTAGTCGCGCAGGCCCGCGTAGTTGCGGCCCACCAGGTGGTCCAGGCTGGTGCGGTACTGGACGCGGCCCTGGGCCAGGAAGGCGAGGTAGCGCGCGTAGCTGCCCGGCTCCACCCGCTCCAGCTCGCGGCCCATGGCGCACAGCTCGGAGGTGAAGGTGACGTCCGAGCCGTCCCGGAAGTGCACCCGGTAGTTCGGGTCGCACTTGAGCAGCGTCAGGTAGTCCTCGATGCGCCGCCCCACGGCGCGGAAGGTCTCCTCGAAGACCTCGGGCATCAGCACGATGGTGGGGCCCAGGTCCCACGTGAAGCCGTCCACCTGCAACCGGTTGCAGCGCCCGCCCGGCCCGCCCGTCTTCTCGAGGAGCTGGACGTCGAAGCCCTGGTGCGCCAGCCGCGCGGCCGCGGCCAGCCCGCCCACGCCCGCGCCCACCACCACGACGCGTCTGCCCTGTGTCGATGCGCTCATGACGTCCTCAGGCGGCGCGGTGGGCCAGCCGGGCGATGAGGGCGTCCAGCAAATCCCTCACGCCATTGGGGTTGGGCAGGGCCAGCAGCGAACGGCGCGCGGCGCGGGAAGCCCGCTCCACCATGCGCTCGCACGCGGCCCGGCCTCCGCAGGACTCCACCAGCGCGCGGGCGCGGGCCAGCGCGGCCGCGTCCTTCTGCTCCGCCGGCAGCGCCCAGAGCGCCTCCAGCTCCGCGCGCTCGGCGGCGCCCGCGCGGGCGAAGGCGGCCAGCACGGGAAAGGTCCGCTTGCCTTGCAGGAAGTCGCCATCGGCGGCCTTGCCCGCCACGGCGGAATCACCAAAAAGGCCCAGCAAATCGTCTCGAAGCTGGTAGGCAAGACCGACGTGACGGCCCACGCGCTCCAGCCCCTCCACCAGGCCGGTGGTGGCACCGCCCAGCATGGCCCCGCAGACCAGCGGGGCGCAGAAGCCGTAGCGCGCCGTCTTGAGGTGCGCCACGCGCAGCGTCTGGAAGAGCGTCACCTCCCCCAGCGGCGCGCGGCTCAGGTCCAGGTCCAGGTACTGCCCCGCCGCGGTGTGACGGCAAACGGCCAGGTTGTACTGCACCACGCCCGCCACGCCCGGCAGGCCCGAGCCCAGCATGGCCTCCAGGGCGCGCGCGAAGAGGTGGTCGCCCACCACCACGGCCAGGTCCTCGCCCGCGCGGCCTGGCGCCAGCATGCGGTGCAGGGCCGCCCCGCCCCGGCGCAGCTCCGCCTGATCCGCCACGTCGTCGTGGATGAGGAGGAAGGTGTGCAGCAGCTCCAGGCCGGCCGCGAACCGCCACAGGCCCGCGGGCACCGCCGTGCTCCCCCGCGCCAGGCAGTATCCGGCCATCACCAGCGCCGGCCGCACCCGCTTGGCGGGCCGCAGCGCATACGCCCGGGCCTGCGCCAACGCCTGCGTCCAACGTCCGTCCAGGTGGGCCTCGTCGGGGAGCTCGAACAGCTCCGCCAGCGAGGTCTCCACCTCCGCCTGCACCAACTGCAGCCAGGCTCGCTCCAACGGAAGCAGGCCCGGCGATGGCTGAGCATCAGGAAGCGTGAGTGCCATGCTTCTTTCCTCCGAAGGTCCTGTTCCTTTGTTTCCTAGAGGTAGCGTTTGCGTCCAGAGTTTGTCAAGGGTATGTCTAAGGTTCGCGATAACCTTGTACACAGGAGTCCCTTCATGAAGGCGTGGATCGCAGGCGCGCTGACCGTCTCCCTGGCCGCGGGGAGCGCGCTGGGTGCGGCACCGGCCTCATCGCCGGTGGACGCGACGTTGAAGACCTCCGCGGGGAAAGAGGTCCAGTTGTCCAAGTGGCGCGGAAAGCCCGTCATTCTCTTCTACGAGGACAAGGACTCGACCAAGCTCAACGCCCCCCTGAAGAAGGAGTTGTTCGCTCGGGGACAGGAGCGCGGGATTCTGGACGCCGCCTGGGTGTTGGCCGTCGCAAACCTTCAGAATTTCGACTTTTTTCCAGCCCGCCAGATTGCCCTCTCCTTCGTCCGTGACGAGGAGAAGAAGATCGGCGTGCCCATCCTGGTGGACATGGATGGGACGCTGGGAAAGGCCCCCTGGAAGCTGCCGGTGAAGACGTCGAACATCGTGTTGCTGGACGCGCAGGGCGCGCTCGTCTACCGGCACTCGGGCCGGATGAAGGACGATGAGCAGACGGCCTTCTTCGCCGTCCTGAGCCGCCTGGTGGGCGTGGACCTGAACACCCCCGCGCCCTCGGAGCCCACCCCGTGAAGGTGGCCGTCACCGGCGCGAGCGGCTTCCTGGGTACAGGGCTTGTCCAACGTTTGTTGGACCAGAGGCACACGGTGCACGTCCTGGCCCGGAACGTCGAGCGGGCCCTGGCCGGCCTGCCCGCCGGTGTGACGGGCGCCTACTACGACACCTACCAGCCCCTGCCCGCCGAGGCCCTGGCGGGCGCGGACACCGTCATCCACCTGGCGGGCGAGCCGGTGGCCCAGCGCTGGACGCACGAGGGCAAGCACCGCATCCACGACAGCCGGGTGCGTGGCACGCGCGCGGTGGTGGCGGCGATGCGGGAGGCGGGCACCGTGAAGCGGTTCGTGTCCGCGTCGGCCATTGGCTTCTACGGCGGCACGCGCGGCGCGGAGCCGCTGACGGAGGACAGCGCGCCGGGCGACGACTTCCTGGCCCGCGTGTGCGTGGACTGGGAGGCGGAGGCGTTCCAGGCGCGCGAGGCGGGCATCTCCACCGCGGTGGTGCGCATGGGCGTGGTGCTGCACCCGGACGGCGGCGCGCTCCACAAGATGTTGCCGCCCTTCCGCATGGGCGCGGGCGGCCCGGTGGGCAGCGGCGAGCAGTACGTGAGCTGGGTGCACCGCGACGACGCGCAGGACCTGCTGCTCTTCACCGCGGTCCACACGGAGGTGGAGGGCCTGGTGAACGCCACCGCGCCCACGCCCGTGCCCAACACCTTCTTCGCGCACACGCTGGGCCACGTGTTGGGACGGCCCTCCGTGGTGCGGGTGCCGGGCTTCATGCTCAAGGCCACGCTGGGGGAGATGGCGAAGGTGGTGCTGGAGGGCCAGCGCGTGCTGCCCACGCGGGCCCAGAAGGCGGGCTTCGTGTTCCGCCATCCGGAGTTGGAGGGAGCGCTGCGCGACCTGCTGACCTAGGTTGCGCGGATGGACGCGAAGACATTGGAGGCGCGGGCGCAGGCCGAGGGCACGCCCGTCATCGACTCGGACACCGCCACCTTCGTGTGGCGTGGCCGCGGCCCCGTCTGCCTCCAGGGCGACTTCCAGGACTGGCGCGGCAAGCCGCTGCCCCTCAAGCGCGTGGCGCCCGGCCTGTGGGCCCGCACGCTGAAGCTGCCCTCGGACGCCTACGTCGAATACGCGCTGGAGGACGCGCGCGGCCGGCGCGTGGAGGACCCGCTCAACCGGAGTCCCTCCGACAACGGCTTTGGCGGCGTCAACCATTCGTTCCGCATGCCCCAGGCCCGCTCGGTGCTGCCGTCCCGGCACCCTCGCGGCGCGCCCCGGGGCCGCGTCACCCGGCACGTGGTGGACACCGGCGACCTGGACCTGCCGGGCCAGCGGCAGGTGTACCTGTACGCGCCGCCCACCGACGCGCCGGTGCCGCTGCTGGTGGTGTACGACGGCGAGGACTACCTGCGCCGCGTGCGGCTCCCGGAGCTGGTGGACACGCTGGTGGCCGAAGGCCGCATGCGCCCGGTGGCCCTGGCGCTGGTGTGCAACGGCGGCGAGACGCGCAGCATGGAGTACACCTGCAGTGAGTACACGGTGGGCCTGCTGCGGTGGAAGGTGCTCCCGCTGGCCCGCCAGAAGCTGTCCCTGCTGGATGAGCGGCGCGCCCCCGGCGTCCACGCGGTGCTGGGCGCGTCCCTGGGCGGGCTGATGGCGCTCTACACCGGCCTGCGCCTGCCAGACGTCTTCGGGCACGTGCTGTCCCAGTCCGGCGCCTTCAGCGTGGAGGGCCATGACTTCGTCGTCTTCGACCTGGCCCGGCACGCCCCCCGCCACCCCTTGGACATCTGGCTGGACTGCGGCCGCTTCGAAGGGCTGCTGGAGGGCAACCAGCGCCTCGCGCCCCTGCTGTCGGAGGCCGGCCACCAGGTGACGCTTCGGGAGTACAGCGGCGGTCATAACTACCCCGCCTGGCGCGAGGAACTGGTACACGGCCTGGAGCGGCACTTCCCTCCCTCCACCGCCAAGCCCCGGAATTCACTGGGATTTCGGAGCAGGACGCAACTGGAGCCCGGGGGCCGCCGATAACCTACATGGGTCATCCCGGTGCGCTGTCCGCGGCCGGTCCCCGCCCTGGAGCCCCCCATGTCTCGCATTGATGGTGGTAACCGTCCGTCTTCGCCCAAGGGTCTGGTGACTGAGCGCACCAGCACGCCGGACCGGCAGGACGCCGGCACCGCCGCCAAGGCGACGCAGGGCGCGCAGGTCCACCGCGCCGTGCAGCCCTTCCAGGGCCGCAGCGACTTCGAGCCCGCCCGCCCCACCGCGCACCGCGCCGTGACGGCCCCGCCGCCCTCGCCGCCGCTGGACGCCTCCGCTGTCGCGGGGGCGGACGCGGAGTTGGAGCTGCTCTCCGAGTTCCCCGACGCGGACGCCCAGGGCGGGCTGGCCTCCGCCATGCTCCACGCGCACGCGAACGAGCCCGCCTCGCAGGCCCGCATCGTGGAGCGCCTGAAGCAGGACGGCCGCCTGGAGTCCCTCTTCGGTGAGGTGTTCCGCGAGGGCAACCCCTACGTGGAGCAGCCGCACCGCAGCGCCGTGGTGCGCGCACTCGACACGGCGATGGCGCGCGGTACCGTGACGGCCGAGGACCTGCGCTCCTTCGCGCGGGGCGCCTACGCCCACGAGTGGCAACAGATTGGCTCGGAGCTGTCCTCGCCGGTTTCCAAATGAAAGCTCCTCGTCGACACACCCCCGGCGCAGGCCCCCGAAAACCCGTGAGCCGCCGCACCCGCTCCCCCCGGCGCGCCCTCGGCACGTACCGGGCCCGGCTGCGGACGCGGCCCCCGAAGAAGTACCGGGTCCGCATCCGCCCCATCCGCCGCACGCTCTAGGGCAACACCACCGGCCCAGGTGACGGACGCTGTCCCAGCACGCCCAGCCCCAGGGTGCCGTGGAGGCTGGAGCCCCAGCTGAGCACCACGCCCTCGTGGGTCATCGCGAGGGAGGTGTCCGCGCCGCCGGCAATCACCCTGAGCCCCGACAGCGCCTGCATGCGCTGCGGCTCCGCGCGCGGTGCGTTGTCGCCCACGCCCAACTGGCCATGCGAGTTGCGGCCCCACGTGAAGGCCCCCGCCTCCGGCCCTGAGGCGAACGAGTGCCAGGCGCCCGCGCCAATGGCGGTCGCCGCGGGCAGGCCCGGCACCGGCCTCGGCACGAGCCGCATCCGGCCCCCTCTCGGGCCATCGCCCAACTGGCCATGGGTGTTGTCGCCCCACGTCCACACCGTGCCGTCCTTGCCCAGCGCGAGGGTGTGCGCCGCGCCCGCGCGCACCTCCGTCAGGCCCTCCACGCCCTTCACCCTCACGGGGGTGTAACGGTCGGTCACCGTGCCATCGCCCAGCTGGCCCGACGCGTTGTGGCCCCACACCGACAAGGTGCCGTCCACGTGCAGCGCGAGCGAGTGGTGATCTCCCCCCGTCACGGCCTGCACGCCCTCGAGCTTCTCCACCCGGAGTGGCAGGGCGCGGGACTCGGCGGTGCCGTCGCCCAATTGGCCGAAGGGGTTGTACCCCCACGCCCACACCGTGCCATCCGAACGCACCGCCAGGGAGTGGTAGCCGCCCGCGGCGATGGCCACCACGTCCCGCAGCCCCTGCACCTGGACCGGCACGGCGCGGTCGGCCGTCGTCCCATCCCCCAGTTGCCCGAAGCCGTTGGCGCCCCAGGCCCAGACGGTGCCATCGAGGCGCAGCGCCAGCGAATGCCAGGCGCCCGTGGACACGGCCGTCACCCGGGTCAACCCACGAATCTCGGCGGGCGAGGCCCGGCGCGTGGTGGTGCCATCGCCGAGCTGGCCCGACGCGTTGTTTCCCCATGCCTGCACCGTGCCGTCCGCCATCAGCGCCACGGCGTGCTGGCCCCAGGCGCGAACCACGACCACGGTCCGCGCCTTGGAGCCCCCAATCTTCACCTCGGCGGGCGACAGCCGAGGCCCCGTCTTCCCGTCCCCGAGCTGGCCATACTCGTTGCTCCCCCACGCGAGGGCCGTCCCGTCGTGGACCACGGCCACGGAGAACTGCTCCCCCGCGGCCACGGTCTCCACGTCTTGCAGCTCCGCCACCCGCCGCGGCCACATCACCGTGAGCGCCGAGGAGCCATCCCCCAGCTGCCCCAGGGTGTTGTCACCCCACGACCACACCCCGCCGTCATCGCCCACCGCCATCGCGTGGTGCGCGCCCGCGGACACCGCGCGCAGGCCCTTCACGGACGCGATGCGCGTGGGCACGTAGCGCGGCTGATTCGTCCCGTCGCCCAGCTGGCCGGACTCGTTGGCGCCCCAGGCCCACGCGGTGCCGTCGCCGCGCACCGCCAGCGAGAACGCGCGGCCGGCCGCCACGCTCGCCACGCCGTCCAGGCCCTTCACCCGCGCCGGGAGCAGGCTCGGCGTCTCACCGCCGTCCCCCAACTGCCCGGACGCATTCGAACCCCAGGCCCACGCGGTGCCATCCTCGCCCACCGCCAGCGCGTGGGACTCACCGAGCGCGATGACCATCACGTCCGTGAGCGCCTCGATGCGCCTCGGAGCCAGCCGGCCCTCCACGGTGCCGTCACCCAACTGTCCGGACGCGTTCGAACCCCAGGCCCACACCGTGCCGTCGCTGCGCAGCGCCAGCGACGTGTCACCGCCGCCCGCCACGGCCACGATGCTCTCGAGCCCCTCCACCCGCACGGGCGCCACGCGCGGGGAGGTGGTGCCATCCCCGAGCTGCCCCCGGCCGTTCGCGCCCCAAGCCCACACGGTGCCGTCACACGCCAGCGCCAGCGAATGCCGGCTGCCGCTGGCGACCGAGCGCGCGCAGGACACGCCACGCACCGTGAGGGCCCGCGCGCCGTGGATGGTGCCGCCGTCCCCCAACTGGCCCGACGCATTCTCACCCCAGGCCACCACCGAGCCATCCGCGCGGACCAGCAGCGCGTGCGCGCGGCCGACGGCCAGCCGCTCCACCCGGCCAATGCTCCGCACCTGCACGGGCCGCGAGCTCCAGCCCGCGGCGCCCAGCCCCAGCTGGCCGAAGCGGTTGTAGCCCCACCCGCGCAGCGTCTTGTCCTCGTGCAGCGCGAGCACGTGCAGGTGTCCGGGGTGCAGCGCCTGGACGCCCGACAGGCCGGGGATGAGCGAGGGCAGGACGCGCGAGGTCAGCGTGCCGTCGCCCAGTTGCCCATAGCCGTTGGAGCCCCACGCGCGCACCGTGCCGTCGCCGTGCAGCGCCAGCGAGTGGGAGCGGCCGCCGCTGACGGCGGTGATGCCCGTCAGGCCCCGCACCTGCACCGGCGAGAAGCGGTCCATCCAGGAGCCGTCTCCGAGCTGGCCATCGCCGTTGTCGCCCCACGCCCAGACGGTGCCATCGCCGCGCACCGCGAGCGCGTGCGATGAGCCCGCGGAGATGCCCCGGATGTCCGACAGCCCCTTGACCGCGACCGGCGACAGCCGCTGCACGCCGCCGCCATCCCCCAGCTGGCCCTCGAAGCCCTCGCCCCAGGTCCACACCGCGCCGTCGCTCGACAGGGCCATGGAGAAGTAGGTCCCGGCGGCCACCGACTGGATGGGCGACAGGCCGGGCACGCGCACCGGCGTCAGCCGGTCCAACGACGTGCCATCGCCCAGCTGCCCCAGCGCGTTGTAGCCCCAGGCCCAGACAGCGCCGTCGCCCTGCAGCGCGAGCACATGACCGCCTCCCGCCGCCACGGCCAGGACCGACGTCAACCCCGGCACGGCCGCCGGGCGCGCGCGGTCCCGCGTGGTGCCATCTCCCAACTGCCCGGCGGCGTTGCGGCCCCACGTCCACACAGTGCCATCCATCGCCACCGCGATGGAGTGATGTCCCGCGGCCGCGACCACCCGCACGCTGGGGAGCCCCAGCACGCGCACCGGCACGTGACGCTCGGTGGTGGTGCCGTCGCCGAGCTGTCCGTAGCTGTTGCGGCCCCAGGCCCAGACGGAGCCGTCCTCCAGCGCGGCCAGGGAGTGGAAGCTGCCCGTGGCCATCGACGTGACGTTCGTCAGCCCCATCACCGTCGCGGGCACGACATGCCGCTCCGAGCCCCCGTGGCCCAGTTGGCCCGCGAGCCCGCCGCCCCACGCCCACAGCGTGCCGTCCTTGCGCAGCGCCAGCGCGTGCTGCGCGCCACCCACCACCGCCGTCACGGCGGACAGCTCCGGCACCCGCGAGGGCGTGGACCGGTCCGCGGTGTCACCATCCCCCAACTGCCCCGCGCTGTTGGCGCCCCAGGCGAGCACCTCGCCGTCCTCCAGCAACGCCAGCGCGCCCGAGTCCAGCGCCGCCACCGCGCGGGCGCCGCCGACGCCAGGCAGCGGCGCGGGCACGGCGCGGTCGCTCCACGTGCCATCGCCCAGTTGGCCCGAGCTGTTGCTCCCCCACGTCCACACCGTCCCGTCCTTCCCCAGCGCCACCGCGTGGTACGTGCCCGCCGCCACCGAGGTGATGCCGGTGAGGTTCGGAATCCGTTCGGGTGACAGGCGCTGGGTGAACGTGCCGAGACCGAGCTGCCCCGACGCATTGGCGCCCCACGAGGACACGCCGCCATCCGCGTGCACCGCCAGCGTGAAGTCGAAGCCGGCGGCGAGCGCCACCACGCCCTCCAGCCCCGGCACGGGCTTGGGCCACAGGCCCGTCTGGGTATGGCCCTGGCCCAGCTGGCCATGGAAGTTCGTGCCCCACGCCCACACCGTGCCGTCCGACCGCAGCACCAGGGAGTGGAAGTCTCCGGCCGCCACCGCCACCACGTCGTCGAGGCCCTCCACGCGCCGCGGCTCGGCGCGGTCCGTGGTGGTGCCGTCGCCCAACTGACCCGAGCTGTTGCTGCCCCACGTCCACACCGTGCCATCCGCGCCCAGCGCCAGCGAGTGCGCGTCCCCCGACACCACCGACACGATGCCCTCGAGCACCGGGAGCCGCGCGGGTGACAGGCGTTGGAACGCGGTGTCCGCGCCGCCCAGCTGTCCGGCGCTGTTGCCACCCCAGGCCCAGACCGCTCCCGAGGGCGTCAGGAACAGCGAGTGCTGCGCGCCCGCGGCGATGCGCATGGGCGACAGCGGCGCGGAAAGCCGCAGGGCATTCATGGCGCGGGGCTTCGGCGGTGATGACACAGCGTCGCCGTTGGGTTCGCAGCCCGCCACCAGCAGCGCGCTCAACAGCAACGTCCACAGGCAGCGCGTTCCCGCCTTCATGTCCAGGGGCAAGGGTTCCTCCGCGTCAAAACGTGTTCACCGGGCTCATCGCCATCCACGGGGGCAGCGGCGGCTGAGCGCTCTTCCGATGAGCCGATGTCTCCGGCCGATACGCCGTTACTTGTATCGCGAGAACCCGGCTCCGCGCTCTCTTGCCTGCACTGCGACATCACCTGACGCGGCGAACTTCGGGTCGCGATTGCCCCAGTCACACGCGTGCGAACGCTGAGCACGGATTGATGCGCTGTCCGTGTACCCGACGTTCACACTTCTTCACGCGGATTGCATTGCGGTGCGTCGTCCGAAAGGGAGGATGAAGCCCCGCATGGACACCGCGCGTTTCATCCTCTTCGCCGTCATCACCTGCATCGCCACCGTGGCCGCTCACGTCTACCTCTACCGGCGCCTCTTCGCGGACACGTCGGAGCACCGGACATGGCGCCGTGCGGGCATGACGCTGATGACGGCCCTGGCCGTGCCGCTGATTCTCTCGTGGTCGGTGACGCGCTTCATCCCCATGGACGCCACGTTCGCCGTGGCCACGGCGGTGTGGACGTGGATGGGCATGTCCATCTACCTGCTGCTCTCACTCTGGGTGCTGAGCGGCGCACGGCGCGTGGCGGCCCGGCTCGCACGCGCGCGCTCGGGAACGAACGCTCAGGCGGCGGTGGCTGACGAGGGACAGGCGCACACGGCTGGCGCCACCGAGGCGCGGGGGGCACTGGCGGCCACGGGCACGGAGGTGGTGTCGCGCCCCGCGGTCGTGGAGCCGCCGCCCACGCGCGGCGCGGAGGAGCCCGTCGCCACCGTGGCGGGCGCTTCGGTGGATGCGGACCGCCGCCGCTTCCTTGCCCGGGCCACGGCCGGGGGAGCGGTGCTCGCCGCGGGCGGCGTGACGGGCTTTGGCATGTGGAGCGCGTTCCATCCGCCAGTGGTGAACGAGGTGGCGGTGAAGCTGCCCGGGCTGCCCAAGGCGCTGGATGGCTTCACCCTCGTCCACCTGAGCGACATCCACGTGGGCCCCGTCATCCGGCGCCGCTTCATGGATGAGCTGGTGCGCCGCTGCAACGACTTGCGCCCGGACCTGATGTGCATCACGGGCGACCTGGTGGACGGGCACGTGGCGTCGCTGTCGCCCGCGGTGTCCGCGCTCTCCAACCTGAAGTCGCGCCACGGCACCTACTTCGTCACCGGCAACCACGAGTACTACTGGAACGCGGCGGCGTGGTCGGACGCGCTGGAGGGCATGGGGGTGCAGGTGCTGCGCAACCGCCACGTGCGCATCGGTGACGCGGCGGCGTCCTTCGACCTGCTGGGCGTGGATGACTGGTCCGCGGGGAAGATGGGTTTCCAACAGTCCTACGACCTGGACACGGCGATGGCGGGGCGCGACGTGGAGCGGGCCTCGGTGCTGCTGGCGCACCAGCCCTCGAATTGGAAGGTGGCGGCCCAGCAGGGTGTGGGGTTGCAGCTCTCCGGGCACACCCACGGGGGTCAGTTCTTCCCCTTCACGCTGGCGGTGTCCGCCATCTGGGAACACGACGCGGGCCTGTTTCACGAAGGTGACCGGCACTTGTATGTCAGCCGGGGAACAGGCTTCTGGGGTCCGCCGCTGCGCGTCGGCGCGCCGCCCGAAATCGTCCGGGTGACACTGTTGGCGTGATGCATAGATTCGCCGGGTATGGCCAGGGAACCAGCCCAGCGAGAGCTGAAACAAGAGCGCGCAGCGCGCACGCGCATGGAGATTCTGGAGGCCGCCATCCAGCTCTTCGCGCGCAGGGGCTTTCTCGCGACGACGATGGCGGACTTATCCCGCGCCATCCGGATGACGCCCGGCGCGCTGTACTGGCACTTCCCCACCAAGGAAGACCTGCTGCTGGCTGCGATTGAGGAATTGCACCAGCGCTGCCTGCGCGAATTCCAACCCCTGGGGGACTTGCGTCAGCCCCCGGCGATGGAGCAACTCCAGCGCATCTCCGAGCGCGCCCACCGCTTCCTTCGCGAGCACCGTGAATACGGCATCTTCTTCGCGATGCTCGCGGCCGAGGCGACGGATTCGAATGACCAGGTGGCGGAGGCCATCCGCGAGAAGCTGGACCTCTACGCCAAGACGCTGGAGGGCATCATCCGCCACGGCCAGAAGACAGGCGACTTCCGCCAGGACGTGGACGCGCTCCACACCGCGCACAGCCTGCTCGGCGGGTTCCTGGGCGTGCTCGTGCACCAGAACCTCTTCCGCGCCTCCATGGACTTCGACCTGCCCGTGGCATCCCTGAGCCGCTTGATGACGGCGGGGATTGGCAGCACCTCCGCGGCGGAGTGAGCGCCAAAAACAAACGGGCGGAACCCGAACCCGGATTCCGCTCGCTCATGAAGCTCGAGGAGACAGGGCCCGCGCTTCAGCCCTGCCCCGGAATCACCTGACAGCTACGGCTGCGCTCCTGGGCGCGTAGAGGCGTCACCGAGGAGGAGTTGAGTAGGGACTCTTTGTCGACGGACCATAATCACACCTGTCCGCCTCGTAATCCCACGCGCCCCCACGATCAAGACAGATATCAATCTGCCACCACTGCCGACACGATGGCAGCCCCCAAGCGGAGACCAGACCCAAGAAAACCGCGACCCCGAAATAATGCCAGCGATTCATTTTCAGCGGCGCAGTGCCAAGCCCCGGGCTCAAGTTAGAAGACCTGACTACAGAACAACGCCCCGAACAATCAACCCCACCATCCGCCCCGCCGCGGCGCTCCAGGTCGAAGGTGGCGCGGCCCTGCCATGAGCGATTTCATCGCAATCTGACTTCGCCTGTTCATCCTGCCGCGCGTGAAAAACAAACGGGCGGAACCCTTCATCAGGGTCCCGCCCGTTCGAGAAGCGCGAGGAGACAGGGCCCGTGCTGCAGCCCTGTCACCCCATCACCTGACGGCTACGGCTGCTCCGTCGGGCTCTGCGAGTTCTGCGGCTGACGCACGGCGCGGATGATGAAGTCGCTGCCGTTGTCATCCGTGTCGTGACCATTGCCGGCCAGCGCGTCGGCGCCACCCTCCGCCATGGACTCCGCCGTCGAGTTCGGACGCGCCTTGCGCTCGAGGCTTCCGCCCGCGGCGGGGTGCGCCGGTGCGGCGCTGCCCTCGGGCTGGTTCGCCGTGCCGTAGCCCATCTTGTCCACGGTGTTCGGGTCGTTCAGGTTGGTCGCGTCCAGGTTCGGACCGATGCGGACGTGGCCGCCCGCGGTCTGCGACGCGGACATGTCGAAGGCGTAACCGACGTCCTTCGTGACGGTGCCGGTGTAGCCCGTGTTGTGCGCGAGCAGCAGGAAGCCGTAGGCCCGGATGACCGTGCCGTTCGGGATGTCCACCGAGCCGGAGTAGTTCGTGGTGCTCGTCGCGCTCTTGTACTGGACCTTCCAGTTGTCCAGCGTGATGTCCGCGCCCGTCGGATTGTACAGCTCGATGAACTCGTCGTTCTGAGCCGTCGCGCCGCGCGCCGAAATCTCGCTGATGACGATGTGGTCCACCGCCGGACGGTCCGCGACGGCGATGTCCGCGCCGCGCGAGACGCCCGCGTAGGTGGCAATCAGGCGGCCCTGGATGAGGTCCTCACCCGCGGTGAACGTCACCGTGCCGCTCGTCTGCCCCTCGGGGATGCTGACGGAGGCGCTGGACAGCGTCCCCATGCCGGTGGCCGGCTCCAGCGTCAGCGCCACCGTGGCGCCGCCCGCCTGCGCCGCGCGGTCCAGCGTCACCGTGAAGACCTGGGTGGTGGAGAAGTACACCGTGGCCACGGACGGCGTCACGGAGCGGAGCGCCGGAGGCGGCGGCAGCACCGTGAGCTCGGTGGTCTGGGTGACGCCGTACAGCGAGGCGTACACCGTGCCCGTGCCCTCACCCTGCGCATCCGCGGTGAAGACGAAGGTCGCCTCCGTGGCGCCCGCCGGAATCGTCACGGTGGCCGGCACCGTGCCGTACGCCGGGACGCCCGCGCCTGCGATGGCCGCCAGCTCCACCAGCGTGTCCTCCGGCACGGCGCGGTCCACCGTCACGGTGAACGACTGCGTGCTGCCCGCCGGAATCGTCACCGCCGAGGACGGCGTCATCGACGTCAGCCGGGCCGCGTTCAGGTCCAGCGACACCGTGGCGCTCGCGCTGCTCGCCCCGATGCTGGCCGTCACCGTGCCGGGCTCGGTGGCCGTGGCCGCCGCGTCCGCGATGAAGCTGAACGTCGCCGAGGTGGCGTTCTCCACCACCGACAGGCTGGCGCCGGGGACGAAGGTCCCGAAGCCGGAGCCCGGGTTCACGCTCAGCGCCACCGTGGTGTTCGCGGGCGCCGGACGGTCCAGCACCACCGTGAACACCACCTCGCCGCCGGGCACCATCGTCACCGCGTTCGGGTTCACCTGGAGCACCTCGGGCTGCTCGTTGGCCCCCAGCACCCGGATGGTGGTCGTCTGCGTGGAGCCACCCAGGCTCGCCGTCAGCGTCACGCTCTGCGCGGCCGCCTGCGCCAGCACCGGCACCGTCACCGTCGCCTGACCGGCGGGGATGGTGACGCGGCCCTCCGGCACGCTCAGCGCGGCCGAGTTGGACGAGGTGATGGTGACGTCGAGCGGCGACCCGTAGGCGGACGCCAGCGTCAGCGTCAGCGCCTGCGGGAACGTGTTCACCGGCTCGGAGCCGCCCGCCCGGGCGAAGCCGTCCGGACCGAAGGAGGTGATGGCCGGCGGCGGCTGCTGCATGTCCGCGGCGGAGCGCGGGATGAGCTTGGAGTCGTTGAAGTTGTACGTCAGGACACCGCGCAGCACGCCGAAGCGCGTCCCCACCGTCGGCGGCGGGAAGGCATAGGCCTGGTCGTCAATCATCAGGCCCGGCTGGCTGGGGTTCCCCGCCTCGTTCACCAGGAACTGGCCGAACTCGTCCACCGTCGTGTTGGACGTCACGTCACGGACCTCGACCAGCACACCCTCCAGCGCGGAGGCGCGCGGGCCACCCGTCCGGATGTCGGCCGTGGTCACCACCACCGGCGCGGGCGCCTGACCACCCGTGCTGCGCTTGACGTACGTCACCTCGGTCAGCTCGGGCAGGCCGAAGTAGAGAATCAGCGTACCGGAGCTGATGTCGATGCGGTCACCCACCGCGAGGTCACCCTTGGGCGAGTAGACGTAGAGGCCGGAGTTGTCGACGCTCGCGCCCGCGGGCAGCGGATGCGCCTGCACCCAGTAGCCCTGGGTGCTCGCGCCTCCCTTGGCCACGCCGGTGACGACCACGTCAGGGATGGAGACCGGCGTGCCCAGCAGCGGCAGGTTGCCATTCACGCGCGTCTTCAGCTCGTGGATGGTGGCCGGGCAGCCCAGGTTCCCCGGGTTCGGGGTGGTGGGGCACGCGTCGCACGCATCACCCTTGCCGTCGCCATCCGTGTCCAGCTGGTCCGGGTTGGAGACGAACGGGCAGTTGTCCAGCCACGTCGGGATGCCGTCGTGGTCATCGTCGCCCACCACGAACGAGGTGCAGGCGTTGCCAGCCTCCAGCGGGCAGGGGTCGCACGCGTCACCAATGCCGTCGCCGTCCGTGTCCGCCTGCTTGCCGTTGTCCATGGGGCGGATGGGGTTGAAGATGTTCGGGCAATTGTCGATGTTGTTGGGGACACCGTCACCGTCCGTGTCCGCGTCGCGAATCTCACCCGTGTAGCTGGTGGACCTGTTCACCACCGCGGGCCAGCGCGAGTCCAGCGAGGCGCGGCGGGGCGAGCACGAGGGCTCGTTCTCCGGCGTGCCACAGGCGAACAGCGGGTACTTGTGCGTGGCGCCCGCCGTCAGCCCCGCCAGGTTCTTCCCAATCTCCGACTGGAGGCAGACTTCCTTCTGCGCGCCGCACACGTCCAGCGTGTCGCAGGCGTCCGCGCCCTTGAGGGCGGCCATGAGCGCCTGGTCACCGTACAGCGGCTTGCCGCCGCGCATGGTGAGGACCACGTGCTCCGGGTTCGCGGTGATGACCGCGCGGTGCGGCGAGCTGGCGAAGGTGCGCAGCTGGAAGATGGCCAGGTCGGCCACCTTGCCCTCGGAGATGCGGCCCGTCTTCTCGAAGACGTCCACCAGGTCCGCGGCGCTCGACGTCACCATGCGCCACATGTCCTCGTCGCTGAAGGTGCGCGCGAAGTGCGTGGCGTTGAGGTAGTCCGCGCACTGGAGCTCGCGCAGCAGGTTCATGGAGCCGGAGCGCAGCCAGTCGGTGCCCAGCGCGATGGTGACGCCGACGTTCTTGTACGCCGACACCATGGCCGTGTCGCCATACAGCGCGATGTTGGAGCGGGGCGACCAGATGAGGCCCGTGCCGCGCTGGCCCATCAGGTGGATTTCCTTCGCCGTCAGGCCGATGCCGTGGATGACGGCGGTGCGCGCCTGCATCACGTCATTTTCGCCGGTGGAGAGGCAGAGGAACTCGTTGTGCGCCGCCGTCGAGATGCCCTCGGAGATGTGTGGCAGGTACGCGGCCGAGCGCGGCAGCGAGCCCGTCGTCGGACGCGCGGTGTAGCCGCAGCCCGTGGCGATCATGTTGCCGTTGGTGTCGCTCAGCGGGAACGTGTCGGAGTCCACCACGCCCTCGCCCAGGCCCTCCTGGAGCGCGGTGTTGTTCACGTCCAGGTTGCGCAGCAGGCCCGCCTGACCGCCCGCGCCCGCCATGGACGTGGCGCCGGCCATCATCTGGCGCAGCTCGCCCCAGCGGACGTTGTCCGCGGCGCTGGCCGCGGGGCTGGTGATGCGCGTGTGGCCGTTGCGGCCCGTCCGCCACTCGTGGCGGTGCTCGTAGCGCTCCTCGGCGTTCGCCGCGGGGGCGACGTACGGCTCCATGGGGTAGGTGATGTGCTCGTGCGTGTTCACCAGGCCCGGCGAGATGACACCGCCCGGGCAGGACACCTGCGTGGCCTCGGCGGCGCCCGCGGCGGCCGAGCAGTCACACGCGGCGCACGTGATGACGCCCTGCGCGTCCACCAGCACCTGGCCGCCCAGCAGCGTCTCGCCATCCTTCAGCACCACGCCCGTGAAGAGGCGCGCGGAGGAGCCGGCCTGCGTCACCGCGCAGGTGGCGCCATCCGGCAGCGCGGGCGCATCCGCGGCGGCACAGCGGGTCATCGTCAGCGTGCAGTCCGACTCACAGCCGTCACCGTCCACGGTGTTGCCGTCGTCACATACCTCGTCGCCATCCAGGCGGCCGTTGCCACAGAGCCCGCCCGGGCCCGTGGGCGTCAGCGTACAGTCGTTCTCGCAGCCGTCGCCGTTGACCCGGTTGCCGTCGTCACACTGCTCACCGGCTTCCTGCCGGCCGTTTCCGCAGACCGCTTGCGGAGGGTTGCAGCTCTCGCCTTCGCAGCCCGGCTCGTCGCCGTCACATCCGGCGGTAAAGAGGAGGACCGCGCTGAGCGCGGCCAGTAATAGACGTGGGGACATACTCATCTCGTGGGTCTCCCGGTTGAACCGGCCCGAGGGAAGGTGACAGGTCCTTGGCACGCGAAGAGCGTACCCCTTGAAACATTTCAGCGACACCTGACCGCCCAGGTCCAGTTCCCGATGGGGATTGAGAACTGGAGTACGCCGCCCACATCACCTCAAGTACGGGCATCCGTAAGAGTGACGTGTCGGCCTTGCCCGCACCCGTGACGCGCCTGCTCGTGACGCACTGCGCGGCCACGAGGCGCGCTACAAGCCTGAGTCGCCATCGCCGCCAGGAGCACCGCCGTGGACGTCGCCATCCTCACCTATCACGCACTGCCCCAGCTCGAGCCGTTCGACGCCTGCCTGCTCCCCGCGCTCACCGCGCTCGGTTTGGATGCGAGGCCCGTCATCTGGGACGACCCGGCCATGGACTGGCGCACGGTGCGGCTGGCGCTGGTGCGCAACACCTGGGACAGCCACCTGCGCCGGGACGCCTTCGTCGCCTGGGCGGACAAGGTGGGCCGCCTCACGCAGCTCCAGAACCCCGCGCCGGTGCTGCGCTGGAACACGCACAAGGCCTACCTGCGGGAGCTGGAGGCGAAGGGCGTCGCGGTGACACCCACCGCGTGGGTGCGCCAGGGCGACACGCTGGACGTCGGCGCGCTGGCGGCCGAGCGCGGCTGGGACACGGTGGTGCTCAAGCCCGCGGTGTCCGCGGGCGCGCTCAAGACGCACATCTTCCCGCGCGCGCAGGCCGCCACCGCCACCGCCCGCGTCGCCGAGCTGGCCCGCGAGGGCGACGTCATGGTGCAGCCCTACCTCACGGCCTTCGAGAAGGAAGGCGAGCGCAGCTACATCTACTTCGACGGCGCCTTCAGCCACGCGGTGCACCGGCCGCCCACGCTGGCGGACGCGCCGCGGGGCTTCTCCGAGCCCGTGGCCTTCACGCCGGAGCATCCGGAGGAGCTGCGGCTGGCGGAGGCCGTGCTGGAGGCCGCGGGCCCGCCCCTGCTCTACGCGCGCGTGGACGTGGCCACCGACAACGCGGGCCAGCCGCGGCTCCAGGAGCTGGAGGTCACCGAGCCCCGCCTGTTCCTGTCGCTCGACGCGGGGGCCGCGGACCGGCTGGCCCGGGCCATCGCCGCGAAGCTGTGAGCACGCACCGCCGCGTGCGGCCCGCTTAGAGGCCGCACACCGCCGCGTCCGCGTTGCGGAAGGAGCACAGCAGCTTCGGCAGGCGCTTCTTCCAGAAGAACCAGTCGTGCGCGGCGCCGGGCTCGTTCCAGTGCATCACGTTGTAGCCGCGGCTCCGCAGCGCCTGCACGAACAGGAGGTTGGATTCGCAGTCGTCCCCACCCTCCTCGCCGTCCCGCGTGCAGCCCGCCACCGGGGAGCCGTGGTCCACGTAGAAGCGCAGCGGCACCACCGGCTCCTGCCCCGCGCGGACCACCATCGCGTTGCCGTCGTCGCGGTCCACCACGCCGTCGTGCGGCCAGAACAGCGTGCCGGACTGGGTGCCCACGAAGCCGAACTTCTCCGGCATCTGGAAGCCCGCGTACACGGAGATGAGGCCGCCCAGGGACGCGCCCGCGATGCCCGTCTCCTGCGGCCCCGTCTTCACGCGCCAGGCCGCCTCCACGCGCGGCATCAGGTCGTCGCGGAGGAAGGCCAGGTAGCCATCCCCCGTTGGCGTGGGCCACTCCGGGTCGCGCGCGGGCGGGAAGGTGTACTGCGCCAGGCGCACGCCCTGGTCGGGCAGCGCCACGAAGACGAGCACCGCCGCGTCCGCGGGCCTCGCCGCGTAGTGCGCGTCCGCCGCCTCCGCGAAGGACTCGCGCGTCAGGCTCTCGTTGCCGTCGTGGAGGTACATCACCGGCAGGGCCGGGCACTCCCGCCCGTCGTACACCGCGGGCGTGTAGATGAAGACGTCGCGCGCGTCGCCCAGCGCGGTGGAAGGCACGCCGTACCACGCGGTGAGGCGGCCCTTCGTGGCGTCCTGGAGGTCCGGGTAGACGAGCGAGTTGAACTGCCCCACGTCGTAGCGGTTGAGGTTGTCCCACGCCACGTGGCGCGCGCCCGGGTCGGCGACGAAGTCGCCCCCCTGCACCAGCTTGTAGGGCTGAGGCCCCGTGCGAGGCACCTCCACCTCCGCCACGTACAGGTCGGTGTCCCGCACCTGCACCAGCGGCGTGGCCGTGGCGGACCAGCCGTTGAACTCGCCCGCGACGAAGGTGTTCCGCCCCGCCTCGCCGCGCACGAAGAAGGCCACCCGGGGCCGGCCGGCCCGCGCGTCGCTGACGAGCGGCAGGCCGCCCTGCTCCTCCACCTGGGCCACGAAGCGGTCGATGGCCTGCGTGCGCTGCGCCGGGGAGGCCGCGCGGCTCATCTCCAGTTGGAGCTGGGCCAGCAGCGTCATCGGCGCGCCGTGGACCGTCGTGGAACGCTGGCAGGCCCAGGGCTCCTGGGAACCGGCATCTGGCGGCGTGCCCGCGTCCGGATACGTCTCCGTGTAGGGAGGCGGCGGTGGCGTGGGGACGGGGTCGTCCTCGCACGACGCGAGCATTGCGGCGCACAACACGGCGGCAGGCAGACGGCGCATCGAACCTTCCAGCAGGCAGGGACGCCTTGTCGGGACAGGAGGCGGGCGCGGGTGTACTACAGCGGTCGGCCCGTGCGCGAGTGGGGCAACCCGCCCGGCATCTGGCCATTCGTGGACACCCCGTGGCCCCACCGTGCGCCTTCTTCGGCCGCGGCGCGGCAGGAAGGTTATTCAATCCGCATGGCTCGCGCTCTGCTGCTCTCGCTGCTCGTGAGGCAGCACATGGCTCTCAAGGAAAAGTTTCGCGCCAAGTACCCACACCCGTGGCTGGTGTGGGAGGCGGGCGCGTGGAATGTGCCCGAGGTGGTGGAGGGCAACGTCGCCGCCACCCGGCTGCCGCTCACGGACCTGCGGGACTGTCTGCCCGCCGGTGACGCGCTGTGTTTCGAGCTGGTGGGGCAGACGGACGGCAGCCCGCTCCGGCTGGGCCGCTCCTCGCACAACGCGCTGGTCGTCAATGACGCCACCGTGTCACGCGAGCAGCTGCACCTGGCCCCCACGCTGGAGGGCCGCTGGCAGGTGACCCGCGTGGAGGGCGCGCGGCCGGTGACGCTGGGCGACGCGAGCCTGGAGCCGGAGCGCGCCACCGTGCTCCAGCCCGGCGTGCAGCTCCAGGTGGGTGACGTGCGCCTCACCTTCCACGAGGCGGAGGACTTCAACGAGCGCATCGGGCGCATCGCCGCGCAGGTGCTCGCCCAGACGGTGGGCGCGCCGCGCTGAGTCCATCCGGGCGCCCCGCCCCTTCACGGGCGAGGCGGCCTCCCCGGCCTACGGGGTGTCGGTGCGCGCGCGGGGCTTCTTGCTCGCCGCGCGCTGCGGCGGTGCCGCCGGGGGCTTGCGCGGTGAAGGCAGCGCCTTGACCAGCGGCACCTCCAGCTCGGCGTGCTTGCCCAGGTCCACGAGGCGCTCCAGCGGCGCGTAGCCAGCCAGCTCCACGCGCAACCGCAGCGGCTCGGCCTCGCCCGACACCTGCTTCACCAGGGGCGTCACGCCCAACACCTCACCGGTGTCCACGCGCCGCACCTGCGCGCCCTCCGGGAAGGAGCGGACGGTGAGCGTGACGGGCGGGCTGAGCCGGGCCGCGGCGGCGGGCGCCTCCGCGGCGGGCACGACGGTGGACAACACGGAGTGGGGCAGCTCCGCCACGGGCGCGGAAGACGGGGCGAGCGCGGGCGCCGACTCCGGCGTCATCCCCGACCAGGTGACCACCGCGGCCACCACCACCAGCGCCGCCGTGCCCAGCGCCGTCACGGCCTGCCGGTGCCAGCGGCGGGTCACCGCCACCTGCACCTCCTGCGTGGGCCGCTCCGACTCCTCCAGCGCCACGTCCGCGGGGGCCGGCGCCAGCGACTCCGAGGACGCGGGCAACATCAGCAGCGCCGTCGTCACCTCCGCCAGGCTCTGCGGACGGGCCTCGGGCTCCTTCGCCAGACACCGCATGACCAGCTGCGCCAGCTGCGGCGGCACCGGCTCGCCCGACGGCAGGTGCGACGGCAGCGGCGGCGGCGCCTGGGTGATGATCTGCACCACCAGGTGGCCAAAGGCCGCGGCCTGGAACGGCGGGTTCCCCGAGATGAGCTCGTAGAGGATGTTGCCCACCGCGTAGATGTCCGCGCGCGCGTCCACCGGCAACCCCGCGGCCTGCTCCGGGGCCATGTACGCGGGCGTGCCGATGATGGTGCCGTCCACCGTATTGGTGGTGCCGCGCTCCGCCGTGAGGAGCT
Organism: Comamonas sp. KCTC 72670; assembly: GCA_014656495.1. Taxonomy (GTDB): domain Bacteria; phylum Myxococcota; class Myxococcia; order Myxococcales; family Myxococcaceae; genus Myxococcus. The sequence goes on from BNCN01000015.1 coordinate 89,572, forward strand.
TGGCCACGCCGAAGTCCAGCACCTTCACGAAGTCCGGCTGGCCGCCCCGGTGGATGACGAAGAGGTTGTCCGGCTTCACGTCCCGGTGCACCACGCCCACCTGGTGGGCCGCGCCCAGCGCCGCGCACACCTGCACGACGAAGCGCTGGATGCGCGCGAGCGTCAGCTTCTCCTCCTGCGCGAGCGCGCTCAGGCTCTGCCCGCGCAGCAGCTCCATCACGCAGTAGACGTGGCCGCCGTCCTTGCTCTCGTCGACGAAGTCGAAAATCTCCACGATGTGCTCGTGGTTGATTTGATTGACGGTCCGCGCCTCCTGGAAGAAGCGCTGCACGAAGCCGCCGTCCTTCGCGTGCTCGGGCCGGAGCACCTTGAGCGCCACCTGCCGCCCCAGCCGCGTGTGCCGCGCCTGGAACACCCGGCCCATGGAGCCCTCTCCCAGGAGCTGCTCGAGCTGGTAGTTCCCCAGCGTCGAGCCCTCCTGGAGCGCGTCTCCAGCGAGAGGCGCCGCCTCACTCATGGCGGCCTCGGTACTGGACAGCACGGTCTGCGTGAAGGCGTCATCGGAGCCCATGGTGGGAAGAAATTTCCATGTCTCGGGCAAACAGCAACCCTGGATCAGCACTCTGTCTTCCCATGTACGCCCGCCCCCCGCACCGAGTGCGGGATGGACGACAGAGCGGCACGGGAGTCGTAGCCCTCATAGACAGACCCTGTTCACCTGGCACCGTCCAGCCCCGCCATCCTCGCGCAGACACGCCGTCGCCGTGGGGCAGTCCGCCTGGTCCGCGCAGTCCACGAGCCCGTCGCCGTCATCGTCCAGGCCGTTGGCGCAGTTCATCTCCGTCTTCGAGCCGTTGCGGCACACACACGCCTCGCCACACGACTGGCCGTCGCAGTCCTCGCGGTCCTGGCAGTCGGTGAGGCCGTCCCGGTCGTCGTCCACGCCGTTGGCGCAGTCCAGCTCCTGGCGGCGCACGCACTCGCCATTCACGCAGTCCTGGGCGAAGGTGCAGGCGTTGTTGCAGACGCCGCAGTGGACCGGGTTCGTCTTCAGGTCGAAGTCCTCGTCCACTTCACCGTCGCAGTCGTCATCCAGGCCGTTGCAGACCTCCACGCCCGGGACGACCGCGTTGACGCACACCGTGCTCCGGTCGGCGGCGCAGACGGAGTCCCCCGCGCGGCAGACGCCCACGTCGAGCGTGCCCTCCGGGCCCGGGTAGCAAGGCGTGTCCAGGTTGTCGACCTGGCCGTCGCAGTCGTCATCCAGGCCGTTGCAGACCTCCGCCGGGTCCGGGAGACAGCAGTACCGCGGCCCGTCGTTGGGCAGCGACGTGCAGACGTAGCCATCACCGCCGCAGTCCGCGGTGTCCGTGCACGTGTAGGGCACGTCGTCGGGGAACTCCACCACACAGGCCGCCGCGCCCAGCACGAGCACCAGTCCGCCGCAGAGGGCGAGCAGCCCGGATTCGAAGGTCTTCATCGGTTCAGAAGCTCCCGCCGACCATGAGGTGAAGCGCCGTGGAGGCGCCGTTGCCGCCGGCCGCCGGGGCCACGGACGTCGAAGCGGGCGCGGTGCGCGCGGGCACCACCAGCAGCCACACCGCGCTGCCCGCCGTCACCGCCCCGCCGCCCACCAGCAGCGCCGTGGCCAGGTTCGCCTGCGTCTGCGCGTCCAGCCGCTCCTTGCGGCTGATGTCGAACACGCCGTCCCCGTTCGCGTCCTGGGCGCGCGACTCCACGTCCTTGGCGGCCAAGCCCATCACCACGCCCGCGCCCACCGCGGCCAGGCCCAGCAGCGCCGTGTAGAACGCGGGCCGCTTGAGGAGCGACTTGCGCGGCGCCTTCCGGGACGCGCCCACGCCCGCCACGGACTCATCCGGCGGACCGTCCGGCGCCGGGCCGGAGATCTCCAACATCACCTCCACCGTCTCTCGCGCGCCGGGCTGCAGGTCCAGGGTGCGCGTGGCGGTGCCGTACTCGTCCGCGGACACCTCCAGCGGCATCGTGCCCGGCGGCAGCCGCGCCTCCACGTTGCCCACGCCGAGGATGCGCTCGCCCACCTTCACCACCGCCTGCGGCACGTTGACGTTGACCGTCAGCATCGCGCGCGGGCGCGCCAGCGCCGTCAGCCGCCTGGCCAGCATCGCGGTGGCCTCCGCGAGGAAGTCCTCGTCGCGCGGGTTGCGCCCCGTCACGAAGTCCTCGTGCACCGCGCGGCGGTCGCGGTCATACGTCCACGTGCGCAGCGTCCAGCCCGCGTCCTCCAGGGACAGGCGCGCCGTGGTCAGCAGGTCCGCGTCCAGCAGCTCGGCGGGCTCCGCGAAGCAGGCGGCCTCCGCGCAGCGCACCGCCGCGGCGTAGCCGTTCTCCAGCCGCTCCCGCGTCCCCTGCAGGTCCGACGCCTGCGCCACCATGTTGGACGACAGCGCCCCGCGCTCCAGGGCCTCGAACCAGCTCGCTGCCTGCTGCGCCCCGGCCCGCTCCGGCGCGTACAGCCCCACCAGCGCGAAGCGCGGCAGCAGCTCCGCGTTCGGGTCGGAGGGGCGCAGGTCCAGCCCCATGTCGAGGCTCTGCGCCTCGGGCGGGCTGTCCGTGGTGAGGTCCAGCCCCAATCCACCTTCCTGGGCCCACGAGGGAGGGGCCAGCAGCGCGAGCGCCAGCAGGGCGGTGAAGGGAGCAGCGGGAATACGCATGGCCCCCCTTGTATCGCGGCGCCGTGCGTAACGGAATGATGCGACGGTAGCGCACCTGGGCCCCGGGGACGGGCCCGCCGAGCGCGGCCTGCCTGCCTGCCCTGCGCGCGGCGGCTGCTCGGCTCGTCTGGGGAAGCTTGCCTCGGACCCCGGGGGTCCGCATCTCCCACCTTATAGCGCAAGGAGACGCACGACATGGCGAATGGGACGCTCTGGATTCTGGTGGGGAACGCGAGCCGGGCCCGCCTCTTCGCGACGGACGCGAAGGCGGAGGAGGACTGGCGGTTGCTGGAGGAGTTCCACCATGACGAGAGCCGGGCCCGCCAGGCGGACCTCATCGAGCAGGTGGACAACCCCAACGCCGGCACCCTGCACGGCCCCCCCGTGGAGAACGAGCCCAATGGACGCCGGGAGCTGGAGCATGACCGCTTCGCCCGCGAGCTCTCCGCGTTCCTCGACAAGGGGCATGACCGGCATGACTTCGACAAGCTGGTCATCGCGGCCCCGCCTGAATTCCTGGGGAGAATCCGGCGGTTGCTGAGTGCCCGGGTGCGTCAGCGCGTGCTGCTGGACGTGGATTCGGACTACTCCAACGTCCCGGCCAAGGAGCTGCCCAACCGGGTGCCTGTCCTCTAGGCTGGGGCTGGGGCTGCCCTGGTGACGCGGGGCTCTGGTATAGGACGGAGACCGGCCTTCCTGGACGGTCCCCGCAAGCCAACCCGCCGCGTCCCATGGCCCTGACCCTTCCTCGCATCAAGTCCCTTCGCGGGCGCCTCACCCTCTACGTCACCCTGCTGTCCGTCATCCCGCTGCTGACGCTGACGTGGCTCCAGTCGCGCAGCGCCCGGCAGGTGATGGAGGCGCAGATCCACGCCTCGCTGAAGAGCGAGGCGGAGGGCATGAAGGACCTGCTGGAGGCGACGCTCGCCGAACGCGAGGCGAGCGCCCGCGGCTGGGCGGAGGACGCGGTGGTGCGCGCGGCGCTGCGCGGTGACGTGGCGCCCGCCGACGCCATGCTCGCGGTGCTCCAGAGCCGCTACCTCACGCTCAACGGCATCGTCGTGTTCGACGACACCGGCCGCGCCGTCGCCGCCAACGCCCCCGCCCTGCGGGACGAGTACCTGCGGCGCCAGGACGCGGTGCGGCGCAGCCCCTGGTTCGTGGCGGCGCAGCAGGGCCACACCACCAGCGAGGGCGTCAACGAGGAGCACCCCATCTTCACCGGACAGGTGCTGTCCCTGGGCATCCCGGTGCTGGACCCCGTCTCCAAGCACCGCCTGGGCGTGCTGCTGGCCGCCTTCGACTGGGCCCACGTGGACCAGATGGTGCAACCGGCCATCGCCCGCGCGGCGCAGCGCGACCTGAAGAGCTTCGCCCTCACGCTGCAGCGGGAGGACGGCACGGTGCTGTACGACTCGCGCGGCGCGAACCCCACGGGGAACGACGCGATGCTGGCCGTCACCGCGCTCAACGGCAGCGACGTGCGGGACGTGGCGGACGGCTGGCACTTCGTGGCGCGGGTGGACCCGGCGGAGGCCTACGCCCCGGTGGAGCGCATGCGCCGGGTGTCCCTGTTCATGGTGGCGGGCTTCATCCTCCTGGCCGTCACGGGCGCGTGGTTCTTGTCGCACCGCATCTCCGGCCCCGTGCTGGCCCTGCGCGCGGCGGTGACGCGGCTGGTGAGCGAGGGCGACCTCACCCAGACGCTGGACGTGAAGGCCGGCAACGACGAGGTGGGCGAGCTGGCCGGCGCCTTCGGGCTGCTCGTGTTCCAATTGCGCGAGACGGCGCAGAGCCTCCACACCGGCACGCGCGTGCTCAGCGACACGGTGGCGGAGCTCCAGACGGCCGCGACGCAGCAGGAGCGCAACGTGGCGCGCCAGGCCGCCGCGCTCCAGCAGACGCAGGTGACGGCGCAGGAAATCAAGCAGACGTCACTGCTGGCCTCGGAGAAGGCCGAGGACGTGCTCAAGCGCGCCTCCGCCGCGGAGGAGGTGGGCCGCGCCGGCGAGGTGGCCATCCGCGACAGCCTGGGCGGCTTCTCCGAAATCCTGTCGCAGGCCGAGCAGATGACGGAGCGCATCGCGCAGCTCAACGAGCGCACGCAGCAGATTGGCGGCATCACCCAGACGGTGAAGGACCTGGCGGACCAGTCCAACATGCTGGCCCTCAACGCCGCCATCGAGTCCGTCCGCTCGGGCGAGCACGGCAAGGGCTTCAACGTGGTGGCGCGCGAGATTCGCAGCCTCGCGGACCAGTCCATCCAGGCCACGGACCGGGTGCGCGAAATCCTGGGCGACCTGGGCAGCGCCATCCTCTCCACCGCGAAGATGACGGAGGTCGGCTACACGCACATGGAATCCGGCCTGGAGCAGGTGCGCGGCACCGGCGAGCGGATGAAGGAGCTGGCCGCCATCATCCAGGACAACGCGGCCGCGGTGCGGCAGATTGCCGGCGCGGTGAGTCAGCAGAACGCGGGCATCGCGCAGATCTTCGGCGCGGTCACCGACATGTCCTCCATGATGAACGACACCCAGGAGAGCCTGGCGGCCACCACCCGCGCGGCGAAGCTGCTCCAGGAGGTGTCCGAGCAGATGCAGGACGTGGCCCGCGCCTATCGCATCTGAAGGAGCTCGCATGGCACAGGTGAAGGCAGTGCTGCTGGACCTGGGCAACGTCCTCGTCTTCCACGACAACGCCCTGCTCTTCTCGCGGCTGGGCGCCCGGGCGGGGCTGGAGGCCGGCGAGGTGGCCCGGCGGCTGTCGGGCGCGGGCTGGACGGACGCCAACCGCGGCGTGCTGGGCGCGGAGGGCATCCGCCAGGACGTGTGCCGCGGGCTCGGCGTGGACCTGCCCATGGCGGAGTTCGCCGCGCTGTGGAGCAGCCACTTCACGCTGCATGACGCCGTGCTGCCCCGCGTGGAGGGGCTGCTGGGCCGCGTCCGCGTGGGGCTGGTGTCCAACACCAACGCGCTGCACGTCGCCTACCTGCGCCCGCTGCTGCCGGTGCTGAAGCGCTTCGACAGCGTGGTGATGAGCTGCGAGGTGGGCCACGTGAAGCCGGAGCCGGCCATCTTCCGGCTCGCGCTGGAGGGCGTGGGCTGCGCGCCCGAGGAGGCCGTCTTCTTCGACGACCTGCCCGAGTTCGTCCAGGCCGCCGAGGCCCAAGGCCTCCAGGGCCGGCTCTTCACCACGGCGGACGCGTTCGACGCCCAGCTGAAGGCCCTGGGACTATGAAGCTGGGCGGCTACGTCCTGCACCGCGACAACCGGGACACGCTGGAGCCGTGCCTGCGCGGGCTGCTGGCCCTCTGTGATGACGTGGTGGCGCTGGACACGGGCGCGACGGACGGCTCCGCGGAGCTGGCGCGCTCCCTGGGCGCGCGCTCCGTGCCGCACGCCTGGCGGGGTTACGGCGACGCCCGCGACGCGGCGGTGCGGGCCCTGGCGCCGTGCGACTACGTCTTCTATCTCGACTCGGACGAGGAGGTCGGCGCGGACGCGGTGGAGGCGCTGCGCGCGTGGAAGGCCACCGACCCCACCCAGGACGTGTACCGGCTGCCCCGCCGCGACTGGGCGGAGCTGGGCTCGCGGCGCTTCCGCTACCGCACGCAGTGGCGGGCCCGGCTGGTGCGGCGGGAGAAGGCGGTGTGGCGGCCGCAGCAGATTGTCCACGAGGCCCTGCCGAAGATGGCCGGTGGCCGGGTGAACGCGTTCATCGAGCACCGCTTCGCCACGTCGGTGGAGCGGCGCTCGGCGAAGGAGGACCGCTACGCGCTGCTGTGGGCGCTGCGGGCCCACGCCGAGCAGCGGCGCCTCAAGCCCGTGGGCGTGCAGCGCGTGGCGTCCTGGGCGCGGGACTGCGTGCTGAAGGGCGCCCTGTGGCGCGGCGGCGCGGAGGCCTCTCGGCTGGCGTGGGCCGTGGCGGGCTATCACGCCGCCAAGTACGCGTACCTCCGCGAGCTGCGCCAGGGCGGCTATCCGGAGCTGGCGCGCGCGTACGCGGAGGGCCGCTACGACGAGGTCTTCGCCCGCGTCCGCGACGGCGCGCTCGGCTGACGGCCCTGAGCGAAGCATCGAGCCGGTGACGCCGGCGCCCGCGAGCCGCTGGCGCGCGCCCACGTCACGCGGGCCTTCGGCTCCGGACCAAGCGCTCAGTCGTACTTCGGGATGCCGGGCTCGCTCCGGCCTTCCTCGGTCCACTTCTGGAGCGCGGGCAGCGCCAGCACCGCGTCGCGGTAGGCCGCGCTCACCGCGTCCAGCGCCACGTCGTAGGTGACGAAGCGGGTAACGACGGGCGCGTAGAAGGCGTCCGCGATGGAGAAGCGGCCGAACAGGAACGGGCCCCCCTGGCCGAAGCGGCTCCGGCAGTCATTCCAGAGGGCCTGGATGCGCGCGATGTCCTCCGCCACGCCGGGTGCCCGTCCATGCCCCGGCTTGCGGGCGCGCAGGTTCATGTTCATGTGCTGGCGCAGCGCCCCGAAGCTGGAGTGCATCTCCGCGGTGACGGCGCGGGCCACGGCGCGCGCCGCGCGGTCCTCCGGCCACAGCCGGGCCTCCGGGAAGGTCTCCGCCAGGTACTCGCAGATGGCCAGCGAATCCCAGATGACCAGGTCACCGTGCTGGAGCGCCGGCACGCGCTTGCTGGGCGAGTGCGCGACGATGCGCGCCTCCGTGTCCGGCAGGCCCAGGGGCACCACCACCTCCTGGAAGGGCTGTCCCGTGTGGGCCAGCGCGAGGTAGGGCCGCAGGGACCAGGAGGAATAGTTCTTCGAACCGACGACGAGCGTGAGCTGGGGCATGGGGCGGCCTCTATAACGCCGCGCACCCGGATGCGCCCGTGCCCGGACGCGTCAGTTCGCGGCGCTTCGGCGCCCCAGGAAGGAGCGCATCCGCGACAGCAGCGGCACCCGGCGGCGGTGCTCGGGCGGGTCGATGCGATAGACGGCCACCGGGAGGCGGATGTTCTTCATCTCCCCCCGGCCCAGGCGGACCGGCGGCGAGGAGAGCAGCCCTTCCACCTGACGGGCCACCGTCTCGCTGACATAGAGCGTGCCGGGCCGGGCCAGGGCCTCAATGCGCGCGGCCAGGTTGACGCCCTCGCCGAAGACGTCGCCATCCCGGTGCATCACCATGCCCAGGTGCACACCCACGCGGAGCACCACTCGGCGCTCCGCCGCCACACCGCCATTGCGGGCTTCCAGCGCGCGCTGCAGCGCCAGTCCGAAGTCCACCGCGGACGGGCCGCCCTCGAACTCCAGGAGGAAGCCATCCTCCAGCCGCTTCACCTCGATGCCACCATGACGTGGCAATAGCTCGCGGACGAGCGTGGCATGCTCATCCCGCATCGCGTTCTGCAGCGACTCGTCACGCCACGAAAGTCCATCAGGACCTTCGATGCCCGTGAACAGGATCGCCGCCAGCCTTTCGGGTTCCGGTGCCTCCACCACCATCGCGCATTCCCCTTTCCCCCCGGCACAGACTGTCAGAGATGCTACATCACACAGGGCCCCCGGTCCCAGCCGGCCCCCCCTTCCGGCTGGAACCGGGCCCTGGTCGGCCTGCGCCCCGGGGGACGCGGCCGCACATGGTGGTTCACCGGCGCTGACTGGAGCACGCGTGGGCAACCTGGCGCTCACTCGCTCGCAGACGCACGGTGTTGGACACGACATGAACCGACGTGTCAGTCCGCATCAGGATACGTAAACGCTGACGCAACGCACCAACGCCCTGGTGAGTCAGGTCCGTGCATGTCGAGCGCCAAACGCGTCAGGTGGGGTTCGGTCCGGGTGAAGACAGGACACGGCCCCGAGGGGTCAACGCGATGAAGAAGCAGCACCGCACGCGGGCGGTCGACGGCTGTCAGCACGCCCTGAAGACAGGTGGGCGGGCTACTCCGCGCTCGCGGGCGCCGCGGGCCGGGCCCCGTCCGGCCGGGGGTCCGGGCGGGGCCACACGGCGAAGGCCACGGCGCCGACGACGGCCACGATCATCGCCACGGTGAGCGGGGTCAGCTTTCGCTTCGGCTGGCCGGCGAGCGCGCCCGGCGAGACGGACTGCGCCCCCGCGCCCGCCTTCGAGCGCAACAACACGGTCGACCCCACCCCGTCCGCGGCGGGCGCGGGCGGCGTGCTCTGGCCAGGGCTCAGCGGACGCGCGATGGGCGCGGGGACCACCTTCGCGGCTGGACGGTCGGCGGGAGCGCCGCGAAGCACCTCTGCGCGAGGCTTCTCCCCAGGCCCAGGGTTGGGCCCCGACGCGCCTCCGTCTGACGGCGACCCCCGAGCCGGCGCCACGGGCTGGGCAGACGCAGCCAGCCGGGCCCCGGCGGCCACCGCCGCCTCCCGAGGCGTGGGCGACCGGGCCACGGGCGCGTCCTTCGGCGGATTCCGAACACCTGACGCGCCGTCCGGCCTCCGCGCCACGGGCGAGCGGGCGATGGGCGCGGGCACGACGTCCGCCGGGGCCACGACGGGCTTGGGCGGCGGCGCCTCCAGCGCCGGCACGGGCACCGCCTCCGCGATGGTGGCGGCGTCATGCGGCGCCACCGGCTCCGACACGGGCGCGGACAGGCTGACCGTCTCCGACTCCCGGAACGCGGGCTTCGCGTCAGGGCGCTTCACGTCGTCATCGACCTCGTTCGTCGCGCGCCCCGGATGCCTGCCGGGAACCGTCCCTGGCTTCGACTCCTGCGCCAGCGCCACGGCGAGCTTCGGCGTGCTCAAGGGCGTGAGCATCGGCACCTCGCCCAGGGTCTGCAGCGCGCGGCCCGTGAGCGCGGTGATGAACTCCCCCACTTCCGGGAACCGGTCCTCCGGACGCTTCTCCAGCGCCTTCTCCACCGCCGCGATGACGTGGTCCGCGAGCCCGGGCACCAGCGCCTCCAGCGGCTCGGGCGGATCGTAGACGATGCGGTAGATGAGCTCCGGGAGGTTGCCGTTGTCCTTGAACGGCAGCCGGCGCGCCAGCATCTCGTAGACGAGGCACCCGAAGGCGAAGATGTCCGTGCGCGGGTCCACCTCGCCGTTCTTCCCGGTGGCCTGCTCCGGCGCCATGTACTGCGGCGTGCCCAGCAGGATGCCGCCCTGCGTGTGCACGCTCTGCGAGTCGATGACCTTGGAGATGCCGAAGTCGAGCAGCTTCACGTGCTCCATCACCACCCCGCCCACCTCGGTGGGCACGAGGAACACGTTGCCCGGCTTGAGGTCGCGGTGGACGATGCCCGCGCGGTGCGTGGCCTGGAGCGCCGAGCCCATCTGCCGCGCGCAGGAGAACACCTCCTCCAGCGTCATGGGCCCCTTGCGCAGCCGCCGCGAGAGCGGCTGGCCCCGCAGGCACTCCATCACCATGTACGGCGAGCCGTCCTCGAGGCTGTCGAAGTCGAGCACCTCGACGATGTTGGGGTGGCCCAGCTTCGAGGCAATCTCAGCCTCGCGCCGGAAGCGCACATAGACCTCCGCACCCAACCCCGCGTCATGCCGCAACACCTTGATGGCCACCTGACGGCCACGCAGCCGCAAGTGATTGGCCAGGAAGACCGTCCCCATCCCTCCACGGCCGAGGACGCCTGCAATCTCATAGGTGTCTCTCAGCACCGTGCCGAGAGGGATGTCGTTGGGTTTAGAGGGAGCCATGAATAACCGGTTTTAAGCCTTGCACCGGATTCTATCCTGCTCCCTCTGACACGCCGTGGCCAACCGCACCCCGGCGCGCAGAAGTTCTCCGTTGCCCGCTCAACCTCTCGGGTCTCGAGAATCGCGACTACTTCGTGGGCGCGATGGGCGCACCGAGCGTGGCGCGAAGTTCCTCCACGACGCGCTTCGCGCCGTAGACGTGCTCCAACCCCGCGAGGATGCCCTCGCCGTGCACGGCGACCGCCCGGTTCGTCTCCGGGACGTAGGCGTAGCGCCCACCCAGCGAGTGTAGATTTCCGTCGAAGATGAGGCCCACCACGCGGCCCTCGCGGTCCACCAGCGGCGAGCCGGAGTTGCCGCCGATGATGTCGTTGGTGGTGGCCACGTCGAACGGCGTCTCCAGCGGCGCCTTGCCGCGGGCCTTCAGCCAGGTGTCCGGGAGCTTGTACGGGACCTTGCCGGTGTGCCGCTCATACGCGCCGCCAAAGGTGGTGAGCGCGGCCACGGGGCGGCCGTTCTCCTCCCAGCCCTTCACCTGCCCCGCGTTGAGGCGCAGCGTGAACGTGGCGTCCGGATAACCGGAGGTGCCGTACACCGCGAGGTGCGCCTTGGCGATGCGCTCGCCGTTGCGCTTGAGCACCGCCTCCACCGTGTCCTCGTAACGCTTGCGCGCCGCGCGGGCCTCCGCGTCCACCTTGCGCGCGAAGAGAATCATCGGGTCCTTGGACGCCTCCACCGCCGCCTTGCCGCCCTTGAGCAGCGCGGCGCGCACCTTCACGTCGCGCAGCTTCGTGCCCCGCGTCAGCGTCTTCGCGAGGTCCTCGGGGGCCTCGCGCCCGAGCACCGCCTGGACGAACGGGTCATCCGCGCCCAGCGTCTCGCGCACGCGGGTGAGGCCGAAGGTAAGCAGCTTCTGGTCCAGCTCCAACGTCACCGGCGCGTCGCGCAGCAGTTGCTGCTCCAGCGTGGGGAGCTGCGCCTGGGTGTACTCGCGCAGCCGCTCCGCGTTGGGGCGGTCCCGCTCGTCGGCCACGCGCACCAGGTGCCGCGCCATGCGGAAGAGCTCGGAGGGATAGGCGTCCCCCGCTTCCTTCATCCGGTACTCCGGCAGCATGCGGCGGTACGCGTCGAGCGCCTGCGCAATCTCCTCCCACGCGCCCTCCGTCGCGGCCTTCACCTGCGCGTTGGCCTCCACCTTCTTGCGCAGCGCCGCCTCGTCCTCGCGCTTGCCCGCGAGCAGCGCCGGGTCGGCCAGCGCCTGGAGGCGGCCTCGCAGCGCCTTCAGGCCGTTCTCCACGCCCCGCTGCAGGGAGCGCGTGGTGCGGAAGCGCTCCGCCGAACTCCCGGCGTACTCACGCAGCATGCCGCGCAGCTCCGCGAGCTGGAGCAGCGTGTATGGCAGGTTGACGTCGCGCTGGAACTCCAGCTCCGCGACGGTGGCCTTGCGCTCGGTGCCACCCGGGTGGCCGGAGACGAAGACGAGGTCGCCCTCCTTCGCGCCCTGCTTCGCCCACGGCAGGAAGTGCGGACTCTTCGCGGGCGCGTTGTCCTTCCACACGCGCAGGAAGGCCGCGTCGAAGCCGAAGCGCGGGAAGTTGAAGTTGTCCGGGTCGCCGCCGAAGGCGGCCATGGAGAACTCCGGCGCGAAGACGAGCCGCACGTCCTGGAAGCGGCGGTACTTGTACAGGTGGTACTTGCCGCCGTTGAACAGCGTCACCACGTCGCAGCGCACGTCATCGGACGTGGCGCACGCGGCCTCCACCGTGGCCGTCTCCTTCTTCAACGCGGTGTTGAAGGCCGCGCCGGTGAGACCCTTCGTCGCCGCGTTCATCCGCTCGGTGACGTCGGACATCGCCTCCAGCTGGTTGGCCTCCACCTTGGGGCAGCGCAGCTCCTGCGCGGCGCTCTTCGCGTAGAAGCCGTTGGCCAGCAGGTCCTTCTTCGGCGAGGACAGGTCCTCGATGCAGCCGCGGATGCAGTGGTGATTGGTCATCACCAGCCCCTCCGGCGACACGAAGCTGGCGGAGCACCCGCCCGCGAGCCGCACCGAGCCGAGGCGCACGTGGTCCAGCCACGCCTGCGTGGGCGTGAAGCCGTAGGCCTTGTTCACCGTGTCGGAGGGAAATGCGTCGTAGGTCCACATTCCCTCGTCCGCGGCGGCGGGGAGGGACAGGAGCAGGCCGAATGCAAGCAGTCTGCGATGCACGTGCGGGCGTCCTTCTGTCGTGACTGGGAGTGAGATTGGCCGGTTCTCTGCTTGACGGCCGGCATGCGTCAACCTCCGAGCGGAGGGCGCATTCCCCACCGGTATCATGCGCCGCGTCAGATATGGTGGCGGCAATGTCCGGCAAGCATCGCGTCTACCTCGTCCCCGGGTTTTTCGGCTTCATCAACCTGGGCGAGCTCATCTACTTCGGCCACGCCCTGGACTACCTGAAGGAGGAGCTGGCCCGCCGTGAGGTGGAAGCCGAGGTCATCATCGTCCTCTCCCACCCCACGGCCTCCATCCGCACCCGCACCGCCGACCTGCTGAAGGCCGTGCAGGAGACGGCGTCCGGGGACGACGGCCCCATCCACCTCATCGGCCATTCGACGGGCGGCCTGGACTCCCGGCTGTTCGTCAGCCCCGGCGCACAGGTGGCCGAGGGCGTGGACCTGGAGTCCTTCGCGAAGCGCGTGCGCACCGTGACGACGGTGTCCACGCCCCACGCGGGCACGCCCCTGGCCACGTTCTTCATGGGCCTGTTCGGCCAGCGAATCCTCAAGCTGCTGTCGCTGTTCACCGTGTACGTGCTGCGCTTCGGCCGGCTGCCGCTGCGCGTGGTGTTCCGCTTCGGACATCTGCTGGCGCGCGCGGACGACAACCTCGGGTGGAAGCCCACGCTGCTGGACCAGCTCTACGACCAGCTCCTGGGCGACTTCTCCTCGGAGCGCCGCGACGCGGTGTCCAAGTTCCTGAGCGACGTGGGCAACGACACCTCGCTGATTCCGCAGCTCACGCCCGAAGGCATCGACCTCTTCAACGCGAGCACGCTGGACCGGCCCGGCGTGCGGTATGGCTCGGTGGTGACGCAGGCGCGCCCGCCGTCACTGCGCACGCGCATGGCGGCGGGGCTGGACCCGTACGCGCAGCTCACGCACACCATCTACGCGCTGACGTACGGACAGACGCAGCGGATGCCGCTCACGGCGCTGCCGCTGCACACGCCCGCGCAGACGGCCGCGCTGGTGCAGGCCTATGGCGCGATGCCGGGCCCCACGGCGTGTGACGGCATCGTCCCCACGCGCTCGCAGGTCCACGGCCGGGTGCTGGCGGCGGTGCGCGCGGACCACCTGGACGCGATTGGCCACTTCGACCAGCCCGCGCACCAGCCGCCGCACGTGGACTGGCTCATCTCCGGCTCCGGCTTCCGCAGGCCCCAGTTCGAGGCCACGTGGAAGACCATCGTCGACTTCCTGCTCGAGGACGAACCGCCCCGCGTCAAGGCGCCGTGACGACCTCGAAGACCTCCGCGTCCGGCAGCGTCAGCACCTCGGCGCCCGCCTCCGCCAGCTTCTCGCGGGGGACGTCGAGGTAGCGCTGGGCGAAGCGCGGCGAGGGGCGGAGCGCCAGCGCCTCGCCCGTGTCGCGGTTGCGGAAGCGCGTGACGACGTCCTCGGGGCCGAGCACCTCCACCAGCGAGAGGTTGAGCTTCCCCACGCTGGCGCCGGTGGCCGCGGCGGCGCCGTCCGCGATGCACGCGTACTGCACCTTCTGCGGCGTGTGGTGGAAGACCTCCAGCTTGAAGCTGCCCACGGGCAGGTCGAGCTGCTTCAGCGCGTACACGCCCATCCGGTAGCCCATGACGGCCCAGGGGCCCGCGCCGCCATGCACCGCGGCCACGCGCGCCAGCGGGTCGGACTTCGCGGGAGGCGGATGATGCGCCGAGGAACCGGCGCACCCTGCGCTCAGCATCACGACGAGGGGGAACAGTCGTCGCACGGACATGGGCGGCTCCCGGCGTCTGTCAGTAGACGCCAATCAGGCGAATCTGCACGCGGGGATTACCAAGGTATTCCTCCAGCCGCCATCGGCTGCGCATGCCGTCGTCGCGGATGCCCAGCCCGCCGCTGGCCTCCGGCGCCTCCGCGCTCGCGAGCGCATCCCGGAGCTGGGACACGGCCCACCTGTCGAACCGCGGGTCGCCGGAGCCCTCGAGCACCTTGAGGTCGAGCAGCTTCCCGTCACGCGCCTGCCAGACCTCCACGATGGCCGCGAGCGCGAGCACCGGCTCGGTGAGGTCCACCATGTACATGTTGGCCGCGCGCCCCGCTTCGACGGCCGCCTGCAAACGGTTGCGCTGCTCCAGCCGATGGTCCCGGGGCCCCGACACCACGGGGCTGCCTGTCTTTCCGAACCGGGCAATGGCCTCCACCTGCTCGCGCTTCAGCCGTGAACTCAGGACCTTCAGGTCTGGAGGGGGCGGGTTCACCAGGTTCTGCGCGAAGCCTTCGCGCAGCCTCGCGAAGTACGGATGCGTGGCGCCGGTCGACGCACGCGCGCTCGCGGCGGCGCCCTGGGCCCAGTCGTTCACGCGCTTGCCGACGACCTCCGCCTCCTGTGCCAGCAGGGCCTTCGCGTCGGGTCCCTCACCGGGGTGGAGCGTCCGCCCTGTCGATGGGGGACCCGCGCGCAGTGGGCCTCCGCCCAGCAGCCCCTTGGGCTCCAGGTTGAGCTTGGGCTTCGATGTCGGCGTTGGCATGTCGCGAGGGACAGCCTGTGCCAGCTCGGACGGCGGCTCACCGGTGCTTGGCCTTGCGTCCCCAGGCGCGGGCGACTCGCCGGTGTCTGACCTTCTGACGTCGGACGCAGGAGGCTCGCCGGTGCTGGGGCTTGTGACGGCAAGCGTGGGCGGTTCGCCAGTGCTGGACCTCGTGCCGTCAGACAGGGGCGGCTCACGCGGCGTGGACGTGTCGGGAGCACGAGGAACCGATGCGCGAGGACGCTCCGCGAGACTCGGACGGTCCTCCTCCTTCGCGGGTGAGCCCGGTCGATCCCCGGAAGGGGGTGGCTCGCTGGCGTTCGGTGACGGCGTGACGTCGCGGTAGACGACATCCACCGCGACAGCATGCGGGCGCGCGCTCCGGCGCCTGGGGGCATCCGCCGGGCTGCCCGACAACGCCGCGAAGAGCGCGACGTGCAGGAGCCCCGACACCAGGAGCATGAGGAAGAGTTGAGCGCGCCGCGACACAGCAACCAGCTTGCCTCGACGCGGCACCGCAGTGAAGCAGCGCGGAGACAGGATGTCGGGCGGACGTCCCTGCCTGCCAGGTCGACGCGGTAATCCGGCTTCCTCGAAGGACAGGCAAGCCGTGGGTTAGCATCCGGCCCATGCGGCATCGCTTTGGGATTCTGTGCGGTCTCCTCCCGACCGTCGTGATGGCATCACAGGGCATCGAATCCATCCGGGAGACAGTGCGAGCCCCCCTGGTGAAGCCAGCACCGTTGTTCCCAGGCAGCCGCCACACGACATCCCACGTGGCCACCCGAGACCCCTGGCGAGGAGAGGAGCACACGCTCCGGGTCCGTACCTTCGGGCCCGACGGCGCGCCGCTGGCGAGAGCCTGGGTGCGGCTCATCCCCGAGCCGCTGCACGGCATCAACCTGGAGCAAACAGCGGGAAGGGACGGCACGGCCTCGCTCCGGCCGAGGAGTCCCGGCCGCTACCGCGTGATTGCGTACTGGGAGGAAGAGGACCGATTCAGCCGCTACGTGTGGCAAGACATCGAACTGCGAACCACCCCATCCACGCACCATGTGGAGTTGCGCTTTCCTTCACCTGCGGCGGCACAACTGTCCGGGCGGGTCCTGGCGCTCAACGGCCAGCCCCTGCCCCAGGCAGAAGTCACCGTGGTGCAGCAGTTCCCCTCCGTCCCCTTGCAGGAGCAGCACTTCCTCCGCAACACGGCCTACCCCACCGAGCGAGCCGTCACCCGAACGGATGCGGAGGGCCACTTCCAGTTCGGCCTTCAGCGCGAGGGGGAGTACAGACTCGAGGTGGCCCATCCCAAGGGCCATGGAACAGCCGCCGTTGCGACCGGCGCCATGCAGGTGGAGGTCCGCACCGTCAACCCATGTCCGGACAGCATTTCGGGGCGGGTCATCGATGAGCAAGGCAAGCCTGTTCCGCGCTTCGTGATTGCCGGGGAGTCTTTCAATCATCCCGAGGGACGCTTCCAATCCGAGCGGGGCTGCAGCGCGTATGTCGAAGCGGAAGGCTTCGTGAGTCATTTGATGAAGCCGCAGGCCAATCAGGACGGCCACCTGCACTTGCCAGACATCGTGCTCCAGCGAGGACGCCTCCTGGAAGGCCTCGTGCTGAAATCGGATGGACAGCCCGCCGGAGACGCGCAGGTCGGCGTGACGTGGCCCTCGGATGCCTTTTTAGACAGGTCCGCGTACACGGATGGGAATGGCCGCTTTTCGCTCGGGCGAGTTCCTACCTCGCAGGAACTGCGCACCGTCGTCACCCGGCCCGGCAAGGTCCTGCAACAGCGACATCCACCCGGAAGCAGCAAGAAGCTCACGCTCCAATTCCCGGAGGAGACCGCCGCCCTCCAGGTCCAGGTCCGAAGCCAGGAGGGCCAGCCGCTTGCTGGAATGGTGGTCACCGCCGTAAGCGACTGGGGCTCGACGGCGATGAACACGAACCCCCAAGGCGACGCACGCCTCTCACTTCCCGCCGGGCTCTACAGCGTTCACGTTCAACAGCGGCTGAGGCTCGGGCCCCACCAGCAGGAAGTCCCGAGGCGCTTCGCGCGGGTGCAGGTCACGCTCCAAGAAGACGACTCCACCACGATCGCGGTGCCGGAGTTGCGTGGCACGGGGGCGCTGCGCGTCCTGATGCCGCGCCCTACGCACTACGACGACCTCCACGTCTTTTCAGGCACTGTCGACTGGCCCGCCAACAGGAGCGCCATGAACCTGCTGCGCAACAACGGACTCGTCGCCGACACCGCGACCGACCAGTGGACGCAGCCCGAAATCGTCATCATCGGCTACACCGTCCTGAGCGACTTCAGCCAACTGGCCCCCGGGACGTACACGGTGTTCGCCGAGAACTCCTATGGCTCACACACCGGCCTCATGCTGCACCGGACCGTCGTCGAAGTGGGCGCCGAGGAGCGCAGGCTCGTCCAGGTGCGCTTCGACGGCGCGGACACCCGCATCCTCCCGTGAGTCCCCGCACTTCGCAGGCGGCTTCGGACGCCCCGCCTACCATCCGAGCCAGTGAACGATGGCCCTCCCGATGTCATCGGGCAGGTCCTCACTCGCGTGATGACCAGCGACGCCGAGCTCCACCACTTCGAGATTTACGGACCGGCCGCGCACCCACTCGATGAGGGCGGGTGCGCCGAGCGGCGTGGGGCTCTTGAAGGTCAACAGCAGCTTGGGCACCTCCGGAGACGCGCCCAGCCAGGCGACATAGCGCTCCATCACCGCCACGACCTCGGAGGGCTGATGCTCGATGGGAAGCTCCCTCGGCCACGCCAGCATGGGACGCCGAGATGACGCGTCTGGATAGGGCGCGGCATACACGGCGAGCTCGGCCTCGGTGAGGCCTCGCTTGACGCCAGCGCCCAGCGAACGGGCCAGGAATTGATTCTGCTCCAGGACCAACGTCTCCCCCACGCCCGGAGTCCGCAGGTCCTTGAACAAGGCAGCACCTTGCGGCGGGTAGTCCGTCCACAGCAGCGACCGGAAGAACGTCTCGTAGACGACGAGCCCGCGCACCCTGCCGGGGTGACGCGCGGCCCAGTCCATGGCCAGCGCACCGCCCCAGTCGTAGCCCACCAACACGACGTCACGCAGGTCCAGCGCGTCGAACCAGGCGTCGAGATACCGGGAATGGTCCACGAAGCGATAAGCGATGTCCGGCTTGCCGGAGTCGCCCATTCCAATCAAGTCCGGCGCGAGCACACGGGCGTGTCCCGCCAGATGAGGGATGACCTCGCGCCAGACAAAGGACGAGGTCGGATTCCCATGCAGCAAGACCACCACGGGGCCCCGCCCCGCCTCGCGATACGCGATATGGGATTCGAGGACAGGGACATTTCGCATGACGGTCTCCGGCGGCATGGGTGGGGGAAGCGCCGGGCTCCGCACACAGGCAGCAAGCGAGACCCAGAGAAGCAGAACCAGCTTTCGCATGGCCCCACCATGGGGCCACCTGGCATTTTCCAGCAGTGATGATTGGTGACGGATATCCTCACGATTCGTGAGCCTTTCCGCCCTCGACCTCAACCTGCTGCGGGTGCTCGACACCGTCCTCACCGAGCGCAGCGTGGCGCGTGCCGCGCGCCGGCTTCATGTCACGCCATCCGCCATCAGCAACGCGCTGGCGAGGCTCCGCACCGCCCTCGGCGACCCGTTGTTCGCGAGGAATGGCCGCGGCATCGTGCCCACCCCGCGCGCCGCTGAACTGGCCCCCGCCCTGGCCCGTGCGCTGCGGGACCTCGACCACGCCGTCCATGGGGAGCCCTTCGACCCCGCCACCACCACACGACAGTTTTCACTGGCCATCGCGGATGCGGGACAGATGGTGCGGCTGCCGGGCATCGCCACGCTCCTGGCCGCCGAAATGCCTCACGCCAGCCTGCGGGTGGTGGGCATCGACACCCTGCTCGCGGGGGGAGGGCTGGCCAGCGGCGAGGTCGACGTCGCCATCGCCGTCGGAGAGCGGTCCTCCGGCATGCACCTGGAACCCCTGTACCGGGAGCGCACCGTGCTGGTGGCACGGCATGACCACCCCCTGGTGGGCGACCGCGTCTCCGCGCGGGGACTGGCCGCCGTGCGTCACGTCGAGGTGCACGTGGCGCCCGGCAAGGGCTACCGCGGGCTCACCGCCGCCTACGCCCGGCTCGGGATTCCGCGCGACATCGCGCTGGTCGTGCCGAGCTTCAGCGCAGCCGCCGCGGTCGTCTCCGAGACTGATTGGGTCGCCACCCTGCCGGCCTCGTTGGTCGCCCGGCTCGGCCCACGCCTGGGCATCCGCTCCGTGCAGAGCCCTGTCGCGCCCCTCACCCTCACCCTCAACCTGTGGTGGCACGAGCGCACCCAGACGAACCCCGCCATGATTGCCTTCCGCGACCTCATCCGGCGCGCCAGCACGCCCTCCCGAGGGCGAGGGAACAGCCGCCGTCTCGACCGGCGCCATGCCGGTGGAGAGCCGGACCGTCAAACCATGCCCGGACAGGATTTCAGGGCGAGTCATCGATGAGCACGGACAGCCTGTCACGCGCTTCGTGATTGCCGGAGAGCCCTTCAACCATCCCTCAGGACGCTTCCAATCCGAGCGGGGCTGCAGCGCGTATGTCGAAGCGAAAGGCTTCGTGAGCCATTCGATGAAGCCGAATGCCGACCAGGACGGACGGCTGCAATTGCAGGACATCGTGCTCGAACGCGGACGCATCCTGGAAGGCCAGGTGCTGAAACCGGATGGGCAGCCCGCCGGAGACGCAGCGGTCGGCGTGACCTGGCCCGCGGATGCCTTTTCAAGCAGGCCCGCGCATACGGATGGGAATGGCCGATTCTCGCTCCGGCGCGTACCCGCCTCGCAGGAACTGCGCACAATCGTGCCCCGCCCCGGAAGGGTCATGCATCAGCGCCGCCCTCCAGGCAGAGGCAAGATGCGCACACTCCAGTTCCCGGAGGAGACCGCCACCCTCCGGGTCCAGGTCCGGAGCCAGGAGGGCGAGCCGCTCCCCGGAATGGTGGTCACTGCCGTGAGCAACTGGGCGTCGTCGGCGATGACCACGAACGCCCAGGGCAACGCGCGTCTGGCACTCCCGGCCGGAGACGACTCCGTTCGTGTCCGGCAGCGGCTGGAGCTCGAGCCCCGGAAGAAAGTCCCGAGGCGCTTCGAGCGGATGCAGGTCGCGCTCCAAGCGGGTGACGCCATCACGCTCGATGCGCCGGGGTTGCGTGGCACGGGAGCGCTGCGCGTGCTGATGCCGCGCCCCACGCACGACGACGACCTCCACGTCTTTTCAGGCACCGGTGTGAAGGGTCCGTGATGCGACGGCCCGCCCTGGATGCACCCGCAGCGGGCCGCCGCGAGGCCGGCTCAGTAGTTCCAGGCGCGGTAGCTCCGGAAGCCGCAGCCATTGGCGCCGAGGACCACGCCACCACCCTCCATGTTGGGGGTGAAGGTCGGGTAGGCGATCGCGGACGTGGAGATGCTCACGCAGCATCGGGCCGTGAACAACCCCGAGCTCTTGGAGGTCTCGTGCGGATTGGGGTCCGTGGGGCTGTAGAGCCAGCCCTTGGCGTAGATGTAGAGCTCCTTCGAATACGGGGAGTAGGGTCCAAACTCGCTGAAGTTCCCCTCCGTGGTCACGACGCCGCCGGCCATATGATACGAGAACTGGACGTTGAAGCTGTAGGAGCCCCCACAGACGCTGCCCGAGGGGGCCCCCTCGGTGCCGGCCTGGGCGAAGCGAGGAGGCGATTCCGGCATCTGCTCCAGCACGCCCTCCGCACGCGCCTCGGCGATGTTCTTCTCCAGGGCCTGGATGTACTGGTCCCGCTCCGCCAGTTGACGGTCCAAGGCGGCTGACGTGCCGCTCTTGCCTTGCACCTGCGCCAGCAGGGCGCGCTGTCCGCGAACGCGCTGGAGCTCGAACTCCGCGGCCTCGGTGCCGACGCCCACCTGCTCCCGGACGCCGTCCTCGCGCGTCCGCTCCCAGACGCCAGGGGCCACCTTGCTCCAATCCGACGGCGCCGCCTCGTTCCTCACAGGCTGAGCGACCGCGTCGCCTTCAGGGGGGGCCTCACCACCGCAGGCCACCAGCGCCACCGCGGCGGCTTGTGCCAAGAAGAATCGCATCGACATCGTGCATCGTCCTCGCTGTATTGCCCGGCCTGATTGCCGGGGGACAGGCAATACCAGCAGTGAAAAACGATGTTAACCGGGGTGTTTTCGACCCAACGCGCTCCATTCCCAAGAGCCCCATGGCCTGACGCGGTCGACGACCGGGCGCTCCCCGTCCATCGAGGCGCGGGCAGCGCATGCGAGGGGTTACCTGCAAGCCTTTGGAGCCGCCGACGCCCTCACGCCTTCTTCAGCACCGCCAGGAAGCGCGCGTCCGCGATGTGCGTGCCCTCGAAGTCCTCCAGCCGCACCGGTATCCACTCGCGGGCCTTGTCGCCCTTCTGCTGGAGCGCGGCCTCCAGCGTGGTGAACACCTCGGCGGGCGGCTCACAGATGGCGCGCACGCCGCCCTTGGCCTTCGCGTGGAAGGACACCTGCAGCTCGTTCACCAGCGCCAGGTAGCGGCCGGGCGGAAAGCGGCGGAAGAGCCACAGGCCCATCGTCAGCTCCATCACCGTCACCTGCACGCCCAGGTACACGCTCTTCACGTGGTTGCGCGTGCGCCGCTTCAGCGGCACCGACGCCTGGGCCCGGGCATCCGAGGCGTCCTCCACCCGGATGCCCATCACCGCCGACAGCGGGATGATGTTCTTCACCGCCACCGTCAGCAGCGCGTTCGCCACGCTGGGGGACACCTGGCGCAGCCGTTCCACGAGGTCGAGAGCAAGCATGGCCGCATCGTACCGCGCCAACGCCCGCCTGCCTGCCCTCCAGGCGTCGAACGTGGACTGGCAATCCCGGAAGGAATCCCCACCTTCGTTTGACCTTCTGGAGGAGCGACGCACCATGAACTTTTCGAGCCATGTGAATCTCCCCGCCGACGCGCGTGAGGAGCTCATCGATTCCCTCAACACCCTGCTGGCGGACGCCATCGACCTGCACTGGCAAGTCAAGCAAGCGCACTGGAACATCCGCGGCCGGCACTTCTACAGCCGTCACGAGCTGTTCGACGACCTGGCCAAGCACGCGCGCAAGCAGGCCGACGAGTTCGCCGAGCGCGCGGGCACGCTGGGTGGCTACGCCGAGGGCACCATCCGACTGGCCGCCAAGAACAGCGAGCTGCCCGAATACGACCTCAAGGCCGTGGACGGCGATGACCACCTCAAGGCCCTGGTGGAGCGCTTCGCCCGCTACGGCGCCAGCATCCGCAACGGCATCCACCGCTCCGACGAGCTGAACGACCCGGTCACCGCCGACCTGCTCACCCAGACGCTGGGCGAGGTCGAGCTCGACCTCTGGTTCCTGGAGAGCCACCTGAACGGCCAGCCCCGTGCGGGCGCCCGCGCGGGCGGCGACGTCCGGGCCGAGGGCCGCTCCCCCAACGCCTGAACGAAGCGTTGACCACCGGAAGGCCCCCGCGCGCCTGCTCAAGAGCAAGCGCGCGGGCGGGCTCCAGCATATAGAAGGCGTCCTCTCAGCCTGGAGGGCGCCTTTTGACTTCACAGCAGACGCGAATGGACGGGAAGGTGTGCCTCATCACCGGGGCCACGGGCGGAATCGGCCTGGAGTCGGCCAAGGCGCTCGCGCGCATGGGCGCCACCGTGGTGCTGGTGGGCCGGGACGCGGGGCGCACCGAGGCCGCCGTCGCCGCCGTGAAGGAGGCCACGCCCGGCGCCCAGGTGGACTGGCTCCGCGCCGACCTCACGTCCTTGAAGTCCGTCCGGGCGCTGGCCCAGACGTTCCGCGAGCGGTACTCGCGGCTGGACGTGCTGCTGAACAACGCCGGGCTCATCATCGACCAGCGGCAGGTGACCGAGGACGGGCTGGAGGCCACCATGGCCACCAACCACTTCGCGCCCTTCCTCCTCACGAACCTGCTGCTGGACGTGATGAAGGCCACCGGCCCCGCGCGCATCATCACCGTGTCGTCCGATGCACACGTCGCCGGCAAGCTCGACTTCGACGACCTCCAGAGCGAGAAGGGCTACTTCGGCTTCCGCGTATACGGCGCGTCGAAGCTGGCCAACATCCTGTTCACCCGTGCGCTGGCGAAGCGGCTGCAAGGCACGCGGGTGACGGCCAATTGCCTGCACCCCGGCGTGGTGCGCACCGGCTTTGGCCACAACACCCAAGGGTTCTTCCGCCACATCGTCAAGCTGGGCGCGGCCTTCATGCTTTCGGCGGAGAAGGGGGCGCGGACGTCCATCTACCTGGCGTCCTCGCCCGAAGTGGAGTCGGTGTCCGGGCAGTACTTCTACAAATGCCGTCCGAGGAAGCCGTCGTCCGCAGCGCGGAATGACGCGGACGCGGAGCGGCTCTGGCAGGTGAGCGAGCAGCTCACGGGAGTGAAGGCATGATCGACCTCTATACGTTCGCGACCCCCAACGGGCAGAAGGTCTCCATCGCGCTGGAGGAACTGGGCCTCCAGTACAAGACGCACGTGGTGGACATCACGAAGGGCGAGCAGTTCAAGCCCGAGTTCCTGGCCATCAACCCCAACAACAAGATTCCGGCCATCGTCGACCACGCGACGCAGGACCACCGTCCGCTTACCGTGTTCGAGTCCGGCGCCATCCTCATCTATCTGGCGGAGAAGACGGGCCAGTTGCTGCCGTCCAACCAGCGCGGCCGCGCCGAGGTCCTGGAGTGGCTGATGTTCCAGATGGGCGGCGTGGGCCCCATGTTCGGCCAGCTCAACCACTTCGCCCGCTTCGCGCCCAAGAAGGTGCCGTACGGCATTGAACGCTATCAGGCCGAGTCCCAGCGCCTGGTGGGCGTGCTCGACGGGAAGCTCGGCTCGGGCGACTACGTGGCGGGCCGCTACTCCATCGCGGACATCGCGCTGTACCCGTGGGTGGCGGGCAGCCGCGCCTACTTCCCCGAGCTGTTCCGGGGCCGCAGCAACGTCGCGCAGTGGCTCCACCGCGTGGGCAGCCGGCCCGCCGTGGAGCGCGGCATGAAGGTCCCGCAGCTCAACAAGTAGTCCCACGCCGCTTCCCGGGGGCGCGGTGGCGGGATGGCCGCCGCGCCCCCACGTGTTCTTCTCCCCCATGGCCACGCTCGAACAACTCCGCTTCGACAACACCTACGCCCGCCTCCCCGCCGGGTTCGGCGCACGCGTCCAGCCCAGCCCCTTTCCGGACGCGAAGTGGGCGAGCATCAACCCCGCCGCCCTGAAGCTCCTGGACCTGACGCCCGAGGAGGTACAGCGGCCGGAGCTCGTCGCGGCCCTGGGCGGCGCCCAGCCCCTGCCGGGGATGGAGCCCTTCGCCATGGTGTACGCGGGGCATCAGTTCGGCGTGTACGTGCCCCGGCTCGGCGATGGCCGCGCCATCCTGCTGGGCGAGGTGCGCAACGCCGCGGGCGAGAAGTGGGACCTGCACCTCAAGGGCGGCGGCCCCACG
Source organism: Comamonas sp. KCTC 72670 (assembly GCA_014656495.1). Classification (GTDB taxonomy): domain Bacteria; phylum Myxococcota; class Myxococcia; order Myxococcales; family Myxococcaceae; genus Myxococcus. The sequence continues at coordinate 114,155 of BNCN01000015.1, forward strand.
CCCTTCTCGCGCGGCGGTGACGGGCGCGCGGTGCTGCGCTCCACCATCCGCGAGTACCTCTGCGGCGAGGCCATGCACGGCCTGGGCATCCCCACCACGCGGGGCCTGGGCATCCTGGGCAGCCACACGCCCGTGTACCGCGAGGCGGTGGAGACGGGCGCGATGCTGGTGCGCATGGCCCCCTCACACGTGCGCTTCGGCACCTTCGAGTTCTTCCACCACACCGAGCAGAAGGAGCACGTGGCCACGCTGGCCGACCACGTCATCACCGGGCACTTCCCGCACCTGGCGGGCCAGGAGGGCCGCTTCGCGCGCTTCTACGCGGAGGTGGTGGAGCGCACCGCGCGGCTCATCGCCCAATGGCAGGCGGTGGGCTTCGCGCACGGGGTGATGAACACGGACAACATGTCCATCCTGGGCCTCACGCTGGACTACGGCCCGTTCGGCTTCATGGATGACTTCGAGCCGGGCTTCATCTGCAACCACTCCGATGACCGGGGCCGCTACGCGTTCGACCAGCAGCCGCGCATCGGGATGTGGAACCTCGCGTGCCTGGGAGAAGCGCTGCTCACCCTCATCTCCGAGGACGAGGCCCGCGCGGCGCTGGGCACCTACCAGCCCGCCTTCAGCGCGCACTTCATGGACCTGATGCGCGCGAAGCTCGGCCTGCGCGAGGCCCGGGACGAGGACCGCGAGCTGGTGAGCGACCTGTTCGCGCGCATGGCGGAGGCCCGCGTGGACTACACGCGCTTCTTCCGCGCGCTGGGCGGGCTCGGCTCGGGGGACAGCGCCGGCCCCAGTCCGGTGCGGGACATGTTCACCGCCCCCGAGGGCTTCGACGCGTGGGCCGCGCGCTACCGGGCGCGGCTGGCCGCCGAGGGCAGCGTGGACGCGGAGCGGCGCGCGCGGATGGACCGGGTGAACCCCAAGTACGTGCTGCGCAACTGGGTGGCCCAGGAGGCCATCTCCCGCGCGGAGGCCGGGGACTTCTCCGTCGTGGACCGGCTGCTCGGCGTGCTGGCGGACCCGTTCGCCGAGCACCCCGACGCGGAGCCCTACGCCGCGGCGCCGCCTGTCTGGGGCCGGCACCTCGCGGTGAGCTGCAGCTCCTGACGCCCTCCGCGCCGAAGGGTTGAGGAGGCGAAGGTTCCGCCCGGCCCCGCTTGCCGGATGCGAGGCCAGGCGCAACCTTTGCTGTCTATGGTGACGGACCTCACCCGGCTGCCCCTGCGCGGGAAGAAAGGCGCCTTCCACGTCGTCGTCGAGTCTCCCCGTGGGTCCACGGTGAAGCTCAAGTACGACACGGCGATGAAGGCCTTCACCCTCTCCCGTCCGCTCACGCGGGGACTGCGCTATCCCTTCGACTGGGGCTTCATCCCGTCCACGCAGGGCCCGGACGGGGACCCGCTGGACGCCATGGTGTACTGGGACGACGAGACGTGGCCGGGCGTCGTGCTGCCCTGCCGCGCGCTCGGCGTGCTCCAGGTGGAGCAGCGGGAGAAGGGCGGCGGCCGCGAGCGCAATGACCGCATCCTCGCCGTGCCCATCACCCCGTCCCGCGCGGGCCACCTGACGGACATCCATCAGCTTCCCCAGCGCGAGCGGGAGGAACTGGAGCACTTCTTCCTCACCGCCGTGCACTTCGAGGACAAGGACGCGCGCATCCTCGGCTGGGAGGGGCCGGAGGATGTCGAGCGCATGCTTCGACAACACGCACGCACGGAGGAATGAATGGCTCAACCCACGCCCATCCGGGGGCTCGGCCCCGACAGCCGACTGGGAGACGCCGCGCGACGCATCCTCGCGGGCCGGCTCGCGGACGTCCGCAAGCCGGAGGCCGGCTTCCAGGAGGCCGTGGATGCCGAGTCCGTCCACGACATGCGCGTGGCCACGCGGCGCCTGCGCGCGGCCCTGAAAATCTTCCGCTCCCTGGGCGGCCTGAAGAAGCTGGAGCGCGACGTGAAGCGCATCCAGGACGCGCTCGGGGACGTGCGGGACGTGCACGTCCAGTCCGCGTGGCTGGAGGGCATCGCCAAGAAGGCGAGCAAGAAGCCCCAGGTGCGCGCCGGCATCCAGTCGCTGCGCAAGAAGCGGCTGTCGGAGCTGGAGGACCACGAGGGCCGCCTCCACGTGGAGCTGGAGCGCTGGGTGGACAAGACGGTGCCCCGGCTGCTGCGCAAGCTGGACGGGCTGGAGGACCCGCACCGCTTCGCCGGCCGCCGCGTCCGGGACAGCCTGCGCCAGCGCCTCAAGCGGGTGCAGAAGCGCATCGACACCTATATCGACGCGGCGGACGCGGCCTCCGCCCACGAGCTGCGCAAGGAGCTGAAGCGCCTGCGCTACGAGCTCGAAATCTTCCAGCCCGCCTTTCGCCGCACCCTGGACGCGCTGCTGGAGGTGCTCATCCCGCTCCAGGACGGACTGGGCGAGCTGCACGACGCGGATGTTCGGCTGGAGCTCTTCGAACGGCTGGCCGCCGAGTCCGCGCCGCGCGAGCGCAAGTCCGCTCGCGCGCTGCTACCCATCGTCCGGGAGGAGCGGACGAAGCGCGCGGCGGAGATTGCCCGCGAGGTGCAGCGCTGGCGCACCGAGGAGATTCCGAAACGACTGCGGCGCATGCTGACCTGACGGGCGCGCCGGGCGTGCACGCGGTGTCTCACTGACAGGTGTCGGCCTTTCCCGACACTTCTCGAATGGCATTGCCATGCGCGCGCGGATTGGGTTGAAAGAGCAAAGACTCTCTTCGCTCCCACACCCCCGCGCATGACTTCGACTCGTACGACTCCGACCCTTGCCCGCGCACTGATGTTGGGCCTGCTCGCCGCTCCTGGGGCTGCGCTCGCATGGACGCCGCCCTCCATTCCCTGCGCCGCGGCGACCGCGCCAGGCCCTGAGCAGGACAGCGACTGCGATGGCCTGCCGGACCACATGGAGGACCTCAACCAGAACGGACGCGTGGACATCGGGGAGACGGACCCGCACAAGCGCGACACCGATGGTGACGGCGCCAGCGACCTGACCGAGTACCTGGCGGGGACGGACGCCAACCGCGACGCCTTCCTCTCCTTCCCGGAGCCCATGGTCTTCGACCTGGTGCGCGGCCTGGACGCGGAGAAGGGCGAGCTGGAGTTCAACACCTTGTTCCGGCTCCGCCCTCGCAGCGAGGGCATGCTGCTCCAGTACGCGCCGGAGATTGAGTATGCCTTCGGCGACGGCATGGCGGCGGAGCTCGAGCTGCCCCTCGAGAACGAGCGCGTGGCGGCGCTGAAGACCGCCGTGCAGTTCACCTTCCACGTCGACCCCCACCGCCGCTGGGCCCACGGCATCCAGGTGCTGGCCGAGAAGAAGCTGCAAGAGAAGGAGACCGAGGTCGCGCTGCTGCACATCGGCAAGGTGCGGCTGGGCGAGCGCGTGAGCCTGATCTCCATCTCCGGCGTTCAGGGCGTCCATGCCCGGGAGACCGGCGACGTCCACGCCGCGGGGCTGGTCAACCTGAGCGCCTTCTACGCGGTGGCCCAGCAGGTCATCGTCGGCGTGGAGACGAACCTGCGGCTCGACGACGCGATGGCGTTCGACTGGATGGTGATGCCCCAGGCGCACGTGCAGCTCAACCACCACGCGCGGCTGCAGGTGGGCCTGGGCGCCGTGAAGGGCGGCCCCAGCGGCGTGGAGCCCATGATGTCCACGCGCTTCATCATCGAGATGTAGTTAAACGACCCGTCCGGCGCTCCGCCTCCGTATGCACCAGGAAGGCCGCGGGCGCTTCCGCGGCCTCCTGACACGGTGGGGGTCGCGTGCGTCGTCGATTCGAGTGCGGCATCCTGGCGGGGGCCCTGGCCCTCCTGCCCCTGGGTTGTGGCGAGACGCCCCGGGAGCCCCCTCCCCCGCTCCCACGCGCTCCGGACGCGGAGCTCCTCGAGCGCATCGCCGCCGCGGCTGAGCGCGTCCGGTCGGACACCTGCTTCCGCGAACGGGACGACGTCTCGACCTGCCTCTGGGTGGCGTCCACCCACGCGCCGGCGCTGGACTTCGCGATGACCGACAGCACGGGAGAAGCCATCCTCATCGCGGATGACTTCCGGGCCGTGTCGCCGCTGATGCTGCGCTACCGCAACCGGCTCCAGGGCGTCCTGCGGACCACGGAGGATGGCACCGTGGCCACCACGCAGGTCTCCTGGCACGTGCCCCTCCGCTTCCACGAGGTGATGACGTCGTTCTCGGGCCCGGACTTCATCCCCGCCGAGTGGCTGCGCTCCTTGCGCATCCCCATTTCAGAGACCTACGGCGCGCACCTCGGGAGCGGCGCCACCCACGGCAACTTCGTCTTCGCCCTGCTGGTGGAGGCCAATCCCCGGCAGCCCATCGTGCTCTGGGACGACCATGGCTTCAGGGACGTCCCGCTCGGGGCCTTCTGCGACACCGCCACCACGCCGGAGGCCCTGGAGCCCCTGCGCGAGCACGCCCGGCGCAAGGCCGACTCCCTGCGCGCGTATCTCGACACGTACAACGTGCGCTTCATCAACTACAGCCGGGGGACCACCGTCCACACCCTGCGCGAGCTGTGGGAGCAGCGCTGTCACGCCCCTGCCCCCGCCGACGCGGTGCTGCTGGCGAAGCTGGAGACCGAGGCGCCCGTCCTGGAGGTGCTCTTCGGCTCGCCCGGCGTCTTCGCGGCGCACGCGGCTGGCTACGTCTCCAGCCCCGAGGAGTCGCCCTTCGACTTCCCCTCGGCGCGCTTCTCCAACCGGCTGCGCATCGGATTCTTCACGGCCCTGGAGTCGGGCCTGGACCCGATGGGTCGAGGCTCCCACGAAGGACTTCAGGGCCAGCCGGCATCCCAGGCGGTGGACGTCTACTTGAACAGCGGCGTCGAGCCCGTCCGGCCCTTCGCCTACGGCCCGACGCCGCTGCTCCATGCCAGCGACTTCGGCCTGGACGTCCTCCCCATCACGCACACGTCGACCTCGTGGATTGCGCCGCTCGGCCTGTCCCGCTTCATCTACCTGCGTGAGCGCCTCTACGGTGGACAGCCGCTGACGAACGAACGCGTCGCCGCCCTCATGGACGCCATGGTGCCCGCGGCCTGTGAAGGGCAGCCCGAAGGCCGCTGCCGGTACCAGGACCCGCTGCGGCACGGGCAGACAGAGGCCATGCGCTTGGGCTACCGGCCCGTCGAATACACAGTGCCTTGAGCCCAAGCGCGCCTCCAGGACCCCTCCCGGAGGCGCGCCGCTGGAATGGGCACCGCCATGCCCGGAGTCAGGACCGGGCATGATGGAGCCGTGCGACAGGGCGGCTAATGCTGCGGCTCCTGCGGGCAGCCCGGGCCGGTGCAGATGGGGCAGTCGGTGCACCAGCCGAACTCGTGGAACTCACAGATGCCGTTGCCACACGTCAGGTACTTGCAGTCGTCCAAGCAGGTCTGCAGCGTCTCGTTGCCGTTGCAGAGGCCGTCGCCACAGTACGGCTGCGGCCAGCTGCAGTCCTGCGGGCAGGACCACGGGCTCTCGCCGCCATTGCAGAAGCCGTCGCCACAGAAGGGAATCGGGGCGCAGTCCTCCGCACAGGTGTGGATGGATTCACCGTTGGCGCTGTCGCAGAAGCCATCACCGCAGATGAACGCGCACGGGTTGCAGTTCCAGGGCCCCACGCCGCCACACGGACATTCGACCAGTGCCGCTTCGTCCTGCGCCAGCGGCTCGGACTCCGTCTCAACGGGACCACAGGCGGCGAAAAGACCGAGCGACAGACCCGCCATCACAGCCAACAGTTGCGTCTTCACGGGGGACTCCTGGTTGGAGGAACTCCCAATGATATCACAACCTGGTCAAGCCGTTTAAACACACCAATCCGCACACCACGCCCGGGTCTGAACCCAGGCGTGGTGGCTCTACCGGGCACGCTCAAGGATTCACAGACAGTCCGGCCGGCACGTGCGAGCCGTCTCCCCGCCGTTGCAGACGCCGTCGCCGCAGACGGAGCCGCAGTCCTCGACGCAGGTTACACTCGACTCCATCCCCTCGCACACGCCATCACCACATACGATGACCGGGCCACAGTCCTGGGGGCAACTCTGGGACGTCTCCCCGTTGTTGCAAATACCGTCACCGCACCCCAGAAAACAGTCGCCGGGGCAGGACTGAGGCGATTCGTTGCCGGTGCACAGACCGTCACCACAGAAGGGGGTGCCACAGTCATGCCAGCAGTTCTGGGGCGTCTCGAACTTTTCGCAGATGCGATTGCCACACTCGCCGACGCGGCAATCCCAGGGGCAGAGTTCGCTCTCCCAGTCGTCACAAATACCGTCGCCGCAGTAGCTGTACATCGCCGCTTCGTCCTGCGCCAACGCCTCGGACTCCAACTCCACGGGGCCACAGGCGGCGAACAGCCCGAGCGACAAACCAGCCATCAACACCATCAGACGTGTCTTCACGGGGACTCCTGGTTAGCGGGACTGCCCGTGATAACACAACCCGCTCTGCCCGTGAAAACCCCTCCCCCACGCCAGACACCACGCCCAGGCAGAAGCCCAGGCGTGGCGGGCCTACGTCTTACGGTTACGGCCAGGGCTGCGGGTTCGGGTCGATGATGGGGCAGCGCGGCCCGGTGCAGCAGTCGACGGGGCACGACAGCTCCTCGCCGGGGGCGCAGAGGCCGTCACCACACGTATTCAGAATCAAACAATCCGCCCGGCACGTACGGGGCGTCTCCAGGCCGTTGCACACACCGTCGCCGCAGAAGGAGCCGCAGTCCTCCCAGCAGGAGGCGGTCGTCTCCGAGCCATTGCAGACGCCGTCGCCGCAGTAGGTCGCCGGGCCGCAGTCCTGGGGGCAGGACAGGGACGTCTCTGTACCGTTGCAGATGCCGTCGCCGCACCACGCCAGCGTGAGGCAGTCCTCCGGGCAGGTCTGGGCCGTCTCACCGGGGCTGCACACGCCGTCGCCGCAGAGGGCCAGGAGGCCACAGTCCTGCGGGCAGGTGCGCGGCGTCTCGCGGCCATTGCAGATGCCGTCGCCACACAACGAGAGGACGTCGCAGTCCCAGGGACAGTTGTCGCTGTTCTCCCCGTTGCGGGTGTCACAGATACCGTCACCACAGAGGAAGCGGTTCAGCTCGGCCTCGCTCTGGCCCAGCGACTCCGACTCCGGCTCCACCGGACCGCAAGCGGAGAGCAGCCCCAACGACAAACCCGCCAACAGGATGACCCAACGAGACTTCACGTGCACCTCCAAGGGAATGAGGCGCGCATGTCATCCCATCCGGAATTAGCAGACAACTCCTGGGATCTAGAAACCCAGTATCAACCGCCCTCCTGTCACCACCCCGCACTCCGTGGCGAACGAGCAACCCGGGTCATCAACACACCACCGTAACGTTTCTCGTTACAAGTCATTGCCGCCCGGACCACCACCACGCCCAGGCGGGAGCCCAGGCGTGGCGGGCCAGCGTGTTACGGCCAGGGCGTCGGATTCGGGTCGATGCCGCGGCAGAACGGCCCGGTGCAGCAGTCCGAGGGGCAGGAGAACTCCTCGCCGGGGGAGCAGAAGCCATCGCCACAGACGTGCGGCGCGCAATCCAGCGCGCAGTTGCGGCGGTTCTCGAAGCCATTGCAGACCCCATCACCGCAGGAGGAGCCACAGTCCTCGAAGCACGTCGCGGTCGACTCGGAGCTGCTGCAGACACCATCGCCACAGGAGGCACCCGGGTCGCAATCCGACGGACAGCTCATCGGCGTCTCCGAGCCGGAGCAGAGGCCGTCGCCGCAGACGGGCGCAGGACCACAGTCCTGCGGGCACGTCTGAGACGTCTCCGTGCCGTTGCAGAGGCCGTCACCACAGACGGGCACGGGGCCACAGTCCTGCGGGCACGTCTGGGACGTCTCCCCGTCGTTGCAGAGCCCATCGCCGCACCACCCCACGGCCAGGCAGTCCATGGGGCAGTTCTGGACCGTTTCACCGGGGCCGCAGATGCCGTCACCACACACGCCCGTGAAGCCACAATCCTCCGGGCAGTTGCGCGGCGTCTCGCGCCCGGTGCAGATGCCGTCGCCGCAGAAGAAGCTGTTCAGCTCGGCCTCACGCTCAGCCAGCGGCTCCGGCTCCAACTCCACCGGACCACAGGCGGCCAGCACCGCCAACGACACACCCGACAGCAGAACGACGAGACGAGACCTCACGCGTACCTCCTTGGGAAAGGGGGCACACATGTCATCCCATCCCGCATGGGCAGACAATCCCCGGGCTGAAATACCGGGGTGCCTGGGGCTACATGTAATTGAACGGCATGGTGACGGCGAGCGTGTGGATGAGCTGCTCCGTCTCCGCGTAGGGCCGGCGGGTGAAGACATTGAGGTAGCCCACCTCCACGGAGGAGTGCTCACCGTACTTCCAGCCCGCGCCCACGAACACGCGGTTCATGTCGAAGCCCGCGCTGGGGCCGCGGTCCACCGAGTTGAGGTGGTAGAAGACCTCATCCCAGACAATCAATGACAGGCGCCCCTCGTCCGCCATGGGGAGGGCGCCGCGGAGCATGACGCGCGCGCGGTGGGAGATCTCCGTCGTCCCCGGCAGGAAGCGCTGCTCCAGGCGCGCACGCACCGTCCCACGCAGGGAGCCCAGCTTGGGGGAGTAGAGGTATTGCTGGAAGAGGCGGCTCTCGCCCTGACGCTGGGCCGGCTCGCCATCCCAAATCCAGAGCGGAATCCAACCCTGCCCCAGCCACAGGGACATGTTGTGAGACATCCGCACGCCCGCCGCCGACCGGAGGATGGCGCGCGCGTCGTCCTTGCCGAAGCGCGGCTGCGCCTCCAGGTAATAGAGGAACTTGTCTCCAATACCGCCCTGCGCCGTGACGGTGTACCAGAGCTGGGCTTCTGTCCGGACGGGCCTGCCGGCCTCCACGGAGCGGAAGGGGAAGACAACGAGCAGCAGGCCAACGAGGGGAAGCCACTTCTCCGAGCGCATGGTGCTCATGCATAGACCATGACTCGAGCCACGGCTCAACCGGCCCGTGACACGAATGCGACAAACGCGACGAACCCCCGGATGAAACCGGGTTCGCGCGCCCGTCCTTCGAGAAAATCCGGCAGGAATCAATCTGGCAGGAATAAACGAAGGACGGACGGCGTTGCGGCATCACTGGGTGGGTTGAGCGCCCGGCGTCGACTGACCGCTCTCCGGCGCGGCGGGAGCGGTGGGCTGGACCTGGGACGTCGCCTCGATGCGCACCGCCTGGGGCTCGCCGCTCTGTTCATCGGTCCGGTAGGAGGCGCGCACCTGGCTCCCCTCCTGGATGTCCGCCGCGCTCGCCTGACGCCCATCCACCGTCACCTGCGTCTGGGGCGAGACCTGCAGCCGGAGCTGCGGCTCCCCACGCGCGCTGAGGAGCAGCTCCTGGTCATTGGAGCTCAGGACCTCGCCGACGACTTGCTGCTCCGAGCCCTGCTGAGCTCCCTGGCCCTGCGGCTGCCCCGGCACCGGCGCCGCGGCCACGGGCTGCTGTGACTGCTGGCGGAGCTGCTCGGACTGCTGGCGGGCCTGCTGGTTCTGCTGCGTCAGCGCCTCGCTCTGCCGGCGCTGGGCCTCCAGCGCGCCCGCCTGGGCCTGCTGGGCCTCCTGCTGGGCCTGCTGCGTCTGCTGCTGCGCGTTCTGCTGGGCCTGCTGGGCTTGCTGGGACGCGGACTGCGCCTTGGCCTGGGCCTCCTGGAGCTCCTGCTGCCGCTTCTGCAAGTCGCGCTGGGCGTCCGCCGCCTGCTTCTGCTGGTCGCTCGCCTGCTCTTGGGCCTTGCGAGCGGAGTCGAAAGCGCCCTCGCTGCGCTGCTGCGCCTGCGCCACCTGGTCACTCACCGTGCCCTGCCCGCCCGCCTGGCCCTGGGCGCCGTGGTCGCGCTCCTGACACGCCGTCCCCAGCGTCAGCGCCGCGGCGCCGGCCAACAACCACCCCGCATGGAATCTCATCTGGCAGCCTCCCTCGTCATTCACGTGACAAGGGAAAGATGGCGAGCGGCCCCTTCGCGCCAACCCACATCCACTCCGGGCGTCCGCTCTCCAGGCCGCCCACCGCGACTTGTTGGTGCACGAAGCGCTACCCATGGATGGACTTTGGAGATAAGGGGCGCCCCCCCATGCGTGCCTGCGGACTCGATTTCGGAACCAGCAACACCGCCGCGGCCCTGCCGGACGGCACGGTGCTGTCGCTTCAACCCCACACCCAGGAGGCGCGCCTCTTCCGCTCCGTCCTCTTCTTCCCGGACGACGAGCAGGACATCTACGCGGGTGCCGACGCCATCCAGCGGTACCTGGAGGACAACACCGGGCGCTTCATCCAGTCCGTGAAGTCCTTCCTCCACTCCAGCTCCTTCCGCGCCACCCAGGTGAAGGGGCGCACCTACACCATCGAGGACCTGGTGGCGGTGCTGCTGCGCCGCGTGCGTGACGCCGCGGCGGACGCCATGGGCGGCGCGCCCGACGCCGTGGTGCTCGGCCGCCCCGCCGTCTTCACGCCGGACCGGGAAGCGGATGCCCTGGCGCAGCAGCGGCTCTTGCGCGCCGCCGGGCTCGCGGGCTTCCAGCGCGTGGAGTTCCTCATCGAGCCCATCGCCGCCGCGCTCGCGTACGAGGCCCAGCTCACGCGCGACGAGCTCGTGCTGGTGGCGGACTTCGGCGCCGGCACCACCGACCTGACGCTCATGCGGCTGGGCCCCAGCCGGAAGGACAACCCGGACCGGAAGCAGGACGTGGTGGGCTCCACGGGCGTGCGCATCGGCGGTGACCGCTTCGACGCGGAAATCATGCGCCACAAGCTGCTGCCCCGCTTCGGCGCCGGCTCCACCTACCGGGTGAAGGGCTTCAGCGACAAGCGGATGCCCATTCCGCAGCACATCCTGGCCAAGCTGCTCACCTGGCACGAGATGTCCTTCATCCGGGAGAAGTCCACGCAGGAGCTGCTGGAGACCATGCTGGACACCAGCGACCGCAAGCCTGAAATCCAGGCGCTGTATGACCTGGTGATGGACAACCTGGGCTACCGCCTCTTCCGCGCCATCGAAGCGGCGAAGGTGCGGCTGTCCAAGGAGGACGTGGCCACGGTGGACTTCGAGGAGGCGCGCATCCACCTCCACGAGCCCATCACCCGCGAGGAGTTCGACACCTTCAGCAAGCCCCTGCTGGACGAGCTGGACGCGTGCACCGCGAGCCTCCTGGAGAAGCACGCGGAGGCAAAGGACATCGACGCGGTGTTCCTCACCGGCGGCTCCTCGCAGATTCCCGCCGTGCGGCAGCTCTACGTGCGCCGCTTCGGCGAGGAGCGCGTGCGCACCGCGGACGCGTTCACCTCCGTGGCGGAGGGACTCGGGCGCGCCGCGGCGCACCTGTCCGCCTGAGCCGTCCGCCTGGGACGGGGCCTACGGGCCCACGTCCACGGTGCGGCTGAGCCACCCCACCCCGCCGCGTCCGTCCCGTGCCACCACCCAGAAGGTGACGCGTCCGGGCGCCGCCGGGGTTTCGTACAGGGACGTCGGGTCTCCCGGCCGGCCCTCCACCGGCTCCTGTGAGCGGAACTCCTTCACCTCGCCCTCACCGGTGGCGAACCAGCTGAAGAAGACCTGCTCCACCTGGGGCCCCTCCGGCGTCTCGTAGGTCTCCACGCTGCCCTCGGCCAGCACCGGGGTGAGCGTCACCTCGCTCGCCACGGGCAGCGGGCCCGTCAGCGGCGCGCCGTCCCAGAGCACGTCCGCCATCACCGGGTTCTGGTTGGGCGTGGCGGTGGCCCGCAGCGTCACCCGGCGCACGCCGCGCTCGGTGCCCTCGGGCGTCCCGCTGCCGTCCGTGGCCTCGTAGCCCACGAAGAGGGGGATGCCCCGCGCCAACGCCGCGCGCAGCGCCGGGTCCTCCGGGTCCAACACGCCGCCGCCCCCGCCGCCCGCCTGGAGCGCCTCCAGCAGCACGGCCTGCACGTCCGGGTCCTGGAGCGACAGCTCGCCGTCCGGCAAGGCGACGCCGGTGTCCCCCGGGCAGCGCCCGTCATACGGATTGCCGGTGAAGCGGCACAGCGCATAGCGGACGGTGACGGGGCGCGCGTCCGGCGTCACCGCCAGCGCGTTGAACGTCATGGGCCCCGGCAGCGTGGCGGCGTCCGGGTCCACCACCAGCTCCGCGGGCTCGGCCTGGATGGCCAGCACGCGGACGCGGCGGATTTCACTCTGCAATTCGAAGTCGGGGGCGCAGCCGGCGAGCAGCAGCGCCACGAACGCGGGAAGATGGAGACGCATGCTCAGAAAGCCCCCCGCGCGCCGAGGATGGGAAGGATGGGCAGTCCCTTGAAGAAGGCGCTCTGGGTGTAGTTGTAGTTGTAGGTGATGCCTTCGACCGCCGGGTTGTTGTACGCGTTGGTGAGGTCCAGGTAGACGTTCAGGTTCCACTTCTCGAACGCGAAGTTCTTGTCCACGCGGATGTCCAACTGGTTGAAGGACGGCAGCCGGCGCGAGTTCACCGCGGCGTAGAGCGGGATGAAGACATCCGAGCCATCGTCCCGCACCGAGCCCACCACCGGGGTCGTGGGATTGCCGGACGCGAAGCGCAGGCGCGCGCCCAGCTCCCACCCCGCGGGCAGCTTGTAGGACGCAATCGCAGTCACCACGTGCGTCTGGTCATTGTCGAAAAGGCGCCAGCCCACGCCCGGCGCGTCGCGGCGCTCGCTGCGGCTGAGCGTGTAGGAAATCCAGCCGAAGAGCCGCTCCGTCAATGCGCGGCGCACCAGGACCTCCAGGCCGTAGATGCGGCCCACGCCGCCGTTGCTCAGGCGCTCGGGCACCCGCTGGCCGTCGCGCACCACCGTGGCGTTGGAGCGGACGATGAGCCCGTCCAAATCGTTGTAGAAGACCTCGCCGCCAATGAACCACTCCGGCCGGGCCTGCCACTCCGCGCCCACGCTGTACTGGAGCGAGCGCTTCGCGCGCAGGTCCGGGTTGCCGAAGGCCACGCTCGGCTCATCCTGCACCGGAGGCCCGTGGTAGACGCCCGCGCCGCCCTTGAGCGTCAGCGTGTCCGTCAGCCCGTAACGCACCGCCAGGCGCGGGTTGAAGGTGCGGCGGGCCTCCGTCTGGTCGGTGAAGACGTAGCTCTCCGCGCGCAGGCCCGGCACCACCAGCAGGCCCGGCAGGGGACGCCAGCGCGCCTCCACCCAGGTGGACGGGAAGTACTGGAGGAAGTCGCCGTCCGCGGTGAGCACGTCGTCGGTGACGGTGGGCGTGGGCGGCTCGCCCTCGCGGGAGAGGCCCTGGATGCGCGCCGTGACGCGGGCGAAGTTGCTCACCACGTCGATGCCACCCGCCAGCGTGAGCTGCTCGCCGAAGGCATACTCCAGCGTGGAGCGCAGGTTCAGGTCCGTGGAGGCGATGCGCAGGCCGCGGTCGCCAATGCCAAACTGCACCAGCGTGTTGCCCACCAGGGCGTGCGTGTCCAGCGTGAGCGCGTCCGCGCGGTACTGGTGCCGCAGCCGCGCCTGGTTGAAGCCGGTGGTGACATTCAAGCCGCCGGTGACGGTGGGGTCGTCATCCGCGGGCCGGTCGAAGACGAGCCCCAGCCGGTCGCGCGAGGTGAGCCCCTGCAGCGTGAAGGTGTGGCGCGACTTCGGCTTCCACACCAGCTTGAGCTGCGCGTCGTAGTAGCGCGGCGCCACCTGGAGGTTGGGGCCGCTGTCGCCCTGGGGCACCAGGCCCAGCACCAGGTCGATGTACGAGCGCCGGCCGGCCACCGCGAAGCTCAGCGTGTCGGTGATGGGGCCCTCCACCACGGCGTTGGATTCAATGAGGCTGACGCCCACGGTGGCGTGGAGGCGGTCGGTGCGCGGCTCGCGGCTGCGCACGTTGACGACGCCGCCGGTGATGTCGCCGTAGTAGGCGGAGAAGTTGCCGGGCAGGTACTCCACCGCCTCCAGCAGCTCCGAGTTGTAGACGGAGGTGAGGCCCCCGAAGTGGAACAACAGGGGGATGCGCTGGCCGTCCAGGAAGACGCCGGACTCCTGCGGCCCCGAGCCGCGGATGACGAGCTGGCCTCCGTTGAAGGCGGGGCGCGCCACGCCGGGCAGGTTCTGCACCACCTTCAGCGTGTCGCCCTGGGTGCCGGGGACGCGCTGCACCTCGGCCAGCTGGAGCGTGGTCTGCGTCACCTCCTTGCGCTCGCGCTCGCTGCGCACCACCGTCTCGAACGCGCCGAAGATGCGCTTGCGCACGTAGTAGGTGGCGCGCGTCTCCTGGCCCTCCGTGAAGGTCTCCTCGGTGCGGAAGCGCTCGTAGCCGCTCTGCACCACCAGCACCTCGTGCGTGCCCAGGGGGACGCCGCGGAAGGAGAAGCGGCCCTCCTCGTCCGTGACGGCGGAGCGCTCCAGCGCGGGCAGCACCACCTCCGCGCCGATGAGCGGATCCCTCGTGCCGCGCTCCAGCGCCCGGCCGCTGAAGTTCACCGGGGCCTCGGGCTCCGAGGCGGCGGCGTCCTCGCCCTCGGGCGGCGGGGGCGGGCGGAAGACGAACTGGTACGCGTATTCGATGCGAACCGGCGTGGGGACGTCATCCACCTCGGCGGGCTCGAACTGGAACTGGCGGACGGCGGCCACCGCGGCCTCGTCGAAGCCGTGGCCGGCGGGCTGGGACACCTCGACGTTCGAGACGGCGCCCGTCTCCGAGATGTCCACCCACATCACCACCGTGCCCTCCAACTGCTGGGCGGCGGCCTCCGGCGGGTAGACGGCTTCCACCTGGCGGATGAGGGCGGGGGGCTTGGTCAGCACACCCGCGGGGGCGCTGGCGGCCGCTTCGGGGACGCCCGCGTCCTGCGGCTGGGCGGACACGCGGGCGGCGGCGAGGAGGCAGAGGATGGCGGCGAGGATTCTCATGAGGGGCGCGGAACTCCCGCGCCCCTCCTAGTGCGGCGCCTACTTCGGCGCGAGCACGATTTCGATGCGGCGGTTCAGGCTGCGGTTTTCCGCGGAATCGTTGGGCGCGATGGGCTGGTACTGGCCGTAGCCCGCGGCCGAGAGGAACGTCGGGTCCACGCCAGCGTTCTGGAGTGAACGCACCACCGCCATGGCGCGCGCCAGGCTCAGCTCCCAGTTGCTGGCGAACTGGCCGCCGCCGGTGGGGACGTCGTCCGTGTGGCCCTCCACGCGGATGATCTTCCCCTGCACCGTCTTGAGCGCGTCGGCGATCTTCGTCAGCGCCTCCTCGCCCTCCTTGCCCACCCGGGCGGAGCCGGAGGCGAAGAGAATCTTGTCCTTGAGCTGGACCGTCATCTTGCCCTTGAGCTCGGAGAGCTGAATCTTCCCGTCGGAAATCTCCTGCTTGAGGCTCTGGGCGAGGTTCTCGTACTCGGAGCTGCGCTTCTCCAGCTCCTCCTTCGCCTGCGCCAGCTTCTTGGTGTTGCGCGCCAGCTCATCGTTGAGGGCGGCCAGCTGGGCGTTCTTCTCCTCCAGGGCGCGGCGCTCCGCGGCGTTGGCGGTGAGCCGCGACTCGGAGGTGGAGAGGCGGGTGTTCAGCGCGTCGCGCTCCTGCTCCAGCTCGGCGACCTTCGCCTCCAGCTCCTTCACCTTGGCCTCGGCGGCCTCGCGGGCGCCCTTCTCGTCCGTGAGGCCCTTGGCGTAGTTCTCCGCCTCCAGGGCCTTCGCGTCGAACTTTCCCTGCGAAACGCAGCCCGTGGTGGAGAGCGCGACGAGAGCAGCCAGAACGAAGCGATTCCGCATATGTACGTGTCCTCCTGACACCAATGGATGAACCGCCAGACTACCCCTGGCGCCCTTCCGGGTCAGGAAGAACCTCGCACTTATTTTGTGCTGCAACGACTGTCCGCCCGGCACTCAACCAGGCGTGCCAGTCAGCGCGGAAAAATAGGATGAGAGTCCAG
The DNA here is from genome assembly GCA_014656495.1 of Comamonas sp. KCTC 72670. Taxonomy (GTDB): domain Bacteria; phylum Myxococcota; class Myxococcia; order Myxococcales; family Myxococcaceae; genus Myxococcus. The sequence goes on from BNCN01000015.1 coordinate 130,048, forward strand.
CCAGACGGCGAAGAGCGCGTCGGCGAAGGGCTTGCCGGGGATGAAGACGCCGCCGCTGGCGTCGCCGCCCACCTCGAGTCCGACGCCGGGCGTGTAGGTGATGACGAGGTCCTCGCCCTTCTGCACGTCCTTCAGCGACGCGAGCATGATGCTCAGGTGGTTGGCCAGCGGCCCCTGACGCAGGTCCGGGCTGTGCTGCAGGCCGTCACGGAAGCTGCCGACGAGCTGGTCCCGGGAGATGTTGCGCAGGAAACGGAAGTGCAGCCGCTTCACGGAGTTGGAGGAGACGGCCTCGTGCGTGGAGCGCGGGCGGTCCTCCATGTAGAGGCTCCAGACGTAGACCTTGAAGAAGAGCTGCTTGTGCAGCTCCATGTGAGCGAGCTCGACGGTGCGCCCCTTGAGGCTCATCGACTGCGGCATGTGGACACCGCCGACCTGCCGCTGCTTCGCCTCCGCCGCGCCCGCGACCAGCAGCGCGCCCAGCATGAAACACCCCACCTTCCCAGCCCACGCCCCAGTACCCATGCGCCCGACCCCCGACCCCAAACCCCTCTGAATCCGACAGGACATACGCTGCACACGGTCCCCGGCACCGCCAACGGCCCGAAGGGCCAGGCTGTGCGCCAGTGGACGGCGGTACGCCCGGGGGATCAGCGCGGCGGGCTCACGCCGGCGGCGCGCGCTCCAGCAGGGCCCCGGCCCACGTGAGGCCGCTGCCCACGACGCTCAGCACCACCGCGTCGCCCACGGCGGCGTCCTCCCAGTGCTCACTGAGGACACTGGGCGCGCCGGCCGCGCCGGTATTGCCCCGGGTATTCACATTGAAGAAGTGCCGGGCGTCCGGAACCTCACAGCGCCGCTGCACCGACTCCAGCATGCGGAGGTTGGCCTGGTGGCCAATGAAGGTGACGGCCTCCGCGCCCTGGTGCGGGTGGCGCGCCATGAAGCGCGTCCGCAGGGCCTGGAACGTCTCCCCCGCGCGGCGGATGGCGAACTTCTGCACCTCGCCGCCCTGCTGCGTGAAGTGGCCCATGCGCGGCACGCGCACCTTGTCCGCGCCAGACGGGTCTCCGGCCAGCAGCGTCTCGGTGATGTGCCAGCGCCCCGGCACGCGCGGCGACAGGATGGCCGCTGACGCGCCGTCCCCCCACAACACGGAGCTGGAACGGTCGGTGTAGTCCACCACGCGCGTGGAGTTGTCCATGTTCACCACCAGCACGTAGTCCGGCAACCGCTCCGGGCGCATGCCCGTCAGGAAGTGGAGCTGCATGCAGAAGGACGAGCAAGCGCTCTGCAGGTCCACCGCTGGCGCGTCGATGTTCAGCAACTGCGCCACCCGGTTGGACTCGGCGGGGATGCACTCGTCGGGGCTGCAGCCCCCGGCCACCACCAGCCCGATGTCGGACGGCTTCAGCCCGGCCCGCTCCAGCGCCATCAGCGCGGCGCGTCGGCCCGTCTCGGCGTTGCTGAAGAGCGCCGCCTCCTGCGCCGCGCGGACGTCGCGGTTGCGCGTCTCCCGCAGGTAGTCCAGCGGCAGCACCGTGTGCCGGGTGCGGATGCCCACGCGCTCCACAATCCACGCGTCGGTGGTCTCGAGCCCGAGCTCCTCGAAGAAGGCGTTGGTCAGAAGGTTGGGCGGATGGAAGTGGCCGAGCGCGTGAAGAAACATTCAGAACCCTCTAACCGCCCAGGCTGGCAAAACTTTGTCAGCCCTCTGTCACGCCCCTGCCCTCGCGCAGGGCGGACAGCCTGACAGGCCCGGCGCTAACGCGAGGTGTCAACAGCGCGTGTGCCCATGCGCAGCTGCATCTCCCCGTCGCCCTTACCCTGGAAGCCATGCGACACCGCGTCCTCGGTGAGCGACACCTTCACCGGGCCGGACAGCGTCAGCGCCAACACCTGCATGCCCTGGGCAAGGACAGACATCTGTCCCTTCAAGGGAATGGTCATCACGATGGGCGCCCCGGAATCCTCGCGCGTCATCGTCATCGTCACGTCGAAGACGCCCACCGCGCCACGCGGCTCCTGACGAATCTCCACCAGCCGTGCGCGCGTGCCCGTGATGCGGGTGTTGTTCTCCCCCGGGTCCTCCACCATCTTCTGCGCGAGCGCGTCGGTGAAGCCCTCCAGGACCGCGCCCACGGCCAGGGGCTTCGCCGGGTACGCGGCCTCCATCGCGTCGGGCTTGCCCAACTCCGGCAGGTGCTTCTTCACCTCATCCAGTACGCCCTGAGGCACCGGCTTTCCGGCCGGGTCGGTGACGGTGAGCGTCCCCTTCCGCAGCTCCGCCACGAAGACCTTCCCGCTGAGCGGGCTCACCTTCCGCTGGGGGACGCCCTTCTCCTGCACCTCCTCGACCACGTCATCGAAGGCCATCCGCACCTTGTGGATGACGTTGCCCTTCGCGGCCAGGACGGTCGCCGTGTAGCCCTGGGCCGTCTTCATCGCCAAGGACACGGACAAGGGCGCATCCATGTCCTTGGCGAGCAACTCCAGGGCCAGCCGCAGGTTCACGACGCTCTCCGTGGCGGTCGCGCTGCCCACGCGGTGTTCCCCGCGCTTGAACTGGATGACAGGCGCCTGCTCGGCCCCCCAGGCGAGCGGCGCGAGCAACAACCCCAGGGAAACGACGAACGGAATCACGCGGTGCATGGACAGCCTCCTCACGGTGCGGCGCATCCTTTCATGGGGCCCTTTCGCGCGCGCCGTTGAAATCGTGCAGCCCGCCAGGAAGCCCTTCGTCTGAACCCAGACGGATGGTGACGCAGCCCCCACCGCGAGCCACGTCCCCGCGCAAGCCGCCGCGAACCGCGCGCTACAGTTCGCGCGCATGAGCGCCTCCGCCTCGCCCCAGGTCCACTACCGCACCTGCAACCTCTGCGAGGCCATGTGCGGCCTGCGCATCGAGCTGGACGCCGGACGCATCGCCTCCATCCGGGGCGATGCGTCAGACCCCTTCAGCCGGGGGCACCTCTGCCCCAAGGCGCTGGCCCTCCAGTACCTGCACGAGGACCCGGACCGGCTGCGCACGCCCCTGCGGCGGACCGCCACCGGCTGGGAGCCCGTCTCGTGGGACGTGGCGCTGGAGGAGACCGCCCGCCGCCTGCACGCCATCCAGCGGGAGCACGGCCGGGACGCGGTGGGCTCGTACCTGGGCAACCCCAACGTCCACAACCTGGGCAACATGATGTTCGCCCCGGAGCTGCTGCGCACGCTGCGCTCGCGCAACCGCTTCTCCGCGACGTCCGTGGACCAACTGCCTCACCAGCTCGCCGCGTTCCTCATGTTCGGGCACCAGTTGATGGTGCCCATCCCGGACATCGACCACACGCACTACATGCTGGTGCTGGGCGCCAACCCCCTGGCCTCCAATGGCAGCCTGATGACGGCGCCCGACGTGCGCACGCGCCTGCGCGGCATCCAGCAGCGCGGCGGCAAGGTGGTGGTGATGGACCCGCGCCGCACGGAGACGGCGGCCATCGCGGACACCCACGTCTTCATCCGCCCGGGCACGGACGCGCTCGCGCTGCTCGCCCTGCTGCACGTGGCGGTGGTGGAGCACGCCCCGCGCCTGGGGCCGCTGGACGCCATCACGGACGGGTTGGAGGCGGTGTGCGCGCACGTCCGGGACTTCACGCCGGAGAAGGTCGCGCCCCACACCGGCGTGCCGGCGAAGACGCTGCGCCGCATCGCCCGGGACTTCCTCTCCGCGCGCGCCGCCGTCTGCTACGGGCGCGTGGGGCTGTCCACCCAGGCGTTCGGCGCGCTGTGCCAATGGCTCATCAACGTGCTCAACGTGGTGAGCGGCAACCTGGACCGGCAGGGGGGCGCCATGTTCACCCTGCCCGCGTTCGACATCATCGGCGGGCCGCGCGCCCTGGCCATGAGCCGGGGCGGCTTCGGCCGGTGGAAGAGCCGCGTGCGGGGCCTGCCGGAGTTCGCGGGCGAGCTGCCCGCGGCCGCGATGGCGGAGGAGATGCTCACCCCGGGCACGGGCCGCGTCCGCGCGCTGCTCACCGTCGCGGGCAACCCCGTGCTGTCCACCCCCAACGGCGCGCGGCTGGAGCAGGCGCTCGCGGGCCTGGACTTCATGGTGAGCATCGACCCGTACCTCAACGAGACGACGCGCCACGCGCACTTCATCCTCCCGCCCGTTTCGCCGCTGGAGCGCGGCCACTACGACATCGCCTTCCACGCGCTGGCGGTGCGCAACACCGCGAAGTACTCCCCGCCCCTCTTCGAGCCAGGGCCGGACGGGCGCCACGACTGGCAGGTGCTGCTCGCCCTCCAGCACCGGCTGGAGACGCTGCGCAAGGGCCGGCCCTCGCTGCGCGCCACGCTCAAGTACCAGGCCCTGTCACGGATGGGGCCCGAGCGGCTGCTGGACCTCGGCCTGCGCCTGGGCCCCTACGGCGCGCGCAAGGCGCAGGCAAAGCAGGGCCTCAGCCTGGCGAAGCTGCGAGCGTCGCCCCACGGCATCGACCTGGGCCCGCTCCAGCCCTGCCTGCCCCGGCGACTCCAGACGAAGGAGCACCGCATCCACCTGGCCCCGGAGCCGCTGCTGGCCGACCTGCGGCGCCTGCGGGAGTCCTTCCCGGAGACGACGGCCCGGCCCGCGGACAACGGAGAGCTGCTGCTCATCGGCCGGCGGCACCTGCGCGACAACAACTCCTGGATGCACAACGTCCCGGGCCTGCTGAAGGGCAAGCCGCGCTGCACGCTGCTGATGCATCCGGAGGACGCGGCGCGCCGGGGCCTGAATGACGGCATGGAGGCCACCGTCACCTCCCGCGTGGGCACGGTGACGGTGCCCATCCAGGTGACGGAGGAGATGATGCCCGGCGTGGTGAGCCTGCCGCACGGCTACGGCCACGCGCGCGAGGGCACCCGCCTGCCCGTGGCCACCGCGCACGCGGGCGCCAGCCACAACGACCTCACGGACGAGCAGGCCGTGGACGCGCTCTGCGGCACGGCGGCCTTCAGCGGCACGCCGGTGCGGGTGCTACGGGCAGCGGCGCCCGAATCCGCCACACCAGCGGGATGAGCGCGCCAATCACCACGAACAGGAGCTGCACCAGGTGGCCCAGCAGCGCCACCGACATGGCCCGCGCCGCCGTCGTGTCCAGCACCCCCGCGGCCATCGCGAACGCGCCGTCACTCACCCCCACCTGTCCTGGCACCAGCGAGCCCACCGCCAGGGCGCACAGGTAGAGGCCCTGGGCGAAGAACGCCTGCAGCAGCGACGTGTCGATGCCCACCGCGTACGTCAGCACCCCGTACTGCGCCACCTGGAACAGGCGGCTGCAGAGGAACGCCAGCATGGGGGACCAGGGCAGCAGCGAGCCACACCGCGCCGACGCCTGGAACTGCTCCGCGTGGGGCGCCCAGCGGCTGAAGCGGCAGACGAGCCAGGCCCCGGGCCGCTTCGCGCGCATGCACGCGCGCACGCCCAGCGACAGCAACACCAACAGGGCGCCGTGGGCCAGCATCAGCGCCGTGAAGAGCGACATGCCCGTCAGCAGGTAGGAGGCCAGCGCGCAGGGAAACGAGATGAAGCCGCCTGCCGCCAGGGACGCGGACTGGGACGTGGCCGCCGCGGCCGTGGCGGTGCCTCCCCCCATGTAGGGGCTGAGCAGCGCCGCCTTCGTGGCCTCCGCCGCCGCGCGGCCCGCCGGGGCCATGCTGGACACCGCGGTGCCAATGAGCTGCGCGCGCGCCAGCACTCGCAGCGGGACGCGGCCCGCCCCCGCGCCGTAGGAGCGCCGCGTGGCCAGGCCATCCATGCACTGACGGCCCAGCTCCAGCAGCACCACCCACGGCAACCAGGGCGCCGCGCCGGCCAGCACCGCGCCCAGCTCCCGGGGACCCGCCTTGTGGATCAGGAGCGCCAGCGTGCCGACACCCAACACCGCGAAGGCGGGCCTGAGTCCCGCCACCAGCCACCGCTTCAGGGCCCGCTGTGGCGCCGCCCGTCCCGCGACGCCCACTGGCGGCACCAGGGACAACTCCCCGTGCGCGTTGCTCACCATCGACCTCCTCGCCGTCCCGTTGCCCGCAGCCCAAGGTGGACAGCGCGCACGTGACTGACGAGCCCCGTCTGTCCGCCTGTCCCCGTCCCCGCGGCGCGGGCGTCCGGCGGTGGACAGGTGGCGCCCCTGTACCCGCCCCCAAAAGGTGGGGTGTGCGCTCGGCCCGGCCCTCGAAGGCCGCTAGGGTGCGGCCTCGATTTCCTCGCTGGACTTGGAGTGGCGCATGAAAGCAGTGCGGTTCTCGGCCTTCGGACAGCCGTTGGAGGTGGTGGACGTGGTGGAGGAGCCCGACGCGGCGCTGAAGCCGGGCGAGGCCCGGCTGGAGGTGCTGGCCACCCCCATCAACCCCTCCGACGTCCTCACCCTCTCCGGCCAGTATGGACAGCTGCCGAAGCTGCCCGCGGTGCCCGGCAATGAAGGCGTGGGCCGCGTGGTCGAGGTACAGGACTCCAGCGCCGTGAAGGTGGGAGACCTGGTGTTCCTGCCGCTGGGCGCGGGCACGTGGCGCACGCACCTGGTGGCGGACGCGGCGTCGCTGATGCGCGTGCCCGCCGGCACCGACGTGCGTCAGGCCGCCATGCTGTTCGTCAACCCGCCCACCGCGGAGCTGCTGCTGCGGGAGTTCGTCACGCTCCAGCCCGGGGAGTGGGTGCTGCAGAACGCCGCCAACTCGGCGGTGGGCCGCTACATCATCACCCTGGCGAAGCAGGCGGGCTACAAGACGGTGAACGTCGTGCGGCGCGAGTCGCTGGCGGCGGAGCTCACCGCGCTGGGCGCCGACGCCGTGGTGCTGGACACGGACGCGTTGCCGGAGCGCGTGCGCGAGGTGACGGGCGGCGCCAAGGTGCGGCTGGGCATCGACGCGGTGGGCGGTGAGTCCACGCGCCGCCTGGGTGACGCGCTCGCGCGCGGGGGCACGGTGGTGAGCTACGGCGTCATGAGCGGCAAGGGGCCCCGGCTGTCCGCGGCGGCCACCATCTTCAAGGACATCACCCTGCGCGGCTTCTGGCTGGTGTCCTGGCTGAAGAAGACGCCTCGCGAGGAGCAGGGCGCCCTCTTCGCCCGGCTGGCGAAGCACGTGGCGGACGGCACGCTCCAGGTTCCGGTGGATGGCACCTTCCGCCTGGAGGACATCCGCGAGGCGCTCACGCGCGCGATGGAGGGCGAGCGCGGCGGCAAGGTGCTGCTCACGCCCAACGGCCTGCCCTGAGCGCGCCGGGCCTCAGCCCCAGGCCCCCTGAAACAGCTCCGAGAAGCGCAGCGCCAGGTCCATGCGCCGCGACAGCAACGCGCCCCAGGCGGTGGCCTCCGAGGACCAGGCGGCCACCGTCAGGCCGTGCGCCTCGAACACCGCCAGCGCGTCGGCGTTGTTCACGCTGACGGCCTTCACCAGCCGCGCGTAGTCCACCAGCGTTCGCAGCCGGGCCTCGGGGAAGCAGACCTCCTGGTCCAGCGGCTGCGCGGGGCCCTGGGGGCGGAGAAGCCCCGGCGCGTCGCGGGGCGGCCCTGCCTCCCGAGGGAGCGCCTCCGCATCCCCCTGCCACTGATGCGCTTGCCACTCCAGGTCGCGCGGAGGGAGCGCGTCCACCAGCCGCTGCTGCGCCTGCCGTTCCAAGTCCCGCCGCCGCGACTCCGCCACCCGCCGGAGCGCTTCCGCCTCGCGCTCCGCTTCGGCTTGCCGCTGCTGTGCCTGCCGCTCCAGGTCCCGCCGCCGGGACTCGGCCACCTGCCGCCGCAGCTCCGCTTCCCGGTCTGCCTCCTCCTGCGCGCGAAGCTGGTCGAGGTGCGCTCGCATCAACCGCGCGTCGACCTCGATGTCGGCCAGGAAGTCGCGGGAGTAGCGCTCCTCGTGGACCGGGTCCGGCGCGCCGCGGACGCGGTCCATGAACTTCGGAGACCAGGACAGGAACCACTCCGCCTCGGGCGCGAGCGCATCGTGTCCCTGCCGGAGGGCCCCGGACAGCGCCGCCGCCGCATACGACACCGCGAGCGACGTGGCGCGAGGCCACGCATCCACCCGGGCCTCCACCGCCGTCCAGACAGGGTCCAGGCGCCGGGCCAGGTCCTCGGGCGGAGCATCCCGGACCAGCGCGTCCACCCGCTCCGCGAACAGCGCCGGGTCCTCCACGGGCCACCACGTCTGGAAACACACGACCGGGTCGGGCTCCTCGGCACGCTGCCGCTCCCAGAGCGCCCCGCGCCAGGGCGCGAAAGCCGTCAGCAGCGCCTCGCGCTCCTCCGGTTGCTGCCGAAAGCGCTGCCACACGGCGCCGAGGAACGCCTCCTCCTGGCTGCTGCCACTCCAGGCCCGCACCGCCTTCGCCAGCGGCACCACCAGCCGCCTGAAGTCCGCCCCCTGCCAGATGGCCATCCACAGCCGCGCGCCTTGCTCGCGGGCCTTCGCGTCGCTCCGCCCCCACCGGGAAGGCAGCGACAGCAACGCCTCCAGCAACGGCTCGGCGCAGCCCTCCTCGCGAGCCCAGGCGTGCAATGGACGCGCATCGTCCTCATCGGCGAGCGAGAGGAAGCGGGAGAAGGCCGCGTCCTGGAAGCGCTCCGCGCGCCGCGACGCCGGCTCCCGTGAGAGCGCTTCGACCACCGCGGACATGAAGGCACGTGCCTCGGGGACGGGCGCCAGGTCCGATGCGGCGGCCCACGACAGGAAGCGCAGGGCCTCCTTCGAGGAGAGCCGCCCCAGCCACGAGCGCGCCCAGTCCGCCCACAGGCTCCGCTGCTCCGGAGGCCAATCGGCGAAGGGCCTCGCGCGGGCCCAGGAATACAGCGCCTCCGCCAGCGCGCCCTCGGCCCGGCTGGACACGGCGAACAGCGCGCGCAGGGCGCCGGGCGTCACCTGGGTGGGCAGCCGCTTCAACACGTCGAGCGCGAACGCCGTGTCGCCGTACGACTCCAGTCGCGCCAACAACCGCGCGGAGCCCATCGCGGCCAGCACCCGCCGGGCCTCGGAGCCGCGCGCCGTGTCCGAGCCCTCCACCACCATCAACAGGCCGTCCTCGTCCTGCAGGCAGTGCGCGCACTCGAAGCGCACCGCCTCCGAGGGATGACTCAGCCCCTCGCGCAGCGCGAGCAGCAGGTCCCCCTCCGGCGCCCGGTCCGTGGCCCGGACCCACGCCACCGCGGCCAGGGCGCGCCGCGAGGGGAAGCGCTCGAAGACGTCGCGCGCGAGCCGCGCGATGCGGTCGGTGGGCACCCGTGACATCCGGACATGGCGCCACACGCGCCACGGGGTCAACGCCAGCGCCGCCTCCTGCCCGAAGAGGCCATCGTCCCGCAGGCACTCCTCCACGACGATGGCGAGCGCCGCGTGGGAGGGCTGCCCCTGGTGGACCTCCGCCAACGCGGCGAGCCGCGCCAACTCACGCTCGGGAACCTCCTCGTGCAGCCCCTCTTCCACGACCTCCGAGGCGGTCGCCTCGGGGACCTTCCACGGAAACCGCTGGACCCAACGGTCCTCGACTTCTTCGCGGAAGCCCTTCAACACCAGCCCCTCCTCGATGCGGGAGACTTCCAGGAGCAGGCGCTGCACGCGCGCCCACAGCCGGGCGTAACGGCCCTCCAGGCGCTCCGCCAGCGTCGCCGGCAACAGCGACACCCGGTCCGCCAACGCGTAACGGTCCACGCCCGCGTGCACGAGCATGCGCGCCACGCCATACCGCTCTGGAGGAATCGGGTCGCAGTCACACCGGACGCACGGGGCGCCCGGCGCGTTGAACCGCGTGCAAGCAGGACATCGAACCTGGGTCCCTCTGCGGGCACCGTCTCCGGGCGGCGGATGCATCCCCCCTTTCTACACCGGCCGAAGTCCACGCCCCCCTCGCACTCGACCGTCTCGCCATAAATATATGACGCAGACACACGCCACCTCGAGGCAGCCGCGACACCATGGCGCGGCTGGAACGCGACGTGTTTCAATTCCTCTCCAACCTCGCCTTCACTGAATGAAGGCAGGTCTCAGGAGAGGTTTGAGATGCTTTCGATGAAGCGCGTGGCGCTTTTCGCGCTGACGGCGGGGCTCATGGCGTGCGGCCCCATGGACACACAGGAGCAGGAACAAGCGCTGCCCCAGGCGGAGAACGCCTTGCAGACGTGTCAACGGTTCGAGGCGGTGTCCGAGGCCTCTCAAGAAGAGGCCTGCGACATGGCGCGCAACCAGGGCGCCGAGTTCTGTGAGAGCCGGGGCGGCGTCAGCAGCTACTGGCCCTGTCTCCACTCCGCCTTCGGCCCTCCTTGGCGGGGCGGCCTCCGGGTCTGCTGCAACCAGTAACCCCTCGCAAAGGAGAAACCGTCATGAAGCAATCCCTTGGAATTCTCGCGGCCCTCCTCGTCTCGGCCCTGACAGCCTGTGGCGCGCCCCCGCCCGCTGAAGCACCCGAGCCGCTGGGAGAGGAGTCGAGCGCGCTCGTCTCCTGCTCCACGTCCTGCCCGTCCGGCCCGTCCCTCTCGTGCTGGGGCAACTCGTGCTCCGCGGCCAACAACGCCTACGTCCAGTGTGACGGCGTCTATCAATACTGCGCCACGACCCCGCCGCCGCTCGACTGCAGCTACTCGTATGAGGCGTGCGTGAACCTCGTGGGGACCGCGTGTTCGCCTCCGGGCTCCCGGCGCAAGTGCTGCATCCAGGCAGAGCCCTTTGGCAACTGTGCGTGCTCCACCCGCAACACGTGGGAGTGCACCGTGCCGGATGAGCCGTAGACCGCGCTTCCCCTCCGGGAGTGGGCCCGCCCGCTCCCGGAGTTCCCGGCGGTGCCCCCACGCACGTCACGGGTTGAGCACACGCCCGACACATGAAGCACCGCTCAGGTAGCGAATCCGCCAAATACGTAAAAATCCGGTTATCCGTTGACACGATGTGTATTGTCCGATATCTGTGATTCGCCACGAATGGGGGACCATCACGGGCACCCGAGCGGGTGCTCAGCGGCGTGGCTGCCCAGAACCCACACATCGTCGTCACCGCGCTGGAGACACCTCCACGAACAGCGGCCCCCAGCTTCCGGGCCGCCGGTCAGGATTCGTCCATTCGCATCCACGGCCCCTGGGGTGTGGAGACGGTGGGATGCGTCCGTCCGGTGGACGGGAGTGCCCGCCTGCGCGCGCATGGAAGCCACCGTCATGGACCTGACCACCACTGCCTTGCCCGAGAAGAACCGCGACCTCGCCGTGGGCTCCGCCCGGCTCCAGGAAGTCCAGAAGGCGGTCCACTATTACGTGGACAACCACCACTGTGACGTCATTGGACGGGTGTTTCACGGCATGCCCGGCCGAGAGGCCCGCGTCAGCTTCAGCCCGACGCGGAGGGACGCGCTGCTCGACGCGGAGGGGCCCCGGGACGTCCTCCACTTCGGCTCATACAACTACTCCGGGCTGAATGGACACCCGCGCGTGGTGGCCGCCGCCGAGGCCGCGCTGCGCCGCTACGGGACGACGGTCAGCGGCGTGCGCCTGCTCAACGGCACCTGCGAGCTGCACCTGGAGCTGGAGCGCGCGCTGGCGGAGTTCCTGGGCTTCGAGGACTGCGTCACCTACAGCAGCGGCTACGCGGCGAACCTGTCGGTCCTGTCCGCCCTGTGTGGCGAGGGCGACGTGGTGCTGTCGGACATGCTCAACCACCAGTCCATCATCGACGGGCTGAAGCTGTCGGGCGCGGACATCCGCACCTACCGGCACAAGAGCCTGCGCAGCATCGAAGCCACGCTCAAGAAGCTGCCGCGCGAGCAGCGCAAGTTCATCATCACCGACGGCGTCTTCAGCATGGACGGCGACGTGGCGGACCTGCCGGGCCTGGTGGCGCTGGCCGAGTGCTACAACGCCTTCGTCATCGTGGATGACGCGCACGCCACCGCCGCCATGGGCCCCAACGGCCGCGGCACGCCGGCCTACTTCGGGCTCCAGTCCCAGGTGGACGTGCTCACCGGCAGCCTCAGCAAGGGCCTGCCGGGCATCGGCGGGTTCGCCGCCGGCTCCAAGGCCACCATCGACCTGCTGCGCTTCGGATCCAACGGCTACATCTTCTCCGCCTCGCTGCCGCCGCCCATCGCCGCGGGCCTGCTGGAGGGCATCCGCATCCTCCAGGAGCAGCCCGAGCTCCAGGAGCGGCTGCACCACAACGAGAACTACCTGCGCAACGGCATCCGCGCCATGGGCATGGACTGCATGAACAGCGAGTCCCCCATCATCCCCATCCTGATGCCCGCGTACGAGAAGACCTTCGAGCTGACGCGGCTGCTCCACCTGGAGGGCATCTACGTCAACCCGGTGGGCTACCCGGCGGTGAGCAAGAACCGCACGCGCCTGCGCATCAACGTCAGCGCCAACCTCACCCAGCCGGACCTGGACCGCTTCCTGGACGCGCTGGACCGCAGCACCCGCAAGCTCGGGCTCCAGGACGCGCCGGCGCTCCAGCAGACCGGCACCTGAGCCCCCAGCCCCACCTCCGCCCTGGACGAACCCCCATGGACCTCAAGGAACAGCTGCTCTACGGCCTGCCCGTGTTCCTCGCCCCCATCCTCATCGAGCTGGTGGTGGGGCTCGTGCGCAAGAAGCCGGCCTACCGGCTCAATGACATGCTCACCAACGTGACGATGAGCCTGCTCACGGTGCTGGGCAGCGTGGTCATCGCCGGGGCCACCTTCGTCTTCTACGGCTACGTCTACCAACACCACGCGCTCTTCGCGCTGGCGAAGACGTCGCCGTGGACGTGGGTGCTGGCGTTCTTCGCCTACGACTTCTTCTATTACTGGGCCCACCGGATGCACCACACCATGGCGTGGATGTGGGGCGTCCACGTGGCCCACCACTCCGGCGAGGACATGAACTTCGGCCTCGCCGTGCGGCAGAGCGCGCTGGGGGAGCTGACCACGTGGCCCTTCTTCGTGCCCATGGCGCTGCTGGGCATCGCGCCCGAGGTGTTCCTGGGCATCACCGGCATCCAGCTCATCTTCCAGTACGCCATCCACAACACCTACGTGCCGCCGCTGGGCTGGCTGGAGTACGTGCTCGTCACGCCCTCCCAGCACCGCGTCCACCACAGCCGCAACACGCCGTACATCGACAAGAACTACGGCAACATCCTCGTCGTCTGGGATTTGCTGTTCCGCACCTACCAGCCGGAGCTGAAGGACCAGCCGTGCGTCTACGGCCTGCGCAGCAGCCTGCGCACGTGGAACCCCCTCACCGCGCACTTCCACTACTTCGTGGAGCTGTTCCAGAAGGCCGCCGCCTGCGCGCGGCTGTCCGACAAGGTGCTGTGCTTCATCAAGGGCCCGGACTGGAACCCGCCCTCGCTGCGCCCGGAGCGCTTCAGCGGCCACCCGGATGACGGGCCCTCCGCCACGTTCAAGAAGTACGACCCGAAGCTGCCCCTGCCCGTCACCGCCTACTGCGTGACGCAGTTCTTCAGCCTCGCGGCCAGCATCCTGCTGCTGGCGTGGTACCTGGACGTGCTCAGCCCCACGACCCGCTTCGCCGCGCTGGGCATGGTCCTCTTCGGCACCTGGAGCCTGGGCGCGATGATGGACTCGCGCGCCTCCGCGTGGCGGCAGGAGTGGGCGCGGCTGGCGGGTATCGCCCTGCTCGGGCCCGCGCTGGCGTTGATGGAGGGCACGCCGCTGCTGAGCGCGCTCCCCATCCTGCTCCACCCCGTGCTCAGCGCGGCGTGGCTGCTGCGGTTCCGGTCCGCCTTCCAGGAAGGCGCCTACACCCCCACCGGAGGCCCGGGCGCCCTGGCCGCGTGAGCCGCCGCCCGCCTCCGCTTCGACGTCTCCACCCCGCAAGAGAAACATGACCGCGACAGCACCCGTCACCGGAAGCGCTCCCGCCTTCCACACCTTCCCGCGCCCCTTCGACGTGCGCTGGGTGGGCTCCATCCACGACATCGGCCGGGAGACCTGGCACACCTGCTTCCCCACCACGGACGTGATGCAGTCCTTCGAGCTGCATCAGGCCACCGAGGCCGCCAGCATCGCGGACGTGCAGTTCCACTACCTGGTGCTCACGAGCGGCAACGAAACGGTGGCCGTCGTCCCCTGCTTCCGCTTCCGGATGTCGTTGACCGTCATCGCCCCGGAGCGCGTCAACCAGGTGGTGTCCAAGGTCCGCCGCGCGTTCCCGGACTTCCTCTTCCTCAACGCGTTCGTCATCGGCACGCCCATCGCCATCTGCAAGGACCTGCTGGGCATCCGTCCGGACCTGCCGCGCGCCGCGCGGGACGAGGTGCTGGGCATCATCTCCCGCGAGGTGATTGCCCGGGCCCGGCAGCTCGAGCTGGGCCTGGTCTTCATGAAGGAGCTCACCACGCAGAAGCTGCCCGAGGTGAAGGACGTGCTGTCCCGCCACTTCTCCTTCGTGGAGAGCGCGGCCACCACCTACCTCTACCTGGGCGAGCCGGGGAAGAGCACCTTCAAGGACCGGCTGCGCAAGAAGTACCGCTCCCTGATGAACAACCGCATGGCGCGCCTCACCGAGGCGGGCATGCGCTGGGAGATGACGCAGGACTTCTCCCGTCACGCGGCGCAGATGCACCCGCTGTACCTCCAGGTCCTCAACCGCTCCAAGATTCGCTTCGAGACGCTCAGCGTGGACTTCTTCGCGCAGCTCCCCGCGCGCCTGGGCGACCGCGTCTTCGCGCTCCTGTGCTTCCAGGGCGAGCGGCTGGTGTCCTTCGAGCTGTTCCTCAAAGACGCGGAGTGGATTCACCCCATCTACCTGGGCCTGGACTACAGCCTGCGCGACGAGGGCGCGCTGTACTTCAACAGCATCTACAAAATCGTCGAGGTGCTGGAGGCCCACGGCAAGTCGGTGGTGCAGTTGGGGCAGACGAGCTACGCGGTGAAGGCCAGCATCGGCGCGGTGGTGGACCGGCTCTACCTGGCCGTGCACCACACGAACCCGGTGCTGCACCAGTTGCTGAAGCGCTTCGGCGCGGAGCTGTTCCCGCCCACGCCGCTGCCGCGCTCGCAGCGGGTGTTCCGGGACATGCAGGAGAACGACGACGGCCTCGCGCGCCACGGCATCCACTTCGAGCGGCTGGACGACGGGAGCGACGAATGAGCGCGGCTGCGGGCCTCACCACGCGAATCCATCCCCGCATCCAGGACGTCCCGCGCGCGCTCTGGGATGAGAAGGTGGCGCAGGGGCACCCCTTCAAGAGCGCCGCGTTCCTCTCCTGCCTGGAGGACTCCTTCCCGGACCGGAAGTTCGGCTACGTCGTCATGTCCCAGGGCGCGGACGTCGTCGGGCTGGCCGTCATCACCGAGGAGCGGCTGGACCTGAGCCTGCTGCTCCCCCAGCAGGTGGGCACGCTGGCGCAGGGGGTGCGCAAGGTGCTGCCCGGCTTCCTCTCCCTGGGCCTGGGCATGGTGGGCACCTTCGAGACGGCGGAGCGGCACTGGTGGTACGACGCGCGCCGCGTGTCCGAGCACGACTTCGCGAAGGCCCTGCTGGCCGCCTGCGACGAGGTGTGCGGGAAGTCCGCGCTGCTGCTGGTGCGCGACTTCATGGAGTCGTTGCCCGAGGACGTGCGCCTGGAGTCGTGGTTCCTCCAGCGGGGCTTCAAGCAGGTGGCCAACCACCCCATGGCCAAAATCGCGCTGGAGGGCCTGAGCAGCGAGGGCCACTTCCAGCGCCTGAAGAAGAAGTCGCGGCAGAACCTGCGCAAGAAGCTGAAGGACGCGGAGGCCCTGGGCTTCCAGGTGGAGCGGGTGCGCGACTTCCGGCACCTCATCGACGAGTGCTATCCGCTCTACCTCCAGGTCCACGAGGGCGCCTCGGAGTTCAAGCGCGCGCCCTTCCCGCGCGCTTTCTTCGAGACCCTCGCGGAGCGGATGCCCACCACCAGCAGCTTCCTCACGCTGCGGGACGCGCAGGGGCAGCTCATCGCCTTCATCCTCACGGGCACCGGGGGCGGCATCAACAACCCCTTCTGCATCGGCATGGACTACGCGCGGACGGAGGGCACGCCGGCCTACTACCTGATGATGTGGAAGGAAATCGAGTACGCGGCGCAGCACGGCTGCCACCTGGTGGACCTGGGCCTCACCAGCTACTTCGTGAAGCAGACGGTGGGCGCGGAGCTGGAGGGCATGACGATGGCCGCCCGCATCCAGTCCGCGTGGCTGCGCCCCCTGCTCAACCCGCTCCTGCCCGCGCTGCTGAGCGAGAAGCAGCCCCAGGAGCGGCGGCGCTTCCGCGTCTCCACCCACGACGACACCTCTCCCCCCTCGGAACAGGCGGCCTGAAGATGCTCCGCTTCGCGTACGGCTGCACCCCGTCGGTCATGTCCCTCTACTTCGCCAACACCCTGGTGCGGAGAGCGGGGCTGACGCCGTCCTGCATCCTGCTGTCCTCGGGCGGGCTGCGCTTCCAGAAGAAGCGCTACACCCCGGCCCAGGTGCTGCCCCTCTTCCTGAAGCAGTTCGGCGCGCGCTTCACCGGCTACAACGTGCTCGCGGGGCTCAGCGGCGCGCTGCCCTTCAGCATCCCCAACTCCGGGCTGATGGGCTTCCAGGCGCTCTCGCGGGCGTATGGCATTCCGCTGGTGCTCAGCGACGACTTCTCCGGAGAGGCCACCGTGGCGGAGCTGCGGCGGCGGGAGGTGGAGCTGTTCGTCACGTGCATGTGTGACCAGCTCATCCGCGAGCCCCTGCTCAGCCTGCCGCGCCACGGGTGCGTGAACATCCACCCCTCGCTGCTGCCGGAGTTCCGGGGCGTGGACTCCATCTTCCAGGCCATGCTGCACGGGGAGCGGGAGATTGGCACGACGCTCCACCGCACCGCCGCGCGCATCGACGCGGGCGACGTGCTCGCGCAGTCCACGCTGCCTCGCGCGGACACGGACACGCACATGCTGCTGACGCTGAAGTCGACCGCGGCGGGCATCGCGCTGCTCAAGCAGCACGTCGAGCTGCTCGAGCGCGGGCAGCCCCCCACCGCCCGGCCCATCGACGTGAACACGGCCCGGCATCCCTACCGCTCGTGGCCGGAGCGCGCCGAGCTGCGCCGTTTCCAGGCGCAGGGCAACGTCTTCTGGCGTGCGTCGGACTTCCGCCGCGTCCTCGGCTTCGAGGACCTGAACGCCGGGTAGGGACGCACGCCCCACCCGGCGACGGCGAACCGCGAACTACCGCTTGGCCGGGGTGATGGCCTCGCCCAGCACGGTGAACTCGCTGGCGGCGGCCTTCACCTCGATGGAGGAGAAGCTGGTGTACGGGTAGTGACCGTCACCGACCTCTTCCACGAGCTCGATCTCATCACCGGTGACGCGACGGCCGTTCACGTCGATGGAGAACGCCTGCGGACCACCGCGGAGGCTCCAGACGCAAGCGCCCTGGCTGATGGGGTCGTTGTAGCCCAGCGACAGGTGGTTGCGGAAACCGATGCGGATGGGCCACCAGTACCAGTAGAAGTCCCACCACCACGGGTTCAGGAACCGGTCGTAGTTCATCACGTTGGTCGTGGCCTGGAGCTGGCCGCCCGAGTAGATGTACGCGCGGTACTGCGAGCCGCCCGGCGTGCCGGTGAAGCTCGGCGCGAGCTGCATCTGGTCGCGCTCGCCGCCCATGCCGATGGTCAGCGTGCTGACGACCTGCGAGCCGTCACGCGCCGCCAGGGCCAGGCCCTGGCCCGTGTCACCCAGACCGCCGATGGCCGCGTCCATGGACCACGTGGAGGCGCGCGGGAAGGTGCTGGCGATACCGTCCGACTTCACGCTCTTCAGGCCGGAGACGGCGATGCCCTTCTCCGACTTGCTCAGCTGCGCGTTACCCGTCGCGCAGTTGCGGATGCCATTGAAGCCCTCGATACACTGCGCCTTCGAGGCAGCTTCCTGGGTCGAAACCGAGTCACCCTGGGACGGCTCCTCGCCCTGGCAGCCCACGGCGGCCAGGCTCAGGAGCGCGGCCGCCAGAAAGCGGCCCGTCTGCTTGATGTTCATGGATGTGATTCCTCTTGTTGGGGGATGACGTCTTCGGGTCTGAGGCAGACCCGTCCGCGAGGCATTGCACCCGGCGAGCCAGCAACGCCGCCCCGGCCGCCTCCGAGCGGGAGCACCTCCCACGCGCCGCTTCGGCGGGAGCGGACGTAACGCCGGATG
This sequence comes from Comamonas sp. KCTC 72670, assembly GCA_014656495.1. Lineage (GTDB taxonomy): Bacteria > Myxococcota > Myxococcia > Myxococcales > Myxococcaceae > Myxococcus. Next base: position 148,183 of record BNCN01000015.1, read on the forward strand.
ACACAGGCGCTGCCGGTTCGTAGCGCTCGACGCCACAGCGGAGCGCAAACCCACCAGCGTGCGGCCCGCCGCCAGCCCTCGCAATCCATCCCGGGAACGGGTCCAAGACGACACCGCTCACTGCACGAAATCATATGGACACACAGGTCCCATGATTTCGTCACAACCCGGCATATCCCCTATGCTGAGCGTCAGTCGCCCCGGGAACCCGGCCGGTTTCCTCCCGGAGAAGGCTGGACGATGAACAGCGCAAGCGCGAATGAATCCCCTCTGGATCGGCGCCGTTTCCCGCGGCTCGAGGCTCCGCTCTATGCGCGCCCCGCGAGGTTGCGGCGCGTGGACAAACAGCAGGTGCTGGACGCCAGCCTGGGAGGCATCCGCATCTATTCGGATGAGCAGTACAGCCAGGACAGCGAGCTGGAGCTGGACCTGTTCCTGAGGGACGGCACCTCGCTGGAGTGCAAGGCGCGCGTGGCCTGGACGCGGAAGCTGGCCAAGGACGCCGTGGCCCGCTTCGAGGTCGGCCTGGCCTTCACGGACGTGCCGCCCCTGGCCATGGAGCGCCTCAAGTCCGTGCTCGTGTCCGACGACGAAGCCGCCTCGGGCGGAATGTAGGTCCCGGCGCCCCGTTGTACTCCGGGCCCGAAGGCCGCAGGCTTCGGCCCGTGAGGGTGTCCGAGCAGACGAGGTCCGAGGAGGCGCCGCGGCGTGCCGGGCTGGCGAAGCTGGCCTTCGAGCGCGCCGGGGCGCGAACCATCGTGCGCAGCGCGCTGGCGCACAGCCCGCTGCGGCTGCTCACCCCTCGCAACCACGGCCATGCCGCCTGGGCCTACACCAGCTCCTTTGGTGGGGGACTGGTGGATGGCGACCACCTCACGCTGGACGTGGCTGTAGCGGCCGGCGCCACAGCGCTCGTCGCGAGCCAGGGCGCCAACCGCGTCTACCGCTCCCCCCGGGGCTGCCGGACGGACGTGGTGGCCCGCGTGGAGGAAGGCGCGCTGCTGGCCTGGGTGCCGGACCCCACCGTGTGTTTCGCCGGGGCCCGGTATGCCCAGACGCTGGACCTGCGGCTCGCGCCCGGGGCCTCGCTGGTGCTGGCGGACGTCCTCACCTCGGGGCGCAGCGCCCGGGGCGAGCGCTGGGCCTTCTCCCGCTTCGAGTCCACCGTGCGCGTCTCCGTGGCGGGGCGCCCGCTGGTGGATGAGCGTTGGTTGCTGGACCCACGGCACGGCGGCCTGCTGGAGCGCCTGGGCCGCTTCGAGGCCATGGCCTCCGTGCTGCTGGTGGGCCCCGCGCTCGCCGACGCCCGCGCTTCACTGTCCGCGCAGCTCTCCGCGCTGCCAGTGACCTCCCGCGCAGGGCTGGTGTCCTCCCTCAGCCCCCTGGGCGGTGACGGCGTGCTCCTCCGGGCCGCGGCGGTCTCCCTGGAGGCGCTGTCGCACACCACACACGAGTGGCTGTCGTTCCTCCCCGGCTTGTTGGGTGACGACCCCTGGGCCCGCCGCATCTGAGGGGCCCGTCTTGGAAGCGGATGACGCACTGCAATAGGCTGATGGGGTGCACCTCTCCCCCCGCGACGTCGACAAGCTGCTGCTGCACCAGGCCGGCTTCCTCGCTCAAAAGCGCCTCGCGCGCGGGGTGAGGCTGAACTACCCGGAGGCGGTGGCGCTCATCGCCACCCAGCTCCTGGAGTTCATCCGCGACGGCAAGGGCGTGGCCGAGCTGATGGACCTGGGGCGCCAGTTGCTGGGGCGCGCGCAGGTGATGGATGGCGTGCCGGAGATGCTGGCGGAGGTGCAGGTGGAGGGCACCTTCCCGGACGGCTCCAAGCTGGTGACGGTGCACCACCCGGTGGTGGCCGAGCACGGCGACCTGGCGCTGGCGTTGTACGGCAGCTTCCTGCCCGTTCCCCCGCTGGAGCGCTTCGGCGCCGCGTCGACACCGCCGCCCGAAGGCCGTCCGGGCGAGGTGCGCGTGCAGCCGGGCGAGGTGGTCCTCAACGACGGGCGTGACACCGTCACCGTGCGCGTCACCCACCGGGGCGACAGGCCCATCCAGGTGGGCAGCCACTACCACTTCTTCGAGACCAACCGCGCGTTGGTGTTCGACCGCGCCCAGGCCTACGGCCGCCGCTTGAACATCCCCGCGGGCACGGCGGTGCGCTTCGAGCCGGGCGAGCAGAAGACGGTGCAGCTCGTCGCCATCGCCGGTGACGCGGTGGTGCGCGGCGGCAACGCGCTGGGCAGCGGGAAGGTGTCGCCGGAGGGCCGCGAGCGCGCGCTGGAAGCGGTGCGCGCCCAGGGCTTCGGACACGAGGAGGAGCGCTCATGAGCCGGAAGATGGACCGCCGCCATTACGCGGACATGTTCGGCCCCACCACGGGCGACCGGGTGCGGCTGGGGGACACGGGGCTCTGGGCGGAGGTGGAGCGCGACGCCACCGTCTACGGCGACGAGTGCAAGTTCGGCGGCGGCAAGGTGCTGCGCGAAGGCATGGGGCAGCAGGCGGGCGTGGGTGACGCGGAGGCGCTCGACTGCGTCATCACCAACGCGCTCATCCTCGACTGGACGGGCATCTACAAGGCGGACATCGGCATCAAGGGCGGACGCATCGCCGGCATTGGCAAGGCGGGCAACCCGGACGTCATGGCCGGGGTGACGCCGGGCATGGTGGTGGGCGTCACCACCGAGGCGATTGCCGGCGAGGGCCTCATCGTCACCGCGGGCGCGCTGGACACGCACATCCACTTCATCTGCCCGCAGCAGGCGGACGAGGCGCTGGCCAGCGGCGTGACGACGTGGGTGGGCGGCGGCACCGGGCCCGCCACGGGCACCAAGGCCACCACCTGCACGCCGGGCGCGTGGAACCTCCACCGGATGCTGGAGGCCACCGACACGATTCCGCTCAACATCGGCCTCACCGGCAAGGGCAACACGTCCATGCCGCAGGGACTGGTGGAGCAGATTCGCGCGGGCGCCATTGGCCTGAAGCTGCACGAGGACTGGGGCACCACGCCCGCCGCCATCGACACCTGCCTCACCCTGGCGGAGGGCGAGGACATCCAGGTCACCATCCACACGGACACGCTGAATGAGTCCGGCTACGTGGATGACTCGCTGGCCGCGTTCAAGGGCCGCACCATCCACACGTACCACTCCGAGGGCGCGGGCGGCGGACACGCCCCGGACATCATCCGCGTGTGCGGCGAGCCCAACGTGCTGCCCAGCTCGACGAACCCCACGCGCCCGTACACGGTGAACACGCTGGATGAGCACCTGGACATGCTCATGGTGTGTCACCACCTGGACCGCGAGATTCCCGAGGACGTGGCCTTCGCGGAGAGCCGCATCCGCGGGGAGACCATCGCCGCGGAGGACATCCTCCATGACCTGGGCGCCATCAGCATCATGGCGTCGGACAGTCAGGCCATGGGCCGCGTGGGCGAGGTCATCTGCCGCACGTGGCAGACGGCCCACAAGATGCGCGAGCAGCGCGGCCGGCTGGCCGACGAGCGCGGCGACAACGACAACCTCCGCATCCGGCGCTACGTGGCGAAGTACACCATCAACCCCGCCATCGCCCACGGCATGTCCCACGAAGTGGGCTCCGTGGAGGTGGGCAAGCTGGCGGACCTGGTGCTGTGGAACCCGGCCTTCTTCGGCAGCAAGCCGGAGCTGGTGGTGAAGGGCGGCTTCATCGCCTGGGCGCAGATGGGGGACGCCAACGCGTCCATCCCCACGCCACAGCCCTACATGATGCGGCCCATGTTCGGAGCCCGGGGCCGCGCGCTGGGCGCCACCAGCGTGGCCTTCATCTCCGGCCGCGCCTTCGCGGAGGGCACGGTGAAGGAGCTGGGCCTCACCAAGCGGCTGGTCGCCGTGAGCCACTGCCGCGACCTGGGCAAGAAGGACATGAAGCTCAACGACGCGATGCCCACTCTCACCGTGGACCCGGAGACCTACGAGGTCCGCGCGGATGGCGAGCTGCTGCGCTGCGAACCCGCGAAGCGCCTGCCCCTGACCCAGCTCTACTCGCTGTTCTGAGGACACGCGGCATGGGCTCTCCCTGGCGGGTGCTGCAACTGGCGGACTCGGGCTTTCCCACGGGCGGCTTCGCGCACTCCGCCGGGCTGGAGGCCGCGGTGCAACACGGCGAGGTGCGGGGCGCCGCGGAGCTGCGGCGCTTCGTGCGGGACTTGCTGTGGCAGACGGGCCACGGCGCGCTGCCGCTGCTGAGCGCCGCGCACCGTGAGCCCTCGTCGCTGCCCACGCTGGACGCGCGCGCGGAGGCGTTCCTCTCCAGTCACGTGGCCAACCGGGCCAGCCGGACGCAGGGCCGCGCCTTCCTGGACACCTGCGCCCGCATCTTCCCCGGGCCCGTGGCGCCCGTGCGGGAGGCGGCCCGCGCCGCGGGACTTCGCTTCCACCACGCGCCCCTGTTCGGCGCGGTGCTGCACGCGTTGGAGGTCTCGCTGAACGACGCGCAGCAGCTCTTCCTGTCCCTCACCTTGAGGGGCGCGTTGTCCGCGGCGGTGCGGCTGGGCGTCGCGGGCACGCACGAATCCCATCAACTCCAGCACCAGGCCACGGCCCTGTTGGACGACGTGCTGGCGCAGTGCTCGGGGCTGGGTCCCGAGGACCTGGCGCAGCCCGCGCCCCTGCTGGACCTGCTCGGCTCCACGCACGACCGGCTCTATTCGCGACTCTTTCAGTCCTGAGGTGAAGCGCACATGCACGACGACCACCGCGGCCACGGACACGATGACGACCATGACCACGAGCACGAGGAGTGGGACCATCCGGGCCACTACCACGAGCGCGAGGAGCCCCAGCGGCGCGACTACAAGGCGCGCGCGTTCACCATTGGCATTGGCGGACCGGTCGGCAGCGGTAAGACGGCGCTGGTGCTGGCGCTGTGCCGCAAGCTCCGCGAGCGTCACCGCCTGGGCGTCGTGACCAACGACATCTTCACGCAGGAGGACGCGGAGTTCCTCGTCCGGAATCAGGCGCTCTCGCCCGAGCGCATCAAGGCGGTGGAGACGGGCGGCTGCCCACACGCGGCCATCCGCGAGGACATCAGCCACAACCTGCTGGCGCTGGAGCAGCTCATGGAGGAGCTGGCCCCGGAGCTGCTCATCGTGGAGAGCGGCGGCGACAACCTGGCGGCGCAGTACAGCCGCGAGCTGGCGGACTACACCGTCTACGTCATCGACGTGGCCGGCGGTGACAAGGTGCCGCGCAAGGGCGGCCCCGGCATCACCCAGTCCGACCTGCTGGTCATCAACAAGACGGACCTGGCGCCCTTCGTGGGCGCGGACCTGGGCGTCATGGACCGCGACTCGCGGAAGATGCGCGGGACAGGCCCCTTCGTCTTCACCCAGGTCACCAAGGACGTGGGCGTGGACGCGGTCGCCGAACACATCCTCTCCGCGTGGCGGGAGCGCACCGGGGCCCGGCCGGCCTGAAGCACGGCGGAGCGGAACGCTCGTGGCGGGCGGCACCTGCGCCGCGAGCGGACCGGCGCGTCGTTCAGCGAGCGCGCGGCAGGAGCGCGCTCACGTTCACCGTGTCGGGGTCAGTGCCGCCCGGAGGCAGGCTCCGGCGCCGAGGACGCGTTCAGGGGAGCTTCAGCGAGCTGCCGTAGTTCACGTCCCAGTCGGCGTGACCGAGGATGTAGAGCTCGCCGCCCAGGCGCGGGTCCAGCCCCAGGGGGCCGAGGTGCTCGACGTCGGGCGCGTCCTTGAGCTGGCTCAAGGGCCCCACGCCGAAGTGGCGCCCCAGGCTCCAGTCGGTGTCGTGCGCCATGGCGATGGTGCTGATGGGCGACGGGTACTCGCCGCCCGGCAGGATGTGGGGGCCATTGCCCGCGGTGCCCCCGAAGGGGTCGAACTCCATCCACCAGCTCGCGGGAATCTGACCACCGGTGCGAGCGCTGGCGGCCTCCGCCCACGCGACGTGCGCCGGCGAACCGTAGTAGCCCTTGGCCTGCGACCACTCCTTGAAGGAGCCGTGGCCCGAGGCCCTCAGGTCATCCCCGTAGGCCTTCTCGTCGTCCGCGCGCTTCTCCGCCACCGCGCGGTCCAGCTCCGCCTGGAGCTTCTCGGGAGGAATGCCGAGGTCCAGCGGCTTCACGCTGATTTCGATGTGGTGGCGCACCGAGACCCCAAACGGCCCCTGCGTGACGCCCGTCTCCACCTTGATGGTCCTCTTGCCGGAGCCGTCACGGCCCGCCTTCGCCGCCACGGACTGGGCGGACGCGGCGCCGTCCAGGGACATGGGGCGACGGGCCACCGCCTTCGCGAGGTCGAGCCCATCCAGCGCCTGGTAGGGATTCCGGAGGCCCTTCGAAGCCTGTCGCGCCGCGTCACCCGTGGCACGGCGGGCCGTGTCGCTCTCCGCGCGGATGGGGAGCCTCGGGGCGGACGGAACGGGCCTGGAAACCTTGGACATGGGGGGCTCGGGGGGCGTGCCCCAGGGCGGACCGCCCTGGCCTCCGGATTATCGGCCGGGGCCACCGGAAGTTGACTGCCCGGGCCGGGTGTTACGGCGATTCCTCTTCGTCGAACATCGGGATGACGACGGCCGAGTAGCGCGTCTCCGGGAGGTAGCGAATCTCCAGCTCCATTCCGGGCACCAGCCGCCGGACGTGCTCGGGCCGCAAGGTCCGCTGCTGCACCAGCAGCCAGGGCGTACCGCGCTCCACGTCGTCGACCTGGAACGTCATCAGGGTGGTGGGCTCGCGGTTGCGGTCCCGAACGCCGGGCTCGGCCTTCACCAGACGCGCCCGGGCCCGCTGTCCCTGCGTCCACACGTTCACCCGCGTTCGACGCGACCGTCGCAGGATGACGGCTGTGATGAGCGCCATGGCGCCAGCGAACGCGCCCAGCGCGAGAGCCCACCCCATTCCGTCGTCATGGCCCAGCATGGTGGCCGGAGCCTACCGCCTGTGCGCTGCTCGCGGGAGGCTCCAAGCCAGCCGCCCGTGTCACGCGGCTTTCTTCTTCAGCATCCCGTTCGGGTCGATGACGAACTTGCGCGCCACGCCCGTGTCGAACTCGTGGTAGCCGCGCGGCGCCTCGTCCAGCGAGATGACCGTGGCGTTGACCACCTTCGCGATGGGCAGCCGGCCATGGAGGATGGCCTGCATCAACTGGCGGTTGTAGCGCAGCACCGGCGTCTGGCCCGTGTAGAACCGGTGCGACTTGGCCCAGCCCAGGCCGAAGCGCATGCGCAGGTTGCCGTGCCGCGCCGCCTCGTCCTTCGAGCCCGGGTCCTCCGTCACATACAACCCGGGAATGCCAATGGCCCCCGCGGCCCGCGTCACCGCCATCAGCGAGTTGAGCACCGTGGCGGGCGCCTCGGTCGAGTGCTGCGCGCCATGGCCCCGCGCCTCGAAGCCCACCGCGTCCACGGAGGCATCCACCTCCGGCACGCCCACGACGGCGGCGATCAACTCCTCCAGCTTGTCGCTCTTCGTGAGGTCGATGGGCTCGAAGCCCACGGACTTCGCGTGCGCCAGCCGCTCCTTGTTCATGTCCCCCACCATCACCACCGCCGCGCCCAACACGTGCGCGGACGCCGCCGCGGCGAGCCCCACCGGCCCCGCACCCGCGACGTACACGGTGGAGCCCACGCCCACGCCCGCCGAGACAGCACCATGGAAGCCCGTGGGCAGGATGTCCGACAGCATGGTCAGGTCGAGAATCTTCTCCATCGCCTGGGCCTTGTCGGGGAAGCGGATGAGGTTGAAGTCCGCGTAGGGCACCATGACGTATTCGGCCTGCCCGCCGACCCAGCCCCCCATGTCCACGTAGCCGTACGCGCCGCCCGCGCGGCCCTCGTTGACGTTGAGGCAGACGCCCGTCTGCTGCTCTCGGCAGGTGCGGCAGCGGCCACAGGCGACGTTGAAGGGCACGGTGACGAGGTCACCGACGTCCAGGAACTCGACGTCCTTTCCCTTCTCCACGATTTCGCCGGTGATTTCGTGCCCGAGCACCAGCCCCTTGGGCGCCGTCGTCCTCCCTCGCACCATGTGCTGGTCCGAGCCGCAGATGTTGGTGGAGACCACCTTGAGGATGACGCCGTGCTCGATGGGCTTTCCCTTCGGATTGGCCAACTTCGGGTAATCAATGGACTGCACCTCGACCTTGCCGGGGCCGAGATAGACGACGCCACGATTGCTGGGCATGGGCGGAACCCTCCTGGAGCTGCGATGCCAGGGTTAAGGCTGGGGACCCACCCCGGCACTGGCACGCACCAGCGCGAGCGCAACGAAGGGTCTGCCTTCCCGTCCGCTGTCCAGGCTGCGCGGGGGGCGCGCTGGTCAGCGCGCTCGCCCCGCCCCATCTTTCGCGACGTGACGCACTGAGGAGCGGGAGTGAGGGCCACGACCCAGGTCCGAGCCCATGGACCGTGGTCACCTCACTTCCATCCTCTCCTCTTTTTGAAGCGGTTACTGCGTCTGCCGAGGCGCCTGGGTGGGCGGCGTGTCATGCGCCGGCACCCGGGCGGGCGGCACCTTCCCCACCGGCGTCTTCTTGTGGTTGTTGTTGGCGCGTCCGAGGTACCGCTCGATGCGCCGCTGCACGTCCGGCAGCACGTCGTTGGGGATGGGGATGGACAGGTTGTACTGGGCGATCTTCCAGGCGCTGGCGTCCTTCACGAGCACGCCGCTGCCGCGGGCCGGGCCCATGTTGGCCGTGTCCAGCGCCTCGTCGAACCAGGCCACGGCGCCATCCTTCGAGAACGTGATGTGGCGCGACACCGCCTTGAAGTTCCAGGCCTTGCCCTTGGAGAAGTACGGCCTGGCCCAGGCGCGGAACTCGTCGCGCGTCCAGCGCTCGGTGGCGTCGGTGCCCAGGTAGACGGCGTCGTCGGTGAAGTGGCCGAAGTAGCGCGCCTCGTCCGCCACGGCCGCGGCCTGGTGCCAGTCATCCAGCACGGCGGTGACGGCGGCCTTGGGGTCCGCGGGGGCGGTGTTCGCGGGAGCGACGGCGAGCACGAAGAGCAACAGGGAAACGGTAGGCACGCGGAAGACCTCGTCAGGCAGGGCGTTCAAGGTATGAAGCGGCACGGCCCGCCCCGCGTCAAGGCGCTCGGGGCGGAGAGAAAGGCACGAATCGCATGGTCCTCGAGAGCTTCGTGGTGGGTGAGGGCGATGTGCCCACGGTGATGCTGCACGGCTTCCTGGGCACGGGGCGCAACCTGCGCTCGCTGGCGACGGCGTGGAGCGCGGCGGACCCGAGCCGGCGGCTCCTGCTGCCGGACCTCACCGGCCACGGCACGTCCCCGGCACCGCAGGCGAACTCGGACCTCTACAGCATGGCCCGTGACGTGGTGGACACCGCGCGGGCGCAGGGCTTCGACGGTCCCTTCGATTGGGTGGGGCACTCCCTGGGCGGCCGCGTGTCGCTCGCGGCGAGCCTGCATGTCCCGGAAGCGGTCCGCAGCGTGTCCCTGTTGGACATCGCGCCGGGGCCCGTCCCGGGGGACTTGTCGGAGAGCGGGAAGGTGCTGGGCATCCTGCTCCAGGCCCCCGCGCGCGCGGAGAACCGCCGGGCGATGCGCGCGGAGCTCACGGGCCGAGGGTTGTCGGAGCCACTGTCGGACTGGCTGCTGATGAACCTGGTAACGGCGGACAGCGGCGTGCATTGGCGCTTCGACCGCCAGGCGCTGGCGGAGCTGCACTCGCGCGTGAACGGCACGGACCTGTGGGCGGCGGTGGAGCGCAAGGACGGTCCACCCACGCGTTGCCTCCGAGGTGACCGGTCCAAGTATGTGACGGACGCGGACGTGGCGCGCATGGTGGCCGCGGGCTGCCCGGTGGAACATCTCCCGGAGGCCGGCCACTTCGTCCACGTGGACGCGCCGAAGGAAGTGCTCGCGTGGGTGATGCGCTGAGCACTTGCTGAACCTGGGTGATTCGCCAGCCGCGCGCATCGACGGCGTCGCTGGCGCGCATGTCCAGAGCTGCGGGCAGAGCAAAATGGGTGGCCACGACCACATACGTCATTGGCGTATGGTCATATGCGCCTGAGTCGAAAGACTGAAGCTCTCACCTTTGGCTGAGAGGACATGGCCATGCGCTCCCGGATGTGCGGTGCCGTCTTTCTTCTGCTCATCTTCTCGGCCTGCGCGACGACGGAACCCATCCCGAGAGCACCAGCAGCACGCAGTCGGAAGGTTGCCAACCTTCAGCGAGCAGCGGCGCTGCCTTGGCGGGACGGTGGGCGATGTGTTGTCCGGGAAGCCAACCAAGATTGGCCCGTTCTCGCGGAGCGGTGCTATCGAGCCCTCGACCATGACCGGGTCGAGTTTCACGACACGACAGGGAGATGCGCGGTTGCATCAGCGGGTGCCGCTGCCGTCGGCGTCGGGCTTTGCGTGCTGATGGCTCCTGAGATCGTCGTGGGAGCCGTCATCGTCCTTGGCGTGGTGGTGGTCGCCGTCGCCATCAAGGAGGAACTGGAGGCGTATGAGCTGCGCCAGCTCTATCCCGAGAAAGCGGGAGCGGCGAGAGGCACGAACGCGGGTTCCCAAGAGGCCAGCTCGAAGCACAAACCCCGGCGAGAGCAGGAGCCAGCGGGACAAGACTGGAATCCTCCGGTTCCCCCAGCAACCGTGGAGCGAACGCGCCGCGCCAGTTGCGAACCTGTTCCGGTGCCTCACCGAGGCGGAGACGACAAACACAACGAGTGCGCCGATACGTTTCCGCCGAACCGGTATCCCGGCAACGACGTACTTGTGAACGGCAAGCGTTTTGATGCACTGCAAGTTGGCGCGCGCGTACTCTGGGAAATCAAGCTCTACCAGTTTGAAACGTACAGTGACTTCCTGCGGGTTCGGGTGGTCGAAGACCAGGTGCTAGAGTTCCAGGAAGACCGTGACGTGGCGGCAGCCTGTGGATATGGCTTCGCTGTCGGGGTGAGCAGCGCCGCACACCAAGAAGCGCTCCTGGAACAAGACCCCAGCCTTAGAATCGTCGTTACAGGGTGCAAACGATGACCACGCCACAGCGCCTGAATTTGACCGCCTATGCGCCCAACCTTGTGGGACCTGATGGCCGCACAATCGCCATCGTCCGGGGCATGGAACAGGCGATGCCCGGCTTGCGCCTGGAATGGGAAGTAGGCGATGGAGGACAGCCCATCGAGTTATCGCATCGCGAGTCATGGCTCGCCGAGGCCGCAACACGTGGACGGTTCCCACTGCTGTGCAACGGAGACGAAAGCTACCCTGTGACCATCTCCGGGATGCGACGCTCCGCCTCAGCGAGCCCTCGCGGCCAGCCTCAGCTACAAATCCACGCGAAGCTGCCGCTAGACTCGGCCGTCATCACGGCAGCGATGGCCGTGATTGAAGCCGTGGGAGAGGGCGCGCACGCGTTCTGGGGACATGCCACACCGGATGACGCCGCCTTGGACATCGCGCATCAGATCGCGCCCACACTGGAAGGGCCACCAGCCCCGCGCCGAGGTCTGCCCGCACTGAAGCTCTTCGATCGCGTCCGTGCGCCAGAGATTCCCTACTATCTCGGATGGCTGAATTACTGGTCGGCCGCCTCCGCGCGGGCCATCGGGTTTCCAGACCTGGCTCGCGATGCCGACCTCCTCTCGCGGGCGCGCCGCACGGAGACGGGCGGGTGGGTCGTGCGGCTCACGGAAGCGCCCCTCGACTTGGACGACCCAGCCCACCTGGAAGCGCTCAAGCAAGCCTACGAGAGGTTCCCTGAAATTGGCGCGCGCACGGCGCCCTGAACCGGGACGAGCAGCATCCGTTTCCTGCACGTTGAGGCACGCAGATGTCGGGCGGCATCGCCGCGAGGCGCGCGTGCCCCACCCCGCCGCCGTCCGTCAGATGCGCACGCCCAGCAGCAGGCCCGGCCACATGCGGACGCCGCCGGGCCCCTTGCCCAGCTTCCACTGCGGCAACCAGCTCACGTCGCGGTCCTCGTCCTGGGACGAGGGGTCATACGCGTTGAGGGACACACCTCCGAAGAGCGCGAAGCGGCGGCGCAGCTCCCAGCCCAGCGTGGCGCGCATCCGGAACAAGGTGTTCTTGGGCCCCGAGCCATAGAAGTTCGGCTGCCAGCTCCCGTAGGACAGGTCCACGTCCAGCGAGTAGCGGTCCGCCATGTCCAACGGGAAGTGCACCCCCAGGCCCAGGTTGAGGAAGGTGCGCAGCGAGTCCTCGCCAATGCCCACGCCCGTGGTGGCCAGCACGTACACCCTCCGGCTCCCGTACTTGATGCCCACCGACAGGGGCATCACGTCGTCGGCGGACAGCTCGAGCACGAAGCGCCCCTTGCGGACGATGCTCAGCAGCCCCAGGGGCACCGACACGTCATCCGCGATGTTGATGAGCCCCAACTGCACGCCGCGCACCTCGGCCGCCACGTTGATGAGCCCCACCTGCGCGCCCGCGACGTCACCGGAGATGTTGATGAGGCCCACCTGCGCGCCCGCGAGCCGCTCCGCCAGGTTGATGCCCGCGGCCGCCTGGAAGCCATGGAGGCTCGCCGCTGCGCGGTTCGCGGTGACGCTCACCTGGAAGCCCGTGAAGTCGCGCTCGGCCATGTTGAAGACGGCGGAGACCTGACCGCCCGTCCCACCGCCGAACGCGAGGTTTCCGCCGAACGCCGTCTGGAGCCCGAAAATCTCGCCGCCCGCCACGTTCGCCACGCCGGAGACCTGCGCGCCCTCCACCGTCCCATCCACCCACCCCACGCCCGCGGAGACCCCCAGCCCCTGGAGCTGCATCGAGCGCACGCCCAGCACGCCCACCGCCAGGTGGTTGCGCCCACCACCGCCCTTCAGTGAGCTCGTGGCCAGCGGCGGCACCAACGACAGGTTCAAGGGCACGGAGGGCACCTCCAACCGCCCCACCGGCTCGCCCGTGGACAACGCCTCCGCCCGCACGCCGGCGCCACCCCGCGCCGCCGTGCGCGTCAACGTCACGGGGACGAAGTGCTCGGCGCGCAGCTCCGAGCCACCCTTGGCGGACACCATCAGCTCCGCCTCGAAGCGCTGCGAGGGCCGCTCCAGCACCACCTGGTAGCGCCCCGCCTCCAACCCCAGCGCCAGACGCCGGCCCGCGGGCTTCTGCAGCTCTGCGACGAGCTGGTTGCCCCAGTCCCGCACGAAGAGGCGCCCCTGCACGTCCTCCGCCACGGTGAGGCGCACGCGAGAGCCGCGCAGGTCCGTCAGCACCAGGTCGCCACTGCCCGCGAGCTGGATGTCGTAGGCGGCGTGCTGCGGCCCGCCCTGCGAACGCTCGGTGCGCGCCAGCGTTTCGTGGAAGGCGAACTGGTAGGCCTCGTGCAACGTGACGCGGCCATCGCCGCTGGAGTCCGCCGCGCCGCGCAGCCCCGTCACCAGGAAGTACGTGAAGAAGGACGCGCCGATGCTGTCCGACTCCTGCGCCACCTCGTCCGCCGAGCTGGAGGCGAGATACGCGTGGCCGCGCACCTGGGACGACGCATCCGTGAGGAAGCCGGGCCGGTGCACTCCGCCCTTGAGCCGCGTCACCGCGCCGGAGCCACACGAATCCAGAATCGCGATGCGCACGTCCACGGGCACCGCGCTCAGGCCCTGCTTCAACGCCGCGTAGGACAGCCGCTCGCCGCGCGGCAGCAGCCCCTCTCCATCCGAGTGCCCCGAGTAGTAGAGCACCAGCTCACTGCGCACGCCCTCCGCGTTCGCGGCCTCCACCAGCACGCGCATCCGCTCCAGCGCCGCGAGCAGTCCCTTGCGGTCCGCCTCCAGCAACAACACGCGGTCCGCCACCGCCACGCCGCCCAGCTCCTCCAGCACGCGCGACATGGCGAGCGCATCCGAGCCCGCGTAGCGCAGCCGCTCACGACCCTCGCCGCCCTCGCTGGAGCCCACGAGGAGCGCGAAGCGGCGCAGCGTCACCGCGGGCTCCGCCACCGGCTGCGTGGCCGCGATGGACGCCTGTGCCCAGACGCCCAGGCACACGGCCGCCAGCAGCCCCGCCAGGCGGCCCCATCCTCCCGCAGTGGTGCGTCCCATCATCCGCGTCCCGCCCCGCGCGTCAGGCCCGGCCAGCCTCACGTGTGCCGCCTCGGCATATCTCGACTGCCGCCCCAGCGCGAGCCCGGCTCAGGGACTCCAGAGGGCCCGCCGCACCACCCAGGAGCTGCCGCCCCGGCCATCGCGCACCACCACCCAGAACGTCACCTCCTGGGCCTCGGCGCCCGAGGGCGGCTCCCACTCCGTGCGATGCCGGCCTTCCTGCCCACCGAACGTCGAGCCGCCCGTCTCCTGCGGCGCGAACTCGCCCAGCGTCGTGTGCCACGACATCTCCCAGCTCTCGCGCAGCGTCACCGCCTCCAGGCGCAGGCCGGGCACCACGTAGGTCTCCTGCAGCGCCGTCACGTCCTCGGACGTCACCACGAAGGGCCCGGGGCCCCGCAGCTCCAGCGGCGCGTCCTCGGGCCAGGCCACGTCGTCCACGCGCAGCCCCGGGATGCGCGGCTGCACGTTCACCTGCATGCCCTCCACCGCCGGGCACCAGAAGACCATCAGCTTCTGCGCGTACACCACCTCGTCGCCCGCTTGCACGCGCAGCACCAGCGGCATGCGCAGGCCGCCCAGGCCGCGGTATGGGTCCAGCTCCTGGACGCGCTGGAGCAGCGGCACGTCCTCCGCCAGCGTGGACGCGCCCGGGCGGACGTTGACGGCCAGCTCACCCGCCACGGTGGAGCCCTCCGAGAGCAGCACCCGGTTGGCCGTGTTCTCACACCGCCGGTCCTCGGTGTCCGCGCAGGCCCACAGCGTGTACTGGATGGGACGGCCCTCTCCCTTCGGGTCCACCAGCAAGGTGCGGTACGTCACCTCCTCGGAGAGCTCGTCCAACGTCTGCGTCGTGATTTCACACGCGGACGCCATCAGCTCCGGTGGCTCCGTGGCGACGCCGAGCACACGGAAGTCCTGCACGCGCGAGGGCTGGTCCTCGACGTCGACGCACGCGGTGGCGCCCAGCAACAACGCGAGGCCGCCGTACTTGAGCAGGGCCTTCATCAGAAGCTTCCTTTCACACCCACCACGGGGAGGATGGGGATGCCCGGCACCCCGTACTCGCGACGGAACCGGTAGTCATTGAAGACGAACTCGACGTTCTGCGCGTTGTAGAGGTTCTGCACGTCGAGATAGGCCGTGAGCGTCCAGCTCTGGAACTGGAAGCTCTTGTCCACGCGCACGTCCAGTTGGTGGAAGCCGCTCGTGCGCGCGGAGAAGTAGGGCCCGAACGTCGCGTTGAAGCGGTTGCGGTCCGCGTCGAACAGGTCGGCGCCCCTCGCCAGCGGCGTCGTGGGCCGGCCGCTGGTGTAGCGGAAGCGGCTGCCCAGCTCCCAGCCGTTGCCCAGCACGTAGCTGGCCACCAGCGTGAGGATGTGCGTCTGGTCCCAGGGGCTGAGGCCGTACGTCGAATCGTCGGGCACGGCGCGGCCACCGCCGAAGAGCCCTCCGCCCTGGGGCCGGGGCCCCGCGCGGCCGTCCTCGGCGCGGCTGAAGGTGTACGACAGCCAGCCGGACCACTTGTCCGTCACCGAGGTCCGCGCCTTCTTCACCATCACCTCGACGCCGTACGCGCGGCCGATGCCGTCGTTGGAGTACGGCTGCGTGAACACACCGCCGCCGTCGTTGGTGACCAACTGGCCGGGCGACACCACGTTGTTGAAGCGGCGGTTGAAGAAGCCGGTGACATCCACGTTCAGCGCGTCGGTGAAGCGGTGCTCCACCCCCAGGCTGCTCTGGAAGGCGCGCTGGTAGGAGAGGTTCGGGTTGCCGTACGGCAGCGTGATGAAGCGGAACGTCTCCGGCGGCTGGCTGTAGAGGCCCACCGAGCCCTTGAGGTTGGTGCGCGAGGTGGCCGTGTAACGGACCCACAACCGGGGGTCCAACGCCAGGTTTCGCGTGTTGCCCACCGACTGGAGGTTGCCGCGCACGCCCGGCGTGAAGGTGAAGCGCCCCAACTGCAGGTCCGCCTCCAGGAAGAGCGCGCCGTCGAAGGCGCTCAGGGCAATCTGCTCCTCCAACTGCTGACCCACGGGCTCGGCGCCGGGGAAGGGCACGTACTCGATGCCGCCCGGCGCGGGGAACGACACGTCGTAGCGCTCGTGCTCGAAGACGAGGTCCAGACCGGTGCGCACGGTGAGCATGGAGGACAGCTCGATGCCGAGCACCTCGCGAGCGCCCAACGTGTACGTCCTGCCCTCCTGCCGCGCGAGGCCGAAGTCGATGTTGCTGCGGTCCATGCCGACGAAGGGCGTGAACACGGACCACATGTTGCCCTTGCGGTAGGTCCAGTCGCCCTTCACGCGGTGGAAGTTCGTGCGCGTGTCCAACTCCAGGTCGCGCTCCGTCTCCGGGCCGGTGGACACGATGCGAAGCTGGTCATCACTGCCGAAGGCCATGATGTAGCCGGAGCTGCGCGCGCCGCCCGCCGTCACCTCCGCGTCATCATTCGGCGTGCCCCGCTTCGCGCCGAAGTCCACGCGCACCTGATAGTCCCAGTAGCGCGGCACCACGGAGAGCGTGCCGCTCTCCGTCTGGGGAAGGACGGCGGGCAGAATCGTGTCGATGTACGAACGGCGCGCGGCCGCGGCCACGCTGATGCCGTCCGTAATCGGGCTCTCCAGGAAGAAGCCCGCGTCCAGCAGGTCCACCTTCACCGAGCCGTGCAGCGTGTCCGAGGCGCCCTTGCGCGTGCCCACCTCGACGATGCCGCCCACCGCGCGGCCGTACTGGCTGCCGTAGCCGCCCGGGTAGAAGTCGAGCTGGTCGATGAACTCGGCGTTGACCACCGAGGGGCCGCCGAGCAGGTGGAACAGGAGGGGGATTTCAACCCCGTCCATCATCGTCGCCGTCTGGCCCGGGTTCGAGCCACGGACCAACAGCTCACCGGAGATGAAGGGCGCGCGCGCCACACCGGGCAGCGACTGGATGACGCGGATGGGGTCACCGAAGGAGCCCGGCGTCTTCTGCGCCTCCTCGCGGGTGATGGTGCGGCGCACCACCTCCTTCTTCGGCCGCTCGGAGCGAATCACCGTCTCCAGGCCGCCGCCCGAAGGCGCGAGGTAGAAGTTCACCTCCGTCGTCTCGTTGGGCCGCAGCTCCTCCTTCGTCTGGTAGAGCTGGAAGCCGGTGGCCACCACGCGCACCTCGCAGACGCCCGCGGGCACCTCCAACGTGAAGCGGCCGTCCTCGTCGGACATCGCCTCGGGCGCGTCCGGGTCGTCACCGCAGCGCACGGTGGCGTTGGGCACGCGCGAGCGGCTGCCGCGAGAGATGAGCTGGCCGGTGAGGACGGCCTTCGGCTGCTCGGCCTCGGACTCCGCCGCGCCCTCCTCCGGCACCGGCGCGCTCAGGGTGAAGTGGTAGACGTACTCCACCTGCACCGCGGCGGGCACACCGTCGACCTCGGCGGGCGAGAAGCGGAACTGCCGCACGGCGGCCATGGCCGCCTCGTCGAAGCCGTTGCCCACGGGCTCGGTGGGCAGCACCTCGGCGACGGAGCCGTCATCCGCGATGGTGATGATGAGCTTCACCGACGCGGTGAGGCCCTGCGCCAGCGCCTCGGGCGGATATTGCGCCTCCACCTGCTGCACCAGCTCAGGCGGCTTGGTGATGGTGGGCTGGGCCTGCGCGGCCGCGTCCGCCGGTGGTGGGCCGGCCTGCGGCTCCTGCGCGTGCACGGGCACCGCCAGCAGGAGCGATGCGGCGGCGAGCGCGCCTCGGGCTTTCAAGGTGGAGGACATGGCGTGTGCAAGCATACGGGTGAGGGTGTTCGTGCTCCCGCTGAAAGAGCGGCGGAGCGAAGGCGAGGTGGAATCCCGGCCGCGTCTGTGGGGAGGGGTACCCCTGACATGCCGGGCTCGCCCCCGCACCGCCGCTCTTTCAACGGCAGTGACGGCATCAATCGAGCAGGAAGGTGTAGGAGTACTTCATCTCCGTGGCGACGGGCTCGCCGCCCTTGATGGCGGGCTTGAAGCGGAAGCGGCGGATGGCGTCTCGCGCGGCCTCGTTGAGGCCGTAGCCGGGGCCCTTGAGAATCTTCACCGAGCTCACCCTGCCCTCGTGGTCGATGGCGATGGACAGCGTGACGGTGCCCTCCACGCCCGCGCGCCGCGCCTCCTCCGGGTAGGGAATCTTCACCTCGGAGGCCACGGTGGGCTCGGAGTCCACCTGGTAGATGGGCGCGTACTTGGGCGCGCTGTAGCCCTTCACCTCCTTGGGGTCCGTGGCGGTGTTGCCCGTGCGGCCGTAGGCGGTGTTGCCCACGGGCGCGGCGAAGGAGCCCGCGCTGGTGGTGGACGACATCGTCATGCCCAC
>BNCN01000015.1:166693-209416 GCA_014656495.1 Comamonas sp. KCTC 72670
GGGCGCATTGACGGGCGGAGGCGGCAGCGGACGGGGCGCCTCGGCGACCTTCACGGGGGGCGGCTTCACCGCCTTGGGCTTGGGCGGCGGAGGCGGCTCCGGCTTGGGCTCCTCGGGGGGCGGCGGAGGCGGAGGCTTCTGCACCTCCACCATCACCATCTCCACTGGCTTCACGGGCGCGGGACGCGAGCGGTCCACGCCCTCCCCCAACACCCAGAAGCCTCCGACGTGAATCCCCAGCGAGACGAACAAGAAGACGCCCACCACGGCCAGCGAGCGGTCGTGCGAGGGCGGCGTGGATGCGTTGTCGAGAACCGCCTGACTCATGCGCAGAGGCCTCGCTTCAAGGCGCGGCGGACGCGGCCGCGGGGGCGGCGTCCTTCTCGATGTTGAGGGCGAACTTCGCGATGCCCTGGCCCTTCACCACGTCGATGAGCCGCATCACGCGGCCGTAGGGCAGGGACTGGTCGGCGCTGATGATGGCGCGCGTCTCCTTGTCCTTGGTGAGGGCCTCGACGACCTTGGCTTCCAGCTCCTTCTCCGTCACCTCGGCGCCGTCGAAGTAGAGCTTGCCCTCCTTGTCGAGCACCACGTTGACCAGGCCCTGCACCGTCTCACCGCCGTTGGCGGCGCGGGGCAGGTCCACCTCCACCGTCTCGCGGACGATGAAGTTGGCCGTCACCATGAAGATGATGAGGAGCACCAGCACCACGTCCACCAACGGCGTGACGTTGATGCCCGTGATTTCCTCGTCGTTGTCCTGCGCGCCGCCGGCCATGGGCTAACGGGCCTCCGAGCGCAGGGTGCCCACCAGCGCGTAGCCCAGGGCGTTGGCGCGGCTGGTGAGCGTCTTGAGCTGACGGCTGAAGACGTTGAAGGCCACCACGGCGGGAATCGCCACCGCCAGCCCCACGGCCGTGGCGACGAGCGCCTCGGAGATGCCGGCCATGACGGTCTGCTGCATCCCGCCCGCGCCGCCCTGGGCGTTCATGTTCCCCAGGTCATGGAAGGCTTTGATGATGCCGAGCACCGTGCCGAACAGCCCGATGAAGGGCGCGTTGTTGCCCAGCGTGCCCAGGTACGACAGGAAGCGCTCGTAGCGCGGGCGCTCACGCGACAGCGTGGAGGCAATCACCTGCTCCACGGTGTCCGGCCCCTGGTCCGCGCAGGCCAGTCCTTCGCGCAGGATGGCGGCCTCCATGCCCTGGCGTCCCTGGATGGCGGCCTTCACCGCGTCCAGCTCACCGCGCGCCAGCCGCACCGCCAGCGCCTCCGAGTCCGGCAGCCGGTGGCGGGCGAAGTACACCGTGCGCTCCAGCATGATGGCGATGGAGAGCACCGACAGGCACACCAGGACCCACAGCACCCACTCGGCGGAGGTGAGCGTCACACTCAGGAGCTTGGTGCTGAGCCACCCCAGTTGCTCGGGCTGCGCCTGGGCGAGTACGGCGATGGACGGCATGGAGTCTTTCCCCTCGCGAAAACACGTTGGCGCGAACGGAACACCGGCCCCGAAAGGAAGTGTCACTTGCCGGTCGGATTTTTTCCGGGCCCCTCTGACGGTGAGGGTCCAGAATGCGCGCCATGCGAGGAAAAACGGTGGTCGTCACGGGGGCTTCGGCGGGCATTGGCGAGGCGCTGGCGGTGGTGCTGGCCGGACGCGGCGCCAACCTGGTGCTGGCGGCGCGCAACGAAGAGGCGCTCCAGCGCGTCAAGGCGCGGTGTGAAGCCGCGGGCGGACGCGCGGTGGTGGTGCCCACGGATGTAGGCGACGCGGAGGCGTGCCACCACCTGGTGGACCGCGCGGTGGAGGCGTTCGGCGGCATCGACGTGCTCGTCAACAACGCGGGCGTGACGATGGACGCGCGCGTGGACGAGGTGAAGGACCTGGGCCTCTTCGAGCGGCTGATGCGCATCAACTACCTGGGCTCGGTGTACTGCACCGCCCACGCCCTGCCCCACCTCAAGGCGCGGCGCGGGCTGGTGGTGGCCGTCTCATCCCTCACCGGCAAGACGGGCGTGCCCAACCGCAGCGGCTACGCGGCCAGCAAGCACGCCATGCACGGCTTCTTCGACTCGCTTCGCATCGAGCTGCGAGGCACCGGCGTGGACGTGACGGTGGTGTGCCCCGGCTTCGTCGCCACGGGCATCCGCGACAGCGCCCTGGGCGCGGACGGCCAGCCCGTGCGCCAGAGCAAACACAATGAGCGCGCGGGCGACAACATGGACGTGGACACCTGCGTGGCCATCATCCTGAAGGCCATGGACCAACGCGAGCGCGAGGTGGTGATGACCACCAAGGCCCGCGTGGCCCAGTTCCTCAAGCTGGTGGCCCCGGGCCTGGTGGACCGCATCGCGGCGAAGACCATCCAGGACCGGCAGCGCTGAACCGCTCGCGACGGCTCAGGCGGCCGGCGGAGGCGCGCCCGGCCGCTCCACGCGCGTCAGCAGGCCGGTGATACCCTCGAAGGTGGCGTTGCCCACCTGGTGCAGGCCGAAGCCCCAGAGGAAGGCCGTCATGCCCGCGCCGAAGCCGCCCCACGTGGGCGAGAAGACATTGAGGAGCTGGAGCCCCAGGGCCACCGCCACCGTGGTGAGCAGCGCCAGCACGCCCAGCTCAACCAGCCACATGTGGCGGACCGACGGCAGCGGCATGCCGTCGAAGTCGCCCAGCCCGGCGGGCAGTCCTCCCGCGGGCGCTTCCGGCAACGCGGGGATGCTGCCGCCGCTGGGCGCGGAGGGCGGCGGGAGGGAGGGCGACGTCGGCGCGCCGTCGCCGTCGCCACCGGCGAGCGACTCCAGGTGGAAGCTCTTCGCCATCCGCTGGGACTGGCTGACGGCGACGAACCGGACGCGCGCCTCGCCATACTTCACCGCGGCCTCATGGGACGACTGCGCCACCAGGAGGACCATCGCCTCCTGCAGCCGCGTCTCCACGTCCTGGAGCGCCTCGGTCTGCGCCTCGGATTCGCTCACCTGCCGGGCCTCCTCCACGGCGCCGTGCAGCTCCTCGATGAGCTGCTTCACGTAGGCGGCGTGGGCGCTCTGGTACATGCGGACGGCGTCATCCACGTTCGTGCCCGCGCGCTCCCGCGCCCTGTCGAGCTGCGCGTTCACGTTGCGCGTGAGGGTGTCCCACTCCTCCTCGGTGAAGCCCCGGGGCGGGGTGCGGGACGCCAGGGCGGCGGACAGCTCCTCGCAGAGGATGTCGAAGTACGAGCGGCGCGCGGACTCGAGCTGCTTCCGGGCGGCGTCCAACGCGCCCCGGGCCAGCTCCTTGCTCACGGTCGCCAGCAGCGACGACAGCTCGTACTTGAGCCGGAAGCCCAGCGAGTCCTCCGCGTGGTGCGCCATCAACGCCTGCGCCTGCCGGTCGATTTCCTGGAGCCGCGCCTCCAGCCCCGCGCGCGCCAGCCCGTCCACGTCCAGCTCCCGCACCTTCGCGAGCAGGCCATCGAGCTGCTCGGCCGTGGGCTCCTCGGAGCGCAGCGCGCCCTCGGCCTCCACCAGGAGCTGGCTGGCCTGCTCCGGACGCAGCTCCCCCGGCAGCACCTCCACCTTGCGGGAGGCGTCACACCACGCCCCGTAGAGCCGCAGGCGTGGCTCGAACGCCACCACCGCGTCGTCGCCCACGCGGATGCCCCGGACGGGCCGGCGAATCTCGGACGCGAGCGCGTCCACCTGCCCCAACAGCACCTGCCCCACCTCCCGCGCCTTCGCGGTCTGCCCGTTCATCAGGAGCTGGAGCCGCCGGTGCAGCTCCATGACGCGCTGGAGCCGCAGCGCGCGCGGACGGATGCGCTGCGAGTACAGCCGCACGCCGAACGACGAGATGGCCCCCAGCGCGATGAGCAGCGCGCCCCACATCCAAGGCGAGCTCACCCAGAGGATGAAGGGCTGCTCCACCGGCATGCCCGAGCGCACCGCCAGCCGCACCGTGCCGGTGTACTCGCCCGGCCCCTCCATGCCTCGCAGGGTCACCAACAACGCCCCGCTGCCATGCGCGCTCACGGGGATGCCGCCGTCCAACGACGTGACGTCCAGGTTGCCGCCATCCGGCTTCCCGCCCTCCAGCGCGAAGTGCACGCTCTGGAAGCGCGGCTGGATGAGCGCGGAGTCCATGTCCGGCGCCTTGCGCTGGAGCTGCATCAACTGCGGCGCCGACACGACGCCGCTCACGCCCGCCGTCTCCTTGAAGGGCAGGCGCACGGTGGCGTCGATGGAGCTCCAACCCCAGCCCGCCGACGTCACCGCGGGCGAGGTGGCGACGAACTGCACCGCGGGCACCGCCAGCGTGCGCGTGACGATGAGCGCGGTGGTCTCCCGCCCCGCCGCGTGCACCAGCACCACGTGGCCCGTGTAGTCACCCGAGGCGGGGAGCCGCCCGGAGATTTCGACGTGGATGGGGTTCCGCGTGGAGATGGGCGCCGTGGCGCCGCCGGCCGCCGCCTCCTTCACCACCGCCTGCAAGGGCACCTGCACGCCGTCCTGGGACTGGAGGGGATCCACCAGCACCGTCACGCCGCCGGGCAGCGCCCCCTCCACGCCCCCGGGCAGCACACCCTCCACGCCCCCGTCCGCACCGCCGTCCACGCTCGGCGCGGCCAGCAGGTCCACGCGCAGCACGTGCCGGAAGTCCTCCGACGCCGTGCGCAGCTTCACCTCGTTGCTGGCGGAGGCACCGGCCACGCGCAGTGTGGCCTCGGCGTGGGCCCTCCAGGGCAGCACGAGCAACAGGGCGAGGGCCGGGAGACACACGGTCCCCCACGCACGGTGAACGACGGCGGGGCGGCTGCCAGCGGGTTGCATTCACTGACTGTATCAGGCGCCCCCCATGCCTCCACTTCGCGCCCTCAGCCCCAGCCGAGCTGACTCAACATGCTCCCGGACAGGCTGCCGCGGATGGTGTCGATGGGGATGCCCTCGTTGTGCCCCTCCACCGACAGCGGCAGGCGCGGCCCTCCGCTGTGATGCAGCGCGGCCAACCGCAGGTCCTGGGTGAAGCAAGGCGCGCCCGAGGACCCCGGCCCCGTGCAGGCCCGGTACGCCACGCGCGTCCGGCCCGGGTTGACGCCCAGGAACTCGTCCAGCGCGACGCTCATGGGCTTGCCCGCCGGATGCTGGACGATCAGCACCAGGCTGCCCGGGGTGAAGGACTCCCGCGAGTCGGGCAGCTCCAACCAGCCCCGGGACTCGCCGTCGACCCGGTCCTCGCCGGGGACGCCCGCCACCTCGAGGAAGGCGTAGTCCAGCTCGCCGGAGGTGGCGTCCCGGGGACGCGGGTGCATCAGGTCCGCGGGGCTGTAGGGGCTGCGCGCCAGACACCGCGTCACGCGGTACACCGTGCCGGGGTGCAACAACGTCCCGTCCTGGAGGACCTTGCGGCCGAAGCGCACGCGCAGCGACTCCAACAGCCGGTTCTCGATGACGTGGAAGTTGGTGAGCACGACGTTGGGGGACACCAGGAAGCCGGTGCCCAGCGCCGCGCCCACCTCCGGCTCCACGCGGCACACCTGCCGTTCGATGGCGGCCAGGCGCTTGCGCCAGCGCTCGCGCTCCGCGTCCGCCCGTCCGCTGCCGAAGATGCGCTCCAATCCGACACGCGGAATGCTGCGCTGCACGGACGCGAGGTAGGCCTGCACGAAGCGATGGAGGCGCGGGTGGCGGGGCAAGGCCTGATGTGCGCCGCGGATCAGCTCTCGCAGCCAGCCCTCCGCCTCCGCCCGGTGGATGAGCGTGAAGACGCGCTCACGCAACCCTCCGGAGATTCCCAGCGACTCCAGGTCCCTGCGACAGGTGGTGGCCACCACCTTGCGAAGGTGCTCCACCGAGGCAAAGGCGCTGGTCAGCGCCCGCTGCAGCTCGTCCCTCTCCGCGCCGTCGAGCTCCATGCTTGCCACCCACGACGAAACGACCCTGGGAGTGGTTGCGACTCCGTGATGCTGCTGGGAAAGCTGTGCATCCTCCGCGGGACTGCACAGCGGGGAGCGCGGACTACATTTCTTGGGGGCCGGGGAGGTCACCACGAGTCGACACATAACGCGCCCCCCAGCGCCGGGGCAGTGGCCCGGGGGGCAGGACGCAGCCGAGACTTTCGCTCAGCGCACCGCCCATATAGCGGGGGGTACGTAGGACACGAGGTCCGGTCGCGACTGGGTCGTCAGTGACGAGGCACCACCCTGTAGCGTGCCCGCCAGCGTGGGGATGACGCGGAAGCGCGCCTGGAAGGGCTCGCCCGGCCCTCGGGGCGGAAGCCGCAGCGTCACCGCGCCATCCTCCGTGTCCCACGAGGCGACCTTTCCCTCGCGGACGAGGGCGTCCAGGCTGGCGGTGTCCACCTGTACACCGGCAGGCAGGCCCTGGCGCAGCACCAGCGGCAGGCCCGACGGCGTGGACGCCTGGAGCGTCACCTCCGAGGGCTGCCCCACCTTCGCGTCCGAGGGCACCTGCACCGCCAGCTCCAACCCGGCCTGCGCCTCCTGCTTCCACGGCACCGCGGCGCGCAGCGCCAGGGAGAAGCCCAGCCCCGGCACGGCGGGCTCCGCGCGCACCGTCCACGTGTGCGTGCCCCCCGAGCCCGGCGCCGCGGCCTCCAGCGCCAGCACCTCGCGCAAGGCTTTGGCGTCGAAGGTGCCCTCGGTGATGACCTGCCCGTCGCGCTCCAGCACCACCCGCACCCGCGCGGGCAGTGGCTCGCGGAAGAGCGACACCACCGCCTGCAACGCCAGACGGTTGGCGCGCCCGCTGCCCCAGCCGTTCACCGGCTCGTAGGCGGCGAGCAGCGCGGCGCCCAGGTCCGCCAGGGGCGCCTTCGCGTCACCCTCCAGGGCGAGCACGGCCAGCGCGGTGGCCTCGGCCTCCGTCGGCGTGGCGCCCGTGGCGTCCACCACGCCGGTCTCCACGGGCAGGTAGGCCGCGCCCTCGTCGCGCCGCTGCACGGCCTCGCGCACCTGCTCGCGCAAGGCGTCGCGCAGGGAGCCACTCACCGCGCCGCTCGCCAGCAGCGCCGCGGCGGTGTAGCCGTCCTTGACGTGCGCCCGGTTGCGCTCCAGCGCGCCCTGGGCCCGCGCGTGGAAGAAGGCCGCGCGGCGCTTGCCCTCCGGCGTCCCGGCCGCCGCGCCCACCGCGCGCGTGCAGTCTGCGGTGGCGACCAGCAACCGCTGCAGCGTCCAGCCCTCTCCGCCCTGGCAGGTGCCATCCGGAAGCTGCGCCGCCGCCACCTGCGCGGCCAGCCGCTCGCCCAGGCGGGACAGCACGGGGTTCTCTGGATGCGAAAGCGCGCCCTCCGCCAGCATCGCCGCCGTCGCCACGTCCGCCACCCGGCTCCAGCGCAGCGCGCGCTGCGTGGCCCGCATCAACCCGGTCCGCACCGCCTCCACGTCCACGTCTCCTGGCTGCGCCGGCACGGGCGCCGTCAGCCGCCGCTCCGGCGAGTGCATCGCCTTCAACGCCTCCGCGGAGCGCGTCTCGCCCAGCGCCGACAGCAGCTTCGGCGCGCGCCCGGCCAGCAGCAGCGCGTACGCCACGCCCGCCACGTCCTCGCGCCCGCCCGCGTTCAGCAGCTCCGAGCGCAGCACGCCCAGCCCGCCGGGATATACTTGGAGCCGCACGCGCTCGCTGCCCGCCTGCGCGTCCTGCGCGCCGGTGAGCGACAACGTGCGCGGCGCCGCCAGCGTGCCGCCGCGCGTCTGGAGCACCGGGCGCCCCGTGGCCCACACGGGGAAGTCCCGCACCACCGCGTCGGTGGCGCCCAGCGTCGCCCGGAGGGCCACCGGCCCCGGCGTGGCCACGCGCACCGTCACGTACTCCACCACGCTGCCGCGCGCGGGCACCCGCACCGTGCGGCTTCCGCCC
Organism: Comamonas sp. KCTC 72670; assembly: GCA_014656495.1. GTDB lineage: Bacteria > Myxococcota > Myxococcia > Myxococcales > Myxococcaceae > Myxococcus. The sequence goes on from BNCN01000015.1 coordinate 174,548, forward strand.
TCCACCACGGCGCCCTGCACCTCCACCTTCAAGGGCGCCTCCACCGGCGCGTCCGTGGTGTTCATCACCTGCACCGGCAACCGCACCGCGTCGCCCGCGCGCAGGAAGGGCGGCAGCACCGGGTCCACGTACGTGGGCAGCGTCCCCGTGAAGGACGTCACCGCGCCGGACTGCGCGCCGGAGCGCGAGTGTGCCAGCGCCAGCACCCGCCACTGGGTGAGGCGGTCCGGCACGCGCACCGGCACCGTCGCGACGCCGGACGCGTCCGTCACCACCAGGGGCTCGAAGAGGAAGGTCTCCGGGAACCAGGAGCGGCTGGGCGCAGCCTCCGCTTCCGACCTCCCGCCGCCGCCCTTCTTCTTCGCGCCACCCAGGGAGACGTTCCGCTCCCTTCGGGTGTCATGGGCGGTGGAGGGCAGCGCGACGTCCTCCTCCATCTCGGCATACACCTCCGCCGGGGGGGCCGCGGCGTCGCCCCTGCTCCCATAGGCCTTGTAGGCCTCGTTCTCGCCAAACGACCGCATCAGCGTCGCCTTGACGGGCGCCCCCCCGCCCAACGCATCCGCGGAGGCACCGAACAGGCGCCGCACGTTGTCGCCAAAGAGCGTCATGAACAGCACCAACCCCACCAGGCTCGCCAGGGAGCATCCCACCCCGGCGAAGAACGAGCGATTCATGGTGCCTCCCGGGCAACCCACGCGTTCCAGTTCTCGACGTCCTCTGGCAGCCGCGTCCCGCTCGACACCACCGACCGGGGGTCGGTGAGGGCCAGGAGGTCCGCGGGCAGCCGGGACAGCTTCAACCTGCGGCCAAAGGCATCCGTCACCTTCTCACCGCGCTTCTCACAGGCCACCAGCGCGTCGTCCCACAACCGCGCCATGCCCGCCGGCTCCAGCGTCTGTCCCTGCGGCGCTCTCTGCTCCCACGTCCGCACCTGCGTGTGCAGCTCCGCCAGCACCGCGTAGAAGGGCTCCGTCAGCTCCGCGTTCGCATCGAGCGCCGTCACCGCGCTCGCCGACACGGCGGGCTCCGTCCAGTCGCGCTGCGGCGCGTCCGTCACCCGCAGCACCGCCGCCGACGACGCATTCGCGCCTCGGATGCGGCCCATGGCCAGCGCCTGCCCGTCGAAGACGCCGAAGGCGGGCGAGTCCACCTTGGGCATGGTCTGCACCGAGCTCATCGCGTCCGGCCCCGGCAGCGGCGCCAGCTGCGCCAGCGTCTCATCCACGCCGAAGAGGCCCACCGCCGCCGGGCCGTCCTGGCCGTCCACGCGCGTGCGCACCTGGAGCCGCGCCAGCTCGCCGGGCGCATACCGCGGCTTCTCCGGTGACACCTCCACGGAGAGCTGCGCGCGCGGCGCCACGTAGACGCGTCCCAGCGCGCCCTCCCAGTACGACAGCGCCCAGCCCTCGAAGTCCTCCGGCAGCTTGAACCGGACCGAGCGCGTGGCCTTGTCCACCTTCTCCTCGAACCGCTGCTGGCCCGCCTGGAGCACCAGCGTGTCGGGAAGCTGGGCCAGGAAATGAGGGCCGCGGAGCAGCTCGATGCGAACCTCCTCGCCGCCCCGCGCCAGCACCGGCGTGGCGCGAAGCCGCGTATTGGGCACCTCCGCGGGGCGCAGCACCAGCTTCGTCTGGCCCACGTCCTCTCCGCCCTGCGTGCCGCGCACCTTCAACTCGTAGCCCAGGAACGTGGTGGCCATGGAGGCGCCCCCCGCTGCCCTCTCTCCGGAGGGCAGCACGGAGAGCCGGGCCACGCCCAGCGCCGCGCCCCGGCTCGACGACGCGGGCAGCCGGATGCGCGCGAAGCGCTCCTGGATGCACGGCGTGACGGAGGCCGGCAGGCCGCCGTGCGCCGCGACGGGCACCCACGTCAACGACTCCAGGCCGCGCGCCCCCAGCCGCCAGCTCGCCGCCACCGGCAGGGACGCCGGCATGCTCAGGTCCCTGGGAAGGCACGTGCGCGCGTCGCGGGCCGCGGCGTCCATCGCCGTGACCACCTCGTCGTGGGTTCCAAAGGCGGGCTCCACCTCCACCTCCAGCGAAGGCAGGCCGGGGTCCCGGACGACGAGGCTCATCTCCAGGACGCGCTCGACGCCAGCGGACAACGTGCGCGCGCGCAGCGCCGAAGCCACGCAGGCCGGCAACGCCCCCTCGCCCGTCACGACATCCAGCACCGCGCCCGAAGGGCTCACGCGCAGGCCGAGCTCGACCTCGCTGTGCCCCTCCTCCCGGGACACGAAGCGCGCGCAGGGCTCGAGCGCGGGCAGCGCCTTCTCCAGCGCCAGCAGGTCCGCGAGCGAGGCCTCCTGCCCCTGCGCCAGCAGGCTGCGCGTCTCGCCCAGGCGCACCGTCGGCTCGGGCGGCGGCGGACGCACGGGCATGGGCGGCACCACGACGTTGACGGGCGGCCCGGGGTCCAGTTGGAAGGCGGCCACGCCGTCCTCGTCCGTCACCGCGCGCACACCCTCGTCACGCGGGTCCCAGGCACGCGTCACCGTCAGCTCGGCGTTGGGCAGCACCTGCCCCGAGGCCGTCGTCGCGCGCAGGTAGACGCGGTTGTTGAAGCCGGGCGCAAGGCCGCCCTCCAGCTCCGTCACCGTCGACACGGAGAGCGCGTCCTCGGACAGCAGCAGCGACACGCGGCCCTCGATGCGGTCCCCCGACGCGTCCCGCGCCACCACGCGCGCGCTGAGCCACGCCTGTCCGCGCAGGTCCATGGGCACGCGAGGCAACACCAGACGGAAGCGGCCCGTGGCGTCGGTGCGGGCGCGGTCGGGCAAGGCCCCCGTGGTCCACTCCGTCGGCGGAGGCCAGTCCCCCTGCACATTCCACGTCAGCGCCACCTCGACGTCGGCCACCGGCGCGCCCGACGTGTACACCACCTGCCCCTCCACCACCGGCGCCTCCTCGGCGCGCCAGAAGAGCCGGGCGCTGCGCACGTCCACGCGGAAGCGCGGCAGCGTGAAGGGCTTGACCTCGAATGGGGCCTGCGCCTCCACGCCACCACTGGTCCAGCTCACCGACCACCAGCCCCGCGGCGCCCCCCGGTCCAACGGGAAGCGGCCGGCCACCACGCCCCAGGGGCCCGCGGGCGCGCGCTCCTCCAGCACCACCTCGCCGGACGGGTCCTTCACCCGCCACGTCCCCGGCCGCCCCTCCAGCGGCGCCAGGTCCTTGGCCCTCAGCGCCACCGCGCGGAAGAGGACCTCGTGCCCCGGCTCGTACAAGGGGCGGTCCGTCAGCACGTGCGCGCGGGCTGGCGCGTACAGCGGGAGCGCCGCGTCCACGGTGTCCGTGCCCACCGGCGTCGTCACGCGCGCCCGGAGCTGGTAGTCGCCATCCGGCACCTGGGGCACCACCACCTTCGCGTTCAGCCGGTGGGTGTCCTCGGAGCGCTGCCACGCCTCGCCCGGGGCGAGCGCGAGCGGCGTCTCCTTCCCTTCGGCGTCCACCAGGAAGACGGAGGCCGTGCCGCGTGACACGCCCCCGTGCATCATCACGCCCGTCTCCGGGTGGGGCGCCATCACGAGCGTCAGCAGCGACACGTGGCCCTCGCCGCCGCGCACCAGCCCGTGGGCGTTGAGCTCCACCACTTGCCGGAACTGCCCATCCGGACATGCCGGGACGTCGACCCCCTTGAAGGCCCAGGCCGAGAAGCACACGTCCCAGGAAGAGAAGGCCACTGCACCGCCCACGAGCAGCGCGGCCAGGCCTCCCCCCACCAGCCGGCGGCGCCGGATGCGGATTGTCATCTTTCCTCCCCTTCCCATCACTCTATGCCGGGAGGGCGGGGACCTGACGAGCCCCCTCCGTCGCATGACCGATGGCGGTGCGCTAGGGTCTCGCTCCTTTCGCGCCACCCCGCTCCGACATGCCCGCGCCGACGCCCAAGAAGCCCCGCCCGCCCCAGGACGCGCTCCCCGCGCGCCTGGAATCGCTCCTCGAGTCCCTCACCGACCGCCACCTCGCGGACCGGTTGGAGCGCGTGCACCGCGCGGCGGCCGTGGCCATCGACCGGCTGGGGCACCTGAGCATCGCGAAGTACGAGCCCACGTCGGTGGAGACGGACGGAGGCGCGGACCTGTCCCTCTGGGAGACGATGGCCCCCGCCATCGGCGACACGCTGGTGGGCGTCAACCAGCTCATCGCCGCCACCCACCAGGAGTTCCCGCCTCCCTCGCGGCCCACGGGCCTGGGGGACGGAGGCTGGGCGCCGCCGCCGGCCAGCTCGGACGAGCGGCTGGCGCAGGAGGTGGAGGCGGTGCTGCACGCCGTCGCGGAGCGGCTGTCCAAGCGCGTGGCGGAGCTGGGCCAGCAGATGCGCCGCCCGGAGGTGGTGAGCGACCGCTGGACGCTGATGGCCGAGCTCCAGGCCTTCCGCGCCGACTTCCGCGTCCGCATTGGCGACCTCGTGTACCTCACCGCCGCGGCCTTCGAGGACGTGCGCCGCGAGGACGTGGTGCCCGGCTACGCGAACCAGGTGGCCGCGCGGGCGGCCCTGCGCGCCGCGGCGGCGGACCTGCGCCGCTCCCTGCAAGGACGGCTGGAGCGCGCCGCCAAGGCGGAGGCCCGCGCACGGCCCGCGCTGGCGCGGCAGGTGGCGGAGAGCCTGTCCGCCTTCGTGTCGCTGCCGGCCTCGGTGGCGCTGCGCACGCCGCAGAAACACCAGGTCCTGGAGTTGCGAACGCGCCTGCTGGAGACCGCCGCCGGGCAGGAGCTGGCGCCGGACGTGCTGCCGGGCCTGGTGGAGCCCTACCTCGCCGCGCTGGAAGAGCAGATGGAGGAAGTCACTCGCACCTGGCTCGTCGTCCACGACCGCGCGGTGTGGGCCACCTGCGGCATGAAGCTGGAGCAGGCGGACATGCACCTGTCGCTGGGCTCGCGCGGCGCGGAGCGCGTCCTGGCCGACGCCGTGGACGTGGCGGGCGCCCTCCAGGGACGCTCGGCGCCCTTCGACACCTTCCTGCGCAAGGCGCGGCAGGAGGCGGGGGACGGGCTGGAAGAGGCAGGGGCGCGGGAGCTGCTCGGCCGGTTCCGGGAGCGGCTCGCGGCCCTGCCCTTCAGCTGAAGCGGACTACGGCTTGGGGGCGTCGGCCTTCGCGCCCTCGGGCAGCGCGGGCGCCTCCGGCTTGGGCGGGAGGATGCGCAGCTCGTCGAAGCGCGCGGCCAGCGACTCCTGCGTCATCTCCTCCTGCCACTGCTTGGGGTTGGTGTTCCAGCCGTAGTCGGCCGGGACCTTGCCCCCCCCCTGGCTGGCGTAGCCAATCATGTCCGGGAACTGCTTGGACCAACGACCCGCCGGGTCCGGCTCCTTGGTGATGAGCTGGCGGTTGGGGCGGTGAAGGAAGGGCTTGGGTGCGTCACTCATGGCCCGTAGCCTCTCCGAAACCCGCCCGCGAGGGTAGAGAGAAGACGCGGAGCCTCAGGCCGCCCGGCGGGTCCGCTTGCGGCGCCCGGGGCTCTCCGGCGGCAGCACGCGCGGCCCCATCTCGAACACTGCGGCGAAGAAGCGCGCCTGGGCCTCGCTGCCATACCGGTAGCGGCGCACCGCCCCGGCCCAGGTCTCCACCTCCACGCCCCAGCCTCGCCGGTCCTGGAGGACTTCCACCCGCAGCACCCCACCCAGACCTTCCCCATCACCCTGTGCATCCATGCCCCGGGCTCTTGAAATCCCCATGCCAGGGCGATCACACCGACATCACCGGCTTGCGGTGTCGAGCATCCACCAGAGGACAGCGAGCCGGTAAGAAATGCAGGAGGGACTGCCTGCCTGCTTGCTTCCACGCGAGCACGCCCCGCCGAGACCAAGGGGCACCCCAGGTCGCCTTGTGCCACGCGATTCCTGCGTTAACTCAGAAGCATGACTCAATTCGAGAGCAACACCGGCGAGCGGTTCGCCGAATTCGTCCTCCCCGACGGCTGCGTGCTCTGCGGTGGAGAGGTGACTGTGCGTGCCTCACAGGCGGGTGCGCACAGCTACTGCCCGCAGTGCCACTGGCTGTCCAAGCCCAGCATGCGCGTGCGCGACAACAGCGTGGAGCTGTCGTTCGCGACCACCGTGCTCGCCTGAGCACCCTCACCTCCGTCCCGGGCGTGCGCCTTGCGCGCCACGCCCGGCGGCGCCGCATCAAGGCAGCATCCGCTCCGACAGCACGAGCGCCAGCAGCGCCGCCTTCTCACCCGTATCGAGGGCCAGCACGTCCTCGGGCAGCGTGAGGGAGACGGGGCCCGGAGCCAGGTGCGTCCCCGGCTGGCACGTGCGCCATCCGGCATAGCGGCCCGCCGTCACCGACAGCGTGTAGTCACATCCGCCCAGCGAGCCCGCGATGGCGAAGGGCGCGACGACGAGGCTCGACGGCTGGCTGGCGAAGTTCCCCTCCAGCCGCAGCCCGGGCTCTGGCGTGCGCTCCAAGACCTGGAGCGCCACGGTGCCCTCGCCCACACGCCCAAGCAGGCTCCCGCTGTCCCACCCGACATCCACGTCGCTGCCGCGCACCTGCCCCACCCAGGCGTCGCCGCGCCGTCGCAGCTCGACGCCCGGGCCGCGCACCGTGTCGCCGTCCAGGGACAGCGCCACGGACTGACCGGCCGCCTCGAGCCGGATGGGGCCGCCCTTCCCGGCGACGGCCACCTGCGCCTGGACGGCGGCGGAAGCGAGGAGCAACCCCACCGCGCCCAGGACGGCACCGGGCCTGCGAACTCCTGTGTGTGTCACGTGGCACCTGCCTTGCGCGAGTCCTCCGCCGCAAGGTGCGCCTCCGTGATGACAGAGGCACGGCCCACGGCCCCGGCGCCCTCATGACGGCGCTGTCGAGGGACCGGCCCACGGGGGCCGGCCCGCCCGCCCCGCTCAGTGCGCGCCGTAGGAGCCGCTCGCGGCGGCGGGCACGGCGTCCGGCTCGCGCTCGCGTTCCCGCTCGGCCTCGTCCCAGGTGCGGCCGTCCTCGTAGCCCCACTCGTCCACGTCCACCTGGTAGCTGACCTGTGACAGCAGCCGGCCTCGACACAGCGGCGAGTCCCAGTTGCCCTCCGCCACCGAGCTGTTCGCGCGGGACAGCAGGTCGCGCATCACCCATTCGGGGACGATGTCGCGGTCCGCCGGGTAGGCGAAGCGGAAGAACATCAGGTGCGCGAGCAGCACCTCCCAGTACCGGTCGAAGCGCGCGAGCAGCCGGGGCCAGTCGAACGTCCGCCCCTGCTTCAGCAGCAGGTGCGTGAGCTCGTGGCCGTCGAAGCGCTCACGCTCCAGGACGAAGGACTTGCTCCAGTAGATCTCCTCCGCCGGAGGCACGTTGCACTCGCAGTTCAGCAGGCGGGCGCAGACGGCGTGCTCGAACCAGCCGTCATCCACGACGGTGATGCCGTTGCCGGAGGCGTAGATGAGGTCGACGAGGAAGTCGTCCCAGAAGGCCTTGTGCAGCCAGCCGTGGACGTTGCTCTGGGTGTTCCAGCCATTGCTGGCCAGGACCTTCAGCGCCCGGTCCGCGTCGTCCTTGCGGATGAAGAGGTCCAGGTCCTTCGTGTCGCGATAGATGCCTGTGTAATGGGCGAACGCGTAGGCGCCGCCGACGAGGAACGGGATTCGCGCATCGGTCAGCAATTGGATGGCGTAGGCCCGGGCGCCCAGCTCGGCGACCGGCCGCCGGACCTCCATCCGCCTTGGGTCTCCCCCGGGCGCACCCGAGGCCTTCGGTGGTTGCTCAGCCATGCTGCTCAAAATAGGTGCGCGATGCCGGGACGACAGCGGTCCGGCCGCGCGTCCGGCCGAAGGGCAGCCAGGCGTGCGTCAGCGCACGAGCATCAGCATCAGCGGCGCCGTGGCGAACGAGAGCGGGATGCCCACCCCCACCATCAACACGGCCAGGTCCGGGTCCAAGTCGTGCTCGGCCGCCAGGATGGCCGCGCTCACCATGGGCCCCATCGCCGCTTGCAGCAGCGTGGCCTGCACCACCACGGGCGAGAGGCCGGGCAGCGCCAGCAGGCCCACCGCCGCCAGCGCGGGCACCAGCAGCAGCTTGTAGGACAGCCCCAGCGCGAGCGCGGGCAGCCGGTGGCGGACGCCGGACAGCCGCAGCTGCAGGCCAATGGCGAACAGCGCCAGCGGCGTCAAAAGCGAGCCCAGCCGCTCCAGCACCCCGTCCAGCCAGAGGGGATAGGCCCAGGGCCGCGTCGCCAACGCCACCACCAGCGCCAGGAACGGCGGGAAGGTGGCCACCTTGCGCGCGAGCTGCCCCCAGGACAGCGGCGTCTCCGCGCCCGCCCGGGCCGCCGCCAGCGTCGCCAGCGAGGACAGCACGAGGAACGAGCCGAGCTGATCCACCACCACCGCCACCGGCAGGCCCTCGCGGCCCAGCAGCGCCTCCGCCATGGGCAGCCCCACGAAGGCGGTGTTGCCCAGGCCCGCCGTCAGCACCAGCGCCATGATGGACGGCTTCGCCAGCCCCAGCCGGGGCCCGAGCAGCCGGAAGAAGGGGCCCGCGCCCAGGTAGTAGAGCCACGGCACCGACGCGGCGACCAGCAGCTCCGGCACGAAGACCAGCTGGTGCATGGCCCGCAGCACCAGCGCGGGCAGCGCCACGTACAGGACGAAGGTGTTGAACGCCCCGGCGGAGCCCTCCGGAAACTTCCCGCTGTGCCGGGCCACGACGCCCAGCACCATGCACGCCCCCAACAACCCGATGACATTCCCCATGGCGCGCCGCAGCGTCGCAGCCCACCGGATGGAACTCCAGCGCCATGGGGCGAAAGCCTCGGGCGGCCACTCCGTGAGGGAGAGGCCACCCGCCCGACAGCGCCGGCGCTACGGCGCGGTGTAGTCGATGTCCACGTCGATCATCGCGCCGGTGTAGCCGTGCACCCTGACGTACACCTTCGACTGGCCCGCGGGCACCGTGAGGTCGCAGACCTCATGGGGACCCACGATGTACGGGCGGCAGTCATACGTATCGAACGTGGGCGGCGCGCCGAAGCGCACGTAGAGGTCGGGGTCATCCGTCTCCTCGCCCAGGCCTCGCATGTCCACCCGGAACTGCGTCCCGGGCTTCACGTCATAGGTACCGAAGTCACGGTAGGTGCCCTGCGCCACGTAGGTGGACCACTGCGCCCAGCGCGGCCCCGTGGTGAACCCCGAGAACGGCACATACCGGATGTTCAAGTGGAAGAAAGGGTCTGCGCCATAACCAGGGACCATGACGTAGGCGGTGTTCACGCCCGCGGGCACGACGAGGGTGCAGCGCTCTTGGGCGGAATACTCATACGGACGGCAGTCCCATGCCTCCAGCGTGGGAGACGCACCGAAGCGGACGTAGAGGTCCGGATCCCCCGTGCCCGTCATCTCCACGTCGAACGTCGACCCAGGCGCCACGGAGAAAGGGCTGTAATGGACGATGCCTGGCTCCCAAGTCGAGCCGGAGAGCGTCTCCGTCACGTACACGAAGCCATAGAGCGCCCGGGCGCCGTCGATGTCCTTCTGCGTCAGCACCAGGTCCCCCGTCTGGGTGCCGCTGCAGCTCGGGTAGTGCATGACGGACGCGGCGTCGTAGGTCGTCAGCGCGCGCCAGTTGTTGTCCTCGAAGCACCCCGTGACCTGCGTCCGGGTGTGCTCGTGACGAAAGCCGAGCGCGTGGCCCAATTCGTGGCGGGTGATGCCCGCCAAGGTCCACGTGCCCGTGGGTCCGAAGGCGCTGTTGTCGAAGAGCAGACTCCGGTCCGGGCGCGCATGGCTCGGAAAGAAGGCACGCGCGAGGTACTGGCCGAACACGTTGACGGGGCGCACGTCGAACACCACGCGGTCGTTGAGGGCGTCACACGCCGAATCCTCCGCGCTCACGTGAAGGAACTTCACATCCGCCGCGGCCTCCCACGCCGCGGTCGCCGTGGCCATCGCCTCCACCACCCTGGCATGGCGGGTGCCGAAGGCGGTGCTCACGCAATAGGTGAGGCTCCGCTTCTGCGTGTCGCTCCACTTCGCGTCCTGGCCGCCCACGTTGTGGACGATGAGCTGCCCGCTCCGGACGCTGTTCTCGTAGAACTCCCGGAGCAGCGCCTCGGACAGCACCGGCACGTCACCATCGACGATGAAGATGCCCGTGTCCGGCTCCTGATACACCTGCGCGCGGAACTCCTCCCAGGACAGCCCCTGCCCCAGGGGGGCCTCGGGAGCGGGGGTGAAGCCATTCCCGTCGCCACAACCGGCGGCGAGCAGGACCAGGCCCGAGAGGGCGCCAACGAACGGGGACCGAGACATGAAGCTCCTTGCTGCGATGCGGGGTCGTGACCCACGGCATCGTCTCAGCACCCAGGCTTCGTCATGAATTCTAGTTTCCTGGCGAATCCTACTTCTGCCCGGCTCCCCCAGGGGCTCCCGCTCGGCGACACGTTCGGGTAAGGGGCGCGGCCCCGCGGCGCCGGGCCCCAAAAGAAACGGGCGGCCATCCCGTGAGGGAGGCCGCCCGCCGTTCACGTCACACCCAGGCCAGGACTACGGCTTGGTGTAGGTGATGGTCAGGTTGTAGGTGCCGCTCGCGTAGCCACGCACCATCACGTGCGCGCTGGTCTGGCCCGCGGGCACCGTGAGGTCGCACGTCTCGTTGGCGCCGCTGGCGTACGGGCGGCAGTTGTACGACGACGTGGTGGGCGCGGCGCCCCACCGGACGTAGAGGTCCGGATCACCCGTGCCCGTCATCACGACCTTGAAGCTGGTGCCAGGCGCCACGCTGAAGGAGCCAACCTGGACGTTGCTGCCGGTCGCCACGCTGCCGGAGCGCGTCTCCGTGGTCACGCCGCCACCGGTGCCCCGGGGCGCCAGGTAGTCCACCGTCAGGCTGAACGTCGCGGTGGCGTAGCCGTTCACCATGACGTACGCGGAGGTCACGCCCGCGGGAACCTCGAGGGTGCAGACCTCCTCGGAGGTGCCACCGAGGTACGGGCGGCAGTTGTACGCCGTCGTGGTGGGCGCGCTGCCGAACCGGACGTAGAGGTCCGGATCACCCGACGTGCTCGTGCGACGCAGCCGCGCGGTGAAGGTCGAGCCCGGCACCACGGTGAAGGGACCCTGGTTGAAGTTCCCACCCGTCGCGACGCTGCCCGTGAAGGTCTCCGTCTTGGGGTCGCCTTCCGGGGGCGGCGGGGGCGGCGGGGGCGGCTCACCGTTCGGCGTGCCGTAGAGCGCCTGGATGCCCTCGACGTCCCTCGCCGTCAGGACCAGGTCCCCGCTCTGGGTGCCGTTGCAGTGCGGGTAGTGCATGACGGAGGCGCCGTCGTAGGCCGTCAGCGCGCGCCAGTTGTTGTCCTCGAAGCACGTGCGCGCCTCGGGGCGGGTGTGCTCGTGGCGGAAGCCGAGCACGTGGCCCAGCTCGTGGCGCGTCACACCTTCCAGCGTCCAGACACCCATGGGCCCGAACGCGCTGTTGTCGAAGAGCACGTTGCTGTTGGCGCGCGCGTCACCCGGGAAGAAGGCGCGGGCGATGTACTGGCCGTTCACGTTGATGGGGCGCACATCGAACAGCACGTTGTTGTTGCTGGCGGTGCAGTTCGTGTCCTGCGCCGTCACGTGAACGAACTTCACGTTCCCGGCGCTCTCCCAGGCCGCCGTCGCGGAGGCCATCGCCTGGACCACCCGGTTGTAGTTGCTGCCGAAGGTCGTGCTCACGCAGTAGGTGAGGTTCAGCTTCCGCGTGTCGCTCCACTTCGCGTCCTGGCCGCCCACGCGGTGGACGATGAGCTGCCCGTTCCGGACGTTGTTCTCATAGAACTCGCGCAGGTGCTTCTCGGTCGCGAACGTCGTGTCCCCGTCGGCGATGAAGATGCCGGTCTCGGGCTCCTGGTACACCAGGGAGAGGAACTCCTCCCACGACATTCCCTGACCCACGACCTCGTCGGAAGCAGGGGTGGTGACATCGCCGCCGCCGCAACCGGCGAGCAGCGCCAGGCCCGTGAGGGCGCCGACGAACTTGGACTGTGACATGGACATCCTTGTTGGGATGAGTGGTTCACAGCCGACCAAGCAGCCGCCGTGCCAGAATCCAAGTCATTGCCGTTATTCAGATTTTTTATCGGCTCCGGGTTCAACGCGGTGCGCTGGGGCTCCAGGGCCTACCGCCTTTTCGTAAAGAGCTTTGACGTTTCCACCTCAAAGCCAAGCAGTTCTAAGTGCTTACCCGTAGGCATGAGACTGAACTCAAATCAGTCACTCCGTCTGATTCCAGGACACCCGCGCAATCTGCCTGCCCTGGAAAGCGACAATTTGAACGGAAGCCTCGTCGCTAGAGCCCCACCAGCGTCTCGGGGCGGTTGAGGCCCCGGGCGCGGCCCAGCGGCTGGAGGATGTCCTGCGGGGGCCCGTCCGCGGTGAGCAGGAGCGCGCGCACGGCGGTCTCCACCACGTCCTCGGCGCCGGGGCGGACCATGCCGCGGCGGGCGTCCTCCACGCGCTTGCCGCGGTAGGCGTCGAAGCGCTCCTTCACCTTGAGGGCCAGGTCCGCCACGGCCTTGTCGCCCACCTCCACGCGCAGCTCCAGCTCGTTGCGCAGCTGCACGGGGTCGGCGAGCACGCCGTACCGGTCATAGCCCTTGTGCGCGGTGTCCTCGTGCACCACCGCGTAGTCATGCGTGTTGGGCGCCACCACCTGCCCCTCCTTCAGCAGGTCCCGCATCACCGCGGTGACGGAGGCCGTCACGGTGAGCCGGTGGAGCTGCACGTCGAACACGAACTCCGAGTACATGGGCTCCTCCACGGTGATGGGCTCGCGGAAGGTGGTGTCCCGGTGGCGCTGCACCTCGGTGCGCTGGGCCTCCGCCTTGTCCAGCGCGGCCTCCAGCGCCTTCTCCTTGTCCAGCGACGCGGCGACCTTCGCCACCAGCAGCAGCTCCTCGGCGACACAGGACTTGGCGTTGCACCGCGACGGGTTGCACTCGCTGGGGAACTCCCCCCGGCGCGTCTCGCGCGCGGCCTCGCCACACTCCTGCAGGGCCTCGCGGCACTCCCGGCGCTCGCGCTCCCGGCAGCGCTCGGCGGCCACGCGCACCATGTTCAGCTCCGCCTGCATGCGCAGGTACTCGCGCAGCGCCGTGGCCTGCTTGCGCTCGACGTCCTCCAGGGCGCGCTCGGACTGCAGCAGCTTGCCCTCGAAGCCCGCGCGGCGCGGGTTGGGCACGGAGCGGTTTCCGGCCAGGTAGCGCTGCGTGCGCTGCGACTCCTCCACCACCTGCAGCGGCAACACCCGCTCCAGCGCCAGGTCCAGCCGCACGCCCTCGCGGCCCTCCGGGGCCTCCGTCACCACGCGCAGGGGCAGCTTCGTGGGGAGCATGGACGCCAGCCGCCCGGCCGCCAGCCGCTGCGCCACGTCCGGCGCTCCGGCCCGGTCCTCCACGGGCGTGGCCACCACGAGGAAGGCCACCTCGTCCCGCAGCTTCTGGCGCACGGCCTCGGCCCGCTCACGCGCCGCCGTGGCCCCCACGCGCTCCTGGTCCGCGCGGACGTACGCCACCAGCGCGTTGCCCAACTTGCCGGACTTCTCCAGGTCGCCGCCGGTGGTGAACCAGCGCCTCGCCCAGGCCACCTGCACCCCGTCCACACCCCGTTTCGCGGCCGCGTGGTCCGGCGCCACCGACAGCACGGCGTCGAACTCGGCCCGAGCGTCCTGGAGCCGCTCCGCCTTGAGCGCCACGTTGCCCGCGGCCACGCGCGCATCCAGCGTCTCGCTCAACAGCTCGCGCGCGGACACGTTGTCCCCGTTGAGCTCCAACGCGCGCACCAGCAGCTTCATGGCGCCATCCAGGTTCCCCTCGGCGTGCACGGAGCGCGCCTCCGCGAGCACCACCTCGCTCCAGGCCTGTCGCACCTTGCCCAGCTTCACCTTGACCTCGGAGGCCTCCGGGTCCGCGGCCAGCGCGCGCAGGTACGCCGCCTCCGCGTCCGCCCACTTCTGCTCCTGGCTGGCCAGGTCTCCCTCCTTCACCGCGCGGGAGAAGGCGGAGCACCCCGCCAGGACGAGCGCCAGCGCCAGGGCCAGGGCCCCCAGCCAGGGACGAGAGGGAGCGGGTGCGGGACGGAGGCCTCGGACGAACGCGTTCACGCCCGCATCTTCGGGGAAAGCCTCCACCGGGTGAAGACTCGGGACGTCCTCCCGCCCGGCCGCCATCCAGGGGCTCGCCGGACAACGGGGGGCGTCCGCAAAACGCGCGCGCCCCTCGCAATCCCTGTCCTGCCTGAATGCCCCTACTCAGCGTGACAGGGATTACGATGTAGGTTTTTCAACAGGCACGGATTCTTGCGACGTGGGTTGCGTAAGTCCAAAATGAGTCTATATAGCCCCACCTCTTGGGGAATCCCTGAGTTATTACAGTGTAGTTGCGATGCTGCGATGTAACTGTATATATTCACCCCGTTCGTCGCCTCCGAGTCGCACTGTCACCCTGGAGCATTCTGGACCCGTCCCCATGGAACTCGCTCCCCGCACGCCGAGCCCCGCTCCCCGCCAGGTCGTACGGACCGTGCTGCACGAGGCCCTGGAGAGCAAACTCGGTGGGGAGGTGGTTGTCAGGTCCACCACCGTGTCCGGGCGGATCTTCGTCGTCGCGCGGAAGGTGGCCTGGGCGGTCCTCAACAGCCCGGGGGCGCTCAACTTCTCCACGGTCCTCATCCGGGACCAGGTGGTGAGCCGCGAGGACGTGGAGCAGGTGGTGGCGGAGTGCCGTCAGAATGGCGGCAACTTCTGCGAGACGCTGGTGGCGTGGGGACTGGTTCCCCGGGACACGATGCGCGACATGCTGCGCCGGCACATGTCGGAGCAGCTCGAGGCGCTGCTGTCCCTCACGGACGCGCAGGCCCTCTTCGTCCCCCAGCCGCGCACCTACTCCAGTCAGCTGACGTATGGCCTGGATGAGTTGATTTCCGCGGCCCCGAAGCCGTCCACCCTCCAACCCCCAGTAGAAAGCGACGTCATGGCGAACGTGAAGCAGTCCCTGGAAGAGACGCTGAAGATCGAAGGGGCCTTCGCGGCCTGCCTGGCGGACTCGAAGAGCGGCATGTGCCTGGGCAGCGTCGGTGGCAACGCCGCCTTCAACATCGAGACGGCGGCCGCGGCCAACACCGAGGTGGTGCGCGCCAAGATGAAGGCGATGAGCCTCCTGGGCATCAAGGACCGCATCGAGGACATCCTCATCACGCTCGGCGAGCAGTACCACCTCATCCGGCCGCTGGGGACCAAGGAGGGCCTGTTCCTCTACGTGGCCCTGCACCGCTCCAGCGCGAACCTCGCCATGGCGCGCTTCAAGCTGTCCGACATCGAGAAGTCGCTGCAGGTGTGAGCAGCCTCTCTGGCGGATGAGCGCCCGCCCGCCTCACGGGCGGGGCGCCCCGCCGGCCTCTGGACGCGCCCGGGCGACCGCGCGCGACAGTCCCCTCCTCGTTAGAGAGTGCGGTCCCTCCTGCTGGACACCGTGCGGTCCACCTGCCGGGTGGCCCCGGGCGCGCCGGGAATGACGCGGCGCAACGGCGGGTAGAGGAATGACACGTCCCATGAGGGGGGCAAGAGAGGCACCATGTCCTGTCCACAGCCACGACCCACCGAGTTCCGCCCTCCGATGCGGGCCGAGTCCTTCTCCATCGACGAGCACCGCAACGTGCACTGCCGCTTCTACGGTGGCTGCATCGACGTCGCGGTGAAGAAGGACTGGGATAGCTTCACCTGCGCCAAGTGCCCGCTCTTCCACGAGGACCGCGCGCCCGGCGCCAGCAGCTACGCGTTCAACCAGCCCGCGGACCCGGGCCGGCCCTAGGCGCCGTGCCTCCAGGCTCCGGCGGCACGCGCTCCCCTGGGACGAGGAGCGCGTCCGGCCCGGAGCCTTCGTTGACCACCCCACGTCGTCCGGGACTCCCGGAGGGAGTAGGCACGCGGGGCCCCTGACGCCAGCTTGGGCGCGACCTGCACGGGCGACCCTCCGCCTGCCGGGAGGCCGCCATGCTGCGCCAGCTCCTGCTCTCCGACTTCAGGGCCGAGGGCCCCTCCGCAGGCCATGGCTGGCTCCTGGTGCAGCGGGAGTTTCCTTCCGTGCAGATCGCACCGCTGTCGGCGGGACGCGGCGCGCGGGTGCTCCCCCTGGACGCGGCCGAATGGAACGCGCAGTCCTTCGACCCGCTGGCCTGGGACGGCCGCATCCTGGACGCCGCCGAGAGCACCGAATGGCTGGCCATTCACCTGGAGGGCGCCAGCCGCGAGGCGCTCGTGGTGGCCGCGCTCGAAATCCTGACGCGATATCAATGTCTGATTGCGCGCGCCAACGCGGCCTCGTCCACGCCCGCCTTCCGCCGGCTGTTGGCCAGACACCGCGCCTCGCATGACTTGAAACACCCGGGCTCGCGCGCGGACTTCTACCGGGCGTTGGACACCTGGCAGTGGGTGCTGCGGCTGCGGCCGGAAGCGGACGCCTCCGTCCAGGCGGCGGCGCTCCTCCACGCGGCGGAACAGCCCGCGCCGGAGCCCCGGGCCTTCGACCGGGCGCACCCGGCGCGCGGCGCGGACCGGCCAGCGCGGATTCTGGAGGAAGCGGGCGCCGATGACGCCCTCTGCCGCCGGGTGCGGGAGCTGGTGACGGGCGGCGGCCCCGCGGGCAACGCCAGGGACGTGGCGCTGCTGGAGGCCGCGGACGCGCTGTCCTTCTTCGCGCGGGACGCCTCGGCGTTCTCCCGCGAGACGGCCCCGGAGCACCGCCGCCGCCACGTGGCGCGCACGCTCGCGCGCCTGCGGCCCGAACACCTGCCCTGGCTGGGACAGGTGCGCGTGGCCCCGGGCATGCGCGCGCAGCTCGAGTCCCTGCTGGGCGCGGTCTTCCGGCCTGGCTAGGTGTGCACCGCGCGGTCCGTGGGGTCGCCCAGCCGGTCATTCATGGTGACGTCCCCCGTCAACCCCGCCGCCCGCTGACGCTCGGTCAGCTCGCGCAGGTTGCGCTCCTGCTTGTTGCCGAAGGCCCCGCCCAGAATCACAGCCATGATGAGGACGGCGAAGATGACGACTCCCAGAATCGTGGCGCCAAGGATTTCCATGGGCTGACACACCTTTCGAGCAGGGACCGCGCCCTCCTGCACGCGGCCACGTGAGCTTCATCCCCTCAAGGTGTGTCTTCCCGCCGCTCGCGGCGCCGGCTCCCTGGACGCCCCCGGCCCGTCCGTCCGCGTGCCCGGCGGGCAGGCGGACAGCTAGCGCATCGCCGCGTCGAAGCGCGGCAGATACAACCCGAAGCGCGTGCCCTCCTGGGACGTGGAGGACACCTGCACCATGCCGCCATGGGCCCGCGCGATTTCGTGGGTGATGTAGAGGCCCAGGCCCAGCCCGTTGCGCTGCGCGCTGCGCATGTCCTGCGCGCGCACGAAGGGGTCGAAGATGTGGGGCAGCCGCTCCCCGGGGATGGGCAAGCCCCAGTTGTGCACCTCCATCCGGAGGCCCTCGTCCTCGTCGCGCACGGACACGCTGACGGGCGTGTCCTCGGGCGAGTACTGCACGGCGTTGCCCACCAGGTTGGAGGCCGCCTGCGCGATGCGGTCCGCGTCCCACTCCCCCCAGCCATTGCCGGACAGGGTCAGCTCGAAGCGGCGCATCGGGTGCGCCACCTCCAGCTCCTCCACCACCTGGCGCAGCACGTCGTGCAGGTTCATCCGCGCGCGCGCCAGCGAGTACCCGCCGCCCAGGCGGGTGCGCGTGAAGTCCAGCAGGTCGTTGATCATCCGCGCCATGCGGTCCGCGGAGATGGAGATGCGGTTGACGGCCTTGCGCTGCGGCTCCGCCAGCCCGCCATAACGCAGCAGCAGCGCCGCGTTGCCGGAGATGGCCTGGAGCGGGTTGCGCAGGTCATGGCCCAGGATGCCCAGGAACTGCTCGCGGAACACCGCCGTCTGCCGCGCCGCCTCCTCGCGCTGGAGCCCCTCCTCCACGCGCTTGCGCTCGATGGCATACCGCAGCGCCCGCACCAGCAGCGGCCCCGTCACCTGTCCCTTCACCAGATAGTCCTGCGCGCCCTCGTGCACGGCCTGCACCGCCAGCTGTTCGTCGTCCGTGCCGGTGAGGACCACCAGCGGCACCGACGGCGCGGCGTGGAGCAGGCGCGGGATGTTGGCCAACCCCTGTCCGTCCGGCAGCGACAGGTCCAGCAGCACCGCGTCCACGCCCGAGGCACCCAGGACCCGCACCGCGTCCGCCAGCCGCTCCACATGGAGGACGTCGAAGCGCGCGGTGGTGATTTCCCGCAGCTCCTCCTGGAGGAGCCGTGCGTCCCCCGGGTTGTCCTCCACCAGCAGCAGGCGCAGCGGCCGGCCCTCCATGCTCCGGTCGCTCATGAAGCCTCGGGCTTGGACGGCAGCCGGACGACGGACAGCCAGAAGTCGTCGATGGAGCGCACGACGGAGATGAACTGCTCCAGGTCCACCGGCTTGGAGATGTAGCAGTTCGCGTGCAAGTCGTAGGTGCGCAGGATGTCCTCCTCCGCCTTGGACGTGGTGAGCACCACCACGGGGATGCGGCGCAGGGACGGGTCCTCCTTGATTTCCGCCAACACCTCGCGCCCGTCCTTCCGGGGCAGGTTCAGGTCCAGCAGGATGAGGTCCGGCCGGGCCGCGTTCGCGTAGGCGCCCTCCCGGCGGAGGAAGGCCAGCGCCTCCACGCCGTCGCGAGCCACCGACAGGCTGTTGCGCACCTTGCCCTCCTTGAGGGCCTCGATGGTCAACCGCACGTCGCCAGGGTTGTCCTCCACCAACAGGATTTCAATCGGGCTGCCAGTCGCGTCGTGTCGCATGTCGTCAAGACTCCGGAGGGGGCGGTGCGGCGGGCAGGGTGAACCAGAACGACGCGCCTTCACCCGGCCGCGACTCCACGCCGATGCGTCCGCCATGGCGCTCGACGATTTTCTTGCAGATGGCCAGGCCAATCCCCGTGCCTGGATACTCTTCCTTGCCGTGCAGCCGCTGGAAGATGACGAAGATGCGCTCGAAGTACTCCGGCGCGATGCCGATGCCGGAGTCGCGCACCGTGAAGCACACCTCGTCGCCCTGGGGCTCCGCGCGCACCTGGACGCGCGGCGGCGCGTCCCCATGGAACTTCAACGCGTTGCCCACGAGGTTCTGGAACAGCTGGGTGAGCTGCGTCTCGTCCGCGAGCACGGCGGGCAGCGGGCCGTGCTCCACCGAGGCGTGCGTCTCCTCGATGGCGGCGCGCAGGTTCGCCGTGGCCCGCTCCAGGGCGCGGGCCGCGTCGGAGGGCCGCAAGTCCTTGCCGCGCGTGCCCACGCGGGAATAGGTCAGCAGGTCCTGGATGAGCCGCTGCATGCGGTTGACGCCATCCACCGCGTAATGGATGAACTCGTCCGCGTCCGAGTCCAGCTTGCCCTTGTAGCGCCGGCCCAGGAGCTGCGTGTAGCTGGCCACCATGCGCAGCGGCTCCTGCAGGTCATGCGACGCCACGTAGGCGAACTGCTGGAGCTCCTCATTGGAGCGGGCCAGCTCCTGCACGTGCTGCTGGAGCGACTCCTCGGCGCGGCGCCGCTCCACGCCCTGGGCGATGGCGTCCGACACCGCCGCCAGCGCCGCCACCGCGTCGTCGTCCAAGGGCGTGTCACGGTAGACGCCGAGCGCCCCCACGAGCTGCCCGCGCACCATCAGGGGCATGCCCGCGAACG
The DNA here is from genome assembly GCA_014656495.1 of Comamonas sp. KCTC 72670. GTDB lineage: Bacteria > Myxococcota > Myxococcia > Myxococcales > Myxococcaceae > Myxococcus. The sequence goes on from BNCN01000015.1 coordinate 194,215, forward strand.
CGTGGATGTTCATCTCGCGCAGCCAGGCGTGGTCCAACACCCGCGGGTCCTTCCACAGGTCGTCCACGCGGAGCTGCGCGCGCAGCCGCGCCACCTCGCTCACCATGCTCAGGCCGTCCACCCGCACCCGCATCCACTTGTCGCGCGGCGGCGCGGTGGGCCCCGCGTTGCCCGCCAGCTCCAGGGTGTGCGTCTCGCGCGCGTAGAGCCACAGCCGCACCGTCTGGGCGCCCAGGTGCGTCACCACCGCCTCCGCGCAACCCTGGAGGATGTCCGGGACGCTCCCCTCCCGGGACAGGGCGAGGCTCACGTCCGCGCGCAGCGCCTCCAGCCGGCGCACCGCGGCCTCCCGTGCGGCCCGGCGTGACGCGTCCTCCACCAGGCGCTGGGCGGAGACGTCCGTGGTGGTGCCCACCCACTCCCGGATGGAGCCATTGGGGTTGAACACCGGCACGGCCCGCACGCGCGAAGGCGTGTAGTGCCCCTCCGGGCGGCGCAGGCGGTGCTCGGACTCGTAGGGGCGGCGCAGCTCCACGGCGGCGAACCACGTCCGGGCCGCCGTGTCCCGGTCCTCGGGATGCACGGCGTCGAGCCACCCGTGGCCCCGCCACTCCGCGTAGGTCTGCCCGGTGTAGGCGCGCCAGGAAGGGCTGTCCTCCTCGATGTCCCCATCCGGGCGCGTCACCCAGACGGCCTGCGTGGACGCGGTGATGAGCGAGCGGAAGCGCTCCTCCATCCGCCGCGCGTCCTTGATGAGCCGGGCGTTGTCCAGGGCCACCGCCGCGCGCTCGGCGAGCTGCGAGGCGAGCAGCATGTCCGACGGGCGGTAACGTCGGCCGGACTCGGCATACACCAGGGAGAGCGCGCCAATCGTCCGCCCGCGGGCCTTCAGCGGCAGCACCATGACCGAGCGCAGGCCCAGCTCCCGGGCGATGCGCAGGTGCTCCGCGTCCCGCGTCCCCGCCACCAGCAGCGCGTCCGGGACCTCGGGCAGCAGCACCGGCTCGCCCGTGCGGATGACGGACAGCACGCCCGAAGGGTCCTCGTGGCGCGGCGGGTAGCGCACCCGCAGCTCCTCGCCATAACGCACCTTGTCCGGGTCCACGTGGGCCACGCCCACCTGCCGCGTGGAGCCATCCTCGTAGGCGATTTCAATGGCGCACCAGTCCGCCTGCGACGGCACCACCAGCCGCGTCAGCGCCGCGAGCGTCGCCTCGTAGTCCAGCGAGGACGAGGACAGGAGCGCGCTGGCCTCGGCCAGCAGGCGCATGGAGTCCGCGGCGCGCTTCTGCTCCTCGATGTCCGTGCAGGTGCCGAACCACTTGAGGATGCGCCCGCTGTCGTCGCGCACCGGGTGCGCCCGGCCCAGGTGCCACCGCCACACGCCGTCATACCGGCGGCAGCGGTACTCCACCTCATAGGGCTCCCCGGTGCGCAGGGAGTGGGACCAGCGCTGGTCGGCCTCCACCAGGTCATCCGGGTGGAAGGCCAGCCTCCACCCGCCCCCCAGCGACTGCTCGGGCGTCAGGCCGGTGTAGGTGAACCAACGCGCGTTGTAGTACTCGTGATTGCCGTCCGCGCGAGTCACCCAGACGAGCTGGGGGATGCTCTCGGCGACCTGCTGGAAGGCGTCCAGTCCGGGGAGCTCCGGGGCCGCGTCCGGAGGACTTCGATGGGGGTGCGTCATGGAAGGCACATGACGTTAACAGCCCACATGGGAGCTGCCCTCCTGGGAACCTGCGGCTTTCCACCAGCCGACAGTCCCTCTCCTGGCACGCCCCCGGACGGACCTCCACGGAAAACGAGTTTTACACCTTGGTACATGTCCGCAAGTCCATGGCACCTGTCACTGCATGGATATAAATGACAGAGCAGACATTGCCGCTGGCAAAGATTTTCCAGCAGCCATTCACTCGCAGATGCCTGAATGAAGACGCGCCATCCGAGGTCGAAGGTGGCTGAGGGGCCGCGCGCTCTCGTGGGCGTACGCCAGGGTGACTGCCCTGACCCTCTCGCGGTTGCTGAAATTGTCGATGCCGCAGAAGGAAGACGCGTCGGGCCAGCAGCAGGCGACGGGGCGGCTCGCACGGGTGCTGGCGTTGACCCGCTGCGCCCCACTGCTGATGTCTCATGCGATGATGAGCAGGGGCGTAACGCTGGAGCAATTGGAGGAGCGCATCCTCCTCATCGCGGAGGTGACCGCCCGCTCACGCCAACAGCGCCGCGACAGTGTGGCCACCGCGTCCAGGCCCCCCCCCCACGTACGTGCCCACCTCCGCGCGCGAGCGCAGCGCGGCGAGCGGGCGGGCGGGCAAGCCACAGCGAAGCCAGCGCATGGCACGACAAGAGCACCAGCCCTCCGGCCGCGACAGCCACGGCCACCTCCACCTGCCCTCGCCGGCCGCCCAACGCCTCGGCCTCCTGGAGCAGCCAGGGGATTCAAGCGCCAAAGCCAGTCACCGCGAGGACATGAAAGGCGAGCGAGGGCGTGGGCATCGTTGGCCACCCATCGTGCGCGGGGTGGAAGGACCAGGGCAGACGGGCAGACAGGCGCCGTCCATCTCTCCCGCTCCCCCGCCCTTCGAACAGGGAGCGAGCAACTCCCACATGGCGGGTTCGCGGGAGGCTCACCACCTTCCGCGAGCGGATATCGCCTGTGGGGGATAGGCCGTGTGAGGAGTGTGACATCCCATGTGGACCCCGTCTCCCCGGAGAGTTCGTCCCGCCCCGTGGCGCACGCGCGGAGGTACGCGCGCGCCCGCTCGGCCCCTGGGCCCCGGCCTTTCGGCCACGGACGCCCACGCGCCGCCGCGCCCGCTTCGGGGCCGGCCGCACGGAACGTCGTCGGTGGCCTGTGGACTGGCGCTCGCGGCCCTGGGGGGCGCGGGCATCCAGGTGCTGGGGCCGTCCTGCCTGGAGCGGCTGCGGCGCCGCAAGCGCGGGCACCATCGCTGGTGGCACCGCTCCCAGGAGCCCTTGATGGAGTCCATGGAGACGGCCCTGGCCATGGCGCTGCTGGGCGTGTCCGTGCTCCCCCTGGTGGGCGACGACATCCCGCTGGAGCAGTCCGCCTTCTCGTACGACGAGGGCGCGGCGCGCCACGCGGCGGCGGACAACGATGACGAGGACTCGCGTCCAGTGACGAACTGGGATGATGACGCGGATGACCTCGACTTCGAGGCGGCCTTCGCGTCCTACTAGCGCCCCTGCTAACACGGGCGCATGACCGCGCCCCGCCCCAATCCCCTGCTGTCGGACCGCGACGTGGACTTCCAGCTCTACGAGGTGCTGGACGCCACGTCGCTGTGTGCCCTGCCCGCCTTCGCGGAGCACTCGCGCGACACCTTCACCCTGCTGCTGGACAGCACGCGCCGCTTCGCCCGCGAGGTGCTCTACCCCACCTACCGCGCCATGGACGCGCAGCCGCCGTCCTTCCAGGACGGCCGCGTCCACGTGCATCCGCTGATGCGTGACTTGTACCCGCGCATGGTGGAGCTGGGCCTGCTCACCGCCACGCGCCCGCCGGACGTGGGCGGACAGCAGCTGCCCCTCACCGTGCACGCGGCGTCCACGGCCTACCTCATGGCCGCCAACCTCAGCGTGTACGCGTGGCTGGGGCTGACGCTGGGCGCCGCGCACCTGCTGGAGGTGTTCGGCTCGCCGGAGATGAAGGCCACCTTCATGGAGCCGATGTACCGCGGCGAGTGGACCGGCACCATGGCGCTCACCGAGCCCCAGGCGGGCAGCAGCCTCGCGGACGTGCGCACGCGCGCGTCACCCGCGCCGGATGGGAGCTGGCGCATCCAGGGCTCGAAGATCTTCATCAGCGGCGCGGACCAGGACTTCACGCAGAACGTGGTGCACCTCACGTTGGCGCGCATCGAGGGCGCGGAGGGCGGCACGCGGGGCATCTCGCTCTTCGCGGTGCCCTCGCGGCGGCCCGAGGGCGGGAAGCTCGTGGACAACGACGTCCGCGTGGCGGGCGTCATCCACAAGATTGGCTGGAAGGGCATCCCCAGCCTCGTCCTCAACTATGGCGAGTCCGGCGACTGCCACGGATGGCTGGTGGGGCCCGCAGGGCGCGGCCTGGCGTGCATGTTCCAGATGATGAACGAGGCGCGCATCATGGTGGGCATGAACGGCGTGGCCACCGCGACGGTGGCCTACCACGAGGCGGTGGCCTACGCGCGTGAACGGCCCCAGGGCCGCCCCGCGGGCCTCCGCGACGCGTCGCACCCGCAGACGCCCATCATCGAGCACGCGGACGTCCGGCGGATGCTGCTGCGCCAGAAGGCGATTGTCGAAGGCGGCCTCGCGCTGCTGCTCGCCGCCGCGTACCACGCCGACGTCGCGGGACACGCGGCGGACGAACAGGCGCGCCAACGCTCCGGCCTGCTGGTGGACCTGCTGACGCCCGTGGCGAAGTCCTTCCCCGCCGAGCGCGGCTTCGAGTCCAACGCGCTCGCGGTGCAGGTCCACGGCGGCTACGGCTACTCCACCGAGTACCTGCCCGAGGCGTGGCTGAGAGACCAGAAGCTCAACAGCATCCACGAGGGCACCACCGGCATCCAGGGACTGGATTTGCTGGGGCGCAAGGTGGTGGCCGGCGGCGGCGCGGCGCTCCAGGCCTTCGCGGAGGAGGTCCACGCCACGGTGGCGCGAGCGCGCGCCGTGGACGTGACACCCGCGTGGTGCGAGGCGCTCGAGCAGGCCCTGGCGGAGACCACCGCGGTGGTGGCGGAGCTGGGCGCCCGCGGCATGTCCGGCGAGGTGGAGCTGATGCTGCGCCACAGCGCGGACTTCCTGGACCTCTTCGGCGTGCTCGCGGTGGCGTGGCGCTGGCTGTCCCAGGCCGCGGCGGCGAAGGAGGCCCTGTCCCGCGGCGCGCCGGAGGCCGACTTCTACGAGGGCAAGCTGGCGGCGGCGCAGTACTGGTTCGCGGTGGAGGTGCCCCGCGTGCCCCTGCTGGCCCAGCTCTGCCGGACAGGCGAGGATTCCTATGCGCGCATGCGCCCGGAGTGGTTCTGAGTCCACATCCCCGGGCGCCCTGCCCCGGGCCCCTCACGATTCTCCTGCATGAATCGTTGGAGCCCGTAAGATGTGAAGCGTGACTGTTTCTTTCCACCTGTGCCAGCCCGGTGGAGGCGCGTCGTGCGGTGCCTGCTGCGGCCTCTACAACTTCCGGGACCATTCCCGCATGGCGGTGGCCGAGCTGCTCGCCATGCAGACGGAGCGGCTGCGCCGCGTGCCGTGGGAAGCCTCGGCGTGGCAGGCGGCCGCGCGGGAGCTGCTCGAGGCGCGGCGCGCGGAGCCCATGTTCTCCGCCGTCCGGGTGTGTCCGCTGCTGGGCTTCCTGGACACCGAGCGCAAGCGGGTGGGCTGCCTGGCGCACCCGCTGACGACGGGCGGCGTGGACCTGCGTGACTGCGGCGTGTACCGCGCGTCCGTGTGTGAGACGTTCACCTGTCCCTCGTTCGGCTGGCTCACGGACGCCCAGGCCCGGTTGGTCCAGGTGGCCTGCGCGGACTGGTACCTGTACGGACTGGTCATCACCGACGTGGAGTTCGTGCGCGGCTGTCTGCGCCTCCTGGAGTGGGAGCTGGCCGGCCCCGCGCGGCCGGAGCTGCTGATGGACCGCCCCGACGCGCTCGCCGCCGTGCGCCGGATGTTCGCGTTGAAGGAGACGGCGCCCCGGCGCGGAACCCACGCCACCGTGTTCGGCCGCTTCAACCGCGACGCGGACGGCGAGCCCGTGCCCCGCACGCTGGACTACGCGAAGCTGGGCGTGCGCGCGGCGCCGGAGGACGACGTGGTGCTGTGTCTCGGCTACGCGCCGGAGAACGCCACGGAGCTGATGGGCGCCCGCGAGCTGGTGCGCTCGCACGTGAAGGCCGTGGCGCGCGCGCTGACAGCGGTGGCCGCGTAACCTCCAGACGCGGGCACGCCCCCATTCGTCCGCCGGCGCACACCGGCCCGTGACGAGTGTCCAACCCTCATCGCCGGTTTCCAACGCGCGCCTCCCACCCGAGGGCCGGTGCACGCAGTTTGCACAGGTAGGCGCGAAACGGTTCGAGTGGGAAATCCGGGGGAACAGAATGGGAAAAGGATGGGCGTGGGTGGGGATGCTGGGCCTCTGTGCGTTGGCGTCGGGTTGCCGTGAGCGGGAGCCCCGGGCGGACATCACCGCCTCCAGCAACATCGAAGCGAACACGGCGGACGGCGTCGCCACCGCCACTCCCGTGACGGGCGTGCGCGGCCGGACAGGCAACGCGGCGATTCAGCCCGCGACGGCGGTGCCAGAGCGGACGCCGGTGATGAACGCCACGGCCCAGGCGCCCTCGGACATGTCCGCGCGCGCGGCGCCGCTGGAAGGCGCGCCCGTGCGCGCCCCCGCTCCGGTGGACACGATGACCGCGCGGAACGACACCGCGCGGGCGAACGCGGGCCGGGTGATGATTGGCTCCGCGGCGGTCCAGGCGAGCGAGGACGAGGACTGGTACCTCGGCGCGGCGCGCGCGGCCCAGGACGCCTCCCAGCCAGGAACGGGCGGCTCCGGCAGCGCGGACCTGGAGGAGGTCATCATCGCCAGCAGCTCCGTGAGCGGACGCGTCACCCGCGTGAAGCAGAACACCATCACGGTGAAGGACCGCGAGGGTGACGAGTACGAGCTGGAGCTGGACCGGGGCAGCCGGGGCCTGCGCCAGGGCCGGAAGGTCCCGCTGCGCCAGCTCAAGGAAGGCACGCCGGTGCGCGCGCAGTTCGTGCTGATGGGCGGCCGCACCGTCGCGCGCGACGTGCAGATCCGCCGCTGAGTCCGGGACGTGACGTGGCAGGCCCTCCCCGCGGAGGGCCCGCCCGGCACGGCCACGCGCCTGTCCGCCTGCCCTGACGGCGTGCGGGCCGCACGCTTCGGACTTTCGCCCCGAGCGCACTCCGCCTAGACGCCGGGAGTGGCATCCCTCGGAGGCGCGCGCATGGAGGTCCCCAGTCCCCGGCAGTCGCGAACCCCGGAGCGCGTGACGCCCCGAGGGGGACGCCGTCGCGCGTGGCTGGGGCTGTTCGCGGTGCTGGGCACGATGAGCGCGTGCGCGTCCCGCGGCGCGGGCGCGGCCTCGCCGTCCATTCCACCGCCGCCCCGCCTCTCCGCGTCCCAGGTCGCGAAGCTGATGCCTCCGAAGCTGGCGGACCGCGAGGGCTGGGCCCGCGACGTGCTGGCCGCGCTGGAGGTGGAGGACCTCGCGCCGTCACCGCCCGCGGTGTGCTCGGTGCTGGCCGTCATCGAACAGGAGTCCGGCTACAAGGTGGACCCGGCCGTGCCCGGCCTGCCGCGCATGGTGCGCACCCGGCTGGAGGAGCACGCGGGCAAGCTGGGGCCGCTGGGCCGGAAGGTCCTGGACTCCGTGCTGGAGGGCAAGGCGAAGAGCAGCAAGCTGACGTTCAACGCGCGGCTGAACGCGCTGCGCACCGAGCGCGACCTGGACCGGCTCTTCCGCGACATGCTCGCGTACTACGAGGACGAATACCCCAGCGCCTTCAAGGTCGTGGACCTCGCCAGTGGCCTCTTCGCCTCCGGACGGCTGGCGGAGCTCAACCCCGTCACCACCGCCGGCTCCATGCAGGTCAGCGTGCGCTACGCGATGCAGAAGGCGGGAAGAAGCGCCGACCTCACGGAGGTGCGCGAGTCCCTGTACACGCGCGCGGGCGGCGTGCGCTACGGCACCGCGCGGCTGCTCGGGTACGAGGCCGCGTACCCAGAGCCGCTCTTCCGCTTCGCGGACTACAACGCGGGCGTCTACGCCTCGCGCAACGCCGCGCTCCAATCCCAGGTGAGCCGCCTCACCGGCCATCCCCTGGCGCCGGACGGAGACTTCCAGCTCTACGACAAGCAGGGCGAGCCGCGCAGCCAGGACAGCAAGTCCCTGCAGGCGCTGCTCGCGTTCCGCCAGCGCTACACGCCCGACCTCAGCGAACGGACGGTGCGCCGCGACGTGGGCCGGGAGAAGGAAGCGGCGTTCGAGACCACCGACACGTTCCGCGCGGTGAAGCGCGTCTACCAGCGCGAGACGGGGGAATCCCCGGCCTACGCCCAGCTCCCCCGGGTGACGCTGCAGAGCCCCAAGCTGAAGCGCGAGCTCACCACGGCGTGGTTCGCGCGCTCGGTGGACCGGCGCTTCCAGCAGTGCATGGCCCGCTACCAGGCGACGACGGCGAAGTAGCGGGCCCGGGACTCAACGTCCGCGCCTCACGGCGTGGTGAAGAACGAGCTGATGGCGTCCGCTCGCGACTGAGGCAGCCGGTCCAGCGTGCTGAACGGGTGCTGCGCCAGGTCGTAGCCCGACACATCCATGGCGGCGACGCGCAGGTAGTGGATGGCGGCCGGGTCCAACGTGCCGGGGGGCAGCCGCACCTGCGTCGCCGAACCGGGCACGTACAGGTTGCGATGCAAGACGCCCATGCGCCGAGTCGTATCGTACCGGTAGATGAGCACCCGGTAGGCCGTGGGCGTCCCCACCACGGGCGGGAGCCAGGCGATGACGGGGCTGGCGGTGCCCACCTCGCGCGGCGTGCTCGCGGGCACGCCGTCGATGGTCACCTCACGCGGGGGAGACACCCGCGGAACGATGGGCCCCGCGACGTAACTGTCCAACTGCTCGTAGGTGTACATGTTGCCCCCCAGGGAGAACAGGGTGCCCGAGCCATCCGGCACCTCCTCCAACACCCGGAAGGTGTACTGCGCGGCGGCCACCATCGCCCAGGAAGACGGGAACGGATTGCCGAAGGACAGGCGGCGGGTGAAGTTGAACGAGGTCCCCCGGGGCAGCATCAGCGACAGCGTCTCTCCCGAGTACCCCACCCAGCCATCGTTCAAGCCGTACGCCGCGGGCATCACGTAGAACGACGCGTAGTTGGCCGAAGCGAGCGGATGCACCACCCCCGCGTGGCGGGTGAACTCCGGCAGCCGCCATTCGATGGGGAACTCCGTCATCGGCACCGGTCGCAGGACACCCGTGAGGGGCATCGGCGTCACACCGTCCGGAACGAAGTCGAACGCGCCCATCTCCACGCTGCGCACCAGGGCCGAGTACCCCAACGGGCGGCCATCCGGCAGCGTCCCCGCCTGGAGCTGCGCGTGCTGGCTCACATACAGCCGGTCCCCCTTGTTGGCCTCGAAGACAGGCAGGGCGTTGGCGGTGCTGGTGAAGACGTCCGCGTTGTTGGTGAGCAGGTGGGTCTGCCCATCCTCCACGGCGTCAAAGACATTCACGGCCCCGTAGAGGTTCACCTGGGCGGAGGCAATCTGGAGGCTCGACCCGGGCTCCGTCAACCCGTTGTAGTTCGACCATGGCGCCAGGTTCACCAGGTTCATCTGCAGGGGCGTCCACGGCGTCTGGCTGAACACCGTGTCGGGGCGGCCCAGCTGCTGGGAGCCGATGTCCACCTCGCGCGCGGAGGTGATGATGAAGGTATTGCCCGTCCGCAGGTAATAGGCTCCCGACGGGATGCCCGTGAAGCGCCAGCCTCCTGGAGACGCCGAGCCGGACACGACGCTGAACGTCGTCCCCGAGGGCACGTAGATTTCGGGAGGATTCACGGAGAGGTCTTCGCTCCGCTCGGCGATGCCCACCGCCGTGTGGAAGCGCGTGGTCTGCTTCACCAACACCACGTCCGCGGAAGGCGTGTCGGAATCGCCGGGCCCGGGCTCAATCACATCCACATCGGACCGCGGCTCTTCCGAAGGACTGTCCGTACTCACGGGCGACTGTCCGTCGCCGAAATCCGAGGCAGAACCCGGCTCACCCCCCGCGCAACCCAGCCAGGCCACGCAGGTAGGAACCAGCAGCAGCGACCCGTAACGCAAACGCATAGGACCCCCAATTGAGAAGAAGCGCCGGGCACCCTACCAAGGGCCTGCGACGTCTGCTGATGGGCGGCCAGACGGGCTGCGTTGGGATTGGAGGATTCCGCCACGAAGGCACCGCCGGTCCGGAAACCTCCCGGTCCGGCGGTGCGCGGCGTGACTCACCGCTTCGCGGGCGGCGCGAATTGCGGGTCGGAGATCTTCATCTCCGTGACGGGCCCGTACTTGCGAGCCATGTCACGAATCTCAGACGCCTTGCCGATGAGGACGAACGTGAGGTCCTCCGGCGTGGGCAGCTTGCGCTGGATGATGCCGTGGACCCCTTCGCGCGTGGTGGCGGAGACCGCGCTGGCGAAGCCGTCCACGTCGCTGGCGTCCAGGCCGTAGAAGGCCAGCTCCGACAGCTTGCCCGCCACCTGCGCGCCGGTCTCCAGCGTGGGCGGGAACTGCCCCAGCACGTACGACTTCGCGGACGCGAGCATGGCGTCATCCATGCCGGACTTGCGGTAGCCGGTGAGCACGTCCAGGGCCATGTCGATGGCGCGGCCGGTGGACTCCGTCTTCGTGTACGAGGCGATGACGACGGGCCCCGGACGCGAGTGACGGACGAACACGGAGTTGGCGCCGTAGCTCAGGCCGGACTTCACGCGCAGCTCGGTGTTGAGCAGCGAGGTGAAGCGCCCGCCGAACACCGTCTCCGCGAGCTTCACGGAGGCGCGGTCCGCGTCATCCCGGGCGATGCCCGTGTTGCCAATCCAGAAGTACGTCTGGGTGGCGTCCGGCTTGTCCACCAGCAGCACGCGGCGGCCCTTGGAGCTGGCCGTGGCGGGCACGGTGGGCACGGGCGTGGCGGCGCGGGCCCAGCCCCCCAGCGAGGCCTCCAGCTTCTTCGCGAGCGCCTTGGCGTCGAAGTCACCGACCACGGAGAGGATGAGCCGGTCTCCGCCCAGGTGGTTCTTCGCGTACCCGAGCACGTCCTCGCGGGTCAGCCCCGGCAGCGACGCCTCGCTGCCGTTGACGGGCGTGCCGTACGGGTGCCCGGCGAAGTGGAAGGCCTGGAAGTACGCGCCAATGAGGCCGCGCGGGTCGCCGTCCTTCGCGGCGGCGATTTCGGACGCCTTGCGCGCGCGGACCTTCTCCAGCTCCTTCGCGTCGAAGCGCGGGCGGGTGAGCAGGTCGGCGAGCAGCTCCACCATCAGCCCGGTGTCGCGCGACATGAACTGGCCGCTGATGACCAGGGCCTCCAGGTTGGCGGCGACCTGAATCGCGCCGCCCACGCCGTCGACGGCCTCGGCGAACTGCTGGGCGTCCCGCGAGCCGGCGCCCTTCTGGAGCAGCTCGCCGGTGAGGGCGGCCAGGCCCTCCTTGCCCGCGGGGTCACCCAGGGCGCCGCCGCGCACCCACGCGCTGAACGAGACGAGCGGCAGCTCCTTGCGCTCCACGAGCTGGACCTTCGCGCCGTTCTTCAGCGTGACGACGGTGACCTTGGGGAGCGTCACGCCCTGCTGCGTGGCCTGCTGCGCGGCGGCCTTCGGCGTGGCGGCGGAGCCCTGCGCGGCGGCGGGGACGGAGGACAGCAGCAGCGTGGTGAACGCGGCCTTCCAGGAGAGGGGGGCGCTCATCGCGAGGCCTCCTTGCGGGTGTCGGGGGTGGCGGCCTCGGCGTCGGCGGGCACGAGCCAGCCAACGGTGCGGCGCTGGGAGTTGAACACGCGCGCGGCGACCTTGCGGACGTCGTCACGCGACACCTTCTCGTAGCGGGCGGGGGCCTCGAAGAGCTGGCGGTAGTCGCCACGGAACGTCTCCGCGGCGCCCAGCGCGCGGCCCCGGCCGTTGTTGGTCTCCAGGCTGCGCCAGTACTGGGACAGGATGATGTTGCGCGCCTTCTGGAGCTCGGCGTCGGTGACGCCCTCCTTCACGACGCGGGCCAGCTCCTCGGTGAGCAGCGCCTCCACCTTCGGGAGGTCCGCGCCGGGCGGCAAGTCCGCGTAGACCCAGACGAGCGACGGGTCGAAGCCGGGGCTGAAGTGCGTGTTGACGCGCAGGGCGGTGCGCTCCTCCTCCACGAGGCGGCGGTGCAGCCGCGAGGACTTGCCATCCGAGAGGATGCTCAGGAGCAGCTCCAGCGCCTCGACGTCCGCGTCCTTCCCGGCCATGCCGTGGTAGGCGAGCTGGATGAGCGGGGCCTGGGCCTGCTTCTTCACGACGATGCGGCGCTCACCCTGCTGCTCCGGCTCCTTGGTGCGGACGGGCTCGGGCGCGGGCTGCGAGGGGATGGGCTCCAGGTACTTCTCCGCGAGCGCGAAGATCTCCTGGGGCGTGACGGCGCCCGTGAAGATGAGCGTGGCGTTGTTGGGCGCGTAGTACGTCTTGTAGTAGCGCTGGAGGTCCTCGATGCGCCACGACTCGATGTCGGACGGCCAGCCGATGACCGGGAACTGGTACGGGTGGGCCACGAAGGCGGTGGCCTGCACCTGCTCCATCAGGGCGCCCATGTTGTCGTTGTCGATGGCGGAGCGGCGCTCCGAGTAGACGACGCCGCGCTCGGACTCGGTGACCTTGGGGTCGATGGCCAGGTGCTGGAGCCGGTCGGCCTCGAGGTCGAAGATGACGTCGAGCGCGGAGCGCGGGAACCAGTCCATGTAGACGGTGACGTCCTCGGAGGTGAAGGCGTTGTTGGCGCCGCCGTTGGCCTCCATGACGCGGTCGAACTCACCGGGGCCGTACTTCTTCGCGCCGTTGAACATCATGTGCTCGAAGAAGTGGGACAGGCCGGTGATGCCGGGATACTCGTTCCGGCTGCCCACGCGGAACCAGTTGTAGAGGACGACGCTGGGGATGTCGTGGTTGGGCCAGACGACGACCTTGAGCCCGTTCTTGAGGGTGCGGGACTCGATGCCAGCGGCCAGCTTCGGCGCGGCGGCCACGGGGGGCTTCGCCACCGCCTTGGCCTGCGTCTGCGCACAGGCGACGGGGCCGGAGAGCAGGGCCAGACACGAGGTCCAGAGTAACGACTGACGGAACATCCGTGCTCCTGTCGGAGAAGAGCGCCCGGGAACGGGCGGCGGCGCACGATATTCCACTTGCCGCCCTCCCGGGTTGCCCAGGAGGACGGCGCGGTGCAGCGGCTCAGGCGCCGAGCACGCCGCGGAGCACTTCCTGGAAGTAGTTGATGCTCCCCGTGTGCGTCTCGAAGTGCCTGGCGGACTGGTGGAGGCGGTGGATGACGGCCTCGAACTCCGCCTGGCTCACGTCGCGCAGGGACATGTAGAGGCGCGCGGCGCCCTGCAGGTGCGAGAAGAGCGGGTTGCGGTCGGTGCCGTCGGGGCGGCGCAGGAGGTGGCGGTAGAGCCGCTCGAACTCCTGGTCCGTCTCGGTGTTGCGCACCGCGCGGCAGTAGGCGGCGGCGGTGGCCTCGATGAGGAGGAAGAAGGGCTGGTACTCGAGCGGCGGCGCCTTGGCGAAGCTGGGGGGCTTCGCATCACCCGTGAAGAGCTGGGAGATGGGCTTGAGCGTCACGTGGGCCAACTGCTCGCCCGCGCGCACCTGGACGCGCTCGCCCACCGGACGCGCGTGCTTGCCCTCGCCGTCCCATTCCACCGCCACGTACAGGCTCTCGGGCGCGTCTACCCGTACGCCCGCCTGCTCCAGCTCCGCCACTGCGTTCGCGTCCATCTCGTTTCGTTCCTCCGACTTGCCTGTCCGTATCAGGGGCATTGCCGCGCCGCCACGCGGTACCCCGTGGCGAGTCGGATGCTGGACGGGGATACGGGTATCACACTCCGGGGCCACCCCGTTCCTCCGATGAGCGCCCCCGCCGGGTGGGAGCGGCCCAGGGTCCCCTTGACGGAGGGCCCCTGCCCCGCTCCCGCCCCTGGGCGCGGGGGCCTCAGCAACGCGACAGACGTGCCTGACACCCCCACAGCCGGTACGCTTGCCTGGAATGGCCAGTCCGGAAGCCAGCGTCGTTCACTCCTTGAAGCAACATCTGCTCGAGCATGGGCTTCATGGCGCACGCGTCAGCCGCATCCTCGTGGACGCGGACCCGAGCTACCTGCGCAGCCCCTTCAGGAACAAGCTTGAGCCCATGACCCGGCTCACGCTCGATGACGCCCGACCGGACGTGCTCTGCAATCTCGAACTGGCGGGTGGAAAGCTGATCGCCGGAATCGAGGTCAAGGCCTCGGGAAGAGACTGGGTCAAGGGGCTTGGACAGGCGCACCGGTACCGCATTGGCGTCCACCATGCGTGGCTCGCGGTCCCCGACCCCCATGGCGACGTCGCACGCGCGGCTTCCCGAGTCGCCCGGGACAACGGCGTCGGACTGCTCGTACTCAACGCGAAGCGCTGGAGTGAAGCCCTTCCGCCGATTGACCCTCGCCCACTTCCCCAGGTCGTCAGCCATGCGAGCGCGATGTTGGAGGGAGCGCCCGTCGCGCGAAGTCTGCAGCTCAACCACCCCCTCAACTATCTGGCCGTGGCGTTCATCGCGAACCGGAAGAGTCCCTCCTTGTCCCTTCTCGAGGCCATCGCCCGGCTCTGGCGGGACCTTTCCTCTGAGGCCTCACGGAGGCTCGCCATTGCGGGCGCGATGTCGCTTGGGCTCGTTGAATCGAACGGCGACCCCACCGTGGAGGGCAGGACGGTGGCGGATCTCCTCGAAGCTCTGCGATTCACGCCGGCGCGGGCCTATGACAAGCGGAGCCGCTTGGTGGATGTGGACGCGGGACTCGCTGCCGTCGCGCGTTTCGTCCTCTTGCGACAACCCGCGGTACAACTCGTACATCGTGCGCTGTCGGAGCGTGGCGGCTCATTGATGCTGCCGGCACTGGCATGCGAGGCCGCGCAGTCGGACTCCGCGCTCGCGGGCGCGCTCTTCCTGGCAGACCCTTCAGCAGAGGTAACACCCGACCTTCCTGACGCGGCCTACAATCCGTCTACAGTGTTCAAGCTGAAGCAGAACCTCTGGCACGCAGGGCTCCTTTCGACAAAGGCACATGCCTCCGCGGGGAAACGCGCAACGGACTATCAAGCGGACAAGGATGTCTGAGTATCACCCGCTTCGGTGGACAGGTTGACTACGCTGCAAGACTCTGCACCTCAGCCGTTCGCTCGTACTCGGCCGGGCTGACGTAGCCGAGTGAGGAGTGACGGCGCCTGCGGTTGTAGAACACCTCAATGTACTCGAACAGCGCGAGCTTCGCCTCCTCACGCGTCAGGAAGCTACGCGTGTGGACCAGCTCCATCTTCAAGCTGCTGAAGAAGCTCTCGACAACGGCATTGTCCCAGCAGTTGCCCTTGCGGCTCATCGAGCAGGTGATGCCGCGCTCGGCCAGCCGCCGTC
>BNCN01000016.1 GCA_014656495.1 Comamonas sp. KCTC 72670
CGCCTTGATGCCTGACTGAGATTCCAATCAAACAGCGAGGTACAACGAGTTGCGGGGGCAGGATTTGAACCTGCGACCTTCGGGTTATGAGCCCGACGAGCTACCAGGCTGCTCCACCCCGCGACAGAGAGAGGCGGGGCGGTAAGTACCGCCCACCGCCTGTACCGTCAACACCTTTCTCCAGCGCTGATCACTTCAATGAAATCAGCGCTGGAGACAGGGAATTACTTACGCATCTTGCTGAGCAGATCCGCGAAGGTGCCGAAGCCCTTCTTGCCAGCGCCCTGCGGCTGCTGCGTCTTCTGCCAGGCCTCCACCTCCGCGCGCTCCTCGGCGCGGATCGCGGCGGTGACGGACAGGCGAATCTTGCCCGACGCGTCGATGTCCAGGATGGCCACCTTCACCTCCTGACCCAGCGAGTAGTGCTTGCGCAGGTCGGTGCCACGCTCGGTTCCCGTCTCGCTCGCGGGGAGCAGGCCCTTGCCGCCCGGGAACGCGAGGAACACGCCGTAGGGCTCGATGCGATCCACCTTGCCCATGACCACCTGCCCCACCTTGGGGCGCGGCGTGGCCGGCTGAGCAGGCGCGGCGGGGGCCTCGGCGGCGACGCGCTCCTCGGGAGGACGCTGCGCCTCTTCCTCGGAGATGCGGCGCAGGCCGATGCGCTTCTCCTGCGTGTCGATCTTCTCCACCGACACCCAGACGACCTCGCCCTCCTTCACCACGTCGCGCGGGTGCGCGATGCGGCGGTCGCTCAGCGCGGAGATGTGCACGAGGCCATCCACGCCCGGACGCAGCTCCACGAAGGCGCCGAACTGCTGCAGGCGGACCACCTTGCCCTGGAGCCGGTCGCCTTCCTTGATCTCGGAGAGCGCCTTCTGGAACGGGTCCTCCTGGCGCGAGCGCATGGACAGCGTGATGCGCTCCTTCTGCTTGGCCTTGTCCGGCGAGTTGGGCTGGCCGGCCTCCATGCGGAGGATCTCGACCTCGACCTCGTCACCGACCTTCACCACGTCGCTGGGGTGACCCACGCGCGTGTACGAAAGCTCGGAGACGGGGATCATGCCCTCCACGCCGCCCAGGTCCACGAACACACCGAAGTCGCGCACACCGGTGACCTTGCCCTTGACGATCTTGCCCTGGGCCAGGTTCTTGCGCGTCTCCGCGGCGAGCTGCCGCTGCTCGTCCTCCAGCAGCGCGCGGCGCGACAGCACCACGTTGCGCTCGCGGACCTCGGTGACGCGGAACTGCAGCTTCTCGCCGATGAACTGGTCCGGCTTCTCCACGTAGCGCAGGTCCAGCTGGCTGATGGGGCAGAACGCGCGGATGTCGCCGATGGCGACCTCCACACCGCCCTTGTTCACGCTCAGCACCAGGCCCTCGACGGGCATGCCGGAGGCGCGAGCCTCGGCCAGCAGGGCCAGGTTGGCGCTGCCCTTGGCCAGCGCGCGGCTGAGCAGGATGCCCTTGGCGCCCACCTCGACCACGTGCGCGTCGATGGTGTCCCCCACGCCGAAGCGCAGGATGCCCTCGTCGTCCTTCAGCTCGCGAAGCTCGATCATCGCCTCGCTCTTGGCCGCGCCCTCCACGGACACGAACGCGGTGTCCGCGCCGAGCTGGAAGATGGTGCCGCGGACCTTCTCGCCCACGCGCAGGCCCTTGCGGCTGGGCGTGCCACCTTCCTTGGCCTGCGCCTCGAACATCTCGGCGAAGGACTGGGACTCGGGGACCTCTTCGTACAGCGCGCTGGACGGCGCGGGCGTCGGCGTCACCGGGCGCGGCGTCGGCGTCGCGGCGGAAGCCTCGGCGGCGGCGGAGGTCTCCTCGGACGTCGCGGTCGCCTCGGCGGGCGCGTCGCCCACCGGGCCGCGCGTCTCGATGGCGCCCGTCGCCCGCTTCACGACGACCATGGGGCCCTGGCCACGGCGCTCGCCGCCACCGCCACGGGGGCCGCGGTCCTCGCGCGGCGCGCTGCCCGAGGGACGCGGCTGAGCGTCACGCTCGCCACGGCCACCGCCGCGCTCGCCACCCCGGCCGCCGCCACGCTGCTCGCCTCGACCTCCCTCGCTGCGGCTCCCCCCTGAGGGGATACCGAGCATCACGTCCCCGAAGGTGGCCTTCGGCTTCTTGGGACCCATCCCGCCAGAATTGGAACCGTTCTTCTCGTCGCTCACTGCCGAGACCTTCCTGAAGCGAATTCGACCCTGGCTTCCCGAGAAGCCGGGCCCCGGTGAAAAAGGCGGCGCACTCTACACGCGCGCCATGTCCGGAGGAAGCCAGATGACGCACACGCCGTTCGCGCCGACGCTCCAACCCTAACGGAGGCAGCGCGTCAACCCATCCCCGGCAGATGATTGCTGCGCCAAGGAGTGGCTGACAGCCCGGCAAGGAGCCGAGCAATCCCAAGGAGTTAGCGAACCAGTCGGAGCTTCCGCCCCACCTTGCGCAACACCGTGGACGCCTCCGGGATGCCCAACACCGCCGTCAGTCCAAAATAGACGGCGCCGAACGGAACGGCCACCGCGGCGAAGCCCAGGACCGGGTGCAGCCGGGGCGGCACCAGGAATTGTCCACCCCACTCCGCCGCCACGCCCGGCATGGGCCCCAGCGCCGCCGTCAGCCCCAGCTTGACGCCCAACGCCACCCCGCCGGCCACCGCCGCCGCGCCCCACAGCCTGGGCAACAGCCCGCTCGGGACACCCACCGGGCCCAGCTGCTTCACCAGCTTGCGGCGCAGCAGGCCCGCCTCCAGCCAGGCCACCAGCCCGCTGGCCAGCGTGAGCCCCAAGGCGCCCAGGTGCTCCGGCAGGCCGAGCCATCCCGGCAAGCGGAGGCCCAACACCCACGCCCCCACGGTGCCCACCAGCACACGCACCACCGCGAAGCGCAGCGGCGTCTTCGGGTCCTTGAGCGCGTAGAAGGCCGAGGCATAGAGCCGCCCCACCGTGGAGGCCACCAGCCCCAACGCCGCGCCCATCAGCAGGTACCAGAGGTAGCGCGAGTCCGCCGCGTCGAAGCGCCCCGTCTGCAGCAGCGCCGCCGCCACCATGTCGCCCAGGAAGAGGAACGCCGCCGCCGAGGGCACCACCCAGAAGCAGATGCGCCGCGCGCCCCCGTCGATGCGCTGGCGCAGCTTCGCCGCTACGTCGGCCCCCTCGCCGGTGGCCCGCGACATCTCCGGCAGCTCCGCGGCGGACACCGCCATCCCGAAGAGGCTCACGGGGATGAGGTAAATGGTCTGCGCGTACAGCAGCGAGGACAACGCGCGGTTCGAGATGAGGGACGCGAAGGCGGTGTCCACCCAGGCGCTGAACTGGACCACGCCACGCCCCAGCACCACCGGGCCGAAGTTCTTGAGCACCTGGCGCACGGGCTCCGCCGCCAGGGACAGCGAGGGGCGGAAACGCCCGAGCAGCTTCAGGACGGACGGCACCTGCACCGCGAATTGAAGGAAGCTGCCCAGCACCACGGCGTACGCCAGCACCTCCACCAGCGGCTCTTCCGCGTAACGCCCCCCGGCCGCCACCAGGGCGGCGATGATGACCAGGTTCCAGACGACCGGCGCCAGGTAGGAGAGCAGGAAGCGGCGGTGGCTGTTGAGGATGCCCAGACACCAGGCGCTCAACACGAGCATGCCGGTGCCGGGGAACAGGATGCGCACCAGGTGGACGGCCAGCTCGCGCTCGTGGCCCTGGAAGCCCGGCGCGATGGCCTCCACGAGGAAGGGCGTGAACACCATCCCCAACGCGACGACCACCGCCGTGGCCAGGGAGAGGATGCCGAAGACCGCGCCGGCGACGCGGTCCGCCGCCGCGTCGTCTTTTCGGCCCAGCAGCTGCGCGTAGACGGGGATGAACGAGCCGGAGAGGACGCCCTCGCCGAACAGGTTCTGCAGGAAGTTGGGAATGCGCAGCGCCGCCTTGAAGACGGCCGCGGCCTCCGCGTTGCCCAGGTAGTGAGCGAAGACGCGCTCGCGCACCAGCCCCATGAGACGGGAGGCGAGGATTCCCGTGGCCACCAACGCCGCGCCGCCTGCTGAGCGCGCGGGTCGGGGGGGCGCAACCGGCGGAGGCGGAGACTCGGGCGAGGTCGTGGTCACGAGAGGCGCGGACAATACGCGGCCCGTCCGGTGTCATGAAGCCCGAAACCCGGCCCCGCTGTTTCGCTTGACGGCGAACCCTCCTGATTGCGAGGGTCAGGCCCAATGGCCAGCCCTTCCGACAGCGACCTGGACGACGTGGCGCGCATCCGCCTCGTGCTGGCACGCGAGCTGGAAACCATCAATGAGTACGAGGCCTATGCCCGCGCCTCGTCTCACCCCGAGGTCCGCGCGTTCTTCCAGCACCTGGCCGCCGAGGAGAAGGAGCACGTCTCCGAGGCCGTCCACATGCTGCGCATGTTGGACAGTGGTCAGAACGACCACTTCGCCAAGCCCTTCGTCCCCGGACACTTCGACGCCGCCACGAGCGGCAGCACGCACGCGCCCGCCGCCGTTCACGTGCCCGCGCCCGACGCGGCGTCTTTTTCCGTCAACGGCCGCAACGGCCGCCTCCCCTCCGAGCCGCCCACCTCCCTGCCGCCGCAGCGGCTGGTGTACGGCCTGCCCGCGCCGCCGCCTTCCGTGGAGTCGCACCCGCTCACGGTGGGCTCGCTCCGCCGGGGCGGCGGTGGCTCGGGTAGCGGTCGCTGAAGTCCCCTTCTTTTCCTCTGTTGATGCCCCTGGAGCCCCATTTCATGCCTGACTTCCTTGGACATGCCGAGAACCCGCTCCGCGAGGAGGAGTGGGCGCGTCTGAACGAGACCGTCATCCAGGTGGCCCGGCGCTCGCTGGTCGGCCGCCGCATCCTGGACATCTACGGGCCGCTGGGCGCCGGGGTGCAGACGGTGCCCTACGACGAGTTCCAGGGCGTGTCGCCCGGCGCGGTGGACATCGTCGGCGAGCAGGAGACCGCGATGGTCTTCACCGACGCTCGCAAGTTCAAGACCATCCCCATCATCTACAAGGACTTCCTCCTCCACTGGCGCGACATCGAGGCGGCCCGCACGCACAACATGCCGCTGGACGTGTCGGCCGCCGCGGGCGCCGCCGCGCTGTGCGCGCAACAGGAAGACGAGCTCATCTTCTACGGCGACGTGCGCCTGGGCTACGAGGGCCTGATGACGGCCAACGGCCGGCTCACCGTGCCGCTGGGTGAGTGGACGTCGCCGGGTGGCGGGTTCCAGGCCATCGTCGAGGCCACGCGCAAGCTCAACGAGCAGGGCCACTTCGGCCCCTACGCCGTCGTGCTGTCGCCGCGCCTGTACTCGCAGCTGCACCGCATCTACGAGAAGACGGGCGTGCTCGAAATCGAGACCATCCGCCAGCTCGCCTCGGATGGCGTCTACCAGTCCAACCGCCTGCGCGGTGACTCCGGCGTGGTGGTCTCCACCGGCCGGGAGAACATGGACCTCGCCGTGTCCATGGACATGGTCGCCGCGTACCTGGGCGCCTCGCGGATGAACCACCCGTTCCGCGTGCTGGAGGCGCTGCTGCTGCGCATCAAGCACCCGGACGCCATCTGCACGCTGGAGGGCGCGGGCGCCGCGAATCCCCGCTAGTCCCTCACGGGACGCGGACGCGACGGACATCATGGCCAAGGTCCTGGTCATCGACGACGAGGCGAACCTCCGCAAGGTGCTCGCCGCGATGCTGCGCCGGGACGGCTTTGACGTCACGGTGGCGGAGAACGGCGAGCAAGGGCTCGCCGAGTTCCACAAGAACGGCGCGGACATCGTGGTGACCGACCTGGTCATGCCCAAGGTGGGCGGCATGGAGGTGCTCGGCACCATCCGCGCCGCCAACCCGGACGTTCCCGTCATCATCATCACCGCGCACGGCACGGTGGATTCGGCCGTGGACGCCATCAAGGCGGGCGCGTTCGACTACATCACCAAGCCCTTCGACCAGGCGGAGCTGTCCTCCGTCGTCGCCAAGGCCGCGAAGACGAACGAGAGCGCCCGCCGCTCCGTCCGCCCGGACGTGAAGGCGCGCGCCGCCATCATCGGTGACTCCGCGTCGATACAAGACGTCTACAAGATCATCGACAAGGTGGCGGACACGCCCTCCACGGTGCTCATCACCGGCGAGAGCGGCACCGGCAAGGAGCTCATCGCCACCGCGCTGCACGGCGCCTCCAGCCGCCGCGACAAGCCGTTCATCAAGATCAACTGCGCCGCCATCCCGGACACGCTGCTGGAGAGCGAGCTCTTCGGCTACGAGCGCGGGGCCTTCACCGGCGCCGTCACGTCCAAGCCGGGCCGCTTCGAGCTCGCCGACGAGGGCACCCTCTTCCTCGACGAGATTGGTGAGATTCCAGTCGAGATGCAGGTGAAGCTGCTGCGCGCGCTCCAGGAAGGCGAGTTCGAGCGCGTGGGCGGCATCAAGACGACCCGCGTGGACGTGCGCCTGGTGGCCGCCACCAACCGGGACCTGCAGGCGGAGATCGAAGCCGGCCGCTTCCGCAAGGACCTGTACTACCGCCTGGCGGTGGTCCCCATCTCCCTGCCCGCCCTGCGCGAGCGCCGCAGCGACATCCCGATGCTCGCCCGGCACTTCGTGGAGAAGTACAACCGGCGCCTCAACAAGAAGATCGAAGGCATCGCCGACGACGCCATGGCCCTGCTCCAGAGCTACGCCTGGCCCGGAAACATCCGCGAGCTGGAGAACCTCATCGAGCGGGTGCTCCTGTTCGCGGACGGCCCGCTCATCACCGTCAAGGACTTGCCGGAGCCGGTCCGCCAGGGAGCGAGCGTCCAGGCGAGCGCCCACCTGGCCACCGCGGTGGCGTCCCTGGACGTCCCCACGGGCGAGGTGGGGCTCAAGGACATCGTTCGGATGAAGGCCGCGGAGCTCGAGCGGGACCTCATCGTGAAGAAGCTCGAGGAGACCGGCGGCAACGTCACCCGCGCCGCCCGGCTCCTCCAAATCAGCCGCAAGTCGCTCCAGACGAAGATGAAGGAGTTTGGCTTGCGTGACACCACCCCCGACGGGCAGGAAGACGGCCCGGACGAGTAGACCGGCAGGGAGGCGGAATTCCGCTTCGCGCACGTCGGTTTCGGGCCCGCCCACCCAATCCAATTCAGGGAGCTTGCATGCGGCCGAACCTTCCCACCCTCGGTGCCCCTCCGAAACGCAGTCCCATCGGAGCCGTGGCCGCCGTGTCGCTCATCCTCGGCGGTGCCGCGGGGGGCGTCTGGTGGTGGAAGCAGCGGATGGTCCAGGCCACGGAAGAGGCGGCGGCCCAGGCCCCCACCGCGACGCCGGACGCCACCGCCGTCGTCACGGCGCCCACGCCGGCCCCCGTCCCCACCGACCCGGTGAAGGCCGCGGGCATGGAGCGCGTGTCCGTGAGCATCAACGGCCCGCTGGAGACGGCGCTCGTCAACGCGGCGGGCTCGGACGTGGGTCCGGCCCTGGCGCAGGTGGTGACGCGCACGTTGGTCTGGTGGGTGTCCGTCCCCAGCGAAATCCTCCGTGGCGACACGCTGGAGGTGCTCTTCCAGCGCCGTGTCAACGAGGAGCCCCTGGTGCACGCGGTGCGGTTCACCAGCGCGAAGCTGGGCAAGACGATGGCCGCGTACCGCTACCAGGCCGACGGTGAGCCCAACGCCCGCTACTACCTGGCCAGCGGCGACGAGCTGGAGCTGCGCCTGGAGCGCTCGCCCATCGACAACTACGAGCAGGTGACGTCCCTGCTCCGCGATGGCCGGAAGCACAAGGGCGTGGACTTCCGCACCCCGGTGGGGACGCCCATCAAGGCGCCCTTCAACGGCGTGGTGAAGCGCAAGAACTGGAACTTCAGCGGCAACGGCAACTGCATCGAGCTGGTCGAGACGGGCGGCAAGGGGCGCCGCGCCCTGTTCCTCCACCTCGACGAAGTGGACAAGAGCGTGAAGGCCGGCTCGCGCTTCTCGGTGGGCCAGGTGATCGCGAAGAGCGGCAACACCGGCCGCAGCTTCGCCCCCCACCTGCACTACCAGCTCATGACGCACGATGACCGGGTGCTGGACCCCTACGACCAGCACAAGACCTACCGCCGCGCCCTGGCCTCGCCGCAGCGCTCCGGCTTCGAGGCGGAGATGCGCCGCATGGACGGCCTCCTCAGTGCATCCGTGGTGGCTGGTAAGTAAAAGCCACCCGATTCTTGACACTCCTTCGACAGCGCGGCTAGCTGGAAGCCCCCCGGGCTTGCCGGAAGGCCCGGGTGATTCGCCGTCGGAGGTCGGATGCACAGGCTTCGCGCCGTACTTGCCGCGCTGACGCTGGGCGCGCCGTTCGCCGCCAGCGCGGCGGACATCACCCGCATCGCGTCGTCGCTCGAGGAGAACGATCCGTTCGATCTCTTCATCGACGTCGGGTTCGAGCGCACGCAGAACCGCGCGAAGATTGTCCGCGAGCAGCTGGCCCCCGCTGGGAGCGGCAGCTCGGGCCGCGTGGACGCCGCGGAGCTCTGGTACAAGGGCGTGGACGCCCGGCTCAACCTGGAGCTGTCCGTCGGCCTCTACCGGGACCTGGAGTTCTCCTTCGCCCTGCCCCTGGTCTTCTCCCAGAACGAGCGCTGGGACTTCACGTCCAGCTCGTCGCCGGAGCGCTCCACCATCACCAACAACTGCATCAACGCCAACGGCTCCGTCATCCCGGGCTGCCTGAGCGGCGCAGCACCGCCCTCCGCCCTGTTCGACGTCCCCCAGGAGAGCTTCCGCGGCGGCCTGGGCAACATGCGCTTCGGCCTGGCCTACGCCTTCTTCAACCAGGAGAAGGACGAGACGAAGCCCACGTGGATTGTCGGCCTGGAGTACGAGGCCCCCACCGCGAAGCTGCGAGACGCGGCGGCGGACACGACGAACTCGGACAACCGGGGCAACATCGGCGACCGCGTCCACAAGTACCAGCTCTACACGGCCTTCTCGCGGCGCATGGGGGCCGCGGAGCCCTACTTCAAGGCGCACTACACCATCCCCGTGCGCGGCCCCGGCGCCTACTCCAACTGCGCGCAGGCCGCGAGCAACCCGGACAACCTGGGCGCCCCGGCCAACTGCTTCACGGGTCCGTGGGATCGCAAGGAGACGGGCATCAACGCCCCGCACCAGGCCGGCATGCTCTTCGGCGTGGAGCTGGTGCCGTTCAACCGCCCCGCAAAGCACCAGCGCTTCGCCCTGGACCTGCGCGGCATCGGCAACTACGTGGGCAGCGGCCGCTACTACAACGAGCTCAGCGCCGCCCTCCGCAAGCTGCTCACCTCCGAGGACTACTTCCAGGTGGGAGGCCGGCTGGGCGTCACGGCGAACGCGTCGGAGGCCTTCCAGATTCGCGCGTCCGGCACCTTCCTCTACAACACCAACCACGCGCTCACCGCCGAGGAGCCTGGGCGGGACGTGAATGGTGACGGCGCCGTGGACCTTTCCCAGGGCTCGCCCGAGCTGAACCCCAACTTCGACTGGCGCTATGACCTGGTGTCCCGCCGATTCCGCGCGGTGGAGAGCACCACGTTCCGCTTCGACCTCAGCGCCACGTTCAGCTTCTAGCGCGGCGGAGGGGGCGCCCAGCACGGCGCCCCCGGCCGTGCTTCAGCGCTTCAGCGACAACCCGAGCCGGTAGACGTCCTGACCGGCCCAACCCGCGCGGCGGGCCAGCTCGGTGCTGAGCGCCTTGAGCTTCTCGCCGCGGGCAAGCCCCTCCTCCAGGGCCCGGCGCAGCTCCTCTTCGGACCAGCGTGTCTCCCCGGTGCGGCCCTCCACCAGGACCACCACCTCTCCCCGAGCCTCCTCGGCGGCGTAGCGCGCCGCCAGCTCCGTCAGGGTGCCCCGGGCGAACTCCTCGTGCAGCTTCGTCAGCTCGCGAGCCACGCAGGCGCGCCGGTCCCCCCACACCTCGAGCAGGTCCGGCAGCGTCTCCGCGAGCCGGCGCGGGGATTCGTAGAGCACCAGCGTGGCGGAGAGCTGCGCGACCTCCTCCAGCATGGCGCGGCGCTCGGCCCCCTTGCGCGGGAGGAAGCCCAGGAAGTGGAAGCGGCCCGTGGGCAGGCCCGAGGCGCTCAGCGCCGCCACCAGCGCGGTGGGCCCTGGCACGGGCACCACGTTCAGCCCCCGCTCCAGCGCCTCGGAAACCAGCTTCTCGCCCGGGTCGCTGATGGCGGGGCTGCCCGCATCGGTGACGAGCGCGCAGTCGTCCCCTTCGGCGATCCGGTCCAGGATGCGCCCGGCGCGCTGCCCCTCCGCGAAGGCGGGCAGGCTCACCAGGTCCTTCCCTCCGATGCCGAAGTGGTCGAGCAACACCCGTGAGTGCCGGGTGTCCTCGCACGCGATGAAGCGCACGGCGCGCAGCGTCTCCAGCGCGCGAGACGTGACGTCCCCCAGGTTCCCGATGGGCGTCGCCACCAGATAGAGCGTTCCAGCCATGGCGTCGTCCTCTCACATCCCCGCGTCGAAGGCGCCAGGGATGTGCTCCACCGTGGCGTGCGCACCGCGCCCCACCACCGAAATCACATCGAAGCGAAGCATCCGCCCCCGCAGCTCATGCGCGAAGAGGTAACGCAGCGCCGCCTTCACCACCCGGCGCTGCTTCGCGAAGGACACGCTGTGGGAAGGATCTCCCCAGGTCGCCGTGGAGCGCATCCGCACCTCCACGAAGCACACCAGGTCCTCGCGCTCCACCACGACGTCCAACTCCCCGTAGCGGCAGGTCCAGTTCCGATGCC
Source organism: Comamonas sp. KCTC 72670 (assembly GCA_014656495.1). Classification (GTDB taxonomy): domain Bacteria; phylum Myxococcota; class Myxococcia; order Myxococcales; family Myxococcaceae; genus Myxococcus. The sequence goes on from BNCN01000016.1 coordinate 10,737, forward strand.
GGACCCGCCACCCCTGCGCCTCCAGGAAACGGACCGCCGCCTCCTCGCCCGCGTCCCCATACGCCCGCCGCTCCCGCGGCTCCGCCCCGCCCATCCGTCCTCCCCGGCGCGCCTCCCGAATGGAGGCAACCCGCCACGTCCACCTCAGACGTTAACGGGGCCGTCCGACATCTGCGCGAAGCCAGGGTGCGAGGTGACGTGCAGCACCTGCGTCAGCGTGCCCAGGTGCTTCAGCATGCGGGCGATGAGGGGCAGCTTCACCTCCTCCATGCCGACGAAGACATCCTCCAGGAGGAAGGGACGCTTCACCCGGGCGCTCGCCTTCTCCACCACCGTCATCCGCAGCGCCAGGTAGTAGAGGTCCAGGTCCTTCGCGGGCAGCTCGCCCACGGGCACCTTGCGGCCCGACGCCAGCGCGAAGGCCCGCCCCTCGCGGTCCCACTCGATGCCCTGGTAGCGCCGGTCCGTGAGCGCGGTGAGGTACTGGACGCACCGCTCCTTCAGCATCCCCTGCACCGACAGCACGTCCGTGGTGAAGACGTCCGCGGCCTGGGACAGCAGCGCGGGGGATGGGTCCTCGAGGGGCTCGGCGGCTGGTGCGGCGCCGTCCGGCCCGGGGGCCACGGGCGCTGGCGGCGCCTTGGCCAGGGCGATGGACTCCTTCACGCGCCCGATCTCACGCTCCACCTCCCGGATGTCGCGCACGTAGCTGCCCTTCTGGGACAGCTCCGCGTTGAGGGCCTCCTGCTCGGCCTTCAGGGCCTGCATCTGCGTGGCCGCGGCGATGTAGTCCGGATCCGCCTCGATGGCCTGCAGTTGCTCCTGCAGCTCCACGACGCGGGCGGCGAGCAGCTCCTTGCGCTCCAGGGCCGGAGCGATGGCGTCCAGCGCCTCCACCTCCAGCGCCTTCTGGGCCATGCGCAGCGGCGCGGCCTCGGCTTCGTACTCCTCCAGGATCTTCTTCTCCCGGCTCTCGAAGCGGCCCTCCTTGCTCCCGTGCTGTGTCGCCTTCTGGAGATCATCCACGTAGCGAAGCGCGATGAAGGCGGCCACGCCGAAGGCCGGGATGTCCAGCAGCGCCAGGTAACGGAACGCGCGGTCCACACCGAAGCCCAGGCCCAATGCGAGCCCCAGGAAGAGCACCCCGGCGCCCAGGCCCGCCCAGAAGCCCGCGCTCTGCGTCAGCGGCGGCACGGACACGGGACGCGACGCCTCTTCCTGCTCCCGGTCCGCGTTGAGGCGCGCCAGAGCATCATCCCGACGGGCAATGGCCTTCGGGTGGCGGTTCACGCGGTTGATGATGTCCTGGGGCAGCCCCAGGGACTCGGGCGTGGGCGCCGCGCGCCAGGCGGCCTCCGCCTCGGAGATGGCGACCTTCAGCCCCTGCGTCCCCGTCAGCTTCTGCTCGGCATCGAAGATCTGCGAGGCCACGCCATCGGCCTTGAACTGGAGGCCATCCACCTCGGTGGCGGCCACCAGCTCCTGCTCCAGCGCGCGCAGCTTCGCCTCCGCGGCGGGGATGTCCTCGGCGGGCTGCACCGTGGACGCAGAGGCCAGCGAGGGAAACTTGCCGGAGGTCTTCGGATCCACCTTCCCCGCGGCGGCCGCGGCCTGCTTCCGGGGACGCTTCGACGGCAGCTGCCCTGTCTGCAGGCAGTACACCTGCTCGAAGGTGGTTCGCGGCGGCAGGCCCACCTGCCCACGGAGGAACTGGCTAATCTCCGAGGCGTCCGACGACACGAGCTCCGGTTGCTGCGTGGAGGGATTCATCCGGTGCAGCGTCCCGGAGCCTCCGAGCTCGCGCAGCACGCGGTACGTCATCCCATCCACCCCCACCAGCGTCAGCGCCGCCTTGCCTGACTTGGCACCCGGCGCGATGAAGGTGGCGTCACCCCCGCGCCCATCCGCGAACAGCAGCGCGAGGGACAGGCCCGCCAGGGGGCTCATCTCCGCAGAGGGCGGCTTGAGGACGAGGTACCCGCTCTTGAGGGCAAAGCGCCCCGCGGGGGAGAAACCGCGGACGTTCTGGACGGCGACTTCGGCGAATTGCATGGCTCGCGCATGTTAGCGCGAATGAAAAAAGGAGCGTCCTGGATTGGACGCTCCTTTTCACTGCGGAAGCGCGGGAAGCGCTCAGGAAGCCGCGGCGGCCTTCTTGGAGGCCTTCGCGTTCGGCTCCTCGAGCACGTCGACGCGGGCGGCCTTGCCCTTGAGCTCACGGAGGTAGAACAGGCGCTTGCGGTTCACGTCACCGCGCGAGAGGACCTCGATCTTCTCGTAGCGGGGGCTGTGCAGGGGGAACACGCGCTCGACGCCCACGCCGAAGGAGAGCTTGCGCACCGTGAAGGTGGCGCGGTGGTTGCCCTTCGTCTTCCGGATGACGATGCCCTCGAACGCCTGCACGCGCTCCTTCTCGCCCTCCTTGACCTTCCAGTGGACGCGCACGGAGTCACCAGTGTTGAACACGGTGACATCCTGGCGCAGGAACTTGGCCTCGATGTGCTGAATGGCGGCGTGGCGCATGACAAACTCCGGAAAAACTTTGAACTGACGCGATGGTCGCGTGAAAGAGCGGGCCGTACTAACAGAGAGAGCGGTGTCGGACAAGCCCTGATGATCCAACCTGCTAGCAACGCTCAGGGTTACAGCTCTTCCTCCCGGCGAGCCAGAAGTTTCTGGTCGGCCTTGGACAACTCCACGCGGGCGTAGAGGTCCGGGCGGCGCGCTTGCGTGAGCACCAACGACTTCCAGCGGCGCCAGCGGGCAATCCGGGCATGGTCGCCAGACTGGAGGGCGGCGGGCACCTCGACGCCCCGGAACACAGGCGGGCGGGTGTACTGGGGATGCTCCAAGAGCCCCTCCTCGAAGCTCTCGGTGACGGACGAGTCCACGTTGCCGAGCACCCCGGGCACCAGTCGCGCCACCGCGTCCACCACCGTCATCGCGGCCAGCTCGCCACCGGTGAGGACGAAGTCTCCCAGCGACAGCTCCCCGTCGAGGTGGGGCATCACCCGCTCGTCCACGCCCTCATACCGGCCACACACCAGGATGAGGCCTGCGTCGTGGCGCACCAGCTCACGCGCGGTGGCCTGCGTGAAGGTCGGGCCCCGAGGACTCATGAGCAGCGCCTTGGCGCCCGGCAGCCGGCCCTTCGCGGCCTCGATGGCGGCCACCAGCGGCTCCGGCTTCATCACCATGCCAGCACCGCCACCGTAGGGCGCATCGTCGGTGACGCGGTGCTTGCCCTCGGCGTACTCGCGGATGTCGGTGATGGTGGCGGCGAGGAGACCCTTCTCCTGCGCCTTGCCGAGGATGCTGGCCCCCAGGTAGCCGGACACCATGCCGGGGAACAGCGTGAGGATCTCCACCGGGTACGGTGGGCTCATTCCGCGTCCTCCGGGCCTCCACCCGACTCGGCGCCCTTGCGGCCCGCATCCACGTACTCGGGCGGCTGGATGACGATGCGCCCCGCGGCGATGTCCACCGAGGGCACGAACTCGTCCGCGAAGGGCACCACGAGCTCCTCGCGGCCCTGGGCCCGGATGACCAGGTTGGGCACCTCGCCGGTGGCCCAGATCTCCTCCACGCGGCCCAGCGTGTTGCCCGCGACATCCACCGCCTCGAGCCCCACCAGGTCCCCTTGGAAGAACTCACCCTCGGCGGGCGGCTCCAGGTCCTCGCGGAAGACGAACACCTTGGCGCCCACGAGCGCCTCCGCGTCGTTGCGCGACGCCACGCCTTCGAGGACGACGATGTCCTCCTTGGGCGTGGGCCGCAGACCTTCCAGGCGCAGCACCTTCTCCTCGCCCGCGCGGGTCCGCACGAAGATGCGCTCGACGGAGTCGAGCGTCTCGGACGACGGATCCAACGCGCGGATGGCCACCTCGCCGCGCAACCCATGCGCACGCGAGACGTAACCCAGCTCGAGGTAGGGGCTGGCCTTCACTGCGCGGAGTCCGGAACGGCCGCCGGTGCGCCTGCCGCATTGCGCCGGTCGTCGAGGATCTCCAGTCGCACCTTCTGCCCGGACTTCTGGGCGGCGGCGCTGAGCAGCGTCCGGAGGGCATTCACGGTGCGCCCATCACGTCCGATGACCTTGCCGACGTCCTCGGCGGAGACCTTCAGCTCATAGAGCCGGGCCCCTTCCGCCTCGGACAAACGCAGGCTGACCTGGTCAGGATGATCGACCAGGGCCCGCGCCAGATAGGTAAGAAGCTGCTCCACGTCCACTCGGGCGTGGCTCAGACCGCGGGAGCGGGCTTGGCCTTACCAGCGACCTTGATGAGGTCGGCGACCGTCTCGGACGGCGTCGCGCCGGTCTTCAGCCAGTAGTTGAGGCGCTCCTCGTTGAACTCCACCTTCGGCGGCTCCAGGTTCGGGTCGTACGCACCCACGGCCTCGATGAACTTGCCGTCCCGGGGATTGCGGGAATCGGTGGCGACCACGTGGTAGTACGGCTTCTTCTTGGCGCCCGCGCGGGCAAGACGGAGGACAACGGCCATTGAATGCTCTCCAACGAACAGGAAACGTCTTAGGAAAGGGGTGGCGCTCTTAACGCCGCTCCCGCTGGATTGTCAAGGAAGCTCGGGACCTTATGTCTGGGTCTCGGCCCCGGGTTGCGTCTCGCCGCGATTGGCGAGCTGCCCGCAGGCGCCGGCGATGTCCCGGCCCCGGTTCCTGCGGATGTAGGCGGCCACATGGCCGTCCGCGAGAATGGCGCGAAACTCCTCCGCGCGCTCCTCGCCTGTCGTGTGGAACCCCAGGCCGGGATTCTCGTTGTAGGGAATCAGGTTCACCTTCACCGGGATGCCCTTGAGCAGCTCGATGAGCCGGTGCGCGTCCTCGTCCGCGTCGTTGAAGCCCTTGATGAGGACGTACTCGAAGGTGATGCGGCGCCCCTGGCGCAGCGGGAACGTGCGGCAGGCGTCCAGCAGCGCCGCGATGTTCCACTTGCGGTTGACGGGCATCGTCTTGCTGCGCTGCTCGTCCGTGCTGGCGTTGAGGGAGATGGCCAGCTTCACGTCCGTCTCCTTGCCGAAGCGCTCGATCATCGGCACCAGGCCCACGGTGGAGACCGTGATGTGACGGTGGCTGAAGTTGGGCCCATCCTGGGACTGGAGGATGGCGAGCGCCGTCTTCAGGTTCTCGAAGTTGTGGAGCGGCTCGCCCATCCCCATGAAGACCAGGTTGGAGAGCGGGCGGAGCGTCTCGTGCCCCTCGTTCTTGCGGACCTCGCGGTTCACCGCGTGGACCTGGGCGACGATCTCGCTGGCGGTGAGGTTGCGCTTGAGCCCCATGGTGCCCGTCATGCAGAAGCTACAGGCCATGGCGCAGCCCACCTGGGTGGACACACACAGCGTCCTGCGGTCCTCGGCGGGCATGTAGACGGACTCGATGAAGCGCCCGTCCCGCGTCTTCCACCGGTACTTGATGGTGCCGTCGATGCTGCGCTGCTCCAGGTCCTTCACCAGGGGGATGATCTCCGCCCGCGTCCGCAGCTTCTCGCGCAGGGCCTTGGAGAGATCCGTCATCTCGTCGAACGAGGTGGCGCCGCGCTGGTGCAGCCAGCGGTACACCTGCGGGGCACGGAAGGCGCGCTCACCCAGCTCCTCGGTCACGAAGCGCGTCAGCGCCTCCATGGACAGGCTGGCCACGTCCACCAGCTTGGCGGGCGCGGGAGCCGGCAAGGGCTCGGTGACTGGCAGGGAGGTGGCGGAGGTCTCTGACATCGTCGTAGCGCTTAACGGAAGGCCCTGGGGCGTCCCTTCCCACACCTGGGCACGGCAAGTCAAAGGAGCCCATGCTCCCCTGCCCGCCGCCTGGACACTACCCGGTCCGTCACTCGAAAGAACAGCGGCCCGGGCCCGCGCCTTCACGAGCGCGGACACCGGGCCTGGAACAGCGGCCCCGCAAGGGGGCCGGCCGGCTACTTCTGGTACGGGTAGGAGTGGATCTCCGTCTCCCGGAAGAAGTACGCGATCTCGATCTTCGCGTTCTCCAGGCTGTCGGAGCCGTGCACCGTGTTCTTGTCGATGCTGGTCGCGAAGTCCTTGCGGATGGTGCCTTCGGCGGCCTGGGCCGGGTTGGTGGCGCCCATGATGTCCCGGTTGGCCAGGACGGCGTTCTCGCCCTCCAGCACCATCAGGACGACCGGGCCGGAGATCATGAACTGCACCAGGTCCTTGAAGAAGGGCCGGGCCTTGTGGACCGCGTAGAAGCCCTCGGCCTGCGCCTGGGACAGGTGCTGCAGGCGGATGGCGACCGGCTTCAGCCCCTTCTCCTCGAAGCGGCTGATGATCTTCCCGATGACGCCCTTCTCCAGGCCGTCCGGCTTGATGATGGACAGCGTACGCTCGATGGCCATGTGACTGGCTCCTTCTCGTGTTTGCGTTGGGGTTTAGCGCTTCTTCGGAGCGCCCCGCTTGAGGGCCTCCTGAAGGGTGGTGCCCAGCTCGGCGGGGCTGGCGGCCATCAGGATGCCCGCGGCCTCCATGGCCTTGATCTTCTCGGTCGCCGTGCCCTTGCCGCCGGAGATGATGGCGCCGGCGTGGCCCATGCGCTTGCCCGGGGGCGCGGACTGGCCCGCGATGAACCCCGCGATGGGCTTGGTGAACTCGCGCGCCACGTACTCCGCGCCGCGCTCCTCGGCGTCGCCGCCGATTTCGCCAATCATGATGACGGCGTCGGTGTCCGGGTCCGCGTTGAAGAGCTTGAGCACGTCCACGAAGTCCGTGCCGTTGACCGGGTCACCGCCGATGCCCACGGCGGTGGACTGGCCCAGGCCCAGCTGGGTGAGCTGGTGCACGGCCTCGTAGGTCAGCGTGCCGGAGCGGGACACCACGCCGATGCGGCCCGGCTTGTGGATGTGGCCCGGCATGATGCCGATCTTGCACAGCGCGCCCGGGGTGATGACGCCCGGACAGTTGGGGCCGACCAGCCGGACGCCCGGCTTGTCCTGCAGGTAGCGCTTGGCGCGCACCATGTCGTTCACCGGGATGCCCTCGGTGATGACGATGATGAGGGCCACGCCCGCGTCCGCGGCCTCCATGATGGAGTCAGCGGCGAAGGGCGGCGGCACGAAGACGACAGACGTGTTCGCGCCCGTCGCCTTCACCGCCTCGGCCACCGTGTTGAACACGGGGACCTTGCCCTCGAACGTGGTGCCGCCCTTGCCCGGAGTCACACCGGCGACGAGCTTCGTGCCGTACTCGAGCATCTGCTTCGCGTGGAACGAACCCGCCGAGCCCGTGATGCCCTGGCAGAGGACCTTCGTGTTTTCGTTGACGAGAATGGCCATGGCGTTCTTTCCGGAAAGAGTGCGCGGGATTACTTCACCGCGGCGACGGCCTTCTCCGCCGCCTGACGCAGGTTGTCCGCCGGGGTGATGGCGAGGCCGGAGTTGCTCAGCAGCGCCTTGCCCTTCTCCACGTTGGTGCCTTCCAGCCGCACCACGAGCGGGACCTTGAGCTGGACCTCCTTCGCCGCGGCGATGATGCCCTCGGCGATGACGTCGCACTTCATGATGCCGCCGAAGATGTTGACCAGCACCGCCTTCACGGCCGGGTCCGCCAGGATGAGCTTGAAGGCCGCGGTGACCTTCTCCTTGGTGGCGCCGCCGCCCACGTCCAGGAAGTTGGCCGGGCTGCCGCCCACCAGCTTGATGGTGTCCATGGTGGCCATGGCCAGACCGGCGCCGTTCACCATGCAGCCGATGTTGCCGTCCAGCGCGATGTAGGCCAGGTCCCACTCCTTGGCCTGGATCTCGCGGGGCTCCTCTTCGGCCAGGTCGCGGTACTCCAGCAGGTCCTTGTGCCGGTAGAGCGCGTTCTCGTCGAAGGTCACCTTCGCGTCGAGCGCCACCACGCCGCCATCCTTCAGGATGACCAGCGGGTTGATCTCCACGAGCGAGGCGTCCGTGTCCATGAACATCCGGTACAGCGCCGAGCAGAACTGCACGAACTTGTTCACCGTGGGGCCCGTCAGGCCCAGCCCGAAGGCCAGCTTGCGGCCCTGGAAGTCCTGGAAGCCCACGGCCGGGTCCACGGACTCGCGGAGGATCTTCTCCGGGTGCTTCTCCGCCACTTCCTCAATCTCCACGCCGCCCTCGCGGGAGGCCATGAAGGTGATGCGGCTGGAGGCGCGGTCCAGCGTCACGCCCAGGTACAGCTCCTGGCCAATGGCGAGACCTTCTTCGATGTAGACCTTGTGGACCGTCTGGCCTTCCGGCCCGGTCTGGATGGTCTTCAGCTTCATGCCCAGCATCTGCGAGGCGATTTCCTTGGCCTCGGCGGGGCTCTTGGCGAGCTTCACGCCGCCGCCCTTGCCGCGGCCACCCGCGTGAATCTGGGACTTCACGACGACCACGGAAGTGCCGAGTTCCTTCGCCGCGGCCTCCGCTTCGTTGGCGGAAAGAGCAAGGATGCCCTTCGGCGTGGGCACGCCGTACTTCCGGAAGATTTCCTTGCCCTGGTACTCGTGGATCTTCATCGAGGCTCCGGTGGAGACGAGGGGAGACAGCCTGAGAGAGGCGTCAGCGCCGGGCCCTCATTGCGCAGAAAGCGACGGAGTGCAAGACCGTTTGACCCCGGTACACCTCCACCGTCCGACAGGGTGCATGGCAGATAATCAGGAATGTCCGCGAAGATGAGGCGGCCTTCACTTCCGGACGGCCCTGCGCACGCCTGAACGGGCACGGCCCCGCCCGGCGCCTCGAGGGGACGCCGGACGGGGCCGCGTGAAACCTGAACCCCGGGGACCGCCCTACCCTGGACCGCTGCCGTGCGCCTTGGGCGCCTCGTCCTGGAAGAAGATGTCCTTGATGGTGAGCTTGGTCACCTCGCGGTTCATCACCGCGATGGACGTGACGAGCGGAATCTCCTTCGGGCAGACCTTCACGCAGTTCTGCGCCTTGCCGCAGTCCTGCACGCCGCCGGGCCCCATGAGCGAGCGCACGCGCTCCTCGGAGTTCATCTTGCCCGTGGGGTTCATGTTGAACAGGCGGGCCTGGCTGATGGCCGCGGCGCCCACGAAGTCGTTCTCCTGCGTCACCTGGGGGCACGCCTCCAGGCAGCTGCCGCAGGTGATGCACGTGGAGAGCACGTACATCACCGACTGGTCCACGGGCGCCTGACGCGGGCCGGGGCCCAGGTTGTGCGTCCCGTCGATGGGCACCCAGCCCTTGATGCGCTTGAGCGCGTCGAACATGCGGTCGCGGTTCACCGTGAGGTCACGCACCACGGGGAACTTGCTCATGGGCTCCAGCGTGATCGGCTGCTCCAGCTTGTCGATCAGCGCCGAGCACGCCATGCGCACGCGGCCATTGATGTTCATGGCGCAGCTGCCGCAGATCTCCTCCAGGCACGCTGCGTCCCAGATCACCGGGGCCACCTTCTTGCCCTCCACGGTGACGGGGTTGCGCTGGATCTCCATCAGGCACGAGATGACGTTGGCGCCCTTCACATAGGGAACCTTGAACTCATCGAAGTGACCTGGCTTCGCGGGATCATCCTGCCGCCAGATGCGGAAGGTGATGGTCTTGTTGGTGACAGCGGATGCCTGTGCAGTGTCCATGTGGCTCGACCCTTCACTTCCAAATCAGTTGAGTGGTTCCCGTCTCAGGCGTACCAGCGCGGCTCGGGGTCCAGCACGGGCGTGGGGATGTCCTCGTAGTGGATCTTCGGACCGGCCTCGCTGTACGTCGCGACGGTCGTCTTGGCCCACTTCTCGTGGCGCGCGCGCCACAGGCTCATCCACTCCGGATCCTGCGTCGGGTCCTTCGTCTTCGGCTCGGGCAGCGAGAAGTCCGGCTTGTAGTGGGCGCCGCGGCTCTCGTCGCGGAGCAGCGCGCTGGTGGCGATGACCTCGCCCAGCTCGAACATGTTCCAGAGCTGGTTGGTGTACGACAGCGCGCGGTTGGCCACGTTGCCCGTGTCCAGCACGTTGACGTTGTTCCACCGCTCCTTGAGCTCGCGGATCTTCTCGACCGTCTTCTTCAGGCGGTCGTTGTAGCGAACGACGGTGCAGTTCTCCGTCATGGTGTCGCCCAGCTCCTTGGCGAGCCCATACGGGTTCTCCGTGCCACTCATCTTGATCATGGTGGCGAAGCGGTCCTGCCAGTACTGCCTGGCGGCCTGGAAGTGCTTCTCCGGCATCGCCGCGGCGGAGGTCGTCTGGCTCTTGGCGAAGGACGCCATGGCCGGGCCGCCAATCATGCCGGAGTAGATGCAGGACAGCAGCGAGTTGGCGCCCAGGCGGTTCGCGCCGTGGAACGCGTAGTCCGCCTCTCCGGCGGCGTAGAGGCCTGGGATGGTGGTGGACTGGTTCTTCGGGCTGCCCTCGGCCGGCGTCAGCGTCTTGGGGTCGGCCTCGAAGTTCACGTACAGGCCGCCCATGGAGTAGTGCATGCCCGGGAAGATGACCATGGGCACCTTGCGCGGGTCGTCACCGACGAACTTCTCGTAGATCTCCATGACGCCCTTGATCTTGGCGTCCAGCACCGCCGCGGGGATGTGCGTGACGTCCAGGTAGACGCCGTCCCGGCCGTTGATGCCCATGCCCAGCTCGCGGCAGACCATGAAGATCTCGCGGGTGGCCACGTCGCGCGGCACCAGGTTCTTGTACTTGGGGTACTTCTCTTCCAGGAAGTACCAGCGCTCGGCCTCCGGGATCTGCTGCGGCGCGCGCGTGTCGCCCTTCTTGCGCGGCACCCAGACGCGGCCGCCCTCGCCGCGGACCGACTCGCTCATCAGGCGGAGCTTGTCCTCGCCCGGGATGGACGTCGGGTGCACCTGGATGAACTCGCCGTTGGCGTAGTGCGCGCCCTCCATGTAGGCGCGGCCCGCGGCCGTGCCGGTGTTGATGATGGAGTTGGTGGAGCGCCCGAAGACGATGCCCGGGCCACCCGTGGCGAGGCACACGGCCTCGGCCGGGAAGGTGCGGATCTCCATGGTGCGCAGGTCGACGGCCACGCTGCCGATGCAGCGCCCGCTGTCGTCCTTCACCGTGCCGAGCCACTCCCAGTACTCGTACTTGGTGACCTTGCCCTCGGCCTCGTAGCGGCGGACCTGCTCGTCCAGCGCGTAGAGGAGCTGCTGGCCCGTGGTGGCGCCGGCGAAGGCCGTGCGGTGGTGCAGCGTGCCGCCGAAGCGGCGGAAGTCGAGCAGACCTTCCGGCGTGCGGTTGAACGTCACGCCCATGCGGTCCAGCAGGTAGATGATGCCGGGCGCGGCATGACACATGCCCTTCACCGACACCTGCTCCGCGAGGAAGTCGCCGCCGCGCAGCGTGTCCTTCACGTGGATGTCCGGGTGGTCACCCTCGCCCTTGGTGTTCACCGCGCCGTTGATGCCGCCCTGGGCACAGACGGAGTGGGAACGCTTCACCGGGACGAGCGAGAGCACATCCACCTGGTGACCCGCCTCCGCGAGCTTGATCGTCGTCATCAGCCCGGCGAGACCGCCGCCCACCACCGTGAACCGCGCTGCTGCTGCCATCTTCGTCTCCTTGACTGCCGGACGCCGGACACTGCTCCCGTGAGCCGACCCGCCAGGTGGCGCGCCAGGGCCCGGACGTCCCGTGCGAGTTCTACAGGGTAGTTAACTTGGTGAAAACGCGCTGCAACGATGGCGTTCGGGGCAATAAGCCCGCGTCATCCACAGCATCAGGCACAGGGCCCGCCGGGTCTCCCCAGCGGGCCGCACGTGACGGTCCAGCGATTACAGCTTGACGGAGTCGACCGTCTTCTTGACCGACTGGAAGGACTTCTCCAGCTCGGCCTTCTCACTGTCGTTCAGGTCGACGGTGATGATCTTCTCCACGCCGCCCGCGCCGATCTGCACGGGGACGCCGAAGAAGTAGTCCTTGATGCCGTACTGGCCCTCCAGCAGGGCGGCGGCCGGCAGGATGCGCTTGCGGTCCTGCAGGAAGCTCTCCGCCATGGCGATGGAGGAGGCCGCCGGGCCGAAGTAGGCGCTGCCCGTCTTGTACAGGCCGACCAGCTCCGCGCCGCCGGTCCGGGTGCGCTGGATGATGGCGTCCAGCTTGTCCTTGGCGATCAGCTCCGTCAGGGGCACGCCGCCCACCGTGCTGTGACGCACGAGGGGAACCATGTCGTCGCCGTGGCCGCCCAGCACCAGGGCCTCCACGTCGCGGATGGAGGAGCCGAGCGCCTCGGCGACGAAGCACTTGAAGCGGCTGGTATCCAGCACGCCCGCCATGCCGACCACCATGTGCTTGGGCAGCCCGGCGATCTTGTGGAGCGCGAACACCATCGCGTCCAGCGGGTTGGCCACATTGATCACGAAGGCGTTCGGGGCGTGCTGCTTGATGTTGTTCGCCACGTCCGTCATGATCTTCAGGTTGATCTCGAGCAGGTCCTCACGGGACATGCCCGGCTTCCGGGGCACGCCGGCGGTGATGATGATCACGTCCGAGCCGGCCACGTCCTTCCAGTCCGTGGAGCCCGTCACCCGGCAGTCGTAACCGTCGACCGCGGACAGCTGGTTGATGTCCAGCGCCTTGCCCTTGACCAGACCTTCGGCCGCCGGGATGTCGAAGAGCACCACGTCACCGAGCGACTTCTGCACGGCGAGCAGCGCCAGGTTGCCGCCGATCTGTCCGCCGCCGATGAGGCTGATCTTCTTCTTGCCATTCTGAGCCATGGATTCGTCCCTTCTTGGGTCCCCGTCGGGGGACTACATGTTCTTGATGATGGCCTGCCCGAACTCGGAGCACTTCACCTCGGAGACCCCGCTCTGGCCTTCCTGCTTCATCAGGCGGGCGAAGTCGTAGGTCACCGTCTTGTTGGCGATCGCGCGGTCCATGCCCTGGATCATCAGGTCCGCCGCCTCGTGCCAGCCCAGGTGCCGGAACATCATCTCACCGGAGAGGATGACCGAACCCGGGTTCACCTTGTCCTGATCCGCGTACTTCGGCGCGGTGCCGTGCGTGGCCTCGAACACGGCGTGACCGGTGACGTAGTTGATGTTGCCGCCCGGCGCGATGCCGATGCCACCCACCTGCGCGGCCAGCGCGTCCGACAGGTAGTCGCCGTTGAGGTTCAGCGTGGCGATGACGTCGAACTCGTCCGGACGGGTGAGGACCTGCTGCAGGGTGATGTCCGCGATGGAGTCCTTGATCAGGATCTTCCCGGCGGCCAGCGCGGCCTTCTGCTCCGCGTTGGCGGCCTCCTCGCCCTTGGCGGCCTTGGTGGCCTCCCACTGGTCCCAGGTGTAGACCTTGTCACCGAACTCCTTGGCCGCCAGGTCGTAACCCCACTTGCGGAAGGCGCCCTCGGTGAACTTCATGATGTTGCCCTTGTGGACCAGCGTGACGCTCTTGCGCTTGTGGTCCACGGCGTACTGGATGGCGGCGCGGATCAGCCGGCCGCTGCCCTCCTGCGACACCGGCTTCACGCCCAGGCCCACGTTCGCGGGGAAGCGGATCTTCCCGAACTCCTTCGGGAACTCCTGCTTCAGGATGCCCAGGAACTTCTCCGCGGCGGCCGAGCCGGCCTCGAACTCGATGCCCGCGTAGATGTCTTCCGTGTTCTCACGGAAGATGGTCATGTCGACCTTGTCCGGCGTCTTCACCGGGCTGGGCACGCCCTTGAAGTAGCGCACGGGGCGCAGGCAGACGTACAGGTCCAGCATCTGGCGCAGCGCCACGTTCAGCGAGCGGATGCCGCCGCCCACCGGCGTCGTCAGGGGGCCCTTGATGCCCACCAGGTACGTGCGGAAGGCCTCGACCGTCTCGTCGGGCAGCCAGTTGTTGACGGCCTTGAAGGACTTCTCGCCGGCCAGCACTTCGTACCAGGCGATCTTCTTCTTGCCCTTGTAGGCCTTCTCCACCGCGGCGTCGAACACCGCCTGGGACGCACGCCAGATGTCGCGGCCCGTACCGTCGCCCTCGATGAAGGGGATGATGGGGTGGTCCGGAACGGACAGCTTGCCGCTCTGCAGGGAGATCTTCTCTCCGGATGACGGGGGCGCCATGGATGTGCTCCTGAGAAGGTGTGACCGTGTAAGAATCGGCGCGGGATAGTCGAGAACCCGCCCGGCAACGTCAAGGAGTTTGGCCACGCGCTCCGAAGGAACGGCTTATCGGAGCCAGCGGCCGGGCGCGGAAGTAACAGCGCCCCTCAGAACACGCACGGCACCCATCACGGCATTCCCACGCCCCCAATGAAAAAGGAGGGCGCCCACTCGCGGGGCCGCCCTCCTCTCCACGGCTTGCATGGATCAGCGGCGCGCCATTCCAGGCCCGCCGGAGCGACTACCAGCTCGTCATGCCGGGCGCGGACAGCTCCACCGTCACGGTGAGCCCCTCGCGCGCGTCACTGGCCGCCGTCAGCGTGCCGCCCATGGCCTCCGTCAGCTCCCGGGCCCGCGCCAGCTTGCGGTGCAACGGGCCCACCAACATGGGCGACAGGAAGACGGCCTGGAGCTCCCGCGGCGACAGCTGCGCGCCCGGTACCTGGAACTGGAATCGCGGCGGCAGGTCGCCGAAGTCGTCCGGGATATCCACGATGACACGAACGCCCTGCCCGCCTGCCGCATCCGCGGCGTGCGCCAGGAGCAGCAGCACCACCTGCTGGAGCCGCCGGTGGCTCACGTTCGCCGGCACGGGGTCCTCGGGCAGCTCCAGAGAGAGCTGGATTCCACGCAAGCGGCGCGTGACGGAGAGGAGCTCCACCGCGCCTTGGATGACGTCCGCGACATCCACTCGCAGTACGTCTGGACCCTCCACCGAAGCCAGACCCGCCGACCGTCCGTGGAGCGGCGCCGGATGCGGCGCGGTGCCCTCCACTCCTCCTAAAGCGTTCACCAAAGCGCTCATCCCTCACACCCTCCGCTGGCTGGACAGGTGGAACTGTAACGCTCCCCTCTGACGAACTCCATTTCACTACGAGAAAGTCCGCACACGCTGGCGGACTTATGACATTACAGCCGCGCGACATTCTGGCCATGACGGTGCGCCTTGGCTGCATCGCTTCGCGAGAGTTGGAAATGGGCTGCTGTCATCTGCGACCCACGGACACCAATTCCGCCAGCCAGAAAACAGCCTGACTGCACAAATCCGATTTGACTGTTCCTCCGGAATCCGTATGATGCGGACCTATAGCGATTCGCCGCCTAACGCAGGCCCGCTGGAGCAGGGAGGAACTACTGTGCTTGCCATCTCGACGACTGCATCAAGCGTTCCTCAGCACCGGAGAAGGGGGCGCCTTGTCATGGAAGGGGGAAACCCGCACACCGACCGCCGGTCGGTGGAGTTCCGCAGTCCGGACGCGCTGTTCAATGTGATTCCGCTCCCGCCCGCCGAGGCGGCGCTGGACGATTCCGGCTACTCCCTGCACGGGACGGGCGCGGATGCCATCACCTGCGCCGTGGGCACGCCGGAAGGCGTCATCGGCGTGGTGACGCGACTGAGCCCCACCGTGGTGTGGGTGATGCCGCAGGGCAAGGTGGAGCACTCCGAGCACCGCACCCTGCCCGTCTATCTGTCGGGCTGTGGTGTGACGCTGGGGCCCATCCACGGCGCCTTCATCCGCACGGACGCGGAGACGGCGGGCGCTCCGGTGGGGCTGCAGTTGGTGAGCGTGTCGCTGGACCAGGGCCGGCAGATCCTGTCGCTCCTGGCGGACGCGCTGAAGCGCGGCGTGGCGGAGCCGGCGGCGTCGGCCCTGCCGGTGCAGGACACCATCGACGAGGCCGAGCGCATCCGCGCCATCCTCATGGCCATCAGCACGGGCGGCAACAAGGGCGTGCTGCGCCGCATGGGCCGCACCATCCGCGTGGTCCTCCAGCGCCTGTCGCCGGAGTCGCGCCAGCTGGAGTGGCACGCCGAGGACCCGGACGTGGACTGGGGCGAGGCGCCCTACGACATCGACGTCATCGGGCACAACAGCGCGCACCGCATGAAGCTGGAGGCGGGCACCACGGGCGGAAACCGGCTCATCACGCGCATGCCGGACGTGCTCTTCCGCATCCGCCACCGCTGGCACCGCCGCATCACCGCGCCCGAGGGCGTGAGCGTCACGTTCCACCACCCGCTGTGGCGGGAGCTGGGCGAGATGGAGCGCTCGGTGGTGGACCTGTCCTTCTCCGGCCTGTGCATCCGCTGCCGCCCCGAGGACCTGCTGTTCCCGGGCCTGCTGCCGCCCCTGCTCGAGATCCACACCTCCGACGGCCAGGCCATCAGCCTGCGCGGTGAGATCCGCTACGTCACCAGCGTGCGCGCGGACGGTACGGTGCTGTGTGGCCTGAGCGTCGCGCCCTACTCCTCCGACGAGGCGCGCTGGGTCCGCTACATCTCCCAGACGGCCAACCCCAACACCTGCACCACGGACCAGCAGCTCGAGGGCCTGTGGGACGTCTTCACGCTCTCCGGCTTCTTCAGCCTGGCCGGCAAGGGCAGCGAGGCGTTCGATCAGCTGAAGCAGGACTTTGCCCACATGGCGAAGAGGGCCGTGGAGATACCCCAGCTCTTCTGTCAGGCCGTGTGGCCGTCGGAGCGCGGTCCCGAGGCGACGCTGTCCTCGATGAAGTCGTACCAGCACACCTGGCTCATCCACCAGGTGGCGAAGCGCCCGGGCAAGCCCGCGGTGAAGGGCCTGGAGCCGGGCCGCATCATGCACGACCTGTACGTGCGCTGCTTCGAACACCCGCAGAGCGACGCGGACTTCCGCTGGTTCGTCGCCTACGCGGAGGGCCTCAACCCCTGGATTTCGCGCGCGCACGTCCGCTACGCCGAGCGGTACATGGCGCTCAACCCGGACCTGGCCTACTCGCGGCAGGTCCACATGATGGACGTGTACACGTCCGAGATGACGGGCCGCCTGCACGAGGGCATCTCCATTGGCCCGGCCACCTCCGCCGAGCTGACGCTGCTGACCACGCACATCGCCCGCACCCGCCCCGGCTGCTACGTGGAGGCGCTGGACTTCTCCCGCGAGCGCATCGAGATGCGCGCCGTCCACAACCAGTGGAGCGGGTTCGGCCTGGAGCGCGAGCGTGAAATCCTGGTCGCGCGCCGCAACGGCGTCGCGGTGGCCGCCGCGGTCCTGGAGATGGGCCAGCAGGGCATCAACCTCTACAGCCTGCTCGACATGGCACGGCTGTTCCCCCTGAGCGACGCGGGGCCTTCGACCTACGTCGCCTTGGTGGATGCGGCACGCCGTTGGTACGCCGCCCGCCACCGCCGCTCATTCCACTTCCTCTGTGAGGACGACGGCGGGCAGTACGTACAGGAAGCCGGCATCCACAAGGGGCCGGACCCGTACCTGTGGATCATCTCCGCGAAGCTGATCCCCGACTATCTCGAACACATCAGTGAAGTCTCCATCGGGCGCCGCAGCGCCCCCAACACTCGCCAGGGGTAACGAACATGAGCAAGCAACTCGTGGAGGAGCTGTACACCCATCACGTGACCGAGGTCCGTGAGCGCATCAAGACGGACCCCAAGCTGAAGGCGCTGCTGGACGAGAAGGCCGACCCCAAGCTCTTCGAGGCGTTCCTCATCACCTGGAACTCCCTGGGCGTCTATATGACGGAGCCGGTGGACGGCTGGATTCGCCGCGCGGGTGAGGCCACCGTCAAGGTGGGCCTGAACGACGTGGGCCAGAAGCTCATCGCGCACGCGAAGCACGAGGCCGGCCACCACCTGATGATGGTCGAGGACACCAAGCACCTGGTGGCCCGGTGGAACGAGCGGCACAGCCCCAAGCTGAACGCCGACGCGCTCTTCGCCGAGGAGCCCACGCAGGCGATGAAGGAGTACCGGGACATCCACGAGAACACCATCGTGGGTGACATGCCCGCGGCGCAGGTGGCCATCGAGTTCGAGATCGAGAGCCTGTCCACCATCATCGGTCCCCCGCTGCTCGAGCAGGCCAAGCGCGTCTGTGGCGAGGAGATCCTGGAGGGCATGTCCTTCCTGAAGGAGCACACCGAGATCGACGTGGGCCACACCGCGCTCAACGAGGTGATGCTCGGCAAGCTGCTGTCGCAGGTCCCGGACAAGGCGCCCATCATCGCGAAGACGGGCGCGGACGCGCTCGACATCTACCTGCGCTTCCTGGGCGACTGCGTGGACCGCGCCGGCAAGCTGGCCCAGCCCGCGGCGGCCTGAGTCACCCCGCGGCAACGTTGCAAGGCGCCCCGGCCCGGGCGCCCGCAATCGAAGCACCTCCGCGCGCGCCGTCTCAGCCCGCCCGCCGGACCTCCGCTCCCTTCTGCCGGGAGTGAGGACGGACGCGGCCCTTGAGCGAGCCCAGGAGGTGTCCCCGCGTCCCATCCCGGGACACACCAAACACGTAGTGGTCCGGACGGAGCACGACCAGGTCGGCCGCGTACTGGGCGAACCACGCGCTCAGGCGGCCTTCCAGGTCCACCACCGCGCCCGGCCTGCCCTCCCCCGCTCGATGGGCGGGGGATACGTGCAGCCACCGCGCGCCCAGCGCCTCCACGAGGGCCGTCGCCTCCTTGTGGGCCTCGGGCGGCGCGCCGGGCCGCGTGAGCACCACGAAGCCCTCGCCCAGGCAGTCGTCCAGCAGTGACGCCTCGCCGTCCGGGCCCTCCACGCGCGGCTGCGGGAAGTACGAGCCTTCCGGCACGTCCCCCTTCCCGCGCTGGCCGCCCTGAAGCAAGCCGCTGCGCAGGGGGAAGACGGGCTTCGCCTTGTATTGGCGGATGAACTCCCCCGTCACCGGCAGCCGGTAGAGCAGCTGGATGAGGGCGTTGCGCGCGCGCGCCGCCACGCGGCCTCCCGACATCATCACCCGGCCCATGGCGTCCGAGCCGCGGATGACCTCCGCCACGTGGCCCCGGCGCTCCTCCTCGTAGCTGTCCAGCAGCGACGCGTCCGCCGCGCCCCCGAGCACCAGCCCCAGCTTCCACGACAGGTTCGCCGCGTCCCGGAGGCCCGCGCAGAGCCCCTGGCCCAGGAAGGGCGGCATCAGGTGCGCCGCGTCCCCCAGGAGGAACGCGCGGCCCACCCGCCACTTCTCCGCCATGCGGCTGTGGTACGAGAAGATTTTCACCGAGACGAGCTCCACCGTCGCGGGATCCAGGTAGTGCCCGATGAGCCGGTGCACGTTGGCGACCTCGCGCGCCGCCGCCAGGTCCACCCCCGGCTCCAGGATGAAGTCGAACCGAACTTCATGCGGCGCGGTCCGCGCCACGAACCCCCGTCGCACCGGGCCACACAGGTAGCTGGACATCTCCGGCTCGGGGGTGGCCGTCTTCACGGTGACGGCCAGCGAGTGCTCCAGCGCCGTCGTCCCCTCCAGCCGCAGGTCCAGGCGCCGCCGGATGGAGCTGTGCGAGCCGTCGCAGGCCAGCAGGTACCGCGCGCGCACGTTGACCGCGCGCTCGTCCGACAGGCACTTCACGCGAACGGTGATGCCCTCCTCATCCTGGACGAAGGACTCCACCTCGTGGCCCAGCCACAAGTCCACGTGGGGGTACCGCTTCATGCCCAGACGCAGCGCCGACTCCATGCGCGGCTGCTGGAAGAATGTCGCAGGGACATAACCAAACGGCCGGTCCAATCCGAGGAAGTCCACCTCCGCCAGCGCGCGGAGTGAGTCATTCAGGTAACGGAGCCGCTTGCACGGATAGAAGCCCGGGTCGAGGTGCCCCACGAGGCCCGCCGACTGGAAGATGCGCTGGGCCTCGTCATCCAGGCTGAAGGCTCGAGGCTGGCCATGGGGCGTCGCTTCCCGCTCCACCACCAGGGTCCGAATCCCCTGTTGCCCCAGGAGGTTCGCAGCCATCCCCCCCACCGGACCACACCCCACGATGATGACATCAACGGATTCCGGAGCCATCTATCCCTCTCACTGTGTGAGCACGCGCTCTGAGCTGCTTTTGACCGGTCGCAATATCAAAACAACCCGACAATCCTCTCGCAAGGAATCAGTCACAGGAAATTCCTGGATTCATCCAGTGCACCGGCAGGAAATACTCACGGGTCCCAGGCGGCCCGCTCCCCTCGGGAACTGGCGTCATTTACAACCCGCCCCTGCGTTGTCTCTTCAACTGTTCAACGCGTGAAGGGGAAATCCTTGCATGTTTGAGTTTTCACCTTGGGGCTGAAAGGTTGCAGCCGTATCAGCAATTACCCGGGGTGACGGCACGGCGATGGCGCAAGAATGACCACCACCGCCCGGGTTCCGCAGGAATTGCACGCCCCACCTCGGAGGGCAGGCGACCCTTCAGGTAACCGACAGGCCGTCACGGGTTTTGAAAGATGGCGACCAGGTCTCGCGGTTGTGACGGCGACCCCTGTCGGGAAACCGGCACTGACGCTGCGCGCCAACGCGAGGCGGCGTGATTTTCCCGGCGCGAAGAGGTCGGATGCGCACGAACACTGCGGCGCGAAGGAGCACGCACATGGAATGGCTCGAGTTCACCCGATGGTCCCCGGAGGTGGAACAGCAACTGTCGATGCAGGCGGCCCGGCTGGGTGCCGTTGACCACCCGAGGACCTCGGCCCACCGTCGGCCGGGATCTGGAGCCACGGTGTCGGCCACCTGCCGGCTGAGCACCGTCCTCCGGCAGTTCCCCCGCACCAACCCCTGGGGACACCCCGTCTCCGAGAGCTGAGTCGCGGCACCCCGGCAAGGTGGAGTGGGCGTCAGCGGAGGTCTTGCTTCCGCAACACCGTGCGCTCCACCTTGCCCATGGCGTTGCGGGGCAGCGCGTCCAGCCAGACGAAGCGCGCCGGCACCTTGAAGCCCGCAAGGGACGTCCGGCACCACGCCTCCAGCGCCGCCTGCCCGGGCCGCGCCTGTCCCACGCGTGGGACGAGAAAGGCCACGGGCACCTCGCCCCAGCGCGCGTCCGGGAAGCCCGCAACGGCCGCTTCCTGCACTGCGGGGTGGTTGAGGAGCACGGCCTCCACCTCCGCCGGGTAGAGATTCTCTCCACCCCGCACGATGAGGTCCGTGCGGCGTGACAGCACGGAGAGCCGTCCGCGCCCGTCCAGGACACCGACATCCTTCGTTCGCAGCCAGCCGTCGCGCAGGGTGTCTCGCGTGGCCTCCGGCCGCTTCCAGTAACCCGCCATCACCGTAGGGCCGCGCACCTCGATGTCGCCTTCGACGCCCGGCGCCTGGGCACGACCGTCCGCGCTGACGATGCGGACCTCAACGCCTGGGAGTGGCCCGCCCGCTGTTCGACCGTCCGCATCGCTTGGACGTTCGGTCGTCACCTGAGAGCAGGCTTCCGTCAAGCCGTAGGTCTGGAGGGCACGGAGGCCGGCAGCCCGCGCTCGGGACAACAATGGGACTGGCACCGGGCCGCCGCCAATCAGCGCCAGTGTGAACGTCGGTGGCAGGGGCCGGTCGCTCCGAGCGTCCAACACCCGCTCCAACGTCGTGGCCACGAGGCTCGCGTGGGAAACGCCTTCCGTGTCGAAGGCGCGGTTCGCGGCGTCGGCGTCGAAGCGCTCATGGAGGACCAGGCAGCCGCCCTCGTACGCCGTGCGGGTGAGCATCGCGATGCCCCCCACGTGGAAGAGCGGCAGCGTGCCCAGCCACCGTGGCGCGGGATGGGCGCCCAGGTTGGCCGCCGAGGCCTTCGAGGACGCGCGGAAGTTGCCTTCGGTCAGCACCGCGCCCTTGGGGCGGCCGGTGGTTCCGCTGGTGAAGAGGACCACCCGTGGGGCGGTATCGTCCAGCGGGCCGCAGGTGTCCGAGCCGGTGTGGCTGGACGTCACGAAGGCCTCGAGCGAGAGCGCGTTGGGCAGGCGCGGTCGGAGCGGCTCCAACGCCAGGGTGAGGTGCGGCTGGAGGTCATCCACCATGGGCGACAGCTCCGCCTCGGTGAGCCGGGCGTTGAGCGGAGCGAGGACCGCGCCCAGCCGACCCAGCGCCCAGTAGAGAAACACCGAGGCCGCGTGGTTCGTGGCCAGCGTGGCGACACGCGCCCCCGCGCCGATGCCATGGGACTCGAGCGCCGCCACCCAGCGAGACACCTCCGCGTCCAGGGTGCGGTAGGTCCAGGCGCGGCCGGCGAACGTCAGGGCCTCGGCGTCTGGATGGTGGCGCGCACCTGCGCGAATGGGACAGGCATGAATCGGCATCGCATCACCTCGGGTCGGGACCGCGCTCCGCCCTCGACATGGCGTGACCGAAGCCAGAGGTTCTGTCACGTCGCTGTGTCACAACCCGGACTGGGCGTTCCCTGCAGCCGATCACACCAGGGTCCGGGAGTTGAGCCCGAGCCCCGAGTCTCCTGACAAGCGAATGACGCCCTGCCGGGGTTGATACGGATGGTCCTCCGGCTCCTTCGCGAGCAGGCGCCCCACCGCGAGTCCTGAAGCCAGCGCACCGGACGGCAGTGCCGCCGCGAGATGCGCCGCGCCCGCCCGAGCCACGACACCATCGATGGAGCTGGTCACGTAGGCCTGCATGCCCAAACGCGCCGCACGCATCGCGACGACGAGGCACGGCAGAAGCCCGCCCAACACCATCGGCTTCAGCACCACCGCGCCCACCGCCGGGCCTCCGCCCAGGAGCGGGTCCACCGTCAACAGCGCTCGCAGCGCTTCGGGAGCGCTCAGGGACTCATCCGCCGCCACCGTGCACGGCGAACGGCGCTGGACTCGCCACAGCGCCGCCAGGTCATCCGGGGGCGTGGGCTGCTCCACGAGCTCCAGGCCGTACCATCCAAGCCGATCCAAGGCGCGCTTGGCTTCGGGCTCGGACCAGCCGCCATTCGCATCCAGGCGGAGCTTGACGTCGGGCCCCACCGCGTCGCGGACGGCCTTCACCCGGGCCTCGTCCGCCTCCAGCGGCCGTCCCGCGACCTTCAGCTTCAGCGTGGCGAAGCCTTCCTCCACGGCGTGGCGCGCTTCCTCCGCGAGCGCCTCGGGCGTGTCGGCGCTCAACAGGGCGTTGACCGCCACCTCCGTCCGGGCCTCCTCCGCGAGCAGCCAGCACAGGGGCACGCCCTGGCGCTGCGCGAGCAGGTCCAACAAGGCGAGCTCCAGCGCGTGCTCCGCGGCGGGCATGGGCCCCTGCGGCGTCACCTGCCGCGACCGGATTCGCACGCCATCGCCCCGCGCCACGGCCGGAGGGAAGGGAGACAGCGTGTCCTCGATGGCCCGGACCGAGTCCCCGAGGAACTGGCCCTTCAGTTCGGACAGCCACGCGGTCAACGTGGCGCCGCAGTCCGCGAGCGTCTCGGTGCCGAAGGCCGGCAGCGGCATGGCCTCACCCAGCCCTTCGCGGCCCTCCTCGTCCACCACCCGGACGATGAAGCCTTCGCGAGACGTGTGCGCGCCCTGAGACGTCTTCAGGGGCTGACGCAGCTCCAACCGGTGGGGAATGAGCGAAACCTGGGCAATCCGCATGGACTCACATCATCGCAGGTAGAGGCCCAGCGCGAACAGCAGTCCGAACACGAGTTGGAACCGCGCCGTGCCGCCCAAGGCGGGATTCAGCGCCGCCCCCTCCGCCTTCATCACCAATTTCAGCGGGGGAACCGCCAGGGGCAGGCCCACCAGCGACAGGAAGACCCACGGGCTGGCCAGCTTCAGCGCGAACATCGCGAACGGCGTGGCGAAGGAGACGACCAGGAGCAGCACGTACTCCGCCTTCCCCATGCCCGTGCCGAACCGCACCGCGAGGGTCCGCTTGCCCGCCTTCACGTCCGTCGTCACGTCACGCAGGTTGTTGACGACGATGAGCATGGTGCCGCTGGCACCCACCGGCACCGCGGCCCACCACGCCGCCGGGTCCACCGTCCCCGCCTGCACGTAGTAGGTGCCCGTCACCGCCACCAGGCCGAAGAAGATGAAGACGAACAGGTCGCCCAGGCCGTTGTAGCCGAGGGGGAACGGGCCGCCCGTGTAGGCATAGCCACACAGCAGCGAGGCGACGCCAATCGCGATGATGGGCCAGCCGCCCACCATCACCAGGTAGAGCCCCACGGCGGTGGCCAACGCGAAGCACACGCCGGCGCCCGCCAGGACAGTGCCCGGAGCGATGAGGCCACTCTGCGTCACGCGCTTCGGGCCGAGCCGCTCGTGCGTGTCCGCGCCCTTCTTGAAGTCGTAGTAGTCGTTGATGAAGTTGGTGCCGACCTGGATGAGCACCGCGCCCAGCAGCGCCGCCAGCGCGGGCAACCACCGGCCGACGCCCAGCCCGAACGCGAGCCCCGTCCCCACCGCCACCGGTACCAGCGCCGCCGTCAGCGTCTTGGGCCGCGCCGCCATCACCCAGTGCTTCACCCCTGGCCGCGGCTTCACCGACAGCGGACCGGGCGCCGGAATCGAGGTGCTCACGACGTCACCCTTCCCTCACCTTGCGCCACGGGGCTCTCGAACTGCGGCGCCTCGTACCAGGGCGTCTGGAGGAAGCCGAGGACCTCCCGGGCGTAATCCTCTGGGGACTCCAGGTGCGGCGCGTGGCCACAGCCCTCGAAGGCATAGCGCCACACCACCGGCAGCTCCGTGGCCATGCGGCGGGCCAACTGCGTGAACTTGGCGTCCTCGGCCCCGGTGAGAAGCAGCGTGGGCAGGCGCTGGGCATGCAGCTCGGGCCAGAAGTCCGGCTGGACCCCCAGGCCCAGGCACTCCAACGCGCCGGCGAGGCCTTCGGGCGTACACGCGCGGCGGAGTGAGCGCAGCGTGTCCTTGCGCTCCTGGGGAAGCCGGCGCAGGCCCTCGAACAGGGGCAGTTGCTCCCAGCGGTCCACGAACGCGTCCACACCGCGTGCGCGGATGAACGCCGCGAGCTGATTATCCGAGTCACGCCGGGCCGCGCGCTCCTGGCGCCGGTGCAGTCCCGGAGAGCCGCTCTCCATGATGAGCCGACCGAAGCGGTCCGGCGCGCGCACCGCCGCGCCCAGCGCCACGCGGGCGCCCTGCGAATACCCCAGCAGATCCACGGAGCCCAGGCCCAGCGAGTCCACCAGCGCCACGAGCGCGTCGACGGTCTCCAGGAAGCCGTCGCGGCCGGGCTTGTCCGGCAACGGTGTGGCGCCGTGGCCGGGCAGGTCCACCGCCACCGCGCGGACGTCTCGGCCCAGGAGTGGACGCAGCCCGTCGAAGGCCCTGCGGCTCCCGGTGAAGCCATGCAGCAGCACGAGTGGACGGGAACCTTCACCCCACGTCTCGTAAGCCAGCTTCACGCCCATGGTCCTTCTCCCAGGGAAGCAGTCATTCGAGCGAACAGCCGCCGGTGCTCATCCACGTTGACGTGCCGGTCCACGCGCACTTCCACCAGATGGAAGCCGCCTTCCAGTCCCTCGCGCACCGCCGCGCGGAGGGCCGAGGGCGTCTCGGGCCGGTGCAGTCTCGCGCCGCCCAGCGCCGCCGCATGCGACAGGTCGACCCCGTGCGGCGTACCGAAGAGCGACTCGAACGCGTCGCGCGGCGCGGCCTGGGCGATGGGCAGGAACGAGAAGATGCCGCCGCCGTCGTTGTTCACCACCACCACGGTCAGCGGCACCCGGGCGCGCGACGCGGTGACGAAGGCCCCCACGTCGTGCAACAGCGCGAGGTCTCCCGTGAGCAGCACGGCGGGGCGGCCCGCCGCCGCGGCCACGCCCAGCGCGCTGGAGACGATGCCGTCGATTCCGTTCGCTCCACGGTTGGCCAGGACGCGCAGCGGGACACCGCCCGCGGGCGCGAAGGCATCCACGTCGCGGATGGGCATGCTGCTCGACACGAACAGCGGCGCGCCTTCGGGCAGCGCGGCCACGACCTCACGGGCGATGCGCGGCTCGGACAGCGCGTCGGGCTGCTCCGCGAACGCGGCCTCCAACGCCGTGCGAACGCGCTGCTCGGCGGACAGGAAGCCGCGGGCCCACGGGCCCACACCGCGCGCGAGCCCGCGGGACAGCGACTCACACGCCGCCACCGCCGAGCCCTCCACCACCGTCGCCGCGCGGTGCGCTGGGTCGAAGAGCCCGCCCCCGTCACTGAACAGGACGATGTCCGCGCCCGAGGCATCCAGCCACTGCTGAGGCACCTTGGGCGTCAGGCCACCGCCGAAGCGCAGCACCAGCTCCGGCCGGTGTGCCTTGGCGAAGGGCGCGTGGCGCAACAACGCGTCGTAGAACGACACGGTGAGCGGACCGCCGCCGTATCGAGCCTGGGAGGTGGCCTCGGCGAGCACGGGGTAGCCCGTGGCCTGCGACAGGGCGCTGATGGCCCCGGCGAAGCCGTCCGTCTCGTCACGGGGGCCGCAGACGATGACGCCGCGCTGCGTGGCCGCGATGCGCTGGCGGACCTCGTCCAGGACGGCCGCGTCCGGAATGGGAGCGGACGGGACGATGCGCGTGAGCGGTGCTCCGGGCCGCCCCGACTTGGCCAGCGCGCTCAATGTCGCCTCGGCGAAGGGCTCCACCACGGGCGCCAGGGGCTCGCGGAACGGTACGTTGAGCTGCACGGCGCCACGGGGGGCGCGCCACGCGCTCACGACGGCGCGCGCGACGGTGGCCCGCATGTGCAGCAGCGCCGCGTCATGCGCCTCGGGCAGGCCCAGGTCGGCGAAGAACCGGGCGTGCTCTCCAAAGTAGCGCGCCTGCGGCACCGTCTGCGGCGCGCCCCAGCCCTGGAGCTCCAGGGGACGATCCGCCGTCAGCACCAGCAACGGAACCTGCGACAGCGCGGCCTCGATGACCGCCGGATAGAAGTGCGCGCCCGCGGAGCCGCTGGTCGCCACCAGCACGGCCGGCGTCCGCGACTGCTTGGCGAGCCCCAGGGCGAAGAAGCCCGCGCTGCGCTCGTCGACGACGGACCAGGTGCGCAGTCCCTCCGCGCCGACACAGGCCAGGGCGAGCGGCGACGAACGCGAGCCCGGACACACCACCGCGTGCCGGACTCCGCCGCGCACGAGTTCTTCCAACAGCGCGCGCGCCCACAGCACATTGAGGTTAGCGTCGGACGACATCCCCGCCTCCCAGCGCCCGCAGCATGGCCAGGCTCTTCATCTCCGTTTCCCGCCACTCCGAGTCGGCGTTGGAGCCCGCCACCAGCCCCACCCCGACGAACAACCGGGCCTTCGCGCCCTTCACCCGCGCCGAGCGCAGCGCCACCATCAGGTGCGCCCGCCCCGGCCCCACCCAGCCCACCGGCCCCGCGTACCAGCCGCGGTCCAGGCCCTCGTGCTCCACCAGGAACGACAACGCGCGCTCGCGCGGCGTCCCGCCCACGGCCGGCGTGGGATGCAGCGCCGCCACCACCTGCGCGGGCGTCACACCGTCGCGCAGCTCCGCGCGGAACCCCGTCCGCAGGTGCACCACGTTCTTCAAGGTGAGCAGCGTGGGCTCTGGATCCGAGGCCACCTGCTCGGCCAGCGGCTTCAGCGCCGCGACGAGGTAGCGCACCACCGACTGGTGCTCGCGCACGTCCTTGTCGTGGCCCCGCAGCCCGTCCGCCTGTCCGGGCGCGGCCGAACCCGCGAGGGCCTCGGTCTCCAGCACCTGCCCGTCCACGCGGCACAGCGTCTCGGGCGTCGCCCCCAGGAAGCACGTCTGGTCCGGGGCCTGGAACAGGAAGGTGGCGCAGCGCGGGTTCTGCTCGCGCAGCCGCGCCAGCACGTCCACCACGTCGAAGGGCGTGGGGCCCTCCGCGTCCAGCGGGCGCGCCAGGACCACCTTCTGGAGATGGCCGGACGCAATGGCGTCCAAGGCGCGCTGCACCCGGGCGTCGAAGTCCGGCCGCGACGCGCTCAACGCCAAGGCCACCGGCTCGCCGCGCGCATGCCGGTAGGTGTCCGGAAAGCACGCGCGTACACGCTCCAGCCGCGAGCGCACCACGTCCTCACCGCCCCGGCCCTCCTCCGCGAACGCCACGGCAGACACGCCGCGGCTCGTGCGGAACACCAGCACCTCGGGCAGCGCCCAGCGCGTCACGCCATGAGACGCCCACGCCGAGTCCACCGTCCCCGAGGCGCCAAAGCGCATGCCCCCGAACCAGGGGCCCGGCATCGACTCCGGGGCCTCGCCCAGCCAGCGAACCGCCGCGCCGCCCAACGTGGCCAGCACGCCCGGGATGTCGGAGGCGTCCTTCGCCTCCACCACCGCCGCCTCACCCCACCCCGCCGCCGCTTCCTGGGCCAGCGGGCGCTCCCAGTAAATGGTTGGAACGCCCAGGACGTCCGCACCCGCGAGCGGATCCACCACCGCCAGGGGCATCATTCCGGCCACCCAGCGCTGGTTCTCAACGGGATTGAGCGTCTTCATCAGCGTTCCTCATCGGCAATTGCGTCGCAATCACCTTCGGTTGTCTTCTAAGCCATCTCGGCTATACATGCACCAAGGAGTTCAAAACCTCTTGAACTCGATGAATGGGAGGGTCCGTGGGAGGCAAGCGGCCAGACGAAGCAGCCGGGTCCGGGCGGGCCCCGGGCGCGCTGCGGGTGCTCCGCGCGGAGCGCCCTGAAGGCACCCGCGTACGCGTAGGACCGGTGGAGTTCGGAGGCCCCGGCTTCGTCGTCATGGCGGGCCCCTGCGCGGTGGAAGGCGCCGAACAGGTGCAGCACGCCGCGTCCGTGGTGGCCGCCGCGGGCGCCCACGTCCTGCGCGGCGGCGTATTCAAGCCTCGCACCAGCCCCTACGCGTTCCAGGGCATGGGCGAGCCGGGCCTGCACGTGCTGGCGGAGGCGGGAAAGCGCCACGGCATGCCCATCATCAGTGAGGTGATGGAGCAGTCGCAGATTCCGCTCATGGAGGAGTCCACGGACATCCTCCAGGTGGGCGCGCGAAACATGCAGAACTACTCGCTGCTGCGCGCGCTGGGCAAGGTGCGAAAGCCGGTGCTGCTCAAGCGCGGCCTGGCGGCGACGCTGCAGGAGTGGCTGCTGGCGGCCGAGTACATCCTCGACGGCGGCAACGAGGCGGTCATGTTGTGCGAGCGCGGCATCCGGACCTTCGAGACGGAGCTGCGCAACACGCTGGACCTGGCGGCGGTGGCCTGGGCGAAGCAGCGCACCCACCTGCCCGTCATCGTCGACCCTTCGCATGCGACGGGTGACCCGGCGCTCATCCTCCCCATGTCGCTGGCGGCCGCGGCCGCGGGGGCGGACGGATTGTTGATTGAAGTCCACCCGAAGCCCGAACAGGCCATGTGCGATGGGCACCAGGCCCTGACACCGGAGCGCTTCGAGACGTTGATGCGGCGGCTGCCAGCCGTGCTAGACGCGGTGGACCGACACCTTTGGCGGCCGGAGAGTCCGGCCCAGGTCGTGAGGGCGCGATGAGTACCGAAGTCCGTGAGATGTTCTCTTCCATCGCCACGAAGTACGACGTGACGAACGAGGTCCTCTCCTTCGGCATCCACCGGCTGTGGCGCCGGAAGGCCGTCCGGCTCAGCGCGGCCAAGGAAGGTGACCGGATCCTCGACTGCGCGTCGGGCACGGGCGACCTGGCCCTGGTCTTCAAGCGGAAGGTCGGCGCTTCGGGCCGCGTCGTCGGCACCGACTTCTGCCCGGAGATGCTGGAGAACGCGCCCGCCAAGGCGGAGAAGGCGGGCCTCCAGGTCGAGTTCCAGGTGGCCGACGCCATGGACCTCCCCTTCGCGGACAACACCTTCGACGTGGCGTCCATCTCCTTCGGCATCCGCAACGTGGATGACCCGGTGAAGTGCCTCAAGGAGATGGCCCGGGTCGTCCGGCCCGGTGGCCGCGTGGTGGTGCTGGAGTTCGGTCAGCCGACGGGCGTCTTTGGCGCGCTGTTCCGCTTCTACAGCAAGACGGTGATGCCCACGGTGGGCGGGCTGCTGACGGGCAACCGCGCCGCGTATCAGTACCTGCCGCGGACCTCCGCTTCGTTCCCCGCGGGCGACAAGTTCCTGGAGCTCATGGAACAGTCCGGCGCGTACGCGGAGCGGGCGGCGCACCCCCTCACGTTCGGCACCGCCTACATCTATGTCGGCACCGTCCGCTGACCAGCGGCGGCACCTCGTCGAAGAGATACTGTCCTCGGTGGATCCCCGGCTCGCGCCGGGTCTGAGGGAGGCGGTCGCCCGCCCGGGGCCCGCCCGCGCGCCTGTCCCAGGACAGACGGTGGTGATTGCCGGGCACCGCAGCGCGGGCAAGTCACGCCTGCTGCCCCTGGTGGCGCGGATGCTCGCCCGCCCCGGGGTGGACTTGGACACGCACCTGGAGCGCCTGCACGGGCGCCCGCTGCGGACCTGGGTGGCCGAAGCGCCCCAGGCATTCCGGGCCGCCGAGCGCCGCGCCCTGCTGGAGCTGCCGCCCGGTGGGCTGGTGGCCGTGGGAGGCGGGTTCCTTTCGCACCACCCCGACGCGCTGGCCGGCCTGTTCACCGTGGTGGTTCCGGTGTGCTTCGACACGTATCGTGAGCGCCTGCTCGCGGACCAGACGCGCCCGCGGCTTCGCACCGACGTGTCGCTCGAAGAGGAGCTGTCCACCGTGTTCCATGAGCGCGAGGCGCTTCATGCCCGCGTGCCCACCGTGGCCCTGGAGGACTTCCTCCGAGGCTGCCTTGCCACCGAGGTGCCCCCGTGACGCCCGCCCGGCGCGTCGTCACCCTGCCCCCCACCGTGCTCGGCGAGGACGCCGTCCGCTTCGCCCGTGACGCCCAGCGCCGGGGCGCGGATGTCCTGGAGCTTCGCACGGACCTGCATGCCCCGGACGCCGTGTCGCCCGAGGCGCTGGCCGCCGTGCTGCCCCTGCTCGTCTCCGAGCGCGGCAAGCCGGTGCCCGACGCGTGGGCCGCCGCCGCGTGGCGCGTGGACCGGGACCTGGTGGATGCGTCGGGTCAGCAGGGCTCGCTGGCGGCGCCGCCGGGACAGCTGCTCGCCTCCCACCACGCCAGCCGTCCGTTGTCCACGGAGGAGGCGCTCCAACTGTGGCAGCGCGACCTCCCCGCGGACGCGCTGGTGAAGCACGTGGAGCCCATGACGAACCCGGCCCACGTGCGCACGCTGCTGGAGACGCAGCGGCGGCTGATGGAGCGCTTCGGCGTCACGCGCGTCACCGTGCTGGGCATGGGCGCGGTGGCGCTGCCGACGCGCGCGCTGCTCGCCCGGAACAACGTGCTCGACTACGTCGCCACCGGTGGCACCTGGGCCGCGGCGCCGGGACAGCGGCTGCTCGACGACGTCGTGCGCGAGCTGCGCGGCGCGGACCGGTACACGCTGGAGCCGCCCCTGCGCCTGGGCATCCTGGGGACGTCCATCGTCCACTCGCGCTCGCCGCGCATCCACCGTCAGCCCTTCGACCGCATCGATTTGCCCGAGGATGCCCCCGTCGAGGCCCTGGTGGACGCGCTGCTGCCGCACTACGCGGGCTTCGCCGTCACCAGCCCGTTCAAGCTCCGGCTGGCCCAGCACACCGGTTCGCCGCTGGACGCCATCAACACGCTCGTCCGCCGGGGCACCCGGTGGGAAGCCTTCAACACCGATACGTTCGGGGCACAGAAGGTGCTCGAACGGCTCGAGGCTCGCGAGGTCTTCGTCCTGGGAGCTGGTGGCGCCACGGCGGCGCTCCGCTCCGTGGCGAAGGACACGGCTTGCACTTTGCGCGTCCTGCGACGCGCGGACATCCAGGCGCCTCTCACAGGGGCGGGCGTCTGGACCTGGCCCGACAGGGTCCCCGCCCCTGACGACCTGCGCTTCGACGGCGCCCGTGTGGCGGTCATCGCCTACGGTGCCCCGGGGCGGCGCATCGCCGCGGAGATTGTCCGACGCGGCGGCACCCCCATCTTGCTGGGCGCGGCCTGGTTCATCGCGCAGGCCCGGCGGCAGCGACAACTCTGGGAGTCCGCGACATGAATACCTTCGGCGAGCTGTTTCGCCTGACGACGTTCGGTGAGAGCCACGGGCCCGCGCTCGGCGCGGTGCTGGACGGATGCCCCGCGGGCGTGCCCCTGACGCGCGAGCAGATTCAGGTCGCGCTGGACCGCCGGCGTCCTGGCCAGTCCACCATCACCACGGCCCGCAGCGAGCCCGACCAGGTGGAGATCCTCTCCGGCGTCTTCGAGGACAAGACGCTCGGGACGCCCATCGCGGCCATCGTGCGCAACACGAACCAGCGCTCCGGCGACTACGAGAAGCTGAAGGCCCAGGACCGGCCTGGCCACGCGGATGCGGTGTGGCGCGAGCGCTTCAAGCACCGCGACCACCGGGGCGGCGGACGCACCAGCGGACGCGAGACGCTCTGCCGCGTCATCGGCGGCGCCATCGCGGAGGCGTACCTCCAGCGCGACCTGCCCGCCATCCGCACCGTCGCGTACGTGTCGCAGGTGGGAGACCTCGTGGCCGAGGTGCCCGCGCCGGGCCTCACGCGCGAGCACGTGGACGCCCACGCCACGCGCTGCCCGGACACGAACATCCGCGATGAGATGTCGCGCCGCATCCTCACCGCGAAGGAGGCCGGGGACAGCCTGGGCGGCGCCATCGACGTGCGCGTGGAGGGCCTGCCCGTGGGCCTGGGCGAGCCCATCTTCGGCAAGCTCAAGGCGCGCATCGCGCAGGCGCTGGGCAGCATCGGCGCCGTCACGGGCGTCGTCTGGGGCCCGCCGGACCTGCTGGAGCGCATTGGCCAGCCCGGCATCCAGTTCCACGCGGTGAAGGACGCGTACGGCGGCATCCAGGGCGGGCTCGCCAACGGGGAGCCGATGCAGATCCGCACCTTCTTCAAGCCGCCAGCGACGCTGCAGGAGCACGCGAAGGGCGGCCGTCACGACCCGTGCATCATGCCGCGCGCCGTGCCGGTGCTGGAGGCCATGGTGTCGCTGGTCATCGCCGACCTCGTCCTCCACCTCAACGCCAGGCCCCACACCCTATGAGTCCGCTCCCTCCTGGCGCCTACCGTCCGTGCACCGACCGCTGGGGCACCTTCGCGCGCCTCGCCAAGGGGCTGCCCGAGGGCAGCGTCGCGGTGGTGGACCGCACCGTCGCGAAGCTCCACCCCACCCTCATCCCCACGCTGGCGTCGCGCAGCCCACGCGCCATCATCCAGCTCACGGGCGGCGAGAGCGCCAAGACGTTCACCGCGCTGGAGAAGGTCCTCGCCAGCAGCCTGGCCCTGCCTCGCTCCGGGACACTGCTCGCGGTGGGCGGCGGCACCATTGGCGACGTCTCCACCGTGGCCGCGCATGTCCTCAAGCGCGGCGTGCGGCTGGTGCAGGTGCCCACCACGCTGCTCGCGGCGGTGGACAGCAGCGTCGGCGGCAAGGGCGCGGTGGACATGACGGTGCGCGGGCGCGTGGTGAAGAACCCGGCCGGCGTCTTCCACTATGCGGACGAGGGCTGGGTCTGCCCCGAGTTCTTCGACACCCTCTCCGATGCCCAGCGGCGTGAAGGCGCGCTGGAGGCGTGGAAGATGGTGGTCAGCCTCGACGCGCCGCGCTTCCGCCGCTACGTGCGCAAGCCGCCGCCGCTGGAGAAGCTGGTCAAGGACGCTCGCGCCATCAAGGAGCGGGTCTGCGCCGAGGACCCCTACGAGCAAGCCGGCCTGCGGCGCGTGCTCAACTTCGGGCACACCTTCGGGCACGTGCTGGAGAGCGTGTCCCGCTTCAAGCTGGCCCATGGGGACGGCGTGGGCCTGGGCATGCTGCTGGCCCTGGACGTGGGCCGCCACCTGGGCGTGACGCCGGAGCCCGTGGCCGCCGAGGTCGAAGCCGCGCTGGAACAGGGCCCTGGCGTCCTGGGCCGGGAGCGCGCCGCCGCCCTGCTCCGCCGCGCGCCGATGAAGGACATCCTGGCGCTGCTCACCGCCGACAAGAAGGCCGGCGCCCAGGGCGAGCTGCGCATGGTGCTGCTGACGGGCATCGGCGCCACCGAGGTCCGCGACGTCACCGAGCCCGACTGGCGCGCGCTGTGGCCCGCCTGGACGAAGGGAGTGCGACCATGAGCACGACGGAGAAGGCCTCTCGAATCCACGTGGACCCGTCCGGGCTGCGCCCCGCCGCGCTCACCCCGCCGGTGTCCAAGTCGGACGCGCAGCGGGCGCTGGTGCTGGGACACCTCACGGGCGCGTGGCCCCTGCCCTCCGTCCAGGCCGAGCCCGACGAGGATCTCCCCGCCGACGTGCGCGTCCTCCGCCGGGGCGTCGAGGCCCTCCGGCTCCCGCCCGACGCCGTGCGCGACATCGACTGCGCGGACGGCGGCGCGCCCTTCCGCATCCTCGTCACCCAGGCCGCGGTGACGCCAGGAGCGCAGGCGCGCTTCACCGGCACCCCGCGGCTGGGCGAGCGTCCCCACGGCGCGCTCTTCACCTCCCTGCGCGACGCACTGACCGCCGCGGGCCTCACGCTCACCGACGGCGCGCCCTGGCCGGTGACGCTGCACGCCCCCCGTGACACGTCGAATGTCACGGCCGTGTTCCGGGTCCCCGGCTCGCAGAGCAGTCAGTACGCGTCCAGCCTGCTGCTGGGGTGCGCGGCGCTGTACCTGCGGGAGCGCCGGCCCTGGCGCGTGGAGATCGAAGGGGGCCTCACGAGCGCCGGCTATCTGGAGCTGACGCTCACGTGGCTGCGGCGCTTCGGCTTCGACATCCAGGCCGCGCCGTCCAGCTACACCGTGGCCGGGTACACGGCGCCCGCGGCCGTTCCCACGCTCCCGGGGGACTGGTCCTCCCTGGGCTACCTGCTGCTGGTGGCCTGGAAGACGGGCGGCACCGTGGTGCGCGCGGACACGGGCAGCGCCCATCCGGACGACGCGATCGTCCGGCTCATCGAACAGGTGGGCCTGCGCGCCGTCCCCACGGGTGAGCCCTTCTCACTGAAGGTGGAAGGCCAACTGTCAGGCGGCCTGCGCGCGTCCGGAGAGGAGTGCCCGGACCTGCTGCCCACCCTGGCGGCGCTCGCGTGCGTGCTCCCGGCCCCCTCCACGCTCACCGAGGTGGGCATCCTCCGGGTGAAGGAGAGTGACCGCCTGGAGGGCATCCGCACACTCGTGGCGGCCTACGGCGGGACGACGGAGCTCGAGGGGGAGCGGCTCCAGATTCACCCACCCCGCACGCCACCTTCCGGGTTCGAGATGGGCAGCCAGGGCGACCACCGGCTCGCGATGACAGCTGCCACACTGTGTGTCCTGTCGGGGAGCCCGCTGACCCTCACCGGGCCGGAGTGCGTGGAGAAGAGCTTTCCGGGGTTCTGGCGTCAGTTGTCCCGCGCGGGTGTTCGGATAACTGATGCACCCTGAGACCATCAGTGTCCGGCCAGCAGACTTATCGTTCTTTTTTGTTGAAAGCGCTCTCCGCCCTGTGAAATCTCCGCCCCATGGCCAAGGACACGCTGACGATCACCGACAATCGGACCGGGAAGACCTACGAGGTCCCGATCGAGAACGGCTGTATTCGCACCAATGCTCTCCGCCAGATCAAAACGGGCGATGATGACTTTGGTCTGATGGGTTACGACCCGGCGTTCCTCAATACAGCCAACTGTAAGAGCGCCATCACCTTCATCGACGGCGACAAGGGCATCCTCGAGTACCGGGGCTACCCCATCGAGCAGCTCGCGGAGAAGTCGAGCTTCATCGAAGTTGCCTACCTCCTCCTGAACGGCGAGCTGCCGACGCCGAAGGAGCTGGAGCAGTTCAACCACCTCGTCACGCACCACACGTACGTGCACGAGAACGTGAAGAGCTTCATGGACGGGTTCCGCTACGACGCGCACCCCATGTCCATGCTGGGCTCCACGGTGGCCGCGCTGTCGAGCTTCTACCCCGACGCGAAGAACATCAAGGACCCGCTCAGCCGCCGCATCCAGATCACCCGGCTGATCGCCAAGATGCCCACCATCGCCGCGTTCTCCTACCGGCACACGATGGGCCTGCCGTACATCTACCCGGACAACGACCTGTCCTACGTCGCCAACTTCCTGGCGATGATCAAGCGCATCGGCACGTCGACCTACAAGGTCCACCCGGTGCTCGAGCGCGCGCTCGACATCCTCTTCATCCTCCACGCGGACCACGAGCAGAACTGCTCCACTACGTCCGTGCGCACGGTGGGCTCGTCCGAAGTGGACCCCTACTCGGCGGTCAGCGCGGGCATCGGCGCCCTCTACGGCCCGCTGCACGGCGGCGCCAACGAGGCCGTGCTCCGCATGCTGCGCGACATCGGCCACATCTCGAAGATCCCCGAGTTCATCAAGTCGGTGAAGAGCGGCGAGGGTGAGAAGAAGCTGATGGGCTTCGGTCACCGCGTCTACAAGTCCTATGACCCGCGCGCGAAGGTCATCAAGCGCGTGGCCGACGAGGTCTTTGAGGTGACGGGCAAGAACCCGCTGCTCGAGATCGCCGTCGAGCTCGAGCGCATCGCCCTCGAGGACGAGTACTTCGTCAAGCGCAAGCTGTACCCGAACGTCGACTTCTACTCGGGCCTCATCTACGAGGCCATGGGCTTCCAGGTCGAGATGTTCCCGGTGCTCTTCGCCATCCCCCGCACGGTGGGCTGGTGCGCGCAGTGGGAGGAGATGGTCACGGACAACGAGCAGAAGATCGCCCGTCCGCGCCAGGTCTTCACGGGCGCCCCGCGCCGCGACTACGTCCCCATGGAGAAGCGCGCCGCCAAGTAACCGGTGACGCAGGGCCCACGCCGCGCGCGTGGGCCTGAAGCACGAAGGGGGCGAGGAACCGCGAGGTTCCCCGCCCCTTTCGCTTTTCCCCCGGCCGAGGCGCGCGGTTGCGCTCAGCCCGTCCGGGAGGTGCCTGTCGGGGATTCGTCGTAGAGGCCCTCCACGACGCGGGCGTACTTCTCCGCCACCACGTTGCGCCGCACGCTCAGCTTCGGCGTCAACTCGCCGCCCTCCACGGAGAAGTCCTTGGGCAGCAGGGCGAAGCGCTTGATGGTCTCGAAGCGGGACAGCTTCGGGTTCACGTCGCGCTCCACGCGCTCCTGGAGGAACTGGCGCACGCGCGAGTCCTCCGCGAGCAGGGCCACGTCCTCCGGCCAGCCCTGCGCCTTGGCCAGGGCCTTCGCCTTCTCCGCGTCCAGCGTGAGCAGCGCCACCAGGTAGTTGCGGCGCTCGCCCAGCACCACCGCCTGCCCCACGCCCGGCAGGGCCTTCAGCAGCTCCTCGATGTTGGAGGGCGACGTCTTCTTCCCGCCGGACGTGACGATGATGTCCTTCTTGCGGCCGGTGATCTGCACGAAACCGTCCGCGTCCAACTGGCCCACATCCCCGGAGTGCAGCCACCCATCCGCGAGCAGCTCGGCGGAGGCCTCCGGGTTCTTGTAGTAGCCCATGCAGACGTTTCCACCCCGCACCAGCAGCTCGCCGTCGTCCGCGATGCGCAGCTCCACGCCCATCATCGCCCGGCCCACGGAGCCCAGCCGCGTGTAGGCCTCGGTGTTCACCGTGCCGGGCCCCGTCACCTCCGTCATGCCCCACACCTCGTGGATGACGATGTCGATGGAGGCGAAGAAGTCCAGCACGTCCCGGCCAATGGGCGCCGCCGCGGTGGCGAAGAAGGTCACCCGCTCCATGCCGATGCGCTCCTTGAGCGGACCGAAGATGAGCTTCCGCGCCAGGAGGTACTGGGCCTCCATCAGCATGGGCACGCGCTGGTGGCGCATCACCCGCGCGTTGCGCTCCGAGGCCACCCGGCGCGCCCAGGCCACCACCTTGCGCTTCGTGGGCGGCTGCGCGTTGAGCCCCTCCTCCGCCTTCGCCTTGAACTTCTCCCACACGCGGGGCACGCCGAAGAAGAACGAGGGGCGGACCTCCTTGAGGCTCACCGGCATCGCGTCCACCGAGGTCGCGAAGTAGACCTGGACCCCGTTCAGCAAGGGGCTGTGGAGCGAGATGATCTGCTCGGCGATGTGCGACAGGGGCAGATACGACACCAGCGAGGACGACTCCGGCCGGCCGAACGTCACCGACTCCGTGAGCTGCTTCGCCGTCCACACCAGGTTGTGGTGGCTGAGCATCACCCCCTTGGGGTGGCCCGTGGTGCCGGAGGTGTAGATGAGGGTGCCCATGGCCTCGGGCTTCAGCGCGTGGAGGCTGTCCCAGTAGGGCTTCTCGTCCGCCCCTGCGCCCCGGGCCAGCACGTCCGCGTAGCGCAGCACGCCCTCGGGGAGCGTGGCGGGCGCGTCGACGACGATGAGGTGCCGCAGCTTCGGGAGGCGCTCGCGCAGGGCCAGGCCGGTGCGCAGGTGCTTCTCGTTCTCCACCACCAGCACCGTGGCCTCGCAGTGGCCCAGGATGTACTCGAGCTGCTCGGGCGAGCTGGTGGTGTAGAGGCCGACAGGGACGCCTCCCAGGGCGATGGCCGCCAGGTCGGCGACGTGCCACTCCTCGCGGTTGAAGCTCAGGATGCCCACCGGCTGGCCCGCGCCCACCCCCAGCGCGTGGAGGCCCAGGGCGAAGCGCTTCACCCGCTGCGCGTATTCGAACCACGAGGTGGGCGCATAGGCGCCCCCACGGCGCGTCCACAGGGCCGGCCGCTGCTCCTGCTGCGTGGCCCGCTCATGGAGCGCATGCACCACCGTCTTGGGAAGGTCCATGCCCCGAACGCTAGCGGATGCAAGGGCTCCCACCAATGTCCCGACGTCTCGGACGTTGACAGCTGGTTGGAGGGCTTTGTATGCCGCGCCCGACCATGAGCATCGACTTCACCTGCCAGAAGTGCGAGGCGAGCTTCGAGCTGGACGCTCAGGACCTCATCGAGGGGACTGAGAAAATCGTCTGCCCGCATTGCGACGCCAAGGCGCCCGCCAACCTCACGGAAGATTTCGTGGCCGCCCTCACGGAGATGCGCGCGCAGATCGCCGCGCTCGACAAGCGCTTCGCCGTGTCGATGACGCTGGAGTCCGAGGACCTGGAAGACGTGCTCGACGATGATGACGAGGACGACGAGGAGGATGAGGACGACGACGTCGACGACGAGGATGAGGACGAGGACGTCGACGACGAGGAGGACTACGACGAGGATGAGGACGACGACGACCGTCGCTGAGCCTGTCCGCTTGCCCCCCGGCCCGGGGAGCGTCCACTGTGGGTGGGGGTAACCGGGCCTGGAGCGCAACCCTCCCGGCAGATGGCCGGGTGCGTAGCTTAAAGGCGTGAAAACGCCCAACCGAGCCACTTTGTTCGTCGCACCTCTCTCGGCCGTGATTCTGGCGCTCGGAGGGCTGCTGTTGTTCCCCGCCTTCACCGCCCCGGAGGCCCTCGCGGCCCTCGGCGGCGCCCCAGGGCAACAGCCCTGCGTCACCGAAGGCGAAGAGGACCCCAAGGCCTGCTCCGAGCTCGTGGAGCTCGAGGTGCAGGACGTCGTCCCGCTGGAGGAGGCCCAGGCCCACGCCGTGGTGCTCGCCACCAAGGACAAGGGCATCGTCCTCCCCGTCTTCGTGGACGAGGCCTCGGCCATCTCCATCGCCTTCCGGCTCGCGGAGCGCCAACCGCCCCAGCCACTCGCCCAGGACCTGCTGGACGACGTGGTGAACCGGCTCGGCGGCAAGGTCACCGAGGTCCGCATCGATGACCTGCGAGACAACGTCTACTCGGGCCGCGTCTTCCTGGAGCAGGGCCAGAAGAAGATGACGCTGGATGCCCGGCCGTCGGACTCCATCGCCATGGCCCTCACCAGCCACGCCCGCATCCGCGTCACCCGCAAGGTGCTGACGCTGGCGGGCATCACCCGCGAGGAGATCGAGGGGCTGCAGAAGGAAGGCCCCGGCGTGGGTGGCAGCGGACCGATGGACATGGCCCCCGGCTTCCCCTCTCCGGGCGCGCCGACTGAGCCGCCCATCGACATGGACCTGGAGGGCCTGCCGCCGGGCCACCCGCTGCCCAAGACGCCGCCGCTGGGCACGGGCAAGGAAATCGAGCTCTAGCGTCTCCAAGCGCCCCGGGAGCGGATGGCCCCCGGGGCGCTTCGCGCGTGTCCGTGTGACGCGCGCTACCGGGGGTACCACTCATCGTCGGGCGACAGGTAGTCTCCGGTCCACGCGGGGATGGACCAAGGGAACCCACTCACGGGGTGGCCTGGCTTGTACTTGAAGCCCCTCTCGAGGTCGCGCTCGAAAGCGAACATCTGGCGCGGCGTGTACAGCCCCCGCTCGAGGTTGTACCGGTAGAGCTCGCTCCCCGGCACCGCCTTCGCCCGGTCCGGAATGGGCAACATCACCTGGGACGGGGGCAAGGTCTCTCCCGGGGGCGGCACGTTGCCCGGGACGTGGAAGAAAATCCGGAACCGCGGCTGGGAGAAGACCTGCTCCAGGTCGTCATTCACGGCCTCGTAGAGCGCATTGGTGCCGGGGTGGATCTGGTAGTGGTGGGTCTGCTGTGCCACGTCGTTGATGTGGAATCGCCGGAGCGTGTCCAACGACCACTGCTCGCGACGCGCGCGGAGGATCGTCTCACGCCAGCCCAACGCGTGAAGCGCCCACTCGTGGGAGAGGATGAGCGCGATGCCTCCCGGGTGACGCGTGGTCATCCCGCGCAGATCCATCACGACGCGAATGCGCAGGTGCCGGTGGATGTCGAAGCCGGGCAGCGTCTCCTGCTGGAGGTACCGGAGCAGCTTCCAGGTGCCCCCGTCCGTGCTGGTGTCGGTCGTATCCAGCACCTCGATGTCGCTCCAGCCGTCCCACGGGTACTCCGCGAACGGACGGACCTCCATGACCAATGGGACGTAGTCCGCATCATGGACGTCGCAGAAGGGTTCAATCACCCGCTGCACGAACACCTGCGAGCTCTCGATCATCTCGACGACACGCGGGACGTAGCGCTGGAGCCCCTCGTAGCCCGGGATGAGCGGCCGCGGCTCCAAGGTCGGCGGCTGTTCGTCCTGCACGTCACCACCGCCAGGGGTGCTCGTGGAGTTGGCGCGACGCGGAGGCACGGCCCGATTGCGGACCGCGACCTTGGCGGGCCCCACGTCCACCTCCATCCCAGGTGCCTGGCGAACCGCGTCGATGGTCTGCTGGAGGTCCACCTGCTCCAGCGGTGACTGTCCGGCGCGCGACGACTGCGAGCCCCCTCCGAGCTGAGCGGCCAGGAGGCGCTCCTTCCACTCCTGGTTCTTCTCCGGGCTCCGGTTGGAGGGGAAGGCCTTGTCGATCTGCTCGTTCAGGTTGGCGGAGTTCCGGCTGCTCTGCGCCGCGAGCGCCAGCTTCGTCGCCATCTCGCCGAAGGCGCGCGCGGACTCCGCGTTGGTCGTCAACGCCGCCAGGGCGTTCTTCTGGTTCGCGTCCAGGCCCGTCAGGTTGGCGAAGGGGCTGGCCTGCGCGAGCGCCGTCAGCAGCGCGCCCACCCCCGTGGGGTCCGGCGCGGCCGGTGCGTTCTGGATGCTGACCAGGGACTGCGGCAGCGCCGTGGGCGTGGTGCTCTGCGGCGTCTGGTACCGGCTGTCCGCGCTCACCGGGTTGATGGCCGTGGGCTCGCCCAAGGGAGACTGCTCCCACCGCCAGAAGCGCGTGTCGTCGATGCGCTCGCAGGCGTTGCACGCGCCGCGCACGGCCTCCGCGAAGACGCCCGGCGTCGGGACGCTCAGCCGGAAGACGGAGCCCTCTCCGCCCTCGCGCTCGGACTCCGTCTGGTAGTGCTCCAGCAGTGAGGCATGGGCGATGGCGCCGCTCCCGCTCTGGGCCGCGGTCCCCAGCTCATAGGTGGGGTCCAGGTTGAAGCCGCGCGCCACGGGGAAGATGAGGCAGTTGCCCACCACGCCCAGCAGCCGGTTCTCCACCAGCGAGGCCAGGGAGCGCCCCATCACCCCGCGCTGCGCGTAGACGGCGTTGAAGTCGTCCTGCGCCAGGTGGATGCGGTCCAGCATCATGTACCGCCGGTGCGCGGTGATGCCGTGGCACCAGATGACGTGGTGGTAGTACTCCAGGTTCTCCAGGTTGAGGTGGTCCCGGAGCTGCTGGGCCAGCCGCTGGTCCTCCTGCCACGGGTTGCGCTGCTCCTCCGGGCTCAGGGGCGTGGGGAGGAAGACCTGGTCCGCGGCGCCGATGTCGTTGCGGATGGCCCGGTCGTTCACCAGCGTCCCGCTGAAGTGCCGCGTCCGGTAGCGCAGCGTGCCCCGCTCCACGATGGCGAAGCTGCCGGCCTGGCTCACGCTGGGGCTCGTCAGCCGCAGCCCCACAATCTGCTCGCGACGGAGGTCCGTGGGCGTGCCCGAGAAGGCCTGCGCCCCCACTCCGGCGCGCAAGGCCCGCAGGTCCTGCGTGTGCGTGGAGCGCACGGACACCGTCAAGGTCCTGCCCGGGGCGTAGTCCGTGAGCAGGGTGCAGTCCAAGCGCAGGTCCCGCACCGTCGTCCCATCCGCGAGGATGGCCTCGAAGCGAAGCTGCTCGACGAAGTTGCGCGCCAGCACCGGGCCATGCTGCTCCTGGAAGGCGCGTTCGCGATACTCGGGCGAGAGCGTCTTGAACAGGTGGCTGATACCGAGGATGTCCAGCCCCCGGAACACGTGGCTCAGCGGGGCCCAGGTGGCGGCGTCAATCGTCCCGTCCGCCTTGTCCGCGGGCCGGGTCAGCGTCAGCCGCAGTTGGAGCTCGCCCGAGAACTCCTCGATGCCCTCCTCGCTGAAGGGCAAGAACGTCACAGCCCCGGACGGCGCCACCCGGTGGGGGAAGTCGGTGCCCGCGTATGCGGCCGCGATGCGCTCCAGCGCGTCGAAACCCTTGCGCAGCTCCTTCCCCTTGAGCGTGTCGGCCGCGTACAGCAGGTGCTCGGACAGGCACTCACGCCAGCGGAGGACCTACGCGTCCGTGAAGCGGCTCATCATCAACGGGACGAAGAGGCACTCCTGGACGTCCACCAGCTCCTGCTCGATGACGAAGTGCCGGAGGATTTCGAAGTACTGGATGGTGAGCGCGTGGCAGTGGTTGTGGTTGGCCACCACCTCCGTCTGCACCGACTGAGACTCGCCCTGGCGCGCGCTGGTGACGACGGTGGCCCGTTGGCTCCGGACCGAGGAGGTGGCCTGCATGGTCGCGTCCCGGAGCCGGTTGTGCAGGTTGGACGTCATCTCCCGCGTGTTGTCCTGCCACGCGGAGGACGAGGCCGAGCCGCCCGAGATGCTGAAGCCCGTGGAGAGCCCCAGGGCCACGCCGTTCTTGCTGCCGCTGCCCGCGAGCCCCAGGCCGAAGGCCGAGCCCTTCGTCTTGGCCGAGCTCCCGCCCTTCATGGACTCCTGCACGGTGCCCATGAGGATTTCGTCGATGTCACGGTCCCGGGAGAGGGTGTGCTGCAGCGACTCCTCCACCACCGTGGCGTCCTCGCGCGCCGCGCCTTCGTCCCGGTTCCAGTCATGGATGACCAGCTGC
Source organism: Comamonas sp. KCTC 72670 (assembly GCA_014656495.1). GTDB lineage: Bacteria > Myxococcota > Myxococcia > Myxococcales > Myxococcaceae > Myxococcus. The sequence goes on from BNCN01000016.1 coordinate 53,944, forward strand.
TTCTTCTGCCCCGGCGCCAGCGGCAGGGAATACAGCAGGTCGCCCATCGAGTACCCGTCCGCCTTGAAGGTCTGCTTGAAGTGCAGGACGTGGCCATGGGCCAGGGAGACGGCCTGGTAGATTTCGAAGTCCGTGGCCTCGTCGTCCCAGCGCAGGGGGTTCTTGCTGCCCAGCGTCTGACGCAGGGTGCGGTGCAGGTGCTTGGCGTAGCCCGCCAGGTCGGACGTGTCGCCGTTCCACTCCCAGGGGGAGGACTCGCCAATGGGGACGAGCATTCCGCGCGGGTCCGTGGTGCGGACGATGGCGTAGTGGCTGAACTCCTCCAGCGTCCGGTTGGGGACGGTGAAGTTCACGCAGGCGCCGCCAATGTCCTGCGAGTAGCTGGACTCGCTGGCGACGAGTTCCTCCGTCCCCGGCAGCCGGGGCGTCGGGTCGTGGCAGGCGCAGTCATCCTCCTCCGTGCCCATCCCCTGCCCCGGGCTCCCCGTCTCGGACACCAGCAAGGTGAAGGCCGGGAAGAAGCCATTCGCGTCGAGCGGAATGTCGAGGGGCTGCGTGGGGCGTGAGGAGACGATCGCGTGGGCGCCGATGAACGCCGCGTTGGGCACCACGACGGAGAAGTTGCCGCTGCTGTGCGTGGAGACCGAGGCCAGGGGAACCGCCACCGGCTCCGCGTCCGCGGCCCCGGCGTCGCGCAGGCCATAGAAGAGCACCTGCTGCCGCTTCATCGCCTTGCCCGAGGGGTCCACCAGGCGCCCCTTGAGGACGCGGGTGGCCATCGGCGCCCCCGCCCCTGGCGCGAGGACGCGCGGAGAGAAGGCCTCCACCTGGACGACCACGTGGTCCCGCTTGAGGGCCTGGCTCAGCGTGAGGTGCGTCGGCTCCAGGAGCCGCGTGGGCAACCCGTTGGGTGTGCGCACGACGAACGTGAGCGGGCTGTTGGCGAAGCGGCCAGACTCCACCAGGTCCACCTGGAAGCTCCCATCCGGCCCCAGCATCAGCTCCTGGTGGATGGGCGTGGACTGGCCATCCCCGTCGATGGTGTCCGGACAGGAGAGCTCCAGCACGAAGCCCGCGACGGAGCCCTCCGCGGCGACCACCTTCCCCCGAAGCGGGACGAACTTTATCGGCTCCAAGGCGTGTGCTTCCGCCCGGGTCTGGGAGGTGGTCGTCGACGGCGAGGCGCTGGTGGCGCCCTGCCGCGATTCCTCCGTGGCCACGAGCACCGCCGAGGCGCGGCTCGAGGAGGACTGCTGCGATGGCTCGGCCTTCTTCAAGACGACGAGGTCGGGCACCGTGATGAGCACCCTCCGGTCCTCCTGCGCGGGCTTGCTCTCCGCGAGCAGGAGCGCGTCCAGCCCCGCCTTGTCGTCGAAGGAGCGCGTCGCGACGAGCGTCCCCCCATGGAGGACGAACACCGAGATGGGGAAAGGGAGCTTTGACGAGGTGAGCTTCTGGAAGAAGAACGCCCCCGCCGGGCTCGTGAATTCGGCCGTGAAGAGCGGTGCGCTCTCAAGCTGTCCAAGAACCACTTTGTAGGACGCAAGCGTACCTGCGTCCGCTCCCACCAGCTGTCCGTGAAGTTTCATGGCGCGGGCAGGATGCTGAAATTGTTACAAGGCGGACACTTGTTTTCCGGGCGGGCGGCACTTTTTTCAGTGTCTTGCGTGTACCCGCGCGAGACGGGCGCAAGACGCAAGAAAGCCCGGCCCCCCCTCCCAGGGATGCCGGGCTTTCTCTCTCCACCTGCGAGAGCGCAAAGGCTCCGCGAGGCCCGAAGCCGGACCCGCCTGGAGCGAAGAGTTAGTCCCGCGGGCGCGAAGCTGTCAAGCCGGGCACCCCGCCGCCTAGGATGCGCGGCCCTATGCGCAAGGCGAAAATCATCTGCACCCTGGGCCCCGCTTCGGACACGCCCGAGGTCATCGAAGGGCTCATCCGCGCGGGCATGAACATGGCGCGGCTGAACTTCTCGCACGGTACGCACGAGGAGCACCGCCGCCGGGTGGAAACCATCCGCAAGGTGGCCAAGCGCCTGGGCACGCCGGTGGCCATCCTCCAGGACATCCAGGGACCGAAGATCCGCCTGGGCAAGTTCGAGGGGGGCCAGCTGCTGGTGAAGCCCGGGCAGACCGTCACGGTGACGACGCGCAACGTCCTGGGGACGGAGGCGCTCATCCCCACCCCCATCAAGACGCTGGTGAAGGACGTGGCGAAGGGCCACGAAATCCTCCTGGACGACGGCCGGGTGCGCCTGCGCGTCCTGCGCGTGAATGGCCCCGACGTGTCGTGCCGCGTGGAGGTGGGCGGCATCCTGAAGAACCACAAGGGCCTCAACCTGCCCGGCTCACCCATGTCGGTGCCCACGATTACCCGCAAGGACGCGGTGGACCTGGCCTTCGGCCAGGAGGTGGGCGTGGACTACGTGGCGCTGTCCTTCGTCCGCACGCCCGAGGACATCAAGAAGGCGCGGGCGCACGTGGCGAAGCTGAAGACGCCGCTCATCGCGAAGATTGAGAAGCCGCAGGCCGTGGACCGCGTGGAGGAGATCGCCGCGGTGGCGGACGGCATCATGGTGGCGCGCGGCGACCTGGGCGTGGAGATGCCCCTGGAGCGGCTGCCCGCCATCCAGAAGCACATGGTGAGCGCGGTGAACAAGCAGGGCGGGCTCGTCATCGTCGCCACCGAGATGCTGGAGAGCATGGTGAACAACGCCCGGCCCACCCGCGCCGAGGTCAGCGACGTGGCCAACGCCATCCTGGACGGCGCGGACGCCGTGATGCTGTCGGGCGAGACGGCCGCGGGCAAGTACCCGATTGAAGCGGCGTCCACCATGGCCTGCATCGTGGAGGAGACGGAGCGCGGCGTGGTGAAGCACCAGCACCACTCCCCCTTCGAGCGCTCCGAGGACCTGGGCACCGGCGTGGCCGCGGCGGCCGTGGCGGCGGCGACGCAACTGGGCATTGGCACCATCGTCGCGTACACGGAGGGCGGCCACACCGCGCGCCTCATCTCCGAGTTCCGCCCCCAGGCCCGCATCGTCGCCCTCACCCCGAGCGAGTCCACGGTGAACCGCATGGCGCTCTACTGGGGCGTGACGGGGATGCAGGTGGCGCGCGTGAACACCACGGACGCCATGCTGAAGCAGGTCCGCGAGCTGTGCCGGAAGGAGCGAATCTGCGCGCCGGGCACGCCCGTGGTGGTGGTGGCTGGCGTGCCGCTCAACGTCCCGGGCAACACCAACCTGATGAGCATCCACCGCATCTGAGCCAAGCCAGCGTGGCCCCCGGGAGACGTCACCGGGGGCCCGCGGCGCTCAGGCGCCGAGCACCTTCTGCTCGAAGTCGTAGAGCTTCTCGACGGGGAGCTGACGGTAGCGCTCCACGTTGAGCGAGCGGCGGGCGCACTCCCACACCAGCTCGTTGGGCGTGCGCTCCGGCTCCTTCTTCTTGCGGCGCTTCACCTCCGCCTTGATGGCCTTCACGGCCACGCGCGGGTGGTAGCAGAACGCCGAGGAGAACAGCAGGTGCCCGCCGAACGGGATGAGGCGCGCCTCGATGATGTCGCCCGTCTCCAGGCCCGCGACGTGGCGGCGCTCCGTCACGTCGAAGTCCTTGCCGGAGTAGAGTTCGCGCAGGCGGACCTCGCCCTTGCCAAGCTTCCGGACCTCGAAGAGCCCGTGGACCGTCTCGGTGAAGCACCGGTAGGCGTTGGCCTCCTCCGGAGGCGAGCCGGCCATGCGCTGCTCGTAGAACTCCGTGGCCGGCGTCTTGCCCGTCAGCGGCGAGACGCGGTCATAGAGGTAGTAGTCCAGGAAGGACGCCATCCTCAGTTCGAAGAGCTTGTCGTCCTCGAAGACCTCGCCCGTCAGGCGGAAGTACTCCGCCTTGGCCTGGAGCAGGTCCTCCTTGCGCGGCTCGGCGCTGCCAAAGGCGATGAGCTGGTCCAGGTACGGCTGATAGGAGAGCGGTGACAGCGACGAGGTCATAGTCGGTGGCGCCATCCTACCCCGCCATCAGCTTCGCGAACCGGCCGAAGAGATAGCGCGCGTCGTGGGGGCCCGGCGAGGCCTCGGGGTGGTACTGAACACTGAAGGCCCGGGCGTCCGGAACCGCCAGCCCCTCCACCGTGCCGTCATTGAGGTTGATGTGCGTCACGACGGCCAGGCCCTTGAGGCTGGCGTCGTCCACCGCGAAGCCGTGGTTCTGCGCGGTGATCTCCACCTTGCCCGTGGTCAGGTCCTTGACGGGCTGGTTTCCGCCCCGGTGGCCAAACTTCATCTTGTACGTCCGGCCGCCCAGGGCCAGCGCCATGATTTGGTGCCCCAGGCAGATGCCGAACACCGGCACCTTGCCCAGCAGCGCCGCCACCGTGCGGTCCGCGCCCTTCACCGCCGCCGGGTCACCGGGGCCGTTGGCCAGGAACACGCCGTGCGGCTTGCGCGCCAGCACCTCGTCCGCCGTGGTGTTGGCCGGAACCACCGTCACGCGGCAGCCCACGTCCACCAGGAAGTGGAGCATCGACTTCTTCAGGCCGTAGTCGTAGGCCACCACGTCGAAGCGCGGCTCGACGGGCGCCTGCACCTCGCCCAGGCCCGTGAAGACGTCCGGCGAGGGCTGGGTGAAGGTGTAGGCCTCCTTCGTGGACACGCCCGTGGCCAGGTCCATGCCCTCCATGCCACGCGCCGTGCGGGCGCGCTCCACCAGCGCCGCGGGGGACAGGCCCTCGCTGGAGATGACGCCCATCTGCGCGCCGTGCTCACGCAGGTGCCGCACCAGCCGCCGGGTGTCGATGCCTTCGATGCCGGCCACGCCGTTGCGCTTCAGGTACGCGTCCAGCGACTCCTTCGCGCGCCAGTTGGACGGCTGCTCGCTGAGGGCCCGCACCACCATGCCCACCGCGTGCACCCGGGCGCCCTCCTCGTCCTCCGGATTGGCGCCGACGTTGCCCATCTCCGGGTACGACATGGTGACAATCTGCCCCACGTACGAGGGGTCCGTGAGGACCTCCTGGTAACCGTACATGGTCGTGTTGAACACCACCTCACCCACTGTTTCGCCGACCGCGCCAAAGGCACGGCCTTCGAAAAGGGTGCCATCCGCCAGGGCGAGCACTGCCCGCTTCGTCATCACCGCGACTCCTTGCTCTGGCCGACCTGGCCCTTGTCGAACACCTTGTGGCCCGAGACCCACGTCTGGATAACGCGCCCCTTCTGCTTGCGGCCATGGAACGGCGTATTCCGGCTGCGGGAGAGGAACTGGTGGGCGTCCACCGTCCACTCCGCGTCGGGGTCCACCACCGTGACGTCCGCCGGCGCCCCAGGCGCCAGGTGACCGCCCGGCAGGCCGAACGCCTTCGCCGGCCCGTGCGTCAGCAGCTCCACCGCGCGGTTCGCGGTGAGCACGCCCGCGTGCACCAGCTCCAGCGTCAGCCCCAGCGCCGTCTCCAGCCCCACGATGCCGTTGATGCCCTTCTCGAACTCCACCTGCTTGTCGAGCACCCCGTGCGGCGCGTGGTCCGTGGCGATGGCGTCCACCGTGCCGTCCACCAGCGCCTCGCGCAGGGCCTGCACGTCGCTGTCGGCGCGCAGCGGGGGCGCCATCTTCGCGTGCGTGTCGTAGTCCCCCACCGCGCGGTCATCGAGGATGAAGTGGTGCGGCGCCACCTCGCAGGTGACGCGCAGCCCGCGGGCCTTGGCCTCGCGGATGAGCCGCACGCTGCCCTCGCAGGACACGTGCGCCACGTGCAGGCGGCCCTTCGTCTCCTCCAGCAGCACCAGGTCGCGCGCCACCATGGCCACCTCCGCGGAGGCCGGGATGCCGCGCAGGCCCAGCCGCGTGGACACGGCGCCCTCGTGCATGGCGCCGCCCGCGGACAGCGTCAGGTCCTCCTCGTGGACCATGACGGGCACGTCGAACATGGTGGCGTACTGGAGCGTGCGTCGCATCAGCGACGCGTTCATCACCGGGCGGCCGTCGTCGGTGATGGCCACGCAGCCGGCGGACACCAGCTCGCCCATCTCCGCCAGCTCCTCGCCCTTGAGGCCCTTGGTGATGGCCCCCGCGGGGTAGACGTGGCACAGCGCCGCGGCGCGGGCGCGGTTGAGCACCAGCTCCGTCACCATGGCGTTGTCGTTGACCACCTTGGTGTTGGGCATGGCCACCACCGCGGTGAAGCCGCCCGCCACCGCCGCGCGGCAGCCGGTGAGGACCGTCTCCTTCCCCTCCTCGCCCGGCTCGCGCAGGTGGACGTGCAGGTCGATGAAACCCGGCAGCACCCACTTGCCGGTGGCGTCCACCACCTCCGCGCTGGAGGGCACCGGCAGCAGCGCCTCCGACACCTCCACCACCTTGCCGTCCCGCACCAGCACGTCGCGGACGCCGTCCACGCCGTTGCGCGGGTCGATGACGCGGCCGCGTCTGAAGAGCACCGTGGAGCTCATGCCGCACACACCTCCAGGATGGCCCGCCGCACGGCGACGCCGTTGGACACCTGCTCCAGGATGACGCTGCGGGGCCCATCCGCCACCGCTGGCGCCAGCTCCACACCCCGGTTGATGGGGCCGGGGTGCATCACCACCGCGTCCGCCTTCATCCGCTCCTCGCGGGCGGCGTTCAGGCCGAACAGCCGTGCATATTCACGCGTGGAGGGCACGAAGGCCTGCTCCTGCCGCTCCAACTGGATGCGCAGGCACATCACCGCGTCCGCTTGGGGCAGCGCCGCGTCCAGGTTGTGCGTCACCTCCGCGCCCATCTCCTCCAGCCCCGGAGGCATCAGCGTGGGCGGGCCACACATCACCACCCGCGCGCCCAGCGCCTTCAGGCACAGCAGATTCGAGCGGGCCACGCGGCTGTGGCGCACGTCGCCCACGATGAGCACCGTGCGCCCGTCCAGCGAGCCCCAGCGCTGCCGCAGCGTGAAGGCGTCCAGCAGCGCCTGGGAGGGGTGCTCGTGCGTGCCGTCGCCCGCGTTGATGACGGCGCACTTCACGTGCTTCGCCACCAGGTGCGGGGCGCCCGACGCGCGGTGCCGCATCACGATGGCGGCGGGCCCCGTCGCCTCGATGTTCCGGGCGGTGTCGAGCAGCGTCTCACCCTTGGACACCGAGGAGCCGGTATGGGTCCAGTTGAGCACACTGGCGCCCAGGCCCTTCGCCGCCATGTGGAACGACGTGCGGGTCCGGGTGGAGTCCTCGAAGAAGAGGTTCGCCACCACCTTGCCACGCAGCACGTGGGTGGTGTCCGGGGCCCCGGGGAGGTGCGCCTTCGCCCGGTCGAGCAGTGACTCCAGCTCGTCCCGGCGCCAGCCTTCGATTCCAAGCAGGTGTCTCATGGCCGGGGGCGCCGCGTACCCCGGGGCGTGCGGCACGTCAAGCGTCGTGCGCGGCGTGCCGGCCTGCCTGCTCCGGAGGCGTGCCTCAACGGACCGGTTCGAAGAACCTGTCCACGCGCAGGCCCGTGCCACCGAACAGGTTGTGCAAGAGGCCGTGGTAGCCCAGCGACAGCCACACCACCATCGCCTTGCCCTTGATGTGCCCGTACGGGACGTACTCCGCCTTGCCGTAGCCGGTGACGCCCAGACCGTGGCGGCTGTCCGCGCTGTTGTCCCGGTTGTCACCCACGGCGAACACGTGCCCCGGGGGGACCTCGTAGGGGCCCTCGCGGCGCGGCATGCGGGACAGCGTCTGCAGCGCGGCGTGCGTCACGCCCGACAGGTCCTCCTCGTAGAGGGCCTCCTGCTGGTCGTACCAGCGCCCGTCGTCCGTGATGTTGTGAACGGTGAAGTCGCCGGAGACGAGCTTGCGCGTCTGCGGCTGGCCGTTGATGTGGACCACGCCGTTGATGAACTCCACGACGTCACCGGGCACACCCACCACGCGCTTGATGTAGTCCACCGACTCGTTCACCGGGTTGTTGAAGACGATGACGTCTCCACGCTCCGGCGGCCGGACGATGACGAAGGGCACCCGGTTGAGGAACGGGACGCGCACGCCGTAGATGAACTTGTTGACGAAGACCTGATCGCCAATCTCCAGCGTGGGCAGCATGGAGCCGGAGGGAATCCGGTACGGCTCCACGATGAAGGTGCGGATGACCAGGGCCACGAGCAGCGCCTTGCCGAACCCGCCCAGGAAGTCCGCGGCGCTCTGCTTGCGGAACGCGCCCAGGTGCTGCGCGGTGAGGCCATCCAGCGCCTTCACCTCGGTGCGCAGCCGCTCCGCGTCACCTTCCGCGGAGGCCTGCTCCACGCGCAGCGCCTGCTCCGCGATGCGCTCCTGGACGTCGACGGGCACCTTCCCGCGGATGCCCGGCTTGCCGAGGATGCGCTCGTTCTCCGCGAGCAGCTCGGTCGCCTCGTGCCGCACGCCGCGCAGCGCCTTCTCCTTGGGGGAGACGTTGCGCCACACCAGCAGGCCCACGAAGTACGCGACCATCAACAGCCCCAGGCCCTTCATCATCGGCTGGGCCCACGCCGCGGAGGCGCGCGAGTACTCGATGAGCACCGTATAGGGCACGTACAGCAGGCCGATGATGCACAGCGGGGCCCAGAGGCTGGTGAGCCGCTCGCGCCACACCAGGACGCGGTGGGCGCGGAGCATCTCCGGGGTGCGGCGGGCCGCCATGGCCTCGGACAGCTTCGCGGGAGGCGTGGCGGAGGGCATGGCGGCGTTCATGGGTTACTGCTCCGACTTGAGGACCGCGAGGAAGGCTTCCTGCGGAATCTCCACCGTTCCGACCTGCTTCATGCGCTTCTTGCCCTCCTTCTGCTTCTCGAGGAGCTTGCGCTTGCGGCTGATGTCGCCGCCGTAGCACTTGGCGAGCACGTTCTTGCGGATGGCGGAGATGGTCTCACGCGAGATGATCTTGGCGCCGATCGCCGCCTGGATGGCCACCTCGTACATCTGCTTCGGGATGACCTCCTTCAGCTTCTGGCACACCTCGCGGCCGCGCAGGTACGCGCGCTCGCGGTGCACGATGACGCTGAGGGCGTCCACCGGGTCCCCGTTGATGAGGATGTCAAGGCGGGCCAGGTCCGACTCGATGTAGCCGGCCAGCTCGTAGTCGAGGCTGGCGTAGCCGCGCGACACGCTCTTGAGCTTGTCGAAGAAGTCGAAGACGACTTCGGCCAGCGGCATCTCGTACGTCACCTGCACGCGCTGACCGCTGCTGCCCAGGTACTTCATGTCCTTCTGGACGCCGCGGCGCTCCTGGCACAGCTTGAGGATGGAGCCCAGGTGGTCGTTGGGGACGTGGATGTGGCAGGTGAGGATGGGCTCCTCGAACTTCTCGATCTGCTGCACCGGCGGCAGCTTGGCCGGGTTGTCCACCAGGATCTGGTCACCCTTGCTGGTGGTGATGCGGTACACCACGCTGGGCGCGGTGGTGATGAGGTCCAGGTTGTACTCGCGCTCCAGGCGCTCCTGGACGATCTCCATGTGCAGCAGGCCCAGGTAGCCGCAGCGGAAGCCGAAGCCCAGCGCCGTGGACGACTCCGGCTCGTAGGTGAAGGCCGAGTCGTTGAGCACCAGCTTCGCCAGCGCGTCGCGCAGGTTCTCGTAGTCCGCGGAGTCCACCGGGAAGATGCCGGAGAACACCATGGGCTTCACTTCCTGGAAGCCGGGGAAGGGCTCGGCCGTGGGACGCGCTTCCTCGGTGACGGTGTCACCGACCTTGGCGTCCTGGAGCTCCTTCACGTTGGCCACGAGCACGCCCACCTCGCCCGCGATGAGCTGCGGCACCGGGCGGGAGAACGGGCTGAACACGCCCAGCTCCTGGACCTCGAAGACCTTGTTGTTGCTGAACAGCTTGATCTTCTGCTTCAGCTTGAGCGTGCCTTCCAGCACGCGCACCAGCGTCACCACGCCCCGGTAGTTGTCGTACCAGGAGTCGAAGATGAGCGCCTTGAGCGGCGCGTCCGCCGAGCCCGTCGGGGGCGGCACGTTCTTGACGACGGACTCCAGGATCTCGTGGATGCCGATGCCCTCCTTCGCGGAGCACGGCACGGCCACCGACGCATCGATGCCGATGACGTCTTCAATCTCCGACCGCGTGCGGTCCACGTCCGCGCTGGGCAGGTCGATCTTGTTGATGACCGGGATGATCTCCAGGTTGTGGTCCAGCGCCATGTAGACGTTGGAGAGCGTCTGGGCCTCCACGCCCTGGGACGCGTCCACCACCAGCAGGGAGCCCTCGCACGCGGCCAGGCTGCGGCTGACCTCGTAGGCGAAGTCGACGTGTCCCGGCGTGTCGATGAGGTTGAGGACGTACTGCTTGCCGTCCTTGGCGGTGTAGTTCATCCGCACGGACTGGGCTTTGATGGTGATGCCCCGTTCGCGCTCGATGTCCATGTTGTCGAGGAACTGGGCCTGCGCCTCGCGCTTGGTCAGCGTCCCCGTCTTGTCGAGGAGACGATCCGCCAGCGTCGACTTTCCATGGTCGATATGGGCGATGATGCAGAAGTTGCGGATGTGCGCGTTTTCAGCCGGCATGTTCAGGGCGCTCGTCGGAAGAAGCGGGCGTGCGTAACAAGGAATCGCGCGAAAATCTACGCGGACGCGTTCGCCCGATGAGCAACCCACCAGGGGAGCTTGTTTGTTCCCCAGTCATCAGCCCCCGCCGGCCCTGGAATGCCCCCAGGCCGGGCCCGGGGGCCCCTCCCGGCACGCCAGGACCGCGGCCGGGGTGGCCGCCTTGGTCCGGCGCCTGAGTTGATGCCGCCCTCCCCCGCTCCCCATGGGAACGGGGGTCCGGGCCCCGCTCAGCCGTGGATGCGAGCGGGCTGCGCGGCCTTCTGGCGGAAGTACTCGATGGTGCGGCGCAGGCCCTCGCGGACGTCCGCGCTGGGCTCCCAGCCGAGCACCTTCTTCGCCAGCGCGTTGTCCACGCACGAACGCATCTGCTCGCCCGGCTTGCCGGGGGCGTGGGTGACGGGGACGGTGGAGCCTGCCGCCTCGGCCAGCAGCGCGTAGAGGCGGTTGATGTCCGTCTCCACGCCGGTGCCGATGTTGATGGCGCCCACGTAGTCCTTCTCGAAGGCGAGCCGGTTGGCGCGGGCCACGTCCGGGCCGAAGACGAAGTCACGCGTCTGCTTGCCCTCGCCGAAGATGGTGCAGCCCTGCCCGGCGATGAGCCGCTGGCTGAAGATGGCCACCACGCCGGCCTCGCCGTGCGGGTTCTGCCGGGGGCCGTACACGTTCGCGTAGCGGAGCGCGACGTAGGGCAGGCCGTACTGCGCCCGGTAGTAGCCCAGGTACAGCTCGCCGGCCGCCTTGGAGACGCCGTACGGGGAGATGGGCCGCGTCGGGTGGTTCTCCGGCGCGGGGAACACGTCCTGCTCGCCGTAGATGGCGCCGCCCGTGGAGCTGAAGATGACCTTCTTCACCCCAGAGACGCGGGCGGCCTCCAGCAGGTTCAGCATGCCGCGGATGTTCACGTCCGCGTCGAAGCTGGGGTCGTCCACGCTGCGGCGCACGTCCATCTGCGCCGCCAGGTGGCAGAGCACGTCGGGCTTCTCGGACTTGATGAGCTCCGACGCCTCGCGGCTGCGGATGTCATGCACCGCCAGGCGGACGCGCGGGTCCAGGTTCTCCCGCTTGCCGCCGGACAGGTCATCCAGCGCGATGACCTCATGGCCACCGCGCAGGAACTCATCGCACACATGCGAGCCAATGAAGCCCGCGCCACCTGTCACCAGGACCTTCACGCAACCTCCCGCCTGCAGCCCATCCTGAAATTATCCGAGCCGGAAACTATGCCGGGGTCCCCGGACCGGCAACCTCGCGGAACCACGCAATGGTCTCCCGGAGACCTTCCTCCAGGGGCACCTTGGGCTCCCAGCCCAGCAGCGTCTTGGCCCGGGTGATGTCCGGCTGACGCTGCTTCGGATCATCCTTGGGCAGCGGCTTCTCGATGATGGTGCCGCCCCCGCCCGCCGCCGCGCGCACGGCCTCCGCGAACTGACGGATGGTCATCTCCCGGGGGTTGCCGATGTTCACCGGGTTGGGCTCGTCGGACAGCATCAGCCGCACGAGGCCGTCCACCAGGTCCTTCACGTAACAGAACGAGCGCGTCTGGCTGCCGTCCCCGAAGACGGTGAAGTCCTCGCCCTTGAGCGCCTGGCCCACGAAGGCCGGCACCACGCGGCCGTCGTTGAGGCGCATGCGCGGGCCGTAGGTGTTGAAGATGCGCACGATGCGGACCTGCACGCCCTTGGTGCGCCCGTAGGCCGCGGTGATGGCCTCCGAGTAGCGCTTGGCCTCGTCGTACACGGACCGGGGACCGATGGGATTCACGTTGCCCCAGTAGTCCTCGCGCTGCGGGTGCACCAACGGGTCCCCGTACACCTCCGACGTGGAGGCCATCAGGAACACCGCCTTGTTCGCCTCCGCCAGCTTCAACCCGTTCTCCGTGCCGATGGAGCCCACGCGCAGCGTCTCCAGCGGGAGCTGCGCGTAGTCGATGGGCGAGGCCGGCGAGGCCATGTTGAACACGTAGTCCAGCGGCCCCTCCACCGGGATGCCCTCGGTGATGTCCGCCTTCACGAACGAGAAGCCCGGGCGCCCCTCGAGGGTGCGCAGGTTCTCTTCATTGCCCGTGATGAGGTTGTCCACGGCGATGACCCCCGCCGCGCCGTCATCCAGGAGCCGCTCACACAGGTGCGACCCGACGAAGCCGGCGCCGCCCAGGACCGCTACCCGCTTGCCACGCATGCTCTTCACGTCACGCCTCTCTCTCACAGCTCGTCGAACGTCGACTGCCCCGGCAACTGCGCTTTGTACTTCTCCAGGACCAAGTCGATGCCCTGGCGGATGTACTCGGCCACGGGCACCTTCGTCTTCTGGTTCAGCGCCTTGAGGAGCTCGTTCTGCTCCGGGGTGATGTAGATGGTGGTGCTGACTTTCTTTCGGGCCATGGCGATATGTGAAAATATATGGAATGACGTGTCGCGCGAAAGCATCTCGTGCGTACCTTGTCGCCAGCCGGGCCCCGCACGCTGGGAGTTCTCCATGGCACGCTTCAAGCAATTGATTTTCCTGGGCTTTGTGGCCACGGGTGCGCTGGCGGGCTGCGCCTCCAGCACGTCGGCGGAGCGGGACGGCCAGGCCGGACGGGGCCGGGCGCCCGGGGAGGCCATCCGCCCGGAGCGCGCCGGTGGCGAGGACGTGACGGAGCAGGACGCCAACGGCGACGGCCGCCCGGACGTGTGGACGTACACGGTGGACGGCCGCAAGGTGCGCCAGGAGCTGGACCTGAACTGGGACGGCCGCGTGGACCTGACGCGCTACTTCGACGCCAACGGCGACAAGGTGCGCGAGTCACTGGACCTGGACTTCGACGGCCGGGTGGACGCGACGTACTTCTACGAGAAGGGCGTCAACACGCGGCGCGAGCGCGACACCAACGGTGACGGGCTCCCGGACAGCTTCACCTACTACGAGGCCGGCAAGCTGGTGCGCAAGGAGCGCGACACCCGCGGCACGGGCCGCATCGACTACTGGGAGTACTGGGAGAACGGCCAGGTGGACCGCATCGGCGAGGACCTGGACGGCGACGGCACCGTGGACAAGTGGACCCGCAACCCGAACAACACGGCCCGCGAGTAGGCGGGCCGTGGCGGTGGTGACGGGCTACGGGTTGCTGGTGCCCGTGCGCCCGTAGGCGTCCTCGAGCCGGACCACGTCGTCCAGCTCCGGGGTGCTGACCTCGAGGATGTCGCAGTCGGTCAGCGCCACCATGCGGTGCTTGGTGAGCGGCTTGATGTGGTAGCTCTCACCCGGGCTCATCTCCTTCTCGATGAGCCCCTGGCCTTCGTCCACGACGAAGAGCAGCTTGCCGTTCTGGACGTGGATCGTCTCGTCCTTCTGGTTGTGGAACTGCAGGCTGAGCTTGTGGCCCTGCTTCACGTGCAGCAGCTTCCCCACGTAGCGGTCCGTGTGAGCCCAGATGAGTTCGTATCCCCAGGGCTTCTCGACCCGCCTCGTCGTCGTCATGGCGCTTCCCGTCTTCCTCGGTCCGCTCTAGTTCGTGCCGGCCACGAATGCGTCGAGCGAAGTCTCACGCTTGAAGTCTGACAGATACCGGGTGGCCGCATCCCGGGACGCGAAGCTCCCCATGCGGACGCGGTACCACGTGCCCTTGCCGGGCACTTCCGCCGTCAGGATATAGGGGGCATAGCCCCGGTCACGCAACTTGGCCGCGAAGCGCTCGGCTTCATGCTTGTCCTGGGACGCCGAGAGCTGGAGCGTGAAGGCCCCACCCTTCACCGCCTGCGCCGGCGGAGACGCGGGCTGCGACGGCTGCTGGGTGGCGCGGGCGATGGCCTCCTTCAAGCCGCCGCCCTCGGTGGTGGTGGTGCGCGTGGGGACCGCGGCGGCCTCCACCTTCCCCGACACGGGCACTGCCTGGGCGACAGCGGCGGGCGGCGCGGTGGGCGCCTCGGCGACGACGACCCGCTCCGGCGCGGCGGCCTTCGGCTCCTCCGGCGGCAGCTCCCCCGTGTCCGGGTCCGGCGTGGGCGCCAGCGCCATGCGCTGGGCGGACGCGGGCTTGGACTCGGCGGGCTTCGCCGGCTCGGGCGGCTTCGGCGCGGCGGGCTTCTCCGCCGGCGGCGGGGCCTTGGCCACGGCGGGCTTCGGCGGCGGGGGCACCTCGGTCGAGGCCTTCCGGGTCAGCTCGTCCGGGAAGATCAGCGCCTGGTCCTGCTGCGCGTTCTGGAGCGCCTGCGCGTTGGCATCCAGCGCGGAGAGCAGGTCCGGAGCGGCCACGGCGTCCGCGTTGCCCGCGAGCTTCTTGCCCACGACGACGCCGAGCACGAACACAGCGCCCATCACGACGATGCTGGCGATGAGCAGGCTGACGATCTGCCGGTTGTCCAGAGAGACGTCGAACTTCTCCTTCATCCGGTGAGCATCACGCATGGCTTGAAAGTCCTTGGGCACGAACGCCGCGGGCCGCACGAGTCCGTGTTGCGGCCTGTAGCGACGGCATGGAGGGCAAAGTACGCCCCACCCCAGGGCCGGTCAAATTCGCGGTCCGCCTCCGCGGCACCCCATCAACCCGTCGCGGGGATGTTGAACGCGGGCGTCACTGCGAGGGGGTGCGCGGGCAGTGCCCCATCAGGGGGGGGCGCCACGCCGCTGCCATCCGCCGTGGCAGGTGGGGCGTTGAGGCGCTCGCGCAGCTCCTTCCCCGCGGAGAACGACAGGGTCCGGCGCGTGGGCACCAGGACGCGCTCCCCCGTCTTGGGGTTGCGGCCGGTGCGGGCTCGGCGCGTGCGGACGGCGAAGACGCCGAAGCCGCGCAGCTCGATGCGCTTCCCGGCCACCAACGCTCGGGACATCTCGTCGAAGACCGCATGGACGATGGCTTCCACCTCACGCCGTGGGACATGCGGTGCACGCTCCACGATGCGCTCGATGAGCTCACTGCGCGTCATGCAAACCTCCCGCTGGGCGATCGGGGACTCTACCGAAGCGGGCCCCCGCAGGACAAACCGCCCTCCCCTCCACTCAACGAAGGCGGACGTCTGCGGGGCCTTCGACCTCCACCTTCCGGCCATCCGGCGTGCGCAGCACCACCTCCGCGCCGGACGGGACCACCAGCCGCACGGTGCGGCCCAGCGGGATGTCGCCGCCCTCCAGCAGCACGGCGGTGGCCAGGTCATCTGTCTCCGCCACGACGTAGCCGTCCTCCACGGTGGCCACCACGCCGTTTTCGCCCAGTGAGCCCGCGTGGATGTGCGGCACCCGCGGCCGGTGCGGAGGCGCAGGCAGCGGCTTGCGCGGGCCCTCCGTGGCCGCCGCGTCCGACGCCTTCTTGGACGACAGGCCATTGGGCGTGAAGAAGGCGGCGAAGTAGCCGCTGGGGTTGTACGGGTCGTCCTGCTGCGCGCTCGCGGGCGTCACCTGCACCTGCGTGTAGCGCGCGGCGATGATGCGCAGCGGCCGGGGCGCTTCCTGCAGCTTGCCCTCCGCGATCTGGCGGGACGGCAGGTTGACGCCATGGAGCTTGGCCTCGTCCGCGTCCCCCACCTCCAGGGAGTCACCCTTCTTCAGGAAGCGCAGGCCGCCGCCGTAGAACTCCAGCACCGCGGGCCCGGTCGCCTTCAGCTCGTCATGGCCGAGCAGCTGCGAGCCCACCGCGATGGGCCGCCACTCCTTGCCCTGCGCGCGAAGCACTGGCGCGCCGGCCGCGAGCAAGCCCGCGACGGGCTTGTCCGAGCGCTCCTTGCACCCCGATGCCACGGCCATGACCACGGCCGCGAGCACGCCGCTCATCCAGCGCTGCGCCATGCGATGTCTCCTCCAGGTGGCGCGGGGTCAGACGATCCAACCACCGCCGAGCACGCGGTCCTGATCGTAGACCACCGCGGCCTGTCCCGGGGTGACGGCGCGCGCGGGCGCGTCCAACTTCACCGACACGAGCCCGTGCGGCGAGACATGGACCCGGCCCGGCGCCCCCGCGTGACGGTGGCGGATGCGGACCTCCACGGCCTGGCTGGCCGGCGGCGGGCCGTCCACCCAATGCGGCTGGAGCAGGCCGAAGTTGTCGCGGCCGGTCCCCTCGGCGGGGCCCACGACCACGCGCTGCGTCTCCGGCTCCAGCCGGTGGACGTAGCGAATCTCGCCGCCGCCCAGGTTGAGCCCGCGACGCTGGCCCACAGTGTAGCGGTGGATGCCCTGGTGCGTGCCGAGCACGTTGCCCTCGGTGTCGACGATGTCCCCGGCCGGCTGGGGCCCCGCGACCTTCTCCACGAAGCCCGCGTAGTCGCCGTCCGGCACGAAGCAGATCTCCATGC
Organism: Comamonas sp. KCTC 72670; assembly: GCA_014656495.1. GTDB lineage: Bacteria > Myxococcota > Myxococcia > Myxococcales > Myxococcaceae > Myxococcus. Next base: position 70,738 of record BNCN01000016.1, read on the forward strand.
TCTCCGGCTTCTGGCTGGTGACCAGCCCGTGACGCTCGGCGACGGCGCGGACCTCGGCCTTCGTCATGCCGCCCACGGGGAAGAGGATGTCGCGCAGCTCGTCCTGGCCGAGCGTGAAGAGGAAGTAGCTCTGGTCCTTGGCGGTGTCGACCGCGCGGCGCAGGAGGTAGCGGCCGTCCACCTCCTCCACCCGGGCGTAGTGGCCCGTGGCCAGCCGGGCCCCGAGCGCACGCGCGCGCTTGAGCAGGAAGTTGAACTTCACGTCCCGGTTGCACGCGACGCACGGGATGGGCGTGCGGCCGCCGAGGTACGACTGGACGAAGGGGTTGATGACGCGGTCCTGGAAGATCTCCTCCGCGTTGGCCACGTAGAAGGGAATCTCCAGCTTCTGGGCCACGGCCCGCGCGTCGTCGATGTCGTCGGGACTGCAGCAGCTCCCGCACGTCGCCTTGCCCTCGTAGGACCAGACGCGCAGGGTGATACCGATGACCTCGTGGCCCTGCTCCTTGAGCAAGGCGGCCGCGGCCGAGGAATCCACCCCGCCGCTCATCGCAACGACAACTCGCATGGTGCTCCTTCCTACACGCCCCCGCGTCCGGGCGCACGCGGGAGGACGACCCAGCCTCGCTTTCCCGACGAAGCCGCCCCGCCGGCTCAGCGAGCGGCCTGGGTGTGCCACGCCTTCAGCCGGGCCTGGAGCGCCTCCGACGTGTTCAGGGCCGGCTCATCCAGCACGGACTCCACGAGGAAGCGCGTGGCCTCGCCCACGACGGGAGACGGGCCCACGCCCAGGGTGGCCATGATGTCGCCGCCGGTCAGCGCCAGGTCCTTCGCGGTCAGCGGAGGCTTGGACGCGGCGATGGCCTCCAACCGGGTGAACAGGGCCTCCACGTCCGGGAGCACCTCCGGCGCCCGGACTTGAACGCGGGCACGGGCCACCGCCACCCACAGCGGCAGCTGCGCCGGCCCCAGCCGGGCCAGGAGGCGCCGGAGCGAGGCATCCGAGGCGCCTACCTGCGCCTCCGCCTTCGAGTGCTCCACGAGCAGCGCCACCAGGTCCGCCACCTTGTTGGGGAACTTCAGGCGCAGCCCGATGTCACGCGCCAGGGCCCGGTCGGCCACGTCGGCCAGCAGCACGGCCATCCGGACCTCGACCTCCAAGGGGGCGGCCTGGACGGCTGCGCGGGCGAGCGCGGCCTCCCGCGACTCCGCGCGCGCGAGCTCGGGCAGGAACACGTCCAGCAGGCCGGTGTCCGCGAGCAGGCGCAGGCCGATCTCGGCGCGGGGCGACAGGAGCAGCTTCTGCAGCTCCTCGCGCACGCGCTCCAGGGCGACCTTGCGAAAGACGCCCAGCGTGGCGGGGATGGCGGCCCGGGTGGCGTCATCGAGCGAGAACCCGAGCACCGCAGCGAAGCGCACCGCGCGCAAGGGGCGCAGACCGTCCTCGGAGAAACGCTCCTGCGCGGAGCCCACGCAGCGGATGAGCTGGGCCTGGAGGTCCCCCTGTCCGCCGAACGGGTCCACCAGCTCGCGATCCAACGGGTTGTAGGCCATCGCGTTGATGGTGAAGTCCCGCCGGGACAGGTCCTTGACGATGTCCCGCTCGAAGGCGACGGAGCTGGGGCGGCGGCCATCGAGGTAGTCGCCCTCCGAACGGAACGTGGTGACCTCCACGTGCGTGCCGTCCTGGAGGACGGTGACGGTGCCGTGCTGGATGCCCGTGGGGATGACCTTGCGGAAGGCGCGCTGGACCTCTTGCGGCAGCGCGCTGGTGGCCACGTCGAAGTCCTTGGGGTGGACCTGACGCACCATGTCCCGGACGCAGCCGCCCACCAGGTACACGGCGTGGCCCAGCTCGCGCAGCCGCGCGATGACGTCCAGCACGGGCTGGGGGATGTCGGCGTTGTGGAGGTTCGCGATCATGAGTCCCAGGACCCGGACGACATGCCCGGAGGCCCAGGGACGCCTTGTACCGGCCGGCCCCGCGACATCCAAGCCCTGAACCCGGCCCCGCCAAAGCAAGACGCCCATCTCCGCAATGGCTTGTGCATTCCGTCGTACGGAAGATTTCTCCAGACAAGCAAAAGGCAACTTCTCCTAAAAACATGAACCAGCATGCCAGATCGGTTCGTATGACAGTCATGGCGGCCTCCCCGGACATGCGGACAGCGCAGGGCGAAATGCGGCAGGCGGACATGACGGGCTGGAGCGCCCAGGTGCTGGGCTACGCGCGCCTGCAGGGCCCCCGCGGGCAGGGCGTGAAGCTGGAGCGGCGCGCCGCCGCGCTGCTGGCCTACCTGGGCGTGGAGGGCCCCTCCGCCAAGGGCGCGGTGGCGGGGTTGCTGTGGCCCGACTCTCCCCCCGCCACGGTGCGCAACAACATGCGCCAGCTGCTGCGCAGGCTGCGGCTGCTCTGCGATGGCGTGGAGCTGGTGGAGGCGGACCACCAGCAACTGGCGCTGTCGCCAGGCCTCACGATGGACGTCGTCAGCCTGCGGCGCGCGGTGGGAGACACCCTGCCCCCCGGCGTGCTGGCCTCCCTGGCACAGGGCGCGAGCACGTGCCTGCTGTCCGGCGTGAACTTCGATGACTGTGACGAGTTGGCGCGGTGGCTGGATGGAGCGCGCAACGCGGTGGAGGGCTGGGTGCGCCAGGCACGCGAGGAGGAAGTCCAACGCCGCATGGACGCCCAGGACTGGCGGGCGGCCCTCACCCTGGCCGAGGCGTGGGCGCAGCAGGAGCCCGAGTCGGAGCAGGCCGGCCGCCACCTCATCCAGCTCCACTACCTCCTGGGAGACCGCGGCGCCGCGCTCGCCGCTTTCGAACGGCTGCGGGCCACGCTGGCCCACGACCTGGGCGTCACGCCGATGCCCGAGACCTTCGCGCTGGTGCACAGCATCGAACGGTCGGCGCCGAGGACTCCGCCCGCCCATCGCCCCGCCCCGAAGGCCCTCCCGCTGAGCGTGCTGCGTCCGCCCGTGCTCGCGGGCCGGGAGGATGCGCTGCGCCAGCTCCAGGAAGGCGTGGCCGCGGGTCAGCTGCTCTTCGTCACCGGTGAAGCGGGGAGCGGCAAGACGCGCCTCACCGAGGAGTTCGCCGCGTCGTTGGGAACCTGGGTCCGCATGGAAGCGCGCCCCAGCGACCAGGACGTGCCCTATGCGTCGCAGACGCGGGCGCTCCGGACGCAACTCGCGAGCAATCCCCACGTGCGTCTGCCGGACTGGGTCCGCGTGGAGGTCTCCCGCCTCCTCCCGGAGCTCGGCGGCTCGAGCACACTGCCCCCGCTCGTGTCCGAGGCCGACGAGCTGCGCTTCTACGACGCTCACGCGGAGGCCATCGCCCTGCTGCACCAGGACAACGACGTGGTCATCGTCGACGACGTCCAGTTCTGGGACCAGGCCAGCGCGAAGGTGTTCATGTACGCGCTCAGCCGGCTGCTGGAAGGGAAACGGGGGACGCGGACGCCGGTCTTCATCGACTGTTACCGCCGGGGCGAGCTGCCCCCCTACTCCGAGGCCAACGTGCGCAAGCTCGTGGACACGGGGGTCGCGCGCGTCATCGACCTGGGGACCCTATCGCCCGGTGAGGTCCGCCAGTTGCTCGCGGGGCTGGAGCTGCCTGCCGCGGAGCCACACGCCGAGGCGCTCGCGCGCTACACCGGCGGCAACCCGCTCTACATCGTGGAGACGCTCAAGCACCTCATCGAAACGGAGGCCCTGCGCAAGGAGTGGCCGGACCGGCTTCCGCCGCCTGGCCGCGTGGGTCCGCTCATCCAACGGCGCCTGGAGCGGCTCTCCCCGCGGGCCCGGCTGACCGCCCAGCTCGCCGCGCTGGCGGACGTCCACTTCCGGGCCACGCTCGCGCCCGAGGCGCTCCAGCTCAGCGTCGAGCATCTGCACGCGGCGCTGGCCGAGCTCGAGTCCGCGCAGCTCCTCGTGAACGAGCGCTTCACCCACGACCTGGTGATGGAGGCGGTCCGCGCGAGCGTGTCCCCCTCCGCCGCGCGCTTCCTGCACGGAAGGCTCGCGCGCGTGTTCGAACAGGACGCGGCCCCCGCCATCGTCGTGGCCCACCACTGGATGGAGGCCGGCCGGGACGAACGCGCGCTCTCCTTCCTGCTCACGGCCGCGCAGGAGGATGAGCGGCTGCTCCCCAAGGGACAGGCCGCGGGCCACTACGCCCGCGCGGCGACGCTGCTGGAGGCGGCGGGCCGGCACGAGGAGGCCGCCAACGCCCGCGAGGCCGCGGCCCGGTGCCAAAGGTCCGACGGAGCGCCCGCCCCGGAGACGTCCGGGGCGTAGCGCCGGGCGCTCACGGGCAATACGTGCAGTAGAAGAACTGCGAGTGGAGCGCATACTGCGACGACTCGCCGGTACACGTCACGGTGCAGTCATCCGCCGTCACACAGCGGCCGAGCTGCCCATCACGCTCGATGGGGAAGGACGTCCAGTACGTGGTGACGCGGGGGCGATAGAGCGTCGTACAGGCCTGCGCGGAGACCTCGCCGGACGGAGCTTCCGCTTCTTGCGCCGCCTCGGCGGGCGTGAGGACCGCGCCGTCCTCGTTCAGGTCCATGCCTCCGCCACATGCCACCAGGAAGCCAGCCACCACGGATACCGCCGCAGCCTGAATCGTTCTCATGGGCAAACCCTCTCAGTGAAGTTGCACAGCCACGGGATTGTGCCGCAGTAACCTGTTTCAACCGAGAAAGAAGCGTCCTCCCGGAAACTCTTGAACGTCCCCGTCCCGGGAGGTAGGAGGGCGTCATACCCCATGGTGCTCACCGGTGACTCGGGATTGAATGACGGTGGGACGTGTTGACACGGGGACGCAGCGCCTCGGTTATCGCCGCGAAACATCCACTCACGAGCCCTTTGACAACCGGTCCTGGGCGGTTGGCCACAGGTGTGCTAACGCAACGGGCGTCCGCTCCACGGTCCCCCCGAAGCCACCGGTAGCGACTACAGGCAATCATCCACATGCCACGAACCCGCAGCCTTCGTTCCGTTTCCTCACTTCAATCCACGCGAACCTCCCGGGTTCCCGCCTCGGCCCAGCCGCCGCTGGAGCAAGCCTTCCGCGCCGTGCTGCGCGAGGAGCTCGCCGGACAAGTGTCGCCCCTGACGGCCTCGCTCCTGCGCATCGCGGAGAGCCTGTCCCCCGGGAAGTCGCCCCGCACGCCTCAGCGTTCGTGGTCGAACGAGGCGGCGTTGGACGCGCTGGCCGCGCTGGCGCCGGTGGAAGCCGAGCACGAGGACGCCGGACAGGAAGAGAGCGCGCCGGAAGCGCGGGCCTGCGCGGTCATCGGCTGCAAGCGGCCGGTGCGCAGCCTGGGCTACTGCGCGGCCCACTACCAGAAGCGGCGGTTGATGGTCGCCTCCGGCCGGCTGCACCAGGCCTGGACGGAAGACGCCGCGCCGCACAGCATTCCGGACGTCATCCTGGGCCGGCAGCGCCGGGAGCCCACCGAGGCGCCGGCCGCGGCCGTGGTTCCCGAAGCCCCGCGCGTCAGTGAGGGACCTCGCGTCTGGGTTCGCAAGAAGGGCAGCGCGGCGACGGTGACGCCGACGCACGGCGAAGCGCAGGCGCCCGCGCTGGGTCAGGCCTCGGTCATTCCGCCGATCCAGCCGTCCGGGCCGTCCGGGCAGCGCTCCGAGCGCGAGCAGGTCGCCTCCATCGTGGAGCAGTGGGCCAGCGAGTTCCGCGCGAACAAGCATCGCTCGTGAGGCGGCGGGGGCCCTGGGGCTCCGACGCGACGCGGCACGAAGCCTCCATGGGCGGTGTGTGGCAATAGCACCGCCCATGACGGTCGCATGACAGAGCGCGGGCATGGTGCAGGGACTCCCATCAGCGGCAGCCGCCGCTGGGCCCTCCCTGGATCCTCCGCATGGACTCCGCGACCCGCAGCAGCGACTTCCCGTCACTCTCCCGAGACGCAGAACGCCAGCTCATCGCGCGCACGCGGCCCTTCGCCGCGCAGGACACGCGCCGGAGCTGGTGGGAGGTGGGGACCACCTTCGCCGCGTTGGTCGCCGCGGTGGCGTTGGCCACGCTGCCGCCGTGGTGGCCCCTGCGGGTGGTGGGCAGCGTGGTGCAGGCGCTGGTGCTGATCCGCTCCTTCATCCTGGTGCATGACTACCTGCACGGCTCGCTGCTCTCGGGCTCCCGGTGGGCGCGGGCCCTCTTCCACACCCACGCGGTGCTGCTGCTCACGCCCCCGAGGGTCTGGAGCGAGACGCACAACCACCACCACGCGAACACGGCGCGGCTGGCGGCCTCCGCGTCGGGGACGTTCACCACGTGGACGGCTCAGCAGTGGAAGGAGGCCACGGCGCTGGAGCGGCTGGCCTACGTCGTCGAGCGGCACCCCGTCATCATGCTCTTCGCCTACCCGTTCGCGTTCCTGAGCGGGCTGTGCATCGTGCCCTTTCTGAAGCAGCCGCTGCGTTACTGGAGCGCGGGCTTCGCCGTGGCGCTGCACGTGGCCATCAGCCTGGCCGTCTTCCACTTCGGCGGCCTGGGCGTGTACCTCACCGCGATGGTGCTGCCGCTGTCGCTCGGCTACGCGCTGGGGGCGTACCTCTTCTTCTCGCAGCACAACTTCCCGGATGTGTCCCTGCGCGAGGACGCGGACTGGACGCACGCCAGCGCCGCGCTGGAGGCCTCGAGCTACCTGGCCTGCGGGCCGGTGATGGCGTGGTTCACGGGGAACATCGGCTACCACCACGTGCACCACCTCAACCCGCGCATCCCCTTCTACCGGCTGCCGGAGGCCATGGCCGCCATCCCCGAGCTCCAGCACCCGCGCACCACCACCCTGCACCCCCGGGACGTGCTGGCGTGTCTGCGGCTCAACGTTTGGGACGCGGACCGGGGCCGGATGGTGCGCTTCCGGGACGTCCAGGCCACGCGCTGAGAGCCCGCCAGGCCTCCGGGGCGCCGGGCTTCGTGGAAACGGGCGCGCAGGCGCGTTGCACGCGCCGGGCCGCCTGCTATAACGCACGCCGTTGCGCATGCACCCGCGGCCCTGGGGTGCATGGAAGTGGCTTTCTGGCGGACCTCCGTCAGTCAGCGCAGTGCGTGAAGTCCGTGGGACACATGACCCCGTAGCTCAGTTGGATAGAGCGACGGTTTCCTAAACCGTAGGCCACAGGTTCGATTCCTGTCGGGGTCACTCCGTCCACTGCCGTTCGTTGTGGCGCCTTTGTGGCGAAGGATCTCAACCCTCGCACGGTCCTGGCGTCAGCGCGGCCAAGCTAAAGTCAAACACGCGTATGCTCTCTACTGCCTGATGTCGGGCGGGGGAGCCATGCCATGATTCAGGTGGGACGCATCGTGGTGTTCAGCATGGCCATCGGCTGTGCCGGTACCCCTGAGCCGAGCGGGACGCGGGACTATTGGCGCTCAGGCCCCCATGTGCACGTCCGTGGGCCCTGGGGCGTCGTCACGCCGTCGTCCGACGTGGACGAGGTCATCGACCAGCTTTGCCCCGCCGTCATGCAGCTGCCGCGCGCAACGGAGCGCGACTATGGGCAGGAGTACTGCGGCGTCATCTACTCGCTGGGAGACGGCATCTTCTACGCCAGCATGCCCTCCCCCCTGAGCGAACCGGTCCCTGTGGGCCCCTCGAAGAAGAAGACATGCATCCCCCCGCGCTACGTCGTTGATGAGAGAGGCCGGGCGATTGTGCTCGGGGACTTCCACAGTCATCCGTGGTCCCCATCGGAGATGTCGCCCACGGACCGCTTCGCCAGAACGCAAATCTGGAGCATCCGCATCCAGTTCGACCGGGACTGCACCATCACCAAACTGGTGCCGAATCTCGGCAGCGAGCAACCCGGAGAGGTCTACCTCCGACAACGCAAGCGCTGGAAGCTGGTGGGCATCATCAAGAACGAGGACAAGGGCCTCGGCTTCGTCACTGCGATGGACGACTGAGGATTGGGCGTGTCGATGCACATTCGGATTTATTGCCCGAACGGAGGCCCCATGAAGCGCGTACTGCTGCCCCTTCTCTGCATCCTCCCGGCATGCGCCCTGCTTCAGAAGCCGCCGCGCCCAGTGCATGCCCCTCCGGAAGAGGCTGCCGCCGTCGCCATCCCGCTCGCGTTTCCGACTGAGGGACGGCAGGTCATCAACGGCACCACCCTGCGCGCCATCCAGCTCGCCATGGAGGACTTCCTCCCATGGGACCGGAAGCTGCCCAGCGACGCCACGCCGCTCTACGAGTGCCTCAACCGCCGCGAGTCCTACGTCGTCGCCACGGCACCCGCCTCTCCAAGCGTCGTGCTCGTCAGCATCCTCCCGAACCCGGATGCATGCGACATCGCCACGGCCCCCATTCTGGACGTGGGCGCCACCTATGCGGTTGATGTGAACGGCTGGCGTATCCTCGCGGTGCAGGAGTAATCGCACGAGGAGACACTGCCTGCGTGGCCGGTCGAGGAAGAAGCGTCTAGCCGCCCCTGCCGGATGCGTCACGCAACCTGGGGTCACCCCTCGCGCCAGTCCTGTGCCAGCCGGAGGCCCGTGGCTTCGAAGCAGAGCACCCTGAGGTCCATGGCCACCGGGACCAGCGATGTCGATGACGGACTGGCGGAGGTTGCCTCGCAGGGAGTCTCCCTGGAGACGACTTCGGCGGCCGATGCGGCTTGCACTCACCCGATTTGAAGAGCCCTCCACGAGGAGTCATGTCCCTCCAGGGGCCAGTGCAACTCTGGTGACCGACGCCCATGGACAATCCTCTCGTCTGCTATTGCCCGAAATGGCAATTGGATTGCCGCTCAGGGGCGTAAACACGCCCCCGGAGGAGGGAGCGCTGCCGAGGCGCCCCTCCCGCTACCCCAACGCCTCGCGGAGGGACGAAGCGATCTGCGGTCTCCGCTGGGCCCCCGACTGCGCGGACGTGGCATGCCCGAGGGACGCTGACTCGGGCGACTACTTGGGAACCACCGTGCCGGCGAATGTGCCACTCAGATCTCCGAATGCGTGGAGGCTGAAGATCATGGTGGACTGGAATTCGAAGGCGGTCGCCGCTGGGTATCCCCCTCCGTCCACGGAGCCCCTGAACGGCTGGCTCTCATACGAGGTGAAATCAAGCGGAGTGCCGCTACCCACGCCTTCGATCGCGAAATTGCTGAGCACCTGATAGCCGTCCGACAAGCTGCTCACGTTAAAGGCGGTCGTCTGGCCCTTGAAGAAGGGCGACACATGTTTCTCCAGCAGGGCCCCGTCCCGTCCGCCGAACTGAACGAAGATGGGGCCGGTCTCCACGGAGATCGCCTTCGCGCCACCGCCCAACTTGACCACGCGAGATGTCTCGAAGCTGATGACGAAGGGCACGCTCTTGCCTACGAGCGACGCGAACTCGGAGTCCGTGGGGCCTTCGTGCTGGGTGAACGTCAAGGTTCCTGAAATGGAGCCGCCGTTGTCCACCGAGACACCCACGTCCACACTGCCGCTGCCCGCGCGCTTGAAGAGGTAGCGTACCTCGGTCATCGTTCCCTTGCTCACCGAAAAAGCCAGCACGGGGGGCGACAGCAATTCGGCCATCAGGGGCGTGCTGGGTGCCGATACGTGCTCCAGGTGCCAACTCCCAGCCAACTCGATCGTGTAATCGCCCTCGATGAGAGGCACCGTCAGCGTGTCGGCCGACGTGTCCGAGATGGACACCGTCTGAGCACCCGTAATGTTGAACGCGGCCCCCACCAGTTTGACCTCTCCCTCGGGACTCGGCGCGGTCAGCGGCAACCGCAGCGTTCCCTGGGTGGATTCAAGCGGCTGAGCCGTCTCAACCAGGTTACCGCAGGCCACGACCATCAGCGCGAGGACACACGTGCCCCATTTGCTCAGCTTCATTCTGTGACGCCCCTCCCGTGAAAAAGAAAGCAGGGGTAGGAACGAGTTCGGGGTTCGTCAAGTGCTGGGGCCCTCGACCCATTTGCAGCTCAGATGCGTCCGCCGGCGGTCGCAGGCTGAACGGGCATGAACCGATTGGAACTGAGTAAGGAGCGGAGGCGCGAACTGGAGGCATGCCTCCCAACAGCGTCAGACACAAGACACTGCTCGCCACGTCGCACAAAACCCAGACAACAAGTGCGTGCCGCACTTCAATCTGCGCTCACCCACACATGCCATGAACACCCTCCAGCCGTAGCCGAACGACAACACACAGCGCCCTCATGTGAATGGCTTGTCTTCTCCATGTATTATCGGTGAGCAGCACTTCACCAGGAAAAGGGGAACACATGCGCGCAGGAATCATGGCGGGTCTGCTGGCAGTGGGCTTGATGACGGGCTGTGGCGGCGTCGAAGAGGAGGCCACCACCAGCGAGACGGAGGCGCAGGCCGTCCCGTGTCGTGACTTCACCGGCCGCGACTACGTCATCACATACTACGCGGAGGCCGCGAAGCTCACCAAGGTCGGAGAGTTCCAATGCGGATGCAGCGATCCGGAAGCGGTCCTCACCGGCACCCGGACCCTCCACTACGAGAAGGTCTACGGCTGCTTCGCGAGGTAGTCACCCCGCCCCCCACTTGATGCGGCGGTACGGCGCGCGAGCGATGAGGACTCCATCGCTCGCGCGTCCGCGGACCGACTCAGTGAGAGCGGTAGCAGAACTGCCCCGGGTCGCCCTGGCTGCAGTCCTGGGGGCACGAACGCATCGTCTCGCCAGGGCAGCACTGTCCGTTCCCGCAGAACTCCCCCTGCGGACAATCCGCGGGACACGTCCTGCGCTCGCCCAGCTCACAGACGCCGTCGCCACAGACGGCCAGGGCCGCTTCCGACGTGGTGAGTGACGCCTCCGCGCCGTCGGCTTCGACGACGCCAGCGCCACAGCCCACGACAATCCCCACGGCCAGGGCCAACACAGCACTCCACGCTGCCTTCATCGGGACGCTCCTTGCTCGAGTTGCGCGGTGAAAGGGTTGCGCCCGGATGCTCGCACGGCGGGCGTGGCGCAAAAGATGCGCTGCGTCCAAGCCGTGCATCGCCGCTCGAATCCGTGTATCTACGGGGCCCGACTTTGCCAACTTCCCGACGTTTACCGGACCTCGCTCGGAGGAGACCGCCATGCTGGACCGCCCGATGTACCTCAAGCCGAACGTCGCCATCGAGCCCCTGTACAACCAGTGGTACGCGTGGTGGTACCTGCTGTCCCCGGCGACGGCCCCCCTCTTCGTGACGAACCTGCACCAGAAGCTGATGCAGTCCTTCGTGGCGAACCCGGACGTGCACGTGGCGGCCCTCAAGAACCCCATGCTGATGGGCGGCCCGTTCATCAACCATCCGGCGGCGAAGGCCCCTCGCGTGAAGGAGCTCCTGGAGCGGACGCAGAAGGAGCAGGCCAACATGCTCGCGTACACCAAGGCGGTGGCCGAGCTCGAGCAGCTCATGGCCCCCAACAACGGCGGCTCCCTGGAGAGCCTCTACGCCAAGGTGCCGGACCTCCTCCGCGGCTACGTCGAGCTGACGTACGACTTGAGCAACCGCGCCAGCGCACGTTTCATCGAGCCGCTCCTGTACCGCAGCCCCTTCAACAAGGAGTCGTCGCAGAGCGTGACGCTGATGCAGGTGGACGGCGACTGGCGCCCCTACATCTTCAGCACGCCCCGGCTGGAGGAGGACACGCCGCTGTGGCTGAAGGTCCCCTACAAGCACGAAGGCCTGGACGCCCTCTTCCGCATGCGCCACACGGCCGGCTCGCCCGGGCAGGTCGCGGAGATGCTCGGCGTGCCCGCCTCCGCCGCCGAGGCCTTCGCCGCCCTGTTCACCGACGCCGAGCCCCGCCGCGCCGAGCGCTACACCGGTGAGGGCGTGCGCGTGCGCTACTTCGGCCACGCCTGCGTGCTGATGGAGACGAAGGACGTCAGCATCCTCACCGACCCTGTCATCAGCTACGAGTTCCCCACCGACATCCCCCGCTACACGCACTCCGACCTGCCCGAGCGCATCGACTACGTGGTCCTCACCCACGGCCACGCCGACCACCTGATGATGGAGACGCTCATCCAGCTCCGGCACCGGGTGGGCTGCATCATCGTCCCGCGCAACAACGGCAACTCGCTGGCGGACCCGTCGCTGCGGCTGATGCTCCACCACAACGGCTTCAAGAACGTGGTGGAGATCGACGACCTCCAGGAGATTGAGGTCCCCGGCGGCTCCATCACCGGCCTGCCCTTCCTCGGCGAGCACAGCGACCTGGCCATCCAGGCCAAGACGGCGCACCTGGTGCGGCTGGGCGGCAAGTCCATCCTGATGGCGGCGGACTCGAACGCCATCGAGCCGCGCATGTATCAGCACCTGCGCGACATCATCGGCAGCATCGACGTGCTCTTCATCGGCATGGAGTGCGAGGGCGGCCCGATGAGCTGGATGTACGGCCCGCTGCTCAGCAATCCCCTGCCCCGGAAGATGGACCAGGCCCGCCGGCTCAACGGCTCGGACAGCGCCCGCGCCATTGAAATCACCAACTACCTGTCGCCCAAGGAGGTCTACGTCTACGCCATGGGCCAGGAGCCCTGGCTGCGCCACGTGATGGTCCTCGTGTACGACGACAAGGCCCCGCAGATCGTCGAGTCAAACAAGTTCCTGGAGCACTGCCGCGCCAAGGGCATCCAGGCCGAGCGCCCCTACGTGAAGATGGAGCGCATCTTCACCTAGTCCCGCCAAGGCGTCCGCGGTGGCCTCACGCCGCCGCGGACGGCCCCAGCAGGCCGCGCTGCCGCAAGGTCTCCAGCACGCGCCGCAGCCCGGCCTCCACCGAGTCCACGTCCGAGCGCACCGTGACGTCGGGGGCCTCGGGCACCTCGTAGGGGTCCGAGACCCCCGTGAAGTGCGCCAGCTCCCCCGCCAGGGCCTTCTTGTAGAGCCCCTTCACGTCCCGGGCGATGAGCACCTCCAACGGCGCCTGGACGAAGACCTCCACGAAGGGGACGCCCGCCTCCGCCGCGAGTCCGCGGACCTCCTCGCGGGAGCTCGCATACGGCGAGATGGCCGCCGCGATGACCCCCACGCCATGCTTCGCCAGCAGCCGGGCCACGTGCCCGATGCGACGCACATTCTCTTCCCGGTCCTCCCGGGTGAAGCCCAGTCCGCGAGACAGCCAGGTGCGGACCTCGTCGCCATCCAGCACCTCCACGGGCCGCGATGGCGCCAGGTGCGCCCGCAGGGCGCGCGACAGCGTGCTCTTGCCCGCCCCGGACAAGCCCGTCAGCCAGAGAATGAAGCCCACCGAGCGCTGCATCGAAGCTCCCCCGACACGGCGTGAAAACCCCTCTGCCACGCGCGTCCGACACGCGGAGACGCTAACACGGCGACTGGACTCGGGGACTTGACCCGTTTTCCATGCCCATGCGACAGAGGTTCCCAGTCATGCACAGCGCGTCCCACTCGAGCCCTCAAGCCCCTGACCGTTGGTTCCCCACCCGGAAGCCGCTGACGGACCCGCGCGTTCGGCTGTTCTGCTTCCCCTTCGCCGGCGGTAGCGTCGCCATCTACAACTCGTGGGCCCAGGGCCTGCCCGCGGGCGTGGAGCTGTGCCCCGTGCAGCTCCCCGGCCGTGAGCGGCGGCTGTCCGAGAAGCCCATCGACAACCTGTCCACCCTCCTGGACGCGGTGCTGCCCGCGATGGCGCCGCTGCTGGACCGGCCCTTCGCCTTCTTCGGCTACAGCATGGGCGCCCGCATCTCCCTGGAGCTCGCGCGCCGGCTCCAGGCACGCAACGGCCCCCGCCCGCTGGGCCTGTTCCTCGGGGCCGCGGGGCCGCCGGCGGTGAACAACCGCGAGCCCATCCACCTGCTGCCCGAGGCCCAGTTCATCGAGGCCCTGCGCCGCTACGACGGGACGCCCGAGGAGATCTTCAAGCACCGCGAGCTGCTGGAGCTGGTGCTCCCCATGCTCCGCGCCGACTTCGCCATCGCCTTCACGGAGAACGGCACGCAGACGGCGAAGCTGTCCGTGCCCCTCTCCGTCATCGGCTCGCCCGAGGACAAACACGTCCCCACGGAGAACCTGGAGCGGTGGCGCGACGAGACGACGAGCGAGGACGTCCGCGTCCGCCTCTTCTCCGGCGGCCACTTCTTCATCAAGTCGCAGCGTGACGCCATCCTCGCGAACATCCGCGAGGACCTGGCGCGGTGGACGGGCACCGCGGCCTGAGCCACCCCGCTACGCCGCCTGGAACCTGGGCGGCGTATCCCCGGCCAGCGGCACGGTGAACTGCCAGCGCACGGTCAGCGGCGTGCCCCGGGGGCGGTTCACCGCCACCGCCGCCTGGTGCCGCTCGGAGGGGCGCAGCTGCACGAACTGCCACGCCTCGGGGACGTCCCGCATGCGCGGGTCGAACGAGATGCGCGGCGCCTGGCCCGGCTCCAGGTGGAAGGCGAACTGATCCAGCGGCAGGGACAGCCCCGCGCCTCGCGCCTTGATGTAGGACTCCTTCAGGGTCCAGTACTCGAAGAAGCGCTCGCGGTGCCGCTCTGGAGGTAGCGCCTTGAGCGCCGCCACTTCGGAGGCGGCGAAGTAGTGGTCGGCGATCTCCACCGTCTCGCCGGGCCGCTGCGCGTCCTCCACGTCCGCGCCCAGCTCCGAATCCCAGCCCACCGCCACCAGCGCCATGCCGTCCGTATGGGACAGGTTGAAGCGCAGCCGGGGGCCCCACTCCCCCCGCACCACGGGCCGGCCGTATTCGTTGGTGTCGAAGGCCCAGGCCTCCGGCGCCACCGGCGCGTAGCGAGACAGGGACAGCCGCACCAGCGCGTGGCTCACCAGGTACTGGCGCTGGTGGCGCTCGAAGCGGAAGCGCTGCTGCTTGTCACGCTCCTTCGCATCCAGCAGCGCCCAGTAGGCGTCCAGGAGCGTCCGGTCGTTGATGCGCTCGGGCTCGACAATCCAGACATGGACCTCGTCCGGGCGCAGCGCCAGGGGCTCGAAGGCGGTCGACATGGCCGCTTTTTATCACCGCGGCCTGCCCTCGCGGGGTTCGGTGTGGGGGTCGTGGCCACTGATGGCCAGTGAAGCTGACCCCCGAGGCAGTTGGCACACACCCTCGCCCCCTCCCACCTTCTCGTCGCTCGGAGTGGAGGCGCGGAGGCAGGGGGGGCCGCGAAAAGAGCCGCTGGTGGCGTGATGGGGGACAGGGACGGATGGAGCTCTTTCCAATTCAGTTACTCTTCATGGTGGTTCTGATGAACCGCTATGTCCTCGGGCCGCTGCTACGGCGCCTGAAGGGGCGACAATTCGACCGCGTGGACGACACGTATCTGCCGCGTGTCGCCATCGTCATTCCGCTCTTCAACGAAGGCGAGGGCATCTACCACGGCGTGCGCAGCCTGCTGGAGCAGGACTATCCCAGCCACCTGCTGCAGATCGTCGTGGTGGATGACTGCTCGAAGGATGACAGCTACGCCTGGGCCCTGAAGGCGGCGGAGGGAAATCCCAACGTCATCGTCATGCGCAACCCGGAGAACATGGGCAAGCGCAAGGGCATCAACCGCGCGGTGAAGGCCGCCACCGAGGCCGAAATCATCGTCTCGGTGGACTCGGACGTCATCGTGGACAAGGCGGCCGTGCGCCAGTTGGTGCGCCGCTTCGTCAGCCCCCGCATCGCCGCGGTGGGCGGCCGCACGTACGTGACGAACCGTCATCAGAACTGGATGACGCGGATGATTGAAATCAAGTTCCACTTCGCCCAGGAGTGGCTCAAGGACCTGGAGCGCAGCTTCCGCCAGGTGATGTGCCTGTCCGGCTGCCTCACCGCGTACCGCCGCCACGTGCTGCTGGAGCTGGAGCCCATCCTGGAGGCCCGCGCCATCGCGGGCATTCCCATCAAGTACGGCGAGGACCGGTTCCTCACGCGGCAGATCGTCAAGCACGACTACGAGACGGTCTACACGCTGGACGCCTTCTGCTTCACCGCCGCGCCGTCGACGCTGGCCGGGTACTTCTCCCAGCAGCTGCGCTGGCGCCGCTCCAACCTGGTGGACCTGCTCGGCGGGCTGTCCCACGCGTGGCGGCTGCACCCGGTGGTGACGGTCCACTACGTGTCCCAGCTCGCGCTGCTGCTGTCGTACCCGCTGGTCATCGTGCACAACGTCCTCACCGGAGAGTTCTGGGACATCCTCGCCTTCCATTTCCTCGTCATCGGATTGCTGGGAGTCATCTATCGAATCGAGACGCGGCACCTTCCGGCGGAGCGGCGCGTTCACGGCGCCAGCTTCCTGCCCATGGCCCTGCTGATGCCCGTGACGTACGCGCTCTTCACGCCGCTCGCGCTGCTGACACTGGACTCGGGGAGCTGGGAGACGCGGGGCAGCGCCAACACCGCCCCCGCACCGTCCCCCGTGGACTCCGGGGGCCGCTTTCCTCCCACCCATGCTGGTGAGGGCTCTACGCCATGAACCAACGCGTCGCCAATCGGGTCAACAGCATCGCTGTCTCGGCCTACAAGTTCGTCGGTTCGCTGCTGCTCACGCTCATCATGCTGGGCCTGGTGTCCTTCCTCTCCGTCCAGGGCTTCTTCCTGGTCAGCCGGGGCTGGGTGTCACCCACGGTCATCTCGCCCACGGACGAGCAGATCCTCACGCTCAACACCCAGGTCGCCGCGCAGACGTCCGCGAGAGATCACGTGCTGTCGGACCGGCGCTCGGTGGAGAACCGCATCTCCGACGCGGAGCGCACCATCGAGGCGGAGCGCGCCTTCCAGCAGCGCTTCCTGGTGGCCTTGCGCGGGGAACGGGACGCGCGGGACCGCGTGGCCCAGCGACTGTCGCTCCTGCGCCGGGAGTACAGCAGCGCCCGGGCGGAGATCATGCAGTCGAACCGCGCCTATGCGGGCCTGGCCCGCACGCGCACCGACGCCCTGTATGACGCCCGGCTGCTGGAGCAGGAGGAGAAGCTCACCATCAACCACCACCTGGCGCAGCTCGCGCAGAGCAACCTGTCGCTGGCACAGTCCTCGGTGGATCTGGAGACGCGGCTGGATTCGCTCCACCGGGAGATCGCCGGCCTCTCCGCGGTGCAGTCCGGCATGGGCAAGCGCGAGACGCCCCAGGGCATGACGTCCGACGTGCTGCTGCTGGAGCGCGAGTACACGCACTCCGTCCTGGAGCAGGCCCGCGCGGAGGCGACGCTCAAGAGCCTCCAGACGGACCTGGCCGCCCTGGATGAGGTCGCGCTGCGCTACGACACGCTGATTGCCTCGCTGCGGGCCTCGCCGTACCTCAAGGCCATCGAGAAGGACCTCACCGTCGCCTTCGTGCCCTACGAGAACATCCCGAACGCGGAGCAAGGCACGCCGCTGTACGCCTGCACGGCCAAGGTCATCTGGTGCCACGAGGTCGGGGTCATCGGCCGCATCCTCGAGGGCGAGGTGTCCATGAAGCACCCCATCCGCCAGTACATGCTGCGCGGCGTGATGGTGGAGATCCAGCTGACGGACGGCCCTTCCGCCCGGGAAGACCTGCTGCACCTGGGCCGCCCACCGCTGCTGCTGTGAGCCCACCCACCCTTGCCTGGAGACGGCCTTGGGGCCGGAGACACTCGACTATGCGGAAGACCGTCACATGCGGCGCGCTCCTGTCGCTCGCCGCGCAGATTGCGCTGGCCCAGCCGGGCCCTTCTCCCGCGGGGGAAATCGCGGCGTCCGCCGACGAGGACCGGGCCGCCGGCTACTGCGACTTCGTGCGCGGCGTGGGCAGCGCGGAGGCCGCGCTCGAAGTGGCGCCCGAGCTGTTCGCCGCCTTCGGCGTGGTCAACGCGGGTGAGGCCACGGCGGGCGCCGGCACCACGCCATTGGGAGAACCGACGCCTCGGGTGACGGCGGGGCTCAACTACGACATCGTCGGGCTGTATCGCGGCCGGGCCATCCGCCGGCGCGCGGAGGCCGACTGCCGCCGGCAGCGCGCCCTCATCGTGCTGGAGTCCGCCATCCGGCAGGGCAACGGCTTGGGCGAGGAGTCCGCGCTGGAGGCCCGCGCCCGGGTGCTCGAAGACGCCCTGCCCCACGCCGAGGCGCTGCTCACGGCCCTGCGCAATGACCTGAAGCAGGGCCAGGTGACGTTGGAGGAGATGAACGCCGTGCAGGTGCGGCTGGATGGGCTGCGGCAGCTCGCCATGAATACGCAGGTCGCTCGCGAGCGGCTGGCGTCGCGGCCCCGGTTCAAGGCCGGTGAGCGGCTGGAGGGCGTGCTGAACGAGCTGCGCGCCGCGGATGACCAGTTCGAGGAGTACAACGGCTCACTGCGCCGCTCCCGCGCGTGGCGGCTGAGCCTGCGCGGCGGTTACGACAGGCTCATCGATGTCGACCAGGACGTGCCGCTCTTCGGACAACTCACGCTGAGCTACAACCTGGGGCATCTGTGGCAGGGCTCCGCCAATGCCCGGGCGCGGGAGGGCCGGCGCAAGGCGACGCTCGATGACGTGTCGGGCGTTCCCCAGCGCATCAACGAGCTGATCTCCGAGCTGCGCGTCGTGCAGCGCACCGAGGAGGGGCGGCTGCGCGAGGTGAGCACGCTGGTGTCGGACCTGGAGGCGCAGCTCCAATCGATGGAGGCGCTCCAGACGCGGGAGATTCGCCGCTTCCGGGGGTACGTCATGCTCGAGCTGACCCGGCTGCGGGCCGAGCAGGCCTATCTGCGCGCGCATGTGGAGTCGCTGCAGACGTTCCTGGGCGCGCGGGCACAGTGAGGCCGTTTGACGATGGCGCGGACGCGGCAAGCCAACCCGCGCCCGCCGGTGGTCTCGACACGGCGCATCCAGGGCGAGCGAGCACTCGCAAGCTCCCGAGCGGCTCGCGCCGCGGGTGCATCGCGGGCGCGGTCCTGGCCGGACTGCTCACTCGGAGCGCCGCGGCTGGGGACGTACCCGCCGCTCATGTGCCCACGCCGCCCACGCCTGCTCCTGTCCACGCGGTCCCGCTGGCAGCGAGCCCCGCACGAATGGACGAACCGGAGCGGTCCCCGACCCCGGACCCACGTGGTGAGCCGGCACGGCGGGGGCAAGCTCAGAAGAAAGGCAAGGGCACGATGATTCCCGTTCCACTCTCCCGAATGAAGGTCACCGAGGGCAGTCTGGAGCCAGGCCCGGACGAGCAGCTCCTCGTCGAGGGTCCCCGGATGCGCGCGGTCGTCCCGGGCAGCTCGACGAGCGCCGTGGAGCTGCGCTTCACCCTGCTCGGTCCCACGACGAATCAGGTGGCCCTCGCATCGGGAGAGCAGCGGCAACAGGTGGGCCTCAAGCTGTTCGCGGTGGATGCGTGCAACGTGCTGTACGCGATGTGGCGTCTGGCGCCGAAGCCGGGGCTCGTCGTGAACTTCAAGCGCAACCCGGGGCAGCACCTCAGCCGTGAGTGTGGCAACCGCGGCTACACCATCGTGCGGCCGAACCAGCACACCGCGCTGAGGCCACTCGAGCCCGGTGTGGCCCACACGCTGCGCGCCAGGTTCGATGGACCGACGCTGCGCGTCTGGGTGGATGACACGCTCGCCTGGAGCGGCACGGTGCCCGAGGAGGCGCTCGCGCAGGGCGCCCCGGTGGGGATTCGCTCGGACAACGTCCGCCTGGCGCTCCAGCTCTCCGCGCCGCTGCCCTGACGCGGCACCGGCCGCGACGTCACCGCGCGCCGGTCGTCCAGGGCCGCCAGGCGCCTTCCCCACCTCAGGCAGCAGCGCCCCCGCGACGCATGGCCACGCCCCGAAGCCGCGGCACCTCCGCGGCCTCGGGGGCCAAGCCCCTCACGTCACAGCTGCGGCTGCGGGTCCTTCGCGGGCGTCTGGGGCTTCTCGTCCCGCTCCGGCAGCACCTCCGCGCAGAGCGATGAGCCGTTCTGCGCGCAGACGCCGCCCGCCTCCAGGTCGAACTGCCAGCGGTGGCGCGGGCACACCAGGTAGCGGCCCTCCTCCACCCACCCCTCGGACAAGTCCGCCCCCTGGTGCGGGCAGAAGCGCTGGATGGCGTACCGCTTGCCACCCGCCTCCACCACCGTGCGCTCGCGCTGCGACTCCGTGGAGCGGATGCCCTCGCAGAACTCGCGCATGTCTTCAATCTCCACGCCCAGGAAGCCGTGCAGCACCGGCTCGTACACGTCCGGGTTGCGGCTCAGCTTCAGGCGGAAGGACAGCAGGAAGTCCTCCCACGTCAGCTTCCGGTCCAGCACGCGGCCCACGTCGGCGGCGCTCGTCGTCATCGTGTACCGGACCGCTTCCTGAATCTCCGCCACCACGTGCACGCGCCGCGCCTTGAAGTCCACGCGCAGCAGCTTGCCCGGCGCCTCCGTCAGCTCGACGTACAGCGGCATCCCCACGCGCTCGTGCAGGTCCAGCAGGTCCAGCTTGCGCTGAAGCTCCGTGCGCAGCCGGTCGTGAATCTCCGCCACCTCCGCGACGAGCAGGTTCCGGCGCCGCTCGCGGAACACCGACTCCTGCCGCTTCGCGTAGTCGTGCAGGTACGTCTTGAAGTTCTCCGGCGTTACCCGCTCGGGCACCTGCGAGGCGAACTCCAACGACGTCACGTCCAGCACGTCCCCCGGCATGGGCTCCAGGTAGCGCGTGGTTCCCGCCGGCAGCCGCTGCTGGAGGAACGCGAAGAGCTGCGTCGCGTTCGGGAAGATGTTCACCTTCTCGAAGTTGAGGTGGAACTGCGCCGGGTCCAGGAACGCCGCCGGGCCCGCCGCGGCGATGTACGCCCTTGGCTGGATGACCTCGAGCGTGCGGGCCACCGCCTCGAACTTGCTCTCCCGCTTCTTCAGCGAGATGGCGGCGTACGTCTCCGGCGCGTACTCGTAGCAGGTGGGGTGCCAGATGGCCCCGGAGAACTGCGCGGAGAAGACGTCGATGGGGCCTTCCTCCGCGACGATGCGCACCATCCGGTCGTGCAGCTTGCAGTCGTTGATGTTGAGGAAGCACTGCCCATCCCCACGCACCATCACCGCCGAGTCACGATTGGTCCCCTGCTCGGACACGAACAGCTTGATGTAGCCGTCCTTGATGGGCACCTCGTGACCGTCCTCGCAGGCGACGACGCGCTTGCAGCCATACTGGGCGAACACGTCCTGCAGCTCGGAGCGGTGGAAGCGAGGCACCAGCACCGTGAAGTCCCGCTTGCGCACCGTGGCCAGGAACTCCGGGTCGAAGTGGTCCTTGTGCTCGTGGCTGACGTAGAGGAAGCGCTCCTTGCCCGGCGTCTCCAGCTTCTCCCGGACGAGCGGCGCCAGGTGGTGGTTGCACGGCAGCTGCATCCAGGCCGAGTCGAATGCCCCGCGGGACGACAACCAGGGGTCCATGACGACGAGCGCCTCCGCCGTTTCGACGATGAACCCGGCGTGGCCCAGGAACGTAATCAGCATGGGACGTCTTCCTCTCTGACAGCCAGCGGGCCGGCCTGAGCGCCGAGCCCGAACACAGGGCCGCCGGCGGCTGGCTGGCGCGTCGGCGCCCGCAAGGTGGGGAGCCCGAAGGCCCACGTGCCACCCTCCCGGTGGATGGACGCCGCCGTCCATGGACGCACGAAGGGCGCGAAGGTCCCTGGCAGGTCCTCCGCGCCCTTGGCCTCCGGGAGCTTCCGTTCAGGCGTGCCCCCCATCAGCGGGCACGCTCCGTCTCAGCGGGTGGATTCCGGCTGGATTTCACGAACGGACAGCCACTTGAAGTCGACGTCCTCGGTGCTGTCCCAACGGAAGGTGGCGATCGGACCGCCCCAGGTGATGGGCATGGCCCCCACGGAGCCGCCGCAGTGCTCCGCGTCACCGCCCCAGTCCCCCGCGTCCACGAAGTCGTAGACCTTCTCCCAGGTGACCTTGTCCGCGTTGTCGTTGAGGTACAGCTCCAGGTGCACGGCCTCCTTGCCGTTGACCTGCTTGTTGCGCATCACCGCCTTGAAGCCCACCCAACGGCCGGTCAGCGGCGTGGTGGCCTTCTTGTACGGCGCCGCGTCGTAGGAGACGTGCCACGTCTCCTTCTGGTAGCGGGCGCGGCCGTCGAAGTGCAGCGCGGCCTTGTAGCTGCTGCCCTCGCAGCCCTCGTACTTGTCGTTGTGCTTGCCGCCACGCGCGTAGAGGTCGAAGTTGTCCGACATGTCAGACGCCGCGTTGAGCTTCACGAAGCCCGTCATCTCGATGTTCTTCCAGTCGTTCGGCGACTGCATGTAGCCGCGGCTGGCGAGCACATCCCGGTCATACGTGGCGATCTCGTTCGGCTTGTAGCCCGTCGACGTGAAGACGGACATGCGGACCTTGTTGCTCTTGAGGTTCCAGGAGCCGTCCGAGTTGCGGGTGATGTTGTTCTGGGGGTCGAACCGCTTGTCGTTCGTCGCGTTCTCCGCGAGGAACCACTCCTCACCGCCCTGGAGGGTCGGGTGGAGCATCGTCACACCGAACGTGTCCTGTCCTGACTGGGAGGGCGCCTCGGGCTCGTCCGACGGCTGCTCGGAATCCTCCGACGGCTGCTCGTCCGGAGGCGTGGTGGCGACAGGCTCGTCCGGCGAAGTGCCATCACCGTCAGAGCTCCCGGGCGCCGGCGCCTCCGGAGTCTGCTCGCCAGGCGTCTGCTCGGACGGAGAGGGAGCAGGCCGCTGGGGAGTCTGGCCAGGGGTCTCGGTCCGCCCTGGCTCATTGGAGTCCTCGTTGCCAACGTTACTTCCGCAGCCCGTGATGGCAGCCAGAGCGAAGAGAGCGCCACACGTCGAGGACAGAAAACGGTTCCGAGTCAAAATAGCGTCCTTACTGCTTGAGGCATGAGCGTGACGAAGCCCCCGGCGCCTATCGCCGGGAGTGGGGTCGTCGCGTCGGCTCCGTCGGGAGGGGGGGAACAATCCTCAGGGACGGTGACGCCTGGCTGGTCTCATAGCCCCGTGTTTGATTTTTCCAACCGGGACGATTCCAAACCCATCGTCTTCCAGACCGCATCCCAACCCATTGGGAGGTTTTTGGTTGCCCGTGTGCCCTCCAGGCCAGAGGGCGGCGCGCCGCAATTTGCCAGGGTCCTTCGGTTTTTCCGATGGAGTCCTCCTGGAATTCCTATTTGTAGAAGCCTCGGGTGACTCTTATCTGACGCTCCTATATGGAAACCTTCCCAAGCGTCGGGAGCCCGGGCCTGTGGGCCGGCTTCGTCGCCTTCGTCGTCGCGATGCTGGCGCTCGACCTCGGCGTCTTTCACCGCAAGGCCCACGTGGTGAAGTTCAAGGAGGCGCTGGGGTGGAGCGCCATCTGGGTCAGCCTGGCGCTCGTCTTCGGCGTGGGAGTCTGGTGGAAGTTCGGGCCCGAGCCCGGCCTCCAGTTCATCACCGGCTACCTCATCGAGAAGTCGCTCTCCGTCGACAACATCTTCGTCTTCGTCGTCATCTTCTCGGCGCTGCGAATCCCGTCGCTGTACCAGCACCGGGTGCTCTTCTGGGGCATCCTCAGCGCGCTGGTGCTGCGAGCCATCATGATCTTCGCGGGCGTGGCGATGCTGGCCCGCTTCCACTGGCTCATCTACGTGTTCGGCGGCTTCCTCATCCTCACGGGCGTGAAGCTGTTCCTCCAGCGCAACAAGGAGGACAACCCAGAGGACGGCGCGCTGATGCGGCTGGCCCGGCGGACCATCCCCTCCACGCCCAACTTCGACGGGCACCACTTCTTCACCGTGGAGAACGGCCGCAAGCTGGCCACGCCGCTGCTGATGGCGCTGCTGCTGGTGGAGGCGTCGGACATCCTCTTCGCGCTCGACTCCATCCCCGCCATCTTCGCCGTGACGACGGACCCCTTCATCGTCTTCACGTCCAACATCTTCGCCATCCTCGGCCTGCGCTCCATGTTCTTCATGCTGGCCGGCGCGGTGGAGAAGTTCAGCTACCTGAAGGTGGGCCTCTCCGCGGTGCTCGTCTTCGTCGGCACCAAGATGGCCATCATCGACTTCGTGAAGGTGCCGCCCGCGGTGTCCCTGGGCGTCATCGCCGGCCTGCTGGGCGCGAGCATCGTCGCCTCGCTCATCAAGGCACGGCAGACGCCCACCGTCGAAGTGCCCAAGGCCTGAGCCACGGCCCAGGCCGGCGCTTCACCCGGAACCCCTTCCGAGGAGCCCACGCCGCGAGGTCCGCGGGGTGGGCTTCTTGCTTTCGCGCGGAGGCCGAAGCCGTGGCCCGCAAAGCAGAAAGGCCGTGAGTCCCGAGTTGGACTCACAGCCTTTCTTGAGTGGGCGCAGCAGGGTTTGAACCTGCGACCCCTGCCGTGTGAAGGCAGTGCTCTACCGCTGAGCTATACGCCCTTCTGCTGTCTGCTGCCCGCCGCTGGTGTTGCCAGCGGCGAACGCGGGTGTAGATGCCATTCGCCCGCTCAGGTGTCAACGCATTTTCGTCTACAGCTCGCCGAGCTTCTCTTCGAGCTCACGCAGCCGGCGCTTGAGGCCGGAGAGCTGCTTGCCCAGGGCCTTGAACTCGCTGCGGGGCGCGAAGTTGAGCGCCTTCAACAGCTCCTCCTGCCCCCGGTCGAGCGCCTGCTTGCCGCGCTGGGCTTTGCCAATGGCGTTGGCGATGGCCATGGCCCGGCGGTCGTCGGCCATGAGCCTCTCCACGGCCTTGCCGGACACGTTGAGCGCCTGCTTCTTGAGGTCGTCCGCGATTCCCATGTGCTCTCCCCCGCTCAGGGCTCGTCGAGGTACTGCGTCTGCAGCTGCGCGAAGACGCGGTCGGCGATGCCCTTGTATTTCATGCGCTCGATGAGCGGCTGCAGGTCACCCTTCATGGAGATGCGGCGCTTGAGCACCGCCTCCACCGGATCCAGCGTCCCCTTGAGGAGCTGCTTCCAGACGCTGTAGGGCGCCCGAGCCAGGTACACCGGCTCGATCTCCTCCAGGTCGTCCGGATCCGCCAGCACGCGCGCCTTCTCGATGCGGCAGTCGCCGGGGACGACATGGACGACGAAGGCCTTCGCCAGCTTGCCGGGCTCGGCCTCCACCACCGCCCCGAAGTCGCCCTTCCAGCCCTTGCCGGCCATGGCGCACTCGGGATCCTCATTGGTGAGGCGCACGGCCTCATCCAACCACTCCTTCGACGGGAACTTCGCCATCTGGACTCCTAGCCCCTCCGGAAGATGCTCTTGATGCTGGAGAAGAGCCCCCGGTCGTCGCTCCCGCTGCTGCTGGAGCTGGGCACCTGCTGTGTGTTGCGCGACGCGACTTCCTGGAGCGCCCGCTTGAGCTGCTCCGGCGTGTCGCGGGTGGCGAGGTCCACCTTGCGCATCCCGCTCGCTTCCTCCACCGTCACCTGGAGCAGACACTCCTCGGTGAGGCGAAAGTCGATCTTCCGGCCGGCCGCGGCCGAGGGCACGCGCACGGTGCCCAGATATTCGTTGTCCACCAGCAGGTCGCTGTCCCCCTGGTAGATGTCCAGCTCGATGAAGGGCGAGCCCGGCTCCTTGGGAGGCGGCAGGCGGAAGCTCTTCACCATGGGGATCAGCGAGTTCTTCTCGATGATGCGCTTCACGCGGCCGTTGGGCATCGCGTAGCCAATGGGCATGGACAGCGCGTCCAGCAGCGTCACCGCGTCGATGCTGCCCAGCGAGTCGCCCAGCAGCGCCGCGCCCAGGGCCACGCACTCGTCCGGGTGGACGCCCTTGCGCGGCGCCTTGCCGAAGTGCGCTTGAATCTTCTGCTGCACCAGCGGCATGCGGCTCTGGCCGCCCACCAGGATGATTTCGTCGATCTCCGCGCGGGAGATGCCCTTCTCCTCGAGGACGCGGTCGCAGATCTCGAAGGTGCGGTCCACCAGGTCGCCGGTGAGGCTGTTGAGGAACTCGCGCGTCAGCGGGATGCGCAGATCCAGCGGCTTGCCCTTGCGCTCGTCGATGAAGGGCAGGTCGATGACGACGTTGGGGATCAACGTGAGGTCGATCTTCGCCGCTTCCGCCGCGTTCTTGATGCGCTGGAGCGCGATGGGGTTCTCCGTGCCGAGGTCGACCTTGGTCTCCTCGCGGAAGCGCTCCAGCACGTACTCCATGATGCGGTTGTCGAAGTCCGCGCCGCCCAGGAAGGCGTCGCCGCCCGTGGCCAGGACCTCGAAGACGTTGCCGGCCAGGTGCAGCACGGACACGTCGAAGGTGCCGCCGCCCAGGTCGTAGACGAGGACCTTCTGATCCAGGCCGCGGTTGAAGCCGTAGGCCAGCGCCGCGGCGGTGGGCTCGTTGACGATGCGCTTCACGTCGAAGCCCGCCAGGCGGCCGGCCTCCTTCACCGCGTTGCGCTGGTTGTCGTTGTAGTAGGCCGGGACGGAGATGACGGCCCCTTCGATGGGCCCGCCGAGGAACTGCTCCGCGATGGTCTTCACCTGGCCGAGCACGAAGCTGGAGACCTGCGGCAGCGAGTACAGCTTGCCGCCCATCATCACCGCCGCGTCGCCGTTGGCGCCCTCGACGATGTCGTAGGGGAAGTACCCCTTCAAGTCATCCACCGACTTGGAGTTGTACTTCCGGCCGATGAGCCGCTTGGTCCCCCAGAGCGTGTTCTTGGGGTTGGTGACCATCTGATCCTTGGCCACCCCGCCCACCAGCAGATCACCACGCGCCGACAGCGCGACGACGGAGGGCAACGTGAGGTTGCCGCGGTCCGTGGGGACGATCTTCGGGATGCGGTTGCGGACGGACGCCACCAGCGTGTTGGTGGTGCCCAGGTCAATCCCGATGATGCGAGGTCTGTCCGCCATGAAGTGAGGGGGCGCGCGCCGGAAGACGCCGTCCCTGTTGCCACTGTCTATCACGTCGCGCTGCCGAGTGCGCGTTTCTGGGCGACGGTGTCAGTCCGCCGGGTCCGTTCCACCCGGAGGGGGCCCATCCTGCCCCACGGCCACCCCGGCCTCCGCCTCCAGGGCGGACGGGGCGTGCCGGTCGAACGGTGCCTCCGCCCCGCCGGGCAGTTCCAGGAGGAAGCGGGAGGGCCGCAGGAGGATCCGCTCCCCGTCCCGGGGCAACACGCTCAGGGGGTACACCAGCGCCAGCGCGTCGCGCGCCCGGGTGAGGGCCACGTAGAACAACCGGCGCTCCTCTTCCTCCTCTGCGGGCAGGCGAGTAGCCAGCGACAGGGGGAAGCGCCCATCCGCCAGCCACAGGACGAAGACGGCCCGCCACTCCAGCCCCTTGGCCTGATGGACGGTGGACAGCGTCAGGACGGCCCCTGGCGCCTCCTCCCCCAGGGCCTCCCCCGCCGCGAACTCCGCCACCAGGGCGATCTCCGACAGGAACCGCGCCACGTCCTCGAAGCGGCGGGCGAACTCCGCCAACTGCCGGACGTCCTCCTCCCGGTGCTCTTCCGCTGAGAACTCCGCCTTCAGGTACTCGGCGTAGCCCCCCGCCAGCACGGCGTCGATCTGCCGCTCCGGCGCGGCGGAGGCCCCGGCCCCCGTGAGCCGCCCCATCAGGTCGGTGAAGGCCTGGAACCCCTTCCGGGACTTGCGCGGCAGGTGCGCCTGGACGTCCGCGTGGGCCAGCCCCTCCGCCAATGGCGTGCCCTCGGGCAGCGCGCGCAGGGCCGTCCAGAGGTGCTCCGCCGTCGCCGGTCCCACACCTGGGACGCGCCGGATGACGCGCTTGAAGGCCAGCTCGTCCCCGGGGTTGTTCACCACCCGCAGGTGGGCCAGCACGTCCTTGATGTGGGACTGCTCGAAGAAGCGCACCCCGGAGCGCACCCGGAAGGGGATGCCGCGCCGGGTCAACTCGAGCTGGAGCTCCAGCGAGTGGCTGTGGGCGCGGTACAGGACGGCCATGGCGTCCAGGGACATGCCCTCCTCCCGCAACGCCAGGACGCGCTCGGCCACGAAGACGGCCTGACTCGCGGCGTCCAGCGTGGGGACGAGGAGGGGCCTCCCCCCCGTGGGCCGCGCCGCCGTCAGCACCTTGGGGAACTGGTTCGTGTTGAGCGCGATGGAGCTGTTCGCCAGGCGCAGGATTTCCGGCGTGGAGCGGTAGTTGCGCGTCAGCGAGTGGACCGAGCACCCCGGATACCGCTCCGGGAAGCCGATGATGTTGGAGAAGTCCGCGCCCCGGAAGCTGTAGATGGACTGGCAGTCGTCCCCCACCACCGTCAGGTCCTTGCGCTCGCCCGCGAGCAGGTCCACGAGGTCGCCCTGGAGCCGGTTGGTGTCCTGATACTCGTCCACCAGGACGCACTGGAAGCGCTCGGTGAGGGCCTGGCGCACGTCCGGGTGGTGCGTGAGCAGCCGCTTGAGGTGCACCAGCAGGTCGTCAAAGTCCATCAGGTGCATCTGCGCCTTGCGCTGCTGGTAGCGCGCGGCGGCGGCGAGCACCTCGGGGGCCAGCGGGAGCAGCTGGGGCCGGCGGTCCATCAACACGTGGGACACGGGCTCCTGGAGGTTGGCGGCCAGCGACACCAGGTCCAGCACCAGGTCCGGCCGGGGGAAGCGCTTGTCGCTCTTGAGCCGGCGCTCCGCGATGCACGTCACCATCAGGTCGCGGGCGTCCTCGCGGTCCAGCACGGTGAAGTTCGTGGAGAAGCCGAGCACCGTCGCGTACTGGCGCAGCAGCACGTGCGCCGCGTGATGGAAGGTGCCCCCGAGCATGCGCCGCACGTCCACGGAGGCGCCGGCCAGCGCCTCCACCCGGCGCGTCATCTCCCGCGCGGCCTTGTTGGTGAACGTGAGGAGGAGGATGGACTCGGGCGGGACGCCCCGCTCCAGCTTGCGCGCGACCCGGAAGGTCAACGTGCGCGTCTTCCCGGAGCCCGCGCCGGCGATGACCAGCACGGGGCCCTCACCGGCCTCGACCGCGCGGAGCTGCTCCTCGTTGAGGAGCGCGGCGTAGTCGATTCGCAGCGAGGGCCTCGCCGGATCCGCCCGGAGCGTGTCGGTGCGCGTGGCCATGGGGGCGCCGACTCTAACCGCCCTGCCCGCCTCGGACATCCGGATCCGGACGGCTCAGGGCACGCCGTTGAGCGCGGTCAGCTTCGCGGACGCGGCCGCGCGGACCTGGGGCGAGGGATCCCGCTCCTTCGCCACCTCCAGCAGGAGCCGCCCCACCTGCGGAAGCTTCGTGGCCACCGCGTTCAGGGCGGCGGTGCGCTCCTTCTCGGCGTTCTCCAGGCGCTCGCGGACGCCCCGGTCCGCGCACGTCTTGACGCCCGGTGACTGCTCGCGCAGCACGAGCTCCGCGTCCGCCAGCCGGGCCTCCGCCAGCCGCTTCGCGTCCGAGGCCTTGAGCTCGAACTCCGCCAGGTCCTCGGGGAACTCGGTGCTCACGGCCCGCGCCCGGGCGATGGCGTCCGCGGCGAAGCGGGCGTTGACAGCCGCCGCGCAGAGCTGCCGCGCCGAGGCCAGCGGCACGCGGCCCTCGGGCGTCACCTGGGCTTCCTGCGCCACCTCCAGCGACCAGAGCGCGAGCTGCCGCGCCGCCACGCCCGAGGAGAAGTGCTGGCGCCGCTCCTCGCGAATCTGCACCCAGCGCCGGAGGATGACGGGGTCCGCCGCGCCCGACTCGGCGGCCCGCTGGTACTCCGTGGAGGCCTGCGCGAGCTGGCCGGACAGGTCCAGCAACACCGCCACCGTGAGGTACAGCTCGGCGCTCGTCGCGCGCTCGCGCAGGGCGTCCAGGCGGGACGTCACCTCGTACTCGGCCACCGGCTTGGGCAACGCGGCCAGGACACTGCGCAGGGAGTCGAAGGCGTGCTGGCGGATCAGCGGGTTGCGGGCGGCGCGCAGCGCCTCCAGGAGCGGATCCAACACCCGCACCGAGACGTGCTGCCCCAGCTCCTCCGCCGCCTGCCAGCGATCCAACGCGTCGGGCGCCATCAGCGCGCGCTTCAGGTCCTCGATGCCCCGCAGGTAGTGCCCCACGTGGGCCGCCTGGGCCAGGGGCTCCGCGCGGGCCATGGCCGCGGACTCGGCGCGGGCCCGGGCCAGCCGCTCGGGGAACGCCGTCAGCTTGGGCCCCAGGGGATGGGCCTTCACCCGCGCCTCGGCCTCGTCCACCAGGCCCGAGACCAGCAGCCCCTCCACCTCCAGGCCCAGCAGCAGGACGCGCGCCTCCTCGCGGTGCGCGCCGGCCGGGTGGTCCTTGAGGTACGCGAAGAGCTTCGTCGCGCCGGAGGCCTTCGCCTGGGCGAACGACTGCGCGTCCAGCCGGGACTCCACGTCCTGCCGGCGCGGATCATCCGGCGCCGCGCGCAGGTACTCCGCCAGCTTGCGCGGGTCCTCGGTGGTCGCCAGCTCCCGCCCCTCCGCCTCCGTCAGCAGCCGCTTCGCCTCGTCGCGCTGGGCCCCGTCCGGGTGCTCCTGGAGGAACTGGCGCCACCCCGCCACGGTGTTCGTCTCCTGCGCCGCGTTGAAGCGCAGGCCTTCCAGCAGCGTCTTCACGGTGCGCGCCTGGGCCGCGTCCGGGTACGCCTCCAGGAAGCGCTTGTAGCCAATCACCGTGTGCAGCCGCTTCGCCTCCTCGAACTCCAGCTCCTCCAACCGGGACTCGGCGGCGTCCACCTCGTCGTGCTGGGGGTATTCGCGCAGGAAGGCGCGGTAGCCGTCGATGGTGTCCGTCTTCGCCGCGCGCTCATACGGAGAAGGAACGCAGCCAGTGGCCAGCAACAGGACGGCGAGGGCTCGGCGAAGAGAAGCCATGTCCCTGGAGCAATACCGCACCCGCGCCCACCCGGAAACCCGAGGCCTGACGGACGGTTGCCTGGGTAGGTTTTTTGACGACACAGCTTCCTGGGCGGAGCATGTGCCCCAGGACGCTACAGGGAGGTCGCGCCATGAGGACAATCACGCTGATGGGAGCCCTCGCCATGCTGGCGACGGGATGTGCCACCACGGGAGCGCCGCTCGAGCCGTGGCTGGATTCGTACAGCCTGCGCTACCGGTCCGCCTCCCCGCCCGCCTTCCCCCGCGAGCCGCTGTCCAAGCCGGTGGCCACCGCGAGCAACGACGCCCAACCGCCGCGTCCAGCCGCCGCGAACCCCCGGCCGGGCAAGAAGGCCCCGGGTGGAAAGGCGCGCGCCGCGGCCGCCCGGCCGAAGCCCGCCGCCACGCCGGCGCCGGCCAACGCGCGCGAGAAGGTGGTGACCACCGCCCGCTCGCTGGTGGGCAAGACGCAGGTCCAGCTCCAGGGCAAGAAGTACCCCTCCGACTGCACGGGTCTCATCGAGGGCGTCTATGCCCAGGCCGGCGTCACCTTCCGAGGCACCGTCCAGCCGGGCGACAACGGCGTCACCGCGATGTACCGCTTCACCCGTGCCCGGGGGCGCGTGTACTCGAATGGCCGGCCGACGCCGGGGGACCTGGTCTTCTTCAACGAGACGTATGATCAGAACCGCGACGGCCGCCGCAACGACGGGCTCACCCACGTGGGCATCGTCGAGAGCGTGAGCAACACCGGCACCGTCACCGTCATCCACCGCGTGCGCCGGGGCGTGGTGCGCTACCGCATGAACCTGGAGCGCCCCCACCTGCGGCGTGACCCGCAGACGGGCGAGGTCCTCAACGACATGCTCCGGCACCCGGGCCCCAACCGCGATCCCGTCCTCACCGGGCAGCTCTTCGCCGGCTACGGCAGCGTCCTGCCCGCGAGCCCCAAGGCGTCCAAGCCCGTCCCCGTGGCCTCGCTGCGGTAACGGGCCACCGCGAAACGCGAACCGGCCGGACACCCCCTCCCCTCTTTCGAGGAAGCGGTCTCCGGCCGGGTTGAAACCACCGCGCGAACTACGCGCGGGCCGTGCGGTCCCACGCGGCGCGCTGCGAGTTGCGCAGGAAGCGCCAGAAACCCACGACGATGGCCAGGTTCATCGTCACGAAGTAGTACGCGACCGACGCGGCCTTCTTCGCCGTCCCCCGCTTCAGCACCCCCGTCTTCCCCAGGTACGCCAGCGCGTAGAACAGCACCTGCATGCACAGGCTGAACTGGTAGAAGAGCCGGTCGAGCAGGAACAGGTTCGCCACCAGCGCCAGCCCCATCAGCGCGGGCGCGCACCAGCGCAGCAGCTTGTGTGACCAGAAGGCGAACGCGGGGAAGCCCGCGGTCGGCAGCAGCAGCCCCGGCACCATGCGCAGGCTCTGGAAGTTGCCCGCGGCGATGCGCGCCCGGCGGCCGAACTCCTTGCCGTAGTCCTCCGTCGTCTCCTCGTGCGCGACGGCGTGCTCCTCGTAGACGACCTTGTAGCCGTTCTCCAGGATGCGCAGCGGAATCACGAAGTCGTCCACGATGGTGGACGGCGGCAGCTGCGTGAACAGGGAGCGCCGGATGGCGTACAGCCCGCCGTTGGCCCCGACCACCGCGCCCCGGCGGCCCTCGTACATCTTGATGAGGGACTCGTAGCTCCAGTACGCGCTCTCCTCGTAGTCCTGCTTCGTCGGGTTGTAGAGCCGCAGCTTGCCGCAGACGGCGCCCACCTCGGGGTCCTCGAAGTGGCGCACCAGCCGCTCGATGGCCTCGGGCTCGATCATCGTGTTCGCGTCGGAGAGGACGACGATGTCCCCTTGCGCCATCGGGATGCAGCGGTTCAGCACCGTCGTCTTGCCCGCGCGCGGCGCCGGGGACAGCCGGACACGCGCGTCCGAGCAGGCGCGCACCAAGTCATCCGTCCCGTCCGACGAGCCGTCCGAGCCGATGAGCACTTCGAACTTCTCCGTCGGGTACGCCAGCGCGAGGCTGTTCTCCAGCTTCTGCTGGATGCACGACGCTTCGTTGTAGGCCGCCACGACCAGGCTCACCGAGGGCAACGGCCGCTGCCGGGCCCTGCCCTGTTCATCCCCGCCCCCCTGTCGCACCTTGCGTGCGTTCTTGAGTACCTGCGCGGCCCCTTCGAGCAGAAAAAGACTCAAGGGGTAAAGAAAGTACGTGTGCGCGAGCAGCAGCACCGCACACCAGAAGAAGACCTCCGCCATCAACCCTGCCTCCCAAGCACCCAGTCCTCGAACTTGCGCTGGGTACAGCAAGAGGCATGCCTCGGCCATGGGCCGGGAATCACACGGAGGACACCCCCCACGGGCTTCGGGTTCGAGGTGCGGGACTGGACTTTCTCCAGCCCCGGAGAAGGAGAAGCCGGTCGTCGTTTCAGGGCGCGGCGGGGGTCGCGTCGATCTGCGCGATCAGCCGGCTCGCCATCGAGTGGCCGGGGTTGAGCGCCAACGCGTCGTCCAGGAGTGAACGCGCCGCCGCCGGGTCCTTCTGCCGCAGGGCCAGGCGAGCCCCCAACACGTAGGTCCGGAGCAGCGAGCTGTCGGCCTGGCGCAGCGTCTCCAGGGCCTTCGACACCTCCACCAGCGTGTCCGGAGGCGAGTTCGCGCTCAACGCATACTCGGCCCGAACCAGCGTGCTCCAGACATGCGGCGCGCCTTCCGCGTTGCGCAGCCGCTCCGCCAAGGCCAGTGCGTCAGGCGCCGCCAGCACCGCGGCATGCAGGGCCTGCGCTCTCAGCCTCGCGGTCGCCGCGGGGGCGGGTTCATCCTCGGGCGCCTTGCTCAACAGGGTGCGCTGCGTGTCGAGCTCCTTGCGGAGGGTGTCGATGGAGGCCCGCTGGGCCGCGGCGTCGCTCGCGACCGTCCCCGCCTCCTGCTGGAGCTCCTTGAGGCGGAGCTCCCGCTCGGCCTTGGGGAGCGTCTTGGTCGCGGTCGCCTTCTCGCGGGTGATGGCCTCGCTCTTGAGGCGAAGCCGCTCGCTGTCGGCCTGACGGTCGGACAGGTTGAGCGCCAGCGCGACCGCGAGCTCCGCCTGCGCCTCGACGTAGCGAGGGTGTTTCGCGATCACGGCGCGCACGTGCTGGATGGCCTGTTCGCGGGAGGCCGAGTCATCGCGGCGAAGCAGCACCGCCGCGCGGTCCGTCTCCTCGACCACGGCCGAGGGAATCTCCGCCTCCCGTCCCTTCAGGAACGAGTACGCCAGCGCGGCGATGAGCGCGAGCCCCACCAGGAGGGCCACCAGGAGCTTGGGACGCACGCTCGACGACGCGCCACTGGCGTACTCGAGGGTGCTGTCCGTCGACACGCGCCCGGCGGCCAGCAGCTCCGGTGGGAGTTCGACGGGGGGACGGCGCGGCGCGGAGCCGCTCTGCGCGGTGGCCCCGAGGGACGCCGTGCTCGGCATGGCGCCGAAGTCTCCGGACAGGCCACCGGGCGAGGCGAAGGGCTCGTCGGATTCGGGAGGGAGTTCGATGCTGCTTTCGGATTCGGGCAGCGCGGACAGGCCGAAGGGCTGGGTGCCTCGGGCTCTCGACGTGTGCGCCGCTTCGGCTTCCGGACTTGCGGTGCGGGGCGCGGAGAGCTCCGCGGGCGGGGCGACGGGAGGGACGGAGCCGAAGAGGCTCTTGGAGCCGACAGGTGCTTCCGGGACGGCACTGAAGGTCTGGCTTCGCCCCAGCGGCGCGCGGGCGTCGCTCGCGGGGATGGTGCCGAATGCGTGCTTGGGTGCTTCGGGGGTGGCGCCGGACGGGGCCCCTACCGCAAGCGGGCTCACTGGAGGCGGCGTCAGGACCTGACCGTGCGCGACACCGAAGACCTGGGTGGTGTTGCCGGGCGCCGCGGCGCCGGTGCCGGCAGCCTGGGCGGGGGGCGCGATCCCAGAGGCGCCCGGAGGCGGACCGGACACCGCGCCGTATGACTGCGTCCGGACGACCGGGGCCACAGGTGGTACGGCGCCGAACGCCTGAGTGGCGGAACCGGGCGCGGCCGATGCGGGGGCGCCCTGTGATGGAACGGGCCGGTAGGACTGGGTTCCCACCGGAGGGGCTGCCGGCAACGCGCCGAAGGCCTGCGTGCCGTGGTCCGGACCTCGGGAGGTCGCCCCGTATGGCGGTGTCGTCCCCACCGGAGGTACGACACCGAAGGCCTGCGTGTCGTTGTCGGGCCCCGGGGAGGCCGCGCCCGAAGCTCGCGTTGCGCCCACCGGCGAAACGGGTGGCACCGCGCCGAAGACCTGCGTGCCGTTGTCGGGCCCTGTGCCGCGGGGGGCGGAACCAAACGTTTGCGTCGTCCCTACCGGCGCCACCGCGCCGAACACCTGCGTGCCGTTGTCAGGCTTCCGGGATGCCACGCCGGAAGCTTGCGGCGACACGGGCGGCACCGCACCGAACGCCTGCGTGCCGCTACCGGGCCCCGGTGAAGTCGCGCCAAACGCCCGCGTGACTCCCACGGGAGGTACCGCGCCAAAAGCCTGCGTGCCGTTGTCGGAGCCCGTGCCTCGGGACGCGGCGCCAGAATTCTGCGTCGCTCCTACCGGCGTCACTGAGCCGAACACCTGCGTGCCATTGTCAGGCTTCCGGGATGCCGCGCCAGATGCTTGCGGCGATACGGGCGGCACCGCGCCGAATGCCTGCGTGCCGTTATCGGGCCCCCGGGCGGCCGCCCCGTACGTCTGCGTCGCCCCCGCGGACGCCCCGCCGGCGGCAGGCGGCACGGCCCCGAAGGTCTGCGTCGCCGTCGAGCCGGGAGTTGCGCCGCCCTGCTGCGCCCCGCCGAAGAGCTGCGTGGACTTCATCGGCGAGCGCGCCGACGCCGCGGCTCCGCTCACCGTCGGCGTCGACCGCGACGGCGTCGCCGTGCCATGCGGGGCCGCCATGAAAACGTGTCCGCACCGCGTGCACTGGACGGAAGCACCTCCCGGCGGAAGCAGGCGGGAGTCGAGGACGTACTGCATCGAGCACTGAGGGCACGCGATCTGCACTCGACGTGCTTACCACACGGGCCCGGCGTCCGGAGGACCTCCCAGCGCCGTGGCCGCCTGGAGGGTCTGCAACTTGGCAGCACCCACCCCACGCACGGCGTCCACGTCGTCCCAGCTCTTGAAGCCCCCCTGCGCCTCCCGGGCGTCAACGAGGCTCCGCGCCAGCGACCGCCCCACCCCCGGAACCAGGGCGAGCTCGTCTTCCGTCGCCGAGTTCAAATCCAGCCGGAGCCCCAAGGCCAGCGCCTGCGCCCCCGTGGGCACGGCGCCGTCGCCACACGTGGCCACACCGTCCGGGCGGATCCGCACGGACTCCGGGGCACACTCCAGCGCGGGCGCGGCGTCCGGCCAGCGCAGGCGTGCGACGACGCCCACGCCCAAGACGCCCAGCGCGACAACGGCGAGCGCGGCGGTCCGGCTCGCCACGGCGTCAGGCCTTCTCGCCCTTGAGGGCCGCCGTCTCGGACACCGCGTTGACACCCTCGGGCGGCATCGGCTGGTCCAGCCCGAACGCCGAGTGCAGCGCGCGCACGGCCAGCTCGGTGTACTTGGCGTGGACCACGCACGACACCTTGATCTCCGACGTGGAGATGATCTGGATGTTGATGCCCTCGGCGGACAGCGCCTGGAACATCCGCGCCGCCACGCCCGAGTGGTTGCGCATGCCCACGCCGACGATGGACACCTTCGCGATGTCCGCGTCCGTCTCCATGCCCGCGGCGCCAATCTCCTCCACGACCTTGCGCACCACGTCCTGCGCGGTCTGGAAGTCCGTCTTGCCCACGGTGAAGGTGACGTCCGTCCGGCCATCCTTCGCCGGGTTCTGCACGATGAGGTCCACCACGATGTGCTTCTCATCGAGCGGACCGAAGATCTTCGCCGCGGCGCCCGCGACATCCGGCACGCCACACACCGTGATCTTCGTCTCGTTCCGGTCGTAGGCGACCCCGCGGACCAGCACATCCTCCATGGAACTGTCCTCCTCACACACGAGGGTGCCGGGGTCGTCCGTGAAGGACGACTTCACCCAGAGCGGCACCTTGTACTTCATGGCGAATTCGACCGAGCGGATCTGCAACACCTTGGCGCCCACGCTGGCCAGCTCCAGCATCTCCTCGTAGGTGATGCGGTCCAGCTTGCGCGCGGCGGGGACCATGTTCGGGTCGGTGGTGTAGACCCCGTCCACGTCCGTGTAGATCTCACAGGCGTCCGCGTTCAGCGCGGCGGCCACGGCCACGGCGGTGGTGTCGGATCCACCACGGCCCAGCGTGGTGACGCTGCCGGACTCGTCCACGCCCTGGAAGCCCGCCACCACGACGATGTGCCTGCGGGCCAGCGCGGCGCGGATGGGCTGCGCGTCGATGCTCTTGATGCGCGCCTTGGAGAAGGTGCTGTCGGTGACGATGCGCACCTGATGGCCCAGGAAGCTGGTCGCCTTCCCCTGCTGCGCCTGGATGGCCATGGCCAGCAGGCCGATGGTGACCTGCTCACCCGTGGCGACGACCACGTCCTGCTCGCGCTCGTCCGGGCGGTCGGTGATCTGCCCCACGAGCTTGAGCAGCCGGTTCGTCTCACCCGACATGGCGGACACGACGACCACCACATCGTGCCCCGCCTCCTGGGCGGCCAGGCAGCGGAGGGCCACGTTCTTGATACGGGCCACGTCACCTACGGAGGTACCGCCATACTTCTGGACGATGAGTGCCACGGCGCCTGCAACCTCCCTCTTCGAACGGCGGGGAGCTATACGAGCCCGTCCGCCGGGTGTAAAGCGCCCGCAACCACCACACCCGTTTACGCTAGGGTGCCCGCCCTTCCGCCGCACCCCTTGGAGCTCCCAATGTCGCGCCCCCGCATCCTCATCGACGGTGACACGCTGAAGCTGGAGGAGATCCTCCAGGTGGCCCGCAACGAGGCCACCGTGGAGCTGTCTCCCGACGCCGCCACCCGCGTCCGCGCCTCGCGCGCCCTGGTGGACCGCGTCGCCGCTGGAGACACGCCCGCCTACGGCATCAACACGGGCTTCGGCACGCTGGCCGAGGTCCGCATCGACAAGAAGGACCTGCGAGACCTCCAGCGCAACCTCATCCTCTCGCACGCCTGTGGCGTCGGCACGCCCCTGCCCCTCACGGAGGCCCGGGCCCTGCTGCTCCTGCGGTGCAACGTCCTCGCGAAGGGCTACTCCGGCATCCGCATGGAGACGCTGGCCCTGGCCCTGGACATGCTCAACCGCGACGTGGTGCCCGTCGTCCCCGAGCGGGGCAGCGTGGGCGCCTCGGGTGACCTGGCCCCGCTGGCGCACCTGGCGCTCGTCTTCATCGGCGAGGGCGAGGCGTTCCACCAGGGACAGCGGATGCCCGCGAAGCAGGCGCTGGACCGCGCCGGTCTGAAGCCCGTGGTCCTGGAGGCCAAGGAGGGCCTGGCGCTGGTGAACGGCACCCAGGCCATGTGTGCCGTGGGCACCCTGCTCCAGCTCCGCGCCGAGTCCCTGGCGGACATCGCGGACGTGGCGGGCGCGATGACGCTGGAGGGCCTGCTCGGCAGCCACAAGCCCTTCATCCCGGAGATTCACGACGTGCGCGCGCACGCGGGACAGAAGGACGTCGCGGCGCACCTGCGGCGCATCCTCGTGGGGAGCGAGCTGGTCGAGTCGCACATCAACTGCAGCAAGGTGCAGGACCCCTACTCCCTGCGCTGCATCCCCCAGGTCCACGGCGCGGCGCGCGAGGGCATCGCCTTCTCCCGGCGCATCCTCGAGGTGGAGGTGAACAGCGCCACCGACAACCCGTTGGTGTTCGCGGAGACGGAGCGCATCGTCTCGGGCGGCAACTTCCACGGCCAGCCCATCTCCCTGGCCATGGACGTGGTGGCCATGGCGCTGACGCAGCTGTCGTCCATCAGCGAGCGGCGCGTCGAGCAGCTCGTGAACCCGGCGCTGTCCAACCTGCCGGCGTTCCTGGCGAAGAACTCCGGGCTGAACTCCGGCTTCATGATCGCGCAGGTGACGAGCGCGGCCCTGGTGGCCGAGTCCCGCGTCCTGAGCCATCCCGCGTCGGTGGACTCGATCCCGTCCTCGGCGGGACGCGAGGACCACGTGTCCATGGGCATGACGGCGGCGCTCAAGGGCCGTCAGGTCAGCGACTTCGCGCGCTCCTGCCTCGCGATTGAAATCCTCGTCGCGGCCCAGGCGCTGGACTTCCGCCTGCCCCTGAAGCCCGGCAAGGGCGCCCTCGCGGCGTACGAGCTGGTCCGCTCCAAGGTGCCCCACATGGAGAAGGACCGCGAGCTGCACCGCGACATCGAGGCGGTGAGCCAGCTCGTCGACTCCGGCGAGCTGCTGGCCGCGGTGCGCTCCGCCACGGCCTGAGTCAAGGTCTCGGGCGTCTGGTAATTCCATGCCCAGGCGCCTGCGCGGGCGGGGCCGCGACACGTCCCGCCCGCGCCGTGCCTTTACTCAGGATGCGGCGGCCTCCGGCCCCTTGAGCTGGCGGCGCAGCTCCTCCGTGGAAATCAGGGGCGAGCCGTCCTTCCCCATCAGCGACTGCCCGTCCTCGGCGTAGAGCGCGGGGCGGCGGTACAGCATGCGCAGCGCGTGCAGGTGCGGGTACACCTGGGAGGCCTCCGGGTTGAGCTCACGCAGGCGCTGGCGCAGCAGCGGCGCGAACTTCGGGCTCATCGCCGGGAAGATGTGGTGCTCCTGGTGATGGCTGAAGTTGAAGTGCATCCAGTCCATCGCCGGATGCGTCACCACGCTGGCCGTGTTCACGAAGGGGTTGTCGGACGCCTCGTGCGCCGCCAGCAGCCAGTGGTTCGTGGCGATGTAGATCATCAACGTGAAGTTGCCGATGAGCAGCGGAAGGATGATCGCGTAGAGCGCCCCCCGGGGCCCCATCATCCACCCCACCGCGACCCAGCCCAGCAGCAAGAGCACCGTGAGGATGCGCTCACGCGTCCGATGCATGTGGACGTGCTGGAACTGCGGCAGCGCGCTGTGGTGCCACAAGAAGGCCTGCCCCTGCGCCATGAAGAAAAAGAAGAAGCTCACGAAGCTCAGCGGTGAGCCCGAGCCCGGCGACATCGCGTGGAACACCTTGGCGAACCACTGGGTCCGCCACTCGCTCTGGCGCGGCAGGATGTCGGGATCGCGGACCATGACATTCGCGGCGCTGTGGTGCGCCTGAACGTGCCAAGCCCGCCAGGTCCCAGGCGTCACCAGGAACGGCCCGAAGCCCACCCAGCCCAGGAGGCTTTCGAGCGCCCTGCTGCGGAACACCGCGTGGTGCAGCGCCTCGTGCGCGGCCAGGCCCACGGAGGTCGCCATCTGCCCCAGCGCGAACGAGCCGAGCAGACACGCCCACCACGGCAGCCGCCCGCTGGCCACGGCCCACATCAACACGCCCATCACCGGCACAACCCCCAACGCGACGATGCCTCGCAGCGGCTGAGGCTGAAAGGACTCCGGTGGCATGACCCGCCGCAGCTCGGCGCGGAGCTTGCGCGGGTCATCGACGGGAATCGGCCCCGCCTGAGAAATGGAAGCACGCATGCGTTCACCCGAACGTGGAAGGTTTCAAGCCATGGGCCGCGCGAGGCCGCCCTCAATCAGCATCCAGAGCCGTCCCGCTTCATCGTGCGCCGCGACGCTGCCGCACTCGAGCAGGTCCCCCTCCACGCGCGGAGGGAGCGCCTTCAACGACAGTCGATGCGGCGCGCGCCCATCCCCCTCCACCAGCCCTCGGTCGAACGTGGCCCTCTGGACCTGGACGGGCGCGAAGACCGCGCTCGACTCCCCATCCACGTGCATCGCGCTCAGTCGCATCGCCGCGTCCAGCACGAGCGCGGGCACCGTCCGCCCCGCCTGATGGGGCGCCATGGGCACCCCCAAGCGAGCGAAACGCGCGGTGGGTTCGATTTGAATCTCCTCCAGGCAGTCGAACATCTTCCTCAGCTCAATGGGAGCTCCCTTGGCGCAGTGCGGGTCATGGACGCGCAACGCCCGCTCCGACGGCGCCGCGGCCTCCAACGCGGGCGTCCCACGAGGGGGCTCCGCCATCAGCGAGAACCGCGCCTCCGCGTAGACGAGGTCCCGCTCCAGCACGACGCCAGACGCATGGACGAGGTCTCCCAGGAGCCGGACCTGGACGCGGTACCGGCCCGATACGTCCTCCAGCGGCGTGCACTCCGCGCGCAGATGCTGCTGGCCGCCCGGCTTCACCCGGATGAACCGAGAGAACCGAACGTCCTCGATCGAAACGGTCCGCAGCTCCGGCCGCCCGTGCCCCACCGCGGATTGCAGCATCAGGTCCAACGCCCAGGCCCCCGGAAGGGTGGGCGTGCCCCGGACGAGGTGGTCCTCCAGGCAGGGCACGCTTCCGGCATCGACGACCAGCGGGTGATGCACGGGCGCGGCGGCGGTGTCCGCGGGCAGGACCTCCAGCCCGTAGAACCCACGTTCGCTGTCCGTGAGCTGGACGTTGATGGCCTCGCGGGGCCGCCCGTCCACGAGCTGCAGGAAGAGCGCTTCCCCCTCCTCCGCACGGATGCCGCGCAGCTGCCGGCTGGCCCCGAGGACGCGGTACTCCGAGCCGCGCGTCATCCCGATGCCGTCCCAGGCCAGCCACCCCACACTGCACCACCGCACCTCGCGGCTGGCGTCACTCACCCAGGCGCAGAGCCGGTCCAGCGCCTCGTTCGCCGCGCCGTAGTCCGCCTGCCCGTCGTTCCCGATGTAGCTGAACGCGGACGTGAGGACATGGAACGCCACGGGCTGGGCGAACCGCGACGCACAAGCCTCGTGCAAATTCCGGAGACCCAGCAGCTTGGTCCCCAGGTTCGTCCGAAGCTCCCCGAGCCGCCGCCGGTTCAACTTCTTCGACGTCTGCGTCCCCGCGCCGTGGACCACCAGGTCGAGCCGCCCATACGTGTCGGCCACCTCTCGAACAACCCGGTCGACGTCCTCGGCCCGCGTCACGTCCGCGACGCGATAGCGCATCGTTCCCGGAAGCCGTGCGAGTTCCTCCAAGGTGGCCTTCAGCTCGCGCGCGGCCAGGAACCGCTCGAAGCGCTTGCGCAGCTCGGGCATGCGCGTGCCGACGTTCCGAGCCAGCTCGGAGGCGTAGAACTCGCGCTCCACCTGCGGAAGGTCCTCCTCGCGAGCCTCGAGCACGTGCTGGGGCGCTTCTTCCGGATCGCTCCGCCCGATGAGAACCACCTTGCAGCCATGCCGCTTGAGCAGGGCCCCCGCGAGGACCGCCGTCACACCCCGCCCGCCCCCCGTGAGCAGCACCACCGAGTTCGAATCGAGCGTCGACGCCCGGTCCGCGGTGACGGCCGTCTCCCGCAGCACCCGGACGCAGCGACGTGAGCCGTCGAAGCACACCTCGATGGCGGGAGTGCCCTGGGGCTCGGCGCTCAGCTCGTCTTCGGCCAGCTCCAGCGCGGCCTGAAGCGACATCGCCGTGGTGGAAATCGCATGGACGTTCCGAGCGGGCACCTCGCGGCCAATGGATTTGAGGAGGCCCGCGTAGAGACCGGACATCGGATGCAGGCACCTGCGCGCACCCACGCCGCCAATGCACAGGCTCGCCAGCTCGACCTCACCGCGTGACAGCCGTTCGTACTCGCGACGCGCGTTCAGGAAGAGCAACTCCAGGGCGCCATGGTTCAACGCCGTGTCGGCCACCACTTCGGTCTGGCCCGCGTTCGTGTCCACGCGGCTGACAGCGAGGATGACCTCGGGTTCGAACGCCAGCGTGGACAGGCCCACCTCGGCCGAGGCTTCCGTGGAGAGGTCGATGTGCCGGATACGGCCTTCATCCCCGGAGGTCCCCGCACAAAGGACGCGGTACTCCGGTCCGCACAGCGCGCCGGCATGCTCCGCCAACTCACGTGCGAGCATCACATCTGGGGCGATGAAAACCACCCTGCGCCCCTGGAGGTATCCGTGCCTGCGCTGCCCCGTGGCCCGCTCGATGAGCACCGGCGCGTGGTAGCGGATGGTCCCCGCATGGTCGAATCCACGGGTGGCAACAGGTGCCGAGGGCACGGCGACGGCCGACACGGGCTCTGCCGCGGTCCGCGCAGCCTCCTTCCGGGATGCGTCAGCGGGTGGCACCAGCGCAACCTCGAACCGCACACCAGTTGCGGCATCCGGATGGAACCGCAACGTTGTGGGCGCACCTGCGGCGGCAGCCTGCACTGCCCGGAGCAACGCCAGACTCTCCCCCGCGGAATGCGCGGGCAGCTCAATGCGCGCCCCAGCCGAGGCGCCCTGCCGGAGGTGGCACAAGGGCTTCAAGCCCAAGTCCCGGGCCTTCGCGGCCGTCGTCACCGCGAACAGCGCCGCGCCTTCCTCGGGGTGATGCGCGCCCCGAGACTCTCCAGGCCGACCGATGTGCGTGCTGCCCACGAAGACCAGGTCGAAGCCGCTCTCCAACACCCCACGGGCCGCTCGCAGCGCCGCTGATGTGGATGCAGCGCCAGCATCCACCACGAAGTTCGGCCCCTTGATGTCGAGCGCCCCCGCGACACGGCCGGGCGTCACATTCGGCATCATCCCCTGAAGCGTGTAGGGCCCCGTGGGGCGAAGCGACTCCGTCACCGCCGAATACAACCGGTCCGCGAGCGGCAGCACCGAGGCGAAGGCGGGCTCCTCATGCAGACGCCTCCGAAGGGAGAACGCCAGGACGCGCTGAACGGCCTCGACGCCTCGGCGCGTCTTCCCTTCGAGCCCGAACACGAGGGCCGTCTTCATTCGAAGCGCGTCGAATGCACCCAACCGCTGTGCCAGTGCGCTCGCGACCACGAGCCCCAGACGCTGAGTCGCATCCATGTCCTCGGAGATGTCAGGCAACAAGCGCACCGAGGGAGGCAGGCTCAACGCCTCCAGGTCGAAGCGCGGACCGACGTTGGCCGGTGCCCCCGCCACGGCCCGCCCATCACCGTCCGGGAACAAGCCCTCCGCGGCCACCACCACCAGCTCGGAATCCTCCTTGCTGCCGGCGACCCGCTGAGGCGAAGACGCGGCCCCCCGGTACTCCTCCAGCACCAGGTGAGCGTTGGTCCCACCAAAGCCAAAACCGTTGGTGGCGGCACGGCGCGGGAGCGAACCATTCTCCGGCCAGGGTTGCTCGCGGGTGCCGACCTCGAAGCCGGCGCCCATGCCACGAAGCGCTTCGCCCGGCTTCGCGAAGTGCGCCTGCGCCGGGAAGAGCCGGTGCTCCAGCGCCTTGCACAGCTTGATGACCGAAGCCGCGCCAGCCGCCCAGCCCACGTGGCCGATGAGCGCCTTCACGCTGGCCAACTGGATGCCGCTGCGCTTGCCTCCGAAGACCTGG
The DNA here is from genome assembly GCA_014656495.1 of Comamonas sp. KCTC 72670. GTDB lineage: Bacteria > Myxococcota > Myxococcia > Myxococcales > Myxococcaceae > Myxococcus. The sequence continues at coordinate 114,695 of BNCN01000016.1, forward strand.
GCAATCGATTTGAGCTCCGTGGCGTCGCCCGCGGGCGTGGCCGTGCCATGGGCCTCGATGTACTGGATGCTCGCGGGGTCCAGCGCCGCGCTGGAGTAACACGCCTGCATCGCGGCCACCTGCCCCTCCGCGCGAGGCACGTTCGCCGAGCTGCTCCGGCCATCGCTGGACAGCCCCACACCGCGAATGACGGCGTGCACCCGGTGCCCCGCCGCCACCGCGTCCTTCAACCGCATCAAGCCGACGATACCCGCGCCCTCACCGAAGATGACGCCATCCGCGCTCGCATCGAACGGCCTGCTCCCCGTGGCGGAGAGACCGTTGAATTGGGAGAAGAGGCAGCTGTTCCCCGGCCCCGGCGAGAAGACCCCCCCCGCCAGCACCAGGTCCGCGTCACCCCGTTCGAGCGCCTTCATCCCAAACGCCATCGCGTAGAGCGACGATGCACAGGCCGCGTCGAGCAGCGTCGTGGCGACGCCCGTGCCCACCACGTCGGACACCACCGCCTGGAGCGTCGGATGGGGCGCCAGGTCGCTGGAGAGGGCCTCCACCCCCAGGGCGGCCCGCGCGGCCATCGAAAGCGTGGCCACGTCCTGGATGCGCTCGCCCCTCGCGCACAGGTGCGCCTCGCCAGCTTCCACGCACAACGCCGCGTCGTACTCGGCCGAGCCCTCCGCCGTCGAGCCAAGCAAGCACTGGATGCGCCCCGGCGAACGCGACGCCACGTCCTTCAACCCCCGCATGGCCTGTTCGAGCGCGATGGCGAGCAACTTCTGCTCACGCACGTACTGGTGGAAGCGCGCCGGGTCGAAGCCCGGGGGCGGAACCAGGTCCACATCCCGCACCTGTCCCGTGAGCAGCGTGTAAGCCCGGTCAGGAGTCCCCCGAGGTCCGATGAAGTCAGCCACCAGCTCCGGCCGGTCCACACCCGGGTCGACGATGCCGCTGATGCCCTGACGAATGTTCTGCCAGTACGCCTCGGGGTCCCTCGCGCCTCCTGGAAGGATGCATCCCAAGGACACCACCGCGATCCCGTCGTCCTCGACGTGTGAGTGCGCCTCCGCGTTCGGCCCCACCGCTGGCGCGGGCGCCACCTCGACGGGCGTGGGGGCCTTCGCGTGCTGCGGCCCCACCGCTGGCGCGGGCGCCACCTCGGGGAGCATCTTGCTGATGACGCGAACCGCGTTGGCGTCCGCCGAGGGAAGGATCTTCTGGACGATGCGCGCGAGGACGCCGGTGGTTCCACAGTCCACGTAGCGCGTGCAGCCTGCTCGCGACAGCGTCTCCACCGTCCCCAGGAAGTCGAACGGGCGCACCAGATGAGAGGCCAGCGCGTCCGCCAGCTCGGGCTGTCCTCCTCGGTACTGGCGCCGCTCGATGGGTGAATAGACACAGCCCTGGGGTGCCCGCATGGGCACCTGCGCCAGCAGCGCACGGAAGTCCTTGGACGCCGTGGCCATGCCGGGATGGTGGAACGGATACCGGCTGGCCACGAACGTGAAGCCCTGCCCTCGGGCGGCCAACAGCGAACGGAGGCGCTCCAGTTCCCCCCGAGCCCCCGCGACCACCGTCTGCCGGGCGTGGTTCCGCCCCGCGAGGGTCACCCCCGCAGCACCACACTCCGCGATGGCGAGGGCGGCCTCCGTTTCCCCCAGAGCCAGCGCCGCCAGCGTTCCAAAATCGTCTGGCACCGTCTGGAGCGCCCGGATGCGATGGCAGACCACCTGCGCCCCCGCCGCCAAGTCGAGCGCCCCGGCCGACGTCATCGCGGCGATCTCTCCGAAGCTGTGCCCCACGAACACGTCCGGTTGCATCCCCTGACGCTGCAACCACCGAGCCCCCAGCACACCCGACACGTAGATGCCCAGTTGGTCGAGCTGCGGCACGGCATCGAGCGCCCGCCGGACCTCCGCTGCATCCCGGGCGAAGAGCAATGTCGACACGTCCACCCCCGCCGTTCGACAAGCCCTCGCAACGCCTTCGAGCTCCGCCTCGATGCCGGCATCCAACGCCTTCAGCCGGATGAAGAGCTCCGGCTCGAAGGAGCCCTGCCCCGCGAAGAGAAACGCGGTCGACTCCGCGGGGAGCGTCAGCACCTCCCCGGATTCCAACCGGCCGGGGGACACGGCAGGCTCCACCGACACCACCCGGGAAGTCCCCAGCGACGCGGGGTCCGCGAGCAGCGACTTCGCCAGCGACTGGAGCGCCTCGGGGAACAGCTCCTTGATGGCGGCGCCGCCCTGCTGCGCACGCTCCCGGAAGCTCCTTGACGCGGCCGGCTCCAAGAGGTCCGACAGCGTCCCGAAGCCCTGGTGGAAGGACTCCGGGAACGGACGCAGCGTCCCCTGCGCCCGGTCCGCGCAGAGCACCGTCTGGTAGCCGCAAGCCACCGGCGTGCCGTCGCTCTTGAAGGTCCGGAAGCAGAAGCGCAGGGAGACCTCCCCCCGCTCCTCCAGCGACGTCAGCACCACGAGCCGGTCGCCCAGAAACGCGGGGGCCAGGTTGCGTGAGTAGCCCTCGTAGGTGAGCAGCAACACCTGGTCGAAGTCCCGCCGGAACTCCGGGACCTCGAAGAGCGCCGGACTGAAGAGCAGATGCTCCCGGCCCGCACATTGGAACTTGAAGTTGGTGAGGAAGTGATGGCTCCCATAGGCCATCGTGTCATCGAAATGAATGTCGTACGGGACGGCGAAGAACCCCATGGTCGTTGCCTCCAGTGCGAAGTTCAGGAATCGAGCGCGAGCAGCGCCCGCACGTCATGGCCGGAAGAGTGGCTCCACCGCGTCTCGGCGGGCCGTCGAGCAGGGACCCCGGAGGTCCTGGGCAGCAACCCATCCACCGTTCCCGAGAGGCCCGCGTCCACCACCCAGATGGCGCCATTCACCCGGCGCGTCTTGGGCCCCAGCAGGAGTTCGGTGACATCCGCGACGTCCTCCGCCGTGCAGATCTCCCCGCCCGGGGTGGCGGCCTCCCAGCGTGCGACACGCGCCGCAGCGTCCGGGAACATGCCGAGCAGCTCCCCATGTACCGGCCCCGCGGACACGCAGTTGGTGCGGATGCCCTCGGGGGCCAGCTCGGCGGCGAGATACCGCGTCAACGACTCCACGCCCGCCTTCACCACGCCCTGGCATCCCAGGTCATGCATGTAGCGCTGCGACATGGACGTGGACATCGTCACGATGCTGCCGCCGCCTCGCGCCGCCATCAGCGGCCTCGCGCGCATCGCGCACGCGTAGGTCCCGGTGATGCAGGTGCGGAAGGCCTTGTCCCAATCCCTCGGCGAGATGCGATCGAAAGGCCCGATGAGCCCGTTGGACGCGTTGCACACCAGGAAGTCCAGACCGCCGAACTGCTCCGTGATGGTCGCGAACATCCGGTCCAGGTGCTCCTCCTGCGCGACGGAGCCCCACACATGGAGGGCCTTGCCGCCCGACGCGTTCAGCTCGGCCGCCGTGCGCTCCCCCTCGTCGCGCGAGTGAAAGGAGTTCACCACCACTGTGGCGCCCGCACTCGCCAGCCGCGCCGCGATGACCTTGCCAATCCCCTTCCCCGAACCCGTGACGAACGCGACCTTGCCTTCGAATGGAAGCTCCACCGGGGGCGGTGAACGCCGTGGCGCGTGAATCTCGCGCACCGGCTGCGCTGGCGTGGGTGAAGGTGACAACCGTGAGCGGGCCATCTCACAGATGGCGGCGATGGTGCGCAGCCGCTGGGAGGGCGGCGGCGCGTCCGTCAGCCCCAGCTCCCGCACGAGCACGGCCAGGACCTCGGCCTGCTTGACGGAGTCGATGCCCAGCTCGTCCTCCAGGTCCGCGTCCGGCGTCAGCAGCGCCTCTGGATACCGCGTGACGCGCGCGAAGACGTCCCGCACGCGAGCTTCCAGCGCGCCACTCGCAGGCGCGGCGGACACGGGAGGCGCCACAGGTTCGGGCGATGCGGGTGCCTTCGCGGCGACGGGCGGGGATGCTCGTGCAAGCCACTGCCCCACGACGTCCGCGATGGCAGCCAACGTGCGCGCCTGTGCGCCACGAGGCAGCCGGTCCGACGGAATGTCGAACTCGCGCCCCACCACAACGGCGATCTCCGCGAGCTTGACCGAGTCGATGCCCAGCTCATCCTCGAGCTGCGCCTCCGCCGTCAGGATGTCGATGGGATAGCGCGTGACCTCAGCGGCACAGCGGCGGATGCGAGCCAAGATGTCCGCGGCGGCCAAGGTGCTCTGATGTGATGCGTGTGTCGTCATTGCCGACCCCTCGTGTTCCGGTTCGCGGCAATGAATGCATCAGCGGTCTGACACGACTTGCGGAGGTGGATGGCACCCCACACACCGCGTGCAAAAGCGCATGCGTTCGAAATATTTCCCTGGCAATCGACATCAGCCTTGCACGGGCGCGGGCGCGTTCACGGGCTCGGGTGGCCTGCTCGCTGGGCGGACGATGAGCTGGTCCACCGAAGGCCGGCGGCGACGCGGGAATGGCTCCAGCTTCACTGGCAGGCCGCTCTTCGCGGAGGACTGAAGCGCGTTGATGACACGCACATCCGCGAGCCCTTCCCACCCGGACGGCTCGGGCTCCACGTCCTCCAGCACGCACGTGGAGAAGTAGAGCAGCTCGGGCGCGAACTGATCGCTCGCCGAAAACACGCGCTCTTCCCGGCGGCCCTCCACGGTGAGGATGTGCTTGCGCTCCGTCTCGTATCCGAACGCGGATTCGACGAGCAGGTCCCCCTTCTCCCCCACCACCCGGTAGCTGGAGACCGCCGATGCCGCGTGGCTGATGCCGAACTGCGCGATGCGGCCGTTCGAGAAGCGCATCAACGCGAAGGCCGTGGCGTCCACGGCCTCGAAGCGGCCGTCCTGCGCCTCATTGGAATAACAGAACACCTCGGTGGGCTCGTCGCCGAACAGGTAGCGCGCGGCGTTGATGGGATACGGCCCTTCGTCCAGCAGCGCGCCTCCGCCCACGCCCACCCGCGTCCGGATGTCCCCGCCTCGCACCTGCTGCGTGAGCAGGGCCGACATCATCAACGGGGCGCCCAGGCGCCCCGAGCGCAACAGCTCGATGGCCCGCAGGTTCGCCTCCTCGAAGTGGAGCCGGTAGGCGATCATCAGCTTGACGTGGTGCTCGTCCGTCGCGCGAATCATCGCCTCGCAGTCCGCCACCGAGGTCGCCATTGGCTTCTCGCACAGGATGTGGACGCCCGCACGCGCCGCGCGCTCGGTGAAGGCCCGGTGCTGGGTGTTGGGCAGCGCGATGTACACGGCGTCGATGTCCGCGTCCCGCAGCACCTGTTCGAAGGCGTCGTACCCCGCGCAGTGGCGCAGGCCGTACCGCTTCCCCAGGACCTCGCGCTTCTCGGCGTCCGAGGAGAAGAGGGCCACCAGCTCCGAGTTCTCCTGCGCCTGCCTGAACGCGGGGAGGATGGCCACTTGCGCGAGGTTCCCCGCGCCCACCACCGCATACCGGATTCGCCGCGAGCCGCCCTGTGCCATGGAATGACCTCCGCGTGTAAGAGACACGCTGGGCCCCCGCGCCACCCGCCACAACCCACGCGCCGGGCAACGTCCCGCCGCCTGTCCGTGCACCGGGCCAACAGGCGGCCCGATGCAAAGGGCTCTCGCTACTCCACCTCGGCGCCGTGGCGCTGGTGCCACTCCGCGATGGATTCCTTCGGATAGCGCGGGAACTTCTTGTCCTTCTTGCCCGCCTGCAGCGGCACCCAGTCCGGCTTGAACTCCAACATGATGTGGACCAGCTCGGGCGCCTCCGGCAGCGGCGTGTCGATGGCGGAGGCGAACGGGTGGATCAGCTCCGGCCACGTCGGGTCATAGAGCCAGAGCGCGGAGCCGCAGCGCCCACAGAAGTTGCGCTGCCCCGTGCTCTTGCGCGCCCGCGCGTCCTCCGGGTTCTGGATGCGCGCCCGGTACACCTTGAGATGCTGCTTGCCGCGCACCTTGAGCGAGCGAGCGTCTCCCGACAGGTTGATCGCATAGCCCCCGCCACCTTGTGTCTTGCGGCATACGGAGCAGTAGCACCGCATGAAGGGAGACGGATGCTGCGTCTCCACGCTGAACCGCACGCCGCGACAGTGACAGGAGCCTTCGATCTTCATCACCGGTCCTTGGAGAGGATGAGCACGCTGTACGGCCCTAGATTATTCAGCGTGCCGCTGGCGGGCATCCCGTCCTTGCCATTCCACCGGCCGCCCACATCGAAGCTCTGGGCGTTGCCGAAGTCGCCCGAGTACCCCTGCCAGTCGCTGTTGAAGCGGACCTTCCAGGTGCCATCGGCGGGCAGGCCCAGGTCGTAGTTGGACAGGTGCTTGCCGCCCATGTTCACCACGACGATGGTGTCGTCACCCGCGCCGCCCTTGTCCCAGCGGTGGAAGGCGACGACCTTGTCGTTGTTGTTCACGTGGTGGACGTTGACGTTCTCACCGCGCAGGCCGGCGGTGTTGTCGTTCCAGTTGCGGCGCAGCTTGATGAGGTCCGTGTACGCCTGGTTGATGCCAGCGAAGGTCTCCTTCTTCTTCCAGTCGAGCGGGTCCGCGTCCTGGAAGTGGCCGTCCTCGAGGAACTCCTGCCCCTGGAAGATCATCGGGATGCCGGGGCTCGTCATCGTGAGCGCGGCGCCGATGATGGAGCGATTCTTGGCGTGGTAGCCGCCGGCGTCCCAGCCGCCCACCTCGCTGGGCAGGCGCTGCTTGCCGTTGGCCACCTCGTCGTGGCTCTCCGTGTAGATGACGCGCTGGAGGGCGCTGCCGTTGTACTTGAAGCGGATGGCGTCAGCGACGGCGTTCATGTCCCGGTCGCTGTCGGAGAACGCCGTCAGCGCATCGCGCATCGGGTGCACGAAGTTGGAGTCCCACTGGCTGTCGAAGTTGGCCCCGTCCGGGTGCGTGAGGGCCCCGTCGCCGCCCAGGTCCTCGGCGATCATGATCTTGTGCGGGAACTCGCGGTTGACGGCGTCGTTGATGTCGCGCAGCAGCTGCCACCCTTCCGGGTTGTCCACGCCGCTCGCCATCCGGATTTCCTTGGTGGCGTCCACGCGCAGGCCGTCCATGTGGTAGTCGCGCAGCCACATCATCGCGTTGTCGCGCAGGTAGTCGCGGACCTCGTGGCGGCCGTAGTCCGGCCGGGTGTCGCCCCACGGCGTCTTGGCGCGCCAGTCCGTGTAGAAGTAGCTGCCGCCCTTGCCGTACGTCTCGCCGTCGAAGTCCCAGTGCGGCAGGTCGCTGGGGCCCAGGTGGTTGTAGACGACGTCCATCACCACGCCGATGCCGCGCTTGTGGGCCTCGTCGACGAAGCGCTTGAGGTCGTCCGGCGTGCCGTACGCGCTCTCCGGCGCGTTGGGATAGGCCGGGTTGTAGCCCCAGCTGAAGTCCGCCGCGAACTCGGCCGACGGCATCATCTTGATGACGTTGATGCCCAGGTCCGTCAGGTGGTCCAGCTTGTCGATGGCGCTCTGCCAGTTGCCGGGGCCCCAGCCGGGCTCGTCGTTGAAGGTGCCCACGTGCATCTCGTAGATGACCGCCTCGTTCCAGGGCGGCATGCGGAAGTCGTGGTCGTGCTTCCACTGGTACGAGTCGTGGTCGACGATGATGGAGTTGCCCGTGGAGTTGGTGACGTCGAAGGCGCGCGGATCCCCCTTCCAGCGCCAGTCGCCGTGCTTGCCCTGGATGACGTACTGGTACTGGTCCCCCGCCTTCGCGCCCGGGACGTCGAGCGAGAAGTTGCCGCTCGGCTCCCGCTGCAGCTCCACGGCCTGCCAGTTGCTGAAGTCACCCGCCACCTGCACCCGCTGCGCGTTGGGCGCCCAGACGCGGAACAGGGTGCCGCCGTCGTACGGGAGCGCGCCCATGCCGGGGCGGCTGGACGGCTGGGTGGGCATCGCCGCCGCGCTCAGGCGCAGGGGCTCGGGGAGCAGGCTGCCGCTCTTGCGCGACAGCGTCTTGGGCGCGGGCGCGGTGCCTCGGTCCGCCTGGAACGTGTTGACCTGCCGCTGGGACTCGGTGTTGCGCGTCTGCTTCGCGTCGTCGAAGAAGTCCTTCACGGACGCACGGGGCGTCGCGGGCTTCGCGGACGCTGCGTTCTCCTTCGCGCGAGGATCCGTTGAATCCGAGGAACGCTGCGAGGCGGAGCTCTTGTTGGAGGGGGCGGGACGGCTCGGTTGATGGATCCGGGAGGTCATGGCTCGGCCGCTGAGTGTTCGAAGAAGTGGGGGGGGCTTCGACCCAGTATCGGCGGACCAGGGGCCGGGTTGCGTAGGCCGTGCGCAATTTTCCGCTGATGTCCGACACCGGACCGCCCCTTTGCCGCGAATACCGTGATTGCTCGAATCACGAGCACCGAGCCACTCCGCCCGACCGATTCAGTGGGGTGCGGCGCCTGGGCTAGAACTCCCGGAATGTCGGACTCGGATGACCTGCGCCTCAACGCGTTGTCGCGCTACCGGAAGACCTCCCCCCACCTCGCGCTCGAGGTGCACAGCTCCTGCGAGGTCCCGGCGGGCTGTGGTGGCGTGGTGCTGCGGTGGCGGAAGCCCGGTGCCCCCATCGGCATCTCCCTGCGCGTGTATGTCGCGGGGGGCGCGAGAGACATGGCTCTTGATGGGAAGCCGCTGGTGGAGCAGCGGATCACGCTGACACCGGGTCCCCACGTCGTGTCCTTCCAAGCCGAACAGCCCGGCACCGAGGGCTTCATCTTGATGACGGCCGAGCTCAACCCGACGCTCGCCACCGCCACGCACCCGACGGCCGCATCCGCGGTGAATGGCCAGTGGAAGGCCTCCACGCGGCCGCCGCTCCAGGGTTGGCAACACCCGGATTACCTCGACGCGGGTTTCGAACCCATGGTCGCGCTCCGCGTCCCGAAGCCCGTCCCGGACTCAAACGACTGGCTCTGGCGGTCGCTCCAGAAAGAAGCCACGGGCCTGGGCATGGCGACGCCAGCGCGGAAGGCCTGGGTCCGCTGGTCCTTCCACCTGGATGACAAGGGCTTCTCATGAACCGCCCTTCGCTGGTGCTCATCCCGCAGCACTTCGGCGCCCTGCTCTTCGACCGGCGGTCGTCGCGGTACCTGCCCTTCGACGCGGCCGCGGCCGGCGTGCTCCACCGCCTCACGGAGCAACCCGCCGATGCCGTCATCGGCGGGGCGTCCGAGGAGTCACGCGACGCAGTCGAGGGCCTCGTCCAGCACCTCAGTCAGAGGGGCTATTTGCGGATGGATGGCCGGCTGGCGGCGGCCCGCATCGACCGCGCGCCTCCTCCGGATCATCTCCTGGGGCCGCTCGCCGTCCATCTGGAGGTCATCGGCGCGTGCAACCTCGCGTGCTCGCACTGCTTCGCGGGCGAGCTGCCTCGCAATCAGTCCCCGCTGTCGGTGAAGGAGATGGACGGCCTCTTCGCGCAGCTCGCGGCGCTGGGGAGCTTCCGCCTGGGGCTCACCGGCGGAGAGCCCCTGATGCGCAAGGACCTGCTTGACATCCTCGACGCGGCCACCGGCCACGGCCTCCACCCCTGCATCACCACCAACGCGCTCCTCATCGATGAGCGCTGGGCCCGTGAGCTGGGCCAGCGCGAGCTGGTCTGGCTGAACGTCTCGCTGGAGGGCGGCGACGCGGCGACGAACGACGCGGTCCGCGGCGCGGGCGTCTTCGACCGGGTGATGGAGAAGCTCTCCCTGCTCGGCCAGCATGCGCGCTTCACGCTCGCCTTCACCCTCACGCGCAACAACGTGGCGGAGGTCGAAGCGTGTGTCGAGCTGGCCCGGAGGGTGGGCGCCCACACCGCCGTCTTCCGCCCGCTCTACCCCGTGGGCACGGCCGTGAAGCACCCGGAGCTGATGCCCACCTTCGAAAGCTACGTGGACGCCCTCGCGCGGTTGGAGCACGTCGAGGCGGACTCCGACCTGTTCGCGATAGATCCCTTCAGCCCGTCCGCCCGGGAGGAGCTGCGCGGCGTGGTGACGCAGGGCCCCGGCTGCGGTGCGGCGAACACGGTGGCCTCCGTGTCCGTGCAAGGCAACGTGAACCCGTGCAGCTTCCTGGGCCGCGCGTTCGAGTCCGGCAACATCCGGACACGGCCCTTCGAGGACATCTGGCGGGACGGACACGCCTTCATGCGGCTGCGCGCGCAGCAGGCCGGAGACCGGTTCACGGGCGGGTGCCGGGCCCGCGCGCAGTTCTTCAACGGCTCCGCGTTCGCGGAAGACCCGTGGCAGGCACAGGCCCAGGGGTCGTCATGCCGGTAGTCGCCGCCGCCCTGTCGCGAGCGCGCCTGCAGCGCGCGAGTGGCGACCTCGAAGGCGCCGCCGCCACGCTGGACGCGGTCGCGTTCCAAGCACGAGATGAAATCGTGCCGCTGCTCCAGGACCTCCTGAATCAACTGAGCGTGGTCGAACAGGGCCTCCAGTTCCGCTACATCCCCGCGGGCACCTTCATCATGGGCTGCAATGACGGAGAGCCCGATGAGCGGCCAGAGCACGCGGTGACGCTGCCCGGGTTCTGGATGAGCGAGGTGCCGGTGAGCTGGAGCGACTTCACGCGGCTCTTGGGGTGGCCCGATGCAGCCGAGCTCCCCGCGGCGGCCCTGGTCGAGGGACTCGAAGCCCCTTTGAAGTACGCCTTCGACTCGCGAATCCGCCTTCAGTACTGCGAGGACGAGACGGTGCAAGCCAGGCAGGATTGGCACGGCCACGACCCCACCGCCCGGTGGAAGCGCGACGGTCAGCTCAGGTCGGCCCAGGAGGTGTTCGGAGCCCCCACGCGAACGAGCACCACCCCGTACCAGTACAGGACGAAGCCCATGGTCGCGGTCGAACACGAGCTCGCGGAGCGGTTCGCGCGCCGCATCAGCACTCCGTCCATCACCTACCGGCTGCCCACCGAGGCGGAGTGGGAACGCGCGGCCCGAGGCTGCTTCCAGCGCGCGGCCTATCCCTGGGGGGATGCCCCCCCTGACGCCCAGCGCGCGGACTTCGACCGCTTCGGGGACTTCTCGCTCCGGCCCTCGTTCGAGTTCCCACCGAATGACTACGGCCTGTTCAGCATGGTCGGCGGGGTGAGCGAGTGGTGCCAGGACGCCTACGACGCACAGGCGTACGCGGCGAGCGGCCACGGCACTGGACCCGCCACCGTGCCGGAGCCAGACCCCGAGAAACGCTCGCATGTGCTGCGCGGGGGCTCCTGGGCGGACTGCGCGGAAGCCCTTCGCGTCAGCTTCCGCTCCGCGAGCGTCTCCGGCATGTCGCCCACCATCGGCTTCCGGCTGGTCCGGATGCCCGTGCGGCGGTGACGCGAGGCCCCGGACTGGCGGGGCCCGGCGCCCTCGCTAGCCGACCGCGGCGACCGGCTCGGTGGCCGCCTCCGGGAGCGCATCGAAGCTCTCGAAGGGGTTCTCCAGCATCTCCCGGAGCGTGTTCGCGAGCACGCCCGCGTGGAAGCCGTCGATGAAGCGGTGGTCGAAGGTGGCGTTGATGTTCATCACCTTGCCCGGCACCACCTTGCCGTCCTCCACCACGGGGACCTCCTTCACCGCGCCGGGCGCGACGAAGATGGGCACGCGGGTGTAGGGCGCCAGCGGCACATAGGCCGTGTCCAGCCCCAGCGAGCCCACGTTGGTGATGATGGCGGACCCGAAGGCGTCCTTCGGCATGCCGAACCGGCTCATGTCCAGGTTCAGCGTGTACATGAAGAAGGACAGGAGCCACGTGAAGGTGTTGAGGAAGAGGTAGGGAATCTTCTGGATGGTCCCCTTGCCCTTCTCCAGCGCCACGTCCCGGCGCTCGCGGACGCGGCGGACCGCCTCCTCCAGGTCGTTGGCGATCTCCTTCAGGTTCTTCTTGTCCGCGTCCTCGATGCGGGCCGACGTGAGGTCCACCTTCCCCCCATCCGTCTGGACCACCAGCGTGGACAGCGTCACCCGTTGGCGCAGGTAGATGCGGTTGAAGCGGAGGATGGCGTTCGCGTCCGGGCAACGGCGCAGCGCCTCCCCCATGGCCTTGGCCACCAGGTGCGTCACTGTGAGCCGGATGCCGGTCCGCTGACGGAAGGCCTCGATGTAGGCCATCGCCTTGTCCATGCGGACGGTCAGCGTCCCGTAGACGGTGGGATCATACGCCGTCTTCCAACTGCCAATCGCTAGCTTCCGAAAGCTCGACAGGTCCCGCTTGGGGATCAACTCCAGATGCGCCATGGCCCCAGTGTCGCCGCTCGCCCCACCTCAAGGGAAGCCCGGGTGCCGCCTTCGCCCCGCCTGCTCGCTCCCGACTCAACATGACGCGCCGGGTCGCAGTTCAGACCCGATCGGAAACCGCCCCCGCGGGCCCAGGCAGCGCGCCGCATGCGCCGTGACCTCCAAGGTCGGCCCCGCCGGGCTGAGGTGTAGGGCGAGGAATTCACCGGAAACAGAAAATTAAAGGCATTCACTGGCTCGTGTGCACTCTGAGGACGTCAATTCCAAGCAACGCCAATTGTTTCTCGGGAGAGGTCGGGAAGACCCATTTACATCCGGGGCCCAGGCGGATGACCATACGCACTCCATGGCTGGCTTCCGCTTCTGCTCCGTGCGTGCGTTCGTAGCGCCCACGCGTTTTTTGCTGGGCTCCGCGCTTCTCCTGATGTTCGCCCTGACCTCCACGGCCCACGCGGCGGTGTCGGGGCCTCCGCCCGTCAATGTGCTCGACGGCTGGCGCTTCCGGTGGGGGGACTCCCCCGTGGCATCGGATGGCGCGTTCCTCTGGGCGAAGGAGGCGGGCGACTCGAAGGACTGGCGCACGACGCCGGCCCTGGTGACGCCCGAAGGCCGGGGCGACAACACCTTCATGTGGCTCAGCATCCCGATCCCCGACGGAGGCTGGACCGAGCCCGCGCTGTACCTGGGTGAGGTCACCCACGCGATGGAAGCGTACGTGGATGGCAAGCACATCTACACGAACGGCAAGCTGCGCACGAACACGCATGAGATCAGCGAGAACCTCTCCTGGCATCTCATCCCGCTGCCGCGCGAGACGCAGGGCAAGCGGGTGCTGCTGCGCATCCAGTCCAACAACCCCAACATCGGCGTGTTCCAGGCCGCGCAGGTGGGCGCGCGCTACGACCTGCTCGTGTTCGTCACGCGCCAGGGCGAGGCGGCCTTCGTGGTCGGCTGCCTCCTGTTCGCGGTGGCGCTGGGCGCGGGCGGCGCGTTCGCCCTGCACTGGCGGCGGCGGATGCTGGCCGGCCTCTCCGTGTCGGCGGGCAGCGGCGGCGCCATCCTCCTGGGCCTGAGCGGCATGCCCATGGCGCTGTGGGGCACGTCCGGCCCCGCGACGCTGGCCACCACGGTGGGCATCTTCATGCTCGTCGCCGGTTTGATGGAGTTCGTGTCGGACGCGCTGCTCGACAACCGGCGCGGCTGGTTCCAGCGCGCCACCATGGTCTTCACGCCCGTGGCGTCCGTGTGCGCCCTGGCCTCGCTGATGGACCTGGGCATCGGTCAGCGCATCCTCGTGCCCTTCCTGCCCCTGGCCGTCCTCACCCTCGTCGTGGTGCTCGCGGTGGCCTCGGTGCAGGCGTGGATGGGCAACCCGGACGCGCGCATCTTCGTGGGCGGCTTCGCGGGCCTGGTGCTCTCCATCGTCATCACCATCCTCCCCGTCATCGGCCTGGTGAGCTGGAACATCGGCAACGTCACGCACTGGGGCTACGTCACGCTGACGCTGTCCCTGCTGGGCATCGTCACCCGCCGCTCCATCCAGGTGGTGCGCACGCTGGAAGCGCACACGCACCAGTTGGAGGCGCGCGCGCAGGAGGTCCGCAACCTGGCCGAGCGCATGGGCAACGGCGCCGGCGAGCTGGCCACCGTGGTGCAGCAGCTCCGCGCGTCCAGCGACGAGCAGACCGAGGGCGTGAGCCGCCAGGCCGTGGCGCTCCAGGAGGCGGAGCAGACGGTGAAGGAGATCCGCCGCAGCTCGCAGATGACGGCGGAGAAGGCCAGCGCGCTCGCGGCCTCGGCGGAGAGCGCCGAGCAGGTGGGCCGCGAGGGCACGGCGGCCCTGGAGCGCACCCTGTCGGACCTCGCGGCCATCCGCACCGAGGTGTCCGACATGGCCCGGCGCATCTTCGCGCTCGACGAGCGCACCCGCGAGGTCTCCGGCATCGTGGACTCCGTGAAGGACCTGGCGGACCAGTCCAACATGCTGGCCATCAACGCCGCCATCGAAGCGGCGCGCAGCGGCGAGAGCGGCCGGGGCTTCGGCGTCGTCGCCCGGGAGATGCGCGGTCTGGCGGACCAGTCCATCCAGGCCACGCACCGCATCCGCGAGGTGCTCGACGGCGTCAGCAACAGCATGCGGGAGGCGGCGCGCTCCAGTGAGAAGGGCGACGAGCGCGTCAAGCAGAGCCTCGACGCCGTGCGCACCTCCAGCGCGCAGTTCCAGCAGCTGGCCGACATGATTGGCGACACCAGCTCCAGCGTCCGGCAGATCACCGCCGCCGTCAGCGCGCAGGACGCGGGCACGCACCAGATGGCGCAGGCCATCCAGGAGCTGTCCGGCCAGATGCAGCGCACGCTGAAGACGGTGCAGGAGACGCAGGAGGCCACCCGCTCCGTGCAGACGCTCGCGGAGAGCATGTCCTCCATGGCCAGCCAGACGCTCAAGGCGGAGGGCCTGTCCGTCCCCGCCGCGCAGTCGCGCTGAACGAAGCACCGGTGCGCCTCCGGGCCTCGCGGCATCCCCGCCGCGGCTCGGAGGCCCCCTCGGGCGCAGTCAGCGCAGCGCCTGCTCCAGGAAGGGCGCGGTCGCGCTGGAGGGCACCTCCACCACCTGCTCGGGGGGCCCCGCCACGACGACGCGCCCGCCCTTGTCCCCCGCGCCCGGCCCCATGTCGATGACCCAGTCGCTGGCGGCCAGCACGCGCATGTCGTGCTCCACGAGGATGACGGTGTTGCCCGCGGCCACCAGGCTCTCGAGCTGCGACATCAGCTTGTCCACGTCCGAGGGGTGCAGCCCCGTGGTGGGCTCGTCCAGGACATAGAGCGTGTTGCCACGCTGGGGCCGCTGCAGCTCCGTCGCCAGCTTGATGCGCTGGGCCTCGCCGCCGGACAGCTCCGTCGCGGGCTGTCCCAGGCGCAGGTAGCCCAGGCCCACCTCCCGCAGCACCGCCAGCGGGCGCTGCACCAGCGGCTCCTCGCTGAAGAAGTCATGGGCCGCGTCCACCGTCAGGCCCAGGACCTCCGCGATGTTCTTGCCCCGGTACTGCACCTCCAGCGTCTTCGCGTTGTAGCGAGCGCCCTGGCACGTGGGACATGGCGCGTAGACGCTGGGCAGGAAGAGCAGCTCCACGCTGACGAAGCCCTCGCCCTCACACGTCTCGCAGCGGCCCTTGGCCACGTTGAAGGAGAAGCGGCCCACGTCGTAGCGGCGGGCCCGGGCGGTGGGCGTCGCGGCGAAGAGCTTGCGGACGCTGTCGAACAGGCCCGTGTACGTCGCCAGGTTGGAGCGCGGCGTGCGGCCAATGGGCTTCTGGTCCACGCGGACCAGCCGCTTGATGCCCTCCATTCCCGACGCAATCCGGCCGCCGGTGGTCTTCACGACGGTGCGCTCCAGCTCCTCGCCCTCGTCGTCGTCCAGCGGCGCCTCATGGCCCAGGTGACTGGCGACCAGCTCCACGAGGACCTGGCTCACGAGGCTCGACTTGCCCGAGCCCGACACGCCCGACACCGTGGTGAGGACGCCCAGGGGGAAGTCGACGTCCAGCGCGCGCAGGTTGTTGCGGGACACGCCCTGGAGGCGGAGCCAGCCCTTCGGCGAGCGGCGCGTCCGGCGAGGGGCCTTCGCGGCACCGAACAGGTAGCGCCGCGTGTGGGACGCCTTCACCGACGCCAGGCCTTCGAGCGGCCCGCTGTAGAGAATCCGTCCGCCCTGCTCGCCCGCTTCGGGCCCCACGTCGACAATCCAGTCCGCGTGGCGGATGACGTCCACCTCGTGCTCCACCACGAACAGCGAGTTGCCCGCGCCCTTGAGCTGGTCCAACGCGCGCAGCAGCGCCTCGGTGTCCGCGGGGTGGAGGCCGGCGGAGGGCTCGTCGAGCACGTACACCACGCCGAACAGGTTGGAGCGCACCTGCGTGGCGAGCCGCAGCCGCTGCAGCTCCCCCGGCGACAGCGTGGGCGTGCTGCGCTCCAGCGACAGGTAGCCCAGCCCCAGCTCCGTCAACACGCCGACGCGCTCCAGCACGTCCCGCGCGATGCGCTGGGCCACCAGCACCTTCTCCGGGTGCGCCTTCGCGAGCGCCGCCACGTCCCGGGCCGTTCCTTCCGCCACGGGCGCCAGCAACGCCGAGAGCTCGCTCAGCGGCAGCCGTGACAGCTCGCCGATGTCCAGCCCCGCGAACTTCACGGACAGGGCCTCGCGGCGCAGGCGCTTGCCGTGGCACTCCGGACAGTCTCCGCTCACCAGGTACTGGGAGACGCGCCTCTTCATCATCGCGCTCTGCGTGGTGGCGAACGTCTGGAGCACATAGCGCCGCGCGCCCGTGAAGGTCCCCATGTAGCTGGGGGCCTCCTTGCGCTTGAGCGCGCGCTGCGTCTCGGCGGGCGTGAAGCCGGCGTAGACGGGGACGGTGGGCTGCTCGTCCGTGAAGAGGATCCAGTCGCGGTCCTTCTTCGGCAGCTCGCGCCACGGGCGGTCCACGTCGTAGCCGAGCGTCACCAGGATGTCGCGCAGGTTCTGGCCGTGCCACGCGGGCGGCCACGCGGCGATGGCCCGCTCGCGGATCGTCAACGAGTCGTCCGGCACCATCGACTTCTCGGTCGCTTCGTAGGTGCGGCCCAGGCCATGGCAGTGGGGACAGGCCCCCGCGGGCGTGTTGGGCGAGAACGCGTCCGAGTCCAGGTGCGGCTGGCCCTTCGGGTACGTGCCCGCGCGCGAGTAGAGCAACCGGAGCGAGTTCGCCAGGGTCGTCACGCTGCCCACGGACGAGCGCGTCGTCGGGGCGCCGCGGTGCTGCTGGAGCGCCACGGCCGGAGGCAGCCCGTCGATGGCATCGACCTCGGGGATGCCCGCCTGGTCGATGAGGCGCCTCGCGTAGGGCGCCACGGACTCGAAGTAGCGCCGCTGGGCCTCCGCGTAGAGCGTCCCGAACGCCAGGGAGGACTTGCCCGAACCGGACACGCCGGTGAAGACGACGAGCGCGTCACGCGGCAGCTCGACGTCGATGTTCTTCAGGTTGTGCTCGCGCGCGCCGCGCACCTGGACGAAGCCGGCGCTGGCCGGCGGAGACGACGGTGAACCCTGCTGTGGACGACGCGCCCTGGCCATACCCACCACGCTGAGTTGTCGGAGAGGTGAAACGCAGCGGCCTTGTAGCCGATGCGTCAACGCATGGGCAGCGTCAGCACCAGCCGGGCGCCGGGACTCGTACTGTCGGCGACATGGGCATCGCCGCCATGTCCACGCGCCACCTCTCGCACGAGGCTCAGGCCCAGCCCCACTCCGCCCGCGTCCCGCTCCAGCCGGTGGAACGGCGTGAAGACGTCCTCGCGGTGATTCACCGGGATGCCCCGGCCCTCGTCCTGCACGGCGACTTCCCAGAGCGCGTCCCGCCGGGCCAGCTCCAGTCGCACGGTGGAGCCACGGGGCGCGTAGCGGAGCGCGTTCGCCAGCAGATTGTCCACGGCTCGACGAACCGCCATCGCGTCCATCCGGCACGGCGCGTCCGCGGGGCCTTCGACCCGCAGCGCCACGCCGCGCTGGTCCGCCTCCGCCCTCGCCCCCGCCGCGGCGTCATCGAGGAGCGCTCGCAGGTCACCGTCCTGCAGGTCGAGCGTGGCGCCCGCCGCGGCGGACAGCTCCAGCAAGGCATCCGCGACGCTGGCCAGCCGGTCCACCTCCCGGCGGTTCTCCTCCAATACGGTGCGAAGCTCCTCCGCGCCGCGCTCACGCCGCAGCGCCAGGTCCAGGCCCGTGCGCATCAGCGCCAGGGGCGTGCGCAGCTCGTGCGCGGCGCGGGCGATGAGCCGCTCCTGGGCTTCTCGCGCGGCGCGGACGCGCAACGAGGCGTCGGCCAGGGCGAGGTGCACCTCCATGATTTCGTCACGCGGCTCACTGCCGGGCGCGGGGGACACGACGCCACCGTCCCGGGAGCGCACGACCTGCTCCGCGATGCCGTGCAGCCGGCGCGCGAGCCCCTTGGCCTGCCACCCCTGGATGCCAATCAGCACCCCGCCCAGGAGCAGCGCCAGCACCGTCGCCACGGAGGTGAAGGTGCCCACCGGCTGCTCCACGGTCGCCAGGGACGCCACCAATTGAAGAACGTGGGGCACGCCCTCCGGTGAACGCACCTGGACGGTCAGCACGCGCACGCGCTGGCCCGAAGCGAGCGTCCGCGTCTCCAGCCGGGACGTGGGCCCCGGCTCCGGCACCACCCGGTCCGAGACGGCGGGCGACTCGGGAGGAAATTCGCCGAGCAGGGTTCCATCCGGCCCATACAGCCGCGTGGCGGGCACGAAGGCGCGGACCTCGCCCGCCAGGGGCGAGGGCTCCACGTGCAGGTGCGGGCGGCCGTCGGGGGCATCGAAGAGGCTGACGCTCTCCGCGGCGGCCTGCGACAGGAGCGCCTCGTCCAGCGCGCGCTCGAGCACCACGCGGAACACCTGCACGGCGACGCCCAGCGCGGCGGCCACCGCCACCACGGGCACCACCGCGCCCCACAGCCACATCCGGCGGACCAGCTTCACTTGTTGGAGCCCTCGACGACCAGCCGGAAGCCCACCCCGCGCACCGCCTGGATGGACACGCCGTCCGCCTTCACTTCCGCGAGCTTCGCGCGCACATAGCCCACGTAGACGTCCACGATGTTGGGCGGACCATCGAAGCTGGGGCCCCACACCTTCGCCAGCAGGCTGGAGCGCGTGTGGACTTCACCCGCCCGCGAGGCGAGCTCGCCCAGGAGCGCGAACTCACGGCCGGTGAGCGCCACTTCCCGTGCCTCACACGTCAGCATGCGCCGCCGCGCATCGATGTGGATGGGCCCCACCGTCCACGTCTGGGCCTGCCCCTCGGAGCGCCGGTGGAGCGCCTCCAGCCGCGCGAGCAGCTCCTCGAAGGCGAAGGGCTTCACGAGGTAGTCGTCCGCGCCCGCGCGCAGGCCCGTCACCCGCTCCCCCACCGTGCCCCGGGCGGTGAGCATCAGCACCGGCGTCGTCAGGCCGCGTTCACGCCAGCGCCGGAGCAGGGCCACGCCGTCCATGCCGGGCAGTGCCCAGTCGAGGACGATGGCGTCGTAGGCCACCTCCCCCGCCTGGTCGAGCGCGTCCTCCGCCGTGCGGCAGGTGTCCACGAGGTGCCCCTCCTCGCCGAGCCCCCGGCGCAGCAGGTTCGCCATCCGCTCCTCGTCCTCCACCAGCAACAGCCTCACGGCATGAACCTCCTCCGCGCCATCATGCACCGGCTCCAGCGCGGCGGCCTCCCGCGAACCAGGGATAGAGCGTGGGCAGGATGATCAACGTCAGCAGCGTGGACGTCACGAGCCCGCCCACCACCACCGTGGCCAGCGGCCGCTGCACCTCCGCGCCCACGCCCTGGGCGAGCATCATCGGGATGAATCCCAGCGCCGCCACCAGCGCCGTCATGAGGACCGGCCGCGCGCGCTCACGCGCCGCCAGCACCACCGCCTGTGCCGGAACGTGGCCCTCTTGCTCGAGCCGCTGCTCCCGGGACATCAGCACCACGCCATTGAGCACCGCGATGCCGGACAGCGCGATGAACCCCACCGCCGCGGAGATGGACACGGGCAGGTCGCGAGCGGCCAACGCCATCATCCCGCCCACACAGGCGAACGGGACGTTGGCGAAGATGGCCAGCGCGGGGCGCATGCGGCGGAAGGCGAAGAGCAACACGGCGAAGATAAGGACAGCCACGGCGGGAAGCACCAGCGAAAGCCTTTGCCGGGCCTCCGTCAACGTCTCGTATTGGCCGCCCCAGGTCAGCCGGTAGCCATCAGGCGGAGCGAGCGACTGCTCCACCCGGGCCCGGGCCCGCGCCACCACGGTGCCCAGGTCCGCCCCGCGCACGTTGAAGCCCACCACCAGGCGGCGCTGGCCCCCTTCCCGGCTCACCAACCCTGGCGAGGACGTCAAGCGCACGTCCGCCACGCGGGAGAGCGGCACCAGGCCGCCCGTGTCGGTGGGCACGGGCAGGTCCGCGAGCGAGAAGGCGTCCTCCGCCCCCGTCAACCGCAGGACGATGGGCACCCGCACCGCGCCGTCCCACGTGGCGCCGACCTCCACGCCGCTGCGGACCGCGCGCACCACCTCCAGCACGTCCACCGCCCCCAGCCCCGCGCGCGCCGAGTCCAGCGGGCGAGGCGCCACCTCGAAGAGCGGCACCTCCGGCGGCGCGAGGACGCGCACGTCCACCGCGCCGGGCTCCTCGCTCAACAGCGCCGCTGCCTTGCGCGCCAGCCGGCTCAGCTCGCCCAGGTCCTCGCCGTAGATGCTGAGCGCCACGTCGGTCACCGCGCCACCGAGCAGCTCGTTGAAGCGCATCTGGATGGGCTGGGTGAAGGACGGCTCGCCTCCTGGCGCGCGTGCCTCGAGCAGCTGCTCCATCTCCGTGATGAGGGACTCGCGCGTGAGCCCGGGACGCCACGCCTCCCGCGGCGCCAGCGAGACGAAGACGTCCGCCATCTCCAGGCCCATGATGTCGGTGGCCACGGCGGGGCTGCCCACGCGGGAGACGACCTGCCGCACCTCCGGGATGCCGTCGAGCAGCGCGCGCTCCAGCCGCCCGGCCTCGACCACCGCGGCCTCCAGGCTGATGTCCGGCGCGCGGGTGGTCTGGATGACCATGTCCCCTTCATCCAACTGGGGCGTGAACTCCGTGCCCGCGCGGGCGAACAACCAGCCGCCCACCCCGAGCAGGAACAGGGCGACCGCCGCCACGGGGATGCGCGAGCGCACGCTGCGGCCGAGCACCGGCGCATAGAGCCGCTCGAACCAACGGACCAGCAATGGCTCGCGCGCGGGCACGTGCTCGGGGCGAATCAGCCAGCTCGCGGCGGCGGGGATGAAGGTCAACGACAACACGAGCGCGGTGGCGAGCGCGAAGACGACGGTCATCGCCATGGGCCGGAACATCTTCCCGTCCACGCCCCGCAGCGACAGGATGGGCAGGTACACCAGCAGGATGATGAGCACGGAGAAGAAGACGGGGCGGGCCAGCGACACGGCCGTCTCCTCCACGTGTTCGCGGGCCGGGCGCTGCTTCTCCTCCGGCGTCAGGTGGGCCAGCCGGTGGAACAGGCCCTCCACCATCACCACCGCGCCGTCGACCAGCAGGCCGAAGTCGATGGCGCCCAGGCTCATCAGGTTGCCCGGGATGTCCAGCGCCACCATGGCGGCGGTGGCCCCCAGCATGGACAGCGGAATCGCGGACGCGACGAGCAGGCCCGCGCGCACGCTCCCCAGCAGCAGGAAGAGCACGCCCACGACGAGCAGCCCGCCTTCCAGCAGGTTCTTTCCCACCGTGCGCACGGTGCCACGCACCAGCGTGGCGCGGTCGTAGACGACATCCAGGCGCACGTCCTCCGGCAACAGGGCCCGCACGTCCGGGAGCGCGGCGGAGATGTCCCCCGTCACCGCGAGCGCGTTGGCGTCCCGCAGCATCTGGACCATGACGTACACCGTCTCGCCGCGCCCGTTGGACGTGGCGCTGCCGATGCGGGGCAGCGCGCCCTCCGTCACCTCGGCCACGTCGCCCAGCCGCACGGCCGGCGCGCCGACGCGGGGAATCAGCGCCTCGGCGAGGTCCGCCGGGACGCGAGGCCGCGCCACCGCACGAATCAGGACATGGCGCTCGCCCACCGGGAGGCTCGCGCCCGGCGCGCTGCCCGTGGCGCGCTCCAGGGCGTCACGGAGCTGCGCGAGCGTCACGCCCCGCTGGGCCAGCCGCACCGCGTCCGCGCGCACCTCCAACGTGCGCTGCTGCCCGCCCCAACTGTTGACCTCCACCACGCCGGGGACCGAGCGCAGCCGGGGCCCCACCCGGAGCTGTGTCAGCTCGAGCAACTGCGCACCGGTGCGCTCCGCCGAGGACAGCGTGAAGTGGAACACCTCCCCCAGGCCGCCCGTGAGCGGCCCCAGCTCCGGTGGGTCGACGCCCGGCGGCAGCGACGCGCCGAGCACGTTGAGGCGCTCCTGCACCAACTGCCGGGCCCGGTACGGGTCCACGTCGTCGGCGAAGACGGCGGTCACGGAGGAGAGGCCGTAGCGCGACAGGCTCCGCTGCTCGTCCAGACCGGGCATGCCGCCCAGGGCCACCTCGACGGGGCGCGTCACCAGGCGCTCCACCTCCTCGGGCGTGAGGCCGGGCGCGCGCGTGAGGACGAGCACCTGGTTGGTGGTAATGTCCGGCATCGCGTCCAACTCCAACTGGAGCGACACCACCACGCCCGCGAGCGCGAGCACCCCCGTCAAGGCGAGCACCCAGACCCGGTGCCGCACCGACAGGCGGACGAGGGCCTCAATCACGGCGCCACCTCATCCCCGCCCGCGCCCTCCTGGCCTTGGGCTTCCAGGAGCAACACCGCGCCGTCCGCCGCGACGGAGTCCCGCGTGGACACCGCGCCCTTCACCAGCGCCTCGGCGCCGGAGGTGGAGAGCACCACCACGTCCCGGCGCACGACCTGTCCGTCCCCACCGCGCACGAAGACGAGGGTGCGCTCGCCCTCGAAGGCCAGGGCCCGCGCGGGCACCAGCACGGTGTCCTCCGCCGCCGCGGCGTGAATGCGCAGACGGCCACCCAGGCCCGCGCGCAGGACGACGCCCTCCTCCGGCTCGAACCACGCGCGCCACGTGCCGTCCGACGCCTCCATCTGGGGCGACTGGCCCACCAGCCGCACCGGCGTGGGCGCCCCCAGGGACGACACGAAGGCGAACGTCGCACCCTCGGGAGGCCGCACGGACAGCCGGGCCTCCAGCCGTGCTGGCCCCTCCGATGCCACGCGCGCCAGGGCAGCGCCACCTTCGGGCTGCATCTCCCCCAGCACCGCGCGCACCTCAGTGACGACGCCAGCAATCGGGCTCTTGAGCCAGACGGTGCCCCGCTCGGCCACGGCGCGCGCCTCCCCCGGCGAGATGCCAGCCACGCGCAAGACGGCGTGCGCGGCCACCAGGGACGCACGCGCCTCGGCCTGCTGCGTCTGGGCGTCGGCCAGCTCGGGCAGCTTCGCCAGGCCCTGGGCGTGCAACGCCTCCAACCGCTCGACCTGGCGCGCGTAGGCCTCCAGCCGGAGCGCGGCGGCGCTGGCCGCACCGGCGGCCTGGACGACCTCGGGCATCAACACCTCGATGAGTGGGGCGCCCTGCTCCACCTTCTGGCCAGGGCGCACGCGGACCTGTTGGACGCGCGCGCGAAACGGCGCCGTCAGCGCCGCCGTGGTGTCCGGGCCGGACAGCACCATCGCGGGCGCATCCACCAGGGCGACGCGCGAGGCCGCGCGCACGGGCACCCAGGCGGAGGGCGCGGAGGCCCGCGGCGGGGGCTCCGAGGCAGGGGCCTGCGAGGCGGGAGGATTCGAGGTGCAGGCCGCCCCCAGAGCGAGCAGCGGCACGGTGACGAGGCGTCGGACGAAGGGCGTCATGGCAGAGCGGAGAGCAAGAGGTGGAGCCGCGCGGCGGCGAGCGAGGCCTCGCTTCGGGCGAACGCGAGCCGCGCATGGGCGGCGGCTCGGGCACGGCGGGCGCGAAGGACATCGGGGAGCGTGCTCTGGCCCGCGCGCAGCAGGACCTCGGCCAGCCGCGCGGCCTCCTCGGCCGTGGGCACCAGGGACTTCTCGACGAGGGACAGCTGCGCGTCGGCGTGCTCGCGTTCATGGAAGGCCAGCGCCAGCTCCGCGGCGGCGCGCACCGCGGCTTCCTGCGCCTCGCCATCCAGACGCTCCGCGGCGGCCAGCAGGGCGCCCCGCTCGCGCTGCCCGGAATCGAAGACGGGGGGCGTCACGCCCACCATCAACAGGCCGCTGAAGCCGCCGTAGTACTCACGCACGCCCTGCGCACCGAGCGTCACCTGCCAGCCTCGCGCGGCACGGACCTCCGCCGCGCGCGCGCGCTCCGCCGCGCCAAGCAGGCGCCGTGCCTCCGCCTCCGGCAATTCACCCGCGCGCGCCAGCCACCGTGACTCCTCGGACGCGGGCGGCAACGCCACCACTGGCAAGGCCTCCGCGGCCACCAGCGCCGCGTTCGGAGGGTGGCCCAACAACACGGCCAGGGAGAGGCGCGCATGGGTCACCTCGGCGTCCCGGGAGAGCCCCGCGAGCCGCGCCTCCGCCTCGAAGCCCTCCGCCTCCGCCAGCTCCAGCCGGGTGGCGCCGCCCAGGGCCAACGCCTCCGCCACGGACTTCCGGAGCGTGCCCGCGAGCTCGGCCTCCTGCGCGGCCGACGCGGCGGCCTGCTGCGCGGCCCACAACGTCAGCCACGCCCGGGCCACCTCCAGGCGCCGGTCCAACAGCGCGGCCACGGCCTCCTTCTCCAGGGCCCGCGTCTCCGCACGCGCCGCGTCGCGCTGAGCGCCCGCGAGGTTCGACAGGAAGAGCGGCTGCTCCACCCCCACCGTCATCTCGAAACCGGGGCCGTCGGGCTGGGCCCGCCGCCCGGGAATCACACTGAGCGTCGGGTTGGCCGCGAGCGCCGGCAGCCGGGCGTCCCAGACCCGCCGCGTCTCCACGGCGCGCGCCAGACTTGCGGGCAGCGCCGCCTTCGCGGCCTGGGCCTGCGCGTCCTCGAAGGAGAGCGGCTGGGAGTCGGACGCGGGAGCCGCGGTGAGAAGCGTGACGAGGAGCACCCACATGGTGCGGCGCACCCTAGAGAGGGCGCGCGCATGCCACTTGAGGGCATCCTGAGAAAACTCTCAGACAGCCCCTTCGCTCCCCTTACTGCACATCCTCGATAGAAACCCTGTAGCCACTCTTGGACTGGGGATCCCACCATTATGGCCGAGGCCGTCGTGGAGCGCCTTCGTGCCCATGATCTTCTCACCATCATGGCGCGAGGGATGATGCGTGCCCGAGGCGCGGCATAACCCGATTCAGCAGTGCATGAGCACCGAGGCCCGTAGCGCGACCATACCAATCGTGAGCGCAGCGGAATTGTTCGCATCGGCCGACCGAAGAACCACTGCGATCATTTTCCTATGGGTTCGCCCGCCGTGTGGGTCCGCGGTGACTTCGGCCCATGGATCTTCACTCCGAGCTTTTGGCTGGAGCGTTCAACGGAGTTAAGGACCGTCTGCAAGCAGGTTATGGAAGCGACGTCCGAGAAGGGCTTACAGTGCAAGTTTCGAGGCGGTAGTTTGCTGCTCTCTTCAAAGGCTGTTGCACTGCACGAGGCGCGTACATGAAAGCCAATGCTGTTCCACTGCTGGCGCTGTTCGAAAAGAAGATGCGGTTAGAGGTACCTCTTTTCCAGCGACAGTACGTCTGGAACCGCGAGGAACAATGGGAGCCTCTCTGGGAAGACATTGAGCGAAAGTTCACGGAGTACCTCGAAGGACGTAAGGACGCGCCAGTCCACTTCCTCGGAGCCATGGTGCTCGACCAGAAGCAGACGCCGTCCACGCACGTTGAAAAACGGCAGGTGATTGATGGCCAGCAGCGCCTGACAACGCTCCAGATATTCCTCGCGGCCCTTCGTGACTTCTGCCGCGAGCAGCAGTGCGAAGACCTCGCGAAAGAGCTTGAGAACTTCACCCTCAACAAGGGGATGTTGGCCAATAAAGAAGTCGACAAATTCAAGGTTTGGCCTACGCAACTCGACCGCGAACAGTTCTGCGACGTCGTCGGGTCGCTCTCGCGCGCCACCGTGGAGACGAAACACCCCCTGAAGCGGCGAAAGTACGCACGTAAGCCTGATCCGCGCCCGAGAATGGTGGAGGCGTACCTGTTCTTCAGTGATTCGATTCGAGACTTTTTTCTTGGGACCGAACATGAAAGTCCGATCGCTGCTGACCAGCCCTTGGCGGCGAGACTCGATGAGGCGTTTCAGGCGTTGAAAAACGCCCTGCAGGTCGTCTCGATCGACCTCGAAAAGGAGGACGACGCTCAAGTCATTTTTGAGACACTGAATGCGCGGGGGGAGCCCCTCCTTCCCGCCGATTTGCTGCGAAACCACATCTTCCTACGAGCCGCGAGACAAGGCGAACCGCAGGAGGACCTCTACGAACAGTATTGGCGGGGATTCGACAACGACTTCTGGCGCAAGGAAGTTCGCCAGGGCCGCTTGGTCCGCCCCCGCAGCGACCTGTTCATTCAACACTTCCTGTCGAGCCGCCAATTCGTCGACATCCCCATCAAGCACCTGTTCGTCGAATACAAGTTTTGGATAGATAGAGTTCGACCCTTTGAGAACGTGACGAAGGAGTTGGCGACCTTGGCGAGGCAGCGCGACCACTTCCAGCGAATCGTCGCGCCCGAGCCAGGTGACGTTGTCTTCGAACTCGCGACCTTCCTCGAGCGTTTCGACATCCGGACGGCCTATCCGTTGATGCTCTTCCTGCTCGATTCGGATCTGTCGGAGGTGGAATGGAAGACTATCTCGGAAGTCCTTGAATCGTACCTTCTTCGCCGGGCGGTTCTCGGCTGGACCACGAAGGCATACAATCGGGTCTTCTTGAACCTCGCGAAGTCACTCAAGGAGGCTGGCCCGTCGGGCAAGAACCTCGAAGCAGCACTCCTGGCACTCTCCGGGGAGTCTTCCGGGTGGCCGACAGATACCGAGTTCTCCGAGACATGGCTCACGGCCAATGCCTACGAGCGGCTCAACAATGCAAAGTTGGGGCACATCCTTCGGCGCATCAGCAATGCACACCTCACGAACCTCAGCGAGCGCATCACGATCGATAGCCCACTAAAAGCGCCTAACAAATGTGAGGGTAGAGGCTGCGTAGGAGCATGACGCAGCAACTGAGAACGAGGAAGCCGAAGTGGACATCGGCCCTCCGCTCATCTCGCACCCGAAGACGTCGGAACTGGTTCTTCCAGGCCTGCGTGCGCTCCACCACCCAGCGGTGTCGGCCCAGTCGCTCCTTCGACTCTACCCCAGGACGGGCAATGCGCGGGACAATGCCGCGCCTGCGCAGCCCTCGCCGGTTCTTCTTCGAGGCGTAGGCCTTGTCGCCGTGGGCCTTCTTCGGCCGGAATCGACGACCGCCCGCGGGCGTCTTCACCGCGGGCACTGCGTCGAGCAGAGGAAAGAGTTCGTGCGTGTCGTGCACGTTGGCGGCCGTCAGCGACTCGGCCAGCGGTAGCCCCTGCGCGTCTACGAGAAGATGATGCTTACTGCCCGCCTTCGCTCTATCCGTCGGGTTTGGGCCCGTGAGAGCCCCCTTTTCAAGGCTCGTACGGCCGAGGAGTCGATGGAAGCGCGGGAGAAGTCCACCTTGCCGCGCAGTCCCAGTTCGTCCAACAGTCGGCGCTGCAACTCCTGCCACACGCCGGCTCGAGTCCACTCCTCCAACCGGCGCCAGGCTGTCATCCCCGAGAGTCCAAACTGCTTCCGGGGCAACATCTCCCAGGGGATGCCGCTGCGAAGCACGAAGACGATGGCCTCCAGCGCCGCCCGGTCATCGGCCCGGGGCCTTCCGGGCTTCTTCTTCGGCTTCGGGGCGGGCAACAGCGGAGCCACACGCTGCCAGAACGCGTCGGGGACAAGCTCACGGGCCATGCCCATGAAGCTGGGCACGGTCAGCTTTGCCGCCCAGCCCAGCCCTGACTTTCGTTAGGAACTCTAACGATTGAACACCTCATGCCTCAGAGCTGGGTCGAACACTGGCCTCTTCCTAACGGCAACAAGGGGCTCGCTCACGAAGAACTGCTGGCCACTGATTCTGACGAGGCGGAGGTGATCGCCTCTCGTCGCCGGAATACGGTCCTGCAAACACTGGGAAATCTCACGATTGTCACGCAAGGCTTGAACTCGGCCGTCTCAAATTCGGCATGGGTTGTGAAGAAGCCCGAGTTGCTGGAGGTGTCTCTCCTGCCGATCAATCAAAAGCTCCACGAATATGGGATCTGGGATGAGACGACGATTGAAAAGCGTGGCAAAGCGATGTTCGAGAAGGCACTAAAGCTCTGGCCCCGCCCTGCATCGCAGCCAACTTCGAGCGCCCAGTGACCCTCTCTCTGCACGAGGGAGGAACGGGGAACCAGTTGGCGAGCAGACAGCAGGGAAGAAGCTATTCCATCAGCCTGCCCGCCCCCGTTGCGGAGGTAGCCAGAAGATCACAAGTGACTGATCGCCACAGTCCTTGGCTGACTGAGGAAGGGCGCATCAAGACGGGAGCGGTAGGCGAACAGCCGATGTCGCCTTCAGAAAGCGCAGACGTCATGCGGGGTCTGCCACGCATCGAAATCCTACTCGATGGATGCAATAGCCCCCCTTCGCACCATTCCACATCAGGGGCATCCGTTAGCGGGTGTTGCTGCCGCGCAGCACCGTCGCCTGCCGGCACGCCACCAACAGCATCACGGAGAAGGTCGCCACTAGCACGGCCAGCTCCTCCCAGTCCGCCAGCGGGTCCTCGTTCTCATTGAGCAGCGCCAGGCTCAACAGGCACAGCACCAGGTGCACGGAGAAGACCGGGAGGGACGCCCGCCCCAGCGCCTCCAGCACGCGCGGGCGCAGCCAGCGGAACACCTTGGGGCCCACCCAGCTCACCAGCAGCGCCAGGGCGAGGAAGTTCACCAGCCGCATTGGCGCCAGGGTCCATTTGTCGATGAGCGCCCCGTACACCCCGAAGTCGATGTTGAAGATGCCCACCTGGTAGCGCAGCAGCAGCAACGTCACGCTGACCACCAAGGCTCCGGAGAGGAGCACCGGCGAGACGGCCTCGCGCTTCTCCGGCGCCGTGGCCCGGCTCACCCCCAGCCACACGCCGAGCACCCAGAGGAACTGCCAGGCGAAGAGGTCGAAGGACCCCGACAGCTCGATGCGCAGCGGCGGCCACGGCAGCACCGGGATGAACACCAGCAAATCATAGAGCGCGCGCTTCAACCCCAACTGCGCCGACAACCAGACCAGCCCGCTCACACACAGGATCTTCGTCCACCCGAACGTGCGCGAGCCCAACAGCACCCACGGCGTCAACAGCAGCAGCACGACATAGAGCGGCAGGATGTCGAGCAGCGGCGGACAGTAGAGCAGGAACAGGCTGCTCCAGAGCGCGGTGACGGGGTCCTCATGGAAGAAGGCCAGCAGGTTGTGGATGGCGGGACGGTGCGTCATCACGCCCAGCGAGCCGATGACGGCGAACGCGAACGCCAACAACGCCACGTGATAGCCGTAGACCTTGAGCGCCCGCTGCCAGAGGCTGCGCCACAAGACGTTCGGGTCCGCCTCCTCGGCCTTCCGGGCGTACACCACCCCCACGAGAAACGCGGACAGGAACACGAACCCCTCGGCGGCGGAGACGAAACCGAAGGGCTGGTTGCTGAGCGTATTCAGGCGGGTCGGCAGGTGCGTCAGCGTCATCAGGACGAGCAACACGCCGCGCAAGCTGTCGAACTCGGGTCTGCGTTTCATGAGGACGAAGGTCGGCTCTACGGGAACCCGGGGCAGGTGGGGCGTCGAGGATGCCCCCGACGGAGAATTCCAGACACTCCATAGCCCATTCCGCCGGGCAAGTCCCCCCAGGGCCCCTCGCCTTCACTCGAAGAACGGCACGCCAGCGCACCGCCTGGTCCCTTGGCCGCCCGCGTCATCCGAGCCGTTCGAGGAGCCCCTTCACCGCCGCCCGCACGGGCCCCGTCGCCGCGTCCGCCACGCGCTTCAGCAGCTCCCTTGCCTGCACCAGCGTCGCGGGCTCCACGTCCTCCAACGCGGACAGTGCGGACTCCTGCTGCGCCGGCGCTTCCACCGCGCGCAGTTGGAACTCCAGGAGCGCCACCGCGGCTTGGGATGGCGCATCGAGCCGGAGGAGCGCCACGGCCGCGCACGCCGCCACGGAGGGGTTCGTATCCTGAAGACGCCCCCACACCCGCTCCAACACCGCCGGAGACGCGGGCCCCGTGAGGCCCAGCAACGTGAGCGCCTCCACCTGGATGGCGGACTCCCCTCCCTGCACCGCGCGATGCAGTGCCCCCTCCAAACCCGGCAGCGAGGGAAGCGGCGCACCTTTGCGACGCGCATCCTCGACCAGGCTCCGCAGGGCCGTCAGGGCCAGATAGAGCCGCGCGCCTTCCCCGGTGCGCACCTGCTCCAACAGCGCGGGCGTGGCCACATCGGGCGCCAGCGAAGCCAACGCCCCCAGCGACTCCAACGCCGCGCCCGCCACGTCCTCCTCGTCCTGCAACATGGGCACGAGCCGGGGCAGCAGCGGAGCCGCGGCCGCTCCCACCCGGCCAACCGCCCCCGCCGCCGCGCGACGGACCGAGGCCCGCGCATGGCCAAATGCCGCCTCCAGCGCCGCGCATTGCCCGGGCGCCACCCGGCACACGTTGGCCAGCACCAGGGCCGCGTCCTCCACCGCCGGGCTCGCGACCTCGACGGTGGCCAGGGCCGCCGTCACCGCCTGCATCGCGGCGTCCGCAAGCCGCACCGGCGGTGGCCACCAGGCGGACTGCAACGCCGAGAGCAGAGGCCCCACCGCGGCACCGGGCCGGACCAGGGCCTCCAGGACCGACTGACCCGTCCGCTCACGGAGGGCCTCGTCCTCCGCGCATAAGGCCTCGCCCAGTCCTTCCAAGGCCTTCTCGCGCTCCTGCGCGGACGGCGAGGAGAAGAGGACGGCCCATTCATCAGCAGACCGGACGCGATTCGCCACGGCAGGTTCCTCACGAGACGTTCTTCGCCGAGCCAGACGCGGCCCAGTAGGAGACGGCGATCATCCCGCCAGGGCCCCCGGTTTCCAAGGATGAGGCCCATCCATGAAGCCCCCTATCGACGCGCGCCGGACACACGGCGCGCAGCCCGCCTTCGACTCCGTGCGGGCCGATACACTCCGTGTCTCTGAGACATGGGGAATGACACACCCATACGCCTTGTAACTGGCTAGGCTGCGCCCATCACCTTCGCCCTCACTGCCCGGTGCGCCGGGCACAGGAGACATCGGATGCGCGCTTCCAGGAATCCCCAGCGCTTGCTTCACACGGCCCTGCTCTGCGCCCTCTCGTGGGGCGGACAGGCCCTGGCCAGCGGCCCGGAGCTGTCCCCCGGCGCCACCGTGAAGGCGCGGCCTCACCCCATGAACGCGAAGGCGCTGAAGCAGCCCGCCGCCGACCCGCACCTCATCCCCCCGCCCCTGCCCGCCTGTCCGGGGATGATCGACAACGCGACCGTTCGCCTCGGAGTCGCCCCCGCGGGGCACCTGAACATCCCCTGCCCCACCAACCCTGTCTCCAGCGGCGCGCACGGCACCAGTTGGATTGGCCTGCGCTACCTGCCCACGAATGGCGAGGCCGCGGCCCCCGGGAGCCCCTGTGAGGGGTGGGGTGTCGCGAGCGCCGACCTGGGCGTCTCCGGCTACAGCTCCGCGGGCTGCGGTGCCCACAACGTCACCGTGGAGATCAACGCCCCCTCACCCATCTCCACCATGTCCGTGGTCCGGGTGGGCGACACGTTCCGCGTGACGCACATCTACACGCCGACCTCGCTCACGAACTTCCTGTACCAGGTGAACGTCCTCATCGAGAACATCGGCACGGTCCCCGTCGCCGACCTGCGCTACACGCGCGGCATCGACTACGACATCCTGCCCAACACCTTCTCCGAATACGTCACCATCGCGGGCACCTCGGGCAATCCCTGGGTGGTGGGCGCGGTGGACAACAACTTCGTCTCGTTGGATCCGCTGGCCCCCAACTTCCCCCTCATGGGCGGCGTGGGTGACTTCACCAACCTGGGCCCGGGTGACCTGGGCGCGCAGTTGGACTTCAAGCTGGGCGCGCTCGCCCCGGGCGAGGTCCGCTCCTTCCGGACGTTCTACGGCGCGGCGGGCAACCATGTGGATGCCGTCAACGCGCTCGCGGCGGTGGGGGCGAACACGTACTCGCTGGCCAAGGGGAACTGGAACGGCGCCGGAGACCCGCTGAGCGCCTCGGGCGCGCCGACGGGGACGTTCGCCGCCACCACGGGCCAGCCCAACACCTTCATGTTCGGCTTCCGTCATCCCGAGACGCCGTCGCACTGCACGGTGGAGTGCCCGGGTGTCCTGTCCCACGGCGTCTACACGGTGGACCGCGCGGGCGCGGCGGACCGCTGCGTCGTCAACGGTCAGTACGACAACCGCGTGGTCGCCGTCACCACCCTGCACGGTGAGCGCGTCGAGTTCTCCTGCATGGACTACGGCAGCCCGTACGGCAATCCCTGCAACGTCGTCCCCGGGGCCGACACCTGCAACCTGACGGTGTTCCAGAAGCTGTGCAGCAGCCCGACGTTCGCGCAGTACTGTCTCTAGGCCTCCGTGGAGCCGGGCACCTTGTCCGGCACCGTGAAGCTCACGCCTTCAGGCTCGACGGCGGTGGCGCATCCGGCATGCGCCTTCGCCGGAGGGACGCGGCCACCAGCAACGCGATGCCGGAGGCCGCGACGCCGCTGGCGAAGGGCGCGCCCGGCCCCAACCGCGAATAGAGAAAGCCGCTCCACACGGGCCCCACGACGCGCGCGAGCCCACCCGCCGACTGCACCACGCCCAGCACGCCGCCGCGCAGCTCGCGGCCCGCGAAGGTCGAAGCGAGGCTCGCCACCAAGGGCTGCAACAACCCCGTGCCCGAGCCCACCAGCACCATGGCCAGCACCAGCATGGCGCCGTGGCTCGCCGCCGCGATGAGCCCCAGGCCCGTCCCCATGCACGTGGCGCCCACCAGCACCAGCGAGGTGTCCCGAAACCGCTGCGTCAGCCAACCGATGACGAAGGCCTGGAGGACGAACGTCGTCAACCCCATCAACGCGAACAGGCGCCCCACCTCGAGCTCGCCCCAACCAAACCGGGCCTGGGCCAGCAGCCCCAACGACACCTGGAGGTTCGTCATGCCAATGAACACCAGGAACATCAGCGCCAGCACCGCGCCCAGCCCGGGACGGGCCAACACCTCTGGCAACCGGACCCGGGGACGCCCCGCCACCACCGGGTCGGTCGAGCCGGGACGGTGCGTCTCCGGAAAGAAGAAGAACACGCCCAGCATCGCCGCCGCCGCGAGCACCGCGCCCGCCAGCGGTGGCGCCCACGCGCCCCACACGTGGAGCACGCTGCCGATGACGGGCCCCAGCACCATGCCCAGGCCGATGCCCGCGCCCACACGCCCCATGCCCGCGGCCCGGCCGCGCTCGTCCGTCACGTCCGCCACCGCCGCCTGACACGCCGCCAGGTTGCCCGCCGTGGCCCCCGCGAGCAGCCGTGACGCGAACAGCAGCGGCAGCAGCCACACATGGGTGGAATAGGCAAACAGCGCCATGGAGAGCGCATTGCCCAGCAGGCTCAAGAGGATGACGGGCCGCCGTCCCACCCGGTCCGACAGCCGGCCGAGCACGGGTGAGGCGATGAGCTGCGCGAGCGAGAAGAGCGCCAGCAACACCCCCGCCGTGGTGGCGGTGCCTCCCATGGACTCCACGTAGAAAGGCAGGAGCGGGATGATGAGGCCAAAACCCACCAGGTCCAGGAACACCGTGATGAAGACGAGCGCTCGCACCCGTCGCTGCACGTTCAGGGGCGCGGGAGAGGTCCAGGCGGGCGGCGGCGGCATGCACCCGATGATTCACGGACGCGCGCGCCAGGGGAACAGGTTTCGTGGCCTCCGCATCACCAGATACAGCCGTGTTAATGTAGACATCCCCGAAACTCCCGCACACTCCCGTCGGGACGGACCGGGGCGCGAAAGGCTTCTCACCATGTCATCCCGTCGACACAGTCTGTCTTGGGGCGTCGCCCTGCTGCTCACCCTGACCGCCAGCGCCGCGGGCGCCACCGAGCCCACCGCCTCCGTGTCCGTCCTCGCGGAGCAGTCCGCGTGTGCGCAAGCAGTCGAGTCCGATGCCAGGAGCACCGGGGACGAGGGCGACCTGTCCAGCCTCGTCTGCGTCACCGTCCGGTGCAGCTCCGACCAGGACTGCGTGCAGGCCTGTCCCACTGCCCGGACGGCGACGTGCTCGCGCAATGCCTGCAGCTACACCTACGGGGGTGGTGGCGGCGGCGGTGGCGGCTCGCCCTGCCCTTCCACGCGCTGCATGTATGACGAAGACTGCGTGTGCCGTGGCGTGCAGGGCTACTGCAACGTCCGCGCGTGCGCCTACTGAGCGCAGTGCCCGTCACGTGAGGTCCAGGAGCCGGGGCGCCGGGTGCGACGCCCCGGCCGGCTCGCAACGAAAAACGCGGGCCTCAGCCCTTCCCGGGGCTGGGTGGGAAGCGTGACAGCAGCTTGTGGACCGCGTCGTCGATCTTCTTCTGGAAGTCCTCGGGTGACAGGTTCCGGTGGAGCTCGGCTTGCGCCGTGCCGCGCCACACGAGCCGCTGCTCGCGCGCGTCCACGCCATCGAGGATGAGCGTGCCCACGTCGTATTCACGCACGTAGGTGCGTGGGCCCCCCATGCCGTACGGGTACCCATAGGGCCCATAGAAGGAGCTCCAGGGGCTCCAGTAGGGCCCCCACGGATAGCCATAGAAGGAATCCACGGTGTCGATGGACAGCTTGGTGTTGATGGCGCCCTGCCAGCCCACGAGGAAGTCCGGGTCATCGGACATCTCCACCCGCTGGTAGCCGCGCGACTGAAGCTCCTTGTCCACCGCCAGGCGCACGCGCACGTCGGTGATGTCGTTGTAGACGCGCGAGTCCTTGCCCTGGGGTTGAGGCAACCAGGCGTAACGCTGGAAGCGCTCGATGCGCTCCACCGCCGTGGGGTCATAGTTGGTGTTGACGTGGATCCCCGAGCAAGCCGCCAACGCCAGCCCCAGCAGCACGGGTGTCATCCGATACAGCAGCCGCATTCGAGCCTCCTCCTGTTGGGGCGCGAACACAGCGCGACACCCGCTCCCGGGTAAGCTAGGGGCCCGTCACGCGGGCCTCCGGTCCGGCCCGGCCGTCCGGCATCCGGGGTGGAGCGGGGCCTGGCGAAAGGTGCGCCCGTCCGGGATGAAACCGACGAATCCGGTGTTCCGGCCGCGCCTTCGTGCGCCAGACCGTCTATATCCCCGGCCTTCGGCCGTTGACGGCGGCACGCCGCCCCGGCGGTTCGGCACACCCCAGCTGTCCCAGGAGCCACCCGTGACACATCCCCATCGACGTTTCGCCGGCGCCAGGCACGTGCTGGTGTCCGCATGCACGTCCGCCCTGCTGACCTCGTGCGCGTCCTCCTCGTCCGCCGAGAAGCCGGAGGCGCCCGCCCCCACGCCCCAGGTGACTCCCGATACGGCCACGTCCAAGCCCGCTCCTACCTATGGGACGTTCGGGTTCGACCTCAGCGGCATGGACCGGAGCATCACCCCGGGCGACGACTTCTACGGCTTCGCGAACGGCACCTGGTTGCAGCGGACGGAGATCCCCGCCGACCGCTCCAGCTACGGCATGTTCACGCGCCTCTCGGAGCAGGCGGACCAGCGCAACCGGCAGCTCATCGAGGCGCAGGGTGAGGCCGCCGAAGGCAGTGAGGCCCGGAAGATTGGCGACCTCTTCGCCAGCTACATGGACGAAGCCGGCATCGAGGCCCGGGGCGCCGCGCCGCTCAAGCCCGAGCTGGACCGCATCGCCGCCATCACCCAGCGGAACCAGCTGGCCACGGTGCTGGGGGCGTCCCTGCGCGCGGACGTGGACGCCCTCAACATGGGCGACGTCACCACGGACCGGCTCTTCGGCGTCTGGGTGGCCGAGGACTTCAACGAGCCTTCGCGCTACGCCCCCTACCTGCTCCAGGGCGGCTTGTGGCTGCCCGACCGGGACTACTACCTGGTGGACAGCCCGCGCTTCGCGGAGGTCCGCAAGAGCTACCAGGCGCACATCGCCGCGATGCTGAAGCTGGCGGGGTTCGACGACGTGGAGGCCCGCGCGGGCCGCGTCCTCGCGCTCGAGCGGAAGATGGCGCAGACGCACTGGAGCCAGGTGGACACGCGCGACGTCACCAAGGCCAACAACCCGTGGCCCCGCGCGGAGTTCGCGAAGCGCGCGCCCGGGCTCGCCTGGAACGACTTCTTCACCGCCGCCGGCCTGGGCGAGCAGGCGCACTTCATCGTCTGGCAGCCGAGCGCGCTCAAGGGCCTGTCGAAGCTGGTGCAGAGCGAGCCGCTCCAAGCCTGGAAGGACTACCTGGCCTTCCACGCGGTGGCGCGCGGGGCTCCGTTCCTGTCCAAGGCCTTCGTCGACGAGAGCTTCGCCTTCAATGGCAAGACGCTCAGCGGCATCCCGACGCAGCGCGAGCGCTGGAAGCGCGGCGTCGACGTCACCAACCAATTCATGGGCGAGGCCGTGGGCAAGCTGTACGTGGCGAAGTACTTCCCGCCCGAGGTGAAGGCGGAGGCGGACGCCATGGTCCGCAACATCATCACCGCGTTCGACAAGCGCATCGACGCGCTGACCTGGATGTCGGCGGAGACGCGCACCCGGGCCAAGCAGAAGGTGTCCTCGCTCCAGGCCAGCATTGGCCACCCCGACCAGTGGCGTGACTACTCGGGGCTCGAAGTCGTCCGGGGCGATGCCTTCGGCAACGCGGAGCGCGCCACCCTCTTCGAGTACCACCGCAACCTCGGCAAGCTGGGCAAGCCCGTGGACCGCAAGGAGTGGTACATGGTGCCGCAGCTGGTGAACGCGCTGAACTCGCCCCAGCAGAACTCCATCATCTTCCCGGCCGCCATCCTCCAGCCGCCCTTCTTCGACGCGAACGCGGACCCCGCCGTCAACTACGGCGGCATCGGCGCGGTCATCGGGCATGAAATCGTCCACAGCTTCGACGACGTGGGCGCCAAGTTCGACGCCCGGGGCAAGCTGGAGAACTGGTGGACGAAGGAGGACGAGGCGAAGTTCCAGGCCGCGGGCAAGGCGCTGGCCGCGCAGTACGACGCCTACCGGCCCCTGCCGGACCTCGCCGTCAATGGCGAGCTGACGCTGGGAGAGAACATCGCGGACATGGCGGGCGTCGCCGTGGCCTATGACGCCTACCAGCTCTCCCTGGGTGGCAAGCCCGCGCCCGTCATCGACGGGTTCAACGGAGACCAGCGCTTCTTCCTCGGCTTCGGACAGGTGTGGCGAAACAAGTACCGTGAGCCCTACCTGCGCCGCATCCTCATGACGGATGGACACGCACCTGGTCCCTACCGCACCGCCACGGTGCGAAATCTCGACGCCTGGTACAACGCGTTTGGCGTCCAGCCAGACCAGACGCTCTACCTCGCGCCGGACCAACGTGTCCGGATTTGGTAAAGCCACGCAAGGAATTGACGGCTCAACCCGGATTGAAGGACCGTAGCGCCTTCAACCCGGAGGAGCCGGAATGATGCGCAACATGCTGCGGAGTGGCTTGGGAGTCCTCGCGGTGCTGGCGTGGGTCGGCTGTGGCGGTCCCGTGGAGGACACCCTGGACCCGATGCTGGCGGACCAGGAGCAGGAGCTGCCCATGTGCAAGGTGGACGAGCCAAAGCCTTGTCCCACGGGCTACACCTGCGTGAACCGGGTGTGCCGGCCGGATCCGCTGTAACGCCGTCGTCGTTCCCGCCAGGCGGCTTCGGCGGTTGCCGCCTGGCGGTTCGAAGGGTACTCCGGGCTCCACGCGCTTGAAGCCAGACATCCCGCCGCGTGGGAGCCTTTGAATGTCACCGAGCCGCATCGTCCTGGAAACACCGCGCCTCCTCCTCCGGCCGCCCGTGGCGGAAGACCTGGAGGGCTTCGCGGCGCTGCTCGCCGACCCGGAGTCGGCCCGGTTCATCGGGGGTGTCCAGCCGCGCACCATGGCGTGGCGCGCCCTGTGTGTCATGGCGGGCGCGTGGGCACTCCAGGGTGCCGCGATGTTCTCCGTTTTGGAGAAGGCCACGGGCGCGTGGGTGGGCCGCGTGGGCCCCTGGCACCCGGAGGGCTGGCCCGGTCCGGAGATTGGCTGGGGACTGCGCCGCGAGTTCTGGGGCCGGGGCTACGCCACCGAGGCCTCGGAGGCCACCATCGACTGGGCCTTCGAGCACCTCGGCTGGACGGACGTCATCCACTGCATCGCCCCGGAGAACACGCCGTCCAAGCAGGTCGCGCTCCGCCTGGGGTCGAGCTCACGAGGCCCCGCGCCGCTCCCGCCCCCGTTCGACACCAGGCCCGTCGAAATCTGGGGACAGCACCGGGACACCTGGCGGGCCCGGCGGCGGGCCCTTCCGGGGCGGCCGGGCTGATCCCGGAAACCCCCTGTTCCCGCGGCCTCCGCCTGCTCGCCCCCCGGGGTGGCTGGCACCCAAATCGTCAAGAAAGACGGGAAGTTGAGGGACCGGCCAAGCGCGTGTTACGACCGCCGATGGCCAGTCCTTCTCCCCAACTGGCCATTCGGAGCCGGCTTTCCATGAGCGAGCGCAACGACGTCCCCAGGACCACTGCATCCGTGGCCCCCTTGCCCGTGTCCGGCGCGCCCGCGAGCCCGAATGCTCCGGCCACGGAGACGCTGGCCCAGGCCACGCCCCACCTGCCCGCGGCCAACACCCGCGCCGAGGACGAAGCCCGCGAGCGCATCGCCTCGCTGGAGCGTGAGGCCAAAGCCCTCAGCGGCGCGGAGCCCCACACCGCGGCCCTGCTCTTCCACGAAGTGGGCCTGCTCTGGGAAGAGCCGCTCAAGAATCCCCGCAACGCCGCCGTCGCCTTCCAGAGCGCGTACAAGCTGGCGCCCCGCTACCTCGTCAACATCCGCGCCGCCCGCCGGCTGTTCTCGGACGTGGGCAACTGGCAGATGGTGTTGCAGCTGATGGACGCGGAGCTCGCGGCCACCGAGGACTCGCGCCACCAGGCCGCGCTGCTCTTCGAGAAGGGCATCATCCTCCAGGAGCGCCTGTCCCGCGACGAGGAGTCCGCCGCCTGCCTGCGCCAGTGCCTGGACCGCCGGCCCACGGACGTGGTGGTGCTCACGCAGCTGGAGTCCGTCTACGCCTCCCGGAACGATGCGCCGGCGCTGGTGGAGGTGTACCGGCTGCTCGCCGCCGCCGTGCAGCAGCCGTCGCTGCGCGCGCACTACCTCACCGCCGCGGGCCTGCTGCTCGAGGAGCGGCTGAAGCAGAAGGAAGGCGCCGCGGCCCTGTTCCGCGAGGCCTTCGCGCTGGACCGGTCCGACCTCCAGCTGCTCGCCGCGATGAAGCGCCTGGCCGAGCGCGAGGGCCGCGTCGACGAGCTGCTGGCCGCGCTGGGCGCGGAGGCGTCCGCCCTGGGCGCGCAGGCGGCGCCCGCGTACCTGCAGATCGCCAAGGTGTACGAGCGCAACGGCCGCAAGGATGACGCGCTGGCCGCGCTGCTCGCCGCGCGGCAGGTGGCCCCCAACGAGCCGCTGGTGCTGAGCGAGCTGGCCGGCATCTACGAGACGCAGGGCCGCTTCGAGGAGCTGGCCGACGTGCTGCTGGCGCGCGTGGGCTCGCTCAACGACGAGAGCGAGCTGGTGGCCACCAACCTGCGGCTGGCCGCGCTGTACGAGGAGGTCCTCAAGCGCGAGGCGGACGCGGCGGCGCGGTATCAGGCCATCGTCGCGCGCATCCCCGGCCACGCGGCGGCGCTCGCGGGCCTGGGCAAGCTGTACTACCGCATGCAGAACTGGGAGGGGCTGGTCGCCGTCTTCGACGCGGAGGTCGCCGCCGCCGAGGACGCGAAGCAGAAGGCCGCGCGCATGTACAAGGCGGCCGAAATCCTGGAGGAGCGGCTGAGCCGCCAGGAAGAGGCCATCACCCGCTACAACACCTGCCTCCAGCTCCAGCCGGGCTACCTCCCCGCGCAGAAGGCCCTCACCCGCCTCTACGAGCGCCAGGGCCGCTTCGCCGAGCTGGTGGCCATGTACGAGCAGGACCTGCTCCAGACGAGCGACCGGGATCAGCTCATCACCACGCTGAACAAGATGGCGGTGGTGTACGAGGACCGGCTGGGCGACCTGGACCACGCCATCGAGTGCATGAAGCGCATCCTCGACCTGGCGTCGGACCACCTGCCCACCATCCGCAACCTCGGGCGGCTGCATGAGCGGGCCGCGCGCTACCGCGAGCTGCTGGACACGAATGACCTGGAGGCGTCGCTCGCGGGTGACACCAAGCAGGTGCTGTCGCTGCTGCACCGCAACGCGGAGATTCTCGACGAGCACCTCAAGGACCGCGCGGGCGCCATCTCCGCGTACGAGCGCGTGCTGGCGCTGTCGCCGTCCTACCTCCCCGCGCTCAAGGCGCTGGGCCGCCTGTACGCGCAGGACGGCCGCTGGGAGAAGCTGGTCGACATGTACCGCGCGGAGTCGGAGAGCTCGGCTTCCACCGAGCAGGCCGCCGCGCTCATCTACAAGATTGGCGAGCTGTACGAGCAGCGCCTGAGCCAGGACAACGAGGCCATCGCCTCGTACAACGAGGCGCTGATGCTGGCGCCCAGCTACTTCCCGGCGCTGCGCGCCCTGGCCCGCATCTACCGCGCGCAGGCCGCGTGGGAGAGCCTGGTCGAGGTGCTCCGCGCCGAGGCCGCCAACCGCACCGACCCGATGGAGCGCGCCAACGCGCTCTACCAGGCCGCGGCCATCTGGGAGGAGCAGCTCCTTCGGCCGGAGCTGGCCATCGACACGTACCAGGAGGTGCTGCGCCTGACGCCGGGCCACGCCGTCACGCTGCGCGCGCTGGAGCGGCTGTACCTGGCGCAGGACAACGCGAAGGAGCTGGTCGGCATCCTGGACCGCGAGACGCAGGTGGGCGGCACGCCCGCGGCCAAGGTGACGGCGTACCTGAAGCTGGCGCGCCTGTACCTGGACCGGTTCCAGGAGCCCTCACGCGCGGCGCAGTGCTGCGAGGCCGTGCTGGCACTGGAGGCGGGCAACCTCACCGCGCTCACGCTGCTGGAGCGCATCCGCGCCTCGGACCGGCCGCGCCGCGCGGAGCTGCGCCAGCGCATCGCCGAGCGCGTGACGGACCCGCGGCTGGCCACCGCGCTGCGCCTGTCCGCCGCGGTGGACCTGGACCGCACGCCCGCCGAAGGCACGCTGGAGGCGTACAAGCGCGCCTTCGAGGCGGACCCGGGCGACGCGCGGCTGGCCTTCGTCCTGGAGCGGGGCCTTCGGCAGGCCGGCGACGCCTCCGGACTGGCGCGCCTCTACACCATGCGGCTGGCCGCGGCGCAGGACGTCGACGAGGCCCTGGAGATGCTGCTGCGCACAGCCGAGCTGGCGGACACGCGCTTCAATGATTTGGAGCGCGCGGCGGCCCTCTACCACCAGGCCCTGGAACTCCAACCGCAGTGCCTGCCCGCGCTCCAGGGCGCGCGCCGCGTGGCCCTGAAGCGGAATGACTTCGCCAAGGCCCGCGCCATGCTGGAGGCCGAGGCCCACGCCTGCCGCGATGCCCGCGGCGCGATCGACGCATTCGTCGCCGCGGCGAAGCTGGCCGCGCAGCAACTGAACGATGGCGACGGCGCCTCGGCGCTGTACCGGCAGGCGCTGGAGCGGGACCCGCTGCACCCGGGCGCTCAGGCGGGGCTCGAGGAGCTGCTCGCGCAGCGCGGTGGCTCCGCGGACCTGGCGGCGCTGCAGGAGCGGCGCGCCGAGGCGAAGCTGGCGCAGCGCGACGGGCTCGCCGCCGCCACGGCCTTCATCAGCGCGGCGCGCCTGCACCATGGGGCGCTGAACGACCGGACCCAGGCGCTGGCGCTGCTGGAGAAGGCGCTCTCCGCGCAGCCGGGGCACCCGGAGGCCCTGGAGCTGCGGGGCACGCTGCTGCTGGAGGCGCACCAGTACGCCGAGGCCGCGGCCATGCTCAGCCAGCGCGTGCAGTTGGGCGGCGACCCGCGCACCCTGGCGCCGTTCCACCTGACGCTGGGCAACCTGTACTCGACGCAGCTCAACGAGCCGACCCGCGCCACCGCGCACTTCCAGACGGTGCTGGCCTCCCAGCCCCGCAACGTGGATGCCCTGGAGCGGCTGGCCGCGCTGCATGCGCAGGCGCGCAACTTCGCGGGCGCGGTGGACTGCCTGCACAAGCTGCTTCAGCAGGAGCTGCCGCCGGAGCACCGGGCCCACTTCACGCTGGAGCTGGCGCGCACCTATGACGAGGGCATGGGCGACGCCGCCGCGGCCACCCCGCTCTACCGGCGGGCGCTGGAGCTGTCTCCGGCCAACGTTGGCCTCGTGGACCGGCTGGTGGTCCTCTACGAGCGCGCGCGCAACCTGCCCGAGCTGGCGCAGCTCCTGGAGGCCCAGGCCGCGGGTCAGCTCCCCGTGGACCCCAAGCGCGCCGCGACGCTGCGCATGCGGGCGGCGGACCTGTACGCGGGCCCGCTGTCCGAGCCGGCTCGCGCCACCGCGCTGTACCGGCAGGTCGTGGACGGTGACGGCACGAACCTGCAGGCGCGCGCGGTGCTGGCGGACCTGTATGCGCGGGACACGTCGTCGGTGCCCATGGCCATCGAGGAGCACCGGCAGATTCTCCGCCAGGACCCGACGCGGGTGGACAGCCTGCACGCGCTGTTCAAGCTCTGGGAGGGGCTGAAGCAGCTCGACAAGGCGTTCTGCGCGGCGGCGGCGCTGCACTTCCTGCGCTCCGCCAACGAGGTGGAGCTGGCCTTCTACATGGAGGCCCGCACGCGGCTGGCGCAGGAGGCGCGCGAGCAGCTGACGCAGACGGATGTGGACAGCGTGCTGATGCACCCGGGCGCCCGGGGCCCTCTGCTCGAGGTGCTGCGCGCGATGGGCGAGCACCTGGAGAAGGTGCACCCGCCGAACTTCGACATCGTGGGCGTCAACCCGAAGGCGGACCGGTTGAAGCCGGACTCCGCCGTCTACAAGGCCATCCGCGCCGTGGCGCAGGTCTTCGGCGTGGAGAGCTTCGAGGTGTATCAGGCGCGGCGCGGCCTGACGGTGCTGGAGACCACGGAGCCCATGTCGGTGTGCATTGGCCAGGACGTGGTGCGGCGCTTCAACGCGCGCGAGCAGAAGTTCCTCCTGGGTCGCGCGGCGCTGGGGCTGCTGAACAAGGCGGCGGTGCTGGAGAAGCTGTCGCAGGGCGAGACGGCGGACCTGTTTGGCAACGCCATCCGCATCCACGCGCCGCAGTTCAGCGCGCTGGGCCGGCGCAACGACGAGTCGGTGAAGCAGCTCAAGCGGGCCTTCCCGCGCAAGGCGCTCAAGGCCCTGGAGATGCCGGCGATGTCGCTGGGCGACGTGCAGAAGCTCAACCTGGCGCCGTGGCTGGAGGCCGTCGACTACTCCGCGGACCGGGCCGGCCTGCTCCTGTGCGGCGACGTGGCGGTGGGCCTGGGCATGGTGCTGCGCGAGGA
This sequence comes from Comamonas sp. KCTC 72670, assembly GCA_014656495.1. GTDB lineage: Bacteria > Myxococcota > Myxococcia > Myxococcales > Myxococcaceae > Myxococcus. The sequence continues at coordinate 158,107 of BNCN01000016.1, forward strand.
CCCGAACTTCGCGGGCGCGCGCCTGGACACGCCCGAGCCGATGATTCAGGCCGTGCGCGAAGGCGAGCGGCTGCGCACGATTCTGGCGTGGGCCTTCACGGATGACTTCTTCCGGCTGCGCCAGCGGCTGGGCCTGGGGCTGTAGGCCCCGCATCGGAACGCTTCGCCTCCATCGGAGGCGAAGCGAGGTTCCAGCGCGGCCGCTCGGGCGTGTTGGCCAAGGGAGCGCCCAGGTACCAGCCGCTCAGTTCTCGTAGACCTCTATCTCGTTGATACGCACGTAGCCCGGCTGCGCGACAGACCCGAGATGACCGAGAATGCGCAGCTTCGAGGTCGTGGTGGGCGAGGCGATATGCGTGGTCCGATCCAGGGTGTTGCCCGTGACGAAGTCGCGAGTCACCCATCTCCCCCCACGGTTCGCGTCCCAAACCTGAATGGTGAACGACTGAGGAGCGCCATTGGTGCTCATGTAGAGTTCGATGCGCCGGAAGGTGCGTAAGCCACCGAAATCCAGCTCCACCCACTGCGGGAGCCCGGTGCCCCAAGCGTTGGTCCAGCTCGCGCTGGGGGAAAGCTCCTGGCTCGGAATGCCGTCGTTGACCCGGAACGGGGAGTAACATGTGCTCCCCGAGCAATAGGACGAAGACGCCGAGGCGTTCGCGCCAAGCGCCAGGTTCTCATGGGTGTTGTAGAGCTCAATCTCGTTCACCCGCACATACCCCGGCTGCGTGAAGGAGCCCAAGCGTCCCAGCAGCCGCACTCGACTGGTGACAACAGGCGCGAAGTCGTGAGTTCTCTGCACCTCCGTATTGCCCGTGACGTTTGCCGTGGCCACCCAGGCAGTGCCATTCCAGTATTCGATTGAATAGGCCTGCGGGAAACCACTTCTGCTGCCGATGACGACGGCCTGATTGATGACATGAGGATGGCCGAGATTCACCTCAACCCACTGCGGGAGTCCGACATCGCTGGCGTTGGTCCAACTGTGGAAGCCATCGGACGTGGTGTCGCGGGATCCGTCGTTGACCCGGTTGGGTGAGTAGCAGTGCATGCCATTACCGGAGCAAAACGTGGATGACGCCGAACTGTTGCCCATCAGCGCCAGGTTCCCATTCCCAGGACCATAGAGCGCCCGGATGCCGATCCGATCCCGCTGCGTGAGCTGCAGATCGACCGTGCTGCCGCCCGTGCACGCCGGATCGTTCATCACTGAGTCCGCGTCAAAGGGAGTGAGCGTTCGCCAGTTACTGTCCTCGGTGCAGGAACCGTCTTCCGGACGCGTATACTCATGGCGCAAGCCCAGTACGTGCCCCAATTCATGGCGGAGGAGACCTGCCAACGAATGGGGCGAAGGACTCTCGAAGAAGGCACTCGTGTCAATGATCAAGTTGCTGTACGAACGGACCGTATTGGGGAAGAAGGGTCGCGCCAGATAGCCCATACCTGAGCCAGGGCGGACATCAAAGACCACGTTGGGATTGGCCGCGTCGCAGGCGCTGTCCTGGGCGGGAACGTGGATGAAGTTGACATTGGCGGCGCTCTCCCAGGCGTTCGCCGCGCGCGCCATGGCCTCAACGACCTGCGCATACCGGGAGCTGCCGAAGCCCGTGCTCACGCAGTACGTCAGGTTGAGCTTTTCCGAGCCAAACCATATTGAATTCGCGCCGCCCACGGTGTGCACGATGAGCGCGCCGGGCCTTGAGAGGCCGTCGTAGTACTCCCGGAGTTCCTCGAGATTCGACATCGGCATGTCGCCCTCGACAATGTAGATGCCGGTGTCCGGCTCTCGATATGTGCGCCTTTCGAACTCCTCGAAGCTGAGCCGATGGGTGCCTACGGGCCCTTCCTCCAACGCCTGTGGAGCCACGCCAGCGCCGCAACCTACCGACGCGAGGAGGGCCATCAGCCGCATTGAACCCCAGACGTTTCGCTTCGACTCCGTCAGTTTTTTCCGCATGAGCTCCATCTGACACCTTGAACAGGCATGAGGCGCTCCCCTGGACGAGCGCATGAGGATTCACAGGCTGGGAGTGATTCCCACCGAGACCCAGAAATCGTTGGCAGGCTTTTCCCAAGTCCGACAGACCCGGAATGAGCACGCGGACCCTATGGGACCTTCTCGACAGACGGCATCACCCATAAGGGTGATGCCTCTCGAAGTCGCCGTTCCTCCCCACGCAACAAATGCCCTGACGAATGAGCCGTTGGTGCCCTGCTGTCAGGTCCGGGCCTTCCAGGTCAGCCACTCTCCGGGCCGCGCCAACTCCACGTTCACCTTCCGCGTGCGCGCGGCGGCCAGAAGGCGCGCCTCCGCGTCGGGGATCTCCTGGTAGTCCTCCGAGGCCGCGAGGCCGTAGTGGATGGGCACGAGGAGCTTCGCGCCCAACACCACGGCCGCGGCCACCGCCTGCTCCGGCGTCAGGACGGCGTGCACGTCGCTCACGGGCTTGCGCCAGCCGAAGCGAGCCCCGTTGATGGGCAGGAAGGCCGCATCGAAGGGACCGAACTGTCGCCCGATGTGCCACCAGGCGCCATGCCACAACGTATCGCCGCAGTGGATGACGCGGCGGCCTCCGCCAGAGACGACCCAAGAGACCTGGGGGTCCCCATAACCGTCCGACGCGGGCACGGCGGTGACGGTGAAGTCGTTGAGCAAGAGGGGCTCGTAGAGCGGAGCGGGTCGCACGCGGAAGCCCGACGCGGAGGCCACCGCGGCCATGTCCGGGGCGCACACCAGGGTCCCGCTGTCTCCCAACGCCTGACGGACAGCCACGCGGTCGAAGTGGTCGGAATGGCGATGCGTCACCAGGACGAAGCGGCCTCCCTCGCTCACGTCCAATGGAACGAGCGGGTCCTTCAACGCGGCCCCCCACACGGAGGGGTCGCTCAACGGGTCCAGGAAGAGCGTGTCCTGGCCAAGCCGCAGTCGGACTCCGGCCCAGGCCAACCGCTGGGCGCGAAGCGCGGCGCTGTCGACAGGCTTCGCCGCACGCCCCACCCCAGAAGGGAGCAGCACCGCGCCCGCGGAGAGCGCCACCGCCGCACGCAGGAAGTCCCGACGGCCCGTCCGCGAGGGTCGAGCCAGCATGTCCCGTCCCTCCGTGTTCGCGGGCTCCATCGGGAATCGCGAAGCGTCCTGGATCATCGAGCCTCCGGGGAGGCCACGGGGTTGATGCCAAAGAGGCGCACGCCGATCTCGGTCCGCGGCTGATGACGGCTCTCCGGTGGGAAGAACAGGTAGGTCCCCGGTCCCAAGCGCTGCTCCCCTTCGATGAGCTCGCCGCACAGCACGAAGACCTCCTCTCCGGTGTCGTGGACGTCCACGACGGGCCACTGACTCCCGGGAGCCATGTCCACGACCCAGACCCGCACGTCGCGCGTACTCGGCAGGTCCCTCCTCAGGCAGCCAGGGCCGATGACGACCGGTTCGATGTCATCGATTCGCACCGACGACACGGGGGGTACGACAAGGGGCTGCGTCCTCGAGAAACCATCTGACTGGGGCATCCGTCCGTCCTCCTGGCACTGGGACGCCGACGTTAAGGAGCCCTCCGGTCATGAGCGTAGCGAAACGATTTCGCGATGATGCTGAACAGTCTTCATGTGAAGCTGGCCGGCATGCTCGAGCTCCGTCACTTCAAGCTGATTGCCGCGGTCGCCGACACAGGGAGCCTGGCCGCCGCGAGCCGTCAGCTCCACCTCACGTCCTCGGCGCTGAGCCACCAGCTCCGCGATGCCGAGGAGCGCCTGGGCGTGCAGCTCTTCCAGCGCCGTCAGCGCCGGCTGCTCCTGACCGGCTCCGGCGAGAAGCTGCTCCTCTCCGCGCGGAGGGTCTTGAATGAGGTGGCGCAGGCCGAAGCAATCTGCCGCGCGAACCCGCAGGACGACCTGCTCCGGCTCAGCACGGGCTGCTACACGGTGTATGGCTGGCTGCCGCCCATCCTGGGGCGGTGGCAGGCCGAGCACCCACGCGTCGAGCTGCGCATCGTCCTGGAGGCCACACGCCAGCCCCTGGGGGCGCTGCTGAATGGCGAGCTGGACCTCGCCTTGACGACCGACGTCCCACCGCAGGCCCGGCTGGCGCAGACCGCGCTCTTCGAGGACGAGCTCATGCTGGTGGTCCCCGAGGGCCACGCGCTGGCACAGCGGGGACATGCCACCGCGGAGGACCTGATGCGGGAGCACCTGCTCACCTATGCCGCGCCTCGGGAGCAGCTCGATGTCTTCACGCGCGTGCTCTCGCCCGCGGGCATCGAGCCGCACCGGGTCTCCCCCGTCCCGCTCACCGAGGCGCTGATTGAGCTGGTGCGTGGCGGTATCGGCGTGACAGCGCTGCCCCAATGGATGCTGCCGGAGCAGAGCCCGGGCCTGCGGACCGTCCGGCTCACCCCTCGGGGAATCCGGCGTCGCTGGAGCGCCGTCACCCGCGCCTCTCGCCAGCGCCCCCCTCCGCTGACGCACTTCATCCAGCTGCTTCGCGAGCGCTTCGCCCCTCACGCCCCAGCGGGGCCACAGGCTGCCTCACGGCGAGCCGCGCCGCCAGTCAGCCGCGCACGGGGGCGCGCGTGAAACCCTCGACAGCGCCGCCACCACCCCTGTCAGGCGGCAGCCCTCCAGGACTCACCCTTCGTTGGCGCGGCAGCCACGGCGCAACGTCTCCCGCTTCGGCGTCATGACGCGCTGATCCGGCGCCAGGCCCCGGCCGTGCGTCTCCACCGAACGCGAACGCGTCCTGTACACACGCGCGATACACCGCCCGCGCGGATGTCTCACTCGGAGACGGCGGCGGCATGAATCGTGCTCTTGAACGCGGCTCACTGGGCGCATCGCGGGCGGTCATTTCCGACTTCAACGCGGAGGCCCGCCGGAGCTCGTGACGCGACAGAGGAAGGAAGGGGCTGGGCTCCGACAACAAGCGTGCTGACGCAGCGGCTGCCCGGCCAGGGCCCCCATGCAACCTGTGACATCTCATCTTCGATTCGTGCCTCCCCGTCTCAACAGGTCATCTCGCCAGGGACCCGCTCCGCGCTCCGTCGCCGTGCAATGACAGCTCGCGGTGCGGTCCGCTGTCTCGCAAAGACAGCACGCATTTGAGACATGAAATCCCTTGCACTCCCCGTCAACAAAGCCGTACCATTCGTGCACCTCCCGACAGTTCTGACGCCTCACGGACGCGCCAGCGGTCCGACGTCACTCCCATTCCCTAATCAGTGAGGAATTACGCATGCCGGATGCATCCATGGTTCTTTCCACGGTCGATAACACCGCCATCCAGATCGAACAGGCGCTCTACAAGCTCTACACGGCCGTCACGGGCCAGGGCTTCAAGGACGTCCTGAAGCAGCTCCCCACGGTCATCCTGGACGCCATCCAGTCCTCGCTGAGCAAGGTGCTCGACTCGGTGGCGGGCATCGTGAAGCAGCTGACCGACCCGAAGGTGCTCAACGGCATCAAGGACGTCATCACCGCGGGGCGGGACGTGGTGGCCTCCACGCTGGACCTGCTGCCGTCGAGCGCCCAGGGCTTCGCGGAGACGGCGAAGCGCTTCCTCAACGTCGTCGTGGACTTCGTGAGCGCGGGCGTCGAGCACATCGTGGCCATCGTCGACCTGCTGATGAAGGTCATCGGCGCGCTCGCGGGCAAGGTCGAGGCCCTGGCGGCGGAGACCCTCGCCGCGCTGAGGCGGTCCGGTCTGACGCTCCCCGCCTGAGTCGGCGCACCGACTCCGTGAGCTCCCGCCAGGTGATACGCGGGAGCCGACCTTCCTTTCATGAGCAATTGAAGAGGGCCGCGCACCTGAGCGGGTGTGCGGAACGCCATCCGTGCGCGCGGCCCGGGGAGCCTGCCCCTTGAGCAGGCCATTCACCTCCCTCGTCACCGAGGGTACGGAGCACGTATGGCCAATGGCCTCATCATCCCCGGTGTCCAGGTAACGGTGGTCAAGGAAGTGCTGCCCCAGCAGCTCGCGCCGTCCGGAGTGCTGGGGCTCATCGGATTCACCGAGCGCATCGAGCAGACGGACCAGGGACAACCCAAAGTGACACGCGCGGGAAGCTGGCCGCGTTACGTGGAGGCCCTGGGCCGCGCCAGCGCCTACAGCCTGCCCGAGGCGCGTCAGGCCTTGGACAACGGGGTGGCCGAGTTGGTCATCTCGCCGCTCCCCGAGAGCGCGGGCGCCACGGCGCGCGTGGCCGTCCCGGGCGACGACGCGCAGGCCAAGGCCTTCCGCGCCCTGCTGGACAAGGCGGTCCGCGAGGCCACCGCCGCGGCGGACGAGGCCAAGCGGAAGTTGGACGCGACCAAGAAGGACTCGGCGGTCGGCTCCGACGCGCTCAAGGAGGCGGAGGCCCACCACGTGGCGGCCAAGGCCCGCCTGGAGGGGGCCACCGCCGCCCAGAAGGCGGGCTCCGACGTCTCCAATGACAACGCCGGCTTCACCCTCCGCGCGCGCGCGCCGGGCCCCTGGGCCAACGGGCTCGTCGTCCAGGTTTCCTACCGGGAGAGCCTGGAGCCGTCCGTCTCCTTCGACCTGAAGGTGCTCCGCCGGGTCGCGGGCCGCGAGGAGGTCCTGGAGCTGTACCGGGGCCAGACGCTCGCCACCTGCGCCGCGACGATGCGGGCCTCGGCCTTCGTGAAGGTGGATGAGACGAAGGCCCTCGGTTGGCCGCGAGCGGCCGAGTACACGCTGGCCGGTGGACAGGACGCCAGCGCCGCTGACTACGCCGCCGCGCTGGAGCGACTGCGCGACGAGGCGGACGTGGACATGGTGCTCGCCGCCGTGCAGGACTTCTCCGACCTGACGCGCGTGGCCCGCGTCTACGGCTCCGTCATCAGCCACTGCGACGCGCTGAGCGACGAGTGCCGGGGCCGCGTGGGCTTCGGCCAGGTGCCTCGGACGGGGAGCCTGGAGGCGCACGCGCAGCTCGCGAACAACCTGGTGAGTGACAGGTTCGTGCTGGTGGCGCCCAACGGCGTGGTCGGCGCGGTCGCGGGCATGGTGGGCAGCCTGCCCTACTTCCAGTCCCCCACCTTCAAGCGGCTCTCTGGCCTGGCCGAGCTGCCCCCCCTCTCCACGGAGGAGCAGAAGGCCCTCCTGCGGGGCAACGTGGTGCCGGTGGCGCTGGAGCGAGGGCGCGGCACCATCGTGCTGCGTGGGCTCACCACCGACGGCGATCAGATCAACGTCCGCCGCGTGGCGGACCGGGCCGTGCGCATGCTGAAGATGGTCGGCGACCTCTTCATCGGCCTGCTGAACAACGCGGATGGACGCACCGCCCTCAAGCAGAAGCTGGTGGAGTCCCTGGTGCAGATGGAGAAGGACGGCGCCCTGGTCCCCTCCACGGATGGCAAGGACCCCGCCTTCAAGGTGGAGGTCTACTCGTCCCAGGCCGACTTCGCCCAGGGCATCGTCCGCGTGAACATGGCCGTGAGGCCGGTGCGCGCCATTGACTACATCTACGCGACCATCACGGTCCAGGTTTGATGAGGAAACACGCTGATGCCCACGGTCTTCTCCGCCAACCGTAGCAGCGTCCTCGTCGACGGTAATCCCGTCGAAGGACTCCAATCCCTCGTCTTCCGCGTCGTCACCGAGCGCGAGGACATCCGCGCCATCGGCTCCAACGAACGCGTGGACGTCATCTTCGGCCTGCGCACCGTGAAGGGTGAGCTCGTCATCCGCTCCGCGCACTTCGGGCTCGACACGCTCCTGCAGGAGCGCGCGAAGTTCCAGCTCGTGGCCAGCCTGAAGCGCACCGAGGGCAGCGACGACACGCGCACGCTGTCCTTCGACGACTGCTACGTGGAAGGCAAGGCCTTCCAGGTCGACGCGCACGGCAGCGCGGCCACGACCTACGCCTTCACCGCCACGCGGGTTCGCGAGGAGTAACGCGTGTTGGAGCAGCCCACGCCCATGGCCACGGGGCCCTCCCCCACCGCCTCCACCTCCATCGAGGTGGACGGCCGGCCCTTCGTCGTGTGCGTGGGCACTCCAGGCGAGTCTCTGGAGGTGGACACGTCGACGGGTGAGCGTGTGCGGCTCGGCCGGTGGAGCTTCGACGCCCACCTGTCGGCGCTCGACCGCCACGCCAGCGTCACGGGGCACGGGTTGCAATTCAACGCCGAAGGCTTCGCGCGCGAGGTCTTGCGTGGCCTGAAGGTTCCCGTGGCCTACCAGGAGGAGCTGGCGCCCGTCGCGCTCTGGTGGGCCGCTGCGGGCGGCTACGAAGCCAGCGCCGGTGTGCAAGCGGACGGGTGGATGCGGGCGGGCTCCGTGCGCGCCCGGCTGCGGCCCTGGACGTTCTCCGAGCGGTCCAGTGCCCTGAGCGAGAGCACCCACGCCAGCGCGGGGGGTGGCAAGGAGTTCAGGCTGGAGCGGTACCTGCGCAGGATGCTCCAGGCGTCCATTGTTTCGCTCGAGCCCGCCGGCATGGCGTTGTCGATGCTCGACGGAGCGACGACGGCGGCGCTCCTGGATGGGGCGTTCGCCCTCAACGACACCGGGGGGCGCGACGAGGACTCGAGGCTGAAGGCCGCGGACGCCGACAGCCTGGCTTTCGCGCAGGGAACGCTGCGGCTGTGCAAACGCCTGGGCTGGACGCCCTCCCAGGTCTGGGAGACGCCGGCGGTGGAGATAGACCGGCTGCTGGCGCTGATGGAGCTGGTGGAGCCTTCGGCGCCCACTGCGCGGCCCGTGCAACGGGCACCGAGCCTCGCGGATCACCCAGACGCGGTGGTCATCCAGGTGGAGGACTGACGGTGCGCACTTCCATCACGACACAGGACCTCGTTTCACAGCTCGCGCGGCCCGCATTCCGGGCGATGGAGTCCGCCGCGAAGCAGCTGGGGATCCGGCTGCCGGGGCCCTCCCTGATTCAGGAACCTTCCCCACGGAGCGCTCCGCAAGACGGCGCCATCGGGCAGGCCGCTGCTTCCAGTGACAGCTCTCCCACGGGAACGGGTGGCGAAGACAGCCATGTGGAGGCCCGGCTCGAGGATGCCAGTGTCCCGCGGCGGAGCGCTGACACGGGCACGGCGCCTTCCGTGGTGAGCGGGGCTCGCCCACGCGACAGGCGCCTGGTCCGGCTGATCTCGCACCTGGGGACCCGCGCGGAAGCATCCGCGATGGTGCACGCGGCGCCGCATTCGGGCCCGAGTGCAGGCACGGAGCTGGGGCGCCAGACAACGGGCCCGAGCGCCCACGCGCCGCACATCGCACGTGAGGGCTGGCAGGAAGCACCGAGCACCGGGTCACACACAACGTCCACGCGGAGCGACGACGACACCGGCAGGGAGCTGCTGGACACCGGCCATGGCGCCGCGTCGTCGTCCCCCCGGGCCGATGGTCCGCATGGGACAACGCGGCTCGAGGACTCCCGCTCCCTGGCGTCGACCCATGGCGGCGATGGGAATCACGGGGCGGCGCGGCCCACAGCGTCACCTGCCATGGCGTCGACCCGCGGAGCCGATGGGAATCTCGGGGCGGCACGGCTCGCGGACTCACGCTTCACGTCGGTGCCCATCGGCGCCGATGGGAATCACGAGACGGCTCGGCTCGCGGGCGCACGCTCCATGGCGTCGACCCACGGAGCCGATGGAAACCACGGGGCGGCACGGCTCGTGGGCTCACGCCTCACCGCCTCGCTTCCGAACGACGCAGAACGGCCCGAGCCTCGGAGCCCCAGCGCGCTTTCGCCCACGAACGACGATGCTCCGTCGGCGCAGCCTGCCGCCATTGCGGGAATCGCCGAGAGAGAGACGCGGAGCAACACCTCGCACGCAACGCCCCTGCCCGTCCTCGACGCAGACGCCGCCGAGACAGCCCTCCCGCATCCGGACTCTCGCACCAGCAGGGACGCCTCGGACGCACGGCTCGACGGCCCACGGAGCGTGCCCACGCCCGATGACTCCAGCTCCGCCGGTGCATTCCCTTCCGCGAACCTCACGGAAGCCGGCGCGCCCCAGGGCACGCACACCCAGGGCCATCGCATCGTCCGGTTCCTGCCCAGCCACGCACCGGACACCGGAGCCACGGCAGCTCCAATGGAGCGCACAGCACCCCGCCAGGATGTGCCGCGCCCCTCGCGCCGGCTCACCTTCCTCCCGGCACCCGAAGCCACCGCCCTCCCCCACCCCAGGCCTCCCGGAGGCGCCGCGATGGCCGGCCTCGCCGATCAGGTCTCAGCGGGCGTGGCGCCAGTTCTGGCGCAGGCGCTCGACCTCACCCAGGCCCCCGCGGCGTACGCGCCGGGCGAGAGCGTACGCAACACGTTCAACGTCAACGTTCACCTGGACCCTTCCAGCGCGCCGGCCGGTCTGGACCGCGACGCGCTGGAAGACGCCCTCATCGATCTCCTCCGCGACACCGCCCGCCGCCACGGGCTCGAGGTGTGAGCCCATGGCGGGAATCGCATACGACGTGAAGGTCGGCGCCTTCCAGGCCTCCAGCCGTCCCCACAAGGGCAACGGGCAGGTGCGCTCCATCTCCTGCTCCCTGACAATGGATGGCTCCGGGGGCCACTGCTATCTGGAGCTGGTCGCCACGGGCGCCGCGCAGCCCCAGCCCGGCGACGCGACGACCGTCACCCTTGATGACGGCCATGGCGGCGCCACCGTCTTCACGGGCGAAGTGCAGGAGACTCGGGCCGCGGCCGACACGGCCCGCGTCGTCGGCGTCGACGGCCTGACGAAGCTCGCCCGGCTCGACGTGGACGGGGCCTATGAGCAGATGTCGGCGGGGGCCATCGCCAAGGAGCTGCTCCAGAAGGCCGGGGCTCCGCTCGGAACCATCGAGGACGGCCCCAAGTTCCCCAGCTATGTGCTTCACCGGGGCCCTCGTGCGCTGCGACACCTGCAGCGGCTGGCGGAGCAGTGCGGCTTCGATGTGTACACGGATGGCGACGGCAAGGTGCACTTCGCCGCGCCGAAGGCGGGCGGAGCGGACCACGCGTTCACCTACTCGGCGCAGGTGCTGCGCACCGGGCTCCAGCAGGTCGCGACGGCCGTCGACGGACTCCAGGTCTGGGGCGAAGGCGCGGCGAGCACCCAGGGCTCGGACAAGGCCCACTGGCTCGTCAAGGACCTGGCCTCCGTGAGCGGCAAGGCCTCCATGGACACCTCCTTCACCGTGAAGCCCGGCCGCGAGGGCACGCTCATGCGCGAGGTGCGCGACGGGGCGATGCGGACCGGAGAGGACGCGGCCACGCAGGCCCGGGCGAGGATGGCGCTGCTCGCCTCTCGCCCCCTGCGCGGCTTCGTCGAGGTGCTCGGCAGCCCCAAGGTGAAGCCGGGTGACAGGGTGAAGCTCGATGACATCCCCTCAACGCATCCGGTGAGCGCGCTGGCCACCGGCAAGGTGCTTCGCGTGCGCGCGGTGCGGCACACGTTGAGCATGAAGACGGGCTTCGTCACCCGGATGGAGTTCTGAGATGCCCGTACGCATTGGCAAGATCGAACTCATCGGCCTGACGAACATCTACACGGAGGACGCCCGCAACCTCGTGCAGCAGCGCGTCCCGGGCCAGTCCGGCAGCGTCTTCCAGGACCTGGGCCGCGAGCCCGTCACCGTGGTGATGGAAGGCATCCTCCTGGGCGAGGACACGCAGGCCAGCCTCGAGGAGCTGCGCCAGGCGCAGATGAAGGCGAAGCCCTTGTCCTTCGCCGCCGACGCGGTCGCCGGTGCGGACCTCACCGAGGTCATCATCGCCGACTTCCAGGTGAAGCAGCTCGCCGGGCACCAGAACCGGTTCAGCTTCCACCTCAAGGTGCGTGAACACCAGGAGCCGCCCGAGCCCGCCGACGCCGGCGTCGCCGCCGTGAACGCGGCGGTCGCCAACGACGCCGCCACGTGGGCAGGGGGCGCGGTGGACGCCGCCGGTGTGCTGCAGGCCCCCGAATCGCTGATGGCCGCCGTCGACAAGAACCCCGAGCTGCTCGGGCACCTGAGCGCGGACGAGCTGGGCTCCGTCATCACCCAGGGCCAGGACTCGCTGAGCGGCAAGAACTTCGGCTCGCTCCTGGGCACGCTGGGCAAGGTGAACCCGCAAGTCATTGGCGATCTGCTCAAGACGCTCCAGGACGGCGGCAACCTGGGGTCGTTCATCGAGAAGCTCGCCACCGAGGGCATCAACGTGCTGGAGGCGCTGACCGGCGTGGACCTGGGCGCGGCGCTCAGCATCGTGAAGGGCGTCGCGGGAGCGAGTGACTTCCTCGCGAAGCTGCGGCGCGTGGCAAGCGAAGCCCAGGCGCTGGGCCTGCAGATCCAGGACCTGGATCCGCTCGCCCCCTTTCAGAACCTGGAGGTGAAGGGATGAGCAGCACGGCCGACGTCGTCGACGGCATCTCGCGGCTCATCCACGCGCTGGATGAGCTGTTCCAGACGCAGACCTTCGAGGCCCTGGTGGAGCTGGTCCAGCAACTCGGCATCGGCGGGCCCGTGAGCCAGGCCCTGCGCGCGATTGGCACGGTGCTGGAGCACCTGGTCGACTGGATCACCAAGCTGGAGAAGGTGGCGGCCATCCCAACGATGCTGGAGGCGCTGGCCCCCACGATGGAGCAGGTCCGGGGCATCACCACGACGCGGGAGGAGGACCTGCGCGCGGCGGGCATGAACGCGCTCGTGCCCCTGACGTCCGCTGCCCGCGCCCTGTTCGACGTCATGAACCGGGTCCGCCAGGGCGCCGAGGCCATCTTGAAGGGACTGCTGGACCCCGCGGCGCTGGCCCGGCTGCGGCAGTCCGTCGTGGCCTTCGCGGCCACGCTGAAGAACTACGAGGACCAGCTCAAGGCCCCCCCCGCGAAGAAGCGGCTGCCTTCGAACCCGGGCGCGTCCACCCAGACTCCAGCGGGAGCACCCTCATGAGCGACCTGGTGACCTTGATGCGCGCCATCATCCGCGCCGAGCTGGCCTCGCTGCGCCTGGGCGACCTCGGCGTGGTGACGGCCACCTTCCCCCACGCCGAAGGCGACGCGCACAACCACGAGTGCAACGTGAAGCTGCGCGAGGGCGGGCTGGAGCTGCGCCGCGTGCCCATCACCACCCCACACGTGGGCATGGTGAGCGCCCCGCGCGTGGGAGACCTGGTGCTCCTCTCCTACGTCGGTGGGGATCCGCAGCGCCCGCTCGTGGTGGGCCGGCTCTACTCCGATGAGACCCCACCGCCCGAGCACGCCGAGGACGAGTGGCGCGTCGCCTCGCCGCCCGGCGGAAAGACGTCCATCGCCATCGACAAGGACCAGTCAGTGGTCATCACCGCGGGAGAGACGGTGGTGACCGTGAAGCAGGACGACACCATCTCCATCGTGGGCAAGAAGGACCTGAACATCCAGGTCGACGGCAACGTGAAGCTCGAGTGCAAGGACTGCACGGTGGACGCGTCCGGCGACATCCACCTGGGCACGGGCGGCACCGGCGTCATCACCGAGGGAAGCCACAAGTGCTACTTCACCGGAGCCCCGCTCAAGGGCTCGCAGAAGGTGAAGGCGAAGGGTTGACCCATGCCTGCCCCGAGCGCCTCCGAAATCGAGAACCTCGCCAGCAGCGCCCTCCAGTCAGCGGGCCTGCGGGGCGAGAACGCGCCCGACCTCGCCAAGGCCCTGGGACAGGTCTGTGGGCAGGCCTTCACCCTCTTCGTCACCATGGCCATGGTGGCCCCGGGCATTCCAGCCGCGGCGTCGCCGCCCCCGGGCGCGGGGAGCACGGTGGGTCCCGGCATGCTGCTACCGCCTCCCGCCGGGGGCCCTGGCGCCGCGCAAATCGAACCCCTCGCGCTGGCGGCCCTGACCGCCCAGAACCTCAACGGCGAGCAGAAGCCCGCGCTGGCGAAGGCCATCGCCCAGTCCCTCGAGAAGGCGCTCACCCTGTTCACGCTGCAGGTGAAGGTCGCGCCGGGCATCGCCATCGCGGGCTTCACCACGTCATCCCCTGGTTCGCTGGTGGGGGCGGCGCCCGCCAAGCCGATGCTCGAGCCCCTCATCCAGGGCTTCCTCCAGGCGGAGGGCCTGCGCGGAGAGAACATCCCGAACCTGGCTGGCGCCCTGGCGCAGACCCTCTCCGACGCGCTCACGCAGATGATGTCGCGGCTCAAGGTCACCCCGGGCATTCCGTCCTCGCCCGGGGCCACCGCGGGGCCCGGGAGGCTGATGTGACGGCGGACGCGCTGAAGACAGACCTCCGGCTCGCCTTCAAGGACACGGGCGAGGTGGACCTCGACTGGTCCTCGGACGCGGGCGGCGCCAGGACCGTGGACGGCAAGGACAACCTCATCCAGGCCCTCACGCTGCGGCTGATGATCTACCGCGGGCACCTGGAGCCGCTGGGCCATACCCGCTACGGCAGCAAGGTGGCGGAGCTCATCGGTGAGCCGCTGGACCGGCAGAACCAGGAGCTGCTGCGCCGCTACGTGCGACAGGCCCTCAAGGAAGACCCGCGCGTCGAGGACGTGATGCACCTCTCGGTGACGGCGCGGCCGGACCTTCCCGGCGCGGTGGACATCCGGGCGCACATCCTCGCCATCACAGGTGACGCGGTGGAACTCGGGCTGGCGCTCGACCTCGGCTGAGACCCAGCCATCACACGACACGACTTCGGGGAGAACACATGGACCTCAGGGAACAGCCGGGAGTGAAGGGGACGCTGACCATCGAGCTTCGCGACGAGGCCGGCGCGCTCGTCGGGCGCTTCCGGCACCGCAACCTCATCACCACCCAGGGCAAGCGGCTGCTGGCCGAGCTGCTGATGGGGAAGAAGAACGCCCTGCCCACGAGCTGGGCCATCGTGGTGGGCACCGGCACGGCTCCCGCCAACGTCGCGGACACCGGGCTGAAGGCGCCCATCACCGACGTGGCGGAGGACCGCTCCCCGGACGTGGCGGTCGTGTCGCGCGGCAACACCACGGTCGTCCAGGGCACGGTGTCCGCCACGCTGCCCGCGCCTCCCGCGGGCACGGTCCAGCCGCTGACCGAGGCCGGCATCCAGATCACCGTGGGGACGGAGAAGATCCTCTTCAACCGCGTGCAGTTCCCGCCCGTCAACCGGGGCGCGAACATGGTCATGACGCTGAGCTGGGAGATCGCCTTTTGAGTCTCACATCGCTCGACACGTCGTTCAGCGCCATCGTCGACCGGCTGCTCGAGACCCTGGGACCGGACATCGACAAGAACGCGGGCAGCATGGCCCGCACGCTGGCGGAGTCCTATGGCCGGGAGATGGCCACGTTCTACGCCATGCTCGAGCTGGCGCATCGCTCGGGCTACGTCGACACGGCCGAGGGCGCCGCGCTCGACAACGTCGTGGCCGTGTTGGGCATCTCGCGCGCCCGGGCGGGGAGGCTCTCCGGTGAGGTGGAGTTCAGCCGCACCTCCCCCGCGCCGGAGGACATCGGCATTCCAGCGGGCCGGCGGGTGACGGGCATGCTCTCGGAGAACGCGCCCCTCCCCTCCTTCGAGACGCTGGAGGACGTGGTGCTCCGCCGAGGAGAGACCCGCGTCGTCGCCCCCGTGCGCGAGGTGCAGGACGACTCGGACGCCTCCCGCAACGCGCCTCCCACCGTGGACCCCGGCAAGCTCAACGTGATGCCACGCCCCGTGCTGGGCGTCGAGGCGGTCACCAACCGCGCGCCCATCCGGCGCAGCGGCCAGGATGAGACGGACATCCACCTGAGAGACCGGGCGCGCACCTCGCTGCGCGACGGCGAGCTGGCCACGCTCGAGGCCATCGCCGCGGCCGTGCGCCAACAAGGCGTCCAGCAGGTCACCGTGCGCGAGCCCCCCGACGCGCCACCGGGCGTCATCGAGGTGCTGGTGGGAGACCCTGACTTCGAACACCAACCGGACGCCGTGCAACGGGTGGAGCGGGCCATCCGCAACTCCAAGGCCGCGGGCATCCGCGTCCGGCTCGGCTACTCCCGCACGCTCTACCTGCGGCCCACGTTCAAGGTGGAGCCCGTGGACGCGGACCTGGACGAAGCCGCGTTCGACCGGCTCCGCCGGGAGCTGCGGCAGGCCCTGGCGCGCTTCGTCGCAGGCGTGCCCGCGGGAGAGCTCCTGAGCCGGCGCAGGCTCGAGGCCATCCTCTTCGCCCATCCCGCCGTGCGCCATGTCAGCGACATCACCGTGCGCACCTATGTGTGGGACGCCCAGCGACAGGTGCTCGTGGATGGGCCGCGCCGAGAGCTGGGGGAGGACTGGAAGTTCCTGCCCGACGAAAAGCCCACCATCGACCTGGTGAAGGCACCGCCGGACATCTCCCGCGCGAAGCCGCTCGTCTACCGGCTGGACCTGTTCGTGTCGCTTCCAGGCTCGGACCGGCGCACGCCCGAGCAGGTGCGCGTGTCGCTCCGCGGCGCGGTGGAGGCGTACTCGGCGCGCATCATCACGGATGCCCGGGCGACGAAGCAGGCCCAGGCGACGGTGGCGTGGGACTCACTTCACGCCACGCTGCGCAAGGAGGCCGGCGCGGAGGAGCTGCTGTTCGCGACCTTGACCACGGACAACGGCCTGTCCCTTGCCTTGGAGAAGACCGGTCCGCAGTCCCAGCGTCCCATGAACCTGGGCATCCAACTCGCGCTCGGCGGCGTCGAACTGGTGTGGCTCGGATGAACCCGGCCCAGCGCGCGCGCCGCATGGTGGAGTACCTGCCCCCGCTGCTCCAGAGCGGCGGGAGGATCCACCGCCTCTTCGACGCCATCGCCCAGGAGCTGGGCGTGATGGAGGGGGGGCTCACCCGCCTCATGCGCTCGCGGTGGTACATGCTCGCCGCGGGGTTCCGGGCGGACGACAGCCTCGCCGTCAAGGCCGGCTCCGAGTTGGGCCGCATGGGCGCGCTCTACGGACTCCAGCCCGGCCCAGACGAAGGGGCGGCCTACTTCCGGCGGCGGCTCGCCTCCATGGTGGCGCTGCACCGTGAGGGGTTGGGCACCGCCCCGGCCCTGCTTCGGCTGGTGTCCATGGTGTACCGGGCCGAACAACCGCCAGAGCTCTTCTGGGATGGGGACACGGCGGTCGGCCGCTTCACCGTCCCGGAGCCACCCGATGCGTCAGGTGCCCCACGAAGCCGGACCCTCACCGTCGAGCTTCACGACAACCCCTCGACGGCCGCGACGGCGCGCTTCCAACGCATCCCCGCGAACCAACGCCTCCTCACCTTCAACCAGGGCCTGGACCCGGCCCTCCCCGAAATCGAGCTGACCGCGCCCCCGAACTCGGACATCCGGATTCCCATCCTGCACCACCACGGCTCCGGCCTGGACGTGCTGTTCCTGGGGAGCGTACCTCGCGGGAAGACACTCACGCTGCGCCACCAACGCAAGCCCCAGATCAACGGCATTCCGGCCTCCGAGCCCGTGCTCCTCGCGCATCCCGCGCGCTTCGATGACACCCCCCAGCCGATTCGCTTCGACACGGAGACCGCGCGCTTCTCCGTGTTCGACCCGTACCGGGGCTTGCCCGCACTGGCCCCCGGCGAGAATCACTGGAGCCACGGCACGCTGAGCAAGACAGACCTGGCGAACTACCTCCCCGCCGGGCGCAATCCGGAGCTGGAAGAAGCCCGAGGCAAGGCCCTGGAGCTGGCGCTCGAGCCCAAGCAGTCGCAGCCCATCGACATCCGGTTCCACTGGACCGAGGTCACCCCCGCCACGTTCGCCCTCCGCATCCCCGTGGACTACGTGCCCCCCCAGGCCGAGAGCCTGCCGGACCTGGTCCGCGAGCTGACGGCAGCGCTGAACTACGGCCGCGTCTCCGGCGTCCGCGCACGCATCGAGTTCATGCTGACGATGCCACGCGAGGTGTTCGCGGTGAGCGAGAGCCCGGCGCAGGTGGCCCTCGAAAGCCGCTTCGCGGAGCCTTTCGGCGTCAATGACTCGCCGGTCTCCGACACGCTGACCTCCTTCGGGCCCGCCATCGATTTCGAGGAGCAGCTCCCGGAGCCCGAGGACCGGCTCTCCTGGTCCGGCTTCTTCGACACCACCCGCTTCAACACCTCGAGGTTCGACAAGTGACCGACCCCTACTTCAAGGCCAACCCCGGAGACCCCATCCTCTCCCAGCACTGGAACGACCTCCAGGTGCGGCTCATCGAGGCGATCCGCACGCACACCCACGAGGGAGGGACGGATGGAATGAAGCTGGGAGGCAGCGGGCTCTCCTCGGAGACCACGCTGAAGGTGATGAACGTGGAGGCCTCCTCCGACATCACCGCGAAGCAGGTCAAAGTGTCTGGCGCGCTGACGGTGCAAGGCATCAACGTGGCCGACCGCATCACCGGCCTGGGCAACGAGAAGTTCCCCGTCACGGGAGGAACTCTCTCTGGCGGGCTCTCGGTGACGGGCGCCCTTGGCATCGGGACGACCACGCCCCAGACCGCGCTCCACGTCGTATCGGCCGCCAACGCCGTGGCCCGTATCGAGGCGGGCGGCACGGGAAGATGGGCGGAGCTCGACCTCTACAGCACCTTCAATGTCGCGAATCAGCGGAGGTGGAACCTGGCCGCGGCCGGCAGTGGCGTCTTCGCCATCCGACAGCTGACAGACTCGCGCGAGGAGCTGTCCGTGCCGCTGCTGATCAACACGAGCGGCACCGTGAACATCCGGAACCTCGCGGTCCAGGGCAACATCATGCCCTCGGTGGGGAACTCGGCGGGGTCGGGCATCCAGTTCCCCTCGGACCCAGGGGGCGGCGGTGGAGACCAGGCGTACATCCGCTACTTCGTCACCGGCGGCGAGACGACCAAGCTTCGCATCGGCATCGACAACGACCCGGATGACACGCTGGGCCTGTGGCAGATGGGTGATGAGCGGCTCACCATCTACAACGGCAACGTCGGTATCGGAACGCAACTGCCGCAGACGGCGCTGCACATCAAGCAGCGCGCGCCGGGCTACGGCATCCGGCTGGAGGACATCCCGTCGCACCGGTTCTTCCAGATCCACTACGAGAACAACAACGCGACGGTGGTCTTCTACCATGAGAACGGCCTGGGCCATTTCATGCGGAGTGACGGCTCGTGGAACCGGAACTCCGACGCCTCCTTGAAGGAGAACGTCGTCGGGCTCGAAGGCATCCTGGACAAGGTCCTCCAGCTCAAGCCCTCCACCTTCGACTGGAAGGGCACCGGCACCCGGAACATCGGGCTCGTGGCGCAGGACGTGGAGAAGCTCTTCCCCGAGCTCGTGGGCGCCGTACAGCTCGATTCGGCGCCGGAGCCCAGGACCATCAAGGGCATCGACTACGCGAACGTGGGCGTCCTGGCCGTCGCGGCGATTCAAGAGCTGAAGGCTCGCTACGATGAAACGCTGAAGGAACTCGAAGCACGCATCCAGACACTCTCCAAGGCCCACCACCCATGAAAGACGTCATCGAACAGCGCCTCGGCGCGCTCCAAGCCGAATACGAAGCCGGACAGAAGATGCTCGCGGAGCTGGACGCGAAGCGCTCCCAACTCACCACCACGCTGCTGCGCATCGAGGGCGCCATGCAGGTCCTCCGCGAGATGCTGGCGTCGGAGCGGCCGGCCACGGACAACGTGACGAATGACGCCAAGGCGGCACGCTGAGCCATGACCCGCGCGCGCGTTGGTGCCACGTTGAGACATGGCGGGAAGGCCGTCCCCGCGGGACCCACGGCGCCCGTGGACGCCCAGGGCCTCACGGTGGCGCTCGACGTGCCGCCCCAGGTGGAGCTGCTGCGCGCGTCGCTCACCGTGCAGGCCCCGGGAGAGGACGTGACGGTGGATGTCCTGCAGGCCGCCACCGTCACGACCAGCCTCGGCGCGGGTCCCGTGCCCTCGAACGCCCCCCTGCAATGGTTCAGCGTGGACTGGGGCGCTCGCTGCCCTTTGATGTTCCTGCAGGTGAAGACCCGTGAGGCGAATGTGGAGGGGCGGCTCAGCGTCGCGGACGGAGGTCCCTGGTACCCGCCCACGCCGGTCACCACCGTGCCGCTCGGGGACAAGGCCAACACGGCGCTGCCGCTGCCCGGCGTCCTCGCCAGCCGGCTGCTGCTGGAGTTCTTCACGCCGCCAGCCAACCCCGTGCCCCCCGCCACGGGCCAGAAGGCCGCCGCCACGGTGACCTCCCTCGTGGTGAAGGCGGCGGCGCGGCCCCCGGACCTGTCGGTCCACGTGGAGCCGGAGCGCCCCTTCTTCCAGCACGGGATGCCCTTGCAGCCGCTTCAAGAACTGACGCTGCGGGAGGACCTGCGCGCGGCGCTCCAGCAAGCCTGGCCCGCGGACCTGCTGGGAGGCACAGTCACCTTGAGCCTCCGGGCCCCCGCGCCGTCACGGCTCCAGCGGCTCGGCCTCACGCTGGAGACCGCCGAGCTCACCCAGCTGTGGAGCCACGGCGGAGACACGCTCGCGCTTTCACTGGCCTCCGAAGAAGAAGGGATTGGCCGCGTCGAGGTCTCACCAGACCAGCCCCTGCGGGAGGTCCGGTTCCTCGCGAGGTACCAGCCCCGAGGGGAACGCGCGCCGCTCTCGTTTCCCTCGCCCGGGAACCCTTCACAAGCGCATCGGTGTGGCGAAGGGTTCGCGGCGGCGCAGTCCTTCACTTCATCCGAGGAAGGCCAGGTCCTCGCGGGGATGGACTGCCACCTCCGCCCCCTCACGCGCTCCGTCAAGGGCAAGGTGACGCTCTTCCCGGATGCGTATGGCCGTCCAGGCACGGTGCCGCTGGCCCCTGGCGTGGCGTTCGTCATGGAGGAACAGGCGCAAGCGCCATGGGACGCGCGCTGGGTGTCCATCGAGCTGCCCAAGCCGCTTTCGCTCGACACCACGCGGAGCTGGTGGGCCGTGCTCACGGTCGACCAAGGGAGCGTCCTTTGGAGTTTGGGGGACGCCGCGAGCGTCGGCGGAGCTTCGGGCGTGGAGCCGCGAGCCGCCCTCTACCGGACCGAGGACACCGGCCCCTGGCTGGAGCGTGAAGTGCCTGGACTCAGTGGTTCGCCGGGTGGACCGTGGGCGTACAGTCGTCCGCGACTGCTCGCCGCGGACACCGCGCCCGCGGAGCCCCTCCAGGTGTTTCTCCGGTGGGGCGCGCGTCAGCTCCCCGTGAAGCTCGATGACCAGGGTTGGGCTCGGCTTGATGAGCGGGAGCTCGCGGAGCTCCTCCCTCCCGCCGCGCCAGCGACAGGCGCCGCGCCCCTGCTCGAGGTCGTCGTGCGGTCGAGAGTCGCGGGAGAACTCACGCTCTCCGGGCTCCGCGTGGCGAGCCCCCAGCGCGACACGTTTCCGCTCTTTCAGCCGTCGTAAGGGGCATCCACCATGCTGGCCTCCGTCGAGACCTTCTTCCACGACGTGCTCCTGTCCTCACTGCCGGACGGTGTCTCCGTGTCCACGGGCCCGTCGTCAGGGCCCGCGGCGGAAGTCGCGCGGCTGCTCGAAGTCGTCGCCCCGAGCTTGAAGCTGGCCCTGCCCGAGTCCACGGACCTGACGGCCCGCCGAGAGCCCGCGTTCCACTTCGGCGAGCACCACTGGAAGGCCAGCGGGAAGCAGCGGGACTTCGTTCTACCCGCCTCTAGCGCGGGTCAGGTGGTGGAGGTGGAGTCCCCGCCCGGCCATCCGCTGCGGCGGGGCGACGACTACGAAGTGGAGGGTCGCACGGTGCGGTGCTACCGCCCCCCCGCTCAAGCGGACGTCGCCGTGGTGGCGCGGCTGCGCGGAGCCCCCGCGGCCGGATTCCTGGAGCGCGCGCCCTGTGACATCCCCCTCCTCCTCCGGGCGTGGAGCGAGGAGCACGGTGCGGCGGACGCGTTGCTGGCGAGCGCCTTGAGCACCGTCCTGATCGCCGCCGCGGGGATGGGAAACCTCGAGGACGCCGCCTCGGACGGAGCCGGCGTGCGCATCCGGCTGTTGCGGCCCACCGTGGTGCTCATCGGGATGGCGCGTGGCGCGGAACGGCTCCACGACAAGCAATACTTCCGCGCCCAGGCCGAGTTCCTCATCCGAGGGGAGCTGGAGCAGCTCGTCGCGGTGGGGACGCCACAGCCGACCGGCGTCATCCGCGAGGTCCGGCCCGAGTCGACGGACCCTATTCCCGCCGCACCACCGCGCCCTCCGGAAGCCCCGTGACGATGCGCTCCAGGGCGGCATCCACGGGCCCTTGCTGGGCGGACTCGATGGTCACCTTCACCCGGTAGTCCTTGGCCGGGTCGAACTCCGGATAGGAGCCGATGGCCACGTGCGGCATGTCGAGCGCCACGCGGTCCAGTACGCCGGCGATGTCGCTCTCCCCCAGGCTCAGGTAGAGGCAGCTCACCGACACGGGGGAACCGCCCAGGCGCGCGAGCACCGTCTCCAGCTGCATCCGGAAGAGCTGGGGCACCCCGGGCAGCAGGTAGATGTCATCCACCGCGAGCACGGGGAACCAGGTCCCGGCTTGGGGCAGGAGCACGGCGCCCTCGGGGGCATCGGCGAGCCGCAGGCCCTCGGGCGTCACCTCCCGCTCGGGGACGCGGGACGTGATGAGGTCCAGCATCTCCTGGAGCCGCACCACGCGCCGCCCCATGGCCATGGCCACGGCGCGCACGGTGACGTCGTCATGCGTGGGACCGATGCCGCCGCTGGTGAAGACGTAGCGGGCCTTGCGGCGGGCGCGGGACACGGCATCCACGATGGCGTCCACGTCGTCGAGGACCGTCTCCACCGACTGCAGCGGGATGCCCACCTCGCGCAGGCGCTTGATGAGGTGCGGCCCGTTCAGGTCCTGGACCTTCGCCGTCAGGACCTCGTTGCCGATGATGACTGCCGCTGCGCCGGTCCGTTCCATAAGGGGCGGCAGTCTAACGCCGAATCAGAACGTGATGGTGGCGACCACGGTGTCGTTGTAGGTGCCCGCGGGGACGTTCTGCCCCCTCGGAACCGTACCGAACACAAGCACCGGGACGGGCACGCCCAGGCCGAGGAACGGGAGCCCCGTGAGCGTGGTGTTGCCCCACGGGAACAGCCGCGTCACATCCCGGTACAGGGTGTAGTCGAGGTAGTCCGCCGAGGCCGTGTTGCGCATCCGGCGCAGCGGAGCGGCGTTGGTCGAACCCGCGGCCGGGTGCAGCCCCTGCCCCAGTGTGATGACCGCGAGACTGAGGAAGGTGCACTGCACGCTCAGCGCGCCCGTCCCGAAGAGGTCGGAACCCAGCGCGGAGTTGACGACGATGGGGTCGTACGTTCCGAAGTTCAGCGTGCCGCCCCCCAGTCCCGCACCGATGCTGCAGGCGCCTCCGACATTGGCGGTGACGTTCAGGTTCGCGGTCGCGGTGGCGGCCTCGGCCGAAGAGAAGGCGGCGAGCGACGCCGCGGCGGTGACGGCGGCAACGGCGGTCTGGATAGCGTTCATGGACAGGGTTCCAGTGGGCGGCCGGTCGATTCCGGCTGCGGCGACGAATTGCAACGCGCTCGCCAGCCCTCGAGCCGCCTTGCGCGCACCTCCCTTTCGCGCATGTCGCACCCATGGCCCCCGCACTTCTCCAGGCCTGACACAAAGCGAGTCAGTGTCTGTCTTTGGAGATAGGACACCCGCGCGCGCCGGTAGGGAGGCACGTACGGGCGCCGGAGACGACGCGACGCCCATGGCACACGGCTTCCAGGGGCGGCGCTTTCCCAGTTTGGAGAACACCGATTCCTTGGCGAGCGAGAATGGTGCCCACCGTGAGGAGCCGTCGCCAGGTCCGCCTCGGGATGTTCCGCCAACGACGTCAGCGTGCCCCAAGGGCCCGAGGCGCGCCGCTTCGCCAGCGCGGTCCGCTCAGCGCTTCTTGCGCCCCAGCAGCTTGCGAATCTGCACCAGGGACGCGGCCGTCACGGCCTCGATGCCCTGCTCACCGTCGATGTGGACGATGCGCTCGTGCTTCTCCCGGCGGCGGATGGCGGCCAGGTACTGCTTCGCGATGCGCCGCTGCGCCTCGTCCGCCTCGAACAGCTCCGCGGCCCCGCCCCGGGCCTTGCGGCGGCGGGCCGCGACCTCGGGCGCCACGCCCACGAAGAGCGTGAGGTCCGGCGACACCGCGCACGCATTCACCGCCTCCACCCAGTCCATGGGCAGCGACGCCCCCTGGTAGGCCAGCGATGACAGGACGTACCGGTCGCACAGGACGATCTGCCCCGCAGCCAGCGCGGGCAGCACGCGGGCCGTCAGGTGGTCCGTCCGGTCCGCGGCGAAGAGCAGCGCCAGCGTCTCTGGCGCCAGGGGCCCCGCCCCACCGGGCAGGCCCAACCGGCCCGTGAGCGCCTGCCGAATCAGGGTCCCCACGGGCCCATCCGAGGGCTCCCGCGTGGTCAGGACCGCGTGCCCCTCCGCGCGACAGGCCGCGGCCAGCCGCTCCACCTGCGTGGTGGTGCCAGCGCCGTCCAGCCCCTCCAGGACGATGAAACGCCCCGGGTAGCGCGCGGAGGCCTTCTTCCGAGCGGCGCTCACCGGGGAAGCAGCGCCGAGGGGTCGTCCAGCCGCAGCTCGCTGCGCAGGGCCAGCATCGACTCGTATTGCTTCAGCTCGTCCACCAGGACCTTGCGGCCCGCGCGGTAGCTGATGAAGGCATAGACGAGCAGCCCCAGCGACAGGAGGGCCGCCGCCCAGGCCAGCAGGGGCGTCCGGAGGGAGTCGTAGAAGAGCTTGCCCGACGCCCCGCCCACCAGGGAGGCGATGACGGTGGCCACGCCCGCATGGGCGAAGCGCGTGGTGCTCTCGCGGGTGGAAAGGCTGGCCTGGAGCTGGTCGAGCCGGGCCCGGAGTTCCTGGGGATTGGAAGTCATCACGGCGCCGAAGACCCTACATCAGAGGGCCTCCCTCGTCGAGTCGGCGCTCCCTCCCTGGGCGGTCGGAGGAGCCCCAACGGGCGCTGCCCACCTCATCCGCGCCATCATCCCCACACACAGCCACAGTCGGGTTGGATTGCGATCCAGGGGCACCCACGCTACATGCGCGGCTCATGCAGCCTTCCGCCCGGACCGAATCCTCCATGAGTCACGACAGCGAGCTCTCCTCCATCGAAGACGCCATTCGCGACATCCAGGAAGGCAAGTTCGTCATCGTCGCAGATGACGAGGACCGCGAGAACGAGGGCGACCTCATCATGGCCGCGGAGAAGGTGACGCCCGAGCACATCGCCTTCATGGTGCGCCACACCAGCGGCATCATCTGCATGCCCATGCTGGCGGAACGGCTGGACGAGCTCCACCTGCCGCAGATGGTGTCGGACAACACCGAATCCCACCGCACCGCCTTCACCGTCTCCGTGGACTACCGCCACGGGACGCACACGGGCGTGTCCGCCGCCGACCGCGCCAAGACGATTCGCGCCCTGGTGGACCCCACCAGCAAGGCGGACGACTTCCTGCGCCCCGGCCACATCTTCCCGCTCCGCTACCGTGAAGGCGGCGTGCTCCGCCGCGCCGGCCACACCGAGGCCACCGTCGACCTGTCCCGCCTCGCGGGCCTGTCGGCGTCCGGCATCCTGTGCGAGCTGGTGAAGGACGACGGCACCATGATGCGGATGCCGGACCTCAAGGCCTTCGCCCGCGAGCACAACCTGAAGGTCATCACCATCGCGGACCTCATCGAGTACCGCCGCCGCAAGGACCGGCTGGTGCGCCGCGAGCCCGGCCAGCACACCGTCTCCACCCGCTACGGCGACTTCACCGCGCTCACCTACTCGTGGCTGCCGGACGGCGTGAAGTCCCTGGTGCTCATGAAGGGCGACCCCGCCTCGCGGCCCAGCGCCCTGGTCCGCCTGCACGCGGCCTGCGCCCTGGGGGACGTGTTCGGCTCGCCGACGTGCAACTGCAACGTGCTCCTGGACCAGGCGCTGGCGCGCATCGCTCGCGAGGGCAGCGGCGTGCTCGTGTACCTGCCCGGCATGCACGGCGACGACTTCGGCATCCACCACAAGCGCAACACCGACGGCAGCAGCGGCCCCACGCGCGGCCCGCAGGAGTCGCGAGATTTGGGCATGGGCTGCCAGATCCTCAACGACCTGGGCGTGCGCTCGCTGCAGGTGATGACCAACTCGGACATCACCTACCGGGGCCTCGCGGGCTTCGGCCTCACCATCGAGAAGCGCGTCCCGCTCCAGCCGGACTGACGCGCTCCGCGACGGGCGGACCGGGCGGCTTCAGCCCAGGTCCGCCAGCGCGCCCTTCACCGCCTCCAGCGTCGCCGGCAGCTCCACCGGCGGGTTGGCGAACTGGCTCACCACGCCCGCCAGCGCGCCCCGGTGGTAGCCCACCTTGAAGTCGGCGAACTTCAGGCCGTGCGCGGTGGACACCACCACCACCTTCGCGCCCCGGGCAATCACGCCCCGCGCCACCAGCTTCTCCAGCGCCGCCAGCGCCACGCCGGTGTGCGGGCACGTGAAGGTGCCCTCGCGGTCCGCGCGAGCCGCCGCGTTGGCCAGCTCGGACTCGGACGCGTCCTCCACCACGCCGTCGAAGGCCTTGAGCACCTTCACCGCGCGCTTGAAGGACACCGGGTTGCCAATCTGGATGGCCGACGCCAGCGTGGGCTCGGCCTGCAGCGGCACCAGCTCCTGGAGGCCGCCCCGGAACGAGCGCGCCAGCGGGTTGGCCTTCTGCGCTTGCGCCACCGCGATGCGCGGCCTGCGGGAGATGAGGCCCAGCTCGAACATCAGCTCGAAGCCCTTGCCCAGCGCGCTGGCGTTGCCCAGGTTCCCGCCCGGAATCACCACCCAGTCGGGCGGCTCCCAGCCCAGGTCCTGGCAGAGCTCCACGGCGACCATCTTCTGGCCCTCGATGCGCAGCGAGTTCATCGAGTTGGCCAGGTACAGGCCCGTGTCCGCCGTCACCGCCTGCACCAGCTTCATGCAGCCGTCGAAGTCCGTGTCCAACGACAGCACCCGCGCGCCGTTGGCGATGGGCTGCACGAGCTGCGCGAGGGACACCTTGTCGCGCGGCAGGAACACCACCGCCGGAATGCCCGCCGCCGCGCAGTAGGCGGAGAGCGCCGCGGATGTGTCACCCGTGGAGGCACACGCCACCGCGCGCAGCGGCACGCCCCGGGCGCGCATGTGCTTCACCGCGGACACGAGCACCGTCATGCCCCAGTCCTTGAAGCTGCCCGTGGGCGAGACGCCGCACTCCTTCAAGTCCAGCGCGGCCAGGCCCAGCTCCGCCGCCATGCGCGGCAGCGGCTTGAGCGGCACGCGACCCTCGCCCAGGGACACGATGTCCTCGGTGGGCAGCTGCGGGTAGGCCCACTCGCGCTTGCCCCAGACGCCCGAGCCCTCCGGCAGGCGCGCGGAGCCGAAGCGCGTCTCGAACCGGCGCTTCCACTCCGCGGCGGGCACCGTGCGCAGGGCCGCCACGTCGTGCGCGACCTCCAGGAGGCCGCCACAGCGCGGGCACCGGTACACCACGTCCAGCAGCGAGGCGCGGAAGTCACAGCCCTCGCTGCACGCGAACTCCGCGCGGAAATCCGAAGACGTTCCGTTGCTCATGCTTCCTCCTGGGCCCGGGTGCCACACTCCGGGCAGGCCTTACCGGGCCGCACGGGGGTATGGCACGACGTGCAGGCGCGCCAGCCGTCATCATCGGCGGTGGGCCTTCCTGCCACGGCCGCTCCGGCCGCGGGACGCACCCGCGGGAGCCGCATGCCGCAGTTGTCACAAAGCAACCCCGCCGCCTGCGTGTTGCGGCAGTAGCGACAGACGACAGCCCCCAGGGGCGCCGCGGTGCGCACGCCGTCATCCGCCGCGCGGCCCGTGTCCAGCTCGGCCATGGGGGCCACGGGCACCGGGCCCATGTCACGGGCCCGCGTCAGTTGCAGGTCGGGGACCATCTGCACGGGCAGGTCCGGCCCGGAGCGCACCCGCGTCAGGTCCAGGTCCGGGAGGGCGGCGACATTCACGGGCGCGCGGCCTCCCGCGTGCGGCGTCACCTCCAGCTCCGGCAGCGTCGCGATGGGAGTCGCGTCGGCCGTGGGCAGCGGGAAGCGCTTACCGCAGACGTCGCACTCCGTCCCTTCGGGCTGAACGTGGTCGCAGAGCGGACAAATAATCATGATGTCCGAACGTTAGCGGGCCTCCGGCGCCATGGCGAGCAAGCGGACGGTCAGCGGGGCGTCCGCCTCACCGGGTCGCCCCCCACCCGAGCCTCTTCAGCCCTGGGAGAGCGCCTGCCCCGTCATGGGGACGAAGCGCACGGGCAGCAGGGACTCCACCCGAGGCACCTCCCCAGGCCGCAGGGCGCGCTGGATGCGAAGCAACTGCTGCGTCCCGCCTGGGGGCCCCACGGGAATCAACATGCGGCCGCCCGGCTTGAGCTGCGCGAGCAGTTGAAGCGGCACATCCTGCGGCGCCGCCGCCGCGAGGATGGCGTCGAAGGGCGCCTCCTCGGGCCACCCCAGGGAGCCGTCTCCTTCCCGGAAGGACACGTTGTGGAAGCCCTGCGCGTCCAACAGCCGCCGCGCGGACTCGGCGAGCGCCGGGACGATCTCCACCGTGAAGACCTGGCGGCACAGCAGCGACAGCACCGCCGTCTGGTAGCCAGAGCCGGTGCCAATCTCCAGCACGCGCTCCGTCCCATCGAGCTGGAGCGCCTCCGTCATCAACGCGACGACGTAGGGCTGGCTGATGGTCTGTCCATGGCCAATGGGCAGCGCCACGTCCGCGCTGGCGTCCTCGCGCATCGCCTCGGGCACGAAGTCCGCGCGGTTCAGCCGCGCCACCGCGTCGAGCACGCGCCGGTCCTGGATGCCGTGCCGTGAGAGGTATTCCGCGCGTCCCCAATCACCCATGCCCCTACCCTAGCCACGAATGGCGGCTCGGGCACGGCTTCCCGCGGCCTCGGACTAGCCCACGCGCGCGAGCGCGAGCCGGCCTTCCCAGCGCTCCTCGAGCGCCTTCACGAGGCCCTGGTTCTCCTTCGCCTTCATGTCCGGGTCCTTCTCCAGGATGCGCCGCGCCTCCGACTGCGCCATGGAGAGCAAATCCCCGTCCCGCGCCAGGTTGGCCACCGCCAGCTCGGGCAGCCCACTCTGACGGGTGCCCAGGAATTCGCCCGGGCCTCGAATCTCCAGGTCCTTCTCCGCGATGACGAAGCCGTCGCTGCTCTGCTCCATCACGGCGAGTCGCTCGGCGGACTCCCAGGAGCGCGCATTGCCGGCCACCAGGTGGCAGAAGCTGGCCGCCGCGCCACGGCCCACCCGGCCCCGGAGCTGGTGGAGCTGCGACAGGCCGAAGCGCTCCGCGGACTCCACCACCATCACCGACGCGTTGGGGACGTCCACGCCCACCTCGACCACGGTGGTGCACACGAGCAGGTGGAGGCGCTTCTCCCGGAAGTCCTCCATGACGGTGTCCTTCTCCTCCGCCTTCATCCGCCCGTGCAGCAGCCCCACCTTCGCGTCGGGGAACACCTTGCGCAGCTTCTCCAGGCCGCGCGTGGCGTCCTCCAGGTCCAGCTTCTCCGACTCCTCGACCAGGGGGTAGACGACGTAGACCTGGTGGCCCTTGGCCAGCTCCGCGCCCACGGACTCGTAGACGAGCGCGCGCTGCTTGTCGTTGAAGACCCGCGTGCGAATCGGCGTCCGGCCCGGCGGGAGCTGGTCGATGACGGACAGGTCCAGGTCGCCGTAGAGCGTCATCGCCAGCGTGCGCGGAATGGGCGTGGCCGTCATCACCAGCACGTCCGGCTTGGGGCCCTTGCTCATCAGCGTGTGGCGCTGGAGCACGCCGAAGCGGTGCTGCTCGTCAATCACGACGAGGCCCAGGCGGTCGAAGGACACGTCGTCCTGAAGCAGCGCGTGCGTGCCCACGGCCAGGTGGATGTCACCCCGGGCCACGGCCTCGCGCACCTGGCGCTTGGACTTCGCCGTGCCCGCCGCGCTCACCAGCCCCACCTGATAGCCCAGCGGCCCCATCACCTTGCGGAAGTTGCGCTCGTGCTGCTCCGCGAGGATTTCCGTGGGGGCCATCACGGCCACCTGATAGCCGGCCTGCAACGCGATGAGCGCGGAGACCATGGCCACGGCCGTCTTGCCGCTGCCCACGTCGCCCTGCACCAGCCGGTTCATGGGCTCGGCGCGCGCCATGTCGCGGCAGAGCTCCTCCACCACGCGCGCCTGCGCCCCCGTGAGCTCGAAGGGCAGCGCGCCACGGGCCTTCTCCAGCCGGGGCTCCGACACGTCGAAGGCGATGCCGACCTCCGCCTTCACGCCCTGACGCTTCAGCGCCATGCCGAGCTGGAGGAAGAACAGCTCGTCGAACGCGAGCCGCCGGTGCGCGGGGCTCTGATGCGCATCGAGCGCCTCCAGATCCGCGTCGCCCGGTGGGAAGTGGATGTAGCGCAGCGCGTCCGGCAGGCCCATCAGCGCCATGCGCCGGCGCAGCTCCACGGGCAGCGGGTCGTCCAGCTCGTGCGCGTACTGTTCGCCCACGCGCGAGGTCAGCTCGCGAAAGGAGCGCTGCTCGCCGCGCTCGAAGCCCGGGTACACGGGGACGATGCGGTTGAAGTGCACGGACGTGGTGGAGTCGAGGTCCTCCGCCGGCTCGATCTCCGGGTGGGCCATCTCACGGCCCGTCATCGTGGCGCGGACCTCCCCGGAGAGGACGATGCGCTTGCCCACGGTGAACCGGCTCTTCAGCCACGGTCCCGCGTTGAAGTACGTCGCGGCGATGCTGCCCGAGCGGTCTCCCACGACGGCGCGGAACATCCGGCGGCCCTGCTTGCCCGCGACGAAGTCCGCCACCTTCACGATGCCCACGGTGACGCCGCGCTCGCCGGGCTCCAGCTCGGCGATGGTCCGCAATTGGCGGCGGTCCTCGTAGCAGCGCGGCAGCATGAAGAGGATGTCGCCCATGCGGCGCAGCCCCTTCTTGTCCAGCGTCGAGACCAGCTTGGGACCCAGCCGCTTGCCCAGGGTCTTCAGTGGCGAGGACAGCGGACCGGAGCGCGGCGCGATGGAGAGGAGCTTGGCCTCGGAGCGAGACGCCTCCGCCGCCACGGCCTGCTTCTTCTTGCGCTGCGCCTTCTCCTTGCGCGTCTTCGCCCCGGGCCCCGTGTCCAGCGCACCCTGCCGGGCTCCCGACTTGCCACGCGCCGGCGCGGCCCCGGCTGCTTCAGCGGGCCCTGGACGCGACGGGACGCGGTTCGCAGACCGGGCCGTCGAACCCATCTGGCCCAACGGGGGATTCAGTGGCGCGGGGCCGCGCGCTCCAGCCACGGGCCCGGGAGGCGCACCACGCTCCGGAGCGGCGGGCTGGCGGTTCGGGAGCTCCCCCGACAGGACACGCTGCCCATAGGTCATCGCCGCGCCGGGCATGGGCGCACCACGTTGCCCACGCAGAGCATCCGCGGGCCGGGGCGATGACAGGCGGCCCACCGCCTCGGACGCGGGGGCACCCCGCGGCCGAACGCCATCACGGGACGCGCCTCGTGACGCGGGCACCGGGTCCTCGGACTTCCACGGCGGCACATACCCCGGAGGAGTCACTCCGCCCCCCACCGGGACGCCCTGCGCGGGCGTGGACCGCGGCAACGCTTCGCCCCCCACCGGGACTCCCTGCGCGAGCGTCGACCGCGGCGACGCTTCGCCCTCCATCGGTAGCCCGAGCAGCTCCGCGGGCAGCTCCACGCCGCTGAGCTTCAACCCCGCCACCACGCGCCGCAGCGCGGCCTTGCGGCGCTCGGGCACGGGGTGGTCCACATAGGGCAGCGCCGCCTGCAGGTGCGCCAGGGCCTTGGCGTCCACGCCGCTGGCGCCCGCGAGCGCGCGCTCCACCACCGGGCGCAGCGACTTCACGGTGGCGAGCATCGCGAAGTCGCGCTGGCACGCATACCGGAGAGGTCCTACGAGGCTGGCGAGGGGGTGGCTCACGCGGGGGTTCCGCCGTACATCCTACGGAACGGGGATGACGTCTCCCACAAAACGAGACCGGGGAAGCGAGCCCTGGCCCGCTCCCCCGGCAACTTGCTGGGTCTTCCGAGGCTCAGCTCTCGCCTGCCGGGGCCTCTTCCTCGGGCTCCTCGAAGCGAATCTGCGTGACCTCCAGCTCGCGCACGCCGCCGGGGCTCTGCACCGTGGCGATGTCACCCACCTTCTTGCCGATGAGCGCCCGGGCCACCGGCGAGGTGACGGCGATCCACCGCTTCTTCAGGTCGGCTTCAATCTCACCGACGAGCCGGTAGCTCACCGGCTTGTCCGTCTCGGTGTCGAGCAGGTCCACCGTCGCACCGAAGATGACCTTGTCGCCCCCCAGCTTGGAGGGGTCGATGACCTCCGCGCGCGCAATCCAGTCACCGAGGGTCAGGATGCGGCCCTCGATGTGGGACTGCTTCTCCTTCGCCGCGTGGTACTCCGCGTTCTCGCGCAGGTCGCCATGGGCGCGAGCGACCTCGATCTCGCGCGAGATCTTCCCACGCTCGACGGACTGGAGGTGCTTCAACTCCTCCTTCAGCTTGCGCAGTCCGGACGGGGTCATCGGGATGTTGTCGCTCCCGCTGCTCATCGACACAGCTCCTTCCACCACTCCCAGGTTCAAGACTTTCGAGGGCAGGCGCTCCTCCCGGAGCTCGCCCCCACGACCAAAAGGCCAATGTAGGGAACCACTGACAAGTTGGTCAATGAAAGCCGTACAGGGAACGGGAGATGCACTGGGCGCGCGCCCGGCGACCCGCTAGTCTGCCCCCGTGCTGTCCGTCCAGGAATTGCGCGCGCTCGGCGCGGCGCTGCCCTCCAGCTCCTTCCAGCGTCAACTGGGGCCTTTCGCACTCATCCAACGTCCGCCCTCCGAGGCCTCGGCCGCGGTGCTCGCGCCCACGCGCATGGCGACGTCCTCGGAAATCGAGCAGGGCATGCTCACCCTGCTGTTTGAATTCGAACACCTGCGCGTCGCCACGCTGCCGCCCCTGAACGCCACGGACCGGCTGCTCATTGGCCGCCGCATGGACTGCGACCTCGTGGTCGACGATGCGTCCGTGTCGAAGATGCACGCGGAGTTGCGGTGGAACGCGGACGGGCAGATCTGCACCGTCCAGGACCTGGGCTCCACCAACGGCACCTTCCTCAACGCCCGATCCTTGAGCGGACGCGAAGCCGTCCTCCGCGACGGCGACATCCTGAGCGTGGGCAACGTGCAGTTCTGGTACCTGCTCACCGGCACCCTGCACGAACGCCTGCGCGCCGGCGAAGCCACCGGCCTGGGCTCTCGCAGCGGGTAGTGCCGCGTCCCAAAGCCCCGTCGGCTATCGTCCGCGACCAGCCGGGACAGGGGGCGCACAGGAATGGCCGTCGAGGCGGAAGAGCACGAGCTACGGGAAACGGTTCGCAAGTTGGAAGCCACGGTCGCGACGCTGGAGGCCCGGCTGGCCCGGCTCGAGGACGCCCAGGCGCGTCCGGTGGAGCCCCGGCAACGCGTCACCGGCCCGTTCACGCAGCCTCACGCGCCCGTGGCGCCCACGGCCCCCGCGCAGGCCCCGGCGAGCCGGGACCTGGAGGCGCACCTCGGCACGTACTGGCTGAGCCGAGCGGGCATCGTCGCGCTCATCATCGGCATCGCGTACCTCATCACCTACTACTTCGGTGAGCTGGGCGTGCTGGCGCGCGTGGCAGCCGGCTACCTGTTGAGCGCGGGCCTGGGCGCCTTCGGCCTGTGGCTGTCGCGGCGGCAGCAGCTGTTCGGCCGTATCGTCTTCGGCGGGGGCCTGGCCCTGGGCTACTTCGTCACCTACGCCCTGCACTTCCTGCCCTCCGTCCGGGTCATCGAGAGCGAGGCGCTCGCGCTGGTGCTGCTGGCCGCGGTGGTGGTGGCCATCGTGGTCATCGCGCAGCGGATGCACTCCGAGACAGTAGCGGGTATCGCGCTCTTCCTCGGCCTGCACACGGGGATGATGAGCGACATCACCACCTTCACCCTGCTGTCCACCACGATGCTCGCCGCGGGCGCGCTCTTCTTCCTCGTGCGGAACCGCTGGGTCGTCGTGCCCTTGTCCAGTCTGGTGGCCGTGTACTCCACGCACATCGTCTGGGCGCTGCGCAACGACGCCGTGGCGCCCGGGGCCCCCTCCCACGAGCGACTCCTGCTGAGCCTGGGGTTCCTCGCTCTCTACTTCGCGCTCTTCACGGTGGCGCTGCTGACTCGCCCCCGCGACCTGTCCGCGGCCGCGTGTCTCGCGTTCGCGCTGCTCAACTGGGTGGGGCTGCTGCTGCTCGGCGGATATGAGGTCACGCAGTGGAGCGAGGGGCGCCTCTTCCTCTTCTTCGTGGTGCTGGCGCTCGCCCAGGCCGGAAGCGCGGTGGTGGCCCGGGAGCAGCGCGCGCCCCCCGCCCTCTTCCACACGTATCTCTTGTTGAGCGTGTTGACGTTGGCCGCGGCCATGCCCGCGGAGTTCAGCCGCTCCGCGCTGGTGCTGGCCTGGACGGCGACGGGCGCCACCGCGGCGCTCGCCTCCCGGAGCCTGGGCGCACCGCTGCTGCGCTGGGCGGGGATGCTCATCCTCTTCAACGCGCTGGGGACCTGCTACCTCTTCGTCCCCCAGCAGGCCCTGCTGCAGGCGGTGCTGCTGGCCGCGTTCGTGATTGCCGAGCGCGTGCAGGTCCTGCCGCTGCCGGCCCTCCTGGCCTCACGCCCAGCCCCCGCGGAAGGGCTGCTGCACGCGGCGGGCGCGGCGGGCGCGGGGTTGTCCCTGGTGGGACTGGTGAGCGCGTGGATGCCGCCGGGCCTGACGACGCTGGGCTGGGTGGTGGCCGCCTTCGGCCTGTTCGCGCTGGGGTTCGCGCTGCGCGAGCGCTGGTACCGGTTGGCGGCGCTCGCGGTGCTGGGGTTCGCGCTGCTTCGACTGGTGCTGGTGGACCTGGCCAGCCTTCCCGCCAATCAGCGCATCCTCACGTTCATTCTGCTCGGAGTGATGCTGCTCGTCATTTCGTTCACGTACACCCGGCTGCGGGACCGGAAGAGTTGACGTGCCGCAATCCAGCGGGTGAAACCTCTTCCACACCAGCGCCCTGGAGCCCTCCGTGTCCACACCCCTCCGCGACGAACGCGACTACTTCGAGCGCATCTACACCGTCACCTGCCAGGTGCCACACGGACAGGTGGCCACCTACGGGGACGTCGCCACCATCGTCGCCGGCGGCTGCGACGCGCGCATCGTCGGTCATGCCCTGGGCGCCCTCGGCTCTCGCGCGGACACCGTTCCGTGGCAGCGCGTCATCAACCGCACCGGCGGTATCAGCACCTCGGGCTACGGACAGCGCGAGGCGCTGGAGGCGGAGGGCGTCACCTTCGATGAACGTGGACAGGTGCGCATGGACACGCACCACTGGACCGGGCCGAGCGAGGACTGGGCGCGCGCACATGGCTTTCAGCCCTTGCCCCCACGCGCGGGCAAGACCGCGGACGCGCAAATGCGTCTGTTCTGAACAAGCGCCTGCCTTCCCGTCTGCTTGCCTCTGGGAGCAGACGCGCGAAAGTTCGGAGTCCGGCCATCTGGCCGGCGTCCAAACATGTCGCTCGCGCTGCTCCGCTGGGGTGTCCTCCTCCTCTTGTGTTTGTTCGCGCCCCAGGCCCTCGCCGGTGAAGCAAAGCCCCGGCGACCCACGGCCCGGGGAGCGAAGCTCGTCCGCCTCAAGAACGGGCAGATGCTGCAACGCGATGCCGCGTCCGCGTACCAGCAGATGAAGGCGGAAGCGCGCGCCAAGAACATCTACCTGTGGGTGCGCAGCGGCTACCGCTCCCCCGCGAAGCAGCGCCGGCTCTACGAGCGCTACCGCAAGGGACAGGGGCCGCAGGCCGCGAAGCCGGGCCGCTCCAACCACGAGCGCGGGCTCGCGGTGGACCTGGTCATCGGCGGCGTCACCACGCCCACGTACGAATGGCTCGTATCGAACGCGTGCCGCTTCGGCTTCAAACGCACGGTGCGCTCGGAGCCGTGGCACTGGGAGTACCGCCCGCGCACGACGCGGGAGCCCGAGCCCGGCTTCGACTGCGTGGGCCGTCCCTTGAAGCTCCCGCGTCCGGAGACACCTTCCGTGGCGAGCACCGAGAAGAGCTGAACCAGGCCCCGGGGTCGGGCGCGCTAGCGCCAATGCGGGGAGTCGTCAATCCGACTCCAGGGCCTTCCGACCTCACGGGTTGGCCCCAGTTGTCCGGGGGGACTGATTTTTATCAGACACATCGGCTACGGTGTGCCTCCATGCTCGTTGTCCCATCCATCCTCGATGCGGTCACCGTCCACGCGGCGGGCGCGCTCTGCACGCGTCTCGCCACGATTCCATCGGCGGGAGGGAGCCTCCCCGCGCAGGTGAGAATCAACGGTCTGCCTTTGTCGCTCCAGCCGGGCTCGCTGCGTGCCTCCGTCATCCGAGGCCCCGCGGGACTGGGCGTTCACGACCTCCGCCCCACCTACGACGTCCAACTCCCGCCGGAGGTCGACGTGCCCGCGGAGCACCGCGCGCTGAAGGAGGCGCAGTTCCACCAGATGGGCCTGCAATGGCAGCTCACGCGCGTGGAACAGGAGATGGAGACCCTGTCGAAGCTGTCGCCTGGGTTCCCGCCCCCGCCGAAGGACGGCCCTTTCGAGCCCAGGGAAGCGCCCATGGCGGCGATCCTGTCCCTCATGTCCTTCGTGGATGCCGAGCTGGCCGCGCTCCACGCGCGCAAGCTGGACCTGGAGCGGCAGATACGGGACGCCAGCGCCGAGATGAGCCTGCGGCGAAGCCGCGTCAACGAAGGCTCTTCCGCGCTGCGCGGTCAGCGCGCCCTCGTCCACCGCGCGGTCGTCCTGACCCTCACCGGCCCGCTGCCGGCGGACCAGGGGGCGCAGCTCGCGCTCGAGTACGCCGTCCAGGGCGCTCGCTGGGTGCCCACGTACGACTTGCGGCTGCCCCGGACGCTCGAGGAGGGAACCTTGCGCATGCGGGCCTCCGTGCTCCAGCGCACCGGCGAGGACTGGACGGGCGTGAAGCTGGCTGTCTCCACCGCGGACCTCGCCCGGCACGCGGAGGTCCCCGAGCTGAAGGCGCTGCGCATCGGCCGGAACCAGCCGCCTCCGGCGCGCTCTGGCTGGCGCGAGCCGCCCACGGGCCTGGACGAGCTGTTCGCGGGCTATGACGCGTCTCGCGCGTCCGCGCCGGACC
The DNA here is from genome assembly GCA_014656495.1 of Comamonas sp. KCTC 72670. Lineage (GTDB taxonomy): Bacteria > Myxococcota > Myxococcia > Myxococcales > Myxococcaceae > Myxococcus. The sequence goes on from BNCN01000016.1 coordinate 195,179, forward strand.
CCACGCCCGAGCCGCCCCCGTCGGAAGATTATCGCTCCAAGGGGGATGACACCCGTGGAGGCTCCGCGCCCATGCGGGAGCTCCAAAGAAACAAGGTCTCCGCGGACATGGCGGCCCCCCCAGGCGCGGCCCGGCCCCCCCCGGCCCCCATCGCGCCCCCCATGCCCGAGAAGAAGAAGCGCATGTCGGCGCCCTCGATGCCGCCGCGCGCCAGCAGGCCCCGCGCGCCCATGGAGGTCCTCGACGAGACGCCGGAGATGGACTTCGACGAAAGCGAGGAGGCGCTGAGCGACGAAGGCGGCACGCTGGGCGGCGGCGGTGGAGGTGGCGCCGAGGACCGCGCCGCTCTGAAGCAGGAGCCCTCCGACGCCCTGTTGGATTACGACCGGCTGGCGCTGTCCTCCGCGGATGAGCCCGGAACCCGCGGCCGGCTCCGCCCCCGGCCCTCGCACGTCACCCCGGAGCTGCGGGCGCTGACGGCGATTCACGTCCAGGTCGACATCACCACGCGCATCGAGGTGAGCGTGGAGGAGACGGCGTCCATCTGGGCCGTGCCCGCCCCTGCCTGGACCCAGCCGCCCCGCGCCACGGCCGAGCGCTTCGACGCGCGCTTCGACGTGGAGGCCCGCGCCGACGTGCCCTCCGATGCGGTGTGGCACACCGTGCCCGTGTTCACCGTCCCCATGGGCCTGTCCGCCGAATACGTCTGCGTCCCCTCGGTGGAGCCCCGCGCCTTCCGCACCGTCCGGTTGGAGAACCGCACGCCGCATCCGCTGCTGGCGGGCCCCGTGGACGTCACGCTGGAGAACGAGTTCCTGATGACGTCACCGCTGCCCACCCTGGCGCCCGGCTCGACGCAGCGGCTGGGGCTGGGCGTGGAGGAGTCCATCAAGGTCGCGCGCAACACGCGCTTCGACGAGGCCACCGGCGGCATGTTCGGCGGCTCGACGATGCTCACGCACCAGGTCTCCGTGGAGCTGGCGAACCGGCTGTCCAACCGCGTCCTCGTCGAGGTGTGCGAGCGCGTGCCCAGCGTGCCCGCCACCGCGGAGAAGGACATCAAGGTGGAGGAGGTCGAGACGACACCGGTGTGGCACAAGCGGTCGCCCCTGCCCGGCGAGCCCAAGGTGGAGGGCGAACGCGCGTGGCGCGTGGTGCTCCAGCCCGGTGAGGCCCAAACCCTGAAGGCGACATGGACCGTCAAGATTCCCGGCAACAAGATGCTCGGGGGCGGGAACCGGAGGACATGATGGGAACCCTCTTCACACTGCCGGTGGTCAAGGTCACCGTCCTGGAAGACCGGGCGCTCGTGGAGCGGCGAGGCGAAGTCCCGCTGTCCACGGGCACCCAGCGCCTGCACATCCAGGGCCTGTCCCCGCTCGCCGTGGACCGCTCGATCCAGGCGAAGGTCTCCGGGGGGACCATCTCCCAGGCGCGCATCCGCCGCACCATCCTGCCCGTTCAGCCCGAGGCGCTGCGCGAACACCGCACCGAGGTGAGCCGGCGCATCGCCGAACTGGAGCAGGCGCTGCGGAGCGCGGAAGCGGAGCGGGCCCGGATCGAGGCGCGTAAGCGGCTGCTCGACTCCGCGCGCGCCGACCTCTTCCGCGCCATCTCCGAACAGACAGGCGCCGGACAGGCGCGCCCCGAGTCGTGGCGGGAACAACTGGAGACCCTCCGGCGCGAGCAGACCTCGGTCGACAAGGCCCTGCACGACAACGTCAAGCACCAGACCGCGCTGAAGCAGCAGTTGGAGGAGACCCAGGCCTCGCAGGCCTTCGCCGAACCGTCCGCGGAGCCCCGGCTGGACGTCCAGGCCGAGCTGGAGGTGGGCCACCCCACGGGCGGCCCCGCCACGGTGTCCATCACGTATCTGGTGCCCTGCACGGCCTGGCGCCCCTCCTACCGGGCCACGCTGTCCCGCGACGCCGCCGGCGAGTCCGTGACGCTGGAGTGCGAGGCCGTCGTCTGGCAGCGCACCGAGGAGGAGTGGAAGGACGTGGAGCTGGCCTTCTCCACCGCGCGCCCCACCCTGGGCGCGACGCCGCCCCGGCTCCAGGAGGACCGGCTGTGGCTGCGCGACAAGACGGAGCGTGAGCGGCAGGTGGTGGAGGTCGCCGTCCGCGAGGAGGTCATCCAGACGACGGGCGAGCCCGGCGCGGCGCCCCGCGAAGACGCCCTGCCCGGCATGGACGACGGCGGCGAGGCGCTGACCCTCGCCTCGCCCCACCGCGCGACGGTGCCCCCGGACGGCGAGCCCTACCGTGTGCCGCTCTTCCAGTTCACCGCGCCCGCGAAGTCCGAGCTGCTCGCGTGCCCCGAGCAGTCGGTGCTGGTGCACCGGGTCGCCCGCTTCGACAACACGGGCCCGTCGGTGCTGCTGGCGGGGCCGGTGAATCTGGTGCGCACCAACGGCTATGTGGGGCGCGCGCAGCTTCGCTTCACCGGCAAGGGCGAGCGCGTGAAGCTGGGCTTCGGGAGCGAGGACGCGCTGCGCGTCTCACGCACGGAGGACCAGGCGCGAGAGACCAGCCGCCTGACGGGCCGCAAGGTGACCACGCACAAGGTCCGGCTGTTCCTCTCCAACATGGGCGCGCAGGCGGTGCCGGTGGCCATCGAGGAGCGGATCCCCGTCTCCGAGGTGGAGTCGGTGGAGGTGCAGTTGCTGCGCGAGCACACGAAGCCCGCACCGGCGAGGGTGAGCGAGGAGGGCATCGTCCGCTTCGAGCTGACGGCCGCGCCGCGCTCACAGCAGGAGCTGGCCATGGACTACGTGGTGACGAGCGCGTCGAAGGTGGCGGGGCTCTGAGGTGACGCGGGGTCCACCGCGGAACAGCCCTTGAGGGCCGGGGCTTCCGCCGGGAGACTGGCGGAAGCATTCCTCGTCCGATAGGAGACCCCATGAGCCTCATCCGCGCGGTGTGCACAGTCAGCGTGTTGGTGTCCTCCAGCCTGTCGTCGGTGGCCCTGGCGGCGGAGCCTCCCGAAGAGGCGGGGCCGCCGCCACAGCTCTCCGTCGAAGTGGGCGGGACCCTGGCGGCGATACGCCACCCCGCGACGGAGGTGCCCACCATCCGCTCACAGGTGCGGACGGTGAACGCACGCCGAAGCGCGGCGCGCCTGTCCGGCGGGCTCCACTTCAACCTGGTCCGGGGCTCGGACCGGAGCGACTGGTGGTGGACGAACGGCATCGACTGGTACCTGGCCGGCGGTGACGTCCAGGTCCTGGCGCTGCGGCCGGGGTTGGAGAAGCGGTTCATGCTGACGCGGACGTTGACGCTGGGCGTGAGCGCGTTCGGCAGCGCGGCGGAGGCGTCGCTCCCCACGGGGAGGGTCAACGCGCTGCGCCCCGGAGACCCGGGTTACCGGCCCGTGGGAGGCAACAACCTCTACGAAGGCCGCATGCGGAAGTGGGCGTTTGGCGCGGGCGGACTCGTGGCGCTCCAGCTCCAGCTCTCCCGCCTCGTGCATGCCCGGGTCCACGGGGGCTACACCCATTACTTCCGGGAGGCGGACGGCCTCCGGGCCACTGCTGAAGCCGAGCCCTTCACGGTGCGGCTCAACGGTCCCTTCGCGGGGGCGCTCGTCGGACTGATGCTCTGACGCGCGATGCGGCCCGTGAGGAAGGAAGGGAGCGGACTCCCTTCCCTCCTGAAGTTTCAGCGCCTACGGACTACGGGCTGAACGTCCCGGTGAGCACGCTGGCGCGGGCTCGCGGTAGCGCGCGCTTGAAGGGGCTCGTCGCGAGGTTCGAGCCCGGCTGGTACCAGCTCTGGATTTCCGCGAAGTACGTCCCGCCCGCCCGCAGCACGTCCGGGGGCAGGTACACGCTCTGGAGGTCCGTGTGGATCATCGCCACGCGCGACGCGGTGGTGGCGCCGTTGCTCGTGCCCAGCCGGTAGATGTTCACCACGTAGTTCGTGGCCGTGCCGACCGACGGCTTCGACCAGCGCAGCGAGGCGTCGACCCCCACGCCCGTGAGGTCCTGGAACGCGCCGCGCGTGTTCACCAGGGGCGCCACCACCGGCCCGACGAGGGGCTCCACGGGCGCGGCTGTGAACGCGCTCTCCTCCTGCTCCACGCGGATGTCCACGTTCATCGTGTAGGGCGTCGCGGTCCCCAGCGCGTAGGTCTTCGTGAAGCCCGCGGTGGCGCTCGCCACCTTCTGCCACGCCGCCGGGAGCGGGTTGTTGTAGGTCATGCTCCCCGTGACGATGTCCGTCCGCTGCGAGTCAGGATTGAGCTTCACGAGGAGCGGCGGCCCGCTGATGGCCGCGCCCGCCGAGCTCAGCGCGGCCGGCCGGGAGGACATCCAGATCTCGTTGTACGTGCTGACCGCGGTCGGGTTCACCTGGGTGCGCAGGGCTTCGAAGGCCGAGCGTCTCCAGTCCACCGAGAAGGTGCCGGTCGCCGCGGGCTGGGTGAAGGTTCCGCTGATGGAGTTGGGCTGCCCCTCCACCTGCGTCACGCTCGAGAGGAACACCTTGTGCATCGCGCGGTAGGGCACGCCATTCGCGCTCGTCTGAAACCGCATCTGAGCCAGGGAGAGCAAGTCCCCACGGCTGCTATCGAGCAGGACGGGGTTGGTCAATCTGGCGTAATCGAAGCTCAATCCCGAGAGCGACGTGGCACCCGTCAGGGGGCGTCCCGTGGCGATGGAGCCCGCGTAGCCGAACGCGCCCGCATTCAACGAATACACGTCCAGATAATCCTCCGGCTGCCAGGGAGACATGCCGGTGGCGGAGACCGTCAAGGGCGTGGGCTGCGAGGCCAAGGTGCCATCGCGGCCCCACTCCGTGGAGCCCAGGTCGAACGTGCGGCCGGTGCTCACCAGGTAGCGCGAGCCCAGCTTCAAGTACACGCGACCGGAAGGCACGTTCGGCACGGAGATGGTGCCATCCGCGGAGCCCGTGCCCGGGTAGCCCGTGAACGCCCCGGTCGATGAATCCCGCGTGTATGCCACCACCGACGTGGCGGACTGGTCGTAGGGCTTCGTCTCGTTGCCCGACATGGCGATGAAGGTGACCAGGCTGCTCCCGGTGACCTGGGTGGACAGGCCTTGCGTCGACTCAGTGGTCGCGTCCAGCGACGCGGAGGCATCCACCGCGTCAGCCCCGTCGAGCCCGCCGCAGCCAACCCCCGTCATTCCGACCATCAGCCCGACCGAAATCAATGACACTTTCATGGTGAAAGAATCCCTTTCGGCGGCGCCCAGAATGGCGCCGCGCAGGGAGATTCATATCGGACCGGTCTGACTATTTCGGACGCACTCCGAGGCCGATTTTTTCTCAGTCCCGAAGAGGGCCCTGGGTCGTCGCGTTGCGGTTGAGGCTCTTCGGGAGCAGGCGCTTCTTCATGCGCTCCTCTTGAAGCGCCTTGTCGAGCGCATCGCGAACGTCGGGCGGCAGCGGCGCGCCAGAGACAGCGCTGCAACGGTTGCGCGTCTCCAGCGGATCCTCCGAGAGGTCGTAACACTCATACTCGCGAGGGATGAACCGCGCAGTGGCCACCTCGTCCGTGTTGCCAACGGCCCCCGCGTAGAAGCGCGGTGTCCCCGGTGAGCTCCGGGAGCCGGGTGATGACCGTCTCGATGTGTTTGGGCTGGATGACGGCCGGGAACGCCTGCCCGGTGAGATTGTTCGTCATCTGGAGTCCGGACTCGACGTTGTCGTCCGTCATGAAATAGATGGGCGCGTGTTGCTCCGGCGTCGTGCCGAGCACCAGGCCGGAGAGATCCCGCCCCACGAGCGGCTGCGCCTCCGAGTGGTCCCGGGCCAGCTCCCGCCGCGCGGCATCCGCATCGATTCCCGCGAGCCCGAGGAGCGTCGGAACCAGGTCCACGTGCGATGTCACCAACTCCGCCTTCCGAGGCTCCGGGAACAGACGCGGGTTCGAGATGACGAACGGAACGTGCAACGTCTCCTGATAGGCGTTGTACCACTTCTGCATCATGCCGCCGTGCGCGCCCAGCATCTCGCCGTGGTCGGACGTCAGGACGACGATGGTGTTGTCGAAGAATGACGTCTGCTTGAGGTGCTCGTAGACGCGGCGGATGTGCTTACTCACCTCGGCCATGAGGAAGTAATAGAACTGCCGGTACGACGCGGAGTCGCGCTGCGGCAGGTACATGCGCGGGTACGTGTAGACGGAGTCCTTCTGGCAGCGCGGCTTGCCTTCGAGTGACTCGTCCGCCGTCGGCGCGGGCGCCACGTCCGGCAGCTTTCCCGCCTGCTGCAGGCTGCTGAACTCCGGGAACCAGGGGATGCCCGAGAAGACGATGTCATGCGGGTTCACGAAGGAGCTGACGACGAGCCGCGGCTCCGCGTCGCCGCCACGGGCACCAGGATGTCCTCATCCGAGACGTGCCACTTCCCCCGGTAATGCGTCTGATAGCCGCCCTTGCGGAAGTATTCGCCGAGCGTCGGAACCGTGTTGGGCGCGAGCCAGTACATGTCCGGGTCGAACGACGACTTGCCGATGCCCGGCGTCTGACTCACGCCATGGAGCGACGGATACTGCCCCGTGTAGAGCGTCGTCCGGCTGGGAGCACACGCCGTGGAGGCGGTGTGGTGCCGGAGGAACTCGATGCCATGTCGGCGCAGCTCCTGGCCGACGATGTCGTTCTCGATACGGAACCGCCGCGCCTCCTCGTTCTCGTAAGGAGGCGGGAATCGCTCTTCATCCGTCGTGATGATGAGGAAATTGGGCTTCTTGCCAGCAGTTGCCATGCATCGACGACGCTGCGTAGCTGGCACAGTCCGCGATGAGCGGCGGTGCGCACCATTTGCGCATCGAGAGCCTGCGCCTCCGCCCGGTAGAACTCGAGGATGAAGTTCAGAGCTTCACTTGCCTTGGGGTGGCGGTGGCCACCGCGTCGAAGAAGCGGCGACGCACGTGGCCGGGCGGGCCCGGCCCGACGGCCGATTCGATCACTCCCGCTCGGTGAACTCGTCGCAACGGCACGACAGCCGAATCCCACACAACTCTCGCTCCTCACCGAAGGGGACATACAGGGTGAGTTGGAGCTGTTCTTCGTTGCCGTTGGGAATCAGACCAGCGACGTTACAGCGCCCCATGCTGGGCTCCAACATCCCGAACCGGCAGGTGCCGGACTCGTTCTTCCCCTTGAACCGCCGATGGCTCAAGGGCGGTAGAGGAGTGCCATCAGCTCGGGTCGGAAGCACGGGCGTAACTCCTCCGTCACTCTGGAGCGCCACCGTGCGATCAGGCTCGCAGTCAAACAAGCGCCTGGGCTGCGCACAGTCGCAGCGGATGGAATGCTCGCAGACCATCGCGGTCAAGTCCCGAATCTTGTGTAGTTGGTTCGGAGGGGGTTCGGGGGAGGAAGGCTCCTTGGCGGGGTGATTCAGCGGTGTCTGAGTTTGAGTTCAGCAGGGACATGTCGAGGTAGCGACGGTCGTCCCAGACGCCCGTGACTTCGAGGGCGACAGCGGTGATGAGGCGCAGC
>BNCN01000017.1 GCA_014656495.1 Comamonas sp. KCTC 72670
AATGTTCCTGGCCACGCTACTTCGGCGGACCTGCCTGCTCGGCTGCACTCAGGTCCCTGATTCTGCTCCGCTTTTCTTCATCACGTTAAACGGACGCGGATGCAATAGGCGCAGGGCGAGCGTGACACTCGCGGCTACTGCACGCGCTTGGGTTCCACGCTGATGCTGTACCAGCCCGTCGAATACTCCCGGCTTTTCCAGAGCACTGAGGGGGATGCTGGGACAGAGCCAGTCAGCACGTTGTCTGCGAAGTTCACGATGACCGCGCCAAGGAGGTCATTGCCCAACGTATAGGTTCGCTGGGTCGTCTCGGTGCGCGTCTCTTCCAGGCTCGCACCGAACTTGAGACCAAGCTTCACTTTGCTGCCTATCGTCGTATCGATGCCGAAGTTGGTGGCGAACTTCACCGACCGCGATTCGCTCTGAACAATGGTCTCGGTGATGTCCACCTCCTCGACTTCAATCTTGATTGTGGACGCATAGTCGTCGAGGTCCCACGCGAACAGCGGCAACGACAGGCTCTTGGTTACCAAGCCAGCGACGTGGGGTCGGTACAAGATAAGGGAGGTACCGAAGCGGGTATATCTCAGCGAGAAGAGTTCGCTCGGATGCGCGCTGAAGTAGGTGATGAGCTCCTGTCCGAGCCCATTCTTCGCATTGAGAAGGACCCTCACCTTGAATTCAAAGGACCCGCCCGTCCATCCGCCGACGGGAGGACCGAGGGTCACCAACCCAGGATCACCGGTCTGGTCGGCAATTTTGGAGAAGGCGGTCGCTGGATCTCCGACCATCGTGAAGCTCCGGATGTGCTCCTGGTAGGAGTAGGAGAACGGGCCCCGGGGTTGGTTCGGAGTGATGTTGTAGTAGATGTAATCCCGGTGCCAGCCGTCGGTGCCGTGGTAGATGTTGTATGCATCCAGCAATTTGGGGTCCGGTGTCGGGGTGAGGCTTGCTGCGGACGTGTCAAGCGCGCGCGAGCCGTCGAAGCAGTCCGCCAGAAAGGCAAAGCCCAGGCTGCCGCTGGCCTGCAAAATCCGTCCCTTCGCCATGGCGCTAGGCTTGTTGTTTGTGACTGGGATGACTCGCTCATTCTCCTTGATGACGACGACTGGGAAGCCAGGGACAAGGTCCGCCGCGATGATGCTCTCCTCTCCCTTGGCGTCGACGAGGGTGACATCATTGGTCTTGTAGGAGGTGATTCCGACAACGGGAATCTGCGTGTCGGTGTCCCAGGAGTCCGCCGAGAAGGAATTGTGAGGCAGTTCGGGGACGAAGATCGTCAGCAGGGGGAGTTCTCTCTCGACGTCTGAGAGATGCTCCGTGTTCTCGAAGTATCCGAGTAGCAGCTCACGAACGGTTTGCCCGTCCGCCAGGGGGCGCTCCTTGATGAGGTGGTACAGGACGTCATAGTCGTTATCGAACTTCGTGAGCGCCTCGTCTTTGATCATCTTTCGCAAAGACGGGCTGTCGGCAAGCGCAGGTGCAAATGCCTTGCCAAAGACAGCCTTTAGTTCATCTCGCCTTTCCTTACTGACAGAAGGCGCGATGGACTGAGGGGGCTCGGCATCGGTGGGGCTGGGGGAACAGGCGGCCATCGACAGGCCGAGGAACAACAAGCACTTCTTCATGGTGCATGCCTCTGACTGGGTTGCGGATGCACGCCATAATTGGGCTGGCAACGCATCTCGGTGAGGCTATTCCTATCAGTTGTTCCTGTGGTTGTGGGAATTTGCGACTGTCAGGGGGGGGCTATTTCTAATCAGGCATTTAAGGGGCGTGCTGAATGTCTCGTTTACGGCGGTGGAAAATGCTTGCAGTGGTTTGGCGGCGGTGGCGCCATCGTATCCATCGGAAGGCGTAGGCGACTGGCGGAAGCGTACGCCGGGAAAGCGTCAGCAGGGGCGTATTTCCTTTCTGGAGTGGCGGGCAACGGTTGTTGGTGAAGAGCTCGCCGGACGAGAAATGCCCGCATGGGTTTCTTCGCGCCGGCAGGCCAATCGCTTTGGAATGCAACGTAGCTGTTGAGGTGGGGTTGTCTATGACCCATGCGGGGGCAGTGAAGACGTGGCAATGAGGCACATTGTCATGTTCCGTTGCTTGGTCGTCCAGGTGCGCAGCGCGTGGTTCGTCAGGCCCAATTCTGCCTTGGCCGATTAGAGGCGTTCTCAATGACCCATCGATTTTTCCTCGACGCTCACCCGCGCGACAGAGATGCCTTGCGTCGTTCGTGGGCAACAAGAAATTCACCTTCAGGAAGCTGCGGCGAAAGGGAAGCCACTGTGACGACTTAGGGGGCGGTTGAAACGCGTGCAGACCTAGTGCTACCAGGTCAGATGAATCGAGCGTTGGCGCTCCATGTTGAAGGGGCATGACGCCCACACAGCTACGCAAGTTCGACCAGGAACTGAGCGAGTACCTGGACTCGATGAGGGTGGGAATGGGCCGCACTGAGAGACGTCGAGCCCTGGGCGGCTATGTCACCGGACTGCTGCTGGACGGAGATCGCAAGAGCATTGAGCCCACGGCGGCCCGGCTCGTCGAAGAGCCGGGCCAGACGGAAGCCATGCGCCAGCGGTTGCTGCAGTGCGTGTCTGGTGCGAGTTGGAATGACTGCGAGATGCGACGGCGCCTGTCGCTGAAGCTGCAACGCGAGTTACCGGGCTTGGAGGCTCTCGTCCTCGACGACACGGGATTCCCGAAGAAGGGCGTGCATTCGGTCGACGTCGCCCGGCAGTACTCCGGAACGCTGGGCCGCACCGACAATTGCCAGGTGGCGGTCAGCCTGCATTTGGCAGGCGAGAAGGGCAGCAACTGCATCGCCATGCGCCTGTACCTTCCCGAGGAGTGGACACACAGGACAGGCGCCGAAGGCGGGCGGCAGGCGTCCCGTCGGAGGTGAGATTCAAACGCAAATGGGAGTTGGCGCTGGACGAACTCGACGAAGCCCTGAACTGGGGCGTGCGCCACCATGTCGTCCTGGCCGACCCCGGCTACGGCAACTGCCGCGAGTTTCGCGATGCACTCCGGGCCAAGGGACTGCACTTCCTGGTAGGTGTGCAGGGCAACACCGACGTCTGGGACCCTGACGCCCAGCCGCAGGCGCCCCAGCGGGTGCCGCACCAGAGGGGCCGCCCTCGGACGCGCTACTTCGACGCCAACGGGCAGCGCCCAGTGCTCATCGGTCAACTGGCGGCGCAACTGCCTCGGTCCGCATTCCACCGCGTGCAGTGGCGGCAGGGCAGCCGGGGCGTGCAGTCGTCGCGATTCGTCGCGCTGCGCGTGCGCACCGCGGAGCGACACATGGAGCGGGCAGTGCCCCGCGAGGAAGTCTGGTTGCTGGTGGAGTGGCCGCGGGGAGAGGCAGGCCCGACGAAGTACTACCTCTCCTCGCTGCCGGAGGGCACCCCTCTGAAGGAGTTGGTGCGCATGGCCAAGCTGCGCTGGCGGGTGGAGCGCGATTACCAGGAGATGAAGGGCGAGGTTGGCCTGGACCACTTCGAGGGCAGAAGCTGGCGAGGCTTCCATCACCACGCCACGCTCTGCATGGTTGCCCATGGCTTCCTCGCCCTGCGTCGGGCGCTTTTCCCCCTGGAGGAAGCTGCGATGGACACTGCCCCAGGTGCGGCGGCAGCTGCAATTCCTGCTGATGCGCCGCATCGGCCACTGTCCGCTATGCTTGCGCCCGATCCGCGCTCGCGCGCCTCCGCGTGGGCCGTCGCGCATGTGACCGGGTAGTACTAGTCATCAAGCGTGGGCCTTTGTTTCCCGGGTCCGTGGACAATTGAACCCATCTGGCAGAAGGGACGAGGTGAATCCGTCCCTTTGCTTCACTTGTCGGCAGTTCATGTCCTAAAGAGTTGCAGACACCCGTTAATCACATCAATAAAGGATCCCAGCTAACGTCCGCTGCTGTGATGGCCCAAGAAAAAGGCGCCACCCACGGCCTGCTCGCTCGTGGAGGGCGCCCTCTGTGCCTGCGTCGGGTGCTCCGCCTACCGCTTGATGTACGTCAGGGCGGGCCGGTCATTCTTGCCCTTGCCCGCGGCTCGCAGTGCCGCCGGGTCCAGTCCGGACAGGTGCAGCGCCGTCGAGTACACGTGGCCTGCATCCGTGATCGCGCTGGTCGGGCTCTTCGTCCGGCCCGGCACCAGCAGCCCCGTGTCCGGGTTGTACGCCGGGTCCAGCGTGCCATCCGGCATCAGCGGGATGCCCTCCAGCGACGTGCTGCCCACGCGGCCGTACTGCCGATTTCCTCGCACCGTGCCGCCCAGGAACGCCGCGCTGCTCACGCGCCAGTGCTGGCAGCAGTCCTGGCCCATGATTTCGGTGTACTTCTGCGCGTCCGTCAGCCCGGAGTTGGCCAGGATGGACTCCACGTCACCGGAGATGGTCCGCCCCATCTCCGAGGCGAGCACGATGGTGGTGAAGTCGTAGTAGCTCTTCCCCGTCGTCCCGTACGGCGTGGACTTCAGCCGCGCCACCAGCTCCTTCAGCGGGTTCCAGAGGTTGCGCCGCATGTCGTTGCGCTGGTCCGCCTGCCCCTGGTTGCTCATGATGAACCGCCGGTCCCGGTGCGAGTCGAACAGGCGCAGGCTGCGGTTCTCGATGAAGAAGCCGATGGACAGGCCCTTCGTCATCAGCTCGTACGTCATCAACGCCTGGACGTTGGTGTTCGGCGTCTCCTTGGACCGGGCCGGGTTGCCGTTGATGGAAGCCGAGTTCGTCGTCTCATCCTCCAGCGTGACACCGAACTCCTCGCGCAGCTGCGCGTTGGTGAAGAGCGTGCGCGGGTCCAGGTTGATGCTCCCACCCGCCGTCAGCGCGCGGTGAATCTGCAGCGCGGACGAGAAGGCGCGCACCGACTCGCTGTTCTTCGAGTCCAGGAAGTTCGCCTGGAGGTTGTCCGTGAACTGGCGGATGCGCGCGTCGCGCTGGCCCTGGGACACGCTGCCCAGCGAGGACAGCCGCTCGCGCATCGCCATGGGCGTCTTGCCGTAGATGGTGTGCGCGTGCACCGGCCCCAGGCGCTCGTAGTAGCCCGTACCGTCCGGATACGACGGAATCGACAGCTCACCGTCGGAGAGCCACCGGTGCCACGAGACGTGCGGCAGCAGGTAGCCCTGCCCATAGGCCTCACAGAAGGCCTGGAGCACCGTGCGCTCGTCCGGGTTGCGTCGTCCGGAGAGGGACGCGCTGTAGCGCCCGTAGTGGTACTCCCACCGGCCGCCCGAGTGGAACGTGTTGCCGTTGTGGCTGGAGACCACCGCCAGGTCCGGGAACAGGTCCAGGCCGTCCTGCGCCAGGTAGCCGTACTGGATGTTCCCCTGCGTCCTCGGTGGGTCCAACGGCGAGGTGCCGTAGCTCCTCGGCCGGTAGAAGTGCTGGCTCCACGACGGGACGGGGCGCAGCTCGCCGGCGGGGATGACGCGCGGCCCGTCGTTGGGCGTGTGCGCCGGGTTGAACATGCTGTACCCGTCCCAGCCGCCCTCCTGGAACCAGTAGATGAGGAAGTGCGGGTTGTCCGCCTCGGCGGCGGCGGCCTGGGCCAGCCCCAGCTCCTTCTTCGTGCCCGGAACACCGAAGGCGCGGAAGAAGCGGAGCCAGTCCAGGGTGCTGATGGCGGCGCCCGCGGCGGCGCCTGCGAGGAATTGGCGGCGTTTCATGGCGGCAAGCTCTCCGGTCAGCGGCGCAGGTACTCGGGCGAGGTGGCGACGGCCTTCAGCACGGCCTTGAGGTTGCCGTTGCTCTCTTCACTCACGTCCCACAGGCGCTTGTAGACGGCGCGCTCGTCCTGCGCGTGGCGCATCTCACGGCCGAAGAGCAGGGCGAACTGGGCGTTGATGGTGCGGCGGATGAACAGCTCCTTCTTCACCGCCTGCGTGGCGAAGGCCTCCATGCCCTGGCCCTTGAAGGCATACGTCGCCACCAGGCCCCGGTCGCTGTCGTCCATGGGCTGTCCCTCGACGTCCTCGGTGCGGTAGTTGCCCTCGTCGTCCCAGCGCAGGCGCTGGTGCGCCAGCGGCGTGAGCGTCTGGTGGCAGGAGAAGCACAGGCTGTTGGGGTCCACCGTGGACGCGGCCGTGGCCGCGCCGCGCATGTCGAAGACCTCGGAGGGGATTTCGTACAGCGTCCCCATGAAGTCCGTCATCACGCGCGCCGCGTAGTTGTAGTGCGGCAGGCCGGGCTTGTTCTTGATGAAGCCCTTCATCGTCAGCACGCCCGTCTTGCCGTGCTCGGCCGCGCGCGGCACCGCCTGGAAGGCCGCGTCCACCGCGTACTCCGCCGTGAGCAGCTCGGCCAGCGGCTTGCCCTCGCGCATCAGGTGGGTCCACAGCCGCGCGGGCTCGTCCGTGTCCGCGGTGCCCTCGCTCTCCGTCCGCACCCGCATCCGCTCGAAGTAGTACGCGTGGAAGTCCTGCGACGCGAGGTACCCGTCGACCATGTCCTCCCAGGACCTCTGTCCGCCCTCCAGCGCGGTGAAATCCGCGGCGGACGGCGGACGGCCCAGCAGGTCCTGGGCCAGCTTCACCAGCAGCAGCCGGTCCCGCTCCGCGCCGGAGAGCGCCTCGTAGGACGGCGGCAGCGTGAAGAGGAAGTCCGGAGCGCGCATCAGGCCCTCGCACAGGCCGCTCCAGGCCTTGGGCAGGTTCGCCTCGATGCCGTGCAGGTCCTTCACCAGCGCGTAGCCGTTGGCGCGCTCGGTCTGGGTGGCGGGGCGGTACAGCATCCGGCGGTAGAGCGAGTCCACCTTGGCCTGCGCCGCGTCCACGCGCTGCGTGCCGGTGGCGGCCTCCGTGGGGCCGTGCACCACCAGCGCGTCCACGTGCAGGTTGCGGTCACAGACGCCCGACTCGTTGTAGTCGTTGGTGAAGGCCACCGAGAGGATGTGGTCGCCCTCGGTCATGGCCTGCGTGTGCGTGAAGTCCGCGTAGGCCGTGCCGTTGGACACGTCCCACTCCCGCACCACCACCCCGTCCACGCGCAGTTGCATGTTCGGCAGCGCGGGGCCGCACAGGTCGCCGCGCGCCTTCACCGTGAAGCGGAAGGTGCTGCTGGCCGGGAAGGTGTACGGGGCCGCCGTGGTGAGGGTGCCGTTGGTCCAGAGGTTCCAGCCGGTGCTCGTCCGCCCGCCGGTGCTGGCGAGAATCGGCGTGCCCGGGGGCACGGTGCCGCTGGAGAGCGCGGCCTGCTCCATCTCGTACTGCACCGTGGTGGGGGCCGGCACGTCCACCAGCGGCTGCGCCAGGTCCAGCCCGGCGAAGGGGCCCGTCCTCGCCGTGGCCGCGGTGAGGCACACGTCGCGGCTCAGGTCATCCAGGCCCAGGAAGAAGTCCGCCGTGGCCACGCGGGCCTCGACGAAGTGGTTCTGGTAGTCCACGCCGCCGAAGAGGCCCACGTTCTGTGAGAAGCGGTCCACGCCGCCGCGCACCCAGTCGTCGTTGAAGACGGCCTTCACCTTGCCCTTGAGCTGGAGGTAGCCCAGGAAGGGGTTGTCATACGTGGCGATGGCCGGGCCGCCGTAGGGCTCGAGCAGCGCCTGGGGGAACTCCTCGTCGGGCCGGGACATCGGCTGGCGCGCCTCCACCGCCGCGAGCTGGCAGGTGAGGTGGGCGACACGGGCGATCTCCTGCGCGCTCCAGGGCGCCGCGCCCCGGGGCATGCGCGCCGACTCGTCCGTGGTGACGAGCCGCGACAGCAGCGAGCCCGACTCTGGCGTCAGGAAGCCCGCCGCGCGCAGGGCGTAGAAGGACTCCAGCCCGTTGCTGCTCACCGTGAAGAGGCGGCCTTGGGTGGTGCCGTGGCAGGAGATGCAGCCGGAGGACTCCCGCACCATGGCCGGGTGAACCACCCGCGCGAAGTCCGCCGCCACCGTCTGCAGCGTGATGTCCGCTGGCACGCTCCCCAGGTCGCACCGCAGCGAGCCGTCCTGCTGGATGGGCGGCGGGTCCGGGGTGCCGTCATCCGGCGGGCCGCCTTGCAGGTCGAGCGACGCCTGGCCGTAGCAGCCGGCGGTGAACATCGCGAGTGCCGCGAAGGCGTGGCGCCACGGGCGCGGGGGGAGTGCGCTCATGAGCCCTCCATGGGGGAATGGGGGTGACGGCAAGCGTCTCACGATTGTCCGCCCGTCGACAAAAGGGTTGCTGAAAATCCGAGAAAACAGGGAAATTGCCCGAAAACCCAAGGCTTGCGGGCGAGCAGGCGGGAATCCCTGCCCGGGTGGACGGCTCCCCGACCGCGCCCCGGGGCCACAGCTTGAGGGCACAGGAGGTGTCCCCATGGCGTGGCCGGAAATCGCGTCGCCCTACGAGCGGCGCTCCCTCACCAGTGGACTGCGGGTGCGAGACGAGAGCGGGGCGATGCTGGGCTACGTGGCGCTCATCAGCCAGGAGCACCTCTACGCGCGGCGCTGGCCCTTCAGCCGGCACTGGACGGAGTACCCGCTGTCCCGCGTCCGTCATGTCTCACGCGACACGGTGCTGCTGGAAGGCCAGACGCCGGGCCGCGTGGTGCCGGCCGACAAGAGCGCACACGCGGAGATTCCCACCCAGACGTTGCCGCTGGCGGTGCTGGATGGGACGGAGCACTCGGACTCCGAGGCCGTGGACGCCACGCCCGCCGAGGCGGAATCGGCACCCCACTGAGCCCTCAACGAGGTGCGGCGCGGCGCGCGGTTTTGTGCTTCAAGGAGGCGCCATGGCCACCATCGAAGAGCTGTCCCAGAGGGTGTCCGCCGCGTTCGCGGATCGGACGTTGTTGAAGGACGCGGCCCACGTGGCCGCCGTGCGCGAGACGCTGGCGCGGCTGGACGCGGGGGAGCTTCGCGTGGCGGAGAAGGGCGCGGAGGGGTGGAAGGTCAACGCCTGGGTGAAGGAGGCCATCCTCCTGTTCTTCGCGGTGTCGGAGATGCAGGTGATGGAGGTGGGGCCCTTCGAGTTCCACGACAAGGTGCCGCTGAAGAAGGGCCTGGAGGCCGCCGGCGTGCGTGTGGTGCCCCCGGGCACGGTGCGCTACGGCGCCTTCGTGGAGAAGGGCGCGGTGGTGATGCCGGGCTACGTCAACATCGGCGCGCGCGTGGGCGCGGGCACCATGGTGGATACGTGGGCCACGGTGGGCAGCTGCGCCCAGGTGGGCAAGCACGTCCACCTGTCTGGCGGCGTGGGGCTCGGCGGCGTGCTGGAGCCGCCCTCCGCGTCCCCCGTCATCATCGAGGACGGCGCGTTCCTGGGCAGCCGCTCCATCGTCGTGGAGGGCGTGGTGGTGGAGGAGGAGGCGGTGCTGGGCGCCAACGTGGTGCTCACCGCGTCCACGCAAATCATCGACGTCACGGGCCCCGAGGAGCGCGTCTACAAGGGCCGCGTCCCCGCGCGCAGCGTGGTGATTCCGGGCATGCGTGAGAAGCAGTTCCCCGCCGGCAAGTACATGGTGCCCTGCGCGCTCATCATCGGTCAGCGGACGAAGTCCACGGACCAGAAGACGAGCCTGAATGCCGCGCTGCGCGACTTCGCGGTGGCGGTGTGAGCGGTTCGGAAATCCACCGGGTCACGCTCGCCGTAGAGAGTGTGTGAGGGACGGAACGTGACGATGGCGCACCACCTGGACGACCTCCTGCCTGAATGGGCACTGGGGATGCTGGCGGGGCCCGCCCGTGAAGCGGTCGAGCTGCATCTGGCGGAGTGCGTCAGGTGCCGCGCGGCGGCGGACCGGCTGGTGTCCACGCACGCGGCGTTGGCGTCGCTGGTGGTGCCTCCGCCCGAGCCGCTGGCGCGGTTGATGGACCAGATGGAGGGGCCCGGGCGGCTCGCCCGCTTCGCGGACGCGGTGGCGGCGTTCTTCGACCTGTCCCGGGAGCGGACGCTGGCGCTGCTGGAGAGCGTGAGCGACCCGGCGATGTGGATGCCGGGGCCCGTGGAGGGCTCGGAGCTGATGCCGGTGGAGACGGGGCCCGCCCGTGAAGGGACCATGGCCGCCATCCTCCGGCTCCACCCGGGTGTGCGCTACCCTCGGCACACGCACCACGGCCGTGAATGGAACCTGGTGCTGGAGGGCGGCTTCCGCGAGGACGACGGCCACGAGGTGTGGCCCGGCGAGTCGCTGGAGAAGACAGACGGCTCCGTCCACGGCTTCACGGCGTTGGCGGAGGGTCCGCCCTGCCTCTGCGCCTCCGTGCTGGAGGGCGCGACGAGCTTCGAGGAAGCGTTCGCGGAGTCCTGACACACGGCGCTATGGTGGAAGTGTATGGCTTCCATCGACCTCGCCGCGCGGCTGGCCCAACTGACGCTCGAGCTGTGCCGCATCTCCAGTCCCATCACCCAGGAAGGGCCCATCGCCGACCACGTCGAGCGCTGGGCGCACCGGCACTTCACGCAGGACGAGGTGTTCCGCGTGGGGCACACGCTGCTGCTCGGGCGGCTGGACGACCCGCGCCCCACGGTGGCCCTCATCGGCCACCTGGACACGGTGCCCGCGCACCCGAGCGACGCGGGCCGCGAGGCGCGCATCGAAGGGGAGCGCGTCTTCGGGCTGGGCGCCTCGGACATGAAGGGCGGGCTGGCGGTGATGATGGCGCTCGCGGAGGACCTGCGCCGCGACTCGCTGCCCGTCAACCTCGCCTTCCTCTTCTATGAACGTGAGGAGGGCGCCTATGCGGAGAGCGGCCTCATCCCGCTGTTCGAGAAGCGCCCGGACCTGGCGAAGGTGCGCTTCGGCATCGCCATGGAGCCCACGGACAGCGTGGTGCAGGTGGGCTGCGTGGGCTCCATGCAGGTCACCGTCCGCTTCACCGGGCGCAGCGCGCACTCCGCGCGGCCGTGGCAGGGGGAGAACGCCATCCACAAGGCGGGCGCGTTCCTCACGGAGCTGCAAGGGCGTCAGCGCGTGGAGGTCAACGTCGCCGGCTTCCCCTTCTATGAGGTCATCAACGCCACGCTGGCCAAGGGCGGCCGCGCGCGCAACGTCATCCCCGAGGCCTTCGAGCTGAACCTCAACTACCGCTTCGCGCCGGGCAAGAGCATCGAGCAGGCGAAGGCGGACGTGCTCGCGCTCGTGGCGGGCCGCGCGGAGGTGGAGTTCACCGACGCGTCGCCCAGCGGCCCGGTGGTGGCGGGCAACCCGCTGTTCCAGAAGCTGATGGCGCTCACCGGGCTGCCCGCGGCCTCGAAGCAGGCCTGGACGGACGTGGCGCGCTTCGGCGAGTGGGGCGTGGACGCCATCAACTTCGGGCCCGGTGAGACGGCCCAGGCGCATCAGGCCAACGAGAGCGCGCCCATCCCTCCGCTCGCGGATGCGTACGAGAAGCTCGCGGCGTTCCTGAAGGGCGCGGCCTGACGCGGGCCCGCGGGGATGCATGAAGGGACCCTGCCCTTCAGGGCTGGGTCTCCGCGCCTCGGCACGTCATTCGTCCGCTGTCGTTCATCTGCGTGCCTTCACCGCACACGCCCTGGCGTGCATGGGCGTACCCTGCTCGTGCATCGCCCGCAGTCTTCCCTTCACGGAGCCGACTGAATGACGAACGAGTCCGTCAATCCGCAGCTGACCGACGATGTCTCCCTCGCCCCGGCCGATACGGGCACGCCGCCCACGCGGCGCCGTGCGGCCTCGAAGCGCAAGAGCCCGGGTGGCGCGCGCAAGGGCGCACGCAAGTCCACCGCGAAGCGCACCACCACCCGCAAGACGGCCGCGCGCGGGAAGACGGCCACGCGCAAGTCCACCACGCGCAAGACGCCGTCCCGGGCCACCCCGGGCCGTGGCGCTCGCAAGGCCACGACTCGGAAGACGGGTACGGCGGGGCGGACGGCTCGGAAGACGGGCACCCGCGGCGCCACCGCCAAGCGCGGCATGACGCGCGCGACGGCTCGCAAGACGTCGACCCGGCGCACCCCGCGCCGCTGAGCGCCGCATGCACCTGCGACGAGGGCCATGGGGTTCCACGCCCCATGGCCCTTGGTGCTTCCATGGCCTCGCGGCTCAGCGCTTCATCCGCAGCACGAAGACATCGCCGCGGGAGGAGCTCTGGCGGCCGGTGCCGAAGTCGGTCTCCCGGTCCGTGTGGCCGAAGAGGATGAAGTCGCCGTCCGGCAGCAGCCCCAGGAAGGGGATGGCCTCCAGCCCATACAGCTCCCCCCGGGGTTGGGGCGGGTCGGACAGGTACATCTGCGTGTGGAGCCAGCCGCCCGCCGCGTCGTAGCGCAGCGCCACGGGCTGCGCCGAGCCCATGCCGTCCTGTCCCGTGACGCCGTTCTCGATGCGGTTGTAGGTGAAGCCCGCGAGCACCAGCTCCCCGGCGCCGTCCACCACGAGCGAGTCCACCTGGAGCCCGTCACCCAGGCCCTTGGCCCACGTCTCCTCGCCGCCCGCCTTCGCGGAGACGACGAAGGGCGTCTCCCGGAAGGCGTGGCCCTTGACCACCGCGTCACCCCAGCGCACGTCGCCGAGGAACGGGCCCGTGGCCACCACCGAGCCCTCCGCGTCCAGGCCCACGTCGCGCACGGTGCCCTGCGCCTGGCCGAGGGCCTTGGTCCAGGTCAGCCTGCCCTGGTCGAAGAGGGCGACGAAGGGGCTGCCCTCCTGCGCGGAGCCCGGCTGCTGGCTGCCGAAGCGCACGGCGCCGTCATAGCGGCCCCCCACCGCCATGCGCCCGGCGCCGTCCACCGCCAGGGAGGTGAGCTCCACGCGCCCGCCGGACTGGGGCTCGCCCACGGCGAGGGCCGCCTGCGCCACGCCCTCCCGTGAGTACGTCACCACCACCCCGCCGGAGCCCGACACCCCGTTGCCGAAGTCGGTGCCGCCCGGGGCATTGAAGGCGACGAGCGTCCGTCCCTGGGCGTCCACCGCGAGGTCCGCCACGGACAGGTCCGGGCCGCCCACGAGGTTCGCCCACAGGACGTTGCCGTCCGCGTCCATCCGGACGACGAAGGTGCCGTCCCCCAGCTTGTGGGTGAGGAAGTCCATGATGCCCTCGGCGGTGCCCGCGAGGACGATGCCGCCCGCCGGGTCCGCCGCGATGCGGCCCTTCACGAACGCGCGCAGCTCCGGCGGCGCCTCCGCGGCCCGGACGTCGAAGAGCTTCTGCCAGCGCGTCTCGCCCGTGGGCGCGCGTCGCGTCACCACCAGCTTCGCCCGGTCATCCGTGGGCTGGAGGGCGCCCAGGTCGTCCAGGTCATGGAGCGCCAATGTGAGGATGTCGCCATTCGCGTCCACCGCCGCGCCCAGGGCGAGGTCGTCCTGGGGCGTGCCTTCGCGCTGAAGCCAGACGGTGCCTCCTGGCCCGAGCGGCGGCGGTGGCGGACGCGTTGGCGGCGGCGGCACGGTGGGGGATTCCCCTCCGGGCGGTCCCTCGCCATCCGGTGGTGTCACCTCGGGAGGCGCCGCGCAGTCACCGGAAGGGTCCTCCGCGCACGGGTCCCCCCCCGGAGGCTCGTTCGTGCTTCCACTGCCACAGCCCAGCCACATCCCCGCCCCACCCAGCACCGCCGCGCTCACGACGGTCCGGACCCAACGCCACCCTGTGTGCATGAAGTCCCCCGCTCCGCCCAGGGGAGGGTCGGCATGCGCGTTTGTGTCAGCAACACCCACTGGGGCGTCTGCCTGCCTGGCCGCCCGGATGCGCGGGGGTGGCATCGTGAGCCATGCACGACGTTGCCCCCAGGAGGGAACCTGCCTTGCCCTGCGTGGGGCGCGGCGTGCCCTCGCATGGCACGCCGCGGGCTCCGCGGGGGTCAGCGCCAGAAGCCGACGGACAGACCCACGTTGGTGTAGCGCCGCGCCAGGTCGAACGAGGCCGTCACGGACCAGTCCTCCCAGTAGCGGAAGACGAACACCTCGAAGCCGCCGGTGACGTGGGGCCGGGCGGGCCGTTTGTCGAAGGGGGACGGCTCCGCGTACACGCCCGCGCGCAGGCGAATCATGCCCGGCACCGTGTCGTGCTCCAGCCCGAGGCGCGGCGCGAAGGAGGTGTCCCGGCCCACGATGGCCTCCTCGGCCGTGGACGCGAAGGTGCGCGCGGGCACCGCGTTGTCCACGCTGGAGATGAGGTCCACCTGCGCGCTGACGAGCCACCGCCCGGCGGGCGCGTCCAGGGGCTCCTCGGGGGGCACGGGCAGCGCGTCACCTTCCACCAGCAGCTGCCGCCGCGCGGCGGGGGAGAGCCGGTTGTAGCGCTCGGCGCCATCCCCGAAGCGCCAGCTCGCGCCCACCGACAGCACCGCGGGAGACACCACCGCGCCGAAGAGCGTGCGCCCCGCCAGCTCCGGCACCTGGCCCGCTTCCCGCCGCCAGTCTCCCACCACCTCGGGCCGCACCGAGATGCCCATGCGCCAGGGCCGCCCCTGGGGCCGGTAGAGGACGTCCACCGCCACGCCCGTGTCGCCATAGCGCAGGTCGGAGCCGCCGGAGTCCAGCCGGAAGGAGGCCTGCGCCGAATAGATGCCCAGCGCGAGGATGAACTCGTCCTGGCCAAAGGACATGGCGCCCGCCAGCACCGACTGCGTCAGCGACACGCGGATGCGCTCGCTGGGGCCGGCGCACGCCACCGTGGCGCAGTAGGACACCACGCTGTTGCGCATGGCGAAGCCGATGCCGAAGCGCTTGTATTGCAGCAGCAGGCCGCCCAGCAGCTGCCGGCTGTCCTGCGACTCGTCCGGACGCCCGTCGTTGTCCACGTCGCGCTTGCGCGTGCCCGTGAAGGGGAGGTCCAGCCAGGACAGGGTGAAGCCCAAATCCCAGTCCTTCTCCAGCGCGGGCCCACGGTGGGCCAGCGACGCGAGGTTGCTGGGGAGCCCCGCCGCGCCCTCGGCGATGCCCACGTACGCGCCGCCCATCGCCACCATGCGCGCCGAGCCCAGCAGCGCGCCTGGGTTGAGATACAGCCGTTCCGGGCGCGGCTCCGTGGGCGGTGGTGTCTCCTGCGCCCACGCCACCGGCGAGGCGCCCAACACCCACGCGAAGCCCAGCGCCCTCCACCCCCCGCCACCGCGTCCGACGAGACGCGCCACCCAGCCGGAGGTCTTCACCGCGCGCGCGCGACCTCCGCGAAGAGGCGGTCCGCCTCGGTGGCCAGGCCGGTGTCCCGGGCGGTGAGGCCGCCCGCGTCATGCGTGACGAGCGCCAGCGTCACCTTCCGCCACCGGATGTCGATGTCCGGGTGGTGGTCCGCCTTCTCCGCCGCCTGCGCCACCTTCTCCACGAAGGCGATGCCGGCCAGGAAGCTGGGGGCCTCGTAGGTGCGGCGAATCATCCCGCCCTCGTGCTTCCACTCGGTGTGCTGGGACAGGAAGGACTGGAGCGCCTCGGGAGCGAGCAAGGTGAGGTTGGAAGCCATGGGCGCCTTTCTACCCGCTTGCGCGCCCGAAGGAAGCCACGCGTCGTCCTTCGTCACGGGGTGGACTGACGCGCGTACACTTTCACGCCATAGATGGAGTTCCAGCGCTCGGAATGGAAGTAGCGCGCCCCGACGCGAGGCGGCTTGAACCCGTTGGGTGAGGGCAGCAGCGTCAGCTCGAGCGTCTGCGTCTCCGCGTCCCAGGAGGGCAGGGTGTAGTGGGCGTCGACGCTCCGGGGGGAGAACACCAGGGGCGTGCCGAAGCCTGGACGCAGGCTGGGGCCTTGCGCCTGGAAGGGGGCGTTCATCGACAGGACCCCTTCCAGCACGAGCCGGCCGCTCGCCGCCGAGTACCGGTGCAGCGTGAGCTGCTCGGGCGCGCTCCCCGCGTGGGCCCAGAGCACGTCCTCCTCGTAGCCCACGGGCAAGCCGGGCACCTGGTGGCACGGCTCGTCCGGGACGGCCTCCGGCGCGCCCTCCGCGTTCACCTGGTAGGGGCAGGCCTCGCTGACGAAGTTCCGGAGGGTGGCCTCCTCCGCGATTCGCACCACCAGCAGCCGGTCGCCCGCGCGCAGGAGCAGGGATGGCATGTCCCCGAAGGTCGCCAGCCGGGGGTGGGGCAGCAGGACGGAGCCCGTGGTGCGCAGCCCCGCCTCCGCCGTGTACGCGTAGCGGTGCAGGTGGGTGTCATCCAGCAGGAGCAGCGCGTCCTCGGTGGCCAGCCGCGAGTGGGGCGCGGCCGCCGTGGGCGTGCCGACGACGGGGAAGGGGGCCGTGTCGGGCGGGGGCAGGGGGCCGCTGCCTTGGTCGACGTAGCGGAGCACCCGTGACGCCTCCGTCACCCACACCACGTTGCCCGCGACGACGGTGGGCGCGAAGGCGTCGCCCAGGGGTTGGGGCTCCTGGTCCGGCTCGCGCAGCGCGCTGCTGCCGCACAGCCACGTGCCCGCCGTCGTCCGGTCCACGGAGCGGCACTCCACCACGGTGGAGAGCTCCGCCACGGGGGCTTGCTGGCCGCGGTCCTCCACCACGTGGATGGCGGACTGCCGGACGCTGCCCACCGGAGAGAAGGAGACGATGAGGTGGTGGCGGCCCTTCAGCTCCGGCGTGAAGCGCACCACCGCGGCGCCGCCGTTGCCGTGCAGCGCCACGGTGGCGGCCACCGGGCGGTTGTGCGGGTCCTTCACCTCCACGGTGACGTGCTCCGGGGCGCCCTGGCTTGAGGACTCGCACCGGTTGGTGACGGGGGGGACCTGGAGCTCCAGCGGCTGGCCCACGCCGAACAGCGTGTCGTCGAAGAGCGCGGCAGGCTCGTGCGGCCTGCACGGGTCCATGGGGCAACCCACGCCCGTCCCCAGCGCGAGCAGCGCGGCCAGCAGCCGGAGTCCGGGTCCGGGCGGCGTCACGCGCGCTCCACGGCCCGCTTCCATTTGGCCAGGTGCCGCTCGCGGGCGTCCGCCTTCATCTTCGGCTTGAAGGTCTTGTCCGCCTTCCAGGCGCGGCGGATGGCGTCCGGGCTGTCCCAGATGCCAGCGCCCAGGCCGCCGAGGAAGGCCGCGCCCAGGCTCGTCGTCTCCAGGTTGCGCGGACGCACCAGCGGCACGCCCAGCACGTCCGCCTGGAACTGCATGAGCAGGTTGTTGGCCGCGGCGCCGCCGTCCGCCTTGAACACGGGGATGTCCCGCCCGCTGTCGCGGCGCATGGCCTCCGCCAGGTCGTGAATCTGCAGCGCGATGCCCTCCAGCACCGCGCGCGCCATGTGGGCCACGGTGGTGGAGCGGTCGATGCCGGCGAACAGGCCCCGCGCCTCGGGACGCCAGTGCGGCGCGCCCAGCCCCGCCAGGGCGGGCACGAAGACGACGTCACCCGAACTCTTCACGCTGGCGGCGAGCGCCTCGATGTCCGGCGCGCGCTTGATGACCTTGAGCCCGTCCCGCATCCACTGCACCGCGGCGCCAGCGATGAAGCTGCTGCCCTCCAGCGCGTAGGTGGTGGTGCCGGTGCCGCCCAGCCGCCACGCGACGGTGGTGAGCAGGCCCGCCGACGAGCGCACCGGCTCCGAGCCGGTGTTCATCAGCAGGAAGGCCCCGGTGCCGTAGGTGCACTTGGATTCACCGGGCTCGAAGCAGGCCTGTCCGAAGAGGGCCGCCTGCTGGTCTCCGGCCATGCCCGCCACGGGGATGCCGTCCGGCAGGCTGCGCATGCCGCGCGTGGTGCCGTACACCTCCGCGGAGCCGCGAATCTGCGGCAGGCACGCGTCCGGGACGGACAGCAGCGCGCGCAGCTCGTCGCTCCACTGGAGCGTCTTCAAGTCCATCAGCAGGGTGCGGCTGGCGTTGGACACGTCGGTGACGTGCGCCTCGCCGCCGGTGAGCTTGTACACGAGCCACGTGTCGATGGTGCCGAAGCACACGTCGCCCTGCTCCGCCTTCTTCCGCGCGCCCTTCAGGTGGTCGAACATCCACGTGAGCTTGGTGCCGGAGAAGTACGGGTCCACCACCAGGCCCGTCACCTCGCGCACGCGCGGCTCCACGCCCTGCTCCTTGAGCCGGCGGCACTGCTCCGAGGTGCGGCGGTCCTGCCAGACGATGGCGTGGGACAGGGGCTTGCCGCTGTCGCGCATCCACAGGCCCGTCGTCTCGCGCTGGTTGGTGATGCCGATGGCGGCGATGTCCCGGCCGTGCAGGCCCGCGTCCTTCAACGCGCGGGCGATACACCACTCGCTGCTGGCCCAGATTTCATCCAGGTCGTGCTCGACCCAAGAGGGCTTGGGGAAGTACTGGGTGAACTCCTTGTAGGAGCGGCCCACCACCTGCAGCTTCGTGTCGAGGATGGAAACGTGCGTTCCCGTGGTGCCCTGGTCCAGGGCCAGGACGTACTTCGCCTTCGGCATGGGGTGTGCCCTCCCGTGGGTGGATGCCTGCGGGAGGAGGCTACCCCATGCGAGGGGCCGGGCAGGCGAGCTTCCTGCCCGGCGGTGACGCTAGTAGCCGTATTGGCGCCGGTTCCCGAGCACCTTGCGGAGGCCGAACGCGGCCAGGCTGCCCAGCGCGATGCGCGCCAGCGGGTTGCCGCCCGCCCGGCCGCGGCCATAACCCGCGCCATAGCGGCGGCGGCCCTGGCCCCACCGGTTACGGCCCCGGTTCCATCCACCGAAGCCCGACGCGCGACGATTGCCGAAGAGGTTGTCCAGTAGCGACATGGCGGCTCCTTGTATCCGTCATCGTGTTGAAAGCCCCCGCCGGGGCAGGGACGCCCCGCGGGCGCGGAGTGCCTTCAAGTTGACGCTTCCCGCCGCGCCGCACAGCCCCTGACGGGAGGAAGTGCCTCCCGCGCCCCTGGCAGGCACGGGAGGCAGGCAGGCGGTGCGTCTACTTGCCGCTGTAGATGCCGATGCCGCCCGGGCGGACGATGTTGCCCGCCGCGTCGCGCTGGGCGCTGAAGGCCACCAGCACCTTGCGCGCATCCCCGCTGCCCACCGCCTGGATGTCCCAGACGGGCAGCGCCCCCCGGCCGCCGAGCGCGGGGTTGTGGCTGACGAACTCGCCTTCGGCGTGCATGCGCATCAGGCCCTTGCCCCAGCGGTGGCCAATCCAGAGGCTGCCGTCCCGCGGGTCCCGCTCCAGGGACGACACGTTGCGGTCGCTCTCGCCCGCGAGGTGGTAGCCCGTCACCACGCCCGCGTCGTTCATCTTCGCCAGGCCCCACGCGAAGCTGGACACCCAGACGGTGCCGTCCCCCATCAGCGCCAGGTCGCTCACCAGGTCGTCCTTGCGCTGCTCGTGGGTGGGGAACAGGGGCTCGGCCACCGCGTCCGGCCACAAATCGATGCGGTTGGCGCGGTGCTTCTTCTCCTCGCTCTGCTTGCGCGCCGCCTCGAAGTTCCAGGGGGCGCCGGTGCCCACGTGGCCCACGGCGTTGGTCATGATCTTGAACCGCGTGGTCCGGATGTGCGAGCCCAGCCACACGTCGCCGTCCGGCCGCACCGCCACGCCCCACACGTCCCCCGCGAGCCGGCTGTCCTCGCTGGTGGTGCTGTCGCCCATCGCGATGGCCGGGTGCACGTGCTCCATGACGCCGAACTTGCAGCGCTGGCGCTTCTCGGTGCCCGCGTAGACCCACTCGTTGGCGGCGAGCACCTCCGCGCTGGAGCACGTCTCGCCGCCCTGGTAGTCGGGCTCGCCCCAGGCGAGGCCGTGGTTGGACGCGAACCACAGGCTGTTGCGCGCCTTGTCCCAGACGATGCGGTTCACCGTGCAGAGCTTCTCGCGGTGGCCATAGCCGGGCACCGAGTGCGCGGGCGAGTGGATGTCGTAGTGCACCACGCGCAGCGTCCCGTCCGCCTGGAGCTCCACGCGGTCCGCGTCACCGCTCTTGAAGATGGTGGGGTCCTTGACCACGCCCACGCCGGGCGCCTTGTAGAACTCGCTCTCGCAGTTGGGCCGCCCCTCGTAGCCGACGAAGACGGTGCCCGCGGGGCCGCCCGTCACCGAGAGCACCTTGAGGTAGCGCGTCTCGGGCGCCGGGTCCTTGCCCTTCCACGGCGCCCACGGCTTCAGGCCATCCGCCATCGTGTAGCAGCGCAGGCTGGCGGCGCCCGGCGCGAGCAGGCACAGGCCGTCCTCGCCGCCCGCGACCCAGATGTTGCCGCCCTCGTCCTGGGTGACGCCCAGCACCTCGCGAGGGCCGCCCTCCGCCGTGCCCAGGAACCGCCAGCTCGCGCTGTCGGGAGGGATGGGGACGCCGCCGCCCACGGGGCCGTTGTCGGGCGGGATGCCGGCGTCAGGGTCCACCGGCGGCGGCCCCGCGTCGGGTTCCTCTCCGCCCACGGGCGGCGGGTCGCCCTCGTCGGGCGGTGGTGGGTCCTCGGGCTGCGTGGGCGGGGGCGGCTCGGTACCCTCGTCGATGCCATCGTCCACGGCGGGGGGCTGCTGGAGCGAGTCATCTCCTTCGCAGCTCAACAACAGCGCCAGCCCGAGCACGCCAGCCCACCACCTGCCTCGTCCGAGTCCGCTCATACCTGGGTCTGCCTCCGGTGTCTGTCTTTGGACGCGTTGCTTCGCGTCCTGACTCCAGAGGCAAGCGGGGTGCCAGGGAGGGGCTGGTGAGACGCGGGGCCGGGGCAGGCGCGTGCGGAAGGGCGCGCGGGCGGGGAGGGTGTCTTGCTGCCCCAGGATGGGAACGTGGACGCCTCAGCCCCGGGGACGGGCCGCGTGTCCGGTGGCGACACACGTCATCCCGCGTGCCCTCCGGATGGGCGCGGGTGCGTCTGTCTCCACATGGTGCGCCACGCAGCCGGGGCGAAGCCGCTCGAGCCGCCGCGCTTCTTGCAGGCCCAGGCTGGGGTTGCCGTCGAACCACACCTCACGGAGGTGGTCGAAGCGGGCGAGGATGTCGAGGCCGTCCGCGCCCACGCGGGTCTGCACCAGCCGGAGCCTGCGGACCGCGCCGATGTCGGTGCGCGTCTGGAGCGTGCGCAGCAGGTCCGTGTCGATGGCGGCGCCCACCAACTGGAACTCCTCGGTGGCCGGTATCGCGCTGAGCGTCTCGAGGTCCAGGAAGCGCGCGTCCCGCAGCACCAGCTCCCGCAGGTGGCCGTCGTCCCGCGTGGTGAGGCCATAGACGAGCTCGCCCCGCTGGCCCCGGCGCTGGATGCGACCGTCGGAGAACCAGGACGTGTACTCCCCGCCGTCCACGTACATCTTGGGTTGTCCCGTGACGTACCACCGCCGCTCGGAGACCTCGGTGGCGAAGCCGCCCGCGTATTCGATTTCCGAGGTGCAGTAGCCGTTGCGGGTGAACGCGTAGGCGACGCCGGTGAACGGCTTGCCCTGGAAGAGCCGGGGGCCGTAATCCTCGGGCAGCTCCAGCGCCGCGCTGTCCACGCGCTGCCCTTCGTCCGGAAGCGAGAGCCAGTCCGAGGAAGGACCCGCGATGACGCCCTCGAGGATGGCCACCGCCGCGTCCAGCGTGCCGTCGGTCGCGGTGTGATACGCCACGCCGGAGAAGGGATTCTTTCCGTGGTGGAGCCTGCCGTCCTCCCCTTGAACCAGAAATCCTGCGCGCATCCGATGCACGGTCCGCTCCCTTTCCCACCGGCCATGTGCCAGTGATGGCCCTGACGTCTTCGTGCCATCGGGGAGGATTCCAGGGCAAACCGGGCAGGCGGCGGAGCGTTGGCCGTGGCCGTCTGGCGCGCCGTGCTGTCGGGAGTTGGCGAGGGTGCTGCCCTGGGGTCGCAAGCGACAGACACGTGCTTGTCATTGCACGGCCCGTGGCTTGCGCGGGGCTGTGTTACGGCGGCGCCTGGGTGGCGGCTTCGTCCGGCGTGCCGCGTGCCTGGGACTCCTGGCGCCGAGGGCCCTGCGTGTCCGCATAGCCCGTCAGCTCCACGTAGCCGCGCCCCGCAACGGGCTGACCCTGGCGCGAGCCCTCCAGGCCCACCGTGCCTTCCCAGTAGAGGACGGTGACGGGCAGCTCCTGGTCCGCGAGGCGCGGCGTCACGGTGAGGTCCAACCCCAACTTCTCCACATGCATGCGCCAGCGTGACGGGTATTCACCGCCGCTGCGCGGGCTCTTCCAGGTGTCCTGCACGACGAGCTTCATGTCCTCGCGGCGCAGGTGGACCGGCTCGCCCGCGCCTTCGGGCGGCACCCACAGGCCGGAGCTGTACGCGTCCGGCGCGCCGTCGCGGTGACGGAGTTGGTAGTACATCAGCTCGCTGCCGTCGGAGAGCTGGAGCGAGAACCAGTCCCAGCCCACCTGGTCCGCGCCGAGCGCGCTGGTGCTCCACTCGCGGTCCATCCAGCTGTGGCCCTTCACGGTGTACGACGTGCCGCCCACGCGCACCGTGCCGCGCGAGGGCATGCGCGTCATCGAGTAGTAGTAGGACGCGTTGCCGCGCTCCGCGCTCTTCTGGCTCAGGCCGCGCTCACCGTGGAGCACCGGCGTCTTGCCCGGCTCCAGCAGCAGCTCCAGCGCCACGTCATCCGTCTGGGCGCGCAGCCGCATGGGCCACATGGCCGACGCGTCCACGCTGGCCGTCTCCCAGTCCTCCAGCCACACCTTGAAGGGCCGCGCCGTGGCGCCGGACAGCCCCAGCGCCACGCGGCTGAAGCGCTCCGATGCGTGGAAGGTGCCACCCGCCACGTCCGTCACGGTGAAGTGGCCCATGTACACCTGCCGCGCGCCCCAGGCGGAGTCCCGGGGGGCCGCATCGGTCTCGGGCGCCAGCGCGTTGCGGAACAGGGTGAACTGGTAGCCGAAGGCGCGCCCGTCCTCCGTCTCCAGGTTTCCCGTCCAGTACCACCACTCCGTGCGGAACTCGGGGTGGGGCCCGTGGTCCTCGGGGAAGTGGAAGTCGCGAGGCTCCACCGCGCGCGCGTAGCCCTCCGTGCTGCCGCTCATGGCGTTGGCCACCGTGAGCGTGCCGCCCTGGCGCAGCGCGGGCAGGGGGCGCTCCCGCGTGACGAAGGCCACCGCGGCGGCCAGTCCCACCAGCACCACCGCCGTTCCGACGAGGAGTCCCCGGCCGTTGCTCATGGCTTCATTCCTCTCGCAGCGCCAGCGCGGCGTTCGCGCGCGCCATCTTCCAGGCGGGGTACAGGCCCGCGAGCGCGGAGGCCACCAGCGCCAGCACCACCGCCTGCACCAACGTCTGCGGCGTGAGCGCGAGCTGGAGCGTCCACCCGAAGGAGCGTTGATTGATGACGTGCACCAGGACGTAGGCGAGCCCCACGCCCAGCGGCACGGAGAACAGTCCCGCCAGCAGCCCGAGCAATCCCGTCTGGAGCGACACCAGGCCCCACAGTTGCTCCGGCGTCAGGCCCGTGGCGCGCAGCACGGCGAACTCCCGCGCGCGCTCCAACTGCAGCGCCATCAACGCGCTCAGCACGCCGACGAAGGCGACGCCGATGGCGAGCAGCCGCAGCACCTGGGTAATCGTGAAGGTGCGGTCGAAGACGTCCAGCGACGCCTGCCGCAGCGAGCGGTTGGCGCGCACCAGCAGCGCCTGCGTGTCACCGGCCCGCTCGCGCACGGAGGCCACCAGCGCGTCCACGTCCTGCCCGGGCGCGGCGTACAGCGCCACGCCGCTGATGCCCCGGTCGTCGAACCAGCGCTCGTACGAGGTGCGCGGCAGCAGCAGCGTGCCCAC
Source organism: Comamonas sp. KCTC 72670 (assembly GCA_014656495.1). Taxonomy (GTDB): domain Bacteria; phylum Myxococcota; class Myxococcia; order Myxococcales; family Myxococcaceae; genus Myxococcus. The sequence goes on from BNCN01000017.1 coordinate 23,472, forward strand.
GTCCGAGCCGTAATCGAAGTACACGCCCAGCACTCGGAAGTCGCGAGGCCCCTGGTCCGTGGCCAGCCGCACCGAGTCCCCCACGCCAACGCCCCGGTGGAAGCTGAAGGGCTCCGAGACGAGGACCGTGTCGGGCGAGGACTCCAGCTCGCGCCACGCCGTCTCGGGGTCGCCTTGCTTGAAGGTGTAGGGCCGCACGGGCGTGCGCGAGAAGTCGACGGCCATCAGGTCCGTGGGCACGCCGTCCACGCGCACGTTCGCCACGCGCAAGGTGCTGCTGCCCAGGACGCCCGGCGTGTCGCGCAGCGTATCGGCCAGTCCGGGCAGCAGCGTGGCCCCGCCGCGCCGGGCCACCAGGGACGGGGGCGAGATGAACACGTCCGCCTGGAGCGACGTGTCCAGCCACGACACCACCGTGCCCCGGAAGCTGGACACCATGAGGCCCACGCCCACCGTGGTGGCCACCGCCACCATCAACGCGGCCAGGGCCACGGCGGTGCGGCTCAGGCTGGTGTGCACGCCGCGCGCGGCCATGCGCCCCAACAATCCGAACGCTGCGCCCAACGGCTGGGCGGCCAGGGCGCACAGGAACTGGGTGGTCCACGGCACCAGCAGCGCCGCGCCCAGCAGCACGGAGAAGAGGCCGCCGTAGGCGGGCAGCAGGGAAGGGGTGTTCCAGCTCAGCAGCGCGGTGCCCGCCGCCAGCACCAGCAAGCCGGCCAGGGCCAGCCGTGGGGCCCGGCCGCGCGACACGTCCTCCAGCGTGGACCTCCGCATGGTCGTCACCGGAGGCGAGCGCGCCGCCTCCCACGCGGGCACCAGCGCCGCCAGCAGCGTCGCGCCCAGTCCCAGCGCCAGGCCCTTGGCCAGCGTGAAGGGCTCCAGCGCCAGCCGCCGCACGCTCACGACGAAGTACAGGTCATTCAGCGTCTGGGTGACCAGCTCCACCAGCCCGCGCGCCAGCAGCACGCCCAGGAGCAGCCCCAGCACGGTGCCCACCGCGCCCAGCACGGCGGCCTCGCCCAGCACGAGTCCGAAGAGCTCGCGCCGGGTGATGCCCAGCGCGCGGAGGCGGCCCAGCAGGCCACGCCGCTGCACCACGGAGAACGTCATCGTGTTGTAGATGAGGAACATCCCCACCACGAGCGCCAGCAGCGACAGCGCGGTGAGGTTGGTGCGGAAGGCCCGCGTCATCTGCTCCACCGTGCCCGCCCGCGCGGCGGCGCGCACCAGCTCCAGGCCCTGCGGCAGCGTGGCCGCCACCGCGCGCTCCTGCGCCTCGCCCCCCGTGAGCCGAAGGTCCACGCGCGTCAGCCGGCCCGGCTGGCCCAGCAGCTCCTGCGCGGTGGCCACGTCCATGAGCGCCAGCGCCTCCAGCGCTCGCGCGGTGTCCTCATCCGCGGGCTCCAGCAGCCCCACCACGCGCAGCGGCTTCTCCAGGCCCTCCAGGCGCACCGGCAGCGTGTCGCCCGTCGTCAGGCCCAGGGCCCGCGCGGCCCGTGCGCTCAGCATCACCGCGCCGGGCTCGGTGAGCAGCGTGCTGACATTGCCCACCGCCTCGCCCCGGGCGTAGTCGCGGAAGGGTCCTTCCACGAAGGGGTCCACGCCCAGCACCGTGAGCGTGCGCTTGTCGCCCACCACCGCCTGGACGTGTCCCTCCACCACGGGCGCGGCCACCGGCGCTCCGGGGCGCACGCGCAAGTCCCGGTACACCGCCTCCGGCACGCCCGTGGTGCCGCCCACGAGCTGGTGCGTGGCGCGACCGGCCACCGCGTCCGTGGAGCGCTCGAAGGCGCGCAACGCGCTGCCGCTGGCCAGGTCGATGGACACCACCACCGCCACGCCGAGCGCGATGCCCAGCAGCGACAGCCCCGTGAGCCACGGGTGACGGCCCAGGTGGCGCACGCTGGAGCGCACCAGCAGCCCCTTCACAGCGCCTCCTTGCGCGCGGGCGCCTGGGGCACCTCCACCAGCCGGCCGCCCTCCATCGTCAACACGCGGTGCGCGCGCGCCACCAGCCCGGGCTCGTGCGTGACGACGAGCGCGCAGGTGTTGCCCTTGCGAGTCAACGCCTCCAGCAGGTCCAACACCTGCCGGCCCGTCGCTTCGTCGAGGTTGCCGGTGGGCTCGTCCGCCAGCAGCAGAGGCGGCTCGTGGGCCAGCGCGCGGGCCACGGCGACGCGCTGCTGTTCACCGCCGGAGAGCCGGTCCGGGAAGCTGTTGGCGCGGTTGCCCAGCCCCACCTGCTCCAGCAGCACGCGCGCGCGGGCGCTGGCCTCCGCGCCGCCGTGTCCGTTGAGCTCCAGCGGCAGCCGGACGTTCTCCTCCACCGTCAGCGTGGGGAGCAGGTTGAAGGCCTGGAAGATGAAGCCGATGCGCTCGCGTCGCAGCAGCGTGCGCTCGCGCTCGTTCAACCGCCCCAGGTCGCGCCCATCCACGCGGACCTCGCCCTGGCTGGGCAGGTCGATGCCGCTGATGAGGTTGAGCAGCGTGGATTTGCCCGAGCCGCTGCGTCCCAGCAGCACCACGAACTCGCCCCGGTGCAGGGCGAGCCGGACGCCGGAGAGGACCTCGCGCACGGTGTCGCCTTCGGCGTAGGCCTTGGTGACGTCGCGCAGTTCGACCAGGGGGACGGAGTCGGGCGGAGGCATGGGTGCTCCTCCATACACGGCTGGCCCGCGCGCCGCCGCCCCGTCCGCCAGCGCATGGCCGCACCCCGCTCAGGCGCCAGCAGCGGGCGAGGGGGCCTCCCAGTAGCAGGCGTGTTGCTGTTGCTGCGTCAGGAAGTCACCCACCTCCGCCGCCAGCAGCGGCCCCGCCGTGTCGCGGGGGATGACGTGGAAGCCCTGGCGCAGCGACAGCACCCGCACCGAGGGGGCCGCGGTGAGCCTGCGTGCGAGCCAACGCCCGCCCTCCGGGTCCACGACATGGTCCTGCTCCGCCACCGCGACCAGGGTGGGGCAGCGCACGTGCGCGGCGTCTTGAATCGCCAGCGTCTGGAGCGTGCAGAGGTCGCGCAGCCGGGCCACCGGGAAGGCGGGCAGCACGGGCGCCTCCGCGAGAGCCTCCGGGTCCGAGATGTCGGTGCCCGTCTTCGCCACCCACGGGTGCGTCCACTCCAGCACCGGCGTCCGCGCGAGCTGCCGGATGAGGAACATGCGCGGCCCTCGGAAGCGCACCGCGGGCGCCACCAGCGTGAGCGCGCGCACCGCCTCGGGGTGGCGCGCGGCCAGCCCCAGGGCCAGCAGCGCGCCCATGGAGAGTCCAGCCACGAACACGCCCCGGCCCCCGTTCAACGCGTGGAGGGCCCGCTCCGCCGCCGCCAGCCAATCTCGCCAGGTGACATGGAGCAGGGCCTGGGGCGTGGTGCCGTGGCCCGGCAGGCGGGGCGCCACCACGCGCAGGCCCCGGGCGGCCAGGGCCTCGCCCAGCGGCCGCACGTCCCAGGGGCTCCCGGTGAAGCCATGGAGGAGCAGGCACACATCCTCGCCCCGGCCCAGCTCGAAGGGGGCCGTCTTCTCCGGGTCCATGGCGTTGGCTTCTGGCGTCGGACTCACGCCGTGACACTGGCCACGCGCGAGCGCAGGCGCTATGCCCCCTGCCTCATGGCGGACACTCCGAAGCCCCCGGACATGCAGCTGCAAATCCAGATGGATGACGACGTGGCCAATGGTCAGTACGTCAACATGGCCCTGGTGAACCACTCGGACACCGAGTTCACCCTGGACTTCATCTACGTCCAGCCCCAGCAGCCCAAGGCCCGGGTGCGCTCGCGCATCATCACCAACCCCAAGCACATGAAGCGCCTGGTGGCGGCCATGCAGGACAACATCCAGCGCTATGAGGCGAAGTTCGGCCCCATCTCCGTCCCCGAGGAGGACGGCGGGATGCACTGAGCGCCATTCCCGCACCGGGGGAAACCCACACGTGGTGTGTTTCTCCGGGCGGTTCGCTGGCCTTCGAGGCCGGTGGCGCGCAGACTTGCCGCATGGTGCTGAGACTCCTCATCCCGCTGCTCGTTTCGCTCTACGCCTCATCCGCCGCCGCCCAGTGCCTGGGTGATGGCGTGCAGCTCTTCCCCACACCGGGCGCCATCATCCCCACCAACGCGCGCTTCCTGCTGGAAGGCGTGGGGACCGCGCGCCCGCAGGTGGCCGCGCTCGTGGGCAAGAAGCTGCGGCTGGTGGCGGACAACCACATCGTGGAGGTGGTGGCGCAGCGGGGGTGGGAGAGCAGCCTGGGCCGCGTCACCGTCATCCTCAAGCCCGCGGGCGCGATGGAGGCGGACAAGCGCTACACGCTGCGCGTGGACGAGGTGCTGCCCAACGTGGCGCTCCTCAACGGCCGCAACATGGCGCTGCCCGAGTGGCGCACGGGCAAGGGCCCCGACAAGCAGGCCCCGCGCTGGCTCAAGCGCCCCGCCGTCTCCGAGGGCTTCCTGCGCCGCACCGCCCAGGGCACCGCGCGCTTCGTCCGGCTCAACCTGTCGCTGAAGGAGGACAGCCCGGCGTACCTGGTGGTGAAGCTGGAGCCCCGCCGCCCGGGCCCCAGCGTGCAGCAGTACGTGGTGCCGGTGAGCAACAACACGGCCTTCATTGGCCACGAGGCGTGCAGCGGCACCTTCGCCATGGAGGATGGCCGCAGCTACCGGGCGCGCATCCAGGCCTTCGACGTGGCGGGGCAGATGGCGCCGGCCGTCCCGCCGGTGGACTTCGAGGCCCCTGACGAATACTCGATGCAGCCGTAGGGCGCGCGAGCCCTCCCCGGGGCCGGGAAGTTGGTGTAGGCCTGCGGTGGGCGCCGCGGGCGCCGAGCCTTGGGAGCGTGAATGAAGACGGTGGACGTGGAGAGTCTCAAGGAGCGGATGGCGGCCTTCACCCGGTCGCTGCAGGACGACATCTGCGCGGCCCTGGAGCGGCTGGACGGCACGGCGCGCTTCCGTGAGGACGCCTGGACCCGCCCCGGCGGCGGCGGCGGACGCACCCGGGTGCTGGAGGACGGCGCCGTGCTGGAGAAGGCCGGCGTCAACACGTCGGTGGTGTTCGGCGAGCTGGAGGAGCAGTTCGCGCAGAAGCTGCAGGGCGAGGGCCGCCGCTTCTGGGCCGGTGGCATCTCCCTGGTGCTGCACCCGCGCAACCCGCACGTGCCCACGGTGCACGCCAACTACCGCTTCATCCACCAGGGCGGGAAGGCGTGGTTCGGCGGCGGCGCGGACCTGACGCCGTACTACCTCTATGACGAGGACGCGACGCACTTCCACCGCGTGCACAAGGACGCCTGCGACAAGCACGACGCGGACTACTACCCGCGCTTCAAGGCCGCGTGTGACGGGTACTTCCACCTGCGCCACCGCGAGGAGACGCGCGGCGTGGGCGGCGTCTTCTTCGAGAACATGGGCGGGGACCTGGAGAAGGAGTTCGCCTTCATCCAGGACTGCGGCCGGGCCTTCCTCGACGCGTACCTGCCCATCGCGGAGCGGCGCAAGGACACGCCGGTGACGGAGGCGCAGCGCTTCTGGCAGGAGGTGCGGCGCGGGCGCTACGTGGAGTTCAACCTCGTCTACGACCGGGGCACCGTCTTCGGCCTGGAGACGCGCGGGCGCACCGAGTCCATCCTCATGTCGCTGCCGCCGCAGGTCCGCTGGCGCTATGACCACCACCCCGAGCCCGGCACGCCCGAGGCCCGGCTGGTGGAGGTGCTGCGTCAGCCGCGTGACTGGGCGCGGGGAGGCTGAGCGCGAGATGGCCTGGGACTTCTTGCCGCGCCGGAAACCGGCCCATCCCTTCCTCATCCTCGTCGCCATCGTGGCGCTGGGGTACTCCTTGTACGCGTCGAAGAAGGGCTCGAGAGGGGACGGCGCCGCGAGGGAGGCCCCGCTCAGCGACGCCGAGGCCCGCGTCAACGTGCTCGCCCTGTGCGACGCGGTGCAGGCCTACCGCGATGAACACGGCGTCTACGTCTCCGCAGGGCCCGCGCCGAAGGAGATTCCCCGCGGCGGCCAGGCCGTGCCCTTCCCGGAGCTGGAGGCCTTTCATCGCATCGGTTTCGAACCCGACGGAAAGGTCCGCTTCCAGTACCAGGTGGTGGTGCAGGAGAGCCCTGTCGGAGAGCCCGAGGTGTCCTGCATCGCGCGGGGGGACTTCGACGGTGACGGGCAGAACTCCGTCTACCGCGTCCGTCTGGATGCGAACGGAATGACGACGCCCATCGAGGTGGAGCGCGAGGGCGAATAGCCCCGGCCGCAACCCGGCGCGGCGCTTCGGCGACAATGGAGGGGCCGGGACCCGCAGTCAGCGCGAGGCATTGCCCATGTCCTCCATCCGCATCCCCCACGTGATTGACCGCCTCCCGCGCACCCCGGAGGGCGGCGGCCCGAAGGCGCCGAAGGTGCCGGGCATGAAGGACCCCGTGGGCCTGGGCCTCGACCCGCGCTTCGCGGAGGTGTCCGACGACTTCCGCTCCCAGCCGTCACCCGCGCCGCACCCGTCCGTGGGCGGCCAGGAGCGCCCGCCGGTGAAGTCCGTGGCGGAGCTGGTGCCGCCCCAGCTGCGGGACACCCCGGGCCAGGAGGCGCTGGGCCACCGCTTCGCGTCGGACGCGGCGCTGCTGGCCTCGCACCTGACGCCGCCGCAGCTGCCAGGCTCGGAGCGGGCCACGCGGCTGTGGGCCTTCTACACGGCCTACGCCACCGCGGCCGCCCAGCACCCGCCCGAGCCCGAGGCCCAGACGGCCTTCCGCGAGGCCTTGGAAGGCCAGGGCTTCGCCGAGCTGCGGGACGCGCACACCGGTGAGGACGGCGTGGCGCGCGGGCTGTGGGTGCTGGAGGCCCGCACGCCCGAGGAGGCGCGGACGCGCGCCGCCTCCGTGCAACTCGAGCCGCCTCCGGAAGTCCGTCACTCCGAGGAAGCGGCGGCCCGGCCCGCCGCCGAGCCGTTGCTGGCCCAAGCATCCATGGCCCGGCACCCCGCCGCGCCGCACGCCCCGCTGACGCCGGCCTTTCGCCCGCACGAGGACACGCCCCGGCCGGAGGAGGCGGAGGGCCGGCGCTCCCGGGGGACGAACCGCCGCCTGGGCGCCGCGATGCTCTGGAACGTGCTGCACCGCTTCCGCTCGGAGCCGGAGGAGGGCGCGGTGGCGGAGGGGCAGTGGGACCGGTTGACGTTTGGCGCCTTGCTGGCCTTGCTGGGCATCGCGCTGGCCGTGGCGGCGCTCGTCAGCCTCTAGGGCGGTCCACCCGGCGGCGGCGCCGTCGCCCGCGCGAATCTCCTTGGATTGTGTCCGCTTGTGCTAGGTTGCCGCACCTACTTGGCAACCGACGACCTCACTCTCGTCAAGCGCGTCCGGACCGGCGACCAGCGCGCATTCAAACTCCTCGTCGAGCGTTACCAGCGCAAGGTGTACGCCGTTGCCCTGGGCATGCTGAAGGACAAGGAGGAAGCGATGGACGTCTCCCAGGAGGCGTTCGTCAAGGTCTACAAGTACCTGGACCACTTCAAGGGCGACTCGTCCTTCTACACCTGGCTCTACCGCATCACCGTCAACATCTGCATCGACGTGATTCGCAAGCGCGGTGGCGGCGGCGAGGCCGTGGAGTTCGACGAGAGCCAGGCCATGGACCTGTCCGAGGCCCGCATCGGCGCGCTGGGCAGCCGTCTGGGGACCAACCCCCAGAAGAGCGCCCTGCGCCGGGAGCTGGCGGAGAAGATCCAGGAGGCCCTGTCCACGGTGCCGGAGAAGCACCGGGCCATCCTCCTGCTGCGGGAAATCGAGGGCATGTCGTACGACGACCTCGCCCGGACGCTGGACATTCCCAAGGGCACGGTCATGAGCCGCCTTTTCCATGCCCGGGCCAAGGTTCAGAAAATCCTCAGTGAATACCTGGAGTTGGACGAAGCGAAGAGCGGCGTGGGCAGTGAGTGAGCGTGCCTCGAATATCCGAGGAGCCCCGCCGTCCCAATTTTCGCAGCCCCTTCCAGCGAGCAGGTGAAGCCAATGGCCGGTAATCCCGCGTGTGAGCGTTTCGTCCCCATGCTGTCTCCGTACGTCGACGGCGAGCTGAGCTCGGCCGAGCGCGTCAACGTGGAGCAGCACCTGGCGGCCTGCCGCGACTGCACCGGGCGGGCGGCGGACCTCCGCGCGGAGTCCGGCTTGCTGCGCGTGGGCCTGGACATGGCCCTGGACGACGTGGACTTCAAGGACTTCACCCAGCGCGTCATGGCGCGGGTGACGCCGGACAAGCCGCCCTTCATGGAGCGGCTGAAGCTGGCAGTGTCCGAAATGTTCCTCTACCAGCGCACCGCGATGATTTCGTCGCTGGCCACCGCCGCCGTGCTGGTACTGGTGGGGATGCCCCTGCTGATGAGCGACCGGGCGCCGGTGGGGTACGCCGCCGAGCGCATGACGGTGAAGTCCATCCAGCCCTACCGCAACGCCGAGGTGGCGCCGGTGGTGATGGAGACGGACAATGGGGGCACCATCATCTGGCTGGTGGACGAGGACTCGGACGTCCTCCCCGCTGGCGCGGAGGGTGGTGAACGCCACGAACAGACGGGCGGCGGCCAGCCGGACGGAAACGGGCGCAGCGTGCCCGCGCGCCCGGCTCCCGACGCCGCCCCCAGGCCGTCGGGAGGCTCCTTGTGAGAACACACGTATCGTCGGGCCGGATGCTGTGGGCCGTCCTCGGGCTGGGCCTGCTGTTGCCGGTGGCCGCCAGCGCGCAGGACGCGAAGGTCCAGGTCCAGGTCGAAGTGGTGCTCGCCTCGAAGAAGGGCACCGAGGTGGACCCGCCCGAGCTGGAGAAGATGAAGGAGCAGTTCCAGAAGCAGAACTTCAGCTTCACCTCGTTCAAGCGCCTCTCGCACGAGGTGCTGACGGTGAGCGCCAAGAGCGCCTCCGAGGTGAAGCTGCCCAACGGCGCCAACGCGACGTTGCAGCTCCAGGGCATCAAGGAGGGCACCGCCACGGTGCGCGTGGCCATCCCCCGCCAGCCCACGCTGGACGTGGAACTGGGCCGGCAGGGCGCCGTCTACCAGAAGGCTGGCAAGTACGTGGGCGGGGAGCTCATCCTCGTGCTCACCCCGCCCGCCCGGTAGTCGCCGTCCGCCGCGCCGTCCCGCTCAGGCGGCGCGGGCCTCGTCCTCTTCCAGGACGATGATTTCCAGGTCCTCCTCCAGCTCCAGCGGGAGGACCTCTTCGGGGGCCGTATGCGCCTGGCGGCCCGGTGACGGGGCCTCGGCGTGCTCCCGCTCCAGGTTGATGCGCAGGCCGTCGAACATGGCGTCGAAGGCCCCGTAGATGCGGTCCACCATGGCCAGCGCGTCCGCGCGGACCTCGGGGGACAGCCGCATGGCCTCCAACTCCGCCGCCAGCTCCTGCTCGAACATGGCGTGCTGCGCCTCGGCCTGCATGTGGTGGTCGCTGAAGTACTTCAGCCGCTCGTCCGCGCCCTGCGCCGCGCTGATGATGGCGGTGCGGCTGAAGAAGACGTGGCTGGTGGACTCCAGCGCCCACAGCAGGACGATGCGCAGCCGGTCATCCACCGGGCGGTAGACCTCGCTGATGATGGCGTAGGCGGCGTCGCGCGTCTTCGCGTGGGCGCGGCCGTACATGGTGCCGATGCTCAGCGAGCCGCCGGTGAGCGCGGTGATGTCGTCCTCGAACCACTGGTCGTGCCCGCCCTCCTCGGCGTGGTGCCGTGTGGCGAGCGCCTTGAGGTGCGCGTCCTGGATGAAGTGCGCGTTGAGGCGCAGCACGTCCTGGAACGTCATCACCCAGAACGTCAGGCGGGGCGCGAACGCCATCACCTGTTCAATGGGACGGTCCATCCTCATATCGGCGAAGAAGGGGTGCGCTGCGAAGCGCGCCTCGCATGCTGCGATGTGTTGGAGCACTTCCTTCATGATGGACCTCCCACGGGTGTGAGGTGTTGCACCGCCAGCCGGCCGCTGGCGGTCATCCGCTACCAATTGATGCTGTATGTGCAGGAGCTGTCGCCCCGGCGCCGGCAGCTCTTGGCCTCATGTTCAATACGCACCCAAAGCGAATCCTTGGGGCGGAACCGGTCGCCAATGGCCTCGATGAGCCCCAGGTCCAAATCACACGGATAGGGGTTGTCACACACCATGCGCGCGTTTCGCCGGTCCACCGCCTCGAAGCGGTAGCCGCCAATGCCACCCTTGCCGCGGTGGTTCATGCGGTAGGCCATGTCCACCGCGCGCAGCCCCTTCTCCAGCGTGTCGATGTCCGGCGGGAAGTGCGCGCTGTCCGGAATCTTCCGGCCAATCGTTCTCACCGTGCTGGGGCCAATCTTGTCGAACACGAGCTGGAAGGACTTCAGCAGCGCGGGCATCGGGTACCAGGTGTCCGCCTTCAGCGGCGCGATGCCGTTCTCCCCCAGGATGCGCAGCGCGCGGGACTGGGCGAGCTCCATGCCGTTGACGATGGCGAGAATCGACTGGCCGATGACTTCGATGCCCTGGAAGGACATCGGCTGAAGCGTGGGCGCCGTGGCGCTGACGGGAGTCTTCAATTCCATACGGGGGGTGTCCTCGTGGGAGTGACACGTATTGAAGCGGCTTTTTTCGATATTTTCAAATAGACTTGCATGTATGTAATTTTCCGGAGGACTCAGTATGGGATTCCCCGTGGCGCAATACCGACCCGCGCGGTCGGTATGAAGACAGGTGACCCGAGCTTCGCTGTGAGTGGTGGTGCGGCCGTGCGTGGCGCGCGGGCCGGCGGGCTGGAGGGCTCGTGGCGCGTGGGGCGGGCGGCGTGGGGCGGGATGCCCCGGTGGGGCAACTTGCCCCCGGCGGCGCGCGGGGGCGTTTGGAGGCTCGGAGGCCCCGGACGGAAGAAGTTCCCTCAGGGGCCGGCGTCCCAGGGCTGAAAAAAAGTCAGAAGTCCGGTCCCTGGGGTGGGGGACCAGGCAGCCAGCCTTCGGAAATTCAAGGGTTTGAGCTTCGGCACGGCGGTTGCTGAAGGGAGTGGGCGTGCAGGTCGGCGGCGGCGGGTCGGGAGCAGGACAGGCAAACCCCTCACCCTTGGAGACGAAATCATGGCGAAGACTCAGAAGCGTGGACAGGTCATCCGTCGTAAGGCTCAGCAGGTGAAGGTGAAGACGGCGAGCGCGGTGAAGGGCGCGGGCCGGAGCGCCAAGCAGGTGCAGGTGACGCTGGGCGACCTCATCGCGGCGGCGTTCGACACCGTGGGCGGCGAGGTGAAGAAGGTGGCGCAGGTGATGTCTTCCCGCGACATGACGGCCGCCACGGGCAAGCACATCGTCTTCGTCGGCTGACGCGCTGCTTTCCGGGGCGCGCATGAGGTGCAAGGTGCCTGGCGCTGGCGCCAGGTAGGGCGGCCGAGGCGGCGACGGGAAGGGACGCACCTTTGAGACGCATCATCACTCCCGGGCGGAATTGCTGGACGGTAGAGGAAGCGAGCGACGCCGGCGTCCTGGTGGACGCGCGTGACTACTACCGGGAGCTGTACCGGGCTGCTCGAAAGGCCCGGCGATACATCGCGATGACGGGCTGGCAGTTCGACAGCGACGTCGCGCTGCTGCGAGGCGAGGACCTGGGCGAGGCCCGCGGAGAAGTGCGGCTGCTGCCCCTGTTGGACGAGCTGTGCCGGGCCAACCCGGAGCTGCGCGTCTATGTGCTGGCGTGGGATTTCAGCCTGCTGCTCGCCATGGAGCGCGAGTGGATGCAGCGGTTGCTCTTCAACTGGACGGCGAACGGGCAGGTGCGCTTCCGCTTCGATGCCTCCAGCCCGCTGTATGGCGCGCATCACCAGAAGCTGGTCGTCATCGACGGCGCGGTCGCCTTCACCGGCGGAATGGATGTCTGTGATTGTCGTTGGGACGACCGGGACCACCCGGTGCGTTCGGAGCTCCGCTGCGACAGCGGGAGAGATCCGCACGGCCCCTACCATGACGTGCAGTCCGTCCTGACGGGCCCCGTGGTGGACCGGATGGCGGAGCTGTTCGAAGCGCGCTGGGCGCACGCGGGCGGCGGTGAGCTGCGGCTGCCCAAGGTGAACCGGGACGACGTGGACTTCACGCCGAGCATGCCGGCGCCGCCAGGGCCGGTGGCCATCAGCCGGACGTTCGGCAAGACGCTGCTGCCGCCGCAACCCGCGGTGCAGGAGGTGGCCTCGCTGTACCTGGACGCCATCGACTCGGCCGAGCGCTTCATCTACATCGAGAATCAGTATTTCTCCTCGCGGGCCATCTTCCAGGCGCTGGTGAAGCGCATGCGGTCGCCGTTCCGGCCGCGCCTCCAGATTGTCCTGGTCCTGCCCCGTCAGCCGGAGGCGCTGCGCGAACAGCTGGCCATGGGCATCGCCCAGGTGCGGCTGCTGCGCGCGCTGGAGCGCGTGGCGCGGGAGACGGGGCACGCCTTTGGCGTCTATTGCTCCGCGGGCCACGACGCGCGCACCGGCGAGGATGTCTTCACCTACATCCACTCGAAGGTGATGGTGGTGGATGACTGCTTCCTCACGCTCGGGTCGGCGAACACCACCAACCGCAGCCTCGGGTTGGACTCCGAGCTGAACATCAGCTGGGAGGCGGAGCTGCCGAACGACGCGACGGCGCGCGCCATCCGCCGCATCCGCGTGTCCTTGATGGCCGAGCACGCGGGGCTGGAGGGCCTGCCCGCGCTGCGTTTGCTGACGGCGGCGGACGGCGACCTGGTGTCGTGGCTGGATGAGCTGGCCGTCATGGGCCTGCAGCGGCTGCGCACCCACCCGATGGTGACGGTGTTCGACCAGAGCCCGCTGCTCAAGTCGCTGGAGCCCGAGGAGCTCATCATCGACCCGGAGGAGTCGGTGCTGGACGAGTCGCTCTTCGAGGCGCTCCACCGCGCCGAGGACGGCCTGTTCGCCTCCGGCGTGCGGCTGCTGTCGCGCTGGCTGGTGGGCACCGGCACCGAGCGCCCGCACCGCGCCATCCTCCCCTGCGTCCACGACGAAGGTTAGCTGACTGCTGCCCGGAGAGGCGGGAGGGCGGCGAGGCCCTGCCTGCCCGCCTGCCTTGGGACGGGCCCGGGGGCACAGGCATGCCCGGCGGGTTGTTCCTGCCGCGAGGGACGCCACCTTGTCGAGAGCACAACTTCTCTCACGCAAGGGGGATTCACCATGAAGCTTCCTCTCATGGCCGCGGTGGCGGCACTGGCTTTCTGGGGTTGTTCGAGCAACTCGGCGAACACGCGCGCGGATGACAGCGCCTTCGGTGGCTCTGGCTCGGAGACGGCGGCGCCGGACTCCGTGGACACGACGTCCAATGACGGCTGGGATGACCGCAGCCCGGGTGAGGCCGCGAACGTCTCCAACAACGAGCGCCGCGACCGCCGGGACGCGCCCACCGTCTACGATGAGGAGGCCACCGGTGGCGGCGGCCCCGGTCTGGGCGCGGGTTCGTCCGTGACGAACTCCGAGGGTGAGCGCTACGACGTGCAGCATGCCCCGCTCATGGGCGGGCAGCAGAGTGACGCCGCCAAGAAGAGCGGCGTCGGTGGCTCGGGTAACACCCAGGGCGTCTCGGAGGAGGGCACGTCCGAGGTCGAGGAGGTGGGCCCCAGCGACGTGCAGACCCAGGAAGTGGAGCTCGACGAGGTTGAAGTCGACTGACGCGGCGTGAAGCGCACGCGCCACCCGTGAATGACACGCGGGGGCGCGTGTGCCGACGCTCCGTAGCGCCACCCACACGCGAACGAAGTCGTGTGCTTCGTCTCGCGGCGTGGGCGGGTAGAGTCGGGGGACGATGACTGGCGCCCCCCTCTTCGCACTTCTCGCCTTGGTGTCCACCCAGTACGAGGGCAGCTCCTCCGTGGAGGAGGTCCCCTCGGAAGGGGAGTACTCCTCTCCGGCTTCGGGGCAGGGCTCCTCTGTCTCCGCCGCGCGTCTGGACGAACCCGCGCCCCCGGGCAGCACCCGCACGGGCGGTGAGGGGTTCGGCTTCAGTGGACAGCTGGAGGTGGGCGGACTGAGTCTGCCGTCAGGGCCTCGGGGCGGCGGACAGGACTTCTTCGCGCGCGTGTATCCCTCGCTCGGGCTGACGCACGGGGAGACCTTCGTGCTGCGGCTGGGCGCCAACCTCCGGTTCCGGGTGGTGGATGAGGCGCCCACGCGCACGGACGACTATGGCGGGGGCCTGCGCCGCGAGGACTGGGACGAGCTGAGCGACTTCGGCCAGGTGGTGCGCATGCTGCGCATCGGCCAGGAGGGCCGGCCCGTCTATCTCCGCATTGAGCCCTTCTCCGAGGAGACGCTGGGACGCGGCTACCTCGTGAACCGCTACAGCAACGCGCTGATGCCGGACTACCACCCCGCGGGCGGCTCGCTGACCCTGGTGAAGGGCGCCGTGCGCGCGGAGATCCTGGCCAGCGACGTGCTGGCCGCGCGCATCTTCGCGGGTGAGGCGCTGCTGGACCTGGGCCGCATCGCCAGTGACGACGCCAAGCGCTTCGACCGCTTCCTGCTCCGGCTGTCCGCGGCGCACGACGCGGGCCGCGCGGGTGGCACCACGCCTGACCTGACGATGGCCTCGGTGGGCGGCGACATCGCCCTGTACAAGGGTGAGCGGCTGCGCACCTGGGCCCTGGTGGGCGGCGGCGCGCGCTTCACGCAGGCGCACACGCCGAACTTCGGCGGACTGCTGGGCGTGGCCTTCGAGGGGCAGACGGCCAGCGGCACGCAGATCAGCGTCACCGTCCAGGGCCGCAGGCAGGGCGGCCGCTTCCGCTTCGGCATGTTCGGCTCCGACTACGAGCTGGGCCGCTTCTCGGGCGTCGGGCTGTCGGAGACGCCCATCGCGGACGAGGTGCTGCCGACGGGCTTCGCGGGCTACGCGGAGGTGAGCGTCGCGAAGGGGAGCGCCAACGAGGTGCTGCTGCTGGGCAGCGTGGCCGCGCAGTATTTCGGGTTTGGCCGCACCGACACGGATGTGTCCGCGGGCTTCGAGCTCCCGGGTGGCAGGACGCGGGCCCTGGCGCGCGTGGTGCTGACGGGCCTGGGCGACAGGCCGCGCTACTCCGCGAGCCTGGAGCTGCGCCAGCGCATCCTCAATCACTTCTACGCCTGGGGTTCCGGCGGCACCGTGCATTTCCCACAACCGGACGGAACGCTCGTGCGCGGCGTCACCGCGGGCGCGGGCGTGGGCGTGGACTTCCAGCGCTGAGCTGTACCCGCGGCGGTTGACGCTCCCACGCGGTGGGCGGCGTCACGCCTGCGTTCGGCTTGACTACGGTTGTAGTCAGTCGTACCTTCTTCGTGACTACAGTTGTCGTCACGGGAAGGTCCATGAAGAAGCCGGTGGGAGAGCAGGAGCTGGTGGTGCTGCGGTACGTGGCCGAGCACGGCCCGGCGACCGTGGGCGAGGTGGCCGAGCGCTTCGGTGAGGCGCAAGGGCTGGCCCGCTCCACCATCCTCACGGTGATGGAGCGGCTGCGCCTCAAGGGCTATCTGACGCGGCGCAAGGTGGACGGCGTCTATCAATACGCCTCGCCGGTGCCGGCATCCGAGTTGCTACGGGACGTGGTGGGCGACTTCGTCCAGCGCTCGCTGTCGGGCTCGCTGTCGCCCTTCGCCGCGTACCTGTCCGAGGCCGAGGACGTCTCCGATGACGAGCTGGCGCAGCTCCAGGACGTCGTGGCCCGGCTCCGCTCGAAGAAGAAGGGATAGGCACCCATGGGCACGGATTGGCTTTCTCACGTGGGGGCGTGGGCGTCCTCGGGGCTGTGGCGGGCGTCGTGGCAGGGCGCGCTGTGCGCCGCGCTGGTGTGGGCGCTGTGCCGGGCGTGGCCGAAGCTGCCCGCGTCCCTGCGCGCGGGGCTGTGGTGGCTGGTGGCGCTGAAGTTCGTGGTGACGCTGGGGTGGCTGCCTTCCGTGTCGCTGCCCGTGTTGCCGGCCTCGGCGGCCTCCGCGTGGGGGCGTGCGTTCGGTGTGTCCCAACTCTGGGAACAGCCTGTCGGGAATGGGACGGACTCGGGGGCCACGGGCGCGCTGGGGCGCGGGGCTGTGGCGCAGCGTGATGTCGACGCGGCGTCTGTTCGAGGCAGCGGCGCGGATATGGCGCGCGACTCCAGCGCTGCCTTTGTCCATGGCAGTGGCTCCATGGGTGTGATGGGGCACGACGCTTCCATGGCGCGCGATGCGACCATGGCATCGGCTCGAGGCCAGGTCTCCGCGAACGTGATGGGCCGCGGTGTGGCGGCTGACACGCGTTCGCCGTGGGGCGGTGTCGTCACGGGTCTCCTGCTGGTGCTGTGGGGGGCGGGGGTGCTGTGGCACGTGCTTGGCCATGTGAAGGGCGGGCTCGCGATGCGTCGGCTGCTCGCGGGCGCCCGGCCCCTGGCTCATCCGGTGCTCGACGCGGAGGTTCGCGAGCTGTCCGCCGCCGCGGGGCTGCGGCGTGTCCCCGCGCTCCTGGTGTCTGAATCGGTGCGCAGTCCGCTGGCGACGGGGCTTCGGACGCCCGTGGTGGTGCTGCCCGCGAAGGCCGTGCGGCGCTTGCCCGTGGACGCGCTGCGCATGGCGCTCGCGCATGAACTGGCGCACCTGCGCCGAGGCGACTTGTGGCTCGGCTGGGTGCCCGCGCTGGCGGAGTCGCTGCTCTTCTTCCACCCGCTCGCCCGGCGCGCCGCACGCGAGTACGCGTTGGCCCGCGAGGAGGCTTGTGACGCCGAGGCGCTCCGCCTCACGGGCGCCGAGCCCGCGGATTACGGCGAGCTGCTCCTCGCCTTTGGTATCGCCAGGGCTCCCGGCACGGCCGCGGCGCTCGGTGCGTCCCCCCATGTTGATGCGTTGCACAGGAGGTTGAGCATGCTGGAGCACGTCGAGGCCGTCTCTTCCCGTTCCCGGCGCCTGTTGAAGGTGGCGCTCTCCGCACTGGGCGTCGCGGCGCTGGTGCCTTTCCAGGTCGTCGCTCGGGAAGCGGAGGCCACGTCGCCGAAGCCCTCGGCGTCTCCGGTCGACGCGCCCAAGTCCGTGGCCGGCGCCCAGGTCGCTGCCGCACCCAACGCCGAGGCGGGGCCTCCCGCTGCCTCCACGCAGGCCGAGCCCGAGCGCAAGGTGGTGCAGCGGGTTCGGATCATCTCCTCCACCCCGGGAGGCCCAGACGCCGCTTTCTCCGTCACCGCCGGGCCGGACGTGCCCGAACTCCCCGCGCCGCCGCCTCCTCCCGCTGGTGTGCTTCCGCCCACGCCTCCCATCCCCCTGCCGGGCGTGACGCCGCCCGCGCCTCCGTACCCGCCGCACGTCGCCGTCGTCACCCACCGTCGCCTCAACGGCACCGTGAAGTACCTCGGCGCGACGCCGCCCACGCCTCCGACGCCCCGCACACCGACCACGCCGCTGACGCCGACGACGCCTGTGACGCCGACCACGCCTGTGACGCCGCCCACGCCTCCGTCTCCGCCACCCATGGGCTCGCCGGACAACGGCTACGTCCTGCTCGCGGACGGCATGGCGATGATGAACGGCAGCACCGTGGACCTCGAGCTGGCGCGCACCTTCAAGCAGAAGGACAAGGAGATTCTGTTCGTCCGCCGCAAGGGCGAGGCCTTCATCATCCGCGACGCGGCCACGTTGAAGGGCGTGCGTGAGGCGCTGTCGGGCTCCCGCGAGCTGGGCAAGGCCCAGTCGGCGCTGGGCGAGAAGCAGGCCCAGGTGGGGCAGGAGCAGGCGGCGCTCGGTCAGAAGCAGGCGACGGTGGGCCATGAGCAGGCCGGCCTGGGACGCAAGCTCGGAGACCTGGCCCATCAGCAGGCGGGGCTGCACATCGAGGCGTCGCGTCTGGACTCGCTGCCCGAAGCGGAGGGCGCGCGCCGCCGCGCCGAGCTGAAGAAGCAGGACGCCGCGCTGGAGCAGGAGATGAAGGCGCTGGAGTCGAAGATGGGCGAGCTGGCCAAGAAGATGGAGGGCCTGAGCCGGGAGCAGCACAAGCTCAGCGAGAAGCAGCACGCCTTCCACGAGGAGCAGGCGAAGTTGAGCACCAGGCACAAGGCGCAGATGGAGGAGGCCGAGAAGAAGGTGAACGGCCTCATCGACGAGGCCCTGCGCAAGGGGCTGGGCCAGCCGATGCCCACCTGATGACGGTGGCCTCGGGAGCCCCATGACGCCGGTGGCCGCGCCCTCTACCCTGGGCGCGTCCTGTCTCGTCTCCCGGAGGTCCCCATGCACCGTGCCGCCGTGCCCCTGCCCACGTCCGCCCGTACGCTCGACGCCGTCGTCCAACGGGTGAAGGAGGGCTCGCGAGCCTGGGTGAAGCGAAGTCTCCCGGACCGCATCGCCGTGTTGGAGGCGCTCCGCCAGTCCTACGCCGCCATCGCGGACCCCAGCGTCCGCGCGGCGTGCGAGGCGAAGGGCATCGACCCGGACAGTGCCCTGGCGGGTGAGGAGTGGCTGGCTGGTCCCCTGGTGGTGCTGCGCAACCTGCGGCTCCTGGTGGACGCGCTGAAGGACATCCAGCGCCGCGGCGTGCCCCACATCCCCGCGTCACACGTGCGCACGTTGGAGGATGGCCGCCTGGCCGCGCGGCTCTACCCGAGGGACGCGCTGGACGGCATGTTGCTGCCGCGCAACGTGGGCGAGGTCTACTTCCAGCCCGGCGTGACGGCGTCCAACCTCCGCGAGCACCAGGCGTCCTTCTACCGGGAGCCTCACGGGGGACGCGTGTGCGCCGTGCTGGGCGGCGGCAACGTGAACTCGATTCCGCCCGCGGACTGTCTCTACAAGCTCTTCGTCGAGGGCACCGCGTGCGTGCTCAAGATGAACCCGGTGAACGCCTACCTCGGGCCCTTCCTGGAGCAGGCCTTCGCGCCGCTCTCGCGGATGGACGTGTTCGCCGTGGTGTACGGCGGCGGCGAGGAGGGCGCCGCGTTGGTGAACCACCCGGCCGTGGACGAGGTGCACGTCACGGGCAGCGACGCGACGCATGACGCGCTGGTGTGGGGCGCGCCCGGTCCCCAAGCGGAGGCGCGGCGGGCTCGCGACGAGCCCTTGCTGAAGAAGCCCTTCACCAGCGAGCTGGGCAACATCTCCCCCGTGGTGGTGGTGCCGGGGCCGTACTCGGAAGGGGAGCTGCGCTTCCAGGCGGACAACATCGCCGGCATGGTGGCCAACAACGCGTCGTTCAATTGCAACGCCGCGAAGCTGCTGGTGCAGCCGAAGACCTGGGCGCGCCGGGCGGAGCTGGTGGATGGGGTTCGGGACTGCCTGGGCCGCGCCGCCGTGCGCCGCGCGTACTACCCGGGCGCGGCGCAGCGGTGGGCGCAGTTCACCCAGGGGCGCCCGGACCTGAGGCTCGTGGGCACGGCCTCGGAGGGGGAGCTGCCCTACGCGTTGATCGCCGACGTGGACCCGGCACGAACCGACGACCGCGTCTTCCGCCAGGAGCCCTGGTGCACGGTGCTGTCGGAGACGGGGCTGCCCGGGACGGATGACCCGGTGTCCTTCCTGGAGCAGGTGGTGCCCTTCCTCAACACCCAGGTGTGGGGGACGCTCAACGCCACGCTCATCGTCCACCCCGAGACGTTGAAGGACCCGGCCGCCAACGCCGCCGTGGAGCGCGCCATCCGCGAGCTGCGCTACGGCACGGTGGCCGTGAACACCTGGCCCGCCGCCGCGTATGCGCTGGTGTCGCTCCCCTGGGGTGGCCATCCGACAGCCCACCGCCGGGACATCCAGAGCGGCCTGGGGTGGGTCCACAACACCTCCATGCTGGAGTCCATCGAGAAGGCCGTCCTGCGGGCCCCGCTGACGAACCTGCCGACGCCGCCCTGGGTCCCCGGGCACCGGGGCACGCGCGAGCTGGGGAGGCGGCTGGTGGCCTTCGAGCTGTCGCCCTCCTGGCTGAAGGTGCCGGGCATCGCCGCGGCGGCCCTCCGGCGGTGATCGCCCTGGCTGGAAGCGGGGAAGCAACTTCCGGCGGGATTCGCCGAGAATGGCTGTGAGTGTCGTATCCCCCGTCCGGAGTGTGAAATGGCCCCCATCGACCGCCGTAACTCCATCCGCAGCGCTGGCACCAGCCGGAGCGTGGAGCTGAGCCGTACCCGGGAGATGCCGAAGCCGAACCGTCCCCGGACGACGACGACGACGACGCGGGCCAACAACGAGACGACCACCACCCAGACGTCCACCACCCGTACCAGCCGCAAGGGGCGGGAAATCACCAAGACGGAGAAGCCCCGCACCGAGGCGACGAAGCCCCAGGGCGTCGACCGCAAGGGTGAGGTGAACCTCTTCGAGGCCAACTCCCCGGCGAAGAGCAAGGAGTGGGGCGCGAAGGAGAAGCGCGTCCAGGGCACGGGGCCGGGCGGCATCCAGACGGATGCCTACTTCCAGGGCCCCAGCCTGAAGGTGGAGGGCGGCGCGTCGGCGAAGGCCAGCCTCAAGGGCATCGACATCGACCTGAACCTGAAGATTGACGCCAACCTGGTGAAGGCGGGCGCCAGCGCGACCAAGGAGTTCAAGGTCCGGGTCCAGGGCGAGGACATCACCATCAAGGTCAAGCTGGGCGCGGATGGCCAGGTGGGCGCCAACGGCGAGCTGAAGCTGAAGCTCAACGTGGGCAAGGACGGCGTCCAGGTGAAGGCCGGCGCCGAGGGCTTCGCGGGCGCCAAGGGCAGCCTGTCGGGCAACATCGAGGTCGGCATCAACGGCCGGAACGTGGCCAACGCGGACGCCAAGGTGACCTTCGCCGCCGGGGCCATGGCGGGCGCCGAGTTCGAGGCCGGGCTCACGCACTTCAAGGCGAAGGCCTATGCCGCCGCGGGTGTGGGCGTGGGGGTCGAGCTTGCAGGCAAGGTCAACGCGGGCAATCTGCTCCGCGAACTGCCGGGACTCGTCACCCCGTGGTAGACCCTGGCGCATGCCATCGACGCATGCGCGGGAAGGTGGGCGCTCCCTCCAGATGGGGCTGACCCAGGACGCGGTGAAGAGCTTCCAGAAGGGGCTCTCCATCGATCCGGACGACGTGGATTGCCTCCTGGGGCTCGTGCGCGCGTACCTGAGCACGGGTGCCTCCGCGGACGCGGAAGGGGCCGTGCTCCGGCTCCTGAAGGTGAAGCCGGACCACACCGAGGCGCAGGCGCACCTGGCCATGCTGCGGGCCCAGGCGGGCAACGCCGAGGCGCTGGAGTCCCTCAAGGCGCTGGCGACCGCGCCCACGGCGGGCTACTTCGAGCGCTTCAACCTGGGCTCCCTCTTGTTCGAGCGCGGTGACCTGGCCGGCGCGCGCGCCGCCTACGAGTCCGTGCTCCAGCTTTCTCCCGCCAGCACCCACGTCCACTTCGAGCTGGGCCGCATCCGCCTCCAGCAGGGCGAGCCGGACGGCGCGGTGTCGCACTTCCTCCGGGCCGCGGAAGGGGCGCCGAACGAGGCGATGCCGCTGTTGATGCTGTCGCGGGCGCACGCCGCGTGCGGCCAGCTCGGGCTGGCCATCCAGGCGGGCACCCAGGCGTTGGAGATGGCCCAGGGCGGCCTCCAGCGCGCGGTGCTGGAGGACCTGTTCAAGCTGTACCTGTCCGCTGGCAGCTCGGAGGGCGCCAAGCGCGTGGCGCTGGAGCTGCGCAAGCTGGAGCCCGCGAGCCTCAACTACGTCTACCTGCACGGGTTGGCGCTGATGAGCGCCGGCAGCTTCGCGGAGGCCAAGGAGCTCTTCGCCGAGGTGCTGCGTCAGGCCCCGGGAAGCTGGCAGGCCCAGCACGCGCTGGCGCAGATGCACCTGGCGCTCGGGGAGCGCGCTCCCGCGCTGACGTTGTTGGAGGAGGCCGCGGCGTCCGTGCCGACGGACCCCGGGCCCACCAACGACCTGGCCGTGGTGCTGATGCAGGAGAACGGGCACGCGCGGGTCCCCGCGCTGCTGGCGCCGGTGCTGGCCGCGCACCCGAACGACGCGGGCACGCACCTCAACATGGCGCTGGGGACCTTCCACTCGGACAAGGCGGCCTCCGCGCGCCACGCGAAGCAGGCGATGGCGCTGGGGGCCCCGGAAGTGCGGGAGCAGGCGGAGCGGCTGCTCCAGCAGCTCGGCGCCTGAGGCTCAGCCCCGGTGATGCTGGGCGCCGAGGACGCGCGTGCGCAGGCGGCGTGGCTGCTCCGGCGGCAGGACGCCTGGGCATTCAGCCCTTGTAGGTCTCCAGGGACTGGTCGAGCAGCTCGGTGAGCCAGGTCATCACCACGCGGACCCGGCGCGGCACGCTCCTGCCGTAGGTGTGCAGGAGCGAGACGGGCATGGGCATGCAGGTGAGCGCCGGCAGCACCTCGACGAGCGTGTCCTCCCGGAGGCGCTCGCGCGCGTTGAGCCGGGGTATCTGCACGATGCCCAGCCCCGCCCGGCAGGCCGCGACGTAGGCGTCGACGCTGCTGACCGTCACCATGCTCCGCATCGGGAGCTCGCGGTAGCCGTCCTCGTGCGGGTACTCGAACGTCGGCGTCTCGGCGCCGAGCCCCGGGGCATAGTGGACGACGAAGTGCCGCTCCAGGTCCTCCAGCCGCTGCGGCGTTCCGTACCTCCGCAGGTAGGCGGCGCTGGCGTAGTTCATCATCCGCAGGATGCCGAGCTTGCGGCCGACGAGCTCCGGGTCGCCTTGCGCGCCCACGCGGAGCACGCAGTCGAAGCCCTCGCGGAAGGGCTCGGTGCGCCGGTCCGTCGTGTTGATGAGCACCTCGAGCTGGGGATGCCGCGTGAGCAGCTCCGGGAGCCGCGGGAGGATGATGTCGCGCGCGATGTTGACCGGAAGGTCGATGCGCACGCGCCCGCGCAGGCCGCGCGCGCCCTGGAACATCGTCCCCAGCTCCTCCGCGTCCCGCGCCAGCCGCCGTGCCCGGGGGAGCAGCTCTTCCCCCTCCGGGGTGAGGCGCACGACGCGGGTCGACCGCTGGAAGAGCTGGCTGCCAAGCTCCTTCTCCAGGGCCTTCAAGCGCAGCGACACCCGGGCCTTCGGCATCCCGAGCTGCTCGCCCGCGCGCGTGAAGCTGCCGAGCTCGGCGACCTTGACGAAGATACTCAGCGACTCGAGGTCGATGCGCATTGTTTCTCCAATCGAAACAGTGTGTCGGACCGCCGCCACGTTCTCAACCCGGGTGCGGCCCACTATTCATGGACACGTGCGGTGCGAATCGCCGCGCTCTCCTGAAAGGAATGCACATGGGCACCTCGAATCCGACGCGCGTGGCTCTCATTACTGGCGGAAGCCGTGGCTTGGGCCGGAGCATGGCGCTCCATCTCGCGGCGCGTGGCACGGGCATCCTCCTGACCTACCGCGGAGGCGCGGCGGAGGCGGCGGACACCGTGAAGCAGATTGAAGCCGCGGGCGGGAAGGCGGTGGCGCTCCAACTCGACGTGGGAGACACGAAGGGCTTCAACGCGTTCGTGGAGCGCGTCCGCACGGAGCTGGGCCGTCACTTCGGCCGCGAGCGGCTGGACGTCCTGGTGAACAACGCGGGCATCGGCATCCACGCCAGCTTCGCGGAGACCACCGAGGCGCAGTTCGATGAGCTCATGAACATCCACCTGAAGGGGGCGTTCTTCCTCACGCAGAAGCTGTTGCCCGTGCTCGCGGATGGCGGGCGCATCCTGAACATCTCCACCGGGCTGGCGCGGTTCGCCTTCCCTGGCTACGCCGCCTACGCGGCGATGAAGGCGGGCGTGGAGGCCCTGACCCGGTACATGGCGAAGGAGCTGGGGCCGCGCGGCATCGCGGTCAACGTGCTCGCGCCGGGTCCGGTGGAGACCGACTTCCGGGATGGGGCCGTTCGCGACAGCCCCGAGATGAAGAAGGCGCTGTCGGCGCAGACCGCGCTCGGCCGCGTGGGCCTGCCCGATGACATTGGTGGTATCGCCGCGGCGCTACTGGCACCCGAGAGCGGGTGGGTGACGGGCCAGCGCATCGAGGCCTCGGGCGGCATCTTCCTCTGAGCACGCGGAGGCTCCCGCCGCCCGTCTGGCGGAGTGGAGCCTCCGAAGGGGCGCGGGGCCCCGGCGCTCAGCGCTTCATGCGGGCTGGCGCCTCCGAAGATGCGCGCGGCGCCGCGGCTCAGCGCTTCAGGCGGAGGATGACGTCCTTGTCGGGCCCGCAGTCACCTCGTCCATCGCAGTTGCTGGTGGTGACGTAGAGGTGGCCATCCGGGCCCATGAGGACCTCGCGCAGCCGGCCGTGCGTGTTGCGCAGGTACACCTCGTGGCGGGCGACGCGGTGCGAGTCCGGCGCGAACTCCACGCGCTGGAGGTGGCGCGAGCCCAGCGTGCCGATGAGCAGCGAGCCCTCCCATTCGGGGATGGCCGTCCCGGTGTAGATGGCGGCGCCGCCGGGAGGCATCGCATCCGAGTAGGTGATGGACGGGGTGATTTGTCCCGAGCGCGTCTCACACGAATAGATGCCGGGCCACCCCAGGTTGTCTCCCCGGCGGGCGACGCTCACCTCGTCATGGCCCCTGCGCAGCGTCTCGCCGCTGGGGCCGTGGTCCACCACATACAGCGTGGAGGCGTCACGCCAGTCGAAGGCCTGGAGGTTGCGGATGCCGGTGAGGAACGCCGGCGAGCCCGGCGTGGGATTGTCCCGCGGCACCTGCCCCTCGGGCGTGAGGCGGAGCAGCTTGCCGGCGGGGTCGTTCGCGTCCTGCGAGCGGTCCGGGTCCCTCGCGTCGCCAGTGCCGGCGTACAGCATCCCATCCGGGCCGAAGCGCAGCCTCCCGCCATCGTGGTACGTGGCGGAGGCGATGCCGCCGAAGATGACGCGGTCGAGCGTCGCGGTGGCGTGGTCCTCGGACAGCGTCCACCGCTCGATGCGGTTCTCCTCGGTGCCACCCGCGTCGGTGGTGACGTAGATGTAGAACTGGCGGTTGCTCGCGAAGTCCGGATGCGGCGCGATGCCCAGCAGGCCGCCCTCCGCGGCGTCCGCGACGGGCACGGTCGCCACGGGGTGGGGCTGGAGCGCGCCGTCCTTGAGCAGGCGGATGCGGCCGGGGCGCTCGGTGACGAGCGCGTCACCGCCCGGAAGCCACGCGATGCCCCACGGCGTCTCGAGCCCCTTCGCGACGACCTCGACGTCGAAGGGCACGGTGCCGTCCGGCCCCCAGTCGTCCTTCACGAGGATGCAGTCCTGGGGAGACGCGGTGCCCTGAGCCTGGCTCCTGCGGCAGGCGGAGGCGGACAGTGCGAGCACCACGAGGGCGGGTAACACGGGGAGAGAGGCGCGCATGCACGGATTAATGTCCCCGCTTCCGTGAATGCGCCAGCCTCGTGGCCGCCGAGCGTCCAGGTGCGGACGCGGGCGCGCGCTCAGTGGTCGGCGTACCGCTTCTCGCCCGCCTCCACGCGCAGCGAGAGCCGGTTGCCCTTCGGCGGGAGCGGGCAGGTGGCGAACTTCGTGAAGGCGCACGGCGGGTTGTAGGCGCGGTTGAAGTCGAGCACCACGCGCCCGTCCTTGGGCATGTCCGCGGAGAGGAAGCGCCCCGCGCCGTACGTCGCATCCCGGTTCGTCGTGTCCGCGAAGATGATGAAGAGCCCGCCCGAGCCGTCCTCCACGGGCGTCAGCCGGTGCTCCTTGCCGTCCACGGTGAAGACCAGCGTGCCCGGCGCCTTCATCTCCTCCACGGTGCCCAGCACGTTGGGGACCTGGATGGTGCGAGGCGTCTCCGCCGGCTCGAAGCGAGCCTCGACGCGCCACTGGGGGCTGGCGGGGTACGTGGGGATGCCGTGGAACGCCTTTCGCGCCGGCGCCTGGGTGTCGCGCACGCGCACGCCCAGTTTGTCGCCTCGGACGATGAGCTGGAAGCTGACGCTCCCGAGCTTCAGCACATCCGGCGCGCCCTTCTCGTCCGTCTGGAGCGCGCCACCGGTGAAGGGCTGTCCGTTGCGGATGATGCTCACGCCCGGGGCGGGCTGGAACCGGGCCGTGTTGCCCTGCCGGGTGAAGGTGCCCAGCTTCGCGGGCGTGTTGTCGGGGAAGTCGAGGTCGTTCCCAGGCGCCGAGCCCACCGACTGCTCGCCCTCCTCGAGCCAGAACAGGCCCACGAGGGTGAGCCAGCCGTCCTCCGCCTGGAGGCGCTCGATGCGCTGCGCATGCCATTCACGGGTCGAGGTCGTCAGGGCTTCGGTGGCGGGGGTGGGCATGCTCTTGGGGGCTGGCGCGGCGTGGAGGGCGAGAGACAGGGCCAGGGCGATGGGCGTCATGTCGGGGCCTCGGGAAGGGGAGCCCCTGTCTAACAGGGCGGCTTCCGAGGCGCAGGGGGCCGTGTCCTGGCGGGAGTTGCCGGGGCGCGAACTCCGTGCGAAGCCAGACGTCGCGCGTGCACCTCGACCTCCAGCCCACACCGCCACCCGGTGCCTTTCGCAAGCTCGCCCTGGGGACGTGGCGCTCCGCGGGCGACCCCAGCGCCTATGCGGCGGTCGAGGTGCGCATGGAGCGGGCGCTCGCGTTCCTCGATGCGCACAAGGCCCGGACGGGACAGCGCCTCACGGTGACGCACCTGGTAGCCAAGGCCGCCGCGGACGCGCTGCGCCGCCATCCGGACGCGAATGTGCTGCTGCGGTGGAACCGCCCCTATCGGCGCGAGGACGTGGGCGTCTGCGTGCTGGTCGTGCAGCCGGGAGACGCGGGGCGCGCGGACCTGACGACGGCCACCGTGCACCGCGCGGATGCGCTGTCGCTCGCGTCCTTCGCGGAGGCGATGGGCTCGCGCATCGACGCGGTCCGCGCTCGCAGGGACGCGGTCATCGAGTGGGGCAAGCGCCGCTCGTACCGCATCCCGGGGTTCCTGATGGGGCTGGCGCTGCGGCTGCTGTCCTTCGTCTGGTTCACGTTGAACGTGGACCTGCGGTGGGTGGGCATGCCGTGGGACCCGTTCGGCTCGGTGGCGGTGACGAGCCTCGGCTCGTTGGGACTGGAGCGCGGCCATGTCGCGCTGGTGCCGTACACGCGGGTGCCGCTGCTGCTGGCGCCGGGCGCGGTGCGGACCGAGCCCGTGTTGGACGCGGGCGCCCTCGCGGTTGGGAAGGTGATGACGCTCACGTGTACCTGGGACGCACGCGTCATCGGCGTGGAGGACGTGGCCCGGGTCCTTCGTCACATCGGCGCGTCGCTGGAGGACCCGGAGGGCGCCTGGGGCCCCGCGACGGACGCGGGGGGCGTGGCTGCGGCCAGCGCCGAGGTGGAGTAGCATCCCCGGACGTCGCTTCGTGAGGTGCGCCCATGTCCGTGGATACCAACCGCCGTGTCATTGCCTCGCGCCCCGTAGGCCGCGCCCTCGGTGGGCAGGACCGCTTCGAGAAGGAGTCCCTGGAGGGGCCCGCGGAGGGCGGCCTCGTGGCGGCGCGGCGTCAGCGGATGGCGGGTGGGACGCTGCGGGCCGGGGAGGAGAGCCCCTTCGCCGCGAAGCTGCGGAAGCTCGCCGGGGGGGCCTCGGACGACGAGCGCTGAGCGCGCCGCGCGTCGGTTTTCGCGACGAGCCGCTTGAGCCTCACGCGGCGTGAGGCCGTACCCCTCTCATCACGCCACGCTTTCGTGGCGGGATGAGGTGCGGACCATGTTCGAGAAGGACTACACGCCGGAGCAGCTTCAGCAGTTGCAGGCTCGCCGGGAGGCCCTGGGCGAGGACGCGATTCGCCAGATTGAAGCCGAGTGGCCTCGGCTCATCGCCCGCGTCCGTGAGGAGATGGAGAAGGGCACGGACCCCACGCGCGAGCCCGTGCTCGCCTTGGCGGCGCGCTGGCGTGAGTTGCTGACGGCCTTCACCGGTGGGGACCCGGGCATCCAACGGGCCGTGTCGGCGATGCATCAGCAGGAGCCCGCTGTCGCGGCGGAGCACGGCTTGGACCCCAAGCTCTTCGAGTATGTCGGCAAGGCGATGGCTTGCCTGGAGGGGCCTCCCTCCTCGCGGTGAGGTACGGGCCCGTGACGGAGTTCAGGGCGGGCGCCCCAGGCGCGTCCCTGGGGCGCCGCGGTATCGGGCTTCGAGGAGAGACGGCGATGAAGGTCTATCTGGATGATGAGCGCGCCACGCCCGAGGGATGGGTGCGCGTGTTCTGGCCCGAGGAGGCCATTGCCCTGCTGGAGGCCGGGCAGGTGACGGAGCTGAGCCTGGACCACGACCTGGGTGATGACGCGCACGGCACCGGGTACGACGTCCTGCTGTGGCTGGAGGAGGCCGTGGCGACCCGTGGCTTCGTGCCGCCACGGGTCCAGGTGCATTCGGCCAACAGCTCCGCGCGCCAGAAGATGGTGCTGGCGATTGCCCGCATCGAGCGCTTCGTCCAGGAGCAGCGCGGCAGTTGAGCGCGGGGCTCAGCGGCGGCGGCTTGGGTACGCCTGAATCTGCGTGGCGTACGTGTCGCCGTCCGCGATGTAGTTGAACGCGGCCTGGATAGGCGTGCCCTCGGTGAGTTGCTGCGGGGACACGCGCCTGCCGTTGGCGCTGATGCGGGTGGTGTTGGTCACGAAGAGGTTGAAGGTGTCGCCGGACTCGGCGTCGCGGACCACGACGCGGTCCTTGCCGACCGAGGCGACCCGGCCCTGCATGACGACGCTGGCCAGCACCGTGGACCCGACGTCCGCGTCGGACGCGGCGGCTTGAGTGCCCGAGCCACCCGTGCCCGTCTCGGTGCGGCGCAAGGTTTCCACCTCGCGTTCGAGCCGCTGGACCTGCTCACGGAGCCGGGCGACTTCCTGTTCGAGGTTCTCGGGCTGCTGCGCGCGAGCCGCCGTTGTTGTGTCGCCGCTCGAGTTCGCGGTCTGAGGCGTGGCGCTGCCTGCTGCATCGCTCATGGCGGCACCCGCCTGCGTGCCATTCCCAGCGGTTCCTGTGTCCGTTGCGCCGCTCGTGGCGGCACCCGCTTGCGTGCCGTTCCCAGCGGTTCCTGTGTCCGTTGCGCCCCTCGTGGTGGCACCCGCCTGCGTGCCGTTCCCAGCGGTTCCTGTGTCCGTTGAGCCGCTCGTGGCGGCACCCGCTTGCGTGCCGCTGCCGCCGGTTCCCGTACCCGCTGAGCCGCTCGTGGTGGCGCCTGCCTG
Organism: Comamonas sp. KCTC 72670; assembly: GCA_014656495.1. Taxonomy (GTDB): domain Bacteria; phylum Myxococcota; class Myxococcia; order Myxococcales; family Myxococcaceae; genus Myxococcus. Next base: position 52,481 of record BNCN01000017.1, read on the forward strand.
CGGATTGCTCCCACCGGTCCCTGTGCCTGCACCCGTCGCGGAGCCGTAGAACGTTCCTGTCGTGTCGCTCGAAGCCGTCTGGCCTGTGCCTGCCGTGCCCGCGGAAGGGACGTTCATCCCAGCGCCGCCAACGCCACCGACGTTGGCCGCGGGTGTCCCCGGCTGTCCGCTACCACCGGTCGCGGGCTCCAGGAGGTTCCCCCGAGTCGCCCCAGCGGGAGGTGCCGCAGGCGGCTCCGCCCCGGTGTTGGTCTCAATCGTGCCCATCGAGGTTCCTCCCGAGTTGCTGGGCGTGAGCTGAGGCGGCGGCGTGAAGTTGCCCGGCTCGTAGTAGGTCCCCTGCGTTCCGTCGGACGCTGTCCCGGCGGCCGAGCCACCGCCCGTTGCCTGGGCGAGCCCAGCCGACGACGAGAGAAGGCTGAAGGTCAGGGCGGCATGGGTGATGGCGCGTCGCATGGTCGGTTCCTTTCCCTTGGCTTGGAAAAGGTGAGGCCCAGGAGCGAGGCGGCAAGCGCGGCACCAGGCGGGCGGCCAGGAGAATGGCCGCACGATGGGAGCGTTGGCGTCGGAAAGGCGGCGGTCAGTACTGCCTGCAGGCCGTGCCCTCCGCCGGAGCACCCAGCGGCAAGGGGGCCGAGCGTGCGGCTTCGACCTCCGCGTGAGTCGCCACGCCCACCGTGGCCAACCCATCCAGAAGCGCGTCACGCCGACGCTGAAGCCGGTCGGGTGCGCACTCGACGTCCCAGGCCTTCTCGGAGATGGCGAGGAGGAAGGCCACATCCGCGATGTCCAGCCGGGCGACCTCCTTGTTCAACAACGCTGGAGCCGCGGCGGCCACGCCGAAGTGGCTCCGGCCAAACCAGAGGTGGTGCGCTTTGAAGGCGAGCAGCTCCTCCGCGCTCCAGGTTCGGGTGAGCCAGACGGCCAGGGCCAACTGTTCGAGCGCGCTTGGGGCTCGTGGGGATTCGTTCGACAGCTGATGGGACCACAGGCGGGCCACGAGCTTCGCGAGCTTGAAGCCCGAGGGATACGCGTCGTCTCCCGGGCTCCGCGAGGGCTGACCGTCGAGCAGGACCTTCGCCACCGTGAAGAGGACGGTGCCAGGCCAGACGGGTTTCACGTGAAGCGTCGCGGTGTGCTCGCTGTGAACCCACGCTCCCTGGTTCCAGGACGCTGGCGGGGGCGGGCCCGTCACCTTCTGGGGAAGCGCGGGCACCCTCGCGAGCGCGGTCCGGTAGACGCACTCCACCGTGGCCAGCGGCACCATGAGCCCGATGCCCAGCAGCCACGCCATGACGATGAAGGCCCGTTTCCAGCGCATGTCCCCCTCCGATGAGCAAGCTTCGGGCCAGCGCCCCAGGTGGCGTCAGTGCCGACTTTGGCGTGAGCTGTTCGGAAATGTCGGGGGTTTTTTAGCGCGAAATGTCCCGACATTTCCGAACAGCAAGCGTCGCGCCCCTGGAGGTGAGGTGCGCCCCGGCAGGCGTGCCGTTGCCTCTCCTCCACGGCTCCCGGACACGGCCCCCTTTGGCCGCGTTCTGTGCTGTCCTGCGGCGACGAAGTGGAATGTGGGGCCGGGCAGGCGTTGACTGCGCCCGGAAGGTTCGTGACGCGAGGGAGCCGCCGCCGTGAGTGGACGGGAGAGCCCGGTGTCTGGAGGCAAGGCGGCGCGCGCCTCCGCGAAAGAGGCCCGTGCTCGCCGCGCGGGCCCGTGGCCGCTCACCGTCGCGACCGCCGCCGGGCTCGGGTTGCTCGTGTACGTGGCCTCCACCAGCTTGCCCTATCTCATCTCCGCGCCCATCTCGGACCCGTCCTTCGGCCACCTCAACCACTGCCTCTCGCGATTGATGGATGGCCCGCGGTTGGGCTGGGCCGTGTCTCCGGATGGCTCGCGCGCCGCGGTCTACGGCGCGCAGTCCGTGGCGATCTGCGCGCGGCAAGGTGGCTCGCGCGTCCTGGCCAGGGCCGGCGTGCGCGCCATCACCTTCGATGGGGAGAACCGCCTCTGGTGGTCCCAGGCGAAGGCGCTCTGGCGCGACGATGGCGCGGCGGCGAAGCGGGTGGGGGATTTCTCTCCCGTGGCGCTCGTCAGCCACGCCAGCGGGGTGCTGGCGCTGGACGCGGAGGGGCAGCTCGTCTCGGTGTCGCCCGAGGGCGCCGTGCTGGGGCAGGCGGCCGTGCCGCCGGACACCGACGCCCGCCTCTCGGTGGGGGCGGAGGGCGCCTACGCGGCCGTGCTCGCGGGGGACGCGCTCCAGTTCTACGAGGCGCGGACCCTGGCGCCGCTCCCCACCGTCGTGCCCTGCGTGGTGGACAGCCTGTGGTGGCTCGACAGCCCCGAGCGTGCGTTGGTGGGGTGCGCCCAGCACCCGCGCGGGGAGGCCGGGCAGGCCTTCGAGGTGGACCTGGGGACCGCCCGGTACGAACCCGTGGAGCGCCCGGCAGGAGCGCCCGCCCGGAGGCTCCTCGGACAGCCCCTCTATGTGCATGGCTGCGACGGATTTCCGTGCACGGCCCCCGCCCCTTGAGATGTTGGTAGGAGGCGCGGAGGGCGCGTGCCTTTCACCGTGCGTCTGAGCCTTCCGCGCACTGTGTCGGCTGGCGAACGTTCAGGGGGGCGCGCGCCGGCATTGAATCGACAAGCCCGTGATCTCCCTGGAGATTCGCCCCAGTCCGGGCGCCGCTCCGTGCAGCAGCGTTCATCCCGATCAGAGGTTTCTCGCGTGGACGACACCAAGGTTCCCCAGTCCCAGTCCAATGGCCGCAAGCGCGCCTCCGCGCGGAAGTCCGCGGGGAACGGAGCTTCCCGCCAGGGGGAGTCCACCCGCGCGCTTCCGCCGGAGTCGTCCGAGAGCATCAACCGCCTGCGTGGTGAGCGAGGGCGGGGGCGCTCCGCCGCGGCGCCCGAGCCCAGGACCTCGCGCCGGGACGGCCGGGCCCCTGCCGGGACGCGCGGCCGGGGGCGTGGAAGCCACCCGTTGCAGCCCCTGCTCGCCGCGCTCCGCTCGGTCCAGGGCGGCGACTTCTCCGTGCGGCTCCCCGAGGGTGACGCTGATCCGGTGATGGAGGACATCGCCTACGCCTTCAACGCGGTGGTGTCGCTCAACGCCACGCTCACGCAGGAAGTGGTGCGCGTGGAGCGCGTGGTGGGCCGCGAGGGCCGCATGGGCGAGCGCGTGTCGCTGGGCGACGTGCGCGGCGACTGGGCCAACAGCATCCACTCCATCAACTCGCTCATCGGGGACCTGGTGCAGCCCACCACCGAGGTGGCGCGCGTGCTGGTGGCGGTGGCCCAGGGCGACCTCACGCAGAAGATGGCGCTGGAGATAGACGGCCAGCCCGTAAAGGGCGAGTTCCTGCGCATTGGCACCACCGTCAACGCGATGCTGGACCAGCTCAACTCCTTCGCCGCCGAGGTGACGCGCGTCGCGAAGGAGGTGGGCAGCGACGGCAAGCTGGGTGGACAGGCCGACGTGAAGGGCGTGTCCGGCGTGTGGAAGGACCTCACCGACAACGTGAACCTGATGGCCAACAACCTCACGGCCCAGGTGCGCAACATCGCCGAGGTCTCCACCGCGGTGGCCAACGGTGACCTGTCGAAGAAGATCACCGTCGACGCGCGCGGCGAGGTGTTCGAGCTCAAGAGCACCATCAACACCATGGTGGACCAGCTCAACGGCTTCGCCTCCGAAGTGACGCGCGTGGCGCGCGAGGTGGGCACCGAGGGCAAGCTGGGTGGTCAGGCCGCGGTGCCCGGCGTGTCCGGCACGTGGAAGGACCTCACGGACAACGTGAACTTCATGGCCTCCAACCTCACCACGCAGGTGCGGGGCATCGTGAAGGTGGTGACGGCCGTCGCCAATGGTGACCTCACCCAGAAGCTGATGGTCCCCTCGCAGGGGGAGATCGCCGCGCTGGGCGCCACGCTCAACGCGATGACGGACACCCTCAACGTCTTCGCGCAGCAGGTGACCAGCGTCGCGCGCACGGTGGGCGTGGAGGGCAAGCTGGGCGCCCAGGCCCAGGTGCCGGGGGCCGCGGGCACGTGGAAGGACCTCACGGACAACGTGAACCTGATGGCCAACAACCTCACCTCGCAGGTGCGCAACATCGGTGAGGTGACCACGGCCGTCGCCAAGGGCGACCTGTCCAAGAAAATCACGGTGGACGTCCGCGGCGAGGTGCTGGAGCTGAAGGACACCATCAACACCATGGTGGACCAGCTCCGCGCCTTCGCGTCGGAAGTGACGCGCGTGGCCCGCGAGGTGGGCACGGACGGCAAGCTGGGCGGCCAGGCCGACGTGAAGGGCGTGGGCGGCGTGTGGAAGGACCTCACGGACAACGTGAACTACATGGCGTCCAACCTCACCACGCAGGTGCGAAACATCGCGCTGGTGACGACGTCGGTGGCCAACGGCGACCTGTCGAAGAAGATCACCGTCGACGCGCGCGGCGAAATCCTGGAGCTGAAGAACACCATCAACACCATGGTGGACCAGCTCAACAGCTTCGCCTCCGAGGTGACGCGCGTGGCGCGCGAGGTCGGCACCCACGGCAAGCTGGGTGGGCAGGCCGAGGTGCGCGGCGTGTCCGGCACCTGGAAGGACCTCACGGACAACGTGAACGTGATGGCCGTCAACCTCACCACGCAGGTGCGCGGCATCGCCAAGGTGGTGACGGCCGTCGCCAACGGTGACCTCACCCAGCGCCTGAAGATGGAGGCCAAGGGCGAGGTGGCCGAGCTGGCCGACACCATCAACGCGATGACGCAGACGCTGTCCATCTTCGCGCAGCAGGTGACGGACGTGGCGCGCACGGTGGGCGTGGAGGGCAAGCTGGGCGCCCAGGCGGTGGTGCCGGGCGTGGCGGGCACGTGGAAGGACCTCACCAACAACGTGAACCTGCTCGCCAACAACCTCACCGACCAGGTCCGCAACATCGCGGAGGTGACGACGGCCGTCGCCAAGGGCGACCTGTCGCGGAAAATCACGGTCGACGCCAAGGGCGAGGTGCTGGAGCTGAAGAACACCATCAACACCATGGTGGACCAGCTCAACAGCTTCGCCGCCGAGGTGACGCGCGTCGCGAAGGAGGTCGGCACCGAGGGCAAGCTGGGCGGGCAGGCCGACGTGAAGGGCGTGTCCGGCGTGTGGAAGGACCTCACGGACAACGTGAACTTCATGGCCGTGAACCTCACCACGCAGGTGCGCGGCATCGTGCGCGTGGTGACGGCCGTCGCCAATGGCGACCTGAACCAGAAGCTGACGATGGATGCGAAGGGCGAAATCGCCGCGCTCGCGGACACCATCAACGCGATGACGCAGACGCTGTCCATCTTCGCGCAGCAGGTGACGGACGTGGCGCGCACGGTGGGCGTGGAGGGCAAGCTGGGCGCCCAGGCGGAAGTGCCGGGCGTGGCGGGCACGTGGAAGGACCTCACCAACAACGTGAACCTGCTCGCCAACAACCTCACGGCGCAGGTGCGCAACATCGCGGAGGTCACCACGGCCGTCGCCAACGGCGACCTGTCGAAGAAAATCACGGTCGACGCCAAGGGCGAGGTGCTGGAGCTGAAGAGCACCATCAACATCATGGTGGACCAGCTCCGCGCGTTCTCCGCCGAGGTGACGCGCGTCGCGAAGGAGGTCGGCACCGAGGGCAAGCTGGGCGGCCAGGCCGACGTGAAGGACCTGTCCGGCGTGTGGAAGGACCTCACCGACAACGTGAACGTGCTGGCCGGCAACCTGACGGACCAGGTGCGCAACATCGCCAAGGTGACGACGGCCGTCGCCAACGGCGACCTGTCGCAGAAAATCACGGTCTCCGTGAAGGGCGAGGTGCTGGAGCTCAAGAACACCATCAACACGATGGTGGACCAGCTCCGCGCGTTCGCGTCCGAGGTGACGCGCGTCGCGAAGGAGGTCGGCACCGAGGGCAAGCTGGGTGGTCAGGCCGCGGTGCCCGGCGTCGCGGGGACGTGGAAGGACCTCACGGACAACGTGAACGTGCTGGCCGGCAACCTGACGGACCAGGTGCGCAACATCGCCAAGGTGACGACGGCCGTCGCCAACGGGGACCTGTCGCAGAAAATCTCGGTGGAGGCGCGCGGCGAAATCCTGGAGCTGAAGAGCACCATCAACACCATGGTGGACCAGCTCCGCGCGTTCGCCGCCGAGGTGACGCGCGTCGCGAAGGAGGTCGGCACCGAGGGCAAGCTGGGTGGCCAGGCCGCGGTGCCCGGCGTGGCCGGCACGTGGAAGGACCTCACGGACAACGTGAACAGCATGGCCTCCAACCTCACGTCGCAGGTGCGGAACATCGCGCTGGTGACGACGGCGGTGGCCAACGGTGACCTGTCGAAGAAAATCACCGTCGACGCCAAGGGCGAAATCCTGGAGCTGAAGGACACCATCAACATCATGGTGGACCAGCTCAACAGCTTCGCCGCCGAGGTGACGCGCGTGGCGCGCGAGGTGGGCACCGAGGGCAAGCTGGGCGGTCAGGCGGAGGTGCGCGGCGTGTCCGGCGTGTGGAAGGACCTCACGGACAACGTGAACTTCATGGCCCGCAACCTCACCACGCAGGTGCGCGGCATCGTCAAGGTCGTGACGGCGGTCGCCAACGGCGATTTGAAGCAGAAGCTGGCCGTGGAGGCGAAGGGCGAGGTCGCCGCGCTGGCGGAGACCATCAACAACATGACGGACACGCTGGGCACCTTCGCCGAGCAGGTGTCCACCGTGGCCCGTGAAGTGGGCGTGGAAGGGAAGCTGGGCGGTCAGGCGCGCGTGCCGGGTGTGGCGGGCACGTGGAAGGACCTCACGGACAACGTGAACTTCATGGCGTCCAACCTCACCACGCAGGTGCGCGGCATCGTCAAGGTCGTGACGGCGGTCGCCAATGGCGACTTGACGCAGAAGCTCATCGTGGACGCGAAGGGCGAGGTCGCCGCGCTGGCGGAGACCATCAACAACATGACGGACACGCTGGGCACCTTCGCCGACCAGGTGACGACGGTGGCCCGCGAGGTGGGTATCGAAGGGAAGCTGGGCGGCCAGGCCCGCGTGCCCGGCGCGCGCGGCACGTGGCGGCAGCTCACCGACAACGTGAACCAGCTGGCCGGCACGTTGACGAGCCAGCTGCGCGCCATCTCCGACGTGGCCACAGCGGTGACGAAGGGCGACCTCACGCGCAGCATCACCGTCGTCGCCGAGGGCGAGGTCGCCGCGCTGAAGGACAACATCAACCAGATGATCGTCAACCTGCGTGAGACCACGCAGAAGAACCAGGAGCAGGACTGGCTCAAGACGAACCTGGCGAAGTTCAGCGGCATGATGCAGGGCCAGAAGAGCCTGGACGCCGTCAGCCGCCTCATCATGAGCGAGCTGACTCCGCTGGTCTCCGCCCACCACGGCGCCTTCTTCCTGGTGGACGGCACGGAGGCGGGCACGCCGCTGCTCAAGCTCACCAGCACCTACGCGTACCGGGAGCGCAAGCACATCGCCAACCGGTTCCGCTTCGGCGAGGGGCTCGTGGGGCAGTGCGCCCTGGAGCGGAAGACCATCCTGCTCACGCAGGTGCCGTCGGACTACATCACCATCTCCTCGGGGCTGGGCGAGGCCTCGCCGCTCAACATCATCGTCCTGCCCGTCCTCTTCGAGGGCGAGGTGAAGGCCGTCATCGAGCTGGCCTCGTTCCACCCGTTCAGCGCCATCCACCAGATCTTCCTGGACCAGCTCACCGAGAGCATTGGCGTGGTGCTGAACATGATCATTGCCAACATGCGCACGGAGCAGCTGCTGCTCCAGTCGCAGGACCTCACGCAGGAGCTCCAGAGCCAGTCCAAGGAGCTGACGCAGCAGCAGGACGCGCTCAAGCGCAGCAACATCGAGCTGGAGGAGAAGGCGACGCTGCTGGAGGAGCAGAACCGCCGCGTCGAGGAGAAGAACAACGAGGTGGAGCGCGCCCGCGTCAGCCTGGAGGAGAAGGCCGAGCAGCTCACCGTCATCTCCAAGTACAAGAGCGAGTTCCTGGCCAACATGAGCCACGAGCTGCGCACGCCGCTCAACTCGCTGCTCATCCTGGCCAAGCTGCTGTCCGACAACAAGGACGGCAACCTCAGCTCCAAGCAGGTGGAGTACGCGAACACCATCTACGCCTCCGGCGGAGACCTGCTCAGCCTCATCAACGAAATCCTCGACCTGTCCAAGGTGGAGGCCGGGAAGATGCAGGTGGAGCCGCGGGACATCGTCCTCACCGAGCTCAACCAGTTCATCGAGCGCAGCTTCCTCCCGGTGGCGGAGCAGAAGGGGCTGTCCTTCACGGTGGAGGTGGCCCCTGGCTCGCCCCGCCACATCCGCACCGACCCGCAGCGGCTCCAGCAGGTGCTGAAGAACCTCCTGTCCAACGCCTTCAAGTTCACGGACGAGGGCGGCGTGCAGCTCGAGGTGAAGCTGGCCGAGGCGGGCTCGCGCTTCGACCACCCGGTGCTCCGTGCCTCGCGGCAGGTGCTCGCCTTCGTGGTGACGGACACGGGCATCGGCATCGCCAAGGACAAGCAGCGCCTCATCTTCGAGGCCTTCCAGCAGGCGGATGGCTCCACGGCGCGCAAGTACGGTGGCACGGGCCTGGGCCTGTCCATCAGCCGTGAAATCGCCAAGCTGCTGGGCGGCGAAATCCAGGTGAGCAGCGAGCCGGGACGGGGCAGCAGCTTCACCCTGTTCCTGCCGCCCGAGTACCTCAGCCCCGATGAGGAGGCGCTGCCGTCCATCCCGCCGGCGCTGGAGCCGTCTCCCCGGCTGCCTCCGCTGCCCGAGCTGCCTCGCCGGGAGGCTCCGGCCGCGTCGCCGGTGGCGGACAGCGGCCACGTGCTGGACGCGGCGCTGCCGCCGCCCATCGAGTCCCTGCTCACGCCCGTGGCCGTGGAGGATGACCGCGACCACATCCGCGAGGGGGACCGCGTCCTGCTCATCATCGAGGACGACGTGAAGTTCGCCCGCATCATGGTGCAGATGGCGCGGGAGAAGGGCTTCAAGGCCCTGGTGGCCACGCGCGGCGACACCGGCCTGTCCATGGCCAACGAGTTCCAGCCGCACGCCATCACCCTGGACATCCAGCTCCCGGTGGTGGACGGCTGGAGCGTGCTGGACCGGCTCAAGCGCAACGCCCGCACGCGGCACATCCCGGTGCATGTCATCAGCGTCATGGACAAGAACCAGGGCAACTCGCAGGGCGCCTTCGGTTACCTCACCAAGCCCGTCAGCAAGGAGGGCCTGGAGCGCGTGTTCAACCAGCTGGCCAGCTTCCTGGAGCGCAAGGAGCGCCGGCTGCTGCTGGTGGAGGACGACGACGTCCAGCGCGACAGCCTGGTGAAGCTGCTCAGCGAGGGCGGCGACGTCGCGGTGACGGCGGTCGCCACCGGCGAGGAGGTGCTCCAGAGCCTGGAGTCGGGCGAGTTCGACTGCGTGGTGATTGACCTGATGCTGCCCGACACCGACGGCATCAAGCTGGTGGAGGAGGTGAAGACGCAGAACCGCTTCCGCGACCTGCCCATCGTCATCTACACGGGCAAGGAGCTGACGCCCAAGGACGAGGCCCGCCTGCGCCGCTACACCGGCAGTGTCATCCTCAAGAGCGGGACGAAGAGCCCCGAGCAGCTCCTGAGCGACACGGCGCTGTTCCTCCACCGGCTGGACCAGAACCTGCCGCCGCGCGCCCGCGCCGCCCTGGCTCAGCGCAACGACGCGGAGAGCGAACTGGCCGGACGCAAGGTGTTGGTGGTGGATGACGACATGCGCAACATCTTCGCCCTCACCAGCGTGCTGGAGAACCACGGCATGCAGGTGGTGTTCGCGGAGAACGGCCGCGCGGCCATCGAGATGCTCGAACAGCACCGCGACACCGACATCGTCCTCATGGACGTGATGATGCCGGAGATGGACGGTTATGAGACGATGCGGGCCATCCGCAAGGACCTCAAGTACTCCAGCCTCCCCATCATCGCGGTGACGGCCAAGGCGCTGAAGGATGACCGGGAGAAGTGCATGGCCGCGGGCGCGAGCGACTACCTGCCCAAGCCCGTGGACACCGACAAGCTCCTGGAGCTCATCCGTCTCTGGGTGACGGCTTGATTCCCTGAGTGATGGTTACCGCACGACGCCCCTCTTCCGGGCTTGGGTCCGGACGAGGGGCCGCCTAGCCTCTCCTTGCTTGAGAATCCGTGAGGCCCAGGCAGATTGATTCCGCCGACTTCATTCAATGACGCCTAGCGAACACATCACCGCGGAACGCAACCAGGAAGGGTCATCCCAGCCGCGGGCGAGCATCCTCATGGTGGACGACCATCCGTCCAACCTGCTCGCACTCGAGGCCATCCTCGAGCCGTTGGGACAGGAGCTGGTGAAGGCCACCAGCGGCGAGGAGGCGCTCAAGTTCCTCCTGCAGCGCGACTTCGCCGTCATCCTGATGGACGTGCAGATGCCGGGGCTGGACGGCTTCCAGACGGCCACCCTCATCAAGCAGCGCGAGCGCACGCGCACCATCCCCATCATCTTCCTCACCGCGCTCAGCCGCGACGCCGCCCATGTCTTCAAGGGCTACGCGCACGGCGCGGTGGACTACCTGCTCAAGCCGTTCGACCCTGAAATCCTCCGCTCCAAGGTCAGCGTCTTCGTGGACCTGTTCCTCAAGGAGCAGCAGCTCCAGCGGCAGGCGGTGCTCCTGCGCCAGCGCGAGCGCGAGGCCCTGGAGCGCCAGAGCGAGCTGCGCCACCTGCGCCTCACGGAGTCGCTGCCCGAGGTGATGTGGGCGGCGCGCTCGGATGGCAGCTTCACCTACGCCAACCGCGCCGCGCGCGACTACACGGGCATCCAGGCGGACCAGCCGCTGTCGCTCAACACCTTCCTGGAGTTCGTCCACCCGGCGGACCGCGAGGGGATGCGCGCCGCGTGGGTGCAGGCCATCCGCATGGGCCAGCGCGTGGAGCGCGAGTTCCGCCTGCGCCGCTTCGACGGCGTGTACCGCTGGCACCTGGCGCGCGCGGTGCCGGAGCGGGAGGAGAATGGCCTGCTGGCCGGCTGGATTGCCGTGGCCACGGACATCGACGACAAGCGCCGGGCGGAGGAGGCCCAGGGGCGCTTCAAGGCCACGCTGGACGCGACGCTGGACTGCGTCCTCATGTTCTCCCCGGACTCGCTGACGCTCACCTACGCCAACGCGGGCGCGGCGAAGCAGCTCGCCAGCAGCGCGGAGGAGCTGGTGGGGCTGTCCGTGCTGGAGGTGGAGAGCGCCTTCGACGAGGCGGGCTTCCGCAAGCTGCTGGCGCCGCTGGTGAGCGGCACCCTGCCCAGCCAGACGTACTCCACCAGCCACCGGCGGCGGGATGGCTCGGAGGTGCCGGTGGAGGTGGTGCTCCAGTACGTGGCCGCGGATGGCGGCCCGGGGCGCTTCATCTCCGTGGCGCGCGACATCACCGAGCGGCAGCGCGCGGAGACGGCGCTGCGCATGGCCAGCGAGGCGAAGGACGCGTTCCTCGCGGCGGCGAGCCACGAGCTGCGCACGCCGCTGGCCGCGGCCAAGGGCCACGCGCACCTGGCGCTGCTGAAGCTGGGCGGCGAGACGGAGGCCGGGCCGGGCAAGTCGCTGAAAATCATCAACCGGCAAATCGACCGGATGGCCAAGCTGGTGGAGGACCTGCTCGACATCAGCCGGCTCCAGGCGGGCCGCCTGTCGTTGGAGCTGGAGCGGTTCGACCTGAACCAGCTGGTGCATGAGACGCGGGACCGCATGGCCGTGTTGTCCCAGGGCCATGAAATCCACGTCGAGGCGGCGGAGCGTCTGGAGGGGACGTGGGACCGGGGCCGGTTGGACCAGGTGCTCACCAACCTCCTGTCCAACGCGCTGCGGTATTCCCCCGAGGGCGGCCCCGTGTGGGTGCGGGTCCAGGGGGAGCGCGACGAGGGCGTCCACCTGTCGGTGACGGACACCGGCGTGGGCATCCCCAAGGAGAAGCAGGCGCTCATCTTCGAGCGCTTCGGCCGCGCGCACGGCAGCAAGTACGGCGGCTTGGGCCTGGGGCTCACCATCAGCCAGGGCATCGTCGAGCAGCACGGCGGCCGCATCTGGGTGGAGTCCCCCGGCGTCGCGGGAGGGGGCTCCACCTTCCACGTGTGGCTGCCACGCGAGACGGAAGCCCCCGGCGTCAACGCGCACCCGGACGCGGCGACCCGTACCCCGAACTGAGCGCCTCCTCCGAGAGGGGGCCTCGTTTTTTCTAGGGGCGGAGTTCCCACGCTGGCACGGTCGCGTGTCGAAATGGGCGTGGAGAGAAAATGGTCCGGGGACTAGGCGCCTCGGAGCTCGCCGACCTCTATGAAAAGTACGCGCCCACCGTTCACGGGAGGGCAAGGACCCTGCTTGGCCGCGACTCGGATGCCTGGGACGCGGTGCAGGAGGTCTTCTGCCGCCTGCTCAAGTCCGGTGGGGCGTTTCGCGCGGAGGCACGCCCCATGACCTACATCTTCCAGGTCACCACCCATGTCTGCCTCAACATGCTGCGCAGCCGGGCGCTGAAGGACGTTCCTTGGGACGCACCCGATGAGACCGCGGAGGTGGGCTCGGACCCGCAGGAGGTGGAGGCGCGCAACCTCCTGCGCGTGCTGGCCCGCGAGCTGGATGAGCGCGCGCTCCAGATTGCGACGCTCCACTTCGTGGACGCGCTCACGCAGGAGGAAATCGTGGAGGTGGTGGGCCTGTCGCGCAAGACGGTGGGGCGCGAGCTGGAGAAGGTGCGTTCCCGGGCTCGCGAGCTCGCGCTGGAGCCCCGGCCATGAGCGGACACCTTTCGAGGCTGGCATTGGATGAGCTCGTCGTCGGCGACGCGGCGCCTCCGCCGCATCTCGCCACGTGCGCTGCGTGTCAGGCGAAGCTGGCCCGGCTGCGCGACGCGGCGGGCGCGGCGCGCGTGGCACCGGAGTTCGCGTGGACGCGGTCGCGGGTGTTGGCGCAGCACGAGGAGTCCGCGGAAGAAGAAGCGGCGTTCTCGTGGACACGCTGGTTCACCCGGTTCGTGACACCCAGCCGGGACTCGCCGAGGAAGTGGCTGTGGGCCGTCCCCCTGGCCGCGGCCCTCGGATTGGCATCCGTGGTGGTCCTGCGCGAGCCGCCGGACGGAGTTCGCATCAAGGGCGGCCCCTTCGTGTCCGTGGTGCGGCAGTCGGATGGCGCCGTGGACGCGACGCTGTCACCCGGCGACGTGGTGACGCTGTCCCTGAAAGCGGCGCCCTACCGGTACGCGCTGGTGTTCGCCACGGACGCGACAGGGAAGGTGGCGCTCCTGTGGCCCTCGCGAGGCACGCAGTCGGGAGACCCGGCCGCGTTGGTGATACCACCCACGTTCATCGTCACGCCGGGTGACTTCGTGCTGGACGCCTTCTTCTCGGACGCGCCGCTGCCGGCCGAGCCGGGCCGCGCGGCCCTGGCGATTCGAGCCGCCGTCTGCGCCACACGCACGCAGCTTTCGGACTGTCAGTTCCCCGCGCCACTGGACGGCGCGGCGCACCACTACCGCCTCGCCGTCCCCGTGAGCTCCGGCCCATGATGCTGCTCTCGCTGCTGACCGCCGCGCTGCTGTCCCAGTCCCCCTCTCAGGATGCGCCGCCGCCCAGGCGTTACGCGCTGCTCATCGGGGCCAACCAGGGGCTGGCCTCCGATGAGACCCTGCGCTTCGCGGACGCGGACGCGCGCCGCATGTTCACCCTGTTCCGGGACGCGGGAGGCCTCCACCCGGAGGACGCCCAGCTCGTCCTGGGCGCGGATGCGGGCCGGGTGAAGGCGGCCCTGAAGGCGCTGCGGGAGCGCATGGCGCGTGACGCCGCGCCGGGCGACCAGCTCCTCGTCTACGTGTCGAGCCACGCTGATGGCGAATCGCTGCACCTGTCCGGGACGCGCCTGCCCGTGAAGGACCTGGTGTCGTTCATGGAGGGCTCGCCCGTGGGCGTGGCGGTGATGTTCATCGACTCGTGCCGCTCGGGCGCCGCCACGCGCGTCAAGGGACTGGAGCCGGTGGAGGAGCGACTGGTGCAGTGGTCCGCGCCCGCCATCAAGGGCCGCGTCATCGTCACGTCGTCCAGCGCGGACGAGGCCTCGCAGGAGGCCGATGACCTCCAGGGCTCCTTCTTCACGCACCACCTGCTGGCGGGCCTGCGCGGCGCGGGGGACCTCAACCGCGACGGGCGTGTCACGCTCCAGGAGTCCTATGCCTACGCGTATGGGCGCACGGTGGAGTCCACGTTGCTGACCCGCGCGGGGACGCAGCATCCCAACTTCCACTTCGACTTGAAGGGGCAGGGCGAGCTGGTGCTCACCGAGCCCGTGCTCGCGCCCAGCCGGCTGCTCATCACCGTGCCCGAGCCGGGCGAATGGGTGGTGGCCTCGGAGCAGGACGGCATGGTGATGGGCGTGTTCTCCAAGGGGAACGGCCCGGTGATGCTGGCGCTGCCGCCGGGAGGCTATCGCCTGCGCTCGCGGCGGGAGGATGCGTGGCTGGAGATGCGCGTCGCGGTGCCCGACAAGGGCCATGCGCTGGTGGATGAGCCGCTGCTCCGCAAGGGGACGCTGGTCGCGCTGAAGGCCAAGGGCCCCCAGGGCTGGCGCGGCGCGCTGCACGTGGGCGGCGCCTTCGCGACGCGGACGGCGAGCAACTTCGGTTCGAGCACGGGCGGGCAACTCCAGGCCTTCTTCAACGCGCCCATTCGTCCTGGGCTCCTCGATGTGGTGTGGGGCACGTTCGCGGGTCGGGCCAGTGGCTCCACGGTGAGCCGCGGCATCCACCAGACCGAATTGTCCCTGCGGCTGGGCATGGGGCGCCGGTTCCCGTTTCAGGTGGCCGCGCTGACGGTGGGCCCGGAGCTGGGCGCCCTGGTCCTCTTCCAGAACGAACAGGGCACGCCCCGGACGGGGACGGCGCCTTACGGGGGTGTCAGCGCGTCGGCCTGGGTGGGCGTCGAGCGCGTGTCGCTGGTCGTCACGGGCTCCGTGGGAGCGGCGGTGATGCCGCTGCCCCAGGGCGCCGAGCTGTCGCCGCTCGCGAGTGTTGGCGCGGGGCTGGGCTGGAACTTCTGACGCCGCCAGGTTCCCAGTCGCGCGCGCTCGCGTGTCTCAAGGGAGCACGTCACGCCACACTGGGAGCCTCCATGTTTCGCTGTCTCGCTTCATCCTTCGCGCGAACCACGCTGCTCTTCACCACGCTGTCGCTGGTGGGGTGCGGTGAGGTCTCCGATGGTTCGTCCCGGAATCCACCGCCGTTGGCCCCTCCTCAACTGGAGCTCAACGGCGCACGCGGCATGGAGTATGTGAACGGAAACCTCCTCGTCACCGTTCGGTTCCAGGGCAACACCCCCGACAAGGTCGAGCTGCTCCATGAAGGGGAACCGCTGGCCACGCTGGTGCCGCCGTTCCAGTTCACCTGGGACACGCGAGAGCAAGAGGAGCGCGTCCATCGGCTTCAGGCCCGCGTGGAGTGGGCGGGCCGTGAGCTCCTCAGCGAGGAACTCCTCGTCTCCGTGGACCGAACCCGTCCCGAGGTGGTCGCGATTTCTCCGTCGCACGACAACCACACCTTGCCGGACGCGACGACGTTCCGGGTGACCTTCTCGGAACCCATCCAGATTACCGACGCCGACACATTGAAGTTCGAGTACCAGCTCTACGGCATGACCTGGCAGGAGGACCTGCGGCTGGCGGATGACAGGCTGAGCCTGTTCGCGCCCATCATGGGGATGCCGCCGGGCCCAGCGCATTCGCTCGATGGCTCCGCCACGTTGTCGCTGGAGGGCATCGCGGACCTGGCGGGCAATCCCATCCGGGTGAACGCGTCCGGCAGACCGTTCCACGCCTGGACCTGGACTGTTCCTGCCTACAGAAGCGAGGTCGTGTACTCCGGCAAACCCGTGGGGCGCCCGTCCGTGGTCATGGATGCGGAGCATGCCGCGGTGGTCGCCATCGCGGATGCCACGCTGGTTTCGGAGCCCGTCTTTTCCGGTGTCGGTGCGCGGATGGTGGTGCGCCGTCAGTCCGGAGAGACCTGGAGCACCGTGGGCGAGCCCTTCCCGGTGGGAGACAATGTCCGGGTGTCTTCCCCCTTACTGGCCTTGGGCTCGGAGGGGAATCCGATGGTGGCTTTCCTTCAATGGTCTTCAGGATGGAGCCGGCCCACGCTTCACGTCTTCAGGTGGACGTCGTCGGAGTGGGTCCCGATGGGCTCTCCGCTGAACCCTCCCTCCGAAGCGGAGTTGTATGATGCCGCGCTCGTCGTGGACGGCGAAGGCCGGCCCGTCGTGGCGTGGAGTGCCAGTGATGGCATTCACGTCGCCCGGTGGGAGGCGGAGACCTGGCAGCCACTCGGAGGCATTCAGCGGGAAGGGGTTGGCCGGGAATCTCGGATCGCCGTACATGCGCCCGCGCTGAGCGCAGATGGCGCAGGAGGGCTCTTCCTGGCCTGGGCGGAGGCCGAGACCTGGGACAACAGGCCGGGCATGTATGTCCGGCATTGGAATGGTCAGGATTGGGAGCGGGTGGGGGGCCGGCTTCTCCGGGCCTCGGACCCAACGGTCTTCGAGGTGAATGCGCCCTCGATGGCCACGACGCCGGACGGACGGCCCGTGGTGGTCTGGGCTGAGCATAAGGAGTTCCCGCGCCCCTTTCGACAGGAGTTGGTGGTCGCCCGTTGGTCGGGGACCTCCTGGTCGCTCGAGGATGTGGCCTCCGTGGGCGAGGGCGCTCCTGGCTGGGTTTCGCGGTCGCCGGTGGTCGCCGTCGATGCCCAGGGACGCGAGCTGGTGTCGTTTCTCCGCAGTACCGGTTCCAACTCGAACTACGAAATCTGGACCTACCTGCCCATCTTCGGCTCCCACCAAACCCAGAGCGCTCGGCGTGTCGGGGGCTACAGCGGGCCCGTGGCCATGACGTTGGATGAGACAGGCCGGCCCGTGTTCGTGTGGGGCGGCGCCACGGAACTCAGCCTGGGGCGGCTGAACCGGGAAGGGAAGTACCCGGGATGGGGCATGGCCCTCCCGGAGCCCGTGTATCAGACGCGGTGAGCCAGGGGCGGGGTTGGGAATCACGGTTCCCAATCCCGCCCGCCCGCGTGTCCAAAGCGTGTCTCTTCCGCCTGGTCAGGAACTTCCATGTCAAACAAGTCTCTCTTGAAGCCCTGTCGTCCCGTGCTGCTGACGGCCGCGCTGGCCGTGGCCGGCTGTGGCACGGTCTCCGACGGCACGCCCCAGCCGCCTCCACCGGTCGCTCCGCTTCACTTGGAGATCAACAACGCCCGAGGCATGGAGCACGTCAATGGCACCCTCCTCGTCACGGTGCAGACGGAGGGCGGGACGCCCGACCGGGTGGAGCTCCTCCGGAACGGGAGGTTGCTGGCCACGATGCTGCCTCCCTTTCAGTTCGCCTGGGACACGACGGTGGAGGAGGAGCGCGTCCATCAACTTCAGGCGCGCGCGCTCTGGAAGGGGCACTTCTTCACGAGCGAGGAGCACCCGGTGTCGGTGGACCGCACGGGGCCCTCGGTCATCGACGTGGTTCCCTCGGGGGCCAACGTGGCTTGGGGGGAAGCCTCGATGTTGCGAGCGACCTTCTCGGAGCCCGTGCGAATCCAGGACATGCAGCGGCTTCGTTTTCATCATGAAGTCAATTCCGGGGGGGCCACCAGTCATCAAGTGTGGTTGTCCGAAGACCGCCGGACCCTGACGGCGTCGGTCAGCGCGTCCTACTGGAGCTTGCCGTCCAATGGTCGCGCCGCGGTCAGCCTGGAGGGCATCTCGGACCTCGCGGGCAACCCCGCGCCGTTCAATCCCTACATGGGGCCCACGTTCATTTGGACCTGGACGATGCCCGCTTTCAGGGTGGCACCGGAGCTCTCGTTCCCCCGGCCGCCTCAAGCGACCGCTCCGGCCAACGTCTCGGGCCGGCCCGTGGTGGCGATGGCGCCCGGCGGCGCGATGGTCGTCGCGTACGCCGATGCCGAAGGGTTGACGGCGTACCCCGAAGCCGAGGGGGGACATCACATCGTCGTGGGGCGCCTGGAGGGCGGCACCTGGAGCCTCGTGGGCGCGCCATTCAACGTGGATGAATCGGCGGTGTTCGGCTGGCGGCGTGTGTCCTCACCGCTGTTGGCGGTGGGCGCGGACGGGCGCCCTGTGGTGGCCTTTCAGCAGCGAGACCTTCGCTCGGACGAGGGACCCACGCTGCACGTCTTCCGCTGGAGCGAGGACTCCACCTGGGAGCCTCTCGGCTCACGTCTGAACGCGCCGGGGGCGGGCGGGTTTCATGCCGCCGCATTGACCCTCGACAGCGAAGGGCGGCCTGTCGTCGCGTGGAGCGCCACCGAGGGCGTCCACGTCCGGCGTTGGGAGTCCGAGCAATGGGTGTCGCTGGGAGACGTCCAGCGGGTGGGCACGGGGCCGGAGGCAACGGTCTCCGAGGATGCCCCCGCGTTGAGTGCCGACGGTGCTGGAGGTGTCTTCCTGGCGTGGGCGGAGACCCTGTCCCAGGACGCTGGCGCGGGCATGTACGCCCGGCACTGGACAGGCTCCCATTGGGCGCCGATGGGGGGACGGCTCGTCTACGCGTTCGAAGCCTTTCGGACGCAACACGCCACGGAGCCCGCGATGGCCACGGGCCCGGACGGCCAGCCCGTGTTGGTCTGGGCGGAGTGGCGCCTGTCGGGGATGTTCGCTGGGGATGTGATGGTCGCGCGCTGGTCGGGGACGGAGTGGACGCTCAAACCCGAGGGCCGGGAATTGAGCCACCACAGTGACCTGCGCCGCTGGCCGTCGGTCGCCGTGGATGGCGCGGGCCGCGTGGTGGTGACGTTCTTCGGGAGCGCGTCGTACCCGGGCATCTACACGACGTGGCTGAACGATGGCCCGCATCGGTTGTCGCATGTCCGCACGGGGGCGTCGTTGCCCTCCAGCCTGGCGTTGGACGCGGAGGGAAAGCCGGTGGTCGTGTGGAACGAACGCTCCCACCTCCAGCTGGGCCGTCCCAACGAGTGAGGCTGTTTCCGGCATTCGTGAGAGCACCGCGCGTGCCCGCCTGCTCGCCACGGTCCTGCTCGGGGGAGGCAGGGCCGGGCAGGCGTCACGTCTGTCGCCGTCCTCGGGTGCTTACCCTTCGCCCGTCGTCAGCTCTTTCACCGAGGAGGCGCTCATGAAAGCCGTGGTGCTCAAGTCCTATGGAGACGTGGATGCGCTCGCTGTTCAGGACATGCCCGAGCCGAAGGTCGGTCCGGGCGAGGTGAAGGTCCGCGTCACCGCCGCCGGCATCAATCCGGTGGACTGGAAGATCCGGCGCGGAGACATGAAGGCGTGGATGCCCGTGCAGTTCCCCACCATCCTGGGCCGGGACGTGGCCGGCGAGGTCATCGAAGTGGGCTCGGGCGTCACCGACTTCAAGCCCGGAGACCGCGTCATGGGCGTGGTGAACGCCGGCTACGCGGAGAAGGTGGTCGCGCCGGTGGACGCCTGGGCGAAGGTGCCCGAGTCCATCGACCTCAAGGACGCCGCCGCGCTCCCGCTCGTCACGCTCACGGGCGTGCAATTGATTGAAGAGGCCGTGAATCCCAAGAAGGGAGACACGGTGCTCGTCATCGGCGCGCTGGGCGCCGTGGGCCGCGCCGCCGTCTTCGCCGCGAAGGCGCGGGGCGCGAAGGTGCTGGCCGGCGTGCGCGCCAGCCAGAAGGCCGAGGCGCAGAAGCTGGGCGTGGACGGCGTCTTCGCGCTCGACGCCGCGGACGAGTTCTCCAAGCTGCCCATGCTGGACGCGGTGGCGGACACCGTGGGCGGTCAGGTGGTGGCCCGCGTGCTGGAGAAGGTGAAGCCCGGCGGCACCCTGGGCAGCGTCCTGGGTGAGCCTCCCGAGGCCAAGGGCCGCCAAATCACCGTGCGCGCCATCCTCGCGCACCCGGACTCGCGCCGCCTGACGCAGCTGGGGCAAGCGGTGGCCAAGGGCGACCTGGTCATCCCCGTGAGCAAGCGCTTCCCGCTGGAGCAGGTGAAGGAAGCGCAGAAGCTCGCGGAGCAAGGCGGCGTGGGCAAGGTGCTGCTCGTCAACTGAGCCGCGTCACTTCTTGCGCGTCAGAAGCACCACCGCGCCCAGGATGGCGCCCATGGCCAGCCAGGCCGTGGGCGTCATCGTCTCTCCGGCCAGGATGCCGCCCAGGAACACCGCCAGCACCGGGTTGACGTACGCGTAGCTGGTGGCCAACGACGGGCGCGCGTTGCGCAGCAGGTAGCCATAGGCGCTGTAGCCCACCAGCGAGCCGAAGACGACCAGGTAGAAGAACGCCAGCACCGCCCTGGGCGTGGGCATGCCCGTGGGGCGCTCCCCAATCACCAAGCTGAAGACCAGCATGACGACGCCACCGCACAGCATCTGCGCCGCGGTGGACATCAGCCCTCGCGGCATGGGCAGCCGGCGGCTCCACACCGAGCCCAGCGCCCAGCTCAAGGGCGACACCAGCAGCGCCAGCGTGGGCAGGAGGCTTCCGCCCATGTCACTGCCCAGGTTGAGCAGGACGATGCCGCCGAAGCCAATCGCCAGGCCCCAGCGCTCCGTGTGTCCGGGCCACTGGCCGAAGAGCCCGCCGAACAGCGCCGTCCACAGCGGCAGGCTGCCCACCACCAGGGCCGCGACGCCGGAGGGCACCGACTGCTGCGCGAAGACGAGCCCGCCGTTGCCCACGCCCAGGAGCAACAGGCCGACCAGCGCGCTGGCACCCCACTGCCGCGCCGTGGGCACCGGCGCGCCGCGCAGCCACAGCACCGCGAAGAGCAGCGCGCCGGCGAGCATGAAACGGACACCCGACATCTGGAAGGGCGGCAGGCCGCCTTCCAGTGCCCAGCGGATGGCCAGATACGTGGAGCCCCAAATAACGTAAAGTGACAGGAGGCTGGCGATAAGCCACCCGCGCTGGGCGCCACCGGGAAGGACGTCTCCGGAGGGCAGACTGACGGGGGCTGACGGTGCGACGGGAAGGGACTCGGCACGCGAGGCGAGCACGGCGCGGCTTGTACAGCCGCCGCATTTCGCCGGCCATGTGGGCATTGCCACACCTCACAGCCCGGCCGTTTCCTGAAGAGTACAGTCCCGCGGCGGCGCACCCGGGCGTCAGGGCGGCTGGCAGGCGGGCGGGGGAGGGCGTCGGGAATGTCGCGCTCGGTTGCCCGTAGGGACATGGCGGCTCCCGGATTGAATGCACGGGGCCGCTTTCTTAGACTTTCCCCAGGAGCCAGGGCGGAGGGTGCCGCCGCGCCGGAGCTCCGGAGTGAGCGCCAGGGATGTCCGAAGAGCTGGGTGAACGTGAGAAGGAGGTCCTCCGCGCCGTCGTGCAGGAGTACATCTCCACGGGCGGGCCGGTCGGCAGCCAGCAGCTCACGCGCAGGTCGGGGTTCGAGGTGTCCTCCGCCACCATGCGCAACGTGCTGGCCGACCTGGAGGAGCTGGGCTTCCTGGAGAAGCCCCACACCTCGGCCGGGCGCGTCCCCACGGACCTGGGCTACCGCTTCTACGTGGACACGCTGGTGAAGCTGAAGGACCCGACGCCGCGCGACCGGGAGCTCATCCACGCGGGGCTCGCGCACGAGGCCGACCTGGCGGAGATGCTGGGCGAGGCCAGCCGCATCCTCCACTCGCTGACGCGCCACGCGGGCGTCGTGGTGACGCCGCGGCCGGAGTCCGCGGTGTTCCGGCGCATCGAGTTCGTCCGCCTGCGGGAGAACCGGGTGCTCGCCATCCTGGTGGGGCAGAGCGGCCAGGTGGTCAACAAGGCCATCACCGTGGAGTTCCCCATCACCTCCGACGAGCTGCTCAAGGCGAGCAACTACCTGTCGGAGCTCCTTCGCGAGGTGCCGCTCGAGGAGGCCCGCGAGCGCATCCGCACGGAGATGGACCAGGAGCAGGCGCTCTACAACGCGCTGACGGCCAAGGCGCTCAAGCTGGGCGCGGCGGCCACGGACCTGGCCACCACGGAGCGGGTGCTCATCCAGGGCACGGGCTCGTTCCTGGAGCAGCCGGAGTTCGCGGACGTGGAGCGCATGCGCGCGCTCTTCAAGGCCCTGGACGAGAAGCACAAGCTGCTGTCGCTGCTGGACCGGGTGCAGGTGGCCAACGAGATGCAGATTTTCATCGGCGCGGAGAGCGACTTCTCCGCCGCCGGCGACGTCACCGTCATCGCCAGCCCCTACGGCAACCAGGAGCAGGTGCTGGGCACGGTGGGCGTCATCGGCCCCACGCGCATGGACTACCGGCGCGTGATTCCGCTGGTGAACTTCACCGCGCAGGTGCTGTCGCGCGTGCTGGACAAGGTGTAGCGCCCGTCACTCCGCCCGGGTGACGAGCACCTCCTCCTCGCCGCCCGCGCGCCGCACCTGCAGCCGCACGGGCGTACCGGGCGCGCCGCGCGTGCGGACCTCGGCCTCCGAGCTGGCGCGCACCACCTGGCCGTCCACCGCCACCAGGCGGTCTCCCACGTGAACGCCCGCGCGCGCCGCGGGCCCGTCGGGCGTCAGCCAGGCGAAGGCGACGTGGCCCCGGTCCTCGCTGAAGCCCGCGCCCAGCGTGCCCGGGGTGGCCCGGCGGGGCGCCACCGTCACGTCGCCCACGTCCGTCGCCTCGGCCTCGGCCACCTTCACGGTGCGCGTCTCCACGCGTCCCTCGGGGGGCAGCAGCCGCACGGTGTGGACGCCCGGGCGCACGTCGCTCAAGCGGAAGCGGCCATCCGTCCCGGTGAGCGCGTCCGGACGCGGGCCCACGGCCTTGTCGAGGAACACCGCCACGCCCGCCGCGGGGCCGCCGTTGCGGCTCCACACCGCGCGTCCGGAGATGGACGCCACGCCGCCGGTGAGGGGCACCTCCACGTCCGACGTGGCGCCGGGACGCAGGGCCACCTGGACCTCGCCTGTGCGGCCGTCCTCGGTGCGCACCGTGACCTTCAAGGCCTGCGCGGGCGCATCCGGCATCACGAAGGTGCTGCCGGGGAAGCGCCGCGAGGTGGGCCACGCGCCCGCCCAGGGCAGCTCCTCGCCGTTGGCCTCGCGCAGCTCCAACGTGAAGCCGTCCGGGGGCGCGCCACTTCCCGTCACCACGCGCCCGCGCAGGGTGGCCGCGGGCTCGAGCCGCAGCGTGAGCGGGGCCTGGCTCTCATGCGCGCCGGACAGCCGGCCCACGCGCCCCGCGTTGTGCGCCACCAGCTCCAGCGGGCTGGCCCCCTGGGGCCGAGGCGGCATGCTGAAGCGGCCCGTCTCGTCCGCGCGCTCCGTGCGCGTCATGGGGAAGTCTCCGCCCTGGAGCGCGGCCACGATGGCCAGCGGACTGGGCACGCCGGAGGGCTCCAGCACGACGCCGGACAGCACGGCGTCCTCCTTCAGCACCAGGTCCTGCCGCACGGTGCCGCCTTCGGGCACGGACACCGACGGGTCTCTCTCCATGTGGAAGTAGATGGCGGCCGTCGCGTGCGGCAACGCGACGAGCTGGTACACGCCCGCGGGCAGCTCGAACTGGAAACGGCCCTCCGCGTCCGTCTCGGTCGAGGCCGTCCCCGAGCCACCTCGCGGCACGGCGTGAATCAACGCGGGCTCCGTGAGGGGGGCGCCCGACGCCCGCGTCACCTGTCCCCACACCGAGCCGGAGTCGGCCAGCGTGAAGTCCACGCGCGTCACCTGTCCGGCCTTCAAGGTCTCCGTCCGGGAGGTCCACCGCTGCGAGCCCTCGCGCCGGGCGCCCACGGAGGTGGGGCCCGCTTCCATCCCCTCCATCCGCCAGGCGCCCTGGGCGTCGGTGAGCGTGGTGTGCGTGAGGCCCGAGAGCGACCGCGGCTCGGCGCTCACCTGGGCGCCCTCGATGGGGCGTCCCTCCGCGTCCGCCACCAGGCCCTCCAGCACCGCCGTCGCGGGCTCCAGCCGCACGTCCACGGGCGTGTGGCGACCGGCCTCCACCACCACGCCCTCGACGAGCCGCCCCGTCATGCCCGCGGCGTGCACGGTGACGTCGTACTCGCCCGGAGGGACGTCCAGCCGCCACGTGCCCAGCTTCGCGGAGGTGGCCCGGCCCAGCTCGCCCTCACCACCCGCGGGCGTGGCCACCAGCACCGCGTCAGGCACGGGGACGCCGTCCACCGTGGACACGGTGCCGGCCATGCCGCTGGCGGCGCCCAGCGTCACCACCAGGCCGCGCAGCGTCTCTCCCGGCGCGACGGACAGCGGTCCGGCCACGCGGCCCACCTGCTGCCCCTGGCGCGCGGACACGACCCACGTCCCCGCGTTGACCTCCAGCGCGAAGCCTCCGCCTTCGCCCGTGGTGGTGCGCAGGGGCGCGGAGGCGCCGGACGCCGTCACCTCCGCGTCGGCGACGGGCTGACCCTTCGCGTCGACGACGAAGCCCTCCAGGGTGCTCGCGCCCCACAGGCCCACCACCACCTCCCCGGCCTGGGGGACCTGGAGCAGGCGCAGCGTGCGGCGGCTGAACCCCGGCGCCTCGGCGGTGAGCTCGTAGCGGCCCGGCGCCAGCTGCGCGAAGGCGAAGCGGCCCTGGGCGTCGCTCGTCGTCTCCGCGGCTTCCTCGGGGAGCGCGGTGGCGGTGGCCCAGGCCGTGGGCGTGCCGGGGTAGGGCCGCAGGGTCAGCGTCGCGAGCGGGACGGGCTCCTCGCGCCCTTCGGCCACCGTGCGGCCCCGCAGGGACACGCCGCCGGACAGGCGCAGCTCGACGGCCGTCTCCGCCTCACCCAGGGGCCGCGTGGCCTCCAGCCTCGCGGGGCCGTGGTCCGGGGCGTGCGCGGAGAGCAGGTAGCTTCCCGGGCCCGCGGGCAGGCGCAGCACGCCGCCCTCCGTGGTGGCGCCATCCCCGGCGAGCCGCCAGGGCGAGGTGCCGCTGCCGTCATCCGCCACGCGCAGGTAGGCCCGCACGCGCGCGCCTTCCAGCGGGCCCCGCGTGCCCATCACGCGGACCACGAACGCGCCCACGTCCGGGGCCGGCGGTCTCTCCAGCGTGGGCGTAGGCGGCGCGCTGGCGCGAGGCGCGGGGCCGGTGACGACGGCTGGCGCGGCCAGGGCGGGGGTCTCCGGCCGCGGGGCCGTGGGGCCCGCCGCGGGCGTGGGCATCCGGAACCACAGCAGCAGCACGGCCGCGATGGCGAGGAGCGAGGCGATCAGGAGCGGAATTCGATGGCGCACGGGTCCGGCCTCCCCGCGTCCGGCCGGTGCCGTCGCGGCAGTACCCACAGTGTAGGCCAGCCGCGCTCGGATACGAAACTTCAGGAGGGCGCGGGGGCGTAGACCCGCAGGGCCGCGGGGGCCACCTCGAAGCGCATGGGCGTGCGGCCCACGAGCTCTCCGTCCGCGTTCACTTCCTGGAGGGGCTCCGACTCCACATAGAGCCGGGCCGCGCGCAGCGAGGTGACGGCGGGGTGTTCCACGTGCTCACCGGTGCGCAGCGACAGGGCCACGCGCACCAGGGTGGCGATGTCCTGCAACTGCCCCAGCCCCGTGCCCTCCAGTCCGGACGCGGCCGACGGCGCCGCGATGGCGTAGACGTTCAGCCGCCGGTCATCCAGCCGCGCGTCCGGCGCCACCATGTTCCCCGCGCCATGGTAGAGGCCGTTGCCCACCACCAGCTGCAGCACGTCCAGCGACAGCTCTCGCTCGTCCGCCTTCAGCCGGATGTGGAAGGGCTTGAGGTCCTTCACCTCGGCGGCCGCCGCCACGGGATAGGCCAGCTTCCCCGCGCGTTGCTTCAACCGCTTCGTCAGCCGCCGGGCGATGCCGGTGGCCAGGCCCAGGCTGGCCGCGTTGAGGAAGGGGCGCCCGTTGGCCAGGCCCACGTCCACGCGGGCGGTGTAGCCCTGGGCGATGACGTCGCACGCGGCCTCGATTTCGGGTGGGATTCCCAGCGAGCGCGCGAAGTCGTTGCCGGTGCCCAGGGGCAGCACGCCGAGCGTCACGTCGCGGCCCAGCAGGCGGCCCACCGCGCGGCTCAGCGTGCCGTCGCCGCCTCCCACGATGATGCGGCGGGTCCCCAGCGCCGCCATCCGCTCCACCACCGCGTCCAGCCGCTCCGCCCGGGAGAGCGCGTGACATTCGGTGAGGACCACGCCCCGTTCCGCGAGTGCATCCCTGGCGGTCTCATAGGCCTCGCGGCCCGAGCGCGAGCGGGTGTTCACCACCAACACCGCGGGGCCGTCATCCAGGTCCGGCCGGCGCGGGGGTTTGATGAGGGCGGGTTCCAGGGTGCCTCCTCTTTCGTGTCGCACGCGAATCTGTGCACGCACCCTCTGTCTGCCCAGCGGCACGGAGGGCGGGGCCAGGGGCGGCTTTCTCACGCGCGTCGCCCTGCCCGCCGGTGCATTCCCCGTGTCCGGTGCCCGGGCGGCGTGCCTGCATGCATCGGGTTGCGGACATGTCCATCCGGCCACGCGCTTCCGAATGGGTGGGTGACTGCTCACCTCTGCGCTGAAGCTGGCCCCATGCAGGTGTCAGTCGTGCAGGGAGAGCAAGGCGCATGGCACGAGGAAGCAAGACGAAGTACACGGCGAAGCAGAAGCGGATGGCCGCGCGCATCGAGGAGGGCTACGAGAAGCGCGGCACCTCCGAGAAGACGGCCGAGGCCCGGGCCTGGGCCACCGTGAACAAGCTCACGGGAGGCGGGATGAAGAAGGGGGGCTCGGGGAGCAACGCCAAGGCCGCGCGCAGCCGGCCGCTGGCGCGGAAGAACGCGCGCAAGGCGGGCCGCAAGGGGGGCAAGGCCACCGCCGCCAAGCGCGCCACGGCTTCGCCCAGCCGCACGCGCAAGCCCACGCGGGCCTCGCGTTCGGGCTCCAAGGCGACCGCGGCCCGGGGCGTCGCGCCGCGCCGCGCCACCGCGAAGCGCGCCACGACGAAGCGCACCCGCGCCGCGTCGCGGGGAACCGCGCGCCGTGGCACGCCATCACGCACGTCACGGAGCCCGCGGTCCCGCACCACGCGCTCACGCAGCTGAGCGTTCAAGGCCACTGCCCCATCCCTCGCACACGGGGGGATGGGGCAGGGCGCGGTGCTCCCGCCTTCAGCGGCGCTCGTCGTTCTTCGCCGCCGGTCCCGCGTCCAGCTCGTTCCAGGGCCACTCGCGGCGGGACGCTTCGTACCGCGCGAGCAGCTCCGCCGGGTCCTTCACCAGCGTGCGGCAGCCCGCGGCGCGAAGGTCGTCCGGCGGGAACCCCCCGGCCAGCACACCCACCGTCGGCAGGTTCAGCTTGTTGGCGGCGAGCGCGTCGTAGGGCGTGTCTCCCACCACGGCGGTGACGTCGGGGCTCGGCTTGCCCAGCCGCGCGAGCGCGGCCTCGAAGATGTCCGGGTGGGGCTTGCTCTTGTCCACCTGGTCCTGGCTCGTCTTGTCCTCGAACAGGCCCTCGATGCCGCACAGCTTCACGTAATGCTTCAGCTCCTCGTCCTTCGCGCTGGAGGCGAGCACGATGCGCACCCCGCCCGCGCGCAGCCGCTGGAACAGCTCCCGCACGCGCGGGAAGGGACGCACCTTGGGCAGGAACTCGCTCAGGAAGAGCTTGCTACGGTACTCGTCCAACTCCTTGCCGAAGCGCTCCACTTCCTCATCATTGAAGAAGACGGGGATGAGCTGGTCGGCGCCCTTGCCAATCTGGCTGCGCACGTGCGCGAACGGGATGTCCCGGCCGAAGTGAAGGAAGGCGCGCCGCCACGTCTCGGCGTGCTCGTCCACGGAGTCCACCAGCGTTCCATCCACGTCGAAGATGACGTTTTCCACCATTTGCCTTGGCCCTCGGCCCCGAAGGTGGGGACGCCGAGGGTGGCGGTCAACCGTCCGTGGGCGGAGGGGTGGGCGACGACGGCACCAGTGTCCGCGTCTGCACGTCGTAACCTTCGGGCGCGGTGAGCGTGAAGGCGTCGTTGGGCAGGGGCGCGCCCAGCCTCACCTGCGTCAGCACCGTCTCCCCCACGCGCTTGCCTCCCTGCCACCGGCCGAGTCGCTTGGGCACGCACAGGCCCAGGGTGGCGTCGCAGTCCTCCTCCTCCATGCGCTCCTCGGCCTCGGCGCCTCCGGGGGACCGGGTCCTGCGGGCCAGGAAGTCGAGCTGCGGCCAGCGCAGCACGTACGTCATCTCCAGCCCCTGGGCCTCGCCCTCCAGCTTCTGTGTCAACTCCACCGCCTGCGGCGCCTGGGGGTGGGTGGCGCGGCGGACGGTGGTATTGCTCAGGAGGAGCGGCGTCCGGAAGCCCTCGGGGATGAAGGGGTGGAACGTCTCCGACAGGAAGCCCGCGAGCCGCGCGGGCGGCAGCTCCGAGGCGAAGGTGATGAACTGCTTCTCCGCGTCGAGCCGCTGGAAGAAGCGGGTGCCGTCCCACGAGAAGGTGCGCGAGGCGGGCGGCCCCAGCGTACCCCGAAGCCGCTGCGGGGCGCGGTAGTCGAAGGTGAACGTCACCGGCTCCTGCCCCGTGTCCTGCACGGTGCCAGCGATGCGGTAACTGTTCAGCTTCGACTCGCGTTCGGCCAGCCCGGCCTTGACCTGGGGCAGCAGCGCGGCGTCGTCGTCACCGCCCTTCTTGGAGCAGCCGGTGAGGGCCGTCAGGGCACAGAACAGAAGGATGCGGTTGGGCATGGTGTGTCAGAAAAGCAAGAAGGCCCGCCTGTCGCCAGGGGGCCTTCCGCGTGACCGCGCGAGCTGCGCGGTGTGGACTACTTGACGGCCACGCCCACGGCGCTGGAGCTGGTCACGCCGATGATGGTGCCGGCCAGGGCGTAGATGCCGTGGCGGGGGGTGGTGCCCGCGGTCAGCAGCTCGACCTTGGAGGCGCCCATGGCCTTCGCCTCGGCGATGAGCAGCTTGTTGATGACGGTGTCCAGGTCGCTCTGGACGATGTCGACGATGTGGAAGATGGCGGTCAGGCCCAGGGCGTTGGCCTGAACCACGGCGACGGCCTCACCGTTGGAGGCGATCTCCGTACCGGAGACGACGGCGCTCTCAACGCTGGTGCAGGCAACGAGGCTGCTGGCGGCAACGGCGGACAGGACGAACTTCTTCATGGTCTTCCCCTCTTGAATTGGTTGCTTGTGTGGTGACCGTCCGCCTTGGAGTGCGACCGGTCGTTGTCTTGAAGCCTTCCAAGCGGGCGCGGTCGTACCAGATGTCGACTCCAAGTCAAGGTCCGTCCGAGACACTCCGTGCCGGTCCGAGTTGGGCAGCGGCGCGTTGCAATGCGCATCTCCCCTTGCTAGCCAACCTCGAGGCTCCCCTTCATGGACACCGTCTCCGCTGCCCGACCCGCGCCCCGTTACTGGGTGCACCTGTTGCTCCTGGTGCTGACGGTGGGGACCACCTTCACCTCGTACCTGCTCTACTTCCACTTCCAGCGGCCCTACTCGCTGGGAGAGGTGTCTCGCGAAGCGGCGTTCCGGGGGCTGGCCTTCAGCCTGTCGTTGCTGGCCATCCTGGGAACCCACGAGATGGGGCACTACCTGTTGGCGCGGTGGCACCGGGTTGAGACATCCCTGCCGTATTTCATCCCGCTGCCGGTGCTCGGGGTGGGGACGCTGGGCGCCGTCATCCGGATTCGCGATCGCATCCCGAACCGCAACGCGCTGGTGGACATTGGCGCCGCGGGGCCGCTGGCGGGGTTGGTGGTGGCGCTGCCCGTCCTCTACTGGGGGTTGGCGCACTCCACGGTGGTGGACGCGCCGAGCATCCCGGACACCCCCTTTCCGGGAGATGGCTCGCTCTGGGTGATTGCCCGGGATGTCTTCACCTGGGTGATGGAGCGCGTCACCAACGCTCCGCCCGCGCCGGAGGAGTCCTTCAACGGCGTGCAGACGCTCTTCGGGGACAGCCTGCTGATGCAGGGGCTGACGCGGCTCGCCCTGGGGCCGCTGCCGGAGGGCAAGGACGTGCTGGTGCATCCGGTGGTCATCGCCGGGTGGTTCGGGTTGCTCGTCACGCTGCTGAACCTGATGCCCGTGGGGCAGCTCGACGGCGGGC
Organism: Comamonas sp. KCTC 72670; assembly: GCA_014656495.1. Lineage (GTDB taxonomy): Bacteria > Myxococcota > Myxococcia > Myxococcales > Myxococcaceae > Myxococcus. The sequence goes on from BNCN01000017.1 coordinate 82,518, forward strand.
ACCTGGCCTACGCGCTCTGGGGCCGCCATGCGCACTGGGTGGGCCGCGCGGTGGCGCTGCTGCTGCTGGTGCTGACCCTGTTCGTCACCGCGTCCTGGGGCCTGTGGCTCCTGGTGACGAGCAAGCTGGTAGGGTTCGGTCATCCGGAGGTGGTGGAGCCCCAGGCACCGCTCAGTCCGCTGCGGAAGTGGATCTGCGCGCTCTGCCTGCTGGCACTCATCGGCTGCGCCATGCCCATTCCCCTGCGTCAGGTGCTGACATGAAGTTCCTGTGCGACGCGTGCGAGCGGCTCGTGCCGCTGGAGACGTTCCGGACCGAGGCTGGGGGCCTCGTGGTGACGTGCGGGCGCTGCGGCGCGGAGGGCCGCGTGGGCCCGTCCGTGACCGGCGCTTCTCCGCGAGCGGAGCGGACGTCCGAGTCCGTGGGCACGCCGCCGCGCGGCGACCGGAGTGATGAGGGGCCAGGCTCGCAGCGGCCCTCGGTGCCCGCGCCGGGAGGCTTGGGCACATCGCCGTCCGGCGCTGCGTCCTCCGAGCGCTTCGGTGCATCGCGGCCCGCTGACTTCGCCTCCGGGACACGGGGCGGCGCCTGGTCCGCGGACGCCGCCCACGGCGGAAGCCCTGGCTCGCAGCGGTCCGCCTCCGATGCCTCGAGCACGCCACACGCCTCGGCGCCGGGCGCGTTCGCGGCGCCATCCTCGTCGTTCGGGGCTGCCTCAACGGCATCGCGCGCGGGAGCCCCCTCCCTGCGAGTCGTCCGGGGTGAGGCGGGGCAACCCCTGCCGTTGACGGACGAAGTGCTCTTCGAGCCACCCGAGGGCGCCTGCCCCAAGTGCGTGGCGCCCCGGCGTGAGGAGGCCCTGGCCTGTCCTCAGTGCGGGCTCGTCTACGTGAACCACGTGCCCGAAGCGCACGCGCCCTCGGACATCCTGGCGGACGCGTGGCGGACCCTCGCGGCGCGCTGGGAGGACTGGGACGCGCACGACCGGCTGATGACGCTGGCGGTGGGCCGTGGCGAGCTGGCCACGGTGGGGCGCCTGTATCGCATCCGTCTGGCGCGCGCGCCGGGCGACACCGCCGCGCAGCGAGGCCGCGACGAGGTGGTGCGCCGGGCCACCCTGGTGGTGCCGTCGTCGGCCGACCTGGGGGGAAGCTCCCAGGTCCTCGACCGCGTCAAGAAGGTGGCGCTGGGGGTGGGCTTCGTCGTGGTGCTGGTGCTGGCGATGCTCGTGTTCCAGCACCTGCGCACGATGATGGCGGGGGACTGACGGACGCGCCCCCCGGGCGCCGGCCCGCCGCCGCGGAGGTGGTTCGCTGGCGGAGGGGCAGGCGGCCATCCACGAACACGGCACCCGATGCGGCCGGAAACGCGCCGGAAGCAGCGGCGGCTGCTATTTTGATCGGCCGCATCCCGTCTCCCCTTCGGTGCCGATGTCGCTCTCCGTCTCCACCCCCGTTTCCGTCGACAGCCTGCTCGGTCCGGGAGGCGCGCTCGAGGTCGCGCTGCCCGCGTACGAGCACCGCCCGGAGCAGCTCCAGATGGCGCGCGCCGTGGAGCGGGCCTTCTCCGAGCGCAGCTACCTGCTGGCCGAGGCGGGCACGGGGACCGGCAAGACGCTCGCCTACCTGGTGCCCGCGTTGCTGTCGGGGCGCCGGGTCGTCGTGTCCACCGCGACGAAGACCTTGCAGGACCAGATCTTCTTCAAGGACCTGCCGCTGCTGCGCGAGAAGATGGGCCTGCGCTTCGAGGCCGCCTACCTCAAGGGCCGCGGCAACTACCTGTGCCTGCACCGCTATGACGCGTTCTCGAAGGAGCCGCAGTTCGGCTCGCGCGAGGAGTCGCGCTACTGGCCGAAGCTGAAGGCCTGGGCCGAGGAGACGGACACCGGCGACCGCAGCGAGCTGGACCTGCCCGAGTCCTTCAGCGCCTGGTCGCGCCTGTCCACCACGTCCGAGACGTGCGTGGGCACGAAGTGTCCTCAGTACGAGACGTGCTTCGTCACGCGCATGCGCAAGCGGGCGGAGCAGGCGGACCTGCTGGTCGTCAACCACCACCTGTTCTTCGCGGACCTCGCGCTGCGCAGCTCCGGCAAGCGCACGGAAGGCGTGCTGCCCTGGTACGAAGCCGTCATCTTCGACGAGGCGCACGCGCTGGAGGACGCGGCCAGCGGCTACTTCGGTTGCAGCGTGTCCAACTACCGGCTGGAGGAGCTGGCGCGGGACGCGGTGGCGGCGTTGAAGGAGGACGATGCGCGCCACGCCATGTTGCGTGCGCTGGCGGCCCGGCTTCGAGCGGGCGCGGACGCGCTCTTCGCGCAGGCGCCTCGGGCGCTGGGGCTGACGAACCAGGAGTCCTCGGTGGCGCTGCGGTCGGAGGTCATGGCGAAGCTGGCCACGCCGCTGGAGGGCGCGCGCGACGCGCTGGCCGCGCTGTCCGCCTTCACGGTGGGCGAGCGCGAGCCGGAGCTGGCGGCCATCACCCGCCGCGCGGACGAGTTGGAGGAGCAGCTCTCCTTCCTGGAGAAGGCCGAGTCCGCGGACCACGTCTACTGGGCAGAGCAGCGCGGCAAGGGACTCTTCCTGCGCGCCAGTCCCATCGACGTGGCGAAGGAGCTGCGCGAGCGCATGTACGGCGCGCTGGACACGGTGGTCTACACGTCGGCGACGCTGGCGGCGGACAGCCGCTTCGACTTCTTCGCCAACCGCATGGGCCTGTACGGCGACGACGGCCAGACGGTGACGAAGGTGCGGACGTTGGCGGTGCCCAGCCCCTTCGACTATCCGTCCCAGGCGGCGCTGTACCTGCCCACGCACCTGCCGGACCCCACGGCACCAGGCTTCATCGAGGAGGCCGCGGAGGAGATTCACCGCCTCTGCGAGGTGACGGGCGGACGCGCCTTCGTGCTCTTCACGTCCCTGCGCAACATGGTGCGGGCCTACGAGCTGGTGGCGCCCCGGTTGCCCTACCAGGCGCTGCTCCAGGGCGAGCGGCCCAAGCAGCAACTGCTGGAGGCCTTCCGCGAGACGCCGAGCGTCCTCTTCGCGGCGCACAGCTTCTGGGAGGGCGTGGACGTGCCGGGTGACGCGCTGAGCCTGGTCATCATCGACAGGCTGCCCTTCGCGTCACCGGGAGACCCGTTGGTCGCCGCGCGCATCCGGCAGATTCAACAGCGGGGCGAGGAGCCCTTCGAGCTGTATCAGCTCCCTCACGCCGCGCTGGCGCTGCGCCAGGGGTTCGGCCGGCTCATCCGCACGCAGGCGGACCGGGGCATCGTCGCGATGTTGGATCGGCGCATCGTGACGAAGGCGTATGGCCGCGTGTTCCTCGACAGCCTCCCGCCCGCGCGCCGCATGGACGACGTGGTGTCGCTGAGCCGCTGGTTCAACGGCCCGGTGCGGCCGGTGCGCACGATTCGCTGAGCGTCACGGCTACAGGTCGCGCAGGCGCAGCCCCACGCGCGCGAGCAGCGGCGGGCCCAGCGTGTCCACACCGGCGCGGCCCGCCAGGTACTCGCGGTCGAAGAGGTTCTCCACCGCGCCGAAGACGTGCAGCTTCCAGAAGAGGTGGCGGCTGGCGGAGACGTCCACCACCGCGAAGCCCCCCATGGGACGCTCGTTGAGGTCGTCCTCGAACTGGGAGCCCGTCATGCGCACCTGCACGGTGGCCGTCACGATGTCGGGGTCGTGGAAGGCGACGATGGCGGTGCCCCGGTGGCGCGGGTCCTGCGCGAGCTGCTTGCCCACCAGCTCGGGCTGCCCCGGTGAGCGCGTGACGATGGGGTCCACGAAGGTGTACGCGAGCAGCGCCGTCCATCGCCGCGACAGCTTCCAGTCCACGCTGGCCTCCACGCCGCGCACCCGCGCCTGTCCCAGGTTCTCCCGCTGCCGGGCCGAGCCATCCGGGAGCGGCGTGGTCAGGGTGACGTTGGTGATGGGGTCATCGAGCACGTTCCAGAAGCCCGTCACGCGCGTGGTGAGTCCCAGCGATGTGGACTCCGCTTCCACGCCGGCCTCGCCGCCCCACAGCCGCTCCGCGCCCAGGTTGGCGTTGGCGGCGGTGAGGATGGTGCCCACCTGGAAGGGGCGGTACAGCTCGTTGAGCGTGGGCGCGCGGAAGGCGCGGTACGCGGAGGCGCGCAGGGTGAGCCACTCGACGGGGCGCAGCCGCAGGCCCAGGCGCGGGCTGAGCTGTTGCTCGGTGCGGTCCTCGAAGGCGGTGGTGTCTGCACTCCCGTTGGCGCGGGACACGCGTTGCTCGCCGTCCGTGTTGCGCCACACGTCCATGCGGAGCGCGGCGCTCAGCTCCAGCGCGGGGATGGGCGTGTAGAGGTCCTCCAGGAAGACGCCGCCCGAAAGCTGGGTGCCCCCCGCGCTGCGTCCCACCGTGGCGGTGTCAGAAGGCGAGGGCGGAAAGAGCTGCTCCTCGGACGTGCCGGCCATGCGCCGCGCGTCCAGGCCCGCGGTGAAGACGTGGGTCCCCTGCCCCGTCCACGTGGGGCCGCTCCAGACGAGGGACGCACCCTGGTCATTGGCGGGCACCGTCTGTGAAGCCGTCAGCGCCTCGGTGGAGCGGTCCGCCGCCACGCGGGCCCGGTCCTGCTCGAAGCGCTGCGCCCGGCCGTAGAGGTCCAGTGTGAAGGTGCCGCCGTGCTCCGTGCGCAGCTTCGCGCCCGCGCCGAAGTGCGCCAGCTCCACGCGCGCTGTGGTGAAGCGGGTGCCGCCGTTCTGGTTCTCGCGAAAGAGGCCCGCGCGGGCTGAGAGCGTCAGGGCGTCTGAGGCATCCGCTTCGATGCGTCCGTTGATGACGGCATGGTCGCTGGGCGTGTCCGAGTCGATGGCGCCGCGCTGGGCCGGACTGACGATGGGGTAGCCATCGCTGTTGAGGAGCTCGGCTTCCAGTGAAGCGCGGACAGGGCCCCAGTTGTCCGCGGCGCGCGCGGCGACGAGGCCGGTGTTCGCGTTGCCGTAGGTGGCATCCGCGTCGACCTGGCGCCCGGTGATGGGCCGCGACACGAGCTGCACCACGCCGCCCAGCGCACCGCTGCCGTAGAGCGCGGAGCCGCCACTGGGGACGACCTCGATGCGCTCCAGTCCGAGCCGTGGCAGCGAGCGCCAGAAAATCCACCCACCAAACGGGTCGTTGACCGGGATGCCATCGAGCAACACCAGGCTGCGTGCCACGCCCGAAGGCGAGAGCCCGCGAAGATTGAGGCCCTGCGCCGTGGGGTCGGAGACGAGGCTGGGTGTGCGGCGGAACGTGGCCGCCGAGGGCAGGGTGCGGACGAGCGTGTCCTGCGTGAGCGTGGGGCTCCGGTCGATCTCCGTGCGAGGGATGACCGTGGTGGTCGCGGGGACGTCGCGCGCGGGACGCGGGCGCCGCGAACCCGTGACGACCGTCTGTCCGGCACCTGATTCGGTCTCCTGGGCCACGGGCAGGGGGGCCGCGCTGCTCGTCTCAGTCGCCGCCACGGGAATGGGCGTCGCGAGGAGCGAGAGCAGGACCACGCATCCCAGGTGCGAACGCGCCGGGGACAGGCGCGGACTCCGACGAATTACGAGGCGGGCGGGCATCACGGTTCGCTCTAGCAGTCCAAGGCCAGGGTGCGCGCCGATTGGCGGAGCGGTTCACGCAAAGGGGGCGCGCGCCGAGCACATCCGTCGGGTGTTGAACGCCCGTCAGACAGGGCGGTCTCGCCCCCCCGCGGGACGGTGCTGCCGCGTCAGCCACCGGAGCGGGTGCCCGCCACGTCCCTCACGGTGAGCATGGCGGCATCCACCTCGGCCAGGATGCGCCTCGCGTGGAGCAGGAAGGCCTCTCCGGTGGGGAGCAGTCGCATGCCCGTGCGGGTCCGCTCGAAGAGCGGCGCCCCGAGTTCGTCCTCGAGCGCCTGGATATGACGGGTCAGCGGCGGCTGCGTGAGGTGCAGGCGGCGCGCGGCCCGGCCCACGTTGCATTCCTCGGCGACGGCAACGAAGGATTGGATGTGCGTGAGGCTCACACGCCGCATTCTAGCGTGGGCCGTGGCGCACGGGTACCCGTGCGCCGGGGGCCATACCGAAACAGCATTGGACGCCTGGGCCCCGCGAGTCCCACCTTGGCGGCCATGAGCATTTCATTGTTCAAGGGAACCGAGGTCGAGCGGCTGCGCCGCGCCAGCCAGGCAGCGGCGGGCACGCTGGCCTTCATCGGCTCCAAGCTGGCGCCCGGCGTGAGCACTGGGGACATCGACCAGTGGGTGCGAGAAGACACGGCGCGGCGAGGGGGCAAGCCCAGCCAGTTGGGCTACCACGGCTTCCCGGCGACCGTCTGCACCAGCCGAAACCAGGTCGTCTGTCATGGCGTCCCCAACCCGGATGAGCGCCTCGTGCGCGGAGACATCATCAACGTGGACGTGACGACGAACCTGGACGGCTACCACGGTGACACGTCGGCCACGTTCCTCATCGGCGAGGTGTCGGAGGATGCCCGGCGCATCGTGGACGTGGCACGCCGGTGCCGCGACGCGGGCATCGCGGTGGTCCGTCACGGCGCGCGGCTGGGAGACATCGGCGCCGCCATCGAGGAGCTGGCGAAGAAGGAGGGCTGCAGCGTGGTGGAGGAGTTCGGGGGCCACGGCATCGGCCACCAGATGCACACGCCGCCCACCATCCCTCATACAGGCATGCGTGGGACGGGAATCAAGCTGCGGTCGGGCATGGTCATCACCGTGGAGCCGATGGTGAACCTGGGCCGCCCGGAGATTCGCGTCCTGCCGGATGGTTGGACGGTGGTGACGGCGGACGGCAGCCTCTCCGCCCAGTTCGAGCACACCATCCTCGTGACCCCGGAAGGCTGCGAAATCCTCACGAAGCAGGAGACGGTCCCCACGCTGGACGTCGCCTGCTGAGGTCCTCTTTCGCGCGGAAGTGAACGCTGTCCGCGCCGCGGAGGGCGGGCAGGCGGCCGTGCCTGCCGTGGCTTCTTGGGGTGCCTAACCTTGGAGGACGAGGTCAGGAGGCCGCGCGATGAAAAAGGCGATGTTGCTGCACGAGCTGCACCCTGCACTGGTGCACATGCCCCTGGCGTTGCTGCCCACGGCGGCGATGGCCGACCTCATTTCGGTGACGACGGGTGATGCCGCCTGGGCCCGCGTGGCCCGCCGCATCTGGGTTGCCGGTTCGGTGAGCGGGGTGGTCGCGGGCGTGACGGGGCTGGCGGCCAGTCAGGAGGTCCGGCTGGAGACGCCTCGTTCTCAGGACATGACGTTCCTGCACGGTGCGGGCAATGCCACCGTCCTGCTCGGGGCGCTGGGCGTGACGGTGTGGCGGCTGCGGCGTGAGCCCACCGCCGCCACCGTGGCACTGGGGCTCGGCGCGTGTGGGCTGGCGCTGTACACCGCGACGCTGGGCGGGAAGCTCGTCTACGAGCTGGGCGTGGGGCAGCGCGATGCGACGCGGAAGGATGCGCCCATGCTGCTGACGCGTGACGCGCCGCTCTTGCTGGTGCGTGACGCGCTCCGCGGGGCGCAGTGGCTGGTGACGCGCGCGCGTGAGCTGCTCGCGGGCGGGCGGCCGCTGGCCAAGGGCTCGGCAGGGGCGGAACCCTCCGGTGAGTCGCTCACGTTGCCGGCGCCCGTGGTGGTATTCCACGGCCGCGGGCGTCCCATGCCGCAGGCGTAGCGCCAGCCTCGGCCAGGAAGGCGGGCAACACGTCGCTCCAGCACGCCCGCGCGCGCAAACCCAACGCGATGGCTAAGCTGCTCATGGCCGCCGCTGGAGGTCGCTGATGGAGCCGTCCGCCGAAGAGTTCATGCGTGAGGCCGTCGCCCTGGCCCGCGCCAACGTCAAGGCCGGTGGCCGTCCGTTCGGGGCCTTGCTCGTGCGCGACGGTCGGGTGATTGCGCGCGCGGTCAACGAGGTCAATCAGACGAAGGACCCCACCGCCCACGCCGAGCTTCTGGCCATTCGCCGTGCGAGCCAGAGCCTCGGTAGCGCGAGCCTGAGCGGCTGCATCATCTACGCCAGCGGTCATCCCTGTCCGATGTGTCTGGCCGCCATGCACCTGTGCGGTATCCAGGGCGCCTATTTCGCTTACACCAACGAGGAGGGCGAAGCCTTCGGTCTCTCCACGGCGCCAATCTACGCGCAGCTCGCCCGCGGGCCCCAAGCCCAGTCCATCGCCTTGCGGCCTCTGCGCCCGTCGGACGAGCATGGCCTGTACGAGGAGTGGAAACGCCAGCAGGGGTGAATGACCAGGCAATACAGATGTGTCAGGCAGACGGCCCCTCCCGTCCGTCCCTGTCGAGATGGGTCAGGCGCGCCGCCGAAGGTGCCTCGCTGGCCCAGCGCGCATGCGCTGCCGTCACGCGGTTCGCGTTGACGCACTGCGGGGGCCGAATTCCGCTTATACGTCTGTCCTGGTGACAAGGCATTGCCACCTGGGGCCCATTGCCAGGCGTCCCCTGACCCTGTCTGCTTGAACGCTTAGCCAGGGGAGGATGTCATGGCACGTCGCGGATTGGGCCTGAAGGTCTTCTGCTGTATCGCTTGGGTGGGATGGGGTTGTGGTGGAGTGCCGCCCGGCACGGATGCGCCGTCCAATGAGACACAGACGGAAGCACCACGCGAGATGGCCGTGGAGGATTCGTCCACGGAGGGCACCCGGGGCCATGGCCACGCGCCCCCTGGGGCGAGCGTGGAGCTGCGAACGTTCCAGGCTGCTCCCATCTCCATCGAGCATGGTGGGGATGGCAGCCGGGTCCTCTTGGCCGCCGTCACCGGAACCGCCGATTTTGGCGCCGGTCCCGTCTCCGTACCGGGGGGCGGCGAGGGCATCGCGCTGGTGACCTACAAGTCTCATGGCTCCGTCAAATGGGCTCGGGCCTTCGCGACCCACGGCGCGTCAGTGACTGGCCCGTCTCTGGACAAGCGGGGCAACCTTGCCTTGGCGGTGGAGAATTCGTTCCGGCCGGACATCGACTTCGGAGGAGGCCCCATCTCAGCCGCGCGTTTCATCGTCGGGCTCGACCGGAACGGCGGCTTCCGCTGGGTTCGCCCCATCACCGGCCAGGGCTTCTTCCTGCCCTACCAGATTGTCGCCAGCCGCTCCGGCGACATCACCATCGCGGGAGTCTACAACGGCGTCGTGGACTTCGGGCAGGGCCCGCTCGCCTCTGCGCGAGACACGGCCTTCATCGCCCAATTCTCCGCGGAGGGCACACCCCGTTGGAGTCACATCTTCCCCGCCGAGAAAGGCAGCGAGGCCCCCGGGCTGGCGGTGGATGACGACGGAACCTTGTATCTGGGCGGAACCATCACCACCACCTTCAGCGGAGACGGTAGCTACTACGGTGACTTCTTCCTCAAGCGGTTCACGCCCGGAGGCCGCCTTGTCTGGACCCGGCGCGTGCTGGGGCCCCTGGGCAACGTGAAGCGTCTGGCCATGCATGGCGGCCGGGTGGCGCTGACGGGCTTCTTCCGCGAGCCCTTCTCCTTCGCGGGGAGGCCCGTGACGTCCCCGGATGGGTGGGACGCCTTCGTCTTGACCTACTCGAGTTCAGGCGCGGAGTCTTGGGGGCGGGGCTTTGCGGCCTACGGTCGCTCCATCGGCGTGTCCTCGAAGGGGGAGGTGGTCGTGGTCGGTGATTATGCGACGGGAGACTCCATTGCCGGAGTCCCGCTTCCCCCGGTGCCACCGGGCGGGAACCCCTTGAGCATCTTTGCTGCCAGCTTCGAGAGTTCGACGGGGCGGCTCCGTTGGGCGCGGGGTTTTCCCTCCGCCGGAAGCCGGGTCAACGATGTCGACATCGACAAGCAGGGCCTGAGCAGGGTCGTGGGGGCTTTCTGGGAGGCCACGGACTTTGGCCATGGACCGGTGATTCCCGTGCCGCCATCGACCGGGTTCGTGCTGGGACTCGCGCGCTGAGCTGAGGCGTTCGTCGCGGGGCGGCCAGGCGGCTCGCCGTGTACCGCGCGGACGACGTCCTGGGCGCAAGCCGTTCCGCTCCAGGCGCGACGCTCAAGCGGTCCTCTATCTCGCAGCGGTGACCGCGGCCTCGGGCTGGACCTTGGCCGCCTGCTCGGCCGGCCGTCAGCGCGGTGACGACGCGGTTACAGGGTACGAATGTCCGGGTTGACGACGCGGCGGCACCCATCCTTGATGGGGGCAGGGCGAACGCGAGGGACTCGGCATGCAGGCACTCGGAAGCAAGGCGCAGGGGGCTCGGCTGGAGCGCATGAAGGCGTCACCGCGCTTCAAGGACGGGACGTTCCACAACACCTCCCCGGTGAGTCAGGGGCTGAAGAAGGGCACCGCTGTCTCGACGATGAAGGAGTTCCTCTGGGGTGGTCAGCGGCGGGTGCCCACGGGCGTGCTGCCCATCGTCAGTCCGCTCGAGCAGTGGTTGCGCCCGGTGCAGAGCGGGCTCCGCGCGACCTGGCTCGGTCACTCCACCGTCCTGCTCGAGGTCGATGGGATGCGCGTGCTGACCGACCCGGTGTGGGGCGAGCGCATCTCTCCGCTCCCGTTCGCGGGACCGAAGCGCTTTCACCCCGCGCCAGTGAAAATCGAGCAGCTTCCTCCCATCGACGCGGTCGTCATCTCGCACGACCACTACGACCATCTCGACTACCCGACCATTCTTCAGCTCATCCCGCTCGGTGTCCCGTTCATCACCTCGCTGGGGGTGGGCGCGCATCTGGAGGCGTGGGGCGTACCCCCTGAGCGAATCACCGAGCTCGACTGGTGGGAGTCCACGCAGGTCGGCCGCCTGACCTTCACCGCGGCGCCCTCACAGCACTTCTCGGGGCGCGGCGTGGCCGACAGGAACCGGACGGCGTGGTCGTCCATCGTGGTGCGCGGCCCACGTCACGCCGTCTTCTTCAGCGGCGACACGGGGCTGACGCAGGAGTACGTCGAGATTCGCCAGCGGCTGGGACCCTTCGACCTCATCATGCTGGAGGTCGGCGCGTGGGACCCGGCCTGGGGAGACATTCACCTCGGACCGGAGAACGCGTTGCAGGCGCATGCGCTGCTGGGCGGTGGGGCCTTCCTGCCGGTCCATTGGGGCACGTTCAACCTCGCCATCCATTCCTGGGACGAGCCCGCGGAGACGCTCGTGAAGCTCGCCCCGACGGATGCGCCGCTGGTCATGCCGCGGCTCGGGCAGCCGATTGAGCCGCGCCAGGTGCAGTCCATTGACCCCTGGTGGCGCGAGGTCGAGCAGACCGAGACGGAACCGGCGCCGGTGGAGGCCGTGACAGAACCCGCTGACTGACGCGGCAGCACAGGCACTGTCACCCGCCGCCCGCGCCGCTTCGCAGCAGCAGGGCGGCGCGCTTGATGGCGGCGCGGATGCGGACATAGGTGCCACAGCGGCAGACGTTGTCGCTCATCGCCGCGTCGATGTCCGCGTCGGAGGGCTGGGCGTTGCGCTTGAGCAGCGCCACGGCGGCCATGATCTGCCCCGGCTGGCAGAAGCCACACTGGGCCACGTCCTCGTCCATCCACGCTTGTTGGACGGGGTGCAGTCCCTGGGCGCCCAGCCCCTCGATGGTCACCACCTCGCGGCCAGACAGTCCCCCCACCGGCTGGATGCAGGGGCGGAAGGCCTCGCCGTCCAGGTGACTGGTGCACGCGCCGCACACGCCCACGCCGCAGCCGTACTTAGGGCCTGTCACGCCCAGCACGTCGCGCAGCACCCACAGCAGGGACAGGTCCTCGGGCGCTTCCACCGACACCGTCTGGCCATTGAGGATGAACTGATGTGCCGGCATGCTCAGGCTCCCTCGTCGAGGATGGGAAAGCGGGTGGGCATCGCGCCTCGCGCCCGGGCAATGGCGTTGGTCAGGGCCGCCGCCGCGCTGGGATAGCCGAGCTCGCCCACGCCGCCCACCCGGTCATCCGAGCGGACGAGGTGCACCTGGATGTCGGACGGGACGTGCTTCATGCGCAGCCAGCGGTAGTCCGCGAAGCTGCCCTCGCGCACCGCGCCCGCGTCGATGTGGATTCCCGCGCTCAGCGTGGTGGACATCGCGTCCACCGCCGCGCCCTGGAGCTGGGCCTCGATGCCCTTGGGGTTGATGGGCAGGCCGACATCCGCGGCGATGACGATGCGCAGCACCCGAGGCATCTCGCCGGTGACGTCCACTTCGATGAGGTGCGCGATGGCGCTGTCCCACTCCTCGAGGACGGCGACGCCCTGGGCGACACCGGCTGGCAGGCTGCGGCCCCACTGTCCCGCTGTGACGACCTTGTCCAGCACCGCCTTGATGCGATTCGACGTGAGCCGCTCGCGTCGCAGCGCGACGGGGTCCACCTGGAGCTCGCGGGCCAGTTCGTCGACGAAGACCTCGTTGGACACCCCCACCTGGCTGGTGAACACCGAGCGGAACGACGCGGTGGGAATGGGGACCGCCACGTCTCGCAGTTCCTGGCTCACCCATCCGAAGCCGTAGGGGAGCTTCTGGGTGAGCGCGAAGAAGACCGCGCTGGTGACCTCGGGCAGGACCTGGCCGGCCAGCGAGGTGAGGGCATCGCCGAAGCCGTGGGGGAACTGGACGGTGGGGATGGCGGCCCGGTGATGCCAGCCCAGGATGCGTCCGCCCGGGCCCAGGTGGGCGAGGATGCGGTGGTGGCTGGCGGGGCGGAAGTGGCCGTGGCGCATGTCATCGTCGCGGCTCCACATCAGCTTCACGGGTCTGCCAATGGCCCGCGAGACGAGCGCGGCCTCCACCGCGGCCTCGGTGAAGAACCTGCGGCCAAAGCCACCACCGGCCCGGAGGGTGTGCACCGTCACCTTCCCCGGCGCGAGCCCCCAACCGAGCGCCCGGGCCACCTCGCGCTGCGCGTATTGGGGGTCCTGCGCCCCCACCCAGACCTCCGCCTGGCCTCCTTGCACACGGGCCACGCAGCTCTGCGTCTCCATGGGGGCGTGCGCCAGGTAGGGGAAGTCGAAGCGTCCCTCCAGCGTCCGGGTGGTGAACAGCGGCGGAAGGGGCCTGGGGCCGATGGCGTCACGCAGGCGGGCTCGGATGTCCGCGTCCGACAGCGCGCTGGCGGGGCCGGGCGCCCAGGTGATGCGCAGCGCCGCGCGCGCCGCGAGCGCCTGTCCGAAGGTCCGGGCCACCACCGCCACGCCCGTGCCCAGGGGCACCACCGCCTCCACGCCGGGCATCGCCCGCGCCGAGGCGTCGTCGACCGCCTGGACGGTGCCGCGCAGCGTGGGGGGCCGGGCCACCACCGTTGGCAGCGCCCCGGGGATGTCCAGGTCCAGGGCATGGCGCGTGGCACCCGTGACGATGTCCCTCGCGTCGATGCGGCCAGTGGGTTGGCCCACCAGCTTGAACTGACTCACGGGCCTGGGCTGGCTGGAGACCCCGGGGAGCAGCACGCGAGCGGCGTCCTCCGCCAGCTCCCCATAGCCAGCCCGCCGCCCGTCGGGTGCGCTCACCACGCCGTGCGAGGTGGCGAGGGTATGGGCCAGGACGCGCCACCGCAGCGCCGCGGCGGTGACCAGCCGTGCCCGGGCCTCCGCCGCGGCGGCGCGCAGAGGGCCCGTGAGGAAGCGCATCGTCGACGAGAGGCCGGTGAGCTGGATGACCCAGCGGGGGTCCGCGTCGGCGCTGCGCACGTCGACCTGGTCGAGCGTCAGGTCGAGCTCCTCGGCGACGAGCATGGCCACGGCCGTGGTGATGCCCTGGCCCAGCTCCGTGCGGGGCAGCGTGGTGACCACACGCCCATCGGACTGGACGGCGAGATAGAGGCTCATCGCCGTCGTCGCCCCATCCAGGGGCTGCGCCGCCTCGGCCTCGGGCACGTCGAGCCCCCACCGAGCGGCAATCATCAACGTGGGAGAGGCCATGACCCACGTCAGGAAGCGACGGCGGTCCAGCCCCTCGGAAACGATCGTGTCTGGCTCGAGCATGTCCGCCATGGGGCAAAGTCTCTCATGCTGTATGGGTGGGTCCAGCAGTGAGAAGCCGTGCGTCCACCCATCCGACATGCGCGCTGTTCATGTGAGGACTGTGCGGCCGCATCCTCACGCCAGACTGAAGGCAGTGAGGCGGAGGCGCGACCCGCTGGAGCTGAGCTCGCTAAGCAATGCCTCGGGGCTTGGGCTGCTGCATGCTTCGATGATGCGGCACCACTCGGAGGTGCGCGCGGGAGCTCATGGGCTGTGCGCCCACCCGCACACGGCTGAGACATGCCGCGTCACGCTTGCGCCGGGCACCTGTGTTATCCACCGGGAATTCTTTTCCTGGAGGAAATTCATGAAGTTCCTCGGTTTTGCGCATCTCTGCGCCCTGGTTCTCGGAGCCACAGCCTGCGGCAACACGGCCATCGAGGAGTCGCGGGCCGTCCCGGTCGAGGAGACGGGCGTCTCCACCGCCGCGGCCACGGCCACCCGCATCTACGCGTACGAGCCCACGGACACGCACCAGCTCAGCTTCGAGACGCTGGGCACCTTCGAGACACGCAACGGTCGCCGCGTCCTGGTGATTCGCGGAACCACCAATCGCTATCTCAAGGACGTCTTCAGCTTCGTGCCGGACGATGCCTTCGGCACGGCGAGCATCATCAGCGAGCGGCGCTTCGAGGTGGTGCTCGAAGAGGGCCACGAGCTGAACACGATGCTGTCCGGGATGCCGCTGTTCGTGTCCATCGACACCTTCACGGGCGCTCCGACGCGGTACTACGCGCAGCTTGTCCTGTCGCCTCGGTTCTTCGACTTCCGCGGGCCGAACTCCATCGCCGTCCACGAGAACGTCGACCCGGTCTACGTGCGCAACGCGGCCGGCACGGACAACCTGATGTACCGCGGCCGGGTGGACTCGGCGGCGACGTCGCTCACCGTCACCGGGCCGGACGGCACGCCGGTGGTCACCCGCGTCGACGCGGGCACCTTCCAACTCGACTGGCGCTACCCCGCGGTGTACCAGGCGGTGGACCCGCACACGGACCCGCTCACCTTCACCGCCACGCTCAACAGCGGCGCCGTGGCGAGCAAGACGGCGCGCCTGGTGGTGCGGGTCACCGGGCTGGCCATCAGCACCCACAACGACCCGTATATCACCTGGCCCACTCCGGCCTGCCAGCCGCCCGTCTACCACTGCATCCACGCGCAGCCCGCGGGCACGCTGGACTTCGGAGCGTGCGGCACCCACCGGCAGGTGCAGCGCTGCATGCTCGCGAGCGCCTGCGAGGTGCTCCCAGGTCAGCCCCTGTCGCTCACCGAGATTGCCTTTCCGCCCCCGGGGCACGCGCGCCAGACACCCGGTTCCGGCGCCTCCGCCACGACGTGGTACGGGCTGGTCGGCATCGACGCGTACAGCACCCCGGAGTGCCCGGCCACGCCGGTGAGCATTCAGGCGGTGGTGGACCACCTCCACGAGACGACGCAGACGGTGCCGCCGTCGGATTGGGGCGAGGTCACCGACCGCGCCGGCATGGTGGTGGACAACTACTTCTTCGGATCGAGCAGCTCCCCGCTGTTGGGCGTCATCGACGCGTTCGCGGGCGGCGGCCCCATCCAGGCGTGGTTCGCCTGGGAGGAGCTCCCCTGCCACAACTGCCACAGTTACGCCGAGTACGGCGCCCTGTACTACCCGAACAGCGGCAAGGTCATCATGCTGAAGAGCTACCACGGCTACGACTGGTGAGGAGCGCCTGCCCGGGCCAGCCCCACGGGGCGTCGCCATGCATGTGATGACGGCGTGGCGCGCACTGGTTATGGGATGGCGATGGGCGACCACGGCGCCTGCTTCATGCGTTGGAGATAATCAAGCAAGGCCTTTACCTTCGGCGAGAGATGACGGCCGCTGGGATAGACGGCCTGGATGGGGATGGCCGGTACGTCCCAGTCGGGAAGGACTTGCTCGAGGCGTCCGGCACGGAGGTCGTCAACACAGCGGTGCGCCGGAATCATCGCGATCCCCACGCCACCCATGACTCCATCGTGGAGCATGTCCAGGTCGTTCACCGAAAGCGTCGACGTCACGTTGACCTCGTGCTCCTCGTCGCCCTGGGTCAGCCGCCAGACCTTGGGGTGCGGCCCGACGCGGAAGACCAGGCAGTTGTGCTTCGCGAGGCCGTCCGGTGAGCGCGGATGGCCTCGCTTCTTCAGGTACCGAGGGCTCGCCACCAGGAGGAACCGGATCGTTCCCAGGTTGCGCGCGATGAGGGTCGAGTCAGAGAGGGCGCCGACGCGAATCGCGACGTCGAAGGACTCTTCGACGAGGTCGACGAACCGGTCGGTGCACACCACGTCGAGCTGGACTCCCCCGTGCCGTCCTAGAAAGTCCGCGAGGACGGGGCCAAGAAACTGCGAGCTCGCGGGCACCGACACTCGCAGCAAGCCACAAGGCTTTTGCTGCAAGTCCGTGACTGCACGGTCGGCATCTTCGACATCCGCGAAGATGCGAACACACCGTTCGTAGTAGATGCGACCCGCGTCAGTCAGGCTCAGCGTCCTCGTCGTGCGCTGGAGCAGCCGGGTTCCAAGACGCGTCTCGAGCTCGGACACGCGCTGACTGACCGTCGACTTTGGCATCTCGAGCGCTCGGGCGGCGCCTGTGAAGCTGCCAGCTTGAACGACCTTCGCAAACACCTGCAGCGCGTTGAGGTCTGTCGACATGCGGCGATTGTACGCCTGCACAGACAATCCTTCCAGAAAGGCAGCCTGGTCCTGGCGGCGCGGCAGGTGCATTTACTCCCCGAGGTGACGCCACCTCCGAAGCATCCGCTCACCCCAACAGAAAGAACACCATGACCACCACGGCAGCCAAGACCGGACTCGATGCACTCCTGGACCCCGAGAAGAGCGTCGTCGTACTCATCGACCATCAGCCGTATCAGTTCGCGAACCTGCACAGCCACGACCCATCGCAGATCGTGAACAACGTCGTGGGCCTTGCGAAGGCCGCGAAGGCGTTCAATGTGCCCACCATCCTCACCACCGTGATCGAGGAGCAAGGCGGGTACCTCATCAAGCCCCTTCAGAATGTCTTCCCAGACCAGAAGCCGATCAACCGCACGTTCATCAACACGTGGGAGGACCCACGCGTCGTCGACGTCGTGAAGAAGACCGGCCGAAAGCAGCTCGTCATCGCCGCGCTCTGGACGGAGATCTGCCTGGCCATGCCGGTCATCCAGGCGCTCGGCGAGGGGTACGACGTTTTCGCGGTGACCGACGCATCCGGCGGGGTGACCCTCGAGGCTCACGAGATGGCCGTTCGCAGGATGGTTCAGGCAGGCGCGGTTCCCATCACGTGGATGGCCGTCGTGGGCGAGTGGCAGCGAGACTGGGCGCGCGAGAAGACGCTCCCTGGCGTGTCGGACGTCATCCTCGAGCACGGCGGAGGCTCGGCCATCGCCCTTGCGTGGGAGAAGCAGTTGCTGAGCACCGGTCGCCAGAAGTAGCGCCCCAGCGTCCGTGCGTCGTCGCGGCATCTTGCACGCCACCGCATCTGAGTCCGCTCGTGGAAGACGCCGGCCTGTTCAGCCTGCGCCTCCGGCTTCATCGAATGAAGCGCTTCTGGCATCGTCATTGCTTCGAAGACGAGGGTGTACCCAGAGAGGAGTGTTGCTTGAATTCGGAACAACTGCGCCGGCTCTTCGCCCGAGCGCTGAGTGCATCACTGGCATCGCCGCTGCTGGTCACCGGGTGTGGCAGTGGGGGGATTGCCCTGGAAGGCTACTCACCCCCTGCCTGCGACGGACAAACCCTGTCGGTCCGGGGCCTGTCTCCCGCGGCACAGACGGACTTCGTCGAGCTGCGGCTCGTCGCCGACCTGGACACCACGCCCCGGCAGCAATCCCTCGTATCCTCGGGGACGCCGTGTGAGACCGCCACGCAGCCGGTGACGTGCAACGCGGAGCTCGAGTCCCGCTCCTCCTTGGAGGGGTTTCGCTCCCGCTGCGAGCTGGGCTGCTCCGCGTACTACCTCGTGACCACGCGAGGAGATGTGGTGGAGTCCCACACCTCGCAGGAGGCGCTCCGGGCCTTCCTGGGTGACATCGACACGTCGCAGGAGGCGCTGCTCCAGGTCTTCGCGGACGGCTACAACCTGAGCTGTACCGAGCTGGAGAAAGGCGCGGTGAAGGCCAACGCGGACGGGACCTTCAACGTCGTCGCCACGAAGGGGTTCGCGTGTGGAGAGGGCTCCAACCTGACGCAGTATCTGCTGGAGGTGACGCCCTCGGGCGAGCTGCGCGTGAAGCAGACCCACATCCTGGAGCGAGGCACGAAGGGGTGCACCGTGGGGCGCCGGCCCGCGGGACTCCGCTCGGACGGCTCGGTGGCCTGCGCGGATGAGCTGGGGCAGCACTTCGCGCTCATCGCGCATCTGGAGGAAGCCTCCATCACGGCCTTCTTGAGGCTGCGGGACGAACTGGCGCTTCATGGCGCGGCGGTCGAGCTGCAGCAGGCGGCGCTGCGCAGCGCGCTCGATGAGGTGGCTCACACGGAGGTGTGTGGGCGACTGGCGCGTCGTCACGGCGCGACGCCGGAGCGCGCGGTGGTGGCGCCGCTCCCGCCCAGGCCGCTGCTCGAGGTGGCGCTGGACAACGCGGTGGAGGGCTGCGTGCGTGAGACGTACGGCGCGCTGCTGGCGCATCATCAAGCCCTGCGCGCGGAGGACGGCGAGGTTCGCGAGGCGATGGTCCGCATCGCCGAGGACGAGACCCGGCACGCGGACCTGTCCTGGGCCATTGACCGTTGGGCGGTAGCGCGCCTGCCGTCCGCCGAGCGGGAGGCGGTGCGCGCGGCACGTCAGCGGGCAGTGGAGGCGCTGCGCACGGAGGTCTCCGCGCCGACCGACGCGGCGCTCCTGCGGGCGCTGGGGCTGCCCGCGCCGGAGGTCGCTGTCGCGATGGTGGACCTGCTCTCGCGGGAGCTCTGGAACTGAGGAGCCCGCTCTCCTCGCTTGTTGTCCGTGAGACCACGCCGCCACGCCCTCCGTGGCCCGCCAGTCCACACCGAGGCTGCCCGGCGAACGGGGCCACCTGGGCCCGGGCAGCGGCCGCGTCATGGTACGGCGCTTGAATCCGCATGCTGACGCAACGCCCCGCGGCGCGAAGACTCCGGGGGCCGCGTGGGCAAGGCATGTGGATGACCGCGGACGGCACCTTACTTTCGAGCGTTGAGGATGTGCTGGAGCAACTGGCGCGAGATGCGCAGCAGCTTCGCCGCGCCACGGACGCTCCCGCCGGATTTCGCGAGGGCCTCGTCGACCAGCGTCTCGCGGACCGTCCCCTCGATTTCGTGCAGGGGCACCTGACCGGCGCTCGCGCGCAGCGTGTGGATGAGGTCGGGCGGGCGGGCCAATGTCTCCCGCCACACGGCCTCCAGCCGCGCGAGGTCCAGCGGCTTGGGCACGAAGGCACGCACGCCGCCCGAGGCCAGACGAAAGGCCTGCTCGGCGGTTGCGTTGCCGCTGATGGCGATGACGTGAGGCAGCGGCTCCACGGCTTGGAGGTCCTCCAGCAAGGTGTCGCTGGTGCCGTCCGGCAGGCTGACGTCCAGCAGCACCGCGTCCGGCGGCTGTTCCCGGAGCACCTGACGGGCCGCGGCGAGCGTCGTCACCCGGGTGACTCGACCTGCATGGGGGCCCAGCACCTCCTCCAGCACCAGGGCCAGGCGCTCCGAGTCCTCCACCACCAGGAGATGTCGCACGGTGCCCATCTCCGGGAGGCTAGCACTCATGCCTGAGGCGCCGCCGCGAGCCCTGCCAGGGCAGCTGGCCCAGCGGGTGCTGCTGGACGCATCCAATGATGGCGAGGCGTTGGTGAGCGGGGTTCGGATCGTCTTCCTGGGGCTCGTGCTGGCGCGCTATCTGGCGCTGGGGGGCGTCCACGCGGAGGGCGGTGTGCCTGCGGCGTGGGTGGAGCTTCCCGTGCTGGGCATCGGCATCCTGCTGTCGGTGGCCTCGGTGGGCGCGGCGCGGCGGCGCTGGTTCGACGAGCGGCTGCTGGTGGCCTCCACCCTGCTGGACGCCGTCCTCGCTCACGCGTCACTGCTGTCCACGCTGGCGTGGCATGGGCCCCAGTACACGGGGCTGTTGCGCATGCCGGACCCGGCCGCCGCCATCGCGGTCGTGTTCGTCTCCGCGCTTCGCCTGTGTCCCAGGGCCGCCTGGGTGGGGACCGTCACCAACCTCATGCTGATGGGGGGACTGGTCGCCCTGGACTTCCGGCTCAACGCGGCCTTCATCACCTACGGCCTGTCGGAGCTGGTGCTGCTCTTCCTGTTCATCGCGAGCGTGGGCGCGGTGGCCAGCCTCGTGTGCCACACCGCGCGGCGGATGGTCCTGACGATGGCCGGGACGCGAGAGCGCGTGCAACGGACGCGCAGGCACCTGGACCTGCTGCTGAGGGAGCACCACGACGCGCGGACGCTGCTGTCATCAGCACGGCTGCGCGCGGACCTGCTGATGCGCCAGCCAGAGTGCCGCGCCACCGAACGCCATGCGCGGGCCATCGCGGAAGACCTCGTGGCGCTATCGGCCTTCGTCTCCCGGGTGAAGTCCCGTGCGATGGGGGAGCTGGCGATGAGCGGCGACGCCAGCGCGGTGGATGTCGGCACCACGCTGCACCAGGCGGCGGAGCAGGTCCAACTGCGCTTCACGCACGTCCACATCGTGGTGGAGGGTCCTCTCGCCAGGGTGTCCCGGGCTCACGTGGTGGGAGGCGCCCCGGGGCTGGCCCATGTGGTGACGAACCTGCTCGTGAATGCCTGTGAGGGCGACGGCCAGCTTGGCGCCCGGACCGTGCACGTGAGCGTGGAGCCCGAAGGAGGGCGGCGCTCCCAGGTCCTCCTTCGTGTCACAGACGACGGCCCCGGCTTCCGTGCGGGCTTGCTGGAGGGCACGCGACCCCGCGGAGGAACCACCAAGCGGGACGGCTCGGGGCTGGGCCTGCTCCTGGTGAAGGGGCTGGTGGAGGCGAGCGGAGGCAGCCTGCGCGCCTCCAGTCCCCCGGGCGGTGGCGCGCGGGTGGAGGTGCTGCTTCCCGCCGGAGCCTGAGCGCCGCTCAGCCACGCTGGAGCGCCAGGACGTGGCCCGCGCGGCGCGGCGGCATCCACCACGCCACGCCAAGTCCCAGCAGCATCGGCAGCGCCAGCGCCAGGGGCTCACGGATGTCCTGCCCGAGGACCCGCAGGCAGGCCATGCCCGCCACGAGTCCCGCTCCCGCGAGGAGCACCAGCACCCAGCCCCTGGCCCACCGCTCCGCCCACCGGCGCCCCAGCGCCACGCCGACGCCGAGCGGAACCAACCCGAGGGCGAGCGGATTGAACAGCAGGAGGCTCACGTTGCCGCGCAGCGCGGCGTGCTCGGAGAGGAGCGTCAGCCCCAGGCCAAGCGTCCCCATGCTCCCCGCGAGCAGCCCGAACAGCGCGTGGTACAGGCCCAGGAGGACCCGCCCGGCTGGCCGGGTCCTCCTCGCACCCAGCAGCACCGCGCCGCTGCCCAGGACCAGCCCCAGGGCGAACAGGCGCGAGGGGTGGGTGTTCATGGAGGAAGACAGCCGCGATGGGTGGACGTCGAAGCTACGGATGACGAGCAACGCCCGCCCGCGCCCGCCTTGCGGAATGGAGAGGGTGTCGAGCCACCGGGACAAGGGCCCGGGCATGAACGCCTCCTCCCAGCGGCTCCTCGGCGCATCCATGACGCCGTTCACCCACGTGAGCAGCAGGACGCTCACGCCAGGAGCGCCGGAGGTTTCACGGCGGAGGTGCTCGCGCCAGGTGGCCTCCGCGGGGCCTTCGGCCGCCTTCCGGAGCGCGCCGCCCAGGGCTTCGTCCAACACGTCCCGCACCCGCGTGGCGCAGTTGTTGTCGGTCGGGTGATAGGCGTAGTCCCGGTGCTCGGGGCGCACGTCCCGCTCCAGCAGCGCCAACAGCCGTCCCCGCGCGTCCGGCGCGAGCCGCAGCTCCTGGGCCCGGATGGAGCGCCCCTTGCGCTCGTAGCTCGCGAACGTGCTCTCCACGGGCAGCCTGGCGGCCCAGAAGGTCTGACGGCGCATCAAGAACGCGAGCGGCGGCCCCTCCTGGTGCGCCGTCATCCCGTAGCTGTAGAGGACGTCGGCGCCCAGGTGCGTGTCCTCCAGCCACAGCGCGGTGTGCCCGAAGCGCTCATGCGCCGCCGTCCCCGCGCCGAACGTCACGACCTTGACGCGCAAGGCCTCGGGGCTCACCCCGAAGCCCTGGGGCAGCGCGGCGCTGGCGAACGCTGCCCATGGACATAGGAGCAGCGCCACGAACATGGCGAGGTTCGTCATCTCAGACGTCTCGCACGGCCGGGCACGCGGGGGGAGTGCAAGAAGATTGGCAGTGTTCGCGCGGTGGGCCGCGCGGCAGGGTGGTGATTGCCCGGCCGCCCTGCATGCGCGGCGGGGTGAAGCCTCAACCCTTGTGCTGAAAATCCATGAAGGAGAAGTCCACCATGTTTGCAATCCGCCCTCTGGGAGGCCTGTCCCGTCGCGCCTTCGCGACCCTCGCTGGCGTCTTCGCCCTGAGCCTCATCACCCTGTCGCCCGGCGCGGCGCACGCGACCGACGAAGCGAGCCGCATCACGCAACTGCGCATCAAGATTGTCACGGGCAGCGACGACCTCCGCACCGCGAGCAACGCCGTCGCCTCGCTGAAGTACGCGAACACCGCGGGGAACCATCTGGTCACCAGCGGCAATCTCAACAGCGGCGTGTCGTGGCCCAACAACTCCACCCGAACGGTGACGCTCGACATGCCGGCTGGCGTGTACATGGGGCGCCTGGTGGAGTTCGCCATCCAGTTCACGTCGGGGCAGCCGGACCCCTTCGCCACCGGTGACAACTGGAACATGAACGGCATCACCGTGACGGCCGTCCTCGCTGACGCCACCGAGGTCATCCTCGTCAGTCAGGCGGGGACTCCGCTGCACCGCTTCCTGAGCGATAGCCAGACCCGCTGGGCCACCTCGTTCTAGCGCTGGCAGAGATGCGCCGCGCGGCGGTGCTGCGCGGCGCCCCCTGGGGCGACGTATTCAGGAGTGGGGCCTTCGGTCGCGGTTGGAGTCTCCACCAGCCATGCCCCCTCCCTTGGGGGATTCGACGTCGCCCGGGCCGCTACCTCCCGCACGAAGTCCACACCCCGCGTGCCCGTCACCGTCTGCGTCGCCTCGACAGCGCTTCGCTCAGGCTTGTGCTGCCGCCTGAGCGGGCCGGCCCTTCAACGCCTCAGTCCTTGTACGTGCGCGTGAGCGGAATGGCGGGCACGTCCTTCACCTGCGCCTGGTGCGTCACGCGCGTGCCCACGATGAAGTGCGGCTCATAGGGCTCGTAGACGTTCTGGGCGGCGTAGACGGTGAAGAACCTGTCGGACCCGTAGGCGACGTCTGGCAGGTAGTGCTGCGCCAGGCCACCGCTGGAGATGGGGAAGCCCGAGCCGTCCCATACGTCACCGTCCTCGTCCCACCGCGAACCCCAGATGCTGTGCGGACCGTTGCGCGTGTCATCCCAGACGACCAGGGACTTGTTGTTGTGGTGCGCGATGCGCGGAGCGGTCTGCGCGGCCGCGGCGCGGGTGATGGGGATGCCATACGGGTCCTTCACCTTGCCCTGCCCGTTCACCCGTGCGCCGTAGATGTCCGGGTTCCCGTTGCGGGTATCGGACCAGACCACCTGGTAGTTCTTGCCCGTCCATTCGACGTCGGGCGTCGTCTGGGCGCCCACCGCCGTGGAGATGGGGAAGCCGTCGTCGTCGAGGATGGTGCCGTCCTCCTTCACCCTGTTGCCGTAGATGTCCGCGCTCTCCGAGTCCTGGTCGTCCCCGGTGGACCAGACGACCAGGAACTCCTTCCTGCTGTTGTTCCAGGCCGCCGACGCGTCCGCCGAGTAGTTCGAGCCGCCGCCGACGGACCGGTCGGTCGACGGGAGCACGACGCCGTCCTTCGTCACGCGCGTGACGTAGATGACCGACCCGTCATCACCCGTGACGGTGTACGTCACCAGGCAGATTTTCGGGGAGCACGCGACGCGCGTTGGGCCCTGGAACTCATCTGTCTGGATGACGCGGAACACCGGCCCCACGACGGTGCCATCCGGCTTCACGCGAACGCCGTCGATGCCATCGATGTTCCCCCAGACGACGAAGAAGTGCGTCCCATTGAAGGCGATGCCGGGCCGGGACCCGCTCAGGTCGCTGGTGTTGATGCGGATGCCTCCCTTGTCCAGCACGGTGCCGTCTGGCTTCACGCGAGTGCCCCAGATGCCGCCGGTCCGCACGTCGGTCCAGACCGCGAAGTACTTGCCATCACCGTACGCCACCGCGGGCCCGAAACGCGCCAGCGCGGCAGGCTTGGAGTCATCCCGAGCCGCATCGAGCCCGGCCTCGGCGCTCGTGGACGCTTCCAGCGCCTCATGGCCTTGCGGCGATTCCAGCTCCGGCGCCACCCCGCAGCCAGCCAGCATGGACCCGAACAGCAGCCCGGCGATGCCGGCTCTCACTCCCCGCTTCATGTGCAGCCTCCCCTTCGCGAACGACGGCGCAAAAGTGGGGGGCGCTCCGCGCTCAACCAGCCGCCCGGAGGATGCAGGCCGGATAAGACGGTGGACACGCGCTTCAAGCCGCGGCCCCTGCGCGCGCGACGCACGACTCCGGGGCGCCGCGCCTTCAAACAAGCGACGACGGCATGGTCCGGACACGCAGGCGCTGGGGGCGAGCCTCCGCCGTCCGTGCACCCGGCGCTGGCATCGCGGGTGTCGGCGTCGGAGTGCAGTGGGAGTCCGCCGGGGAGGGGACCGCAGTCGACTTCGGCGTGCTCGAATCAGGACAGACTTCCATCGTCGAGTGGAACGATGGCTTCTCGCTTGCTCCTGTCGAACGAGAGCGCTCGCCGTGTTCCCTCGTGACGGGGAGCGGCATGGGCGCGCCGTTCCTCGCGCCCTGCCGCTACCTCTCCGTCCGCGACTGGAGCGAAAGCCACTCGCGCCACGCTTCGGCGGTCTCGTGCGCTTCGCCCGAGAGCTGCTTCAACACCATGACCGCGGGGTCGCGGTTGATGGGCTGCTGGAGCGCGGACATCGCCACCAGCGTTTCACCCAACTGGCGGATGAGTCCTGCCCGCTGCTCTTTCAACGCGTCCGCCGGCAGGTCCTCCAGCAGGTACGACAGCAAGTAGGTCGCCTTGTTCCGGTCTGACGTCATGGGCATCGACACCGCGTCCACCACCGTGGCCACATCCATCAGGGGCCGCGTCGCGGCCTGTTGCAGGGCCGTCAGCACGCGCAGCACGTTGTTGCGAACCGATTGGGAGCTGTCGCGGATGCTGGGCACCAGCCGCCGCACGGTGTCCTCGGGCGTGGGCGCGTAGGCCAACAGGAATGCCGCCGCCGCTCGCTTTTCGTCGTCCGCATCCTCGCGCAGCAACGCCGTCAGCGCGTCCAACTGCTTCGGCACCTTCGCGAGGAACTCTGGCTCGAAGTCCACAAGCTGCGGATGCCCGAATCCCCCGATGCAGTGCGCCACCTGGCAACTGGAGGACGCATCCAGCTTGCCCGTCAGTTGGAGTGACCTGATGCGCTGCTCGTAGTCGTTCCACCGCGCAGCCAGTCCTTCGGGGTCGGGGAGCTGGCCTTTCGGCTTGGGGAGGAAGCGCAGCCGGGAGGGGTCCTCGACATCCACCATGTCCACCACCACGAAGGCTTTCCCCTTGTGCTCCGAGGCGAAGAAGAGGGTCATTCCCGTCTTCGCGAAGGCCAGTTCGTACTGCCCGCGAAGCAGCGCCTCCTTCTGCTTGAAGTAGGCGGCGCTGTACACGATGGGCTGACCCAGCTCCAAGCCAAACACCCGGCGGACCGCCTCCCGGTCCACCTTTCTGGAGCCAAACGCATCCAGCCCCGCGAGCGTCGGCACGGGGAACGGTGCTTCGGGCGCCTTCGCCAGGTTGGCCTGGGCCTCCGTGACAAGGGCTTCCCAGTCAGGCTGCGCATGCAGTGCGACCAGCTCCGGGTTGTATTGGAGGTGAACGGCGTCGAAATACCCGCTCTGCACCGCGCGCTTCACCATCGTCAACGCCGCATCCAGGTGGCCCGCGAGCGACGCGCAGCCCGCGGCGCGATAGAAGGACTCCGCGCGCTCCGCGGCATCTGTTTCCACCTCGGCGGCGGCCTTGAAGCCATCGGCGCACGAGTCGAATTCCAGGGCCTCGTAGGCCTTCTCTGCTTTCGCCGACAGTTGCTGTGCCGTGGCGCCCTGTCCAGGGGTGGGTGTGCCAACTCCGTTCGAGGAATGGGCACAGCCCACGCCCAACGCGACCGCGCCCAATGCCATGAGGAATCGCATTTGGTCTGCCTTTCGGAGAAAACCCATATCTCAAACCATCTGCATGCAATCTTCAAGGGGCGCTCCCTCGAGCAGGCGCGCGCGGGGCTTGAGGCGGCAGTCTGGGACAAGAGGACACCGCTGCATCGAGCGCGCCGTGCTGGTGCGCGGCGAAGCGCTGACCGGCGAGCTCGGTGACACGTACGGTTCATGGGCGACGCTGGCCCGGCCGGTCGTCGTGAGCGACGCCCGAGGCCCGCCGAACCAGGCGACACTACGTCCGTGTTCTTCGCGCCTACTCGTTCTTGCCCTGTGCCGCTTCGGCCGTCTCCGGAGTGAGCGGCGTGGCGGCCTTGCGAGGAGGCGTGAACGGCGTCGGCGTCGGGCCCGGGGCGATGTTGCCGATCAACAGGTGTCTGCCCGCGGCGAGTCCCTCGGCCAGTTCCAACTGCACGCGCTCCGCATCGCGGCGGCGCACGGCTTCGACGATCTCCAGTGCGTCTTCCTTCGGGACGCCTAGTTGGCACAGCGCGTGATGGCCGAATTGGATCGCCGACTCGAACGTCTCGCGCACCTGCACGTCGACGCCGGCGTTGATCAGTTTCAGGGAATGTTCGCGGTCGTAGGAGCGCACGAGCAGCTTCGCCTGGCGGAACTCGGACTTCACCAGCTCGACGATGTGGTTGGCGGCCTCCTTGTTGTCGATGCACACGGCGATCACCTGCGCGCTGTCCGCGCCTGATGCGCGCAGCACGTCCAGGCGCGTGCCGTCGCCGTAGTAGATCTTGAAGCCGAACGTGCCAGCGCTTCGAATCATCTCCACGTCGTTGTCGATGATCGTCACGTCCACGCCGCGCGCGAGCAGCGACTGGCTCGCGACCTGGCCGAAGCGGCCGAAGCCAATCATCAACACGCTGCCCGACAGTCCTTCGGCGACGTCCAGGTCATCGACCTTTTCTTCCTGGCGCTTGAGCCACGGACGCACCGCGAGCACGACCAGGGGCGTGAGCGCCATCGACAGCACGACGATCGCGGTGAGGTTGGCGTTCTGCGCGGCGGAGATCACGCTGCTGGCGGCCGCGGTGGAATACAGCACGAAGGCGAATTCGCCGCCCTGTGCCATCAGCGTGGCACGATCGAGCGCTTCGTGATGGCTGGACGCGGTCAGCCGCGCGACGACGTAGATGCACAGCGCCTTGACCAGCATCATCGCCGCCACCGCGCCGAGGATCAGCGCCCAGCTCTCTCGCACCACCGACAGGTCCAGCGCCATGCCCACGCCGAGGAAGAACAGGCCGAGCAGCAGGCCGCGGAACGGTTCGACATCGGCTTCGAGCTGATGGCGGAACGTCGACTCCGACAGCAGCACGCCGGCGAGGAACGCGCCCATCGCCATCGACAGGCCGCCCAACTGCATCAGCAGTGCCGCCCCCAGCACGACGAGCAGCGCGGCGGCGGTCATCACCTCGCGCGCCCGCGCGGCGGCGAGCAACCGGAACAGCGGATTGAGCAGCCAGATGCCGGCGGCGATGAGCGTGACCAGCGCGCCGGTGGCAATGCCTATCGAGGTCCAGCGCGAAGCATCGCTGCTGGGCTCGCCCGGCGCGAGCAGCGCCACCAGCACCAGCAGCGGCACGATCAGCAGATCCTCGAACAGCAGCACCGAGACGATCTTCTGCCCGGGGGGCAGGGCGATGTCGCCGCGTTCGCTCAGCAACTGCATGACGATGGCGGTGGAGGTCAGTACGAAGCCCATGGCTCCGATGAATGCGACCACGGGGGCGTCGCCGAACAGCAGGCCGATGCCTGTCAGCGCCGCGGTGCATGTGGCGATCTGCAGTGTGCCCAGGCCGAAGATCTGCCGACGCAGGCTCCACAGGTGCGAGGGGCGCATCTCCAGGCCGATGACGAAGAGGAACATCACCACGCCCAGCTCGGCGACGTGCAGGATCGCCTGCGGGTCGGAGAACCAGCCCAGCCCGAACGGACCAATCGTCAGCCCCGCGGCGAGGTATCCCAGCACCGAACCGAGCCCCAGTCGCCTGAACACGGGCACCGCGACCACCGCCGCGCCCAGCAGGGCCACCACCTTCACCAGATCGTTCGAACCCACGTCCGCCATCTATCTCCCCGAATCATGTGAACCGCACCGGCCCGCGGAGCCTACACGGATGGCAAGACGGGGCGATTTCGCGCAGAGTCCGCCCCGTTCCGCACACGGCCAGGGGCTGGAACAGTGATGCCGCTCCGGGGCGCGCGGTGCGCTGGCGCGGCTGTCACGGGCGAAAGGCGAGGGCGCCGCGAGTAGAGGGGGCCGCGTCGGGCAGGAGGGGGTCGGCCTTGGCGCGTTGCCCCAGGGGGGCGAATGGTCTGTCCACCGGCCGGAAGCCTCGCCCGGGTGGCCCCGTTAGCGGCGCTCCTCGCCCCCTCCGCTCCATCCCCCACTGGGCCTCCAGCCCGCCGATACGTCGACGCCCCCGGGACGGTGTGTCCCGGAGGCGTCAGCACCCCTGGCGCGACGTCAGCCGCCGCGCGCTCCGTTACTCGGGAATCCCACCGAAGGCGCCCGACTCGAAGTCGTAGATGGCCTGGATGATCTCCCGGTGGTTGTTCATCACGAACGGCCCGGTGTGGGCGATGGGCTCGTGGAGGGGCTCGCCCGCGAGGACGATGAAGTGCGTGTCCTCGTCAGCGCGGAGGGAGAGGGTCTCCCCGTCGTTGGCGAACACCGCGAGCTCACCGCTTCGGATGCGCTCCGTGCCCACCGTCACGTGGCCGTTGGCGACGAGCACCAGGGCGTTGTGGCTGGAGGGCAGCGACAGGTGGAAGTCCTCGCCCGCGCGCACCTTCACGTCGAGCAGGGTGATGGGCGTGAAGGTCCTGGCGGGACCCTTCGCGTCACCGTAGCTCCCGGCGATGATGCGCACCCGGCTGTGCTCCGTAGCCTCCCCGCCTCCTTGAACGGGGACCACTGGAATCTGCTCCTTCGTGATGGGCTGGTAGCCCGGAGCGGACATCTTGTGCTTGCGAGGCAGGTTCACCCAGAGCTGGAGCATGTGGAACGTGCCCCCTCGCCGGGAGAATTCGTGCTCGTGGTACTCCTCGTGGAGGATGCCGGACGCCGCCGTCATCCACTGCACGTCCCCGGGACCGATGACGCCGGAGTGGCCCGCGTTGTCTCGATGCGCGACGTGACCTTCGAACGCGAGTGTCACCGTCTCGAAGCCTCGGTGCGGATGCCAGCCGACGCCCCGCTGGCCCTTCTCCAGCGCGGGGTAGTGCTGGGGCGGATGGTAGTCGAGCAGCAGGAACGGGCTGGTCCGCTCCTGGGGCAGACCGCCGCTCGGCACGAGGGTGTGGACGCGGAAGCCGTCACCCACCCAGTGCAGCTCGCCGCCACCATGGACACTCTCCAGGGTGCGGGGGCGGGAAGTGGCTCGAGGCGGAGTAGGAACGCTGACTTGGGTTGTCGTGCTCATGGCTCAAACCTAAGCGCCGAGCCCCGTCTGTAAATCGCTCCAGGGCGTGATGCTTTTCATCACGTCGTGTGATGGTCCGCGCCCCGGAGCGCGAGCTGGCACAGCGAGGTGAGCCGGTTCGAGGCCCACGTCGCCACCGGGCCCAGCGGCGTGCCTTTGCGGCGCACCAGGGCGAGCGGGCGCTGGGGTGGGGGACCTCCCTCCCAGGCCGCCAGTCGCAGCGCCACCAGCCGTCCGGCGGCGAGGTCGTCGTGGACGAGATGCTCGGGCTCGAGGCCCCAGCCAACGCCGCCGACGAGGAGCGAGTGCTTGGTCATCAGGTCCGCGACACGCCAGAGGCGGGTGCTGATGACGCCCCGGTCCGCCGTGCCCGGCTTGCCCGCAGGCAGCCGCTCGCTCAGGACGATTTGGATGGCCGAGGCGAGGTGCGCCTCCGTGAGGACGCCTTTCACCGACGCGAGCGGATGCGAGGGCGCGGCGACGGGAATCATCTTGAGGAGCGCGATGGGGCGCTGCTCCAGGCCGGTGAGGTCCAGGTCCGCGCCGGCGATGCCCAGCGTCGCGCGCCGCTCGCGCACGCGCTCCGTCACCGCGGACATCAGCTCCACCTCCAGCGCCAGCTCCACCCCCGGGTGCGTGCGCGCCAGCTCCCGCACGAAGTCCAGCAGTGCGTCGGTGGGGAACATGGCGTCCACCACCAGCGACAGCTTCGTCTCCTCGCCGCTCTTGAGCCGGCCCACCACTGACTGGAACGAGGCGATGTCCTCGTGGAGCCGCTGCGCCGCCGCG
Organism: Comamonas sp. KCTC 72670; assembly: GCA_014656495.1. Lineage (GTDB taxonomy): Bacteria > Myxococcota > Myxococcia > Myxococcales > Myxococcaceae > Myxococcus. The sequence continues at coordinate 113,061 of BNCN01000017.1, forward strand.
ACGACGGCTTCTCCCTTCGCCGTCAGCCGCGGGACGCGCCCGCTCCGGTCGAAGAGCCGCAGGCCGAGCTGCTTCTCCAGTCGCTGCATGGCCTGACTGACGGCGGGCTGCCCCTGGCCGAGCTTCCGGGCCGCAGCGGAGAAGCTGCCCTCCTCCGCCACCGCGCGGAGCGTGCGGAGCTGGTCGATGGTGACGCTTTCGAGCACCGCGCGACTGCATCACATCGACGGCGATGATGCACGCGCCCTTCCTTGTGCTCTTCGGTAGAGGATGGCGAGCGCCTCTTCTCAGGGGTTTCAACGCGAAGCCGAACGAGAATGCCCGGCATGCCACGCCCCCGAAAACATCATGCGTCATGGCGATGACAACCCAGACCAGGACCCCTGGGGCAATAGAAGACCCGCGCCAGAGAAGGTTGAAGTCATTCCCCATGATGCTGGATGGCCCGTGCGCTACGCGGAGCTTGCCGTGGCCATCCGGGGGGATGGGCGCATCGGCCATGCAGGTCGAGCATGTCGGGTCGACCGCAATGCAGGGCCTTTCCGCCAAACCCGTCATCGACATCGACCTCGCTGTCTCCGACCCCACGCGCGAGGACGACTATGTGCCTGCCCTCGCAAGCCTGGGCTACGACCTCATCGTTCGCGAGCCGTCCTGGCATCAGCACCGCTGCATGCGGCTCGCCGCGCCGGGCGTGAACCTGCGTTAGTCAGTCCTGGGTGCGGTAGATGATGATACAGTAGACCTTCAAGGTCCCCATGGTCTCTTAGGACCATCGAGATTGTCAGACTCGGCTGCTATGTGCCCCCCTGCCTGCCGATGTGCTGGCGGCTGACCCGGGGGCTACATGAGAGCTTTACGAATTGCTGCACTGTTAATGCTTGCGAGCGGGTGCGCGTCGACCCGTGTCGTGCATCTGCGCACTGGGGGCGGAGCGCCGATCGCCTTTACCCCAGTTGAGTCCGACCCTGTCGAGATAGGCAAGGACGAGTTCACGCGCGCTGTCGCGCAGCTCGTGCTCGACATGAGGCTCGACGTCGTCTTCAGGGAGGTTGAGGAGGACGGTCGCCACTCGTTGCTTGCCTCATCCGGGGGGCTCGTTGACGGCGCGCAAGGCAGTTCGGCCCCCTCGGCATACGAGCGCATCTGCCAGCGGCAGGACGAGCCCCATAGCTGCCTGAGTATGCTTGCCGGTGGGTTCTCGCTGGGCCCCTCTGAACGGCGAATGCTAGCGCTCTACTTCGCACTCGACACCGTGTGGGTCGGCGTCGAGGACGCGATTCGGGACATGGTGAACCCTGCCGCCCTTCGGGCGATGGTCACGACGATAATCGGAACGGCCCTTGTCATGCTGGTCGCGCCTGAGCCCATTACGAAGGTCATCGCGATTGCCCTTACGGCCTCGTTGATTGCCTACCTTGGGACCGGGCCGGTGTGGAATCTCGGGCAGGGGTTTCTGCGTCTGCTCCACGAGTCCCGGGACGCGGTGGGCTTCGCGGACCTGGCGCGGGCTGGGCATCGCTTCGGGAAGGTGCTGGGGGACAACGGGGCCCGCGTCCTGGTGATCGTCGCGCTGGCCGCGCTGGGCGGGAAGAGCGCGATGGCGGCACAGGGACCGAAGATGCCGGGCTTTGCCCAGGCTGCTTCCCGGGCGCAGCTTGAGGGGGGCTTCCAGCTATCGGGCGCGCTGGCAGGAGAGGTTCAGGCGATCTCGATTTCGTCGGCTGGGGTGCTGAACGTGACGCTCGCACCGACAGCGGTTGCCGCAGTCGCGATGGGCGCAGGCGAAGGCGCTGGGGCTGTGGTGGGCGCTGTTGGAGGCATCCAGGGCGACCCCGACGGCAAAGTGCATCACATCTGCACTGATAAGAACACTGTTTCCGATGCGACTGGTGGGCCGTGGACTCCGCTCTTTCAGGACGTTTTCAACCGAGCTAGGATGAGTCTCAATGACAACGCGAATCTCGTGCGAATCAGAGGGCACAAGGGACCTCATCCTCAGAAGTACCACGAAGAGGTGCTTGCTCGGATTGACAATGCTACCCGTGGATGCCGGAGCGTCGAGAAGTGTCGAGCTGCGCTCGTTGGGGCGTTAGAAAAGATTGCTAGAGACCTGATGGCTCCAAGCTCCAAACTGAGACGGCTGATTACCCATGGCGCCGAGAACTAAGCTGTGAACCGACGCTTCTTTAATTTGCAGATCGACGTCTCTGTCCCAGGGCGTTGGTATTTTTCGGACCCAACAAACAGCGTGGGTGATGAGATTGAGGATATTTGGCAGTTTACTGAAGGGGTTGCTGTAGACTTGCGCGAGAGGCTGCGTATCCCGGTGTCCCGTGCTGGAAACGCGTTGGATTTCACTACAGCGGGGGCAGGCCGGACGCCCATCGTCAGTGCTCGAATTGCCTCTATATTTCGTGAAATGGCACCTCTCGATGTGCAGCTCTTCTCCGTGGATGTCGAGGGAGAGTCGAAGTCATACTTTTTGCTCAATGTGTGTCGAACGATTCGCTGCATTGATGATGCTGCATGCGAGGAGGTTCAAATTCGAACCGCAGATGAGTACACGGAACGCGTAGGCGAATATCAATCGGTCATGGGGCTTCGGATTGACAAGTCAAAGGTGGGGGATGCGCGTGTGTTCCGGACGTGGGGATGGCACTCGCCGATCATCGTTGACGAAGAGATCAAGGATGCCCTCGAAGCGAACGGCATCTTCGGCGGCAAGTTCGAGGAGGTCTGAACCGGTCAAGTTCCGAATCATGTGTAGTGGGTTCGGAGGGGGGGCGGGGGGAGGCTCCTTGGTGGCATCCTGCAGCGGCGGTGTCTGGGGTTGATTTCAGCAGGGACATGTCGGGGTAGCGACGTTCATCCCAACCGCCGGTGACTTCAAGTGCGGCGGCGATGACGAGCCGCACGTCCTTCAGCCCTCGCTCCAGCAACTGGCGCAGCAAGTCCAACCAGGAGTCCGCCGACTCGCTGCCGCCCAGAGTTACACCAACTCCCGTACCTCTCCCTCCAGCAGGGCCTCCAGCGTCATCCGAATGGCGCCTTGGAACAGCGCCCGCAGGTCCGCCTGCACCTCTTCGTGCGCGGGGGATTCGAACTCGGTATCGCCCACGTCAGGGATCTCCTCGACTCCCCTGCCAGGGGGAGACCGTCTCGGTGGGCTTCACCGAGGAGCTTCCCTCTTTCACCCTCGTCCCTCCTCACCATCTACACACTTATAGGGACACGCCCCTTAAGCTAGACATACCTGCCAAGAGTGACGTGAAGCCCGTCCAGCCCGCGCTCACCGCTCAGCCATACAGCTCGCTCAGGGGCCCCGGCGCGATGCGCGTGCTGCCCTCCTGCCCGAAGGTGTTGAAGTCCGCGTCTCCGAACGCGTGGCCGAGCGTGTTGAACAGGTTGGAGACCTGCCGGTTCCGGGCCGCGTCGTACTTGGGGTACACGACCGTGCGCCCATCGGTCCTCAGGCCCAGCGCGTTGCCGCCCACCACGAGCTTCGGCCACTCCCGCGAGGTCGAGTGGTGCTGCTCGCCGTTGTCGGACATGAAGACGATCGCCGTGTGGTCCAACATCGAGCCGCTCGTGCCGACCTCGGGCGTGGCGGCCAGCGTCCGCGCCAGGTTCGCCACCAACTGCACGTGACGGCGGGTGACCTCGGCGACGCGATCCCAGTTCTGCCCCGCGTCCAGACCGTGCTGCAGGCTGTGTCGCGGGATGTCGGTCACGTCCGGACCGTAGGCCACGTCGAAGCCCGAGGTCCCCGTCGCCAGCACCACCGTGTTCGTCAGCCCGCCCAGGAGGGCCGCGGTGGCGATCTGGAACTGGGCTTCGAACCACTTCAGCGAGTCGGGCGGTGAGCCCGCGCCGGTGATGAGCGGGTTGTCCCTCGGCGCCGGTGGCAGGTAGGGCCGCACGCGGTTCGCCATGCCTTCGAGCTGGTCCTCCCGCGTGCGCAGCGACTCGAGCGAGGCGACATAGCGCTCCAGCTTCAGCCGCTCGTTGGAGTTGCCGCTGAACTCCGCCAATGCCTTCCGCGAGTCGGCCAGCGCGAAGTCGAAGAGCATCTTGCGATCGCGGCCGTTCGTCGAGCCGCCGAGCAGCGAGCCGAAGGTGCTGTCGAACGCGAGCGACGGGTTGACGATGATGCCCGCGGGCTTGCGGGGCCCGAGCGCGCAGGTCTCGTACACGATGGACACGCGCGCGGAGCTGGTGCCCAGGCGCAGCACGTCGAACGGTGCACCCCGGCGCAGGCGAGGTGCGACCACCGCGTCGAAGGTCGCGCCCGCGCCGTTCACCGCGCAGCTCAGTCCGCCCGTCCCGCTGGAGTGCCCGCCGCCCGCGATGAGGTTCGAGAGCCCCAGCAGCACGGCGGAGCGGTTCACCAGGTCGATGTTGCCGGAGGACGCCGCCAGCGGCCCGAGACTCACCGCGCTGGCGAGGTTGTCGCCCTCGCGCACCAGCGGCGTGTCCTTGTACGCATCCCAGAAGATGCGGTCGGAGGTGTTGGCGCGCCCCCCGAGCGCCGCGCGGGTGCCCGTGCTCAGGAGCGCGCGCGGGTAGACGCCGTTGCACTCGAGGACCAGCACCAGTCGCGCCGGCAACGCTGACGGCTGGGCGTAGACGTCGCGGAAGTAGGGCGCGAAGAGGCCGGCGGCCATGCCCTGCAGGACGGTTCGTCGCGAGAACATGGCAGTCACTCTCCAGCCTGCGGCACACGCCGCGTCTTCCAGGTGTCGCTGGTCATCAGCGTGGTCAGCATCTTGGAGAACGAGCCGTTGTTCTCATCATAGGCCCGCTCCATCTGCGTCAGCGTACAGGCGTCGCTCGGGTTCTCCGGGCGGCCCATGAAGTAGCGGAAGGCCTGTCGCATGAAGCAGCGCTTCACGTGCCGCGAGGTCGCCAGGCGCTCGCTCAACTCCACCGCGTCGCGCACCGGGCCGTTCAGTCCGGGCTCCGGCATCGACGTGAGCGTCGAGCTTCCGTCCGGCGTGGTCCAGCCTCCGCTGGGCGAGCGATCGCGCGCGCGCAGGAAGCCCGCGTGGTTGTAGATCTCGAAGGGCAGGCCGAGCGGCTCCATCAGGCGGTGACAGCCCTGGCACTGCGACCCGGCCGTCGCCTCCTCCAGGCGGCGGCGCGCGTTCTTGTCGGCGGCGTGAGCGCCGACCTGGGCTGCCACCTGGACGCTGCTGAGCGGCGGGACGAAGCCGCACAGGAGGTTCTCGCGCACCCACTTACCGCGGTGGACGATGGACGGGTCGTCCTCGAAGTTGCCGCCGTGCGCGGCCAGCCACACCGGGTGGGTCAGCACGCCCGCGCGCTCGTTGGCAGGCAACGTCTTCCAGCGGCCCTCGACGGTCGCCGGGAGAACCTCGCTGACGTTGTAGGGGTGCGAGAGGCCCCTGTGCGAGTCGTACGCCGCCTGCTGCATGGAGGGCACGTAGAAGGTGCGCGTGGTGAGGAGGTTCGCCAGCACGTCCCGGTCCTCGACGACCACCCGCGCGATCAAATCGTCGAACTGCTGGATGAAGGTCGGCTCCAGCGGATGGAAGTTGGTGAGCAGGTTGTCGTACGAGACCGCGCTGATGTAGCCGAGCCCCTCGAGTTCGAAGCGCGAGGTCGCCGCCGGGGACTCCTTGAACACCGCGGCCACGTGCGCGTAGCCGAGCCACTCACGGAAGAAGCCCGCCACGCCGTCACCGAGCCAGTACTGCCCGCGCTTGGAGCGCTGCGTCTCGTTGTAGTCCTGCACCAGGTCGAAGCGCGGTGTCCCGTTCTGGTGGGCGTCGACGCCGCCCAGGTACTTCTGTATCAGGGCGGTGGTCGTCGCATCCTGCTTGAGCGAGCCCTCCTTCGCGGCGGTCGCCACGTCCGCCAGATGCCCCTCGAGGGGCGCGGAGTAGTACGGCCACACGAAGCTCGGCGTCGCCGAGGGCGCGCGCCCCGCCAGCGCGTAGGTGAGCTGCGAGCCCAGCTCGAGGCTGGTCAGCTCCACGCGGCCGTCGGCCGGCTCGGCGCCCAGCTCGCGGCGGAACAGGGCGCCGGTCATCATCCACGCGGCGTTGGAGATCCGCGTGATGGAGTCCGCGCGGTTTCGCGCGGAGTGGCTCGGCTCCTGCGCGATGACCGTGGTCGCGAAGTCGGTGAGGCGCGTGAGCTCATCCTCGGTGGGGGGGCGGAAGAAGACGCCGAACTCCAGCATCTGGCCCAGGTGGAAGCGCTTGCAGGTGTCGCTGGGGTTCGCGTCGTTGAACATGCAGCCGAAGCGCCTGTCGGTGAAGACACGCTCCATCCGGTTGCCATCCGGGTAGTTCATCGTCCACGGCGAGGCGGCCGCGCCGACCACCGGCAGGAAGAGCTCCACCGTGGCCTCGTCCAGCGTCTCGTCCGTGGCCCAGGAGCTGTATTGCTCGATGGCGCTGGGGTCGAGCGGGTTGTCGTAGAAGCTGAACCCAGTCCAGCTGCGCTCGACCGAGCCACCGACGTTGCGGGTGAACTCACGCCGGTTCAAGCGGCGGATGCGCGTCGGCGCATCCGAGCGCACGCCTTCGGTGCAGCTGAAGAGCGCGGACTGGTCGAGCAGGTTGGGCTCGGGCACGACGGTCACGGACGGGCCGCCCGTGCCATGGCAGAGGGGCATCCCCTCTCCAATCCAGGTCTCGAGCGCCGTGAGCTCGGCTTCGCTCGCGCGCGCATGCGAGGCCGGCGGCATCGGGGCCGCGTCGTCGCGCATGCGGATGAGCGCGCGCTGGGCGTTGCTGTGCGTCCCATCCCTCACCGAGCTCACCCGCATGTCATGCAGGTTGCGCAGCGGCATGGTCGCCCCCTGCGTCGGCATCGCGCCGTGACAGCTGGCGCAGCGCTCGGTGAGCACCGTCTGCACCACGCACGCGGCGCTCAGGTTCTCGCCGGGCCCACCGTCCTCCCCTGGGTTGTCAGGGCCGCCGTCGTTGGTGTTTGGCTCGAGGGTGCCCTTGCACGCGACGAGGCTCAACAGTCCGGCCAGCAGGAGGACGCGTTTCATTCGGCAAGACTGGCACGGACGGCAGGTGGGATAGAAATCATTCCCTGCGAAACGGGCTCAGCCTTGCCTGGGCACCCGGTGGTGGCGCGCAGGTGCGGCGTGTCCCCCAGGGGAACTCGAGCCCCCTGTCCACCGGCCGGAAGCACCACGCGGCCTCGCAGGGCCATGCGGAGGCCGATGAGCACGCGCATCTCCACGTGAAACCAGCCGACGTTGCGAGCGAGGGCGGTCCCGTCCTCCCTGGAGCCTGGAGTGACACCGCGCCGGATGGCGATCGGTTCCTGGCAGCCCGAAACGAACCCCACGATGCCCTGCATGAACCCGATGAACCCCACCGTGGCGCGCGGGGAGGGTTTCTCTCCCAACGTGACGGTGTGGCAGCCTTCACACGAGCAGGTGCCGCAGCGGCTGCACGTCCCCGCCGAGGGAGGTTCGAGGTGAAGGGGGCACCGCGCGACCGTCGCGTCAATCTCCGTGCGCTGACACGCCCGGGCGCGTCACGTCGACGCCACGGTCTCTTCAGTCGGCGCAGAGGGACGTCCTCACGTTGGAAGAGGGCGTGACCCGGCCGCTCTTGCTCACCGTCCCATTCCAGAGACAGGCCTTGCGGCGGGCCTCCTCACTCTGCACGCATCGACAGTTCACCGGGTGGAGCGGTTCTCAGTCCTCCTGCGTTGAAGAGTTACATCCCGCAACGACATATGGGGCAAGGAGGGACTTGGTCAGGCAGGGGTATGACAGTCATTTCTCCCTGGCCTGGCGCGCTCTGGTTGGTTGTTTGATATGGTGTTGTGTGCTGGCGCTCGCAATTCCATGCGAGCACAGCCTCCTGAAGGGAGAATCCACATGCGCATCGTTTCGAGAGGGGCCCGCAGCCTTTCCGCACTGGTCGGCGCGGCTGCCCTGGCATCCATCGGTTGTGGTGATGTCCCGGACGCGTCGGAGCGCCCCCAGGCCGACCTCCAGCAGACACGCGCGCCGCTGGATTGCCTTTCCTCCATCAATCCGGAACGCGAGCTGCTCATCCAGGATGCGGCGGTGCTGAACGACCCGGTGCGTACGACCTGGTCCGGAGCGATGCCCAAGGCGCGCGGGGCCGCGGACGGTGCGTGGAACTTCGGCCGACGAATGGCGGAGCTGAGCGGCGACGTCGCGCCCTCCGAGTTCGTCCGCGATTGGCTCCAGGGCGGCGCGGAACTGGACGCTGCCACCCGCGCGCGCGTACCCCAGCTCCTCGAAGCGTGGCCACGGCTCGCGGATGGCACCCTGGACATGACGAAGGCGCCGCTGCGGTTGAAGGCCATCGTCAACCATGTGGACACGCACGACGCGGAGCGGCACAGCGCCGGTGAGGGCCACCTGGTCTTCGAGGCAGTCGATGCGGCCGGAAAGCCGCTGAACCTCACCGCGACCCTCGTGTACGACCTGCCGGCAGCCCAACCCGCGGCCGCGCTTCATTGGGCCCGGCAGTGGCATGCCCTTGCCACACAGTCGCCTGGCACGGAGGCCTTCAACACCACCCTCCAAGCCGTCACCGACCGATTCACGGCCGCCCCAGGGCGGCTCCTGATGCGCACGACGGAGTCGCTCCTCGACTCGGCGCGCTCGGACTCCGGGGACGCGCGGCGCCTCGCGAAGTCCTTCGGAGACCTGCTGTGCACGGATAGCGCAGCGCCGACCGTGACGCTCCTCTCCCCGACTCCGGGCAGCGCCGTGCGCGGCACCATCACCCTGACGGCGAGCGCCTACGATGACGTCGGCGTCACGCGCGTGGACTTCTTCTCCGGGGCCACCCTCATCGCCTCCTCCACCCAGCCCCCCTTCATCGTGGACTGGAACACGAATACGTCCCCCTCGGGCACCCGGGCGCTGACAGCCCAGGCCTTCGACGCGGACGGAAACGTGGGCATCTCCGACCCGGTGAGCGTCATGGTGGACAACGTCGCTCCCATCATTCTTTCGGGCATGCCCCAATACAACCCGCAGACCCTGGACTATGTGCGCGGCAACATCACCGTGGGCTGGTCCGTGACGGACCAGGGCCTCTCAGGCGTGGTCCTGACGGAGTTCTTCCAGGAGGGGTACTTCAAGGGCTCGCAGACGAGCCCCACCACCTTCGGGTATCTCTTCTCGTGGGACACGCGGACGCTGGCCAACCGCTCCTACAGCCTGACCCTGCGCGCGACTGACAGGGCTGGCAATGTCGCGTTGCACACCCGCTCGTTGACCGTCGACAACGCGCCGCCCACGTCCGTCCTGACCGCACCGGTCAACGGTGCCGTCGTCAGCGGTGTCGTCACGCTGTCCGCCAACGCCAGTGACAGCCAGGCGCTCTACTATGTCGCCTTCGAGATCGACGGTGTCATCCAGATGCCTTACGCGACCACCGCGCCCTTCACCCGCACCTGGGACACGACGGGCAAGCCCGGCACACATGTCATTGTCGCAATCGCGTATGACCGTGCGGGCAACAGCCAACGCAGCAATGCCGTGACGGTCACCGTACCGTGAGTCGCGGGGAGGCACGGACGCCCCGGTAGCCGCGTCCGTCGCTCCTGGCCCAGGTGCCCCGCCCGGAGGGCCGCGTCAGATCTGCTGGCGCGGCCTCTCTCCCGCGATGGGCCCGCCTTGCGTGCACTGGACGTGCGCGTCCTCCGCGTGGCGCACCCGCGGAGGCAGCGCCGTCAGGGGCGCATGGGCGCCTCATCCAGTCCGGACTGGAGCCGCTTTGGCAGGGGGAAGGCTCGATACGCGGCAGCGACAACGTGCGCTGGCCGCAGCGCATGTTCCACGCGACGATGCCGTGCTCGGAGGACTCCCTGCGCTCAGCAGGGACTCATTCCCGCCGATACGTGTGCTTCGTGGCCGAGACGACCCGCGTCAAGAGGGATTGGAGGTCCTGGTGGATGAGGCGCACGGCGGCCTCGAGCTCACCCAACATCTGGGCCCGTGTCTGCAGTTCGTCCAGCGTGTAGCTGCCACCCGCGCCGAAGTACGGAGCAGCTCCCGCCGGGTCTTCGACGTAGCCGGAGTCAACCCAGCGCGCGCGGACGTTGTGGAGGATGGAGTGGTGCTGCTCGTTGCTGAAGTCCTTGTTGCGCAGGACGAACCAGAGCGAGGGCGGGAAGGTCTGGGAGTGCTCCGGCCGCCACCAGACGTCGGCGAGCAGGTTTCGCGTGTGTGTGAAGCTCAGCGAGGGGGTCCAGAAGAGCGCGGCCAGTCCCAGCCCCGCGCTGACAGCGCTACCGGAGATGTCGATGATGTCGTTGGCGCGGTCATTGCTGGAGATGGCGGTGACGGTGGTCGTCAGCGCGCCGACGACGATGGACGACACGGTGAGCAGATTCTGCCGGCGCGACTCCTGGGATTGGAGCAGGGTGGCCATCCGCCCCGTCCGCTTGGTCTCGCAGTTCAGCTCCGCCGACACGCTCGACAGGGTCGTCGAGAACAGGAGGAGCCGCGATTCGATTCTCAACAGCAGCTCATTCCACGCGTCCTCGTCCAGCCCGGAGTCTGGCGTGCTCAGGATGTCCAGGTCCTCGAGGGCGCCCACCGCATGGGCCAGGAGCAGGTCCTGGCGGGAGAAGCGTTGCTCGAGCCTGGGGGAGGCCGCGATGGGCGCCCTCACGTCGAGCGCCTCGCTGTCCACGTCGCGGACCCCCTGCGCCGGGACGCAGTAGTCCATTTCACCGTGGATTCGCTCACGTCCTCGCGACGTAGCGCAGCCAGAGAGCACGAGCGCCAGTGCCAGGGCCCAGGCGCGCCGATTCACGAAGTGCGGTAGCGACACACGCCCTGGCTACGCTGCTCCCCGGTCCCGCAGCCACGGGAACGACCCGGAGGTATCGCCAACGCGACACCCGTCGCGACTCCGTCGCACGGTGAACGAACGTCTCGCCTCAAGCCGCGGAGTGCGACATCGTCACCGGATCCACACGGACGCCATGCGGGCCACCTGTCGGGTTTCACCTGCCCGTGCGGTTATCGAGGCGTTTGGGCATCCTCTTCGTTGTGTAGGTTGAAGACGGTGCCCTTGCCATGTTCTTGCTCGAGGAGCTTGCGCGCCTCTTCCAGGCTGGTCGCCCAGATGCTCACCCTCTGCCCGGGGCGAGTGGGATCCTGAGTCCAGATGATGGCCTTGTACTCTCTCGAGATTTTCTCATTCATGCGCGTTGTCCGAGCCGAACTGGAGGCCACGGACGAGCTGCCCCCAGTCCCGGAGAGAGTACCAGTCCTCTCGCCGCACGGGGGCCGCGCCATTGCCACCGGAAACGCACGGGAGCGCCGACGTTGCCCCTGACCTCTTCCCCGCCGAGATAAGCTCTCCGGGAATGGGACTGAAAATCGCTGAGATTTTCCTGCTGGTCAGTATCTTCGTGTTACCCGTGATTGTGATTGCCGCCGTCGTGTGGGCAATCGTCGCCTTGCTGAAACGCAATAAGCGGAGTGCCCTGCCGCAGGCCATGACGGCGGAACGCGGTCGGTTCTCGACGACGCAGAAGAAGAACGCCGTGCTCAGGTTGCTCGAGGGCGAGGAGCTTGGCGCGCTGTCGCGGGAGCTGGGCGTCACCGTGGCAGTGCTGAGCGAGTGGCGGGAGATGTTCTTGGCTGGGGCCGAGACCCACCTCAAGAGCCGCGAACAGGAGCCGGCGGACGATGAGGTGCTACGCCTGAAGGCCATGGTGGGCGAGTTGATGCTGAAGAACGAACTGCTCGCCGAGAAGTCCCGCCTCTCGGAGGACAATACGCCGGGTATGCCGTTGAGGAAGTGAGAGGATGCGCGCCCAACGCCCTCCTGAAGAACTTCTGCAGGGTGGCAGGATTGGCGGACGCGTACTCGGGCCCCTGACGCAGTCGTGCCAACCCCTTGTAACCGCTGAGCAAAACAGTGGAGATGGCGGGAGTCGAACGCGAGACACGCCAGGTGTCGCGCACGGCCCCATGCGTCTCTGGGGCCGGGTCAGCGTCCAGTGCCAGAGGTTCCGCCGGTTTGCCGTCTCCCCATGATTGGCGTTAGAGCTGCGTGCGAGCGGGGAGACGCATGCGCGCACGTGGGGACATCGCGGGAGTGGTGCTGGGCATCATGATGCTGGGCGCCGGTGCATCGCTGCTCGTGCCGAGGTGGGCGCTGAGCCGCGACACTGCGTCCTCTGGAGTCGCACGTGCCGCGTCCACGCCACTCAAGGACACCGTCGCCGCGCCGCGCTTCCACGCCGAGCCCGCGAAGGATGAATCGCGTGGAGGCGTGCCGCTCGTGAGTCCTCGAACCGCGTCCCCGGACTGGGAGGAGTTCGCCGCGCGGGCGCTGATACCCCTGACCCCCGACGAGCTCGCCGTGCTCCGCGAAGAGAAGGTGGACGACCTGGCGGCGCTGGTCGCCCGGACGGAGCGCGCCTTCATGGAAGCCACACCCCAGACACGCGCGGAGCGGGAGCGGCGCTACCTGGCGGCGTTGAACCTGGCCGCGAAGCTCGTCACGCCCCCCGAGCCGTCGGCCGCGGACGCTCGCGCGAAGGACGTGGACGCGCGCTACCGGCGGGCGCTCGACGAAGCGCGGGAGGCGTGGCGGGCGCTTCCTCCCGAGGAACAGGCGCGCCAGCACGACGCCTTCAAGGAAGCGTTCTTCCAGAAGGAGGACCGGTGATGACCTCAGGCTTGAAGTACCTCGTCGTGTGGGTGTTGCTCATGCCCGCGTGGGTGCTCGCCGGGCCGCACTACGTGGCGTCGCGCGACTGGGGCAGCTTCATCTGGTTGAGCACGTGGCTGGACGCGGGCCAGACCTATACCTTCGAGACGCGCGACCTGACAGGCACCGCGCCCGACACCGTCCTTCACGTCCTCCGGGACCGAAGCGGCGTGTGGAGTCAGGTGGCCATGGGCGATGACTGCTCGGGCGCCACGCGCTCGTGTGTCACTTTCACCGCGCCGGACTCGGGGCTCTATCGCGTCTGGGTGCGCGCGTACGCGGAGGGACGCGGGGGCACGGCCAGCCTGTACCGCAACGGCGAGCTGCTCTTGAGCAATCAGCCGTTTGGAGGCGTGCCACTGAGCTTCGCGTGGAACGCGAAGGACACCTTCCGGGCCACGTCCACGACGCCCGGAGCGGGGGACCACCTCATCTTCCTCCTGCGCTCCAACGCGGAGTACCTGCAGCACGACGACGACAGCGGCCCCAAGTCCTACCCGTGGGTCGTCGCGTCGAGCACGCAGAACGCGGGCGCCCAGCGCGTGGTGGTGGGCCGCTTCCCGGGCAGCTCGGGCACGGCCAGCTTCGTCCACGACGAGGAGCTCTGGTCCACCCTCTTCAGTGACAACGACAAGGACAAGGACGGCCTCTCCAACGCGCTGGAGCCGCTGGTGGGGTTGAACCCGAACAACGCGGACTCGGACGGAGACGGCATACCGGACGCGCTGGAGCTGTACGGCAACGACGGCTTCTCCTTCTCCGAATGGGGCAGCCCCACGCAGAAGGACCTCTACGTCGAGGTGGACTGGATGGAGCACCCCACGAACCCGTACCTCACGCGGAAGCCCTATGCCGGGCTGGCGGCGGACGCGGCGGCGGTGTTCGCGCGGGACGCGGGCGGGCGCCTCCACGTGTTCGTCGACAACCCGCTGCCCTGGCACGAGGTGGTGTGCTTCGGCGCCTGCAGCGGGGGCGTGGACTTCTACGCGCTCAAGCAGAACGGCTTCTCGTCCGGCAGCCCCGAGCGGCGGCGCTACTTCCACTACGCGGTGTGGGCCTATCGCCAGGGCAGCAGCACGTCGTGTTCTTCAGGGCGGGCCGAGGTGCTGGGCAACGACCTCATCGTCAGCCTGGGGTGCTGGAGCAGCCCGAGCATCCTGGAGCAGCGAGGCACCTTCGTCCACGAGCTGGGACACAACCTGTCGCTGGACCACAACGGCAACGACGTGCCGGGGCAGACCAGCGTGGTGCACGCCAGCGTGATGAACTACCGCTACCAGATGCTCGGCGTGAGCGGCCCGGGCGGGCACACGTACTCCTTCGGAAGCAACGCGTGCGCGGCCTGTGGCAGCTCGCCCAAGAGCAAGTGCGTCTCCTGCCGGAGCGGCTTCCTGGGCTGCGGCTTCCCCGGGTGCGGCTCGTGCGACTGCGACGTGAATGAGTGGGGCGCCGTGGAGCTCGACTTCCTGGACGACAGCGACGCGGATGACGGCACCAGCCACCCGCTGCTGGCGAAGTATGCCCCGGACGACAAGGGCGGACCGGCGCGCTTCCAACCGCGCGTGCCTCACATGGAGCCACCCGATGTGGCGCGGCGCCTGTCGGTGGAACGCAAGCGCGAGCGGCTGCGTGCGCGGGGCCAGGTGGAGGGCGAGGACTTCCACGTGTCGCCGGAGGGCACGACGCTGTACGCTGAGTGCCCATGAGCACTCGGCGACGCCCGGGACGCATGAAATGGGCACGCGGTGCCGTGGGACTCTGGCTCGCGGCGATGATGGGGTGTCAGACGCGGTGCTCCGAGCCAGCCCCCAACGCCGACCACATGGTGCGGGGGCTCGCGAAGCGAAGCACCTGCGTCTCGCTCTGGCGTCCATCCCAGGTGGACGTGTCGTTCAAGGAGGAGCCCGAGGACGCCGTGCATCAGCGCGTGGACACGCGTCTGGAGCGCCGCTTCACCGTCGCCCGGCAGTTGCGCGGGGCGTACCGGCACCAGGACCGGTGGGCCTCGGTGCTGGAGTACGAGGAGGGCCCGGTGCGAGGCGGGGTGAGCTACACCTTCCAGGCGCCAGATGTGCTCGCCGACCTGACGGGGCAGTCCGTGCAGTGGGTGAGCCACCGCGAGCCCGGTGCCTGTCCGACGAAGGAGGATGGCGAGATTCCCGCGCTGCTGACGGGGGACACGCTGCGGGACGCGGAGGGCCGGCTCTTGCTGCTCACGGTGCCGAGCGCTCCCACCACCCTCCGCGGAGACGTGCTGCTTCCCGCGGGGCTCGTCCCGGAGCTGCGCTTCACTTGGGAGGACGCGGGCTGCCGGCTGGCGGACGGGACGCATGCGCTGGACGTCCAGCTCCACGTGACGCCCGTAAGCCCTGCGTCGCCCGGTCCGCGGGCCACCGTGACCGCCTCGCCGGGCGAGCCGGCCCACCTGACCCTCGATGGTGTGCGCTATGGGGTCCAGGTGGCGCGTGCCACCGCCGACATGCAGGGCCGGTGTGGGCAGGCTGTGTTCTCGGTGATTCGCGAGGGCCTGCTCGAACAACCGTGAGCCTGTGCGGTGCATCGTTTCTGGAAATAGTCCGTGTCACCGCCCGTTGTGCCTCCCTGGTATGGAGACAGGTGGCGCGGACCCGGGCCTGCTATCCTCGAGGGTTCCAGCGGGCACCGAAGGGACGACACCATGCGAAGCGGGCTGAAGCGGAACGGAGCGGGGCTCGCGGTGGGCGGCCTGCTCGGCGCATGGCTGCTCGCCTGTGGCGGCTCGGCGACGGAGGGCATGAGCGCCCTGGAGCAGGGGACCGCGCCGCCCACGCAGGTGTCCGTGGACCTGTCGAGCGCGGACATCCGCACCCGGCTGGAGGCCATCGATGGCCTCGTCATCCTGAGCGAAGTCGAAGCCAACGGCTTTCGCTTCTTCACGATGGACTTCGAGCAGCCCGTGGACCACCTGCGTCCCTGGGGCCCGCGCTTCCCACAGCGCGTGACGTTGATGCACCGCTCGGTGGAGGCGCCCATGGTGCTCGACACCGAGGGCTCCACCATCTACGCGGAGCCCGTCCCCGCCGAGCCCACGGACCTGATTCAGGGCAACCAGCTCACCGTGGAGCACCGCTTCTTCGGCAGCTCCCGTCCGGCCGGCGCCCTGGACTGGCGGAAGCTGACGGTGTGGCAGTCCGCGGCGGACGCGCACCGGCTCGTGGAGGTCTTCAAGCCGCTCTACGGTGGCCGCTGGCTGTCCACGGGCGTCTTCAAGGGTGGCACCGCGGCCCTGGCGCATCGCTTCTTCTTCCCCAACGACGTCCACGCCACGGTGACGTACGCGGCGCACCACAACCGGGGGCTCCACGACGCGCGTCACGGGCGCTACGTTCTCACCAAGGTGGGAGACGCGGCGTGCCGCCAGCAGCTCGCGTCGCTGCAGTACGCCGCGCTGACCCGGCGTGACGAGCTGCTCCCCTTGATGAATGGCTATGACGCCCAGGGCTTCACCTTCGGCGTGCTGGGGAAGGACCGGGCGCTCGAGTTCGGCATCATCGAGGCGCCCTTCGTCTTCTGGCAGTTCTATGGCGCGGCCGGGACGTGTGACGCGCTGCCCTCGCCGGAGGGGAGCGCGGAGGAGCTGTTCGGCTTCTTCAGCTACGTCTCCATGATGGAGTTCTCCTTCTCCGACCAGGCCCTGGAGGCGTCGGCGCCGCTCTACTACCAGGGCGCCACGCAGCTCGGTGGCCCGGGCTACGCGGAGGTGCACCTGCTGCCGCTGCTGCGCTACGCGGGGGAGCACATCCCCACGCGCTTCCCGCCGGGGGGCGTGCGCAAGACCTACGAGCCGTGGACCCTGGGCCTGGTGGAGTCGTGGACCCGGTTCGAGGCGAAGCGGGTGCTGCTCGTCTACGGTGACTTGAGTCCCTGGGCCGCGAGCGCCTTCAGCACCACGCCAGGCAACGACGCCTACCGCGTCATCGCCGACGACAGCATCGGGTTCTACGGCACCTTGGGCTCGCTGCCGGAGCCGCAGCGGAGCTTCCTGCTGGGCCGCCTGTCGGAGTGGGCGGACGCCCCGGTGCAGCTCCCCACGGGCGGCGCGGCGCTGCGGCTTCAGGGTGCCAGCGACGCCCACCTGAAGGCGTATCGGGCGCGGTAACCGGCGGGGCCGCGGGGTGGGGTGAGGCTGCGAGAGTGGTAGCCTCGCACCCTTCGTGTGGGGACTGGGCCCGCGGGTCCGGCCTCGCACTCACCCAGAGAGGGCCTGCCCATGTCGTTCAAGCCAACGTCGTCGTCCTGGATTGTCGCCGTCGTCCTGAGTCTCGCCTCCACCGTGGCGTTCGCCGCGCCTCCGTCCGAGGAGCTGGTGTCCCGAGAGCCCGCGACGGAGAGCCTCACCTTCTGTTCCCCCGCCCGCTGCGCCTTCGACTGGCATTGCACGGATGCCTGCCCCGAGGCGGAGAGCGCCGTGTGCGGCATCAACGGCTACTGCGAGTACACCACGGGCGGCGGCAACCCGGGCGGCGGCGGCAACCCGGGTGGCGGCGGCAACACCTGCGGCCCCATGCGCTGCGGGGGGGACTGGAACTGCGTCTGCGAGGGCGTCCAGGGGACGTGCGGGCCTGACTTCATGTGCGCCTTTTGATGATTTGAAGTCAAAGTGTCCTTGGCAGGCAGGCGGGCGTGCCTATCTTCCAGCGCACTTTCAGGGAGGGGTGACCGAATGCTGAAGAACATGCTGATGGCCGCGGCGCTGGGCGTTCTCGTGGTGGGCACGGGTTGCCACCGCAACACGCGGGACAGCGCGGAGAACGACGCCGAGCGCGCCGTGGACAAGACGAAGGACGCCGCGGAGGAGGCGGGCGACAAGATTGAGGACACGGCCGAGGAGGCCGGGGACAAGATCGAAGACGCCACCGACGACTGAGCGTGGTTTTCGCGGTGGCCCGCGCCCGTCGCGTGGGCCACCGTGGCCTCGGCCCTGGCTGATTCAGGCCGGGCTCGAGTCGATGACCTTCTTCGCGATGCCGAAGGAGAAGCCCGCGCGGGCCAGCGCGGCCAGGTCCCGCTTCCGATTCTCCTCCCGGGTGCCAGGCTGTGTGCGGAAGGGGCCCAGACGTTTCTTCCGCGCCCAGATGCGCGCGGCGTCTTCCTCGGAGACCTCCTGCGTGGCGTCGGCGACCTTCTGGGCGACGACCTCCGCCGGGACACCCTTCAACCGGAGCTTCTGCGCAATCACCCGCGTGCTGCGGCCGGAGGCGCGCAGGGAGTTCGCCTTCATCTGCGCGTAGGCCTCGTCGTTGAGCAGGCCGTTGCGCACCAGCTTGGCGACCAGCGCCTCCACCCAGGCGAGCGCCTCGCCGCGCTCACCGCCGTGGAACTTGAGGGAGCGGTCCACCCGGCGCAGCAGCACGCGTTGAAGCTGGCTCTTCGTCGCCGCGTACCGCTTCAGGTAGTGCAGCGCCGCGTTCTCCAGGTAGGTGGGGGACACCTTCCGGGGCCGCTTGGGACCGCGCTCCTTCCTTCTGTCGGGTCCTCCCCGCGCTTCATCCATGGCGGAGCGGGTCTACCACCCGGGTCCGACACCCGGAAGCAACCCGGGGAGGAGCGTGCGGCCCGTCAATCGGTCCCTGACTGGAAGAGCGCGCACACGGTGCCGGATGGGTCCTCGACGACGCAGAAGCGCCCCGCCTTCTCGGAGCCGCGAATCTCGCCGCGCACCTTGCCGCCCATCGCGGTGACCCGCTCCAGGCTCTGCTCCAGGTTCGCCACGGTGATGTAGACCATCCACCCGGAGGGCATGTCCGCGTTCGACCCGCGCGCGTGGCAGATGCCCGCGGCGGGCGTCTCTCCGCCGCCTGGGGCCATCATGAAGAAGTCCTCGTAGCCGCCCATGTCCAGGCCGTTGGCGGTCCAGCCCACCACGTCCTTGTAGAAGTCCCTCACCGCCACGGCGTCCTTCACCGTGAGGTCCATCCAGCCCACGCTGCCCACCGCCGGCTTCTTCATCGCTCCGCTCCGCTCCCAGAGGGTTTCCGCCCGCCGCGCTCGCTAGCCCACGGACTTCAAGGACTCCGGCACCTGCCAGTCCGGCTTGATGCGCGAGATGACCTTGGCCAGGTTCTCCTTGTCCTGGGCCTTCTCCAGCGCGGCCTCGGGCGTAATCACGTTGTCCTTCACCATCCGCTCCAGGTGCATGTCCAGCGTCTGCATGCCCTGCGCCTGGCCCGCCTGCATCTTCGAGGCAATCTGGAACACCTTGCCTTCGCGAATCATGGAGGCGATGGCGGGCCCGCCCACCAGGATTTCCAGCGCGGCCACGCGGCCCTTGCCGTCCGCCGTCTTGATGAGCTGCTGCGCGACGATGCCCGCCAGGCTCTCCGCCAGCATGCCGCGCACCTGCTGCTGCTCGTCGGCGGGGAAGGCGTTGATGATGCGGTCGATGGTGGCCGGGGCGCTGTTGGTGTGCACCGTGGCGAACACCAGCACGCCGAAGCTCGCCAGCTGGAGCGCCAGCTTCATCGTCTCGTTGGTGCGGAGCTCGCCAATGAGGATGACGTTGGGGTCCTCGCGGCCCGCCGAGCGGATGGCCGTGGCGAAGCTGGACGCGTGCGGGCCCACTTCCCGGTGCGTCACCTGCGCCTTCATGGAGTCGTGCACGAACTCCACCGGGTCCTCGATGGTGAGCACGTGCGCGGGGCGCGTCTTGTTGATGTAGTTGATCATCGCGGCCAGCGTGGTGGACTTACCACTGCCCGTGGGGCCGGTGACGAGCACCAGCCCGCTGCGGCGCTCCGCCAGCTTGCGCACCACCTCCGGCGTCTTCAGGTCCTCCAGCGACAGCACCTTGCTGGGGATGGTGCGGAAGACGGCGGCCAGGCCCGTCATCTTGTTGAAGTAGTTGGCGCGGAAGCGGGCCTTCGTCCCGTAGCTGTAGGCGAAGTCCAGGTCCAGGTCCTCGACAATCTGCCGCTGCTGCTCCGGCGAGCAGATTTCGAAGAGCAGCGCCTGCATCTCCGGCGCGGTGAGCGGCTGCTCGCGCAGGGGGACCAGCTCGCCGCGGATGCGGCCCAGGGGCGGGTAGCCGATGCCCAGGTGCAGGTCGCTGCCCTTCTGCTCCAGCAGCGCGTCGAACAGGACAGCCAGACGGGGCGTCGTCATCTCAGGTGCCCTTCCTTCCCATCAGCGAGCCCATCTTGCTCAAGAGCCGCGCGCTCTCCTGCTGCGACTCGGGCGCGGCCACGGCGGCGCCGGGGCGCTTGCCCGTCACCACCGCTTCCAATTCGTCCGGGTTGTCCGCGAAGGTCTTCGCGACCTCCAGCTTCACCTTGCCGGAGCGCACCAGGTCCGCCAGCGAGTCCTCGAAGCGGACGATGCCCAGGCTCTTGCCGCGCTGCTGGAGCGAGGGAATCTGGTACGTCTTGTTGTCGCGGATGAGGTTGCCCAGGGACACCGAGCCCGGCAGCACCTCCGCCGCGGCCACCAGGCCCTTGCCGTCCGCGCCGGCCATCAGCCGCTGGCTGACGATGAGCCGCAGGCCGCTGGACAGCGACAGGCGCACCTGCTGCTGGTCGCCCGGCGGGAACAGGTCGATGAGCCGGTCGATGGTCTTCGCCGCGCTCGGCGTGTTCATGGTGCTGATGAGCAGGTGGCCCGTCTCGGCGGCGGACAGCGCCATGCGCACCGTCTCCGTGTCGCGCAGCTCGCCCACCACGATGACGTCGGGGTCCTCGCGGAGGCTGCCCTTGAGCGCGCTGGCGAACGTCTTCGTGTGCGAGCCCACCTCGCGCTGGCTGATGAGCGCGCGCTTGCGCGGGTGGACGAACTCCACAGGGTCCTCCACGGTGAGCACGTGGTGGGACGTCTCGCGGTTGATGAGGTCCACCAGCGCCGCCAGCGTGCTCGTCTTGCCGTGGCCGGACGGGCCGGTGATGACGATGAGGCCCTGGTGGTGGTGCGTGGCCTTGGCGATGTCCGCGGGCAGGCCCAGCGACTCCAGCGTGGGCACTTCCCGCGCAATCAACCGGAAGGTGCCCTTGAGGCCGGTGCGCTGGCGGCCCACGTTGACGCGGAAGCGCCCCATCTCCGGCGTCTCCAGCGAGAAGTCGCAGCTGCCCTCGCGCTCCAGCACGGCCCGCAGCCGCTCCGGCACGACGGGCAACAGCATCCGCTCCACCGACGCCGCGTCCAGCACCGGTCCCTGGGCGACGAGGTCTCCCGCGAAGCGGAAGAGGGGCGGGCGCTCGGCGATGATGTGGACGTCGCTGGCCATGCCGCGGCGCCCTTCCTCCAGCAGCATCGCCAGCTCACGCCCCGCGCCCGTGAAGGTCCGCGCGGGCGCGGCCACCGGGCGGCTCGGCGCGGGCTCGGGCGCGCGCGCGGGCTCGGGGGCGCGGTACGCCTGGGCGGCCGCGGGCTCGGGGGTGCGGTACGCCTGGGGCGCGGCGGGCTCGGGCGTCCGGTACGCCTGGGGCGCGGCGGGCTCGGGCGTCCGGTACGCCTGGGGCGCGGCAGGCACGGACGCCGGCGTTGGCGCAGTCACAGCCGGGGGCGCGGCGGGCCTCGCAGCGGCTGCCTGCGCGGCGGCGGGCGTCTGCGCGGCGGCCTGGGCCGCGGCGGCGGGGTCGGCCGCGCGGCTGAGGCGCAGGTGGATGAGGTCCCCTCGGCGCATGGCGGCGATGGACAGCGCGCCCAGCCCCGTGGCGTTCACGGACCACTGCACCGGCGTCTCCGTCACGGTGGAGGCCCGCGCCACGCCGACCATGGCCTGGAGCGCGCGGGTGACGTCCTCGGCCGTCGCGGCGGTGGGGTCCACCGGCTCATAGCCGTTGCTTCCACGGATCATCGGCGGCCGGCCGGTGGCCAGGGTCAACTCGGTGACACCCGGACGCGACAGGTGCCGCAACAGTTCTGCGAGCGATTTCATGCGGGATGTCGGCTCAGTCCGCGACGTTGCGCGGGCGCGGGGGAGCCCAGGATAGACGACATTGCTCCGAATGCGGCCACCCCTTGTCCCGGGTTGGTCGCTTGCTTCCGGACATGCCGGAATCCTCCGCGCCTGGCGGAGGCCGGCACGGGGGCGCGACGCGGAATGCAGGGTGGGGGGAGCTCCGGGACCCAGGGGCCCGCTCGGAGCGGCGGGCGGGAGAGGGGACTCCCGCCCGGGTACAACGGGACACGTCGCCTACAGCTCGCGGGACATCAGGAGGCGGAGCTTCCCGGACTTCTTGGAGACCACCGTGGCCACCGTGGTGAAGCCTTCCTTCCGGTAGAAGCTCACCGCGGGCGAGTTGGACGGATCCACCCGGAGGGCAATCGTCTTGCGGTACATGTCCCGGGCGGCCTTGAGG
The DNA here is from genome assembly GCA_014656495.1 of Comamonas sp. KCTC 72670. Classification (GTDB taxonomy): domain Bacteria; phylum Myxococcota; class Myxococcia; order Myxococcales; family Myxococcaceae; genus Myxococcus. Next base: position 135,106 of record BNCN01000017.1, read on the forward strand.
GCCTGCTCCAGCAGGACGTTGCCCAGTCCCTTGCGGCGCAGCTCGGGCTTCACCACGATGTTGCGCAGGTACGCCGCGCCAGGCACCGGGCCGTCCCGCTCCACCGTGACGTAGCCGACCAGCTGGCTCTGCAGCTTCGCCACATGGATGAAGGGCTTGAGCTGCGTGAGGGCCTTGAGGCTGTCCTCCTGCGTCTCGCCCCGGGTCTTCCAGGGCTCCGAGTTGGCGCGCAGGGCCGCCACCGCCGTCATGTCCTCGTCGGTGGGCAGGCCGAACTTCACCGCTGCCATCAGGTCGTTGGGGAGGCCGGCCACATCCAGGACCGGTGCTGGGGCCACCTCCACGCCTGCGTCCACCTGCTTCATCGTCATCGCCTTGCTCCTCCGTCGAGTTGCGATCCTAACCGCTCCCGCGGCACCGGTGCACGCAGTGATTCCGCGCACATTGTCCCAGGTGGTGAGGAGACGGCCTCCTACCCCTTGGTGAGGAGCCGGATTCCGTCAAACGGGCCATGTGTTCAGCCCATTCCAGGGAAGCGCCTCGCTTCCACGCCTGCCGTCCGGTCGGCCTTCCGTGCCGGTCGGCTTCCCACTATAAAAACCCGCAGTCGGGCGCCGAGGCGTCAAACTCCGCTCACCGACCGTCGTCAGCCCGAGCCCCCACCTTGCAACTCAACCACGCCCAGCGAGAGCTGACGCTCAAGATCGTCTACTACGGGCCCGGCCTCAGCGGGAAGACGACGAATCTGCGCCATCTCCATGCCAAGGCGTCGCCCGAGGTCCGTGGGCGGTTGCTCACGGTGGAGACCCACGACGACCGCACGCTCTTCTTCGACCTGCTGCCCGTCTTCTTCTCCACGTCCACCGGCTTCAAGGTGAAGGTGAAGCTCTTCACCGTGCCGGGCCAGGTCATCCACAACGCGACCCGCCGCATCGTGCTGCAGGGCGCCGACGCGGTGGTCTTCATCGCGGACAGCCGGCGCACCGCCACGGCGGACAACAACGCCTACTGGCGCAACCTCCAGGAGAACATGAAGGAGAACAACCTGGACCCCGCGCAGGTCCCGGTGGTCATCCAGTTCAACAAGAAGGACCTGCCGGACGCGCGCACGGACGCTGAAATCGAGGCGTCGCGCCAGCGCGGTGGCGAGGCGGTGGTGGGCGCGGTGGCGCTGAAGGGCGAGGGGGTGCTGGAGACCTTCCACGCCGTGGCGCAGGCCGCCTACCGCCGGCTCGACCTGCGCGCCCACCTGGCGCGCAACCTGGGCCTGACGGAGGAGGAGTTCCTCGGGCAGATATTCCGGCGCATGGACCTCACCGGCACGGCGCTGATGGCCCTGTACGGCGGCACGGTGGATGAAGCACGCAGTGGAGGCGGGCGATGAGCGGCGCGACGCCGGACGGCCTGGGCACCTCGCGCCGGGAATCGGTGCTCCAGCGGCGGCTGTCGCTGGCGGACATGCTGGACCTGCCCTCCTTCACGGAGGTGGTGCGCAGCTTCAGCGAGCTGTACCGCGTGGGCATCAAGGTGATGGACACCGCGGGCGACAAGCTCGCGGACGTGAAGGTGGGGCACGGCGACTTCTGCTCGTACGTGTTCGGCTTCCCGGAGGGACGCCAGCGCTGCACCGCCACCGTGGCCCGCGTGAAGGATGGGCCGGTGACGCCCGTGCAGGGCGCCCGGCCCGCGCGCGGCGACGGCGCGGAGGAGGCGGGCATCATCGCGCTGCCGTGCTTCACCGGCCTGCGCTACCTGGTGATGCCGGTGCGCTGGGAGGGCGACAAGCTGGGCCGCGTCATCCTGGGGCCCTTCACGCCAGAAGAGCTGGTGGACTTCCCGCCCTCGCTCACGGACATCGCCGGTGTGGACCTGTCGCGCGCGCATGAGCTGGTGGGCCGCGTGCGGCGCGCGCCCGAGCGCACGGCCGCGCAGGTGCTGGTGCACTTCGGGCAGGTGCTCGCGTCGCTGGTGGCCAGCGGACAGCGGGCCTTCCTGGCCACGCAGCTCCACATCGAGGCGATGCTGGAGACGCACCGCGACCTGGAGGCCAACAACGCGCGGCTGGCGCAGGCGAACACCCGCCTCAAGGAGCTGGACCGGCTCAAGTCCACCTTCCTGGGCACGGTGAGCCACGAGCTGCGCACGCCGCTGGCGTCCATCATCGGCTACTCGGAGATGCTGGCGGAGGGCCTGGCCGGCGCGCTCAACCCGGAGCAGCTGCTCTACGTCCGCACCATCGTGGAGAAGGGCGAGTCGCTGCTCAACCTCATCTCCTCCATCCTGGACCTGAGCCAGATTGAAGCGGGCCGGCTGCGCCTGGTGATTGGCCCGGTGGACCTGGGCAGCGTCATCCAGACGGCGGTGTCCAGCGTGGCGCCGCAGGCGCAGCGCAAGGGCGTGGAGCTGGAGGTGCGCCTGCCGCCGCTGCCGCAGCCGCGCCTCACGGCGGACGCGGACAAGCTGCGCCAGGTGGTGGTGAACCTGCTGGCCAACGCGGTGAAGTTCACCTCGTCCGGGGGCCGGGTGTCGGTGGTGATGTCGGAGGCGTCCCCGCAGCCGGAGCTGGGCGCGCGCGGCTACCGCGTGTCCGTGGAGGACACGGGCGTGGGCATCCGCGAGGACCAGTTCGAGAACATCTTCCAGAGCTTCTACCAGGTGGACGGCAGCTCCACGCGCGAGCACGGCGGCGCGGGGCTGGGCCTGGCCATCGTGAAGAGCCTGGTGGAAGGCCACGGCGGACGCGTGTCCGTGGAGAGCGAGTTCGGCCGGGGCTCCCGCTTCACGGTGGTGTTGCCGCTCCAGCCGCCGCTCGCGGACTCCGGCAGCCTCTCCGCGCTGGCGCCCCTGCCGTCCGCGACAGGACAGGACCGCTTCTGACGCACGGGGGCGAGGCGGGGGAGTGAAGGGAAGTCCCCCGGCGGAGCGCGCTCCCGCGTATCCTGCCGCGCATGCTCTCCGGACGCCCCCCCGCAGCCTCCTACGTACTCATCGACGCAGAGAACATCGACTGGGCCGTCTCCAACGTCGTGGGGCGCAAGCCCGAGTCCCAGGACCGCGTCCAGTTCGACCGGCTCGTCTCCTTCTGCGAGACGAACTTTCCGGCCCCGGTTCGCTGCGTCGTGGTGCTCAACGCGCGCGGCGAGCAGCTGCCCGACGTCATGATTGGCTTCGTGCGCGCGCTCAAGTCCGCGGGCTGTGAGGTGGCGCTGCTCTACGGCCGTCCGGACCAGAAGGTGGTGGACCTGGGCATCCTGAAGCTGCTGGAGAACATCCGCACCCAGCGCCCCGGCGCGGCGGTGGTGCTCGCCAGCCACGACGGCGCGGACTTCGCGGACGCCCTCAAGCCCATGCTGGAGGAGAAGCGGCAGGTGGCGGTGCTCGGCCTGCGCGAGTACGTCAGCCAGCGCTTCCGCGAGCTCGTCCCCTCCGGACTCAAGATTCTGGATTTGGAGTTGAACGCCCGCGTCTTCAACCGGCCCCTGCCGCGCATGCTCCCCGTCAACGTGGACGAGTTCGACCCCGGGGTGTTCCTGTAGCAGAGGCTTTCAGGGGGGCGCCGCGCGGCTGCTGCGTGTCGGCCCTCCTGTCGATTCGCGTCCAGGCCGCGCCCGAGGCGTGTCTGTCCAGGCGCGCCGTGTGGCTCTTGATGTCACGTGTCATGGCAGGTTTGTGACGGCGCCAGTTACATGACTCATGGGTTCTCAGAGATTGGGAATCCCTGGCATGGGCATTGAACAGCGCGGCGGGCCTTCATGGATTTCCCATGAATGACAGGAGCCGTCAGATGCGTCTGCCTCAAGGTTTCGGAAACTCGTTGTGGGCCGCGGTGTTCGCCTTCGCCCTGCCTTTCGCGCAGGCCCAGGCGCACGAGTGCGTGGAGTTCAAGGGACTCAATCACTGTGGCATTGGCAATGCCCAGGTGAGTGCCTCCGACGAAGGCGTGAAGGTCGTCAGTGACGACGCCAGCGGAGAGGGCGGCGTGGTCATCCACACGGGGCTCGCGGTTGACTGGACGGCGGGGTTCTTCAGCGAGAGCGACGCCCCTGAGAACAAGATGCTGTTCTCCTCCGTGTCGGAGGGCTCGGTGACGAGCACGGCGTCCGTGGAGACCCAGGGCGACGTGAGGACCTATGCCGCCAGCTTCACCGGGGCGGGCGAGTCCACCACCTACTCCGTGCTGGTCTACAACCGGGGGCAATTGCAGGCGTCCGTGGGTGGCATCCGGAATGGGACCATTGGCGGACAGGAGCCCGTCAATCCGGGGCCCGGCCCCGCGCCGTACTGCCGTCCCCAATACCAGACGCAGGACCAATGCAAGAACTACTGTCAGGACCAGCGCTACGGGAGCTGTGACTATTGCCGCATCCCGTGTCGGGGCGTCTTCCGGACCCTGCCGGACGCCGTGTGCCAGTGGCGCTTCGACGTCCCCTACCGGCGCGTCGTGTTGTCGGATGGCCGCGAGGTCGAGGGTGACGAAATCGTCCTGACCGAGGAGGTCCGTGGGCCCACGAGCTATCCGTACCTGGGCTTCGACGAGATTCGCGTCCAGAGCACGGCGCGCACGCTGCAGATCGCCAGCGAGAGCGTCATCCCGTCGTCCACGAAGTAGTGGCGCGGACGTACCTCTCTCCGCGCTGGAGGCAGGGCGCAATCCCTGCTTCCGGCCGTTCCCTCCGAGGCGAGTCATGGTGTCCCCCCCTCCTTTTCGCGTGCCCATGATGACGATGGGGTGGTCGCTGGTTTGGATGCTCGCCGTCAGCCCCGTCCGCGCCGCGCCGGCCGAGGTCGTCGTGAAGGACGTGGGCGACGCCGCGCTCTCGGGTGGGGCCACGACCATCTTCGACATCACCCCGAACGCCTACGGCCGCGCCCTGGCGAACCTCGACCGGGCCCGCTGGACGCCCATGCTCGCCGGCAAGGCGGTGTTCATGCGGAACTGGTACGACCAACCCAGGGGCGTCGCCGGGCCCTTCTCGAACGCCACCGGCTGCGGCTCCTGCCACTTCAAGGACGGGCGGGGCCGCCACTTGCGCGAGCTGGGGGATGAGGCGCCCCTGCTCATGCGCTTGAGCGTGCCGTCGAAGGACTCACCCTCGGGCCGGCATGAACCCATCTACGGAGGCCAGCTCCAGGACCGGGCCATTCCAGGCGTCGTGCCCGAAGGCTCGGTCGAGGTCCGCTATTCGGACGTGAAGGGGACGTACGCGGATGGGACGCCGTACACGCTGCGCAAGCCTCGCTATCACCTCGCGAAGCTGGGCTATGGGCGGCTCGCTCCGAAGACGATGCTGTCGCCTCGCATTCCCTCACCGGTGTTCGGCCTGGGACTGCTGGAGGCGATTCCCGATGCCGCCATCGAAGCCCTGGCGGATGCCGACGACCGTGATGGCGACGGCATCTCCGGCCGTCCCAATCGCGTGGTCAGCGCCCGAGATGGCAAGACGCGCCTGGGCCGCTACGGGTGGAAGGCCAACCAGCCCACGTTGGAGCAGCAGGTCGCGAGCGCCTTCTCCGAGGACCTGGGGCTGACGACCGCGCTCTACCCTCAGCGCAACTGCACGCCCAAGCAGGCCCCGTGCAAGGCGCGGCCCGTGGAGGTCAGCGGCCCCGCGTTGCCCGAGCATCAGCTCGAGCTGACGCTGCTCTACCTCCGCCTGATTGCGCCCCCCGCGCGCCGCGATGTCACCGAGCCGACGGTGGTGAAGGGGCAGGCCCTCTTCCAGCAAGTGGGCTGCGCGGCGTGCCACCACGGCGAGTTCACCACGGGCGAGGTCCAGGACCTCCCCGAGCTGTCGAACCAGCGCATCCGTCCGTACACGGACCTGCTGCTGCACGACATGGGGCCGGAGCTGGCGGACGGCCGGCCCGACGGCGAGGCGAGCGGCTCCGAGTGGCGCACGCCGCCCCTGTGGGGGCTGGGGCTGCTGGAGACGGTGAACCGTCAGGTGCGCATGCTCCATGACGGACGGGCGCGCAGCTTCGAGGAGGCCATCCTCTGGCACGGCGGTGAAGGCGCCCGCGCTCGCGAGCGCTTCAAGGCGCTGGACGCGGCGGAGCGCGAGGCCCTGGTGGCCTTCCTGCGCTCGCTGTGAGCCGCGAGCGCGGGGCCTCCGCTGTCACTGGTTGGCCAGCGCGGTGCGGAGGCTGTCCAGGATGTAGTGCCGCATGTCCTCGCTCGTCATCTCGGGCGTCTCCTTCAGCTTGTCGCGCGCGAACTTCGCCCATTCGGTCAGCTCCCGCTGCGTGGGGCCGTTCGGCCGGTCACTGACGTAGCCGTAGTGGGTCTGGACCAGCCAGGCGTAGGCCTCCCGGATGAAGCGCTCGATATTCTCGCCGGGAGGGCCGTCCGTCCCCATCTTCTCGCTGCGAATCGCGTCCTGGATGGCGAGCCGGAGCTCCTCGGGAGAGATGTCCTTGTTCTCCTTCTTCTTCTCGTTGGCGAACGCGCGCCACTTCCGCAATTCCTCGGGCGTGGCCGGGCGCTCATGGCCGTCGTAGCAGAGGGTCACCCACTTCACGGCGTCATGGATGAAGCGGTCGATGTTGGCGCTGCCCGTGTTGTCCATGCCCGTCACCTTCACGCGCACGGCCTCATTGAGGGCGAGCCGGAGCTCCTCGGGCTTCATGTCCGGGTTCTCCTTCATGAGCTTCCGGGCGTGGTCGCGCCAGTGCCCCAGCTCCGCGGCGGTGGGGCGGCGCTCCTTGCCCTCGTAGCAGAGGGACACCCACTTCACGGCATCGTCGATGAACTTGTCGATGTTCATCGGCGTGGCCGCGCCCGTCCCGGTCATCTTCTCGCGCATCGTGTCGACGATGGCGAGCCGGAGGTCCTCGGGGGAGATGTCCTTGTTCTCCTTCATTTGCTGCTGGGCGAAGGCTCGCCACTCCTTCATCTCCGCGGGTGTCGCTTCCCGCTCCTTGCCGTCCTCGTAGCAGCGGGTCACCCACTTGACGGCGTCCTGGATGTACTTGTCGATGTTCTCCGGCGTTATCGCGTCCGTCCCCATCACCTTCGCCCGGACGGCATCGACGATGGCGTACTTGAGCGCCTCCGGAGTCATCTCCGGATTCTTCTTCATCAGGTCCTCGGCGAAGGCGCGCCAGTGCTTCATCTCCGCGTCCGTGGCGCCGCGCTCCTCGCCCTCGTAGCAGCGGGTGACCCAGCAGACGGCCTCGGCGATGAACCGGTCGGTGTTCGCCTTCGAGTGGACATGCAGGCCGTCCCGCTCCAGGCGCAGCTGGTCCTGGATGGCGTAGCGAATCTCATCCGCGGTGACCTTCGGGTTGTCGGCGCGCATCTTCCGCGCGAAGTCCATCCACTTGGAGCGCTCGGGGCCGGTCGGCAAGCGGTCTCCCCGGAAGATTTCCCGGTAGGCGTCTGTGACGCAGCGCGCCATGCGCTCATCCGTGAGCGGGCCCAGGGCCGAGGGGAGCACCTCCTTGCCGAAGGCCGGATGCGAGGCGGTGGTGGCCCCCAGGGCCTGGGCGGCGAACGTGCTCGCGGGGGTCGTCTTGGTTACGCCTTGCGCCGGAATCAGACCGCCGAGCAGGTCCACCCACTGCTGCGTGCTGACACCTTTCGTTCCCGGCCCCGTCACCTCTGTCTTGGTTTTGGGCGTGGCAACAGAAGGCAGACGCTCTCCAATCTTCGACATCGATGGCCCCCGGGGGAAGGAAAACCCAATTCCTAAGTTGTCTTGGATTGGTTCGAAAACGTGCCTCGTTCAAAAGTGCCAAAAAGTGTCATTGCCCCGACAGCGCGTCTGGGATTTGTTCGCCCCCATGCTTGGTGAGTTCGACTTCATCCGCCGGTTCCTCGCGCACTTCCCCCGCGCGCGGGTGCCCGTGGGGCCCGGGGATGACTGCGCGGTGCTCGCGCCGCAGCGTGGGGCGCAGTGCGTCACCACGGACGCGGTGGTGGAGGACGTCCACTTCACCCGGGCCGCGTTCTCCCCGGCGGACATCGGCCACAAGGCGCTGGCGGTGAACCTGTCGGACCTGGCCTCCATGGGGGCCACGCCGCGCTGGTTCGTCTGCGCGCTGGCGCTGCCCCGGGACTATCCGGCGCGGGAGCTGGCGGGGCTGGCGCGGGGCATGTCCACCCTGGCCACCGCGCACGGCATCGCGCTGGTGGGCGGCAACTTCACCTCCGCGCGCGAGCTGTCCGTCACCATCACCGCCGCGGGCGAGCTGTCGCGCGCGCCCCTCACCCGCGCGGGGGCCCGGCCCGGGGACCTCCTTTATGTGTCCGGCACCCTGGGGGACGCGCGCCTGGGCCTCGCGCACCTTCGCGCGGGCCTGCGCCGGGGGGCCTCCGTGCGCCGCCAGCGCCGCCCCGAGCCCCGCGTGGCGCTGGGCCGGCTGGCCGCGCGGTACGCGTCCGCCGCGCTGGACGTTTCCGACGGCCTTGCACAGGACCTGGGTCATCTCTGCACCGCCTCGGGCGTGCGGGCGGAGCTGGAGCTGGGGCGGCTGCCGCTGTCCGCGGCGGTGCGCAAGGCGCTGGGGCCCGAGGGCGCGCTGGCCGGGGGCGAGGACTACGAGCTGCTCCTGGCCGTCCCCCCGGCGCGCGGCCGGGCATTCGAGCGCGCGTGCGCTACGGGCGGACACGCCATCACCCGCATCGGCCACTTCACAGAGGGGCGCGGGTGGGTGAGCCGGGATGGGACAGGCCGCGTTCTCCCACCACCCGAAGGGTTCGACCACTTCCGGCCGCGGCCGATGGATTGACCCTGCCGTGCAGCAAGGCTAAACCCGAAGGCGCTTCTCATCCCCCGAAAGCAACCCGTGCGCCGTCCCCTCCGCGACGACACAGTCCCCGGACATACTCCCCGCCGCGAGCCCCTGCAGCGACTGCTGCGCGCCGTGGACAGCCCTCGCGCGACCCGCGAGGTCTCCCTGCACCGGAAGATTCTCAACGGCTACGTGGTGCTGGGCCTGCTGCTCACCGTGTGGATGTACGCGTCGGACGTCCTGTTCCATCAGCTCAGCCCCGGGCCCGCGGTGTGGAAGGACATCACCCGCGTGGGCGTCGCCATCTTCATCACCGGCGCGGCCGCGGCGCTGCTGCCGTCGCTGCTGGCGCGCGTCACCCGCGTGAAGGTGCTCAGCCGCTCCGCGTACGAAATCTCGCAGGGCGACCTGTCCAAGCCGGTGGCCGCCGAGGGCGGCAGCACGCGCGACGAAATCGACGAGCTGACGGGCGCCATCACCCGCATGCAGGAGAACCTGCGCGAGCTGGTGGGCAAGATTCAGGAGACGGCGAAGAGCGTGGCCGACACGGCCATCGACCTCCAGCGGTCGGCGGAGAACGTCAACGGCTCCACCGAGGAGGTGGGCTCGTCGATGGAGAAGATCGCCGGCGGCGCCGAGTCGCAGTCGCAGCTGGTGTCCAAGGCGTCCAAGGTCATCACCGAGATGGCCGGCAGCATCCAGCGCACCACGGCCAGCGCCGAGGACGCGGCGCGGACCACGGCGGAGACCAGCAGCGCGGCCGAGGACGGCTCCAAGGCGGCCCGGCTGGCCGGCGAGAAGGTGAAGAAGGTCTTCAACCGCATCGAGTCCGCCAGCCAGCAGGTGTTCGCCTTCGGCGAGAAGACGCAGGAAATCTCCAAGATCGTCGACGCGATCACTCAGGTGGCGCAGCAGACCAACCTGCTCGCGCTCAACGCGACGATTGAAGCGGCGCGCGCGGGTGAGTACGGCCGCGGCTTCGCGGTGGTCGCCGACGAGGTCCGCAAGCTGGCCGAGAGCGCGGGCCGCTCCGCCGAGCAGATCTCGAAGCTGGCGCGCGACATCTCCGGCCAGTCCACCTCCGTCGTGAGCGCCATGAAGGAAGGCATCGCGGAGCTGGCCGAGGGCCGCGAGGACCTGACCAACATCGTGCGCTCCATGGGCGCCATCACCGACACCATCCGGAAGGGCTCGGAGAAGGTGCACCTCATCTCCGAGAGCGCCCGCGAGCAGCTCAAGGGCAGCGAGGAGATGGTGAAGGCCATCGAGGAGATCAAGCTGGTGGCGCGCAACAACGCGTCCTCCACGGAGGCCATCCAGGCCGTCATCCAGGAGCAGACGGCCGCCGTGTCGCGGATGACGTCGCTGGCCAGCGAGCTGACCAACCTCTCCGTCGAGCTGCAGAGCGTCGTGCGCAGCTTCCGCCTGGGCTCATGAGCCAGACGCCCGCGGACAACGTCGACGCGAAGCTGAAGGCCGCGGAGGACCACCTGCGCGGAGTGATGCTCGCGCTCCCGGAGACGACCGAGGACTTCCCCTGGGGCCACCGCACGGCCAAGGTGAAGGGGAAGATGTTCGCCGTCCTCTCCCTGGACAACGACGGGTTGGGCGTCACCACCAAGCTCCCCGAGTCCCACGAGGCCGCGCTCACGCTGCCCTTCACCGCGCCCACCGGCTACGGCCTGGGCAAGAGCGGCTGGGTGTCCTCGCGCTTCAAGCCGGGCAGCGAGGTCCCCATCGGGCTGCTGTCCCAGTGGATTCATGAGAGTTTCCGCGCCGTGGCGCCGCAGAAGGTGCTCAAGGCGCTGCTGGGGCCCGCTGCCGGTGTCGCGAAGCCCGCGTCCGGTGCTCGCCGCGCCGCGGCAGTGAAGCGCGCCGCTGTCGTGAAGAAGCCCGCAGCAAAGAAGGCGGCGGCCGGTAAGAAATCCGTGGCGAAGCGGGCCCCGGCGCGCAAAGGTCCCACGGTGCGGGCCGGCGCGAAGGCGAAGACGTCCACGGCGAAGCGTGGCGCGGCGGTCGCGCCCCGGTCGAAGCGGCGGTGAGCGGGCCGGTCATTTCAGAGCGGATAGAACGTTACTCCTGTGCGGCACGTCATCTTCCGGGTGGAGAAGGAGCGTTACGGGCTGCCGCTCTCGGCGGTGCGAGAGGTCGTCGTGCCTCCCGAGCGCTTCACCCGCGTGCCGCGCGCCCCTTCGGCGATTACAGGTGTAATGAATCTGCGCGGCCGGGTCGTGACGGTGGTAGAGCTGCGCCAGCTGTTGAGTCTTCCCGAGGGTCCTACCCCTCCCGGACGCGTGGTCCTGTTGGACCGTGGGAGAAGGGACCTGGGACTGTTGGTCACGGACGTAGACGGCATCGAAGCGGTGGAGCGGGTGAGCACGGCGCCAGGGAAGTTGACGCCTGCCATCCGGGGCGTCGCCAGGCTGGGTGGCCTGGGAGTGACGGTCCTGGACCCGGAAGGGTTGGACGCCGCGGTGGTTGCCTTGTTCACCCATTCCAAGTGAGTAGCCCCCTGGAAAGCGCGGATGCTAGTGTCCGCGCTCCTCAGGCGATTCGGAGGCGGAGTTCTTCACATGGCTAAGCGGGTCCTGGTCGTCGACGATGCCATCTTCATGCGCAACATGATCAAGGACATCTTTGCGTCTGGGGGGTTCGAGGTCGTCGGTGAGGCGGCCAACGGCCTGGAGGCCGTGGAGAAGTACAAGGAGCTCAAGCCCGACCTCACGACGATGGACATCGTGATGCCGTTCAAGAGCGGCATCGAGGCCACGCGCGAGATCATCAAGGCGGACAGCAGCGCGGTGGTCATCATGTGCTCGGCGCTGGGGCAGGAGAGCCTGGTGATGGAGGCCATCGAGGCGGGTGCCTCGGACTTCATCGTCAAGCCGTTCCGGGCCGAGGACGTGTTGGCCGTCGTGAAGAAGGTCCTGGGCGAGACCTGAACGGTGCCGCGCGTGCGCGGGCCGTCCCCCCTTTTTGATTCGAGGCCGGGTCCATGACGATGGACATGTCCCGCTACCTCGGGCTCTTCATCTCCGAGGCGACCGACCACCTGGAAGCGCTCGGGCGTGACCTCGTGGAGCTCGAGCGCGAGGGCTCGTCCAGCGCGGTGGATTCGATGTTCCGCCATGCCCACTCCGTGAAGGGCATGGCGTCGTCCATGGGCTTCGAGCCCATCGCCATCCTGGCCCACCGGGTGGAGGACCTCGTGGACGCCGTCCGTCAGGACCGCGGCCGCCTGGACCGGGACCTGGTGGACCTGCTGCTCACCGCCGCCGACACCATGCTCGCGCAGGTGCGCTCGGTGGCGGAGGGCAAGCCGCCCGAGGATGCCTCGGCGCTCCTGACGCAGCTCAGCCAGCGCGTCACCGTCATGACGGGCCACGCCCCGGCCGCCACGCGCGTCGCCAAGGTGACGGCCCTCAAGTCGGAGGGCGGCGGCTCGGATTCCGAGGAGCCAGGCGGTGAGGGCTCGGCGTCCGGCGGCTCCGGCGCGGGCAACTCGGGCACGGCGCAGGGCGGAAGCTCAGGCACCCCCGGTTCGAGCGGAACGGGCGGTTCAGGTTCCTCCGACCCCGACGGGAACCCAGGCGGCGGCCCAGGGCCTTCGGGAGGCGGCGGAGCGGGCGGCTCCGCTCCTCCGAGCGGAAGCGGCCCCTCCGGCGCGAGCCATGCGTCTGGCGCTGGCGGCACCGCCCACCCTGGCCTGAACATCACAGGCCCCTCCGGCGCGGGGCTGACGCTCACCCCGGCGCATGTCGCCACCCCACCGCCGGAAGGCACCCACGCCACCGTCGTCCCCCTCCATGGACGCCGCGCGACGGACGCCGACCCGGCGCAGCGCCTGTCACCCAGCGACCTGGCGAACTCGCTGAAGGCGGCCGCCAGCGCCCCCATGCCGGAGCCGCTGGCCCAGCGCTGGGCGGTGCGTCTGCGCATCGCGCCCACCTGCCAGGTGCCGGGCGTGCGGGCCTTCCTCGTCCACAAGCGCCTCACCAACCTGGGCACCCTGGTGGACCTCCGGCCCGCGCTGGAGGAGCTGAAGGCCGGCCGCATCCCGGACGGCAACATCCAGCTCGAGCTGGAGACGCCCGCGGGAGAAGCCGGCATCCACGCGGCCCTGAAGAACGTGGCCGAGGTGGAGGTCGTCTCGGTGAAGCCGGCGGTGGCCGCGCCCGTGGTGCCCACCATGGTCCCCGTGCCCGACGGCGGCCGGGCCCCGGCGGACACCGCGTCGCGCACGGTGCGCGTGCGCACGGAGCTCCTCGACTACTTCCTCGACACGGTGGGCGAGCTGATGCTCGCCACGGCCCGCCTGCGCGAAGTGGGCAAGGTGCTGCCGGAGAACACCCGTCCCGCGTTGGAAGAGGGCGTCTACCGGCTGCACACGCTGGTGAAGGACCTGCACGACAAGGTCATGACGGCGCGCATGACGCCGCTGTCCCTCATCACCGACCGCCTGCCCCGGGCCGCGCGCGACATCGCCCGCCGCAAGGAGCGCGAGGTCGACCTGGTCATCACCGGCGCGGAAATCGAGCTGGACCGGGCCATCCTCGAGGAGCTGGCGGACCCGCTGCTCCACCTGCTGCGCAACTGCATCGACCATGGCCTGGAGTCCCCCGAGGACCGCGCCGCCGCGAAGAAGGGTGTGCGCGGGCGGGTGCTGGTGGCGGTGAAGCGCGCCCGGGACCGGGTCATCATCGAGCTCGAGGACGACGGCCGGGGCATGGACCCGGCGAAGCTGAAGAACGCCGCGGTGTCGCGGGGCCTGCTCTCGCCGGAGGCGGCGGCGCGCCTGACGGACCGCGAGGCCTTCATGCTGTCGTGCCTGCCGGGCGTGTCCACGGCGAAGGACATCACGGACATCTCCGGCCGCGGCGTGGGCATGGACGCGGTGAAGCGGGTGGTGGAGAACGTCGGCGGCACGCTCGAAATCGACAGCGAGCGCGGCCGGGGCACCCGCTTCACGCTGCGCCTTCCACTGACGGTCGCGGTGGTGCACCTGCTGCTGGTGGAGGTGGGCGAGGAAGTGTTCGGCCTGCCCATCGCCAAGGTGGTGGGCGCCACGGAGGCGGACGGGGAGTCGCTCAGCCGCAGCCGCGAGACGGCCCTGCTGCCTCACGGTAATTCGCTGTTGCCGGTCCACTCGCTGGATACGCTGGTAGGTGTTCCTGCGCCTCGGAAATTCGGGACGCAGCCCTTCGTGGTGATGGACGGGGACTCCGGGCGGGTGGCGTTGGCGGTGGACCGTTTGCTGGGGCAGGAGGAAGTGGTGCTCAAGCCGCTGTCTCGGCCCCTGGACTTGCTGCCGGGCCTGTCCGGCGTCACCATTCTGGGAAGTGGGCGTCCGGTGTTCATCCTGGACGTGCCGAGGTTACTGACCGCGTGAGCCAGCCTTTGCCCAGCGACGCGCAACTCGACGCCCTGCGCGAGGTGGCCAACATCGGATGTGGCCACGCGGCCAATGCCCTCTCCCGTTTGATGGGGGGGCGCAAGGTGGACCTCTCCATTCCCCGGGTGATGCTGGCGCATCCCTCGGACGCCGCCGGGCTGCTGGGCGGAGACGCGCCGGTGGTGGCCGCGTGGCTCGGCATCGAGGGCGGCCTGCGGGGCGTGTTGCTCCTGGCGCTGCTGCAGGAGGACGGCCGCGCGTTGGAGGCCCTGCTCCTGAGCGGCCAGCCCGTGCTGCATCAGGCCGAGCGCGACAGCGTGGTGGCGGAGACGGCCAACATCGTCGCCAGCGCGTGCCTGTCCGCCATGGGACGGCTGACGGGGTGGCGGCTGGTGCCCACCGTGCCCACGGTGCGGCGCGGCAGCGCGGACGGCGTGGTGTCCGAGGCCCTGGGCCAGGTGGAAGGGGACGCCAGCCGCGTGGTGGTGCTGGAGGCCCGCTTCCTCGCGGCCGCGGCGCCCCCGGTGGGCGGGCAGCTCCTGCTGGTGTTGGAGCGGGACAGCATCCGCGACCTGCTGGCGCGGCTGGGCGTGTAGCCCGTTTCGCGATAGACGGGCGCCCATGGACGAGAAGGCGCTGAAGCAGCTGCTGGGCGGCGTGAAGTCCGGCCGGGTCTCGGTGGACGACGCGGTGGGCACGTTGAAGGACCTGCCCTTCGCCGAGCTGGGGTACGCGACGCTCGACACCCACCGCAACCTGCGCTTCGGCTTCCCCGAAGTGGTGCTGGGCGAGCCCAAGACGGCCGAGCAGCTCCTGGGCATCGTCGGCGCGCTGGTGGAGCGCAAGCAGACGGTGCTGGTGACGCGGCTCCAGCCGGAGAAGGCGGAGGCCCTCGTGGCCCGCTTCCCCAAGGGCGAGTACCACCCGGTGGCGCGCATCTTCCACCTCAAGCAGGGCAAGGTGCGCGCGGGCCGCGTGGCCGTGGTGACGGCGGGCACCAGCGACATCCCCGTGGCGGAAGAGGCGGCAATCACGGCCGAGGCCCTGGGCGCCGAGGTGCGCCGCGTCTACGACGTGGGCGTGGCGGGCATCCACCGGCTGCTGCGGCGCCGCGAGGAAATCCAGGAGTGCCACGCGGCCGTGGTGGTGGCGGGCATGGAGGGCGCGCTGGCCAGTGCGTTGGGCGGGCTGGTGGGCATCCCCGTGGTCGCGGTGCCCACGTCGGTGGGCTACGGCGCCAACTTCAAGGGCGTGTCCGCGCTGCTGGCGATGGTGAACTCGTGCGCCTCCAACGTGGCCACGGTGAACATCGACAATGGCTTCGGCGGCGGCTTCTACGCGGCCCTCATCTCCCGGACGAAGGGGCGCAGGTGAGCACCATGCGACGCATCCTCTACCTGGAGCCGGTGGGCGGCATCGCCGGGGACATGTTCCTGGCAGCGGGGTTGGATTTGGGCATCGCACCCGCGGAGCTGGAGCGCGCGCTGTCCGGCCTCCGCGTCCCGGGGTGGAAGCTGGCGGTGAGCCGCGCGGTGCGCCACGCCATCCGCGGCACGCACCTGGACGTCGTGCTGGACACGCGCGAGGCGCACCCGCACCGGGCCTACGCGGACATCCGCCGCCTCATCGAGGGCGCGGACACGCTGCCGCCCCGCGCGAAGGAGCGGGCGCTGGCGGTGTTCCGCGCCATCGGCGAGGCCGAGGCGAAGGTGCACGGCGTGTCCATCGACGACATCCACTTCCATGAAGTGGGCGCGGTGGACTCCATCGTCGACATCTGCGGCGCGGCGGTGGTGCTGGAGCTGCTGGGCGACCCGGAGGTCCACGCCGCGCCGCCGCCGCTGGGCAGCGGCACCATCCGCGTGGCCCACGGCGCCATGCCCATCCCCGTGCCCGCGACGCTGGAGCTGCTGCGCGACGTGCCCGTGCGCTTCGAGGGCGTGGGCGAGCTGACGACGCCCACGGGCGCGGCGCTGCTCAAGGTGCTGGCGCACATCGGCCATCCGCCGAACTTCATCGTGGAGAAGGTGGGCTACGGCGTCGGCACCAAGGATTTCAAGGACCGGCCCAACGTGCTGCGCGCGTCACTGGGGCGGAGGGAGCAGTCCGGCACGGACGGGCTCTGGGTGGTGGAGGCGAACCTGGACGACGCCACGCCGCAGCTCCTGGGGCACCTGCTGGAGCGGCTGCTCACCGTGGGCGCGCTGGATGCGTGGGTGACGCCGGTGGTGATGAAGAAGAGCCGCCCGGGGCACCTGCTGAGCGCGCTGGTGGAAGGCGGCAAGCGCGAGGCGGTGGTGGAGGTGGTGCTGAGCGAGTCCACCACGCTGGGCGTGCGCTACCACCGCGTGGAGCGTCAGGCGCTGGAGCGGGACTGGGTGGAGGTGGAGACGCCGTGGGGCAAGGTCCGCGTGAAGCGCGGGCTGCGCCAGGGCGCGGTGCTCAACGCCCACCCGGAGTTCGAGGACTGCCGCCAGGTGGCGGAGGCCGCCGGTGTGCCCGTGAAGCAGGTGATGGCGGCGGCCGTGGCGGCGCTCGGCCCGAAGGACTGAGCGCCGCGCGGGACGCCGGCTACATCTCCGGCGACGTCTCCGACAGGTGGATGACGACGAAGGGGGCGCCCGACGGGTCCTCGACGACGGCGAGGCGGCCATAGGGAGAATCCTCGGGCGGCTGGAGCACCTTGCCGCCCATCTCGGTGACTTGCTTCACCGCCACGTCGGCGTCCGCCACCGCGAAGTAGTTCATCCAGTGGGCGGGCGTCTCGGCGGGCCAGTTCGCGTCCATCTGCAGCACGCCGCCCACCGCTGTCTTGCCCTTGTGCAGGGTCCAGTACTGCATGTCCCCCATGCCCTCGAGCTTCTTCGACTCGAAGCCGAAGACGGCGGCGTAGAAGGCGAGGGCCTTGGCCGCGTCGCGCGTGTTGACCTCGCGCCACGTCATGGCGCCCGGTTCGTGCTCGACCTGCGCGCCCGGGTGCTTGAGGGACTGCCACAGGCCGAAGTGCGCGCCCGTCGGGTCCGAACAGATGGCGAGCCGGCCCTGGTCGAACACGTCCATGGGCCCCATGCCCACCTGGCCACCGTGCTTGCGGACCGACTCGGCCATGGCGTCGATGTCCTCGACGCCGAAGTAGCACGTCCACGCCGGGGGCACGTCCATCCCGGGTGGCAACTGCCCCATGCCCGCGGCGTTGAGCCCGTTCACCTTGCACATCGTGTAGAAGTGCGTGTCCTTCGTGCCGACGTCGAACGACCAGCCCAGCAGCGGACCATAGAAGGCGCGGGCCTTCTCCAGGTCCGGCGTCATCAGGTCCATCCAGACGGGCGTTCCCATCTCCGGCGTCTTGATTTCGGGCATCGTGCGTTCCTCGCGGGGTGTGTGGCCCGAACGGCTTCGGGCGCCTGCACCCTAACCACGATTCCGCGCGCGGGGGCTACACGGGCAGCCGCACCTGGATGCGGGTTCCGCCGTGCTCGGAGCGGACGCGGAGGTCTCCGCCGTGGCGTTCGACGATGCGCCGGCAGACGTCCAGGCCCATGCCCGCCGCGTGGGGCTTCGTGCTGAAGAAGGGCTCGAAGACGCGGGGCACCAAGTCCCGGGGAATGCCGGGGCCGTCGTCCGAGACCTCGACGACGACGTGCGCCGCGTCCTTCCAGGTGCGCAGCCGCATGCGGCCGCCGCGCTCACCCAGGGCCTCCAGCGCGTTGAGCATCAACTGCGTCCAGAGCTCCTCCAGCGCCACGCCCTCCGCCTGGAGGCGGGGCAGGTCGGGCGCGAACTCGCGCTCCACGGTGAGGCGCTCGCCCTGGAGCCGGTGGCTCAGCACGGACAGCGCGTGCTCCAGCCCCTCGTGGACGTCCAGGTCCTCGCGCGGCACGGGGTCCATGAAGGCATAGGCCTTCACGCCCTCGACGAGCGCGGAGACGCGGGTCGTGCCGCGCTCCACTTCGGCCAGGAGCACGTCACAGCTCACCGCCACCACCAGCCACGCGAGCACGTCGCCCAGCAGCGCCCCGCCCACGCGCGTCGCCACCGACTCCAGCCACGCCACGTCCAGGCCCGAGGCCACCAGCGCGGGCGCGCGGTCCCACGCATCCCGCACGCCGCGCGTCTCCAGCCAGGTGCCCACCGCCTCCTCGCGCTCGGCGCGGGCCAGGGGCTCCAGCGGCGGCGAGGTCCGGCCGCGCTCCGCCGCTTCCCGGGGGAGGGCCAGCAGGACGCTGCGTTGGGGCAGCGACAGCCCGAGCTCACCCAGGGCCATGGCGCGCGCGGACACCGTGGACATGAGCTCACACAGCCGCGCCGCGCTCCGCCGAGCCACCGCCGCGGGGCTGCCCAGCTCCGCGCCCAGCTCCGCGGCCATGCGCCCCACGGGGAGGAGCTCCACCTGGGGACGGACGTCCTGCGCCTGCTGCTCGGAGCGCTGCGAGGCCAGCTCCATCAGCCCTCGGCTGAGCGCGGGGGCCAGGCGCAGCAGCTCCCAGAACGTCGCGGGTTCCAGCCGCAGCAGCCGCACGTCCGTCACCGCGTCGCCGCTGGTGGGGTAGGGGGCGTTGAGGAAGAGGATGATTTCGCCGAAGAGGTCGCCTGCCTCCAGGGTGAACGTCGGGACGGCTTCGGCCCCCGTGCGCCGGCTCCACTGCGTGCGGCCCTCCAGGATGATGGAGAGGCCATCCGCCGGAGCGCCTTGTTCGGCGATGCGCGTACCCGCGGGGAAGTGAAGCTGTCGGCCATGGTCCGCCATCCAGCGGAGCTGTTCCCCGGTGAGCCGGGCGAACAGTGGCACCTGGCGCAGTGCTGTGACGATGTCCTCGCTTCCCATACGCCGGGATGCTGCCTTGCCCGGCCAGGGAGTCCATCGGATTCGGCGGGGGCGCGCGCTATCTCAACGGGTTGCGCCCCAGCGCCTGGGCGAAGGCATCCGTCCGCGCTCCGGCCACGCACACGGGCAGCCCGTCCAGCAGGCCGCAGCGTGCGCCCGCGCGGAGGAAGTTCCCTACCTGCTGACGCACCACGACGTACACGGTGTCGGCGTCCAGGCCGCCCGGGCGCATGGTGGCGTTGCATTGCTCGGCCATGGCGGGAGGGGTCCGGGTGACGTAGCCGCTGTTGAACGTGAGGCCCAGCCGGTAGGCCAGGTAGCCCGCCGAGTTCACCAGGGGCTCGTTGTAGGGGCAGACCCACTGCACCTGCGGTGGGAAGAGGGCCAGGTGCCGATAGTGGCCCTTCAACTCCGCCCACTCCGGCGCAGTGAGCCGCCGGAAGCCGTCGGGCCGCCGGCGCAGCTCGCTCTTGTCCTCGCGCACGTCGTACGCCTGCACCGCGACCGCCACCGCGAGGGCCGCCGTCCCCACCCAGGCCCTGTCTCGCCACTGCCGCAGCCCCAGGAGGAGCGCGCCGCCCATCACCGCGTAGCTCAGCGGCCAGATGAAGCGCCCGGACGCGCGGAACGCGGACGTCAGCCGGGAGAAGGGCTCATACACCGCGCCCAGGTCCACCACCGTCTGGCCCGCCCAGGTCACGCGGGACGACAGCGCGTAGACGGCCAGCAGCAGCACCGCCACGGTGAAGGGTACGGCCCGTTGCCAGGCGAGCCCCTTCAGCTCGCGAACGCGGAACGCCGCGCCCACGCCCGCGAGCAGCACCAACAGCAGCGCGCCCGCGCCGATGTAGCCAAAGCCCTCGGCTTGTCGCCGCGCCACGGGCAGCGAGGGCAGCACGCGGGACCAGTCCTGGGGGTTGAACAGCGTGGTCAGGTCCGAGGAGAACTGGCCGAAGCCCTCCGCGCCCAGACTGCTGCCGCCGACGAAGTAGCCGAAGAGGGCGAAGATGCACACGTCGAGCAGGACGATGCCCGCCGAGGCCAGCGCCGCCTGTCCCCAGCCGATGACGCGGCCCAGGGTCAGCCGCACCGACAGCGCCATGGCCAGGGGCGCGAGCATGGCCGCGAGGTAGGGATGGGTGCCCGCGCCAATCGCCGTCAGGCCCGCGGCCAGCAGCAGGCTCCGCTTCGCCGCGCGCGCATCCGGCGTGGGGCGCAGGTGGAGCCACATCATCGCCACCAGCAGCCAGTGTGAGCACAGCGTCAGGTGGCCCAGGCGCGCGGCCATGGGCGGCGCGAGCGCCAGCAGCAGGCCACCCAGCACCTGATGCGTGGGCCGGGGCGACACCACCGACACGAGCTTCGCGCCGAACCAGCCCATGAGCGCGAAGCCCAGCGCCAGCCAGAGGCCGTGGTACTGGAAGTCCGCTGGCAGCAGCGCGTCGAAGGGCTTGAAGAGCACCGCCAGCAAGGGATTGCCGTCCGTGAGCGCCACGGACGTGCCATGCGGATGGAGCTGGTTGGGGGAGCTGGTGAGCGGAAGGCTCCACGGGGCGTTCCGGTAGAACAGCCAGCCGAAGGTGGACGCCGCCCAGTCCTCGCGGAGCGCCCAGTCCACACGCGTGGGCGGAATCGCCCGGGCGCCTCCGAGCCACAGGAACCAGGCCAGCCCGCCCATCGCGGCGGCCCAGGGCGCCCACCGGCTCGCGGAGGAGGGCGCGGAGGCGGGCGTTGGCGCAACCGGCTCGGGCGCGGCGGAGGTGCTCGCCGCCGATGGACTCGGGTTCATCATGAGGGCCTTTGTAGGGCGGCGCTTCCCGCACGGGCAAGCACCCGCCCTGTCACCCGAGGCCCGCGCCGCGTCTGCCTACATCTGGCAAGGCGTGTGGCTGTCGTTGTCGCCGATGAAGCGCTCCTCCGGTGGCCCGGTGAAGGTGCTGTCGGCCAGCAGCGTGGCCCAGCAGGAGGGCAGCCGGGCGTTGCCCGTGACGTAGAAGGCGCGGCGCACGTCCGCCAGGGCCCGCAGGTTCAGTCGGGTGAGCGCGGGGTTGTCCCGGACCTCCAGCGTTCCCAGGGCGTGGAGCGCGCTCAAGGTGCCCAGGTCCGTCAACGCGTCGTTGCCCGTGACGAACAGGCCGGACATCCACGTCACCCGATGGAAGCCAGAGAGGTCCGTCAGCAGGGCGTTGCGCGTGACGCTCAGGCTCCCCAGGCTCTGGAGCTCCGGCAGGTCCGTCACGCTCGTCAGGCGTGGGTTGTCCTCGAGGGAGATGCCCCACTGGACGCTGAGCAGCGACGGCATCGTTCCCACGTGCTCCAGGTTCGCGTTGCCGGTGACGGCGAGGCTGTGCAGGCTCGACAGGGACTCGAAGCGGACGTCCCGGAGCTGGGGATTGTCCGCCACGCGGAGGTGATTCTTCACGAGCATGAGGTTCTTCAGCCCGGACACGGACGTCAGGGCGCCGTTGTTCGTGATGCTGATGCCGCCGCCGACCATGCTCAAGTGCTCCAGCCCCGACAGGGATTGGAGCGCGGGGTTGCCTGAAATCTCCACGCTCCCGCCCACCTCGGCGAGCCGCGACAGGGGCAGCTCCTCCATCACGGCATTGTCGAAGATGGAGACGGTGCCGTGCAGCGTCGGGACGTGACGGAGCGTGTCCGTGGCGGACTGGATGCCGGTGTCCCAGATGGCCAGGTCGAACAGGGGGACGACGGCGGACAGGCCCGCCAACGACGGCAACGCGGGGAGCGCGCGGAGCCCGAGGCTGTGAACGCGGACCTGCGGGAGCGCATCGTGTGCCTGGGGGCCCACGGACAACTCGGTGAGCTGGGCGCTGCCGCCAATGCTCAGGGTCCCCTCCACGTAGCGCAGCGCCGCCAGCTCCACGCGCCGCAGCGCCGGGCTGCCGTGAATCTCCAGCGTACCGTCCACGGAGACGAGGCCCGGAAGCACGAGCTCCACGAGGTCGGGCGCCTGGATGGTGAGGTTGCCACGGATGCTGGAGAGGCCACGCAGCGCCTCGAGGTCCGCGGCGTCCTCCACGACGAGCGTCCCATGGTGCGTCACCGTGGGCTGGCACACGTAGGTGGCGGCGAGGACCTCCGCATCATCGAGCACCGCGTTCCGGTTCCCGTCCACGCCGGCCTCCACCACGGTGCCGCCGGTGGCGCAGTTCGGGCCCACGGGCTCTGGCCGCTGGCGGAGCAGTGTCACCTCGGAGTTCGAGCAGAGGCGGACGGCCGCCCGGAGCTCGTCCTCGTCGAGCACGCCGTTCCCATTGAGGTCCACGCCCGCCTCGACGAGCGAGTTGTCATACCGGCACACGTAGGGATGGGTCGTGAGTGGCCGGACGCGGGCCACCACGCGCACGGGCTCGGGCTCGATGCAACCCTGCACCTCCCGGGTCACCTCGTCGTCGGAGAGGATTCCGTCCCCATCCAGGTCCGTCCCCGCCTGGGAGAGGCTCCCGCCGTGGGGGCAGGCCTCGCCGCGAGGCACCGGCCGCGTGCGCACCAGCACGCCCGGCGCGAGCGTGGCGCAGACATACTCGGTCCCTGTCACCTCGGCGTCGTCGAGGACGCCATTGGCATCCAGGTCCAGGCCGGAGCGCACCGCCTTGCCGCCGTGCTCGCAGTTCGGGCCCGCGGGCTCGGGGGTGATGCGCGTGCGGGCCTCGTGCTGCGTCACCAACCGGCGCAGGTCGATGGCGTCACACCCGGTGACGCACACCACCAGCCACAGCCATGTCCATCGCATGGGAGAGACCTCTCGGCGCTTCAAGGGGGGCAACTGGCGGCGTCGTCGTTGCCGCTGATGTCCAGCCGTTTGGCTTCGCCTGTGTAAACGGCGGCCGACAGCGCCGAAGCGAGGCACGTCGGCAGACGGGCGTTGTCCCGGACGATGAAGGACTCGTGGACCTGGCTCAGGTTCGGCAAATCGAAGCGCACGAGGCTCGCGTTGTTCTCCACGTGCAGGGAGGCGACGGTGCGCAAGGCGCTCAAGCCCGTGAGGCCCGTGAGGAGGGGGTTGTCCTCCACGGTCAGGAGGGACAGGTGTTCCACGCGCGAGAGCCCTGTCACCTCGCGCAGGGCTTCGTTCTGCGCCACGACCAGCGAGCCAGTGATGCTCTCGGGGTTGAGGCCCTCGAGGGTCCGCAGTGAGGCATTGCCTGAAATCTGGACGTCCCTGACGTGGAAGAGCTGCCTGAACGGGAGCGCCTGGAGCGTCTCGTTTCCGGTGACCTCCAGCGAACCCTGGAGAAGGTCGATGCTGACGAAGGGGGTGTCCTCGCCGGGGTGAAACTCCAGCGTGGTGTTGTCCTTCAGCAGCATGCTGAGTCGAGGCGAGACAGCCGCGAGCCCATTGAGGCGCTTGAGTTGGGGGTTGCCGCTCAACACGAAGCTGCGTCCCACGAAGAGGCGCTGGTACTCAGCCCCTCCTGCTTTCAAGCCACCCAGGCGCTGATTCGCCGACACATCCAGGTCATCCCCCACGAAGCGCAGGCCCGGCAGGTCAATCTGGGTCAAGAATGGGTTGTTCCAAATCCGGAACGTGCGGTCCACCACCGCGAGCCCTGGCAAGCGCACCTCCGTCAGGGCCGTCTCATCAATCAGGAGCGCCCCCTGGACGCGGGAGATGCGTTGGAGCACCGCGAGGTCCGCGGGAGTCCGTACGGTGTAGTCGCCATGGAGGGTGTGGAGCGCTTCGCAGACGAAGGCCGTCCCTTGAATCTCGTGCCCCACGAGGACGCCATCTTCGTCGGCATCGTCGCCAACCTCGATGCGCGCTCCGCCCTCGGTGCAGGTCGTCCCGGCGGATTCGGTGTGGTGGTTCACCTGGAGCCTCGCTGGGTCGGTACACACGCGGGTCATGGCGCGGACCTCGTCATCGTCCAGCAGCCCGTTTCCATTCACGTCGGGGCCCGCCTCCACCCAGGTGTCACCCCAGCCGCATTTCCAGGGGGGCGTCTCGGGCAATGGCGGGACGTGCCGTGAGCGGTGCAATACCCGAGCGGTGACACGCTCCGTACACCCATGCACCTCGCGGGTGACCTCCCCTTCGTCGAGGACGCCGTTCCCATTCACGTCCTGCCCTGCCCGCGACACATGGCCCCCGAAAGGGCACTGCTCGCCGGGCGGCAGGGTTTGCAGGTGCACCAGCAAGCCCTCCACGCCGGTGCCGCAGACGTACTCGGTGCTCGTCACCTCGTCGTCGTCGAGGACGCCGTTGTCATTCAAGTCCAGGCCCGCGTGAAGCGCGCGTCCGCCAGCGGGACAGTGGGCGCCCGCGGGCTCGTCGGCCATCCGGGTGCGGACTTCATGCTGCGTGACGAGCTTCCGCAGGTCGATGCCCTCACAGCCGGACGCGAGCACCACCACCGCCAACCAGGTCCATCGCATGGGAGACGCTCTCTTCCTTGTGCCGAG
This sequence comes from Comamonas sp. KCTC 72670, assembly GCA_014656495.1. GTDB lineage: Bacteria > Myxococcota > Myxococcia > Myxococcales > Myxococcaceae > Myxococcus. The sequence continues at coordinate 159,483 of BNCN01000017.1, forward strand.
GGCTGCTTCAGTCGCAGGTGGCCGTGGTGTCGTTGCCACGAATCTCCGCCGCGTATCCCTGGATGACCCGCGCGGCGAGCGACACCGCGAGGCAGTTCGGGAGCGTGGGGTTCTCCGTGACGGCGAAGGAGCGGGTGACGGCCTCCAGGCGGTGGAGGTCGAGGCGGACGAGCCCCTCATGGGAGAGGACGTTCAGCTCCTCCAGGGTGCGCAGACTGCTGAAGTCCGAGAGGTCCGTGAGGCTGGCGTTGTTCTCCAGGTTCAGCGTCGTCATCGTTTGGATGGCGCTGAAGCCCTGCAGTCGGGACAGCGTGGGATTGTTGCGGACGACCAGGAAGCCCAGGTGCTGCAGGGACCTGAACTGCCACAGGCCATGCAGCGTCGCATTGCCATCGATGCGGATGCCGTGCGTGACGCGCTTGAGCTCGGGAAACGCCTCGATGGACTCCAGGACGGGATTGTTCTCGAACGCGAGGACGCCCACCTGGGCGAGGGCGGTCAGGCCCGTGGTCGAGCGCAGGTTGGGGCCGGACCGGATGCCGAGCGTGCCACCAACGGACTCCAGCTCCGGCATGCCGGACAGCGACGTGAGGGACTCGTTGTCCTGGACCAGCAGGTCACCGCCCACCTGCTGGAGCACCGTCCCGCTCAGGTTCACCAGGCTCGGATTCCGGACGAGGCTCAGGGAGCCCCCCAGCCACTGGAGATTCCGGAAGGGAATCGTGGACAGCTCCGCGTTGTCCTCGAGTGTGATGGAGGCGAGGTGCTCGGCGACGTGGGTGAAGGACCCGCCGTCGAGGTTCGCGTTGTCCTTGATGAGGATGCTGCTTCGGGGCGTGACCGCCGAGACGCCCGTCAGCGTGGGCAGCGCGGGGTTGGACACCAGGCTGAACTGTCCTTGGACCCAGAGCGGCCCGAGGCTGCTGCTGCCCAGCGTCAGGGTCTGCAAGGCCGGATTGCGCGCCACGGTCAGCGAGCTGCCGACGAAGCGCAGAGACGGCATCTCCACACGCGCGAGGGACGTGTCGAGGATCTCGAGCGCGCCCTCGACCTGCAACAGGTCCGGGAGGACGGCCTGCTGAAGTGCCTCCGTGCTGAAGGTGAGGTTGCCGCGGATGCGTGAAGTGCCTCCCAGCACCGCGAGGTCCACCGCGCTGCGCACGTGATGGTTGCCCATCAGCGTGTGCAGGGGCTGGCAGACGAACAGGGTGTCCGCCACCTCGTCGTTGGCGAGCACGCCGTCTTGATTGGCGTCGGTGCCCACGTCGACCTGGGTGTTGGGCGTGGGGCACGCCTGGTTGGGGGGCGCCGGCGTCAGCCGCACCCGGACCGCGTCGTTGGGCACGCAGAGGATGGTGCTCGCGCGGACCTCCGAGTCGTCCAATTCGCCATTGCCATTCACATCCTGGCCGGCCTCCACGCGCGAGCCGCCCTCGTGACACGGGAAGACGCGCGGCTCCTGCTCGCGAACGCGGGTGAGGACGATCTCCGAGCTGGCGCAGCCGTACGCCTCGCTGGTGACCTCGCTGTCCTCCAGGGCGTCATTGCCGTTCAGGTCGTGACCGGCGCGGTACGCCTTGCCGCCCTCGGCGCAGTTCGCGCCGGGCGGTTCGTCTCGAACGCTGAGCAGCACGCCAGGGACGGACGTGGTGCAGGCGTAGGTGGTGGTGGCCACCTCGTCATCGTCGAGGACACCGTTGTCATTGATGTCCAGGCCCGTGTGGACGGCATGTCCGCCGAGGGCGCAGTTGGCGCCGCCGGGCTCGGACGCGAGCCGGGTGAGGGGCGGGTGTTGCCGGATGAGCCGGTCCAGCGAGATGCCGTCACAGCCCGTGGCGAATACGGCGATCGCCATCCACATGCGTCTCATGAACAGGTTCCTCAACGTCGCAGCGCCAGTTCGAAGCCGAAGGCGCGGTCCCCATGGTCGCGGCCATCGAGAGTGACGCGGTCATAGGTGAAGGTGGCGGCCACCCGCAGCCGTACGCCCGCGAGCGTCCCCATCAGTCCCGTGGCCGTGTACGTGGAGAACACGGTGGGGTCGCCCATGCGCACCGCGCCGCGCGTGACGCCCACGAAGCCCCAGCCCGCGCCCGCTTCCAGGAACAGCGGCACACGCAGCTCGGAGGGCGCATTCGCCCCGAGGAGCCCGAGCAGCACGCCCCGGTGGGTGCGGAGGTCATTGATGGCGATGGGCGTCATTCCATAGGAGGCGCGCGCGCCGTAATAGAGCGAGGTCAGGACCTCCCGCCGCCATGTGACGGTGGGGCCTGTCGCGAGCGTGCCCAAGCCGAGCGGCGCCTGTTGGCCGCTCCAGCCCCAATCCCAACCCGGCATGCCGTCTTGCCGTCGCATCGGGACGTGAGGGAAGCCGCCGCCGACGCTCGCGGGAAAGGCCTGCGACACGCCCACGTGCGCGAGGCCCGAGGCCGTCACGTAGCGTTCGTAGAAGTCCTTGTCGAGCGGCACCGCGAACAAGCCCTTGCGCAGGGCTTCCTCGGCGGGGCCGCGTTCCTGCAACTCCCGGTCGCCCAGCTTGAAGACGCCGGTGGACAGCTCCGCCAGGGTGATGCGGGCCTCCTGGGTCGGCGTGCGAAGCCAATACACGTCGCGCTCGGGGAGGCGCAGCAGCACGTACTGCTCCTGGGAGCGCCGCACGTCCGCGAGCCGTCTGCCGTCCGAGTCCTCGACGGAGATGCGCGAGTGCTCGAGCCCGGAGGGGAGCGGCAGGCTGGGGCCCCTGGGCGCCGGGCCGACGAGGGGGCGCCGCGGCTCCCGGGTGGGCGCGAAGGCGTGCAGCGTCAGGCGCGCGGGGAGGCCCTTCACGCCCTGGAGGGACGCGGTGACGAAGGCGCCCAGCTCGCTGTACTCCACCTTGCCGTCGCCGTTGATGTCGGCGGCGCCCATGAGGCCGGAGCGGGCCACGTGGCTGAAGACGCCCGCGCGGATGCGGGACCACTCGTGCGTCTCACCGTCGTCGCTCTCCGCGAACACCGCGCCCACGGTGGGCCGGGTGGCGAGCTGCTCCCGGGCGAGCATGCCGCGCAGCTCCGCGAGCACCGCCGCGTCCGTCTGGCCGCCGCGGCTGCCCACGACGCCCGAGGCGCGGCACGCATCCACGATGACGTGGACGTAGTCGGCGCCCATCGGGTCCACCACGTCCGCGTAGAGACTGGCTTTGTCGAGCCGGCCGCCATCGAGCGTGAAGTAGGCGCGGCCGGCCTCGTCGGTGTTGCCGTGGCCCACGTAGACGAGCAGCACATCCGTCTGTCTTCCGAGCTCGCGGTCGACCAGGTTGGCGGCGCGCAGCCGGGCCACCTCGCGCTTCACCTCGTCGGGCGTGGGGGGACGGGCGCCCGCGAGCACGGGGCGCGCACCGGCGCGAGTCGCCGCGTCCGGGGCCACCAGCAGCGTCGTCTCCACGCCCAGGCGTTGCAGCGTCTCCGCCCACAGCACGCCGTCGTCATCCGCGAAACGCAACGACGGGAGCGACGGGTCGTCGCTCCCGTTATGGGCAATGACCAGGGCACGCCGAACCACGGTTTCGGCCGAGGCCCCTCGGGCCAGCAGCAGCGCCGCGGCTCCGAGGAGCACTCCCAATGTTCTCATGGCCCTTCCTCTACCCTCACTGACTGCTTGAGCACCACTGCGCCTTCGGAGGGTTCACCCCGAAGGGTCGCCAGGGACTCGGCCGGGCTGCCAGCGAAGGCGGCAATGATTTCCACAACGCCAGTCGTCTCGGGCAGGGGGACTGTCAGTTCGAGGGGGGCTTCCCTGCCCAGACTTCCCGCCACGGCGAAGGGGCCCGCCACGACCTCCTCCGTCTTGCCGCCGCGAATCTGGACCGTGACGTGGGAGTAGGGCGCATGGCCACCGGCGGCGAAGGCCAGCATGGCGCCGGCGCGGCAGGCGTCTCCGGCGTGCAGCTCGCGCAGGGCCTGTCCTGGCGTGGCGCAGAAGATGCGAAGCGCGACGCTGGGGGGGACGGTGCCTTCGCCTCGGGAGACGAACTCGCCGGGCACGGTCGAGGTGGCGGGGACGAGCACCACCGCGAGGAACACGGCGGCCAGCGCGCCGCCGAGCAGGGCGAGGGAGGGCCAGCGGGAGGGGACCTGCTCTGGGGCCGCCGAGGCCAGGGCCGCCGCGAGGCCGCCCTGTGACAGGGCTTGCAGCTCCATGGAGGAGGGCGCGTCGAGGTGGCCGCCTTCGAGGCCGCGGTGGGCCTGGGTCCATCGCTCGTAGCGCGAGCCGCAGCGCTGGCAGGCGTGGGCGTGGCGCAGCAGGCGGGTGGCCTGGTGGGAGGACAGGTCCCCCAGCGACCACCGGGTCAGGCTGGCGTCGATATGTCTCTCGTACCACCTCATGAGGGCATGCTCCTGATTGCGCACAGGGCGAGTGAAGCCAGCAGAACGCCCAGCTCCATCCGCCCGGGCTCGGCCGATGCGTCCAGCCAGCCCGAGGCCTTCAAATGCTCCGTGAACTGCGTCCGCAGCCGCCGCTCGCGCACCCGGACTTCGCCTCGGGTGAGTTGGAGCTGCTCGGCGGCGGATTCCTGCGAAAGTCCTTCCACGAACCGGAGCTGCGCCAGGGCGCGGCCTTCATCCGTGAGTGTCTCGAGGAAGCGGCGGACCAGCTCGCGCACCTCCCCGCTCAAAGCCTCTTCTTCGGGCGACCGGCTCTCGGTGGGCAGGTGCGTGAGCTCCGGCGCGTCGTCCATGGAGACGGCCTCGCGCGACACGCGTCCCGACGCGCGCATCAGGTCGATGGCCGTCGAGCGCGCCACCGTGAGGAGGAAGCCCAGGTAGGGGCGCACCCCGTCATAGGCCTGCCGCATGTTGGGCCGGAAGGCCCTGACGAACGTCTCCTGATGGGCGGCGTCCAGGTCCAACGCCGACAGCGCGACGGTCCGCGTCCCCCCGTCGGAGCCGACCGAGAACTTCCGCGAGAGGTAGCGGAGCACCTCCGGCGAATACGTCCGGTACACCTGCGTGAGGACGGACGTCTCCCCCCGGCGGAAAGCCTCCAAGACGGACCGGTCGTTTCCTGGCAGCACGGTAGCTCCGTCCCTCGCGAGCCGGCCGAGCCCAATGCCCGGCCGTCCGTCATCCCTTCAAAATGGGATACGGAACGTGCTCGCAAAATGGGTCGTGCCTCATAACGCACCCCGCGCATTTTCATTGGGGGGCGGTCGGACGATTTCCACCGGGCGAGGGGAGAGGCCATGTGGGGTGCAGGGCTACCCAGGTCTGGCGGAGACGGTCGAGCAGTCGTTGGTGCTCCGCAGGACTCAGCCCCTGCTGCGAAGCTGGGGTGGACTCCCACCAGGCCGCGTTGAAGAGACAGGCGGCGGTGTTGGCCTGAATGCGTGGCAGGGCGTCGCGGTCCTGTGTGAACAGGGCCTGCAATTGGCTCTGGATGGGACCGAGTGTCGTGTTCGGACCGAGGTAGCCAGCGTCTTGAAGAAGCGCGCGCGCCCGCCCCATCCGACGTGTTCCAGTCCCGGGCAATCTGCAGTGAGTGCTTGACGTGCATCATTGGGTAGAAATGGGCTGGTCTGACATGTTGGACGGGACCGAAACACCCAATAGCCCGTGTCGAGGACCAGTTCTGTCGCCTTGTGTCCCATGGAGCTGTAAAGCGTGAGCGACTTAGACACGCCTGCTCGCGTACAAATGCTCGTGGCAGGCAGGTCCGTCATTCTGGGACCCAGGTGGGGGATTTAGGACTCGCACTGGCATTTGTGGCGAGCGCACTATCTGTGTTGCTCCTGTTGCGGACCGGCAGCCGTTCAATCTGGGCGGGGAGGGCTGTTCACTCTAGCGGCATGCCCTGGCGTTGGTGTGCTGCTGACCCTGGTAGGGAGGCAATCGTCGTGACGAAACCATGATGGTCTCGGAATTGACAGTTGTCGGAGTGGACAGGTAGTGAGGTCTGCAAGGATCGGGGAGAGCTAACTTGGGGATTTTGATGAGAGTGCGCGACTTTTCTGTCGTTCTATTTTTACTGGTTTCGAGCCCTGTCTTTGCAGGGTCGGAATTTCTTGATTTCAAGCTTAGGCAAGAAGAGCAGAGTGTCGAAGACGGAGCCACGTCAGAATTGATGTGTAAGCAATGGCCACGTAAGGCTGTTGCTCAAGATGACGAGCAGACAAAGACATACGAGTCGGCACGTGCGGAGTGGGAATCCAAGAGCGAGGCTTCCCGTGTTCATGTGGCGGAGTTACTGGCGAGAGCAGCAACTGCGCTAGGGGCAGCGCCTTCATGGTGGGAAAGGTTTTGTCATTGGCCATTGGCGGAAGCCGCGGAAAAGAACGCCCTGGTGCAGTCGCAATTGTCGCTGCGAGCGGCTTCGGATGTGTTGAAGCAGACCGAATTTAAGGACAGTGCTGACCGCGTGCGCAGGGACCATGCGTTGGCGGACATTGATGTGCAGTTGCGAGCACTGGAATCGTTGGCCAGTGGTGCCTATGCTCGAGCATGGCAGATGGCTTGGGGCGGGTTTCCGCAAGCAGGGCTCGCACGCCTGATGTCGAAGGTGTCTGTGTGGGAGACAAATATTGCAGTTGAGGATGTGACTCAGGTCTCCCGAATCGAAAAAGTCATAGTTACGGATTTTCAAGAAGGGACTGTAGGCCAGCCCCTTGCTCAGCCTATTGCAGTACGCGTGACAACTGCGAATGGTGAGCCGGTTCACGGGGCCGTGGTGACCTTCAAACGCTTGGGAAACGCTGCGCCTCTCTTTCTGCCTGTGGGAGGGGCGGGGGGAGGTCATGCTCAGTTGCAGGCGGTGTCGGACGAAAATGGCCAAGCAGTTGTTCGCGTCCTGCCTGATACGAATATTCAGGCATCGCCAATCTATCGGCAAGGAACTCCGTATGCGCAAGCCCTAGGGTACAACCTGGTGATGGCGGAGGTTTCTAACGGGACCCACGTCTTTGTGCTGGAGCAACCGTTCACGCTGATAGGTCTACCAGGTGCTCCGGCAATCCTCAGTTCTCCTGATTCGCCCAGCCAGACCACCGGGGCGGGTCTGCAATTGTATTCTCCGTTGCAAATTCGGGTTGCAGACCAGTATGGCAATCGCCTGGCTAACCAGCAGGTGAACTGGACGCAGCAGCCTGGAACAGGAAGGTTTTTTGACTATGGAGTGTCGGCCGCGCCTCAGGTGCTGGATTACTCCAATCCAATGCAGCTGCAGTATATGCAGACAGTCACGGATGGGTGGGGGAACAGTGGCGTTGGCTACATTCCCGGGGCCACTCATGCTTCGTACTCAGTGATGGCTTCGGTCGGAGGGCTGTCTAGGGTGTTCTCCATCAATGCCACGGTTTCAGTTCAGACCGCCTATGCCGTTCGTACGAATCGTATGGGTGACTTTGATGGCGTCTACCAAACGTCAAGCCCTACTGTGTCGGTGGTCCAGATCTTGCGGAGGCTGGCAGGGGCAACGGAATGGGTTCCGATCCGAGGGGATGAAGATGATTTAATTAATGTGAAGATTAGCATTTCTATGCATGCCGAGAATGGGCAGGCACCAATTCTGGTTGACGGCGTCCCGGTCGTTTACGAGGCTGAACCACTGGCGATTGGCCCAGAAGCCCAGGATGATGAGAAGTCTTTCGCATATCGGGCCAAGTTTCTGCTTAGGAATGCATGGCAGCGCGCCCATTTCAGGGGACAGGTTTACGAACGCCGTCCCAATGGGCAGGTTGCTTATGTTTGTTGTTCTGGGTATGGGTATGGCTTGTACTATTCGTCCGTGCCAACACTGGACACTGTCCGTGTGCGGAGCGATGGCTTTGCAGTGGTTGGTGATGAGCAGGCGCTAGTGACGGATCGAAGTCTCGGGTATCTGGTTGCTAATGATAGCAGGGATAAGTTGTATGTGCGAATTAGGGCCCAGCCGAATTATGTAGGGGATCCGATTGTCGTTGTTCCCTCGAGCATGCCAAGGGACTCCGATGGGGATGTTGTTCTTCAGGAGAAATATGTCTCCTTGTCCATTTTTCCGTTGAGCACCATAACCCAAGGTGGGCATGTGCTGTTCGAGTTGTACGCGAAAGATTATGGCCCAACTTCCAATACAAAGGTTCTTCAAGCGGTTAAAGAGGTCTCCGTCAATAATCCAGAACCGGAGATCCTACTAACGGGCCTCCCGTTGGCTGCGCGTTGGGTATTGCCGGCGTGGGATTTTGTTTCTGCGCGAAATCCTGGTTCGGGGCAGCCTCCGCCTGAGGATGCCCAGGTACCTGTGGCTTATCCCGCCCGTCTTGGTGTGACCGTCTTCTCCAATGGAACACTGGAAGTGTTGCGCGGAGGGGCAGTTATCGCCAGTGCCTCAGTGCAAGCCAATGCTACCAATGGAATCACGCAGATCACCCCGATCGGCGGAGCGCCTATCGTATCGTGGTGGAATAGCTATGCGTTGGTTGAGTTGTCGCCCGGGGCCGCAGGCGTTGAGACGATCGGTATTTCATTTGTTCCTGCGGATGCCAATGCTCGGACAGTGACTCGGGAAATGCCTCTCAAGACCTCCGTCATGTCGGAAGGGAGGTTGCCTGTGGGCCATACGTTCATCAAGGGGGTCAGCTTGGTGGATGGTCATTTGGTAAAGCAGGCCGTGGATCTGGAGTATCCAAGCCGAGGTCTAGGGCTGACGTGGTCCCGTACGTACTCGAGTGGTGAGTCAGAAGACGGTGTGTTGGGGTTGGGATGGACGCATGCGTACAATGGCGTTGTGCGGCCGCTAGATGGCTTTCGTTTCCTCGTCACCAGTGGTGAAGGGGGCGGGCAGGTGTTCAAATGCACAGGCGACGGCACGGGATGTGTTCCGCAGCCAGGATACCACGGAACGTTCCGTGTGGAGGGATCCGGTGCGGAGCGAGCGTATGTCTTCAGGGCGAAGAGCGGGGTGGAGTATCACTATGGCCTGCTCGATTCGTTCAGCAGTTTTCCGCAGTACCGACTTACGGCCGTGATTGCTCCGACTGGGCATTCACTGGTGCTGCATTACAATAATTACTCTGGGCAGGGTACGCTGTCGATGGTCGCCGATCTGGCTAGCGGGCGGTCTCTTCGGTTTAGTTATGAGCGAAAAGCGGGACGAGACAGAATTTCCAACGTGAGTCTGCATCACTCGCTAACGCCAGATGCCAACGAGGTGGAGTATCTGGAGTCTTGTGTTGGCTATGGGTATGACGACGATGGTCGATTGGTGTCTGCGTCTCGTTATCGTACTTATTGTTCTTGGGAAACTCCAGTTCGGACTGAATTTTTTGCCTATGAGGAGGGCTCTTCCGAGGTAACCCGAAGTCGTATGTCTCAGCATGTGGGGCCCGATGGTGAGGTAACGCGATATACGTATTACAGTGATTTGGATGTGGTGGCGGGTGAGGATGACTACCTGCTGCTGATGAATAAAGACGAGAGAGTAAAAGAGGTGATCGAGGTTCTCGAAACGTCGCCTGTTCGGGAGGGGATCACCACGTTCACGTATAGTATCGCTCCAGAGTCGCGCACGATTCTCGGGGAAGCTCTGACCACCTACACTACGACGGTCGGAGGTCCTCGGCCGGGTGTGCCTCTGTCGAGCTACAGGATGAATGCGACGGGGGCCGTAGTGGAGACGGAGCGTCCACTGTCCTCTGGCGTCTTTGCGACGTCCAGTGCTCTATGGAATGTAAGTCACCGTGCTCGTGAAACGGAAGCCGATGAGCGCGGACGGGTGACGCACTTCCTTTACGATGAACTGGGAAATTTGATTGAACGTCGTGTCGAGAGCGCTGCGCTGCCGGGGGCTGGGCTTGTAGCTCCTACGCTCCAGGTATTGGACGCTCAAGGTGTGCCCGTTGAAGAAGTCGTGGAGAAATGGGGGTACGACCCGGGCTTCAACGTTCAGGTATGCCATGTGGACCCGGAAGGTTTCGCGGTTGTTTCCACAATCGACTCGATGGGGGACTCTCCTGAGCACATGGTCCCAGTAGGTACAGGGCGAGTGCTCGAGACCCGCCGATACGCGAACCGGGTGTCACGCCAGGCGCTGACCTCGACCGCGCCTTGTGACGAGTTGGTGGCATCCTTGACGACGTCGCCGCAAGACGTCGTGTTGAGTTGGGAATACTGTGGGATTGGGTTCGGCGCGTGCCCGCCGAACGCACTGCAAGGAGATTTGTCCGCGGCCGTTGGTGCGGATGGTCACACGGAGCAGGTGACGGCATACGATATCTACGGGCAGATGCGCTCGAAGACGTTACAGGTGAGCGATACGTCTGTTATTGCAGTTCAGTCCACCTTTGATTCACGGGGGCGACTGGAAATTGAGCAGGATGGGCTTGGCCGCCATCGGACTTTGCAGTGGGATGCCTTGGATCGGCCGGCTCAGGAGGACCAGTGGAACTCTGGGGCGCCCGGCGTATCGCGGACGCTGCAGTATCACGCAGGCGGGCAACTCAAGCGTGAAGAGCAGGGGGCGGACTTCGTCCGGGACTATTACCTGGACGCAGCTGGACGATTGGCGCGCATCGTAGAGTCCGGAGGCGGGCTTGCAGTCCCATTGGAGACCCGTTACGGCTATGACGAGGCGGGTAATCGCACGACGGTCATCGACCGCCGCGGCGTACTCACCACCACCACCTACGATTTCGCGGATCGGCCCGTGCAGGTGACGGTGTCTGTGGCGGACGGCCCCCGCTTCATTTCACAGGGGGGGAGCCCTGATGAGGTGGGAAAGAGCTACGTCCTCTCGACGACCAGGTATGACGCTGCTGGTAACAAAGTCTGGCATTCGGACGTGTCCGGCTTTGATCGAACGTATCGCTTGGACTCGTTGTACCGAGTCGTGGAAGCGCATAGCCCCGAGGTTCCAGGGGCGTCCGATGCTGCCCCACCTCTGCGTTACACACAGGCGTCCAGGTACGATTTGGTCGGGCGGGAGGTTCGCCACGTAGATGGGAATGGGTACATAAGCACCACTGCGTACGATTTGCTTGGACGGGCTGTCACGCTGACTGACCCGCTCGGCCGGGTGGAGCGTCGTAGCTATGACGGAAGAGGGAATGTCACGGAGGTACGTTGGGAGACTGGAGGTGTGCTGCAGCGGACGCTGAGCACAACCTACGATGGCCTGGGTCGAACACTGTCGACCTCTGAGAGCGCCGCGACGGAAACGGGCAACGTTGTTTACACAACGCAAACCGTCCATGATGATGTAGCGCACGTCACGTGGACGCAGAACGCCCGGGGCCTGCTCCAGGCGAGCCATTTGGACGGCTTGGGGCGTGTTTTCAAGGTGGTCGTTGATGCTCCGGCGGGGCCTCTGCCCCGCCAACCTGATGATCCGCGCATTGGACCTGCTCTCGCGCTGACAAGCACCGTTGAGTATGACGCATTCAGTCGCGAGGCTGCCCGAGTCGATGCGTTGGGGCGACGCACTGAAACGGTGCACGATGCGCTGGGCAGGCAGGTCGCGGTGCATCACCCCATGGGTGTTTCCACGAGCCGAATTTACGATGGAGAGGGGAACCCTATCCAGTCCGTGGATGGGCGTGGAGTCACTCGACAGTATACCCACGATGCACTGGGGCGGCCGCGCAATGAAGTATTGGTGGAGAGCCTGTCCCAGGGAGGACAGTCACTTGTTGTTGCTCAGCGTGCGTATGTTGATGTCCCTGATGCAGATGCTCTGACGCATGAAGAAGTGTTGGATGCGCGTGGAAACCTTACGACACTCTACCGGGATGGCCTTGGCCGTGAGGTTCGACGGGTCGATGCACTTGGGTATGTCACGCAGTCCAGGTTTGACGCACTCCACAAACGGCAGACTCAAGATGCAAAGGGGTACGTTGCTCGCTTCTCATATGATGGTGCTGGGCGAGTCGTTGGTCAGTCGGACCATGCTTCTGCCAGCGGTGCGCCGACATATTCACAGACCTGGGAGTACGCGGATGATTCCCGTGAACAGACGCACCTGAACAGACGCGGCGTCCCCACTGTGCTGCTCCACGACGGACTGGGTCGGAAGATTCGCAGCGTTCGAGGGCAGAACGCTGACGTCGCGGAGGAGTCCTGGGAATATGATGCCGCAGGACACCCCATTCGATTCGTTGATGCGAAGGGCCATGCGACCGAGCGGCTTTACGACGGTGCCGGGCGTCTCCTGGAAGAGGTCTTGGCCGCTGGCACACTCGCCTCGGCGACGACGACGCTCCAATACGACGCTGCCGGCCAGTTGACGCAGACCAAGGGGCCCAGAGCCACAGGAATCGCATTCGATTTCCGCTACACCTATGATGATTTGGGCCGACGTGTCCGCGAAGAGAACGCACTGAATCAGGTCACTGCCTGGGCGTACGATGCCGCAGGAAACAAGGTTTGTACCAAGCAGCCACTGGGACAGCCCACGCTTGCGCATGGAGCGGCAAGTGGAATGTCACTGGCCCAGGTGAAAGCAAATGCCTGTGGGGGGGCGTATGTAACGGAGTACGCCTACGATGAGGAAGGTAAACTCGTCTCCATTACGGACGCGGCGAATGGGCTCACTTCGTACGTTTACGATGCCACTCGTAACTTGGTGGCGAAGCAGGATGCGAACGGAAATCTGACGACGTATGAGTACGACGCGCGAAATTTGCGTTCAGCTGAGCACCAGCACCTCGATGCTCATTCTCGGCTGACTTCGGCGCAACGTGAGAACGTCCCGCTATTTGAGAGTGGTGCGACGCCAACTGGTAGCACGGGGACGTTGACCTGGCGTCATACGTATGATGGCAACCGAAACGAAGCCTCCCATGTAGATCCGAAGGGGCAACGGGTTGAGTTTGCCCATGGTCTGCTTGATCGACTGGCAAGCCGTACGTATTCGCAACATGCGAGCCCACGTGAGCTTCCTTCTGTCAATTCGGAGGTTCTCTCTTACGATCCGAACGGAAATCTGACTGGTGAGTCACAGTCGAAGCAGACGGTGAATGGTGTTCGACTGGAGGTTGTGGCCTCTACGTTCGACGCTCTCGATCGTCTGAAGACACGCTTGCGCGAGTACGATGGGAAGCAAGTATCGTATCAGTACGACGCTTTGGGAAATCGTACGCGTGTCGAAGACTCGGACGGAGTCGCGACGACATACTCGTACGATGGACTGAGCCGGCTTACGCATGTGACACTGCCTGAAGGCGTAGTGGAATATCGTTACTGGCCTGATTCGCTCCCCAAGGGCGTCACGTGGCCCAATGGGACAGCGGAAGGCCGGTGCTACGACGCGGCAGGCCGCCTCTCACAGATTGTTGTCGGAAGAGGCGGGGTGAGTGATTTGTGCATGAGCGTCGGGCTCATGGTGAGCCGCCATTCGTATTCGTATGACGACAATGGCAATCGCCTTGTGCAGAGCGCGGTGCGCACGAGTCCTTTGACTCAGGTCGTTGGAAATCCAGAGATCACCTCGTATGGTTATGATGCCCTGAATCGTCTTACCGGCGTGAGTGCCCCAGATGGACAGGTGTCGCTCTATCGCTGGGATGCTGCAGGGAATAGAGCCGGCGAGCGACGTGCACCGAGTTTTGCCGTCTCAGGGTTGGGGCCTGATTCGTATGATACGGTCCTGGCTCACGAAGTTACGTACGATGTTGTTGGCATATTCAATCGGGCAGATCGGCTTCGGATTCTGCGCGACCTCAAGGATGCTACGAAGCATGTTGCGCTAAGTTATGACCTCGCAGGAAATATAACGCAAAGGACGGCGCAGGGCGCGGTTCGTGACTTTGCCTGGGATATTCGCAATACGCTGACGGCCGTTTACGACAACGGCGCGGAGGTTGGTCGTTACGACTACGATGCCAACCTTCAGCGGACAGTGAGTCAATCGGCCGCAGGGCATGTGGCGTACATCCTTGACGATTCTTTCGTCTTGCAAGAGGCAGATGGAAGTCAGACTCATCGGCCGACGCAACGTCGGTATCATTATGGCAGGGGGCCGATCGCGGTCCGTGAAGTGACCTCTGCGAGCTTGAGCTTTCTAGGGACGGATGCACTGGGCAGTATAACGGATGTTTTGGATGTTGGCGGCCAGGTCACTGCTGCGCGAAAGTATGACGCATGGGGAAGTTACAGCGGTGGCTCGGCACCAGGTCTCAGTGAATTCAAACTGGGCTTCACGGGGCATCAGTACGACGTGGAGACGGGACTCACGTACGCACGTGCTCGGTACTATGATTCAGAACTGGGACGCTTCATCAGCCGTGACTCATATGCGGGCTCGTTGGACGACGCGCCCAGTCTACATCGGTATGCGTATGCCTATGCCAATCCTCTGAGGTACACAGATCCGACGGGGCACTGCGTCAACTTTTTTGCCAATGAGGTGTTTTCGGCCGCCAACTGTGTCGACTCTGCAAAGGCGCTCGGTGGATATGTTGTAGGTGTGGGGAATGTCATTGGGAGTTTGGGCGTCGTCACCTACAACATGACAGGGGGGCTCCTCTACGCGGCGGGAGGAGGCTCGCAATACCGAGAGCAGTACGATGCCTCATTGCGTGGGTTTTCGGCCCTTGGCGCCTTGGTCCAAAGTCCTGAGCAGGTCCCTGGAGTGCTTGCGAGGGGCTTTGTCAGTGGCCTTGACCAGATGAATGTGGCGATTGCGCAGGGCAACCCGTATTCGGCAGGTAAAGGGCTAGGGGACTTTGTTGGGCAAGTCCTGACAGTCGCCGACGCCGGGGCGTCAATTAGCATTCAGGTACAACGCGTGCCTGCTGTGGCGACAGTCGGGATGTCGTCGATGCGCTCCGGCGGTGTTTCTTTCTCCATTACGGGTCCGAAGTTGCCCGGACTAGCTATGGCTGCCGTGCATGCTGGAAGTGAGGGCGCCAGTCAGCGAGATGCAACGGTTCGTGAGTCGACTGGTGGGCCGGGAACAGAGCAGGTGTCTTCCAATGGACCCGGTAGGAATGTGGCTGCTGCGGAGGGAACAGCCAATGCTTCGCAATATGCCAGCCTGAAAGAGGCTCTTCGTGTGGAGGAATTGCGGAGTCACGGATTCTACAAGGAGGGTGGTAGTCGGATTGAGGCTGATTATATCAGTGAGCATGCCTTTAGTAGGCATCGGCCTACACTTAATCGTACTCCCAATCAGAATCGCGGCCAGTTTGCTGAGGACCTTGATGTGGCGAAGTTGCGTGAGGACACGATCCGCAACCCGGATCGTCAATATTTTGATGCTCAGGCCGGTGCAATGGCCTACGAGAAAAGGTACCCCTTCGAGATTGGCACGAGGAATCTCTTTGACCCTGTAGGGTCTCCTTCCTCGGGCCAAGCCTCATACATTCATAAGGTGTTTGAGAACCAGAACCCGGCGCGCTCATCCCAATTCCCGCTAGCTCCAAGGCACATGGGGGGGCAGTGAATACAATTGCTCTCTGGGTTGAAGAGTTGACGGGCGATCGACAAGTGAAGAGGGAAGGGATTGTTTTTTCTGATGTTGCGGTAGTCCGGATGCTCATTGATGGAGAGGATGTCGAGTCAAGTGCGCACCTGGGGGACGAGGTTTTGGTCTATTTCGACGAACTGGAGAAGAGTGTCGGTGCGTCTGGAAATTATCTGATCTTCACCTGTGTCTGTGGAATGGCCGAAGATGGTGGATGGGATGGAGTCAAGGTGGTGCTGAGTGAGGGTGTGGTTACGTGGGAGCTTGAGGTGGGAGGACGGGTTTTGTTGTTTTCCTTTAATCGGGATGAATACGTCTCAGAGATTAGGTCGGCTCGAGCGATGCTCGATACGACCGCCCTTCCAGTGGAGCCTCAAAAGGTGGGCTTCCCCAAGGGGTTTCATAGATAGGTGATAAGGAAAACGCTCTGGCGTGCTTTCATCTGTAAGTGTTGATGCCCTAGTTTACCTCCGAAAGTTTGGTTGATTGAGGCCAGGGCTTTCGGAGGTGTTGGCTTTAGTGGCGATTGCAGTGATTGAGGAGGTTGGCTGCAGTAGGCGAACCAGATCGCTGTGTTTCGCGGTTTATGGTTGTGAGTGTTTCTTGCGTTGTGTTGCGGGGGATTGTTTGTGCGTTCAGAGGCGGGCATTTGGGTCTTTGGTTTTGATCGGCATGGCTCAGTGGGGGCGAGTTCGGGGCTGTATGGGATAGGAATGGCGGACTCGCCTTGCGGTAAGGGTCTGTTCGGATATTAGTTAGTCGAATAGGGGAATGGTCGGGCAACCGAGCGTGTTAGCCGGGTATGGACGCGGAAAAGGCCGTGGCGGAGCGCTACCAGGCACTCCGGGACGTCATGGACGAGCGGGTGACGCGCCGCTGGGCAGGCGCCGAGGCGCTCGCGCTGGGACGAGGCGGCGTCACAGCGGTCGCCCGGGCGACGGGACTGGCGCGCATGACGGTGCGCGCGGGGCGCGACGGGGTGAGAGGGAAGAGGCCTGAAGGAGCGCTGGTGCGAGTGCGCCGCAAGGGCGCTGGGCGCCCGCCTGTGGTAAGCGTCCGGCCAACGACGTGATGAGAGGTGTTGAGTGACGCGCCGCCGCCGTGGACCCTGGCGTGCATGTCGAAGCCGGTGGAGAAGCAGGAGTGGTTCCG
>BNCN01000018.1 GCA_014656495.1 Comamonas sp. KCTC 72670
AAACCGGCTCGCTGATGGCCGAGGCGTCCTCCCGCGACCACTTCCCATCACCCAGTCGGCCTGAAACGAGACCGCTCTCCATCAACCGCCGTGCTCAGCAACAGATATGACCGGAGACGCGCGCCCCCAGGCTCGAGGTCTGCACCACACGGGCTTTGCTCGCGGTGAGCGTGTCGAGGAGGGAGAGCGTGAGCAAGAACGGCGAGAGGTGGTTGACCTGAAACGTCAGCTCGTGGCCGTCCTCCGTGAGTGCGCGCTGGCTGAAGACGCCGCCGGCGTTGTTGGCGAGCACGTCGATGCGCGGGTACGCCGTGCGCAGCGCGTCCGCGAGCTCTCTCACTTCGGAGAACCTCGCGAAGTCCGCGACGAAGAAGTCCGCGCCGAGCGCGGTCGCGACCTCGCGGGTCTTGGCCGGCGAGCGTCCAACCACGACGACCTTGTGTCCTTGCGCGCAGAGCTCGCGTGCGGCCGCCGCCCCAATGCCGTCGCTTGCGCCCGTGATGACAATCGTTTGGCTCATGCCTCGAAGCGTGGGGGCTCGGCCTGTCGCGCGCTCACCGATTCCCCGCAGACTCTTGCCCAATCCGCTCAGCCCCGCCCGCTTTGTGCAGGTTGGCGGGGCTCGAAGGCGCTGGGGCCTGACGACCTGTCCTTGCCGCGCGGCGAGCCGGGCTTCGCGAGAGCGAGGCGACTTCGCGCTGGCTCCCCCACCCTGTCGCATCCGCGACGCCTGGTGGGCCGGAGTGCGACCATTCGGGATGGCCTGGGGGACATCTCGGGTTAGAAGCCGGTGCATTCCAAGACGACCCGCGAGGACCGCATGAAGCGACGTACGCCGCTCTCCCTGGTGGCGGCCCTGATGATGGTGGCCGGCACCCCGGTGTGGGCCCAGACTCCCTCCCCTGCCCCCAAGGCCGCGCAGGCCACCGCCTCCAAGGCCGCCGCCCCGCAGAGCAAGGCGAAGGGCCGGGCGCCCGCCGCCGTGACGAGCGTGGAGGGCATCACCGAGTACCGCCTCCCCAACGGGCTGAAGGTGCTCCTCTTCCCCGACCCGACCAAGCCCACGGTGACGGTCAACGTGACGTACTTCGTGGGCAGCAAGCACGAAGGCTACGGCGAGACGGGCATGGCCCACTTGCTGGAGCACCTGATGTTCAAGGGCACGCCGACGACGCGCAACGTGCCCCAGGCGCTCACCGAGCGCGGCGCCCGGCCCAACGGCACCACGTGGCTGGACCGCACCAACTACTACGAGACGCTCCCCGCCACGGACGCGAACCTCCGCTGGGCCCTGTCCTTCGAAGCCGACCGCATGGTCAACAGCTTCATCGCGAAGAAGGACCTCGACAGCGAGATGACCGTCGTCCGCAACGAGTTCGAGTCCGGCGAGAACAACCCGCGCGGCATCCTCTTCGAGCGCGTCATGAGCGCCGCGTACATCTGGCACAGCTACGGCAAGGCCACGATTGGCGCGCGCTCCGACCTGGAGAACGTGCCCATCGACCGGCTCCAGGCCTTCTACCGGAAGTACTACCGGCCGGATAACGCCATGCTGGTGGTGGCGGGCCGCTTCGACGAGGCCAAGGCCTTGTCGATGATTCAGGACACCTTCGGCAAGTTGAAGAAGCCCGCGCAGCCGCTGCCCGCGACGTACACCGCCGAGCCCACGCAGGACGGCGAGCGCGAGGTGCAGCTGCGCCGCGTGGGTGACACCGCGCTACTCACCAGCCTGTACCACGTGCCGGAGGGGGCGCATGAGGACTTCGCGGCCATCGACGTGCTGACGCTGGCCATGGGCAACAACCCCTCCGGCCGCCTCTTCAAGGCGATGGTGGAGACGAAGAAGGCCGCGCGCGTGGGGGCGTCCAACCTGCAGCTGCGCGACCCGGGCGTGCTCGTCTTCAACGCGGAGATGCGCGAGGACCAGCCGACGGCGGCGGCCCGAGAGGCGCTGCTGAAGACGGTGGAGGAGGCGTCGCGCACGCCCTTCACCGTGGAGGAGGTGGACCGGGCGAAGGCCACGCTGTCCAAGTACATCGACCTGACCATCAACAACTCCGAGCGCGTGGCCATCATGTTGTCGGAGTGGGAGGCCACCGGTGACTGGCGCCTGCTCTTCCTGCACCGCGACCGAATTGAAGCGGTGAAGCCCGAGGACGTGACGCGCGTGGCGGCGGAGTACCTCAAGCCGTCCAACCGGACGCTGGGCACCTTCATCCCAACGCCGAAGCCGGACCGCGCGGAGCTGCCGGCGCCGGTGAACGTGGCGAAGATGATGGAGGGCTACAAGGGCCGCGACGCGGTGGCGCAGGGCGAGGCCTTCGACCCCTCCCCCGCCAACATCGAGTCGCGCGTGGAGCGCGGTGAGCTGCCGGGCGGCGTGAAGTACGCGCTGCTGCCGAAGAAGACGCGCGGCAACATGGTGAATGTGTCGCTCACGCTGCGCTGGGGCACGGAGGCCGCGCTGCGCGGCCAGGCGGACGCGGCGTCGTACGCCGGACGCATGCTGATGCGGGGCACGAAGCACCGCTCGCGGCAGCAGCTCCAGGACGCGTTCGACAAGCTGAAGGCGCGCGTGGGCGTGGATGGCAGCAGCACGGGCGCCAGCGCCTCCATCGAATGCCCGCGCGAGAGCCTGCCGGAGGTCCTCAAGCTGGTGACCGAGGTGCTGCGCGAGCCCGCCTACGACGAGAAGGAGTTCGCCATGCTGAAGCAGGAGCGGCTGGCGTCGTTGGAGTCGGAGCGCAGCGAGCCGCAGACGCTGGGCAACATCGCCTTCTGGCGCGCGGTGTCCGGCCACTACCCCAAGGGCCACCCCTACTACGTGGCCACGCTGGACGAGCGCATCGCCGGCGTGCGGGACACCACGCTGGAGCAGGCCCGCGCCTTCCACAAGTCATTCTACGGCGCGTCCAACGGCGAGCTGGCCGTGGTGGGTGACTTCGAGCCCAAGGACGTGATTCCGGTGGTGAGCGAGCTGCTCGGGAAGTGGAAGAGCCCGGCGCCGTACCAGCGCGTGCCGCAGGTGTTCTCGGGTGGCAAGCCCACGTCCGTCGCGCTGGAGACGCCGGACAAGGCGAACGCCTATTACATGGCGGGTCAGGCGCTGAAGCTGCGCAAGGATGACGCGGACTGGCCGGCGCTGACGCTGGGCAACTTCGTGCTGGGTGGCGGCTTCCTCAACTCGCGGCTGGCCACGCGCATCCGTCAGAACGATGGCCTGTCCTACGGCGTGGCCAGCAGCCTGGACGCCAGCGACGTGGACGAGGTGGGCAGCTTCTTCACGTACGCCATCTACGCGCCGGAGAACGCGGCGAAGCTGGAGACGGCCATGCGCGAGGAGGTGACGCGCGCGGTGCAGAAGGGCTACTCGGCGGAGGAGCTGCAGAAGGCGCGCTCGGGCATGCTGGAGTACCGGCAGTCGGCGCGGGCGCAGGACGGCAGCCTGGCGCGGCAGCTCGCCAGCTACCTGTTCCTGGGCCGCACCCTGGCCTTCGACGCGGAGTTCGAGAAGAAGCTGGCGCAGCTCAAGCCGGAGGACGTTCGCAAGGCGATGGAGCGCCACTTCGACTGGGAGAAGGTGACGCAGGTGCGCGCGGGTGACTTCGCCACCGCGCAGAAGAAGGCCTCGGGGGCCACGAAGGCTCCCGCGGCGCCGTGATGTCGCGGTAGCGGTTTGCTTCTTCGGAGCACGGAAGCCCCACGGTGCGCACTGGCGCCGTGGGGCTTCTGCTTTTCTCAGTCGTGGTACCAGCGGGCCACGTCCACGCTGATGCCCACCACCGTGCTGTCCCGTTCATGGGGAAGGGCCTCGCCGCCCAGCTTGAAGGACCACGCGCGCTGGGCGTAGAGCTTCACCCACTTGTAGCCGCCTTTGACGGTGAGGGCAGGCTCGGCGAAGAGCCACACGGGGCGCGTCACGTCTCGGGCCACGAGGAACTCCTGGGTGCGCTCCGCGTCCGTGTATCCATTCGCGTCGAGCGAGATGTACTTCACGGCGGACAGCCGCACGGAGCCGGCGACCTCGAAGTACGGCGTGACGTAGCCCAGGTTGGGTTGGATGAAGGCGCGCATGGCGCGGGCCGTGAAACCCACGTCGCGGGGATTCGCGGTGTTCATGTCGAGCCGGTCGCTCGCGGTGGATTGGCCGTAGCCGAGTCCGCCGTAGGCCTCCCAGACGGCGTTGTCGAGGAAGGTGCCGTAGAGGCCGCCACCCACCTCACCGAGCGCGCCCGTTGCGCGGCGCTCCCCTTCCGCGTAGCGCTCGTAATAGCCCTGGGCGAGCAGGCCCACGCCCTCGGCCGGAGACCAGGCGACCTGGAGGTTGTTGTTGCCCAGCGTCCCCTTCACTTCGCCTTTTTCACGCAGCAAAGGCGCGCTGACTTGATTGGGTTTGTACAGCGTGGTGGTGCATCCCGTGGCGGCGAACACAATCATTGACGTGAAGCACGTGCGGCGGAGTCGTCCCATGGCAGCCTCCTGCACGTGAAACGTAGCAATGCATGTGCCTGAATCCCTGACGCATCGGGCCACCCTGCCCTGTCGAGGAGCAAGGTTTGGAAATTTCCTGACGCGAAGCGATTCACACGCGGATGCCGGCGCGAAATCGGGGAGGCGGTGCGTAGTGTGTGACGCGCCCGCCCTCCTGTTCAGTGTTCAGCGCTGCGGTAGTGTGGCGAGGAATGCATCGAGCGCGGCGTTGAATCGTTCGGGCTCATCCATCATCAGCCAATGGCTGACCCCGGAGAACACGGTGTGGGGCGTGCCCGGGTACATCAGGTGGTAGGCATTGGGCTGGATGAAGATATCCACGACGAGCGTGTGGAACGGCCCCTTGTACCGCGCGAGCATGCGGTCGGAGTCATACGTGAGCATGCTCTCCAGCGCGCCCACGACGGGCTCGCGCGGTGTCGCGTGCAGCCAGCGCATCACGGACTCATGCGTGTGCGGCTTCGCGTTCTGGAGGGGCGGCGTGTACCAGGCGTCCATGAAGGCGCGGTAGGACTCGGGGCGCGTGCCTTGATGGAAGCCTTCGAGTTGCTCGGGAGGCAGTGGCGGCATGGTCCCCGCGGCGTCCACGATGACGAGCCCGGCGAGCCGGTCGGGCCAGCGGTGGGCGTACTCGCCCGCGACGTTGCCGCCGAAGCTGTGGCCCACGAGGACGAAGCGCTCCAGGCCCAGCGCGTCGGCCACGGCCTGGACATCCTCGGTCATGGCCTCGGCGCCGTAGCGCCCCTGGGCGTCGAGGTCCGATTCGCCCATGCCGCGCAAATCAAAGGACACGGAGCGTTGCTTCAGGTGCGCCTGCTGCGCGGCCCACTGCTCGCGCCTGCCCGCGTTGCTGTGCACGAAGACGACGGGGAGGCCGCCGCTGCCGGTTTCCGTGACAGCGAGCCGACCCGCGGGACCCTGGATGGTGCGTGAGGTGGAAGTCATGGCACCGGTGAGGATGGCATGACCACCGATTCCAGGCTGCGTGTGGGCGGAGGAAGTGATGTTCAGATTGCAGAGGTGGCGCGGGACGCCTGTGCGGCGCCCGTGGACATGCGCAAGGGCTTCGACGGGCTGAGCGCCCTGGTCCCAGCTACGAGGCGCTGCCAGCGGTTGTCTTCTCCTCCCCGCTCATCCACGCGGACGAGACGCACTGGTACATGCTGAAACCACCGCGCCCAGCGAAGCCGGGCGGGGGCTCATCCACGCCCCGTCCAGAGGGGACGCGGCGAGCTGTGACCCAGGGGCTTCCTTGGTGGTCTCCGCATTCCTGTAGTTGAGTCGGTCCATGCGAAAACTCCTCCTCCTCTGCTTGCCGCTGTTCGCCTGTGTGACGACGAAGTCCGTCCCGGTCCCGGCTTCTGCCGACTCCAGCGCGTTGCATCAGGTGAAGCGGGTGAAGGTGGCCGAGGGGGTCGAGCTCGAACTGCTCGACTTCGGAGGCCAGGGACCCGCGCTCGTCTTCCTGTCGGGCCTGGGCAACACGGGCCACGTGTTCGACACCTTCGCGCCGGAGTTCACCGCGGCCCATCACGTCTACGCCGTCACCCGCCGGGGGTTTGGCTCGTCGAACTGGCCCGACCAGGGCTACGACACCGCCACCCTGGGCGAGGACGTCGTCCGGGTGCTGGAGGGGCTGGGAATCGCGAAGGCGTCATTCGTGGGCCACTCCGCCGCCGGGCCAGAGCTCACCTGGGTGGCAACCCATCACCCGGAGCGCGTGGAGAAGGTGGTCTACCTGGACGTGAGGACCGACGGTGACCTGCTGGCGGAGTTCCTTTCGGTCCTGCCCATGCCTCCTCCGAGCGAGCCCGCGCCCGAGGACGTGGCCTCACGCGCAGCGCTCGCCGCCGCGGTCGCGCGTGACGTCGGAGGAGCGTTCCCCGCGCACGAGATCGACGAGGCGAATGAGTTCGATCCGAAGACCGGGCGCTACCTGCGCGACCGCAAGTGGCCGCAAGCGGAGGAGCGGGTGATGAAGGGTTTCTCGAAGGTGGACTTCGCGGCCGTGACGGCGGCCGTGCTCTTCCTCTACGTGGATCAGCCTCGGTCCGGGCGGCCGGAGGACCTCCCAGGCTTCTCCCAAATGGACCTGCCCGTGCAGGAGAAGTTGAGGACCCTGAGCGCCAGGACGCTCCAGCGGGACGCCGAAATGCTGAGCGTGATGAGCATGCCGAACTGGAAGAGCATCAAGCTCGAGCACGCGCAGCACTACGTCTGGCTCACCAACCCTGACGAGGTGCTGCGCGAGATGAAGACCTTCCTCGCGACATTTTGAAAGGGCGGCGAAGGCGCGCTGGATGAGCGCATCTCCTGTTTCCGCACTTCGAGCCAGCGAACACGTCCAGCGCTTTCCATCCTGCGTAGCAGCCTGGCGCGAGGCCAATCGTGGTGTGCGTTCCTCCCTCGTCGCGGCAAGACACGGGCTCTCTTCCTCCGGCTCCGGCCTCGCCCCTGCTTGGGGGAAATGGCTCATCCGCGCCCCATCCAGACGGGGCGCGGCGAGCTGTTACGGGGCCTTCAGTTCTGATTGCGTACCGCTTGCCAGAGACTGCGGAAGAAGTCTCTCGGGGTGCCCGGCTGGCTGTCATCCGGAGGAACGGTACCGGTCTCCAGCACTGCGATGTGGGCACGAACCTGTTTGAACTGTGCGTCCCGGATGTCCGGCTCCTTGGCTCGGATGTCCGCATCCGAGAAGAAGTGCCAAAGGGAATGAGGGAGGCAGAGGAGCTTTTCGGAAGCCTTGATGCGGTCCTGAACCGTCTGCGCTTCGGCGTACCAACGGCCTTGCTCTTCCTTGGTGTGGGCAGGCAGGCCGAGAAGATGCTGGAGGTCCCGGGCCAGCTCATGAGGACCGTAGGGAACGGGTGATGTGTTCATGGGACCTCTCCTCACAGGACAGCGCGAATCATCCTGACAGCAGTCTCGCACGCGATGTCGTCCCCTCCCCTTACGACACCGTGTTGGATGGTGAGAACGGCCTTCACCCTGCTCGCGCCGGGCCCTGCCCCGACTCCATCCCGCTCACCTCCCCTGCCCCCCGCTGGCGTGCGCGCACGCGGAGACCGAAGAACGCGGCGAGCCACGCGAGCAGCGCCATCGCGGCCATGACGCCCGCCATGGGCATCGCGGTGCCATTGTTGAAAGTGCTCACCGCCCACGACGCACCCGCCGCCGCGGTGAACTGGAGCGCGCCCAGCGCCGCGGACGCGATGCCCGCGCGCGTGGCGTGACGCTCCAGTGCAATGGCCGCGGCGTTCGGCCCCACCAGGCCCATGGCGGACACGAAAAGGAACAGCGTCACGGCGATGCCCCACAGCCCCATGAAGCCCGTCCACGCCACGGCCACCACGCCCACCGCCGCAATGACACACAGGCTCAAGGCCAGGCGCAGCACCCGGTGCAACGGCAGGTGCGTCACCAGCTTGCGGTTGAGCTGCGCCACGGCAATCAAGCCCATCGCGTTGGCGCCGAAGAACCAGCCGAAGTGCTCCTCCGGAACGCCGTACAGCGAGATGAACACGAACGGCGAGCCCGCGATGTACGCGAACATGCCCGCCTGCGCGAAGCCGCCCGCCAGCGCCGGACCCACGAAGTCCGGGTCCTTCACAATCGCCCCCAGCCGCGACGACACCGTCTGCGAACCGGAGTGCGGCGGCGCCGTCTCCGGCAGTGTCTTCAACACGAACGCCAACGCCACCGCGCCCACCGCGGCCAGCACCAGGAAGATGGCGCGCCATCCGGAGTACTGGAGCACGAAGCCGCCCAGCAGCGGCGCGAGAATCGGCGCCACGCCCATCACCAGCAGCAGCCGGGACATCGTCCGCGCGGCGTCGGCGCCGGACCACAAGTCACGCACCACCGCCCGGGGCACGACCAGGGCCACCGAGCCCCCGAGCGCCTGCACGAAGCGCATGGCCACCAACGCCTCCGCGGTGGGCACCAGCGCGCAGCCCAGTGAGCCCAGCACATACAATGCGAGCCCCGCGTAGAGCGGCCGCGTCCTCCCGAAGCGGTCGATGAGCGGACCGGTGAAGAGCTGGCCCAGCGCCAGCCCGGCGAAGCACGACGCGAGCGTGAGCTGCACCACGGGCGCGGTGGAGCCGAGGTCCTCCGCGATGCGCGGCAGCGCCGGCAGATACATGTCGATGGACAGCGGCGCGAACGCCGTCAGCGTGCCGAGCAGCAGCTCGAGGCCGAGCGTGCCTCGCGCGGTGGGCGTGTTCGAAGACGTGGTCATGGACTCCTGAGGGACAAGCCCGCCGAATAACCGTCACCGCGCCGCCGCACCGTGAATCCGCTCCGGGCTCAGAAGCTCGGTTGCTGGAAGGGAACGCCGGGACTGTACGCGGCGCCCGCCGGGAGGCCCTGCCAGCGCCCACCGGCATGTCAGACCCCCGCGTTATTCCTATCCCCGTCGCGCACACGAGGGTGTCGGGCCCTGGTGGCCCGAGCTCGATGCTTCCGTTGCGCCCTCACCGCACGGGGCACACCCGCCCGTGTGTGCGACACCCCATTCCCCCGCGCGCGGCGGCGACACGTCGCGCGCGGGGGAAAAGCGCGGTGCCCGGCCATGGGGGCTGGGGCCGCGTCAGCGTGGGGCGGGTCCTCGGACCCGTTGAGCGGGAGAGGTGCCGTCAGCCCGGGGGGGTGGGCGGCACCTGTCTTCTCCCCACGCCGTGAATGACTTTTGCCGCCCAGGCCAGGGGGCGAGGTCAGGCTCGATGCCTGGCTCGACCTTCCGGACGGTGGCCGGTGCGCGCGAGGCAGACAGCGCCGAACCCCTCCCACTGCCTGCCTCGCGCGCTTCCGTAAATTCTTGAAGGGAAGGGGAGGGCGCTCGCTCCACCGGGTGCCTGCCCCGGGGGCCTTTGCTTGCCAAGGGCCCGGCCGGGAGCCATACGAAGGCGCGAAACGGCGGCGGACGGGTCAGCCTGTCCGTGCCGCCCGCGACCTTCGTGAGACATGGGACTCCGGTACGACGTCATCGTGGTGGGGCTGGGCCATGCGGGCTGCGAGGCGGCGCTCGCCTGCGCGCGGATGGGATTGGCCACGTTGGGCCTGACGCTGAAGCGCGAGCGCTCGGCGGTGATGAGCTGCAACCCTGCGGTGGGGGGCACGGCCAAGGGCCACCTGGTGCGTGAAATCGACGCGCTCGGCGGCGAGATGGGCCGCGCGGCCGACAAGGCGGGCACGCACTTCAAGACGCTGAACGCCTCCAAGGGCCCGGCGGTGCAGGCCTCGCGCCTGCTGTGCGACCGCGACGCGTACGCGGTGGGCATGCAGGAGGTGCTCTTCTCGCAGCCGAACCTCACAGTGCGCGAGGGCGAGGTGGCCCAACTGGTCGCGGGTGGCGGGCGCGTCGAGGGCGTGGTGCTGAAGGACGGCGCACAGGTGGCGGCCTCCGCGGTGCTGCTCACCACGGGCACCTTCCTCCAGGCGCTGATGCACGTGGGCGAGCAGAAGGAGGTGGGCGGCCGGCTCGGAGACGAAGCGGCGCGCGGCCTGTCCGAATCCCTGCGCGCCTTGGGCTTCACGCTGGGCCGTTTCAAGACGGGGACGCCGGCGCGGCTGGCGCGCGCGAGCATCGACTGGGAGGTGCTGGAGCCGCAGCCGAGCGACACGGTGGTGCGGCCCTTCTCCTGGCGCACGAAGCGGGAAGGGGAGGGCGGCATGCCGTTCCCCCGTCAGCCCTCGGTGACGTGCGCCCTCACGGCGACGACGCTCCAGACGCACGCGGTGCTGCGTGACAACCTGCACCGCTCGCCGCTGTACCAGGGGGACATCGTCGGGCGGGGGCCGCGCTACTGCCCGTCGCTGGAGGACAAGGTGGTGCGCTTCGCCGCGCGCGAGCGGCACCAGGTGTTCCTGGAGCCCGAGGGGCCCAGCTCGCCGCTGGTCTACCCGGCGGGCCTCTCCACCAGCCTCCCCGCGGACGTGCAGCTCGCCTTCCTGCGCACCATCCCCGGCCTGGAGCAGGTGGAGGTGGTCCGCTTCGGCTACGCGGTGGAGTACGACTACGCGCCGCCCACGCAGCTCAAGGGCACGCTGGAGACCAAGGCCCTCTCGGGCCTGTACTTCGCGGGGCAGCTCAACGGCACCTCGGGCTACGAGGAGGCCGCCTTCCAGGGCCTGTGGGCGGGCATCAACGCCGCGCTCCAGGTGAAGGGCGAGCCGCCGCTGCGGCCGGGCCGCGACGAGGCCCACGGCGCGGTGCTGGTGGATGACCTGGTGACGAAGGGCGTGGACGAGCCGTTCCGCATGTTCACCAGCCGCTCCGAGCACCGGCTGAAGCTGCGCGAGGGCAACGCGGACCTGCGGCTGGCGCGGCACGGGCACCGGGTGGGGCTGCTGCCTCGCGAGGCGCTGGAGCGGGCCGAGGCGCGGGGCCGCGCGATGACGGAGGAGGTGGCCCGGCTGAAGCGCACCGGGCTGGCGGCGAGGCTGCGCCGGCCGGAGGTGACGTACGCGCAGCTGAGCGAAGGCCACGAGGCCTGGCCCCAACTGGCACCCGACGTCGCCGAGGAGGTGGAGGTCGAGGTGAAGTACGAGGGCTACATCGCCCAGGCCGCGCGGGCCGCGGCGCGCGAAGCCGAGTCCACGGACCGGTGGCGGATTCCGGAGGGCTATCGCTTCGATGAAGTGCGAGGCTTGGGCGCGGAGGCGGTGGAGAAGCTCACCGCGCACCGGCCGGGGACGGTGGGGCAGGCCCGCCGGATTCCAGGCGTCACGCCCGCCGCGGTGTCGCTGCTGCTGGTGGCGCTCAAGCGGGGAACCGGGGCGCCGGGAGTGTGCTCGCAGCCCGAGGAGTGATCAAGAAAGGGGCTGTGGACAAGGTGTGGGAAACTCTGGGGATTGCCATCTCCTGAATGATTCCAGTGGGTTGCAGGCGGTTTGACGTGGAGGGCTTGTGGATAACGCGCGGTTCGTGGATCGGCTCACGGCGGGGTGCCAGTCGCTGGGCGTGACGGTGGCGGAGGACGTGGGGCCTCGGCTCCAGCGGTTGATGGCCGAGCTGCTCAAGTGGAACGCGAAGGTGAATCTCACGGCGATTACGGCGCCGGAGGAGGTGCTGGAGAAGCACTTCCTGGATTCGCTCGCGGTGCTGCCCGAGGTGACGGGCGCGGCGACGCTGCTCGACTTGGGCGCCGGCGCTGGCTTCCCGGGGCTGCCGTTGAAGCTGGCGTTGCCGTCGCTGGGCGTCACGTTGGTGGACACGGTGGGCAAGAAGGTCGCGTTCATCAAGGCGGCGGCGGCGAGTCTCGGATTGCAGGGCGTGCGCGGACTGCATGCGCGCGCGGAGGGCCAGCCGGAGACGGAAGGGATTCCGCGCGCCGAGGTGCTCATCGCGCGCGCCTTCATGGACCTGCCGGACTGGCTCGCGCTGGCGCCCGCGTATGTGGAGCCGGGCGGGCGCGTGGTGGCGATGCTCGGCAAGCCGCAGACGGACGCGGAGCTGGCGGCGCGCGCGGCGGAGCGGCACCTGCGCGTCGTGTCCTCGCGGGCGTACCGGTTGCCGTTCTCCGGCGCCGAGCGTCAGGTGGCGGTGTTCGCGAAGGAGTAGGGGAGGGGAGCGCCGCCTCGGAGCGAGCGGCCCGTGCGTTCTTCCGGGCCGCAGCGTGAGGCATGACGTCGCATCCCGCTCCGTGTCGTTCCGACGTGGCCATCCGGCGTCACCGTGTCCTGGGCAGCGGGCCCGAGTTGCCTCGGGGCGCCAAGGCCTCCGTGTTCTACCGGTGGATGCACCCTTGGCAGGATGCATCGCTGTGTTCAGCGCGCTGGGGTGGGCTCGTTGGTTTCAGGGCCAGTGACAGCGCTGCCGAGGGGCTTCGCGTTCGCCGCGTGGCGCTTCGACCTCTGAACGCTTTCGCGTGCGGTTGATCGCAAGCTGTCTCGCGGTTGCGCCAGGAGCAGGGGAGGGGCCGGGTGCCTGCTCATCACTCTCGCTGTCATCGAGGGTTCAGGCGGAACGCTCTGCGCCTGAACTCATGGCCATGACCCGGCGTGGTACGGTCGCCCGGAAGCGGACGCCTCGCGTCCCTTCTCCCATCCACACAGGATTCAACTGCGTGCAGCTCGACTCTCGACGTGTGCCCGGTTCCGCCTCGGAACACCGTTTCTCCTGGGCCGGTACCGTGTTCCTCGGCGTGGCGTTGATGGCGGTCTTCCTCCTCGCGTGCCTGCTTCTGACGGGCGGCGGCTTGGATGACTCCTTCATCACCTACCGCTACGCCAAGCATCTCGCCGGTGGGCATGGCATCGCCTGGAACGTCGGCGAGCAGCCTCCCGTCGAGGGCTACACGTCGTTCTCGTGGGTCGTCTTCAACGCCATCCCCATCGCGCTCGGCGTGTCGCCACTGCTGGCGTCGAAGCTGTTCTCCATGGCGGCGGCTGGGGCCATCATCGCGCTGATGCTGGGGGGCGCTCACCCGCTTCAAGAGCGGCCCTGGCGCGCGGTGCTCGCGACGCTCGTCGCGCTGTGCACGCCGCTCGCCTATTACACGCAGACCGGGATGGAGACCGTGTTCTTCACGGCCCTCGCGTTCGCGAGCACGGGCCTCGCTCTTCGCGAGTTCGCTGGCAACCCGCGCCCTCTGTGGCTGATGGTCTCCTCCACGCTCTTCGGTCTCGCCGCCATCACCCGGCCCGAAGGCGTGATGCTCTTCGGACTCATCGCCGTGTCGGGGCTCTCGCTTCGACGCAGCGCCGAGGAGGGAAGGCTCTCACGCCGGACGCTCCTGTCCTTCGCCGTGCCCTTCTTCGCCATCTGGCTCACGTACTTCGTCTGGCGGCTTCAGCATTACGGGTGGCTCTTCCCGAACACGTACTACGCGAAGCACTCTGGCAATCGGCTCCTGAACCTGCCGCTGGGCGTCTACTACCTCGTGCTCGCGTGGGCCTCGTATCTCGCCGTGCCCGTCTCGTTGGGCGCGCTCGCGTGGATGGCGACACCGGCGCGGGAGGAAGACGCTTCCGCTCGCCGGACGCTGCAACTGGCGCTGCGTCTCGGTGGGGCGTGTCTTGTCTACGTGCTCTACATCGTCTGGGTGGGCGGCGATGACCGTTCCGCTTTTCCGTCGGTGCGGCTGGTGCTCCCCGTGCTCCCGCTGCTCTGGATGGCGACGGTGATGTTGGTCGCGAACGCGAGCCGCCATTGGACGAAGCTCTCGCCGCGTGTCTGCGCGGTCGGTGTCGCCGCGTTCATCTCCCTGGCCTGGGCGCAGGATGGACTGCAGTTGCTCAAGGACTCGGCCCCGGCGGGTGGTGACTCTCAACACGGGCTGCTTCGGACCAAGCTCGCGCAGTTCTCCGACGAGCCCCACGGTCCGCTGCCGGCGTGGATCCTCGAGCACACGCAGCCGACGGATGTCATCGCTGTCCCCTGGGCGGGGCGCGTGCCCTACGCGACGGGGCGGCCCACGCTCGACATGCTTGGGCTCAACGACATTCACATCGCGCACCTGCCGTCGCTTCAGCGCGGCATCGACGTGAAGATGGATCCAGAATACGTCCTGGCTCGGCGTCCCAAGCTCATCTTCGTCAACGTGAACCACTGCTTCGTGGAGGAGGCGTGCTCGTTCGCGGATGCCGGCGGCTGGAAGATTGGCGACCGGCGGCTCATCGAGCTGCTGCGTCAGTCGGCTGACTACGATTGGGTGAAGGACGCTCCGACGGGCATCTCCGTCTTCCGCCGTCGCGAGTCACTGGCGCAGTAGCTCGCGGACGTCTCACCCCGCTGGACGTGGAGACGCGGCGGGGACGAGGGGGGCGCTGCGCATCCCGATGCCGTGGGATGCGCGGTTCGGTGTCTCTTGCTTCAGTCTGGGCCGGGCGCTCGGTTGAGTCGCCCGTGTGCCCCTGAAGCATCGGCCGGGTCTCCTGGGTGAGGACGGGGCTTCGAGCAGGGTGCTCAGCGCGCGCCAACCGGTTCGAGCTCGCGCGTGACTTCTCTTCACTTCGTGGGTTCGCATTGGCAGGGGAGGGGAGGGGAGCCCTGCCTGCTCGCTATGCGGCGATGCGGGCAGGACTTCGAGTGCCCGTCCGCTGGCCTCAAGTGGTGATGTTCGAGGGCTCGGGCGCTGCGGTCCATCAGGCTTGGCGAGCGGTTGGATGAACCGCTCGCACCACCATGCGGCGCTCGACGCGTCATGCTCACCCTTCAAGGTTGCGAGCGCCTGGGCGACCGGGTGAGGGCCGGCGTGCGCATGCTGCCTCCACGCTCCATCGTGCGAGCGCTGCGCAGGTGGGTTGCTTACCCAGACGCACTGCTCCTGCGCGTATCGCGATGCGCCTCCAGTCCTGGAACCGACTCGGCACTGTGACGCTGAGGCGAGGACGCGGTCATCTGGGGTGCCTTGGTGGAGCCTCCCGGTAAGAGGGACTTCGGGTTCGGTGAACTCGCGGTGCACGGTGGCCTGCGACGGCGGTGACTCGGCGCCGGGCCGCTGTGCAGGGGCGGAGTCGTCGTCGTGAACTCGATGCCGGGTTGGGCGTGGGGCGGCGGCTCGCAGTGGTGTGCTCGCATCCGCTTCATGTTCTTGGGGCGTCCGTTGTCTTGAGACCTCGAGCGGGGAGCGCGGCAGGGGACCGCGCCTCAGCGGAACGATGTTTTCTGTGATTCGCGATCCAGGTGGAGCAGGGGAGGGGCCGCTTCGTGGTGCCGTGGCACGCATCCGGTGTGGACGCTGCGTCCCTTGGTGCTCGGCTCGGCTCGGAACGCAGTTGATGGGAACTGCGTGCGAGGCCTTCCCGCCCATGCCTCATGCGGCGCGTGCTGACAGGAGCGCCGCATCGAGGTGGTTCGTCGCGGTGGCGAGGGTGGGCTCTTTGCCCGAACGGACTCAAGCCAGGTTCGAGCGAGTTGCTGGGGGGATGCAGTGAGGCACCTGCCTGGGGGGCCCACCCCCTGGAACCGGGACATGCACCGCCGTTCGGAGTTCGCGTGGACTTCTCCCGGCAGGGGCACCTGGAGTCGCTGCGGCCATGGCTTCACGAAGGACCTCCGGCGTGCGCGCGTGCTTGGGACCGGTCTGGCCCAGGTGAGCACGCGACATGGAGTGTTCGTGGCGCTGGGGCATCGACATGCATGGCCCGAGTGCATGGAGCCATGACCGCGAGCGCTCGCGATGACGGTGGTGGGCGGGTGAGGCGTTCCGAGTTCTTGAGTGGGTGCTCGTTCCACGTGGAACGCGGTGCTGCTGGGGCGAGGTGCAGGCGCCACCCGGTCGAGGACTTCTCAGGCTCCCGCGTGGTGGTGGTCTTGCGCCGCGATGCATGCGGGCTCGCGGCGGTCTCTTCCGTGAGCACCTGACACCGCCTCATCTGGAAGACGAAGGGTCGAAGGCGCGAGCTGCGGACGGGCGGGATGAACAGTGGGATGCGCGCGTGCGCACGACATCGGCTGTCCTTGACGCGTGAAGGGCGCGGCCGCGCGATGCACGCGCATGGCATCGGCCGTCCCTCAGCGCGCAGACACGACCCCACGGCATCGGGACGTGAACGTGGCGCACGAGCGTCGTGCGTTCGGGTGCTGAGTTCGCTGTTGCCGGTTCGTGCGGAGGCGCCGTGAAGCCACGGCGATGCGCAGGGTCGAGATGGGCGAGTGATGTGCCCGCATGCGCGGCGGTGGGCGGTTCCTCATGGAGACGTCGCGAAGCCAAGGCGCGCGGGTGACTGGGCTGAGCGAGTGATGCGTTCACGTCCTCCGTCCGCGGATGGGGTCGAGGCCCGCATGGCCGGGATGAACACGCCGCGGGTTGTTCCGCGTGGACCCTGGAGAAGGCGGGCTCGCGGTGAGCCGCTGCGCGGAGTTCTGTGGTGCGTGGCCCATCACGGGTGGACATGGAGATGGGTGAGCGCATCGCCACGAAGTGATGGGCACGGCGTGTTGAGGCCGCTGGTTGGAACGTGCTGCGAAAGGCGCGTTGAGGAGTTCATCACTGGCGGGTGCTCATGCCGCCGTGGGTTCCACGTGGAACACGAAGACGCGGTGCATGCGCTGGTGTGGAGCGGAGGGGCCAGGCGCCATGCCGCAACCCAACGCTGGTTCCACGTGGAACACGAAGACGCGGTGCATGCGCGGTGTGGAGCGGAGGGGCCAGATGCCAAGCCGGAGTCCATCGCTGGCTCCACGTGGAACGTGAAGAGATGGGCGCACCCGTGTTGGCGAGCGATGTGGAGTGCTCGCGCTGGGCCCTGCGTGGGTTCCACGTGGAACGTGAAGAAGGAGCGCGTGCGTGCACGCCGAGCATTCGATGTGGAGCGCGGCCACTGCCCCTGACGCGTTCCACGTGGAACGTGAAGAGATGGGCGCACCCGTGTTGGCGAGCGATGCGGAGTGCTCGCGCTGGGCCCTGCGTGGGTTCCACGTGGAACGCGAAGACGAGGCGCGCGTGCTCATGCTGAGCATCCGCTGTGGAGCGTGCGGCGGCTGCCCCTGTCAGGTTCCACGTGGAACAAGAAGAGAGGAGCTGGCCCACGTCGAGTGGATGCCGTGGACGCGGTGGGGCCTGCGTGGGTTCCACGTGGAACGCGAAGAGGCGCTGCATGCTCATGTGGCGCAGGTGGAGTGGTGGCGGTCGCTCAGCCCATCACCGGTTCCACGTGGAACATGAAGTCGGCGTGCGTGCTCCTGGTTCCCGCGTGCGCGTTCGCCGCATCGCCACTTCCGCGTGGTGCACGAAGCATGGTGTGCGGGATGCGATGGCACGCATGCGGATGGTCCTTCAGGCGTTCCACGTGGAACGTGGAGAAGGCATGCGCGTGATGGCAACGGATGGTGGTGCTCGGGCCCGCGTCACATCCGAGCTGGTTCCACGTGGAACACGAAAGGTGTTCCAGGCTCATGGAGGCGGGCGGTGTTGAGCGCCTGCGCTCAAGCCATCGGCGGTTCCACATGGGGCATGAAGCGGCGTTCACGCGATGCGCGGACATCACGTGGCACGCAGGTGGTCAGGCCTCGCGCGTTCCACGTGGAACGTGGGGCAGGCGTGCGAGCGATGGCCGCGAATGGTGCTTGGGCGTGCGCCCAACCCCCTCGCGGGTTCCACGTGGAACATGAAGCCGCGTGCGCTTCATGAGGTGAGCCGCGTGTCGCGCGGCCCGTCTTCAGGCGTTCCACGTGGAACGTGGAGAGGGCGTGCGCGAGATGGCGACGCGGCTCCGTGAGCGTGTGCCGAGCCCTTCACCGGTTCCACGTGGAACACGAAGTCAGCGCGTGAGGGCGCTGGAGGATGAGTCCACCGCCTGCTTCATGAGGAAGGCGAGAAGCCGTGCTCGCGATGGCAGGAGAGGGTGCCTGGGTGGGTGGAGCCGCCGCCGGTTCCACGTGGAACACGAAGCGGTGGCGTTGGCTCAATCCGCGTTCGCCAGGCGCCGGGTGTCACGAGTCCTTTTGGGGTTTCGCGCGGAGCGGAGGCGCCGCGCACGATGAGGTGGAGGGTGCTTCAGCGCGTCGTGCGTCCAGCGCTGGTTTCATGCGGAGGACGACAAACGGATGCGCGCTTCCGGGAAGGTGCGGTGGTTGGAGCGCGCGCCGTGTTCATCCCAGTTCCACGTGACACGTGAAGGCGGTGAGGCGCGGGCGGCTGGTGGGCACGTGCCGCATCGCGCGTGTTCGGTCCGTCGCCTGTCCCTGCAAGGGATGCGAGGGCGTTGATGCGGACGCGGGGGGAGCGCGTGCTCAACGCCTCACCCCTGTCACGTGGAACGTAAGGTGGTGCCGTGGATGAGCGGGACCTCGGGTCATCTCCAGCCGCGCTTGAAGCGAGAGTAAGGTGATGCGCGTGGGCGGGAGCGCGCTCAGGACCGCGCGGAACGCGAGCGCGCGGATGCGGATGCGGATGCGAGCGCGGTTCATCGCCAGTCGCGCCTGGCGCGAGAAGAGGGTGACGCGCGTGGGCGGGAGCGAGTGCTCAGGCCATCCCTCGTTGCACGCGGGACATGAGGGCGCGAATGCGAATGCGGGCGGCGCGCGAGCTCGGGGCATCACCAGCCGGGCTTGAAGAGAAGAGGGTGATGCGCGCGGGCGAGCGCGCGGATGCGGATGCGGGGGCACGCACGCCGCATCGCGGACCTGCTCAGCCCAGCCGCGGTTCCGCTTTGAGCGTGGGGGTAGGCCCGTCATGGGGCCGCGGTTGGGGGACGTGATTCGGAGGGCGCTTACCGACAGCCATCGCCAGTTCCACATGGAACGCAGGGGGCGTGTGGGGGAGCGACGCGTTGATTGAGGGCGTCATGCGTGGATGGGCGCTTCGTTGTCGTCGCCCACGTGTATCGGGACAGGAACCTCATGCGGTGGATGCAGCCGATGCGGTGGCGCGCCGTTCGAGTTCAACGCCAACGGGCCTTCTCCACGTAGGCATGCGGCCGAGTGGTTCGTTCCGCCTGCGCGGCTCACGTGGTCGTTGCCTGCAGCGGTGCATCACGCGTCGGTCCGCTTCATGGCGAGCGGTTCGAGCGGTCGTCCTCCGTCAGAGTTGTCACCGCGGCGGCATGCCTCGTGCCCGGAAAGGGCGCGGGTTCACGTGGAGGAGCGGGGGCGTCGCGGTGACCGCGCCGCGACCTCGAATGGGTGCGGCGCGTGTCGGGGCGCGGAGGCGGCGCGCGGCCCAAGGCTGTTCGCGCGGGGCCTCCTCACGCACGCTTCATCCAGTCGCGGTTGCGTCTGGGTTCGACTCGCTCGCGTGCCGCTGGGACGCACGCCGCGCGCTCACGCCGCGTGGCTCCGCGCGGGCACGTCGTGGCGTGCTCCTTGCTCAGGTGCGGCTTCGGCCCCGACACCCGCCACCCCGGCGGACGCGGCCACCCACTGTCACCCTGGAGCCATCCTCATGAGACCCATGTATCAATACGGCGCGGCCGACGTTCGTCATGGCCAGTCCATCCAGCTTGGCGCGGCCTGCCCGCTCGACCTGAGTGGCAGCGCGTCCTACGCCATCGGCTTCTGGCTGCGTCCGCGCGCCCCCATCTATGACGGCAAGCTGCTGGGGGCCGGTTCGAACTGGTACCTGGGCCTGCACGGCCTGTCGTTGACGCTCTGCCTGCCGGGCATGTCGTCGCACCCGGTCTCGGAAATCGAGCTGCGGCCCGACGAGTGGCAGTACGTCCTCATCAACTTCGAGTCGACCGGCCCCCACGCTGGCAACTACACGGTGTACGTCGACGGCACGACCCTCATCGAAGGAAGCCAGTCCAACATCGCGGGCAGCACGTCGCCGTTCGCGCTGGGTCCATCCTGCGACGCGCAGTTCTTCAACGTCGCCTTCTGGTCCGCCCTGCGCACGGGAGACCAACTCAAGCCGGTGTGGGATGTGCCGGAGCCGGGCCCGACGCTCGCGGCCTGCTTCAGCTTCAGCGACGGCGGCAACGCGGATGTTTCCGGCCACGACCTGGGCCAGGCGAGCCTGCTCAATGGCGCGCAGGTGGTGATGCTGGCGCCGGCGCTCCGGTTGGTGAACGGAGCGGCGCAGCCGTCACCTCGCGACGCGCTCAGGGCGTCGGCGGACGGGGGGCCCTTCAGTGTGCATGCGTGGTTCCACCTCGAGGCGCCGTCTCAGTTCCAGGCGGAGCCGCAGACCCTGTTCGCGTGCCTGGACAGCGTCACCAACGAGGGCTTCACGCTGGGCCTTCAGTGGGATGGCACCGGTTACAACCTCCATGTCACGGGCTACGTCGCCGACGGTTGGCGGGGCTGGGGGCACGCGCTGCAGATGCCCCCTGGCAAGTGGCATCACCTGGCGGCCACCTATGACGGCAGCACGGTGATCATCTACCTGGACGGCCAGCTCGACATGACCATCCCCGGGGTGGTCCAGCCCACGCTGGCGCACCCCGTCTGGCTCTTCGGCGCTCAGCCCGCGTCCAACGCCGCGGGCGGGGTCTCCTGCAACTTCCAGGGGCACCTCCAGGCGGCGGGGCTCTGGTCCCGTGCGCTCACCGCCAGCGAGGTGCAGCAGTACATGTCGCAGGACCCCAGCGGCGTCGATGGTTGCGTGGCGTTCTATGCATGGAATGGCACCATCCTGGGCAACCAGGTGACGGGACACCCGCCGCTGTTCCTCAACACGGCCACGCCCAGCATCGTCGTCACGCCGCCCTCCGAGTCCACGCCGCCTCCCGGCTCGGGCGGCACGCCGCAGCAGACGGCGAAGGCCGACCCGCCGCTGGCCGCCGCCAGCTTGAGCTTCGCGGAGCCGGTGGCCTTCCCGGAGCAGACGCTGCTGACGCAGCCGCAGGCGCAGTCCATCCTCGCCTCGCTGGAGCCCCTGCTGGCCACGCTCCCCGCGTCGGCCCGTGAGCGGACGCGGTCGCTCTTCCGGAACAACCTGTACCGGGGGCTCGCGCGGGTGGGCGGCCCGGGCGGCGCGCCCGTGGGGGCCTTCACGGGCCAGGTGGAGGGAAACCAGTTCGTCTTCTATCACCACACCGCGATGGGCAAGGTGGAGGCCGGCCGGATGGAGCTGAGCGTCAACAGCGAGTGCATCGGGTGGATTGTCTCCGTCGCGGCGACCGGCTTCTCCCTGCTGCTGGCTGCGTTCGGTGTGGGCTTCGTGGGCGCGAGGCTCATCAGCCCCCTCACGGAGGCGGTCACGGAGAGCACCGCGCTGCTCAACACCGTGAAGAACTCCACCAAGGACGTCGACAGCATCATCCGCATCATCAAGGCGTTCTACTCGGCAGGGACCCTGGGGAAGATTTTCGGTGCCGTGCTGACGGGGAGCTGGTTCACCATCGCCGCCAACTGCACGCTGCTCATGTTGCAGGTCGCCGCGCTGTGGGCCACGGGCGGCGCCTACCTGGCCATCTTGGTGGTCCAGCTCCTGGCCAACCTCGGGCTCTTCGCCTACGTCCTCGATCACAAGCCATCCGGCTGCTGAGGTTTCCCTACCGCCCGCTCCGTGTCCCGGGGCCGCCGCTCATGCGGAGGCCTCGGGACACGGTGAAGGGCGCTCCGGACAGGGCGCTCCGTGGGTGCGGCGAAAGGCGCACCGTCGGCCCCGCGGCGTGCTCCCATGGCGGGCAATGGGCGAGCGCGGAGTCGCGCGGGCGTGCCATCCGGACGCGCGCGGTCCCTGCGGCGTCAGGCGGACTCCGCGCGAGCGGCTCCGTCGCACCACCCCTGAAAACTGGCACAAAGGTCCGCGGGCGCCGCTCCGCTCCGCATTCCTCGACCCCGGAACTCCGGCCCGCCCGTCCGCCAGACGCCCCAGCGGGCAGGGTTCCACAAGGAACATGGACGCACGGCGCTGCGGTTGCCACACGGGGGCACGGGGCCACGGGCCGGCGGCTCGGCCGCATCATTATATAAGGGGCTGACAGCGGCCCTCCGGGGCCCCGTTCGACTGGCCCCGGGGCACGGCGCCTCCTTATATAAGGAGGGCATCCCCGGCAGTCTGGCCTCCCCCCATGGACCCACCGGGTCCCGCGCGCCGCTTGAAGAGAGCAGGGAGGCAAGGCTCGCCGTGAATTTGATCCGATACCAAACCGCGTGCTAGCAGCGTGATCAGCGCGCAACCGTGCACTGCATCACGCGCGGGCCCTGGCCAACGGCCGGGCAGAGAGAGGATGGGCCACCGTGGGTCGTATCATCTGCATCTCCAACCAGAAGGGCGGCGTTGGGAAGACCACCACCGCCATCAACCTCGCGGCGAGCCTGGCCTCGGCGGAGCGTCGTACCCTGCTGGTGGACATGGACCCGCAGGGCAACGCCGGCAGCGGCCTGGGCATCAAGCAGGACAACATCACCGGCACCGTCTACGAAGCGCTGCTCAACGACCGGCCCATCCAGGAGCTGCTCCACCCCACGGAGCTGCGCTACCTCCACGTGGTGCCCGCGACGCCGGACCTCACCGGCGCCGAGGTCGAGCTCGTCAACCAGGACAACCGCGAGTTCCGTCTGCGCGACGCGCTCCGGCCCCTGGCGTCCGAGTACGACTACATCATCATCGACTGTCCGCCGTCGCTCGGCCTGCTGACGCTCAACGCGCTGGCCGCCGCGGACTCGGTGCTCATCCCGCTCCAGTGCGAGTACTACGCGCTCGAGGGACTCTCGCAGCTGACGCACACCATCGACCTGGTGAAGCAGGGCCTCAACCCGGACCTGAAGATGGAGGGCATCCTGCTCACCATGTTCGACTCGCGGGCCAACATCGCCCACCAGGTCGTCGAGGAGGTGCGCGGGTACTTCAAGAAGCAGGTGTTCGAGGTCATCGTGCCGCGCAACGTGCGCCTGTCCGAGTGCCCCTCCTTCGGAAAGCCCATCATCCTGTACGACATCAAGTCGAAGGGTTGTGAAAGCTACCTCGCCCTCGGCCGCGAGCTGATGAAGCGGGACACCCCCAAGAGCCCTCGCCGGCGCGTGGCTTGAGCCGCGCCCCTGTGGGCCATGGCCGCCGTGAGTGTGCTCGCGGCGGCGCTGGAGTCACGACGTGGTGAAAGCAGACGCACAGAAGCGGGCCCTGGGACGCGGCCTGTCCGCCCTCATCCCCCAGGCGGGCGCCGTCGGATCCGGCAAGGGCGGCGAGCAGGCCGCGAAGGCCGGCGTCCTCAAGCTCCCCATCGAGTCCATCCACCGCGACAAGGAACAGCCTCGCACCTACTTCGACGAGGAGAAGCTCAAGGAGCTCTCCGAGTCCATCAAGGCGCAGGGCGTGCTCCAGCCCATCCTCGTCCGCAAGGACGGTGACGGCTACCGCATCATCGCGGGTGAGCGCCGCTGGCGCGCGTCCCAGGCCGCCGGCCTCAAGGAAGTGCCCGCCATCGTCCGCGACGTGACGGAGGTGCAGGCCTTCGAGCTCGCCCTGGTGGAGAACCTCCAGCGCGCGGACCTGAACCCCATTGAAGAGGCGGAGGGCTACAAGCGCCTGGTGGAGGAGTTCAAGCTCACGCAGGAGCAGGTCAGCGTGCGCGTGGGCAAGGAGCGCTCCACGGTGGCCAACGCGCTGCGTCTGCTGGCGTTGCCCGCGGACGTGAAGACCATGGTGGCGGACGGCACGCTCAGCATGGGGCACGCGCGCGCCCTGCTGGGGGTCCCCCGGCTGCCCGAGCTGCAGAACCTGGCCCGGCAAGTCGCGGAGAAGAAGCTCTCCGTGCGTGACACGGAGCGGCTGGTCCAGCAGAGTCGCCCCAACGGGAAGAAGGACGCGGGCAAGGCGGCACCGAAGCAGAGCCCGCAGGTGAAGTCACTGGTGGAGGAGCTTCAACGGCGGCTGGGTACCAAGGTCCGGCTCACCGAACGAAGCCCTGGAAAGGGCACCATCGAGGTGGACTTCTTCTCGTACGATGACCTCGACCGGCTCTTGAAGCTTCTCAGGAAGGAGTAGGACGTGGCGCTCCTTGGCGGGAAAAAAGACGAAGCATCCAGCAAGCCTCTGTTCAGGCGGGAGGAGGAATCCGTGTCGCAGCGTTCTGGTGAGGTCCACACGCTCCTGGGCAAGGGGAGCGAGTTCGAAGGGAAGCTGACCTTCGAAGGGCAGGTCCGTATCGACGGCAAGTTCCAGGGGCAGATCATCACCAAGGACGTGCTCGTCATTGGAGATGGCGCCAAGGTCCAGGCCGAAATCCAGGCCGGCACCGTCATCATCAACGGCCAGGTCGAAGGCAACGTGAAGGCGACGCAGATCATCGAGCTGAAGACGCCCGGCCGCGTGAAGGGCAACCTCGAGACGCCGTCGCTGTCCATGGACCGCGGGGTCATCTTCGAGGGCTCGCTGAAGATGGAGAACCTGGGCACCGGTGGCCGTCCGCCGCCGCCGCCGGGCAGCGAGAAGAAGTAGGCGTGACGTCCTGGAAGCACATGGCGCCAGCCTCGCTGCTGGCGCTGACCCTCCTGGGCGGCTGCAAGGGCTGCGACCCGGAGGGGGCTGCTTCCAACGCAGGCGAGGGGAAGGACCGCGGGTCCTCCCTTCGCTCGGGCGTGAAGGTGCCGCTGCCGGACGGCTGGTCCGCGCAGGTGGCGCCGGATGAGAGCTTCCAGGCGGGCCCGCCCGGCCGCCCCGTGCTGCGGGTGGACCTGAAGCGTGGGGACGGCGAGCAGATGCCCTCCGCGGACACCCTGGCCGACCGCGTCCGGGACGAGCTGAAGGACTTCGAGCTCTCCTTCGACCAGGAGGAGTCCTCGGACCGCTACGCGCTGGTGCGCATCACCCTGGCGCCCCGGCTGGAGGATGGCGGCGTGGGCCCGGAGGCCCCCGGCTTCTTCGGCGCGCGGCGCGTGGACGGCGACCTGTTCCTCTGCGCCAGCCTCCCGGGGGCCTCGCCCGAGGAAGTGCGCCTGGCCACCGAGGCCTGCCGCGCCATCTCCGTTCAAGGCGCGCTGCCGTAGGGAATCACACACCAGG
Organism: Comamonas sp. KCTC 72670; assembly: GCA_014656495.1. GTDB lineage: Bacteria > Myxococcota > Myxococcia > Myxococcales > Myxococcaceae > Myxococcus. The sequence goes on from BNCN01000018.1 coordinate 24,831, forward strand.
GCAGGACGTATGTCCGCGGGTGGATCCACGCTGGGCGAGCAGGCGTTCGTGAAGGGCGCGTGAACATCTGACGCGGCTCAGGTGTCACACCGTTATGCATCCACGGTGCACTTCCGTGCATGCAACACCCGCTTCCACGCCCGGGGGCTTCCCCTGGCCGTCACGAATCTCTAACCTCCACCTTCCCGGACTGCGTTGGGTACCCGGCAGGACCCATCCAGGACCTCCACGCAGTGCCCTCGCAAGGAGTCCCCGCATGTCGTTCTCCGGAATGCTCCCCCTCCAGCTCGCCACCGTGGACATCGCACCCGTCGGAGAGCAGCTGATCGCCGTGGGCGGCCTCGTGGTCGCCGGGCTGGGGGCGCTCTGGGCCGCCTGGACGCGTCCGTCCCCGCAGCCGGTCCCCGTGCCCGTCCGCAACAACGGGCCTCGCCGCAACCCGCGCCGCTGAACCGCGGCGCCGTTCCACGCCGCTTCCCTCCCGGGTGAAACGGCGAAGGGCGCGGAGGCGGGGAGAGCCCCCGCCCACGCGCCCCTCTGAAGGAAGCGACTCCCGCCTCGCGCTCAGCGCTTGAAGGCCAGGGAGAGCGCGAAGTCTCCCGCCGCGTCCGTCCACCACTGGGACAGGTCGAGCCCCGCGTCGGACAGCTCCGCGGCCACCTGCTGCTGGTGGAACTTGCAGCTCACCTCGGTGCGCAGCACCTCGCCCTCGGCGAAGTCCACCTGCTTGCGCAGGTGGGACAGTTGCACCGTCTGCGCCTTGCGCGACACCAGGCGCATCTCCACCCAGGCGTTCTTCTCGTCGAAGGGCGCGAAGTGGTCGAAGGCGTCCACGTCGAAGTCCGCGCCCAGCTCGCGGTTGAGCACCTTGAGCACGTTGCGGTTGAACTCGGCCGTCACGCCCGCGCTGTCGTTGTACGCGGCGTACAGCCGCTCGCGGTCCTTGATGAGGTCGGTGCCCAGCAGCAGGCCGTCACCGGGCTGCAGGCCCGCGGACAGCTGGCGCAGGAAGAGCGCGCGCTGCGCCGGCTTCAGGTTGCCGATGGTGCCCCCCAGGAAGGCCACCAGCCGCCGGCCGCCGCCGGGGAGCTGCCCCAGGTGCCGCTCGAAGTCGCCCACCACCGCGTGCACGGTGATGCCGGGGTACTCCCGCGCCAGCCCCGTGGCCGCGCGGCGCAGGAAGGCCTCGCTCACGTCGAAGGGGACGAAGCGCGCCAGCCGGCCCGCCTCCTCCAGCGCGTCCAGCAGCAGGCGCGTCTTCTCGCTGGTGCCGCTGCCCAGCTCGATGAGCGTGTCCGCGCCGCTCAGCCGCGCGATGTCGCCCGCGTGGGCCAGCAGGATTTCCCGCTCGCGCCGCGTCGGGTAGTACTCCGGCAGCCGGGTGATGTCGTCGAAGAGCTGGCTGCCGCGCTCGTCGTAGAGCCACTTGGGCGACAGCTCCTTGGGCGAGCCGCACAGGCCCTGGAGCGCCTCGTCCCGGAGCGCGCGCTTCGCGTCACCCGGCTTCACGTACACGTCCACCTGGACTCCCGGAGCCTGCTGCGCGCTGTCACCCGGAGTCGCCACCGTCGGTACCGTCGTCACCCGCATCGCCTCACCTCACGTCCCGTGCACATCGGAAGCCGGCGAAAATCTGCCGGCGGTTGGGGAAGTCCCAGTTCCGGAAGCCGTTGCGCACCGCGACCGGTGCGCTCGCCCACGCGCCTCCCCGGAGGACCTTGTAGGCCTCGCCGAAGAACACCTCGGAGTACTCGGGGTAGGGGAAGGCGCTGAAGCCCGCGTAGGGGCGGAAGTCGCTCGCGGTCCACTCCCACACGTCCCCGAGCAGGCCCCAGACGCCGTCCTGGCTGACGCCCTGGGGGAAGCTGCCCACGGGCGCCGGGCCCCACGCGTCTCCGCCCAGGTTGGCGTGCGCGCGCGTGGGCGGCGCGTCGCCCCAGGGGTACTCGCGGGGGTGGCCGTCACCGCCGCGCGCGGCCTTCTCCCACTCGGCCTCGGTGGGCAGCCGCTTGCCGGCCCAGCGCGCGTAGGCGTCCGCTTCGTACCAGCACACGTGCTGCACCGGCTCGTCCTTGGGCAGCGGCTCCACCTGGCCGAAGCGGCGCCGCAGCCAGGCGTGTCCGCCCTGGGGCAGCCAGAAGCCCGGGTGCTTCAGCCCTTCGGCCTGGACGACCTCCCAGCCCTTGGGGTGCCACCAGCGCGGATCCGCGTAGCCACCCGACTCCACGAAGACGAGGTAGTCCCCGTTGGTGACGGGGTGTTCGTCCATCAGGAACGGCGCGACGTGCTGCTGGAACGCGGGCCGCTCGTTGTCGTAGGCCCACGGCGTGTCGCTGCCCAGCCGCACCGGGCCGCCGGGGATGAAGACCTCCGCCTGGGGCACGGCGCCGGGACGGGGCCGGGGGCGCGCCCCGGGCACGGGGTACTCCGGCGCCGTCATCAGTTGCAGCGTGGCGGCCAGCGTCTCCGCGTGCTGCTGCTCGTGCTGCGCCACCATGCCGAAGACGAAGCCCCCGGCCAGCAGCGGCACGGCGCTGTCTTCGGGCAGGGCCCGCAGGTGCTCCCGGACGGCTTCGCGCACGCGCCGGGCATACGCGAAGGCGGAGTCGGGCGGCAGCAGCGGCAGCTGCGCGCGCGTGGCGCGCGGGTGGCGGAAGGCGTCGTAGATGGCGTCGAACGCGGGGTCGGTGATGGCCGGCGCGCCCAGGGCTCGCAGCAACCACTGCTCCTCGTAGTTGGCCACGTGCGCCACGTCCCAGATGAGGGGCGACATCAGCGGTGAATGCTGGCGCCGCAGCTCCTCCTCGGGCAGCCCGCCCAGCATGGACAGCACGCGCGCGCGGGCCGTCTCCAGCTCGGCCCAGGCCCGCGACTTCCAGGGGAAGCCCACCCCACGGCCCCCCGACGGGCCGCTCCGCTCCTCGACCAATGGAAACATCACCCGTCCAAGGTAGGGAGGCGCCCAGCGCGGAGGTAAGTCCCCGCCCCACCGCTGGCTGAGCCGCTCGTGAACGACTTCACGTTGCCTGCGCGTCGACGCCCTTCTACGCACAGCTCCCGGAGTTGTCGCCCCTGAATCGCGAAATTCGCCAAGGAAGTTGAAGCTCAAACACTCATGACGCGCGAAGGCGTTGATCAGGGCGAGTGCGGCACGCGGGCGAGGCCGAGCAGGGTGAGGGTGCGGGAGCGCTCGTCCCAGGCGTACTCCAGCTCCAGGCCGTGCTGCGGCAGGACGTGCCGGGCCACCAGCCCCTCCGAGGAGGGCCCGCGCAGCGCTGGATCTCCCAGCCGCTCCAGCACCTGCTGCAGCGCGTGGAACGTCTCCGCCGTCATGCGGCCCACCTCCCGCCACGCTTGTGGCGCGTAATGAACGCGGTGGGGTCCCTGTCGTTGACGGAGCTGCGGCATGTCCCGGTGTCCTTCGTCCTTTCCGGACCGCCCTGCATGCCAATGGCGTGCCTTCGACCCACCCCCAGCATTTTCAGCGATGTAGGACACGTGGCGCCCGAGGCATGCTGCAGGAGTTACAGACTGGCGATAAGCGAGACGGAAGAAAGGACAGGCTCGAAGTCCCGGGAGTCGCAGGGGCCTGGCACCTTTCGCCCGCTTGCCCGTGGCGCATCCAGGGCAGGGTGACGTGCGCGTCGCCGAGGGCCGGGGTCGCCGTGGAAATGCGAGGTCCGCCCGGCGGCCCTCCGGGGCGCGGAGGTGGCGCTCGCGGGCATTCCCTTCCGGCCAGACGCCGCGCCCGGGTGCCCGCCGGGGAGGCGGCGCCGCGGGCCCCTGTCTCGTACCGGCTGCCCGCTCCGTCCCCGCGTGGCCACGTTGACCTCAGGGCCGGGCATGCGGCGGGCCCTGGCAAGGAGGGATGGATGGCACGGCGGAGGTACACGCCCTGGTCCGCCACGAACGGCCTGCTCTTCGGCATGGCCGCCGGTGTGGTGTTGGCCCTGGCGGAGGTGGTGCTGGCGGTGGCCTCGGGGGACAGCCCCCTGCGGCCGGTGCGCATGTCCGCGGGGGTGCTCCTGGGGCCTCCCGCCTTCACGCCGCAGGTGTCGGACGGCACGGCCTTGCTGCTGGGCGTGGGCGTCCACCTGGTGGTCTCAGCGGTGGTGGGGCTCTTCTATTCGGTGCTGGATGCGTTCCTGCCGCCGGATGGCCGCGGGCGCTGGGAGTTCCAGTCCGCGGTGGGGATGCTCTACGGCATCTTCGTGTGGCTGGTGAACTTCCAGTTCATCGGGCGCGGCTCCTACCCGTGGTTCCTCGACGTGCCGCAGTTCCCGCAGATTGTGATGCACGCCGTCTTCCTGGGGCTGCCATTGGCCTCGCTGTTCACCGCGGCCGAACGCCGTCGGCTGCTGCTGGACGCGGCGGAGAGCACCCCCGCTCGCTGAGGCGCGCGGGTGCTTTGAAAAAACGCGGAAGGTATGGTGAAAGTACCCGACCTTGAGGGTTATCTAGGGACTCCGTGGGGTCCGGGGCCGGCCCTCCCCTTCCGTGGACTGACACACGCATGGACACAGAACTGGCGAGCATGCTGGGCGCCGCGTCGCGAGCCGCCCGGGTGCGGATGGGACTGACGCAGGCGGATGTCGCCGAGCGCATTGGAATGGCATCGGAGGTGTACGGGCGTCTGGAGCGAGGCCACATGCTGCCCAGCGTCCAGAACCTGCGCCGGCTGTGCATGGTGCTGAATGTGCCGCCCCACGAGCTGCTCGGCCTGGGCGAGGGCTTCACGGCGCCTCCGCCCGTGAAGGAGAAGGCCGCCGCGAAGAGCCGGGAGGACGACACGCCGGAGATGCGGAGGCTGATGCGCAACCTCCGCAAGCTGTCGGCCGTGCAGTTGAAGCTGATGAACCTGGTCGCCTCGGCGATGCAGCACAAGAAGAAGTAGGCGCCCCCGGGCGCGGCGCCCGGCTACGGCGCGTTGCGCGTGAAGAAGGGGAACGTCTGGATGACGAAGTTCCCCGCATGGTCGTCCATCCACACCTCCACGGTGTGCTCGCCATCCACCAGCTCGCGCGTGTCCAGCTCCGCCGTCCAGGTGCCGTCCGGTTGGAGTGAGGCGGCCCGGATGCCCGAGCCGTCCCGCGTGAAGGCCACGCCCCGCACCCCGCTCAACGCGTCCGTCACCCGCGCGGTGAGCTGAATCACCCCGCTGTAGGTCTGCCCTGGCATCGGCATCAGCAGCACGGCCTCGGGCGCGCTGTTGTCGTAGCGGACCGTGCGCGACAGCGTGGTGCGCATGCCCGTCTCGCTCGTCACGTCGATGGTGAAGGTGTTGTCCCCGGGCACCAGGTCCAGCGTCGCCTGCACGCCGCCGCCGCCGCGGGGCAGCGCGTAGGTGCGCCCGGTGGAGAGCGTCACCGTCGTGGAGGAGGCGGAGTACACGCCGATGTCGTAGGGCAGCATGTCGCCCGGCTGCGGCCCCACGAGCCACCCGTCCGGCAGGCCGGTGGACACCCACGGTGACTCCGCGTCCACCCACACCGTCAACATGTGCTCGGTGACGTGGCCCACGGAGTCGGTGGCGCGCACCAGGATGAGGTTCTCCCCCGGCCACAGGTCCACCCGGTGCGTCACGTCGCCGCCGCCCGCGGGCACGTCCGTCACCTGCACCCAGTTGGTCTCCACGCGCACGGGGGACCAGTCCCGCACCACCATGCGCACGTCCACGCTGTAGGCCGTCATCGCCTGGCCGTTCGCGGGGGCGAGGAAGGTGATGGACGGGGCGGTGTTGTCCACCATCACCGTGGCCTCCTCGCTGGCGATGCCGCCGAACGAGTCGGTGGCCACCAGCCGGATGACGTTGGGCCCGTCCACCAGCGGCAGCACCGTGTCCACGAAGCCGCCGCTCGGGTCCGGCGCCACGGGGTGACTGACGCCCTGGATGACGAAGGTGGCCGAGTCGATCTCCGCCCCCGCCGCCAGCGGCGTGACGAAGCCGCACACCTCCAGCGTCAGCGCGTCCGTGAAGTCCGGCAGGCCGCACAGCGTCACCGACGGCGCGGGGAAGGGCGACGGGTGGACCGTCACCGCGAAGGACGCCGTGCTGCCCAGCCGGTTCTCCCGCGCGGGCGCCAGCGTCACGCCCGAGTACACCGCGCGCAGGTCCTGTGCGCCCAGCTCGCTCCAGGTGGAGGCGCGGGGCCGCCACACGATGGAGTAGACGCCGTCTCCATCCGCGTCGTTGTCCGCGCCCACGGTGACGCCGGCGACGGAGAACGTCACCACGCCCATGCCCGGGCCGCGCGCCTCCCAGCCGCGGGCGTCCTCCACGCGCGCGGACAGGGTGTTGGGCAGGGCCACGGTGAGCTCGCCGTTCGCGGGGGAGAGAAGCGTCGTGGTGGTGGGCACGCCCTCGGTGGGCGGCGGCGGGTTGGTGTACGTGGTGACGCGCACGGAGCCGCGCACGCCGGCGGCCTCCACCGAGGTGGCCACCACCATGACGTCCGAGGTGAGCGACGGCTCCAGCCCCTCCGGCGCGGTGATGGTGAGGAGCAGGTTCGCCTCGGCGCCGGGCCCGAGCTCCAGCGTGGCGCGGCTCAGCGTCGCCGTCCAACCCGGGAGCCCGCCCTGGGTGCTCAGGCGGTAGCTGTCCGTGCGGTAGCCGTGGTTGCGCACCGTGACGGGGTAGGTGACGGACTGCGCGCGCGGCAGGTCATGCTCGAAGGGCTGGCGTGTCCCGCCGCTGACGGTGACGCCGACGCTGTAGTCGCCGAAGCACGCCAGGCCCAGCGAGGCGAAGGTGGTGGGGATGTCCGGGTAGCGCGTGCTCGCGCCCCAGCTCCCGTCCGGCGCCTGCCGTGACTTGAGCCACTCGAGCGCGTCCGCCATGCGCGCGTGCTCTCCGGGCGTCTCTCCGGCGAGGCACAGCGCGTACAGGGAGATGCCGGTGGCGAACTCGTCCGGCGCGTCGCCTTCGAGCGAGCCCCAGCCGGGCGCGCCGCCGCCCGCGCGCGTGGACAGCAGCCGCGCCGCGAGGGACGCCAGGGCCTGGGTGTTCTCCCCGTCCGCGCCGGGGCCCGCGGCCTTGAGCCCCACCAGGGCCCACGCCACCTGGTGCGTGTAGCGCTGGCCGTCCTGCTCGGGGCCGTCCGTCATGTCGTTCAGGTGCGCGCGCACGTACGCGGCCGCGCGGTCCAGCGCCGCCTGGTAGCGCGCGGCCTTCGCCGGGTCCACGCGCTGCTGGGCCTGCGAGACGGCGGTCATCATCCGCGCGGTGATGCCCACGTTGCCGTAGCCCACCGGGTAGAAGGGGAAGTCCTCTCGCCAGCGGCCGTTGGCGTCCTGCCGTGTCAGCGCCCAGTCCGCGGCCAGCACCAGCACGTCCGAGTAGCGCGTGCCCAGGTTCGCGTCGTAGCCCGCGAGCCCGAAGGCGGAGTAGCTGCTCTTGGCGTTCGGGTAGTGGATGCCCTCGTGGTACCAGGAGCCGTCCGCGCGCTGCTCGGACACGACGCGCGCCATGATGGCGTCCAGGTTCTGCCGGTTGGTGCGCCCGTTGTACGTGAGCGCGTCCAGGTCGTAGCCCTTGGTGCGCGCGTTCGTGAGGCCGAACATCGCCGCGCCGTGGCGGTGGCAGGACGTGCAGCCGAAGCGCGCGGACCAGTTCTCCGCGTCGGCGCTGAGGAAGTTGATGGCGCGCTGCGCGGACTCGGCGTTGGTGGCGGCCCGCGCGGGGTTGGCGAGCAGCAGCCCTGTCAGCGAGACGAGGACGAACGTGCTCCACGCGAGCGTCGAGCGCGGAGGGACCAGAGAAGCGGCGTGTGAGGGCATGGGGGGCTCACTCGCAGGATACCGCCTTGGGCATGGGTGCAAGGAAAGCGCCCGGTGAAGCGAGCGATTGTCTGTCTCGGATGCATTGCTGCCATCACCTTCGATGCGGGTCGTGCATCACCCGAGGCCGTTCCGCCCCCGAGGCATTCGAGACACATGCGCAATTCCTGCTCATTGCGCTGACGCGCCGCGTGTCCAGGGTCCGCGCATTTGACATGACACACGAGGCATTCCCTGGATGCGGTGCTCGCGGTGAATCACTCACATGGGCGTGAGGCATTGCGCGGGTTAGCGCGAGGGCCCGGGGGGCGGCGGCGTCCTGTTCTCCGGTGCGGGCGTGTCGGGCGGAAGCTGCGGCAGCGGCCAGCCCTGGAACATGGGCCACATGCGGTACATGGAGCGGCGCTCCTCGGACGAGAGGGGGCGCTCGGGCCGCGGTGGGGGCTTGGGGACGGACGGAGGTGGGTGGTGGAGCAGGATGGCGCTCAGCACCCCACACAGCAGGGACATCAGCACGATGCTCCATGCGCGCGCCGGTCCGTGCAGCATCCGCGTGTGTTCCACGTCGTGTTCCTCAGAAGGTCCCCTGGGTCAACACGTCGCGCTTGGAGATTGTGCCAAGCAGGCGTCGCTGCCCGTCCACCACGGGCAGGCGCTCCAGCGAGGTCTCCGTGAAACGCGCGGCGACCTCGCCCAGTGACAGGCCGGGCGTGATGGGGCTCACGCGCACGTCCATCAGGTCCGCGGCGATGGTGGCATGGAGCTGCGAGTGGTCCGGCAGGTGCCCCTTCAGCTGGTCGAGCACCAGCGCGCCCCGGTAGCGGCCCTGGTCGTCGGTGACGTACAGGTCCTGGCCCAAGGGCTGCTCGAGCATGATGGCCAGCACCTCCTGGAGCGGCGCCGACGGGGCCACGCGCTGGTGCACGGGCTTGAGCAGCGCGCGGGCGCCTTCCTGGCGCAGCCAGTGCGGCACGGTCGCGGGGACGCGGACGTTGCGGCGGTTGAGCACGGCCGTGTAGAGCGACTCGGGTTCCAGCCGCCGGCTCACGGCCGCGGAGACGACGGCGCTCAGCATCAGCGGCAGCACCAGGGGGTAGTCGCCGGTGAGCTCGAAGATGAGGAGCACCGCGGAGACGGACGCGTGGGTGGTGCCCGCGAGCACCGCGCCCATGCCCAGCAGGGCGTAGGCCCCGCTGGGCGCGCCGCCGGGGAGCACCTGCTCGGCGAGCACGCCGAACGCGCCGCCCAGCAGCCCTCCGTAGAAGAGGGACGGGGTGAAGAGTCCGCCGGGCACGCCCGCGCCCGCGCACGTGGCGGTGAGGGCCAGCTTCGCCAGGGGCAGCAGCAGGAGCAGGGACAGGGGCAGCTTGCCGAGCAGCGCCGCGTTCACCGCGTCGTAGCCGTTGCCCAACAGCTGCGGCAGCCACACCGCGGTCACGCCCACCACCGTCATCGACAGCAGCGGCAGGAACGGGGCGAGCCACGCGGCGCTCCGGTCCAGCAGGTCCGACATGGCGTTGATGCCGCGGACGTAGAACGAGGACGCGACGCCCACGCAGATGCCCAGGAGGATGGCCAGCACCAGCTCGCGAGGGTGCAGCAGCGTGTAGTGGGGAATCACGAAGCTGGGGTGGTCCGCGATGAGGCCGCGTGAGACGAGCGTCGCCACCACGCACGAGACGACGATGGGGCCGAACAGCTCCAGCGCGAAGCTGCCCAGCAGGACCTCCAGCCCGAAGAGGGCCGCGCCAATGGGCACGTTGTACGCGGAGGCCATGCCGGCGGAGGCGCCACACGCCACCAGCAGCCGGGCCTGGCCAGGCCCCAGCCGCAGCCACTGGGCCAGTGACGAGCCACTGGCCGCGCCGGTGGACAGCAGCGCGCCCTCGCGGCCCAGCGGCGCGCCCAACGCCACGGCGAGGATGGAGACCAGACCGCGCAACAGGGCGCGGGGGAGGGACAGGCGGCCGGACTTCACCCAGATGGACTCGATGATGCCGGCGGTGCCGTGGCCGCGCAGGGGCCGGCCGACGATGAGCGTCAGCAGCGTCACCAGGGCGCCGCCGAGTATCGGGATGAGCACGCGGCGCCAGGTGGGGGCCTCGGCGACGCCCGCGAGGAAGTCCTCGCCGGTGCTCCGCCAGAAGAGCTGTTGGGTGAAGCGGAGCACCTTGAGCAGGGCCACCGCGCCGAGGCCCGCGATGAGCCCCACCAGGACGACGAGCACCCAGAAGCGTTGCCCCGGGCCGGTGAGGCTCCCCAGGAGTGTCCTGGCGGCGCCGTTCCCTTCTCGGGAGGCGGTCCCACCGGGAGGTCCGTTGGCTGGGTGATGGGCGCCCACGCGGCTCCAAGTTAGGACCTGGTTCCGGCGCGAGGGCGCGGGGCCCGGAGCCTGGTCGTCACCCGGCCGTGAGCTGGAGCACCCCGCCGCCTCACGGCGACTGGAGGACAGGTTGCGCTCGGGGCCTCATGCCCGCTGGGGCGGGGCGTGCAGGCGCCCGAGGTGTCCCAGCCGTCCTCACCGCGAGGAGCCCACCCGGCAGCATCCGGGTGGGCCCCATTCACCGCGTCAGTTGCTGACGACGATGTTGAAGCTCTGCACGGCGAAGTTGCCCACGCCGTCGTTCATCCACAGGTCGAAGGTGTGCGCGCCGTTCACCATCTCCCGCGTGTCGAACTGCGCCGTCCACGTGCCGTCCGGCTGCTGCGTGCCCACGCGGATGCCAGACATGTCGCGGCTGAAGCCCACGTTCGTCACCGGACCGAAGTTGTCGGTGACGCGCGCGCGCACGGTGATGGTGCCGCTCACCGTGCTGCCCGCCGCCGGGCTGAGCAGCGTGGCCGTGGGCGCCTGCGTGTCGTAGTTCACGCGCCGCACGAGGGTGGACGTCATGCCCGTCTCGCTGACGACGGAGATGTTGAGCGTGTTCACGCCCGGCACCAGCGTCGCGGACGTCTGGATCTGACCGCCGCCGCGCGGCAGCGTGAAGGCGGGACCGCCGTTGACGCGCACGGTGGAGGCGGACACGGTCTGCACGTTGATGGCGTACTGGAACGTGTGGTTCGGCATGGGGCCGTAGAGCTGGCCGTCCGCGAAGTTGGTGCTGAGCACGGGCGTGCCCGCGTCCACCCACAGGTAGAGCAGCTTCTCCGTCACGTTGCCCGCGCTGTCGGTGGCGCGCACCAGGATGACCTGGTTGCCGTAGCTGACGTTCACCGGGTGCTCCACGGTGCCGTTGCCGAACTCGAGCAGCGAGCTGTTCACCCACTGCGTCTCCACGCGCACGGGCGTCTGGTCCTGCACCGACGAGCGCACGGTGACGATGGGCGTGCCCACGGCCGCGTTCTCCGCGGGGGACTCGATGGTGAGGATGGGGGCCACGCGGTCCACCGTGAGGTTGACCTGCTTGGTGGTGACGCCGCCGAAGCTGTCCCGCGCCGTCATCTGGATGATGTTGGGGCCTTCCTCCAGCGTGATGGAGGTGTAGATGAGGCCGCCGTTGCCCGGCGTGAGGACGATGGGCGCGCCGCCGTTGATGATGAACGCGGCGTAGGTGATGACGGCGCCCGGCGCGCGCGGCGTGGCGTAACCCCAGATGTCCAGCGCCGTCTCGCGGGTGAAGGCCGGCGGGTTGCCGATGGTGACCATGGGCGTGTCGTGGGGGAACGGGTCGATGACAATCGTGCGCGAGGCCGTGCTGCCCAGCAGGTTGGCCAGCGGCGCCTGCAGCTCCACGCCGGAGTACACCGCGCGGTAGTCCTGCGCGCCCGTGGCGGTCCACGAGTCCACGGGCGGCACCCAGTTGAAGGTGAAGAGCCCGTCACCGTCCGCGTCCACGTCCGCGCCCACCGGCACGCCGGCGACGTAGAAGGTGACGACGCCGTAGCCCGCGCCGCGGACCACCGCGCCGCCGTCCGTCACGCGCGCGGACAGCGTGGTGCCGTTGCCAATGGTGACGTGCGCGTTGGCCGCGGGCGACTGGATGGTGGTGACCGTGGGGCGGCCCGTCACCGGCGGCAGGGGCGGGGTGTACGCATTCACGCGCGCCGAGCCCGTGACGCCGGGCGCGCCGCCGGACGCGGCGATGAGCGTCACCTCGGAGGTCAGCGCGGGCAGCAGCAGGGGCGGCGCGGTGACGGTGACGGTGACGGTGCCCTCGCCGCCGGCGGGCAGGAAGAGGGTGACGGGGCTCACCGACGCGGACCAGCCGGGCAGGCCGCCCTGGGTGCTCAGCGTGTACGTGTCCGCCTGGTAGCCGTGGTTCTTCACGTTGAAGGTGAAGGTCGTCTGCTGCGACGAGGGGCTGTTCAACTGCAGCTCCTGCCGGTCCGCGCCGACGACGGCGACGCGCACGCTGAAGTCACCGAAGCACGACAGGCCCAGGGCCGCGAAGGTGGTGGGGATGTCGAAGGTGGCCGAGCCCGTGCGCCAGCTGCCGTCGGCGGACTGGCGCGTCTTCATCCATTCAATGGCGTTGCGCAGGCGCGGGTCGGTGGCGGGCTCGCGGTCCGCGAGGCACAGCGCGTAGATGGCGCTGCCGGTTGCGAAGTCGTTGGCCGCCTCGTTGGGCAGGTTGCCCCAGCCGGCGTTGCCGGGCGAGGTGCGGGTGATGAGCCGCTCGGCCAGGGTGTTGATGGCGGTGGTGTTCGCGTTGCTGGGGCCCGGGCCCGCGGCCTTCAGGCCCAGCACCGTCCACGCCACCTGGAAGGTGTAGGGCATGCCGTTGCCGCCCGCCGAGGTGTCGTTGTTGTTCAGGTTGTTGCGCAGGTACGCGGCGGCGCGGTCCAGCGCGGCCTGGTACGCGGCGGCGCGCGCGGGGTCCACGCGCTGCTTCGCCTGGGCGATGCCCGTCATGATGCGCGCGGTGGTGGACACGCTGCCGTGGTCCACGGGGAAGTGCGCGTGGTCGGACGGCCAACGGCCGCTGGCCTCCTGCGTGGTCAGCGCCCAGTTGGCCGCGTTCACCAGCGAGGCGCTGTACTGCGTGGAGACGTTCTGGTCGTAGCCCGCCAGGCCGAAGACGGAGAAGGAGGTCTTCTCGTAGCGGAACGCGCTGCCCTCGTGAATCCAGGAGCCGTTGGCCAGCTGGTCATTGCGGATGCGCTGGGCGAGCAGCTCCAGGTTGGCCAGGTTGGTGCGCCCGTTGCTCACGACGGCGTTCATGTCGTAGCCGTTGGCGCGGGCGCTGGACAGGCCGTACACCACGGCGCCCTGCCGGTGGCAGGCGACGCAGTTGTTCTCCTGCGTCCAGTGGACCACGTCCGAGCTCAGGAAGTTGATGGCCCGCTGCGTGGACTGGGTGTTCGTCTGGCTCTGCGCCGAGGCGGGGACCGCGAGGAGCAAGGACAGCACCGCCGCCAGCCGGAACAGCGCTGACGGCACGCGGCGCCACGCGGGCCGCTGGGTTTCGAGGGGCTTCAAGGTCACTCCGAAAGACGTGGATGCCGGAATTGGCACCCAGCGCTGCTTCCGCGAGGAGCACCCAGGACGCACGACGGCCATGGCCGGACGAAGCGCGGGGCGTTTCGTCCGGGTGGGGGAAGTCTGACGGCTTGGAGAGCATCCCCCCGGACGGCGCGATTAGAGGAATACTCCAGTTTTGTTGGAACTGTCCAGCCCTGCAGGTCTCGATTGAGTCACAAGATGTGCGGGGTTGGATTGACCCTCTGGGATTTCAATTTCCAACAATATCGAAGGGCTGGCCCAGGCCGCGGGCGAGGGCGGCGTCGTAGAGGGCGCGGGCGAGGGCGACGTCCTGGAGGGCGAGGCCGGTGGAGTCGAAGACGGTGATGTCGGCGTCGCTGGCGCGGCCGGGCTTCTTGCCGGCGACGACCTCGCCCAGGGTGCCGGCGAGCTGCTCGGGGCGCAGGAGGCCGTCGTGCAGCGGGACGTTGACCTCGCCGGAGTGGAGGGCCTGCTCGGTGTCGTCGATGAAGACGCGGCCCTCGGTGAGCAGGCGCGGATCCAGCTCCTGCTTGCCGGGGGCGTCGGCGCCCATGGCGTTGATGTGGGCGCCGGGCTGGAACCACTCGCGCTTCACGACGGGGGCGCGGGCGGGGGTGGCGGTGCTGACGATGTCGGCGCCGCAGGCCTCCTGGGCGCTGACGATGCGGCCGCCCTTCTCGGCCTGGAGCGCCTTGGCGGCGGCCTCGGAGGTGTCGGAGAGCAGCAGCTCCAGGGTGTCGCCGTAGATGGCGCGGTGGGAGTCGATGAGCACGCGGGCCTGCACGCCGCAGCCGATGAGGCCCAGGGTGCGGGGCTGCTTCTTGGCGAGGAACTTGGAGGCCACGCCGCCGGCGGCGCCGGTGCGCCAGGCGGTGAGCAGGGTGCCGTCGAGGATGGCGAGCGGGGACGCGGTGTCCGGGTCGCTGAGGATGTAGAGGGCGCGGACGGTGGGCAGCCCGTGCTTCTCCGGGTTGCGCGGATGGGCGTTGACCCACTTCACGCCCGCGGCGCCGTCGAGGAACGCCGGCATGGCGCGGAAGTCGCCGTCATACTTCGGCAGGGACAGGTACACCTTGGGCGGCATCAACGACTCGCCGAGGCCGTGGGCACGGAAGGCCCGCTCGACGGCGGTGAGGCCGAGCTCGACGGTGTAGAGGCTGCGGAGGTCCTTCGCGCTGAGGATGAGGGTGGGCATGGCGGCGCTATATAGCGAAGCTACGCCGGTTGCGCGTCCACCCACTCCGCCAGGATGTCCGCGTGGCACGGACCGGGCTTGCACCAGCAGCCCAGGCGTTTGCCGCGTAACGTCAGGGCGGCGGCGCGGAACTCCGCGTCATGCCGGGTGCGCAGCGTCAGGTACCAGCGGTAGGCGTCGAAGGCGTCCGCCTCCGGGCCCATGCGGCGCCGGGCCTCCTCGCGGATGCGCTCCTGCTCCGCCTCCGGCAGCGCGCCCAGCCAGGGCTCGAAGTAGGCGCGCAGCATGGCGCCCGGAGTGCGCACGCCCCCGGGCTTGAACGGGTTGCCGAAGCGGCCGGGCACCGGGTTGCGAGGGCTCGGCTTCGCATAGGCGCGGAACGCCCGGCCCACGTACACGTCGCAGGCGTCGTGGACATGGACCGCCGTGGTGCGCGTCACGGTCATCGGCGTCACCTCACTTGTCCTACTTCTTCCCCGGGCGCTTCTTGCCCGTGGCGGGCGCGACGACGGGCTCGGGCGGCTTCTCCGCCTCGGCCTTCAGCACGTCGCGCTCCTCCACCACCTGCGCGAGCTGCGTCTCCAGTTCGCCGACGCGCTCCTTCAGCTTCGCGTTCTCGTCGCGCAGCGTGTCCGCGTCCTTCTTCGCCGAGCTCGCCTCCACGCGCGCCCGCGTCAGCTCGCGCGACGACGTGCACCCCACGGCGAGGGGAACCACCGCCAACGACACCACCGTCATCCATGCCTTCATGTGATTCAGCTCCTGGACGCCTGGGCCCATGGCCCTGAGTCCGGGAGGACCGGCGTCACGGCGCGAAGCGTAGACATGGAGCGCGCACCACCGGAAGGCGTGTCAATTGATTGCATCTCCAACGACATGCTCGCCGACCTCGTGAATCCACACGTGCTCCATCCCCCACGTGAAGAGGAGCCGGTGCCGCGACACCACCGTGATGCCCGGCGCCTCCACCGGCCGCGTCACCGTCAGGATGCGGGTGCCCGGACGGCAGGCGCGGAAGCGCTCCACGAGCCGGGCGCGCGTCTGCGGCGTCAGCGCCGTCCAGTTGGTGAAGACATGCGTGGCGTCCTGGAGGTCCGCCTGCATCGCGTCGCCCAGCACGAGCTGCGCGCCCGCCCGCTCCACGGGCTTTCGCGCCAGGGCGACGTGGTGCTGCATCAGCTCGATGCCCACGGCCTGTGCGCCCAGCCAGCGCGCGGCCAGCAGCGTGCGGCCGCGTCCCGCCCCCAGGTCCACCAGCCGCGAGCCGGGGCCCAGGCCCGCCTTCCAGAAGAGCCACACGCCCGTGTGCACGGGCATCTCGCCGTACATCAGCTCCTTGAGAATCTGCCCGCTGGCCTGGAGCACCCGCCGCACCTCGAAGGACTGCTTCAGGCGGTAGGGCGAGACGAAGACTTCGCGCAGCCAGATGCCCAGGTAGGGCGGAAGCAGCCGGGGCCGGCGCAGCAGGAGCAACACGTCCGCGAGCCGGGTGAACAGCTCGATGAACATGACGCAGACGCGCAGGACGACGAGCGCCGGCAGGGACATGGCGTAGTCGTCATCGGCCGGCGCGTCGTGCTGGGGCTTCACCGGCGGCGGCTCCCCAGGTCCAACATGTCCCGCGTCACCACGGCCATCCGCGTGGGGCCGCTCATCGCCTCGCCGCAGAAGGCGTAGACGAAGTGCGTCTGGGCCTTCCCCCTGAAGGCGGGGTGCTGGAAGAGGTCGTACTCGAAGTGCCCCGTCACCTGGGCGCCCGCTTCCACGGGCGTGTCCTGGAAGCAGGGGACGCGCAGGGAGATGACCTCGGCGGCGCCGGTGCGGCTGCCAATCACCACCAGGGACACGGGGATGATGGCCACCGGGCGAGGCTGGCCGTGGCCGTCGTCGTCCTCGCCCTGCTCCGGCGCTGGCTCGGGCTTCGGCGGAACCCGCTCGTGGGCGAGCACGGGCACCTGGAAGGTGCCGCGGATCCACGCGGGCTTCCCGGGCTCGTACAGGAACACGCGCTCACCGTGCACGGCGATTCCGGGCGCCTCGGGCACGGGAGGACTGTCCGGCCGGGCCTGGAACTGGCGTTCGTCCTCGCCAGGGGCGTACCGCACGGGCTCGGGCGGGGGCGGCTGCTGCTTCAGGGCCTCCAGGAAGCGGGTGACCGCTTCGTCCTGGTAGCCGGGGACGGAGCGGGTGACCTGGACCTGCACGCGGTTGGACGTGCGGTCCAGCATCAGCGCCATCAGCAGGTAGGTGCCGGGTTGCTGCATCGTCTCCAAACGGAGCGCATCCGTCTGCTCGACGATGGCCATGGCGCCGTTCCCCGGAGGCGCTGGGTCCGAGTCGCTCTGGTCGAACAGGCCTGGCTGCTCGGGCGGCTCGACCAGCGGGGTGATGTCGAGCGCTCGGTCCTCCAATCGCACGCCCACGAGGTGGCCCGTGCTCCACAAGTCATAGATGCGCGCGTCCTGCTGCTTCACCGCGTACAACGACAGCAGGGGGATGCGGTCGGCCGTCCGGAGGTCGGCCCTGGCGGGCGCGTCCAGGAACAGCCCATAGCGGTCCTCGGGGATGAACTTGCGCAGCACCCGGGAGCTGAACTTGAACGGGTCCGTCCAGTAGTCCTGACCCTCGATTTCGAAGATGCCCGGTGCCATGTCCGCTAGGCCTTCCAGTTCGTGGTGATGTCGAGCGCGTCGCTGGCCTTGATGTAGCGCGTGCACTCCGGGCAGTAACTGAACGGCACCGCGTTCATCTGGTTGCCAGCGCCGAACAGGACGCAGTTGGTGTCGAGCATGTAGCCGGGAAGGTTGAAGCTCTTGACGCTCAGGTCCCTCCCCGCGGCCTTCAGGCCATGCGCGCAGTGCGCGCCCTTGTGTCCGCGGCCCGCATAGAAGTACCCCGCCGGGATGAAGGCGTCGAAGGGGACACCCGGAATCTGGTGCCGGGTGATGCGGCCCCGGCCGTCCGTCGCGGCACCCTTGTTCTCGATGTACGCGTGGCCCAGGTTGTGGCCGATTTCATGGCACAGCGTCCGCGCCACGCCCTCGGCGGTGCCCAGGCCCATGCACGGCGTCATGCGAATCTTCCCTTGAAGGGCGTTGGCGTTCGCGCCCATCTGGAAGTGGCGAAGCCCCACGGTGACCACGATGCGGTGCTCGTAGCCATTCCAGTTCGTCAGGTATTGGCCCGGGTCCTGCGGGTCGACGCTGGGCAGCTTGATCTTGAACCGCTTCGCCGTATCGAAGTCGACCCACTTCGAGGCCTCCGCCTGGGTCGTGGGGAGCACCTCCGTGATGTCCCACTGGTCCCAGAGGGAGTTGAGGTGGGTCTGCCCGGGCTCCGCCTCCTGCCAGATGACGTCCCGCGACAGCCAGTCGGTCGTGCCCATCCGCCGGAAGCCGGTGATGCGCCAGTAGACCCTCTCCACGCCCCACAGGTCATCGGCGCTCGTGCATACCGGGTTGCGCAGGGCGGTGAGCAGTCCAGGGGGTGTCGTGTGGTTCACGTCGGTGGGTGTGTGCTCGAAGGTGGCCACGTACTCGCCGGGCGTCGCGGCGCTCACGCTCGCGTCATCGTCGGACAGCGTCTTGGGCAGCATGTCCGTCCAGACGAGCATGAGCCGGCGAGGGTCCGCGGGAGGGCTTGCGAGGACGCGGTCCCGGAGGGCATCCAGGTCCGAGGGGGACAGGAACGTGCAGTTCTGGAGCGGGTTGAGCATGTCGAGGACGTACGCGCCCGGCAGGATGAAGGTGTCCACCCCGCCGCGTGCCGACAGCAGGGCGTTGATGTCGGCGTCCGTGTAGACGGCGCGGAAGGCGTCGGGGAACGTCAGCTCGATGAACAGCGGATCGAGGATGCGCTTGATGGCGGCCTCGAAGGTCGGGTGCGGCCCGGGGGCCGCGTCGTCGTTGTTGACGATGGTGTCCCAGCCTTGCCGCAGGCTGCTGTGGGGGACGACGAACTCGGACTCCAGCCGCCGCCAGTTGCACACCCAGAGCTCGTCGTCGCCCGTGCCGTCATCGAAGCCGACCTGGATGTGACACATGTCGCCGCCGGCGTAGCCGAGCTGGACATGGAACACACAGCTGCCGCCATTCGCGGGCAGGGCGAGCTGTGCCTTGTAGACGAGGTCCGCCGTGCCGGGCGCCGCGCTCGGGTCGGTGCTGGGCTGGTCCATGCCGTTGATGACGAGCGCGGGGCGGGGCGTGGTCCGCTTGCTGTTGGTGGCCTTGAAGGTGACGCACACGCTGATCTTCTGGTCCTTCAAGCCGAGCGCCCGGTCATGCGGGGCCACCTCCACCCGCATGAGGTTTCCCTTCTCCGTGCCATCGGTGATGGGGAGGTTCACGTACTGCTTGAAGGGGGAGGCCTCGGCCTTGCCATCGGTGTGCGAGACGATTCTCGCCGTCCACGGGAGCTGGGAGACCTCGAGCGCGTAGCTCGCGGCTTCGTCCGCGGAGGCCGTCTTCTTCTCCAGCCTCCAGGGTGAGACGGCGTCGAAGCTGTAGGCTTCCTTCTCGAGGGGGCCCGCCCACTTGCCGCCCGTCACGGTGGGCTTCTCGGACTTCTCACCCTGCCGCAGCGCGAAGGTGAAGCCCTCCGCGGAGCCCTTCGCGCCCGCCTGCAGCTTGACGTCGAGCTTCAACGTCTTGGGCCAGACGCGGAAGGTCTCCGTGCCCGAGAGGAGGTCCTCCTGCTCCGGCAGCTTGTAGTTCCACGAGATGACGTAGTTCTCCATGCCCGCGGGGACCTTGCCGCAGGTGTGCTCGTGGCTCGTCGCCGTCGCCTTCTCTTCCTTGCCCTTGCCGTCGGTGTTGAAGAGGGTGAACTCGACGGCTTCCTCGGTCCCGATGCCCTTCAGCTTGAGGGTGTCGCCTTCGTAGACCTCGTTTGGCACGTTGAACTCCTTGTCGAGAGGGGCTCAGTCGTTCTGGGACTGAGGAGAGTGGGAGGCCTTGGCGGCGCTGAGGCTGCTGGCGCGAGCGGAGGCCAACGGCCGCGAAGCGGAGGCGCCCTGCGCGGAGGCTTGGGGCCGTGAATCGGAGGCGCCCTGGGCGGAGGCCAAGGGTCGCGAGATGGCGGTGGCCTGGGCCGCGGCGCGGGGCTGGGAGGTGCCGGGCTCGGCCA
Organism: Comamonas sp. KCTC 72670; assembly: GCA_014656495.1. Lineage (GTDB taxonomy): Bacteria > Myxococcota > Myxococcia > Myxococcales > Myxococcaceae > Myxococcus. The sequence continues at coordinate 44,372 of BNCN01000018.1, forward strand.
CGGGGGACGTGAACTGGGCCTGGGCCCGGGGCGGAGGCCGCGCCTTCACGGAGGCGACGGCCTTGGGAATCACGCACTGGACGGGGACGATGAGGCTCTTGGTTTCGCTGTCGGCCAGGGAGAACGGGCCGGGGGGCGCGTCGATGCGGTAGTTCCGGGCGTGCGCTCCCGTGAGGGTGAGCTGCAGCGAGTAGGGGCCGCCCCGCAGCGGGCGGAAGGTGACGGCGCCGGAGTCCACGGCGGTGGCGCCCTGCTGGCCCGTGGGGCCGGTGAGCTGGACGGTGGTGCCGCCGAGGAGCTGTCCGTTCTCCGGGCACCACACCTGGACCACGACGGTGGCGGCGGGGGAGGGGCAGGGCAGCACGGGGGCGCCCGCATCCGGAGGGACGGTGGCGACGTCCTGGGCGGCGCGGTCGGTCCAGTCAGCGGTTGGTGGCATCGGGCACCTCGCTGCCGCGCTGCTTCAGCATGCGGAGAATCATCCCGGCCTTCTCCTCGGGAGGAATCGACGTCGAGCGCAGGATGGCGCCGCTCCAGGCCATGGCGGGGGTGTCCTCGAAGCCGGGGCCCTTCACGACGACGAGGTCGGTGAGCAGGGTGACGCTCCTCGCGTCCTGGATGCCGTGGCGCTCGGCGGTGGCGGCGCCCTCTTTGACGAGCGCGAGCGCCGCGGCGGGGGAGAGGGCGCGCATCCTTTCGGGGAACACGCGTCGCAGGTGCGCGAGCATGCGGTCCTCGGGTGGGGGCTTCACGGGGTTTTCGAAGGCCTGCATCTGGGCGGCGCGGATGGTCAGCGCGCCCTTCCAGGGGCCCGAGGCCACGCCGTGGCCGGGTGCGGAGCGGCGGCAGGTGGAGGCCCAGGCGCCAGCGTCGTATTCCGGCGCGGCGGCGTCCGCGAGCACCTGGCCGAGCGCGAACAGGACGGCCTGGGGGGACTCGCCCAGGCCCTGCCGGTGCGCGGTGGCGAGACCTGCCTGGAGCTTCCGGGTGGCCTCGGCCTCGCCCAGGGCGCGGTACTCCCAGGCGTAGTGCTGCTTCAGCGTCGCCAGGGCGTGCCGCAGCAGCGCCGAGGGAGGCGCTCCCGGTCCGCCGTTCCAGGAGGTCATGGGTGTCGGATATTGCACGAACGCGCGGGTGGACGGGAGGACCTGTGTGGCAGGTCGAGCTCGTCTGACTCACGGGCGTGCTTGCGTATTCACTCGCGGGCTCAGGGCTGAGCGGCTGCCTTCTTGCGGAACTCGATGATCGGCGTCGCATCAAGCTTCCACGCACCGTTGACACGGCGGACTTCCATGGGGACAGGAGCAACGGGGCTCTGCAGCACGACCCGTTCGGGCTCATCCGTGACGCGGGTGATTTGTACCTCGCGATACTGCTTACCGAGCGCCGCGGCCACGGGTTCGGGATAGGAGCCGCCTGACCAGAGCAACGCGGCGTCCGGGTGGTCGAGGATGAGTGACCGGATGGCTTTTTCGTCGCCAGTGAGGTTGGCGAGCATGAAGCGTCGATAGACGTCCTCTGGGGAACCGGCGGTGTCAGACCCCTTCGAGCAACCTGCCAAAGCGAGAAGCGCAGCGACAGCGACCCATCGCGTGAATCCAGACTTCATTTGGGTCTCCTTGCATTGAACGCGGCGCTGCCTGGCACGCCATGACAGAGGTGCCTGCCACTTGCCGCTCCAATGTGGAAGCATACTCGGGTTTGAGTCTGCCTTGGGCTTGTCCACGCACGGGGGCGGGAGTGTGGTGATGGTGAGTGACGAGAATCCGCTTCGCATTGCGTCCGAGCTCGCCCAGGCAGGTAGGACGGCCGAAGCCATTGCTTGCCTGGAATCCGCCTTGGCGCGCACTCGGTCGAGCAAGGAGCGGCCCGCGAGTGCGTCCCTCCTGGCGAGAACAGCGGGACTCTTTTGTGAGAGCGCCGGGGAGTTATCGCAGGCAGCGCTCTATTACGAAGAAGCACTGGCTACGGCGGAGCGCGACCCACTTCCGTTGCTCGCTCTGGCTGGCGTCCGCTGGCGATTGGGTCCGCCGGACAGCGCACGTTCGTGCCTGGCGAAAGCAGAAGCCTTGGCGCAGTCCGCCTCGGATGCGGAGGCCTTGAAGTGCGTTGCCAGTCTCCGCTCGGAGTGGGCACACGACGACTGAGCAGCGCTCAGGAGTCCGTGGCCTGTTGTCTCTTCTCGTAGCCGGAGTTTCCGTCAGCCGTCGCCGCTAGTTTGATGGGCGCCTCGTTCGGAAGCGAGGCCGTGGGGGACATATGCGACTGCTGTGGATGGCCTTGCTCCTGTTCGTTGGGTCCGCGTGCTCGACGGTCCGTGTCGTTCGCCTGGAGACAGGTGATGCTGAGCCTCGCGTGCATGTGCCGCGTGACGCGGAAGGCGCCGGTCCTGTGGGACTGGATGCCGAGGCGTTCGAGGCCGCCGTGGCCTCATTGGCTCGAGACGTGATGCCGTCCCTGCATCCACTGCACGATGCGCGCCGACGCTTCGGAGTTCCGGACAGGAGCGGAGTCTACGCGTACGAGCGCCGAGGCCAGCGGCTGATTCCCCTGGAGGAGCGCTCGGATGGCCCGCGCTTGTTGGAGAACTACGCGGACGAGGAACTGACGCGTGCCTATGGCCAGTGGTGCGCGCGCAGGCGGCACGCTGGAGACTGACTTCGGCTGTTGGATGAAGGTCCGCTGCTGGCCAGCGATGGCAAGTACACGCTGGCGATGGCCATCGCCATGGATTCAGTCTGGGATGAGACGGCCGAGGCACTGCGCGACCTGGCGGACCCTCAAGCATTGATGGCGACGATGACGGCGTCCGTCAGCATGTACCTGCTGCCGTGGGCTTTGCCGGAGCCCGTGAGCAAGGGTGTGGCGGCCCTCGTCACGGCCGCTGCGATTGCGTACCTGGGCGTGGATACGGTGTGGCGCCTGTTGGACGGGTGGATGGCGCTGGTTCGTCAGGTGGACCGAGCCACGATGTTCGCGCAGCTCAGCGCGGCGGGGGACGCGTACGGTGAGGTTCTCGGAGAGAGCGCCGCACGCATCTTTGTGCTGCTGGCGACGGCCGCGGTCGGCAACACCGCCGGACTGGTGGCAAGGTCGTCGAGACTTCCTGGCTCAGCGCAAGCAGCGCTGAATGCCGAGGCGCAGGCTGGCTATCGCTATGCAGTGCTTGGCGCCGTGGAGTCCGTGTCGATGACCGCCGAGGGCTTCGCCATCGTGTTGGCGCCGCACGCCGTGGCGATGGCGGTCCGAGGAACCTCGGGTGCGAGTCGCACCGAGAAGCACCACATCGCCACGAACAAGAACGACGTCTCCACCTTGCGTGGCGGTCCGTGGACTCCTGGGTTCCGAAGAATCTTCAAACGAGCCGGGATGGAACTGAAGGACCCCGAAAACATCGTTCAACTCAAGGGACACCGGGGGCCGCATCCACAGGCGTACCATGAGTTGGTATTCGAGCGGCTTCAGGGAGCCACGGCGGGATGCCGTCATGTGGCCGCATGCCGAAAAGCACTGACGCGCGAACTCGACCAGCTGGCGAAAGAAGCCGTGACACGAGGAACCGAAATCAACAGGCTCTTGACTCAGGGGAGATGAGGCAGAACGTTCGTCATGTCGAGCCGCTACTTCAAACTGACCGAAGACAGGCAGCCGGGAAACTGGGACCTGGGTGACCCCTTGGATGCGCAAGGGCATGAGGTTGAGGACCCCTGGATGTACGCTGCGGGACGTGCCGTCCGTGAGGAACGAGGCCGACTGAGGATCCCCATCGACGAGCCTGGGCGGCGGTTGGACTTCTGCACTGCCGGCATCGGGGTGGCGCCCGTGGCTCACGTTCGGGTGGCGTCGCTCTTCGCGGAGAGAGCCCCCGCCGACGTGCAGCTCCTTCCCGTGGACCTTGCGGGGCAGCCAGACCAGTACCTCCTCCTGGTCGCCACGAAGCTCATCCGCTGCATCGACGACCGTGCAACCCGAGAGGTGCTGTACTGGAAGCCCGAGGACGAGAGGCCGGAGAAACTCGGTCAGTACCGTTCCGTCGCGGGCCTGCGCATCGACCCGACGAAGGTGGGCGATGCCCAGGTGTTTCGCACGTGGGGGTGGCCCATCGCCCTCATCGTCTCGGAGGACCTCAAGGCCGCCCTGGAACAGTCCGGGGCCACGGGGATGAAGTTCACCCCCGTGTGACGCACCGCCGTGCCGCCTACTCCGACTTCTGCGCCCCCGTTCGCTGCCAGAACTCCCGCAGCAGAATCGTGGCGAAGCGGGAGTCATTCAGGATGTACCGCCGCCACAGGCGCTTGGGCTCGTTCACCAGCCGGTAGAGCCACTCGAAGCCCGCGCGCGAAATCCACACGGGCGCGCGCTTCGCCGTGCCCGCGATGAAGTCCAACCCCGCGCCAATGCCAATCGCCACCGTGGGCCCCAGCTTGGACGCGACCTGCGAAATCCACACCTCCTGCTTCGGGCTGCCGAGCGCCACCAGGAGCAGGTGCGGGTCCTTCTCACGAATCTTCGCGACAATCGGGTCGTTCTGCGCGTCGCCGCCGTCCAGGCGCACCATGGGCGAATCCCAGCCCACCACCTCCACGCCGTACTGCTCGCCGACGATGCGGCCCACCTTCTCCGCCACGCCCGGGCCCGCGCCCAGCAGGAACACGCGCCACTTGCGCTCCGCCCCCAGCTTCATCAGCGGGAGGATGAGGTCCGAGCCCGCGATGCGCTCGGGCAGCGGCACGTCCATGGCGCGCGAGGCCCAGACGATGGGCATGCCATCCACCACCGAAATCGTGGCGCGCGAGTACGCCTCACGGAACTGCGCGTTGTCCTCGGCCAGCACCACGTGGTCCACGTTGGCCGTGAAGACGTAGCCGCCCTGGCGGGAATCCACCAGGCGCCCAATCTCCGTCACGGCCTCGTCGAACGTGAGCTGGTCGATGGCGAGCTGGCCGATGTTCAGGCGCGCGCGGCCGGTGGTGAAGGGAGTCTGCGGGGGAACGGGGGCAGCGGCGGAGCTCATGGCTTCTTCACCGTCAGGTCGAGCACGGTCATGGAATAGGGCGGCAGCCGCTGTGTCAGTGAGCCCGCGGCCTTCGCACCGGGAGTCTGCTCGGTGAACCCCCCAGGTGCGCCCGAGTAGCCCAGCACGCGCACGCTGTCGAGTGTACCGCAGCCCTTGAGTTCAATCTGCGCCTGGGCCGCCTGGTCGGGGTCGAAGTTGAGCACCACCGCCACCAGCTTGCCGCCCGCCTCGTCTCGCGAGGCGAACACGCTGGTGCCCTCGGCGGCCTTCGCCGGCACCCACATGTCCTGGAAGCGGCCCCCCTTGCCGTCGAAGTTCCGGAACGCGCGGAACGCCCAGAACACCGGCGAGCCCTCGGTGGGGTACTGCCAGAAGTAGGCGGAGTAGATGTTCTCCTGCGCGAAGCGGCCCAGCGCCTCGGCCTGGGCCAGGCCGCCGCTCATGTGCCGGAAGGCGCCGAAGTTGTACTCGCCAATGGAGATGCGCAGACCTGGGGCGTTGTCGGCGATCCACTCCTTCATGCGCGGAATCAGCCGGATGGGCTCACCAATCCAGGACTCGTCCTTGTACGTGGGGTCCCACAGCCCGCGCGTGGAGCGGATGCGGCGCGCGTTGGTGGCCGGGTCGGTGTTGCCCTCCAGTCCCACGCCCACGTTGCTTTGCGGATAGAAGTGCAGGTCCACGATGTCGAGCAGCTTCACGCCCGTCTTCTTCTCGTGCTCGCGAAGCTGCCGCAGGTACCAGGGCAGCAGCGGCACGTTGCCGTGCGCGCGCCGGTCCGAGTGCGGCATCTTCCCCGGCGCGAAGTCCGCCGCGGACCACAGGTAGTTCGTCCAGCCCCACTCGGCCGGGCCCGCGATGAGGCCCTCCGGGTCCGCCTTCCGCACCGCGGTGCCGTAGGCGATGGTGCGCTCCAGGAGCCCGTCATACGTGAGCGGCTCTGGGTGCACGTCGCGGTGCGTGGAGTTCCAGAGCATGGGCTCGTTGTCCAGGATGTACATCTGGACGCTGCGCTGGCCGCGCTCCTGGTCCTTCTTGCGGATGGCCTGAATCCACTCGGCGATGAACTCCGGGGACGCCTCGGTGCTGGTGAGCGTCGGGGCGCCGGGCTTCAGCGGCGTGCCGTCCCGGGCGAGCCCGTTGCCCGAGCCGTTGTCCTCCTGCTGCTGCGGGCCGAAGCGAATCACCGGGAAGCCCACCGACTTCGCGTCCTTGGCCACCCAGCCGAGCATCGGCACCGTCAGCGCGGAGCTCATGCCGTGCTTGCGGTTGGACTCCAGGAAGTCGTCGTAGCTCACGCCGATGTCGACGTTCTGGAAGAACCAGTCGTTCGCCGTGTTCCACGTGCCGCCCAGCTTCCAGTTGTAGCGGGACGTGGGGTTGCCGCCCCAGCGGCGCGAGGTGGCGCCGACCTCGTACTGGTGCTTGTCCTTCTTCTCGGTGAGCCCGTCGAAGGCGATGCCGTAGATGAGCGGGCTGATGCGGTGGCCCGGCGCGGTGCAGTCGATGGTCATGGGGGCCTCGCGGCCGCTGCCCTGACCCTGGCGTCCGCCCCCGGCGGCGAGCGCGGCGGCCAGCTCGGGCGGCAGGGCCGCCAGCGCCACCTTGTCGAAGAGCACCCACTCCCGGCCCACGCTCTTGGACGCGCGCATCACCACGCGGTCGAACGGCTGGCCGCGCGGGTTGAGCAGCTCCATGGGGATGATGATTTCAGCCCACTCGCCGTCCCTGCGGACCTCGAGCTCGGGGGTGACGGGGATGCGCGGGAAGCTCGCGGCGCCCGGCGCGTCCAGACGGACCTCCAGGAACTCGCCGAAGGCCTCCGGGGCGCTGAGCCGGAACGAGAGCGCGCCGAACGTCCCCTCCAGCTTGGGCCGGTAGAGAATCCACCCGCCGTAGTTGAACATGCGCATGCGCGCGGGCGCGCCCTTGGGGAGCTGGCGCTGCGCCCAGCCGATGTCCGTCCAGCCCGAGGCCAGGCCCCCGTCGTACAGCATCAGCGGGGCGGTCTTCTCCAGGCTGGCGGTGAGGCTCGCCGCGGCGGTGTCGGTGGTACCGCCAGGGGCCGCTGTGGCAGCGCCGCTCGGGGCGCTGGCTGCCGTGCCGCTGGCCGCCGCCGAGTTGCCGCTCGCACCCGGCGCCTCCGCGCCCACTGCCTGCGCCACTGCCACCGAGCCACCGGCGAGCAGCGCACCCGACAGGACCGCGGCGCCCGCCTTCGTCCGTGAACGCTTCACTCCGTCCTCCATCGGCACGCCCGTCCCGCCGCGCTAGAGCGCGACTTCGTCCGTGTCCTTGCGCGGGAAGATGCGCGCGGGGATGCCCACGGCCACGCTGTCCGGCGGCACGTCCTGGAGCACCACCGCGTTGGCGCCGATGCGCGAGCGCGCGCCGATGCGCACCGGGCCGAGAATCCGGGCCCCCGCGCCAATCCACACGTCATCCTCGATGACGGGGTAGCCGTTGTCCTTCGCGGTGCCCACGGTGTTGTTGCCGTAGAAGCGCACCCGGTCGCCGATGCGCGCGTCGCCGCCGATGACGACGCCCAGGCTGTGCACGAAGTACACGCCCTTGCCGAGCGTGACGTCCTTGCCAATCTCAATCCCCATCACCGCCGTCTGCGCCACGCGCAGCACGTGGTTCAGCAGGGGGATGCGGTACGCCAGCGCGGCCTCACGGGCGCGGTTGAGCGCGGTGATGCGGTACGAATCACTGGTCAGCACCACCTTGGCAATGGACTTCGCATCCGAGTTGCCATTGGCGGCCTTCGCCAGCTCCAGCGCATCCGTCACGAGCGAGCCAATCATCGAGTCCCTGGCCTTCAGCATGGTGTGTGACTACTCCCCCCGGCCCTGCAGGTAGCGGGCGACCTCGCGGGCGATGCCCGTCCAGCCGCCGGCCTCGCCGCGCGCGCCGCGCAGATACTCCATGCCGTACACCACCGAGGTGCCAGCGAAGGCGGCCTTCTCCAGGCCCAGCTTGTCCGCCGCGTTCGCGGCGTGCATCACCGCGCGCGTCAGCACCCGCGACGCCTCCGGCGCCACCAGCGTGGCGGCCAGCAGCGGGCGGGTGAGGGGGTTGGTCTGGAACAGCAGCCGCAGCGGGTTCACGTCGCGCACGTCCGGGTGCTTCCGGGCCACCTGCGTGTCGAACATGCCGTAGCGGTGCGCGCGCTTCAGCCAGCGCTCGAAGGAGACGTGGTCGCTGCCGTGCAACACGTACGCGTCCCGCGCGAAGACGAAGGCGCAGCCGGCCTTCTCCAGCCGCACGCCCAGCTCCACGTCCTCTGACTGGCCCAGGGACTTGTCGAAGCCGCCCACGCCCACGTAGTCGGCGCGGGGGAAGGACACGTTGCCGGTGAACAGGTGGACGCCGCGGGCGCGCGCGCCGGGGACGGAGAGCTCGTCCGCCATGCGGTTGTTGAGGTACGCGTACCAGCGTTCGAACAGCGGCATGTCGCCAATGGCCGGGTCCGGGCGGATGCGGCCCAGCACGACGACGCGCGAGCCCTCCGGGTGGTGGGCCAGGTGCCGCTCCAGGAAGTCCGGGGCCACCTGCATGTCGTCGTCGGTGACGAGCACCACCTCGCCCCGGGCGGCCAGGACGCCCCGGTGTCGCGCGGCGGCGGCGCCGGCGTTCTGCTGGACCTCCACGCGCAGGGTGTAGGGCAGGGCCAGGGCCTGGAGCGGCTCGCGCGTGGGCTCCTTCGAGCCGTCGTCCACCACGACGACCTCGAACTGCTCGGGCGGCAGCGTCTGCCCGGCGAGCTGCCACAGCAGCCGGGTGATGAGCGGCAGCCGGTTGTAGGTGGCGATGACGACGCTGAGCCGGGGCGCGGAGGCGGAGGTCATGGCTTCGGGTTCTTCTTTGCCAACGCCCGGCGCTGCTTCTTCGTCAGCCGGGGAAAGGTGACGCTGCCGAGGAAGCGCTCGTGGCCCACGAACTCCAGCGTCTTGTTGGCGGCGCTGAAGTCCGTCTCGCCCAGGGTGACGCACAGCAGGCAGCCGTCGGCGGCGAGCGCCAGGGGCAGGCTGGCCGGGCGGGTCACCAGCGAGTCGATGACGGCGACGACGCGCTCGCCTCGGGACACGCGCTCGCGCAGCTCCAGCACCTTCTGCGACGCGGCGGTGGGGGACAGGCCGCTGGCGTCCTCGAGGTGGATCTTCTCCAGGTACGCGTACGGCGCGCCGGCCTCCAGCACCGCCGTGGCGGCCTCCAGCGCGGGCGCGCCCGGGTGGGCGGGCACCACGGTGAGGAACCTCCAGGCGTGGCGCTCCAGGGCGAACCACAGCCGTTGCAGCGCCGGAGAAGGAATGGCGCTGTCGGGCGAGGTGGCGTCTGCGGGCGGCGGGCTGGAATCGGCGGCCATGGGGAGGCGCTCGGTATAGCGCAACGCGTGGCGTCGGCCCAACGGCCTCTCCGGGCAGTTCAGGGCGCGCCGGCCTGCCCACCCGCCAGGGGACGCGGCGAGGCGCGGGGCGCGGCCGGCGCGTGGGCACCTCGGCGCGCCCCTCCGCTGGGTACGCGGCCACCCACGCGGTGGCAGGGGCGGGCAGGCGTGTTATGCCATCCAGCGTGCAGAAGATTGGCTACCTGATTCCCGAGTTCCCCGGACAGACACACATCTTCTTCTGGCGCGAGCTGCAGGCGCTGCCGGGCAAGGGCGTGTCGCCAGAGCTGGTGTCCACGCGTCCGCCGCCCGCGGGCATCATCTCGCACCGCTGGGCGCACGAGGCCATGGCGCGCACGGAGTACCTCATGCCGCCCGGGCCGCTGGGCGTCGTGAAGGCCGCCGCGGAGGTGGCCCGCGCCATGCCGTCCGGCTGGGCCCGCTGCCTGGCCTCCATCGCCCGCGCGGAGGGCCTGGACGCGAAGGGCCGCGCCCAACTGCTCGCCTTCGCCGTCATGGGCGGCCGGCTGGCCTCGCTGGCGCGCGAGCGGGGCTGGACGCACGTCCACGTGCACTCCTGCGCCAACGCCGCGCACGTGGCGCTCTTCGCGCACCTCCTGTCGGGGCTCACGTACAGCCTGACGCTGCACGGGCCGCTGGACGACTACGGCCCCAACCAGCGTGAGAAGTGGCGGCACGCGCGGTTCGCCTTCGTCATCACGAAGAAGCTGCTCCAGGAAGTGAACGACGAACTCGCCGGCGCGCTGCCGTCGCGCATCGAGCTGGCGCCCATGGGCGTGGAGCTGCGCAAGTTCAACCGCTCCGTGGCGTACGCGCCGTGGACCGGCGAAGGCCCGCTGCGCATCTTCTCCTGCGGCCGGCTCAACCCCTGCAAGGGCCACGCGGACCTCATCGACGCGGTGGGGCTGCTCCGCGCGAAGGGGCTGGACGCGCGGCTGGCCATCGCGGGCGAGGACGAGGCGGGCGGCACCACGTACCGCAAGGTGCTGGAGGCCAAAATCCAGGAGACGCGGCTGGGCGACGCGGTGACGCTGCTCGGCGCGGTGAGCGAGGACACGGTGCGCGGCGAAATCGAGCGCGCGCACATCTTCTCGCTGGCCAGCCTCCAGGAGCCGCTGGGCGTGGCCATCATGGAGGCCATGGCCATGCGCGTGCCCGTCGTCGTCACGGGCGCGGGCGGTGTGCCGGAGCTGGTGGATGATGGCGTGGACGGAATCCTCGTCCCCCCGCAGCAGCCCAACATCCTGGCGGACAAGCTGGAGGCCGTGGCACGCGACGCGCAAGAGGCGCACCGGCTGGGCGAGGCGGGCCGCCGCAAGGTGGAGACGACGTTCAGCAGCGAGCGCAGCGCGGACATGCTCGCGCTGATGCTCCAGCGGGCGGTGGTGTAGCGGGGCGCACGGTAGGACGCCCTCCCGCATGCACAGGTGTTTGCGGGCCGTCACTGGCCCGCCCGGTGTCGTTCCAGGACTGGTGATGCCGGGGGACGCGGCCCATGATGGGAACGTCCTGGCCGGGGCCTTTGTTTTCGCCCGGTGACCAACGGGCGGAGCGGGCCGGACCCGTTGCCAAATGACCCTGGGCGCATTACCGCCTGGGGTCAGGTCCGAAGGGAGGCATCACGGGTGAGAGCGCCCGAGCAAGCCACGTTCCATGCACCGGTCCTGCTGGTAGACGACAACGCGGCCAACCTGCTCGCGCTGGAGGCGGTCCTGGAGCCGCTCGGACAGCGGTTGGTGCGGGCGACGTCGGGCCCCGAGGCCCTGCGGTGGCTGCTGCAGGAGGAGTTCGCCGTCATCCTGCTGGACGTGCAGATGCCCGTCGTGGACGGCTTCGAGACGGCCCGCCTCATCCGTCAGCGCCAGCGCACGCGCTACACGCCCATCATCTTCCTCACGGCCCACAACCGCGATGAAGCGCACCTGGTGCATGGCTACGCGATGGGCGCCGCGGACTACGTGGTGAAGCCCTTCCATCCGGATGTGCTGCGCTGGAAGGTGGAGGCCTTCGTCGGGCTGTACCTGGAGCAGCAGCGGCTCCAGCAGCGCGAGTCCACGCTCTGGGAGCGCGAGCGGCGGATGCTGGAGCAGCAGGGCGAGCTGCGCTTCCGCAGGATGGTGGACACCATGCCCCAGTTCGTCTGGGAGCTGCTGGTGGATGGCACCATCGGCTACGCCAACCGGGGCTGGCTGGACTACGCGGGGCTGTCGCCGGAGCAGGGGCGCCAGTGGAAGGACACGCTGCGCTGTCTGCACCCGGAGGACGTGCCCGCGCTGCGCTCGGCCTGGGAGGTGGCCCAGCGCGAGGGCAAGCCGCTGGAGCGGGAGTGCCGGCTCCGGCGCTCGGCGGGGGATTACCGCTGGTTCCTGACGCGCACCATCCCGGAGCGGGACGAGCGGGGCCAGCTCGCCGGCTGGGTCTCCACGGCGACGGACATCGACGATGCGCGCCGGGCGGTGGAGACGCTGCGCGCGGCCAGCGAGGCCAAGGACATGTTCCTCACCATGGCGGCGCACGAGCTGCGCACGCCGCTCCAGGCGGCGCGGAGCTTCGCGCACCTGGCCACGGTGCGGGCCGGGGAGACGGTGCCGGAGGGCATGGACAAGGCGCTGCACGGCCTCCACCGCAGCGTGAACCGGATGGCGAAGCTGGTGGAGAACCTGCTCGACGTGGGCCGCATCCAGCGGGGCGAGCTGCACCTGCGGCCCTCCGCGCTGGACGTGGGCGCGTTGCTGCGCGAGGTGTCCGCGCACTTCGAGCCCCTGCCGGACGGTCAGCGCATCGAGCTGGACGCGCCCGAGGGGCTGGTGGTGCCGGGGGACCGCGAGCGGTTGGACCAGGTGTTCACCAACCTGGTCTCCAATGCGCTGCGCTACTCGCCGGAGGGCGGGCGCATCCGCCTCGCCGCGCGCGAGGAGGGCGGCCGCGTGCACGTGGAGGTGGTGGACCACGGGCTCGGGATTCCCGGCGGGAAGCTGGAGCACATCTTCGAGCGCTTCAGCCGCGCGCACGGGATTTCGTACGGCGGGCTCGGGCTGGGGTTGTCCATCGCCCGGGGCATCGTCGAGCGCCACGGGGGCCGCATCTGGGCGGAGTCCCCCGGGGACGAGGGCTCGGGGAGCACCTTCCACGTCGTGTTGCCGGGGGAGCCAGGGACCTCGGAGCGGTGACGCTGGGGGCGGTGCCTCGGCGAGGGGGGAGGTGTCATGTCGCCGGAGGCCGAGCCGGTCCACGAGGACGAGCTGCGCGACGCGTGGCCCGTGCTGTCGCCGCGCGAGCGGGTGGAGGGCTTCCACCTGCTGTCACCCGAGCGCGCGCGGGACTTCTTCGCCACCCTGGAGCCGCCGGAGCAGGTGGGGCTGCTCCAGGCGCTCTCGCCCGGCGAGCGCGGCACGTGGCTGCGGGTGATGGCGCCAGATGACGCGGCGGACGTCGTGCAGCGGCTGCCTCCCGAGGCGCGGGAGGACTGGTTGGCCCTGCTCGACGCGCCGTCCCTGCGCGAGGTGCGGGCGCTGCTGGCGTACGGCGAGGACGCCGCGGGCGGGCTGATGAACCCGCGCTTCGTGCGCGTGCGCCCGGAGCTGCGCATCGACGAGGCCCTCAGCTACCTGCGCCGTCAGGCCCGGGAGCAGGTGGAGACCGTCTACTACGCCTACGTGCTGGACTCGGAGCAGCGCCTGGTGGGCGTGGTGTCGCTGCGCCAGCTCTTCCAGGCCACGCCGGACAAGGCGGTGCGCGACGTGATGCGCACGGACCTGGTGCGCGTGCGCGAGGACACGGACCAGGAGGAGGTGGGGCGCCTCTTCGGGCGCCACGGCCTGGGCGCCATCCCCGTGGTGGACGCGCGGGGGCGGATGAAGGGCATCGTCACCGTGGATGACATCGTCGCCGTGGTGCAGGAGGAGGCCACCGAGGACATCCAGAAGGTGGGCGGCACGGAGGCCCTGGGCGCGCCGTACCTGGAGGTGGGGCTGCGCGCGATGTTGAAGAAGCGCGCGGGCTGGCTGCTGGTGCTCTTCCTGTCGGAGATGCTCACCGCCACCGCGATGACGCGCTACCAGGACGAGATTGCCCGCGCGGTGGTGCTCAGCCTCTTCGTGCCGCTCATCATCTCCGCGGGCGGCAACGCCGGCAGCCAGGCCTCCACGCTGGTCATCCGCGCGCTGGCGCTGGCGCAGGTGCGGCTGCGCGACGTGTGGCGGGTGTTCCGGCGCGAAATCGTGTCCGGCCTGCTCCTGGGGGCGGTGCTGGGGGCGGTGGGGATGACGCGCATCCTGCTGTGGCAGGGGTTGTTCCACCTCTACGGCGAGCACTTCCTCAAGGTGGCCCTCACCGTGGGCCTGTCCGTGCTGGGCGTGGTGATGTGGGGGACGCTGGCGGGCTCGATGCTGCCGTTCCTGCTGCGGCGGCTGGGCTTCGACCCGGCGAGCGCGTCCGCGCCCTTCGTGGCCACGCTGGTGGATGTCAGCGGGCTGGTCATCTACTTCACCACGGCGGAGCTCATCCTGCGCGGCACGCTGCTGTAGCCGTCACGTGCCGCCCGGGCGCGCGGTGGGAGTCGGGGCCTCTTCTTCGTTGGGATAGACGATGGCGCCCGGAGGCGGCACGGGCGCGGTGGGCGCGGGCCCCAGCACGCGGCTGTGGGGCATGGGCCACGCGCCGGTGTGCACGGCGAGCTTCGACGTCATCGCCACGGCCAGCGATATCTGGAACGTGCAGATGTACGAGATGATGCCCATGTCGCCGAACACCTGGTTGATGTACGTGGCCACCAGGCCCACGATGACGAGCGCGGCGGCGCGGTACTCCGACACGTCGGTGCGGTGGTACGCGCGCACCACTAGGTAGACGGTGACGGCCAGGTACATCCACACGCCCGTGTAGCCGAGCATCCCTCCGAACGCGAACAGCCCCAGCAGCGAGTTGTGGGGATGGAAGCGGTACTGCGGGAAGACGAAGGCGATGTCCGGCAGGGGGATGGGCTCCAGGAACTCGTGGCCGTAGCCGGTGCCCAATATCGGGAACTGGGCCCAGGTGGCGATGACGTCCAGGTTCTCGATGTCGCGGTAGTCCAGGTTGCCTTCGCCGCCCTGGCCGTCAATCAGCGAGCGGATGGTCTGCACCGGCGAGAAGACGGACGAGCCGGAGTTCCACCCCACCGCGATGTACACGATGAGGAAGGGCGCGAAGAGCGGCGCCAGCCGGACCACGAACCGCTTCAGCGGCGTCCACGGGTTGATGAGGAAGGCGGCCAGCAGGCAGCCCGCGAAGCTCACGTAGGCCAGGCGCCGGTCATTGAAAATCATGCCAATGCCGATGAGCGCGATGATGAGAAGCCCGCGCAGCATGTGCGCGGGCTTGGGCTTCTCGATGACCCGCATCGTCGACACCAGCAGCGCGAAGACGAACGTCATCGAGTCGGAGTGGGACGTGGTGTACTCCACCTCCACGCCCAGCTCGTGCACCACCACCATGCCGAAGTAGGTGCTCACCGCGGACTTGGTGAGCCCCGCGAGGATGATGGTCTTCGCGAAGGCGGGCCAGTCCTCGGGACCCCGCATGGCGTAGTGATACATCGCGACGATGAAGGGCATCATCGCGGCCTGGTGCCATTGCCAGAGTGAGTTCTTGATGTCCCCGCCCCGGGCGATGCCCCGCACCTCAATCCAGAGGATGGCGACCAGGGACAGCGCCACCACGGCGATGAGCGGCCGGGGCATGGGCAGGGGCTCCGGGTCGATTTTCAACCCCTTCACCCGCCGGTACATCGCCAGCCCCATCAGCCCGACGATGAGCACGTCCACCAACGGGAAGCGCAGCGCCCCGATTTTGGTGATGTAGCTGAGTTGCGCGAACATCAGCTCGCCCAACGGATACAGGGGCGAGGGCCACAGGCCGCATTGGGGGCGCTCGGGGACGTAGTCCACGGCCAGGACGAGCCAGGTCACCACCAACACCGGGTACTTCACCGGCACCTTCAGGATGACCCACACCACCCCGATACCCAGGACTGGGGCCAGCGCGACCACAGGGTGGAGGATGGCGCCGCCCACGGTGGCCAGCACCAGGACTGCGAGCAGCGCGGCGAAGCGCAGGTAGGGCGGCCGGGGAGGGGCGTACATCGGGACCGGAGGAGGCTACATCCCAGGCACGGGTTGGGATAGATGGAGTGGCACGTATGCCTGCTCCCCGCCCACGCGTCCTCTTGATTGCCGAGCTGTGCAACCCTGACTGGGTGAGCGTCCCGCTGGAGGGCTGGTCGCTCTACCGCGCGCTGACGGAGGTGGCCGACGTGCACCTGGTCACCCACGTCCGCAACCGGGAGAACATCCTGAAGCAGGGCGTGCAGGAGGGCTCGCAGTTCACCGCGCTGGACTCCACCCCGGTGGAGAAGCCGCTCGACAAGGTGGGCGAGGTGCTGCGGGGCAGCACCGGCGTGGGGTGGACCACGGCCACCGCGCTCAGCGCGCTGCCCTACTACTACTTCGAGGAGGTGCTCTGGCGCCGCTTCGGGCCGCGCATCGAGGCGGGCGAGTTCGACCTGGTGCACCGCTACACGCCCATCAGCCCCACCACGCCCAGCACGCTGGCGGCGCGGTGCAAGAAGGCGGGCGTGCCCTTCGTCATGGGGCCCCTCAACGGCGGCCTGCCCTGGCCCAAGGGCTTCGGCGGCGCGCGGCGGCGGGAGAAGGAGTGGCTCAGCTACATCCGGGACGCCTACAAGCTGATGCCCTTCTACAAGTCCACGCGGGACAACGCGTCCGCCATCCTCACCGGCTCGCGCGCCACGCGGGGGCAGGTGTCCGACAGGTGGCAGGGCAAGACGGTGTACGTGCCGGAGAACGCCATCGACGTGCGGCGCTTCGGCTCGGCGAAGTCGGAGGGCCCGGTGGCGCTGCCGCTGCGGGTGGCCTTCGTGGGCCGCTTCGTCCCCTACAAGGGCATGGCCATGCTGATGGAGGCCGCCGCGCCGCTCATCCGCGAGGGCAAGGTGGTGCTGGAGTACATCGGCGACGGCCAGGAGATGGCCAACCTCAAGGCCCAGGCGGCGCGCGAGGGCATCGAGTCCGGCGTGACGTTCGCCGGTTGGGTGAAGCACCACGAGCTCCAGGGCCGGCTGTCGAAGAACCACATCTTCGGCTTCCCCAGCGTGCGCGAGTTCGGCGGCGCGGTGGTGTGCGAGGCCATGGCCCTGGGGCTGGTGCCCATCGTCATGGACTACGGCGGCCCGGGGGAAATCGTGAGCCCGGCCACCGGCTTCGCCATCCCCATGGGGACGCCGGAGGAGATCGTCGTCCGCGTGCGCGAGGTGCTGGCGAGGCTGGCCGCGGACCCGTCCGTCATCCGCCCCATGGGCGAGCGCGCCCGTGAGCGCGTCTTCAAGTACTTCACCTGGAAGGCGAAGGCGGAGCAGGTGCTGGAGGTGTACCGCTGGGTGCTGGGCGAGCGCGGCCAGCCCGACTGGGGCATGCCGCTGGCGGACTGAGGTCCGCGGGGCCTACTCCTCCAGGTCCAGCTTGCGGTACAGCGTGCGCCGGTTGATGCCCAGGATGCGCGCGGCGGCGGCCTTGTTGCCCCCCTGCGCCTCCACCACCCGGCGCACGTAGGCGCGCTCCACCTCCTCCAGGGGCGCGTCCTCCCCCGACGCGCGGCTGAGCAGCGACGTGAGGCCGCTGTCGTCGCCGCCCGGCAGGTCGAAGTCCTCCGGCACCAGCGTGTCGTGGTCCGCCAGGGCCACCGCGCGCTCCAGCAGGTTGGCCAGCTCGCGCACGTTGCCCGGCCACGCGTGGGCCATCAGCCGCTTCAGGGCGCTGGCGGACACGCCCAGCACCTCGCGCGACTGCTGCTCGCCTAGCCGGCCGAGGAAGAAGTCCACCAGCGGGAGGATGTCCTCGCGCCGCTCGCGCAGCGGGGGCACCTCGATGCGGATGACGTTGAGCCGGTAGTAGAGGTCCGCGCGGAAGCGGCCCTCGCGCAGCAGCGTCTCCAGCGGCCGGTTGGTGGCGGCCAGCACGCGGGCGCGCACGGGCGTCTCCGTGCTCGCGCCCAGCGGGCGCACGCGCCCCGTCTCCAGCGCCTGGAGCAGCTTGGCCTGCACCTCCAGGGACAGCTCGCCCACCTCGTCGAGGAACAGCGTCCCGCCGCCCGCGGACACGAAGACGCCGGCCCGGTCCTCGCGCGCGTCGGTGTACGCGCCGCGCCTGGCGCCGAA
Source organism: Comamonas sp. KCTC 72670 (assembly GCA_014656495.1). GTDB lineage: Bacteria > Myxococcota > Myxococcia > Myxococcales > Myxococcaceae > Myxococcus. Next base: position 62,012 of record BNCN01000018.1, read on the forward strand.
CAGCTCGCTCTCCGCCAGGCTCGTGGGCAGGGCGGCGCAGTTGAGCTGGAGGAAGGGTTGGGCGCGCCGGTTGCTGGACTCGTGGATGAAGCGCGCCAGGGAGCTCTTGCCGGTGCCCGTCTCCCCCGTCAGCAGCACGGTGGCGTCGCTGCGCCCCGCGCGCCGGGAGACCTCCAGCGCCTTCTGCATGGCGGCGCTGCGGGCCACCAGCCCGCCGGGCGTGTCCCCGGGGACGGCCGCGCGCAGGCGCACGATTTCACGGCGGAGCTGCCGCTCGCGGAAGGCGCGCTCCAGCGTGAGGACGAGCGCGTCCATGTTGAAGGGCTTGGTGACGAAGTCGCAGGCGCCGGCCTTCACCGCCGCCACCGCCAGCTCCACGCTGCCGAAAGCGGTGATGAGCACCACCAACTGGCCCGGCTTGCGCGTCAGCAGCGCCTCCAGCACCTCGGTGCCGCGCATGCGCGGCATCTCCACGTCGGTGATGACCAGGTCGAAGGACTCGCGCTCGAAGAGGCTCAGCGCCTCCTCGGGCGACGTGCGGCCCACGGCCTCGTAGCCGCGCGCGTCCAGGCTCTCGCAGAGGAAGTCCACGACCCCCGCGTCATCATCCAGGACGAGCAGGCGCTTCCTGGGAGTGCTCATACCGCCCCCGTTCCCTCTTCCGTCGCGGAAGGGATGTGTACGACGAAGTGACTGCCCTGGCCCTGCTGTGACGTCACCGTCATGGCGCCGCCGTGCTCGGCGACGATGGCCTTCACCACGGGCAGGCCCAGGCCCGTGCCGCCGTGGGTGCCCCAGGTGCTGAAGAAGGGCTCGAAGACGCGCTCCAGCGCCTCCGCGTCCATGCCCACGCCGGTGTCCTCCACGGAGAGGCAGACGCCCTGGCGCTCGCGCAGGCCGGGGGCGGGCTGGAAGGTGGAGGGCTTCAGCGCCACGCGCACCTCGCCGCCCCGGGGCGTGGCGCGCAGCGCGTTGGTGAGCAGGTTGAGCGTCACCTGCTGCAGGCCGTCGCCGTCCGCCATCACGCGGGGCAGCGCGGGCTCGAAGTCGAAGGTCAGCCGGACGTCGCGCTTGCGGGCGTCGAACTCCAGCAACTCCACCACGGCGCGCACCGAGGCGAGCGCGTCCAGGGGCTCCAGCCGCGAGGGCTTGCGGCGCGCCAGGTCCAGGAGCTGGCGGACGATGCGCTCGATGCGGTCCGACTGCTCCACCAGGATGCGCGCGTTGCGCCGCACGTCGTCCGGCAGCTCCGCGCGCGCGGCCAGGGCCTGCGCCCGCCCGTTGAGGATGAGCAGCGGCGAGCCGATTTCATGCGCCAACCCCGCGGAGAGCTGTCCCACGGCGGCGAGCTTGTCCACGCGCCGCAGGCCCGCCTCCAGCGCGAGCCGTGAGTCCGCCTCCTCCGACAGCCGCTGCCGCGCCACGCGCAGCTCCGTCACCATGGCGTTGAAGGCGTGGACCACCTCGCCCACCTCGTCGTCGCCGCCGGCCACCACCGTGGCGGTGAAGTCGCCGCCGCGCACCGCGCGCATGCCGCGCACCACGCGCTCCAGGGGGCGCTGGAGGTAGAGCATCAGCAGCAGCCAGCCCACCACGGAGATGCCGGCGATGAGCGTCAGCACCGAGAGCACGGTGGTCCGGGTGGTGCGCTCCAGGTCCTGCCGCAGCCCGTCCAGGGGCTTCACCACGCCCAGCGCGCCAATCGCGCCGCCACCGTCATCCCGCAGCGGCAGGACGATGAGCAGGTGGGTCAGCTTGTCCGGCCCCGTGAAGTGGGTGAGCGAGTGGTGCGTCTTCAGCACCCGCTGGGACGCGTCCTCCACCAGATGGAGCGTCTGGGTGCTGCCCGGTGAGCGCACCACCACCGCGCCCCGGGCGTCGAAGACGAACAGGTCCACCGTGGGGTCGCGGCGCTCCAGCGACTCGAGGATTTCGTTCACGTCCCCCGCCTGACCGTCCCGGAAGGCGTTCTCCATGGCCACCTGGAGGGCCGTGCCCAGCAGCCGCGTCGACTGCTCGGTGGCCGTCCGCAGGTCGTGCTCCTCCCGCTGGAGCTGGCTGTAGCCGTAGGAGCCCAGGATGACGGCGCTCGTCAGCGTCAGTCCCAGGCCCAGTTTCGTGGAGATGCGCACGCCGGACACTGTGGCGAAAGTGCACAGGTGGTTCAATAAGCACCAGTCACGCCTGCCCGGTGAGCGTGGGGTTCATCAATGATTTCAGTGGGTTGAGCCCATGGCGCGGTGGGCCCGGACTTGCTCAGGGGACTGGGCATGAACAGGACCCTGCTCCTCGGCCTCTGGGCCTTCTCCACCGCCGCCTGCTCGGGCGCCTCCACCCCTCCCGCCACCTCCGAGCGCGCGGCCCCCGCGCCCCTGAAGGAGGGGGTGGTGCAGCTCGCCGAGGCCTCCCGGGCCTTCGTCACCGTCACCCCGGTGAAGGCGGACGCCAGCAGCGCGGCGGTCCAGGCCCCGGCGCGCGTGGCCTTCCGGGACGGAGCGCTGTCCCGGGTGGTAGCGCCCCTGGCGGGCCGGGTGGTGAGCGTCCATGTGCGCACGGGTGACACCGTGAAGCCGGGGGATGCCCTGGTGACGCTGGACTGCCCGGAGGCCGCGGCGGCGCGCACGGCGGTGGCCACGGCGACGGCGACGCTGCGCGAGGCCCAGCTGGCCTTCGAGCGCGAGGTCCGCATGTTCGAGCAGGGCGTGACCACCGAGCGCGAGCGGCTGTCCGCCGAGACGCGGCTGGCGGAGGTGAAGGCGGAGCTGGCGCGGGCGCAGGCGTCGGTGGGCTTCGTGGGCACGGGCAGCGGGACGACGGTGGTGTTGCGCGCGCCGCTGGCGGGCACGGTGCTGAGCCGGAGCGCGGTGGACGGCCTCGCCGTGCAGCCGGGCGGGGACCCGCTGGTGGAGGTGGGCGACCCCTCCGCGCTGTGGGTGATGGCGGACGTGTTCGAGCGCGACCTGTCCCTGGTGCACGAGGGCGCGCGGGTGCAGGTGACGCTGCCGTCGGTGCACACGCCGCTGGTGGGGAAGGTGGAGTGGGTGGGCGCGGTGGTGGCCGGGGGCTCGCGGACGGCGCCGGTGCGCGTCACCCTGGACACGCCCGCCACCGGGCTGCGCCCCGGCATGTTCGGGCGCGTCCGCATCGACTCGCCGGACGCCATCCTGACGCTGCCGGTGGAGGCGGTGCTGCTGCGCAACGGCAAGGACTCGGTGGTGTACGTGCAGGAGGAGGCGGCGGGCACCTACGTGCGGCGGCCCGTCGTCGTCGCCCAGCCGGTGGACGGGCGAGTGCAGGTCATCGGCGGTCTCTCACCGGGTGAGCAGGTCGTCACTCGCGGCGCGCTGCTGCTGGATGGCGCGGCGGACCAGCTTCTCTAGGCGCGGCGAGGACACCCACCCATGTTGAGAGCACTCATCGCGTTTTGTGTGAAGAGCCGCCTGCCCGTCCTGCTGCTGACGCTGGGCATCGGCCTCTTCGGTGTGAAGGCCTACCTGGAGACGCCCGTGGAGGCGTTCCCGGACGTCACCAACCTCCAGGTGAACGTCATCGCGCAGATGCCCGGGCTGGCGCCCGAGGAAATCGAGCGGCAGGTGACGGTGCCCCTGGAGCGCGTGCTCAACGGCACGCCGGGCATGGTGCAGATGCGCAGCGAGAGCCTCTTCGGGCTGTCGCTCATCTTCCTGACGTTCGATGACGGCGTGGACCCGTTCCGGGCGCGCACCATCGTGGGCGAGCGCATGTCCAACGCGGACATGCCGGACGGCGCCGACGTGCGGCTGGCGCCCGAGGCCACGCCGCTGGGCAAAATCTACCAGTTCCGCGTGCTGAGCGACCGGCACACCCTGACGGAGACGCGCTCGGAGATGGAGTGGAACATCGCGCGGCACCTGCGCCAGGTGCCCGGCGTGGCGGACGTGCTCAGCCTGGGCGGCTTCCTGAAGGAGTTCCACGTGCAGGTGGACCCCTCGCGGCTGCTCGCGCACGAGCTGACGCTGGCGGACGTCACCGCGGCGCTGGAGCGCTCCAACCGCAACGTGGGCGGCGGCTTCCTGCGACAGGGCGACCAGGAGCTGCTCATCCGCGGCGTGGGCTACCTGCGCAACGCGCGGGACGTGCAGAGCATCGTGCTCAAGAGCGAGGACGGCACGCCGGTGACGGTGGGGGACGTGGCGCGCGTGGTGGCGTCGCACACGCCGCGCCGCGGCTCGGTGAGCCACAACCTGGACATGGACGTCACCGAGGGCGTCGTCCTGCTGCGCCGCGGGGAGAACCCCAGCACGGTGCTGGAGGGCGTGCACGCGAAGGTGGCGGAGCTGAACTCGCACGTGCTGCCCAAGGGCATGCGCATCGAGGCCTTCTACGACCGCAATGATTTGGTGGGGCACACGCTGTCCACGGTGCACCACAACCTGCTGCACGGCGCGCTGCTGGTGGTGGCGGTGGCGTGGCTGTTCCTGCGCAGCCTGCGCTGCTCGCTCATCGTCGCGTCCGTCATCCCGCTGGCGCTGTTGACGGCGTTCATCGGCCTGAAGATGGTGGGCCTGCCCGCCAACCTCATCTCCATGGGCGCCATCGACTTTGGCATCCTCGTGGACGGCGCGGTGGTGCTGGTGGAGAACGTGCTGCACGAGGCGGGCGTGCAGCGGCCCCGGCGGCGGCGGGAGATGCTGGGCCTCATCCTGCACTCGGCGCTGGACGTGGCGCGGCCGACCTTCTTCGCGATGGCCATCATCATCGCCGCGCTCATCCCCGTCTTCACGCTGGAGCGCGTGGAGGGCCGCATCTTCCGGCCGCTGTCGCTGACCTACAGCTTCGCGCTGGTGGGCGCGCTCGTCTTCGCGCTGACGGTGGTGCCCGCCCTGTGCGCGCTGCTGCTGCGGCCCAAGGACGCGGAGGTGAAGGAGCCGAAGCTGCTGACCACGCTGCGGGACGGCTACGCCCGCGCGGTGTCCTGGCTGCTGCCGCGCAAGGCGCTGGTGTTCGCGGGCATGGCGGCGCTGGTGCTCGTCACCGGCGTGGTGGGCTCGCGGGTGGGCAGTGAGTTCCTGCCGGAGCTGGACGAGGGCGACATCAACATCTTCGTGGAGATGCCGGCCAGCATCTCCCTGGGCAAGGGCGCGGACATCCTCCTGGAGGTGCGGCGCCGGCTGCTCGACTTCCCCGAGGTGAAGGAGGTGCTCGTCGAGCAGGGCCGCCCGGAGGACGGCACGGACAACGAGGCCGTGAACATGGGCAAGACGTTCGTCCGCTTCAACGCCGAGGAGACGTGGCGCAAGGGCTGGGACAAGGAGCGGCTGGTGCGGGAGATGCGCGCCTCGCTGCTGGAGATTCCGGGCGTCGCCTTCAACTTCTCGCAGCCCATCAAGGACAGCGTGGAGGAGGCCATCAGCGGCGTGCGCGGCAAGGTGGTGCTGAAGATTTTCGGCACGGACCTGGCGGCCATGCGCGGCACGCTGGAGCAGGCCGTCACGTCGCTCCAGAAGGTGGAGGGCGTGGTGGACCTGGGGCTCTACCGCGACTCCAGCGTCCCGCAGCTCCAGGTGGTGCTGGACCGTCCCGCGCTGGCGCGGGTGGGCGTGGACGTGGCCGCCGCGCAGGACCTGGTGGAGACGGCGCTGGGCGGCCGGGTGGTGACGGAGCTGTGGGAGCAGGAGCGGCCCGTCCCGGTGCGCGTCATCCTCCCGGGCTCGGAGCGGGATGACGAGGCGCGCATCGGCAACATCCGGGTGCCCACCGCGGATGGCGGCCAGGTGCCGCTGCGCGAGGTGGCGAAGCTGGAGAAGGCGCTGGGCCGCGCGAGCATCAACCGCGAGGCGAACAGCCGCACCCTGGCGCTGAAGTTCAACGTGGAGGGCCGCGACATGGGCTCCACCATCCAGGAGGCCATGGCCACGGTGGAGCGCGAGGTGACGGTGCCCGAGGGCACGTTCCTCAAGTGGGGCGGCGAGTTCGAGAACCAGGAGCGCGCGCTGGGCCGGCTGGCGGTCATCGTGCCCATCTCGTTCCTGGTGGTGTTCGCGCTGCTGTACGCGGCGCTGGGCTCCATGCGGAGCGCGGGCGCGGTGCTGGCGGGGGCGCCCTTCGCGATGTGCGGCGGCGTGCTCGCGCTGGCCGTCACGGGCATCCCGCTGTCGGTGAGCGCGGCGGTGGGCTTCATCACGCTGCTGGGGCAGGTGTGTCTGGCGTCGCTGCTGGTGGTGAGCGCGGTGGATGACCGGCGCAAGACGGGCGAGGCCCTGGACACGGCGCTCCCGGCCGGCGCGGCCAGCCGCTTCCGCGCGGTGCTGATGACGGCGCTGCTGGCGATGCTGGGGTTGATGCCGGCGGCGCTCTCCAGCGGCGCGGGTAGCGAGACGCAGCGGCCCTTCGCGGTGGTCATCATCGGCGGGCTGGTGACGGCGGTGCTGGTGTCGCTGTTCGCGCTGCCGGCCTTCTACTCCGTCATCGTGGGGAACAGCACGTCGGCCTCGGGTTCGAAGGATGACGAGGACGACGACCTGGACGAGGGCGTCGAGCACCTCGACCCGAAGGGCCACGGCCCCGTGCACGGCACGACGGGGGTGGCGGCGTGAGGCGCTTCAGCGGGACACGCGGCCGGTGGTCGGGCGTCGCGGCCAGCGGCGCCTCAGAGGCGAGGCGGGCCGGGAGCAAGGCCCGTCATCGTTGGAGCCACGAGGCAGGGGCTCGCGGCGCCGAGGCGGGTCCCACGATTCGTAGCGGCCCGCGGTCCGTGAGTGGCGGCCTGAAGCGCTTCATGCCGGTGCGCGCCCATTGGGCGGAGCCGGATGCGCGGTTGAGCACAGAGGGAGTTCCATGTCTGTCGTTGGTGCTGGAAGGCGTTCTGGGCGAGGCGGAGGTGACGGAATGAGGCGGTTCATCACATGGGGCACCCTGTGCCTGCTGACGGCCGGGAGCGCGGGCGCGGAGCAGGCCACCGCCCCGATGACGCTGGAGCAGAAGCGGGCCGGGACCGCGCCTCCGTCCGAGCTGACGCTGGAGCAGGCCCTGACGCTGCTGGACGAGCGCAGCCCCTGGACGGCGGCGGAGCGCGCGCGCGTGGACGTGGCGGCGGCGGACCGCGTCGAGGCGAACATCCTGCCCAACCCGTCGTTCAGCTACGGCACGCAGTTGCTGGCGGCGGGTGTGAACACGGGCTCGTCCGTGGTGCACGAGCTGTCGTTGGAGCAGCCGCTGCTCATCTTCGGGCAGCGGGGCGTCCGCCGCGAGCTGGCGGAGCGCAACGTGAGTGCCGAGCAGGCGCGGGTGAAGGCCTCGGTGGCGGAGCGCGCGTTGGCCGTCCGGGAGGCCTTCGCGGCGCTGCTGACGAACCAGGAGGAGCTGCGCGTCCTCGAGGAGACGTCGGTGGACCTGGGCCGGGTGGAGAAGGTGGTGAAGGGCCGCGCCGCGGCGGGTGACTCCAGCCGGTACGACGTGGAGCGCATCGAGGTGGAGAGCCGCGCGTTGGAGGTGGAGGTGATGAACGCGCGCGCCAGCGTGGACGATGCCTCGGGGCGGCTGGCGGCGCTGCTCGGCATCGAGGGGTGGCATCCTCGGGCGCAGGGCACGCTGCGCATCACCGAGTCCCTGCCGGACCTGCCGCTCCTGTGGGAGTCCGCGCAGCAGCGCCGGCCGTCGCTGGTGGCGGCGCGGGCGCGGCAGGAGGTGGCGCGCGGTGGGTTGGACGTGGCGCGCCGTGAGCGGCTGCCGGTGCCCTCCGTGGCGGCGGGGGTGATGCTCACGCGGAACGACAAGAGCACCATCGCCATGGTGGGCGTGGGGCTGCCGCTGCCGCTGTTCGACCGGAACCAGGGTTCCATCGCCCGGGCGTCCGCGGAGATGCAGGCGGAGGCGCGAGCGCTGGACGCGGAGCTGGCGGAGGCCCGCGCGGAGCTGGCACGGGCGCACGCCGTCCTGGAGGGACGGAAGAGCGCGCTGGTTCGTCTGGAGCGGGATGTCGTGGAGCGGCTGCCCACGATGCGCCGGATGGCGGAGGACGCCTACCGCGAAGGCCGAGGCGGCATCCTGGAGCTGCTGGACGCGTTCCGCTCGCTCAAGGACATGCGCGTGCTGCACCTGAAGCAGATGGAGACGGTGAAGGTCGCCGAGGCCTCGGTGCTCTTCGCGGCGGGGATGGACGCGGCGCCCTGATGGGGCGCCCGTGAGGGGCATCGCGGCGGTAGGCGCACGATGTCTGAGTGTTCGGTCGCGATGCTCTTCGCGGAGAAGGTTGACGCGGCGCTCTGATGGGGCGCCCGCGCGACGTTTCGTCGCGGTGTCGAAACGGGCCTTTGGAGGAGGTCCCCTTGCCCTTCGCGGTGGGCAGGGTCTCGGCGCTGTGACGGAGGCTTGCGCTCGCGCCTGGTGAAGGCGCCCCGGTATGGGCGGGGCGTCACGCCGGGCGCGGGCGCGAGGCTCAGGGCAGGGTGGGCACGTGGTCGAAGTCCATGGTGCTCACCGGAGCAAAGGCCTCGAAGCGGTCCGCGCGGCGGTCCAGCGTGCGAGCCTTGTGGATGAGGCTCCCCAACTCCGCGACGGGCGCGAGGCTCCTCATCCGTGGGCTGAGGTGCTGCCAGAAAGAGAACAGGGTGTCATAGGTCAGCGGGCGCACCCAGTAGGAGCCCCGGAGCTTCTCTGCGAAGGCGGCGGCCACGTAGGCCAACTGCGTGGGCGGTGTGGCGTCGCGGTAGGTGGGGCGGATGACGCTTGATGGCAGCGGCTCCTCGATGAGCTCCGACGCCCCTCCCTTGGGAGTCTTGTAGCGGATGCGCAGCGTGCCGAGAGCCGCTGAGTGCTCGGTCAACTTCACTTCGTAGAGAGCGGTAACGGAGTGGCCCGCGCCCACTTCGCCCGCGTCCACGCGGTCATCGGAGAACTGCTCCTTCGTGAGCATGCGGTTCTCGTAGCCGAGCAGCCGGAAGTGGGACACGGCCTTCGGGTTGAACTCCACCTGGAGCTTCACATCCTTGGCCACCACCTGGAGCGTACCGGTGAGGTCGCGCACGAAGAGGCGGTGGGCTTCCCGGAGACGGTCGACGTAGGCGTAGTTGCCCTCGCCAACGTGAGCCAGGCGCTCCATCAACACGTCATTGTAGTTGCCCATGCCGAAGCCCACCGTGGACAACGTGATGCCCTTCGCCGCGTGCTCACGGATGCGGTTCCAGATGCCATCGGCGTCCGTGATTCCGGTGTTGGCCACGCCATCCGAGCACAAGATGACGCGGTTGATGCCGCCCTCCACGAAGTGTGACGCCGCGAGCGAATAGCCCAGCTCCAGTCCCGCCTGGGCGTTGGTGGCGCCCTCGGTGTGGAGGCTCGCGATGGCAGCGCGGAGGATGTGCTTGTGCGTGGCGCTTGTCGGCTCCAGCACCTGCCTCGCGGTGGAGCCATAGACAACAAGGGACACCTGATCGCGTTCGTCCAACGCGTTCACAAGGAGGTAGAGCGAACGCTTCACCAGGCCCAGCCGGCTCTCCAGGTTCATGGAGCCCGACACGTCGATGACGAACACGAGGTGGCTCGGCTTGCGCTCCGAGCGGGCGACCTCCTGGGCTTTCAGGCCGATGCGGACGACGTGGTAGCCCTTGCGCACCGGTGAGGGGAATCCCTCCATCAGGACGTTGAAGGGCACGGGCCCCCGGGACGTGTAGCCGTAGTCGAAGCTGTTGACGAACTCCTCCACGCGGACGGCGCGTTCGTCGGGCAGGCTTCCACGTTCCAGGTAGGCCCGCGTCAGCGAGTACGACGCGGAATCCGTATCGACGGAGAAGGTGGAGAAGCGCTCCTCCTCGGTGTTGACGGTGGGATTGACGCCGTGTCCCTGGAAGTACATGTGGAACGGGGAGACCGGCGCTGGGGGAGCGGCAGGCTCGGAGGGCTCGACCACGCTGAGGCTGCGCTGTGACGTCTTGGGGGGCTTGGGCGGGCCATGACGGCCTGCGGGTTGCGAGGGCAGGATGGATGCCGGGGACCCGTTGATGCTCACGCCGTATCCGTCACTGACGCCGCCCGGTACCTCCTCCGAGAGCCTTTCGTAGGACCGGGATGCGCCACCCTTGCCGCCCGGACTCGCAGCGACGATGCGCTTGATGAACTCCTGGTCGACGTTCACGCCCATCGTCGTGGAGCCCACATCGAGTCTCGGAGGCGGAGCCGAAGCTCCCGTTCTGCTCATGCCCGTGGCGAGCATCTCCACGTTGACGCGGAGGGTGCGCTGCGCACGCAGTGTGATGGCGGAGCGTTCATACGGTTTGTACTGCTCCAACTCGTAGCGGAGCGTGTACTTGCCCGAGGGAAGGTGCGGGAGCCGGTAAGCGCCCTTCTCATCTGTCACGACGACTTGCTCGCCCAGAAGGTTGGGCGAGGTCGCGCTCACGATGACGTCGGCGAGGGGCTTCTGGGTCGAGCCGTCCACCACCACGCCAATGATGGTGCCGTAGCCATCTTGGGCCCGCGCGAGGAAGGCCGACAGCAACAGGAAGACGCACAGCGCACTGCGTGCGAAGGAATGCATCGCGAATCACCTCTGAAGAACGAGAGGTGTGCATGTTCCAGAAGCGGGGCCTCGCTCGCGTCACGCGAGGCTCGCCTCTTCATCACGGTTCCCGCATGGAGCGTCGCATCCAGTGTCTTGTTGCGGACCACCTCGGGGACACCCACGGGATGGACCCGGGTCACCCTTGATGTGAAGCATCTCCATCCACGCGCGGACGGTTGCTCCATCGCACCGGTGGCGAGGTGACGGAATCCTCGAAGCCCTGCGCGATCCGCGCGAGGAGCCGAACAAAAACGAGGAGTTGTCGCCTCCGTGCGAAGTCCACTCCGGAGGGTGTCGTGGTCGCGCGGAGGCGTTGTTCAAGCGCGTGCTTGAATCCCGAGGCTACCGGTTCTCACCCTCACGCGAGGTCCGCACCCACTCGCCGCGCTTCTCCGCGCCGGGGCCGCGAATCATCAGCCACACCTTCCACACCACGTACACAGGCGCCCAGGCCAGGTCCAACAGCCCCCGCGCCCCCACGCCGGACACCCACCAGCCGCGCAGCACGTAGAGCCCCAGGCTCGTCAGGCTGAAGCCCGCCACGCCCAGCGCCCACGACACGGACCCGCCGGAGACCACCGCGAGCGCCCCCGCCAGCACCGAGCAGCCCACGGCCGCCAGCACCAACTGGCTCAGCGGAGGCACCAGCACGTCCATGGCCAGGTCCAGCAGCGTGCCGTCCTTCTTCCGCAGGCCGTCCTTCAAGAGCGGCCACCCGTGCAGCTTGCGCATCTGCGCGCGCCCGCCCTCCCAGCGCTGCCGCTGCGAGCGGCTCTGCTTCTCCGCGGACACCATCTCCCCCAGCACCTCCGCCTCCCAGACGTAGTGCACGCGGAAGCCGCTGCGGGCCAGACGGATGCCGTACTCCAGGTCCTCCACCACGCTGAAGGCGTCATGCGGAACCTTGGCGAGCGCGTGGTGCGTGAAGCACATGCCGTTGCCGCGAAGGCCGCACGACACGCCCATCGCCTCGCGTCCCTGCGAGCGCACCTTGTGGAACATGCCCAGCGCGATGGTCATCAGCCGCGTGCGCCAGGACGCCGTGGGGTTCATCACCCCGTAGTGCGCCTGCATGGCGTGCGCGGATTCAACCTGCCCCTCCTCGCCCGCGACACCCTCGATGCGCATGGCGAAGGCGGTCAGCAGGTTGGGGGACACCACCGTGTCCGCGTCCACCACCACCACGGCCTCGGCGAAGCCGTCCTTCTGGCTGAACTCGAAGGCGTGGGCCAGCGCGTAGCCCTTGCCCCGCTTCGTGGTGTCCTGGCGCTCCAGCACCATGGCGCCCGCCTCACGGGCCTTCTGCGCCGTCGCGTCCGAGCAGTTGTCCGCCACCACGATGATGCGCCGCAGGTGGGCCGGGTAGTCGACCGCGGACAGGTTCGTCACCGTCCGGGCGATGCCCAGCTCCTCGTTGTGGGAGGGGATGATGATGTCGAACTTCCTCGGCCCCACGGGCGTCGAGGGCGGGCGGGGCCGATAGGAGAACAGCGTCAGGGTCAGCAGGTAGCCACACGCCACCGCCACGGGAAGCTGCGCCACGCACAGCGCCACGTCCAGCCACGTCCACGATGTCACGACATGCACCCCCGAGCGCGCGCGTCAGCGGCGCTCCAGCTCCGCCAGCACCGGTAGCTTCAGAATCCGCTCGACCTGCCACTTCTCCAGAATCCGCCGGCGGATGATGTCCAACGCCAGCGCCGCGAAGATGCCCAGGCCGATGCCACCCACCACGCCCGCGGCGACGATGAGCTGCACCTTCGGCTTGGACGGCCGCTCCGGGAAGGTGGGCGGCGCCAGCACGCTGAAGCGGTGCTTCATGGACGCGCGGGAAATCTCCAGCTCCGTGCGCGCCTGGTCCAGCCGCCGCGTCTTCTCCTGGTGCCGCATCACCAGCATGCGCACCTTGTCCGCCGCCACGGACACCTCCGGGTCATCCGACGCGGGCGAGCCGCCGAACGTCGCGCCGCCCATCGCGGCCGTCGCCAGTCCGGACTCCAGCTCGGCCGGGTCCCCGCCGTTGCGCACGTACTCGTTGATGAGCTCCGTCATCTCCGAGCGCAGCGCCACCAATTGCGGCGAGTCCTCCTGGAGCGAGGAGATGCGCTGCTCCAGGTCGGTGATGATGGGGTGCTGCGGCGAGTAGATGACGCGCTGCTCGGACAGCTGGTTGCGCAGCTCCGTCAGCCGCCGCGAGCGGAAGTCCTCCACGTCGCCAATGGCCCGGCGCTTCGTCTGAATCATGAAGCGCATCTGCGCGAGCAGGTGGTCGGTGTTGATGCCCAGCGCGGCGTTGGCCGCGGCCGCGGTGCCGCCCCGCCGTCCCTTCTTCGCCTCTTCCTTCTTCTGCCGGGCCTCCACGCGCTTCACCGCCGCGTTGAGCTGGCCAATGGCCTCCTGGATGCCGGCGGCCTCGTCAATCACCTGCTTCTCCAGGATGGTGATGGCCTCCTGCACCGCGCCCATCTCCGCCGCCTGGCGCATGTCGAGGAAGTTCTGCTGCGCGGCCTGCACGATGTCGAGCGCCAGCTGCGGGTCGCTCCACTCCACGCCGATGGAGACGGTGCCCGTGCCGCCCTCCACGCCGACGATCATCGCCTGCTCGAGCATGGCGGTGAGCGCGTCGCGCTTGTCGTCGTCCGACATGGGCGCGGGCGGCTTGCGCAGCACCTTCTCCTTCAGCCGGCTCGCCGGGGAGCGCTGCAGCTCCCAGTACTCCACCAGCTTGGCCTGCGCGACGATGGAGCGCAGGTTGTCGTGCTTCATCACCATCTCCCACGCGGCGCGCGTGGGCTGGTCCGCGTCCACGGGGATGGAGCGCCCCGGGTTGGCCAGCGAGGAGATGATGAAGTTGCGCTGCGTCAGCATCCGCGTCTCCACGCGGTACTTGCGCGGCATGATCTTGCTGACGCCCACGGCCATCGCGGACACGGTGCCCATCACCACCAGGGCGAGGAACCAATGCCGGAGCACCGCGTTCTTCAAATAGAAGACCGCGTCGATGGCGAAGCCCCAGTCGATGAGGTCCGCAGGCGCGTTCGTCTCCGGACGCTCCGGAGTGAACGCGGGCTGAGGCGCGGGCCTCAACGACGGGCGCGGCCCGGGAGCCCCGGGCGCGGGGACTGTCACGGAGTCCTCCTCGCCGCGCTGCTCTTGAGGAGCGACTGCACCCGCCGGGTGAACTCCTCCTGCGTGAAGGGCTTGCCCAGGTAGCCGTTGGCGCCCGCCTCCTCGGCGTGGGCCTTGTCCTCGGGCAAATCCCGCGCGCTCACCACCAGCACCGGCACGTCCGCCATGGCGGGCGTGCGGCGGATGTGCTCGCAGAGGTCATACCCGGAGATGTCCGGCAGCGTCAGGTCCAGGCACACCAGGTCCGGACGCGAGGCGGTCTCCAGATGCTTGAGCGCGGCGCGCCCGCTGGGCAGCTCCACCACTTCCTTGAACCCCATGTCCCGCAGGTAGTCGCCCAGCATCTTCCGGAAGAAGGGGGCGTCCTCCACCAAGAGGACCGTGTGCAAGTCGGACACCATCCGTCGTCAACCTTTCTGAAACTCGCTCAGCCGAACCCGAGCCTTGGCACCCAGACAACGACGCCGTACGTGTATGCCGCGTTGAAGAGGACGAACCAGAGGATGGCCTTCTTCAGCCCCCGCTTGGGATTTGGATCCCGCGCCGCCTTGCCTGGCAAGGCGATGGTGAGGATGAGGACGGACATCAAAATGAGCTTCGCCATGTCGTCAGCCCTCAGAGCGTACCAGTTTGTCGCACGGACAGGCCCAGCGTTGCCGCCCACGTCAGCCGGGCGGCCGGGAGCTCGGGCGAGCGGCTCCAGGTGCCTCGGATGTCGGTATCCACGGACACCCATCGGCTGAGAATCCAGGAACCCGTGAAGCCTCCGGAGAGGATGCTGTCCCCACTGCTTCCTCCCACGGCCGCGGCACCGCCGCCTATCGCGGAGACCCGCACCCGGGGTCCCAGGGCCCACGTCCCCGTCAACGTGAGGTCCGCCCGGGGATAGACGCGCGCGGTGAGCCGGTCCGTGAAGGGGACGATGCGCAGGTCCGCCCGGCCGTTGAAGTCCGCCGTGCGCGAGGGAACCCGGTGGCTCACGCCCAGATTCAGGTTGGGGAGCAGCTCCGTCCGGGGCCCGTCCAGCGGGCCGGGCTCGGGTTCTCCCTCGGCGGGCGGCACCGGCACGGAGTTCACCACGCTCACGCCGGCTCCGGCCTCCAGGGAGGTGAGCCTGTTGAGCCGGTGACCCCAGGCCTCGCGCAGCGTGACGATGGTGTTGTTCGCCCCGGTGGAGAAGCGCGCGTAGTTGAAGGCGACCGAGGTGGTGATGGCCGTCAGCGGGGACAGCGCGTGGCTGAGGGACGCGTCCGCGCGAGGGCCGTACTGCAGGGGCACGGCTTCGCGGGCGGGGCCGTCCATGCCGCCGCTGATGGAGAAGCCGCCGGAGCCGGTGATGTTCCATCGCCGGCCCAGCCAGCCGGTGTCCGCCGTCAGCGTGGTGGCCGAGGAGAGGAAGTAGACGGTGTCCGCCTGGGGCAGCGGCTGCAGCGGACCGCCGCCGCCCGGGGGCCGGAGCGGTCCGTCCGGGTCCGAGCCCGGGGTGCCGCCGGGCAGCGAGCCCAGGTCCGTGGTGAGCAGGTTGACGCTGCCCAGCACCAGCTCCTCGGACAGGCGCAGGGACAGGCCGCGCTCGGGGCGCCACAGGCCGATGAGGCGGCCCATGTGCTGGACTTCGGTGCGCGGGCGGGCGGTGACCTCCCGCAGGCTGATGCGCGGGCCGTACTCCATCTGGAGCGCGGCGTTGCCGTCGCGCAGCTCCAGGCCCAGCAGGGGCGTGACGTCCGTGTCGCCCGCGACGCGGGGCGCGTCCGGGGTGGGGTCCTCGTTGGAGCGCACGCGCGAGTCGACGCGCGCGGCCGTGGAGTAGGTGACGGAGGCGGAGGCCACCTCCATCCACGCCACGGTGAGGACCGTCCCCAGCACGGGTTACTCCACCACCACCACGTCACCGGGGCGCAGGCGGAAGGCCGGCGCGCGTCCCTCGGCGTGGATGAGGTCGTCGTAGCGGAAGCGGATGCGCTCGGGGACGGCGTCGCCTTCTTCCTTCCGCATCACGAAGATGCGGTCCTTGTGGGCGTACTCGGTGAAGCCGCCCGCCCCGGCCAGGGCCTGGAGCAGGCTGGCGCCCGGCTCGATTTCCAGCGGGCCAATGCGGTTCACCTCGCCCACCATCGTCACGCGGATGGGGCGCGCCATCTCCAGCGCCACGGTGACGACGGGGTGGTTGATGTAGTCCTTCAGCCGCGTCTGGATTTGCTGCGAGAGCAGCGCCGGCGTGTGGCCCGCGGCCTCCACGTCGTCCAGGAAGAGCAGGCTGATGCGGCCGTCCTCGCGCACGCGGGCCTGCGTGGTCAGCGACTCCTGGTTCCACACGCGGATGTTGAGCAGGTCGCCGGCGGCGATGCGGTACGCCGCGTCCACCGGGGGCGGCTTCTCCTGGTAGTCGTCCACCCAGGTGTACTTGCCCAGCCCCCGGCAGGCGGGCGCCAGCAGCAGCAGCGCGGCGCAGGCGAGCGTGCGCCAGGGGCGGCGCGGGGTGGAGGCGGGGGGACGGTGCGTGGACGGCATGAGCGGCGAGGTCCTCTTCAAGGGGTGGGCGCGGCCTCGGGCGCGGGGTTTCCCCGGCGGCGGGCGATGCGCACCACCGCGAGCACCTCACCCGGGCGCACCGCGCCGGTGGCGAACACCGCGACGACGTAGAGCACCGCCTCCAGCGCCAGGCGCACCCAGGCGTTCAGGAAGGCGAGCAGCGTCTGGTCCAGCACCGCGATGGCCACGCAGATGGCGGCCGTCTTGGCCATCATGGACAGCAGGCGCGCGTCGAAGGCCGCCTTGCCCATGCGGCCGAGCAGGCTGATGGTGACGCAGACCTCCATGAGCAGCATGGACAGCGCCGTGCCCGCCGCGCCGCCGCCGTTGCCCAGGGCTTCGTACATCAGCGGAATCAGCAGCAGGTTGAGCAGGGGAATCAGCACCATGCTGCCCACGACGCTGGTGATGGTCACCCACCACTCGCGGTTCGTCATCGTCAGCCACAGGCCGGCGTTCATCGTCACGAAGGCCAGCACGAACAGCGGCGACATCAGCCGCAGCGGCATGGCGGACTCGGAGAACGCGCCACCCATCAGCCCCACCCAGAGCGGCGCGCCCAGGACGATGAGCATCATCATGGGCACGGTGACGGCCAGCGTGCCCTCCATGGCGCGGCGGGTGAGCTGCGTCAGCTCCGCCTCCGAGCGCTCCGCCGCGCGGGACGCCAGCGGCATCAACACCCAGCCGAACACCGGGTTGAGGAAGAACGTCAGCCCCGCGATGTTCCACGCCGCGCCGTACCAGCCCACCTCTTCGTGGCTGGAGACCATGCCCAGCAGCATCACGTCCAGGCGCCCGTTGGCCGCCAGCGCCGCGCCGGTGATGAAGAAGGGCAGGCTGGCCTTGAGCACCTTCAGCGTCGCCGGGAGGTCCACCTTGAAGGCGAGCCCCATGTGCTGGCGCGCCAGGTACCAGCCCACCGCGAGCTTCACCGCTTCGGACGCCACCAGCGGCACCGCCAGCCACGGCAGGGGCAGGCCCGCCATGGCCACCGCGAGCAGCCCGCCGCCCCACACCACCTTGGTGACGATGTTGGAGACGCTCAGCCCCGCCACCTTGCCCTTGGCGTGCAGCAGCGCGGCCACGGAGGCGTTGATGATGATGAGGGACTGGGCCAGGGCGAAGACGTAGACGAGCTGCCGGACCTCGGGGGGCTCGTCGAAGTGGGCCATGACCAGCGCCATGAGGCCCATCAGCACCGCGGTGAGGCCCAGCCGCAACAGCAGCGTGCTGCCGAAGAAGTCGCTGGCGTGCTCGGGCCGGCGCGACACCTCCTTGCGGATGTACATCTCCAGGCCCAGGTGCGTGGCGATGAAGAAGACGGCGGAGAAGCTGTCCGCGTAGTTGAAGCGCCCGAAGCTCTCCGGGCCCAGGTGGGCGGGCAGCAGGAAGCGCACGCCCATGGCGATGGCATACGTCGCCAGCAGCGAGCCTCCGAGCTGGAGCCCGTTGCGCACAGCGCCCATCGCCTCATTCGAGCGCTCGCGCTCGCCCGCGTCCTGCGAAATGGAATGGCTGGGACTGTTCACGATGGGAGCGTGCGGCCCCGGCGCCGGCCAGGACAGAACGGGTGCATAGAAAACGAGCGGGGGCGGCACGTCAATGCCGCCCCCGCAAAGGTTGGGTCGCCTGGTGGGTCGCTAGCTGGCGCCGCGGCCCGTGAGCACCACCGGCACCGTCTGGAGCAGCAGGCGCAGGTCGCTCGTCAGGCTCCAGTGGTCGATGTACTGCATGTCCAGGTACATCCACTCCTCGAAGGAGATCTGGTTCCGTCCTGACACCTGCCAGATGCAGGTGAGTCCAGGACGCACCGACAGGCGGCGGCGCTGCCACGTCTCGTACTTGGCGACCTCGGTGGGCACCGGCGGGCGCGGCCCGACGATGCTCATCTCCCCGCGCAGCACGTTGATGAACTGGGGCAGCTCGTCGATGGAGAACTTGCGGATGAAGCGGCCAATGCCGGTGATGCGCGGGTCGTGCTTCATCTTGAAGACGGGGCCCGTCTGCTCGTTGAGCGCCGCCAGCTTCTCCTTCAGCTCCTCGGCGTTCACCACCATGGAGCGGAACTTCAGCATGTAGAACGGCTTGCCGTTCTGCCCCACGCGCAGCTGCTTGAAGAAGATGGGGCCCTTGGAGGTGAACTTCACCGCCAGCGCCACCATGGCCAGGAGCGGCAGCAGCGCCCACAGCGCGGCCGCGGACACGCAGATGTCGAACAGGCGCTTCATCGCCATCTGGTGCGGCTTGGGGCTCACCGCCGCGAAGTGCAGGAAGCCGTCCGCCACCGCGCGGCGCTCCACCGGGCGGGCGCGGTCCAGGCGGAAGCTGTGCGCGGGCAGCGCGAAGGGCACGCCGAAGCGCTCCGCCAGCTTGATGGCCGCCTGCATGGACTCGCCCTGCTTCAGCGTGTTGCCGGCGATGTAGACCTCGTCCACCGCGGTGTTTCGGAGGATGCGCTCCAGGTCCTCCACCGAGCCCATCACGGGGCCGGGCAGCTCGTTCACGTTGCCCGCGTCGTCGTGGAAGCGCACGTAGCCCACAATCTGGCGGCGGCCCCGGTTGGCCAGGTCCTCACCGGTGTAGCGGCCCATGGCGCCCGTGCCCACGATGAGCACCGCGTCCATGGGGCGCTCCTGCGAGGCCACCGGACGGAACACGAACAGCCGCAGCAGCAGCGTCACCGGCCAGAAGATGAAGAGCAGCGGCGCCACGACGGGCGTCGTCACCACCGTGGGGAGCGCCACGCTGCCCAGCGCCAGCACCGTCACCACCGCCAGCGTCGTCACCGACACGAGCGCCACGTGGTCCAGCTTGCTGCGCTCGGCAAAGCGCGAGTCGTACAGGCACAGCGCGGTGCCCGTGACAATCCACACCATCCACGCCGCCAGCACCAGCCCCGACACCTTCCAGCCCGACTCCGCGGACAGCAGGCCGCTCAGCCACGCCGAGCCCGCGAGCACCGATGACAACAGGACGAGGTCGACCGAGAGGTTCAGCTTCGCCGCGAACCCCGGGGCCAGCTTCGGCGGCCCCTGCACCTCTTCCATGACTTGTTCCTGAGCGCTGGCCGACCCAGGAGCACCGACCACCGCCGCACTTGCCGTTGCGCCGCTCATCGTGTCCACCCCCCTCTGCCCGCTTTCGTGCAGTTCAGGCAGAGGTTGCCGTTAAGGCTAAAAATATTTAAGTCGGAAGGAAACCAGTTTTGCCCGATATTGCGGCGCGTTGCAACCCCTGCCGCGTAAGTAAGACGTGACAGCATGTGAAATCTTGTGATCGCCCTACCGGGGTCTGGGTTCACCGAGCACCACGAACACATCGTGTTGCCCGCGCGCTTCCCGCGGTTCCTTCGACACCCTGATGTTGCATATACGATGCCGCTCTGACGGCAGGTTCCGGATGATGCCAGTGTTGGGACGCCTCCGGGAAGGGGTGCTGAAGTTTCAAGGGGTTACGGGAGGCGGAGGCGTGTCTGCCCGGTGTAGACGTTGAAGCGCCCGTTCCGGACGAACGTGGCCAGCGTCATACCAGCACGCAGCGCCAGGTCCACGGCGAGCGAGCTGGCCGCCGACACGCCGGCGACGATGGGGATCCGCGCCATGGCGGCCTTTTGGATGATCTCGAAGCTGACGCGTCCACTGACGGCGAGCATTGCGGGCTGACGTGTCAACGGAGGGTGCGTGCGCCGTCCGCCCCGCACCGAACCGGCGAGCACGAGGCTGCCCACGACCTTGTCCACGGCGTTGTGGCGGCCCACGTCCTCATACGCGGAGAGCACCTGGCCCTCGGCGTCGAGCGCGGCGGCGGCGTGGACTCCGCCGGTGCGCGCGAAGTTCCGCTGGATGCCGCGCAGGTGCTCGGTGGCGCGGGCCACGGCGTCGGGTGAAAGCACGGGCCCGGGGGGCAGGGGCGGGCAGAGGGCGAGCAGGTCCTCCACGTTCCGCCGGCCGCACACGCCGCACGCGGAGGTGGTGAGCGTGCCCCGGCGGGCGGAGCGCACGCGCTCCACGTCCAGGATGGCGCCGGCCGCGGGCGTGACCTCGATGACGTTGCCCCAACCTTCCTCGCCGGGCCGTCCGCAGTGGGCGAGGCCGCCCAGGTCGTCCACGCTGGGGAGGATGCCTTCGGCGAAGAGGAAGCCCGTGGCCAGCTCTCGGTCATGCCCCGGGGTCCGCATGGTGGTGGCCACGGGATCTCCGCTGACGCGAATCTCCAGGGGCTCCTCCACGGCGATGTCGTCATCCTGCACCTGCGAGAGCGCGGCGCCGTCCCACCGCTGCACGGGGCGCTGGGTGACGCCTCGGGCCTCCGCGGGAGGCAGGGGCGCGCGCCGGCTCGGGCGCAGCCGGGCGAGGATGAGGTCCGCGACGCCGGGCACGTCCTCCGGGCTCAGGGTCCGCAGGCCCTGGGGGAGGTCCGCGGGGAGCTCGGGTTCCGTGGTGAGCACCGCGAGGACCTCGGGGCGCGAGGAGGCCAGGAGTGGGCCCAGGCCGCTTCGCCAGACCTCGAGCTTCGGTAGGGGGCCGTCCTTCCAGCCCTCGACGAGGAACAGGTCCACGTCTCCGGCGTGGCGTTCGAACAGCCGGGGCAGCGCGTCCGCGGGCGCGCTGCCGGTGGTGAGCTGGACGCCAGCGGGCGAGGCGAAGCCGGCGAGGAGGGCGCCGGCTCGCTGGTAGCGGTCGGTGTCGCTGCCGGGCCGGTGCAGGGGGTGGGCGTCGGAGGAGTGCTTCACCACGGCGACGCGGAGGCCTCGGGCGGCGAGCTCGGGGATGAGCCGGGTGAGCAGCGTCGTCTTCCCGGCGCCGGACCAGCCCACCACGCTGAGCGCGGGCACGCGGCTCACGCGAGCGGCTCCACCGGCGCGTAGGCGGGCCGGTCGAAGAGCTCCACGTCGACGGCGTCCTCCTCCGCGAAGTCCGCGCGGCCCGGGGGGAGGATGGCCCAGCCCTCGCCGTGGACGTTCTGCAGAATCTGTCCGGCGCCCTGGGGACGCAGCAGGGCGCGGGGCGCGAGTCCCTCGCGGGCTTCCAGCGTGGTGGTGATGAGGTAGGTGAGGCCCGCTTGCTTGTGGCGTGGCTCGGAGAGGTGGGCGCGCACGCGGCGGCGTGTCTCGTGGACGCCCTGGTATTTGAGGAGGAGCGGGCGGGCGAGCTGGTCAAATGCCACGGTGGCGGCGCCGGGGTTGCCGGGCAGCACGACGACGGCGGTGTCACCCAGGCGGGCCACGGCCACGGGCTTGCCGGGCTTGAGCGCGACGCCGTCCACGAAGAAGCGCGCGCCGAGCGAGGTGAGGACCCGCTTCACGAAGTCCTTGTCGCCCACGGAGGCGCCGCCGGTGGTGATGAGCACGTCCACCTGGGGCGCGAGCCGGGTGAGGGCGTCACGGAGGGCGTGCGCGTCATCGGGGGCGCGGGTGAGCTCGCGGACGTCGGCGCCCGCCTCCCGGGCGAGCGCGGCCACGAGGATGAGGTTGCTCTCGTAGACCTGGTGGGGCAGGGCGGGGGTGCCGGGGGGCACGAGCTCATCGCCGGTGGCGAGCACGGCGACGCGGGGGGCGGGGCGCACGTGGACCTCGGTGGCGCCCAGGGACGCGAGCACGCCGAGCACGGCCGCGCTCACGCGCTGGCCCGCGTCGAAGAGGGGCGCGCCGGTGAGGACCTCTTCTCCGGCGCGGCGGATGTCATTGCCTGGGGGGACGGAGATGAAGATGTCCACGCAGGTGGCATCGTCACTGGCGCGCGCGGCCTCCTGCCGGACGACGGCGTCGGCGCCGGGGGGCAGGGGGGCGCCGGTGAAGATGCGCGCGGCCTCGCCGGGGTGGAGCCGGGTGGTGGGGAGCCTCCCGGCGAAGACGGTGTCGATGATGCGCAGGCGCGAGGGGCGGTCGCGGTTGGCGCCCTGGGTCTCCTCGGCGAGCACGGCCCAGCCGTCCATGGCGGAGTTGTCGCAGCCGGGCAGGGAGCGCGACGCGACGACGCGCGTGGCGAGGAAGCGGCCCTGGGCGTCGAGCAAGCGCACGCGCTCGGGCGCCGCCGGAGCGATGGCGTCGAGTGCGGCCTGCCGTGCGGCGCTGAGGGACGTGAGGGGCATGGGCAGCGTCGCAGCCTATGCGCCCGGGCGCGCGCTGTGTCCACGGAGGTGGGGGAAACGTCGGCTGCTTGCTGCTCCTGGGAGTGAGCGGTGTTGGCGGAGATATGGGCCGCCGCGCCCGTGTTCTGCCCATGAGGGGCGTAAGGCCGTTCCGTGGAGGCCATGCGCCGGAGAGCGGATAGGGTGGACGCGGTGAGTGACTGGGGCACGCGCATGACGAGAAGCGGCACGGCGTTTCCGGACGTGACCCTGGCCATCATCGCGGGAGGTCAAGGTCGGCGTCTGGCCGGTGTGCCCAAGGGGCTCCTGTCGGTGGAAGGTCGCACCGTGCTGGAGCGGCTCCTGCTGCTGGCGCCGCGCTTCGGGGACGTGCTGCTCGTGGCGAACGCGCCCGAGCCCTATGCCCGCTTCGGCTTGCGCACGGTGGCGGACGTGGTGTCTGGCAAGGGCGCGCCGGGTGGCGTTCACGCGGCGCTGATGGCCGCGCGCACGCCGTGGGTGGTCGCGGTGGCGTGTGACATGCCGTTCATCGCGCCCGAGGTCATTCGTGTCCTGCTGGCCGCGCGGGGCGAGGACGTGGACGCGGTGTGCTTCGAAGTGGGCGGGCGAGTGGAGCCGTTGCTCGCTGCCTATCGGTCGTCGCTTGCGCCAGCATGGGGAGACGCGCTGGCGGAGGACCCCTCGATGCGTGACCTGCTGTTCCGAGCGCGCACGATGCTGCTACCAGAGGCGTCGTTGCGCACCGTGGACCCCACGCTGCGCGCCCTGGCGAACGTGAACACCCCTCAGGACTTGGAGCGCTACGGCGTCACGTTGCCGCCAAGGCGCGGCTGAACGGGCATCACGGCATGGCGGGGTATCGCTCGATGCGCCCTTCTGGAGACACGGCGTACAACTCGAACCAGTCGTACTCGAGGCTCACACCGGGCCCGAACTCCGGGCACGTGTCGACCCGGCGATTGACGCGGACGAAGTGCCATCCATTCCGGTAGCCGACGACGAACTCCAGGGCGCGTGGCGAGAACGCGCATGACTTCGAGCCTGCCTTGGGAAAGCGTTTCATCACTTCCTGGAGCACCCCATGCGCGGCGAGGACCGCAGGGCCGTCCAGCGTCCCCATGGGCTCGAACTCCTCTTCAGGCCAAGGGACAGGAGTCGAGGCATCCGTCGTGGCAATTGCACTGCCAGCGTCATGCGCAGGGGCCGCGGGCGGCCCCCTGTCCGCCAGCAATGTGACGAGCATGATGAGGTGATGGGGTCTCAACATGGGGCACCTCGGCTCAGCCTATGGGTGTGGCGCTCGCTGGACGGGAGCGTCTTCATTGAACTGCCCGCCCGTGGACGAACGATGGCGCCACCCTCGGGCGAGGAAGCAAGCAACCAGGCACCCCCTGCGTCACCATGACTCATGGACCGTGAGGCCCGGGAGTGGGAAACAGGCGGGGGAGAACCTCATGCTGAAGACCTCACTGGGACGTTTCCGCGCCGTGGCCCTCGCGGAGGGCCTGTCCGTCATCGCGCTCTTCTTCATCGCGATGCCCCTGAAGTACGCAGCGGGCATCCCCGAGGCCGTGAAGTTCACCGGCTGGGCCCACGGCCTGCTCTTCGTGCTCTACCTCTTCGCGCTCCTGGACGCGGCCATCACGTACCGCTGGTCCATCGTGCGCGTGCTGGGCGGGCTCGCCGCGTCGCTGCTCCCCTTCGGCACCTTCGTCTTCGAGGCGCGCCTGCGCCGCGAATCGCAGGCGCCCGCCGCCCAGCCCGCGCCCTGAGCGCTGTCACCCACCCGACGTCCCAGGTTGGCCTCCGCCACGCCGGGCCCCGCGCGCCGCGGCCCGGAGTTCGCGCGAGCGCCGAAGCTGTGCCAGCATCCCGCGCGTTTTCAGTCGGGAGGTGAGCATGGAGCGCGGCAAGTGGGAAACGCCCGAGGACGTGGAGCGCGAGCTGAACGCGCGCCTCGCGCTCGTGGAGGAATCCGAGGGGATTCGCGGCATGCACTTCGCCGCCGTCCTCGACACCGTGCGCTTCCTCGGCGGTGAGCAGGCGGTGACGCGCATCCAGCAAGAGGGCGACTACCCCGCGGACCTGGACCCCACCGAGCTCTACCCCGTCCCGCCCTTCATGCGCTTCTTCTTCTCCGCGTCCCGGCGGCTCGCGCCGCAGTTGGGCGGCATCGAGGAGGCCATGCGCCAGCTCGGCGTCCAGGGCACGCTGGCCTTCATCAACTCCATGTTCGGCGCCGAGGTCCGGCAGCAGGTGGGCGGCGAGCCCAAGCGCCTGATGGAGATGCTCCCGGAGGCCTACCGCATGGCCATCAACTTCGGAGAGCTCCAGGTGTCGTGGACGGGCCCGCGCTCGGGCCGCATCCACATGCGCCGCATCTTCACCCCCGTGGCCTACAACGAGGGCATGCTCGAAGGCGCCCTGCAGGCCGTGGGCGCGCAGGACATCCAGGTGCGCGGCGCCCAGACGTCGCTGCTCGACAGCGAGTACACCCTGTCCTGGGACAACTGACCTACGGCTTCACGTAGCGGATGCGGTAGATGCGCCCGTTGCCGTCGTCGGTCAGCAGCAGGCTCCCATCCGGGTGCTCCAGCAGGCCCACCGGCCGCGCGAAGGTCTCCGGCTTCTTCGCGTCCACGAGGAAGCCCGTGAGGAAGTCCTCGAAGCCGCCCTCCGGCCGGCCCTGCGCGTTGAAGGGCACGAACACCACCTTGTAGCCGGTGCCCTCGGAGCGGTTCCAGCTCCCTCGGAAGGCCACGAAGGCGCCGTTCCGGTAGCGCTCCGGGAAGGCCGTCCCCTTGTAGAAGACCAGCCCCAGCGCCGCCGAGTGCGACGGGAAGAGCACGTCCGGGGTCACCGTCTTCGCCACCAGGTCCGGGCGTTCGCTCTTGCCGTCCTTCGTGCGGCGCGGGTCCACGTTCTTCGGGGACAGGTACGCGTAGGGCCAGCCATAGAAGGCGCCCTGCTGCACGCGGGTGAGGTAGTCCGGCACCAGGTCGTCGCCCAGGCCGTCGCGCTCGTTGATGGTGCTGTAGGGCTCGCCGGTGCGCGGGTGGAAGTCCAGCCCCACCGGGTTGCGCAGGCCGCTGGCGAAGACCTCGCGGCCCTGGCCGTCCAGCCCCATCACCAGCACCGAGGCGCGCGGTGACGGCTCCACGTCCACGTTGCTCTCGCTGCCCACGGTGACGAAGAGGCGCTTGCCATCCGGCGCCACGCGCACGTTGCGCGTCCAGTGCTGGTTGTAGCCGAGCCCCGGCAGCTGCGTGAGCGCCTCGCCCTGGCCGGTGAGCTTCCCCTGTCCCTTCTGGTACGGGTAGCGCTTCACCGCGTTCGTGTTCGCCAGGAAGAAGTGGGTGTCGTTGAAGGCCATGCCGAAGGGCAGGTTCAGCCCGTTCGTCTCGGCGGCGAAGGGCTCGCGCGCTTCGGCGACGCCGTCCTGGTCCGCGTCGCGCAGGCGCTGGATGCGGTTGGCGCGGCTCTCCACCACCAGCACGTCGCCCTCGGGGGAGAGCGCCATCCAGCGTGGCTCTTTCAGGGCGTCCGCGTAGACGTTGACGGCGAAGCCTCGCGGCACGCGCAGCGTGGCGTTGGCGGGCGGGGGCACGACGGTGGGGCTCTTCGACGCGCTCCGTGTCGCATAGGGCTTGGGCAGCGCGTCCAGCTTCACCTGCTGACGCTGGGGTGTCAGGGGCTCGGTGCGCACGCGCGAGGCGGCGGGCGGCTCGCGAGGCGCGGCCTGCGCGGGCGCGGGGGCCTGCGCGAGCGCGGCACCGGGGAGCACGGCGGCGGTGAGGAGCAGGGCGGACAGTCGGGGACGGAGCGACACGCGGGGGTCCTTTCGAGACGGGGCGGGGCCGCGCGAGTCATGGAGCGGCGGCGCCGGGCCCGCAACGGCGGGCTTCGGCAAGTGCATGGCCGTACACATCCGCGGGATCAGCGCGCGACTTCGACGCGACTGTTCACAACCATGACGAAATAAATGATGTGCCGCCGCGCCCATTGGCTAGAAGGGGCGCCGAGCGCCCGGAAATACGCGCCGGGCCTACGCAATGGAGGGACGTCGCATGAAGGCAAACAACTGGAAGAATCTGGCCGCGGTGGCGGGTGTCATGGTGTCGCTCAGCGCCGGCGCGCAGGAGTCGTCGGGGAGCTTCGGTCAGCAGGGACAGTTCGTCATCAGCACGGACGCGTCCGCGAGCCTGGGTTACTCCACGCAGGGCAGCGGCGTGGGCTACATCTTCCTGGAGCCCGGCGCTGACTACTTCCTCAAGAAGAACCTGTCCGTGGGTAGCGGCCTCCAGGTCCGCGCCCTCTTCGGCAGCGGCGACACCGTGGCCGCGTTCGGCCTGAACGCGCGCATCGGTTACAACATCCCGCTGACGGACCGCGTGTCCGTGTGGCCCAAGGGCCAGGTGTCGCTCTACATCGGCGACAACATCCTGCCCTTCGCCAACCAGGCGCTGCCCGCCGACGTCACGGTCATCCTGGAGGGCTACGCGCCCTTCCTCTTCCACGTGACGCCGCACTTCTTCGTGGGCGGTGGCCCGCGTCTGGCCTTCGGCCTGGGCGGTGACGTGGAGGTGAACTTCAGCGTCGCGTCCACCATCGGCGGCTACTTCTAGTCTCCGCGCGGATGTGCTGCTTCCGGACCCCGGGCGGGGTGGGCGCGTGCCCACCGCGTGCCGGGGTCTGGCGTTTCAGGGCCGCGTCACTGGCACCGCTGCCGGCCGGGGCCTTCCCCTCGGGCCAGGTTCATCGCGGTGCTCACCAGCGCGAGGTGGCTGAAGGCCTGCGGGAAGTTGCCCGTCATCCTCCGGGCCGTCGGGTCGTACTCCTCGGACATCAGGCCCACGTCGTTGCTCAGGCCCAGCAGGTGCTCGAAGCGTTCGCGCGCCTCGTGCTCGCGGCCCATCATCGCCAGCGCGTCCGCCAGCCAGAAGCTGCACGCCAGGAACACGCCCTCCCCGGGCGGCAGGCCGTCCCGCGTCTCGTGGGTGTGGTAGCGGCGGACCAGTCCCTCGTAGGCGAGCTCCCGCTCGATGGCCTCCACGGTGCCGCGCGCGCGCGGGTCGTCGGGCGGGAGGAAGCCCACCAGGGGAATCAGGAGCAGGCTGGCGTCGAGCGCCTTGTTGCCGAACGTCTGCGTGAAGGTGTTGCGGCGCGCGTCGTAGCCCCGCGCGCAGATCTCCGCGTGCATCCGCGCGCGCAGCGCCACCCAGTGGTCCACCTGCGCGCCGCGCATGCCGCGCAGCCGCGCCGTCTTCACCATCCGGTCCATGGCCACCCACGCCATGACCTTGGAGTGGGTGAACTGCTGGCGGCCGCCGCGCACCTCCCAGATGCCCTCGTCGGGCTCGGTCCAGTGGTCCTCCACGAAGCGCAGCAGGTGGACGCTCACGTCCCACGCCTCGTCGTCCGAACACACGCCGTGGCGGAGCGCGTGGTAGAGGCAGTCCGCGATTTCTCCGAAGACGTCCAGTTGGAGCTGGCTCACGGCGGCGTTGCCGATGCGCACCGGGCGCGAGCCCTCGTAGCCGGGCAGCCAGTCCAGCTCCAGCTCCGTGACGCGCCGCTCGCCGGCCAGGCCGTAGAGGATTTGCAGCTCGTCCGGTTCACCCGCCACGGCGCGCAGCAGCCAGTTGCGCCACGCCAGCGCCTCCTGGGTGTAGCCCGCGTCCAGCAGCGTGAGCAGGGTGAGCGTGGCGTCCCGCAGCCAGCAGAAGCGGTAGTCCCAGTTGCGCACCCCGCCCAGCCGCTCCGGGAGGGACGTGGTGGGCGCGGCGACCAGCCCTCCCGTGGGGGAGTAGGTGAGCGCCTTGAGCGTGATGAGCGAGCGCATCACCTGCGGGCGCCAGGGGCTCTGGTGGAGACACTGCCGCGTCCAGGCGTGCCACCAGCACAGCGTGTCCTCGCGCATGAGGTGGGCCGCTTGCGGCTGCCGGGGCGGGAGCAGGTGGGAGGGGTGCCAGGAGAGCACGAAGGCCTGGTGCTGCCGCTCCGGAACGCGGAAGTCCGCGAGCACGCGGCTGCGCTCCAGGCGCAGGGGCAGGTCGGTGGCCAGATAGAGCGCGTCCGGGCCGGCCTTGGTGCTCACGCCGCCCGGTATCAGCCGGGCCCACGGCGTCCGGTCGCCGTAGCCGAAGCACGGGGCGAACTCCATGCGCAGGGGCACCGTGCCGGAGAGCGATTCGACGATGCGCACCAGGCGCGGCGTGTCCTCGCGCAGCGGCATGAAGTCGCAGAGGCGCACGGCGCCCGTGTCGGTGTGGAACTCCGTCTCCAGGACCAGGGTGTCGCGCACATAGCGCCGGTGGACGCGCCGCACCGGCACGTCGGGGGTGATGCGCCAGAAGCCGTGCTGCTCGCCCCCCAGCAGCGCGGAGAAGCAGGCGTCCGAGTCGAAGCGCGGCCAGCACAGCCAGTCGAGGGTGCCGTCCTTCGCCACCAGCGCGGCGCTGTGGGTGTCTCCAATGAGCGCGTGGTCTTCGATGGAGGCCGCCATGCCGCAAAGCTAGGGACGCCACGACCGCGTCAGGCGGAGGCCACGGGCGCACGCCGGGCCTCCTCGCGGGCCGCTGGGCCTCCAGGGGCCGGGCCGTCCGGCGCCTGGGAGATGAATCATCACCCCGCCTGAGACACCGCGGCCTGAGCAGTCAATGGCGGGCCGTCCGCGAGCCGCGTGATGCCAGGCGCCGCCACCATGAAAGCCCTTGCGCGGCGGACATTCACGGTTGGTTTTCCGGGGGCCCGCGAGGGTGCCGCGCGCGGGCGCGGTCTGGTGTTTCAGCCGCGTGTTTCACGTGCGGGGCGGGGTCGGCCCGGCCCGCCTGACCCGGGCGGCCCCGCATACCGGCGCCTACCCACGTACCAGGTTGCGCAGCAGGAAGCCCAGATTGGCGGGGCGCTCGGCCAGGCGGCGCATGAAGTACGGGTACCAGTGCCGTCCGTAGGGCACGTAGATGCGCACCGGGTGACCCTCCCTCACGAGTCGTTCCTGCAAGTCGCGCCGGATGCCGTAGAGCATCTGGAACTCGAAGGCGCCGCGCGGCAGACCCCGGCGCGTGGCGTGGTCCAGTGTGGCTTCAATCATCCGCTCATCGTGCGTGGCGATGCCGTGATACACGCCGCTGTCGAGCAGCACGCGCATGCAGCGGATGAAGTTGGCGTCCACGTCGCGCTTGTCTGGAAAGGCCACGTCGGGCTTCTCCAGGTAGGCGCCCTTGCACAGACGGATGCGGATGCGCTGGGCGCACAAGTCCCGCGCGTCCTGCTCCGTGCGCCGCAGGGCGCTTTGCAACACGGCGCCCACGTGCGGCTCGCCGAACTCGGCGCGGAGCTGGCGGACGATGTCCAACGTCACCTGCGTCACCGAGCTGTCCTCCATGTCGATGCGCACGAAGGAGTCCCGGGCCGCCGCGTCGGCCACCACCGCGCGGGCGTTCTCCAGCGCCAGGGGCGCGTCGAAGAGCAGCCCGCACTGGGTGAGCTTCAGCGACACGTTGGCCCGCACGTCCACCGCGTCGATGCGGTTGAGCAGCCGTTGGTACTCGCGCACCTCCGCGCGCGCCTCCTCGGGCGTCTGGACCGCCTCGTTGAGGTGGTCGAATGACGCCATGAAGCCCTTCGCGCCCAGCGCCTTCACCGCGTCCAGCGCCTCCTCCAGCGACTCGCCCGCGATGAAGCGCGAGGCCAGTTTCCGGAAGGGCCCCAGCCGGGTGGCGAGGTCCTTGAGGGCGGGCTTGCGGGCCAGGAAGAGCAGCGCGGCGCGGGACAGGTGGGTGGTGTCGGCGGTCATGGCGGGTGGGCGGTGTCCATTCAGTCCAGGTGCTGCCGGAGGAAATCCCCGGCGAGCGCGTTGAAGGCGTCGGGGTGGCTCATGTAGGGCAGGTGGCTGGCGCTCGGGATGAGCGCCAGGCGCGCGCCGGGGATGTGCTCGGCGACGTCGCGGGCGGCCCGGGGAGGCACCAGCAAATCCCTGCCGCCCTGGATGACGAGCGTGGGCACCTGGAGCGCGTGGAGTCGGGACAGGTAATCCGCGGCCAGCACGTCCCGCAGCCGGCGCAGCAGCTCCACCGGGGACAGGCGCCGCGCCTCGCGCACGATCTCCGCCCGGCCCGCCGCGGGCAGGCTCAGGCCGCCCAGCACCCGCGCCACGGTGGGGGCCAGCAGGTAGGCCAGGGGGCGGGGGGAGCGCACCAGCGTGGACAGCGTCAGCGCCAGCCGGCGGATGCGGTGCACGCTGGCCACCGGGGACACCAGCACCAGCGCCTTCACCCGCTCCGGGTGCGCCAGGGCATAGGCGATGGACAGCAGGCTCCCATAGGAGGAGCCCAGCAGGGCGAAGCGCCCCGGCAGCAGCGACTCCGCGTGGTCCAGCAGCGCCAGGTTCCACGCCAGGGGCGTATGCGTGGCGGGGGTGCGCAGCGGCGGCGTCCACAACAGCAGCCTCAGGGCGTCCGCCAAGGGCTCCATGGGCGCGAACGAACGACCACTCGCGCCCAGCCCCGGAAGGCACACCACGGTGCGGGATGCGTCCGTGTTGCCTTCCGGAAAGGTGAACAGGCGTACCGGTGTGCCTCGCACCGCGCGCTGTTCGCAGTGCAGGTGGGCGTAGCCCTGCTGGATGTCTTCCACGTCTGGGACGAGCGGCGGGCTGGCGGCGCTCCCCGGGTGCGGTGAAAGGGCTTCAAGCATGCGCGGACCTCATGAGCAGCCGCCGCACGCTGGCGGCCACGGTGTCCCGGAAGGCCTGGAGGCGGGATTCGCTGGCGTGCGGCGGCGGCGGCGCATGGGGCGCGCCCACCGCGAAGGTGAGGCGCACCGGCCAGGGCAGCGGGCCCATGCCCACCACCAGCGGCATCCGGTATTTGTCATCCGCCGTCAGGCGCACACACAGGCGCTCCTCGCCGGGGGGCCACCGGAAGGTGTCATCCACGCCCAGTCCGGCGAAGGGCACCACCGGCACGCCCGTGTGGGCCGCGAGCCGTGCGAAGCCCAACGCCCGCTCCCAGCGCAGCCGGTAGCGGCCCTGGCTGCGTTTGAAGGTCTCCCGGGCGCCTCCGGGATAACAGACGACCAGCGCGCCGCCCTGGAGCGCCGTGAGCGCGTTCTCCCGCGTCCCCTCCACGCCGCCCAGCCAGGGCAACACCGTGCGGATCAACGGGATGCGGAAAAAGCCTCGCTCCGCCAGGCCCAAGGGATAGCGGCCGGTGCTCTGGTGGATCAGATGAAAGAAGGCAGGCGTCTCGTAACCCCAGACGCCATGGTTGCCCACGAGCAGCACCGGCCCCTGCGATGGCAGGTGCTCGGTGCCCAGCAGCCGAGCCCGGTGGTACAGGGCGGAGAGCGCGGCGCCCTGTTCGGCGAGGCGGAATACGGCTCGGCGCAGGCCGGCGAGCGGGGCTTCCATGGTGGAAAAACCTGGGGATGCGCGCCTGTCTTGGCAGTTTTTACCTGTCTCCCGCCTGGCGAGCGGTCAGGCACACAGGGGCGTGACGCCGCGCGCACGCACAGCGCAGGAGTTTGATTAATGCCCCCCTGCAGGCATACTCCGGTTGTCTGCTCCCCGAGGCATGCCGAACGTTGGGTGTATGGGCAGCCCGTTCGACAGCCTCATCCGCCAGCACCGGGCGCTGGAGGCGCGTCTCGAGCGCCTGGCCTCGGGCGAGGCACCGGAGGCGTCGCGGGACGCCGCCGAGCTGTTGGCATTGCTGCGACGCCATTCACGTCTGGAGGAGCGCTGCCTCTCCCCGTTGCTGGCGCGGGTGGCCGGCCGGGAGCGTTGCCGTGAGCAGCTGGAAGCGCATCTCACCCTGCGAGAATTGATGGATGAGCTGGAAGTGCTGCCACCGGGCCGACCCGAGTGGCAGGCCCGTCTGTTGACACTGGAAGACCGGGTGGTGGCGCATTTCCAAGAAGTGGAGAATGCGCTGCTGCCCCAGCTCATGACTGCCCTGGATTCCCTGGCGTTGGATGACCTGCGGCGTGATTTATCGGCCACGCGGATGGAACTGTTCGCGCGGCCTCAGGTGTCCCATGGGGCGCCAGCCCCTCTCCAGGATTCACGCTTCTGGGACGGTTAGCGCCCCGAAAGGGGGGCCTGGAGACAGGTGAGACCTGCGACAACGGGGTGAAGGGTCCGTTGCTCAGTCACAACTTTTATCTCTTCCTTTAGACAAAAGCTTTTTTGGCGGGTATGGGTATGGGCAGCATCACAAGCATCGAGCATCAGCCCCCCCTAGTACTGCATTACCCTTGTCGTTCCCCAGGTGAGGATTCAACGAATGTCCGTGGATAAAGCGTTTCGCGACATGATCCGCAATGAGATCGAAGTCCAGCTCAAGCCGCTGCGTGACGTGGTCGCGCGGCTGGAGGAGGGCACGGCGGATCTGGACGCGCTCCGCAACGTGGCCGAGCGCCTGGCGCCCCTGGCCGAGGTCGTGGGGCCCCTGTTCGGCGCGCAGATTCCGGCGGCGGCGAAGGCCGGCCGGCGTGGCCCGGGTCGCCCGGCGACCGCGGCTCGCAGCACCGTGACGGCGGCCCCCGCGGCGGCCGGTGGCAAGCGCCGGGGTCGCAAGCCCGCGGCGGCTGGCGCTGACGGCGCCCGCGCCTGCGCCATCATCGGCTGCGGCAAGCCCAGCCGCACCAAGGGCTACTGCGCGGCCCACTACCAGAAGCTCCGCATGCTGGAGAAGACCAACCGCCGCCCGAGCGACTGGAAGGACTACGCGGACCCGGACTCCGTGGACGACATCAAGCTGCCGCGCGGACGCGCCGCGTCGAAGGCGCTGGCGGCTGCCGCTCAGGCTGGGCACGCAGGCTAGCCAGCGGCACGCTGCCCCGGCCCGGGCAGAGAGTGACCGCGCCCCCGTTGTTCCGCTCTGTTGCTCAGAGAGGATTCGGGGTCCGCCCATGCGGGAGAGACTTGCCCGTGGGGGCTTGCACGAGCATGAATGCCCGGGCCCATGAACACACGCGATTTGGAGCCTGGAATCATCACCGACCTGGCCGGACGGACCACGTACGGTGATTATCTGCAGCTCGACCGGCTCTTGTCGGCCCAGGTGACGCGCTCACAGCCGCCTCACCACGACGAGTTGTTGTTCATCATCCAGCATCAGACGAGCGAGCTGTGGATGAAGTTGCTCATCCACGAACTGGGCGCCTGCATCCGTTACGTGCAGGCCGACCGGCTGGAGCCGTCGTTCAAGATTTTCGCCCGCGTGGCGCACATCCAGCGGATGCTCTTCGAGCAATGGAGCGTCTTGGAGACGCTCACGCCGAACGAGTACCTGGAGTTCCGCGACACGCTGGGCAGCTCCTCGGGGTTCCAGAGCTTCCAGTACCGTGCGCTGGAGTTCCTGCTGGGCAACAAGGACGCGCAGGCGTTGATGCCCTTCCGCCACGTCCCCGCCCTCCACGGCGAGCTGGAGCGGCTGTTCGAATCCCCCAGCCTGTATGACGAGTTCCTGCGCCACCTGTCGCGCATGGGACACCCGGTGCCGCAGAGCCACGTGCAGCGCGACTGGCGCAAGCCTTACGAGAAGAGTCCGGAAGTGGTGCAGGTGTTCCGCCGCATCTACGAGGACACCGAGGCGCACTGGGACGCGTACGAGATGTGCGAGAAGCTGGTGGACACCGAGGAGCGTTTCCAGCTCTGGCGTTA
Source organism: Comamonas sp. KCTC 72670 (assembly GCA_014656495.1). Classification (GTDB taxonomy): domain Bacteria; phylum Myxococcota; class Myxococcia; order Myxococcales; family Myxococcaceae; genus Myxococcus. Next base: position 95,971 of record BNCN01000018.1, read on the forward strand.
CCGCCACATGATGACGGTGATGCGCATCATCGGCTTCAAGCAGGGCACGGGCGGCTCGTCCGGCGTGGGCTTCCTGCGCAAGGCGTTGGACCTGCGATTCTTCCCGGAGCTGTGGGATGTGCGCACGGAGCTGTCACCGCCGCCGCCTTCCCGGCACCGCGGGCCCTGAGCCGTCCACTGGGCGGCACGTCCGCGCGGGCCGAGTGACGACTGTCGCGCATGCCAGGGAGGACGGGCGGTGTTTGTCATGGTCGCGGGTTAGCCTTCCCGCACCATGGACGCTGCCGCTCCGGTGCTCTTCGACAAGGCGTACGTCCTCTGCTACCGCACCTTCGACATCGCGGAGGAGGTGGACCTGGAGCGCGCGCGCCGCGTGCTCACGGAGGACTCCCGCCGGCTCAAGCTTTCACGGGAGAACAGTCAGTACCTCCAGCTCCCCAACCCGCCCCTGGCGTATGAGCTGGGCCGCCGGCCTCTGGCATTGCGTGACGGTCCTGTCACCGTGGATGCCACCGCGCGGCTGTTCGACCATGGCGCCGCGTCCATCATCCTCCGCGTGCCTGTCGTCCCGGGGACATCGTTGGATGACCTCACGCGGATGGCGGACGAGCTCTACGACAGCCAGGCGCTGGAGGACCTGGCCCTGGAGCTGGTGGAGGGCGTGCGCCGCACCATCGCCCCCGCCGTGCAGGCGCCGCATCTGTGGGAGCAGAACGAGAGCTACACCGTCATCTTCGCGGAGGAGATTCGGGGGCACCCCACCGCGGACGAATTGCTGAAGCAGGCGGACCTGGCGCGGCTGCTGCTGGGGGAGAGCGGCGCCGTGCCGCTGTCGCCGCGTGAGAGTGAATCCGTGCTCCAGTCGCGCTTCAGCTACACCATCCATGACCTGGTCGTCATCGACTGGAACAGCGCCTTCGTCTACGAGCCCTCCGGCTCGCGAGACATCCCCGACCTGTTGGAGATCGCCAACGCGCAACTGTTGGAGTTCCGTTACTACGACGAGCGGCTGGACGCGCACATCACCCGCATCCACGAGAAGGTGCAGGCCGCGCGGCACGGCTGGGCCACGCTGTTCCGCAGCCCCTATCGCTCGCTGACGCGACAGACGCTCTCCACGCTGGTGGACCTCAACGAGTTCATCGAGCGCGTGGACAACAGCCTCAAAATCATCGGCGACTTCTACCTGGCCAAGGTCTACGAGAGCGCCGTGCGCCGCATGCGCATCCCCGCATGGCAGGGCTCCGTCACCCGCAAGCATCAGTTGCTGGCCCAAACGTATGGCCTGCTCAAGGGGGACGTGGACATCGACCGCTCCCACACGCTGGAGGCCGTCATCGTCCTGCTCATCGTCCTCGAAATCTTCTTCGCCTTCTTCCGCGTCTTCGAGCACTGACGCCCCCCGGGAACCCCGTACCTCGGAACGGTTTCTGCCCGGTTTCCACGCTTCACGGGACATGGGAGAATGGGGGTTCGAGGCAGGAGGCCGTGAGTCCTTGCCGGGGGGAGTGGGGCATGAAGGTGCCCGAAAGAAACGTGGGAGCCGCGGTGGACCGCATGTCGCGGGCGCTCGAGCGGTTGTCGACGGCACCGCCCGTGGTGGCGGTGCTGGAGGAGCTGCTTTGCCAGGCGACGGCCGCGCTCGGGGCCTCGGGGGCCTTCATCTGCTGGTGGAGTGGCTCCGGGGACTGGCGCACGCTGACCACGGCGGGGGTCGACGCCGAGGCGGCGGCCGTCTGCGCGCAGCGGTTGATGGAGCGGGCTCCCGGACCGGGTGAGCCGCGCCAGCCTTCCGTGGTGGAGGACTTGTCGCGGGACGCGTTGCTCGCCCCGGAGCCCGAGGCGCGGGACCGGCTGGCGGCGGTGTCCCTGGTGTCGCAGCCCCTCTTCTTCGCGACCGGGTTGGGCGCGGCGGGGGTGATGGCGGTGCTTTTTCGTGAGGCCAGGCTGCCGGAAGCGGGTGACCTGTCGCGCTTCGGCTTGTCGGTGAAGCTGGCGGCGCTGGCGCTGGAGCGTGAACGCATGGCGGAGACGTTGCGCCAGTCCGTGATGGCGGCGCGGGTGGAAGCGGAAGAGGCGGAGGTGCTGCGGCTGCGGCGCTTCCAGGCGGTGACGGAGGCCTTTGGCCACGCGCTCACGCGGGATGAAGTGGCCCGCGTGGTGTTGGCGCAGGGCCTGCCCGCGGTGGGCGCGGTGGCGGGGCTGGTGCATCTGGTGGAGCCAGACGGGACGGCCGTGTTGAAGGCCGCGTTGGGGCTGACGGAGGCGCAGCTCGCGCCGCTGCGGGTGCTGCCGGGGCCGGGGCGCGACTCGCATGCGTTGGAGCCAGGGCGCGCACCTCCGCGCGTCGCGGGCGACGCGGAGTCGGCGGATGCACGGCGGGCGTCCCCGGGCGTGACGGGCGACGCCGACGCGTCTGCTGCATGGCGGGCGTCCCCGCGTGTCACGGGCGACGCCAGCGAAGCGTTCGACGCAGCCCCCATGCCGTGGCGCACGCTGTTCACGGGAGGCGGCGACACCGTGGCCACGGACGCCGTGCCGTGGGCCACGCCGCTGTGGCTCGAGACGGCCGCCGCCGTGTGTGCCACGGTGCCCGGTTTGGCGTCCCTGGTCTCCCCCGGGCCGCTGCGCGCGCTGGTGCTGCTGCCCTTGCAGGTGGAGGGGCAGGACTTCGGCACCCTGTGCTTCGGCTTCTCCGAGCCCCGGCGCTTCTCCGCGCTGGAGCGGGCCTCCATCACCGGGCTGGGCCGTGAGTGCGGTCAGGCGTTGGAGCGCGCGCGGCTGTACGCGCGGGAGCGCGCAGCGCGGCTCCAGGCGGAGGCGGCGGGGCAGCGTCTGCGGCTGCTGGCCGACGCGAGCGCGCTCGTCTCCGCCTCGCTGGATTGGGAGGAGACGGTGGCCGGCGTGGCGCGGCTGGCGCTGGGCCACTTCGCGGATGGCTGCGCGGTGGACTCCTACGAGGACGGCGTCGTGCGCCGGCTGGCGGTGCTCTACGAGAACCCGCAGCACGCGCCGCGCGGCCTGGAGTTGCTCCGCTTCGCGCCGCACGAGGGCCGCCCCACGCTGCTCTCGGAGGTGCTCGCCTCCGGGCGGCCGTGGATGATGGTGCGGCCCGCCGAGGAGCCCGGGGATGACCGCACGGAGGCGGGCCAGTTGTACGCGGCCGCGCGCGAGCTGGGCGTGGGCTCGCTCATCCTCACGCCGCTGGTGGCCCGGCAACGCACGCTCGGCCTGCTCACCTTCATGCGCGCCGATTCGTCGCCGCCCTTCGAAATCCCAGACCTGTCCCTGGCCGAGGAGCTGGCCGGCCGGGCGGCGCTGGCCATCGACAACGCGGCCCTGTTCCGCAAGGCGCGCGCCGCGGAGGAGGAGAGCCGGCGCGGCGCGGCCCGGCTCCACGTCCTGGTGCAGGTGAGCCAGCTCATCGCCGAGGCGGGACTCAACCTGCCCTCGGTGCTGGAGGTGCTGGTGCGCAAGGTGTCGGAGGCGATGGGCGACGCGTGCGTGCTCCAGCTGCTCTCCGAGGACCGGACGCACCTGGACCTGGTGACGGTGCACCACCCGAACGCGGAGGCGCGCGCGGTGCTCGACGCGTCCATGTCGCGCGGCTCGGTGCGCGTGGGGGAGGGGCTGTCGGGCCGGGTGGCGGCGACGGGGCAGACGCTCTTCGTGCCGCGGCTCCAGGCGGACGACCTGCGCGACGAGCGTGTCCCGGAGGGCCGCCTCTTCCTCGAGCAGCACGGACCGCACAGCGTCATCATCGTCCCGCTGGGTGTGCGGGGCCGGGTGCTGGGCACGCTGGGCGTCCTGCGCGAGGCGCGGGGCCGCGAGTATTCGGTGGAGGAGCGCGCGCTGCTGGAGAGCCTCGCGGCGCGCGCGGCCCTGGCCATCGAGGACGCGCGCCTGTACGGCGCCGCGACGCAGGCGGTGAAGGCGCGCGACGAGCTGCTGTCCGTGGCCGGCCACGAGCTGAAGTCACCCCTCAACGCGCTGCAGCTCCAGATTCACCTGCTGGCGCGCATGGCCCGGGACGCCGTGGCCTCCGACGGCTTCGCGGAGCGCGCCGAGCGGGCGGCGCGGGCGGGCCAGCGGCTGGGCCTGCTCATCGATGACTTGCTGGATGTCTCGCGGCTCAGCTCGGGGCGCCTGGGCCTGAAGCGCGAGGAGGTGGACCTGTCCGCCCTCACGCGCGAGCTGGTCCACCGCATGTCCGAGGAGCTGGCGCTGGCGGGCAACGAGGTGCGGCTCGCGCTGGAGCAGCCGGTGCTGGGTGATTGGGACCGGCTGCGATTGGAGCAGGTGCTGGTGAACCTGCTGTCCAACGCGGCGAAGTACGGCGCGGGCCGGCCGGTGACGGTGGCGGTGGACGTGGTGGGCTCGCTGGCGAGGCTGTCCGTGCGCGACGAGGGCATCGGCGTCGCGCCGGAGGAGCAGGAGCGCATCTTCGAGCAGTTCGAGCGCTCGGCCTCCGTGCAGCACCACTTCAAGGGCCTGGGCCTGGGCCTGTGGATTACCAAGCGCATCATCGAGGCCCACGGCGGCACCATCCGCCTGTGGAGTGAGCCGGGCAAGGGCTCCACCTTCACCGTGGAGTTGCCCTTGCGCGTCTGAGCGCCTGGACAGCCCCGAGGTCCCTGCGCTCTGGTGCCTCGGATGATGCGCGCACTCCTCCCCTGGGCCCTGCTCGCCGTCGTGTCCGGCGGGCTCGTCTCCGGCTGCCGGCATGGGCCGGCGTTGAACCCCGCGCTGGACGCGGATGGCGACGGTGTCCCCAACGGGGAGGACGCCTGTCCCACCGTGCGCGGGCTGGCGCGGCTCCAGGGCTGCCCCGCGCGGGACACGGACGGGGACGGGGTGGAGGACGCGCTCGACAAGTGCCCGCGTCACGCCGGCCCGGCGTCCCGGGACGGCTGCCCCATCCGCGACACGGACGAGGACGGCGTGGAGGACGCGAAGGACCTGTGCCCGCGCGTGCCCGGCCTGCTGGAGCGCCAGGGGTGTCCCATCGACGACCCGGACCGCGACGGCGTGGAGGGCGCCGCGGACAAGTGCCCCAACGAGCCCGGCCCGGCGTCCCGGGACGGCTGCCCCGTGCGGGACGCGGACGGTGACGGCGTCCCGGACGAGGAGGACGCGTGCCCCAACGAGGAGGGGCTCGCCTCGCTGCGGGGCTGTCCGGAGCGGGACTCGGATGGTGATGGCGTCCCGGACCACCGCGACAACTGCCCGCGAGAGCGCGGCCTGATGGACAACCAGGGCTGCACCTCCGCGGCGAAGCAGTTCGTCATCATCCGCCCGGACCGGCTGGAGCTGGTGGAGCGCATCGGGTTCGCGCCGGGCACGGCCACGCTGCTGCCGCGCGCCCTGCCGGTGCTGGACAACGTGGCCCGGGTGCTGCTCGCGCATCCCCGGATGGGCGTCATCGCCATCGAGGGCCACACCGACAACCTGGGCGAGCCGCACGCGCAACGGGCGCTGACGCTGGCGCGCGCGGAGGCGGTGCGGGACCACCTGGTGCGGCAGGGCGTCCCCCCAGACCGCCTGGAAGCGCGAGGCTTTGGGCCCGACAGGCCGGTGGAGACGAATGAAACCTCCGTGGGCCGCAAGGCCAACCGGCGGATGGACCTGCGCATCGTGACGCCTCGGGCCCATCCGTGAGTGCCGGGCTCCCCGGGAATGGGGGGCCTGGGGTACGCTCACCCGCCATGAGTGCTTCCAGCCCCTTGTTTGGTGACCTGCTGCTCAAGCTGGGTGTCGTCTCGCCCAGCCAGGTTCAGGAGGCGCTCGCCCTGCAAGCCTTGACCGGCCAGCGCGTCGGCGAGGCCCTCATCTCCCTGGGCTACGTGACGCGGGAGCAGATTCAGGACGCGCTGGGGGAGGCGCTCGGCCTGCACCACGACAAGAGCCCGATGCAGCCCGCGCTGGGCGAGCTGCTGGTGGGCCTCAAGTACGTGACGCTGGCGCAGCTCGACGAGGCGCTCGCGCGTCAGCGCCGCGACGGCCGCAAGCTGGGCGAAATCCTGGTGGAGCTGGGGCACTGCACCTACAAGCAGATTTACGAAGCACTCGGGTTGCAGAACCGCATCGCCGGGCGCCAGGACCTGGCGCGCCCCGCGTCCGACGGGCGCCGCCGCGTGGTGGTGGTGGATGACAGCCCGCTGGCCTGCGCCTTCGTGCAGGAGGGCCTGGTGGCCCTGGGCTACGAGGTCCTCTGCTTCCAGGACCCCTTCGAGGCGCTGGAGAGCATGGGGCGGCTGCAGCCCGTCATCGTCCTCAGCGACCTGGAGATGCCCAGCCTGGATGGCGTGGAGCTGTGCCGCCGTCTGAAGGAGGGCCCCAGCCACGCGGTGCCCGTCATCATCCTCACGGCGAATGACGGCGAGGCGGAGCGCGTGCGGGGCCTGCGCGCCGGCGCGGACGACTACGTCAACAAGTCCGCGTCCATGGATGAGCTGGCCGCGCGCATCGAGAGCGTGGTGCGCCGCACCGGCGAGACGGAGCGCATGCGCAAGCTGTTCGCGCGCTACACCTCCGACGCCGTGGTGGAGGAGATCCTCAAGAGCGCGGACGCGGTGGTGCTCACCGGTGAGAAGCGCGAGGTGACGCTGCTGTTCGCGGACATCCGCAACTTCACCGGCCTGGCGGAGAGCCTGCCGCCGGAGCAGGTGGTGGGGGTGCTCAACCAGGTGCTCGGGCGGATGTCGGACGCGGTGCTCACCTGCGGCGGCACGCTGGACAAGTTCCTGGGTGACGGGCTGATGGCGGTGTTCGGCGCGCCCGTGGCCCGGCCGGATGACGCGCTGCGTGCGCTGCAGTGCGCGAAGATGATGATGGACGCGCTGACGGACCTGCGCATCGAGGCGGAGGCGGAGTGGACCGCCAACGGGCGCGAGGGCCAGCCGCTGGTGCTGGAGCTGGGCATCGGCATCAACTCCGGCGTGGTGGTGGCGGGCAACATCGGCAGCACGCTGCGCGCCGAGTACACGTGCATCGGTGACGCGGTGAACGTGGCCGCGCGGCTGTGCGCGCTCGCGGGCCCGGGAGAAATCCTCGTGGGTGAGCGCACGCGCGAGCTGGTGGACGCCAACGAGACGGCCTTCGAGGACCTGCCCCCCGTGCGGCTGAAGGGCAAGCAGCAGCCCGTTCCGCTGTTCCGCGCGCTGTGAGTGCGTGAAGTCCAGGCGCGCCACCCGGGCGGAAAGCGGCTATAGGAAAGGGTCATGAGTGCCTCCAACGATGGCGAGCCCCCTCCGTCCCGCCGTTCCCCCGTGTTGTGGGTGGGCTTCGCCTTCGGGCTCGCGCTGGTCGCGGCCGTGCTGGTGGGGGCGCTGAGCGGCTCCAAGGCGCTGCACGCGGACCGCATCCATCAGGACTTCGCGGTGCTCGAGGCCGCGCTGGAGCGCTACCGGGCGGACAAGGGCCCTCTGCCGGAAGACGCGGACCTGGAGGAGCTGCTGGTCCCCGAGTACCTGCCGGAGCTGCCGCTGGACCCGTGGGGCCGGCACTACCGCTACACCAGCAATGGGGAGCAGGTGTTCCTCGCCACCTTCGGCAAGAGCGACGACCGGGGCGGCACGGGCGAGGAGCAGGACCACACCAACCACGACGGGCACCCGACGCCGAAGCGCGCGCCCTAGCGTGCGGGGCGCCGGGCGCAGGGAGACGTGCCTGCTCCGCGGGCCGCCCGGCGCGTCGTGAGCCGGGCCCCGGAGCAAGCCAGCGTGACACCGGCGTCCGCTTTTTGGCGTCGCCATGGCCATCTGTACCTTCGCGGGGAAGGGTTTCCCGCACCTGGAGGGCAGCCATGGCCATCATCTGCGTCACCAACCTGTCCCCTGAGTCCCTGGCCGCGGCCCACGTGGCGGCGGCCGTCGCGGGCCGTCTGCAAGAGCCGCTGCTGCTGTTGGGGGTCGCGGAGGGAGACGCCTTCCTCGACGACGGCGCCGGCGCGGTGTCCCTCACCCAGCAGCGCCTGGAGGAAGAAGCCGTCCGGCTGGAGCCGCTCGCGCGGGTGGTGCGCTACCGCCTGCAAGCGGGCTCCACCGCGGACGAGGTGCTGAGCGACGAGGAGTGCCGCCGCGCGCGCTGGATCGTGGTGGCGGCCACCGGCTGGCGCACCTCCGCGTGGCGGCGGGCCACGGTGCCGGAGCGGCTGTCCCGGTATGGCTGCGCGCCGGTGCTCGCCGTGCGCAGCGACACTGCGATGACGGACTGGGCGCGGGGCCGGCGGCGGCTGCTGGTGCTGGTGGGCGTGGACCCGGGTTCGTCCACCACGGGCGCGGCGGTGTCCTTCCTGCGCGAGCTGCGCCGCGTGGGCCCCTGCGACGTGTTGGCCACGTACGTGTGTTCGCCCATGGATGAGCGCGAGCGGCTGGGCATCCACAGCCCCGTGCACGTGGAGCTGCTGGAGCCGGGGCTCCAGGACATGGAGGCGCTGGACCCGATGGTGGAGCGCGTGCTCCAGCGCGAGGTGCGCGAGCAGGTGGGAGACCTGCTGGGCGAAGGCAGCGTGGAGGTGGTGCTGGAGCCGGGCTTCGGCCGCCCCGCGGACCACCTGATGCACGTGGCGCACACGCGCGGCGCGGACCTGATGGTGGTGGGCACGCACCAGCGCAGCGGCGTGAAGCGGCTGTGGCACGGCTCGGTGTCCGCGGGCGTGCTGCGGCACGCGGCGCAGTCGGTGGTGTGCGTGCCGCCCGTGGTGCAGTCGCGCCGGGCGGGCCATCCGCCGCGCAGCGTGCTGGTGCCGGTGGACTTCTCGGAGGCCAGCGCGCGCGCCATCTCCCAGGCGCGCACGCTGGTGGGGCCGGGCGGCCGCGTCCACCTGCTGCATGTGCACCGCCGCCGCCTGGAGGACCGCGGCCTCGTGGACCACTACGGCGTGTTGCCCGCGCCGCCCAGGGAGCGAGACTTGCTGCTCCAGCGGCTGTGGGAGCTGGTGCCTCGCGACGAGACGTCCCAGGCGGTGCGCTGGAGCGTGGAGGGCGTCACCGGCGAGGACGTGACGCTGGCCATCTGCCAGGCGACGGAACGCGAGGGGGTGGACCTGGTGTGCGTCGGGACGTCCCTGGAGCCTTCGCGCCTGCGCGACGCGCTGGAGGGCGAGGTGGCCCATGAGCTGGTGGCCCGCTGCCGAAGGCCCGTCATGGTGGTGCCCTCGGCCTGAGCAGGCGGCGTCACGGGTGGGGGCACCTGTCGCCACATGAAAGGATTTGCAGGTGGTGGCCTCGGCGACGCGCCCGGTAGGGCACGTGCGCCGTTGAAGTCAGGACCCTGGAAGGCATTAGAATCTCAGAAACCACGCTTTCCAGTCGCAGGGGGGCCGCCGGTGACACCTCAGGGTTATCGTGAAGTGGAGCTCGTCTGTAACCGTTCGTCGCTGCTCATCCACGGGGGCACGGAAGAGGAGCGGCGCTGTTGGGCGCAGGAGGCCGCGCGCAACTTCGATGTGGAGTTGGTGGAGGTGCGGCAGGCGGCGGAGCTGCCGCAGGCGCTCCGTCAGCCCAATGGGGTGGTGTTCATCGCGGACGTGGCCCGGCTGGGGCGGGACGCGCAGTTCGCGCTGCTCCGGTGCCTGCAGACGCAGGAGGAACGGCCGAAGCTGGTGCTGGGCGTCTCCGGCGCGGCGGACGCGGCGCGGGCGCGCGGCACGCTGCGAGAGGACCTGCACTACCGCCTGCATCAAGCCCAGGTGGACCTTCAGAAGGACGGGCTGCGGGACGTGCTGAAGCGCCGCTGGGCGCAGCAGGCCGAGCAGCTCGCGCTGAAGGCCGCCGCGGTCCGGGCCGCCGAGGAGCAGGCCCGCGAGGCCGCGGCGGCTCGCCGTCCGGGTACGGTGACGCGCACCGCGCCGAAGCGTACGAGCAGCGCGGCGCGCGGCGCGGTGGAGGCGCGGAACGCGGCGCGGTGAGGGATGCCGCCACGGGGACGGAGGGGCTCCGTTCCCGTGCAGCGCGTGCCCGAACTGGTGGATGTGTGCGCCCGCTCGGCGTCGCGGGGCCACCGGCTCCCGCCGGGGTGGGCCCGTGACGCCCGCTCGGCGGCGACAGCCTTGACCGCAATGAGCACATGACGCCGTCACGTCGGCGCCGCCGCGTCGCATGCGTTGACGGAGTTTCCCCGTGACGCCCGCTCGGCGGCGACGGCCCTGACCGCAATGAGCACGTGATGCCGCCGCGTTGGCGCCGCCACGTCGCAGGCATTGACGGAGCTTCCCCGTGACGCCCTCCCGGCGGCGACGGCCTTGGCCGGCGCGAGGGCTTGGCGTCATCGCTTCGCCAAATGGTTCCACCGCGCCCCGTTGGAGCGTGTCCCCCGACCTGGCGGTGTCACCGGACTTCGTCAGTGCCGGTGCTTCTGCCCGCGCTTCGTCTTCACCGTGCGGGCCGCCGCCTTCTTCGCCGTGCCGCGCTTGGCGGCCGCGGCCTGGCCCGGAACGGCCTTGCGCCCTGTCTGCCGGCTCGCGGCGGCCGCCTTCGCCGCCGGAGCGCGCTTGCTCGCGGGCGCCTTCGTGGGCTTGGCGCTCTCGATGACCCCGCGAGCCACCTTCACGGTCCGCGGCGTCTCCGCCGCTGGCCGGGCGCGGCCGCGCCGCACCTTCTCACCCCGAATCCTGGACTGGAGGGAGGCCACCCCCCGGGCCGTCACCACCGCCGTCCCCAGGAGGACCTTCGCCCCACGGGTACCGGCCTGGACGGCCACCTCCTTCACCCTGTCCACCAGCCCCCGCTTGGAACTCGCCATGGCGCGCCTCGTCTCTCTGGCTCGGTTTCGCTGGCGCCAAAGGTAGTCACGGACACCCCGCCGTGAAGCCGCCCCCCTCCGGTTCCGGTGGCATTCCAAGATGGGCGGGAATGTGTGAAGTCGGGAAACTGGGCTAGAGTCCGCCGCACTGTCCCATTTTCTTCCCGGAGCAAGACATGTCCCAGGACAACACTGCAAAGCCCAAGCGCGGCCTGAAGCGGCCCATTGAGGTGGTTCGTGCCGAGCTGCTCAAGGACCCGGAGACGAAGAAGATCGCCGAGGCCGTGAGCATGCAGCTCGAGGACTACGTGGAGCTGGTCCTCAAGTACGCCCAGGACAAGGACAAGGAGCCCGAGCTCGCCGTCATCTCCGACGAGGAGCTGCGCCGCAACGGCTTCAACCCGCTGTCGGCCGAGGAGGCCGCCGACATCCTGATCAAGGGCATGAAGGGTGAACTGCCCGGCTCGCCGCCGGACTTCGAGGCCTCCAAGTTCACCCAGGACAAGGTGTCCACGGCTGGCAAGCCGGCCCTCACCACGCCCGATTCGCCCGCGTCCGCCCCCACCGGTCCGCAAGATCCCGCCGCCCGCCAGGAGCTGATGGATCAGCTCAAGAAGGGCAGCAGCGGCGGCAACCGCCCGTAATCCCTGGCACCCAGGGGCAATGCCGGGGGGAAAAATTCGACGGAAATAAGGGGAGGAAACAATTCCCCACACTGCCCGAGAATCCTTTCGAGCTTTCCTCCCGGCACAAATCTCCGACTTACAAACTTTCAAAAATCGAGGGTACTACCATGGGCAGCGCTATCCAGGGCATCACGAAGGCCATCGGCAAGGTTGCGGGCACGGTCAGCAAGATCGCTGGCGGCATCGCGAACATCGGCGGCAAGGCCATGGAGTTCCTCCAGAAGCCCCTGAGCTCGCTGGTGAACCCCGTCGCGAAGTTCATCGGCGACAAGGTCGGCAAGCTGCCCCTGGTCGGCAAGTTCCTCGGCCCCACGGCGGAGAACCTGGTGAAGCAGGGCGCCTCGGCCTTCCTGGGTGAGGGCACCCTGGGCAGCATGGGCTTCCTCTCCAAGATCGCGGGCAAGGTCGGCGACATCACCAACATCGCGCAGTCCATCAAGACCGGCGCGGACAAGGTCGGCGCCTTCGCCAACAACCCGCTGGGTCAGCAGAACTTCCAGAACATCATCGCGCAGGGCCACGCCCGCTTCGTGGAGTAATGCGGAGCCGCGCCATCCCTGGCGCGCCGTGATGGTAAGCCCGAGGGCCGGTCTCCCGAGAACATCCGGGGCCGGCCCTTTGGCTTTGCGGGGTAGCGCCACCCCCGCCAGGTGCCTCAGCGCTCCGTCTTCATCAGGCGCTGGGTGTCGCGGAGGAGGCGCTGCGTGGAGTCGCCGTCCGCGCTGTCGTAGTAGCCGCGAATCTGGCCGGCGGCGTCCACGAGCACGAAGTGCGTCCCGTGGAAGATGGAGAGCAGATCATCCTCCGCCGCGCCGGGCTCGCGGCCCATGCTCACCTTGAAGCCCTGGACGATGGTCTCCTTGAGCTGCTCGTAGTCGCCGGTGAGGAAGCTCCAGCGGGAGAAGTCCGCGCCGTGCAGCTCGCCATACGCGGTGAGCCGCTCCGGCGTGTCGTACTTCGGATCCACGGAGAACGACACCAGCTGGAGCCCGGCGCCGAACGACGCCGTCTCCTTCTGCACGCCCACCATCTTCCGGGTGAACTCCGGGCAGACGGTGGGGCAGCGCGTGAAGATGAAGTTGGCCACGAAGGGCTTGCCCCGCAGCTGACCGCTGCCGAAGGGCTGCCCGTCATGCCGGGTGAAGGTGAAGTCTGGCAGCGCGCCCAGCTCGGGCAGCGCCTGCGAGGCGCCCGCCTCGGTCAAAGGCTGCGCGGCGCCCCGGCCGCGCAACAGCGTGACGCCAGACACGGCGGTGATGCCGAGCGCCGTGACGGCGACACCCGCCCAGAAGCCCGGGCGCTGCGTGAGACGGGCCCGAGGGGCCGGGAGAGCTGAGTCTGCGGACATGCCCCCCGAGGTAACGGAACCCTGGGAGTCGCACAAGCGCGGCCGTGGGGGTGCGTCATCCTGGCTGCCTGGCCGGAGCACGTCACGAGTCTGTGACGACCCATGCTCCGTGTCACAATTTCGTGATTTCAGTGATTTGGGATTAGTTTATACATAAATAACTGGTTTCACGGGGAAACTTTCTCTCATTCGTTACGAAAACGTAGGCACGTCGGTTCTCTGTTTTCAGGAGTCTTCCCCCCGTGACGACCTACTCCGTTCGAAGTGGCGACACCCTCGGCGCCCTGGCCAGGCGCTTCAACACCTCGGTGTCGTCCCTGGCGAAGACCAACGGCATCTCCAACCCGAACCTCATCTTCACGGGGCAGAAGCTCCGCGTTCCGGACGGCTTCGACGCGCCCCGCGCCGCCGGTGGCGGGCGTGCGGCCTCCAGCTACACGGTGAAGTCGGGCGACACGCTGAGCGGCATCGCGGGCCGGCATGGCACCACGGTGAACGCGCTGGCGAAGGCCAACAACATCTCCAACCCGAACCGCATCTACGCGGGCCAGCGGCTCACGATTCCGGGCTCCGGCGGCGCGGCGCCCACCCAGCCCTCCTCGGGCGGCGGTGGCGGCGGCTCCTACACGGTGAAGTCGGGTGACACGCTGAGCGGCATCGCGGGCCGGCACGGCACGACGGTGAGCGCGCTGGCGAAGGCCAACAACATCTCCAACCCCAACCTCATCCACGTGGGCCAGCGGCTCACGATTCCGGGCGGCGGTGGGGCGTCTCCGACGCGTCCGACGCCGAATCAGCCTCCCGTGGGTGGTGTGGGCGGGCCGAAGCCGCCCACCGGTGGATCCGCCGGCGTCACCGTGGGCCAGCTCCGCGCGGTGATGCCCAACCTGTCGCAGGCGAAGGCGGAGCAGTACCTGCCCCACCTGAACCGGGCCATGGCGGAGGCGAACATCACCACGCCCAAGCGCAAGGCGGCCTTCCTGGCGCAGCTCGCGCACGAGAGCGGCCAGCTCCGCTACATGGAGGAGATTGCCTCTGGCGCCGCGTACGAGGGCCGCCGGGACCTGGGCAACACCCAGCCGGGCGACGGCGTGCGCTACAAGGGCCGCGGCCCCATCCAGCTCACGGGCCGCGCGAACTACCGCGCCGCGGGCCGGGCGCTGGGCATCGACCTGGAGGGCAACCCCCAGCGCGCGAAGGATCCGGACGTCGCGTTCCGCATCGCGGGTTGGTACTGGTCGTCGCGCAACCTCAACACCTACGCCGACGCGGGCAACTTCCGCGAGGTCACCCGCCGCATCAACGGTGGCTACAACGGCCTGGCGGACCGCGAGATGTACTACCGCCGCGCGCTGAACGTGTTCTGAGCCCGCGCCGTCCAGGCTCGGTGACGTGACGCGAGGACCGTGCGCCCCCGAGGCCACGGTCCTCGTCGCGTTTCGAGGGGGTCCATCCCATCCGGGAGATGCCGCGTCCGCCGTGCGCGACCTCGCGCCGCGCGCGGTGCAGGCCCCCGGGAGTGGAGGCGCGGTGGTGCGAGGGCTGCAGTGCCCAGGCCGTTCCCATCCGGAGCGCGCCACATGCCTCGTATCGATTCGTCCGGCAGTTCCTCCCATCCCCTCGAAACCACCCCGGAGTCCTCCGGGGCCCCGCCCGCCGCGCCGAAGCAAGGCGAGCCCCGCCCGTCAGCGCCCGCGGCTCGCAATGAGCTGCGGGCCTTCGAAGGTGCTTCGTCTCGAAAGTCGGAAGCCCCAGCGAAGACGTCCACGGCTCGCAACGAGCTGCGCGCTTTCGACGGGCCTCCCTCGAGGGCGTCGGAATCCCCGGCGAAAGCGCCCACGGCTCGCAACGGGCTGCGCGCCTTCGAAAGTGCTTCTTCGCGGACCGCAGAATCCCCGCTCCGTTCGTCGCCGCCACCCGAAAAAGCGGGCCCCCCCGTGTCCGCGGGCGAGCTGTCCGCGCTCGGCGGACGGCTGCGGCCCCCCGCCTCGAAGGACGTGCCCGAGGAGGTGTTCCAGGGCATCCGTTCCCACCTCACGCGCAGCCTGACGGACTGGACGGTCAGCGCCGCGGACGTGAGGGCCGTGCACGGGGCGCTCGGAGCGCTGCCGCCGGGGCCCTACGGGGCGGCGCTGGAGCGGATGGAGCGCGACGGGCTCCTGCGCGCGTATGTGAACGCGCAGGACGCGGGCTCGCGGCGGGCCTTCCTGGAGCAGGCGGAGGGGAAGGGTGTGCTCCAGCGGAGCAAGGGCGAGGTGGGCCCGGTGGACGCCCTGGGCTACCCGGCCGTGCCGGACTTCTTCGTCAACGACGCGCGGCTTCCCCCGGCGATGCGGGACGCGGTGAACGCGCATGCCATCGACGTGGGCGTGGGCTTCTACAAGGCGCACGGCGAGTACCTCGTCCGGTACGCCCTCGCGGTGGATCAGGCCGCGAGCCGCCGGGAGCTGGGGGCATTGGGGCCACCGCGAGCCGCCCGGCTCTCGGAGTCCCTGCTGGGGCTCGACTGGAAGGACCCCGCGCGGAAGGACTACGAGGCGGCGTGGAAGGCGGGCATCGGCCGGCCGAAGTCGCTCAACCTCACCTTCCAGCACGTCACGGCGCGTGAGCGGGAGCTGTCCGGAGAGCGCGCGGCCGGGACGGTGCGCCTCCAGGGCAAGCTGGGCGCGGGCACGGACTCGGCGCAGTGGGCGGTGAAGGGTTCGCTCGACACGCGAGGGCAGCGCGAGCTGAAGGGCGAGGCCGGTGTCACCCTGCGCAGTGGCCCCCTGAAGCTCGAGCTGTCCCAGGACACGGCCGGCAAGAAGGAGGCGACCGTGAAGCTGGACCTGGGGCTCGTGGAGCTCAGCCTGGACTCGGGGGGCGCGCAGCGCGTGGCGGTGGGCCTCGGCAAGGCGCTTCAAGCGCAGGTGACGCTGAACCCGAGGAAGGCTGAGTTCGAAGGCGGCATCTCCGCGAAGGTGAAGGCGGACGGGGACCAGGCCGGAGTCGAGGCGGGCTTCTCCATGAAGGGCTTGTCGGCGCAGCGCGCCCGGCAGGCGGTCGACCCGGGGCATCGCGGCGTGTTCCAGCAGCCCGTCGAACTCGAAGCCCGGACCGCTTGGGACGACCTCCCCCGCGCCACTCGCGCGGCCTATGTGAAGGACGGTTGGAACCAGGCGCTGTGGACGCAGGCCCTGGCTCGCTGAGGCGGAGCAGGAGACCTCGCGAAGGGCCTCAGGTCGTGGCCTCGGGCGCCTGGGGCTCCGTCGGGGCCGCCGCGGGGGGGGCCTCGGGCCGCTTCGAGGGGCGTATCAACTGGGCGGCGCCGAGCATGACGTACCAGGTGGGCCACGCCAGGAACCAGAGGCCGAGGCTGCTCCTCGAAGACATGAAGAGGGTGATGAGGAGCCACACCAGGCCTTGAAGCACCATGCCCACGGCGCCCAGCCCTTGAAGCGTCCGGTGCCGCATCAGGGCGCCCAGGAGGGCCATCGCTGGAGGAAGGCAGATGCCCAGTAAGAGGAGCGTGGGGGCAACTCCCCACACAGAGAGCATGGAGTTTGCCAGCAGCGCACTCAGCAAGTGCGGCAGGAGCTGCAGCGCCGTGCCGAAGAGCGTGACGACGATGCCCGCGACCGGGAGCGCTCCGGGCTGTTGCTGCTTCTGGCGTTTCTTCTGCCGGCGACGCTGCTCGCCGCGCTCTTCCCGGGCCCGCTCCAGCAGGTTGGGCGGGACCTCCAACGCATGCGGATAGCCCAGCTCCAGCAGGGCCTCCACGGCGGCGGTGCACACCGTGATGCCGTCACTCCCCGTCTGTTGGCTGGCCGCTCCCGGCAGCGTCATCAGGGACAGCAGGAAGTCGGCGCGCTCGCGCAGCGCGGCTTCGCCCTCCACGGGGCGGGCCATCTCCCGGATGAGCGTGTCCACCTCGGAAGGGATGACACCGGGCGAGCACATGTCCGCCCGCAGCTCGGTCAGGGAGCGCGGTGCCGGCGGGGGCGCCAGGGACTCCACGGGGGAATCCTCCGCGACGGAAGGGAGCCGGACGTGTGTGGCGGTCATGGTGCAGCAGGGATGCTACCACCGGCCCCTGCTTCGGGGCTTCGCGCGACCGTCCGGGGAGCGAGGGGCCGGGCTCTCCCCAGGGCCACGCATCCGCGCCGTGTGCACCCTTTCCCCTGGGAACCTTTCACGAGGAGCGAGGCAGCGCATGGCGATGGAGCGAGCGCAGCGGTTCGTGGATGCACTGGCGAAGCTGGAGGAGGGTGGGGACCTGGAGCCGCTCCTCGCCCTCTTCAGCGACGACGCGCAGGTGAGCAACGTGGCCTCGGCGAAGGTGTTCTCCGGCAAGGAGGGCGCCCGGCGCTTCTGGCACGAATACAAGGGCACCCTTCAGCGGGTGAAGTCCACCTTCCGGAACATGATTGAGGCGGGCTCCCGCGTCGCGCTCGAATGGGAGACGCAGGGCACGGCCCACAACGGCGCGGCGGTGGCCTACGAGGGCGTGTCCATCCTCGAGTGGGACGGCGACCGGATCCGCCGCTTCTACGCGTACTTTGATCCGCACGCGCTCGGCCTGGAGCTCACGCAGGGCAGCGCGCCGCGCACGGAAGTCCCCGCCACCACCCCCGCGTGAGGCGTGAGGCCGCCCGCCGGTGCCCCGGTCCTCCGGGGCCGTCCGCGGGCGTGATTCAACAGCCCCAGGCCCCCGTGTCCACCTGGGCGCGCGGGTGCCGTGTGCCACGTTGTCGAACGGTCGAGGGGCCGCCGGCGCGGGAGGCTGCCGCCCGCGCTCCCTGGCCGTTGCCCGACACAGGGCCGTGACCTTCAGGCACCTCCCGAACCGTCACACCCGACGCTACCGTCAGCCGCCGCGACCCCGAGAAGCGATGGCCGGTCAAGCCACGGGCTCGCGGAAATTTATGCCGGACCGCGAGTTCCAGGGCGGAACCGTTCGACGCGGTGCGTTTCCGGAAAGCCCGGGACGCGGTAGCGTTCGCGACGTCCTCGAAGAAGGTGGGTTGGAGATGGTGTGGCGGAGGACACGACCTTGGATGACCGGTGCTGACCCGGCAGTCTGCTTTGCGTCTACACGGAAAAGCCTGATGACCCGCTTTGCTGCCTTCTTCGTCGTCCTGTCCCTGATCGCCGCACCCAACGCCGCCTGGGCACAGCAGGCCCAGCGCGACTCCGCGAAGAAGTCCCGCGTGGTGAAGTCGTCCTCGAAGAGCAAGACGACGAAGAGCAAGGCGACCAAGACCTCCGCGAAGCGCAAGCCCGTGAAGAAGGAGAAGGCCACGTCCAGCCGGAAGAAGGCCGCGCCCGCGGTGGACACTCGGGACGCGGACGCGCCGGAGCTCCAGCCCGCGCAGCCCACGATGCAGGTGGAGCCGGCCAGGCCGTTGTCGCCCTCCGACGACGACACGCCCACGGTGAAGAAGTCCGGGGGGACGCCGACCGACGTGGACTCCATGGACTTCGACCTGCTGGAGCCCGCGGAGGCCGCCGCCGCCGCGCAGGTGGATCCGGACCTGGAGCGCCGCATCGGCCGTCGCCGCACCATGCTCAAGCTGCACCAGGGGCTGGGCTTCGCCATGGCCGCCGGCCTGGTGGGCACCACCGTGGTGGGGCAGCTCCAGTTCAACGACTCGTTCCGCGGGGGCGGGGATGATCGCAACCTGCTCGGGCTGCACCGCGGGCTCGCCATCGGCACCTCGGCGCTGTTCGCCACGGTGGGCCTGCTGGGCGTGCTGGCCCCGGAGCCCTTCGAGAAGGAGAAGCTCACGTGGGACACCATCACCGTCCACAAGATGTTCATGGCGCTGGCCACCGTCGGCATGGTGGCGCAGATCATCCTCGGGGTGATGGCCACGGACCGCTTCGGCCGCCTGTCCGAGACGGACCTGGCGACCGCGCACCAGATTTCCGGTTACGTGACGCTGGGCGCGGTGTCGGCCGGCGTGTTCACGCTGTTCTTCTGAAGCACCTGCATTCCGTAGGGGTTCCCTGGAGGTTGACGTGATTGCTCGACGAATCGCCCTGATCGCCACCCTGGTGCTCGCGCTGCCCGCAGTCGCGCAGTCGCAGGCCCGCACGTATAGCGTCAAGAAGGACGCCAGCTCGCTCACCTACAAGCTGAAGCACAAGCTGCATGAGGTGGTGGGCACGGCGGCGCCCAGCGACGGCAAGGCGCGGCTGCTGCCGGATGGGACGCTTCAGGTGGCGGTGCGCGCCAACGTGAAGGACTTCGATTCGGGCAACGCCAACCGCGACGCGCACATGCTGGAGACCACGGACGCGGCGAAGTTCCCCATCATCGACTTCAAGGGCGTGGCCACCGGCGTGAAGCCGCCCACGAGCTTCCCGGCCAAGGTGCCGGTGAAGGTGAAGGGCCAGCTGACCTTCCACGGCGTGAAGAAGACCGTCGAGATTCCGATGACGGTGCTGTTCAAGTCGGAGAAGGAGGCGGTGGCCGAGGGCAGCTTCGACATCAGCCTGGATGCCTACAACGTCGACCGCCCGTCGCTGTTGATGGTGAAGGTGGATGACGTCCTGGTCCTGGAGCCCAAGCTGGTGTTCGAGGTGGAGGGTACGTGAGTTCGACGCGACGAGGATTTCTCAAGGGCATTCTGGGAACGGGCGCGGCAGGGGCGGCGGCTTCGACGCTGCCGGGCTGCGCGCCGGACATCGACCCCGCGCCGGTGACGGACATCTCCGCCAGCGACCTGGGGACGGTGGACATCCTGGTGTCGCGCTATCCGGATTTGATGCCCGTGGGCGGCGCGCTGACGGTGCGCGTCCCGGGGACGGAGACGGTGCCGCTGCTGGTGGTTCACTCCAAGGATGACGGCGCGCCGGACGACTTCTCCGTGCTGTCGTCCATCTGCACGCACGTGGGCTGCCCGCTGGGCTACGACGGCAAGGACGTCATCTGCCCCTGCCACCTGTCCCGCTTCAACGCCCGGGATGGCGCCGTGCTGCAGCGTCCGGCCACCGTGCCGCTCCAGACGTTCTCCGCGGAGTACAACGTCAACACGGGCGTGCTGCGCATCAACCTGCGGGCGGGCCAGAGCGACTTCCCGGCCGCGGTGAACGGGCAGGTGGTGCTGCCGCTGGACCAGTTCCCGGCGCTGCGGGATGTCGGCGGCTCGGTGACGGGCGTGCCGGACGGGTATGGCCGGCGCATCTTCGTCTTCCGGATGCAGGACGGCTCGCTGTCCGCGGTCGACTCCATCTGCACGCACCTGAACTGCGAGGTGGAGCACCGCACGCAGGAGTCGGACCTGTTCTGCGCCTGCCACGCGTCCATCTTCACGCTGGACGGCGCGGTGACGCAGGGGCCCGCCACGCGGCCCCTCAAGCGCTTCACGGTGTCGGAGACGCCGGACTCCATCGTGCTCACCGGCGTGGCCTGAGCCGTCCTCGAGGCGCGGGTGGGCCCCTCCAGGCCCGCCCGCCCCGGACGCCTCGCGGCGCCTGTCTCAGCCCAGCCGGCTCCAGAACGAGCGCCGGGCGGAGATGCGCTCCAGGGCCTGCTGCAGCGCCTCGTCCTGGTCCGCACGCAGGGCGATGTCCCCCAGGGAGATGATGCCGACGATGCAGTCGTCGCGCTCCACCACGGGGATGCGCCGCAGCTGGCGGCGGCCCATCAGCTCGATGACGTCCTGGAGCGCGTCGTCGGGCGTGACGGCCTCCACGTCATGGGTCATCACGTCCGATACGCGGAGCTGGTCGGGTGCGCGGCTCCCGGTGAAGGCGCGCACCACCAGGTCCCGGTCGGTGACGATGCCCACCAGCCGGCCCCGCTCGTCGACGATGGGCACGGCGCCGCACGACTCGTCCTTCATGATTTGCGCCACGTCGCGCAGCGGGCTGTCGCGGCGGGCGGTGCGCACGTTGCGCGTCATCACCTCCCGGGCGGAGAGGGGCTCGTGTTGCCAGCGGCGGCCACCCCGGGACGCGCGCGACTCGGGGCGCCCGCCCGTCGTCGTGGAGATGGAGGTGCCGGGGCCCTCGTGGCGGTAGGTGCT
This sequence comes from Comamonas sp. KCTC 72670, assembly GCA_014656495.1. GTDB lineage: Bacteria > Myxococcota > Myxococcia > Myxococcales > Myxococcaceae > Myxococcus. The sequence goes on from BNCN01000018.1 coordinate 116,760, forward strand.
CGCCTCGGGGCGGCCCGCCACGGCGGTGTAGACGGACAGGCCCATGCGCTGGGGGCGGTGGGTGCTCGCCTCGTCGTGGCCCCCGCTGGCGACGGTGGAGGCGGTGTCCCCGTGGCCGCGGTCCGTGCGGTACCGGGGCCGAGGGTCACCGTGACGCAGGGGGGCCCGGGCCTCATGCGCGCCCTGGGGGCGTGGGGGCTCGTCATGGCCCGCGCCGTAGCCGGAGCGGTCCCACGCCCGGTACTCGGCGTGCTGGGGGGACAGCTCCACGTCCTGTTCGCCGGTGTCGTGGCGGGTGCCCCACCCGTCGGCATAGCGGCTGTCCCGGTCGGACCGCCCATAGGGGCCGCTGTTCTCAGGCGGCGCGCCGTAGATGGCGTCCGGCGCGTCGTCCATCTGGGTGCGGGGCTGGGACATGCGCAGGGTGGCCGCGCGGTAGTAGCGGCCCTGGCGCGTGGAGGACTCCTCGTCGCGGGCCGGGTTCCAGCCGGTGAGGTCGGACTCGGCGCGCTCTCGCGAGCCGGGCGGGGCCACCTCCAGCTCGCGCGCGCCCGAGGTTTCATCCCTGCCGGTGTCCGTGTCTCTGTGGGCCATGTCTGTCCTCGCGCGAAGTCGGGTTCAAACAGCAACGCTGGTGGCGGCGGCGCGCGCCTCCAAGGGGCGGCCGGGCGGGCGAGCGGGTCCCTGCTTCGCGACGGTGGGCCTCATCCCGCCGCCAGGGCATCCCCCAGGCGCACGAGTCCACTGAACTCCTCCAGCTCGGCGCCGGTGTCGGGGGCGGCCACCGCGAGCGCGCCGGGCGGCAGGTGCTCGGCGAGGCGCCGGAGCAGGGAGAGGTGGGACGCCGCGCGCGCCTGCTCGGTGGCGGCCAGGCGGGACAGGGCCTTCACCGCGCTCTCCGCGTGGCGGTCGCCTCGCGTGTGCTCCAGGAGGGCCTCCGGCACGGTCAGCACGTCGTCGTGGGCCCAGCTCCGGTTCAGCACGTAGCCGGCGAAGGGGAGCCCCCGGGCCTCCAGGGTTTCTCGGAACCAGGCGGCCTCGTGGAGGGACGTGGACTCCGGGGACGTCACCAGCAGGAAGGCGGCATCGGGGGACGCGAGCCGCTGCCGCAGCCGCTTCGTGTGCAGGCGCATGCCCGCGAAGAGGCCTCCGAAGGCGCCGATGAAGCCGCGCAGCTCGTGGGTGAAGCGGGCGCCGAAGACGCCGGAGAGGACGCGGTCCACCACGGCCTGGGCGCCGTGCCACAGCCGCCCGCCCCGGGCGTGCCGCTCCGCCGCGAAGAGCGACACGACGCGGTCGTCCAGGAAGCGGGCCAGCCGGCCGGGGGCGTCCAGGAAGTCCAGCGCGTGCCGGCTGGGGGGCGTGTCGAGGAGGATGAGCTCGTAGTGGCGCTCGGAGAGGAAGGCGTCCAGGGCCTCGGCGGCGGCGTACTCCTGCACGCCCGCGACGAGCTCGGAGAGGAAGCGGTACAGGCGGTGGTCGACAATCGCGCGCGCGGCGTCAGGGGAGGGCGCGAGCCGGAACACCATGCGCTCGAAGACGGCGCGCGGGTCGAGCATCCACACGTCCAGCCGTCCCGGCCCCGCGGGACCGGTGGCGAAGAGGCGCTCGGGCGGGATGGGCGTGGGCTCCGCGCCGCTCTCCTGCAGGCCCATGGTCTCCGCGAGCCTGCGCGCCGGGTCGATGGTGAGCACCAGCACCTTGCGGCCCGCGCGCGCGGCGGCGACCCCCAGGGCCGCGGCCGTGGTCGTCTTGCCCACGCCGCCCGCGCCGCACAGCACGATGACGCGCTTGGAGAGCAGCAAGTGGCGCAGCTCGCCCGTGCTCACGGCAGGGCCTCCTGCCCGCGCGCACCCTCGCGCCGTGGCGTGAAGGCCTCCGAGAGCGCCTCCGCCAGCGCGGGCCCCGTGACGTCCAGCTCCGGCAAGGTCAGCAGCGGCGCGCGCAGCTCGCGGCGCAAGCGGACCGAAGCGGCGCGTGCCCGGTCCAACCGCGCCAGCGCATGCGCGCCCTGGTGCGGCCCATGGACCGCGAGCAACCGGCGCAGCGCGGCGCGCGACTCCGCGGTGAAGGGGTCCTCGGGCATCCGGTTGAGGACCGCGACGGACAAGGGCAGCTCCAGCCGCCGCAGCTCCGAGGCCACGTGCAGTGACTCACTGACGGGCAGCGGCTCCGGCAGGCTCGTGAGCGCCACGGCGGTGCGCACCGGGTCCTGGAGGAAGTCGAGCCCCTCGCGCACATCGCGCCCGATGGGCCCTCCGGGCATCAAGGCCAGCACGCGCTGGGGCAGCGCGGCCAGCGCCAGCGCATGGCCCGTGGCGGGCAGGTCCACCACGGTCAGCGGGTGGACGTACCGCCCATCCGGCCGCGTCCGCCACAGCAGCGTGAGCAGCTGGTACATCAGGCCCATCTCCCGCAGCGCGGGGCCCGCCTCCAGGAAGCGGCGCAGGGCGCGGGTGCGCAGGGCGGCCTCGGCCAGCCACCGCGCGGGCAGCGCCTTCTCCAGGAAGTCCCGGTGGCCCTCCGCCGCGGACAGCCGCACGAAGTCCAGCCCGGGCCGCACGCGCGTCACCCGGGGGCCCACGCCGCGCGCGCCCACGAGCGCGGCCAGCGGCGAAGGCCCCTCCTCCTCGGGCGACAGCTCCGCCAGCAGCACGGTGCGCCCCGACCGGGCGGCGGCCACGGCGAGCGCCGCCGCCAGGGTGGTCTTCCCCACGCCTCCCTTGCCCGACACGAGCAGGGCACGCTTGTCCCAGAGGGCTTCGAGCACCGGCCACCGTCCCCTCGCAGCGCCGGCACCGCGCGCCGTTCACCTCACGGTGCGGAAGGCCGGGCCTGGGGACAACCGTGGCCCCGGTGCGGAGGCCACGGGAGCGCGTCCGCTCGCGTGCCTGGACGGCGCGTCCGTCTACAGCGCCTCGATGACCTTCTTCACGCGCTCGAAGGCCCAGTCGAGCTCCTCCTGCGTCACGACCAGCGGCGGCGTGAGCCGGATGACGAAGTCATGCGTCTCCTTGCAGAGCATTCCCTCCGCCATCAACGCCTCGCAGGCGGGCCGGGCGGGGATGTCCAGCTCGATGCCCACCATCAACCCACGGCCGCGCACCTCCACGATGTGCGGACTCTGGAGCGTCTTCAGCCGCGCGAGGAACGCCTGGCCCAGGGTGGCGGAGCGCTCCACCAGCTTCTCGTCGCGCAGCACGTCCAGCGCCGTGCGCGCCACCGCGCAGCCCAGCGGGTTGCCGCCATACGTGCTGCCGTGTTCACCGGGCTGGAGCACGCCCATGACCGCGTCATCCGCCATCACCGCGGAGACGGGGTAGAAGCCGCCCGACAGCGCCTTGCCCACGACGATGACGTCGGGCCGCACGTCCTCGTGCTGGAACGCGAACATCTTCCCCGTGCGCCCCAGGCCCGTCTGGATTTCGTCCACCATGAACAACACCTTGTTCTCACGGCAGAGCGCGGCCACCTGTCGCAGGTAGCCGTCCTTCGGAATCAGCACGCCGGCCTCGGCCTGGATGGGCTCCATCAGCACGGCGCAGGTGTGGGGGGTGATGGCGCGCCGCAGGGCCTCCACGTCGTCGTAGGGCACCACGGTGAAGCCGGGCGTGAAGGGACCAAAGCTCTTCCGGTAGCGCGGCTCGGTGGAGAAGCTGATGAGGCTGATGGTGCGGCCGTGGAAGTTGTTCTCGAAGACGATGACCTCCGCGCGGTCCTCGGGGATGCCCTTCACGGTGTGGCCCCACTTGCGCGCCAGCTTGATGGCCGTCTCGCACGCCTCCGCGCCGGAGTTCATCGGCAGCGCGCGGCTCAAGCCGGAAATCTCCCGCAGCGCCTTGTACAGGTGGGGGAGCTGGTCGTTGCGGAAGGCGCGCGACGTCAACGTCACCTTCGCGGCCTGCTCGCGCAGCGTCTCCAGGATGCGCGGGTGGCAGTGGCCCTGGTTCACCGCCGAGTACGCGCTCAGGCAGTCCATGTACTTGCGGCCCTCCACGTCGTGCACCCAGACGCCCTCGCCGCGCTCGATGACGAGGTCCAGCGGGTGGTAGTTGTGGGCTCCGTAGCGCTCCTCCAGCTCGATGTACTCGCGGGTGGAGAGGGGGGGCGTGGCGTGCTCGGCGCTCATGGCGGCCTCGGGGGCATGAGGTGGGCGCGACGGGGCGGGAGAGCCAGGCTCACCCCACCCCGTGCATCGGAGTGACTGCGCGGCGTGCGCGAGTCCACGGGTCCGACACGGACGCGGACATCCGCGTCGCGATGATGGCCGCGTCACTCTCGATGATGTGCCCCACCATGTCCACGACTGGCTGGCGCGCGGCGGGTTTCCCACCCCGGACCGCCTGCTATCGCGCCGACATGACGCGTCATCCCGTTGCGGAGTGGACACACGCGCCCCGTCCGGCGCGGCGCGGGCGCACGCTCAGTGGACGGACCAGCGCTCGGCGATCTCCTCGCACGCGAGCACCACGTCGCTGAGCCGCCGGATGTGCGCGCGCGGCGCGGTGAAGACGGTGCCCGCGAACACGTCCACCACCTGGATGAGCCGGTGGTCGCACGGGCCGAGTGGACACAGGTGCTGCTCGGTGAAGCGCTGGAGCAGCGTGCCGATGTACTGCCCCGAGCGCTCGTCCAGCGGGTGGTGCTTGGAGAAGTAGAGCTTCATCAGCCCCACGCGCGCGTTGCCATGTCGGTCCATGCGCTGGAGCACGACCTCCGGCCGCACGCTGATGGTGACCCCCGCCACCTCCAGCACCGGCGGCTCGGCGCCCACGGCGCTGATGAGCGTCTCCTCCAAATCCAGCCAGGGCACCAGGTCCGCGAAGCGCTCCAGCGCCTCCGAGCACAGCTGCAGCCGCTGCGCCTCGAACTCCGACTGGGGCACGCTGCACGCGAAGCGGCGCTGGTGCTCGCGGAGGATGGACACGTCCAGTCCCCGGCAGAGGAAGTCCGTAATCGCATGCGACGCCTCCGGGTAGCGCAGGTACTGCTGCTCCGGAGGGTGCTTCTGGTCATGGATGATGCGCTTGCGGCGCGCGGGCGTGGCGGTGAGGTACTCGCCCAGCTTGTTCACGGACACACGCGGCAGTTCACGGATTTCCGCCATGGAATCGCTCCCCCTGGGTGCTGGCGAATGAGCACACAGTACAGAGGGGGGCTGACATGGAATGGGCGGCGTGAGTGCTTGAAATCAGGGGGACAACGGGCCGCGTAGGTCGTCACCGCGGGAGGTGATGTCCCGCGGTGGGTACGGGCTCCGGGATGGGGCAGGGCGGGGGCCGCTCGAAGCGTGTGAGGCTTTGACGCGGCCCCGCGCGGTGGCTCATTCCCGTCTGGGTTCGCCGTCGGGGTAGGCGCTCCAGTAGGTATCGGGCAGCGGGTTGGTGCCCGCGTCGCTGCGCGGTCCATCGCCGTCGCCAATCTCATCCAGGATGGCGCCGGGCGTGCGCTCGGTCGGGTCGATGGTGCGCATGGGCTGCGTGGACGCCTGCTCTTCGGTGTCCGCCGCGTCGCGCGCCTGTTCGTTCGTTTCCTGCTCCGGAGTGGGTTGCCGCGGTTCCTCGGTACGGCCGTAGTAATCCTCGGGTGGCTGGATGCCCGGCTGGTACGGCTTGTCGCGCTGAGCCATGGTGGATTCCCTCCGTCAGGGTACGTTCGGGACGAGGAATGCCGTCGGCAACCCGGCGCGCGTGTCCGCATCTCCGGAGGGAGGGCAGGCAAGCGGGCGTACGGCATGGACCTTCCCGCCCGGATGCGCCAAGACTCCGGCGATGGCCGAGCCCACGCAGACCCGAGAGCCGCCTTCCTCCCTGGCGGAGCCGTTGCTCCACCTGGGGTGCCAGTCCTGTGGCGCCCGGCTGATGTTGGAGCCCGCGCTGCGGACCACCCGGTGCCCCTACTGCGCCGCGCCCGCGGTGGTGGAGCGCCCGCCCGTGCCGGGCGTGCCCGAGCCCGTCTTCGCCCTGGGCTTCGCGCTGACGCACACCACGGCGAAGGCGCATGTGGCGCGGTGGTTGCGGACCCGCAGCCGCTTCACGCGGTCGGGCATCCGCTCCGCGTCACCGGGCGAGGTGAAGGGCGTGTACGTGCCCGCGTACCTCTACAGCGTGCTGGCGCAGGCGCGCTACCGGGCCTCCATTGGTGAGAACTACCAGGAGACGGAGACGTACACGACGACGGAGAACGGGAAGACGGTGACCCGCACGCGCACGGTGACGCGCACCGAGTGGCGCCCGTTGGAGGGAGAGCTCTCCGGCTACGTGGCGGACGTGCTCGTCACGGCCTCGAAGGGGTTGGAGAACGCGGAGTTGGAGGCGCTGGAGCCCTTCGACCTGCGCGCCCTGGCCCGCTACACCCCCGCGCTCATCTCCGGATGGATGGCCGAGGAGCCCTCGCTCACCCTGGAGGAGTGCCGGGCGCTGGCCCGGAGGGAAGCGGTGGACCGCGTGGGCGTGAAGCTGACGCGCTTCATGCCGGGGGACTCGTACCGGGAGCTGCAGCACCAGGCGCGGCTGGAGTGGGAGGCGCTGGACGTGTGCCTGCTGCCCGTCTGGGTGCTGGCGGTGAAGTACGCGGAGGACGCGCCGCCGCTGCGGGTGCTGGTGAATGGCCAGACGGGCGCGGTGCACGGCAAGGCGCCCATCTCTCCCTGGAAGGTGCTGGCCGCGGTGGTGTTCGTGCTGGCGCTGCTGGCCGTGGGGTGGCTGCTCACCTCGGGAGGTGGGCGATGAGCGCCCTGGCCGTGAAGGTGGAGCCCTGCCAGCGCTGCGACAGCGCGCTGGAGGTGGAGGACCTGCGCTGCCCGGTGTGTGGGCTGACGGCGCCGCCTCCGCCCCGGGCCGCGGTGGAGCGCGCGCGGGCCCGCGTGGTGCGGTGCGACAGTTGTGGCGCGGCGGTGGAGTACTCGGTGGAGGCGAAGGCGCCCCGGTGTGACTACTGCGGCTCCGTCACGCACGTGGAGACGACGGCGGACCCGGTGGAGCAGGCGCAGGCCTGGCTGCCCTTCACCGTGGACCCGGAGGCCGCGCGCGGCGCGCTGATGGGCTTCCTGGGGCGGGGTGGCTTCTTCCGGCCGTCGGGGCTGGCGCAGGAGGCCTCGCTGGAGTCGCTGCGTCCGGTGTGGTGGCCGGCGTGGATGTTCGACGCGGGCGTGGACGTGAGCTGGACGGCGGACTCGAACGCGGGGGCGCGGCGGTCGGAGTGGGCGCCGCATGCGGGGCGCACCCGCTTCGACTTCGAGGACATCTCCGTGCCGGCGTCGCGCGGGTTGAAGGTGAAGGAGTGCGAGGCGCTCGCGCCCCATTACCAGCGCGGCTCGGCGCGGGACACGCAGGTGGGGCCCGAGGGCGCGCACGTCGAGCGCTTCGAGTCGACGCGCTCGGGGGCCCGGAAGAGCGTGTTGGACGCGGTGGAGCGGCTGTCCCTGGAGCGGCTCAAGCAGGGCGTCATTCCCGGGCGCATCTTCCGGAACATCCACGTGGCGGTGGCGCTGTCCAGCCTGCGCACCCGGCGGCTGGCCCTGCCTGTGTATGTGATGGCGTATCGCTACCGGGACAAGCCCTACCGGGTGCTGGTGCACGGCCAGGACGCGGGGGTGGTGCTGGGCGACGCGCCCATCTCCGCGTGGCGCGTGGCCGCCGCCGTGCTGGCCGTGCTGGTGGTGCTCGCGGGCCTGCTGTACGCGGCGGGGATGCACTGAGCGCCCCGTGACGGGGTGCGCGTCACGGACTCCCGGGCTTCCCTGTCGTGATGGGGTCGCTGGCGGGGCGTGCCGCTGCTGCGGAGCCACCGTCGGTCGGGCTGGCGTGCTCGGGAGCAGATGGGCGCGGCTCCGGCCCTTCGGCTCGTGAGTCCAGGACTCGCTGAGGTGCCTCGGACTCGGGCGCCAGTTCATCGGTGCGCGAATCCGTCACCGACTGGTGCGCCTGGGGCGCTGGCCCCGTCGGCGCCGCGCGCGAGTCCGTCCCCTGCGCCTCACTCCCCACCGTCTCATCACCCGGCATGGCCAGCGGAGGCTCCACCGTGAGCGTGAGCTTCGCCTCCAGCGTCAGCTCCGCGACCTGGGACAGCCGGACGGCGGACCCCGCGTCTTCCCCCAGCTCGGCCTCGGCCGCCGGCTCTCCGGCCAGCGCCGCCTCTTCCGCCGTCAGCCCCTCGGGCTGCAACCCGCCCTCCAGCAGCTCCGCCTGGTTCCGCCGCACCGTCGCCTCCACGGCGGCGAGCTCCACCTCCTCGGCGATGGCCTGCCGCGCCCGCTGAAGCCCCTGCCCCTCCAGCCACGCGCGCAGCGCCGCCGCCATCTCCGCGCCTGTCTGATAGCGCTCTCCTGGCGCCTGCCGCAGCGCCCGCTGCACGACGGCCAGCAGCGGCGCGGGGACGCCCACGGCCAGCCGCTCCACCTGCTCCGGCCCGAGCTGCGCCATCCTCGCGGCCACCTCCTTCACGGGCATCCACGTCGGCCCCTGGGCCTGGAGCTCCAGCGCGTCTGCTGGCTCCACCACGGGAAGCAGGTCATCCACCATCAACGGATGCCGGCCCGTCAGCAGCTCCAGCAGCACCAACCCCAGGGAGAACAGGTCCGACCGCGCATCCACCTTCCGCCGCCGCAGCGCCTCCGGCGAGGCGTACGCGATGTCGCCCTTCACCAGCGCGCGGCTCGTCACCTCGCGTCCGGACAGCGACGACGCGGCCACCGTGAAGTTCGTCAGCTTCACCTCGCCATGCACCCCCACGCGGATGTTCCGGGGGCTCACGTCCCGGTGGACGATGTGGAGCGGGCGGCTCCACTCGTCCGTCAGCACGTGGGCGTGGTGCAGGGCCTCCGCCACCTCCGCCGTCACGTGCGCCGCGAACGCGGGGGACAGGGGCCTGCGCCGCATGGCCGCCAGGTTCAGCACCGTGTCGAGCGACCGGCCCTCCACGTACTCCATCACCACGTGCGGCGCCCCGCGGTACAGCTTCAGCAGCAGCACCTTGGCGATGCCGGGGTGGTTGAGGCGGAACGTCAAATCCACCTCCTCCACCAGCCGGCGCCGCTCCACGAACGTGGCGGGATTGCGCAGCCGCTTCACCACCACCGGGCCGCCCAGCCCGTTCCGGTAGCGCCGCTGCGCCAGCATCAGCAGCTCGCCCGTGGAGCGCATCTCCAGCTTGCGGACGAACTCGAACACCGTGCCGGCCACGGTGAACAGCACGCGCGGCCTGCGAGGACCTCCGGGGAGCTCCTCCGTCGTCGTATCCGGCGTCATCATCTGCGATGGACCTCTGAGGTTGTGTGGCGTGTGAGGGATTTCCCAGGTAGCACGAACCTCTGCCCGCAAGGAATGTCCCAGGTTGAATGAGGCGCAGTGGATGTCAGGGGTTCAGGCGCTCGAGCGGGGCGTGTCAGCGTCGCCGCGATGCCAGCGCGGCCCATGAAGCCCACCGCCGCTTCAGCCAGCTCCACAGCCGCCGTGGCCAGCCCAGGTCCACGGCTGGGAGCGGCGCGCCATCGGGAGGCCCTGGCTCCGTGGACTCCGTGGAGGACGTGGCGGGCGCCCGTCCCCGCGCGTAGCCCGGCCACTCCGGCGCGCGCATCCAGCGGCGCAGCTCGCGGGCCTCCTCGTCACCGTCGAAGAGCTCCATGGCCTCCTCGGTGACGGCGTCCTCGGGGGCGCGCGGTGGGAACAGCGGCGCATCCCAGGTCGCATCCGCGCCCCGGAGGGCGTCGCTCAGCGCGTCGTACAGCGCCGCGCCCGTGGGGTGCCGGTCCGCCGCATGGGGCGACAACAGCCGGGCCACGATGCCGTCCAGCGCGGCCGGGACGCGGGGGTTGCGCGCGGAGGGCGCGGGCGCGTTCGCCGCGTCGATGCAGGCCAGCAGGCCGGCCGGCGGCAGGTGCGCGGGGTAGGGAAAGCTCCCGGTGAGCACCTCGTAGAGCACCAGCCCCAGGGAGTACAGATCGTCAGTGGGCGCGAACGCGTAGCGCGAGCCCGGGGGCCGGGGCTGCATCCAGAAGCGCAGGGCCTCCGGGCTGCGGTAGCTGGGCGTGCCCGGCGGCAGGGTGTCCTCGGTCAGCACCGGCGAACACGCATGGTCCCCCGAGCCGAAGTCCACCAGCACCGGCTGCCCGTCCGACGCGCGGATGAGGATGTTGTTCCCCTTGATGTCGCGGTGGAGCACGCCCTCGTGGTGGATGGCGTCCAACGTGAGCGCCAGCCGCTGGAACACCTGCACCGCGCGCCGGGGCGTGGGCTGGGCGTGCAGGGCCCACTCGGACAGGGTGGGGCCCTCCACGTACCCCATGATGAGCACCAGGTAGCCATCGCGCGCGTCGGGCCACCGCCGGTAGCCCAGCAACTGCACGACGTTGGGGTGCGCCAGCCGCATCAGGACGTGGGCCTCCTTCCACGTCCGGGCATCCGCGCCCGGCGAACGGTCCCCGGAGGAGGGCCCCTGGAGCGCGAACTTCAGGGCCACCTGCCGGCGCGTCTCCGACTCGGCCAGGAAGATGGCGCCAAAGCCTCCCGTGGCCAGCCTCCGGATGATGCGGAAGGCACCCACCTCTTCGGAGTCCTGGAGCATCAACGGGTGCAGGTCCTCGCCAGACGTCACGGTTGGACTCCTATGGGACCTCTGAGGTCCAACTCAGACGGGGGATTCACGGCAGTCATTGCAAAAGGTGTCATGACTCGACCTCTGAGGTCCATAGCATGACGTTTGCCCTTTGAGGTAGTGTCCTGACGTGGGAGGTAGGTTGCTGGATGGGGGATGTGCTGGGAGGGCGGACGGAAACTTGCAGGACCCGCCGGCCATGCAACCCTCGGCCGCCATGCGCGAGCCCGTAGACCACAAGCTGGCCACCCTCTTGGGCGCGGCCGCCCGCGACGCCCGTCAGCGTCTGGGGCTCACCCAGGGTGACGTCGCCGAGCGCATCGGCATGGCCATGGAGGTCTACAGCCGCCTGGAGCGCGGGAAGATGCTGCCCCGTACCCAGACGCTGCGCCGGCTGTGTGACGTGCTCCAGGTCTCCGCGGACACACTGTTGGGCGTGGGCCGCGCGGAGGGCACGCCCGTCGCGCCCCGGAAGAAGGTGCAGGAGGACCCGGTGGAGCTGCGCCGCATGACGCGCAAGCTGCGGGAGCTCGAGCCTGGGCAACTGCGCGCCGTGTCCCGGGTGGTGAACGCCGTCGTCACCGTGCTGCCCCGGCCCGTGGCGCCGGCGCCCGCCGCCCCGGTGAAGCCCGCCGCGCGCGCCGCGCGCAAGCGGCGGGCGGCGGGTTAGGCGGGCGAAGGCACCCCGCTCGGCTCGGGGGTGGCGTCGTCCGGCGTTTGCCGGGGCAGCCACGCGATGAACGTCGTGCCCTGGTCCTCGCGGGACGTCATGTCGACCGTGCCCCCATGGGACTCGACGATGTGCTTCACGATGAAGAGCCCCAGGCCAATGCTGCGCCCCGCGTTGGCGCCGCCCGTCCGTGCCCGCTGGAGCGGACGGAAGAGCCGCTCCCTGGCGTCGTCCGGAATGGGGGGCCCCTCGTTGTGGACGCACAGCATGACGCGCGGCGCTTCGCCGTGGACGCGCACCGTCACCCGGGAGCCGGGCGGGCTGTACTGAAGCGCGTTGCCCACCAGGTTGCTCAGCATCTGCGCGATGCGGTCCGGGTCCCACTCGCCAAAGGCGTCCCCGTCCGACTCCACGCGGAGCTCGCGCTCGGGGTGGCTCATCCGCAGCTCTTCAATCACCTGCTGCGTCAGCTCGTGCAGGTCCACGGGCCGCCGGTGGATGGGCAGCCCTCCGCCCAGCCGCACCTGGGTGAAGTCCAGCAGGTCACGCGTCATCCGCACGGCGCGCTCCGCGGAGGTCTGGATGCGCAGCACCGAGCGCAGGCTCCGCTCGTTCAGCTCCTCCCGCCGCGCCAGCACGGAGGCCCCCAACTGAATCGCGCTGAGCGGGTTGCGCAGGTCATGGCTGACGATGCCGATGAGCTGCTGCTCGAACTCCGCGCGCCGGCGGGCCTCGGCCTCCTGGCGCTTCTGGGCGGACAGCTCGCGTCCGGCGGCGACCATGCCCACCGGCTGCCCCGTCCGGGTGTCGGTGAGGGTGGAGACGTTGTAGTGGACGGGGATGCGCGCGCCCGTCAGGAGGTTGCGCAGCTGCAGCTCCCCCTCCCAGCGCCCCTGGGCCGCCACCGTGGGCAGCAGGGTGTCCCGGATGAAGGTCTGGTCCTCCTCGGGGAAGTAGTCCAGGAAGACGGTGCGGCGCGCCGCGTCCTGTCCCGGCACGCCCAACATCCGCTGCGCGGCCTCGTTGAGGAAGGTGACGCGGCCCTCGGTGTCCGCGATGCCAATCGCATCCGGGCTCTGCTCCACCACGACAGCCAGCGCCTGCCGCGACTGCTCGATGCGGCGCTGCTCCTCGCGCACCCGGGACACGGCGAGGTTCCCCTCCACGCGCGCCAGCAGCTCCCGCGCGGAGAAGGGCTTCACCAGGTAGTCGTTGGCGCCCGCGCTCAGGCCCTCGACGGTGGCCTCCTCGCCCGCACGGGCGGACAGGAGGATGACGGGGATGTCCGCGGTGGCGGGGGACTCGCGCAGCGCGCGCAGCAGCCCGAAGCCATCCATCCCCGGCATCATCACGTCGCTGAGCACCAGGTCCGGCCGGCGGGTCCGCACCGCCTCCAGCGCGGCGAGTCCATCGGCGGCGGTCTCCACCGTGTAGCGCCCGCTCAGCATGCGCTGGACGTAGGCCCGCATGTCCGCGTTGTCGTCCACCAGGAGCACCGTGGCGACGGGGTGGGGCGGCTGGGCGTCGTGGCGGAGGTCCGAGGCGTCCTCGGTGGGGGAGAACGCGGCTGGAGGCTCGGCGTTGAGCCAGGCCTCCGCCTCGCTGACGAAGGTGGGGAGGCTGGTGGTGTGCGGCGGCTCCGCCGTCGTCAGGTGCTCGGCGGGCAGGTGCGCGTTGCCTCGCGGCAGTCGGACCGTGAAGGTGCTGCCCTGGCCTTCGGTGCTGCGGACGGAGAGCACGCCCCCGTGCAGCTTCACCAGGTCCTGCACCAGCGCCAGGCCAATGCCGCTGCCCTCGTAGCTGCGCCCCTGGGCGCCCTGCACGCGGTGGAAGCGCTCGAAGATGCGCGGCAGCTCCGCTTCGGGAATGCCGGTGCCGGTGTCCGTCACCGACACCTCCACGCCGTGGTCGCGCGCGGCGCAGGCGACGCGAATCTCCCCGGTGAAGGTGAACTTGAAGGCGTTGGAGAGCAGGTTGAGGATGATCTTCTCCCACTGCTCCCGGTCCACCCAGACGGGCTCCCCCACCGGCTGGCACGACACGACCAGCTTCAGGCCCGCGCGCTCCACGGTGGAGCGGAAGGCGCTGGCCAGGTCCGCGGTGAGCGCGCCCAGGTCCGTGGGCGCGAAGGCGGCCCGCGTCCGGCCCGCCTCGATGCGGGCGAAGTCCAGCAGCGTGTTGACCAGCTTCAGGAGCCGCAGCCCGTTGCGGTGCACCGTCTCCTGGCGCTGGCGCTGGCGTACGCCCAGCGGCTCCTCGGCGTCCTGGAGGCCGTCCTCCACGGGCCCCAGCATCAGCGTCAGCGGCGTGCGGAACTCGTGGGACACGTTGCTGAAGAAGGCCGTCTTGGCGCGATCCAGCGCGGCCAGCGCCTCCGCCCGGCGTCGCTCCTCCTCGCGGGCGCGCGCGGTGGCCACGGCCGTCGTCACGCCGCTGGCCACCAGCTCCAGGAAGCGGAGGTAGGCGTCATCGAGCGCCCGGCGCGGACTGACGCCCAGCACCAGGAAGCCCAGCGGGCGCGCGTGGCCGGGCCGGGGCATGGGCAGCACCAGCGCGGAGGTGGCCGCCTCGGGCCAGGGGCCACCGGGCAGCGGGCCCAGGGGCTCGGGAAGCTGCTCCACCCGCAGCAGCTCTCCGGTTCGGGCCACGTGGGCCAGGGGCCAGGTGTCCGGGGCGGGCTGTGTCTCCAGGGTGATTCCGGGAGGCGCCGCGCGGTCCCCCGGCGCGACGCCACAGGCGGCCACCAGCCGCGCCGACTTCCCCTCGGCGTCGGTGAGGTACATCAGCGCCAGGGGCACGTCGTTCGGGTTGTCCGCGAGCACGCGCGCCGCCTCGCGGCACGTCCCCTCCGGCGTCTCCTGGCCCAGGGCCGCCGCGCCCAGCGCGGACAAGGTGCGCAGCCGCCGCTCGTTGAGCACGCGTTCGGTGGTCTCGGTGAGGGCCGCGAAGATGCCGCCCACGCCGCCGGACTCGTCGCGGATGGGGCTGTGGCTGTAGGAGAAGTAGCACTCCTCCACGTAGCCGTTCCGGACCAGCGGCATCATCAGGTCTTCGACGCGGATGGGCTCGCCGGTGGCCTGGATGCGCTCCCAGCCGGGCGCGAGCATGGGGCCCCAGACCTCCGGCCAGGTGATGGCGGCCTCCTGCCCCAGCGCGGCGGGGTGCTTCGTCGCGCCGCAGATGGGCCGGTAGGCGTCGTTGTACATCTGCACGTACCGGGGGCCCCACGCCAGATAGAGCGGGTAGTTGGACGCCAGCACGATGCCCACCGTGGTGCGCAGGGACTGCGGCCACGTCTCCACGGGCCCCAGGGCCGTCTTCGCCCAGTCGACCTGCCGCAACAGCGCGCCGCATTCGCCGCCGCCGCGCAGCACCTCCTCCACCGCCTGGGAGCCCTTCATGACACCCGTTCCCGAGCGGCGCTCGCGTTGGGCGCCTGGCGGGGCATGCGCACCGTGAAGGTGGCGCCCTGTCCCAGCGTGCTCTTCACGTCGATGGCTCCCCCCATCGCGTGGACGTTCTGCCGGGTGACGTACAGCCCCAAGCCCAGTCCCCCGTAGTGCCGTTCGGAGACGGCGCGCTCGAACTTCTCGAAGATGCGGACCACGGCGTCGGCGGGAATCCCGATGCCTTCGTCACGGACGCTGAACCAGACGTGCTCCTCGGTCCGGCCGGTCCGCAGGTGGACGGTGTGCCCCACGCCGTACTTGAGGGCGTTGGAGAGGAGGTTGGACACCGCCTGCTCCAGGCGCGCCCGGTCCCACTGCCCCACCAACACCTCCGCGTCCAGCTCCGCGTGGATGGGCGTCCCGGTGCGCTGCGACTCACCTTCGAAGCGCGACGCCACCTCGAGGAGCAGCGCCCCCAGGTCCACCGGCTCCGGCTCCAGCCGAAGCTGGCCGCCGCTGATGAGCGTGACGTCGAGCAGCTCACCCACCAGCGCGGACAGCCGCTTCACCTGGCGCTGCATGACCTCCAGGTCCGAGGGAAGCCGCTCCAGCAGCTCCGGGCCTCGCCGCTCCTGGGCCGCGCGGGCCAGCGTCTGCAGCTTCAGATTGAGCGGCGTCAGCGGCGTCTTCAGCTCGTGACTGGCCACGGCGAGGAACTCGTCGCGCAGCCGGATGGCTTCATCCATGCCGGCCAGCAGCCGCTCCCGCTCCTGCTCGGCGTGCTTCCGGTCGGTGATGTCGATGACGGAGCCGATGTAGCCCAGGAACTCGCCGCCGGGGCCGAAGCGGGGGCTGGCCGAGTCGATGGCCCACCGGTACTCGCCGTCCTTGCGGCGCAGCCGGTAGTCGAGCCGGAAAGGGCTCCGCCGCACGTTGGCGGCCAGGAAGACGTCCGCCGAGGGCTTCGCGTCGTCCGGATGGACGGCCTCGAGCCAGCCGAAGCCCAGGCCCACCTCCTCCGTCTGTCCGGTGAACTCGTACCAGCTCCGGCTGAGGTAGAGGCAGCGGCCGGTGGGGTCGGTCACCCACATCATCACCGGCGCGTGGTCCGCCATGTTCCGGAAGCGGGCCTCGCTCTCCTCCAGCGCCGTCTGGGACGCCTTGCGCGCGGTGACGTCCGTCATGGTGATGAACACCCGGTCGCCGCGCTCCTTCGACGGCCGGGTCAGGGTGAGCACCACGTTGATGCGGCGGCCCTTCAGCGTCTGGAGCACCGTCTCCAACTCCAGGCGGGTGCCGCCTTCCCAGAGCAAGAGGAGCTCTGCTTGGAAGGCGCGGGCCGTCTCGGGAACGAAGACGCGGGACAGGACCCCCACCAGCGCCTCACGACTGGGCGCCTCGAGCAGCCGCACCGTGGCCGCGTTCACGTCCACGACGCGCACCTGCTCCGCGGCGTGCAACACGAACCCCGGGTTCTCCGCGAGCCAGGCACGCAGGTCCCGGACGCCGGAGGCGCGCAGCGCGTCGAGCGCCGTCGTCACGGCCGAAAAGTCTTCCTCCCAGAGGGAGACATCCACCCCGTTGAAGAGCTCCTGGTAGCGTGTGTCTCCGGCTGTCTCAGCCCCACCCAAATGAACCTCCTCCGTGCCCGCCTCGGGACGGACGAGTGTTAACAGCGCGGGCGCGTTCTTCGCGTCACAAAGATTCTGGAGTCGCCAGGAGTCAACGAACAGGCGTCTGCCTGATGGCGGACGGTCGTTCGGCCCCCTGGTGGGTGCGCAAGGACGTCCTTCCGTCTGGCCGTCTTTCCTCGCGCCAGCTACGCCTCGAAGCGGTTGACGGGGAAGCTTGTGTCGGCAGGGGAGGGCTCTGTGCCGCCACGGCCACCGGGTGTGGTGGGATGCGACGCAGCGTCTTTCGCCGCCCTGCTGCAGTCTCTTGGGGGCCAAACGGCGCTGCAAGGCTTCAACGCCTGTGTCGCATGCAGGGGGCGCCCCAGGTGCCCGCTGCGAGGGTTCAGCCCTGATATCTCATTGAGGGGGACAGCCCGTGCCAGGTTCTGAGAGGGGTCCGCGGAAGCCTGCGTGAATGCTTGTCAGGCAGGTAGGGGCTCGCATAGGACGCCGAGCATGCTCCGCAAGCCTTTGCTGTCTCTGCTGCTCGGCGCGTCTGTCCTTTCCGCCGCGTGCTCCGATTCCGACGACCCGAAGCCAGACCCCGCCGTGCTCATCATCGACCGGGATGAGGTCGACTTCGGTGAGCAGGACGTGGGGCTGGCGTCCCCCGAGCACGTCTTCACGGTGCGCAATGCATCGCCGTCGGCGGTGGAGTCCATCTCCGTCAAGGTGGAAGGCAGCGGGTTCACCATCTCCGCCAGCACCTGCGAACGCTTCCTCGACGCGGGCCGGGAGTGCGAGGTGCGGGTGCGGTTCATGCCCCAACTGGCGGGGCCGAACGAAGCCCTCCTCCATGTGGAGGGTGCTCCCGAGGTGGACCGCGCGGTCCTCAAGGGGGTGGGCGTTGGCCATGTGGTGGTTCAGAGCGTGTCCGGCGCCGGCGTGCGCGTGGTGGTCGAAGGACAAGACGTGTCCTGTGACGGGCCGTGCCGGGTACCGGTCCGCGCGGCGCGGGTGACGCTGCGGACCGACCCCGCGGGCTTCGCGGATTGGATTGGGGAATGCACCGTGGTGCCGGGTGCCGGCTGTTCCTTGGTCATGAACGGGACGAAAGTCGTCGCCTTGCGGGAGTTCGCGCCGCTCGTGCGGTGGGAGCTGCGGCGGGACTCCCATCCCCGGAGCGTGGCGGTGCTGCCCGGCGGCGACATCCTCGTTCTGGAGGCCGAGCAGTTGCTGCGGCTCAGTGGCACCGGGGACCTGCGCTGGGCGGTTTCCATGTCCCACAGCAGGAAGATGGCGCTGGACGGCGAAGGCAACATCTACGTGTTGGAGATCTCCGGGTGGGTGGTCCGGTACGAACCGGATGGGCGACTGCAGTGGCGCTCCCAATGGCCCGGCGCACCCTCCCTCGGTCAAGACCTCGCGGTGAGCGCCAGCGGTCACGTCTACGCGCTGGTGGTCCAGAACCCTCATCCGCTCTCGCAACAGCTCAAGCTCATCGCCCTCTCCGCGCAGGGGACCGAGCGCTGGAGCCTGACGTTCAACGAGGGGGCCATCAACACCTCCCACGGCCTGGCGGTGGACGCCCAGGGAGAGGTCTATTTGTCCGGGAGCGTGTTCAATACGAACGCGACGACCGGTGAGTGGACTCACGTGAAGTCCTACTTCCGGAAGTACAGCCCCGAGGGCTCCCTCCGGTGGGAGACGGCGGATGGCGGGAGCCTCTTCGCGGTCAACGCCGAGGGCGCGACGAGCACCCTCATGCGCGACTTCCTGCCCTCCGGCCTGTCCTGGGTTCAGCGGTGGATGGGCGCGAACGGCCAGACGCAGTGGACCGAGCCCCTCCCCGCCAGTCCAGGCATGGTCACCCTGCAGGCCTTCTCGTCTCCGGGGACGCTGCTGGTCGGAGGACATGAGGACGCCCTGGGCACAACGGCGGTGGGCCGAGGCTGGTTCTTCGTGTTGAACCTCCCTTCCCGTGCGCCTGGCCCGGTGACCTACGTCGAGGAGCGCCCGGGGATGGGCGGGCCGGTGGTCATCAGCGGGCTCGCGCTCACGCCAGCGGGCCATGTCGTGGTGGCCGGCGGCTTCGGCAGCCACCAGGACGCTGGTGACGGCTACATCCGCATGTACGACAGGCGTGTCCTCACAGACGTGCCGTAGCGCCCTCTCGGCGCGGGGCGCCTGCCTCCTCGCGTCACGCCGCGCTGGGGCTGGGGGCGGGAGGCCGCTCCCGTGCCCCGGCGCACCGGGCACGGAGGCCGCGCGCCGGTTGAGGCGCGAGCCCCCGGCCCCTCGGCCCGTTGTCCGCTCGGTCGGCGCACTGTTCTGCAGCCGCCCCCGGCCCGCCCTCGCGTCGTCGAGCCCGCTTCCAGTCACCGCCGCCCTGGTAGAGTCCCGTCCCAGCCATGACGACCCTTCGCAAGGTGATGCTCGTCGACGACGAAGAGGACATCCGCACCATCGGCAACCTCAGCCTCGGCCGGGTGGGCGGATGGCAGACGGTGCTGGCCGCCTCGGGCGCGGAGGCGCTGGAGAAAGCCGCCGCGGAGAAGCCGGACCTCATCTTGCTGGATGTGATGATGCCCGGCATGGATGGGCCCACCACCTTCGGCAAGCTGCGCGCGCAGGAAGCCACGGCGCGCACGCCCATCATCTTCATGACGGCGAAAATCCAGAAGCAGGAGGTGGCGCGCTACCTGGAGCTGGGCGCGCTGGGCGTCATCGGCAAGCCCTTCGACCCGATGACGCTACCCCAGGAGATTCGCAAGCTGGTGCCGGGATGAGCCAGGGGCTTCGCCTCTCCCGGCGCTCGGGGGTGGTGGCGGCGGGCGCGCTGTTGTTGCTGTGCGGCCTGTTCGCCATGGGTCGGCCCTGGGCCACCTCCGACAATGACCGTTACCGCAGCGCGCTGCGGCACCTGCGCGTGGCCAGCGGTGACCTGGAGATGGACGTGCTGCGCGAGCGCATGGGCCTGCGCACGCTCCACGGCACGGACGCGGAGGACTTCGCCGCGCTGCGGGCCCGCGCGGACGCGCTGCGGGTGTTCCCCTCCTTCCTGTCCGACATGGACCGGCGCACGATGAACACGGCGTTGGACCTGTTCGTGGGCGCGCTGGATGAGAGCGCCGCGCTGCTGGCGCGCACCCGGGACGCGGACGCGAAGGGCGCCAAGGCGGAGGCGGACGCGGCAGTCCAGGCGCTGCTGGAGAACACCGCCAGCTCGCGGGCCGACCGCGTCATCAACACCTACCTGGCGTTGTACGAGCGCACGCAGGCCAGCAACGAGCGCTCCCGCATCATCTTCTTCGTCGTCTCGCTGGCGTTGGTCGCCTACGTGCTGGTGGTGATGGTGCGCCTGTCGCGCGCCACCTCGGACCTGGCCTCGCTCAACGCGGATTTGGAGCGGCGCGTGGACGAGCGCACCCGCGCCCTGTCCGCCGCCAACGGCGAGCTGCGCGCCAACGAGGCGCGCAAGGCGGCCATCCTGGAGGCCTCCCCGGACGGCATCCTCCTCCTGGACGAGGGCGGAGGCCTGCTGGAGCTGAACCCCGCGGCGCAGCGCACCTTCCAGCTCCAGGCCACGGACGTGGTGGGGCGCAACTTCCTGGCGCTGGCATTGCCCGCGTCGCTGCCGGAGGGTGCCCGCAAGCGGGTGCTCTCCGCCGCCCGGGACACCGCCCCGGGGCACGCGACCCGGCTGGAGTCTCCGTGTCTGCGCACGGACGGCAGCACCTTCCCCGCGGAGCTCACCATCGCCCGCGTGCCCGGCGAGGGCCCGCCGCGCTTCACCGCCTTCGTGCGCGACATCACCGAGCGCAAGGCCGTGGAGCGGATGAAGAACGAGTTCATCTCCACCGTCAGCCACGAGCTGCGCACGCCGCTCACCTCCATCCGCGGCTCCCTGGGCCTGCTGGAGGGCGGCATCATGGGCGACTTGCCGCCGCAGGCCCTGGACATGGTGCGCATCGCCCGCACCAACACCGAGCGCCTCATCCGCCTCATCAACGACATCCTCGACCTGGAGAAGATGGAGGCGGGGAAGCTGGAGCTGAAGGTCGCCACGCAGGAGTGCTCGGAGCTGGTGGAGGCCACCTTCGCGGGCGTGCGAGGCATGGCGGACTCGGCGGGCGTGTCGCTCCACGCGGAGGTGACGGACTCGCCGCAGGTGAAGGGCGACAGGGATCGGCTCATCCAGGTGCTCACCAACCTGGTGTCCAACGCGGTGAAGTTCTCGCCGCAGGGGGCCTCGGTGACGGTGCGCGTGGAGCTGGAGGCCGGCAGCCAGGTGCGCTTCAGCGTGGTGGACCAGGGGCCCGGCATCTCGGCGGAGCAGCGCGCGCGCCTCTTCGGCCGCTTCCAGCAGCTGGACAGCTCGGACACGCGCTCCAAGGGCGGCACGGGCCTGGGCCTCGCCATCTCGCAGGCCATCGTGGAGCAGCACGGCAGCCGCATCGGCGTGGAGAGCGAGGAGGGCCGGGGCTCCACCTTCACCTTCACGCTGGAGGCGGTGCGACCCGCGCCCGTCGCGGCGGCGCCCTTCGTGCCCGAGGACCCGTCCCGGTATGACGTGCTGGTGACCACCGCGGACGCGGAGCTGGCCTCGCGCATGCGGGGGCTCCTGTCCCACGAGGGCTACCGCGTGTTGAGCGCGACCAGCCTCATCGAGGCCGCGAAGCACCTGGACGAGGCGCTGCCGGACGCGCTGGTGGTGGACATGCAGCTCCCGGACGGCCAGGCCCTGGACTGGGTGCGCCGCCTGCGCGAGCAGCCGCGCACGCACGAACTGCCGGTGCTGGCGGTGTCGGGGCGCTCGGACAATGGCGAGGGCGTCCCCTACTGGGTGGACTGGATGCCCCGGCCGCTGGAGGAGTCGCGGCTGCTCAAGTCCCTGCGCTACGCCACCCGGCAGCCGGGACAGGCCCGCGTGTTGGTGGTGGACGACGACGCCAGCACCCGGCACACGCTCTGCGCGCAGATGGAGCGGCTGGGCGTGCAGGTCTTCGAGGCGGCGGACGGCGAGAGCGCGGTGGAGCTCGCGCGCGAGACGACGCCGGACCTCATCGTCCTGGACGTGGGCCTGCCCCGCCTGGACGGCTTCGAGGTCGTGGACATCCTCCGCCAGGGCAAGGGCCGCGCCACGCCCCTCATCGTCTTCACGGGCCGGGACTTGACGCGCATGGATGAGCGGCAGCTCACCCTGGGCGTCACCCGGCACTTCACCAAGTCGCGCGCCTCGGAAGAGGAGCTGGTCTCCTCCGTGCGCGACCTCCTCAACGGCCTGCTGGCGAGAAAGGCACCCCCCTCATGAGCAGCGGCAGGACGCTCCTGTTCCTGGAAGACGACCGCGACCTCCAGACGCTGGTGGGCACCTTCCTTCGGGAGAAGGGCTACCGCGTGGAGCCCGCGCGCAGCGCAGCGGAGGCGCAGTCGGTGTTGTCGCGCATGCCGGTGGACGCGGCCATCGTGGACGGCCTCCTGCCGGGCATGACGGGCGCGGACTTCATCCGTGAGCTGCGCAAGACGCAGCCGAAGCTGCCCATCCTCTTCGCCTCCGCCTTCTGGAAGGACCTGAAGAGCCACGAGCTGCTCACGCGGCAGCTCGGCGTGGTGCGCATCATCCACAAGCCCTACAAGCCGGAGGAGCTGCTCGTCTGGGTGAACCAGCTCTTCCCGGCCACCGTCCCACCACCGCCGCCGCCCGAGGCCCTGGAGGAGGCGGAAGAGGTGGAGCTGGAGGTGGACGACCTGGCCGCCAGCCTCGCGGCGCTCAACGCGGAGTACGGCGCCCGGCTGAAGGAGAAGGTGGCGGAGCTGGAGGCGCTGCTCGTCCGGGGACGCGGCGGGGACGCCGAGGCGCTGGAGGCGGCCTACACGGTTGTCCACAAGTTGCACGGCACCGCGGGCAGCTACGGCTTCGCGGAGGTGAGCATCCGCGCGGGGCGGCTGGAGGCGGTGTTGCTGCCGGCGCGAGCCGGGGCGCCCTTGGACGTGGCGGCGCTGGACGCGGCCTTCCGCGAGCTGGCCACCGCGGCCGCCGTGCCGGTGAAGCCCGTCACCGCGCCGCCCCAGCGCCCGTCCGAGGGCGTGCTGCTGGTGGTGGACGAGGACGCGAAGCTGCTGGCGGACGTGGAGCGCCTGGGGCGTCAGCTGGGCGTGGGCGTGGTGACGGCGCGCACGGCGGACGCGGCGCGGGACGTGGTGCGCCAGCGGTGGGTGGACGGCGTGTTGATTCACGTGGACCTGGGCGGCCCGCTGGGCGGCCTGACGGCGGCCCACGCCCTGCGCGCCGAGGAGGGCCTGCCCGTGTTGCCGCTGGCCGTCACGGGGGCCCGGGACGTGCTGGAGGAGCGGGTGGCGGCGGCGCACGCGGGGGCGTCCCTCTTCCTGCCTCGGCCCTTCACGGCGCAGGACTTCTCCTCCGCGGCCGAGCGCATGGTCGCCGCGAGGCGCCCGGAGCGCGCGCGGGTGTTGGTGGTGGACGACGACCCGGACGCCATCACCGCGCTGTCGCAGGCGCTGGCCAGCGACCAGGTGGAGGTGGTGGGGCTGAACGACGCGCACGGGCTGATGGAGGCGCTGGCGCAGCACCGGCCGGACCTGCTGCTGCTCGACGTGCAGATGCCGGGGCCCAGCGGCTTCGACCTGTGCCGGATTCTGCGCTCCACGCCGGAGTGGCAGGAGCTGCCGGTGCTGCTGATTACGGCGCACCTGGGCCTGGAGTTCCGCCTGGCGGCCTTCCAGGCGGGCGCGGATGACTACCTCTCCAAGCCGGTGCTGCGCGAGGAGCTGCGGGCGCGCGTGCAGGCGCGGCTGGACCGCACGCGGCTGTCCCGGGAGCGGGCGGAGCGTGACGCGCTGACGGGCCTGCTCCTGCGCCGGCCCTTCCTGGACGGGCTGCGCTCGCGGCTGGCGGAGTCGAAGCGCCAGGGCCGGCCGCTGGCGCTGTGCTTCCTGGACGTGGACCACTTCAAGCAGGTGAATGACCGCTACGGCCACCTGGCGGGGGACCGCGTGCTGATGTGGATGGGCCGGCTGCTGGGCGCGCGCTTCCGCCGCGAGGACGTGCGAGGCCGCTGGGGCGGCGAGGAGTTCGTGGTGGGCCTGCTGGGCGAGGACGCGGGGAGCGCGTCGGAAATCCTCGCGCGCACCGCGGCGGAGCTGTCGGCCATGACGTTCGAGGGCGACACCGGCGAGCCCTTCCACGTGACGTTCAGCGCGGGCATCGCGGTGTCGACGAAGGACGGCGACACCGTGGAGGCGCTGCTGCGCGCCGCGGACGCGCGGCTCCTGCGCGCGAAGGAGAACGGCCGCAACCGCATCGAGGCGTGAGCTAGGGCTGGTTGAAGATGAGCAGCCCCCGGCTGGACTCGGCGACGTAGATGAACCCGTCGCCGGGGACGCGCACCCCGAAGGCGCCCTGGAAGAGGCCGTCGGTGCGGCCCGGGTCCGTCTCGCGGTAGGTGTTGAAGTGCGCCACCTCGCGGGGCCGCGTGGGGTTGGACACGTCCAGCACGCGCAGGCCCTCGTGGTACCAGGCGATGTACAGCCGGTCGCCCTGGAGAATCAGGTTGTGGATGGAGGTGGCGGGCCGCTTCCGGTGCTCGCCAATCTTCACGATGTTCGCCGGGTCGGTGACGTCCAGCACGCGCAGGTGCGAGGACTCGAACTCACCGCCCTCGAAGGCGATGGTGCGGCCCGCGAAGGTGCCCACCGCGCTGTGGTGCGAATAGACCTCCGGGTAGCGGTACTGGCCCAGGTGGCGCACGTCCTCCAGGTCGGAGATGTCCATGATGGAGTAACCGCCCTGGGCATTGCTGATGTAGAGGCGGTCTTCGTGGACGAAGAGGTCATGCGGGCCCCCGAGCGAGTACTCCTCCGCCAGCGCGATGCTCGTGAGCTGCACGGGCGCCAGCGGCACGCGCACGTCGAAGATGTCCGTGCGCCCCTCGTTGTTGGTGGTGTACAGCCGCTCGCCGTGCACCAGCACGGTGTGCACGCCATAGAGGCCCGAAGGCAGGCTGCGGATGAAGGCGGGCGCCCCGGGCTCGGTGATGTCGTAGACGATGACGCCCGAGACACTGCTCGCGATGTACAGCGCGTCACCCTGGGCCCACACGCCGTTCCAGTACGCGTCCCCGGGGATGTGGATGGACGTCTTGAAGACGGGGCGGGCCCGGTCGCTCACGTCGAAGACGGTGAGCCCGCCGCCCACGCCAAACTGGGAGATGGAGACGACATAGGCGTGCTCCTTGGCAACGTAGACGTCCGCGACCATGCCCCCCAGTGCGACGGGGGCCTCCGCGCGCAGCGTCAGTCCCCCGGAGGATTCGGGCTCACCGTCGGGCCAGGTCATGCGGTGGGCCTCGAAGGTGCCGCTGCGTGAGAACACGCCGTTGTTGCAGCGCACGTAGCAGCCGGTGATGACGCCGGGCGAGGGGACCAGGCATCCCGCCAGGGCCACGGCGGCGCCCAAGGGAGGTGTGGCGCGGCGCATGGCGAGGAAGAACTGGCCGTCTTCGGTCTGCCGCGTGACGAGCGGCTGGTTCAAGAGCGTGCTGGTACCCCCGTCATCACGGAGCCCGAAGCCGAAGGAGAGCAGGCTGACCTCGGCGCCGCCATCGGAGAGGCCGCGGACCTCGCGCGTGAGCGCCTGGTAGATGCCCACGGGCGGCACCTGCGCGAGCGCGGCCGGATCGCACGCCGACAGGTCGAAGCCGTCAGGCGCCAGCGTCTCACACGCCTGCGCGCCGTTCCCGACGTGCGAGCACGGCGCATAGGGCCCCTCGTCCACCCGGTTTCCGTACTCCTCCAGCGCGGTGGCGCCCCCATCCCACGGCGCGTCGCCGGCGTCGGCCGGGCCCGAGTCCAAGGGGGGAGGCACGCCCCCGTCCGGGCGGGGGCTGGGGGTGTCGTCACAGCCCGCGAGCAGGCAGGTCCACAGCAGAACGGCGATGCGCGGCATGGAGAACGCGCGGGAGGACGGCGGATGCATGGGGCGCACCTCGTGGCGGCGCGCCGTCCGGAAGGGACGGCGGCTGCTTGGACTACGAGGTGAGCGCAGCGTCTGAGTCGTGGCGCGGGGGAATGCTTGCGCGGTGAGCGATGAATCGCGCGGCCTGTGCGCGGCGGGGCCTGTTTGGCACCCCGGGGCCTTGGACTTGCAGCGCGTGACGCCGCTTACGGTGCCGGCGTGTCGAAGATGAGCAGCCCCCGCGCGGTGTCCACCACGTAGACCTGTCCATCTCCGGGGACGCGCATGCCGATGGCGCCCTCGAACATGCCGTCGGTGCGGCGCGGGTCCGTTTCACGGAAGGTGTTGAAGTGCGCCAGCTCGCGCGGCTGCGCGGGGTTGGACACGTCCAGCACGCGCACGCCTTCGTGGTAGTGCGCGACGTACAGCCGCGTGCCCACCAGCACCATGTTGTGGACGGAGGTGAGGCCGCGCAGCTTGTACTCACCCACCTTCACGATGCCGGAAGGGTTCGTGACGTCCAGCACGCGCACGTGGGCGCCCAGCGTCTCGCCGCCCTCGAAGGCCACGGTGCGTCCCTGAAAGGTGCCCACCGCGTTGGCGTGGCTGACGTTGTAGGCATGGGCATACCGGCCGAGCAGCGCCGGTGTCTCGCCCTCCAGCCCGACGACGAGGAAGCCGTCGGTCATATGGTTGATGTAGAGGCGCCCGTCGTACGCGAAGGCGTCATGCGGATACCCGGTGGCGCCGCTGTCACGGTACGCATAGCGGGCGAGCAGCCGGGGCTCCATCGCGTTGGCGACGTCGAAGATGAGCGTCTCCTGGTCCGGGGCGGGCGACATGGCGTAGAGCCGCGTTCCCTCCACGAAGACGGTGTGCACGTTGATGGGGCCGGAGGCCGCCGGGAGGTTGCGCACGAACACGGGCCGCGCCGGGCGCTCCAGGTCGAACACGAGCACGCCGGCGTCCCCGCTGGCGATGTAGAGCGCGTTGTCCTTGGCCCAGACGCCATTCCAATACCCGTCACTCGGGAGCTGGAAGGACGCCGTCTGCACCGGGGCGCGGGGGGTGCGCACGTCGAAGACGGTGAGGCCGCCCGGGTTGCCCGCCGCGTTGATGGACACCACGTAGGCGTGGCCGTGCGTGACGTACACGTCCACGGGCGTGCCCCGGTCCACGAAGGACTCGGACAGCAGCGCCAGCCCGGACGCCTCGGGCTCGTCTTGCCGCCACGTCATGCGCTCGGCGCGGAAGGAGCCGCGGTAGCGCGGCGTGCCGTTCCGGCACCAGGTGAAGCACCCCGTGAAGCGCTGGGGCCCCTGCGCCTGGCATCCGGCGAAGATGTACCGGTTCGTCTCGTTCGGCGTACGGGTGTGCTCCGCGGAGAGGACGAAGCGCCCGCCCTCCACGGAGGAGGCGCTGGGCGCGAGCCCCATGATGGAGGTGGGCCTGCCCGTGGCGTCGAACTGGAATCCGCCGCTGCCCGGAGCGGCGCGTGTGCCACCCCCATCCACGGGGAGCTCGTAGCGAATCTCCGCGCGGTAGATGGCGCCCTGCCGCTCCAGGCCCGCCAGCGAGCTCATGTCACAGCCCGCCACCGTGAAGGTCTCCGGCGCGCCGCACGCGGCCTGCGCGTTCAGCGCGGTGCACGCCTCGAACGGCCCCGGGTCCACCCACTCCCCGCGCTCTGGCAGCACCTCCCAGGGCCCGTCATAGGTCGAAGGTCCCGGGGGCGGGGTGGGCTCCGGCGAGGAACAGGCGGACAACGACACGGTGCAGGCGAGCGCCAGCAACGGACGCGCGGCACGACGGAGCATTCGGGAGCCTCTGTGAGGGAAGGGCGTGGACGCCCGCTTCACACCGGGCGTCCACGCTCAGCTTAAAGTGCGTCACGCGCGCCGGGAAGAGGCGCGCCGGGCGGGCTCACGGCTCGTTGAAGATGAGCAGGCCGCGCGAGGTGTCGACGACGTAGACGTACCCATCCCCGGGCAGGCGGATGCCAATGGCGCCCTCGAAGGGGCTGTCGCGCCGGTGCGGGTCGGTCTCCCGGAACGTGTTGAAGTGCGCCACCTGCCGCGGCTGGGTGGGGTTGGCCACGTCCAGCACGCGCACGCCCTCGTGGTACCAGGCGATGAACAGCCGGGTGTCCTTGAGGAGGATGTTGTGGATGGAGGTGGAGTACCGCATGCGGTGCTCGCCAATCTTCACGATGTTCGCCGGGTCGGTGACGTCCAGCACGCGCAGGTGCGAGCCCGGGAACTCACCGCCCTCGAAGGCGATGGTGCGGCCCGCGAAGGTGCCCACCGCGCTGTGGTGCGCGAAGCCGCCGAACCCTGGGTAGACGTAGTGCCCCAACTGCTGCACGTTCTCCAGGTCGGTGACGTCCACGACGGTGTAACCGCCGTAGGCGTTGCTGAGGTAGAGGCGGCCCTCGTACGCGAAGAAGTCATGCGGTCCGCCCAGCGAGTACTGCTCGGGCAGGGTGATGACCTGCAGCAGGACGGGCGCCAGCGGCGAGCGGATGTCATAGACGCGGGTGCTGCCGACGAACTCGGTGACGTCGGACGCGTACAGCCGGTCCCCATCCACCAGGACGGTGTGCACGTTGGTGTAGCCGTTGCCCGGCAGGGCCTGGATGAACTCCGGAGCCCCTGGGTTGGAGATGTCGAAGACGGAGACGCCGGTGTCGGCGCTGGCGACGTACAGCGCGTCACCCTTGGCCCACACGCCGTTCCAGTACGAGTCCCCCGGCAGGCTGATGGACGTCGTGAAGACAGGGGCCGCCGGGTTGCTCACGTCGAAGACGGTGAGCCCGCCGGTACGGACGCCGTCGTTGATGGACACGACATACGCGTGGCCTTGGGTGACGTAGACGTCCACCGGGGTGCCCAGGTCCACGAAGTACTCGGACACGAGCTGCATCCCGCCGGACGACTCGGCTTCACCGCGCCGCTCCGCCCGCTCGGCCTCGAAGGTGCCCGTGCCCGAAGAGAAGCCTCGGGGCGCCTGCGTGCAGCGCACGTAGCAGCCGGTGATGACGTTGTCCCGGGGCGTCTCGCAGCCCGCCAGCGTCACCACGCGCTCCCCGCTGATGGGATTCGACGCCCTGCCGGAGAGGAAGAAGGTGCCGCCCGTCGTCTGCCGGGTGGTGAGGGGGAGCCCGAGGACCCGGTCCGTGCCCCCGTCCGAGAAGAGCTGGAAGGCGGCGCTGCCCGGCGTGACGGACGTGCCGCCATCCGCGAGCAGCCGCTCCGAACGGGCATCCCCCACGTAGATGCCGTGCTGCTCCACCGCCGCGAGCTGGTCCGCGTTGCAGGACGACATGTCGAAGTTCGCCGGCTTGTCGCAGTCCTCCAGGGTGGGGTTCTCCACGGTGAACCGGCAGGCGGAGAACGCGCCCCGGTCCAGCCAGTCGCCCGGGTCGTCCAGCACGGTGTAGCCGCCGTCCCAGGGGCCCTGGGGCCCGGCGTCCGCCGTGCCTCCATCGTCCTCGGTGCCGGCGTCCGTCCCGGCGTCCACGGGCTGCTGCGGCCCCGCGTCGGGGGTGGGCCTGGGCGGGTCGTCCTTGCAGCCGGTGGCGGAGGACAGCAGCAGGACGAGCGCGGGCAGCAGCACCCTGCCCGAACGAAGCGGAGACGTCATGGTGGAGCACCTCGTGTAGGGGACGAAAGGCATTGCGGGGAAGGGGGATTCTGCGCCTCTACGTTTGAAGACCTCCGGCATGGCGTCACCGTTTCCGGATGGTTGATGGATGGAGGGCACTTCGCCGCCACGGCTTGCACCGGGGCTGTCTGACCATGCCATGGTCTTTGACTTGCAGTGCTGTCGGCGCTCGCCCAGACGCGTCTGGATTGTCTTTGCCCGTGCATCACCTCGTGCGGGGTCGCGCGCCCGGCCTCGCACAAGCGGGGTAGGCTGGCGGTACAGGAGGGTCGAGGTGGGAGGGAAACTGAGTCCGGGCATCTACCGGGTCCACAAGCCGGTGGGCGCCACGAGCTTCTCGGTGGTGCAGCAGTTCATCGCGGAGGCGCAGGCGGCGCAGCCGGGCAAGCGCATCCCGGTGTGTCACGGTGGGACGTTGGACCCCTTCGCGGAGGGGCTGCTGCTGGTGCTCGTGGGGCAGGCGCCGCGCCTGTTCGAGCTGCTGCACGCCGTCCCCAAGACGTACGAGGCGGAGGTCGTCTGGGGCACGGAGATGGACACGGGCGATTTGCACGGCCGGCCCGTCCACCAGGGGGACGCGTCGGCCCTGACGCCGGAGCGGCTGGACGCGGCGCTCGCGTCCTTCGTGGGATGGAAGGCGCAGGTGCCCCCCGCCACCAGCGCGAAGAAGGTGGGCGGCGAGCCCGCGTACCGGAAGGCGCACCGGGGCGAGCACGTGGAGCTGCCGCCCTCCCAGGTGTACCTGCACGCGGCGCGCTGGCTGTCCCATGATTTGCCGCGCCGCAGCCGCCTGTGGCTGAGCTGCCGCGGGGGTTACTACGTGCGGGCGCTGGCCCGCGACGTGGGGCGCGAGCTGGGCTGTGGCGCGCACCTGGCCACCCTGACGCGAACGGCGATTGGCCCCTGGGAGGACCCGGGCCCCGCGGGGCAGCGCGGCTGGCTGCACGGGCGCGACCTGCTGCCCTGGGCCCGGGTGCGGACGCTCACGGACGCGGAGGTGGGGGAGCTGCGCCGGGAGCGCGCCATCCCCGCCAGCGGCGTGCAGCGCCCGGACTGGGCCCTGCCCACGGGCTTCCCGGACCCGGAGGCCCCCATCCGGGGCTTCCACCAGGGGCGCCTCACCTTCCTGCTGCGGGAGCGCGACGGCGCCCTGTGGAGCGAGCTGGAGCTGCGCGGCGGACTCTGAGGCGCGCATCGCGGCGCGTCGGGAAGTCCACGGACGCCCTCGCCGAAGGGCCCCCGGTGACAGCAGTCACCACCTCGGCGCCGTCCCGGTGGTGACGGTTGTCATCGGTGATGACAGTTGTCACCACCCCTCGCCGCGCCGCGCAAAAGGCCCACTGCGCCGCCAACCCCTTGAAAAGACGTGAAGGGCCCGCGCGTGGCCTCGGAACCGAGCGCTGGCACGCCACGCGCAATAGGCCAGGTCATCACGCTTCAACACGAAGCGGGGCTCGAAGCACGGGGGACCTGGCCGGGGGGCCAGGACGTCGGGGGGCGAATCTCCCGGGCGGAGAGTCAGTCGGACCTGAAGGACCTGACAACGCGAGCGGAGGCCGGTTCGGGGGAACCGGCGGTGCGACCGGGGGGACGCAACGCTCGAAGCGGAGTCGGCTGGAGGGAACGACGCTGAAGAGACCTGATGGGCTCATGGCGCGGGGGAACCCGGCCGGGGGGCTGGGCTGCGACGGGGGTCGCACCTTCCGCGCCATGGGCCTTGTCAGGAAGAGAACCTGGTTGCCG
The DNA here is from genome assembly GCA_014656495.1 of Comamonas sp. KCTC 72670. Classification (GTDB taxonomy): domain Bacteria; phylum Myxococcota; class Myxococcia; order Myxococcales; family Myxococcaceae; genus Myxococcus. The sequence goes on from BNCN01000018.1 coordinate 147,408, forward strand.
AAAAGGCCCGAGGGCCTCGGACCGTTGGGGGACGGTCCGGGGCCCTTCCTTTTTGCGGGCTGTGCGCTACGGCCGCGACTTCGCCTTCTTCAGCGAGTCCTTGGCCTGGGCGGCCACGTGGTCCGCCGTGAAGCCGAACTTCTGCTGGAGCGCCTTGATGGGCGCCGAGGCGCCGAAGCTGCGCATGGCGACGATGTTGCCGTCATGCCCCACGAAGCGCTCCCAGCCGAAGGCGGCGCCCTTCTCCACCGCGACGCGGGCGCGCACGGACGGAGGCAGCACGCTGTCCCGGTACTCCGGGGTCTGCTCCTCGAACAGCTCCCACGAGGGCAGGCTGACCACGCGGGCCGCGACGCCGTCCGCCTTGAGCTTCTCCTGCGCGTCCAGGCACAGCGACACCTCGCTGCCGGTGCCGATGAGGATGACCTCCGGCTTGCCGCCCTCCGCCTCGGACAGCACGTAGCCGCCGCGCGCCACGCCGGACGCCGCCGCGTACTTGGTGCGGTCCAGCGTGGGCACGGGCTGCCGCGTGAGCACCAGGACCACCGGGTGCTGGCGCTGCTGGGCAATCACGCGCCACGCCTCCACCACCTCGTTGGCGTCGCCGGGGCGCAGCACGATGGTGCCGGGGATGGCGCGCAGCGACGCGAGCTGCTCCACCGGCTGGTGCGTGGGGCCGTCCTCGCCCACGCCAATGGAGTCGTGGGTGAAGATGTGGATGGCGGGCAGCTCCATCAGCGCGGACAGGCGGATGGCGGGGCGCTCGTAGTCACTGAAGATGAGGAACGTGGCGCCGTAGCCGCGCAGCTTGCTCAGGCACAGGCCGTTGACGATGGAGCCCATCGCGTGCTCGCGCACGCCGAAGTGGATGTTGCGGCCGGCGAACTCGCCCGGCTTCATCGGATCCGCGCCGGTGATGTACGTCTTCGTGGACGGGTTCAGGTCCGCCGAGCCGCCCACCAGCCACGGGTGGTGCTTGGCGATGGCGTTGAGCACCTTGCCGCTGGAGTCGCGGGTGGCCAGGCCCTTGGCGTCGGCGGGGAACGTCGGCAGCTCCGCGTCCCAGCCCTGGGGCGTGTCACGGCGCAGCATGCGCTCCAACTGGTCGCCCAGCTCGGGGAACTGCTTGCGGTACTCGGCGAACTTCGCCTCCCACTCGGCGCGCAGCTGCTGGCCACGGTTGCCCATGCGCTCCTGGAAGCGCTCGCGCACGCCGTCGGGCACCAGGAACTTCGCGTCCTCGGGCCAGCCGTAGGCGCGCTTGGTGCCCTTGATCTCCTCTTCGCCCAGCGGCTCGCCGTGGGCCTTGGACGAGCCCTGGAGCTTGGGCGCGCCGTACGCAATCTGCGTGGTGACGATGATGAGCGTGGGCTTGCCCCGCATCGTCTTGAAGGTGCGCAGCGCCTCGCCCATCGCGTTCAAGTCATTGGCGTCGGGCACGCGCAGCACGCGCCAGCCGTAGCCCTCGAAGCGCTTGCCCACGTCCTCGGTGAAGGCCAGGTCCGTGCTGCCGTCGATGGAGATGTGGTTGCTGTCGTAGATCCAGCAGAGGTTGGGCAACTGGAGGTGGCCGGCGATGGACGCCGCCTCGGACGCCACGCCCTCCATCAGGTCGCCGTCGCCGCAGATGGCGTAGACGTCGTAGCTGAACAGCTCGAAGCCCGGGCGGTTGTAGTGGCCGGCGAGCCAGCGGCTGGCCATGGCCATGCCCACGCTGTTGGACACGCCCTGGCCCAGGGGGCCGGTGGTCGTCTCCACGCCGCTGGTCCACCGGTACTCGGGGTGGCCCGGCGTGGACGAGTCGAGCTGCCGGAACTTCTGGATGTCCTCGAGCGACACGGAGGGCGCGTCCTCGACGGTGTACTCGCGCGTGACGCGCTTCACCCCGGCCAGGTGGAGCAGCGCGTACAGCAGCATGGAGGCGTGGCCGTTGGACAGGATGAACCGGTCACGGTCGGGCCAGATGGGGTGGGACGGGTCGTACCGGAGCTCCTGCTGCCAGAGCTGGTACGCCACGGGGGCCAGGGACATGGGAGCCCCCGGGTGGCCCGAGTGGGCCTGCTGCACCGCATCCATGGCGAGGGTGCGGATGGTGTTGATGGCCAGCACGTCCTGCTTGTCGGTTGTCATGGTGTCCTCGCGGTCCCGCTCGCGTGCGGGCGCACCATGCCGCAACTGACGCTCCAGGTGCTGCACCAAATGCGAGGAGGCTCGCCTGGCCGTCCGCCAGTCCACGCGCCCCGGGGAATTCCGGCCCCGCGGGGCACGGGAATGAAGCCCGCGCGCCGTCTACCGCCGCGCCGCCGCGCCCCTCACGGTCCGTCCCCGCGTCAGGTGCGCGACGGCTTCACCCAGTCCCTCCACGGTGAGGGCGAACATGGGGAAGATGCGCGCAATCACGGAGATGGTCCCCGTGCGCCACGTCCCCATGGGCTCCGGGTTGAGCCACACGTTGCGCTCGAAGTGCTGCGCCAGTTGCATCAACCACGTCAGCCCCTCCACGCCGTCGGACTTGAAGTGGCCGTTCGCGTCGGTGCGGATGGACAGCTCGTACGGCGCCATGGAGGCATCGCCCACCACGACGAGCTTGTGGTGCCGTCCCACCTGCGCCACCAGGTCCGGCACGGTGATGCCGCCGGTGAGCTGCGGGGTGGCGTACAGCTTCCCGTAGACGCAGTTGTGGAAGTAGTAGGTGCGCAGCTCCTTGAAGTGCGTCGCCTGGCTGGCCACGCTGAACAGCCGGCTCACCAGCGCCGCGTACGGGTCCATGGAGCCGCCCACGTCCATGGCCAGCACCACGCGCGTGTTGGGACGGCGCGGGGGCCGCGTCACCACCTCCAGCTCGCCCGCGTTGCGCGCGGTGGCGGCGATGGACTCGTCCACGTCCAGCTCGTCCGGCGCGCCGTCGCGAGCGAAGGCCCGCAGCTTGCGCAGCGCCACCGCCATCTGCCGCGTGTCCAGCACCACGTCATCGCGGTAGCCCGCGTACTTCCGGGCGCCGGCCTGCATCAGCGCGCGGCCCTGCCGTCCGCCCGCGCCGCCGCCCACGCGGATGCCCTCGCGTCCGAAGCCATTGTTGCCAAAGGGCGACGTGCCGCCCGTGCCCACCCACCGGTTGCCGCCGTCGTGGCGCTCCTTCTGCTCGCGCAGGCGCTCCTCGAACAGCCGGCGTATCTCCTCCGGGTCCAGTTGCTCCAGTAGCGCGATCTCCTCGGGGCTCAGGTCGGGGCGCTCGCGCGCCTCCTCCAGCCAGTTGAGCAGCTCCTGCGTCAGCTCCAGGCTCGCCGTCTCCACGCCCTGGAAGTGGGCGAGGAAGGCCTGGTCGAACGCGTCCAGCTGCGTCTCCGAGTGCACGAGGAGCGCCCGGGCCACGTGGTAGAAGCCGTCCAGGTGGCTGTCGTGGAGGCCCGCGCGCAGCGCACCCGCCAGGGCCAGCGCCTCCTGCGCGCCGACCTTCAGCCCGCGCCGGCGCAGCTCGTAGAAGAAGGGCAGGAACATGGCAGCGCCTCGCTAGGCCCGGGGCCGGCGGCCCTTGCCGAAGGCCTCCGCCACGGAGACCAGGTCCTGCTCCTTCTTCAGCAGCGCGCCCAGGAAGGGGAGCTGCTCGTCCAGCTTGAGGTCGTGGACGCCCTGCGCCTTGAGCACGGCAATCCAGTCGATGAGCTCGCTGGTGGAGGGCTTCTTGCGCAGGCGCGTGAAGCTGCGCAGCTCGTAGAAGACCTTCAGCGCCTGCTCCGCCAGCGCGCCCTCCAGCCCGGGGTGGTGCACGCCGACGATGCGGCGCATCAGCTCCGCGTCCGGGAAGTCGATGAAGTGGAACACGCACCGGCGCAGGAAGGCGTCGGGCAGCTCCTTCTCGTTGTTGGATGTGATGACCACCACGGGGCGGTGCTTCGCCACCACCTCGTCCCCCGTCTCGGTGACGCGGAAGCGCATCCGGTCCAGCTCGTGGAGCAAGTCATTGGGGAACTCGAGGTCCGCCTTGTCCACCTCGTCGATGAGCAGCACCACGCGCTCGGGGGACGAGAAGGCCTCGCCCAGGGGGCCCTGGCGGATGTACTTGCGGATGTCGCGCACGTCGCCGTCGTTGAAGCGCGAGTCATACAGGCGCTGCACGGTGTCGTAGACGTACAGGCCGTCTTGCGCGCGGGTGGTGCTCTTCACATGCCAGGTGATGAGCCGGTGTCCCAGCGCCTCGGCGATGGCCTCCGCCAGCAGCGTCTTCCCGGTGCCGGGCTCGCCCTTCACCAGCAGGGGGCGCTGGAGGGTCAGCGCGCAGTTGACGGCGGCCTGGAGGCTTTCGTGCGTCAGGTAGGTGTCAGTGCCTTTGAAGCGGACGGGAGTGGGCGCCTGGCTCATGGGGCGTTCCTTTAACACCCGAGGTGCCGCTGTGGGGGGCTGCGTGCGGGCGGCGCGAAACGTCAGACCCGAACGGCAGGCTCATCCGTATGTATCGGGCGGGGGGCGCTCGGCGGCCCGGCGGGGGAGTGAACCCCTGGGGTTGGCCGGGTGTCAGGACTCTCACCTGCTTCGAGGAGGCGTCATGGGTCACCTGTTCGTTCCAGCACTGTTGCTCGTGGGGGTCGTCTCCTTGGGGGCGCGTGCCTGCGGGACGGCGTCCGTCGTCCCGTCGCCCGAGCCGCGGCGGGAGGCGCCCGTGCCCGCGCTCCCCGAACGTGCGTCGCCGGCCGCTGTCAGCAGCCGGGGGTAGAGGGTCCTCTGGGGGCAGGGGCCGACCTCACGGGATGTATGGCTTCGCCCGCCGGTCAACGATTGGTGTGAGCCAAGCACAGGTTTTCACACCGGTTTCCCGGGGCCCCGTGTATTCTCCCGCCCAATGTCCATTGCGAATGCTCTTGGCGAAATCTTCCGGCGCGAACTCGATGCGCAGTTGGTCCCTCTGCAGGAGGCGGTCCGGCGCATGGAGGAAAGCCTGGAGGCCCTGGAGTTGCTGCGTTCGGTGACGCAACGGTTGGCGCCGTTGACCAGCCGCCTCGGCTCCATGGCGGGCGTGAGGACGTCCGTGCCAGCGCCCGCGCCAGCGCGACGAGGCCGCCCGCCGGCGACCGTCGCGGTGAAGGGCCGGGCCGCCACGGGCCGGGTCGCCTCGGCGAAGCCAGTGCGCGCGTCCACGGAAGAAGGCACCCGGGCCTGCGCCGTCATCGGCTGCGACCGGCCGAGCCGCTCCAAGGGGTACTGCTCGGCGCACTACCAGAAGCTTCGGCTGCTGATGCGCACCAACCGCCGTCCCGCGGCGTGGGTGGATGACGCGGCGGCGCAGTCGGTGGAGGACGTGACGTTGCCGCGCGGCCGTGCCGCCAGCAAGGCGCTGCGTGAGACGGCCGAGACGCCGGTCGCGGCGCCGAAGGCACCTGTCGCCGAGAAGAAGGCCGCGGCCAAGAGCGGGCGCAAGGCCAAGACGGCGGCCGCGAAGAAGGCCCCGCGGGCGAAGGCCAAGAGCGCGAAGAGCGCGGGCGCCAAGGCCGCGCCCAAGCCGAAGAAGACCGCGGCGAAGCAAGTCTCCGCGAAGAAGGGCGCGGCGAAGAAGGCCGCCAGGTCTCCGAAGGCCAAGGCTGGGAAGCGCAAGAAGGGCGGCGGCTCGCAAGGCTCCCTGTTCTGACCGGCGGGTAAGGGCGCTCCGAGCCGCCCACGGGACGTGTCTCGCGGCGGGCGGAACCTGGCTCCCCCGCCGTTTGGCAACTCCGTCGCGGACGAACGCCCCAGAGCGTGCGCTGCCTGCGCCCGTCTCGGCTTCCCGCCGTCAGCCAGGTCTGTCACGGATGCGTGCCCCCAGGGCGTACGCTCCCTGAGGCCACCGCCGTCAGCCAGGTCTGTCACGGACGCGTGCCCCGGGCGTACGCTCACTGACTTCGTCTCGGCCTCCCGCCGCCAATCAGCTCCGCCGTGGACTGGCGCTCCAGCACGTGCGCTCCCAGCGTCCATATTGGCTCCCGCCGTGAACGAGCGCTCCAGAGCGTGCGCTCCCTGAGTCTGTTTCGGCTCCCCTCCGCTCATCAGCTCCGCCGTGAACGAGCGCTCCAGAGCGTGCGCTCCCTGAGTCTGTCTCGGCTCCCCTCCGTCCAGCGGCTCCGCCGCGAACGAGCGCTCCAGCGCGTGCGCTCCCTAAGTCTGTATCGGCTCCCCCTCCGTTCAGCGGCTCCGCCGTGAACGAGCGCTCCAGAGCGCGCGCCCCCCGAATCCGTCTCGGCGCCCCGCCGTCCAGCGGCTCCGCCGTAAGCGAGCCCCCAGGGTGTACGCTCCCCGAGTCCGTCTCGGCTCCCCGCCGTTCATCAGCTCCACCGTGAACGAGCCCCCAGGGCGTACGCTCCCCGAGTCCGTTTTGCCATCCCGCCGCCAACCGGGCCTATCTCGGGCGGGGCTCCGCATCCCCTTCCGGGACATTCGGGCGCCAGCCGGACGTCTCGCCCCATCGCCATGGGCATTCCGTGCCGGGCGGCCAGCCGCCGCGATGCGCCTCCAGGCCGAGCACTCCGAGCGGGCGTCGGAATGGCGGACACCCCAGGTCGCGTCTCCGTTGACAGGCGCCGGGCGGGATGGGATTCGGCCCGGCATGAGCGAGCAAGGTTATCCGGTCACCGTGGCGGTGCGGCGTCCCGACGGGCGAGTGGAGCAGGTGCGTGTTGGCACGGCGTTCAAGAGCGGCGAGGGCTTCACGCTGACGCTGGGCGAGATGTCCATCGGCGGCACGCCGGACGCGGCGGCCCCGGCACGGCGTTCTGCGCCCGCGAGCACCGGCGGTGGCGGTGGCGGCGATGGAATGGTCTTCCCCAACTACGGCCGCAGCAAGGGCGGGCCCATCGTCGGCGCCAGCATGGGCGACCTGGAGTTCTACGCCAACGGCGCCCGCCGCACGCTGAACGACGCGAGCAAGTCGCGTTGGCACGACAAGGAGCGCCAGCTCCTCGCCGCCATCGAGGCGGAGATCGCACGTCAGCGCGGTGGTGACGCGGGTGGCGGGGACGGCGGCTATGGGGGTGGGGGCTACGGCGGCGGTGGAGGCCGGGGTGGCGGCTACGGTGGGGGAGGCTTCGGGAGCGACGACATCCCGCCGCCGACCGACGACGACAACATCCCGTTCTGAGCTGTTCCCGCGGGTGAGTGGCCGCTCCCAACAGGTGAGCGGCCTTCCCCGGGTGTTGAATTCAGCACGGATGTCTCATCCAGACAGGCAGTGCTAGCGCTTTGGCTCGAAGACAGACACTCTCAGTGAGATGCTCAGTCGCTGTGTCTCTCGCGGGTCTGAACCAACCCACTGCTACATCCTCAGTCTTCACTCTACGCGAAGTCCGATTCGACACCCTTGGTGACATGCTCAGTCACCCAGCGAGAATTCTCGGCCGCGTGCGCTTCATTCTCACAAGGCGTTGCTTCATTTGTGAAGCAGCGAAAATACCCAGCAATCCTAAGTATTTCCCCGGACTGTCGAACAGGTGATGATTCACGAGTGAATCCACCCGAGAGGCCATGGGCAGTCGTTTCAATGACTTCGTAAGTGGCCTGAATCCTGCTCAACCCCGTATGCCAGGGAATCTCTCCCATATGGCGAGGCTGTGAAAAAACGGGGCCATTAAATGACACCCAATGTCTGTGTCGTCGGAGCCGGTGCCTTCGTTCCTTCACGCGTGGTGAGCAACGAGCGCATCGCCAGGGCCATCCCCGGATGGTCCGCGGCGCGCATCGAGGAGAAGATTGGGATCCGCGAGCGCCGCTTCCTCTGGGACATCGACGAGGCCACGGGCCGCGCGGTACCGCCCCCGGAGAATGACGGGCACATCTACCCGGCCAGCAACACGGACATGTGCGAGGTGGCGCTCCGCAAGGCGCTCGCGCAGTCGGGGGTGGACGCCAAGGCGCTGGACGCGGTCTTCGTGGTGACGTGTACGCCGGACGCGCCGCACTTCAACCATGACGCCATGGAGCTGCACCGGCGCCTGGAGTTGCGCGAGGACGCCTTCGCGTTGGTGTTGGACGACGGGTGCGGCGGCACGCCGTACGTGTTGGACCTGGTGAAGAAGATGATGGCGGGCGGGCGCTTCAACACGGTGGCGGTGGTGGCCTCCGCCTTCACGTCGCCGCTGGTGAACCGGGAGGTGTACACGGACGAGCTCCCCCCGGGGCCCGGCCGCGCCAAGTCGCTGCAGGGCTACCTGTCCATGTACGTCTTCGGAGACGGCGCGGGCGCGGTGGTGCTCCAGACGAAGCCGGGAGACGCGGGGACCCAGGGCATCCTGGCTTCGTTCTCGGGTAACGCGTATGCAGACCTGGTCATCCGCAAGGGTGGCGGGCTGTTGAAGCTGCCGTATCAGCCGGGGCGGATGCGTCCGGCGGACATGGCCTTCGTGGTGGATGGCTTCCGCGTGGCGCGCAGCTATCCGGAGTACATGCAGAAGTGTCTCGACACGGTCCTCGGACCCCATCCGGAGCTGCGTGCCCAGGTGCGGCGGTATTACTTCCATCAGCCGAACAAGCGGGTGATGGATGCCTTCGTGGAGCGGGCGGCGCTGCCGCGTGATGCGGTGGCGTGCAACGTGGACCGCTACGGCAACACCTCGGCGGCGGGGATGCTCATCCTCCTGGCCGAGGACCTGGAGGCGGGCCGCGTGCGTCTGGGAAGTGGCGACCTGGTGGTCGTGGCCGCGGTGGGCGCGAACGTCCACTACGGCGCTCAGCTCGTGAGGTTGTAATGGACAAGCTCGATACGAACATCGCCAGGGAGTTGGAGTCGCGGCTGGCCCTGGCGACGAAGGACGACACGGCCCGCGGCCTGTTCTTCAATGGCGTGGTCTCCGCCGTGCGCACGTTGGGCGGTGACGCGGCGGTGGCGCGGTGCCTGGAGGCGAGCGGCGAGAAGCGCTTCGTCGACTTCTTCAACTACCCGGTGGCGGCCTTCTTGAAGATGTCCTTCACCGCGGCGCAGGTGATGGCGCCCGAGCATGGCGGCTTTGACGGCGCGCTGCGCCGAATGGGCGTGGTGGCGACCACGGACTTCCTCTCCTCCGCGGCGGGGAAGACGCTGTTGTTGTTGGCGTCGGACAGCCCGAAGCGGCTCGTGGGCAACCTGCACTCGGGCTACCGGGCGGCGGTCAGCTATGGCGAGCGCGGCGTGAAGTGGACGGGGGATACCGCCGGCGTCTTCACGATGAAGCGGGACTTCATGCCGCCCGCGTATCACGAGGGCACGCTGCAAGCGGTCATCGAGGCCGTGGGTGGCAAGCAGGTGCAGGTGCAGGGCCGCCAGACGGGGACGCTCGACACCGAGTACACGCTGTCCTGGCAGTAGCCACCTTCACGGGTCCACCCGGGCTCCGTCCCTGAGGGGAGGGGGCACGGGTGGGGTGTGTCCGGATTTCGAGGGCCAGGCCGCTCCAGGTCTGGACGGAGGGCTGCATGTCGCGTCTGCAGGGGAGTGCGCTGTGGGGCTTGGGACTGCTGTGCCTGTCGGCGAACGCGGGCGCCAGCGAAGTGGTGATGCAGTTCCGCACGCAGGAGGACGCCTCGGTGCAGGCGGAGGCGGCGGTGTGCGCGGCGGCGCCCTTCGCGGCGAACGTGAAGCTGGGCGCGAGCGTCTACGTGCCCCAGCACCAACCCGGTGATGGCAGGGTGGTGTATCCGGGAGGCAAGCGCGTGGGCACGGCGACGGCGTGCATCCAGGTGACGGACCCGGCGTTTCCCGCCGGGCAGCAGTTGAATGTCTACATGCGCTACAACCTGCCGGAGGGCGGCTTCACGGCGCGGGGCACGTGCACGGTGGTGAGCAACGACGTGCCCGCGGCGGGGCTGGTGCTGGCCGGCTGCGCGATGAAGCTGGTGGAGGTCCCCAAGGGCTTCGTGGGGGGGACGGTGTCGAGCACCAGCGTCTTCAACCCCCGGAAGCTGCCGGGCTACGCGACAGGCTCGTACTACACGCTCTACGCCTACCGTGACGGCAGCCCACGGGATGCGAAGAAGCTGAAGGAGGAGCGAGACGCCGCGGCCGCTGCCCGGGCGCGCGAGTAGCCCGCGGCCTCCGCGGGAACATCCACGCCCTTCGCGGGGCGCCATTCCCGGCGTCGGTCCACCGGGCCATGATGGGCCCATGGACCGCAAGCGGATGGAGTTCTACGCGGCGTTGGGTTACCGGCCACCCTCGGCTTCCGGCGCGAGCCCCGACGACTGCGAGCTGTCGCCGCTGGGCCTGGAGGATGTGAGCGCCCTGCGCGAGCGTTTCCTGGGCGAGCCCGAAGGCGTCCTGGAGCGCGTCCGCGAGGAGTTGGGAGCCCCCGTCTCCGAGGGCGCCTTCGTGCACGCCCTCCAGGACCTCGAGCAATCCCTGCGTGAGCCCGAGGCGGCGCTCCAGGCATTGCGGCAGCCGGCCTTCCGGGCCCGGGCGTCGGCGTCACTGCCGCCGGACTTTCGCTTCCCATTGATGACGCCGGAAATCCCCATCGACCCGTCGCGAACGAAGTTCGAGCCCGTCGCGGACCTGCGAGGCTGGCTGCTCTTCAGCGGCAAGGCCTGGCTGCACGGGGCCTCGCGCCAGGCGCCATTTCGAAGGCACGGCGACGCGCCCTCGGCCAGCGGGTTCCGCTACGCACTGCGAGCACCCACGCCAGGGCACCCGGTGGAGGTGGCGCTGTTCTCCCAATTCGGAACGGGGGAGTACCCCGCGCGCTACATCGCGAGGCAGCTCGTGATGCGAGGTGAGCGCCTCGACTGCGCGGTGCATCTGGGCGGCGTGCCCTACGCGGGCCGGCAGGGCGAGTTCGACGCGCACATGGCCGAGCCGCTGGAGCCGTTGCTCCCCGTCACCACCCTGATGACCTTGAACGCGAGCGTGGAGATGCGCTCGGGAGCAACGCCCTTCTTCCGCTACCTGGACGAGCGTCGGGGCGCCTCGCGCGCGAAGCAGGTTCAGGAGGGCAGCTACTTCTGCCTCGCCTCGGAGCGGTTCCAACTCATCGGCCTCGACACGGCGTATTTCGGAGCCGGGCGCCATCAGGAGCCCGCGCTGCTCGGCTGGTTGGAAGCCGTGCTGGAGGAGGGCCGCGCCCGAGGGGCAACGAACATCCTCCTGAGCCACGGCGCGCCCTACCACGACAGGGTCTCGAGACCCACGGGGCTGCTCGAAGACCTTCACGCCCTGGCCGTCCGCCGCTCGTGGGTGGACCTCTGGTGTTGGGGGAGCGCGCCGAACGGGGCGTTGTTCGACCGGGCCGCGGCGCTCCCCTTCGTGGGCGTCAGCGTGGGGCACGCGGGCCTTCCGGCGCTCAAGGCCGCGCCAGGGCTCCGCTCACCGGCGCCGCTGCGCTTCTTGGAGACGCGCTCGCGCTTCCCGGATGAGACAGCCCTTCGGCCGGAGCTGGGGAACAACGGCTACGTCTCCCTGCTGCTCCACGCCGACGGCACGTTGGGCCTCCAGTTCCTGGACTGGATGGGCAACGTGCGGTGTACGGCGTCGCTGGCCCGCGATGGGGCGGGACCGCTGCTGCTCGAAACGTTCGCTGAAGGGACGTGAGCGACTCGGAATCCCAGCGCGTCCCACACGGCGGTCGCGAGCCTTCAACCCATGTCAGCGCGCCGTCGAGGCAGCCGCAGCGCCACCCGGCGTCGTCACCGAGGGAATCCCACGCTCACGCATGAAGGCGTTCAGGGACTTCCTCGCCTGGGACTGGACCTTCTTCCGCAGCATCGGCGTCCATCCCAGCACCAGCCCCGCGGGGCCGAGCGCCTGCCGGGACCACGCCCAGAAGTTGAAGTGGTCGCGGTGGCGGACAATCTTCCCGTCGCGAAACTCAAACTTCGCGTCGATGCGGTTGAGCACCTTCCTGCCGGTGGCGCCGAAGGTGTAGCGCGCATCCCAGTGGGCGCTGCCATGCCGGTCATCGGCCTGGACGTCCTGGAAGGTGAGCTCCAGGTCCTTGCCGCGCTCACAGAGCATGAGCCACATGGCGCCGGGCTCGTGGTGTTGGAGCTCCACGAAGGCCTCGTCGGTGAAGGACACCTCCGGGTGGTAGCAGGCCGCCATGGCCTGGGCGTCGCGGCGTTGGAAGGCAGAATAGAAGTCAGTGATGAGCTGGGCGTGCGGGTGCATGGCCCCGATGTAGCAGACCTGTCAGTGGGAATGCGCCCACTGTCCAGCGCTCACCGCTCGCGGCCTGGGCCGCCCTGAGGCCGCATGGTGGTCGCTGGGACGTCGCGCTACCCCGGCCCGTCCGCGCCGGGTGGCGGGGCGCAGGGGGTAACGCATGCGCAGTCCCAATCAGTACCTCGCGGTGGTGCGGATGCTCCTGGCGGCGGGCGGAGCGGTGGCGCTGCCCGGGAGCGCCAGCGCACAGGCCTTCACACCCGCGCAGACCCTGACCACGACCGCGGTGGGCTACCAGGTCCCGCAGGTGTGCACGTGGGAGGATGACGTGCACGTGATTTGGGTGGACGGCGCTTCGGGCGGGGTTCGGTACCAGCGCAGCCGGGATGGCGGCGCGACCTTCAGCGCGGAGCGCCGCCTCAGCCCGGAGCGTTCGATTCCTGGAGGGAGCGCGCGAGGCGCCAAGGTGCTGGCGAACGGAGAGCGCGTCTATTTGACCTGGTTGGAGGGCGGCCTCCGCTTTCGCTCGAGCAACGACCGGGGGGCGAGCTTCGGCCCGGTCCTCGAACTGACCCAGGAGAAGGAGGGCGGGCTGAGCCTCGCGGCCACCGCGAATCATGTCTACATGAGCTGGTTCCGCTCGCTCGAAGACGAGCAGGGAGGGATTCACTTCGTCCGAGGCCCCGCGGGCGGCACCTTCGCGGACGTCGAGGAGCTGAGCGGCCTGGACTATGGAGACGTGGTGATGGCGGCGCAGGGGGAGCACGTCTATGTGCTGTGGAACGGCTCGGGCAGCGACGAGACGTCGAGCCTCTCCTTCCGCAGGAGCACCGACGGCGGTCGCACCTTCGAGCCCCCGCAGCAACTCGCGGGACTGGGCGAAAGCTCACGGGACCACACGCTGACGGTGCAAGGCGCGGACGTCTACGCGGTGTGGACGGAGTGCGGCACGGGATTGTCGACCTGCGAAATCCTCCTTCGCCGGAGCGTGAATGCCGGGCGCTCCTTCGGGCCGGTGGTGAACGTCAGCCGGGACACGAAGGCCTCCACCCAGCCGCAGGTGGTGGTGCGGGACTCGCGCCTCTTCATCGCGTGGCAGGACCTGCCGCCGGAGGCCCTGGGACCGGACATCGTCCTGACACTGAGCGTCGACGGAGGCGTCACCTTCGCGCCGCCCCGGAGGGTGTCGCGGACCCAGGTGCAATCCCAGTCCCCGCGAATGGTGGCGGCGGGAGGGGGAGTCCGCCTGACCTGGACTGACGGATTCAATGGACAGCGAGAGGTCATGACGCGCGCCACGGTGGGGCTGGGCCTGAGCCTGGGGCGTCTGGAGAACCTGAGCATCAGCCAGGGGGACTCTGGAGAAGCCGCGCTGGCGTCCTCCCATTGTGGCGCGCGGGTGCACGTGGCCTGGTTGGAGGGGAACGCGCCAGAAGGCAACGCGGTGCTCTACCGGCGGGCGACGCAGCCGTTCCCCGGCTTGGATTGCCAGGTGTGGCCGGAGGTCCAGTGAGGGAGGGCCGATGACGGGGCAGGGGCCGTGCCAGGGTGTACGCCGGTGGACCGTTGGGATGCGGAATCGGGCGGCGTTGTGCGGGCATGCATGGCAGATTGAGGTCCATGGCTCGCGACATCGTCATCTGGCCCCACAAGGTCCTCACCTCGTCCACCAAGCCCGTGACTGACTTCGGCCCCTCGCTCGAGAAGCTCCTCGAGGAGATGGCCGAGTCCATGAAGGAAGCGGAAGGCATCGGCATCGCCGCCAACCAGGTGGGCGAGCCCCTCCGTGTGGCGCTGGTGGGCCGGGAGGACGGGACGTCCTTCGAGATCGTCAATCCGCAGATTCTGGAGAAGAAGGAGGCGGTGACGTTGGAGGAGGGCTGCCTCTCCGTCCCACGCGAGTGGGAGAAGTGCCCGCGCTTCCACAAGGTGAAGGTGCGCTATCAGGACAAGACGGGCGAGTGGCACGAGCTCGAGGCGGAAGGCCGGCTCGCGCACGTCCTGCAGCATGAAATCGACCACCTCGACGGGCACGTCTTCGTCGACCACCTGTCGAGCCTCAAGCGCACGCTCATCCTGGACCGGATGAAGAAGCTCCAGAAGGTGAAGGCCCGCCAGAAGGGCTAGGCAGGAGTGCACATGGACGGGGCCGACCAGGCCACGTGCGCGGTCCCCGCTCGCGTGGCGGCATTCCGAGAGGAGTACCGCCGCGGTCAGGTGGGCCCGCGCTACTCCGGGCGTTTGCACTTCGCGTTCACGACGCTGGTCTCCTTGAGCGTCATCGGTCTGTCCGTGTCCCGAATGGGCCCTGGCCGGTCGCTCGAGTGGCTGACGCTGCCCGCGGTCTTCCTCTTGGGGAACGTCGTGGAGTTCCTGGGCCATCGCGGGCCCATGCATCACCGTCAGCGGGGCCTGGGGCTGCTCTTCCACCGGCACACCGAGCAGCACCACCGCTTCTTCACCCACGAGGCCCTGTCCTACGAGTCGCACCGCGACGTGAAGATGGTGCTGTTTCCTCCCGTCCTGTTGCTCTTCTTCCTGGGCGCCATCGCCGCGCCGCTCGGGGCACTCTGTTTCGCGCTCATCTCACCGAACGTGGGGTGGCTCTTCATCGCGGGGGCCGTCGGGTACTACCTCACCTATGAGTGGCTGCATTTCTGCCACCACTTGCCGCCAGCGCACCCGGTGGCCCGGCTCTCGGTGATGCGGCACCTTCGGCGGCACCATGAGCAGCATCACGACCCGTCGAAGATGCAGCGCTACAACTTCAACATCGCGTTCCCGCTGACGGACTGGCTGCTGGGAACGCGGTGGAACCCGGAGCTCCAGCGCACGTCAAAACCCGGGAACAGGCGCACTTGAGCCCCTGGGTTGGCTGCTGACCCACCTGCCGAGCGGCAACCGCCCGAAATTCCATGGGGGAAGTGGGAAAGGGGCGCGGGCGTTGACGCGAATGACGCAGAGGCGTCACCTGACCGGACGAATTCTGTCACGGCGCCGATCAAGATCCATTGACGGCCAGGAAGCGGCGCGTTAGTAACTGAACCCCCGCTCGCCGCCTCGGTGCACATCACCCAGCCGACGGACGGGAAAAGAGTCGACGAGGTTTGTTGACCCTGAATGCGGCGGTGGTAGAAGCCGCGCCCCTCGCGAAGAAGCCCACGCACTGGCGTGGAAGGCACTTCGAGCGAGTCGCAGGACGAAAAAGACGGAATACGGCGGTCAACGCAGCAGGTTGACAGGAGACGCGGCGGTGGTAGAAGCCGCGCCCCCGACGAAGAAGCCCGGAAGGAAAGGGCGGACGCGTCAGGGAGTCAACGCGAAGCAGCGGTTGACAGGGCGGGCGGCGAAGCGGTAGAAGCCGCGCCCCTCCGGAAGAAAGCAGCGGAAGCCACTGGGCGGCGCTGAAGACTTCGGGAAGCCAGCAGGACGGCGAAAAAGAGCAGCTTGACAGAAGACGCCGGACTGAAATAGAAGCTGACGC
>BNCN01000019.1:0-89689 GCA_014656495.1 Comamonas sp. KCTC 72670
AATGTTCCTGGCCACGCTACTTCGGCGGACCTGCCTGCTCGGCTGCACTCAGGTCCCTGATTCTGCTCCGCTTTTCTTCATCACGTTAAACGGACGCGGATGCAGCAGTACCAGCCCGGACGGACAGCCCCCGCTCGACAAGGCTGTCTACACCGCCGAGGAGGTGGACCACCTTCTCGGGTGCAGCCCCAAGGCCGTGTACGCGAAGGTCTCGCGCGGCCAGCTTCCAGGCGTCTTCCGCGTGGGCCGCTCGCTGCGATTCCGTGGGCGCGAGTTGTTGCCGTTCATTCTCGAAGGGCGTGCGCCGTCGCCGAGGAGGTCTCGGTGATGAGCATGAAGGTCAGGGAGTACAAGAAGCGCGGCAGGAGCTGATGGGAGGTGGACATCATGTTCAAGTGGCCTGATGGCAAGCTGTACCGCGAGCGCGTGAAGGCGCCGGTGGGCTCGAAGTCGGGCGCGAAGGCGTGGGGTGAGCAGCGGCAGTCCGAGTTGCTCTCCCGGGGCCGCAAGGCCGTGGAAAAGAAGGCTGTGCCGACGTTGAAGGAGTTCGCGCCCCGCTACATGGACGAGGGCGCCAGGGCCACCCGGCAGAAGCCCAGCACCCTCATCCAGAAGAAGCGCATCCTCGACTTCTACCTACTGCCCCGGTTCGGCGAGCTGCGGCTGGACGCCATCAGCAACGCCGAGGTCGCGAAGCTCAAGGCGGAGCTGGTGGACCGCAGCTCGAAGACGGTCAACAACGTGCTGGTGGTGCTCAATACGGTCTTCAAGACCGCGCTCAAGTGGGGCGTCATTGAGCAGATGCCGGCCACCATCGAGCTGTTGAAGGTGGCGCCCTCCACCATGGAGTTCTACGAGCCGCACGAGTTCGAGCGGCTGGTGGACGCGGCGGCGAAGGTGGACCACCAGCACCTCGTCTTCATCCTGCTCGGCGGGGAGGCGGGGCTGCGCTGCGGCGAAATCATCGCCCTGGAGCAGACGGACGTGGACTTCACCCGGGGCGTCATCCACGTCCGCCGCTCGGAGTGGGAAGGGCACGTCACCCTGCCCAAGAGCGGGCGGGCCCGGCAGGTAAACATGACCGCCCGGCTGGCGGACGCCCTCCGCAAGCAGCGGCACCTCCGGGGCGAGCGCATCCTCTGGCGGGCCGACGGCCCCCCGAAGGTGACCCAGGTGCTGCTGAACAAGTGGATGAGCCGCATCCAGCGGCTGGCCGGGCTGAAGGTGACGGGGGGCATCCACATCCTCCGCCACACCTTCTGCTCCCGGCTGGCGATGGCGGGCGCCCCGGCGAAGGCCATCCAGGAGCTGGCCGGGCACCAGAACCTCTCCACCACCCAGCGCTACATGCACCTGAGCCCGGCGGCCAAGTCGGCGGCCATCCGGATGCTGGAGGGAACGAAGCAGGAGGCCCAAAATGAAACGGGCTGGAGACCTTTCGGCCTCCAGCCCGCTTCATGACGTGGTCGGGGAGACAGGATTTGAACCTGCGACCCCTTGGTCCCGAACCAAGTGCTCTACCAGGCTGAGCCACTCCCCGATATGTCGCCTCGCCGGACGGTCCTTCTCGGGACCGGCGAAGTGCGGGCGGTAGTACCCGAGCCGCCCAGCCGAGTCAACGTCCTCGGATCACCTTTTCTTCCGCCCCGCTCCGCCCAGAGCGACCGGGCAGCCGCGCCCCTCCCGGGTGGGTCCCGACTCTGCTTCCCAAGACCACGAAATTCCTGTACTCCCGGATAATTTCCCCCCTCGCTTCATTTCACGAGGCAGGCACAGCATTGTTGCACCTCGAAGCCATGACGCCGCCCCCCGTCGTCCTCATCTCCGATGATGAGCCCCTCATCGTCTCCGCCCTCGCCCGCGAGGGGAAGCGCTCAGGGCTGAACTGCATCTCGGACACCACCTCCGAGCGCGTCCTGGAGCTCGCCCGTGAGCACCGGCCGGCCGTCATCATCCTGGACATCAACCAGCACCAGGACGGGCGCGACTTGCTCGCGCAGCTCAAGCAGGACCCCAGCACCCGCGACTGCAAGGTCATCATCCTCAGCGCCGTCGAGGACCAGTTCACCCGCCACGTCTGCTTCGAGCTCGGCGCCGACGACTACGAGGTGAAGCCCTTCGACCCCACCTTCATGACCCGCGTCGCCCGGCTCGCCTCCTCCGTGTCGCGCGCCCGCATCTGAGGCCGCGCCCGCCGCCTCACGAGCGCAGCGAGCGGATGGCCTCCGCGTAGTCCTTCGCGCCGAAGACGTAGCTGCCCGCCACCAGCACCGTGGCCCCGGCCTCCACCACCCGCTTCGCCGTGGTGGCGTTGATGCCGCCGTCCACCTCGATGTCCACGTTCGTCAGCCCGCGCGCATCCAACATCCCGCGCAGCCGGCGCACCTTGTCCACCGTGGCCTCGATGAAACCCTGGCCTCCGAAGCCCGGGTTCACGCTCATCAGCAGCACCATGTCCACGTCGCCCAGCACCTCCTCGATGGCCGACAGCGGCGTGCCCGGGTTCAACACCACCGCCGGCTTCGCCCCCGCGTTTCGAATCTGCTGAAGCGTCCGGTGCAGGTGCGGACTGGCCTCCACGTGCACCGTCAGCACGTCCGCCCCCGCCTTCACGAAGGCGTCCACGTACCGCTCCGGCTCCACAATCATCAGGTGCACATCCAACGGCTTCGTCGCCACCCGCTTGATGGCCTCCACCACCACGGGGCCAATCGTGATGTTCGGCACAAAGCGGCCATCCATGACATCCACGTGAACCCAATCCGCGCCGGCGGCTTCAATGGCGCGGACCTCCTCGGCCAAGCGGCCGAAGTCACAGGACAAAAGCGACGGAGAGATGCGAACGGGGCGTCGGCTCATGCGGCGCTTCATAACCGCAACCCGCGCTCGCGCTAAGGCCGAACACAGCGCCGCGACGTCCACCAGACAGGCGGGGACCTGCCAGGTGGGCCCCCCAAGGCAGTGACGTGTGTACCCGTGCTAGAACTTTGAAGCCCTTCGCGGCCGTTGGCCGCTTCTCACGGAGCCGCACGGTGCTCGCTCAACCCGCCCCACTGCCTGAGCTCAACCGCCGCCTCGCGAAGCTGACGTCCATCCTGGATGTCGCGAAGGCGATGAGCGCGGAGCGCGACCTCGACCTGCTGCTGCCCCTCATCCTCTTCGAGGCCACGAAGGTGGTGGAGGCGGACCGCTGCTCGCTCTTCATCCTGGACCGCGAGCGCAACGAGCTGTGGAGCAAGGTGGCCCAGGGCTCGAAGAACGAAATCCGCCTCCCGGTGGGCAGCGGCGTCGCCGGGCAGGTGGCCCAGACGGGCGCCGTCATCAACATCCCGGACGCCTACGCCGACGCCCGCTTCAACCGCTCGTTCGACATCTCCAGCGGCTACCAGACGAAGACCATCCTCTGCGTCCCCATGCGCGACGCCGGCGGCGAGGTGACGGGCGTCATCCAGGCCCTCAACAAGCTGGACGGCGCCAGCTTCAACGCCGAGGACGAGGAGCTGCTGCTCGCCCTGGGCGCCCAGGCCGCGGGCGCCATCGAGAACGCCCTCCTCCACGAGGACATCAACCGCCTCTTCGAGGGCTTCGTCTCCGCCTCCGTCGTCGCCATCGAGTCCAGAGACCCGACCACCGCCGGCCACTCCGGCCGCGTGGCTGACCTCACCGTCGCCATGGCCCAGGCGCTCGAGCACCTGTCCACCGGCCCCTACGCGCACACCCGCTTCTCCGCGGGCGAACTCCAGGAGCTGCGCTACGCCTCCCTGCTGCACGACTTCGGCAAGGTGGGCGTGCGCGAGCCGGTGCTGGTGAAGGCGGAGAAGCTCTACCCGCACGAGCTCGAGGGCCTGCGCGCCCGCTTCCAGCTCGCGCGCAAGGACCTGCAGCTTCAGAGCTACCGCCGCCGCATCGAGGCCGTGAAGGTGCGCGGCCACGCGAACCTGGCGGAGATCGAGGCCGAGGAGGAGGAGCGGCTCGCCCGCGAGGCGGGGCAGCTCGACGAGGTGATGGCGTTCATCCTCTCGTGCAACCGCCCCACGGTGCTCGCGCAGGGCAACTTCGAGCGCCTCCACGAGCTGGGCGGGCTGCGCTTCGTGGACGCCCACGGAGAGGCCCAGCCGCTGCTCTTGCCCGGCGAAATCCAGTCGCTCTCCATCGCCCGCGGCACGCTCTCTCCCGAGGAGCGCCGCGAAATCGAGAGCCACGTCGAGCACACCTACCGCTTCCTGTCCCAGATTCCGTGGACGCGCACGCTGCGCCGCGTGCCGGAGATTGCCTACGCCCACCACGAGAAGCTGGATGGCACCGGCTACCCCCGCGCGGAGAAGGACATCCCGGTGCAGTCCCGGATGATGTCCATCTGCGACATCTACGACGCGCTCACCGCGAGCGACCGGCCCTACAAGAAGGCCGTGCCGCACACGCTCGCGCTCGACATCCTCAAGCGCGAGTCCGACGCCGGGCAGCTGGACCCGGCGCTCTACACCGTCTTCATCGAGGCGGACATCCCTCGGCGGGTGCTCCAGGGCGTCAAGTAGCCCTGGGCCCGCAGCGCAGCCTCAGCCCTGGATGGTGTGCAGGCGGAGGCTGTTGATCTTCCCCGGCTGGCCCACCGGCGCGCCGAAGACGATGACGATGCGGTCGCCCTTCTGGCCCAGGCCGCGCGCCAGGAGTTCCTCCTCCACGCGCTTCACCATGGCCTCGGTGTCCTGGATGGGCTCCAGCACGCGCGGCACCACGCCCCAGAGGAGCGCCAGCCGGCGGCGCACTTCCTGGTTGGGGCTGAACGCGACGATGGGCACCGTGGGCCGGTAGTGCGACAGGAGCCGCGCCGTCACGCCCGACAGGGTGAAGGCGGCGATGAGCGAGGCGTTGCTCGCCTTGGCCGCCTCGCACGCCACGCGCGCGATGACGTCCGGGAAGTGGTGCGGCAGCCCCAGCGGCGTCTCCAGCACGCGCATCAGCGACTGCGTGGTGCGCGCGGAGGACTCGGCCGCCAGGATGATGCGCTCCATCATCTGCACGGACTCGATGGGGAACTTGCCGCTCGCCGTCTCGCCCGAGAGCATCACCGCGTCCGCGCCGTCGAACACGGCGTTGGCCACGTCGCTGGCCTCGGCGCGCGTGGGGCGCGGGTTGTCAATCATGGAGTTCAGCATCTGCGTGGCCACGATGACGGGCAGGCCGCGCAGGTTGGAGCGCCGGATGATGTCCTTCTGGACCGCCGGCACCTCCTCGGGGGGAATCTCCACGCCCAGGTCGCCGCGCGCCACCATGACGCCGTCCGTCTTGTCGAGGATGGCGTCCAGGCGGGCGATGGCCTCCGGCTTCTCCAGCTTGGCGATGATGGGCACCGTGCGGCCCACCTCCGCCATGGCCTGGCGCGCGGTGTCCAGGTCGGACGGCTGGCGCACGAAGGACAGCGCGATGTAGTCCACGCCGGCCTTGATGCCGAAGATGAGGTCCTCGCGGTCCTTCGGCGTCAGCGCGTCCGCGCGCACCGCCACGCCGGGCAGGTTGATGCCCTTGTTGTTCTTCAGCGTGCCGCCGTGGATGACCTGCGTGCGGATGAGCTTCTGCTTGTCCGTCTCCAGGACCTTCAGCTCCAGCAGGCCGTCGTCCAGCAGGATGCGGTCGCCGGGATTCACGTCCGCGGCGAGCAGCGGGTACGTCGTGGACACGATTTCATCCGTGCCCGGCACCGTCTCGTCCGTGGTGATGTGGAAGGTGCCGCCCTCCTTCAGCTCGGTGCTGCCCTTGACGAAGCGGCCAGTGCGGATCTTCGGGCCTTGGAGGTCGCCGAGGATGCCCACCGCCTTGCGAACCTTGAGCGACGCGGCGCGCAGCTTCGCGATGTTCTCCGCGTGCTGCTCGTGGCTGCCGTGGGAGAAGTTGAGGCGCGCGACGTCCATGCCGTTCTCCAGGAGCGCTTCGAGCATCTCCTGGCTCTGGCTGGCGGGACCGAGGGTGCAGACAATCTTCGCTCTTCGCATAGAGCCCGTGAGGATGGGTTTCCCTTACGGCAGCGTCAAGCGTGCTGCATGCATCGCTTCGCTCGGTAAAACGGTAAATGAGCCAGCGGACGAAGCGGCGCTCAACCGCGCAACAGCATGCCCAGATTCTCCCGCTCCCAACGCAGTGCGGCGGCGTAGTGCGGGAAGGTCCGCTCACGCTCGCGGAATGCGCGCGGGTGATGCACGCGACGGCCGCCCCGGCCCGTGCTCGGGAAGAGCTGGTGGAGCATCTCGTGGAACACGATGAACTCCACGAAGAAGGACGGCACCTCGGGGCTGTCCAACGTGGGGTGGATGCGAATCTCGCGCGTCTGGTGGTCGTAGACGCCCAGCCGGATGGACTTGCGGCGGCGGCGCGGCGGCATGCGCCCCCAACCAATCCGGGCCTGGATGAGGCCCTGGAAAAATTCGCGGTTGGCCGCGTCGTAAAGTTCCTGGAGGTCGAAACAGCGCCCGCGCGGGTTGAGGTCCGCGTCGGATTCACGGCGCATCTGGCGGATGCGCGGCTGCTGCCCGCGGATGTACTCGTCCAGGATGGCGCCCGCGGTGCGGTGGCCCCGGCCCGCGTAGTCCGCCACAGCGCGCACCACCGGCTCCGGCGCGTCGAGGAACATGTGGTGCAGCCGCAGCGCCAGCACCGCGGAGCCGCGGCGGAAGGACACCATGGTGGAGCGGTTGTCCGTCACCGACAGCCGCACCGGCATGCCCAGCTCCGCGCTCAGGCGCCACGCCAACGACTCCGCGCGCGTCCACAGCTCCTCGCGCGTGGGCGGGCGCGTGAGGATGCGGGGCGCCTCTTCCGGAAGGAGGCCACGCGGTGGCAAGGGCACGGGCGGCGCCACCGGCCGCGGCGCGGGCGCGGGTGCCACGGTCGCCGCAGGTCCCCCCTCGGGCCGGGGTGCGGCCGCGCTCTCCGCCGCACGGGTGGCGGCGGAGAGACCTCGGGGGAACAGCGACGTCTGGCGGAAGGGCTCAGGAGGCACGCGGCTGCGCATCGTACCCCGCACTTCAGGGGACTCAAGGGCGGCGGTCCCCCGCTCGCCTCCCCACCGTCAGCCCGTCAACCGCGCTCGCACGCAGCGTCCACTAACCGGTGTGGAAGGCGGGCGGGCGTACGAGGTCCTCACGGCGCTGCGGGTTCGGTGTGCCGTGACTTGAGCAGACGCTCCAGCCGCTCGGGCTCCATGCGCACCACGAAGGTCTTCTCGCGCGTGAAGGTCACCTGCCCCGGCGCCCCACCCTTGACCTTGCGCACGAACTTCGCGGGCACGTAGCTCACCTCGCCGCGCGGCTCGCCCTTCGCCCCCGAGTGGTGCAGCGCCAGGTGCGCCGCGTCCAACAGCGCCTCCTGGACCACCTCCTGCCCCTTCTCCAGCGGCAGCACCACATGGCTGCCCGGCACGCCGCGCGCGTGGAGCCACAGGTACCAGGGCCGCGCGACCTTGAAGGTGAGCGTGTCGTTGTCCTCGGAGCCGCGCCCCACCCAGATGCGCGCGCCGCCGTGCCCCACGTACTCCTTGAAGGGCCGGCCCTCCTGCGCGCCCTCGCCGCTGGACGGGAGCTGGAGCACCTCCGCCTGGGACAGCAGCGCGGCGTCATCCATCCGCTCAATCTGTTCGAGCGCCTGCCGCGCGTGGGCCACCTCGCGCGCCAGCTCCGCCTCGCGGTGGCGCGCCTGCTCCACGCCGCGCAGGAGCCGCCGGTACTGATGGAAGCGCCAATCCGCCTCCTCCTTCGGCGTGCGCTTCGGGTCCAGCGTCACCCGGACCTCCTTCACGCCCTCCTCCGTATAGGCGGTGAGCACGGCCTCGGTGGCGCCGCGCTTGAGGCGGAAGAGGTTCTGCGCGAGCAGCTCGCCCACCTCGCGGTGCTTCTCCGCCTCGGGACCGCGCGCGGCCTCGGCGCGGACCTTCTCCAGTGTGCGGGAGGAGCGCTTGAGGCGCGCGCGGTACGGCTGCGCCAGGCGGCGGCGGATGGTCTCCGAGCGGCTGGCCTTGTCGCGCGCGCCCAGCAGACGCTCCGCGGCCTGGGCATACGGCAGCGCGTCCGCTTCTTCTGGCGTGAGCCGTGAGGGCTGGCTCCGGGCCTTCTCGAGCGCCTCGGGCGGCGGCGGCTCCGGCGGCGCCCACGTCGCGCCTGGATAGAGATTCCGGCGCGCCCCAAAGCCTTCACCCGACAACATCAACACCCGGCCATTGTCGCTGAGCAACAACAGGCCCCCGGGCGCACCGACCTCCAACACCAGACGTCTGCGGACGTCCTCGCGCTCGAAGTCGAGGATCACGACCCGCTCCGCCTCGAGGAAGCGGGCCCCCTGGAGCTTGAAGCCTGTCAGCTCCTGGCGCAGCCACCGCTGGAAGGGGGCGGGCTCGCCCGGCGTGGGGAAGCGATCATCCGCGAGGGAGACGCGAGCCAGGTCTCCCTCGGCGCACAGGCACAGCAGGACGGACTTGCCCGGGACGCGCAGCTCCACGTAGGCGAGCCTCGGGAGGGGACACCAGGCCTTCTGCGCCACCGCCCCGGTGAGGCGTGCTCCCACCTCCGCCACCACCTGCTCCAGCTCCACGGGACGCAGCGACATGGGCACTCCGGGTCATGAAAATGAAAACGGCCCGGCGGGTTTCGCCGAGCCGTTCACCGGACGTCAACTTCCGTCCGCTCATGACGACGGGACTGCTCAGGACTCCGGGGTAACCGGGGCCGCCGCCGCCTTGGGGGCGCGCTTGCGAGCAGGAGCCTTCTTGGCCGCCTTGCGGGTGGTCTTCTTGGCGGCCGCCTTCTTGGTCGCGGTCTTGCCGGCCGTCTTGCGGGCCGTCGTCTTCTTCGCCGACTTCGCGGCCTTCGCCGTCTTGGCCGTCTTGGCAGCCTTCTTGGTCGCGGACTTCGCAGCGGTCTTCTTCTTAGCGGCCATCAGAATCCTCCGGTTCAGTGGTTGGCCCCAGTCAACCGAGGCCCTGCACTCTTCTTGATGGGAGTGAGTGCTTGAAGTGAATGGTACGGGCGACATGCCAGTGTGTCAACGCATGGTGATGTATTGCATCGCGCGCGAGGCCGATTTTTCGGCATCGAGCGCTTCCGGAGGCCCCGAACGCCACCTCGCGGACACTCGCGAGCGCTTTCGAGGTGTCGCGCGCGAGGCCGATTTTCCGGCTCCGGACACGTTGGAGCCAGTTTCGCGCCGCCTTCGGATGAGCGGCGCGGCGCATGCGCGCGCGGCACGCGGCGCTTTTCGAGGTGAGGTGCGGCGTCTACGGTGCGCCACCACATGAGCGCCTCCGAGCAGACCTTCCCCGAGGACTTCACCTTCGGCGTCGCGACCGCGGCGTACCAGGTGGAGGGCGGCATCGAGAACGACTGGGCCGAGTGGGAGCGCGCCGGACGGCTGAAGGAGCCGGACGCTCGCTGCGGCCCCGCGGTGGACCACTGGAACCGGTACGAAGAGGACTACGCCCTGGCGCGGGCGGTGGGCGCGACGGCGTTCCGCATCTCCCTGGAGTGGGCGCGCATCGAACCGGAGCGCGGTCGCTTCGACGAGGCGGCGCTGGAGGCCTACCGGGAGCGGCTCCTGAAGATGAAGGCCCACGGCCTGCGGCCGGTGGTGACGCTCCACCACTTCACGCACCCCACCTGGTTCCACCGGGAGACGCCCTGGCACGAGCCGGCCAGCGTGGACGTCTTCCGGCGGTACGCGAAGCGGTGCGCGGCGCTGCTGGAGGGGATGGACGCGCTGGTCATCTCCTTCAACGAGCCGATGGTGCTGCTGTTGGGGGGCTATCTGCAGGGCGCCATTCCTCCGGGCATCGCGGACGGCCCCACCACCATGAGGGCCATGGAGAACCTGGTGCGCTCGCACGTGGCCGCGCGGGAGGAGCTGCTGTCCCGGCTGGGCCGCGTGGAGCTCGGCATCTCCCAGAACATGCTCGCCTTCGCGCCGGACCGGTGGTGGCACCCGTTGGACCGCGCGCTGGTGAGGCTCGGAGCCCAGGCCTACAACCATGCGTTCCACGAGGCGCTGGCCACCGGCAAGCTGCGCGTCACCATGCCGGGCGTGGCCTCCACCCGCGTGGACATCCCGGGGGCGCGGGACTCCGTGGAGTTCATCGGGGTGAACTACTACACCCGCGCGCACCTGCGCTTCGTGCCGCGCCCGCCCTTCATCGAGTTCAAGTACCGGGACGTCCACGGCCGGGGGCTCACGGACATCGGCTGGGAGGACTGGCCCGAGGGCTTCCTCCAGACGCTGCGCGACGTGAAGCGCTACGGCAAGCCGGTGTGGATTACCGAGAACGGCATCGACGACCGCGACGGCGCCCGCCGGCCCCGCTACCTCCACTCCCACCTGGCCCAGGTGCTGGCGGCGCGCGCGCAGGGCGTGGACGTGCGCGGGTACCTCTATTGGAGCCTGCTCGACAACTTCGAGTGGCTGGAGGGTTGGGGCCCGCGCTTCGGGCTCTACCATGTCGACTTCGACACGCTCCGCCGCAGCCCCACGCCCGCGTGCGACTACTTCCGGGCCGTGGCCACCCAGCGCCGGCTGGTGCCGCCCGACGCCGTCCGGCCCTCGGGCGCCTGAGCGCGGCGCCGCATCCAGGGCGCATCCACCTCCTTATATATAGAGGTGCCGCATCAGGAGCGGCGAGCGCTCAGCCCAGCGCCGCCCGGTAGTCCACGTCCTGCTCTTCGCCCGGGCCCGCGAGGTCCACCTGGGCCTCGGCGAAGAAGCGGCGCACGCAGTCCTCCACGGCCTGGGGCGCGTCGAGGCTGTTCACCTCCGCGCGGAAGGCCGCGGCGCCGTACAGGCCGTGGGCGTACCAGGCCAGCTGCTTGCGGAAGGAGCGCACCGCGCCCAGCGGGTCCCCGGCGAACTCCAGGTGCGAACGGAAGTGCTCGAGCACCAGCGCGCTGCGCTCCCGCGGCGTGGCGGGCGGGCCACCCAACAGCTCGCGAAAAATCCACGGGTTGCCCAGCGCCGCCCGGCCAATCATCACGAAGTCGCAGCCGGTGGTCTCCAGCATGCGCGCGGCGTCCGCGGGCGTCTTCACGTCCCCGTTGCCCATGAGGGGCAGCTCCGGGAAGTGGCGCTTCAGGTCCGCGATGACGCGCCAGTCCGCCTGCCCCGAGTAGCCCTGCTCGCGCGTGCGGGGATGGATGGCGAGCCCCGCGCAGCCCGCCTCCTGGAGCGCGCCGGCCACCTGGAGGTAGTTGAGGCTCCTGGCGTCCCAGCCCGAGCGAATCTTGCAGGTGACGGGCAGGCCGGTGGCCTCGCGGATGCGCCGGACGATGTCGGCCGCGCGGGGCACGTCGCAGAGCAGGCCGCTGCCCGCCCCGTTCTTCACCACCTTCTTCACCGGGCAGCCCATGTTGATGTCGATGATTTGCGCGCCCGCCTCCTTCCCCACCACGGCCGCGCGGGCCATGGCCTCCGGCTCGCCGCCGTAGATTTGCAGCGAGTAGGGCCGCTCCACCTCGGCGTCGTAGCGCAGGTACTTCAACGTCCGCTGGTTGGCGCGCATCAGGCCCTGCGAGCTGACGAGCTCGGTGGGGCAGAGCGCCGCGCCCAGGCGGAAGGCGAGGACACGGAAGGGCATCTCGCTCACCCCGGCCATGGGGGCCAGGATGTACGGATTCGGCAGGGTGTAGGGACCGAGCTGCGGCATGAAGGGCGGGGAACCTAGCGGATTTGCCTGGGACATGGCGCGGACGGTGTTCAAGTGCCTGCGCTCGGGGGACCTAACGGTTAAGGTCCGTCCCCATGTTCCGCTTTCGTCTCGGGAGCATTCCCGTCGAAGTCCACCCCAGCCACCTGCTGGTCTCCGGCATGCTCGCCCTCGGGGGCATCCCCGAGCGCGGCACGTCGACGCGCTGGCCCTTCGGGGCAGTCGGCGCGGAGACCGCGTCCGGCCACGCCAGCGCGGTGGCGGTCTACATCCTGTCGTGGATGTTCATCGTCTTCGTCTCCGTGCTCATCCATGAGCTGGGCCACGCCCTCGCCAGCCGGATGTTCGGCTACCGGCCGAGCATCGCGCTCGCCTGGATGGGTGGCCACACCCTCCCCACGGACGCGCCGGGCCCGCTGCCCTGGAAGCGCGACATCCTCATCACCGCGGCCGGCCCGTTCTTCGGCCTGATGTTGGGGTTCGCGAGTTACGCCGGCAGCCAGCGGTTCGTGGAGCCGCCTGGGCTCGTCTTCTTCCTGCAGACGTTCGCCCTGGCCAACTTCTTCTGGGCGGTCCTCAACATGATGCCCGTGCTGCCACTGGATGGCGGCCGCATCACCACCGCGCTGGCCACGCGCGTCTTCGGCCCCCGGAAGGGCTTCGTCGTGGCGCAAGGCCTGGCGGTGCTCGCGTCCGTCGGCATCGTGTTGCTGGGTCTGGCGGTCCAGCAGTTCATCCTCGTCATCATGTTCGCGATGTTCGGCCTGCAGGCCTTCCGGGCCGTGCTGGCGTCCTTCCAGGGCGGGGCGGCCGAGAGCGCGCCCCTCACCGGACCGCTGGCGGAGAAGCTGCGCGAGGCCCGCGAGGCGCTCGACGCGGGCCGCATGGACGAGGCGCGCAGGCTCGGCGCCACCGTCCTGGAGGCCCCCGAGGGCCTGACGCCGACGCTGGCCAGCCATGCCCACCACCTGATGGGCTGGATTGCCCTGAAGGAGGGCCACGGCCGCAAGGCGCTGGACCACTTCTCGCAGGTGCAGGGCCTGCCCGTGGAGCCCCACGCGGTGGCCGCCTCCTTCTCCCTGGTGGGTGACGACGCGCGCGCCGTGGAGTGGTGGAAGCAGGCGTGGCAGACGTCCTCGGACCGGACCGTCATGCACGAGTACGCCGGCACGCTCATCCGCATGGGCCGCGAGGCGGAGGCGCTGAAGCTGCCCAGCGTGGACCCGGAGGCGGCCTTCTCGTGCGCGGAGCGGGTGCTGTTCATCCGCGGGGCGTACTCGGAGGCCGCGGCGGTGGGCGAGGCGGCGCTGAAGCACGCGCCCAGCGCCACGCTCGCCTACGACGCGGCCTGTGCGTACGCGCGAGCACGCAACGTGCCCGACGCGATGCGGCTGCTGCACCGCGCCACGGAGCTGGGCTTCACCGATGGCACGTATGCCGCCTCGGACGAGGACCTCGCGCCGCTCCACGGGTACCCCGCATTCGAGGAGTGGTTGACGGAGCTGCGCCAATCCGCGGCCTCCTGACAGAGGGATGACAGGCAGGGGTGTTGATGCGGGGCGAGGCTGAGCAGGTTGCTGCTCGGCCCACCCAGCGCACGAGGCTCCCTTGCAGACACCGTCCCAAGCCCTGCCCGCGGCGGATGAGCGCCTCAACTGGCTCTCCTCCATTCCCTTCTTCGCCGTCCACGTGATGTGCCTCTTCGTCTTCGCCGTCGGGGCGAAGCCGGTGGACGTGGCCGTGTGCGTCGGCCTGTACGTCTTGCGCATGTGGGGCATCACCGCGGGCTTCCACCGCTACTTCTCCCACCGGGCCTTCAAGACGGGACGTGTCTTCCAGTTCATCCTCGCCTTCGTGGGCAGCATGTCCGCGCAGAAGGGCGTGCTCTGGTGGGCGGCGAACCACCGGCATCACCACCGCAACTCGGACCAGGCGGACGACATCCACTCGCCCCTGCAGCGGGGCTTCTGGTGGAGCCACGTGGGGTGGATTCTCTCCGACAAGTACAACGACACCCGCCTGGAGGGCATCAAGGACTTCGCCCGCTTCCCGGAGCTGGTGTGGCTCAACCGCTTCCACCTGGTGCCGACGGTGATGCTGGCCGTCGCCGTCTACTTCATCGGCGGCTTCTCCATGCTGGTGTGGGGCTTCTTCGTCAGCACCACCCTGCTGTGGCACGGCACCTTCACCATCAACTCGCTCAGCCACATCTTCGGCAAGCGCCGCTACAAGACGACGGACACCAGCCGGAACAACTGGCTGCTGGCGCTCGTCACCCTGGGCGAGGGCTGGCACAACAACCACCACTACCACCAGAACACCGCCAACCAGGGCTGGTTCTGGTGGGAGGTGGACCTCAGCTACTACTCGTTGAAGGTGCTCTCCTGGTTCAAGGTGGTGGAGGGCCTGCGGCTGCCCTCCGAGTCCACGAAGTACGCCTTCCGCAAGTACACCGAGGCGGAGCGCGCGGAGCTGGCCGCCCCCACCCGCTTCTGGGGTGCCTCCGGCGCCCGGGCCCAGTTCGTGGCGGCGAAGGCGGCGGGGGAAGCGGCCCGCGTGGCGGGAGACGCGGCGAGGGCGGCCGGAGACAAGGTGCGCGAGGCGCTGACGGCCGCCGCCGACCACCTGCCCACGTCCGCGCCGCCGCCGTCCGCCGTGCTCAAGCGGCGTTAGGGCTTCGCCGCCGAGCTGCCGGCCCGCTCGCCACGGGGCCGGCTTTACCGCCGTCCGCCGCGCTCGAGCATCGCTCGCGCTCAGGGGCGGGCCCAGCGGCCGGCCGGCTCGACCTGGGGCCTTCCGCGCCGCGATCCGCAGCCCGGAGTCAAACCGCGACGTCCGTGTCATGGAGGGACCCTGCAGTCGGGCGACTCTTCACACATCCGCGTCGCGAACCTTGAGTGACGCGCACCCCACTGTTAGTGGGACCTGCAATGATGGCAGGTGATGCACCCGCTCCTGGCCCGGTGCTGCAGCGCGCAGTCTGGGTTCGTCTGCGCGCGGCGTTGAGCCGCTTCGTCCTCGTCGCCCTTCAAACCTCCAATCGCCTGCGGTTGCCCGGCCCCTCGGTCCTCCCGGTGGCGGGCGCGGTGGTCGGCCTGTACAGCGGGCTGGCCGCCGGCATCTTCTCCAACCTCATCGGCCTGGTGAGCGGCGTCACCTTTGGCGCGGCCACGTTGAAGGAGACGCTGCGGCAGGACCAGTTCAAGGCGCTGATGGAGGCCTTCGCCTCGGCGCGCTGGCATCCGGAGTACGCCTTCATCGGCGTGCCGCTGGCGTCGGGCGCGCTGCTGCTGGCCCGCTTCATCGAGCCGGGAGGCCCTCGCGACGAGGTGAAGCGCCGGCTGCGGCTGCTCGCGCTGCTGACGCTGGGCGGGCTGTCGCTCTACTACCCGCTGGTGGCGCTGTCGGCGCTCAACAGTGTGTTCGGCCACTCCCACAACCTCCCGGAGGCGCTGCCCCACCTGCCCTGGTGGCTGATGCTGCTCGCGCCCACGCTGGGGGGCGTGCTGGTGGGGCGGCTGCTGAGAGACAGGCCGGAGACGCACGGCCACGGCGTCCCCGAGGTGGTGCGCGCGGTGAAGAGCGGCGCCAACGCGCTGCCCGCGGACCGGGGCCTGTTGAAGCTGGTGGCCTCCGCCATCACCATCGGCAGCGGCGGCTCGGCGGGTCGCGAGGGGCCCATCGTGTATGGCGGCGCGGCGTTCGCCTCCACCGTGGGCCGGGTGCTGGGGTTCAGCCGCAAGGAGCTGTCCATCCTCCTGGCCTGTGGCGCGGGCGCGGGCATCTCCGCGTCCTTCAACGCCCCCATCGCCGGCGCCGTGTTCGCGATGGAAATCATCCTCCGCGAGTTCGAGCTGCGGGTCTTCTCGCCCATCATCCTGGCCAGCGTCGCCGGCACCCTGGTGAGCCAGGGCGTCATGGGCGAGTCCGCCATGCTCCGGCACGTGCCCTACGAGCTGGTCAGCGGCGGCGAGGTGCTGGCCTACGCGGGCCTGGGGATTGGCTGCGGCCTGCTGGCCTTCACCTTCGTGCAGCTCCTGCACGGCATGGAGCACTACTTCCATGGGCACGGGAAGGACCGGCTGTCGGTGTGGCTCGGGAGCAAGCCGCTGCCGCTGCGCGCGGGCCTGGGCGGGCTGTGCGCGGGCATCCTGGCGTTCGCCAGCCCCACGGTGTGGGGCAGCGGGCACGACTACATCAACCTGGCCGCGCTGGGGCGGCTCCCGTTCGTCTTCCTCATCACCGCGTGCCTGCTGAAGCTCATCGCCACGGCCATCACCATCGGTTCGGGCGGCTCGGGCGGCACCTTCTTCCCGGCGGCCCTCATCGGCGCCATGGCCGGGGGCGCCTTCGGGACGCTGGTGCACTACTTCTTCCCGGAGAGCACGGGGCCCAGCGGGGCGTACGCCCTGGTGGGCATGGGCGGCGCGGTGGCGGCGCTCACCCGCGGCCCGCTCACCGGCATGATGATGCTGTACGAGCTGAGCGGAAACCACGACATCATCCTGCCGCTGATGGTGACGTGCACCATCGCCTCCGCGCTCTGCCACTACCTCACGGAGCGCAAGACGCCGAAGGTCCAGAGCGATTCCGACCTGCTGGAGGCCACGCCCGTGCGCGCGCTGATGACCCAACTGCCGCCCGTGCCCGCGGGGACGCCGCTGCGCGCCCTGACGGACCTGCTGCTCACGTCGGAGGCGGGCACCCTGCCCGTGCTCGACACCGTGGGCCAACTGTACGGCACCGTGCAGGTGGAGCAGCTGCGCGAGGTGTGGCGCGACGAGTCCGTGTACCCCCTGCTGGTGGCCAGCGACCTGGCGCGCAAGCTGCCCGCGCTGGCGCCCGATGCGAACCTGGCGCATGCGCTCCATGTCATGGACCACGAGGACGTGGACGCGCTGCCCGTCACCACGCCGCCGGGGAGTGAGACTTGCGGCTTGCTGACCCGCG
This sequence comes from Comamonas sp. KCTC 72670, assembly GCA_014656495.1. Taxonomy (GTDB): domain Bacteria; phylum Myxococcota; class Myxococcia; order Myxococcales; family Myxococcaceae; genus Myxococcus. The sequence continues at coordinate 16,619 of BNCN01000019.1, forward strand.
CAGCGGTGCGGCGGTTCCTCTTCGCGCAGCATGCGCAGGCCCACGCGGACGGCAACTACCCCATCAGCCCGTCCGAGGCACGGTGACACGTGGGTGTGCACCTCGGAGGCTGAGCGCCGCGCGGAGGCCGGCGCACGGGCCGGGGCGTCACGTGTGTGAGCTCAGGTCACCGAGTGCCCAGCCGGGGCCATGGCGTTCTCCGCCTCCGCGAGGCGCGCATAGACGGAGAGGTACTGGCTGGCCATCCGCCGGGGCGTGTAGGTCAGGGCCCAGGCCCGCGCGCGCAGGGCCAGCCGGGTGCGCAGCGCCGGGTCCTTGCGGAGCAGCTCCAGCGTCGCGACCAGCGCGTGCACGTCATCCGGAGGCACGAAGCACGCGGCCCCGTCTCCCCACACCTCGCGAAGGGACGGGAGGTCGCTCAGCACCAGCGCGCAGCCCGACAGCGCCGCCTCCAGCGCCGTGAGGCCAAAGGGCGCATACCGGGCGGGCAGCACGAAGACGGAGGCCCGTGACATCCACTCCGCCAGGGCATGCGGCTCCAGGTGCCCCATCCACTGCAGGCCGCGCGGCTCCGCCTTCCGCTCGGACGGATGCCTCGCGTCGCCCGCGAGCTTCACCGGCCACCCCACGCGCGGCGCGGCGGCCTCCAGCGCGGCGATGTTCTTCGCCTCGTCCCACGGGCTGCCCACGCTGAGGATGAACGGCTCCCGCTCCGAACGCGGCGGCACGCGGTCCGCGCGCCGGGCATGGGGGATGACCTCCGCGCCCACCAGCGGCCCGTAGTCGGACTGGAGCGAGGTGAGCAGGTCCATGCTGGGCGTCACCACCCGGCCCGCGGCGCGGAGCCCCTCGGCCACGGCCTCGCGGTAGCGCGCATGGTTCCCCGGTGCGCCCTCGCCCCGCACCGCCCGCCACCACGACAGGCTGCACGCGTGCCCCACCACCAGCGGCTTGCGCAGCCAGGGCAGCGCCCCGTGCGCGTAACCATTGAGGTGCACCACGTCCGGACGAAGCCGGTGCTCCAGGTCGAGCAGCCACTCCCCCGCGGAGCGCACGTCCTCCCAGGGGTCCTCCATCCACTCCAAGCGGAAGCGGCCCTCCTCGATGGCGAGGTTGGGGATGCCCCGCGCCTCCGCCCACTGCGCCTGGGAGAGCGGCGCCCCCATGGTCGCCAGCGTCACCTCCACGCCGTGCGGCGCGAGCGCGCGGGTCAGCTCCAACGCGTACGTCCACACGTCCCCCACCGCGTCCGCCGTCATCAACACGCGCCGCACGCGACCCGGCGTCACGTCGTTTCCTGGCACACGTGGCACGGCGCCGGTGTCCCGCCCTCCCGCCTCGCCCGAGATGCCCTTCCGCCGACCGTTCATGGCTCCCCCGCCCCGCACCAGGACTCGTGGAGGGCAACGTAGGCCAAGCCCCCTCACGGGAGGATTGCCCCGGCGCCCCGCTCCGCTGCACGACATCCGATGGATGCGGATGACGAGGACGCGCCCAACCCCCTCCTCGTCCGCCCGCCGTGCGCGGGGAGTCCCTCGGGACACCCTGGCCGCGGAGCCCCCAAAGGGTCATGCTGGGGACACGAGAGGCCCTCCATGGAGATTCTCCGAGCGACTCCGTCCGAGCACACGCTGCTGCGCAACCTCTACCCGCTCTACCTGCATGACCTGAGCGAGTTCGGCGTGGAGTACAGCCTGGACGAGCAGGGCCGCTGGCGGCCCGACTTCCTGCCCACCTGGCTGATTCCCACGCCCGAAGTGCACCCCCTGCTGCTGCGCTGGGAGGGCCGCGTGGTGGGCTTCGCCTTCGTGGGCCAGTCCCCCTTCCCGTACATGACGCCCGGGCGCGACTACCGGATGAGCGAGTTCTTCATCCTTCGAAGCGAGCGGCGCAACGGGCTGGGCCGGCGCGCGGCCCGGGCGGTGTTCGACCGCTTCCCGGGCATCTGGGAGATGTCCCAGCTCCCGAGCAACCGCGCGGCCATCGCCTTCTGGCGCCGCGTCATCGACGAGTACACGGGGGGCGCCTTCGAGGACACCTTCATCGACGGCGCGCCCGCCCAGGTCTTCGACAGCCGGCGGCGCGTGCCCCTCCGCGAGGAGCGGCGGTAGGCACGCGCCGCCGGAGACGGCCTACTTCGTGGCGGGCGCCTGGGGCTCCGCGGGCTTCGCGTCCGCCGGCTTCGCGCCCGTGGGCTTGCGCAGGGGGCAGGCGACAATCGCGCCGTTCGGGTCGATGGCGTCGCTGCCGGACTCGACCTTGAGGATCTTCCGGTCCTCGCCCACGACGAACGTGTAGCGCTTGGGCACCGACACCATGGGCATCTTCACGTCGTACGCCGTGACGATGTGGCCCTCCGGGTCGGGGATGAAGGCGAAGGGCGCGTTGAGGTCCGCCTTGAAGCGCGCGAGCGTCTCCGCGTCATCCATGCTGATGGCCAGCACCTGCCCCTGGGCCTTCTGCACGTCCGCGTAGCGGTCCCGGTAGGCCTTGAGCTCCTTGGTGCAGCCGCCGGTGAAGGCCTTGGGGAAGAAGGCCAGGATGACCGGCCCCTGCTTCACCAGCTCCGACAGCGTGTGGACCTTGCCGGTGGAGTCCTTCGCCGTGAAGTCCGGCGCCGTCTCACCGGCCTGGGGGATGGCACCGCTGAAGAGTCCCGCAACAATCAATGGCACGAGCATGCGGCGGACTAGACAGGGTTCATGCCCCCGGGGCAAGGCGGGCCTACTTCGCCGCCTCCGCCATGCGGGCCCAGACGGCCGACGCGGCCTCGCGCGCCTGCTCGGCCACCACGGTGGGGCTCACCGACAGCGGCCGCCGCGCCCACATGCGCCAGACGCCGTCCACCATCACCGCCTCCACGTGCCGGCTGCCCAGGCCGAACACCACGTGCCACGCCAGGTTCTCCGCGGTGAGCGGCGTTGCGGGCAGGTAGTCCAGGATGAGCAGGTCCGCGATGGAGCCCTCGCGCATGGGGCCCACCGAGGCGTCGAACATCTGCGACGCCATGCGATGCCCGTTGGCCAGGTAGCGGAGCACGTCGATGGGCTGCCCCGCCTCGCGCGAGCGCAGGTACGCCGCCTGCGCCTCCGCGAACAGGTCCGCGGACACGCCGTCCGCCCCCAGCGTGGCCCGGGCGCCGAACTTCAACGCGGGCGCATAGCCCACCTCCAGGCCCTGGTTCGCGCGCGGCGTGTGGACCAGCCACGCCCCCGTGGCAATCACCTGCGCCAGGTCCGCCCAGTCCAGGTGGCCCACGTGCGCGAGCTGGCTCTTGGGCGACAGCAGGCCGGCCTCCAGCAGGCGCGACACCGGCGAGGCGCCGTAGTTCTCATTGCAGAGGCGCTCGTCCAGTGGGTCCTCGGCGAGCGGCAGGTGCACCCCGCCCGTCCCCAGCGACTTGAGCGCCTCCGCCAAACCCGTCAGCGCGTCCGGCCCGAGCGTGAAGCTGGGCGCCGCGCCCACCTGCCCCCGGAAGCGGCCCTTGGCCTTCTTCGCGAAGGCGACCGTCTCCTCCAGCCCCTCCTCCCGGCCCACCGCGCCCACGCGGTCCGACACCGCGTAGGCGAGCACACCCCGCACGCCCACCTCGTGGAGCCCGCGCGCCACCCGCGTGAGCGAGCCCGAAATCGCCTTGGGCGAGGAGTGCAAATCGCACACGGTGGTGGTGCCGCACTGGAGCGCCTCCAGGCCCCCGGCGCACGCGGCCACCTGCACCGCGTCCAGGTCGAGCGCGTTCTCGTAGGGCCAGACGACCTTCTCGAGGATGTCCTGGTAGGTCTCCAGCGAGGGGCGCGGCATGCCCCGGCCCAGCACCGCATGCAGGCGGTGGTGCGCGCTCACCAGCCCCGGGAAGACGAGCTTGCCCGACAGCGTCACCACTTCATCGTCCGCGACGGGCGTCAGGTCCGGCCCTCGGGCGACGATGCGTTCTCCCTCGATGCGCAGGTCCACACGCTCGACCAACGCCGGCTCCAGCTCTACGACGTAACCACCCTTGAGGACTGTGCCCAACCATCCCTCCGGACGCAGCGCGTGCGCGTGTCTGGGCCACCTCCCGCCAGGCCCATGAAACAGGCCGGACGTTAACACTGTCGCTCGCCCGTGCGAGCGGGCAGGTAGCGGACTCCTACCCGCCGTAATGGCCACAACACTGTGCGCGGACGCGCGCCTACACGTAGACTGCGCGCACCTTGGTGCTGGAGCAGAACCCCAATCAGGTGGGTCGCTACCGACTGTCCGCGCGGATCGCGACGGGCGGCATGGCGGAGGTGTACCTGGGGCGCCGCGTCGAGGATGACGGCAGCCGAGGGCCCGCTGTCGCCGTGAAGCGCCTGATGCCGCACCTCGCGTCGGACCGGCGCGTGGTGCAGATGTTCCTCAACGAGGCCCGCATCACCGCGCAGGTGCGACACCCCAACGTCGTCACCATCATCGAGCTGGGCATGGAGGGGAACGAGCCCTTCATCGCCATGGAGCTGCTGGAGGGACGTTCGTTCGCGGAGCTGCGGCAAGAAGCCGCCGAGCACGGACATCGCGTGCCGCTGGGCATCACGCTGCGCGTGCTCGTGGAGGCGTGCCGGGGGCTCGACGCGGCGCACCGTGCCGTGGACGAGGCCGGCCGCCCGCTGCGCATCGTCCACCGCGACTTCACCCCGGACAACATCCACGTGGGCGTGAATGGCGCGGTGAAGGTCATCGACTTCGGCATCGCCAAGGCGGACGCGCTCGGGTCGGGCACCGAGCCCGGGGTGCTCAAGGGCAAGTTCTTCTACATGTCGCCGGAGATGATTGCCGGCAAGCCCGTGGACCACCGGGCGGACCTGTTCGCCGCGGGCGTCATGCTCTACGAGCAGCTCTGTGGGCGCAGGCCCTTCACGGGGCTCACGGCCGACGAAGTGGTGGGCCGCATCGCCGAGGGGCGCCCGCGTCCACCGACCGCGTTCGACCCGTCCGTGCCCAACGCGCTGGAGTTGGTGTGCCTCACCGCGCTGGCCAGGGAGCCCGGGGCGCGGTTCGACAGCCTCGAGTCCTTCATCGGCGCCATCGAGGCCATTGGCGGGGCCGCGGAGATCGCCACGGCCGAGCAGCTCGCCGCGTATGTGGACTCGCTGTTCCCGCCGGACCGGGACGTCAAGCGGCTGGCCCTGCGCCGCGCGCGGCTCGCGGACCCATCCCACGGGAGCACGCCGCCTCCGCAGCTGCGGCCCGTCCTCGACGCGCCGGACGCTCCCGCCGCGTGGCCCTCCGTGAAGCGGACCACGAACCCGGATGCGGCGACGGTGGCGGGGGCGACGCGGCAACGGCTCGCGGGTGCGGCTCACGGGGACGTTGGCGCCGTGGATTCAGCAGGGGCGCATGGGGCTGGGCTCGGATCCGGTACAACCAGCCGCTCCCGGCGTGGGTCGCTCCTCGCGGGCGTGCTCGCCGGAGGTGTCCTCATCGCGGGCGCGGCCTGGTTCTTCACGCGCCCCACCCCGCCACCCGCCGAGCGACTGGCTCAAGCACAGGGCGCCGCCACGCCGGACGCCAAGGCCGCGGCCCTGGCCGGGCTCGGCTCGGATGAACGCGCGAGCGCCGAGGACCTGCGCCGGGCCGGAGCGCTCCTGCTCGAGGCGGGCGCGCACGCCCCCGCCCTGGAGCTGGCGGAGCGCTTCGTGGCGCGCTTCCCCCAGGACCTCGAGGGACACCTGCTCGCCGCGCGCGCCGCCACGGAGCTGCGCCAGGGCAAGCGCGCCGAGCGCGCCATCGAAACCGCCTCCACGCTGGCCCCCAAGGACCTTCGCCCCACCTTGGCCCTGGCCGAGCTGCGTGAGCGGCAGGGCGACCTGCCGGGCGCCATCGACGCGCTGGCGGCGGCCCACAAGCGCACGCCGCGCTCGGCGGAGGTGACGCCGCGCTACGGACTGCTGCTGTCCCAGAGTGGCCGGCTGGACGAAGCGGCCACCGTGCTCTCCGCGTGGACGCGCGCGAACGACGACGCCGCGAGCCTCGCGGAGCTGGGCTTCGTCCGCTTCCGTCAGCAGCGCGTGGACGATGCCGCCACCCTGCTCAAGCGCGCCCTCCGCAAGGACGCCGGGCTCGCCGTGGCGCACTACTACCTGGGGGCGGTCCTCTTCCGGCAGGGTGACACGGCCGGCGCCGAGCGCGCCTACCTCGAGGCGGACCGGCTCGCCCCCAAGGACCCGCGGGCGCTCACCTCCCGCTGCCAGCTCCTCGCCCACACCGGCAACGCGGCCGGTGTCACCGAAGTGAAGCGAGCCCTGGCCGAGCGCTTCCCCACCCGCGCCGAGGCCTTGTCCGCGGAGTGCGTCCCACTGAAATGACGTGGACACTTCGACCGCACCGCCGTTCCTCCAAGCCACGGCGGGCCCTGCCCATTACCTTCCAGGCCATGCGTTCACACCGTCCCCGCTTCGCCCTCGTGGCCCTGCTCGCTGGTGTCACGGCGTGCTCGTCCTCGAACACCACCCGCCCCGATGCCCCGGACTCCGGCGTCGACCTCCCGGTGGACGAGGAGCCCGAGGTGCCCGAGCGCACGTCCTGCACAGGCCTCACCGTCGGCCCCGGCACCTACGACTGGACGGTGGAACACGACGGCCGCACGCGCCAGTACCGCGTCCACGTCCCCCCGGGCTACGACGCCACGCGCCCCACCGCCGCCGTGCTGGCCTTCCATGGCTACGGCTCCAACGCGCTGGAGATGGAGGGACTCACGCGGCTCTCCACCCTGGCCGACGCGGAGGGCTTCCTCGCCGTCTATCCCGTGGGGCTGAGCGCCTCGGAGATCAACGGCAGGGGCAGCGACGGCACCACCCGGGGCTGGAACGCGAGCGCGTGCTGCGGCCCCGCCTGGATTGCCCGAGTGAATGACGTGGGCTTCGTGGACACGCTCCTCGCGGACCTGGACACCCGCGTCTGCGTGGACACGCGCCGCACCTTCGCCACCGGCTTCTCCAACGGCGGCTTCTTCTCGTACCGGCTGGCCTGCGAGCGCGCGAGCCGCTTCGCCGCCATCGCCCCCGTGGCGGGAATGGACGGCACCGAGCCCTGCAATCCCTCGCGCCCCGTGCCGGTGCTGCACATCCACGGCACCGCCGACTCGACCATCCGCTACCAGGGTGGCAGCAACCTGGGGCCCTTCGGCGCCGCCTACCCGTCCGCGGAGGAGTCCGTGCGGCGCTTCGCCGAGCGAAACGACTGCACCGGCCCCACCGTGGAGACGTACCAGCAGGGCGACAGCACCTGCACCGCCGCCACCGGCTGCGTGCCGGAGACTGCCACCGCGTCCCTGTGCACCGTGCAGGGGGGCCTGCACGCGTGGCCCGGTTTCGCGGGCTACAACAATGGCACGCCGAACCTGGACGCCACGCGCGAGGCGTGGAAGTTCTTCCAGGCCCGTCCCCGGCCCTAGCCTCGCGAGGAGCACCCCGCCATGACGTCCCCCGCCCTCATCATCAACGCGGATGACCTGGGCTACGACCCGGCCGTCACCCGCGGCATCCTCCGCGCCATGCGCGAGGGCGTCGTCTCCTCGGCCACCTTCATGGTGAACACGCCCTTCTCCGAGGCCGCCGCGCGCGAGGCCCGGGGGCTCGCCATCGGCCTGCACCTCAACCTCGCCCGGGGCCTGCCCGTGTGGAGCGGATTCCCCCGGGAGCTGCTCGGCGAGGACGGCGGCTTCGTGGAGGCCCGCGCGAGCAGCCTCCCCGCGGACGTGGTGGAGGCGGAGGCCCTCGCCCAGCTCGCGCGGCTCGCCGGATTGCTGGGCCAGCCCGCCACCCACGTGGACGTGCACAAGCACCTGCACCTGCACGCGGGCGTCCTGGAGGGCCTGGCCCGGGCCGCGAAGCGCGTGGGGGCGCCGGTGCGCTCCATCAACCCACAGATGCGCCGCGCGCTGGAGTCCCACGGCGTCGCCACCAACGCGCACTTCCTGGGCGACGCGGGCGCCGAGGCCTACTGGACGCTGGAGCGCTTCGAGTCGGAGCTCGCCGCCCTGCCCCGCGACGGGGTCATCGAGCTGATGTGCCACCCCGGCTACCGGCCGGAGACGCTGAAGAGCGGCTATGCCGCCCAGCGGGAGGTCGAGCTGGAGACCTTCCTCCACCCGCGCGCGCGCGAGGTCCTGGCGCGCGCCGGCGTGGTGCCCTCCGACTTCCGCGTGCTCACGGGCGGGAGCTGAGCAGGTCCATCGGCAGGTGGTCGCCCAAGGGCCGCCGCTCCACGGAGAGCGCGTTGCGCACCCGCGCGAGCAGCTCCTCCCGGCGATAGGGGCGCGGACACAGCGACGAGCCCTCCTGCGCCCACCAGGGCCGCTCGTCACCCGCCAGCAGGATGGGCACCGGCCTCGCGCGAGGCAGCGTCGCGAAGGTCTCCAGGAAGACGCCCGTCTGGCCCTGCGTGGCGCTGGTGGACAGGACGATGAGGTCCACGGGCAGGTGCGTGGCACGCCGCAGCGCCTCGGCGCCGTCGCGCGCGGTGAGCACCTCGAAGCCCTCGGCGAGCAGCACCCGCTCCGCCGCGGCCTCCTGGGCCCGGTCCTCGTCCAGGAGCAGCAACCGGTGCGGCAGCCGCTTCACGTCGTGAGGCGCCATGCGCGGCAGGCCCAGGGTGAAGGTGCTGCCCTGGCCCTCCGCGCTGCGCATCGTCAGCCCGCCCCCGTGCAGCCGCGCGATGGAGTGGCTGATGAAGAGCCCCAGCCCCAGCCCTCCGAAGTTGCGGTGCGACACGTTGCGCGCCCGGTAGAAGCGCTGGAACACCTGCGACTGGTCCGCGCCCGGGATGCCGATGCCGTGGTCCATCACGTGGATGCGCGCCTCGTTGTGGCAGCGCTCCACCGTCACGACGATGGGCTCCTCCGAGGCGCTGTACTTGTGCGCGTTCTCCAGCAGGTTCACCAGCACCTGCTCCAGCCGGTCCCTGTCGCCGCGCACCCAGACGCGCTCGCGGGGCACCTCCACCGTGAAGGGGCGCTCGAAGGCCGCGCGGAAGTGGTCCACCACCTCCGCGACCAGTTGGCCCACCTCCAGCGGGGCCAGGTCCAACGCCAGCTTCCCCGCGTCCAGGCGCGAGGCGTCCAGCAGGTCCTCCACCAGCCCCACCAGCCGGTCCACCTGCCGCTTCGACTTGAGCACCGTGGCCAGCTCCACCGGCTGGCCCGCCGCCAGGCGACGCTCCATGGTGAAGAGGCCTAGCTTCAGCGGCGTGAGCGGCGTCCTCAGCTCGTGGCTGGCGATGGAGATGAACTCCTCGCGCACCTGGAGCGCCGCCTTGGCCTCGCGCAGCAGGCGCGCGTTCTCCACCGCCACCGCGAGCTGGTTCGCCGCCGCGCCCCACAAGTCCAGCTCCCGCACGGAGAAGGACGTCCCCGGCTCCTTGTAGAGCAGCAGCAGGCCCACCGTCCGGCGCGGCGCGCACAGCGGCACCGCGGCGAAGATGGAGCCCATGGCGTCCCCATAGCCCCGCTGGATGCCCAGCTGCGCCTGCCGGAGCGCCAGCGCCTGCCGGAACGGGTCCGCCTGGGAGTCGAAGCTCGCCTCGGGCGCCTCCGCGCCGGCCAGGTCCGACACCGCCACCCGGCGCAGGTCGCCGTCGTCCTCGCACAGGAACACCTCGGCGCGGCGCACGTGGGCGCAGCGCACCAGCGCCACCACGGCGGCGGCGCAGACGCTGTCCACCTCCAGCGTCTCGCCCACGGAGCGGGCGATCTCCTGCACCGCCTGGGAGAAGGCCCCCTCGTCGTCCACGCCCGAGGACTCCACGACGAGCCAGGCGCCCGCCGCCTCGCCCGCCGCCGCGGGCTTCACCTGCACCCGGACCTGCCGCAGCCCCCGGGTGATGACGTGGCCCGTGTGGGGCACGCCCTCCCGGATGGCGCGCTCCAGCCCGTCCAGGCTCCGGGTGCGCTCCAGCGCGTCCCGCAGGTCGCTCCCCGCGTGCAGCGGCACCCCCGTTTTGGAGGCAAACCCCTCCTCGCACCACTGCACGCGCAGGTCCGGACCGACGCGAACCAGGGCCAGCGGAAGGCACGAGAATGCATCTTCAACGTCAGAAGGAAGCGGCATGTGCTCGGCAGGGGGAAGAGACGCCCCTTGATTATGAGCCCCCTCCCGGATGGCAACCGGGTGCCCCCCTGGATTCACCCCCACTGGACGCCAGCCGCGTTGGCAGGCGGACATCGACGGGAGGGATGACACGCGGCGTTGGTGTGGTAGACGACAGCGCCATGCCCTCGCAGCCGTCCAAGGAACTGCAGACCTTCCCCAACCCCGCCGCCGATCGCGATTACGAAATCACGTTCGACGTGCCGGAGTTCACCTGCCTCTGCCCGCTCACCGGTCAGCCTGACTTCGCACGCTTCAAGATTACGTACGTGCCGGACCAGAGCTGCATCGAGCTCAAGAGCCTCAAGCTCTACATGTGGGCCTACCGCAATGAGGGGGCCTTCCACGAGAAGGTCACCAACACCATCGCGGACGACATCATCAAGGCCATCCAGCCGCGCAAGCTCACCGTGGTGGGCGACTTCTTCGTGCGCGGCGGCATCGGCACCATCGTCACCGTCACGCACGACAAGTCGAAGCAGCAGGCCTGAACCGCGCCGGGCCTTCAGCGGGTGAGCTGCTCCACCAGCGGCGCCCACTGGGCCTGGGTGAAGTAGAGGCCGGTGCCCGCCGCCGTCATCAGCGCGATGGCGGCGGCCACGGCCCACCTCAGCTTCCCGCCCTGGCGGGAGCGCCCCGTGTCGAACACCTCCACCGCGGCGTCCAGCTCGTGCGGGCGCATGAGCTGCTGGGCCTCCGTCTCCGTCAGCTTCTGCCGGTGACGCAGGAAGGCCACCAGCAGGGCCGCGTGTGACACCTGCACCTCCTGCGCGAGGAACACGTCCAGCTCGCGGCGCATGGCCGCGGCGTCCGGGAAGCGGTCGTCCGGCTTCACCTCCATGGCGCGCTGGATGATGCGCACCAGGGGCGCGGGGACGTTGGGCGCCACCTTGGCGAGCGGCGTGTACTTGCCGTCGCGAATCTTCGCGAAGACCTCACCCGCCGTCTTGCCGTGGAACGGCCGCGCGCCGGAGAGGGCTTCGTAGAGCAGCACGCCGAGCGAGAAGATGTCGGTGCGGCCATCCACCGGCACGCCCGTCACCTGCTCCGGGGACATGTACGACGGCGTCCCCACCGCCATGCCCTGCTGGGTGAGCGCCTCCATGCCCACGTCCTTGGCGATGCCGAAGTCCATCAGCTTCACCTCGCCGGACTTGGTGAGCATGACGTTGGCGGGCTTGAGGTCGCGGTGGATGATGTGGCGGAAGTGCGCGTGGTCCAGCGCGCTGGCGATGCGCGCGGCGATGACGCCGGTGACGTCCGCCGGCAGCGGGCCTTCCTTGATGAGCGTGTGGAGGGTGGGCCCGTCCACCAGCTCCATCACCATGAAGAGGCTCTCGCCCTTCTCCACCATGTCGTACAGCGTGACGATGTTCTGGTGACGGAAGGCCGCGAGCGCGAGCGCCTCGCGCCGGAAGCGCGACAAGGTCTCACGGTCGCGCTGGCCATCCGGGAGCAGCTCCTTGATGGCGACTTCGCGCTGGAGCATCTCGTGCAGGCCCCGGTACACCAGGGCCATGCCACCACGCCCCAGCTCTCCGAGGACGCGGTAGGCACCAATCTTCCGATGACGGACGGGCTTCGCAGCAGGGGGCACGGCGCGCAGGCTATCGAAGCAATCGCACAGCGTCGATGGGGGCCTGTGGCCGGGGGCCGCCGAGCCGGGTCGGAGTCGATATGCTCTGCTCTGCCATGAAGAAAGCCCGATTCCTCCTCCCTGTTCTCGCGCTCTTCACGTTCAGTGCCTGCGTCGGCAGCAAGCACCCCTACCAGCCGCGTCCGTCCAAAGCGAAGAAGTCCAAGCAGAGCAGCAAGAATTGCCACCCGAGCCAGTACTGGGATGGCAGCAAGTGCAAGCACAAGGGGAAGGGCAAGGGCGCGCGGAAACACGACGGGTGACCGGGGCCGATGCGTCCCAGTCCCGGTGACACGGTGAGGCCGTCCCGTGGGCGCGCCGGGAGCGGTAGGGTGGCGGGTGTCCATGCGCGCTGAAGCCTCGCTGCCGTTGATGAACACCCCCACCGCCAGCCTCGTGGCCAACGCGGTCCGCGACGAGCGCTTCACGCTGCTGGACGGTGGGACGGAGGCGTACCCGCGGATGCTGGAGGCCATCGCCTCCGCGCGGTCGCGGGTCCACCTGGAGGTCTACACCTTCGAGCGCGAGGGCATCGGGGCACGCTTCCTGGAGGCCTTGGTGGCGGCGGCGCGGCGCGGTGTCGCGGTGAAGGTAGTGGTGGACGGCTGGGGCAGCATTGGCGCCAGCCGTCACCTGACGCAGACGCTGAAGGCCGCGGGCGCGAAGGTGCGGGTGTACAACCCGCTCACGTCGCTGCTCACCGGCCGCTCCTGGCGCAACCACCGGAAGCTTCTGCTCGTCGATGACACGGTGGCGTTCCTCGGGGGCGTCAACATCGGGGATGCCTACGCGGCGAAGGGCGCGCAACCCGGATGGGCGGACCTCGCGTTGGAGCTGCGGGGTGACATCTGCCGGCAGCTCGGGACCACGCTGCATGCGGGGACGTCCGCGCTGGAGTCTGGGGCGGTGAAGCTGTTCCTGTCGGGCTTCGGCGGCGGACACCGGCTGCGCAAGCGGTACCTCCAGGCGATTGACGGCGCCGAGCGCGAGGTGGTGCTGGCGCACGCGTACTTCCTGCCGGACAAGGGCTTCATGCGGGCGCTCAAGCGCGCGGCGCGGCGGGGTGTGTCGGTGCGGCTGATGCTGGCCGGGCGCAGCGATGTGCTGTTCGCGCGCGCGGCGACGATGCGGCTGTACCGCGACTTCCTTCGCGCCGGGGTGAGCATCCACGAGTGGACGGCGTCCACGCTGCACGCCAAGGCGGCGCTGGTGGACGGACAGAAGCTCCTGGTGGGCAGCTTCAACCTGGACCCGTTGTCGCTCGTGAACCTGGAGACGCTGGTGGAGGTAGTGGAGCCCAGCGTCGCTGCGCAGGCACAGCGGTGGCTGGACAAGCACCTGCGCGACGCCCGGCGCGTGTTCCTGGAGGACTGCGCGCGCTCGGGGCTCCAGCAGTGGCTGCTGGACATCGTGGGGCTCGCCGTCGCCCGGTTCGCGGAGAGATTCGCCAGCTTCATGGGCCGGCGGCGCAAGCGGTAGCGTGTCCCTGTGTGTTGTGCGCGGCCGTGCGGGCCTCGCACGGGAGGGGACATGCGGCGACGTCAGGTGTGGGCAGTGCTGATAGGCACCGTTGCCACGGGTTGCGCGGCGAGGCCGGAGCGCTACGGTTTCGATTCAGCGACCAGTGCGTGCCGGCGGAATCCCGCCGCGTGCGCGCGGATGACGGGCGAGGAGACCCTCCTCCCTGGGGGTTCCCAGGCCCTGCGGGTGGCGGCGTCCATTGGCACGGCAGGCGACGCGGCGCTGCGGTTGTGGAAGGCCGCGGAGCGGGATGCCATCGAGGAGGCCTTGGAAGCCTGTGCCGACGATGCCCGGTCGACGGTCCTGCTCGAACGATTCCATGGCCGGACTCCCACGCCGGAGGAGTGCAGACACGAAGTCGCGCGAGATGCACAAGGCGCGTCCATCACCTGGGCCATGAAGCTGGGGAGCGAGATGCACCAACTCGCGCTCGAATGTGCCCGGCAACGGCTGGCGGAGCTGCGCCCTGGCGGATTCAGTGTGGAGCCCCGATACCGCCGAGGCACTCAGGATGCAGCGTGGGAGGTGATTGCCGAAAACGAAGCCCAGGCCCTCATCCAGCAACGGCGTGCCAGCGAACTGAAAGGCACCCTCGTCCCGGACATCGTCATCCACATGGGAAGCCCCAATCAGGCGCTCGTCGTGTACGACTTCAAGTTCCCCTGCGTGGGCGATGAACCATCGACATGGAGGGTGTACCCCCGAGGACATCCTTACGCGGGCCGGACGCAGAAGTTCATGTATGAGCAGGCACTGAGGGCGCGAGCCTTCCGCATCATCCCCCGATGGGGAGTCCTTCCATGACCGAGCACTACCCTCGCATCCGCATCCGAGCCCGAAACGGGCACGTTGTCCTAAGGGAAGGGCTGAACATCTGCTTCTACCTCCGTCACGCCCATGCAGAGGTGGCGCAGAAGGTCCGCCAAGCGCTCGATACATTCCAGGGAGTCGTCGGGGCGGGCGCCCTCGAAAGGTTTGCTGACACCGACGGAGATTGGCACCCGCTGGATGAGGCAGGTTGGCGGTACGTCCATGAAGAACTCCAGGCCGACGACTGGGCCTTGGTCCGCCTTCGGGGCGAGTCACCTGAAGGTCCCGCCTTCGGGTTCGAGTACCACGGGAAGACCGCGTCGGACGTATCGATGGACGAACCGGGCGCTGTCACCGCGCTGGGCTTCTGGCTGCCCACCGAGGCCCTGGAATCACTGGGTCCCCAACGCATTCGTGAACTCGCGCTCGAGTTGGCGAAGCCCCTGCCCTTCTGCTTCGGTCATGCAGGCCTCTCCTTCAATGGCGAACTGGACCTCATGGGTGTCGACCATGAAGTCGACCTTCGACGGTTCCGCCATCCTGGCCTCGATGTCTTCGACCTGGGAACGCTCTCCTGGAAACTGGGGACGCGGGTCCGCGGCCCCTCCTGGCTCACCTTTCTCGGGCGGCCCGTCCTGGACCCACTCGATGGCGCCGCGGGCCTCCGCTCCCGCTTGGGTGAAGAGAGCATCAAGGTGGATGCACTGGACCCCCACCGCGTGGTCATCACGCTGGGCGAATCACCCGAAGCTGGAGACGTGGACCAGGGCCACACCTTGCCCGCCTACCGGACGTTGGCGCAGGTGCTGGAACCCTGGACATACCGGGAAGAGCATTTGCACGGCGCCGGGGAGGAAACGCAGCGCCGCTGGGAGCGCCGCTTCCTCGACTGAGCCCCTGCCACGCGCTTGTCACCTCCAAGGGCGGACTTCCCGCGCGGTTCCCGCTGCACCTCGTGGCCAGGGACCGTACACTCCCGCCAGAACCGCCCATGCCTCCTCGCCCCCCTCAGCCCGTCCTCGCCGCCATTGACGTGGGCACCAACGCCGTCCGCCTGGAGCTGGCCCGGCCCGACGCCGACGGCGCGCTCGAAACCCTGCACCAGGAGCGCGACGCCATCCGCCCCGGTGAAGGCGTCTTCGCCACCGGCTCCATGCCCGAGGAGACAGCCGAGCGCCTGCTGTCCACCCTGCGCCGCTACGCCGCCCTCTGCCGCCGCCACAAGGCCCACGTGCGCGCCGTGGCCACCAGCGCCCTGCGCGAGGCCAAGAACAGCGCCGACATCGTCCGCCGCGTCCGCGAGGAGTCCGGCCTCAACCTGGAGGTCGTCAGCGGCAAGGAAGAGGCCCGCCTCATCTGCCTGGGCGTGCTCCACCGCAAGCCGTCTCACACGCGCTCGCTGCTCATCGACATCGGCGGAGGCAGCACCGAGATCGCCACCGCCGTGGGCGAGAAGCCCGACAACCTCTGGAGCCTCGCGCTCGGCTCCGTGCGCCTCACCGAGGTCTTCGACGCCTCGCGCACCGTGCCGCCCAAGCAGCTGCGCCTGATGCGCAGCTTCGTCTCCGACGTGCTGCAAAAGACGCTGCCGCCCACGGTGGCCAACGTCCCCCGCGTGGCGCTCGGCTCGTCGGGCACCATCAGCGCCGTGGTGTCCTTCGCCGCCGCGGAGGACAGCGGCAACGCCACCGTCCGTCAGCTCACGCAGACCGTGGACACCCTGGCGCAGATGCCCCCCGAGCGCCGCCGCAAGCGCTTCGACCCGCGCCGCGCGGACATCATCGTCTCCGGCGCCGTCATCCTGGAGGCCGTGGCCAAGCACCTGGGCGTGGAGTCCGTCAGCGTCGTCAACCGCGGCCTGCGTGACGGCATCCTCGTGGACCTGCTCTACAAGCAGGACGAGCACCGCGAGGACCACAGCCTCGCGGACGCCGCCCTGGCCATGGGCAAGCGCTTCTTCTTCGACGAGAAGCACGCGCGCCAGGTGTCCCGGCTGTCCCTGTGCCTCTTCGACCACCTCGCCGCCCTGCACCAGTTGCCGCTGTCGGTGCGCCCCTACCTGGAGGTCGCCGCCATCCTCCATGACGTGGGCCACGCCGTCAGCTACGAGCGGCACCACAAGCACACGTACTACCTCATCCGCCACGCGGACCTGCCGGGCCTCGCCGACCGCGAGCGGGAAATCGTGGCGCGCGTCGCCCGCTACCACCGGCGCAGCCCGCCCGAGCTGGCCCACTCCGGCATGGCGGGCCTCAGCCCCGTCGAGGCGCGGACGGTGCGCAAGCTCGCCACCCTGCTGCGCGTGGCCAACGCGCTGGACGTCAGCCACCACCAGCCCATCAAGGACTTCAAGGCCACCAACGGCCGCGACGGCGTGGCGCTGCACCTGCACACCAAGCACCCCGTGGACCTGGAGTTGTGGAACGCCGACCGCGAGGTGCTGAACTTCCGCCGCGTCTTCGGCAAGCGCCTCACCTTCCACGTGCACCACACGTCCAGCAGCCGGTAGCCCCCGCTCTCCTGGCCGCTGGACGGAAGAGGGGGCGGCGCCCGCTGCCCCCATCCAGGGCGATGCCCAGGCTCCAAGTCACGCGGGTCTGCGGCCGCGCAGGCCCTTTTCGTCTTGGGGCCCCCAGGGGGCAGGAGCGCGCGCAATGAAGGCTGTCGTTTTCCATGGGATTGGGGACATCCGGCTCGACGACGTGTCGGAGCCCGACATCGAGAAGCCCACGGACGCCATCGTCCGCATCACCGCGAGCGCCATCTGTGGCACGGACCTCCACATGATTCGCGGCACCATGCCGGGCATGAAGCCGGGCACCATCCTGGGCCACGAGGGCGTGGGCGTCATCGAGGCGCTGGGCGATGACGTCCGCAACCTCAACATCGGCGACCGGGTGGTCATCCCCTCCACCATCGCCTGCGGCAACTGCGCGTATTGCCGCGCCGGGTACCATGCCCAGTGCAACGACGCGAACCCCAACGGCCCCAGCGCGGGCACGGCCTTCTTCGGCGGCCCGCAGGAGACGGGGCCCTTCCACGGCATGCAGGCGGAGAAGGTGCGGGTGCCCTTTGCCAACGCGGGCCTGGTGCGGATTCCCGAGGGCGTCACCGACGAGCAGGCCATCCTCATCTCCGACATCTTCCCCACGGGCTACATGGGCGCGGAGCTGGCGGAAATCAAACCCGGTGACACCGTGGCGGTGTTCGGCTGCGGGCCCGTGGGGCTCTTCGCCATCGTGAGCGCGAAGCTGCTCGGCGCCGGACGCGTCTTCGCCATCGACTGCCACGAGGACCGGCTGGAGTTGGCCCGGGCCCAAGGCGCCGAAATCATCAACTTCGACGAGGAGGACCCGCTCGAGACGCTCAAGCGCCTCACCAACGGCATTGGCGTGGACCGCGCCATCGACGCGGTGGGCGTGGACGCCATGCACCCGCACCACGGCCCCGCGGCGAAGAAGGCCCACCAGGAGAAGGCGGAGTTCAAGCGCGAGGTGAAGGAGGCCGCCCCCAAGACGAACCCCAAGGGCGACAACTGGGTGCCCGGTGACGCGCCCGCGCAGGCCCTGCTGTGGGCCGTGGAGGGCCTGGCCAAGGCGGGCACGCTGTCCATCATCGGCGTCTACCCGCAGCAGGTGCGCACGTTCCCCATCGGCATGGCGATGAACAAGAACCTCACGATGAAGATGGGCAACTGCAACCACCGCAAGTACATCCCCAAGCTGCTGGAGCTGGTGCGCACCGGCGTCGTGGACCCCACCGCCATCCTGTCCCACGTGGAGCCCATGGGCAGCGCCATCGACGCGTACCGCAACTTCGACGTGCGAAAGCCCGGCTGGGTGAAGGTGGAGCTGGAGCCCACGCAGCTCCAGTAGTCCTCTGCTCACGCGTCCAGGAGCAGGCACGAGTCTCCGAACTCGTGCCCCAGGTAGCCGCGCGCCTCCGCGTGCGCGGCCACCTCCTGGAGCAGCGGCAGCGGCGCGAAGGCCTGGAGCAGCGCATGGTGGCTGCTGCCGGGCTCGTGCACGCCCGTGAGCAGCCCGTGCACCAGGCGCGGCACGTAGCCCGGCCCCAGGAGCAGGTCCGTCACCTCCTCGCCCGCCACCAGCCAGCCGCCATGCTGCGCCGCGCGGCCCTCCAGGGCCCGCACCACGGTGGTGCCCACCGCCACCACCCGTCCACCCGAGGCGCGCGTGTGCAGCACCGCCTCCACCGTGGCCTCGGGGATGTCCGAGCGCTCGGGCCGGGGCAGCGCCGCGTCCAGCACCGCGTCCCCCGTGGAGGACAGCCCCGCCGCGTGCGTGAGCGACGCCAGCCGCACGCCCTTGCGCCGCAGCGCCAGCAGCACGCTCCACGTGAGGGGCAGCCCCGCGGAGGGCGGCTCCACCGACCAGGGACGCGCGCCATACGCGGTCTGCACGTGCCACAGCGACAGCGGCGCTTCCGTGTGCGCGTACTGCACGGGGCGCCCGCTTCGGTAGAGCCCGGACCAGAGCGCCGCGCCCGTCGCGTCGAACGCCACGCGCAAGAGCCGCGGTGACGGCGGCAACACCTTCACCACCCGCGCCTCCAGGCCGCCCACCCGCAGGCCCTCGCCCTCGGAGACCTCGGGCGGGAGGGGCCGGTCCTCGGTGCGCCGCCGCCAGTCTCCCGCGCCGAACAACACCCCCGTCCAGGTGCCATCCGGCTCGCGGGACAGCAGGCGCAGCTCGATGCGCGCTCCCGACTCGGTGCGCCCCAGCAGGGACGCGGGCAGGGTCGCCGCGTCGTTCACCACCAGGAGGTCTCCCTCGCGCAGCAGCGACGGGAGGTCCGCCACCCGGGCGTCCTGGAAGCGGCGGGCGCGGGGCTCGACATGCAGCAGGCGTCCTTCCTCGGGACGCTCCGCGGGCCAACGCGCGGGGTTCATGCGGCCTCCAGCTTCGCCGCCTCCAGGCGGGTCCCCGAGGGCTGCGACTCCGCCTGCCACGCCACCCACTCGAGGAGCCGCGCCGCCACCGCCTCCGGCTTGCTCAACCGCGAGTAGTCACCGTCCGGCACCGCGTCGCGGTACATCCGCGTGTCCATCTCCCCCGGGTCCACCGCGAAGAAGCGCACGCCCGTGCCCTCCAGCTCCGCGGCCCAGACGCGGCCCAGGTGATCCAGCGCCGCCTTGGACACGCCATACGCCCCCCAGCGGGGATAGGCGGACACCGCCGCGTCCGAGGTGATGTGCAGCACCAGCCCCTTGCCCCGCACCGCCATGTTCCCCGCCACCGCCTTGGTGAGGCGGAAGGGGCTCACCACGTTGACCTCCAGCACGCGCTGCAGGTCCTCGCAGGCGGTGTCCAACAACAGCGGCAACGGCGTGGGGCCCAGCGTGCTCGCGTTGTGGACCAGCACGTCCAACGGCCCCACCAGCGCCGTGGCCGCGCCCACCATGGGGTAGATGGCCTCCTTGTCTCCCACGTCGTAGGCCAGCGCGTGGGCGTCCAGCCCCTCCCAACGCAGGGCCTCCGCGACCGCCTCCATCTCCGCGGCATGGCGGGCCACGCCCACCACCCGCGCGCCCCGGCGAGCGAAGCCGTTCATCAGCGCCAGCCCCAGCCCCCGGCTCGCGCCCGTAATCAGGATGCTCTTGTCGATGCGGACCATTCGTGTGTCCTCCTTGTGGTTGGAGATACACGGCCTCCGCCATTCTGTTGGCAGACAGGCCAAAGGCTTGGCAGATTGCCAATCCATGAACGACGATGACCTGCCCGGAAGGCTGGCCCGGAACATCCGCTCCTTGCGCGAGACGCGAGGCGCCACGCAGGCCCAGCTGTCCCGTCTGGCGGGCGTGCCACGCGCCACCTGGGCCCACCTGGAGTCCGGGGCCGCGAACCCCACGCTGACGGTGCTGCACCGCGTGGCGGCCGCGCTCCAGGTGTCGCTGGAGGAGCTCATCGCGAAGCCCCGCGCGAGCGCCCGGCACTACCCTCGCGCCAGCCTCCCCGTCCGGACGCGCGGCGGCGGCATGCTGCGCAAGCTGCTCCCGGACCCGCTGCCGGGCATGGAGTTCGACCGCGTGGAGCTGCCGCCGCAGGTCCGCGTCACCGGCGTTCCCCACACCCCGGGGACCCGGGAGTACCTCGCGTGTGAGGTGGGGGAGCTGGTGCTCGTCGCCAGCGGGGAGCGCTTCGTCCTCCAGCCCGGTGACGTGGTGGTGTTCCGGGGGGACCAGAAGCACTCCTACGAGAATCCTGGAGCCCGGACGGCCGTGGGCTACTCGGTCGTCCTGCTGGCGCCCTCGATATGAGCGCGCCAGAGCCGCCGAGCGAGCGCGGTAGAATGGGCGCCATGGCGCACCTCTCGCGAGTCCTCACCATCGTCCTGGGCGCCGCGCTCGGCGCGGTGGGGGCCTGGCTGCTGATGAAGCCCCCTTCGCCGTCGCTGCCGGACACGCCCGCCGTGGTGCAGCAGATGCGGGACGTGGCGCGGCTGGAGACGCTGGAGGTCGCCCTCTACAAGAAGGTGACCTTCACGCCCGAGCCGCAGGCCACCGATGCGCTCTGGAAGGACGTGCTGAACTGGGCGCGCTACGCGCTCCAGAATCCCCACGGCCGCGCGATTGTCTTCGCGCACGCGCACCTGGGCTTCGACTTCCAGCGCTTCGACCGCTCCCATCTCCAGGTGACGGGCACCCGCATCTCCGTGGTGCTTCCGCCGCTGGAGGTGAAGGTGGAGCTGCGGCCGGGGGAGACGGAGATCATCGACTCCAACCTGGACAGCGAGCAGACGGCGCAGTTGCTGGAGAAGGCCCGGCTCGCCTTCGAGCAGGAGGTCCGCGCGGACGGGCGCCTCCAGCGGCGGGCGCGCGAGTCGGCGGAGCGCTCGCTGCGGGCCCTGCTGCTCACGCTGGGCTATCGCGAGGTGGTGTTCGTGGACAGCCTGCCCGCGGGCACCACGGGCTGAGCGGGGCTCACACCGGGGACAGGCCCTCTTCCGACAGCCGGAAGAGGCCCGGAATGCCATCGGGCGAGGGCGTGAGCCGCGCCAGCGACGCGAGGGCCTTCTCGTCCGATTCGAGGCACACCAGCGCGAACTCCCGTCGGGCCAGGGACACGACGTAGGGGCCTTCTCCCACGAGCTCGGCCAACGCCTGCCGCTGCGGCGCCAGGAGCAGCCTCGCGGCATCATGACCGTCACCCTCCGCCACCGCCCACAGGCCCGTGAGGGCCTTCGACGGCCGGATGTGCCCCTGGTCGATGAGCACGCACCCCACCTTGGCCACATGCGCGGACAGGTTGCGCCAGGCCGCCGCATCCGCTGCTTCTGGCGTGAGGCCCGCTGGCGCCAACGCGGACTCCGGCAGGTAGCGAACGAACTCGGCGTCGTCCAGGACGTAGAAGACCTCCAGGCCCGCGGGCCCCGGCCGGTGCAGTGCGCCCACCGCGCGCGCCTCGAAGCCCGCCGGGCGCAGCACGGGACGCAAGCGGGCCTCCAACGACGCGCCCTCCTCACCCAGGCCCGAGGACAACCCGCCGAGCTGCGCCGCCAGGGCGTCCGCGTGCGCCGTCAGCCCCTGCGAGCCGGGAGCCTCCAGGTACGCCGCATACAACGAGCCGACATCCACGCGCCCGACGCCCCCCGTGGCGAGCTTCACGAGCAGGTCCTTGCCCTGCCTCCGGAACACCACCCGCGCGCGGCCCAGCGCGGCGGTGAGCGCGGCGGTGAAATCCGGACGCAGCACCTGCTCCTGGGGAACGGGCGGCGGCGGCAGGTCCACGGCCTCCAGCTCCTCTTTCAGCAGCCGCGCCTCCGCGTCGAACGGGTCCCGGGCCAGCGCATCCGCGACGTACGCGCGCGCCTTGTCCGTCTCGCCGCGCCGCAGTCCCAGCACGGCCAGGACCTTGAGCACCTCGGGGTCGTCGGGAGACTGCGCCAGGACTTCCGTCAGCAGCCGCTCCGCGTCGCCATGCCGCTCCAGGCCCAACAAGGCCCGCGCGAGCCCGAGCCGGACGGGCAAGTCCCGTGGGAAGTCCCGGCGCAGGGACTCGAGCAGGGGCAGCGCGTCGCGTTCGGCGCCCGCGTTGATGAGGGCATGCGCCAGGGCCAGCCGCAAGATGGGACCCGAATCACGCTGCGCCTCCGCGCGGAGCAGGGACAGCTCCGCGTCGCTCAACGTCTCACCCGCCTCCACCTTCCGGCGGACGCGCTCCAGGCTCAGAGAGGCACTCACCCGAGGGACTCTAGTGCCCCCTGGAGGTCCGCCCAACCACTGGAATCCAGCGCGCGAAGGGCACACGCCCCCTGGCGTCAGTGCCTGCTCGGCTGCTGCGGCTCCTGCATCGACAGGGGCATGCCCATGCCGGCCGTGGGCGACTCATCCTCGAGCATGCCGCGAATCATCTCGCGCAGCTCGGCGGAGTCCTCATGGCCATGCACGGAGACCGCGTGCGAGATGGCCGCCTGGAATACCTCGTCCTCCTCGCCCGAAATCGTCAGCGTGCAGTGGGTGTCGCTGGGCGCCTTCCGGCAGTCCATCGTCTTGCGTGACATGGTGATGGCTCCTCCTCCCGCTGAGATGACCACCACCGCCCAGCACCACAAGGGATGGGCGGGCAGCCAGGGCCCGGCTGCCGCGCCGATGACGTCCGTGCTCAGTGCGCGTTGAGCGTGGCGACGAAGAACGCGCTCAACGCCGCGAACAGCCGTGGCGACAGGGCCTCATATTGCTGCTGCGCCTCGGGCGTCTCGAAGTACTGGTCATTCCACGAGCCCATGCCCCCAAAAATGTCGCACAGCAGGTAGGCGAGCAGCGCCCGCAGCTTCTCCTCGGACGGCCCCAACGGGAGGAACAGCGACAAGGACTCCAGCTTGCGCCCGAAGACCTCCACCGGCCAGTCGTCGAAGCCCGCGGCCTTCGCGGCGTCCAGATGGGCCTGCATGGGCTCTCGTGCGAGGCCGCCATAGTCCGGCGCCTGCCCTTCCAGCGCGAAGAGCGCGAGCTCGAAGGCGGGCGCGTAGCTCGACTTCTGCTCGGAGGCAAAGCGGCTCGCGTCCCGGAGCACCTCGATGAACGCGCGCCGCGCCGCGCCCCACGAGGGCCCGCTGGCGCCAGCGGCGGTGCCGTCCCCCAGCTCGTGGAACAGGAACATCTGGTACACGTCGGGGTTCGTTTGGAGGCGCAGCAAGTCCCGCTCGGGGATGTCATCCGCGTCGACCGGAAACATGAGGTCCACGCATCCGCGCAGGGGCTCGGGAACGGTCAGCGCCGCGCCCTGGGCACGGCCGGCTCGCTGAAGCGCCTCCATCATGTTGCCGGTGAACATCGACTGGAGCCCATCCGGCGGCATCGCCCGGAGCCGGGCAGGGAGTGACTCCGCCGTGTCGGGCGACGCGCCCTCTGGCACGAATTGATTCAAGTCCTGGACGATGCGCTTCCAGGCCTCCTGCGCGAAGGGCTGTGCATCCACCAGGTCCGCGAACTGCTGGGGCGTGGTCGCCTCCGTGACGCGGAGCTGCTCCTCCCGAGGGACGTACTCGGCCTGCTGCTCCGGCGACAGGAAGCCGCGCATCATCGCGTCCGGGTCGCTCGTGAAGAAGGCGTCCTTGAACGCGTCGGGGACGTTCACGGTGGCCCCCTGCTTCCGGACCGCGACCTGGAGTTCCTCCAGCAGCTCATTGCCGCGCAGGTCGTAGTGCACGAAGCCCACGGGCGAGGACAGGTGGTCCGCCACCTCCCCGGCGGACACCGCGGGCCGCCCGTTCATCTCGTTGTTCTCGGAGACGGACGCCGCCCAGGCCTCGAAGACGCGGTCCGCGTGGGGCTGCGCACGCGCGAACTCCACGAGCTGCCGCGGGGTGAGCAGGTACGGGCGGCTGGGGTGCGTCCGCAGCAGGAAGTGCGACGACGCTCCGCCCGATGTCACCTCCACCACCGTGCCCCCTGTGTTCGCGAACGCGGCGGCGATGTGCGCGGGGAGCGCCTCGGGCTTCTCGGCGCCGAAGTCCACCGCGCGAACGGAGACGGGCCCTCGTGCGGCGAGCTGCTCGAGCCACGCGGCCAGCGGGAGCTCACGCCCGTCCCGGAGCTGAACCCCCAGCGAGTACACCCGAGGCACGGCGAGCTGCCGGAGCGACCAGCCTTCACCCAGCTCCTTCTCCAGCGCCTCGAGCCGCTCCGCCCACCGGGCTCGGTCGCCCTGCAGCAGGGAAGTCACCAGCACCAGGCACAGGTCATCGACGCGCACGCACGGCCTCCGTGAGACGAACGTGGCGAAGAGCGCCGCGCCCGCAGCCAGCCAAGCACGCCGAGCGGAGGATGCAAGCACGACACGCCTTCGCGGATGCCGGAACCCGCGAGCACCTGAAGCCGCGCACGCGCTGCACCGAAGGGACAGGGAGACTCACGCAGGCGGCGACGTGCCCACGCAGGGCTGGGCCCGAGCCAGCGAGGACGCTCACGCCGGCGGCGGCGCGCCCGAGCCCGTCGCCCCGTTCTCCTGCCCACCCGGCTCGGCCTGCGCCAGGAAGTCGTCCAGCGCCCCGACGTCGATGGGCTTGCGGAAGACGGCGTCCACCAGCGCGAGGTTGGAGCGATTCTGCCCGCGCACGTCCATGCCGGTGACGATGGCCAGCAGCGCCTGGGGCGTCTTCTTGCGCAGCTCGCGCGCCAGCTCCCACCCGCTCATCTCCGGCATCACCGCGTCCAGCAAGGCGGCGTCATACCGACGCCGGTCCCACATGCCCAGCGCCACCGCGGGGCTGTGCGCCACCTGCACCTCGTAGCCCTCCTCGCCCAGCACCTCCGCCATCATCCGGGCGTTGTCCAAATCATCGTCCACCACCAGCACGCTGCGCGTCTGCTGGAAGCGCCGGGGCGCCCCGGGCCGCATCATCTCCGCGCGATGGGCCTCCGCGCGCTGAGGCACCGCGGCGGAGCCATCCTGCGCGCGGGGCAACCGCACCACGAAGGCCGCCCCCGCCCCCGAGGCCGGCACCTCCGCCGTCAGCTCACCGCCCCAACGCTCCACCTGCGCCCGCGCCACCGCCAGGAACAGGGACAACTGCGGCGCCCCTGCGTCCCTGCGCAGCGGGTCGAACAGACGCGACAGCTCCTCCGGGGAGTACGGCGTCCCCTCGTCCTCGATGCGCAGCGTGAGCCACGACAGACCATCCGCGCGGGTGGAGACATGCAACCGGCCCCCCACCTCCATCCGGTCGCGCGCGACGAGCAGCAGGTTCACCACCAGCTCGCGGAAGAAGCCCGCGTCCGCGCGGACGTTTCCAGGCCCCGCCAGGTCCAGGTCCACGTACACCGGGTGCTCGCGCTGCTCGAGTTCGCCGCGCGCCAGCTCCAGGGCCTCGCGCACCGTCTGGTCCACCGGGACGTCCGTGGGCTGCTCCTGCGTGCGCTGGATGTTGAACTCCTGCAGCCGCGCCACCAGCTCGCCAATCTGCTGCACCGTCTTGTCGAGCGCCTCCAGGTGCTCGGGCTTGAACTCGCGCTGCAACAGCGTGATGCGCAGCCTCAGCACGTTGAGGAAGTTGTTGAGCGCGTGCGCCGCGCCGCTCGCGAGCTGCCCCAGGGCCTGCTGGCGGGTGCGCTGGAGCAGGCGCCCCTGCAACCGGCGCAGCTCTCCGTGCGCGCTCTGGAGCGCCTTCGTCTTGTTCACCGCCTCCGTGCGGTCGGTGAAGGTCTGGATGGCGCCAGCGAGCTCGCCCTCCTCCTCCCAGACTGGCGTGGCGCTCAGCTCCAGCGTGGCGGAGTCCCCCCCGGGGCGCTCCACCACCATCATCACGCCGCGCACCGGCCCCTTCTCCTTGAGGGCCCGCAGGAAGGGCATGTCCGCGAGCTTGAAGGGCTCTCCCGTGAGGTGGCGCGCGTTCACCTGCGTCAGCACGGGGTTGATGGTGGTCGCCGCGCGGGCGCCAATCACCGCGCGCATGGGCACCCCCATGAGCCGGCTCACCGGCGGCGTGGCGAAGGAGACCGTCCCGTCGACCTCGGCCAGCAGGATGCCCACGTCCACCTGGTTGAGCACCGACTCCATCACCGCGGCCTCGCGGAAGCGGACCTCCTCCGTCTTCAGGATGCGCGCGTAGGACGCCTGGGCCGCCGCGTCCGCTTCCCACACGAGCTCCGCCATGAGCTCCGCGACCTCGGGCTCGATGAAGCCCCCATTGCGGCGGCCGTAGACGTGGAGCATCACCTCTTCCAGGGACTTGAACTCGCGCGTCAGGTCCTCGGGGTCGAAGTTCTGGCTGTAGCGGTAGGCCCCGTGCGGGCGGACCACCTCCGGCCACAGCCGCACCGCGTCATCGGGCCGGTCCCTGAGCAGCCGGGCGAGTTCGTCCAACAGCCGGCGCAGCGGCGCGCGCAGGTCTCGGCCAGGGACCTCCACGTCATAGGTCTCCACGCGCAGGCGCTTGGCCCACAGGCGCGCGAGGCGCTCGCGCTCCTCCTGAAGGAGCTTGGACAGGGCCTGGATGGGATTCACGGCGGACACGTTCAAGGCAGCAAGGTGGGCACGCCCGCCCGCCATGGCCACCCGTGCGCCTGCCCGCCTGCTCGCCACCAGGACACTTCCAGGCGTTGCAAACGCCCAGTGCCCAGCCCACCTTCCAGAGAAGGATGCCTGGGCGTGACCACGACAAGAACGACGTGCTGGAGTCGCCCTGGCTGTCGCAGCAGGCCATGGCGCAGCTCTTCCGTGGCGAGCTGAGCCGCTCCGACACGTGGCGCACGCGCCTGGACACCACCACCAACTGGGCGCTCACGACGACGGCGGCGGTCATCTCCTTCGGCTTCGCGTCCTCGCAGAGCTCCCACGTCACGTTCCTGGTGGGCATCTGGATGGTGGTGTCGTTCCTCCTCATCGAGGCGCGGCGCTACCGGTACTACGACTTGTGGAACCGCCGGGTGCGCCTGCTGGAGGACGGCTGGTGGGCCCCCATGCTGCGCCGCGAGCCCGTGGACCCGGACGCGCTGCGGGAGCTGGCGCTGGAGCTGGAGCGGCCGCAGATCCAGCTCTCGCTCTTCTCCGCCATCTCCACCCGGTTGAACCGCGCGTATGGGCCCATCCTGATGGTGCTGATGATGACGTGGTTCGTGAAGGTCTACAGCCACCCGAAGCCGCCCGTGGACTTCAACGAGTTCCTGCTGCGCGCTGGCGTGGCCTGGATTCCGGGCGAGGTGGTGACGGCCATCCTGCTGATGCTGACCCTCACGGCGTCCTACCTGTTCTTCTCGTCCTTCTTCGTCCGGGCGCCCCTGGGCGAGCTGCGCACGCGGCCTCGGGGACGGCGGGCCGCGCTGTGGGAGTCCTTCTACCGGCCCTACGCCATCCACACGCGACGCCGGCCCACCCGGCGCCCCCGCCCGTCGTCCTCGGCCGAGCACTGAGCCACCCCGGCGGGCGACGCCCCGGCCGAACGGCGCCCGGAGGCCGGCCAAGGGTGCGCCTTCCTCATGGCCGCCATGCCTCCGGCTGAATCCCGGGTGTTTTCGTTCTTTCGACGACAGGGAAATTGTGCTGTGAATCCGCACCCATGGCGAACACCCGCACTGTCACGATCATCAACGGCGATGGCATCGGCCCCGAAGTCATGGCGGCCACCGTGCGCGTCCTCGAGGCGCTCAAGGTCCCGCTCGATTTCGAGTACAAGGACGCAGGCACGGAGGTGGTGGCCAAGTACGGCACCAACCTGCCTCACGAGACGGTGGAGGCGGTGCTGCGCAGCGGTATCGCGCTCAAGGGCCCCACGGGCACCGTGGTGGGCGGCGGTCTGCCGTCGGCCAACGTCGGCCTGCGCAAGCGGCTGGACCTGTACTCCTCGCTGCGCCCCGTGAAGAGCGTCCCGAACGTGAAGACGCGCTACGAGGGCGTGGACCTCGTCGTGGTGCGCGAGAACACGGAGAGCCTCTACGCCGGCCTGGAGCACATCATCGTCCCGGGCGTCGTGGAGTCGCTGAAGATCATCACCGAGAAGGCCTCCACGCGGATCGCCCGCTTCGCCTTCGAACACGCCCGCAAGCACGGCCGCAAGAAGGTCACCGCCGTGCACAAGGCGAACATCATGAAGCTGTCGGACGGTCTGTTCCTGGACTGCTGCCGCAAGGTCGGCCGTGAGTTCCCGGAGGTCACCTACGAGGAGGTCATCATCGACAACCTCTGCATGCAGTTGGTGAAGGACCCGACCCGCTTCGACGTGCTGGTGGCGGAGAACTTCTACGGCGACGTGCTCAGCGACCTGTGCGCGGGCCTCGTCGGCGGCCTGGGCGTCGTCCCCGGCGCGAACATCGGCGAGCGCACCGCCGTCTTCGAGGCCGTGCACGGCACCGCCCCGGACATCGCGGGCAAGGGCATCGCGAACCCCACCGCGCTGATGATGTCCGCGGTGATGATGCTGGACTACCTGGAGATGGGCGAGGCGGCGCGCAGCATGGAGAACGCCATCTGGAAGGTGTACAGCTCCGGCGAGGTTCGCACGGGCGACATCGGTGGCAAGGCCACCACCCGCGAGTTCACCGACGCCATCATCGCCGCGCTGTAGTCGTCGCGGCGCAGACGGTTGTCACACGAAGCCCGGGCGCCTTCACGGCGGCCCGGGCTTTTTCGTGCCTGGGAAGGGGCTACACCTTGGACGCCTTCTCGTCGATGCAGCGGGGGAGCTTCGTTGCCACCAGCAGAAGATACTGGTCCGGGTGGCCCTTGATGGTCACGATGAGGCTCCAATCCATGAGTACCGCGCGCCACGAGCCTGTTGAGCCCTGGTCCTTTCATGGCGACCTTCTCATTTACCGGTTTGTGTCCAAGCTTTCCGGTTGGCAATGCACTGGCACGGAAGGAGCGGTGCCCGTGTCCGGAGGAGGCACTGCTGGAGGGAATGCATTCTGATTCGGTGACGCTGAATGGTCCTCACTTGTTGGAGTCGGAGCCTTTGCGATCACCTCGCCCTGGGACGTCACCGCATAGACTTCCCACCAGTCGAGGACACGTCCGCTCGGGCCGCCACAGCGGTCAAAACGCTGGTCCACAACAACGAAGTACAAGCCCTGCGTCGACGCTGCGAAGACGGACACATCCATTCCCCGCTCCGGGCTTGAGCATCCCGCGAACAGGTTGGGAAAGGGGTTGGTTCTCACCACCTCACGGATGGCACCTGCGGCAGCCAGCGCTGCGCCTGCCTCGCTGGGCTCGACAATGGTTCTCGCCGAATGATTGTTCGGCCACGGAACCTCGCCCTTCCAAGCGGGTGCAGTCGTGGCGCAGCCGTGAAGCACCATGACGAGCCCTGCCACCGTCAGCGCCTTGAACATCTTCTACCTGCGCAGGCTGGTGGCGGCAGCCATGGCTGTCCACCGCGTGAGGGCCGTGCGGGCAACACCCCTAGGAGTGGTCAACCCAACGAGCGAGTCACCGGAAGGCATCGACGATGGCAACGGCCGCCATGGAGCCATCAAGAATGGCCGTGCCCGGCTTCGACTCGGGTCGCTTCCGCAGTTGGTCGTCACTGAGTCGTGCCACCGCACAGATCGGAACCTTGTCACCATCCGGAGGGTAGGCCTCATAGTATCGGATGACCACCTGCGGACCGCTCGTCCAGACCTGCCCGTACAAGCGGGTCGTCGTCTCCAAAATGCCCATATCGCGCATGAGGACGCTTTCGACCGGGCCATCGTAGAGGGTGATGCGGCGAGACCTCATCTGGTTCGCATCGAGTTCAACCAACGAGGAATCCCCAACGCGCAGCCGCAAGATTCGCATCGTCTTCAGAGCATCTTCCGAGCACTCTTGCAGTCCCGGAGTACCGTCAGAGCGCAGCGCAACGCCTCCGGCCGTGGTGCAGCCGGAAGTCGTGGCGAGCAGGACGGCAGTAATGCTCATCAGAGCGGTGGTGCGCATGACCGGCATTTCTACTGCCGAATCAGGGTGCGATCCATCCTCACCACGAGCTGCTGGTTCCCGTCAGATCGAAAAATCTGAAGGGCAAGGTCCACGAGCTGCCCGTCTTTTTCAAAGGCGCTCTTGTCCGCCACGACCGCGATGGTTCCTGACTGCCCCGGGGAAATCGCAGAACGCGTCATCCGAAGTGCGAAGGGCTGCTTCGTGTAGCCTGTCAGGTCGCGCGTCAGGTAGGCACCCGCGAACTCCCAGGTGTCGCCATGGTGGATGTTCTTGAGGGTGATGAGTGCTGCCGCTTTGCCGGGCCCTGAGAAGACCTCGACGAGCATCTCCATATCCGGATCCTTCGGGCGGGCAGCCACTACGAATCGAAATGGCGTCTTCTTCGCGTGTCCGTTCGCAAGGAGCGTTGCGTAGGCATGATCGACGGAGTTCTCTTCCTTGCGGTAGCGCCCATTCTCTTCAGCAAGCGTGTCGTTCTTCTTGAGTGCATCCATCAGGGCCGCACGCATGGCCGCATAGCTCTCCCTGTCTTGGAACACGTCGACCTGCTGGTCCAGAACCGGTGGCCACTCCCCGTCCCGCTTGCGCCAAGGAGGCCTCACGAGGAACGGGATTTCAGTCCCATCCACCAGTGTCACGAGCAAGGGGATTCCTTCGTCCCTGTTGAGGTCACGAATGGGTTCGAGGAGCACCTTGTTGCGCACCACCACCAGCGGTTCGAGTCGGCCTTCCCAACCCATCATCTTCGTCTTGCCTGGCTCTACCCATTGCTCGAACCGCAGCGTCGTGACCATCTGTCCCTTCACGTAGATGGAGTGAGTGCCGTCGGCAGGGTGCTCGGAGAGCATGATGGGCCGAACAAAGGGCGTGTCACGCTCGTCACTGGCCTGAGCGGATGACGAAACCGCGAGCACGAAAAGCAGGACAGTTCGGATGGGCAGGCGCGTTCGCATGTCCTGCCCAACGTTATAGGATGGGCGTTGGGTATCCAACCCCGTGCGTCACGCATCTGGAGTGCTGGCCATCGCGCGACTTGAGCCGCCCACGAGATGCCAGCGGCAATGCGACGGGCCCAGCCACACGCCACCCGAGATGGCCGAACTCGGAAAAGCGGGAGACAACATGGCCCTCAGCGCGCCCCGGGGTGACGCACCCGAGGGGTGATTCAGCCCACCGTCACCTTGCGCACGCCCCGGGCCTCCAGCAGCGCGGGGAGCCGCTCACGCTGGTCGCCCTGGAGCACCAGCGTGTCGTCCTCCACCACGCCGCCGCAGCCGAGCGAGTTCTTCAGCGCCTTGAGCCACGCCTCGCGCTGAGACGCGGGCAGCTCCAGGTGCTCCACCACCGTGACTTCCTTGCCGCCACGACCCTTGCGCTCCATCCGCACCACCGCGCGCGCGGGGCCCTTGGGCTCGGCCTTCACCGGAGCAGCCGCCACGGGCACCGCGGGCGCCTGGGGCAGCGCCTCACGCTGCGCCGACAACGCGGCGAACGGATTGTTGAACGGAGCCGCCGGTGCCGCGGGCGGCTCCGCCTTCTTGTCACGCTTGCCCATTGCGCGAGCCCAACGTCCTCAGTGGTTGTGACCCGCGTGGTCGTCGTGACCACCGGCCGGACGCGGACGCGGCGGCGGCAGCACGCTGAACGCGGGAGCGCTCGGGTTGCCGTCCGCCATCACCAGCGCATACAGGAACGGCGCCGAGGGCATCGCCTCACGGCCATTCACCAGCACCAGCGGCGTGCCCTGGATGTGGTGGCGCATGGCGTAGCGGGAGTCCTCCTGGAGCTTCGCCGCCGTGGCCGGGCTGCTCATGCACACCTCGAGCTGCGAGCGCGGCACCGAGCCCGACGAGGCAATCTCCACCGCCCGCTCCGTGTCCAACACCGCCTGCGCGGCGAACATCTTCTCGCGCAGCTCCCAGTAGTCCGGCGCCCCCTCCAGGCAGATCTGCGCGCGCGCCGCCACGCAGCGCACGCTGGGCGCATCCGGGCCCCGGCGCGGAATCGCCGGGTTGCACGCGCCATCCAGCGGGAACTGCCGCGCCTCCAGCGACAGCTTCCCTTCGGGCACGCGCTTCTTCAGCGCGGACAGCTCCTCCACCAGCGACTTGCAGTGGGGGCACTTGCTGTCCGTCCACTCGACGATCTTCACCGGCGCGTCCACCGGACCGTAGCGGTGCCGCGCGGGCGCGGCGGCCGGCTGCGGCGTCTCGGCGCGGTACGCGGCCAGCGCGTCCGACAGGAACTGCTGGTGCTGCGGCGGCAGCGAGCGAAGGAACTCCTCCAGCGACGCGGGCGGAGGCGGCGTCTCGCGCGGCGTCACCCCCGGCAGCGGCGTGCTCGCCACCGGCGGCGCGGGCGGCAGCAGCGAGGCCCCCGAGGCATCCGACGCCTTGGGCGTGGCCCGGCCCGGCATCAGCGCCGCGACGAAGACGGCGGCCGTGATGCCCACCGTCCACTTCAGCGAGGCGCCCCACTCGCCCGCGCCCGGCAGCACCGGCCCGGGCAGCCCCTTCACCGCCACGCCCGCGAACACCGCCACCAACGCGTACGTCGCGAGGCACGTGGGGCACATCGCGCCCGACTGGGCGCTCGCCACGCCGAAGACGACCACGGACACGATGCCCGCAGCGGCCACCAGGCGCAGGCCATTGGCGGCCGGACGCACGTCCTTGCCCGCGCTCGCCCACGTCAGGAACAGCGCGGACAGGCCCACCGCGGCCAGACCCCACACGAGCCCCAGACCCGCGACGGGGATGCCCACCAGCTCATGCACGCGGCTGGCGAAGGCGGAGTTCCACACCGTCTCGCAGTTCACCGTCTCGGAGAAACCGCACGAGGTGGCGCCGCCGCCGCGCAGGGTGAGGAGCTGCATCCACTGGTAGATGGCGAGGCCACTCACCGCGAGGCCCAGGACCAGCAGCGCCAACGCGCCGCGAGTCGCCACGGGAGTGGGCGAGGAGGAAGACTTCGAGCTCATGCATGCTCCGGGGGCGGGGTCATCAAAACGAGGAGGCGGGCGGCATCGGGGCCGTCATTGGTGACGCCGTGCTCGGCGCCCGCTGGGGCGAAAATGGCGGCGCCGGGGCCGTGGACTTCCTCTTCGGCCCCCACGCGGAACCGGCAGCGGCCGTCGAGGACGACATACACCTTGTCCGACGCCGCATGGTGGTGGGGCTTCTGTGCCTGCCCAGGCTGAAGGCAGTACACGTCCAGGAAGAAACGGCCGGACTGGAAGACGTTGTGCTTCAGGAGCTTCTCTGGCGAGAAGTCCTGGAAGGACGACAGGTGCTTCACATCCATCGTGGCATTCGCTCCTTCGCCTCTATATAGCGACGGACATGGAACCGCTGTCTCTGCATTTTCTTCACGAGAAGGCGGGCGCCCGCTTTGGCGACGTGGGCGGCCGGGAAACCGTGGCCGGGTACGAGGACACGGAGGGAGCGTACCGGGCGGCGAAGCAGTCCGTGGCCCTCCATGATGCCTCCTACCGCGAAACCCTCCGAATCACTGGGGAGGACCGGGCCTCCTTCCTACATGGGATGGTCACCCAAGAGGTGAACAACCTGCCCGTGGGCACCGCGACCTATGCCGCCATGGTGACCGTGAAGGGGGCCATGGTGGCGGATGCCCGCATCCTCAAGCGGGAGGCGGACCTCCTGCTGGATTTGGAGCCGGGGACCGGCGCCAAGGTGCGGGACTTCCTGGACAAATACCTCATTTCCGAGGACGCCGAGCTGCACGTGGCCACGGACGAGTGGGCCCTGCTCCGGCTGCTCGGCCCCCAGACGGAGGCCGTCCTGTCCGCCGCCCTGGGCAGCCCCCATGCGCCCCTGTCCCACCACGCCACCCGGACGGCCACCCTGGCGGGCCAGGACGTCGTGCTGCTCGGGAACACCGCCATCGAAGCCCATGGGGTGGATGTGTGGGTGCCGCGCGCAGGGTTGGAGGCCGCCTGGAATGCCCTGACGGAAGCCGGCGCCGCCCACGGCCTGAAGCCCCTGGGCTATGACACGCTGGAGCTGCTGCGCGTGGAGGCCGGCGTCCCCCGCTATGGCAAGGACATGGTGGACACCACCATTCCCCTGGAAGCCAACCTGACGAACGCCATCTCCTACAACAAGGGTTGCTACATCGGGCAGGAGGTCATCGCCCGCGCCACCTTCCGCGGCCAGATGAACCGCAAGCTGACGGGCCTGCTGCTGGGTGACGCGGACGTGGCCCCCGGTACCGAGCTGCGCCGCGGGGAGAAGAAGGTGGGCTGGCTGACCAGCGTGGTGCAGTCGCCGGTGGCGGGGCAGCGCGTGGCCCTGGGCTACGTGCACCGCGACTCGCTGGAGCCCGGCACCGAGCTGACCCTGGCCGGAGGCACCACCACGGTGAAGGTCGCGCCGCTGCCCTTCTCCGCGTGAAACAGACCCAGCATACTGGTGAGCCATGCCTCCTGGCTCACGCCGTCCCTCGCTGCTGCTGACCACCCTGTCGCTGCTCCTGCTGTCGGCGACGGGCTGCTTCGACGTCCAGCAAGACCTCTGGATTGAACCCGGAGGCTCGGCGCGGCTGGTGGTGGACCTGGCGATGCCCAGGTCGCTGACGGCCCTGGCGAAGCTGGACGGCTCGGCGGGCACCCAAGAAGCGCTGCTGACGCAGGCGCGCGCCGTCGAGAAGGCCCTGCGAGAAGACCCGGAGGTCACCCAGGTGATGCTCCGGAACTACGAGCGGGAGGGCCAGGTCCACCTCGTCTACGACGTGACGGTGAATGACGTCACCCGGCTCCCGGACCTCTACCGCCGCGCCGCCGCGAAGCATGGCACCGGGCAGCAATCGGCCCAGGACGCCTGGGACTTCCACATCGAGCGCCAGGGCGGAAACGTCGTCTACACCCAGCGCTTCAACCCGGAGAAGGCCCTCGCCGTGCCGCCCGGCATGGGTGACGAGCCCACGGAGCTGGCGGCCCGCGAGCTCGCGAAGGGCATGGCGAAGGCCCTGCTCGTCAACAACCGCCTCACCTTGCGCATCCACGGGCCGGGCATCGGCGAGACGAACGGTACGCTGAACGAGAAGAAGGACACCGCGGAGTGGAAGCTCAACCTCGCGGAGCTGATGGACGCGCCCCCGGCGGGTCGGGAGTTCCGCGCCGTCGTCCTCACGGGCGAGCCACTCTGGCTCTGGCCGGTCGTCCTCGGCGTGCCCCTCGCGGTGCTGCTGCTGACCCTCGCCGCCGCCAGGAAGCGGCGCGGAGTGGCCGCTCGATAGCACGTCTGTCCTGACTCGGCTGTCATGACAGGCCTGCCATGGCTGTCATTCCGACTGTGTCATTTCAAGGGGTTCACGCTGGAACGGGCCTTGCTCATGCAAGCGTCCGAGCATGCGACCGGCGACCTCCCTGACATGGCTTTCCTTCATCACCGGCGCCACCGTCATGGCGTCGGAGATGGCCGCCTCCCGGCTGGTGGCGCCCTACTTCGGCA
Source organism: Comamonas sp. KCTC 72670 (assembly GCA_014656495.1). Classification (GTDB taxonomy): domain Bacteria; phylum Myxococcota; class Myxococcia; order Myxococcales; family Myxococcaceae; genus Myxococcus. The sequence continues at coordinate 52,038 of BNCN01000019.1, forward strand.
GCAGCACGCCGGTGTGGGCCGCCCTCATCTCCCTGGTGTTGGGAGGCCTCGCGCTGGGGGCACACCTGGGCGGCCGCGCGGCGGACCGGACCGAACGTCTGGCGCCCCTGCTGAGCGCGCTCTGCCTGTCCGCGCTCATCCTGGCCCTGCTGCCCTTCCTCGCGAGGGTGCTGCTCCCGGGCGCCACGGGCGCGGTGCTGGGGGGAGACGTGGCGCACGCGCTCGGGCGGGTGGCGCTGCTCGTCCTGGTGGCGCTGCCCCCGCTGCTCGTGCTGGGCGCGGTGGGGCCGTATGTGCTGCGCGTCGGACTCGCGGGGGTCGCCTCCGCGGGAGCGCACGCGGGGCGGCTGTCGTCGGCGTCCACGGCGGGCAGCATCGCGGGGACGCTCCTGGCCGCCTTCGTCGTGATGCCCCTGCTGGGCACCGCGCGCACCATGGCCCTCTTCGCGGCGGTGCTGGCACTCACGGCGTCGTGGCGCCTGGGGTGGCGGTGGCGCTTGCCCGCGGTGGGCGTGCCCGTCGCGGCCCTCGCGCTGGGGGCCCACGCCCTCCCCCACCGCCCGGATGCCGTGGCCGTGGCCGAGTCCCCCTATGCCTTCATCCAGGTGCTCGAGAGCCGCGCCGGGGCGCGCTACCTCGTCTTCGATGAAGGCTACGCGGTGCAGAGCATCCACCGCCCCGGGACGCCCGTGCGCGAGGAGGTCTTCGGTCACTACCTGCTGGCGCCCCTCATGGCGCGGACCGAGCCACGGGCGCCCCGCGTCCTGATTCTGGGCCTGGGCGCGGGCACGAGCGCCCAGGGGCTGCGCGAAACGTATCCAGGCGTCGAGGTGGTGGGCGTGGAGCTGGACGCCGAGGTCGTGCGGCTGGGCCGCAGCCACTTCGGCCTCCCCTCCGACGTGGAGGTCCACGTGGGGGACGCCCGCGCCTTCCTCTCGAGCGACACCCGCCACTACGACGTCATCCTCGTCGACGCCTTCCGCTTCCCCTACGTCCCCTTCCACCTGACGACGCGCGAGTTCGCCGCCACCGTGGCCTCGCGGCTGAGGCCCGGCGGCGTGGCCTGCTTCAACGTGGGGCGCTACGAGCAGGAGCGCGCGGTGGTGGACGCGGTGGGCGCCACCCTGGCCACCGTCTTCCCGGAGGTCCAGGCCGCCGACGCGCGCAACCACAGCAACACCCTGTTCTTCGCCGGAGCCCCGGGGCTCGCGCAGCGGCTCGAGGCGCGCGTGGCGTCGCTGCCCGTGTCGCTGCGCTCGCTCGCGAAGCGCGTGGCGGGCGAGCTGAAGCCCGTGCCCGCGGGCGAGCCGCTGACGGATGACCGGGCCCCCGTGGAGTTCCTCACGGACGCCATCCTCCTGCGCACCCTCACCAGCGACCTGGGCATCCGATGAAGCGCCTCCCCGCGATGCCCGAGTTCCTCGCGCCGCTGCCGCTGTGCGCGGTGGCGCTGATGGCGGTGAATGACCGCTGGCTCAAGCCCACCTTCCACAACGCGCTCACCGGCAAGCTGTCCGATGTCGCCATCTGCTTCTTCCTGCCGCTCTACCTGTCCGCGATGCTGGCGCTGCTCACGCGCTGGCCCAGGGAGCGCCGGGTGGCCGTGGGGGCGGGCATCACCGCGTGCCTCTTCACCGCGCTCAAGGTGTCCCAGCCCGCCGCGGACCTCTTCTCCGCGCTGCTGACGCCCGTGGGAGCGCCGCTCGGCATCACCGCCTTCCGCGCCTGGGCCGACCCGACCGACCTCATCGTGTTGCCACTCGTCTGGGCGGCGGTGCGCTTCGGCCGCGCCGCCTCCCGTGAAGCGCAGTCCCCACCTGTTGGAGCCTCCCCGTGAAAATCATCCTGTCGAACCTCGCCGCCACCGCCGCGCTCGCCACCACCGCCGTGCTGCTCGTCGCGGACGGAGGACGGCGCTGCGACCATGACGCGCAGGAAATCACCTACGAGGTGAGCGAGAACACCTGCGGCGAGCCGGGCCTCCTCCGCGTGCGCACCCTCAAAGCCGACTGCAACCTCGACGTGGAGGTGGATGAACGGACGGGCTTGCCTTCGACGGGGGACACCTCCTTCGACCGCGTGGTCCTGGCGGAGGGCACCTGGCACCTGGCGGAGTACGACGTCATCTTCGCCATGAACAGGGACGGGACCCTCGAGCCCCGGGAGGACGAGCAGCCCATCCACCTCCGGGTCAACCGGCACTGCGAACCCACCCAGGGAGACGGCGTCCTCCGCCTGACGTGCACGGCCCGCGAGACGGCCCCCCCTCAGCAGGAGGTCCACACCTGCGAGGCCGTGCTCACCCCGCGCTGAGCCCTCCCGCGGCCAGGGCCCCCACCACGCCGCCCCCCACCACCAGCCACGCGGAGTTGACGCGGTAGCGGATGAGCAGCACGGCGGCCACGACCGCCAGCGCCACCGGCAGCGGGCCCACCAACACGGCACGCCCCAGCTGCCACGTCACCACGGCCATCAGCGCCAGCGACGCCACGTTGACGCCATCCAACACCGCGCCCGCCACCCACGAACGGCGCAGCCGGGGAACCAGCGGCCCACTCAGCGCCACGAAGACGAACGCGGGCAAGAAGATGCCCGCGGTGGCCACCACCGCGCCCGGGGCCCCACCCACCACGTAGCCAATGAAGGTGGCCGTGGTGAACACGGGCCCCGGCGTCACCTGCCCCACCGCCACCGCGTCCAGCAGCTGCGCCTCGGTGAGCCAGCCATACCGCTCCACCAGCCCGGACCGGAGGAAGGCCAGCAGCACGTAGCCGCTGCCGTACAGCACCGAGCCCACCTTCACGAAGAAGAGGAAGAGGCCGTGCAGGGAGAAGGGCTCGGAGACACTGGCCGTCGTGCCCAGGGGCAGCCACGGCCCCAGCGGCAAGACGCCCCAGAGCGGGGCCGAGGCGCTTCGCCGGGCCACGCCACGCCACACGAGGACGGCGAGCCCGGACAGCAGCAACAGCAGCAGCTCATTGACGCCCAGGAAGGCCGCCGTCATGGCCGCCAGCCCCACGCCCGCGGCCAGCGGCGTCCGCACGACGGTCCGCAGCAGCCCCCACAGGGCCTGGGCCACCACGGCGATGATGACCGCCTTCACGCCGTGGAGCACGGCGTCCACCTTCGGCAGCGCGCCATAACGGGCGTAGGCCCAGGCGATGGCGAACACCATGAAGAAGGCGGGGAGGATGAAGCACGCGCCCGCGACCAGCAGGCCGGGCCAGCCCGCGCGCCGGTGGCCGATGTGGATGGCCAGCTCGGTGGAGTTGGGCCCTGGAATCAGGTTCGTGGCGCCGAGCAGGTCCACGAACTCCTCGCGCGACAACCAGCCGCGACGGCGCACCACCTCGTCCTCCATCATCGCGATGTGGGCCGCCGGTCCACCGAAGGCGACCGTCCCCAGCCGGAGGAACAACAGCGCGAGCTCCTTCAACACGTGCGCGCCCTCCGTCGGCGGCGACGGAGGGCTGCCGGACGAAGGCGGGGCCTCGTGCATGGGCGTCGACACCAGGGCGCATCCAGCGGCGGCCGCGCCCGGACAGGCGCGACCGCCCCCATGGGACTCAGGCGGGGACCGCGTCTGGCTGCCGGTCGGGCTGCGCGGCCTGGAAGGCGGGCAGCGACTGGCACTCGGCTTCGATGCGCAGCAGCGTGGGGTACGGCGCCAGGTCCACGCCGAAGCGGCGCGCGCCGTAGAGCTGCGGCACCAGGCACACGTCCGCGAGCGACACCGTGTCACCCACGCAGAAGCGCCCGGCCAGGGGCCGCACCGCCGCCTCCAGCCCCTCCAGCCCCCGCGCGTTCCAGTAGGCCGACCACGCCTTGTCGTCCGCGCCCAGCTCCTGCTTGAGCCGCTGCATCACCGACAGGTTCTGCAGCGGCTGGATGCCGGAGTTCACCAGCTCCGCCAGCATCCGCGACTTCGCGCGCAGGTACGGGTCCGCGGGCAGCAGCGCCGGCGCCGGGAAGCGCTCCTCCAGGTACTCCAGCACCGGCAGCGACTGCGACAACCGGCGCACCGCGCCATCCGCCTCCGTCCACTCCAGCGTGGGCAGCGTGCGCATGGGGTTGACCGCCCGGTACGCGGCGCCGTGCTGCTCCCCGCCGTCCTTCACGAGGTGCACCGGCACGTAGTCGAACGTCAGCCCCTTCAAGTGCAGCCCGATGCGCACCCGCCACGACGCCGACGAGCGCCAGTAGCTGTAGAGCCGCAGGCCCGTCATGGCCCCTTCACCACCTTCTGGGAGATGCGGCCGAACACGCTGCTCCCCGCCGCGTCCGTCATCTCGATGTCGATGGTGTCGCCCGGCTTCATGAAGGGCGTCTTGGGCGCGCCCTCTTCAATCGTCTCGATCATCCGGCGCTCGGCCAGGCACGAGATGCCGCGCTCGCGGTCCGCGTTGGACACGGTGCCGCTGCCCAGGATGGTGCCCGCCGTGAAGCTGCGCGTCTTGCTGATGTGCTGGATGAGGTCGAAGAAGGAGAAGTGCATCTCCGGTCCGGCGTCCGTGTCCCCCACCTGCTGCCCGTTGAGCACCGAGCGCAGCCGCAGGTGGATGCGCCCGTCCTGCCACGCCGAGCCCAGCTCGTCCGGCGTCACCGCGAACGGGCTGAAGGCCGTGGCCGGCTTGCTCTGGAAGAAGCCGAAGCCCTTGGCCAGCTCGTTGGGGATGAGGTTGCGCAGGGACACGTCGTTGGCCAGCATCAGCAGCTTGACGTGGCGCCCCGCGTCCGCCGCCTTCGTGCCCTGCGGCGTGTCGCCGAGGATGGCGCAGACCTCGCCCTCGAAGTCCAGGCCCCAGGCCTCGTCCGCCAGCGGGATGTCGTCGGTGGGCGCCAGGAAGTCGCCGGAGCCGCCCTGGTACACCAGCGGGTCCGTCTTCAGCGTCTCCGGCGGCTCGGCGTTGCGCGCCTTGCGCACCAGGATGACGTGGTTGAGGTACGCGCTGCCATCCACCCACTCATACGCGCGCGGCAGGGGCGACAGCAGCGCGCCCACGTCCAGCGGCCGGCTCTGCACCGTGCCCGCCTCCAGTTGGGCGTCCAGCGCGCGCAGCTGCGGCTCCTTCGTCTCCCAGTCGTCCAGCGCGGCTTGCAGCGTGAGCGCCACGTTGGTGGCCAGCGCATAGGCCGAGTTGTCCCGCTTGACGACGATGAGGCGGCCGTCGCGGGTTCCGTCCTTGAGCGTCGCGAGCTTCAATGCCGGGCTCCCCTGGCGGCCTCTGAGGAAAACGGCCGGACCGCCTGTGATTCCGGGCTTTTCCGCCGGGGCACCGGGGGTGTCAAGCAAGACGGACACGCGCGGCCCGGGAAAATCAGGAACGGCGGACAGCGCGCCCAAAAGAAAACGCACGGGCGGAAAGCAGCCGCCCGTGCGCTTCTCACATCCATCAGGCCCGGAGCGGATTCACGGCTTCGGGGCAGTGCCAGTACGTGTACTCACAGGTCTCCTGCAGCGCGTCGCAGGGCACCTGGATGAGGGTGATGGCCTCGCAGGGGTGACGGGGTGCCTCCAGCTCACCTCCGCCCCTCGTGCGGCCTTCGTTGGGAACGGACGCGTCCTGCTTCGACGCGTCCTCCGCCGACGGCGGCGGCGCCACCACGGCGGGGTTGCCAGGAGCGCCCGAGGCGCCTCCCCGGCTCTTTCGAGAAGTCCCGCGCGAGTCCTGGCGCGACTCCTGCGACGGAGCCACCGGCGGTGCCGACACCACCGGCAGCAGGCCCGGGGCGGCGCCCAGCACCGCGCCCAGGACGTACAACTTCGTGTTCATGAAACCCCCTTGCCGGCTGCTACCGCCAGCGCGCCCCTTCGGCGCGCCGGTTCCGGAGCAGCGGCAAGGACGTCAGTACCAGGTGGGTCTGACATTCCCGGCCCTTCCGGACAGGTTCGGGGAAGGTGGGTTCCGCAAAGGCGTTCTGGCCCCCCGCTCTAGACGTGTCACCCGCGGCGGCTAGGATGGCGCGCCCCGCCCGGAGCCTGTCACCGTCATGCCATTCCAGATCACCGTTCACTCGCAGGACCGCATCCTCGAGGTCGTCTATCCCCCGCAAGTCACCACCGCGGACCTGTCCGAGTACCTGGCGGACGTGAAGAAGGCCATCACCGCCCTGGCCGGCGAGTGGTCCGCCCTGGTGGACCAGTCCCAGCTCCGGGTGATGCCCAGCGACGTGGTGACGGCCATGGCCAGCCTCAACGCCTACGCCCAGCTCCATGGGATGAAGCGCTCCGCGCGGGTCGTCAGCGACGCGCCGTCCGGCCTCCAGGCCTGGCGCATGACGAAGCGGGCCATGCTGAACATCCCTACACGGACCTTCGAGACGCGGGGGGAGGCCCTCCAGTGGCTGCGCAACCCCGACGCGGACTGAGCGCCCCGGCGTTGTCAGCTCCACTCGACAGCAGGGTCGCCATTTTTCACATATATTGCGGCGGCCCACCCCGGACGGGGCGGGCCTCACATCTCCCGTAGGAGTGGTCGTCTCATGCGTATCCCCCGGACCGGCGCCAGCAGGAAACTGCTCGGCGCGCTGTTGTGTACCCTCTCCGCCACGGCCTGCGGGCCGGAGCAAGCGTCCGACTCCGTTGGAGGCGGGACCACGGAGCAGCCGGTCGTCTATGGCAACGACGACCGCATGGACGTCTACGAGCACCCGGACGCGGTCCTGCGGCAGTACGCGATGCAGGCCAGCGCCGTCATGGTGGACCCGTACGAAATCGACGACTCGGACCCCAACAACGTCGTCTTCGACAGCCCCACGCTGGGCGAGCTGGGCGTCTGCTCGAGCCAGCGCTTCTACAATGACCCGTCGCCCGGCTACTGCTCGGGCACGCTCATCGACGATGACCTGCTGCTGACGGCCGGCCACTGCGTGGAGAACGCCAGCGACTGCGCGTCCTTCAAGTGGGCCTTCAACTTCTACCGGCCCAACGCGAACTCCGTGCAGACGATGACCACCCAGGACATCTTCAGCTGCCGTGAGATCGTCGTGCGCCGCGACAACACGTCGAACGGCCGCACGCTGGACTTCGCCATCATCCGCCTGGACCGTCCGGCGACGCCGCGCTTCACGCCCGCCCCCATCCGCGCGGGCAACGCCGCCCTCGCCACGGGCACCAACGTGGCCGTCATCGGCTCCGGCAGCGGCATCCCGCTCAAGATCGACTCGGGCGGCAGGGTCCGCAACGGCCGCCCCAACACGCTGGACTACTTCGTCGCCACCACCGACACCTTCGGCGGCAACTCCGGCTCCGCCGTCTATGACATGGCGAGCCACACCATCGCCGGCATCCTGGTGCGGGGTGACGACGACTACGTGCAGCAGGGCGGCTGCTTCGTCGTGAACACGTGCCCGGAGAACGGGTGCGCCGGCGAGGAGATCACCTACGTCCGTCCGGCCATCGACGCGTTCTGCGCCGCCAACACCAGCGTCCGGCTGTGCAACAGCACGCCGCCGCCGCAGACGACCTTCACCTTCACGGCCAGCAACACCCAGAACGCCAGCGTCAACACCACCCGCCACGTGGTGGAGCTCACGGCCGGCCAGCGCCTCACCGTGGGCACCTGCGGCGTGACGGGCGCCATCGCCACCGGGGACACCTGGCTGCGCGTCAATGGCCCCAGCGGCATCGAGGTCGCCTCCAACGATGACGGCTGCGACTCGGGCCGTGGCTCCAACATCACCCTGACGGCCGTGGCCGCCGGCCCCTACGAAATCATCGCGGGCTGCTACGCCAACACCAGCTGCGGCGGCACCGTGGCGTGGACGATTGGCGCCAGCGCGCCGCCGGCCACCTCCGGCTCGTTCAACTACAGCTCCGTCAACTCCAACAGCGCGCGGCAGAACACCACCAACGAGAGCGTCACCCTGACGGCGGGCCAGCGCCTCTCCTTCGGCACCTGCAACGTGGCGGGCGCCTCGGGCACGGGTGACACCTTCCTCCGCCTGTACAACGCCGCGGGCACGCAGGTGGCCACCAACGACGACGGCAACGGCTGCGGCAAGCTGTCCAGCGCCAGCTACAAGGTGCCGGCCGGCGCGGGCGGCGCGTACCAGATTCGCGCGGGCTGCTACGGCAACACCAGCTGCACCGGCACCGTGGCCTGGACCATCGAGTAGTCACGCTTCACCCAGGACGTGAGCACGGCGGGGCGCGTCACTCCTTCACGGAGGGGCCGCCCCGCTGCTGCGTCTGGTGCCCTCGCCCGTTGCTGCGCATCCCGGCAAAACGTTAAATTCCACACATTCCGACGTTCAGTCCGGAGTGTGCGCGGTGCTGAGGATTCGAACCGAGCAGATGGCGTGCCTCGACAGCTCGGCGCGCGGCGTCTACGTGGCCAGCGTGATGCGCTTCCTGCGCGCGCAGCTCCCGCGGGAGTGCGCGGAGCTGGGCGAGCCGGAGCTGCGGGCCCGGACCGAGCGCGGCATCACCGCCGCGGGCGCGCATGGCGTCACGCGCCGCTGGGACGTGGCGCGCTTCATCGCCTGCCAGCTGTGCCTGGGCGAGCACTTCGACACGGACCCGGTCCACGCCTGGCCGCAGGCGGTGCTCGCGCGGCCGTACCTCACCCCTTCCCGAAAGATGGACTGGATTGAGCGCCACTACCTGCGGCCGTACCGCAGGCGCGCCACTCCCGCGACCTGACGATGCCCGACCTGCCCCTGCGCTGCGCCTGGACGCACTTCGCTCCCTCCCAGGAGACGCTCGCCGTCACCTACGACCCGCCCGACGTGGGCCGGCTCGTCTCCGTCCAACTGGAGGTGCGTGACCACGCGGGCGCCGTCGTCTACCGCTCCGCCGTGCTCGACTGCCAGGGCGGACCGGCGCCCCTGGACTGGACGGGCGCGCTGAACGTGGGCAACGACGCCGTCCACGAGCCCTTCGCCACGCCCCTGCGCGCGCCGTACACGCTCCGGGTGGACGCCGTCATCGCGGCCGACGAGGGCGAGGACCTCCGCCAGCCCGAGGACCTGCCCAACAGCGAGCTGGACAGCGTGGCGCCCTGCGAGGCCCCGCGCGACGAGGTCCGCCGCGAGGAGGTGGCCGTCCTTCCGCCGCCGCCCCCCATCACCGCGACGGTCAACGTCCTCTACCACTCGGTGGACGTCGTCCGGGGCCCCTGGCTGGCCTCGGGCGAGGTGTTCGTCCGCGGCACGGCGGCCAGCATCTGCCACAAGCTCAACCAGCTCGGGTACTACGCCGGCCCCCCCGCGCGCGCGGCGGTCACGCCGGACTTCTTCGACAAGGCCAAGGAGCGCTTCCGCCGGAACCACGGCGACCTGCGCATCCTGCCCGCGCCCACGAACCTCGAGTTCGAGGACGCCTTGGATGGCGCGCTGGGGCACGCCCATGGCGCGCGGCCCACGCTGGTGGACGACCAGGGCGCCCCCATCGCGGACGGGACGACCCTGGGTGGCCATGGCGCGCCCATGCGCGTCTACGTGGAGGCCGTCGGCTTCGACGAGGACCTCGCCCATCAGACCGACGAGTTCATGCGGCAGATTCCGCCCGGCCGGGGCAACGCGCCCATCAACTGGGCGGCGCTCCACAACAAGACGACGAGCGAGGCGGGCAAGCTCAACCGCCCGCTCGTGCCGCTCGAGGCCGTCATCTACCTCAAGGGCCATGACAACCGCCGTGTCGCCGCCCCCCAGGCCGTGGGCGCGGTGCGGGTGGACTGGTCCGCGCAGGAGCCGGGCGAGGACGTGTCCCACCTGCCCCTGAACGACCGCCTCTTTTCCGGCACCCGGGCCTACATCAACCGGGTCCTGCGCAGCGACTACGTCGACCTCGAGCGCAACCTCGGCAGCACGAACTGCCCCACGGCCTACGGCGGCATCCGCACCCGGCAGCACAACTTCCGCAACCCCTTCTGGCGGGAGCCCCACCCCTACGCGCCCTATGCGGTGCCCACCGAGGACGCCGCGGCGAAGGTGCTCTGGACGCCGGCCTGCACGGACAGCGCGGCGCACCTGGCCCGCGTGGGACGCTCGGGCATCTACCTCCAACCGTCGCTCATCGCCGGTGACCGCTACCGCGTGCGCGCGCGGCTCAGCTACCAGGGCCGCGGCAACGCCGCCGCGCTCGAAATCGCCAACCCCGTCTGCCAGTTCGAGACGCGGCCCATCGTCGTCTGGCGCCGGGTGGAGGTCTTCGGCGTCGTGGGCTGGCCGCTGCGCAACCATGGGCAACTGCCGCAGAAGTGCCGGGACCGCTACGCGGAGGCCTACCTGGAGGTCGACTTCTCCCAGACGCTGTACCGGACCATCTCCCAGGTCATCAACAACGCGGACTACGCGAACTGGTTCAACCACATCCGGACGCACGTCAAGCCGTCCGTCGCCAACGTCGTGGGCCTGCTGGACACCCTGAACGTGCACGACGCCAGCCCCGTCGTGCGGCTCAACGCCGCGGCGGTGCTCACCTCGGGCGAGAAGAACAACATCTGGATGTTCGTCAGCGACATGTTCAACGAGCTGGTGAACGCGCCGAACGTCCCCAGCGCGGGCGGGTACCTGCTCTCGCTCATCTCCAACAACCTCCGCACCGGCCACGCGCCGTGCGGCGGCATCGTCATGCTCGAATACAAGCTGTCGGACGACATCCGGGAGGCCCTCCGGACGTCGGACGTCGGTGAGATTCCCACGACCTCCAACGGCAACGGCGACCTGCAGGGCATCATCGACCAGAGCGTGAACGCGAACGCCGACTTCGTCTTCACCCACGAGGTGGGCCACTGCTTCTGGCTGACCCACCACGAGGCCTCCATGGGCGTGGTGCGCCAGCACCATGACCAGTACGACCACAACTGCATGATGAGCTACCCGGACTGGGACGGCGTCCGGCCTCAATACCCGCACCAGGCGGCGCACACGTACGACCCGCACTTCTGCGGCAAGTGCAACCTCAAGCTGCGCGGCTGGAACATCACCCACGCGGACATCCTCGCGCTCGACGCGGACACGCCCCCCGACGGGCTCAAGACGCTCTTCTATTACGACCGCGCCGACCCCGGCTTGCAGTGGAACGTGGAGCTGGCCCACGTGAGCGACGCGTTCACCCGCGTCTCACGAGGCTCGTTCCGGGAGCGGTACTTCGACCGGAACGCGAACTTCGACACGTGGATGACGGACCTGGGCGACTGCGACATCTACCACCACGTCACCCACGGCAACGTCCGCTGCTCGCGGCACGGCTCGCGGCTGGCGTCCATGGACCTGGCCATCCCGCGCTACCCCACGTGGTGCCGCAACGACGACGCCAAGGTGCAGCGGCTCGCCGCCGAGGAGCAGGACCTCAGCGTGCGCACCCTCTTCGACGCGCGGGCCCTCACCACGTGGGCGAAGCAGAACTTCATCACCCCGAAGACCTACTGGCATGACCTGACCGGCGTCATCCAGTGGACCGTGGACCTCAACGACTCCAGCCGGGACGTCGAGTTCACCTACGAGCAGGTCCAGCGGGCCTTCAAACGCGGACAGAACGCGCCCCGGCTGCTCGCCTTCTTCAGCTCCTGCCTGATTGGCTGGGAGCGGCGCTTCGCCAAGCTCTTCATCGACAAGGGCACCCCCTACGTCATCGCCTTCCGCAGCCGCTACCAGACCTCCCAGGCCCTGCCCTTCAGCCGGGAGTTCTACCGGATGCTCAGCGCGGGCCAGTTCGACGCGGGCATGGTCAACACCGCCTTCACCGCCGCCGCCATGTCCTTCCCCCACGCGGAGCCATGCCTGTTCACCGCCGCGAAAATCACCCGGTGCACGGCGCAGACCCGGGCGGGTACCGCCGCCTTCAGCGAGCACACCTGGAAGGACGACGCCTTCGACGAGCCCCGATTCCCCACCCCATGACGCCCGCCCAGGCAAGGCCGCCCGCCATGCCTGGACGGGCCGGTGGCTGGCGGACGCCTCGGGCGCCGCCGCCTCACCCCACCCTTGACAGCCCCAGGGCCCAGGTCTAACGCAAGGCGCCATGAGCACTCCCCAGTTCCCGCCCTCTCCGACGCGCCCTGTCAGCAGTGACGGCCCCTTCCGTGCCCTGCTGCTGGAGAACGTCCACCCGTCCGCGAGTGAGATGCTGGCCGCCGAGGGCTTCCAGGTGGAGCGCGTTCCCTCCGCCCTCAAGCCGGAGGACCTGGCGGAGCGGCTGAAGGGCGTGCACCTGCTGGGCATCCGCAGCAAGACGACGGTGCCGCTGGCCGCGCTGGAGCACGCGGAGAACCTGCTGGCGATTGGCGCCTTCTGCATCGGCACCAACCAGGTGGACCTGACGTCCGCCAACACCCACGGCATCCCCGTCTTCAACGCGCCGTTCAGCAACACGCGCAGCGTGGCGGAGATGGTCATCGCGGAAATCATCGTCCTGACGCGGCAGCTCTTCGACCGCAGCCGCGAGGTGCACGCGGGCCAGTGGCGCAAGGTGGCCACCGGCAGCCACGAGGTGCGCGGCAAGACGCTGGGCATCATCGGCTACGGCCACATCGGCTCGCAGTTGGGCGTCATCGCCGAGGCGCTGGGCATGCGCGTCCTCTACTTCGACGTGATGACCAAGCTGCCGCTGGGCAACGCGCAGGTGGCGGTGACGCTGGAGGAGCTGCTGGGCGCGTCCGACTTCGTCACCCTCCACGTGCCCGCGCTGCCCACCACGCACATGATGATGGGCGCCGACCAGATTGCGCAGATGAAGAAGGGCGCGTGCCTCATCAACGCCAGCCGCGGCACGGTGGTGGACATCGACGCGCTGGCGCGCGCGCTCCATTCCAAGCACCTGGGCGGCGCCGCGGTGGACGTCTATCCGGAGGAGCCGGAGAGCAACTCGGACGGCTTCGTCACCGCGCTCCAGGGGCTGCCCAACGTGGTCCTCACGCCGCACATTGGCGGCTCCACCGAGGAGGCCCAGGCCTCCATCGGCAAGGAGGTGGCCACCAGCCTGCTGAAGTACTTCAAGGCGGGCGCCAGCACGGGCGCGGTGAACTTCCCCAACGTCGAGTCGCCGCTCATCCCGGGCACGCACCGCATCCTCAACGTGCACCGCAACATCCCGGGCGTGCTGCGCGACATCAACCGCATCGTCTCCGACCTCAACGCCAACATCCACGCCCAGGTGCTCAGCACGGACGCCAACATCGGCTACCTGCTGATGGACCTGGACCAGGACGTGTCCACCCCGGTGTGCGAGGCCATCGCCGGGCTGGAGACGGACATCAAGACGCGCATCCTGTCCTGACGTCCGGCGCCCTCAGGCATCCACGACCTTGCCCGGGTTGAGGATGCCCTGGGGGTCCAGGGTGCGCTTGAGGGCGCGCAGCAGCGCCAGCTCCGCCGGCGCGCGCGAATAGCCCAGGGAGTCCTTCTTCAAGAGGCCGACGCCGTGCTCGGCGGAGATGCTCCCGCCGTGCTTCTGCACCAGCGCGAACATGGTGGGGTCCGCCTGCTTCGTGTGGGCCAGGAACTCCGCCTTGTCCATGGCGTCCGGCTTCATCACGTTGACGTGCAGGTTGCCGTCACCGATGTGGCCGAAGAGGCAGATTTCCCAGCCGGGGTAGCGCGCGCTGAACACCGCCTCCAGCTCCGCGCAGAAGGCCTCCAGGCCCGCCACCGGCAGGGAGATGTCGTTCTTGTGCGGCAGGCCGGTGGCGGACAGGCTCTCGCTGATGCCCTCGCGCAGGGCCCACAGCTCCGCGGCCTGCGCGGCGCCCTGCGCCTGGACGCCGTCCGTCACCAGCTCGCGCTCGAACAGCGAGCCCAGCCAGCCCTCCGCCGCGGCGGCGTCCTTCGACTCCACCTCCAGCAACACGTAGCAGCCGCTGGGGGATTCGAAGGGCGGGCGCAGCTTGCGGTGACGCTGGAGCCGGGCCACGCACTTGTCGGTGAAGAACTCGTAGGCGGAGATGCTGAAGGCCGTCTGGCGGCGCGCGTCCCGGAACAGCCGCAGCACCGCGGCCACGTCCGGCACCGCGAAGAGGAACACGTCCTGCGGGCCGGGGAGCTGGGTGAGCTTGAGCGTGGCCTCGGTGATGACGCCCAGCGTCCCCTCGCTCCCGATGAAGAGCTGGCGCAGGTCCGTGCCGGTGTTGTTCTTCTCCAGCGCGCCGTTGAGCTCCAGCACCTCCCCCTGCGCCGTGACGACCTGGAGCCCCAGCACCCACTGCCGCGTGAGGCCGTAGCGGATGACCTTCACCCCGCCCGCGTTGGTGGCGATGTTGCCGCCCACCGTGCTGGAGCCCTTGGAGGCGAAGTCCACCGGCCACGTGAGGCCGTGCTCGGCGCAGTGGTGGTGCACCGCCTCCGTCACCGCGCCCGCCTGCACCCGCACCGTGTTGCCGAGCAGGTCCACCGGCCCCATGCGCGTCATCCGCTGCAGCGACAGCACCAGCTCGCCCCGCGCCGCCACCGCGCCGCCCGCCAGGCCCGTCCGGCCGCCCGAGGGCACCACGGCGACGTGGTGCTGGTGGCACAGGGCCAGCAGGCGGGCGACCTCCTCGGTCGTCCGCGGGAGCGCCACGGCCGCCGGGGCGGGCGTGTAGACGCGCGTCCAGTCGCGGCCGTACTCCTGGAGGTCCGCGGGCTCCCGGGTCAGGAAGTCGGCGGGGAAGCCCTCGGAGATGGCCTGGAGGAAGTCGGCGGGGAGCGCGGCGGTGGACATGCCTGTAGGCGTATTGCAGCCGCCCCGCTCTGACAAGGTGCAGCAAGGGTGCGGTGGCGCCCGACGACGTCCCACACGCGATGCACCGCGAACACCGGAATCCGGGTACCGTCTCGGCGGTCGCCCCCTGAACTCCGGGGGGCCTTCACCCTGACCCCATCCCCGAACGGACCACCCTTCCATGCGCCTCGTTCGCCCTTCCTGGCTCTGGGCCCTCTTGCTGGCCCTCTCCGCCTGTAGCTCGGTCTCCACCCCCTCCGACGCGGGCACGCCCGACTCCGGGACGCAGGCAGGCAGCGTCACGGGTCAGGCCTACCTGGAAGGGGCCTCGTCCCACGGAGGCGTCAGCGTGTCCCTGGAGGGCTCCGGACAGAGCGCCAGCACGGCCACCGACGGCCGCTTCACCCTGGAGAACGTGCCCGCGGGCACCCACATGGTGGTGGCGCGGATGGCGGGCTACTCGGAGGCCCGGCAGTCCATCACCGTCCAGGCGGGGCAGGCCACCTCCGTGCGGCTCGACCTCCAGCGGGGTCGCGGCTCGATTCAAGGGACCCTCCGGCTGGAAGGGCTCATGGATGCCTCGGGCGTCCTCGTCACCGTGGTGGAGACAGGCGCCACCGCGACCTCGAACTCGGCCGGGCACTTCACCGTGTCCGACCTGGGCTCCCAGACCTACACGCTGGAGCTGAAGCGGGCGGACTACGTCACGGCGAGGCAGACGGTGGAGGTGCGCGGCACCGGAGCCACCCTGTTCAACGCGACGCTGACGCGTGAGCGGGGCGGAATCACAGGCACCGTCCGGCTCGAGGGCACGGCCAACCACAGCGGCGCCGTCATCACCCTGGTGGAGGCGGGCGCCACCGCGACGACGAACACCCAGGGCCAGTTCCAGTTCGAGAACGTCATGACGGGGACGTACACCCTGCGGGTCCGGCGAGAGCTCTTCGCGGAAGTGCAGGAGCCGGTGACGGTGCGCGCGGGCCAGTCGAGCCAGGTCACCGTGTCCATGGTGCTGTTGCGTGGGGACGTGACGGGCACCGTCCAGCTCGCGGACGGCGCGACGCCCTCCGGTGTCACCCTCACCGTCACGCAGACGGGCGCCACGACGACGACGAACTCGCTGGGCGAGTTCTCGTTCGACGGCCTGCCGCTGGGCAACTACACGCTGACCGCTCAGCGGGTGGGCTACGCCACCCAGCAGCAATCCGTGACGGTGCGCACGGGCGCCGCGGCCACCGTCGCCTTCACGCTGGTCATCGCCCGGGGCCGCGTGGAAGGCACGGCCCAGCTCGAGGGCCAGAGCAACCACGCGGGCATCTCCATCACGCTGGCCGGAACGGGGGCCACGACGACGACGGACAGTCAGGGGCGCTTCACCCTCAACAACATCTCCGCGGGCTCGCACACGGTGGAGGCGCGGATGAGCGGCTATGCCCTGGCGCAGCAGACCGTGCAGGTGACGGAGAACCAGCCCGCCACCGTCTCGCTGTCGCTGACGCGCGAGCGGGGCGGCATCGCCGGTGTCATCCAGTTGGAGGGCTCGACCTCGCCCGTGGACATCACCGTCACGCTGGTGGGGACCAGCTACACCACGCGCACGAACGCCTCGGGCCAGTTCTCCTTCAACGCCATCCCCACGGGCAACTACACCGTGGAGGCGCAGAAGGACCGCTTCACCACGCTCCAGCGCGCGGTGACGGTGCGCGCGGGCGCGACGGAGCAGCTCCTCCTGACGATGTCCATCGCCCGGGGGAGCATCGCCGGCGTGGTCCAGTTGGAGGACGCCCCCACCACGTCGGGAATCTCCGTGGCGGTGGTTCAGACCAACAGCTCGGTGCTGACGGACTCGCAGGGCCGCTTCTCCTTCAGCAACCTCCCCATTGGCACCTATACGGTGACCGCCTGGTGGAACGGCTACAACGTGACGGAGCGGTCCGTCGAGGTCCGGAGCCAGGCCACCACGGACGTCGTCATCACCCTGCGCCGCTCGGCGGGAGTCGTCGCCGGCATCGTTCAGCTCGAAGGCGCGAGCAATCATGAGGGCGTCGCCGTCTCGCTCGCGGGCCACGACGCCACCGCGACCACGGACGCCCAGGGGCGCTTCGTCCTCGAAGGCGTTCGGGACGGGCACCACACGCTGACGGCGCGCAGGCCCCACTACGCGCGGGCGGAGGCCTCGCTGGACGTGAGCCGGGAGCAGCCCGCCTCGGTCAACCTGTCCCTGGCGCGCCTGGGCGACGTCGAGGTCGCCGCCCCCAAGCTCGCGGTCCAGGGCGGCCACCTGACGCTGACGGGCTCCGGCTTTGGCGATGCGCCCGGCGCCATCGACGTCACCGTGGGCGGACGCACCGTCACCGACTTCATCTCCTGGACGGACACCCAGGTGGTGGCGCGGGTGGCGCACGACGTGGTGCCGGGGACGCTGGACGTCGTCATGACGCCCAACGTCTCCTGGCGCGGGAGCGCCACGGCCTCCGTGCGGGTGCTGCCGCAGAAGACCCTCGCCTACCGCGAGGCGTGGGGCATGGGCATCCGTCCCTCCAACGAGGTCTTCGTCTGGGGCGAGACCTCCCCCAGCAGCAACGTCCAGCAGGTCCCCGAGGGGCTCTCGGATGTGGTGAGCGTGGCCGCGGCCAGTGGCACGGCCTACGCCCTCAAGGCGGACGGCACCGTGGTGTCGTGGGGCGCGAGCCTCCATGCCCTGCGTGCCCCCGCGGGACTCTCTGGCGTCGTGGCCATCGAAGGGGGCTTCCTGTTCGCCGCGGCGCTCAAGCAGGACGGCACGGTCGTGGCGTGGGGGGTGAATGGCCTCGGCGAGTCGTCGGTCCCCGAGGGCCTCCAGGACGTGGTGGCCCTCTCCGCGGGTGAGAACCACACGCTCGCGCTCAAGGCGGACGGCACGGTGGTGGCGTGGGGCGCCAACATCTGGGGCGAGTCCAACGTCCCCGCCGGCCTGAGCAACGTGGTGGGCATCGCCTCCACGACCAGCTCCAGCCTGGCCCTCCGCGCCGACGGCACCCTGGTGTCCTGGGGCGAGCTGCCCGCGCACGCGACGCCCATGCCCGAGGTGGACGACGTCGTCTCCATCGCGGGCGGCCTCTCGCACTACGTGGCCCTCCGCGCCGATGGCACCGTCGTGGCGTGGGGGAACGACAACCATGGACAGGCCACGCCCCCCGCGAGCCACGGCCCCATCTCCGTGGTCGCGGGCCGGGCCAATTGGCTGAACATCGCCATCAAGAACGATGGGCAGCTCGAGCTCTGGGGCTACACGGGCCCGCTCTTCGCCTTGCCGCCGTCCGAGCTGGTCTTGCGCGTCCCCGCTGGGTAGTCGTTGCGTGACGTCGCCGCTCCGTCCCTCCTGGGGACGGAGCCGGACGCACGGGCCGGGGTGAAAACGTCCGCAGTGTGAATCAAACGCACGGGCCACCGTCATAGCGCCACCCTCGGGACCCGCCAGGCCGGCGCTGGGTCCTGTCGTCCTTTCCACCAGGACCGCTTTGCCCATGCGTCTCGCCAGACCCTCCCTTTTCTGGGCCCTGCTGTTGGCCCTGTCCGCGTGTAATCCCTCATCCACGCCAGCTCCCACTCCCGACGCCGGGACGATGCCCGACGCCGGGCCCCAATGGGGCCGCGTGACGGGCGAGGCCCTCCTCGAGGGCGCCGCCGACCACGCCGGCATCAGCGTCAGCCTCGAACGCACCACGCTGACGACGACCACCGACGCCGAAGGCCAGTTCAGGCTGGAGGACGTCACCCCGGGCACCCACACCGTGGTCGCGCGCAGGGCGGGCTACGGCGACGTCCGGCGGACCGTGGAGGTCGTGGCCGGTGAGACGGCCTCCGTGACGCTCGAACTCCCGAGGGCCCAGTTCGAGCTGGAAGGCTCCGTCGCGCTGGAGGGCGGCGAGGACGGCTCGGGCGTCAGCGTGACGGTGGTGGAGTCGGGTGCCACCACCACGACGGACGCGCAGGGCCACTTCCGCTTCAGTGGCCTGCCCGCCGGCACGTACACCCTCGAGTTCCAGAAGGAAGGCTATGTCTCCGCGCAACAGACGGAGACCGTGGAGTCGGAGGAGCCCCCCTTCGTCAGCGTCACCCTGCTGCGCGAGCGCGGCGGCGTGAGCGGTGTCCTCCAGCTCGAAGGCTCGGACGACCCCAGCGGCGTCCTCGTCACGCTGGTGGGTGCGAATGCCTCCACGACCACGGATGCCCAGGGGCACTTCCGCTTCGACGGCGTGCCCACGGGCACGTACACCGTGCGGGCGCAGCGGGACCTCTACCTGGACGCGGAGCAGTTGGTGGAGGTGCGCGCGAACCAGGAGAGCGAAGTCACCCTGACGCTGTCGCTCGGACGCGGTGACGTGTCCGGCACCGTCCAGCTCTCGGATGGCGCGAGCCCCGAGGGCGTCACCCTCACCCTGGTGCGCTCGGGCGCCACCACGACGACGGACGCGCAGGGCCGCTTCTCCTTCGCCAACCTGCCGCAGGGCGAAGACACGCTGCGGGCCCAGAAGGAGGGCTACGCGGCGGCGGAGCAGCCCGTCTCGGTGCGGACCGCGGCCCCGGCCACCGTCTCCTTCACGCTGACCCGGACGACGGGGCGCGTGGCGGGCGTCATCCAGCTCGAAGGCGCGACCGACCACTCCGGCGCCACCGTCACGATGACCGCGTCCGGCGCCACCGCCACCACGGACACGCAGGGCCGCTACACCTTCGAGAACGTCCCCACGGGCACCCACGCGCTGGTCATCCAGCGGGACCTGTATGCGCAGGTCCAGCGCTCCGCGGTGGTGAGCGCCGGCGCGACGGCCACGGTCTCCGTGACGTTGGCCCGGCTGCGCGGGAACCTGCAGGGGAACGTCCGCCTGACGGGCGCGACCCAGCACGCCGGCACCACCGTCACGCTGACGGAGGCCGGGCTGTCCTCGACCACGGATGCGCAGGGCCGGTACACGTTCAACAACGTGCCCACGGGGACGTACACCCTGACGGCCCGCCGGAACGCCTACGTCCAGACACAGCGGACGGTGGAGATTCGCGCGGGCGTGACGCTCTCCGTCTCCTTCAACCTGGAGCCCCTGTACGGCCAGCTCGCGGGCGTCATCCAAGTCGAAGGCGGCGGCGCCCTGGAAGAAGTCCTCGTCACGCTGAGCGGCACGAGCCTCCGCGCGACCACGAACGCGCAGGGACAGTTCTCCTTCGGTCACATCCCCGCCGGGCAGTACACCCTCAACGCCCAGAAGCAGGACTTCGTCACCGCGCAGCAGGCCGTGGAGGTGCGCCCCGATGAGCAGACCTCCGTCGACCTGACGCTCCGCTTCGCGCGAGGCAGCATCGCGGGCACCGTCGCGCTGGACGACGGCGCGTCCCCCTCCGGCGTCACGGTCTCCGTGGCGGAGCTGGGCCGCACCCTCACCCCGGACGGCGCGGGGCGCTTCACGCTGAGCGACCTCATCCCGGGCATCTACTCACTGGAGTTCCAGCGCGCGGGCTACCTGCGGCATGAGCAGGCCGTGGAGGTCCGTGGCGAGCAGAGCACGTCCCTCTCCGTGACGCTGCGGCGCGAGCGCGGCACGGTGGAGGGCACGGTCCGGCTCGAAGGCGAGGCGCTCCACTCCGGCGCCACAATCACCCTCTCCGGCCTGAGTGGCCAGACGACCACGAACGAGCAGGGCCGCTTCTTCTTCGAGAACGTCCCCGTGGGGACGTACACGGTGACGGCCCGCCGCTCCAACTACACGCGGGCGCAGGCGCAGGTGGAGGTCCAGCTGAACGAGACCGCGTCCGCCGACCTGTCGCTGAACCGCCTGGGGGCGCCAGCGCTCACCGCGCCCAAGCTCGCGGTCCAGCGCGGCCACCTGAGGCTGGAGGGCGCGAACTTCGGACAGGAGCGTGGAGACGTCCGAGTCTCCATTGGCGGTGTGGACGTCCAGGAGTACCTCGCCTGGTCGGACGCGGAGGTGGTGGTCCGCGTGCCCGCGAACCTCTCTCCAGGCGTGCACGCGGTGGCCATGGTGACGGGCGTGGACTGGCGCCCCACCGTGACGGCCTCGATGCGTGTGCTCCGGCAGCGGACCCTCGCGTACGACTCCTCTTGGGGCATGGGCGTGCGGCCCGACAACACCGTCACTGTCTGGGGTTCCACGGATACCTATGGTCTCTCCGCCATCCCCGCGGGACTCTCCGACGTCGTGAGTGTGGGCGCGGGGATGAACTTCGCCGTGGCGCTGAAGGCGGACGGCACCTTGGTCAAGTGGGGAACCATGAACCCGGTCCCCGTCCCCGCGGGGCTGGCGGACGTGGTGGACATCAGCGCGAGCGGGGTCCTCGCCCTCGCGCTCAAGCGCGACGGAACGGTGGTGGCAATCAGCGCGCCGGAGGCCGAGCAGGGGCACGTCCCCGAAGGCCTTCAAGACGTGGTGGCCATCTCGGCGGGCACCCTGAATGGCCTGGCGCTCAAGGCGGACGGCACCGTGGTGGCCTGGGGACAGAACGTGTTCGACGTTCGCGACGTCCCCGCGGGCCTGACCGAGGTGGTGACCATTGCCCTCACGAACAGCAGCGGCCTTGCGCTCCGAGCGGATGGAACGGCCACGGTCTGGGGCTTCGGAGCGTCGTACCACGGCCTCGCGAACACGCCGGACCTCAGCGACGTCGTCGAAATCGCGGGTGGAGACAACCACTACATGGCGCTCCGCGCCAACGGCACCGTCATCGCGTGGGGAGACAATCAGCACGGCCAGGCAGCGCCTCCCGCGAACCTGACGGATGGCGCGGCCGTCGCGGGCTGGGGCTGGAACAAGAGCATCGCGCTCCGGCAGAACGGCACCCTCGCGACCTGGGGAAGCCTGTCCTCCTGGGACCGGCCCCCGGCGGGGCTCGTCCTCCGCGTCCCCGCCCGCTAATCCCCACGCACGGCGTCGCTCCGTCTTCACCGTCAGGAGCCGGAGCGACGCCGCGTTCTCCGGCAGGCGCGCCGCACATCAAGCATTTCTGGAATTACAGGTTGCACACGCCCGCATGCCGGAGAACACTCCAGCATGCTCGCAGCCCCACGGAGAGACGCGGCGATGACGGACCCGGTCCAGCTCGACGCGCCCGACATCCAGGACGTGACTCGGACCCGGACGCTGGGCCTGGCCTACGTGGGCACGGTGCTGGTGATCGCGCACAATGCCCAGCCCCCCGCGCATGAGGACTGGGCGCGCTACTGCGAGCTCATCACCCGCCACCATGGCACGGTCACCGCGCAGCTCGTGCTCGCGGAAGGACCGGGCCCCAGCGCCACGCAGCGCCAGCAGGCGCTCAATCAGGTCCCCAAGGACTACGTGATTCCGCCCACCGCGGTGTTCACCCGGTCCGCGCTGGTGCGAGGCGTGGTGTCGCTCTTCAACTGGTTCACGCCCCGCTCCATGCGCGCGTTCGTCCCGGGTGACCTCGCCGCCGCGGCAGCGCACCTGCGCATGAGCGAGGCGCAGGTGCGGCGGCTGGTGGATGTAGGCCAGGCGGTGCGGCCCGCGGGCGCCTAGGACGCGCGGACTACGGCGCGACGCCCTGCTGGATGCGCCGCTCCTCGATGCCCTTGCGAATCCGGGGCGCGTTCAGCAGCAGGTTCTGGTTGAGCACCTCCCCGTCCACCGGGATGCACTTGCCGGAGACACAGGCGGAGTACGCCGGGCACGGCGACGCGCACTGGAAGGACTCCGGCGACACCTGACACGTCTTCTCGCAGTAGCCGGAGAGGCAGGCCTCGTGCTGCATGCAGGGCTGCCCGTCCGGGAGCTGGCACAGCTTCGTCGCGCCACACTCCGCGGGCTTGTGGCACTCGGCGTCGCTGCCGCATCGGCCGTCATCCCGGTTGCAGTGGCGCTCCGCGTTGCAGAAGAAGCTGGCGCATTCGCTGTCCTCCTTGCAGGGCTGCTCCGGCTCCAACAGGCAGACCTGCGAGTCCAGCGCGTCCGCGCAGGTCAGCAGCCCCGGACAGTCCGCCTCGGTCGCGCAGTTCCTCCCCAGCGGGACCGTGCAGCCCACGCCCGGCTCACAGAAGCCGGTGATGCACTGGGTGCCCGCGTCGCAGGGCTGTCCTTGTGACGCCAGGCAGATGCCGCCGCCTTCACGCGGCTGGCAGCTCAAGCCCCGGCCGCAGTGCCCATCCGGACACGGCGCGCCCGGCCCGGGCTCTCCCGCTCGGTGCGCTGCGAGCAGCGACATCACCGTGCCCACCAGGATGAAGGCGCCCACCGCCGTCACCGCCCAGTGCATGGGGAACGCCTTCGCGTCGGCCGAGCTGGCCGGCACCTCGAAGGACAGGGGCGGCCCTTCCGCGAACCGCGTCTCCGGGAGCGCGACGTCCTCCACGCGCAGGTGGAAGGTGAAACGCCCGGGAGCCGTGCCCGGCGGCACGCGCAGGCGGACGGTGAACCGCTGCGCGGCCTTCGACGGGAGCTCGCGCTCGGGCGCCTCCTCCAGGAGGAACCACTCACGCCGGGCCTGCGGGCCAGGGACCACCGTCACCCTCGCGCGCACCGGCGCGGTCAGGACGTTGGTGACGAGGAACACGGCCTCGCCCGACCCACGAGAGGACAGACGGAGGGCGTCCGTGATTGCGGAGACATCGAAGGCGCGAGACATCGACCGGCTTTCTTGGAGGGGTGTGCGGAATCAGCCGTCAACCCAGCACTCCCCCTCAGGTCCAGCGGTCCCCCCGTCCCACCGGCCTGCCGCGGAAGCCTGTCCCTTCCCTCACTCCGCCGGGCGTCGCCCTCGCGGCGGCACCGCGTCCCCAGCCAGCAGGGACTGAGCACCTTCCCACGCGCCGTCATCCACCCCTGGCGCGGAGCCCGTTGACGGCGCATCCGCGGTGGACACCGCCGCGTGGAGGGCCCGGGCCGCGGGGGACACGTAGGCCGCGAACTGCTCCGGCCCCAGGCCCCACGAGGCGAACACCTCCGGCTCCAGCGGGTCCACCGCCACGCGCGCGAGCGGCGGCGCGACGGGCCACGGTGAGGTCCCGGCGGCGTCGGTGCGCGGCGCCTCCTCGGTGACGAATGGTGACGGGTGGCTCGGCGACATGGTCACTCCTCCTTCAACGGCAAACGGATGAGCAGGGGCTGGGGCTCGGCGGCGAGCACCTCCGGCCCCAGCTCCAGCAGCTCCCCCTTGGCGCGCACTTCCAGCCGGCCCACCGTCGCGACGGGGGGAACGCGGGGGAACCGGAAGCAGCCCTGGGCATCCGTCCGCGTGGTGAGCTTCAGCGTGGGCAGCTCCACCAGCGCGCCCGGAATGGGCACGTCGCCCGGCCCGACGACACACCCCAGCAGCGCCTCCGCGGGCGTCGTCGGCTGGGGCACGGCGGGGAAGAGCACCCGGTGGATGACGGGCGTGGCGCGCTCGCGCCGCACCGAGACGCGCAGGCGGAAGCACGGACGCGGCGCGGTCCTCAGCCCGGCCCACACCGTGGTGGGCACCGGCGTGAGCTCCACCTCGAAGTCCGCCTCCTCCATCGCCGCGAAGACGAGCTCGCCCAGCAGGCGGTGCGCCCGCTCCGGAGACTCCGCCCCCGCGGTGATGAGGTAGCAGACCGAAATCTGCAACGGCGCGCGGCTGCCGCCCCCGCTGCGGACTGGCGGCGGTGGCCCCAGCTCCAGCAGATACAGGCAGACGCCTCGCTCGAGCGATTCGCGATCCGGGACTCCCAGGAACACCGGGACATCGCCGGCAATGCGGCCCACCCACGCCTTCAAACGTTGATCGACTTCGTCGATCATCCGGACCCCCCGTCCTGGGCCGGTAGACCCGGGCCATCGCAGCCCCGGTGCTTTCCGGACTTGCAAGGTGTCACTGGCCCACAGGTGCAGGTATTGACCGGCAGGGAGGCGGGACGTCAGGCCCTCAACACCCCCCTGGGACGCCCCGGGAAACCCCCGAGAAAAGAAGCCACACAACTCGCGGTCAGTTGCGGCGGATAATTCCATGACGCGCCACCCCCACGCGCCGCTCCGGGAATCCTCACCATGGCCACGAAAGTCAGCGACAGCCCGCGTCCCCTCCCCTCGCTTCCGCCCCGCCCCGCCGTGGCCCGGGACGCCAAGACGCCCGAGGCGGCCAAACCCGCCAGCGCGCCGCCGGGCTGGAACGCGGACCGCTTCGAGTCCACCCGCGCGCCCCGGCCGCTGCTGTGCAACATCCCCACGCCGCCGCCCACCGCGCCCGTGGAGCCCACGCCAGCGCCGGAGCCGGAGGTCGACACCCGGGCGGCGGACGCGGACCCGATGACGCACATCGCGTACCTGTCCTCGGACGAGCTCCAGGGCCGTGACAGCCCGTCGGCCGGGTTGGACGCCGCGTCCACGTACGTGCAGCAGCACGTGCAGAAGTACGGCCTCGTGGGCCCCAACACGAACAACCCGGACAACCCCTTCGAGCAGCGCTTCGACGTGTACTCGTTCGCGGGCCGTCCCGGAGTCCGCGGCGAGACGGGCGGCCACGTCCACAAGCCGGGCACCTACGGGCACGAGCTGTTCGAGGGCGGCTTCTACCTCGACGACAAGATGCCGGCGGAGACCATCGACCTGCTCAACCAGAAGTACGAGAAGGCCATGGGCGCGCGCGGCCTGCCGCTGGCCCCGCCGCGAGACGGCGCGCAGCGCGGCGTGGAGGAGCTGCGCCAGCTGGCCTCGTCCTCGGGCCAGGCGGTGAACACCATGGCGCTGCTGCCCGGCTCGGGGCCGAACAAGGACGAGGTCATCGTGGTGATGGCCCACCTGGACCACGACGGCGTGGACCGCCGGGGCAACGTGCTCAACGGCGCGGACGACAACGCGTCTGGCAGCGCGGTGCTGATGGCGGCGGTGCCGGAGCTGGCGGAGGCGGCGGCGCGCGGCGAGCTGGACCGCTCCGTGCTCTTCCTCTGGACGGGCGCGGAGGAGAAGGGCCTGGTGGGCTCGCAGTACTTCGTGGACCACCCCATTCCGGGCCTGGACCTGGAGGCCATCACCGGCGTCATCAACGTGGACATGGTGGGCCGCTGGGATGACCAGCGCCTGTCCGTGGTGGACACCAACTCGCGCGGCCAGCCCAACTACTTCCGCGACGTGCTGGACCAGGCGAACGCGCAGCTCGACGACCCGTTCGACCGCATCAACCGCGACATCAACGTGTTCCGTGATCGCCAGGACGGCGCGTCCTTCGGGCGCAAGGGCGAGGACGTCCTCTTCCTGTTCGAGGGCCTGTCCAACCCGAACGGCGGCGGTGACCTCATCCCCGAGTATCACCGGGCCGACGACGACATCGACCTCATCCTCCGCGACAACGGCGGCGAGAAGCCCCGGCGCGTCAAGGATTTGATGGTCAACGTCATCGGACTCGCGGCCAACCGGACTGCTCCGGAGTCTTGAATTCTCAGGCGGTGGGGGCCGCCAATGTCGGATATCCGCGAGGGAGCGGCGTGTTTCTTCCGTGATTCACCACGGCGCCGCTTCTTTTTCCGCCCGGTCGCGCGAATGATGGCCACCGGGCCGGAAACACGTTGGAACACGACATGACGAAGGCGACATCCTCGACGAGACGACGAAGGGCTTTCTCCCTGAAGCGGCATGGCGCGGCACTCGCGTTGGCCGGAGGACTGGGGGCCGCGACACCGGCACTGGCGGATGGGGGGGACAGCCCGTACCGCTTTGGCCTGATGCTGGACGCGGGAGCGCCCCACGGCATCGGCGTGTCCGCGGTGCTGAAGCCCATCCACTGGCTGCGGCTGCAAGCGGGCCCCACCACCAACACGCTCAGCTTCGGTCTGCGCGGGGGCTTGAGCATCCTGCCGATGCAGACGCTCCTGGCGCCGTCCTTCAACGTGGAGGCGGGCCACTACTTCGGCTCGGACTACAACGAGGTGGTGGACTGGCTGGGCGCCACGCCGAGCAGCCGCAGCGCGGCCATCCGCGACGTGACGTACAACTACGTCACCGGCACCGTGGGCCTGGAGGTGGGCGCGGCCAGCCGCTTCAACTTCTTCCTCCACGTGGGCCTCAGCTACGTGAGGGCCGGGGTGGACGACGCGAGCGCCCTGCTCCAGGACGTCACGGAGGATCCGGACGTCACCGCGCGCAACCTGTCCGTGCGCGCCACCATGCCCTCCGTGAAGCTGGGCTTCATCCTCTACTTCTTCTGAGCCAGGAGCCGATGACCATGCGAAACACTTCCATCCGCGCCCTGCTGCTCTCCAGCTTCGCGCTGCTCGCCACCGGCTGCGAGTCCCTCTTCTTCATCGAGGCCGAGGCCGAGGAAATCTGCAAGACGGAGCGGGACCTCTCCTTCCCCGCCGCGGTGCCCCTCACGGGGAACGTGCAGCGGAGCATCAACTTCCCGCTGGGCGACGTGGCGGACCCGCTGCCCGAAGACACCACCGTGAAGACGGAGCTGCGGCTGCGGCTCTTCGAGGTGACGGCCGACACGGACCTGAGCGGCGTCGAGCGCGCCAGCGTGTCCGTGCGCCGGCCGGGCTCCAACGACACCCACGTCCTGGGCGAGTACACGCGCACCGGCACCGCGCCCACGCGCATCATCCAGCTGGTCAGCACCGGACCGGTGGACCTGCTCGACCTGGCGCGGGAGTCCGAGCTCGAGTTCATCTTCGACGCGCGCGGCTCGCTGCCCTCGCAGGACTGGACGGCCAACGTGCGCACCTGCGCGGGCGTGAAGGCCCACGCCAACTACTTCGACCTGGTGTTCTGAGGCGGACGCCGCCTCTTCAGCGGAGCCCGGAAG
Source organism: Comamonas sp. KCTC 72670 (assembly GCA_014656495.1). GTDB lineage: Bacteria > Myxococcota > Myxococcia > Myxococcales > Myxococcaceae > Myxococcus. The sequence continues at coordinate 79,444 of BNCN01000019.1, forward strand.
CCGACGCGTGCTTCCGGGCCGCCGCGGGGACAGGCGCCGGCGCGGTCGGCCGGGCCTCCTCGGCGGCGGGCGGCTGCACGTGGAGGAACTCCCGCCGCGTGCCCATGACGAGGTCGAAGAACGGGTGCGTCACGCACCAGTTCGCGTTCTGCTCCTTGCCCATGTGGTGGTCGTAGTGCCACGGCAGGTGCTCGCGCGCCCACTTTGGGTCCAGGTGGGCGCGCCGGTGCACGAAGTAGTAGTTCGCCGCGCACGCCCACACCGTGCCCACGAAGAAGGGCGCCACCGGCAGCAGCGGCGCGTGCGCCAGCGCGAGCACCGCCAGGCCCACCAGCTCCTTCGTCTGCGCCGACCACGTCCACAGCGAGCGCATGTACTGGTCATCCAGCATGTCGTTGCGGCGCGACTTCTGGTGGTGCTCGTGCCAGTGGAAGCTCCAGAAGCTCTTCCGGTTCTTGCCCAGGCCGTGCAGGACGGACCTGTGCAGCACCCATTCACCGAAATTGGAGTAAACCCAGCCCAGGGGGATGCCGATCATGGTTGCCTCCAGCGGAGCGCCCGGCCGACGCCCTCCGGCCAATAATGACTATTTGGTCACTCTTTTTGTACCGCGCAACGGACTGGAGCGCACGCCGATGTCGACCCGGAGTGGCACGCGGGCGGATGCCGCCCGCGCAACGGACAAGCGGCCCGGGCGGCCCGGGAGCCGCCGCGAGGCCCACCGCCGCGAGCGGATGCAGGAGCTGGAGGACGCCGCCCTGACGCTGTTCCTGGCGCGGGGGCTGGACGGCGTCACCATCGACGACATCACCCAGGCCGCGAGCGTGGCCAAGGGGACGTTCTACCGGTACTTCGAGGACAAGGCGGCGCTGGTGGACGCGCTGCTGGAGCCGGTGCGCCGCGAGCTGCTCGCGGGCCTGGAGACGTGCGGGCATGCGCTCGCGGACGCACGCAACGTGGAGGCGATGTTCGACGCGTACCGCGCGATGGCGGCGGTGATTGCCAGCGCGCTCCTCCAGTACCCGGGCGTGGTGCGCCTGTATCTCCAGGAGTGCCGGGGCCCCGCGGTGGGAGCCCGGGCGAAGGTGGCGGAGCTGGCCCGGCTGGTCGCGCGGCACGCGGTGGACATCACGCAGAAGGCGCACACCAGCGGGCTGCTGCGCCCCATCCGTCCGGCGGTGAGCGGACTGGCGGTGGTGGGCGCGGTGGAGCGGCTGCTCCTGGCGGTGTTGAGCGAGGAGGACATCGGCAATCCGCTGGAGCTGCCGGACGCGCTCACCACGCTGGTGTTGGATGGGCTGCGGCTGCCCCCGGCGGAGCCCCGCCCCGGGCGCCGGAAGTTGGACGGAGGCCCCAAGCGCCCCTAAGGGTGGAGGGGTGGGACGCAAACGGGCGGCGCGGCAGACGGGGATGACGGTGCCCGGGTGGGCATGGTGGCTCCCGTGTGTGTTCGCCCCCGTGGTGCTGCTCAACCTCGCGGTGGCGTGGTTCGGCAGCAGCTTCGTGTCGCCGCTGTCCTTCTCCTTCCTGGAGGCCAAGGCGGGCGCGGTTCGCGCGTACCTGACGCACCGGCCCTCGTGCTTGATGGAGGGCCATGCGCCGCTGGAGCCCATCATCGACGCGGCCGAGCGCCGACACGGACTTCCGCCGGGCCTGCTGCGCGCGCTGGTGCAGGTGGAGTCGGAGTCGCGGGTGCATCGCATCTCGCCGGCGGGGGCCATGGGGCCAGGGCAGCTCATGCCGGGCACGGCCGCGATGCTGGGCGTGAAGGACCCGTTCGACCCGGAGCCCGCGATTGATGGCAGCGCGCGCTATCTGGCCGGGCAACTCCGGCGCTTCAAGGACGTGCGGCTCGCGGTGGCGGCGTACAACGCGGGCCCGGGCTCCGTGAATGGACGCGTGCCGAAGAATGGCGAGACGGAGTACTACGTGCCCAAGGTGCTCGCGGCATGGGAGCTGACGCGGCCCCCTCCGCCGCCGAAGAAGGTCCCCGTGGTGACGCAGCCCGCGGCCAGGCCGAAGCCGGCGGCGCCGGCGCGGACGAAGGCTCCAGCCTCCGTGGCGAAGGACGCGAAGAAGCCCGCGGTGCCAGCGGCGAAGGGCCAGGGCTGAGCGTCGCGGCGGACGTGAAGCCGCCTGTGGTGCCAGCGGCGATGGGCCGAAGCCAAGCGCGGCGGCAAACGCGAGGAGGCCAGCGGCGAAGGGCCAGGGCTGAACCGGTGACGCCCGCGGTGCCAGGGGCGATGGGCCGAAGCTGAGCGCGGCGGCAAACGTGAAGCGGCCCGCGGCAAAGGGCCAGGGCCGAGCGCAACGCAAGGCTGGCGCGGCACGACGCCGCGATGTGGCCGCGGCATCGCTCGCGGCCGGATGCGCCCCTCCCCCCAGCGCGCCTCCGCCCGGACCTCGGACGGAGAACCTACCGACACGGGGGCATCCTGCCTCTGCCCCACCCCCGTGGCGCCACCCACTCCTCAGACGACACCGGTGTGCACGAGGGGGCCGCCCCGCGCTGCGCGGTGTCGAAGCCGTCACGGAAGCCATCAGCGACCGCGTTGCTCACGGCCTTCCCCCAACGCGGCGGCGTGACCTCGACCGGAGACTTCCGCGCCAACGGGGAGCTCCGCCGTCCGGCCCGGGGGGAGGACGAAAGACGGAACCCGGCGCTTTCCATCGAGAACAGGCCACTGCTTCAGGGCGAGACGAGGGCTGCGAGGCATCCGCATCCACGGTCCGGGTGCGGAGGATGAGCCCTGTGTAAAGTTATCGTGAAAGCATTTTCCCGAGTTTCGTCACACGTGCGCGTGCGCCGCCGGGTCCAACCACACCTCAGCGTTCGGATGGAGCTGGAGGAAGGACGCGGGGCACCGCGGCGACACCGGGCCGTGCACCATGGCGCGCACCGCCTCCGCCTTGGACTCGCCGAAGGCCAGCAGGACCACCCGGCGCGCCTGGAGGATGCCGGCCATGCCCAACGTGAGCGCCTCCAGCGGAACGCGCGAGGGGTCATCCCCGAAGAGCATCACGTTCGCCTCGCGTGTCTCGCGGCTCAAGCGCACCCGGTGGCTCCGCGCGACCAGACCCTCCGAAGGCTCATTGAAGGCGAGGTGCCCGTTCGTCCCGAGCCCGAGCAGCACCAGGTCCAACCCTCCGGCCTCGGCGATGCTCGCGTCGTACCGCGCGCACTCCGCTTCGGGGTCCATCGCGGTGCCCTCCAGGAAGTGGATGTGCTCCGGCGACAGGTTGACGTGCTGGAAGAAGTGCCGGTCCATGTACGCGCGGAAGCTGCCCGCGTCGTCGGCGGAGATGCCGAGGAACTCGTCCAGGTTGAAGGTACGCACCTGGGACAGGTCCAACCGGCCTCGTTGGAACGCACCCACCAGCTCCCGGTACACGTTGAGCGGCGTGCGGCCCGTGGGGAGCCCCAGCACCAGCGAAGGACGGTCCGCCACCTCGCGGGCGATTCGCTGGGCGCACGCCGCGGCGGCCTCCCGTTCGGAGTCGAAGACGCGGATGTTCAACAGGGGCTCACTCCGGCAGAGGCGAGCCCGGAACATAGGCATGCGTCCAGGGCCCATCCAGGGCGTACGTGACACGTCACCGCGCGGCCGCCGCCGGAGTCACGTCTCGCGCTCGGGATGACGCGACTGGTCAACACTGCACGTTTCAGGGGCTCGCGCGTCCGAGGGGCACGCCCTCGCGGCGTCTGGGACGGATGGCCGCAAGGTCCCCGGGTGAGCGCTCTGGAAAACTTGGGGGTCGCGCGGGCCTGCGGGCGCGGTAGAACGTTTCTTCATGAAAGTCGCCGTGCTCACCGGCGGGGGCGACTGCCCCGGCCTGAATGCCGTCATCCGCGCCGTCGTCCGCCGCGCCAACGCCCACGGCTTCGAGATGATGGGCCTCCGAGATGGTTGGAAGGGGTTGTTGGAGGACAACCACTTCCGCCTCACGCGTGAAACCACGTCCGGCATCCTCCACCGGGGCGGCACCATCCTCGGCACCTCGCGCGTCAACCCGTTCAAGGTCGAAAACGGGCTGGAGCGCGTCAAGCGCGCCATCGAGCGCAATGGCATCCACGCCGTCATCGCCATCGGCGGCGAGGGCACGCTGTCGGCGGCCACGCGCATGTCCCAGGAAGGGCTGCGCATCGTCGGCGTGCCGAAGACCATCGACAACGACATCAACGCCACCGACTTCACCTTCGGCTTCGACACGGCGGTGTCCATCGCCACCGAGGCCATCGACCGGCTGCACTCCACCGCCGAGTCGCACAAGCGCGTCATCGTCTGCGAGGTGATGGGCCGTCACGTGGGCTGGATTGCCACGTACGCGGGCATCGCCGGCGGCGCGGACGTCATCCTGGTGCCGGAGATTCCCGCCGACCTGGAGAAGGTGGCGCAGCACATCCAGCGCCGCCACGCGGGCGGGCGCACGTTCTCCATCGTCGTGGTGGCGGAGGGCACGCGCATCAAGCTGTCCGCGGACCAGCAGGAGCAGCTCGTCACCAGCGGCGCGCTCGACGAGGCAGGCAGGCCGCGCCTCGGCGGCGTGGGCACCATCCTGGCGCACGAAATCGAGCGGCGGACGGGCTTCGAGACGCGCGTGTCCGTGCTGGGCCACATCCAGCGCGGTGGCGCGCCCACGCCGCACGACCGCGTGCTCGCCACCCGCTACGGCGTCCACGCGTGCGACATGGTGGCGCGCGGCGAGTTCGGGAAGATGGCCGCCCTGCGTGGCAACGACATCATCAGCGTGGACCTGGCCGACGCCACCCGCGAGCTGAAGCGCGTGCCGCAGGAGTTCTTCGAGGTCGCACAGGTGTTCTTCGGCTGACACGGCGTGACATCGACGGCGCGCGGATGATGTGGCCCCGCGCGCTCCGTTAGCATCGGTACCCCTCCTCGTTCACAAGGAATGGTGCCGATGCTGCCAGGCCGCATGATGGATTTTCCGCTCACGCTGAGCCATCTGCTGGAACGTGGGCGGACGTTCTTCCCCCACTCGGAGATCGTCAGCCGCAACCCGGACACGTCGCTGCACCGCTACACGTACGCGGACTTCTACGCGCGCACGTGCCGGCTGGCCAACGCGCTGACGCGGCTGGGGGTGAAGCCCGGCGACCGGGTGGCCACGCTGAGCTGGAACCACTACCGGCACCTCGAGGTGTATTACGGCGTGCCCTGCATGGGCGCCGTCGTGCACACGCTCAACCTGCGCCTGCACCCGAATGACCTGGGCTACATCGCACGGCACGCGGAGGACTCCGTGCTGGTGGTGGACCGCTCGCTGTGGCCCCTGTACGAGAAGTTCAAGGACGCGGTGCCGAGCATCCGGCACGTCATCGTCGTGCCGGACGCGGGGCCCGCGCCCGAGGGGACGCTCGACTACGAAGCGCTGCTGGCGGCCGAGTCGCCCCGGTATGACTTTCCCGAGCTCGATGAGAACTCCGCGTCGATGCTCTGCTACACGTCAGGCACGACGGGCAATCCGAAGGGCGTGCTCTACAGCCACCGCTCCACGGTGCTGCACGCGCTGGCGTGTTGCATGACGGATGTGACGGGCATGCGCGAGGTGGACGCGGTGCTGCCGGTGGTGCCCATGTTCCACGCCGCGGCGTGGGGGCTCGTCTTCGACGCCGTGCTCACGGGCGCGAAGCTGGTGTTCCCCGGGCCACACCTGGACCCGCCATCCCTGCTGGACTTGATGGCGGCGGAGAAGGTGACGATGGCGGGCGGCGTCCCCACCATCTGGATTGGCATCCTCGCGCTGTTGGACCAGTCACCGGGCAAGTGGGACCTGAGCAGCATGCGGTCAATGCTGATTGGTGGCTCGGCGGCGCCGCCGGCGTTGATTGAGGGCTTCCGCCAGCGGCACGGGCTGGAGGTGGTCCACGCGTGGGGCATGACGGAGATGAGCCCCGTGGGGACCATGGCGAAGGTGAAGGGGCCCACGCGGCAGGCAGCGCCGGAGACCCAGGCCTCGGCGCGAGCGTCGCAGGGCTTCGCGCTGCCGTTCGTGGAGACGCGCGTGGCCGCTGACGACGGCACGCTGCTGCCCTGGGATGGCGAGACGATGGGCGAGCTGGAGGTGCGCGGTCCGTGGGTCGCGTCGTCCTACTTCAGCGACGAGGGCGCGGACCGCTTCACGAAGGACGGCTGGTTCAAGACAGGGGACGTCGTCACCATCGACCCGCAGGGCTATGTGCGCATCTGCGACCGCAGCAAGGACGTCATCAAGTCCGGCGGTGAGTGGATCTCCTCCGTGGCCTTGGAGAACGCGCTGATGGCGCACCCGGCGGTGCTGGAGGCGGCCGTCTTCGCCGCGAAGCACCCGAAGTGGGACGAGCGCCCGCTGGCCGCGGTGGCGTTGAAGGAAGGCCAGCGCGTCACCAGGGAGGAGCTGACCGCGCACCTGGCGGGCCAGTTCGCGAAGATGTGGCTGCCGGATGACTACGTCTTCGTCCCCCAGGTGCCGCGCACGTCGACGGGCAAGTTCCTGAAGACGAAGCTGCGCGAGGAGTACGGCGACCACCTGATGAAGAATCCCAAGGCGGACGCGGCGACATAGACCACGCAATGTACCGGTTGAGCGCACGTGGCTCCGGCGTGAAGCCACGTGCTGCATAGAGCACGAAAGGGCACACCCAATGCCCCAAACAACAGCGCAATCCCACACAAACACCAACCCCACCACGGCCCTCCTGAATGACTGCAGGACATAATCATTCACCAACCTACGCAGCAGCCGTGAGCTAAGGAGTTCCAGCCAACGGTTCTCTTCCAACAACTCTCACGGACCTGCGCCTGCCGCACCATCCTGCCTCCCTTCACAGGAAGGGAGGTGTGTTTCCGCACGCAGACCGAGAGGCGTTGAAACGTCTGGTCCGGGCGTAATTCCGACCTCTATCAAGCAGAAGAGAAGAGGTCCCGGCGGCCCGTCGTGCGCATCGCTCACCGTCATGACGCGCGTTTTGACGCAGCCTTGACACACTCATGACGCAACGACCCGAGTTTTGGGTAGGCACAGGAGCTCGCTCAGCCTCCCAACTGGACTTCTCCTCCTGCAAGCACTTGCACCGGCCCGCGTCGTCCGATCCCACCAACGGATTCTGCATGCGTGGGAAGTTCTCCTTGGAATTATCGCCAAGCAGCAAGTGTGCGCTGTCCCTGTCCTGAACCTTGTCCGGATGAACGTGCAACGGATGGACGAGGCCTTCAGCATCCACAAAGCTCACCTTCACAGCCGCTCGATTGCGTATGCGCATTCTTCGCACACTGCTCACATCTGCGTCCATTGCAAGCCTCCTGAATGCGGTGCTATAGCTTGATTGTCATACAAACATCGGCGGCGCATAGGGAGTCTCTATCGAGCCTGCAACGCGGGCCGCCGAATGCATGAATCCACAACGTGGTATCGAGGGCGGGAACATGCTTGAACGATTGCTCGCCGTACTAGGTCCAGTGGCTCTCGTTGCGGTGCCAGCACTGGCCATCAACTGTACGCCCGGGGACGGGAGCGACCCAATCGCAGATGAGGTCACGGCGACCGAAGAGGGCACCGTGGCGCAGGGAGTGGCCAGTCCCGTGTCGCGAAAAAACAACACACCGTGTGTCTATTCCGGAGCAAATGGAACCGGCACGGAGCGCTGCTTCAACGGACTCGGATATTCAGACCGTTTGCCGTTCACCGTGTTGAGCGTACGCCCAAACAACTCGCGCATATGGGTGACCAACGAGCAGGGCGTCGGGGTCCCTGGCGCAACCTGGTACCTCGTTCCAGACCACGGGACGATCAACCTGCCGACAAACTCGGGCGCGACGCGCGTGTGGATCGGATGGCAAGGCGCCAACCATGCATTCGTCCCCGGCAACATCATCCTGGAATCCACCAATGTTCCAGGGGCGGTCCCGTACTGCCTCGATGCGCTGGGAGGGAATCCGCACAACGGACTCCAGGTCGGCATCCATCCGTGTCATCCATTTGGTGCCGCGAAGTGGCAGATCACCAGCATGCCCTTGGGCGGCGGCGGCGGCTATAACATCAGCCTGCCTGAATTCCGGAATTACTGCTTGGACTTCTCCTCGCCGCCAGCGAATGCGGGCGCAAAGATCCAGACGTGGGATTGCTATTCCCCCACGCCTCCACAGCAGAAGTGGTTTCGCTCGAACGTCTCAAGCGGGAATGGGCCCCAAGCAGAGCTCCTGTTCACGCGCACGGCACAGGGAGCCGACTTCTTCCTCGACGTCATGAACGGCACGATCCAGGCATGGCAGCCGGTCTGGGGCTGGCCGTTCAATGGTGGGCACGCGCAGCGCTGGGTGGTCTGGGATGCCAGCCGCAACCACCCGCCGATCATCAACTAAGTCGGACCACGAGTGACGGTGTCCCACTCCGCGGCCACCACCGTCGAGCGCCGTCCTGCCCGCCGTTCGCTGGCCAGCAGTCCCTGCAAGCAGACACCAACCGGTGAACGGTTACGCGACGCCAACGCCGAGGATCTGCTCACCATTCCCTTCTCCTACCGCATCCTGGGAATCTGCGCCCTGCTGAGAGACCTGGATGGGGAGTCCTTCACCCAGTCACTGCGCAAGTCAAGTCTGGCCCGCATGCATCTGATGCAACAGCGCTCCGCTCAAGCCCCGCTCCCCCATCACGTGCTGGCCATCAGCAAGGACACCGGGTTCATCGCCGCGCTGGCCGCAGGGGACATCGATACCGAGACTCGCATTGCCGAGCACTCCCCTCGTGCAGTCATCGATGGTGCTGAATATGAGGAGGACTTCCTCTTCTACCACTTCCAGCAGCGGATGCTGAGCACGCCCACGAACCAAGCCGAGCTCCAGGGCATCATCGACCGCTGGACTCGCGTGGAGGAAGGCGAAGCCACCGCATACATCACCATCTGCCAGGCGTTGCTGGAACAGAATGCGGCCTCGTTCTGCTCCGCGCTCGACGCGGTGCTCGAGATGCACAAGGAACAGCTTCGGAGGTACGGGAAGCAGGCTGACTTCGACCGGGAGCTCGCCGCAACGGAAGGGAAAGTGTATCTCAATGGGCTCGCCCTGGTGCGGCTCGCTCAGTCCCTGAAGCTCGCCGTGCCCGAGCGACCTGAATTGATTCCGCGGCGGGCCCACGAGGCCTCATGCCCTCCGCTGCCAGAGGATGCCTGGCTTCGGCCATGATTCCGAATCGATGAGTCCCGCCGCAGGCAGCCTCCGCAGCCGAGGCCACGGGCAGGTGCCGCGTCAAACACGCGCCACCTGCCCGATTCACCTCTCGCTAGTTACCGCCGAAGCAGATACCGCCGCAGGTGCCTTCCACCTGACCACCGGGCCGCAGGAAGCGGTCCACCTGCTCACGGCCGTTGGCATCCCGGCGCACGCCTTCGTGGACAGCGTTGTCCGCGGCGGGGAGGTCCGCGAACGTCCCGGGCAGCGGTGCGGGCAGACGGTAGTCGAACTGCACCAGCGCCGAGCCCTCCACGCTCCCCTCCTCCGCGGGCAGCATGGGCACGCGCCAGGTGGCGGGCAGTTGCTGCGTCAGCCCCATGGCCCGGGCATGCAGCTCGGTGGCCACGTTCGGGACCTGCGCGTCCCCCAGGCCGTACTGCACCAGCACGCTGCGCGACGCGGGCGCGCCCGGGTACAAGTCATCAAGCACATGCGGCGCGTAGGTAATCGGGTCGATGCGGTCGAACACCGTCTGCGTCAGCGCGGCGAACTTCTGCTGGTCCAGTGCGTCAGGCGCCGTCTGTGCGATGGCATCCAGGAACATGCTGAAGGGCCGAGCCCGGAACATCATCAACGTGAAGTCCGCGCCGCCCACGCTGAACACCGCGCGCGAGACGTGCGGCGACAGCGCCACGTACGTGCCCCCAGGATGTGCCCCTGGCTGATGCCGTAGAAGTACGTCTGCTCCGGGTCGTAGACGCGCACCCCGCCGTCCTGGAGCTCCGGCAGCTCGGCGTGGCCTGGATGAAGGGCCGGACGAACGAGCCATCCGCCTCCGCCTGCCGGCCGAAGAACCCATGCCCGTACTGAACGAAGCGCGCCGGCGCGCCCCCCTGCCCCCACACGCTGCGCGGAATCTGGAGCGTGAAGGGCACCTCCGCCTCGCCATTGCGGCGCACGTTCCCCGCTTCGTCTCGCGCGAGCAGCGCCCCGGGCTGGTCGCTCTCCAGGAAGAGCGGGACACGCAAGGTGCCACGGATGCGCCGGGCCACGTTCGTGTCCACGTCGTCCTGGACCTC
>BNCN01000019.1:89823-119599 GCA_014656495.1 Comamonas sp. KCTC 72670
ACGCCGGACCTCCAGCATGTCGCCCGTGACGTTAGCGTCGGACTCCGTGGTGAAGTCCCCTGGGGCCAAGAGCCCCGCATGGCGCAGCAGCCGCAGGCCGCGGGCCCTTGAGGCGCGCGCGGGGCTGAGCGTGCACGCGAGCCCGCACTTTTCGATGCCCTTCGCCCAGGAAGGGCAAAGCCGCCAGTACGCCGTGGATGGCCTCCAGCAACGCCGCGTCCGTCAGCGCCGCCGTGTGGCCTCGCCGGGCCTGTGCGGGGGGCGTGGTGGCCTGACGACGGGCCCGGTGCCGCTACACCGCAGCCCGCAGCACCTGCCAGGTGGCCGTCGCGAGCGCCAGACCGTACCGCTTGCCGCTGAAAGGCGAGCGTTGGGCGCGCATCCTCTCGACTTCCTCCAGGGCAACCCCGGTGCGTTGCCCTCCAAGAACCGGGCCCACTCCGCCAGCAGCTCAGTCTTCATCATCGGCTCGCCCACCATGGCCTTGAGCCGCAGCACCTCCTTCCGCCTCGCCGAGAATCGACCGCGCTCCGCTGCCCTGTCCTGCTTCTGCGGCTTCTGCACAGCCACCTCACGAGGAGAAGCCATCCCCAGAGAGGGGTCTCAGGAATCCCTGGCGCGGAGGAGGATGACGCACTTGCTGTCGGCTTGCACTTCCCCTGGGGGAGTGCGACGTCTCCCCTCATTCTTCAGTCCTGTGTTCCGTCACGACCCAATCGCCCAAACCGCCTCTCGTGCATCACACTCGGCCTTGAGCGTGAGCGACTGTTCGCATTGTGGGACAGCGCCGTCCGCAGAGTCCATGTTGCTCTAAATGGACTTGCTCTATTGCTGATGTCCAGGCGAGGCAGGCTCTCTGCGAGAGGCGGAATTTATGAGTAAGGGTCAATGGCAGAGCCTTAAGACAATCACTACAGGAGCACTCTTGCTTCCAGTGCTTGCATGTTCAAGGGAAGAGTCCACGCATGAGTGGACCCAGGGCGGAGGCGATAGCGAGATTCACGTGCATCAGGCGGAACTCGGGGCGGGAAGTACCCGTGACTATTTTCAAGATCCAACATGTGGCTACATTCCGTGCCCTGTTACTGCGGCCGGGAATGTCCTGACATTGACGGCCAACTGCGCCACCTACCTCTCGCTGCTCATCCCAGACGGATACACCCTGGATGGTGCGGGACATTTCATTGCCGCGATTGACGCACCTGGATTGCGCTTCGTCGGACCTGTCGTACGAAACTGCGGCAACAGCGCACACTACAGGAACCTGCGGCTCATGGCTGTGGGGCTGTCGAATGTCTGCGACTCGGGAGATGACGCGCTTGCTGGCATCCAGTTCGACAATGCTTCCGGCTCTGTCATCAATACTCAGATTTTCAACATCCGACAGGGAGATGGAACCAGCGGATGCCAAGAGGGCGTTGGTATTGTCGTCCGCAATCAGGAGCCTCTGTCTCCGACTCGAATTGTCTCCGTTGAGGACAACGTCCTTCTGGGATACCAGAAGGCCGGAATCATGGCGGTTGGCAACGTCGATGTGCGTATCACCAGAAATCGAGTGATGGGTGCAGGCCCCGTTGGAAACATCGCCCAGGTGGGCATTCAGCTTGGTCTCGGAGCCACTGGCAGCATCGTCGCGAATGACGTTTCCGGTCATGCCTACACTGGCCCGGGCGTCGCCAGCGGCATTCTCGTCTACGGGGGGCCGCTGTACGGAGGTCCTCTTTCATCGAACATCTCCATCCAGAGAAACCACCTCTACAACAACGATATCGGCATCTACTTGTCCCAGGGTAATGAGGACGGGAGTCCTCCCGGTGTCCGGACGAACATCGAGGTCGTGGAGAACATCCTCGAAAATGGCGCGGTAACGAACGGCTACATCTACCAAGCGGGTATCGCGGACCTGGGCACAGGCAATATCATTCATTCCAACCACATCTCCGGCCCGGGCTATGATCCGTCCACGTTGCCCGGCTCGACGTTCGCAGTGGATGTGGTCGCTGGCCCCGCCGTGAGCCTGGCCTTCCTCACGCCGGCCCAACAGGTGGCGGTGGGGGGCTGCTCCGGTCCCATTGTCGTCCAGAGCCAGGACGTGAACGGAAACCTGGCCATTCCTCCTCTGACGAACTTCAGCATCACTCCGGTTGGTGATGCCGCGCTCGGCATCCAGTTTTACACCACCGAGAACTGCACCGGTCCCTCCGTGACGGCGCTTGACCTGTCGAATCCTCAGGCCTCGAGCCGCTTCTACTTCCGGGCGGCCGTTCCAGGAAATGTCACACTCATTGTTTGGAATTTCATGATGACCCAATCTCAGGCGCAACAGGTCGTTGCGAACCTGGAGGTGGGGGAGATCCCTGGGCTTTCGGTCGCCGCAAACCCGGTAGACGAACGGCAAGACTGACATGACGCCAGGAACGCGCATCCGCCGCCAGCCTTGATCCCGCGGGCCAGCCATGCCGGGCTTCTCTCGCGCAGCCCGGCATGGCTCAGGGGCGGCGAGGTGAGGTGAAGACTTTGGCCTCGGGTTGAAACTCGGCGCCGCAGTCGTGAAGGGCCCGCTTCACTTCCACACGGGCGCCCGCGAGCGTCTTGTGAAGTGCCACCGCCACAAGGGCGTTGGTGGCTTGTTCATCAATCGAGTCGCCCTGGTTGAAGGTGAAGACACGGCTGCGGGCCATCGGCGCCCGTACACATGTGGCCCTGCGCGAAGCAAAGTGAGCAGCACTCGCAACTTCGCCCACAGCTCTTGCATCACCATCCAGCCGTCGATTCTTTTTCACCAGCCCCATGTGGCGGCCCTCCTGCGGCCAAACGCAGCAGGAGGGCCGACTTCTTCCCTACCGAAAGGAGGCGCTCTTAGTTACCGCCGAAGCAGATACCGCCGCAGGTGCCTTCCACCTGACCACCGGGCCGCAGGAAGCGGTCCACCTGCTCACGGCCGTTGGCATTCCGGCGCACGCCCTCATGGACAGCGTTGTCCGCGGCGGGAAGGTCCGCGAACGTTCCGGGCAGCGGCGCGGGCAGACGGTAGTCGAACTGCACCAGCGCCGAGCCCGCAACGCTCCCCTCCTCCGCGGGCAGCATGGGCACGCGCCAGGTGGCGGGCAGTTGCTGCGTCAGCCCCATGGCCCGGGCGTGCAGCTCGGTGGCCACGTTCGGGACCTGCGCGTCCCCCAGGCCGTACTGCACCAGCACGCTGCGCGACGCGGGCGCGCCGGGGTACAAGTCGTCGAGCACGTGCGGCGCGTACGTAATCGGGTCGATGCGGTCGAACACCGTCTGCGTCAGCGCGGCGAACTTCTGCTGGTCCAGCGCGTCAGGTGCCGTCTGTGCGATGGCATCCAGGAACATGCTGAAGGGCCGAGCCCGGAACATCATCAACGTGAAGTCCGCGCCGCCCACGCTGAACACCGCGCGCGAGACGTGCGGCGACAGCGCCACGTACGTGCCCCCCAGGATGTGCCCCTGGCTGATGCCGTAGAAGTACGTCTGCTCCGGGTCGTAGACACGCACCCCGCCGTCCTGGAGCTCCGGCAGCTCGGCGAGCGTCGTCCGCGCCGCATACGTGACCGCGAGCTGATTCACCATGCCCTGGTGCACGCGGTCGGTGAAGCGCATCGTCTGGCTGGGAGCCGCCGCCATCGCCTGGAGCACACCGGGCGCGTCCGCTTGCGACATGCCCCACCAGTCCACCGTCAGCACCACCATGCGCGTGGCCTGGATGAAGGGCCGGACGAACGAGCCATCCGCCTCCGCCTGCCGGCCGAAGAACCCATGCCCGTACTGAACGAAGCGCGCCGGCGCCACGCCCTGCCCCCACACGCTGCGCGGAATCTGGAGCGTGAAGGGCACCTCCGCCTCACCGTTGCGGCGCACGTTCCCCGCTTCGTCGCGCGCGAGCAGCGCCCCGGGCTGGTCGCTCTCCAGGAAGAGCGGGACACGCAAGGTGCCACGGATGCGCCGGGCCACGTTCGTGTCCACGTCGTCCTGGACCTCCGTCACCGTGACGACGGGCGGCGTGGCCTCCATCGCCTCCATGGCCAGGCGCCGGACCTCCAGCATGTCGCCCGTGACGTTCGCGTCGGACTCCGTGGTGAAGTCCCACGCGAGCTGAAGCTCCGCGCGCGGCACCCCCGCGGCCTCCAGCACGGGGAAGATGTCCGCTTCGTACCGGGCGGCCAGGGGCGCCAGCAGCGGGTCTCCCGCCGTCTGGCCATCCCGGATGCGCCGGAAGCCCTCGGGCACCGGCACAGGCGTCCCGTCCTTCGCCATCAGCCCTCGCAGCGCGATGATGTAACGGGCCGTGTTGCGCAGCCGCACCACGGGCCGCAGGAGCAACGCACGGCGCGCGTCGTCCGGCGCACGCGGGTCCAGCTCGGCGAAGTGGAGCACGCCCTCACCCGACTCCGCGTCGAGGAACACCGTGCTCCCACCCGTCTCGGCCGTGGGGCTCGACACGGAAGGAAGGTCCGTGTCGTCCACGCCGCCCGGGAAGAGCGCGAGCACCTGCGTGCCATGCGAATACCCATCCGCCGGGTGCAGGTCCGTGAAATCGAAGGACGTGCCATCCGGCGCCTTCAGCTTCGCCGCCTCCGTCAGCCGCACGCGGTGGCCCGAGGGCAGCGCTGCATCCGCTTCGAGGTAGTAGTTCGAGGGGTACGGCAGCAGGCAGTCGTGCTCGGACGCCAGCGGATTGCAGCCGGTGGGCACCACCAGCGGTGGCAGCTCCTCTTCACCCGCGTCGGGAGTGCCGCTGTCGCCCCCGTCGGGCTGCCCGGCGTCGGGGCGCCCGGTGCCGGCATCCGGGGGTGGCGGCGCGCCTTCGTCCGAGTCGCCGCAGGCGGGCGTCACCGCCAGCAGCAACACCGCCCACAGTCCAGCGCCATACCGCTTCATCCGCATCGTCATGTCGTCGCTCCTGGTGGTTTCGCGGAGTGTCCGTCTGTCCCCCCGGTTCGATGAAAGCGGACGAAACCGGCACGAAAAAGGTCCCGTGCGTCATCCGTGAGGGCGTGACGCGGCTCACGACAGGCGGTGGACAGTTCGCGCGCGCACGCGGCGGTTGAGTCCCCTGTTTCCGCGACGCGGTTTAAGGTGCGGGCACCATGCCGTCCGTCAAGCAACTGCGCCCGTTCGCCCTGGCAACCCTGGAGGCCTTCATCGACGCCTCGGGCCGCGTCGTGCTGGTCCAGCAACCGCCCGAGCCCGTCTTCCAACAGGTGGCCATGCGGCTCGGCGAGGCACGCACCGTGGGCATGGCCCACCGCAGCCGGCTCGTGGACCGGCTGCTCGTGATGCTGCGCGCCTTCGATGCACTGGAAGTCCACTTCCTCCGGCCCGAGGCCGATGGCCAGGAGTTCTCCGTGGGACGCATCGAAGGCTGCGCCCTCGTGGTCCCCGACCCGTCCGTGTCCAAGCACCACGCGACGCTGCGATGGAACGCGGCGAGGGGGGACTGCTCGGTGCGTGACGTGGGCTCCATGAACGGCACCTGGCTCAACGCCGCGTCCCTGCACCCGGAGCAGGAGCAACTGCTCAACGACGGTGACGCCCTGGCCTTCGGCGACGCCCAGTTCCTCTACCTCCGCACGGAGACGCTGCACGCACATCTGCGCATGGCCAGTCCCGGCCGGGAGTGAGCGCCAAGGGCGGCCCACCCCACGGTACGAGGCCCTCCAGCGCACCTTCCGTGGAATGGAACGTCCGTTCCAGGCGTAGACGCGTCACACCGGTGGGCGGCCCTGCGGAGGGGCCCTCCCCTGGCGGCCACCCACGCTCCCGACCGATGACACCTGTGTTCCCGCCATTCAGTCGCTTCCTGAGGCGCACGTCACCTGCACCCGCTATGACTGCTGCCCCCAACGTCAAGGGAGCACCGTAAATGGGCAGGCTGCTGATCCTCCTGGTCTTCAACGTGGGTGCCTGGGCCGTGCTCCGGTCGCTGTGGCCCGGCCTCCTCCAGAGGTGGCGCCTGGCCGTCTTCGCGAGCGGCACGGTCCTGTCGCTGATGCCGTGGGCCTACTCCGCCGTGGCGGGCCGCCACGCGCAGCTCCCCGTGGGCGACGCGTCCCTGCGCATCTTCTCCGTGGGCTGGTCCGTCGCCATCATCATGGTGGTGCTCATCGGCGGCCCCCTGATGCTGCTGCGCCGTGGGTTGGAGCGCCGCGCCCGGAAGCGGGCCACGGCCCACCCGCCCCAGGTGAACCTGGCGCGCCGCAACCTGCTGACGAACGCGGGCCGCGCGGTGCCGCTGCTCGCGGCGGGGACGAGCTCGGTGGGGCTCGCCAACGGCTACACCCAGTTCACCGTCCGCGAAATCGACATCCGGCTGCCCGGCCTGCCGCCCGCGATGGACGGCTTCCGCATTGGCCAGATTACCGACGTCCACGTGGGCACCTTCATCGACACCCGCTACCTGCAGGACGCGGTGCGGGCGATGAACAACGCCAAGGTGGACCTCCAGGTGATGACGGGCGACCTCATCGACGACCTGGACCAGCTCGACGGCACCATGGCCGCGCTGTCGGAGTGCGACGCGCGCCACGGCATGCTCGCCATCCTGGGCAACCACGAGCACTGGCGCGGTCTGGAGCCCATCCTCCAGGCCTACGCCGATGTCGAGGCGCGCGGCGGGCCCGTGCGCCTGCTGGTGGACGCGTCCCACACCTTCGAGCACGCCGGACAGGCGGTGCGCGTGGTGGGCGTGGACTACCCGATGTCGGGGCGCAGCCACCGCGTGAAGGCCCAACGCATGCAGGCCTCCGCGGAGGCGGGCTTCCGGGACGTGGCGCCGGGCGAGGTGGTGCTCTGCCTGACGCACCACCCTGACTTCTTCCCGCTCGCGGCCGAGCGCGGCGCCCGGCTGACGCTGGCGGGCCACACCCACGGCGGACAGGTGGCCTTCCTGGGCATCTCCGCCTTCTGGTTCGCCTTCAAGTACATGCTGGGCCGCTACCGGCAGGGCGACCACCAGCTCTACGTGTCAGGCGGCACCGGGCACTGGCTGCCCTTCCGCATCGGCGTGCCCACGGAGGTGACGGTCCTCACCCTCCGCGCGACGGAGGCGTCGGCTGCTGGCCGTACGTCTTGAACTTCTCGAGGACGCGCGCCATCTCGGCGCCGTCCAGCAGCACGGGCTCGCCCACCTGGAGCGCCCGCCAGTACATGGCGGCCAGCGTCTCCACCTCGACGGCCAGCTTGAACGCCGCCGCCAGGTCCGCCCCCACGGCCACCATGCCGTGGTTGGCCATCAGGCAGGCCTTGCGCCCCTCCAGCGCCGCCAGCACGTGGCCCGCGAGCTCCGCCGTCCCGAAGGTGGCGTAGGGCGCGCAGCGCACGTCCGTGCCGCCCGCGGCGGACACCATGTAGTGGAAGGCGGGGATGCCCCGGTGCAGGCAGGCCAGCGTGGTGCAGAACATCGAGTGCGCGTGCAGCACCGCGCCCACCTCGGGCCGCGCGGCCAGGAGGTCCCGGTGGAGCTGCCACTCCGAGGACGGACTCCTCCGGCCCTCGTGGCTGCCGTCGAAGCGCATGAGGACCAGGTCCTCGGGCACCAGCGCGTCGTAGTCCATGCCCGTGGGCGTCAGCAGGAAGCCGCCCTCCACGCGCACGCTCAGGTTGCCGGACGTTCCCTGGTTGAGCGACGACGCGTTCATCCGCCGCGCGGTCTCAATCATCTGCTCGCGAAAGGCGAGGTGCTCCCACGCGCCGCTCATGTGCCCCTCCCCCGCCGCTCCGGGAAGAGCGACAGCAGCCCCGCTTCGGTGGCGGGGCACACGCCCCGCTCGGTGATGAGCGCCGTCACGAGCCGGGCGGGCGTCACGTCGAAGGCGTAGTTCGCCGCCGAGCTGCCCTCCGGCGTAATCCGCACCGTGGCCACCTCCCCCGACGCCAGCCGCCCGGTGACGTCGCTCAGCTCCGTGCCGTCACGTTGCTCGATGGGAATCTCGCGGACGCCGTCCTTCAGCGTCCAGTCGATGGTGGGCGAAGGCAGCGCCACGTAGAACGGCACGCCGGTGTCCTTCGCCGCCAGGGCCTTGAGGTAGGTGCCAATCTTGTTCGCCACGTCGCCCTGGGCCGTCGTGCGGTCCGTGCCGACGATGCACAGGTCCACCTGCCCGTGCTGCATGAGGTGGCCGCCCACGTTGTCGGCGATGACGGTATGCGGGACCCCGTGCTGTCCCAGCTCCCACGCGGTGAGCTGCGCGCCTTGATTGCGAGGACGCGTCTCGTCCACCCAGACGTGGACCGGGATGCCCGCGTCGTGCGCCTGATAGATGGGCGAGAGCGCGGTGCCGAAGTCGACGGTGGCCAGCCAGCCCGCGTTGCAGTGCGTGAGCACGTCCAGCCGCCCGCGGCGTCCCTTGCGTTCCCAGGCCGCCTCCAGGAGCTTCAGGCCGTGGGCGCCAATGGCGCGGTTGATGGCCACGTCGTCGTCGCTGATGGCTTCGGCGCGTTGGAGCGCGGCGGCCACGCGCTCGGGCGGAGGCAGCGGCGCGAGCACCGTCCGCATGTCGTCCAGCGCCCAGTGCAGGTTGACGGCGGTGGGACGCGTGCCGCGCAGCACCGCGAGCGCATGCTCCAGCGCGCGGTCGGACGCATCCGCGCGCAGGGCGAGCCAGACACCGTAAGCCGCGGTGGCGCCAATCAGCGGGGCCCCCCGGACCTGCATGCTCCGGATGGCATGGGCGGCGGCGTCCAGCGTCGCCAGCCGCACCGTGACGAGCGCATGCGGCAGCCGCGTCTGGTCAATGGCCTCCGCGGCCTCACCGTCCGCCGCGAGCCAGATGGAGCGCATCGGCGAGCCCTGGACCTTCATCGGCGCAGCACCCGCCCGGCCACGGCGGACAGCTTCTCCACCATGCCCGCGTCCCAGGCCTCCCGTCCGGTGATGACGGCGTGCTCCAGCGCCTTGTGACACCCCTGTGAGCAGGGCCCCTCGTGCGCGCCGAGCAGCGGCACCACGCTCTTCACCAGCCCCTTCGCCTTGCTCGCGTTGCCCAGCAGGACGGAGACGACCTGGTCCACGGTGACGGCCTCATGGTCCGGGTGCCAGCAGTCGAAGTCGGTGACCATGGCCACCGTCGCGTAACAGAGCTCCGCCTCCCGGGCGAGCTTGGCCTCCGGCATGTTCGTCATGCCGATGACGTCACAGCCCCAGCTCCGGTACAGGTGGCTCTCCGCCATGGAGGAAAACTGCGGCCCTTCCATGGCCAGGTACGTACCGCCCCGACGCGCGACGACGCCCACGCGCTCGCACGCGGACATCACCGCGTCGCCCAACCGCGAGCACACCGGCTTCGCCATGGACACATGGGCCACGAGCCCCGTGCCGAAGAAGCTCTTCTCCCGCGCGAAGGTCCGGTCGATGAACTGGTCCACGACGACGAAGGTGCCGGGCGGGTATTCCTCCCGCAGACCGCCCACCGCGGAGAGCGAGAGCAAATCCGTGACGCCGCTCCGCTTGAGCGCGTCGATGTTCGCGCGGAAGTTGATGTCCGACGGAGCCAGCCGGTGCCCCCGGCCGTGACGCGGCAGGAAGACGACACGTTGGCCTTCGAGCGTGCCGAAGCACAGCGCATCCGACGGCTCGCCGAAGGGCGACGTCACCTTCTTCCACTCGACGTCCGTCAGGCCGTCGATCTGGTACAGGCCACTGCCGCCGATGATGCCGATGACGCGCGAGGTGGAGGTGGACATGCGGCGGGCTCCTGGTCAGCGCCAACACGAACGCCGTGCGGGCGCCGGGGAGCGTAGGAGCCCACGCAAGCCCCGGCAAGCGCGTGGGTGATGCCCGCCCGGAGTGCACCTCGCGCCAGCACCCACGCCTCGACCGCGAGCGGGGCGAAGTGCACCGTGGCGAGGAGGACGGCACGGGCCGCGAGGAGCAAGCCCTCACGCCCCGGCCAGGCCTGACGGCTCACGCGCCCAGACTACCAGGGCGCGACGTAACACATCCGGTCGCCCACGCCGCCATCGCCCCAGGGACAATCGATGGGACAATCCGCCTGGTACTCCATGCAGCACACGCCGTCGCCACAGACGGGGGAGATGAGTTCGAGGGACTGGGCCTCCAGGAGTGCATCCACGTCGCCTTCACCCGGCTCCATGACGGGTCCACAGGCCATCAAGAACGACGCACTCAACGACACCACCACGGCCATGGCGCTTCGCATGGGCATATCCTCTCAGTCGAAGGGGAGTGAAGCGCCGTGCAGCGTTCCATCACCAACGCCCATAGACCAGACTCCTGGCGAGGGCTGTCGAACCTCAGACATTGACAGACAGTGTCAAGGTTCGCCGAGCGCGAATGACGCCATGCGATGTTTGCGCACCCTGGCCATGTCCTCGAGGACATCGTTGTGTCCTGCCCCAGCCACCGTCTCGACCACGGCGTGAGGGAAGAGCGTGCCCAGCTTGCGTCCCATGGCCACGGGAATGAGGTCGTCCTCCTCACCATGGATGATGAGCACGGGCTGCGGCACCCAGGCGGCTTTGGACGCGGTGTCGAACCAGTCACGCGCCAGCAGGCGCACGGGCAAGAAGGGAAACGCCGAGGCGCCGATGTCGGGGATGGAGGTATATGGGCTCACGAGCATGACCCGGGCGCCGTGCCCCCGGCGCGCCATCTCCACCGCCACGCCCGTGCCCAGGCTGCGGCCACTGAGCACGGTCTGCTGCACCGTCACGCCCTTCGCGCGAATCCAGGTGAGCGCCGCCTCCGCCGCGGCATAGAGGCCTTTCTCCGTGGGGCTCCCAGGCGAGGCGCCGTAACCGGGGTACTCGACGGCCAGGAAGCCCAGGCCTCGCTCGTGCATCAAGGTGCCCAACCCGGTCTGGGTCAGCAGTTGTTCACCATTTCCGTGAAAGTGCACCACCGTGGGAGCCCCAGGCGGCGCGGGCAGGTGGAACAGGTCCACGTACAGGCTCCCCTCCAAGGGCAGCCGGCTGAAACCGCCGCCTTCCGAGAGAGGCTGAGCGCGCTGGGGCGCCGGGTAGAGCAATGAGCGCTGCAGCGAGAACACCGCGACGCACAACACGAGGTACATTGTCCCGAACGTGGCCAGTGTGATGCTGAGCATGCGGCGCAGGCGAAGCATGGCGCCAGTCTGCCCCACTCCGTGAAGCGACGCGACGCGACACGGGCCTGACGCCGCGTGCCATGCCATCGCCGCTGTCAGGCCCCCTGGCACGGACCGCGATGAAGGTGCACGATAGGCATTGAGCAGCTCCGTTCCAGACACGCCATCAAACGACGCGTACACCCCGGGCCGCGGCCTGGATGGGAGCAGGCGTGATGTCGCAGTGGGTGTTCGGCCATTTCCTGGAGGAGCGGCTCCCCTCCTTGCGTGATGGGGCCACGCCGCCCCCCATGGACGAGGCCCGCGCGAGGCGCCGCCTGGAGCGCTGGCGCAAACAAGAGCCGCTTTCGCGCGACGCCATCTGGGCCCTGCGGCTGCGAACGTCGGAGGTCACGGAGCAGGAGCTGCGCACCCTCCTCGGCGAGCCCGCCGAGGCGCTGCGTGAGCGCATGGGCGGGTCGCCTCCATGGCTGCCAGACATTGAGCGGGCGTACGCCCACGAATCCGCCACCCCCGTGGCGTGGCCACAGCCCACGCCACCGGGCGCGGCGCTCCTCGCGTTGGTGGAGCCGCTGGTCCAGGCGGCCCATGCCCGGCTCCTGTCCGCATTGGCCGACGCACAGCGCGCGACCCCCGCTGCACCATTCGCCCCTGCCCGCGCGGCCGACATGCTGCTCGCGCCGCTGCCTCGGCTGCTGATGCCACTGCTGGGCCGAACGCTGGCGGTGGAGCTGCACGCGGCGCAACTCGAGGGCACGCTTCACGGGGCCACGCCGGAGGCCCGCTTCCAGGACTTCGTCCACCAGCTCCGCCATCGGGAGATGGCGCTCGACATCCTCGGCCGCTACCCCGTGCTCGCGCGACAGGCTGTCGAGCGCATCGCCTCATGGGAGCACGCGAGCCTCGAGCTGATGCAGCGGCTGGCCGAGGATGCTCCCGCGCTGTGGCGTCACTTCAACGGCGGCGAGGCGCCCGGGCCGTTGGTGGAGATACAAGGCGGCATGTCCGACCCGCATCGGGGTGGGCGCAGCGTCTCGCTGCTGCGTTTCGAGTCGGGGCTGCAGGTCGTGTACAAGCCCCGTCCGCTCGCCGCGGAGGCAGCGTTCCAGAACCTCCTCGCGTGGCTGAACGCGCGAGGACTCACACCTTCGCTGCGCACGGTGGAGGTCCTCCCGCGCGGCGACTACGGCTGGATGGAGTTCGTTCGCGCCTCCCCCTGTGACTCGGCGGAAGCGGTGCGGCGCTTCCACGAGCGGCAGGGTGGCCTCATCGCGCTGCTGTACGCGATGGATGTCATCGACATGCATTACGAGAACCTCATCGCGGCGGGCGAGCACCCCGTCCTGGTGGACCTGGAGACGCTCTTCCATCCGTACACGCTCGCCCGCTCGATGCGGGACGTCGAGGCCCAACCGGGCACGGTGCTGGATGGGACGGTGCTCAAGAGCGGGCTGTTGCCCCAGCCCGTCTGGCGTTCGCGCGACGGCGCGGAGGTGGACTTCAGCGCGCTGGGCGCCAGCGCTCCCCAGCTCACGCCCCTGGGATACCTCATGCCCACGGAGCACGGCACGGACCGGCTGCGCTTCGAACGGCGGCGGCTGGAGATTCCCGCGGCAGCCAATCGCCCCCGGCATGAAGGCCAGTCCCTCGCCGCGGCCGAGCACACGGACGCGCTCGCCGCGGGCTTCACGCGCATGTACCGACTGCTGACCGAGCACCGCGACGCACTCCTCGCGCCCGATGGGCCCCTGGCGGCCTTCGCGGACGCCCCTACACGCGTGCTCTTCCGTGACACGACCAGCTACGGCGCCCTGCTCCACGAGAGCCTGCATCCCCACGCGCTGGGGGACGCGCTGGACCGCCAGCGCTTCTTCGACCACCTCTGGCTCACGGTGAAGGAGCGCCCCTATCTGGAGGCGCTCATCCCCCTGGAGCAGGAGGAACTGCAGCGCGGCGACGTCCCGCACTTCACCACCCTGCCCGGCTCCCGGGACCTGTGGTCGGGCACGGGTCGGCACCTGCCCGGCTTCTTCGACGACACCGGCCTGGAGCGCGCGAGACGCAGGCTGGAGCACCTGTCACCGGAGGACCACCTGAGACAGTCCGCGCTGATGCGAGGCGCGTTGGACCGCGTCCGGCTGACGAACGCACCCGCCGCGCCCCGCCCCGCCTATGCGTTCCGCGAATCCTCCGAGCCCGCCCATCCCGAAGCACTCCTGGCGGCGGCGCGGCGCGTGGGCGAGCGGGTGGTGGCGTTGTCCTTCTCCGGGGCAGGCCAATCCCATTGGCTGTCGCTCGACTTCATGCCGTCGAAGGCGCTGCAGCTCGTCCAGGCCGGTGTGGACCTGTACCAGGGGCTCCCCGGCATCGCGCTGACACTGGGCTATCTCGGCGCGCTGACGTCGGATGAGCGGTTCACCCTCGCCTCGCGCGGTGCGGTCCGTCACCTGGTCCGGCTGCTGGACGAAGCCCCGACGCAGGTGCGTGGCATCGGCATTCTCAACGGTTGGGGCGGCATCCTCTACGCACTGGCGCACCTGGGCGCCCTGTGGCGAGACACCTCGCTGCTGGCGCTGGCTGACGCGCAGCTCGAACATGTCGCGCCGGAAGTGGAGCAGGACGAGCACCTGGACCTCGGCGCGGGAAGCGCTGGCAGCATCCTCGCGCTCCTGTCGTTGCCGTCTTCAGACAAGACGCTGCGGCTGGCCCGAACCTGCGGGGAGCGGCTGGTCCAGCGCGCACAGCCCCAGGCGCACGGCGTGGGCTGGCCCTCTCCTGCTTCGGGCGGACAGGCCCTCTGCGGGCTGTCGCACGGCACGGCGGGCATCGCCCTCGCGTTGCTGCGGCTGTCCGCCGCCACGGGTGAAGCGAGGTTCCGTACGACGGCGCTCGCGGCCCTGGAGTACGAGCGGAGCCTCTACTCGCCCGTGGCGCGGACCTGGCCCGACCTGCGCGAGGACACGGGCACGCACGGTGGAGCGGGCCCGAGCTTCATGTGCGGCTGGTGCAACGGCGCGCCGGGCATCGGGCTGGCGCGGGTGGCTGGCCTGCCGTTGCTTGACGATGCCCCGGTGCGTGAGGAGGTCGCCGCAGCCATCCACATCACGCTCGAAAGGGGCTTCGGCTTCAACCATGGCCTCTGCCATGGAGACCTGGGCAACGCGCTCTTCCTGCTGGAGGCGGCGCGGGCGCTGCGCGGCGACGGACTCCTGCATCGGACGTATCGGATTGCCGGAGGAATCCTCCGGGGGCTCGACGCCCATGGCCCGCTCCACGGCCTGCCCGGAAGCCTCGAGACACCCGGGCTGATGGTGGGGCTCTCAGGCATCGCCTATGGGCTGGCGCGGCTCGCGGCCCCGGAGCAACTGCCGGACCTGCTGTCCGTGGCGCCACCCGGCACGTGATGCGGCGGCGCCTCCAACGAACTCCGGTACCGCGAGGGTTGGCGGTCCGCGGGCAGTCCCTCAACAACCCACGAGGAGCAGCACCATGAGCCACAGCGACAAGAAGCACATCCTCCGCGCCTGGCGTGATGCCGACTACTACGACAGCCTGACCGACGCGGAGCGCGCCGCGCTGCCCGACAGCCCCGCCTCCGTCATGGAGTTGGATGACGCGACGCTGGCGTTCATCACCGGCGGCGACACGGAGGCCACCTGCCCCAGCAGCCCCGCGCCCACCCAGCGCACCTGTCTGTTCACGCCCTGCGGCACGTCGCACTGCTGCGCCTGATGCGGGGCGGGCCGTGAGCTGACGTCAGGAATACGGCCCGGGGGAGCGGCGGAGGACTGCCGCTCCCTCGTTTCCCGGAGCCACGGCTGGACTCAAGCCCCCACCGTCGCGGGCTTCGAGCACCGCGACTTGCCAGAAGTCTCCGCGCACAGCGTGACCTGGCTCCCCACCGCGGCGGTCCCCCAGTTCTCCACCTGGAAGAGGGTCGGCACTCCCCCTGGGACACGGAGGGTGATGCGAGGCTGCGGCGGGCAACCATCCATCGCGAAGTCCCGGGCCTGCCCCTCGACCTCCAGCGTGAACGTGACATCGCTGAGCGTGCCATTCAGCACTCGGATGGAAAACGGGGCCCCGCTCGTCAGGGTGTTCTGGATGATTTTGATGGTGACCATGGCGGCACCTAGCGGGTGGAGGTTGCGGGAGCAGGTTGGGAGCCGATGTTCGTGAGCTGTACGGGAACCGTCACGCCCAAAAGCCCCATCATCTCAATGGCCTTGGCCGCATCCAGCGTCACGCCCACGAAGCCGTCGAACTGCCAGCCGCGGCTCTCCTGGTTCTCGAAGAACAGCGTCCCCCCGCTCAGCTTGAAGGGCGCGAGCACCTGCCAGCTCGCCCCCAGGAGGAATCCCGGCCCGCCCCGCCGCCGCGCATCCCCATGGTTGTCCGCCGTCAAGGCCGCGACGCCAATCTCCGCCGAGAAGGACCGAAGCACCCGGTCCAGCTTGAGGCCGCCGTGCCAGAACTGCTCGTCCCCCCGGAGACAACCGAAAGGACAGACAGAGACCGCGACGGGATAGACGAGGTCATCCAGCCTCGTGAGGTAGACGGCCCCCGAGGACAACGAGTACCCCCGTCGCTCCGCCTCCGCCTCCAGAATGTCCTCCTTGCCATCCACCCACTCGGCGGTGACCACGATGACCGCGGCCAACTTCTCCACGCGTTCGCGATGCGCGGCCTCCGCTGGAGCGAGCGCCACCAGGTGGCGAGCCAGTGTCAGGAGGTGCCCGGAGGCGCTCAGCGCCTTCAGCGTCTTCTCGTCACACTTCTGATTGTGGCCGCTGACCTGAGCGGTCCCCAGGTCCTTGAACACCTCTTCGATGGCCTTGCCCGAGGCAGGCCACCCTGGCGCCTGCAGCTTGGTGAGCGGAACGCCGAAGAGCGCCTGGCACGCGTTCTTCTTCGGTCCAGCGCCGCCATCGGGTGCTACGCCGTCGGGCGGCGGCGCCGTCGACTCGGCCTTCACCAGACACCGGGTGGCCAGGTCCGTGAGCGCCCGCGGGGTCGTCCCCAGGGCACCTTCCCCGAGGACTCCCAGGCACTGACGGGACTCCTCCACCGCGAGCTCGACCTCCTCCGGGTCGAGGACGCCTGACGTGGCGTCCTGCACGGCCCGCAGGTTGAGACGGCTCAACGTCAGCTCCGTCGGAGCCCAGCGCCCCGTGGTCGAGTCCTTCTCGAACCCCAGCTCCGCCAACAGGGCAGGAATGGTGGGCGTGTCGTCCGCCAACCGGGAGGACTTGAGCAGCTCGAACTGGCTCTCCTTCGGGTCGACGGAGAACCGCGCCTTCCAAGCCCCCTTGTGAAGGAGCAGCGCCTGCTCGATGTCCTTCACGAGCGCCAAGTCGAACTTCCGAAGCTCCTCTCGGAGCGCCTGCTTCACGGACTCCGTCGGGGTGAAGGAGTAGGCGAGCCCGACACGAACCGTGTCTCCAGGACTCACGCGGTGGGCGATGTGCACCATCCAAGAGGAGGCATCACCGAAGACCTCCGCCTGCCTGGGCTCACCGTCTCCAATCCGGTACGTGGCATGGAGGCGCGTGTTCTCACCGCGGGAGGGGTCCACGCGCTTGGAACACCGCAGGGAGTATCCCCGGGTGCCACTCTCGAACACCTTGCAGAGCGCGGGCCCCAGCGCGTCTTCGCCCGTCTTCTCCTTGGCCACGGCCGCGTTCGAGAGGAGCAGCGCGAACGCGGGGACCACCCTCAAAAGCAGGCGGGGCATGCTCATCGCGAGGTCTCCGCGTCGGCGGGAAGCACCTGGATGTCGAACTTGCCAATCCGAGACTCGGCGCCTGTGCCACCACCGCCCACGAGTCCGAACCGGACCTGTGCCGTCGTCGCCGCGTTCACGGCGCCTTTCAGACGGACCTCCCACCGGACCACGCCGACCGCCAACATTCCCATGACGATGTCGACGCTCGTGGTCCGCGTGAAGCGGGCATGCGCGACATCCCCCTCCATCAACGCCACCGGCGAATCCACGCCACCAAAGACCTCCGCGTAGAGGTCCAGGCCCTCGACGGGATGGTCCCGATCGTCCACCGCCTGCACATAGACGTATTGCTTCTCGGGCGCGCCCACCTTCAAGACGACAGGCTCCTCTGGGTACGGGATGAGCCGGACCTTCGAGATGTCGGGGACGATCTCCACCGAGACCTGGGTCAGGCTGCTGGACGCGGCGGCATCCGGCGCGCCCTCCTTCTCCGGGCGCACGAGCGACGCGGCGAGCTGCGCGACCCCATACGGGGCATCTGGCTTCACCCGGAACCGCAGACGCGCGGCGCCCCGCAGCCCGGTTCCCTCATCGAGCGCCGTGGTCCGGACGACCGAGTCGGAATCCTGAGCATCCAGCAGCTCGAAACGCGCGTCATCCAGCGAGAGGAACATGACCTCGACGTCGTCCACCGCGTAGGCGTCTCCATTCAGCGCCTGGACGACGAACGCGCCCTCTTGCTCAGGCCGAAGCTTGAGCGGCTGTTCCGCCGGAAACCGCGTCACCAACGAACTCGCCGGCGCCGAGCGATCTTCCACGCACGCAAGCAAGGCCACGACGGAAAACAAACCCAGCCACCGTGTCAGGCGATTCACGAATCCCCCTCGGGCGGCGGCGACGCGATACACCACGGCCGTCCTCACACCGAGTGGAAAGCATACTGGTGGCCCCTACGGCGCGCAACAGAGTGGCCACGTGTCACACCCGCGCGCCCTGCTCAGTTGGAGTGACGAATGCCCGTGGGGCCGGGGCCGGATGAGAAATGACTCACCTCATCGGGGAGCCGCTAAGCGAACAGCCCCAGTGACGGCGGCGGCGTGAAGCCAGGAAACACCTTGGCCAGTGACACACCGGGCCGGCAGGCGCGCAGGACTTCCGCCAGCGGCGCGCGCACGTCCGTCCAGGCGGGCACGTCGCGCCCATCCTGCAGACGCTCCGGCTCCAGGGATTCGAAGCGCCCATACACCTTCCCGCCCTTCACGCCGCCGCCCAGCACCAGCATCGCGCTGCCCACCCCATGGTCCGTCCCGCGGCTGCCATTCTCTCGCACGGTGCGGCCAAACTCGGTGAGCACCACCACCGTCACCTGCTCCAGCCGAGGCCCCAAGTCCCGCGCGAAAGCCGCCAGTGCGTCTCCAAGCTCCTGACAGCGATTGGCG
Organism: Comamonas sp. KCTC 72670; assembly: GCA_014656495.1. Taxonomy (GTDB): domain Bacteria; phylum Myxococcota; class Myxococcia; order Myxococcales; family Myxococcaceae; genus Myxococcus. The sequence continues at coordinate 108,072 of BNCN01000019.1, forward strand.
AAGCTGCCAGTCGCCACGCCCTGGGCCGCGTGTGTATCCCAGCCCCCCAGCTCGGTGGCCGCCACCTCCAAGCCCACCTCGCCATGGATGAGCCGCGCGATGTCGCGCAGCCGCGCGCCCAACGGGCCCTTCGGATAGTCGACCTGTGAGCGCGAGGACAACCTCGCCAGCCGGTCCTCATCCAGCAGGGACATCGCCTCGAACGCGCCCTGCCCCGTCATGCGCAACGCCTCATCCACCGCGCCCGCGTAGAGCGCGTTGAAGCCCTGGGTGGCCTCCGCTCCCCGGCGACCTCCTCGCAAACGGAACTCCTCCAGGCGCCCCATGGCCACCGCGCCCGCGTCGCCGAACAACGCCCGAGGCAGCGTCGGCTGCAACGCCACGGCACGCAGCGCGGCGCCGTCGTCCTCGTCCAGCGCCCGGTTGAGCCAGCCATCCGGCGTCGACTTGCGCCCCGGCGTCCCGGACTCCACGAAGTCCTGTGCATCGAAGTGTGAGCGCACCGGCTCCGGCAAGCCCACGCCCTGCAGCACCGCGAGCCGGCCGTCACGCCACAGCGGCAGCAGGGACTCGAGCCTCGGGTGTAGACCGAACGGCCCCGACAGCTTCAGCGCCGCATCCGGGCCGCTCGCCTTGAGCGCCAGCGTGGGCCGCGCCCGGTGATAGGCGGCGTCCTCCACGGGAGGCACCAGCGACAGGCCGTCCACGCCGCCGCGCAGGAAGACCGTCACCAACGTGCGGCGCGCCGCGGACGGAGCGCTGGCCGCGAGCGCCCGGGACAGAACCCCCGGAGCCAGGACGAGCCCCGCGCCCGTCATTCCCAGGGTGCGCAGCAGGTGGCGGCGTGTCAGCGGTGCGGTCATGGCGTCAGCAACTCCTGGAGCCGAAGGTGAACGCGCCAACACCTCGCGGTGCCAGAGGTTAATTCGCGCGAGCGGGCCGTTGTCCTTCCCTCGCGGCGAGGCCACGCGCCTTGACAGCCCGAAGAACCCGACAGTACAAACCGCCCCGTGCTGGTGCCTGAGCCCTGTTGGCCCAGGCTTAAAAGGGAACCCGGTGTGAATCCGGGACTGCCCCGCAGCGGTAAGTGAGAACGAACCTCGTCACACGCACTGGCTCCCCCTGGGAGCTGGGAAGCGACGAGCAGTAGGAAGCCGGCCCCCGGGCCGACGCGCTCACGAGTCCGAAGACCTGCCCGCATCCGCCCGTGGGAGAAATCCACGGACGGTTTCGACCTGGAGCCGCGTGGGACGGCCGGAAGGTCCGAGCAGTGCTGACGACTCGACGAGTCCTCGCGCGCCTCGGCTTTTCCGCCCCCTTTCCATTCGTGCCTCCAGTCGCCCGTGGGGGCGAAGGTCGGTCCGTGGGCTCTTCACGAGCCTGGTGTGCGCCGACGCGCGCGCACCGTGACAGCCCTTCTTCCACGCGGGAGCCCTGTCGGGCGACCTCGGTCGTCCGCGCTGCGTGGAGGACGGACGATGCGGGACGAAGGCCGACAGGCGGTGCGCTACCCCGAGGGGAATGTCCTGCTGCGCAACCTCGCGCGCGACTTCCCTGTGGTCACCCACGGACAGGGCGTCCACCTCTTCGACGCGAGCGGCAAGCGCTACCTGGATGCCTCCGCCGGCGCGCTCGTCGCCAGCGTGGGCCACGGCAACCGCGAGGTGGTGGACCGCATCCACGAGCAGCTCCTCCGCGTCGCTTACGTCAACGGCACGCACTTCACCACCGAGGTGACGGAGCAGCTCGCGTCACGGCTGTGCGCGCTCGCGCCCCCGGGCCTGGATCGCGCCGCATTCCTGGGCTCGGGCTCAGAAGCCGTGGAGGCCGCGGTGAAGTTCGTCCGCCAGCTCTGGGTGGAGCGCGGGCAGACGCAGCGCACGAAGGTCATCGCGCGCGTGCCCGGCTACCACGGCAACACGCTGTATGCCCTCTCGCTGTCGGGGCGGCCTCACTACAAGACGTTCTTCGGCCCCATGCTGGCGGAGGTCGTCACCACGCCCGCGCCCTACCCGTACCGCTCCGGCCTGGAGGACTACGCGCGCGACGGCGCGGAGCACTACGTCCGGCGGCTGGAGGAGACGCTCCAGCGCGAGGGGCCGGACACCATCGCGGCCTTCATCGCGGAGCCCGTCATTGGCTCCTCGGCCGGCGCCTCGCCGCCGCCCCCCGGCTACTTCGAGCGCGTGAGCGCGCTGTGCCGTGAGTACGGCATCCTCACCATCGCCGACGAGGTCATGTGCGGCTGCGGACGCACCGGACGCTTCTTCGCCAGTGAGCGGTTCGACTTCACCCCGGACGTGCTCGTGCTCGGCAAGGGCATCAGCGGGGGCTATGCGCCCCTGAGCGCGCTGCTCGTGAAGCAGGCGCACCTGGAGGAGCTGCGGCTCGGCTCGGGCGGCTTCATGCACGCGCAGACGTACCTCCAGGCTCCCGCGATGACGGCGGCCGGACTCGCGGTGCTGGACTACTACGAGCGGCACGGCCTGGTGGCGCACGCGGCGCGCGTGGGTGAGCACTTCCAACGGCGGCTGCGCGAGGCGCTGTCGCCGCTGCCCCACGTGGGCTCCGTGCAGGGCGTGGGCCTGATGGCGGGCATCGAGTTCGTGGAGGACCTCCCGAGCCGGCAACCCTTCCCTCGCGCACGCAAGGTGGTGGAGGGGCTGATGGCCGAGCTGTTCGAGCGCGGCCTCGTCCTCTGGTCCAACACCGGCCACGCGGATGGAACGAACGGGGACCTGCTGATGCTCGGGCCCCCGCTGGTCATCACCGAGGCCGAGGTCGACGAGCTCGTCGACACGCTCGCGCAAGGCATCAACCACTACTTCCGGAGGGAGCCATGAGTTTCCGCATCACCTACTCGGTGCTGGATGCCGACCTGTCCGCGCTGCACGCGCGGTTCGACGAAGCGCTCGACACCGTGCGTGGCAGCCTGGGCGCGGCGCTCCCGTCGTGGATTGCCGGCGAGGCGTACCGGAGCGGCGACCTGCTGGAGAGCCGCAACCCGGCCAGACCGGGCGAGCTGCTGGCCACGTTCCACCGCACGCCCATCAGCGAGCTGGACCGGGTGGTGCGCGTGGCTCGCGAGGCCCAGCGCGCCTGGGGCGCCACGCCCTGGCAGGAGCGCGTGCGCATCCTCCGCGAGGCCGCGGACCTCATCTCCGCGCGGAGCCTGGAGCTGTCCGCCCGGATGACGCTGGAGGTGGGCAAGAGCCGCCTGGAGTCGCTCGGAGACGTGGAGGAGTCCGCGGACCTGCTGCGCTACTACGCCAGCCAACTGGAGCAGGCGGAGGGCTTCTCCCGCCCCATGGCGCGCCTGTCTCCGAACGAGGACACGCGCAGCGTCCTGCGGCCCTACGGGGTGTTCGCCGTCATCTCGCCCTTCAACTTCCCGCTGGCGCTCGCCGCGGGCATGAGCGGCGGCGCGCTGCTGGGTGGCAACACCGTCATCCTCAAGCCCAGTGAAGACGCCCCGTGGTGCGCCGAGGGCCTGTACCAGGCGCTCGCCGACGCGGGCCTGCCTCCCGGCGTCTTCCAGGTGGTGCACGGCGAAGGCGAGTCGCTGGGCGCGGCGCTGGTGCGTCACCCGGGCGTGGACGGCGTCTCGTTCACTGGCAGCAAGGCGGTGGGCATGGACATCCACCGCGAGCTGTCCACGGGCCGCGTGCGGCCGTGCTTCCTGGAGCTGGGCGGGAAGAACCCGGCCATCGCCTGCCGCGACGCGGACCTGGAGGCCGCCATCGAGGGGTGCTTCCGCTCCGCCTTCGGGCTGTCGGGCCAGAAGTGCAGCGCGCTGTCCCGCATCTACGTGCATGAGTCCCTGCTGAACGACTTCACGGACGGGCTGGCGAGCAGGGCCCGGTCCGCGGCGGTGGGAGACCCGTCGCTCGCCGCCGTGTTCACCGGCCCCGTCATCAACGCGGCGGCGGTGCGGCGCTTCGAGCGCGCGGTGGACGAGGCGCGCCGCGATGGCGCCATCGTCACGGGCGGCGAGCGGCTGCGCCTGGATGGCGCGCTGGCCCAGGGACACTTCGTCGCGCCCACCGTGGCGGCGCTGTCCCACGGGCACCGGCTGATGCGGGACGAGCTGTTCCTCCCCTTCGTCGGCGTGACGGGCTTCCGCACGCTGGACGAGGCGCTGCGCATGGCCAACGACTGCGAGTACGGCCTCACCGCCGGCATCTTCAGCCGCGACACAGCCGACGTGGAGCGCTTCATGGCCGAGGCCGAGGCTGGCGTCCTCTACGCCAACCGCCGCACGGGCGCGACCACGGGCGCCTGGCCCGGCGTGCAGTCCTTCTGCGGATGGAAGGGCAGCGGCGCGTCCGGCAAGGGCGGCTGCGGCCCCTACTACGTCGCCCAGTTCATGCGCGAGCAGGCGCAGACCCGGATGGGCTGAAGCCCCCGAGAGGAAACCCCATGACCATGCTCTATCCCGAAGTGAAGGTGGCTCCTCCGGGGCCGAACGCGCGCGCCATCATCGAGGTGGACCAGCGCTACAGCTCGCCCTCGTACATCAAGGAGTACCCGCTGGTCGTCGAGCGCGGCGAGGGCCCCTGGGTCCACGACGTCGACGGCAACCGCTTCCTCGACTTCATGGCGGGCATCGCCGTGGCCTCCACCGGCCACTCGCACCCCACCGTGGTGAAGGCCATCCACGACGCCGCGGACCGCTTCCTGCACATCTGCGGCACCGACTTCTACTACGACGCCTTCTCGAAGCTGTGTGAGCGGCTGGCGAGCTACCTCCCGGAGATGGGCCCCAAGCGCGTCTTCCTCACCAACTCCGGCACGGAGGCGGTGGAGGGCGCGCTCAAGCTGGCGCGGCACCACACGCGCCGGCAGTACGTGGTGGCGTTCAAGGGTGGCTTCCACGGCCGGACGATGGGCGCCATCTCGCTCAACTCGTCCAAGGTCGCCCAGCGCGCCTTCTTCGGCCCCCTGCTGCCCGGGGTCATCCACATCCCGTATGCGAACCCCTACCGCTGTGCGAACGGCTGCGCGCCCCATGCCTGTGGTGACGCGTGCAATCCCGCGCTGATGCTGGAGCGGGAGTGGTTCGTCAACCACGTGGACCCGCGCGAGGTCGCCGCCATCTTCGTGGAGCCCATCCTCGGTGAGGGCGGCTACGTCATCCCGCCGGCGAGCTTCCTCCAGCACCTGCGCCGCATCTGCGACACCCACGGCATCCTGCTCGTCTTCGACGAGGTGCAGTCGGGTATCGGCCGCACGGGGAAGATGTTCGCGGCGGAGCACTTCGGGGTGATGCCGGACATCCTCCTGTCGGCGAAGGGCATCGCCTCCGGCATGCCGCTGGGCGCCATCATCGCCCGAGAGTCCGTGATGACGTGGCCTCGCGGCTCCCACGGCAGCACCTACGGCGGCAACCCGGTGTGCTGCGCGGCGGCGCTCGCCACGCTGGACGTGGTGGAGGGGCTGCTCGGCTCCGTGCGCGACACCGGCGAGCACCTGCTGCGCGGGCTGCGCGACCTGCAGACACGGTTCCCCGTCATCGGGGACGTCCGGGGCGTGGGGTTGATGGTGGGCGCGGAGTTCGTGGACCCGGTGACGCGCGAGCCCGCCAGCGCCTACGTGTCCGAGCTGGAGCAGCTCGCCTTCCGCAAGGGCCTGCTCCTGCTGTCGTGTGGCAAGTCCACCATCCGCTTCGCGCCCCCGCTCGTCGTCGGCCAGCACGAGGTGGACGTGATGCTGCGCATCCTCGAGACGTGCCTCCAGGAGCTGACGCTCCCTGTCGCCTCCACCCTCCCGCGGCCCGCCGCCGTGGGCGTGAAGATTTGAGGACGGGGCACGCGCGATGAACAAGCTCTGTTCGATGAAGGAAGCCATCGCCGCATCCGTGACGGACGGCTGCTCGCTGGTGATTGATGGCTTCACGCACCTCATCTGCTTCGCGGCCGGCCACGAAATCATCCGGCAGGGGCGGAGGAACCTGACGGCCATCCGCCTGACGCCGGACCTCGTCTATGACCAGCTCATCGAGGCGGGCGCGGTGCGAAAGCTCGTCTTCAGCTGGGCGGGCAACCCCGGCGTGGGCAGCCTCCATGCCCTGCGCCGGCGCAGCGAGGCGTCCTCGCCCGAGCGCCTGGAGCTGGAGGAGTACTCCCACTTCGGGCTGCTGTCGCGCCTGCTCGCGGGCAGCGCGGGCCTGCCCTTCTGGCCGCTGAACAACTACGCGGGGGGCGACATCGCCCGGGTGAATCCGTCCATCAAGACGGTGACGTGTCCCTTCACGGGGCAGGCGCTGGCCGCCGTCCCCGCGCTCCGTCCGGACGTGGCCATCATCCACTGCCAGCGCGCGGACGCGGAGGGCAACGCGCAGGTGTGGGGGCTGCTCGGCTCCCAGAAGGAGGTGGCCTTCGCCGCGAAGAAGGTCGTCGTCGTCGCCGAGGAGATTGTCTCCACCGAGCGCATCCGCAAGGACCCCAACCGCACGCTGGTGCCCGGCATCATCGTCAGCCACGTGGTGCACGAGCCGTGGGGCTGCCACCCCAGCTTCGTGCAGGGCTTCCACGACCGGGACAACGACTTCTACGTGAAGTGGGAGGACATCTCCCGCCAGCCCGAGACGTACCGCGCGTGGCTGGAGGAGTTCGTCTACGGCGTGAAGGACCGGCAGGACTACCTCGCACGGCTCGAGACCGGGCTGCTCGACAAGCTGCGGGCGAAGGCTCGCGTCTGCGAGGGGGTGGACTATGGCTACTGAGCTTTCGGCGGTCCCCACCGCGTCCGAGCGGATGGCCTACCGCGCCGCGCAGGAGCTCCGGGACGAGGACGTCGTCTTCGTCGGCATCGGCCTGCCCAACCTCGCGTGCAACCTGGCGCGGGCGACGCATGCGCCGGGCCTGTTCATGATCTACGAATCCGGCGCGGTGGGTGCCATTCCGGAGCGGCTGCCGGTGTCCATCGGCGACCCGTCGCTGGTGACGGACTCGCTGGCCGTCGTGGGGCAGGCGGACATCTTCCAGTGCATGCTCCAGCGAGGGCTCATCGAGGTGGGCTTCCTCGGCGGCGCGCAGGTGGACCGCTGGGGGAACATCAACACCACCGTCATCGGGGATTACGCCAACCCCAAGGTCCGGCTGCCGGGCAGCGGCGGGGCGTGTGAAATCGCCGTCCACGCGCGGCGGCTGCTCATCGTCATGAGGATGAGCAAGCGCACCTTCGTGGAGACGTGCGACTTCGTCACCAGCCCCGGGCACCGGGTGAATGGCAAGCGCCGCGCGGAGCTGGGCATGCCCGGCGGCGGCCCCACCCGCATCATCACCGACCTGGGCGTGCTCGACTTCGACGCCACGGGCGAAGCGGTGCTCGCCGAGGTGTATCCCAGCGTGACGCCCGAGCAGGTGCGCGCCGCCTGCGGCTGGCCGCTGCGCACGGCCGAAGCCCTGCGGACGGCCGCCGAGCCGGACGTGTCCGTGCTGCGGCTGCTGCGCGAGAAGCTCGACCCCCAGCGCCTCTACCTCTAGCGAACGACCCACGGAGCCCCCATGCACGAGGCCTTCATCGTCGACGCGGTCCGTACCCCCATTGGCCGGTTCCGGGGCGCCCTCAAGGGCGTCCGGCCGGATGACCTGGCCGCGCACGTCCTCCGCGCGCTGCTCCAGCGCAACGCCCTGGAGGGCGCGAACGTGGACGAGGTGTTCCTCGGCTGCGCCAACCAGGCGGGCGAGGACAACCGCAACGTGGCCCGGATGGCGCTGCTGCTCGCCGGGCTGCCGGACACCGTCCCGGGTGTCACCGTCAACCGGCTGTGCGCCAGCGGCTTGGAAGCCATCATCCAGGGCTGCCGCATGATTCAGGTGGGCGAGGCCGACATCGTCCTCGCGGGCGGCGTGGAGTCCATGACGCGCGCCCCCTGGTCCATGCCCAAACCGGAGGACGGTTTCCCCTCTGGCAAATGGGAGTCCTGGGACACCGCGCTGGGCTGGCGTTATCCCAACCCGCGCCTGGCGGCCCGCTTCCCGCTGGAGCAGATGGGGGAGACGGCGGAGAACGTGGCGGAGCAGTGGGGCATCTCCCGCGAGGCGCAGGACGGCTTCGCGCTCGCCTCCCACCGCAAGGCCGTGGCCGCCCAGACGCTGGGCGCCTTCGCGGACGAGCTGGTCGCGGTGGAGGCACCTCAACCCAAGGGCGCGATGCTCCGCGTGGACACGGACGAAGGTCCCCGCGCGGACACGTCCCTGGAGCGGCTGTCCACGCTGAAGCCCGCGTTCCGCCAGGGCGGCAGCGTGACGGCAGGCAACGCATCCACGCTCAACGACGGCGCGTCCGCGCTGCTGCTGATGAGCGCCAAGGCGCTGCGCGCATCCGGGGCCACGCCGCTGGCGCGCTACGTGAGCAGCGCGAGCGTGGGCGTGGACCCTCGTTACATGGGCATCGGCCCCGTGCCCGCCTCCCGAAAGGCGCTGGAGCGCGCGGGCTGGGCACAGGACTCGGTGGACCTGGTGGAGCTGAACGAGGCGTTCGCCGCGCAGGCGCTCGCCTGCATCCGGGAGCTGAAGCTGCCTCCCGAGCGCGTCAACCTCCACGGGGGTGGCATCGCCCTGGGACACCCGCTGGGCTCCAGTGGGGCGCGCATCGTCACCACGCTGGTGCACGCGATGAAGCGAGCGCGCGCCCGGAGAGGTCTCGCGACGCTGTGCGTGGGCGTGGGCCAGGGCCTGGCCCTGACGCTGGAGCGTGACGCATGAGCACGCGCGCCTCGCTCCGCATCTACTTCGACACCCAGGCCACGCCGCGGACCTGGAGCTACCGCCTCACCGGACATGGCCCCACGCCCGAAGGCGGCGCCATCGACTCGCTGGACACGCTCGCGCGGGTCCTGGGCCACCATGGCGAGCTGCTGGCGGACCTGCCCTGGACCGAGCTGCCGACCTTCGGCGGACCTCCGCCCTCCCCCACCACGGAGGTGTGGAGCTGGGACGCGCGGCGTCTCCTGGTGGGAGCGCGGCCCGGGCAGCTCCGGCTCATTCCACGCGACACGTCTTCCACCTGAGCCCCAAGGCCCTCCATGTCAACCGAGACGTCCCCCACGCAGCGCATCGAAGCAGGCAGCATCACCGAGGTCCGTCTCATCGAGATGGTCTTCCCGGAGCAGACGAACCACTACGGCACCTTGTTCGGCGGCCAGGCCCTGGCGCTGATGGACAAGGCCGCCTTCATCGGCGCCTCGCGCTACGCACGGCGCACCGTGGTCACCGCGAGCAGCGAGCGCGTCGACTTCCATGTCCCCGTTCGACAGGGTCAGCTCGTGGAGCTGGAGACGCGCATCGTCGCCACCGGCCGCACGTCCATGACGGTGGAGGTGGACCTCTACGCGGAGGACCTGCTCACGGGAGACCGGCAGCTCGGCACACGGGGCCGCTTCGTCCTCGTCGCGCTCGACGCCCACGGCAAGCCGACCGGCGTGCCGCCCTTGCTGCCTCCCACCACGGCGGCCCAGGCAGCCACCGCGCCCGCGCCCTGACGCCGTGCCTCAGCGCAGGCCGTCCAGGAGCGCGGCGAGCTTCTCTGGCTGCGATGCGAAGGGGGAGTGCGAGGCCTCCATCGACTCGACGGTGAAGGCATTGCCCGGCGTGAAGACATTGGCCTCCCGAATCATCAGGTCCTGGAGCGCGGGAGCGATGGCGCGGTCCTGGGTGCAGCGGATGTAGCTGCGGGGAATGCGGCCCCAGCGTTCCTTCGTCGCCCCGGTCTTCGACGTCCACAGGGACAGGGGCAGGTCCGGCGTCAGCGTGAGCGCGAAGGGCAGGAAGTCCGCGGACGCCACGTCCTGGTAGTACGCCTCGCGGAGGGCCTCCAGATACGCGGGGGCCCCTCGCGGGTCGATGCGCACCGCGCCCAGCTTCGCCGGGTCTCCGACGAAGAGCGTCTCACCGTAGCCCGTGTGCGCCTCCGGCAATGCGCCGTAGCCACTGGCGCTTCCCAGCCGTAGCGGGCAATACGCGGTCAGGTAGACGAGCCGCTCCACGAGCCGAGGCGCCAGCTCCCCCGCCCGGGTGATGACCGCGCCGCCCACGCTGTGCCCCACCAGCACGGGCTTGGCGCCACCCGCGCCGCGTTGCAGCTTCTCCAACGCGGCCACCACCGCGGTGGCGCAGTCCTCCAGCGTGACGTCCGCCTGCGGCGAGCGCTCCTCGCCGAAGGCCCCCGCGTTGCCCGAGACATAGGCACTGGGGAACCGTGCGTTGAGGCCATGGCCCGGCAGGTCGATGGCCACGACCTGATGTCCCCGGGCAGCGAGCGCCTCCGCGACACGCGTCCAGTGCAGGGCGTTGTGCCAGGCGCCGTGCACCAGGAGAAAGGCGCGGCGTGGGCGCTTGCTCCGTTCGGATGCGGCGGCGAGTGCGCCCTGCATCGGGAGCGCTCCGGCGCTCAGGAGGGCGGACTTCATCAGGTCGCGACGGTTCATGGGGGGCTCACGCGGTGACGAGGACGGCGGGGGACATTCGCATCGAGCGACTGGGCGAGCCGCTCTCGCCGGCTCGCGAGCTCCAGCATCTGCCGGTCGAGCTCCGCCAGTCGCTGACGGTGGAGCGCGAGCGCCTCCGGACAGACGGCCCGGGTGGCCTCGCGAAGCATGCAGCGAGGAAAGGTGGAGATGTCCTTCAGCGAGAAGCCCAGCCGGATGAAGTGGGCGAGTTGCATCACCCGGGGCACCGACTCCGCGTCGAAGTCCCGGTAGCCATTCGCGCGCCGGTTCGGCACGAGCAGCCCCGCCTTCTCGTAGTGACGAATGGAGCGCGCGCTGCAACCCGTGCGCAAGGCAAGTTCTCCGATGTTCATCCCGCTCTCCTGAAACGAACGCTAGCGCCTGACACCAGTGTCAAGGTCAAGCCCAAACGGCCCTGGCCACCGGTGGCGAACAGGTACTCGCTGCCCTCGTGCGGGTGCCAGCATGTCATCGAGCCCCAGCCGAACTTGCTCCGGGAGTCGGGTACGGGACCCGGCAGGTCTCATGGATGTTTAGCATTGTGCCGCGGCGAGTAACGCGGTGCTGACTTCCAAGAAAACAGGCCCGTCATCACCCGCCCCCACTTGTCCCGCGATGTCAGACCTTCCCGTTACGTTGAATTCACAACACGGGGAGAGGCACTTGCAACCTGACAGCACGGAACTGAAGAGCGGCCTGAAGGCCATGATCGTGGACCGCCTGCGGCTGGACATCGAGCCGGAGAGCATCCCGGACGGAGCACCGTTGTTTGGAAGTGACGCGCAGGACGGCGAGGCGGGTGGGCTGGGGCTCGACAGCGTCGAGGCGCTGGAGATCGTCGTGGGCATCGAGGAGAAGTGGGGCGTCGTCATCGCGGATGACAGCGTCGCCAAGGAGTTCCACTCCATCGAGACGCTCGCCGCGTTCGTGAGCCGGCTGCTCGCGGAGAGTGGAAAGAAGGCCGCCTGTGCCTAGGAGTGTGTAGCGGTAATGGACTTCGGAGCACGTCTGGACGAGACGCGCCAGCCCGCTGCTGGGGCTCGACAGGCCGCTACGCGGCCACCGCGCGGAAGAG
>BNCN01000020.1 GCA_014656495.1 Comamonas sp. KCTC 72670
CCACCCGTTCCCATCCCGAACACGGAAGTTAAGCCCTCCAGAGCCGATGGTACTTCGCGGGAAACCGCGCGGGAGAGTAGGTCGCTGCCGGATTCTTTTTGAGAAACCCCTGGTGTCCCTCGTGGACACCGGGGGTTTTCCTTTTTGGGGGCCTTGGGTTTCGCGCCTGGGGCCCGCGGGCCTTCAGCCGGCGCCCTTCCGCGAGCGTCCGCGCCGCAGCCGGCGCACCCCGCCCCAGGCCGCCAGGGCCAGCACCCCCGCCACTGCCAGCCAGTGCTCGGCGTGCGCCGCCCCCTTCGCCACCGCGTCCACGCTGTGCGAGAAGGCGTAGCCCAGCCCCACCACCAGCGGCACGCTCAGGCACAACGCCAGCCGGTCCCACAGCAGGAAGTGGCGCAGGCGCATGCCCTGGATCGCCGCCATGCTGTGGCACGGTGTCACGCTGTGGGGCTCTTGGTCAGCTCGAGGCTCGCGAGCCTGTGTGACTGTGATCTACCGGGCTGTTTGAGCCACGTGATTGCAACGGCGTCCGCTGTGAGTCGCTGCCTTCCGTTACGACTGACCGTCGACAGTGCGATGGCTTGCGTCGTGTTCGTTTGAACCGCTGTGTGACTGGCTTCATCGCGCGTGGCTTGCTTGAGTACAGACTCCCCCGTTGTGTTGAGAGGAGCCTCTCGAATGAAGCTGCTTCGTCCTTGCCTTGGCGCGCTGCTCGCGGCCGGCCTCTTCCTCGTCCCCATGAACTCCGAGGCCGCGGGTGTCCGTGTTGGGCTTGGGGCTGACTACTGGATTGATGAGAGCGCGGCCTTCAACTTCACCCTGGGCGTCGAGACGCCGATTGCGGGCCCCCTCACCGTGGGCGCGCGCTTCGGCGCGATGCTCATCACCCGGGGTAATGACGTCGGCATTCCCCTGGACCTGGTGCTGCGAGCCAACCTGGCGAGGTCAGGGGTCTACATCGAGGGCTTGGTGGGCCCCTGGCTCGTCTTCGGCCGCGGCAACACGTTCCGAGCTCACGCCGCCTTCGGCTTCGGGCTGCAAGGCAAGGCCGCGAGCATCGGCCTCGAGGTGGGCTACCTGGATCCCAATCCAACAGTGGGCTTGCGGCTCGGCTACAAGTTCTAGGCCTCAGTAATGCGGTGGACGCTCGTCGTGCCGGGCGTCCACCAGCCCGGGTTCAGCCTCGAGCTTCTGCTTGAGGCGGTCCACCTCGGCTCGCAGTTGGTCGATGACCTTCTGCTGCTCGTAAAGCACTCCGCTCAGCTCCTGCAGGAGCTCCTGCTGGTGCATGTAGCGGATCTCCAGCTCGGCGATTCGCTTCTCGTCCATGGGTGCACACCCTTATCCCGCCAAGGTGGCTCGCGTCCCCACCTCGTTGCGCCTGTTCCCCTTCCCATGAACGTCGACGAACACATCCAGCGTGCCCGTGAGCTCCTGTCCCGGAACCAGCCAGAACTGGCCGAGTCCGCGCTCAGTGATGCCATTGACGCCGCCGTCGCCGCCGAGGACATCGTCTTGCTCACCCGCGCCCGTTTCGCCCTGGGCGCGCTGTTGTTTCAACAGGAGCGTGACGCGGAGGCGATGCCTTACCTCCAGGCGGTCGTCCGTACCGAGCGGGTGGATGGGGCCGTGGACGCGGAGGTGAAGGCGTCGGCGCGGATGCTCCGGCAGATTCGCGGCATCGAGCCTCGCGAGTAGCCCCACGCCAGCCTGGGGGCATCAGGGGATGCTGCAGGACTGGCGAATCAGCTCGGGCTGTCCGGAGAAACGCCGCTCCAGATCCATCCGCGTCAGCCGGGCGTCGTCGAGTCGCCGCTCCTTGAGCTGAATCGCGCACAAGGCCGCGAGCGCCTTCGGATTCGACAAATCCAGCCGGTCCGCCTGGCGCAGGGCCTCCTCCGCGGCGTCCAGTCTGCCCAGGCGGTGCCATGCGAGCCCCAGCTCGAAGTGGCCCACGCTCAGCTTCGGGTCATCCACCACCGCCGCCCGAAACAGCTTCACGGCATCCTCGTCAGCGCCCTCCCGGCTGCGCACCCGGCCTTGCTCCACGAGGAGCCGCGCGGGGGGAAGGCGCCCCTCCATTGTCCGGAGGACAGCCAGGGCGTCCGCTCCACGCCGGGTGGCGCTCAGCAGGTTCACGTAGCGCAAGCCGATGAGCACATCCTCCGGTGCCTTCCCATGGGCCTGCTCCAGTGACTGCGCGGCGCCGACCACGTCTCCGGCCTTCTCCTGGAGTTCCGCCAGGAGGACATCCGGCCGCGCATCTCCCGGGGCCAGTGACTTCGCGCGGGACAGAGCGGCGCTCACGCACCGGTGCATCCGCTCCACGTCGCAGACGCGGGCCAGTAGCAGCTGGGTCTCGACTTCACCCGGGCCGCGGCGCTCCGCTTCGAGTACCAGCGCGTGCGCTTCATCCGGTGCGCCGTCGATGAGCAGTGACGCGGCTTCACGCAGCTCCGCGGTCGTCGCCTTGGCGTCGTCCTTCAAGGGGCGCAGGAAGGGGACTCGCTGTGGCACCGTCGACATGGCGCGTGCGATGGCGAGCTGCTGCTCCGGTTCGTTCCTGGGCAGAAACAGCGGAACGAGGTGGATGACGACGGCCACGGTGCACACCACCAGCAGGCTTCGCCGTCCTCGGCTCATGCCGGGCTTTCGCATGCCCTCCGCTTCCTGCACGCTGGCTCTCCTCGGGCGGGCAGTGCCGCCGCCACTTGCGACTACACCGCCCTCAACCTGGGACGTAACCCCGAGGGAAGCTCCAAGCCACAGCTCCAACACAGCTCGAAGTTGCCGGGGTTCTCCTCACGGCAGCGGGGGCACTCCACCGACCGCTCGGCGTGCTCCTGATTCTCCCGGAGCTCCGCGAGGAGGCTCCGGGCGTGCTCCAAGTCATGGGGAGCGACCCACAGCTCGATCCACGTCTCCGCGCTCGGTATCTCACCGCTCAACGGTGACAGGGCTTCACCGCGGACTTCCACCGGGACGCCCATGGCTTCTAGCGCGCCCGCGAGCAGCCGCGCCTCTCCCACCGTGCGATGCACGGACAACTGCACCTGCTTCATTCCCCTGTCTTCACAGAAGCCGGGCTCGCCAGCAACCCGGACTGGGCGCATGTTCATGCCCGGTCGATGGGCGGCCCACCGGGGCGCCAAGGCCTCCTGTCGGGGCTCGGCGGGCTACTGCTCTTCTTCTCGGAGCTGGTGCGGCAACACGGCGTGCGCGTGCCTGGGGGCCCGGATGTGCAACTCGGCCGTCAACAATGCGTCCAGCTCGGACAGGAGGGCGTCGTAGAGCGGGCCCGCGCCCTGGGCGGGGAGCTGTTCGGCCGCCACACGCACGCGGGGTGCTTCTTCGTCCTCGAAGGCCAGGGTCACCGCGAGGCCCTCCGGTCCCCCCGCCAGCGGCACCATGACGACGGGAACCGTGTCCTGATTGGCCCGTTCGAGGAGCGGGCCCAGCCGCTGGAGCTCGGCCTCCGAGAGCGCGCGTTCGCTCACGACCTCGCCCTGCTCGAGCACCTTCAGGTGCCGCAGCCCCTCCAACCGGAGTGCCTGCGCGCCCGTGTTGGTCCGCCCACTGCGCTCGTACGTTACCGTCCTCACGCCCGCGTCACCTCCTGGGGCACGAGGTAGGCACCCTCGCTCGCCGCCGCATCCGGTGACTGCGTGTTCGCGGCCTTCCTGTCGGCTCACGGGCGATGTCGTGTGCTTCCCGACACCGGACGAACACCGCCGCACGAGTGTTCCCCCCTGGGGCGCTTCCTAGGTTCGAGCATCCCCGGGCACTTTCGCCTGGGGACTCCCGAGGTCAGTCCATGAGCAAGGACAGCGGCAAGAACCAGAACGACCAGCGCGCCAACACCAAGAATCCGAACAACCCCGCGCACAAGGCGTCGCAGGACAACCGCTCGAACCAGATGAACCCGAACAACCCTCGGCACCCGGGCAATGGCTCCAGCGGGGGCAGCGACAACGGCAACAACCCGATGGGTGGCAACTCCTCGGGCTCCGCGAACAAGCGCTGAGCTTTGTAGACCGTCCAGGCCAGGGGAGGGTCGGCCCCAGGCCTGGGCGGCCACGCTGGCGCGGTAGCCGGTGCTGCTGACCGTGCTACCGCGCCAGCAGCTTTCTTCACGCGACCGAGGCGTGCTTCAGCGCGCGCGGGGCTCGCACTCGCCCTCGCCGCGGAAGTGACCCAGGTTGCGCGTCAGCGCGGTGACGAAGTCGCGCAGCGTGCGCACGTTGCCCACGCCCCCCGTGCCGTACTGGCCCTGCGGAAGCTCCGTCAGGTCCACCGCCGCCAGCTCCTCCAGCGTCACCTCGCCGTCTGGCCCCGCGATGCCGAGGTTGTCCGCGGCGGCCAGCGCGTCGAAGCGCATCCGCGCGTCCGGCGACTGCAGGTGGTCGAAGAAGAGGTGGTCGCCGTGGATGGTGATTTGCACCGTCTCCTCGCCGTCCTTGGGCACCGTGACGCCCGCGCCCAGGCCGGGGGCCTCGCAGTGCTCGTAGACGGTGTTGGTGGTGAAGCCCCACGCGAAGCGCTTGGTGGTCTCTCGCTTGGTGGCCGTGCCCTCCATGAAGACGGAGTAGCCGTGGTCCTTCATGCGCGCGACATCCGCCGCGTCCGCGTTGCCCGCCACCGCGTTCGCGTCGGGCGCGATGGCGAAGCTCACGTGGTCCCATTCCTGGGCGGGCACGTCCCGGAACGTCTCCACCACCACGGGACCGGGCTTCCGCACGTCGAACACCTTCGCCTGGCTCATGGTGGCGGCCGTCTCGTCGTGGTTGCCGACCTGAACCTCACCGAGCACCACGAGGAACTTGCTGAACCGCACCGTCCAGCCGTCCACGATGCCGTCCTCGCCATTCACCGCGGCGGGGATTTCCTTCTCGATGTAGTCCTCGCCGTAGGTGGTGAACGTCACCGTGCCCGAGCCGTCACTGCACGCCATCAGTCCCAGGCACGAAAGCCCCAGCATCCACTTCTTCATTGCGCAGCTCCTTCCACCCACGTCACGTCGTAGGCGGTGGTGTCTTCCACGCCGCGCACCAGGGCGTTCTGCGCCTGGCTGTCAGCGGGGAAGGTGTAGACGCCATCCGCGTCCGGGTCGGTCGCGGTGGCGAAGTCGATGCGGCCCAGCCACGTCGCCAGCTTCACGGTGATGCGCACGCGTCCCGGCTCGGTGCCCAACGTCTTCTCGAAGCGCACACCTTCGATGGGCTTGGACAAGTTCGCCATCGCATCGAAGCGCACCGTGGCTCCCTCCGCGTTGCGCGCCGTACCCCGCACGCGCATCCCGTGGCCGCTCAGGACGCCCTGGGCATCCGTCACCGTGGTGGGCGCCGGCAGCGTCAGCTCCATGGAGCCGTACGCGCCCGTCACCGCGCTGGCGTCGCCCAGCGTGGCGCCTGTGAGCAGGTCCACCGTGAGGGTGCTCAGCACCTCTGCGAGCGCATCACCCGGTGAGTAGTGGCCCGGGTGCGCGTGGGCCGTGCCCCCGATGAGCGAGTACCAGTCGAAGCGACGGGCTTGCAGCGCGCGGCCCTCGAAGAAGCGCACGGGGCCCACCGAGAGATGCGCGGTGTCCACCGTCACCGTCCAGCCTCGCTCGTTGGCGCCGGTGATGGGCAGGGACGTCACTTCCACGGGGAAGGTGCGCCGCTCCGACTCGCTGCCACAGCCCCCCAGGGCCATGGACATGGCGGCCAGGGCCAGCGCGCCGGTGAGCAGGTGTCTGCGATTCATAGGTGGAGCTCCAGTGAGAGCGAGGCCATCCGAGGCGACCCCGCGGTGAAATGTCGTGCTGGGACGAGGCTGGCCGGCGCGCTCGGGTCGAAGCGCGAGCTGTAGACGAACTCGCCGTCCCTCCAGCGCGCGTCGAGCACGTTCGAGACCTCCAACCTCAGGCCCAGTTCGCCCCTGCGCACCGCGACGTGCGCGTCCGCGAGGAACACCGTGGCGCTCCGTTCGTTGAAGGGCAGCGGACGCGGGCCGATGAAGGTGAGCCCCGTTCCCAAGGAGAGCGTGCTGCCTCCGAGCCAGGGCCACCCCGGCCGGCCGTCCCAGCCCACGTCGGCCCGGGCGACGAAGGGCGCGAAGTAGGGCAGCAGCGTGTCCGAGGCTCGCACGTAGGCATGCGCGAGCGTGGCGCTGACGGACGCGACGAGCCCCGGCAGCGGGCGCGCCTGGAGCGCGGCGGAGACGCCCGAGCGGAGCGTCTCGCCCGTGTACACGGTGGTGCCGACCGTGTGGTCGAAGAAGAAGTCGTTGTCCACCTGCGAGCCGAAGAGGCTGAGCTGCAGGGCCCAGTGCTCGCCGTCCTTGCGCGAGCCCACCTCCGCGCCTCGGATGGAGACGAAGGGGGCTCGCTCGCCTTCGGAGAGGCCTCGCGCCTGGGGCGAGCGAAAGCCGTCTCCGTAGCTGGCGAACAGCCGCCAGGCGTCCGCGCTGT
The DNA here is from genome assembly GCA_014656495.1 of Comamonas sp. KCTC 72670. Lineage (GTDB taxonomy): Bacteria > Myxococcota > Myxococcia > Myxococcales > Myxococcaceae > Myxococcus. The sequence continues at coordinate 6,452 of BNCN01000020.1, forward strand.
CTCCCAGCGCGTACTCGAGGCCCGCCTTCGCGCCCAGGTGGACGCCGAAGGCGCTGCGCGCATGGCCCTGGCCGTCGTAGTAGCGAGGGTCCCGGAAGGCGAGCGCGTCGAAGACCTCCACGCCCAGCGCGTCCGCGCGGCCGCCCAATCTCAGGGACCAGCGGCCGAGCGGGAGCCGCGCCTCGCCCCAGCTCCACACGTCGGTCTGGGTGAAGCTCGCGTCGATTTCATCGGAGAAGAAGGTGCCGTCGGATTCGCGGTAGCGCCGCTGCGTCTGCTCCACGCTGTCGCGCCGCGCGCCCAGGCCCAGCTCCAGCGCCACCTTGTGGCCGAGGATGTTCACCGAGCGGCGGTGCTCGGCGCGGGCGCCCAACGTCGTGCCGTCGTTCGTCTGCTCCAGCCCGTCTCCGCGCAGGTCCACGCGGTAACCTGTGAAGTTGTTGCGCAGGCGCAGGTCCGAGAGGACGCCGAAGACCTCCAGCTTGGTGCGCCCGTTGCCCGTGCGCGGCAGCTCCACGCCGAGGAGGAGTTGATGCCGCGAGACGGAGCCCCCCTGCCGGCCCAGCGCCGCGGAGAAGAAGTCCTCTCGGCCCGCGAGCAGGTCGTCTTCGCGCACCACGCCCGGTGAGTCGAAGCGCGTCACGTAGCTGCCGCCGAGCGCGCGCACCGTCACACCGTTCCCGAGCGACGTGGTGGCCTGGGCGAGCAGGGAGGCTCGGCCGTAGCCTCGCTGGGCGCCGAAGCCGCGGCCCTCGCCCAGCTCCACCGCGGCGAAGGTGCCCGCGTCCTCTCCGGGCCGCACCGTGGCCACGAGCCGTCGCTGGCCGTACTGGCCCATCGTGCCCATGAGGTGGACGCCGGGCTCCGCGACCCCCAGCGCCATGCGGACCGTGCCCGCGACGGCGAAGTCACCCTGGGATGCCCGGTAGGAGCCCTCGGTGACTTCGAGCGACTGCACGACCTCGGGGATGACGAAGTTGATGTCCGCGTAGCCGAGCGCGTGGATGTGGCTGACCTCGTTCACCGGCAGCCCGCCGACGTCGAGCTCCACGTCCTGGCCGTGGAGCGCGTCGAAGCCCCGGAGGAAGAGCTGCTGGGCCTTGCCCTCGCCGCTGTGCTGCGAGGCGACCAGTCCCGGCACGGCGCGCAGCAGGTCCACGGCGTTGCGTCTCGGCGCCGCGTCCAGGATGTCCCGGCCGAGCGTCACCTCGGACGCGGTCTGCGCGGGCCGTGCGCCACGCACCACCGTGGATTTTGCTGGGGCGTCGTCGGCCTGGGCTGGGGTGGGCTCGGTGGGTGGGCCTCGCACCTGCGTGGAGTTCAGGGGGCCGTCGTCGGCCTGGGCTGGGGTGGGCTCGGTGGGTGGGCCTTGCACCTCCGTAGGTTTCAGGGGGACGGCTTGGGCTGGGGCGGGCTCGGCGAGTGGGCCTCGCACCTCTGTAGAGTTCAGGGGGACGTCGTCCGCCTGGGCTGGGTCGGGCTCGGTGGGTGGAGGATTGCTGTGGGTGTTGGTGTCCGCTGCCCCTGACACAGGTGCCAGGTCTCGTGGCTCAGGTGTGTTGGTGTCCGCGGAGCGATCCGTCCAGAGGTCCGCTCCTGCCTCGCCACGCGCGGAGGCCGAGGGTGCCCCCTCCTGCTGTGAGGAAACCGCGGCGAGGACGAGGACACATGAGGACAGCGCGGTAACGAGGAACACGGGCACGCACGGACACACGGCGGCGCAGGCCTCGTCCCTCGGCGTCGCGTTCGCGGCGGACTTCGCACGCGGCACTCGATGCGTCAGGGCGTGGCCCCACCGGCAGGCAGGGGAGGTTTCAGCTTTGTGGCTGGTGGGCGGAACGCATGCGCGTCCGCAGCGCGCTGCACGCTCAGGACGCCGCGACCCTTGCTGTACGAGGCGCCCTATGGGCCCTGCGGCATCGCCGTGGGACGTACCGTGGCGCCGAGGACTCGAGAGGGCCCGGGCCGCGCTTCCTCCAGCCACCACACTTCGCGCACACGCGGCAGCTTCAGCACTGCCCAGGCCAGGGCCACCGCTTGAAGGTGCTCCACCGAGCCCGTCAGATGCTCGTGGCCGTCCTGCTGCGAGTCGGGCTCCACCGGGGCGTTGTGGTCCGCGCGGGGGGTACTGTCCGAATGTGCGGTGGTCGCGGCCGTGTGCTGGTGCCCATGTGCATGGGCCGCGTCCTCGCCTCGGTGCATCTGCGCTCCGGCCGAGCCCTCCTCATGCCGGTGCGCATGCTCGCGGGCCGAGCCCTCATGCCGGTGCGCATGCTCGCGGGCCGTGTCCTCGCCCCGATGCGCCCGGGCCACGTCCTCGCCCCGGTGCGCCTGCGCTCGGGCCGTGCCCTCGTGCCGGTACGCATGCGCGCTGGCCCCAGCGTGTTCACCCCGGGCGCCATGGGAGTGCGGCCGACCGTGGACATGGGCAAGGTGGTGATGGCCGCCCCCTCCGTGCTCCACCACCGCATGCAGCACCGGCGCCACGGCGAGCCCGTAGACCAGGACCATCAGTCCCAGGCACGCCAGGTCGCGTCGGTCGTGGGGGTTCAGCAAGGCCGTGGAGCCCCGGGTGAGGGGAGGGGTCGGCCGCCTCCTATCTGTCTTCATCCGGACGCGCAAGGCGCCGTCCCCCCTCGGGTGAACACCCTTTCCGGCCTGGAGGCCCCCTTTCGTGTAGCGCGCTTGACGCAGCGCATTGGTTTCGGCTGCCGCCGACGGCCAACGTCGCTACACTTATGCCGTGCGTTCCGAATCTGTCGCGCTCACCCGTGTCGTCCCCGAGGCCGAAGCGCCTCCCCCTCCGTCGCGCGCCGCGCGCCTGCGGACCCTGGCCACCGAGGACTTCGATGTCCTCATCATCGGTGGCGGCGTCACGGGGGCGGGCTCCGCGCGGGATGCCGCGCTCCGGGGGCTCAAGGTGGCGCTCGTCGAGCGAGAAGACTTCGCCAGCGGCACCTCCAGCCGCTCCTCGCGCCTCATCCACGGCGGCCTGCGCTACCTGGAGCACGGCCACCTGGGCCTCGTCTTCGAGTCCAGCATCGAGCGTCAGCGCCTGCTGCGGCTCGCCCCGCACCTGGTGCGGCCGCTCGCCTTCATCTGGCCCGTGTACGCGGGCGCGCGCGTGCCCCGCTGGAAGCTCAACGCGGGCCTCATGCTCTATGACGCCCTGTCGCTCTTCCGGAACGTGAAGGGCTACCGGCGGCTCAACGCCCGTCAGGTCCACGCGGCCGAGCCGGGCCTGCGCACCGAGAACCTCAAGGGCGGCGCCCGCTACTACGACGCCGCCACCGACGACGCGCGCCTCACGCTGGCCAACGCCGTGGGTGCCTCCGAGGCGGGGGCCACCGTGCTCAACCACGCGTCCGTGAAGGGGCTCGTGCTCGAGGGGAGCCAGGTGCGCGGCGCCACGGTGCTGGACCACCTCACGGGCGAGGAAGTCACCGTGCGGGCGCGCGCCATCGTCAACGCCACGGGCCCGTGGAGCGACGAGATTCGCCGGCTGGACGCGCCCGACGGGACGAGCCCCGCCGTGCGCGGCAGCAAGGGCGTGCACCTCGCCGTGCCGCGCGCGCGGCTCAATCACCGGGACGCCTTCACGCTGCTGTCTCCGAAGGACGGCCGGGTGATGTTCGTGCTGCCCGCGGACAACTTCACCATCATCGGCACCACGGAGACGTCCACGCGCGCGCATCCCGCGGAGGTCCGCGCCAGCGAGTCCGACGTGGCCTACCTGCTGGAGTCCGCCAACGCCTTCTTCCCCGAGGCGCGCCTCACCCGTGAGGACGTGGTGAGCGCGTGGGCCGGCATCCGCCCGCTCGTGGCCAGCGGTTACCACGGCACGCAGGCGGATGCGGGCAGCGCCAGCCGGGAGCACGCCATCGACGTGAGCCCTTCCGGGGTGCTGGCCATCAGCGGGGGCAAGCTCACCACCTACCGTGTGATGGCGCGCGACGTGGTGGACGCGGTGGAGCGCCGCCTGGGCATCCCTCGCCGGCGCTCGCCCACGGACACGCTGCCGCTTCCCGGGGGCGACATCCGCAACCTGGACGCCGAGTTCGCCGCGGCCCGCGTCGAAACCGGAGACGACGCCACGGCCGTCCACCTGGTCCGCGCGTACGGCAGCCGATGGCGCCGGGTGTGGGCGCTGACCTTCGAGGACCCCTCGCTGGCCCGGCCGCTCGCGGAGGGGCTGCCCTACCGAGCGGCCGAGGCCGCCTGGGGTGTCACCCACGAGCTGGTCCATTCGCTGTCCGACCTGCTCATCCGCCGCCTGAAGGTGGCCTTCGAGACGCGCGACCAGGGGCACGCCGCCGCGCGCGTGGCGGCGGAGGTCATGGCGCCCCGGCTGGGCTGGGACGCCGCGGAGACGCAGCGGCAGCTGGACGTCTACGCCGCCGATGCGCTCCGCATCTTCGGCGTGGACCCCGCCGAGGCGTGAACGGGCGGACGCTCCGTGTGGAGGAGCGTCCGCTGGCCCACGTGTCCACCGCACGCCTGCATGCCCCACCCGTCATGCCTCGAACAGGGGCTTGAGCGGCTGGCTCGCGGCCGTGGTTAACTTGCGCCCCGGGAACGGAAGCAGGTGTCCTCCCGTTCATGCGCGTCCCTCGAAATCCATCCGTCGCGCCGTGCCGTACGACGCCATGCTGGACGGGACACCCAAGGAGCGTGAAATGAAGCGTTACGTCTGGCTGGGACTGGTCGGGGGGCTGGTGGCGTGCGGCTCGGATTCGAACGTGGAGCCCCAGGCATGCCCGGGCACCGCGGGGATGGACCTGCCCCCAGCGACGATGGCGTCCGCCCTCCAGGGTGAGGCGGCCGCACCGGCGGATGGCTCGGAGGAGGTCATCATCACCTTCCGGCAGCGCGTGTTCGCCACCGCCAAGGCCAACACGGACGCCTTCGCGGAGGACGTGACGCGCGCGGGTGGCCAGGTGAAGCGGCGCATCCCCTCGCTGAACATGGTGTCCGCCCGCGTGACGCCGCAGATGCGCGAGGCGCTCGCACAGAATCCGGATGTCGTGTCCGTGTCCCCTGACCGCGAGGTGCGCGCGCTCGGCATGATGCAGCGGCCCATGTCTCCGCAGGCATGGCTGGGCGCGGAGCCGCGGCCCCCGCCCAACCGGCAGGGCTCCGTGGGCGAGTACACCGAGGGCCTGAAGATGGTGAAGGCCGACAAGGTCTGGGACGCCAACGCCGACGGCATCCTGGATGAAGGCCGCCCCACGGGCACGGGCATCAAGGTGTGCGTCGTCGACAGCGGCTGGGACAACCGTCACCCGGAGCTGCAGGCCGCCTTCATTGGAGGCAAGGACTTCATCCACGGCGCCGCCAACGCCCTGGCGCTGGACGCGCGCGTGGACTCGCAGGGCAACGTGGTGGTGTGGGGCGGCGGGCACGGCACGCATACGGCGGGCACCATCGCCGCGCAGCTCGCCGCGGGCGGGAAGGTGCGCTTGGGCGAGGACCCCAACGGCGTCGTGGGCGTGGCCCCCACCGCGTCGTTGCTGGTGGCGCGCGTGCTGAATGAGACGGGCTCGGGCAGCACCACCAACGTCATCGCCGCGCTCGAATGGTGCCAGGAGCAGGGGGCGAACGTCGTGTCCCTGTCGCTGGGCGCCGCGTCGAGCAACACGGCCGAGGAGCTCGCCTTCAACACGGCCCGTGCGAACGGGGTGCTGGCCATCGCGGCGACGGGCAACTCGGGCAGCGCGCAGGTGTCATACCCGGCGGGGTATGCCTCCGTCGTCGGCGTGGGCGCGGTGAACTTCGCGGGCGAGTGGGCCGCCTTCTCCCAGTACGGCGAGGGCACGAACCTGGTGGGCCCGGGCGTGGGCGTGTTGAGCTCGACCATCGTCGGCGGCGCGCCGTACGGCGAGGTGGACGCCAGCGGTCAGCAGTTCGCCTCCAATCCCCTGGAGTACTCGGCGCTGGGCACGTACTCGGGGCGGCTGGTGGACTGCGGCCTGGGCGCGAGCGTCTCCGACTGCGGTGAGGGCGCCACCTGCGAGGGCTTCCTCGCGTACGTGGACCGGGGCGGCGGCATCCTGTTCGAGGAGAAGGTGCGCAACGCCATCCGCGCGGGCGCGAAGGCCGTCATCATCGGCAACCACACCGCGGAAGAGGGCGCGGGCAACTTCACGCTCAACGCCCCCTCCGAGCGTTGGGTGCCCACGGTCTCCGTGTCGCTGGAGTCGGCCAACATCCTTCGCGGGATGATGGGGACGCAGGTGGCGCTGGACGTCTCCGGTCTGGACTACGCCATTCAGTCGGGGACCTCCATGGCGACGCCGCACGTGGCGGGCGTGGCGGCGCTGGTGTGGAGCCTGAATCCGCAGGGGCTGACCTCCGAGCAGGTGCGGTCCGCGCTGCTCGAGACGGCGGATGACCTGGGGCCCTCCGGGTGGGACCCGAACTACGGCAGCGGCCTGGTGAACGCGGAGCGGGCGGTTCAGCGCGCCGAGTCGTTGCTGAATCCCACGCCGCCGGCGCCCTGAGCGCGCCGGCGGTTCAGCGCAGGGGCAGGAAGGGCGTGGCCACGAGGCACGCCCCCACCCGCGCCTCCAGCGCCGCCACCGCTTCGCGTGAAGGGTCGTCGCACCAGTCGACCGGCCGGGCGAGGCTGACCATCGCGTCGCCAGGGCCCCAGGGCTCGTCGGCGCTGGGGATGCGCGTCATCTGAAACGTGCTGAGGCTGATGAAGGCCACCACGGCCGTGGCGGCGCTCAGCATCCGCCCCCAGTGCATCCACCCCGCGTGCCGAGGCTCGGGCCGTGACGGCGGCGCCTGTTCCTGGAGCCGGGCCTCCAGCGCGGCGAAGTCCAGCGCGGGCCGTGCCGGTGTCCGCTGGGCGCGCTGGGCCATCCACCCCCGCTCGGCCCGCAACCAGGTGAGGGCGTGCTGACAGGCGGTGCAGCCGCTGACGTGCGCGCGGACCCGCGTGGCGTCCTCCGAAGCGAGTTCGTTGGCCAGCAGGGCATCCAGCTCGGATTCGCGACAGGCGCTCATGGGCGTCCTCCGACGTGCGCGGCCAGCTGCTCGCGAAGCTGGAGCCGCGCGCGGTGGATTTCGTTCTTCACCTTCTGAATCGACCACCCCATCACCGACGCAATCTCCTCATAGGGCAGGCCATGGTCGATGCGCAGCAGCAGCGCCGCGCGCCGGTCCTCCCGCAGCGTCCCGAGCGCGCCCGCCAGCAGCACCTCCAGCTCCCGGTCCAGGAGCAGGTCCTCCGGCGTGGGCGTGGGCAGCACCGCGTCCACGTGGCGGGCGTGGACGTCGTCCTCCACGTCCACGTGGACGCCGCGCTGTCGCAGGGACTCCAGGTGCACGTGGCGGGCGATGCCCAGCAGCCACGCGCCCAGCCGGTCCTCGTCGCGCAGCGCGCCGAGCCGGGCATGGGCGCGGACGAAGGTCTCCTGCGTGGCCTCGTCCGCCGCGGCGTCGTCGCGCATCAGGTCCCGGAGGAAGCGCCACACCCCCGCGGCGTGCCGTTCGAACAACTGGCGGAAGGCCGCGGGGTCCCCCGTGCGCGCCCGGCGCAGCAGCGTCCGCTCCCGGTCCGTGTCGGACGGGGGCGCACCTGCCAGCACCATTTTCATCGCGGAGAGGAGTGCCACGGCACGAAGGTGTCACGAGCCGCCGGGAAGTTTCACGGACGCCCGCGCTTTTCGCGCGCGCCTGGTTGCCTGGTGGCGGGACTGACACCCCGCGGGCGTCTCCGCAATCCCACGCACGCCGGGTGGTGGTCTTGTTGAATGACAGTCGTTGTTGGTAAGAGCGTTTTCATGTCCTTGAACTCTGGCCGTGTGGATGCTCCCGCGGCGCACGCTCCGCGCCTGCAGGGCCACCTGCCGGTGCTGGACGGCGTGCGAGGTCTCGCCGTCCTGCTGGTGGTGTTCTTCCACACGACGCACCTGAGCGACCAGAGCGTGGCGGGGCGCGTGACGTGGTGGCTGGCCGGGGCCGGCTGGACGGGCGTGGACCTGTTCTTCGTCCTCTCCGGCTTCCTCATCACCGGCATCCTGTGGGAGGCGAAGGGACAGCCGTACTTCTTCCGCAACTTCTACATGCGCCGCTTCCTGCGCATCTTCCCGCTCTACTACCTGGCGCTCGCGGTGTCGTTCCTGGTGCTGCCGTCGCTGGCGGGCCGGCTGGGCCTGGACGAGCGCATCACCACCGACGGCGCCACCTGGTACCTGCTGTACCTCTCCAACTTCTACCAGCTGTGGGTGGACACCACGCACCCCATCCTCGGCGTGGTGTGGTCGCTGGCCATCGAGGAGCAGTTCTACATCGTCTGGCCGTTCCTGATCGCCGCGGTGTCCTACCGGGGCGCCATCCGGCTGTGCCTGGGCACCATCGCCATGGCCATGCTGGTGCGCGTGGGGCTCACGCTGTACGGCGCCAGCCTCGAAAGCACGTACGTGGTGACGTTCTGCCGCGTGGACTCGCTGGCCATGGGCGGTCTGCTGGCCATGGCGCTGCGTCACCCGGAAGGCCTGGGGCTGAAGGCCTTCCCCTGGATGCGCTGGGCCGCGTGGGCGTCCGTGCCGGTGGTGCTGGCCCTGGTGGTGCTGCCCGTGGGCCCCATGTTCGAGCTGGTGAAGCGCACGGGCGGCTACACCGCCATCGCCGTCATCTACGCGGTGGGTGTGTACAAGGCGGTGGCCGTGCCCAAGGGGCACCTGGTGCACCGGCTGCTCACGACGCGGCTGCTGCTCACCTTCGGCAAGTACAGCTACGCCATCTACCTCATCCACTCGCCGCTGGACGCCATCCTGCGGCGAACGGTGCTGAAGACGCCGCTGAAGACGGTGGCGGGCACGGACTTCCCGATGCAGGTGGTGTTCTACGTCGTGGCCGCCGGGCTCTCGTTGGCGCTCGCGCTGGTGAGCTGGAACCTCTTCGAGAAGCACATGCTGAAGCTCAAGGACTACTTCCCCTACGGCAAGCCCCCCGCGCCCGTGCCTGCCACGGCTCAGTTGCCAGTGGCGGCGTCCGCGTCCTTGCCGGAGAGTGAGCGGACCGAGCCGCCCGCCCGGGTGGCGTGACGCCCCTGCGAGGCGCCCGTCAGCCGCGGGGCTTCGCCAGGGCCTCCGCCACGCGCAGCGCCCACGCCTCCGCCGAGTCGAGCTCGGCGCGGGCGCTGGCGTAGCGGTCCAACCCCTCCTCCGAGCCATCCCGCATGAAGATGGCGTCGTGGAGCTCCTTCTGGGCGCGAAGGAGCCAGTGGCTCGCTTTCAGTCGAAGTTGCGCTGCCTTCTGGGGCGTGGGCGCGGCGAGCGCTGGCTCCAGCAGTTCTTGCTCTTCGGGGTACGGGGACGTCACCTTCACGAAACCGGCCTGTGCAATCGTCGTAGTCATGCATTGAGAATTCGCACCCCACGGCGGGCAGGCACCTGACCAGTGGGGCAGGACGAAGTGCAATAGCGTGCACTGTCCTGCCCTCCGGCGCGGGTGGGCGGGGCGCGACTTCCAGCAGGGGCCGTCGTTGCTTATCGGCCGTTGTCCCGCGAGGTAGGCGCCCGGCTCAGGCGCGATTACTTCCGCAGACTCGCGAGGTCGATGACGAAGCGGTACTTCACGTCTCCCTTCACCAGGCGCTCGTAGGCGTCGTTCACCTGCTGGATGGAAATCAGCTCGATGTCGGAGACGATGCCGTGCTTACCGCAGAAGTCTAGCATTTCCTGCGTTTCCTGGATACCCCCAATCATCGAGCCCGAGAAGCTCTTCCGCATGGGGATGAGGGAGAAGGGGCGGACCTCGAGCGGCTTCTCGGGGGCGCCGACGAGCACCAGGTGGCCGTCACGGCGCAGCAGCCGCAGGTAGGCGTTGATGTCGTGCTGGGCGGAGACGGTGTCGAGGATGAAGTCGAACGTGCCGGCGTGTGCGGCCAGCTCGTCCTTGTTGGCGGAGACGATGACCGCGTCGGCGCCCAGGCGCAGGGCGTCCTGCTTCTTGCGGTCGGTGTGGCTGATGACGGTGACGTTCGCGCCCATGGCCTTGGCGAGCTTCACGCCCATGTGGCCCAGGCCGCCCAGGCCCACCACGCCCACGCGCTGGCCCTTTCCCACCTTCCAGTGGTGCAGGGGGGAGTACGTGGTGATGCCCGCGCACAGCAGCGGCGCGGCGGCGGCCGGGTCCAGGTTCTCCGGAATCCGGAGGACGAAGGCCTCATCCACGACGATGGCCTCGCTGTAGCCGCCCTGGTTGAGCGTCTTCCCGTCCTTCGCCTTGGCGTTGTACGTCTGGATGTTGCCGACCTCGCAGTACTGCTCGAGGCCCTCCTTGCAGCTGGCGCAGGTGCGGCACGAGTCGACCATGCAGCCGACGCCGGCCATGTCCCCGGCCTTGAACTTCGTCACCTTGTCGCCGACGCGGACCACGCGGCCGACGATTTCGTGGCCGGGCACCATGGGGAAGAGCGCGCCGCCCCACTCGTCGCGGGCCTGGTGCAGGTCGGAGTGGCAGACGCCGCAGTAGAGGATTTCAAGCTGCACGTCGTTGGGGCCGGGCTCCCGGCGCTCGAACTGGAACGGGGCGAGGGGGGACCTGGCGTCCTGGGCGGCGTAGGCGCGAACGGGAATCATGTGGGCGGCTCCTCGAACTGGGCTGAAGTGGTCTTCCTACCTTGCGCACCGGATGATGCGTCCGGCATCGCCCCGGGGGCACTGATGAATTCGGCACGCGCTGCTTAGGAAAACTTCGCAATGGCCTTCACACCGCTCAACGCCTTGAATGCCTTCCTGGCCGTGGGTCGCAAGCGCAGCTTCTCCGCGGCGGCGAAGGAGCTGGGGGTGTCCGGCTCCGCCCTGTCCCAGTCCGTTCGCCAGTTGGAGGCACGGGTGGGCGTGCCGTTGCTCGTCCGGACCACCCGGAGCGTGGCGCTCACGGACGCGGGGCGCCGCTTGCTGGAGTCCGCGGGGCCCCCGGTGGAGCAGGCGCTCCAGGCGCTGAAGACGGCCACGGCCCGGCCGGGAGAGGTGACGGGCTCGCTGCGGCTCACGGTGCCCTCGGTGGCCGTGTCACCCGTGGCGACGCCCCTCCTGACGCGCTTCCACCAGCGACATCCACGCGTGGAGGTGGAGCTGCGCGTGGAGGACCGGCTGGTGGACATCGTCGCGGAGGGGCTGGATGCCGGCATCCGCATGTCGGAGACGCTGGAGCGCGACATGGTGCAGGTGCGCCTGTCGGATGCGGCGTACCGCTTCGTGGTGGTGGGCTCGCCCGCGTATCTGAAGCGTCGCGGGACGCCAGAGCGTCCGAAGGACCTGCTGACCCACGACTGCATCTGCATCCGCTCCCCGACGAGCGGCGCCATCTACCAGTGGGAGCTGGAGCGGGGGCCACGCAGCTGGCGCGTCCCGGTGCACGGGCCCTTCATCACCGGAGAGTGGCGGGCGATGGTGGAGCTGGCCGAGGCGGGCGTGGGGCTGGCGTACGTGTTCGAGCCCGGGGTGAAGAAGCCGCTCGAGCGGGGCACGCTGCGGCTGGTGCTGGAGCCCTACGCGGCCAGGGTGGAGGGCTTCTTCCTGTACTTCCCCAGCCGCGCGCAGGTGTCTCCCGCGCTGCGCGCCTTCGTGGACGTGGCGCGTGAGGTGACCGCTGGCGCGAGGTGAGTGAGGGCCCTCCTGTCACGCGGTGGGGATGCCGCGCACGCGCCCTCTCACCCGTGAGGCTTCATCCGCCTGCCCCGCCTCGTCCAGCAGCGCGGCGGCGCGGTGGAAGAGCAGGGCGGCGTCCATGTGGCGCAGGGCCGCGGCCTCCGCGTTGGCCGCGGAGATGAGGAAGGGCACCGCGCGGCGGGGCTCGTGCCCGTCCATCCAGTGTTGCGCCACCACGACCGGCGGCGCCCCGCGCTGCTCCAGCGCCACGGCCAGCCGGCGGTGCAGCAGCGTGCCCAGCGCGCTCGGCGTGCCCTGTCGCACCACCTCGAACAGCAGGTCGTTGGTGAAGCGCTCGCCTCGCAGTATCTGCGCGCCCTCCAGCTCCGCCACGTGGGTGACGAGCGCGAGCGGATTCATCTCCAGCACCTCGCTGGCCAGCTCCAGCGCGAAGTCCGTCTTCGCCAGCGCGGCCAGCCGGGCCACCAGCAGGGACGACGGTGACAGTCGCTCCAGCCGCTGCTGGATGAGCTGCTGCCCGCGGCCCGACGCGGGGACGTGCTCGGGCCAACCCCGCTCCAGGCCGCCCGTCTCCAGCAGGTACTTGAGCGTCTCGGTGATGAAGAGCGGGTTGCCACCCGTGTGCCGCGTCACGTCCTGCACCAGCTTCTCCGCGCCGGGCAGCTCCAGGCTCTCCAGCAACGCGCCCACGGCGGGGGCGCTCAGCGGTTGCAGCTCGATGGTGATGGCCAGCCCCGCGGCCACGAGCTGCTGGATGAACGCGCCGGCCTGTGGCGCCAGCTCATCCCCCCGGTAGGTGTCGATGAAGCGCGGGAAGCGGCCGCCCGGCTCGGGCGCGTGACGGCGCGACAGCATCAACACCGCGAACTCCGCGGTGGCGCTGTCCATGAACTGGAGGTCGTCGGCGACCATGGCGTCCACGCTGGCGGCCAATTGGTAGACGACCTGGCATTGCGCCTCCAGGAAGCGGCTGCGGTCGGCCTCGTCCGCCATGGGCGGGGGCAGGCCTTCCTGTCCGGCTTGATCCGGCAACAGCCGCGCCAGCTCGCGCCGCACCCACCGCGGCAGCTCCGGGTCCGGAATGCGGGCGAGCATCTGCCGCAACAGCCGCACATGGGACGAATAGGGCACGCTCTGTTCGCCGGGCCGGGCCTCCAGCAGCAGGTACGTGCCACGCGACGCGGCGAAGTCATGCGCCAGCCGTGTCTTGCCCACGCCGGGCTCACCGGAGATGAAGATGGTCTGTCCCGCCTCCCACGCGGCCTCCATCAGGGCCCATTCCCGCTCGCGGCCCACGAGCACCGGCGGGCGCAGCACGGACAGCGGCAGCCGCTGGGTAATCGGTGGAATGGACTTGGGCGCCGGCGGGCCCCGCTCGATTTCACGGGCCAGCGCCACCGTCTGCGGCAACGGCGTGGTGTCCAGCTCCTCGCGCAGCAGCCGGCGGCACCGCTCGAAGGCGTTGAGCGCGGCCATCCGGTCTCCGGCCACGTAATGCAGCCGCATCAACCGGCGCCAGGCTTCCTCCGAGTATGGGTCCATGACCAGCAATTGCTCCGCCAGTGCGAGTGAACCCGTCAAATCACCTCGCCGCTCACGGCTCTCCGACTCCGCGACGGCGGCGCGGCGGCGAAGCTTGTCCAACCGCTCGCGCGCGTTTTCCAGCCATGCTTGGAATTCCGAACAGTCTTCATATTCGTGAGCTCCAAGCAATACGCCTTCCAATGCCAGGGCATCCGTGTAACGTCCGGCCAGGACGTGGGCTTGGAGCTCGGCGGCGTCCGAGCCGACGCTGTCGCAGAGGGACAGGACGTCCGTGCCCTGTATCAGCTCCACGCCGCAGGCCAGGCGCAGGCGGCGCAGCAACTGACGCATGTTGTTACGCGCCGTCGTCTCGCCGGACTCCGCCCAGAGCAGCCCGGCCAGCCGGTACTTGGGGTGGGGGCCTTCCAATGCCAGCCACGCGAGCACGCCGGCGGTGCGCCGCTCCAGGGGGATGCGTGCGTCACCAATCCGGAGCCGGGCCTCGCCGAGCAGCTCCAGGTGAAAACGCTGTGTGCCGGCCGTGTGGCTGGCGGCCATGTCCTCCGGGATTCCTCGCATGGACGGCCCTCAAGTTAACACGCCCACACCCAAACCTCCGTCACGGGTAGGGATTGCCCCAGTGGTGACAAAAATTGCGTGTGGTTTTTCCGTCACACGGCAGCTCGCCACCCTGAACGGATGGCTTCGCGTACTTCCGGACTGGTCACACCGTGGTCACACCTGAATCGTTATTAAGAATGCCAGACATTGCCCCGGGAGGCATCCATGGGTTGTGACAGCCAGCAGACCGACGCGCAGGTGGACGTCATCATCAGCGGTTGTGGGCCGGTGGGGGCGTTGACGGGGAACCTGCTGGGTCTCCTCGGCGTGCGCACCCTCTTGTTGGAGCGGGACGTTGCCCCGCACGGCGAGCCCCGGGCTTTTTCGTGCGACGACGAAGGCCTGCGCATCTACCAGTCCACCGGACTGTTGGATTTGCTGCAAAGCAACATGAAGCAGTCCAACTTCGCGGAATACGTGGGAGGCTCGGGGAAGCGCTTCGCGGAGCTCCACATCGGCGATGTGGACTTCGGCTTCGGCCACTCGCCGCTGTGGTTCTTCCACCAGCCGTTGCTGGAGGGCTCGCTGCGTGACGGGCTCAACCGCTTCGAGCACGTGGAGCTGCGCAAGGGCGTGAGCGTGGAGGCGGTGTCACAGGACGCCACCGGGGTGACGGTGCGCTACCGTGACTCGCGGACGGGGGAGCAGCGCACCGTCCGCTCGCGGTTCCTGCTGGCGTGTGACGGCGCGCGCAGCGGCGTGCGCAAGGCCATGGGCATCCCGATGTCCGGCCGCGCCTACGGTGAGCCCTGGCTGGCGGTGTCCGGCACGGTGATGGAGGGTGAGGTCCCGGAGCTGTGCCGCTTCGTGTGCGACCCGAAGCGCCCGTCCTTCGTGGCCACCGGCGCGGTGAACCAGATTCGCTGGGAGTTCATGCTGATGCCCGGCGAGACGCGCGAGCAGTTGGAGAACCGGGACACCATCCACCAACTCATCGCGCCGTACGTGGACCCCCAGCGGGTCCGCATCGAGCGCGCGCAGGTGTACACCTTCCACTGCCTCAACGCGGCGCGTTGGCGCGACGGCAACGTGTTCCTGCTGGGCGACGCGGCGCACACCATGCCGCCCTTCATGGGCCAGGGCCTGGTGTCGGGCATGCGGGACGCGGCCAACCTGGCGTGGAAGCTCCAGCGCGTGCTGAACGGCCAGTCCCCGGACTCGCTGCTGGACACCTATGAGCAGGAGCGCCGGCCGCACGTGGAGGCGGTGCAGAAGCTGTGCATCCGCGTGGGGCACCTGTTCCTGGCGCGCAACTCCTGGGTGGCGTCCGCGCGCGACGCGCTGATGCGGACGATTCAGCGCATCCCCCGCGTGCGCAAGTTCATCGAGCGCTTCGAGTTCAAGGAGGCCCCGTCCCACGCGGAGGGCTTCTACTTCGCGGACAAGGGCGAGTACTTCATCCAGCCGCGCGTGCAGTTGGAGTCGGGCGAGGAGGTGCTGCTCGACGACACCCTGGGCAACGACTTCACGGTGCTGTGCCGGTGGAACGCGCCGTCGGCGGAGCTGGAGGCGGCGCGGGAGCTGGCGGCGTCGCTGGGCGGCCGGATGCTGACGTTCCGGCCTCCGTCCGAGGCGGCTCGCGACGCGGCCGAGGACGCCGCGCCCGCCGTGGTGGACGTCACCGGGAAGCTGACGGACTGGTTCTCCCAGCACGCCGCGGACGTGGTGGTGCTGCGCCCGGACCGCTTCGTCTTCGGTGCGGTCCAGGCGCGGCGCCTGCCGGAGCTGCGCGAGGCGCTGGGCGTGTAGTCCCGCGGGCCCCGCTTCAGGGGCCCTGCGGGGTGGTGGGCAGACGCGGCGCGAGGTAGGCGAGCGCCGTGTGACGGATGTCGCCGTTGGGGTCGTTGTGTCCGGCCCAGGCCAGCAGGTCCGCGGCGCCGGAGAGCTGCGTCACGCGTTCACCCAAGAGGCGCACCACGTCGTTGCGGACCGCGTCCACCGCGTCCGTGCGCAGGGCGCGCTCGAACACCGGCAGGAAGCCCGGCAGTGCCCGGAAGCTCGTGGCGAAGATGGCCGCGCGCCGGACCTCGGGCGCCGGGTCGTCCACCATGCGCATGGCCAGGAGCTGGTCCGCGGTGGCGCCGGGAATCAGGCGCAGCGCCTCGATGGCCGCTTCCCGGACGATGGGCGAGGTGTCGCGCAGCGCGTCCTGGATGACGGCGAGCACCTCGGGGCTGGCGGTGTTGCCCAGCGCGCGCAGGCGCAGGGCGCGGGCCTCCGGCGTGGAGGCCGCGGCCACGGACTGGGCGAGCTCCCGCAGCAGATTGTCCGCGTCGGGTGACTTCTGCTCCTCCAGGTTGCGCGCGGCGTTGCCCAGCGCGAGCGTGGCGGTGCTGCGCACGTCCGTCTCCGGGCTCTGGGCCATCTCCCGCAGCGCGGCGATGCCTTCCTGGGTGGGCTGCGGCGCCATGCCGAGCCCGGCGGCGGCGTCCACGCGCGTGCGCAGCCCTTGCTGGCCATCCGTCATCACCTGCGACAGGGCGCTCAGGGCCTCGGGCGTGCTGGCCGCCGACAGCGAGCCGATGAGGCTGCTGTAGACGTTGCGGTCCTTCTCGCCTCGCAGCAGCTCCGGCACGGCCAGGGCCTTGTCCGGCTCCAGGGTGAAGAGCGCGCGCAGGCGGTTCATCAGCTGCGACGTCGCCTCGCCGCTGCTCGCGGTGCCCGGAGGCAGCGCGCGCAGCGCGCCCACCAGGTCCGTCAGCTTCGCGCCCGCCACCAGGCGCCGCAGCTCGGCCTTCGGGTCCTGGGCGGCGTACACCTGGGTCGCCAGGGTGGAGGAGCCCAGGTGCTGGCGCCGCAGGTCCAGCGAGCCGATGAGCGCCGGCACGCGCCGCACGTCGCTTCGCGTGAGCCGCACCTCGGAGTCCGCCAGCGCCGTGGGCAGGTCCGGGCCCGACTCCACCGCGACGTGCTCGCGGCTGTGGACCGTCGCGGGCCAGCCTTCCTCGCCCAGGCCGAAGTCGGTGGTGGCGTCCACGGTGATGTGCATCCCGGCCTCCAGCGGGCGCAGGCCCGTGGGCGAGGCCATCCGCAGGTAGCGCAGCTTGCGCCGCGTGTACCGCCGCTCACCCGGGGCGGGCTGGTAGTCGGCGACGTACTGACCGGTGACGTCGAGCTCCTGCGCCTCCCACGCCGTCTGGCCCGTGAGGGGTTTGACGAACTGGGTCGCGGCCACCAGCGAGCGCAGCAGGTTCTGCGTGAGCGGGTCCACTTCTCGCTCGAAGTGCGTGAGCAGCGCGGCGCCCTGCCGGGTGTACGTCACGTAGAAGGGCTGCTGGAGGTGACCGAGCACGCGCTCGCGGGCGTTCGCGTCGAGCGCGTCCTGTCCATCGGACTGGAAGTCGAAGCGGGCGGTGCGGACCTGCACCTGGGTGTCCAGCCGGTCGCCCTGTCCGCCGACGACGGCCATCGTCAGCTCGCCCTGGAAGTGGATGGTCAGCGTCTCACCCGCGCGGGCGCCCTGCTGGGCGAAGGAGAGCTGCTGCCGCGCGTCCAGGTCGTAGACGAACTGCGAGCCGAGGACCCAGGTCCGGTGGCCATTCGCCGCGGCCGGGATTCTCACGGCACCCGGCGTGGGGGCGGGCGCCGGTGCGTTCGAGGCGCGCGCGTCGGGCGTTGGCGTGGACTCGGGGGGCGGCGGGGCGTCATCCGGAAGCAGGAAGCGTTGGGCTCCCAGTCCAAGGCCCAGCAGCAGGAGGGGGGCGGCCAGGAGCCAGCGTCGGTCATTCACGGCGAAACCTCGGGACGGCAGGAGCTTGAAGGGGGAGTGGGGCGTGGCGGCGCGCATGCGGGCGCCGCCACGCCGGGGACTACGAAGCCGACATCCCTACGGCATCACAGCATGCAGGGCTGCTCGAACTCGTACGGCATCTCGAACTGGTGGATGACGGGGGAGGGCTGATTGCTGCAGCCACCGCCGCCCCAGCCGCCACCACCACCGCCGCCACCACCACCGCCGCCACCACCACCGCCGCCACCACCACCGCCGCCACCGCCGGGGTTGCCGCCGCCGCTGTCGCTGGTGAGCGTGCCCGTGCCGCCGACCGGCGCGCCGTTCGAGCAGGTGAAGTTGAGGGGCACCGTGCTGGTGGTGTTGATGAGGTTCCAGTTCTTCGTCGAGCCGCTCCACTTCGCGATGGTCAGCGACGCCTTCTTCTTGATGAAGAGCAGCTTGATCTTGACGAAGGCCTTCAGGTTGCCGGACAGCGTGTTGATGTTGAAGTCCGACTTGAGGTTCCAATCCAGCGTGTTGCAGCTGGTGGAGACGAGCTGGCCGGTGGTGGGCAGGCTCGCGTTGATGAGGGTCAGGCTGCCCTCCACGCCGATGCTCGCCACGAAGACGTTCACGGCCGCGCTGGCCGTGGCGTAGATGCTGCCCTTGGGCGTGGCGACCAGCTTCACCACGGTGGTGTTGACGGAGCCGTCCACCTTGATGCCCGCGTTGCCGTTGAGGGCCGCGGTGACCGTCACGGGGATGAAGAGGATGGTGAAGGTCTTCGACGCGGAGAAGAAGGTCCGGTTGAAGAGCGTCTCATCCACCAGCGTGCCGGCGAGCAGGTCCTTCGAATAGACCTGCGAGCCCATCACGTACACGTTGACCTTGGCGCTCGCGAAGGCGTTCTGCTGCGCGGAGCCCGCGGCCCGGGCACGCACCACCTCGCGCTGGTTCGAGCTGAACGCCTTGGCCCAGATCTTCCCTTCGGCCACCGCGTCGAGCTTCGCGCCCGCGCTGGCCGTGGCCGGGATGCCGTTCAGCGAGGCGTCGATGACATAGCCCGCGCCGAAGGTGTCGTTGCCGAAGCCCTCGCTCTTGTGGAACGTCTTGCTGAAGGGCTGGCCGCCGGTGTTGGCCGTGGACGGGTCCACCTGTCCACCCGGGCCCTCCGTGTTGTTGGCCGCGTCCGGCGTCTCACCTTCGTAGTCGAAGACGATGATGTCCGGGTCGCCGTACTCCATGCCGGACGTGCAGATGCCCACGCAGTTGCTGGTCGACTCGTAGTTCACCTCCGCGTGAATCTGCGGAATCACGTAGGGGTCGGCGCTGAAATAGTTGCCGTCGTCCAGCATGAGGTACGCGACCTCTTGGTGGTGCGGCTGGTCGTACATGTACGGGTACTGGTAGGCGGCTGCCGGGCTCGCCAGGCAAAGCGCTGCCAGCGCCCCCGTGAGGGGGACGTGGCGTGAAACACGAGACATGGGGGACCTTCTTGTCTTGAGGTGGGTTGTGATTCACCCAGACCGGACAATTCAGTTCAGCCTGGAAGGCGAGTAACCCAATTTTTCACGAGATTGTCAAATTCGGATGGGAATACGTGTTGGGCAATTTAATGAGCCTTTGATGGCTCATGTTTCACGCCGTCTCGCAGGTGAACTAAGGCGTTAGTTGATTTTGAACTAAGCTCTTAGTAGATGGTGGGGCACGGAGGTTCGCCCGTGACTCGCAAGCCCGTGCCCGAAGTCGAAGAGGCCCCCCGGCCGTTGACGCCGGTGGAGCTGGAGTTGATGCACATCGTCTGGCGACTGGGGGAGGTGGCCGTGGCGGACGTGCTCACCGCGCTGCCGCCGGAGCGCGCGCTCGCGTACACGTCGGTCTCCACGGTGCTGCGCATCCTGGAGCAGAAGGGCGTGGTGCGCAGCCGCAAGCAGGGCCGGGGCCACCTGTATTCAGCGGTGCTGCCGCGTGACGCCTACGAGGCGCAGAGCGTGCGTCACCTGGTGGAGACCGTCTTCGACGGCACCCCTTCCGCGTTGGTGGCGCGGTTGGTGGAAGCAGTCCCCTTGTCCGCGGCGGACGTGGACCAACTGCGCGAGCTGCTCGAGGCGAAGGGGCGCAAGCCGTGAGCGCCGCGCTGCGTGAGTTCGCGTCGCTGTATCTGACGCAGGCGTTGCTGCTCGCCGTGGCGCCGCCGTTGGCGTGGCTGGCGCTGGCCGTCCTGGCCCGACTGGGGCGCCCCCTGTCGGCGCGGCAGGCGCTGAGGGTGGGGCGCGGCGCGCTGGTGCTCTCGCTGGCCCTCCCGGTGCTGGCCGCGGCCGTGCACGGGGTGCTGCCCACGGGGCCGCGCTTCTCGTTCGAGCGCTCGGTGGCGCGCCACGCGGGGCGCCTGCCCGGGCCGCTGGTGGAGGCGCCGCCGGTGGTGTCATCGACGCGGGCCTCGCGGGCGCTGCCGTCCCTGCCGCCGGTGCTGCCGGCCGCCGCGTTGACGTTGTTGCTGGGCGGCGTGGCGGTCATGGCGCGTGCGCTCGTGAGGCATCGGAGGCTCTTGCGCCGGCTGGAGGCGCTGCCGCGCGTGAGGAGCGTGGGGCGCCTCGCCGTGGTGCTGGGCGAGGACGGCATGCCGGCCTTCTCCGCGTGGTTTCCGCGCGGGCGGAGCCGGGTGTCCGCCTGGGTGGTGGTGCCTCCCGCGTTGCTGGCGGATGCGGAGGGCCTGCGGCTCACGGTGTTGCATGAGCTGCAGCACCACCGGCAGCGCGACACGCATGGGGCCTTCGCGCGGCTGGCGCTCACGGGCGTCTTCTTCTGGCACCCGGCGGCGCACGGCCTGTCCCGCTGGTTGGCGTCGCTTCAGGAGCTGGCCTGTGACGAGGCGCTCGTGGCCTCCGGGCGGGTTCAGCCACACGCCTATGCGCGCTGCCTGCTCCAGGCGGCCCTGGCCGTCCCGTCCCATTCCTCGCTTCCCGCCGGTGCCACCGGCATGGCTCACCCCACCACCCGGAGAATCCAGATGTTGTTTCAACCGCGTCCTGCCCGTACCCAGGGGGTTGCCACGCTCCTGGCCGCGCTGTGTCTCGTCCTCGCGCCGCTCGCGGCGTTGTCTCAAGGCGCGGCGAAGGGCCGCGCGGTGACGCTCGTGGAGGCGCAATCCCTGGCGCGCACGAGCCAGCCCCTGGGCGATTTGCCGGTGGTGGTGGATGCGCACGTGGTGGCGCGGCTCAACGCGCTCACGGGCACGGAGAAGGGGCGGGCGTTCATGAAGCGCGCGCTGGCGAACCTGGCGACGCACCGGGTGGCGCTCACGGGGCCGCTGCGCGCCAAGGGGCTGCCCGAGGGACTCCTGGCCGTGGCCGCCGTCGAGTCCGCGGCGACGAACATGCCGGAGACGGATGGCCGGCCCTCGCTGGCGCCGGGCATGCGCGGCGCGGGCGTGTGGATGTTCATCCCGGAGACGGCGCGGCGCTACGGGCTGGAGGTGAGCGACGCGCGTGACGAGCGGCTGGACGTGGCGCGTGAGACGCAGGCCGCCGCCGCGCTGCTGTCGGACCTCCACGCGCGCTTCGGCGACTGGCGGCTGGCGCTCGCCGCGTACAACCAGGGGGAGAAGAAGGTGGATGCGGCGCTCGCCGCGGGCGGCAGCCGGGACGCCACCGCGCTCATCGACGCCGGGCATCTCAACGACTACGCCGCCACCGTGCAGGCGGGGTTGCTCATCCTGCGCAACCCGCACCTGCTGGACTGAGAAGCGGTGCGCGTCCGCGGCGCTGGCGAGGCGTCGTCAGCGCCGCGGGTGCGAATCAGAAGCGGACCTGCATCCGCAGTCCGCCGGACAGCCAGGCGTGGACCGCCTTGTTGTCGATGCTCTCCGACGACGACTCGGAGGCGTCACCGATGATGGGGACGTTCTTCAGCTCGATGCTGGAGGTGGCCGTCTGGTAGACGCCGGCCGCGAGCGACACATAGGGCCCGATGGAGAACGTGTCGTTGATGCGGTAGTCGGCGCCGGCCTGGACGGAAGCGAACTCGATGCCGCGGGCGCCGACGCCGATGATGGACTCCATGTCTCCCTCGCGCGCGGAGATTTTCGTGTTGATCAGCTCGTAGCCGATGCCCAGGCCCAGCCAGGGCATGAGCTTCTCACCCGCGCGGAAGTGGTAGGACGCGTTGAGGCCGAAGCGCATCTGGCTCGAGGAGCAGCTCGCCTCGCCCTCGCACAGGGCGCTGTCGGGCAGGAACACGGGCGCATACTGGAAATAGGCGCCCAGGTAGACGTTCGAGTTGAAGAAGTAACCCAGGTCCACCTGCAAGGGGATGGCGCCCTTGTAGGCGTCACTCATCGGGGCGTTGTCGCCGCTCCGGGAGCCCGCGGCGGAGCCCAGGGGAATGGCGTAGCCGCCGCGCAAGCCCAGTGCCAGGCCCCGGTCCTCCTGGGCCTGCTCCAGCTGCTCGGTGCTCTTGACCTCCTTGCGCCGGAAGTTGCCGTCGTTGCGCCAGTCGGCGGCGAAGGCGGGAGCGGACAGCGCGAGGGAGAGTGCCGTGAACTTCCAAATCATGCGAGTCGTCATGGGGAGTGTGTCCAAGGGGAGCGAGCCGGCCTCGTCCGTTTCAGTGGATGCGCCTTCCGACGCGCACGTGAGCGGAAAATTCAAAGCGGGCAGCCAGCCGGGCAATCCCGTGCTGCCACGCGCCCGGCGCATCCCTACCTTCAGGGCTCATTCCTGTGTGAGGGAGGCCAACGATGAAGGGGCTGCTCTATGTGGGCCTGGCGCTGCTCGCGCTCTGGGTCGTGCTCACCGTGACTCGCGCCGTCGTGGGCGGCCTGCTGTGGGTCGTCCTCCTGGTCGGCATCGCCTCGCTGGCGGTGTACGCGTTCCAGGTGGCCTCCGGGCGCAGACAGATACGCTAGCGCCAGGCGGCCTCACGTCCCCGCCGTGTGGCCCAGCATCCGCAGCGCCAGCTGGGCGTGGGTGTCCGCCAGGGTCTCCACGGCGATGGGGCCGCCGGGCTCGAACCAGTGCGGGATGCGCGAGCCCATGCCGACAATCGCCGCGGCGGTGATTTCGGGGTGGAGCGGTGAGAACTGCCCCTGCGCCATGCCGCGGCGGATGGTGTCCAGCAGCATGGCGTTGGCCTTGTCGCGCAGCACCTGGGCGGGCGCGGCCAGCTCCTCGCTCAGCGCGTAGAACTCCTCGTTCACCACCATGGCCAGCTGCGGGTTCTCCGCGTGGACGCGCGTGTGGGCGTGGACCAGCGCCTGCACCTGGGCCGAGGGCGTGGGCCGGGCGTCTCGGAACGCGGTCTCCAGCGCCTCGAAGTGGGCCTCGTGGCCAATGCGCACCAGCTCCGCGAGCACGTGGTCCTTGGCCGCGAAGTGGGCGTACAGCGCGCTGGGCCGCAGCTCCAACGCCGTGGCCAGGTCCCGGATGGACGTGTCGTGATAGCCGCGGCTCGCGAAGAGCTGGAGGGCCGTCTCCAGGATGCGCCGGCGAGTCCCTTCGGCGGGGGCCGCGGGGGTGGGGGGAAGTTGGGCATCCGTGGCGCGCAGACGGGAGCGGGGGGGCGTACTCATGCGTTGCTCTTGATAAACGAACGTTCGTTCATGTAGCGTGGGGCCTGCGGTTCGACACGCTTCCTACCTGAATCTGGGGTCCGGACATGCCGTTGCTCCAGTTCGAGGAGCTCTCCCTCTACTTCGATGTGTTGGGTGAGGGCACGCCCGTGCTGCTTCTCCATGGGCTTGGCTCGTCGGGTCGTGACTGGGAGTCCGTGGCACCCAGACTGTCGGCCCGACACCGCGTCATCATCCCCGATGCGCGGGGGCACGGGCGCAGCGGGAAGCCGCCGGGCGCGTACGGGGTGCCGCGCTTCGCCCGGGACATCGCGGGCCTGTGTGACGCCCTGGGGCTGACGCGCGTGCACGTGGTGGGCCTGTCCATGGGCGGCATGATGGGGTTCCAGCTCGCGGTGGACCGGCCGGAGCTGGTGCGCAGCCTGGTCATCGTCAACAGCGGCCCGGAGCTGGTGGCGCGCACGCTGCGCCGCAAGTTCGAATTCGGACTGCGGCTGACGTTGCTGAAGCTGCTGGGGCCCGCGGCGCTGGCCAAGGTCCTGGCGCCCAAGCTGTTCCCCAAGCCGGAGCAGGAGGCGCTGCGCCAGCGCGCGCGGGAGGTCTTCGCCGCCAATGACCCGGACGCGTACCTGCGCGCGACGAAGGGGCTGGTGGGGTGGAGCGTGATGGACCAGCTGGGCGGCATCACCTGCCCGGTGCTGGTGCTCGCGTCGGACCGGGATTACACGCCCGTGGCGGTGAAGCAGGCCTACGTGGACCTGCTGCCGAACGCACGGCTCCAGGTGTTGAGTGACTCCGGCCATGCGTCACCGCATGACCAGCCCGAGAAGGTCGCCGAGGCCGTGGAGGCCTTCCTGGCCGGAG
This sequence comes from Comamonas sp. KCTC 72670, assembly GCA_014656495.1. Taxonomy (GTDB): domain Bacteria; phylum Myxococcota; class Myxococcia; order Myxococcales; family Myxococcaceae; genus Myxococcus. The sequence goes on from BNCN01000020.1 coordinate 30,372, forward strand.
TCGACGCCGCCGCGGTGGACGCGCGGCGGCCGGGCTGAGCGCGGTTCCCCCACCCCGAAGGAGTCAGCCAATGAAGCGGAACGCTGTCGCGTGCGCACGCACGTGGTTGTTGCTGCTCGCTGTCCTCACGCTCACCGCCGCCGCCCCCGCGCGCGCGGGCACCTGGGTCCATGGCGTCGAAGGGACGCGAGGCTTCCAGCTCTGGGTCCCCACGGGCTACCAGGCGGACTCGCCGCTGCCGCTGGTGGTGGCGCTGCACGGCTGCTTCCAGAACCCGAGCCAGTTCGCCGGGCTCACGCGCCTCAACGAGAAGGCGGACGCCGAGAAGTTCCTGGTGCTGTATCCGAACCAGGCGACGTTCGCGAACCCCACCCAGTGTTGGAACTTCATGCTGGTGCTCAACCAGACGCGCGGCCACGGCGAGCCCGCGCTCATCGTGGGCATGGTGGAGCAGGTCCGCCGGCACTACGCGGTGGACGCGCGCCGCATCTACGTGGGCGGCGTCAGCGCCGGCGCGGTGCTCACGGGCACGTTGTTGGCGTGTTACTCGGACGTGTTCGCCGCGGGGATGATTGGCGCGGGGGCCATGTACAAGGCGGCCACGACGATTTCAGGCACGGGCTTCGCGATGCTCTTCGGCAGCATCTACCACCCGGATGACCGGGGCCGGGACGCCTGGGTGTGCTCGGGCCGCCCGCGCCACACGATGCCGGTGCTCGTGATGCACGGGACGCGGGACAGCGTGGTGGACATCGTCAACGGCCGGCAGGCGACGCGGCAGTTCCTGCAGACCAGCGACTACGGCGATGACGGCGTGGCCAACGACAGCATCCGTCCGGTGGCCACGCAGGTGACGCGGGCGAGCGTGCCCGGCGGGCGGAGCTACACCGTGGAGGACTACGTCTACGGTGGCGCGCTGGTGGCGCGGCACGTGGAAGTCCAGGGCATGGACCACGCCTGGCCCGGGGGGGATTCGCGTTATCCCTTCGCGGATCCGTCCGGGCCGGACGCCACCACGCTCATGTGGGACTTCTTCCGGCAACACACCCGGAACTGAGGCGCTCGAGCCTCAGTGCTGGTGCCCCAGGCGCACCTCCACCTCCGGGTGCGCCTGGGCGAACGCGCGCAGCTTCTTGAAGCTCACCGTCGCGCGGTCCCCGTCGTTGTTGAAGGAGCCCGGCTCCACGTCGTGCTCCCAACCCCAGCGCGTGTGGCTGATGTCGCCCGCGAGCAGCACCGGGCCCCGCGGGGTGCGCACCAGGTACGCGGTGGTGCCGGGCGTGTGGCCCGGCAGCCAGAGCGCCCACACGGAGCCGTCCCCGAAGATGTCCACCGCGCCGTCGAAGAGGCCGGCGTCCTCGCGGGCGTAGGTCCACTCGGACAGCGGCGGCTTCCCGGCCAGGGCGCGGTCGCTGTTGCCCTGGACGACCAGGTTCACGAAGGCGCGGTCCTTGGCCTCGCCCGGCCCCGTGTAGACGGGCGTGCCGGCGGGCACATCCGCCATGCCGGTGATGTGGTCCGGGTGCAGGTGGGTGAGGAACACGCCGGACAGGGGCTGCGGCTGCTTCGCGAGCCACTCGCCCAGCGGCGCGTGCACCTTCATCTTCTCCATGTCCATGGCGCTGGCGATGATTCCGCGCATCGCGGCCTTCCCCGGCGCGTCGCGCATGGCCGTCTCCACGCCGGTGTCGACGATGAAGAGGCCCTTCTCCGGGTGGCGGAGGGCGTGGAAGAAGATTTGGACGGGCTCGGCGCCGTCATCCAGGCCCGCGGACTTCGCGGTCGGGTGGTCCAGATTGATGAGGCCCTCGCGCCCCACGGACCAGTCGCAGGAGACGACCGTCTCCAGCTCCACCGGGCCGGGCTCGTTCAGCAAGGGCAGCAGCTCCGCGGACGGCCGCGCCGCGCCGAGCGCGGAGGGCTGCACCTGGTGCGAGGTGACGGCGCAACCCGTGAGGGCCAGGGCGCCTCCGAGCACGGCGGCGAGTGAGCGGGCGATGGAAGAACGGGTGCGCATGGGACGGGGCTCCTTCACGTCGAGACAGGCGCAACGTAGCGATGCGAGAATGGATGGAAAATGGCCATTCTGGCATGAGGTCATGCATTCATGGATATCTCGTGGGATGACGCGCGGCTGTTCCTGGCCATCGCGGAGACGGGCAGCTTCAGCGGGGCGGCGCGGCGGCTGCGCATCGGCCAGCCCACGGTGAGCCGGAGGCTGGCGGCGCTGGAGTACGCGGTGGGCGCGGCGTTGTTCCGCCGGGGCGTGGACGGCGCGGTGCTGACGGCCGCGGGCGAGCGGCTGGTGCTCCCCGCGAAGAAGATGGCGGAGTGGGCGGGGGAGCTGCACCGAGCGGCGGAGTCGTCGGACACGTCGCCTCGCGGACTGGTGCGGGTGACGGCCTCGCCGTACATGAGCTTCGACTTCCTGGCGCCCTTCGCCGGGGCGGTGTCGAGGATGTTCGCGGGCCTGCGGCTGGAGGTGCTCTCCGGGATTCAGTACCTGGACCTGGCCCGGGGTGAGGCGGACCTCGCGCTGCGGGCCAAGAGCCCGACGAACGCCGACTTGAAGTGCGTGTACGCGTTGGAGGTCCACAACACCGTCTTCGTGGCGAAGTCACTCAAGGCGAAGCTGCCCAAGCGGCCCACGCTCCAGCAGCTTCCCTGGGTGGCCTGGGCGCCGCCGTTCGACATGACGCCGCCCAACCCCCAGTTGGAGTCCCTCATCCCAGGCTTCTCGCCGGCGTTCACCGCGGACAACTACCTGGTGCTGCTGGCGGCGGCCGAGGCGGGCGTCGGGGCCATGGTGCTGGCGGATTTGCGGCACCGCTTCGCGCGAGAGCGTCGCCTGGTGCCGCTCGACATCGACCTGGGGCCCTACGCCACCCTGCCGCTGTACCTGGTGTGCGCGAAGTCCGCGCTCGACATCCCGCGGGTGCGCAAGGTGTCGGAGTTGATGGTCGAGGAGCTGGAGCAGGCGAAGAAGCGTTGACCCGGCGCGCCCGGGGGCCGCGTGGCGGTGGCCTGCCGCGCCTGTTCACGGTAATCCAAGGACCTCGGGCCCTGTCCCTGGAGGACCTTCACCATGACTGAACGCAACGCCATCGCCGCCGGCTTCCTCACGCACGAGGTCACGAACCAACCTCCGCCGCTGGTGTACGACGCGTGGAAGACGGACACCGTGCTCCGCGAGGCGGTGGCTCGCGAGGGCGGCGGCTGGGCGGAGGCCGAGCTGGCGAAGTATGGCGTCCTGGCGGGCGGCGAGATGCAGCAGTTGGCGTTCCTCGCCAACGAGAACAAGCCCAAGTTCCGGCCCTTCGACCGCTATGGCAACCGCCGCGACGAGGTGGAGTTCCATCCCGCGTACCACCGGTTGATGGAGCTGGGCATGGCCCACGGCGTGTCCGGGTTCGCCTGGCGCAACGAGGACAAGCCCGGCGCCCACGTGGCGCGCATGGCGCTCTTCTATCTGCACAACCAGGCGGACCAGGGCACGAGCTGTCCGCTGACGATGACGTACGCCTCGGTGCCCGCGCTGCGCCACCAGCCGGAGCTGGCGCTGGAGTGGTTGCCGCGCGTGAGCTCCGCGTCCTACGACAGTCGCTTCATCCCCGCCGCGCAGAAGTCGGGCGCCACGCTGGGCATGGGCATGACGGAGAAGCAGGGCGGCTCCGACGTGCGCACCAACACCACCAAGGCGCACCGGCTGGGCGAAGGCCGTGGCCCGGGACAGCCCTACGCGCTGGTGGGGCACAAGTGGTTCTTCTCCGCGCCCATGAGCGACGCGTTCCTGGTGCTGGCGCACGCCGAGGGCGGCCTGTCGTGCTTCCTGATGCCGCGCTTCACGCCGGACGGCGAGCTCAACGCCATCCGCGTGCAGCGGCTGAAGGACAAGCTGGGCGACTGGAGCAACGCCAGCTCCGAGGTGGAGCTGCACGGCGCCTACGCGGTGATGGTGGGCCCGGAGGGGCGCGGCGTCCCCACCATCCTGGAGATGGTCGCGCTGACGCGGCAGGACTGCATGATTGGCTCCAGCGGGCAGATGCGGCAGGCGCTGGTGCAGGCCCTCCACCACACGCGGCACCGCGTGACGTTCGGGAAGAAGCTCATCGACCAGCCGCTGATGCGCAACGTGCTGGCGGACCTGGCGCTGGAGCTGGAGGCGCACGTCGCGCTCACCGCGCGCGTCTCCCGCGCCGTGGACGCGACGCCTCGGGACGAGAAGGAGGCCGCGTTCTGCCGCATCGCCACGGCGGTGGGGAAGTATTGGGTGTGCAAGCGCACGCCGGTCTTCGTCAACGAGGCGCAGGAGTGCCTGGGCGGCGCGGGCTACGTCGAGGAGACCAACCTGCCGCGCCTCTACCGTCAGGCCCCGCTCAACTCCATCTGGGAGGGCAGCGGCAACATCCAGTGCCTGGACGTGCTGCGCGCGGCGTCGCGGGAGCCGGCCAGCCGGGAGGCGCTCTTCGCCGAGTTGCTCGCCGCGCAGGGCGGGCACCGCGCGTACGACGAGGCCACCGCGCGGCTGGGCAAGGCGCTGGCCAACACGGACTCACTGGAGACGCGGGCGCGCTCGCTCGTGGAGGGCCTGGCGCTGACGCTCCAGGCGTCGCTGCTGATTCGCGCGGGCAACACCGCCGTGGCGGATGCCTTCTGTGAATCGCGCCTGGGCGGAGCGCATGGCCAGACGTTCGGCACGCTCCCTGCGCACGCGCCGATGCAACTGCTCATCGACCGCGCCTTCTCCGAAGAGGCGGCGTGACGTGACGGCCCGCCGCGCGGCGGGCCCGCCGGGTTCGTGATAGGAAAACGCCCCATGTCCAATCTCCAGGGAAAGACGCTGTTCATCTCCGGTGCCAGCCGTGGCATCGGAAAGGCCATTGCCCTTCGCGCCGCGCGGGATGGTGCGAACATCATCATCGCCGCCAAGACGACGGAGCCGCACCCCAAGCTCCCCGGCACCATCTACACGGCCGCCGAGGAAATCGAGAAGGCGGGGGGCAAGGCGCTGCCCTGTGTCGTCGACATCCGAGATGAGCAGCAGATCGCCGCCGCCGTGGCGAAGGCCGTGGAGACCTTTGGCGGCATCGACATCCTGGTGAACAACGCCAGCGCCATCAGCCTCACGGGCACGCTCGAGACGCCGATGAAGCGCTTCGACCTGATGCACGGCATCAACACGCGTGGCACGTATGCGTGTTCGCAGGCGTGCATCCCGTACCTGAAGAAGGCCAGCAACCCGCACATCCTCAACAACTCGCCGCCGCTCAACATGGAGGCGCGCTGGTTCGCGCCTCACGTCGCGTACACGATGGCGAAGTTCGGCATGAGCATGTGCGTGCTGGGCATGGCGGAGGAGCTGCGCTCGGATGGCATCGCCGTGAATGCCATCTGGCCGCGCACCGTCATCGCCACCGCGGCGGTGCAGAACCTGCTGGGCGGTGATGAGACCATCCGTGGCTGCCGGACGCCGGAAATCATGGCGGACGCGGCCTACGCCATCCTCACCAAGCCCAGCCGCGAGTTCACCGGCAACTTCTGCATCGACGAGGAAGTCCTGCGCGGCGTGGGCGTGACGGACTTCGACAAGTACCAGCTGGTGCCCGGGGCGGAGCTGCTCCCGGACTACTTCATCTGAGTCCGTTGTACCCCGCCTCATTCCTCGCGCGGAGTCTCTGGAGCCCGCGCGAGGGCGCAGCGGCGGTGGCGTCAGGGCGCGGTGAAGAGGGAGACCTCCCGGAGCGTCCGGAGGCTCTGCTTGAAGCCCGGGGGGCCGCCTCCGGGTGTCGGGACGCCGAACCACACGCGCACCTCGCGGACCTCGGGCACGTCCACCGGCAGCTCCAGCCGCACGTAGTACTCCTGGCCGCCTGAGTCCGAGTTCGTCTCGTCCAGGTAGGGGCCGGAGGTCGGGTCGGGCAACACGGCGCTCTTCGCCAGCAGCCGCCAGTCGCTTCCGTCCACCGAGCCCTCCACGTACAGCACCTGTCCGGGCGGGCCCACCACGCTGGCGCCTCGGATGACGACCTGCCGGGGCCGCGCGGGCTGGGGCAGGATGAGCGTGAACTCCGTGGCCAGCGCCTGGGGCGGGCCGGGCACGTTGACGGCTTCGAGCCGTCCATCCGTGAAGGGGCAGGGGCTCACGACGCGCGTGCCGCCCCGGCAGTCCGCGCCGCGGCTGATGGGCACGCGTCCCGCGATGGGCAGCGGGAAGGGCGGCGCGTCGTGGACGGCGAAGAAGTAGAGCGAGGTGTGGACCCAGACACGCGCGCCCGCGGAGAAGGCCTGTACGTGGGCGTGCCCGTCCGTGAAGTCCTCGAGGAGCTCCGGCCCCAGCCAGGGCGCCTCCTGCTGCGCGGTGCGGATGAGCCATGCGCGTCCCGTGGGGCCGCGTGCCTCCACGAAGTAGTGGGGCGCGGGGACGTCCACGATGGGGGGCATGGCGTCCCACTCCAACAGGACGCCACCTGTGGCTTCGACGGCCCGGACGTCGCTGTTCCACTGTCGCAGCGGCGGCACGTCCGAGTCCCGGTCGAGTCCGAAGGCGTAGAAGTCCCTGCCGCCGTCCGCTCGCGGGGGCAGCAGGAGCTGGAAGGCGTTCTCGACCGCCCAGGGGATGGGGCGCCGGATGTCGTCCGCGCCGGTGTCTCGCGCGGTGAGGCGGTGGAGGAACAGCCCGTTCGCGTCGGGGGGCACCTCGGCCCAGGGCTCGAAGCGCATGCGGGGCGCGGTGGTGGGCGGCGTGGGGATGGGCAGGGGCCGGGTGAGGATGAGCGGCCCGCCTCGCCACGGTGTGCCGTCCGCCTCCAGCGCGGTGCCGGAGAGGAACACGGGGTCGTCTGGCTCCATCGCGCACGCCAGGAGCGACAGGCACAGGGGCAGCAGCGGCGTGAGGCGCGGCATGGTCAGAAGGTCCCCTTCGCGCCCAGCGTGGGCAGGATGACGGGCACGCCGAGGGTGCTCACGCGCAGCTTGTCGATGGCGCCCGTGGAGGCTTCCTCGAAGCCGAACTTGCGGGAGATGACCTCGGTGCGTGCGGTGACGTTGAAGACGTCCAGGTAGACATCGAGCACGAAGTTCTCGAGCGCCCACGTGTGGGAGGCGCGCACGTCCAGCCGGAAGAACGGTGGCAGGCGGTCCACGGCGTCGCGGCTCACGGGCCGCCACTCGGGAGTGCCGTCCTCCGTCATCCCTGGCCGCATGGTGCGGTAGCCGAACTGGCCGCTCTCTGGACGGCCGGTGTTGAAGTGCGCCACCGCGCCCACGGTGACGTAGGGGAAGCGGTAGCTGAGCGCAGCCTTGACGGTGTGTGCCTGTTCGAAGGCGTAGGGCAGGTAGCCTTCGGCTTGTCCCAGCTCCTCGCCGCTGGGGCCTACGCGCGCGAAGCGCTCGAAGCGCCGGCTCTGGTTGAAGCCATAGGTGAACCAGCCGAACCAGTTGCGGCCCAGTGGGCGGCGCACCATCAGCTCCACGCCGTAGGTGTGGCCACGGCTTTGGATGTCCTCCGCCTCCAGGCCGCGGCGGCGCAGGTTGCTGAGCACGTCCTCGAAGTTGAACTCCAGCGTGCGCAGCAGCGGGTTGAAGTAGGCCTCGGCGAAGACCTCCAGCTCCGGGAAGGGGCGCCACTCCGCGCCGGCGGAGAGTTGCACCGCGCGTTGCAGGCCCCGGTCCAGCGCGAGCATCTCACCCGCGGGCACCGGCAACAGCACGGTGGCGGGTTGATGGTAGATGCCCGCGCCCGTCTTCAGCGTGAGCGTGTCCGTGAGTGCGTGGCGCACCGCGAGCCGGGGCTCCACCGCGAGCATCGTGGGGCTTCCGAAGCCGTGGTAGCTGTCCAGCCGCACGCCGGGCACCAGCGTCCACCGCGAGGAGGGCTTGACGGAGAGCTGCGCGCCCACGCCCGCGAAGGTGGCGAGGATGTCGGGGCGGTCGTAGGCGTCCGGGCCTTCGGCGGGGCCCACGGGGCGGAAGATGCCCACGGCCACCACTGCGGCGCTGCGCCGTTCGAGTTGGCCGAAGAGCTCCATCCGCACGGCGTCGGACAGCTCGCGCGTGAAGCCTCCGCGCAACGCCACGTTGCCTTGCCGCAGGGTGTATTCGCCGTCGTATCGGCCGTCGTCGGCGAAGTCGATGCCCAGCGTGTCGGCGCCGAGCGTGAGGCCCAGCTCGGCCTCGCCGCCCGCGAAGGGATGGCGGCCTCGCACGTCCAGCCGGTGGAAGCGCAGGCCCACGCCGCCGGAGTCCTGATTGGCCGCGCGCGCGGAGAGGCCGACCTTGTCCGAGCTCCCCATCGCGAGCACCCGGAGCTTGCCCTGGCCCACGCGCTGGTCCACGCGAGCCTGATAGTCCCAGTAGTTCGCGTAGACGGCCGGGTCACCGCCGCTGGAGTACTGCCCGCCATCCATGCCCGTGTAGGAGGAGGGCGCGGTGAGCGCGTTGGCCACGCGCGTGATGAGGAGGCCCGTGTAGCTGAAGCGCGCGGCGGCGGCGACCACGGTGCCGGTGTCCTCGAGTGGCACCTCCAGGAAGACACCGCTGTGGATGAGGTCCAGGTAGGCGCTGCCATGGACGCCGTCCTCTCGGGGCCGGCTGATGTGCGCGTCCACCGCGCCGCCCAGCAGGCCGCCGTAACGCGCGGAGGGGACGCCGACCTGGAAGTCGAGCGTCTCGATGAGGTCGGGGTGCACCACCGCGCCGCCCACCATCAAGTGGTAGAGGAAGGGGACGCGCACGCCGTCCACGTAGAAGGCGCTGGCGGAGGGCTGCACGCCGCGCACCACGGGGTAGGAGAGGCCGGAGGCCAGCGTCGTCACGCCGGGCATCAGCATCACCACGCGGAACGGGTCTCCCATGGTGCCGGGGACCTCGCGCAGCTCCTGGTCGTGCAAGGTGATGCGGGAGACCTCGGTCCGGGGGCGGTCGCCGCGCACCACCGTCTCGTAGGGGTTCAACACGAGCGGCTCCAGCGCGTAGAGGACCTCCAGGCGCTGGTCGGCTTCCAGGGTCTCCTTCAAGTACAGCAGCCGATGTCCGGGCGAGGTGATGAGCAGGGTGTGCTCGCCGGGAGGGAGTGGCAGCTCGAAGAGGCCCTGCGGGTCCGCCTCGGTGATGTGCTCGCCGCTGCGCACGACGGCGCCCGCGAGCGGCTTGCGTGTGCCCTTCGCCCGGACGCGGCCGGTGAGCATGGCGGCGCGGGCGGCCGGTTCGAAGCGGTAGGCGAAGGGCAGACGCACCGCGACGGGGACGCCTCCGGACATGGCCGGATGGAAGCGCAGGCCCGTGGCGGCGTGCAGCGCGGCGCGGAGGAGTTCGGGCGGCGCGTCGTCGCGGGTGGCGCGCACGTCGGTGACTTCACCTGCTTCATCGAGCGTGAGCTCCAGCTCCACCACCACGGGGGCGGTGAGGAGCAAGCCCTCTGGCAGCTTCGCGGGTGAGTTCTCCAGCAGCGTGGGGGGCTCGGGCGCTGGATGTTCCGTCTGCGCTTCTGGGGGGGCTCCGGCCGGGGAGTTCGAGGCGGGCTCAGGCGCTGGGCGCGATGTCTGTGCTGCCACGGGCGGGGCGACCGAAGCGGGCTCGAGCGCCAAGCTTGAGGACTGTGTTGCCGAGAGCGGTTCGGGTAAGGCAACCGGGGTAGGCCCGGGCGTGGGGAGTGCCGTCCTCGCCTCCGCGCGAGCTTCCGATGCATGCGCGGCGGACAGGGCGAGCAGCGAGGCCACCGTGATGAGCAGGCCCCGGAGCCGCGGGCCTGGTGAAGCCCGGACAGGTCCTGCTGCCTGAGTGGTCCCTCCCATTCGCCTGGTTCCTCACGCGCATTCCGGACCCGCGCGCGGTGCGTCGCGGGCATGTCCACACGCTGGGACACAGTGGCATACGCACCGGGTGCGGAATTCGGGTTGTGTTCGAATTCGCGCACCCGGGCAGGTGCGATAGGTAGAGGGCCACATGGACCTGCGGCACCTCCGAATCCTCCTGCTGTCGGCGCTGGGGCTCTTCGCCTCGGCCTGTCCGAGCCCCACCCGCGCACCCGTCACCCGCCCCGAGGACGCGCTCCTCGGACTCTCCAGCAAGGTGGAGCTTCGGGACGACGGCGACCTCGCGTCCCTGCGCACCGCCGTCGCGGAGAGCCTCGTCTGGCTGCGGAGCCGTCCCGCCGACCATCGCTTCATCTACGGCGCGCGGCAGGTCTCCCCCGCCGAGCTGCGGACCGCCCTGGAGCGGCTGCACACACGGCTTCAGGCGGACCTCAGCCCGGAGCAGCTCTGGGCCGTGGTCCTGGAGGACTTCGAGCTCCTGGAGGCCGCGGGCGGCGAGGACGGCCAGGTGCTCTTCACCGGCTACTACGAGCCCACCATCGAGGCGAGCCTGACGCGGACGGCCGAGTACACCGTGCCCATCCACGCGGCCCCGGCCGATTTGATTGAGGTCCCGCTGGAGCCCTTCGCGGAGCGCTTCAAGGCGGAGCGCGTCTTCGGCCGGCTCGACGGGCGCAAGGTGGTGCCGTACTGGTCGCGCGGCGACATCCGCGGTGGGCGGCTGGACGGGCGGAAGCTGGAGCTGGCGTGGGCTAAGGACCCGGTGGCGCTCTTCTTCCTGGAGGTGCAGGGCAGCGGCTCCCTGCTGCTGCCGGACGGGACGCGCCGCCGCCTGGGCTACGCCGCGTCCAACGGGCGCCCGTACCGGAGCATCGGCTCGCTGCTCATCCAGGAGGGCGCCATCCCCAAGGAGGAGATGTCCATGCAGGCCCTGCGCGCGTGGCTGGCGGCCAACCCCGAGCAACGCACGCGGGTGCTCGAGCACAACGAGTCCTATGTGTTCTTCCGCTTCCTGAACACCGCGTCGGTGGGCTCGCTCGGGCGGCCGGTGACGGCGGGGCGCTCCATCGCGACGGACGCGCGGCTGTTCCCCAAGGGCGGGCTGGCCTTCATCCAGACCGAGCGCCCCGTGCGCATGGCGGATGGCTCGGTGCAGTGGAAGCCGCTGTCGCGCTTCGTGCTCAACCAGGACACGGGCGGTGCCATCCGGGGCGCGGGCCGCGTGGACGTCTTCTGGGGCGCGGGCCCGCAGGCCGAGCTGGCCGCGGGGATGATGAAGCAGAAGGGCCGTCTGCTCTTCCTGGTCCCCCGGCCGGGCCGGGCCGCGCCCCTGCTCGCGCCGCAGCCCCTCACTTCGCCGCAGTAGCGGCCTTCATCGTGAGGTGCACCGGGGTGGCCCGGGCGAGGTTGTCACTCACCGGACACCGGGCCTCCACCTCGCGCTTGAGCTGGGCGAGTTGATCCGCGTTCGCGGTGGTTTCGACGAGCAGGGTGACCTCCAGGGACTGATACCCCGCGCGTGCGCTGGTGCCCTTGCCGGCGAAGGTCGCCGGGTCCAGCGAGCCTCGGACGGTGATGTCCGTGCGCGTCACGGGGATGCCCAGCTCGCGGGCGATGAAGAAGGTCATGTAGTTCAGGCAGCCCGCGTGCGCGGCCAGGATGAAGTCGAGCGGGCTGGGCGCGCCATTCCTGCCGCCCAACTCCACGGGCTCGTCCATGAATATCTTGAAGGGGCCCGCGTCGGTGGTGCTGCGCGCCATGCTCTCTCCGACGGTCCGGACCTCTCCGGTATACAGTGGGCTTTCCATCGCGGGGTTCTCCTTGTGAGAGGGAATACGCCCGTCCATGTGACTCCTGGCTGCGTCCGCGCGCGACTGCCCTCGGGGGTGATGCGGCCGGGCCTGGCGTGGGAGCAGGGAAGGGAGCAGGGGCTTTCCAGCCGTCCCCGAGAGACGCAGGTGGCGGGCATGCGCCCAAACCGGGCAGTATGTCTCCGTCTCCCTTGTCACGGGTGGCCTGTGCACACCCTGCCCGGCGCGGATGCCGGTGTGGCACCGTGGGGAGAAGACACGAGGCACCTGGGATGAGCAGCGACGTGGCGGAAACGAAAGACGGAGTGGTGGTCCTCGACTATGCGCAGCTCGCGGCGGGCGCGGACCTGAGCGCCGCCATCGAGCGCGCGTACGGGCATGACGGCATTGGCCTCCTGGTCGTCCGGGGCATCCCCGGGCTGGCCGAGCTGCGCGACAACCTGCTGCCCCTGGGCTTCCGGTTCGCGGCGCTGCCCACCGAGGTGAAGGACCGCTACGTCCACGAGCGCAGCAGCTACTCGTTCGGTTGGAGCCACGGCAAGGAGCTGCTGCGTCCCGGCCAGTTCGATGAGTTCAAGGGCTCGTACTACAACAACCCCCAGTACGACGTGCCGCACACCGACGCGGCGCTCATCGAGAAGCACCCGGAGAACTACCACCCCAACGTGTGGCCGGAGGCGGACTTCCCGGAGCTGCGGCCCGCGTTCATGGCGCTGGGGCAGCGCATGGTGGACGTGGGCGTGCTGGTCGCCGAGCAGTGCGACACGTACGTGAAGTCCAAGCTGGGGGACCGCCTGTCGCCGGACGCGGCGCTGGCGAAGACGATTCGCGAGTCCCGCGCGTGCAAGGCGCGGCTGCTCTACTACTTCGCCATCAACGAGGACGCAACGCCGCGCACGCGGGATTCGTGGTGTGGCTGGCACAGCGACCACGGCTCGCTCACGGCGCTCTGCCCGGCCATGTACTTCGAGGCCGAGCCCGGCGCGCTGGAGCCCGCGCGCAAGGACATCCCGGTGCCGGACCCGGAGGCGGGGCTGTACGTGCGCACGCGCAATGGCGAGGAGCGCAAGGTCGTCATCCCCAAGGACAGCCTGGCGTTCCAGATTGGTGAAAGCTCTCAGATTGTCACCGGCGGGCTGCTGCGCTCCACGCCGCACGCGGTGCAGGCGCTGGCGCACCCGGCGAGCCGCAACATCTCGCGCTCCACCTTCGCGGTGTTCATGCAGCCGGACAATGACAAGCACCTGCGGGCCCCCGAGGGCGCGGACCCGGCGGAGCAGAAGGTCGGCGCCTTCCAGCCCGGCATGACGTTTGGTGATTTCGCCAAGGCGACGTTCGCGAAGTTCTACAATCCCTACGCGTAGAGCGCTCCAGGCTCACGGGGACGATAGGGAATCCACCTGGACCGAGAGGAGACACACCATGCGCACTCTAGGACTCACGCTCGCTCTGGCAATGGCGGGCGCTCCCCTGGCGGCGGAGGCAGCCTCGCTTCGCTGTGGCCAGGCGCTCGTGGCCGATGGGGCGCTCAAGGCGGAGGTGCTCGCGAAGTGTGGTGAGCCCGCGGCGAAGGACTTCCGCACGGTGACGGACTCCGCGGGCTCGGTGACGCCGGACCATCGGACGGGCGGCGTCACGACGGAGCGCCGGTCCGTCACCCGGGAGTACGAGGACTGGACGTACAACTTCGGACCGCGCCGCTTCCTGCAGGTGGTGACGTTCGAGAACGGCCGCCTCATCGACGTGCAGAGCGCCGGGTACGGCAGCTAGGCGGCCGCGGCGCGGCCCGGGTGGTGCCGCTTCGTGTCATCCCTGCCGTGGCCGGCATGCGCCATCCGGACTGGGAGTGATAGCCTCCAGGTTCCACGTTGGGAGCTTGGGGGCGGTTCGATGATGCACGGGTTTCGCTGGGGCATTGGCCTGAGTGCCATGGCGACGGTGCTCGGGGGCCTGGGCATGTGGCGCGCCGAGCAGGCGGCGCACCCGGAGCTCATCGAGATTCTGATGCCGGAGCCCGTGCGGCTGCCTTCGCTGCCGCCGCTCCCGCTCCCGCCGCCCGCGGCGGATGGCCTGGCGAAGCAGGTTCGCGTGCGCGTGCTCTCCGAGAGCAACGGGGCCCCGCTGGAGGGCGCCATGGTCGCGCTGCTGCGAGGCAAGGTCGACCTCTCGCAGCCGCTGGAGGCCGCGTTCACCAACGCAGAGGGCGTGGCGCTGTTCACGGAGGCGCAGGGCGGGCTGTTCGCCGTCTGTGCCCGTGGCGCGGGCCATGCGGAGGAGTGTGAAGCGGAGGTCGGCGTCGTCGCGGGCGGCGAGCTCTCCGTGGAGCTGCGGTTGCCGCCGGGCGCGGTCGTCGAGGGGCAGGTCCACCATCACGACGGTTCACCCGCCGAAGGGGTGCGGCTGATGGCGACGGGCATGGGCGTGAATGGCCGCATGACGGTGATGCCGGCCCAGGCGGTGACGGACGCGGAGGGGCGCTACCGGTTGGACGGGGTGTCGCCGGGGTATGTCCAGGTGACGCCCTTTGCTCCCGAGGGGCCTGGCAAGGCCCGGGATGTGGAGGGCGAGGTGGCGGTGGGCGCCGTGGCGCGGCTCGACGTCCAGCTCGCGGGCTTCGCGCCGGTGACGGTGCATCTGGACATTGCGCCGAACGACGTGGACAGCGCTGACGTGAGGTCGGTGTCCCTGTCAGGGGCGCTGCGCCGTCAGCCGGACGGCTCCTGGACGGGGAGGTCCGAGGCGGGAAAGCAGTACGTCTTCGCGGATGGGTACATCGGTTGGAGTTCAGGGCGCGCGGGATTGGCGGTGGAGCTGACGCCGGGCGTCGCCGCGACGTTTCGGATTCCTTTCGGGCACCATCGCATCCCAGGGCTGTTTCTGATTCCCATGCCTCCGCCGCGCAGGGACGAGGACGTGGAGGCCAGTCGCTTCGAACTCGCTGGGCGCGTGTTCCTCCCGGATGGGACGCCGGTGAAGGGCGGCATGCGGGTTTCGACCGAAGTGCCGATGGACTCCTTCCGGCGCTGTGGCAACGAGCCGCGCATCCATTCGCACCATCGCTTCGAGGGCTCGGAGTTCGTCATCCGTCCCATGGCGGGCGAGCGCGAGGTCTACGCGTGGCTCGATGACGGCCGCGCCGGGAAGGTCACGGTCCGGGGGCGCGTGGGGGAGATGGTGTCCGCCGACATCCGGTTGGAGGAGACGGGCGCCGTGGTGGGCCAGTTGGAGGTCGAAGACGACTACTTCTCCGACAGGCGGCGCATCATCAGCGTGGATGGCATGTGGTTTGGCGTCTGGCACCGCAGCAATCAGGATGGAAGCTTCATCGTGGCGGGGCTCGCGCCCGGCAAACATGAACTCGACACGCCCGCCGGCCCGTTGGCGTTCAACATCAACGCGCGGGAGCGAACCAACCTGGGGCTCTTGAAAGAGCCGCCCCGTGAGGAGGTCTCCGCGGCGAGTCCGTGAGTGGCTTTCTACTGGGGATACGCGGCGAGGCAAGGTCAGTGGGGACCCCTTCTCCATGCTGATTTCATGATGCGTGCTCTCCACGGCATACTTGGAGTTACGAGTCATGGAGGGGGTAATGCCGGTTCCTGTCTTGCAAATACTTGAGGTTCTCAGTCCTGAAGGGCTTCGCACGCTCTCTGCCGCGCGAAATTTGCCTGGTAAGCGTTCTGAGCCAGACCTGAAGAAGGTGCTGATTGCTGTCTATGACGGCTCGGTTCCCCAGCTCCTGCTCGACCTTCAGCGAGACGAACTCCGTCAATTGCTCCAGCGGCCGTTTCGATGGAAGGGGTGCCGCTACCACCCTCCTGAACTTGCTTCCTGCAGCCGGGAGCATCTCCTGAAATTCGCCAACATTGTCTTCGTCAAAGGCGAAGTTCCTTTGGCATTTGGAAAGGAGTCGGCACTGACTGAGTTCAGCCTCGAAGGGCTTGCCCCTGTCGTGGCGTCCAGGGCTGCTACGTCGGCGGCTTCTCCCTCCGCTGAGTCGAAAGCCAAGAACACTACGTCAGTAGCTGCGCCCGCTGCGGCGCCGAAGGCGAAGGTCGCGAAGCCCGTGGCTCTTCCTGTCGCGGCGCCGAAGGCGAAGGTCGCGAAGCCCGTGGTTCTTCCTGTCGCCGCGCCGAAGGTAGCGACGCTTGTTGCTCCACCTATCGCTGTGTCCAAGGTGGAAAAGCCCCTGGCTCCTCCTGTGGAGCAGACTGAGGATGGCTCGGACAGGACGGTGGTTGCGTCGGCGGTGAGGTTCCTGATTCGGCTCACCCCTGAATGGAGTCGGCCGCGCAACCTGGGCGTTGTCCTCGTGGACTTGGGTTTTGAAGTGCCAGGACGACTGCGGTCGACCCGATTCCAGGAAGTGGTGCGTCGGCTCGTGACCTTGGGGGTCGAGATGTCGGATGCAGAGACAGGGACGATATTCACACCGAGGGATTCTTCCCCCGGTGTGGACGCCAGGGTCCGGCTGAGAAGGACCCAGTAACGCGCGCGCTGTGATGGCTGCGCCTACTCCCCAGCCTTCCGCAGCTCATCGTTGATGATGTTGCGGAACTGGTCGATGGGCCGTGCACCCACCACCGGGCGGCCGTTGATGAAGAACGTCGGCGTGCCGGTGGCGCCCACGCGCATGGCTTCGGACGCGTCCGCGGTGATGTGCGCGTCATGCTTGCGCGAATCCAGCGCGGCCTTGAAGCGGTTCATGTCCAGGCCCAGTTCCTTCGCGTATGTCTCCAGGGACGCGCGGTCCAGCTTGCGCTGGTTCGCGAAGAGCAGGTCGTGGAACTCCCAGAACTTGCCCTGCTCATGCGCCGCCATCGAGGCCGCCGCGGCGGGCTGCGCGTTGGGGTGCTGCGCCAGCGGCTGGTGCTTGAAGGCCACGCGAAGCTTGCCCGCGTACTCCTGCTCCAGCGCCTTCAGCGTCGGCACGGCGCGAGCGCAGAAGGGGCACTCGAAGTCGGAGAAGGCCACCACCGTCACCGGCGCGTCGGCGGCGCCTCGCGAAGGCGCATTGCCCACCTCCACCTTCTGCACCGGCATCTCCCGTTGCGCCGAGGCCGAGGACGCCGCCTCTTCCTTCCCGGCCGCGATGGTGCGCGCATACACCTCCGCCGGGCGGACGCCCGTCTTCACCAGGGCCTCCGCCTTGGCCAGTTCCTCGTCCACCACGCCAGCGAAGACGTCCAGTGGCTGCGCGCCGCTGATGAAGCGTCCGTTGACGAAGAAGGCCGGCGTGCCCGTGGCCCCCAGCTTCAGCGCCAGCGCTTCGTCCTGCTGAACGCGCTCGGCCAGGCGCGGGTCGGCGCGGTCCCGGTTCCACCGCGCGATGTCCAGCCCCACGCCGCGAGCGTGGCGCTCCAGGTCCTCTTCACCCAGGGCCCGCGCGTTGGCGAAGAGCACCTCGTGCATCTCCCAGAACTTGCCCTGCTCACCCGCCGCCAACGCCGCCAGCGCCGCGGGTCGGGCGCGAGGGTGCATGGCCAACGGATGGTGCTTCATCACCACGCGCAGCCGGTCCCCATAGCGCTCCTGGAGTTGCTTCACCGTGGTGTTTCCGCGCGCGCAGAAGGGGCACTCGTAGTCGGAGAACTCCACCAGCGTGACCAACGCATCCTCCGGCCCCGCGATGGGCGAGTTCTGCACCGGCACCTTGTAGACGGTGGGCGAGATGGGCGGACGCGGCCGAGCTCCCGTGGGCGCCGCCGCGTTCACGGCGACCTTCGCGCCCGGGTCCTTCCCCGTGGCCGAATCCTCCGTCCCCGACGCGCAACCGCCCACGAACCCCAACGCGAGCCCCACCGACAGGCCCATCACCCAGCCAGACTGCTTGAGCATGGTGTTTCTCCTCGAAACGAGACACCGGTGGCGCCGCGGTCCGCCGCGCTCCATCCACACCGGGCCAGACCTTCGTGGGCCCGGCGCCCCAGGAGTGACGCGAGGGCTCCCGGAGTTTCAGCGCCACCGCGAAGAATTTCCGCGAAGCCGCAGGACTCGCGGCACCCACGCGGGACGCGGCACCCGGGAGCAGGCGGACCCCTGGCGGCCTGTCTGCCCTGCCAGCACGTCACAGCCGGGCCGGTGGTTGTCCGTTACCCGGCAAGCCCCACCTTTGATGCGGAAAGGAGGCCAGGCCTCATGCTGCGCAAGGCAAGCGGGTGGATGTTGGGCATCGCGGGACTGTCGCTGCTGCTCTGCGGCGGGACTGCGTCGGCACAGGGTACGCGACAGGTCCCCGCCCAGACCGGGCAGGCGGCGGGGCAGGCCCCGTCCACGACGGAGACCGAGAACCTCCAGCGCGAAGTGGACCAGCTCCGCGAAGAGCTGACACAGCTCCGTCAGGAGGTAACGCAGCTTCGCGGACAGGTCGCGGGCGCGGGTGGCTCCGGCGTGCCACCCGGAACGCGGATGGTGAATCCGCGACAGGACGTGGCGACGCCGCAGCAGGGCACTGGAGGCACGGGCTCGGCGGGTGTCGTCAGTGACGTGCCACCCGCGGGCTCGGATGTGCCCACGTCGCCGGGGACCGCCGTGGTGGATGCCGTCTACACGGGCGTGGTGCGCTCGGTGGGCGAGAACCAGGTGGCCATCGACCTGGGCGAGGGGCCACCGTTGACACTGCAGGTGGATCCGCGGACGCGCGTGCAGCGAGACGGGCGGAACATCGCGCTGCGCAAGCTGGAGCCGGGGGAGGAGGTCCGCGCGGTGGTGAACCTGTTGGACAACGAGCGGACGCTGGAGATCTCCGTGCTTCCGCCCGATGCGCCCGGGAAGTGAGGTCGCGAGCCCACCCACGCTTCGTCAGTCGCACGCCCGATGCTCGTCCCCGAGGGGGAGGTTCCCATCATGTCTGCTTACGACCGTTACCGTGCTCTCCTCAACAAGCTGCGGCTCGTCCGCGCCCGGCATCCCGAAGGCGATTCACCCGAGGAGGACGGTCTGCTCGACGCCATGGATGAAGTCTGGATGGAGATGAGCGAGGGCGAACGCTCCGCCATCGACACCGAACGCGCGCGCGTGTTGGGCGTGCCCGAGTCGCCCGCCGCGGACGCGGCGGTTCCTTCCTGACGCTGGCGCGAGTCCCCCGCGTTACTTGCGCACCGGCGGCAGGGATGACGCCGATGAAGACGACCCGGCCCCGGGTTTCATCCTCCGGGGACCGGAGCCTCGCTCCCGGGCCCGCAGCACCGCGGTCGAGTAGTCCACCATGGACGCGAGCGACAGCACGCCGATGAGCGCCACCAGAGGCACCACCGCGGGTGGGAACAGCAGGACGCAGAGCAGGGTCACCAACTGCAACGAGGTGACGGCTTTCCCGAGCATCCGCGCTTTCAGCTCGACGCGCCGCAGGTTCGGTACCAGGCGAGCGACCAGGAAGCCCACAGTGGTGCCCAGGTCCCGTATCACCAGCAGCAGCACCGCGATTCCGCTGATGAGCCCGTCGAGGTAGCAGACGACGATGGCCGTCACCATGAAGGCGCGGTCCGCCACCGGGTCGATGAGCGCGCCCAGCCGGGTCGTCAGGCCCCGGTGCCGGGCAATCCAGCCATCCAGGAAATCAGTGAAGGCGGCCAGCATCACCAGCCCCGCGCGAATCCACACATTGGGGATGACGACGAACGCGACCGCCAAGGGCAGCCGGGTGAGCGACAAGGTGTTGAGCAGCGCGAGGCTCGCCTGTCGGCGCATACGTCTGAAGGTAATGCTCGCCCCTCGACGCGCACGTCTGGTGAACCGCGAGCGTTCAGCGGCGGAACCGCGCCTGGTGCCTTGGGGAGATTCATCCCGTGAGGGAACCCCGGGGCCGTGAGAAACCTCCAACCAGGGGCTCCACCTGTCGTGCCGCCCCTTGCTCCGGGAGAGTGTCGTCGCGTGTCCACGTTCGTTCGCCTGCTTCGCCCGTTCCTCCCGTCCTGGCCCGTGGAGGGCCGCTCCCGTTCGTGGAAGGTGTGCTGGCCGCTGCTCCTGCTGGCGGTGGTGTCGCCGGTGCCGGGAGGTGCCACGGAGGACGGCCAGCCCCGGGCGCCCACGAAGGCGGAGCGGGCCCGCTACACGTGGTTGACGCCTCAGGCCCAGGTGCGCCCGCTGTCCGCCGCGCTGCCGCCGCCAGAGGGCTTCACGCGCGTCGCGGTGACGAAGGACTCCTTCGGCGCCTGGCTGCGGGGACTTCCGCTGCGGCCCGAGGGCACGCCGGTGCTCAGCCACCAGGGCGCGACGATTCTGACGGGGAGGGACCGGCGGCTGGCGGCGGTGGCGGAGCTGGACGTGGGCTCGGCCAACCTCCAGCAGTGCGCGGACTCCGTCATCCGCCTCCATGCGGAGTGGCTCTGGTCCGGCAACCAGACGGAGCGCCTCGCCTACCGCTTCACCAGCGGGCATCTGGCGGCCTGGTCGAAGTACGCGGAAGGCGACCGGGCGCGGGTGTCCGGCTCGAAGGTGACGTGGGTGCGCAGCGCGGCGCCGGACGCCTCACGCCGCAGCTTCCGTGCGTGGCTGGACCTGGTCTTCACCTACGCGGGCACGCACTCGCTGTCGTCCCTGAAGGCGCGGCCCGCTCTCTCGGACGTGCGGCCCGGGGACTTCTTCGTGCTGGGCGGCAGTCCCGGCCACGTGGTGCTGGTGCTGGACGTGGCGGCCAACGCGGCGGGGAAGAAGGTGGCGCTGCTGGGGCAGGGCTTCATGCCCGCGCAGGACTTCCACGTGCTGGCGGCGGAGGGGGACACCGCGCCCTGGTTCCCCCTGGAGGAGGGCGAGGACGTCGTGACGCCCTTCTGGAAGCCCTTCCCCGGGTCTTCGTTGCGGCGCTTCTGAGACCGCGGAGCAGGCCGCGCCCGCTGTCCTCGGTGGAGCCCCCCGGCCACACCTGGGACAGCGGTCCGCGGCGCCCGGCTCACGCGGCCCGGGGCGCGTCGTTCACGAGTGGAGCGGCTGGCCCAGCACGGCCGGCTGCGACACGGCGGCCGCGGAGGCCTCCGGCTCACGCGTGAGGTGCTGGAACAGGCTGTTCTCCTTGCCCAGGTACGTCTCGAAGCGATTCACCCCGTCCTCCAGGAGGCCCGTCTTCTCGAGCTCCGCGTGCATGGCGGGCAGGTTGTAGAAGGGCACGGAGGGGAAGGCGTGGTGGGTGAGGTGCAGGTTCACGTTGAGCGGGGCGATGAAGAAGTTCTCCAGCGCGGTGCCCAGCACGTCGCGCGTCTCGCGCGTCTCGTCGCCGGACGTCGTCTCCTCGATGGGGTGCTCACCCAGGGCGCGCATCCGGAAGAAGGCCATCATCACCGTCGCCGTCGGCATCACCCACAAGAGCAGCCAGTGCAGCCACGCGCCCGTCGTCACCAGCACGGTGACGAGCGTGGCCACGTAGAGCCAGTAGC
The DNA here is from genome assembly GCA_014656495.1 of Comamonas sp. KCTC 72670. Lineage (GTDB taxonomy): Bacteria > Myxococcota > Myxococcia > Myxococcales > Myxococcaceae > Myxococcus. The sequence goes on from BNCN01000020.1 coordinate 51,363, forward strand.
GCAGGTGCTCGCCCGCGGTGATGCGCGGCTGGGCGCCCATGGCCAGGCGGCCCCAGTACGTCCAGGGCATCACCACCTTGAGGTGGTTGGGGGCGTAGAGGCCCAGCGCGTCCGCCAGGAAGACGGCCGTCGCGCGCAGCGGCGTGCGCGGGAAGTGCCAGGACGCGTCCACCAACTGCCCGGCCAGGTACGGGTCCTGCGGCGTATTCACATAGCGGTGGTGCAGCATGTGCTCGTGCCGGTAGCCCGCCGTCGTCATGTTCAGCGGGAAGGCGCAGAGCAGGTCCGCGACCACGTCCGACACCTTGCGGTTGGAGAGGAAGTGGTAGTGCGCCGACTCGTGCATCAGCGCCAGCAGCGCGTGCTGCCGCGTCGCGATGACCACGGCCGCCAGCGGCCACGCCCACCAGCGGTCCACCCAGAAGACGAAGGCAAATGCCGCCGCGATGACCGCCCACTGAAGCACCAGCGTCCACAGCGCCCGCACATTGCTCACCTGGGACAGCTCCCGGGTGACGGCCGCCAGCGCCTTGCGATCAACCCGCTGCGCGAACTGGATGTCTGCCTCATCGACGACCACTTGAGCGTACATGTCGGGGGGCTCCTTCTGTTTTTCTCGGTAGCAGGGTGTTACGGGCCTCTTTCTCGTGAAATCGGTCAGTGTGGCAAGAAAATTCTTTCTAGAATGCACGTATTCCAGGATGAGCGTGCTTGAAAGGGTCTCTGGAAACCCTGTGTGGGTGTGTTCTGACTTGGAGTTTGGTCTGCGACAGGGTGTGTGTAGACCCTTCCTGTGGGAATTCGTGTGCTGAAACGCGAAGGGCCCGGAGACCGGTGCGGGTCTCCAGGCCCTCGCTCACGTCGGGCACGGCTCGATGGGGCTCAGCGGGGCGTCCACTCCACCTTCAGGTGCTTCATCTGGCGCAGGACGAGGTTCTGCGTGGTGCCGAAGTCCTGCCCGGCGACGAGCTTGGGGTCGGGCAGCCGGTCCAGGAGGAGGTTGGTGGCGACGTGGAACTGGAGCCTCGCCAGGGGCGCGCCCAGGCAGAAGTGGGTGCCGCGGCCGTAGGTGAGGTGCTGGGGCACCTTCTCGCGGTCCAGGTCGAGCTTGTTGGAGTGGGGGCACAGGGACTCGTCCCGGCTCCCCGCGGCGTAGAGCAGCAGCAGCCGTGAGCCTCCGGGAATCTTCACGCCGCCCACCACCACGTCCTCGGTGGCGGTGCGAATCATGGCGTGGGAGACGGAGTCGAAGCGGCTGGACTCCTCGAGGAAGCGGGGCACCAGGTCGCGGTTGTCGCGCAGCCGCTGCCAGAGGCCGTGCTGGAGGGCCAGCTTCCAGGCGTTGGCCAGCAGGGCGGTGGTGGACTCGTGGCCGGCGGCCAGCATGGAGCCGCCAATGGCCATGATGAGCTCGTGCAGGGTCAACGCCTCGCCGTTGTCCTCCACGGAGAGCATGTGGCTGGCCAGGTCATCGCGCGGGTTGCGGCGCCGGTCCTCGATGAGGCGGATGCAATACTGCTGGAACTCGAGGAAGCCCTTCGCCATGTCCACCTGCTTCTCGGGGGGGACGTACTCGAAGAGGATGCGCTGCCAGTCGGTGCTCCAGCCCTTGATCTTCCAGAAGTCCTCCTGCGGCACCCCCACGGCGCCGAGGATGACGTGGACCGGCAGGGGGTGCGCGAGCTGCGTCACCAGGTCCGCCTCGCCCGTCGTGTCGAAGCGCTCCACCAGCTCGGTGGCCATCTGCTGGACCAGCGGCGCCAGGCTGGCGACCCGCTGCGGGGTGAAGCACTGGTTCATCAGCCGCCGCAGGCGGGTGTGCTCGGGCGGGTCCATGCCCAGCAGCACGTGGGCGGTGGGGTAGCCCCGCGCCAGGATGGCCCGGGCCTCCTCCGTGAGGTGCGCATGGGTGCCGCTCACGAGCATGTCCCGGTTGGAGAAGCGCGACGGGTCTCTCAGCACCTGGGCGATGTCGTCGTAACGGCTGATCATCCACATGTTCAGCATGGGGCTGAACGAGACGGGCTCCTCCTTGCGGAGCTGGTCGAAGAAGGGGTGCGGGTTCTCCACGTGGGGGCCGGCGAAGGGGTTGTACTGGGCTCCCAGGTGAGGACAGCGGCCGCTCGAGGCGGGAGCTGGGGCTCCGGTTTCTTCCTGCTTGGGCACGGACATGGCGTGACTCATCAGACGCGCGCGGCCCCCCGGCACGCGGCGCGTCTGCATCGGGTGATGGGCAATGGAGGGGGACAGCCCCTCCTGGCGTGGGTCAGGAATGACGGGAGCCGGCGAGGAACAACCGGGCAGGAAGAGGCTCCCAAGTCCGCCTATACATCGAATTCACGCTTTTGTGCCAGTTTCAGCGCAATTTTGCATCTTCACTGGTTTTCAATCTGAACGTTTGATTCCAGTAAAGGCGGCACGTGTGCCTGGATGTGTGAGGCACTTCACGTTGCGCGGGGGGGCCGAGTCAGTCGCCGGGTGCGCCTGGAGCGGGCTCGCCGAGGCGGCGGCCAGGAGCTCCAGGGGGAAGGGGTTCAGCTCGGTGGGCCTCGCGGGGCCCACCCGGGGACGCCGTCTGCGGGCTCAGCCCAGCTTCTTGTGCTTCTGTCGGTGCTGGGCCACCCAGGCGCGGGCCTCGTCGTGGTCCTTCACGAAGGTCGTCTCGAAGCGCGTCTTGCCGGTGAAGAGCATGCCGAGCGCGATGACCTTGCCGAAGGTCTGCTGCACCACGTCCGCGCCCACGTAGATGCTGCCCTTGAACCAGTCCGCCTTGGCGTTCTCGGACAGGTAGCGCCGGGGCTCCGCGCCGAGCTGGGACTGGCCGATGTCCGCGATGAGGTAGTAGGGCCCGTACTTCTGGGCAATCTCCCCGTAGGCCTCCACGGACCGCTTGATTTCATCCAGGTCGATGGGGCCCACGAAGTTGGCCAGCACCACGTCTGGCGCCTCGTAGCGAATCGTGTGCGCGCCGATTTTCCATTCCAGTTGCTGCATGTCACTCCCTCCAGAATCCGAGCGAGCATAACGCCCCTAGACGGAATAGTGCGAGATGCATGAATGTCTAATTGGGCGGGGAATTCTTGACCCAGCTAGCCTGTCTTGCTGCGAGCGCGACCCCGGTGCTGGGCCACCCAGGCGCGGGCTTCTTCAGGGGTCTTCACGAACACCGTCTCGAAGGTCGACTTGCCGGTGAAGAGCAGCGCCAGGGCAATGGCCTTGACGAAGGTCTGCATCACGATGTCGGCGCCGACGTAGATGATGGCGTGGTACCAGTCGGAGCTGGCCTTCTCGGACATGTACCGGCGTCCCGCGGCCTCCAGCGACGAACGGCCGATGTCCGCGATGAGGTAGTACTGGCCCTGTTGCTTGTACGTGTCTTCGTAGAGGGTGACCGTCTGTTTCACCTCTTCCAGGCTGATGAGCCCGCTGAAGACGGCGACCAGGGTGTCCGGCTCTTCGAAGTGCGCCCGATGGGCGCCGCACTTCCACTCCCGAGGCTGTTGTTTCACCGCTCCCCCTCTGAGTTGTTCTGGCTTGCGTGAGAATACCGCTCCGGCGGCGTCCAAGCGAATCGTGGCTCTCCCTCAGTTGTCACGGACTCACACGCCGTGGTTGGCTTTACGGGCTGGCCTTGGATGTCTGGAATGTTTGTTTTCATTCAGGAGTCCCGCCTTTCAGGGTGTTGACGTGCGGACCTCCGCGGATTCCCGAGGTTGACGCGCGCGGACGCGGCTGGAGTCATGCCGGGCGCATGGGATGCCCTCGCTCCATCGTGTTCGCCCTGGGCCTCGCCGTGTTGGTGGGCCTGGGCGGCTGCCGGCGCGATGAAGCGGCGGGGGAGGCCGCGGGCCGCACGCGGCTCGTCTTCAAGTATCAGCCGCTGTGGGGCCCGCCCGAGCCGTTCCGCGAGCTGCTGGCGCGCTTCGAGCGGGAGAACCCGCGGGTGGAGCTCGTCACCGAGGCGCTGCCCAACGCGTCGGACCTGGCGCACCAGTTCTTCCTCACGTCGCTGGAGGGCGGTGCCCGGGACTTCGACGTGCTGGTGGCGGACGTCGTCTGGGTCCCCGAGTTCGCCCGCGCGGGGTGGATTGCCGACCTGTCCGAGGACTTCCCGCCCGAGCGCCTGCGCGAGGACTTCTTCCCCGGCCCCGTGGAGGCCGTGGTGGTGGAGGGCCGCACGTACGCGGTGCCGTGGTACCTGGACGTGGGCGTGTTGTACTACCGGACGGACCTGGTGCCGCGCGCGCCGCGCACGTACGCGGAGTTGGAGCGCTTCGCGCGCGAGGCGATGGCGAAGACGCCGGGGCTCCAGGGCTATGTGTGGCAGGGGCGGCAGTACGAGGGGCTGTCCTGCAACGTCTACGAGGCGCTGTGGGGGCACGGCGGCCGGGCGCTGTCGGCGGATGGGCGGGTGCTGCTGGATGATGCGCCCGCGCGCGAGGCGCTTGCGTACCTGCGAGGGCTGATTGCGCGCGGCGTGTCACCGGCGACGGTGACGGGGTTCTCGGAGGAGGAGTCCCGGCGCGTGTTCCAGGAGGGCCGCGCGGTGTTCATGCGCAACTGGCCCTATGCGTGGAGCGAGGCGCAGAAGCCGGACTCGCCCATTCGCGGCAAGGTGGGCATCGCGCCGCTGCCGACGGTGAGCGGCGAGCCGGGCTCCGGGGCGCTGGGCGGGTGGCAGCTCGCGGTGAACGCGCATGTGTCACCCGAGCGGCGGAAGCTGGCGGCGCGGTTGATTGCGCACCTCACGTCGCCGGAGGCGAACCGGGTGCTGGCGCTGAACTACGCGCGCAATCCGCCTCGGCCCGCCGTGTATCAGGACCCGCGCCTGCGGGAGGAGGCGCCGTTCATCGCGAGCCTGCTGCCGCTGGTGGAGCGCGCGAAGCCTCGGCCGGTGACGCCGTACTACAACCTGATTTCGGATGTGCTCCAGAGCGAGTTCTCCGCCGCCGTGGCCGGGCTGCGCACGCCCGAGGCCGCGCTGAAGCGCGCGCAGCGGCAGGTGGACCATCTGACGGGGGAGGGGCCGTGAGGGGGCGGGGCTCGATGGAGCAGGAGCGCCGGCAGGCGTACCTGTTGGTGGCGCCGGCGGTGCTGGTGCTGGCGGGTGTGGCGCTTTACCCCATCCTCGCGGCCATCTGGCTGAGCCTGCACCGCTTCATCCTCGTCTTCGGCGAGCGGCGCTTCACGGGCCTGGAGAACTACGCCTACCTGCTGAGCGACGAGCGCTTCTGGGCCGCGCTGGGGAACACGGCGTACTTCACGGTGGTGGCGGTGACGGTGGAGCTCCTGCTCGCGGTGCCGCTGGCGTTGCTGCTGCAGCGAGCGTTCCCTGGCCGGGGCCTGCTGCGCGCCTCCGTGCTGGTGCCGTGGGCCATTCCCACGGTGGTGAGCGCGCGCCTGTGGGCGTGGATGTTCAACCCGGAGTACGGCGTCATCAACCGGATGCTGCCGGGGCAGGACATCAACTGGCTGGGCGCGCCGGGGTACGCGTTGCACGCGGCCATCCTGGTGGATGTTTGGAAGACGACGCCCTTCGTGGCGCTGTTGGTGCTGGCGGGGCTGCAAGGCATCTCCGAGGACCTGTACAAGGCGGCGCGAGTCGACGGTGCCTCGCCGTGGCGGACGTTCGTGTCGATTACGCTGCCGTTGCTCAAGCCCGCGCTGCTGCTGGCGCTGCTGTTCCGCTCGCTGGACGCGTTCCGGGTGTTCGACGCCATCTATGTGCTCACGGAGGGCGGGCCGGCGAATACGACGGAGACGCTGAGCATCTACGCGTACAAGACGCTGATGCGCTCGGGGGACTTCGGGTACGGGAGCACCTTGTCGGTGGCGACGTTCCTGTGCGTGGTGATTCTGGCGGCGGTGTGGCTGCGGCTCTTGGGGCGAGAGGAGGCGGCGCGATGAAACAGCGTCCCGGCCTGGGCACCGCGTTGGCGGTGGTGGCGTTCCTGACCTTCTTCCTGGGGCCCTTCTGCTGGCAGGTGCTGACGAGCCTCTGGCCGGATGGCGAGCTGACGCGGCCGTGGCCCTCGCACCTCACCTTGGAGAACTACGCGAGCGTCCTGTGGGGCCGGCCCTTCCTGCGCGTGGTGTTGAACTCGCTGGTGGTGGCGGCGCTGACCACGGGCTTCTGCCTCACGGTGGGGGCCGCCGCGGCCTTCGCCCTGGCGAAGCTGGAGTTCCGCGGCAAGGGCTTGCTGTTGAGCGCGGCGCTGGCGGTGAGCATGTTTCCGCCCATCGCCACGGTGAGTCCCCTGTATCTGATTCTGCGCGCGGTGGGGTTGCGAGACAGCCTGGTGGGCCTGGCGTTGCCGTATGCGACCTTCGCGCTGCCATTGACGTTGTGGGTGCTGACGTCGTTCTTCCGGCAGCTCCCCGACGAACTCTACCGCGCCGCGCGCGTGGATGGCTGCACGCCGTTCCAGGCCTTCCGGCAGGTGCTGTTGCCACTGGCCGCGCCCGGGCTGGCGACGACGGCGATTCTCGTCTTCATCTTCGCGTGGAACGAGTTCCTCTACGCGCTGACCTTCCTCTCCACGCCGGAGAAGCGCACGGTGCCGGTGGCCATCAGCCTGTTCGCCAGCGAGTACCGGGAGCCCTGGGGCGAAATCGCCGCGGCCTCCGTGGTGGCCACGCTGCCCCTGGTGGCGCTCACGGTGTTGTTCCAGCGGCGCATCGTGTCCGGGCTCACCGCGGGCGCGGTGAAGGAGTAGGGGACAGCGTCAGTGGCCCTGCGGGGCCAGGAGGGCGCGCAGCTCGGTGGCCGCGGTGTCCGGGGCCGTTACGGCCTGGGTGACGAGGGCTTCCAGGGCGTTAGCGTCCATCCGCGACATCCGCTCATGGGCGTCGGGAGGAAGCGAAATCCCACGGGCCTCGGCGAAGGTCCGCAGCAACTGCGTCCACGCACGGGCTCGCTCCTTCGCGCGCTGCTCTTCCCAGAAAGGTGAATCAATCATGATGTCCCTCAAGTGCTGACTGAGCCTTTCCTGCCCGAACCGGCGAGACGCCAGCGTGCCGAGTACCACGAGCAAGTCTAGGCGTTCCTCCGTCGAAAGGCTCGGTGCCTGACGGATGCGGGATTCGGCCCAGGCGATGCGTTCAGGACCCGCGCGCGATTCCAGGACAGAGAGGGGAATCAGGGCGGAGGCCGCCTGCAAGGCAGGCTGGAGGTAGTCCACTTCCCAGAGCCGGACCACCTGGAAGTCAAAGGTGAGGACGCGGATGCCGGGGCACGCGAAGCCGTACGGCGGCGGCGCTCCCTCTGCTTCGGGCGTGAGGTAGATGGCGACCGGGAGCACGGGAAGCTTCTCTCGGCGATGGATGCGGACCGTGTAGTCCAGCAGCCGCGCCGCGAACTGCGGGTCCGCCTGCGCCTGGATTTCGATGTCCACGGCGAAGCGCACGCCGTGGACCTCCACCACCAGCACCGTGTCCGCGCGCCGCTCGGACTGCGGGAGGCTGGAGTCTGCCATCCGGATGAACGCGGGCGTCTGTCCCGCGAAGAGGAGCAACAGGAGTTGCTCGGGATGGCCTTGCACCAGCCTGCGCAGGATGAGGTCGAAGACGGTGGTCATGAAGTGTGCAGACCCTACGGGTAGGGTCTGACGCACATGCCCCACCTCATGTCTGAGTCAGAAATGACCGTCCGCGGGAATGGCGCCGCTCCAGCCTCACGTCAGGGAAGCAGCCGACGTAGACTTTGGGGCGGGGGCCCAAGCTCCGGGAAACGCTGCAACTCGAATGGAACAACCCAAACCTGAGCGAATCGGTCCGTACCGGCTGCTGCGTCTTATCGGCAGCGGTGGCATGGGACAGGTGTATGCCGCCGTGCACGAGCATCTGGAGCAGCATGTCGCGCTCAAGGTCCTGTCGCCTGCCGCGGTGGGGGATCCGCAACTCGTTGCGCGTTTCCTCCAAGAGGGGCGTGCACTGGCGGGCCTGGACCATCCTGGCGTGGTCCGTGTCTTCCACTGCGAGCCACATGGCGACGACGTGTTCCTGGCCATGGAGCTACTGCACGGTTCGCAGCTCCGGGAATGGCTGCGGTCGTTCACGGAGGCCCCTGCCCAGGCGATGCTCCTCTCCATCGCGGAGCAGATTGCCCGTGTCATGGCGGATGTCCACGCTCAGGGAATCGTTCATCGTGACCTGAAGCCTGAGAATGTCTTCCTCTGCCCGGATGACACGATGGCGTCTGGGCTGCGCGTCAAGCTGCTGGATTTCGGAATCGCCAAGGTTCCAGATTTCGCAGCATCGCTGCGGAGCTCGACGCAGGTTCATACTCATGCGTCCGCCTTCATGGGGACGTACCTGTACATGGCGCCGGAGCAACTCCTTAGCGCCGCCACCGTGGATGGGGCCGCGGATGTGTACTCGTTGGGCGTGATGCTCTTCGAGATGCTCGCGGGCCGGCCACCGTTTGTCTCGGCCGAGCCTCGTGAGGTCCTCCTGGCCCACCAGTCGGAGGACCCTCCCGCGTTGCGGACGCTCGCTCCGGAGGTACCTGGGGCCTTGTCCGCGTTCGTCGCGTCCATGCTCGCGAAGGAGGCGCATGCGCGGCCAACGATGGCGCGTTGCGCGGAGGTGCTCGGCCAGTCCTGGGAAAGTGGGCCTGAGCGCTGCCCCGTACCGGGCCTGGCGCCCTTCGTCGAAGAACAGGCTTCCTTGTTCTTTGGTCGCGAGGAGGAGGCGCGCACGCTGGTGTCCTTGCTGAACGCTTCTCGCGACGGGGCGCTTCGCTGGGTTCAATTGGAAGGCCCCAGTGGCGTGGGGAAATCCTCACTGATTCATGCCGGGGTGCTGCCGCGACTTCGCGAGGTGGTGCGCGTTGAAGGGGGGCATTGGCGCGTCATCAACCTCCGTCCCTCTGATACGCCGCTTCGCGCGCTGGCCGAGGCGCTCGCCTCCGCCTTCCCCTTGCTCGAAATCGGTCGGCGAGTCGAGGCGCTGGAGGCCTTGCTGCGCACCGAAAGGGGCGCCCTGCTCGAACTCTTGCGGACGCACACGCCATCGGACTGCCGGGTTCTCCTGGTCATCGAGCCCTTGGAAGAGTTGTTCACGTTGGGAAGCGCCGAGCAGGGCGTGCTCGACGCGCGAGTGACGGAGGCGCTCGTCGAGCAAGGGTCCCCGCTCCGGCTGTTGACGTGCATTCGGAGCGACTTCCTCCATCGCCTGGAACAGCTCCCCGGATTGTCGCGACAACTCCATGCCGCGTCGCGCTTCCCGTTGCTGCCCATGGAAGAGGCCGCCCTGGAGCGCGTCGTGAAGGGAATCGCCAGGAACGTGGGATTGCGGCTCGAGCCAGGGTTGGCATCGCGCATGGTCCAGGATGCCCGAGACGAAGGGGGCAGGTTGCCGCTGCTGGGTCAGGCGCTGCGCGCGCTCTGGGCGTTGAACGAGGGCGCGCCCTTGACCCAGTCCCACTATGAGCGCCTCGGCGGCGTGGGGGGCGCCCTGGCTCAGCAAGCCGAGGCCTTGCTGAATGGCCTGGGGGAGCGAGGACGTGAGCGGGCCAAGTGGCTGCTCCTGGACCTGGTGCAGGCGGGCCGTGGCGTCCCGGACACCCGGCGGCCTCGCTCACGTGAGGAGGTCCTCGCCGCTGCGGGAGGCGATGCCCTGGCCGAGGAGGTGCTGCTCCATCTGACGGGGATGCGCGTACAGCCTCGCTCCAACCTGGAGCAGGGCATGCGGCTCGTTACCCTGTCAGGGGGAAGCGGCGGCGCGGTGCCTCGGGTCGACCTCGTCCATGAAACGCTGCTGTATCGGGTTCCCTCGTTGGTGACCTGGTTGGAGCAGGAACGCGCGCTGCTGGAGCGCCACGCGGACCTGGAATCCGCCGCGAGCGCGTGGGAGCAGGCGCGGTTCCCCGACGAAGGGCTCCCCACTGGGACCTTGCTCGAGCACTACCGCGGTGGTGTGACAGCCCATCGCGCGAGCCCCAAGGCGCTGCGCTTTCTAGAAACCGCCATGCGGCTCGAGAAGCGACGTTCCGTGGGGCGGCGAGCAGGCCTGTTCGCCGCCGCCGTGGCCGTCGTCCTGATTCTCTTCTACGCGGTGAGGACGGACCAGGAGCGACGGCGGGCCGAAGCCGAGCGCTCGCGTGCGGAGCAGGCGGGGCACGTCGCGGTGCAACAGCGACATCTGGCCGATGAGAACCGCAGACAGTTCATCAAATCCGTGGATGCGATCGTCGGTGTGCTGGATTGGAAGCTCAGCCGGCTGCCAGGAATACTGGGGGACCGGAGACGGCTGCTGGGAGAGCTCGACGAAGGACTCAAGGCGCTGCCGCTGCCCGAGCACCAGACCGGTGAGATGCGGCTCGTGGACATCCGCATGGCCCACCGTCTGGCGGATGTCGCGTACCATGACGGTTCGCTCGCGAGCGCGGAGCGCAAGCTCGTGGAGGCACTCGCCGAAATCAGGATGGGGCTGCTGCTGGAGCCCGAGGGGAGTGCCTTTCATGAAGCCCTGGGCCTCAACTACTCCAAGCTGGGCAAGGTGGAGATGGCGCGAGGACGATGGGCGAACGCGCGTGCGCTCTTCCTGGAGTCCATCGCATTGCTGGAGCACTGGCCTTCCGCGCCAGGCGCGCTGACCGACCACCTGCGCAGCCTCGCGGTGAGCCTCTCCGAGTTGGCCGAGCTCGAGCTCGCCGCGGGTGATCTACCACGCGCCGCACAACTCTTTGACAGGGCCCGGGCGCTGCATGCCCATATCGCCAAGGACAGCTCCTACTCTTCCGCATTGCTAGCGCTCGTCCTGGCGCACCGCGCGGAGGTCTCGCTCGCGGGAGGAGACCCGGTGGGGGCGGAGTCGTTGCTCACGGAAGCCTTGTCACTGGTCCGGGCGTGCGTCGCGGCCCAGGCGGCTGACCAGTACTACCGCTGGGTGCTCGGGCGTGTCCTCGTCGGAGCAGGGGCCTTGCGGACTTCAAGAAGGCAGTTCAGCCTGGCGGACCAGGCGTACTCGGAGGCCATGGTCCTTGGGCAGACGCTTCGAGAGTCGGAGGCGCCGAACAAGCGCTATGCCTTGCTCCTCGCTGACGCCTGGCGGGGGCGTGAAGTCCTTTCCCGAGAACGAGGCTCCCTGGAACAGGCCTCGTATTGGCATGTTCGCAGATGCGTTCTGCTTCGCTCCTTCCATCACCAGGACATCGAGGACATCCGCTTCCAGCCGCTAGGCTGCTCAGACGTGGCGCGGTAGAATCGGGCTCCCATGAAAAAGCCGAAGCGGTCGGAGCTTCCGGTCGAAGAACTGATTCGTCAGGCCAAGGAAGGGGATGCAGGCGCCCTGGAGGAGCTGCTGACGCGTTTCCAGGGAGACATCCAGGCGCAGGCGAAGCAGCTCGGGAAGCCGTATGGACCGGGAGGCACTCGGCCTTCTGATATCTCTCAGATGGCGTCCTTGCGCGTGCTCCAGAAGTTCTACACCTTTGAGGGACACACCGAAGGTGAGCTGCGCGCCTGGTTCCAGCGCGTCGCCGTTTCCCAGGCGACGCAATTGGTCCGGAAAGCCACGCGCCAGAAACGGAATGAGACCGGGGCGGTGTCCCTGGATTCCGACGAGGCACAGGATGCGCCGTCCCAGCAGCGCAGTCCCAGTCAAGTCGTGTCTCAGCAAGAGGCGCTCCGGCAATTGGTGCGCGGCATCTACGCGCTGCCCGGGAATCAGGCGGATGCGCTGTCGCTCCATTATCTGGAAGGGCTCCCTGTCGCGGAGATCGCCCTTCGCCTCGGCAAGTCAGAAGACGCGGTCGGCTCGCTGATGCAGCGAGGGGTGCGGACGCTCAAACAGCGCTCCGCCGAACCGGGAGCGTCTGGAGTGGAGGTCATCACCGGTGACGCGGCGATGGAGAACCAGTTGGACTCCGCCTTTCTCGCGTACCTTCGGCACACTGCGGAAGGAAAGGATGTGGAGCCGGCGGTGTTCGCCGCGGGCTACCCAGGCTGTGCCACGGAACTGGAGGGACTGTTGCGCTGGGTGACGCGCCTGCAGTCATTGCAGCCGAGGCCTGTTGCCGGAAAAGACGGTGATGGAGGGCCCTCGAACTGATGCTGGCCGCGGGGACCCGTGTTGGCGAATACGTCGTGGGGCGGCGCGTCGCGGTGGGCGGAACCAGCGACGTCTATTCGGGACGGCACTTCACGGATGGGACGCAGGTGGCCGTCAAGGTCCTGAGCCCGGCGTGCTGCATCCAGATGGATCTGGTGGCACGATTCCTCAACGAGGCCCACGTCCTGCGCCGGTTGAATCATCCTGGAATCGTGCGAGCGTTCGACGCGGGCGTCCTCCCCGAGGGGGGGCCCTACATGGTCCTCGAATGGCTGCCCATGGACCTGGAGCAGACGCTCGTTCGCGAGGGGGGACCTCTTCCCGTGAGGGAAGGTGCCTCGGTCTTGGCGCAGCTCGCGGCGGCACTGGGGGCATTGCATGAACAGGGCGTCGTTCATCGCGACCTGAAGCCGGCAAACGTGCTGGTGGCTCGGAAAGATGCGGAAGGCATCGAAGTGAAGCTGGCCGACCTGGGGCTCGCCAAGCATCAGGTGCCGGAGGGCGCGGCGCCCGTGACGCTACCGGTGTCGACCGCGGGCGCGGCCCTCCTGGGCTCGTTGGACTACATGGCTCCAGAGCAATGGCTCGATTCCAAGCACGTGGATGCCAGGGTGGATGTCTACGCGTTGGGGGTCCTCGGCTTCCAATTGCTCGCCGGACGCCTGCCCTTCGCGGAGGGCTCCGAGACGGAGTTGATGATTCGACACCTGCGGATGCCGCCCCCCATGCACCTCCTGGGCGCGGAGGTGCCCGGGGCGCTGCGGTCCCTGGTCGAGAGGATGATGGCGAAGCGCGCCGCCGCGCGGCCTTCCCTGGATGAGGTCCGCGCGTGCGTCTCGAGTCCGGTCCTCCGCTGAACGGCGGATGGCGCTCTTGGGGGGCGTTTCAGGATTCGTGAACACGCCGCGATGCCATTCCCGTTCATCCGGCGTCCTTTTCCCTGAACGCCCGATTCTCAGTGAGGGACGCAAATGCGGAACGTAGGCCAGGCCCTTCAAGAGGCCATTGAATCCTTGGAGTTGTCACGAGAGGAACACGAGCGGGTGACCACTCGGATGCAAGAGGTGCAGCGGGCGCTGCGGACCGCGTTCGGTCCCAAGACGGACTTCATCTCGGGGTCCTACGGTCGTGGCACCTCCATCCGGCCGTTGAAGGACATCGACTTCTTCGTCGTGCTGGGGGACATCGTGCTGACGCCTTCCCCAGCGCGCCCAGTGCGTCCGTCAGACGCGCTCGTGGAGCTCCGAGATGGAATTCATCGGGAGATTCCCAGGCGCACCCAGCCCGTCATCCAGCGGCATTCCGTGCGCTTGGAGTCCTTGGAGACACCGATTCAGTTCGATGTGATTCCGGCCTATGCCTGCTCGAATGCGCCCGGGTATCTGATTCCCGAGCGGAAGAAGGACGCGTCCGAGGAGCAATGGGTTCGAACGGACCCGCGCAAGCATCAGGACGCATGCGCGCGTGCCAATCAACGATGTGGGGGGCGGCTCAACCCCCTCATCAAGTTGGTGAAGCACTGGAAGGGGCATCATGCCAAGGGGTTGAAGTCCTTCCACCTGGAGGTGATGTGCTACGGCTTCCAGCCGCCCCGTCCGCTGCGAGACCCGGGATATCTGGAGCCCTTGGAGGCGTTGTTCTCCCACCTGTCGCGAGCCGTGATGGTGGGCTGCCCGGACCCGGCGGAGCTCGGTGGCGACCTCGATGACTACCTGGGTTCCAGTCAGAGGGCCGCGGCCAGCCAGCTCCTCGAGCACGCCGCGCGGGAGGTGCGGCTCGCCAGGGAGGAGCAGTCCTCGCGGCCCGACAGCGCGCATCGGCGCATGAGGGAACTCTTTCCAGGCATCTATCGAGGCTCCTGACTGGGGCGCTCAAAAAAATATGCGGGGCCGCGACGGCTCCGCTCCTCATTTCGCGTCCTCTTTCTTGAAGCCCTTTTCCAGGAGAGGCCATGCGGAGCGAGGACATCCCCATCACCCCGAGGACCCGCGCGCTCATCGTGCGCTACGAGCAGGACCGGCCCGTCATCGAGGCCACCGCGCGGGACACCCTGATTCGGTACGGCTTGGAGGGCGACCGCGACGTGGCCTCCGTCGTCCTGCATCCGCATGACCCCACCCGGGCGGCCCGGAGTCTCCCCGGGCAGGAGTGGGGCGAGGCCTTCAGTGAGCACGAGCGTTTCGCGGCGGCCTTGCTCAAGCGGGAAGCGGACCTCCACATCGACCATCTCCCGGTTCACATCTTCGGCTGTGCGCCCCTGTCGTTGATGCTCGAGCTGGCGTCGCGCCTGCCGCGGCGGCCGGTCTGTGTCTATCAACAGGCGCAGGATGGCTCCTGGTCGCTGGGGTATGACCGGACGACCGCTCCGGCGCCGGAAGACTTCTTCGAGGTGGATGGGCTCCCCTCCGCGCGCCAGGGTGGACGGGGGCATGTCCTGCTGGTCGTCGAGGTGACGCGCGCCATCCGGGACAACGTGCGCTCCAAGGTGTCAACGTGGCTGCCCGACGCTTCCATCCTGACGACGGTCTGTCTCCGGCCCCGGTCAGGGCCGTCTCCCGCGGCGGTCCAGAATCCGGGGCAGGTGGCGCGCGCGGTGGTGCAGTTCCGGAAGGTGCTCGACAAACTGCATGAGCTGCTGGAGGGCGCCGAATCGGTGGTCCTGGCCATCGACGCGCCGGGCAGTCTCGCGGCGGCGTTGGGCACGGTGGTCAATCCGACCACGCAGCATCCGCTGACGCTCCTCCACTTCAACGCGGACCGGCAGTTCTACGACAGGGTCCATGTCATCCGCGCCCGCCGCGACGTCGCGCCCCGGGTCCCCACCGCGGAAGACATGCTCGCGGCCACGCGGGTGCTCCGGGAGGTGCAGCGGGTCCACAAGGAGCTGGTCGCCTGGCTCCGGGAGCCCGAGCAGAAGCCGCTCGTCGAGCACATCGATGGACAGGCTTACCTGCGGAGTGAAATCGAGGATGAGCCCGCTTACGAGCCCACGCCGCTCTTTCGTCATGGCGCAGGGCGGTGGAAGCTCGACTGGGCGCTGCTGCTGGGGTTGGGCGCGCTGAGCGAGCGGCTCCAGTCGGAGGAGGACTGGAGGGAGTGCCTCCGGCTGTTCCTCATCCACGAGGCATACCATGTCCGCCAGGGCGGACTGACCTCGTACACCTACCGGGGGATTGGCCGGGCCGGCTTCGTGCTGGAGGCCGCGGATTACGACGCGGATGCCGTGGGGGTCGAGGTGGCGCTGGCGTGGCGCAAGGCCAAGCAGGGCGGCACCGTGAAGGACGTGGGGCAGGTGAAGACGCTCGAGTCCATCATCTGGAACTCGCTGGAGATTCTCCGGGTCTTCGAGCCCGAGCGTCCCGTGCGGGAGCTGGCCGAGCGGAGGTTGCGCCGGTACCTCATCTGGCTCTTCCACGCGTGCCGGTTCTCGGTGCTCGCGCCGAGCTCTCCGGACGCGGAGGTGCGGGATGAGCTGGAGCGGGTGACGGTGGAGTTGGTGGGCCTCCCCGCCTTCCGGGACCCGCACGAGAGCTACTTCCAGCAGCGGGTCCGGTTGTCGCTGGAGGACTCGCGCGAGCCGGTGATGCTGGCGCTCTACTTTCGGCACCGGCTGGTTCGCATGGAGAATCAGCGGGATTGGGTCGAGGACCTGCTCGCGGCGCTCCGGGACTGGGAAGCGTCTCCTCGCCGGAAGCTCCAAGACCGGATGCGGCTGCTGTTCGAGCGCCTCTTCGAAGGGCAGCAGGAGCTGCTCTCGGCCCGGCGGCCCGGCACGCGGTAGCCGCGCGTCTGTCCTTTCAGCTCGTTCTCCGTGTTGCCCGACCTCCTGCCGTGGGAGCGCCATGTCCCTCTTGGACCTGCCTGAACCTTCTTCAACCGAAGTCAGCTTCTTGCGCCGGCGCTCCGCCTCGGCACCGTCGCTGGAGTCCTTCACGTTGGCCCTGAAGACCGTCACGCCCATCCTGGGGGGCGGCGTCATCGCGCGGAGCCCCGAGCTTCCCAGCGTGGACATCATCCGGGTCCCCACCTTGCGCGGGCACCTGCGCTTCTGGTGGCGCGCGCTCTACGGCCACGACTTCGTCGCGCGGGGTTCTGCTGGCGCGGAGGAGCTGTCGCTCCGGGAGCGGCAGCTCTGGGGCGGCATGGGACGGGCGGGAAAGGTGCTGAATGAAGACGCGAAGCGCGCCCATCGCTCGCAGGTGGAAATCCGCGTGCTGGACGTGCGTCCCGCGGGGGAAGACACGGGGAAGATTGGTCTGGGGACTCCGCCTGCGTACGCGCTGTGGCCAGCGCGAAACAAGGGTAAGCAGGACGACATACCGCGTTGGAGTCCTGGTCTGCGCTTCACGCTGGAGGTCATTGCTCCGCCGGGAGAGCCGATGGCTCAAGTGCGCAATGCACTTCGCGCATGGATTCTGTTCGGCGGGTACGGCTCGAGGTCCAGACGTGGATGTGGCTCGATGGACCTGGAGTCCAGGGATCCGAAACTCCGCGCGCAATGGTTGCCCTCTGAATCGAGCCGGGAATCGTTACAACGCGTGTTGGGGGGGCTCCCGCTGTTTACGACGTCCCCCCAGGGGCCTCCCTGTGACATGGCGACGCTTCAGGGGGCGTACCTGTATCGCGCGAGCGCGAATGCGCGCGTCTCCAATGGCAGTGATGCTTGGACGTACGCGCTTGGCTGGCTCCGTGACTTCCGGCAGGGCACCGAGAGGTGGGGGGAAATGAGGCCGGCGAGAAATCCAAGCGAGAAGGGCCGGGATGGCCGCTCCAACTGGCCAGAGGCAGACAAGATTCGTCGCTTTGCTCGCCCTTCCCTCCGAGACGTACGGGGCATGGCATCCGGCAAGGCATATCCCGAGGAGCATGCGCCTCGCCCGGAGCATTCAGCCTCCCCAGCCTGGCCACGGGCTGGGTTTGGATTGCCTATCGTTTTTCACTTCCAGCCGGAGAACAGGGATGAACAGCCGTACTCTCCGCAAGAGCCTGCCGGCTGCGTGCTGCAGTGGGCGAGGAAGATAAAAAATCGGTGGGAGCCGATGGACCGGCTCGCGTCGCCCCTTATCGTCAAGGCGCTGCCGCTCGCGAATGGCCAATTCACGCCCATCGCGCTGTGGCTGGAGCGCGGGACCCCCGCGAACGGCCACGTCGTCATGATGCAGAACAAGAGGGTGGTTGCGCGCTCTGAGGTGTCTTTCGAGAAGTCCTTTCGCGCCAGCGATGACACCCCGCTCTTCAAGCCACTCCAGTGCGCGGACAACCTCCGCGACGCCTTCTTCCAGTGGCTGAAGGAAACCCGCAAGGCCCAGGAGGCGTGAGCCCATGAAACACGTCATCGCTCTCAAGGTGGGCCCGGTGCAGGGCTACATCGCGCAGGCTCGCCGCACGCGGGACCTCTGGTATGGCAGTCAGCTCCTGTCGAAGCTGGCCCGGGAGATGGCGAGGTCGCTCGAAGCGTCAGGCGCCTCGCTCATCTTTCCGCATCCGGAGCAGGTGAGCGACATGAGCACCGGGGTGGCCAACAAGGTCGTCGCGCTGGTGGAGGACGCTCCGGATCAGGCTGCCCGGCGTGCCAGGGACGCTGCGAAGTCCCTGCTTCGGGAAGAGTGGAAGCGGGTCTTCGGCAAATGCGCGGCCCTCCTCATCTCCGGCGCGGAGGCGCTCGCCGAGGAGCAACTCGACAGCTTCCTGGAGGTCCATGCCGCGTGGGCGCTCGTCGAGGACGCCCCCACGGGCTACGCCACCGCCTTGCAGGAGGCCGAACGTGCCCTGGAGGCACGCCGCGGCCTGCGCGAGTTCGCACCGTGGAAGCAGACGCCCCCCGAGGGCACACACAAATCGAGCCTCGACGGCGCGCGTGTGTCCTTGCTTCGCCGCGACCGCGAGAAGGGCCACCTCTGGAGCGCCCTCCGCATCGGCCTGCGCGAGGAGTTGGATGCGCTCGGCGTGCTCAAGCGCGCGGGTGGGAGTCCGGGCCAGTTCGTGCCCGTGCCCTCCATCGGGTTGGCGGCCTGGCTCCAGGCCGCGCGTGCGCGGCATCCGGAGCTCCTCGCTCGACTCAAGGAGGCGTGTGACGCGCGTGACTTCCAAGCCGTGAGCACGAAGTCGCGTCCCTGGGTGGAGGCGTTCCCCTACGACGGGCAGTTGCTCCAGCCCGAGCGGTTGCCGCCGTACTTCGAGGAGTACGCCATCCCCGAGGCCCGGCAGGCCGCCGCGCGCTTCGGCCGTGACTTCGTGGAGCCCTTGCGTCGCGCCATGAAGACAGAGCCCTTCCCTTACGTGGCTTGCCTGGTGGCGGATGGTGACCGGATGGGCCGCGCGCTGGAGCAACTCGCGAAGCGGCCTGATGGGCATCAGGCGCACCAGCGTGTCTCCCGGGCGCTCGCGGGTTTCACGCAGGAGGCGAAGCGCATCGTTGAGGTGAAGCACCGCGGCGTGCTCGTCTACGCGGGCGGAGACGACGTGCTCGCCTTCGTCACGCCCATGGACGCGCCCGCGTGCGCGCAGGCGCTTGCCACCTCCTTTCGTTCAACGCTGGAGGCCGCGCTCGCTGGCACGGGCGCGGACGTTCCCACGCTGTCCGTGGGAGTGGGCGTCGGTCATGTCCTGGAGAGCCTGGGCGAGCTGCTCACGCTGGGCCGCCGCGCGGAGACCGCCGCGAAGAAGGCGGGACGCAATGCGCTGGCCGTCCTCGTGGCGAAGCACGCCGGCCGGGAGCGGCTGTGGACCGCGCCGTGGACCGCCGACCCCGTGAGACAACTGGAGAAGGACGTGGCGCTGCTTTCGCGGGACACCCTGCCGCTGCCCCTGGGCAAGGTCCACGAGGTGGCGGCCCTCGCGCGCCGCTTCCCCGAGGGCACCGCCGACGCGCCCACGTTGGCCCAACTGCTGAAGGACGAAGCTGGCCGAATCCTCGCCAGGACCGAGGCGGGCCGAGCGCCCAAGCCGCTCAAGCCGGAGGAGGTGGGCCTCGATCTGTCCACGGACCCTCACGCTCGCGAGTCGCCGCTGGTGGCGCTGGAGCGCTGGTCCGCGCGGTTGCTGGTCGCGGACACCTTCGCTCGTGCGGGACGCGGGCTCGTTTCAGCCAAGGACAAGGAAGGTGCGAGATGAGTGACGCGTGCTTCGCGCTGCTGCCGCGCGACGGCCTGTCGGCCAAGGATGGCCGGGGCTGGTACACCTCGGAAGTGGGGCGCGGGTACTCCCTGCCGTGGCCCCTGCCCACCACGGTGCGAGGCGCCCTTCGCGCCGCCTGGGGCCACGACGTCATGGCGGCCACGGGCATCACCCTGTCCCCAGAGACGTGGGAGCGGCGCTCGGAGCAAGTGGGGCTCCAGCGCTTCATCGCGCTGCGCCGCGCGTTGGGGGAGTCGTTCACGCGCGCCCACCGGATGTGGCCCGTTCCCGCCGACGCGGTGCGTGTCCTCGACGAGCGGGGCGTGGAGTGTCTGGTCCGCCTGGAGCCGCACCCCGGTGGTGCCATGACGCTAGGACCGGACGAAGACGACGCCCGTGAGGCGCTGTGGCATCCGCGCCGGAGCGCGAGCGGCAAGCCGCTGGCCTCGCCCTTGTTCTGGCCGGAGTCCCGGATGATGGCGTGGCTGAGCGGTGCGCCAGTCTCCCCCGGGCCGGAGCATGAGGGTTTGTCGCAGCGCACGGACATCCACCTGGCCATCGACGTGGAGACGCAGGCGTCGCAGGACTCGATGCTCCACTCCCGCGAGGTGGTCGAGTTGCTGCGCGCCCAGCGGCAGGCGGGAGGCCTCGCCGTGGAGGAGTGGGCGCTCGGCCTCTCCTGCGTGTGGCCGGACCCGGCCAGCGGGCTGCCGCGAGGCCCAGTGGGCCTGGGCGGGCGGCGGCGTCTCTCGGCCGTGGAGCGGCTGGGCGCGGAGCTCTTCGCCATGCCGGATGCGCTGGCCCAGAGGACGCGAGGCTTGCGTCTGGTGCTGGCCACTCCCGCGGAGTTCCAGCGCGGCTGGCTGCCGGACGGCTTCGAGCGCGTGGCCGGTGCGCCGCCCTGTTACGTGGGCCGGTTGCCCTGCGTCGACGCGCCCGTGGTGCTGCGGGCCGCGTTGGTGCCCCGGCCGCTGGAGGTGTCGGGCTGGGACCTGGTGCGGCGGCGGCCTCGGCCCACGCGGCGCTGGGTGCCCGCGGGCGCCGTCTACTTCTTCGAGAAGCACGGCGGTGGGGACTTCACCGCCGACGAGCTGCGCGCGCTGTGGCTGGCCTCCTGGGGCGGCGGCCACGCGGAGGCGCTGGGGCAGGTGCTGCCCGGCGTTTGGCAACCGCCCCATCATGGACAAGGAGCCTGAGCATGGAGAGCCGACCCTATCTGCTTCACGCGCTGTCGCCGCTGCACGTGGGCACCGGACAGAGCGTGGGCGTCATCGACCTGCCCCTGGCGCGGATGAAGGCCACGGGCATCCCCTTCGTCCCGGGCTCGTCGCTCAAGGGCGTGCTGCGCGAGCTGCGGCGGCCTCGCGAGGAGGCGGGCGACGCGAAGAATCTGCACGACGCCGTCTTCGGGCCTCGGCGCCTGACGGCGGGCCCGGCGGGTGATGAACCTGGGGACTACGCGGGCGCGCTGGTGGTGGGCGACGCGCGGCTGCTCGCCCTGCCCGTGCGCAGCTTCGTGGGCACCTTCGCGCTGGTGACCTCGCCCTTGTTGCTCGCGTTGGCGCGCCGGGACCTGGGCGAGACGGCGGGGGCGTGGCCCATGGTTGCGCCTTTGGGCCGGCTCGGCGCGCGTGTGGCCTCCGTGAAGGGCAGCTCCGTCGTGTATGGCGCCGGGACGCCGTCGGCCCGCGTGTACCTGGAGGACCTGGACCTCCCCGTCGAGCCGAACGACGACGCGGCCCTGGGTGCCTGGGCCCAGGGGCTGGGTGGGTTGCTGCCGGTGGAGGAGCGCGACCTGCTGGCGGAGCGGCTGGTTTTGGTGGACGACGAGACGATGTCCTTCCTCTGGGAGACGGCCACGCAGGTGGACACGCGCGTGAGCATCGACCCGGTGACGGGCACCGCCGCGCCTGGACAGCTCTGGACGGAGGAGAGTCTTCCCGCGGAGACGCTGTTGGTGGGCGTGCTGGGCGCAACGGGCACCTTCAACAAGGCCCCGCGCAAGTTGTCGGCGGAGGAGGTGCTGGGCGAGGCGCTCGGTGGTGTGGGCACGGTGCTTCAACTGGGCGGCAAGGCCACCGTGGGGCGCGGCCGGTGCCGGCTGCTGGGCTGGGCGGCGGCGAATGCGCGAGGTGGCCGATGACGGCCCAGACGCGAGAGCAGCAGCGCGCGCTGGAGGTCTATGCTCGGGTCCGCGCGGTGCCCTCCGGCTTGTGCGCGGAGTACAAGCCCCGGGTGAACGGCCTGGGCGCGGCGGTGCTGCGCGACGGACTGGCGGCGGCGCTCTCCTTCCTGGAGCGTGAGCGCGCCAAGAACGAGGCCGCGCGGCAGTTGCTGAAAGACCTGGCCTTCTGTTTGTCCCAGGCGCGGCTTCCTGGGCTGTCAAAGCCTGGTTTGAGCGATGAGAGCCTGCCGCAAGAGGTGCGGCGACTGGGGTTGAGTGAGTACATGCTGGCCACGCGCGAGTCGCTCCGGCTGCTGATCTGGTTCCGCCGCGCGGTGCAGGCCACGTTCCCCGCGGAGGTGCCTGGTGATGCGTGACGCTCAGACGCCGGTGGAGACCATGCGTGTCGACTTGCGACCGCTCGCGGGGCGGGTGGAAGAGGGCGCTCACGCCGGGCTCCTGTACGAGCGGTACGCGCCAGCGAAGGTTCATGGCAAGGACCCGAAGGACGACCCGTGGGAGCAGTGGTTGTCCGGGTTGGAGACGCACCCCGAGCCCAAGGGATACGCCGTCGCCTACAAGCGCTGGGAGGAGTCGCTCCGTCAGTCGTACACGGTGACCTTCCGGGCGCGTGTCGACAGCCGCCTGTTGGTGGGGCATGGCAATGCCTCACCAACCGAGGTGGGGCTGACGCTGCACCACACGTGGGGCGTGCCCGTGGTGCCGGGCTCATCCCTCAAGGGCGTGCTCGCCGGATATCTGCGCGCGGTGTATGGCGATGACGCGACGGAGGCGCGGCGTCGGCTCTTCGGTGTACCCGGGGAGGATGGCGCGCAGGCCCATGCGGGCGAGGTCATCTTCCACGACGCGCAGTGGGTGCCGCATCCTCGCGAGTCAGAGGGGAAGAAGCTTCCTCCGTTCCTGGCCCGCGACGTGCTCACGGTCCACCACACGGGTTGGTATGGCGGCTCGTCCGAGTGGCCGAACGATTATGAGTCGCCCAAGCCCGTGGCCTTCTTGACGGTTCGTCCTGGGGGCTGCTTCCTCGTGGCCTTGAGCCTGGCGCCGGGGATGGAGGCGGACCCCCAGGCGGAGGCGTTCTTGTCCTGGACCGCGAGGCGATTGGACGAAGCGCTGCGGCACTGGGGCGTGGGGGGCAAGACGGCGGCGGGTTATGGCAGGCTGGTCCGGCAGGGGAACTTCGACATCCGTTCGCCGCTGCGTCCGGTGCGCGCTTCGCCCGCGCTGACGGAGTTCCTGGCGTGGGCGAAGGCCCGCCAGGAGGATCAAACCCACAAGCGGGAGGTCCTGAAGCAGTTCGATGAGGTCTGGTTGCCACGGCTGGCGTCCCTGGCACCGGAGGCTCGCGGCGCGAGCGCGGACGCGCTGCGGAGGCTCGTGAACAAGCACCCGAAGCTCGAGGTGCTGAGGGATGCGTTGATTGCGCGGATGATGGGTGTGGGAGGTGGCGCGTGACGCCTTTCGACATGCTCTTCCCCGTGAGCGGTGGGCCCGTGCCGTTGGACCACGGATACGTGCTCTTCTCGTCGCTGGGTGCCCGGGTGCCCGAGTTGCACGGGCGGACGGACCTGGGGGTGTTCACCCTTCGGGGCGAGCGCGCCGAGGGAGCGGCGCTGCACCTGGGACGGGGCACGCTGCGCCTGCGTTGCTCACCGGAGCTGGTGCCGCTCCTCCTTCCGCTGACCTCCGCGCCGCTGAACGTCGCCGGGCGCGAGGTGGTGCTCGGTTCGCCGGTGGTTCGCGCGCTGGAGCCATCGTCTTCGTTGAATGCGCGGGTCGTGACCTTCAAGCATGCGCTCGACGCGGCCTCCTTCCTGCGGGGGGGCTCCCGTTCGCTCCAGGAGTTGGAGTGTGAAGCGCGGCCGGTGCTGGGCCGCAGGCGGGTGGTGTGCATCCAGGGGCGGCGGGTGGTGGGGTATGCCCTTGAATTGCAGGGCCTGTCGAAAGAGGACTCGCTGCGTGTCCAGACGCGAGGGATGGGCGGACGTCGCCACATGGGCTGTGGCCTGTTCCTTCCGCCTCGCCCCGCGGTACGAGGCGTCGTCCCGCTTCGTGGGGGGCTCGCGACCGCCGCGTGAGCCCAGGTGCCGTTGTGGCCTGGCAGGGGCCCTGCGGGGATTGAAGGGCGCGAAAGACATTCAAGCACCTCGCCGTGGCGGAGGGCTGTCACGGCGAAATGGGCGAATTCCCCAGGGAGTTCATGGGGTTGTGGCTCTTTGACAGGTGAATAGGTGCATGATCGATGAAAAGACGAGTGATTTCCGTGGGTTCGGAGTGCTGGGTAGGGTCTGGACCTGACAACCTGGGGGCAGGTGGGGGAGGTGCTTGAAAAGAGGGCTGTAAGTCCCTGGAGTTGCTGGGGAATTCGGGCGGGCTGTCGCGCTCGCCGTGATGCCGGAAGGCGTTGAGCACATGTATTACGTGTCTGTGAAGGACGATGATCACGCGTCGCGCTCGCCGTGATGCCGGAAGGCGTTGAGCACCCTCCAGCGACGCGACATGCCGGAGATCGGAGGTCCAGTCGCGCTCGCCGTGATGCCGGAAGGCGTTGAGCACAGGTCCACCGCGTCGGCGACAGGCGCCGACTCCACGGAGTCGCGCTCGCCGTGATGCCGGAAGGCGTTGAGCACAGCGGGTGGCGCCTGGACCACTCGCCCTGGCTGGCGTCGCGCTCGCCGTGATGCCGGAAGGCGTTGAGCACCCCGTCACCTGATAGAGCGAGTCCACCAGTTCGCGCCGGTCGCGCTCGCCGTGATGCCGGAAGGCGTTGAGCACCTTCTTGATTCCCGCGCCTCTTCCAGGAGTTGAAGTCGCGCTCGCCGTGATGCCGGAAGGCGTTGAGCACAGTCGACCGTCAGCCAATTCGGCTTGCAGCATGGTCGGTCGCGCTCGCCGTGATGCCGGAAGGCGTTGAGCACAGCTCCCTGTCCTGGCCCAGTTTCGGGAGGCGCTGGTCGCGCTCGCCGTGATGCCGGAAGGCGTTGAGCACCTCGAAGTCATCGCCGGTGAGGGCCGCCGCTACATGCTGGTCGCGCTCGCCGTGATGCCGGAAGGCGTTGAGCACTCATCTCTCTGGGCCAGGGCGGCGCGCAGGCGTCTGTCGCGCTCGCCGTGATGCCGGAAGGCGTTGAGCACTTCATGGCGCGCGATGGTCACCTTCCCGGAGTCGGGTCGCGCTCGCCGTGATGCCGGAAGGCGTTGCGCACGTGGGAGCAGCGGAGAGAAGCGCGACAAGGGCAGTAGTCGCGCTCGCCGTGATGCCGGAAGGCGTTGAGCACAGTTCGACCCTCAACACGTTGGTCCCGTTTCCGTCGCGCTCGCCGTGATGCCGGAAGGCGTTGAGCACTGGTGGCCTGCCCAGTTCGCGCCGTTCGCCGCCTGCGGTCGCGCTCGCCGTGATGCCGGAAGGCGTTGAGCACCACGCCTTCTCAATGGCGCTCAGTTCGTAGTTGGCGGGTCGCGCTCGCCGTGATGCCGGAAGGCGTTGAGCACCCGGCTCCGGGAGACGAATAGCGGGGGTTAGGCGGGTCGCGCTCGCCGTGATGCCGGAAGGCGTTGAGCACAAGTTGTTGGAGAGGCTGTACACCTCCGCCTGGGTGGTCGCGCTCGCCGTGATGCCGGAAGGCGTTGAGCACAAGCGTACCGACGACCAGTTTCCCAGCCACCCCTAGTCGCGCTCGCCGTGATGCCGGAAGGCGTTGAGCACTGAACGTTCCAGATACGGGATCATATGTTTCTCTTTCAGGTCGCGCTCGCCGTGATGCCGGAAGGCGTTGAGCACGAGCTGTCTTACGCCGCCCGGCTGACACGCCCGATCGCGTCGCGCTCGCCGTGATGCCGGAAGGCGTTGAGCACGTTTTGGCGGTGGACTTCTCGGCGGCAGGGGTCTGGGGTCGCGCTCGCCGTGATGCCGGAAGGCGTTGAGCACCTGAATTCAGCGTTCACGCCGTACTCCTCTGCGTCGTCGCGCTCGCCGTGATGCCGGAAGGCGTTGAGCACCTTCCAAACGGGACGTTGTCCACCTGGACGGTGATGGTCGCGCTCGCCGTGATGCCGGAAGGCGTTGAGCACACGGTGGCACTCACTACAGCCACGTTGAAGGCGCGGTCGTCGCGCTCGCCGTGATGCCGGAAGGCGTTGAGCACACGGTGGCACTCACTACAGCCACGTTGAAGGCGCGGTCGTCGCGCTCGCCGTGATGCCGGAAGGCGTTGAGCACCGGCCAATCTGCCACATCGCCTCGGGGTAGCCGGAGCCGCGCTCGCCGTGATGCCGGAAGGCGTTGAGCACAGGCTGCGCTCGCGGCGGGCATTGCGAAGGAGTGTCGCGCTCGCCGTGATGCCGGAAGGCGTTGAGCACCGTTCATGGCTTCTTCACCAGACCGAGCCGCTTCCGGGTCGCGCTCGCCGTGATGCCGGAAGGCGTTGAGCACCAGTACCGCAACAGGCGCTCGCCCGTCTCGTGGTTGGTCGCGCTCGCCGTGATGCCGGAAGGCGTTGAGCACCTTTCCTGCATCTCCGGCGTGCGGATGGCGTGCGTCAGTCGCGCTCGCCGTGATGCCGGAAGGCGTTGCGCACGCAGCGAACGACGAACGAATCGCCCGTGTTCGGGCTGTCGCGCTCGCCGTGATGCCGGAAGGCGTTGAGCACGTGCCAGCCACATCCAGGCCATGTACCGCGTCCGTCGTCGCGCTCGCCGTGATGCCGGAAGGCATTGAGCACACAACATAGGCCATGACCATCTTCCGGCTCTTGTAGTCGCGCTCGCCGTGATGCCGGAAGGCGTTGAGCACGCGTCGCGCGGCGACACCGGCGCGCCCTCGGAGAGTCGCGCTCGCCGTGATGCCGGAAGGCGTTGAGCACGCCCGCTGGCCCGGAAGGCCTTGTCAGCATTCACGTCGCGCTCGCCGTGATGCCGGAAGGCGTTGAGCACGTGTCCGGCTTGACGCCGGCCTCCTTCTCCCAGGTGCTGTAGTCGCGCTCGCCGTGATGCCGGAAGGCGTTGAGCACCGCTCAAGCTTCAGCACACGAGAGATGCGTTCGGTCAGCGTCGCGCTCGCCGTGATGCCGGAAGGCGTTGAGCACAACGGGTGGGTGTAACTCGGGTAGATGGGAGCCTGCGGTCGCGTTCGCCGTGATGCCGGAAGGCGTTGAGCACCTACCGTCCACCACGAGGACGGAGGTGGCGTCAGGCGTCGCGCTCGCCGTGATGCCGGAAGGTGTTGAGCACTCGATGACCCCGGGGCTCAATTTGTTGAGGATGATCCCGTCGCGCTCGCCGTGATGCCGGAAGGCGTTGAGCACGAGAGTCCTGGGTCCTGAGATTGCTGTATGAGCAGTCGCGCTCGCCGTGATGCCGGAAGGCGTTGAGCACTCGAAAGCGTGCTCGGGGTCGGCGGCCAGCTCCAGCTGTCGCGCTCGCCGTGATGCCGGAAGGCGTTGAGCAGTGGCTCAGCTCCATCACCAGGCCGGGCGGGGTGGTGTCGCGCTTGCCGTGATGCCGGAAGGCGTCGAGCACTGTGAAGGCACGCCGCACGAACCAGCCGGATAGTAGATGTCGCGCTCGCCGTGATGCCGGAAGGCGTTGAGCACATGTTGGCGTTGCTGCGCCAGTACGCGACGAGGTTCAGTCGCGCTCGCCGTGATGCCGGAAGGCGTTGCGCACTGGGCGCGCGGCGGGGGAAAAGCCCGGCGTCGCGCTCGCCGTGAAGCCGGAAGGCGTTGAGCACTTGCCGACGTCCCAGTACATCGTCAGCAGGGCGAGTCGCGCTCACCGTGATGCCGGAAGGCGTTGAGCACGGCATTGCCTCTATCTCGTCGCATGGGATTCCCAACGGGTCGCGCTCGCCGTGATGCCGGAAGGCGTTGAGCACACTCTCGCGCACGCCTTGGCCGCAAACATGAGGGCGGCCTGTAGCACTCGCCGTGATGCCGGAAGGCGTTGAGCACGCGAACAGGCGGGACTGGTTGTCACGGAAGTAAAGTCGCGCTCGCCGTGATGCCGGAAGGCATTGAGCACTTACCTGTACTCACCATGATGTCGATCACGCTGTCGGGTCGCGCTCGCCGTGACGCCGGCAGGCGTTGAGCACCGTCAGTTCAACGCGCGTTTCGACTCGGACGGGAGCGTCGCGCTCGCCGTGATGCCGGCAGGCGTTGAGCACAGTCGCAGCGCGTCCAGTCGCACTTCGTCGAGCGGCAGTCGCGCTCGCCGTGATTTGAGAAGGCGTTGCTCACATCCGGAAACTTGGAGCCCGTACTCCGCTTGTCGAGAGCCTGCCCGCAGTACACGGCCTCCATGCCCGAGCACCAGGTCTACGAGTTCGTGACGCTGGACCGGCCATTGACGGAGAATCAAATGGCGGAGTTCCGTGCCAGCTCGACCCTGGCCAAGATCACACCGAGCCGGTTCTGGAACGAATACCACTGGGGCGATGACGGACTTCCAAGCTTCAATCGCGATGCGGGCCCTGCCAGGTCCGCCATCTCGTGGCACCCCCCTGAAAGTGTCGGCCTCTGGGCAGGCCCTCGTTGCGGCTGGCGCCCACCGTCAAGGGTGACCTGTCGCGGGCGGTGGTCGAAAGTATATTTCCACGGATGCCCGTCGTGTTCCTTCCCAACACCGAAGCGCTTTTCCTTTGGGGGGGCGAGCCGCTACCCCGTTCGCTCAGCGGCTTGTCGAGGGCGGGTGTCCGTGCCGCTGTCCCGCTCGTGACACCCAAGGGGTTGCGTCAGTGCGAGGGGCGTGAGCTGCCGCTGGCCGCAACCGTCGAGCAGCTCGCGGTGACGAGGGCTGCCGAGGTCGAATCCTTCCCGGGTTCCCTCGCTGTGTGGAGCCTGGCAAGCAAGCTTGCGTTGGAGTTGATATCGCGTGAGCGCGTGGTCCCCGTGCTCCTGCGGCGAGGAGGGCGCACCGAGGCGCGTTGGGCCGCGGCCCTCGCCGCTCCCGAAGACGCCAACCGCGTCGCCGCCCTCGCCAAGAGCCTGCCGCCCAGCGCGCACGCCGTCCCGGTCGGCCCGGAGCGAGGCGGCACCGTCTGGGCGCAGGAGGCCTTGCTGCGCGCCTTCCTCGACGCCACCGTCGACACCTTCTTGCGCGCGGCGCGAGGTTCCGCCGCGTTGCCGTCGCGTGCCCGGCCCCGGCGCCCATCCTCATGGGAAACGCGCTGGAGCGAGGCGCTCACCAGCGAGCGGCGCGACTTCGCGCCAGAAGGTTTCGCCGAGCGGTCCATCGTCGACGAACTCACGCGCTGGAGTGAGCCGGCGCTCGGCGCCAGGGACCGGCTCCGCGCCTGCTTCCGGCTGGAGCCCCCGAAGGCGGACCACGAACCCTTCGCCCTGAGCTTCCACCTCCAGGCCCCGGATGACCCGAGCCTGCTCGTCCCGGCCGCCGACGTCTGGAAGACGCGCGGACGCAGCCTGGAGAAGCTCGGCCGGGCCTTCCGTGACCCGCAGGAGTCGCTGCTCGAGGCGCTCGGCCGCGCGTCACGGCTCTTTCCGCCGCTGGCGCTCGTGCTCGAAAGCCCCCGTCCGCAGGCGCTCCTGCTCGAGCCCGCCGCCGCGTGGACGTTCCTCTCGGAGGGCGCCCGCGTGCTCTCCGACGCGGGCTTCGGCGTCATCGTCCCCGGCGAGCTCACCACCACGGGCCGGCGCCGCCTGCGCCTGCGCATGCGCGTGGGGGCGGGCTCGAAGACCGCGGGCGTCGTCGACGGTGCCTCGGGGCTGGGGCTCGACGCGCTGCTGCGCGTGGACTGGGATGCCGTGCTGGGGGACCAGCCCCTCTCCGCGCGGGAGCTGGCGCTGCTCGCCCAGCGCAAGGCCCCCCTCGTGCGCTTCCGCGGCGAGTGGGTCGCGGTGGATCCCCAGGAACTCGACGCCATCCAGCGCCACCTGGCCCAGGGCCCCGGCCGGATGGCGCTGAGCGAGGCGGTGCGGGTGTCCCTGCTCGGCGAGACACGCCACGGCGGGCTCCCCGTCACCGTCCTCGCCGCGGGGGACCTCGAGGCGCGCTTGCGCCACCTGCGCACGGGCGGCGCCTCGGCCCAGGAGGCGCCCCACGCGCTGCGCGCCACACTCAGGCCCTATCAGGCGCGGGGCCTGCATTGGTTGGACACGCTGGCTTCATTGGGGCTCGGGGCCTGCCTCGCGGATGACATGGGGTTGGGCAAGACGGTGCAGATGCTGGCCTTCCTGTTGCGGCGGCTGGAGGGGGCGCCCGCCGAGGCGCGGCCCACGTTGCTGGTGGCCCCCACCTCCGTGGTGGGCAACTGGGAGCGTGAAATCGCCCGCTTCGCTCCCACCCTGCGCGTGACGCCGCACTACGGCGCCGAGCGCGCCCGCACGGTGCGCGGCTTCCCTCGCGGGCCAGGCGCGCTGGTGCTCACCACCTACGGCCTGCTGCGCCGGGACGCGGCGCTGCTCGCGCGCGTGAACTGGGACACGGTGGTGCTCGACGAGGCGCAGAACATCAAGAACGCCGCGTCGGCCACCGCCCGCGCGGCCCGGTCGCTGCGCGCAAGCCAGCGCTTCGCGCTCACCGGCACGCCGGTGGAGAACCGCCTGGCGGAGCTGTGGTCCATCCTCGAGTTCGCCAACCCGGGGCTGCTCGGGCCGCTGGAGACGTTCCGGCGCGAGGTGGCGCTGCCCATCGAGCGCCATGGCAGTCAGGAGGCCGCGGACCGGCTGCGGCGCATCGTCGGCCCCTTCGTCCTGCGCCGCCTCAAGAGCGACCCGACCATCATCGCGGACCTCCCCGCCAAGAACGAGATGAAGGTCGTCTGCACGCTCACGCGCGAACAGGCCACGCTCTACAAGGCCGTGGTGGACGAGGAGCTGCGCCGCATCGAGGCGTCCGACGGCATGGCGCGCCGCGGCCGCGTGCTCGCGCTGCTGCTGTACACCAAGCAGATCGCCAACCACCCGGCGCAGTATCTCGGGGAGGCGGGGCCCCTGCCGGGGCGCTCGGGGAAGCTGGCGCGCGTGATGGAGATGCTCGAGGAGGCCCTCTCCGCGGGAGACAAGGCGCTCGTCTTCACGCAGTTCCGGGAGATGGGCGACAAGCTGGTGGCGCACCTGTCGGAGCACCTGGGCCACGAGGTGCTGTTCCTCCACGGGGGGACGTCCCGGAAGGCGCGGGATGAGATGGTGCGGCGTTTCCAGGAGGACGCCCAAGGCCCGCGCATCTTCGTGTTGTCCGTGAAGGCGGGCGGCACGGGCCTCAACCTGACGGCGGCGAGCCATGTGTTCCATTACGACCGCTGGTGGAACCCGGCCGTCGAGGACCAGGCAACCGACCGCGCGTACCGCATTGGCCAGAGGCGCGCGGTGCAGGTCCACAAGCTGGTGTGCGCGGGCACCGTCGAGGAGAAGATCGACCGTTTGCTCGAACAGAAGCGCCAGCTCGCGGAGCAGGTCGTGGGCGCGGGCGAGCACTGGGTGACGGAGCTGGGCACGTCGGCGCTGCGTGAGCTGTTCTCCCTGTCCGAGGGCGCAGTCGCGGACGAGGGGGAGGATGAACAGGCACGAGGGAGTCCCGCGAGACGAATCGGACGCGCGCGCTCGACGGCGGTGGCGTCATGAGCCCCCGGGACTTCTGGGGCTGGCCCTCCACGCCGAAGCGGCCGCCGCCCGAGCATGGCATCAAGGTGAAGAAGGCCGGCGCCACGTGGTGGGGCGAGCGGTGGCTGGAGGCGCTCGAGAGCGTCCTGGAGGGAGATTCGGGGCGGCTGTCCCGGGGCGGACGTATGCGCGGGCGGGGCGCACGCATGACCTGGTCATCCAGCGTGGCAAGGTCTCCGCGCGGGTGACGGGCTCTCGCCCGACGCCCTACGCCGTCTCGTTGGCGCTCCGCCAGTTCGACGAGGGCGTCTGGAAGAAGGCCGTCGCGGGGATGGCTGGCAGGGCCCAGTACGCCGCGGAGCTGCTGGCGGGGACGATGCCCCAGGACATCGACGCGGTCTTCCGCGCCGCAGGCGTGAGCCTCTTCCCTCGAAGCCGCGAGGAACTGGTGACGAACTGCACGTGTCCCGACTGGGGAGATCCGTGCAAGCACGTCGCCGCCACGCACTACGTGTTGGGCGAGGCGCTGGACCGCGACCCGTTCCTCCTGTTCGAGCTGCGCGGCTGGACGAAGGCGCGGGTGCTGGACGCGCTGCGGGCCGCGCGCGGAGGTGAGCCGCGCACGGCGGTGAAGCGGAAGCGGGCGGCGTCGGCCGACGGCGAGGTGGCTCCCGTGCCGCGCGGGGTAAAACCGGGAAAGCTGACGCGGGCTGACTATGACCTCCCGCGCAAGCCGCTCCCGGCGATGGGCTTCTCGTTCGACGCGCCATCCGTTCATGGCGCGGTCCTTCGGCAACTGGGGTCGCCAGCGTCATGGGGCGTGAAGGACACTCCTGGGGACATGCTCTCATCGCAGGTTCAAGCAGCGGCGGAGGGGGCACGGCGCATCGCACTGCGAGAGACCGACTCGCGAGACGAGGTTCCAGCCGCGAGGAAGCCAAGGCGTTAGGACATCGCGGATGCTCGATGTCCGTCGGTCGCGCGTGAGAACCGCACGTTGGGCTCGGCTGGCGGAGCTGGGCGCCTGCGCGGAGCGTTCATGGAGCGCACGCACGGCAGCACCCACCGGCTGGGCTGCAGGGCCGGACAGGAATCCACGCGTGCCTGAACCTGATGCGCTCGGGAACGGGGCCCTGCTTTCGGTGGCGACCATTCTGTGCGTTGCGCTGCTTGCAGAGGCGTCACGCTTGTTTGAAGGGAGGCGGTGGTGACGGAGTCGCGGCCAGTCGCTTGCTCAGTCCCTCCACCAGTTCCTGCATGCGCACCTTGTCTCGCGTGGCAAGGGAGAGCCGCACGGACTCCCCAGGGTTGGGGCTCAGGATGGCGGTCGCGTCGTGTCGCTCGAAGTAGCGTACGACAGTGGATTCGGCGTGTTGCTCAAACCCGAAGGCAGCCATTTGGGCCGCGCCTCGTTCAACTTCTCTGGGGGAATTCGCCGCGAAGAAAAGGGTCTGCTGATGGGGGAATTGAGGCCAGCGGTATTGCAGGTAGGCCTTGGCGAAGAGCGCTTCGTAAAGCGTGGGCTCGACGAGGTCGAAGATCTGGATGGATTCGGCGAACTCGCGTGGCCGCTCAGGCGGAGGGTATGCGGTGAGCACGAATTCCCCCGAGTCCTCGTCTTCGTCCAGCTCAATGGGTTGCTCGCCAGACTCGTAGAGGGAGATGCCGATGACCAGTGCGCCGTCTCGTGAGGCCCCCGCGCGAGCGTAGTGCCGGGTGAGTGTTTCGAGGCGGAAATCGCCGTTCTGGAAGCACAGCTCGCCCATTCCGCGGCCCATGTTCCGGAGGAAGTCGACGTAAGGTCCGGGAAGCGTTCTCCCTACGAGTGCCTGGTGCCTTTCGATATCCTCGGAAGTGTACCCCTCGATTTCCCCGCGGAAGGTGGGGCGATACCGCGTGATGGCGGAAATCAATGGCTCCATTCGGCTCGCTGAGGAAGTGCTCAATCCTTGCTCCTGTGCAGCGGGGGCACCGGAAATGGAGGGCGTCCAGGTCATCCGGGCGTGATGAGCTGGAGTTGCCGCGCCAGGACATCCGAGAGCTTGAGCAATTCCTTCCTGTCATACGCGGCCACGGTGAAGAGCCAGGGGGCGTCCGAAGGATGGCTCTTGCTGAGCACCACCAGGCTGGTCGGACGCTCGTAGTACGCGACGGCTGCGCTCGACAGGGGATGCCGCGTGAATCCCAGTTTCGTGAGCGGCACCTCGGCCTGGTCCTGGTCGAGACGGGAGCGTGCCTCTGGCGATTCAGCGAGGGACATCCTCTGGGGAAAGTGAGACACGTGGAACTGGAAGAAGGCCTTGGCGAAAATGAACTCAGAGAGAGAGGACGCAAGCCAGTCACATTGCTGAATGGCCTCGGGGAAGTCCTTGGCGGACTCGGGCGTCGGGAACCGGATGACCTGGGGTTCTTGGCTGCCACAGTCCAGGTAGATGTCGAAATAAGGATCATCCTCCGCGAGACCAAACAGCAGGTAGCGAGCTGGTGGCTTGGGGATGTCTTTGTTGTCGTGATACGCGGCAACGGGTTCGAAGGAGAAAACGTCTGAGTCCTGGAGCAACTGCAAGGGCCCCGTGCCGCGCCCCATGGCGCGCAGGAAGTCGATGTAGCTGGCCGGCAGCGGCCTTCCGACGGCTGCCTCGATGCGCGCGACCTCGGAAGGCGTGCATCCTCGCACTTCGTTGGTGAACGTGGGGTGGTACTGGGTGATGGCTTGGACGACGGATGGGATTCCAGGCGCCGATGCAAGGGGGGGCATATCAAGAGTCCTTGATTTCAACGACGGTCGTGCCGTTACCGGGCTGTGGGCACAGGAGGGCGGGAAGAACCTTCTTGCAGGTGGGGCAGGACTCGTAGTGGTGGCCGTCGCGCCGTCCCTCCTCGTTGGAGGGGCCGACCCAGAACTCCGTCATGGACTTGATTTCGAGCCCCAGCCGCGTGGCCTCTGAAACGAGCTTCTGCGCCGCGCAGCTCTCTTCCGGAGGCCCCTTGAAGTCGGGGCTCCGCGCGAGCTGGATTTTCTGTCCGCCCCGGCTCGTCCACGCGATGGGCGCGGAAGGCTTGGGCTTCATGACGAAGCCCGAGATGGAGGTTTTCCCGGAGTGCATCTGCAGGAGGACCGTTCTGCCGGTTTCGGGGTGGCGGCAACGCAGCACACCCGCCATATAGCCTTTTTTCTGGCCTCGAACGCTCTTGTGCGGCGGACATTTCTTGTAGAGCCGCTGGGCCGCTTTCTCGCTGCGCTCATCCGATTTCAGCGCATGCCCCGCCGGATTGCCGCAGATGGGGCACTTGGCATCCGCGCCATACGTCAGACCCACGCTGGGTTTGCCGGTCGCGGCGTTGCCCCCGGTGTTGACCTTGTTTCCGTTGTGCAGGCAGATGTCGAGGAAGCGGACGACGTTCTTTCCTTCGAACTTCACGTCCGGGCTGAAGGTGGCCCACGTCAGCTTGCCCTTCGTCTTGGAGGAGATGATACCGCCACCCGCGGTGCCCGCTTCGTCGCCAACGCTGGTGCTCAGGTTGGAGTTGCTGAGGGCCACGGGATGCCCTTCGATTGACACGGCCTTGGTCCCCTTGGCCAGGTCCGAGTCTCGCGCCACATTGATGTAGGGGACTGGCACGGGCCCACCCGGGGATGGCGTCTTGCACACGTCTGGAGCCGGACAGGTCTGTGTCTGTCCATCACCTGCATTGAGCGCCATGCGTCCATTGACGAAGACGTGACTCACGTTTGCACCTCCACCATGCATGCCCCCACGTGGCCGCGATCCGAACAGCCATAGACCAACGTCCTCCAAGTGCCTGGTCGTGCTTCGCCCCAGTTGCCCCGGGCATGTAATGCCATTCCAGTCTGGATGATGCCTGCTGCGGCTCCCGGGTCACCCAGGCTCCCGGCAATGACTTCGCCTGTCAACGGTTCAGGCAGCAGTTCGATGTTTCGCAGGTAGGCTTGGGTGAACTCCCGTCCCCAGAATGCCTCCGTGGGCTGACATGAGAGGAAGAAGTCGGCACGCCGTGCCCCTGTCACGGGGTGGGTCCTCAGTCGATGAAAAACATGGGTCAGTCCGTGCCCGAGCGGTGGTCGGGATTGCATGAAATGCCGGTCATCCGTGGCCAGTGCGCACCCCAGCACCTGTCCTCGTGCCGCATCCGAGCGAGGCTTCATTCCGCCCGCTTTGGAGACCAGCGCGAAACCAGCGCCTTCGCCGGGGATGATTCCGTCCCGATGGGGCCCTCCGAGTGTGCGTCCTTGAGCCGCGAGCCGTGTGAGGGTCTCCTGGTCGCAGAGAGAGTCTACCGCGCCGACGAGCACGCGCGGACAGCGCAGGGTGTCCAGCAGCGAACTGGCCCGGCAGAGCGCGTGGAAGAATGCGGCCCGGCCCAATGCGAGTGCTCCGCTTGGCGCGAGTTGGATGTGCCACGGCGCGCCCGCCTCCTCGATGGCGCGGACCAGCTCCTCGACGTCCAAGGGCGCGCCCTCTTCCGGAGCGGGAAGCCCCAGCACAAGGGGGAGTGGATGGGGGCCTGGGGCTGGCGCATCGCGCATGCAGTCCTGAAGGGCGGTGACCGCCATGGCGGCCATTCGCTCCGTGCGTGCCAGTGCTGCGCCCAGGGGCTCCAGCATGGACGCCCGGACAGGCTCGCCCCAGGAGTCCGCGACGTCCGTCTGGAACATGCGAGCGGTGCCCGCTGCAACCTCCACTTGGGTTGCGCGTGAAGTGAGCCCCAGCGGGGTGCAGAGCCCGAGCGCCAGGATGTCGAGCGGCTGGCTGCCCATGTCAGTGGGCGTCATCCTTCCTCCCAGGGCTCGAGTTCTCGTACGAAAGTCTGCTCGTGATGGGCGAGCTCGCGCTCCGCCGGGAAGGCGGCTCGCCAGTACATCCGGAGCAGCCGTTCGTCGGGCTCGAGCAACACCGCGTCCAAGCGCATTCGCCGACGCTCAAGCCGGTTGCGGAACTTCGCGCTGGCCACGAGGCGAGGACGTGGCAGATGGAAGCTGAAGGTCCCGGCGGGAGAGAATCCACTCAGGACCACGGGCTCTCCTCCCTCCAGCCAGGGGGTTGCCACCAGACCGGGGGAGGCTGCTTGGAAGAATCGCTCATCGAAGTCTCGCGGCCAAAGCGGCGCGCGCTGTTCGACCCACTGTGCGTTGTACGTGCCTCCGTAAGCCAGTCGTGGTTGCCAGGCTCGAGAGATGGCGCCCAAGCCCGCCGGCGGGACCCTCTCGGTGGGGGATGTGAGCCGGTGCAAGGGGTCTTCCAGGTTGGGCAGCGGTTGATTCTCGGCGCCGCGCCCCTCCGGGTGGAAGCCGCGACCAATCGGGTTGCGGTCTTCATATTCGCGGGGGTGTTCCGCGCCTTCACGGGAGGAGGGGCCTCCGAAGCTTCGTTCATAGCGGAGCGGCATGGATGTGAAGGGTTCAGGGGATGAGGGGCGCCATCCGGTGATGCCTCGCCACCACACCCTGTCGCCAAACACCTGAACGCCTTTCTGGCAGGCCCCCACCCGGACTGTGACCAAGAGCTCCTTCACCGGACGTCCGCGAGGAGCCCAGGCCTGTCCATTGACGTAGATGTCGGTGCCTGGCCGGTAATAAGCGGATTGGCCTTCGTACCGCACGCTGGAGGTTCCTGGCTCGTCCCAGTACACGTCTTCGGGAGTCGGTTCGGGTTGCGCCTCTGCCAGATGCAGCGCCTCCTGGCTGGGTTTTCCAGGCGGTGGAAGGCGGAATGTGCCGCAGACACAAATGACCAGCGTGTCCGCTCCTTCCTTGTCCATGGACAGGAAGTCCCGGGCCGTGAAGTCGGTTGCGTTCTCGATGATAGGCATATGTGTGCTGCATGTTGGTGGGCGGGATGATGGTAGGCTAATGCATGGCCATACCTCAAATGCTGGTGGGAGGTGCGTCCGTCATGGCGTTCCTTCAGGGGCTGCAGGAACAGCACATGTCAGAGCTGGCATTTCTACTCGCGCAGCGGCAGCGCCAACTGAATGATGCCAAGGTGGAGTGGCCCGATGTCGAGTTGTTGGAGACTCGCGTTCTCCGCCATTCAGAGGCGATGTGCGTGGGCGGTGATGTCGCCCTGTCATGCGCACGTGAGGCATTGGCCAGCGACGCCTTCGATGAGCTTGCCGCAGGCCTCTATGTCCGCGTGCTCCTCGGGCCGGGGGAGGAGGGGATCAACGAGGTCCTGGAACGGATCTCCGGCCTGGATGCGGCGTCGCTGCCGCATTGCACGCAGCCCTTGATGTTGGCGCAGCACCCTCGGATGTCGTCGCGGTTGGAAGACTTGCTGACGTCGTCTGTCCCCTCGCTGCGGGCTTTCGTTGCGCGCGTCATGGGGCTTCGCCGCGACGGTGGTACGGAGTCCCTGCTGCCCTTGCTGGAGGATGAGGTGCTCGAGGTTCGTGCTGCCGCTGCATTCGCGGTCTCGGCGCTGGGATACCGGCCAGCACTGCCTGCCTTCGAGCGCAAGCTGACGCAGGCCGCAGCTTGCGAGATGCATGTGTGGGCGTTGGCGGCACTGCGTGTGGGGTCAGCCCGTGCGCTCCAGGTCTGTCGTCAGGCCTGTCGTACCGTGGGGACGCCACCTCCGCGGCTGACCTGGCTCCTGGGAGTGGCGGGTGATGCTCAAGACTTCGGCGTGGTGCGGACACTGAGTGGCCGGGCGGCGTCCCTGGTGGAGAGCCTCGACGCGCTGGGCCTGCTCGGGGTGCCGGCCGCTGTTCCGGTGTTACTCGAACACTTGGGGCACGATGCGCCCGAGGTGAAAAGCGCCGCGGCGGCGGCGCTGGCGCTCATGACCGGGGTGGAGCTGACGGAGACGGTCGAGCTACCTGTCGAAGGGGCCGGTGATGTGGGCGAAATGGAGTCAGCGCCACGCGTGCGCCCGAGTACGGACAGCTCCGCGTGGCGGGTTGAATGGGAAGCCCACCGGCCACGCTGGGAAGGCGCATCTCGGGTACGGCTGGGCCAGCCCTTCCACCTATCGGTGTGTCTTCAGGAGCTGGCCCATCCACGTACCTCGCTGGCGGACCGTGAGCGGGCAGGCCTGGAGCTCGCCATCAGGTCTGGGCAGAGCGTGGGATTCCACCCGGAGTGGCCGGTTCATTACCAGCGGCAGGCAATCGAGCAGTGGCGGCAGGTGCGGACTGTTCAGGCCAGGAGATGAAGCCGCGCTGCTTCGGGCTCAGTAGACCTTGTCGCCCTTCGTCACGCCGAAGCCGGACGGCTCCGCGAAGACGCCGTTCACGGTGGTGCCGCCGTTGTGGATGCTGGGGAACATGGGCTCCATGCTCTGCGGGAAGCCGAAGGTGGGCTTCGTGAGCGTGTCGAGCTTCTGGAGTTCCTCGGGCGTGAGCTTCACGTCGAGCGCTCCCACGTTGTCCTCGAGCTGCGACAGCCGTCGCGCGCCGATGATGGTCGAACTCACCGCCGGCTGCGCCTGCACCCAGGCCAGGGCCACGCGGGCCACGGAGGTGTCATGCGCCCGGGCGATGTCCTGGAGCGCGTCGATGAGGGTGTAGGTCTTCTCGTTCAAGGCGGACTCGATGAAGGCGGCGCGGTCGGCCTTCTGCTGGCCGGCGTTCGCGCGGGTGTACTTGCCGCTGAGCACGCCGCTCTTGAGCGGCGACCACGGGGTGATGCCGAGCCCGAACTCGCGCGCCATGGGCACCAGCTCCTGCTCCACGCTGCGCTCCAGCAGCGAGTACTCAATCTGCAACCCGATGAAGGACGACCAGCCCCGGAAGTGCGCCATTACGTTGGCCTGGGCAATCTTCCACGCGGGCGTGTCGGAGACGCCGAGGTAGCGGACCTTGCCCGCCCGCACGAGGTCCTCCAGCGCGGCCAACGTCTCCTCGATGGGCGTGTGGATGTCCCAATTGTGCAGCCAGTAGAGGTCGATGTAGTCCGTCTGCAGGCGGCGGAGCGAGTTCTCGCAGGCCGCGATGATGGACTTGCGGCCCGAGCCACCGCCGTTCGGGTCACCTGGATACAGGTTCCCGCTGAACTTCGTCGCAATCACGAGCCGGTCGCGCCGCGCCGGGTGCCGGCCGAGGTGGTCGCCGATGATCTTCTCGGAGTGGCTCTTCGTATAGAAGTTCGCGGTGTCGATGAAGTTGCCGCCCAGCTCGATGTAGCGGTCCATGATGCGCTGGGACTCCTCGACGCTGGACCCCCAACCGAGGTCTTCACCGAAAGTCATGGCACCCAGGCACAGCGGGCTGACGCGCAGGCCAGAACGGCCGAGCGTGACGTAGTGGTTCAGAGGCATGAGGGGCTCCAGGGGGCGTGCTACATTGTGAGGACCGCGAATTAGTTCAATCTGGAACTGGTTTAATTTGGAACCAATTTCCTCGCCATGAAGTCATGTCGAAAATCGACCCTGCGAAAATCTGGTCGCTCAACCACCGGCTGTTGATGGCGGTGATTTCCAGTGTCGCCGCCGAGCTCGCCGACCTGGGCCTCGAGACGAAGGAGCTCTTCGTACTCGCGGAGGTGGACGAGCATCCGTATCCCGCCGAGTTGGCGGCCTCGCTCTGCATTCCGAAGCCCTCGGTGACGCTGTACGTGAAGCGGCTCGAGGCCGCGGGCTTCCTCCGCCGTGAAATTGACACCGAGGACCTGCGGCGGCACCGGCTGCAGCTCACCCCGGCTGGCCGCAAGGTGATGCAGCAGGGGACCGCGCTGCTCTCCGAGGCGTACAGCGAGCGGCTCGGTCGCCTGAGCGCCGCGCAGCAGTCGGAGCTGCGGGTGCTGCTCGAAAAGATGCTCTGAGCCTCCGTCGTCCGCGGGACGCGCCGAGGGCGTTCGTCGGATTTCGACCGCGCCGGGCCGCGTGTGCGTCTCATCCGTTCATGAGGGCACACAGCCGGAGACTCGCCCCGTGCGGTAGCCCACCTCGTGCATAGGGTGCCTGGGACGAATGGCCACCCTGGACTCTTCCTCCCACTCCTGGCTCACGCGCAGCGCGCTGTTCAGCGGCAAGCTGATTGTGATCGCGGGCGCCGTGGTCGCGCTCGTGCTGCTGCTGGCGCGGCTCTACCTCATCGTCCTGCCTTCGGTGGTGGCGCTGCTGCTGGCGACCCTGCTGTATCCCCCGGTGCGCTGGCTGTCCGCCCGGAAGGTGCCGCGAGCGCTCGCGACGCTGTTGGCCGTGCTGGTGCTGCTGCTGGTCGCCGCGGCGGTGTTCCTGCTGCTCGTGCCACGCATCGTCCAGGAGGTCAGCGCGGCGGGCTCGAACATGCAGGCGGGGCTGGAGGGCGCCATCGGGTGGCTGACCCAGGAGCTGCCCGTGTCCCGCGAGCAACTCGACGGCCTGTTGCAAGAGGGTCTGGCGTTCCTGAAGTCGAACGCGGGCCGTATCACCTCGGGCGTCCTCGCGGGCGCCAACTTCGCCGTGCAGGCGATGGCGGGTGGGCTGCTGACGCTGACGTTGCTGTTCTTCTTCGTGAAAGACGCCGAGCAGCTCGGCGGTTGGGTCCTGGCGCGCGTGTCCCCGTCGCGGCGGGAGACCGTGCGTGCCGTGGGACTGCGCGCCTGGAGGACGCTCAGCGGTTACCTGCGCGGTGTGGTCATCATCGCGATGGTGGACGCCGTGGGCATCGGCGTGGGCCTGGCCATCATCGGCGTGCCGCTCGTGCTGCCGCTGGCGGCGCTGACCTTCATGGGCGGATTCTTCCCCATTGTGGGCGCCACCGTGGCGGGGTTCATCGCGGTGCTCGTGGCCCTCATCACCAGCGGCCCGCTCGACGCGCTCCTGGCGT
This sequence comes from Comamonas sp. KCTC 72670, assembly GCA_014656495.1. Lineage (GTDB taxonomy): Bacteria > Myxococcota > Myxococcia > Myxococcales > Myxococcaceae > Myxococcus. Next base: position 92,046 of record BNCN01000020.1, read on the forward strand.
TGGGCATCGTGCTGGGTGTCCAGCAGTTGGAGAGCAACGTCCTGGAGCCCGTCGTGATGGGGCGCGCCGTCCCGCTGCACCCGGTGGTCATCCTGCTGTCCATCACCGCGGGCGGCGTGCTCTTCGGCGTGGCGGGGGCCTTCCTCTCCGTGCCCGTCGCCGCGGTGCTGTCCGCCGTGGGCAACGAGCTGCGGCTGCGCAACGAGGCCCGCGTCATCGACCAGCCGTCCCGAGTCTCGCCGCCCTGAGCGGGTCCGTTCAGGGGAAGCGGTCCACTACCGTGACCACGGACCATGGCTGGGCACGGGTGTAGCCAGGCTGGGAGCCTGGGGACTTGGTCATGCCCGTCTCATTGCCTAGGACGAAGCACACCGGGTACTCCTTGCCGTCTGGGGTCCTCGCGCGTGTGTAGCGGCCCTGGATTTTCTCTCCGCCCGTCCAGAGGCGACCATAAAAGAGCGTATTCGCGGGGAGTTCACCCAGGCTCTCATCGAGCCGACTGGTGATGGGCCCGTCATGGATGACGATTCTGTAGTTGGTCTGGTCCGAGTCATCCGGCTGCTGAAGGTCGAGCTGGATGGGCCCGCCAACGCCGATGGGGAGTTCCAACTGGCGCATTGACTCCAGCGCCTCCGTGGGACACCTCGCGGGGCTGGGCTGTACCTGGGCACCCGAGCAGGCATTGAGACTGGCGGCGGAGAGGGTGGCCAGCAGGTAGTGGTGGAGTCGGGTGGCGCATCGCGCGTGGGGCTCGGTCGTGGACATGGCGTCTACCGGCCACGGTGCCTCTGCGATGGAAAATGGATGGGCCGTGGCGGGAAACCCAGTGTCCGCTGGTCCTTCGGTCCGCGCCAGTTGCTGAACGGGAGGGGAGGTGGGGGTTCCAGGTGGCAAGCTCACTCGGGTCAGCGCCCCGAGCGTGCACACGGCCAACGTCAGCCCTCCGGCGATGCGCATTCGCCGGCTCGCAAGTCGTTGCGCTGGAGGGCTTGCGGACTCCGTGGTGCGTTGCGCCTCGACCTCCGACCGCACGCGGCGTCGCCGCCAGCGCTTCTCGCGGTGGAGTTGGACACGCGCCTCCCGCAGGGACCTCGCATGAAGAAGGGCCGTTTCCTCTCCGGGGGCGATGGGGCCCCAGCCACTTCCCTCCTGGGTCGTGCGCGTCGCCGTGGATGCGCCCTCGTACCAGTCGAACAGCGGCACGTCCCAGTCGGTGCCTGCGTGGACGCGTGTCTGATGAACAGCCCTGGCGAGGACTTCCGCGCTGCGTGGACGTGCCTCGGGCGTGAACGCGAGCAGGGCCTCAATCCATCGTGCGAGAGGTTCGGGTACTCGCGGATTGAGGGCTCGCAAGGCGGCGGAGGTCAGGGTGACGTGGGGCTGATGCAGGACCAGCGGTGGATACTGCTCCACCACCAGCCGGTGGAAGGTCACGCCCATCGCGTAAAGGTCGTCAGCCACCGTGTACGGGTAGTGTTCGGCGTGAACCCCTGGCCGTGGTGCCTGCATGCTCCAGAGGATGGCCTGCGGGCTGCGATAGGGGCCTGTCCCAGGCGGCAGTCGTGCAGTGGAGGTCAAAGGGCTGGCTTGGGGATGCCAACTCGCGCCCCAGTCCAGGACCACCAGGCGCCCGTCTTCTCTGACGCGCAGGTTCTCCCCTTTGAAGTCGCGGTGATACACCGGTCTGCGATGTGCGGCGTCCAAGGCCCACGCGGACTGTTCCATCAGGCTGGCGACGTGACGCGCCGTTGGATTGCGTGCTCGAGACCAGTCATAGAGCGTGCTGCCTCGCACGTACTCCAGCACGAGGTAGGGGTATGCGGCGGCCCCTGTGTTCCATGTCCCCAGGGAACCCAGTCGCACGATGCCAGGGTGACGAAGCAGGCGAAGCGTCTGAGCCTCGCGTTGGAAACGGAGATCGTCAGGGGTGTGGGCGAGCTTGAGTGCGTAGCTGCTACCTCCGGGGCGCGCACGTACCTCGTACACAGTCCCATTTCCACCGCCTCCAATGCGACGCACCACCCGCCAGCGGTCTACGCGTGTCCCGGTAGGCAGCGCCTGAGGAGACAGCACCAACGGCATTGCAGAAGGGGAGGTCTGCTCCAGTCGCATGAAGGATTCCTTCGGAGCTGTCGTTTCGGTTACGGCGTCAACCGTGCCCATCGCGCACCCCGGCGTCGGCCTGCGTCCCAAAGCTCCAACGCGTAGGCCGAAGGCAGGGGCCTGGACGCTGGCCATTCGACGATGGCAACCGCGCTCTTGCCGGGCGGCAGACGTGGTTCCTGCATCAACAAAGGCAACTCCAGCGTCTCCCCCGTAGGCTGGCCGTTCGGTCCCAGGTGAATCAAAAGCGCGACTCCCGGCTGCCAGGGCGCCTCGCTCCGTGGGTTCTCCAACTTCACTGCGAATGCTCGCCACGCGCCCGAGCGATAAATGCGAAGTTTGTGTGCCTTGAGCCCCGTGTCACTGGCCTCGGTCTCCAGCCAGCGGACGGACACTCCAGAACGGGCGATGGCGTCAGCCAGGATTGCGCCCACAAGCCCCTGTTGAGGCACCGTGCTGCGCGTTGATGCCAGCCGAGCCTCCAGCAGCGCGTTTCGCTCTCGCAATGCCACCAACTCGGCCTCCAGTTGCTCCACGGTGGCGGGGCGGCGCCGGACGTCGACGACCGAGTCCACCACGGTGGCTTCGCTCGTCAGCTCCAGGACGAGCCGCTGGGGCGCGGCGTCATCCGCGAATCGCAGCACGAGGGGCGGAACGCCTCGCGTGGGCATCGCGACGGACGGCTGGAGCAGCAGATGCATCCCCGCGACGTCCAGGCGCTGGAACAGGCCCCGGACGGCGTCGGGCAGCTCACTTTCCAGCACGGCCTCCGAGTCGAGCAGCACTGTCGTCACCACGCCGGGCGCCAACCGGAGGCGTTGAATGGATTCACCGGTGCCTGCGCTCAGGGGCATGGTCCGCTCGATGCGCCGCCATCGCTTCGTGTCCTGCGCCTGGGCGAGTGCCGACATGCCCAGCAGGAGCACCACCGCCGCCATCACCAACGAGCCAGGGGGGAACACGCAGGGGCAACCTCCAGGGTTGTAACCTACTCGACGGGGATGACACGGCGGGCCGTTCGAATGCCCCGTGTTCTCCGAGCAGGAGCGTGCCCCGTCTGGCATCCCGGGACGGGCGATGTCTACCTGAAAGGTAGTCAGATTCACACAGGACGTCTGAAGGCGATCGCGAGCGCTGGGCGAAAAATCACGAGCCCCGCGATGGGTCGCCCCATGCGTTGGCGTCTTTCTTTTCGAGCGCCGCCTTCCATACCTCCGGGGAGGTATCCACCGTCTTCCCTGGCGTCGCTATGAGGGAACGCCATGGGAGAGCAGAGCGCGTCTCGCCTGGAAGGCGACCGCTATCAGCACCTGTTGAGCTGGTACGAGCTGCTCCGCCTGCTGGAGGCGGACAGCCCGTTCGAGTCCGGCCACGTCGAGCACCCAGCGGCGGGCTCGGCGGATGACGTGACGCTGCACGCCCGGCCCGGCTCCGGCGTGGCCAGCCGCTACATGCAGGTGAAGTGGCACGTCGACCACCGGGACACCTACTCCCTCGCAGGGCTGGTCACGCCGCCTCGGGAGGGCAACTCCCTGTTGCGAAAGTTGCTGGAGAGCTGGTTGGCGCTGCGGCCCCAGGGGCCCGTCGAAATCTGGCTGCTGAGCAACTGGGCCTCGGCGGCGGACCTGGGACGCTACCTGCACGGCAGGGACCACTGCTTCACCGACGCGTTCTTCGTGCAGCCGCCGCGTGGGGCCCTGAAGAAGCACTGGGCGGAGTGGGAGCAACGGCTCGGCGTGCCAGCGGAGACGCTGCGGGCTTTCTGCAAGGACCTGCGCTTGCGGCTCGGTGTTGGCGGCATCGCCGACGTGGAGGAGCAAGTGGATGACCGGATGGGGCGGCTGGGGTTGCGCATGGGCCGGCAGCCGCGTGCCCTCGCGGTGGACGGGCTCCGGGAGTGGATTGAGGTCGGGGGTGGCAGGAAGCGCGTCACTCCCGAGTCCCTACGGGAGGCCATTCGCGCCTGGGGACTGAGGGCCTCGCGGGAGGACCTGCCCGCCGTGAGCCTCTGGATTCATGGGTGGGCCCGGCGCACGTGGGATGTGCCTCCCACCGAGGAGCTGGATTGGACGGCGTACTTCGACCGAGACACCCGGACGGTGCCGTCGGAGGCGGTGTGGCGGGACACGTTGCTGCCGTCCCTGCGGGCCGTGCGTCAGCGGTTGTCGAGGCGGCCCGACGGCGCGTTGATCGACCTGCGGGGCAAGTTGCCGCTGAGCACGGTGTTGTCGGTGGGCTTCCACTTCCCGGAGGTGGGCGGGTATCGCTTCCGGGTCGAGCAGCCCACGCGAGGAGAGACCTTCTTGTGGCGCTCGGACGTGAAGCCCTCGGGTCGCGGGCTGCGCGTTACCCGGCACGAGGTCCACGCGGACGCAACGGCGCTGCTCGTGGTGTTCCAGATGACGGGGGACGCGAACGCGGACGTGGAGCGCTTCCTGTCCGAGCGCCCTGGGCATTTCCGCGCCGTGCTCTATCTGGAGCCGGAGGACGGCCCTCATGATGGCGCGGTCGGTTCGGATGCGGACGCGGTGGCGTTCGCCGTCCAGGCCCGCGAGCAGCTCCGGCGCGCGCACAACGCGCTGCGCACGGAGGTCACCCACCTCATCCTCTACGCCCCCGCGGCGTGTTGCCTGTTCCTGGGCCAGCGGCTCAACGCCGTGGGGCCGGTCGTGGCCTACGAGCGCACCGGGGCTTGTGACTACGCGCCTTCGCTCACGTTGCAGACGGGGTGAGCTTCTCTGTCCGCTGTCCGAAAGGTCTCTTGCATGGCTGTCATTGACTTGCTGTTTCCCGTGCAGGGCGGCCCGGTGCCACTCGACCACGGCTACCTCCTGTTCTCCGCGCTCTCCCGTCACATCCCCACGCTGCATGAGCGCGCGGACATCGGCGTGTTCACGCTTCGGGGCGTGAGCAACACCCGGGAGTTGCTCTACCTGGGCCGGGGCACGCTGCGTCTGCGGTGCGCCACCGAGGCCGTGGGCGCGTTGCTGCCGCTGGTCAGCGCGCCGCTGGAGGTCGCGGGACGGCGCCTGTCCCTGGGGGCACCTTCGCTGTATGCGCTGGAGCCCGTGCCCTCGTTGTCCGCGCGGCTGGTCACCTTCAAACACGCGATGGACGAGGCTTCGTTCCTCACGGCGGCCTCCAAGGCGCTGGAGGCGCTGGGCGTCCAGGCCACGTTGAAGGTGGGGCGCAGGCGCATTGTGTGCATCGCCGGCAAGAAGGTCGTGGGTTTCGCGCTCGAACTCCATGGGTTGTCGGCTGAGCACTCGCTTCGAGTGCAGGCGCACGGCCTGGGCGGACGCCGTCACATGGGGTGCGGTCTCTTCCTGCCGCCGGGCCGCGCGGCGCGCGCCCAGTCCCGAGGGAAGGCCGCGTGAAGCGGTTGCTGGCGAAGAGCACGGCCTCGCCCGACAGGCCCGAGGGCGAAGCCACGTTGCTGGGGCACACCGCGTTGGTGCTGTCGGCCGCGCGGCGGCTCCTGGCACACCGGGGGCGTGCATCGCTCCTGGCCGCGGGTCTTGAGCCAGCGGAGGAGCCTCGGCTGCGGCGCATCGTCCTGCTCGCGGCCGCGCTCCATGACCTGGGCAAGTGCAGCGAGCACTTCCAGTCAATGCTGCGCCGCGAGCGCACCGTGCCTCAGTGGGTCCGTCACGAGGCGCTCTCACTGTGGCTCTGCTGGCCAGGACAGCCACTGTCGTCGTGGCTCCTGGAAGGCGTGGGCGAGTTGGACCTGTGCCTGGCGCTGGTCTGTGTGGCGGCGCATCACCGCAAGTTCCAGACAGACGCCTTCGCCCCCGAGGACGCTGGGGCCGGGCTGTCGCTGGAGTTGTGGGTCCACCACGAGGACTTCGCTCGGACCCTGAAGCGAATCGCCGAGGAAATCGGGCTCTCCGCGCCGCCGCTGTTCACGGCGCCCATCACGCTGCGCGCCACGCGGAAGGAGCATCCTCGCGACCAACTCCAAGGGTGGCAGGAGGACTTCGAGCGCGCCGTGCCCGCCAGTTCGCTCGATGCGCGGCTCCTGTCCGTATGCAAGGCGTGGGTGCTCGCGGCGGACGTCGCGGGCTCGGCGCTTCCTCGGAGCGGTGAGAAGCAGGACTGGGTGGACCGTCAGCTCACGGCGCCCCATCCCGCCGAGGCCCTGCGTGCCGTGGTCGAGCGCCGCCTCGCGGGCCGGCCGCCGCGGCCCTTTCAGGACGCCGTGGCCCGGAGCGCGGCGCCCCTGTCGCTGGTGCGCGCGGGGTGTGGCAGTGGCAAGACCGCCGCAGCGTACCTGTGGGCCGCGACGCAGCACCCTGGCCGCCCGCTGTGGCTCACCTATCCGACCATGGGCACGGCCACCGAGGGCTTCCGGGACTACCTCCACGGCGCCGACGTGGATGCCCGGTTGCAGCATTCACGCGCGGAGGTGGACTTCGACATCTTCGGACTCCGGGATGGCGTGGAGCCAGGAACCGGCTCGCGTGGCCAGGACCGGCTCGACGCGCTCCGCTCCTGGGGCGTCGATGCGATGAGCTGCACGGCCGACACGGTGCTCGGGCTCGTCCAGAGCCAGCGGCAAGGGCTTTATGCCTGGCCGTCGCTGTGCGCCGCCTGCGTCGTCTTCGACGAAATCCACGCCTATGACGACCGGCTCTTTGGCTGCCTGCTGCGCTTCCTCGAAGCCCTGCCGGGAGTCCCCGCCCTGTTGATGACGGCCAGCCTGCCTGCCGCGCGGTTGCGGGCCTTGCGCGGCCTGTGTGAGCGAGTCCACGGCCGGAGCCTCGCGGAGATCGACGGACCGGAGGACCTGGAGACGCTGCCGCGCTACCAGCGGTGGGACGTCGAGGACCCCTGGTCCCTGGTGACACGGTGCCTGCGGGAAGACGGCAAGGTGCTCTGGGTCAGCAACACCGTGGAGCGCTGCATGCGGACCGCCGAGACCGCCGCGGCCCAGGGCTCGCGTGCGCTGCTGTATCACAGCCGGTTCCGCTACACGGACCGTGTCCATCGGCATGGAGACGTCGTCGCGGCCTTCGCGGAGGCGCGCTGCTCCGTCCTCGCGTCGACGACCCAGGTGGCGGAGATGAGCCTGGACCTCTCCGCGGAGCTGCTCGTCACGGACCTGGCGCCCATCCCCGCGCTCATCCAGCGCTTGGGACGGCTCAACCGCCGCAGCTCGCCGGAAGCGCCCGCGCCGGTGCGCCCCTTCGTGGTGCTGCCGTTCGACGGCGCGCCCTACGCGGCGACGGACCTGCGCGACGCGCGCGCCTGGCTCGAACGCCTGGGCACGGGGGCGCTGAGCCAGCGAGACCTGGTGTCCGCCTGGGAGACCCACGGGACTTCGGCAGTGCCGAGCCGGTACTCCAGCACGTGGCTGGACGGGCGCTTCGACACATGGCCCGCGCCCTGCCGCGACGGAAGCCCCAGCCTGACGGTCCTGCTGGAGGAGGACGCCCGGAGCGTCCAGGCGGGCGCGGTGAGTGCCCACGAGGTCACCCTGCCCATGAACCTCCCGCCCGAGTCCCTCGAGTGGCGTTCATGGCGGCGCCAGGGCCGGCTGCCATACCCCATCCCTCCGGCGTCCGCGCTGGACTACGACGCCCTGCGAGGTGCGCGATGGCGAAGGCCGTGAGTCCGCGGAAGAAGGCGCTGCCTGCTCCGCTCACCATCCGGCTGTACGCGCCGGGAATGACGCCGCTGTTGCGTGCGGGCGCGGGAGGGGTGGCCGCAGCGCTGCGCGCCATCCATGGGGAAGCGCCCTGGCCATCCCCGGTGAAGCTGGGGCCCGGCACGGCGACCGTGTCGCCGGAGGCCATCCATTTGGACTGGGGCGGTGAGTCTCCCGAGGCCACGCTCAAGCCGCTGTTCGACGCGTCCTTCCGCGTGAAGCAGGGCTTCATCGACCTGCCGGGCACACGGCGTCCCGGCGCCCCCGAGCCCAGGCCCGAGCTGGCGGCCGCGCTCCATGAGGCGTTGAAGGTGACGTTCCTCCAGCACGGGAAGTCGACGCAGGGCGGCACGCGCAAGCGCCTCACCTTCGAGGTGGATGACCAGCCCGTGGTCGTGGAGTCGCAGGCGTACGCGTCCTTCGTCCACCAGGGCGCCTGGCGGAGCGTGCTGGAGGCGCTGGATTCGGGGACCACGGTGCTGGCGAGCTGGGCCTATCCCGGCGCTGCGGAGCGGCACATCGGCGTGCGCGCGACGAAGGTGGAGTACACGGCGGAGGAGGCGCTCTGCGCGTGCTTCGCGCTCCTGGGGTGTGTCTCCTACAAGCTGCCGCAGCTTCGGGGTGGGGCCTTCGTGGCCTTGGCGCCCACGGACCTGGTGCGCTTCGCGGACCTGCGGCCTGCGCTGACGCCCGGCACGTTGCGGGACGTCGCGGTGGCGGGGGCTTCGGACGCGGTGCTCGCCGTCCGGCTCGCGATGAAGCTGGAGGCGAAGGGGCGGCTCGCCAAGGCGGTGGGGACCGCCGAAGCGGTGGCGCTGCGGCAGATGCCGTGGAACGCGCAGCAGAAGATTCGGAGCGCGGTGGTGCGGCAGGACAGCGTGCCGGAGGGCGTGTTGGACCGCTACGCGGCCGTCGCCGCCGCGTTGCCGCACACGCTGCGTGTCCGCAAGCCCGAAGGGAAGGCTCAGGGAAATGCGGGCTACTTCATCGCGACCAGCGCGCTGCGCGCCTTCATCACGGAGAACCTCGCGGCTTCGCGCCCCTGGTTCGCGGACTTCGCCACCGCGACCACGGCGGAGGGCCGCTTCATTCACTACTTCCGCGGCCGGGACAACCTGGGCGCGCTGCTGTGGGACGAAAGGAAGGGGCTCATCGCCATGCATCCGTACCTGGGGGAGGCCGAGCAGTGGCTCGTCCAGAGCGTTCATCTCGCGCTCCGCGGCCGGTTCAAGAGCATCTACGACGACACGAAGGAGAGTCCCAAGGCCACGCGCTCCAACCGCTTCAAGGGCGAGCGCGAGCGCCTGCGGCTGAGCTTCGCGGGGGCCAAGACGCCGGAGCAGGTGCGTGCGGCGCTCGCGGACCTGTGGAGCCGCGCGGGCACCAACCGCGAGCTCCAGGCGCACTGGAAGGACATCCTGCCGCTGCTTGGCCCCGAGCGGTGGCGCGAGGCCCGCGACCTCGCCCTGGTGGCGCTGGCCAGCTACCAGGGCCGGGGCGACGAGGCCGTGGCGTTGGCGGACGCGGACGATGCCTCCGACGTGTCCGAGCCGTCTTGAGCAGCCCATCCCTTTCCGGAGTCATGTCATGAGCCTTCACGTCTTCGCCGCCTTCGTCACCCCCTTGGGGACCGCCGCCAACAACCGGGGCCTCACCGAGGGGAACATCACCAGCCTCCAGAAGCTGGTGTGGAACGGACAGGTCCACACCACCGTCTCCGCCGAATCCATTCGCTTCGCCTTGCGGCGGCGCCTGGATGAACACGAGCCGTGCAACCGCACCTACGACGACGCGTCACGCGCCAACGCCTGGAAGGACGCCGCCTTCAGCGCCTGGGCCGGGAAGTCCAAGGAGAAGACCTACATCGACGACGACCTGCTGGGCTTCATGTCCGCGGAGGGCGCGAAGCAAGAGGGCGAGAAGGGCACGGCCAAGGTCCGCCGCGCGGTGCTGGAGGTATCGCGCGCCGTGAGTCTCACGCCGTGGTCCGGTGACGTCACCTTCAACGCCGCCAGTCCAGGGGCCACGCCCTCCGCGCAGAAGAAGGGGAACCACAACCCGGTGCCCTATGGCACGGAGATGCACGCGACGCGCTACCAGTATGGCGTGGCGCTGACGCCGGAGTCGCTGCGGGTACCCGCCCGCGCGGTGACGGCGCTGAACCAGCTCTGCGCGCTGGGGCCGGTCGCGGGGAATCATGGCCGCTTCCTCTTCGACTTCAGCCCGGAGTCGGTCGTCTTCCGGCTCACGCAGGAGGCCGCGCCGCGAATCCTGTATGCCTTCGAGCCGTCCTCGCGCGCGGGTGGTGTGGAAATCGTCTCGCTGCTGCGCAAGGTGAGGAGCGGGGATGTCCCCGCGAAGGAGTTGGTGCTGGGCGGGCAGGTGGTGGAGGGGCTCGGGGCGGAGGAGCGAGAGGTGCTCTCGGGCGCTGAGCTCCACGCGGGCGTGGTCGCCGCGTGCCGCGCGGCCTGCAAGCGGCTGGAGGCGAGGAAGAAGTGATCGCGCTCGAGCTGACCGTGCCCGTGGCGTGCTGGCGCAAGGGCCGGGCGCGCGAGCTGGTGGAGACGGAGGTCTTGCCGCCACCCGCGACGTGCTACGGCGCGCTGCTGTCGCTCGTGGGAGAGCAGGACCGTGAGCGGCACCGGGGCTGTCGAGTGACCGCGGGGCTGCTGAACGCGCCTGTCATCAGCACGGTGCTCCGGACGTTCTGGCGGACGAAGAACCTGAAGGTGGCCAAGGGGAACGGTGAGAACGCGGGCCCGGACCAGCAGCAACTCGTCATCGACGCGCGGCTGGTGGTCTGGTGTGACAGTGGTGAAGAGCCGGAGTCTGACGCGCCGTTGGAGGCCCGGGTCGTCCGGGCGATGCGGGACCCCGGCTCCGTGGAGCGAACCGGCGCGTGGTCGCTGGGCGAGTCCACCCACCTCATCAACGACGCACGGCTGCTCCCGGAGGGCCGGCCACCGGCTGGCTGTCGCGCCTTCCTGACCACGGCCACCGGCGTCCTCACCCTGCCGGTCTGGGTGGACCACGTGGGAACGCGTGGCTCGCGCTACGCGGTGGGTGGGCTCGAAGCGCTCACGGACGTTCCCGAGGTCCGGCGGCTGCCACGCATCCCGCTCGCGGAAGGGGCGGGATAGCCGTCGGTTGTTGTCACGCTGCAAAGGGGGCGGGGGGCCCCAGGACATGAATCCAGCATCCACGAGTCAGAGGTCGGTGAGCACCGAGCCGTCCATCCGTACGCATGCGCTGCACGCGCTGGCGTACTGCGAGCGGCTCTTCTACCTGGAGGAAGTGGAGGAGCTTCGCGTTGCTGACGCCGCCGTCTTCGCGGGACGGCGGTTGCACGTCCAGCTTCAAGACGAAGGGGAGCGCGTCGAGTTGGAGCTGGCCAGCGAAGCGCTGGGACTGCACGGCAGGGTGGACGCGGTGCGGACGCGGGTGGGGATTCTGGTGGTCTACGAGCACAAGCGTGGGCGCCACGCGCCGGGCCGGGAGGCGCCGGAGGCGTGGCCGAGTGACAGGCTCCAGGCGGGAGCCTATGCGCTGCTGGTGGAGGAGCGCTTCCCGGGCGCGCCCGTGGAGTGTCGCGTCCGTTATCACCAGACGGACACGACGGTCCGCTTCCCCTTGGACGAGGCGCTGCGGCGTGACGTGGATGCGGCGGTGGCGCGAGCCCGGTGGTTGCGCGCTTCGACGGAACGTCCGCCCGTGACTCAGGAGGAGCGCAAGTGCGCGAAGTGCTCGTTGGCGCCGGTGTGTCTACCGGAGGAGGAGCGGCAGGCCGCGGGTGAGGCGCGGCCGCGCCTCTTCCCGGAGGACGATGTGCGGCAGGTGCTTCACGTGGCGACGCCAGGGACGCGGGTCGGGCGGGCGTCGGAGGAGTTGGTGGTGACGCCTCCGGATGGAGAGGGCGAGCCGTCGAGGCAGCCAGGGCGCATGGTCTCGGCGCTCATCGCGCACGGGGCGGTGCAGGTGAGCGCGCAGGCCCTGGCGTACTGCGTGGAGAACGACATTGGCGTGCACTGGTTCACCGGCGGGGGCCGTTACCTGGGCGGCTTGGGCGGCGGGCCCGGCAATGTCCACCGGAGGGTGCGGCAGTTCGAGGCGCTGCGGCAGCCGGACGTGTGTCTGGGGCTCGCGCGCCGCCTGGTGGCGGCGAAGCTGGAGGGACAGCTCCGCTTCCTGCTTCGCTCGTCGCGAGGGGACCCGGAGTCGCGCGAGGAACTCGCCTCGGCTGTGCGGGACCTCCGGGCCCTGCTGGCACGGTGTGCGGAGGCTGGCTCGTTGGAGGTGCTCCTCGGGTTGGAGGGCGCGGGGGCGGCGCGGTATTTTGGAGTGCTGCCGTACCTCCAGGGCGAGGATGTCGACCCGCGGTTGCGCTTCGATGGACGCAACCGGCGCCCACCGAAGGACCGCTTCAACGCGGTGCTCGGCTTCTTGTATGGACTGGTCCACCGGGAGGTGGAGGCGGCCATCCGGGCGGTGGGGCTGGATGTGGGGTTCGGCTTCTACCACCAGCCTCGGGGGACGGCGGGGCCGTTGGGGTTGGACGTGATGGAGCTGTTCCGGGTGCCGCTGGCGGACATGCCACTGGTGGCCTCGGTGAACCGGCGGACGTGGGACGCGGAGGCGGACTTCGAGGTGACCTCCGAGCACGTCTGGCTCAGCAAGACGGGACGAGCGAAGGCCATCGAGCTGTACGAGCGGCGCAAGCGCGAGACGTGGAAGCACAACGTGCTGGGGTACTCGCTCAGCTACGCGCGGCTGGTGGAACTGGAGGTGCGGCTGCTGGAGAAGGAGTGGACTGGCAAGCCAGGGCTGTTCGCGACGTTCCGCTTGAGGTGAGCCATGGCCGAGCCGAGGCGCTGGTATCTGATTACGTATGACATCCGGGACCCGAAGCGGTGGCGGAAGGTGTATTCCCTGCTGAAGGGCTATGGGGAGTGGTTGCAGCTCTCGGTGTTCCGCTGCTCGTTGACGGACCGGGACCGGGAGAAGCTGCGGTGGGAGCTGTCGCGGCGGATGGAGGCCGTGGATACGTTGCTGGTGATTGGACTGTGTGGAGGGTGCGTGGAGCGCGTGCGCGCCATCAACGCGGAGGAGGACTGGCCGGAGGAGCCCGCACCTTTCAAGGTGTTGTGAAGTGAGAGACAATCAAGCACCTCGCCGTGGCGGAGGCCCGTGACGGCGAAAGTGGTGGATTCCCCTGTGAGTTCATGGGGTTGAGGCTCTTTGACAGGTGAATAGGTGCATGATCGATGAAAAGCCGAGTGGTTTCATGGAGTTGGCGTTCTTGGGTAGGGCCTGGGAAGGCCAACCTGAGTGGAGGAGGGGGAGGTGCTTGAAAAGAGGGCTGTAAGTTGTCGGAATTGCTGGGGGATTTGGGCAGGCTGTCCCGCTCGCCGTGATGCCGAGAGGCGTTGAGCACGAGCTGCTGCGCGGCAAGGTCTGGATTGCTCGCGTCCCGCTCGCCGTGATGCCGAGAGGCGTTGAGCACGAGATTGACGCCACCTGTTTGGTGACGCGCTCCACGTCCCGCTCGCCGTGATGCCGAGAGGCGTTGAGCACCGGGAAGTGGCACATGCGTTGTGCGACGGCATCCGTCCCGCTCGCCGTGATGCCGAGAGGCGTTGAGCACCTGGGCTTCATGTAGTGTTGCTCCGTGTAGATTACTGTCCCGCTCGCCGTGATGCCGAGAGGCGTTGAGCACTAATCATGGCTTGCGGGAACGCCCTGGGTTTGAGTCCCGCTCGCCGTGATGCCGAGAGGCGTTGAGCACCAAGCTCGCATACCAAAAATCGACATGCCCAGGTGCCGTCCCGCTCGCCGTGATGCCGAGAGGCGTTGAGCACAAGTTGAGGTAGCCGTTGTGATAGGCGTAGAGGGGTCCCGCTCGCCGTGATGCCGAGAGGCGTTGAGCACTTCGCGCCGGCCGCCGTCGGGTAGGAGCGCGCGAGGTCCCGCTCGCCGTGATGCCGAGAGGCGTTGAGCACAAGCCCTCGGACGCCCTGTCGATGATGCCCAGGGCGTCCCGCTCGCCGTGATGCCGAGAGGCGTTGAGCACTCCAACCCCGAGCCGGCGTACTCGCCAATCTTCGCGGTCCCGCTCGCCGTGATGCCGAGAGGCGTTGAGCACAATACTCCACGATACTCTCTTCAGCCGAGAAATAGCCGTCCCGCTCGCCGTGATGCCGAGAGGCGTTGAGCACGCACCCGCGACAACCCCAATCCCAGTACCAGCCAGGGTCCCGCTCGCCGTGATGCCGAGAGGCGTTGAGCACGCAGGGTGCGGGAAGTATCGGCCGCCCTGTGCCTCTGGTCCCGCTCGCCGTGATGCCGAGAGGCGTTGAGCACACCTCGAACGTGCCGGGCACGAGGAAACCGGAAGTCTGGTCCCGCTCGCCGTGATGCCGAGAGGCGTTGAGCACCTTGAACGGGGTGTTGAAGTGCAGCAGGTACACCGTCCGTCCCGCTCGCCGTGATGCCGAGAGGCGTTGAGCACCGGCGGCAACGTCGTTCCGTTGCCGATTTACACCGTCCCGCTCGCCGTGATGCCGAGAGGCGTTGAGCACCATCATCCGGAGCATCGCTCCAGTCCACGCTTTGGGTGTACGTCCCGCTCGCCGTGATGCCGAGAGGCGTTGAGCACGTGTTCTTTTCCGACGGAGGCTGACACGCCTCGCTGTCCCGCTCGCCGTGATGCCGAGAGGCGTTGAGCACGACTCGTTGGTGACGAGTCGCTTGGCCGTGAGAGGTCCCGCTCGCCGTGATGCCGAGAGGCGTTGAGCACCCCGGGTTGCCCGGGTAGCGAACGCGCATGATGGTGTCCCGCTCGCCGTGATGCCGAGAGGCGTTGAGCACCCACCGCTCACTTCGAAGGCCTCATTGGACATGGGTCCCGCTCGCCGTGATGCCGAGAGGCGTTGAGCACCAGGCCGATCTTCTGCGCCTTCTCCAGCTTGAGCTGTCCCGCTCGCCGTGATGCCGAGAGGCGTTGAGCACTGCTCAGCCAGCGCCCGCGTTTGCACCGCGCCGTCCGTCCCGCTCGCCGTGATGCCGAGAGGCGTTGAGCACACATGGACGGCGCCTCCCACCAACAGGTGGCCCTTGTCCCGCTCGCCGTGATGCCGAGAGGCGTTGAGCACGACTCGGGCACATCCGCCGGTACTTCCAGCACGTGTCCCGCTCGCCGTGATGCCGAGAGGCGTTGAGCACCAGAGGGAGATGAAGCGGAGCACCTCGGTAAGGTGTCCCGCTCGCCGTGATGCCGAGAGGCGTTGAGCACCGATGAGGTTTACGACCCCCCAGTCGGCCAGGAAGAGTCCCGCTCGCCGTGATGCCGAGAGGCGTTGAGCACGTGTAGCCCTTCATCGCCTTCTGGGCCTGCTGCAGTCCCGCTCGCCGTGATGCCGAGAGGCGTTGAGCACATGGTGCGCAGTGTCACCGGGTCCTTCGCCCGCTTGTCCCGCTCGCCGTGATGCCGAGAGGCGTTGAGCACATCTTCGCCACGCCGCTGATGAAAGAGCAGTACCCGCGGTCCCGCTCGCCGTGATGCCGAGAGGCGTTGAGCACTACTCCACGTACAGGTACGGGTAGCCTACCACGTAGTGTCCCGCTCGCCGTGATGCCGAGAGGCGTTGAGCACCCGGAGCTGGCGCCGCGCTTCGAGTGGCCCGGCAAGTCCCGCTCGCTGTGATGCCGAGAGGCGTTGAGCACTTGCTGTTTGGGGCCCATCCCATAAGTTGCCCCAGTCCCGCTCGCCGTGATGCCGAGAGGCGTTGAGCACCGTTCAAGCTCCGAGGACATGCCTACGGGTGGAGGTCCCGCTCGCCGTGATGCCGAGAGGCGTTGAGCGCCCTTCCTCCTCCTCGCCCCAGTTGATGGGGGTCTCCGTCCCGCTCGCCGTGATGCCGAGAGGCGTTGATCATATGGTGCCCCGCCTGGCACCCCGCTCGCGGAGCTTGGTGTCCCGCTCGCTGTGATGCCGAGAGGCGTTGATCACGCTCCCGAGCAGGTTCGCGAGGTGAAGGAATACTGGTGTCCCGCTCGCCGTGATGCCGAGAGGTGTTGAGCACGGCACGTGCCGCTCCGGAGACGTCTCCAGCGGGCCCAGTCCCGCTCGCCGTGATGCCGAGAGGCGTTGAAAGTGCAGACATGGAGATAGGGTCTGCTCATGGCTTTATGTCGTTGCTTGTTGCGACGTTTCGGGCACTCCTGGGCACGTACGCAGTTACCGCGTGCGAGGCATCAAATGCTCCTGGACGACTTGCTCCAGTGCTTGCACCTCGGTGTCAGTGAGGGCGCCGAAGTACCGGGTCCGCTTGCTCTTCGCCAGGCGGCCGCCGTTCTGGAGGCAGAACTGGACGAAGCGGTTGCGAGCGGCATCGGACAGTTCGACAAGGTCGTCCATCTTCTCTCGGGCTTTGCGATAGCGCACGAGGAAGTCCAGCTCATCACGAAACTCCGTGTGGAGGGTCTCCTCCGTCCATTGGTAGAGGTCCTCCGCCATGCGTGTGAAGTCCACGTAGCGGTAGAAGCCGCTGGTCCGCCCGTTCACGGAGACGCTCCCATCCGCGTCCACCGTGTAATCCAGCAGGTTCATCAGCGGCTTTGAGAAGGACTCGAGGCACGCATCGTACTGCGCCCGTTTCCGCAGCATGATCGCGGAGATGGGAAAGATGAAACCCTTCGGCGTGAAGCCTGCCCTGGAAAGGATGTAGTGGATGAGCAGCCGGTGAAGCCGACCGTTGCCATCCTCGAAGGGATGGATGAACACGAATCCAAAGGAGATGGCTGCCGCATGGACGACGGGGTCCGTCTGGGAGACCATCATCCGGTCCAACGCGGCGAGCAGCCCGCGCATCATCCGAGGCACCATCTTGGGGCGCGGCGGGATGAAGTGGACGCGTTGACGCAAGCCGACGGACTCACCCACATAGTTCTGGGTGTTGCGGTATCGCTGTTCACCAAAGCGTTCATCCACGATGATGTTCTGCATCTGGACCAGCGCGGACCGATCCAGTGAGCTGTGTTCCGGGAGTTCGCGCAGGAGGGCGACGAACCGTGCGGCGCGCTGCTGGCTGGGCTGCTCCCGCTCGATGTTGAAAGAGGAGCGAGTCTCCTTGGTGTAGAGGTAGTCGACCGCTCCGCGAAGCGTGTCCTCGTCGTACGCCTCGACGATCTTCGCGGCTTCCTTCGCGAGCTGTTTCGCCTCGAATTCGCGCAGAAGAGGGGTCCGGCGCACCAGGGGACAGAAGTTCACATCGCCCAAGAGGTTGTTGCGCACCCTGTGCCGCCGGCTGTTCAAGGGCTGCGCTGTGTAATACCGCTCGGGGTCGAGCAATTCGACGTAGTTCCCCTGGGTCGCGTCTTCCAAAGGAAGCCGCCTGCCGGTCAGGAACTCATAGAGAAACCACAGCCGGCGGGTGTTCTGGCCCGTGGGGCGTGCCTGGATGTGGCGGCACAGTTCATCTTCGAAGGTGCGCTGTTCCACCTTTCGGAACAGTGCGGCGAGGACCTCCAGCGATACTCCCTCGTGTTTGAGTGCGAACTCCAGATGGTCGCAAAGCGCGGGGCCTGGAGCGTAGGTGTTCGAGTAGGTAACGAAGTCCCGCCCGCCCTTGCTCTGCACGTGCTTGCCCGCGACCGCGGCACAGCTCGAGTGTTGGTGCGGAGGAATGACCTGGAGGTCGTAATCCGCGATGGCTTTCGCGTATCCGATGGGAGTGCCTTGACTTGGGAACATGCCAGTGGCTCTCAGAGGGTGTAGGTCAGTGGGCTACATTCAGGGGCCTGCGGCCCAAGCAGGCACGGCGAGGAAATCGATGGGCCTGGGCCTATAGGCCAGGATTGAGATAGACCCCTTTAAAAATCGTTAGGAACCGATGCCGGCGCCCAAAAAACGTTACGGGGACGGCGCCCGCGTTGCGCTGGAAGGAGCACGGGAGCGCCATGACTGGCGAGAGGCTGGGGAATCCGTGGGGCCTCGCGCCAGGGCGGACGGTCCGCGAGCGAGCGGGAAGGCTGCTTCATCCGGGCTCGGGTCGTTGCATGCCGCGCCTGCTGGGCTCTCCACGCCCGGATGACAGACGCCGCGCTTCATGAAGCGCGGCGTGCAGCTCTCTTCGGAAGGCGGGGAACCGCGCGGTGCGGGTCCGCAGGGTTTCCAACCAGGGCGGTGGCGCGTCCGTGTCCGTGCCTTCGTTCACCATGCAGCAGGCCACGAGCGCCGCTGCGTGAGCGTAATGCGCGCGCCGCTTCTTATCGAGGACGGCCTCGGTCCTTCGCAGGGCCGCCGCTTTCATCGCATCGAGCATCGCTTCACGGTCGGCGGGAGAGACGCTGTCCGCCCCTTCGGTGTGCATGAGTACGTCCTCCAGCGCTGGAGCGGGAGGCGGGGGACCGGACATCGCCGGGGACTGCGGCTCCTCCTGGTCCGGGCTGGGGGCCGTGCCTCCGAGCAGCCAGGCGAACGCCGAGAAGAGCACAGGACCGGGATGCTCACTCCGCGACCAGCCCAGCCCTGGCGCCTTCGCGAGGAGCTGTGCCGCCTCGGCCACCTTCCCGGTGAGCACCCTCAGCAGTCCGATGAGGGTGTGAGCCTGAGTGGGGCACTCCGCGAGCGCCGTCCCAGCCCGCGCGCGAACGGTTGCGGAGGTGGGGGCGTCGCTGAGCAGCCATCGCAAGAGGCGCGGGAGCGAGGGGGCACCGCGCCATGCGGCCGCGAGCCGCTCAGCGGCGTTCTCCATGCCGAGCCGCTGCGCTGCGAGCGCGGCGCCATCCAGGAAGCCTCCACGGGCGTCCTCATCTCCAACGAGCGCCGCGCACTCCTCGAAGGCCCGCAGTGCCTGAGCCCAGTCACCCGCGGCCACGAGTGCGTCACACCAGGCGCTGGCCGTCACCACCCGCTTCGTTTCCCGCGCCATGCGCGCAAGGCCCGGGAGCCCTTCCCAGCGGCCGATCGCTAAGCGGCGCCATCGCTCATGCGTGGACTCCCACTGCTCCCCGGTAGGCGCATCTCGCTCCAGCCGGGAGATCCAGCGGGGGACGAAGGCCTTGATGTCGGGGAGGCCGCCGCCAAACGTCTCCTCGATTTCCGCGAGAGGGTCATTCAGGGCGCCGAGACCTTCGACGGCGTCGAGCGCTTCAATCAGTGCGTCCGGGCGGCCGTCGAGTGGCGTGGTCACGTACACAGCCGCCGCGTAGTGGCGCAGGCATTCATGGAGATCCACGGAGAGCACTTCATCGGCCATTTCATGTTGACCGAGGTGGATGTCGCCGTTGCCAATGGGCTCGAGCAGCGCCTCGAACACCGCTCGAGCGGAGACGTGGTTTCCCGCGAGAGACGCCGCGAGTGCGTGCCGGAGATAGCGATCGGCCTCGGAGGGCTCCGCCTGACCCACGCGGCGCGCGGCGTCCGCGAATGCTCGGGCTTCCGTGATGACGGCTTCAGTCGGAGCCGCTGGCTTCCACCCAGAGGTGCTCCGTGAGGCACGCTGAATCAGCAGGTCCTCGAGGTCCGCGCGAGGACCCTCGTCGAGCCGGTCGAGTGCGTCAGCCACGAAGGTGCGCAGCTCGTCCGCGGAGAGCGCGGTCAGGGCCTCGGTGAGGTTCTCCACGCGCACGTTCCGCACGGCGCGTCCACGGTATCGAGGGCGGCGTAGCACCTCGCCACCCTGCCCGAACCGCGTGGTGCTCGACAACTCGGGCCCGCCTCCGGGGCGGCGGACCTTCATTCACGTGTCCGCGCATGGGGACTGCTGGCGGCGGCCGTGGCCATGTCCTTAGCAGCGGATGCCCGCAAGGATTGCCATGACATGGCAACCATTGCCGTCCATGAGGCGCCTCCCGGTGTGCATGCGGAAGGGCGCTCGGTGGCATGGGCACTGCACTGCCCCAGCGCAAGGCGCTCACCCTTGAAACAGCCTCCAGGGTGCCTCGCCGTGCTGTCAATCCCAGCAGTCTGGAGCGCATTCCCATGACCCAACGACTCACCCTCGGCGCTGTAGGCGCCCTGGCCGTCCTCTGCTTCTCCCCCATCCGCTTCCGGTTTAGCCGCCGCTCCCGAGGGATGCCTCACGCTTGCGCCGTTCACGCTCGCGGCGCTGCTGGCGTGAGCGGGCGGTCACCTCCGCGATG
>BNCN01000021.1 GCA_014656495.1 Comamonas sp. KCTC 72670
GTCCCTGCTGAACTCAAACTCAGACACCGCTGAATGACCCCGCCAAGGAGCCTTCCTCCCCCGAACCCCCTCCGAACCAACTACACAGGATTCGGGACTTGACCACTTGCCGATGCCCGGCGTCTGACTCACACTCAGGCTCGCAGTCAAACAAGCGCCTGGGCTGCGCACAGTCGCAGCGGATGGAATGCTCGCAGACCATCGCCGTCTCGCCGCATCGGACGAGCCGGTCCTGGCCTATACGTCGCGGACGCAGGTCAAGCTCCCGGATAAAGCACGCCCCGATATCGAGAGGAACGATGTCGTAGGCGCACTGGCCACCGCTGACCTCGACCTCCTGGAAACGCGCACCTTCCACCGGGCGCAGGTGGGCCGTCGCACAGGCGATCACAACCCCACCGAACAGGGCTACCGACGACACATGTCTCATGGGCATTTCACACCCGGGTTCATCGGGAGTCCGGTCACGCGCGCCGCCACGCAATCTGCTTCGAGTTCCGAAGCTGCCGTTTCAGCCCCCGGAGTCGGCTCTTTCCATACGGACTTCACCAAGTTCTGCCACGCCGCGTTCCCGGCGGCGCTCTCACGCATAGCCATGATGGCCTGCTGGACCTCGCCCGGGAGGTCGTTGAAGCCCACGACGATTCAAAGGAAAAGCCCGTCGGACAATACGGTGAGCGTCGTAATGCGCTCAGGTCGCGTCGCGAACCAGGTCCCGAAGCTGCCGTGCGGCGAGCCCGCTGGGCACGAGTTGGAAGAGCGTGTTCCTCACGAAACGCCCCGCGGCGCTCTCCCACTGGGCCATGCGGCCCAAGCTCCACGAACGGGTGACAAAGGCATTGGCCCGCTCACGGCGGCGTGACTCGTATGCAGCCAGGGCCGCTTCCACAGGCCCATCTCCCGCGAGGCATTCGCCCAGCACCACGGCGTCCTCGATGGCCTGACACCCGCCCTGCCCCAGGTTCGGCGTCATCGGGTGCGCCGCGTCTCCCAACAGCGTCACCCGGCCCCGGCTCCAGCGGCTCACGGGCGGCCGGTCGTGGATGTCCGTGCGCACGATGTTCGCGTCGCACGTCGCGGTGATGAGGTCCTCGATGGGCGCGTGCCAGCCCGCGAACAACGATTGCAGCCGCCTCTTCGATTCTCCAGGGGCATCCCTACCGCCCGCGGGCGCATTTTGCGTGGCGAACCAATACGTCTGCCCAAAGCCGATGGGCACCACGCCGAAACGCGCGCCCGGGCCCCACGTCTCGGAGACGAGGCCCGGTGTCACGCCCGGCACGTCCGGACACACGCCACGCCAGCTCGTGTAGCCCGAGTACCGCAGCGGCGCGTCGCCCAGCAGCGCCCCCCGCACCACCGAGCGCAGCCCGTCAGCCCCGACCAGCGCGTCGCCCGTCACAGCGCTACCGTCCGACAGGCGCACCGTGACGGCCTGCCCGTCATCGTGGAACGCCGTCACGGAGCGGCCCAGTTGGACGTTCTCCTCTCCGGCATGGGCCAGCAACACCGCCTGGAGCCGCGCCCGGTGGATGCACACGAGCGGCAGCCCCAGCTCCTCCTGAATCCGCGCCACGGGCAGCCGCGTGAGCGCGGAGCCCGAGGGCCGCAGGATGGCGCTGTCCGTGGGACACGCACCAGCCCGCGCGACCTCGTCACACAGTCCGATGCGACGCAGGGCCGCCGTCGCGTTCATCTGCACGGTGATTCCCGCCCCCACCCACGTCAAGGCCTCCGAGCGCTCGAAGACGGTGACGGAGAGGCCCGCGCGCCGAAGCGCGCAGGCCAGCGTGAGTCCACCGATTCCAGCGCCAGCGACGAGAACGTGCCTGGGCGATGACGTGCTCATGACCCGCGCTTTAACAGGAATGGCGCAGCGGGTCGTGAGTCATGTGTCACTCAGTGGCGTGAGCTCAGTGCTGCACCACCGCCACGTAGTTCCCATACCGGGTCTGGATCTCCGACACGTATTTCACGGGCTCGGTGCCACGGACGTACCCGTGCCGGGCGCGCCGGAAGTACTGGGGCTTCTCCAGCAGCAACATCGCCTTCTCCACGTTGCCGTACCACTTGTTCGGGTCCAGCCCCAGCTCCGTGGCCAGGCGGCGCGCGTCCAGGACGTGCCCCAGACCGGCGTTGTACGAGGCCAGCGCGAAGCGAAGCCGCTGCTTGAAGGGAATCTCCGGGGCAATCCGGCCCAGCATCTGGTGCATGTACTTCACACCCGCGTGAATGCCCTGCTCCGGGTCCTCGAGCTCCACGAACCCCAGCTCCTTCCCCGTCGTCGGCATCACCTGGAAGAGGCCTTGCGCCCCCACGAAGCTGCGGGCCTTCGGGTCGAAGCGGCTCTCCTGGAACATCTGCGCCACCATCAACCGCCAGTCCAGGCCGTAGCGCGCCGCGTACGACTGCACCAACCCGTCGTAGGGCGAGATGCTCCCTTCCCCGGTCGCGAGGCTCGCCGGGAGCGGCTGGTTGCGGCGGCCCTCGAAGTAGCGCCGGCGCGTCATGTTGTATTCGACACCCCGGTACGTCTTCTTCACGAAGGCGTCGAGGAACTCACGCAGCTGCGCGTTCTCCTTCCGGATGGCGAAGGCGATGCCGTAGTGGCCGTCCTTCCCCGCGGGCTCGCCCTGCCCCGGCAAGGTGAGCGCGGCCTCGACGTCGTCGCGGAACACCTGCTCCGCCGCGAGGATGTGGCTGTCGGTGACGGTGTACGCAATCTCGCCGGCGGCGAGCCGGTCCAGCAGCGTGCTGATCTCCTGGTCCTCGGGTTCCTCGGCGACCTTGAAGCCGTGGGCGTCCTTCAACGCGGTCACCGTGGCGAAGTGGCTGGCGCCCTTCGGGACGTGGAGCGTCTTGCCCTTCAAGTCGTCCAGGGACGCGAGCTTCGGCGCGCCCGCGCGCTGGGCGATGACCTCGTCCGTGTAGAGGTACGGGCGGCTGAAGGCCACCTGCTTCCTGCGGGCCTCCGTGTCCGTCATCGAGGCGGCGATCATGTCGCCCCGACCTTCGGTCAGCCACGGGATGAGCTGTTCGAAGGTCGGCGGAACCACGATCTCCAGCCGCACGTTGAGATCCTTCGCCACCATGTTCGCCAGGTGGAAGTCGAAGCCGGCCTGGTCGCCGCGGTGGAGGTAGTAGGTGACGGCGCTGTTTCGCGTGAGCACGCGCAGCACGCCGCGCTTGCGGATGGCGTCCAGGTCCCCGGTGAACCGCTGCTCGCGGTACTCGGTGAGGGCGAACTCGACGAGGAACGTGTTCAGCTCGGCGCGGAGCTTCGGGTTCTCCAGGCGCATGGCCCACGCGAGCGGACGGGCCTTGGCGATGGGGAACAGCCCTTCGACATCCGTGTTGTACGTGAGGATGCCGTCGAGCAGGTGGCTGTCCACCACCGTCAGGGGAATCTCTCCCCGAGAGACCTGCCACACCAGGTGCTCGGGCTCCACG
This sequence comes from Comamonas sp. KCTC 72670, assembly GCA_014656495.1. GTDB lineage: Bacteria > Myxococcota > Myxococcia > Myxococcales > Myxococcaceae > Myxococcus. Next base: position 3,451 of record BNCN01000021.1, read on the forward strand.
GACTCCGCGGCGTCGGCGATGACGAGCCCGGGCGCCTGCTTCCCCAGGGCCTGGAGGGACGCGGCGAAGGTGGAGCTGGGGCGCACATGCACCGTCTTGCCCGCGAGGTCCTCCACCGTCCTGGGGAGGCCCTCCGCGCCCTTGCGCCCCACGAGGACCTCGTTCACCCGCGTCAACGGGCGCGTGAAGGCGACTTGCTTCTCTCGGTCCTTCGTCACGGCCAGGTCCGCGGCGATGACGTCACCGTGTCCCTCCTGAAGCAGGGGGATGAGCTTGTCGAAGCTGTCCACGGTGAGGAACTCCACCGTCAGTCCCTGCTTCGCGGCGAAGCGCTCCAGCAGGGCCCGGTCCTGCGCCTTGGGCATCCCCTGGCGCGGCAGGAAGTCCTCGTCGGTGCCCTCCACGAGCACGCGCAGGACGCCGCGCTTCTGGAGCTCCGGGAGGTCTCCCTTGAAGGGAGCCTCCTTCAGCCTCGCGGAGACGGGCTCGGTGACGGGCCCCGTGGGCGCCAACGCATCCGGGAACGGTGAGTCCTCCGGATTCGCGGACGCGGTCGCGGCCTTGGCTGCGGCACGTTTCTCGGGAGCGTCGGCGGGCTCACGTTTACAGGCGACCAACAGGAACAGCGCGGCGGACAGGAGCCACCGCGAGGACGACAGGCTCGTACGGGTCAACGGCATCAGGTTTCTTCCCCCTTCGTTTCGGATGCCCGCGACGCGCCAGCCCTCGGATGGAAGCGCACGAACACCCTCGACAGAATTCTCTACCTGATTCCGTACGGTCGATTGAACCCACCCCCGGGGTTGACTTGGCGAGTGGATTGGGGTGCGCGAACGTCACGCACTTGCACGCACACTCACGAGGAGTGCGCGGTGCGCGACGGCTCAGCCGAACCAGCGGCCCGTCTCCGGCGCGAAGATGCGGACGCGCTCGGACAAGGCGGGAGGTAGTCGCGCGCGCAGCGTGGCGTGCACGGACTCGGGCGCGAAGGCCTGGCTGAAGTGCATCAGCACGATGGCCTCGTTGCGGAACTGGTCAGCGCGCGCGATGAGCTCGTCCAGGTGAAGGTGCGCTCGCGCCTGCGCGTCCTCGACGGTGTGACGGGCGTCGATGAAGGTGCACTCGAGTATCAGGACGCGCGAGTCGAAGAGGCTCGGCTCCGTCTCCAGGACGCGGGACACGGTGTCGGTGGCGTACGCGAGCTCCAGGCGCTCCACGGTGTCGAAGAGGTCCTCACCGGCCTGCCGTCGCTTCGCGATGTCCTGCGGAGGGAGCCCCTGGTGTTCGGGGCGGAGCTTCGTGATGCGGCGGAAGAACTGGTAGCCGAGCGAGGGCACCGGGTGGTGTGTCCGGAACGCGCGCACGAAGAGGCCATGGCCGAGCGGCTGCACGTCTCCCGGGTTCATCGGCACGGTGCGAACATCCATCGCGGTGTGATGGAGCCGGGAGAGGACGGCGAGCGCCTCCTGGACGTTCGCTTCGACCTCGGCGGGCAGGAAGACCTGCGGCGCGCCCTTGCCGATGAGGCGGCGGACGCCCAGCAAGGAGCCCAGCCCGCTGGCGTGGTCCGGATGTGCGTGGCTGAGAAAAATACGGTCGGTGCCACAGAAGGAACGAATGGGCAGCCCGACATCGAGCACCACATCCAACTCGGGCACCTGGAGCGACGTGTACACGCCTCCCACGGAGATGCCTCGAACGGTGTAGGGCCCTGCTTGGACTTCGGTCAGCATTCACCCACTTATGGTCCGAACGGACCTCGGCCGCAACCCGGTGGGCAACCGCAGCGGAAAAGTCGGGCGTCACGACTTCTGCTAGAAAGGAGGTCCACGAATGACCTCGTCCCTTCCCTCTGTCTTCTCTTCCCGTGCGTTGCTTAGCGCCATTCACAATGCACCCAAGCCCATCGCGATCCTTGTTGGCTCTCCGCTGACGGCACCTGAGTCACAGGGAACACCAGGCGTCCCAGGGGTAGACGACATCATCAAATTGGTTCGTGCCGCTATCGAACGGAACGCAAACGACCCGGAAGCGGCGATTGCCGACTTGGACTCCAAGATCAGCAACGCGCCAGCATCCGGTCGATACCAATGCGCAATGGACGTGCTGGTCTCATGGACCAACCAAGATCGAGTCAACGAGGTCGTTCGCGAAGCTGTCCGCATGGCAAGATATCAGCCTGACGGAGGGCACCACCTTACCGACATCGAACTCTCGCGTGACAATGCCGGCTGGCACCTCCCACCAGGAGTACGTGACCTTGGCGAGCTCGTCACAAACTACCCGGACAAGTATCGCGGCCCCATTCTCACCACAAACTTCGACTCCCTCATTTCCATCGCTATCGAGAGAGCCGGAGGCACCCCGGCAACGACTTCGCTGGACATCGATGGCCGGTTCTCTGCGACGCAGACGCCAACCATCAAGACCCACGAAGTCGTCCACCTTCACGGCAGTTGGCTCCGAGGCGACACCCTCCACACTCGTAGTCAACTGACCTTACCGAGACCGCAACTCGCCAGCTCTCTCCGGCGAATCCTCCAGAATCACACCTTGCTCGTCGTCGCATATGGAGGCTGGGATGATGTTTTCACACGCGAACTCGCCAGCCTTGTCGAGGACGACGCAGCATCCGTCGAAATCCTGTGGGCAGCCTTTGACTCCGAGCCCTACAAGATAGCGCATCACCATGCGCCACTGCTCGAACGCACGAGAAACGCGCAAATACTAAACCGGTTTCGAATGTATGGTGGCATCGACTGCCGCACGTTCTTCGGCGAGCTTCTGGCTACAAACCACGGACGACAGCCCGCCGTGAGCAGCAGTCGCACCGCCATCGTGGCGAGCCCACCGCCGCCCCCCGTTCAGGCCGAGCCGACCCGGTCCGCTATCAAACGAGAGGCACCGGAGAGCGCCTCTCGTGACCAAACCGATCCTACGCCCCGCGAAGCAACGAAACAGTCCAGCAGTGCGCCGCGGCCCCAACCGAGCGGTTCCAGCTTCGCTCAGCGATTCATTCGAATGGCGGCGGCGTCCATGATCATGGGTTCGGCTGCGGTGATCGCGTTCGAGGTCCCGTTGCCGCATTTTCTCACCAATGCAACTCCTACCTCGAGCCCTCATCGACAGGCCCCCCAGGAGTCGGACTTCGTTCGTGACATCAAGGCACTTCGAGACCGTAATCGCGTCAGGGAGCTCACTGCCACCTACGATGGCACCAACATCATCAACATGCCGACGGGAACGTTCGGCTTTGCACCTGCGGTGACGCTCGGAAGCATCCGCAGCGCCAGTATTCACCGCACCCAGCCAGTCAACTCATTCGAGCTTCATCGCTTGAGAAATGGAGCACATGTCTTGCTGGGTTTCGCGAGCAGTCCTGTATCGGAAACGCTTGAACGAGGAACCGCAACAGCGTTCGAAGTATCACCAGTCCCGACAACGACGCTGAAGAACCTCGTCATGATCCCCGTGGAACGAATCCGGTCCGCCCAGCTCACCCCAAACATTGGCCAGCTCTCAGTCAAACTCGACTTGGCTCCCGCGCCCCCCCGTCGGAGGTGAGCAGGACCCCCTCCATCACGTAACGTGTCGCCTTCTTTCCTCATCGTAGCACCCTGCCCATGAATACAGTTCCAGTCCGCTGGTTCACCATCCTGTCACTTACCTTCGCTCAACTCCTCGTCGGCTGCGGCACGGCCCCCGATGACGAGGTTCCGCCCGGCCCGAGCGAGTACGCGTGCAACAGCGACAGTTGCAGGAACGGTTGCTGTTTCCAGAACGTCTGCTATCCCGGAAAGTCAGCCAACGCATGTGGCAACCGCGGCGCTCAATGTGAGGCATGCCTCGGCCTCGCGACCTGCAGCACCAATCAGGAGTGCTTCGAGGACCTCTCGGCCTACTGGGACGTCCAAATCGTGAGCGCGCAGATCGCCTCGCTCGACCCGGATGGCGGCAGCGCCTGGGATGCGGACAACTCCCCACCCGATATCGTCGTGACGCTTGGATGCCCTTCTGCGTCAGGCACTGAGCTGATCGAAGTGGCAACGCCCGAAGTTGAGAGCTACTCGCCAACCTGGACGAATGTCCGGTGCTCCACGCGAATCGACGCGCTCCTCGACCGCCCACTCCAGATTCGGGTTGATGACGTGGACGTCTTCTTCGACGACAACATCGCCACGTTCTCCCACCAACTGACTGAGGCAGACTTCACACAAGGGGTCGTGGTTTTCCCCAGCCAGGGAGGACTGAACTCCCTCATCCTCCAGCTCACCCGAACCCAGTTGTGAGGCCGGCACGGCGCCGCGCCGTCACTCCCAGGCGGACATCGGGCCCAGGTTGACGACCTGCTGGAAGCCCTGCTCCTTCAGGAGTTGCTCGGCGCGGCTGCTCCGCTTGCCACTGCCGCAGTAGATGCCCACGGGCTGCTCCGGCGCGCCCAACTCGCCAAGCCGCTGCGGCAGCTCATCCACCGGGATGTTCACCGCGCCGGGCAGATGCCGGGCGGCGAACTCCTGCGGCGTCCGGACATCCACGAGCAGCGCGCCAGCCTCCACCAGCCGGTGCGCTTCGTCTCGCACCGGACGCTGATGTGCACAGCCGGTGAAGCACAGGACCGCGATCGCAAGGACGGCCTTCATGCGAGGACTCCCAAGGTGAGGGATGAAGCACCTGCCTTCGCACGCCCGCGGCCGGATCCACAACCGCGACGCCAACGGGCGAGACGAAAGTCGCCCGCTGCGCCAGGATGCGCGCCTCGCCTCCTCTTCACAGGGCCCTGCATGGAAACCACATCACTCCAGGAAATCGTCGCGCCGGAAGGCATCTGCTACGGCTGCGGAGGCAAGAACCCGCACGGCCTGCACATCCAGAGCTACTGGCATGAAGACGGCATCCACGTCATGGCCCAGCACACGCCCGCGCCCCAGTACACAGGGTGGCCCGAGCTCGTCTACGGCGGCCTGATCGCCATGCTCGTGGACTGCCACTCCAACTGGACGGCCATGGCCTACCTCTACCGCGCCGAAGGCCGCGCCCCGGGGAGCGCGCCGTCCATCGAGTGCGTCACGGGAAGCCTCGGCGTGAAGTTCATCAAGCCGACCCCCATGGGCGTGCCCCTCACCCTCCGTGCCCGTGTCGAGGGCGAGGTCGGCCGCAAGAGCCGGGTCCTCTGCGAGGTCTACGCCGGTGAGACGCTGACCGCGGTGGGCGACTCCATCTTCGTCCGTGTCGACACCGCTCGGCTGAAGGCGGAGGCGCACGGACGCGAAGGCTGAGCGTCCAGCACCGGGACTGGGTGCGGCGACGCCCTACCCCTTGCGCTCCGGCAAGCCCAGCTCGGCGCGGAGCTGCTCCGTGCTGTGGCCCGACTGGTACCGCCGGTGGTTCTCCGCAGTGGTGAAGCTCCGCGACTCCATCCGGTCCACGTAGAGCGCGCCATCCAGGTGGTCCAGCTCGTGCTGGAGGATGCGCGCATACCAGCCGCGCGCCCGCACCGTCACGGGCGCGCCGTGCTCGTTCAGGGCCTCCACGCGGACGCCCCGGGCTCGCGCCACCAACGCGGCGTAGCCGCTCACGCTCAAGCAGCCCTCGTGAAACTCCGCGGTCGTCGCGTCTTCCACCACGAGCGTGGGGTTGATGAGGACGTGGAACGCGACCGGCGCTCGCTCGCGCGCGGCGAGGTCCTTCGCGGCCAGGCCCACCTGATAGTCCGCCCGGTCCTCGATGACGATCAACCGAAGCCCGACGCCCACCTGCGGCGCCGCGAGCCCCACGCCCGGCGCGTCTCGCATCGTGTCCCGCATCTGCTCGATGAGCCGCTGCGTCTCCGGGCTGGCGATCTCCTCGGGCGTCAGGTCTCGCGCCTTGCGCCGCAGCACCGGGTCTCCTGCCTGGACAATCTTGAGCACCATGACGCCACCGTAGCAGGGCTGGCTATACCCCGGATGCGCGACGACGCTCGGCCCACCGAAGGGCATGGGACGTGTCCACTCCACAGCGCTCCAGGCTCGGGAAGACGACGTCATGGAGCGCTTGAATGAAGACCTCCACCTTGCGCGCGGACGGCAGGACGCCGTGGGCCATGAGCCTGGAGCCGTCGGCCTCGTCGAGGCCCTGAGCGAAGAGCCGAGGCGTCATGCAGTCCTCCAGCATCGCGGGCACGTACGGCGCCAGGAACGCCACCGAGCCCTCCTTCGCCGCGTGGCCGAGGTAGGCCCACCCCAGCCGGCTGTGAGCGACCTCGTCGCGAAGGATGTCCCGCAGCACCGCGCGCACCCGGGGCGGCCCGTCGACCGAGAGCACGGAGGTCAACCCGGCGGTGCTCTCCGTCTCCGCGAGGCAACACGTGGCGACCACTCCGTAGAGCACCCGTTCGCGGAACCCCAGCTCCGGGGGGCCTGCTTCCTCGGCCCGAGGGGCGGAGCCGAGGGGCTCGGCGTCCTCATGGCCGTAGGTGCGCGCCATCAGCTCACACATGCCCGCATGGCGCCGCTCATCCTCCGCCGCCCGCCGTGCGAGCAGGATGAGGGGCTCGGGGGCCTCCAACTGTTCGAGTGACACCCCCAACCGGACGAACCGCGCCCCCGCGTCCAGCTCCTCCTGACGCCGGAAGGCCCACGTCGCCGCGATGTGCCTGCGGAGCGCTTCGGACAGGGACGCCGTGTGGAGTGTTCGCTGCCGCCCAGGGCCCCGAACCAGGCCCTGCACCGTCGAACATCCGCCGTCAGGTTCGTCGTTCATGGTGGCCTCGCCCCAAGGAGCGTACCCGACGTGGCCATTGGACCGGACGAAAGGAATACCGTGTCGCGGTGAGTCATTGCGTTGGGCACCGCACGGACGCACCGCAATGCCGCAGGGCGGCAAACGTAGTCAGGCAACACGGCGTACCGTGAGGACAAGACTGGCGGGACGAGGACGTGCACGGGCGAGAAGGCATTGGAATGCGGCGACTTCGACGAATCGGCTGGGCCGCCCTCGCCTCTCTCGCCCTTCATGCGGGCCTCCTGGCACTCCTATGGCGCATCGAGCCCCAGGAACGGCCGCCGTTGAAGGCGCCACCGACGAAGCCGCTCGCGGTGGAGATCGTCACCGCGACTCCTGGCAGCCCTGCCGCGCAATCCGCCGCGCCCGGTCCCGGACAGCAGGCACCCTCGGGCGACCGTCAGCCACAGCCCCCCGCCGCGGCGGCGCCAGCCCCGCGTCCGAAAGTGGGGACCCGCTCGCCCAAGCCACAGGGAGGCACCCGCGCCACCGCCACCGCCGTCCCGCAGGCTCCGCCTGGCCCCCAGGCCCCGGAACGGGCACCTTCCGAGGTGGACGTGCATCGTCCCTCGGAGCGCGCCGAGTCGCCGCCCGCTCCCGCGACCGAACCGGTGGCCCCTCCCGAAAGCGCACCAGCTCCGTTCGAAGGCGACCGCGAGCCCCGCACGCCACCGGACCCCATCGCCGTGGCCCCCGACGCCCCCCGGCGCGCACCTCTGTCGGACGGCGCTTCCGATTCACTGCCGTCGTTCCTCATCCCCGGTGGAGCACCCACGCCAGGTCCGAAGACGCCGGGCGGCAGGACGTTGCGACCAGGAGACCCAGGCCCTTCCGCCGAGGAGCTCGCCGCGCAGGAACGGACCCGCGTCACGGGCCGCGTCGAGACGTTCATCGTCGACGACCAGGCCGAGCTTCGTGTCGCCAACGGCCTCATCGATTCGTACTTCAGCCGGCTCCGCGAGGCGCTCGAGAAGGGGCTCGAAGACGCACCCGTGTTTCCAGGCACGAGCCTGTTGAAGCAAGCCAGCTCTGCCTGGGCGCCCCAGGCGCAGAAGTTCGGAGCGACAGGCAGCACGGGAGCGGGAGCGCCGCCCCGGGCGCCCACCGTCTCGGAGCAGCTCTACGGCCTGCAACAGCGCGCGGGAGATGAATCCGTGGAGCGCCCTCGGCTCTTCGCCCAGGCCGGGCGTGAGCTGCAGCACCTGGCCACGGGCGGCGGGTCGAAGCTCGTGGTGACCTTGGAGCTGGTGCAGAACGTGGACGGCACCTTGCGCGACGTGAAGCTCGTCGCCCGGAGTGGCAATCCCACGTACGACGCCTACGTCTTGAACGCGATCCCCGGGTCGCTGGCGAAGCTCGCCGCGCCTCCCGAGGGTGCGCGGGGTGTCCGCGACGATGGCATCCACACGCTGTGGTCGGTGGAGGGCCGCGTCGTGTACCTGCGCAAGCTCAAGGAGCTGGAGAGCCAGGACGCCTGGTACGTCGCCGCCGCGAGCGCCGCGGGCATCCTCGCGGGCCGCTTCGAGGAGACCACCGGAGACATCGAGGTCATCGACTTCCGCAACCCGCGGTTCGTGTGCCAGTCCCGCCTGCTGCGCGTCTACTGATGCTAGGCTGACCGGCCATGGCTCGTCGCAAGAAGGCCGATGAAATGGCATCCCGCGTCCGCAACCTGCTCGCGATGGACGCGGCGGGCATCATGCGCCGGCTCGATGCGCGCAAGGACGAGATGTTCGCCCTCTTCTCGCGGCTGCGCAGCCGCGAGCCCCTGCTGGACACCATCACCTCGCGCTACGCCAGCGGGGCCTTCGACCAGCTCATCCACCTGCCGGAGCAGGAACAAGCCGTGGTCGACCTCTACTACGCCCGCCTCGAAGAGCTGCGCTGGTACTTCACCTACACCGAGGACATGCCCGGCACCGCGCAGCTGATCTTCAGCAAGCTGCACAAGCGGCTGGAAGAAGCCTATCGCGTGCTCGTGGTGACACTCGGACCGCCCATGCCTCCAGATGGGGCCCGCGTGGTGGACGTTGAAGCCGTCCGCACGGACGCCACGAAGGTCACCGCCGCCAAGACACTGGAGCGCACCACGGCGTCAGCACGTCAGCGGCGCGCCCAGCGCTCGCCCCCGGAGCAGGACGCCCCATGACCTCCCCACGCGGTCGCACCGATACCGCCTCGCGAATCATCTCGGCCACGCCCGGCACGCTCTACCGCGCCTTCGTGCAGCCCGAAGCGGTGGCCACCTGGCTCCCTCCCGAGGGAATGAAAGGCCACATCCAGGTCTTCGAGCCCCGCGCCGGCGGCACGTACCGGATGACGCTCACGTATGAGCGCTCGGAGCACCCGGCGCCGGGCAAGAGTTCGGAGAACGAAGACATCGTCATTGGCCAGTTCGTGGAGCTGGTCCCCGACGAGCGCGTGGTGCAGCGCTTCGAGTTCGAGTCCGACGACCCGGCCTTCGCCGGCACGATGACCATGACCTGGCGGCTGACCCCGGTGGCCCAGGGCACCGAGGTCACCATCGTCTGTGAGGACGTCCCCGTGGGCATCCGGCAGGAAGACCACCTCGCCGGGCTGACCTCGACGCTGGCCAACCTCGCGGCCTTCGTCGAAGCCCCGCAGGGCTGAGCCTCAGGCCGCGGGCGCGGGGGCCGCGACGGGCTCGGCCGCCCGGCGCTTGGGGATGAACTTCTTCATGGACGTCTTGCCCACCACGACGTCCACCATCTTCTTCGCGCGCGTCCAGACGCTCTCCTGCACGTACGGGATGCCGTACTTCTCGCAGAGCGCCTTCACCCGAGGCTGCGCCTCCCGGTACTTCAGCATCGGCAGGTCCGGCCAGATGTGGTGCTCGATCTGGTAGTTCAGCCACAGGTGCGCGAAGTCGTTCAGGTCCCCGCCCGTCCGGTAGTTCGCGCTGCCAATCACCTGCTGCACGGAGCGCTCGCCGCGGGTCTCCGGCTTCGCGTCGAACCGGTACAGGTCCTCGCCCGTGTGGTTGGGCCCCACCACCAGGAACGTGTGCAGGCTGGTGAAGACGTCCGCCATCACCGAGTTGCAGAACGCGCTGAACGACGCCCACGGCCCCAGCACCAGGTACAGCGCCGGGAAGAGCCCGAACTGCACGGCCGAGTACGGCAGGTAGCACTTCAGCAGCAGCTCCTTCAGCTCCTCGCGCGTCAGCGCCCCGCCCTTGCGGCGGCCCTTGCGGCGCAGTGAGCTGAGCGTCTCCGGCGCGTAGTAGCTGGCCCGCCACGTCATCGCGAGCAGCGCGAGCTGCACGTAGCGCAGCGCCAACGGCCGCTCCGGATTGCGCAGCGTCCCCTCCGCGTTGCGCTCCAGGAGGTCGGGGTCCGCGTCCTCGCCGGTGTGCGAGTGGTGGAGCACGTTGTGCTCGAACACCCAGGCCTCCGGCATCATCCAGTCGAGCCAGTCGAGGTAACGGCGCGAGCCCTTGGCGAAGCCCTTGCCCGTACGGGAGGCGGGCAGGCCCGGCACCCGGTCATACCCCCGGTGCCCCACGTGGTGCATCAGCAGCCAACGCGCCGACCGGCCGACGCTGAGCGCCGCGGCGCTGAACGGATTCGGCGCCACCCAGCAGGTCGCCGCGCCCAGCACCGTCGCCGCGCGGCCCCAGCGCTCCATCTTCCGCAGGTGCGCCGCGTCCGCTTCTCCCAGCGACGCATCCAGCTCCTCACGCAGCGCCTTCAGTTCGCGGTGGAAGCCCTCCACGTCCACGGAAGAGATGTCGAAGTCGGGGGCGGGCTGGGACGGCATCAGGGGCTCTCCTCGGTCACGGAGCAGGACGCGGGGGGATGAGGGGGAGGATTCGGCGCGAACCGTAGCCGCCAGGGTCCGCGGGCGTCCAGCCGCCCTTACCACTCGCCCCCTTGTTTCCAGACGGGCCATGCGGCCACACACACCCCAGGTTATACCCGCGCCCCATGCCCAGCGGCCACGGCTACATCGACCTCGCGGGGAAGCTCGTCATTCCCACGCCCACAAGAATCTCTTCCGATTCAACGAGGGGCGCGTCCGCCTCCGGCTCGGCGAGGGCGGCTGGGCCTTCATCGACCCGCAGGGGAAGGAGCAGCTTCGCGTGGAGCGCGCCATGTCCGGCTTCAGTGACGGGCTGGCGCTGACGGGCGAGGGCTTCGTCAATCCGCAGGGCACCGTGGTGCTTCCGGTCCAGTTCCTGTCCAACTTCACCCGGTATGGGGTGAACGGGAAGACCTACGCTCTGGTGCGCCTCTTCAGCGATGGGCTGGCCGCGGTGATGAAGAAGCCGCCCAAGGGCGAGGCGCGCCGGCTCATCGACCCGAAGGGCAAGTGCCTGGCCAGATGGGAGCTGGGCACTGGAGCCGCGCTTCACCATGGCCCAGCCCTTCGCGGAGGGACGCGCCGCGGTGGCGTTCGACACTTGATTCACCCACTTCGAAAGCGAGATGGCGACATGACCGACCTGTTCTCCCCCCTGGAGCTCCGCAAGGGCGTCATCGCCCCCAACCGCATCTGGCTGGCCCCCCTGACGAACACCCAGAGCCACCCGGACGGCACGCTCTCCGACGCGGAGCTGCGCTTCCTCGCGATGCGCGCCGACGGCGGGTTCGGGCTGGTGGAGACGTGCGCCGTCTACGTCGCCCAGGATGGGAAGGCGTGGCCCGGGGAGCTGGGCGTCCATGACGACGCGATGCTGCCCGGAATGAAGCGGTTGGCCGCCCGCATCCACGAAGGGGGCGCGCTGATCGCCGCGCAGCTCTTCCACGGCGGGCTGCGCGCCAATCCAGACGTCAGCCAGCGAGAGGTCTGGAGCGCGAGCGCCTATGACGCCGAGGGCATCCACTGCCGCGAAGCCACCGAAGCCGACATCGAGGGCACCCTCCAGGCCTTCGCCGACGCGGCCCGCCGTTGCGAGGCAGCGGGCTTCGATGTCGTGGAGCTCCACGGCGCGCATGGCTACTTGCTGTCGCAGTTCCTGAGCAACGTCTTCAACCGGCGCACGGACCGCTGGGGCGGCGCGTTGGAGAACCGCTGGCGACTGCTTCAGGAGACGGTCCGCGCGGTGAAGCGGGCGGCGCCGTCCCTGGTGCTCTCCGTGCGCCTGTCGACGGAAGACGCGAGGCAGGCCCGGGGCATCGACCTGGACGAATCGCTGGAGGTCGCGCGCATGCTCCAGGCCGAGGGCGTGGAGATTCTCCATCTGTCCCTGTGGAAGGCGGCCCTCAACACGCAGAAGCGGCCGGACCAGCACGCGACGCCGCTCTTCCGGCAAGCCGTGGGTCCGGACATGCGCATCGTCGTCGCGGGGGAGGTCCGCACCCGCGAAGAAGCCGAGGCCCAGCTCGCGCGCGGCGCGGACGCCGTCGCCGTGGGCCGCGCCGCCATCGCGAACCACGACTGGCCCCGGCGCGTCCAACGCGGCGCTGCGCTCCAGGTGCCGCCGCTGTCCCCCACCACGCTCCACGCCGAAGGCCTGTCCGACGTCTTCGTGAAGTACATGCGCAACTGGCGCGACTTCGTGGCCGACACACAGGATTGAGCGGCAACACGGCTTAATCAGACTCCAAAGGCAGTCACGGAAGCGCGTGGCTGCCCGCAATCCCTACCATGTAAACGAGGGATATCGCCCAAGATGACGTGAGTCCGAATCGCGCCACCCACACTCCGGGCCAGAGCAACCAGACGGCGTGAGCCCCCCGAGTTGCGGCGCGGATGTAAAACGAGAAATATCGACGCATTCATGGCCCGGACTCATGTCTTGAACCACGCGTCATCTCGTTTGTGTGTCTCGTCGCGGTGGCTCACGCGTCTCGCGGGGCTGCTGTTGCTGCTCGCATGGGTGCCGGAAGTCCAGGCCCTCTCGCATGAGGGGGACGTGGAGCTGCGCGAGGGCTGGCGCTACCGCTGGGGGGACTCCCCCCTGGGGCCCGACGGCGTGCCGCGCTGGGCGCACGAGAATGGCGTCGAGGGCTGGCAGCCCACGCCGGCGCTCCAGGAACCTCCGGGCCGGGGCGAGAACACGATGCTGTGGCTGAGCATCCCCATCCCCGACGCGGGCTGGGGTGACCTGGCGCTGCTGCTGGGCTCCGTCTCCAACGCCTTCGAAATCTACGCCGGTGGGAAACGCGTCCACGTCAGCGGGACCATCCACCCCGCTGGCCATGAGACGCGGCGGTCCATCCTCCGGCAGATGATTCCCCTGCCCGCCTCGGCCCAGGGCACCCGGGTGCTGCTGCGCATCCAGAGCACCACGAAGACCATTGGCGTGAGCCAGCTCGCCCGCGCGGGCGCACAGCACCAGGTGATGGCGCGCATCGTCCGCGAGGGCCTGGCGGCCTTCGTCACGGGAACGCTGCTGTTCATCGTCGCGCTGGTGGCGCTGGGCCTGGCGCTCCAGGGACGGCAGCGGCGCATGCTGGCGGCGCTCGCGGTGTTCGCGGGCGGCTCCGGCGTGCTGCTGGCCTGCATGAGCAACGTCCTGTCCCTGGCCTGGGACGTGGAAGGCTCCGTGGCGCAGGTCACCTTCCTGGGCGCCTACTGCATGCTGCCGGGCCTGGGCTGGTTCATCCGGGAGAGCATCCTCGAGAACCGGCTGCGCTGGTTCCGGGTGCTGGTGTGGTCCGTGTCGCTGTCCGCGGCCTTCCAGTCCGTGCTCGTCCTGGTGGACCTGCGCCTGGCGAGCCAGGTGTTCCAGCTCACCATGCTCTACTCCATCCCCTGCCTGCTGACGTATGTCACCGTCGTGCTCGTCGCCGCGGCGCGCGGCAATGTCGACGCGCGCATCTTCAGCGCGGGCCTGGCAATGCTCACCGTCTTCCTGGTCATCGCCATGCTGCCGATGCTGGGCTGGGCCACGGTGCAGGGCTCGTTCGCCCACTGGGGCTTCATGGCGCTCACCGCGTCGTTGGTGGGCATCATCGCCAGGCGGTTCGTCCTGGTGGCGCGCTCCCTGGCGTCCCACGCGCATCAGCTGGACGCGCGCCGCAAGGACGTGCAGGAGCTGGCGGAGGGCATGGGCCGGGGCGCCGGGGAGCTGGCCACCGTCGCGCAGGGCCTGCGCACCTCCAGCGAGGAGCAGACGGCGGGTGTCAGCCGGCAGGCCGTGGCGCTCAAGGAGCTGGACCAGACGGTGCAGGAGATCCGTCAGGGCTCGGCGTTGACGGATGAGAAGGCGAAGGGGCTCGCCCAATCCGTCGTGGAGGCGGAAGAGGCCGGGCGAGAGGGCGGCGCGGCCATCGCCCAGACGCTGACGAACCTGGAAGGCATCGGCGTGGAGGTGACGGAGATGGCCCAGCGCATCCTCGCGCTGGACGCGCGGACGCGGGAAATCCTCGGCATCGTGGACACGGTGAAGGGGCTGGCGGACCAGTCCAACATGCTGGCCGTCAACGCGGCCATCGAGGCGGCGCGCAGCGGAGAGCACGGCCGGGGCTTCGCCGTGGTGTCCCGCGAGGTGCGCAGCCTCGCGGACCAGTCCGTCGCCGCCACCCATCGCATCCGCAGCGTGCTCGACGGCGTGAGCGCGGACATGCGCGACGCGGCGAAGACGAGCGAACAGGGCGTGCACCGGGTGAAGGTGAGCCTGGAGGCGGTGCGCGTCTCCGGCACCCAGCTCCAGCGGCTGACGGGCATCATCAGCGACACCAGCAGCAGCGTCCGGCAGATCTCCGCCGCCGTGTCCCAGCAGAACGCGGGCACCGCGCAGATCGCCGTGGCCATCCAGGACATGTCCTCGCAGATGCAGCAGACGCTGAACGCCGTGCAGGCGACGCGCAACGTGGCGCGCTCCGTCCAATCGCTGGCGGAGGACATGTCCGGCTCGGCCCAGAAGGCCCTCGAGTCGGGCGCGCTGTCGGCCTGAGCCCCACACGGCCCCTGAAACGCCAACGGCCCCGCTCCCAGGAGGAGCGAGGCCGCGGGCTGCGAGAGAACCGGGCGGTCAGCGCCGGGGCGTGCCCACGGGCCCCGCGTTGATGCCCAGGTACTCCTGGAGCGGCTTCACCTCCAGCTCCGTGCGCTTGAGCGACTCCAGCGCGCCCACCGCCATGCGCGCCGCCTGCACCGTCGTGTAGTACGGCACCGAGTGCATCAGCGACTCGCGGCGGATGGAGAAGCTGTCAGCGATCTCCTGCTTGCCGAAGGTGGTGTTGATGACCAGCACGATTTCGCCGTCGACGATCTTGTCGACGATGTTCGGGCGGCCCTCCTTCACCTTCTGCACCACCTGCGCCTCGATGCCCTTGGTCGCCAGGTACTTGTGCGTACCGGCGGTGACGATGAGCGAGAAGCCCATGTTCCGCAGGCGCCGCGCCAGGTCCACCACCGCCGGCTTGTCGTCGTCCTTGACGGAGATGAACACCTTGCCGCTCTTGGGCAGCTTCACGCCCGCGGCCAGCTGGCTCTTGGCGAAGGCGGAAGCGTAGTCGTTCGCCAGGCCCATCACCTCACCAGTGGACTTCATCTCCGGCCCGAGGATGACGTCCACGCCCGCGAAGCGCGCGAAGGGGAACACGCTCTCCTTCACCGCCACGTGCTTGAACTCGGGCTCCTGCGTGGCGCCCAGCTCCTGGAGCGTCTTGCCCACCATGCAGAGCGCGGCGATCTTCGCCATCGCCACGCCGGTGGCCTTGGAGATGAACGGCACCGTGCGGCTCGCGCGCGGGTTCACCTCCAGGATGTAGATGGTCTTCCCCTGGATGGCGAACTGCACGTTCATCAGGCCCACCACGCCCAGCTCGCGCGCCAGGGCGATGGCCTGGTCCTTCATCCGCTCCACCAGGTCCGGCGACAGCGAGTGCGGCGGCAGCGTGGCCGCGGCGTCACCGGAGTGCACGCCCGCCTCCTGGATGTGCTCCAGCACGCCGCCAATCATCACCTCGCCCGTGCGGTCCGCCACCAGGTCGAGGTCCACCTCGATGGCCTCCTTCAGGAAGCGGTCGATGAGCACCGGGTGCTCGGGCGACGCGCTCACCGCCTCGCGCATGTAGCGCTCCAGGCTGGCCACGTCGTAGACGGTCTCCATGGCCCGGCCGCCCAGCACGTACGAGGGGCGCACCATGACGGGGTAGCCGATGCGCTCGGCCACCTTGAAGGCCTCCGCGTGGCTGCGCGCGACGCCGTTCTCCGGCTGTTTGAGGCCCAGCTTCTCGATGAGCTTGGAGAAGCGCTCGCGGTCCTCCGCGCGGTCGATGGCGTCCGGCGGCGTGCCCAGGATGGGCAGGCCCGCCTTCTCCAGCGGCACGGAGATGCGCAGCGGCGTCTGGCCACCGAACTGGACGATGGCGCCCACCGGCTTCTCGCGCTGCGACACCTCCAGCACGTCCTCGATGGTCAGCGGCTCGAAGTAGAGGCGGTCCGACGTGTCGTAGTCGGTGGACACCGTCTCCGGGTTGCAGTTGACCATCACCGTCTCGTACCCGGCCTCGCGCAGCGCGAAGGCCGCGTGCACGCAGGCGTAGTCGAACTCGATGCCCTGGCCGATGCGGATGGGGCCGCTGCCCAGGATGAGGACCTTCTGGCGGTCCGTGGGGGGCGCCTCGTCCTCCTCCTCGTAGGTGGAGTACAGGTAGGGCGTGTACGCCTCGAACTCCGCGGCGCAGGTGTCCACCCGCTTGAAGACGGGGCGGATGCTGCGCGCGTGCCGGTGCGCCCGGACCTCCTCCTCCGGGTAGCCCAGCAGCTTGCCCAGGTACTTGTCGGAGAAGCCGTGCGCCTTGGCCTGCCGGAGCACGTCGTCCGGGAGCTGGTCCAGGCGGCCGTACTCCTGCAGCGACTGCGCCTCGTTCACCAGCATCTGGATGTAGCGCAGGAACCACGGGTCGATGGCGGACAGCGCGTGCACGTCCTCCACCGTCAGGCCCTCGCGGAAGGCCTGCGCCACGAACCAGGGGCGCTCCGGGCGGGGGATGCGCAGCGCCTCGCGCAGCACCTTCTCCCGCTCCTCCTTCTCCGTGGGCAGCTCCGGGGACTCCAGGCCCACGCGGCCCAGCTCCATGGAGCGCAGCGCCTTCATGTACGCCTCGGGGAAGGTGCGGCCAATGGCCATCACCTCGCCCACCGAGCGCATGCTCGTGGTCAGCGTCCGGTCCGCGTGCGGGAACTTCTCGAAGTTGAAGCGCGGCACCTTCACCACCACGTAGTCCAGCGCGGGCTCGAAGGAGGCCGGCGTGTCGCGGGTGATGTCGTTGCGCAGCTCGTCCAGCGTGTAGCCCAGCGCCAGCTTCGCGGCGATCTTCGCGATGGGGTAGCCCGTCGCCTTCGACGCCAGCGCGCTGGAGCGCGAAACGCGCGGGTTCATCTCGATGACGACCATACGGCCGTCCTTCGGGTTGATGCCGTACTGGATGTTGGAGCCGCCGGTGTCGACGCCAATCTCCCGGATGATGGCCAGCGAGGCCTGCCGCATCCGCTGGTACTCGCGGTCCGTCAGCGTCTGCGCGGGCGCCACGGTGATGGAGTCACCGGTGTGCACGCCCATGGGGTCCAGGTTCTCGATGGAGCAGACGATGATGACGTTGTCCGCCGTGTCGCGGACCACCTCCAGCTCGTACTCCTTCCAGCCCAGCACGCTCTCCTCCACCAGGATGGTGGTGGTGGGGCTGGCCTTGAGGCCGGAGCGGCAGATGGTCTCGAACTCCTCGCGGTTGTACGCGATGCCGCCGCCGGTGCCGCCCAGCGTGAAGGACGGGCGGATGATGGCGGGGAAGCCAATCTCCTCCACCAGCTGCATCGCCTGGTCGAGCGTCGTCGCGTAGCCACTCTTGGGCAGCGCCACGCCAATCTTCTGCATGGCCGCCTTGAAGAGCTGACGGTCCTCGGCCTTGTTGATGGCCTCCAGCGACGCGCCGATGAGCCGCACCCCGTATTTGTCCAGGATGCCCTGCTCCGCCAACGCCTTGGCGAGGTTGAGCGCCGTCTGGCCACCCATGGTGGGGAGCAGCGAATCGGGTCGCTCGGCGGCGAGGATGCGCTCCGCCGCCTCGACCGTAATCGGCTCGATGTAGGTGCGATGCGCGAACTCGGGGTCCGTCATCACGGTGGCGGGGTTGCTGTTGAGCAGCACCACCTCCACGCCTTCATCCCGGAGTGCCTTGATGGCCTGTGTACCGGAGTAGTCGAACTCGACGGCCTGCCCGATGACAATCGGACCCGAGCCAATCACCAGAACCTTGCGGATATCGGTACGCTTGGGCATCGGGGCGCCCCCATACCAACGTCCGCCCCCACATGCGAGGACTGTGTTGAGACTGCCTGCTCGCACGCCCCCCCGTGCCTGAGCGCGGTCCTCTGATAGGCTCCACCGCCTACGGAGGTCCCATGCGCCACTGGTCCCTGGCACTGCTCGTCTCGCTCGCTTCCCCCGCCCTCGCCCAGGAGGCCGCCGCGCCCGCGCCCGAGGGCACCCCGCCCGCGGCGGCCCCCTCGCCCGCCGAACCGGCCGTGAAGGCGCCCGCCGCCGCCGAGCCGCCGGCCGCCTCCCCGCCGCCCGTGGCCGAGCCCGCCGCGAAGAAGGCGGAGACCCCTCCCGCCGAGGCGCCCGCCAAGAAGGCGGAGGCCCCTCCCGCCGAGGCCCCCGCGAAGAAGGCCGAGGCAACTCCCGCCGAGGCGCCCACGAAGAGGGCCGCCGCCCCCAAGGCGGAGGCGCCCTCGAAGCCCGCCACGGCCCCAGAGCCCACGCGTGAGGCCGCGGCGCCGCCGACGGGCCCCGCCAAGCCGACCTTGCCGCCGGGCTTTCCCAGCTTGAAGGGTGAGCCGCTCCCCGAGGAGCCCAAGCTGTCGCCCGAGGAGCGAATCCAGCGGGACATCCAGGCGGACGCCCGCTTCGTCTTCCAGAGCCTGCTGACCGGGGACGTGCGCACCATCTCCAACGAGCTGCTCTACCCCTTCGCCCTGGAGGCGGAGCGCTACGCCACGCCCGAGGAGCTGGTGTCCGCGTGGGTGAAGCAGCTGCGGCTGAAGCGCACGGACCTCATCACGCTCTACGACATCGAGGTGATGCCGCTGGAGGCCATGGAGAAGAAGTACGGCAAGGCCCCCGCGCGGCTGTCGCTGGACGTGCGAAACCCCAAGGAAGTGTGGACGGCGGTGGGCAACCTCTCCGGCCGCCCCGCCGTCCTCGTGTACCGTCAGTACCGCGACGAGTTCCGCGCCTTCGCGTACACGGACTGACGCGCTTCAGCTCAGGGCCTTGACCAGCTCGCCCAGCCGGGTGAGGCCCTTCTGCAGCACCTCGCGCGAGGTGACGAAGCTCATGCGGATGTAGCCCTCCGCGCCGAAGGGCTCGCCGGGCACGGCGGCGACGCGGAAGTCGTCCAGGAGGATCTCCGACAGCTGCATCGCGGAGGTCACCGGCTTGCCCTTGTAGGAGCGGCCCAGCAGGCCCCGCACGTCCGCGAAGGCGTAGAAGGCGCCCTCGGGCATCCGGCAGCGCACGCCGTCCAGCGCGTTCAACCCCGCGACGAAGAAGTCACGGCGCTCGCGGTACTCCTTCACCATCGAGGCGATGGTGTCCGGCGGCCCCTGCAGCGCCGCCAGCGCGGCCTTCTGGCCAATGGACGACGCGTTGGACGTGGACTGGTCCTGCACCATCTGCATGGCGGACACCAGGGGCTTCGGGCCGGCGATGTAGCCCAGGCGCCAGCCCGTCATGGAGTACGCCTTGCTCATGCCGTTGACGACCACCAGCCGCGGCACCAGGTCCGGCGCCACGTCGCTGATGCCCAGGCGCTCGTCCGTGTAGAGCAGCTTCTCGTAGATGTCGTCGGTGACGATGAGGCAGTCGTGCGGACGCAGCACCTCGGCGATGGCCTCCAGCGCGGCGCGCGAATACACCGCGCCGGTGGGGTTGCCCGGGCTGTTGATGATGACAGCGCGCGTGTTCGGCGTGAGCGCGCGGCGGATGGCGTCCGGGGCCGGCGCGAAGCCGTCCTCCTCCCGCGTGGGGACGATGACGGGCGTGCCACCCGCCAGGCGCACCATGTCCGGGTAGCTGACCCAGAAGGGCGAGAAGATGATGACTTCATCCCCCTCCTCCAGCGCCGCCTGGCAGAAGTTGTAGAGCGCCTGCTTGCCGCCGGACGTGACGAGCACCTGGTCCGGCGT
Organism: Comamonas sp. KCTC 72670; assembly: GCA_014656495.1. GTDB lineage: Bacteria > Myxococcota > Myxococcia > Myxococcales > Myxococcaceae > Myxococcus. Next base: position 23,317 of record BNCN01000021.1, read on the forward strand.
GTAGCGCAGGCCGTTGTCCCGCTCGAGCTTGGCGCAGATGGCCTCGCGCAGCTCCGGGATGCCGTTGGTGGCGGTGTACTTGGTGAAGCCCGCGCGCAGCGCGTCCACCGCGGCCTGCTTCACGTAGTCCGGCGTGTCGAAGTCCGGCTCTCCCGCGGCCAGGACCACCACGTCCACACCCTTGGCGGCGAGCGCCTTGGCGCGCGAGTTGAGAGCGAGCGTCGGAGACGGCTTGATGGCCTGGAGCCGGCGAGCGAGTTTCATGTCCCCTGCCTAACGCGGAGCGCCACGGGGGACAAGGGCCCTGCCGCGCCTACTTCTTTCCAGCGAACTTCGCCTTCAGCCCCGCGTGGACGTTGGGCGGCACCAGCCCCGTGACGTCCCCCCCGAAGGAGGCCACCTCCCGGACGAGGTTGGAGGAGATGTAGAAGTAGTCCTCCCCCGTCATCATGAAGACGGTCTCCACGTCGGGCGCGAGCTTGCGGTTCATGTTCGCCAGTTGGAACTCGTATTCGAAGTCCGACACCGCCCTCAGCCCGCGGACGATGACGCCCGCGTTGCGGCGGCGCACGTAGTCCACCAGCAGGCCGTGGAAGGCGTCCACCTCCACCCGTTCGTCCTGGACGGCCTCGCGAATCAGCGCGCGGCGCTCGTCCTCCGAGAACAGCGGCGTCTTCTTCGGATTCACCGCGATGGCGACGATGAGCCGATCGAACATCTTCAGGCTGCGCTGAATGAGGCTCAGGTGCCCGTTGGTGAGCGGATCAAAGGAACCAGGATAGATGGCGACCGGCATGTGCCTGGAAGTCTCGGATGCCCCTGACAGCCGGTCAAGGTCTGCTCACGGCGCGCGATAGAAGCTCACCAACGTGTCTCCGAAACGGCGCTGATCTTCCCGGGTAAGCCCGGCATGCACGTCCGGAGCCGCCTCGCGCTTGTCGTGCTCCACCACCACCATGCCCGAGGGGGCCAGCAGCCCCGCGGCCATGATGCCGTCGAGCACCGTCTCCACCACGCGGGCCGCGTAGGGCGGGTCCGCGAAGATGAGCTCGTAGCGCTCCCCTCGCCGCTTCAGCGTCTCCAGCGCCCGGGCCACGGGGGCGGCCAGGATCTCCACCTGCCCGGCCAGGCCCAGGGCCTCCACGTTCTGCCGGCACAGGCCGAGCGCCTCGCGGTCCTGGTCCACCAGCACCGCCTGGCCCGCGCCGCGCGACACGGCCTCCAGGCCCAGCGCGCCGGTGCCGGCGTAGAGGTCCAGCACGCGCTGGCCATCCAGGAACTGGCCCAGCACGTTGAAGAGCGTCTCCCGGACGCGGTCGGCCGTGGGACGGATGTGCCGCGACGTGGACTTGGGGCCCGCCAGCGCCCGGCCCTTCACGGTGCCTGCGACGATACGCATGGGGCCCTTCTACACCGCTCCGGCCTCAGTCGCCCCGCTTCTCCGCCAGGAAGCGCAACGACGCCTGCCCCGAGCGGGTGGCCCCGAGCGCGGCGAGGACCTCGGTGGCCTCCATGAAGGACAGCGCCTCCAGCTTCTCCCGCGCGGCGGCGTCCAGGGGCGGCAGCTGCTCCTCCATCACCCCCAGCAACTGTCCGGCGGGCAGCCCGGCCGCCGCGGCCTTCTCCTCCACCGCGGCGCGGACCTCCGCGGGCCAGGCGTCGAGCGCGAGCCGCTCGAAGCCCCCCACGCAGTCCACCTTGCGCACCCCGGAGGCCACATACGTGGGGAGCCCGTTGGGCCACAGCGCGCCCGCGTCGCCCACGGACAGGCCCGTCTCGTACCGCGCGGCCAGGTCCACCAGCGTCCGCAGCAGCCCCACGTCCGGCTCGCTCTCGCCCAGCGACGCCTCCGGCACGCGGATGAAGTCCACCGGCACATGCCACTGCTTGAGGCCCTCCAGCAGCGTCCGGTACGCGTCCACCGGCGCGCCGTTGGGGGCCGGCGCCGTCAGCTCCAGCGCGAGCTCCCGCTCCGTCACCGGCGCCACCAGCGCGTTCACCGCCTCCACGGCTTCGTACGAGTCCAGCCGGGACAGGTCCAACGACACCAGGGAGAAGCCGGCGTCCACCACGCGGTAGATGCCGTCCTTCAACGCGTCCAGGGTGTCCGCGTCCGCGCGGGCCACGCGGATGGGGCCGGCCTGGAGGAAGACGGGGCGCGCATGCTCGGACTCGGCGGCCACCTGGTGCGCGGCCTGCACGAAGCGCTCGGGCGCCCCCCGGTCCGACAGGGGATGGGGGCAGGCCAGCCCCAGGACGGCGTCCTCGGAGCGCGCGGCGCGGAGCAGCCCGGGCAGCGCGCCCTTCGCCTGTACGGGGAGGCATGGCAGCGACACCGGCGCTCGCGCCAGGGCCCGCAGCAGCTCGCGGGGGTTCAACAGCGGCACGCGCGAGCCGTGGCCCACCCGCGCCACCGTGTTCCCCGGCCGAAACGTCAGCACCTTGTCCAGCAGGTTCATGGACCGGGGAGAATCATCCGCCCGCGCCGCCCGAGGCAAGGTGAAGCTGCGCGAGCGCGTCCGCTGGGGCACGCGGCCGGACAGGCCACGGAGCCCCTGGCAGGGCTCCGTGGGCCTCGAGGACGGCCCCTCAGTGGACCTCGCCCAGGTGGGCGTAGGACTCGCTCTCGATTTGAATCGTGGTGTGGTCGATGCCGAAGCGGTCGTACAGGTCGTGCTTCACGGCGGAGAGGATCTCGTCGTTGTTGCAGACCATGGGGTCCTGCACCACCAGGTGCGCGGACAGCGCGTACACGCCGCTGGAGATGGTCCACACGTGCAGGTCATGCACGGCCGTCACGCCCTGCGCGCGCAGCATCAGCTCCTTGATCTGCGCCAGGTCCACGTGCGCCGGCACCGCCTCCATCAGCACGTCCACCGCGTCACGGACCAGGCGCACCGCGCCCACCACGATGACGACGGAGATGACCACGGAGATGATGGGGTCCACGATGTACCAGCCCGTGTACGCCATGATGCCCGCGCCCACGAGCACGCCCACCGAGGACAGCGTGTCCCCCAGCACGTGCAGGAAGGCCCCGCGCACGTTCATGGAGTGGGAGCGGTGCAGGAACCCGAGCGCGCCCAGGTTGGCCAGCAGGCCCACCGTCGCGACAATGGCCATGGGACCCAGGTCCACCACCGCGGGCGCACGCACGCGCTCCCAGGCCTCATAGAGGATGAAGCCGGTGATGCCCATCAGCAGCACGCCGTTGAGCAGCGCGCTGAGGATCTCCATGCGGTAGTAGCCGTACGTCTTCTTCACGTCCGCCGGCTTGCCCGCGAACCACAGCGCCACCAGGCTCAGCGCCAGCGCGGACACGTCCGTCAGCATGTGGCCCGCGTCGGAGAGCAGGGCCAGCGAGTTCGTCAACCAGCCGCCCACGGCCTCCGCCAGGGCGATGGTCGCCGTCAGCACCAGCGCGAAGATGAGCCGGCGCTTGTCCCGCTTCCGCTCCTCCGCCAGTCCGCCCTTCCTGGGACCGTGCGCATGTCCGTGCCCATGCCCATGGCCGTGATGAGGGTGGTGGTGGCCGTGACCATCGTCGTGGTCATGCGCGTGGCCATGCCCGGATTCACCGCGGGTGTAAGGGGGAGTAGTCACGTGAGAGAGAGGTGCGGCCAACGCCCATTCATGAGGTATGAGAGCCCGGGAATCTGGCTGCCGCCAGTCCCGGCGTCCCCTGCCCCGCCGCGTGGGGAGACGCGACGGAGATGAGGATGGACTACGGGAAGCATCTGAACCTGCACACCATCATCATGCTCAGGGATGTCATTCGCAAGTGGTGGCAGGTGGAGCTTGCCTTCGCGGACCGCCACGGCGTGGTGCATGCATGGCAGCAGGGGGACATCACGCCTCCTCCGAATGCGCCGTGCCGGCTCGCCCTGACGTCCAAGGAGGGCTTGCGGCGCTGCGTTCAGTCCGTCCGGGTGCTCAACGAGAAGTTCAAGGCCAACAAGAAGGTGCGCCGCTCCCTCGTCCACGACTGCCACCTCAACTTCAGCATCGTGGGCGCGCCACTCTACATCGCCAACGAGTACGAAGGCTTCCTCTTCGTCGAGGGCTTCGCCCGCCAGCCGCTCGACGCGCGCGAGGCGGAGGTGCTCGAGGCGAAGGTGCGCCAGTTCGCCCCACCGCACGCGGACCTGCGTGGGCTGGCGGAACAGGTGCCCGTCCTCGACGGCGCCGACCTGAGCAAGCTGTCCGACCTGTTGGAGCGCGCGGCGGGAGAGATCGCCACCCACGAGGCCGCCTCGCAGCAAGGCGCGGGCGGGTCCGAGGCCCCCGAGGCGCTGAACGAACGCTTCCGCTTCGAGAAGATCATCGGGCGCTCCGGCCCCATGATGGAGGTGTTCCGGTTGATGGAGAAGGTGGCCAACTCCGAGTCCACCGTCCTCATCAACGGCGAGTCCGGCACGGGCAAGGAGCTGGTGGCGCGCGCCATCCACCACAGCGGCCCCCGCGCGGAGCAGCCCTTCGTGGTGCAGAACTGCTCCGCCTTCAACGACAACCTCCTGGAGAGCGCCCTCTTCGGCCACACGCGCGGCGCCTTCACGGGCGCGCTGCGGGACAAGAAGGGCCTCTTCGAGGTCGCCGACGGCGGCACCTTCTTCCTGGATGAGGTGGGCGACATGTCCGCCGCCCTCCAGGTCAAGCTGCTGCGCGTGCTGCAGGAGGGCACCTTCCTCCCCGTGGGCGGCACGCAGCTCAAGGAGGTCAACGTCCGCGTCATCGCCGCCACCCACAAGGACCTGGGCGAGCTCGTCAAGCGCGGCGAGTTCCGCGAGGACCTCTTCTACCGCATCAACGTCATCCGCGTGCAGCTGCCGCCCCTGCGCGAGCGCCGGGACGACATGCCGGTCCTCATCGACCACTTCCTGCGCAAGCACCACCGCGAGGGCCAGCGCGCCCGGGGGCTGGCGCCGGAGGCCCTGGCCATCCTGGGCGCGTACGCGTGGCCCGGGAACATCCGCGAGCTGGAGAACGAAATCGAGCGGTTGCTCGTGCTCGGGGGCGAGCTGGAGTCCATTCCCGCCGAGCTCCTCTCCAGCCGCATCCGCGACGCGGTGATTCCCGGGGGTGGGCCCTTCATCTCGCCGCGCGCGCACGGCAAGCTGCACGAGGCCGTGGAGGCCCTGGAGCGGGAGATGATTCAGCAGGGCCTGCTGCGAACGCGCTACAACAAGAGCCGGCTGGCGCGGGAGCTGGGCATCAGCCGTTCCAACCTCATCCTGAAGATTTCCCGCTACGGCCTGGACAAGGGCCTGCCCGACGACGAGGCGGAGATGGGCGACGCATGACTGGCAGCGCGCGGTACTTCCACCAGGACCGGCTGCGCGTCCCGGATGGCGCGGAGCTGTACTACCAGGTCCAGGGGGACGGCCTCCCCGGCATGGTCTTCTGCGACGGGCTGGGCTGTGACGGCTTCGCCTGGAAGTACCTGTCGCCCTACCTGGCGCGGCGCCACCGCGTGCTGCGCTGGCACTACCGGGGCCATGGCAGCTCCACGGTGCCGGAGGACCGCTCGCGCATCGGCATGCTGTACACCTGCGACGACCTGCGGCGGGTGCTGGACGCCACCGGGATGGAGCGCGTGGTCCTCTTCGGCCACTCCATGGGCGTGCAGGTGGCGCTGGAGTTCCACCGCCGCTACGCCCACCGCGTCTGCGGGCTCGTGCTCGTGTGCGGCAGCTACGGCAACCCGCTGGACACCTTCCACGACTCCACCGCCCTCAAGCGCGCCTTCCCCCTCATCCGCCGCGTGGTGGAGCGCTACCCGGCCCAGTCCGCCCGCCTCATCCACGCAATGCTGCGCACGGAGTTGACGGTGCAGCTCGCCATCTCCCTGGAGATGAACCGCGAGCGAATCGCCCGCAACGACCTGGCCCCCTACTTCGACCACCTGGCCCGGATGGACCCCGTCGTCTTCGTGCGCACCCTGGACTCCATGGCGGAGCACAACGCCTGGGACCACCTGCCCCACGTGGACGTGCCCACCCTGGTGGTGGCCGGAGACCAGGACAAGTTCACCCCCGGTTGGATCTCCGAGGAGATGGCGGACCGGATTCCGGGCGCCGAGCTGGAGCTCATCCGGGACGGCACCCACACCGCCCCACTCGAAGCTCCCGGGCTGGTGGAGGCCCGGGTCGAGCGCTTCCTCCGCGAGCGGCTGAACGTTCGTACCGGCGTCTCCTCGCCCGAACCCGCCCCGGAGCCCACACCCCCGGTGAGCCCTCCCGCCCCTCTCTAGGGAGGCGGCGGAGGCCGGAGGAAGGAGACGCCGCCCCGCCCTGTTCATGGGTGGCAGAGGCGGGGCTTCTTCATGACCTCCCGGTGAAAACCCCGTCCGGTTGGAAGCTGGACTTCCGGCTGCATTGCAGGGGACGCACTCGCGGCATATAAGCGCCCGCCTTCCGGGTTCCGGTGGGGTTCGGAAGCCCCGACCTCCCTCGGGCGTACCCCACCTTCCATCACAGTTCGGTTCGTATGATTCCTCGCGAAAACATTCGTAACGTCGCCATCGTCGCCCACGTCGACCATGGCAAGACCACGCTCGTCGATCACCTGCTTCGCCAGGCGGGCACCTTCCGTACCAACGAGCACGTCGCCGAACGGGTGATGGACTCGAACGACCTCGAGCGCGAGAAGGGCATCACCATTCTCGCGAAGAACACCGCGGTCAATTACAAGGGCATGCAGATCAACATCATCGACACCCCGGGTCACGCCGACTTCGGTGGTGAGGTGGAGCGCGGTCTGCGCCTCGTCGATGGCGTCATCCTGCTGGTGGACGCCGCCGAAGGTCCCCTGCCCCAGACGCGCTTCGTGCTCAGCAAGGCCCTGGCCATGGGCCTGAAGACGGTGCTGGTCATCAACAAGATCGACCGCCAGGACGCCCGCGCGAAGGACGTGCTGGACCTCGTGTACTCGCTCTACATCGACCTGGGCGCGGACGAGAAGCAGCTGGAGATGCCCGTCCTCTACACCATCGCTCGCCAGGGTCAGGCGTCCACGGACCTGGACGTGCCCGGCAAGACGCTGGAGCCCCTGTACGACGCCATCATCAACCACATCCCGCCGCCGCCGAAGTCGGACGAGACGTCGCTGCAGCTCCTGGTGGCCAACCTGGACTACGACGACTACGTCGGCCGTCTGGCCGTGGGCCGCGTGCAGGCGGGCCGCATCACCGCCAACATGCCCGTGTCCGTCTGCCGCGAAGGCGGGAAGATCCAGCCGGGCAAGATCGTCAAGCTGTACGGCTTCTCGGGCCTGAAGCGCGTGGAGATTCCGGACGCGGGTCCGGGTGAAATCGTCTCCATCGCCGGCATCGAGGAGATCTCCATCGGCGACACCATCTCCGACGTGGAGAAGCCGGTGCCGCTGCCGCGCATCACCGTGGATGAGCCCACGATGATGATGATCTTCAAGGTCAACGACGGGCCGCTGGCGGGCAAGGAAGGCAAGTTCGTCACCTCCCGCAACCTGCGTGAGCGCCTCTACCGCGAGGCCTACCGCAACGTGGCCGTCCGCGTGGAGGACACCGAGACGCCGGACGCGTTCCGCGTGGTGGGCCGTGGCGAGCTCGCCCTGGCCGTCATCATCGAGAACATGCGCCGCGAAGGCTACGAGCTGACGGCCTCCAACCCGGAGCCCATCACCAAGCAGATCGACGGCCAGCTGCACGAGCCGATGGAGCTCCTCTTCTGCGACGTGCCGGAGAACAGCGTCGGCTCGGTGACGGAGCGCCTGGGGCCCCGCAAGGGCCGCATGGTGGACATGGGCAGCCTGGGCTCGGGCCGCACCCGCCTCCAGTTCCGCATCCCGGCGCGCGGCCTCATCGGCTTCCGCTCGGAGTTCCTCACCATCACCCGTGGCGAGGGCATCATGAGCAGCCAGTTCGACGGCTTCGAGCCGTGGTTCGGCTACATCCCCAAGCGGCAGAACGGCGCCATCGTCTCCGACCGCCTGGGCGACACCGTGCCGTACGCGCTCTTCAGCATCCAGGAGCGTGGCGCGCTGTTCGTCGGCGCCGGTGCCACGGTGTACGAGGGCATGATCATCGGCGAGCACTCGCACGCGTCCGAGCTGAACGTGAACTGCTGCCGTGAGAAGAAGCTCACCAACATCCGCGCCTCCGGCCGCGACGAGAACGTCATCCTCACGCCGCCGCGGGAGATGGGCCTGGAGAAGGCGCTGGAGTGGATCGCCGACGACGAGCTGGTCGAGGTGACGCCCAAGTCCATCCGCATGCGCAAGAAGGCGCTGGCGGTGGGCGAGCGCTACCGCGCCGAGCGTGACCGCAAGCGCGAGGAGCGCGCGGCCGACGGCGAGTAGTCCGTCCCCGCGGGGGCGCTCCCGTGGCGCCTCGCTTCACCGGGGCCCGTTCCCACTGCGTTGGGGGCGGGCCCTTCGTGTTTCCGGCGTCAGAACGTGTACTTCACCTTCGGGAAGATGGCGAAGGAGGTGATGTTGGGCCCGATGATGTAGCGGGCCAGCAGGTCCGCGCCGACGGAGAAGTGGTCCATGCCCGTGGCGTACTCCACGCCGAAGCCCAGGCCCGCGTTGGGGGCGCTGACGGCGCGTCCCGGGTCACCCTGGCCGGGGTTCACCGGCGCGGGGTCCAGGCGCGTGTAGCCCGCCACCACCTTGGGCGTCAGGTACAGCCGGTTCATGACCTGGACGTGGTAGGCCGCCGTGAGGTTCAGGAAGGCCATGGTGAAGTTGTCCGACAGCGCGCACGTCTCCGTGCCGGGCAGGTAGCCCGCGAAGCAGTTCTGCGCGGACGAGCCGAGCCCGAAGTGGGCCCCCAGCGACAGCTTCTCCGTGAGGTCGTACCCGACGCCCAGCTGCAGGTACGTCTGGGCGTTGGAGTAGGCGTTCTCCCCGCCCACGGTGAAGAACACGCCCACGTCCGTCTCGGTGAAGAAGCCACGGCGCGGCTCGAAGGGCACCCCTTCCGGCGGCGTGGCCGCAAGAACCGGAGACGACAGCAGCGCGAGCGCGGCAATCAGCGGAGACTTCTTCACGGGTCCTCCCGACAATCGTGCCCTCCCGGCGCAACGCGGGAGCGGCGCAGATTTAATGACGGCCCCCCCGAACCGGCAGTGGGGGGAAAACGAAAGTGGCGTGGACCGTTCCGTCCACGCCACTCAGGGTGCTTCACGGCCGCCTGGCGGCGACTACCCCCCCGCACCCGCGGGAGAGAAGAGCCAGGGGTACGTCACGGACACCACGCCGCCGCCCTTGGGCTCCGGGAACTTCCAGCGGCGGATTCGCGACAGCATGCAGCGCTCCGCCGCGGCGTTGTTCAGCGTCGTCTCGGAGACACTCGCGTCGGACACCGCGCCCGTCGGGTCGATGACGAAGGCCACCGCCACCTTGCCCGCGAGGCTCGGGTCCTTGTTCAGCTCGGACTCGTAGCAGTACTTGATCTCCCCCTGGTGGCGCCGGATGACCTTGGCGATGACGTCCTTATCGAGGCCGCCGACCACCGTCGTCTTGCCGGGGATGACCTTGGTGATGGACTTGCCTCGGCCGCCCAGGTCGATGCCGCCCGAGCCCCCCGTGCCGCGCCCCGTGCCCTGCGTCCCGAGGCCACCGATGCCCAGCGCGGTGCCGCCACCGCCCTTGCTGGTGCCACGCGAACCCAGGCCGCCCACGCCCTGCGCGTCCCCCATGGCCGCGCCGCCCTTGAGGCCGCCCAGCGCGTCGTTGATGCCGGTGCCGAAGCCGCCCGGGCCGAACACGTCCGAGGCGCCGCCATTCAGGCCCTTGAAGGCGCCCAGCAGACCGGCCTTGCCCACCGCCTGCCGGTCCTTCTCCTTCTTGCTCTTGTCCACCACCGGGGTGCCGGGCTTGGAAGGCGCCGCCTCCTGCTGCTTCGCCTCCTCCTTGCCGAACTTGCCCTCCTCGTCCTTCGCCTTGGCGCCCTCTTCCGGCGCGGACAGCTGGAGCTTCTTCGCCTCCAGCTTCTTCTCCGGCGTGATGAGGAGCTTCGCCACGCGCTGCTGGGACTCGAAGATGTCCGCGCTCTGCGGCACCTCCTGGCGCGGCGTCAGCACCATGGCCAGCACCACCGCCAGGCCCGCCAGCATGCAGATGCTGGTGATCTTGAAGAAGGTGAAGTCGGAGTCCTTCAGCGACGCGGCGGTGATGACCGGCGACGGCTTCACGTAGCGCGCGACGAAGGACACCGTGCCCAGCGACACCTCGACCCGGTCATGCAGGCCCAGGGTGAAGACCTGCTCGGCGTCCTCACCGGCCTGGCCGGAGAGCGCGCCCGCGGCCCGCAGCGCGTCCTTGGTGCGCACGTGGCCCTGGTTGGTGACGAAGGTCCGCGCCCCCGCCGGAGCGCGCACTTCCAGCGTGTCCTTCTTGCTGACCGCGAGCACGTGGCGCTTGCCCACCGACGGCGTGAAGACGTTGAAGAAGTTCTTCTTCGCCTCGCCGATGGTGACGGGGACGCCGTCCTTGAAGTGCTGGACCTCCAGCATGGTGTCGCCCCACAGCAGCGCGACCTGGAGGACGCGCGCGTCGGACGTGGGCATCGCCTCGGGAGGCAGGGGCTCCTGGAGGTGCGGCGCCACCGTGCGGCGCGCCGTCGCCGCGGTGTTCGCCGCCGCGTCCGGCTTGCGCGCCGTGGGCGTCGTCCGGGACTGGAGTCCGGGCGGCACCTGACGCGGCGGCACGGGCGGCTCCACCGGCATCATGCCGGGAGACGCGCCGCGCTCCACGCGGTTGCCCAGCGCCGCGGACACCGGGCGCGAGGCGGGGTGCATGGGAGGCGGCGGTGCCGGAACCAGGTTCGGCAGCTCCGTGCGCGGCCCCGCGGCCCGCATCGGAGACGCCACCGGGCTCGCCGGAGGCAGCGTGCCCTGGAACACGGGCCCTGCCACGCGGGCTCCCGCCGGCAAAGGACGCTCGGACGGCGTGGCGCCGAAGAGCACCTCCACCCGGCTGCCGCCGACCGTCAACACATCCCCGGGGTTGAGCGCGGTGGGGAGGACCAGCTTCTGGCCTCGCACCTCCGTGCCGCCTTCACTGCCCAGGTCGATGGCCGTGACGGAGCCATCCTTGTCCACCTTGAGCATCACGTGAAGGTTCGAGACCCGCGGGTCCTGAATCTTCACCGCCGCTTGAGCGCCTGAGCCCACAATGACGCTCTCGGCCTCCGACACGGCTTCCGCCGTGGAGCCATCCGGCCCGGTGATCCGAAGCGTCAAGCCGTTGTTCTTCGCCGCCGCCATGAGGATTTTCCCTCTTCCCTTCCGCCCTGAGAACGACTGCCGCCGCCCGCTGCCGCTAGAGGTTGTCGACTGACTTCTGCAACTCTGGATCGAAGTTGTCCCGGACCTTGATGAGGCTCTGGAAGTCCGTCTTCTTCCGGTGGAGCACGTAGGAGCCCTCTGGCTTCGTGAGCTCGCCCTCCACCGCGACGTCCGTGAAGTCGATGACTGTCTTCTTGCGGAAGACGGTGCGGTCCTCCTCCTGGATGACGTTCACCGTGTCTCTCGACTCCTGTGCCATCGCCACCGCTGGCGCCATCACCAGGCCCAGCAACACCGCTGTTACCAGTCGCCTCATACGCAGCCTCCTCTTGCACAGCGCGATCCAACCTCAAGTCCTTGAATCCAGAGGAACTCGCCTGCTCATCCGGATGTTGCAGCCTGGAGAGGGGAAAAAAGTTCCGTCCTTCTTCGCCAGAACTCCAGCCTGCCTACGGGGGTGATGCTTCCGCTGTCTGTCCAACCGCCCCTGAGCCCCGGGTGCCGCCGAGCGTCGGGGCGTGTGTCAGGTGGCTTGCACCGGCCCGTATCGCGAAGACGGCGTTGCCACTTCGGTGAGTGGCAACGCCGTGCGGTGCTGCGTTCCGGACTGTAATGCGTGGTGACCGCGCCGCAGGCCTCGCTCCGGGCTCGCCGCGTCATGTGCCCGAGGCGGCTGGTGACGGCTAGACACCGTTGCCTGCGGGCGCCCCTTCGCCACGGGGAGAAGCCGGCGCCTCACTCCCGCCAGTGGCATCACCCGCGGGAGCGTTGTTCGTGCCCTGGGTGGGCTCGGTGCCGACGTCGCGGGACCATCCCCCGCGAGGGCTCCGTGTCGGCGCTCGGCAGGCGCGGAGCGCGCGGATGGGCGAGCTCGGAGGCAGGCCTCCACGGGTGCAGCGCCCACCGCACCTGCTGGTGTGGCGTCCCGCGAGCGCTCGATGCCGAACCCACGGGAACACGCCCTCAGTGGGGCTCGGTGCCGGCGCCTCCGGTGGAATCACCTTCCGGCGCCACGTCCGTGTCCTGCGCGGGCTGCGCCCCCGCCCCACCGGTCGCGTCGTCCCTGGGCGTGGCCTCGTCACCCTGCCCAGGCTGCGCGCCCGCGCCGCCCGTGGCGTCGTCTTCCGCGCCCTGCCCGGGCTGCGCGCCTTCACCTCCAGCGCCCTGCGCGGGCTGAGCTCCGCCACCACCAATGGCCTCATCCGCCGGAGCGCCATCGCCTTCGGCTTCCACCGCCGCCGCGGGCGGCGGGGCCTTGAGCATGTTCTGCAGGCCGCTGACCTTGGCCGTGATCATCTGCTTGTCGGTGTCCGTCGTCGTCTCGAACCCCTTGCAGCGGTCGAGGAACGCGATGGCCTTCTCCCAGCCCGCGCGGTCGGACGCATACGCCCAGCCCGCGCCGCACACGGCCTCCGGGAGGTCCTTGCGCGTGGCCAGCACCTTCTCGAACACCTCACCCGCGGCGATACCCTTCTTCGGATCGCGGCCCTTCTGCCCATCCAGCGCCCAGGCCAGGTACAGCGCCGCGTCGGGCGAGCCTGGCTCGAGCTCCACCGCCTTGCCGAACGAGCGCTCCGCCCCCGCGTAGTCGCGGTAGCTCAGCGCCAGCGCGCCCAGGTTGAGGTAGCCCGGGATGAACTTCGCGTCCAGGGACACGGCCTTCTGGAACTGGGCCAGCGCGCGAGCGCGGTCGTCCAGCTTCAGGTAGACCATGCCCAGCAGGTTGTAGAGCGACGCGTCGTTCTCCGCGTGCTTGCGCGCCGTCCCCGCCAGCAGCTCCGCCAGGCGGTACTTCTCCCGCGCGTAGGCCACGTGCGCCAGGTTCTTGTAAGCCCCCGGGTTGTCCTTGTTGCGCACCAGGACGCGCCGAGCAGCGGCCTCCGACTCATCCAGCTTCCCCGCCACGCGGTAGGTGATGGACAGGCTGTTGAGCAGCGAGGCGTCGTACTCACGCCCAGGCACCTTCAGCGCGCGCTCGAAGAGGGCGATGGACTCCTCCACCCGCCCCTGCTCGCGGTACATGACGCCCAGGTTGACGACCGCGGGCACGTGCGCCGGGTCCAACAGGAGCACCTTCTCGTAGGCCACCCGCGCGTCGTCCGGACGGCCCTGCCGCTCGGCGATGACGCCCAGGTTGAACTGGGCGTTGAGGCTCTGCGGCAGCTCGTTCACCACCGCCTCGAAGCCCTTGCGCGCGGCGTCCAGGTCGCCGGCCTCGTAGGCGCGCAGCGCCGCCGCGAAGGCCTCCTCCGCGTCGCTGGGGTTCGCGGAGGGAGGCGCCTCGGGCTTCTGCCGCGCGGGCGCCGGCTGCTGCGCCGCGGGAGGCGCCGTCTCCGGCAGGACGGACGGCTTCTTCTGCGGACCCGACGCGCACGCGGCCGTGAAGGCCAGCGAGCCCACGAGCATCGAACGGAACCAATTCATCTGCGTCTTCCCCGCCCCCACCTGCGTCCATTGATTGCGAAACGCCTTCATCGCAGCACCTCCCCGCGCCACGCGGTGGGCGCCTGCGCCGCGTCATCCGACGGCTGCTGTCCCGCTGGCTCCTGTCCCGGCTCCGTGGGCTTCTCGGACTCCGGCACGGGCGTCGTGGCGGTGGCGCCCTCCAGCACCCGCACCAGGTCCGAGCGCACCAGCGTGTCGCTGCCCCGGTAGTTCACCTGCCGCACCTGCGCGTAGGCGCCGGGCCGCAGCCGGTTCACCTGGTCCTGCGCCGTCAACGTCCACGGGCTGTAGACACCCAGCTCGTAGGCCTTCTCCAGCGCCTTCTCCAGGGCCTCGGAGGCCTTGTCCTCCAGCGGCAGGGCCAGGTTCTCCAGCTCGCCGCGGTACATGGCGAGCTGCTCCTCGTCGAGCCCCGTGGGGTCCGGCGAGTCCATGATGTTGCGCGCGAAGTCCGCGTACGCCAGGCCCACGCGGGTGAGGGCCGCGATGCCCCAGTCACCCGAGCCGGTGGAGAGCACCGCGAGGTACTCCTTCTCCAGCCGCTGGATCTCCTTCTGCTTCGCCGCGAGGTCCCGGCGGATGGTGCTCACCCGCGAGAAGCGGATGCCCGTGTAGCGCTTCCACGCCGGCTCCAGCGACAGGAAGCGCGCGTGGCCATAGGCGTTGAGCACCGCGGTGTCCTTGCGCGCGTTCTCCGGCAGGCGGTTCCACGCCCGCACCAGCTCGCCCTGCACGCGCTCCTGCTCGCGCGCGTTCTTCAGCTGCTCGTACGCGAGCATCTCGCGGTAGCGCGCCAGGTACACCTGCGCGGAGCTGGAGCGCGAGTCCCGCCCGTAGGTCTCCGCGAAGGCGCCAAAGGCCCGGGCCGCCTCGCTCCATCGCTTCTCCTTCTCCCACGCGCTGGCCGCCGCGAAGGCCACCTGCGGCACGTCCTTGCGGTCCTTGAAGCGGGACACGTAGGCGTTGTAGGCGGCCACGGCCTTCTGCGGCTCCCCGGCGCCCTCCCACCACACGCCCGCGTTGAACTGCGCGTCCGCCACCCAGCCGCCGGCCTCCTCCACCAGCGCCTTGCGCTCGGCGGCCAGGCGCTCGCGCCGGGTCTCCGCGTCCTCCGCGCCGGGCGCGGTCGCCACCTTGGCGGTGGCCTTGGACTTGCCCTTCTTGCCGTCGGCGTCCTGCGCCTTCACCGCGGCGTCGTAGCTGGCGACGAAGGACTCCGCCATGGTGGCGGCCTTGCGGTACTCCGCGACCTTCTCGTAGAGGCCGGCCAGCGAGTAGCGCGCCTTCAGCTCGAACGGGCTGCGCGGGTACTCCTTGAGGAAGCGCTCACCCGCCGCGAGCCCCTTGTCGATTTCACCCGCCTCCTGCGCGATGATCATCGCGTAGGTGAGCGCGCGGTCCGCGTTCTCCGACTTGGGGAACTCCGTCACGAAGCGGAGGAACTCCTCGGCGGCCTTCTTCGGGTTCTTCTCCTTCTTGTAGACGATTTCATCCACCCACTTGTACTGGCTGCCTTCGACGACGCGGCTGACGCGCACGGCGAAGTCCGTACCGGGCTTGGACAGCTTCTTGTTGTCGAGGAACTTGCGCGACAGCGTGTTGAGCTCGAGCCACTCCTCCCGGCTCTCCAGCACGTACATGGTGAGGTCGGCCGCGTCCCGCGAGCGCCGCTCCTCGGGGAACTTCTCGATGATCTCCCCGAAGCGCCGCGCCGCGTCCACGAAGTGGCTGCGGTCATAGAGGATGACCGCGGACTGGTAGCGCAGGTCGATTTCGTCCGGCGAGTTCGGATACAGCTTCACGTAGACGTCGCACGCGGCGACGAGCCGGTCCTCGAACTTCGTGAGCGGCTCCTCCTCGCGGTCCTTCGCGTCACGCTTGACGATCTTCTGCTTGGCGACGTCGCCCTTGTCCTTCTTCTCGTCGACCTTCTGGCCGTCGCGCAGGTCGCTCTTGGCGAGCTGCCCTCGCTCGATCTTCACCAGCTTGTCGTAGGCGAGGATGGCGTTGTACGAGGCGCTCTTGCGGTACGCCTCGTTGGAGACCTCGCGCGCCGTGTCGCGGTCGGGAATCTTGAACGCCACCACGGCGTCGTACTCGGCCGCCGCGGCCTCCCACTCCTCCAGCGCCCAGAGGATCTCCGCGTAGAAGAAGCGGAGGTTGAAGGCGGAGTCCGCCACGAAGTCCGGGTTCGCGTTGGAGGCGAACGCGTCCACGTACTGCTTGTAGATGTCGCGCGCGAGCCGGTAGGTCTCCACCTGGCGCGTCTTCTGCGCCTCCTGGTGGTACTCGGTCACCATGACGCGCATGGCCTCTTCGGTGACGTTGAAGGCGTTGCGCAGGACGGTCGTCTTGTCCTCGTTGGCCTTCCACCACGCGCCGCCCGGGCTGTAGAGATCCACCATCCGCTTCATCTCCTTGCGAACCAGCTGACGCTGGCGGAGCCCCTCGTGGGCGCGGACGATGGCCTGCTGGTACTCCGGCGCGTTGGCGCCCATGGGCGCGTCGTCCACCAGCGTGCGGTACGTGAGGATGGCGCTGTCGAAGTGGCCCGCGTCCACCAGGCCCGCCGCCGTCTTGGCCAGCAGCCGGCCCACGCGCTGCTCCGGCGCCTTCTCCTTGAAGTACGCGATGGCCTGCTTGGGCTGGTCGAGCTGGACGTAGAACACCGTCAAGTCGTTGAGCGCCTCGGTGCGGAGGTCGCCCAGCTCCGGGCTCTTGGCGGCGTAGTCCACCACCTCGTGCAGCTTCTTCAGGCCCAGCTCGTAGTCGCCGGTGTTGTAGTCACACCAGGACAGCTTGTAGACGGCGTAGGCGTAGATCTTGGGCACGCCCGAGTCCCGCGCCTTCTCGTAGTTCTGCTTGGCGGGGATGAGCTTGTTGTTCTCGAAGTAGTGGTTGCCGAGCTGGATGTAGGCGTCCGGCACGAACTGCGACTTGGGGAAGTCGCGGATCAACTCCTCGTAGCGGGCCACCGCGTCCTCGCGGCGTCCCAGCTCGTAGTAGTTGTAGCCCATGGAGAAGAGCACTTCGTCGCGCTGCGGATAGTCCGGATAGGCGCGGAGGATCTCCTCATAGATGCCCATCGTCTCCGCGCGGTAGCGCTCGCTGTCGCGGTGGTCCTGCTTCGGGGCCTCCACCTTCTCGCCCCGCGCCACGGCGGCGTCGAACTTCTTCTCCGCCTCCAGGAAGCGCGTCATCTCCAGCTCGTAGAGGTACTTGGACTTCTCCCAGTAGAGCTCCGACAAGCGGTAGAGCATCTCCGCCTTCTGCGGGTTGCCGTCGCGCAGCTTGGGGATGAGCCGCTTGAAGGCCTCGATGGCCTCGTCACGCTTCTTGTCCGCGAGCGCGTCGCGCTTCGCGTCCGGGATGCGCGGCAGCGACGCGAACTTCGTGGAGGCCGGCTGCACCCGCGCGGGGCCCTGGCGCACGTCCTCGGGCGCGACCCCCGGCGGCGGCGCCTTCTCCTCTGCCTTGCTGGCGGCCTGCGGCTTCGCGGCCTTCTTCTTGCCCGTGGCCTTGGCCCCGGAGGTCTTCGACGCGGACGCCGAGGCGGGCTTCTTCCCCGCCCTCCGGGTCTGCGTTTCCGCCGCCTCTCCCACCCCGCCGGTGATGAGCACCGCGCCCACCGCCAACGCACCGAAACGAAGAACCACCTTCATGCGAGCTCCTGCCGTGAAGCCGACCCGGCATGCGGGCAACGCAGCACCCACTGACGAGGGACGACGAAAAGTAGATGCGCACTTCTGGATTGAGAAGTGGCCAAGACGAAGGGGCCGCGTCCGCGATACATCGCGCGGAAACGGCCCCTCGAAGGTGCGACGTTGGGCGACAACGCCGCCCACGGACTCACGGCGTTTGTTCCGCCGTCTTCGCGGGACAGCCACGCTTCAGCGTGTATTGGTAATAACCAATCTCATCGCGCCAGAACTCACCCTGGAACTTCCAGTAGTTCCACGCCGCGCCGGGCATCTTCGGGCGATACAAGGACTGACGCGTCAGCAGCGCCTTCTGGTCCACGCCCGCCTGCAGCAAATCCTTCTCATCCAAGGCCGTCTGCACGCGGATGATTTCCGCCTGGTCGGAGAAGGTCCGCAGGTTGTCCGATGCTTCACGGATGCGGCTCTGCGCCAGCGTGCCACCCACCTGGAGCAAGGTGCCTCGCACGTCCTCCAGCGACGCCGTGGTCTGCGCCGCCAGCGGCGTGCCGCGCCACCGTCCGCCCACCAGCGCGCGCTTCTCCGTGTCCACGCGCTCCAGCATCCGCATCACCTCACGGATGCGCTCGTTGTTGCGCAGCCACAGGTACACGGGGCGCGGGAGCCGGCGGTTCTCCGCCGCCACCAGGTTGTAGGACTGCACCAGCGCGTCTTCCTCGCCGGCGAAGGGCTCGAGCTGCTTCTCCATGGGGCCGTACAGTTCGTCGAAGGCCGCCAGCGTCGTCTTCACCTCGTCGTAGAGGCACGAGTAGTAATAGACGGTCGCCTTGAGGATCCACGACTCGGGCTGGAAGGCGCCTTCGAACTGCGGCGCGTGCAACGCCTGCAGGCTTCCGAGCGCGCCGCCGAAGTCCTCGTTCTGGAAGCGCGCGAAGCCGTTCTCGAAGAGCGCCTGGTCCCAGTAGCGCGAGTAGCGCGGCACCCGCTCATACGCGGCGCTGGCGTCCGCGTACTCGCCGCGGCGGTAGTGCAGCCGGCCCAGGGCGATGAGCGCCAGGTGCTGCGTGGCGCGCAGGTCGAGCTGTCCTTCCTTCGCGGCCAGCACCGCGTTGAACGCGGCCAGGGCCTCCTTGTCCAGCGCGGTGGCCTCGCCGGGGCGCCCCGGGAAGCGCGGGTCGGACAGCACCACGCCCAGCAGGTAGCGGGACTTCGCGTAGACGCGGCTGTCCTGCGGCACCGCCTCCAGCAGCGAGCGCGCCTCCTCGAAGCGGCTCTTGCGCTGGCTCACCGTGCCCACCAGGTAGTTGATGCGCGCGAGCACCTCCTTGGGCAGCGTCACCCAGCGGTCGCGGACGTCCTCGGTGTAGGCCTGGTTGAGGATGCTGGGGATGAGGTTGTGCTCGTCCAGTTGCTGCTGCATGTCCACCAGCCCCTCCACGGCCTTCAGGTACGAAGGGTGCGAGGGCCCGGCGTTGACGATGGCGGCGTAGGCGATGAACGCGGCGACGGGCAGGCCCTTCTTGGCCAGGGCCTGTCCGAGGAAGTACTCCGACTTGCCCTTCACTTCCGGGTCGGAGGCGCGCTCGGCGAGGTCGAAGAAGAGCGGCGCGGCGGTGTCCATGTCACCGGCGTTGAAGGCGGCCAGCGCGCGGTTGTAGCCGCCCGGGTCCTGCTGGGCGAGCACCGTGAGCGGCGCCAGGGCGACGAAGAGGCTGAGCAGTCGTTTCATGGCGGTTCGGGCCTTCCTGTGCATCAGAAGAGGACAGAGAAGCCGGCGTAGAAGCTGACGTTGTTGAGGACGTCGGAGGACGGCTCGGCCACCAGGTCGCGGCCCAGGATGATGTCCTCGCGGTAGTTCTTCCGAGTCTTCGGGTCCACGCCGTCGAAGCGCTGGTAGCGGCAGCTGCCACTCAGGTTCAGCGAGGCGAAGTCCTGGTTGGTGGAGCGCGCGGCCTCCAGCGCCTCGAAGTCGGCCAGGTTGCAGCCATCCACCCGGTCCACGCGCGCGGTGTAGATGAGGTCCCGGACCTCCACGCGCAGCGCGTACGACTCACCGAACTGGAGGCGGAAGCCGCCGCCCACCGAGCCGAGGAACTTGGTGCCCGTGTCACCGAAGCGCGCGGGCACGTTGAAGGACTGGCCGTCCACCTCGTTCGTCACCGCGGGGCGGATGAGGTGCCGCGTGGAGCCCACGCCCGCGCCGCCGCTGAGCACCAGGCTGAACTGCGCCAGCGAGTTGTTGAGGAAGGCGAACTTGCCGTACAGCGGCGTCACCTCCACGCCCGCGTGCGCGCCCCACACGAGCAGCAGCGACGAGGCCGCCTGCGCCTGCTCGCGGACCTTGTCGATGAGCTCCAGGTTGAAGGCGCTCTCGTTGGAGTACCAGTTGTACTGGCCCATCACCTGGAGCGCGAAGTTCTCCTGCAGGTGGTAGGTGTAGTGCGCCGCCGTGCCCGCGTGGTTGGTGTACTTGCCGTTCACCTGCACCGTGGCCGGGTACACCGTCAGCTCGTGCCGCCCCTCGTCCGCGAAGCGCTTCTTCTGGACGATGTGCACCGACACGTTCGGGTTGTAGAGCGGCGCGCCGTTCACCAGCCGCTGCTGCTGTACGTCCGTGGTGCGAGGCGCGTCGGAAGACTCCAGGTCGGCCGTGAGCACCGGCGCGTCATCCGGCACGGGCGGCGCTTCCTGGCCCGCCAGCTCCGTGGAAGGCGGCGCCGTCTGCGTGTCCACCGTGGGCGCGGGCTCGGTGGCTGGCGCCGGCTCGGACGCCACGCCGGTTTCGGCCGCGGGCGCGGGCGGGCGCTCCACCTCCGCCGCCGTCCCCGCGCCACGGGTGGGCGCGGAGCCGGAGCGGACGTTCTGGGTTTCAGGCACCAGGGGCTCGGGCCGGGAGGCCGGGCCGCGGGGCGCCTCCGGGAGCGAGGCCGGCTGCGTGGGAGGCGGCACGGCCGTCTCCGCGCCGGGCGCGGGCACTTGCTGCACCTGCGCCAGCGCGAAGGCCGGGGCCGGGACGCGCGGCGCGGCCTGCGTGGCCGTGGCGACGAGGAGCGCGAGGGACAGGATCGGTCGCATAGTCAGGTGGACCTAGAAGGAGAAGGTGTAGCCAAGGTCGAACTGCACCAGGTGCGTGAGGCCAGGGCTGCGCGCGGGCTCTCCCGTCGCTTCCCCCGCCTCCCACGCGTCCCGGACCAGGTTGACGCGGTAGTTGTCCTGGAAGACCCAGTCGCGCAGCTCCAGCCGCACGCCGTGGTTCTTCAGGATGAAGAAGCGGAAGCCCACCGCGGCGGACACCACGGGGGCCACGCGCGACTCCTTCACCCAGTAGTTCTCCGAGGCGGAGCCGCGATCATCCACGGACGTGCGGTTGTCACAGATGCCCAGCTGGCGGTTCACCACCTGCGTGCACTGGATGACGGAGTTGCGCTGGAACGAGGCCAGGCCGCCGCCCGCCCAGACATAGGCCTGGAAGTGCGCGGGCAGGTCCGACAGCAGGCTGAGCTTGCCGTAGATGGGCGCCCACCGGACGCCGGCCACCCCGTGCAGGTTCATCTGCCAGAGGTCCTCCAGCTCGTCGGTGACGCGCTTGTCCTCGCGGTTGAGGAAGCTTTCGGAGATGGACCGCGCCAGGCCCGTGTGGCGGCTGGCCGCGTAGCCCGCCCGCGCCTCCACCGCGAAGGTGTCGAAGAGGTTGTAGGCCACCCCGGCGTTGAAGACGTAGTGCGCCGTCAGGTGGGTCTGCAGCGGCAGCCCCACGCCCAGCGACACCTCCAGGTTCCCGCCCGGCTCGTACAGCCGGTTGCGGACCACGACGTTGTCGAGGACGTTCTCGTCGTCCTGCGCCGCGGAGACTGGCGCCGCCAGCGAGACTGCCAACGAAGCAAAGACGCAGAGCGTGCGTGCGATCATAATCCTGCCCGGCCCTTGGGGTGGGCCGCCATGAGCGGGAGTGTCTGGACTCCCCGAGCCACGGAGCCCGCGTCACTCAGCGGGACTCCTTCGTGGCGCCTGGATGTGCGCACGGCTTCCCAGACCGACAAGCCGAGATGGCCGGGAGTCGGAATTCTTTTCACGGTCGTCCCCACCGGACGCCCACCGGTCAACGTTTCCGGGGCATGCCGTGGCACGGGACGTGATGGAGCAGGCAGCCGGGTCGTCACGCGGGGCAAGTCCCTGCCCAGCCCGCGGAAACCGCACGCGCCCTACCCCGCAAAGCAAACGCCCCGCCCGGATGCCCGGAGAACCGGGCCCGGCAGCGGGGCGTTTCGAGCGTCAGACGCTCAGCAGCGAACTACGCGCCGCGCGCGGCCTTGTGCTGCGCGCGCATGGCCGCCTTGATGCTGGGGCGGATGTAGACGACGCCGTCACGGTGACCGGCCACGGCGCCCTTCACGAGCACCAGGCCCTTCTCCGCGTCCACTTCGACGACGGTCAGGTTCTGGGTGGTGACCTGCTCCACGCCGTAGTGACCGGGCATCTTCTTGTTCGGGTACACGCGGCCCGGCGTCTTACGCTGACCGATGGCGCCCGGGTGACGCTGGTACTCGTGCGTACCGTGCGTCTTGGTCTGCGAGCCCTTGAAGTTCCAGCGGCGCATGACGCCGGAGAAACCGCGGCCCTTGGTGACGCCCGTCACGTCGACCAGCTCGCCCTTGGCGAACATGTCGGCCTTGACGGCGTCGCCCACGTTGAAGGAGGCGGCCTCCTCCGGCGTGACGCGGAACTCCTTCAGGTGGCGGCGGTAAGGCGCGTTGGCCTTCTTGAAGAAGCCCCGCTCGGCCAGGTTGAGAATCTTCTCGCGGATCTCACCGAACCCGATGGTCACCGCGGAGTACTTGTCCTTCTCCGGGGTGCGCTTGCCAACGACCTGGCAGGTGCCCACGTCGATCACCGTGACCGGGACGAGGTTGCCCTCATCGTTGAACACCTGGGTCATGCCGATCTTCTTGCCAATCAGACCCTTCACGTCGTCCTCACTGCCAGCGCGCTGGTGGCGCGGAAAAACCCAATAAGTTCAATGACCTGGACTGCACGCGTCCCCGCGGTCGCCAGGAAGCGGCGCAATGTAGCAGACAGGTCCCCGCCGTCAAGCACTACGGGCGGGTGCCCCTCTCACTGCGCGCGATCCAACCGCGGGTAGAACGGTGCGAGCTGCGCATCGTTGATGCGCTGTGCATACACGTCTTCGCCCAGGAGGAACAGTGCTTGATCCAGATAATCCTCCGCGGCCTGGACCTGCGGCTCCTTGGCGGCGATCGCCTGGTCGATCTCCGCCATGCGCTGCTCGTGGTCGAGCTTCCGCTCCTCGGCCTCGTCCTCCATCTCCAGCATGCGCTTGTGCGCCAGGATGCCCGCCGCGCCGGGCTGACCGGGCTCGGGGGTGAGGGCGGTGGCCAGGCGGGCTTCCAGATCCTCGAGCTCGCGGCCCAGCCGCATCTGCTGGAGCCGGTTCTTCT
The DNA here is from genome assembly GCA_014656495.1 of Comamonas sp. KCTC 72670. GTDB lineage: Bacteria > Myxococcota > Myxococcia > Myxococcales > Myxococcaceae > Myxococcus. The sequence goes on from BNCN01000021.1 coordinate 46,144, forward strand.
TCAGGTTGGTTCGCGCCAGATCAATCTTGGCGGGGGCCTCACCCGTCAGCTCCATGTCGGCGATCTTCTGCTCCAGCTTGTTGAGGCCATCCTCGGCGTAGCGAAGGTCCGCCTTGCGGGACGCGAGCGTCTTGCGCAGCTCCTTCACCTTGCCGTCGATGGCATCCACCGCCTTCTTCCACTTCTTGACGATGACGCCCTGCCGGGCCTTCTCCTCGTCCTGCACGGCGAGAAAGTCCGAATACGCCGCGTCCTCGTCGTTCATCTCCTGCTCGAGCGCCGCCAGCTCATCCCGGCGCGCCACCACGGCCTCTTCGGCGCGGTAGACGCGGTCCATGGAACGGGGGCAGTTGGGCTTGCCGGGAAGCCTGTCCCGCGCGAGGTCGCCCAGCTGGAAGATGAGGTCGTTGTAGCTCTCCTTCGCCATGGACGGATTTCTACGCCCAATGCGCCGGGACTGTCACCGGCGGAGCGAGCCCTCCATGACATTCCCTCAGGAATCGCCCGGCGCGGCGCTGGCCGGCGCGTCGCCGTGCACCACCGGTCCCAGGGCCCCCTCCGCCAGGGACAGCAGCTCCCGGGAGCGGTCCTGCTCCTCGGTGCGGTTCAGCTCGCAGACCCACGCGGAGGAGAGGTCCGCCTGCTGTCGGGCCAGCTCGGCCGTCGTCTCATAGCGGGCCGCGGACGCCCGGGCGAAGGCGCCCTCGCGGCGCAGCTCCAGGAGGGTGTCCGGATCCAGCTCGATGTTCTCGGGGGGAACCGGTAGGGGCCCGCGGCCCAGCGCGGCCAGCCGTGCGAGCAGCCGCGAGGCGTGGGCCCGGCAGAATGCAGCCAGGACCATCAACCGCGCCCGGACCCTCGCATCCGATATTCGCTCCGCCAACGCCGTCATCCGCCGGGCGGAGACGACCTCCGCCTCCCACGCGGCGGCCAGCGCCGCGGCCAGCCGGGTATGCCTCGCACCCATGGACGTCCCCCCGTTTCCTACCTTCAAGCCGCCAACGTAGGAACGCCCCGCGCGGGATTCAACCGAGTGCGCGCTCGACCATCCAGAACCCACCAGCCGCGAGGATTCCGCTGGACACCGCCCTCACCGTCCTCGTGTGCAAAGCCGGACGGCGTTGGAGCATGCGGAGGATGGGCAGCAGCACCGCCACCACCACCGCCTGCCCCAGCTCCACCCCCACGTTGAAGCCCAGGAGCGCCGTGGCCACGGACTCGCCCAGGCCGTAGCCGGCCAGCACGCCCGCGAACCCGAAGCCGTGGATCAGTCCGAAGAGGAACGTGACCAGTCCCCGGTGCCGGTGCTCGCGAAGGATCAGGTTCTCCAACGCGACATAGATGATGGAGGCGGCGATGGCGGCCTCCACCCAGCGGGCCCGGGCACCGTCCAGCATCACCCACCCCAGCGCGGCGGCCCCCAGGGTCAGCGAGTGCGCCACCGTGAAGGACGTCACCAGCCACAGCACCCGCTTGAAGCTTCCGCCCACCAGGAGCACGGCCAACAGGAAGGCCAGGTGGTCCACGCCCTCGAAGATGTGGCGCATGCCCAGCCCCACCCAACCGGCGAAGCGTCCGGCCAGCGACATGCGCTGGACCCCGTCGGGCAGGGCCACCTCCGGCCGTGAGACGTCCGCGAACACGGCGCCGGGCAGCTCCCCTTCCCTCACGCTGCCCAGGATCACCCGGTACTCCGGCGGCAGCCGCGCCAACAGGGCGAAGCGCTGGCGCAGCGGCCCCCGCGGACAGGTGAAGGTGGCGGACAGCTCCACGAAGGCCCGCCGCGGCGCGGCGGCATGCGAGCCGCGCGTGCAGGGCTGACCTCCCGCGCCCAGGGGCGCCGCGTCCCAGACCCGCGCGGCGATGGCCTCGAGCTGTCCGGCCAGCGCGTCCCGGGTGTTCAGCGCCGCGCCCGCGCCCTCGAGCGACAGGAGCCGGGCCAGGGCCTCCGGCGTCAGCGTCATCACCTCGCGCACCTCGGGTGACTCCGGCGTGGCGCGGTGTGCCTGGATATAAAGGATATCGGCGTCGTGCGCGGAGGCAGCGCCCGTGGCCAGCAGCAGCCACGCGAGCACGGTCCGGAGGGAGACACGCGTCATGTCCCCTCCAGCCTGCCGTCATGGCCCGCGCGCGTCCACCCCGCGAGTCACTCCGAGACGAAACGCAGCTCCACCTGCTGGCGGCCGCTCATCGGATCATGCCGCGCGCCGCACGAGAAGCAGTGGAGCGCCTGATCCCACTCCCACAGCACCTTCACCTCTTCGCCGCAGCAGAGCATGGGCAGCACGCGCAGCAGCTCGTCCGGTTCCGCGGCCATGGGCCCCGGCAGCGCCTCCGGCTCCACCGCGACGAAGGTGGGGCTCGGGTTGACGGCCAGCGTGCGCGCCACGTGGGCCAGTTGCTCGTAACGGACGTGGTCGGCCCAGCCGCGCGCCACCGACTCCAGGTGCGTCTGCTGCGCGGGGGTGAGGAAGGCGTCCGCCTCCGCGCGGTGGCCGCAGTACGGACAGCCCCAGACGGGAACGCCTTCCACGCACTCATGGGCGTTCTCGAAGGGATAGAAGCCCTGCAGCTTGTGGAGCACCGCGCGGGCATCCATGGGCCCCGGCCGCGTCTTGAAGGGCCGCTGGCACTCCGGACACTCCCGCCGTGTGAACCCGGCCGAGTCGCGCGGCAGGTCCACCCGGTTCATCTCCAGCGCCCCGCGCTTCATGCGGAGGCCGCCCGGCGGCCGTGGGACACCACCGCCAAGAGGAGCGCCACCATCGCGAAGAGGAGCAGCAGGTGAACCCAGTACCCCTCGGTGGAGCCCGTCGTCAGCCCCAGCCCCCACAACACCAACAGGATGATTCCCATCGTCCAGTACACGCCACACCTCCACGCACCACAACCTGGCGCGGGCAAACCTAGGAACAGGCACCCGAACGAGCAACCCGGTGCTTTTCACAGCCTCCCGTTGGGAACGGCACTTCTCCAGCCGGGCATTTTTTCAGGACGGCGGGTGAAACGAGGCCCCCCAACAAGGCCATTTTGGCGGCGCTCTTAAGGAGAGCTGCGCCATTGACGAGCCCTGGCACGCGGGCTGCTTAGGCGCTGCTCCGTCGGCAGGTCGGTGCATCCGCACCGGCCGCCGGGGCTCAAAGGGCGCGATCAGCACGGCGGTCGCCGGGGAGGGGTGGGATGAGGGGTTGGACGGTGGCGATGGCGGCGGGGTTCTTGGCGGGTACGGCGGCGCTGGCGTTTCCGGTGCAGGTGCCCGAGGGCCCGCAGGGAGAAGGGCCCGAGGTGACGATGCTTCGCGCCCAGTTGGCGGAGCGCGACGCGGAGCTGAAGGCCACCCTGGCCAAGCTGCAGATGTACGAGGATGAGACGCACTACGCCCAGGCCGAGGCGCTGGGCATCACCGAGATGGTGAAGGCCTCGGGCCTGCCCGCCCGTCAGCAGCGCCGGCTGGCCGTGGCCATCGTCCGCGAGGCGGCCCGGAACAACATCGACCCGCTGCTCGTGGTGGCCGTCATCCGCTGCGAGAGCTCCTTCAACAACTACGCGGTCTCCCACGTGGGGGCCATGGGCCTGATGCAGGTGATGCCGGACACGGGCACCTGGCTGGCGGACAAGGCTGGCATGCGCCTGGGCCGCAGCAGCAACCTCTTCGACTCGGAGACGAACGTGGAGCTGGGCACCGCGTACCTCGCGGACCTGATCCAGCGCTTCGGGACGGTGGAGAAGGCCCTGGTCGCCTACAACGCCGGCCCCGGCCTGGCCCGCCGCATCCTGGCCAAGAAGGAGGCCCGGACGAAGTTCATGGCCGGCTACCCCGCCAAGGTCGTGAAGGAGTTCCGCAAGCTGAAGACGGAGCAGGAGAAGGCCATCACGCAGCGTGAAGCCCAGAAGGCCAGCGGCCAGAAGAGCTGAGCGCTTCGCAACACGCCTTCCGACCGTTGCCTGACAGTCGCGAGAAAGTTGCCTCAGGGGGGTAACGAAACCCGCGGCCCATGTGCACTGTGCGCCGGGCGGGAGCGCTCCACGGGTCCTCCGTGGAAGGACTGGCACCCCACCAGTCCGCCACAGGCTCCGCGCCAACTTGGAGAAGACAGCAATGGCCGGGCTACAGATCCACCGTGAAGAGTCCGCGGGTTCCGTGACGCTGCGACTGGAAGGCACGCTGGATGGCAAGACGGCGGAGGAGGTCCAGACGTCGCTGAGCACCCTGAGTGACTGCGAGGTCGTCCTGGACTTCGCCCACCTGAAGGAGTTCAAGGACAGCGCGGTGGGCGTCCTGACCCAGGGGCTGGTCGAGCGGACCGTGCAGCTGCGCGGCCTTGCCACCCACCACGAGCGGATGTTCCGTTACTTCGGTGTGCGCACAGGGACGCCGCAGCGCCCCGCGTACTACACGCCCGAAGACATCTTCCTGGCCTAGGCGCTCCGCCGACCCAGGAGGGAGCGTCCGAGCCCACCCGCCCGGACGCGAAGCATGTTGGCGGACGAGGGAGTGGGCTACAGTGGCGGCAGATGAACCAGCCCGCCCGCGCCCTCTCCCCGGTGCCCTCCCCCGCTAACGCGCGCTCGGCGATGGAACGCATCGCCACGGAATTGGGCCGCGCGGTGCAGGGAAAGCCCACCCAGCTCCAGCTCGTCGTGACGTCCCTCGTGGCCGGCGGCCACGTGCTGCTCGAGGACGTCCCGGGCGTGGGCAAGACGACGCTCGCGGAGGCGCTGGCCAAGGCCTGCGGCCTGAGCTTCGCCCGCATCCAGTTCACCGCGGACCTGATGCCCTCCGACGTGCTCGGGGCCCAGGTCTTCCACGCCCAGACGGCCACCTTCCAGTTCCGCCCCGGTCCTCTCTTCCGTCAGCTGGTGCTCGCGGATGAGCTGAACCGCGCCCCGCCGCGCACCCAGTCCGCGCTGCTGGAGGCCATGGCCCAGGGACAGGTGTCCCTGGATGGCGCCACGCATGCCCTGCCCGGCCCCTTCTCGGTGGTGGCCACGCAGAACCCGGTGGACTTCTCCGGCACCTACCCGCTGCCCGACTCGCAGCTGGACCGCTTCATGGTGCGCATGTCGCTGGGCCACCCGACGCCGGAGGTGGAGGCCGGGCTGCTCGTCACCCGCGACGGCACCCCGCCCCTGGACGCGGTGGCCACCGTCTCCGGCCCCGAGGAGCTGGCCTCGCTGCGCGCGTACGCCGCGGCGCTGCGGCTGGACGCCTCGGTGGCGGACTACGTGGTGCGGCTGGCCACGGCCACGCGCTCGCATGGGGACCTGGACCGCGGCGCGTCCACCCGCGCGGTGCTGGCCCTGGGCGCCGCCGCGCGCGCCAACGCCCTGTGGGAGGCGCGGGACTTCGTCACCCCGGGCGATGTCCGCGCGGTGCTCGTGCCCTGCTGGTCCCACCGCGTCCTGCTCCGCAGCGCCGTGCAGGGCGTGTCCGCCCGTGACGAGGCGGCGCACCTGCTGGAGGAGATTGCCCGAAAGGTCCCGGCGCCCCGGTGAAGGCCCGGCGGCGCACCACCTGGTGGGCCCGGGTTCGCTCGCGGCTCCGCCCCCCGCGCACCCTCAAGGTGACGCGCATCGGACGCACCTACCTGGTGGTGACATTCGGCGTGGGCCTGGGCGCCCTCAACACCGGCAACAACCTCCTCTACCTGCTGCTCGGCCTGCTGCTGAGCATGGTGGTGGTGTCGGGCGTCCTGTCCGAACGCTGCCTGCGCGACCTGTCCGTGCGGCGCGTGGGCGCCGAGGCCGCCTTCGCCCAGGAGCCCTTCGCCTTCCGCTGGGCCATCACCCGGCACCACGGGCATGCCTTCGCGCTCACGCTGGAGGAGGCGGACTCGCCCCTGACGGGCGTGGGCGGCGTGGGCTACCTCCCGGCGGGCGTGGACCACGTGGTGAGGGCCAACCTCACCGCGCCCCGGCGGGGGCCGCTGGACCTCACCGGCGTGCGCGTCACCACCACGTGGCCCCTGGGCCTGTTCGCCAAGACGCGGACCTTTCCCCTGGAGACCACGCTGCTCATCTACCCGCGGCGGACCTACGCCTGCCAGGACCCGGGCGCGCCGGAGCAAGGCCCCGTGGGCGACGCGGGCAACCCCCGCCGCAATGACGGCAACGGCGACGTGGTGGGCCTCCGCGAGCTGGCGCAGGGCGAGGACGCGCGCCGCATCCACTGGCGCAAGAGCGCCTCCGCCGGGAAGCTGCTGCGCGTGGAGCGGGAACACGAGGAGCGGCGCACCTTCGTGCTGACGGTGGCGGCCGGCCTGGACGCGCAGGCGCTGGAGCGCCGCTGCGAGGAAGTGGCGGCCCTGGCCCACCGGCTCATCGAAGAGGGGCACGAGGTGGGGCTCGACACGCCCGAGGAGCGCATCCGTCCCTCGGCGGGCGCCGCGCAGGAGCGCCGCCTGCTGCGGGCGCTCGCGTGGCTGGGCCATGAGCGCCCACACGGAGACGAGGAGGCGGCATGAGGAAGGGCACGCGGCTGCGGCTGGTGCTGCGGGACCTGGGCTCCGGGTTCGCCTTCGCCTCCATGGCGGTGTCCGGCCAGCTCCCCGTCTGGTCCCTGGCCCTCTATGGACTGGCGTTGGTGCTCGCACTGATGGGCAAGCGCCCGTTCGCCCACCGGGTGAAGCTCACCGCGCTGCTCCTGCTGGCCGTCGCCGTGACGCTGGGCACCAACGTGCTCGCGGGCTCGCTCAACCTGGTGGTGGCGGCCTGCGCCTTCGCTGGCCTCATCTCCGCGCAGCGGGTGCTGTCCACGCCCGACGCGGCCACCGACGGGCAGGTCCACCTGTCCGGCCTGTTGATGGTCGCGGGCGGCGCGGCGCTCTCCGGCGAGCTCATCTACGGCCTCTTCCTCATCCTCTTCGGCGTGATGGCCAGCATCGCCCTGGCGCTGGGCGTGGTGGAGGCCGCCGTCCCGGAAGGCGAGCCGGTGCCGGTGCGCTCGGTGATGGGGCCCCTGGCCCGGGGCGTGACGTTCGCCGTGCTGGGCGCGGTGGCCTTCTTCATCTTCTTCCCCCGCCTCAACTGGAACATGATTGGCCCCACGGCCTCGCCCGGGCTGGGCGTGGCCACCGCGGGGTTCTCCAACAGCGTCCGGCTGGGCGGCTCGGGGACCATCAAGGACAACCCTCGCATCGTCCTGCGGGCCACCCTGTCTCCCGACCCGGAGAGGGACTCGCTCAACGCGTACTGGGTGGGCCGCACCTACGACGTCTTCGACGGCCAGGAGTGGTCCAACGCGCGACAGGCCTCCGGCCCCTTCGAGTTCATGACGACGCTGCGTCCGGGCCGGGACAACCTGGTCCACCAGCGGATGGAGCTGATGCCCGCCTATGGGGCCCGCACCCTGGTGGCCCTGGAGACGCCGTCCCGGCTGGGCAACGCGTTCATCAACACCCAGCGCGGCTCCCGGCGAACCCACATCTCCGAGCAGGGTGGCGGCGAGGTGCGCTTCCGGGACACCGGCATCTCCTACACGTATGAGGCGTACAGCCTCCCTCCCGGCAGCACGGGAGACGAGGTCCGGGACCTCCCCCCCGAGGAGCAGGACGCGCTGCTGGCGATCCCCGACGGGCTGGATGTCCGCGTGGCGCAGACGGCCGCGCGCGTCCTGAACGGTGAACGCGAGCCCCTGGCCGCCGCGCAGAAGCTGTCCGCGTGGCTGCAACGCGAATACAAATACACGCTGGAGCTGGGCGGTGACGTGGCGGACCCGGTGGCGGACTTCCTCTTCCAGCGCAAGGAGGGCCACTGCGAGCACTTCGCCACCGCGCTCACGCTGATGCTGCGCACCCAGGGGATGCGCGCGCGGCTGGCCACCGGCTTCTTCGGTGGAGAGCGCGTGACGGGAGGCTATGTGATTCGCGCGGGCGACGCGCACGCCTGGACGCACGTGTTCGTCCCCGGGCAGGGCTTCGTCACCGTGGACGCGACGCCGCCCTCGCACCGCGCGAGCCAGTCCTCGCGGGTCCTGGAGCAGCTCGTGTCGCTCTATGAGGCGGTGGAGTCTCAATGGCGCAACGCCGTCCTCGAGTACAACTTTCGCGATCAGATGGACGCCGTGCGCACGGTGTTCCCCAGGCAACGGCACAAGGCCAAGGGCGATGAGGCCCCCAGCCGCACGCCCCCTCCCCGAGCGTGGGGCGCCGCGCTGCTGGCCGCCGTCGCCGCGTATGCGCTCTGGCGAACGCTGTCGCGGTACCTGGCGCGCGAGCGCCCCCTGGAGGCCACGCGCTTCGCGGATGCCGTGGAGTCAATGCTCGCCTCCGCCCGCGTGGCGCGCGCGGACGGAGAGACGCTGGAGGCGCTGGACGCCCGGTTGGGGAAGGAAGGGCATCCGCTCGCTTCCGCGCTCGCCCCTGTCACCCGCCGCTACCTCGAGGCCCGCTTCGGAGGCCGGCCCCTGCGGCAAGGCGAGGCACAGCAGCTGCTGTCGACATTGAGAAATGCAGTCGCCATGGAGGCGCAGCGCCTCGCCAGGGAGGGCACGCGTCCGCCCCGGGCCCGCGCCTCCTGAATACCTGACGTGCCCACGAGCGCCTGATGGGCCGCCTGCCTTGCGCGCGGTCCGGCGGCCGTCGTGTGTCATCCGCGCGAGGCGGCGTTACGCCTTTCCCGGCGGGTTGGCCACGTCACGGGACGTGCGCCGTTTCCGAGTGCTGGCGCCCCAGGAGGACCGAATGCCAACAGTTCTGAATCTCCTACAGCTAGCGCATCCGGCGATTCATGCCGGTCCAACGTAACGGTTACAGGATTGCAGTCCTGAGCCCCTGACGGATGTGCGCCAACCCCTCGCAGACATTGGGAATGGCCCTCCAGGGCAGATTGGCACTTCCGTTGCTCATGCTCCGTTCGTCACGTCGTCAGACGAACCCATCCTTTTTCGGCCTCCCCGCGAGGCCCACCGTCGGAGAAACCATCCATGCAGGCTTCCACCGAGCAGTCGTCCAACTCCGGCTCCCTGGCGATGTACCTCTCGGAGATCAATCACTACTCCCTCCTCAAGGTGGAGGAGGAGCAGGAGCTGGCGCGCCGCTTCCTCAAGGGTGACCTGGCGGCCGGCCACCGCATGGTGACCGCCAACCTGCGCTTCGTGGTGAAGGTCGCCTACGAGTACCGCTCCTACGGCATCAAGATGTCGGACCTCATCCAGGAGGGGAACATCGGCCTGATGAAGGCCGTGCAGAAGTTCGACCCGGACAAGGGCATCCGCCTCATCTCCTACGCGGTGTGGTGGATTCGCGCGTACATCCAGAACTACATCCTCAAGAGCTGGTCGCTGGTGAAGCTGGGGACCACCCAGGCGCAGCGGAAGCTGTTCTTCAGCCTGGCCCGCACGCGCCGTGAGCTGGAGAAGTTCGGCAGCGGCGAGGCCGCGGTGAACGTGGATGACATCGCCCGCCGGCTCCACGTGAAGCCGGGCGAGGTCCGGGAGATGGAGCAGCGCATGGGCGGCCGAGACTTGTCGCTCGACGCGCCCATGGGTGAGGACGGCGGCAACAGCCACGTGGACTTCGTGGTGAGCGGCGCAGCCTCCCAGGACGACGAGTTCGCGGACAAGGAGGAGGCGGGCCTCATCAACGCCCGCGTGCGCACCGCGCTGATGCGGTTGGACCCGCGCGAGCGCTTCATCATCGAGCAGCGCGTCATGAACGAGCGCCCCATGACGCTCAAGGAGCTGGGCGAGCACTTCGGCTTCTCGCGCGAGCGCGCCCGCCAGTTGGAGATTCGCGCCAAGGACAAGCTCAAGTCCGAGCTGGCCGCGCTGATGGCCGAGGTGGACCCCGAGGCCGCCGCCGTCTCGCAGTAAGCGGGCAAAGCCCCGACGGGCGGCCCTGGCAATCCGGGGCTGCCCCACCTTCGAGCGCCTCCGCCCTACCGGCGGGGGCGCTTGTCATTTGAGGGCGTTGTTTCACGGGCGGCCAGGGGCCTGCTAGAAGGGGCGGGTTTTCCCTTTGAAGGAGCCCCCTGCTTGGCCCACGGTTCGCCGCCGATCTCCGAGGATCGCGTCCCGATCGCGCAGACCCAGACGCTGGTCGCCCATACCCCCTACGTCCCTCCCGACAAATCTCCGGCGGAGATGACGATGCGGGCGCTGGTGCTCGGCTCGCTGCTGGGCATCGTCTTCGCCGCGTCGTCCGTGTACCTGGCCATCAAGGTCGGCCTCACGGTCTCCGCGTCGATTCCCGTGGCGGTGCTCTCCATCGCCATCTTCCGGGCCCTGGGCAACGCCAGCATCCTGGAGAACACCATCGTCCAGACGACGGGCTCGGCCGGTGAGTCGCTCGCCTTCGGCGTGGCGGCCGCCCTTCCCGCCTTGCTCCTGCTGGGCTACGACATCAGCCTCACCCATGCCTTCCTCACGGCTGCGCTGGGCGGTGTGCTGGGCGTGCTGATGATGATTCCGCTGCGCCAGGGCCTCATCGTCCAGGAGCACGGGAAGCTCCCCTACCCCGAGGGCACCGCCAGCGCGGACGTGCTCATCGTCGGCGAGCAGGGTGGCACCAACGCGCGCACCGTCATCGCGGGCTTCGTGGTGGGCGGCCTCTACAAGCTCGCCTACTCCGGCATGAAGCTGTTCCGCGAGGTGCTGAGCACGCCCCTGAAGGGCCTCAAGAGCGCCACCCTCTCCACCGAGGTGAGCCCGGAGCTGCTGGGCGTGGGTTACATCATCGGTCCCCGCGTGGCGGCCATCACCTTCGCGGGCGGCGTGCTGAGCTACCTCATCCTCATCCCCGCCATCTCCTTCTTCGGCGAGGGGCTGCAGACGCCGCTGCTGATGCACAACGGCCAGCTCATCCGGGACATGTCGCCGGACCAGATTCGCAACGCGTACGTGCTCTACATCGGCGCGGGCGCGGTGGCGACGGGCGGCCTCATCAGCCTCATCCGCTCCCTGCCCACCATCGTCGGCGCCTTCAAGCGCAGCCTGGAGACGCTCAAGGCCTCGCGCGGCCAGGGCGCCGCGCCGCAGCTGCTGCGCACCGAGCAGGACCTGCCCATCACCGTGGTGCTGGGCGGCAGCGCGGCCCTGGTGCTGGCCATCTGGCTGGCCCCGCCGCTGGAGGTGAACTTCATCTCCGCCGTCCTCATCGTCATCTTCGGCTTCTTCTTCGTGACGGTGAGCGCGCGCATCACCGGTGAGATTGGCAGCTCCTCCAACCCCATCTCCGGCATGGTGGTGGCCACGCTGCTCATCACCTGCCTCGTCTACCTGCTCGCGGGCTGGACGTCGTCGCAGGACCGCTTCATGGCCCTCACCACGGCGGCCATCGTCGGCATCGCCGCGTCCAACGGCGGCACCACCGCGCAGGACCTCAAGACGGCCTTCCTGGTGGGCGGCACGCCCAAGCGCCAGCAGGTGGCGCTCTTCGTCGGCGTGCTCACCAGCGCGATGTTCATCGGCCTGGTGCTGGTGACGCTCAACCGCGGCGCCACCGTCACCATCCCCGAGCCCCACCCCGGCGTCGCGGTGACGCAGCTGTCCGACGAGACGCGCGTCCAGTACACCTTCCCGTGGGCCGTCTCCGCCGAGACGGTGGACTCGCGCGGCCTGGACGGGGCGGCGCTGCGCAAGGCCGTGTGGGCGCAGGGCTACGAGCTGAACGCCCGGGACGGCGTGCTGGAGCTGCGCAGCTGGCGGCCCGTGTCCGCGCAGGAGCTGGGCGCGGTGACGCTCAACCTGCCCACGGGCGCGCCGGTGAAGATCTCCGACCTGGGCGCCGTCTCGGACGGCCCGCAGCGGACCTACAAGGAAGGCTACGTGCGCGGCGCGGACACCCCGGTGCCCGCCGGCAAGTACCTGGTCGATGACGCGGGCGCCATCCAGTACGTCGTGGACCCGGGCATTGGCGGCCGCATCAGCGTGTACGAGGGCCAGCAGCTCACGCGCTACGCCGCGCCGAAGGCCCAGCTCTTCTCGCTCATCATCGACGGCATCCTCACCCAGAAGCTGCCGTGGGACCTGGTGCTGCTGGGCGTCTTCATCGCGCTGATGCTGGAGCTGTGCGGCGTGTCGTCGCTGCCCTTCGCGGTGGGCGTGTACCTGCCCATCAGCAGCAGCGCGCCGCTCTTCGTGGGCGGCGTCGTGCGCTACATCGTGGACCGCGTGCGCGGCGCCGAGTCCGACTTCTCGCCCGGCACCCTGCTCTCCTCCGGCTTCATCGCCGGTGGCTCCATCGCGGGCGTGCTCATCGCCTTCCTCGAGATCGCCACCGACGGCGCCGGCACCCGCGCGCTCAACCTCCCTGCCTTGCTGGGCAACCAAGGGGGCCTGGGCGCCTTCCTGAACGCCGTGGGCGAGAGCGAGCACGCGCACCCGCTGTGGTCCAACCTCTGGGGCCTGATGTTCTTCGCCGGCCTCACGGCGTTCCTGCTGCGCTCCGCCCTCAAGGGTCAGAGCGCCGCCATGTCGCCGCCGCCGCAGAAGGACGCGTGAGCCACGCCGCGCACGCGCCGGTGAAACACGGCTGAGACACCCTGGGGCGGCGAGGACATCCTCGCCGCCTCAGTCATTTCCGGGCCCCGGGCGCCGCGCTGAATCCCCGTCCAGGAGGCCGCGCCCACCCACCCGTGCGGGCTCAAAGCTGCGGATGCGAATCCGGGCTCTCGACGGGCGCGGGCAGCGGCGCCCCCGGGCTGTCGGCGCACACGTACTCCGTCCGCAGCGGCGCGACGATGCCCAGGGTCACCGCGAAGACGGCGGGGCCCCACCAGGGCCAGGACACGTCCACGCGGGAGAAGCCGTGACGGCACTCCGGCGCCATCACGTTCGACGTCGTCAGCCCGGCCACCAGGCTGTATCCCGTCTGCTCCCGCGGCTCGCCGTCACGCGGCGCGCCCGAGCGCAGGCTCATCCGGAAACACCCCGGCAGTGTCATCAGCAGCAATGCACACGTCATCAACCGCGCCATGGACGTCCGCTCCCTCCCGAGGATGACGCAGGCGGCAATACAACCTGGAATTCCCGCATCCCCAAGGCCTGTCACCGCGACGTCACCCAAGCCCCGGGACTTCCACGGGACGTCTCCTGGGTGATGGTCCAAAATCGGGTTAGGCTTGGGTGACAGCATGGCCCACCCCCCTAAAGCCATCCAGGAATCCTCCGCGGAACCCCAGCTTTCGCCCGAGGCGAAAGAGAAGGTCGAGCTGGCGAAGAACTTCGCCTTCCACCTGCTCAAGGGCATCAAGCAGATCGGGATGTATCGCCACAACGAGTCGCGCTTCCCGGAGTTCCTGGGGAAGGCGCTCGAGTCGGTCTCCCAATACACGGAGAAGTTCGGCCCCCTCTCGATGAAGGTGGAGCAGCAGAACTTCATGCTGCTCGGCGAGCCGTTGTTCTCCGAGGACACGCCGCTCCCCTACAAGTTCTTCCGCGACGGCATCCGGCAGCTCATCTTCCGCCCGGGCCTCTCGGTGGAGGAGCTGGTCACCTTCACGCTCATCGCCCTGTCCGAGCCGGAGCGCGGCGCGGAGGACGTGCTGGCGCAGCTGTGGCGCGCGAGCATGGAGCACGTCGAGTACGTGGTGGTGGAGGGCTTCTCCATGGAGAACGCCTCCGAGGAGGAGGTGCAGGTCGAGGTGGACAAGGTGGTGGGCTACCTCTATTCGCGCCTGCAGACGAACTCGGATGACTACCTGCGCTTCGCGCGTGTGTCCGCGGAGGACCTGGACGCCAAGCTGGACGGCGTGGAGCAGATTCGCGGCCTCGTCGTGGGCGGACGGCACGCCTCGGACGACCTGAAGGCGAAGCTCCAGCGCGAGGTCATGGAGGAGGAGAACGCGCGGCTCTTCCCCAAGCTGGTGAGCGCCGTGTTCCAGGTGGTGGAAGGCGGCGTGGATGACGCGTCGCTGCTCGAGGAGATCTTCGTGCAGCTCCTGGACATGCTCCTCATCCAGGACGACTTCGGCACCATCAACCAGATTGTCCTCAAGCTGCGCGCGCTGTCCCAGCGCGACGGCAGTGACGACCTGAAGCAGATGCTGGAGAACTTCCTCCACAAGATGGGGGAAGAGCAGCGGCTGATGCGCCTGGGCGAGTCGCTCAAGACGACCCGGCCGAAGAACCCCGCGGATGTGTCGCGCTACCTCCAGGTGCTGGGCCGCGACTCCATCCTCCCGCTGCTGACGGTGCTGGAGACCATCGAGGTCGCCGACAACCGCACCCTGCTGTGCGACGCGCTCGCGGGGTTCGCGCGCGAGCTGCCCGAGCCCTTCGTCGCGCGGCTGATGTCAGACCGGCCGCAGACAGTGCGCGACATGGTCTACATCCTGGAGAAGAGCAACCACCCGGACCGGGTGAAGATGTTCGGCCAGGTGCTGAAGAGCCCCAACCTGGTGGTGAAGCTGGAGGTCATCAACATCATCGGCCGCGGACGCACCGGTGACGCGCGGCGCATCATCGTGGAGGCGCTCGCGGACCCCATCTCCCAGGTGCGCATGCTGGCGGCGAAGCTGCTGCCCGAGTTCGACCGGGACAAGGGCTACGTGGACCTGATGCGGCTGCTGCGCGAGCCGGGCTTCGAGAAGAAGACGCCCGACGAGCGCGCGGCGGTGTACTCGGCCATCGGCTCCACGGGCACCCCAGGGGCCCTGTCGATGATGCAGCAGTTGCTGTCGACGAAGCCCTCGCTGCTCAACAAGAAGCGGGTGCTGGAGGACAAGCTGATGGCCATCCACGGCCTGGGCGGCGCGTGCTCCATCCAGGGTTACAAGATGTTGCAGGCGGTGGTGGAGGATAAGTCGCAGCCGTTGGAGGTCCTCACCTCGGCCCGCAAGGCGATGTACCAGACGAAGAAGGCGCTCTTCGGAGACTCGGCGCTGTCAGAGGAGGCGTAGGCCCATGGCCGACAATCTGAAAATCACCCAGGCCCAGGAAGAGAACACCAACGAGTTCGGCCGCGAGCACAACGAGAAGCTCCAGGGCCTGGCGCGCTCGCTGGTGGCCGGCCTGTACATGCTGATTCGCTCGGTGAAGATGTATGACCCGGAGAACGCGGTCTTCCAGAAGCCGCTCCACCAGCTCCAGGACATCATCAACCAAATCATCGGCAAGGAAGGCCGGCTCGAGCTCACGGGCGTCAAGGAGTCCTTCTACCTGAACGGCATGCTGGTGAAGGTGGACCTCAACTCCATCGAGAACCAGCGCTACCTGCTGTCGGAGATGCGCTCCAAGGACGTGGGCGGCTTCACGCTCACCAAGCCCGTCACCGTCCCGGACCTGAAGAACTTCGTCTGGATCTTCAGCAAGGAGCAGACGGCCGCGTCCGAGGAGGACGGCCTGTCCAACCGCAAGCTGCTCAACATGCGGGTGGCCAAGTTCTCCAAGCTCAAGGAGAAGCTGAACAAGGACCTGGACAACCCGGGCGACCAGAAGGTGGACCGCAAGAAGTACGCGATGACCATCTACGCGCGCGCGGTGTTCTTCCTCACCAAGTACCTGGAGTCGGTGCGCGCCGGGAAGCCCATCAACGCCTCCAAGGCGCTGCGGCTGGTGCAGGACTTCGTCGACATCTCGTACGAGCAGCGCACGCACTTCCTGGGCATGACGACCATGCGGCGCGAGGACGACTACCTCGTGTACCACCAGGTCAACGTGTGCCTGATGAGCGTCGTCTTCGGCGCCGAGCTGGGCCTGACGAAGCCGCAGCTGCGCGACCTGGGCTACATCGCCCTCTTCCACGACGCGGGCATGGCCACGCTGTCGGAGGAGCTGTCGACGAAGCGCGGCGCGCTGACGGCGGAGGAGAAGCAGGTGGTGCAGCGCGCGCCGCTCGTCTCCGTGCGCAACATCCTGATGGAGAAGGGCTTCAGCCGCTCCACGCTGCTGCGCGTGGTGACGACGTTCGAGCACAAGACGGACTTCGGTACCGCGGTGCGCGACTCACGCGGCAACATCCAGATGATCATCCCGAAGACGAACCTCGGGGTGTACGCGAAGATCATCGCCATCTGCGACGCGTACGACGCGCTCACCTCGAAGCGGCCCTACCGCGACGCCTACGGGCCCGAGGTGGCGCTGATGCTCATGTGGTCGGAGATGCGGAACAAGTTCGACCCGGAGCTGCTGTCCGTCTTCATGCGGGTGATGGCGATTCAGCCCGTGAAGGTGCTGTCCAAGCGCCAGCAGTCGCTCAGCGTGTCCGGCCTGTAGTCCGCTTGCGGGCCGGCGCCTTCCGGGCCGCGGGGGCCTCAGGCGCCGGGGCGCTGCCTCGCAGCAGCGTCAGCGCCGCCTCGAGGTCCGGCGGGAGGGGCGCCTCCAGCTTCAGCGCCTTGCCCGTGCGCGGGTGCTCGAAGGCCAGGCGCCAGGCGTGCAGCGCCTGCCGGCCCAGCTTCTCCTGCACCTCGGCCGCGGCGCCCTTCGCCTTGCGGCCGGCGCCGTAGAGCGCGTCACACAAGAGCGGGTGCCCGGCTTCGGACAGGTGCACGCGAATCTGGTGCGTGCGGCCGGTGAGCAGGTCCACCTCCACGAGCGACGCGCCATCGAAGGACTCGAGGACGCGGAACATCGTGATGGCGGGCTTGCCCTCCTTCACCTTGCCGGTGAAGCGCTGCCGGTGGATGGGGTGACGGCCGTAGAGTGTCTCGATGCGGCCTTCCGCGGGCGGCGTGCCGTGCACCAGCGCCAGGTACGTCTTCTCCACCGCGCGCGTCTTGAAGGCCTTCTGCAGCGCCACCAGCGCCTGCTCGTTCTTCGCGACGACGAGGCAGCCGGTGGTGTCCTTGTCGAGCCGGTGGACGATGCCGGGCCGCAGCTCGCCCCCCACGCCGGCCAGGTCCTTCACCCGGTGCAGCAGCGCGTTGACGAGCGTGCCCGAGGCGTGTCCCGCGCCGGGATGCACCACCATGCCCGCGGCCTTGTCGACGACGACGAGGTCGCGGTCCTCGTGGAGCACCGCGAGGGGCAGCTCCTCGGCCAGCGGAACGGCTGGGACGGGCGCGGGGATGTGGAGGATGAGCAGCTCACCGCCACGCAGCCGCCTGGCGGGCTTGGCGGGCTGGCCGTCGGCGAGGACGTGTCCGTCCTCGATGAGGCCATGAATGCGGGAGCGTGTGAGGTCCGGGAAGGCGCGCGCGAGGTACTGATCCACGCGCTCGCCGCGGGCATCGGGCGGAGCGCGGAGCTCTCGCGTGTCGGGCGCTACCACGGGGCGGGGGTTACCAGATCTTCGACTTCACATGCGCCTTCGAGCGCAGGACGATGTCATTCACCGCCCGCTCGAAGAAGTTCATCTTCGTGAAGATCTCCTGGCTGACGCGGCTCTTGTAGAGCTCGCGGCCCTCTTCCAGTTCCTCCTTGAGGACCTCGAAGAGGTTGTCCTGCTCGATTCCCTTGATGATCTTCTGCTCGTTGTAGAGCGAGATATCCGAGGCAATCGCACGGGCGAGCCGCATCGCCTTGACCTTTTCCTCGTCCGTCATCGTGCTACCTACTTAGGCAGCGGCGGAAGGCGAGTCAACTTTCCTCGCAATCGCGGTGACTTCCGGACGCCGCCCGCCGGCTCCCCTACTTCTTGCCCGACTTCTCAGAAGCCAGGGCCAGGTAGCTCTTGGACACCCGGAGTGGATCCAACCCCAGCTCCCGGGCGAGGTTCATCAGGATACCTCGCAGGTAGACCGCCGCAGGGAGCGCGGAGTAGCGGTCCGCCTCGACGTTCTCCAGGTGGCCCCGGGAGATGCGCGTCCGGTCCGCGACCTGCTGGAGGGTCATTCCCCGGGCCTCGCGGACCTGGCGGAGCAGCTCCCCGTTGAACTCGGCGTCCGACGGGATGTCCGGGATGCGCGGGCGGGGCTCGCGGGCCCGGGACGCGACCTGGGACACCTGGGCCAGGGCCGCCTCCGCCGTGGCGATGGCCGAGTCCTGGGCGATCTGCGGCGCGTCCCCCAGGGGCCGCCCGGTCCGCGAGGTTGAACGGGATGCCTCGGACTGGGAATCGGCGGCGGAGGGGGGACGGACCGGAACGATGGCCGCGGACTCGGGCACGGTCGCCGCCGCGCGTGACGCCTCTGGCACTGGGGCCGCGGCGATTGGCTCGGCCGGTTGGACCGTCGCCGGAGGCGCCACCGCGTCCGTCGAGGCTGCGCCGCCCGCCGCCACGGGAGCTGGCGCTGGCGCTGGCGCTGGCGCTGAGGGAGCAACGGACGCCTCCGCCCCGGAAGTGGAATCACTTGCCTGGACTGGCGCCACCGCGACGGGCGCGCTGGCGGTCGCCCCGTCCTGGGCCACACCACCGGCCACGCCCACTGGACTCTGGCTGGGTGGCGTCGAAGCAGCACCGCTGGCCGATGCCGGAGGCGCAACGGACGCGCCCACCTCGGGCTGAGCAGGAGCCGCGGCCACGGACGCCGGAGCGACCTCACCTGTTGGACTCGAGGCCACCGGCGGCGCGGGTTGCGTGGCGCCAGCGGCAACGCCCCCTGAAGCCTGCACCGCCGCTGAAGAGTCCGCCACCGCCGGCGTCGTAGCGGCGACAGGCGCGGCCGGCTGAACCGGCTCGCGAGAAGCACTGCCCTCAGCCATCGCGGAAGCCGGCACGGACGCACCCGCCGCCGGCGCACGCTCCGGCACCGCGGGCTGCATCGAAGCCGCGGGCACATCCACCGCGCTGCCCAGACTCCGTGTGTCCTGCAGCGAGCTGGACACGTACGCGAACGAGAAGCCACGGAAGAACGAGGCCCGGAAATCGGCCTTCCCCGATGGCACCGCCATTGGAGCCGAGGCGGGCTGCACAGTTCCCTGCCCGTCAGCCTCCCGCTCCCCGCTCGTGTCCTCCGAGCCCTCTACCGGCTCCTCTCGCACAGCCTCTGGCCTCCCGTTCGTCCCCGCATCGGGGACCTGCGTTGCAAGCGGCGCAGTCTGATCCTCCCCGTGGGACGCGGCAACCCCAACCCGCTCCGGCTCCAAACGCTTTTCCGCCGGCGCGTCAGCACCAGTCACCGCGCCGCCCGCGGACACGGCCTCCTTCAGCCGGCGCGCGGGCAGCCCGAGGTCCTTGTCGTACTCGGCCCGCAGCTCCTCGTCGGAGAGAATCTCCAGGGCCTCGGCCATCCGGGCGCGCAGCCCATCCACCTGCCCCTCGTCCACGAGCGCATAGACGGCGATGGAGTCTGGCGAATACAGCTCCATCAGCCGCGCGTACGCCGCCCGAATCTCCTCGAGGGGCGCGGTGACGGGGACTTCGAGAATCTCGTAATAGGTCTGCTGCTCGAAAGGCTTCATGGTGCGGAGCGCTGGGGGGGACCGTCCAGCGCGAGGATACGCGTTGCGATGCCCTGAATGGCAGTGGCCGCTGCGGAATCCGGCCGCTCGATGAGCACGGGCCTGCGCTTGCGCACCGCGCGCCAGGCCTCGTCGTCGTAACGAATGGCCCCCAGGACATCCATTTCGATGCCGAAGAACTTCTTCCATGCGGCGGCCACCGAGGCGCCCACCGACAGGTCCGCGTCCGTGCGCGCCTGGTTCACGATGAGGCGGATGCGGAAGGCCGACAGCTCCCGCTCCAGCCGCTCCGCGATGGCCGGGTCCTTCCGCCGCGCCTGGGCCAGCACGTCATGCAGCGTGCGCAGGGCGCCCTCGCGCGTGGTGAGCGCGTCCTCCACCAGGTCTTCGATGCCGTACTGCGACTCCACCTGCTGGAGCTTCCGGAAGAAGGCGGCCTTGGCGAAGCGGTAGGCGTTCTCCACCGAGGTGGGCTCGGGCAGCATCACCAGCACGCCGTGGTCCGCCAGGACGAAGAAGTCGATGGTGTTGAAGCTCGTCCCGGCGCCCAGGTCCAGGATGAGGTAGTCCGCCGAGGTCCCCATCAACGTACGCAGCAGCTTCTGCTTCTGCGCGTACTTGAGGTTGGCCGCGTCCAGCGCGTCCTGCGCTCCGGCGATCAGCGACAGGCCCGGCACGCCCGTGGGGACGATGACCTCCTCCAACTGCGCCTTGTTCCGACGCAGGAAGTCGGACAGCGTCGCGCTGGGTTGGCCCACGCCCAGGCACGTGTGCAGGTTGGCGCCTCCCAGGTCCACGTCCACGAGCAGCACGTTGGCGCCCGATTGCGCCAGGGCCACGCCCAGGTTGGCGGACACCATGGATTTGCCAATGCCCCCCTTCCCGCCTCCCACGGCGATGATGCGCCGGGGGCGAGGACGGCGTGACAGACCAGGTGGGCCGGAGACCATGGGGCCTGGCTCCGTGGGGCCCTGGACACGGGATTCCGCCCGGGGCGCTCGCGAGGGTTGGGACATGCGACCCCCATCAAATCCCGAACCCGGGGTCGCGTCGACTCCCCGACCTGCCGCATCCGTTCAGTGCCCCATCTCGGCGGGGGCGCGCGCAGGAAACCCGTCACTCCGGGTACGGCAACCTGCCCCCCGGGGCCTGGCCGCCCACCAGGCGGGCGTTACTCGTCGAGCAGCTCGACGTTCCAGTACGAGGCATCCGCCAGGTGCAGGAACGGCAGCCACTCCCGGTATGTCACCTTGCGGGTGGCGCCACGGAACAGCGGCGTCCAGCGCGGGCGCACCGGCTTCTTGAGCAGCTTCATGCTGGCCTGCTCCGGCGTCCGCCCACCCTTCTTCAGGTTGCAGGGCACGCAGGAGCACACGACGTTCTCCCACGTCGTCTTTCCGCCCTGGGTGCGTGGCATGACGTGGTCCAGGTTCAGCTCACTGCGCGGCAGGTTCTTCCCGCAGTACTGGCAGGTGTCGTTGTCGCGCGCGTAGATGTTGAGCCGGGAGAAGCGCACCCGCCCGCGAGGCAGGTGGTCATAGGCGCTGAGCACGAGGACGCGCGGGACGCGGATGGTGCGTTCAATGGTCGTGATGCAGTCCTGCGTGGCGCTCAACGCCGCCCAATCATCGAACTCGTACAACCGGTACTGCGAGTCGATGGCCTTGGCCACCCCCAGGTAGAGAAGCGAAAACGCCCGCTTCACCGAGGTGACGTGCACCGGCTGGTAGTACCGGTTGAGGACAAGCACGGCGCTGTTGATCATGGCGGGTTCCCTGGAATGGCAGCCGCGACGGCATCCGCGACCGCCTGGAGTTCCTCCTCCTCGAGACACCGGACGTCGAGGAGCACCTCGCCGTCCGTGATCCTGCCAATAACCGGCTGAATTCCCCCGCGCAGGCGGTCCAGGAATGCTTCCGGCGTCTCTAGGGTGAGGATGCACGCGAAGGACGGCAACCCGGCCAGCGGCATGGCACCCCCTCCCACCTGTCCCACCACGCTGGCCACCCGGGCACGAAGGCCCCGCCGTGCCAGCAACCCCTCCAGCCGCAGCGCCCTGGCGCGCAGGGCCTCTGGCGGCTGGGCAAGCAGGCGGTGCACCGGAACGTCTTCCGCCCGGCCATCCCGGTACAGCTCCAGGGTGGCTTCGAGCGCGGCGACCGTCAGCTTGTCCACCCGCAGGGCCCGCATGAGCGGATGGGCCTTGATGCGCGCCAGCAGCGCGGACCGGCCCACCACGACTCCCGCCTGGGGTCCTCCCAACAACTTGTCTCCCGAAAAGGCCACCACGTCCGCGCCCGCCGCCACCGCCTGCGCCACCGTCAGCTCCCGGCTCAGCCCCTCGCCCGTGAGCGGCACCAACGCGCCCGCCCCCAGGTCCTGGAACACCGGGATCCCGTGCGCCCGCCCCAGCGCGGACAGCTCCGCCACCTCCACCTCTTCCGTGAAGCCCACCAGCGCGAAGTTGGAGCGGTGCACCTTCACCAGCAGCCCCGTCTCCGGCCCCAGCGCCGCCGCGTAGTCCGACTTGCGCGTGCGGTTGGTGGTGCCCACCTCCACCAGCTTCGCGCCGGACTGGCGCATCACATCGGGGACGCGAAAGCCCCCGCCGATCTCCACCAGCTCCCCGCGAGACACCACGCACTCGCGGCCGGACGCCAACGCCGCCAGCACCAGCAGCACCGCGCCCGCGCAGTTGTTGACGACCACGGCGTCCTCCGCGCCCGTCAGCGAGCGCAACAGGCCCACCAGCGGCGCGTAGCGGCTGCCCCGCTCGCCTTCGTCCAGGTCGTACTCGAGATTCGAATACCCCCGGGCCACCTCCGCCACGCGCGCCACGGCCGAGGCCGCCAGGGGCGCGCGGCCCAGGTTGGTGTGCAGCACCACGCCCGTGGCGTTGAGCACGGGCCGCAGTCCCGGCGTGGCCAGCGTCTCCAGGGCGCGCTGGACGTCCGCGTCCTCGAAGCCCGGTCCACCCGAGGCCACCAGCCGGGCACGGGCACGGTCGACGGCCAACCGGAGCGCGGCGACGGCGCGCGCGCGCGGGACTGCACTCAACAGGGGTTCCAGCGACGGGCGCCGCAGGAGCTGCTCGACGGAGGGGAGCGCGCGTAAGAGCGCATTCTTCCCACCGTCTCCTCTGTTCGACGGGGCGCCCACGGGCCCGAGTCTAGGAGAGCCGCCAGGCAAGTTCCAGGCAGGCCCCCGGAACATCGGGGTGACACAAATGAAAAGGCCCAGCCTCCACAGGGGAGACCGGGCCTTCGGGCTAAGCGCTAGGAGCGCTCAGTAGGAACTCAGACCGGGCGAACGTTCTGAGCCTGCAGGCCCTTGGGGCCACGGGCCACGTCGAACTCGACCTTCTGGCCTTCCTGCAGCGTGCGGAAGCCCTGGGTCTGGATCGCAGTGTGGTGGCAGAAGAGGTCCTCGCCCCCGCCGTCCTGCATGATGAACCCAAAGCCCTTCGCATCGTTGAACCACTTCACGGTACCAGTCGCCATTACTCTTCTCTTCTTCTTTCTCTTCCAGCTTCATGAATTGAGCTGGCTGCCTCACCGTGTGAGGGTGCGGCCCCTGCCGTGTGACACGTTTCCGGCCGGTTGCATAGGGGGTCGCATTCGCACGGTCACCCTTTTTACGGGCCTGGACACAACAGACGCTGTCCGCGCGTCATTCCGCCCGAATTCTCCGTTGCCACCACCCGGTCCACGCCCGGATGGCGGCGGCCTCCCTACTTCGAAGCGCTCTTGAGCACGGGCAGCTTCGGCGCCCGGCCGTACAGCAGCTGGTACGTGTTGAAGGAGCGGAGCACGCGCTTGATGTAGCCGCGCGTCTCGGAGATGGGGATCTCCTCCACCCACGCGTCCAGCGCCAGGTCCGGCTTGTCGGACCTCCAACGATTCACCGCGCCCGGCCCGGCGTTGTAGCTGCCGACCGCGTACGGCGTGTGCCCGTTGAAGCGCTTGAGCAGCCCGCCCAGGTAGTGGGCGCCCATGCGGATGTTCAGGTCGGGCTGCAGCAGCTGGTCCACGGTGAAGCGCTTGAGGTTCAGCTCGCGCGCCACGCCCTTCGCGGTGGAGGGCATCAGCTGGGTGAGGCCCATGGCGCCCGCCCAGGACAGGGCCTTGGGGTCCAGCGCGCTCTCCTCGCGCATCAGCGCCTGGAGCAGGTCGGCCTCGACGCCCGAGACCGCGGTGTGCTTCTCGATGAGCTCCCGGAAGGCGTTGGGATAGGCCACCTCCCACACCACCCGCGTCTGCGCGGTGATGCGCCCGCTCAGGTCCTTGCGCAGCGCCAGCCGCGCCACGCCGTGGGCCGCGCGCTCGTCTCCGGCCTCGTGCAGCACCAGCACCAGCAGGCGCACCGCCTCCGCGGGCAGCTTCGTCCGGTTGACGGCGAGCAGCTCGGAGGACACCGCCTCGGTGAAGCCCAGGCGGTACAGCTCCACGCCCGCGCGGAAGTGCGGGTCCTCGCCCATGGGACCGGCGAACAGCGGCCAGGGGCTCGCGGCCTCGGGCACCGTGAAGATTTCTGCGGACACGCGCTCCAGCCGCGCCGGGTCCACCTTGGCGAGCTGCGAACGGGCCATCAGGCCGTAGTACGTGGCGGGGTGGTCCACGGAGAGCTTCTCGAACAGCTCCGCCGCGCCCTGGATGTTCCCCTTCTCCTGCATCGTCCGCGCCCGCCAGTAGCGCGCGCGCTCCACGTCGTAGCTCTCGTCCGCCTTGGCGAACTGGGCCTCGATGCGGTCCAGGAAGGACAGGCCGGAGTCCTCGGCGCCGGTGGTGCGGGCAATCCAGTACGCCTTGAACAGCGCCTCGCCCAGGAAGTCCCCTTGCGGGTACAGCCGGGCCAGCGTGTCCAGGCGGGCCATGGCCTCCTTCGGGCGCCCCGTCTTCAGGTAGAGGTCGGCCGCGTAGAAGAGGCCGTCATCCGCGAACGAGTGGTCCGGGAACTCGCGCGCCAGCCGCTCGTAGGTCTCCATGCCGCGCACCTGGTCGACGATGGAGCGCGACGAGCCGAGCACGTACAGCACCCGCGCCAGCAGGTCGCGGTCCTGGCACTTCTCTGCCACGGGCGTCAGCACCTGGATGGCGCGCGTGTGCTGCCGCTCCTTGCGCAGGCCCTTGCCGAAGGCGAAGTGCGCGCGGCAGGCGAGCGGGTCCGGCAGCTCCAGCTTCGGCAGCAGCGGCTCCAGTTGCTCCAGGCCCGGCTTGTTGCGGTGCAGCTCCACCAGCGCCTCGCCCCGCCCCACCTTCGCGTCCAGGGGCGGCGTCTGGCCCTTGAGGCGGCGCTCGGCCTGCTTCGCCAGGGCGGACAGCGGGTGCGCGGCCCACAGGCGCCACAGCGCGGCGCGCTCGGCGGCCTTGTCCTTCTTCTCCGCGGCGATGTCGGCGATGGCCATCAGCGCCTCGGCGCCCACGTTGCGGCCCCAACTGGGCGCGGCGCGCGAGGTCAGCGGCTCCAGCGCGGCCATGGCCCCCGCCGGGTCCTTCTTCTTGCGCAGCACCCGGGACAGCGCCAGGCGCGCGTCCACGTACAGCTTGGACTCGGGCGGCACCTGGTCCAGCAGCACCGCGGCCTCGTCGAAGCGGCGCAGGCTCTCCAGGGCCACGCCGCCGTGCGTCAGGCAGCGGTCCCTCAGCGCGGGGTAGTCGGGCACCAGCGCGGTGAACTCGGCGGCGGCGGACGCGTCATCCCCGGCGCGCACGGCGGCCAGGGCCCGGAGGTAGCGCACCGGCGCGGCGTCGCCCTGGTCCTTCAGCAGCTCGCGGGCGCGCGCGTACTGCCCCCGGTCGAACGCCTCGCGGGCCTCCTTCTTCTTCCCCTCGCCGAAGTACGGCGCCAGGTCCTCCAGGCCATAGCGGCGGCCCCGGTGCACCACGGGGGTGGGTGGCGCGGCGTTGGGGAAGGCCGGATTGAGCACCTCCACGTAGCCCACGGGCAGCGGCGCCTTCTCCGAGTCGGGCGGGGGCGACAGTTGCGCCTCCGGAGGCGCGTTGCCCGGGTGCTGGGCCGGCGCTTCGGACGCCTCGGGCTCGGCCGGGGTGGACGAAACCGCCCGTGGGGCGGGTGCCTGCGCGGACATCAGGAGCGCGGAGGCGGCGACGGCGAGCTTGGAAAGGAAGGGCTTCATACGCGGGGGCTGGGTCGCAAGGAGATGCGCGCGGGCACGCCCCAGGACAACCGGCAGGTCATGGAAAATTTCCGGAGGCTGACACAGGTTAGACTGTCCGCCTCCTCATGGACATCCGGACACAGAGCGCGCTGCTCGCATCCATCATCGGGCTCGCCCTGGGCGTGTCCATGTTGCTGCGGCCCGGCCGGCCCAGGGTACTGACGCTGTACTCCGTCTTCGCGCTGACGGTCGCCGGCTACTACCTTTCGCTGTTCTTTCACAGCATCTTCCCGGCGGCCGATTACCCGTGGACATCTCGCATCTCCGTGGGCGCCACCATCCTGGTGGGCTCGCTGGTGCCCGGGGCCGCTGTCGCCTTCTTCCTGGAGTTCCTGGGCGTCAGCAAGGGAACGAACCTCGTCGGCCGGCGGCTCGCCCTGCTGTCCGCCTTGCTGGGGCTGACCGTGGCTGTCACCCCGCTGGCGGACAAGCTCTGGGCCCGCGTCGGCATGGGCGTGTGGGTGTTGGGCACGCTGCTGACCTACGGCTCGTTGCTGCTCCACCGGGTCCGCACCACCGAGTCGCGCATCGAGAAGTTCCGGCTGGCGTACCTGGCCATCGGCGCGGGCGCGGCCATCCTCTTCTCCGCGCTCGACTTCCTGGTCAGCTTCGGCATCCCCTTCCCCACGCTGGGGTCGGTCCTCTCCACGCTGTACCTGTTCTTCCTGGCGCACACGCTGCTGCGGCTGCGCCTCATGGACCTGCACGAGCTGCTGGGCAAGATCGCCTCGCAGACGGTGCTGGCCAGCATCCTCGCGGCCGTCTTCACGGTGCTGACGGCGTGGGGCAAGGAGAACACGGGGCTCTTCCTCTTCAACACCGTGGTCGCCGCGTTCGTCATCCTCATCCTCTTGGAGCCGTTGAAGGTGAAGGTGGAGGAGATGGTGGTGCGCATCTTCTTCCGGGAGCGCTTCGCCCTGCTGGACTCCCTGGGCTCGCTGCGCGCGCGCATCGCGAACGTCATCGAGATCTCCGAGCTGGCGCGACTGGTGCTGGACACCCTCCACGAGACGGGCCGCGTGACGCACGCCTCGGTGTACCTGCTGGCGGAGGACCGGCCCGGGTACCGGCTGCTGGACTCGCGGGGCCCGCTGCCGGTGGCCTTCCTGGACACGGCGGTGGCGCGCGGCCTGCTCTTCGCGGCGGCCAGCGGTCAGAAGGCGGTGCTGCGGGAGAACGTGGAGCGGCGCATGGCCACCATGCGGCTCCAGGCCGTGGAGGGGAAGCGCTACCGCGACGAGCTCAAGCGCCTCAACGACACGCGCGCGGCGCTGGTGCAGGTGAAGGCCGGCATCACCGTGCCGCTGATGGGCAATGATCGCGTCATCGGGTTCCTCAACCTGTGGGACGAGCGCGTGCCGGAGGCCTTCGCGTCCGACGAAATCGCCATCATCCTGGAGGTGGCGGAGCGGCTGGCGACGGTGCTGGAGAACTCCAAGCTGTACGAGAAGATTCGCGAGCGCGACCGCCTGGCCGCGCTGGGTGAGATGGCCGCGGGCCTGGCGCACGAGATTCGCAATCCGCTGGGCGCCATCAAGGGCGCGGCGCAGTGCCTGGACCCGGCGCAGTTCCACGGCGAGGACGCCGAGTTCCTCGAGGTCATCGTCGAGGAGGTCAACCGCCTCAACGGCGTGGTGACGGCGTTCCTCGACTACGCGCGCCCGATGAAGCAGAGCTTCGGAATCACCGACCTCAACGAGGTGGTGACGCGCACCATGCGGCTCATCCAGAACGACGTGCCGTCCAACCTCCACCTCGCCGTGGAGCTGGACTTGATGCTGCCGCGCGTGGACGGTGACGCGGAGCAACTCAAGCAGGTGCTCATCAACCTGGTGCAGAACGCGGTGCAGGCCCTGGGCTCACGGGATGGCCGCATCAGCGTGCGCACGGAGAAGCCGGAGCGCTTCGGCGAGCTGCGCAGCGCCGGCGCCGAGTTCGTGGAGGTCCAGGTCTCCGACAACGGGCCGGGCATCCCGCCGGACCAGCACCCGCACATCTTCGTACCCTTCTACACGACGAAGCAGAAGGGCACCGGCCTGGGGCTGGCCATCTGTCAGCGCATCGTGAAGAACCACGGCGGCAGCATCTCCGTGCAGAGCAAGGCGGGCGAAGGCTCCACGTTCGTCATCCGCCTCCCCGCCCTGCCCGCCGAGCAGCAGCCCGCCGAGGTCGCCGCCGCGAACGCCCTGCCCTCGGGCGGAGCGCGCGCGTCACAGTCATTGCCGGTGCCGGAGGAGCTGCGAGACGCCTCCAGGCCCTCGCACCAGGAGGCGCGCGCCAGACGGGAACGCCGGAAGCGGGTCCGCGTGTAGCGGACGCAGGCTCGGGGCCCATCGACGGCCCCGGCCAATCCGGCCATCCGGGCACATCACGCTTTCGATGCACACGCGGAGCCCCTATAGGCTCTTCCCATGAGCGCGTGCCCCTTCTGCAAGACCGCGATGCAGCTCACGCCCAGCGGCGAGCTTCCCATGGAGACCTGTACCGCCTGCGGCGCCGTGTGGTTCGAGGGCGAAGCGCTCACGAAGGTCATGGGGGGCTCCACCGCGGACGCGCTCCTGCGGCGCGCGAAGAACGAGTCGGGCCAATGCAAGGGCTGCCGGGCGGGGCTCGACTTCGTCACCCACTGCTCCGTCTGTGGCACGCGCGCCCCCACCTGCCCCCGCTGCGGCCACGCGCCCCTCCCCGTCGTCGAGGCCATGGGCGTTCCCATGGAGGTGTGCTCGGGCTGTGCCGGCGTGGCCCTGGACGCGGGAGAACTCGAGCAGTTGCAGGAGGCCGTCGAGGCCTACCGCAACGAGCCGCTGGATGCCCGGGCGAAGGTGCGGATTGAAGGCAAGCCGCACTGCATCGGGTGCCGGCGCAACCTGCAGTTGCAGCACGGCTTCGTCTTCAACGAGCAACTCTTCTGCGGAAGCTGCGCGCCCCGGGAGTCCACCCCCTACTCTGAGCGGTTCAGCCACGACGACATCCCGCTGACCGTCACCACCCGGCGCGGAGGCGAAGCCTTCAACTTCGAGGGCTACATCGGCGCGGGCCTGAAGTGGCTGCTCCACCGGATGTTCCAAGGCTGAGCCAGCGGGGCGGCCCCGGAACGGGGGCTACCCCAGCGACGCGGTCGCCTCGGCCAGCTTCTCCTGCGCGGCCTCCCAGCGGGCGTAGAGGTCTTCCAGCTCCTCCTTGCTGGCCCGGTGCGTGTCCATCAGCGGCTTGGCGCGCGCGAAGTCGTTGTAGAGCGCCGGGTCCGCGAGCTGCGCCTCGCGCTCCTTCTGCCCCGCCTCCACCTCGGCGATGCGCGCCTCCAGCTTGGCGATCTCCTTCTTGATGGGCCCCTCCACCACGCTGCGGCGCTGACGGGCCTCGGCCTCCTGCCGCTTGCGGTCCTTCTCTGTCACCGGCCCGGCGGAGCCCGCCTTGTCGCCCCGCGCGGTGCCCGCCGCCGCGGCCGCGGCTTCCGCCGCCGCCTGCTGGAGCTGCTGCTGGTGGTACAGGTAGTCGTCCAGGGTGCCCGGGTGCGGCGTGAGCTTGCCGTCCGCCACCTCCCACACCTGGGACGCCAGCCCGTTGATGAAGCTGCGGTTGTGGCTGACGAACAGCAGCGTGCCGCTGTAGCTCTTCAGCGCTTCAATCAGCATCTCGGACGAGTCCAGGTCCAGGTGGTTGGTGGGCTCGTCCATCAGCAGGAAGTTGGAGGGCACCAAGAGCAGCTTGGCCAGCGCCACGCGCGCGCGCTCACCGCCGCTCAGCACGCCAATGGGCTTCTCGACGTCATCCCCGCTGAAGAGGAACGCGCCGAGCACGCCGCGCACGTAGCTCTCCGGCTTGTCCGCGGCCAGCGGGCGCACCTCTTCGATGATGGTATTCTGCCGGTCCAGCTTGTC
Source organism: Comamonas sp. KCTC 72670 (assembly GCA_014656495.1). Classification (GTDB taxonomy): domain Bacteria; phylum Myxococcota; class Myxococcia; order Myxococcales; family Myxococcaceae; genus Myxococcus. The sequence goes on from BNCN01000021.1 coordinate 75,422, forward strand.
CGCGTGGTGCTGGGCGTAATAGCCGACCACCACGTTGTGCCCCAGCGTCACCGTCCCGGAGTCCGGCGTCAGCTCGCCCGCCACCATCTTCAGCAGCGTCGTCTTGCCCGCGCCGTTCGCCCCCACCACGGCGATGCGCTGCCCGCGCTCCACGCGCCCGGTGAGGCCGTTGTAGACCGTCTGGGCGCCGTAGTGCTTGGTGATGCCCTCCAGCGTCACCACGTCGCGGCCGCTCCGCTCCACCTCGGGGAAGCGGAACTTCATCGTCGTCCGCTCCTCCAGGACCTGCACCTTCTCCAGCTTCTCCAGCATCTTCGCGCGGCTCTGGGCCTGCCGCGCCTTGGTGGCCTTGGCGCCGAAGCGGTCGATGAAGCCCTGCAGCTCCGCGCGGCGGGCCTCCACCTTCACCGCGCGCGCCTTCAGCAGCTCCTTCTCCTCGGCGCGCAGGCGCTTGTACTCGTCGTAGTTGCCCGCGTACTCGCGAACGCCCTCCACCTCCAGGGACACCACCCGGTTGATCTGCCGGTTGAGGAAGTCCTTGTCGTGGGAGATGAGCACCAGCGCCTTGTTGGAGCGGCGCATGAAGTCGTCGAACCACGTGAGCGTGGGCACGTCCAGGTGGTTGGTGGGCTCGTCCAGGAGCAGCAGGTCCGGGTCCTGGAGCAGCAGCCCCGCCAGGGCCGCGCGCATGCGCCAGCCGCCGGACAGCGCGGAGGTGGGCTTGGCCAGGTCCGCGTCCCGGAAGCCCAGCCCCTTGAGGATGCGCTCGGCGTGGTGGCGGCCGTAGCGGTTCTCGAAGTCATCCAGCTCCGCGTGCAGGTCCGCCAGGGACTGCGCCAGCTCGAGCTGGTCCTCCTCGTCCGTGGCCGCGGAAAGCGCCGCCTCGGTCTCCTTGAGGCGGGCCTCCATGGCGTCGCGGCCGGGGACGGTGCTCATCACCGCCTCCACCACCGTCCCGTCCGGCAAGCCCGCGATTTCCTGCGGCAGGTAGCCCGCCCGGGCCTTGCGGCTGTACTGCACCGTCCCGGAGTCCGGCTGGGCCACGCCCGCCAGGATCTTCATCAGCGAGCTCTTGCCTGTCCCGTTGGCCCCCACGAGACCCACCCGGTCCTTGGGACCCAGAGTGAAACTGTCCTGATCGAAGAGGACCTTCTTTCCATAGGAGAGGCAGAGGTCCTGGGCGATGACGAGGCTCATGGCGGCGGGGATGTAACAGCCCGCGAGCCCCTCGGGAATGTCGGATGTGCCCGCTCGTTTGCTTCACGGGCCTACAGGGGCTTTCCGGACTGGGCCAGGGCCTGTCTATACTCCGGCCCCACATGGCTGCCCCCTGTCCTCATTGCGGAAGCACCGACGGCGTCGACCACCTCTGCTCTGGCCAGAGCCTCCAGCTCCTGGGCCAGGTGCTCGACGGCCGTTATAAAATTGAAAGCGTGCTCGGTCAGGGCGGCATGGGCATGGTGTTCCGCGCCACCCAGACGTCCGTGCAGCGTCCGGTGGCGGTGAAGACGCTCAACCCGTCGCTCGCCGCCGCGCCCCAGTTCTTCGAGCGCTTCCGCCGGGAGGCGGAGCTCGCCAGCCGCCTGCGCCACCCGAACGTCATCACCATCTTCGACTTCGGCCGGTCGCCGGACGGCACCTGCTACTACGTGATGGAGCTCCTGGAGGGCGAAAGCCTGAAGGAGACGGTGAAGCGCCAGGGGCCCATGTCCCTGCGCCGCGCGCTGAGCCTCGTGGAGCAGGCCTGCCAGGGCCTGGCGCACGCGCACGCCGAGGGCTGCGTCCACCGCGACCTGAAGCCGCACAACATCATGGTGCAGCAGCTCAGCGGCCAGGACTTCGTGAAGGTGCTGGACTTCGGTCTGGTGAAGGCCATGGAGTCCGAGGAGGAGGAGCAGCTCACCTCCACCGGACAGGTGCTGGGCACCCCCCAGTACATGCCGCCCGAGCAGGCCGGTGGCGAGTCCGTGGACCAGCGCTCCGACCTGTACTCCATGGCGGGCGTCCTCTACTTCTGCCTCACGGGCAGCTCGCCCTTCGGCGCCAACACCGTGCGCAAGGCGCTGACGGCGTCACTCACCCAGGCGGTGCCGTCCGTCAACACCAAGCGCCAGGGCGCGCCGGTCCCCGCCACGCTGGATGCCTTCTTCAAGAAGGCGCTCGCCCCCGAGAAGGAGGACCGCTACCAGAACGCGCAGGAGTTCATCGACGCGATGCTGGACACCGTGGCGGACCTCTCGAACGACGAGCTCGACGCCATGCCCAGCGGCGGGGTCTCCGGTGGCAGCGAGCGAGGCAGCAACAGCCGCAGCCGGCCGGGAAGCCGCTCCAACCGTCAAGGCAGCCAGAGCGGCATCCGCTCCTCGCGCGTGGGCGGCGCGCCCACCCTGGGCCGGGGCTCCACGCCCTCCAACGTCGTGGTGGCCAGGACGCAGGCCGGCGGTGGGACCGGCGCCTCCTCCGTGAGCCGCGCCCGGCCCGCCGCGCCCCGAGGCGCCACGCCGCCCCCGCACGCACCGCCCCCCGAGCCGGAAGGCATGTCCACCGGGAAGAAGGTGGCGCTCGTCGCGGTGCCCTTGCTCCTGTTGGGAATCGGCGGCGCGGTGGTCATGAGCAATCAGGGCGGCGCTCCGCCCGCGACGCCCGTGACGGTGAACGTGCCGCGCGATACGCCCCAGCCGACGACCCAGGTCGTGGCGGGCAACACCGGCACCGGCGCAGGCTCGACCGAGGCGGCCGTCATCACGGTCAGCCTGGACTCCACGCCGTCCGGTGCCTCCATCTACGAGGGTGAGGAGATGGTGGGCACCACGCCCACGAAGCTGCAGTTGCGCCGGGACAAGGTGCACACCTTCACCTTCCGCTCGGCGGGGCATCAGGACAAGGACCTGACGCTCAACCTGCGCCGCATCGCGGGGGACACGCAGTCCGCCAACGTGACGCTGGAACCGGCCCGCGCCGCGGCGCCGTCCCGCCCCTCCCGTCCGGCGCCGAAGCCCGCGGGCCCGTCCGGCCCCGACATCTCCGTGTTCGAGTAGTCGCCGTGGATGCGCCGTGGCCTGAAGGGGCCACGGCGGCGTCCACCGCGGAATCAGGGCTCAGACGAGCTTCGCCAGCGTGGGCAGCACCTGCCCGCTCCGGCCCTGGACGGTGTGCTCGAAGCGGCTGGAGTTCTCCGCCGGGTCCAGGTTGATGAGCCACGTCTCGCCCCCCGCCTCGCGCACGTGGTCCACGATGCCGGCCGCGGGGTACACGGCGCCGGAGGTCCCCGCGGCGAGGAAGATGAAGCGCCCGCCCGACGTGGAGCCTCGCAGCGCGAAGTCCTCGATGCGCTGCATGTCGGCCGGGTCCAGGTACTCACCAAACCAGACGATGTGCGGCCGCAGCTGGGCGCCACACGCATCACACTCGGGCACCGCGCCGTTCGGGTACACGGTGGCGTCCTCGAACGCGGGCCGCTTGCACTGGGTGCACCGCGTCTTGAATAGGTTGCCGTGCATCTCCACCACGCGCTGGCTGCCCGCGCGCGTGTGCAGGCCGTCGATGTTCTGCGTGGCGAGCAGGAAGCGGTCCCCCAGGTGGCGCTCCCAGGCGACGAGGGCCTCGTGGCCGGGGTTGGGCTGGACGGCCGCGGCGGCCTTGCGGCGTTCGGAGTAGAAGCGCCACACCAGGGCCGGATCCTTCTGGAAACCTTGTGGAGACGCGACGGCCTCCACGGGTTGGTCCTCCCAGAGTCCGCCCATCCCCCGGAAGGTGGGAACTCCACTTTCGGCGGAGACCCCCGCGCCCGTGAGGACGAGCAGCCAGGTACGCGAATCGAGGATGAGCGAATCCATGTCGGCTCCTGTGCGGCGAAAAGAGATTCAAGCTATGGAGGGGACGCGAACTCTACCGGGGCCTGACGCTTCGGACGGGTCGCGTTTCGAGGTCCGAATCATGGCGGAAGTCACCCTGGATCTGCGCGGCCTGCCCAAGGCCGAGGCCTACGCCGAGCTGAAGCAGCACGCGCTGGCGGTGCTCGAGGGCATCGACGACGACATCACCGGAATGTCCACCATGAGCTGCCTGCTGCACCACGCCTTCGGGCACCTGTGGACGGGCTTCTACCGGGTCGTGACGCCGGGACGGCTGCTGCGCGTGGGCCCTTATCAGGGCACGCTCGGGTGCCTGGAGATCCCCTTCGGCAAGGGCGTGTGTGGCGCCGCCGCGGCGAAGGGCGAGACAGTCCTGGTGGAGGACGTCCACGCCTTCCCCGGCCACATCACCTGCGATGGGCGCTCCGCGTCGGAGATCGTCGTCCCGGTGTTCGGCCGCGACCGGGCGCTGGTCGCCGTGCTCGACATCGACTCCGAGCACAAGGGCGCCTTCGACGAGGTGGACCGCCGCGAGCTGGAAGACCTGATGCGCTGGTTCCAGAAGTAGCGGCGGCCCGTGCCCGGCGTCAGCTCGCGCGTGCGTACGCCACGGCGAGCTGCCCGGCGAAGCGCGCGTTGTTGGTGAGCAGTGCCAGGTTGGCCTTGAGCGTCTTACCCCCGGTGCGCTTCGCCATCTCCGACAAGAGGAAGGGCGTCACGGCCTTCCCACGGACGCCCTGCCGGTCCGCGTCGGCGAGCGTGGCGGCGATGTGCAGCTCCACCTCGTTGCGCGGCAGCGACGTCTCCTCGGGCGGCGGCACGGTGTAGAGCACCCCGCCCTGCCCCAGCGCCTCGAAACGGGCGCGGGCGATGCGCGCAGCCGTGTCCACGTCATCCGCGCGGTGCTCCAGGGGAATGCCCGAGCCCCGGCTGTAGAACGACGGCAGCTCGTCCGTGCCCACGCCGATGACGGGCACGCCCGCCGTCTCCAGCAGCTCCATCGTCTTGGGCAGGTCCAGCACCGACTTGGCCCCCGCGCACACCACGGCGACGGGGAAGCGCGCCAGGGCGCCGATGTCCTGGGAGATGTCGAAGTGCTCGGACGCTCCGCGGTGCACGCCGCCGATGCCACCGGTGGAGAAGACGCGGATGCCCGCGGCGGCGGCCAGCTCACAGGTGGCGCTCACGGTGGTGCCCCCCGTGGCGCGCGTGGCCACGGCCACGGCCAGGTCGCGCGAACCGAGCTTCAGCAGCCGCTCCTTGCCCTCGGCCAGCCGGCGCATGTGGGCCTCTTCCAGCCCCACCCACAGCTCGCCGTCGATGATGGCGGTGGCGGCCGGGACGGCACCCGCTCGCCGGATGGCCTCCTCGCACGCCCGGGCGGCGGCCAGGTTGTCCGGATAGGGGAGCCCTTGCGCCACGACGCTCGTCTCCAGCGCCACCAGGGGCTCGCCATTCTTCAGCGCGCGGCGAACCTCTTCCGAAAAATGTAGGTCCATGGCCCTGGCGTTTAGCACGGCCGCCTCTCCACGTCGGCTTGCGCGCGCGGCCCTTGGGGCCTATTCCCCCGCCGCCGTGTCCACCTCCGCCGCCCCCGTGGTCCCCGCGCCTGCGCGCGCCTTCTCCGCGTCCGACCTGGCCATCGTCGGCGTCGTCATTGTCTGGGGCACCAACTACACGGTGGTGAAGGAGGCGATGGCCACGCTGCCGCCGCTGGCCTTCATGTCGCTGCGCTTCACCATCGCGGCGCTGGCCATGGGCGCGCTGTTGCTGGGCATCGAAGGGTGGAAGCCCCTCCCCCGGCCGGTGTTCCTCAAGCTGCTGGGGCTCGGGCTGGTGGGAAACACCGTGTACCAGCTCTGCTTCATCGTCGGCCTGGCGAACACCTCCGTGGCGAACAGCGGGATGTTGACGGCGGTGACGCCGGTGCTGGTCGCCGCCCTGGGCGCGCTGCTCGGGGTGGAGCGGCTCACCCGTCCGCTCGTGATGGCGCTGGCCCTGGGGGTGGTGGGGATGCTGTTGGTGCTGGGAGGACGCGGGGCGTCCCAGAGCGGCGCGTCCTGGTTCGGCGACGCGCTCATCGTGGGCGCGAGCGTGTGCTGGGCCCTCTACACCGTGGGCATCCGCACCGTGAGCCCGGACGTGTCCGCGCTGCGCATCACCGCCATCAGCATGGTGACGGGGGCTCCGGGCGTGGTGCTCGCGGGCGTGCCCGAGCTGATGCGGCTGGACCCGTCCCACATCACCGCCGGCGCGTGGGTGGGGCTGGTGTACTCCGCGCTGGTGCCGCTGGTGCTCGCGTACTTCATCTGGGGCCGCACGGTGCAGAAGGTCGGCAGCAGCCGCGCGGGCCTCTACAACACGGGCATCCCCGTGGTCGCGGCGCTCACCGCGTGGGCGGTCCGAGGCGAGCGGCCCACCCTGCTCCAGGTCATCGGCGCGGGGCTCGTCCTGTGCGGGGTGCTGCTCAGCCGGCGAAAGTAACCTCGCGGCGCTTCAGCCCCGCCGGCCCCGCTCCACCGCGAGGCCGTACTCCTCGATCTTCTTGTCCAACGTGGGGCGGCTGATGCCGAGCAGCTCCGCGGCGCGCACCTTCTTTCCGGACGCCTCCCGCAGGGCCTCGGCGATGGCGTCCCGCTCCAAGCGGGCGACCCGTCCCTGGAGCGTCTTGGCCCCGGAGTCTTCCCCCTCCTGAATCTCCGGAGGCAGCTGCAGCGCGCCCACGCGGCTGTCGGCATAGAGCAAGCCGAGCCGCTCTCCCACCAACTCCAGCTCGCGCAGGTTCTGCGGCCACGCGTATTCCGCGAGGAGACGCCGGGCCTCGGGGCTGAGCGTCGGAGGCTCCTTGCGAATCCGCCGGGCCGCGCGCGCCGCGAACTGCTCGAGCAGCGGCAGGATGTCCGCGCGGCGCTCCCGCATCGGCGGAGCGTCCAGTTCGAACCCCGAGAGCGCACGCGCCAACGAAGGCTCCACATCCCCCCGCGCAGCGAGCAACGTCACGGGCGCGGACGCGGTGGCGAGGATGCGCACGTCGACGGATTCCTCGCCGCCCTGCCGCGCGGGCGCGGAACGGCGCGCCAACGCCCGGGCGAACCGCTCCGATGCGGGCCGGGAGAGGGACTCCACGTGTAACAGCACCAACGAGCCCCCATCCGCGCGCAGCATCGCGGAGACCAGCGGCGGCTGCCCGGGCCCGCTCGCGCGGCCGAACAGGGCCTCCTCGACGGCGGCGGGCGGCTCGCGGCAGTCCACCACCACGAAGGGCCCCAGGGCCCGGGGCGAGCGCGCGTGGACGAAGCGGGCCAGGAGCGCCTTGCCGACACCCGCCTCACCGTGGATGACCACCGGCGCGGCGCTCGGCGCCACCCTGCGCGCCAGCTCCAGCAGCGCCCGCAGCGGCCGGGAGGTCCCCGTGAGCGCGGGCACCGGGACTTCGCCTTCCGCGCGCGCATTCACGGTGGTGTACGCCTCGCCGCCCAGCCGCCCGAGCGCCGCGAGCAACTGCCCCTCGCCCTGGGTGAACTTCGGCTCGGCGCGCGTGACGTACAGCACGCCAAACGGCATGCCGCCCGAGGCCACGAGCGGTGCGCAGAGGACGTCATCCGTCAGGATGAGCTCCTTGCGCTCCAGCGCGGCCTGCGCCAACGCGCGAGGCATCGTCAACGCCTCCGCGCCCGCCACCGCGGCGGTGAGCAGCCCGTCACTGCTTCCCAGCAACGCGGCGGCGCGGTCCGCGTTGAGCGCGTGCGCCACCTCGTCCGCGAGCCGCCGCAGCACCAGCGCGCCACTCGTCGCCCCGAGCAGCGCGATGCCCGCCGAATACATGGCCGCCGCCGTGCCCACGTGCGGCAGGACTTCTTCGATGGGCACCTGCCCCATGTGCTCCGGCGCGTCGGCCACCAGCGTGACGGGCGGCGGCTCGAAGAGCGCCGTCGTCGCGCCCACGCGCACCTGGTCTCCGGGCTTGAGGACGACCTCCCCCGTGAGCCGCTCGCCGTTGACCAGCGTGCCGTTGCGCGAGCGCAGGTCACGAATCCGTGCCTGACCGTCGACGACGGAGAGCAGCGCGTGCCTGCGGGAGACCTGATGGTCATCCAGCGGGATTTCACACGAGGGGCTGCGGCCGATCGTCGCCTCCGCGAGGACGTCGTAACGTCGCCCCGCGGAAGGACCGGAGAGCAGCAGAAGAGCGGGCATGGGGCGCGGAGACTAGCGCCACGCGGTACGTGGGCAAGACTCCTGGGGGCGGACGCTACATCGGCCGTTCGGCGTTCAAGAGATCACGGAGTTCCCGCTCATCCAACGCCCGGCCCTCACGGCTGATGGCCAGCGCGTTGACCTGGGTCTCCGCGACCTCGACGTGGGCGCCCTTCCGCCATTCCGTGGTGTGCACCGCGCCATCCACCAGCTTGCCCACCACCGAGCCTTCATCCCGGCCCATGACCTCCAACCAGAGGTTCTCCGAAACGGCGTTCCCCTCCGGGTGCGTTTCGAACGGGGCTCGCACCAGGAAGGTCAGCGGCTCCATCAGGCCCTTGCGTTGGAAGCGCGCCAGGAACGACGGAAGCAGCGCCTGGGCCTCCTTCCGCATGGCCTGGGTCTGCTCCTCGGGCTCCTTCTCGAAGCGCTCCCGGTATGGCGCCAGCAGCTCCGTCGTGTTGTGCCGGCCCAGCGGAGACACCACGGTCAGGAAGAGCCCCTCGTGCCCCTCGAAGGTGTCCAGAGGGACCCCGAGCAGGTTGGTCCGAGCCTCCTCGGAGGGCACGAGCGTGAACACCTGCCCCTCGCTGGTCCCCACCTGGGTGCGCAGCGCCGGGCCCTGCGCGAAGGCCAGGTCCGTGCACAGCTCGTGGAGGAAGCTCTCCGCGGCCAGCAGGTCCTTCTCCGCGAGGTGGAAGATCTCCAGATCTCGGGCCCCGAACTTCTCCATCCCGTGGGAGTGCACCCACAGGGGCGTGTCACCCTCCGTCGCCTCCACGGCGTGGAGATGGACGTGGTCGCGGATGTCGAAGTCCAGCTCCGTGATCTCCGCCACGTCGTCGGGCTCGTGAAGCTTGTAGGCCGTGAGGTCCACCAGGATGCCCTGGACGTGCTCCAGCAGCGTGCGCACCGCCCACAGCGCCTCGAAGACGGGCAGCGTGGGCTGGTCGCCGCCGGGCTCCACGGACAGATGGTAGAAGACCTGGGCGCGACCCAGGCGTTCGAAGGCCTCCGGACTGCCACTGTAGACCTCCTTGCGGAAGCGCGGCAGCCCCTCGGTCCCCCGCGTCACGCGGACCAGGACCTCGGAGCCATCAGCCCGGAGCGTGAACCCCTCCCCGTCCGCGTCCGGGGTGAAGTCCACGTCGTCGTTCGCGAAGGAGCCACGCAGGGCGTCGAGCGGCACCGGACCCTCCTGCTCCGTTGCCAGCAGGTAGACCTCCTTCACAGGTGCTTCTCGATCTGCCGGAAGAGGTCCACGCGGTCCACCAGGTTGGTCAAGTAGTCGAGCTTGTCCGTGGGCAACACCAGCACCGGCGACAGCTTGTAGCCCTCGAACCACTCCTCATAGAGGGCGTTGAGGCGCTGCAGGTAGCGGGTGGGGATGTCCTTCTCCATGGCCCGGCCACGGATGCGGATGCGCTCACGAATCGTCTGAACCGGGCAGCGGAGGTAGATCATCAGGTCGGGGGGCCGCAACGACTCCGAAATCGTCTCGTACAACTCCCAGTACGTCTTCCAGTCGCGCTTGTCGATGAGCCGCTGGCGGTGGAGGTTCTTGGCGAAGATCTCCGCGTCCTCGTACAGGGTCCGGTCCTGGAGCACCGTCCCGGACGTGCGCTCCAACTCCCGGTGCAGGCGGAACTTGTGCGTCAGGAAGAAGAGCTGCGAGCGGAACGCCCACGTCTTCATGTCCTTGTAGAAGTCCGCCAGATACGGGTTCTGGTCGTTCGGTTCGAAGGAGGGCGTCAACCCGTACTTCCGGCAAAGGAAGGACGTCAGCTCCGTCTTACCGGCGCCGATGTTGCCCGCGATGGCGATGAACTTTTTCCTGGCCACACCAACCCTGCTTGTAACCCCGCCAAGCGGCGCGCACCAGAAACAACGTGTAGGTAGGACGTGGTAGAAGAAGTGCATGCCCCCCCGTCGTCCCGTTCAACGCATGACAGGTGCCGCCGTCCTCCCCGCGAGGCATGGCCGCCCGGCAGCATGGACAGGGAGCGGCAGGTGGCACGCCCGTGGGCCCGGGCCCCTTCCGGCCCTGAACATCGGCCCCCAGGAGGCGGGCTGAGGGATGCGCAAGCTCTTTTGCATTGTGGTGGCTGGAGTCTGGACGGCGATCTGCTTCCCCCTCGTCGTGCTGTCGATGCTGTCGTTCAACCCAACCATCATGAATTGGGTTCCCCGCAGGCTGTGGTCGCCCGTACTGCTGTGGGCTGGCGGCGGGAAGCTGGAGGTCATCGGCCAGGAGAACGCCGACCCGAAGCGGCCCACCATCTATGTGGCCAACCACCAGTCCACCATCGACATCCCGGCCCACTTCATGGCCGTGCCCGTCCCCTTCCGCTACGTCGCGAAGTCGCAGCTCAAGTGGGTGCCCATCATCGGCTGGTACCTGTGGCTCGCGGGCCACGTCTTCATCAACCGGACGAACCGGCGGAAGGCCATCGCCTCCCTGGACGAGGCCGCGAAGAAGATTCGCGCGGGCACCAGCATCTTCCTGTACCCGGAAGGCACGCGCTCCGAGGACGGCCGCGTCCTCCCCTTCAAGAAGGGCCCGTTCGCCCTGGCGCTGAAGGCCCGCGTCCCCATCTGCCCCATCACCATCGAGGGCTCGGGCAACCTGATGCCCAAGTCCACCTGGAACATCACCCCGGGCCCCATCCGCGTGAAGGTGGGCAAGCCCATTGACACCACCGCCTTCGCCGAGGACGACCGCGAAGGGCTCGCCCGCGCCGTCCGCGCCGTCATCATCGCCGACAGCCTGGCCCTGGGAGGCAGGGGCGGCGACCTGGATGACGCCGTCGCGGCCGCCGGCGCCGAGGGCGTCAGCGAAGCCCGTGAGCAGGCCCTCCCCATTCCCTGAGATCCGCACCGAGATGACGCTCCGCCTCCTCCGTTCCCGTCCCTGGATTCGCGCCGCGGTGCTCGGCGTGGGCCTCCTGGCTGGCTGCAGCCACACCCCTACGTCGCCCGCCAGCGCCCGCCCCACCGACCCGCGCTCGCAGGCACGGGCGTATCTGGACGCGCACCAGCCCTCGAAGGCCCTGGGGCTGCTGACGGACCTGCACCGACAGGCACCGGACGACCTGGATGTGGCGCGCCTGCTCACCGAAGCGCACGTGAAGGCGGGCCAGACGGACGCGTGGATCACCGAGCTCCAGAACCGCATCGCCGCCGGTGAGCGCGCGGTCGACCAGTACATGCTGGGGCTCGCCCTCTTCTCCCGCGCACGCGACGCGGGGGCCCCCACCGTCGCGGCGTTCGAGCGCGCCACGGCGCTGGCCCCGGACACCGCGGAGTTCCATTACCGCCTGGGTCTGGCGCTGCTGGAGTCGGAGCAGTACCCGGAGGCGCTGGGCCCCCTGAAGCAGGCCACCGCGCTCGCGCCGGACCGCACCGCGTGGCGGCTGCCGTTGGCCAAGGCCCTGCACCGCACCGGCGACGCGCCGGGCGCGGTGGAGGCCCTGGGCGCGGTGGTCCGAGGCCAGCCCACGCCCGCCGAGGTCGCCACGGCGCGCGCCTTGATGGACCAGGTCGCGGACCCCTTCTCGGGCTTCCCCAAGGCCGCGGAGGCCAAGCTCGAGGAGGGCATGCGCTACCTGAAGGACCTGGACGCGCCCCAGCACGCCATCCTCGCCTTCGAGGAGATTTTGCTCGACTACCCGGACGTCGCGGTGGTGCATGCGCTGCTGGGCCTGGCCTACCAGCGCCTCGACGACGCCGGCCGCGCCGTGGACGAGTTCAAGCAGGCCATCGAGCGCGCCCCGCGCGACGGCAAGAACCACTTCTACCTGGGCGAGCTCTACCTGGCCCGTCAGCGGCCCGACGCGGCCCGGAGCGCGTTCGAGAAGGCCGTCGCGCTGCACCCCTTGCTTGAGGCCGCGTGGTTCCACCTGGGGGACCTGCACCTGGAACGCCGGGACCTCAGGGCCGCGCGGGATGCGTTCCTCGTGGCCACCTCGCTGGCGCCAGACGCGGTGCCCATGCGCGGCAAGCTGGCGCTCGTGTACCAGATGGAGGGGGACTTCGCCGGCGCCGAGCGCGAGCTGCGGCGCGTGGTCGAAAAGGACCCGGACAACATGGAGTTCAGCCTGCGGTTGGGGCTGCTCTTCACCGAGCAAGCGCTGAAGGCCTCGCGTCCCGAGGCCCGGAAGACGGCCTCCGGCGAAGCCGAGCGCTGGTTGATGAAGGTGCTGGAGACCCAGCCTGAGAACGCCGTGGCGTCGCGAGCGCTTCAGCAGCTCAAGGCGCAGTAGCCATCCACGGGCCCGGCCCTCTACACTCGCGGTCCGATGAGCGACGGTCGCAAGTCTTCACCTCCCGGCACGCAGCCTCCCAGGGCTGCGTCTCCGTCGGGCTCCCAGCCCCGCACGCCGACGAACCCGGGCATGCCGCGCGCGCCGAGCGGCACCCAGCTGCGGGTGATGTCCGCCGCGCGCGCCGCGCCCCTCCAGAAGGAGAAGCCGGAAGGCCCCCTGGGGAAGCGGCTCGCGGGAGACGCCTCCAACTACTTCCTCAACGGGCTCGCCATCCTCAAGGAGCTGGTCGCGGACTTCCGTCAGCGCGACCGCTTCTTCAAGTACAAGGCCTCCATCGTCGCCGGCTGGGTGGTGATGACGGCCGCGAGCCTCGCCATCGCCTGCCCGGGTAGCAGCGTCCGCCGCGGGGAGATGGACGCGCGCCTGGTGCTCAGCGACAAGCTGGACCGGCCCTCGCTCACCATCTGGAACGAGAGCAAGGCGCCCTGGTACGACGTCACCCTCACCGTCAACGAGCAGTACCAGGCGGCGGTGCCCTCGGTGGCGCCGGGTGAGTTCATCACCATCACCCCCAAGCAGCTCATGGGCTCCACTGGCGCCGCGCCGGCGGACCTGCGCTTCCAGTCGCTGCGGATGCGCAGCCGCGACGACAGCGCGGACCTGACGGAGGACCTCCACCAGGCCTGGGAGCGCATCCGCCAGGCACCGCGCCGCTAGGCGGGCCCGGATACACGAAGGGCGCCCTCCCTCTCGGAAGCGCGCCCTCGCGTTGCTCCCGGCCCCACCTCACGATGGGGCCAGGGATGCCGGCCGGAACTACTCGGCCTTCGTCTCGGCCTCGGGCGCAGCGGCCTCGGCGTCGACAGGAGCGGCCTTCTCAGGCCGGTCCACGAGCTCCAGGAGGGCCATCTCCGCGGCGTCGCCCCGGCGGAAGCCGAGCCGAACGATGCGGGTGTAGCCACCGGGACGGCTGGCGTACCGGTCCTTGTACTCGCTGAACACCTTCTGCAGGACCTCGCGGTCCTTCACCGTGCGGGCCGCCAGGCGAACGTTGGCGAGACCGCCACGCTTGCCCAGGGTGATGATTCGCTCCGCGATCTTCCGGGCCTCCTTGGCCTTGGGAAGCGTGGTGCGGATGGCCTGGTGCTCCAGCAGCGAAGTCACCATGTTGTTCAGCATCGCGAGACGGTGGCTCGTGGTGCGGTGCAGCTTCCTCTGTCCAACCTTGTGGCGCATCGTCGTGCTCCAACACCCGGCCGTATCAGGTACCGGGTGGGATGGGCGGACCCGGCACGGGGCCCGCCTCGGTCATTCGGGCCGGAAGACGTCCCAGCCCCCTCCCCTCGTGCCGCTGACCGCTGTACCCGCGGACGCGTGGGGAGGCCCTGCGTGAACCCTACTACGCCTTCGGCGCGGCGGGAGCCGGCGCCTGCTTCGGCGGCCAGTTCTCCAGCTTCATGCCCAGCGACAGGCCCATCTCCGCGAGGATCTCCTTGATCTCCTTCAGAGACTTGCGGCCGAAGTTCTTCGTCTTGAGCATCTCGGCCTCGGTGCGCTGCACGAGGTCGCCAATGGACTTGATGTTCGCCTGCTGCAGGCAGTTCGCCGAGCGGACCGACAGCTCGAGCTCATCCACCGAGCGGAACAGGTTCTCGTTGAGCTTCGCCTCTTCCTTCGGCGCCTCGGCGACGACGGGCTCCTCCGTCTCGTCGAAGTTCACGAAGACGGTGAGCTGCTCCTTGATGATCTTCGCCGCGTACGCCACCGCGTCCTGCGGGGACACGGAGCCGTCCGTCCAGACCTCGAGCGACAGCTTGTCGAAGTCCGTGACCTGACCGACGCGCGCGTTGGTGACCTGGTAGTTCACCTTGCGGATGGGCGAGAACAGCGAGTCGATGGGGATGGTGCCGATGGGCGCGCCCGCGACCTTGTTCACCTGCGCCGGGGTGTAGCCACGGCCGCGGCGGCACGTCAGCTCCATCCGGAGCTTGCCGCCCTCGGAGATGGTGCAGATGTGGTGACCGGGGTTGAGGATCTCGGTGTCCGGGTCGGTGATGATGTCACCGGCCTTGACCTCCTTGGGGCCCTCCGCCTCGATGCGCAGCGTCTTCGTCTCATTCGTGTGCATCCGAAGGAGGACTTCCTTCAGGTTCAGCACGACGTCCGTGACGTCCTCGGACACCTCGGGGATGGTCGTGAACTCGTGGTCCACGCCCTCGATCTTCACGGAGGTGATGGCGGCGCCCTGCAGCGACGACAGCAGCACCCGGCGGAGCGAGTTGCCCAGCGTCGTGCCGAAGCCGCGCTCGAGCGGCTCCGCGACGAACTTGCCGTAGGTGGGGGTCGCGCTGTCCTGGTCGACCTCCATGCGGCGGGGCTTGATCAGGTCACGCCAGTTCTTCGCAACGAACGTATCTGCCATGATGGACTGCTCCTCGAACCGTGCCGCACCACCGACTTACCCACCGGCCTGGCGGGAGGATGCGCACGTGAAAACTGCGAAGGCTTGAAAGCAAGACGCCCCGGCCTCGTCGGCCAGGGCGTCCACTGCGACATCCGGAGCGCTTACTTCGAGTAGAGCTCGACGATGAGCTGCTCGGAGATGGGCATCGTCAGGTCCTCACGGTTCGGAACCGTGGTGACCGTGCCCTTGAAGGACTTCTTGTCCAGGGAGATCCACTGCGGAACGCCACGGCGGTCCACCGTCTCCAGGGCCTCCGAGATGCGGAGCACCTTGCGGCTCTTCTCCACCACCTCGACGGCGCTGCCCGGCTTCACGGCGAACGAAGGGATGTTCACCTTGCGGCCGTTGACCTGGAAGTGACCGTGACGCACCAGCTGGCGCGCCTCGTTGCGCGTGTCCGCGAAGCCCATGCGGAACACCACGTTGTCCAGACGGAGCTCCAGCTGCTGCAGGAGGTTCTCACCCGTCTTGCCCTTGGCGGCGGACGCGCGGTGGTAGTAGCCGCGGAACTGGTTCTCCAGCAGGCCGTACATGCGCTTGACCTTCTGCTTCTCGCGCAGCTGCACGCCGTAGCCGGAGAACTTCACGCGGCCCTGGCCGTGCTGACCCGGGGGATAGGGGCGGCGCTCAATGGCGCACTTGTCCGTGTAGCAACGGTCGCCCTTGAGGTACATCTTCAGGTTTTCGCGCCGGCAGATGCGGCAAGCGCTGGCAGTGTAACGAGCCATGGCAGGTCCTTAGGTGATCTGGAGCATCCCCAACGCCAGGGGCGCGGGGATGCCCGAAGAGGAGGGTTAGACGCGGCGACGCTTGGGCTGACGGCAGCCGTTGTGCGGGATGGGCGTCACGTCGCGGATGAGGTTGATCTTCAGACCGGCGGCGGCCAGCGCGCGCAGCGCGGACTCACGGCCAGCGCCCGGGCCCTTGACGAACACGGACACGTTCTTCAGGCCGTGCTCCATCGCCTTCGCCGCGGCGTCGCCAGCGGCCACCTGCGCCGCGAACGGGGTGGACTTGCGGCTTCCCTTGAAGCCACGCGCCCCGGCGGACGACCAGGAGATCACGTTCCCGGACACGTCCGTGATCGTGATGATGGTGTTGTTGAACGTGGACTGGATGTGGACCACGCCGTTGAGGATGTTCTTCTTGCCCTTGCGCTTGGACTTCTTGGCGGCAGGGGCCTCGCCCTCGGCGCCCGTGGACGCCGCAGTGTTGATCTCGTCAGCCATGTGGATTGCTGCTCCTGAGAGGAGGTGATCGACGCCGGCACCCTACGGCACCGGCGCTGCGACTACCGACCGGTGGCCGGCTTCGCCCGGACGATGCCCCGCTTCGGACCCTTGCGGGTACGTGCGTTGGTGTGGGTCCGCTGGCCGCGAACAGGCAGGCCCTTACGGTGACGAAGACCCCGGTAGCAACCCAGGTCCATCAGCCGCTTGATGTTCATGGTGACTTCGCGCCGGAGGTCACCCTCCACCTTGTAGCTGGCCTCGATGATCTCGCGGATCTTGCGGGCCTGCTCCTCGGTGAGGTCCTTGGTCCGGGTCGTGGGATCGATGCCCGCCGCGGCAATGATGTCTTGCGCGGACTTGTTGCCGATCCCGTAGATGTACTGGAGCGAGATCACCGCGCGCTTGTTGGGCGGCAGATCGATGCCGGCGATACGAGCCATCTTCGGTCTTCCTTCTTGGTGGAGTTGGTCTGAAGCCAACGGCCTTCTGGCCGTTAGCCCTGGCGCTGCTTGTGCCGGGGGTTGGAAGCGCAGATGACGCGCACGATACCCTTACGGCGAACAACCTTGCACTTATCGCAGATCTTCTTGACGGACGCCCGAACCTTCATTGGAGCGAACTTCCTTCCTCAGCTAAAGAAAAGCCCAACGGGCGTCCCGCCATTCCCAGGCGGGTGCCCTTGCTACTTCGCCCGGTACGTGATCCGTCCGCGCGTCAGGTCGTACGGAGACAGCTCGACCTTCACCTTGTCACCCGGGAGGATGCGGATGAAGTGCATCCTCATCTTGCCCGAGATGTGCGCGAGCACCTTGTGGCCGTTGTCCAGCACCACGCGGAACATCGCGTTCGGGAGGGGCTCCATCACGGTCCCCTCGACTTCGATGGAATCATCCTTCGGCAAGCGTCAGACTCTCTTCCCCGGACCACGAACCTCTTGGAAGCGCGGCGGGATAGCACTTTGGTCCGCAAGTGGCAAGCGTCGCGCGACTGCAAAACTTGGATTCCTACCAACCCCACATAACAGCGGGCTATTTCACCCGCAGTCATAGCATTCTCGAGCCTGCCCCTGACGTCGAGCGGACTGCCTCCGCGCCTTGAGCACCGGCCGCGGGGTGAACCTGTGTCCTACCCCGGCGGGAGTCCAGGAGGCCCTGAGGGCGAGCTCCCGCAGTCCGCCGGGGGGCCTGGGGACCAGCGTCAGCCGCCCCAGTCCCCTGCCCGCCTGCCTGCCTGCCAGGATCAGCCCTTGCCCGCGGCGGCCTTGATTTCCTCGTAGATGCCCTCGGGCGAGCCCACGCCGTCCACGCTCTTGAGCAGGCCCTTCTTCTCGTAGAAGGCCTTCAGCGGAGAGGTCTCCGCGTCGTACTTCTGGAGGCGCTTCTCGATGACCTCGGGCATGTCATCCGGGCGCTGGACGAGCCCGGCGTTGCACTTGTCGCAGTACCCCGCCCGCTTCGGAGGGCTCTGGTAGACGTGGTAGACGCTGCCGTCCGCCGGGCACACCCGGCGGCCCGAGCCGCGCTCCACGAGCTTCTCGTGCGGCACCTCGAGCGAGATGACCGCGTCGAGCTGCTTGCCCAGCCGGCTCAGCATCTTGTCCAGCGCGTCCGCCTGACCAGGCGTGCGCGGGAAGCCGTCCAGGACGAAGCCGTTCGCCACGTCCGCCTCCTTGAGGCGCTCCTCGACGATGCCGATGACGACGTCATCCGGGACGTACTGGCCAGCGGCCATCAGCGGGCCGGCGACCTTGCCCAGCTCCGTGCCCTCCGCGACTGCCTTGCGGAGGATGTCACCGGTGGAGATCTGGGGGATCTGGAAGTCGGCGAACAGTCGCTTCGCCTGGGTGCCCTTCCCCGCGTTCGGCGGCCCCAACAGGATCAGGTTCATGTGCTCCTCGTGCACCTGCGAATATCCTTGAACTGCACCCAGCCTGGAACGACGAGGCGCCCCTCCCCGCGACAGGGAGAGGCGCCCGGTACGCCCGCGCGGAGGCTCAGGCCGCCACGCGCACCCGGCCCCGGATGCGGGGACCGCGCGGGCCGGCGAAGCCCTCGTAGTTACGGCTGATGAGGTGACCCTCAATCTGCTGCACCGTGTCCAGCGCCACACCCACCACGATGAGCAGCGCCGTGCCGCCGAAGGTGAACCGCACGCCCAGCAGACCGCTGATGACGGACGGAATCACGCACACGACGGACAGGTAGATGGCGCCACCGAACGTGAGCCGGTTGAGCACGCGCTCGATGAACTCCGCCGTCTGCCGGCCGGGACGGATGCCCGGGATGTAGCCACCCTGCTTCTTGATGTTGTCCGCCACGTCGTCCGGCCGGAACGTCAGGGCCGTGTAGAAGTAGGCGAAGAAGATGACCATCAGGACGAACAACCCGTTGTAGATCCACAGGTTGCCTTCGATGGCCCGCTGGAAGCCCTGCAGGAACGGGAACCAGGTGCCGAGCGTCGCCGGGAAGGACAGCACGGCGCCGGCGAAGATGGGCGGAATCACGCCCGAGGTGTTCACCTTCATCGGGAAGTACGTCGCCTGGCCCGCGAACATCCGGCGGCCCGCCATCCGCTTGGCGTACTGGATGGGGATGCGGCGCATGCCGCGCTCCACGTAGACGACCGCGGCGATGATGATGAGCATGAAGACCACCAGCGCCAGCACCTCGGCCACCGAGATGACGTCCTGACGCGTGAGGTCCAGCAGCTGCTTGGCGCCCGGGAGCAGCCCCGCCACGATGCCCGCGAAGATGATGAGCGAGATGCCGTTGCCGATGCCGCGCTCGGTGATGCGCTCACCCAGCCACATGATGAAGGCGGTGCCGGCCGTGAGGCTGACCACCGTCATGAAGGTGAACCAGACGCTGTCGTCGGGGACGACCACCTGGTTGAAGCCGCTCTGGCCGCCGTCGGAGCGGCCCAGCGACGCCAGCCACCGCGAGATACCGATGCCCTGCACGATGGACAGCGCGATCGTGCCGTAGCGGGTGTACTGGTTGATCTTCTGCCGGCCACCCGCGCCTTCCTTCTGGAGGCGCTCGAGGCTGGGCACGACCACGGCCAGCAGCTGCATGATGATGGACGCGCTGACGTACGGCATGATGCCCAGACCGAAGATGGACATCTGCTCCAGTGCGCCACCGGAGAAGAGGTTGAACAGCGAGACGAGGCCGCCCGATTGCTTCTGGGCGTCCATGAACGCGTTCATCGCCGAACGGTCCACGCCTGGCGTGTTGATGAAGATGCCGATGCGATAGACGGCGAGCAGCGCGAGCGTATACGCGAGCCGACTGCGCAGCTCAGCGATACGGAAGACGTTGGCGAAGGCGTTCAGAGCCACGGGGTAGCCATCCTCTTCGAGAGGGTTCTGCCAGGACGACAAAACGCCCCTGTTCCACGAGCGGGAAAGGGGCGCAGAAGCCTACACAAGCGAAACGGCACGCACCACCAGCAAGTGATGCGTGCCTGACACGCTCAGGCCTGGGGCTGCCGGGGAGCCTTCACGCCCTTGCCCGCGTGGGCCTTGGCAGCGGACTCCGGCTTGTGGGCCACCAGCGGAAGCTCTTCCACCGAGCCGCCCGCCTTCTGGATGGCGGCCTTCGCGGCCTCGGAGGCCTTGTGCACCACCACGGTGACCTTCTTGGTCAGTTCGCCCCGCGCCAGCAGCTTGACGCCGTGGTAACGGCCCTTGACCAGCCCGACCTTGCGCAGGGTCTCCACGTCCGCCGTGGCGCCCGCGTCGAAGTGCTGCTCGAGGTCCGACAGGTTGATGACCGCGTACACGGTCCGGTTCGGCGGCGTGAAGCCGAACTTCGGCAGGCGCCGCTGCAGGGGGCTCTGGCCGCCCTCGAAGCCTTCGAACCGCATGTTGCCGGAACGGGCCTTCTGGCCCTTGCCACCCCGGCCGGCCGTCTTGCCAAGACCACTACCCTGGCCGCGGCCCACGCGCTTCTTGCGGTGCCACGAGCGCGCCGGACGCTGCAGTTTGTTCAGAGTGCTCATCGTCTCGATCCTCTCGTGACTCAGGCCTGCTGCTGCTTGACCTGATACGCGATCGCCCGCTCACGCAGCGCGACCTTGGCGGGCTTGCGACGCTTGGGCGCCGGCGCCTCGCCAGAAACGGTTTCCAGGGTGACCAGATGCTTCACCTTGAACCACATGCCGCGAATCGCGGGGGTGTCCTTGAGGATCCGCTCCTCACCGAACTTCTTCAGGCCCAGCCCACGGATGGTGTCCAGCATGTCGCTGGACGCACCCGCAAAGCTCTTCACCAGCTTCACCTTGAGCGCCATGGACTAAGCCCTCTGCTCCCCGGCGAGCTTCGCCGGCTCGACGTCCTTGCCACGGAGGCGCGAGACCTGCTCGGCGCTGCGCAGCAGCTTCAGGCCCGCAACCGTGGCCTTCAGCACGTTGTGCGGATTCCGCGAACCCTGGCTCTTGGTCAGGATGTTGCGGATACCCGCCGCCTCCAGCACCGCGCGAACCGCGCCGCCGGCGATGACGCCCGTACCCTGGCTGGCGGGCTTCAGGAGCACCCAGCCGGCGCCGAAGTGCCCGAGCACCTCGTGCGGAATGGTGTGACCCACGAGTGGAACGCGGAACAGGTTCTTCTTCGCGTTCTCGCCACCCTTGCGGATGGCCTCGGGGACTTCGTTGGCCTTGCCCAGGCCGACGCCCACGTGCCCGGCGCCGTCCCCCACCACCACGAGGGCGGCGAACGAGAAACGGCGGCCGCCCTTCACGACCTTGGCCACGCGGTTGATATTCACCACGCGGTCGGTGAGGTCCAGATCGTTCGGATTGATCGGAGTTGCCACTTGGGGGATTCCTTTCGAATTCTTAGAACTTCAGCCCGGCCTCGCGCGCGGCGTCGGCCACGGCGGCGATGCGCCCGTGATAAGGGAAGCCGTTGCGGTCGAACACCACCGCTTCGACGTTGGCGGCCTTGCACTTCTGCGCAATCAGGGAACCAACACGCTTCGCGTCCGCCTTCTTGTCGCCCTCGTCCTGACCCTTCAGGTCCTTGGACAGCGACGAAGCAAACGCGAGCGTCTTGCCCGTGGTGTCGTCCACCACCTGCGCGTAGATGTGCTTGAGGCTCTTGTAGACGGTGAGCCGCGGCCGCTCTGTCGTACCCGACAGCTTCTTGCGGATGCGGTTCTTCCTCTTGAGACGGGCTTCGATCTTCGTAGGCATGGCTGCTTCCTTTTCCGTCCGGCGGCGATGCGGCCTTCCGCCGCCGGATGATGCCACCGGACCTCGAGGGCCCGGTGGAGTTTGGAACACTCAGGAAAGGCGGGACGACTAGGTCGTGCCCGTCTTGCCCTCCTTGCGGCGGATGCGCTCCTCGGCGTACTTGATGCCCTTGCCCTTGTACGGCTCGGGCGGACGCAGCGAGCGGATGTTCACCGCCGTCGCGCCGAGGACTTCCTTGTCCGAAGAGCGGAGCGTCAGACCCACGGTGGGCAGGCTGTCCTCGTTGCGCGGGGCCTTGTCGACTTCAGCCGTCACGCCCTCGGGCAGGTTGAACACCACCGGGTGCGAGTAGCCGAGCGCGAAGTGAATGGCCTTGCCCTTCACCTCGGCGCGGAAACCAACGCCGCGGATGTCCAGCTTCTTCTCGAAGCCCGTGCTCACGCCCTTCGCGGCGTTCGCGAGGATGGTCCGGGTCAGACCGTGCAGGCTGCGCGCCTCGCGCGAGTCATCCTCGCGCTGCACCGTCATCTGGCCGTCCTTGATCTCGACCTTGACCTTGCCAGGCAGCTTCACCGACAGCTTGCCCTTGGGGCCTTCGAAGTTGACCTGCTCGCCGGCGATGACGGCCTTCGTCTTGTCGCCAAGCTTGATCGCCAGTTTTCCAATCCGACTCATGGTTGCCTCGGTCCTGTATGCCTGGGGGGCGCACCCTCACGGGGCGCCGCTCCCTGGCGGCTGGCTAGTAGACGGTGCAGAGCAGCTCGCCGCCGACCTTCTGCTTGCGGGCCTCGGAATCCACCATGATGCCGCGCGAGGTGGAGAGAATGGAGATGCCCAGGCCACCGAGGACCTGCGGAATCTCGCGGGAGGGCGCGTAGCGACGCAGACCCGGCTTCGAGACGCGGCGGATGCCGGTGATGGCGGGCGCGCGGTCAGGACCGTACTTCAGCTGCACGGAGATCTCCGGGAACACGGTGCGCTTGTTCTGCACCGTGGCCTCGTGGACCACGTACTCGCCGATGTAGCCCTCGTCCTTGAGGACCTTGATGATCTCGAGCTTGAGCTTCGAGTGGGGGATGACGACCTTGTCGTGACGCGCGCGCGAGGCGTTGCGCAGGCGGGTCAGCATGTCGCCGACGGGATCATTGACCGGCATGGAGTACCTTCCAAAGCGAGGCCCCTCTTCGGACGCCCCGCGTTCGCAACCACCACGCCTGCCGGGCCCATCCCGGGGGTTCGCGATGACTGCCACTGCGTACCGCGGACTTCAGTGCGGAGGCTCCGTGAGGAGCCACCGCGGTTGCGCCTGGAGGAGACTCTCCGCCAGGCGCCCTGCCCTTCCGACTACCAGGACGACTTGGTGACGCCGGTGATCTCGCCGCGGAGGGCGCGATTGCGGAGGCAGATACGGCACATCTTGAACTTGCGCAGGAACGCGCGCGGCCGGCCACACAGCGGGCAGCGGTTGTACTGGCGCACCGAGAACTTCGGCTTGCGCTTTGCCTGGGCGATCTTGGAGAGCTTGGCCATGTTAAGTCGGGTCCTTGGCTCGAGGGCTTACTGGCGGAACGGCATGCCGAAGTGACGCATCAGCGCCAGCCCCTGCTCGTCGTTGGCCGCAGTGGTGACGAAGCTGATGTTGAGCCCCTTCACCTTCTCGATCTGGTCGTAGTTGATCTCAGGGAAGATGATCTGCTCGCGAACGCCGAGCGTGTAGTTACCGTTCCCGTCGAACGCCTTGGGGGACACGCCCTTGAAGTCACGCACGCGCGGCAGCGCGACGGTGATGAGGCGGTCCATGAACTCGTACATGCGGTCGCCGCGCAGCGTGACGGCGGCACCGATGGCCTGCCCCTGACGCAGCTTGAAGTTCGCGATGGACTTGCGGGCGCGCGTCACGATCGGCTTCTGGCCGGTGATCGCGGCGAGCTGGTCCACCGCCGACTCCAGGATCTTGTTGTTGGCGAGCGCCTCGCCCAGACCCATGTTGACGACGATCTTCTCCAGTCGCGGAACCTGCATCGGGTTCTTCAGGTTCAGTTCCTTCAGGAGGGAGGGAACACCTTCCTTGAAGAAACGCACCTTCAGGCGCGCCGGCTTGGACTCGAGGCCTTCCTCGATGTTCGCGGCGAAGCCAACCTTCTTGGCTTCTTCCTTCTTACCGCGCTTCGCCTTCTTTTCCTTCTGCTCGGCCTTCTTCTCGTCAGCCATCGTCCTGTCCTCTGCTTCGGGGCGCCGTCGTGGACCCAGCACGCCCGATCAGTCCTTCGTATGGAACCTGGAAACACCACGAGGGCCCCTGTTGCTCCACGGGCCCTCCATGCCTGCACGCCCGCCCTTTCCCACCACCGGGGTGGGCAAAGGGCGCGCATACATGCACCAACGCGGACACCTAGTCAATCAGGGCGTCGCAGTTCTTGCAGAACCGCTTCTTCTTGCCCTCTTCACCCTCGGTACGGATGCCCACGCGGGTCGGCTTGTCGCACTTGACGCAGACCACCTGCACGTTCGCCAGCGCGATCGTGCCCGGCTTCTCGACAATGCCGCCTTCGGGGCTCTGGGGCGTCTTCTTCATGTGACGCTTGACCAGGCGCAGGCCCTCGACCGTCACGCGTTCTGCCTCGCGATCGATCTTCAGCACCTTGCCGCGCTTGGTCGCCGGGTTCTTCTCGGAGGCCTCGGCCCCGGCCATGACCTGGACCGTGTCTCCCACCTTCAGCTTCTGCATGGCTTCCTCTCTCTGGCTGCTCGCCGTCCGGCCTGCTGTCCTCTCAGAGGACTTCGGGCGCCAGCGAGATGATCTTCATGAACTTGCGGGCGCGGAGCTCACGGGCGACGGGCCCGAAGATACGCGTGCCAATGGGCTCCATGTCCTTGTTGATGAGGACCGCGGAGTTGCCGTCGAACTTGATGTAGCTGCCGTCCGGACGACCCACCTCGCGCTTGGTGCGAACGATGACGGCCTTGGCCACGTCACCCTTCTTCACCTTCGAGTTCGGCAGGGCCTCGCGCACCGAAACGACAATCACGTCGCCAATGGACGCGTACTTGCGCTTCGAGCCGCCGAGCACCTTGATGCAGAACACCTTCTTCGCGCCCGAGTTGTCCGCCACGTCGAGCACGCTCGTCATCTGAATCATCTGAGAATCTCCTGTCGCCGGTGACCATCCCGCGCCGCCTCACGGCCGCGCGGAAGGGGCATGCGTGCTAGACGTTCTTGCTCTTCTCCAGCACCTCGACCACGCGCCAACGCTTGTCCTTCGACGTCGGCTTGGTCTCGGCGATCCGGACCCGATCACCCTCGTTGATGGTGATCTTCTTGGGGTAGTCGTGGTCCTCCACGTGCGCCTTGTACTTCTCGCGCAGGCTCATGATCTTCCCGTACTTCGGGTGCGGAGCCCGACGCTGGACGGTGACGACCACCGTCTTCTGCATCTTGTTGGAGGTGACGATCCCCACGCGCGTCTTGGGACGGCCACGGGTGGAAGTCGTGGGAGCCTGCGTCTCGGTCGCTTCAGCCATCTTCTCTCTCACTGTCTCTCATGCACCCGGGCGTTCCTGCCCGGATGGCCGCACGCGCTCCTCTACCTGCTGAGCGCGCTTGGAGTCGAGGGTTTCAGCCCTGGGCCTTCGTCTTCTGGGTCAGCACGGTCAGAACCCGCGCCAGGTCCCGTCGGTGCGTGGTGCGCTCGGCCGGGTTGTCCAGCGAGCCGGTCCGCCGCTTCAGCTGGTCCTGGAACAGGGTCTCGCGCAGCTCCGCCGCGCGCTGCTTCAGGTCATCCGCCGACAGTTCCTTCAGTTCCTTCGCAGTCGCCATTTCACTCTCCATGCGAGCGGAAGCCGTCGTAGTGACCGGCCCCCGCCGCTCGGTGCCTTAGAGGCTCAGGTCCGCCCGCTTCACGATCTTCGTGAGCACCGGCAGCTTCGCCTGCGCCAGCTTCAGCGCCCCGGTGGCCACTTCCGGCGTCATACCCTCCATCTCGTAGAGGATGCGGCCGGGCTTCACCACCGCGACGTAGTACTCCACGCCACCCTTACCGGTACCCATACGGGTCTCGGCGGGCTTCTTGGTGATGGGCTTGTCCGGGAAGATACGGATCCAGATCTTGCCGCCACGCTTCACGTGACGCGTCATCGCGATACGAGCCGCCTCGATCTGCCGAGAGGTGATCCACCCCGGCTGGAGGCTCATCAGGCCGTACTCACCGTAGGTCATGTCGCTACCCCGGTGGGCACTGCCAGGCATGCGGCCCTTGTGCATCTTGCGGTACTTCGTACGAGCAGGCTGAAGCATCGTCGCTGTCCTTCGCCGCCCTGCCCCGGGCACCCCTTTGGGGAGCGCCCGGCGCGGGTGGGCTGATTACCGGTTGGAGGGCATGGGGGCCTGGCCACCCTTGCCCGGGAGGACCTCGCCCTTGCAGACCCAGACCTTGCAGCCGATCTTGCCGTAGGTCGTCTTCGCCTCGGCGAAACCGTAGTCAATGTCCGCGCGCAGGGTGTGCAGGGGCACGCGACCCTCGCGGTACCACTCGTAGCGCGCCATCTCCGCGCCACCGAGGCGGCCCGAGCAGGCCACGCGGATGCCCTTGGCGCCGAACTTCATCGCCGTCTGCAGGGCCTTCTTCATGGCGCGGCGGAAGGCGATGCGGCGCTCGAGCTGCGTGGCGATGTTCTCGGCCACCAGCTGCGCGTCGGTCTCGGCCTTGCGGACCTCGACGATGTTGAGGAAGACCTCGTTCTTCGTGAACTGCTGGAGGTCCTTCTTCACCGTCTCGATGCCCGCGCCACGCTTGCCGATGACGATGCCCGGCCGCGCGGTGTGGACGTTGACCTTGACCTTGTTCGCCGCGCGCTCGATCTCCACCTTGGAGACGCCCGCGTGGTTCAGCGACTTCTTCACGAACTCGCGGATGCGGATGTCCTCGTGAAGCCACTGCGCGTAGTTCTTGTGCTCGAACCACTTGGAGTCCCAGGTCTTGATGACACCAAGCCGGAACCCGATCGGATGAACTTTCTGTCCCAACGTGATTCTCCTTGAAGCGTCCGGGCAGGGCCCGACGGGTCCTACTTCTTCGCCTCGGCGAGCACCACGTGGACGTGGGCCGTCTTCTTCTTGATCGGGGTGGCCCGGCCCATGGCGCGCGGCATGAACCGGCGCTGGGTGGGGCCCTGGTCCACGGAGATGGTCTTCACGTAGAGCGTGTCCACGTCGACCTGACCCTTGGACTTGTCAGTCGCGTTGGCCACGGCGCTCTTGATGAGCTTCTCCACCGGCTTGGCCGCGGCGCGCTTGGTGAACTTCAGGATGTTGAGGGCCGCCTCGACAGGCTTGCCCCGGATGAGCTCCGCAACGGTGGAAATCTTGCGGGGGCTCATGCGCAGAAAACGCAGATGTGCAGTCGACTCCATGGTCTTCTCCTCAGGCTCTCAGGCAATGCGCCAGGCTACTTGCCCGGGGCCTTGGCGACCTTCTTCTCCGCCGAGTGACCGCCGAACGTACGCGTCGGGGCGAACTCGCCGAGCTTGTGGCCAACCATGTTCTCCGTGACGAACACCGGGATGAACTTCTTCCCGTTGTGCACCGCGAAGGTGTGACCCACAAACTCCGGAAGAATCGTGGAGCGGCGGGACCACGTCTTTACGACGGCCTTCTTGTTCGTCTTGATCATGTCCTCGATCTTCTTCACGAGGAAGTCGTCGACGAACGGACCCTTCTTGATCGAACGAGCCATGGAATCCTCTTACTGGCTGCGCGCGCCCTGGCGGCGGCCGGAGACGATGAACTTGTCAGTGCGCTTGTTGGTGCGCGTGGTGAGACCCTTGGTCTTCTTGCCCCAAGGGGACACAGGGTGCGGGTTACCCTGACCGGACTTGCCTTCACCACCGCCGTGCGGGTGGTCGACCGGGTTCATCGCCAGACCGCGGACGGTGGGACGGATGCCCAGCCAGCGGCTCTTACCCGCCTTGCCGATACGGATGATCTCGTGCTCGATGTTGCCGACCTGGCCCACGGTGGCGCGGCACTCGATGAGGACCTTGCGGACGGTGCCGGAGGGCATACGCACCTGGGCGTAACGCTCCTCCTTCGCCATCAGCTGGCCGGACGTGCCGGCGGAGCGGATGACCTGGGCGCCACGGCCCGGCTTCAGCTCCACGTTGTGGATGACCGTACCCACCGGGATGTTCTGCAGCGGCAGGCTGTTGCCAGGCCGGATGTCCGAACCCTCGCCGGCGAACACGGTGTCACCCACGCTCAGACCGACCGGAGCGAGGATGTAGCGCTTCTCGCCGTCCGCGTAGTGCAGCAGCGCGATGTTGGCGGTGCGGTTCGGGTCGTACTCGACCGCGACGACCTTCGCGGGGACGCCATCCTTGTCCCGGCGCTTGAAGTCGATGACGCGGTAACGGCGCTTGTGGCCGCCACCCTGGTGCCGGCGGGTGATGTGCCCGTGAACGTTGCGACCACCGGAGCGCTTGAGCGGCTCGGTGAGGCTCTTCTCGGGCGAGTCCTTGGTGATGTCCGCGAAGTCGGACACCGTCATCAGACGGCGGGCGGCGCTAGTCGGCTTGTACTTCTTGATGCCCATGGTGTGTTCCTCAGGCTGGCTCGACGCCGTGGCGTCAGGCCGCCCCTCCCTCGAAGAGTTCGATCGAGTCGCCCTGCTTCAGCGTCACAACCGCCTTCTTGAAGTTGGGCCGCTTGCCGATGCTACGACCCACCCGCTTGATCTTGCCGCGGACGATGTTGGTGTTCACGCCCTCGACGGTGACCTTGAACAGCGTCTCCACCGCGCGGGCCACGTCGTGCTTCGTCGCCTTGCGGTCGACGATGAACGAGTACTGACGGAACTTCTCGCGGGCCTTGTCCAGCTTCTCCGTGATGAGCGGGCCCTTGATGACGTCGTTCAGATTCATGACAGCGCCCCCTCGAGGGTCTTCGCGGCCGCGGACGTGAGGACGAGGTGCGAGTGCCGGAGAACAGCCTCGAGGTTGAGACCCTCGGGCGGGAGCACGTCGAACTTCGCCAGGTTGCGCACGCTGCGGTGCAGGTTGGTGTTGCCCTTGTCGTCGATCACCAGGGCGTTCTGGAGCTTCAGACGCTTGGTGAGGACCTCGAAGGCCTGCTTGCTCTTCGGAGCATCCAGGGAGAAGCCGTCCAGGATGATGAGCGTCTTCTCCTGGGCCCGCAGGGACAGCGCGGACTTCAGGGCGCCGCGGCGCACCTTGCGGGGCGGGCGGTAGAAGTAGTCGCGCGCCTTGGGAGCCATCGCCTTACCGCCGCCCACCCAGTGGGAAGCGCGGATGGAACCCTGGCGGGCGCGGCCGGTGCCCTTCTGCTTCCAGGGCTTCTTGCCGCCGCCGCTGACCAGCGAGGTGTTCTTCACCCCGACCGTGCCGCGGCGCCGGTTGATCTGCTGCATCTTCGCCACCTCGTAAAACAGGTGGGCGTTCGGCTCGGTGCCGAAGACATCGTCGGAGAGCTCAATCTCCGACACCTTCTTCAAATCCAGGTCGACAACGTCAAACTTCGCCATGGCACTTTCCTCGCGGGGGTCGGAGTGAAACCACTCGAACGCCCACCCGCTTCCTAGGACTTGATCTCGACGTCAACGCCAGCCGACAGATCCAGCTTCATCAGCGCATCCAGCGTCTGCTGCGTGGGCTCGAGGATATCGAGCAGGCGCTTGTGCGTGCGGATCTCGAACTGCTCACGGCTCTTCTTGTCCACGTGCGGAGACCGCAGCACGGTGAACTTGTTGATGCGCGTGGGAAGGGGGATCGGACCGGCCACCTTCGCGCCCGTGCGCTTGGCCGTCTCGACGATCTCACCCGCACTCTGGTCCAGGAGCTTCGAGTCGTACGCCTTCAGCCGGATGCGGATCTTCTGTGTCGCCATTCGCAAGAACCTCTTTGGACGAACTCTGCCTCTGCCGCGGGAGGGCGTTACGACCGACATCCCCTGGATTTCACAGAGCCGTTTCTTCAGAACGAAGGGGCGCGGTGATTACCATCCCGCCCCAGGGAGTGCAACTGGATTCCCATCAGCTCCCCGAGAATTCCCCATATGGGGAACCCAGGGAGCCGTTGGGGGTTTACACTTACTCGACGACTTCCGCCACGACGCCGGCGCCCACCGTGCGGCCACCCTCGCGAACAGCGAAGCGCAGCTCCTTCTCCATGGCCACCGGGGTGATGAGCTCCACCTCGATCGCGATGTTGTCGCCCGGCATCACCATTTCGACGTTGTCCGGCAGCTTCACCGAACCCGTCACGTCCGTGGTGCGGAAGTAGAACTGCGGACGGTACCCCTTGAAGAACGGGGTGTGCCGGCCGCCCTCTTCCTTCGACAGCACGTAGATCTGCGCCTTGAACTTGGTGTGCGGGGTGATGCTGCCCGGCTTCGCCAGCACCTGGCCGCGCTCCATGTCCTCGCGCTTCAGGCCACGCACCAGCGCGCCGATGTTGTCGCCCGCCATGCCCTGGTCCAGCAGCTTGCGGAACATCTCCACGCCCGTGACGACCGTCTTCTGCGTCGGACGCAGACCGACGACTTCCACTTCCTCGCCGACCTTGATGACACCGCGCTC
>BNCN01000022.1 GCA_014656495.1 Comamonas sp. KCTC 72670
TCACGGGCGTCTGGGACGACCGTCGCTACCTCGACATGTCCCTGCTGAACTCAAACTCAGACACCGCTGAATGACCCCGCCAAGGAGCCTTCCTCCCCCGAACCTGAGCGATCCCCGCATTTGAGCGAGCGGATCGCCAGCCGCCTACCTGACAGCCGCGTGCGAGGCGGAGTGGTGGGGAACAGAAGGAGAGGCCATGCTGGTACGCAAGGTGGCCATCAACGAAGAGCAGGTGCGGGCGTTCCTGGAGAGCTTGTTCGAGCAGGACCTGCACGCCAAGAGGGTGCTGTCGCTGGCGCATGCGACGCTGGGCGTGGTGCACGCCGCGTCCTTGTCGGTGCACGCCATTGGACAGGCGCTGGCGTGGGCCCGAGGCGGCATGGAGAAGCACGGCATCAAGCAGGTAGACCGGCTGCTGTCCAATGAGGCGGTGGACGTGTGGAAGCTGGCGGCCGCGTGGGTGCCGTACGTGCTGGCCGAGCGCACCGAGGCGGTAGTGGCGCTGGATTGGACGGACTTCGAGGCCGACGACCACACCACGCTGGTGGCCAGCCTCGTCACCTCGCACGGGCGCACCACGCCCCTGCTGTGGATGACGCTGCAGAAGAGCGCGCTGGCGGGCAACCGCGCTCAGACGGAGGATGAGTTGCTGCTGCGGCTCAAGGAGTGCGTGCCCGAAGGGGTGAAGGTGACGGTGCTGGCGGACCGGGGCTTCGCGGACCAAAGGTTGTACGCCCTGCTGGCGCAGGCGGGCTTCGAGTACGTGGTGCGTTTTCGCAAGGACGTGCGGGTGGAGGTGGAAGGCCTCCACCAGCGGCCGGCGGCCGAGTGGATACCGGCCAGTGGGCACGCCAAGAAGCTGACGGACGTGCATGTGACGGCGGAGCGCACGCCGGTGCCCGCGGTGGTGCTGGTGCACCAGACGGGCATGAAGGAGCCGTGGTGTCTGGCCACCAGCCTGGGCACGGCCAGCGCGCGCAATGTGGTGGACCTCTACTCCCGGCGCTTCTCGTGCGAGGAGACGTTCCGAGACGTCAAGGATTTGAGATTCGGGATGGGGCTGTCCGCCGTGCGGGTGAAAAGCCTGGAGCGCAGGGACAGGCTGCTGCTGGTGAGCGCCCTGGCCCAGGTGCTGCTGACGCTGCTGGGCGCCGCCGGGGAGAGCCTCGGCATGGAGAAGGGCTTGAAGGCCAACACCGTCAAGACGCGCACCTACTCGCTCTTTCGGCAGGGCTGCATGTATTACCAGGCCATTCCCATGATGAAGGAGGAGCGCCTGCGGCCTCTCGTCGAGCGATTCTCCGAACTCCTTCACGGCCATCGAGTCTTCCAAGAAGCGCTTGGCTTCATATGAGGGGATGGCTCAGGTCCACGGGTTCAAATCCTGTCTCCCCGACCACGTCATGAAGCGGGCTGGAGATCGCAAGGTCTTCAGCCCGTTTCTTTTTTGGGCCTCCATGGAGTTCCCCAGTCGCGGCGTGCGAACCACCGTCGCAGCCTGGGCCGGGCGCTCCTCCTCCAGTCCTGGCTCCGCTTCCGTTTGAGGGAACAAGGGGCCGGCCTGGAGGGCACGGCGGTCGAGAACCTGGGCGTCATCTACTTCGAGCCCACGCCGCGCGGCGTGACGCGGGTGGACATGCTGCTGTCCTACAACCCGCCCGAGTGAGCCATTGGCCCTACCTTCGCGAACTCCTGGGCGCGGACCCAAGGTGTAGATGGGGTGCGCTTCAAGTCTCTGCTAATGCAGGGACGGACCACCGTGACGCACGGGGCTGCGTGGCTCGGTGGAGGAACAATCGCGCGGAGGCGTTGAATAAAAGCCCCCGGTGCGTCGTCGCGGCGAACCAACGCCGCAGTTGCCAGTCAGGGGCGCAAAGTGACACGAGCCTTGGAGTCGGTGCCACGCGGCTGGGGGCGGATGGGGCGCCTCCTGGGAATGGGGCTGTTGCTGGGGTGTGGTGAGCGCGCCAGCATGGAGCCTCCACCTCCCACGGCGCCACCCGCGGTCGCGCCGACGTATATCGAGGGCGAACTGCTGGTGAAGTTCCGCGGCGACGTCCAGTCGATGTCGGATGCGGCCTCGGCGGCGCTTCCTGGGGCGCGGGTCGTCCACGCGTTTCGCAGGGTGCCGGGCCTTCAGCATGTACGGCTCCCTCCTGGGATGAGCGTCGATGAGGCGCTGGCGCGCTACCGCGCGGACCCCCAGGTGGCCTTCGCCGAGCCGAACTACGTGCTCCAGTTCGCGGGGCAGCCCAACGACGCGCGTTGGCGTGAGCAGTGGGGTCTGCACAACACGGGGCAGACGTTGGGCGTGCCGGACGCGGACATCAACGCACCCGAAGCGTGGGCGCTGACGCAGGGGAGGCCCCAGGACGTCGTGGCTGTCATCGACACGGGGGTGGACGTCACGCACCCCGACCTCGCCGGGAGCATGTGGGTCAACCCCGGCGAGATTCCGGGCAACGGCATCGATGACGACGGCAACGGCTACATCGATGACATCCACGGCATCGACGCGGCGGACGAGGCGCGGACGGCGACGCCCATGGACGTCGACGGCCATGGCACGCACGTGGCCGGCATCATCGCCGCCAGTGCGGGGAATCGCATGGGGGTCGCGGGCGTGAGCCCGGGCGCGAAGCTGCTGGCCTGCAAGATCGAGGACGCCAAGGGCTATCTGCAGACGGCGGCTGCCATTCGCTGCCTGGACTACATCCTCGACCTGAAGTCGCGCGCAAACCACCCGGTGAACGTCATCGTCGCCAACGCGTCATGGGGCGGCGGATGGGCGGATGCGGCCCTGCTGGACGCGCTCACCCGGACCTCCGCCGCGGGCGTGCTGTTCGTGGCGGCCGCCGGAAACAGCGCCATGGACATGAGCGAGGGCTGGAACTTCCTCCCAGCAGGCTACCACCTGCCCAACATCA
Organism: Comamonas sp. KCTC 72670; assembly: GCA_014656495.1. GTDB lineage: Bacteria > Myxococcota > Myxococcia > Myxococcales > Myxococcaceae > Myxococcus. The sequence continues at coordinate 2,928 of BNCN01000022.1, forward strand.
TCAGCGTGGGCGCCACCGACGCGCGCGACCGGCGGGCGGACTTCTCGAACACCGGACGGCAGCGAGTGGACATCTTCGCACCCGGCGCCTCCATCCTCAGCACGGTTCCGGGAGGGGGCTACGCGATCTATGGCGGCACCTCCATGGCCGCGCCTCACGTCTCGGGTCTGGTGGCGCTGCTGTACGCCCAGGCACCTGAGCGGGACTGGCGCACGGTCCGCAACCTGGTGCTGAGCGGGGGGCAGGAGGTGCCGGAGTTGAAGGACCTCAGCGTCACCGGCCGGCGCATTCGTGCCGTTGACGTGGGCGGCGTGGGCTCGATGAGCTGTGAGAACCAGACGGTGACCCGGCGGTTGGAGCCCTCGGGGGAGGTGGTCAAACTCAGGTGGAGCGCTTCGGCCGACGGCAACGTGGTGACGCTGGCCGCGTTGAACATCCGCTGTGGTGAGTCGGCGGGCCCCGTCACCGTCCAGTTGAGCGCTGCTCCAGAAACCCTGGTGTTGCTGGATGATGGGCAGGGGGCGGACCTGGTCGCGGGGGACGGCATCGCCACCGCGCAGTGGACCCATCCAGGAACGGGGCCCGTGACGTTCTCCTTTCCTGACGGAGACACCTTCACCGTGCTTCCCATGTCCCACCGCCTGTCTGTGTTGAGCGCGGACGTCTACTGGTTACCCGCGTTCAGGGAGAATGCGTCCTTCATCGCGGAGGTCCGGGGAGACCGGGGGCCGGGGACCTGGGAGATTCAGTGGGACACGAACTTCACCGGTCGTTTCGTCGCGGAGGCCAGGACGCGCGTCGAGGCACCCGTTGAGTACGTCTCCGACCCTGTCCGCACGTACACGTACCTGGTGCCCCACGCGGTCGAGGCGCGCACCGCCGCGGTGCGAATCGTCGGAACAGATGGGGTTGTCTCGGAGATGGTCCAGTTCTCGCTTGATTACGTGCCGGAGTTCCCGTCTCCCGTCGTCCTCGGCGCGGACCCCTTGGTGCCGCAGGTAGGCCATCCTGTCGCCCTGGACGCGGCATTCGTTGCGCAAGTCCTGACACGCCCATGGACGGTTGAATGGGATGTGGCCTACGACGGTGAGACCTTCCGCCCCACGCTGTCGGAGGAGCTCACGGAGTACGCCCCCTATGACTCCTGGCAGCGGGGGCTCGCGCGGGATTCCCGCCAACACGTCTTCACCATGCCGGGCATCCACCGCGTGGCCATGCGCGTGGTGGGAGCGAACAAGGAGCCCTCGTTCATCAAGACGTGGGGCGCCGAGGTTGTCTGCGGGACACCGTATGTTGAACGGGTGGACGTGGAGAGCGACGGCGTGATGGAGCCCGTCACCGCGACGCTCCGGGCGGTGGCGCACCCTGGCTGTGACACCATCCAGCGCTACCACTGGGATTTTGACGGAGACGGCCAGTATGATGTCTCCACGGGTGAGCCCTCTATCGTCCATGTCTACCCGGGCAATCCGAAGGGGGCGTCCGTCCAACGCGGACGCGTGCGCGTGGAGTCCGGGGCGGGCACCTTCGACCGGGACTTCGAGGTCCCCATCCAGAACGCCGCGCCGACCGTTGCCCCCATTCCTCCATTGCGCGTGGAGACCCTGGAGACGATGACGTACCAGATCGTTGCCTCCGACCCGGCTGGCGATGGGGATGTGCTGACGTACCGACTGCACGATGCGCCCACCTGGGTCGGCATCACGCCCACGGGCATGATGACCTGGCGCGCCCCCGGGACATGGGCCACGGCGCTCACGAGCGCGACGTTCGAGGTCGTGGTGACCGACGACGAAGGTGCCACGGCACGCGCCCCGGTGGAGTTGGTGCCTGCCTACAAGCCCCCGATACCGCCGCCGGTACGGAAGTCGGGCGGTTGCTCCTCGACGGGAGGCGCGGCGCCCGTTGCCTTGGCCATCTTGGGCATCCTCCTTCGTCGCAAAAGGGCGCCGTCCGCGTCGGCGTGACGTCTACGGCGCATCCACGGGTCAGCAGCACCCGGGATTCTTGCTTGTGAGGGCCGCGCATGAACCGAGAACTTCTCGGAGCCGAGGAAGCGTTGCTTGGCTTCGACGCCAGGGAGATGTTCCTGCCTCCAGGCGCCCACTGGGACGCCGCACGGCGAGAGCGCTACCTTCTGCGGCGCGACGTGCAGAAGCCTCTGTCCGTGGATCCGATGGTCTGGCCGAGCCTCTTCGGAGATGGCCTTCCAGACGACGCGCACAGGCGGCTGGGGCTCGACACGGCGCGCCTGCCGGCGTGGCGAGGCCCCAACCCAGGGCTCTGGGAAGACCTCTCCCAGTTGCAGGCCGCGTTGGGCCTGCTCGCGTCCGAGTCACACTGGACAGTGGCCGTGAGCTGGGTCTCTGCGGAGGGTTTCTCGAAGCCCTCACCCAGTGCAGGGCCGTACCGGGAGCGAATCACGGCACCCGCACGCAGCGATGCGTGGACGCTGCTGGGTTTTGATGTCGCTGACGCGGGGCTCACGAGTGGCCTCTCGAACTGCGGGTATCCGCAGGCTGAGAGCGCTGCGCTCCGCACCGCGTGGGCTGCCGACCTCAACGCGAATCACCTCTTCACGGACGTGATGCGTGCTCGCGCGTTCCAGGCGCTGACTGACCGTCGTGTACCGGAACACGCGCCCTTCTTGACGATGACGGATATTCGCGGGTTGCCCGGGATGCGCTGGAGGCCCATGGCGGGAGGCGAAGTCCTGGGAGTTCACCCCCAGGGCCCCATGATGTTGCGTCAGTGACGTACTGATTTGAAATTGAGCAAGCTCGGCAAGTAAAGAGAAGGGATTGGGTTGTGATACTGAAGACCCCGCGCCTCTTGATGCGCGAACTCATTTCGGCAGATGCCGAACGTTTCTACCAGCTCAATGCCGACCCCGAAGTCATCCGTTATACGGGGGATGCGGCATTCGCGGATGTTGAGGCGGCAAGGGACTTCCTGAGAGGCTATGACCACTATGCGAAGTACGGCTTTGGTCGATGGGCGGTCATCCGAAGAGAAGATGGCGAGTTCTTGGGCTGGTGCGGAATCAAGTACACTCCAGGAGTCGACGAGTATGACATTGGGTTTCGGTTCTTCAGGGCGTGCTGGGGTAGAGGCTATGCCACCGAGGCTGCAAAGGCTTGTCTCGATTATGGATTGAGCCATCTGCGGATAGAGACCATGGTTGGTCGTGCCATGAAGGCCAACACTGCATCCGTGAAGGTGCTTGAGAAGATTGGGATGGTCTATTGGAAATCCATGGATTTCCACGGGGGTGAGGGGGTTGTTTACAAGACCCCTTGAGAGCGGGCCAAGAATGGCCGCGGGAGGGCGCCGCCCAGGCTGTGCGCCGTGCCGGAGCAGAGGTTGAGCCGCCTCTTCAATCCCCACACCGAGAGAAGGCGAAGACATCTTGAGGAGGCTCGCCATCGCGGCGACGCCAGGTCAGCCCAGCTCGCCCCCGGCATCCTCAACGACGGCGCGAGGCAGGCGCCTTCCCGCGCGGAGAGGGCGCGCTCGTCTTCGCCCCACGGAGCTTCTGGACCATGTCCCAGACAGTGAGCGCCATCCGGACGCTTTTCACGATCCGGTAGCCATTCTCATTCATCATCGGCGTCCGCGCACGAAGCTCAGCGAGGCCATGCAGTTCCGACTGCTTTATCGAGGATGGCCGACCGAGCCGCCCCTCGTAGACGCGGTAGTGCGTCGTCCCCTTCGTCCGCTCTTGGAGGATGAACTGCGTCGACTTGGGGACCATGAACACGGTGACGTTGTTGGGTATCTCGAGCCGGGGACGACGAGTCGCACGCACGGGCGCGCGCTTCGCTGGGGCTTTCATGGCGGGCACAGGCGGAACGTCGGGAGGAGGGTCGACGGTGATAGTGCCCTGCTCGTAATCAACCACGAAGGCGTAGGCGGTGCCGGCTTCATCGATGAAGGCCGCCCGGCCATGAGTCCGTCCCGAACGCTTCACGACAAAGCGGCCCAGTTCATTGAGCAGTTGGAGCAACTGCCTTCCTCCAGGACGTGTCCAATACCCTTCCATGCGGCAACCGTCGAAGACAGAGAAGGTGAAGCGCGGAAGCCCATCTGCATGACGCTTGAGCGGCACCTTCAGGTCCGCTGACTGGTAGTCCTTGGGCCCTGGGTCCTCGTACCAATCGCAGACCAGCTCCGCCCAATCGTTCTTTCGCCGGAAGGGCTCCAGGTGTGCCCGGAGCGCATGGTCATCGAGGTGGATGTTTCGCTCTCGCTGAAAGTAGCTTATGTTTGACATGGGGTGAAGCTACTCGTACGCCGAGACTCCTGCCGAGTGGAAAAGCCCTGCAATCGCTCCGAGCGGCTTGCACAGTGCTTCAGGGGGGAATGCCGGAGTTGTAGACGCTGGACCGCACCTTGCGGTGTGCTTCACCAAGCGGGACCCCCTATTGCAGTAGTGAGTGTTTGGGGCTCACCCGACTGTGAGGCCGAGGGGGCACCGGAGTCGCTTCTGCACTTGTCGAGCCGCGGATGCGGGTGCATTCTGATACTCAGCGTGGAATTCCAAGACGGCGTGGGGCCCAAGGCCGTGGGCATTCTCAAGGCGGAGTTGGCCGCGCGCGGGTTGTCGCTGGCCGCCGGGAAGAAGTAGCGCGGCGCGGTTCGTCACGATTGAGGAGGCCCGCATGTCCACGTTCCTGCTGTGGTTGGCCTGGATGGTCTGCGGTTCGCTCCTCGTCCTGGGGCTCCTGTTCATCAGTGGGTGGATTCAGGAGAGGGCCCTGCGGAGCCGTATCCGCGCGCTGCGCTGCCCCGACTGTGGTGGCGGCTACGACCTGGGTTCAATCGTGTGGGTCGCTCCCACCCTCGTTCTGAGAAACCCTGCCCCTGGAATGAAGCTGCTCCCGAGGGCTCCTCCGCCGACGCCCTCGTTCAAGGTGACCTGCGCCGTGTGCGGGCACGTCACCGAGTACGATGAGTCCGGACCGTCACCGTGACGGCATGGGCCGCGCTACGTCGTTACCGCGCAGCCCCAGCCGTCGTAGTCACCCTCGTGGGCCTGTAGAACCTCGAGAATCTCCACCGTCACCGCGTCCGCCCGACCTTCTGCCAGCGAGTCTTCGCGCGTGAAGGGCAGTCCCCATTGCGTCGCGGGGGGCTCGGGCGCGCGGACGGGAGCGACCTTGAAGCCCTGTTTCGCGAGCTGAGCCGCGGCGCGGCTCGCCTTGTCCGGGTCGGGAAAGTACGCGAGGTGATCTACTTCTCGCGCCACCTCGCTCCGGTCTCCTTGCCTCGCCAGCAAATCGAGGAGGTTCTGGTTCGACATGAGGTGACCTTGGAGCTCGGGAGGATAGAGCCAGTCGGAGTACGCGGACCATTCCAGGTCCTCCTCCAGCTCCATCTCCAGCGTGTAATCCCCGGCCCACGAAGAGGAACCCCCGTGTCACGAGCGCGGAGATCAGCGCATCCTCCAGCGCGAAGAGCGCTCCCGACTCCTCTCGTGAGCGCAGCCCATCTGGCCGGGGCGCCTTCATCGTCACTCGCACAGCGAGCTGGATGGGATGGCTCGCCAGCGGCGCATGGGGGCCCTCCTTACCTACTTCCGTGAGGGAACGTCCAGGCGGCGCACGCAGTGCTGCGCGGGAGGAGCAGGGCAAGGGGGGCGGGAATCGTGGCGAGGCGCTGGCGCGGGCTGGCTCCGGAGTTCACCGATGCCAGCCCGCGTACGGCTATCCACGTCGAGCTACGGATGCATCATCACGGGCTGCAGCAGAGCAGGGCGTGGGGGGCGCCATCGGTGGTGCCACGGGAGAGCCCTCCGACGTACCGGCCGGGACCGCACTCGCCCTTCCAACTGCCGTTGTCCCAGTCACCCGTGGTGGAGGACTCGCGGGAATCCTGGCCGTCGAAGACGCGAGCGGCGCAGGCGTTGTGGGCGACGTTGCCCGGGCAGCACAGCACGGCGGTGATTTCGTTCGTGATGCTCTGGGCGACACCCGCGACGAACTCGTTGGTGCGGCACTCTCCCTTGTAGTAGCCGGAGTCCCAGTCGCCGGTGGCCGAGGTGCCGCGGCTGTCGGCGGTGGCGAAGGACCGGGCGTAGCAGCCGTCATGCGGATAGCGCGAGTCACCGCCGAGGCGGCAGAGCGCGACGCGGGCGTGCCGCGAGGCAGGGTTGAGGGACAAGCCCGTCACCGGCTCTCCGCTGGCGCACTCGGCCTTGTAGTTGCTGGGGGCCCAATCGCCCGTGGAGATGGTGCGGCGCGCGTCTCGGGTCTCGAAGTTCATCGTCGCCGGCGCATACAGGTAGACCAGCGCGACGCGGTCGCCAGGGGTGAAGTGCCCTGATTCGACTGAGCGGAAGCAGGAGTTCATGAGCGAACCGCCGACGGCCGCCGTCGTCGGCGTGCCCGGGATGTGGATGGCGCCGACTCCCGCGTCACCTTCGTTGCCGCCACTGCCACAGCTGATGCTGCGGTTGTAGTAGTCCGTGTGGCGGAGGCCGATGGTGTGGCCAAGCTCGTGCTTGATGACGTGCTTGATGACGTCGACGCTGTAAGAGGAAAGTCCACCACCGATGTTCACGGTTGGGTACGGCAGCCCACCCGAGGGGAATCCCGCCGAGCCTCCAACGACACCGGGCTGGATGACCGCGTTGATGGTGACGCTGCAGCCGGTGCTCGGCGTGCGCGCCATGGTGAAGGTCAGCGGCAGCTCGTTGTACTCCTGGATGGCCAGGTCGAGCGCCGTGCTGAACGCGCCGGTGAACGTCGAGCCGCTGATGCAGATCTTCGTCACCGACGAACTGACGAGGTTCGTCGTGCGGTACTGCTCCTCGGTGGTGTTGTCCTGTGCGAGCATTTCGCGCGACGCGGTCAGTGAGACCTCGGCGTCTCGCCCGACGTACACCTTCCCGTCGACGACCATGATGTCATCGGCCGGAAACCCGGCCTCGACCAGGTTGTCGACGATCTCCTGCGTCTCATCGGGTTGACCGGCACATCCCAACATCAACGCACCGCACCCCACTGCAAGGACAAGACTTTTTGCAAACATGGATACTCCTTGGGTTGGCCAGAAGTTCACCGGGCCCGCGAATGATGTTGAGACGGGAGTTGGCGTATCCGTTCGTGGGATTGCCGCGCCCCTCGCGCGACAATCATTCCCGGCAATCTCGCACCGTATGATGACCCCAGGCGCAAAGGCGACAAGTCATTATAAGCAGTGTGAATCCATATTTAGGATACGAGCTGGAAGGTCTCGGACGACAGGCGCCGTGTGCAGGTGCTGCGGGGCCTGGAAGGGCCGCGAGAGGGTGACGCGCGGACTGCGCACCAAGTGGAGGCTGAGCCGCATTCAATCGCATCGTGCGTTCCCGGGGTGTGTCGTCCTGGACGGTCGACCGTGAACCCTCGGCGCCTCTCTCATTCCGCCATGACACGGAGGGTGCCGGGTCGATACGCTGCGCATCCATGGAGGAGAATCGCGTCGTCCTTGTCTCTGGGCCTTCGGGCGCCGGCAAGTCCACCGTGGCACGAAGGCTCGCGGAGCAGTCCCCTCGGTCGCGTGCCGTTCATCTGCACGCGGACGACTTCTACGCCTACATCCGCAAGGGGCGCTGGCGCCGTGGCTGCCTGAATCCCACGCTCAGAACACCACGGTGATGTCCGCGTTGGCGGCGAGCGCGGCCAGCTATGCCATGGGTGGCTACGAAGTCATGGTGGACGGCGTCATCGGCCCCTGGTTCCTTGCGCCTTGGCAGGCGGCGGCCCGCCTGCATCAGCTCGACTTGCGATGGGTCGTCTTGCTGCCCAGCGAGGCGGAGACCGTGGCGCGGGCCACGGGGCGCACCCATGCGGATGCGCTCACCGATGCTGAGGTGGTGCGCAGCATCTGGCGAGGCTTTCTCGAGGGGGCCCTCCCCGAGGCCCATGTGCTGGAGACCACCGGGCGGGGCATTGAGGAGACGGTGGACACCGTCCGCCGTGGGTTGAGGGACGGGCGCTTCCGGCTGGAGTCGCGGTAGGCACTCGGGGCGTTCCGCGCGGGCCCTGTGCTTCCCACTGGCGCTCCCCTCATGTCATTGGGGCTGGGCGGGGACGCGATCCTGGAGTTCGGGCCGAGGGTAGATGCGGAACTCGTCGGCCCACTTGCCGGCGGAGGGCACCACGTCGAATCTCGGCAGTTCGTCGTAGTTGAAGTCGAACGTGAAGTTGCCGTCGGCGGTCATGGTCACCGTGGCCGTGTACCAGGCGTGGCCGTTTTCATGGAGCGCCGCCATCCGGGTCCGCAGTTCGCGGAAAGCATCGCTGGCTTCGTCCTCCACGACGAAGGAGCGGTGTTGTCCATCGTCGAGGCGATACAGTCCCGTTTCTGTGTAGAAAAGCGTGATGGCCAGGAACGAATAGGTCGCCTCCATCCAGCCGCCGTCAGGCAGTGCGTCGTAGATGCCTTGCGCGATGGTCTGATGCAGCTGTTGTATCTCTGGCGTCATGCTAGGGGGGTATCGCATCGGAGTGTCGAGACAACAAGTAGAGCGCTAAGGGGCCGCCGGCTTCGACTGTCCCTCGACCGTGAGCGCCCGTCATGCCACCCTTCCGGCCGCTGTCCATCCTCAGCCCGCCGAGGTGCTCCCGTGCCGAAGACGATGACGCTGTCTCAGGTGATGAACCAGCTCGAGCGCGAAGGCGACGAGAAGGTGCGTCAGCGCTACGTGCGCGACGGGGTGGTCGACAACGTCTTTGGTGTGCTGCTCGGCAAGCTCCGCGCCCTGGCTGCGACGTTGGGAATGAACCACGGGCTCGGGCTGGCGCTGTGGGAGACCGGCAATCACGATGCGCGCATCCTCGCGTGCATGCTGCTCGACCCAGCGGCGCTCACCGAGAAGGAGGCTCGCGGGCTTCTCGAACCCCTCTCGAACCCGAATCTGGTCGACGAACTTGTCAGCCGCGTGCTCGTGCATGCGCCCGTTGCCCCCAAGCTCCAGGCGCGCTGGAGGGACGGTAGCAAGGAACTCCCGCGCCGCGCTGGGTGGAAGCTGCTCGCCGGGCGCATCGCGCGGAAACTCGAACCGTCGCTCGATGTGGGCGCGACGTTGGAGCGCATCGAGCGTGAACTCCCGGATGCTCCTTACCGGGTGAAGGAGGGCCTCAACTTCTGCCTGGTTTGGATTGGCCTCCACCTGCCCGAGTACACCTCGGAGGCCATCGCCATCGGCGAGCGCCTCGGCCGCTGGGACCCGAGGCCGATTCCGAAGGGATGCACCTCGAGCTACGCGCCGGAGTGGATCGCCGCTGCGCTCGCGCTGCGAAAAGGTGAGAAGACCGACGCCCGAAAGGCGATGGAGGCGTCAGCCAAGGCGAAGGCGACGCGCAAGGAAGGGAAGCCGACGGCTCCGAAAGCGAAGGTGGCGCGCGGGGAGGTGGGGCAGAAAGCCGCGAAGCCGAAGGCCGCTCCCGCCAAGAAGAAGAGCGCCGCGAAGAAGGTCTCCGCCGGAGCTCGGGCACGCTGACGCCAGCGGAGCAGAGGATTGCCAGGACGGCTTCGCGCGACGTTGAGGAACTGCCGCGCTTCTCCGTCATGTGAAGGGCCGCTCCTCCCGAAGGCTGGGCCTGGCCACGGTTCAGGAGCCCGAGGCGCACCAGCGTGGGCGCCGTCGGCGGCATCGCACGGACGCGATGGTGAAGGCAGAACCCCGTTGTTGCGTGAGGCGGGGCGTGGGGAGCGCCAGGGGGACAGGGCGCTGGCCTGTTATCGCCGGAGGGCCGCGTCGAACTCGCGAAGCAGCTCGCCGACCCGTCCACCGCCACTCGGGGCGGCGGGGTAGCGCACCAAGACGCCGATAACAGCCGCAGAGGCAAGGTGTCGCAGCCTCGCGAGGTGCTTGGCGCCCACGCCCGGGTCGCCTTCGTCATCCAGCTCAAACGCTCGTGCCGCATGCGCGGCCGAGCCGAGGATGTGCTTCACCTGCGTGGCCTTCGCCAGGGGATGGAGGAATGCCGCGCCGGCCGCGGCGAGTGCCGCGCGCGCTGCCTCGCTCGCGGGATCCTGTCCCGCCGCGCTTGCCGCATGCGCCGCCCGCTGGGCCGCCCAGGCGGCGTCACGGAGCGCCTTGCTGCGCGCAGCTCCCTCCGCGAATGCCTGCGCGGCCTCGATCGCGGCCCGAGGCCGCGCATCGTCCGGGCGCCCACATTCGAACAGCACCAGGGCCGACCGCGCGCACGCCGCCGCGAAGCCGGCGACCTCGCGGAGTTCATGCATGCCGAGGTCGACTGTGTCTGGCGCTTCGGGCGTCTGCCCGCGGGCCGGGCCTGTGTTTCGCATCGCTGTCATTGACTCTGAACCACGTCGCCCGGGGCTCACAAGCCAGTCGTGGCGCGAGGGCGTGGACAGCACCCAGCGGCACGTCTCCAGGTGGCGCAGGTCCTCGCGGAACGGGCCCGCCTGTACGTGGAGGGAGCACGCCTCATCACGCGGGCCTCGAATTTCCACCCGAAGCCAGGCCCCATCACCCGCGCTGTACCAGCCCCTTCAGACAGGAACGAATGTTCCAGCCCCTGGGTGAATGTCGCGCGCAGCGAGCCGGTTCGCGTTGAGGAGTTCGCGCGACTGGCGTTAAAGCCCGGCCGTGGTCGCCGAGCGCATCGACCTCAGGGCGGGGCCCAGCTCCGGCGGCAGGGAGAGCACATGCGAGTCGCGGCAATCGGGTGGACGAGTTTGTGGTGCATCGCGCTGTTCGCCTGCGGTGGCTCCTCCGCGAGCGCGGACAACGCCGGGCCGAGCGGGGGGACGGAGCTCCTCGCGGAGGCCCGGACCTTGACGTGCGCCACGCTCCAGCTCGAGAGCGGCTCCATCGGCTCGGGGCAGAGCGTGCAGGGACTGCACACGCAGACGCTGTCGGGCACGCAGGACCGCTGGACGGAGTACGTCGAGTTCTTCCCCGGCACCTCCGCCACCTGCACGTACGCGCTCCCTGCGGGCGTGGGCGCCGCCGACGTCCTCTCCGCCGAGGTGGGCATCAACTACCGCGGCCCCGCCACGGCGCAGATGCGCTGGCTGTTCGAGGCGTGGGACTACACCTCGGGCGCCTGGGTGCTGGTGGGCGACAACGCCTTCGCGCAGTCCTGGCGGTGGACCGCCACGTCGCTCGCGCTGACGACCCCCCAGCGCTTCGTCAGCGGCGGCCCGGTGAAGCTGCGCTACCGCACCACGTCCACGGCGGATGCGTCGCTGCTCGATCTGCTCGTCATTCGCATCCAGGTCGCGGCCTCCGACGCGGGCACCTCCACGGACGCGGGAACCCCTGTCGACGCGGGCACCTCCACGGACGCGGGGACGGGGACCGACGCTGGGACGCCCGTGCAGTGGGAGGGCGTGAACAGCTTCACCTACCAGCTCACGAACTATCCCCAGGGGCGGTTGGACACCATCGCGAACTCGAAGTTCGACCTCGCCATCGTTGACCTGGCGCGCGACGGCCATTCCAACTGGTTCACCGCCGCTGAAATCACCGCGCTCAAGTCCCGGGGCAAGCAGGTGCTCGCGTACTTCGAGATTGGCGCCATCGAGGACTTTCGCCCCGAGTGGTCCCAGGTGCCCGAGGACTTGAAGCTCGGTCCCGTCAGCGGCTGGCCCAACGAGCAGTACGTGAAGTACTGGGACGAGCGCTGGTGGCCCATCGTGCAGGGCCGCATCGACCAGGCGCTCGCCGCGGGTTTCACTGGCTGCTACATGGACATGGTGGTGACGTATGAGGAGATCCCCGCGAACGCCGCGGGCACCAACCGCGCCGACCTCGCGCGGAAGATGGTGGCCCTCATCGAGCGCATCAGCCTGTACGCCAAGGCGCGCAACCCGGCCTTCAAGGTGATGCCCCAGAACTCACCCGAGCTGGTGGATGTGCCTGCCTACCTGCCCGCCATCGACGGGCTGGGCATGGAGGACATGTACTGGTCCGACGACAGCCCCTGCAACTTCGGCTGGTGCGAGGAGAACCGGACCAACGCCGCCCGGGTCCGCGCGGCGGGCAAGCTGGTGCTCTCCACGGACTACGCCATCCAGGCCGCGAACATCGCGGACGCCTATACCCGCTCGCGCGCGGCGGGCTTCGTCCCCTATGTCTCGGTGCGCGCGCTGAACCAGATGACGGTGAATGCGGGGTGGGATCCGCAGTAGAGGTGCGGCCCGCCCGGCGCTCTTCCCTTGGAGGGGAGGCGCGCCGTGGCGGCTCACGTTCCACCCGAGGTGGCCCGGTGGCGTCATGAGGTGGACGCCGCCGTGCACGGGCTCGGGAGCAGTGCCCGCCCTGGGCACTTTTCTCCCACGCGAAAGAAGCGGGCTTCTCCCGGCGGGCCAATCGCCGCCAACTCAAGTGGCGAACCCGCGGCGTCGCGGCGCTCCAGCGCCTGTTCGTCCCTCCCTGGATGGCTCCCTTTGGGGAGACGCGTGTGTCTTGTCATTGAAACACACACGGAATTGCCTTCACGGAGTGCCTGGCAGCGTACGGCAGGCAGGGCTTGGACCTGCACTGGGGGGAGGGAGGCGGGGGCCTGCTTCGGGGCTGGCGAGCGCGTTGCAATCCGCCTCCGTCGCCGGAATCAACCGGCCGAATGATTGAAGCTTGTCCATGAACGCTATCAAGACCGCCGTCGCCGCCGTCACCGCCGCCGCTTCCCTCGTTGCCTTCTCGCCCGCGGAGGCCGCCACCGCCACCGCCAACCTGAACGTCACCGCCAACGTCGGCGGCGGTTGCAGCATTGGCTCGGGCATTGGCGGCGGCACGCTGAACTTCGGCACGTATGACCCCGTCGTCGTGAACTCCGCGTCGGGCGTCGACCTGTTCGGGACGGGCACGCTGAGCGTGCAGTGCACGCTGCTCCGCACCGCGGTCATCACCCTGGGCCAGGGCCTGTACCCGGCCTCGGGCTCTGTCGACGCGGCGCCGCTGCGCCGGATGCGCAACACGGCGTCGGCGGACTACCTCTCCTACTTCCTGTACCAGGACATCACCCGGCTCGTCGTGTGGGGCAACACCTTCGGCACGGGCCTCCCGTTCCTCGGCACGGGGCTGCCTGTCCCCGTCCTGGTGTACGGCACGGTTCCTCGTGGTCAGAACGTTCCCTCCGGCACCTACAACGACACCGTCGTCGCCACCATCACGTTCTGATAGCGAAGACGGGCTCGTTGCCGTCACCGTCGTCTGCGCTGGACCGGCGGCCTGAAGGTCACGGTCGCCGTGGAGTGAGGCGTCCATCCAGCGCAGTCCCGCGTCTGTCCATTCCTGGGTCCAGGCCCAAGCTGGGCGCAGCTCTTTCGCGCCGCCGCTGGACCTGGGCTCCTCCCCGTCCCTGTTGATGCCGGAGCTCGGGGCGCCCCACCCATTCCAGGTGGGCGCTCCGTCTACCAATTCCCGGTGGCCCGGGGCGAAGCGCGGTGGCGCGAGGGGAGCTGGGGCGGCGTCAACGGCGGGGGCGCCCATCCCCTCAATCCCAGCCATCGGGCCGGGGTGGGGGGAATTGGCGTGCGGACTTGAATGTCCAGGGGGCCCGCACGTCATGGGGGCCACCTGTCGCGCTGGCGAGGCTGGTGGCTCGCACCGACAGGGTCGAGCTGCGCACGGTGCGTCGCGCAGCGACCTGGAGAAGACACCATGAGGCTGAATCGACTGGGCGCGCTGGCCGTGCTCGTGCTGGCGTTTGTCGCCCTCCCTGCGTGAGGTGGGGCAGACGCAGCGCCCGAGGTACGTCCGGGCGGCGTCGCGGGACATGTGGCGCTGGACGATGGCGCTTCGACGGAGGGGGTGTCGGTCCGGCTCTTCGATACCGGGGCCGAGCCCGAGACGGTGTCGCTCACGCTCGAACCCACGGGCCACGTCTCCGGCTCCGGCCTCACCAAGCGGGGTGGCGCTTCGGACAGCTCGCGCACCCGCGCGGCGCTCGCGGGGACCGGCTTCATCACCACCGCGGCGAACGAAGCTCACGTCCCGCGCCACCCGCATCCTTGGGGGGCGCCGCTCATGCGCACCGGAGGATCCGCCGATTCATGCGGAAACGCCGCTCTTACGCCGTGGGGTGCGTCCGCCTTAGAAGCCAGTGGATTGCACCGTCACTCCGCTGGAGAAATGCATGTTCATCCGTTCGTCCGTCTTCGTGCTCGTCGCCATTTCGGGTGTGCTGGGGTGTCGCGCGCTGGGCCCGAACGTTGCCGCTGCGAAAGGTTCGACGCCGTCGGTTGAACCCGCGGTCACCGCCGAGGCCGCGTTGGCGGAAGCCGCCAGGGACCTGGTTGGGACGTGGACCTGTCGTGGTTCGGTCCATGGGCCCGGGGGCGCGAGTCCAAGCGAGGTCACCCTCGACGTCAGGCCCGAGCTCGACAAGGCCTGGCTGCGCAGCGACTTCGTGGTGCGCTCCGGTGAGTACCCATACAAGTTCACCGCGTACCGCACGTTCGACGCCGCATCAGCGCAGTGGGGGAACGTCATCGTCGACAACATGGGGGGATACGCCAGGTCGTCGTCCACGGATGGGATGACCTGGCTCGGAGCGTCGAGCGGCCCCATGGGTGGGATGAAAATCAAGGACACCGAGAGGGTCGTTTCACCAGGCATGATGCAGATGCGTGGCGAGTACGCGCTGGAGGGCCAGGACTGGCGCACCGGGTATGACCTGGTCTGCGAAAAGTAGGCTTCGCGCCCCGTAGCGCCCCCACGGTACGCGCTCAGCCGTTCTGGCGTTCGCGCGCCTTCGTGGCCAGGTCGAGCAGCGCATCCGCCAGCTCCAGCGCCGGAACCACGAAGGCCTCCAGCGCCTCGACACGGTCGGGCATGCCGCGCTTCTCCACCTGGAGCGCCTCGTGTTGGATGGCGAAGTGGGTGCTGTGCTTCCGCAGCCGCAGGAGCTGCTCTCGCACGCGAGGCGCGCGCAAGGCCTTCCGGGCCTCGTCGGTCAGGTTCCTGATTTCGAGCGCCGCATCCAGCTCCGCGTCGCCGGTTTCATCGGCCCCCTTGCCGAGCGCCTTGAGGAGCTTGTCCCCGAATCGCTCGGGGACAATGCGGAGCTCGGCGGGCAGCGCCGCGTCCAGCGGCAGCCGCACCACCGTGAAGAGCTGGGAGCTCTTCCCGCTTCGTCGATGCTCCGTATGCATCGAGAAGGCGATGCCCCGATGGAAGCCGTGGACCCTGAAGGCATCCCTGTCCTCGGAGTAGCTCCAACCATGCCGGTCCGCGAAGTCTCTCCAGGCACGGAGGCGGCGCTTGTGCGCCTTCCAGGCGTAGACGACAAAGGCAGCCGCGGCGGCCAGGATGCCGACGTGCAGGAGGATGGACGAGAGGTCATGGACGTTCATGGCGGGGCCGTGTCCTGTGCGTCATTGGAAAGCTCACAGCCACTCGACTCGCGCATAGGTGGTGGCTGCCGCGCGGAGGTGCGCCATGGCGGGGGAGGAGAGCTGTCCCGTCCCCCGAAGGACGAGCGCTCGTGAACCCAGGGGCACGGCGGCGCGGAGGGCCTCCGCGAGCCCGCGCGCTCCGCTCGGGCTCACGAGGGTGGCTTGGACCGGTGTGCCCGCGCCTGGACGTACCGTGAGGGACCACTCTCCCTCGAGCGCCGCCGCGAAGTGCTCCAACCTGGAGGCGAGCCGTGACTGGGCGCAGGCGGCAACCTGAAGCGCGGTGGCATCCGACAGTGACAGCCGGGAGAGCCGCGGCAGGTTCGCCAGGGCATCGAACAGCGCGTCGTCGCACGTCCCGTAGCCCTTTGAAATCCCGAGGTGCCGCAGGGGCAGCGGCGAGCTCGTCAGCAGGCTCGCGATGTAGGGCGAGACGCGCTGATGCCGCGTTACGCCGCGCAGGTGGGGGTGCAAGAGCCATTGCCCCCAGTCCTCCGCGTCCTCGGCGTCCCAATGTGCCCGTACCCTGCCTTCATTCCAGTCAATCTCTTCGACGGTGCTCCAGGCGGGACCGGGCTCGGCGATACCGTACCGGGAGCCGGTTCCCCTCAACTGGACCGACACGGGGAAGCCCCGCTCGAACCGGGTCCATCCACGGGTGACGGCGGACCCGAGCCCCGCCTCCCACCGGACTCGATTCGCATCGAGCAGCTGCGCGATGCGCGCCCTGTCCGCGCGAGGGTCGTACTGGAGCGCGATGAACTCGCCGAGCGGGTCTCCCACCGCGAGCAGTAGGTCCGCGAGGACGCGTCGAGCCTCATCGTCTCCTGGCGCGGCCCGGATGCGCGCGAGCAGGGCCTCCCGGGTCGGGGCCTCCCGCTGCTCCACGGCGGCCCGCTCCACGATGGCGGCCTGGAGGGCATGGCAGTGGGCCTGGGGCTCCGCATCGACGTCGGGGGGCTGCCGTGACAGTCCCGCGTGGATGGCCTGCTCGAGCCAGCCGGCCATGCGGGGCCTGCCTGCGAAGCGGTCCCGCTGCTCCCGCAGGGGTTGCACGTCGTAGCGCACGCCCACGTGGCCGAGCGCGGCGCAAAGCGCCTTCAAGACCTGCGCGTCCTCGGCGACGGGCATTTGAAGGAGCGTCAGCAGCGGGGGAATCATCCTCGGGTCTCGGGGCCACCGGAGAAGTGTCTCCAGGCCTTCTTGCACCGCTTCAGGCAGCATTCGCTTCGCGTCCTCGACGAACCCCGCGAGCAGGCGCGGGATGTCCAGCGGATGCCAGCGCGTGAAGTCATAAAGCCAGGAGCTCATGTCGAGCGGCGTGAGCCCGGCGCAGCGCCAGTCCGAAAGCTGCTGGATGACGTCCGCGAGAGGCTGGGCGCCAGACGCTCTCCAGGCCTCCAGCAGGCAATCGAGCGCCGCTTCTTCGTCCCGCTTCGAGAAGGCGTCCAACGCGCGAGCCAGGCGCTCCCCCAGGACGTTGCTCACCGCGCCCGCCTCGCGGAAATGTGGGGTGCGCAATGGCTCACTTTCGCGCCGCCTCCAACACGTCGCGAATCGCGCCGGCATGCTTGCCCTCGGACGGTGCCCGGTCCGCGGGCATGCGTCCGGCCTGGTCGCGGATGAACGGGTCGGCGCTGGCTCCCGACTCGTCCGCCGCGTTCACGTCGGAGCCAGCCTTCACGAGGAGGCTCACGAGGTTGGCGAAGCCGTGCTCGGTGGCCGCGACCAAGGGCGGCTCGAAGGCGGCTGCACTCAAATCGGCCTTCGCGTCCAGCAGGACCCGGACGGCCGCCTCGTCGCCGTGACTGCACGCATACGCCAGGGGCGTCGATGGGTACCGGTGGACATCGACCTCGCTCGGGGCGGCCCCTTCGGCCAGCAGGTTCTCGACCCCGATGACGTTGCACTGCGCGATGGCGGCGAACAGGCTCTCAGGTGGGTCGAGCTTCATGGGAGGGAGCCGTGGCGTGGCGCTGGACTCCAGCGTAGCCCAGCCCTCCTTCAGATGCGCTCCTCTGCTCCAGCCGGCTCATGCAGGTTCAACCCGCGGCCACCGACGGATTCATTCGAGCCATGAATGAGGCGCCGCGCCGCAGTGCCTGATGCGCATTGCGGCTTCAGCGGCGAATTCCATCTCAGCTCCTCTCCCGGCGCTGCGGGGTTGGCGTGATGTGGGAGCCCCTGAGAAAATGCGTGTGAATCGGGCGCGACGCGCGCGGGGGGAAATTGCTGAATTTTCCTTTCGAAATGAGGGGTATCTCTTTTCGTCGTTCGCGGTCGGGCTGAAATGCGCTCGGAGCGGGTTTCCTGTCTGCATTACCCAAACCCCAGCAGGAGCTTCCGAGAATGATGCCTTTCAGAGCGGTGCCGCTTCTGGCAGTCCTATCAGTGCTGGCCGTGTCCCTCGTGGGATGCGGGATTCCAGAGGAGCCATCCCCAACCTCTCCGGATTCCGCCAGGCAGTCCCTCGCGGGCCCCTATGATGCATGGGTTGCCCGCCATGGGCTCACCGCGGCCCAGTACCAGACTGAATTCAACACTTGGACGGGGCAGGGCTACCGCCTCTCCTATGTCAGTGGCTACGAAGACGGAGGCAGTGTCCGCTACGCGGCCATCTGGGAGCAGACGAGCGGCCCCGCCTGGCGGGCCTTCCATGGACTGACGTCCGCGCAGTACCAGTCCACGGTCGTCACTCAGCAGTCACAGGGCTACCGCCCGGTGGTGGTCAACGGGTACAGCGTGGGGGGCGTGGCCTACTTCGCGGCCATCTTCCATGTCGGCGGCGGTGTGGCCTGGGCGGCCCGCCATGACCTGACCGCGGCCCAGTACCAGACGGAGTTCAACACCTGGACGGGGCAGGGCTACCGGCCCGTGCACGTGAGTGGCTACACGTCCGGAGGCGCGGAGCGCTACGCGGCCATCTGGGAGCAGACCAGCGGCCCTGCCTGGCGCGCCTACCACGGCCTGTCGGCCGCGCAGTACCAGTCCACGTTCAATACCAACGCAGCCCAGGGGTATCAGCTCGCGAAGGTCAGCGGCTACAACGTGGGCGGCACGGACCGGTACGCGGCCATCTTCCATGCGTCCTCGGGGGTTCCGACCGCCGCGCGTCATGGGCTCTCCGCGGCCGCGTATCAACAGGCCGTGACGGACCTCAAGAACCAGGGGTACCGCCCGGTCCTGGTGGCGGCGCACAACAATGGCAGCCAGCCTGTGTTCGCCCTGCTCTGGCAGAACCTGACGTTCAGCGCGGCGGACCTGCGGCACATCGACGACACCGTCCAGCAGGCGATGGCCAGCTCGAACACCGTGGGCCTGTCGTTGGCCATCACCCACCAGGGGCGCCTCGTCTTCGCCAAGGGCTATGGCCTGGCCGACCGCACCAGCAACACGCCGGTCAACTCCTCCCACCGCTTCCGCGTGGCCAGCGTCTCCAAGCCGCTGACGTCCATTGGCGTCATGCGGCTGATTGAGAACGGGCAGGTTCGCCTGACGGACCGCGTCTTCGGACGGGGGGGACTGCTGGGGGAGACGTACGGCGCGCAAGGCACCTACGCGGACAGCCGTGTCCTCGACATCACCGTCCAGCACCTGCTGGAGCACACCATGGGCGGCTGGGACAACGACGGCAACGACGGTTCCGGCGACCCCATGTTCATGAACCCGAGCATGACGCACGCGCAGCTCATCCAGTGGGTGTTGCAGAACGTGCCGCTCGAGTTCGCGCCGGGGACGACCCACCAGTACTCGAACTTCGGGTACAGCGTCCTCGGCCGCATCATCGAGCGCGTCACGGGAAAGAGCTACGACGCCTACATGCGCGACCACGTGTTCACCCCCAGCGGCGCCACCAGCTTCGCCGTGGGCGGCGACACCCTGGCCGCGCGTCTGCCGAACGAGGCCGTCTACTACCAACTGGGGACGGGGGCCTTCAATCCATACGGCATGCCGGTGCGCCGCATGGATGCGCACGGCGGTTGGGTCGTCACGCCCATCGACCTGCTGCGCGTCGCGGTGCGAGCGGACGGGTTCTCCACCGTTCCGGACCTGCTGAGCGCGGCGTCACTCACCACGATGACCACGCGCACGACGGCCCCCAATACCGTGGGCAACCCCGTCAACTACGCGAAAGGCTGGGCGGTGAACAACGTCCCCAACTGGTGGCACAACGGCGGCCTCCCGGGGACCTCGTCCATGTTGGTGCGGACCGATGACCGCTTCGGGCCCAGCCGCTCCGAGGCGTTCACCTGGTCCATCATGACCAACTCCAACAACAGTGACTCGGCCACCAACATCAACCTCGACGCCCTCATGTGGAACGTCGTGAGCGGCGTCAGCGCGTGGCCCGCGCACGACCTGTTCCAGTGAAGTCCCCAGGGCGCTGAGGGAGGACGCCAAGGACCGGCGGGGCGCTCAGGGGCCTCCGCCGGTCCGCGGTTCAGCGCGCTGCTAATCCCGCGTGCAGACGACGTCGTCCACCTGGAGGTGGTCGCGGTCGGCTTCGCTGCGGCTGGGGTAGAAGAACAGACGCCAGTCGCGCACGTTGCCCGCGAAACGGAAGAACACGGGCTGCCACTCGTCGCTGTCCACCAGCAGGAAGTCGGTCTGCGGGTTCCAGCCGGCGCTCGAATAGATGCGGTGGCGGATGCTGCCGTGGCCACGCACCCGGTACGAGCAGGAGTAGTTGCCGCTGGGGACGTTGAACTTCTCGGTCGTGAAGCGCTCGGCGATCTGGATGGGGACGATGAACTGCAGCGCCGACGAACCGCCATGCACCGACGCCGTGTAGCGCGCCAGGCGCGTGGGCCGGATCTCCGTGCCCGGGTCGGCGACGCCATTGTCCAGGCCGTACCAGTAGTCCGGGATGAGGTGCTGCCCGTGGTAGGGAATGTTGTAGGTGTTCCAGCTCTCGAAGCCGCCGTTGCGGATGATGTTCGAGGCGTGCTCGGCGGAGACGCAGCGCTTGGTGGCCGGGTCGCAGGCGGGCAGGTCACCGACGCAGTCGTACGTGGTGAAGCACGCGCCCGCGGAGAGCTCGCACGCGCCCGTCGTGGGGTTGCAGCTGGTCGCGGGGTTGCTGCACGTCACGCCCGCGCAGGGGTCGCCCGCCACGCAGAGGTGCGAGGCGGTGTCGCAGACCGGCGTCTCGGGCGTGCCCGCGCAGTCCACATGGCGGGTGCAGCGGTCCTCCGCGACGACGCAGGTGTGGGTCGCGTCGCAGGCCTCCCACTCGTTGCAGTCCAGGGCGTCGTTGCAGCGGCCGGCGCGAGGCTCGCAGGTGGCGGTGGCGTTCACACAGCGCTCCCAGGACTCGCAGCTGACCGTGTCACAGGCCTCGGCGGCCCGGAGGCAACGCACGTCGTCGATGAGCAGGTGCTCGCCGCTGGTGTTGCGGACGCTGAAGATGAGCTCGAAGGTGTCGAAGACGTCGTTGGCGAGGTTGAAGGTGTACGACAGCTGCCGCCACTCCGCGGAGTCGACCGAGGTGTAGCCCGTGTAGCTGGAGTAGTCGGAGGCGAAGTAGGCGTTGCGGACCTCGCCCGTACCGCGCGCCTGGTAGGTGCAGCTGTACCGGCCGGCGGGCATCGACTTCTCCAGCGTGGTGAAGCGCCGGTGCGCCGTCGCGGCGTTGACCAGCCGGACCGCGTTCGCGCCCTCGAACGGATGCGTCGTCTCCTTGCGCACGTCGCTGGAGGGGAGGTTCGACTTGCTGCCGAACCACATCGACGGGAGCGCACCGGGCCACTCCTCGAAGCCCCAGTTGTCGATGACGCTCACCGTGGGCGGCGGCCCACCCGCGTCGGGCTCCTCGGAGCCTGCGTCCGGCGTCTCGGAGCCCGCGTCGGGCGTCTCCTCACCCGCGTCCGGCGTCTCGGAGCCGGCATCCGGCGTCTCCTCGCCCGCGTCCGGCGTCTCCTCGCCCGCATCCGGCGTCTCTTCACCTGCATCGGGCGTCTCTTCGCCCCCGTCCGGGAGCTCTTCTCCGGCGTCAGGGACGTCTCCGCCGCCGTCGGGGACCTGCGTGCCCGAATCAGGGCGGGGCTGGCCGGCATCCGGCGCGACTACGGGATCCGAACCTCCACAGGCGACCACCAACGCCAGCAGCGAAGCGAGACACACTCGAGACAACGTCACAGCAAACCTCCGGCTTTCAGAATGGGCACTCTCGTACCACAGTTTTCCTCGCAGGCGGCCTGAGCGCCCGCTTCCGGCCTGGCTCCGCACGTCGACGGGTCCGTACTCTGCAACGCCAGTGCAGCTTGCAAGTCGTTAAGCGAAGGAAGCCCGGATTAACGCTGGTTCGTCACGGGCGCCGTCACATGCCGCTTCGAAGGCGACGCATGAAGGGCCACTGCTGTACGGAAGGCCTCGCCAGCCGCGCCACGGTGGGCGCGATGCGAGGGTCTCCGGCGCTCGGTCTGGGGGCCTGCCTGGCGCTGGCGCGCGTCAAGTGCCGAGCGCCGTGGGTCGGTCATTCGTCCTACGGATGGACGACGGATGTGGGGCGCTGTTCACGCCCGGTAATGTCGCCTCCATGGACACACGCTCCCTGGTAGGACGCATCACCATCCCGACGCCTTGCGAGATGCGCTGGGAAGACATGAAGGGCGACGCACGTGTCCGGCACTGCGAGGCGTGCAAGCTCTCCGTCCACAACCTGAGCGAGATGACCACGTCCGAGGTGGAGGCGCTGCTTCAGCCCGGTGGGCGTGTGTGCGCGCGGCTCTATCGCAGGTGGGATGGGACGGTCGTCACGGGGGATTGCCGGCGCGTGTGGGAACAGCAGCGAACGGAGGCCCGCACGCTCCTGGGCACGGCCATGACCGTGACGGCCGCGCTCGCGTTCATCGTCGTGATTGGCGTGCTCACGGTGATGCTCTATGGCGACAACCTCCGGCGCATGTTCGGCGCCAGGGCGGGCGGCGTGGACCTGGGCTCCAGCCCGCCCCCGGGCAGGCTGGTCCCCGCTCCGAAAGTCGTGAACGGGCGGTACTCGAACTGAGGCGCCAGCAGGGATTTCCTCCTGGCGCGTTCAGCGGCCGTCCCAGAACGTCCTGTCGCCGTACTCCCAGCTCCAGGGGACTCCCGTTTCACCGAGCACGAAGCGCACCAGGTGGGGGAACGCGGCCTCGGCGCGCACGTCGTTGGCCAGCAGCAGCACGCAGCGCCGTCCTCGCGGCACGCACACGAGCGTGTTGCCGGTGCTCTCGTTGTGCCCGCCCTTGAAGAACCCGGGGCCCTGCGGGCCTTCGAACACCACCATGCCCAGCCCCGCCGCCAGGTCCTCGCGCCGCGCCCCTTCGGGCAGCGCGTCTTGCAGCGTGGGGAACTGGCTCCGGGTGGTGATGGGGCGCTGGGGCGCGGTCATGTCCGCGAAGGCCTGGGGTGACAGGCCCTCACCGCGCACGAGCGCGGCGGCGAAGCGAGCGAGGTCGTCGATGGTGGTATCCATGGACCCCGCGGCGCGCACCTTGCTGCGTTCATCATGCGGCTCCACGTTGCCCTCGGCCGTCCACCCGTCCGCCAGGTTGTGCGCGAAGTCCGGCCGCCACATCATGCTGGTGTTCCGCATGCCCAGCCGGTCGAACACGCGTTGCTGGAGCTCGGTGCCCACGTCCAGCCCCAGGCCGCGCTCGAGCACGAACTGCATCAGGATGATTCCATCCCCGGAGTATGCGTAGCGGCTGCCCGGCGCGAAGTGGATGCGCAGCTTGCCGTCAGGCTCCAGGAACCCGAAGTTGGCGAAGCCCGCGCTGTGGGTGAGCAGGATGCGCGGGGTGATGGCCTTCCAACGCGCGTCGCCCGCCAGGTGCGACCAGGTCGAGTACCGGGCGTCGTCCGGGTAGTCGGGCAGGGGCCGCTCCAGGTAGCTCGCAATCGAGGTGTCGAGGTCGAGGCGCGCCTCGTCCGCCAATTGCGCCACTAGGTAGGCGAAGACCGTCTTGGTGAGGGAGGCGCCGTACATCACGGTGTCCGTCCGCAGCGGCTCGCCCCTCGCGTTGCGCAGTCCGTGGGCCCGCGTCGTCACGACGCGTCCGTCCTCAATCACCGCGAGCGCCAGCCCCTTCGCGCCGGTCGCGCTCAGGGCCCGCTGCATTTCGCCATCCAGCGCGGCGGCGTCCGGAAGGGGAGGCCTCTCCCGGAGGGCGGGCGCCGTGGCGCACCCCGCGGCGAACAACAGACTCAGGCTCCAGACACGCAGCACGTTCATGCAAGCGGCTCCCGGCCGTTCCTGTTTCGTCAGCGAAACAGGAGGCCGTGCTTACCGTGCCGCCCGGGGCCCATCAACGGCCCAACGCGCCACCGCCGCCCGTGGTGCGTGCCGGACGGCGCCAGGGGCCGTGGTGCCCGTGCGCGGTCGCCTCAGCGGTGCTGGCTGACGAGCCAGCTCTGGACCTCGGGGCGGCTCCAGAAGTCATCCCAGCCCGAGTGCCCGCTGCCGAGCGTCACGGTCACCGTGACTTCACCCGAGTAGCCGGGGCACTGCCGCACGAGCGGGTGGTAGCCGTCCGTCGGATTGAACCACCCCCAGGCGCCGAAGGTGCCGTCGCTGTGGTGACCGGATGCCCAGAGGGGAAAGGCCTCCAGGTCGCAGTAGTTCGTGGGGCGGGGGGCGAAGTAGGCCAGGGGCATGGCGCCGGCGTAGGTCGTCCGATACCGCAAGAGCTGGTCGTTCACGCCGCTGGCGCCCGAAGACAGGCCCGTCATCGTCACCCGGTCCGGGTCGATGTCATAGACGGTCAGCGCCTGCTGCACGAGCGCGTGCGTCGTGTCCGCGTTCCACCAGGTGTCAATCGCGCCGCCCACGCGCGGGCCGTTGGGGGCGATGACAATGCCGGGGAACGTGTCGACCAGCGCCTTGCCCGGCGTGAGCTGCCGGATGAAGCCCTCCGGATTGGCGAGCACCTCCGTATGCGCCGCGTTGAGCGTGGTGCCACCCCGTCCGTGGAGGGACAGCACGGCCGGGTACTTCTTTCCGGGCTGGGTGCCGTAGTCCTTCGGCAGGAAGACGGCGCTGTCGTAGGTGCCGCCTCGGTTCCAGACGTGGAACCGCCCCGCGCGTGCGTCCGGCGCCGCGCTGGTGGGGTGCACGGTGACGCGCATCGTGTCGGAGCCGGTGGCGCCGCCGTTGTCGGTGGCGACCAGCCGGAAGACGTACACGCCCGCGGCCAGGCTGCTCGCCGTCGCGTTGGCGGAGGTGGCGCTCGTGATGACCGCGGTGGTGGGCCCGGAGACCTGCTCCCAGCGGTAGCTGGCGATGGTGCCGTCGCTGTCGCTCGCGGTGCCCCGAAGCGGCACGGTGTTGTTGGGCAGGAGGAGGACCGCGTCAGGGCCGGCGGCGGCGGACGGCGGCTGGTTGGCGAGCCGGGTGCCGAACACCTGGAACTCACGCACCCGGCAGATGTTGTCGTCCGTGGACCGCTTGCACTGCAGCCGCACGTGGCGGGCGTTCACCGGCGTGGTGAAGGTCAGCGTCCGCGCCGTCTGGGGGTTGTCCGTGATGGCGCCGCCCGGCACCACCTGGAAGTCCACCGTTGCGCTCGGCCGGGCCAGCACGTCGAAGTCGAGCATCCGGCCGAAGGTGGCGTCCCGGCTGACATACACGGTGATGCTCGTGATGGCATGCACGGCCTGGAGGTCCACCTCCACCCATTCCGGGTTCCAGGGCACGGGCGGAATGGACGAGCCCCAGCGGTCCTCCGTGTTGATGATGCCGTTGAAGGCCTTGGCGTGGCTGAACTGCGTGGGAAAGCCATTGGCGTGCACCGAGGAAGCCGATGAGGGCTTCCCCTGCGCGACGTTGGTGGCTTGGGCTTGCGCGGTCAGGGCAAGCGACAGGGAACCGAAGCACAGCGCTTTCGCGAGACGGCGAGGACTCCAGGGCATGGCGCACCTTTCGTGGAAGGCACGCCAAGACTGGCAGGTTTTGATTGCCAGTTGGGTGGAACGCTAAGTGCTTGTTATTTCGGGTGGGTGCTTGCCTCTGTGTTGCAAATGTCTCCTGTGCTCAGAAACGAGCCACTCCCTGGGGCCCGCGCCATCTGGCTTCAGGCCATGGCGCGGCCACCCGGGGCGAGCAGGGGAGACCCCGCGTCTCGAAGCTCCCCCGCTTCGCGGGACACGTGAGGCGTGTCCGTCCGTCTCAGAAGCCGTGCTTGGTGCTGACGACGCGGCCGTTGAGCGGCTGCAGCGGGCGGTTGTTCGGGTTGAGGTAGGGCAGGCGCTGGAACGAGGCGATCTGCGCGTCCGACATTTCAATCGGGTTCTTCATCACGTACCACTGGAGCCCCTCGGTGCACGGGGGCGTCGTGAGAGAACCGGCGTACTTGAAGAAGGCCCTGTTGAGCGGCAGCAGGGAGCTCGCGTTGATGACCGCGCCCGTGGGCTGGCTGTGCTCACCCGCATACTTCGGCAGGTTGCGGAAGGCGGTGAACAGCGCCGGGTGCACGAAGCCCTCCTTGATGAGGACGCCCACCACGAGCGCGGGGGTCCCATTGGCGTCGGTGTGCACCAGGTGCACCTCGAGCGGATACTCCACGCCGTCCTTCGTGTGCTCGCTCGGCGTGTGGAAGTGGAACTGCGCCAGGTGGTACGTGTTGCCGTCCACCTGGACGGTGCTGCCGGCGTCATACGTGAACTGAACCGTATGGCCGTTGTTCGTCATCCGGACGCGGCTGGTGCGGTAGTTGAAGTGGGGCGCGTCGTGATGGCCGCGCTCCGCCGTCGACGTCACCAGTGCAATAGGAGACTGGTCCAGGCCCGCCGCGCAGATGGAGTTGCCCGGGAGCTCGCCCCAGCGCTCGGGGCTGACCGTCTGTGAATAACCCCAGTGAGCGTCTTCGCTGGTCAGGAACACCGGCGCGGGCGTGCCGCGCAGGTCCTGCGCGAAGGCGCTGGAAGCAAGACAAACGGATGACACCAACGCGCCCTGCAGGGCGCGCACGGAAACAGTGCGGAAGAACGACATGGGATTGAGTCCTTTGGGTGCAGACGTCGAATGCAAGCCGGGCGACCCTGGCACTGGGTCCAGGGACACCCCGCTCACACGGGCGCTCGCCGGGTTGGGAAGAGGCGACCGGCGCCCGTGAATTACCTCATAAGTTCAAAAAACCTTGTTCGCCATTATTTCGGACATTTTCTGTCGGGCCGCCCAGACGTCTTGTCGGTGGATTGAGACGGGTTTGTTTTGACCCGGTGTCTCCCCCGCTCGTCCTGGACATACGTTGGGGAGTGGAAGTCCGGGTCGTTCGGCGCGGCATTCGTTACCGTCTCCCGAGGAGAGAGGGCGCAATGGCTGACGAGGCTCGCACCACGCAGTGTTGCATCGCGGGAGGGGGCCCCGCGGGGATGATGTTGGGTTTGTTGCTCGCGCGCGCCGGCGTGGATGTGACAGTGCTGGAGAAGCACCCCGACTTCCTGCGTGACTTCCGGGGCGACACCATCCACCCGTCCACGTTGGAATTGATGCATGAGCTGGGGTGGCTGGAGGAGCTGCTGGCGTTGCCGCATCAGAAGTCGCCCAAGCTGCGCTTCCAGAATGGCTCACACGACGTGGTGGTCGCGGACTTCTCGCACCTGCCCACCCATGCGCGTTACATCGCGTTCATGCCGCAGTGGGACCTGTTGGATTTCCTCGCGCGCAAGGCCTCCGCGTACCCGGGCTTCCACCTCCGCAGGCGCGCGGAGGTGACGGACGTGCTGCGCGAGAAGGGCTGCGTCACTGGCGTCCGGGCGAAGACGCCCGAGGGCGTGTTGGAGGTGAGGGCGTCACTGGTGGTGGCGGCGGATGGGCGCACCTCGGCGGTGCGTCAGCGGGCGGGGTTCGAAGTGGAGGCCCTGGGCGCGCCCATGGACGTGCTCTGGTTTCGCGTCGCACGCAAGGCCACGGACCCGGTGGACCCGATGGGCCGCTTCGAGCAGGGGCAGATCTTCATCCTCATCAACCGGGGGGATGAATGGCAGTGCGGCCGGGTCATCGCGAAGGGGAGCTTCGACGCTTTGCGCGAGGCGGGCCTGTCGTGCTTCCGCGAGGACGTCGCCCGGGTGGCGCCCTTCCTCGCGGACCGCACCCACGAAATCAGGGGCTGGGACGACGTGAAGCTGCTCACCGTGCGGGTGGACCGGCTGCGGACCTGGTACCAGCCGGGGCTGCTCTGCATTGGTGACGCGGCGCACGCGATGTCGCCCGTGGGTGGGGTGGGCATCAATCTCGCCGTGCAGGACGCGGTGGCGGCGGCCAACCTCCTCGCGGGGCCCTTGCTGGCCCGTCACGTGACGCCCAGGGACTTGCGCCGCGTCCAGGAGCGCCGGGAGTGGCCCACGCGGCTCACGCAGCGGGCGCAGGTGCTCATCCAGAACCGGGTGCTCTCGCCCGCGCTGCGGCGCCCCGCGCCGTCCCGGCGGCTGCCGCTCCCGTTGTGGCTGGTCCAGCACGCGCCGGTGCTGCGCCGCATCCCGGCGCGGCTCGTGGGCATGGGCCTGCGGCCCGAGCACATCCGCACGCCGGTGGCGGGGGCGTCGCCGTGACGGGAGGGCCGGTCAGGCCCGGCCCTGCAGCTTCGCCGCCCACCAGCGCAGGCCCACGAAGAGGAAGCGCCAGTCCTTGAGGAACTCGGGCGGCTTGCGCTCGAAGGCGTGGCCCACGAACTGGAAGCCCCACCCCACCGCGAAGAGGGCGGCGGGGACCTTCCACAGCCGGGGGATGAACGGCGCGGCGACGGCCAGGGGCACCGACGCCGCGATCATCGGGATGCCCACGGTGTGACACATGCGATTGACGGGGTGGGTGTGGCTTTTCGCGTACTCCGAAATCCAATCATCCCAGGGGCGGTTGCCGAGCATGAGGCCACGGTATGCATCCACCCGCCCGGGAGAAAGGCGCCACGGGGACGGCCGCTTGCCTGGGCTCGCGGCGGCTTCGAGGCGGGAGGCTGACACACAGCGCTCCCGCCTCGGGAGCTTCAGCCGAGGACGGCCGGGGTCTCCCACGGGAAGTGGGTGGCGCCCAGCGCGGGCTCGAGGTCGAAGAGCCAGCTGGCCTTCTCGTCGTACTTGGCGAAGAAGGGCTTGCCGACCAGCTCCGGGTCGCGGGACTGGATGAAGTGCAGGACGAAGACCTTCTCGCCGGCGATCTCCGTCACGCCGTCCACGCACACCTTGCCGGGCGTCGCGGACATCGACGGGCCGCGCACCGTGCGCGCCAGGCCGGACACCTTCTGATACGCGCCCCGGAAGATGTCGTAGGCCCGGGCGAGCGGCACCGCGAAGTAGTCCTGCGGGCCGGTGTCTCGCTCCACGAACATGTAATAGGGCACCATGCCGTGGCGCAGGTGCGTGCGCCACATGCTCTCCCAGATGGCCGGGTCGTCGTTGATGGTGCGGATGAGCGGCGCCTGGGTGCGGATGACGGCGCCCGTGCTCCGGATGCGGCGCACCGCCTCCTGCACAATCTCCGGCACCATCTCCGTGGGGTGGGAGAAGTGGGCCATGAAGGCCAGGCTCTTGCCCGAGGCGACGACCTTCTCGAACAGGCGGAGGGTGTCGTCGGCGTCCGCGTCGGTGACGAAGCGCTGCGGCCAGTAGGCCAGCGCCTTGGTGCCGATGCGGATGGCCTCCAGGTGTTCAATCTCCAGCAGCGGCTCGATGTACCTGGCGAGCACCGCCTCGCTCATGATCATCGGGTCGCCGCCCGTGAAGAGCACGTTGGTGACCTCGGGATGCGCGCGGATGTAGTCCACCAGCGGCTGGATCTCCCGCGAGGCGAACTTCAGGTCCGCGTCACCCACGAACTGCGCCCAGCGGAAGCAGTACGTGCAGTACGCATGGCACGTCTGTCCTTGCTTGGGGAAGATGAGCACCGTCTCCTTGTACTTGTGTTGCAGGCCGGGGACGGGCTCCTCGTTGGCGAGCTTGGGGACGTTGAGCTCCATCTGCCCCGCGGGGTGCGGGTTGAGCTTCGCGCGGATCTGATTGGCGGCCGCGTTCAGCTCCAGCGTCGACGCGCCCGAGCGCAGCAGGTCGACCATGCGCGACACGTCCTCGGCGGGCAGCATGTCCGCCTGCGGGAAGACGAGCCGGTAGATGGGGTCATCGGGGGCGGCGTCCCAGTCGATGAGCTCGTCGACGACGTAGCTGTTGGTCCGGAAGGGCAGCACGTGCGCCACCGCTTGCACAGCGAGCCTTTCGTCCGCCGCCAGTCCGGCGCGCGTCGTCAGCTCCTCCAGGTGCCTCGTCGTGAAGGCACGGTAGCGACGCCCCGTGGACAGGGCCAGTGCCGCGTTTGACATGACGCTCACGCTTCTTCTCTCCTGTGGTAAGCAGGACGGCCGCGAGAGTGCACAACGGCCACCCTGGGCGGATGGCCGGGGCGTGAGTACACACCGTTTGACCACCAACGAAGGGAGAGTCCGGTTACCACGCCGCGCGGGGCAGTGTCATCTCTCTCCGCCATGCTGGCAGGCGTGTTTCCACGGGCAGTCCAGGCTCGTGATGACGCCCTGTGTTGAATTGGCGAAATGACGCAGGGGGCCGTGGACCCGGTTCGCTGCGCCAGTGGGCGCGCCGGACGGCGACCGCGTCACGGAGGGCCCGGCGCGGCGGCTCAGCCCATATAGGAAGGTGGATCGCTCGCGGGGAAGGACTCCATGGACCCCTCCGCGACGATGTCCCGCTTGCCGTTCGCGTCCCGCGACTCACCCGGAAGGATGTTCCAGCGGCCGAGCTCACCCGCGCCGTAGCGCGAAGGGTCGGGGTTGCCCGGTTGGACATCGATGGTCCGTGGCGCGTTGGAGCGCGCGCGGCATTGCGCCGCGAACAGGAGCGCCTGGAAGGCCGCATCCGCCAGGTAGAGGGCGGAGCGCCGTCCGCCGGCGTACAGGGACACGTCCGCGGCGAGCAGCGACGCGGAGCTCCAGGCGCCCAGGCTCCGCAGCTCGGGCGTGACGCGGCCGCGCCGGTGCGCGGTGAGCAGCGTGGCGCCCATCACGAAGACCAGCCCGCCCACCGTCCTCATCAGCCAGGGCTCGCGGACGGGGCCCAGGCGCCGGGCGACGCGCTTCGGGCGGACCAGGGGCCACAGGCCCTTCAGGACGAAGAACGCTCCCTGGATTTCGGCCGGGTCTCTCTGGAAAAGCGCACCGAGTCGTCTGTTCATCCGCCCTCTCCCTCCCGCGCTCAAGGTGCGTCCTGGCGTGGCGATGGGAACCCGTGCTTCACGGCGGAGGAGCAGGCGCTTCCCTGGCAGGACGCTGGGGGAGGGCGCCGGGGCTCACGACCCTCCAAGCAACGGCGTGGCGGCGATGGGGCACCGACACCACGCGGGCGGGCGGGGCTACCGCCGGGTGGGAACGGGTGCCGGGGCCTCGCGCAGGGCGGCGCTCTGGCTGTAGGCGTCGCACAGCTCCAGGTACTCGTCGCTGTCGATGTCGAGCGCCGCCACCCGCATCTTCTTGACCTTGGGCTTCTTCAGCGTGGTCTTGATTTGAATCAGCTTGAGGGTCGGGATGCCCATGTACGACTGGCTGTAATAGGTGTTCTCCTCGATGTCCTCCCAGGCGATCAGCAAGCCGTCCGCGAAGCGGATGCCCTCGCGGCCGATGATGAGCGCGGGCTTGTCCACGTTGAGCAGGCCCCGGATGCAGCCGTAGAGCATCCACAGCATGCAGAGCGTCATCAGCCCGCACACCACCAGGATGCCGGTCTCGCCCGCCAGCCGTGCCGTGAGCGCTCCGAAGAAGGCGGACGCGAGGGTCCAGATGACGGCGCCCACGATGAGTTTCGTGCGGGAGTAATAGATCTCCCGGGGCTTCTGCGCCTTCTGCTTGGTCTGAGACGAGCTGTAGATTTCCATGACGTGGGACCTGTGAGGGTAAAGGGGAGTCAGGCGGCCAGCCGTTGGGACAGGAAGGCCAGGAGGACGGGCGCGTTGACGATGCGGGCTTCGTCCACCTTCAGGGACCTGCCGTTCGCGGTGATGATGAGCTCGCGGGTGGAGACGCCCTGGTCGAACTCGTCCTGGAAGCGGATGTTCTCGATGTCGTCCCAGCGCATCAGCCGCTTCTTGTGGGTCAGCCCCGCGCTGCTGAGGGAGAGCGGGCCGAACGGCACGTGCTTGCCCGCGGCGACCTGACGGTGCACGCCCGCGAGCAGCACCTCGACGACGTGGTCCGTCACGTGTTCGTAGAGCGAGTCCGCGTCGTCCCACAGGTTCAACCTCAACCGGTAGGTGCCCCCGCGGTGCTTCAGCACGAGCCGGTCATGGTTCTTCACCGGGGTGATGGCGCTCACGTTCCTCCACGCGAGGCGCGTGCTGCCGGCGCGCAGCCCCTCTGCGTCCACCTCCAGGACCTCGGGCGCCATCACCCAGGCGATGAAGTCGCTGGCGCGCCAGAGGATGAAGTAGAGCCCGCAGGGGACGCCGAGCAGCAGGACCACGGGCCCGAAGCGGGACCGGAACATGCCGTTGATGAAGTCCGCCGGCAGCAGGTAGATGCCCCCGAACGAAAGAAACGCCGCGAGCACCACGAAGATGAGGAGTGCGCCGGCGGCGAGCCAATACAGGGTGGGCGTGGGAAACACCCGGGCGTGAAAGTTCTTCAGCGGAGCCTCCAAGGCTTCCTGGATCGGCCTCGCGAGCCGCATCGAACAGAACGCGCACCTATAAACAATCGCATGTGTCTTTGCGACGAGATTCGCGCTCGCGCTGGGAGTGTGTCCGGAGTGGCTCGGACGCCCTCGTGGTTCGTACCCGAGGTGCTATTTCACGGTGCTCAGGAATGGCGAAATCGAGAAACGGAAATGGCATTCTCAGTCCACGAGAGCGGGCGGTGCGTGTCTTCATGAAACACAGCCTTTCCTTGCATGTCGCGGTTGCGGCGGCGTGCGCCCTGGAGTTGCCACGGGGTGGCGTCTGGGGATGGGCGCGTGGGGCGCGCCTCCGGCGGGTGCCGGCGAGGTTGCGCACGCCGGTGGTCCGGGACGCAGGCGCCCGCGGGGTTTTGGCGCGGGGGTTGGGGTGCACCGCGACGCCACCGCGAA
Organism: Comamonas sp. KCTC 72670; assembly: GCA_014656495.1. Classification (GTDB taxonomy): domain Bacteria; phylum Myxococcota; class Myxococcia; order Myxococcales; family Myxococcaceae; genus Myxococcus. The sequence continues at coordinate 35,328 of BNCN01000022.1, forward strand.
CCTGCGGTTGATGCGCCGCCGCCGCGCGGAGCTGTCGGTGATGCCAGGCGGGCGCGGCCAGCGCGTCAACGACGCCGCGCGGGGCCTCCCGGGGCTGGAGGCGCCACCGGCCGCAGGGCGCGCCGCGCCGCCTGGGCCAACTCCACTTCCCAATCCATGGCAAGTCCCAGGCAAGAGAATTGTCAGTCCTCAGACGCAGGGTGTCTGGAGACGCCGCGGTGCAGGATGTCTGTGTGTAGGGGGAGGTGCCGACGGTGGGTGGGTGTCTTGATGGATGACATTCATTGTCATAGGGTCGAGGCTTTACGGGGGGCGGGGCATCGGCGGGGCGAGCAACTCCTTCCCTCCGGACATGTCCATCGCGCCGTCCTCCCCTTGGCTTTCATCCCGAGCGAGGAGCTGTCGCCACATCATGTTCACCCGGACCCTCCGACAGAGTTTCCGACGCCAGGAAGGGCAGGCGCTGGTCCTCGCCGCGTTGATGGTGCTGGTCATGTCCCTGGCGGTGCTGGCCACCGTCAACATCGGCCACACCGTGCACGAGCGCATCCGCCTCCAGAACACGGCGGACGCGGCGGCGTACTCCATGGCCGCCATGGAGGCCCGGGCGTTCAATTTCTACGCATACGCCAATCGTACACAGGTGTCGCACTACGTGTCGGCGATGATGTGGCAGTCCTTGCTGTCGCTCATCTACTCGGCGGAGGCCTTCCTGACGGACCTCTACGGGTTCATGAAGACGCTGAACCCCTGCGCGGGGCGACCACGAGGCCTCTGGGCCATCGTCTGCCCATTCTTGCAACTCGTGCCCGTGGTCGGCGCCATCATCCGGGTCGTCAGCCGTGTCATGACGCTCTACCGGGATACGGTCCTGAAGTTCGTCCAGGGCGTCATCAAGGGGGCGGACCCGGACTACTGGATTGGACAGCTCATCGTTCCCGCGCACCGGGTGCTCAACGGGGTGATGTACTTCGCCTCCCAGGCGATGATGATGTCGGCATCCACGCACGTGGTGCAGTCCACGACGACGGTCATCGATGACAATGACAGCAACGTCAACTCGATGATGAGCCAGCTCGCGACGGGTGCCTACAGCCAGTGCCTGTTCAGTCAGGCGCACAATCCGCACGCGGGTGGAAGCCCCCTGAATCCCGGCTCCTGGAAGAACCCCTTCGGCGCGCTCGACGTGACGAAACGGGCCAAGAACGACCCCGTGGCCCGAGTCAAACGCGCCATGGGCGGCATCTCCAATGCCACGCGGTATGGCTGTGACTCCAGTCCCTCGGTCGGCCCCTTCGACTGCCCGGAGGGCTTCGTCACCAACCGCGGGCTCGGCTCCGTGCTGCCGTTTCCCGAGGAGCTCGACTTCCTGCAGGACTTCCTCGACCGAGGCATCGACGTCCCCGGCGTGATGGAGTTCGGCAAGCTGGGGCAGACACGGATGCTCTCGGCGGGCTTCCCCACCGCGAACGCGCTCCGGCAGGGACGTGGCCCCGGCAACGACGGGCGCAACTACATCCGTGATTGGAATGACAACGCCCATCCCTGGGGAATGATGGCCCAGGGCGACAACATCGGGGCGGATGACCCGTATTGGATCAACATCGGCCCCGCCGAGGCGGACCTGGGCGTCTTCAAAATCGACAACCCCCTGGCCTGCACCAAGGACGACGACTACTGGAAGTGCTTCGGAGACAACCGCAGGCGCAAGGGAGACAACAACACCGCCAAGTTGCCCTACCGGCACATGATGAAGACGAGCGTCTGGGCCCTCAACGACGTGGACAGCGGCAGCCGGCGGGGCGGGCTCCACTGGCGGGTCAACTACTCCAACTACGGACGGAGCTGGGGCGGCCACGTGCGTCCTCGGGGCCGGGAGGGGGACGTGGGCATCCACGCCGAGGAAATCTGCGTGCTGGAGCTGTTCGGCGCCTGCGTCCTGCACATGGACGTCCATACGGCCAACGTCCGGCCCGTGCAGGACGGCAACCACCGCTGGGGAGGGCTCGTGCCCTTCATGCACTTCGAGCCGGGGCAGCTCGGCTCGGTCTGCAACCCCATGGCGAACGCCAACATGCAGAGCGCCGCCACGCGGCAGGTGGACTTCAACCAGCCCTCCACCTGGGTGGCGCTGAACAAGTCTCCGGACCAAGTGGTCAACCGGGAGAACCGGGACGGCACCGGCACCAACGCGCCCGCCCTGCTCAACGAGGAGGGGAAGGTGAAGTTCGCCTTCACCCCGGAGAGCGAGGGCCTGGAGATGATGAACAACCGGAAGAAGTTCCTCGGCCTGGTCGAGGGCCTCAACGTCATCTCCCGCGGACAGTCCTACTACCACCGGCCCGGGAACTGGACGGAGCAGCCGAACTTCTTCAACCCCTACTGGCGCCCGCGTCTGGCGTCCGTGTACCAGGGCCGCCACTCCCTGCCGGCGCTGGGGGGAATGATGGACGCGCTGCCGGGGCCGCTTCGGGGCATTGCCCCGAAGATCGTCACGCACTGAAGCCGTGTCGCGCGCGTCTCCGTGGGTGGCTCATCCCACGGGGAGCGCGCTGGCCTCGTACTGCTTCGCGAAGTCCTCGCTGGGGGGAATCGGCTTGATGACGTCGATGAGCACGCCATTGGGGTCGGCGGTGATGAAGTGCCGTTGGCCAAACGCCTCGTCCCGCAGCGGCAGGAGGATGGGGAGCCCGGCCGCCTGCGCGTCCCGGTAGACGGCGTCCGGGTCCTCGACCTCGAAGTTGAGGATTGTCCCGGCCACCGTGCCGCCCCGGGCTGACGCGGGCACCGTCTCGTGGCGGCCGTCGAGGACGGCCAGGGCCACCTGCTCGGCGTCGTCCGACTGGAGGTGGATGTACCAGTCGCTGGTGAACCGGGGGCTGAAGCCGAAGTGCTTCACGTAGAACGCCGCCGTGCCCGCCACGTCGTTCGTCATGATGACCGGGTAGTAACTGGTGATTTTCATTGGGTTTCCTCTCCGTCCTTGCCTTTTGAATGGGTAACATACAGGCTGAATGTATGCAATCCCGCAAGCGTCGAAGCAACGATGAGCGCAGCGCCGCCACCCGGCAGGCCCTGGTGAGCGCCAGCCGGGCGTTGTTCGTGGAGAAGGGGTACGCGCAGACGTCGACGCCGGAGGTGGTGGCGGCGGCCGAGGTGACCCGGGGCGCGCTCTATCACCACTTCGCGGACAAGCAGGCGCTGCTGCGGGCGGTGCTCGAGCGGGAGTTCGCGGAGCTGCGCGGCGCCATCGATGCGTCAGCGCCCGCTTCCCTGGGCCCCAGGGAGGCCCTCATCGCGGGGAGCCTGGCGTACCTGGACGCGATGGCCGTCCCGGGCAGGACGCGCCTGCTCCTCGTGGACGGGCCCGCGGTGTTTGGCCATGCGGAGCTGATGGCCCTGGATGAAGCCTCCGCGGCGGGCTCACTGCGGGAGGGCCTCGCGGCCGTCCTGGGCGACGGGCCGGTGGTTCCCGCGCTCGCCAGCCTCTTGTCGGCCGCGTTCGACCGAGCGGCCCTGGCCATCAGCACGGGCGGCGACGCCCAGGTCTACCGCGAGGCGATGCTCACGCTCATCGAGCGCGTCATCGCGGGCGCCGGCCCTTGAGCGGCAGGGGCTGCAGCGTGTTGGACGCCGCGTCGCGGGACAGGACCGTGGTCAGGTGGACCAGGTTGGCACCGATGAGATAGGCGGCGAGGGCGGCGACGATGCGCAGCGCGAGGAGCGAGGGCGGGACGGGGAAGAGGTCGCGAGCCTGGAGCCACTCGAGCGTCTGCGGCGCGGAGGCGGCGTTGCAGGTGGCCACCACGCCCAGCAGCACGGCCAGCTGGAGGAGGCTGAAGACGGTGTTGGCCCGGGAGTGGACCACGCCCATGAGCCCGCCCGCCCGCTCCCGGAGATGGGGCATGACGAGCTTCGTCAGCAGGACGCCCTGGACGAGGCCCACGGCCAGCGGGACGAAGATTTCGGCCAGGGTCCTGAGTGTCTGGGGTTGCTCGCTCCATTCCATGGCCGGGACGATGCTTCGTCACGCCCAGGGAATCAACACGGGCCGCCGGTCGACGGATGCGGCCCGTCCGCGTCTCAGGCGACACGGCGGGGACAGGCCTTGAGCCCGGACCCGCCGCGTCACCTGCTGGAACCTCAGACGCCGAGCTCCACGTTCTCCATCACACCCAGCGCGTCCGGGATGAGGAGCGCCGCGGAGAAGTAGGTGCTCACCAGGTAGTTGGTGAGCGCCTTGTCGGTGACGTCCATTCGGCGCACGGAGAGCCCGGGCTCCACTTCGTCCGGCAGGCCCGTGCGGCGCAGGCCCACGACGCCCTGGTCCTCCTGGCCGGTGCGCAGCACCAGGATGGAGCTGGTGCGCTGCTCGGTGATGGGAATCTTGTCACACGGCAGCATGGGGACGCCGCGCCAGGCCATGCAGGGGCTGCCCTGGACGTCGACGACGGTGGGGTAGATGCCCCGGCGCGTGCACTCCCGGCCGAACGCCGCGATGGTGCGCGGGTGGGCCAGGAAGAAGCGCGACTTCCTGCGCCGGCTCAGCAGCTCGTCCATGTCGTCGGGCGTGGGCGGCCCGTTGCGGGTGTGGATGCGCTGCTTGAGGTCGGCGTTGTGCAGCAGGCCGAAGTCGCGGTTGTTGATGAGCTCGTGCTCCTGCCGCTCCTTCAGCGCTTCAATCGTCAGCCGGAGCTGCTGGTCCGTCTGGTCCATGGGGTCGCTGAAGAGGTCGGAGACGCGCGTGTGGACCCGGAGCACCGTCTGGGCCACGCTCAGCTCGTACTCGCGCGGCGCCAGCTCGTAGTCCACGTAGCCGCCCTGGATGGACGGCTCGCCGGCGTGGCCCGCGGCCATGGGGATGGCGGCCTGGCCCATCTTGTCCTGGGGCTTCTTCAGCCGCTCCCGGAACTTCTCCACCTGGGCGCGCAGCGTGGCGGACCGGGCAATCAGGTCCTCGAAGTCCTTCTGGGGCAGGGACAGCACCGTGCAAGGCGTGGTGGCCTTCACGGTGAAGTCCCAGACGTCGTCGGACTCCGCCACGGCCTGGTCGCCGAAGTGGTCGCCGTCCGCCAGCACGTCCAGGGTGACCTGCTCGCCGTAGGGTCCTTCGCGCAGCTTGCGCGCCTTGCCGTGGGCCAGCAGGAACACGTGCTCGGCGGACGTGCCCGCGGTGACGATGACGTCACCGGCCTTGTAGTGCGCCTGGGTGAAGCGGTTGGCCAGGGCCTGAATCACCTCGTCATCGGCGCTCAGCCCGCGCAGCAGCGGCAGCTTGAGCAGCTCCTGGGGGATGATCTGCACCTTCGCGCCGATGTTGCTGAACACGAGGCGGTCGTCCGCCACCGCGTAGCTCAGGCGCCGGTTGACGCGGTACGTGCCGCCCGTCACCTCCACCCACGGCAGCATGCGCAGCAGCCACCGGGGGCTGATGCCCTGCATCTGGGGGACGGTCTTGGTCGTCGTCGCGAGCTGCCGCGCCCCGGCGGTGCTCAGGCTCAACCGCGCCGCGTCGTCAGCGCCCGTCTTCAATGGATTCGCCATGTGAAACCTCTCACGTCGTCCGGATTGAAGGGGGGACTAGTCGCCGCGGCCGATTTCGACGCTCTCCAGGATGCCCAGCGCGTCCGGCACCAGGACGGCCGCGGAGAAGTAGCTGGTGACCAGGTAGTTGATGATGGCCTTCTCGTTGATGCCCATGAAGCGGACGTTGAGGCCGGGCTCGACCTCGTCCGGGATGGCGCCCGGGTGCAGGCCGACGACGCCCTGGTTCTTCTCACCCGCGCGCATCAGCATGATGGACGTGGTGCGGGACTCGCTGACGGGAATCTTGTTGCAGGGGAAGATGGGGACGCCGCGCCACGACGGCACCATGTTGCCGTTGAAGTCCACGCTGGTGGGGTAGATGCCCTTGCGGCTGCACTCCTGGCCGAACGCCGCGATGGCGCGCGGGTGGGCCAGGAAGAAGGACGGCTCCTTCCACACGGTGGCCAGCAGCTCGTCCATGTCGTCCGGCGTCGGCGGGCCGTGGCGGGTGTGGATGCGCTGCTTGAGGTCGGCGTTGTGCAGCAGGCCGAAGTTCTTGTTGTTGACGAGCTCGTGCTCCTTGCGCTCCTTCAGCGCTTCAATCGTCAGCCGGAGCTGCTGCTCCGTCTGGTTCATGGGCTCGTTGAAGAGGTCGGCGACGCGGCTGTGAATCTGGAGGACCGTCTGGGCCACGCTCAGCTCGTACTCGCGGGGCGACGTCTCGTAGTCCACGTAGGTGCCCGGCAGCACGGGCTCGCCGGAGTGGCCGGCGGCCAGCTCGATTTCGGCCTGGCCGGTGGTGTCCTGCTTCTTCTTCGAGCGGGCCTTGAACTGGTCGATGTGCTTCTGCAGCGACGGGGACTGGGCCACCACGGCCTCGAAGTCCGACTGCTGGAGAATCAGCACGGTGGACGCCGTGACGGCCTTGGCCGTGAACTGCCAGTAGTCCTGCGACTCCAGCAGGGCCTCGTAGCTGTAGTGGTCGCCGTCCGCCAGCACGCCGAGCACCGTGGCGTCGCCGTACTTGCCGGCGCCAATCATGTTCACCTTGCCGTGGGCGATGAGGACGATGCAGTCGGCTTCCTTGCCCACCTCGGTGATGACCTCACCGGCCTTGTACGTCTTCTGCTCGAAGCGGTTGGCCAGCGCGGTGAGCACCTCCACGTCGTCGTAGCTGCGCAGCAGGGGCAGCTCGCACAGCTCCTGCGGAATCACCTGCACCTTGGCGCCGGTGGTGGTGAAGGTGACGCGGCCGTCGCCCACGGCGTAGCTCAGCCGGCGGTTGACGCGGTACACGCCGCCGGACACCTGCACCCAGGGCAGCAGCTTGAGCAGCCACCGCGAGGAGATGCCCTGCATCTGCGGAACGGACTTGGTCGTCGTCGCGAGCTGCCGCGCCGCGGCCGTCCCGAGGCTCAACTGGGACTTCTCGGAATCGCCACCCGGCTTGATGATGTTCGACATGACTGGCCTTTCGAGTTGAATGGAAATCAGGCGCCGGAGCGCGTGCTGGTGAAGAACGAAGCGATACGTGCGGCGGAGGTCCCCAGGCCCGTGGGGCCCGGCGGGATGCGCAGCGCCAGCTTGTGGGACGCGCGCAGCTCGAACTCCTTGTAGCGGTCCACCGTCTGGTGCCAGATGAGCACGCCGCTCATCCACTGCTGCAGCTTCTGGACGTACTGGCGCAGCTTCTCCTGCGCCTTGCCATCCAGCCCGAAGTTGCGCGCGAGCGGCTCCAGCTCGTTGGCGATGATGTATTCGAACTGGTTCATCCGCGCGGTCATCAAGTCGTTGACGACGCTGACGGCCTGCGCCGGCTCCAGGTCGAGGAAGCGCTGGACCACCAGCACGCCGTTGTTGAGCTCGCCCTCGAACTCAATCTCCTTCTGGTAGGAGAAGACGTCGTTGGTGAGGCAGGCGTAGTCCGCCGCCGAGCCCTCCAGGCTGCGGATGGGGCGCGTGTGGAAGATTTCGGCGGGCAGCGCGTCGCCGTGGGCCAGGCGGGACAGGCTCATGGTGAGGTCCGAGCCGAACGTCTGGCGCCGCATCTCCACGTAGTCGATGGGGTCCGGGATGCGGTTCTGGATTTGATTGGCCAGCTCCCACAGCCAGCTCTCCGTCATGTCCAGGACGGCCTTGCGGAACAGGGCGCGCGAGGCGGTCGTCACGCCCTCGGTGGTGCGCGCCCACAGGTCCGCGAGCCCCTTCTCCACCGGGTTGGTGGGCGGCGGCGGCGCGGTGCCCGGGTCCTCCGGCATGAACAGCGCGAGCCGGGCGTTGAACACCTTGGCGCCCGCCATGTCCCGCGTGTTGCCGTAGAAGGCGGGGAAGTAGTCGTCCGCGTAGGTGCCCCAGACGAGCCAGCACGCGGACAGGTTGAGCTGCGCCGCCGTGGCGTTGGGATGAATCAGCGCGCCGCAGAGCGCCACGTCCGCCACGTCGAACTTGTGGTCATCCCAGATGTAGCCACCGGGGACGCCGGGGAGCACCTCCAGCATGCCCATCCGTCGCGCCCACGCCTTGGACTCCCGCCGCGCGGCGTCCAGGTGGGGGCTCGGCTTGGTGGTGTACGGCATGTAGAACTTCGGCAGCTTCACCGGGCCCACGTGCTGGAAGGGCACGTGGCTGAAGCTCTTCAGCCGCGTGAGGCCCAGGGCCGTGGGCGACTGCGGCAGGCGCGCCGCGGACGTGCCCAGGCCGTTGGGGCCCAGGAAGAAGCCGCCCGCGCCGCCGCCGCCCTTGTTCATGTAGCGGCTGGAGCGCATGTGCCACTCGTGGCCGCCGGACTGCCAGTCCTGGAGGCCCCGGGCGTAGGTGAGCACCTGGGCCTGCTCCACCGGGTTCAGGCCGTGCTCCAGGAAGAGCATCGGCAGCTCCGTGAGAATGGTGTTCTCGAACTGCTGGAGCCGGGAGGTGAGGACCTCGTTGACGAGGTGGGCGGCGCGCTGGGGGGAGATGTCGAGGAACTTCTCGAACACCAGCACGCCGTTGGACAGCTCGCCTTCCTCCAGGATCTCCCGCTCGTAGGAGAACAAGTCATTGCGCAGGTGGACCGCGTCGGAGAACGTGTCCTTCAGCACCCGCATGGGGCGGCTGGCGGCGACCCGGTCGGGGACCTCGGCGAAGACGGCGTGCTCCACCAGGTTCGCGGACCAGGGGGCCCCGCCCACCTTGCGGCGCATCTCGATGTATTCGATGGGGTTGGAGACGCGGCGGTCGCTGATGTTGGACAGCTCCCAGCTCGACTCGTCCAGCAGGTGCTTCGTGCTCTCGAAGAAGCGCTTCCGCCACGCGAGCGAGCGGCTGGGCACCGTCCGCGTCCACAAGTCCCACAGGCCCGCCTCGACGGGGTTGGTGGGCACCGGCGGCGTGGACGGCAGGTCCACCGGCATGAACAAAGGCAGCCGGTCCAGGTAGGCCTTCGCGCCCTCCTGGTCCTGTGTGCGTTTGAAGAGCTCCAGGAAGTGGTCGTCGAAGTAGAAGACCCAGACGTACCAGTCCGTGATGAGGTCCAGCTCCGGGCCCGGTGCCTCCGGGTGGGTGTAGGCACAGAGCAGGGCGTAGTCCATGGCATCGAACTTCGCCTCGCTCCAGATCTCCGGAGCGCTGCCGTCCTTCGGCTTGCCAATGATTCCGAACTGATAGGACCAGGCCTTCGAATGGACCCGGGCGCCCTCGAGGTTCGGATTCAACCGCGCCGGCCAGGGCACGTAGAAGTCTGGCAATTCAAACGGTTGCTTGTTGCTCGCCTTGGCCATGGACGCCCCTCGTTGAACTCAGGGCAGCCTTATAGTTAGGCACTGAACGCTTATCCAAGCCTTTCCTGCATAAAATATTTAGCTTCGAAGTCCTGATTTACCCCCTTGGCACACGGGAAAATGCTTCTCCCGTGTGCCAATTGGGTCTCGCGATAAGTCTCGTTTTTATTCACCAGTAGTGCTGGTGACGAACTCCACGCGACGGTTCGCGCTGCGTCCCTCATGCGTCTCATTGGACGCAATGGGTTGGTCGGGACCGAAGCCCTTCGCGGTGAGACGTGAGCTCTCAATACCTTGTTGAATGAGATATTGGCGCACCGCGTCCGCGCGTTCCTGGCTCAGTGTGCGATTGAGCTCTTCGGGGCCCGTGTTGTCCGTGTGTCCTTCGATGCGGAGCGAGACACGGGGGTTTGCCTTCAGGTAGTCCGCCACGGCATCCAGGTTCCGACGCTCCGAGTCGGACAGGGTCGACTGACCCACTGGGAATTGGACGTGGTGCTCCGTGGGCAGGCGTGACGGTGCCTCGGGCGGGGGGGCCTGGGTCACAGGCTCGGGCTTGGGCTCCGGCTTGGGTTCGGGGCAGCCACGGTGGGCGGCGACGCCGGCCTCGTTGGGGCACGCGTCCTCGCGGTCGACGACGCCGTCGCCATCCGAGTCGGTGTCCGGGCAGCCGTCATTCTCCGGCGGGCCGGCCTCCAGCGGGCAGCGGTCCTGGCCGTTGGGCACCGTGTCGCCGTCGTCGTCGTTCGCGGGGCACTGCTCGGGCGTGGGGCTCCGTCCGCTCCGGCAGACGTCCTGCTGGGTGGCCGTCTCCGGAGCCCAGGCGATGCCCGCGGCCGCGCGGATGGACGGCGTGCCGGGGATGTCGGTGAAGCCGTGGCCCAGGATGCCGAAGGCCTCGAAGCCACCACCGAAGGGCATCCGCACGCCGCCGAGCAGCTCCAGCGCGATGTCCCGCTCCACGAGCGATTCGGCCGCTTGCAGCGCGACTTCGGCGCGGAGTCCCTTTCCGCGCGTGGAGACGACGATGCCCTGCTCCAACTCGGTGCCGAAGTCCCGGCCGGGCTCGTTCTCCGTGGAGCGGATGCGCACGCCCGCGCTCGCGCCCAGGACGATGGGGCCCAGTTCCCGGCTCACCGCCACGCGGGGCGCGACCTGGAGCCCCGCCCAGCCCTGCTGCCGGCCGAAGGCGCTCGCCGTGCCACCGGGCGTGCCCACGTCCAGGCCCAGGCTGAGGAACACCGGGGCGCCCTCCTCGCGCCGCAGCAGCGCGTAGCGGGCGCCGAGCTCCGGCGTGCCCAGACCGAAGGACCGGGGGGCGGAGATGCCGACCAGCGAGTCCGCGCCGCTGCCGCCCTGGTGGAGGATGACCGGCAGGCGCGCGGACAGCTCCAGGCGGTCGGTGGGAGACCAGGCGCCCGCGAGCCACCCCGCGACGCGATAGTCGATGATGGAGCGCTCCGGGCCATCACTGCCCTTGAGCAGGAGGATGCCGCGCTCGTAGTTGGCCATGAGCATCAACCGGTAGGCGCCCTCGGGGAGCACGTTACCGGTGTCCACGAGCATGGAGTCCGTGGCGGCGGGGGTGAAGCGCAGCCGCTCCAGGTCGATGGGGACGAGGGGGCTCGAGGTGCTTTGGGCGAAGGCGGTGGGGGCGACTGACGCCAGGAGCGCGGACAGTGCCCAGCTCCGAACCTGAGTACGCAAGGTGAGGTCCATTCTGGAAAGTGGGAGTCGTACGGGTCAGCGCGAGACGTGACGCGAGCGGCGGCGCAGCCCGCTCCACGAGGTCAGAATCACCAGGAAGGCCAGCGCGGAGGCGGTGCCGCCCCCCGTGCTCTGACAGCCACCTCCCGCGATGGAGATGACCGTCGCCTGGACGGTGACCTGGAACGTGCACCGGGCCTCATTGCCCGCGGCGTCCGTGGCGGTGACGGTGACGGTGTTGCTGCCGTGCCGGAAGGTGCTGCCGGAGGGAGGTGATGCCGTGACGGTGGGCGTCGAGACGTCGTCCGTGGCCTCGGGCAGCGTGAAGGTCACCGCCGCGCCCGACGCGTCATCGGAGGTCTGCTGGAGGTTCGCCGGACAGGTCAGCGCGGGCGGGGTGGTGTCCCGCACCTCGACCTGGAAGGTGCACGAGGCCTGGGCGCCGGAGCCGTCCTCCGCGGTGGCGGTGACGGTGGTGTTGCCCAGCGGCAGCGTGGCGCCCTCCGCCGGTGAATAGGTGATGGTGGGCGTGCCTCCCTGCGAGGACGCGGTCGCGGTGGCGGGCGGCCACTGGCCGGGAGCGCCATCCGGGCCCGTGGCCTCGAGGACCTGATTCTCGGGGCAGGTGATGGTCAGCGGCTGCTCCAGCTCCACGATGACGTCCGCCGTGGCCTCGGCGCTGTCCAGGCCGCAGTCGCTGGCGCGGTAGGTGAAGCTGTCCGCGCCCACGTAGCCCGCGTTGGGGGTGTACGTGAGGTTCGGGGGCGTCCCGCTCAGCGTCCCGTTCTGGGGCTGCGTGACGATGGTCCACGTCAACGGCTGGTTCTCCGCGTCCGTCGCGGTGAGCGTGACGTCCTGGGGCAGGCCGGCAATCGTGACGATGCGCACGGCGTCGACCGTGGGGGCGGTGTTGGTGCGCACCGTCACCATCCTTCCGCCGGGAATCGCGTTGGCGAACACGGACAGGGCGTGGGGCCCCGGGGTCGTCTCCGTGGGCACGCGCACCGTCGCGCTCGTGGCCGACATGGCTGACGCGGGGAGCGTCCACAGCCGTCCGCCTTCGGCGGCGCGAAGGCGGACCAGCGGGAAGTCCGTGGGCGAGTCCAGGTAGTTGCCGCTGGACGCGCCGGAGATGCCTCGGAAGCCCCGGCCCGTGATGACGGCGGCGCAGCCCTGGAAGAGCTCATCCGGCGTCTCGACGACCGGGCGCCAGGGCGCGAGCGGGAGGCCCTCCTCGTAGCGCTCGGCCGTCGTCGCGGCGGTACCTCCCGCGAGCAGGACGTCTCCGGAGGGCAAGGCAACGGCGGCGGACCCTCCACGCCCCAGGGGCGCGCTGACCGTCGTCCACACCCGCAGGGGGCTGCCGTAGGCCTCGGCCGAGGCGACGTAGGTGGCCGGAGCGCTCAGGCCGCCCGCGACCAGGAGCGTGCCGGAGGGCATCAGGGTGGCGGTGTGGCGCCAGCGGGCCTCTGTCAGCGGGCTGTCCGGGGTCCAGGTGTTGGAAGCGGCGGAGTACCGCTCCGTGGTGGCGAGCGCCACGCCGCCCGCGGCGCCGCCCGCGGCGAGCAGCTCGCCGGTCGGCATCAGCGTCAGCGTGAAGTGCTCACGGCCCGCGCCGAGGCCGCCCACGGGCGCCCAGGTGTTGGTGGCGGGGTCGTACACCTCCGCCGACGCCAGGGCGGCGCCACCCGTGTCACGTCCACCCGCGACGAGCACCCGGCCATCCGGCAGGAGGGCGGCGGCATGGGCGGCGCGCTCCACGGCCGGGGCGGACGCGGAGGCCCACGTCTGGGTGGCCGGGTCGTACAGCTCGGCGGAGGCGAGCGCGCCCGCGCCATCCTGGCCACCGACGACGAGCACGCGTCCATCCCGCAGGCGCGTCGCGGTGTGCGAGTGTCTCGCGCGAGCGAGCGTCCCCGCGGCGCTCCAGGTGTTCGTGGCCGGCGTGTAGCGCTCGGCCGTGGCCAGCGTGCCGCCCTCGTTCGTGCCACCGACGACGAGCACCTCGCCCGAGGCCAGCAGCGTCGCTGTCGTATCCGCTCGCGCGGTGGCGAGGCCCGCCGCCGGGGACCAGGTGTTCGCCGCCCGGTCGTACTGCGTCGCGGCCGTCAGCGCGGTGCCCGTGCTGCTCCGTCCACCCACCATGAGGACCCGGCCGTTGGACAACAGCACCATCTGCGGGTCCACTTGGGCCATGCTCAGGTTGCCCGCGGGGAACCAGCCCTGGACGCCAGGGTCGTAGACGTCCGCGGCCGCGTAGAACGTGGTGAACGGATTGGAGTGGAAGCCGCCCGTCGTGAGCACCTTGCCGGAGGGAAGCAGCGTCGTCGTGCTGTTCTCACGGCCCACCGTCATCGCGCCCGCGAGGGTCCACGTCCCGGTGGCGGGGTCGTAGAGCTCGGCGGTGGTCTGGGCGTTCCGCGCGGCGTCGGAGCCGCCGATGACGAGCACCCGGCCGTCGGGGAGCAGCGCGGCGGTGTGGCCATTGCGCGGGAGGTTCAGGCTGCCCGTGGCGGTCCAGGTGTTGGCCGCCGGGTCGTAGAGCTCGGCCTGCGTGGTGATGCCCGCCGCGGTGAATCCACCCACGAGCAAGACGCGGCCATCGGGGAGCAGGGTGCCGGTGGCGTAGTGCCTGGGGAGCAGGGGCGGCGCGGCGGCGGTCCACGTTCCCGCCGCGGGGTCGTAGAGGTCGGCGCTGGGGACCTCGCCCGTCGCGGCGGCGAATCCGCTCACCGCGAGCACCCGTCCGTCTCGCAGTCGCGTGGCGATGTGGGCTCGCCGGACCTGCGGCATGCTGCCGGTGGGCAGGAAGCTGTTGCTCGCGGGGTCGTAGAGCTCGGCGGTCGCGAGGCTGCTGCCGCCCGCGACCAGGAGCTGGCCGGAGTCGAGCCACGTCAGGGTGGACAGGGAGCGCGTCGCGGCCATGGGGCCCGTGGCGGACCAGGTGCCCGTGATGGGGTCGTAGATGCGCCCCGAGGTGGAGCCGTCCATCATCACGAGCACCCGGCCATCGGCGAGGTGCGCGGAGGAGGCGACATTGCCTGTGATCCCAGGCGCGGCCGCCGCGCTCCAGGTTCCAGTGTCGGGGTCGTAGAGCTCGGCGGAGGTCACGAAGCCCGTGCTGTTGACGCCACCGGCGACCAGCAGCTTGCCGGTGCCGAGGAGGATGCCGGTGTGCTGGGCGCGAGCGGTCGCCATGGCGGCGGTGGAGGACCAGCCCGGGTCGACGACGAGCGGCGCGGTGAGCCCGGCGAGGGAGACCTCCGTCGTGATGCGCACCTGCGCGCCTTCCACGTCGAACATGTGCGTCTTGGGGTTCGCGCGTCCACCCGCGAGCCGCGTGCTGCCTTCACGGGACTGGCCGTTCGCGTCCCGCACCACGGCGGGGTGGAAGCGGAGCACGGGACGCGCGCTGTCGTCGAGGAACTGGAGGTACTCGCCCGTGTCCTGGATGCGCCGGACGGACGGCGGCAGCGTGACGGTGTACTCCGCGCGGTGGGTCCGCTGGCGGTCCTGGGACGCCGCCGGTGCGTCCAAAATCCACGCCTCCTCGACGCGCGAGGTGTGCCACCCCTGGGCCGTGGCCGCCGTGGGCCCCACGGGCCACCACAGGTGCCGCTCGCCCTGGAACGCGGCGGTGGACTCACGGCGCAGCGCCCCCTCCGTGCTGCCCGAGGGCTGGACGTGGAAGGTCAGCCCTCGCGTGGTCAGCGTCAGGGCGCCATCGCCCGCGAGCTGGGCCTGGAGTTGCCGGGCCGAGGGCGCGGCGGAGGCCGGTTGGGTTTCGAGGCCGGGGAAGTAGGCCTGTGTCAGCGCCAGCGCCGTGGCCGCGGACGGGGCGTATTGCCATTGCGCCAGGGCGTGGCCTCGTGCGGCGGCCAAAGCGTCGTCGCCTGGGGGCGGCGTGCCCTCCTTCCCGCATGACAGCAGGATGACGCTCCCCAAGAGGAGCAGGCGGCTGCTCCAGACCGCGCGATGTGACTGCATCCAGGGACTCCGGTTCGAAAGGAGCGGCGGGCCGGCGGGAGCCAGGACCCGGCCGCTGTGAGACAGACCGGGGTGGATTATCCGGGTCTCGCTCTCATGGGCAACGCAGACCGTGTCTCCTGGACGGAATGCCCGGGGCCAAAGGGCCCGCGTCGCTGGAAGCTTCCGCCCTGCCTGTCGAAAGTGTCTCGCGCGGCCTCCTTCCTTGACGGGGGGATGAGGGGGCGCTACATACCAACCAGTTTGTATGGACACGGTGCCCTCCAGACGCAGGCGTGATGCTCCCGAGACACGGCGCCAGCTCGTCGAGGCCGCGGTCCGCTTGATGTTGCGTCAGGGCTTCTCCGCGACGACGGTGGACCAGGTCTGCGCCGAGGCCTCCCTGACCAAGGGCAGCTTCTTCCACCACTTCGAGTCGAAGGAGGCGATGGGCCTCGCGGCGATGGCGGCCTTCGCGGAGCTGGGAATGGAGCTCTACGCCCAGGCGTGGGGCGCACCGGGGGGAGATCCGCTGGAGAAGCTGCACCGCCTGCTGGACATCATGAGCGACCTGGCCCGGCAGCATGGCGGGATGCTCACGTGCATGGTGGGCATGCTGTCCCAGGAGCTGGCGCTGTCGAACGCCGCCGTGCGCGAGGCAGGCGAGGCGCACATGAAGGCCTGGGTCGAGGCGGTGGCGGGGCTGCTCGCGGACGCGAAGCAGGTGCATGCGCCGCGCGCGAGCTTCGACCCTGACGCCGTGGCCTGGATGCTCTACAGCACATGGCAGGGCTCGATGCTGGTGGGCAAGACGCGCCAGCGCCCGGAGCTGGTCATCGAGAACCTGAGACAGATGCGGCTGTTCATCGACGGGCTCTTCGCGCCGCGCGCCGCCAAGGTGAAATCAACGAAGTCCGCCCGGGCCTGACGCCGGGCGTCTCACGTCTCAAGTCCCGAGGAGAATCCACGATGCAAGCGACGCAGAAGATCACCCCGTTCCTGTGGTTCGACGGCAACGCGGAAGAGGCCATCCATTTCTATGTCTCCGTCTTCAAGAAGGGCTCGAAGGTCATCAGCCTGAAGCGAGCAGGGGACACGCCTTCGGCCCCCGTCGTGTCCGCGACCTTCCAACTGCATGGCCAGCAGTTCATGGCCCTCAACGGGGGGCCCCACTACAAGTTCACGGAGGCCATCTCCCTGTTCGTGGACTGTGAGACGCAGGCGGAAGTGGATGAGCTGTGGTCGAAGCTCCTGGAGGGTGGGGGCCAGACGCAGCAGTGTGGCTGGCTCAAGGACCGGTTCGGCCTGTCCTGGCAAATCATCCCGTCCGTGCTGGGGAAGATGCTGGGCGACAAGGACCCGGAGAAGTCCCGCAGGGTGATGGAGGCCATGCTGGGCATGGTCAAGATCGACATCGCGGGGCTTCAGCGCGCGTACGACGGGCCTGGCGCGTAGACCCACCCGCTGGCTGAACATGCCTTGCTCCTCGAGGTGAACACGTTGGCAATCGATGGCGAACGTGGGCCCGCGTTAGACTGCCTGCATGGCGAAGTCCAAGAAGCCGCAGGCGCCCGTGCTGCTGGGCGAAGTCGACCTCCCCGAAGGTGTGCTCCTCATCCTCGACCCGGGGCTCGCTCGCTTCTGGCGTCACGACGCGGAGCCCGCGTCGCCCCGGAAGAAGGACCCTGCTGAGTTCGACTTGCGCCTCACGGGCCCGGACGCGGTGGCGGCCGGGAGCGCCTACGACCGGGAGTTCGATGCCCGGTTCCTGTTCGACCGGAGAGACCCGCGGGAGGCCGTGGACCACTTCGCGCGGTTCGCCCAGGAGCAGGGCTTCGATGCGCGCGCCGAGGTGTTGCCCGCGCGCATCCCCCACACGGAGCGTGCCCGGCTCGCCCTCGAGCACGGCGGTGGCCTGGGCGTCGTGAAGTACAACGGGCTCTGGGCCGTGGCCGTGGGAGCGCTGCCCCGGGGCAAGGGCCTGCGCGTCGTCGGCACGCCGATGCCTTCGGGCGAGTTCGAGGGGCGCTGGGAGTCCATCGAGCTCGTCGTGGACGACGCGGAGGAGCCCGTCGGAACGGAGTCGGTGGACGGGGTGATGGTGGAGCATGGCCAGCTGCTGTTCGCGGGGCTCGGGCCGCTGGGACACTTCCGGATGTGGGAGCCGCTCGATGGGTTGGCGGACTACGTCTTCTCCGGTGAGGACGCGCCAGCGCTCGCCAAGGCGGAGGGGGCAAGCGACCTGGGAGATGGGCTGTTCGGGTGGAAGGACCTGCCCATGGCGCAGGTGGGCGAGAAGGCCACGCCGTTGCAGGAGCGCATCGAACGCGAGTCGCTCTCCGTGGGCGTCGACTACCGGCCGCACTGCAACCTCGCGCGGTTGAACGCGCGGCTGCGTGTGAGCGAGGAGGACACCGCCTCCCTGGTCCTGGATGGCGCGCGCGTCGTCGGGTGTGGGAACCGCTGGGGTGACGGTGTCTTCACCGTCAGCCGGGACGTGGACGCGCAGGGCCGCACGCTCCGCGTCCGGGTGGAGCTGGGCACGGAGCAGCGTCAGCGGATGATGCGCCGCCTCCGGCTGCTCCAGCAGAAGGCCATCGTGAGCCGGACCATCCTGGATGACGGCGAGCCCATCCGCTTCGCCGAACGGATGGCGCCGTCGAGGCCCGAGGACAGCGGCTGGGCCTTCTCCTCTGGCGTCGAGGACGCGGCCTATATGGATGAGCCGTCGAACTTCGCGGTGGTGTCCCTGCGCGACCTCGTGGCCCGGTTCAAGGCGTTGGAGCCCATCCTGGAGGCGCCCGAAGGGGCGCTGTACCGGCTGGAGGGAACGCGCTTCGTTCCGGATTCGCAGTAGGGCGCCTCAGCGGCGGGAGGTGGGGGCGGCGCGGCGGCCGAGGGGCCGTGGCACCCGGGCGCGAAGGTTGAACGCCAGGCCCCATTCGCGCGCGAGCTGGCTGGCGCGGGCGAGCAGCTCCCGCCGTGGGGGCTTCCTCGAGTGAGGGAGCCCCACCAGGATTCGGTTGTCCGACTCCTCCACGTCGAAGGCGTAGAGCTGCGGGAAGCTGGCCTTCCAGAGGGGGTCCATGAGGGAGCCCGGCCGTCCCGACTTCCGCAGCACGTTGCCCACCACCACGCCTTCGGGCGTCAGCCGGGCCAGCGTGGCCTGGAAGAACGCCGGCGACGCCAGGGCCGCGGGGATGTTTCGCGCGCCGAAGGCGTCCAGGATGATGACGTCGTAGGCGGGCCCTGGCGTCTCGATGAAGCGCCGTCCATCCGTGAGGTGGGCGTGAAGGGTCGCGTCCTCGCGGAAGCCGAAGAAGCGCCGGGCCACGTCGAGGACCTGCGGCTGGATTTCCACCGCGTCGATGTGGGCCTGGGGGCGCACCGCGTGGAGGAAGGTGGGAATGGCGCCGCCGCCCAGCCCCACGACGAGGATGCGCGAGGGCTCTGGCGCGAAGGCCAGCGCGGCGGCGACGGCCCGCGTGTAGTCCAGCTCCAGCCGCAGCGGGAAGCCCGGCCACACCGCGCTCTGGAAGGCCCCAATCCACCCGAACTGGAGGTAGCGGCGGCCCTCGTCATCCTCGCTGACGATGATGGGGCCGCCCGCGGACCGCGCGACGTGCAGCACCGTGCGCGGGTACTCGAAGGCGCGGGAGACGCGCGCCAGCGCCGTCACCGTCCGGTGCGCCTGCCTCGCCGAGGCGAGGCCGCGGGGCCTCCACTGGCGTGGAAGGGCGAGGGCCCTTCTCCAAAGCCCGGGGCCCCACGTCTGTCCTCCCTGCCGCATCCACCTCACACCCCGAGCATACGGGCTACTCGGCGCAGGGGAAGGATGTGTCGAGCGTCTTGCTTCCCTCGAGTCCGCCGCCCGTCAGGGTGACGGTCACCTTGACCCGCGAGGCGCGCTTGTAGGGGATGAGGAAGGGCACCTGCGTGACGCCGTTCTCGGAGAGGACGGCCAGCTCGCGCGTCTGCGTCACCTTCCACGCGGGCCGGTCTCCCGCGGCCTCCGAGGACTCCTTCGGCGCGCTCGCCACCAGCTTCAGCGGCGCGCCACCCTCATACGTGCCCTGGCGCTTCACGACGATGAACGCGTCCACGTTCATGCCGTACGGGTCGGACGCGGCGTCAGCGCCGTGCCGCTCCACGCCGACGTCCGAGCAGGCCGAGGAGTACGACGGCCAGCGAGCCGGTGGCGCTGGCTCCCGTGGCGCCGCAGCCGCTCGATTCCGCGACGTCGCCGGATGGCTGCTGCCCCGTGCCCGAATCCGGCGTCCCGGTGCCCGCGTCCGTGTCCGCGCCGGTGCCCGCGTCCGTGTCCGCGCCGGTGCCCGCGTCCGTGTCCGCGCCGGTGCCCGCGTCGGGCGTCTGCGTCCCGGGGCCGTCGGCATCGCCATACGCGCCGATGTGGGCCGGGCTCGCTTCGGTACGCGCTTCGGCCTGGGTGTGCTTCGCGTACTGCCAGGCCACCGGAAACGCCGCCACCTCCGAGGGGAGCGCCACGCCCTGGCCCCGCAGGGGCGAGTCCGGGCTCAGGTGGAAGTCCTGCCCGGCGAGGTTGACGAAGCCCGGTGTCGTGCCCGTGCGCGTTCCGCCCGTGTCGGTGACGGTGCCGGTGAGCGTGCCGAAGGTGCTCACGTAACCAGGCTTGAACCAGTTGCCGCCATGGTGGAGCGTCCCCGCCGCGTCGGTGAGCGACAGGGTGTTTCCGTTGGCCGCGGCCACCATCACCACGTTGTTCGTCACGTGCGCCGTCTGGTTCTGATGGGACAGGCGCAGCAGCGTCGTGCGGTCGGTGCGGCTGGACACCACGGTGTTGTGGAAGAAGTAGAGCGTGCCCCGGTAGTTGTGGGTGGTGCCGGAGTCGCCACCGAAGTGGACGATTTGTCGGTTGCCCGCGCCCTCCGGCTCCAGCAGCACGTTGCCGTAGACATACGTGCGCGCATACGACGGGTCGTTGCGCAGCGTGGTGCTGGAGGAGTCCACCAGGTCCAGTTGCCGGTTGCCCCCCTCAATCCAGTTGTACCGGATGATGCTGCCCGCGGAGCGGTCCTTCAGGTTGTTGCCCAGGCAGCCGTCGCACAGGGGCCCGAAGTGGTTGAACTGGTACGTGAGGCCCAGGGCCTCCGTGTACGTGTTGTGTTCCAGGATGCTGCCGGGGTTGCCGTTGCCCAGGATGTGATTGCGCTCGACGGTGATGTTCGACGCCTGGTTGGCGATGAACAGACCATTGCCGCTGTCCTCCAGGACGCAGCCCCGGATGGTGATGTGCTCACCCTTCTCGATGAAGATGGCGGCGGCGTTGTCCAGGTAGGTGGACGCGCCGTTGCGGCCGGTGAAGATGCCGCGCGCCCGGCGCAGGTGGAGGTCCTCCACCACCAGGTGCGCGGGCATCGTGTCCGTGGGCCGGTTGGCGCCGCCAATCTTCAGGATGCCGCGCTCCTCGCCCCAGTAGTTGAGCTGTGAGCGTGTGGTGGCGTTCTCGCCGACGATGACGGGCAGGTTGCCCTGCGCGTCCCTCACGCCGCGCACGGTGATGGGCGCCGTGGCGGTGCCGCGCCGGCCCAGGACCCATTTCTCCGCATAGGGCGTGGGCCGCGCATGGATGAGGACGGTGTCCCCAGGTTCGAGCAACTCCCAAGGTACCTCGCCCAGGCGGGCGTACTGCTGGCCGGGGCCCACGCTGTATTCAGCGGCCTGGACGGCCAGCGGCTGGAGCAAGGCGAAGAGCGCGATACGTGAGACGTGCATGTCTCGCAGTCTGACGTCTCCTCCTGGCCCAGGTCCACGAGGAGTCTCGTCCCGCGCGGGTTCCGCTGAAGTGGTCCGGGAGTTTTGTAGGCGCAGCGTTCGTGGAGGCTCACGCCGCCGCGCTGAGTGCGTGCAGACTTTCCCGCGAGGCGCTCAGGCAGTCCGCGAGGAAGCGCAGGTAGCAGTCCAGGCCCCGTGCGCCATAGGCCGCCAGCCGGGGGCCCGCCTCGGGGTTGGCGCGGAGCACCTCCGTCAGCATCCGCTCGTTGAGCGCCGTGTGGCCCACGTCCACCTCGGCGTGCTCGGTGAGGAAGGTCAGCCGCTCCAGCGTCTCCTGGCCGAGCACGTGCTTCACGTTGTCGAGGATTCGGGGCACCAGCGCGACGGCGAGGTGGCCGACCTCGTATTCGATGGCGGCCTGACCCAGCGGGAGGTCGCTGGTGATGACCTCGTCGTGGACCTGCCGGTACTGGCGCATGGCCTCCGTGGGCGCCTGGGCCACCAGCGCGTCCGCGTCCAACTGCGGCACATGGCGCGCGTTCCACCGGCGCGCGAGCCCGCGCGCGTCGTCGATGGTCATCAAGTGGTGGCCCGCTTCATGCCGCGCGTGGGTGACGAGCGCCTGTCCCAGCTTCACCGCTCCCAGCGCGATGCTTCGCTCACCAGCGCCGCGAATCCAGCCGTCCACGGGCTCCGTCATGTAGGCGCCCCGCGCGGACCACTCGATGAGGAAGCGCTCCAGGAGGAGGGGGGCGATGTCGGGCGACAGCAGGGTGCGCATGACGGCCTCGGTCTCCAGGCGTGCACGTGTCTGCTTCACATGGGGCAGGTACAGCGAGTCCATCAGGTTCATGACGGTTCCTTTTCGTTGTGTGGGAGCAGCCGGCTTCCCGTCTGCTCGTGGAGGTGTTGGAGGAAGTCGCCAGCGCGGTGCGCGGGGATGAGCCACAGGTAGGGCTGGGCCCCCGAGGTGTCGTCCGGGAGGCCCGCCGCGGCGTCATCGCCTGCTGTCTCGGCGAGGAAGACGAAGCCCTCGCGCCCCCTCGCCGCGTACCAGCGGCGCGCCGCATCCAGCAGGGCGGGGAACGCGCCGCGTCCACCGTCGTCCCAGGCGAACAGCCGCGCCGTGTCGAGCAGTTGGAAGGGGTTCGCTCCGCGCGGCCCGATCTCCATCACGGCCATGGCGCGCGGAGTGCCTCCTCGCCGCGCCAGCAGGAGATGTCGCTCGCGCTCCAGGCCCGCGTCGCGCCAGGGGCGGGCGGCCTCTTCGAAGCCCAGGGCCTCGGGGCCCAGGTCCAGCGCCTCGACGTAGCAGCCGGGCCGGGCCCGGGCGAGGTGCTCCCCGAACGCGGCGCGTTCTCGCGACGATGGCGGGCGCAGCTCCCAGCCGGTGGGGGCGAGGCGGGAGGCGGCGTCACAGGCGACGTCGCGCATCTTCAAGGGGAGCAGCAGGCCCTGTCCCTCCCGGACCACGCGCCTGCCGAACCCCATGTGGGTCCGTTGGACGAAGGGCACCGTGGACTCGACATAGGACGCGAGCCACCGGAAGGCCGGGTCGCGTTGGGCATGCGTCACACTGTGGACGTAGATGTCTTTCAACATCTGCCCGGGGACGGACTCGAAGCGCGCGCCGCCCTGGCGCCGGGCCAGCTGATGCACCAGCCACGTGGCGCGGTACGGCTTCATGATGGAGAGCGTGGCTTCCAGGCCGCGCTCCGAGTGCCAGCCGGTTTGTTTCAGAATCTCCGGGAGATGGGGCGTCCGGCGGCTCAGCTCGAGGAAGCTGCCCTTGCGTGACGCGAACTCCTCGGCGGACCTCCCCGCGAGGTGGAAGTAGCCGGAGTCAACGAGCAGCCGCCAGAGTTGCTCGGGCGCGCCCGCGTCGAGGGCCCACGCGCCTCGGGCCGCCTCGGACCGTGAGCGAGGCTCGGAAGGAGAATGGACGCAGGCCGTCCATGCGGGGAACGCACTCAATGCAGGCTCTTTCGGTGACAGCCGCGAGCCGCCCTGGGTGTGACAGGGGCGAAACGTCGCGGCTGCCGTTCATACGCAGCGCCGAGCGGAGCCTGGTCGTCCTGGGTTGAAACTTCCGCGGAAGGTGCCGGGCCGGAGGCCTGTCACGCCCACTGGCGCAGCGGGGCTGCTTCAGGGGGCGATGAATCGGCTCACGGTCGCGCGGTCGCGAGCGGCGCCTGCTCCGGCTCTCCCGGTTGGAGCAGGTGGAGGCGCGTCCCCGCGGTGCCGTGGCCGAGCCCGGGTTTCAACACCTGCTGGGTGTCGTAGTGCCCGCCGTTCTGCCTTCGGAAGGGGATGGGTGTGTCCGTGAACAACCCCTCCAGCCGCGCCTTGTAGGACTCCGCCACGGACGGCCATTGCTCGGGCGAGAGCCGGTCCGCCATGTAGAGGCTGAAGGGCGGGAGGGCCTCCATCCCCGGGTAGTAGATGATTCCGTGTTGGATGGGGAAGAGCAGGTCCTCCAGCGCGCCGTTGACGCCGCGCTCGGTGTAGTGCGGAGCGCGCCCGCCAATCGTGACGGAGAGCAAGGCGCGGCGGCCCGCCAGGGTGCCTTCGCCATAGCGGTCACCCCAGCGTTCGCCATCGTGGACGCCCACGCCATAGGCGAACCCGAAGGCGAACACCCGCTCGACCCAGCCCTTCAGGATGGCCGGCATGGAGAACCACCACAGCGGGAACTGGAAGATGACGGCATCGGCCCAGAGCAGCTTCTGCTGCTCGGCCACGATGTCTTCGCGTTGCGTGCCGCCCGCGAACGCGAGCTTCGACGCCCGGGCGTAGGCCAGCCGCTCCCCCGTGGGATGCTTCAGGAAGTCGTCCACGTCGGCGGCGGCCTTCCAATTCATGGCATAGAGGTCCGAGACCTGGACCTCGTGTCCGAGCGAGGTCAGGTGACTCACGGCCACGTCCTTCAACGCGCCGTTGAGAGACCGCGGCTCCGGGTGCGCGTAGACGATGAGGACTTTCACGGGAGGCTCACCTCTGCCCTCCCCTGGAGAGACGCCTTGCGCGCGCGGGTGCCCCCTCGGCGTGTCGGTCTCCTGCCCCTGGTGAGTACCTCAACCCCTGATCGCGTCCGCGGCTCCCGTGTCTTCATGGTGCAGACGTACGTTTCGGGCTATTTCTCCGCAAGTACGCACAAGTTTGGCCAGTACGCACAAAAAGGGAACCATGGCTCGCAAGCGTGACGATGATTCGAAGACGAACTGTGAGGTGGAGTCCGCGCTCGGCGTCATCGGTGGGCGCTGGAAGGGCGTGGTGCTGTACTGGTTGCTGAAAGGCACACACCGCTTCGGGGAGCTGCGCAAGCGCTTGCCGAACTGCAGCCAGCGCATGCTGACGCTCCAGTTGCGCGAGCTCGAGGAGGACGGGCTCGTCAAACGCACCGTCTACCCGGAGGTGCCTCCTCGCGTGGAGTACGCGCTCACGCCCTTCGGGCAATCCCTGGAGCCGGTGCTCCTGGGCCTGCGGGACTGGGGGGCCCGGTACAAGCGCCGCCTGCAGCGCGCGGTGTGAGGTGGGCTTCGTCGCCCAGCCCCTCGCGCGCCGCTTCGTGCGCGTCCTCGTTACCGCAAGTCAATCGGACGGGCGTTCCAGGGTCTCCGGCATGGCCCCCGCGAAGAGCGCGAAGGCGACCGCCGCGACCGCCGCGAGGAACAGGAAGCCCGCGGGGTCGCCCAGATGATGCACCACCGTGCCGGCGATGACCTGGCTGAGCGAGGCGCCAATTCCCACGGCCATGGTGATGGCGCCGAGCGTGACGTTGAACCGGCCCGTGCCGCGTGTCAGGTCCGCGATGACGAGCACGGCGATGACAAGCTGGGTCGTCACCACGCAAGCGGACATGAACAGCATGGAGTCGCGCTCCCGTTTCCAGGGCTGTGCCCGACGGCGTGACGCTCGCCGTGCCCGCTCGTCGAGGGGCACGGCGCACCGCGACGTCCCTTCACCCTGGCGGGGACCGGACTTCAGCGGGTCTTGCGGCGCTCTTCGGCCAGCTTCTTGTTGAACTCGCGCTCGGCTTCATCCGCGTAGGCCTTGCAGCTCATCATCTTGGCGCCGGCCGTGTCTCGGGCGGCATACTCCCAGCCGCTGGAGCCCGGGTGCGGCGTCAACAACACATCGCAAGGCAGGGCGCGCACGGTGGCGAAGCTGCGCCGGTAGTCGTTGATGATGTTGGGATAACGCGGGTTGGCCAGCAGCCGGTAGCCGGGTGCGCTGAGGCTGTCGACGTAGGCCATGCGCACGGGCTTGCCGTCGCGCGTGTCATTCCACGTCCAGGCGATGCTGCCCGGGGTATGTCCCGGCATGAAGTGCGCGGTGAAGGCGACGCCGCCCTGTGTGACGACCTCGCCGTCCATCACCACGCGGTCTGTCACGACGGGCGGGAAGGTGATGTCATCGCCGAAGTGCAGGTCATCGCTGCCTCCGCGCGCCAGCAGCACCGCCGACTCGGCGCTGGCCACGAGCCGCGCGCCGGTGCGGCGCTTCAGGGCGGCGAAGGGGCCTGCGTGGTCTGCGTGTGCGTGACTGCTCAGCATCAGGCGCAAGTCCTTCGGCGCGAAGCCGCGCCGCTGCAGGTTGGCCAGCAGGTGATCGGCCATCTGTGGCATGCCGCCGTCGAGCAACACGACGCCATCCTGGGTTTCCACCAACAGGGCGGTCAGCTCCTCGGTGCCAATCTGCCAGGTGTGGTCCGAGATGCGCAGCGGCTGGATGGGCTGCAGCCAGCGCGCGTCAACCGTGTAGGCCTCCAGTTGAGGGAGCGGCGGCGGTGTGGCGAAAGCGGTCGCGGCGTGCAGCAGGACGGCGGAGAGGGCGCAGGTGAATGTTCGGAGGCGCATGGTGAATGGGGATGCGGAGCGGTGGCGAGAGGCTGGCAGGGGCATGAATGCGTCATTCATTGTTTTGCCACGGTTGTATCGCGCCGGGTGATTGAGACGCAGGATGGGGCATTTTGCAGGTCGTCGGTTGCATCGGCAGCGCCCGGAGGCCCTGATTGCGCGAAGACGGGACCCTGCCGCCCCAGGTGTCGCTGACAGGTCAATGTACGTGGAAGCCGCGATGTAATCGTTCTCGGGGTTGTTAGGGTGTCGCGGCATTCACATCTTTCACCCGAACGTCTGGAGGTCTTCATGTTGCGCTTCTTCGTCGTGACGAGCCTGTGTGTGTTGGGTCTCACCGCGTGCGGTGGCGACAAGGCCGACGCTGTCGAGGAGCTGGGGAGCGCGCAGCAGGGACTGGCCTGTGAGTGGGGGACGGGCGCTTGCCCGGGGGACACGGTGTGTGCCTACTTCCCGGACTCGTGGGAGGAAGGGTTGTGCCGGCAGCCCTGCGTCAACGGCACCTGTTCGTCCTCGGCGGACACGTGCTGCACGCAGCGCCAGGGCGCGCCGTACTGCAGCAGCAGCTGCTTCTAGGGACACCCGCGCCCGCCGCGCTTGCGACCCGTCGGGGTGGCACGCGCGTTGGGCTGGCGTGCGCTTCGGCGATAGCCGCGCGGCGAAGAGGCTGATACGGTTCCCATCGGGGCGGCCCTGGGTGTGCTTCCTTCTCCACTCGATAGGTAGTGCATCCGCTCTCCGCCCCGTTTTTCTTCCTCGCTGGGGTCACCATGGGCTCCCCTTCGCTCGACCTCACGGGCGACACCGCCGCGCTGCTGCTCCGGAGTACGGGGCTTGTCTTCCTTCCCTCGGGGCCCCCGCCGGTTGACGCGCCGCAGGCGCGCGAGCAGGCCGTGGACGCGCTGGAGGCGGACCTCGCGGGGGTGGGGTACGTCGTCGCGAACGACCTGCGGAAGGCGCTGCTCGCGCTGCCCACCGAGGCCCTGGCGGCTTCGGGCCGCTTCCTCTACGACACCCTGGCGGCGACGGTGGGCCGCGACCGCCCCTTCGTTCCCTTGTTCCGGAACTTCCCCGACAGCGTGCCTCACGACACCCATCGGCTGTACGTGCAGCGGGTGTTGGGCTGGCTGTTTCAATCGCCGGAGCAGCCCTGCCTCCACTGCGGCTCGCAGGGCACGGTGCGTGCGGTGTCGCCGTGCGCGCACCTGGTCTGCGACCGGTGTTACGACGGGCGTGATTACGGCGCG
Organism: Comamonas sp. KCTC 72670; assembly: GCA_014656495.1. Classification (GTDB taxonomy): domain Bacteria; phylum Myxococcota; class Myxococcia; order Myxococcales; family Myxococcaceae; genus Myxococcus. Next base: position 62,145 of record BNCN01000022.1, read on the forward strand.
TGCCCCATCTGCAACCGCCGCCTGTCGCCTTCGGAGCCGTTCCTCGAGCCCTCGGAGCTCAATCGCAACGGGGGCGCGTATCTCTGTCGGGCCAGCAGGCTGACGCGGCTGTCCCTGGGCACCGACCCGGAGGCCGTGGCGAGTCGCATGGTGCGGCACCTGGCGTCCCGGTCCTCCGTGCTGAGTCCGGCCGAGGTGGCGGCGCTGAAGCTGCTCGTCGCCTCCTTCGGGACGCGCATCCTGGACTGGCTCCCACCGCGCATCCCCGTCAAGGAGACCCTGGCGCACGTCATGGGGCTCCTGCTTCGGGATGTCCGCACCACGGCAGACGTGCTGGCGCACGCGGCCACGCATGTGAAGACGGCCACGGACGTGCTCCGGGTGCTCGTCGCGTGGGCGGACGGCAACCCAGACCTGTCCGTCAAGGTGCCACTGAAGAGCCCTCCGCGTCCGGTGCGGCGCGCCGTCCTGCGGATGTTGGATGGCTTCTCCTCGCTGAACCTCACCGAGGACCTCCAGCGCCACCCGGGCCTGTGGAAGACCCAGGCGAAGCTCCTGCACGTCTTCGAGGAGTGGCAGCGCCATCCGAAGGTCGCGCTCGCGTTCGCCGTCCTGCGCGGGACGGTGGTGGCGCCGCAGACGCCCATGGGCGCCGCGGTGTTGGTGCTCGCCAACGAGCAGCCCGCGGCCTTCGAAAGGCAGGAGGTCGACGGGGGCGTGCGCCTGACTTTCCGTTCCTGGGCCTCGCAGGTCGAGGCGGCGTTGGGGGCGGGCGACATCCGGGGCGCGCTGCGGCTCCTCCGGCAGCGGCCCGGGGAGTTGTTGCGCCGGTTGGACCATGTGACCCGGTTGTCGCTAGCGCGGTCGGAGGGCGCCCCGCTCGAGCCGGAGCTGCTCGCGTCGCTCAAGGGCGTGCTGCCCCGGGCAACGCCCGCGATGTTGTTCGCCGTGGCGGCGCATCTGCGTCAGCGCCACAAGCCGTTCGCCCGGCGGGTGTTCTTCCCCAAGGGCGAGGCCACGCACGCCTGGGGCATGGAGGACCGGCGTCCCTTGCTCCCCGGTGACGCCATTGGCCAGCTCGTGGCGCCGCTGGAGCGGGAACTGTTGCGCCGCGCGGAGCGCCTGCCGTCCTTCCCCCTGGCGGTGCTCGACGAGGCCCTGTCCGACCTGCTGATGCCCATGTCGGAGAAGACGGCCTCGCGGGCGCTGGTGGCCGTGCCGCGGGGGAGCCTGTTGCCACTGCCGGAAGGGCAGTTCCTGCGCTTCTTCGTCCATTGGACGGAGCCGAAGGACACCCGGGTGGACCTGGACTTGTCGGTGGCCTTCTACGACAAGGATTGGTGGCTGGTGGACCTGTGTGACTTCACGAACCTGCGCCTGGCGGACGACGCCGCGGTGCATTCGGGGGACGTCACGTCGGGGCCGCTCCCGCTTGGGGGCGCCGAGTTCCTGGATGTCCATGCGCCGCGTTTGTTGGCGCAGGGCGTGCGCTACGCCATTCCGGTGGTGTTCTCCTTCAACAGCGTCTCGTTCGACCGCATGGAGGATGCGTTCGCGGGCTTCATGGTCCGGGACGGGGAGGGCGGGGCCCACTTCGATGCCCGCGCGGTGGAGCAGCGCTTCGACTTGCAGGGGAAGGCGCAGATTTCGGTGCCGCTCGTCATCGACCTCGCGGAGAAGCAGCTCCGCTGGGTGGACGTGAAGGTCCCTCCCGAGGACGGCTTCCAGAGTGTGCGCCGCTCACGGGGCGAGCTCGCGCACCTCGGCAAGGACACCCTGGCCTACTTCGGCACCGGCGCCCGGCCCACGCTCTGGCAGTTGGCCTGTCTCCATGCCGCCGCGCGCAGCCGCACGGTGCAGGTGCGGCGACGGGATGGCTCGGTGTCCGTGCTGAAGCGGGCCGAGGGCGAGGAGACCGCCGCCTTCCTGCGCCGGCTGCGGGGACTGGAGGCGGACGCCACCGCTGCTCACGTCACGCCTGGCACGGCGCCCGTGTTCTTCGCGGGGCTGACGGACGCCCCCGGGCTTCCCACGGGCAGCCAGGGTTATGCGCTGCGCTTCCTGAACACCTCCGCGGAGGAGGTCACCCGGCTGGGCGCGGGCGACCTGGTGTCGGCGCTGAAGGGGTGAGCCTGTCCCGGCGTCAGGCCTCCGGTTCGTGGCACACCGCTTCGATGTTGTGCCCGTCGGGTCCGATGACGAACGCCGCGTAGTAGTTCGCGTGGTACCTCGGGCGCAGCCCGGGGGCCCCGTTGTCCTTGCCGCCCGCCTCCAGCGCCGCGCGATAGAACGCATCGACCTGTTCCCGACTCTCGGCCATGAACGCCACGTGGAGGTGCGCCGGCTTCTCTTCGGTCGGAATGAGAATCAAGGAAGGGACACCCTTCCCCGCGAGTTCGATACCTTCGGCCACCTCCATGTGGACGGTGACGCCGAGCGGCTCGAGCGCCTTGAGGAAGAACGCCTTGCTTGCTGCATAGTCGCTGACGCCGAATTTGACGTGGTCGAACATGATGCTTCCTGACGTGAATGGGGCCGCGTGACGCGCGCCTGCTGAAACAGCCTCCTGGGATGCTGCCAGGAGGCTGCTGTTCTCGACATCCACGCAGCGTGGAAGGGCGACAATTGCCCACCGGAGATGCCAAATGGCCGACAGGGTCCTCTACACCTTCGATTGGGTCCCCGAGCTGCCTCGGGGCTTTGTGCGGGACTTGCGCGTGCGGTGGGCGCTGGAAGAGGCCGGGCTGCCCTACCGGGTGCAGGGCGTGCCGTTCAAGAACCGCGGCGACCCACACTTCGCGCACCAGCCGTTCGGCCAGGTGCCCTGGTTGACCGACGGGGACATCTCGATTTTCGAAAGCGGCGCCATCCTGCTGCACCTGGGGGAGCGGAGTCCGTCGCTGATGCCGGCCGACCCACGGTGCCGGGCGGAGACCCAGCAGTGGCTGTTCGCGGCGCTGAACTCCGTCGAGATGCCGGCCTTGCCGTGGGCGCTGTTCAAGTTCGCGGGTGACGAAGCAGACACGCCGGGACGGCGCCACCTGGAGAAGTTCCTCGCGCTGCGGTTGGGGCACATGGAGCCGGTGCTGGCGGCGCGTGAATGGCTGGTGGGCCCCTTCACCCTCGCGGACATCGCCATGGCCGACGTGCTCCGCCTCGTCGACCGCTTCGACGGGTTGGCCGCGTACCCCGCCTGTCGCGCGTACGTCGCCCGCGCCACGGGGCGGCCCGCGTTTCAGAAGGCGCACGCGGACCAGATGGCGCACTTCGCCGCGGCGGACTGAGCCGCTGCGCGTCTGCGCCGTGGCGTAGGGGCTGACAGCCCGCTCCCTGGAAGTTTGAACAGGGAGTGGATGCCTGTGATTGAGCGTTGGACATCTTCGGGGCGGGGGCTCCCCTGTTCACGGAAATCCTGACATATCGGCGCCATCCTGAATGCTTCAGGAGAGTCTCTGGAGGTTTGTGGTGGCATTGAATGTCTTCAGACGAGGCGCGTTCCTGTTCCTGGGCTCTGTTTCACTGTTCGCGACAGGGGCCTGCGGGCCCGGAGAGGCGGGGCTCGAGGTGGCGGAGGCCGGCGCTTCGCGTCAGGCGTTGTCGACCATCAGCCACCGGAGCAGCTCCACGGCCAGCGCGACGAGCACGACGTCCCTGACCTTGGGACGGCCTTCGGGCGTGGTGGCGGGAGACGTGCTCCTCGCCCGGCTCATCAACCGGAATCAAGTGGGCGCGGCGGTGACGGCCCCCGCGGGCTGGACGTTCCTCCGCTCTGACGAGAGCGCGTCGCAGCTCAAGGCCTGGGTCTACTACAAGGTCGCGAGCGGCTCCGAGCCCGCGAGCTACACGTTCGGCATCGTTCCTCCGGAAGGCGCCAGGAACAACGTCGCGGGGAGCATCTCCGCCTTCTCCGGGGTGGATGCGGCCAATCCCATTGATACGCACAGCGGTCAGAAGAACGGGCTCATGCCGAACTTCAACACGCCCCCCATCACCACCAGCTCACCCCAGGGGCTGGCGGTCTGGTTCGGCTCGCAAATCTGGACGGGCTCGGCGTGCCCCGCGAGCCCCATTGTTCCGCCTGCTGGCTTCACCGAGGCGTTCGAGACGTGTCTGGTCTCCTCGTCCACGGGAGTCATCTACAACATGGCCCACCAGGCCCTGGGCGCGGCGGGGGCGCATCCGGCGTTCAACGGCAGCTCGCCGTATCCCAACACCAACACCGCGCAGGTCGTGGCGCTGCGTGCCGCCGGAGCGCCGGCGTGCACCGTGGGGGATACCTTCTCCAGCACCTACACGACGGTGGGCACGGTGGCGTCCCCGGACGTCATCGAGCCGTCGGGCATCGCCGCCAGCCGCGTCACCCCGGGCGTGCTCTACGTCCACAACGAGGACACCACCACGGTGGTCGCCATCAGCACCACCAACGCGGGCACGCTGGGCACCTTCAACGTGGCCAACGTGACGCCCGCGGACTGGGAGGACGTCGCCACCGGGCCGTGCCCGTCTGGCTCGTGCATCTTCATGGGGGACATCGGCCGCGCCAGCGCCAACTTCCCCGTGCCGCCGAACCAGTTCGCCGTCTATCGCATCCCGGAGCCGAACATCGGCGCGGGGCAGACGAGCGGCCCGCTCCTGGCGGAGGCCTTCCCCTTCGTGTACCCGGACGGCGGGAAGGACGCCGAGTCCATCATGGTGCACCCCTCGACGGGGGACATCTACGTCATCACCAAGCACTCGGAGGGGTTGAGCAGGGTCTACAAGTTCCCCACGCCGCTGCCCGCGCCGGGGACGTTGTCCACGCTGCGCTTCGTGTCGAACCTCCAACTGCCCGTCACGGACGACCCCAACTTCGCCCGCGCCACCTCGGCGGCCATCCACCCGTGCGCGGAGCGGTTCCTGCTGCGCACCTACCGCAAGGTCTACGAGTTCCGCGCGGCGACGGGCGCCGGCTTCGAGACGGCCTTCGCGGCCACGCCCGTGTCGTTGACGGACACGGTGGAAGGGCAGGGGGAGGCCATCGAGTACCAGGCGGACGGCGCGGGTTACTTCACGATGAGCGAGAGCCCCGTGCCGACCCGGCTGAAGCGCGTCGCACGGCAGTAGCGGGGCGGGGGCCCTCTCCTCGGAAGGCACGGGGGCGGGCCTCGCCTTGGTCGCGAGGTGGCGTCAGGGGGCCTCCACGGCGTGCTCGAGCTGCTTCTGTCCCTGGGGCACCGTGAAGCGGGCGTCATCCCGCGGGATGGCGTCCTTCTGGAGGTTCCCGAAGTCTCCCTGGTGGCGGGGGAAGCCGAGGTCCATCACCACCTCGTTTCCCTTCAGGAAGACGAGCAGGCATTCCGTGTCGTAGACCTCCCGGGCGCCGGACCAGTCCATGCCCAGTCTTTTCTTGATCAGCTCTTCACCGACATAGGGCGTGAAGACGTAGAGCGCGTCCCAGTCGAAGTCCGTCACTTCGGCCATGTGGAAGGTGCCACCTGTCTCCGAAGCGGAGCGCACGCGCTGCTCCAGCTTCGCGGAGAGGGCCTCGCGTGCCTTGCTCTTGCCGCAGCCGAACAGCCCCACGCTCCAGGTGAGCAGCACGACCGCCGCAATCGCTACCGTGCCTCCGGGTATCCCCTGTCTTTGCATGGGCGTCAGTCTACCTGTTCGTCTGTCTAGAAACCCCGAATCAGGGGCCGGCCGACGGACATCGCGGGCCAGGGGATGGCGAAGGCGATGAGCAGCGCGGCGATGAGCAGCCCGATGGCCCAGGTGCGGTGACGCTGCCGGGCGGGGCCGTCCCGCCGGGACATGGCCGAGGCCGCGTGGGCCGCCGTGAGGGCCAGGAGCATCATCAACGGGTGGTCCAGTCCGAAGAAGCGCAGCTGGCTGATGCCCATGTTCATCCGGAAGGCCTCGAGGCTGCGAGGTGTGAGCGGGCTGAGCGCGAAGTAGAGCGTCATCCCGAGCAGCATCTGCAAATCGAAGACGGAGACGAAGGCGAGCTGGACGCGGCGGTCCACGGCCGTCCAGGCCCGGCTCCGGAGCCAGCCTGTCAGCGACCTGGAGAGCGCGAGCACCCCCAGCAGCACCACGCCCCAGCGCAGCCAGGAGTGGAGGAGCAGGACCCCGGAATACAGCATGGCGTCATCCGCCCTTCTTGGCCGCGGGCATGGACTCAATCCACCGTTGGATGAGCGCCCGGCCGTGTTCATCCACCACCCGCGTCCCCAGCGGCGGCATCTGGATGGCGCCACCGCGCTGGCTCATGCGGTGGAGCACGGAGCTGCGCGCCACGTCACCGGGGGCCACGCGCTGCGAGGTGTCACCGAACAAGCCCGACGTCTGGAAGAACGCCTTCACGTCCACCGACGTGCGCCACGTGTCCGTGGCCTGCACCGTGCCGAGCTCGGCGGCCTCCAGGCGCACGTGAAGTCCGGAGCTGCTGCCCAGCGCCATGCGGTTGGCGCTGTGGCACGACACGCCGCAGTTCATGTGCAGGTACCCCAGCGCGGCCTGCTCCACCGGCGTGCCGGGAATCCGGGGGACTTCCTTCGGCGGGTGGCTCAGCAGCCCTTCCTCCACCAGCTTCGACAGCGTGAGCCCGCGCGCGTCCTCGTGGGCCAGGGCCACGGCCTCGAAGCCGAGCACCTCGTCCGCGCGCCCGCGATGGCAGGACTGGCAGTCCACCTGGCTGGGGATTTCGTATTCCTCCGTGCCGGGCACGTTCTTCTCGCCGCCCGTCAATTCGAGCGCCGTCTTCTGGTCATCGCTCCAGCGGTAGGTGGTGCGCAGCCAACTCCCGTCAGGCCGCTTCCAGAGGAAGCGCGTCTCGATGCGCCGCCCCTTCCAGCGGAACTCCTTCCAGAGCTTCGTGCCCACGGGAAAGCGCCACTCGTCGGCGTTCGCCGTGTCCACCTTCGTGCCCGGGGGCAGGTGGATGAAGCGCACCTTGTCCAGCCCGTCGCTCCAGAGCTGGAGGCCGGGCTCGTAGGGGCGGACGTCGGTGGGAATCGCCTTGTCCGCCCACCCGGTGCCGCCTTCGCCGTAGAGCCCCGTGCAAGCCAGGTGCTGGAGCTCCTGGCACCGGACGCCACCGTTCTCCTCCTTCCACCCCCCTTCGGCGGGGGCCCGGGTGCAGCCTCCGGCGGCGGACACGGTGATGGTGAGCAGCACGGCACTCCAGCGGGGAGCGGACATCGAACCTCCTGACAGGGCCTACCCTAACGGTTCCGGGCTGGCGCTTCGTGCGTCTTGCTGACGCACCCCGCGCCGCTCATTGGGGGACGGGATACTTGGCCAGCTTGCGTTGCAGGCTCCGGCGCTGGATGCGCAGCAGCCGGGCCGCCTGGGAGATGTTGCCGCCGCAGTCCGCGAGCACGCGCTGGATGTGCTCCCACTCCGCGCGCGCCAGGGACGGCACCTCGTGGGTGAGCGCGGCCTCCTGGCCCGAGGGCAGGGTGGCGCCCGCGAAGGCGAGCAGGATGTCATCCACGTCCGCGGGCTTGGCCAGGTAGTGCGTGGCCCCGCGCCGCACGGCTTCCACCGCCGTGGCGATGCTGCCGTAGCCCGTGAGCACGACGATGATGGTGTTCGCGTCCAGCGCCTTCAGCTCGCGCACCAGGTCCAGGCCGGAGCCATCCGGCAGCCGCAGGTCCACGACGGCATGACTCGGGCGGAACGCGCGGGCGGCCTCCGGCGCTTCCGCCGCGCTGGCGGCGCCCTGGGCCTCGAAGCCATGCCGCACGAAGGCGCGCACCAGTCGCTCGCGGAAGCGCGCGTCGTCGTCGATGACGAGCACCCGGAGCGGCGTCTCACCCGGTGGCATCGGCGGTCTCCCGGCGCAGCGGCAGCTCCAGCATCACGCGCGTGCCCTGGCCCTCCTCGGAGTCGAGCTCCAGGCGGCCCCCGCACAGCTCGGCGTAGGTCTGCGTGAGGAACAAGCCCAGCCCCATGCCCTGGCCCGCGGGCTTGGTGGTGAAGAAGGGCTCCCCCAGCCGGGGCATCAGCGCGTGGGGGATGCCCGTGCCCCGGTCCTCCACGACGAAGCGCAGGCGGTCCGCCTCGTGCTGGGCGGACACGATGACGGGCGCTCCCGACGCCTCGCTGGCGTGCAGCCCGTTGCGCACCAGGTTCGTCAGCACCTGCACCAGGCCTCGCACGGGGCACCAGATGGCGATGTCAGGCCCGGGCTCGAGCTGGAGGCGGGCCTGCTCCGCCGCGCCGAGCTGCTCCCGGAGCCGTTCGAGGATGGCGCCGGGCGTCGTCTTCTCGGGCACCTCGCCCATCGCCTGGCCGGAGCGGGCGCTCATGCGCTCGAGGATGTCCCGGCAGCGCTCGACCTCGTCCCGGATGAGGCGCGCGTCCTCCAGGGCCTCGTGCGGGGCGTCGAGGATGAGGCTGTCCAGCTCGTTCGCCGCGATGGCGATGGTCCCCAGGGGGGTCCCCAGCTCATGCGCCGCGCCCGCCGCCAGGGTGGACAGCGACGCGAGCTTCTCCGCGCGCGCCGCCAGCCGCTGCGTCCTCGCCAGCGCGGCTTGCCGGTCGCGCAGCGCCGAGGCCACCCTCGCGACGACGAAGGCGATGATGAGCGCGGTGAGCGTGAAGGCGACCCACATGCCCACGACGTGGAGCGAGCCCAGGCCATGGTGGCCCGGCTGATTCACCGTGTCGGGCAGGGGGACATGGAAGGCGAAGAGGCTGGTGGAGCCCATCACGGACATGAGCGCGATGAGCACCGTCCAGCGCGTCCCCAGGACGATGGCGGCCAGCGTCACGTGGACGAGGTACAGCATGCCGAAGGGGTTGGCCGGTCCCCCTGACAGCGCGAGCAAGCCGGTGAGCAGCGCCGTGTCGAACGCGAGCACGGCGCCGAGCACCCCGGGCTGGACGGACGGCGCCCGCCGCAACCAGAGCGTGAGGAGCAGGTTGGACACCGCCGTCGTCGCCACCAGCGCCAGCAGCGGCGTCACGGGCAACTCCAGCTCCAGGCCCCGAACCGCGACGGCCACCGTCACGGCCTGACCGGCGACGGCATGCCAGCGCAGGCGGACGAACCAGCCGAGCGCGATGGCGCTGGAGGACAGCCGGGCCACCACGTCCTCGGGCGCGCGGCGGAACGGCGCGGCGGGCTGGCGCGCGGGTGAGGCCAGCGCGTCGCTCAACGGCGCTCCTGCGTGGGTCGGCGCGGGGGACACCGCATCCTCATATCCCGGAGGCGCGGTGGGGGTGTGCGTCAAGTTGACGCATTGGACTGGGGCGCGAGCGCACCGCGGAGCCGGGCGATGTCTCGCGCGGGCGGCGCGCCGAACAGGCGGCTGTACTCCCGGTTGAACTGCGAGGGGCTCTCGTAGCCGACCGAGTGGCCCGCCGACGCCGCGTCCAGCGCCTGTCCCAGCATGAGCCGCCGGGCCTCCTGGAGCCGGAGCTGCTTCTGGTACTGGAGCGGGCTCATGGCGGTGATGCTCTTGAAGTGGTGATGGAGCGCGGACGTGCTCATGTGCGCCTCCCGCGCGAGCTGCTCGATGCGCAGCGGCTCCGCGTAGTGGTGCTTGAGCCAGGCGATGGCGCGGTTGATGGAGTCGAGCCGGTCCTTCGCCAGGGCGATGTGGCGCAGCCGCGCGCTGTATTCGCCCGACAGCAGCCGGTAGAGCATCTCGCGGATGAACAGGGGCGCGAGGATGGGGATGTCGCGAGGCGTCTCCAGCAGGCGCACCAGCCGCGTCGCCGCGTCGAGCAGGGACGGCTCGGCGGGCGTGAGCGACAGGCCGGGCCCGGGCGGCGCGCGCCCCTGGGGCTCCAGCCCCGCCTCCAACATCAGGTCGCCAATCTGGCCCGGGTCCAGGTCCACGCGCAGGCACAAGTAGGGTGCATCGGGCGTGGCTTCAATCACCTGGCCCACGACGGGGAGGTCCACCGACACCACGAGGCACTGGTCCGCCCCGTAGACGAAGACCTCCTCTCCGAGCATCACCTGCTTGCGCCCCTGGGCGACGATGCACAGCGCAGGTTCGTGCAAGGCATGCACGGGCTCGGAGGGGCGGGCGGCGCGAATCAGGAGCACGCGCGGGATGGCGGTCGCGTGGAGCCCGTCGGTGGGCGTGTGCCTCTGGATCAACCGGGCCAGCTCGGCGGGCCGCTGGGTGGGTGGACGTTCGGTCATCACCAGGAGAACGTAGGCGAGCCGGCCCCTTCATCCCGAGTCTTTCCGCCGGGTGTGCAGGATTGGGCAAGAACCCGGCAGCATCGGAGTACCGCCCCAGCGGTGTGCGCGGCCACATTGTGCCCATCCACATCGCAGTCACGGGGTGCATCCACATGTCTGGAATCCAAGGGAAGGTCGTTGTCATCACCGGCGCGAGCAGCGGCATTGGTGAAGCCACCGCTCGGCTGCTCGCCAGCAAGGGCGCGCAGGTCGTGTTGGGCGCGCGCCGCGTGGACCGGCTGGAGGCGCTGACGTCCGCCATCCGCGCCGAGGGCGGCTCGGCGCGCTACCGGGCGCTGGACGTCTCGAAGCGGGAGGACATGGAGTCCTTCATGCGCTTCGCGCGCGAGGAGCACGGCCGCATCGACGTCATCATCAACAACGCGGGCGTGATGCCCCTGTCGAAGCTGGAGGCGCTCAAGGTCGATGAGTGGGACCGGATGATTGACGTCAACATCCGGGGCGTCCTGCATGGCATCGCCGCGGGGCTGCCCATCATGCAGGCTCAGCGCTCGGGCCAGTTCATCAACGTCTCCTCCATTGGCGGCCACATGGTGGTGCCCACCGCCGCCGTCTACTGCGCGACGAAGTACGCCGTCATCGCCATCTCCGAGGGCTTGCGGCAGGAGGTCGGCGGGGACATCCGGGTGACGGTCATCTCGCCCGGGGTGACGACGTCGGAGCTCGCGGAGTCCATCTCCGACGCGGGCGCTCGTGACGCCATGCGGGAGTTCCGGCGCATCGCCATCCCACCGGAGGCCATTGCCCGGAGCATCGCCTTCGCCATCGAGCAGCCGGATGACGTGGACGTGAGTGAAATCATCGTTCGCCCCACGGCGAGCCCGAGCTGAGCTTCCAGTGACTCGGGACGGAGCCCTGTGCGGCTCCGTCCCGCTGTGCGTGAAATGCCGCGCCGACGCGCGTTCCGCGTCTGCGCGCCCACCTTGACTTCGATGCGTGGCCAGGGTTCATATGGGGTCGTTCCGATATTGAGATTGATTCTCAGTAGCGCTTTGTTCCGAGGAGAACATGGCGGTTTCGACCCTGCTCATCGTGCTGGGCATCGCCGTGCTCCTGCGGGTGGCGGCCCGCGCTCCCGAGAGCGCGCTCACCCGTCACCGCACGTGGGTGCGGGTGGCAGGGGCCGCGCTGTGCCTGGTGGGCGTGGCGGTGGGCGTGAAGGTCCAGGGGCCGGGGGTTGGCCTGACGACGGCCACGGTGGTGGCGATGCTGGCCACGCCGGTGCTCACGCTGTGTGGGCCGCTGTGGCCGCGCGTCACGCGGTGGGTGGTGCCGGTGAGCGCGGTGGGCGTCGTGGTGGCCTGCGTGGGGGCGCTCTGATGGCGCAGAAGCATGAACATGGCGCCGCGCGGATTGGCGCGGCGGTGTCGGTGGCGCCGGCCGCCGCGGTGCTGGCGACGCTGGCGCTGGTGGCGGTGCTCCCCGCGACGCGGGACGTGCGCTACCTGCTGGCCTTCCTGGTCGCGCTTCCCGCCATGGTCGCCGCCTCCTGCCTGGCGCTGCTGGCCCGGAGCGGCGCGCGGGCCTGGGCGGGCTCGGCGTTGGTGGCCGCGGTGTCGTCCGCCGTCCTGGTGCTCTCGTGAAGCTGTCGCCCCGCGCGTACACCATCCTCTGGGACGCCCACGCCTGGGCCGGTGTCCTGTCCTCGCTCATCCTCTTCGTGCTGTTCTTCCTGGGGTCCTTCGCGCTCTTCGCGGAGGAGCTGGCGCCCTGGCAGGAGCCCACGTTCCGCGCGCCGGGCGTGGTGACGGAGGCGGAGGCGGTCCGCATCGCGCAAGGGCTCGCGGAGAAGGAGACGGCTGTCCGGCCCGTGTGGTTCGGCATCTCGCTGCCCACCGCCGAGGAGCCGTGGATGAAGCTGTGGCGCATGGCTCCGGATGGCGCCATCCACTCCACGTGGAGGGACCCGGTGTCGGGGCGCGAGATGGGCGAGCGCAGCGACCTGGGCGAGTTCCTCAACGCCATGCACTTCCTGGAGCCGGTGCCCTTCGGCAAGCACCTGGCGGGCATCGCGTCGGTCGTGCTGCTGCTGCTCGTCGTCACCGGCGTGCTCATCCAACTGGGGCGGCTGGCGCGGGAGTTCGTGCAGTTCCGTCCGGACGGCTCGCGGCGGGTGTTCTGGTCGGACGCGCACAAGGTGGTGAGCGTGGTCAGCTCGCCCTTCCTGTTCATCTTCGCGATAACAGGCGGAATCCTCTGCCTGTCGGACTGGTACGCGCCAGCGGTGAACGCCGCCGCGTTGGACGGCGACCCGAAGGCGCTGGAGGTGGCGGTGGACTGGCCCACGCCGCCCGCCGCGTCGGGGCAGCCCGGCGGCGCGCCCGACCTGGCCCACGCCCTGTCGCTGGCCAAGGCGCGCTTCCCTCGGTCGGAGCACAGCTGGTTCTTCTTCGACCACCTGGGGGACGCGAACGGCACCGTGCACCTGCCCGGGGAGCTGGAGGGCTCGCTGCATGCCTTCACGCACCTGCGGGTGTCTCGCGAGGGGGAGGTCCTCTGGCAGCGCGAGACGGGCGGCGGCACGCTGTACACGCAGGTGATGGACCCGCTGTACGGACTGCACTTCGCGACGTGGGCCAGCTTCCTCGCGAAGGTCGTCTACGCGCTGCTCTCCTTCCTGATGGCGTTCGGGATTCTGGCGGGCAACCTGCTCTGGCTGGAGCGGCGGCGCCTGCAGGGGACGAGCCGCTTCGACACGGTGCTGGCGAGGCTGACGGCGGGCTGCTGTGCCGGGCTCCCGCTGGCGGTGGCGGGGCTCTTCCTGGCCAACCAGCTGCTGCCCGCGGAGCTCGCGGACCGGCCCCGCTGGGAGCACACCGTCTTCTTCGCCGTCTGGGCCGTGGGCCTGGGGAGCGCGCTGCTGGAGGACGTCCCCGCGGCGGCCGCGCGCCGCCTGCTCATCCTCGCCAGCGCCGGGCTCTTCGCGGTGCCGCTCATCGACGCGGTGCGGATGCAGCGGCTGCCCTTCGGCTCGGGCTCCGGCTTCGTCCTCGCGGCGGAGGTGGGGCTCTTCGCGCTCGCGGTGCTGCTGGCCGGCGCGGCCCGCGCGATTCCCCGTCTCCAGAAGAAGGCCCCCGAGGCGATGCCCGCCGCGGTGGCGACCTGAGTTCACGTCTCACCTCACCTTGGAGCACCCCATGCGCAAGCGCAGCCGTCTGGCGACTGCATCCACCACGTCCCTCCTGTTCCTCGCCGCCTCGCTGACCGCGTGTGGCTCGTCCGACCCGGACCCCACGCCGGCGCCGGATGAGACGCAGACGGGGCCGATGTACAGCCTGGCGACGTCCGTGTTCGGGGAGTCGGGGTCGGCCACCTACGTGAGCGTGTTCAACTCGCTGGACGTGCGCAGCCTCGACCTGGCGCAGGCGAGCGAGCACTCCGGCTTCGCGACGATTGGCGCGGTGGACGGGAAGCTCTTCGTCGGCGCGGGCGAGGCGCCCGAGCTCACCCGCTACACGGTGTTCGACAGCGGCCGCTTCCAGGAGGCGGGGAAGATCAGCTTCGCCAGCTACGGCCTGGCGACGGCGCCGCTGTACCACAACCACTTCGTGGACGGGACGTCGGCGTACATGCAGTTGGAGGAGGCGCGGCGCATCGTCTGGAACCCGGAGTCGATGACCATCTCCGGCCCCGTCGAGTCGCCGGGACTGGCGACGGAGCGGGACGGCCTGGTGGTGAAGGCCAGCTTCGACCGCGGCGTGGCGGCGCGGGACGGCTACTCGTTCCAGCCCTTCTACTGGACGGACGGCAACTACTACCGCTTCCTGCCCAGCTCGCAGATCGCCGTCTACTCCCACGCGGATGACCGCCTGGTGGAGCTGCTCGAGGCGCCGTGCCCGGGCCTGGACGTGGCCACGCAGGACGAGGCGGGGAACATCTACTTCAGCAACTGGGTGTTCAGCGCGGGCGCGCCCGTGGTGGATGACACCGCGCCGGAGACCTGCGCGGTGCGCATCCGCGCGGGGCAGCGCGCCATCGATACGGACTGGACGCGCTCGCTGGCGTCCATGGTGGGCGGGCGCCAGACGGCCGCGTTCCGCTACCTGGGCAACGACGTGGGCGTGGTGGCGGCCTTCCACGACGACAGCCCGACGCTGAGCTCCTCGCCGACGGCGGCCGACGTCACCAACGGCACCCACTGGAAGCTGTGGCAGGTCAATCTGCAGACGGGTGAGGGCGCGCCCATCGAGGGCCTGGATTGGATTGCCGGCGGCTACTACGCCTTCACCCTCGAGGGCCGGACCTTCCTGCTGCTGCCCACGGCGGACTACGCGTCCACGGCGGTGTGGGAGCTGAACGGCGACGGCGCCGCCGTGAAGCGCTTCGACACGCTGGGCTGGGCCTACCAGTTCGTGAAGGTGCGCTGAGCCGCGCCGCACCCGGCGCCGCCCGTGCATGCTGGCGCGGGCGGCACCTGCGGCTTCAGTACTCCACGGTGGCCTTGAGCCACCCCGAGCGGCCCGGCCGCTGCACCCCGAAGAAGTCGAACAGCCGCGCGTTGGTGACGTTGTCGAGCTCGGTGCTGAGTCCCAGGGAGAAGCCCTGGAGCCGGACCCGGTAGCCCACGCCCGCCGCCTGCGCGAACTGGTTGTCGAGGGTCTCCTTCGTGCCCACCGCGCCCAGGCCTCCCCAGTTGCGGAAGAAGCCGTGGACGTAGCGCGCGGTCCAGAAGGGCGACAGCTCGTCCTCCGAGGCGGCCACGCCCCGCAGCGACAGGCGCGCCGTGGCGTTGAAGAAGAACCAGGGCCGGTTGGGCAGCCGCTGGCCTTCGAACGCGCCGAAGGTGCCCTGGCCAGACGTGTTGCGGATGTCCTGGAACGTGGCGTTGGCGTCCAGGTGGAGCCAACCGCCCGGAGAGCTCCAGCCCGCCGCGCCCTCGACGCCCAGCGCCCGCGCGCCGTACACGTTCTGGTACCTCCAGTCGCGGTCTCTTCCCGCGAGCATGATGAGGTCCTGGGCGAGCCGGGCGAAGCCGTTCAGCTCGCCCCGGAACACGCCGAGCCCCGTGCGCAGCGGCGCCGTGGCGAGGCCCGCGTTCACGTTGTGGCTGGTCTCCGGCGCCAGGTCGAGGTTCTCCCGGACGAGGACGCCGTTGCCGAACAGCTCGTCCATCCGGGGCAGCCGGGTGGCGCGCTCGTAGCTGACCTTGAGGTAGACGGGCTCGGCCACGCGCAGCCGCAGGGCCGCGCCGCCGCCCAGTTGGTGCAGCGTGCGGTCCTTGCGCTGCCATTCCCGCGTGGGCAGCAGTTGCTGCGCCCGGGCCGCGTAGAGGTAGTCCTTGCCGAAGACAATCAGCTCCACCGCGTCGTCGAAGGCGTTGAGCTGGTACTCCACCCCGGTGACGGCGGTGAGGATGTTCCGGTCCGCGGAGAGCGGGTCCACGTCGCTGGGGCTCGCGAGCCGCCGCTGCTCACCGGTGCGCCGGGTGAGCGTGGGGGCGATGGCGAGCCGGAGCGTCTGGGACGGGCTCAAGGCCCAGCTCGCGTTGGCGCGGCCATAGAAGGACTGCTGCCAGAGCGTCTGGTCGGTGGCGTCGCCGCCCAGCTCGCCCGGCTGCGTGCGCTCCCGCACCCGGTTGCCGAACCAGTCGTAGACCCACTGGGAGGTGTCCTGGAAGTCGGTGGCCTGCCACGCGTAGCCGGCCAGCGCGTCCACGCGCACCGCGTCGCCCACGGCCTTCTCGTAGAGGAGCTGCGTGCCGAGCGCGGTGGCGCCATACCGCGCCTCGCCGAACGGGCCACCGCTCATCACCAGGTTGTGCTGCAGGTCCTTGTCGTAGCCGGAGCCGAAGGCGCGCAGGGTGACGCGGTCCGCCCAGCCGAGCTGCTCGAAGCCCGCCTCGAGCCCGCCGCCCAGCGCCTGGTACCCGTCATGGAAGCGGCTGACGGTGGCGGGGCGAAGCTGCCCGGTGTCATCGGAGGTCTGCACGTCCACCCGGTAGTCGTTCCGGGTGGTGTCCGCGAAGAGGTGGGCCCGGGCGAAGAAGCCGCGCGAGGAAGGCCGGTAGCTGCCGCCCAGCGTGAGCCGGTACGTCCCGAAGGCCCCGCCCTGGAGCGACGCGGCGCCGTGCGCGCCGTCCTGGATGGGCGCGGAGGTGAGGTTCACCGCGCCGCCCAGCGCGTCCGCGCCGAAGCGGGAGGGCACCACGCCCCGGTAGATTTGAATCGAGTCGACCAGGTTCACCGGCACGTTGGCGAAGCCAAATGGATAGCCGGAGAGGTCGAGCGGCACGCCGTCCAGGAAGAAGCGAATCTGGTCGTCGGTGAGGCCATTGAGCGAGAAGCGGAGGGTGCTGCCCAGGCCGCCGCTGCGGCGCACCTCCACGCCCTCCTGGGCCGCCAGCACCTGTCCCATGTCCGCCGAGCGGGCGCGGGCGCGCGTGGTGCTGACGACGCGCACGGCCTCCGCCGACCGGCGCATCCGCTCCGCCTCCGAGCGGCCGGACACCGTGGTCTCCAGCGTCTTCTCTTCCGGCGGCGCGGGTGGCGCCTCGGGCGGTGCCTCCGGGGGCGGCTCGGGGACAGGCTCGGGCTCGGCGGGCGCATCCGTGCCCAGCCGGAAGGCGTGGAGCAGCTCGATCTGGCAGGCGACCGCTTCTCCGCCGACGCGGGCGGGCTCGAAGCGGAAGTCGAGCGCGGCGGTGCGAATCGCCACGTCGAAGGCCTCGCCCGCCGACTGGACGACCTCCGCCTCCGTCACCACGCCGTGCTCGTCGATGGTGAGCCGCAGCACCACGTCCGCTTCACGCCCCGCGGCCAGCTCCACCTCCGGATACGGGACGGTGACGCTGTCGATGCGGCTGGGCGGCTGGACCTGCGCGGGCGCGGTTTCGGAAGGAGGCGGCGGCGCCACGGATGCCGGCTCCGCGGGGGCCGCCGAGAGCAGCAGGGCGAACGAGGTGAATGCCGAGAACATCCGCAATCCAGTTTTGGTTTTGCGTCGCAGTCTCAACTGAGGCGCGAGCCGTATATCGAGGATTGCGACGGGCGGGTCAAGGCAGGGGGCCACGCCCGCACAGTGCGTCAAGCACGGGGAGTGGGTCTGGATTGACAGCGTGTCTCATGATTCGTTAATCGAGTAAAAGCTGTATCTTGAGAAAAACTTGATGGAGAACGCGGTCATGAAGCTGGGACTCCAGAAGCTGTTCCACGCCGCCCTGGCGTTGGTGGCGGTCGCGCTGCCGGTGGCCGCGCAGACCCAACCCCTGACGGGCGTCTACCGCGGTGAAATCTACAACGTGCCCCACCTCGTCAACGCGTACTCCGCGTGGCTCGGGTACGACGTGTCCATGGGGCAGGGGCACCAGCCGAAGGACAGCTGGGCCAACATCGAGAACCCGTCCTGGCAGCTCAACGCCTGGGGCGCGTGGGTGAGGGCGAAGCCGGGCCGCCGGCTCAACTACTCCGTGTCCATGTTCCCCTCCGGGCAGGGTTCCCTGTCCCAGTGCGCGACGGGGGCCTACGACTTCCGGTTCCGGAACCTGGCCAACAACCTGGCCAACGCGGGGCTCCAGCGCAGCATCCTCCGTGTGGGCTGGGAGTTCAGCGGCAACTGGATGCCCTGGTACTCCGGCAACGGCCAGCAGGCGAACTTCGCGGAGTGCTTCCGCCGCATCGTGACGGCCATGCGCACGGCGCAGCCCAACGCGGGCTTCGAGTTCGACTGGAACCCGAACTACGACATCTCCGCCGCCGACCTCTCCGCGACGTACCCGGGTGACGCGTACGTCGACTACATCGGCTTCGACCTCTACGACCAGGGTTGGAACGGCCGCTATCCCATCCCCTCCGGCTGCACGGGGACGTGTCAGCAGGGCCGGTGGCAGCAGAACTGGGACATCCAGTTCGCGCCGGCGCTGGCGAAGTTCCGGAGCTTCGCGGCGCCCCGTGGCAAGCGGCTGTCCGTGCCGGAGTGGGGCGTGAATGACGCGGCCACCACGGGGGGCGGCGACAACACCTACTTCGTGCAGCAGATGCTGTCGTTCATCTTCGACCCGGCCAACAACGTCGGCTACCACTCCTACTTCGACTACCAGGCGCCGGACGGGCTGCACCAGTTGTCCAATGTGGACAACAACGGTGGCCACACGTTCCAGACGCAGTTCCCGAACGCGGCCGCGCTCTTCAAGAGCTTCTACGCGAACCTCCCGCCGCCGGGCGGCCCCCTGGCCGCGTCCAAGGCCACGGTGACGCCGTCCCCGGTGACGCGGGGGCAGAGCTTCCAGGTCTCCGGCTCGGTGACGTCGCCCACGGCGCAGACGCTCATCGTGAAGTACGAGATTCGCACCGCGGCCTCGCCCTTCACGCTGGTGGCCGAACACTTCTTCAGCCAGTCCTACTCCGCGGGCCAGACGCGCACCTTCACGCCGGCGCTGGTGATTCCCACCTCGCGTCCGGCGGGGAGTTACCGCGTGGACACGCTCGTCTACACGGGCAACTGGTCGCAGACGCTGCTGTACCGCAACGACACCACCTTCACCGCGAACTGAGTGACGCGCGGCGCGGCCCTTCTTCACGTGGGAGGGCCGCGTCCGCGGCAGTGCCGGACCCGGCGGGCTGCCTCATCGAACGGGGATGAGGCAGCCTGAACCTTCCCGGACTCAGGCCCGTTCCACGCGGATGCGCGCGGGCAGGCCGTTGATGCTGACCTCCTCCTCCTGGCCGGTGAGGCCCTCGGGGCCCACGAGGATGCTGGAGGCCAGCGTCTCCCGCTCAATCAGCGCCCGCGCCTCGTCCGTGACGCGCTTCACCCGCGCGTCGCCGTCCACCCAGAGCTGGATGCGGTCGGTGTAGCCCAGCTCCAGGTCCTTGCGCGCGCCCTGCACGCGGGCGAGCAGCTCGCGCACCAGGCCCTCGTCCACCAGGGCCTCGGTCAGCTCGGTGTGGAGGACCACCACGCCCACGCCCATGCCCGCGGCGGCGTAGCCGGGGTTGGCCTCCACCAGCGTCTCCAGCTCCTCGCCGGTGAACACCAGGTCCTCGCCCGCCACCGTCATGGCCACGCGGCCCGTCTGGAGCAGCTCGCGGTGCAGCGCGGCGCCGTCTCCGGTGTCGAACGCCTTGCGCACCGGCGCCAGCTTGGGCCCCAGCCGCCCGCCCACCGCGCGCAGGTTGGGGCGCACGCGGAAGCGCACCACGTTGGCCTCGTCGCTGCCCGGCTCCACGAAGCGGACCTCGTGGACGTTGAGCTCGTCCGCGATGAGGTCGCGGTACACGGCCACGCGCTCCGTCAGCTCCTTGCGCGCGAGGATGACGTCCGCGCGCGCCAGCGGCTGGCGCACCTTGAGCCGGTTGTCCGTGCGCACCTTGAGGCCCAGGGACACCAGGTCCCTGACCGCGCCCATCTCCGCCGCGAGCCCCTCGTCGATGAGGGCCTCGTTCACCGTGGGGAAGCCGGCCAGGTGCACGCTCTCCGGCTGCGTGGTGGGCCAGGGCTTGCGCACCAGGTTGCCCCACATGTCGTCGGTGAAGAAGGGGATGAAGGGCGCCGCCAGCGCGGTGAGGGTGGTGAGGGCCTCGTAGAGCGTGAAGTACGCGTCCTGCTTGTCCTGCTCGAAGCCCGGCGCCCAGAAGCGCGAGCGGCTGCGGCGCAGGTACCAGTTGGACAGCGCGTCCACGAGCGCGACCATGCGCTGGGCCGCGTCGTACACCTGGTAGGTCTCCAGCGCGCGGGTGACGTCGCGCAGGGTGAGGTGGACCTCGGAGAGAATCCACCGGTCCAGCACCGGCCGCGCCTTCACCTCGCGCCAGCCCTGGCTGCGGCGGATGGCCTCCCACGGCGCGTCCTTGGCGTCGGCGTTGCCCGCGGCGGGGTTGAAGCCGTCGATGTTCGCGTAGATGGTGAAGAACGAGTAGACGTTGCGCAGCTTGACCTGGAAGTCCTTCTGCAAAAGCCGCACGTTGCCCAGCGAGTGGCGCGTGTTCGACCAGGTGGGGCTCGCGGCGTAGAAGAACCAGCGGAACGCGTCCGCGCCCGGGGCCTTGGCGGCCGGGTCCTTCACCACCACGCGCTCGGACGGCGCCAGCCGGGGGACCTCCACCGGCATGACGCTGGCGCCGCGCGCGGAGGGGGCCACGCCCAGCGTCTGCAGCTCGGCGGGCGCCAGCAGCACCACGCGGCGCTTGAGCTTCTTGTGCGCCTTCACCGTGGCGGTGACGGAGACCTCCGGCCGGTCCGGGCGGAAGAGCTGCACCTTGGCGCCCTCCTGGATGTCCAGGCCCTCCAGGTCCTCGCGCGCGATGAGCGCCACGCCGGGCTCACCGGGCACGCCGGCCTCCGCGGCCGTGAGCACGGCGAAGTCCATGCGCACCTCGTCCAGGATGATCTCCGGCGGGGTGTAGTTGCCCTTGGACTTGGACTCCTTGCGGCCCTCCTTGTCGGAGACGTGGCCCAGCACGATGCAGCTCTTGTACGGCCGCGGCCAGTTCCGCTGCGGCGTCAGGCCGATGCGCGCCTGCGTCTCCTCGTCGAATAGGAGCGTGCTCACCATCAGCAGCGAGTAGAACCAGCCGCGCGTCTGGTCGATGGCCTCGGAGATGAAGTCCGCGGGGAAGGCGCGGTTGAAGATCTCCTGCGAGCCCGGCGCGTGCGGGAAGCCCCACTGCGCGAAGGGCATGCAGCCGGAGTCGAACCACACGTCCACGACCTCGGGCACGCGCTGGAAGCGGCCGGAGCTGCCGGGCTTCTCGAAGGTGATTTTGTCGACCCACGGCTTGTGGACGATGAGGTGCTGGGCGTTGGCCTCGTGCGGCTTGCCGGCGAGGAAGGCGTTCAGCTCGGCCTCCACCTCGGCCACGTTGTTGCCCGGCTTCTCGCGCAGCGCCTGGAGCGAGGGGACGGCCTCGACCTCGCCCGTCTCCGAGTGAATCCACAGCGGCAGCGGCGTGCCCCAGTAGCGCTCGCGCGACAGGGCCCAGTCCACGTTGTTGGCCAGGAAGTCGCCGAAGCGGCCTTCCTTGATGTGCTCCGGCACCCAGTTGACGGCGCGGTTGTTGGCGATGGCCTGGTCCTTCACCGACGTGGTGCGGATGTACCAGGCGGGCCGCGCGAACTGGATGAGCGGGTCGTCATCCGCGCGCCAGCAGAACGGGTACTCGTGCTTGTACTGCTCGGTGAAGAGGACCAGCCCGCGCTCCTTGAGGTGGCGCTGGATGTCCTTGTCCGCCTCCTTCACGAAGCGGCCCGCGACCAGCGGCACCTCCTCCGAGAAGGTGCCGTCCGGCTTCACCGCGCAGAACAGCTCCAGGGCTTCCGGCTGGGCGAAGCGGGCCTTGTCCTTGCGGAAGGCCTCGTAGTCGTCCTCGCCGAACGCCGGGGCGATGTGGACGATGCCGGTGCCGCTGTCGAGCGTGACGAAGTCCGCGCCCAGCACGCGCCAGGCCTGCGCATCCTCGCCGCCGTCCTTCAGGGGCAGCCGCGTCTCGCCCGCGCGCTGCTGGTAGAGGTCGAAGGGCGGCTGGTAGCGCTGGCCCACCAGGTCGCTGCCCTTCTGGGTGGAGAGCACCGGCAGCTCCAGCTTGAGCTTCTTGGCCAGCGCCTCGCGCAGCGCCGCGGCGACGATGAGCTTGCGCTCGCCCGCGTCCACGGTGACGTAGTCCACGCCCGGGTTGACGGCCGCGTACATGTTGGACGGCAGCGTCCAGGGCGTGGTGGTCCAGACGACGAGCGCGGTGTCCGGCGCGGCGCGCAGCGGGAAGGCGACGTAGACGCTCGGGTCGTCCACCGTCTTGTAGCCCAGGCCCACCTCGGCGGCGCTCAGCGCGGTGCCGCCCTGCGGCCACCACCACACCACCTTGTGGCCCTGGTACAGCAGGCCCTTGCGGTGCAGCTCCGACAGGGCCCACCACACGCTCTCCACGAAGGGGCGGTGGTAGGTGACATAGGCCTGGTTCAGGTCCACCCAGAAGCCGATGCGCTCGGTGAGCCGCTCCCACTCGGAGGTGTAGCGGAAGACGGATTCGATGCAGCGCTCGGTGAAGGGCTCCACGCCGTAGCGTTCAATCTCCGCCTTGCCGTGGATGCGCAGCTCCTTCTCGACCTCCACCTCCACGGGCAGGCCGTGGGTGTCCCAGCCGGCCTTGCGGGGGACGTAGTGGCCCGTCATCGTCTTGTAGCGCGGGAACAGGTCCTTGATGACGCGCGTCAGGACGTGGCCGTTGTGGGGCAGGCCGTTGGCGGTCGGCGGGCCCTCGTAGAAGACGAAGCTGGGAGCACCCTCACGCGCTTCGAGCGAGCGCTCGAAGATGCGGCGGTCCTTCCAGAAGGCCTGGACGCGGCGCTCCTCGGAGGGAAAGTCCATCTCCGCGGGCACCGCATCGAACAGGGAGGGGGGCGTTTCAGGCATGGTGCGGTGCTTGATAGCACCGCACGCGGCCAATGGATGCCCCGTCCGAGGGGCTCAGTAGTACGGGCAGACGGGCCGGTCGTTCCCGCAGACGAAGCGCTCGATGTAGTAGCCGTACGTGTCGCTGTAGTACGAGTACATGGTCGGCCTGCCCGGGCCGCAGTCCACGTACCGGCCCCAGACCTGACAGTGAATCTCCGGGTCGTACTCGGGGTAGGCGGCCTGGGACGTGGTCTCCAGCGCGGAGGGCTCCACCGCGGAGGGCTCATCCGCCGGTCCACCACAACCCGCCGTCATCACGGCGGCGAGGCACATCAGGGCTGCGCGATTCAGGGGCATGGCTCTCTCCTGTGTTCGGCGTGGGTCGCCAGCTCGAGACTTTAAGCCGGGTTCTTCAGCATTCCAGGGTGTGCGTATTGACGCGGATGTACGTGTCTCTCTAGTTTCTCGTTCCCTGAGAATTTCCCCCACACCCCTGGAGTGAGCACCATGAAGAAGGCTTTGCTGTGTGTGCTGATGGCTGTCGCGGTGGGTTGTTCCAACGCTCGGACGGAGCAGGCCGTGGATGCGGAGGGCTTCAAGCTCCTCCAGCACGACGCGACGACGCTGGAGGCCACGTACGGCTCGGGAGGCGCGTCCGTGCGGCTCCTGGTGGTGGAGACGCAGACCGATGTCGTCGAGGTGACGTACGACTTCGGCGACCCCGTCATCGGCTTCCACATCGACTACAGCCAGGGCGTGGGGCAGTTCGTCCCGTCGGGCAGCCCGCTCGACGCCGCGCAGGCGCAGCTGCTCACGCCGCTGCTGGAGGGGCTGGCCCAGGTCATCCCGGATGAGGGCCGCACGCGCGTGGAGACCGCGGCCGAGCGCCAGACGAGCTTCATGCAGATTGTCCCGGTGGGCGAGGTGCTCACCTCGTACGAGTACGTGTCCGAGCGCGGCTGGGTGCACATCTCCTGCTCCTGCAGCCGGCAGCACATCGGCTCGGGCCAGTACCGCACGGCGGGCATGGGCTGTGGCTGCACGGGCGGGTCGGGCAACGGCTGCAAGGGCCGCTGCGGCCAGGGGTGCGGTGGCACCAGCCTGCCGCGCTGCGTGGGCACCACCGCCTATACGCAGGACTGCGCCAAGCACGACTACGGCCTGGGCAGCTTCGCGGCGGCCTCGGATGACTACTCGTTCGCGCGCAACAACTGCAGCTGCACGGGCTCGTGCTACTGATGTGGCGTCGGGTGTCACATGGGGCCCTGGCGCTCGTCGCCGGGGTGGCCTTGGGATGCAGCCAGGCCTCCGGGCCTTGCCCTGACGGCGCCCGGCTCACGGGCCGCGCGCCGCCGGACGGCGTCCTCCAGTGGTGCGCACGCCCGGACGGCCAGAAGCACGGCCGTTGGGCGGAGTGGCACGCCACCGGGAAGTTGAAGACGGAGGGCGCCTACGTCGACGGGAAGATGGAGGGCCGCTGGGTCCACTACTTCGAGGACGGCGTGAAGCAGTTCGAGGGCGACTATCGCGGCGGGCTCAAGCAGGGCCTGTGGACCCTCTATTACGAAGAGGGGCAGAAGAACCGCGAGGAGGTCCACCCCGCCGGCGGTGGCGAGGTGACGTGGACCGCCTGGCGCTCCGACGGTTCGAAGTGGGCGGAGGGCACGCTGGTGGGCCACCGCGCGCAGGGGACCTATTCGGAGTGGCATCCCAGTGGCGCGCTGGCCGCGCAGGGCCAGTACGAGAAGGGTGAGAAGACGGGTGCGTGGAAGTACTGGGACGTCGAGGGGCAGGCCACGGACGTTCCGCAGGGTGACTTCACGAACGAGTGAGTCCCGCGCCGCCGCCATCCTGCTCGGGGTGGCGGCGGCGGCGTGTGGCCCCGTGTTGGAGTCCGCGCCGCCGCCCGCGGTGTCACGGCAGGCCGTGGTGGGGGGCGCGCCCGAGCCGGGTCTGCCCTTCGTGGCCGCCATCGTTCCCGTGTCGCCTTTCTGCGGCGAGGCGGACGCGGCGGCCCCCGTCATCTGCACGGGCACGCTGGTGTCGCCCCGGGTGCTGCTGACGGCGGCGCATTGCGTGGAGAACGCCGATGCGCCGCAGGTGTACGCGGTGGTGTTCGCGGAGGAGACGGCGCACGCGTCCGCCGCGCAGCGCGTCCGCGTGGCGGAGGGGCGGCTCCATCCCGCGTGGCGGCCGGGGGTGAACGACATCGGCGTGTTGCTGCTCGCCGGGGACGCCCCGGTGACGCCGCTCGCGCTGGAGCCCTGGGCCCTGTCCTCGGACAGCGTGGGCCGGCTGGCCCGGGTGGTGGGCTTCGGCTCGGATGCGCAAGGCGTCACGGGCCTTCGGCGCGGCGGCCTGTCCCGAATCACCTCGGTGGACGCGAACACGTTCGCCATTGAAGCCGCGCCCGCGATGTCGTGTGGCGGGGACAGCGGCGGCCCGGTGTTCGTCGCGCACGACGGCGTCGAGCACCTCGCGGGCATCACCTCGTTTGGAGACCTCGCCTGCACGACGGGCGCGAACACGCGCGTGGACCTGCACGCGGCGTTCATCCAGTCGGCCATCGAGGACGCCGCGCGACAGCCGCCGGCCCGCGCTCCGATGGAGCTACGGGGGGATGCGTGTGCACGGCGGTGCGCCACGCACGCGGACTGTGCCCTGGGCATGGCGTGTGTTCCCCAGGCGGACGGCGTCCGGAGCTGCGCGGTGGCGGGGCTCGAGGCGGGCCGCTTCGGGGCTGTGTGCACCGGCGAGCAGGACGGGCACCCGTGCGTGAAGGCCGCTGGCACCTGCCGGCTGTGGCTGCCGTGCGCGGAGGCTCCACCGGCTTCGGGCGGCTGCGCGGTGGGGGATGGGCGCCCCGGGCTCCTCGCGGGGTTGCTCGTGTCGCTGACGTTGCTCCGCCGCCGAACGCCCGCGGTGGCGCGTCGGGAATGAACGCTCGCGAGACGTCTCACCGAGGTTCGGACCGCGCCCCGCGCCCCCTCGAGGAGGCGCCTCTGCCGGGACGGGCCGCGCCTCGCGGCGCCACCCTCGCCGGGGGGCATTCGCCTGCTGGGCCGCGGGGCGGGCGCCCAACGGGCGCTGTCTGCCCACCCCCTGGTGTATTGTTTAACTGGGCAGTTTAATGTGGGGTGGAGGTGTTCATGGTCAGCCCCATGGCGCAGCAGCGTTCCGAGCAACTCGACGCGGTCTTCCACGCGCTCTCCGACCCGACGCGGCGAGAGATGCTGCGCAGCCTCTCTTCGGGCGCACGGAGCATCGGTGAGCTGGCGGCCCCCTTCAGCATGTCGTTCGCGGGCGCGTCCAAGCACGTCAAGGCGCTGGAGCGCGCGGGGCTCGTTCAGAGGACGGTGGAGGGACGCACGCACCGGTGCACCCTCGCGCCGGAGCCGCTGGCGAACGCGCTCGACTGGCTGCGCTTCTACGAACGCTTCTGGAACGACCGTCTGGACGCATTGGAGCAGGCGCTCCGAAAACCGGAGCGCGGCGGCTCCAAGAAGGGAGACCGTCACGAGTGAGGCCCGCCTGTGGCCCGGCGTCCACCGCATCAGGGCCTCTGGGCCCGTGTTCGCCTGAGCAGGTGCCGCGGCCAGGAGAACAGGGCGACTCCCGCCAGGGCGAGGACGAGGACGACGAAGGGCAGAAGAAGCACGCCAACGGCGAATCCAGCGGCCATTCCGCCCAGTCCCCACAGCAGGCCGTGGGGAAACCCGAGGACTGCGCCGGCGAGGGTCCCGACCACGGCGCCCGCCAGGATGCAGGGCTCGATGAGGTTCACGAGGTCCTCCCACGTGGATGCGCATCACGCGCCTGAGCGGGCGCGGGCATGTGCACGTCGCGAAGCAAGGGGGTCTTCATCACGGGCGCATCCTCTGGAATCGGTCAGGCGTGCGCGGAGGTCCTGGGCGCGAGCGGGCACGCCGTCCATGGTACCAGCCGTCACCGCCGGGCGGATGGCGCGCACCGTCGGATGACGGTGTTGGACGTCACGGACGAAGCATTCGTGCATCGCGCCGTGGCAACGGTGCTCGGGGCCGAGGGCCGGCTCGACGTGGTGGTGAGCTGCGCCGGGTTCGTGATGGCGGGCGCCGTGGAGGACGTGTCCATCGAAGAGGCCCAGCGGCAGATGGACACCCACTTCTTCGGCGTGCTGCGCGTGTGCCGGGCGGTGCTGCCCGCGATGCGCGCGCAGCGCTCCGGCCACATCGAGGCCACGCTGCTGTCGCCTGGAGAGGTCCGCACCCATGTGCGTCAGTACCGGGAGCGTGCCCGGTGCTCCGGTCCCGGGTCCGCGTACCAGGACGCCTTCGAGCGCGTCATGAACGTGGTGGAGTCAGGGGAGGGCGCGGGCATCGCGCCCGAGCAGGTCGCCCGGAAGGTCCTCGCCCTGGTGGAGCGCCAGCATGTGGACGTGCGCTGCTCGGTGGGCCACCTGTCGCAGCGCGCCGCGTGGGTGTCGAAACGCCTGCTGCCCGCGCGTACCTTCGAGCACATCGTGATGTCGCTTCACGGCCTGTCGCGGCGCTGAGCGACGGCGCGTCGCGGGGCGCACATTCCTGACATACGACTGTCAGGGGTGGCTCGCAGGATGGCGTCCACGAAGCCCCCTGGGTCCTCCCGGCCCAGGGCTTCGCATCCACCCCCAGGTGCCATCCCACATGATTCCCTTCCTGATGTTGTTGCCGCTGCTCGCTCCCGTGGGGGTCCAACGTGGGCGCTCCAGCAAGGCAAGGCCGGCGCGGACGCTGAGTCCAGTGTCACCGCCTTCGGAGGCGACCGGGAAGGAGGTCCCCGCCACGAAGCCTCCGGCCCGTGCCTCCTCGCGACGGCGCCGCCTGCCAGCCCAGGTCCTCGGCCAACGGGCCCTCAACCGGGCGCTGCTTCAACGGCAGTGGCTGTCGCAGCGCTCCGGGGCGGGCGTGGCGGAGGCGCTGGAGCAGGTGATGGGGCTCCAGGCCCAGGCCACCCATCCTCCTTACGGTGCGCTGTGGACGCGGCTGGAGGGGTTCCGGCCCGAGGCGTTGTCCGACCTCATCCGCGCGCGTCAGGTGGTGCGCGCCGTGATGATGCGCGGGACGCTGCACCTGGTGACCGCGCGCGACTGCCTCGCGCTGCGCCCCGTGCTGCAGCCGGCGCTGGACCGGGGGCTGAAACACGCGGCCTTCCGCAAGCAGTTGGAGGGCGTGGAGGACCGGGCGCTGGTGGCCGAGGGCCGGGCGCTGCTGGAGGCCCGCCCCAGTCCCCGGGGCGAGCTGGGCCAGCGGCTCCAGCAGAAGTGGCCCGGACATGATGCGAACGCCCTGAGCCTGGGCCTCTCCAGCCTGGAGCCGCTCGTCGTGGTGCCGCCCTGTGGAACGTGGGGACATGGCGAGCGCATGGTCTACACCACGGCCGAGTCCTGGCTCGGTCAGCGCTTCGAGCCCGCCGAGGCTCCGGACGCGCTGGTGCGGCGCTACCTCGCCGCGTTCGGTCCCGCGAGCGCCAGGGATTTCCAGGCCTGGTCGGGACTGCCACGGATGGGTGAGGTGCTGGAGCGAATGCGGCCCTCGCTGCGCACCTTCCGCGACGAGCACGGCGTCGAGCTGTTCGACGTCCCCGGCGCGCGGAGGCCCGACCCGGACACGCCCGCGCCCGTTCGCTTCCTGTCGGAGTTCGACAGCGTGCTGCTGGCCCACGCGGACCGCACGCGCATCCTCTCCGATGCCGCCCGCCGGCGCGTCTTCACCGCCAACGGCATCGTCCGCGCCACCGTGCTCGTGGATGGCTTCGTTCAGGGGACCTGGCGCATCGAGCAGCAGCGGGGCACCGCGACGCTGTGCATCGACCCCTTCACGCGGCTGTCGCGTCAGACGCGCGCCGCGCTGAGTGACGAGGGCGCGCGGCTGCTCGGCTTCGCGGCCTCGGAGGCCCGGCGCGCCGACCTCCGCTTCGGCCGCGTGGGCTGACGGCACCAGGAGCAGACTTTCTCAGCCCTGCTCCATGCAAAACAGTCGCGTCCCTATAAAACGCCATTTAGCTTTAATTCGTGATTTCCTGGTGATATCCGGCGCCCTCTTTCCCGATTCGGGAGTCTGGAGGCGCTCGCATGGCTCAGGGACACACCGTGGTGGCGGGGCGAAGCTGGGTGTTGGCGTTGGGACTGGGGGGACTGTTGTCGGGGCTGGCGGCGTGCGCGCCGCCCCCGGAGGTGGCCCCTCCGGAGCTGGAGTCCCAGGCGCGGGGACTGGCGGCGCCCCTGGGCCGGAACATCACGCTGAGGGCCTGCTCGACACAGCAGTTCGTGTCCGCGGACCAGAACCTCGCCAACACGGCGCTGGTGGCGAACCGGGCCACGGCGCAGGGCTGGGAGCAGTTCCAGGTGGTGGACGCGGGCGGCGGGCTCGTCGCGCTGCGCTCGGTGTCGACGGGCCTGTTCGTGTCGGCGGACACGAACCTGGGCGGACGGCTCGTCGCCAACCGGACCTCCATCCAGGACTGGGAGCGGTTCGAGTGGGTGGACCTGGGCGGAGACGCCGTGGGCCTGAAGGCGCGCAGCAACGGCCTGTTCGTGTCCGCGGACTTGAACCAGGGCGCGTCTGGACCGTTGTTCGCCAACCGCGCGTCGGCGGCGGGGTGCTGGGAGTCCTTCTCGGTCAGCGTCGTCGGTGGGGGCGGGGGCGGCTGGGCCGAGGTCTGGCGTGACGACTTCGACGGCAACAGCATCAACCCGGCGAACTGGTTCGCGAACACCGGCGTCCACGTGAACAGCGAGCAGCAGCAGTACACGACGTCGCCGCGGAACATCGAGGTGAGCAACGGCACGCTGAAGCTCATCGCGCGCCACGAGACGAACAACGGCTATCCCTTCACCTCGGGCCGCCTGGAGAGCGCGGGCAAGCGGGAGTTCGGCCACGGCAAGGTGGAGGCGCGCATCAAGATGCCGGTGGGGCCGGGCCTGTGGCCGGCGTTCTGGATGCTCGGCAACAACATCGGGCAGGTCGGTTGGCCCGAGTGCGGTGAGCTCGACATCATGGAGAACGTCGGCTACGCGGATTGGACGTCCGGCGCGCTGCACGGCCCGGGCTACTCCGGCGACACGCCCATCAACCAGCGCTTCTACCCCGGCTCTCCGGTGAGCGACTGGCACGTCTACGGCACGGAGTTCTCGTCCCAGGACATCAAGTGGTTCATCGATGGCGTCCTGGTGAAGACGGTGACGCGCGCCGAGGTCGAGCGCTACGGCCGCTGGGTCTACGACCGGCCCTACTTCATCATCCTGAACCTCGCGGTGGGCGGCACCTATCCGTTCGGCCTCAATGGCGCGCGGACGCCGTACTTCGGCGTGCCGCAGTCCACGCTGGACCACATCCGCAACACGGCGCCCGCGTTGGAAGTCGACTGGGTCCGCTACTCCCAGTGGCGGTGAACCGGTACGGAAACGAGGACTCCGTCATGCGAAACGACCCTGTCTCCATCAAGTCCCTGGCCCTGGCGGCCGCGTGTGTCACCACCCTGTTGGCGTGCTCCGGCGCGCCGGACGAGGCGACGGTGGACGCGGACGCCGTCGGGAGCACCGAGCGCGCGGCGCTGGCCACTCGGGTGGTGGGCTACCTGCCGACATGGGCGGGTGACGTCAACGCGCTCCAGTACGACAAGCTCACGCACATCAACTACGCCTTCGCGCTGCCCACGCCGCAGGGTGGACTCACCGGCGTGAGCAGCAATGACGCCCGGCTGCGCTCGCTGGTGCAGACGGCGCATGCGCGCGGGGTGAAGGTGCTCATCGCCGTGGGCGGCTGGAACAACGGCGATGACAGCGGCTTCGAGCAGCTGGCCGCCAACGCCTCCACGCGCACCGCGTTCGTGAACAACCTCATCCAGTTCGTGAACGCCACGGGGTTGGACGGCGTGGACCTGGATTGGGAGTACCCGGACCCGGGCGCGTCGGCGCAGAACTTCGCGGCGCTGGTGCGCGAGCTGGGCGCGGCGCTCCGGGCGCGCGGGAAGCTGCTCACCGCGGCGGTCATCGCGAACGGCTACTACGGCGAGGGCATCCCCACGTCGACGTTCAGCGACTTCGACTTCCTGAACATCATGGCGTACGACGGCGGCCATCCGCATTCGACGTACGACTTCGCCGTCCAGTCGCTCAACTACTGGGTGAACCGCGGGCTGCCGCGCTCGAAGGCGGTGCTGGGCGTGCCCTTCTACGGGCGCTCGCCGTCGTCCTATGTCGCCTATTCGGAGCTGGTGCGCCGGGATTCGCAGGCGCCCTACAAGGACTGGGTGGGCGACGTGCAGTACAACGGCATCGCCACCATCCAGGCGAAGTCGCGGCTGGCGCTCCAGCAGGGCGGCGGGGTGATGATCTGGGAGCTGTCCCAGGACACGCAGGGCGCCACGTCGCTGTTGAGCGCCATCGCGCAGGTGGTGCAGACGCCCGGCGGTGGCAACGTCTACCGGCTGGTCAACAAGCTGACCGGCAAGTGCGTGGACATCGACGGTCCGAGCACGGCCGACGGCGCGAACATCCACCAGTGGGCCTGTCACACGGGGGCGAGCCAGCTGTGGACGATGGAGCCCACCGACAACGGCTACGTCCGCTTCGTGTCCCGACACAGTGGGAAGGCGCTGGATGTCCGGGACGTGAGCACCGCGGATGGGGCCCGGCTCCAGCAGTGGGGCTACTCGGGCGGCGGCAACCAGCAGTTCCGGGCCGTCTCGCTGGGCAACGGCTTCCACCGGCTGGAGGCGCGCCACAGCGGCAAGGTGCTGGACGTGGCCAACTGCTGGACCAGTGGTGATGGCGCGGCCGTGCAGCAGTGGGTGTGGTCCAACAACGATTGTCAGCAGTTCCGGCTCGAGCAGCGCTAGTCGAGTCGGTGCGGGGAGGCGGCGCTCCAGCCGGGCCGGGCTGGGGCGCCGTCATCTTCCCCGAGAAGCAGCGCGGCTCAGGCGTTGAGCGTGGACTCGTCGACGCCGGCCTCCGCCATCAGCGTGGCCAGGGCGAGCTTGAGCTTGTCCTTCGCGCGAATCTCCAGCTGACGGGCGCGCTCCCGCGAGAAGCCGAAGTGCTCGCCCAGCTCGCTGAGCGTCATCTCCGCGTCGCCCATGACGCGCTGCTCGATGATGAAGCGCTCGCGCGGGTCCAGGCGGCGCAGGGCGCGCTGCACGAGCTCGCGGGTGAGGTCGGCCTGCTGACGGTCGGCGACCTCGTCCACCGCGGAGGCGGACTCGGACTCGACGAAGTCCAGGTGCGTGGCGTCGCCGTCCTCGCCCATGGGCGCGTCCAGGGACAAGTCACGGCCGCCCATGCGCTGCTCCATCTCGCGCACCTCGGAGGCCTTCACGTTCAGCTTGCGGGCAATCTCCTCGGCGTTGACGACGTTCGCGTCGCCGGCGCCCATCTTCTCCAGCTCGCGGCGCGTGCGGGCCAGGCTGAAGAAGAGGCGGCGCTGCGCCTGCGTGGTGCCCAGCTTCACCAGGCTCCAGTTCTTCAGGATGCAGTTCTGGATGTACGCGCGAATCCACCAGACGGCGTACGAGATGAGGCGGATGCCCTTGTCCGGGTCGAACTTCTGCACGGCCTTCATCAGGCCGATGTTCGCCTCCTGGATGAGGTCCGACATCTTCAGGCCGTACGAGCGGTACTCGTAGGCGACCTTCACCACGAAGCGGAGGTTCGCCGTCACCAGCTGGTGGCCCGCGGCCAGGTCTCCCGCGCGGAAGCGCCTCGACAGCTCCTGCTCCTTCGGCTGGGTGAGCAGCGGGTACTGGTTGATCTCCGACAGGTAGGTGGAGAGCGAATCAGGGGAAGCGAAGGAGTTGGAAGCCTGCATGGTGTCTCTCGGGGAAAAAGAGATCTGGTTGGGGGAGCCGCGATGACGCTACGGGGGTTGCCCTTTGCGACCTGCGTGCCAAGGGGTGGCGGCACCGTTTCCCAATGAGTCCAGGGGTTTGCATCCAGGCCCGGCCATGCTTAAGGCTGGAAAGCGGTCGTTTTTACAGCCAGCCCCACGGAAGTCTCTTCCGAGTGTCGACAGGCCAACATGGGCATGGGCGGCCAGATCTGCCCGGGGCTGTGCGGGCATGCGAGGCCCGGCCCGGGCGCTCGCCGCTACTTGCCCGGCGCGTCGTCGCCACCTTGGAGGGATGGGGGACCTCTTCCAACTCTTCGCCGTCTCCGCCGTGGTGATGGGCGTGTCACAGACGCTGTCGCGCGAGCGCATCTTCGCGCCGCTGCGCGCGAGGCTGGGCGGCAAGGACACCTGGCTGGGGTACCTGGTGGCGTGTCCCTACTGCGTGTCGCACTACGTGGCGTTCGTCCTGGTGCCGCTCACGGGGACGAACGTCATCCGCGTCACGGTGGGCGGGTGGCTCGGCTACGGGCTGAGCTGGGTGCTCTCCACGCTGCTCATCACCGTCATCGCCGCCTTCTTCCGGGTGGTGTTCTGGTACTTCGACGAGTCCCAGGGCCTGGTGAAGCGGCGCCAGCGGACGGAAGAGGAAGAGACGGCCACGCGCCGCATCCAGCGCGAGCAGGCGGAGCAGACGCTGAATCACATCCATCATCCGCATGAGTCACAGCCGCCCCATTGACGCGGTGGGCCGCGTGCCCTGCGTATGGGTGGGATTGCACACGACGTTCGCGCGCAACTTCTCGGGGACTGCTGAGAGAATGGGGGAGCACCCGTCCCCCACCGGGCAGGAGGTCCTCGTGAGCACCATCGACCGCAACCGCAGCGCCGTCTCTCCCGCCCCTGTGAAGGCGCCGACGGCGGCGCCGAGGAACTCGCTGATTGGCGGTGTGGTGGATGCCATCAAGGGTGGCATCGCGGACGTGCCCCGCATCATCGACATGGGCAAGGACGTCTTCCAGGCCGCGCATGTGAACGAGCTGAAGCGCCTCTTTGGCGGCGACGCGAAGCCGGACCGGATGGATGACGGCAAGTTCGTGGGCGCCAAGGGGCAGACCTTTCCTCCCGGCACGCCGCTGAAGGACATCCCGGGCGTGACGCCGCTGGACAACCCGAACCCGTCGAAGACGGTGCTCTACGTCAACGGCATCATGACGCCCACGGCGGGGCAGCTCTCCGAGATGCAGGCCATCGCGGAGACGGCGGACGCGAAGGTGGTGGGCATCCACAACGCGACGCAGGGCCTGGTGGCGGACCTGGCGCAGTGCGTGGGGGACAAGCTGGACAAGGGCCACAACCCCGCGGTGGACACGCTGGCGGACACGCTCTACGGCGAGCTGAAGGCGGGCCGCGAGGTCCACCTCATGGGCTACAGCCAGGGCGGCCTCATCACCGCGCGGGCGCTGAACGACGTGGCGAAGCGGCTGCGCATCGAGGACGGCATGTCCCCGGCGCAGGTGGAGAAGACGCTGGGCAAGCTCAGCGTGGAGACCTTCGGCGCGGCGTCCACGCGGTATGTGGACGGGCCCAAGTACGTGCACTACGTCAACAACGCGGACCCGGTGCCCACGCTCACGGGCCTGGGCGGCAGCATCGACCCGACGGCCTTCCTGAAGGACGCGGGCAAGGGCGCGGTGGTGCACCGGTTCACGGATGGGAACGCGAACCTCGTCAGCAACCACATGCTGGACACCCTGTACATGAAGCACCGCGTGGACTTCGACCAGGCGCGGGCCGGGCAGTTCTGAGCAGGGCGCGGTGAGGGCTACACCGGGGTGAACTTCACGCCGGTGGCGCCGATGCGTTCCAGGGCGAGCTTGATGTCCGCGGAGACGATGAGGGCGATGGTCCAGCCTTCCGTGCGGAAGACCTTGGCGTTGCCCACCTTCGCGGCGTCGATGCGCATTCCGTAGACGTCCCGGTAGTGACCGACCTTTTCCGGCCGCCCATCCTCCTCGTGCCAGCGGAGCACTTCTTCCGATGCCGCGTCATCGATGCAGCGGATGCGCTTCGTTGCCACGAGGATGAGGTACTGGTCCGCGTGCCCTTGGATGTGCACGGGGAGGAGCTGCACGTCATGGGGCGCCAGCTCCTGGAAGACCTCTGCCACCTGGATGTGGACCACGGGTGTGCTGAAGCCCGCGAGCGAGAAATCGAGCGCCTTGCCGGGGGCGTCAATCGGGAGCGTCAGTTGCTTCCGCGTCTCGACCGAGTATCCCTCCCGGAACATCCACGGGTCTTCGACTTCATGGCCCTGTGCATCCATGGGGTGGCCCAGCTCCCAACGGCCCGGAATGGAGATGTTGTCGGAGAGCTGGAAGTACCGCTTCGTCATGTGGCGCCTTGAGTTCACTTGGCTTGAAGGAGCAGCTTGTTCAAGCCAGAGCCTGGAGTCACGGCTTCCTTGGCGAGGCTCCTGAGTTCGACGACCAAGAATTCCCGGCACGCTGCCACTGTTCGGCAGCCCTTCGTCGCCTCCTCCAACCGAGCGTAGACTCGCTCATGATACCGCTGGGAATGAGGGCCCTTGTGGCCCTTGATGGGGACGATGTTCTCAGGGTCTTTCAGCTCCATGCCCGCCCTCTTGAAGATTCGCTGGAAGCGGGGCGTCCAGGGCCCGCCGCGCGCCTTGGAGATGTTGTTCTTGTCCGTGGCGAGGTGGTGGTTCTGGCTCCTGTCGCTTGAGCCGCGGTTTCCGCCCAGACCGAGTCCATGGCGATGGCCATGGCCAGTGAGTACTTTCCGTCGCTGCCCAGTAGAGGGCCGTCGGCCAGCAGCCGCAGGCAGTCGACCGGTTGTGACTTGCGCGCGCACCAGCGGCCGTAGGCGCGCGTCAGGTCGTCATCCAAGTAGGTCTCCAGGATCCGCGTGTTGTCGAAAGACGCTCCGAACTGCTGCGGAATGAGCCGGGGACCTCGGCCCTCGTACAAGTAGACGCCGTGCCGCTCGGGGATGCCCAAGCGCTCACTGCACGACCTGTGCAGCCACGAACAGCAGCACCTCGCGGGGCTTCAGTGGCTGCTCGGGAAGCTCGAGGCCACGCGCGCATCCACGCGGGCTACGCGGGCTTGAGCCCTTCGTCTTGAAGGAGTTCGCCACGGGATGCTGCCGGCGGGGTGCGAATCCAGGGGGCCCCGCAGTGCCGGAACAGTTCACTCCGGCGATGTGTTACATCCGCCTTGGGCACCAGGGAGACGGTGGCCGCGGCGGGATCCTCCCAGCGCGACTCAAGGTTCTTCCGTTGGTGGCCCGGGCGGCGTGAGAGCGGGTGGACGTTGTCGCAAGCAACGAAGGCGAAGTTTCTCGAAGCGGGCCCCTTTCTTCAGGACCTCAAGGCGCGCGTGGAGCAGTACCTGGGAGCGAGCGGGCGCTCGCCTCGTGACCTCCCGCGCATGTACGCGAAGACGGTGGTCATCCTGGGCTGGTTCGCGGCCTCCTATCTCTGGCTCCTCCTGGGCGCTTCGGGCCTTTGGGGAGCGCTCGCCGGGTGCGTGTCGCTGGGGTTGGCCGTCGCGGGTGTGGGGTTCAGCGTCCAGCACGACGCCAACCATGGAAGCTACTCGGTGCATCGGGGCATCAACCAGCTTCTGGGGTGGACGCTCGATGTCATCGGGGGCTCGTCCTACGTGTGGAGCTGGAAGCACAACATCTTCCATCACAGTCACACGAACGTGGTCGGTCTCGACGCGGACATCGACATCCAGCCTTTGTGCCGACTGGCTCCGGGCCAGCGACTGCACACGGCGCATCGCTTCCAACACGCCTATATCTGGGTGCTCTACGCGCTGCTTCCCGTGAAGTGGCACTTCATTGATGACTTCAAGGACCTGGTCACCGGGCGTGTAGGCCGGCAGACGATGCCTCGCCCCAGCGGGCTGAAGCTCGCCGGAGCCCTGAGCGGGAAGTTGCTGTTCTATGGCTGGGCCATCGCGCTGCCGTTGTTCTTCCGCCCCGTCTGGCAGGTCGCGCTGTGTTACGCGCTCACCTCGTTCGTGCTCGGGCTGACGCTGGCCACAGTGTTCCAGTTGGCGCATTGCGTGGAGGAGGCGGACTTCTCCCTGCCGCCGGAGGCCCACCGTACCTTCTCCCGCGACTGGGCCGCGCACCAGGTCGCGTCGACAGTGGACTTCGCGCGTGGGAACCCGCTCGTGAGCTGGTACCTGGGCGGGCTGAACTTCCAGGTGGAGCACCACCTTTTTCCTCGGGTGTGTCACCTGCACTACCCGGCGCTCTCTCGCATTGTCGAGGACACCTGCCGGGATCACGGCATTCGCTACCGGGCGAATGAGAGCGTCGGTGCGGCATTGAAGAGCCACGTGCGGTGGCTCAAACGGATGGGGCAGCCAGCCATCGAAGGTGCGGTATGAGTGACGAGAAGGTTCGGTACGGGCGGTCGCAGAAGTTCCAACTCTCAGCCAAGGGCACGGAGGCCGTGGCCTCCTATTCCGCCGTGATTGAGGCGGCCAAGGCCGGCACCGGCCGCGCCCAGTTCGACGCGGCCCGCGCCACGTGGGGCGCGTCGCTGGGGCTTTCCGCGGAGGATGGGCTCTACCTGGTGGAGTTCGAAGCGGGGGGACGCACCATCTCCGAGGCGGCACGCAACCTCGAGGCCTGCGACACCACCGCGAAGGCGGTCAAGGACGCCGTCGAGCGGTTGCTGAAGTGCGGGATGCTCGAGCCCCTGCCCGCGCCTCCTCCGCCGCCCGCTGCGCCTCCTCGCCGCTACTGGTAGGCGCATTTGTGGTCGGCGCAGATCGCGCCGGACTGTCACTCCGAGACCCGCGCGGCCGCTCAGCAATCCGCTGGGCGGAGCCCAGTAAGCCCGGAAAAACTCCGGCGCCGCGAAGGGTTGTGCTCGCCACCGCGTAAGCGGCTCATCCCCGTGTTTCCCTCGCGGCTCGACAGCTTACAAAGGGCTGCGCCTTCAGCTCAGTCGAGTCGACTGGTGACGCGGAGTCCCTGGGACCTATGCTCCACCTGCGCGCGTGCAGGTGCGACGCTACTTCCCCCACCGCAGGAGTTTGTCGCGAGCTTCGCCAGAGAGCTGCGTGACGACGAACTGTTCGAGCAATGAGGGGTCGGGCTCCTTGCGGATGGGGTCCACCAAGAAATCCCAGGTGTCGAAGTCGTTCGGGTCTTGGAAGAGGATGAGGCCGACTCCCATGCGCTGTGCTTCGGAGGTGAGTCTGGAGATATCTGAGTCATCTGGACTCTGCGGCATTTCCAAAAGCGCAAAAGCATGCGTCGCGGTTCGTGCATGTGCCGCGGCCTCGAAGATGCCTGTGACGTTGAACTCCCATTCGGGTTTGATTTCGAATGTCCAGATGTCGAACGTGCGCCCTGGCCAGTGCGTGAACGTCCGCATGCTGATGGCGGTGATGTCTGGGCGGGTCCATACGCCGCCCGTTTTTTTCCCGCCCTGATTGGCGGTGACCTCGATATGGACGTCGTGAAGACCACGTTCTTTCGTCCACTTCTCTTTCAAAACATTCAGGCAGGGAGTG
Source organism: Comamonas sp. KCTC 72670 (assembly GCA_014656495.1). Lineage (GTDB taxonomy): Bacteria > Myxococcota > Myxococcia > Myxococcales > Myxococcaceae > Myxococcus. The sequence continues at coordinate 100,080 of BNCN01000022.1, forward strand.
TAAAGAGATGCCTCGGTCTTGGTAGGCTGGGACGGCTCCGGCTCGACAATGACCCCGGTGAACTTGTTTGTTTCGACAGGGGGGCTTTCTTTGACGAGCGTGACGCTGCCTCCGCGTCCCTTGCCACGCAAAATCTTGCCGTCTTCAATGAGTTTTTCGCGCAGGCGCCAGTATTCGGATTCGGACCAGCCGAGCTGGCTCATCAGGCTTGTATTTCCCGCAGAGCCGCCATTGCTGTTCAGAATATCCAGAAACTTCGACATTTGTGCGGCGTCGGTAGGGCCTGGCATCGTGCTCCCTGGGGCCGTGGGTGACGGCTTTGCTCTGAAGAGTGTTAGAGCTTCCTACGACGCTAGGAGTGTGTAGCGGTAATGGACTTCGGAGCACGTCTGGACGAGACGCGCCAGCCCGCTGCTGGGGCTCGACAGGCCGCTACGCGGCCACCGCGCGGAAGAG
>BNCN01000023.1 GCA_014656495.1 Comamonas sp. KCTC 72670
ACGCAGCTCTCCAGCCCAGCCTCTAAATCCTCGCGGCGCGTGCCGACCACGGTCCTCGGTCGGCCGCAACTGCTCACGCCACGTCGTTGGCCGGACGGTTACGCCCCTCTCAGCGCAGCAGCGCTCCCAGGGCCTCTCCCGCCAGCCCATGCGCCTCCGCCAGCACGCGCAGCTTCTCCTCGAGCGTCCACTTCTTGGGGCCGACGGGCTTCTCCTCGGGCGGGGGCGTCATGGCCGCCAACTTATTCGCGTCCCGCAACCACTGCGACAGCGTTGGCTGAGAGACTCCCACCTGGCGGGCCAGTGCCGCAGCACTCACCGCGCCGGGGCCCACCATCCGCTTCACCATCTGCGACTTGAATGCATCCGTGTACGACACTTCGTCCTGCCTGCTCTCGCCCCCAAAGGCGCGTCAGCTCGGCACCTCAGCCGAGGCGACATCTTCCCTGACACAGGGGGAGCCAGCCGGATCCCCCGTCCATCAACAAGCGTGCTCGGCAACATCCGCGGAGACCGCAACGTTGGCGCGCATCGAGCAGGACGAGGAAGCGTCGCGTGTCGTCGCATTGGCCCGGCGGTTCTGCGAACTCGTGCGCTCGCGGGGCGTCTCACAGCACGCAAGGCCAACGCGGTCCTGTAGGCGCTTCGAAGCGTGGTTGGGCGAAGCTCGGGCGTGCAGGGTACTCGCGGTGGAAACCTTTGCGGAGGGCCTCGAACAGGATGGCGATGCCGTCCGGGCCGCCCTGACCTCTCCCTGGAGCAACGCCCAGGCCGAGGGCCAAATCACGAAGCTCAAGCTTCTCAAGCGTCAGATGTATGGCCGCGCCAACTTCGACCTGCTGCGTCGTCGAGTGCTGCTCACCGTCTGAACCTACGGTCCACACGAAGTGCGGGAGAGCCACGGAGCCGGGGCAAGCTCAAACTTCACCGTGTACCCTCTGTGGTGGCTATGTGCGAATGAGGTAGCCTCAGAAGCGTGATGCGCATGTCAGGGACCGAGGGGGCTTTGAGGTTTTCACGCATCCCCATTGCAATGGCATAGGCAAATAAGGGCGGAACGGCGTTTCCGATCTGTCGGAATGCAGGGTTCATCGATCCCTTGAAAACGAACCCGTCAGGGAAGGACTGAAGACGGGCCGCCTCACGAACCGTGATCGTGCGCGCTTGGCTGGAGTCGTAGTGTATGTGCGAGTACGAGTCCTTGCCCAAATGAGCCATCAAGGTCCGCACAGGCTTGTTCGCATCCAACTTCCACCACTTGTTAGGGAACTTAGTCGGATCGTAGGGAATACGCCATTTCGCGACGTAATCGCGGACGTCTGGACTATGAGCGTCTGTGCTCAGGCCTCGCAGCCTCCGCTGCGACAACCACGTCTCGATTTTACGCTCCACATACGCATGGACTTCTGGATACTCCCAGCCTGATTCAATCTCAGCGAAAATCTTGTAATCCCTAGGAAGGTAGCGAAAGACATGGCCAGTCGTGGTTTTCGACGCAAACCCTGGCCACTCCCTCATCAATTGGGAGTATGGTGTGGTGGGCTTGTTTGAAACATAGTTAACTGGCTCTGACGGATCTTTGACGCCCCTACTGAGTTGCCCGGCCGCCAAGAGATCAAGCGCATAAAGTGGCGGGAGGTCTGCCAAGGCAGCAGAAGCCTTCGTAGCAGGGCTCACAAAACGTGGCGGATCCGCTATCCACCGATGATGTTCCGCCCCCTCCTTGAGAATCACCCGTCGGGCAGTGTTCTTCGATGCGGTGTACCCGGGCGGGAGGTCAACATGATGGGTCGGCAACGGAAACTGGGGCGTAACGCCAGTAGCGCGATGATACCCGATGAGAATCATCCGTTCTCGGGTTTGTGGTACCCCGTACCACGCGGCGTTCAGGAGAGTGTAGGCCACGGTGTAGCCTTCCTCGGCGAGACTCCGCGAAACCAACTCGGCCACGTTGCTGCCGCCGTGGTTCAAGATGTCGGGTACGTTCTCCATCAGGAGCGCTACGGGCTTCGTGGCACGAATGAAGTGCACATAGCGCTGCCATAGACTCACGCGACCATCGACCAGGAACGCATGGTCTGCGGTCACCTCATTGCGGCGATACGCCTGCTCCCGGAGCTTCGCGCGCCCCACCCTAGCGAAAGCTTGACAGGGGGGCCCCCCGACCAAGACGTCGATTTGATCCTCAGGTGGACCTGCGAGCCCGAGGTCGGCAAAGACACTGGCCGCATCGTCGATTGTAGCATCGCGCGGGACGTGGTGTGCCGGGCGGTCACCTCCCAGGGCCCTCGGGCCGAAGTTCGCCCCATGAGATCGCGCAGCCCAAGGGTCGCTCTCGACGCACGCGACCGGAGTGAAACCGGCGGTCAAGAAGCCGAGAGAAATCCCACCACAGCCCGCAAACATGTCCATGTATCGGAGCTGTTTTCCATCCTGGATACGTCTGAGCTTCCTACGAACCAACTCATCTGGATCGCGAGAAACGGTGAGTGACGCGCTTGAAGTAGCCGTCCTCCTCGATCTACCAGGACTAAGGCCGTAGTCAGGACACAGCTCATGAACCAGCGGTTCATGCTTGACGTGGCTCACTTGTCGCCGCGGCATCAAGAAGCTCTATGAGCGGTGCGATTCCCCGAGGCGAAAGCCGCGGACCAATCACTGGGACAGAAACCTACCGCAGTCGCCAACTGCGCCACCGGTCGTGGGTGCTTTGCAGCCGGCACAGCGGCCCCAACATGAACCCGATACCTCCTCTTCGAGCGGGCGAGCACCGAAGACACTTCAAGTGCGCCCGCGCCTCCTGCGTTTCGTTCCTTCATTCCCTCACCGCCCACAGTACTGCATTCCAATCGAACTTCGGCGGCAAGCTCGGCGTGTTCGTCCTTCGGAGCAAGCCGACCGAATAGTCGCGCCGCAATGCTCGCCGGGGGGGCCGACAACTCATAATTTTCAAGGCCCTCCTTCGGATCAAGGCAGGTTTCCCGTTACCGCTGCCGCCTCTCCTTCTTGACTGCACGAGCCTTCGCCGTCACGCGTGGCCCTTCGGTTACCTCGACTACATCAGAGGGGGCACCCAACGCGACGATCTCGCGTCGCTCCAGGCCGCCGCCCAAATCGATTACGCGCCTCACACGGTTCTGGGCCGCCCATAGGCTGCATCCACTACCCCTAACAACGCTCTCCACACGCGCGACGACACTGGCCAGTTCCTCGATGACCTCATGCTCCCAGAGCCGCACCACTCGCCATCCTCCTGCCTCCAGCAACGCAGATTGGCGTGCATCGCGGTCGATGTTTCCCGCCAACTTTCCCGACCAGAACCCCTCGCGTGAGCGAGGACGAGCGTAATGAAGCGGGCATCCATGCCAGAAACAGCCATCGATGAACACTGCGATGCGGCGGGTAGTGAGCACCACGTCAGGCCTGCCGGCGGGTGTTCGCGAGTGGAGGCGGTAACGCAAGCCGCGCGCCCACAGAGCACGCCGTAGCGCGACCTCGGGCGACGTATCCGTGCCACGAATGCGGGCCATCTGTTCCGATCTGGTGAGCCCCATCCAAACCATCCTTGCATACAAAGGACGGTACCCCTCGGTTCACGCCACCGCCTGCCCCAGCCTGCTGCGCCTCGAGCCATACCGAGGGCTAGTGCTACGAGCTTGAATTGTATGTGATCCCGGCGGGACTTCCGCTTTCGATGGCGAAGCACACGTGTGCAACAAGACAGGCCACCCGCTGCATGGTGGCGCACCTCGCGATTTCTGAGGATGGAGTGCCTGCTGCTCGCCAAGTCCCTATTTTGGGGCGCGCGACAAGCGGCTTGGTGCCCCGCATGGACAAGACGAGGGCCATCGGCATTGAAAGCGCTGCCTGTCACCAAAAATCGCGCAGGCGCCACCTGACATGGCGCGTCGCCCAATGCGATGCTGGGCTTCGGGGTTCGGAAACGCTTAATTGTTCGAATCGCGCTTGGCGACACTTCCCGGAACCCTAAAATAAAGGCCCTGGAATCCTCAGCTTCCGCCAAGAACTCCAGGGCCTTCGATGGTCGGGGCGACAGGATTTGAACCTGCGACCACTTGCACCCCAAGCAAGTGCGCTACCAGGCTGCGCTACGCCCCGGCACTGCGGCTGCCGTGAAAGGGTGCGCCCTTATGCCCCCACATGACGTTCAGGTCAAGCAAGAGAAGCGGGGCGTCCTCCAAAAAACTCACCCTTCCATGTCCTCCATTCCTTCTTCGTCGAAGTCCTCGCCACGGGCCTCGGCCGCGTCGGCGGCGGCCTCTTCCCGGGCGTCGATCTCCGCGTGATCCTCCGGCGGGGCCTCCCCGTTGAGGGCGCTCTTGAGGACCTGGCTCGGCCGGAAGGTCAGCACCCGGCGCGCCGAGATCTCGATCTCCTTGCCCGTCTGCGGATTGCGGCCCACGCGCGCCTTCTTCTGGCGCACCTGGAAGTTGCCGAACCCGGAGATCTTGATCTTGTCCCCGCGCTCAAGGGTCTCCTTGAGCGTGTCGAACACGAGCTCCACGATCTCGGCCGACTCCTTCTTCGAGAAGCCGACCTTCTCGTAGACACCCTCGATGATGTCCGCCTTCGTCATGCGAATCCTCGGGAAGCCCTCGGGGCTGAACGCCGGGCACTGTTGCAGCCTTCCCGAAGACGTGTCAACCCTCTGACTTCATTCAGGAATTCAGGCGCGCAAGGCTGCCCCCAGCCGCTGCTTCACCTCGTCCACGATGCGCTGGTGCGCCTCGTTGACCTCCACGTCGGTCAGCGTCCGCTCGGGCGAGCGATACCGCAGCGCATAGGCCAGGTTCTTCCGACCCTGGGGAATCTGCTCACCGGTGTACACGTCGAACACCTGAGCCTCCTCCACCAACGGCCGGCCGACCTCCAGGATCACCCGCCGCACCTCGTCGTTCGGCAGCTCCAGCGGCACCACCACCGCCAGGTCGCGCAGCACCGCCGGGAACCGCGGCAGCGAGCGGTACGCCGGCACCAGCTTCGACGCCGCGTACAGCGGCTCCGTGTCCAGCTCGAACACGAACACCCCGTCCGGCAGGCCCAGCGCCTTCGCCACCCGCGGGTGCACCTCGCCCACGTGGCCCAGGACCGTGCCGTCCGCCGCCTTCACCTGCGCCACGGCCTTCGGGTGGTACGCCGCCGGCCCCGCGGGCACGTACGTCACGCCGTCCACGCGGAGCGCGCCCAGCAGCCCCTCCACCGCCGCCTTCGCGTCGTAGAAGTCCGCCCGCGCGTCCTTGTGCGTCCAGCTCCGGCCGCCACCCCGCAGGCCCCACACCAGGCCGGCCACGCGAGGCACCTCGCGCGCCGCCGGCCGCTGCCCCTGCCCGCCTTCCGCGTCCTGGAAGTAAGCGCGGCCCGTCTCGTAGATGGCCACCGCCTCCACCTGGTGCCGCACGCTGCGCGACAGGTTCTCCAGCAGGCCCGGCAGCAGGCTGGTGCGCATCACCGACTGCTCCGTGCTCAACGGGTTGAGCAGCGCCACCGGCTTCTCCGCCCCACCCAGCACCTCCAGGCTGCGCGGCGCGACGAACGAGTAGTTCACCACCTCGTCGAACCCCGCCCCGGCCAGCGCCTGACGCATGCGGCGCTCGGCCTCGGAATGCGCGGGCTCCGGCGCCAACGTGGCCAGACCGCGCGGCAGCGTCGCCGGGATGTTGTCGTAGCCGTAGATGCGCGCGACCTCCTCCAGCAGGTCCTCCTCGCGCTCCACGTCCACGCGGGCCCGGGGAACCTCGTACGTCGCCTGCCCCGTCCCCTCCTCCACCTGCAGGAAGCCCAGGGCCTCCAGGATGCGGCGGACCTCCTGCTCCGCCACGGCCACGCCCAGCACCTGCTCCACCCGGGCGAAGCGCAGCGTCACCTTCCGAGGCGGCTTCGGCGCCGGGTACACGTCCACGCGGCCAGGCGCCACCGTGCCCCCCGCCAGCTCCGCGATGAGCTGCGCCGCGCGGTCGATGGCCGGCACCACCGCGTCCAGGTCCGCGCCGCGCTCGAAGCGGTGCGACGCCTCCGTGTGCAGCCCGTGCCGCTTCGACGACCGCCGCACCGTGGAGCCCTGGAAGTTCGCCGACTCGAGCACCAGCCGCTTCGTGCCCTCCGTCACCTCGCTGTCGCCGCCGCCCATGACACCGGCGATGGCCTGCGCCCGCTCCTTGTCCGCGATGACCAGGTCATCCACGTCCAGCACGCGGTCCTTGCCGTCCAGCGTCTTGAGCTTCTCGCCGCGCGTCGCCGTGCGGACGACAATCTCCTTCCCGGCCAGCTTCTCCAGGTCGAAGGCGTGCAGCGGCTGCCCGTACTCCAGATTCACGTAGTTGGTGACGTCCACCACGTTGTTGATGGCGCGCACCCCGGCGGCCTTCAGCCGGTCCTGCATCCACTGCGGGGACGGGCCAATCGTCACGTTCTCCACCACGCGCGCCACGTAGCGCGGGCAGCGGTCCGGGGCGTCCACGCGCACCTTCACCTGCTCGGCCGCGGGCGTGCCCGACTCGGGCGGCTTCGGCTGGGGCACCTTCAGCGCGGAGCCCGTCACCACGCTCACCTCGCGCGCCACGCCCAGGTGGCTCAGCGCGTCCGGCCGGTTCGGCGTGACGTTGACCTCCAGCACCACATCATCCAGGCCCACGGCCTCCGCGATGGGCAGGCCCACGCGCGTGTCCGGCGGCAGGATGAGCAGGCCGCTGGACTCCTCGCTCAGGCCCAGCTCCTTGGACGAGCAGAGCATGCCGAAGCTGTCCACGCCGCGCAGCGCCGCCTGCTTGATGTCCATGCCGTTGGGCAGCTTCGCGCCCACGGTTGCCAGCGGCACCTTGTCGCCCACCTTGAAGTTCTTCGCGCCGCACACCACCTGGAGCAGCGCCGTCCCGCCGATGTCCACCTGCGTGACGGACAGCTTGTCCGCGTTGGGGTGCTGCACCGACTCCTTGATCTGCGCCACCACCACGCCGCGCAGGGCCTCCGCGGGGCGCTCCATGCCCTCAATCTCAAGGCCCGCGGCGGTCAGCTTGCGCGCCAGCTCGTCCACGGACGGCGGCAGCGCCACGTAATCGCCCAGCCACTTCACCGAAATCTTCACAGGTCCACCCTCTTCTTCTTCCGGCTGGAACACGGGGGCCGCCCTCAAGGGGCCCCCTGGAATCTCAGAACTGCTCGAGGAAGCGCGCGTCGTTCTCGAACATCATCCGCAGGTCGTCGATGCGGTAGCGCAGCATCGCGATGCGCTCCACGCCCATGCCGAACGCGTAGCCCGTCACCTCGTTCGGGTCATACCCGGCGGACGTGAAGACGTTGGGGTGCACCATGCCGCTGCCCAGCACCTCCAACCACCCCGTCTGCTTGCAGATGCGGCAGCCCTTGCCGCTGCAGTTGGTGCAGGTGATGTCCACCTCCGCGGAGGGCTCCGTGAAGGGGAAGAAGGACGGGCGGAAGCGCGTGCGCGTGTCCGAGCCGAAGAACGCCGTCACGAACGCCGCCAGCGAGCCCTTCAGCTCGGCGAACGTCACGCCCTTGTCCACCAGCAGGCCTTCCACCTGGTGGAACATCGGCGTGTGCGTCAGGTCCGAGTCGCGCCGGTACACCCGGCCCGGCATCACCGCGCGGATGGGCGGCTTGCGGTTCAGCATGTACCGCACCTGCACCGGGGACGTGTGCGTGCGCAGCAGCGCGGAGCTGTCCGCCTTCTTCGCGTGGCCCAGGGTGGCCTCGTCCACGTAGAAGGTGTCCTGCATGTCCCGCGCGGGGTGGTCCTTCGGCAGGTTCAGCGCCTCGAAGTTGAAGTAGTCCAGCTCGATTTCCGGGCCGCTGGCCACGTCGAAGCCGAGCCGCGAGAAGGTCCGGACAATCTCCTCCATCGTCCGCGACACGGGGTGCCGGCTGCCCAGCGCCACGCCGCGTCCCGGCAGCGTCACGTCCAGGCCCGGGCCCTGGAGTTGGGCCTCCAGCGCGGCCGCCTCGGCGCGCTCCACGGCCTCGGCGAGCAGCTTCTCCAGCTCCGCCTTGACGCTGTTGGCCACCTCGCCCAACGAGCGCCGCTCGTCCGGGGGCAGCTTGCCCATGCCGCCCAGCACGCCGGACAGCTCGCCCTTCTTGCCCAGGTAGCGGACCCGCAGTGCTTCCACCGCGGACAGCTCCGACGCGCCGCCAATCTCCCGCCTCGCGGACTCCGCGAGCGCCAGCAACCGATCCCGCATGGACTTCCGCCTCCGTTCCAGTTCCCCGCGCGCCCTTGGCGCCGAGGCAAAAAAAAGGGCCGCCCCAGAGAGGCAGCCCGTTCAAACATCCGGACAGGGTGGCCAGCGTCAGCCCACCACCCCACCCGTTCTGTCTCCAGCCTTGGGGGCTGGATGTGTCTCAGGCCGCCTTCGCGATGTTGGCGACGGCCGTAAAGCCCGAGGGATCCGCGATGGCCATGTCGGACAGGACCTTGCGGTCCAGGCCGATCTTCGCCTTCGCGAGGCCCGCGATCAGCTTCGAGTAGGACAGGCCGACCGTGCGGGCCGCCGCGTTGATGCGGACGATCCACAGGCGACGGAAGTCCCGCTTGCGCTGCATGCGGTCGCGGCTGGCGTAGTCCAGCGCCCGCTCAACCGCCTGGTTGGCGCGCTTGTAGCAGTTCTTCCGACGGCCGCGGAAACCCTTGGCCAGCTTCAAAATCCGATTACGACGACGACGGGCCTTGACGCCCTTCTTCACGCGCATGACTGCCTCACTTCGGACTGCGTAGTTTGGAAGCCCCCCGGCGCAGGCTTACCGCCGCTCCGACGAGGCCACGTAATCCCTGATTCCCGGACGGCGAAATCAGCCCCCGTAGGGGAACATCTCCTTGATGACCTTCTTCGCGTCCATGTCGCGAAGATGGCCGGTGCCGCGGCCGCTGCGCTTGGACTTCGGCGTCTTCGAGAACGTGAAGAGGTGCTTCGCGAAGGCCTTGCCGTACTTGACCTTGCCGCTCTTCTTCACTTCAAAGCGCTTCTTCGCGCTGCTGCGGGTCTTCAACTTCGGCATCGTCCTGATCCTTCCATGCACCGTGCCGCGGGACTCTTCTCGGCTGGTGCGAGAACTCTCGGATATTGGGGAACTTGGGCAGGCTCCCCTCGAAAGTGCGCCAAGATACTTAGGTGCAACAGGGAGTCAAGGCCCGTCAGCAAGCGACCTGCCAGCCGGGCCTCCCGATCACGGCAGGGCCGCTTCCTTCGCCAGCAGGGCCTCGAAGTCCGTCAACTTCATCGTCTTGAGGTCCTCGCCGCCGTACCGCCGCGGCGACACGCCCTCCCCGGCCACCTCGTTGTCGCCCACCACCAGGGTGAACGGCACCTTCTGGAGCTGCGCCTCGCGGATCTTCGCGTTCATCGACAGGCCGCGCTCGTCGAACTCCACCCGGTAGCCCTTCGCCTTCAGGTCGTCCCGCACCTTCCGCGCGTAGTCGTTCTGCCGGTCCGCCACCGTCACCAGCACCGCCTGGATGGGCGCCAGCCAGGCCGGGAAGGCGCCGGCGAAGTGCTCGATCAGGATGGCCGTGAACCGCTCGAAGGAGCCGAAGATGGCGCGATGGAGCACCACGGGCCGGTGCGGGGCGTTGTCCTCGCCCACGTACGTCAGGTCGAAGCGCTCCGGGGCCAGGTAGTCCAGCTGCATGGTGCCCAGCTGCCACCGGCGGCCGATGCTGTCCGACACCGCGAAGTCGATCTTCGGGCCGTAGAAGGCGCCGTCACCCGGGGCCAGCTCGTAGTCCAGGCCCAGTGACTCCAGCGCCGCCTTCAGGCCGCCCTCGGCGCGATCCCACAGGGAGTCATCCCCCAGGCGCTGCTCGGGCCGGGTGGACAGCTTCACCGCGTAGGTGAGGCCCACCGCCTTGTAGACGTGGTCCAGCAGCTTCACGAAGCGGCGGACCTCGTCGGTGATCTGATCCTCGGTGCAGTAGATGTGCGCGTCGTCCTGCGCGAACTGGCGCACGCGCGTGAGACCGCCCAGCGAACCCGCCGCCTCGTTGCGGTGCAGCACGTCCTGCGTGTGGTAGCGCAGCGGCAGGTCGCGGTAGCTGTGCTTCTTGAAGCCGTAGAACAGATGGTGCGACGGGCAGTTCATCGGCTTGAGCGAGAAGTCATGCTCCCCCGACTCGCTGTCGAGCACGAGGAACATGTTCTCCTTGTACTTGCCCCAGTGGCCGCTGGTCTCCCACAGCCCCTTGTTGAACATCAGGGGCGTCTTGATCTCCACGTAGCCGTCGTTCTGCGTCAGCTGACGCATCCAGTTCGACAGCGTGGTGTAGAGCGTGGTGCCCTTGGGGGTCCAGAAGGCGGAGCCCGGCGAGTACGGGTGGAAGTGGAAGAGGTCCAGCTCCTTGCCCAGCTTGCGGTGGTCGCGCTTCTTCGACTCCTCGATGCGGTTCAGGTACTCCGCCAGTTGCTTCTTGTCGAAGAAGGCCGTGCCGTAGACGCGCTGGAGCATCGGGTTGCGATGGTCACCGCGCCAGTACGCGCCGCTGGAGGAGAGGATCTTGATGATGCCGATCTTCCCCGTGCTGGGCGCGTGGGGCCCCAGGCAGAAGTCCACCCAGTCGCCGTGGGTGTAGAGCGTCAGCGTCTCGGCGCCCTTGGCCGCGATGTCCTTGACGATCTCGACCTTGAACTTCTCGCCCTTCTCCTCGAACAGGCGCACGGCCTCGTCCATGGAGATCTCCGTCCGGACGAAGGGCTGATCCCGCTTCAGCTCGGCGTTCGCCTCGGCCTCGATCTTCTCCAGGTCCTCGGGCGTGAAGGGCTTCTCGCGGAAGAAGTCGTAATAGAAGCCCTCTTCCGTCGCGGGACCGATGGTCACCTGCGTGCCGGGGAAGAGCTTCTGCACCGCGCTGGCCACCACGTGGGCGGCGTCATGGCGGATGAGCTCCAGGGACTCGGGGCTCTTGGGCGTGAAGATCTGAAGCTTCGCGTCCGCGTCCAGCTTGCGGGCCAGGTCCATGTCCTGGCCGTTCACCCGCGCGAACAGCGCCGCCTTGGCCAGACCGGGACCGATGCTCTCCCGCACGAAGTCCGCGATGGTGGTGCCCTTGGACGTCTGCTTCTGCGAGCCGTCGGGGAGCGTCACCGTGATGATGTCGGACATACGAACCTCGGAAAAAAAGCGGGCGGCAGGCTCTTTAGAAGCCATGCCGCCCGCTGAAAGTCACTCTCTGATGATGGGTCGTAGTGGGATCGAACCACTGACCCCTACCGTGTCAAGGTAGTGCTCTACCGCTGAGCTAACGACCCTTGGCGTTGCAGCCGCTTTGGTGGCGCGGGGAATACCAGCGGGCTCCCCGAGCTGTCAAGGAAACATAGAAGCCCGCTTCAACTCTTCCCGCGCGCCTTCGGATCCGCCGTCTCCAGCAGCGCATGGACCCGGGCCATGACGGCATCGAACATCGCCGGGGTCAGCCGCCCCGTCTGCGTGTTCTGCTGGCTGACGTGGTAGCAGCCCAGCAGCGTCCGGCCGCCCGGCAGGCTCAGCTCGGCGCCATGACCGAACGCGGGCCGGGGAGACGGCACGACCATCCCCTGCCGCGCCAGGGCCACCAGCGCGGCGTTCCAGCCGATGGCCCCCAGCGCCAGGAGCACCCGCCCCGGCAGCAGGGCCAGCTCCCGGTCCAGGAAGGGCGCGCAGCGGACCAGCTCCTCCGGGAGGGGCTTGTTGTCGGGCGGAGCACAGCGCGCCGCGGAGACGATGAAGGCGTCCTTCAACCGGAGCCCGTCGTCCCGGTGCTCGCTGAGCGTCTGGTTCGCGAAGCCCGCGCGGTGCAGGCCGGCGTAGAGGAAGTCCCCCGAGCGATCGCCGGTGAACATCCGCCCCGTCCGGTTCGCCCCATGGGCCGCCGGCGCCAGCCCCACGATGATGAGCCGGGCCTTCGGGTCACCAAAGCCCGGGACGGGCAGGCCCCAGTAGCTCCAGTCGCGGTAGGCGCGGCGCTTCACCCGCGCCACCTCCTCCCGCCACTCCACCAGCCGCGGGCAGGCCCGGCAGCCGGTGATCTCCTTGTGCAGCGCCTCCAGCTTCGTCACGGCGACCGGGACTCCCCCGTGTAGAGCGCCGTCCGGCGGTACCGCTGCACCACCACGCTCAGCACCACCTTGAGGATGGCCGCCACCGGCACCGCGAGCAGGATGCCCACGAACCCGAACAGCTCACCGAAGGCGAGGATGGCCAGGATGATGGCCACCGGGGCCAGGCCGACCTTCTCACCGACGATGCGCGGGGTGATGACGAAACCCTCCAGCATCTGCCCGATGACGAAGGTCGCCGCCACCGCCGCGAGCTGCCACGGCCCCTGCCAGGACAGCATCAGCCCCACCAGCGACAGGACGATGCCCACGCCCGTGCCCAGGTACGGCACCATGTTGCCGAACCCGGCGATGACGCCAATGACGATGGCCATGTCGATGCGCGCCGCGGACAGCCCCACCGCATAGATGCCCGACAGCACCGCGCCCACGATGAGCTGCCCGCGCACGAAGGCGGAGAGCACCTCATCCACCTCCGCGAAGCGCCGGCTCACCAGCCCCACCGCTCGCCGGGGCAGCAGGTCCTTCACCATGCCCGTCAGCCGCGGGTAGTCCTGGAGGAAGAAGAAGGCCAGCACCGGCACCACCGACAGGCCCAGCAACGTCACCACGAGGCGCGCCGTGTTGCCCGCGAAGCTCGCGAGGATGCGCGCCGCGGCGGGGCCCGCGCTCTGGACCAGGTCCGACGCCTGCTTGCCGAGCTCGGCCGTGCGCTGGCGCACCAGGTCCGGCAGCGAGTGCCCGACCAGCGCCTCCACCCTCGGCACCACCTGGGTGCTCGCGCGGTTGAAGAAGTCCGGCAGCTTCGACGCCTCCTCCCGGAACACCGGGATGAGGTACAGCACCGAGCCCACCAGCAGCAGCGTCCCCGCGGCGAAGACGAGCGTCGTCCCCCACGTGCGGTCCAACCGCCGCTTCTCCAGCTCCGTCACGATGGGGTTGAAGATGTAGGCGCCCGCCAGCGCGAGCAGCACCGGCACCGCCACGCCACCGAACACGGAGAGCAGCGCGAACACGAGCCCCAGCGAGCCCACCATCACCGCAGACCACCACAGGTCGATGCGCCGAGCGTCGGCTTCCGTCAACGTGCTGGCATCCACGGCCACCGGCTCCGCGACGACGTCCAAGGGCGCGGCGGCCTCGCCGGACCGTGCTTTTGCAACGGCCACGGCGGCCTCGGGTGCCGCGACGGCCTGGAGCACATTCGCGGGCCGGGCCTGCGGCGGCGCCACGGGCACGGGCTTCTTCACGGCGGCGGGCGATTGACCTTTCCTGCGGCGTCCGATGGCGGTCTCCTCTTCAGTGCAGCCCTACTACGGCGGCGGCGTGGCGTGATTGCTCATCACGAAAGCGCCGGAATCATCGCCGGACGGCTTCAATTTGGAAGTTCGGGCCCCTTCGCCCGCTCGCCTGCCGGGCGCCTCGGTCCCTCACTCGGAGGTTCCGGTCTGGCTTCCCGTCGCTCGGAGGCGAATCGTCAGCCGGGCGCGGGCCCCGCTGGCCTCGTAGTACGTCGTATACGGCCAGTACCCCTGCTTCTTCACCTCGATCTGGTGCAGGCCGATACCGACACCGAGCCCCTTGGGCGAGCCGGTGAAATCACTGCACAGCCCCTGCCAGACGCCATCCAGATACACCTCGGCGTCCGTGGGCTCGCACAGGAGCGCCAGATTGCCGCTCGGGTTCTCCGCCTCCGCCATCAGCGCGCGGGCCTTCACCAGGGAGTCCGGCTCCTGACGCTTCGCGCACGCCGCGGCTCCACACAGCACCACCGTCAACAAGACCTTCCGCATCACCCTGCCTGGAACCTCGACGCCATGAATGTATTCGCCCGCCAGGCTACTGGGTGACGATGACGACCCGGCCCTCGGCCAGGAAGCGCGTGTTCGCCTCGACGAGCGCCTTCACGTCCTCCGAAGCCAAGACCAGGTCCGAGCCCTGGGAGCGGGTGGCCTTCACGACCAGGGGCTTGTCGCCCACCAGGGCCGCCTTCTTCGCCGCATCCAGGCTCTGGAACCAAGCAGCGACGCCCGTCGCGCGTCGGCTCTCGCTGGAGAGCGCCGCCGCCCCATAGAGGGCCTTGCCGCTGCTGTCCAACAGGCGGGGCGACAACACCGGCTGGACACCCAAGCCGCGCGCGTCCACCACCAGCCCCGTGAACTTCTTCGCGCCCGCCGCGTTGACGGCGATCACCGCATCCGCGCCCGGTGGAGGAAAGAGCGACGCGCTGAGGGCCGCCAGTGGCAGCTCCACGTCAATCTCCACGCCGCTGTCGGAGAAGAAGCGCCGGGCGACGACCTTGTAGCCGCCAATCGCCGCCTCAACGCGCTTGCGCACGTCGTCCTGGGCCAGCGCGTCCGCCACGGTTTGGTCCGCGCTGATGGGGAGACGGCGCGCCTGTTCGAGGAGGTTCTGCGTGGCGACCTGCTTGGCGGTCCGCTCGGCGCCCAGGCGGGCCTGCCCGGGGTTCGAGGCCTTCAGGTCCGGGGCGCCGGCCCCCGTGGCCCGCAGGACCTGCCCTTCCCAATTCACTCCCGGTGCCCCCGGTGCCGTCATCACGGCGGCGGCGGTGGGCTTCGGGGCCTTCGCCTCCTTGCCCTGACCGAGCGCGGTCAGCGGCACGGCCAGCAACATCCCCCACAGCGAGTGCCTCACGGGAAATCCTCCAGCCCTCAACCGACGCAGCACGTCGTCTCAGGGTCGAATGGCGCCCCATTCAACGGGCCTGCTTCCGGGGAAGTCAAGGCAGGCACCGCGGGCACAGCGCGGGTACGTTCTTCAGTTCTCGTTGCCGTGACGGTCGACGTAGGCGTCGATCATCTTGCGGTGGCGGTCGGTGAGCAGCGTGAAGCGGACACCCGAGCGCTCGCGCTTGGCCGTGCCCAGCTCCGCCCACTCGCGCACCACTTCACCCTCGGCGTAGATGATCTCCTCCGAGCCCGGGAGCTGGAACTGGAGGCCGATGCGCTTCGCCTCGTGCTGAGGCTCGAGCAGCCGGGCGAGGCTCAGCCCTTCCTGGCTGATGTCCGCGGCCCGCGACATGTACGGCACGCCACCCATGTACTTGTTCAGGTAGATGTCGAGGGGCGCCCGCTTGTTCTTCCGCTTGTCGCTCATGGCTTCTTCGCCTCCGGTCAGTGGTGCAACAGGTTGCTCCGGGGGTGAAGCAACCTGGATGCAGGGTAGAGGCGAGCGCCGAACTCGCAAGAAAACGGTCGCCGCACGGAGGCCTCGCGGGCCCGCCGTGCTTCCTCGCTGAATTCTTCGCGCGGGCTTGTGTCCACAGCGTGAGCGGGGGCGCTCTATAGTGCGCCCGTCTTCATGAAAGGTGGATGCATGCGATCGATGTGGACGGCGGCCCTGGTGTTCGCGCTCGGCGCGACGGGGGCTCAGGCGCAGGACTCGAAATCGGCGAAGAAGCCCGCGGCCAAGGCGGCACCGGCCACCGAGCCAGCGCCCGCGCCGCTCTCCGCCGAGGACGAGCAAACCATCTACACCCTCGGCCTCTCCCTCGGCCGGGACTTGTCCCTCTTCGCCCTTTCGCCCGAGGAGCTGGTCGTCCTCCAGCGGGGCATGGCGGACGGCATGGCGGGCAAGACGTCGGACGTGGACCCGAAGGAGCAGGGCCAGCGCGTCCAGGCATTCGCCAAGGCGCGGCAGGCGCTCGCGGGCAAGGCCACGTTGGACCGCGCGGCGAAGGAGCCCGGCGCGGAGGTGCTGCCCTCGGGCGTCGTCTACAAGCAGGTGCAGGCGGGCACGGGCCGCAGCCCGCGCGCCATCGACACCGTGAAGGTCCACTATGAAGGCCGGCTGGTGGACGGCACCATCTTCGACACCTCCGCCAAGCGCGGCATCCCCGTGGAGTTCCCGCTCAACGGCGTCATCCCCTGCTGGACGCAGGGCGTGGCGAAGATGAAGGTGGGCGGCAAGGCGAAGCTCACCTGCCCCGGCAACACCGCCTACGGCGAGCGCCCGCCCTCCGGCTCTCGCATCCCGCCCAACGCCGTCCTCGTCTTCGACGTCGAGCTCATCGACATCCCGGGCGACACGTCGCGGCAGCCGTAGTCCCCCTCAACGCGTGAGCGCGGCCTCGGCGGCGCGGAGCAACGGCTCCGCGCTCACCGGGGCCCCCGTCGCGTGGACCATCCACTGGTCCGGCGTCACCGAGCCGTAGGTGGCCATCCGCTCGAACTCCGCGCCCAGCGGGCCCTTGCGCTTCAGGTGCTCCTCAATCTGGAACGCGATGAGGTGGCCCAGCGGATAGTCGGGCAGGTAGAGCGGGTAGCTGATCATGTGGCTGTAGACGGCCAGCAACGTGCTCCCCTCCCCGCCCAGCACGGGTGCGTAGTACCGGTTCCACACGCCCCGGGCGATGCCCACCACCGCGTCGCGCAACTGCGCGGGCGTGGCGTCCGGATGCGCGTACAGCCAGTGCCACACCTCCATGTCCACCAACGCGATGCCGGAGCGCTCCCACGTCTGCCACAGCTCGCCGAGCACCCGCTCCCGCTCGCTCGCCGCGTCCGGCTTGCCCAGTCCGAGCAGCTCCAAGTCGCGCGACTGGAACACGAAGGCCAGCGCCTCGGTGAACGCGTTGTTGGGCACCCCGGTGAGCAAGGTGTGGTCCACCCCGTAGAGGCTGAACACCTGCTCCACGTTGTGCCCCAGCTCGTGCACCGCGATGTTGTAGCCCTTGTAGTTCATGCCCCCCTTCTCCACGCGCGTGCGCAGACGGGGAAAGTCACCGCGCCGCAGCGCCGGCATCGCATGGCCCGCGCCGCGTGAGGCGTCCACGCGGATGCGCTCGGCCAGCCACGCGGCCTTGGCCTTCGTGAAGCCCATGCCCTGGAGGATGCGCGGCAGGTCCTTCGCGAAGGCCTCCGCCGTGGGGTAGCGCTTGCGCGTCAGCGCATCCAGCTCCGCCTCCGGCCTCTTCCCGCCGGGATTGAAGCCCGGGTACCAGAGGTCCTGCGGCTCCAGCGCGCGGCCCAGGCGCGTCTGGATCTCCTTCGCCACGCGCGGCACCAGCGGTGACTCCAGCACCTGCGTCAGCAGCGCCCGCACCCGCGCTTCTGGCAGCTCGCGCGTCAGCTCGAAGCTGCGGGCGATGCGCGTGGGGGCCACCGGCACGTACGGGTCCGCCGCGCGCGCGGCCTGGAAGGTGGCCAGCAGGTGCGCATACCGCGTGTCCGACTCCGAGGCCGTGTCCGGCTTCACCGTGCGCGCGGGGGCATCCGCCTCCACCGACTCCGCGGGCGCCACCGTGACGGCGTTGGTGAAGGGGTCCCAGTCCAACCGGGGATTGTCGATGACGGCGGCGGGAATCGACTGCGTGATGATGCGCTCCATCACCTGGACGATCATCCGCTGCTTCAACGCGCCCGTGGCCGCGTCGCCGTAGTCCCCCTTCAGCTCGTCACGCAGGTTCCAGTGGCTGATGAGGCGCAGCCCCTTGGGAAAGGGCCGGCGCCCCTGCGCGTCCACCAGGTGGTGCATCCAGATGTTGTATTCGGCGATGTAGAGGTTGGCCGCGGCGATGGCGCGCGAGGACGCCTGTTCGATTTCCGCGGGAACACGCACGCCGAAGCGCCCCGCCAGCCGCGCCTCCGCCCACTGCCGCCGCGTCCACGTGGGGCCCTGCGCCACGCGCTCGGCCAGCGTGGTGAGCGGGAAGTTGAGCAGCACCACGAAGCCCACGCGGGAACGGAACAGGTCCTCCGTGACATTCGCCGCCGGGGAATACGCCGCGAGCAACGGCTCGACCGGCAGCAGCGGCCCCAGGTCCAGGTCCGTGTACCAGCTCAGCTCCCGGCTGATCTCGTACATGTGCCCGTCGAGCTGCTCGAACAGCCGCTCCAGCCGCTGGAACGTCGCGTCGAGCGCCTGGGGCTCCGACAGGAACTGCTCACGGACGAATGGAGCGAGGTCCCCATCCTCCGGCCGCCACAGCACCGCCACCTGGTCCACACCCCGTTCGATGCGCGCCCGCTGCGCCTCGCCGTGACGGGCAACCAGCTCCGCCTTGAGGGCGGCGGCATCGAAGGCGGGCGGCATCGCGGGCTCCTGGGCCCCCGGTGATGCGGGGGCCGCGGCTTCGGGGGGCTCGGCCTGTCGCGTGCTCGCTGGCACGGCCGGCGTGGTGGAGCACCCGAGCGTGGCGAGGACAGGCAGCAGACAGGCGCGGCGGAGGCGGAACTTCGTCGACGGGTACACGGTGGGGCACTCCAGAAAGCACGAAGGGCCCGACCCCGTGGGGCCGGACCCTCATGATGCAACAGAAGCAGTTCGAACGACGCTCGGCTCAGGCCGCGCGGACGTTCTGCGCCTGCAGACCCTTGGGGCCGCGGGTCACTTCGAACTCCACCTTCTGGCCCTCCTGAAGGGTGCGGAAGCCATCCATGTTGATGGCCGTGTGGTGGCAGAACACGTCCTCACCACCGCCGTCCTGCGTGAGGAAACCGAAACCCTTCGCATCGTTGAACCACTTCACGGTACCAGTAGCCATTTGCGTTCTTCTTCTTTCGTCACGGACGCGAATATCCGCCGTCCGGTCCTACGAGCGAACCCGCCTAGACGACCGCAATTTAAGCGTGGCCGCCCGGCGCGTCTACTCAAGACCGTTACCAACCACACTTCTGCCCCTTGTTCTGCGCCTGGAGCCAGGTGCGCAGCGGGCTGAAGTAGTCGAGCAGCGGCGTGGCGTCCATCTGCCGGGTCCCCGTCATGGCCTGGAGGGCGTCGGGCCACGGCTTGCTCGCGCCCAGCTCCAACATGGCCTGGAGCCGCTTGCCGGCCTCCTTGTTCCCATAGATGGAGCACTCGTGGAGGGCGCCCTGGTAGCCCGACGCCTCGCAGAGCGCCTTGTGGAACTGGAACTGGAGGATTCGCGCCAGGAAATAACGCGTATACGGAACGTTTGCGGGCACGTGGTACTTCGCGCCCGGGTCGAAGTCCTGCTCGGAGCGCGCCACCGGGGCCCCCACGCCCTGGTACTTCTCCCGCAGCGCCCACCAGGACTTGTTGTAGTCCGCCGGCTGCACGCGGCCGGAGAACACCTCCCAGCGCCACTGGTCCACGAGCAGGCCGAAGGGCAGGAAGGCAATCTTCTCCAGCGCGTCCTTCAGCTGGAGGTTGATGAGGTTCTTCTCGTTCTTCGGAACCGCCTTCAGCAGGCCGGCCTGCTGGAGGTAGCCCGGGGTGATGGACAGGGTGAGCGCGTCACCGATGGCCTCGTGGAAGCCGTCGTTGGCGCCAGCCTGATAGAGCACCGGGAGCTGGTAGTAGTACGTGTAGTAGTAGTTGTGGCCCAGCTCGTGGTGGATGGTGACCAGGTCCTGCTCGGTGGGCTTGATGCACATCTTGATGCGCAGGTCGTTGTCGAAGTTCACGTCCCACGCGCTGGCGTGACACACGACGTCACGGCCCTCCGGCTTGGTGAACTGCGAGCGCTCGAAGAAGGTCTGCGGCAGCGCCTTGAGCCCCAGCGAGGTGAAGAACTTCTCGCCCAGCTTCACCATCCGCATCGCGTCGTACTTCTGCTGCTTCAGCGCCGCGTCCACGTCCAGGCTGGCCTGTCCGGGGAAGGGCTCCACCAGCGGGTAGATGTTGTTCCACTCCTGCGCCCACATGTTTCCGAGCAGGTGCGCGGGGATCGGCTTGCCCTCGGGGACCTTGTCGGCGCCGTACTGCTTCGCCAGCCGGCCGCGCACGTAGCAGTGCAGGTCGTCATAGAGGGGCTTCACCTGGCCCCACAGGCGCTGGGCCTCGGCCTCGAACTCCGCGGGCGGCATGTCGTACGCGGAGCGCCACAGCGTGCCCAGGTCGTTGAAGCCGATGTCCTTGGCGCCCTCGTTGGAGATGGACACCAGGCGCTCGTACAGCGGGCGCATGGGGCGCGCCACCGAGTGCCAGCCCTGCCACGCGTCGAGCAGCTCGTTGTAGTTGCGGCTCTCCGCGATGACGTCGGACAGCACCTCGAGGTCGCGGCACTTCCCCTTCCCGTCCGGACCGCAGTACTTGCCCTTGCCGTACAGGCCCTCCAGCTTCGCCGCCGTCGCGGCCAGCTCGGCGCGCTTCTGCGCGTCCGACGGCGCGGGCAGCGCCTGCGACACCTTGAGCAGGTGCAGCATGCGCGCGGAGTCCGCGTCCAGCGTCAGGCCGTCGAAGCGCTGGGCCTCCTTGATGGCGCCGTTGACGTACGCCAGCACCTCTTCGTTGACGTACGCGGCGTTCCGCTCGGTGTCGTCGGTGATGTACGTGGACTTGATCCACTCCGCGGTGGCCTGCTTCGTCCACAGGGCCTTCAAGTCCGCGTTGACCTTCTCCACGAACGCCTTCGCCTCTTCGGGCGTGGGCTTGGACGCGGCGCTCGGGGCGGCCTGGGACTCGGCCGCGGGGGGCGCCTCGCGCGTCGCATGGGAGTCCTGGGCACACCCCAGGAAGGTGGGCAGCGCGACAGCCACGGCGGCCGTCTTCAGGAGGGAATTCAGGGGATGTTTCCGGTTCATGGCGCCGGACCGTAGAAGAAGGCGCGGCGGATGACACTCCGAAACTGGGCGTCCGCCGTCACCTGTCATCCCCCATACGGTCGTGCTTCCGGGGCGGCCGACGCGACGCGACACGTCTTGGGCGTGGCGGTGGATCTCCCAGGTGATGGGCCCGCAAGAGCCCGGCCGGGCAGCGTGCGGCCTCTCCGCCACCCGCCGCCTTCATGTCAGAGCGGCGTTAAACCTTCGCGCATGTTGCTCGGACATCTCCAGGACCCGCATTGGCCCGCCCCTGAAGCCGCGCTGACCGAGGCGCGCCGATTCCTCGCGGAGCTGAAGGACCGCCGCGTGGTGGTGGTGCCCCACCCCGGCGTGGAGGGCCTCACCGCGGGCGTCCTGGCGCTTCGCGCCCTTCAGGCCGCGGGAGCCCGGGTGACAGCGCGTGTTCCGGACAAGGGGGAGCATGCCTTCTCGCCGGCCATGCGGGAGCGGCTGGGGCTGGTGGCCCCGGAGGCGCTGGTCGTGCTGGAACCCGCGAACCGGCCGCCGCCTCGGAGCAGCGGAAGGGGGCCCCAGGGCGCCTCACCAGACACCGCCGGCTTGCCGCACGGCATCCCCTCGCTCGTCGTGGCCCCGCAGGGCACGCCGGGCGGGTATCCAGGCTCGCTGCTGCTGTCCGCACAGGGGCAGGAGCCCGCTTTGAATTGCAGCCTGCTCACCTACCTGCTCGCGTCGCCCAGCGTCGTCCCGGGCCCGCTGGAGTGGCTCGCCGTCCTCGGAACGGTGGCGGCGCACGGCGCGGATGCGCCCATCCCGTTCATGAAGGACGCCCTGCGCCGCGCCGGGCGTACGGCCGTGACCGAAGCCGTGTCGCTGCTGAACGCGGCCCGGCGGTCGTCCCGGTTCGCCGCGCCCATCGCGCTGGAGGTGCTGCTGCGAGCGGGCAGCGCCACGGACATCGCGCGAGGCAACGTGCCCGGCGTCGACGCGCTGCATGACTGCCGACTGGAGGTGCAGCGCGAGACGGCCCGGTGCGCGAAGACGCCGCCTCGCACCACGAACAACATCGTCCTCTTGCTGTTCAGCTCGGAGGCGCAGGTGCACCCCCAGGTCGCCGTGCGCTGGGCCCAGCGCCTGCCCGACCACATCGTCATCGCCGCCAACACGGGGTATCTGCCGGGCAAGGTGGACTTCGCCCTCCGCAGCCGCGTCCCCAGGGTCCTCGAGGCCTTGTTGGCGACGCTGAACTTCGACCCGGGCGCCAGCGACCTGAGCCTGCCGCAGGCGGACTTCCTGCGCCTCGCCGCCTCCCTGGGCTTCAAGGGGCTGCGCGGCACCGACGTGGAGCGGCGGGGTGCGTTTCCAGGCTGATGCGGTATGACGCAGCCGTGATGCCCCGCCCTCTCCTGTTCCCCTTCCTCACGGTCCTCGCGCTCACGGGTTGCGGCGAGACCGAAGCCGACCCGGATGCCGCGTGCGCGCGGTTCAACTTCCCGCTGTCGGACCCGAGCCCTTCGCACCACCTGGACTCGTGCTCCACCGACGGATGCGGCAACGGGGAGAACCCGCCGAACTCCGGCCTCCACTGCGGCAATGTCGCACCGTGCTACCACCACACGGAGCCAGTGCACCCGTGCCTCTACATCCACAACCTGGAGCACGGCCACGCGGTGTTCCTCTACAACTGCCCGGACGGCTGCCCGGACGAGGTGGCGAAGCTCGAGGCCGCGGCGGCCACCGCCCCGCGAGGCGGCAACGGCGTTCACCGCGCCCTCGTCGCGCCCGCCCCGCAGCTCCCCCAGCGCATCGCCGCGATGCTGTGGCGGCGGACGTACCTCGCGGACTCCGCAGACCCCGAGGCGCTCCGCTGTCTCATGCAGCTCCAGGACCGTGGCGCGCCGGAGCCGTTCCTGACGTGCCCGAGCGGGCTCTACTGAAGTCCGTGGCTCAGCCGCGAAGAAAGGCGCTCGCGTCGGGGAGGCCACTGCCCGACGTGTCCACGCCCATCGCGGTCAGGATGCCGGAGAAGATGTCCGCCTCGTTCGATGACAGCTTCCCCGGCGCGGGTGCGCCCGTGCGCGCGTCGAAGCCGTAGGCCAGCGTCGTGCTCGGGTCGACGCCGCCCAGCACCGTGTTGCCCCGGAGCATCGGCGAGAGCAGCAGGAAGCCGTTGTTGAGGTCGTGCCCGGTGCCGAACTCGGTGGCGTTCTCGACACGTGTGCGGGTGCGGCCAAACTCCGTGGCGACGTAGATCAACGTCCGGTCCCAGAAGCTCTCTCCCGTCGTCACGTCGAAGGGCTCGGCCTTGAGCAGGTCGATGAGCCGGTCCACGACACGCAGGACCCGCGCCCACATGAAGGCCTGCCCGGCGCGGTGGCCGTTGTGGCTGAAGTCGAAGGCCAGCGGTGGATTCGCGATGCCGAAGTCCCCGCCCACGGACACGTTGAATGACGGCCCCAGGGTCACCGTCACCGACACGCGGTACTTGAGCAGCAGGTACGCCAGGGCCGCCTGCCCCTCCACCGGGTCCGTGAGGTAGTTCGGAAACGCCGTGCGCAGCCGGGCGCCATCCGGAGAACCCGTCAGGCCGTACTCGGACAACGGAATCCGAGGCGGTGCATCCGGCAACACACTGAGCCGGTTGATGAGGTCCTGCATCTCCAACGCGGGCTGTCCCACGATGCGCTGATCATTCCAGCGGCGCAGCGCCGGGGCGTCCTCGAAGGTCTGACCGAAGACGGAGCGCGCATCCAGCATGTTCCGCGTCCGCCGGGCCATCGCCACCACCTCCTCCGACGGCACGTCCTTGAGCCCCTTGCGACCATCGAGCCCCAACGACCACAGCGATGCGTTGGTCACCACCTCGCCATAACAGTGGGCCGGCAGCGACGCGTCCGTCCCCCGCTCCGCGTAGCCGCCCGTCCCCATGTTCACATTCGGGATGGGACAGTCCGCGCCGTATTGCAGGGCCACGCACTCCTGGAGCGTCCGGCCCCGCCACGCCGCGTTGCCCGTGAGGCTCCGCTTCTGGGCGATGGCGTGGTTGACGGACGTGCCCACGGTCGTCGCCACCAGCATCGAGTCCTTGTGCTTCGTCACGAAGGGGAGCTGGTCCGTGAACACCGGCACGGGGATGTCGCCCAGGCGCAGGCTGGAGACGCGCACCGCGCGAAACGGCGAGCCCGGCACGTCCAACACCTGTGCATCCGCGAAGGTGTTGAGGCGCGCCGCATCGACCCCCGCCTCCGAGGCGCGGACCGCCAGGAAGCTGTCGACGATGGAGGCCCCACCCGCGGCGCCCACGACGATGAGGAAGCGCGGCCTGCCGTCGAGCCTCGCCCGGCGCGCGCCCCCCTGTGCTTCCCTGGACGCAGGTGATTCGAGCGACTCGCGGCAGCCCGTCAGCCAGGGCCCCAGCGCCGTCGAACCCGCGGCGCACATCGACAGCGCCTGCATCAACTCCCGGCGCGAGAGCCGGCCATTCTTGCGAAGCGACATGGAAGGCTCCCTCAGAAGAAGACGGACTCGGCGGAGGACAGGACGGCGAAGCAGACCGCGGTCATCCAGTCGCGGCCCGGGGCGGGACGGGTCGAGGACTCGATGTCGGCGGCGAGTTGGAGCCACGCCTGCATCTCGGAAGCCTGGGCGTCGCGCTGGAGCCCTCGCTGATAGAGGCCGTTGATGGCGTCCCGCACCGCCGTGCCTTCACGGTCCACCAACCTGCCCTGCGCGTCCAACGCCACGCCCCTGAAGAGGACGGCCTGCGACGGTGCGGCGACGTCGAGCGCGACGCGCTGCGAACACCCCGCCAGTGCCATCCGGTCCACGGCGATGGGCGTGGTCACGCCGGTGATGGGGAGCGGATCGTACAGGCCACTCTGGTAGGGGTCCACGCCCCCCAACGTGACGGTGTGGACGGACTCGGCGCACGAGTATTGCCCCAGCTCGTTGCACACCTGGTCCGGCGGCAACTCGAGCGCGGAGGCGAAGTCGGCCGTCAGCCGCTCCGGGCCCTTGAAGCGGAGGTTGTTCCGGGTCGACTTGGCGACCGCCATCGGCGTCCCCGAATCCGGCTCGCTTTCCCCGGGCGGCGTACCGGCGTCCAGGTCCCCATCTCGCGCCAGGGGCTGCCGCGTGCACCCCGCCACCGCGATGACCGCCATGAACAAACAGGTCTCAAGGCGCACCGTAGGCCTCCGTGCGAATCAACTCGTGAAGCATCCGCTGCACGCTGTAGGCGTGCACACCCTTGAAGCGTTGCCAGAGCGCGACGAACTCCGGTTGTTCCTCGGCCGTGGGCGCGTGGCCCACGAGCAGCTTCCAGTAGTCGGTGACGGCGGAGATGGCGAAGGCGTCACTGTTGGCGCCCACCTGGGCCCATTCCTGGAGGTCGCGAACGGGCTGGCCCAGCAGGAAGCCCGACTCCGGTATCTGGGTGATGGTGGGCGCCTCCGCGGCGAAGTACCGCTCGATGCGTCCGGGCACGTAGCGAGCCGTGGAGGACAAGCCCGAGATGCCGTTGTAATTGCGGAAGGGGTAACTCAGCGGATCCAACGTCGCGTGGCACGCGGCGCATGCGGGCGCCTGGACCCCCTTGGCGTCGTAGTCCCGAGGCTCCCCGGGGACACTGTAGAGCCCCTGCTGCATCGCGATGTCGAGCCCCAGGTACGCGCGGTAGCTCTGGGACGCCGCGTTCCGAGGCAGCGCGGTGAACATCACGAAGGACACGAGACTCCACCTCGACGTGAGGTTGCCAGCACGGTGGGCCTCTTCCACGAACTGGGAAGGCAAGGTGGGCGTCGCGGTGTAGCGCGTGGGATCCGTTTGCCGGCGCACGTGGAATCGCGCCGTCATCACCTCGCGCGCGTCGTGGTCGTCGAGCTGCGCGTACGCGTAGAGGGCGTAGTCATCGTAGTAATCCGCGAGGGGAATGGGCCCCGCGTCCTCGCCCGACTTGATGGAGCCCACCGGGCGGATCTTCGGATGGGCCAGCTTCCACAGCTGGCCATTCTTTCCCCGCCAGAACTCGCTCTCCGTGCAGCGGTCCAGCTCCGCGTCGAGGAGTTCGCGCTGGCTGTCTTCGCTCCGCGTGGTGAAGGCTTGGAGCTCCGCGTACGTGGGCGACCTCCCACAGAAATCGAGCAGCACCCGCCGGTAGGCGAAGCGCAGATCATAGCGGCACACGTCGTAGGCGGGATTCTGCCCCGCGACGCAGTCCCGAGGCGCCTTCGGAGCGCTGGCGGCATCCGCGGGCCAGGTGCCGCGCAGCAACTCCTCCATGTTCGGCACGCCGTCCCCATCGGCGTCCTCCCATTCCACCGCGCGCAACGCCGCGGGCAGGGCCATGGCGAAGTCACCGTCCGACAAGGGACGCGGCGCCCCGGGGGCCAGATGGGGTTCCAGTGATGCGCCGAAGACATTTCGTTGCGGCGGCGCGGAGTGGCAGAGCGTGCAAGCGGGTTGCTGTCCCATGCAGGCAGGCGCACTGGGATAGGTGGCACACACCCCGCTTGCCGCCGGCGGTTTGGCGAGCGCCACTCCGGGCAGACAGACGGCGGTGGCGCCCAGGATGATTCGTCGAATCACGAAACCTCCTCGCGTACGGATTGCGTCGTGTGGACGCGTGCACGGTCGAACAGGCGAGCCCCGAAACGGTCGCAGCGACTTCTTGCGCGAAGCGCGCCAACGGCCCCCATCCTGACAGGAGGTGTCAAGAATCCCTCGTAGGGTCGCCCTCCAGCAGCACCTTCCACGGAGAAGACAGACATGACTGGGACATTGAAAGGACGCGTGGCGCTGGTGGCGGGCGGCACGCGCGGCGGGGGCAGAGGCATCGCCGTGCAGTTGGGCGCCGCGGGGGCCACTGTCTACGTGACGGGCCGGACGACGCGGGCGCAACGCTCGGAGCAGAACCGGCCGGAGACCATCGAGGAAACGGCGGAGCTGGTGACGGCCGCGGGGGGCGTTGGCATCCCCGTGCGCGTGGACCACCTGGAGCCCGAGCAGGTGCGCGCCCTGGTGGAGCGCATCGACCGTGAGCAGGGCCGGCTCGACGTGCTCGTGAACGACATCTGGGGTGGTGAGTACATCTTTGAGTGGAACAAGAGCGTGTGGGAGCACTCGCTCGACAAGGGTCTGCGACTGCTCCGGCTGGGCGTGGAGACCCACCTCGTCACCAGCCACTTCGCCCTGCCGCTGCTCATCCGCCGGCCAGGAGGCCTGGTCGTCGAAGTCACCGACGGCACCGCCGAGTACAACGCGACGAAGTACCGCGTCTCGGCGTTCTATGACCTCGCGAAGAACTCCCTGCTCCGGCTGGCGTGGAGCCAGGGCCAGGAGCTGAAGCCCCATGGCGGCACCGCGTTGGCGCTGACACCGGGATGGATGCGCTCCGAAGGCATGCTGGAGCACTTCGGCGTCACCGAGGCCAACTGGCGCGAGGCCACGGCGAAGGAGCCTCACTTCGTCATCTCGGAGTCTCCGGCGTACGTCGGCCGCGCCGTCGCCGCCCTGGCCGCGGACCCGGAGCGGGCCCGATGGAACGGCCAGTCCCTCTCCAGCGGCCAGCTTGCCCGCGTGTACGGCTTCACCGACCTGGACGGCAGCCAGCCCGACGCGTGGCGCTACGTCCCCGAGGTCCAGGACGCAGGGAAGCCCGCGGACGCGACTGGTTACCGGTAGACACTCCTGAAGTGGGTCTTTGATGACTGCATCTCAGGCGCTAAGGAAATTCTCGCAATACGCGTTTTGCGGCGAACCTGGGCCGCATCACACCCCTGCGAGGAGACACCTTTGAGGCACCTGAGAACCGCAGTTCCCATGGCACTGGTGGGCTGGCTGGCGGCATGCGGCGGGCCGATGGAAGAGGCCCGCGAGGTCGCCACCACGGCGTCGGCGCTCGACTGCGCCGCGCTGAGCCGGGAGGTCCACCACCGCATCCGGCCCACGAACGGTGACAGCCTCTACACCCTGAACGCGAACGAGGCCGCCAACGCCGCCACCACCTGGGGCTACACGGACAACCGGGGCGTGGCGTTCCGCGCCGCGCCCTCCACGGGGACGGGGCTGTCGCCCGTCTACCGCATCTACAGCCCCAGCCGCTCGGAGCACTTCTGGACCATCGATGAGGCCGAGCGGAACGACCTCATGCAGAACGGCGGCTACACGACGAACGAGAACGTCGGCTTCTACGCGTCGAAGACGCCCGCGGCGTGCCTGGTCCCCGTGTACCGGTACTCCAACACCGCGCTGCGCAAGCACCGCTTCGCCATCACCGAGGCCCAGCGCAACGAGCTCACCGCCGCCGGCTGGGTGAGCCAGGGCATCAAGTTCTACGTGGCCCCCGAGTCGCCCCCGCCGGTCGACACGAAGTTCACCTTCGCCGTCATCCCGGACACGCAGAACGAGGTCCTCACCACGCCCGCCACCCGGCTCGACCACCGGCTGCGGTGGCTGGTGGACAACCGGAGCACGTTGGACCTGCGCTTCGTGCTGCACACGGGTGACGTGGTGAACTGGGACACGCCGGACCACATCCAGTACGTCCGCGCCAGCGAGTCCACCGAGATTCTGGACACCGCCGGCATCCCCTACGTGTACGCCATTGGCAATCACGACACGGCGGCCGTGTGCCCGGGTGGCAGCGCCTGCCCCGGCAACGTCAACGCCAACCTGCGCGACACGAGCACCTTCAACGCGTACTTCCCGCTCTCGCGCTTCACCGCGCTCGCGGGCGTGTACGAGGCGGGGAAGATCGACAACTCCTACCACACCTTCTCCGCGGGCGGCCTGGACTGGCTGGTGCTGAACCTGGAGCTGTGGGCGCGCACGGGCGCCGTCGACTGGGCCAAGACGGTGCTGGCGCAGCACCCCCGGCACAACGTCATCATCAACACCCACTCCCACCTCACGGGCGGGGGCACCATCGAGCCGCGCAACGGCGGCTACGGCAACAACAGCCCGCAGTACGTGTTCGACCAGCTCATCAAGCAGTACGCCAACGTCCGCTTCGTCTTCTCGGGCCACACGGGCAACGCCGCGTATCTGGCGAGCACCGGCGTCCACGGGAACACCATCCATCAGATCCTGACGGCCTATCACGAGAACACGTCGAACCTGACGCGGCTCGTGGAGGTAGACACCGCCGCCAACACCTTCTCCACGCGTGTCTACTCGCCCATGACGAACGCGGAGAAGCAGGACGGCTCCAAATTCACGATCAGTCACGTGAGCTGGGTGCGCTGATGCCGTAGGGTAGGCGGGCCGTGACGTCAACGCCCGCCTCCCCTCTCGTCATCTCCCGCGATCGCGTCCGCGCCATTGACTGGCTGCGGGGCATCGCGGTGCTGTTCATGGTCCAGACGCACACCCTGGCCCTGCTGACGCCCGAGCTGCGCCAGTCGGAGTGGGTGGCGCGGCTGCTGCGCGTCGACGGGCTGGTGGCCCCCGCGTTCATCTTCTCCGCCGGCTTCGCCACCGCGCTGATGATGGTGCGCAGCGCCTCCGGAGGCATGCTGCGCGCCCGCGTCCACCGCAACCTCCGCCGCGCGGGCGAGGTGCTCGCGGTGGCCACGCTGGTCAACTGGGCCTGGTTCCCCCTGCTGCGAGAGCCGGTGTGGATCCTCCGCATGGACATCCTCCAGTGCGTGGGCCTCTGCCTGCTCATCGTCCTCCCCGTGGCCGCCCTCCTCTCCGCGCGACCGCGGATTCTGAGCTCCGGCGCCTTCATCCTCGCCATGCTCACCTTCGCCGTGTCACCGCTCGGCGAACAGGTGGACGGCCCCTGGGCGACGCTGACGGAGAAGTCCTCCTTCGCCCCCTTCCCACTCCTGCCCTGGCTGGGCTACGCGTGGCTCGGCGTCTTCGCCGGGACGGTGGCGGGCGTCTGGGGACGCAGCGGCCTCATCAAGGCCCTGCTGGTGCTCATGGGACTGGGCTTCACGGGCGCGGTGTTCGGCGACGTCCTCTACGGCCTCTACCCGCCCCACCGCTTCTTCGTGGCCAATCCGTCCAACGCGGCGGCGCGCTTCGGCTGGGTGAGCACCGTGCTGCTCTTGCTGACGTGGCTGGAGGCGCGGACGCCCGTGGACGCGGCGCCGTCCCGGCTGCGGCGCTTCGTGGAGGTGTTCGGCACCTCGTCGCTGTCCGCGTACTTCTTCCACGAGATGCTGCTGTTCTACCGGCTCGGCGGCGTCTTCTCGTTCCAACGCTTCTTCGGCGACCGCAGCGGCTGGCTCCAATACTGGGTGCTGACCGCCGTCATCATCGGCCTCACCTTCGCCCTGTGCCTGGCCGTGGACCGGCTGGAGCGCGTGGTGCGGCCCGCGCTCCGGAGCCTCGCGGAGCGCGTCTTCCGGCAGGGACACCACGCCCCCGCCGGACGGTGACGCCCGCGGGGCTCAGTGCCCCGCGGCGGCGAGCGTCTCGAAGGCGGCGATGACCTCCTTGGGCGCCTGCACCAGCTCGATGAGCACGCCCTCCCCGCCATAGGGGAACTGCTCGCTGCCCTTGGGGTGGACGAAGGTGATGTCGTGCCCCGCGGCCCCCTTGCGGATGCCGCCCGGCGCGAAGCGGAGCCCCTGGGACTCCAGCCACTGGACGGCGGTGGGCAGGTCGTCCACCCAGAGGCCCACGTGGTTGAGCGGCGTCTCGTGGACGCGCGGCTTCTTCTCCGGGTCCACCGGCTGCATCAGGTCCACCTCCACCTTGAAGGGACCCGCGCCCGCGGTGACGATGTCCTCGTCCACGTTCTCGCGTTCGCTGCGGTAGGTGCCGTGGGGCGTCAAGCCCAGCAGGTCGACCCAGAGCTTGCGGAGCGGCGCCTTGTCCGCGCCCCCAATGGCGATCTGCTGGATACCCAGAACTCGAAATGGCCTGGCGGTCTGCATGGGCCGGCACCCTGTCAGACGGCACCGCGCCAGACAAGGACGGCCGGCGCGGGTGTTCGCCGGAAAATTCATCGCCGTAGACCCATTTTCCAAGGCCGTGCGTTTTCAGGCGGCGACCCACTCAATTCTCGACCTTGGAGACCGGATGTCCCCCTTCTCGCTGAAGCGCCAGTTGACCGTCTGGGGTAGTGCCCTGCTCGTCGTCGGAAGCCTGCCCGCGTGCGTGAGCCGCAGCCCGGCCCCCGAGGAGCGCGCCGCCGCGGCCACCCCGGCGCCTCAGGCCACGCGCGACATGCCCCGTGTGCAGCAGGACAAGGGCGCGGAGGTCCCCGCCGCCGAGCCCCTCTCCGCGGCAGAGCATCGGAGCGCGCCCTCTTCCGGAGCCTCCATGGGGGCTGGAGCGCCGCCCCCGCCCCCCGCGCCGGCCATGGTCGCGGAGCGGCACAAGGCGCCCTCGGCGGCGAAGAAGTCCATGGCCCTGGGCAAGCTGGAGATGGAGCAGGCCGCGCGCGGGCCCTCGCCCTCGAAGCCGATGCCCCTCGATGACAGCGCGTCGGTGGCGAAGAACGACACCGGGGGCAACTCCTTCACGACGTGGAAGGCCCACGGCTTCGTCGAGACGACAAAGGACGCGCTCTCCACCTTCGCGGCGGATGTCGACACGGCGTCGTACACCGTCTCGCGCCGCTACCTGAATCAGGGCCGGCTCCCGCCCGCCTCCGCCGTCCGCGTGGAGGAGTTCGTCAACTACTTCAAGTTCCGCTACGCGCCTCCGGAGAAGGGCGCCTTCAGCGTGCACCTGGAGGGCGCGCCCTCCCCGTTCAACGCCAAGCGCCACTTCCTGCGCGTGGGCGTGCAGGGCAAGGTCGTCTCGCGCTCGCAGCGCAAGCCCGCGCACCTGGTGTTCCTCATCGACACCAGCGGCTCCATGCACTCGGAGGACAAGCTGCCGCTGGCCAAGGAGGCCATCAAGATCGCCGTCAAGAACCTCAACGAGAACGACACCGTCGCCATCGTCACGTACGCGGGCAGCACCCGGGACGTGCTGGCGCCCACGCCCGCCACCGACGTGAAGAGCATCCACGCCGCGCTCGACGCGCTCCAGGCGGGCGGCGGCACGGCGATGGGCTCCGGCATGGAGCTGGCCTACCGCCACGCGGTGAAGAAGGCCTCGGGGAGTGTGGTGTCCCGCGTCGTCGTCCTCACCGACGGCGATGCCAACATCGGTCAGAACCTCAGCGCGGACGCCATGCTGGAGACCATCCGCAAGTACACGGCCGAAGGCGTGACGCTCACCTCCGTGGGCTTCGGCATGGGCAACTACCGCGATGACCTGATGGAGAAGCTGGCCGACAAGGGCAACGGCAACTGCTTCTACGTGGACAGCCTCCGCGAGGCGCGCAAGGTCTTCGAGACGCAGCTCACCGGCACGCTGGAGGTCATCGCCAAGGACGTGAAGTTCCAGGTCGAGTTCAACCCCGCCTCCGTCAAGCGCTACCGCCTGGTCGGCTACGAGAACCGCGACGTCGCGGACGAAGATTTCCGGAACGACAAGGTGGACGCGGGTGAGATTGGCGCGGGCCACAACGTCACCGCGCTGTACGAAGTGGACCTGACGGACGCGGCCACCGAGCCCCTGGCCACCGTGCGCGTGCGCGCCAAGGCCCCCAACGGCACCGAGGCCTCCGAGCACGCCTTCCCCTTCCAGCGCGACATGCTGCGCGCGTCGCTCGACGAGGCCTCCCCGGACTTCCGCTTCGCGCTCGCCGTGGCCGCCACCGCGGACATCCTGCGAGAGAGCCCCGCGTCGGAAGGCTGGAGCCTGTCCACCACGGAGAAGCTGGCCCAGGGCGCCACGGACGGAAACGCGGACCGCGTCGAGTTCGTGAACCTGGTCGCCCAGGCCCGCGCGCTCAAGGGCGCCTCCGCCCGGGGCCGCTGAACACCTGCCCTCCAGGGCCCGGCCTCGCGCCGGGCCAACCGGGTATGCTGAGCGACCATGCACCCTCTCCGCTCGCAGTCCCGACGTTTCCTCCTCCCGGCCGCCGCGGTCATCCTCGCCTGCGGCGCTTGCAGTGAAGACCCGTCCGGCGGCGGTGTTCCGCTGGGCGAGGAGCAGCGAGGCATCGCCACCTTCTACGATGCCAACGGCTCGGGCAATTGCAGCTACGCGCCCACCGGAGACCTGATGGTGGCCGCCATGAACACGCCCCAGTACGCCAACAGCGCGGCGTGTGGACAGTGCGTGGACATCACCGGCCCCCAGGGCTCCGTCCGCGTACGAATCGTCGACCGCTGCCCCGAGTGCGCGGCCGGCCACCTGGACCTGAGCCGCGAGGCCTTCGCCCGTATCGCGGAGATGCGGCTCGGCCGGGTGGACATCACCTGGACGCCCGTGTCCTGCGACGTGGCCGGCAACATCGAGTACCACTTCAAGGACGGCAGCAACCCCTGGTGGACGGCCATCCAGGTGCGCAACCACCGCCTGCCCATCCAGAAGCTGGAGTGGCGCCGGGGCACCGGGGGTTGGCAGGAGGTCCGCCGCGAGAGCTACAACTACTTCGTCAACGACAGCGGCATGGGCGATGGCCCCTTCGACCTCCGCGTGACGGCCACCGACGGCCAGCAGTTGGAGGACACGCTGACCCGAGTCCTCGACGACGGCAGCGTCGAGGGCTCAGGCCAGTTCCGCTGACGCGCGGCGCCTCTCAGCGCCGGAGCATGGAGCGCAGCAGCTCCAGAGCCTCAGTGACGTTCTGCCAGACCTGGAGCGACTTCACGCCCTCGCCCTCGCCCTGAATCGCGCGGCGCGAGGCGCGCTCCAGCGGGAGCAACACGCCCTCCACCAGCTCGATCTGCCGGCTCAGCTCCGCCGGAGACGGGCCATTGACGGCGGTCCGCTGGAGCGCCTCGGCAGGGACACTGGCCGACACGTTCACCGGCCGCTCCGCCAGCGCGGTGATGGCGCGGGAGAGCTGCTCCATGTACGGGCCGAAGTCCTGGGGCGGCGCGGGCGCGGGCGCCGCCATCCGCACCGTGGGCGCCGACTCGGGCTGCTCCGCCTGCGCCGCGGCCTGGGCCGCCACCCGCTCCGTGAGGGCCTTGAGCAGGTGCGCCAGGTGCTTGAGGTACGGCGTCAGGTCCGGCCCCGCGGGGGCGGGCGCGGGCGCCACCACGGGCGCCGGCCTGGACTTCGCGGCCTCGCGGCTCACCTGCGCCACCTCCAGCACGGCCTCGCGCAGGGACTCCAGGCGGGGCAGCACCTCCACCACCACGCCCGGCTGCTCCTCGCGGGAGGTGCTGGCGGAGACGTGCGTGGCGGCCTGCATCACCGCGTCCCGGACGGCGCCGAGCTGCTCCTCGATGCCGCTGAGCTGACCAGTGACGCGCGCCACCGGGTCGTCGTCCTTGCCGCCCATGCGCTTCACGCGGGCGAAGCCCTGCTTGATCTCCTCCCAGCGCTTCGCCTTCTCCGGCGTGAGCCGGCCGCGCATCTCCGCCAGCTTGAGCAGGTTCTGCTCGGCCGCCGTCGTCAGCGTCTGCGACTCACCCTGGTAGTGGTCATCGATGAGCCGCTCCAGCTCGTCGTCCGTCATGGCCGCGACGATCTTCTCCGTGAGCTTGCTCATGTTGCGGTAGCTGCCCTGCAACTTGAACGCGGGCTCGGTCCGGAAGCGCTCATCCTGCGCCGCCGAGGCGATGTACTGGAGGTTGACCTTCAGCAGCACCGACTGCGCGCGGAACATGCGCTGGAACACGGCGATGATTTCCTGGAGCTCCGCCGCAGCGTAGCCGTGCTTCAGCTCGCCCGTTTGAATCTCCTCGCCCTGCGCCATGCGGATGAGGCGGTGCGTGTCCGCCGGGTCCCGCGTGGCCAGCGGCGCCGTCACCGGGTTCGACGTGAGCGCGTTCTCCAGGTAGCTGAGCGCGAACAGGTGCTCCTTCCCGTCGAGGATGTCACCCAGGTTGTAGGTGTCCGCGCGGTTGGCGAGCATGTCCGGGATGCGGAAGCGGTCGCCCGTCTCCGTGTACGGGTTGCCGGCCATGACCACGCAGAACTTCTTGCCGCGCAAGTCATACGTGCGCGTGCGGCCGTTCCACACGCCCTCGATGCGGCGCTGGCCGTCGCACAGCGAGATGAACTTCTGGAGGAGCTCCGGGTCCGTGTGCTGGATGTCGTCGAGATAGAGCATCACGTTGTTGCCCATCTCGAACGACAGGTTGATGCGCTCCACCTCCTGCCGCGCCGTGGCGTTGGGCGCCTCGGCCGGGTCCAACGACTTCACGGAGTGGCCCAGCGCGGGGCCGTTCACCTTCACGAAGGTGAGCCCCAGCCGGCTGGCGACGTACTCCATCAACGTCGTCTTGCCGTAGCCCGGCGGCGACATGAGCAACAGCATGCCCATGCGGTCCGTCCGCTTGCCCTCCCCCGCCGCGCCGAGCTGCTTCGCCAGGTTCGCGCCGATGAGCGGCAGGTAGACCTCGTCGATGAGCCGGTTGCGCACGAACGAGGACAGGACCTTCGGCGTCAGCTCGTCCAGGCGCAGCTTGCGGCGCTCGCGCTCCAGCAAATCCCGCTGCATCGCGCGGTACGCCTGGTACTGCGG
This sequence comes from Comamonas sp. KCTC 72670, assembly GCA_014656495.1. GTDB lineage: Bacteria > Myxococcota > Myxococcia > Myxococcales > Myxococcaceae > Myxococcus. The sequence continues at coordinate 35,040 of BNCN01000023.1, forward strand.
CACGCGCACCTGCCGGAACTCGCCCAGGCGCGCCAGGAACTCATCCAGGCGCAGCGACAGCTTCCGGTCATGGATGCGCGCGTGGTTGCCCAAGAGCCCGGAGACCTCGGTGGCCGTGAGCGCGCCCGCGGACTCGCGGTCCAGCTTGGTGCCGGTGAGCAGCAGGACGGAGGTCTCCAGCGCCACGTGAGCGGCCTCTCCCGGCCCGCCCTCCCGCTGCGCCAGGTAGCCATCCAGCCACACCCGGGCGAGCTCCAGCCGCGCGCCCAGGTCCTTCTCCAGGCCCCGCAGGTCGTCCTCGAACGCGGAGCGCGTCCCGTGGCGGTCGAGTTCGTGGAGGAACGCGTCCTTCAGAGACATCGCCTCGCCGCTGGTGGTGAAGCGCGGGTGCTCCGCGCCCAGCTCCTCGACGAGGTACCGGCCCGCCTGCCGCGCCTCCGCGGGCGAGTGCGTCAGCCCGTGCGCGGTGAGGAAGGCTTCCACGCGGTTACCGAGCGCCTCGCCCACCTCGGCCAGGCTCCCGCCCGAGGCGAAGGTGGTCCGCAGCCGCGCGAGGCTCCGCGCCCGGCGCTGGAACACCGCCTTGCCGGCCTCGTCCGCGTCGAAGGCCCAGTACAGCGCGGCCCAGGCGCGCGGCACCGGCGCGAAGCGCAGCAGGCCCGCGCCCTGGTGCAGCCCGAGCAGCTTTTCCAGGATGGCGGCGGTGTCCGAGTCGTGGACGCCGCGCTCGTAGCCCTCGTCGAAGCGGTCCGCCGCGTAGGCGCGCACCGTCTCCAGCAGCGTGCCACCCAGCAGCGCCTCGTGGAGCGAATCCAGGGACTGGCCCCGCTTGCCATCCTCGGCGTCCGCCAGGAGGCAGCCCGCCAGGTACTCGGAGCGGTAGACGCCGGGCGACTCGGAGACGAGGTGCTGCTCCCAGAGGTCGCGGTACTTCAGGAGCTCCGGGTCATCCACCTTCTGCGCGTAGTCGGTGCCCGTGAGCTGGAGGTACAGCTCGCCCTCACGCGGCAGCAGCGTCAGGTCCAGCGGCTGCGTACTGACGTTGAAGCGGTACGCGCCCAGCTTGATGAGGTTCTCGCCGTCCGCGAACAGGTCCTGCCTGTCTCTCAGGGCGCGCAGCGCGTCCTGCTTGGCGGACTTCACGCGCGACATCACCTCGTCCGCGCGGACGCTGTCCTGCAGCTCCATCAGCTGGTCGGCCAGCTGACGCAGCTTGAGGATCATCGCGTCGGAGGCGAAGTAGCCGTTGAGCTCGTCGTCCGTCTTGAACGCCTTCGCCCGGCGCTGCACGCCCTGGAGGATTCGCTCGGCGGCGCCGAAGAGGCTCTGCGCCCGGCGCTGCCGCTCGTCCACCAGCGACTGCTTGCGCGCGCCAAAGGCCTCCAGCAGCTCCTCGCGCTTCTGGGTGATCTGCTCCAGGAACTCGTCGAACTCGCCGAAGCGGCCCTCCAGCTCCTCCAACTGGACGGTGAGGCGGGACATCGCCTCGTCGCAGCGCTCCGGACTGTCCGCCTGGGACAGCGAGCTCTCGATGCTCTGCCCCAACAGCTTGAACTGGGCGCCGAACTCCGCGCGCTTCTCGCGGCCGGACAGCTCCTTGCGCTTGGCCGCGAGGCTGGCGCGCACCCGGTTGAGCCGGCTGAACAGCTCGGAGATGCCCTCCAGGATGCGAGCCCGGGCCAGCGGATCTCCCACCTGCAGGCCGCCGACGACCTCGCCCAGGACCTCCAGGCCGTGGGCCGTCTTGTCCACGTCCTCGCCCAGGGGCGCCAGCTCCACGGTGGTCTGCACCGGCTCCAGCGTCGCCAGCAGCGCATCCAGGCGCTCGGCCAGCGGCGCCAGCGCCTCGCCCGTCTGGAGGAACTCCACACAGGCCGTGCTGACCCGGTCGGACGCCTCCACCACGGCGGTCTCCAGGGCGTCCACGCGCCCCAGGTCCATGTAGCGGATGTCCTTCAGAGTGATGAGATGCCCGCGCTGCTTGCGGAGGTCCGCCAGCGCCTGCATGAACGCTTCCGCGTGGTTGAGGTTCTCCGGCTGGACGCGCAGCAGCAGCGCCTCCTGCTCGACCTCCGCCGCCGCGAGCGCCTCGGTGGCGCGCTTGCGCATCGCGACCACCTTCTCGAACTCATCGATGATGAGCTCGGCGGTGCGCCGCAGGGTCTCCACCGACTCCTGGAGTCCCGTCTCCTCGTGGCTCAGCCAGTAGTACGCATCCAGCGCGCGCGTGGCCGCGCCCACGAGGTCCTCGTAGGTGCGCCGCGTGGGCTTGTCCGACTTCGCGATGCGCTGAATCGTGAGCGCGTCCGAGATGCCGCGGACCAGCTCCGCGTTGCCCACCTTGCCCAGGTAACCCGGGGCGGGTGGCGTGGCCGCCGCGTGCTCGGCCGAGACGAAGGGCGTCTGCCACACCTGCATCGGGTGGACGCGCGTGGGCTCATCCGACGTGGAGCGGAAGATGACGAGCTGGCCGTCGGAGAACAGGCTCATGCCGTGGGCGACCAGGGGGTTCTGCACCTCCTTGCGCACCAGGTTGTACGGGAACAGGACGTAGCAGCCGTCCGTCCGGCGGTGGAAGATGTAGAGCACGTCCTCGCCGTTGGGCGAGCGGATGGCGCGCTTGAACTCCATGCCCTCCGAGGCCGCCGCGCCGTCGAAGACCTTGAAGTCCCCCGTCTGGAGGTAATAGCCGCCCGGGAAGACGATGCCCTGGTCCTCGGGGAGCCGCACGCACGCCTGACCGATGGCGTCGATGCGCACCACGTGCTGCGTGCGCGAGTTGAAGACGAGGTAGCGGTGCGCCCGCTCCCGGAACGGGAGCACCCGCAGCAGGATGAGCGTGCCCACCTGGGCCCAGGCGAACTCGGCGTCGTCCAGCGACTGGTCCGGGTCGTCCACGGGCTCGTTGTAGATGCCCATGCCGGTGGAGGTGTTGTCCTCCACCTTGATGGTGAGGTCACCCTTCACCGTCTCCACGAACACCTGGTCCAGCACGTTGACGTGCGGGTGCTGGCCGGTGACGTAGTTGTCCCGCGTGGCCACCGTCCACTCGAAGTCGTGCGACGGCGGGAAGACGTGGTCGCGCTCGCCCTGGTTGTCCAGGTAGGTGGCGCGGCCTTCCAGGTCCAGGCTGAAGCGGAAGACCTTGATGTCGCGCATCGACTGGCCCGTCTGGAAGATGGCCAGCAAGCGCGAGTCCAGCTTGCGAATCTGAAGGAGCTTCGCGTCCTTGTAGTACTTGTACAGCTCCCCGAAGTCCTTCACGAAGCGGGGGTCCGCCAGGAACCCACCGGCCTCGGAGTCCGGCACGGTGGAGAAGTCGTACCCGTCGGCCGTCTTCTCGAACTTGTGCAGGGAGAAGACGTCGGACACCGACGTCTCCCGCTTCAAGCCAATGAAGACATTGTAGCCGAAGAGCAGGTACTTGCCGACGCTGGCGATGTCGCACGGGACGCAGTTGTGCTCGGTGCGCACCCGCTCGTTGCCGATGACGGACAGCTCCGTCCCGCCGAAGAGCGCCTTGCGCCGCCCGTTGAGGTCATTCGCCTTCGCGCCCAGCGCGTCGGCCTGCGCCATGAGCCGCGCACGGATGACCTCGTAGCTGCCGCCTTCCAGCGCCGCCTCGCCCGCGGGCGCCGCGCCCTTGCCACCGTCAGTTGCCATGAGTGTTCACCGGAAAAGCGAAGACCCCCACCCCCGCACCCTCTCGAGCGGAGGGGCGCCACCCCGGAGGGGGCCGGAGTGAGGGTCGTCTTACGGCCGTGCCACCGCCGCCTGTTCACGGCGGTGGCCCTTCGGACTGTCAGCCCTGCGTGGTGTCCGTCGTGCCGGGCTTCAGCTCGTTCACCAGCGCCTTGAGGCCCGCGCCGGTCGCGGCGACGGGGCTGGCCGCCATCTTGTGCAGCAGCGCGGCGACCGCCAGGTTCTGCGCGTCGTTGCTCAGGCCCGGCTTGGAGAGGATCTCCTTCAGGTCGGCCGGCAGGTCCTTCTCGCCATTGATGTAGCCGCCCAGCGCCTTCTGCAGCGCCTCGCCGTGGTCCAGCGCGCCGTCCACCGCGGTGCCGAACGACACCGCCTTGACGAAGCGCTCGAAGAACTGGCCGTCGCCGCCCACGATGTTGAACTTCGCGTTGGCGAACGCCTTGGACAGCACCTCGGCCTGCGCGTGCGCGATGTCCTTCTTCGCGCGGATGGCCTCCAGCTCCACGTCGCGCTCCTTGTTGAGCTTGAGGCGGAACTCCTCGTGCTCGCGGCCCACGCCGTCCATCAGCTTCATGGACGCGGCCTTCTCGGCCAGGCCGCGGGCCTCGGCCAGCAGCTTCTCCTGGATGGCAGCGGCCTCGGCCAGCTGCTTCTCGCGCGTGGCGATGGCCTCCGCCTCGCCGCGCTTCTGGATGGCGCTGGCTTCCGCCTCCAGGACGCGCGCGTGGGCCAGGCCCTTCTCCTGCTCACCCGCCGCCTCGGCCAGCAGCTTCTCGCGGACGATGTTCGCCTGCGCCGCGCCCTGCTTCTCGATGGCGCCCGCCTCGGCCTCCTTCACGCGGACGTTGACCATGCCGAGCTTCTCCTGCGCCTGCGCGTCGGCCTCCTTCACGCGGACCTCCGCCAGCCCCTCGGCGGCGGCCTCGGCCTGGATGCCCTCGGCCAGACGGACCTTCGCCTTCGCCGTCTTGTCCGCGGCCTCCAGCTCGGCCTCGGCCAGCGTCAGCTTCTCCTTGGCGGTGAACTTGGCCACCTCGTTGGAGGCCTCGGCGGCCTTGATGTCCTTGACCAGCTTCTCCTGCGCCTGCGCCTCGGCGGTGATGAGCAGCGCGTCCTTGCGGCGCGTGGCCTCGGCCTTCACGCGCAGGTCCTTGATGCGCTCCTCCTCTTCCGCCACCGTCTTCTCCACGGCGATGCGGGCCCGGACCACGTCGGCGATGGCCTTCTTCTCGCCTTCGAGCGCCTTCTCCTTGGCGATGCGCTGCAGCTCCGTCTCACGCTCGCGGTTGATGGCTTCCAGGGCGCGGTCCTTCTCCACGCGCTCGGTCTCCACGCCCACCACGCGCTCGCGGTTCTTCTGCGCGACCTCGATCTGCCGGGACTTGTTCTGCTCGTTGATGTTGATCTCTTCCTCGGCCTTGATGCGCGCCAGCTGGGCCTTGGCGTACTCCTCCTGCTTCACGCGCTCGGCCTCGGCCGTCTCGCGGGCCTGGATGCTGTCGATTTCGCGCTTCTGCTTGGCGGCGGCCTCTTCACGCTGACGCTCGAGGGCGAAGATGGCCTCGTCCGCCTCGACGTTGCGCTTGGTGACGGCCATGCGCTCGTCCTGGCGCAGCTCGTTGGTGAAGACGTTCTGCTTCGTCGTCAGCTCGGTGATCTTCCGGATGCCCTGGGCGTCCAGGATGTTGTCCTTGTCGAGCATCTCGACCGGGGTCTGCTCCAGGAAGTCGATGGCGCAGTCCTCCAGCATGTACCCGCTGAGGTCACGGCCGATGACGTTGACGACCTGGTCCTTGATCTCCTCGCGCTTGGTGTAGAGCTCCTCGAAGTCGAAGCTTTTGCCCACCGTCTTGAGGGCCTCGGAGAACTTGGCCTCGAAGAGGTTCTCCAGCGTCTCCTGGTCGGAGGCGCGCGCGCAGCCGATGGTCTGCGCCACCTTGAGCACGTCTTCCCGCGTCTTGTTCACGCGGACGAAGAAGGTGACCTTGATGTCACCCCGGATGTTGTCCTTGCAGATGAGGCCTTCCTTGCCACGGCGGTCGATCTCCACCGTCTTCAAGGAGATGTCCATCACCTCGGCGCGGTTGATGATGGGGAACACCACCGCTCCGGTGAAGGTGACGACCGGCTCGTTCTTCAGCGTGTTGACGATGAGCACCTTCCCCTGGTCCACCTGCCGGTACAGCCGGACGATGGTGAGGAGGATGCCGCCAAGAAGGATGATGCCACCGATGCCGGCAGCGACCGCGGTAATGGGGTCCATGGCCATTTCCTGATTGATGATGACAGCGGGCCTTGTATCAGGCGCCGGAGGTCCCCCGCAAAAGCCCACCGGCGTCGAATGTGACGGCCGCCCCCTCGGTGCGGCCGGATGAAAATCAGCCTCGTGCCTTCATGCGAGCCAAGGCCGCGGCGCGGGCCGGATCCTGGAGCTGAGCTTGCTCCTCCGGCAGCAGCCAGTCGACCGGCTCCACTTCATACACGCGCCGTTCGGCGTCGTACGCGAGGATCAGCGCTGGCTGACCCCGCTTGAGTTCATTGGGCCTGGCGCAGACGACGTTGAGGATGACGCCCGCGCCCCCGTCCTCGAACGTGGCGTGGCCCGACCGGGCCGTCACGCTGCCACTGGAGATGGTGCACACGCGGCCCATCAGCGAGTCCCGCCCCGGCGCGCGCTTGGCCACGAACACCGGCCGCAGCGGACGCACGGCGAAGCCCGCGGTCACCGTCCCCGCCGCGAAGCACGCGAGCCCCAGCCCGCTGCTCAGCAGCCATGAGGGCAACACGCCCCCCAGCAGCTCCTGCAGCCGCTGCGCGCTCATGACCGACAGGAACCAGGCGATGAACGCCACGAAGCTCACGGAGACGGTGATGGGGATGCCCGCGAAGCCCATCGCCGCCAGGATGCCGCCGCCGTCGACGTCGAAATCCGCGTCCGAGCCCGCCAGCGCCTTCGCGCCGCCCAGGGCCTTGCCGCCGCCCTCGAGGTCCACGTCCGCATCGAACACATCAATGCCTACCGCGCCGACGATGACGAACAGCCAATACGTCATCACCACGCCCAGGACGATGGTGAAGATGGCGGTCGGGAAGGCCAGGATGGTGTCGAGAAAGGCGTTCATGCGGCTCGGGTCGCACTCTAAGCGATTGTCATTCCCATCGAAAACGCGGCCGGGCGCTTTTTCGCTCGAATCCAGGGCAGGCGGCCAGACGACACCTGCCTTGCCGCTCGCCCCGCCCCTGCGCACAACAGGAGGACCCGCTCACATGGGGTGCGCGGGGTTTCCCGTATCCAGGGCCATGAACGTGCTCGCAGAGACCTCCGCGCGATTCCCCCACCGGCAGCCCCCCGCCCGCCGCCCCGCCCGCGGCGAGACGCATCGCGACCGGCTCCAGCGCGAGGGCATCCGCCGGAAGGGCACCCCCGCGCGGGGCTTCCGGTACGTTCACACGAACGGCAAGCCTGTGCCCCGGACGGCCCGCGAGCGCATCGATGCACTGCGCCTGCCTCCGGCCTGGGTGAACGTGGCCATTGCCCCCTCCCCCCAGGCGAAGCTCCAGGCGGTGGGCCAGGACGCCGCGGGGCGGTGGCAGTACCGTTATCACACGGCCCACACCCTCGAGCGCGACGAAGAGAAGTTCCAGCGAATCGTCGGCTTCGCCCGCGCCCTCCCCCGGATGCGCCACCGTGTGAACGTGGACCTCCGCAAGCAGGGCCTCGGCCGAGACAAGGTGATGGCGGCCATGCTCCGCATCCTCGGCACCTGCTTCATCCGCCCGGGAAGCCAGCGGTACGCGGAGACGAACGGCAGCTTCGGGCTCGCCACGCTTCGCCGCCGGCACGTCCGCGTGGCCGGCGACACCGTGTACTTCGACTTCCCGGGCAAGAGCGGCAAACAGCAGCGCCGGCGACTGAGAGACCGGCGGGTGGCGACCGTCGTCCGCCGCTTGCTGGCCGTCCCGGGCCGGGACGTCTTCAAGTTCATCCTGGATGACGGCGCCGTGGTGGACGTGCGCCGCCGCCACATCAACGCGTACATCCAGGAGGTGATGGGCGAGCAGTTCAGCGCGAAGGACTTCCGCACCTGGGCCGGCACGCTCATCTGCGCCTGTGCGCTGGCCCGCGCGCGCAAGCGGGCCCACGCGGCGGGCGGCGCGGACGGCGTGGTGAAGCCCACGGTCCTCAAGAAGACGATGGTGGCCGCGGTGAAGGAAGCCGCCGAGCACCTGGGCAACACGCCCGCGGTGGCCCGGTCCTCGTACATCTACCCGTCGGTCCTGGCCATGTTCGAGCGGGGCCAGGTCGTGGACACCTGGTTCGAATCCGTGGACGAGCTGGCGGAGGCGAAGAGCGGGAGCCTGCACTGCTCGGAGAAGGCCCTGCTCGACATGCTCGACACCACCCGGCAGCGCCGCCGGAAGCGGGCGCGCATGCACTGATGCGCGCCCGTCTGGAGAAGACGCGGGGCTCAGGCCACCACGGCCTCGACGACGCTGGGCGGCATCGTCGTCGGATACACGTTGGCCAGCTTCAGGCCCGCCCGCTCCAGCAGCTCGGCATATTCCGCGTGCGTGCGCTCGCGCCCACCCACGACCACGAGCATGGCCATGTCATACAGGTTGCCGAAGTGATTCACGTTGTCGCCCGGGAGCACCGTCTCCACGATGAGCAGCCGCGAGTCGGGACGCATGGAGGCGCGGATGTTCTGGAGGATACGCAGGCTGCGCTCGTCATCCCAGTCATGGAGGATTTGCGAAAGGATATAGGTGTCGTAGCCCTCCGGGATGCGGACGAAGAAGTCGCCTTCGAGGACTTCACAGCGCTCCGCCAATGACTGCTCAGCCAACCGCTGACGTGTCTCGAGGGCGACGTGAGGCATTTCGAAGACAGCGCCACGGACACCCGGGTTCGCCTGGAGGATGTGCGCCAGCAACATGCCCGTGCCGCCCCCCACGTCGCAGATGCTCCGCGTCGTGGAGAAGTCATAGGCGTTCACCACGGCCGGCGCGTTGAGCGTCTGGTACGCGGCCATGCTGTTGTTGAAGATGGCGGCCACGTCCGCGTGCGTGCGCATGTAGTCGAAGAACGAGGTCCCCATGAACTTCTCGAGCGAGGGCTGCCCCGTCTTCAGCGAGTTGGCCAGGTCACCCCAGGCCTGCCACGACAGGAGCAGGCCGTGCGCGCGGAGGGAGCCGTACACGGACCCGGGGTTGTCCTCGCGCAGCATCTCACCCATCTCCGTGAGCCCCCACCGCTGGGTGGACTCGTCCTTCACGAGCACGCCCAGGCCGCTGAGCAGGCGCAGCATCCGGCGCAGCGACGGCGCATGCGTCCCGCTGGCCTCCGCCAGCTCCTCGGCCGTCTTGGGCACATCACCAATGATGTCCGCGATCCCCAGTTCCGCCATGATCTGAAGGCATCGGGAGACCCAGAAGCCATAGACCATCTGGGTCATTTGGATGGCCGCGGGCGGAGGCGCGTGAGAGTCTCGAGGTTGCTGGCTCATGTGTCCGTCTCCAAGGTGTTGTGATGCTACGGCGAGGCTACAACCCGTAAGGTAGGCTGTAAAACTAATACGATTTTCTCAGTTATTCTTGAGTCCGAGTCTCCGACACGTGCGCGCCTACGTCACCCACCGTGAAGCCCTGCCCCGCAGCGCGGTCCAGGCATTGAGGACCGCCCTGCTCGGCTCGCGCTTCGTGGCCCGAAGTCCGTTGATGGGAACCTTCCAGGCCAGCCGGGGGTTCGCCATCATCTTCACGCACGAGGGCCGTGCCACCGTGGAGGCTCGCTTTCCGTTCCTGGTGCCCTACCTGACTCGCGTGTTGGCTCCCGCCAGCGCCAGGGGCCTCCTTCCCTGGCACGAGCGGCTCTGGGGCTCCCGGAAGCAGCGGCCCGCCCCCAACGCATTCTATCTCAACTTGCTGTTGCTGGATGCGGGACGTGGTGTGGGCCGTCACATCGACGCGACGCTCCAGGACCCCAGCGGCGTGCCGGATGCGACGCCCCAGCACGTCAGCGTGCTCTACCTCCAGGTCCCCGAACACGTGCGGGGTGGCGAGCTGTGCCTGCATCACCAGGACACCCCCGTGGGTGAAGTTCGCCCCCGTGAGGGGTTGCTGGTGCACTTCCGTGGCGATCTGCAACACGAGGTGCGGCCCTTCACCGGCGGTGCCGAAGGCGCGAGCCGCGTGAGCCTCGTGTGTGAGCAGTACGTGTTCCCACCGGAGGCGCTCTCGCGCATCCCCTCGTTTCGCATCCAATCGAAGGCGGGCTTCGCCGCCTATCTGGACGACCAGCGCCACCGCTCGGATGGAGGCTCCGGCGGGATATTGGAATAGGCTGACATCTCGAACACAGGAGGCCCCGTGGCCGTCGATCCCCAGAGCACCGACGTCGAGCGCTTCATCCAGGAGGACCCGGGAGGTCCCGTGGTCATCCTGAACCTGGTGCGTTTCAAGGAAGGTGGCCGAGCCTCCTATGAGGCCTACGCCAACGCCGTCATGCCGCTCCTCCTCAAGGCGGGCGCCCAGCCGCTGTATGCCGGTGACGGGTCGACACCCCTGGTCGCCGACCCGGGCCAGAGCTGGGACGCGGTGCTGCTGGTCCGCTATCCCAGCCGCGCGGCCTTCCTGCAGATGGTGGCGGACCCGGAGTACCAGCACATCGCGCACCTGCGAACGGAGGCCCTGCAGGAGGCGGTGCTCCAGGCCACCACCCCCTGGGCCACCTCCCCGGAGCCTTGAGTCACCGTGCCCCGAGGTCCGCCGTCGCCGCGAAGGTGGGTGGGCGGCGGATCTTCGAGGCCTGCTCGTAGGCATAGGCCAGCTTCAGCAGCACGGGTTCGCTCCAGGCCCGGCCAATGAAGGACAGCCCCACCGGGAGCCCGCGGACGTAGCCCGCGGGCACGGTGATGGTGGGGTAGCCGGCCACCGCCGCGGGCGTGGAGCTGCTGCCCAGCCAGTGGTCACCATTGACCAGGTCGACGAGCCCCGGCGGTGCCTCGGTCGGCGCCACCAGCGCATCCAGGCGGTGCTTCTTCATCACCGCGTCCAGCCCCTGCGCGCGCGACATGCGGCGGCAGTCCTGGAGCGCCTTGACGTAGGTCTTGTCGGTGAGTGGCCCCTTGGCCTGCGCCTGGTGGAGCAGCTCCTGCCCGAAGAACGCCAGTTCGTCCGCGGCGTGCTCCTCGTTGAAGCGGATGAGCTCCGCGAGGGTCCGCGGCGCCCTCCCCTCGCCCAGGGTCGCGAGGTAGGCCTCCAGGCCCGCCTTGAACTCGTAGAGGAGCACTTCGAGCTCGGGGGCTTGCAGCTTCTCGACCAGGGGGATGGGCGCGGGGTCCACGAGGATGGCGCCCCGGGACTTCATCAACGCCAGCGCATCCTCCATCCGCGCATCCGTCGCCGCGTGGTAGCCGAAGTAGTGCTCCCGGGGCACACCGATGCGCGCCCCCTTCAATCCGTCCACGTCCAGGAACCGGGTGTAATCCGTGGGGGCCTTGCCGCGGCTGGCCGCCGTCGCCGCGTCCGCGGGGTCCACGCCCGCGAGCACGCCCAACAGCGCCGCCGCGTCCGCCACGGTGCGCGTCATGGGACCGGCGGTGTCCTGGCTGCGGGAGATGGGGATGATGCCCGCGCGGCTCACCAGCCCCACCGTGGGCTTGAGCCCCACGAGCGACGCCGCCGCCGAGGGCGACACGATGGAGCCGTCCGTCTCCGTGCCCACCGACACCGCGCAGAAGTTGGCGGCGGTCGCGGTGCCCGCGCCCGAGCTGGAGCCCGAGGGCGTCCGGTCCCTCGCATACGGGTTGCGCGTCTGGCCACCGCGTGCGCTCCAGCCGCTGGTGGAGCGTGTGGAGCGGAAGTTGGCCCACTCGCTCAGGTTCGTCTTGCCCAGGATGACGGCGCCCGCGGCCCGGAGCCGCTCCACGAGGAAGGCGTCCCGCCCCGGCCTCGCGCCCACCAGCGCGAGGGAGCCCGCCGTCGTCTCCATCTTGTCCGCGGTCGCGATGTTGTCCTTGAGCAGCACGGGAATGCCGTGCAGCGGCCCCCGGGCCCCCTTCTCGCGGCGCTCCTGATCCAGCGCGGCGGCCATCGCCAGCGCGTCGGGATTCAGCTCGATGACCGAGCGCAGGGGCAGCGGCCCCACGGCGTCCAGCGCGGCGATGCGCGCGAGGTAGCGTTCGGTGAGCCCCTGCGCGGTGTGCTCACCCGACACCATGGCGGCCTGGAGCTCGGCCACCGTCAGCTCCTCCAGCGCGAAAGGCTTCGCGGCGGGAGGTGCCTCCTTCCCCGAAGGCGCGGCGGCCACGGCGCGGCCGTGGACATCCCAGGTGACGAGTGCCGTGGCGGCAGCGGTGCCACCCAGGAGCGCACGGCGGCTGAGGCCCGCCGGGGGGCCAGGAGGCGAGTCAGGTTTCTTCATGGTCGCCGCGCACTACAGCAGCGGCGCAGGAAGGGTCGCAACCCCACCCCGGCTTCGTTAGCGTGAACGGCCGATATGGCTTCTCACCTCACCCTCCTGGCTGGGCCCGACGCGCTCCAGCTCCTACGTGAACGGGGCTTGCGCGGCGAGGACGTGGACGTCGTCCCGGGCGCCTCCGGTGGCCCCAAATGGCTGGTGCTGGCCGGACTCGACCGGGCCCTCTTTGGCGGCCTGTTCCAGAACCGGACGCGCCCCCTGCACCTGATTGGCAGTTCCATCGGCAGTTGGCGCCTGGCCTGCCTGGCCCAGAAGGACCCGGTGCTCGCGCTGCGCCGCTTCGAGGCGGCCTACATCGACCAGCGCTATCCGCCCAAGCCCTCACCGGCGCAGGTCACCGAGACGTGCGAGGGCATCCTGGATGCCCTCCTGGGTGACGAGGGCGAGACGGACATCCTCCACCACCCCTGGGCCCGGCTCCACGTCATCACCGCCCGGTGCCGAGGCATGGCGGGCCTGGAGGACGCGCGAGCGCAGTTGCTCGGGTTCCTCCTGTGCGGCCTGGGGAACCTGGTGAGCCGCCGGACGCTGGGGCTCCACATGGAGCGCGTCGTCTTCCACTCGGCGGGGGCCACCAGTCCGTTCGCCGGGTTGAAGGACCTGCCCTCGTCCCACGTGGCCCTGACGCGAGAGAACCTCCGGCTGGCGCTGCTCGCGTCCGGCTCCATCCCCATGGTGCTCCGGGGCGTGAGAATCCCCGGCGCGCCGGCGGGCGTCTTCCGGGATGGCGGTATCGTCGACTACCACCTGGACCTGGACTTCGGGTCCGGCAGCGGGCTGGTGCTGTACCCGCACTTCTACCCGTACGTGGTGCCGGGCTGGTTCGACAAGTCGCTGCGCTGGCGGCACACCCGGCCCGGGAACTTCCGCAGGGCGCTGCTCATCGCCCCGTCCCCGGAGCTGGTGGCCCGGCTCCCCGGCGGACGGATTCCAGACCAGGGCGACTTCGAGCAGCTGAAGGACTTGGAGCGCATGCGCGCCTGGAACCAGGTCGTCGCCGAGAGCGAGCGCATGGGCGACGAGCTCCTGGAGCTGATGGCCACCGGCCGCCTCGCCGACCACGTCCGGCCCCTCTGACGCCGCTTCGCGGTCCGCTCGAAAAGACAGCGGCCGGCACCCGAATCCGGGGGCCGGCCGCCAGGAACTTCTTTCAGTCAGCTTCCCGCGATGCCCGGACCTTCAACGCGTCCGGGCCCCACGGTGACCTCCCCCCACCCGAAGGCAGGAGGAGGACCCGCCCGTCTCAGTTCTGACGACGGCGGCGCAGCAGGCCGAGCAGCGCCAGGCCGATCATGCCGGCCGGAGCACCCGCGCCCGTGGCGGAGCAACCGCCACCGTCGTCATCGCCGTTGCGGGCGGAGAACGTAACGGTGGTGGCGTGCTCGGCGCCGTGCGCGTCCGTGACGGTCAGACGGAAGCCGAAGTTCTCCGTCTTGCCCTTCAGGTCCGGCAGGTTGGCAACCGCGACGGCCTGGTTGGCGCCGTTGATGGTCGCCGTCGGACCGGAGGTCTGCGTCCAGCGGTAGGTCAGCGCGTCGCCGTTGGCGTCGCTGGAAGCCGAGCCGTCGAGCGTGGCCGACGTCTGGTTGCCAGAGACCACCGCGCGAGCCGCCGCCACGGGGGCGACGTTCTCGTCGGTGACGGTGACGGTGGTCACGGCCTGAACCGTGGCCGTGCCGTCCGAGACCAGCAGCAGGAAGGACAGCGCCTCGGTGGTGGCCGGCGCCGTGAACGTCGGCGTCAGCGAGGAGGCGTCAGACAGCGTGACGGCGGGGCCGCCAATCTGCGTCCAGGTGGCGGTGAGCGCGTCACCATCCGCGTCGGTCGCCGTGCCGTTGAGGGTCACGGTGGAGCCGGCGGTCACGGTGGCGGGAGCACCCGCGCTCACGACCGGAGCGGTGTTGCCCGGGGCCGTGCCCGGGTCCGCCGCCACGATGATGCGCACGACGTCGCTGACCGTGGAGTTGCCGTCGCTGACCGTCAGGAGGAAGGCCAGCGTGTCGCCGTTGGCCGTACCCGGCGCGACGAACGTGGTGGACAGCGAGGAGGCATCCGACAGCGCCACCGGGGTGCCGCCGATCTGCTGCCACACGTAGGTGAGCGGGTCACCCTCGGCATCGCTCGCCGAGCCGCTGAGCGTGACGATGTCACCGGCGCTCGCCGTGCCATCCGCACCCGCGTTCACCGTCGGAGGCGTGTTGGACGGATCGCCACCGCCACCACCGGAGATGATGGTCACCGCGACCGCCTTGGAGGCGGAGGCCTCGCCGTCAGACGCCGTCACGGTGAACTCGTACGAGCCCGGGGCCGGCGTGGCGAAGGTGATGGAGGCCGTGTCCGCACCGTTGATGCTGACCGCACCGCCAGCCGTCTGCGCCCAGCTGTAGCTCAGCGCGTCGCCGTCCGGGTCCAGGGCGGACGCGGAGACCGTGACAACACCCGCCGCGAAGGCCACGGAGGTGTCCGTGACAACGGGCGCGCGGTTCACGTTGGTGATCGTCACCGTGACGGTGTCGTTCGCGCTGGCAGCGCCGTCGCTGACCGTCAGACGGAAGACCAGCTGCTCATCCAGGGTGACCTCGGGCGCGACGAACGTGGCCGTCGGCGAGGTGTAGTCCTTCAGGGCAACCGGCGTACCGGAGACCTGCGTCCACAGGTACGTGAGGGCGTCGCCGTCCTCGTCGCTGGCGGAACCGGTCAGCGTGACCTCGGAGCGCTCCGCGGCCGTGGCGTCGATGCCCGCGTTCACGGTCGGCGCACGGTTGGCCGGCGTCACCGTCACATTCACCGAGTCGGTGGACGTGTTGGTGCCGTCGGTGGCGGTCAGGGTGAACGTCAGGGTGGTGGACTCGGTGACCTGCGGCGCCGTGAAGGACAGCGTCAGGGTGTCGGCACCCGTCAGCGAAACCGCCGGGCCCGCCGTCTGCGTCCAGGAGTACGTCAGGGCGTCGCCGTCAGGGTCGGTGGCCGTACCGGTCAGGCTGACCTGGCTACGGGCCGCCGCCGACACGTCCGCGCCAGCGTTGACCGCGGGAGCGCGGTTCACGCACACGCCGTCCTCGGGGACGATCGCGGCGAACGGGGTGTTGGTGATGCCGGTGAACTCGAGGTCATCCAGCAGCCAGCCCGTGGCGCCGAAGCTCTCGTCCGTGCCGATGCGGAAGCGGATCTGCACCGTCTTGCCGGCGTACGCCGTGCCCAGGTTGATCGTCGCGGGGATCAGGCCCGGGAACTCCTCGTTGTAACCGGACAGCGCGGGGCGGCCGGCCAGCGGGTTGAGGTTGCCGTTGTAGTTCTGCAGCGTGGCGTTGTGGATCGGACCACCGATGTCCACCCACGTGTCGCCGCCGTCCTCGGTGATTTCCACCGTGGCGCCGTCGTAGTAACCCCAGACCGGGTCACCCTCGAGGTCGTACGCGTGCATGAAGTTCAGCACGAAGGGCTCGGTGGCGCTGACGTTCAGCTCCGGCGTGATGAGCCGGATGTCGGAGTAGGAGCCCAGGTCCTCGGCGTAGAACGTGCGGTTGGTCTCGGTCAGCTGGACCACGCCCCAGACGTCCGGGGTCAGCTCCTCGTCGTAGTCCGTCGTCCAGGGCAGCTTGGACGGGGTCACCTCGACGTCCTCGATGTTCGTGACCTGCTCGGCCTCGTCGAAGTTCGTGACGAGCGTCAGGGCGTTGATGATGTCACCCGGGATGGCCTGACCGTCGTCACGCACGGCGACGGAGAAGTTGGCCTCGGAGAACGGGGCCGCGCCATGGATGGAGACGGGGACGGAGATCTTGGCCTCGGAGAACACGGGGATGGGGGGGAACGTCCCGCCACCGCCGTTGCCCAGCTGGATGCCGGGGGTCGTCGAGAACAGCGTCGCGCTGGCGCTGTTCGCCGTGGTGGCGCCAACGTTGCGGACGGTGATCTCGATGCGGCCCGTCTCTCCGTTGTCCAGGACGCCGTCGCGGTCACACGTGGTGCCCTCGATGTCGTCGAAGAACTCGGCCGACACGAACTGGATGGCGGAGCCGAAGCCGTAGCTCTCGACGACGCCCGCGTTGTTCGTGGAGTAACGGTCCGGAGCCTGAGCGCCGACGCCCGCGCCGCGCTTGGCGAAGGCCGCCCAGAAACGCTCGGCGTCCGCCGGGTCGTTGGCGTAGGCCGCCGCGATGACGGCGTCACGGGCCTCCAGGAACGTCGGAGCCGACGGCGTCAGCTTGTACGCGTTGACCAGGTAGTTCTTCATCCGGTCCTGCGCGTCCTGGAACGGATGCGCGCGGAGCAGCGACGTGTAGCACTCCCACAGCATCGTCGCCCACACCTCGCCGGAGTTGTGGACCTGCGAGTTCGGGAGGCCGTTCGCCAGGAAGGGAACGCCCGTGGGCAGCGCCACGCCGTCCATGATGTGACGGTAGAACAGGCCGTTCTTGGTCGTATCCGACGAGTACGTGGTGCGGCGGATGCCGTACCACTCGGAGTCCGCGTCCGCGCGCGTGGCGTAGGCCGCCGCGGCGTAGGCGCCGTTCCAGTTCGCGTTGGTCGGGACGTTGATGTCCTCGGCGCGAACCATCATCAGCAGGGCGGTGAAGTCACCCCAGCCCTCGCCCATGCCGCGGCCCTGGTTGTTGACCAGACCGGACGAGTTCCCGATGAGGCGGTTGCTGATGTAGTGACCCCACTCGTGCGCCACGATGGCGTTGTCGAGCGTGCCGTCGATCCACTGCGTCTGGCCACGGAACAGCGTGACGTTCAGGCCGGGGATGGCCGAACGCAGCCGGTTGCCGTCGTCCAGGTTCACGCGGAGCGCCGGGATGTTGATCGTCGTGGACGTACCGCCCATGTCGATCGTCGGACCCGCGACGTTGTCGTGGATGATGACGCCGATGGCGCCGGCGTTCTGCGCGTTCGTCACCTTGATGGTGAAGTCGCAGCTGCCACGGTCGATGACCGCGATGTTGCCAGCGACCTCGGCCGCGTTGGTCAGCGCGGTGCAGCCGTCGCGGTCCGTCGGGCCGTTGGTGTTGGCCTCATCCAGCGCGGCCACCACGTTGCCGGTCACGTTGAAGGTCTGGGGACCGAACGTGGTGGAGATACCACCCTGGTAGTCACCCGCGACCTCCGCCGGGGCGTTCGCCGTCACGGCCGAGTTGCGCGCGCCGGAGAACAGGAACATCTGCATGCGGGGCGAGGCACCGTCGGCCGGCGTCCGCATGTTGGCGTTGTCGGTACCCTCGTGGTCCTGCGCCTGCGCGAGGAGCACGTCGTTGCCGAGACCGCCACGGCCGAAGTTGCTGGCCTGGGCGTTGCCGGAGGCCTCGTCGAAGCCGGCGTCGTAGTACCAGTCGTGGAGCCAGTTGTTCAGGTAGAACAGGCTCGTCGTCGCCGCGTCGATCTGCTCGTTGTTCGCGTTCGGCTGGATGCCGAAGTCGATGCTCCGGTCGAACACGCCCGGGGCCGTCACTTCAGGCCGGCGGTCGCCCGTGTTGTAGCCGTCCGGAAACACGAGGTCCGCGTACGCGTCCACGTTGTTACCGCGCGTCACCGTCGCGCCGTCCGGCAGCCAGGGGTCGTTCTGGCTGAACGGGACGTTCTGGAGGGTGATCAGCGTGGACGGGACGTACGGCGACACATAGCCGTTGGGCGTGCCCACTGGGTGCGGCGTACCGACGTTGCCGTGAGGACCGTCGTGCGGCGTGTACGGCGGCGTGGTGTCCGCCCAGACGCGGTAGCTGAACTCCGCGTGCGCGGTCAGGTCGTTGCGCATCAGCAACTGACCGTCCGTGGCGGAGATGACGTACGCGAAGTAGTCCGAGTTCCGGCTGTCCGCGCGGCCCGTGAAGAGCTCGACGTAGTACGCGGGAACCAGCTTGGTCGGCAGCGGGAAGTAGACCTGCTTCACGCGCGCGGGAATGCGCAGCTCCTCACCCAGAGGACGCGCATAGCTCGCCAGCGTGTAGTGCGAGTACGAGTCGCCCTTCGAGGCCGCGCTCACGCGGCTGAGCAGGCTGCCGTCGATCGCGGTGCCGGTCAGATCCTTGTACGCCGCGGCGATCGCGTCCGTCGCGGGAACCTGGAAGCGCGCCTTCGACTTCGGCATCTCGCTCGAAGCGTGCTTCGAGAGGTTGCCGGAGATGGCGACGATCTCGTTGTGCTTGTTGAGCAGGACCTTGAGCGACTGGCGGAAGACCTCGATACCGGAGGTCTTCTGCGACAGCGTCACGACCTTGACGCCCTGCTTGTTGGCGCTGACGTTGGTGACCGTCGCGCCAGCGGTCTCGAAAGAGCGAAGGCCGTAGAGGGGGGCGTGGGCGGACAACTGCGCCATCGCCGCCTTGTCGGGGGCCATCTTCGCGTATTCGGCGCGAAGCTTCGTCTGCTCCGCCGTCCGGTGGGTCCAGACGAACGTCGGAGAATCGGTCAGCGCGTCACGGTGGGCGATCCGCGCCCCCTTGAGGCTGCTGTTGACCGGCTTGAATCCCGCAGCGGCACGACCCGCGGGCTTCGCGTCCTGGAGTGCATCGTAGTTCGGCAAACTCCGAGCGACGGCACTGGTACCTGACAATACCAGGGCAAGCCCGGACAGAGTGGCAACCAACCTTCTCACGTGGGGAAGCTCCATTTTTACGACAACGGGGGTGGCCGCCCTACTTGCAACCTGGGTAAAAATTTCTGACCCCATCGCCAGAACATCCAGTCACAAAGTGGAAGCGACCAAGTGACAGATTGTCACCTGGTCGAGAGATTAGTGCCCCATTGGATGTAAGTTAAAAGGCGACATGAGATTTTTTTCCAGCGGAACGCAGAATTCCGTAGTTACGGCAGGTTGCGTTTGCGCCAACGGCGCCATGCTCGCGCGCGTTGGCCGCGCGGTGGCCTTGGGGATGGCAGCAGCAGGGCTGATGGCCGGCGCCATGGGGTGCCGGAGCACCGGAGCCCACCAGTCCGCCCCGCCCCAGGCCGTCATCGACTCGGGTGAGACCCTACCCGGGTCGACGCAGCACGGAAACGGAGGCGCGGGGAACGCGGAGCGTCCTCGGCCACCCACGACGACAGAAACCCGGGCCTGCCCCTGGGGCCACCTGCGCTGCTGCGATGGCAATTGCGCCCCCGCGACGGAGTGCGCGCTCCTCGCGTGCGATCCTCCGCGCCGCACGGCCGCTGACACGCGCTGAGCCCGTCCGCGAAGACATCCGCGCGAGCGGCCTACGGAAAGCTCTCGACGGAGAGCGCCCCCAAGGAGGGCGCGCGCGGAATCAGCCGCGACTGAAGGAACGCGCGCACGGACATGGGCTGGTGCCGTGGGTAGTCGGAGTTGGAGGGCGCGCGCAACCTCCCCTTCCCCGCGAGCTGCGAGAGAAGACTGAGCGCCGCGGAGGACGTATCGACGGGCGTGCCCGCGGGGCGTGGCCGCGCGAGCTGTCCGCGCAGCGCCTCGACGCTGCCCCTGCGGACGCGCTGCAAGGGTTGCCCGGTGAGCTCCTCGTAAAGGGCCGCCACTTCGTTGACCGTCACCACGTCACCGACGAACTCCAGCCGCCGCCCCACCGCGCGCGGATCCACCACCACTTCCGCCACCCAGCGCGCGGCGTCGCGCATGGCCGTCACGTCGAAGGGCTCATCCCCCGTGCCCCAGTAAGACACCCGGCCCCGCTCGAAATCGAACACCTGCGCTTGCGGCGACAACGCGGTCTCCATGAACGCGCCGCACGACACGAAGGTGTACGGAACGCCGCTGCGCACCACCGCATCCGCCACGTGCCGCTGCGCAGCCATGAAGGAACGCCCCGCCTCCGGGTCCGCGGAGTCCAAGGCATAGTCGGAGGGAATGAAACGCAGCACGCCGTGACGCCGCGCCGAATCCAACAACCGAAGTTGGCCTTCAACGAACACGTCGGGAGGCCCCCGCACGGCGGAGACAACCGCGTCCACCCCCTCCAACGCCGAGTCGAGCGAACGCATGTCATCCAACGCGCCACTCACCAGCGTCACGCCGTGCGCCTCGAGCCGCCGCAGCGCCTCGCCGCGAGTTCCCGGACGCACCAACACGTGGAGGTGGATGCCGGGCCGGGACAACAGCGCCGAGGCCAGCTTGCCTCCGAAACGTCCCGTGCCCCCAACCAGCAAGACATGCGCGATGTCGGTGTCCATGGCCTCCTCCTCCGATGGGGGCAATCCCCTACGAGGAAGATGGACCGTGGTGCCGGGGACGCCTTCACTGGCCAACACATGCCGCTCGGCTGGACGCTGGCCCGCCGTGAGGCGAAGCGCCCGGCAAGCCAGGAGGCCCAAAAGCAATCGGCCCGGCCATCCAGAACGATGACCGGGCCGATCAGAGTTGCGGGGGCAGGATTTGAACCTGCGACCTTCGGGTTATGAGCCCGACGAGCTACCAGGCTGCTCCACCCCGCGACATGTTTCCAGCTCAACGCCTTGATG
>BNCN01000024.1 GCA_014656495.1 Comamonas sp. KCTC 72670
GCTGGTTCGCCCGGCGGTTCAGCTCGCCGTACGTCAGTCGCTCGCCCTCGTACTCCACCGCCACCGCATCTGGCGTCCGTGACACCTGCGCTTCAAACAACGCCAACAGCGACTTCTCGCGCGGGTACTCCGTCACCACCCCGCTCCACGCCTTCACCAACCGCTGCTGCTCTTCCCTCCCCATCAGCGGGAGCGCGCCCAGCCGTGTCTCAGGGGCCACGATCGCCGCTTCCAGCAGCACCCGCAGGTGCCCGAGCAGTCGGTCGATGGTCGCGGCCTCGAACAGGTCGCTGTTGTAGTTGACCACCGCCACGACAGCGTCCGAGACCTCTTCCACCACGAGCGACAGGTCGAACTTCGACGTGTGCTCTTCGGTCTCCATCCCCTTGAGCGTCAGCCCCTGGAGGCGGACCTCGGAAGCGGGTGTGTTCTGCAAGGTCAGCGTGACCTGGAACAGCGGGCTGCGACTCAGGTCGCGCTCGGGCTGCAGCTCCTCCACGAGCTTCTCGAAGGAGACATCCTGGTGGGCGTAGGCGCCCAGCGAGGCCTCTCGGACCTGAGCCAGCAGCTCGCGGAAGCGCAGCGACGCCGCCGGCTTCGCACGCATCACCAAGGTATTGACGAAGAAGCCGATCAGCCCCTCGGTCTCAGAGTGCGAGCGACCCGCGATGGGAGCGCCCACGCACACGTCTTCCTGCCCCGAGTAGCGCGCCAGCACCGTCTGGAATGCCGCCAGCAGCACGATGAAGGGCGTCGCGCCTTCACGCCAACCGAAGGCCTCGACGTCACGCCAGAGGGCCGTGGGCCACCGGACGAGCCGGTTCGCGCCTCGGAAGGTCTGCGCGGCGGGGCGCGGCTTGTCCGTGGGCAACTCCAATGCGCGGGGAGCGCCCGCGAGTTGCTTGCGCCAATAGACAAGCTGCGACTCCAGCACCTCGCCCTTCAACCACTCCCGCTGCCAGACGGCGAAGTCCGCGTACTGCACCGGCAGCGCCGGCAGCGGCGAAGTCCGCCCCTGGGCCAACGCCTCGTACAGCGCGGACACCTCCTGCACGAGGATGCCCATGGACCAGTAGTCCGACACGATGTGGTGCATCACCAGCACGAGCACATGCTCTTGCTCGGACACCTTCAGCAGCACCGTGCGCAGCAACGGTCCTTCCGCCAGTGGGAACGGACGCCGAACCTCCTCCTCCGCACGAGCCTTCGCCGCGGCTTCACGCGAGTCGGGCGAGATGCCCCCCAGGTCCACGAGCTCGAGCGGAACCCGGGCCTCCGAGGCGATGACCTGGACGGGGGCATCTCCTTCGACGCGGAAGGTGGTGCGCAACGACTCGTGCCGGAGCACCAGTGCCTGGAACGCCCGCCGCAATGCGGACACGTCCAAGGTCCCCGTCAAACGCACGGGGGCCCAGAGGTTGTAAGAGGTGTTCGCCGGATCCAACTGCGCGAGGAACCACAAGCGCTGTTGGGCGAAGGACAGCGGGGCCGTGCCGCCGCCGCGCTTCGAGGACTTCAGCGGCGGCGCCGGAGTGCCCCCGATCGCGATGGCTCTCGAAATCCGCTCCGCCAGCGCCGCCACGGTGGCGGACTCGAAGACGTCGCGAAGCGGCAGGTCGACGCGAAAGGCCTCACGAACCCGCGCGACCAACTGCATGGCCAGCAGGGAGTGCCCACCCACCTCGAAGAAGTTGTCATTCAGCCCCACCGTCTCCAGGCGCAGCACGTCCGCGCAGAAGCCCGCGAGCACCTGCTCCACGGGTGTGCGCGGCGCGACGTACGCCACCCGCCGGGCTTCTCGCGCCGTCTCCGGCGCGGGCAGCGCCTTGCGGTCCACCTTCCCGTTCGGCAGCAAGGGAAGCCGCTCCAGCGACACCACGGCCTGCGGCACCATGAACCGGGGCAGCCGGGCCTCCAGGGCCGCGCGCACCTCGCCTCCGTCCAGCCTCCGTCCTTCGCGGGGCACCACATAGGCGACCAGCCGCTTGTCGCTGGGGACGTCCTCGCGCACCAGCACCAGTGCCTCCCGCACACCCGGGACACCGAGCAACGCGGACTCCACCTCACCGGGCTCGATGCGATGGCCTCGCACCTTCACCTGGGTGTCGCCGCGCCCCAGGTACTCCAGCACGCCGTCGCGCCGCCAACGGGCCTTGTCTCCGGTCCGGTACAGCCGCGCGCCGACACCGAAAGGACCGGGAACGAAGCGCTCCGCTGTCAGTCCCGGCTGGCCGAGATACCCCCGCGCCACGCCTTCGCCGCCGATGTACAGCTCGCCCGACACACCAGGAGGCACGGGCTCCAGCGCCCCATCGAGGACGTAGACGCGGACGTTCGTCAGGGGCCGGCCGATGGCCACCTCCCGTCCAGGCACATCGTCCCCGGCCGCCAGGTCGATGGCCGTGGCCACGGCGGTCACCTCGGTGAGACCGTAGGTGTTCAGCAGCGGCACGGCGCCGCCCACGTGACGGCGCCACTGCGCCACCCGTTCGGGAACCGCGCGCTCACCGCCGATGACCAACCACTTCAGGCCCGCGGGCAACTGGGCCTTGCCCTCGTCGAGGCTCGCCGTCACCTCGTGCCAGAAGGCGGTGGGGAGGTTGAGCTGGGTGACTCCCGCCGCTTCACACCGATCCAGGAAGGCCTCCGGAATATCCAGCATCTCGGGCGTGCGGAGCACCAAGGTGCCACCGCGCGTGAGGCACGGATAGATCTCCTCGGCGCTCGTGTCCCAGCTGACGGAGGCGAACTGAAGGACCCGGTCGCCCGGCTCCACGGGACAGGTCCGCCACTCCGCGCGGATGAAATTCACCAACGAGCGGTGCTGCACCACCACGCCCTTGGGGCGCCCCGTGGAGCCCGACGTGTAGAGCACGTAGGCCGCGGCCTCGGGGGGAACCGCCACGCCAGGGGAAGCCGCGTCGCCTTCCGAGACGAGCGCGTCCACCTCCAGCCACTGACATCCGGAGGCGCCACCCAGCTTCTCGCGCAACCGCTCCCGCGCCACCACGACACGGGCGCCGCTGTCCTCCAACATGAGCGCCAGCCGGTCCGCGGGATACTCCGGGTCCAGCGGCACGTAGGCTCCGCCCGCCTTGAGCACGCCCAGCAGGGCCGCGATCAGGTCCACCGAGCGCTCGACACACACCGCGACCCGGGTCTCCACGCCGACGCCCCGTGCGCGCAGATGCCGGGCCACGCGGTTCGCACGCGCGTCCAGCTCGCGGTACGTCACGGACTCGGCGCCGAACATCACGGCCGCGGCCTCCGGCGTCCGCGCGACCTGGGACTCGAACAGCGAATGGGCGCTCTCGTCACCCGGCAAGGGCGCGGGCGCGCCGTTCCACTCCACCAACAGGCGCTGTCGCTCCAGCGCGCTGAGCAGCGGAAGACGGTCCACTGGCTTTTCAGGCGCATCGACCGCCGCCCCGAGCAGGACCTGGAGGTGCGCCAGCACGCCCTCGACAGTGGCCGCGTCGAACAGGTCCGCGTTGTACCTGGCCGACAGCGCGAGTCCTTCTGGCCCTTGCGCCAGCGTCAACGTCAGCTCCAACTCCGTGCGCGGCGCATCCAGCTCGAGCACGCGCACGCCCAGCCCGGACACCCCTGGCACGGGACGTCGCGCTTCCATCTCCGCGAAGAGCACCTGGAACACCGGCGCGCGCACCGCGTCCACGTCCTGCACCAGCGCTTCGAAAGGGACATGCGGATGCGCGAAGGCCGCGTCCAGCTCCGCCTTCGCGCGACGCAGCAGCGTCCGGAAGTCCGGCCGGTCCGACAGGTCCGCGCGGAGAATCAGGGGCTCGGAGAAGAGGCCGACCAGTCCCTCGGTCTCCTTGCGGTCCCGGCTCGCATGCGGCGTGCCGATGAGCAGCGTCTCCTGCCCGCTATACCGGGCGAGCAGCGCCTGGAGTCCGGCCAGTACGGCCATGAACAGCGTGGCGCCCTCGCTCCGGACCAGCGCCTCCAAGCCCGCCACCGCTGCCGATGGCAGCAGGGCCGAGCTCCGCGCCGCGCGGCCCTGGGCCGTGCGCCTGGGCCGGTCCGTGGGCAGCTCCAGCGCCTGCGGCACGCCGTCCAACTGCGTCCGCCAGAACGCGACGTGTGCGTCCAGTGCCTCACCGCGCAGCGTCCCGCGTTGCCAGGCCGCATGGTCCGCGTACTGCTGCGGCAGCGCGGGCAGGGACGCAGGTGCCCCCTGCACGAAAGCGCCGTAGAGCGACAGCACCTCATGGGTAAGCACGTCCAAGGACGCGTCGTCGGAGATCAGGTGGTGCAGCACCACCACGAGCACATGCCGCTCCGGCGCGAGGCGCAGCAGCACCCCGCGGGCCAATGGCGCGCGCGTGAGGTCGAACGGAGTCTCCCACTCACGCTGAACGCGGTGCCGCACTGCCTCCTCGAGCCCCGCCTCCAGCACTCCGTCCAGCGGCTCGACGGAGAACGGGACCTGCGCCTGGGCGTCAACGAACTGCACCGGCGTGCCAGAGACTTCACCGAAGCGCGTTCGCAGCGTCTCGTGACGGCGCGTCACCTCCTGGAGACTCCGCTCCAGCGCCGACACGTCCAGCCGCCCCGTCAGCTCCACGATCCAGGGCAGGTTGCAAGTGGAGAGGCCGGGTGAAAGCTGCTCCAGGAACCACAACCGCTGCTGGGAGAACGTCAACGGCGATGCCGGCCGAGGCTTCTTCTCCAACCGCTTCGCGAGCAGCGCGAGCTTCTCCTCGCGCGTGAGCGTGGGCTTCTTCTCCGTCTCGTTCCCCATGGCTCAGCCCTCCGCCTCGGTCGCGTCCAGCAGCGCGTCCAATTCCTCGTCCGACAGTTCGTCCAGCGCGGCCGCGTCCACGGCGCCTTCGATTCGGGACACGACCTCCGCCATTCCCGCGAGCGTGGAGGACTCGAACACCGCCGTCAGCGGCAGCTCGATGCCCAAGGTCTCACGCACCCGCATGACGATCCGCTCCGCCATCGAGGTCTGCCCACCCAAGGCAAAGAAGTCGTCCCTGGCGCCGATGCGAGGATGGCCGAGCAGCTCCGTCCAGATGCCCGCGAGCGCCAGCTCCTCCGGCGTCGCGGGTGCCACGTACTCCACGGCCTTGCCCGCGGTTGCGGAAGCGGCGCGAGGCGTCCACTCCCGGTCCTCGCCACGCAGCTTCGCCACGTCCGCGAGCCGCGCCGCGCCGGAGGCCAGCCCCTCCATCAAGATGCGCCAATGCGAAAGCAGCCGCGCCACGTCGGCCGCATCGAAGTGCGCGGGGGCATAAGCGACGCTCAGCCGCAGCGAGTCACCCGGAACCACATAAGCAATGAGCGGATGGTTGCCCTGCTCCTGGCTCTCCACGTCCCGCACCTCGAGCCCCGGGACCCCCTGTCCCAGCGTGGTGTCGAGCGGGTAGTTCTCGAAGATGATCAAGCTGTCGAAGAGCGGCAGCCCCCGGGGCATCTCGCTCCAGCCCTTCACCTGGACCAGCGGGCTGTGCTCGTACTTCCGAAGCTCCAACTGACGGGCCTGGAGCTTCTGAAGCCAGGGCACCACCTCGGCGTGCGGAGACAGCGGCACGCGGATGGGCAACGAGTTGATGAACAGGCCCACCATGGACTCCGCCTCCGGGAGGTCCACGGGCCGGCCCGAGACGGTGGCACCGAACACCACATCGTCCGTGTCCGAGGCGCGGCCGAGGAGCAGCGCCCAGGCGCCCTGGGCGAGCGTGTTGAGCGTCACCGCGTTGCGCCGCGCGAAGGCCTGCAAGGCCTCCGTGGACTCCCGAGGCAGCCACAGAATCTCCTCGCCCGTCACCACGGCCTCCGTGCCGGGTGACGCCGTGCGGGAGTTCGGCAGCGGCGTGGGCGTCGTGAAGCCCGCGAGTTCCTGACGCCAGAACGCTTCCGCCCGGGACAGGTCCTGCCGTTGCAGCCACGCCATGTAGTCACGCCAGGCGGCGGGACGCGGCAAGGCAGCCTCCCGTCCCCCCGTGAGCGCCGTGTAGCAGGCGAACACCTCCTGCAGCATGACGCCCACGCCCCACCCGTCCATCACCAGGTGGTGGTGGCTCCAGAGGAACCGGTACTCCTCTTCGTCCACGCGGACCACTTGCATCCGGGCCAGCGGCGCGGGAGCCAACGCGAAGCCACGGGCGCGGTCGTCTCGGACCAGCGCCTCCAAGCTGGCGCGCTGTTCCTCGGAGGGGAGTCCGCGCAGGTCATGCTCGGACCAGGGCAGCTCCACCTTCGCGTGAACCACCTGGAGTGGCTCCGCCAGTCCCTCGTGAACGAAGGACGTCCGCAGGACGGCATGCCGGGAGACCACCTCCGCCCAGGCCTTGCGCAACGCGGCCACGTCCGCCTTCCCACGCGACGTCCACGCGAGCTGCTCGTGGAAGACGCCCGAACCCGCCGGCGCGAGCGCCACATGGAAGAGCATCCCCTGCTGGAGGGACGTCAGCGGGTACACGTCCTCCACGTCCGGCCACTGCCGCAGCAAGCGGTCCAAGGCCGTGGGTGACAGCCGGGCCAACGGGAAGTCCCCAGGCGAGCGCCGCGCCGCATCCGCGCTGCCCCGTCCGTCCACCAACTCCCGCAGTGACGACAGGAAATGGGCGGCCACGGCTTCGATGGTGGCCCGCTGATGTACCTGGTCGCTGTAGGCCCAGGTCACCTTGAGGCGGCCCTCGCTCACCACCGCATTGACTTCGAGCCGATGCGGCCGCCGTCCACCCGGGCCATGCCAAGGACCGCTGGCCTCCTCCGTGAGCGCGAAGCGCTCCGAGCCTCGCGCCGCGGCATCGAGCTGCCCCAGGTAGTTGAAGCCGACGTCCGCGCGCGGTGTCTCCCTAAGCACCTGCACCGTGTCTTCCCGCAGATGGCGAAGCAGGCCATGGCCGATACCGTTCGCCGGGAGCTTCCGGCGCGCATCCCGCAGGGCCCGGAGTACGTCACCCGGGCTGCCCTCGTCCGGCAACGCGACCTCCAGCGGGAAGGTGCTGGTGAACCACCCCACCGTGCGCGACACGTCCACGTTGTCGAAGAGCGCCTCACGCCCGTGCCCCTCCAGCTCCAGGCGCACAGCGCGGCGCCCCGTCCAGCGAGACACCGCACGCGCCACGGCCGCGAGCAGGACCTCATCCACGCGCGCCCGGTAAGCCGAGGGAACTTCGCTCAGCAACGTCCGTGTTTCCTCGACGCCCAGGGACACCGACACCAACGCCTCGGAGCCCGGCGTGTCCGCCCCGTCCGGCAGGTCCACCGGAAGCGGCGCCGCCTCGCTCGCCGCGGTCCACAGGGGCAGCTCACGCCCCAGGGACTCCGAACGCGCGTGGTCCACCAACCGCTCCGCCCACGCCTTGAAGGAGGTCGTCTTGGGCGGCAGCGACACCGGCGCGCCACGCTCCAACTGCGTGTACGCCGCCTCCAGGTCCTCCAGCAGGGGCCTCAGCGAGACACCGTCCACCGCCAGGTGGTGCACCACCAGCAGCAGCCGGCCCGTTCGTCCCGCCCCTCGGTCGAACAGGGCCGCTCGCAGCAGCAGCCCTTCGCCCAGATCGAGGCTCCGGTGGACTTCCGCGCCCACGGCCTCCAGCGCCGCCCCCTGCTCCGCTTCGGCGACGGATGACAGGTCCACACGCCGAACCGGGATGCGCCCGGGCACGCCCGCGAGGGTCTGTTCCCAGCCCTGCGCCGTCCGAGTGAAGCGCAAGCGGAGCGCGTCGTGGTGGGAGACCAGCGCGCGCAGCGCCTCCTCCAGCAGCCCGGCATCCACCGGGCGCCGCACTTCCAGGACCGCGGCCAGGTTGTAGTGGTGAGGCTCCGGCAGCGCCCAGTCATCGAAGAAGATGCGCTGCATCGGCGTCAGCGGCACGGGGCCTTCGACCAGCCCCTGTTCGGCGGTGCTCACCTTCGCCGTCCCCGCCGCGGCGGCCAGCTCCACCAACGTCTGCCGTTCGAAGAGCGTGGCGGGCTCCAGCTCCAGCCCCGCGGCCTTCGCTCGCGAGACAATCTGGATGCCCAGGATGGAGTCGCCCCCGAGCTCGAAGAAGTTGTCATTCAGGCCCACGCGCTCCACGCCCAGGACCTGGGCCCAGAGGGCTGCCAGCGTCTTCTCCGCCTCCGTCCGAGGCTCCGAGAAGGCCGTCCCCGCTCCGCCTCGCGCGAGGTCCGGCGCGGGCAACGCCCCACGGTCCACTTTGCCGCTGGGCGACAGCGGCAACGACTCCAGGCCCACGAAGGCCGCGGGCACCAGGTGGTCCGGCAGCCGCTCCTTCAGGAAGGTCCGCAGCGCCGAGCTGTCGAACTCGGAGGCCTGGACGACATAACCCACCAGTCGCTTCGAACCAGGCGTGTCCTCACGCACCGCCGCCACCGCGTCACGCACGCCGGGGAACTCCCGGAGCGTGGCTTCGACTTCACCCAGCTCGATGCGGAAGCCGCGCAGCTTCACCTGGAAGTCCGTGCGGCCCAGGTACTCCAGGCGCCCGTCCCCGAGGAAACGGACCCGGTCGCCGGTGCGGTACAGCCGCGCCCCTGCCTCACCCGAGAACGCATCCGGGACGAAGCGCTCCGCCGTCAACGCGGGGAGCCCCAGGTAGCCACGCGCCACGCCGGGTCCGCCCAGGTACAGTTCTCCGGGCACGCCGGGAGGCACGGGCTGGCCGCGTCCATCCAGGACATAGGCGCGCATGTTGGCGATGGGCCGCCCGATGTCCGGACGGTCCACGTCCAGCTCCGTCGCCAGCGTCGCGCAGACCGAGGCCTCAGTGGGGCCATAGCCATTGAGCAGCCGCCGGCCCGGCTTCCAGCGCCGCGCCAACTCCGGCGAGCAGACCTCACCCGCGGAGATGACGGTTTCCAACGAGGCGAGCCCCGCCGGATCCAACTGCGACAACGAGGACGGCGTGAGCGTCACCGTGGTGATTCCCCGCGACTCCAACAGTTCGCGGAGTGGCGCTCCCGGCAGCAGCGAATCTCGCGGTGCCAGATGCAGCGTGGCACCCGCCACCAGGGTCGACAGCACCTCCAGCACGGACGCATCGAAACCGAGCGCCGCGGCCTGGAGCACCCGCTTCCCCGGCCCCACCCCGTGCGCACGGATGATGGTGTGCAGCGTGTTGCCGAGGCCCTGGTGCGGCACGAGCACGCCCTTCGGCGTCCCCGTGGAGCCCGACGTGTAGATGACATACGCCAGGTGCCCCGGCAGCGTCGCCACCGCGGGCGGCGTCTCAACGTTGCGCGCGATGTGGCGCCAATCGGAGTCCAGCGACACGAGCAGCTCACCGCCCGCCGGCAGCACGTCCGCGATGGCGTCCACCGTCACCACGACAGACGTCCCGGCGTCCCGCAGGGTGTGCGTCAGTCGGGCCATGGGATAGGCGGGGTCCAGCGGGACGAACGCGCCTCCCGCCTTCAAGATGCCAAGGAGCCCCACCACCAGCTCCACGGTGCGGTCGACGCACAACCCGACCCGGACCTCGGGCCCCACGCCCACCGTGCGCAAGTGGTGCGCGAGCTGATTGGCCCGGGCATCCAGCTCGGCGTAGGTGAGCTGCGAATCCTCGGCCACCACCGCCACCGCGTCCGGTGTCCGTGCGGCCTGGGCTTCGAACAGGCCATGCAGGGTCGCGTCCGCCGCGACGGGCTCGCAGGTGTCGTTCCACGTCACCAGCAGGCGCTGGCGCTCCGCGTCCGACAGCAGCGGGAGCTCCGTCACGCGTCGCGACGGGTCCTCGACGATGCCTTGCAGCAACCGAATGAAGCGCTCCCAGAGGCGCTCCACCGTGGACAGGTCGAACAGGTCCGCCGGGTACTCCAGACCGCCCGTGAGGCCCTCTGGGGTCTCGCGCAGCTCCAGCGAGAGGTCCACCTTCGTGGCGCCGATATCGAGCTCGACCATCTTCACGCCCAGCCCCGGCGTACGGACCTCGACGGGCGGCGTGTTGTGGAACGTGAGCATCGCCTGGACCAGCGGCATGCGGCTCGGGTCACGCGGAACGCGCAGCTCGTCCACCAGGCGCTCGAACGGAATCTCCTGGTGGGTGAAGGCGCCAATGGCGGCGGTCTTCACGCGGCGAAGGAACTCGACGAAGGTGGGAGCGTCCGACAGGTCCCCCCGGATGGCGAGCGTGTTCAGGAAGCAGCCGATGAGGCCCTCCAGCTCGGGACGGTTACGGCCCGCCGCGGAGGTCCCCACGATGATGTCGCCCTGCCCCGAGTAGCGTGACAGCAACGTCTGGAACGCGGCGGTCAGCACCATGAAGGGCGTGGCGCCCTCGCGGCGGCCCACGGTCCACAGCGCATCCATCAGCGGCTTGTCCACGCCCACCGTGAGACGGCCGCCACGGCCCGACCACCGCGCCGGGCGAGGACGGTCCGTCGGCAGCTCCAGCACCTGCGCGCCCGCGAGCTGCTTCTTCCAATACGCGAGCTGGGCCTCCATGCCGGCGCCCTGCAGCCAGCCCCGCTGCCAGACCGCGTAGTCCGCGTACTGCACTGGCAGCTCCGGCAGCGGCGATGGCTGGCCCGATGCCAACGCTTCGTAGCCCGCCACCAGCTCCCGGAAGAGGACGCCTCCGGACCAGCCGTCCGAGGCGATGTGGTGCAGCGTGAGGTGCAGCACCGACACCGCCTCGCCCACGTGAATCAGCACGGCCCGCATCACCGGGCCCCGGACCAGATCGAAGGGCTTGCGCGCCTCCGCCAGGGCCAACCGCAGGGCGTCCGTCTCGCGCGCCTCCAGCGAATCGCCCCGGGCCTCCAATCGCGCCAGGGACAGCGGCATGGACTCCGCGATGACCTGATGCGCGGTGCCGTCATCCAATGCGAACGTGGTGCGCAGCACCTCGTGACGGCGCACCAACGCATTCAACGAGGCCTCCAGCAGGGACTCGTCCACCACGCCGTCGAGCCGCAAGGTGACGGTGTTGTTGTAGGCGATGCCCGCCGGGTCCAACTGGTGGAGTGCCCAGATGCGCTGCTGCGGGAAGGACAGCGGCAACGGCCGCTGACGGCTGACTCGGACCACGGGCGTTGCCAGCGCGGAGGGAGCCTCGGCGCCGTGCGCCGGCATTGCCCCCTCCGAAACCCGAGCCGGCTTCGCGGCCGGACGCCGTGCCTTCGACGCGCGGCCGGGCACGACGAGCTCCACTTCACCCGCATCGCGGAAGCGGGCTCGCTGCCCCGTCAGGACGTAGCGCTCCTCCGTCCCGAGGACCGTGATGAAGCGCGCACGGGTCGTCTCGGGGTCGTTCCAGAACCCGAGCGGCACGCAACCGCCGCCCAGGGCCAGCTCGCCCACCGCGCCCACGGGCACGGGCGAACCGGACGCATCACGAACAATGGCTGGCGCGGAGGCAGGCGTCGGCCAGGTCGCCCCCAGCAGCGAGGCGTCCAGCTCCACGGCGCTCTCGGGGAGCTGCCCTTCGCGGCGCTCGCCACCGAGCACCCAGCGACGCACACCGCCCAACGACGCCCGGGCACCGGGAAGCTCGGCCAGCGCCCGCGCTTGCGACGGAGCACACCGGAGCGTGGTGACGCCCTCTCCCCGGACAAACGCCAGCACGTCATCGAAGCCCGCATCAGCCTCCACCAGCGCTGCGTCGGTCAACGCAGGGCGCACCTGGCTCCGCTGCCGCAGCACGTCCAGCAGTCGCAGGCTGGACATCATCGGCTCCAGTTCCACACCGAAGTCGACGAGGCAGGCAATCTCATCCACGTCCAGGGAGCGCACGCGCTCCACCACCTGGGCGCAGTCCTCCACCGAGCCGAAGAGGCCGCCTTCGCGGATGTAGTGCTCCACCCCCTGGGCGAGCATCACCTCGACATCCTCCGGCGTGAGCCCTCGGACATCCACCTGGAGCCCCTGGCTGGCCACCAGGTTGGCGAACACATCCACCGAGCTGCGGAAGTAGCGCAGCAGCGGCTCACGCACCGCCTCGCGCACCTCGTCCAGGTCCTGGCCCAGGAAGGTGTGGAGCATCAAGGTGACGTGGCCACGGCCGTGGCGATGCCCTGCCTTCCGGTACGTCTCCCGGTACAGCGACACCTTCGCGGCCAGCTCGTCCAGGCTCGAGCCCAACCCGAGCACGTTGGTGAGGATGCCCGCCCCCACCTCGCCCGCCTTGCGGAACGTCTCCGGGTTGCCCGTGGACGTGAGCCACACGGGCAGCTCCGCCTGCTTCGGCTTGGGGCGCAGCGCCAGCTCCACCTCGTTGCCCGCGCCATTGCGCCGCAGCACCGTCCCGCCACGCCACAGGCGCCGCACTTCTTCCAGGCGCTCGATGAGCACCTCGCGGCGCCGGTCGAAGGTGCCCGGCGAGAGCGAGAAGTCATTCGCGTGCCACCCCGTGGCGAAGGACAACCCCACGCGTCCGCGCGACAGGTTGTCCACCACGGACCACTGCTCGGCCACTTCGATGGGGTCGTGCAATGGCAGCACCACGCTGCCCGCGCGAATCTGCACGTTGCGCGTGAGCATGGCCAACGCGCCACCCACCACCGAGGGTTGAGGGTACAAGCCACCGAACGAGTGGAAGCGCCGCTCGGGTGTCCACACCGCGGAGAACCCGTGCGCGTCCGCGAACTTCGCGCCTTCGAGCAGCAGCTCGTACTTCTCTTCACCCAACGAATCCTCGTCGTTGGCGAAGTACGACAGGCTGAAATCGAGATGCCGGCGCGTATCCGCCGTGTGGCCCAGGCCAGCGAAGCGCGCGGCGAGGCGCTCGGGCGGAAGGACAACGCGCAGGCCCCGGGCCAGCGCCCACAGCAGGTCCAGCCCCGCCGGGTCCGCCGCGGGGCCTCCCGCCGCGAGCCACACCTCCCCATCCACGGCGCCCATCCTCGCGTCCAGCGAGGCCAGGACATGCGCCACGTTGCCGTGGCTCAGCATGACGCGGCCACGGCCGCCCAGCGCCTCGGGGGCGGGAACGATGAAGGCCACCCGGTCCGCGGGGACGGCCTCCACCTGCGCCTCGGCGGACGGCATCGACTCGACGGCCAGGGCACGAAGCCCCTTCGGCAACACCGGCACGTCGGCCACCCCAGCCACCAGCAACAGCCGAGGCCCCTGCACGGGCAGGAGCGACGCGAGCTCCGCGACCTCACCCGCCGTCACCGGCAGGCACGCGCCACCCGCTTCGAGCACACCCCAGAGGGCGATGACGGCCTCGGGTGAGGGCGTGATGCGCACGGCCACGGGAACACCCGCGCTCACACCCTCCTCCTTCAGCCGCGCCGCGAGCCCCCGGGCGCGAGCCACCAGCTCCCGCCACGTCCAGCGCACGGGGCCGGTGCTGATCGCCACGGCATCCGGCGTCCGGGACACCCACGACTCGAGCCGGTCCAACACGGAGACGGGGGCCGGGCTCACGGTGACGCGCGAGGCGGGGCGCTCCTCCCCCTCCGCAGCCAACGGCATGCTCGACACGCGGAGCTCTGGATTCGCGAGGGCCGCGCCCAGGAGCGTCTCGAGGTGTGATGCGAGCCGAGCGACGCGGGGCTCGTCGTAGAGGTCGGTGGCGTACTCGATGAAGCCGTGGAAGCCACCGCTCTCGCTTTCATTGAGCAGCAGCGTCAGCTCTCCGAGCGTCGCGCCGAACTGCGCGGGCGTGCCCGGGACTTCCACCAACTGCATGCCCAATCCGGCGACGGAAGGAGGCGCCGTCGCGACGTGCGCGTGCAGCACCAGCGCCGCGTCGCACAGCCGCGAGCGCGCGGGGTCCCTGCCCGGCGCGACGAGCGGCAACAGGTGCTCGAAGGGCACGTCCTGATGACTGGACGCACCAATGGTCGTCTCACGGGCCCGCCCCACCAGCTCGCGGAACGTCGGGTCACCGGAGAGGTCGGTGCGCAGCGCCATCGCATGCGCGACGAAGCCGATGAGCGGCTCCAACTCGCCACGGGCCCGGTTGCCGACCGGCGTGCCCACGACGATGTCCTCGCGCCCCGAGTAGCGCGCCAGGAGCGACGTGAGGGCCGCGAGCAACGTCATGAACGGGGTGACACCTTCACGCTGGCTGAACGCCATCAGCGCCGCGCTGAGCTCCCGTGAGAAGGCGACCGGGAAGCGCGCACCGCGAAGCCGCAAGTCCTTCCCGCGCGGCCGGTCCGAGGCCAGCTCCAGGGACGGAGGCAACTCCGCCAGCACGTCACGCCAGTAGGCCTCCTGGGCCGCCAGCGCGCCACCCGCCAACGAGCGACGCTCCCACGCCGCCGCGTCCACGTACTGCACCGCCAGCTCCGGCAGCGGCGCGGGCTTCCCTTCGAGGAAGGCCTGGTAGTTCGCCGCGGCCTCACGGAAGAAGGCCACCATGGACAACGTGTCCGACGCGATGTGATGCACCGTGAGCAGCATCAGGTGCTCGGTGTCGCTCAGGCGCAGCAGGCTGGCCCTCACGATGGGGCCCTGCTCCAGCGAGAACGGCAGCACCGCCTCCGCGAGCGCCAACCGCAGCGCCTCGGCCTCACGGTCTCCCGCATGGCCACGCAGGTCCACCACGGGGACCTCGATGCGGACCTCCGCGGAGAACCGCTGACGCACGCGCCCGTCCTCCACGCGGTACGTCGCGCGCAGCATCTCGTGGCGGCGGATGACCTCGTTGACGCTCCGCTCCAGGACGCCCACGTCCAGCGCCCCGGAGATACGCACCGCCAGGGGCATGTTGAGAGAAGGGTTGCCCGGGTCCAACTGCTCCATTCGCCAGACGCGCTCCTGCACCACGGACAGGGGCAGCTCGCCGGACCGGTCGATGCGCACCATCAGCTCCGGCGCGGCACCGCCCTCCACGGGACGGGAGGCCAGGAGCATCGCCTCGATACGCGCGGAGATGCCCGCCACCGTGGGCGCCTCGAAGAGCGCGCTCAGCGGGAGCTGCACGGAGAACGTCTCGCGAAGGCGCGTCAGCATCTGCGCCGCCATCAGCGAGTTGCCACCCAGCTCCAGGAAGTCGTCGTCCGGGCCCACCTCCACCGCGCCCAGGCGCTCCCGCCAGATGTCCATGACCCGTTGCTGGATGTCCCCCACGGACGTCACGGGAACAGGTGGCAGCGCGGGCGTAGCGACCTCCTGGGCCGCCTGCGCCACCGCCATCGTCAGTGCCGCCACCACCAGCGGCGTGCCCTGCGACTCCAGACGGCACGGCTTCTCCTCGAACGGGTACGTGGGAAGCGAAACGCGGCGGCCCGCCGAGCCACCGTGGAACTTCGCCCACGCCACGTCCACACCCGCCGCCCAGAGGTCACCCACCGACTGCAACAAGCCGCGAAGCTCCCCCTCCGTCGGACGCCGCCGCAGCGAGGGCGCCGCCACCAGGTTCCGCGAAGTCCGCGTCCAGCCCCGGGCCAGCGAGGTGAGGTCCGTCCCCGGGCCCACCTCCAGCAGCACGCTGCACCCGTCGCCCAGGAGCACCTCCATCCCCGAGGCGAAGCGCACGGGCTGCCGCATCTGGCGGGCCCAGTACGTGGGGTCGGTGGCCTCCTCGGGACGAATCCACGTCCCCGTCAGGCTGGAGACGAATGGCAGCTTCGGCGCTTCCAAACGGAGCGAGGACACCGCGCGCGCCAGGTCCGCCATCAGCGGCTCTACGGCGCTGGAGTGGAAGGCGTGCGCGGCAGGCAGACGCACCATGCCCACACCCCGCTCGGACAGCGTGGCCTGCAACGCCGTGATGGCCTCCACCGGCCCGGACACCACGCACCGGCCCTCGCCGTTGACGGCTGCGAGTGAGAGCCCGTCCCTCAGCAGCGGAAGGACCTCGTTCTCCTCCATCCCCACCGCGAGCATGGCCCCAGCGGGCATCCTCGCCATCAACGCGCCACGGACCACCGCGAGCCGCAGCCCGTCCTCGGGCGACATCACGCCCGCGACACATGCCGCCGCGTACTCACCGAAGCTGTGCCCCAGCACGGCATGGGGCCGCACGCCCCAAGACATCCAGAGCCGGGCCAACGCATGCTCGACGATGAAGAGCCCGGGCAACGCGACCCGAGGGTCCGCCAGCTTCAGCGCGGCGGCCTGCTCCTGCCCCTGCGCGGGGAGCAACAGCGCGCGCACCTCCTCGGCGAGCGACGGCTCCAATCGAGCAAGCGCCGCGTCCACATCCTTCCGGAATCCGGGCTCGGAGGCGTGCAGCTCACGGCCCATGCCCACCGACTGCGCGCCCTGCCCCGGAAAGAGGAAGGCCACGCGGCGATTGCGTCCCGCTTCCACCGTCGCGGGTTTGCGCAGCCGCTCCGCCAGCTCGGCCGCGTCCGCAGCCACCACGGCGCGGCGATGCTCGAAAGCACGGCGGCCCACGTTCCGCGTGAAGGCCACGTCCGCCAGCGCCACGCCCGGTGACGCCTCGACGTGCGCGGCGAGCTCTCGCGCCATCACCTCCAAGGCCGTCGGCGTGCGCGCGGACAACGTCACCACCTGCAACGCGCGAGCAGCCCGCTCCACCACCGCTGACGGAGGTGCCTCCTCCAACACCACGTGAGCGTTGGTGCCACCAATGCCAAACGAGCTCACCCCTGCCCGTCGCGGCGCGTTCTCCTTGGGCCAGGGCTTCAGCGCCGTGTTGACGAAGAACGGGCTGCGCTCGAAGTCGATCTCCGGGTTGGGCTGCTCGAAGTGAAGGCTCGGCGGCAGCTCGCCGTGCAGGAGCGACAACACCGCCTTGATGAGCCCGGCCACGCCCGCCGCCGCGTCCAGGTGCCCCAGGTTCGTCTTGAGGGAACCAATGGCGCAGAAGCCCGTCCGCTCCGTCGTCTTCCGGAAGGCCCGCGTCAGCGCGGCGATTTCAATCGGGTCGCCCAGCGAGGTCCCCGTGCCGTGCGCCTCCACGTATCCAATGTCGTCGGCCCCCAGCCCCGCGTAGGCCAGCGCATCCGCGATGACCTCCGTCTGGCCCTCGATGCTCGGCGCCGTGTAACCGACCTTCTGCTGGCCATCGTTGTTGATGGCGGAGCCCTTGATGACGGCGTGGATGTGGTCCCCGTCCCGCAGTGCGTCCGCGAGCGGCTTGAGCACCACCACGCCCGCGCCGTTGCCCGCGACCGTGCCGCCCGCACGGTGGTCGAAGGCGCGGCAGTGACCATCCGGCGAGAAGATGAGCCCATCCTGGTGCAGATAGCCCGTGCGCTGAGGGCTCGCGATGCGCACCGCGCCCGCCAGGGCGATGTCCGACTGCCGCGTCAGCAAGCTCTGGCAGGCCATGTGGATGGCCACCAGGCCCGTGGAGCACGCCGTGTACACAGCGACGCTCTCGCCCCTGAGCTGGAGCTTGAACGACGCCTTCATCGCCAGGCTCTCCGGGCCCGCGGTCGCCAGCTCCAGGCCCGCGCCCGCGTCCTTCCGGGCCTCGGTCAGCAGGTTCAACAGATGCCCTGAAGATCCCGCGCCCGCGTACAGCGAGATGCGACCCTTGTAGCGTGAGGGGTCATACGCCGCGTCCTCCAGCGCCGCCCAGGCACACTGGAGGAACACGCGCTGCTGCGGGTCCATCCACTGCGCTTCCCGCAGGGGGATGTCGAAGAAGCCGTGGTCGAAGCCATCCGCGCCTTCGAGGATGCCGCCCGCCCGAATGAAGCGAGGGTCCTTCCACAGCTCCTCCGGAATCAGCGGCGAGCGCTCCAGCTCCGCCTCCGAGAAGAACGAGATGGACTCCACGCCCCCCCGGACGTTCTTCCAGAAGTCCCCCAGGTTGCGGGCTCCCGGGAAGCGCCCCGCCATGCCAATGACCGCGATGTCGTTCCCGGTGTCCTCGCCCAACACGTCATCCCGTTCAGTCATTGCCGTGGTTCCCTCGCCGGCCCTGCCGACGGATCGCCTGACGCCGCTGCTGGGCGCGATCCACGTGGGCCTCATTGTCCTGGGTGTCTGCCGCCGCCTCGCCGTCCCGCTCCAGGGACATGACGAACGCGCGGACGGTGGGGTGCTCGAAGAAGCGCGTCGCCGGAACGTCGCGCTTCAGCTCATCGCGCAAGAGTGCGCACGCCTTGACCACGGACATGGAGCTGCCGCCCAGGTCCGCGAAGAAATGGTCCTCCACGCCGACCCGCTCCACGCCGAGCACCTTCGCCCAGAGCACCGCCACCTGACGCTCCAGCGCCGTGATGGGCTCCGTGAACGTGCGCCCCGCCGACCGAGCGACCTCGGGCTCCGGCAACGCCGAGCGGTCCACCTTCCCCACCGGCGTGAGCGGGAGCGCCAGAAGCGGCACGAGCGCCGAAGGCACCATGAACTCGGGCAGCGCTCCGGCCAGGAACGCGCGCAGCTCACGGGGCTCCAGTGTCGCCCCGGCCCGAGGCACGGCGTAGGCCACCAGCCGCTTCCCGCCCGCGGGATCCGGCCGGGCCACCACCACCGCCTCCGCCACCGACGGGTGCTTGCGCAGGGCCTCTTCGACCTCCCCCGGTTCGACCCGGTAGCCCCGCACCTTCACCTGCGCATCGAGCCGCTCGAGGAACTCCAACGTCCCGTCCTCGCGGTACCGCACGCTGTCTCCGGTGCGGTAGAGCCGCCCGCCCGGCTCCTGTCCGAAGGGGTCCGGAATGAAGCGCTCCGCCGTCAGCTCCGCCCGGCCCAGGTAGCCCCACGCGAGACCATCGCCCCCAATGAGCAGCTCGCCAGGAACGCCCACGGGCACCGGACGCAATCCCGCGTCCACCACGTACACGCGGGTGTTCGCGATGGGGCGCCCAATGGGGATGACCCCGTCCGCGAGGGGGCCCTCCATCACGTGGCAGCACGTGAACGTGGTGCCCTCGGTAGGCCCGTAGCCGTTCACCAGGATGCCGCCCCGTGAGAGCCGCTCACGCACCGAGGCCGGAGGCAACACGTCACCACCGGCCAGGAGCTGGCGCACGCCGTCCAGGGCATCCGGCCTCGCTGCGGAGATGGCTTCGAACAGCGCGGCCGTGAGCCACAGCGTGGTGACTCCGTGACGCGTCAGCACGTCCTTCAACGCGTCCACCGTGGGCGTGCGTGGCGGGAACAGGACCAGCTTCGCCCCGTGCAACAGCGCCCCCCACAGCTCGAAGGTGGAGGCGTCGAAGCAGATGGGGGCCAGTTGGAGGAAGACCTCGTCCGCACCCCACCGTGCGAACCGGGAGCCCAACACGAGCCGGGCCACCGCGCGCTGCGGGACGCAGACGCCCTTGGGCTGTCCCGTGGAGCCCGACGTGTACATGACGTACGCCAACGACTCCGCTGGCACATCGATTCGGGGTGACGACTCGGGCTCTCGGGACACGTCGCCCCACGCCGAGTCCAGGAGCACCACCTCCGCGTTGCCCGAGGGCAGGAGCTCCACCACCGCCTGCTGCGCCAGCACCACGGACAGGCGCGTGTCCTCCACCATGAAGGCCAGCCGATCCCTGGGATACGTGGGGTCGAGGGGCACGTACGCCCCACCTGCCTTGAGGATGCCGAGCATCCCCACCACCAGGTCGAGCGAGCGGTGAAGGCACAAGCCCACGGACATCCCCGGCGTCACGCCGCGCTTGCGCAGGTACCACGCGAGCTGGTTCGCCCGCCGGTCCAGCTCCGCGTACGTGAGCCGAGCCTCCTCGCACTCCAGCGCGATGGCGTCGGGCGTTCGCGCCGCTTGCGCCTCGAACAACGCCGAGAGGCACGTCTCCCGCGGGTACTCCGCCGAGGTGTCGTTCCATGCCACCAGGAGCCGTTGGCGCTCCGCCGCGTCCATCAGTGGCAACGCCCCCAGCGCTTGCCCCGCGTCCGCGACCACACCGCGCAGGAGCACCTGGAGCCCATGCATCCACCGTGTGGCGGTCTCCCGCGTGAAGAGGTCCGCGTCGAACTCCAGCGTCCCCGAGAAACCCTCCGCCGTATCCGCGAGCGACAGCGTGAGGTCGAACTTCGCGGTGCCCGAAGCCAGCTCCACGGGGCGCAGGTCCAGGCCCTCCGGTGCCGCGTCGCGCCGCGTGCCTTCATGAAGCGCGAGCACCACCTGAACCAACGGGGCGTGACTCAGGCTCCGAGGTGGCTGCAGGGCCTCCACCAGCTTCTCGAACGGGACGTCCTGATGCGCATACGCATCCAGCGTGGTCTCCCGCACCTGATGCAGCAGGTCGCGGAACGTCAGCGACCGGGGCAGCCGCGAGCGCAACACCAGGGTGTTCACGAAGAAGCCGATGAGGTTCTCCAACCCGGGCTGCTGCCGGCCCGCGATGGGCGAACCGACGCACACGTCCTCCTGCCCGGAGACACGCGACAGCAGGAGCTGGAAGGCCGCCAACAGCCCCATGAACGGCGTGACACCCTCCCGCGCACAGAGCGCGCGGAAGGACTGGGACAGCTCCGAGGGGATGGCCACGGCCACGGTGTCCCCGCGGAAGCGCTGCAGGTTGGGCCTCGCGAAGTCCTTGGGCAGCTCCAACACCGGCGGAGCACCGGCCAGTTGCTTCCGCCAATACCCCACCTGTTCGGTGAGCGCATCGCCACGGAGCCACTCACGCTGCCACACCGCATGGTCCGCGGGCTGGAGGAAGGGCTCGGGCAATGGAGCCTCCCGTCCGTGCAGCTCCGCCCCATACAGTGCGGTGAGTTCCCGGACCGCCACGCCCAGGGACCAGCCATCCGAGATGATGTGGTGCAGCGTGAGGACCAACAGGTGCGAATCCTCCGCCGTGCGAATCAGCAAGGCGCGGAACAGCGGCCCCTGAACCAGGTCGAAGGGGCGGCGCACTTCGTCCGCCGCCGCGCGCAGCGCCTGGTCCTCTCCCTCCGGGACTCCACGCACGTCGACCACGGGAAGCGACAGGGCCACGCTCGGGTGGATGACCTGGACCGGTTCCCCTGCGTTGCTGGTGAACGTGGTGCGCAGGGCTTCGTGACGCTGCGCCAGCGAAGCGAGGGCCCGCTCCAGAACTGGCACGTCCAGCGGCCCCGAGAGCCACGCGGCCCAGGGGACGTTGTAGAGCGCCGTTCCGGGCTGAAGCTGTTCCAGCAGCCACAGTCGCTCCTGCATCGCGGACAGCGGCAGCGGGAGTTCGCGGCTCACCGGGATGATGGGCGGCGGACGCGCCAGCGTCGATGACTTGCGGGCCTGACGGATGCGCTCGGCGAGCCGTGCGACGGTCGGTTCCTCGAAAAGAGCTCGGAGCGGCAGCGCCACGCCGAAGGTGGCGTGAATCCGAGTAATGACCCGAGTCGCCAACAGCGAGTGCCCGCCCAGGTCGAAGAAGCTGTCATCGGCACCGACGCGAGGCGCGCCCAGCACCTCACCAAAGAGGCCGGCCAACAACGCCTCCTCGGGCCCACGCGGCGCGAGCGTCTCCACCTCCACCGTGGGCTCCGGGAGTGCCCGGCGATCCACCTTGCCATTGGGCGTGAGCGGCAGCCGATCCAGCACCGTGATGGAGGAAGGAACCATGTACGCAGGCAGGTGCTCCGCGAGGAATCCGCGCAGCGCCGAAGCCGAAGGCAAAGTGCTGGCCTCCCCCGAAGGCACGACATACGCCACCAGCCTCCTGGATCCGCCCGCCGCCTCCTCTCGTGCGAGCACCACTGACTGCCCCACGCCAGGATGGCGCAACAACGCGGCCTCGATCTCGCCAGGCTCCACGCGGAAACCACGCACCTTCACCTGCGTGTCCACACGGCCAACGAACGTCACCGCGCCGTCCGCGAGCAACCGCACCCGGTCCCCGGTCCTGTAGAGCCGCGCGCCAGGGCGCGAGCTGAACGGATTGGGGATGAATCGCTCGGCCGTCAGCTCAGGCCGCCCCAGATAGCCCCAGGCCAACCCGTCGCCTCCGAGCCACAGCTCGCCCATGCCCCCTGGGGGCACCGGCGCCATGGCGTCGTCGAGCACGTACTGCACCGTGTTCGCCAAGGGCCTGCCAATGGGAATGCCCGCCGCATCCTCAGGAAGGTCCGAGATGAGGTGCCACGTGGAGAAGGTGGTGTTCTCGGTCGGGCCGTAGACGTGCAACAGCCGCTCGGGAGGTCCCTCACGAAGAACCCGGCGCACGGGCCGTGGGTCCACGGCTTCGCCACCGAAGTGCAGTTGCCGCAATCCACCAAATGCGTCCGGCGCTTCACCCGCGACCTGGTTGAACCAAGCCGTCGTGAGGAAGAGCACCCGGATGCCCGCCTCCTTGAGCCAGTTCGCGAACGCGCGGGGTGAAAGCGCGGTATCGCGGTCAACGCCCACCAGCCGCGCGCCGTTCAGCAGCGCGCCCCAGACCTCGAACGTGGCCGCGTCGAACGACGCGTTCGACGCCTGCGCCACGCGGTCCTCTGGCATCACGCGGATGAAGTCCGTCTCCACCACCAGCCGGACCACGGCCCGGTGCGGGACGCAGACACCCTTGGGCGTTCCCGTGGAGCCCGAGGTGTAGATGACGTACGCGGCATCCTCGGCCCCGACACCGGACGCCGGGGCGCGCGGCGCGTCGGCACCATCCTCC
Source organism: Comamonas sp. KCTC 72670 (assembly GCA_014656495.1). Taxonomy (GTDB): domain Bacteria; phylum Myxococcota; class Myxococcia; order Myxococcales; family Myxococcaceae; genus Myxococcus. Next base: position 22,399 of record BNCN01000024.1, read on the forward strand.
GCTCCAGAGTGGAGTGAGTCCAAGGCGAGGACACGCACCCCGTCAGAAGGCAGCGCCGTGCGCAGCCGCTCCTGCGTCACCAGCACCCGCGCGCCGGAGTCCGAGAGCATCCACGCGAGCCGCTCACGCGGATAGGCGGGGTCCAGCGGAACGTAGGCCGCCCCCGCCTTGAGGATGCCGAGCATCCCCACGACGAGCTCCGCCGAACGATCCACGCAGAGGCCCACCGTCGAGCCGCGTTGGACGCCCAGCCCCAGCAGCCGTGAAGCCACCTGCTCAGTACGGACATCCAGCTCCGAGTAGGTCAGCGTCGTCCCGCCATACGCCACCGCGATGGCGCCGGGAGTCCTCGCGGCCTGGGCCTTGAACAACCCGTGGACCGTGGCCTCGCGCGGGTATGCCGTCTCGGTGGCGTTCCACTCCAGCAGCACACGCCGCCGCTCCGAATCGGACAGCACAGACACGTCACCGAGCCGCTGCTCCGGCCGAGCCATCATCGTCCGCAGCAGCCCCCGCCAGTGAGCGACCAGCGTCGCGGCGGCCTCGTCACCAATGCGCTCTCGCCGATAGAGCACCTTCAGGCGCAACGAGGCGCCCGGCACCGCCACCGCCGTCAGCGGGTAGTGCGTACGCTCGAAGGCTCCGAAGTCCTTCAGCTCCAAACCCGCGGCCCCGCGGCCGAGCGCCGCGTCCACCGGGTAGTTCTCGAAGACGAGCAGGCTCTCGAACAGCGGCACTCCGCGAGGGATGTCGCTCCACTCCTGGAGCCGGGTGAGCGGGACATGCTCGCGCTGGCCCAGGTCCACCAGCAGCCCCTGGAGTTCGCGAAGCCAGGCCAGCACCTCCACCGCGCCCCGAATGCGAGTCCGGACGGGCAGCGTATGGATGAACAACCCCACGGCTTCTTCGATACCCGGCAGCTCCGGCGGACGGCCCGCGAGCGTCGTCCCGAAGACGGCGTCCGCTCCGCCGCCGTACCGTGACAACACCAGCGCCCAGGCCCCATGGACCCAGGTGCTCAGCGTCACCCCATGGCGACGCGCGAGTTCCTGAAGAACGGCCGTGTCCGCGTCCCCCAGCTCCAGCGTCTGCTCACCCGTGCCACGAACGCCCTCGGATCCCCCCTCCGCCGGCAAGGGCGTCGGCGCCTCGACTCCCGCGAGCTGTTCCCGCCAGAAGGCCGCATCCCGCTCCGGCTGCTGACGCCCCAGCCACTCGACATGGCCACGGAAGTCCGCCACGGGTCCGGGACGCCATTCTTCGCCCCGGAATCGGACCGAGTAAGCCTCCAGCACGTCGCCCAACACGCGCGCCAGGCTCCACCCATCCAGGAGCAGGTGGTGGAAGCTCCAGACAAACCGCCACGCATCGTCCTTCAGGCGAAGCAGTGCCACCCGCATCAACGGCGCACGGGCCAGGTCGAAGCCGAGAGCCCGGTCCTCGTGAAGGAACGTCTCCAAGGCACGTGCCTGCTCGTCCTCCGAGGAAAGCCCACGCCAGTCCTGTTCGCTCCAAGGCAACGGGGTACGAGCGCCGACCACTTGGAGTGGTGCGTCCAATCCCTCCCAGAGGAACGAGGTCCGCAACGCGGGGTGCCGTTCAACCACCGCGTCCCAGGCCCCGCGCAGCGCGGGAACGTCCAGAGGCCCCGAGAGCGTCCAGCTTCGCTGCTCGAAGTAGGCATCCGTCCCAGGCTCCAGCAGCACCTGGAACAGCAGACCGTGCTGCAGGGGCGAAAGCGGATACCGCTCCTCGGTGGGACGCGCCAACTCGGTCAGCGTCTCCACACAACCACGAGCCAGCGCGTCGATGGTCTCACGCGAATGCAACGCATCACTGAAGTGCCATGACAGCTCCAGGCGCCCCCGGACGACACGGGCCACGACTTCGAGCACATGGCTCCGCAGGCCACGCGTCCCTTGGGCGGCCCCCGTGGACTCCGATGCCAGCGAGAACACCGCCGAATCGCGGGACCCGGCGTCCAACTGCCCCAGGTAGTTGAACAGGACCTCGGACGCAGGAGCCACGGTCGGATCACGCCGCACGTAGCGAAGCAGCCCGTACCCGACACCCCTGCCCTGTCGACGCGCGCGCGCGGCCTGGACTTCGGCCAACACCGCCGCCGAGTCCACGCCCTTCAGCAGATCCAGCCGCAACGGGAACAACGCGGTGAACCAACCCACGGTGCGCGAGAGGTCCACGTCCTCGAAGAGTTCGTCGCGGCCGTGAGCCTCCAGGTCGATGCGCAGTCGCTGCGCTCCGGTCCACTGGGCCAGTGACCTTGCGACACCTGCGAGAAGCACGTCCTCCGGGGACGCATGCCGCCCTGCCACCGTCGAACGCAGCAGCGAGCGCGTCACGTCAGCATCCAACACCGACGTCACGACACGCTCCGAGCCCTGGCTGTTCACCCCCGCCGGGAAATCAACGGGCAGCCGGGCCGCATCCGCAGTCTCACGCCAAAAGGCCAGTTCCTCCGTGAGCGCAGGCGAGGCCGCGTAATCCTCCAACCGACGCGCCCATGTCTGGAACGACGTGGACTTCGCCGGAAGCACCACGGGCCCGCCACGGCCGAGCTGCCCCAGCGCGGTCTCCAGGTCCTCCAGCAGGATGCGCCAGGAAACGCCATCCACCGCGAGGTGGTGGATGACCAGCAGGAGCCGGCCCGTCTCCCCCGCCCCCCGTTCGAACAGCACGGCGCGCACGAGGCGCCCGTTCTCCAGGTCCAGCCCCGCTTGCGCTTCGGCAGCGATGCGCTCCATCTCGGAGGCTCGCGCGGAGGACGTCAGCCCCGACAGGTCCACCTGCCGCACGGGCACATCGCGGCCGGGCTCGCCACACGACTGTTCCCACCCCGTTGCGCTCCGAGTCAGCCGCAGCCGGAGCGCGTCATGGTGCGCCACCAACGCCCGCAGCGCCTCCGCGAGCGTCTCCGCGTTCACCGCCTCACGCGTCTCCAGCAGCAACGCCTGATTGAAATGATGGGCCTCGGGCAGGTCACGTTCAACGAACCAGCGTTGAATGGGCGTGAGGGGAACAGGTCCTACCACCGGACCTTGTTCGCCCAGGCGACGCGTGCTCCCCGCCACCTGGGCCAGCCCGGCCACTGTCGGATGCTGGAACACCTGCCGCGCCGTGAGGTGGATGCCCGCTTGCCGTGCGCGAGCAATCACCTGGAGCGCGAGGATGGAGTCACCGCCGAGTTCGAAGAACCGCGCCTCCGTCCCGACTCGCTCCACTCCCAACACGCCCGCCCAGATACGCGCGAGCTGTTGCTCAAGCGCGTTCCGAGGCGCGACGTAGGACGTGCCATCGCCGAGCGTCGAGCGCTCCGGCGCAGGCAACGCGCGACGGTCCAGCTTGCCACTGGGGGAAAGCGGCAGTGCATCGAGCGACACGAAGGCCGAAGGCATCATGTGCTCGGGAAGGCGCGTGGCCAGGAAGTCCCGCAGCTCCGAGACGTCGCCCTCGGACGACGTCACCACATAGGCCACGAGACGCCGGTCCCCCGGGATGTCCTCGCGCACCGTCACGGCCGCCGAGCGCACACGCGGGTGCTGCGACAACACCGCTTCAATCTCACCCAGTTCGATGCGGAAGCCCCGCACCTTCACCTGGTCGTCCAGGCGTCCCAGGTACTCGATCGCGCCATCCGCCAGGAACCGCGCCTTGTCCCCCGTGCGATACATCCGCGCGCCGGGGACCGCGGCAACGGTATCCGGCAGGAAGCGCTCAGCCGTCAGCGCGGGCCGCTTCCAATAGCCCCGCGCCAGCGGTTCGCCACCGATGTACAGCTCGCCCGCCACACCCGTCGGGACGGGGCGCAGCCACGCGTCCAGCACGTACATCCGAGCGTTGGTGATGGGCCGACCAATGGGCACTGAGGGCCTGCGGTCCGCCCTCGCGCATGGCCACGCCGTCACGTCCACGGCGGCCTCTGTCGGGCCATAGAGGTTGTGCAGCTCCGCGCCCAGGAGCGAGAAGTACTGGTCTCTCAGGTCCGCGGGCAGCGCTTCGCCACTGCAGAACACCCTCCGCAAGCTCGCGCAGGAGGACGCGAGGCCCGGCTCCTCCAGGAAGGGACGCAGCATGGAGGGCACGAAGTGCAGCGTGGTGATGCGCTCCCGCGAAAGGGTGTCCGTCAAATACGAGGGCTCGCGGTGGCCACCGGGGCGAGCCATCACGAGCCGGGCCCCCGTCATCAACGGCCAGAAGAACTCCCACACCGACACGTCGAAACTGAATGGCGTCTTCTGGAGGACGCGGTCGCTCGCGTCCAGGCCATGCGCCTCCTGCATCCAGAGGAGCCTGTTGCAGATGGCGGCGTGGGTGTTCATCGCGCCCTTGGGCCTCCCGGTGGAACCCGAGGTGTAGATGACGTACGCCAGCCCTCGCGAGTGGACCTGCACATCGAGACGCTCGGTGCGCTCCCGCGCCACCGCATCCCACTCCGAGTCCAGGCACACCACCGTCGCGCCGCCGCGAGGCATCCCCTCCGCGAGCCGCGCCTGAGTCAGCACCACGGGCGCCGAGGCATCCGCGAGCATGTACTCCAGGCGCTCGCGCGGGTACTCCGGATCGAGCGGCACGTACGCACCGCCGGCCTTGAGAATGCCCAGAAGGCCCACCACCATCTCCAGCGACCGCTCCGCGCACAGCGCGACCAACACCTCCGGCCCCACGCCCCGGGCACGCAGATACCGAGCGAGCTGGTTCGCGCGCCCATCCAACTCACGATAGCTGAGCGTCGCGCCCTCGAAGCTCACGGCCACGGCGTCCGGCGTGCGGTCCACCTGCGCCTCGATGAGCCGGTGCAAGACCTGTGGCTCCACGCGCGACTTCGACGTGTCGTTCCAGGCCACCAGGACGCGATGCCGCTCCTCGGGTGACATGAGCGGCAGGTCCGTCAAGGACTGCTCCGGCTCGCGGACACCCGCGGCCAACAACACACGCAGGTGCTCCAACAAGCGTGATGCCGTGTCCGCGTCGAACAGGTCGCGGCTCAGCTCCAGGTTCGCGGAGTACCCCTCCGGGGTGTCGATGAGGATGAGCCGAAGGTCGAACTTCGCCGTATGGCTCGGCCGGGGCTGGACGCTCAACCGGAGGCCCGGGACAGACATCTCCGGCAGCGGGTCCTCCTGCATCACCAGCATGGCCTGGAACAGCGGGCTGCGGCTGAGGTCGCGCTCGGGCTGGAGCGCCTTCACCAGCTCCTCGAACGGCGCGTCCTGGTGCGCGAAGGCGCCCAGCACCGTCTCTCGCGCACGGCCAATCAGCTCACGGAAGCTGGGGGCACCTGCAAGTGACACGCGGAGCACCAGCGTGTTGACGAAGCAGCCGATGAGACCTTCCAGCTCCGTCCGATCGCGGCCCGCCACGGGAGTGCCCACGCACAGGTCGTCCTGCCCCGAGTGACGCGACAGCAAGGCGGAGAAGCCCGCCAGCAGCACCATGAAGGGCGTGGCGCCCTCTCGTTGCGCAAGGGACTTCAACGCAAGGGAAAGCTCCGATCCCAGGAGCATGCTCCGGTTCGTGCCGCGACTGCTCCTCACGGCCGGGCGTGGATGGTCCGTGGGCAACTCCAGGACACGCGGCGCGCCAACAAGCCGTTGCCGCCAATAGGAAAGCTGCGCGTCGAGCGCCTCTCCCCGCAGCCAATCGCGCTGCCACGCCGCATAGTCCACGTACTGGAGCGGCAACTCCGCCAGAGGTGACTGCTGGCCCTTGGCGAAGGCCCGGTACAGCGCCGCCACCTCGCGAACGAGCACGCCCATGGACGCGCCATCCGTCACCAGATGGTGCAACACGAGCAGCAACACCTGCTCGCGCGAACTCAACCGGACCAACGAAACACGCAGTGGCGGCCCCGAGGCGAGGTCGAATGCCCGCAACGAGGCCTTCTCCAGGTGCATTGCCAGCGCGGAGGCCTGGGCCTCTCCCACCAGCGAGGAGAGGTCCACCTGCTCCAGGTTGAGCCGCTCGACGGGACTGATGCGCCAGGACGGAGTGCCCGCCTCGTCATGGAAGGTGGCTCGGAGGACGTCATGTCGCCGGACGACCTCGCGGAGGCAACGCTCCAGCACCGCCACGTCGAGAGCTCCCTCCACGCGAACGGCCACGGAGTCGTTGTAGGCGGCGCCACCGGGTTCGAGCTGCTCCAGGAACCAGAGCCGCTGCTGAGCGAAGGACAGCGGCAACGCGCCTGAGTGAGTCCGAGAGACCAACGGAGGGACGCGTGACGTGCCCGGGAGCCGAGCATCGATGCGAGCCCCCAGCGCGGCCGGCGTGGCGGACTCGAAGAGTTCGCGCAGCGGCAGTTCCACCGCGAACGCCTCACGGATTCGTGACGCGGCTCGGGTCGCGAGCAGCGAGTGTCCCCCCAGCGCGAAGAAATCATCCGTGGCGCCAACGCGCTCCACGCCCAGCAGCGAGGCCCACAACTCCGCGACCCGTCGTTCGGTCTCTGTCCGAGGAGCCACGTACTCGCGTCGGGCCACGTCGACGGCGGCCTCTGGAGCGGGCAGTGCCTTGCGGTCCACCTTCCCGTTGGGCGTCAACGGAAGCGCAGCGAGCGACACCACGGCCGAGGGGACCAGATGCTCGGGAAGCGACCGCCGAGCGAACTCCCGCAGTGCCTCCAGGGAAACCCCTGCCGGTGAACGCGACACCACGTACGCCACCAACCGCGCGCTCCCAGGCACGTCCTCCCGAGCCACCACCACCGCCTGCGAGACCTCGGGATGACGGACCAGCGCGGACTCCACCTCGCCGGGCTCCACCCGGAAGCCGCGGACCTTGACCTGCGCATCCGCGCGTCCGAGGAACTCCACCATGCCCTCGGCCCGCCACCGGACACGATCACCCGTGCGATACATCCGCGCCCCCGCGTGCGCACCCCAGGGGTCCGGCAGGAATCGCTCCGAGGTCAACTCCGGCCGAGCGTGGTAACCGCGAGCGACACCGGCACCGCCGATGTACAGCTCGCCGGGAACACCGACAGGCACGGGACGCAGCCCGTCGTCCAACACATAGAGGGACGTGTTCGCGATGGGCGTACCGATCGGAACCGGACCGGAGGCTCCGTCCACACTGTGCGTGGAAGACCAGATGGTGGTCTCCGTGGGGCCGTACATATTGAGGAGCGCCCCGCCCACGGTGTCCCGCAGCCGCGCCGCCAACTCCGTGGGCAGCGCCTCGCCACCGACGAGCAGCCGCTCCAAGCCGGAGAGCGCCCCCTGCGCCCCAGGCTCCAGCAGCAGCGCCTGCGCCAGGGACGGCGTGCACTGCAGGTGGGTGACACCGTGCCTGCGAAGCTGGGAGGGAACGCTGTCCTCACCATCCGACTGAAGCTGGAAGTCGCGTTCGCATCGCTGCCGCACGGCGTCCAACGCGGGCAAGCTGGCGAGCACCCCTTCGGCATCCACACCGAAGTCGATGAGGCACGCCACCTCATCCACACCCAACGCCTCGATGCGCGCCACCTGTTCACGACAGGTGCGAGGTGTGCCGAAAAGCCCCGCGCCCTCGAAGAAGCGCCCGAAGGCGCGCTCCACCAGCGCATCGAGGTCCTCGGGACGTACGGATGCTGGATCCAGGTCCACACCCAACGTCCGGCCCAGCCCCCGCATCAGGTCCGCGGAGTTGCTCAGGTAGCGGCGCAGCGGACCTTCGACCACCTCCCGAACGTGCTCCACGTCGTGTCCCACGAAGGTGTGGAGCATCAACGTGACGTGCCCCTCTCCCGGATGACCGGCTTCACGCCAGGCCTCGCGGTAGAGCGAGATACGCTCCTCCAATTCATCCCAACGCTGACCCAGCAGGTGCGTCAGCACGCCAGCGCCCAGACGGCCCGCTTCGCGGAAGGTGTCGGGATTCCCAGCCGCTGTGAGCCAGATGGGCAACTCTCGCTGTACCGGGCTCGGCCGGAGGCGAACGTCGACAGGCGCGCCCGTACCATTCGGGAAGCGCAACGTCTCTCCTCGCCACAGCCTCCGCACGGTGTCCAGGTCCTGCCGCGAACGCTCCCGGCGCTCCGCGTACTTGTCCGGAGCCAGGACGAAGTCATCCGCGTGCCAGCCCGGCGCCACGGAGATGCCCACACGGCCCTTCGATAGGTTGTCGACGAGCGACCACTCCTCGGCGACGCGGACCGGATGATGGAGCGGCAGAACGACACTGCCCGCGCGAATGGCCACGCGCTCGGTGATGGCGGCGATGGCCGCGCCCGTCACGGAGGGATTCGGGTACAGCCCGCCGAAGGCGTGCAGGTGACGCTCGGGCGTCCACACGGCCTCGAAGCCATGGCGGTCCGCGAAGCGCGCGCCTTCCAGCAACAACCGATACCGCTCCGCGCCCGGTGCGCCCTCGTCCGCCGCGAAGTAGAACAGGCTGAAGCCCAAGGGCTTCTTGCGCGACCGCACAGGACGGCGGGCCCCGGCCCCCAAGGCCCCCTGCTCTCCCTGCACGACGACCTTGAAGCCACGCGCCAGCGTCCAGAGCAACTCGAGGACCGAGATGTCGAACGAGACGCTGGTCACCGACAGCCACGTGCCGGGAGTGGCCCCCACGCGCCTGTCCATCCCCGTGAAGAAGTTGGCGACGTTGCGGTGCGGAACCAGCACGCCCTTTGGCCGGCCCGTGGAGCCGGAGGTGTAGAGGACGTACGCCAGATTCTCTGGGCCCACGTTCGTCGTGGGCGCATGGGCCGTCGAAGCGGCGCCCTCCGGAGTGTCGAGCAACACCACCGTTCGACCACCGAACGGTAAGGCTCCCGCCAGATGCCGGTGCACCAGGACCACCGAAGCTCCGGAGTCCTCCAACATCAGGGCGAGTCGCGCCTCGGGATAGGACGGATCCAGCGGCAGATACGCCCCACCGGCCTTCAGGATGCCCAGCAGCCCCACCACCAGGTCCACCGAGCGGTCCGCGCAGAAGCCGACGACGCACTCCGGTCCAACGCCCTGCTCCCGCAGCCTCCAGGCCACGGCGTTGGCCCGCTGGTCCAGTTCCCGATACGTGAGCGACGTTGAGCCACACACGACCGCCACGGCGTCCGGCGTGCGCTCCGCCTGAGCCGCGACGAGGGCGTGAATACAAGCGTCCGGGCTCTCCGTCCGCGTGTCGTTCCAATCGGCCAGTATCCGATGGCGCTCAGCCTCAGGCAGCAGAGGCAGCGCGGAGATGGGCTGCTCGGGATTCGCGGCGACGGCCTCCAGCAGCACACGCAGCCGTTCAACCAGCCGGGCCGCCGTGGACGCGTCGAAGAGGTCCGTGGCGTACTCGAGCCATCCGCCCACGCCCTCCGAGCCCCGGGCGAGCGACAGCGTCAAATCGTAAGGCGTTGCCCCCGGGTCGACCTCCACGCGCCGAGCCTCCAGCCCCGGGAGCGAAAGGCCCGCTCCAGGCTCCGGCTGAAGCACGAACAACACCTGGAACAGCGGTGCACGGGCACGGTCCCGCGAGGGCTGGACGGCCTCGACCACCTGCTCGAAGGGAACGTCACGGTGGGCGAACGCATCCAGCACGGTCCGCCGGGTCTGCGCCAGCAGCTCTCGGAAGCGCGGTGCCCCTGAGACGGAAGCACGGAAGACCACGAGGTCGAGGAAACACCCCATCAGTCCTTCAAGCCCCGCCCGCTCCCGGCCGTTGACGGCCGTGCCCACGCAGAAGTCCGTCTGCCCCGAATGACGCGCGAGCAGCACCTCGAACGCCGCCAGCAGCGTCATGAACAGCGTGGCGCCCTCACTCCGGCCAAGCGCCTCCAATCTCGCCGTGAGTGCCTCGGGGAGCTGCAGCGACACACGGCCACCGCGATACGACGGAGTCGGTGGACGCGTCCGGTCCGTCGGCAACTCCAGCGCAGCCGGGGCGCCCGTGAGCTGCGCCCTCCACCAGTCGAGCGACGACGCCCAGGCCCCTTCCGACTCCTGTGCCCGGCGCCAGCGCGCGAAGTCGGCATACTGGAACGCCAGAGGAGCCAGCGCGGCCTGACCACCGTAGAGCGCGCTCAACTCCCGAGCCAGGATGCCGAACGACGCACCATCCGAGGCGATGTGGTGCATCACCACGACCAACAAGTGCTCCTGGGCCCCCAGTTGAAACACCGTGGCCCGGAGCAACGGACCGCGCACCAGGTCGAAGGGAGCACGGGCCTCGTCATGCGCCAGTTGCAGCGCGGTGGCCTCTTGTTCCGAGGACGGTGTGTCGCGAAGGTCGACCCACCGGACCACCGAAGCGGGCATGGGTGCGGCGACCTGCCCCGGCGTTCCATCTTCCTCACGGAACGACATCCGCAGGGCTTCGTGCCGCTGAACGACAGCCAGGAAGGAGCGCTCCAGGACCGAAGCATCCAAAGGTCCCGTGAGCCGAACCGCCGCGGGCAGGTGGTACGCGGGGCTACCGCGTTCGCGCTGCTCGAAGAGCCACAGCCGCTGCTGGGCAGGTGCAAGCAGAGCCAAAGCCCCCTCTTCGCTCCGCACCAACCCCGTGCCCGAAGCGCCCTCCCGCGTCGAGAAGAGCGTCCGCGCGAGCTCGGCCACGGTCGGCCCTTGAAGCAAGGCCTCCATGCGAAGCACCGAACCCAGCGCTTCGATGTCGTTCGCCAGTTCGACAGCGCCGAGCGAGTCCAGGCCAAAGGACGTGATGGGAACGTCTCGAGCCAGCTCCTCGGGCGACGTGCGAAGCCGTGCCGCGATCCGCGAAAGCAGCCACGCTTCCAGCGCCTCGACGGTGACGGGCGTGGAGTCCTCTCCGGGAGCCCGTACAGCCTCCGTCGCCGTGCTCGGGCTCGAGTCCGACTCGCGCCAGGTCAGCACGGCGCGAGAAGCCCCCGCGAGCAGCTCGGCCCTGCAGGCCCGCCGCTGAATCTTCCCGCTGGAGGTCTTGGGCAACGCGCCCGGCTCGATGAGCACGAGCGTGTGGAGTTGAACCTCGTGGGTCTCGGACAGTCCTCGCCGAACAGCCCCCACGACGTCGTCCGCGGTCCACGGCTTGCGCGAGTCCACCTCGTACATCACCGCGAGCCGCTCCTCACCGCCCACGTCGATGGAGAACGCCGCGCCACAGCCCGGCCGCAGCGCGGTGTGGCTGCGTTCGACGGTCAGCTCCAGGTCCTGGGGATGCAGGTTGCGGCCACGCAGGATGATGAGGTCCTTCCGTCGGCCCACGACGAAAAGCTCGCCGTTCCGCATCAGCCCCAGATCGCCGGTGCGCAGGAACCGAGGCCCCTCCTCCGCGTCCGCCAGGCGCGCACCGAAGGCCGCCTCGCTCTCCTCCGGGCGCTCCCAGTAGCCAAGGGCCACGCTGGGCCCGGAGACCCAGATCTCCCCAACCCGTTCATGCGGGCACGGCAGACGCGTCTCGGGGTCCACCACGAGCAGCGACTGGTCCGGCAGCGTCTGGCCACATCCGACCAACGGACGCGAGCCAGGCCCCTCCACGGCCTCCAAAGCCTCGTTCCGCTCCAGCGCCTCGGAGTCCCAGGTCCGCGTGAGGACGCCCGCGCCCTTCCGTCCGCCCGACGCAATCAACGTGCCTTCCGCGAGCCCGTAGCAGGGATACAGGGCGCCCCTTTGGAATCCCACGGGCGCGAAGGCTTCCGAGAACCGCGCCATGACCTCTGGGCGGATCGGCTCAGCGCCGCAGAACGCCAGCTCCCAGCGGCTCAGGTCCAAGCCTTCCCGCTCCGAGGGCGGGACCTTCCGAACGCAGAGGTCGAACGCGAAGCAAGGTCCGCCGGAGACAGTGCCTCCAAAACGGGACAGTGACTCCAGCCAGAAGCGAGGGCGGCGGAGAAACGCCAGTGGCGACATCAGCGCTACGGGGAACCCCGCATACAGCGGCTGCAGGACGCCGCCGATGAGCCCCATGTCGTGGTAGGGCGGCAACCAGATGACGCCCACGCTGTCCGAGTGAACCTCGAACGCATGGGAGATCAGCCCCAGGTTGTGCAGCAGGTTCCCGTTGCTGAGCAGCACGCCCTTCGGGTCGCCCGTGGAGCCGGACGTGTACTGAAGGAAGGCCAGCGTGTCGCGAGTGGGCGACGGCCGCCGCCAGCCCGTCTCGGTGCCGTCGGGCAACGCATCGGTCGCGACCCAACGCAGCGCCGCGAGTTCGGGAGCGCCCTCGAAGAGGCCCTCCCCCATCTCCAGAATGAAGGCGGTGGTGAGGACGACGGTGGCGCGAGCATCCCGGATGATGGCGCGGAGCCGAGGCAACGTCCTGTCGAGCCGCGTGGGATCCGGCGGATACGCGGGGACGGCGATCAAACCTCCGTACAAGCACCCGAAGAAACCGGCGACGTATTCCAGGCCAGGGGGATACAGGAGCACAGCCCGCTCGCCCGCCTGGGCCAGGGCCTGGAGCGCGGCACCAATGCGCCGAGCGCGCAGGTCCAAGCCGGCGTAACTCAGTGGCGCATCGTCACCACCATCTTCCAGGAACGTGTAGAGAGTCCTGTCTCCGAGGGAGTGCGCCCGGGCCTCAAGCAACTCCAGGAGTGTCACAGCCGAGGGGGAACGCATGCGGAGCGGGTCCTTGCTGGAGAGCTGAGGAAGGGCGGGGAAACCTTCGCCGGAGACCGGGGCGCAGCATAAGCGATGAGGCCCCACATTCCGGTTCTCGACACGCGAAAGGAACTCGCAGCGAAGATCGGTTCATCCGGTTTCCGCGCGCATCGCAAGATCCGCTGACACTGATGGTGCGCGTCCGCGCGGAGCGCCCTGCGTCCACGATCTCGGCACGTCGACACAGCGCAGAGCAGCAGCGAGGACGCGCCCTTGAGTGCCGCCGTCACGGCCCACGGACCTTCCGCGCTTCAACCTCCGCCATCCCACGACCGCGGGCATGCTTGACGTCGGATTCGCTGCCCCCACTAAAGTGCTGCCAATCACAGAACTTCGCTCCGACAATCACAGCAACCACAAGAATCCCAGCCACGAAGACGGCATATCCACCCGAGTCATCCCCAGTGGGTCCAGTCATGTTCGATCCCAATCCGTTCGAGTCTCCGAAGCTCCGAACCATTGGCGTCATCCTCGAAGAGGGATGTGGCGCATGCGACCTGGAGAAGGCCTTCGCCGAACTCGTCGTTTGCAGAGGTCGTGTCCCTATAAGTGTGTAGATGGCAAGGAGGGACGAGCGGGAAAGAGGGAAGCTCCTCGGTGAAACCAACCGAGACGGTCTCCCCCTGGCAGGGGAGCC
>BNCN01000025.1 GCA_014656495.1 Comamonas sp. KCTC 72670
CATCGCGGAGGTGACCGCCCGCTCACGCCAGCAGCGCCGCGAGCGTGAACGGCGCAAGCGTGAGGCATCCCTCGGGAGCGGCGGCTAAACCGGAAGCGGATGGGCGTTGGTGAGTGGCATGTGCGGCAAGAGATTGGCTGGAATGTTTATGGGGTGAAGGTTCTGTGTTGGACAGACGCATGCTGTGCCTCAGTTGTCCGACATCGAGTCGTGCACGTGTCGGGTCTGGGATTGATGGGGTGGTCCAATTCCTGAATTGACAGCCAGGATTGAAAGCCATACTTGTGGGCGGCCTGGGCGCGATTCGGCGCTCGCAAGCGCATGAGGGATTGCCATGCTTCGTTCAATTTTCGTGCTGACGTTGACGTTGGGTGGATTTCTCGCGGGCTGTGGTGGCATGCCCGAGGAGGGAGATGCCACGGGGCTTGAGGAACTGCGGTCCCGGGACGACGCCACTCCGGATGGCGAGGTGTTCCAGAGCGTGGTGACCTTCAGCCACACCGGCGTGACCGTGTCCTATAACCCTGACAATGACCTGTTCACCGTCCGGGACACCGCGAATGACGGCCGTCACGCCTTCGTGGACATCATCAACCACAACACCGGCTCCAACCTGAAGTGCTGGAACAGGCAGGGCGTGAACACGGTTGAGTCTTGCTTCCGGAACTATCCCAACAACCCGCTGCTCTCCGTTCGCGCATGCACCTCGCCTAACGACAATCCTGTCAATTTCAGCTGTGGCGCCTGGCGGAACATCCAGTCGCTCGCTCCGGCCCCGGAGCCGAAGTAACGTCGCGCCTCTATTGATGATTTGAACACGGCGTTAGGGCCGTGGCCTCTCCAAGGCGGTGCCACCGTGAAGGCGGCACCGCCTCTCGGCGTTCCGGTGATACTGCCGCTTATGTGGATTGCCAGGGGGGACGTCCATGCGACGAACCGTGAACGCCCGGGTTCATTGGGCTCGGCGGACGTCCAGCCAGACTCGGAACACCGGGGATGCGAAATCCCACGTGAAGGAGGGGGGGCCGCCAGTGGTCTCGCTCGCCCACGTCATCCGTGCCGATGCCTGACCTCGTAGGCTCGTGAAATGCGTCATGCGCTTGGGGCTGCCTCCACGCCGGGGTGCTCTCGTGCCGGGCCACCGTCGTCCGAGCGGGAGTCACCACCGGAGCGTGAGCGTCCGGCCGTCGTCCTGCCTGCCCCGGAGCGCGCCGGTGCGCGCATTGGATTGCTTCGTGGACAGGGCGGCTTGCGGTACTGTGCGGTGCATAGTACTGTGCTCTGCATGGGGCAGGTGGAGCCGTTCAACAAGCTGGAGCTCGAGCTGCGCCGTGGGGTGGTGGTGTTGGCCACCCTCTCTCAGTTGCGTGCACCTCGCTACGGGTACGAACTGCGGCAAGCGCTGGCGGAGAAGGGGATGCCGATTGAGGAGGGCACCCTGTACCCACTGCTGCGCCGCCTGGAGGCGCAAGGCTTCCTCCAGAGTGAGTGGCGGATCGAAGATGGGCCGCCGCGGCGCTACTACGCGCTGAACGCGGACGGCCGGAAGCTCCTCAAGCGGCTCACGGGTGCATGGCAGGGCATGAATGGCGCAATGGACCGGCTCCTGAAGGAGGACACGCGATGAACGCGAATGACGTAATTGAGTCCTACATCACCGATGTCGCAGTGCGGCTGCCGCGCAGTCAGCGCGCCGATGTGGCGTTCGAGTTGCGTGCGCTCCTCATGGATGAACTCCAGGCGAAGGCCGTAGCGGCCGGGCATGACGCCGATGCGGCCATGGCCATCGAATTGCTGCGTGCGTTCGGCCGCCCGGAGGCGGTGTCCGCGCGGTACCTCCCCGCATTGACCATCATCGCCCCTTCGGACGGACACCGGTTCCTGCGGATGGCCGTCGTGGGCCTGGCCCTCATCTGGTCCGCCGGCCTGCTGATGCAGGTGTGGCAGCCCCTCCTGTCTGGACAGGATGTGCCCCACGCGCTCGGCCAGTGGTGGGGGCGTACGGTGATTCCCTCCTTGTGGTGGCCAGGCGTGTTGGCCGTGGGGTTCGGCATCGCGGCGTGGGCGCGACGCCGGTGGCCTCAGGCATCGAAGTGGATGCCGCGTGGAGGCGATGAAATCCCGGGTGGCCGCGCGGCCGTGGTGCTGGGCGTCGTTGGCATCCTGTGTGGAACGTTCGTGCTCATGGAGCCGAGTCGGGTCTTGGATGTCTTTCTCCATGGCCGGGCCGCCCCCGCGGCCTATGAGGCCTTGACCTATACGGACGGGTTCCGTCAGCGCCAGGCGCCCTGGTTGTTCGTGCTCCTCCTCCTCAACGTTCCCATGTTGATCGCCGTCATCGTGAGTGGACGTTGGACGAAGGGACTTCGGCGCATGGACGTAGGGTTGAGCCTGTCCACGTGCGCGGTGATGGCGTGGACCGTCCTGGATGGACCCATCCTTCGTGCGGAGGCCAGCGACCGGACGGCCCGGTTCTCCATGACCGTCATCCTTGCCTGTGTGCTGGTTCACCTCGGCATTCGGATGTTCCGGACCGTTCGACCCGCTCCAGCCCTCCACGGCACGCATGGCTGATGTGGCCAGGAGGCGCGTGACTCGCGCCTCCTGGTTGTACGGCGTCGGCGCGCGGTCAGCGGACTTCGAACTCGTAGATTCGCGTCGCCGGGTCCCCGTTCTGGGTCGGCGTCGTGACATTGAGGCGAACGTAGCGCGCCGACGTGGCGGTGATGGCATGGGTCGAGCTGCTGCCGGTGTTGTCATTCACGGACACGGGCGTGCTCCAGGTGGAGCCGTTGCTCGAGGTCTGGATCGTGAATGCCCGGCTGTTCCACGCGGTCGCCTCACCTCCCGCCCCCGCATGCCTGAGGGTGAAGCTGCTGATTGTCTGGGCTGAACCCAGATCGACCTGCATCCACGCCGGCGAGGCCAGTGAGCAGAACTTGTCGGTGGTGCCACCCGAGACGCTGCCGTTGACCGCCTTGGCCGCCGACTCGTTGCTGTTGCAGGGCGCCGAGCTGGTGGTGGGCCGGTTCAACGCCAGATTGGCGTAGCCCGAACCGACGGAGACCGTCTGCGACTTCGTATGGCTTGCGCCGCCGTTGTCGGTGACGGTCAGACTGACGGTGTAGTTGCCGGCACTCGCATAGGTGCGTGCCGGGTGGGTCGCGGTGGACGTGCTGCCATCTCCGAAGCTCCACATGCGCGAGGTGATGGTGCCATCGGCGTCAGTGGACGCATCGGTGAAGGTCGCGGTGAGACCGCTGACGGTGACGCCGAAGTTCGCCACCGGCGGTGTGTTGCCACTGACCGCGGTGTTGATGGCCGCCGCGTATTGCGCGGTCGTGCCCTGTGCACTGCATGCCAGGATGTCGTCATAAAGCCACATGAAGCCGCCGCTGATGCCAGCGCTGGACTTCCAGTTGCTCATCCGCGTCTGCACCGAGGCCGGGCTGTCTCCCGACGCACAGCCGCTGCCATGCCGGGACCACAGTCCCGGGGCGACTGTCATCCCCATCGCGGTGTTCCAACTCGCCGGGTTGTTGCCAGCGCCGCCGGCGTAGACCTGGAGATAGATTCGATCGACCGCGTTACCGAGGTTGTTCTTCAGGTTCCGCCAGAACGTCTGCTGGGTGTAGGGCGCGAAAGAAATCGTGTAGCCCATCCCGATGAGCATCTGACTGAAGGTCGTCGTTGGAACCAGGTCGTAGGCGCTTTCGTCGTCGAAGTTCACCGCGTCGGCGCCGGTGGCGGCTTTCAGCGCGTGGAAGTTCCGGTACAGGATGCTGTTGCTTCCCGTGCCGCAGACGACGGTGGTGCCGCATCCGGGAGCGGTGCCGTTGACCAGCCGGATCATGCGCTCGAAGTCAGGCACTCCCCAGGCGCCAATCGACACCTCGATGCGGTTGACGGAGGTCGGCGCACTCTTGAGCGTGGCAAGTCGGGTGGGCCACGCGGGGTCGCCCATGTAGGCGCCGTTCTTGACCACTGGAATGTCGTTGTAGACGAGGTCGCCATTCTCCTCGATGTGGAAGCTCCACAGGATGATGGTGGTGAAGCCGGAATTGCGCAGGTCGTTCATCACCGTGGTGCCGCCGGAATAGAACGGACCGCCGCCATAGATGGCGGAGTACGCATGCGCGTCAGGCATGGCGACAGCCACGGCGAGCGCGGCGAGTGTTGGCAACAGGCGGTGAAAAGCGGGCGGCGCTGATGGATTGGATTTCGACATGGCACGCTCCTTTGCATTGCATGATGCAGTGGACGGCGATGCTCGGTTGGGATGAGAGTCATTGTGCCCGCGCGCACATCGCCGCTCTCGGGTCGCCACGGGGCGACGGGTAGACATTGAGAGCGGCCATCCCGTCATGTCAAAACGGAGGCGTGCAAATGTGGAGAGTCGCACGCTGACGGCGGGGCCGTTCGTCCGGAGGGCGTGACAGCGACGATTTGTCAGCCATGGCTGGAATGCGTCCATCGTTGGCGGACAATGATGGCAAGGCTTGATGCATCACGGCCGCACCCCACGCCCGCCCGAGCCTCACGGGCGGCCGGCCCAGAATCAGTGTCTGAATGGGACGGGAGTCCGAGGACGCGCGAACACCGCGGCGATGCGCCTGGCATCGGCCAGCGCAGGCTCACCCGCTCGTGTGAGTCTCCACGCAATGGGGCGCGGCGCACGAGCTGCGCGGCGAGCGCCTGTTGGGCCGTGGAGGCGCGTGTTCCGGGAGGCGGGGAACTCGGTGTGGAGCCCGTGAAGGTACCGGCGCGTGCCGTGAGTCCTGCGCGCCCTTCGCGTCGAGTGACCGCGAAGGGCGGTGCCGTGATTCGGGGCGGGGGCTGAATCAGAAGCGGGCGAGGAAGGCGTCGTACCCGCCAGCGTGGGTGTTGCCGGGGAGACCTCCGTAGGTCTGTCCCGCGACGAAGGCATTCCCAGCCGCGTCCACGGCCACGCTGCGAGCGATGTCCTGGAAGGGGGTGCCCAGGGTGCGGGTGCCCAACCAGGTGCCGAGCGCGTCGTAGCGGGTGAGGAACGCATCGAGCATGCCGGCGTAGGCGTTGCCATGGAGCGCGCCGCTGGTGTAGCCGACGACCTGCACGACGTCGTCCTCGGAGACGGCGATACCGAAGGCATAGTCGGTCTGCGCGCCCCCGAACATGCGGCTCCACTGGCGATTGCCGGCGCTGTCGTAGCGGGCGAGCAGCACGTCGATGGTGCCGTTGTTGGTGTTGCCATCCAGGCTGCCGAACGTATCGCCTGCGATGTAGACGCTGCCGTCGGCGCCTACGGCGACGCCCTTCGCGTCATCGAGGTCGCCCGCGTCAATCTGCCGGACCCACTGCTGGGTGCCGAGGATGTTGAGCTTGAGCAGGAAGATGTCGGTGCCCACGGGCGTGGTGGTTCCGTCGAGGCTGCCGAAGGTGTTGCCGACGACGTAGACCTCCTGGGTGGGCGTGACGGCGATACCGCGCGCCACGTCGCTCATGGGCGTGCCGTACTGCTGGAGCCAGTACGGGTTGCCCGCGGTGTCGTAGAGCGCGACGACGATGTCGTAGTTGCTGGGGTTGCCACCGTTGGCGAAGCTGCCGCCGGTGTAGCCCGAGAAGAAGAGCTTGTCGCCACCACTGACGGCGAGGCCGGTGGCGAAGTCATCCATCTGCGTGCCGTTCTGGCGCAGCCACAGGCGGTTGCCGGCGGCGTCGAACTTGGCGATGAAGAAGTCGATGCCACCCGCGTTGGTGTAGAAATCGAGACTGCCGAAGGTGGTGCCGGCCACGTAGGCGTTGCCATCCGCATCGGTGGCGACGGCGGTGGCGCGATCTTGTTGTGGCGTGCCGAATTGGCGGACCCACAGGAGGTTGCCGGCGCTGTCGTACCGGGCAATGAAGGCGTCCTGCCCCCCGGCCTGCGGGTCGGCGCCGAGCTGGCTGTTCGTCTGACCGACCACGTAGACACTCGTGCCAGACACGGCCACGGCGCTGGCCTGCTCGTCATGATTGGCGCCGAGCTGACGCACCCAGGAGGGGGCGGGAACCTGGGCCTCGGCGGCGGACGGGGCGGCCGCGGTGCTGACGACGCCGGCGAACACGAACATGCTCAAGAGGGGATGTTTCATCACGAACTCCATTTCTCAGTGGGGGAACTGAGCCATGGCGCTGGGGGGACGCCTGTCGTCCGCTCCGCGGGAAAATCTGTCGCCACGGCACCCTTGCAAGACCACGAGATTCAGGCGCGCGGAAGATGGGTACGGAACGACACGGAACGAGCCACGCCTGACCCAGGGCCGAGTTGTCGTTGACCCTGATACCGATGATGCGCTGTGGCATTTGCGCGGCGCTGACGTCCTGGGTGTGTTGGATTGGGTGAAATGCAGCGCCGTGCTGCGTGATTCCGTGGACCGTCTGGTGTGGATGCCCATTGGGTGGAAAGGATGGCCGCGGGGTGAGTCAGGCGGGTGCTATCGTTACTGAGGGCGGGGTGGCGTGTGGTTCGAGCGGACAGGTGCGCGTCCCCGTGCGCGAAGGCCGCGACTCTCGGGCGCTCTCGCGATGTGAAGGTCACAGAGGGCCTCCTCTGCGTGCACTCGAGAGGCTGTCGGACGCGGTCGGGCGCTCACTGGGGGCGTCAAGGCGCTGAATGCCGGATGGAGGGCACGGGCTTCCCATTCAGGGGCCTCTCTGGGTTGAATGGATGTCATGGCTTTCGTTTTCCGCTCTGACCTCTGGGTTCCTTCGCGTCCGCGATGGGGCGTGGGGCTCCGTGGAGTCGTGGCGGCGCTGGCCATCACCACGTGGATGTTGCTCGCACCGGGAGCTGCCTGGGCGCTAGAGCCGGTCCCTGGAGCTGGCATCGAGGACTCGGCGGTGATGAAGGCCGTCTCTGCCGGAGATGCGACGGAGCTCGCGGCGCTGCTCGCACGTGGCGGTCCGCGAAATCTCCCAGGGCGCTTGCCCTCCACGAGGAATGTCTCTCCGCTGATGCTCGCGAGCGAGCTGGGGCACGAGGACCTCGTGCGCATCCTCCTGGAGGCGGGAGCGGACCCGTCGCCGCGCGTCCCGCGTCACCTCGAGGACTGGCCCCCGCATGGCTGGACGGCCCTGTGTTTCGCTCAGGCACATGGGCACTCGGCCATCGCGCGGCGGCTCGAGCGGACCGGGGCCTCGACTCAGCCTTCGTGCCTGGAGGAGGCCGGCTTTGCCGCCGCCGTGCATTTGAAGCAGTACGAGCGGGCCCACAAGCTGGCGAAGGTGCTGGAGAATCGTGTTCCGCCGGGACTGCTCGAACGGCTGGTGCGCTTCGCCCGCGAGCAGAAGTCTCCCCAGTTGATGCGTGCGCTGAGGACCGTGGGGTACCGGCGAAGGGTCGTTTCGCCCCTCTCCACCGGAAAGCCTCCCGTCGACTTGGACAGGACGCCCCAGGGGGAGGACGCGCACCTGCTTACGCGTCTCGTCCAGGAAGGGAATCACGAGGAGGTGCGGCTTGCGATCGAGCGCGGCGTGGACCCGGATGTCTTCGTTCCCTACGAAGACCCGCCGCTCGTCGCCGCGGCGAAGAGGATGGATGTGGCCCTGCTCCGGCTTCTTCTCGAAGAAGGCGCGAAGGTCGATATCTCGAGCACGCAGGGTTGGACCGCCCTGGACCACGTCGTGGCCAGGTCGCGAGACGCGGGGCCAGCCGCGCTCGAAGCCGCGAGGATGCTGTTCGATGCGGGCGCCCAGAAGGGCCTTTCCCCCGCAGGGAAACCACCGAGAGGCTTCCGCATCCTGGACGCGGCGTTGGCCTCCTGCAGGATGGACATCGTCGACTTGTTGTTCGAGCAGGGGGCAAGGGCGGTCCTCGTCGCCGGACCGGCGAACAGACTCTATGAAACCGTCGTGAGGCCGGATTCTCCGTGCCCCGACGAGATGTCCTGGGCGCTGCTCGAGAAGCTGTATGCCGGTGGCGCGAGGATCGGCGGTGATGTTCCCGTTCCCCCCAGGCTCATCATGCTCATCCGCGCGGACCGCCCCGACCCGTATCGCCTTCACGCATACGCATCGCTCTGGTCCTACGCCGCGAAGCGTCCCCCGGAGTGGGCGCGCCTCCTGCACCAGGCGGGGCTCCCGTCCGAGTCCGAAGAGAAGCGGCGCTGACCGTGCGGAACCCCAAGGCATGCCTCTGCGGAGCGGGTGAATGACCAAGAGCCAACTCCTCGTCGTGCTCGCGCTGCTCGTGGGGAGCACCCTCGGCATTTCGGTGCTCTGGGGCGAGGCGCGGACCACGCTGATGACGTGGCGGCTTGGCGCGCCCCGCCCGGACGTGTGGTGTGAGGGGCTGCCGTTGGAGCGCTGCGCTGATTTCCCTCAGCACTGTCGCGAGGCGGCTTACTGTGACGGCACCCGCTTTTGCGCTGAATGGAGCGGAGCGGATGCGTGTGCTGCGGAAGGCGCCGTCTCGGGCCCGGCGGCCTGCTGCCCCGGGTTGCTTCCCCGCTGCGGGGTCGTGTCGAAGGATGGAACGTGCGACTCGCAGCTGGGCACGCCGGCCCGGCCCGTCTGCCGCCGTTGTGGCGACGGCGTGTGTGATACGCGGGAGACGCGCTGTGACTGCCCCGAGGACTGCGACCTCGCCAGGAGGGCGGGTGGGCCACCAATCCGGTGACACACTTCCCCTCGCGTCTCGGGGGGCCTGAGGGCGAATGTCGGGTGATGAAGCCGGAGGTGAAATGAGGCCTGCGGGAGCCGCCGAGTTATCGCGAGTGCTGGGCGCATGCAGTGCTGGCGTCCTGGGGTTCTACGGTTGGTATTTCACGGTCGTGTTGCCCTATGTCCAACAAGAAGAGGCCGTCCCGCTCTGGGTGTGGGCCGTGACGTTCGGGCTCATCCCGCTCGGCGTGTCGATCGGCGGGTCGTTGGCTTCAAGGCCCCTGCTGACGTTGGGTGTCGGGGTGTTCACGGCCGCCCTGCGAATGACCATGACGTTCGCTCTTGCGCACCACCGTGCGCCGGGATTCCTCCAAGCAACCGTGCACGACGGGGCCGCGATGGACTTGCTCTGGATGTTGATCGTGGAGTCGTCGGTCTGGGCCGCGCTCGCCTTCCTGTCCTTCAAGGTGGGCGCGGCGCTCAGGCGCCGCAGGGCACCGCGGTTGTCGCATGCGGGGTGACGCGTCTCGCGGCGACGAAGTCCCCCCGTGAAGCATCGCGGTTCGTAGCAGCGGCAACGCAAAGGCCACTTCACCTCGAGCAACACGCGTAGCGGGGAACACGTCTCACGTTCTCCACTCCCGAGAATCGAGAGGCACCGCGTGGGCGGGCAGGGAAGCCCCCGCCTTTGTATCCAGGTGGGATGTCACATGTCGTTCGTCGCGTCGTTGCCGGGCGGCATGTCTGTCCAATGGCATGCGTGTTTCGGACTCGGCGCGCATGTGTTTGCGGCCTCGCCGGAGGCTCATGCCTAACCTGGAATCGGCGGCACTCCGATGTGACCCTCCTCGAGTCATGCCGCCATCCCCCTGTTCAGATGAAATGGAGCAAGCTGATGAATGGCAGTCGATGGGCTCCCGTGAGCCGATGGATGCGTGTGGCCTTGGCTGTTGGCGTCCTGGGTGCGTGTGAGTCACAAGTGGAGGAGGAGTCCCCCCTTTCGGGCGGGGATTCGTGGTCGGGCGCTGCGGCGTCCTTGAGCGAGAATCGGGTGCCGCCGCTCGATCCATACGCCGATGCGGTCGTACAAAGCGGCGTCGTCGCCGTCATCAACCCCAACAACGCGGTGGGGCCGCCGGATGGGAACGTCGCCAGCTTCCTGGGCCTCCTGGGAGGCTCGCTCCTGTTGGACATGGGAGAGGGAGAAGAGGGCACGGGCCCCCTGCGCATCTATTACCGCGGGGTGTCGCTGTCGGTACTGGCCCAGGTGGACTTTCTTCGTGCGGACATGACCCTCATCAGCACGGGACAGGCGACCCTCCTGGATCTGGGGGTGGGTACCCACTCCGCGCTGGTGCCCTTCAGCAGCGCGACGCCCTACCGGTATGTGCGCCTGCGTGGCGGGCTGGCTTCGCTGTACAGCGTGGATGCCGTGGAGGACATGGGCTTCGGCGGCGGTGCCTTCTGTGGCAATGGCCAGGTGGAGGCGGGGGAGCAGTGTGACGATGGCAACCTCCTGCCGGGAGATGGCTGCGGCGTCAGCTGTCAGGTGGAGCCGGGCTACACCTGCACCGGCACGCAGCCGAGTGTCTGCGTCGACGACAATGAATGTGCGAATGGCACGGCGTTGTGCTCGCCCGACGCGACCTGCACGAACACGCCGGGAAGCTACACCTGTACGTGCAACTCGGGCTACACGGGGACCGGTTGGGTCTGCACCGACATCGACGAGTGTACGGACGGGACCGCCGTGTGCCAGCCGGGTGAGTTGTGCGTGAACACGCCCGGGAGTTACACCTGTGTCGCCGGCGCCTGCCAGCCGCCGTCGGTGCAGTGTGGCTCCCAGTGCGTGAACGTGACGTCGGACCCCTCCAACTGTGGCGCCTGCGGCAACGTCTGTGGCGAGGGAGAGACCTGCTCGGCGAGCGCGTGCGTGCCGGACCAGATCGACCTGCAAATCGCCACGTCGTGGGCTCGCTCGGGCGATGGCGACCTCGTCGTCCGGACGCCCTCTGGGAAGCTCATCCACAAAGGCAACCGGGGGCCCGGTGTCGAGACGGATTACGGGTCCATGGATCGGGTTGCGTCGACCGGGTGGGGGCCGGAGCGTGTCATCTGGTACGCCAGCGCGCCTCCGCCGCCGGGCCAGTACGACGTCTGCTTCTATGCCGCGGACTATGACCCGGCGCCCTCCATGATGTACCCCGTCTCGCACACCGTCATCGTGAAGCAGCTTGGCCAGCCAGACCTGGTGGTCTGGCGCTTCGCCTTCGCTCCGTCCTCAGGGACGGATTGCTCTCCGAGCAACCCGTCGTACGTGACGTCCTTCACGTACCCCGGCAGCCCCTAGCTGAGGTCCTGAGCTGAATGGACCGGGTTCCTCGTGGCGCGGCCTGGCTCCGCGAGGAGCCCGGCAAGGGACTTCACGGGTATCGGCCTCGCGTGACAGCCAAGGCCTGCATCCGCGGACGCCTGGATGCGGGGGGCACCGGAGTGCTTCGCTACTGGGGCAAGGGCGCCGGACGTCGCCGGAGCCCGGGTGGGCAGGGGAGCTCCCGTGCCTCCAGCCACGCGTCCATCATCCCGTCCTCGAGCAACTTCCCGACGACGTGATAGCCCGACACCATGGCAGGGGAGGAGAGCGCGTCCTCGCAGAGGACCTTGCCTTCCCCCAGGTAGGACGCGTGACACATCCAGACCCGCGCGCTGTCGTTCCAGAGGAACCCGACGTGGTAGTCGAGCCCGACGACGTAGAGCCCCTCGCCAGCGAGCCTCACGCGGTCGACGACCTCGGACACGGGCCGGTCGCTGAACCGCCAGGTCTTCTTCGGTGGAGCCAGCGCCTTCACGATGTACTCGGCGCGCTGCTGGGCCATCTGGATGCGCTCGACGCGAAAGCCGGCGTCCCGCAGCACCGTGGAGACGAAATAGCCACAGGCGATGCTCCCCGTGCCTGGAGTCTGGCTGTCGCCATAGAACTCCCACGGTGTGCCGTACCAGGCAGGCATCAACTGCCGGGTGATGGCCTCGAGGACGGTCGCGCGGGCCTCCTCCCTCAAGGTCCTGCGCCCGGTGCCAGGTTGGCGCCAACGGGCACCGAAGTCGTGACGGCGGGCCTCCAACTCGGAGACGCTTTCGGTGTAGGGGCGCTCGGGTCGCGGAGCGTCATGCTCCGCGTCGATGGGTGCCAGGGCGAGGAGTAACAGGACGGGAACCATGCCTCGGTGGACGTCTGGGCAGGTGTGGCGGTTCCCCGCAAATGGATCTTCGATGGTCTCACCCCTGGCGAGGGGGCGCCCGCTGCCCCTCCTTCGAGGCGCGAACCTCGCCCAGTGCCCCTCAGGCCGCGGGTTTGCGCAGATACGCGAACATGTGAGGGACGTAGTCGGCCTTGCCGAGCGGCACGCCGTTGTGCCGCAGAATGCTGTAGGCCGTGGTCAGGTGAAAGTAGAACTGGGGTATCACCCAGTTCAGCGCATACTCGCTGCCGGTCATGTCGAAGGCCATGCCATTGGACAGCTCGATGGCCAGTGGGCGTTGTGCCGCCTCGTCAATCCGTGCTCGGTCCGTGAGCGACAGCATCTGCAGGGTTTGCTCAATCAGCGCGTTCGCCTGCGCCATGTCGGATGGCGTATCGAGCTTGGGCAGTGGATGCTTGCTCAGCCGCAGCACCGCCTCCTGGGCCTGGGTGCAGGTGAATTGCACCTGACTGGCCAGGTTGTGCATGTCCGGTGCCAGCCGTGACTGGAGGAGGTTCTTCGGATCGAAGCCCACCTCCTGCGCACGTGCCTCTCCCTTCTTCAGAAAGCCTTGCAAGGCGCGCAGCATCTGCGTGAAGCAAGGGACGGTCATTTCGTAGAGCGACATGGGGGGCTCCTGAAAGGCGGGAACCCTAACAGGCCCTGCCGTGTGCCGCTGGAGTTTCGCGAAGGCTCTCTTGGAGGCAATGCCGCCCAGGCCGGCTGCTGTGTTTGGGCATGCGCAGTGCCGGCGCGCACCCGTCCTGCTTCTCGATTCCAGGGGGAGAACGGCGACCCAGGCTGAAGCCAGGCTGCCGCCGGAGCGCAATGGGACGTCGCGAGTGACGGGGCATGGAGAGGGGCGTGGGCTCGCGGCATGGCTCAGTGCATCAATCACTCATGCGCCATGTACAATTACAGCAACACATCAAAGGATTGTCTCTGCCGGGCGGGTTGGCAAGGCTGCGCCCCATGACACAACAGCGGGTGAAGAGGATTGGCGTGGTGGGCGGGGGCGCCATGGGGTGTGGCATCGCGCTCGAGCTCGCCATCGCGGGCAAACAGGTGGTGCTCTTCAACACGCGTGCTGACAGCAGCGAGCGGGCGCGCGTGAAGCTGGAGCGAGACGCCGCGTTGCTGGTGGAGACAGGCCTGCTGGCGCCAGAGCAGGTACCCTTCGCGTTAGAGCGCATCCGCCGCACCACGGTGCTCGCCGAGGCCGCCGTGGAGCAGGACCTGGTCATCGAGTCCATTCCGGAAGACCTCGCGCTCAAGCAGCAACTCTTCCGCGAGCTCGACCAACTCGCGGCCCCCGACACGCTGCTCGCCACCAACACCACCGCGCTGAGCGTGACGGCCATCGCCCGGGACTGCGCGAGGCCCGAGCGCGTCCTCTCCGCCCACTACTACTTGCCCGCGCACCTCATCCCGCTGGTGGACATCATTCCAGGCGAGAAGACCTCCCCCGACGCGGTGGAGACCCTGCGGTGCTTCTTCGAGGCGCTGGGCAAGGCGCCGGTGGTGTTCTCCCGGGACGTGCCGGGCTCGGTGGGCCCGCGCCTGCAGCAGGCCCTGATTGGCGAAGCCATCCGGCTGGTGCAAGAGGGCATTGCCACGCCGGAGATGGTGGACCGCGTGCTCACCCAGGGCGTCGGACGCCGCTTGGGCGCTTCGGGGGTGTTCGACCGGCTGGACCTGGTGGGGCTGGACTTCATGACGGCCCTCCTTCAAGGCACGGGCCGCCCCGTGCCGCCCGTCCTCGCGAAAAAGGTGGAGCGGGGCGAGCTGGGGCAGAAGACGGGCCAGGGCTTCTACGCTTGGACGCCCGAGTCCACCGCCGCCTACGAGGAGCGCATGGCCCGCCACCTCGTCACCCAGCTTCGTGAGGACCGGGCTGCTGGCCGCCTCCGTGCTCCCGCGACGGAGTTCGAAGAATGAGGACGGAGGCCGTCCTGCTGGATCCGGCGGTCCTGTCAGACTTCCTGGTGGACGCCATCCGCGAGTACACCACGTGCACTCCGGAACTTCCGCCCCGCAGCTGGGCCGTGTTGTTGGGGCGCGTCGTCGGTGACGCCCTGCACTTGGAGCGCGTTTGCTTCGCCACCAACATCCGCGAGACAGATGAACGTGTGCTCCAGGAGTTCGACAGCACCATCGTCCCCCGCTTTGGCGCCTGCTACGCCAACGGGCGCCGTGGCTTCTGGTGCGAGCCCCGGGAGTTGCTGCGCATCACCACCGAGGCCGAGGCCGAGGGACTGGAGGTGCTCGGCTCCATCCACCTGCACCCGGATTGGCACCGCATCGGCCCGCCCCACGAGCGCGGCCTGCGCGTCAGCCAGGAGCCCACGCCCATGGATCGCCACCTCTTCCACGGCAGCGGCTGGCCGCTGAACATGATTCTCTATCTGGAGAGGCGAGGGGACCGGCTCTACCATTCGGTCGGAGCGTGGGCCCCGCCCGATGACCCGGAGGCTGTCGCGGGGTGTCGCGCGCTGTCCATTCGCCTGGAGACGCCCGTGGGGTGAACAGGTTCGGCTTGTCTCGTCCGTGGCCCTGCCCTTGGTGCTCACTCGCTCCGGCGACTCGCGGTGACGCTGGTGGCATCCCGTAGGGAGGCCGAAGGCGATGAGGCGAAGTGGTGCGTCAAGGGATGACCGCGCGACGGGACTGGAGGGTCTCCCTGAGTGCCTCCACCTGGCCCTCGCCCGAAACGTCACAGCAGGCGAATCACGGCTCCCCGCCGTTCCAGCGAAGCTCCCCGGCCTCCTCTTCGGCGGGCCCCACGCGGCGCGCTGACACCGCGACTCCCGCCCCCTCAGGGGCGAGGGCGGTCGCCGCCGATTGCCGAAGTGCCTCCGGACACCAGCACGAGCTTGTTCTCGAGCGACGTCATGGGGCCTCCTCACTCAGGCCGAACCTGCGCAGAAGGCGTCTCTTGACGGCATCGGCGGGGAAGGGCGCACCGGGGGGCTCCACGAGCAGGCCCAGCGCCAGCCCGTTCAGGGCCGATTGGAAGACGAGTGCGTCGACGGGCGGGGCGTCGCTGCCTGATTCGGAGAACAACGCGACGAGCCGCGCCAGGATTCGAGCGAACTCCGGCGCGAACGCCTCCTCGGCACGGCGCAGGGCCGGGGTGGCTCCAGGCTGAAGCCGCAGTGAGAAGTACAGCCGGTACAGCTCGGGGTTCTTCAGGAACTGCTCCACGGAGTTGTCCACGATGTACCGCAGCTGCTCCTGGGCGCTGACGCCCTCGGGCACTCCCGCGTAGGTCGCGGCCGCCTCGCGCAGGCGGTCCTCCATCAGCTCCAGCAGCAAGTCATCCTTGCTGGGGTAGTAGTTGTAGATGAGCCCCTTGGAGACCCCTGCGCGCTTCGCGATCTCCGCGACGGATGCCGAGTGGAAGCCCTTCTCGACGAATAAATCGAGTGCCGCACGCCGGATGGCCGCGCTGGAGCGCTCCCGCATTTGCCGGTTCTGGTCCACGGCCCGTGGGGACATCGGGTCTCCGCTGGGAAAGAGCTGCGGCGATATTCTCGATGACTGACCGGTTGGTCAATGAGTTGGGCGGGGGCGGAAGCGAGTGGGGGGCGACTTGCCCAGGGCACCAGCGCAGGGGGCGGCGGGGCCTCCGTGAAAGGACCGCGTCTCCGCGCTGCCCCGGCGGTGCGGACCCACCGTCATATGAGGGCCTTCGAACGGGGAGGGGGATGGGCGAGTGGGCCGCTCTTGCACCGGACGCCGACGCGGAGCCTCGCTCCAATCGTCAGGAGTCATGCGTTGGAACGGTTGACAGGCCGCGCGGCAGTGATAGAAGCCGCCTCCCTCGCACGGAAGCCCGCGCACTGGCGCGGAACGCACTCCGAGCGAGTCTGTACGAAAAGATGGAATACGGCGGTCAACGCAGTAGGTTGACAAGAGCTGCGGTGGTGATAGAAGCCGCGCCCCTCCGGAAGAAAGCAGCGGAAGCCACTGGGCGGCGCTGAAGACTTCGGGAAGCCAGCAGGACGGCGAAAAAGAGCAGCTTGACAGAAGACGCCGGACTGAAATAGAAGCTGACGCCCCGCCGGACGAAAAGACGGCGAGGCAGCAACGGAGAAAACGGTAGCAAGAAGTCGCGAGAAGCACAAGCGACTCGGTCTTTGAAAACCAAATAGCAAGCCCAAGAAGAAGCTAGATTGCGGAAACCGCAGTCAATTTCTTAAGACGGTGCCAGCCAGGTCGCGCTGCGAAGCGCAGCTGGCAGCACTGTATGAATCAGCGAGTTTCAGGTTCCTTAGCCGGGCCTGAGGCTGACGCCGGTTCAAATCTTCAAAATTCAATTGGAGAGTTTGATCCTGGCTCAGAACGAACGCTGGCGGCGTGCCTAACACATGCAAGTCGAGCGCGAATAGGGGCAACCCTTAGTAGAGCGGCG
>BNCN01000026.1 GCA_014656495.1 Comamonas sp. KCTC 72670
ACGGCAACGAGCCACTGCGCCGCCCAGCCTTCAACCGCTGCGCCTCCTGACGGAACTGCTCCAACTCCTTCTCCAACTCCACGGACCACCTCCTGCGTTTGGCCGCTGGAGGTCTCACGAGATGCTGGGGCCCGTCACGACGGGGCACGGCGAGGTCTTACGTTGAGGCCACACCGCGTGAGGCCATACGCGAGCGCGGAAGCGATATTGGCCGCGCATTCGAGGGGGGCATCGCTTGAGGCCAATCGCGGACCGCCGCCGCTGCAGCCAGCGGCCACTGGGAGCCGCGGGCGGCCCGGCTGGGTCCCACACCGAGGCGTATGCGCGCGCCGTCCTCGACGCGGATGACGTCCTCAGCCAGCTGCGTGCGGGCCATGGTGGTGCACCTGGAGGGCTTCCCACGCGAGCGAGCCGAGGCCGCATGTCCCCGGGCGCTGCACTTCGGCGTGCGGCGCTTGGGGCGCCGCGCGCACGGCATCACGCCGCCTCTTCCGACGTCTCCGTCACCCTCGCCACACCAAACCCGCGAGGCGCCTTCTGGCTTTGTTCCAGAAACGCTTCCCGCGTGGGCAGCGCGATGGGGGATGCATACGGGCTGCCGGTGTAGGTGATGATGGCTTGGATGCTGCCGGGATAAACGCCTGAGTACGAGCCCTCCTTGCAGACCGTGGTCAGCGCGAAGTCGTCTTGCTCGGTCACGGTATCCACCCATACCGATCCCGCCTTGAGGTGCGCCTCGGTCTCATGCACCTGGAAGCCCACCACCACGGTGCTGCCCGCTTGGTCCCAGGTGAGGTTCACTTGCGCCGCCAGGCCCTCGTTGTGGTGACACAGCTCAAACTCCACGGCATCGAACGCTGGGATCGTGGTGGTGTGCGAACTCCATGAGAACGGGTCGCTGTGGTACGGGGTTACGTTGATGGTGAGCGTATACGGCGAGTTGTTGACCACGGTGGTCAGGAGGTAGTCGTAGGCCGAGTCCGACCAGGGCTGGCCCACCCACTGAATGGTCTCCACCTTGAAGCTCCAGCCCGCGCCGTTGCGGTAGAGGTTGAACGGCTGCACGCCGTTGTCCCACACGTATTGCTGCATGGCGTTGCTGTTGGGGAACTTGCTGGTGCCCAGGGTGTAGACGTTCCAGCAGCCGGGTCCGGTGCTCTCGCCCCACAAGCAGGTGCCGGGCGCTCCGATGTTGCCCCAGTCATTGCTCGAGGGGTTCTGCATGTACCGGGCGATCTTGTAGCTCGCCGGCAACAGGAACTTCAGCACTTCAACCTGGAAGCCCGGCAGAGCACCCTTGGCCACCGCCTGCACTTCGCCTGCCTCGATGGCCAGCGAATAGGGGCCCGTTGTCTGCGTCACCAGGTCACTGAGGGCTTGCAGCTTGGCCCAGTCACGCAGGCAAATGTCTTCCTGAGCACCGATGGCGATGCCGAGGTTGGCTTGCGCGTCGCTTACCGCCTGCTCCAGCTCAGACACTGTGCCGGCGTAGTTGCTTGCCCAGGTGCTGTTGGGCGCATTCATGGCGTTGAGCCCGGTCTGTATCAGGTTGGCCAGCACGGGCGCGCCGCCCGGGGCCGCGGAGAGCGCAGTGTACACCAGGCCCTCCAGTACCGCCGCCAGCTTGCCGTTGCAGTTGTTGTTGGACGAGATGCTGAAAGCCGTAACCAGCGCCTGGACGGTGCTGCCTTCCAGCAAGCCAAACTGCGTCTGAAACTCTTGCAGATTGGCGAACAAGGCACGCACGTTGAGCACGCACGGCAGCTCCGCGACCAACTGGTTCTGTACGATGGCGAAGTCGTTATCGTCCACCCCGGAGTTGTTCTGCATGGCCTGGATCTGGGGCCCGTAGTTGGAGATATCGACATCCAGCAAGGTATACATGCCACGCACGCCGCCGCTGGAGGCCGGTGCTCTGGGGCTTACGTTCTGGCTGATGTAATCGTACGCGGTGACTTGGTTGCTGTTCTGAGCGGGCGGTAGCGGCACCACGGGCTGGTTGAGAATGGTCTCCAGCGGATAGCCCACCGAAGTGGTCCATACCTGGGCAGCGGAACCATTGGCGGGTGCGGTGACGAGGATGGTGTCCTGCGCGCCACTGGTGGACGATGGCCCTGTGAGCGCCTGGTTGTTCTGCTGGTTGATCAGCTTGAAGGTGAAGGCCTTCTTGTCGATGACGCTCAAGGCCCAACGCTGGAAGGCGTTGTTGGTTTTCTGCTTGGGGTACACCACCACGTTGTTGGTGTAGTCGATGCTCAGCACCAGATCGGGGTTGAGCTGACTTTCAATGAAGCCATCCAGCGTGTAGCGCCAGATCGAGTTCTGCCCGCCTTGTGTCCAGAGTATGGTGCGCGTGCCCGGCGCCATGGAGTTGCCGCTGATGTTGAGCACCAGTTTCTGGGCGGCGGGCCCATTCGCCAGCGGCCCCCAGACGATATCCATGGGCTGATTGACCACGGGCGGGCAAGGCTCGAAAGTCCACAGCATGTTATTCGCGTAAGGCGCTTCACCCAGGGCCGTCATCACCGGAACGGACCCGCTCCAGGCGCCATCAACGGCACACAGCCCCTGCCCACCCTGGCCGATGGTGGCCACCTCCAAATGTTTGCTCAGCGAACCACCCTGGGCATTGAACTGCTGCGTGGCGTCGCTGGCGTTGTAGGGCTGGAGTTGAAGACTGCCGTTCAACCATGCCAATGCAAGGCCCGTGTTCGCGCCATTGAGAAAACTCACGTAAGGCGTGCCGCCGCTGGGGTAGGTCCACACCACCTGCCAGAGCTGAGCGGGGTCGGGCGTGAGCGTGACTCCGTCCTTCCACTCAAACCAAGGCACGGTGGGGTACCACAAGACCACAGAAGCGCCGGTTGTGGCCTGCATGTTGGCAGGCTGTAGCAGATAGGGCGGGCCAGATTGCGTGGTAATGTAAAAGAACTGCGTCATTGGCTTCTCTCCCTGAGCAAGCGACGACAGCGCGCATGTGTGCCCACCTGCGTCTCCGTTTCACTTCCGTTGGGGTGCATGCAAGCTGCCGCTCTCCTATATTAGTCGCAATACGGGTTTGCAGCACTGCGCGGCACCTGTGTTTTTGTAACTGCTCGCCGTCCCCCCCGTCGTGATGGGTGCTGCCGTGACGTGAGACTTCCAGGCGTCAGACTGGGAGGACGTCATGGAGAAGGAGTTGGAGCAGTTCTGTCAGGAGGTCGAGCGGTGGAGAGCCGGGCGCCAGTCAGCGCCACGGGCGGCCTTCTCTGCGTGCTGTGCCGCGGCTGCATCGAGAGCTGTCCCTCTCCGGGGCAGTAGCGCGCCTTCGATAGAGATAGCATTGCGCGCGAGGCACGCCGCCATGATGCACGTAGTGGGTGCCCAGTTGGCTGCTCTGGCCGATGTTCTCGCACGCTCCCAGGGTCGGAGCCAGACACGCGAGGTCCACCTCGCGGTAGCACCGGCTCATGCGCATCGCCTGGAACACGCGAAGTTCTCGGTGTCACCAGGACTTGATTCCCGACGCGTGCTCAGGGGGCATCTGCGCCGGCCCTCCTCGGTTCCTGCCCACGCGGCCAGACCGTCCTGCTCTTGCGTTGGAGCTCCTCGACGGCTCACACCGGCGCCTTCAGTCCTTTGTTGAAGAAGCGGCACCGACCTCGGTGCCGAAGGGGGTGGTGACGATCTTCGCGACCTTGCCCACGAGAGGTTCGACGTCGCGCCCCTTCCTCACACAGAGCGACACCGGCTCCTTTGCAGCCGGCCCGACCGCCGAGTTCGTCGGCAGCACGCTGCGCCTCAACTGCCAAGGTGGCGCCTGAACGCTCTCCGAGAATGCAATCGCAGCGGCGCCATCGGCATCACCATGACCTGCAAAGGCGTCGAGCTTTTGCTCGAGTCGATTGTGAGTAAGGGCGCGTTCACCGGGGTCCCTCTCCGGAGCCAACAGCGTCGCGCGGGGGGCCGCTCGTCTCGCGAGTCCCGGGTCGAACGTGGCGCCGATACAGGTCGCGCCTTGCCGCGGCGCTCCCCGTCACGCGTGCTTTTCGCCGCGCCCTCTATCCTTCTTTAGAAAGTCGATCAGCACCTCGAGCTTGGGGGCGAGGTTCAGCCGGCTCGGGTAGTAGAGAAAATAGCCCGGGATGCGCGGGCAATACCCGTCGAGCACCCGCACGAGTCGCTTCTCGGACACGAGCCCACTCACCATGTCTTCGAAGACGTACGCGAGGCCGACGCCCTCGATGGCGGCGTCTACCAATACCGAGCCGTCGTTGGTCACGACGTGGCCGTCGACGGTCAGTTCCAACTCCTTGTTGTTCTCGACGAACTTCCACCGGGCGACTGCGCCCGTCGACATGCGCAGACCAATGCACTCGTGCCCGTGAAGCTCGCGCGGATGCGTGGGCTTGCCTCGGCGCGCGAAGTAGTCCCGTGAGCCGACGACCACGAGGCGCTGGTCCTGGCTGACGCGAACAGCGATCATCTCGCGATCGAGGCTGTGGCCAAGGCGTATCCCCGCGTCGAAGCCTTCGGTCACGATGTTCGACAACGCCTCCTGGAGACAGATGTCGATTCGGATGTCGGGGTACGCGGCGAGAAAGGCCGCGAGCTTCGGCTTGATGACGTCGTTGTAGCCGGTTCGGAGCATCGTCAGGCGCAACAGACCCGATGGGCGTCCGTTCATGGCCATCAGCGACTCGAACGCGGCGTCGATGCCGTCGAAGGCAGGCCTGAGCTGCGCGATGAAGTGCTCACCGGCCTCGGTCAAGCCGACGTTGCGTGTGGTTCGTTGAAGCAGGCGCACACCGACGCGCTCTTCGAGGGCACGAACGATCTGACTCACGGCAGATGGCGTTACCCCCAGCTCGGAGGCCGCCGCACGGAAGCTGCGCTTTTCGGCCACGCAGAGGAGGGCTCGAAGCCCGGATAGGTCGTCACGCATTGTTTAGCCTCGCTACCTATAGCATGAACGATTCAGCTTCTTTTCTTTAATTTTGACGAGGCTAGTTTCTCCGAAGTGAACCAATGCAGAGGAGAACACTCATGGTGCCCGACCTCCCCAAGCCGGTAGCCGCCTATGTCGAGGCCAACGCACAGCTCGATGTGGACGGCATGCTGAAGCCTTTTGCCGCCGATGCGGTCCTCTCGGACAACGGAAAACGTCACGAGGGCCACGCCGAGCTGCGGACCTTGTTTGAAGACGAGGTGATTGCCGTCAAGGCGATCTTCACGCCGGATGCCGTTCGCCACGAGGGCGGTCAGGTCGTGGTCGAAGGCCCTGCCCATGGCGACTTCAAGGGCAGTCCGATCCGCTTCACCTATCGCTTCACGCTCGAAAACGACGCCATCAAAGCACTGGAGATCACGGTATGAGCATCAAGGCGGATCCCACGGAGTTCACAGGGAAGCGTGTGCTCGTCAGCGGCGGCAGCAAGGGGCTGGGCCGCGCCACCGTCGACCGCTTCCTGGCTGGGGGCGCCCGGGTGATCACCGCAGCCCGCGGAACCCTGGAGCCCATCGACGGCGTCGAGTTCGTCCGGGCGGATTTGACGACAGCCGAAGGCGCGAAGACCCTGGCCAAGGCGGCGCTCGAGCGTATGGGCGGCGTCGACATCCTCGCCCATGTGCTCGGCGGCTCGGCCTCCCCGGGCGGCGGCTTTCTCGCCCTGACGGACGAACACTGGCTTGCCGAACTGAATTTGAACCTGATGGCAGCGGTCCGCCTTGACCGCCTCTTGGCTCCGCAGATGATGGAACGGGGTGCCGGCGCGATTGTGCATGTCACGTCGATCCAATCCATCCTGCCGCTCCCCGAATCGACCACTGGCTACGCCGCCGCAAAGGCCGCGCTCAGGACCTACAGCAAGTCGATCTCCAAGGAGCTGGGGCCGAAGGGCGTGCGGGTCAACGCCGTCTCTCCCGGCTGGATCATGACCCAGTCGTCCGTCGACCTGCTGAAGCGTCTGCAGGCCGCCAATGGCGGCACGGTCGAGGAGGCGCGGCAGGTGGTCCTTGATGCGCTGGGCGGGATCCCGATCGGGCGTGCGGCCGAGCCCGACGAGGTTGCCGATCTCATTGCCTACTTGGCCTCGGATCGCGCCGCCGCTATCCACGGCGCCGAGTTCATCATCGACGGCGGCACGGTCCGGACCGTCTGAGGTCATCGCCCCGACGTTTGCACCTGCAACGGTGATCATCGCGGTTGAGGGTGATTGCCGCAGAATGCGAACCAGGCCGCTGCATCCTTCGGCCGCACGGTTGCGAGGGCCTCTCGCATCGCGTCACGGAGGCCACATGAGCTTGGCCCGCCGTCTCGCACGCAGGCGCCATGCTCGCTGCGATGACGGAGCCACTGATGACGAAGAACACCATGAACCCGCATCCCCCCTGGGTGCCTCACGGAGCCCAGGTAGGCGTCGAGCCCGGCCAGGTTCCCGCTCTCACGTGCAGAGAGGTCCACCACCAGCGCCGCGAAGCCTCGCAGCGCATCGGTGAGGACGTCTCGAGGTCGGGACTCCGCAGCCCCTCGCGTGTTTGCAGTAGGGCACCAACCACGCGGTAGCCTTACGCCATGGTCACTCGCAAGTCGACGAAGCGCACAGCCAGGCACGTCTCCCTGCTCGCCGACGCACTCCTGAAGGGCCCGCGCCGGCTGGCGAAGCTCGCCCCAGC
This sequence comes from Comamonas sp. KCTC 72670, assembly GCA_014656495.1. Classification (GTDB taxonomy): domain Bacteria; phylum Myxococcota; class Myxococcia; order Myxococcales; family Myxococcaceae; genus Myxococcus. Next base: position 6,655 of record BNCN01000026.1, read on the forward strand.
GCAGCGCAAGGCCCTGCTCACCGCCCTCGTCCGTGATGAGAATGGCACCATGTCCGAAGCCGGCACCGAACTCCGTGCGCGCGTCGAATCTGGTCACCTGCGCCACGGCACGCCGGGAGCGGACGTGTGCGAGACCTTCGACAACAGCTGGGACATGTACATCGGCGGCGGCGTCCAGGAGAGGCTCGACGCCTTCTTCCCGGACGAGGAGCAGGGGGGCGCGCGGAGCGGCCTCCATGACGAGGTCCGCTCGGTGTCCTCACGCCTGTACACCGCGATGGCGCATCAGGACGGGGTCTCCTGGCTTCGCGCAGGTGACGCCCCGTGATGGACGAGCTCACCCGGCAGCTCCTCGATGCGGTGGTCGCGCAGCCCGAGGAGGACGCGCCCAGGCTGGTCTACGCCGACCACCTGCAACAGCAGGGCGCCCCCCGGGGCGAGTTCATCGCCGTGCAGGTGGCCCTGGCCGCAGAGCCCGAGTCGCCCCATCGAGACGCACTGGCGGCCCGGGCTCGGGAGTTGCTGCGCCAGCACGGCGGCAAGTGGCGTTCCGAGCTGAGGCTCAAGCGGGGGGAGGCCGGGGAGTTCCAGCGGGGCTTCATCGAGGAACTTTCCCTAAGTGCCCGGCGCTTCCTGACCCAGGGGGAGCGGCTCCTGACCGTGACGCCCTTCCATCGGCTCAACGTGTCGGCTGCGGGCGCAGCCGAGATGCAGGAACTCGCGGGCTCCCCGCTGCTCTCCCAGCTCACCCACCTGAAACTGAGCCACTGGGTCCACAACAGGAGTGCCGTCCTGCTGGCGGACGCTCCCCACCTGTCCCGCCTCCGGAGCCTGGACGTCAGCATCATGCGGCTCCGCGGCGAGAACGTCTGCGCCCTTGTCGACTCCCCCCGCCTCCCCTGCCTGGAGAAGCTGAACCTGACCTTCAACTACCTCGGCGTCGAGGGCATGCGCATGCTCGCCCGGTGCGTGGGATTGTCGCGCCTCACCACGCTGAATCTCTGGGGCAACAACCTGGGCGACGAGGGCCTCCGCCTGCTCCTCGCCAGTCCCCACCTGACGCGGCTCACCGAACTGGACTTGAACAACAATGGCATCGGCGCCGAAGGAGCCAAGGCGCTGGCCCGGGCCGAAGGGCTCGGGGGGCTCGCCCTGCTGAACCTGACCTGCAACCGTGTACTCCCCGAGGGCCTGCGCGCGCTCGCCACCGCGGGCTGGCTCGCGAGCCTGAAAAAGCTCGAGCTGTCGTACAGCTACTTCAACGATGAAGGGCTGCGAGCGCTCGCCACGAATCCCCACCTCGCGCCCCTCGAGGCGCTGGTCCTGCAAAACAATGACTTCGGCGACGACGGGGCGCGGGCGCTGGCCAGCTCCCCCTACCTCACGCGAACCAAGGTGCTGGACGTCAGCCGCAACAAGCGCCTCGGGGCCGAGGGCCTGCGCGCGCTGGCCCGCTCCCCTATCCTGGCCTCGGTCGAGAATCTGTCCCTGGACGACACCGCAGTGGGCCCCGAGGGCGCTCGAGCGCTCGCGGACGCCACCTCCTGCCGCCGGCTCCGCTCGCTGAGTCTGAACAAGAGCGGCATCGGCGACGAGGGCGTGAGCGCGCTGGTCCGGGGCCCACTCTTCACGGAGCTCCGGTCGCTGAGCCTGAGCGACTGCGGCATGGGTGACGCGGGTGCGCGTGCCCTCGCCAGCTGTTCTCTGCTCTCCCGTCTGGAGTGGCTGGTCCTGGAGCAAAACGAGATTGGCCTGGAGGGTGCTCGCGCCCTCGCCGAGTCCCCCTACCTACCCAGGTCCCTGCGACTTGCGATGAGGGGTAACACGCTGCTCTCCGACGTGAGGCCCGTCTTCAAGGGTCGCTTCGACGACAAGGTGACGTTCTAGCCCGGTAACAGGCCTCCCAGGGTGGACGCACTCGCCCAGCAGCACCTCGCCGTGATGGACGAGGCGCAGCCCAGATGAAGGGTGTGCACGCCCGGAAACGGACGCGTCCCGGTGTGTCTCACCCGCTTCGCCTGGCTCATGGGTTGTGAGTGAGCAGGTTCACCAGTCTTCCGAAGGGGTCACGCACGAAGAACCTGCGCACGCCCCACGGTTCGTCAGCCGGTCCATACTCTATTGGGATTCCCGCCTGCTTCACTCGAGTCAGGGCCGCATCAAGGTCGTCGACCTCGATGGACATGTCTGGCACTGGGGCGCCTGAGCCCCCTTGCGACATGACGCTAATCTGCACAGTCATCGTTTCGCTGGAACCGTAGGTTTTGATCCACCCCATATCCATCAGGACGTCGAGCCCGAGGATGTCCCGGTAAAAGCGCGTGGCGGTGGCTGGCGTCGTCGCGCCAACATTGGTGACGATTCGTAGGACCTTCATGAATGCCTCGTCCCTTCGTGTTTCGACAGGGCCAGTTGCTTGCGAAGCGCTTCTCCCGAGCGCAGCTTTGCCTGGCGGCCTGGTATCTGCGCCGGCGCGGCGAACGGCCGAGCTGAGCCCCTACCGCACGGACGCTCGCGCCGCCCGTCAACAGCGCGCACGCGGCCGCCGCTGCTTCGTCGCGAGGCTTGGAAGGGCGTCCCCGCGCGAGCAGCTCCGCCTCGAGCACGCCGAGGCGGGCCGCAAGAGGTGGGGGCCTGCAGCGGGCGCTCACGGAGGATGGTGCCGTCACGTCCCCAAAGTTCGTAGAGGTCGACGAGCTTCCTGGCAAGCTCCGAGGCCGGCATGCCCAGAAGCGGCGATGCACCCGCCGAGGCGAAGCTCACCCCGCAGCTGGAGCTTGGGCTGGCCGTGTCAACAACTCTCGGCGCGGTGTGGGCACCCTGAAGCGCCACTCCGCGAGTCTGGTGCTCCAGGCCGCCGTCGAGCCCGCAGGCCCGGAACGCGTCTTCATGAAGATTGACGAGGAGTTGCAGCCGGCCAGATGGCAGCACGCGTTCGAATCTGTGGGAGAGCTGGCCATCGTACGTCCAGAGAGGCTCCACGAGAGGAGCCAGAGTGGGGCTTCGTGGCAAGCGCGCGAGGAGCATCTCAGCGCGACGGTAACAGAGCCGGGTCGCACTTACGGCGGCTGATGCGGAGTCCACCTGCTGCCAGCGCGCATGTACGACGATGTCCGCGACCCAATACGGAACCCCGTTGCGGTGAGGTGCCAGGATGCACTGAGCGACGCAGTCGCCGGGGATGTCGAGAGGCCGAAGGCTGCGCGTCGGCGTTGAAGGCGTAGTGGCGCGAAGCGCTCCGAAGGGGCCAGCATTCAGTCCACTCCCAGCGCGGACGCACCCAGCACGAGGGTGTCCGAGGCGAAGGGGGCGCTGGCCCGCGCCTCGCTGCCGAGGAGAAGGGGACGGCGGTCTCTTCACGCTATCGCGGCGGATGCACCCGCTGCCTCCTCACGCGCCGTCTCGAGAGGCCGACTCCGTCGTGCGCTGTTCATCGCATTTCGCGCGAAGCCGCTTGCGGTTGGTTAACTCCTTGGTTAATTTCCCACTTGGTTAATTGAGACATGCTGCCCGACCCGCTCAGCGCCACCTTTGCCGCACTCGCCGACCCGACCCGGCGCGCGATCCTCGCGCGGCTCTCGAAGGGTGATGCCTCCGTCACGGAGCTCGCGCAGCCTTTCGACATCAGCCTTCCTGCCGTGACGAAGCACCTCAAGGTGCTCGAACGCGCGGGGTTGATTACGCGGAGCCGCGAAGCGCAGTGGCGACCTTGCCGGCTCGCGCCGACGCCGTTGAAGGACGCGAACGCCTGGCTCGAGCACTACCGCGAATTCTGGGAGGGCAGCTTCGACCGGCTCGAGGACTACCTCTCCGAGCTCCAGGGGCAGAAGCGCTCGGCGCGCACCCGCGGAGCGACAACCCCGAAGAAGCCCAAATGAGGAGTCCACACATGAATGCAGCGCTCGACGTCAATGAACTCGCGAAGCGGCAGTTGGAAATCTCGCGGTTGCTCAGCGCCCCGCGTGCGCTGGTCTTTCAGGCGTTCACCGACGCGAAGATGATCTCCAACTGGTGGGGACCGAACGGCTTCCGCACGACGACGGTGAGCAAGGATGTGCGCCCGGGTGGCGTGTGGAAGTTCACCATGCACGGGCCCGATGGCACCGACTTCCCGAACCACGTCGTCTACACGAAGGTAGTCCCCAACGAGCGGCTTGAGTGGGACCACGGCTCGAAGGAGGGCGAGGTGCTGTTCAAGGCAGTCGTCACCTTCAAGGATGAGGCGGGAAAGACGCGCGTCACGTTGCAGCACACGATGCCCACCGTCGAAGCGCGCGAGCAGGCGGCGAAGTACGCAATCGAAGGTGGCCATCAGACGCTCGCGCGACTCGAGCAGCACCTCGCGACGCAGCAGTAATAACCGTCGCGACCCCTACTCGAAATCGCTTGGCGAGTTCTCCCCATGACTCCTCTCGCATCGGCTACGCCTCGAGTATCCGCTGCCTCATGTCCATCGAAAGGGGTGCGCCCATGTCCTCCATCTATGGGCGCTTGCGCGCTCGTCCTTGCTCGTCACGCTTGGGGCAGGCCCACCAAGGGCGACTTCCTGCGCTTCCCTGGATCAACGTCCTTGAGCGCCACTGTCTACGCCGCATCTTGACGAACGATGTTCGCGGCAAATAGTGTTCGCTGGTGAGCAACGGAAATCCGTTTGCAGCGCGCGAGGTCACGAGTCGCCGGGGTGGGCCGGTCAAGGCGCCCCTCAGCCGTGAGGTGATCGTCACGATGGCGCTCGAACTCCTGAAGAAGCAAGGCATCGATGGGCTTCGGCTGCGAACTGTCGCGGCGGCGCTCGACACCGGCGCCGCCTCGCTTTACGCGTACGTCGATGACGCGAGCGCGCTCCAGGCGCTGGTGCTCGATCGCGCGCTCGGCGCGGTCAACGTGCGTGGCGCGAAGGGGGGCTGGCGCGCGTGCGTGCGTTCGCTCCTTGGCTCCTACGTGAAGGTGCTCTCGGACACGCCGGGGCTCGGCCAGCTCGCGCTCAACACGATCGCGGTCGGGCCCAACATGCTGCGCATCTACGAAAGCCTCCTGCGCCTCTTTCAAGAGGGAGACATCGACCGTGGCCGCGCGGCCTGGGCGGTGGACCTCGTGCTCCTGTACTGCACGGCGATCGGTGCCGAGCACGGCAACGGCCTGAACCCCGGCGACCCGGAGGGGCCGCTCGTCCCGGCGCTCCGGGGGGCGTCGGAGGATGACTTCCCGCTCATTCACGCGTCTTGTGACGAGCTGCTCGCAGGCACGGGCGAAGAGCGCGTGAGCTGGTGCATCGACGTCATGCTCAACGGTGTCTTGCAGACGGCGCGCCCGAAGCCGAGCGCGCATGCATGCTCGCTCAGCCCTCGCTCTGCGAAGCGGACGAAGAGGGCTCGGTGACTCGAATGCAGGCCCGCGCCCTCGTCATTTTTGGGGCCTCCGACGAACGTTGTTCGTTGCGAATGCGGTTTGAGCGAGGGGGATGGCTCGATGAGCGCGCGCGCCGCGACCATGAGCTCCTACCAGCGCTTCGTGCTGGCGCTGCTCGCGTTCCTCCAGTTCACCGTCGTCCTGGACTTCGCGATCATGGCGCCGCTCGGCGCCCAGCTCATGCCGGCCCTGCACGTCACGCCGAGGCAGTTCTCGCTCGCCGTGTCGGCGTACGCCTTCAGCGCGGCGACCTCGGGGCTCCTCGCGGCGAGCGTGGCGGACCGCTTTGATCGGAAGCGCTTCTTGCTCTTCTTCTACGGCGGCTTCGTCCTCGGCACGCTCCTGTGCGGCCTCGCGCGCACGTACGAGATGTTGCTCGTCGCGCGCGTGGTGACGGGCTTGTTCGGTGGCGTCATCGGCTCCGTCGTCTCCACGATCACCACTGACCTCTTCCCGCTCGACATGCGCGGCCGCGTGATGGGCGTCGTGCAGACCGCGTTCGCGGCGAGCCGAGTCCTCGGCATCCCTGCGGGGCTCTACTTCACCCACCGATGGGACTGGCACGCGCCGTTCATCGGGATCGTCGTGGCCGCGCTCCTGGTCGGCGCGGTCATCGTCCTTCGGCTCCGCCCCATCACCCAACACCTCGATGCGAGCGCGCCCAAGCGCGCCCCGCTGGCGCAGCTCAAGACGACCCTGACGACGACGCGCTACCTGCCCGCGTTCGGGACGACGGCGCTGCTCACGACCGGCGGGTTCATGCTGATGCCGTTCGGCAGCGCGTACGCGGTCCACAGTATCGGCATCGACCTCGAGGACCTGCCCCTCGTCTACTTCGTCGCCGGCGCGTGTTCGCTGGTCACTGGGCCCTGGGTCGCGCGGATCGCCGATCGCGCCGGCCAGTTCCCCGTCTTCGTCGGGGGCGTGGTGGTCGCGATCGCGTTCGTCCTCCTCTACAGCCAGCTCGGGATGACCGCGCTGCCGCTGTTCATCCTCGTCAACTCCCTGATGTTCGTCGCCCTCGGTGCGACGATGATTCCGTCGCAGGCGCTCATCACCGCGGTCCCGAGCGCCGACGGCCGCGGCGCCTTCATGTCGGTGAGCGCGTCGATCCAGCAGATGTCCGGCGGCATCGCGTCGGTCGTCGCAGGACTCGTCGTCTCGGAGGCAACCGACGGTCACATCGTGCGCTTCGATCGCCTCGGGTACGTCGTCGCGTGCACGTCCCTCGTCGCCCTGGTCCTCATGAGCCGAGTGCGTCGTCTGGTCGAAGAAGGCGGCACGCGCACGCGCTCGGCGTCGGTGCTGAAGAAGGCGAAGTCATGAACGAAGACTCCATCGACGCGTGCCTCGGCCGAATCCGGGCGGCGTGGGGCGCGGGCGACGCGCATGCCTACGGGCAGGAGTTCACCGAGGACGCGGCGTACGTCATCTTCCTCGGCGACCCGCTCAGCGGGCGCGACGAGCTCGAGCGCAACCACGTGCCCGTCTTCGCGCGGTGGCAGAAGGGAACTCGCATGCGCGTCGAGCCGATCGTCACACGGCGGCTCGGAGAGGACGTCTCCGTCGGCTTGACCGTAGGCGGCATCGGGAAGGGAGACGGCAGCCCGTTCGACAAGCTGCAGACGTACACGTTCGTTCTGCAGGAGGGCCGCTGGAGGTGCAGCGCCTTCCAGAACACGCGCATGAGCCGCGGCTCGAAACGCACCTACAACGCGCGCTCGGGGGCATTCCTGGCGCGCCTGTTCTCGAAGTTGTTCTACCGGTCCGCCATGCCAGCGGACCCAGCGAAAGGAAGCAGTCATGATGCGCGTTGATCACATGCAAATCTCGGCGAAGGACGCGAAGCGGTCGGCCCAGTTCCTGGCCTCCATCCTCGGCGCGCCGCCGCCCGTCCCCGATGGCGTCGACGACGACATGTACCGGGTCAATCTCGACGGCGAGTCCTTCATCCTCTTCATGCAGCTCGAGAAGATTGAGTTCTCCCACGTGGCGTTCCGCGTCGACGAGGCGCGCTTCGCAGGCATCGTGGAGCGTCTGCGCGAGCAGAAGGTCCCGTTCGGCAACGACCACCGCGACACGACCAACGGCAAGAGCGACGACCCGATCCCGGGCGGCATCGGGCGTGTGTACTTCATCGACGAGAACCAGCACCTGCTCGAAGTGACGTGGAGGTAGCACACGCGGCGCGGCCGTCGTGCCACGCAACCGCAAAGTCAGAGCGCTCGACGAGCCACGATGCGCTCCGCCATGTACATTGCGGGGGACGTGCCGAGCGCCTTCTTGAGCATCGTGACGAAGTTGCTGGTCAAGTCCCGAATCGTGTGTAGTTGGTTCGGAGGGGGTTCGGGGGAGGAAGGCTCCTTGGCGGGGTCATTCAGCGGTGTCTGAGTTTGAGTTCAGCAGGGACATGTCGAGGTAGCGACG
>BNCN01000027.1:0-12417 GCA_014656495.1 Comamonas sp. KCTC 72670
GCTGGTTCGCCCGGCGGTTCAGCTCGCCGTACGTCAGTCGCTCGCCCTCGTACTCCACCGCCACCGCATCTGGCGTCCGTGACACCTGCGCTTCAAACAACGCCGACAGCGACTTCTCGCGCGGGTACTCCGTCACCACCCCGCTCCACGCCTTCACCAACCGCTGCCGCTCTTCCCCTCCCATGAGCGACAGTTCAGACAGTCTCGCCTCGGGCTTGGCGAACGCCGCCTCCAGCAGCGTCCGCAGGTGCTGCACCAGTCGGCGCACAGTCGGTGCTTCGAACAAGGCGGTGTTGTAGTTGACCGCCACCACCACTCCGTGGGGCGCATCCTCCACCAGCAGGGAGAGGTCGAACTTGGAGGTCGTTCCCTCGGGCTCCACGCCCGACAGCGTCAAGCCCGTCGTGAGGTTCAGCTTCGTGACGGGCGTGTTCTGCAAGGTCAACGTCACCTGGAACAGCGGACTGCGACTCAGGTCCCGCTCCGGCTGAAGCTCTTCCACCAGCTTCTCGAACGGCACCTCCTGATGCGCGTACGCGCCCAGCGTCACCTCGCGGACCTGCCGCAGCATTTCGCGGAAGCTCTGGGCGGGAGACACGTGCGCTCTCAGCACGAGCATGTTGGCGAAGAAGCCGATGAGCCCTTCTGTCTCCCCCTGGGTGCGCCCGGCGATGGGAGCGCCCACGCAGACGTCTTCCTGCCCCGCATGGCGCGCGAGCACCACCTGGAAGGCCGCGAGCAACACCATGAAGGGCGTTGCGCCCTCGCGCCTGCCGAAGACCTCCAGGTCGCGCCAGAGGGGCTTGGGCCACAGCTCCTGATGCAAGGCGCCGCCATACGTCTGGACCGCGGGCCGTGCCTTGTCGGTGGGCAACTCCAGCGCCACGGGAGCACCTTGCAGGCGTTGCCGCCAATAGGCGAGCTGCGCCTCCAGCACCTCGCCCTGCAGCCAGTCTCGCTGCCACACGGAATAGTCCGGGTACTGCACCGCCAGCGCAGCAAGCGGCGAAGGCCGACCTTGAGAGAAGGCCTCGTAAAAGGCCGCGGCTTCGCGGATGAGCACCCCCATCGACCAGCCGTCCGACACGATGTGGTGCATCATCAGCACCAGCAGGTGCTCTTGGGCGCCGGTCCGCAGCAGCAAGGGCCGCAGCAATGGACCCTTCTCCAGATCGAACGGCCGAATGGCCTCCGCATCGACCCGGCGCCGAGCCACCTGCGCCGCGTCGGGCAACCCGCTCAAATCCTCCACCGTCAGGGTCACGCGTCCGGCGGGAGCGATGACCTGCACGGGCGCCCCGCCCTCGGCACGGAACGTCGTCCGCAAGGCCTCATGACGGCCGACAAGGGCCTCGAAGCTCCGTTCCAGCGCGCCCACGTCGAGCGGTCCAGACAACGAGACCACCGCCGGCACGTTGTAGAAGGCGCTCCCTGGCACGAGCTGCTCCAGGAACCACAGACGCTGCTGAGCGAACGACAGCGGCACGACATCGCCTCCGCCCTTCCTCGGCCTCAACGGCGGCGTCACAAGGCCAGCTCCATCGAGCCCCCAGCGGTCGACCCGCTCGGCGAGCGCGGACACCGTGGGTGCTTCGAACAACTCTCTCAGCGGAAGCTCGATACCGAAGGCGCCACGAATCCGGGAGATGGCCTGTGTCGCCAACAGGGAGTGCCCACCCAACTCGAAGAAGCCGCTGTGAGCCCCCACCCGCTCCAGGCCCAGCACTTCCGCGAACAGGCCCGCCAGCAGCTCCTCCGTGGCGGTGCGCGGCGGCGCGAAGACTTCGGTGGCCGAGGGCTGGAACTCGGGCACGGGCAATGCCGCGCGGTTCACCTTGCCGTTGGGAGTGAGGGGCAACACCTCCAGCACCACCAGGGCCCGAGGAATCATGTACTCGGGAAGCGACTGGCCCAGGAAGTCACGAAGCGCTTCGGTCTCCACAGCGTGGCCGGGCTTCGGCACGGCGTAGCCCACCAGGCGCTTGCCCTCCGTCGCGCCTTCATGCGCCACCACGACGGCCTCGCGGACCGAGGGGTGCCGCTCCAGGGCCGCTTCCACCTCACCCAGCTCCACGCGATAGCCACGGACCTTGAGCTGGTAGTCCATGCGGCCGAGGAACTCCACGCGGCCATCCGCCAGCACGCGGGCCCGGTCCCCCGTGCGGTACATCCGCGCGCCCGGCGCATCCGAGTACGCATCCGGCACGAAACGTTCCGCCGTCAGGTCCGCCCGCCCCAGATAGCCGCGGCCCACGGTGCTTCCGCCAATGCACAGCTCACCTGGAACCCCCACGGGCACTGGCCGCAGGTGGGCATCCAGCACGTAGACGCGTGCATTGGGAATCGGCCGGCCCAGCGGCACGGCGGCCGAGAGACGGCCCTCCGCTCCGCGCTCCACTTGGAGCGTGAGCACGCCCACCGTCGTCTCGGAGGGCCCGTAGTGATTGAACACCACCAGCTCTGGCGCCAGGGCATGGACCCGGTCCATCAAGGCCCAGTCCGACACGTCACCGCCCAGAACCAGGCGCTTGCGAGGCAAGACACGCTCGGGGGTTCCGGACGCGAGGAGCGCCTCCAGGTGCGCGGGGACGATCTTCAGGCAGTCCACGGCCTCTCGCTCGAAGAGCGCGGCCAGCGAAGCCGGGTCGGCGGCCCGGTCGCGCGAGACGAGGTGCAGCGCACCGCCTCGGCACAGCGTTGGGAACACCGCGGTATGGCCCAGGTCCGCGGCCAGGGTGGACACGGAGGCGAAGGAGGCGCCTTCAGGCAGGTCCAACCGGCGCGACACGCCTTCCACGTAGTGCACGAGCTGACGGTGCTCGATGGCAACGCCCTTCGGCCGTCCCGTGGAGCCGGAGGTGAAGATGACGTAGGCGAGGTTCTCCGGTGCCGTGACCGGACGGGGGTTGAGCTCGCTCCACTCCGCCCAGGTCGGCTCGTCCGAGTCCAGGCAGAGCACTCCGCCAGACTCCCAGTGAAGTGACTCCGCCAGCCTGGACTGTGTGACGAGCACTCGCGCCCCCGCGTCCGCGAGCACGCTTCGGAGGCGCTCGGCCGGCGACGTGACATCCAGCGGCACGTATGCCCCGCCCGCCTTCAGGATGCCCCACAGGCCCACCAACGCACGGGCCGATCGATCCAGGTACAAGCCCACGGGGACATCCGGGCCCACGCCCAGTGTACGGAGCCGGTGCGCCAGTTGATTGGACTGGCGGTTCAGGGCGTCGTACGTGAGCCGAGAATCCTCGGCGATGACGGCGAGGGCCTCTGGCGTCCTCGCGGCCTGTGCCTCGAAGAGGGCTTGAATCGTGCCCGGCACGAAGTCCGTGCGGGTGTCGTTCCATTCCACGAGGAGGCGGCGCTTCTCCACCGGGTCCAATAGCGGCAGCGCGTCCACCTGAGCATCCGGCGCCTGGAGCGCGCCCTCCAGCAACACGCGGAAGTGGCCCATCAGCCGGGCCGGCGTCCCGGGCTCGAAGAGGTCGCTGTTGTAGACGACCAGGACCGACAGGCCCTGCGGCGTCTCGGTCAACTCCACGGTCAGATCGAACTTCGAGGTGCGGTTTTCATCGGCCATCCCCTCGAGCGACAAGTCCGGCAACCGCACCTGGACCGCGGGGGTGTTCTGAAGGATGAACATGACCTGGAACAGCGGATTGCGGCTCAGGTCGCGACCGGGTTGAAGCTCTTCCACCAACCGTTCGAAGGGGATGTCCTGGTGCGCATACGCACCGAGCGTCCGCTCCCGAACCTGGGCCAACACCGAACGGAACGTCGGGTTCCCCGAGAAGCGGCCCCTCAGGACCAGGGTGTTGACGAAGAAGCCAATCAGGCCCTCCGTCTCGCCCCGGTTCCGATTGGCGATGGGCGAGCCCACGCACAGGTCGTCTTGGCCCGAGTACCGCGACAGCACCGTCTGGAACGCCGCCAGCAGCACCATGAATGGCGTGGCGCCCTCGCGATGCGCCAGCGCCTTGACCGCGTCCCAGAGTTCAAGCGGCCACTGGACCGTCTGGTTCGCGCCGCGGAAGGTCTGCACCGCCGGGCGCGGTTTGTCGGTCGGCAACTCGAGGGCCTGCGGCGCCCCTTGGAGCTGCTCCTTCCACCACTGGAGCTGTGCTTGCAGCACCTCCCCTTGCAACCAATTCCGTTGCCAGACTGCGTAATCGGCATACTGAAGCGGCAGCTCGGTCAGCGGGAACGGCTGTCCCTGCGTGGATGCGTCGTACACCGCGGCAACCTCGCGGACGAGCACCCCCATCGACCAACCGTCCGACACGATGTGGTGCATCACGAGCACCAGCACGTGCTCCCGCTCGGACAGCTTCAACAGGGCCGTCCGCAGCAGGGGTCCCCGAGCCAGTTCAAACGGCAGCGCTGCTTCCTGGTTGATACGGCGCTCGGCTTCGGCGGACCGCTCGGCCTCGGGCAGGCCGCTCAGGTCCACGAACTGCAGCCTTACCGGCGCCTCGCTCGCGATGACCTGTACCGGAGCTCCATCCACCTCCTGGAACGTCGTCCGCAGCGCTTCGTGTCGCAGCACCAGCGACGCGAAGGCCTGCTCCAGTGCCTCCACCCGTACCGTGCCCTTCAGCTTCACCGCGATCGGGATGTTGTACGAGGCACCTCCCGGCTCGAGCTGGTCGAGGAACCACAGTCGCTGCTGTGCGAACGACAATGGCAGGGAGCCGATTCGAGGCACTCGCATCGGCGAAGGTATTGTTAGAGCGTGCGCACCGGTTGCGCCTCCTTCGAGGCGTTGGGCGAGCTTCTCGACCGTAGGCGTTTCGAAAACATCCCGGAGTGGCAACTCGACCTGGAACGTCTCACGCACGCGTGACACGAGCTGTGTCGCCAGCAGCGAATGCCCACCCAGCTCGAAGAAGTCTCCGTCAACGCCGACGCGTTCGACGTGCAGCACTTCCGCGAAAATGCTCGCGAGCTTCTTCTCCGTCTCAGTCCTCGGTGCATCGAATCGCTCAGCGTCGACGCGTCGAGCCTCCGGTACGGGAAGGGCCTTGCGGTCCACCTTGCCGTTGGGCGTCAGCGGCAGCGCCTCCAGCACCACATACGCCGACGGCACCATGTACTCCGGGAGCCGCTGCTTCACATGGCTGCGCAGTGCACTGGCTTCGACCTCGGCGCCTTCCTGCGCCGTGACGTACGCCACCAGCCGCTTGCCTTCGGCCCCATCCTCACGCGCCACGACGACGGCTTCATTGACGCCCGGGTGGGCCGCCAGCGCTGCTTCGATTTCTCCTGGTTCGATGCGGTAGCCGCGCACCTTCACCTGCGTGTCCGCCCTGCCGAGGAACTCCAGCGTCCCGTTCCCCAGCCACCGCACCACGTCTCCCGTGCGGTACAGCCGCTCTCCATCGCCAAACGGACTCGGCACGAAGCGCTCCGCCGTCAGCTCCGGCCGCCCCACGTACCCCACCGCCAAACCATCTCCCCCCACGTACAGCTCGCCCGGAACGCCGATGGCAGCCGGACGCAAGGCTCCGTCCAGAACGTACGTCGTCGTGTTCGGCACGGGCCGCCCAATCGACACCGTGGCGCCCACATCCTCCGGCTTCTCCATCCGGTACGTCGCGGAGAACGTCGTGTTCTCCGTCGGGCCGTACCCGTTGATGAGCACCTGTCCCGACGCCAGCCGCTCCTTCACTCGGGCCACCGGCAGCGCGTCACCTCCCGCCAAGAGCTGCTTCACCTTCGCCAGTGCCTGCGGCTGCCTCGCCTGCATCTGCTCGAACAGCGCCGCCGTCAGCCACAGCGACGTGACTTCCGCCTCACCCAGCTTCCGGCCCAACTCCTCCAACGACGGCGTCCCCGCCGGGTACACCACCAGCTTCGACCCGTGCAGCAGCGCGCCCCAGACTTCCAGCGTCGATGCGTCAAAGGAGATGGGCGCCAACTGCAGCCACACCTCTTCAGGCCCGAAGCGCGCGATGTCCGTCCCCAGCACCAACCGCGACACCGCTCGGTGCGGCACGCCCACACCCTTCGGCTTCCCCGTGCTCCCTGACGTGAACATCACGTACGCCAGGTTCTCTCCGCCCACACACGGAACAGGGTTGCGCTCCGGTTGCCCTGCAATGAGCGCGTCCCACTCCGTGTCCACGCTCACCACCAGCTCGTTCCCGGACGCCACTTCATCTGCCAGTCGCTCTTGGGCGACCAACACCGCCACTCCGGCCTCACGCTTCATCCATGCGAGGCGCGCCAGTGGGTAGCTGGCATCCAGCGGGACGTACACGCCTCCCGCCTTCAGGATGCCAAGCACGCTCACCACCAACTCCAGCGAGCGCTCCACGCACAGCCCCACCCGTACCTCGGGGCCTACGCCCATCGCCCGCAGGTGGTGCGCAAGCTGGTTCGCACGACGGTTCAACTCCCCGTACGTCAGTCGCTCGCCCTCGTGCTCCACCGCTACCGCATCCCGCGACCGCTCCGCTTGTTGCTCGAAGAGAACGCTCAGACTGAGGTCGCGCGGGTACTCCGTTGCCGTCCCACTCCACGCCGTAACCACCCGCTGCTGCTCTTCCCGTCCCATTAGCGGGAGCACGCTCAACGGAGTACTTGGCTCCACGACAGCGGCTTCCAGCAACACGCGCAAGTGCCCAAGCATCCGGTCGATGGTCGCGGCCTCGAACAGGTCGCTGTTGTAATTGACCATCGCCGCAACGGCGTCGGGGCCCTCCTCCACCACGAGCGACACGTCGAATTTCGACGTATGCTCTTCGGTCTCCATCCCCTTGAGCGTCAGCCCCTGGAGACGGACCTCTGAGGTGGGGGTGTTCTGCAAGGTCAATGTGACCTGGAACAGCGGGCTGCGGCTCAGGTCGCGCTCGGGCTGCAGTTCCTCCACGAGCTTCTCGAAGGGGACGTCCTGATGCGCGTACGCGCCCAGCGTGGCTTCGCGAACCTGCGCCAGCAGCTCATGGAAGCGCAGTTCAGGTGACAGCTTCGCACGCATCACCAAGGTATTGACGAAGAAGCCAATCAGCCCCTCCGTCTCGCCTCGGGTCCGGTTCGCGATGGGCGCTCCCACGCACACGTCGTCCTGCCCCGAGTACCGCGACAGCACCGTCTGGAACGCCGCCAGCAGCACCATGAACGGCGATGCCCCTTCGCGGTGCGCCAATGATTTGACCGTGCCCCACAGCTCCATCGGCCAGTGCGCCGATCGATTGGCGCCACGGAAGGTCTGCACCGCGGGACGCGGTTTGTCCGTCGGCAACTCCAGCGACTGTGGCGCGCCCTGGAGTTGCTCCTTCCACCACTGGAGCTGCGACTGCAGCACCTCACCTTGCAGGTATCCCCGCTGCCAGACGGCGTAATCGGCGTATTGAAGCGGCAGGGTGGGCAGCGCTGATGGCCGCCCCAGCACGGACGCTTCGTACAACGCCGCGACCTCACGGATGAGCACGCCCACCGACCAGCCGTCCGACACGATGTGGTGCAGCACCAGCACCAGCACATGCTCTTGCTCGGACACCTTCAGCAGCGCAGTGCGCAGCAGCGGACCGCGGGCCAGGTTGAAAGCGAGTTCGGTCTCCTGGGCGATTTGACGCGAGACCTCGGCAGCCCTCTCCGCCTCGGGCAGGCCACTCAAGTCCGCCGTACGAAGCTGTACCGGTGCGTCAGGCGAGATGACCTGCACCGGGGCTCCATCCACCTTCTGGAATGTCGTCCGCAGCGCTTCGTGTCGCAGCACCAACGACGCGAAGGCTTGCTCCAAGGCCGCGACTCGCACTTCTCCCGTCAGCTTCACCGCGATCGGGATGTTGTACGAGGTACCTCCCGGCTCGAGCTGGTCGAGGAACCACAGTCGCTGCTGCGCGAAGGACAGCGGCAGCGGCCCACTGCGAGAGGCTCGCGACAAAGGTGGCACGTGCAGCGTCGAAACACCGTGGCGTTCTCCTGCCAAGCGCTCCGCCAGCTTTTCGACCGTGGGCGATTCGAAGACGCGGCGGAGGGGCAACTCCACTTGGAAGGCCTCGCGCACCCGAGACACCAATCGGGTCGCGAGCAGCGAATGCCCGCCCAACTCGAAGAAGTCACCATCCAGGCCGACGCGTTCGACACGCAGGACTTCTTCGAAGATTCGCACCAACTGCCGCTCAGTCTCCGTCCGCGGTGCGGCGTATGGTGCGCGCGTCGACGTGTCGGTGTCCGGAGCAGGCAGCGCCTTGCGATCCAACTTGCCGTTGGGCGTCAGCGGCAGCGCCTCCAGCACCACATACGCCGACGGCACCATGTACTCCGGGAGCCGCTGCTTCACATGGCTGCGCAGTGCACCGGCTTCGACCTCAGCGCCTTCCTGCACCGTGACGTACGCCACCAGTCGCTTGCCTTCGGCGCCGTCCTCTCGCGCCACCACGACCGCTTCGTTGACGCCCACATGGGTCGCCAATGCCGCTTCCACTTCACCCAACTCGATGCGGTAGCCGCGCACCTTCACCTGCGTGTCCGCTCGTCCGAGGAACTCCAGCGTCCCGTTCCCCAGCCACCGCACCACGTCCCCTGTGCGGTACAGCCGCTCTCCGTCCCCAAACGGGCTCGGCACGAAGCGCTCCGCCGTCAGCTCCGGCCGCCCCACGTACCCCACCGCCAATCCGTATCCCCCCACGTACAGCTCGCCAGGCACTCCCACCGGTGCGGGATTGAGTTGCGCGTCCAGCACGTACGTCGTCGTGTTCGGCACGGGACGCCCAATCGACACCGTGGCGCCCACGTCCTCCGGCTTCTCCATCCGGTACGTACTGGAGAACGTCGTGTTCTCCGTCGGGCCGTACCCGTTGATGAGCACCTGCCCCGACGCCAGTCGCTCCTTCACCCGGGCCACCGGCAGCGCGTCACCTCCCGCGAGCAGCTGCTTCACCTTCGCCAGCGCCTGCGGCTGCCTCGCCTGCATCTGCTCGAACAGCGCCGCCGTCAGCCACAGCGATGTGACTCCCGCCTCGCCCAGCTTGCGGCCCAACTCCTCCAACGACGGCGTCCCCGCCGGGTACACCACCAGCTTCGACCCGTGCAGCAGCGCACCCCAGAGTTCCAGCGTGGAGGCGTCAAAGGAGATGGGCGCCAGTTGCAGCCACACCTCCTCAGGCCCGAAGCGCGCGAAGTCCGTCCCCAGCACCAACCGCGACACCGCTCGGTGCGGCACGCCCACACCCTTCGGCTTCCCCGTACTCCCCGACGTGAACATCACGTACGCCAGGTTCTCGCCACTCACATACGGAAGAGGATTGCGCTCCGGCTGCGTCGCGATGAGCGCGTCCCACTCCGTGTCCACGCTCACCGTCGAAGTCACATCGGCGATGCGAAGGGTCCTAAGCAGTTCGCCCTGCCCCACCAGGACCTTTACCGCTGCGTCGCGAGACATCCACGCCAATCGCTCCAGCGGATAGCTCACATCCAGCGGGACATACACACCACCCGCCTTCAGGATGCCCAGCACGCTCACCACCAACTCCGGCGAGCGCTCCACGCACAGCCCCACCCGTACCTCGGGCCCAACCCCCATTGCCCGCAGGTGATGCGCCAATTGATTCGCCCGGCGGTTCAACTCCCCGTACGTCAGTCGCTCGCCCTCGTACTCCACCGCCACCGCGTCCGGCGTCCGCTCCACCTGCGCTTCGAACAACGCCGGCAGTGACTTCTCTCGCGGGTACTCCGTCACCACCCCGCTCCACGCCTTCACCACCCGCTGCTGCTCTTCCCTCCCCACCAGCGGGAGCGCGCTCAGCCGTGTCTCAGGGGCCTCGACGGCCGCTTCCAGCAGCACCCGCAGGTGCCCGAGCAGCCGGTCGATGCTCGCGGCCTCGAACAGGTCGCTGTTGTAGTTCATCACCACGGCGAGCCCCTCCGGGGACTCATCCGCGAGCAGCGACAGGTCGAACTTCGACGTTTTCTCTTCGGCTTCAACGCCCTTCAGCGTCAGGTCCGGGAGCCGGACCTCGGTCATGGGCGTGTTCTGAAGCGTCAGGATCACCTGGAACAACGGACTGCGGCTCGGGTCCCGCTCCAGCTGCAATTCCTCCACGAGCTTCTCGAAGGGAACGTCCTGATGCGCGTACGCGCCCAGCGTGACTTCGCGCACCTGTCCAAGCAGCTCACGGAAGCGCAGCGCAGGTGACAGCTTCGCCCTCAGGACCAGGGTGTTGACGAAGAAGCCGATCAGCCCCTCCGTTTCACCCCGGTTCCGGTTGGCGATGGTTGAGCCCACGCACAGGTCGTCCTGGCCCGAGTACCGCGACAGCACCGTCTGGAATGCGGCGAGCAGCACCATGAACGGCGTGGCGCCTTCACGATGCGCCAGCGTTTTGGCCGAGTCCCACAACGTGTTCGGCCACTGGACCGTTCGGTTCGCGCCACGGAAGGTCTGCACCGCGGGGCGTGGTTTGTCGGTCGGCAACTCCAGCGCCTGCGGTGCCCCCTGGAGCTGCTCCTTCCACCACGAGAGCTGTGCTTGCAGCACCTCCCCTTGCAGCCAGTCCCGCTGCCAGACAGCGTAATCGGCGTACTGAAGCGGCAGCTCCGCCAAGGGGGAAGCCTGTCCCTGCGTGAATGCGCCGTACAGCGCCGCGACCTCACGGACGAGCACCCCCATCGACCAACCGTCCGACACGATGTGGTGCATCACGAGCACCAGCACATGCTCCCGCTCGGACAGCTTCAACAGGGCCGTGCGCAACAGGGGGCCTCGAACCAGATCGAACGAGAGCCCCGCTTCCTGGTTGATGCGGCGCTCGGCTTCGGCGGGCTTCTCGGCCTCGGGCAGGCCACTCAGGTCCACGAACTGCAGCCTTACCAACGCCTCGGTCGCGATGACCTGTACTGGAGCTCCGTCCATCGCCTGGAACGTCGTCCGCAGCGATTCGTGTCGCAGCACCAACGATGCGAAGGCTTGCTCCAAGGCCTCCACCCGAACCGCTCCCGTCAGCCTCACGGCAAGCGGGATGTTGTAGAAGGAACTTCCCGGTTCGAGTTGGTCGAGGAACCACAGTCGCTGCTGCGCGAAGGACAGCGGCAGCGGCCCAACGCGCGCTGCACGTGACAGCCGTGGCGAATGCAGGGCCGAAATGCCCTGGCTTTCTCCGGCCAGCCGCTGCGCCAACTTCTCGACCGAAGGCGCTTCGAACACGTGCCGCAGCGGCAACTCCACCTGGAAGGCCTCGCGCACGCGAGACACCAACTGGGTCGCGAGCAGTGAATGCCCACCCAACTCGAAGAAGTCACCGTCCAGCCCGACACGCTCGACACGCAGCACTTCCTCGAAGATGCTCGCCAGGCGCTGCTCAATCTCGGTCCGAGGAGCCATGTATGGCGTGCTTGCCGCACCACCTGCGTCCGGCTCCGGCAGCGCCTTGCGGTCCACCTTGCCGTTGGGCGTCAGCGGCAGTGCCTCCAACACCACGTACGCCGACGGCACCATGTACTCCGGCAACCGCTGCTTCACATGGCTGCGCAGTGCACCGGCTTCGACCTCCGCGCCCTCTTGCGCCGTGACGTACGCGACGAGCCGCTTGCCTTCGGCCCCATCCTCACGCGCCACGACGACGGCTTCATTGACGCCCGGGTGGGCCGCCAGCGCTGCTTCGATTTCCCCTGGTTCGATGCGGTAGCCGCGCACCTTCACCTGCGTGTCCGCGCGGCCGAGGAACTCCAGCGTCCCGTTCCCCAGCCACCGCGCCACGTCGCCTGTGCGGTACAGCCGCTCTCCGTCTCCAAACGGGCTCGGTACGAAGCGCTCCGCCGTCAACTCCGGCCGCCCCACGTACCCCACCGCCAACCCGTCTCCCCCCACATACAGCTCGCCAGGCACTCCCACCGGCGCGGGGTTGAGCTGCGCGTCCAGCACGTACGTCGTCGTGTTCGGCACGGGTCGCCCAATCGACACCGTGGCGCCCACGTCCTCCGGCTTCTCCATCCGGTACGTCGCGGAGAACGTCGTGTTCTCCGTCGGGCCGTACCCGTTGATGAGCACCTGTCCCGACTCCAGCCGCTCCTTCACGCGGGCCACCGGCAGCGCGTCGCCTCCCGCGAGCAACTGCTTCACCTTCGCTAGCGCCTGCGGCTGCCTCGCCTGCATCTGCTCGAACAGCGCCGCCGTCAGCCACAGCGACGTGACTTCCGCCTCGCCCAACTTCCGGCCCAACTCCTCCAGCGACGGCGTCCCCGCCGGGTACACCACCAACTTCGCCCCGTGCAGCAGTGCGCCCCAGAGTTCCAGCGTGGAGGCGTCGAAGGAAATGGGTGCCAACTGCAGCCACACCTCTTCGGGCCCGAAGCGCGCGAAGTCCGTCCCCAACACCAACCGCGACACCGCTCGGTGCGGCACGCCCACACCCTTCGGCTTCCCCGTACTCCCTGACGTGAACATCACGTACGCCAGACTCTCCCCGCCCGTCCCGA
>BNCN01000027.1:12427-12719 GCA_014656495.1 Comamonas sp. KCTC 72670
GGTTGCTCTCCGGCTGCCTCGCAATGAGCGCGTCCCACTCCGTGTCCACGCTCACCACCAACTCGCCGCCAGACGCCACCTCGTCCGCCAGCCGCTCCTGGGCGACCAGCACCGCCACCCCGGCCTCGCGCTTCATCCACGCGAGGCGCTCCAACGGGTAGCTGGCATCCAGCGGGACGTACACGCCTCCCGCCTTCAGGATGCCCAGCACGCTCACCACCAACTCCAGCGAGCGCTCCACGCACAACCCCACCCGCACCTCGGGGCCCACACCCAACGCCCGCAGGTGGTG
>BNCN01000028.1 GCA_014656495.1 Comamonas sp. KCTC 72670
GCCTTCCCGGACCGCGCCAGCGCGCTGCGCCTCATCACCGCTGTCGCCCTCGAAGTCACGGGCGTCTGGGACGACCGTCGCTACCTCGACATGTCCCTGCTGAAATCAACCCCTGACACCACCGTTGCATGATGCCGCCGAGGAGCCTTCCTCCCCCGAACCCCCTCCGAACCAACTACACAGGATTCGGGACTTGACCCGATAGAGGCACCCAGGTGGCCGCCTTCTTCTACTCGCTGATTGAGACGGCGAAGCTGCGCGGCGAAGATCCGGGAGACTACCTGCTGCGCGCCGCCCTCGCGAACCCCGGCACCGTCACGTTGCCCAAGAGCCTCGCCTGACCACCGACCGTCCGGCGCGCTCCGACCCGGTCCGCACGCGCTGGAAGGGGGCACGGCGAGCTCTTACACCGAACCGGGTCAAGCCCAGATGGCACACCCTTTGTCAACCTTGGAGCTGTGGAGCAGACGTAACCCAATGGGGGTAGATAGGACTCGCTGGATTCCGCTTCTGTGTTGGTTGATCGCTTAGTCGCGGTGCAGTTGAATATCGGCGTGTCCAACTGCCCCAGGCCACTGGTCACCCGGGGAATGAGCCAAGCTGGCGTGCCACGGACGGTCGGCTATGAAGTACAAGTCACTTCCCCCCTTTGCGCCGGTCCTACTGGAATCAATGCGTGCTATTGGCTACGACGCTGCAGCAGCCGTAGCCGACCTGATTGACAACAGCATCACGGCAAAGGCGACGCGGGTCCGCATTCGTTTTGATCCCGGGAGCCCCCGTGCGCTGGCTCTTTTGGACGACGGGCACGGGATGGACGAGGAGGAACTCGCCCGCGCCATGCGGCATGGCTCCCGAAACCCGAACGACGTCCGCCCTGAGGACGACCTCGGTCGGTTCGGGCTGGGGCTGAAGACGGCCTCAATGTCACAATGCCGTAGGCTGACCGTTGTAACGCGAAAGGATGGCAGGACCCACGGTATGATGTGGGACCTGGACCTTGTCGAACGAGAAGGTGACTGGGTAGCTGGCGTGCTTGAACCTGGGGACATTGAGATTGTCCCCTTCGTCAGCTACCTGCTGGAGCAGGCGCACGGCACGCTGGTGGTGTGGGAGAAGCTTGATCGGCTTGCTGCCGGCGATGCCGGGGATGGCGCGATCCTCAGCGAGCGAATCCGCAGAGTCGAAGAGCACCTCGCACTCGTTTTCCATCGCCACCTCACCGGCCGTCCACCCCGGCTCGTCATCGAACTCAACGACTACCCAGTAGAGCCGCGCGATCCCTTCCTAGAAGACGAGGGGGCAATGGCTGGCCCCGAAGAGCGCATTTGGGTCGAGGGCCAGCGAGTATTTCTTCGGGCGTTCACACTTCCCCACATCTCACGACTGACACGGGCGCAGATCGAAAAGGCTGGTGGCGAGGCAGGGCTGCGTAGGCAGCAGGGGTTCTACATCTACCGCAACCAGCGCCTGATTGTCTGGGGCACTTGGTTCCGCCTGTTCCGACAAGAGGAGCTGACCAAGCTCACCCGCGTCCGTGTCGATGTCCCCAACGCCCTTGACCACGATTGGAGCCTGGACATCAAAAAGTCCGCGGCCTTTCCGCCCGCGGTCATCCGGGATCGGCTCCGCAGTCTGGTACCGACCATGGTCAGGCCCAGTCGGACCATCCACGAGTACAGGGGGCGGGTCACGGGCACCGGGAGGGTTCAGCCTATTTGGACGCGAATCGAGGACCGCGACGGCGTCCGCTACGAGGTCGATTGGAGCCATCCCGTCGTGGCTACTCTGCGCCTCAGCGCAGAGGACGGGCATCTCTCCGAGATTGATAACGTGCTGCGCGCCATCTCCACCAGCCTACCGGTCGAGGCCATCTACAACGACCGTGCCAATGACCGCATCGGGCTCAGGAAGGAGGCCGACGATGGCGAAGCAGTCGCCGCTCACCTGGAGGAACTCGCGCGACAAATGCTTTCGGCCTTCGCCGATCGTCCGGCCGAGCGCGATCGTCTTCTCGCTGGACTCGTTAATTTCGAGCCGTTCGCCCTGTACCCCAGCTTGGTTGAACAGATCCAGAGGAGGCTGAGCTGATGAACACCGATACCATAGTGAATATGGCCCTCGTGGCGCTTCCACCAGACCGCGTGCCCACCGAGGACGAAATCCGCGAGATCGTAGAACGGCTGGCGCCGGTCTACGGTTCGGATGAGTCGATCAAGGCCCAGGTGATCTCGAAGCTCCTGACGCGATGCTTGGTGAAAATGGATACCGGCTTCGCGCTGGTGGAGAAACACGACCCCTGGGTGCATGCGCTCCGACCGGAGATCGAGCCCTACTACTGGGATCGGTTCAAGCAGTGGCTCCAGCGGCAAGGCTGGCCTGCGGGCGTGCTCTCGGGCCTCGACCGGACCACTGATGAGGTGCTCGACCTCCTCGGGAATCCCGCAGAACTCAACACCTGGAAGAGGCGTGGCCTCGTCATGGGGGACGTTCAATCGGGCAAGACGGCCACGTACTCCGCCCTGATCTGCAAGGCCGCTGACGCCGGGTACCGCTTCATCATTCTGCTAACCGGAACGATTGAGAGTCTGCGCCAGCAGACCCAGGCGCGTCTCGACGAGGGCTTCGTCGGATTCGACAGCAGCGAGTTGCTAAAGCGGAATCGTCGCGACCTCCGAGTAGGTGTCGGGCTGATAGACGGGCGACGCCAAGCGACCGTCTTCACGTCCAGCTCTGCGGACTTCAGGAGCACGACGCTCGATACGCTGGGGCTGGGTCTAAACGCGCTTCGAGAGCCTGCAATCGTCGTCATCAAGAAACACACCAAGATTCTTGAGAATTTGCGCGACTGGCTGCGCAGCTACAATACCACCACCCAGTCGGGCGCCATCGACATCCCGACGCTGATCATTGACGACGAGGCGGACAACGCGTCCATCAATACTAACGACGAGAACAGTGACCCGACTCGGGTGAACGAGCGCATCCGGGAACTGCTGACCCTGTTCCGGCGAACGACATACGTGGGCTTTACCGCAACTCCATTCGCCAACATCTTCGTCAATCCCGATGATCAGGACGGGATGCTGGGAGACGACCTCTTTCCACGTGACTTCATCTACACTCTCCAGGCTCCGACGAACTACTTCGGGCCGCGCCGCATCTTCATGGACGACAGCGGTTCGACGTTGCACCTCCGCAGCATCGATGATGCCAATGCTGCGATCCCGTTCAAGCATCGGCCTAACTTCAAGGTCACCACTCTCCCGGGCTCACTGACCAAAGCCCTACACGTCTTCCTGGTCGCCAACGCGATTCGGGACCTGCGCGGCGAGGGCCCCACCCATCGATCGATGCTGGTCAACGTGAGCCAGTTCACCGGGGTCCAGAGCGGGAGGGGCCCGGACGACCCGGGAGTCGAGGGGCTGTTGCGTGCAGAGTTGGAGCGTGCCCAGACAGCCATACGCAATTTCTCCAGCCTTCCCCCGGCTACGGCGCTCGGCAATGCGACCATTGCGGCCCTGCACGCCGCATGGGAGGAGGAGTACCGAGACTGCGGATTTGACTGGCCGGCTGTGCAGGGGGCGCTTCGGAAAGCCGTCCTCCCGGTGACCACCATCGCCGTCAATCAGCGTACGGGACCGCGAGCGCTCAATTACAAGGCACACAAGGATACCGGCCTTCGCGTCATCGCAGTGGGAGGCAACAGCCTGTCACGTGGGCTGACGCTAGAAGGGCTCGTCGTCAGCTATTTCCGCCGAAGCACCAAGATGTACGACACCCTCCTTCAGATGGGTCGGTGGTTCGGATACCGGCCGGGCTACGAGGATCTGTGCCGGGTGTGGCTCCCTCAGGACGCCATCGACTGGTACGGGCACATCAGCGACGCTACGGAGGAACTGCGGTCCGAACTCAAGCGGATGTACCGGGTGCGCCGCACGCCGAAGGAATTCGGGTTGGCGGTACGGGCTTCTCCCGACTCCCTCTTGGTCACCGCGCGCAACAAGATGCGCACGGCCAAGGAGATCACGAGGGTGATCTCCGTCAGCGGGGAGGCGTTCGAGAGCGTCGAGCTGCACTCCGGGACGAAGCCTCTGCTGGACAACTGGAGCCAGATCAAATCGTTCGTTGAGGCCGCAGAATCGACGACGGGCGTGTCGGAGACTCAGCCGGCAGGGCCGCGGATCATGCGCGGTGTTCACCGGCAGGTGATTGCCGACCTCCTGCGCAACTTCAAGGTGCCGGAGACTGAATTCCGGTTCCAGCCGGGCGCCATCGCCGATCTCCTCGACCGAATGCCTGAAGGGCTCATGGAGGAGTGGGACGTCGCCATTCCTGAGGGCGAGGGAAAGCTGCTCCCGCTCGGACGTCGTCAATTCAAACGCCTCAAGCGCAAGGTGCGCATGGCCCCCCCGGGGGTGCTCGAAGTTTCCGGCGCGAAGCGCCGCGTCGGGTCTCGCGGTGTCGAGAAGGCGGGGCTCACGGTCGCGGAGACTGAAAAGGCACTCCGCTTGGCCCATGAAGCTGAGGTGGAGGTGGCGGCCGAGGAAGGACGTAAAGCGAAGCCGCCCGATGAGATCAACGTTGCAGACAAATTCTACCGTGCAGTGCGATCGCGTCCGCTCCTCCTGATCCATGTTCTCGAACCGGAGCTGGAAATGTCCCAGGAGGACTTCAGTGGTGGCGAGGATCGCCCCCATCCTCCTGACCTGGGCGATGGTGCTTTGGTGGCCATCGGCCTGAGCTTCCCCCGCCTTGATGCGGGCATCACGCATGCGCTTGCGAGATACAAGATCAACGTCGTCAAGTGGCGCGAGATATTCAGCTCCTCAATCGAGCCCGGCGACGACGACGACTTTCAGGAGGAACCGTGACGATTGAGGAGGCCTTCAGACGCGCGGAGCATACAGGGGTGGACGGGTCCTTCTCCAGGATTAGTGAGTCCCATCCCGTAGACCTGTTCCTGGGCGTCGAGGGAGGCAGGCGCGCGATCATGGTTGTATGCCGGACGCGCCCACCTGAGCCCCCATCGCTCGGTGCGATGCTGGTCGAGGCCCGACCGCGCCAACGGGGCGAGTGGGCTCTGGTAATCCGCCTCGATCGCACAGATCTCACGGGCCTATTCACCCACGTCGTCGAAGACCTTGTAGACGCAACATGCGTGGCACTACCGGACCCCGGTGAGGTCGTGATCAGGCGCTTGGCTCGGTGGCAACGGCTGTTCTCCCGCCGTCCCTCGGCCCTGTTGGAGGAGCACGAGATCCGCGGCCTCGCTGCCGAACTTTCGTTCCTGGCAGATGAGGGCATCCCCAAGTTCGGGCCGCTTGCTGCAGCAATGGCTTGGGTTGGCCCCTATGCGGCGCCGAAGGATTTCTCGTTTCAATCCGTCGAGGTCGAGGTGAAGGCCACACATCGTCAGCGCCGGTCCATTCGCATTAACTCTCTGGAGCAGCTCACTGATGCCGGGCTCCCGATCTGCATCTGGAGCCGGGTCGTAGAGGTCGAACAAGGACAGTCGGGCGACCCCCACGACACCTTCGCGGCGCTCGTACGTAGGGTCAGGGCTGCCGTCGCCGAGGATGCAGCTGCGGCGGAACGAGTCGACGATGCTCTACGCGCAGCTGGGTACGAGGACCGAGAGGAGTATGAGGTGACAATTGTCCGGTTCGGGCCGGCCGTGAGCTACGCTGTGAGGCGGGACTTCCCTCGCATCCAGCGTCCCGATGTCGCCACAGGCATTGATAGCTGCATCTACGAGATTGCCGTGACCGCAATCACAAGCTTCCTTGTGGGGAGCTGGAGGGAGGTAGCGGGCATTGAAAGCTGAGCTGCACGATTTTCATACAACCCTCATGCAGGAGGTCGCCGCGCGGGCGAGCGCTCGCGGTGAACTGACGCGCACGATCCTTGTAGAGAATCTGGTCGGACGCCTACTAGATGCGGAGGAAATTCAGGACTGGACTCCGTGTTTCTTCGATGGACGAGGTGCCCGGCGCCGCTCCATTGCCCTGGACGGCTACAGCCAGGACGAGTTCGCCCTCGATGGCACGCTCCACCTCTTGATCGCCGACCTGCGTGATGAAGCCTCGCCCTGTACTCTCAACACGGCGGAAATCAAAACCGCCTTCTCGCGCGCATCCGCCTTCTTCGCAGAGGCACGATCCGGCCGTCTGCTTGATGACCGGAGCACTGATCGTCCGGACCCGAGCACACCGGTCGCAGATCTCGCGAGATTCATCCAGGAACAGTCCGGCGCTATCAAGACTGTCAGGGTTCTTTTACTCTCGAACGCCGTCCTAGGTTCCCGCTTCAAGCAGGTCGACCGCGACGCAGTTGACGGAGTGAAGCTAGAGCTGCATGTCTGGGACCTCCATCGCTTTCACCAGCTCGCCGCTGCAGGGGGCCGCGAGTTGGTCGACATCGACCTGACCGCCTTTGATTCATCCGGACTTCCCACACTGCCGGCGAGCATCGGTGACACGGGCTACTCAGCATACCTGTGCGTAGTGCCTGGACGCCTGTTGGCCGACATCTACGAGCAGTACGGCAGCAGGCTTCTGGAGGGCAATGTCCGAGCTTTCCTCAGCGCTCAGGGCAAGGTGAACAAGGGCATCCGGCTGACCATCAGGAACGCGCCGGGAAATTTTTTCGCGTTCAATAACGGCATCACCGCGACGGCCACAGCAGTAGATATTGATAAGTCGGATGGGCTCCACCGCCTTGTACGAGTCAGAGACCTCCAGATCGTCAATGGCGGCCAGACGACGGCCTCGTTGTACAACGCTCGCCTGCGTGATCAATCATCGCTGGTCGGGATTTTCGTGCAGATGAAGCTATCCGTGCTCCCGAGCGCAGTCGCCGAAGTCACGATTCCGGAGATTTCCCGGTTCGCGAACACACAGAACAAGGTGAGTGACGCGGACCTTTTCGCCAACCACCCCTTCCACCGCAAGGTCGCGGAGCTATCGGCGAGCGTGTGGGCTCCACCCGCACTTGGTTCACAGCAAATGACCCACTGGTTCTACGAGCGGGCTCGCGCTCAGTACCAGACGGAGCAGTTTAAGTTGAAGCCGGCCGAGAAACGGGAATTTCTCATCCGGAATCCGAAGCACCAAGTGATCACGAAGACTGATCTGGCCAAGTTCGAGAACACTTGGCGGAAGCAGCCTCATATCGTGAGCAGGGGCGCGCAGAAAAATTTCGTGACCTATGCTGAAGCCGTTCGCGAGGAGTACGACCAGCGGCCGACCGACTTCAATGAGCGCTGGTTCCAGCATGTAGTGGCCCGCTCCATCATCTTTAGGTCCACCGAGAAGCTGGTGTCGTCAGCGCCATGGTACGCTGGCGGCTACCGAGCCAACATCGTCACGTACGGAGTGGCGCGGTTCGTCAAACTTATCGAGGACGAGTACCCCGATCGAGTAATCGACCTCGACCGAATCTGGAAGACCCAGCGCGTTTCAATGACCGTCGCCAAGCAACTCGTGTTGAGCGCCGAGGCGGCCTTCCGCGTGCTTACCTCGCCGCCGCCGCACTGGTTGAACATCACGGAGTGGGCGAAAAAGGACCAGTGTTGGCAGGCGGTGGCTGACACTAACATTCCCCTCTTGCCCGACCTCGAAATAGACCTCAAGCCGACTGGCGAGGAGCGGGGCAATAGCCGAGAGGCGCGCACGCTTGCCCAGCAGGATAATACGATAAGTGCGCAGGTCGAATTCGTCCGGCTAGCCGAGAACGGATACTGGCGCCGAGCACTCGCATGGTCGGCTACACGCCGCCTGCTGTCCGGGGTCGAGTACGGCATCCTGACGACGGCAGCTCAACGCCCAGGCTGGGTGCCCAGCGACGCCCAAGCCAAGAAGCTCATGGCGGTCGCGAAGAAGCTCGGCGAGGAAGGACTCCTGTAGAATGGAGATCTGCTCCTGAGCGTAGGATGGTAACTGTTGCTGAGCACGGCGGTTGATGGAGAGCGGTCTCGTTTCAGACCGACTGCGTGATGGGAAGTGGTCGCGGGAGGACGCCTCGGCCATCGGTGAGCGGTCGGGTAGACCAGGGAGGTCACCCTCCCTGGCCCCCCCACAGATCCGGAAGTGAGGGACTACCGCATCCGGCTCTTCGGCTCGGTCAAGTCCCGAATCTTGTGTAGTTGGTTCGTAAGACCTCGCCGTGCCCCGTCGTGACGGGCCCCAGCATCTCGTGAGACCTCCAGCGGCCAAACGCAGGAGGTGGTCCGTGGAGCTGGAGAAGGAGCTGGAGCAGTTCCGTCAGGAGGCGCAGCGGTTGAAGGCCGGGCGGCGCAGTGGCTCGTTGCCGTTCCCCG
>BNCN01000029.1 GCA_014656495.1 Comamonas sp. KCTC 72670
ACGGCAACGAGCCACTGCGCCGCCCAGCCTTCAACCGCTGCGCCTCCTGACGGAACTGCTCCAACTCCTTCTCCAACTCCACGGACCACCTCCTGCGTTTGGCCTCTGGAGGTCTCACGAGATGCTGGGGCCCGTCACGACGGGGCACGGCGAGGTCTTACCCCTCTTCATCCAATTGCTGTGGCGTTTGGCGAGTCATTACCGGCGCGCTCGCCGTATCCACCTCGTCCTCGACAACGCCTCGGTTCACTCCAGCAAGAAGACGCTCAAGGCGCTCGCGCATTTCGGCGGGCGATTCGTCCTCCACTTCCTCCCGCCGTACTGCCCCCAGGGCAATCGCATCGAGCGGGTGTGGCTCGACCTGCACGCCAACGTCACCCGCAATCACCGCTGCCGCACCATGGACCAGCTCATGGTCCGGGTGCATGCCTACCTCTCGGCTCGAAATGCCCAGCATTCCGCCAGTCCATCCCTGCGACGAGTCGACCTCAGGCGCCCATCCTGAGGCCGTTCGAGAATTACGATCCTTGGTTTAGGCTGCTTGGACATCTGCGGGAGAGAGCGGCGGTTTCCTAACCCTTACTTTTGGGCACTGGAGGGCCTACTCCTTAGGCGCGGCTCGCTTGGTGCGCCCCTGCTTCGTGGCAGCTGCGCTCTTCTGCTCCAGCATCGTCTGGTCGCAATGCAGAGCTTCCACTGTCGGCTTGAGAAGTGGCATCACTGCCTCGAACTCGCGCGGCACACTTTCGGGAGCGCGGCCTGCGAACAGTTCGACGAGAACCCGGCTGAGTAGGAGGACTTTGGCGTCACCGCGCGAGAGTCGGCGCCCGCGCGCAAGAAAGCGCCCGACCTGCTTCTCCGCAGTGACAAGCGCCGCTCCAACAGCGTCCGCGCTGCGACGCATCGACCGCTGGTCGGCCTCCGCCTTCCGACACACCATGATGATGTCTATGTCGATGGGCTCGGCCGCTTGGGCCTTGGGCGCTGCGACCGACATCTCCGCCTTCACCGGATGTGCCTGGACCAGCGAGAAGCCGGCATCCGCAATAGCCTGCGCCACCGAGACCCAGCCGTCATCGCGCGAGTGGTGGTAGCTGAAAACGAGCAGACCGTCCTTCACCAGCACCCTGCGGCACTCGGTGAACACACTCGACAGCTTGGACGCGAAGGCACCTGCGTCCTCATCTTGGACCTCACCGTGCTGGCGAGTCGTCTCCAGCGCCAAGCCGGAGGGCAGTAACTCGCGTTGCCAGGCGAAGAAGAAGTCGGCCAACTCAGAGTAGTGGACGTTGTCGAAGAAGGGCGGGTCTGTCACCACGAGGTCAACCGACTCATCGGCAAGACCGGTTGCGGCGGAGTTGCCGCATGAGAGGTACACCCCCGGAGACTGGGGCTGCTCGGTCCAGCCATGCACTTGGACTTGGGTAAGCGGCACAGAAATGTCGAACACCTTCTCACCCTTCGGCTTATCGCCCGAGCGGTCAACAGCCACCTCGAACGGGTTCTCCCGGTACTCCAGCGCACGTATGAGTCGAAGGCGGAAGAGCGTCGAAAAGGAGCCAGAGCTTTGCGGAGTTCCCCACGGGTTCGCTTCGATGGGCATCCGCTCCGGCTTAAGCACATGGTGCGAAAACATGTGCCGAACCGCGCCGGTCCCCTCGCCTTTGTACGAGGCGAACATGTTGTTGAACTCCAACGCGCCGGAGAACACGAGCGCGAGCGCATCGCGTTCGGGCCCTTCGGACAGACCTCGAATCGCATGGCCGAGCCTTCCGAGGGCAAGGAGTTGGCGCGCGTTGAAGAAGTCGCCCCAGGACCGATAACCGTAGTTGATGGCTTGGTCGGTGTTCCTGCCTGGTTCAAGCTGCCCGACGGGCCGCACTACCTCCGCCGTCGCGAGTCGCTGCTCAGCCGATCGGAACGCAGCAACGTCCGCCTCAGTGGCGCGGAGGTATTCCTTCTTGCCATCCGAGCTCAGCACGAGCTTCGCGTAGAGCTTGTGCCGCGGTGGCGTGCCAGCGGCCCGCAGGGTCCGCCCAATGCGAAACTCGTGGTTGCAATGGGAGCACTCGGCACGCATCCCCTTCGCTGGACCGGAATGCGGATCAAAGGCGTGCTTGCACGCCGCGCACCGCGCTTGCTGCTCATGGTGCACCCCGCGGAAGACCTCGCCGCACTCAGGGCATACGATGTGGACGGTCGGGTACTTCTTCACGTAGGCGTGCTTCGCGAACACGTAGGAGGAGAAGAGATCCACCTCCTCCTTGCACTCTGGGCAGTCCGCGACCTTCACCCAAAAGAAGTAGAGCACGTCACACTCGCGGCCCGTGCTGTCCTTCGCGCGGTACATCGCGCGAATCTCGGCACCAACCGTGCGCTCGACCTGCTCGAAGGCACGCTCGACCCCTGCTTGGTCAATGGCGCCGAGGCTTACGCGGACTCCAGTGAATGCGACGGGGTTGATGTCGCGCCCTACCGCCGCGCACCCGAGCTTTGCAGCCTCCCCCACGGTAGTGCCGCTGCCCATGAACGGGTCGAAGACCACGAGCCCGCCCAGGTCCACGCGCTGGTAGAACTCCCTCATGAGCGGGCCGCGCTGGTCTGGAGCGGCGCCGAGCACGATGGCCCGGAACACTGACCCGAGACGCTGCGCCCACCATTTGTGTACATGGTAAATGGGACGGAAGACCTCCTTCCGCCAACTCTCGACCTCCGCAACCTCGCTGAGTTGCTCGAAGGGGAAGTCTTCACGCTCGATGGCGCGCTGCACGCGGGTCACGGTCGTCGTACGCGCGATGTTCGCCGCCGGCCTACTCATCGTCGCTGCCCTCCGCTAGGGGCAGAACCGGGGACATGAGCTTGACCTGCTTGCGGCTGTCGCCAGTCGGCCGATACGCAATGAACTCGTGGGCCTTTCCGGCAGACGGGTTCGGCGCGTACTTCGCTTGAATCTGATTCGTCTTGAGGTCGAACTCGTAGCCGACCACTAGTTGGTCCACCTCAACTCGCGTGAACCGACCTACCTGCTGGAACCGACGATCAGGGGTGTAATCCGCGGGAATGATGAGCGTCGGCAGAGATGTAACGCCCTCCAGCAGTGCAAACGGCGTGGGCGCTACGTACATCTTCCTGTCACGTACCATGAGGTCCCCGTAGCTACCGAAGCCCCGAAAGCTCCGGTTCTTGTGGAGGTACGTGTGGTCGGCGTTCAAGAAGTCGCCGTGACACAGCACCAGGTCAATAAGCGGGTATTCTCTCTCCGCCTTCGCGACCTCGGTTGGGTAGCGGCCAAATACGTAGAAGACGGTTCGGCCCTTGTGCTTGCCGGTGGGGACCTGGCTGTTTGAGTCAAAGGTCGCCTCGCGGCCAGGGTATGCGAGCGCCTTGAGTTCGTAACCCTCGGGGTGGGTCACGAGAGTGTAATCCGGGTAGCTGTTGCGACCCGCGTCGTCAAAGTCGATGTTGACTGCGGCGAGGCGCTGCTCGAACCAGTTCTGGAAATGGTACTCCTTGTCCTTTTCGCTGACCTTCTTGATGAGGTCGCCGTTCTGGATGGCAGCCTTGCAGGCAAGGAAAATGTCGAAGCAGCGGGTCGTAAGGTTCTGCATCAGTTAAACCGGGCGAGTAGAGGCCCGTGGAGTGGGCCGACTTGGGACCGCCGGGGGTCTACCACAGCACGCTGACCCGCGGGGGCCCGCCGTCGCGCACCTTCCCGGGCCTTGCGCCCTTCCGAGAGGCGAAGCGGCAAGCGAGCCCTCCTCCTCGGGCACCTGCTGTAGGGGCCCAGAGGGGTCCGTCGCCGACGCTGCGGAGCCTGCCCACTTTACGCTGGTGCGATGGCGACCCCGACACGGATGTAAGCCGATATTGCCACGGGCCGCACCCTCTTCGACAGAGCCTCATCGAGTGCCTCCTCCGCTGGGGCTCTACACTGCTCGGCGCAGGGGACAGAGACTCGGCGCACACACCTCGCAGGGGACCGATGCACCCCGGCAGTCGAGTCCCTGCGCCTCACGGTTACTCTTCGAACAGAAGTGATAGAGGGCCTGCTGCACGATCCGTGGCGAGCACGCGGGAACGTCGCCGCGAAACTCGCGAAGGTTAACCTGCGCTGCATGCTCTCTGAGCCACGCTGCCCGGACCTCATAGGACCGTACAGCACCTAGAGGGCGCAGCGCATCGACTGCCCGTGCGACGTTCGTGTCCACCACGAGCAGTCGGTTTCCGTCCACGTCAGGCGCCCACGGCGTCAGCCCGGGGGCTAGGGCTGGTGTCGAGAGCGCGCTCACGAACATGGTCGCAAGCTTCCTTCCCACCCGGTGCACTTGGGCGAAGTGATCGACGAGTTGCTCAGCGCGGCGCTGCGGGTCTGGCTCGCCCTGCTGAACAGCAGCGAGCCCCCTCGCGAGCGCCCCATCCTTCCACGCGCGAAGCCAAGCCGACGTTGGCAGCTTCCCCATGTCCCCCATGCGGCGGAACAGGCAGGTGGCCGTCTTCACATGGCACTCAGTTCCCGGACGGCTTCGGCAGTCCACACCCGTCCTGCCCTTGTGCACATCGCATCGGCTCTCGAATATTTCAGCCGATGAGAGGTGCTCGCAGTCGTGACGCCCCAAGCGCAGTTCGAGGATGGTCGCGGACACGAGCGAGTCGGCCGCTTCGGCAGTCAGAGTGCGCTGTTGGCGCATGATGACCACATCCCGCAGCGCCTGGAACATCGAGAGAGCCACGAAGAGACGAAAGAGCGCAGGTGGCTCACCTCGCGCCAGCTCGCCCGGCTCGACGGCGAAGGCGCCGACTCGTGAAGGGTCGCAGTAGAACGGCAGGGTACCCGGACCTTCGGCCTTGCCGTACACGTTTGCGAAGTACCACGCTGCGACGCGCCGGAGTGCGTCCACTGGCGCAGTTTGCTCGGAGATAGGGGGGACACCGGTGCCGGGCATCGTACGGCTCTATGCCACAGAAGGAGAGGCTCCTCCAGGGGCTCTGGAAGTGCCGTCTACGCAGTCAGTGTAAGCGTGTGGCCAGCCTGCTCGCATCCCTTTTATGGCACGTCTCGTTCAGGAAATTTTTCCTTCCCCTGAGCTTGGCCCAGTTCCGTGGCTCTCCCGCGCTTCGTGTGGGTCCCCTCTGGGAAGTAGGTATACGCGACAAGCTACCAGCGGGGCGAATACACCCTGGGAATGGAAACGCTGTACCCACTTCCTGGGTGTCGGGTGGAGCGGATGTCCGCTGGTAGCGCGGCGGGTGCCGTCCTCGGGGTGAGCATGGATGGCACGGGAGCGCTATGTCCCTCCTGCCAGACGCCGAGTACCGCGGTGCATGGCAGCTACGTCCGACGCCCGGCGGACCTGCCCTCCGCAGGGCGCGTCGTGCAACTCGAGCTGCGTGTGCGGCGCTTCTGCTGTCGAAACCCGGAATGCTCCCGTCGCACGTTCGCGGAGCGGCCGGTGCGCCTGCTGGCGGCTCAGGCTCGGCGGACACGCCGGCTGGCGACCGCGCAGTGCGCCGTTGCAATCACAACCGGAGCCGAGGCTGGAGCCAGACTGCTCAAGCCCCTGGCCCATGCCGGTCGTGTCCCTATAAGTGTGTAGATGGCAAGGAGGGACGAGCGGGAAAGAGGGAAGCTCCTCGGTGAAACCAACCGAGACGGTCTCCCCCTGGCAGGGGAGCC
>BNCN01000030.1 GCA_014656495.1 Comamonas sp. KCTC 72670
GAAGCCAGCGTGGCCTGTCGGCGGGACGCCCGGGGGGACCGGTTTGGCCGAACCGGTGCGGACCGGTTTGGCCGAACTCACCCAGACCGGGTTCGCCGAACTCCAGAGGACCTGTTACGCCGAGCTACGACATTAAGCGGACGCGGATGGTGCTGAGGGGCCAGCCGTGCTTGTCGTAGGGCCTGGAGACTTCATTTGCCCAATGTGGCCGCGTCGGGTGCTGCGCTGCTGGCGGCCAGCGAACTGGACAGCACCCGAGAACCGGCAAATCCCCCGGTCAGAGTGCAACCGAGCTGATTAGAGCTGGGCTGCCGTGATGACTTCGAACCTACTGGCCCGCCGCTGCCGCACGCGCCAGCGGGTTCCCGGCCCCTGCTCGCTGCGCCGAGCTGCTCTCACGGGCGCGCCGCACGGCATCGGGCGGCTGGGTCGAGCGGCACACGGATGCGCCGCTCGACCTGGACAACCCCGCGCACGTGGACGCGCTTATGTGGGTCTATGGGCGCTTCCCCGAGAGCGGCGGTCGCTCAGCACCTTGATTCCTCAGTACCGCGACGCGGGGCGAGCTTTGCGGCCGTGATTCGTTCGGCGGCCGACGTGCTGCGGAGCACTGCCGAGATGCGCGGCCGGGTTATCACTCGACTAATCAATTCGCCACCTCCACAAGGAGCGATAGATAGTCATGTTGTTTCTGGCTGTCCAAATCCGTTGCTCCCACATGGGCCGTCCATCGCTTGAGGTTTTGACCTCTTCGAGCATTGCGTCAAACACGTCTTTGGTTATCCAGGAAGCATAGCTCTCACTCCGCAGTGAGCAGAGTTTCGCTGCGTAGTTGGCAGCCCTGCCGACCCACACAAGGTCGTTGGAGCCGCGGATTCCTGTTCTTGCCACAAACAATTCGCTGGTGTCGACGCCAACAGCTTGGCGAACTTCGTATTGCTTGTTCGGATACTGCTTATTGAGGGCTGGATTAATTAACTGGGTGACAGCGTAGTTGATTTTGAGGGCGCTCTTGACGGCGGAGGTGTTCTTTGTCTGTCCGATAAAAACACCCATGACTCGGTCGCCGTCGAATGCAGTTATGACTCCGCCCTCATCTTTGATGATGCGCGTGGCGCAAACGAGATAAGATTTATAGATCTCTGCTGCAAAAGAAGCCGTTTCGCTGTCTACAAGATTGGTCGATTCCGCAAGGTCTGCATAGAGAACAGTGGCATTGAGTTTGACTGCGTCATTGCCGAGCGCGACTGACGTCGGTTCTGGAACTTGCTGTCCTTCTCTTGATTCCCAGTTCGTTGCGAAAATTGCCGTGACTTCACTGAGCAGATCGTTTCCCGTAGCCATTGACTCTTCCTCTGGAGCTAGCGTGTGCCTAAACGGCGGATAGCTGATTCAAGCTCGGTAACGACTGGACCAAGTACAACCTGGAGATCTGTTGCATTTGGAATGTATTTGATTGGATTGATCCCTAATAAGTCGCTTGGAATCTTGAGATCGGTGTTCTGGGCCATGACGATAAACGCTCGCTCACGACCAAGCCGCCCCATGAGGAGCCCAAGTTCAAAAACAACATTGTCTCGCGGTGCATCAAAGGAATCGCCCCTGCTTGAGATTTTATCGTCAGGACCAAATACAAGAACTGCAAAGTCGCAAATGTCAACCTGCTTTAGTAGATCGTCAATCGTGACGCCACCGGGTCCGAATACCCCATTGCTCCACAATCGGACTTCTATGGGGCTGTGTTTGAGTCCCAATTGAAGGTTCTTGGCAATAGGGAGTCCCTCTACGGATGATCCGACAAACATAATAGGCCGTTCATTGGGTGGCCTGTGAAATCGGTTCCGTTGTCTGAGTCTTTCAGAGATCGTTAGGGCCAATGGGCGCCAGATCGTTGGGTGTGAATCTGCTATTTTGTAAAAATCCGCTTCAGAAACCTTGAGGGCTGTCACCGTCTCT
This sequence comes from Comamonas sp. KCTC 72670, assembly GCA_014656495.1. Lineage (GTDB taxonomy): Bacteria > Myxococcota > Myxococcia > Myxococcales > Myxococcaceae > Myxococcus. Next base: position 1,957 of record BNCN01000030.1, read on the forward strand.
TGCGCCGTAACGGTCGCTGTTCGGGACGCAGATGGGTCAATAAGCGCCATTTCGCCTAGCGTTTCTCTTGGACCGCGAATGGCGACGGGCCTGCCATTGATGAATACCGATGCGACACCCGACAGAATGAAGAATATGCTGTTGTCAGTGTCGTTCTGAGTCATAAGGGATTCGCCAACTCCAAACTCAACCACCTCTCCCGTGCTAGCGAGTTTGTCTGCGAGGTCTGCGTTGTATTGGACGACGGTTTGTTGCTTCAGCACGTCAATCAATAGTCGTCGACCGCTTTCGCCTTGGTAACGAGATTTCATCTGTAGTCTCCAGAAAGACTAAGCAGGACTGATTTTGGTTTGTATCTTTTGTTGGATTGACTCGGAACTCCTAATGGATATTGCTTTGAGAGGTTCCTTTCCTGTAGATGACCGATTCAGTTCCTGATTTTGTTGGGAGTTTCAGTTATAATGCCGTGCGCCGTGCAACAGCTCTAACCGCGGACTGGTAAGCCAAGTCAGCGCACTCCTCGAAATTACGAGAGCCAGCCGCCACTAGGCCCACCATGCTGTAGGTTGCGTAAAGATCGAGAGTTGCTTGAGCTATAGGGTCTTTTTCTAAAGACTGTGCCCGGCGTGCGATTGCCGCATCCGCTGCCCGAAACGCTTGATCAGCAGCCTTGGTGAAATCTCTCTCCCCAGCTCCGATCAGCACGGCCAGTACTTGCGAGGCAAACAGATCGCGCATCCCTTGAGTGACCAAATCCAACGGCATGGTGTCCCCCCTGCGGATATCCTCTTGGGTAACACTATAAAGGAAGCGGAGGGTGCCTCAAGGACTCAATAGGGACGCCCCCCGCTTCCTCGTCGACGGGGATGTCTACGCCCGCGTCGGTCGGTAACCCGGCGACGTAATACGCTTGAGGGGTCCTTGAAATGTACCGCAGCCTCCACCAGCGGGCGAGCGGTGCAACGGCCCTACCGTGGGCGGCGGAACCGTCCGGGCCGGCTGCGTCGACGGCGGCCGGCTGCCGGAAGCGGGCTGCGCGGGCGCAAGCGATGATAGGGTGGCCCATTCGGGAGGTCATGCACCTTTGCTGCAACCTGTTAGATTGGCCCTCGCGCTCGCGCTCTTCTGGGGAGCTGCGCCGCGAGCAGACGCGGCATCGAGTCGTACGGCGCGATTGCGGCCTGTAGCGGTCGTCGGCAACCCCGCTGAGCCGTTGCCCGCGATTCGCGTCGAAGTGGCAACCCCGACGTGGCTGTTCTTCCCGACGGAGATCGCGAAGAGCACGCTCACGGTTGATGGGCAGTTGCGTACGGTCGACAAAGCGGTGGGCCAAGGCGATGGGACGCGGATTCGGATTGTCGACGTAGGCGAGCGCTCCATTGTCGTTCAACCTGTGGAGAATCTCCGGCCTGGCGAGCGCCACGAACTGGTGGTCTTCTGTATCCGCAGCACGAGCCCCGTCTGGAGGGGATGAGCCGGAGCGCGCAAGGTGGTGCGCATGGCGAATGCGGAACTGTGGAAGAAGCGAGTGGAGGAGTGGCGCAGCAGTGGGCTGAGCGCGGAGGAGTACTGCCGGGGGAAGGATTTCACGCCCAGCCCGCTGTACCGGTGGTCGAGTCGGCTGGCGAAGGCGGGGCGTGGAGATGCGGCGGCGGGTGTGCCGCTGGTGAGGTTGGTTTCGTCCCCGGCCCGCGAAGGCGCGCCGGGTGCAGCCCTCGTTGTGATTGAGGCGCACGGTGCGCGGGTGCTGGTGCCCGCGGGGGCGGACGTGGCGACGGTGGGCGTAGCGCTGGCGGCGCTGGGTGTGGCGAGCCGGGGCGGGCCGCGATGATTCCGCACGGTGTCGAAATCTTCCTGGGCCTGGAGCCGATTGACTTGCGCTGGGGCTTCGAGCGGCTGTCGGGGTTGGTGGAGGAGAGGCTGGGACGCAGGCCGCGCAGCGGCGCCCTCTTCGTCTTCTTCGGCAAGCGGCGTACGGCGCTGAAGGTACTCTTCTACGACGGCACGGGGCTGTGCCTCTTCTACTGTTGCTGAGCACGGCGGTTGATGGAGAGCGGTCTCGTTTCAGGCCGACTGGGTGATGGGAAGTGGTCGCGGGAGGACGCCTCGGCCATCAGCGAGCCGGTTT
>BNCN01000031.1 GCA_014656495.1 Comamonas sp. KCTC 72670
GTAGGACGGAGAAGCTGCCGACGGTGGCCTCCGAGCTGCGCGGGGATGCGGACGCCACGGCGGCCCAGGCGGAGGCCGCGAAGAAGAAGCGCCGAGAAAGAGCGACCCGGAAGGCGGAGGAGGCCCCGTCGCGGGAGATTCGCCACGCGGTGCCCGCCGAGGAGCGCTGCTGCCCGGCCTGCGGCGGCGAGGACATGCGGCCGTTGGGCAAGGGCCGCGCCTCGGTGCTCTTCGAACACATTCCGGCGCGCTTCGAGCGGCAGGTGCACGTGCAGGAAGTGCTGGCCTGCACGTGCGGCAAGGGCGTCGTCACCGCGCCGCCACCGCCTCGGGTGGTGGACAGGGGCGAGTACGGCCCTGGCTTCATCGCGCACGTGGTGACGTCGAAGTGCGAGGACGCCATGCCGCTGCACCGGCTGGCCCAGCGCGTGGAGCGCAGCGGCGTGCCCATGAGTCGCAGCACGCTGACGGACCTCTTCCACCAGGCCGCCTCGGTGCTGCTGCCGCTGTCCCAGCACCTCTTGCAGTGCATTGCCTCGGCGGACGTGGTGTGGGCCGACGAGACGCCCTTGCACGTGCTGGACGTGAAGAAGACGAAGCGGGGCTACCTGTGGACTTTCCTCACCCAGAATGACGCGGGCGAGTGGCTCATCGGCTACCGCTTCAGCATGGGCCGGGGCGGCAAGACACCCAAGGAAGTATTGGGCGGCAGCGCTGGCGCCCTCGTGGTGGACGGGTACACCGGTTACAACGCGGTGACGCTGCCCAAGGGCCGCGTGCGCGTCGGCTGCTGGGCCCACTGCCGCCGCCGCTTCTTCGACGCGCTGGCCACCGCGCCCCAGGCGCGCGAAGCCCTGGACCTCATCCTCGAACTCTACCGCGTGGAGGCCCAGGCCAAAGACGCGGACCTGGTGCGCACGGCCGCCCACCGCGAACTTCGCCAACTGCGCAGCGCCCCCGTCCTTTCCATGCTGCGCGTCTGGCTCGAGGCACAGGCCCCGCGTCACCCGCCCAAGAGTCCGCTGGGCCAGGCCATCTCCTACGCCCTCAAGCAGTGGGAGGCCCTCACGCGCTTCGTGGAGAATGAGCGCCTTCCCCTCGACAACAACCGCTCCGAGGCCGCGCTGCGGAAGGCGGCAATGGGGGTTTCATTGTGCGTCACCTCTTCAGGGTGTTGTCGACCGCGTTACGCGGCGGCGAGGCTTGCGCGCGCCTCGCGGGCTCGTACGACGCTGCTGGACTGCCTCAAGTACGTGTGCGGCTCGCAGGTCCTCCACTCGAATCTGCCATGGCGCATCCGGCATCACCTGCTTGGCAGGCAGCAGTCCACGCTGGATGAGTTTTCGAATCACCTGGTTCGGCACGCCGAGAGCGACGGCAGCATCCCGCATTGTGAGCCAGGCGCAGTCCTCTCGAGCGGGGGCATAGGCTGGAATCCGGGCCGTCCGCCTGTACGCGGCGACGCGACCCTCGGTCCACTCAAGGCCTTGGCCCGTTCGGTGCCCCTCTCGGTTGAGACGTACCGCGATGGCCTCGTCAGACTGTTCGCCCGCCATCGCACGAATCAGTGCATCCGCGTCGGCGGAGGCGCGCCTGCGGTGCTCTCCCGTGGAGGGCTTGCGTGCCCGCGCCTCCGAATGTTGCCCGCCCCGCCAGTGGATGACGAGCAGCAACTCTCGGCGGGCATCATCGACATCGACGACGACCTCCTCAATCAGGGTGCGCACCAGGCGCTGCTTCACGGCGGCATCCGTCCCGGGGGCGTCCCACGCTGCGCGCAGGTCGCCCGCCAAACGTAGCAGCACTTCGCGGTCGGGGACGGTGGCAGGCGGGAGTACCCCCCTCACTGGCGCGCTGCTCACATGCACGCAGTTGCGTGAGCGCCGCATTCCACCGCGCTTCCAACTCCGCGGCGACGAGTCGGTTGTCCGGGTCGACGGCCTCATAGCGACGTTGTGCGAGGCGCATCTCGTAGTTCGCCTGCTCCCGCTCAAGCTCAAGGGCGCGCCGCCGCTCGACTTGTTGCTGGTGGGAGAGGTCCATGGCGGCTATTGCTGCCTCCACGGCGACAGGAGCGACGGCTCGCAGCACCTCGGACGCAACGAGGTCATCTGGCCGGGAAGCGCCGAAGGAAATGCAGTGGGCGGTGCCGTGGGCCTCGTGGCCTCGGTGGCAGAGGTAGCGCGCCCGGCGCGGCGGACGCCCGGTATACGTTACGAAGAGCATGCGTCCACAGCGGCCGCAGCGCAGCAAGCCCGAGAGCAGTGCGCCTCCCCCTCTTGCCGCCTTCGCGCTGCCAGCAGGACGGCGGTGCGCGTTGTGCCGCAAGCGTTCCTGGTTGCGCTCGAACTCTTCCCAGTGGATGTAGCCTGCATGGTGGTCTCGCAGCAGCACCGTCCACAGGTGCATGGGACGGGGGTGCCCGTAGCTCTTCGCCAGGCGCCCCGCGACAAGTTGGGTGCGCTGGGCCGATTTCCCATACGCATACACGCCTGCGTAGACAGGATTCTGTAACACGCTGATGATGTTGCGGTAGGTCGGTGGCATCCAGCACCGGGGCGCCCCCCACCGCTTGCCATCATTTGGCCGTGGGAACAGGTGGCGCTCGCGGCACATGTACAGATGCACCTGCCGCGCGCTCTCCAGTCGCTCGAAGAGCCGAAACACCGTATGGATGGCTTCCTGCACGCGACGGTCCGGGTCCATTTCCAAGGCCGCGTCCTGGGCCCACAGGTAGCCGACCGGCACGGGAATATGGAGTTCCCCGCGCCGTGCCTTGGCCTGCGCCCCGTCAATGAGCCGTCGCCGCATCAGGGTCAGCTCGAATTCGCTGATGGTTCCTTTCAATCCGAGAAGCAGCCGGTCATTCGGCGCACTCGGGTCATAGGCACCATCGCCGTCGACAACGCGGGCATCCACGAGGCCACACAACTCAAGGAGGTGGTGCCACTCGCGGCCGTTGCGAGCCAGACGGGAGGCCTCCAGGCAGAAGACAGCTCCGACGCTGCCCTGGCACAACTGTGCCACCAGTGCTTCGAAGCCCGGACGGGCGCTCAGTCCACTGGCCGAGCGGCCAAGGTCGTCATCAATGGTGACGACGTCGCGAAAGCCGTATGCGCGGGCCAGGTCCGCGAGCGCATACTGTCGGCGCTGGCTCTCCATGTTGTCCTGGACCTGAGCGAGGGTGGATTGGCGGACGTAGACGATGGCGCGCCGCTGCAGGACTGCCTCGGGCAACTCAGCGCGATTCATCGCCGGCCTCCGCTGCGGCGCTGTCGGCGCGGCCGGTCGGAGGCACTGCGCTCAGCAGGAGTTGTGCGAGGAGCACCACCACTTGAGGGTGCTGTGCTTCGGGGACCCGGGGACTCGACGCCCTTGCGAGTGGTAGCGAGAGTTGCTTCGGCTTCCTTGCCTGGTGGTTGGCCATGCGCGCCCTCCACCACCAAGCCTGTGGTAGCTGCCGACGCGTGCTCGGACGCCAGCGCGTCGAGCAACCGGCGCAGACTGTGAAGCGCTTCGAGAGAACACTGCGGACCGCCAAGCGTCAAGGTCGCGCAGGGCGCTCGTTCCAACATCCATGCCGGCACAACCGCTCGCGAGCCATCGGGCAGCTCGCAAATGGCAACTTGCTCCCCTCTGCGGAATTCGCGGTACAGGACGGGAACCTGCTGGCCCACCAAGGGGTGCCACCGGTAGTGGACCTGGGCAACTTCCGCGATGCCTGCGGCAGAATGAACGGGGCACTGCCCTGGGCCGCAAAAACTTCCTCTTCGTCGGCCACGAGGCCGCAGGCGAAAACCTTGCGGGCCTCTACGCCCTGGTGGCCACCTGCGAGGCCAACGGCGTCAA
>BNCN01000032.1:0-2367 GCA_014656495.1 Comamonas sp. KCTC 72670
CGGGGAACGGCAACGAGCCACTGCGCCGCCCGGCCTTCAACCGCTGCGCCTCCTGACGGAACTGCTCCAGCTCCTTCTCCAGCTCCACGGACCACCTCCTGCGTGTGGCCGCTGGAGGTCTCACGAGATGCTGGGGCCCGTCACGACGGGGCACGGCGAGGTCTTACTTCAATGAGGTCGTGCTGGACGGCACGAAGCCCCGCGGATTGCACCTGTTCAGACTGGCCGAAGACCCCAGTGTGCTGGTGATTGATAAGTCCGTGAAAACGGCCCTCAAGAAGCATCGCCCGGAAGCGGGCTGGGGCATCGTTTTCGAAGAACTCGATGCGGCCTGAACTGCGCTTGAGGGCAGGCGCGCGCCATGTCCGCCCTCCGCGACTCAGTACCCCACGTGGAGCCGTCCGGGCGGAAGCGCCGCCTCCAGCCGCTTCATCTCTGGCGCGGGGATGCGGTCCAGCCCCAGCTTGAAATGCTTGAGGCGGGCAAGCGGCGCCAGTCCTCCTGGCAGCGCGGACAGCTCCCCCTGAAGGAAGCCTGCGTGCGTCAGGTTCGGCATCCGCCCGAGCCCGTCCACCAGCTCCTGGACCCGGCCCGGTGTCATCTTGAAGAAGCGCCAGAACCAGAGCTTCTTCAGTCGAGGCAACCGCGTCAGCACCTCGGGGAATCCCTCCAGTGCCATCGCGTCCAGGTACAGCTCCTCCAACGCCTCCAACTCGCTGAAGGCGTCCGGGAGGCGGGCGAGGTGGTTGCAATAGCGGAGGCTCAGCTTCTTCAGCGCGGGGAGGCGGCAGAGCTCCACGGGGAGCGTCGTCAGCGGCAGGCTCTCCAAGCTGAGGCTCTTCAGCGCCCGAAGCTCGCCAATGCGCGGCGAAATCTCCGCGATGTCGTTGGTGTCCAGCGTCAGGCTCTCCAGCCCGGTGAGGGAGAAGACCTCGTCGGGGATGGCCTTCAGCTTCTTCTGCGCCAGTCCCAGTCGCGTCGCCTGTTCGCCCCGCGCCGCCTTCTCCTTCACGGCGGCAATGGCCTTCTCCACGGGGCCAAGCCGGGTGTCCGCCAGCAGGGGCTCGCCCGCGCGCAGCTTCGCGAGGAGCCCCTTTGGGTCCACCGTCGAGTCGGTGACGTCGCCCTCGTCCTCGTCCTCCACGGTAAAGGCACCCGGCAGGAGCGCCTCGTGCGGCTCCAGCTTCTTGTGGGGCTTCTCCGTCGCGGTGAGCTTGTCGCCCACGAGCACGTCCACGTCGAGCGGGCCGTTCACCCAGATGTGGTGATGCTGCTCGACGATGGCGCGCGCCTTCAGTCCACCGCCGACACAGAAGACGTCATCTCCGTACGAGTTGCCGAAGAGCAGCCCTCGAATCCGGACGTTGCCCGCGATGAACATGGCGGAGAACGTCGCCACGTTCTCCACTTCCAAATCACCCAGCACCACCAGGAGGGTGTGGTCCGCCGCGTGGCCGTCCTCAAGTCGCCCCTTCAGCCGGACGTTGCCGGAGACGACGAGTGGCCGGGGGCCGATGACGAGCGAGTCCGCCTCCAGGTCTCCCTCGTGGAAGAGGACGCCCTTCTCGGAGACGCCCTTCCACCAGGAGGCCAGCTCGTGTCGCCATTCAGGCGTCCCCGCCGCCCCCACGCGCGCCCACGCTTCTTGTGCGGGGACTTCCCGGCCCCAGTTCTGCTTCTCTGCCATGTCCGATGCTCCCTTCCTGGTGCCATCACGCCATGGATCCGCTGTGAGGAAAAGTGTCGTAGCTCGGCGTAACAGGTCCTCTGGAGTTCGGCGAACCCGGTCTGGGTAAGTTCGGCGAACCCGGTCCACTCGAGTGTCTCGCTGACAGGCCACGCTGGCTTCCCTTGGAAATGGAAGTGGCGTGAGTACCCGGAGAGTGGAGATGGACCGGCTGCAGGAATTGGTGCGGTTGCACCGCCTGGGCACGCCCGCGCGGCAAGTGGCCCGGGTGCTGCGCATGGGCGTGGACGTGGAGCGCAACTCCCAGGACGGGCACCTGGCCATCGCCACGCCCGCCACTGCTTCGCCGCCGGCTCCCCGCTACGCGCGCGACGTGCGCACGCTGCTGCGTTAGCGCCCCCCCTCGCTGTCCCCGCAGTCCCACCCCGCTCAAGGAGTGTCCCCCACATGAGTACCTATGACGAACTCGTCTCCGTGCTGAAGAAGCTGCGCCTATCCGGACTGCTGCAGTCCCTCGAGGTGCGCTGTCGCGAGGCGGCCGACGCCAACTTGTCGCTGACGGAATTCCTCTACCGGCTGCTGGCCGACGAGGTGGAGCGGCGCGACGGCAAGCAGTTGGACGTGCGCATGCGCCGTGCCGCCTTCGAGCGGCCCAGCACCCTGGAGGACTTCGACTTCTC
>BNCN01000032.1:2510-3249 GCA_014656495.1 Comamonas sp. KCTC 72670
CGCACCTTTGTCGAGCGGCAAGAGAATGTGCTGGTGGTGGGCCCGGCGGGCGTCGGCAAGAGTCACCTCGCCCAGGCGCTGGGCCAGCGTGCTTGCCGCGCCGGCCACGCCGTCCTCTACGTGAGCGCCCACGACATGCTCACTCAGTTGCGAGCCCCACGTGCCGACAACAGCTACGAGCGACGCCTTCTGCGCTTCACCACGCCAGCCCTGCTCATCATCGACGACCTCGGACTGCGGCCCCTCACGGGCGAGGAGGGCATCGACCTGTACGAGATTGTCCGCCGCCGCTACGAGCGCGCGGCCACTTGCATCACCTCCAATCGCGCCCTGGAGGAGTGGCCTCCGCTTTTTGGTGACGCACTGCTGGCCAGCGCCGCCATGGACCGGCTGTTGCACCACTCCCATGTCCTCACCATCGAGGGTGACGGCTACCGCAACCCACCGCTCGCCAAGCGCACCCGAGCACCGCGCGCGGCCCAGGTAGAGACTGCCGCACGCTGATACTTGGCGGAGCCCCTGCCGGACTGGTTTGGCCGAACCCGCGCGGCCCACTCCGTCGCGATTCCTGGGCGCTTCACGTCCGGACCTGGTTGGCCGAACCGAACAGCGACCTGATTGGCCGAGCCTTGACACTCGAGGAGAAGGTGGAGGGCCTGCGCACCCAGCCTCTCACCCAGGCCTTCCCCTACCTCTACCTGGACGCCACCTTCCTGGACGCACGGTGGGCGCGTACGGT
>BNCN01000033.1 GCA_014656495.1 Comamonas sp. KCTC 72670
TTGGCCGAACCCGCGCGGCCCACTCCGTCGCGATTCCTGGGCGCTTCACGTCCGGACCTGGTTGGCCGAACCGAACAGCGACCTGATTGGCCGAGCCTTGACACGAGTCGCGAGTCCGCGCAGCCCGCGGCTTCACGCGGCGCGAGCGGGAAGCGGCCCGTCAACCTGGACCTCTTCGCGCAGGACGCGAAGGTGGGCGCTGCGGAGGCCGCGAAGGCGAAGCTGTTCCTGGCGGAGTTGGAGTCCCAGGGGCCCCGTCTCCCGAAGGACGCGAAGCTGCTGAAGCAGATGGCCCCGAAGCTGGAGGAGCCACCCCGGGGAGTCGAGCAGGGGGCACCGCTGTGGCAGGAGTACGTTGCCTACCGGAAACGGCGGCTGAAGGAGATTCAGGACGGTGACGCCGTCAAGGGCCCCCTGAAGTGGGAGGGCTACGAAGGGATGCGCGCCTACTATGCTCGGGGCATGGCTTTCGAGAGGACCATGATCGCCATCCTGAAGGAGGACGCGGCGTTGCCTCGCGCGCACCGGCGCTGGCTCGGCGACTTCGAGCAGCCGCGCATCGAGACCCATGTCGGAGTCTCGAAGGTGGACCTTCGTTATGCGGACGTGCTCGTCATCGAAGCGAAGCCCACTCCGGGGCAGCCACCTCGGGTGGAGACGTTCAGCTTCAAGAGTCGAGACCTCAAGCCTTTCGAGTTCGAGGACCTAGGCGTGCAGTTGAATGCGGATGCGAGCAATGCGATGAAATACTACGGTGGAACGTTGAAGATTGTCCGGGACGGACTGCGACAGCAGGCGAAGGTGCAGAGAGTTCGCCTTGTCTACGAGGGAGGAAAACTGCTGCCCCGTGACCCCACGATGCTGAACAATGCGGTGACCAGGACGCAGAGGCGGATCGAGGGTGTGGAGGTGTTGTTCCAATGAAGCTGGATGAGCTGAACAAGGCGGATAGCTTTCGCTTCACCTTCGATGGGGCCTTCGAGCCGAAGGATGGATTGGAGCGCGGAGTGGCTCCCTTCCTTGATGCTCTTGAGCGGCATGCCGGCAGTTGGATGCCGACGACTGTCAAAAGCAGCCGGAAACGTAAATACTCCCGAGACGCTGTGCTGCGTGCGCTAGAGGAGCGACGCGATGAATATGGCTCAATCATTGGGCTGTCTCGCGCGGAGAGTCCTGCTGTTTCGATGGCACTCAATCTCGGACTCACTCAGCGGGCGTCCGAGCTGAGCGTCAGTCTCAATATACAGCCGCTCTCATTCTTTGCTGCGGTGGAGACCTGTCGCGATTTTGTGGCTGCCGTGCGTGCCTGGGCTTCTCGATACCCTGCGCATCATTCGGTAGCTCATGGTTTGGCAGATTTGCAGTTGGCGGACGCTCCCGTATTCGGTCGTGACGATGCGACATGGAAACGGGACGGGTTCGACAAGGTCTATGAGTTGTTCTGGCTGAATGTCTTTGGCCCCAAGCTGGTCGAGTCCGTGGGAAGAGAACGGATGCTCTCGACTCCGGCACATCTCGTGGAGGAGCTTCCCAACGGCTCAATCCTTCTTGTTCTGTGGCCCACTGCCGCCGAGTTCTCCAGCGAGGAAGCGCGCGAGGCGCAGGCCCGCGCCCATGTCCACCTTCGGCCGGACCTCGACTTCGACACGGTGCTACGCACGCTGAAGCAGCGCAGCGCCGCGCTCGTACCTGTCGAGCCGCGCTTCCACCCCGACGTGGCGCCGTTTCTCTCTCGGCTGCCGGACGAGTTCGCCATCAGCGAGCGTCAACGGAAGATTGCCGAGTTCAACGCCTTCCGGCCTCCTGTGCCGGAAGAGTGGCTGCCGGTCGCCCTTCCGTCGGACGTGACGGATCCGGAGCGCGTCCTCGAATCCTACGGAGACCTGTCCGAAGGTCTCGTGGGAGCGCTGCATACGAAGGTGCCGTCCATCATGGACGAGACGGTCGAGTCGCTCACAGACCTCGACTTCTTCTTCTGGAGGGAAGACTTCCCCGAGAGGTACGAGCGGCAACTCATCGATGGACACACCGCACCGGCGCTCGGAGCCTATCTAGGGGACGTGCTGGTGCGGCGGTTGGGCGGGACGTGGGTGCTGCGGGCGAAGATGGAGGAGTCCCAGGTGCGCGTTGGGAAGCGCGTCTGGTTGCCCTTCCTCCGCGCGCGCCGGTACATGCAGTCGCGCGAGTCGCTGTTGGAGTACTCGCTCACCCAGTTTTTCAGGGAGGCGGAGCGGTATCGGCCCTGACTGGGGCCTCCTCCCTGCGCGCGCCAAGTGGTGCCGGCTGGTGCGCAGTCGCGGTGTGTACGGCATCCTCCTCTCTCCTCACAGTTTCAGCTTGGCCTATTTCTGAGTTCTGCCCTCTTTTTGTTATCCACTAGGAGCCTGTCGCGGTAATCGCGAAGGGCCCTTGCCCTGCAGGAGTTGAGGGGGCTCAATGCCCCCATGAGCAAGAAGTTCCGCCCCTGGAATGTGCAGCAG
>BNCN01000034.1 GCA_014656495.1 Comamonas sp. KCTC 72670
GCTCAACGAGATCGCGATGTCCGTCATCGGCAAGATCTAATCCTTGCCGTAGCACCGCGGTTCTCGGAGCCGGCCTCCCTCTCGGGATGCCGGCTCCTTGCTTTGCGGGCTCCGACGCCCCCCCCTTCCCCGGGCGCGGGAGGCCCACCCTGGCCCGGCTCGCCCTGGACGCCCGGCTCGCCCTGGACGCCCGGCTCGCCCTGGCGCCCTGTCCTGGATGCCCGGCTCGCCCTGGACGCCCGGCTCGCCCTGCCCCGCCCCGCCTCGGCAAGCGCCAGGCCCGCTCCGGTCCCGGGCGCATGTGCCCCACCAGAAACGACTCGGCCCGGGCCGCGCGAGGAGTCGCGCCGCCCGGGCCGGTTTCTTTCACGGAGGACCTGTCCGAAACGGCGGCCGAGCGCTACCGGCCCTTCTTCACCTGGTCCGCCTGCTGCTTCAGGGTGCGCAGCGTCGCGTGGGCCCGCTGCGTGGCCCGGCGCTGGAGGCCCGGGTCACGCTGGATGGCCTTGCTCAGGTCCGCGAGCGCCTCGGGGACCTGGCCACGGCGCAGGTAGACCTCGCCCCGGCCGACCAACGCGTCCACATGGCCGTCGTTGAACTGGAGCGCGAGGCGGAAGGACTCGAACGCCTCATCGAAGCGCTCCAAGGTCATGTACGCCGCCCCGAGCTGCGCGTGGAACACGGCATCCGTGGGCGCAGCCGCCACCAGGCCCTGGAATATCTGCAGGGCCTGCTGGGAGCTGCCGGCCTGGAGGAGCTGGTACCCCTTGTCCGCCCAGGCATAGAGCTGCTCGTTGGAGAGCTTGAGGAACTGCCCCAGGAAGATCTCGCCGCGAATCACCGCCTCGGCGAGCACTTCGGGGACGACTGCCTTTTCATCCAGACCCTTCTTGGGGGCGGAGTCGCTCACGGCAACCTCGAGGTGGACCAGGCGGAGAACCGCCCTGGCCCGATGGGTGCGGCCCGTGCCTAGAACGACTGGGGGCCGCGGAAGCGGACCATATCATTCAGCTTGGACAGCTTCTCCAGCGTCCCGAACATGTCCCCCACGGCCTTGAAGGACTGGGTCAGCGCCGAGCGGTGCTGGTTCTTGTCGTACGCGCCGAACAGGTCGTCCTTCTTGCTGAAGGGGTTGAAGCCGTTGGCCTGGGTGTTCTTGAGCTGGTCGAACACCTTGCTGATGGAGTCGAAGGTCTCGTTCAGCTTGTTCAGCTCGGGCTTGCCACTGCTCATGTCCCAGGGCAGCGGCTTCACCTTGGGCAGGGTGGTGTTCATGTCCCAGTTCTGGGCCTTCTCGCCCGCCGCCGGGTTGTCCGCCGCCGCCGTGTAGTTGAACGCCATGGTGCGCGGCTCGGTGATGACGGCCTCGCCGACCTTGTGGATTTCCCCGCCGTTCTCGTGGCCGACAATCTCCCGGCCGTTGAACGTCCAGTCGGCCGTGTTCTTGCCCATGGTGAAGACGTCCGCGGAGTAGTTCGAGTGGAACCGGACCACCTCGTCCATGCCCTTGTCGGTGACCTGGCCGACCTTGCCCTTGCCCTTGTCGATGTCCGTCACGCGCACGTGGCTATCGCCGTAGACGATGTCCAGCTGGGCCGACACCGTCATGCCGTTGCCCCAGGGCGCGCAGGTGCAGTTGATGCGGGTGCCGTCGCCCAGCACGAACGAGCTGTCGCGCTTGAAGTCCCACTTGCCGCCGTCACTCTCATCCACGTGCGGATCACCCCAGACGCGGGTGTTCTTCCCGTCCGGCCCCGTCACGCGCCACTCGAACTGGCCGAGCTGCTCGATGGTGTAGCCGCCCGGGGTGGTGATCTTCCCGGTGCCCTCTTCCACCTTCAGGGAGTGGGCGTCGCGCACGGCGTCCAGGGGGTTGGGGCGCTCGGCCGGGAAGGCCGCGCTGGTGCCGGACGTCCCCGCCTGCTTCGTGGGGGCCGCCTGGGACATCTGATCCAGCGCCTTGCCGGCGACGTTGGCCGCCTTGCCCGCGAGATCCACCGCCTTCTCGACCAGGTTCAGCGTCGACTCGATCAGCTGCGCGTTGCGGGCGATCGTCGAGGTGTTGACGTTGCCCAGGCCCTGCGCCGGGGGGAGCTGCCGGTTGCCGCCAACTCCGCCGATTCCGTTCGACATATGTGAGTGCTCCCTAGGGAGGGGGAAATGTTCGATGCTGCTGCATCCTGATTTTCGAAGACCCCCGTCCGGGAGTTTCGCCCGCCCGTGTCACATTTCCCTATAAGGAGGCGGCGAGGCGGATCAGGCGGCGGCCCTCAAGGGTCCCCCCTCTTGCCAGGGAGGGAAAAAGAATCGGAAAATCCCGAGGAAACTTTCCCCCCCCGTTCCCCCATAATCCTTTTGTAAGCAGCGCCGCCGCAAACCACCCGCTTCCAAAAACTTCTGGAGATCGCCATGACCACCGCCAATGTCGCCGCCGCCGCCGCCA
>BNCN01000035.1 GCA_014656495.1 Comamonas sp. KCTC 72670
GTTCCGCATAATGAATGCGCCGACAGGTTCCCACCCAATCGTTACCCCGGCATGGACGTACTCGTGGGCGGCGTGAGTTTCGATGCGCTGCAAGTCGGGGTGCGGAGGCTGTGGGAAATCAAGACCCACCGCTTCGATACGTATAATGGATTTGTTCAGGATGTAGAGATTGAGAAGGAAATGAAGCAGGTGAACAAGCAGCGAAAAGCGGCGGCGACATGTGGGTATGACTTTGTCATTGGTGTGAGCACTGAAATGCACAGACTCACGCTGCTCGAAGTGGATTTCACTCTGGACATCGTCGTTACAGGGTGCGAACGATGACTAGGCGTAAAGCCCTGACTGTCATCGTCTACGCACCTGCGCTTGTTGGCAACGACCGCCGCGTGCTCGATAGTGTCCATGGACTGGAAAAGGCACTCCCGGGCTTGCACCTGGAGTGGCGGCTCTCCGAAGGTGGACGCCCCATCGCATTGCCGCAGCGCGATGCGTGGATCGTAGAAAGCATTGAGGACGGGGGATTCCCGTTGGTGTGCAACGGGGACGAGAGTCACCCCGTGACTGTTAGCGGGATGGAAAAGCCTGGGCTGCTCAGTCCAGGGGGGCATGCCCAGTTCCAAGTGCATGTGAGACTGCCTTTGGTTGAGTCTGTGAACGAGTCAGCGGCGGCTGTGCTTGGGGCCGTGGCGGAGGGGGCGCGCTCGTTCTGGGGGCATGCGTCGCCGTATGGCTACGGCTCAGAAATCGCGCAGCAACTTCGCCGCTCCGCACATGGGCCCGAGCGCTCACCCCGAGGGCTTCCCATGCTCAATCCTCCAGAGAAGCTCCCCGCGCCCGAGCTTCCCTGTTTCCTGGGGTGGCTGAACTACTGGTCGGCCGCCGCCGCGCAGGCCATTGGCTTCCCTGACCCGAGCCGTGACGCCGAGCTGCTTTCACGGTCGCGGCGCACGGCATCGGGGGGCTGGGTCGTGCAGCTTACCGACGCGCCGCTCGACCTGGACAACCCCACGCACCTGGACACGCTCAAGCGGACCTACGAGCGCTTTCCGGAGATCGGCGGACGCGCGGCGCCCTGACTCGATTCAGGGATTGGGAAGCCGCTCCGGCTGTCGGAAAGAGCCTCACTGCGAGGACGCACGCGATGGTGGCCTTCCAATCCAGGAGGTCATGCACCATTGCTCCAATTGTTCAAACGGGCCCTTGCGCTCGTGGGAGGCTTTTGAGCGGGCTGCGCCGTCACCAAGCTCGTAGGGTTGAAGTCCTCGATTGTGCTGCGAGGATGGGGCCATGCGATTCCGCGCTTGCATCGCACTCCTGTTCTTCCTCCCGGCGTGCGCCACGCCGCCATCTGCTCCCGGAGCAGGTGGGACGCGGAGTCAGAGACGCGCCAACCTTGAGCGAGCGGCGGTGCTGCCGTGGACCGACGGTGGGCGGTGCGTGGTCCGGGAAGCGTCACAGCCTTGGCCGCTGCTGGTCGAGCGGTGCTATCCAAATCTTGACCAGGACCGGCTCGAGTTCCACGACACCACGGGAAGATGTGCGGTGGCCTCCACTGCCGCTGCTGCCGTGGGAGTTGGCCTCTGCGTGCTGGCGGCTCCCGAAATTGCCGTGGGCGCGGTCATCGTGCTCGGTGTAGTGGTGGTCGGAGTCGCCATCAAGGAGGCGCTGGATGCATATGAACTGCGGCACGCCTCCCCCGAAGAAGCGGGGACCTCGCGGGGGACGAAGGTAGCATCCGGTGAAGCCGAAGCGCAACGCAAGCCCACGTCGAAGCCCGAGCCCGCGGGGCAGGGCAGACAGCCTCCAGTACCAGCTGGGCCGGTGGGCTGGACTGGACGCGCGGGTTGCGAGCCTGTTCCGGTTCCCCACGCGGGCGAGGACGTTCCGCATAATGAATGCGCCGACAGGTTCCCACCCAATCGTTACCCCGGCATGGACGTACTCGTGGGCGGCGTGAGTTTCGATGCGCTGCAAGTCGGGGTGCG
>BNCN01000036.1 GCA_014656495.1 Comamonas sp. KCTC 72670
GCTGCCGCGCCTTTAATCGTACGCGACACCCCTACACCTTTAGACTGACACAACCACCGGTCAGCTCGCCTAGCTTTCTCCGTCCTCCCTTAGTTCAACGCTCACAAGATGGTGCAGGAATATTAACCCGCTTTCCATCACCTACGCCTTTCGGCCTCGGCTTAGGTTCCGACTAACCCTGGGAAGATTAACTTGACCCAGGAAACCTTGGGCTTACGGCGAGGGGGTTTCTCACCCCCTTTATCGCTACTCATTTCGGCATCAGCACTCCCAGCCGCTCCAGCCGCCTTTTCAGTCGACCTTCGCTGCAACTGGGACGCTCCCCTACCGCCACACGCTTTACGTGTGACCCGAAGCTTCGGCACTAGTCTTGAGCCCCGTTACATTTTCGGCGCGGCCTGTCTTGACCAGTGAGCTATTACGCTTTCTTTAAAGGATGGCTGCTTCTAAGCCAACCTCCTGGTTGTCAATGACCTGCCACATCCTTTCTAGTGTTCACTTAGACTAGATTTGGGGGCCTTAGCTGTCGGTCTGGGTTATTCCCCTCTTGCCAATGGACGTTATCACCCACTGACTGCGTCCCGGGATAACAATTGCCGGCATTCGGAGTTTGGTACGGTTTGGTAATCTGGTGAGACCCCTAGCCGTTCCAGTGCTCTACCTCCGGCATTGAATTGCCCGAGCCGATACCTAAATATCTTTCGGGGAGAACCAGCTATCACGGAGTTTGATTGGCCTTTCACCCCTACACACAGCTCATCCCAGAAATTTTCAACTTTCACGGGTTCGGTCCTCCATGCGGTGTTACCCGCACTTCAACCTGGCCATGTGTAGATCACCCCGCTTCGGGTTATAATACACGCAACTCTTCGCCCTATTCGGACTCGCTTTCGCTACGGCTCCACCTATCGGCTTAGCCTCGCTACGTATATTAAGTCGCCGAATCATGATGCAAAAGGTACGCTCTCGCACTGGGTTGCCCCGTAGTGCTCGAACTGCTTGTAGACATGCGGTTTCAGGTTCTTTTGACTCCCCTCACCGGGGTTCTTTTCACCTTTCCCTCGCGGTACTTGTTCACTATCGGTCGCCAAGGAGTATTTAGCCTTACCGGATGGTCCCGGCGGATTCAGGCAGGATTGCACGTGTCCCGCCCTACTTGGGTAACCCACTCAGCTCCAACTCGCTTTCGCGTACGCGACTATCACGCCCTTTGGTGCCTCTTTCCAGAGGCTTCCGCTAGCAAGTCAAAGTCCTACCGTGGACCCTCTACCCCGACGCCACTTTCGTGGTTTCGGTTTGGGCTTCTCCCATTTCGCTCGCCACTACTTTGGGAATCACTCATTGTTTTCTCTTCCTCAGGGTACTGAGATGTTTCACTTCCCCTGGTTAGCTCCATTCCACCTATGTATTCAGTGGAAGGTAACACCGCTATTCGCAGTGCTGGGTTTCCCCATTCGGACATCCCCGGATCAACGCTCGGTTGACAGCTCCCCGGGGCTTTTCGCAGCCACCCGCGTCCTTCATCGCCTCTTGGCACCTAGGCATCCACCGCACGCCCTTAGTAGCTTACTTGCCCTAATCTCTTGTTTCACGCCCGCCTCCCGGCGGATTGTCGAAACTCGAAACCAAGGCCCAGACTCCTGCTCTTCGCAGCAAGCCTGGAAGACTTCATTTTTACTTACGCTTGATTAGAGCACCTGACTCCGCTTCCCTCACCTCCGCCTC
>BNCN01000037.1 GCA_014656495.1 Comamonas sp. KCTC 72670
CTCTTCCGCGCGGTGGCCGCGTAGCGGCCTGTCGAGCCCCAGCAGCGGGCTGGCGCGTCTCGTCCAGACGTGCTCCGAAGTCCATTACCGCTACACACTCCTAGTCCCTTTGCAGTTGCGGGAACCCTGGTCAGGTCCCCCCTCTCCTCAAGAAGCTGGACGGCGAGAGTAATCCATATTGGATGGCGGGAGAATCGCCGACTCAATTCGCGGGCGGCATCACGCCGCCTTTCCTCTGGAAAAGCGGCGAACTTGCCTGTGCTGAGAAGGTCGGCACACATAGCCTCTGCTGCCGCGTCAGATAGGGTGTGGATCGCAAGCTCGCGCACTTTCGGTTTTATTCGCGGACTGCGGAGGAAGCCGAGCACTAGCTCCTTTGGGGAGCGGATGGCTACAGCGACTTTCCAACGTGCTGCGCGTCCAACTCGACCACCCAACTGCTCCGAGAGCTGCTGAAGAATCGTTGCATCGGTCGGTTCATCAACAAGAAGAAGTGTTGGACGCTCAGGGACTACTGCGTCGAACCATGTCCCCGTTGCAGCCATGCTGGCGACGTTCGCCCACAGCACTTGCCAGTCGCCCTCGCTGGCAATGGCCGCACCCGCCTCGGCGAGCAGGCGTGTCTTACCCAGCCCACCCGCACCGTGTATGACGAGAAAGAGTTGGGTCGACGTCAGAAATGCTCGCAACTCTCCAATCTCGGATTCCCGTCCGAAGAAGCCACCAAGTTCGGTGCGACGAAGGAACGGTTCCTGCTCGGGAAGTCGCTCTAGTAGCTCGGGCACCGATAGAAATGCGCGCGTCTCATTCTCGAAAAAAGAGCGATGGATCTCTGGGTGTTTATCTAGGAGTGCGTTGAGGTTCTCTTGTCCCCAATAATCCGCAGTGAGGCCTTGGGCAGAAAACAAGGGGACCACCTCAGTCTCCCAAATTTGTTTGTCGGTGGGGTTGAAGGGGGCGTTTGATACAAGTCGCCAATGAGTCACTCCTTTCCACTGCTCAAACCGGGCATGGTCAGGTTGACGGTAGCGCTGTACCTTTGCGGCTTCCTTCTTGGCGTCAGTGATCGCTTTCGCCGATGACTCGTCCACATGGTGCTTTGCCTGGTAAACGCGCGTGCCATCCCCTGAGCGAGCGTCCTGCCCGCCGTCTTTGCCGCGACGACCGAAGAGTGCCGCCTTCGGGTCTTCGAAGAAAATAATCGTGGCCGCAAGTGATTCAAACGTTGCCCCGCTAGTGATGGCTCCCCACTTCCGTTCAGCCATTTTGGCTCCCCATACTTGATCGTACCCCGCTAACACCAAGGAGGAGCTCCCTTGCCACGAATGGAACACGCGCAAGGCGTCGTCGTAGTCGACGAGGTTTTGTACCGCATTTGCTTAAGGGGATGCCATTGTGGAATTCTTCGGGAGGATGTCGTACACGCCTGGGCTGTGTACGCAAATAGGTGAGGAAGATCCCGCTGATAAGGGTCGTGTCCCTATAAGTGTGTAGATGGGGAGGAGGGACGAGCGGGAAAGAGGGAAGCTCCTCGGTGAAACCAACCGAGACGGTCTCCCCCTGGCAGGGGAGCCGAGGAGTTCCCCGCCGTGAACGATACAGACTTTGCCGCACCCTCGCACGAGGAGGTGCGCACCGACGTGCGCGCCCTCTTCCTGGGAGCCATCCGGATGACGCTGGAGATGCTGCTGGAGGAGGAGATTCGAGGGCTGGTGGG
>BNCN01000038.1 GCA_014656495.1 Comamonas sp. KCTC 72670
GACGGCGGCTGGCCGAGCGCGGCATCACCTGCTCGATGAGCCGCAAGGGCAACTGCTGGGACAATGCCGTTGTCGAGAGCTTCTTCAGCAGCTTGAAGATGGAGTTGGTCCACACGCGTAGCTTCCTGACGCGTGAGGAGGCGAAGTGAGCCTGTCCCAGTTCCGTGGACACCCGAGATGTGATGAAGGGGTCCAAGGATGTCCACGGAGACGAAGCAGAGGAGGAAGCGCCGCAGCTTCACCGCCGAGTTCAAGGCGGGGGCAGTCCGGTTGGTGCTGGAAGAAGGCAAGACGGTGGGCCAGGTGGCGAGGGACCTGGACCTCACCGAGACGGCCCTGCGCACCTGGGTGGAGCGGGCCCGAGCGGACCGGGGCCAGGGCAAGCCAGGGGCGCTGACGACAGCCGAGCGCGAGGAGTTGTCGCGGCTGCGCAAGGAGAACCGCCAGTTGCAGATGGAGCGTGACTTCCTAAAAAAAGCAGCGGCCTTCTTCGCAAAGGAGGGCTCGAAGTGAAGTTCGAGCTGATTGACGCGCAGAAGGCCCACTTCCCCATCGAGCTGATGTGCCGGCAGCTGGGAGTGGCCCGCTCGGGCTTCTATGCGTGGAAGAAGCGCCCGGAGTCCACGCGCAAGCAGGCGGACCGGGAACTGGCGGCGGAGGTGGCCGCCGTGCACCAGAAGAGCCGAGGCACCTACGGCAGCCCCCGGGTGCACGCGGAGCTGCGAGCCAAAGGCCGGCGCGTCAGCCGCAAGCGCGTCGCGCGCCTGATGGGACAGCAGGGCCTGGCCGCTCGCAGGACGCGACGCTTCGTGCACACCACGGACTCACGCCATACCCAGCCGGTGGCCTCTAACGTGCTCGCGCGCGACTTCTCCGCGGACGCGCCCAACCGCACCTGGGTGACGGACATCACCTACGTCTGGACGAGACAGGGCTGGCTCTACCTGGCCGTAGTGCTCGACCTCTTCTCGCGGCTGGTGGTCGGCTGGGCCATGGGGGAGTTCATCGACCGCCACCTGGTGCTGAGCGCTCTCGACATGGCGCTCAAGGGGCGTCGGCCCCCACGGGGACTGCTGCACCACTCGGACCGGGGCAGCCAGTACGTCAGCCAGGACTACCAGCGAGCCCTGGCCTCCCGCGGAATTGAGTGCAGCATGAGCCGCAAGGGCAACTGCTGGGACAACGCCGTGGCCGAGAGCTTCTTCAGCACCTTGAAGATGGAACTCGTCCACGACGCGGACTTCGCAACGCGCGACCAGGCCCGCGCCGCGCTCTTTGAATACATCGAGGTATTCTACAACCGTCAGCGCCGCCACTCCACGCTGGGTTACGTGAGCCCGGTGGAGTATGAGCGACTCGCCTCACCGGTAGCTCTGGCAGCATAACCACGCTGTCCACGGAGCCGGGGCAAGCTCAGAAGCTCGCGCTGTTCGAGTACATTGAGGTGTTCTACAACCGCAGGCGCCGTCACTCCTCACTCGGCTACGTCAGCCCGGCCGAGTACGAGCGAACGGCTGAGGTGCAGAGGCTTGCAGCGTAGTCAACCTGTCCACCGAAGCGGGTGATACTCAGACGTCGCCCTTGAGCAGTTGCTGGCCCAGTTGCTGCTCGACGAGGGCGCTCAATCCATCGAAGCCCCGGCGCATGTCCACCGGGGCCGCGTACGCGAAGACG
>BNCN01000040.1 GCA_014656495.1 Comamonas sp. KCTC 72670
CTAGGAGTGTGTAGCGGTAATGGACTTCGGAGCACGTCTGGACGAGACGCGCCAGCCCGCTGCTGGGGCTCGACAGGCCGCTACGCGGCCACCGCGCGGAAGAGCTTGAGGAGGTTGTGGGTGGCGCAGATGAGAGCCCACTCCTCCCGGGCGGCCTTCAGACCTCGGCGCAGCAGAGCGCGGATTGCGCGTGCCTCTTTGATTTGGCCGAAGACGGGTTCCACAATCGCCTTGCGCATCCGGTACACCTCCTTTCCTCGCTTCGTTGCCAGCTTCCGGGCCATCCGCTCCTTCGGGGTGAGTCCCGCGGGCGGACGGCCCCGGACTTTCGGTGGCGCTTCTCCATGCTTCTGGCGGCCGGTGGCGAGGTAGGGCTCGACGCCCACCGACTCCAGCCAGCGGACGTTTTTCGCCGAGAAGTAGCCCGCGTCCGCGCTCAGCTTGTCTGGCACCGCTTCGAGGTGGGCGGCCACCCGGTCCACCAGTGCCGGCAGGTGCTCGGCGTCCGGAGGCTGGTTGGTGAGGGCCTGGGCGACAATCACCTGGTGCGCCGAGTCCACCGCTGCCTGCGCGTTGTAGGCCTGCTCGAAGCTGGTGCCCCGCTTCATGATTCGGCTGTCGGCGTCGGTGAAGTTGCGCTGCGCCTTCGGCGTCGGCTTGCCCTCGGCCGTGTGGGGCACGGTGTGGCTGGGCAAGTCCTGGGCGGGCGGGGGCGCGTCATCGTCATCGTCCTTGCCCTTGTCTGCTTCGGAGGCGGCCTTGGCTTCGGCCTCCAGCGCCTGCCGAGCCTCGCGGATGCGCTGCATTCGCGTCTGCGCGCGCCGCAGCTCCTCGGGGAGTTCATCGCCCCGCTGGCCCTTGCCGTGCCGGGCGTCCTCCTGCGCGTCGACGGCCTCCGCCTGCGCCAGCAGCTCCTTCACCTGCCCACGCAGCTTCTCTTCCTCCTGCTGCATCCGCTCGTAGCTCATCGCCTTGTGCTTGCTGGCGCTCGCCTTCAGCTTCGTGCCGTCCAGCGCCACGTGCCCCAGCTTCACCAGCCCCGCCCTCGCGCACAGCTTCAGCATCTGCACGAAGAGGCTCTCGAAGTGCTCCCCGTGCCGACGCCGGAACGCCGAAATCCTCGAGTGGTCCGGCGACTGGTTCGCCGCCAGCACGCGGAAGGCCACGTCCTCCTGCGTCTTCCTCTCAATCTTCCGAGACGACGTCACTCCCGTGCAGTACGCGTACAGCAGCAGCCCCACCATCATCTTCGGCTCGTACGGCGGGTAGCCTCGCAGCTCCTTCTCGTACGCCTCGTAAATCGGCCCCAAGTCCAGCTCCTCCACTACCTCCAGCACGAAGCGCGCGAGGTGGTGCTCCGGCAGCCAGTCCAGCAGCGACGGCGGCAGCAGGTAGTCCTGCTGCACATTCCAGGGGCGGAACTTCTTGCTCATGGGGGCATTGAGCCCCCTCAACTCCTGCAGGGCAAGGGCCCTTCGCGATTACCGCGACAGGCTCCTAG
>BNCN01000041.1 GCA_014656495.1 Comamonas sp. KCTC 72670
ATCCCCGAGACTCCATGGCGCCCCGTAAGGGGTAAGTCGCTGATGCTCTGCTTCCAAGAAAAGTCCCGTAGGGAGCTTACAGGGTGTCCGTACCGCAAACCGACACAGGTGGGCGAGGAGAAAATCCTAAGGCGCTTGAGAGAACTCTCCTCCAAGGAACTAGGCAAATTTCCACCGTAACTTCGGAAGAAGGTGGGCCTCTGGTAGGTGTAGGCGTACAGCCGAAGCCGAATGAGGTTGCAGAGAAATGGCGGTAGCGACTGTTTACCAAAAACACAGGACTCTGCGAAGGCGACAAGCCGACGTATAGGGTCTGACTCCTGCCCGGTGCTGGAAGGTTAAGGGGATTCGTCAGCCGCAAGGTGAAGCGATGATCCGAAGCCCCAGTAAACGGCGGCCGTAACTATAACGGTCCTAAGGTAGCGAAATTCCTTGTCGGGTAAGTTCCGACCTGCACGAATGGAGTAACGACTTCCGCGCTGTCTCGGAGAGGGACTCAGCGAAATTGAAATAGCTGTGCCGATGCAGTTTACCCGCAGCAAGACGGAAAGACCCCGTGAACCTTTACTATAACTTGACAGTGACACTAGGGATTGACTGTGTAGGATAGGTGGGAGCCTTTGAAGCCGGGCCGCTAGGTTCGGTGGAGGCAACGGTGAAATACCACCCTGTTGATTTCTGGTGTCTAACCATGTCCCGTCAGCCGGGATTGGGACACTGTCTGGTGGGTAGTTTGACTGGGGCGGTCGCCTCCCAAAAAGTAACGGAGGCGCGCGATGGTTCCCTCAGCCCGATTGGAAACCGGGCGTCGAGTGCAATGGCATAAGGGAGCTTGACTGCGAGACGGACACGTCGAGCAGGTGCGAAAGCAGGTCATAGTGATCCGGTGGTCCTGAATGGAAGGGCCATCGCTCAACGGATAAAAGGTACTCCGGGGATAACAGGCTTATCTCCCCCAAGAGTTCACATCGACGGGGAGGTTTGGCACCTCGATGTCGGCTCATCGCATCCTGGGGCTGGAGCAGGTCCCAAGGGTTTGGCTGTTCGCCAATTAAAGCGGTACGCGAGCTGGGTTCAAAACGTCGTGAGACAGTTTGGTCCCTATCTGCTGTGGGCGTAGGATACTTGAGAGGCTCTGACCTTAGTACGAGAGGACCGGGTTGGAGGCACCGCTGGTGTACCAGTTGTCTCGCCAGAGGCATCGCTGGGTAGCCATGTGCCGATTGGATAACCGCTGAAAGCATCTAAGCGGGAAACCGACCTCAAGACCAGGTATCCCGGGCGCAAGCCCCTGAAGACCCGTCGAAGACTACGACGTTGATAGGCCGGGTGTGTAAGCGTGGTAACACGTTCAGCTAACCGGTACTAATTGGTCGTGAGGCTTACTTTCCCCATTCTCTTGCATGCCCCCTCAAGGGGAGTAAGGGACTCGGGGCCAAGGCCGAGGCTCGAGTGCTT
>BNCN01000042.1 GCA_014656495.1 Comamonas sp. KCTC 72670
CATCCGCGTCCGTTTAACGTGATGAAGAAAAGCGGAGCAGAATCAGGGACCTGAGTGCAGCCGAGCAGGCAGGTCCGCCGAAGTAGCGTGGCCAGGAACATTCTTCCGGCATGAGGAAGAGCACTCCGAGGACGAAGGTGGCTGAGGGGCTGCGCGCGCTGGTGTCGGCCGAGGACATTTTGGAGGCGGCGCGGCGATTGGGCGCGCTGCAGCGCCAGCGCAAGGTGGACCTGGTGGCGTTGGTGGAGTCCACCGTGGCCGCGGTGACGCCGCTGCCCGGCACGCAGACAACGGCCTTCGCCAACTACATCGCGCTCACCGGACAGAAGCTTTCACCCAGCGCTTTCTTCGAGCGCTTCAACCACGCCTTCGGGCAGTTGATGAGAGAGGTGGCCAGTCGGGCCGTGCAGGCCGTGCGAGAGGCCGCCTGTGAGGACAAGCCCTTCAATGAACTGGGAGCCTTGCTGGAAGAATTCTCAGACGTGCAGGTAGCCGACTCCACCTGCCAACTGCTGCGGCGACTGGCGGCTGACTGGGCTCCGTCCACCAGTCTGGCACGGCCAGCCGCCTTCAAATGGCACGCGCTGGTGTCACTTCGAGACGAGATGCCGGTGGCGGACGGCGTGACGCCCCAGCGCACTCAGGACACGCGCGCTTTGCCCGAAGGGGCGTTGGCTCCCGGCACGCTCACCTTCATGGACCTGGGGTACACGGACACCGGCCGCTTCCTCGACGCGATTGAGGCCAGAGCTCATTTCCTGGTGAGGTTGAAGGCCCAGCATGACCCGAAGGTGCTGCGGGTGCACGTGGGCAAGGGCGAGCGCGTACGGGCGCGTGGCATGCGCCTGACGGATGCGCTGCTGCAAGGCGTGCTGCGTGAGGAGGGCGGCGTCATCGACGTGGACGTGCAACTGGAGAAGCAGGGGCGCACGGCCTCGGCGCGGGTGGTGGCCGTGCAAGGGCCAGAGGGCGAGCGGCGTTGGTATTTGACGACGGTAGGCCGCGACGTGTTGACAGCACTCGAGGTGGCCGAGGCCTACCGTCTGCGCTGGAGGGTGGAGCTTCTCTTCAAAGCCCTCAAGTCCGGCGTGGGGCTGACGGCGCTACGCGCCACGCGGCCTGGAGCAGTGCTCTCGTTGGTGTACGCCAAGGTGATTGCCCTTGCGCTCTCTCGGCTGCTGGAGTTGTCGATGCCGCAGAAGGACGACGCGTCGGGCCAGCAGCAGGCGACAGGGCGGCTCGCACTGGTGCTGGCTTTGACCCGCTGCGCACCACTGCTGCTGTCGCATGCGATGATGAGCAGGGGCGTGACGCTGGAGCAATTGGAGGAGCGCATTCTTCTCATCGCGGAGGTGACCGCCCGCTCACGCCAGCAGCGCCGCGAGCGTGAACGGCGCAAGCGTGAGGCATCCCTCGGGAGCGGCGGCTAAACCGGAAGCGGATG
>BNCN01000043.1 GCA_014656495.1 Comamonas sp. KCTC 72670
GTAGGACGGAGAAGCTGCCGACGGTGGCCTCCGAGCTGCGCGGGGATGCGGACGCCACGGCGGCCCAGGCGGAGGCCGCGAAGAAGAAGCGCCGAGAAAGAGCGGCCCGGAAGGCGGAGGAGGCCCCGTCGCGGGAGATTCGCCACGCGGTGCCCGCCGAGGAGCGCTGCTGCCCGGCCTGCGGCGGCGAGGACATGCGGCCGTTGGGCAAGGGCCGCGCCTCGGTGCTCTTCGAGCACATTCCGGCGCGCTTCGAGCGGCAGGTGCACGTGCAGGAAGTGCTGGCCTGCACGTGCGGCAAGGGCGTCGTCACCGCGCCGCCACCGCCTCGGGTGGTGGACAGGGGCGAGTACGGCCCTGGCTTCATCGCGCACGTGGTGACGTCGAAGTGCGCGGACGCCATGCCGCTGCACCGGCTGGCCCAGCGCGTGGAGCGCAGCGGCGTGCCCATGAGTCGCAGCACGCTGACGGACCTCTTCCACCAGGCGGCTTCGGTGCTGCTGCCGCTGTCCCAGCACCTCTTGCAGTGCATTGCCTCGGCGGATGTGGTGTGGGCCGACGAGACGCCCTTGCACGTGCTGGACGTGAAGAAGACGAAGCGGGGCTACCTCTGGACTTTCCTCACCCAGAATGACGCGGGCGAGTGGCTCATCGGCTACCGCTTCAGCATGGGCCGGGGCGGCAAGACACCCAAGGAAGTATTGGGCGGCAGCGCGGGCGCCCTCGTGGTGGACGGGTACACCGGCTACAACGCGGTGACGCTGCCCAAGGGCCGCGTCCGCGTCGGCTGCTGGGCCCACTGCCGCCGCCGCTTCTTCGACGCGCTGGCCACCGCGCCCCAGGCGCGCGATGTCCTGGACCTCATCCTCGAACTCTACCGCGTGGAGGCCCAGGCCAAAGACGCGGACCTGGTGCGCACGGCCGCCCACCGCGAACTTCGCCAACTGCGCAGCGCCCCCGTCCTCTCCAGGCTGCACGTCTGGCTCGAGGCACAGGCCCCGCGTCACCCGCCCAAGAGTCCGCTGGGCCAGGCCATCTCCTACGCCCTCAAGCAGTGGGAGGCCCTCACGCGCTTCGTGGAGAATGAGCGCCTCCCCCTCGACAACAACCGCTCCGAGGCCGCGCTGCGGAAGGCGGCCCTGGGCCG
>BNCN01000044.1 GCA_014656495.1 Comamonas sp. KCTC 72670
TGGCGCGCCACTACGGCTTCATCGTCGACCCGGCCCCACCCCGCGCCCCTGAGAAGAAGGGCAAGGTGGAGGCGGGCGTGCGCTACGTGAAGGGCAACTTCTTCGTCGGGAGGGCTGGAGAGGACGCGCGCGAGTGCGAGGCCGACCTGCAGCGCTGGCTGCGGGACGTGGCGTCGGTGCGCGTGCACGGCACGACGGGGCGTCAGCCGCGCCTCCTCTTCCAGCAGGCCGAGGCCGAGGCCGAGGCGCTGCGTGCGCTGCCGGCGGCCGCGTGGGCGCCCGAGGTGTGGCACGAGGCCCGCGTGCACCGCGACGCCCACGTCATGTACGGCCGACGGCTGTACTCAGTGCCTTGGCGTCTCATCGGCCAGCGCGTCTGGCTGTGCGTCACGGCCCACGACGTGCGCGTGTACGCCCAGGACGAGCGCGTGGCCACCCACCCCCTGCGCGGCGAGGGCCACCGCAGCACTGTGGAGTCCCACCTGCCCGAGGCGCGTGCGGCCCTGCGCCACCGCAGCCGTGGCCACTGGGAGACGAGGGCGGCCCAACTGGGCCCTCACACCGAGGCGTACGTGCGCGCCGTCTTCGACGCCGATGACGTCCTCAGCCAGCTGCGCTGCGTGCAGGCCATGGTGGTGCACCTGGAGGGCTTCCCGCGAGAGCGGGCCGAGGCCGCGTGCCGCCGGGCGCTGCACTTCGGCAACCTGCGCTACCAGGGCCTCAAGGACATCCTGCGCCGCGGCCTGGACTTGCAGCCGTTGCCCCAGGACGGGCACCTGGCTGTTGATGGTCACCAGAAAACGCGGGAATCTGGTCATGGTCGAGAGAGGGCATTGACTTCAGGCCAGTGCTCTCCGAGCGCTGGCCGGTGGCCCCCTGCCTCCACGGGGTCCCCGAGTCACAGGGGCGCCGTCAGGCGCCGAGCGGAGCGAGCTTGCCCTTGACGCGGCGGGGCACGTGGTGGCCACGAACCCTGGAAATCCGGTCGACCTGATGACCAGGATTCTGCGCTTTCTCGTGACCGGCAACACCTGGCCATCGCCACTCCCGCCGCCACGGCTGCGTCGCCGGCGCCCCGCTACGCGCGCGACGTGCGCACGCTGCTGTTGCGTTAGCGCTCCCCCTCGCTGTC
>BNCN01000045.1 GCA_014656495.1 Comamonas sp. KCTC 72670
CATCGCGGAGGTGACCGCCCGCTCACGCCAGCAGCGCCGCGAGCGTGAACGGCGCAAGCGTGAGGCATCCCTCGGGAGCGGCGGCTAAACCGGAAGCGGATGGGTACTGCTGAGAGGCCCCGCCTGCACCAGCTCGCGGGGAGCTGCTGCATCTCCGTGGAGCGCTGCCAATTCCTCGCGCACGAGGGCGCGGATGAGGTCACGCAGCCCGGCCTCTACGCTGGACATGGCGGGCCCCCGTTGTCGCTGCTGGATTGAAACCCGTCCTGCATCTGAACCTCGTGAAGACGAGGCTCATGGTGGTGGTGGTGGTGCAGGATGCGCGGCAGCCGGAGACGATCTGCATCGCTGACGAATGCGCTCCTGGGCAATCTTCGCTGCCGCTCACTGCTGGGCTATGGCAAGAGGGCGAGGTTCGAGAGGTTCCAGCCGCTGGACTTCCGGCATTGCACCAGGAGGAGAGCCGTGGAGCATCGAATCGAGGTACCCGATGAATTCGTGATTCCCTCTGAGCGGTTCGACAACCCATCGTTCATCCAGGAACGTGTTGATGCTGCGCCATCTGCGGTGCAGGGCTGTCTCAAGACGGCGTTGCGCTACCTCTACGAGACCCAAGGCCCCACGAATCTTGAGTCGGCTCGGAGGAAAGTAGCATGGGATTTCCTTGAGGAACGCGAGAAGATTTTAGCCCGGTGGCTCTCCACGCGGACCAACGGGTCAGAGCGCAAGAACTACGGAAAGGGTGCACTGCACGCGGCAAGGAACGCACGGTACCGGTGCGCAGACTGCGGGTTCCCGGATATGCGGTGCTTGCAACTCGACCATGTCGAGGGACGGAAGGACCCCGTCTCGACATTCCGTTGCCTCTGCGCGAATTGCCACCAACTCAAGAGCCGCAAGAAGGATTGGGTAAACAGGACAGTGGTGGAGGCAGTAGAGACCAACAGCGAAGGTGAGGACGTGGGCTGAGGGGAGTCGAGTTGGTCCTGTAGATGATCTGCTCCCCGCTGACCTCCTGATGACTGGGTCAAGTCCCGAATCCTGTGTAGTTGGTTCGGAGGGGGTTCGGGGGAGGAAGGCTCCTTGGCGGGGTCATTCAGCGGTGTCTGAGTTTGAGTTCAGCAGGGAC
>BNCN01000046.1 GCA_014656495.1 Comamonas sp. KCTC 72670
GGTGCGCTACGCCGAGCACACCGTGGCGGCGGGAGGGACGGTGACGGACGCGGCGCAGAAGCTGGGCGTGTCCGGGCCGACGCTCTACGAGTGGCGCAAGGGCCATCCCCGTCCAAAGCCTATCGAGAAGAGCGCAGCCCTGGTGCCAGTGCGCGTCAGCCAGCGTCCCGCCGCAGCCGCGGGGGCGGCAATGCGTAAGCGTCCGGCCAACGACGTGCTGAGAGGCGTTGAGGAGAGAGCCACCGCCGTGGACGCTGGAGAGCATGTCGAAGGCGGTGGAGAAGCAGGAGTGGTTCCAGGTCGCGGAGTCTTTCGAGGCCAGCGGGCTGACGCAGGTGGATTTCGCGCGGCAGCGGGGCGTGAGGCTGAGCACGGTGCAGTCGTGGGTGTACCGGCGCCGCCGGCACCTGGCGGCGAAGGCCGAGGCGGTCCGCCTGCTGCCAGTCCAGGTAATGCCTCCCGTGGAGCCGAGCACCACCTTCGTGGAAGTCGTCGCGGAGGGAGGGGCTCGCCTGCGCTTTGCCGTGGGCACTGACGTGGAGTACGTGGCCCGACTCGTCGCGGCGCTGGGGCGGTGAGGCGTGTTTGCCCTGCCCGCGTCGGTGCGCGTGGTGCTGGCCACAACGCCCGTGGACATGCGCAAGTCGATAGACGGCCTCATGGCGCTGGTGCGCAGCGCCTGGGGAGAGGACGTCTACTCAGGCCACCTCTTCGCCTTCGTCTCGAGGCGAGGGGACCGCATCAAGGTGCTGACGTGGAGTCGGGGCGGCTTCGTGCTGCTGTACAAGCGGTTGGAGACGGGGCGCTTCCGGCTGCCGCCGGTGGACGCGGGCGCGCAGGTAGTGCACCTGGACGCCACGCAGTTGGCGATGCTGCTGGACGGCATCGACGTGGCCCAGGTGAGGCGCCAGCCCGCCTGGACGCCTCCCGAGCGCACGGGCACATGAGGCGAAAAGCCCGGGACGCAGCACGGCGTCGGCGTGTTGCTGCCAGGTGCCTTGCGAGCTCCCGCAAGACCACTTCTGTCCCTGGCGCGAGGAGGCCGAGGAACTCAAAGAGCGCCTGACGTCGCTGGAGGCGAAGATGGCGACACTGGAGCGCCAC
>BNCN01000047.1 GCA_014656495.1 Comamonas sp. KCTC 72670
GCAACGCCCGTAGAGAGAGGCCCTACCGAAAACCGCACCTCGACGAGACGGCCCCACGCCACCCGGCCTTCGCGCCGGCCCAGGCGCTGCTGGACAGGGTTGTCGGCCGCCCTCCCGCGCACGCGCAGCAGGACGGAGGTGACGAATGACGCCCGCCTACCTGGGCCACTTCGGCCTCACCTGCGCGCCCTTCTCCAAAGAGGTTTCGGACGCGGAGCTCTGGCTGCCCACCTCCAAGGCCGCCCTCGTGGAGGAGTTGGGCGAGGCCCTACGCAACCGCGCCAGCGTCGTGCTCACCGGCGAGCCGGGCGTGGGCAAGACGTGCGTCTTGCGAGCGCTGCGACACCGGCTGCCTGCCCAGGGCTTCCGTCTGACGTACTGTCACAACGCCACCCTGGGCCGCCGCGACTTCTACCGCCAGCTGTGCCTGGCGCTCGGCCTCAAGCCGTCGGCCACCGCGGCCGCCGTCTTCTACTCGGTGACGACTCACGTCGAGCAACTGGGCGCCGAGAAGCTGCACCCCGTCTTCCTGCTGGACGAGGCCCACCTGCTCCACCAGGACGTGCTGGACCACCTCCACATCCTCCTCAACTACCAGTGGGACTCACGCGCGCTGCTCTCGCTCATCCTCGTCGGGCTGCCCGAACTGGAGTCGCGCATGGTGCGCCGCCACAACCGCAGCCTCTACTCGCGCCTGCACACCCGGCTGCGAATTGAGCCACTCACTCCGGAGGACACCGCGGAGTACCTCCGGGTGCGGCTGGCCCGCGCCGGGTGCGACCGCGAACTCTTCGCCTCGGACGCACTGGCCATGCTGCATGAGGCCGCCAGTGGCGCGCTGCGCGACGTGGACCGGCTCGCCACGGCCGCGCTGCGCGAGGCCGCTCGGCGAAGGAAGAAGCTGGTGGAGCGCGACGTGCTGGCCCGCGTGCTCGACACCGTCGGAATCGACGAGCCGTAGAGTTTGAAAGCATCACGGGCTTGCGCGCTACGCGCGCTCGCCCTGATGCCCATCGAACTGCGAGGCGCGCTAACGCGCGCCTCCAGCGATGACCATCAACCAGCCGGACTACCCGGCCATCACCAAAGATGCGCGGCAACA
>BNCN01000048.1 GCA_014656495.1 Comamonas sp. KCTC 72670
GTGTCAAGGCTCGGCCAATCAGGTCGCTGTTCGGTTCGGCCAACCAGGTCCGGACGTGAAGCGCCCAGGAATCGCGACGGAGTGGGCCGCGCGGGTTCGGCCAAACCGGTCCGGCAGGGGCTCCGCCAAGTATCAGCGTGCGGCAGTCTCTACCTGGGCCGCGCGCGGTGCTCGGGTGCGCTTGGCGAGCGGTGGGTTGCGGTAGCTGTCACCCTCGATGGTGAGGACATGGGAGTGGTGCAACAGCCGGTCCATGGCGGCGCTGGCCAGCAGTGCGTCACCAAAAAGCGGAGGCCACTCCTCCAGGGCGCGATTGGAGGTGATGCAAGTGGCCGCGCGCTCGTAGCGACGGCGGATAATCTCGTACAGGTCGACGCCCTCCTCGCCCGTGAGGGGCCGCAGTCCCAAGTCATCGATGATGAGCAGGGCTGGCGTGGTGAAGCGCAGAAGGCGTCGCTCGTAGCTGTTGTCGGCACGTGAGGCTCGCAACTGAGTGAGCATGTCGTGGGCGCTCACGTAGAGGACGGCGTGGCCGGCGCGGCAAGCACGCTGGCCCAGCGCCTGGGCGAGGTGACTCTTGCCGACGCCCGCCGGGCCCACCACCAGCACATTCTCTTGCCGCTCGACAAAGGTGCAGGTGCCCAGCTCCAGCACCTTGGTGCGCGGGACGGAGGTGTTGAAGGAGAAGTCGAAGTCCTCCAGGGTGCTGGGCCGCTCGAAGGCGGCACGGCGCATGCGCACGTCCAACTGCTTGCCGTCGCGCCGCTCCACCTCGTCGGCCAGCAGTCGGTAGAGGAATTCCGTCAGCGACAAGTTGGCGTCGGCCGCCTCGCGGCAGCGCACCTCGATGGACTGCAGCAGCCCGGACAGGCGCAGCTTCTTCAACACGGGGACGAGCTCGTCATAGGTACTCATGCGGCGGGACACTCCTTGAGCGGGGTGGGACTGCGGGGACAGCGAGGGGGAGCGCTAACGCAACAGCAGCGTGCGCACGTCGCGCGCGTAGCGGGGCGCCGGCGACGCAGCCGTGGCGGCGGGAGTGGCGATGGCCAGGTG
>BNCN01000049.1 GCA_014656495.1 Comamonas sp. KCTC 72670
CTCGCGGAAGAGGCGCGACTGGCTGAGGAGGCTCGGCTCGCGGAAGAGACGCGACTGGCTGAGGAGGCCCGGCTCGAAGCCGAACGCCTTGCCGAGGAAGAGGCCCGGCTCGCGGAAGAGGCGCGACTGGCTGAGGAGGCCCGGCTCGAAGCCGAACGCCTTGCCGAGGAAGAGGCGCGCCTCGCGGAAGAGGCTCGCCTCGAAGAGGAGCGTCGCCTAGCTGAAGAGGCCCGGCTCGCGGAAGAGGCGCGACTGGCTGAGGAGGCTCGGCTCGCGGAAGAGGCCCGGCTCGCGGAAGAGGCGCGACTGGCTGAGGAGGCTCGGCTCGCGGAAGAGGCCCGGCTCGAAGCCGAACGCCTTGCCGAGGAAGAGGCCCGGCTCGCGGAAGAGGCGCGACTGGCTGAGGAGGCTCGCCTCGCAGAAGAGGCGCGACTGGCTGAGGAGGCTCGCCTCGCAGAAGAGGCGCGACTGGCTGAGGAGGCTCGGCTCGAAGCGGATCGGCTGGCTGAGGAGGCCCGACTCGCAGAAGAGGTTCGCCTCGCTGAAGAGGCCCGACTCGCAGAAGAGGTTCGCCTCGCTGAAGAGGCCCGAATCGAAGAAGAGCGTCGCGTCGCTGAGGAAGCCCGACTCGCGGAAGAGGCCCGGCTCGCAGAAGAGGCCCGACTGGTCGAGGAGGCTCGGCTCGAAGCGGAGCGGTTGGCTGAAGAGGCCCGACTCGCGGAAGAGACGCGGCTGGCGGAAGAGGCGCGCCTCGAAGAAGAGCGTCGCGTCGCTGAGGAAGCCCGACTCGCTGAAGAGGCTCGCCTCGCTGAAGAGGCCCGGCTCGAAGAAGAGCGTCGCGTCGCTGAGGAAGCCCGACTCGCCGAAGAGGCCCGACTCGCGGAAGAGGCTCGCCTCGCTGAAGAGGCCCGAATCGAAGAAGAGCGTCGCGTCGCTGAGGAAGCTCGGCTGGCGGAAGAGGCGCGGCTGGCGGAAGAGGCGCGCCTGGCTGAAGAGGCTCGGCTCGAAGCCGAACGCCTTGCCGAGGAAGAGGCGCGACTGGCGGAAGA
>BNCN01000050.1 GCA_014656495.1 Comamonas sp. KCTC 72670
AGCGCCCGTGTCACCCGCCCCATCTTCCGCGTGGAGACGCCCTGCACGTAGGCCGAGGTAATCGCCTCGTCGAGTTCCTCGCTGCGCCGCTTGTAGCGGCCCAGTACCGCCCCCGCCGCTCCGCTGGCCCGAGTCCGGGGCGCCGCTACCTCCAGGTGCCCCATGGACGTCAACAGGCCTCGCAGGTAGCTGCCGTTGCGCTGGTCCTTGCGCCCCACCGGTGAGCGTCAAGGTAGATGTCGCGTGAAAGGATTCAACCGATGCGCTTCAACTCCTGTACTGCGGGGGTGAGGTTGGGAGAGGGGCCGAGACGGACGGGGCCCGCGGGCGTCCAGTCGCGCGTGTCGCGGCTCCATCGCTCGGGGTGACGGCCTTTGGCGCGTTGGTACACTTGGTGGCGTCGGGCCAGCAGCGCACCCTCGCGGCCGAAGTGCCTGTCCTCGGGCGTGACGTAGCGGATGCCGGAGTGGCGGTGCTCCGTGTTGTACCAGGCCACGAAGCGCGTCACCCAGCAGCACGCGTCCTCGACGGACGCGAAGGGGTGCGGCGGGAAGCTGGGACGGTACTTCAGCGTGCGGAAGAGGGCCTCGGAGAAGGCATTGTCGTCCGAGACACGGGGCCGGCTGAAGGACGGGGTGACGCCCAGCCACTGCAAGGTGGCCAGCAGCGTGGCGCCCTTCATGGGGCCGCCGTTGTCCGAGTGCAGCACCAGCCCCTCGGGGCAGCCAGCCTCCTGCCAGGCGCGGCGGATGAGGGCCGCGGCTTTCTCGGACGACTCCTCTTCGTGCACCGCGAAGCCCATGATGCGACGGCTGAAGACGTCCACCACGAGGTACAGGAAGAGGAAGCTGCCCTTCACCGGGCCGCGCAGGTAGGTGATGTCCCAACTCCAGACTTGGTTCGGCCCGGTGTCGTAGCTCGGCGTAACAGGTCCTCCGGAGTTCGGCGAACCCGGTCTGGGTGAGTTCGGCCAAACCGGTCCGCACCGGTTCGGCCAAACCGGTCCCCCCGGGCGTCCCGCCGACAGGCCACGCTGGCTTC
>BNCN01000051.1 GCA_014656495.1 Comamonas sp. KCTC 72670
GGCCGGTGGCGGCGGCGGCTTCAGCGGCGGCGGCGCGGGTGGCGCGGCGACGAACTGCGGGGGTGGCGGTGGCGGCGGCTCGTACAACGCGGGTGCCAACCCCTCGAACGACCTCGACGTGGGCACGGGCCACGGGCAGATCGAGCTCTCCTGGCTTCCGGCCGTCACGGTCACCGAGACGTTCAGCTACACCGGCGGGCTGCAGACCTTCACGGTGCCGGCGAACGTGAGCGCGGTGACGGTGCGCGCGGTGGGGGCGCGCGGTGGCAACGCGTACAACCACTCGGGAGCAGGGCTGGGCGCGTCCGTCCAGGGGACGTTCAACGTGACGGCGGGAGAGCAACTGACGCTGCTGGTGGGCGGTGCCGGAGCCAATGGCACCAACGGCGGCGGTGGGGGCGGCTCGTTCGCGTGGCGTGGAACGGGGGCGGTGTCTGTGTCGTCGCTGATGGTGGCGGCGGGCGGCGGCGGTGGCGCGGGCTGCAATGGCTTCAACGCCTGGGGCGGCGCGCTGAACCTGGATGGCACGTGGGGTAACGGCAGCCCTGGCGCGAGCGGTGGCAGCAACCAGGGCGGCGGCGCGGGCGGTGTGCAGGGCTTCCACGGCGGCGGTGGCGGCGGCGCGGGCCTGACGCATTCGGGCGGGACGGGGGCCAACGGCCCGGGCTCTGGCGGCGGCCATGGTGGCACGGCCATCAGCGCGGGGGGCGCGGGCGGCACGGGCACGCTCAGCGGCAACGGTGGCTTCGGCGGCGGTGGCGGCGCGGGTGGCGCGGCCGGTGGCGGCGGCGGCTTCAGCGGCGGCGGCGCGGGTGGCGCGGCGACGAACTGCGGGGGTGGCGGTGGCGGCGGCTCGTACAACGCGGGTGCCAACCCCT
>BNCN01000052.1 GCA_014656495.1 Comamonas sp. KCTC 72670
GACAGCGAGGGGGAGCGCTAACGCAACAGCAGCGTGCGCACGTCGCGCGCGTAGCGGGGCGCCGGCGACGCAGCCGTGGCGGCGGGAGTGGCGATGGCCAGGTGCCCGTCCTGGGGCAACGGCTGCAAGTCCAGGCCGCGGCGCAGGATGTCCTTGAGGCCCTGGTAGCGCAGGTTGCCGAAGTGCAGCGCCCGGCGGCACGCGGCCTCGGCCCGCTCTCGCGGGAAGCCCTCCAGGTGCACCACCATGGCCTGCACGCAGCGCAGCTGGCTGAGGACGTCATCGGCGTCGAAGACGGCGCGCACATATGCCTCGGCGTGAGGCCCCAGCCGGGCCGCCCTCGTCTCCCAGTGGCCGCGGCTGCGGTGGCGCAGGGCCGCGCGCGCCTCGGGCAGGTGGGACTCCACGGTGCTGCGGTGGCCCTCGCCGCGCAGCGGGTGGGTGGCCACGCGCTCATCCTGGACGTACACGCGCACGTCGTGGGCCGTGACGCACAGCCAGACGCGCTGGCCGATGAGACGCCAAGGCACTGAGTACAGCCGTCGGCCGTACATGACGTGGGCGTCGCGGTGCACGCGGGCCTCGTGCCACACCTCGGGCGCCCACGCGGCCGCCGGCAGCGCACGCAGCGCCTCGGCCTCGGCCTGCTGGAAGAGGAGGCGCGGCTGACGCCCCGTCGTGCCGTGCACGCGCACCGACGCTACGTCCCGCAGCCAGCGCTGCAGTGCGGCCTCGCACTCGCGCGCGTCCTCTCCGGCCCGCCCGGAGAAGAAGTTGCCCTTCACGTAGCGCACGCCCGCCTCCACCTTGCCCTTCTTCTCAGGGGCGCGGGGTGGGGCCGGGTCGACGATGAAGCCGTAGTGGCGCGCCA
>BNCN01000053.1 GCA_014656495.1 Comamonas sp. KCTC 72670
TCGCCGCACCTGGCCCGCCCTCCCTTTCCTCGTGGCGGGCCCCTGGAGGAGTGCATGGACGAGTTGTCACCCGCCTCTCACGCCGAGGCCGTGGCCGTCTTTCGTCACGGCGTCATCGGCGCCCTGACTCAAGCGGAACTCGACCGCGGCCAACTGGCGGCGGCGCTTTCGCAACTGGCCACCCAGCGCTTCCGGCCCCCTGGAGCGGACGCGACGCGCAGCTTCTCGGTGCCGACGCTGGAGCGGTGGTACTACGCCTTTCGCAGGCGAGGACTGGCGGGACTGACGCCCCAGCCTCGGCGCGACAAGGGCCGGGCGCAGGAGGTGCCAGGGCCGCTGCGCGAATTGCTGTGCGACATCCGCCGCGAGCACCCTTCGGCGTCCGTCGCCCTCATTTTGCGCACGCTGGTGACTGACGGGCGCATGCAGGAGGGCGTCGTCTCCGCGTCCACCGTGCGCCGTCTCTTCCACCAGGAGGGCCTGGACAGGGTGGCCCTGCGCGACTCGGCGGGGAGCCGCACGCGCCTGAGGTGGCAGGTGGAGCGCCCCATGGCGCTGTGGCACGGGGACGTCTGTCACGGCCCCGCGCTTGAGGTGGGCGGCAAGTCGCGTCCCCTGCGCGTGCACGCCCTCTTGGACGATGCC
>BNCN01000054.1 GCA_014656495.1 Comamonas sp. KCTC 72670
GCCGCTACGTCGTGGCCCTGGAGGCCCACCACTCCGAGCGGGAGGTGGACATGCTGGGCCTCTTCGTGCGCGCGCTGCGCCGTCACGGCAAGCCGGACGCCCTCTACCTGGACAATGGCGCCACCTACCGGGGGGACACCCTGGCCACCGCGTGCGCGCGTCTGGGCATTTCCCTCCTGCACGCCAGGCCCTATGACGCGCCCGCGCGCGGAAAAATGGAGCGCTTCTGGCGCACGCTTCGCGAGGGCTGTCTGGACTTCCTGGGGCCTGTGGCCAGCCTGCACGACGTCAACGTCCGCCTGTGGGCCTTCCTCGACGCGCACTACCACGCCGCCGCGCACTCGAGTCTCGTGGGCCGCACGCCCGCGTCCGTCTTCGGGGCCCACCCGCGCGCGCCGGACGGGCTGGACGAGAAGGCCCTGGCCGACGCGCTCACCGTGCGCATTCGCCGGCGCGTACGCCGCGACACCACCGTGGCGCTGGACGGCGTGGACTACGAGTTGGACGCAGGCCACCTGGCCGGACGCCTCGTCTTCATCTGCCGCACTCTGGCCGACGCCGACGCGGCGCCCTGGGTGGAGGTGGACGGCCAGCGACTGGCCCTGCACCCGGTGGATGCCGTG
>BNCN01000055.1 GCA_014656495.1 Comamonas sp. KCTC 72670
AAGGGACTGCAGCCGCAGGCCATCTTCACCCGGTTGCAGATGGAGGCGGGGGTGCCGGTAGGGAGCCTCTCGGCCGTCAAACGCCTGGTGGGCAGCGTGCGTCGGGCCCAGGGCGTGAGTGAAGAGGACGTCGCAATCCCCGTGGAGACGGCCCCAGGCGAAGTCGCGCAGGTGGACTTCGGCGAAGTGGGCCGGCTGTACGATGCGGAGGCCGGGACGCTCCGACGCGCCTGGGTGTTCGTCATGGTGCTCGGCTACAGCCGCCACCTCTTCGCCACGGTGGTTTTCGACCAGCGCGTGGAGACGTGGCTGCGCTGTCACGAGGCCGCCTTCGCGTACTTCGGCGGGGTGCCCCGCTGCGTGGTGCCCGACAACCTCAAGGCGGCGGTGGTGCGTGCGGCCTTCGGGGTGGACGGGGAGAGGGCCCTGCAGCGCAGCTACCGCGCGCTGGCGCGCCACTACGGCTTCATCGTCGACCCGGCCCCACCCCGCGCCCCTGAGAAGAAGGGCAAGGTGGAGGCGGGCGTGCGCTACGTGAAGGGCAACTTCTTC
>BNCN01000056.1 GCA_014656495.1 Comamonas sp. KCTC 72670
TCTGGCCTGCTCTACCCACCTGCGGAAGGCCGTCTCGGTCAGGTCCAAGTCTCTCGCAACCTCCGCGACGGACTTGCCCTCCTCCAGCACCAGCTTCACAGCCCCGGCCTTGAACTCCGGGCTGAAGCTACGCCGCTGTCGCCTCTGCTTCTTCTCGCTCTCCGACATCGAACACCCTTCCATCACATCGGGGGTGTCCACGGAAGCGGGGGACTCTCAGCTGCGAGGGCGGTTGGGGAAAGAGACGTCCGCCATCTTCGCGGCCCCCACCCTCCAGGACGCCAGGAAGCGAATGGAGGCCCTCCAGGAGGGACTGGGGCGCCAGGTGCCCGAGGCCATGGAGTGCCTGCGCCAGGGCTTCGCCGCCGCCACCTGCTTCTTCTCCTTCCCCAAGGCCCACTGAAAGCGCCTGCGCAGCACCAACGGCCTGGAGCGCCTCCACGGTGAGGTGAAGCGCCGCATCCGCTCCGTGGGCGCCTTCCCGGACCGCGCCAGCGCGCTGCGCCT